>OZ253470.1:0-3397500 GCA_965261735.1 Alphaproteobacteria bacterium
GGGCTCCTCGTTGAGGATCGCCAGCCCGTTGACGGTGACGCCAGCGGCAACGGCGCGGTCGCGGGCGAGCGCCGGCAACCAGTCCTGGTTGGCACCGTCATTGGCGCTGCCGTCACCCGATACGTCGATGGTGCGACGCCGCGCGCGGAAGCCGCTCGACGAAAACAGTCGGAGCGCGTGGCCGATCGCTTCGCCAATCGCGGTGCTGCCGCCGGGTACCACGCGCGGGGTCGCCGCCAGGACATCGGCGAGGGCCAGGGCGTCGGCGCTGTTACGGATCACGCGCCAATCGACGGCGAGGCTGTGCATGCCGGGGCCCGACCATTGCAGCAGACAGACGGCGACGCCGCTATCGCCGGCGGCTTCGATCGCCCCGACCAGCCGCGGGTCGCGAAAGGCAGCCGCGTAACCGGCCATCTGCAACCCGAACTCGCGCTCGTTGACGCTCCACGATCCGTCGACCGCGAGAACCAATTCGAGGTCGACGGCGGCGCCGTTGCCCGCCGCCGCCGCCGCGAGCACGCCGGCCACGACCGCCGACAGCACCACGCGCAAGGGCCGCGCGAAAGCCACCGCCCTAGCCCTCCGGCATGGCCGCCGCGAGCGCCCTCGGCAGGTCGGCCCCAGCGATCGCGCCGCCTGAAATCTCGCGGATCAGCTTGCGTATCATGGCCCTAGCAAATGCGTGATAGTCCTGCGCGACCTCGACGAAGGCCGCCGGCCCGCCGATGACATGGGTGAGATAATAGCGCTCCAGGTCGGCTTCGTCGTTCAAGATGACGAGCCCATTGATGGTGATGCCGGAGGCCACGGCGGCGTCACGCGCGCGACTCGGCGCCCCTCCCGAGCTCGCGCGGCCGTCGCCCGAGATGTCGATCGCTCTGCGGCGCGCCTCATGGCGGCTGCCTTCGATCCGGCCCCGCGCATAGTCGATCGCACCGCCGATGCCGGTCGTGCCGCCGATGATGAGGCGCGGCATCGCGGCCAGACTGTCGGCAAACGCAGCGGCCGACACGGCGTCGGCGACAAGGGTCCAGTCGACTGCCGTGACCTGCTCCGCCGCGTCGGCCCATTGCATCGCGAGGACGGCAATCCCCCGACCACCCGCCTGTCCGAGGGCGCGAACGAGCCTGGGATCGCGAAAGGCGGCGGCCAATCCGCCGACCTGAAGGCCGAATTCCTCGTAGTTGACGCTGGTCGAGACGTCGATCCCGAGAACCAGCTCAACATCGACCGATGCCGACCGGGCGGAGAGGGGAGCCGCCAGGCATAGGAGCGCGGCAAGGCTCACCCAGGCGATTCGCACGCCAGTCCTACCAGCGATTGCGCAACTCGCGCAGTCGCAGAAAAACCTCCTTTGGCGAGGGTTCGTCGGGCAGATCGGGAAAGGCCTCTCTCAGGCGCGCGATGACCGAGGGGCTGTGGAGGCGGAAGAAGGCGTTGATCTCCTTCTCGAGCCCGAGGGTCGTGACCAGCGCATCATGAGGATCCTGCTCCTCGATTTCACCGAGCATCGCGGCGGCTTTCGCGTTGTCGGGCTCGCGGTCGAGCGTGAAGCCGAGATTGTTCGCGATGTAGTCATGCCCGGGATAGATCAGCGTATCGTCCGGCAGGCGGGCGAGCTGGTCGGCGAAGGTCTGGTAGAGAGCCTCGGGGTGGCCGCCGCCGTGGCAGTTGCCGGCGCCCGCGTTGAACAGGGTGTCGCCACACAGCAGCGCCGGCCGATCGCCGTGCGCCTGCAGGCACACGTGTGACATGGTATGGCCCGGGGTATCCAGCGCTTCGAGCTCGACGGTCTTGCCGATCTTCACCACGTCACCGGCGCCGAGGCCCCGGTCGATGCCCTCGATGCGCTCCTTCGCGCCGGCATGGGCCAGTAGCTTGGCACCGGTCGCCGCGATCATCGCGTCGTTGCCGCCCGTGTGGTCGCGGTGCTCGTGGGTGTTGAGAATGTGGGTGACTTCCCAGCCCTTCTCTTTCGCCGTGCGCAGGCACAGCGCCGACTCCAGTGGATCGATCGCCAGGGCCTCGCCGGTCTCGCCGCAGGCAATCAGGTAGTTGAAGTTGCGGTAGGCGTTGTCGGTGTAGATCTGTTCGATGATCACGGATGGTCTCCTGCGTCACGACGTGGCGGTCGCGGGCGGCAGCGCCGTCTCCACCAGCCGCACCCAGTAGCTGGCGCCCACGGTCAGCACCTCGTCGTTGAAGTCATAGTGCGGATTGTGCAGCGTGCAGCCCCCGTCCCCGGCGCCGTTGCCGAGCCAGATGTAGGCGCCGGGCCTCTCCTGCAGCATGAAGGCGAAGTCCTCGGCCCCCATGAGGGCGGCAAACTGGCGCGCGACGTTGTCCTCGCCGGCGACGTCGGCGGCGACGCGCGCCGCCAGCGCGGCCTCGTCGGGGGTGTTGACGGTGGGCGGATAGCGCCGCTCGTAATGCAGGTCGAAGGTGGCGCCGCCCGCCTCGGTGATACCGGCAACGATGCGGCGGACGGCGGGCTCGAGGCCGTCATGGACCTCGGGCGTGAGCGCGCGCGTGGTGCCGCGGAGAACCGCCTCGTCGGGAATGACGTTCCAGGTATGGCCGGCGGCGATCTGGGTGACGCTGACGACCGCCGACTCGACGGGATCGGTGGCGCGGCTCACGATCGTCTGAAGGGCGGTGACGATGTGCGCGGCAATGACCACCGGATCGACCCCGAGATGCGGCATCGCCGCGTGCGCACCCTTGCCCTTCACCGTGATCTCGAAGGTATCGAACGCCGCCATCATCGGCCCCGGCTGGACGGCAAAGGTGCCGGTCGGCATTCCCGGCATGTTGTGCATGCCGAATACCGCCTCGGCCGGGAAGCGCTCGAACAGCCCCTGCTCGACCATGACGCGGCCGCCGCCTTCGTTCTCCTCCGCGGGCTGGAAGATGAAGTGAACGGTGCCGGCAAAGTTGGCGGTTTCCGCGAGATAGCGGGCGGCGCCGAGGAGCATGGCCGAGTGGCCGTCGTGGCCGCACCCGTGCATCTTTCCGGCATGGGTCGAGCGGTGGGCGAAGGTGTTCTTCTCCTCGAGCTCGAGCGCGTCCATGTCCGCGCGCAGCGCTATCGCCTGGCCCGTGTCGGCGCCCTTGCCGCGCAGGCTGGCGACGACCCCGGTGCCGGCGAGGCCGCGGTGGACCTCCAGGCCCATTCCGGCGAGCAAGCGGGCCACGATATCCGCCGTGCGGTGCTCCTCGAACGCAATCTCGGGGTGGGCGTGTAGGTCGCGCCGCCACGCCGTCATGTCGGCGTGGAAGTCGGCGATGCGGTTGACGATGGGCATGGCGGCTCCAGGGCCTATTCGCCGGCCGCGGCGGCCACAGGCGGTTGCCGTCGAACCGCCAGCGCGGACAAGCCGGCGACCACAAACATAGCGGCCAGCGCGGGGAACAGCCACCGCGAATAGCCGGCATCGATCATCGCGCCGATCGAGATCGGCACAATGGCACCGCCGACATCGAGGCCCGAATAAACGAAACCGAAGACCTTGCCGGTCGAGCCCTCCGGCGCCACGCGGCGCACGATCATGTCGCGCGAGGGCATGACCGAGCCGAAGAGGAAGCCGGTGACGGCCATGATCGCGCCCAGCGTGAGCGTCGGCATGGGCACGCTGCCCGCGAGAAACAACAACAAGCCGGCGGTGCTCAGGGCAAAGAGCGCGAGCCGGTCGTGATGGCGCGTCCGGTCGGCGGCATAGCCCCCCGGCAGGATTCCGGCGACGAAACCGGCTAGAAAGGCCGTGAGAATGCTGTTGGCCGCCGTCAACGGGATGCCGTGGTCGGTGTGGAGCACGGTGACCGAGAACGCTTGGAACCCGATGACGACCATGGCGATCAGCACGAAGAAGGCAAAGCACAGCAGCACCGGGGGCGACGCGAGAAGGCGCACGTCGGCAAGGCTGAAGCCGGGGGCGCCGGTGCTCGCCTTGTGCGCGGCGCGCGTATCGTCGACGAGCACGCCGCGCTGGGCGATGAGGACCGCGGTGACGGCGAGGCCGGCCGCGCCGGCGACAATCACCGCGGCCCGCCAGTTCCACAGCGTCGCCAGCGCCACCATCGTGAACGGCGCGACCATCCAGCCCGCATTGCCGGTAACCGAATGCATACCGTAGGCGCGGCCGAGGCGATCCTTGCCTACGGCCGCCGCTAGAATCGCGAAATCGGCGGGGTGGAAGACGCTGTTGCCGAGGCCGGCGAGCGCCATCAGCGGCAGCGCCCAAGCGTATGAGGGCACGACCCCGACGAGCAGTATCGACCCCGAGAGGAGCGCGGCACCAGCCAGCAGCAGCCGGTGGGCGCCGTAACGGTCGACAAGGAAGCCGGCCGCGGTTTGGCCCACGCCCGAGGCCAGGTAAAAGACGCTCATCAGCAGGCCGAGCTCGGCGAAGCCGACGCCATAAGTAACGCTGAGCAAAGGAAACAACGGCGGCAACGCCAATTGGTAGAAATGGCTGAAGAAATGCGCCGAACACAGGAGCGCGATCACGCGGGCGGCTGAGCGTGGCTGGACGGCGTCTTGCATGGGCTGGCGGCGCGAGTGTGAGCGGTCCGGGTTGCGGGCGTGCCTGGCTGAACGGGTGCGGCCGGCGCAGCCCCGACGGTCGGGCGCTCGACCTTAACACGGAAGCGGCGTGCGGCTAGATATGGCGGCCGCCGCCGCGATTGCTGGGTATCGACGGAATCGGGTAGGCTCTACCGTCGGTTGTTTCGGTCGTGGTGTTTGGTGCCTAAGGTGGTCCGCCAAAAAGGGGGTGCCGGCCCAAATCATGGCTTCCTCGAAGCTTTTCATGGTCCTCGAAGCCCTGGACCTGCCTGAAAAGAGGCCCCACGGGTCGGACCTTGGGACCCCGCGGCGTGGGAGGACGGACCCCACCGGCCCCGTACTGTGGAGCGACACAAATCCATTTGCCGATTTGCTACATTTTCGATTAAAATGTATTGATGTGATATATAACATTAAACCATAACGGAAATTCGAGGCTCCCCATTCTATGGACGTTAGAACGCTCACCCTTGGCGTGCTCTCCCAAGGAGACGCCACGGGCTATGAAATCAAGAAGGCCTTCGAAGCTCACTACAGCCACTTCTTCGAGGCGAGTTACGGCTCGATCTACCCGGCGCTCAATCGTCTCACGGGCGAGGGGCTCGTGGCCTGTACCGAGCACGCCCAGGCCAAACGCCCGGACAAGAAGGTGTACACGATCACCCCGGCCGGCCGGCTCGCGTTCCTCGACGAGCTCATGGAGCCGCCCGGCCGTGACCGCGTGCGCTCGGAATTCCTGGCCACCATGCTGTTCGGACAGTTGCTGCCCCCGCGACACCTCGAGCAGGTCATCGACGACCGCCTCGCGCTCTACCGCGAGTGGATCGCCCAAATGGAGGCCAAATCGCCGAACGACGCGGCGGCCGGCCCCGCGTTCGTCCTCGGCTTTGGGCTCGCCGTATACCGCGCCGCGGCCGACTACGTGGACGAAAACCGACACCTCGTCGAGGGTGAGGCCCTGTTATCTCACGCCGGCGTCGGCCGCTGAGGTCACGCCACCTCGATCAGAAGCCTGCGCCCGCACATCGAGAGCCCGATGAAAAGATCGCTGATCCTAGCCGCCATCATTGCCATTGGGGTCGCCGCCTGGCTCGCCTCGGGGCAGTTTTCCAACGGCGCCGGGACGCTCACCGGAGCCCCCGAGGCCGACCCTGCCGAAACGGCGAAAGCCGCGGTGGTTGTGGAGCCCGGCGCACCGATGGCGGTGCGCGTCCGGACCCAGACCGCGCAGCGCCGGTCGCGCGAGATCGTCGTGCGCGGACGCACCGACGTGGTGCGCGAAGTCGACGTCAAGTCGGAAATCGCGGCCCGCGTCACCGCCGTGCTCGTGGAGGAGGGTGCGCGCGTCAAGCGCAACCAGGTGATCGCCCGCCTTGACATGCGCGATCGCGCCTCGCGGCTCGAGGAGGTCAAGGCGCTCGTACGCCAGCGCGAGATCGAGTACGAGGCCGCCAAGGCGTTGGCGAGGAAGGGCTATCGCGCCGAGACCAAGCACGCCGAGGCGGTCACCCTGATGCGATCGGCCGAGGCTCAGAAGGCGCGCCTCGAGGTCGAAATCGGGCATACCTTCCTGCGCGCGCCCTTCGATGGCGTGCTGGAAAAGCGCTACGCCGAGCTTGGCGACTTCCTCAAGGACGGCAATCCGGTCGCGCGCGTCGTCGATACCGACCCGCTCCTCGTCGTCGCCCAGGTGTCCGAGCGCGAGATCGGCTACCTGAAGCTCGGCGACCCGGCGCGCGTTGAGCTGGTTTCGGGCGAGACGCTCACCGGCAAGCTCGACTTCCTCGGGACCTCGGCCGACGAGGCGACGCGCACCTTTCGCATCGAGGTCGAGTTGCCCAACGCCGACCTTGCGCTGCGCGCCGGGGTTACCGCCGAGCTCGAGATATCGGTAGGCGAGATCGCCGCCCACCTGGTTTCCCCGGCCGTCCTCACCCTGAACGATCAGGGCGCCCTCGGTATCAAGCTCATCGAAGGCGACGGGCGCGTCGCCTTCCACCGGGTCGAGATCCTGAGCGATGAAGCCGATGGCGTTTGGCTCGCCGGACTGCCCGACACCATCACGGTCATTACCGTGGGCCAGGAGTTCGTGCGCGACGGCGAGACCGTTCGGGCGGTACCGGAGTCGGCGACCGGGTCGGCGTCATGAACGCCGTGATCGACGCGGCGATCGAGCGCTCACGCACCGTCTTGCTGGCGCTGGCCCTGATTCTCATTGCCGGCGTCTTCACCTACATCACGATTCCCAAGGAATCGGAACCCGATATCAATATTCCGATCATCTATGTGAGCATGTCGCACGAGGGCATCTCGCCCGAGGACGCCGAGCGCCTGCTGGTGCGGCCGATGGAGCAGGAGCTGCGTACGATCGAGGGCATCAAGGAAATGCGCTCGAACGCCAGCGAGGGCCATGCCTCGGTCCTGCTCGAGTTCGACGCCGGCTTCGACGCCGACGGCGCGCTCATCGACGTCCGTGAGAAAGTCGACATCGCCAAGGCGGAGTTGCCAACGGAGACCGACGAGCCCACGGTCAATGAGGTCAACGTCGGTCTTTTCCCGGTCCTGGTGATCGCGCTTTCGGGCGACTTGCCGGAGCGTACGCTGCTGAAATATGCTCGCGACCTCGAGGAAGCGCTCGAGGGCCTACCGGGGGTGCTGTCCGCAGACATCGGCGGCGATCGCGACGAGCTCCTCGAGGTCCGGCTCGATGCGGTGCGGCTCGAGAGCTACAACATCTCGCAGCAGGAACTCCTCAACATCGTCACCCTGAACAACAGGCTGGTCGCGGCAGGTGCGCTCGATACCGGCGCGGGCCGCTTTGCCGTCAAGGTGCCGGGTCTGTTCAAGACCGCCCGCGACGTCCTCGACCTGCCGATCAAGGTGAACGGCGACGGCGTCGTCACGCTCGAAGACCTCACCGACGTGCGCCGCACGTTCCGCGACGCCACCTCCTTCGCGCGGGTCGACGGGGTCAGGACCGTCACGCTGGAGATCCGCAAACGGCTCGGCTTCAACATCATCGAAACGATCGACGATGCGCGCGCCCTGGTCGAGGCCGAGCGTAAGACCTGGCCCGCCAACCTCAACGTCACGATCTTCCAGGACAAGGCCGACGACGTGCGCACGCTGCTGCGCGACCTCCAGAATAACGTCATCGCCGCCATCATTCTTGTCATGGTCGTGGTGGTGGCGGCGCTCGGCCTGCGTTCGGCGGGCCTGGTCGGCATCGCCATACCGGGCTCGTTCCTGCTCGCCATTCTCTATCTCTCGATCTTCGGCCTGACGCTGAATTTCGTGGTCCTCTACAGCCTCATCCTGGCGGTCGGTATGTTGGTGGATGGCGCCATCGTCGTTACCGAGTACGCCGACCGCAAGATGGCCGAAGGCCACCACCGGCGCGTCGCTTATGCCGAGGCCGCCAAGCGCATGGCGTGGCCGATCATCGCCTCGACGGCCACGACCCTCGCGGCCTTCATGCCGCTGCTGTTCTGGCCGGGCATCGTCGGCGAGTTCATGAAGTTCCTGCCCATTACTCTCCTGGTGGTGCTGTCGGGCTCACTTCTGATGGCCCTCATCTTCGTGCCCACGCTGGGGGCACAATTCGGCAAGGTCGGGGCGACGGACGCGAAGACGCTGCACACGCTGGCCGCGACCGAGACCGGTGATTTCAGCCTGCTCGGCGGTTTCACGGGCGTTTACGCACGCTCGCTGCATTGGCTGGTAAGCCGTACCTGGAGGGCAGCATCCATCGTCGCATTCAGCGTGCTGCTGCTCCTGGCCGTGCCGATCTATTACGCGGAGAACGGCAAGGGGGTGGAGTTCTTCCCCGACGTCGACCCCGACCAGGCGATCGTCCTCGTCCATGCCCGCGGCAACCTGTCGACGGACGAGCGCGATGCCTTGATGCGCGAGGTCGAGATGCGCGTCCTCGAACTCGACGAATTCGATGCGGTGTACGCGCGCACCGGCGGCGGACTCGAGGGTCAGGATCTGTCGGCCGACACCATCGGCACCATCATGCTCGAGCTCAAGCCGTGGCAGGAGCGGCGCACGACCAACGAGATACTCGACGACCTGCGCGGCCGCACCAGCGACCTCGCCGGGATTCAGGTCGAAATGCGCAAGCCCGACTCGGGGCCTCCGACCGGCAAGGACATACGCATCCAGCTCGCCTCCCGCTTCCCCGAGGCGCTGGCGCCGGAGGCCGAGAAGATTCGCCGTCACCTCGATACGCTCGATGGCCTGATCGACATCGAGGACAGCCGTCCGATCCCGGGGATCGAGTGGCAGGTCCGGGTCGACCGCTCGCAAGCCGGGCGCTTCGGCGCCAACATCCTGTCGGTCGGCAACGTGGTGCAGCTCGTCACCAACGGCATCAAGGTCGGCGAGTATCGCCCCAACGATGCCGATGAGGAGATCGACATCCGCGTGCGCTTCCCGCTCGACGAGCGCAACGTCAATCAGATCGATTCGCTGCGGGTGCAAACCGCGGACGGGCTGGTGCCGATCAGCAATTTCGTGACCCGGACGCCCGAGCCCAAGGTCGGCAGCATTTCGCGCGTGGACGGCCGCCGCGTTCTCGAGGTCCAGGCTAACGTCGTCCCGGGCGTGCTCGCCGACGACAAGGTGAGGGAAATCAGCGCCTGGCTCGAGGGGGCGGGTATTAACCCCCTGGTCGACATCACGTTCAAAGGCGCCGACGAGGAGCAGAAGGCCGCGATCGAGTTCCTCAGCAAGGCCTTCCTGGTGGCGCTTTTCATCATGGCGATCATCCTGGTGACCCAGTTCAACAGCTTCTACCAAGCGTTCCTGATCCTGACCGCGGTCGTCATGTCGACCATCGGCGTCATGATCGGCCTACTGGTCATGGATCAACCGTTCGGCGTCGTCATGACCGGCGTCGGCATCATCACCCTGGCGGGTGTCGTCGTGAACAACAACATCGTGCTGATCGACACCTTCGACCGCCTGCGCGATACGGGGATGGATCAGCGCGAGGCCATCGTGCGCACCGGCGCCCAGCGCCTCAGGCCCGTCCTGCTGACGGCGATCACGACCGTTTTCGGGCTGCTGCCGATGGTCCTCGGCGTCAACATCGACTTTTTCACCCGCGAAATGACGATTGGCGCGCCGTCGTCGCAATGGTGGATTCAGCTCTCGACCGCGGTCGCGAGCGGCCTCACGTTCGCGACGCTGCTCACCCTCGTCGTCACGCCGTGTCTGCTGTCACTAGGCGTGTCGAGCAGCGAGTTGATCGAGCGCCTGCGCGGCGGCACGCCGCTCCCCGCCCCGGCCCCCGCCGAATAGCGCGCCCGCCCTCAGCGGGCCTCGCCGAGCCGTCGCGGCGGAGTAGCTGCAGACTGGGCCCGTGAGCCGGTATTTGCCATAGCGTATCTAGGCCGCATCGCCCGGTTATTCGTCGATTCGAACCTGGTAGGCCATGATCGGGGCCGTGGCCGCCTGCCAGGACGTGCGCGCTTCCATACGCGCAATCCAGGCGGCGACATTGGGCGTTTCCTCCAGGAGAATCCCGGCCGCCTCACGCCACACGAACGTCGTAGCGAGAGCGAAGTCAGCTAGGCTCAGCGAGCCCGCAACCCATTCGCGATCGCCAAGGCTGGCGTCTAGGACCTTCAGTAGGGTGCTGGTCTCCGCCACGGACGTCTCGACGACACTTTCGTCCGGCTCGCCCATACCGAACTTCCTTTTCAAGACCCGTTCGAATGAGACCCTCTGCATGGCTGGACCGAGGTGAATGGCCTGCCAATACGACCATTGATCGACGGCGGCGCGTGTTGCGATTTCTTCGGGGTAGAGGCGACGTCGCGGGTCTTTCGAGGCTAGGAGCGTGCGCCGCAGAAAGGTCCGCGCGGCAAAGTTGATAGCGGACGGGTTGTGGGTGGATTTGCGCAGGGGGAAGTATGATCCGATACGCCAGTTGCGTGTGGGAACTCCCGATGCCGACCACGTTTCGTGCCTACCAGCCGGACCAACCCTTGCTTTTGCCGCCGGACTTGCAGGAGTGGGTTTCCCCAGGGCACCTGGCTCATCACGTCAGCGATGTGGTCGATGCACTGGACTTGACGGCGTTCTATGCGCCCTACGAGGGGGACGGTCGACGCAACGCCCCCTACGAGCCGTCGATGATGGTCAAGGTGCTGATCTATGCCTACGCGACGGGCACATTCTCCTCGCGCGCGGTGGCGAGGAAGCTGGAGGAGGATGTAGCGTTTAGGATGCTCGCGGCGGGCAACTTCCCGCAACATCGCACGGTATGTGAGTTCCGACGCCGACATCTGGCGGAGTTCAGCGAGCTGTTTGTGGGGGTGGTGCAGGTGGCGCGCGAGATGGGACTGGCGCGGTTCGGCAAGCTCTCGGTCGACGGGACGAAGGTGCGAGCGAACGCGAGCAAGCGCAAGGCGATGAGCTATGAGCGGATGGGCAAAGAGGCGGCTCGCTTGCAGGCGGAGATCGAGGCGCTGCTGACGACGGCGGGGATGGTGGACGCCGAAGAAGACGAGCGTTGGGGCGAGGATTTCCGGGGCGACGAGTTGCCCGAGGAGTTGCAACGCAGGGAGAAGCGCCTGGCGGCGATCCAGGCAGCCAAAGCGCGTTTGGAGGCGGCGCAACGCGGGCGCGACGATGAGCGCGGGCGCGAGCCGGGGCAGGACCGCAATCCCCGGGGCGGGCGGCCTTACAAGCGGGCCTACGGCGAGCCCGAGCCGAAGGCGCAGAGCAATTTCACCGATCCCGAGAGCCAGATCATGAAGACCAGCAGCGAGGGGTTCCAGCAGTGCTACAACGCGCAGATGGCGGTCGATGGGGAGCACCAGATCATCGTCGCGACTCAGGTGGGGCCACAGGCCAGCGACCAGGGTCAGCTGGTGGGGATGCTCGACGAGATCAACGAGACGTTTGGGGTCGAGCCTGCGGTGGTACTGGCCGATGCGGGCTACTGCAACGAGCCGGATCTGTTGGAGCTGGAAGATCGCGGCATCGACGCGCACGTAGCGCTGGGGCGTGAAGGCAAGTCCCAGGTGGCGGTCGACCCGGCCCGGCTCCCTGCCACGCACCGCATGGGTGAGAAACTGGCGAGCCCCGCGGGCAAAGCCCGGTACGCGCAACGCAAGTGGCTCTCGGAGGCGCCGAACGGGTGGATCAAGGAGGTGCTCGGATTCCGACGATTCAGCCTGCGAGGCTTGGCGAAGGTGCGCGGCGAGTGGGACCTCGTGTGCTTGGCGTTGAACATCAAGCGGATGGGGACGGTGGCCACGTGCTGAGGCAGGTGCTGGCCTGCCAACGCACTTGATCCGGGGCGCGCAGTGCCCATCGACCGCGTATGAAACGCGAATCTCTTCCCTTCCGGCCTTCCGGTCTGGGATTTCCATCCCAGAGTCGGGCGGGCCAGATATCCACACTCGGGCCAAAATCCCACCTCTCCGGCGGCCGCGCGCCAATCGCCCAACATCAAAACTTCTACGGCGCACGCTCCTAGGTAGGCGTTGATGGCGCGGCTCTCCCAGAGGACGAGCCCGTCGTCCGCAAGCACCGGCACCTTCCCGTTGGGATTCATCGCGAGGTAGGCGTCGCTCTTGTGCTCTCGGGCTCGCAGGTCGAGCTCGATGATTTCGAGTTCGAGCCCGAACTCGTTTGCCACCGCGCGGACACGTAAGCAGTTGGGGGAGAGATTCGCGTTATAGAGCTTGATGATAGCCTCGATAGGTTGCTACAGACATTGCGCGAGATGTCTCGGTGCGGTGCGCGAGCAGTTCCCCGGTGTGTCCCGAGCACGCTAGCCGGAGGGCGCGCGGCGTACGGCGTACCGCGTACGCAAGGACAGAGAGTTCTTGATAGGGCTGTATCCAAGGCCGCTGCACGAAGCGGCGACGGGGCGCCAGGTGCCGTCATGGCGCCGCACCGCGGGCCGCCTTATCGGCGGTCGCTAGCCTGCCGCCAGGGCCTCCTCGAGCAGCGACTGGTGCAGCGCGGCCTCCTGCTGCTTCGCCCACATGGCCGCATAGTGGCCATCGCGGGCGAGTAGCAGCTCATGCGTGCCGCGCTCGATCACCCGACCCTCGTCGAGCACGATAATCTCCTCGGCATCCACGATGGTCGACAACCGGTGGGCGATGACCAACGTGGTACGGCTTTCCGCGACCTCGCGCAGCGACGCCTGGATCTCCTTCTCGGTGTGCGAATCGAGGGACGAGGTGGCCTCGTCGAAGACCAGGATTCGCGGGTCCTTGAGAATGGTCCGCGCAATCGCCACGCGCTGCTTCTCGCCGCCCGAGAGCTTGAGCCCGCGCTCGCCGACCATCGTTTCGTAGCCGTCCGGCAAGCCGGCGATGAAGGCATCGATGTGGGCGAGGCGCGCCGCCTCCGCGACCTCGTGCGGCTCGGCATCGGGGCGCCCGTAACGGATGTTGTAGCCGATGGTATCGTTGAACAGGACGGTATCCTGGGGAACGATGCCGATGGCGGTGCGCAGGCTGTCTTGTTTCACGTCCCTAAGATCCTGGCCGTCGATGCGAATAGCACCCGAATCGACGTCGTAGAAGCGGAAGAGCAGCCGCGAGACAGTCGACTTGCCGGCGCCGCTGGCACCGACGATCGCGAGCGTACGGCCCGGCGGCACCGAGAAGGACACGTCCTTGAGGATCGGCCGGCGCACGTCATAGGCGAAGCTCACGCCATCGAACGCCACCTCGCCGTGCGCCACCGCCAGCGGCTTCGCGTTGGGCCCATCGTCGATCTCGCGCTCGACCCGCACCAGCTCGAACATCTTCTCCATGTCGACGAGCGACTGCTTGATCTCGCGATACACGAAGCCGAGGAAGTTGAGCGGCATGTAGAGCTGGATCAGGAAGGTGTTGACGAGGACGAAGTCGCCGAGCGTCATGGTCCCGGCCGCGACCTCGCGCCCCGCCATCATCATGATAGTAATCAGGCCGCCGGCCATGATCACGCCCTGGCCGATATTGAGCAGCGAGAGGGTGGTGTGGCTCTTCACCGCCGCGCGCTCGTAGCTCGCGAGCGAGGTGTCGAAGCGGTCGGCCTCGTGAGCCTCGTTGCCGAAATACTTGACGGTTTCGTAGTTGAGCAGGCTGTCGATCGCCTTGGTGCTGGCCTCGCTGTCGATCTTGTTCATCTCGCGGCGGAACTTGGTGCGCCACTCGGTGACGGCGAAGGTAAAGCCGATATAGCCAACGATGACGCCTAAGGTGATGATCGCGAACCAGGCGCTGTAGCGCACGAGCAGGATGCCGCAGACCAGCGAAATCTCGAACAAGGTCGGCAGGATGTTGAACAGCATGAAGTTGAGCAGGAACTGAATGCCCTTGGTGCCGCGCTCGATGGCCCGCGACAGCCCCCCGGTTTGACGCTCGAGATGGAAGCGCAGCGACAACCTGTGGAGGTGCTTGAAGGTCGCCAGCGCGACCGAGCGGATCGCGTGCTGGGAGACCTTCGCGAACACCGCGTCGCGGAGCTCGCCGAACGCCTGCGCGAGCACGCGGGCGATGCCGTAGGCGAGAATCGCCGCGACCGGGAGGGCGATGACCACGGCGGTGGCCACGTCGAGAGCATCGACCGCCGCTTTGTACATGAACGGGACGTAAACGTTGGCGATCTTGGCTGATGCGAGCAATACCATCGCGACCGCCACCCGCACCCGGAGATCGAAGCGCCCGTGCGGCCACAGGAACGGCAGCAGCGAGCGCGCGGTCGCGAGGTGATTGCGCTCGACCGCGAGGTCATCGGAATCGTAGTAGGGCCGCCTCATAAGGCGCCCCCGATCCGGCACCGGCCCGCGAGCGGGCGCGGCTCGGGGGACGCGCGCCCTCCGGCGGTGCCCTCGTTCACCGAATGTAAAGCCCGCGGATGCATTGATGCGCACCACGCCAATCCCGCCACTACCGATTTCATGATTACCTCAAAAAAACCCACGCCACATCTACGGTGCGATTACCGCTGGACTCCATTTGGAGACTCAGAGGGGTGCTGTCGAGGCCTTGCACGAGAGCATCCACCGTACACTCTCGAGGCTCGCGCTTGAAGCGCCGCTGACGTTTGGCTTCAGGTGGCAGGGCGTCCCGTTTTCGGCGGCGGTCGCGCGCGTGAACGAGCGCCACGTGCTGAGCGTGTCGGGCAACGTCCGGATGCTACCCTACACGGTCGAGGATTCGGACCTGCGCCGCAGGCTTCTTGAGCTCGTCGCGCGCGAGAGCGACCCGCTCGCGAGCCGTTTCGCGATCACGCGCGATCAACGCATCGCCTGCCACGGCACTTTCGTGCTGCCCGACCCCCTGAGCCGGGCCTCGGTCATCGGCTGGACCGCCACCTATCTGCTCGCCTTCCGGCCGCAGCTCGAGAAGATGTTGGCCGCTTAGCGGGCCACGGCGCGCAGGGTGCGCGTTCAGTTGGATTCGGGCAGCGTGAAGATCTGGCCCGGATAGATCAGGTTCGGATTGCGAATCTGGATCGCGTTCTCGGCGTAGATCACCGTGTACTTGATGCCGCTGCCGTAGGTGGCCCGGGCGATGCGCCACAGGCTGTTGCCCGGTTGTACCACGACCTGGCCCGGAGCCAGCGCCCCGCCCGGGAGTGCGGCGCGCCGGAACGGCAGGTTGAGCGAGGCCACGACGGTCCCCGATGGGCCGACCTGCTCGAGCCGCAATGCGTGGCGCCCCGGCGCCACCGGGGACGACGGCGTGAGCCGCCAGTCGCCCGCCTCGGTGGTCGTCGCTTCACCGAGCGGCTGCTCCTCGACAAAAGCGCGCACGGTGGTCTCCGGCTGCGCCCGACCCGACAGCACCAGGTTTCCGCCGTCGTCGTAATCGATGACGTCGAGGCTGAGCTCGGCGGGCTTCTCGGGCTCACCGGCAAAGGGGTTGGGCCCGTCCTCGGGCGCCGCGGAGGCACCGCCGGAAGCCGGAGTAAGCTTCGCGAGCTCCTGCGCGATCGCCGTATCCGTAGCCGGCGCTTCGGCGCCTGCAGTGGCTACGCGCGCGGTCTCGGTCGCCGCCGCCTCGGGCGGCGCGGGCGCGACCTGCGCCACGACCTCGGACTTCGCCGGCTGTGGCCCGGTGTCCGCTGCGGCGGCCACACCCGTCGCGGGCCTGGCCTTGGGCAGCGGCGCGCCCGGTATTACGCCGCTAGCGACGGCCGTGCCTTCGGGCACCGATCCGGGGGTCTGCGTAGACTGTGCGGACTGGGCGCCTTGAACGGCTTGCGGCCGCTGCAACAGGGTGCTCGGGCCATCGCCTTCGCGTGTCGTCAGCACGGCCACGGCAGGTCCGGCGGCAGCGCCGGTGTCCTCGTCCTCGGGAACGATGAGTACGACGATCTCCTCGGACTCAATGGCGGGCTTGTCCGGCGCTTGCGCGGTCAGGCTCAGTTGGCGCGCGCCCCCGGGGATCGGCGCCTCGGGCACGACCACCCATTCGCCGCGGTTGTCGGCGGTGGCGCTCCCGATGGCCTCCCGACCGTCCCTTACAATCACCGTCGCGCCGGGCTCTGCGCGGCCGGCGATGACGGCGTTCCCCGCCGGATTGACCCGAACGATGTCGAATGTCGGTGGCGGCGAAGGCGCGGTGATGGCGGCGGGGGCGTCCGGCGCCGGTGTCTTCGCTGCCAACTCCGTCGCCGGCTCGGGTTGAGCGGGCGCGCCTGGGCCGGGTTTGGCACCTGGAGCCGTTGGCGTGGCCTTGACCGTCCCCTGCGGGCGCAATACCTCGTCGCCCTCGAACTCGATACCGGAGACGAGCATGACGGCCGCGACGCCGAGCGCGGCGAGTAGAGCGATGACGAGGGTTCCGCGCACGACCGTGGTTCCCCAGGGGTGGATTCCGTACGCTGCAGCTTAGTACGCTGACCCTGTAGCGGCAATGTGAAAGCCGGCCGAACGTGCAACGGTACGTTGCCGCGACAGGGCCCAACGCGGCGCTGCGGGCTCCCTCCGCGGTGTTAGCGCTTGGGCCGCTCGACCTTGTTGACGACCGGAGGCACCGACTTGAGGTAGACCGCGATGGCCTCGAGGTCATCATCGCTCAGGTGCTCGAGACCATCACGGATCACCAGCCCCATCGATCCCCCGACCAGCTGAAAATCGGTATTCACGGCGTTTTTGAAGAGAAAGACGAGGTCGGCCTCGCTCCACCGGCCGATGCCCGTCTCCTCGTGCGGAGTGATGTTCGGCACGAGCTCACCCTCTGGCCCATCCACCGTTCCCGCCAAATAGAGTGAGCGCTTGGGGGCACCCATGACGTTGCGCGGGGTATGGCACTCACTGCAATGGGCGAGCGCGGTAACGAGATACGCACCGCGATTCCACTGCGCCGACTGGTCAGGATTCGGCTCGAACGTCCCGTCCTCGAAGAAAAGGAGCTTCCAGAACCATTGTAGGAAGCGCCAGCCAAAGGGCGGTATGAGCTCGTGATCGCGATTTGGATTGCTCACGGGCGCAAGCGAGAACAGGTGAGCCTTGATCGCGATCGCGTCGTCGTAGGTTAGGCCGGTGTATGAGGTAAACGGGAAGGCCGGGAAATAGTGCGATCCATCGGGCGTAATCCCGCTGCGCAGGGCGCGCACGAAGTTCGCGTTGGTCCAGCGCCCGATACCGGTCTCCGGGTCGGGCGTGATGTTAGGGCTATAGAAGGTGCCAAACGGGGTCTTGAGGGCGCGCCCGCCGGCGAATTGGGGCCCGCCCTTCGCGGTATGGCAGGTCACGCAGCCGCCGGCACGGACCAGGTAGGCGCCGCGCGATGCCGCGTCGTAGGCGGCGATGCCGCCGCCGGACCCAGCGATGGCCGCGACGGTAGTTGCCACCCCCAGAAGAGCCCGGCGCCATGCTCGCAACTTCACCAGGGCGCGAGCATAGCAAAAAAGCCCGGGCGGCGTTGGGGGCTCGCCCGCCACCCGGGAGAACGTGGCTTGCCTATCTGGTTAACGCCCATGACCGCTACATGTAGGGTGCCGCCACTCTCCCGAGTAAAGCTCGGCATAGGTTGGAGCAGAGGTGTCGCCCGCGATGCCGAGCAATGAGCGGAAGGCGTTGAACGGGTAGAACCGCCTGTTGAAGCGGAAGGTGAACTCGTTGAGGTAGGCTTGTAGGTGCTGGTGGCTAACGCCGTGATGGATACCGATCAGCCACGTCTTCAGGTTGGCGAAAACCAGATGGATGATCGGCAGGTATTGCTCGGCAACCTCTGGATCACCACACTCGGCAACAGCGAAGTGCTCATAGCCGCGCTTACCGAGGCCAGCATAGCCGCTCCAATCGTCAGTAACGATCAGCGATCGCGGCGCGACGGTGCTCTCGACGAACCCACAGAGCGACTCGGCGCTACGGTCGAGCACGACGGCGAGCCGAACGCGTCCGGCATAGCGTCCGTCTTTCCGGTTGTCGAGCTTGGTGCCCGGCTTTCGATGACGCACCTCGATGGCACAGGAGACGGGAACCTTGTGGTGAACACCACGGCCTTCCCCACGCGTTCGCCCGCCAACCCAGGTTTCGTCCACCTCAACATGGTTCTTGGGCTGTCCACCGATCCTGTCTTGGTTGGGCCGCACCATGGCTGTGTCTCGAAAGTGGTGGAAATTTGAGGATGGCGTAATCTCCGGGTGACAAGACAACCACCCAATCGGCGGCTAGCACCGCCAAGGAGATCACGCCATGAAGAACACTACCGAGACTTCCGCGCTTTCGCTACTGGCCAATGACGCCGGCTATGATCCGATCGAGGACCGGCTGCGGGAGAACATCAGATCCACGATCGAGGCCGTTTTTGAGGAGGAACTTGCGCAGTTTCTCGGGCGCTGCCGATACGGTCGAGAGGACGCGCTTCGGCAAGGGTATCGGAACGGGCACCGGGAGCGGCAACTGACGGGGACATTCGGGACCGAGAGGGTGAGCGTGCCGCGTGCGCGGATCGTTGAGGAAGACGGTCGGGCGTCGGAATGGCGTTCGCGGGCGCTGCCGCGCTACCAGCGGCTGACCAGAAAGGCCGAGGCGCTGATCGCTTCGGTGTATCTGTCCGGAACCAACACGCGGCGGGTGAAACGCGCGCTGTTCGGGCTCTTCCGGGGTGCTGTGAGCAAGGACGTTGTGAGCCGGGCGTGGCGCAAGGTGAAGGTCGATTGGGACGCCTGGTGCAGCCGTGGCCTCGCGGATGAGGATATCGTTCGGCTGATCCTTGACGGCACTGTGATCAAGACCCGACTGGACCGCAAGGCCACCAACATCTCGGTTCTCGCGGCTATAGGGGTGCGCCGGGATGGCCAGAAGGTCTTGCTTTCGATCGGGAATATGGGCGGAGAAAGCCAGGCGGCGTGGCGCCAGTTCCTCGACGACCTTGATGCGCGTGGACTGAAACGGCCCGGGTTTGTCATCGTCGATGGCGCGCCGGGACTGGAGGCGGCTCTGTCGGCGCTTTGGGGCGATGACCTTCCCGTTCAACGCTGCACCGTGCACAAGCACCGCAACCTTCTGGGTCATGCTCCCAAACACATGCATGACGAGCTGAGCGAAGATTACCGCGATATGATCTATGCTGACACTGCCTCCGAGGTGGAAACCCGCCGCAAGGCGTTTGTCCGCAAGTGGCGGCTGAAATGCAGGGCCGTCGCGGACAGCCTCGCAGAAGCGGGCGACAAGCTCTTTACCTTCACGCGCCTGTCCAAGAGCCAATGGAAATCAGCCCGAACGACCAACGCCATTGAGCGTCTCAACGAGGAGTTCAAGCGCCGGATCAAAACACAGACCGTGCTGCCGTGTCCCGAAACAGTGCCGATGCTCCTCTGGGCACTCCTCGCTTCCGGCCAAATCCAGATGCGCAAAGTCAATGGATGGGAAACCCTCGATCAGCTAATCGCCGACGAAACCCTTGACCGCGCAGCCTGACCGCCGCAAAACTCAACCCGCTCGAAGAGGCGCCAAAACCAATTTCCACCACTTTCGAGACACAACCCGCACCATGCCCGAGCGGAGCTTGTGGAGAATTTGAAAGGCCGTCTCGTAGCGCGAAAGACCAAGTTGCCGCTGAAACTGCACGGCGGACATGCCGGGCGTCTGACTGGCGACCAGATAAGCGGCCCAGAACCAGACGTTCAGCGGAGTGTGGCTACGCTCCATCACTGTTCCCACCGTCAGCCCGGTGTTCTGGCGGCACTTGCGGCAGCGCAGGACGCCAGGGCGGTTTTCAAAGTGGAACGGCTCTCCCGCCGTGCCGCAGTGCGGGCAGGCAAAGCCGTCTCCCCAGCGGGCTTTCTCCAGGTAGGCGGCGCAGGCCGCATCATCGGGGAAAAGTCGCTGGAACTCGGGTAGCGAATGCGGGAATGGGAGATCGGCGCGGTCGAGAACATCCATGGCGCGCTCCCCTATATCCGGGTTGCGCCCATTCTAGCCCTAGTGGGTGTGGGTGTCAACCGGATAGGCAAGGAACGAGGTTGTTTGCTACCTTTTTGGTGTGTAGGAGATCTTGTAAGTTTCGTGGCAGCCGCCGCAGGCCTTGCCGACGGCACCGGCCGCCGGGCCGATCTTCGACATGTCACCGGTCTCCGCAGCCGCGACGAGCGCCTCGGTCGCGGGGCCGAGAGCCTTCGCCGCCGCGAGCACCTTGTCGATCTCCTGCCACATCTCGGGCTTCATGTTGCCGCCCTCGGCGCCCGCCGGAAACAGAGTGGGGACGAGGAGCGCATTGTGTCGCAAGACCCGGGCGTGGTGGATGATGTTCGCCGGCGCTCCCGCCTCGCCCTTGAGGACCATGAAGATTCCGCTGAATGCAGTGGTGTTGGTCTTCATGACAGCCTGGCGGTAGGCGACCGCTTTGCTAATATCCTGTTGCGCCGCCGCTGTATCGGCCACGATCAGCGCCACGGCGCCCGCCAAAAGAGCTGCCGCCATCGCGCAGCCAACCACCGATTTCACACGCAATTCCATTTCCAGCCCCCATTGTGTGTTTAGGTCACACTCGATAAACGCGACTGACGTAACTTTATTCCACGACTTCCACCGTAAGGGTGGCGCCGCCGAGGCCGTGGACGCTGTCGTGGGCTCGTACGGTCATTCGGGTAGCGCCTTCCGGCACGACGACTCCACCGAGGGAGCGCGTAAAGGGTTGCTCTCCGACGTGAGGGTGGAGCAGGGTTCGGGCACCGTAGACGGTGCCGTCCGGCCCCACGATCTCCCATCTGTCCGCATAGTGGTCCCACCCCGAATCGGCGTGGCGAACGCTAACATCAAAACGATAGACGCCAGCCGAGACCTCGATCACGTTTACGTCAACCACGCTGGCCTCGCCGGCTCGGGCACCACCCGCCGCGGCCGCCAGCGCGAACAACAGGGCGATCACCACCAGCGGTCGTAGCATTATGGCTCAGCTCTCCTCATTGTGCGTCTATTGTGGGTCCCGCGTTGGCGTCGAGCAAGCGCACCGCGATCTCGCATCCGAGCTCGGCGCCGCGCTCGCGCGCTCGGGCATACGCCTCGTCTTCGGCGGCGGCGGCATCGGCCTCATGGGTATGCTCGCCGACGCGGCACTCGCCGGTAGCGGCGAGGTCGTAGGCGTCATCCCCCGCCATCTCGACCGTTTCGAGGTCAGTCATTCGGCCGTGCCCGACATGCGCATCGTCGCCAGCATGCACGAGCGCAAGCAGACGATGTTCGATCTCGCCGATGCCTTCGCCATCCTGCCCGGCGGCCTGGGGACGCTCGACGAGGCGGTCGAGGTCATCACCTGGCGCCAGCTCGGCCTGCACGACAAGCCTGTCGTCCTGGTCGACCATGCCGGCTATTGGCGGGGCTTCCAAGCGCTGCTCGAGCACATGATCGGGCGCGGATTCGCGGGCCACAGCGACACCCAACTGTTCGCGATCGCGAGTGACGTGGCGGAATTGTTTGCGGCGATCTCGGCCGCGCCCGAGCCACGCATCACCACGCGACCCGCGCGCCTCTAAGACGCCTCGTCGGCTCCTCGATCGGGGCTTGTTTCGGGGCGCCGGCCGAATCGGTTGCGGCGGCCGCGGGCGATGCTAAGGTGCGCCGCCGCCGGGGCGCGGGGCGCTCGCCGGGCCGAGGCGCGGTGGCGATGGCGAGGGGAACGGTGACGATGAGCAAGATCAAGGTCGACAAGCCGATTGCCGAAATAGACGGCGATGAGATGACCCGCATCATCTGGGCGTTCATCAAGGAGAAGCTGATCCTCCCCTATCTCGACATCGAACTCGACTACCACGACCTGAGCATCCAGAACCGCGATGCGACCGACGACCAGGTGACGATCGACGCGGCCCATGCCATCCAGCGCTGCGGCGTCGGCGTCAAGTGCGCGACCATCACGCCCGACGAGGCCCGGGTCGAGGAGTTCGGCCTCAAGAAGATGTGGCGCTCGCCCAATGGCACGATCCGTAACATCATCGGTGGCACCGTGTTTCGCGAGCCGATCCTGTGCCGCAATATTCCGAAGCTGGTGCCGGGCTGGACTAGTCCCATCGTCATCGGCCGTCACGCCTTCGGCGATCAGTACCGGGCCACCGACTTCGTGATTCCGGGGGCGGGCCACCTCTCGCTTACGTTCACGCCAAGCGACGGCGGCGAGCCGATCCAACATGACATCTTCGACTTTCCCGGCGGCGGCGTCGCCATGGGCATGTACAACCTCGACGAGTCGATACGCGGCTTCGCCCGAGCCTGCTTCTCCTATGCGTTGGGGCGCGGCTGGCCGCTCTACTTCTCGACCAAGAACACGGTCCTCAAAGCCTATGACGGCCGCTTCAAGGACCTGTTCCAGGAGATCTACGAGACCGAATTCGCGGAGCCGTTCGCGGCCGCCGGCCTGACCTACGAGCACCGGCTGATCGACGACATGGTCGCTTGCGCCCTCAAATGGAGCGGCGGCTTCGTGTGGGCCTGCAAGAACTATGACGGCGATGTGCAGTCCGATATCGTCGCCCAGGGCTTCGGATCGCTCGGCCTCATGTCTTCGGTGCTGATGACGCAGGACGGCACGACCGTGGAGGCCGAGGCGGCACACGGCACGGTAACCCGCCATTACCGCGAGTATCAGAAGGGTAACGAGACCTCGACCAACCCCATCGCCTCGATTTTCGCGTGGACGGGGGGCCTCAAGCACCGCGCCAAGCTCGACGACAACGCCGCACTCGGGCGCTTCGCCGAGACCCTCGAGACCGTCTGTACCGGGGCGGTCGAGGCCGGCGCCATGACCAAGGACCTGGCGCTGCTCGTGGGCCCCGACCAACGATGGCTCACCACCAACCAGTTTCTCGACAGGCTCGACCAGGACCTCGGCGCCGCCATCGCGTAACGAGGCGCCCGACGCCTGGGCGGGCAGAGATATCGTTATTGACGGTCATTCGCATGCTATAAATGGCGCCCGCGCACTTCCTGGGGCAGGTTGCCAATGTCATCAGCCAACGGGGCACCGCGCCCGAGCCAGCCGCGCCCGCTGCGCGTCCACGTTCACCCCGAGACCGCAATCGGCACCATGGTCGGGCGCGCCTCGAGGCTATTTGCGCGCGTGCTCGACCGGGCGATGGGACCGCTTGGGGTCGCCGCCGGGCAGGTCGTACCGCTCGCGCTCCTGCTCGAGCGCGATGGGGCCACGCCCGGGGAGCTCGCGCGCCGCGCCGGCCTCAGCAACCCGACCATGGTGCGTACGCTCGATCGCATGGTGCGCAACGGCCTGATACGGCGGGAGAAGAGCGGCCACGACAAGCGTCTGGTGCTGTGCTTCCTGACGCCGCGCGGCGCCGCCCTCCAGGCGGACCTCGTGGCCGGGATCATCGACGTGGGGGGCTACGCTATGCACGGGCTGAGCGCGGATGAGCGACGCACCCTCGGCGATCTGCTCGGGCGCGTGATCGCGAACCTCGAAACCAGCCTCAAGTAAACGCCACCGGCAGCCTACGATCGGCGGTCGGCCCCGGCGACGGATGAGCCCGCGTGGCCGGCGGCCTCCCCGTCCTGCTCCGCGAGCCGATCCAACGCGACCCTGCTGATCTCGTCGCGCAACTCGGGGTCGGCCTCCAGCAGATCACGGAAATCCTGGGCGCCGAGCACCAGCAGCCGGCACTGGGTCAGCGCCCGAACGGTGGCCGTCCGAGGCGTCTCGCGCACCAGCGCCACCTCGCCGAAAAAATCGCCCTCGCCCAGGGTCGCCGTCCAAGACGGGCCCGTGACCTCGACCTCGCCGGACGTGATAAAGAACATGGAATCGGCCACTTCACCGCGGCGCATGATGACCGCGCCGGGAACCACCGATCTTGCCTTGAGCAGGTTGGTGATGCGGGTTACGCCGAGCGCGTCGAGGCGCGCAAACAGCGGCACGCGCGCGACCATGCCCCACCTGACCGTGAAGTCGCGGCGGTGGATCTCGCTGGCGAACCCGGACGCGACGATGCCGACGGGCAGCGCAAACATGGCGAGCCCGAATATCATCGTGATGCCGCCGACGATGCGACCGGCGGCGGTGATCGGTGTTACGTCGCCGTAGCCCACCGTCGTCATCGTCGCAATCGCCCACCACATGGCGTGCGGGATGCTCGCGAACTTGTCGGGCTGGACGGCCCGCTCAGCGTAGTACATGGCACTCGACGCCAGCATCAGCAGCACGGCCATGATGAGCAGCGCCGCGACCAGCGCGCGGCGCTCGGCCAAGACCACGCGCCCGAGCGTGGCCAGGGCCGGCGAGTGGCGCGCCAGCTTGAGCAGCCATAGCAGCCGGAACAGGCGCAGGACGCGGAGATCGATCCCGGGCACGACGAAGGCCAGGTAAAATGGGGCGAAGGCGAGAAGGTCGATCAGCCCGTAGAAGCTGAACGCGAAGCGTAGGCGCGCCCTGACCGGGCCCAAAGAACCCAGCGGAGGATGCTCCGTGCACACCCACAGCCGGGCCGCGTACTCGATCGTGAAAATGGCGACCGAGATCGCTTCGAGGAGCCGGAACGCCGTCGCGAATTGCTGGGAGAGGGGTTCGACAGTCTCCAGCGCCACCGCAACGACGTTGGTGACGATAAGGACGACGATGAACCCGTCGAAGACGCGGCTCGCGAGGTCGTTGGGATGGCCGACCTCGAGGATTTCGTAGACGCGCTGCTTCCACCGGCGGCGCGCTCCCGAGCGCCCCGCCTCGCGGACCGGCCCCTCGGCCTGATCAGGCACCGGCACCGAGCAAGGTCTGCTCGATGGCTTCGAGGGCGGCGTCGGCCTTGGCGCCGTCGGGGCCGCCCGCCTGCGCCAGGTCGGCGCGGCCGCCGCCACCCTGGCCACCCACCGCAAGCGCCGCGGCCCTGACGAGTTCGACGGCGCTGAAGCGATCGGTGAGGTCCGCCGTGACGCCAACCACGAGCTGCGCCTTGCCCTCGTTGACCGACACGAGCGCGACGACACCGCTACCGATGCGCCGCTTGGCCTCGTCCGTCATCGCCCGCAGGTCCTTGGCCGGGATGTCCGAAAGACGCCGCGACGCAAACGGCACACCGGCAACCTCGCGCTCGGTGAGGCCGGCGCCGCCGCGAGCCACGGCTTGGCGAGCCTGGGCGAGCTCGCGCTCGAGCCGCTTGCGCTCGTCCACGAGCTGAGCGATGCGGGCGGGCAGCTCGGCCGGTGGCGCGCGCAGGGCCGCCGCGGCCTCGTCGAGGAGCCGCGCCTGCGCGTTGACGTGGTCGAGCGCGGCCGCGCCGCTGACCGCCTCGATACGCCTCACGCCCGCCGCCACCGCGCCTTCGGCCACGATCTTGAACAGGCCGATATCGCCGGTGCGCGCGGCGTGGGTGCCGCCGCAGAGCTCCACCGAGTAGGGCCGCCCGGCGGCCTCGCCCATGCTAAGCACGCGCACCTGCTCGCCGTACTTCTCGCCGAACAGCGCCAGCGCCCCGGCCGCCATCGCCTCGTCCGGCGCCATCAGGCGCGTCGCGACCGGAACGTTGCGCAGGACCTGCTGATTGACCTCTGATTCGGCGGCCGCGATCTCGGGCCCGGTAAGCGGACGCGGATGGCTGATATCGAAGCGCAGGCGGCCGGGCGCGACGAGCGAGCCCTTTTGGGTCACATGATCGCCCAAGGTACGCCGCAGCGCCGCGTGTAACAGGTGCGTCGCCGAGTGGTGGGCCCGCAGGCCCCCCCGGCGCCCGCCGTCGACCCGCATCTCGACCACGTCGCCGCTGGTCACCGTGCCGCGCGTGACCGTGCCCTGGTGGACGTGAAGATCGCCGACCCGCTTGACCGTGTCGTTGATCGCGATCTCGCAGCCCTGGGCCGCGAACATAACCCCGGCATCGCCGACCTGGCCCCCGGATTCGGCGTAGAACGGCGTCTGATTGACGATCAGGGCTAGCTCCGTGCCCTCCTGCGCGGACGCGGTCTCCGCGCCGTCGACGATGAGGGCCTCGATCCGCCCCTCGGCGACCTCGGTCTCGTAGCCCAGGAACTCGGTGGCGCCCACGCGCTCGCGCAAGCTGAACCACAGCTCCTCGACGGCCACGTCGCCGGAGCCTGCCCAGGCGGCGCGGGCCTCGGCCCGCTGGCGCGCCATGGCCGCCTCGAACCCGCCGACATCGACGCCGCGGCCGCGCTCGCGCAGCGCATCCTGGGTGAGATCGAGGGGGAAGCCGAAGGTGTCGTAGAGGCGAAACGCGATCTCGCCCGGCAGCGCGGCGCCGGCCGCGAGACCGGCCGACGCCTCGTCGAGCAGCTTGAGCCCACGCGCCAGCGTCTGCTTGAATCTGGTCTCCTCGAGCTTCAGGGTCTCACCGATCAGCGCTTCGGCGCGCACGAGCTCGCCGAAGACCGGGCCCATCTGGGCGACCATCGCCGGCACCAGCCGCCACATCACGGGCTCGGCGCAGCCCATCAGGTGGGCGTGGCGCATGGCGCGGCGCATGATGCGGCGCAGCACGTAGCCGCGGCCCTCGTTCGCCGGCATCACGCCGTCGGCCATAAGGAAGCAGACCGACCGCAGGTGATCGGCGATGACGCGGTGCGATACGGCGTGGGCACCGTCGGGCGCCGCGCCCGTGACCTCGGCCGAGGCGAGAATGAGCTCGCGCAGCAGGTCGGTGTCGTAGGTGTCGTGCTTGCCCTGGATGACGGCGGCGATGCGCTCGAGGCCCATGCCGGTGTCGATCGAGGGGCGCGGCAGGTCGATCCGCTCGTCGGGCGCGACCTGCTCGAACTGCATGAACACGAGATTCCAGATCTCGACGAAACGGTCGCCGTCGGCCTCGGCCGTTCCCGGCGGCCCGCCCGCCACCTGATCGCCATGGTCGTAGAAGATTTCCGAGCAAGGGCCGCAGGGGCCGACCTCGCCCATGCTCCAAAAATTGTCGTCCGTGGCGATGCGCACGATGCGCTCCTCGGGCAGGCCCGAAATCTTGCGCCACAGCGCCCGCGCATCCTCGTCCTCGTGATAGACGGTGACCCACAGCCGCCCAGGCGCCAAGCCGAGTTCCCGGGTCACCAGATTCCACGCCAGCTCGATGGCGAGCTCCTTGAAGTAGTCGCCGAACGAGAAGTTGCCGAGCATCTCGAAGAAGGTGTGGTGGCGCGCGGTGTAGCCGACGTTGTCGAGATCGTTGTGCTTGCCACCGACGCGCACGCACTTCTGGCTCGTGGCGGCGCGCGTGTAGGGGCGCGTCTCGGCGCCGGTGAACAGGCTCTTGAACTGCACCATGCCGGCGTTGGTGAACAGCAGCGTCGGGTCGTTGTGCGGCACGAGCGGGCCCGAGGGCACGATCTCGTGCCCGTTGGCGGCGAAGTAGTCGAGGAACGCGCGGCGGATATCGTGGGCGCTGTTCATGCGCCTTTATCGAACGGAACGCCGCGCGTGGCAAGCCGCGCGCCGCGAACGCGCGCCTGCGATCAGACGGGAGACGCGCCCTGCTCCGTTGCCACACCGCGGGCCCCTAGGCCCGCCCTGTTGCCGGCCTCCGTTGACCGCACCTAGGCCCGCGGGCGCGGCTTGGCGCGAACTCAGGCCTCAGGCCCTTCGACCTCGGGGGTCGCCGCCTCCGTTTCCGCGCCAGCGTCGATAACCTTGCCCAGGAGCCCGGCGTTTTCGCGAATCGTGCGCTCGATCGCCTCGGCGATATCGCGCCGCTCGGCGAGGAAGGTTTTGGCGTTCTCGCGCCCTTGGCCGATGCGCTGGCCGCCATAGGAGTACCAGGTGCCCGACTTTTCGACCACGCCGGCCTTGACGCCGAGATCGATCAGCTCGCCGTTCTTAGAGATACCAACACCGTACATGATGTCGAATTCGACCATCTTGAAGGGCGGCGCGAGCTTGTTCTTGACGACCTTGACCCGGGTCTGGTTGCCGACGACCTCGTCGCGGTCCTTGATGGCGCCGATGCGGCGGATGTCGAGCCGCACCGAAGCGTAGAACTTGAGCGCGTTCCCGCCCGAGGTGGTCTCGGGATTGCCGAACATGACGCCGATCTTCATCCGTATCTGGTTGATGAAGATCACCATGCAACGCGAGCGCGAGATGGACGAGGTGAGCTTCCTGAGCGCCTGGCTCATCAGGCGGGCCTGGAGGCCGACATGGATGTCGCCCATGTCGCCTTCGAGCTCGGCCCGCGGCACCAGTGCGGCAACGCTGTCGACGACGAGGACATCGACGGCACCGGAACGGACCAAGGTATCGGCGATCTCGAGCGCCTGCTCGCCGGTATCGGGCTGGGAGATGAGGAGCTCGCCGGCATCGACGCCGAGCTTCCTCGCGTAAAGGGGATCAAGCGCGTGCTCGGCGTCGACGAAGGCGCAGGTGCCCCCGCCCTTTTGCGATTCGGCGACGACGTGGAGCGCCAGCGTGGTCTTGCCCGAGCTCTCCGGCCCATAGATCTCGACGACGCGGCCGCGCGGCAGCCCGCCGATCCCGAGCGCGATGTCGAGCCCCAGCGAGCCGGTCGAAATGACCTCGGTCTCGACCGTGTCGTTCTGGCCGAGGCGCATCACCGAGCCCTTGCCGAACGCCCGCTCGATCTGGCTGAGCGCGGCGTCGAGCGCCTTCTGCCGCTCCGGGTGCTCCATGTCGACCAATCGCAATGCCGTTTCCATAGCGCGTCCTTCCCTTATTTCACAGGGGCGGTATTGATGCAATCGGCGGCCAATGTACATGGTTTGTTCCGGTTGGCAAGATATTTTTTAAGGCATTGAAGCGACTACGAAAACGTACCCATGTTCCGGGTTTGTTGGAGCCTTGACGGAGCGCGTTCATCATGGTTGACGGCGGCGCTGCGCGAGCCGCAGCGTGCCCCCGCTCGGGGCGCGGCCGCCCTCGGGCGTTCAACCTGCAGGGGCCTCGAGAACCTCTTTCACCTTGCCGGCGAGCTCCTTGAGGCTGAAGGGCTTGGCCAGGAACTGGGCGCCGGGAGCGCGCTCCGCGAGGGGCGTCATGTCCTCCGCATAGCCCGAGATGAGCAGCACCTTGAGGTCGGGGCGGCGCTCGATCGCATGCCTGACGAGCGTGGGGCCGTCCATGTGAGGCATGCCGACGTCGGTGATCACCAGATCGATGGTGCCGTCGTGGCGCTCGAGCAGGGCCAGCGCCGCCGCGCCGCTCTCCGCCTCCAGGACCTGGTAGCCGTGGTTGCGCAACGCACGCTGGGCGAACTGGCGCACCGGGCCCTCGTCCTCGACGAGCAGGATCGTGGCCGCACCGGTCAGGTCGCGGCCGGGCTCGCGGACACCGGGCTCGGCCGCTACCGCCTCCTCCGTCTCGGGAGCGCGCGGCAAATAGATGCTGAACTGCGCGCCCTCCCCTTCCACGCTCTGCGGGATGATGAAGCCGCCGGTCTGTTTGATGATTCCGTAAACGGTCGACAGGCCGAGGCCAACACCGGCCCCCGCCTCCTTGGTGGTGAAGAACGGCTCGAAGATCTGCTCGAGTTCAGCGGGCGACATGCCGCAGCCGTTGTCGGCGACCTCGATGCGGACATAGTCGCCGGCGGGCATGATGTCGTCACCGATGGACTCGCTGGCCGCCGTCGCGACGTTGCGCGTGGCGATGGTGAGGGTGCCGCCGTCCGGCATCGCGTCACGTGCGTTCACGGCTAGATTGATGATGACCTGCTCGAACTGGCCCTGGTCGACCTTGACGAGGCCGATGCCACGGCCGTGAACCATCTTGAGCTCGATGTTGGTACCGAGCAGGCGCTTGAGCAAATGGGACAATTCGGCGAGGACGTCGGGCAGGACGAGCACCCGTGGCTGCATCGTCTGCTGACGCGAAAACGCGAGCAGTTGACGCACCAGGTTCGCGGCTCGGTTGGCGTTCTGCTTGATCTGCATGATGTCGACGAAAGACTGATCGCCGACCGGATGGCGCAACAGAAGCAGGTCGCAGAAGCCGATCATGGCGGTGAGCAGGTTGTTGAAATCGTGTGCGATTCCGCCCGCTCCAACCTATGCCGAGCTTTACTCGGGAGAGTGGCGGCACCCTACATGTAGCGGTCATGGGCGTTAACCGGATAGGCAAGGAACATGCGTTAGGAGTGAGATAGTGAGGCAAGCGCTCATCATCGTCGCAGCCACCCTGCCGCTGAATTCGGGGGCACTCGCCGAGGTCATGCTGCGGGCCAGCACAACCGTCGATGCGCCCGTCGTGACCCTGGCCGACGTGTTCGAGGGGGCCCAAGCCTACGCCGATGTGGTGCTGATCGCGGCGCCGGCGCCGGGCCAGCGTTTGATACTCGACGCGGGCCAGGTGGGCGCCGTGGCGCGCACGCAGGGGCTGCAGTGGCACGCAACTCCTGGCTTTGCACGCATCGTCGTCGTGCGCGCCAGCCGCCTCGTACCGAGAGACGATATCGAAGACGCCCTGGCGCGTACGATCCGCGACGGCGGCTTCGCCGAGGACGTAGAGATCGAGCTCTTCAACCGCGGCTTCCAGATGCATGTGGCGCCGGATGCGGCGCCCGGCGTGGGCGTCCGCGACATCTCCATCGATCGCTCCACGGGGCTGTTCACGGCCACCCTGAGCGCACCTCCCAATGCCCACGAATCGCCCGCGGTACGCGTGTCCGGTCGTGCCTTCGAGCTCGTCGAGGTCCCCGTATTGCGCCGTTCGGTGGCCGTCGGCGAAGCGGTACGCGCCGAGGACGTCAGCTGGCAACCGATTCGGCGCGACCGTATCAGAGGCAACATGGTGACCGATACCGATGAGGTCGTGGGACTCGAGCCGCGCCGGCGCATTCGCGCCGGCGAGCCCATTCGGGCCTCCGACCTAAGGCCGGTCGAAACCATCTCCAAGGGTACCGTCGTGACGATGGTGGTGAGGGCGCCGGGCATTACGCTCACGGCCACCGGCCGCGCCATCCAGGCGGGTGCGACCGGCGACATCATCCGCGTCTCCAACCTGAAGAGCCACCGCATCGTTCAGGGGACCATCGTCAGCCCGGGTCGTGTCGACGTCCAGGGGGCACCGCGGTTTATCGGCGGGCAGGACGGGAAAACGCCATGAACCACGCCTACAGGTCTACGGTTGCGCGGGCTGGATTCGTCGCCGCGCTCGCTGGCGCGCTCGCCGGGTGCAACGTCATCGACAGGCTATCGGACGTCGGCTCGCCGCCTGCGCTCGCGACGATCGACAATCCCGTTCTCCAGCCCAACTACCGCGCGGTCAGCATGCCGATGCCGCTAACCGCGAGCGTCAGTCGCCACCCCAATTCGCTGTGGCGACCCGGCGCCAAGGCTTTCTTCAAGGACCAGCGCGCGGCCAAGATCGGCGACATCGTCACCGTGCAGGTGGCGATCGAGGACGAGGCCACGTTGAGCAACACCACCAGCCGCTCGCGGTCAAACGCCGAGGACGGCGACATCACCAACATCTTCGGCTACGAGGGCGCGCTCGGCCGGATCCTGCCGCAAGCCATCAACCCGGCATCCGTGGTCAGCCTCGGCAGCACCAGCAACAGCACCGGCGTGGGCTCCGTGACCCGGGAGGAAACCATCAACCTCAACATCGCTGCCGTCGTCACCCAGGTCCTACCCAACGGCAACCTGGTAATCTATGGGCGCCAGGAGGTTCGGGTCAACTTCGAGGTGCGCGAGCTCAAGGTCGCCGGCGTAATTCGGCCCGAGGACATCACCTCGACCAACACGATTAGCCATTCCCAGATTGCCGAGGCGCGTATCGCCTACGGCGGCCGCGGCCAGCTCAGCGACGTCCAGCAACCACGCTACGGCCAGCAGGTACTCGACATCTTCCTGCCCTTCTAGCGCCGCCAGACGCACGCCCGCTAGGAGGGGCGCTCAATCGTCGCGATACGCTTTTTCGCGGCGCTCGTGGCGCTCCTGCGCCTCTATACCCAGGGTCGCGATGGGTCGCGCCTCGAGGCGCCTCAGGCTGATTGGGTCGCCGGTTTCGTCGCAGTAGCCGTAGGAGCCGTCGTCAATCCGACGCAAAGCTGAATCAATCTTGAGGATGAGCTTGCGCTCGCGGTCGCGGGTATGAAGCTCAAGAGCGCGTTCCGATTCAGTGGATGCGCGATCGGCGACGTCCGGCTCCTGGGAGTTCTCCTCCTGGAGATGATGCAGGGTTTGGCTCGACTCCCTCAGGAGCTCGCCTCGCCATTGCAGCAGTTTGCGCCGGAAATACTCGCGCTGGCGCGCGTTCATGAAGGACTCCTCCTCGCCCGGCCGATAGTTCCTCGGTAAACGCCGCGCCATGATCGCTCTCTGCCCCACCTCGTCTGAAAAAACCGGCGGAGTATATGAATCCCGCGCCGGGTCAGCAAGGCAAACCCGTCACTTGTCAACAAAGATTGATGATCGGACAGGAGAGGCCGACTACGGGTGGACCTTTAGCTTGGCAAGCTCCACGCGGGCCCGCAGCTCTATTTCGTCGAGAATCATCGCCAGGTGCGGCTCGATGAACTCCTTGCGCCGCTGCTCGACCATCCGTACCAGCTGATCAAGCTGATGGCGGGGGATGGAGCCCGCGAGGAGGCCGAGCCTGATGTCCTCGAGTCGGTCGAGCATGTCGTTGCCGTGGGCCAGCCCGCGCGAGGGCGCGCTCGTTGCATCGGGGACCTCCTGCAGCGGCAGCAGCGCTTCCACCGCGGCTAGGGGTCCGGCGCCAGCGACGGACGCCGCGGCGGTCTCCTCGCCATGGCTCTCGGGCATGAAGACCTCATCACCCTTCTTGGCCGCCTTGCCAGTGCGGCGCACGGTGCCAGTGCGAACCGGACCCGGACCTTCGATCTTCATGGCTTCCACCTCGGCGCGCTTGGCTCGGGGGGCGGCGTTACCGGCGTCGCCGTCGATTCCAAGGGCGATCTCTACGTTTCGGGCCTTACCACGAACGCGGCGCTCGATACCACCGTTAAGAACGCACATTCCGGCGACATCGACGCCTTCGTATTGAATGTCAAGGACAATCCCGCCGGCGGAACGATCCAATACGTTACCTACGTCGGCACCAGCACAACGGACCGCGGGCTGGGCGTCGCCGTGGATACCGGCGACGACAGCTTCTATGTAACCGGGGACACTATCGGTACACTCGCCGGCGAAACCAAGACCGGCGACGTGGATACGTTCGCCGCCAAGTTCGACAAGAACGGAATCCTCCAGTTCACGCACCAGTTCGGGGGCGCGTTCGACCATTCGGGAGCCGCCATCGCCTTCGACGCCAACGGCACCTGCGTGTTGTCGCGGCTCGGGCTCCCAGGGGGCGATATTCCGGTCGAGGATGCAACCTTGCCTATCCGGTTTACACCCACACCCACTAGGGCTAGAATGGGCGCAAACCGGATATAGGGGAGCGCGCCATGGATGTTCTCGACCGCGCCGATCTCCCATTCCCGCATTCGCTACCCGAGTTCCAGCGACTTTTCCCCGATGATGCGGCCTGCGCCGCCTACCTGGAGAAAGCCCGCTGGGGAGACGGCTTTGCCTGCCCGCACTGCGGCACGGCGGGAGAGCCGTTCCACTTTGAAAACCGCCCTGGCGTCCTGCGCTGCCGCAAGTGCCGCCAGAACACCGGGCTGACGGTGGGAACAGTGATGGAGCGTAGCCACACTCCGCTGAACGTCTGGTTCTGGGCCGCTTATCTGGTCGCCAGTCAGACGCCCGGCATGTCCGCCGTGCAGTTTCAGCGGCAACTTGGTCTTTCGCGCTACGAGACGGCCTTTCAAATTCTCCACAAGCTCCGCTCGGGCATGGTGCGGCCCAACCAAGACAGGATCGGTGGACAGCCCAAGAACCATGTTGAGGTGGACGAAACCTGGGTTGGCGGGCGAACGCGTGGGGAAGGCCGTGGTGTTCACCACAAGGTTCCCGTCTCCTGTGCCATCGAGGTGCGTCATCGAAAGCCGGGCACCAAGCTCGACAACCGGAAAGACGGACGCTATGCCGGACGCGTTCGGCTCGCCGTCGTGCTCGACCGTAGCGCCGAGTCGCTCTGTGGGTTCGTCGAGAGCACCGTCGCGCCGCGATCGCTGATCGTTACTGACGATTGGAGCGGCTATGCTGGCCTCGGTAAGCGCGGCTATGAGCACTTCGCTGTTGCCGAGTGTGGTGATCCAGAGGTTGCCGAGCAATACCTGCCGATCATCCATCTGGTTTTCGCCAACCTGAAGACGTGGCTGATCGGTATCCACCACGGCGTTAGCCACCAGCACCTACAAGCCTACCTCAACGAGTTCACCTTCCGCTTCAACAGGCGGTTCTACCCGTTCAACGCCTTCCGCTCATTGCTCGGCATCGCGGGCGACACCTCTGCTCCAACCTATGCCGAGCTTTACTCGGGAGAGTGGCGGCACCCTACATGTAGCGGTCATGGGCGTTAACCGGATAGGCAAGGTACGATCATATGGTAGCACAGCGCGAAAAAACACTTGCGCTGCGCCCTCTTCTACCCCTCCTCCACGACCCAGCATGAGCCGGAAATGGTTAAGGCTTCCTGAACGTTGGCGCAGGGCGAGGTGTCGCGGCGCTATGATTTCGCCTCTTTACCCTCCCCTTCGGCGGGCTCGTCGGGCACCGGACGGTGGCTCACGACCTCGTCGATAAGACCGAACTCCTTAGCCATCTCGGAGCTCATGAAATGATCGCGCTCGACGCTCTTCTCGATGACCGAAATCTCCTGGCCCGTGTGCTGGACGTAGATTTCGTTGAGGCGCTGCCGGAGCGACAGGATTTCCCGCGCATGGATCTCGATGTCGGTAGCCTGGCCCTGGAAGCCGCCGGAGGGCTGATGCATCATGATGCGCGCGTTCGGTAGCGCGTAGCGCATCTCTTTCGCGCCGGCGGCGAGCAAGAGCGAGCCCATCGACGCCGCCTGGCCCACGCACAGCGTCGACACCCGTGGCCGGATATATTGCATGGTGTCGTAAATCGCCAACCCGGCGGTGATCAGGCCACCCGGCGAGTTGATGTAGAAGGCGATGTCCTTCTGCGGGTTCTCGGCTTCGAGGAACAGGAACTGCGCCGTCACCAGGCTTGCGACTTCTTCGCTCACGGGCCCCGTGAGGAACACGATGCGCTCCTTGAGAAGCCGCGAATAGATGTCGTAGGCGCGCTCGCCACGGTTGGTCTGCTCGACCACCATGGGGACTAGCAGCTGCATCGTGCTCTGGCTCATGTGGCCTGCGATCCTTCCGATGGCGCTGGCTTGCGCCCCTGTTTTCCCTTGGCTCGCGTCGTCCTCGGCTTTTTCTTCGTACTCTTCTTCGGCCTCTCGTCCGCCGCCTCGGCGGCGCTCTCGTTCGCCTCGACGTCCTCGCCCTGAATGAGTTCCTGTGAGGAAACCTCGCGCTCGCTGACCTCGGCCATCTCGCAGATAAAGTCGACGACCTTTTCCTCGAAGAGCGGCGCCTTGATCTGCGCCAGCGCCTGCGGGTCGTTCTGGTAGTACTCGATGATCTTTCGTTCCTGCCCCGGGAAACGCCGCGCCTGCTCGGCGAGCGCCCGGTTCACCTCGTCCTGCTGGACTATTATATTGTTCGCCTCTCCGACCTGCGCAAGCAGCAGCCCGAGGCGGACGCGGCGTTCCGAGATCACTCGATACTCAGCCTTAATCTCTTCCTCGTCTCGGTCCGCGTCGGCTGGGTCGGGCTCGCCCCTCTCCTTGGCTTCCTCGAACTGCTTCCAGATCGCCTCGAACTCGGCATCGACTAGGCTCGGCGGCACCTCGAAATCGTGGCTTGCGGCGAGCGCATCGAGCAGTTTGCGCTTGAGGATGCGGCGCGAGATACCCTCGTATTCTTGGCTGACCTGGTTGCGCATGGCCTCTCGCAGCGCCGCTAGATCGGCGAGGCCGTAGCGTTCGGCGAGCGCGTCGTCGATCGTGACGGGCTCCGCCTCGCGCACTTCCTTGACCGTGACCTCGAACGACGCCGTCTTGCCGGCGAGGTTGGGCGCGGGGTAGTCGTCGGGGAAGCCAACCTCGAGAGGCCGCCGATCGCCACTCTTGACGCCGACAAGCTGCTCCTCGAAGCCGGGCAGGAAGGTGCTCGATCCGAGGACGAGCTGGTAGTCCTCCGCGCTCCCGCCCTCGAACGGCTCGCCGTCGATCGTTCCAGCGAAGTCGATCACCAGGGCGTTGCCCTCTCCCGCTTCATGACCCTCCGCCGCGGCGACATACGACTTCTGCTCGTCGGCCATGCGCTGCAGCATCCGCTCCACGTCCTCGTCGTCGACTGTGACGCGCAGCCGTTCGAGCTGGAGCGTCGAGAAGTCGGTGGGGACGATCTCCGGCAATACCTCGACCGCCATGGTGTATTCGAGGTCGGTCCCCTCTTCGAAGCGGGTGACCTCGATCTTGGGCTGTAACGCCGGTTTGAGACCGCTTTCGCTGATCGCCTGCTGCGTCGAATCGTTGACCGCTTCCTCGAGAACTTCGCCCCGCAAGGCCTCGCCATAACGCTTCTTCAACAGCGAGAACGGGACCTTGCCCGGGCGAAAGCCCGGCAGGCGTATGGACTTGCCGAGGTCGCTGAGCTTCGACGTTACTTTGCCTTCGATATCCTCGGCCGACACGACGACCTTGAATTCGCGCTTCAGCCCTTCCGTGAGGGTTTCGGTCACTTGCATGTCGTTCCTTGGGCCCCTATGCGGTCAGTCCGATCCGGCCTTGCGGGCCGGGGCAGAGGGCGTCCGCCGCTCCGGAGGGAGAGCCGAGCGGAAGGCGTGGTGCGGGCGGAGGGACTCGAACCCCCAAACCTTGCGGCACCAGATCCTAAATCTGGCGTGTCTACCAGTTCCACCACGCCCGCAAGCCCGCTCGCGCAGGCCGGTCGCCCGCGTGAAAGCGCCGCACTCTATAGCATATCGGAATCGCGCTTCGACAAGGATTTCATCAACGCGGTCGAGCGCCTGGCTCGTCCGCCGCTAATCGCCGAGGCAGGCGCTCGCGCAGGCGTCGAGGACCGCGTTGGCGTCGAGCCCGTAGCTGCGATAAAGGTCCGGAATGTCGCCCGACTGCCCGAAATGATCGACCCCGAGCGGGTACACCCGGTGCCGCGCGACCGAGCCGAGCCACGACAGGGCGGCGGGGTGGCCGTCGATCACGGTGACCAGTGCGGCTCGAGGCGACAGCGTCGCGAGCAGATTCTCGATATGCGCCGGTGGCGACGATACGCCCCCCGACCTCCCTCTGAGGGCCGCGACCCAGTTGGCGTGGAGGCGATCGGCCGAGGGCACGGCGAGAAGGCCGGCACCGGGAATGTCGTCGGCGAGCTGTTGGTGGGCCGACAGCGCCTCGGGCGCAACGACACCCGAATAGACGATCGCGAGCTCGGCGTCCCGGCCCGGCGCAACCTGCCAGTAGGCGCCGGCCAACAGGTCGTCGCGCAGCTCCGCCGTCATTTCACGTTGGGGCTGTTCGACGGCTCGCGTCGATAGCCGCAGATACACCGAACCGCCGTCGTCGCGCTGCATGTGATCGAAGCCCCAGCGCATGATCTCCGCGAGTTCGTCGACGAACGCGGGGTCGAACGAGGCGAGCTTGTCCTGCCCCATGCCGATCAACGGCGTGATGATCGACTGGTGGGCGCCCCCCTCGGGCGCCAGCGAGAGGCCCGAGGGCGTCGCCACCACCATGAAGCGCGCGTCCTGATAGGTCGCGTAGTTGAGGGCATCGAGCCCGCGCTTGATGAAAGGGTCGTACAGCGTGCCTACCGGCAACAGTCGGCACCCGAACAACGGCCCGGAGAGCCCGAGCGCGGCCATCAGCAGGAAAAGGTTGTTCTCGGCAATCCCGAGCTCGATGTGCTGGCCCTCGTGCGACATGTTCCAGCGCTGCGCCGACACCACCTTTTCGGCGCGGAACACGTCCTCGCGCGTGTGGCGGTCGAAGATGCCGCGGCGGTTGACCCAAGGACCGAGGTTGGTCGAGACGGTGACGTCGGGCGAGGCGGTGACGAGCCGCGCCGCGAGCTCGCTGTCGCCCTTGCCGAGTTCGTTGAGGATGCGCCCGAACGCCTCCTGCGTGGCCCCGCGCGCAGCGCGCGTGTATTCGAGCTGCGCCGGGACGGCGATCGGGTCGGTGTCGTAGCGCCGCACCCCGCCGCGTACGAAGGGGACCGCCTCGAGGTACGCGGCGAGCTTGTCGGCATCGATGTCGAGTCCGGCAAAGGGCTCCCACTCCTGCCCCTCCGGCACCCGCTGGGCCCGCTGGAACGCCTGCATTTGCTCGACGTTCATCAGGCCGGCGTGGTTGTCCTTGTGGCCCGCGAACGGTAAGCCCCAACCCTTGATCGTGTAAGCGATAAAGCAGTGCGGTTGGTCGCTGTCGACGGAGTGAAATGCCTCCAGGATCGACTCCATGTCGTGCCCGGCGAGGTTGATCATGAGGGCATGGAGTCCGTTGTCGTCATGCTCGTCGAGCAGCGCCTTGATCCCGGCCGTATCCCCGAGGTCGCGTGTGAGGTGTTCGCGCCAGCTCGCGCCGCCCTTGTAGGTCAGGGCCGAATATAGCGAGTTGGGGCAATCGTCGATCCACTGCCGGAGCGCATCGCCGCCGCGCTTGAGGAACGCGGCCTCGAGCCGCTTGCCGTATTTGAGGTTGATGACGTTCCACCCGGTGGTGCGGAAGACATCGTCGACGCGGGTAAAGACGTGATCGGTGATCACGCTGTCGAGGCTCTGGCGGTTGTAGTCGATAATCCACCACAGGTTGCGGACGTCGTGCTTCCAACCCTCGAGGAGGGCCTCGAAGATGTTGCCTTCGTCGAGCTCGCCGTCGCCCAGCAGAGCCACCATGCGCCCCGGCGGCGCATCATCGGGCACCATCTTCTTAAGCCGCAGGTAGTCCTGCGCGAGCGAGGCGAAGGTGGTAATGGCGACGCCGAGGCCGACCGATCCGGTCGAGAAATCGACGTCGTCCGTATCCTTGGTGCGCGAGGGGTAGGACTGGGCGCCGCCGAAGCCCCGGAAGCGCTCGAGCTTGTCGCGCGTCTGCCGGCCGAACAGGTACTGGATGGCGTGATAGACCGGGCTCGCATGGGGTTTGACCGCGATCCGGTCCTGCGGGTTGAGGACGTGGAGATAGAGCGCCGTCAGCAGGGTTACGCAGGATGAGCTCGACGCCTGGTGGCCGCCCACCTTGAGGTCGTCGTGGTGCGGCCGCAGGTGGTTGGCGTTGTGGATCATCCAGGTCGACAACCACAATATCTTGCGCTCCAACTCGAGCAGGAGCGCAAGATCGTCATAGTCGACGGTGGCGGCCGACTTGACGCGGCGGGCAGTTTGCGTTGACCGCATGGGAAGCCCTTCCGGAGGTTCGTTCAGCTCGCGGGTAACAGGCCGTCGCGACGCCAATTATACCAGAGTGCGAGCCGACGCAAGGGGCGGCGAGCCATCTAAGATGAGCGCACGCGCTCAGGTCTTGAGGAGGTTGCGCACCTCGGCGGAGGCGCTGATCAGGCCATCGCCACGGTAGTTCTCGTGGTTGGTCTCGATGTCGCCGAGCTTGTAGAGGTAGTTGACCATGGTGCCGGCGGACTGGGCGATGCCATTGGCCGAGCGGTTGGCGAGCCAATTGATGCGCTCGACGCGGGCGCCGTTGGAGAGATGGAAGTTGGCCACCGGATCGAGCGCGCGCAGCCCACTCTTCGCGTGCAGAAGGTATTGGGCGCACGCCCGCGTCAGCGGCGCCCGCACCGCCTCCACGGTATCGGGCTCGCTCGGCCAGGTTGGCCGCGCAAGCAAGGCGGTCAGCGCGCTCGCCCCGTCGGCCTCGGCCGTCAGCGCCGCCAGCGCCTCGTCCTCGGCCGGAGTGAGCAGCATGCCATCGCGGGCCGCCAGGCGGGCGTCGAGCCAGCCGCGAAACCCGGGCACCGGCGAGAGCGTCGCAAACGCGCGGATGCCCGGGAAGTCGCGCGCCAAGTCGTCGACCACGCGCTTGATGAGGAAGCCCCCGAAATTGACACCAACCAATCCCTTCTGGGCGTTGGAGATGGAATAGAAGATGGCGGTGTCCGCCTTGTGGGGGTCATCGGCCGGCGCGTCCTCGTCGAGCAGTGCCTGGATGTTGCTGGCCATGCCGGTAACCAGCGCGACCTCGATGAAGATGAGTGGCTCGTCGGGCATCCGTGGGTGAAAGAAGGCGTAGCATCTACGGTCGGAATCGAGGCGGTTCTTGAGGTCGTCCCAGGAGCGGATTTCGTGTACCGCCTCATAGGCGATCAGCTTTTCGAGCTGGGCGGCGGGGGCGTTCCAGGTAATGCGCCGGAGTTCGAGGAAGCCGACGTCGAACCACGATATCAACAGCTGCTTGAGGTCCTGTTCGACCGCGCGCAGCGCCGGCGCCTGGTTCGCCATCCGCAGTAGATCGTCGCGCAGGTCGACGAGGAACTTGACGCCCTCGGGCAACGCGTTGAACCGGGTCATTAGGCGCACGCGGGGCGCGACCAGAGCGTCGCGCAGGCGCCCTTGGGCGGTCAAACGGTCGGCCTCTCCGCTGGCGCCCTGCAGGGCCTCGAGCGCGGCGTCGAGGGCGCTTCTGTCGACGCCGTAGTCGCTGGCCAGGAGCCCGAGGAAGCGGCCGCGCCCGGTTTCGTTGAGGCCGAGATAAAGCTCGCCGAGTTCGGCGGCCTGGCTTCGCGCCGAGACCTCGCCGCCACGCCCGGCCAGGCACGCATCGATCTGCTCGCGCAGATGCCCGAGCGCCGCGTCCGGAAGATCCGGATGCGGGGCGTTGGCGCCTGGCGCGCGCCCCGGCCGAACCGCCTCGCGCCAGACGCGGCTTAGACGCGAGAGGGTGCGATCGAGGATGCTCGGCGACGGGGCATCGTTCATGGCGCTGTAGTGCCTGCTCGGGCCACGGCTTTCAACCCTTCGATGTTCACACGATCTGGGCCTTGAGGCGCGTCAGCACGGTGGGGAGTGTTTCGTCCAAGTCCTCGGCGATGAGGCCCGGCCCAACCTCGGCGGCTGCGGCGCCGTGCAGCCATGCGGCGGCGCACCCGGCCTCGAAGGCCGCCATTCCCTGGGCCATCAGCCCAAGCGCCATGCCGGCGAGCACATCGCCGGCGCCCGCGGTGGCGAGTTCCGGAGGCGCGTTGGCGTTGATCGCCGCGCGACCATCCGGATGCGCGATCACGGTGTCGGCCCCCTTCAGCAGCACAGCGGCACCGGCGGTCCTGGCCGCGGCGCGCGCGCGGTCAACCTTACTGCCCTCGATATCCGGGAAGAGGCGGCCAAACTCGCCTTCATGCGGGGTCAACAGGCAGGGTGAGGCGATGGCCGCGAACAGGCGCTCCGGCGCGTCGGCGAAGACCGTCAGCGCGTCGGCATCGAGCACGCAAAGCTTGCCCATGTCGAGCGCCGCGAGAACATGGGCGCGCGTCGCCTCGGTAACGCCGTTGCCAGGACCGAGCAGCACCGCGTTGCGGCGCTCATCGCTGATCTGGTCGCGGAACCCCTCGGCGTCGGCGAAAATCGCGCACATCACGGCCGTGAGTTGGCTCGCGTTGATGGCGAGCGAGTCGGGTGGCCCGACCACCGTGACCAGGCCAGCACCGCAACGCAGGGCCGCGCGCGCCGCGAGCCGCGCCGCACCCGTGCGCCCAGGCCCGCCGCTGACGACGGTGGCGTGGCCGCGGGTGTATTTGTGGCTATCGAGCGCGGGCCAGGGAAACGCGTGGCCCCACAGTTCGGGGGTGTTACGAAACAGGGCCGGCGCGATAGGCGCCAGGGCGGAATCGGGGATGCCGATGTCGATGACCGTGACCTCGCCAGCATGCAGGCGCCCCGGCAGCAGCAGGTGTCCCGGCTTCATGCGGAAGAAGGTCGCGGTGAGGGCCGCGCGGGGCGCGTCGCCGAGAACGGCACCGGTATCTCCGTGCACGCCGCTCGGGATATCGATGGCCACGATCGGTGTACCCAGGGCGTTCGCCGCCTCGATTGTCGCCCGTGCGGCACCGGTGACCTCGCGCGTGAGCCCGGCCCCGAACAGACCATCGACCACGAGGCCGCAACCCGTCACGGCCTGTGGCGTCAGCGCATCGACCGGACCCTCCCAGCGCCGGGCCATCAGGGTAACATCGCCCTCGATGTGGTCCCTGTCCCCGGTGAGCGCGACGCGCACGTCGTACCCCGCATCGGCCAGATGGCGGGCAACGACAAAGCCGTCACCGCCATTGTTGCCGGGGCCGCACAGGACGACGGTCCGGCACGCCGCCCACCGCCGGGTGATCTCCCGGGCGGTGCCGGCGCCCGCGTTCTCCATCAGGACCTCGCCCGGCACCCCGCCGGCGATGGCGGCGCGGTCGGCCGCCGCCATCTCTGCCACACGCAGCAGTGCCTGGCGGTAGGGCGATTGGGTCACGGGCGGGTGAGCGCCGGCGCCCTCGCCTCGCGATAAAGCCACAGGCGCATGACCTGAGTGAATTCGTAGGCGCCTTCGGCCCGGCCGGTGGCAAACTTCTCCCTCACCTCCGGCGTATCGATACGTGCCATGTCGGTCTCGCGGAAGGTCACCGCCCGTTGGCCGTCGAGGAACGTCTCGAAATCCGCGAACGACACCCCTAATTGATAGCGATACTCGGCGAGGTCGGTGAAGCTCGGGGCGATCCGCTCAAGGGCCGTGATCGCCATCCGGCGCGCCTCGGACTCATCGTTAAAGAGGCGGCTAAATTCGTGGAAGGAGCCCTCGAGGCCCGGTTCGATAATGCAGAGAAAACCGCCGCCGGGCTTGAGGAGGCGCCGCGCCTCGGCGAGAGTGGAGTCCATCAAGGGTGGCGGTACGTGGTGCAACGATCGGCTGAAGAAGACGCCGTCCACGCTGGCCGAATCGACAGGAATCGAATCGCCGGGCGCCTCGACGAAGGTCACTCCGGAACCGGGCGCGTCCCTGTTCTTGGCGGCTTGGAGGGGGTCGGGTTCGACGCCCGTCACGGTCGCGCCCTGCTCGGCGAGCCACCGGCACAGGCGACCGGCGCCGCAGCCCACGTCGACGAGGTCGAGGCCATCGAGCGCAAGGAGGCGGGCAAGGACGGCGTTGTCCGTCGTCTCGTTGAGTGAGATCGCTGCCATCCGTCCATCCGGCGTCGGATCGCTCTGCCGGGCATGATTACCGCGACCTCCGCACCATAGCACGAGGTCATGCGGCCGTGCGACCGCGCCGGCGGCAACTAGAGGGGCGGGTGCCGCTCGGCCCACGGGTGGACCGCCTCGAAGGCGCGGGCCGCGCGGAAGACGAGCGCTTCCCCATAAAGCGGGCCGATGATCTGGAGGCCGACCGGAAGACCCGCGGCGGTGAAGCCGCAGGGTACCGTCGCCGCCGGGTGGCGGGTGAGGTTGAAGGGATAGGTGAAGGGCGTCCAGGCCATCCAGTCGATCTCCTCGTCCCCGTTCGGCGTGAGCTGGCCGACGGCAAAGGGCGGCACCGCGAGGGTCGGCGTGAGCAGGAGATCGTATTGCGTGAGGAACTGGTTCAGGGTCATCCCGAGACTGACCCGCGCTGTGCCCGCCTCGACCAGGTCCATCACGGCGAATTCGGCACCGAGCCGCGCCGTCTCGACGAGGCCGGGCTCCATCAGCGCCACCTGCTCGGGCGTGAACATTCGCACCAGCCCGGCGGCGCCGGTGCACCAGTGGGCCCAGAAGATGGGTGTCGGGTCGGCGATGTCGGGGTCGGTGTCCACGACCTCGGCACCCGATCCGGCAAAGGCACGGGCGGCGCCGGCGACCAGGTCGGCGACCTCGGGATCGACGTCGGCGTAACCGAGCGTCGCGCTGAAGGCTATCTTGAGCCCGCGGACGCCTGACTCGAGCACCGCCATCTCGCCAACCCCGTCGTCGGGGAGCGCGTACCAGTCGCGTGCGTCCCAGCCCTTGAGCACCGAGAACATGAGCGCGCCGTCCGCCGCCGTGCGCGCGATCGGTCCGGTGTTGGCGAGCGAGCTGAACGGGCTGGGCGGGTAGACCGGAACCCGGCCATGGGTGCCCTTGATGCCGAACAGACCGCTGAAGGAACATGGGATGCGGATGGAGCCGCCACCGTCGGTGCCGAGCGCGAGTGGGCCCATGCCGGCGGCCACCGCCGCCGCCCCGCCCCCACTCGAGCCACCCGGTGTGAGCTCCGGGTTCCAGGGGTTGCGCGTGATACCGAAGAGGGCGCTGTCGGTGACGCCCTTCCAGCCATACTCCGGCGTATTGGTCTTGCCGAGCAGGACGGCGCCATGGGCCTTCAGGCGCTCGACGGCCGGTGCGTCCTCGCTCGCCTGCTCGTCCGCGGCGCTCGTCCGCGAGCCGCGCCTCCACGGCCATCCCGCCACGGGGATAGTGTCCTTGATCGAGATCGGCACGCCGTCGAGCCGGCCCACTGGCTCGGCCCTCATCCAGCGCGCTTCCGAGGCGCGCGCCGCAGCCATGGCGGCGTCGCCATCGACGTGGCAGAACGCGTTGAGCTTGGGGTCGTGGGCTTCGATACGCCCCAGCGCCGCGCTTACCGCATCCACGGGCGAGAGGCGCTTGGCCCGGAAACCCTCGATCAGGTCTACCGCGGAGAGATAGGCCGTGTCGGACATGCGCGCCCCCTGATGCTCGACGAAAGCCGGATATATAATGATCTTCGCCGCTCGCGCGCGCTCGCGCAACGGCGTCGCGGCTCATCGCGGAATCGGGGTTTGAATTGAAGATCATCGTGCTCGGCGGCGGCGTGATCGGCGTGACCAGCGCCTATTATCTGGCGCGCGCGGGTCACGAGGTGCGCCTGATCGAGCGCCGCGACTCGTGCGGGCTGGAGACCAGCTTTGCCAACGGCGGCCAGATCTCCGCCGGCCACGCCGCCCCCTGGGCGAGCCCGGAGGCGCCGCTCGAGCTGCTGCGCTCGCTCGGCCGCGAGGACGCGCCGCTCATCTTCCGGCTCAAGGCCGACCCGCGCATGTGGGCCTGGGGCCTTCGCTTCCTGCGCAACTGCACGGCCCGCCGTCATGCCGCCAACAGGGGCCGCATGCTGAGGTTGGGCGCCTACAGCCGGCAAGCGCTCGTCGAGCTGCGGCAGGAGGTCGACCTCGACTACGACGCGCAGGCCCGAGGTATCCTCAATATCTTCCGCGATGAGCGCGGCTTCGCCGATGCGGCGGGGCACGCGGCCGGCGCCCAAGCCGAGGGCGGCCACATCGAGGTGGCCGACGCGGACCGTTGCCGTGAGATCGAGCCGGCCCTCGAGGGCAGCCCAGCCGCCATCACCGGGGGAATCTACTATCCCGACGACGAGAGCGGCGATGCCTACAAGTTTACCGACGGGCTCGCGCAGGTCTGCGCCGGCTTAGGGGTCAACTTCGCCTACGCCACCGCCGTCAACGGTTTGACGGCGAACGGCGGGAGGATCATGGGCGTCGACACCAGCGCCGGTCCTATGTCTGCAGACCTCTACGTGATGGCGCTCGGCAGCTACAGCGCGCGGCTCGCCGCCCCCTTGGGGGTCAGGCTGCCGATCTATCCGGTCAAGGGCTACTCGGCAACCTTGCCACTCAGGGGCCACAACCGTGCGCCCTTGGTCAGCGTTATCGACGCCGAGCGCATGGTCGTCGTCGGCCGCCTCGGCGATCGCCTGCGCGTTGCCGGCACCGCCGAAATCGCAGGCTACGATCTCACTCTCAACCCGGTGCGCGCGCGCGCCGTGCTCGATGCTGCGTTGAGCATCTTTCCGGCTGCCGGGGACGCCGCGGATGCCGAGTATTGGACAGGGCTCAGGCCGATGACGGCGGACGGGCCACCGATCATCGGAGCGACACGCTACGCCAACCTCTTCCTCAACACCGGCCACGGGTCGCTGGGCTGGACCATGGCCTGCGGCTCGGCCCTCATCCTCGCCGATCTCGTCGCCGGTCATCGCCCCGCGATCGACTTCGACGGGCTGACGCTCGATCGGTATCGGCAATGAGCACGCGATCGTGCCCACGTACCAATGCCATCGCTGCCATGGCAGTCATATGCGTCGTCCTCGCGAGCACCGGCCTCGGCGGCTGTGCGTGGGAGCCCCTGCGCGACGAGTATCTGGGCAAGAGCGTGGTCCAGCCGGCCAAGGTCAGCCAGCCGATGCGGCGGGATGCCTACGGCAATCCCATCCTCGACGGGACCGAGGACACAACGTGGTCGGGCTCGGGGTGGCCGTCGATCTGGTAGCGGCGCTATAGATTGAAGACGCGGACGGCGTTCTCGCCGACCAGCTTGCGCTGATCCGCGGGCTCGAAATCGGCGAACATTTGTCCGACCCGGCTCTGCGTATCGAGACCAATCGAACGAATGTGGGGGAAGTCCGAACCCCACAGGACCTGGTCGGTGCCGATATGGCGGATGGCTTGTGCCCCGTAGGCATCATCGATCATGCCGTGCCAGACGCGCGTGCGCATGTAGTCACTGGCCAGCATGTCGAGCTTGGGTAGCGGTAGCCGCGCGGCCATGGACACCTGCATCTGGTCGAGCCGCCACATGAATGGCGGAATCCAGGAGATTTCGAACTCGCCGCAGAGCAGCTTGAGGCTGGGGAAGCGATCGAGAATCTTGCCGAAAATGAACTCGTTGGCGAGCACCCCCATGACCTCGTACATCATCTCGACCTGGGTCTTGGGCGTGGTTGATTGCTCCTCGCGCGTATGAAAGTGAAGTGGATCGGGCACCCGGCCAGTGATGATGTGGAGCTGCACGGGCATGCCGATTTCCTGAGCCCGCGCCCAGAACGGATCATAGGCCGCGTTCTGATAGGGTGGGCAACCCGGCGGCGAGTACAGGTGAATGTTGACGCACTTGAAGCCCTTTGCGGCGCAGCGCTCTAGCTCCTTCACCGCCCAGTCCACATCGTCCATGGGGATCATGCCGATGCCGACCAGCCGCTCCGCGTCGTAGCCCGCGAACTCCCCGAGCCAGTCGTTGAAGACGGCGGCGCAGGCGCGCAGGCAGTCGTAGTCGGGATGGCGCATGATCAGCAGCATGAACGTGGCGTTGAGCAGCTCCGCCGCAACGCCCGCGCGCTCCTGGAATCGTACCCGCACCTCGGGCACGTACCCGGCCTCCTGCATGCCGATGTCCTGGGCGGACGCATCGCCCTGGCCGTAATGCATGACCTGGCCGCCGGTATAGAAGTAGCTGCCCTTCTCGCCGCGGTGCTCGTCGATCAGCCGCGGGGTCCGATCCCCAAACTTGTCTCCGATCGCCTTGAGCCAAAGATCGGGCGGCTCCATGACATGGGAGTCCGCCGAAATGACGCGGTTGACGGGGGAATCGCTCATCGCGCTAGTGGATGTCGAAGGCGACCGCGGCGTTGCCGCCGACGAGCTTTTCCTGGTCGGCACGGTCGAACCTGGCGAACATCTGCCCCACCCGGCTCTGCGTATCGAGGCCGATCGAGCGGACGTGCGGGAAGTCCGACCCCCATAACACCTGATCGACGCCGATGTGCGGAATTGCGTCCGCGCCATAGTTGTCGTCGATCATGCCGTGCCACATGCGCTGGCAGACGTATTCGCTGGCCAGTCGGTCGAGCTTCGGCAGCGCCAATCGCGAGGCCATGGCCACCTGCATCTGGTCGAGGCGCCACGCGAAGTTCGGAATCCAGGAGATCTCGAACTCGCTGCAGATCACCTTGAGCTGGGGAAAGCGGTCGAGGATCGTGCCAAAGACGAAGTCGTTGGCGAGAACTCCCATGATCTCGTAGTCGAGGTTGAGGAAGATCCCCGGCGCCTCCGACTTCTCTTCCTCGGTGTAGAGGTGGAACGGGTCCGGTACGCGCCCGGTGCCCGTATGGAGCTGTATCGGCATCCCCATTTCCTGGGCCCGCGCCCAGAAGGGATCATAGGTTGAGTCGCGGTAGGGCGGACAGCCGGCGGGAGCGTAGAGGTTGATGTTGACGCACTTCATCCCGAGCTTGGCTGCGCGCTCGAGTTCCTTCAGGGCCCATGCGATATCGTCCATCGGCACCATCGCGACGCCATACAAGCGCGTCGAATCACGGGAAATGAATTCGGCGAGCCAATCGTTGAAGACGGCCGCGCACGCGCGCAGGCAGGCGTGGTCCTGATGGCGCATGATAAGGAGCATGCGGGTGGCGGTCAGCACTTCCGCCTTGATGCCCGCGCGCTTCTGAAAGTCGATACGGACCTCGGGGACCCAGCCCGATTCCTGCATCCCGATTTCCTGTGCCGAGGCATCGCTCTGGCCGACCTTGGTGGTCTGTCCGCCGGTGAAAAAGAACTTTCCCTTGACGCCGAGGTGCTCGTCGATCAACCGCGGGGTCTGATCGCCGAACTTGTCGCCGATCGCCTTTTGCCAAAGGTCGGGCGGCTCCATAACGTGGGAATCGGCGGAAATCACGCTGTCGAACGCGCTCGTCATCGCTCCTGGCCTCCTTGCCCGCCCGCTCCCGAAGGCTACAGGCCGAAGGCGGCAATCGCGTTGCCGCCGATGATCTTTTCCTGGTCGGTGCGATCGAGATCGGCGAACAACTGTCCCACCCGGCTCTGGGCATCGAGCCCGATCGAGCGAATGTGCGGAAAATCGTTGCCCCAAAGGATGCTGTCGACGCCGATATGGGGAATGGCCTCGGCACCATGGGCATCGTCGATCATGCCGTGCCACATGCGCGTGCGGACATAGTCGCTCGCGCGCATGTCGAGCTTGGGCAGCGGCAGGCGCACTGCAAAGGACTCCTGCATCTGGTCGAGCCGCCACATGAACGTGGGCAGCCACGAGATCTCGAACTCGCTGACAATCATCTTGAGTTTGGGAAAACGGTCGAGGATCTTACCGAAGATGAACTCGTTCGCGAGCACGCCCATGATCTCATAGAACACCTGGAGCATGACATAGGGCGTGTTGATCCGCTCCTCGGGGGTGTGAAAGAGCAGCGGGTCAGGCGTTTGCCCGGTCACGATGTGGAGCTGGATGGGCATGCCCATTTCTTCGGCGCGCGCCCAAAAGGGATCGTAGGCGGAATCCTGATAGGGCGGCCGTCCGGGGCGCGCGTCGAGGTGAATGTTGGCGCACTTGTGACCGAGCTTGGCCACACGGTCGAGCTCGTTGATCGCCCAGTCGATGTCATCCATCGGGATCATGGCGATGCCGACCAGCCGGCTGCGGTCGTAGGAAATGAACTCGGCGAGCCAGTCGTTGAACACGGCGGCGCAGGCCTTGAGGCATTCGGCGTCGGGGTGCTGCATGATCAGCAGCATGCGCGTCGCCGTCAGCGCCTCGGCCTCGATCTTGGCCTCTTCTTGGAACTTGACCCGGACCTCCGGCACATAGCCCGCCTCCTGCATGCCGATCACTTGCGCCGAGACGTCGCTCTCGCCCTCCTTCACCACCTGCTTGCCAAAATAGAAGTGCGATCCCTTCTGGCCCAGGTGTTCGTCGATCAATCGCGGCGTCCGATCGCCGAAGGTCTTGCTGATGGTGCCTTGCCACAGACCGGCCGGCTCCATGACGTGAGAGTCGGCCGAAATAACGCGGGCAAATCCGTTCTGCTTCATTGTCATATTCCTGCGCGCCGTCGAGTCCCGGGCCGGGCACGCCAGTCAGGCACCGGGCGCACGGGCGACCGCCCTATTGCGCCGAGTGCCCGGCGGCAGGGCATGCGACGGGTTGTCACGGCGCCCGCCTCAGGCGAGATACGGCCGCAGTTCGGGGGCCGCTTTACCGATAACGGTTGGGTCGGGGTTGCGATCACAGAAGAACTCGACCCGCATGCCATCGGGATCGACGACGAATAGGCTCCGCTTCGTCGCGTCGTCGATCTGCTTTTCTATGGTGATGCCCGCCTGGCCGAGCGCGCCGGCGGACTGTTCGACCGCGGCTTCGCTCGCGAGCTGGAAGCCAATATGGTGGACACTGGCCTTGGTGCCGTTGTTCGCCGCGAGCAGCGCGAGGTCGTAACCGCCCGCCGTACCCTGCAGGCACGCATAGCTTCCGTCCGCCGCCTTGTGCGCCGTCGCGAGCCCAGCGATATCATTGTAGAACGCGCATGAGCGATCGACCTCATCGACGACGATCGCGGTGTGAGTGATCCGCAGCGGGTGAAGCGGCGCCTCGTCGACGCCGTAGAGCCGCGGATCGAGGTCGTAGCGCGGGTCGTTGGCCGGGATGACGTCGCTCGGATCCCAGTGGCCCGTAATCAGCTCCATCTCACCATGAAACCAGCCATGCCAGTCCTTCATGATGTCGGCGTAGAACTCCATCAGGTTGCCGTCGGGATCGGGCATGTAGATGCTATGCGAGATCTGATGATCGACGATCATGGCGATGCTTTCGTCGGCGGCCTGCGCCCGTTTGATCGCGGAGACGAGTTCGGCCTCATTCTCCATCTCCCACCCGAGGTGGAAGAGTCCGACACGGGTTCCTTCGGTCTTAGGTAGCAGCACCTCGCCATCGCGACCGATCCGATCCTTGCCGCGCGTGATCTCCACCATCCCGATGTCGTGATGGGTATTGCCGTTGCCGAGAAAGCTCGCCAAGAGCCCAGGCTCGGTCGCTTCGATCGTGAGCCCGAACACCTTGTTGTAGAACTCGGTGGTCTTCTGGATGTCGCCAACCCATAGGTTTGCATGCCCTAGGCGGCGGGGCCTGAACATGGCCGGCTGAGCCGTACCAACTTGTTCTGCCGTGGTCATCGCCTTTCCTCCGGATAACGAGCCCGACGTGCGGAATTCGCGGCGCCGAATGTTGCGTGGCGGGGGCGGCCATTAGGACTGCCGCCGCTAGAGCCCGCGCCTCAAATCCCCGCTCTAGATGGCGTCTGCTTACTATAGCTGACCCTCACGCGGGCCGCAATGGACCGATCTTTCGAGTTGCCACCCGCTTGCTTGAGGGCCGCGCGATTAGCCGCTATAACCGGCGCATCGGCTTGGGCCGGTGTATCAAGAACAAAGGATGCAGGGATGGTGGTGACACACAAGGAAGTCGGCCCGAAGCGCTACCGCGAGACCTATGGGCGCTACCTCGAGGACTTCGAGGTCGGCGATGTCTACGAACATCGCCCGGGGCGGACGATCACCGAGTACGACAATGTCGCCTACACACTGTTGACAATGAACACCCACCCGCTCCACTTCGACAACGCCTACGCCGCCAAGTCGGAATTCGGCAAACCGCTCGTCAATAGCGCATTGACGCTCTCGCTGGTGACCGGCATGAGCGTGAGCGACGTAAGCCACAAGGCGATCGCCAATCTGGGCTGGGACAAGGTGCGGCTAACCGCGCCGGTGTTCGTGGGCGACACCGTCTACGCCGAGAGCGAGGTGCTGTCGAAGCGCGAATCCAAGTCGCGCCCGACACAGGGAATCGTGACGGTTCGCACCATCGGCAAAAAGGACGATGGCACTGTATTCATGGACTTCGAGCGCTCGATGCTGATACCCAAGCGCGGCCACAGTCCCGAGGACATCGCAGGCTATTGAGCCTCGCCGGCGCTCACACCGCCACGCTCGCTATCGTTTTTGAACGGCGCAGGCTAGACTCCGGGTTGGACTCGGGGCTCGCCGACAAGGAGATGAAGAGATGAACAGCGCTGTTGAGGCCTACGAGGGCGAAGCAGAGGTCGGCGGCATCGCCAATCAGCTGGCGGACTTCGCCGCGGGCCTGTCTTTCGACGACATACCCGAGACCGTGCGCACCCGCGCCAAGCATCTCGTTCTCGATGCGGTCGGCATCGCCCACGCCTCGGGGCCACACGATTTCGCGCAGGTGACGCTGAAGAGCATCCACGAGCTCGGGGGCGACGGCGACTTTCCGGTGATCGGGACCAAGCTGCGCCTCCCGGTGCGCGACGCGGCGTTCCTCAACGGTCTCCTCATTCACGGCCTCGACTTCGACGACACGCACACGCCGGGCGTCATCCATACGACGACGAGCACCTTCCCGAGCGCTCTAGCGGCGGCGGCGCTCGCCGGCGCGAGCGGGCGCGAGATGCTGACGGCCTACATCATCGGCGTCGAGGCCGCATCGCGCCTCGCCACGGTGGTCAAGGGCGCCCTGCATCAAATCGGCTTCCATCCGACGGGCGTCATGGGCGCCTTCGGTTGCGCTCTCGTGGCCGGCCGCCTGCTTGGCCTCGATCGTCATCAGCTGGCGATGGCACAGGGCATCGTACTCAGCGCCGCGTCCGGCAGCCTGGAGTTCCTCGAGGACGGCGCGTGGACGAAACGTTTTCATCCTGGATGGGCGGCGGTGGCGGGTATTACCGCGGCCAAGCTTGCCAGCGACGGCTTCGTCGGCGCGACCCGCCCCTACGAGGGCCGCTTCGGGCTCTACAACGCCTACCTCGACGAAAAGGGCGCGGCCGGCTGCGATCTCAGCATCGCGACCGCAGGCCTGGGCTCGTCCTGGGAGCTATCCAACGTGGCCATCAAGCCGTTCCCGGCGTGCCATTTCACGCACGGGTGTATCGATGCCGCGCTCAAGCTCCATAACGATCACGGAGTCCGGGGCGATGCGATAAAGCACGTGCGCGCGCTGGTGCCCCAGGAGGTGGTGAAGGCCGTATGCGAGCCGGTGGCCAACAAACGCCGTCCCGCCAACACCTACGACGCCGAGTTCAGCATCCCCTTCCTCGTAGCGGCGGCCCTCACCCGCGGCAAGTACACGCTCGATGAGCTCGATGATGAATCGCTGAGGGATCCGGCCATCCTCGCCATCGCCGACAAGGTCGACTACGAGATCGATCCCAACTCCGGTTTCCCCAAATACTATTCGGGCGAGGTCATCGTCGAGACCAACGACGGCCGCGAACTCGGCCAGCGCGAGCACAAGAACCGGGGCTGCTCCGAGAACCCGATCTCTAACGAGGAGATCGTCGCCAAGTTCGAATCCAACGCGGCCCGCGTGACGTCCGATGCGCGTGTCGCGGCGGTCCGCGAGTTGATCCTGACACTGGATCAGGGCGCCGAGGCAACGCACATCGGCGACGGCCTGGCGGCGCAGTGAGCGAAAGGGCGCGCAGACATGACTGGTGACGCGGCGGCCGGCGATACGCTGAAGGCGCGCGAGGAGCTATCGAACGAGAGCGAGTCGCTGATCCTCGACAGTATCGACCGCTTTCTCGAGCGCGACGTAAAGCCTTACGTCCACCAGCTCGAGCACGACGACACCTACCCCGCCGACATGGCCGATCGCATGAAAGACCTCGGCCTCTTCGGCGCGGTCATCGACCCGGAGTATGGCGGGCTCGGGTTGTCGTCCCAGACCTACGCCAAGATCGTCGAGCATATCTCGGCCGCGTGGATGTCACTTACCGGGATCTTTAACTCGCACCTCATCATGGCGGTCGCGGTGCAGCGCTTTGGCACCGAAGAACAGAAGCGGCAGTATCTTCCGCCCTTCGCCAGCGGCGACATCCGTGGCGGCCTCGCGCTGACCGAGCCCGACTGCGGCACCGACCTGCAGGCGATCCGGACCGTCGCGCGCCGCGACGGCGACGACTACGTCGTCAACGGCAACAAAATGTGGATTACCAACGGCATCCACGGCAGCTGCTTCGCCCTGTTGGTGAAGACCGATCCCACGGCCGAGCCGCGCCACAAGGGCATGAGCCTGTTGATCGCGGAGAAGGGCGAGGGCTTCAAGGTCAGCCGCAAGCTCGAGAAGCTCGGCTACAAGGGCATCGATACGGCCGAGCTAGTGTTCGAGGACTACCGCGTGCCTGCCGACCGGCTCATCGGCGGGGTCGAGGGGCTCGGGCTCAAGCACGCGCTCGCAGGACTGGAACTCGGGCGCATCAACGTCGCGGCTCGAGGGATCGGCGTGGCGCGCGCGGCGCTCGACGAGGCGACCGCCTATGCCCAGGTGCGCAAGACCTTCGGCAAGCCGATTTGCGAGCATCAATCGATCCAGATCATGCTCGCCGACATGGCGACGCGCGTCGAGGCCTCGCGGCTGCTCGTGAACTCGGCGGCGCAGGCCTACGATCGCGGCGAGCGTTGCGACATGGAAGCCGGCATGGCCAAGCTGTTCGCCACCGAGGCTGCGCTCGCCAACGCGACCGAGGCGATGCGTATTCACGGCGGCTACGGCTTCTCCAAGGAGTTCAACATCGAGCGCTACTACCGCGATGCGCCGCTGCTGGTTATCGGCGAGGGCACGAACGAACTCCAGCGCATCATCATTGCCCGCCAGCTCGTCGCCCGTAATCCCGTCTAGCGAGCGCGCCCGCGCCTGACCTTGTGGCGGGCCGCCGGGGCCCGTCGGGAGAGCCTTTCATGCTGCCACTTGAGGGACTTCGCGTGATCGCCGTCGAGCAATACGGGGCGGGGCCCTTCGGCACCATGATGCTCGCCGACCTCGGTGCCGAGATCATCAAGATCGAGAACGCCGAGGACGGGGGCGACTTTGGGCGCCGCGTCGGGCCGCATTTCTTCGATTCCAACGACAGTCACTTCTTCGAGACCTTCTCGCGCAACAAATTCAGCGTCACGCTCAACTTCCGTGTTCCGGAATCGCGCGAGGTCGTGCGCGACCTGGTACGGACCGCCGATGCCGTCTACGACAACCTCCGCGGCGACAAGCCCGCCCAGCTCGGCCTCACCTACGACCAGCTCAAGGACGTGAACCCCAAGATCGTGTGCACCCATCTCGCAGCGTACGGGCGCGACACCTCGCGCGCGTCGTGGCCCGGGTTCGACTACCTGATGCAGGCCGAGGCCGGGTATTTCTCGCTCACCGGCGAGCCCGACGGGCCGCCGGCGCGCATGGGGCTCTCGATCGTCGACCTCATGACCGGGGTCGAGGCGGCGTTTGCCCTGCTCGCCGCGGTGGTTGGGGCGCGCGCGACCGGGGTCGGGCGCGACATCGACACGAGCCTGTTCGACACGGCGCTGCACAACGTCGGCTACGTCGCCACGTGGTATCTCAACGAGAAGGTGAAGACGGGCCGTGTCGCCCGCTCGGCCCACCCGTCGCTGACGCCGAGCCAGCTCTACCGGACGGGCGACGGCTGGATTCTCATAATGTGCAACAAGGAGCACTTCTGGGGCGTGCTCGCGGATAAGGTTGGGCACCCGGAATGGGCCAACGACCCGGAGCTCAACACCCAGGACGCGCGCCTTAGGAACCGCGATCGCATCACCGTCATGCTCGATGAGGTTCTGTCCGCGCGAACCACCCAGGAGTGGATCGACCACTTCGCCGGTGAAGTGCCCGCGGCACCGGTCAACGACGTCGCGCAGGCGCTCGATAACCCTTACGTGCGGGACGAGGGCCGCATCCTCGAGGTGCCCCACCCGGCCCGCGGCACGATACAACTGGTGGCCCCGCCCGTGCGCTGTCCAGGTGAAGAGTTCCCAACCCGGCCCGCGCCCGAGCTCGGCGCCGACACCGACCGGCTGTTGCAGGAGATCGGCTACGACGAGGCGAAGATCGCCCGCCTGCGCGAGGCCGGCGCCATTTAGCGCGCTGCGGCGCGGGAAGACCCAGGGAGAATCGCGAGATGCGCATTAAATTTCTCGACGTCGACGGTATCAATACCCGCGTCATCTTTGCCGGCGATGAGAAGAAGGACCCGCTCCTTTTTATCCAGGGATTCGGCATCACGGCGGACAGCTGGATGGCCAACATCGATCCCCTGTCCGACGAGTTCTACGTCATCGCACCCGACATCGTCGGGCACGGATTCACCGATCCGGTTGATTTCAAGGGACGCCCGCCCCATCCCGCGACCGTCGAGCACCTGTTCAAGCTGATGGACACGCTGGGGATCGACAAGTTCTGTCCGAGCGGCAGCTCCTACGGTGCGCTGCTCGGCGCGCTGATGTATTTCGAGGCCCCGGAACGGGTCGACAAGCTCATCATCAACGGCAGCGGCTCGTGCTTCAATTCCGAGGCCGAACTTGCCTCTGCTCTGCAGGGCACGCTCAAGAACGCGCGCCAGGCGCTACTGGCGCCGACACTGGAATCCTGCCGCCGCCGTATGGGGAATACGGTCTACGACGTGTCCTGCGTGCCCGACGAAATGCTGATTCTTCAGCTCACCGCCTATGCCCAACCCCACATCGTGCCCGCGTGGGAGGAGGCGATGAAGGGCATGGCGAACATCGAGGCGTCGCGCCCCTATCGCATCCTCGAGCGGCTCGAGCAGCTCGACGTCGACACCCTCGTGGTATGGGGGCGCGAAGATCCGCGCGGCGTCTACGCGAGCGCGGTCGAGGCGGTGAAGCGGATGCCCCGGGCGCGCCTCGTGACGTTCGAGAAGTGCGGTCACCTGCCCTACCTCGAATACCCCGAGGCGTACAACGACGCGGTACGCGAATTCCTGAAGTCCTGACCGTCGGCAATCGATACGCTGGCGCCGAGCGCGGCGTCCGCGCGCCTAAGCGTCCGACTTGGCCCCCGTAGCTGGGGGCTGAGGCACGTGCGCGGCCTCGGCTATGCGCTGGAGGTCCTCGACCGAGCGCGCCTTGGGCGCACCCGCCGGCAACAACCCGCGCGGCATGAAGACCATCACCAGGACGATGATGATGCCGTAGAACATGAGGCGGAAACGGGGCTCGTCGGTCGTCGTCAGCCACGGGACGAAGTAAACGAACGCGCCGCCCAACACCGTTCCCCAGAACGTCCGTAGCCCCCCGAGCAGCACGCCGAGCACGAATACGATCGAGAGAAAGACGCTGAACTCGGTCGGTGAGAGCACGGTCACGCGATGGGCGTGAAGGCTGCCGCCGATGCCGGTAATGAAGCCGCCGATTCCCCACGCCAGCAATTTCGTCCGCTTGACGTTGATGCCCATGGCGCCGGCGACCACCTGGCTCTCGCGGATGGCCTGGAAAGCCAGCCAGAAGCGCGATTTCTCCAATCGCCAGAGCGCAAAGATCAGAATCACGATAATGGCGAACACGGGCAACGCCGTCGACTTGAGCGGGATACCGACGAAGCCGATCGCGCCGCCGAGATACTCCGAGTTCAGCCACACGGTGATCAACGCCTCGCCGAACGCGAAGGTGCCGATGGCGAGGTAGAATCCGGTCAGGCGGAGGCCGAGCAGGTAACAGTAGACGAGGCCGGCGAGCGCGCCGGATACGCCCGAAAGCGGCACGGCGAGCCAGAAGGGCGTGCCGAATTTGACCACCAGCACGGCGGAGCTGTAGGCGGTGATGCCGACCAGGCCGGCATGCCCGAGCGAGACTTGCCCGGCCGCGAACATGACGAACAGCCCGAGCGTGCTGACGAGATAGACGCCGTAATCGGTGAAGAGATCGAGCGCGAACGCCCAGGTCAAACCGGAATAGTGCAGGACGAGCCCGCGCCAGGTCGCCGACCAGGTGATGTCGAGCAGACGCTCGAGGATGTCAGGAGTAACGGGATCCATCGGGTCCTACACTTCTCTCTCGACGCGCCCTTCCTCGCCGAACAGGCCGAAGGGCCGGAACATGAGGATCATGACCATTCCGGAGTAGGCGACGAAGTCGCGGTAGGTCGAGCCACCGAGGCCGACCGCAAGGGACTCCATGATGCCGAGGACAACGCCAATATAGAGGCAGCCCCGCATATTGCCGATGCCGGCGACGATGAGAACCACGATGCCTTTGAGCCCGAGGAGCAGGCCCACAAATGGGTAGGTGGAGCCAAAGGCCATCGAGTTCAGGATCCCGGCGACCCCGGCCAGGCTGGCGCTGATCGCGAAACCCATGACCGTGATGCGGTCGACGTTGATCCCGACACACTTGGCGATGTCGGGGCTCTGGGCGAGCACGCGGATCGCCTTGCCTATCGAGCTCCTGCGCAGGAATAGAACCATCCCCAACATGACGCCGACCGACAGCAGGATCAGCACCATCTGGGTGTCGGAAATCTCGACATCGCCGACGATCACGTAGTAGGTGGGATCGAACGGGCGCGGAAAGAGTTGGGGCCGGCCCTCCGTGAGGACCGTGACTAGGTTCTCGAGAAACAGAGCGCCGCCGAGCGTCGCCACCTTGGTATTCCACCAGTTCCCCCTAAGGGGCCGCACCGTCAGCCGCTCGATTAGGAGGCCCGTGACCATCGCCAGCGCAATGCCGCCGATAGCCGCGAGCCAGAAATTCTCGAGACCGAGATAGTAGACGAGCAGAACGCCATACGCGCCGATCATCATCGTCGCGCCGTGGGCGAGGTTGAGCACGTTCATGGTGCCGAAGACGAGATTGAAGCCGATCGCCACGACCGCGTAAATCGCACCGGTGGAGACACCGATGAAAATTTGCTCGGCGAGGTACCCGATCGGCATGTCCGCGTTCCCTGCTCAGCTTCCTAGGTAGGCGTCCTTGAGACGCTCGCCTTCGGCGACCTCGGCGCTGGTGCCGCTGAACTCGATGCCGCCGATACGCATGACGTAGGCGCGATCGGCTATCTCCAACGCCTTGTTGACGTTCTGCTCGACGACCAGGATATCGACCCCGTCCTCCTGGTTGATGCGCCGAAGCATGTCGAAGATCTCCTTGAGCAATATCGGCGCGAGCCCCAGGGACGGCTCATCGAGAAGCATCAATTTGGGACCCGCCATGAGCCCGCGGGCGATCGCCAGCTGGCGCTGCTCGCCACCTGACAGTGTCGCGGAGAACTGTTTACGACGCTCATGGAGAACCGGGAACTTGTCGAACAGCTCGTCCATCTTGCGGCGCACGATCGTTCTGTCACGGTACAGGAACAGGCCGCCCACCTCGAGGTTTTCCTCGACCGTCATGCGCGGCAGAACCACCTGCGCGGAGGGTACGTTGGCGATGCCGAGCCGCGCCAGGTTGTGGGTCGCCATACCGGTGATGCGGTGCGTCCTTTCGCCGTCGAAATAGTCGACTGTCCCGGTTGAGGGCGGGACCAGCCCCATGATCGAGAGCAGGACGCTCGTTTTTCCGGCCCCGTTGGGGCCGAGCAGCGCCACAACTTCGCCGCGGTTGACCACCATCGATACGTCGGTCGCGGCGACGACCGCGCCATAGCGAACCTCCAGGTTCTCGACCTTGAGGACGGGAATTGCGTCGCTGGCCATGAATCTAGTCGCCGAGATAGGCCTGGATCACGGGGGGATCGTCACGCACGTACTCGGGAGTGCCCTCCGAGATCTTGCGGCCGTAGTTAAGGACCGCTACTTGATCCGAGATCTGCATGACCACTGACATCTTGTGCTCGATCATCAGGATCGTCTTGTTGCGCCCCTTGATCTCGTTCTCGATGAGGCCCAGCGTTTCGTTGATCCAAACGGGGTTCATGCCCTGGGTCGGCTCGTCCATCAGCACGATCTCCGGATCAAGGGCGAGGATGCGGATCATTTCGAGCATGCGCCGCTCGCCGAGCGAGCAGGTGCCTGGATAATCGTGACGGCGCGGATACAGGCGGCCGCCACCTATCTCGCCGAGCAGCTTCTCCGCGCGATCGCGCACCCGCTTGCGTTCCTCGCGCTCACCGCGCATGCACAACAAGGCCTCGACAATGCTCGTCCGGCTGCCCGTGAACTGAGGTAGCTCGCAGTTCTGCAGGATCGTCAGATTGGGGAACAGGCGCGCGCTCTGGAAGGTGCGGCCGACGCCGAGCTCGGCGACGCGGTGCGGCCCCCACCCCATAATGTCGACGCCGTTGAACATGATCGAGCCGCCGTCGGCGGGCAGCAGCCCCGAGATAATGTTGAACAGCGTCGTCTTGCCCGACCCATTGGGACCGATCACGCAAAAGGTTTGTCCCTCGGAAATATCGAGGCTTACCCCGTCCAACGCGACCAAGCCACCAAAGTGCTTGGTGACACCCGCTATGCTGAAAAACGAAGATGCCATAACGCCCCTTCGAGAAAACCCGCTGGACCGGCGAATCGAGCAAGCGCCAGCGCGGCGCCAACAAACCCACCGGCGCCAGGGCGCCCCGTGGTCGACGCCGCAAACCGCCGCGTCAAAGGCCGATAAAACGCTGTGCTGCGGCCTCCCTGAGAAGGGCCATTATTGTTTCGCGCCGCGGTGCAGTTCCCAAAACGGGGCGGGCACCCCGGCGCGAGACGCATTCTGCTTACAAGGGGGGGCCATGGCAACAGCGAATTGGCGTTGGCCCGATTTCGCCCGTGACGTTGTGCGTACTCGCTAGATGAGATACGGCCTCTGTTTGGGGTCAGCGCCCGCCACCGCACTGAAATCGGGCGCTCGAGCCACATAGAACTCGCAGCGCATCGCATCCGGGTCCTTGACGAACAGGCTGCGCTTGACCGGGTTGTCGACGCGCATCTCGATCTCGACTCCGGCGTCGGCCAGCGCCTTCTCCGCCGAGTCGAGCTCGCTCTCGTTGGCGACCTCGTAACTGTAGTGGTGGATCGACGGCGCGGCGCCCTCCGCCTGGCTGAACAGCGCGATACTGAAGGCATAGCCGGCGGCACTGCCGGCGAAGCACTGGAAGGCGCCATCGGGCGCGCTGTAGACGTTGCTCAAGCCGGCGACGCCCTCGTAGAAGTCGACCATCGGGCCGAACTTTCCGCACATCAACACGGCATGGGTGAAGCGCAGGGAGTGAACGAGCGCATCGTCCACGCGCCTGATCTCGGCGCCGGCGTCATAGCGTGACTCAGCGGTGGCGGGCGCCGCATGAGGCTCCCAGCTGCCGGTGACGGGACTGCCTTTCTGGCTATCGAAAAACCCGCGCCAATCCCTGATCATGTCGGCATAGATCTCGTGCTCGTTGCCGTCGGGATCGAACACATAAACGCTATGTGCGCTCTGGTGGTCGACGCAACGGTAGATGGGATAGCCGGCCTCGACCGCCCGGTCGTAGGCCTCGACCAGGCGCTGCTCGTTGTCCATCTCCCACCCGAAATGATTGAGCCCCGCCTTCTTGGCGCGCCCACTCGAAGGCACGGGCTTGCCATCGCGGCCGACGAGCACCTTGTCACTGACCTGGACCAGGCCGAGATCGTGGTGCGTATTGCCGTTCGAGAGGAACCCCGCGTTGACGATGTGGATACGGTAGACCTCCTCGAACCCGGCAACCTTGTTGTAGAACTCCATCGAGCGTTCGAGTTCGCCCACGAACAGGTTGGCGTGACCGACCCGGCGCGGCGAGAACTTGATGGCCGGCGCCTCTTGCGTCTGAGCTGTCATGGAACATCCTCCGATGGCGGGTTGTCGGAACCTGCGCCGACCTTAGCACAGGTCGCCGCGCGTACCTATTCGGAGCGGCGGGTACAGGCGCCACTGCACCGCCGCGGCAGCCAGAATCGGCGCGTGGGCGGAGCGCAGGATGTGCTAATGTTCGCCGGATCGGCTAGCAGACCGGCGGTGTGATGGAGGGAACCATGGGTTACGAAGGCGGCGTGCAATGGCCGCGCAAAGATTACTCGCGCGTCCCCTACTCGCTCTACCACGATGCCGACATCTACACCCAGGAGATGGAGTGCATCTTCCGCGGCCCGGTGTGGCTCTTCCTGGGCCTCGAGGCCGAAGTCCCCAATGCGGGCGACTTCCGCACCACCTGGCTCGGCGAGACCTCCGTCGTCTACAACCGCGACGATGACGGCCAAATCTACGCCTTCGTCAATCGCTGCGCCCACCGCGGCGCCACCGTGTGCCGCGAGCTTTACGGCAATGCCGCCGATCACACCTGCATCTACCACCGCTGGTGCTACGACCGGCAGGGCAATCTCATCGGCATTCCCTTCAAGCGCGGTGTTGGCGGCAAGGGCGGGCTCAGCCCGGACTTCGACCAGAGCGCCCACGGCCTCAGGAAGCTGCGGGTGGAGAGTTACTGCGGCGTGCTGTTCGCGACCTTCTCGGACAATCCCGAACCGCTGATCGACTATCTCGGTCCGGCCCATTCCGCTCACCTCGAACGCGTCTTCCACAGCCCGGTGCGCGTGCTCGGCTACCAGCGCCAGCGCATCCATGGCAACTGGAAGTTCTACAACGAGAACCTGCGCGACCAGTACCACGGGAGCCTGCTGCACGAGTTCCAGACCACCTTCTCGATCAACCGCATCACCCAGGAGGGCGGCGCCAAGATGGACCCGCGCCACCGCCACAGCATCTCGTGGGCCAAGAAGGGGTCCGACGATGACGCGGCCGTCCACGAGCTCTACAAGGACAACAAGGTGCGCGAGGGCGAACTCACGCTCAAGGACACGGAGATGCTCGTCTACCATCCGGAGTACGACGACGGCGTCACCATCTCGATCGCCTCGGTATTCCCCAATGCCTGCTTCCAGCAGATTCACAACAGCGTGGCGACGCGGCAGATTCGGCCCAAGGGGCTCGACGCCTTCGAGCTCGTCTTCACCATCGTCGGCTTCGAGAGCGATAGCGCGGAGATGACGCGGGCGAGGCTGTTGCAGTCGAACATGGTGGGCCCCGCCGGGCTGATCTCGATGGAGGATGGCGAGGCGGTGGAGATCGCCCACCGCTCGAGCCGGGCGACACAAGACGCCCACACGGTCGTCGAGATGGGCGGAGGCGGCAAGATCGAGGACTTCGACTTCCTCGCCGCCGATATCCCGATCCGCGGTTTCTGGTCCTACTACTCCGAGCTCATGGGGTTCGAGCCGGAGGGGGCAGTGCGATGACGACGGCAGAGGTGCGAGACGCCATCAACGGCCTGCTCGCCGACTACGTTCATTACATCGATGCCGACAGGCTCGAGGAGTGGCTCGACTTCTTCACCGAGGATTGCGTCTACAAAGTCCTGCCCCGAGAGAACGTCAAGCAGGGCCTGCCGGGCAGTCTCATGGAGTGCCACAACAAGAACATGCTGCGCGACCGCATCGTCTCCTACCGCGAGGCCAACGAGTACAACATTCACGTCGACCGCCATCTCCTGAGCAACGTGCGCATCGTTGGCGAGAATGCCGGCGTCTACGACGTCGAGGCGAACTACGCCGTATTCCAGACCAACAACGACGGCGAGAGCCGCCTGTTCAGCGTCGGCAACTACGAGGACAAGGTCGTGTTCGACAATGGGTCTGCGCGCTTCAAGGAAAAGATCGTGGTCGTCGACACCTATTCGATCCCGACCCTGCTCGCCACGCCCCTGTGAGCGCCGCCGCGCCGCCGCGGTAGTCCTTGCGCGACACGCTCGCCGTGACCGGTAGCCACCAGATACCCTGGCCGCGGAAGGATTTTTCCAGAGTACCGTTTGCGCTCTATCACGACGTAGACATCTACGCGCAGGAGATGGAGCGCATCTTCCGCGGTCCCGTGTGGCTCTTCCTCGGCCTCGATGCCGAGGTCCCCAATGCTGGCGACTTCCGCACCACCTGGCTCGGCGAGACGCCCGTCGTCTACAACCGCGACGATGACGGCCAAATCTACGCCTTCGTCAATCGCTGCGCCCACCGCGGCGCCACCGTGTGCCGCGAGCTTTACGGCAATGCCGCCGATCACACCTGCATCTACCACCGCTGGTGCTACGACCGGCAGGGCAATCTCATCGGCATTCCCTTCAAGCGCGGGGTTGGCGGCAAGGGCGGGCTCAGCCCGGACTTCGACCAGGGCGCCCACGGCCTCAGGAAGATTCGGGTGGAGAGTTTCTGCGGCGTGCTGTTCGCGACCTTCGCCCACGACGTCGAGCCGTTGATCGACTATCTCGGCCCAACCCACGCCGATTTCCTGGCGCGCACCTTTCACAGCCCCACGCGCTTGCTCGGCTATCAGCGCCAGCGTATCCACGGCAACTGGAAGCTCTACAACGAGAACATCCGCGATCAGTACCACGGCAGCCTCCTCCATCGCTTCCAGGCGGCGTTCGGCATCACCCGTTTCACGCATGCCGGCGGCACCGTGACCGACGCGTGCCACCGCCACAATCTGCTCTACACGATCGCCGGCAGCGACACGGACGCAGAGGCCCACGAGGTCTACGCGGATGCCGACCAGGAGCCGCTCGACATCGAACTCGCGGCGGCGGAGTTCATGGACTACGTACCGGAGTTCGAGGATGGGCTAGCGCTCGGGCTGGCGGCGTTCTTTCCCAACGCCCTCTTCCAGCAAATGCGCAACAGCTTGGCCGTGCGCCAGATCCGCCCCAAGGGTCCCGGCGCCTTCGAGCTCATCTTCACCCTCTTCGGCTACGAGAGCGACAGCCCGGAAATGACGCGCCACCGCCTCGGTCAGTCCAATCTCGTCGGACCGGCCGGGCTGATCTCGATGGAGGACGGCGAGGCCGTGGAAATCGCCCACCGAGCGACCATGACGGAGCAGGACGCCGCGGCAGTCATCGAAATGGGCGGTCGCGGCCCCATTCGCCGGCACGCCCCGTACAAGATCAACGAATCGGCGATCCGCGGCTTCTGGTCGCACTACGCAACGTTGATGGGGCACGAACTCTAGCCTGCCCGGGCGCCGATTGCGCCCGCCCGCCAAAGCCCATAACGTGGTTCACCGCTCGAGTGGCTGAAGCAATCCCGAGGATCGATATGGACGGCGCCCTGACTGTGGAGTGGCCGCGAGACGACTACTCGCGCGTCCCCTACTCGCTCTACCACGACGCCGATATCTACGCGCGGGAGATGGAGCGCATTTTTCGGGGCCCGGTGTGGCTCTTCCTGGGCCTCGAGGCCGAGGTCCCGAACCCGGGCGACTTCCGCACCACCTGGCTTGGCGAGACGGCGGTCGTCTACAACCGCGACGATGACGGCCAAATCTACGCCTTCGTCAACCGCTGCGCCCACCGCGGCGCCACCGTGTGCCGCGAGCTTTATGGGAATACCTCCGACCACACCTGCATCTACCACCGCTGGTGCTATAACCGGCAGGGCAACTTCATCGGCATTCCCTTCAAGCGCGGGGTCGGCGGCAAGGGTGGGCTGGCCGAGGACTTCGACCAAGGCGCCCACGGCCTCGAGAAGCTCCGCGTCGAGGGCTATTGCGGCGTGCTGTTCGCGACCTTCTCGGACGACCCCGAGCCGCTGATCGACTATCTCGGTCCGACGCACGCCGACTACCTGGCTCGCGTCTTTCACAGCCCGGTGCGCGTGCTCGGCTACCAGCGGCAATACGTCTACAGCAACTGGAAGTTCTATAACGAGAACCTGCGGGACCAGTACCACGGCAGCCTGCTGCACGAGTTTCTCACCACCTTCGCCATCTCGCGCGTGACCCAGGAAGGCGGCGCCAGGATGGACCCGCGTCACCGCCACAGCATCTCCTACAGCAAGCAGGGCACGGATCAGGACTCCGACGCGCGCGAGGTCTACAAGGAAGCCAAAGTGCGCGAGGGGCTGTTGCAGCTTCGTGAGCCGGCGATGGTCGACTACCACCCGGAATATGACGACGGCATCAGCATCTCGATCTGCTCAGTGTTTCCCAACGCCTGTTTTCAGCAGATCAACAACAGCCTCGCGACGCGCCAAATCCGACCCAAGGGGAGGGACGCGTTCGAGCTCGCCTTCACGATTTTCGGCTACGAGGACGACAGCGAGGCGATGACCCGACATCGCCTTCTGCAGTCGAACCTGGTAGGACCGGCCGGGCTCATCTCGATGGAGGACGGCGAGGCCTGCGAGCTCGCGCACCGCTCGAGCGCCAGCGACAAGGACGCCCACACGGTGATCGAGATGGGCGGGCGCGGCGCCATTCCCGACAACGTCACCTACAAGGTCAGCGATATCCCGATCCGCGGTTTCTGGTCCTACTACGCCGAGCTCATGGGGCTCGAGCGCGACGGCGCCGTGCGCTAGTGGATTGATTCCAACGTTTGGAACCCTCTGTTTCGTGCGGCGATGATATGATCGGGGTCGGCTTTCCAGATGAAGGGTTTTGGGTTTGCGTCATTGTATTCGCGGACAAATCGGTTGATGGCGTCCTGAAGGTCGACGACGGATTGGAAGACGCCGTATTTGAGCCTGCGCCGCGTTAGTTTGGCGAAGAAGCCCTCGACGGCATTGAGCCACGAGCACGAGGTTGGCGTGAAGTGGAAGGTCCAGCGTGGATGGCGGGCGAGCCAGGCGCGGACCTTGTCCTTCTTGTGCGCGGCGTAGTTGTCGAGGATGACGTGGACGGCCTTGTCCGTCGGCACCTCGCGCTCGATGCGGTTGAGGAAGCGGATGAACTCCTGATGGCGGTGGCGCTGCATGTTCTGTGCGATGACCGTACCGTCCAGCACGTTGAGCGCGGCGAACAGCGTCGTCGTGCCATGCCGTTTGTAATCATAGGTCATCGTACCGGCGCGGCCCTTCTTCATCGGCAAGCCGGGTTGGGTGCGGTCGAGCGCCTGGATCTGTGATTTCTCATCAACCGACAGCACCACGGCATGGGCCGGCGGATCGACATACAAGCCGACGATATCTGTGAGCTTCTCGGCGAAGGCGGGATCATTGGAGAGCTTGAAGTGCCGCCAGCGGTGCGGGCTGAGGCCATGGGCCTTCCAGATCGCTTGGACCGTCGACGCCGCGACGCCAGCAACCTTCGCCATCGCGCGCAGCGTCCAGTGGGTCGCCTCGTGCGGCGGCGCTTGCTGGGTCAGGCGGACGATCTCGGCGACGCGCTCCGGCGGGATCGGCGCTTTGCCAGGCGGACGGGACCTGTCGCGAAGCAAGCCGTTGACACCCTCGTGCATGAACCGCTCCTGCCAGCGCCAGACACAGGTCTTGGACTTGCCGGTCTCGGCCATGATCGACGAGTTCCCGAGCCCCTCGTCGCTCTTCAGGATGATCCGCGCCCGCCAGACATGTTTCTGCGAGCTCTTCGGGTCCGCGACGATAGCTTGCAATCGCTGACGGTCGCCAGACGTGACAGTAAAATAGATGCCGGTGCGCATAGCACAGACTCGCATGACACCGCACCATACGGAATCTCAAATCGGACTCTTTCGTTCCGATCAATCCACTAGCAAAGCGAGGCAAATGATGGATGCGGCGGCTCCCATTCACTGGCCTCGCAACGACTATTCGCGAGTGCCCTACCGGCTCTATCACGACGCGGATATCTACGCGCAGGAGATGGTGCGCATCTTCCGCGGTCCCGTGTGGCTCTTCCTCGGCCTCGAGGCCGAGGTCCCCAATGCGGGCGACTTCCGCACCACCTGGCTCGGCGAGACGCCCGTCGTCTACGACCGCGACGACGACGGCCAGGTCTACGCCTTCGTCAATCGCTGCGCCCATCGCGGCGCCACCGTGTGCCGCGAGCTCTACGGGAATAGCGCCGATCACACCTGCATCTACCACCGCTGGTGCTACGACCGGCGGGGCAACCTCATCGGCATTCCCTTCAAGCGCGGGGTTGGCGGCAAGGGCGGGCTCAGCCCCGATTTCGACCAGGGCGCCCACGGCCTCGAGAAGCTCCGCGTCGAGAGCTATTGCGGCGTGCTGTTCGCGACCTTCGCCAACGACGTCGAGCCGTTGATCGACTATCCCGGGCCAACCCATGCCGCCCATCTCGCGCGGGTCTTCCACAGCCCGGTGCGCGTGCTCGGCTACCAGCGGCAGCGCATCCACGGCAACTGGAAGTTCTACAACGACAACCTGCGCGACCTCTATCACGGCACTCTACTGCACGAGTTCCAGACCACCTTCGCGATCGCCCGCGTGACGCAGGAGGGCGGTGCCGGCATGGACCCGCGCCACCGCCACAACCTGTCCTGGGCCAAGGAGGGCACCGACGACGACGCGGATGCGCACGAGCAATACCAGCAGGCGAACGTCCGCGAGGGCGTGCTGACGCTCGAGGCGCCCGATTTCGTGACCTTTCGCCCCGAGTACGCCGATGGCATCAGCATCTCGATCTGCTCGGTGTTCCCCAACGCCTGTTTCCAGCAAATACGCAACAGCCTGGCGACGCGTCAGATACGGCCCAAGGGGACGGACTCTTTCGAGCTCGTCTTCACGATCTTCGGGTACGCGAGCGACACGCCGGAGATGACGCGCCACCGCCTACTGCAGGCTAATCTGGTGGGGCCGGCGGGCCTCATCTCGATGGAGGACGGCGAAGCCGTGGAAATCGCTCACCGCTCGACCCTGACCGACCAGGGCGCCTGCAACGTGATCGAAATGGGCGGCCGCGGGAAGATCGGCGATTCGGTCGAGTTCGGTGTTACCGACGTTCCCATGCGCGGCTTCTGGTCCTACTACGCGGAATTGATGGGCTGCGAGCCGCCCGGCGCGATACGCTAGCGCCGAGGCGTTCAACCGACGAAACCAGAACGACAAGGTGGAGGTGCCGATGGCCGCGCCGCGCAAGGAATATCGACTGGACGACTTGAACCCGCCGATCAGCCACTACACCGACGCGGTGCAGTGCGGCGATTTCCTGTTCATGTCGGGGGCCGGTCCGTTCGATTCCGAAATGAACCTCATCGGCGAGGGCGATGTCGTCAAGCAATGCGAGGTGACGTGCCAGAACATCGAGAAGATGTTGAACGCGGCCGGCATGACCTTCAAGGACATCGTCTACTTCAAGGTGCTGCTCGAAGACGTGAGCGATGGCGCGGCGATCAATCCGGTGCGCCAGGCGTTCTCCGGTGATTCGCGACCGGTGAGCACGCGGGTCGGCGTCGGCCACCTGGCCTGGCCGGGCATGCTCATCGAGATCGAGGCCTACGCCTACAAGCCGCAAAACGGCGGCCCACCGAAGCAGGAGATCCGGGTCGAGAGCTTGTGCGAGCCGCTGAGCCACTACACCGACGTGGTCAAGTGCGGCGACTTCGCGTTCCTTTCCGGAACAGGGCCGATCGGGCCCGATGCGAAGGCGTTGCATTTCGGCGACCCGGTGGCGCAGGGCCGGGCGACGATGGAGAACATGCATAAGATGCTCGAGGCCGCCGGCATGGGCTTCGAGGACGTGGCCAAGGTCATCTGCTACATGGAGAACATCTACGACCGCCCCAAGATCAACGTCGCGCGCAAGGACTTCTTCGGCGATAGCCGCCCGACCAGCACGCTGTTCGGCATCCGCCGCCTCGCCATCCCGGGCATGGGCCACGAGATCGAAGCGATCGCCTACAAGGCCAGCGGCAGCGCGCCGAAGCGGCGCGAGATTCGGGTCGAGGGTTACCGCGAGCCGATCAGCCACTACACCGACGGCGTCAAGTGCGGCGACCTCTACTTCGTCTCCGGCAGCGGCCCGTTCGATGACAACCTCAAGCTCGTCGGCGGCGACGACATGACGGCACAAGCCGTGCAGACCCACGACAACATCGAGCGTATCCTGGCGGCCGGCGGCATGAGCTACGAGGACGTGGCCAAGGTCACCGTGTACATGGACAACACCGAGGAGCGAAAAGTGCTGGACGAGGTGCGCAAGAGGTACTTCGGCAACACGCGGCCGGCCAGCACCCTGTTCGGGGCCAACCGCCTGGCGCTGTTCGGCATGAAGCTCGAGATCGAGACCATCGCCTACAAGCCCGACTCGGGGGACTAGGGATCGGGCTCCGTCGCGGCGCCGAGGTCGCCCCAGCTCGTGGCGCGCTCGATGCCGATGGCGATGACCGGGTGGCGGGCGATGTCCATGCTCATAAGCTGGTCGTAACGGTCGCGTAGCAGCGCTTGTGCGGACGCGTGCTCGGGCCCCGTCGTGAGGACATCGGCGCGGCCGCGCACCATCACCCAGCCGAGCCGCGACCAGTCGGCGTCGTCGTAGTAATCGGCGACGAGCGCGACCCGCGAGTTGACGGCGATGTTGCGCAGCCGCTTCAGCGGCCGGCCGCCTCGTTTTGGCTTGTCGTCGATCGTGATGTAGACCACGTCACCGTGAACCGCGAAGCAGACCGGCACGACGTGCGGCGCGCCCGCTTCATCGGCAGTGGCGAGATGCGCGACGCGGGCCGCATCGAGGAACCGCCGCTCAAGTTCGCTCAACATGCGGCCCCCTTGGGCCTCACATACCGGCGACCGCCTCCTTGAACAGGCGGATCGCCCTCATGTGCGCGCTCGGTGAGTCGAGGCCGGCGTTCATCGTATTTAGCGACAGGGTCGTCACCCCCATCTCGGCGTAGGCGGTCGCCACTTGGACCGCCTTTTCGCTTGGCGTGTCGTGCAGCAGCAACATGCGTTCAATGCCGATGTCGGCGGGATCGCGGCCCGCCTCGCGCGCGTAGTCATGGAGCTTTGCGACCGCCGCGCGGCCCTTCTCGTCCGGCGCAAAGAAGGGAATCCAGCCGTCACCAATCCGGGCGATGCGGCGCACCACGGCATCGGCATTGCCGCCGAACCAGATCGGGATCGGCCGCTGCACGGGCAGCGGGTTGATGCCGCTATCGGTGATCTTGTGCCACTCGCCCTCGAAGTTCACGATGTCCTTGGTCCACAGGGCCCGCATGACGGCGATTTGCTCCTCGGAGCGGCGTCCGCGGTCGTGGAAGTTCTCGCCCAGCGCCTCATACTCGAAGGCGCTCCAGCCGATGCCGATGCCGAGCCGCAGGCGGCCGCCGCTCAAGACGTCGACCTCGGCCGCCTGCTTGGCCACCAGGACCGTCTGGCGCTGCGGCAGGATGAGGATCCCGGTCGCGAGCTCGATGCGGCTGGTGACCCCGGCGAGGTAGGCGAGCAGCGTGAGCACCTCGTGGAACATATGGCGGTGGGTGTAGAGCCCGTCCCAATCGGCGCGCTCGGCGTTGACGCCAGTGACGTGATCGAAGACGAGCAGGTGATCGTAGCCGAGCGCCTCGGCGGCTTGAGCGAAATCTCGAACGGCGACGGGATCGGCCCCAATCTCGGTCTGTGGGAATACGGCTCCGAAACGCATGGGCTCCTCCTATGGGTCGGTCTCTCCGACGATAGCACGTCCCGACACGAGGCGGCCCGGCGGGCGTTTGGGAAGATCGGGCGCCATGATAACCTCGGCCCCGAGCCCATGCCGGTCAAAAACCAAGCCAAGGATATCGACAGCACCTCCCGGGAGGCGCTGATCGAGCGCGCGCGCGCCCTCGTGCCCGCTCTGCGAGAGCGAGCGCCCGAGGGCGAGCGCCTGCGCAACCTGCCGCCCGCGACGGTGGGCGATTTTCACGATGCCGGCCTGTTCCGCATCCTCCAGCCCGCCCGCGTCGGCGGCGCCGAAATGGACTTCGGCCTGATCGTCGACATCGGCGCCGAGATCGGCCGCGGCTGCGCCTCCAGCGCCTGGGTGCTGGGCAATCTCGCGGTCCATCATTGGCAGCTCGGGCAGTGGCATGAGGCCATGCAGGACGAGGTCTGGGGCGCGGACCCCGATGCCCTGATCGGTTCGAGCTACGTCTTTCCCGCCGGGCGCGCCACCCGGATCGACGGCGGCTACCGCTTGCGCGGCAACTTCCCGTGGCCCTTCAACAGCGGCGTCGACATCAGCGAATGGAGCATCCTCGCCGCCGGGCTCGAGGGCGCGGCCGGCGAAGCGCCGGAGCCGATGCTCTTCATGGTCCACAAGTCCGAATACACCGTCCTCGACGTCTGGCACGCGTCGGGCCTCGTCGCCAGCGGCAGCAACGACTGCGTGATCGAGGAGGTGTTCCTGCCCGAGCATCGCGGGCTTCGGGTGGCCGATTGCAAGGGGGGGCCGACGCCGGGCTCGAAACGAAACCCGAGCCCGCTCTATAGGCTTCCGGCGTTCGCGACCTTCCCCTATGTCGTCGCCGCGCCGCTCTTGGGCGCCGCGCTCGGGGCCTACGAGCTATGCCGCGATTCGACGCGCGAGCGCGTCGGCACCTACACCGGTGCCCGGCTCGCCGATCTCGGGCCGGTGCAGATCAAGCTCGCCGAGGCGGCATCCTCCATAGAGGCGGCGCGGCTGCTACTGCGCTCGAATTGCGATGAGATGATGCGGCGCGCCGAGGCCGGCGAACACCCCGCCATCGAGGATCGTGCGCGCTACCGCGGCGACGGCGCCTTCGCGGCCAAGCTCGCCCTGCGCGCCGTCGATATCGCGGTCGAGCTCACCGGCGCCGCCGGCCTCTACACCAAGAACCCGATCCAGCGCCACTTCCGCGATGCCCACGCCATCAGCCATCATGTCGCCGTGGTCTGGGACATCGGCGCGCAAATCTACGGCGCGGCCACGCTTGGCCTGCCGCCGCTACTGCCGACGGTGTAGCCGGATGCGAATCGGAGATCAGGGTGAGTAAGGTCGAGCCGCTGGCGCCGGTGCGCATCGCCGGCCAGGACGTGCATTTCGCACAAGGCGTCAAGGCCGGCGGCTGGGTGTTCCTCACCGGCCATGAGGCGACGGACTTCGCTACCGGCCTCGCACCCGAGGTCGCCGGCAAGCCTCACTTCCCGCTTTACGGGCAGCCCAAACACAGGCGCGAGGGCGACTTCATCCTGCGCCGCTTCACCGACCTGCTCGGGGCCGCGGGCACCGACCTCGAGCACTCGGTTCGGCTCGACCAGTACTACCCGACTTGGAAGGCCGTCGATCCCTACCACCACGCGCGCCGGGCCCATTTCGGCGAGAACATTCCGCCAAGCACCTCGATCCTAATGGAGGAGCTGATGGTCACCGGCGCCGATATCAGCGCCTCGATCATCGCCGTCGTGCCGAGTGCCGGGCGCGAGGTGAAGCGCGTCCGGCCCGACACGGTGCGGGCGCCGACATGGTCGGGCTTCGCGCCGGTGATGACTTCAGGCGACTACGTCTTCGTCGCCGGTCAGATGGCCAATGCCGAAGATTGGTCGGTCGATGCGCGCGCGCATGTGGCCGACGGCGCGTTGTGGGCCGGCTTCGAGATTCGCCTGCAGGCCGAGTTCATCATCAACGAGCGCATCAAGCCGGCGCTGGAAGCCGCCGGCTCCTCGCTCGAGGGCGTCGTCAAGGCTCAGGCCTACCTCAGCAACGTCGAGGACTTTCCCCACTTCATCGAGGTCTGGAATGCTCATTTCGGTGAACGGGGCTGCGCGCTCAGCGTCGTCCCGGCGTCGGGCTTCGCGATGGTCGAGGGGATCATCGAGATCAACGTGATGGCGCTCGCCGATGGCGGCACGACGCGCAAGGAGATCGTCGATTGTGCCATGCCCGCGACGATGGCCTACGGCGCGCCGGCCGTTCGCGCCGGGGATCTGCTGCTGCTCTCGGCGCTGATGGCCGTGGATGAGGACGGCGCCGCCCCCGCGGCTGAGGCGCGCGCGGGCCTGCCCCATTTCGCCATCTCCCCGCGCGCCCAGATGCGCCTCATCCTGGAGCAGGCGGAGCGGATTTGCCGGGCCGGCGGAACCGCGCTCGAGAACGTGGTCCGCGTCCACCAGTTCCACGCCGACCTCGCCGAGTTCTACCCCATGCACGCGGTATGGCGCGAGCTGCTACCCGATCAGCCGATCCCCTTCTCGGCCGTCCGCGTGCCCGCGCCCCTGCCCGCGCCCGGCGCCACCGTCATGCTCGATCTATGGGTGTACGCGCCGTAGCCGTCGCGCCTGAGCTATCCGCTCCACTCCAAGATGTAGAGGCCATCGCCCGAACGGTCGACGACATAGACGACGCCGCGGTCGTCGACGAAGACGTCGTTGAGCTGGGTCTCGCCAATCGAGGAGTGGGCGGAGGCGGGCGGCACGAAGTAGCCGGTTTCGGTCGGTCGGTGGGGATGCGAGACGTCGAACACGCGAAGTCCGGCGTTGAAGAAGGTGCCGAACAGGATGGTCTCCGAGCGGAAGGCACCGGCGTCCGGGTGATTTTCGTGCAGGTTGTGGGCGCCGAAGCGGGCCTCGCGCCCGCCGTAGCAGGCGAACGGCGGCGGCGGCAGGTTGGCGAGCGGCACGAGTTCGGTCTCGTCGCGCGCATCCAGCACCCACATGAACTTGGGATGGTCGGCGCCGCCCATGAGGACGCTTTCATCGCTCACGATCATGAGGTCGCGGCCGAACAGCGGCATCACCGTGTGGCTGAAGCCGCCGTAGGGCGGCGAGTTGTCCCAGCGCGCGATCAACCGCGGCGTCGCCTTGTCGGAGATATCTAGGATCAAGGCCCCGGCGTCGATGAAGCCGACATAGGCCCGGTCGGGGCGCTCGGGGTAGACGTTGGTGTTGTGGGCGCGAAATCCGAGGTCGTTGTGGCCTTCGTGGCGCGCCGGCGGCGGCTCGGAATCGCCGACGCGCGTGCCGGGCAGCCACCACCGGCCGACCTCGGCTGGCTTGTCGGGTCGGCGCACGTCGATGATACGGTAGAACTGATCGTCGAGCGGGTTATGGGGTTCGAAGTCCGGCGCCCCGCTCGCCATGTGCACGTACTCGCCATCGCAGAACCACAGATTGTGAACGCCGCGCGAGGCCGGCCCCGCGGCGTCGAAGAACGCGATGGAGCGCGGCACCTCAGGCGCCGCGATATCGAACAGCTCGAAGCCCGCAGGGTGCAGTCCGACGCCCGGCGCCTGGTAGGCGACCGCGAGAATATCGCCAGAGACGCCGAGCGAGTTGGAGCGCTCGGCGCCGGGCGGCAACTCGGTCTGGACGATGACGCGCGGGCGCGCCGGGTCGGTCACGTCGACGCCGGTGAAGCTCTTGGGCGCACGCTCATGGGCGAGCCACAGGACCCGACGCCCGCCCGCGCCGAGCTGGATGCGCACGCCCTCGCCGAGCGCCCCATGCCCGCCCAGCAGCTCATGCGCGAGCAGGCGCAGGTTGTGGCTGATACGAATGGTCATTGGGGCGATGGGCGGGCCAGGATGCGGGCGTCCACGGCCCAGGCACCCTGCCCTTCCGGCAGCACGATTAGCGGGTTGAGATCGATCTCGACGAGCTCGTCGCGCAGGTCCCATCCGAGGCGGGCCAGCGCGCGCAGGTTGCTCAGGAGGGCCGTGACGTCGGCGGCGGGACGGCCGCGTGCGCCTCGCAGGATCGCGTGCGCCGGGCTCGCGATGACGAGCTCCTCGATTTCCGCGTCGGTGATCGGCAGGAGCCGGTAGTCGACCGCCCGCAGCAGCTCCACGAAGATGCCGCCGAGGCCGAAGACGAGTACTGGCCCGACATCGGCATCGACCTTGAGCCCGGCGAGGACTTCGACTCCTTGCGGCAGCATGCGTTGAACGTAGAGGCGCGCCTGAGCCAAGTCGCCGCCCACGCCCGCATGCGCCGCGTGGAGCTCGCGATACGCCGCGGTGACGCTCGGCGGATCGGCGAGCCCAAGGCTGACCAGACCGGCGTCGCTCTTGTGCAGCGCCTTCGGCGAGAACAGCTTGGCCGCGACGGGAAAGCCGAGCCCGGAGGCGGCCGCGACCGCATCCGCCTCCGTCTCGACGAAACGCTCCGCCACCCGTGCAATCCCATACAGATCGAGCAGCTCGGCCGCCGCCTCTGGCGCCACCAGGAGCGCACCGTCGCCGACTGGGCTCGCGCGCCGAACGAGGGCGCGCGCGCCTTCGACCGCCGCCGACCCGCTATCGCGGTCCTCGCCGCTTGGGCCATTGGGCGCCGCCCATCTCGCGAGGTGGCCGATGGCGAGCAGCGCCTCGCGGGCACCGTGCAGCACCGGCACGCGGAGATCGCGCGGCAGCTCGGGAGTGGCACCGGTTCGCGCCGAGCGGGTATTGATATAGACGATCGGCTTGTCGCTTTGTCCGGCGACCGTACGGGCCGCCTCGAGGGCGTTGTCGCAATATCCCTGGTAGCCCGGGAAGCGGGTGATATCGACGGGCATGTCACCGTACACGCCCACGACATCGACGCCTGGATCGCGGCACAGGTGCAGGAGGCATTCTTCCAGCTTGCGCGGCGATACACCGCCAACGCCGCTGTCGACGGGATTGAGGCCGGGGCTGTCCGGCCCCAGGACCGCGCCTATCGCGGCGATCGTCGCCTCATCGAGATCGGCCAGGGTGACGCCGATGGATTCGCACAGGTCCGCGTAGTAGCCGGCCTTGCCGCCCGAGGTGCCGATGAGCCCGAGCCGCGGCCCATCGGGCGCGAACCCGGCCGCGAACAACGCTAGCGTCTCGATGAACTCGTCGAGGTCGCGCACCCGGGTGATGTGGAATCGCTCGAAGAAGGCGTCCCACACCTGGTCGTCGCCGACGAGCGAGCCGGTGTGCCCGAGCGCCGCCGCGCGACCCCGTTCAGAGCTGCCGATCTTGAGCACCACGAGCGGCTTGCCGAGCTCGAGGGCGCGCCGCGCCGCGCGCGTGAACTGAGCCACATCGCGCACAGCCTCGAGCGCGAGGCCGACCGTGGCGATCCGCTCATCCTCGAGCACATGCGTGAGGTAGTCGGCCGCGGTCAAGACGGCCTCGTTACCGCTCGCGATCAGCAAGCCGGGATGGATGCCGTTGCCGCTCGTGCGCACCGCATCTATGAAGCCCGCGCTCTGCGAGATGACGGCCACGGGTCCCGCGTCCGCGGCGCCCTCGGAGCCGATAAAGGCGGGAAAACCGTCGAGCCCGTTGATGAGGCCGAGCGAACATGGGCCGCATAGCGCGATGCCGGAGGCCCGCGCCTTGTCGGCCACACGTTCCTGGAGCTGGCGGCCCTCTTCACCCGCTTCCGCGAAACCGGTGGCGTACACGATCGCCGCGCCCACGCCGGCCGCGCGGAGATCGTCGAGAACGGAGAGCACGGTACCGGCCGGCGTCGCGACGTAGGCGCAGTCCACGGGGTTGGGGATATCCTGTATGCGGGGGTAACACGGCATCCCGCGAACCGTCGCACGGTTCGGGTTGACGGCGAACAGGCCTCCTCGGTAGCCGCTCAGCCGCAGCGCATCCATAATCCGGCCACCCGATCCTTCCTCCGACGCGCCGACGATGGCGACCGACGCTGGGCGCAACAGCTTGTCAAGATTGAAGACCATGGGGCCCTCGCGGCGCCCGCCTAGGTCGCCCGGCGGCGGCCGGCCAGCCCCGCGGTCAGGCCGATGAAGATCGAGACCGCGATGATGAGACTGGAGACGACGGACAACATCGGATCGATCTCATCGGTGAAGGATGTGAACATTTTGCGCGGCAGGGTCTCGGTCTTGTACCCGGTGACGAAGAGGGCGATCAAAAGCTCATCGAACGAGTGGATGAACGCAAGGAGAGATCCGGCGAGCACGCCGGTCCAGGTCAGCGGCAAGGTCACGTACCATAGCGCGCGGCCCCACGACGCGCCGAGGCTCATCGCCGCCACCTCGAGGGCCTCGTCGAACGATTTGAGCCGCGCCGCGGTGACGAGCACGAGGTAGGGAAGCGAGACCACGGAGTAGGTCAGCACCAGGCCGAGCTCGCGGTCGAACAGGTCGACGCGCCGGTAGAAGAAGAACAGCGCGAGCGCGTAGATGACGATGGGGACGATGAGGGGGCCGAGGAGCAGGCCGTTGAGAAGCCCCTTGCCGCGGAAGCGCCCGCGCACCATGCCGAGCGCGAGCGCTACACCCACGGGTATCGCGAGGACGGTGGCGAAGAAAGCCACGCGGGCGCTGAGGAGCGTGGCCGCGACCCAGTCCTCGGAGTGGAAGAACGCGATGTAACGCGTGAGGTCGTAGCCCGGCGGGGGGAACTCGATACCACCGGTGGTGCTGAAGGAGATCGGCACGATGATGACGATCGGAAAGACCAGGAACGCGAGCACCAGGCCGCCGGCGATAGCGATGACGATTTTGCCGATCATGGGGTCCGCATGAGCCTTCGGCTTGGCGCGGCCTCAGGCACGCCCGCCCCAGATACGATCGAGCCCGAAATAACGGTTGAAGAGGGCGACGATGACCAGGGTCGCGACCAGCAACGGAATGCTCAACAGAACCGCGCCCGCGAAGTTACCGTCGAGGACCGCCTGCTGGTGGATGAGCTGGGCGATCATGACGTCGCGCGGGCCGCCGAGCAGGGCCGGCGTGATGAAGTAGCCGAGCGATAAGATGAAGACCAGCGTGCAGCCTCCCCACACGCCGGGCATGCTGAGCGGAAAGATGACCCGGAGGAACACCTGTAGCGCCCCGGCTCCAAGGGCCCGCGCCGCCAGGGGCAGATCGGGATCGATCCCGCGCAACGAGCTGTAGATGCTGAGCACCATGAACGGCAGCAGCGCCTGGGCCATGCCGATATAGACCGCTCCGGTCGAAAACATGATGCGCAGCGGCTCGTCGACAACGCCGAGCTCGATAAGGGCTGAGTTGACGATGCCGTTTCTCCCCAGCACGACCAGCAACGCGTAGGTCCGAACGATGATGCTGATCCAAAAGGGGATTAGCACCAGAGACAGGAGGACGCCGAGGAGCTGCCGCGGCGCCGAGTACAGCATGTAGGCGACGATGTAGCCGAGGACGAGGCACTCGGCGGTCACCCCCAGCGCCATCTGGAAAGTGTTGAGGTAGACGCGGATGTAGAGGGTTTGCTCGAAGCTCGATAGCGCGGGCACACGCAGGAAATCGCCCTCGACGATGAAGCGCAAGAGCATGAGCACGATCGGCAGCACGTACCAGAGGACGAGCCACGCGCCGCCGAGCAGGGCCAGTATCAGATAGCGATCGGGACCGCGCGAGCGTTCCGAAACGGCGAGCGGGAGGGCGCGTTCGGACAGGGAAGTGGCCAAGGCTCGTGACCGCGGGTTAGGTCGGGAGGACGCGGGTATCCGGGATACGCCAGCTCACGTCGACCTCGGCCCCGACCTCGAGACCGCTGGCGAGGTTGTGGGCCGGCATCTCAACCTCGAGCGTGTGCCCGGCGCTCACGGCGACGAGGTACTTCATCATCGTGCCGCCGTAGACCGCTTCGCGAATCGTCGCCGCGTAGCTGTTGTGGTGCTCCCCTGGCGTCGCACCCTTTGAAAGCTGCAGGCGCTCGGGGCGCACCATAACCCAGACCTCGTCGTTGTCCGCGAACGGAGCGGGCTTGGCTACTTCGGCCCGGAGGCTCAGGCCATGATCGGACCTCAGCTGGCACTCGCCGCCCTCGAGGCCGACGATACGCGCCTGGAAGAGGTTCGCGTTGCCGAGAAAGCCGGCCACGAAGACGTTGGAAGGGCTCTCGAACAGCTCGCGCGGGGTTCCCACCTGCTGGAGGCGCCCCTCGTTCATCACGCCGATCCGATCGGACATGCTGATCGCCTCGCCCTGATCGTGCGTCACGTAGAGCGTGGTGATGGCGAGCCGCTTCTGGAGCCCACGAAGCTCGAGCTGCATCTCCTCGCGCAGCTTGCGGTCGAGGGCGCCAAGGGGTTCGTCCATGAGCACGAGTGGGGGGCTGGCAACCAGCGCCCGCGCCGTGGCGACGCGCTGCTGCTGGCCGCCGCTGAGCTGTCGCGCGTAGCGCTGGCCGAGGCCCGTGAGGCGCACGAGGTTGAGCATGTCGGTGCCGCGCTTCTCGATCTCGGCCCGCGCCATCCCGCGCATACGGAGCGGAAACGCGATGTTGTCCTGCACGGTCATGTGCGGGAACAGGGCATAGCTCTGGAACACCATGCCGATGTTGCGCTTGTTGATGGGTACGTTCGTAATCGGATTATCGTCGACGTAGATCTCGCCGCTGTCGGGCGCGAATACCCCGAGCACCATGTTGAGCAGGGTCGTCTTTCCCGAGCCGCTCGGCCCGAGGAGCGTCACGAGCTCGCCGCCCGCGACCTCGAGCGAGACGCCGTCGGCGGCGGTCACCGAACCGAATTGCTTGTTGACGCCCTCAACCTTGAGGCCACCCGAACCCGCCATGCGGCGCGCCTCACTCACCGATACCGGCCCCGGATCGCAAGGGAAGGGCGACCGTCAGCGTTCCGGTGGTCACGACCATGCCCTCGTTCTTGTCGTTCCAGATATCGAGGTCGATCTCACCCCTGCCATCTTGCACCCTCGTCGCGGTGGCGCGCCCGCAGAAGCGGAGCATGTCATTTCTATACACGAAGTCGCCGTAGCGATTCCGGATCTTGCGCACCCGGGCGGCTGGGCCGCCCCACGCCTGCGCCAACTGGATGAACAGCGCGGTCCGCCACGCCCCCATATCGACGACATCCTTCAAGCCCGCCTTGGCGGCGTACCACGGATCATAGTGCACGGCGGCCGGATCCTCGCCCGGCGGCGGTAGACCGCCGACCATGACGAAACGAACGAACTGGTCGATGCGGAGCGGTCCCAGCGTGAACGGACCCAGCTCATCGCCGACGGCCACCTCGTCGAGGAAGCGCTGCGCCTCGAGGGCCGGCCTGTCGTCCACCGGTTCGGCCTCCGATTCGGGCACAGCGACCGTTATCGGGGCCGGCTTGGAGGCAGGCGTCCGCTGCAAGGCCTCGTCACTCGTGTAGAGCACGCTCGTCTGCCGTTGGATAGCGACCCGCACCGCATTCTGATTCGTGTAGTCGGTCTGGGTGAACACGAGGAGGAGTGGGCCCAGCGTGTCGCCTCCGGTCTCGCGCACTCCGGTGATGTGCGCCTCCGCGGTGATGCGATCGCCAACGTGGAGGTCGGCTAGGAATTCGTACTCCTGCTCCCCGAACAGCGAGATGACGTCGGGCGGAAATGTGTACATCTCATAGCTCGGGCCGCGCGCGACCATGTAGATGAAGGAGGGCGGCACGCGGAGGCCGTCGTAGCCGGCCGCCTTGGCGGCGGCGGCATCCCAATAGACGGGATCGCGTTCGTCGATGGCATACGCCCAGTTGCGCACGAAGTGCTCGCTGACCTCGTTGAGGCGCTTGCCGGTAGGCGTAAAGCGCTTGCCTATCTGGGCTCGTATCTCCTCCGCGAGGAGCTTGAGGCCCGAAGCTGACATGGCCACCCCCGTTCGCTGCGATTACGGCGCGGCTATCGTCGCGGTCGACGCGCGGGCGGTTCGGCCGATGCCGTGCGGTCGCGCCACTTCACCGCCGCCTGCGCCCCGCGATCGCGCCGAATACGCGCCCACTCCTGAAACCCTCCCTCGGTCAGGGCCGAGAGTACGTTGGCATCGTAGGCCGCTTCCATCGCCTCTCGTAGCCCGGCCGCCTCGAACGCGCGGTTCACGGTCCGTTTGCCGAAATAGGCGGCCTCCGGCGGCAGGTCCACGAGCGTCGCCACCATATCGCCAACGGCGCCCTCCAACTCGCCCACCGGCACGGCTTGGTTGATCAACCCCGCCTCCTCCGCTTCGGCGGCGGACAGCGGGCGCCCGAGGAGGACAAGTTCCTTGGTTTTCCTAAGGCCGACGGTCCACGGCAGCAGACCCAGAGCAATGGCACCAAAGCGCGCCTCGGGGAGGCTGAAGACGGTGTCGTCGTCGGCCACGGCGAAGTCACAGGCGCTCGCCATGATGAGCGCGGCACCGACGCAGTGGCCGTGGATCTGGGCGACAACGGGCTTTTCCAGATCCCAGATCGCGTCCATCCATTGCGCCGTGTAGTAGCGGCGGTAACGCTTGCTCATGGCGAGCCCGTCCTCGGCCATCACCCACCCGTTCTCGGCCGGGTCATCGGTAATGTCGGCGCCCGAACAAAACGCGCGGCCGGCGCCCCGGAGCACGACGGCGCGAACCTCGTCGTCGGCCTCGGCACGCTTCAGCGCCGCGCACAGATCGGCGCGCAGTTGATTGTTGAGCGCATTGAGCTTGCGCGGACGATTGAGCGTGATGCGCGCCGCGCCGCCCGCGGTTTGGTACAAAACCGTGGCGTACCGCTTGCGCTTGGCGCTCTGGCTGGCGCGGCTCAAGAGCAGCCCCGCGCTCTCAGTCCGAATTGGCTTCGACGACGATGGCGCCGGTCGGGCACAGGGCTTCCGACTCGCGCGCGAGAGCCACGTGCTCCGGCGCCGGCGATCCGATCAACACCCGCGTCGGCCCGTCGTCGTCGGCGCGACCGAACAGGGTGGGCGCGAGCTGGATGCAGTACTCGGTCTTGTGACACCTCATCGGATCGATCCGGATTCTCAGGCTCATGGAGAGTCGAGGCGGATCGGAAAGACCGCATAGTTGCCCTGCGGATTGTCGGGCTTGCGCTGCGCCGGGAGATCGGGATCGGGCCGCATCCCGGCTTGGTACAGCTCGTGGAGGATGCGGACCATCAGCCCCGGCGCCGCCGCGCCAGCCTCACCGACGGCGAAGCCCTGGCCGATACACGTGTGGGCCCCGCCACCGAAAGTCAGGCCATAGGGTTGGGCGCCCACCGCGCGTCGACGCGGGATTCGGAAGCTGTCAGCCTCGGCGCCGAAGACTTGCCCATCCCTGTTGGCGGCCGCGAAATCGAGCAAGATGTGCTCCCCGGCGCGCATGGCCCGGCCCGTCGACAACACGGTGTCACGTTGCGTGACCCGGTGCTTCGGCGGCCCCGGTGGATGGAGGCGCAGGCCCTCGCACACGGCGTCGCGCAGGAAGCCCATGTCGCGGAGTTTGGCGATATCCGCCGGGCGCCGCTCGATCCAGGCGGCGAGTTCAACAACGATGTGCGGTAGAGCGTTGGTCGGCGAAAAGAGCCCGCCGGTGAGGTACATCATCGCTTCGCGAACCGCGAGGTCATCGTCCCACTCTTCGAAATAGTGCCGATCGCGGATGATGAGCGTGAGCAGGTCGTCCGGGTGCGCGCCCGGATCGCCGTCCTCGGCCGCCACGAGGGCCAACCGCCGCGACCAGGACGGCTTGAAATAGCACTCGACGAAGCGGCGCTTGGCCGCGAGCGCTTCGCGCATCACCCGGGTGCCCTCGCGCGGCGACCAGTGCACGTGGCTGCCCTCGGTGATCAACTCGGCGTCGCCATAGAACTCGGTGGCGGCCGCGAGCCGGTCGAGACCGTCAATCCCGGCGATCGCGGCCGAAACCGCAAGGTACATCGGCCTCACGAGAGCTTGCAGGTCCGCACGGACCACCCCATCGGCGCCAGGCGATGCTCGGCAGGCCTCGAGCCCGCGGCGGATGGCCGGGAGCAGCACCCGGCCGTCGTAATCGGCGAGAGCCTCCTTACGGAACAGGACCGCCTCGAGGCGTCGGCGCTCGAAGTGCTCACGGCCTTCGAGCGCCGTCAGGGTATGCGCCCGGAAGGGTGCGTTCGTGCCCTGCCCCCACCCGGGGGCAAAGTCCTTCGACTTAAAGATCTCCTCGACTTCGACGAAGGACGTGACCAGGGTCATGTCCGCGAATGCGGGGTCGGCCATGCCCTGGGCGCTCATCCCCTCGTCGAAGCCGCGGGATCGACCATTATGCGCGCGCGGCTTCCTCGCCTCAGCGGGTCCGCCACTCGTTCCAGCGAGTCCGGATCTCGGAGAGCCGCGGGCTGTACCACTCGGGATCGATGACGACCGTGGTCTTCACGTACTCCGGCGCGGTCGACAGGATGGCGCGCACCTTGGGATCGATGAACTTGTGCGCGTTGAGATTGGAGACGGCGTAGTAGGAGCGGCTGGCGTAGGTGCCCTGCGCCTCGGCCGTTCCGCAGTAGCCGATCACGTGAGACGCATTCTGGGGGTGCTTGGCGCCCTTCGGAATGACCATCATGCTGCCGAAATCGCGGATGTGGGTCTCGGGTACGATCTGGAACGGCGCCCCTTGAACGACGGCGTCCCACCCGCGGCCGGTCCACGCCGAGATGAGATCGACTTCCTTGCGCAGCATGGCCTGCGTCTGGACCGCGCCCTTTTCGTACCAGAAGGTTACATGAGGCTTGAGCTCGTCGAGCTTCTTGAAGATGCGGTCGAGGTCCATGGGATAGGTCTTGTCGGGCGGAATGCCGAGCGCGCGCGAGGCGGCCTCGAAATTGCCGTTGGTGCGGGCGCGGGCGTCGATGCCGCGCGGCCCGGGGAACTTTTTCGCGTCCCAGAAGTCGGCCCACGTCTTGGGGTGATTGTCGCCCGGCCACTTCTCCTTGTTGTAGAACATGACCCAGCCGAAGGTATCGAAGGTGATCGCGTAATCACCCCACTTGTGCTGGTACTGGTTGGGGGTGAGCGTGCTCTTGTCGATGACGCTGTAGTCGAGCTTCTCGAGGTAGCCGCCTTCGATCGCCGCGGCGATCTCGGAGGACGGAAGCTTGGAGGTATCGAACTGCGGCGTGCCCGCCTTGACCTGCGCCACGATCTGCCCCAATGCCGCACGCCCCTCGGAGTAGATAACCTTGATGCCGGTCTCTTTCTCGAACTTATTGAGGCACGCTTCCTCGTGTCCGAGCCGCGACATGCCGCCGCCGGCCACCCAAATGACCTCCGGGTCTTCGGCCGAGCGCGCCGACTCCACCGGAAACGCAGCCACAACCGCAGCCGCCGAGGCACCGGCGATGAATACCTTGAGCAAGCTTCGTTTACTGGTCATGTTTTGACCCTCCTCCCTTGTGTTGCGGCGCCGAGTTTAGGCTTGAAGCGCCGGCTTTGCCAGTCTCGCCATTACGCAGCCAGGGCGCGCGCGACTCTCTACCGTGGCTCGATCTCTTGAACGGGGCGCAGGAACTCCCGATCGCTGATCCCGCCGGGGCCGATGACGTAGTACCAGCCGTCGCGCGCCGCTAGCCGCACCGATTGGCCGAGAACGCTCACGAGCTTTCCCTTCTCGCGGAATGTGACACCGACGATGGGCCCGAGATCGGCGCCGCGGGCAGCCTGATCGCCGAAGAGGTTATAGGCGCGCTTGCCGATCGCCCCGCAATAGGGCCCGCCAGGGTCGCGCAGGCACGCGTTGGAAAACGCCAACGCCGGCCCGGCCAGGAGCAGGAGGAGCACCACGACGCAATAGCTCGCTCTCGACGCGATCCTCATCGCCGGCCTTCCGCACAGGTGGCTGGACGTCTGGTAGGCGCGCCCGGACTCGAACCGGGGACCCTCTGATTAAAAGTCAGATGCTCTGCCAGCTGAGCTACGCGCCCCTGGAAAACGCCCTCGCGCGGCACCATAGGCAGCACCCCGGAGCCGGTCAACTCGCACACCAGGCGAGGCGCTCACGGCGCGCCGATATCGCCACGGGCCTGTTCGGTGCTGAAGGTGTCGGCGAAGGCGGCGAAACCGCCCACCTCGATGGCGGCGCGCAGGTCCGCCATCAGGTCCTGGTAGTAAGTTAGGTTGTGCCGGGTGAGCAGGATCGGCCCGAGCATCTCGCGCGCCCGGAACAGGTGGTGGAGGTAGGCGCGGCTGTGGCCGGTGCAGGTCGGGCATGAGCACGTCGAATCGAGGGGCCGTGCATCGGCGGCGTGGCGTGCGTTGCGCAAGGCGACGGGACCGCGCCGCGTAAAGGCCTGGCCGGTGCGGCCCGAGCGCGTCGGCAGCACGCAGTCGAACAGGTCGATGCCGCGCGCCACGGCGGCGGCGACGTCGGCCGGCTTGCCCACCCCCATGAGATAGCGCGGCTTGTGCGCGGGCAGCTGAGGCGCGGTATCCGCGACCACGCGGAGCATCGCGTCGGTTCCTTCGCCCACGGCGAGGCCGCCGAGCGCGTAGCCGTCGAAGTTCATGTCGACGAGCCGGGCGGCGCACTCGGCACGGAGCGCGGGAAAGACGCCACCTTGAACGATGCCGAACAGAGCACCCGGGGCGCGGTCGCCGCCCAAGGCCGCGAGGCAGCGCTCGGCCCAGGCGAGCGTGAGCCGCATCGAGTCGCGCGCCTGGTCCTCGGTCACCGGAAAGGGCGTGCACTCGTCGAGCGCCATGGCGATATCGACGCCGAGCAGTCCCTGGATTTCGATACATCGCTCGGGCGAGAGCTCGTGGCGGCTGCCGTCGAGGTGGGAGCGAAAGACGACGCCGTGCGCCGACAACTCGCGCAGGCTTGCCAGCGACATCACCTGATAGCCGCCCGAATCGGTCAGCAGCGGCCCGTCCCAGTTCATGAAGCGATGCAGGCCGCCGAGCGCCGCGATCGTCTCGGCGCCGGGGCGTAGCATCAGGTGGTAGGTGTTGGCGAGGACGATCTCCGCCCCGGTCTGCTTGAGGGCGGAGGGCGTCATCGCCTTGACGGTGGCGGCGGTACCTACCGGCATGAACGCGGGCGTCCGCACGATGCCGTGCGCGGTGCCGAGCCGCCCGGTACGCGCCTCGCCATCACGCGCCACGAGCTCGAAGCTCAGGCCCGCGGACCCCTGGGTCATTCCCCGGCCCGCCGAAGAAGACAGGCATCGCCGTAGGAGTAGAAGCGGTAGGAGTGGGCCTTGGCGTACGTATATGCCCGCTTCATGCGCGCCAACCCGGCAAAGGCCGCGACGAGCATGAACAGCGTCGATCGCGGCAGGTGGAAATTGGTGAGTAGGCGATCGGCCGCCTTGAAGCGGTAGCCGGGCGTGATGAACAGGTCCGTCTCGCCGTCGAACGGGCGGACGATGCCGTCTGCCCCGGCGGCGCTTTCCAGCAGGCGCAGGCTCGTCGTGCCGACGGCGACGATGCTGCCGCCGGCTTCGCGCGCCCTGTTGATGGCCTGCGCCGCAGCCGCATCGAGCCGACCCCATTCGCCCGGTAGATGGTGCTCTTCGGTATCCTCGGCGGTGACCGGAAGGAACGTGCCGGCCCCCACGTGCAAGGTCACGCGCGCCTGGCCAACCCCGCGCCGACCGAGCTCGCGGAGCAACCGCTTCGTGAAGTGCAACCCCGCCGTCGGCGCGGCGACAGCACCCTCGCGAGTCGCGAATACGGTTTGATAGTCGCGGCGGTCGCGGGCATCCGGTGCGCGACGGCGCGCGATGTAGGGGGGTAGCGGCACGCTGCCGTGGCGCTTCAACGCCGCGTCAAGCGACGCACCCGCGCGGTTGAAGCACAGCGTGCGCGAGCCGCCCGCACCTGTGGCGACGACGGCCGCGTGCAGATCCGACGCGAAGACGAGCTCGGTTCCGAGACGCACTTTGCGCGCGGGTCTCGCGAAGGCCTCCCAGCGTGCCGGCGCCGTGGGCTTGTACAGCATCACCTCGACCGCGCCACCACCCGGAAGCCGGCCCTCCAGGAGCGCCGGGATCACGCGGGTGTCGTTGAATACGAGAACGTCGCCCGGCGTGAGAAGGCCGGGCAGATCGCGTACCACGCGATCCTCGAACTCTCCCTCAACCACGAGCAGCTTTGCCGCATCGCGTGGCGAGGTGGGGCGCAGCGCGATGCGCCTGCGCGGCAGATCGAAGTCGAAGAGGGCGACTTTCATTGCCGGGGGGGGCCGCGCGACGCTCGGGCCGTGCGCCGGGTGGATTACTCTGCGACGTCCGAAGCCACGCGAATACGGATGATGCGGTCGGGATCGGTCACCCGCCCATTGCGCCCCCGATCGCCGCGCTTGATGCCGTCGACGAGCGACATGCCCTCGATCACCTTGCCCCACACCGTGTATTTACGGTCGAGGCTGCGTGCCGGCGCGAACATGATGAAGAACTGGCTATCGGCGCTGTTCGGGTTGTTGCTGCGCGCCATGGATACGATGCCGCGGACATGACGCTCGTCGGAAAACTCGGCCTTGAGCTTGTGGCCGGAGCCGCCGGAGCCGGTGCCGGTGGGGTCGCCCGTTTGCGCCATGAAGCCTTCGATCACACGGTGGAACGGGGCACCGTCATAAAAGCCCTGGCGGACCAGCTCCTTGATGCGCGCGACATGCCGGGGCGCCAGGTCGGGCCTGGTTTCGATAATCACCTCGCCGGAGGCGAGCTCGAGAATCAGCAGATCCTCGCGATCGGCGGCGCGCGCTGTCGCGGAACTCAATCCGACCATCAAAATAACCGCAAAGAAAACAAGACTTGATCTGCCCATATGTCCTCCTCAGCGCCGCGCGGCTCGCTTGGCGCCAATCGCCAGATGGCTGGCGATGTGCGATGCCACGTTGGCCGGGACGAAGCCGCTTACGTCACCACCCAGGCGCGCGATCTCCTTGACCAGGCGCGACGAGATGAACTGGTGCCGCTCCGAGGCCATGAGGAACACGGTATCTATGGACGGATCGAGGCGTGCGTTCATGCCGACCATCTGGAACTCGATGTCGAAATCGGAGACGGCCCGCAGGCCGCGTACGATAACCCCGGCGCCCATCTCCGCGGCGAATTGCGTGAGCAGATTGTCGAAAGGCTGCACCTCGATCGCGGCAGCGCCGTTGAGGGGCGTCACCTCTGCGCGTACCAGCGCGACGCGGTCCTCGAGGCTGAACATCGGGTTCTTGTCGTTGTTGACGGCGACGCCGATGATCAGGCGATCGACCAGCCTAGAGGCGCGCGTGATGATGTCGGCATGACCGTTGGTGATGGGATCGAATGTCCCCGGATAAACGCCCACGAGTGCCTTGGCCACGCGATCCTCCCCTACGCGTCGTCGATTTCCTCGTCGCCCCCGGTTTCGGCCTCGTCGACCGCCTCCCCCTCGCCGTCCTCGGCGGAGACCTCCGGAAGCCACGCCACGGAAACGACACGCTCATCGGCTTCGGTCCGAAACAAAGTTACACCTTGGGTATTGCGCCCGGCAAAGCGGATGTCGTCGACCGGCGTGCGGATCAACTGGCCGTGGTCCGTGACGAGCATGACCTGGTCCCCATCGGCGGCGGGAAAGGACGAGACGACCGGGCCGTTGCGCTCCGAGGTTACGATATTGATGATGCCCTGGCCGCCGCGCGTGGTGACGCGGTACTCGTAGGCGGAGGTTCGCTTGCCGTAGCCGTTCTCAGTGACGCTGAGGACGAACTCTTCGGCCGCCGCCAACTCCGCCGCGCGTTCGCTACCGATACCGCTCGCCTGGGAAGGCGCCGCGGCTTCTTCGTCGCTTCGGCCTTCCCGGCGTCGCGAGCGTAGGTAGGCGTCGCGCTGCTCGGTGTCGGCCTCGACGTGGTGCAGGATCGACATGGAGATTACCGCGTCGTCGCGCACGAGCCTCATCCCGCGGACACCGATGGTGGCGCGCCCACCGTGCATCCGCAGCTCGGCGACTGCGAAGCGGATGCATTTTCCCTTCCGCGATACGAGCAACACGTCGTCGGTATCAGTGGCAGTGGCAACGCCGATCAGCCGGTCGCCTTCCTCCAGCTTGATGGCAATGATTCCAGTCGACAGCACGTTGCTGAACTTGCTGAGCAGGATAGGCCGGACGATTCCGCGGGTGGTCGCAAATACCGCGACGAGCTCGGCCCACGCCCCCTCGTCCTCCGGCAGCGGCATCAGCGTCGCGATGGTCTCGCCCTCGGCAAGCGGCAACACGTTGACCATCGCCTTGCCCCGCGCCTGAGGCGTACCCAGAGGCAGGGCATACGCCTTGAGCTTGTAGACCTTGCCGGTCGTCGAGAAGAAAAGTACCGGGGTGTGGGTATTGACGACGAAAACACGGGTAACGAAGTCCTCCTCCCGGGTGCTCATGCCGGCCCGCCCCTTGCCGCCGCGCCGCTGCGCGCGGTAGGTGCTGAGCGGAACCCGTTTGATGTAGCCGGTGTGGGTGACGGTAACGACCATCTCCTCGCGCTTGATGAGCTCTTCCTCGTCTTGCTCGAACTCGCCCTCCAGGATGGTGGTGCGGCGCGGCGTGCCGAACTTCTTCTTGATGGCCACCAGCTCATCGCGCAGCACCCGATATAGGCGGGTCCGACTGCGCAGAATGTCGAGATAGTCGACGATGCGCTCGACCAGCGTTTGGAGCTCGCTGCCGATGCGATCGCGTTCGAGCGCGGTGAGGCGCTGAAGGCGAAGATCCAGGATCGCCCGCGCCTGGGCCTCCGAGAGACGGTAGTCACCGTCGACGACCCCCTGTCCGGGCGTATCGATGAGCTCGATGAGCGACGTTACCTCGCCCGCCGGCCAGGCCTCGGCCATCAGGCGCTCGCGCGCTTTGGCCGGGTCGGGCGCCTTGCGGATGAGCGCGACGACGGCGTCGATGTTGGCGACGGCCACCGCGAGACCGATCAGCACTTCCGCTCGCTCCCGCGCCTTGGCGAGTTCGAACTTCGTGCGCCGGGTGATGACCTCCTCGCGAAAGGTGACGAACGCGGCGATGACATCGCGCAGGCCCAAGAGCTCCGGCCGGCCGCCGGTAAGCGCCAGCATGTTGACGCCAAAGCTCGTTTGCAGCGGGGTAAACCGATAGAGCTGATTGAGAACGAGGTCGGCGTTGACCTCGCGCCGGAGCTCGATAACGACCCTCACGCCATCGCGGTCGGACTCGTCGCGCAGCTCCGCTATACCCTCGACTCGTTTGCTGCGCGCGACCTCGGCAATCTGCTCGATCAGGCGCGACTTGTTCACCTGATAGGGGATTTCCGTGACGACGATGACGGGACGGTCGCGGCCTGCCTCCTCCATGCGCACGCGGCTGCGCATGACGATGGAGCCGCGCCCGAGGTGATAGGCGGCGCGCGCACCCGCCGAGCCGAGGATGAAGCCGCCGGTCGGAAAGTCCGGCGCCGGCACGTGCGTCATCAGCTCCTCGACCTCTATCTCCGGATTGTCGACAAAGGCGCAACAGGCGTCGATCACCTCACCGAGATTGTGGGGCGGAATGTTCGTCGCCATGCCCACCGCAATGCCACCTGCGCCGTTGACCAGCAGGTTGGGAAAGCGCGCCGGCAGCACCGTTGGCTCGAGCGTCGTGTCGTCGTAGTTGGCGCGGAAGTCGACCGTGTCCTTGTCGATGTCGTCGAGCAGGGCGCGCGCGACCTCGGCCAGGCGGACCTCGGTGTAGCGCATCGCCGCAGGCGGATCGCCGTCCATCGAGCCGAAATTGCCCTGGCCGTCGATCAGTTGGAGCCGCATGGCGAAGTCCTGCGCCATGCGGACCATGGCGTCGTAGATCGCCTGGTCGCCGTGCGGGTGATACTTGCCCATGACGTCGCCAACGATGCGCGCCGCCTTACGGTAAGCGCGGTTCCAGTCGTTACCGGTCTCGTCCATCCCGTAAAGGATGCGCCGGTGCACCGGCTTGAGCCCATCGCGCACGTCGGGCAAGGCGCGCGCGACGATGACGCTCATGGCGTAATCGAGGTAGGAGCGCCGCATCTCCTCCTCGATGCTGATCGGCGAGATGTCTTGGTCGGGCGGTACGAGGGTGTCGGTCAACGGGGTGGTTGGTGTTTGGGGGTTGTGTTTGCGATCGACGGAAGCGTTGCCGGTGCACCGGCGTGGTCAGGCGGTTGCGCTAGCGGCCGGGCTAGCGGCAGGGCCAGCTCGACTGCCGGCCCTCTGTCGCGACTCAAAAGGGAATTTCGTCGTCGATGTCGGCACCCGCCTCGGCCTGATAAGGAGGTGCCGAACCCGCGCCCGTGCCCGCCTCGGCCCCGGCGAATCCCTCGCTCGCGGCGGCGCGGCTGTCGAGCATCGTGAGTTCACCGCGAAATCGCCCGAGGACGACCTCGGTGGTGTAGCGGTCCTGGCCCGAAGCGTCGGTCCACTTCCGTGTTTGCAGCTGACCCTCGAGATAGACCTTCGAGCCCTTCTTTATGTATTGCTCGGCGATGCGGCCCAAATTCTCGTTGAAGATCACTACCCGGTGCCATTCTGTGCGCTCGCGGCGCTCCCCGCTGGCGCGATCCTTCCACGATTCCGAGGTTGCGACGGACAGGTTGACGATCGGGCTCCCATCCTGTGTGTGGCGGACCTCGGGATCGCGGCCCAAATTGCCGACGAGGATCACCTTATTGACGCTGCCTGCCATGACCGGGCCTCGAATTCAGTAACAGTTTCAAGGCTCTCGCCTCCCCTAAAGGTCGTGGAGAGAGCCTGCCGGGCATCTTACGCGGATTCATCCGGCCGCCGCCACCGGCAAAATGCGACGGCCTCGGCCGCCGCGTTTCGGGCGTTTGCATTTTGCTTCAACGGCGCTCAACATGTGCTTTCTAGCACTCGATCGTACGGGTACACCGCTCTCACCAGCGTCAAGAATGAACAAATCCATCAGCATCCGTGGCGCCCGCGAGCACAATCTCAAGGGCATCGACATCGAGATTCCGCGCGATCGGCTGGTCGTGATCACCGGGCTCAGCGGTTCGGGCAAGTCGTCGTTGGCGTTCGACACGATCTACGCGGAGGGCCAACGCCGCTACGTCGAGAGCCTTTCGGCCTACGCGCGTCAGTTCCTCGAGCTCATGCAAAAGCCGGACGTTGAGTCGATCGAGGGGCTGTCGCCGGCCATTTCGATCGAGCAAAAGACGACCTCGAAGAACCCGCGCTCCACGGTCGGCACCGTTACCGAAATTTACGACTATTTGCGCCTCTTGTTCGCGCGGGTCGGCGTCCCCTACTCGCCCGCCACCGGCCTGCCGATCGAGAGTCAGACCGTGTCGCAAATGGTCGACATCCTGCTCGACATGCCCGAGGGGCGGCGCCTCTATCTGATGGCGCCCGTGGTGCGCGGTCGCAAGGGCGAGTATCGCAAGGAACTGGCGGATCTGCTCAAGCGCGGTTTCCAGCGCGTCAAGGTGGATGGGGCGATCTACGACATCGAGGCGGTGCCTGCCCTCAATAAGAAGGTCAAACACGACATCGAGGTCGTGGTCGACCGCGTGGTGCTGCGCCCCGACTTGGCGACGCGGTTGGCCGACAGCCTCGAGACCGCGCTGGGCGTGAGTGACGGGCTCGCCATCGCCGAAGAGGCGGACGGCGGCGCGCGCACCCTGTTCTCGGCCAAATTCGCCTGTCCAGTTTCGGGATTCACGATCGAGGAAATCGAGCCCCGGCTGTTCTCGTTCAACAACCCCTATGGGGCATGTCCCTCATGCGACGGCCTCGGCACCCGCATGTTCATCGATCCCGGCCTGGTCGTGCCCAACGACGCCCTGACTTTGCGCGAGGGCGCCATCGCTCCGTGGGCGCGCTCGACGTCGCCCTACTACACGCAGGCCCTCAATAGCCTCGCACATCACTACGGGATCAGCACCACCGAGCCCTTCCGCGACCTGCCGGAAAAGGTACGCCAAGTCATCCTGTTCGGGTCCGGCGACGAGCCCGTGCGCATGACCTACGACGACGGCAACCGCGTCTACACCACCGAGCGGCCCTATGAAGGGGTCGTGCCCAACCTCGAGCGGCGCTGGCGCGAAACGGAATCGGACTGGATTCGCGACGAGCTGGGGCGCTACCTCTCGAGCGCGCCATGCGAGGCCTGCGGCGGCTACCGCCTCAAGCCCGAGGCGCTCGCGGTCAAGATCGACGGGTTGCACGCCGCCCAGGTGGCCGAGATGTCGATCGTCCAAGCCGCCGAGTGGTGCACCGGCCTCGCCGGGCGGCTGTCGGCCAAGCGGCTCGAAATCGCCCGCCGAATCCTGAAGGAGCTCGACGCCCGCCTCGGTTTTCTCGTCAACGTTGGCCTCGACTACCTCACGCTGTCGCGCGGCGCGGCGACCCTTTCGGGCGGCGAGAGCCAGAGAATCCGCCTGGCTTCGCAGATCGGCTCCGGCCTCACCGGCGTGCTCTACGTGCTCGACGAGCCCTCCATCGGCCTGCACCAGCGCGACAACGCCCGGCTGCTGGAAACGCTGAAGGACCTCCGCGACCTCGGCAATTCGGTGCTCGTCGTGGAGCACGACGAGGAGGCGATCCTCGCGGCCGATCATGTCATCGACATGGGGCCAGGGGCCGGGGTCCATGGCGGCCACGTCGTCGCGCAGGGGCCGCCGCAGCGAATCATGCGCAGCCCCGAGAGCCTTACCGGGCAATACCTCTCCGGAACGCGGCAGGTTCCCGTGCCGGCTGGCCGCCGACAGGGGCATGCGGGCAAGGAGTTGGCCATCGTCGGCGCCACCGCACACAATCTGCGCGGCGTCAGCGTGCGCATTCCGCTCGGAACCTTCACCTGCGTCACCGGCGTCTCGGGCGGCGGCAAATCGACGCTCATCGTTGAGACCCTCTACAAAGGCGTGGCACGGCGGCTCAACAACGCCCGCGCCCTTCCCGGCGCGCACGAGCGCATCGACGGGATCGAGTATCTTGACAAGATCGTCGATATCGACCAGTCGCCGATCGGACGCACGCCGCGCTCGAACCCGGCGACCTACACCGGGGCATTCACACCCATCCGCGACTGGTATGCCGCTTTACCCGAGGCGGTGGCGCGAGGCTATAAGCCGGGGCGATTCTCGTTCAACGTCAAGGGTGGCCGCTGCGAGGCCTGCCAGGGCGACGGCGTGATCAAGATCGAGATGCACTTCCTGCCCGACGTCTATGTCCAGTGCGACGTGTGCAAGGGCCGGAGATACAATCGCGAGACTCTGGAAATATCGTTTCGCGGCAAATCGATAGCCGATGTTCTTGAGATGACGGTGGACGAAGGCGCCGACTTTTTCGGTGCCGTGCCGGCGATCCGCGACAAGCTTCAGACGATGCAAAAGGTGGGGCTCGGCTACGTCGCTGTCGGCCAGGCGGCGACTACGCTTTCAGGCGGCGAGGCGCAGCGCATCAAGCTCTCCCGCGAACTGTCGCGGCGGGCAACAGGCCAGACGCTTTACATTCTCGATGAGCCGACCACCGGCCTTCATTTCGAGGACATCCGCCGCCTGCTCGACGTGCTGCATACGCTGGTCGAAGCCGGCAACACGGTGGTCGTCATCGAGCACAACCTCGAGATCATCAAAACGGCGGACTGGATTATCGACCTCGGTCCCGGCGGCGGTGATGCCGGCGGGCGCATCGTCGCCGCCGGGACGCCGGAGGAGGTCGCGGGGGTGGCGGAGAGCTACACTGGGTACTATGTGGGCCGGCACCTCGCCCGGGCGGCCGCCAAGACGCGCTCCAAGCGGACGCGGGCCAAAGCCGCTCCGACACAACGTCCGCGCGGGTCCGGCGACCGTACCCCTCGTCGCAAGTCGGCGTGAGCGGGCTAACGAAAAAGTATGTCCGCCGCCACGACCACCTGACAATATGACGGCAAGGCTAGTAGCGGCCCCTCTTCGAGGAGAGTGTGAGCGCGGCGACGCGTCGCGCCACGCTGAGGGCGGTGCGCCGGTAGGGGTTGTGGCCGCCGCGGGCGAGCCGCGCTTGATAGAGCGTGCACAACACCGCCGGCAGCAGCGCGGGAAGCGCGGCTCGAGGAACCTCGGCGCGCAAGGCGCGGGCCTCGACGAGGTGGTGCGCCGCGGCCTCGAGCATCACCGCCATCGCCTTGCCGAGCGCGGGGGTGTAGCGCCCCGCGAAGACCTCCCCCTCCGAGAGCCCGCATGCGGCCATCGTTTCACTCGGCACGTAGAGGCGGCGCTGGGCGGCATGGAAGGGTACGGCGCGCACCAGCCCCGTCAGCGCCCAGGCGATGCCGACGTGGCGGGCCGCGCTCGCGGCAGCGTCGTTCGAGACACCGAGTGCTTCGAGCTCAAGTTCGGCGAGCGCCCCCGACGTCGCTTCGGCGTATGATTCCAGCGCGATCAGCGTCGCTGGTGCCGCGCTGTCGAGGTCGGCCTCGCGGGCCTCGATCAGCCGATCGACGAGGGCTCGGGTCAGGCCATGGGCGACAACCGCCTCGGCGAGCGCGAGCGCCACTGGATGCGCGGGCGGCGCACCGGCGAACACCTGTCCCACCGCATCGCGCCAAAACTGCAATCGGATGTCACCGAGTGCCGGCTCGCTCACGCTCTCGCGGATGCGCGCAATCTCCTGATTGAAGGCGAGCAGCGCCATGAGCGCGTGGCGCGCCGGCTGCGGCGCGAACAACGCCGCGAGGTAGCGGTCGTGATCGTGGCGGCGCGCCTCGCCCCTGCAATACTCATGGGCGTCGTGCGCGGCGGGCCCGGCAGATGCGGCGGCCTCGCTCACGCCGGCAGTCGGCCTTCGAGGACGGCGCGATAGTCTCGGGCGACAAGCGCATAGGTCGCGTGGTAGCGCCGGTAGAGGGCATCCAGGGCGATCTGTTCCCGGGCGCCGAGCCAGGGCGCGAGGTCGACGAGCAGACGCTCGGCGGCCGGCATGAGCCGCCCCGCGCGAGCCCCCAGATCCTCGATCAAGGGCGCGATCGCGGTGAGGTCGTGGCGCGCCACCGCGCGCCGGAGCCGGCCCTTGTCGAGGCCGGCCGCGCTCAGGGCTTGGCGCGGGATGGTTATCAGCTGGGCCGGCTTGCGCGTGTCGGCGGGCAGGTCCCTGAGGATGTGGACGAGGTAACAGAAGTGCGCCATGTCGGCGACGTGACGCAGCGCGGCGGCAGGCGCATCGAACTCGGTGGTAGCACCGCCGGTAACGCGGCACGCGAGGATGTAGACGAAGACCCTGGCCGGGGCTACGGCCGCGCCGCGGCAATAGGCGTCGAAGTCGTCCCAGCCACGTAAGCCGCGCTCGCTTACGTCGCTGCGCATCGATCCCGCCAGATCGCGCCAGGGTCCCGGGCCGATCTCGCTCGCCCCCGCATAGCGATTGAGCGCCGCGAACACGCGCCCCTCGAAGGAATCGGGGCCGGCGCGAAAGCGGCCTGCGGCTGCGGCCGTTGCCTGATCGAGCCAGCGCTCGACGAGGCCGGCCATGGCGGGCCGCGCCGTTCGCCGCCGCGTCCCTGGGAGCGCGAAGTGGTGGTTGTCGACGGCATCATCGATCGCCCGCATCGCCGCGTAGCAGGAAAGGAACAGCGCCTGTTTCACCCCGGGTCGCCGAGGCCGCGGGCTACGACACCCAGGTGGCTCGTGCGGGCGGTGGCGATGCGCTCGCAATGCGCGAGGGCGCCACTGTCTCCCTCGGTGCCCAGCGGGCTCGCTATCACCGCGATTTGTCAGCTCCCTAAAGCGGGCACCGGGGCCATATTGGCCGTCCCAGGGTAAATTATTGCCGCGACTGCGTTAATCGGTATAATTCCCCGATATCGGTCGCTCGCACCAAGACATGGGGGGGTAAAAAGTCATGAAGAACCCGCTTGAGTCGCTCCCAAGCACGATCATCATGGGGCTGATTCTCACCGTCATCATGGTCATCGTCGTTCAATGGATCGGAGCTCCCGCGACATAGCGCCGGCAGCGAGGGAGAAAGACAATGGAATTCATCGATTATAGCTGGTGGACCTTTTTGGTGCGCTGGCTGCACGTGCTGAGCGGCGTCATGTGGATTGGCCTGCTGTGGTACTTCAATTTCGTGCAGATCCCGTCGATGCCGAAGATCCCCGACGAGCAGAAGCCGGCGATCGGCAAAGTTATCGCGCCCGCCGCCCTGTTCTGGTTCCGGTGGGCCGCGATGTCGACGATTGGGTTCGGCATCCTGCTGGCTCTACTCAACGAGTACTTCATCGACGCCGTGATCATCGGCCTCGGCAGCGGCGATCCCAAGCATGTCTCCATCGGTATCGGCATGTGGCTAGGCACGATCATGTGGGCCAACGTGTGGTTCGTAATCTGGCCCAATCAGCAAAAGGCCCTCGGCCTGGTCGAAGTCCCGGCGGAGGAGAAGCCCAAGGCGGCACGGATGGCGATGCTCGGCTCGCGCACCAACACGATGCTGTCGATCCCCATGCTGTATGCCATGGTGTCGGCCCAGAACATCTACTGAGGCTGGCTTGCGCAACATCTGGCGGGGGCCTTCGGGCCCCCGTCTTTTTTTGTGCGCCGCGGCAGTTAGGCGGGTTGTGTTCCGGGCTCGGTGTCCTCGGCCCGAACGGCCGGGCGCAGCTTGAAGTAAGTGAGGATGGGGGCCGCGATGAACACCGACGAGTAGGTGCCGATAATGACGCCCCAGATCATCGCCAATGTGAAGCCGGCGATAACTTCGCCCCCGAAGAGATAAAGGGCCGCGAGCGCGAGCAGCGTGGTCGTCGATGTCATGGTCGTGCGCGACAACGTATCGTTGACGCTGACGTCGAGCAGCTCGACGAGCGGCATGGCCTTGTATTTGCGGAGGTTTTCGCGCACGCGGTCGTACACGACCACCGTATCGTTCATCGAGTAGCCGATGATGGCGAGGACGGCGGCGATAATCGAGAGATTGAACTCGAGCCGCACCACCGCGAACAAGCCGATGGTCAGGAGGACATCGTGGATCAGGGCGACCACCGAGCCCAGGGCGAATTGCCACTCGAAGCGAAACCAGATGTAGATGAGCATCGCGATCAACGCGAGCGCGAGCGCGGTCGCCCCCGCCGTTACCAGTTCGCGGCTCACCTGGGGGCCGACGAACTCGACGCGGCGGTACTCGATCCCGGCGCCGATATCGCGCGCCAACGCCTCCTTGACGACGTCAATGGCCTTCTGCTGCGCCGTCGCATCGCCTGGCTGGCGCTCGATACGAATCAACACGTCGTTGGGTGCGCCGAACTCCTGCAGCGCCACCTCTCCGAGGCCGAGGCTCGACAACGAAGCCCGCACGGCGGCCGTATCGGCCGACGGTGGGGTCCTCGCCTCGATCATGATGCCGCCGCGGAAATCAATCCCGTAGTTGAGGCCAACGGCGAGGAAGATGACGACGGAGGCGACGGCGAGGGCGGACGATGTGACGAGCGCGGCGAAGCGCCAGCGCATGAAGGGCACGCTGGTCTTCTCGGCAACGAGCCTCAGCTTGAACATCACCCCACCCTAAATCGGTAGCACCGCCGGGCGCGTCCGGCGCAACCATTGCACGAGCAGCAATCGGGTCAGCAGCACCGCCGTGAACACCGAGGTGAGAATGCCGATGCTGAGCGTCACGCCAAACCCCTTGACCGGCCCCGAGCCCATGAAGAACAGGATGAATGCGGCGATGAACGTTGTGATGTTCGCGTCCATGATGGTTCGGAAGGCCTGGCGGTAGCCCGCCTCCATGGCTGCGAACGGCGTCTTGCCGGTGCGCATTTCCTCGCGGATGCGCTCGAACACGAGGACGTTCGCATCCACCGCCATGCCGATGGTGAGCACGATGCCGGCAATCCCCGGGAGCGTCAGCGTTGCCTGCAGCACCGACAGGGCGCCACCGATGATCACCACGTTGACGAGGAGGGCGACGTCGGCGGCGAGCCCGAATAGCCCGTAGGCCAGCACCATGAACACCATGACGAGGACAAAACCGACAATCCCCGCGACCTTGCCGGCAGCGACGGAATCGGCACCCAAACCCGGGCCGACCGTGCGCTCCTCGAGGATCTTGAGCGGTGCCGGCAGCGCGCCGGCGCGCAGCAGGACCGAGAGATCGTTGGCCTCCTGCGGCGAAAATCGGCCGCTAATCTGGCCCGAGCCACCCAGGATAGGCTCGCGGATCACCGGCGCACTGATGACTTTCCCGTCGAGCACGATGGCGAAGGGTCGACCGACGTTGTTGCGCGTGACTTCGCCGAAGCGTTTGGCGCCCACGGAATCAAAGCGGAAGGAGACGACCGGTTGGCCGGTCCGCGAATCGAAGGTCGGTTGGGCGTCGACGAGCCGGTCGCCCGAGACCAGGACGCGCTTGCGCACGACGTATTGGATCGGCTGCCCGGCGGAATCGATCTCGGATTCATCATCGAGGAGCTCCGAGCCCGGCGACAGGCGCCCCGCGCGAGCGTCGGCCACCGAGGCGTTGGCGTCGACCATGCGGAACACCATCTTTGCGGTCCGCCCGAGCAGGCGTTTGATGCGGTCGGGGTCGTCGATGCCCGGGAGCTGCACCAGGATTCGGTCCGCGCCCTGGCGCTGAATCGTTGGCTCGCGCACACCGGTTTCGTCGATGCGCCGGCGCACGATCTCGATCGATTGGGTGACTGCCGAATCGATCCAGACCTTGATCGCCTCATCGGTGACGTTGAGCGCGATGGCGCCGTCGGACTGCGTATCGACCTCGATATCGCGGCCGCCCACGCCGAACACGCCGCTACTCACGGGCGCCGCCAAGGCGCGCAGCAGATCGCGCGCACGATCGATGTCGCCCGGATCGCGTAGCCGCAACGTCACGGCGCGGCCCCTGGTGCCGAGGCCGGTATATCCGATACGCGCACCCCTGAGCTCGGCGCGGGTCGAATCGACGAACGACTGGAGCCGTTCCCCGATCAACGCGTTGACGTCGACCTCGAGGAGCAGGTGCGAGCCGCCCTGGAGGTCGAGTCCGAGGCTGATCTGCTTGTGGGGCAGCCACGTGGGTAAGCTCGCGGCCTGACGGGAACCGAGGAAATTAGGAGCGACGAAGGCCAACCCCACGGCGCACACAGCGACGACGAGAATGATCTTCCAGTTGGCGAAATACAGCATGGCCGCGGGTCAGGCCGCTGTGGCGGCGTCCTATCGAGTGCCGGCCCGACGCGCTCTAGGCGCTGTCGCGCTTCTTGTCATCTTCCTTGCGCCGCGCACCACGATCCTTCTTCTCCGGATCGCTGACGGGTTCGGGCTTGGCGACGACGCTGGCGATGGTCGCGCTGGCGACCTGGACGCGGACGTTCTCGGCGATTTCGACCATCACGCGCCCGCCATCCAGTACCTTGGTCACGCGCCCCATGAGACCACCGCCGGTAACCACCTTGTCGCCGCGGTGAAGGCTCGAGATCATCGACTCGTGGGCCTTGCGCTTCTGCTGCTGCGGTCGAAACAGCAGGAAGTAGAACACCACCACGATAAGAACCAACGGCAGGATCTGGACGAAATCAAACCCGGCACCGCCGGCGGCCTGGGCAAAGGCCGGGGAAATAAACATCGGTCGCTCCTCGCGCTCCAGTGCCGGAATTCGCCGGACTATAGCGGCAGCCCTTTCGATTGCAAACAAGTAGCGCCGGCCTTGCGCGCCGCCTGCGCCTCGCACCGGTTGACCGGCACCCGCTTTGTGCTAGGGTCCGCCGGCGCGCCCCGCTCGGGCCGTCAACCAGGCGTTTTAAGCCGTTTGACCGTGTCACAATCCGACTTGCAGCCTGTGCTGGAGCGCATCGCCAGGGCGCTGGAGCAACTCAGAACGCCGCCGCCCTCGCCGCAGGCCACGCTGGCCGGCGAGGCGTTCGTATGGGATGCCGAATCGAGCGGGTTCGAGGCGGTCGAACAGGTCAGCCACGTCGCGCTCGATCTTCTCATCGGCATCGACCATGTGCGCGACATCCTGCTCACGAATACGCGCCGCTTTGCCGCTGGGCTGCCAGCCAACAACGCGCTTCTGTGGGGCGCGCGGGGCATGGGCAAGAGCTCTCTGGTCAAGGCCGTGCACGGCGCCGTCAACGAGCGAGCCTCGGCGCCCCTGGCCCTGATCGAGATTCACCGCGAGGACGTGGATTCGCTCCCGCGCCTGCTCAAGCTGCTGCGGACGAGCGAGCGACAATGTCTGTTGTTCTGCGACGACCTCTCGTTCGGTGGGCAGGATACGAGCTACAAGTCCCTCAAGGCGGTGCTCGAAGGCGGTATCGAGGGGCGCCCCGCCAACACCATCTTCTACGCCACGTCGAACCGTCGCCATCTCATGCCCCGCGACATGATCGAGAACGAGCGCTCGACGGCCATTAACCCGTCCGAGTCGGTCGACGAGAAGGTCTCGCTATCGGACCGGTTCGGGCTGTGGCTCGGCTTTCACGCGTGCAGCCAGGATGACTATTTGGCGATCGTCGCTTCCTACGCGGCGCATCTTGGCCTCGAGATCGCGCCCGACGCCCTGCGCGCCCAGGCGATCGAGTGGTCGCAGACCCGTGGCGCGCGCTCCGGCCGCGTCGGCTGGCAGTTCATCCAGGACTTGGCCGGCCGCCTGGGTGTAGCCATGGACGCGGGCTGAGGCGCGAGGTACGCCGCGGCAGGTACGAGAGCGGATCGACCACTTCGGTCCCTTTGCGTATCTCGAAATGGAGCTGCGGCGCGCCCACGCTGCCGCTGGCGCCGGCGTGGGCGATGGCCTCTCCTTGGCGCACCCTCTGGCCGCGCGCGACCAGTAGCCTGTCGTTGTGCGCGTAGGCGGTCATCCAGCCGCCGTCGTGGCGCACCAGCAAGAGGTGGCCAAAGCCGCGCAACTCGTTGCCCGCGTAAACCACGACGCCCGTGCGAGCGACCCGGACCGGCATCCCCCGCGCTACCGCGATATTGATGCCGTCATTGTGCAGTCCACCGGGCTTGGGCCCGAACTCCGACAGGATGCGACCATCGACCGGCCACGAGAATTCGGCTGCGGCGCGGGGCACGCTAGGGGTCGCGGGCGGGGCGCGTGCGATTTGTGCACTCGGCGCGGGCGGCCCGGGCGGCGCACGAGGGGCCGGCACCCGGGCCGCGCTGACGCCGGGCAGGCGGAGGCGCTGCCCTATGGTGATCGTGTGCGGTGGCTTGAGGCCGTTGGCGCGGACCAGGCTGAACATGTCGAGACCGTAGCGTCGCGAAATGGCGTAGACGGTGTCACCCGCCGCGACGGTGTGGAATCGGGACCGCGGAACGCGCAGGGTACGGCCGACCGCCAGGACATAAGGCGGCGTCAGGCCGTTGGCCTTGATCAGCCCGCGTACCGAGGTGTTGGCGCGCCCGGCAACACTGTAGAGCGTATCGCCGCGGGCCACGACGATGCCCACCTCCTCCGCTGTAGATGCAGATTTGGGAGGCGGAGCCAGGCCCTTGAGCACCACGGGAGCGGGCGCGCTACGCGCGCAGCCCGCGAGCATCGCTACGGCGACGATGGCCGAAGCGACCGCGAGCCGGCCGCCGGGCCCGCTAGTCCCGCACCACACCTTCGACCAGGGGAACGAAGCGAACGGGCAGCAGTTCCTCGCACTCATAGCCGTCATCGCGGCGCGTGACGCGCACGAGCTGCTGGCTCCAGCCGCTCTCTCCGACCGGCAGCACCATGATGCCGTCGGGAGTGAGCTGGTCGACGAGCGCGGGCGGGATTTCGGCCGCCGCCGCGGTGGCGATGATGCGGTCGAAGGGCGCCTGCTCTGGCCAGCCCTTGGCGCCGTCGCCGTGGCGCGTCGTGATATTGCTGATGCCGAGCTCGGCGAAGCGGCCCTCGGCGTCCTTGAGGAGCGAGCGGTAGCGCTCGATCGTGTAGAGCCGACGGCACAACCTGGCCAGCACGGCCGCCTGATAGCCCGAGCCGGTGCCGACCTCGAGCACGCGCGCCCGCTCGCCCACCCTCAGGGCCTCGGACATGAACGCTACGACGAAGGGCTGGCTCACGGTCTGGCCGTGGCTGATCGGCAACGCCGTGTTGTCGTAGGCGCGCTCGGCGAAGCTCGGCGGGACGAACAGCTCGCGCGGCACGCGCTCGAGGGCCGAAAGCACGCGGGTATCGCTGATGCCCTCCTGACGGAGCTCCATGATCAGCCGTATGATCCGGGCGTCGTCGGTCACGCAAGCGCATCCTTCAGCTTCCGGCGCGTGGCACGATGGGTGAGGTCGAGCTGCAGCGGCGTGACCGAGATGCGGCCGGCGGCGTTGGCCGCAAGATCGGTGCCGCGATCGCCGTCGCCGAAGTGGCGGCGAAAGCCGACCCAGTAATACGGGACCCGGCGGGTGTCGAGACGCTCGTCCACGACCAGGTCCGAGACGTCGCGCCGCCCCTGCCGGGTGATCTCGACACCGGTGACGCTGGCCGCGATCAGGTTGGGGAAGTTGACGTTGAGGAGCACGTGGTGCGTCCAGCCGGCCTCCAGGAGCTTGCGGATCAGAGCGGGCCCATGATGCGCGGCTGTCGCCCATTTGACCGGATGGGGATAGCGAAAGACCTGGCTCAGGGCGATGGAGGGAACACCCAGCAGCGTGCCCTCCATCGCGGCGGCGATGGTGCCGGAGTAGGTGATATCGTCGGCCAGGTTGGCGCCCCGGTTCACCCCCGAGAGCAGGAGCGAGGGGCGCTTGTCTTTGAGGATACTGGAGACGGCCATCACGACGGCATCGGTCGGCGTGCCGTGCACGGCGAAACGGCGCTTGGAGAGCTGGCGCAAGCGCAGCGGTTCGCGTAGCGTCAGCGAGTGCGACACGGCGCTCTGTTCGGTCTCGGGCGCCACCACCCAAACGTCGTCGCTCAGCGTGCGCGCGATCCTTTCCAGCGCGCGCAGCCCAGGCGAGCGGATGCCGTCATCGTTCGATAGCAAAATCCGTAGGTCGGAAAAGTCGGTTCCGCGCCTAGCCATCGGGAGCGATTAATTCGAGGCCATCCATGTAGGGACGCAGTGCCGCGGGAACGCAAACCGTGCCATCGGCATTCTGGTAGTTCTCCAGCACCGCGATGAGCGTGCGCCCTACCGCAAGAGCCGAGCCATTGAGGGTGTGGACGAAGATCGTGCGCTTTTCGCCGGCGGTGCGATAGCGGGCGTTCATGCGCCGGGCCTGGAAGTCGCCGCAGTTCGAGCAGCTCGAAATCTCGCGGTACGTCCCCTGCCCCGGCAGCCAGACCTCGATGTCGTAGGTCTTGCGCGCGGCAAAGCCCATGTCGCCGGTACTGAGCACGACGGCGCGGTAGGGCAGCTCGAGGCGCTTGAGCACCTCCTCCGCCGCCTCCGTCATGCGCTCGTGCTCGGCCTCCGAGTCCGCAGGCCGCGTGATGCTGACGAGCTCGACCTTGTTGAACTGGTGCTGCCGGATCATACCGCGCGTGTCCTTGCCGGCCGCGCCCGCCTCGGCGCGAAAACACGGGGTCAACGCGGTGAAGCGCAGCGGCAGCGTGGCGCCATCGAGGATTTGCTCGCGCACGAGGTTGGTGAGCGGGACCTCGGCGGTGGGGATCAGCCAGTGCCGATCGAGGGTCACAAAAAGGTCGGCCTCGAACTTCGGCAGCTGGCCGGTGCCGAACAGTGCGTCGTCGCGCACCAGAATCGGCGGCGACACTTCGCGGTACCCGAACTCGGTCGTTTGCAAGTCGAGCATGAAGGCGCCGAGGGCGCGCTCGATGCGCGCCAGAGCCCCCTTGAGCACGACGAAGCGCGCGCCCGCCACGCGCGCCGCGGCCTCGAAGTCCATCATGCCGAGCGCTTCGCCGATCTCGAAGTGCTCCTTGGGCGCGAATTCAAAGGCTGGCGGCTCGCCGACCCGGCGCAGCTCCTCGTTAGCGCTCTCATCGGCGCCGACCGGCACGTCGTCCGCCGGCAGGTTAGGAAGGCCCGAGAGCAGCGTATCGAGCTCGGCCGACAGGGTGCGGGCGCGCTCCTCGCCCTCCTGAATCCGGCCTTTCAGCTCGGCGACGTCGGCCACTGCGGGCCCCGTATCGGCGCCCCGGCTCTTGGCCGCGCCGATGTCCTTCGACGCCTGGTTGCGGCGCGCCTGCATGTCCTGCAATTCAGTCTGGCAGGCCCGCAAGCGCGTGTCGATATCGAGGATTGCGGCGGCGTACGGCTCGAGGCCGCGCTTGGCGAGTCCTGCGTCAAACGCCTCCGGGTGGTCGCGGACCGTCTTGACGTCGAGCATCTATCAGAGAAGGTGTTGTGGCGATCCGGACCCCGGCGCCCGGGCGAGCCCTATATACGCGGCTATCCCGGCAGCGTCCACCGCGCCGCCTATGTCGAGGCCGCCCGTGCCTGCCTCTTCTCGACCACGCGCACGCACAGGATGGAGATTTCATAGAGCAGCAGGATCGGCACGCCGAGGCCGATCTGGCTGATCACGTCGGGCGGCGTCAGGATTGCCGCCGCGATAAAGGTGAGCACGATCGCATACTTGCGCTTGCTCGCCAGCGTTCGCGAGGTGACGAGGCCGGCGCGCCCCATCAGGGTGAGCACGACGGGGAGCTGGAAGCTCAGGCCGAAGGCGAAAATGAGCTTCATGACGAGCGACAGGTACTCGTTGACCTTGGGCTCGAGCTGAATTGCCAGAGCACCCTCCCCGCCCAGGGTCTCGAAACTGAGAAAGAAAGACCAGGCGAGCGGAAAAATGACGTAGTAGACGAGCGCCGCGCCGGTCACGAACAGCACCGGCGTGGCGACGAGATAGGGCAGGAACGCCCTCCTCTCGTTCTTGTACAGCCCGGGCGCCACGAACATCCAGATCTGGCCGGCGACGACCGGAAAGGACAGGAAGGCGGCAGCGAAGAACGCGACCTTGAGATAGGTGAAGAAGGCCTCGTGCAGGCCCGTGTAGATCATGCGTCGCCCGGTCTCGCCCTCATAGAGATCGGCCAGCGGCTGCACCAGGAATGCGTAAATCTCTTCCGCGACCAGATAGGCCAGGATGAAGCCGACGAAGAGTGCTGCGGCGGAGTAGATGAGCCGCCCGCGCAGCTCGATGAGGTGGTCGAGCAGCGGCATCCTCGCGTCGTCGGCGGCGGTTTCTTCCGGCTTGCCTTCCGCCACGGCTCAGGTCCCGACCTTGCGCGCGCTCTCGGCCGGGTCCTCCCGCGGCTCACCGCCACCCGCGCCCGCGTCTAGCTCATCGGTTGCGTCGAAAGCGCCGCTCGTCGTACCGGAAGGATCCATCACGTTTTCGATGGTGCCCGGGACGTCGATCCGTGCGGCGGCTTCCGCGGTCTTCTTGAGGTCCTCGAGATCCGCTTCGCGCGCGAGGTCGTCGAGGCTTCTATGAAATTCCTGCGCCATCCCGCGCATCTTGGCGACCCAGCGCCCGAAGGTGCGTAGGACCTGCGGGAGATCCTTCGGGCCGACAACGATGATCACGACCACCGCGATCATCATCATCTCGGTCCAGCCGATGTCGAGCATGATTATTCCTTGCCTATCCGGTTAACGCCCATGACCGCTACATGTAGGGTGCCGCCACTCTCCCGAGTAAAGCTCGGCATAAGTTGGAGCAGAGGTGTCGCCCGCGATGCCGAGCAATGAGCGGAAGGCGTTGAACGGGTAGAACCGCCTGTTGAAGCGGAAGGTGAACTCGTTGAGGTAGGCTTGTAGGTGCTGGTGGCTAACGCCGTGGTGGATACCGATCAGCCACGTCTTCAGGTTGGCGAAAACCAGATGGATGATCGGCAGGTATTGCTCGGCAACCTCTGGATCACCACACTCGGCAACAGCGAAGTGCTCATAGCCGCGCTTACCGAGGCCAGCGTAGCCGCTCCAATCGTCAGTAACGATCAGCGATCCCGGCGCGACGGTGCTCTCGACGAACCCACAGAGCGACTCGGCGCTACGGTCGAGCACGACGGCGAGCCGAACGCGTCCGGCATAGCGTCCGTCTTTCCGGTTGTCGAGCTTGGTGCCCGGCTTTCGATGACGCACCTCGATGGCACAGGAGACGGGAACCTTGTGGTGAACGCCACGGCCTTCCTTACGCGTTCGCCCGCCAACCCAGGTTTCGTCCACCTCAACATGGTTCTTGGGCTGTCCACCGATCCTGTCTTGGTTGGGCCGCACCATGCCCGAGCGGAGCTTGTGGAGAATTTGAAAGGCCGTCTCGTAGCGCGAAAGACCAAGTTGCCGCTGAAACTGCACGGCGGACATGCCGGGCGTCTGACTGGCGACCAGATAAGCGGCCCAGAACCAGACGTTCAGCGGAGTGTGGCTACGCTCCATCACTGTTCCCACCGTCAGCCCGGTGTTCTGGCGGCACTTGCGGCAGCGCAGGACGCCAGGGCGGTTTTCAAAGTGGAACGGCTCTCCCGCCGTGCCGCAGTGCGGGCAGGCAAAGCCGTCTCCCCAGCGGGCTTTCTCCAGGTAGGCGGCGCAGGCCGCATCATCGGGGAAAAGTCGCTGGAACTCGGGTAGCGAATGCGGGAATGGGAGATCGGCGCGGTCGAGAACATCCATGGCGCGCTCCCCTATATCCGGTTTGCGCCTATTCTAGCCCTAGTGGGTGTGGGTGTAAACCGGATAGGCAAGGAATATTCTTAGCGTGCGGTCCCGAAAGGGGCGGCCACACCCGGCCCTACCGCCGACTACCCTTAAGACGCGGTGTTCTTGCCGGTGCTCTCGTCGGGCGCCGCAGCCCCCGTCGCGGCCTTTTCGTCATCCACGGACTGGCTCGCTGCGCCCTCGACCTGCTTGTCGTCCTCGGACATGCCCTTCTTGAAGCCCTTGATGCCCTGGGCAAGCTCGCTCATCATTCCCGAGATCTTGCCCCTCTTGCCAAGGCCGCCAAACAGAACCAGGATGAGAACGACGACGATGATGATTTGCCAAAAACTCGGCGCCATCGGCTGAATCCCCTGCAAACTCTAACCCCACTTGCGGGCGCCCGATGATGGCAGAAATCAGGGGTAGGCGCAACGCGCCGCGGCGCACGAGCTAGCGCGAGCCTAGCGCGCGGGCCGGAAAGACAAAGGCGAGCGAGCAGTCGAGGTGCGCGCGCAGGATGGCGCCCGGGGCGGGTAGGACCTTTCCCGGAACCCGGGCGACGAGGATGGCATCCTCGCGCGGCGCGACAAACAGCTGCACGATACTGTAGGGCCCCATATGGCGCGCGGCGACGACGGTCGCATCGACATCGCGCGAAGCATTGGGGCACGCCGCGTGGGCACCGGTGCTGAGATTGAGGTGCAGCGCCTCGGAGCGGATCAGGACATCGACCGCGCTGCCATCGGCAACGCCGCTCGCAGGCAGCCGGGCGAACGGGGTCTCGACGTGCCCGTCTTGGACCACCCCCGGCAGCGCCGTCAGCTCACCGAAGAACGTCGCGACGTAGGCCGTCGCCGGATGGTTGTAGATGTCGCTAGCGGTGGCGGTCTGCAGGATACGACCCTCATGCATGACGGCTATGCGGTCCCCCATCCGCATGGCCTCGTGGGGATCGTGCGTGACCAGGACGGTGGGGGTGCCAGCGCGGCGGAGCACGCCAAGCGTGTCCTCCCAGACCTCTTTCCGCAGCCGAAAATCGAGGTTGGAGAATGGCTCGTCCATGAGCATGACGCCGGGCTTGGGGGCTAGCGCGCGGGCCAGGGCGACTCGCTGCTGCTGTCCTCCGGAGAGCGTGTGCGGGTAGGCCTCGGCGAAATCGGCCATCCTCACCTGCGCCAATGTCGCGCGCGCGGTGGCGCGGCGCTCCTCAGCGCCAGCCCCACTCACCCCGAAGCAAACATTGTCGATAACGGAGAGATGCGGGAACAGCGCATACTCCTGGAACATGAAGCCCACGCCCCTTCGCTCCGGCGGCACCGCCTGCCCAGGCGTCGCGACCACGCGCTCGTCGATCAGGACCCGACCATCCTGCAGTGGCTCCAGGCCGGCCGCGACGCGTAGCGTGGTGCTCTTGCCGCTGCCGGAAGGGCCGACTAGACACAGGATCTCGCCCCGTTCGACGGCGAAGCTTACGGCATCGACGACGCGGACCCCGGCGTACGCGTGGCTGATCGACTCCAGCCTGATGCCGGGCGACGAAGAAGACCCGGGCGAGCGCTCCGGAGGATCGGGAAGCGGGGCCATGACGGTATTAGCGAGCTCGCAGTGGAGCGACCGCGCCCGGCCGCGAGCGGCTGATAGCTCGGCTGAGGAGGATCACCGGCACAATACCCGCGGCCACGATCGTCAGGGCAGCCAGCGCAGAGCGCTCGAGCTGCTCGTCGCCGGCGAACTGGTACACGTGGGTCGCGAGGGTATCAAAATCGAAGGGCCGGAGAATAAGCGTCATCGGCAACTCTTTCATGACGTCGACGAAGACGAGCAGCGCCGCCGCCAAAGCGCTGCCGCGGACCAGCGGCAGATGGACGCGACGCAGCATCTTGCCCCGGGTGGCACCGAGGGTGCGCGCCGCGTGATCCATCGACAGCGAGACCTTGGCGAAGCTAGCCTCAATGCTGCCGAACGAGACGGCGAGGAAGCGGACGACGTAGGCATAGGTCGCGGCGATCACCGTACCGCTTAGCAGGAGCCCCGTCGATATCCCGAAAGAGGTGCGCATGAGGCCGTCCACGGTGTTGTCGAGCCAGCCGAAAGGAATGAGGATGCCTATGGCCAGGACCGCGCCCGGAACCGCATAGCCGACGCTCGCGAAGCGGGTTAGCGCGCGCGTCACGGGGCCGCCGCCGAGCCTGATGGCGTAGGCGAGAAACACCGATGCGATCACCGCGAGCACCGACGCCGCCGCGGCCAGCGCCAAGCTGTTGAAAACATAGCCGGCATAGGCGGCGTCGAAGGACTCGCTCGCATAGCCGACGGCGTAGCCGGCGAGAACCGCACCGGGCGCGATGAAACCGAGCAGCACGGGCAACAGGCAGGCGGCGAGCGCGACTGCGGCGCGCGGGCGCGTTAGTTCGTACTCGGGCAGCTCGCGGTAGACGGCAAAGGTGTGGCGATACCGCTGGCGTCCGCGCGAGGCCCGCTCCAACACGATGAGGACGAGGACGACGAGCAGCAACAGCGAGGCGATCTGTGCCGCCCCCGAGACATTGTTCATGCCGAACCAGACGTTGAAGATGCCCCGCGTGAACGTCGAGACGGCGAAGTAGTCGACGGTTCCGAAGTCGTTGAGGGTTTCCATCAGCGCCAGGGCGAGGCCGACCGCGATGGAGGGCCGCGCCAGTGGCAGCGCCACGGACCAGAAGGTGCGCCAAGGCCCGCGGCCCAGCGTACGGCTCACCTCGAGGACGGCGATTGACTGCTCGACGAACGCGCTTCGGGCGAGCACGTAGACATAGGGGTAGAACACCAGCGTGAACATGGCGATGGCGCCACCCATCGTGCGAATGTCGGGAAACCAGTAGTCGCGCGCGCTGCTCCACCCGAAGAGGTCGCGCAACAGTCCCTGGACCGGGCCGGAGAACTCGAGAAGATCGGTGTAGACGTAGGCGATGACGTACGCCGGCATGGCGATCGGTAGAATCAGTGCCCACTCGAGCGTGCGGCGATAGGGAAAGCGGCACATGGTCACGAGCCACGCCGTGCCGATGCCGACCGCCAGCACGCCAACCGCTACACCGGCCATGAGCACGAAGGTGTTGAGCGCATAGGTCGGGAGGACCGTCGCCGCCAGGTGCGGCCAGATGTTGTCCGCGGGGCGCAGCGCAACGACGATCACGGTGATCAACGGCACCGCGATCACCCCGGCGACCAGCAGGGTTCCGATAACCCAGCCATCGGGACGCCAGCGCGCCAATGGGGCCCCGCGCCCCGACAGCCCGCGGGCCATTACCGACATGGCAGACAGGCGGCGCTAGTTGTCGTAGCCGACTTCGTCGACGATGCGCACCGCCGCCGGCCTGAAATCGGCGATCGACCCGAGGTTTACGGTGTCGGCCTTGAAACGGCCCCACGACTCGACCTCCGGATCCCACGCCACGCCGGGCTTGACCGGATACTCAAGATTCTGGCGCGCATAGAGGCGCTGCGCCGCCTCAGAGCTGAGAAACTCCATGAACCGCAGCGCGATCTCCGGACTCTTGGCGCTTTTCGTCATGCCGACACCACTGATGTTGACGTGGGTGCCGCGATCGTTCTGGTTGGGAAAGAGGATGGCGACGGCTTCGGCCCACGCCTTCTGTTTCGGATCGCGGCGCATCTGGCCCATGTAGTAGGTGTTGCCGAGCGCAACATCGCAGACGCCCTCCTTGATCGCCTTGACCTGCGCCCGATCGTTGCCCTGCGGCTTGCGCGCGAGATTGGCCTTCACCCCGGCGAGCCACGCCGCCGCGGACTCCTCGCCCTCGTGGGCGATGATCGATGCGAGCAGGCCGAGCTGGTAGTCGTGGTAGCCCGAACGCGTGCACACGCGGCCCTTCCACTGCGGCAGGGCCAAGTCCTCGTAGCTCGAAATCTCACCCGGCGCGACCCGGTCCTTGGCGTAATAGATCACCCGCGCGCGCGTCGTGAGGCCGTACCACAGGCCGTCGGGGCCGCGGTATTGGGGCGGGATATTGGCGGATAGCGCACCCGATGTGACCGGCCGCAGGAGGCCGGCCTCGGCAAGCGCGGACAGGCGCGCAATATCGACCGTCATGACGAGATCGGCGGGACTGTTGTCGCCTTCGGCCTTGAGCCGTTCGAGAATGCCCTTGCTGATGTAGACGATCCTGATGTCCGTTCCCGTCTCGTCCTCGAACTTGGCGATAAACGGCTCGGTGAGAAACGCCTGGCGGTAGGAATAGATGTTGAGCTCGGCGGCCAGCGCCGAACTCGCTGTACCAAGTCCAAAATCCGACGCTGACATCACCACCATCGCGGCCAATGACAGGCGCATAGCTCCTTTCGTTAACATGACACCTCTTCCTCCCCCGCCGGGCCGCCCTCGATCTCCACTGGGCCGACCGCAATTCCAGCTTTCTGGGTCCGTCAAAGACCTGAGAATGCGCATTATTCGCAAGCGCGCACTCCCCTACCGTATCTGCAACTGATAGTCAATCGCAGATTGCCCAACCACCTTAGGGCGGCGAAGGGCGGCTACCCTTCTCTTCTTGCATGCTTGCCTATCCGGTTTACACCCACACCCACTAGGGCTAGAATAGGCGCAAACCGGATATAGGGGAGCGCGCCATGGATGTTCTCGACCGCGCCGATCTCCCATTCCCGCATTCGCTACCCGAGTTCCAGCGACTTTTCCCCGATGATGCGGCCTGCGCCGCCTACCTGGAGAAAGCCCGCTGGGGAGACGGCTTTGCCTGCCCGCACTGCGGCACGGCGGGAGAGCCGTTCCACTTTGAAAACCGCCCTGGCGTCCTGCGCTGCCGCAAGTGCCGCCAGAACACCGGGCTGACGGTGGGAACAGTGATGGAGCGTAGCCACACTCCGCTGAACGTCTGGTTCTGGGCCGCTTATCTGGTCGCCAGTCAGACGCCCGGCATGTCCGCCGTGCAGTTTCAGCGGCAACTTGGTCTTTCGCGCTACGAGACGGCCTTTCAAATTCTCCACAAGCTCCGCTCGGGCATGGTGCGGCCCAACCAAGACAGGATCGGTGGACAGCCCAAGAACCATGTTGAGGTGGACGAAACCTGGGTTGGCGGGCGAACGCGTGGGGAAGGCCGTGGTGTTCACCACAAGGTTCCCGTCTCCTGTGCCATCGAGGTGCGTCATCGAAAGCCGGGCACCAAGCTCGACAACCGGAAAGACGGACGCTATGCCGGACGCGTTCGGCTCGCCGTCGTGCTCGACCGTAGCGCCGAGTCGCTCTGTGGGTTCGTCGAGAGCACCGTCGCGCCGCGATCGCTGATCGTTACTGACGATTGGAGCGGCTATGCTGGCCTCGGGAAGCGCGGCTATGAGCACTTCGCTGTTGCCGAGTGTGGTGATCCAGAGGTTGCCGAGCAATACCTGCCGATCATCCATCTGGTTTTCGCCAACCTGAAGACGTGGCTGATCGGTATCCACCACGGCGTTAGCCACCAGCACCTACAAGCCTACCTCAACGAGTTCACCTTCCGCTTCAACAGGCGGTTCTACCCGTTCAATGAGGTGGCCCCGGAAAATCGGACAGGTTTTTAAGGTGTATTCCGCCGACTGAGGAGGGATACGCGATGAGTAAGAGACGCAGGTTTTCCGGGGAGCTGAAGGCGAAGATCGCGCTTGAGGCGCTTCGTGGCGACCGGACGCTTCAGGAGATCGCCTCGCAGCACCAGGTTCATCCGAACCAAGTGAGCACATGGAAGCGGCAGGCGATCGATGGTCTTGGCGAAGTGTTTTCGAACGGGGGCGAGCGCCGCCGTCGGGACCATGAGAGCGAGATCCGTGATCTTCACGCGAAGATCGGCGAGTTGACGGTGGAGCGGGATTTTTTGTCTCGAGGGTCCGGTCGATGAGCCGGGCCGAGAGGCGAACGATGGTGATACGCGCTCACCCGGCGCTGAGCTTGAGCCGTCAATGCCGTTTGCTGTCGATCGGACGCTCCTCGCTCTATTACACGCCCAAGGGCGAGAGCCCGGAGACCCTGGCGCTGATGCGGCGCATTGATGAGTTGTTCCTGAAGTATCCGTTCTACGGCGCCCGTCAGATGGTCCGTCATCTACGCCGCGAGGGCGTGCGCGTCGGTCGTCGCCGGGCCGGTCGTCTGATGCGCCTGATGGGGCTTCAGGCGATCTATCGGGCGCCGCGCACCAGCGATCCGCATCCCGAGCACCGGGTCTACCCCTATCTGCTCAGAGGCTTGACGATCGAGCGGGCGAACCATGTCTGGTGCGCCGACATCACCTACATCCCGGTGCGGCGCGGCTTTCTTTACCTGGTGGCGATCATGGACTGGGCCAACCGGCATGTGCTGGCTTGGCGTCTGTCGAACACCCTGGATGCGGGCTTCTGCACAGACGCGCTCGACGAGGCGCTGGCCCGCCATGGCACGCCGGAGATCTTCAATACCGACCAGGGCAGCCAGTTCACCGGCTTCGCCTTCACCGGGCGCTTGCGGGAGACCGGCATCCGGATCTCGATGGACGGCAGGGGCCGGTGCCTGGACAACATCTTCATTGAGCGGCTGTGGCGCTCGCTCAAATACGAGGCCGTCTATCTGCGCGAGCTCGCCGACGGCTTCGAGGCCCGGCGCGTCATCGGCGAGTGGATCGACTTCTACAACACCGAGAGGCCGCACTCGGCGCTCGGGGGGGAAACGCCGGCCGAGGCCTACCGCGGCGCCCCGCCTGTGGATATGATGGACAAGCCGCTACGCGCCTTGCCCACATCCCCACAGGCGCAACAACAACGGCAAGGAGATCGATGCAAAGGGATTCTGGCGGCATGAACGACAACTGGAATACACCTTAATCAAGCCGCCAAGCTGTCCGACAAACCGAGGCCACCTCACAACGCCTTCCGCTCATTGCTCGGCATCGCGGGCGACACCTCTGCTCCAACCTATGCCGAGCTTTACTCGGGAGAGTGGCGGCACCCTACATGTAGCGGTCATGGGCGTTAACCGGATAGGCAAGGGCCGAACTGCAGCCGTCTTGGCTGCTTGAGAACGAGTCGCACAGGGACTTGAGGTCCAGCGGGACTTTGTCCTCTTTCGGCAGAAGCCATCCTTGCCACCTCTGATAATTACCTTCTGGCGTTCGCATGGGGTCTTTGACGTGCGTCTCTATCTGAGTCCCGTGCTTTTGATTAAAGTAGCGCACTATCGAGTCGTAGATACGCGTGACGTAGTCGACGCCCCCATGTTGGTCTAGATTTATCTCAATTCCGTGCAAGAGTTGATTCCTTATCCCACCGCCGTACCCAAAAATACTCCTGCAAAGCTCCTCGTCCTGTAGGACTTCGTTTGCGATGTAATCCCGATCGGTTGTAAGTCTCCCTTTCGGCAACGTCTTCTGGCCGGCGATCGCTTCTAGCGCTGATGCCAACATAGAAAAACGGCCAGAAAAAGTCGTAGAGTTTATGGCCTCCCGCATCCGATCGAAGACTTCATCACGTTTTTGATATTTATCGAGCGCCACGAGCGAGCTCATCTCTTCCTCGCCAAAGGCAAGGGGGGACACCGCGAGCCTGACGCGCCCAGCGAAAAAACAACACTCGATCGTCATTGCCTACTGCCTTGAGGATCGAGAAGGGCTCCATTTCGGCCGCTGCAAAGCAGCTGGCTCACAAAAGCCACCTTATCCACAACTGGGAATAGCTCGGTTCGAAATTCATTAATCGCTTGTTGAACGTCTGCCGCCTTTGCCGATCTTTTGGCAATCCACGCCTGACCAGTAGGGCCTTCGGCACCGGTGTGGTGCCACTGTCTGAACTTAAACCCCTCGTAATCAAAGGGTTCGTACAGCTCAGCGAGCGTTCCAATCCGGTGTTCAATCAGATACTCAGGCATGCCTAATCGCGCTCTTCGAGCCAGGCTGTTTGGATGGCCTCGAGGATTTGTTCGTTGGAGTCGTTGGGCTGGCCGGTGAATTCGGGGAGCTCCAGGACCCATTTGTGGAGATCGGTGAAGCGTAGGTTCACGACGTCGACGTCGGAGTGGCGCTCTTCGAGCTCGATGGCGATCTCGTTGATATCGGTCCAAATCAGGGCCATGGCGTGCTCCGTTGGCGTTAGCGCCGATCCACCATCATGTTGCGGGTGGCGGACGGTAGGCGGACGGTGAGCCCGTCGAGCGCCTCGCTGATGATGATCTGGCAGCCGAGCCGAGAGGTGTGGGTGAGGCCGAACGCGAGGTCGAGCATGTCCTCCTCGTCCTCACTCGCCTCGCCGAGGCGATCGAAATAGTCGTTATCGACGATGACGTGACAGGTCGAACACGCGAGCGAACCCTCGCACGCACCTTCGAGGTCGATGTCGTTACGGTGCGCGATCTCCAACACCGACAGGCCGATCGGGGCCTCGACCTCGGCGCGGCTGCCGTCGGCGTTGATGAAGATCATTCGCGGCATGCCCGCATCCCGCGCTCAACGATCTCCGCCGCCGAGGCGCCGCTCGAGCGTATCCACCGCGACGCCCTCGAGGGCTGCGCGCACACCGCTGTCCATGCGCCGCTCGGCGAAATCGCGCGTCGCTTCGTCGAGGCGCTCGGTGGCGGCGAGGACGGCATCCCGGTCCTCGCGCCCCATGGCCTCCTCCGCCGCCGCGACGGCCTCGTCGATGGGGCGGCGCTCGTCCGGCGTCAGCAATGCGCCGTCCGCGGCCAGCGCGGCCCGCACTGCGAGCACCAGGCGTTCGGCTTCGACGCGCGCTTCCGCCAGCAGCCGCCGTGTCATGTCGTCGCGCGCGTGCACCATGCTCTCACGCAGCATGGCCGCCATTTCCTCGGTCGAGAGCCCGTAGCTCGGCTTGACCTCGACGCGCTGCTCCACTCCACTGGTCTGCTCGCGCGCGCCGACCGTGAGCAGGCCGTCCGAATCGACGGCGAAGGTGACCCGGATGCGCGCCGCGCCGGCCGTCAACGGCGGAATGCCATCGAGCTCGAAGCGCGCCAGCGAGCGGTTTTGATCGACCATCTCCCGTTCACCCTGCACGACGTGAATCATCATCGCCTGCTGGCCGTCCTCGTAGGTCGTGAACTCCTGGGCCCGAGACGTGGGGATGGGCGCGTTGCGCGGCACCACCTTCTCGACGAGCCCGCCCACGGTCTCGATGCCGAGCGACAGCGGCGTCACGTCGAGCAGTAGCGCGTCCGAGCCCCGGGTCAGGGCCTCGGCCTGGAGGGCAGCGCCGAGGGCCACCACCTCGTCGGGATCGATCCCGGCGAGCGGCGGCTGCCCGAACAACTCGGCGACGCGCCGGCGCACCAGAGGCACGCGCGTCGAGCCACCGACCAACACCACGCCATCGATCGCACTCCTGTCGAGGCCAGCATCTTCGAGCACGCCAGAGCAAATATCGATGGAGCGGTCCACCAGCGGCGCAATCAGGGTCTCGAACGTCGCGGCATCGAGGGTATGCCCCGTCGCGCGGTCACCCTGGCCGAGTGCCCATTCGCCCGATTCGGCGTCGCTCAACGCCTCCTTGACCGCGCGCGCCTGGACCAGAGCCAATCGGGCATCGGCGGGCGCGATGTCCGGGTCGCCGAACTGCGCCGCGCGCTCGGCCAGGAACCGCTCGGCGATGGCGTGATCGAAATCATCGCCACCGAGCGCCGCATCGCCGCCGGTGGCGAGAACCTGGAAAACACCCATGCGCAGGCGCAGCAGCGAAATATCGAAGGTGCCGCCCCCGAGGTCATAGACCGCGAACACACCCTCCTCGCCCGTATCCAGACCGTAAGCGAGGGCCGCGGCCGTTGGCTCGTTCACGAGGCGCAGCACGTCGAGCCCGGCGAGCTTGGCCGCATCCTTGGTCGCCGCGCGCGCGGCATCGTCGAAATAGGCCGGCACGGTGATGACGGCGCGCTCGACGGAGTGCTCCAACGCGGCCTCGGCGCGCGCCTTGAGCTGGCGCAGAATGTCGGCCGAGATCTCGACCGGGGTCAGCGAGCGCCCGCCAACGACGAGCCGCACCATGCCTTCCGCGTCACCGCCAGCGGCATCGATCTGGTAGGGCAGCGTGCCGGCGAGCCTTTTCAGGTCCGCGGGCCCGCGTCCCATGAGCCGCTTGATCGAGGTGACCACACGATCCGGCGCATCGAGCAGCATCCGGCCCGCGGCCGCGCCCACGATCGCGGCGCCGCCCGCGTCATAGGCGACGATCGAGGCGACCAGGCCGCCGCCGTGGGCGTCCCGCAGGACCTCCGGTTTGCCCGCGACCGAGAGCGCGACCAGCGAATTGGTGGTGCCGAGGTCGATGCCGACCGCGGCCGCGTCGCCCTCATGGGGATGCGGCGTGCGGCCGGGCTCGTGGATGTCGAGCAGGGCCATCGCTCAAGACGCCGCGGCGGCGGCCAGGCGCGCACGCCGCGCCCGGGACTCGGCGAGGAGCTTGTCGAGATACCTGAGCCGCATCGTCAGTTCCGACGCGAGGTCGAGGACATCCTCGGTGAACGCCTCGGCGAGGCGCGCCAGGCAGCGCGCGACTTCGTCTTCGGCGGCGCCGATGATGAGGTCTACCGCGGCCGGCGTGTCCGCGCGATCGAGCGCCTCGCGCGCCTCCAGCGCTTCGTGGAGTAGCTTGGGATCATCGATCGTGCTCGCCGGGTCGCGCACCGCGATACCCCTGTGCGCGAGCAGGTATTCAGCCCGGGCGAGCGGTGCTCTCAGCACCTCGTAGGCCCTGTTGAGGCTGGTCGCGTGCTGCGCCGAGTAGAGCTGCTCGGTCGCCGAGCGGTTCGCGAAACGGTCGGGGTGGAACTGGCGCTGAAGTCCGAAATACACCCGGTCGAGCTCTCCGAGATCGATCTCGAACGCCGGCGCTATTTCGAGGCGCGCGAAGTGATCGGCCGCGGATGGTGGCTGCAGCGCATGGCAGGTGGCGCAGAAGGCTTGACCCTCGGCCACGGGCCCGCGGCAGGACCAGCACCGCCCCTGCTCCGGCGCCCGATCGGCGCGCTCCGCTCTCGCTGTCGTCCTGTCGTTCACGTTCTGGCGCAGGAATGATTGAGCCCATGCGGCGGACGGTGGCGCGATAGCGGCCGCCACATCTCGGCGAAGGCGGCGCTCAGACGTGGAAGGACTCGCCGCAGCCGCACTTGCCTTTTTCGTTGGGATTGATGAAGACGAAGCCCGACTTCAGTTTCTCTTCGACGAAATCCATTTCCGTACCGGCGAGGAACATGGCGGCCTTGGGGTCGATCAGAATCGTAACGCCCCTGTCCTCGACCAGCTCGTCGAACTCGCCTTTCTCGTCGGCGTACTCGAGCGTGTAAGAGAGCCCCGAGCAGCCTGCGGTGCGGACGCCGATGCGCACGCCCAGCGCCGGCGTGCCGCGCTCGGCCATCAGGTGTCTGACCCGCTCCGCCGCCGCTTCCGAGATACTGATCATCGGCCCCATGCTGGTCTCACTTCTCCAACTCCGGCGGGCCCGCCTATTCCGAGCCGCTCTTGGTACGGTAGTCGGCGATCGCCGCCTTGATCGCGTCCTCGGCCAGTACCGAGCAGTGAATCTTCACGGGCGGCAGCGCCAGATGCTGGGCGATGTGGGTATTCTTGATCGTTGCCGCCTCGTCGATCGTCTTGCCCTTGATCCATTCGGTGGCGAGGCTCGAGGAGGCAATCGCGGAACCGCAGCCGAAGGTCTTGAACTTGGCGTCCTCGATGATGCCGTTGGCGCCGACCTTGATCTGCATCTTCATGACGTCGCCACAGGCGGGCGCACCGACGAGACCGGTACCCACGTCGCCCGCGTCCTTGTCCATGGAGCCGACGTTGCGGGGGTTCTCGTAGTGGTCGATGACTTTTTCGTTGTAGGCCATGGGTGGTTATCCTTCGGGTGCCAATTGTTGCTCTGCTAATGATCGGACCATTCGATCGATTTGATGTCGATGCCTTCCTGAACCATCTCCCATAGCGGGCTCATCTCGCGCAAGCGGCCGACGTGTTCGCGCACGGACTGGATGGCGTAGTCGATCTCCGCCTCGGTGGTGAAGCGACCGATGCCGAAGCGGATGGAGGTATGCGCCAGCTCGACGTCGACGCCAAGCGCGCGCAGCACGTAGGAGGGCTCGAGCGAGGCCGAGGTGCAGGCCGAGCCCGACGACACGGCGAGGTCCTTGATCGCCATCAACAGCGATTCGCCCTCGACGTAGGCGAAGCTCAGATTGATGTTGCCCGGAATACGCTCTTCGGCGTCGCCGTTGAGGTAGACGTCGGGAATCTCCTTGCGAATGCCGTCCAACAGCCTGTCGCGCAGGCGCCGGATGTGTTCGTTGTCGCTGCCCATTTCCTGCTCGGCGATGGCGCACGCCTGGCCCAGCCCGGCGCAGAGCGGTGTCGGCAGTGTGCCCGAGCGCATGCCGCGCTCCTGGCCGCCGCCGTCGATCATCGCCTTGAGCCGCACGCGAGGCTTGCGACGGACGTACAGGGCGCCGATGCCCATGGGGCCGTAGATCTTGTGGCCCGAGATGCTCAACAGGTCGATCTTCATCGCGTTGACGTCGATCGGCATCTTGCCCACGGCCTGCGCCGCGTCGCTATGGAAGAACACCCCGTTTTCGCGGCATAGGGCACCGATTTCGGCGAGCGGCTGAATAACGCCGATTTCGTTATTCACGCCCATCACCGAGACCAGAACCGTCCTCTCGGTCAGCGCGTCGCGCAACACGTCGAGGTCGACGAGACCGTTGTCGCCGACCGGCACATACGTGACCGCAAACCCCTCCTCCTCGAGATGGCGGCAGGTGTCGAGGACGCACTTGTGCTCGGTCACGACGGTCACGATGTGGTCCTTGCGCTCCTTGTAAAAGCGCGCAACGCCCTTCAGCGCGAGGTTGTTCGACTCGGTGGCGCCCGAGGTGAAGATGATCTCCCGCGGGTCCGCGCCGATGATGCTGGCGACCTGGGCGCGCGCCGTCTCGACGCCCTCCTCCGCCTCCCAGCCGAAGGCATGGCTGCGCGAGTGGGCGTTGCCGAACTTGTCGGTATAGTACGGCATCATGGCCTCGAGCACGCGCGGGTCGAGCGGCGTCGTCGCCTGGTAGTCGAGGTAGATCGGCAAACGGATGTTGGCGTTCATCGTTGTCTCGACCATGTCCTTGGCCCCCGTCATGCGGCCGGCTCCACCACCATGGCTCGCGCCTCCTGGTGTACACGGCGATACAATCTGCTCCAGCCATCGACGAGCCGGTCGATGTCGCCGGACTCGGTGCGCCAGCCCAGGCTCACCCGGATGGCGCACTCAGCCTCCTCATCGGCAACGCCCATCGCCTCGAGGACGTGCGAGCGCGCGACCTTGCCCGACGAGCACGCGGCACCGGCGCTGACGGCGATCCCGTCGAGATCGAGCGCCATGACCTGGGTTTCGCTGCTCACGCCTGGCATCGTGCAACAGGTGGTGTTGGGGAGGCGGGCAACGCCGCCTCCGAAACAGGTCATCGCGGGGGCGATATCGCGCAAGCGCCGCTCCAGCGAATCGCGCATCGCGGCGAACGGCCGACCATCGCTCAGCTCGCGCAGCGCCAACTCGGCGGCCACGCCGAAGCCCACGATCCCGGCCACGTTTTCGGTGCCTGCGCGGCGCCCGCGCTCCTGCCCGCCACCAACGAGCTGCGCCGCCAGCGGCACGCCCTCGGCCACCACCAGTGCGCCAACCCCCTGCGGCCCGCCGAGCTTGTGTGCCGACAGGCTCATGAGATCGACCCCGAGCTCGGCCATGTCGACGGGGATCTTGCCTGCGGCCTGCACCGCGTCGGTGTGAACGAGCGCGCCGTGGGCGTGCGCCATCTCGGCGATGCGCGCCACCGGTTGAACAACGCCGGTTTCGTTGTTGGCCAGCATGACCGAAACGAGTTTGGGGCCGGGATCGGCCGCTAGGGCCTCCTCGAGGCGCCCCAGAACGACCGCGCCGTCGCCGTCCACCGGGAGCACGACGGCATCGCCATCGGTGACCAATGCGGTAGCTAGGACCGAACCGTGTTCGACGGCCGAGACGAACAGGCGGCGCCGGCCCACGCCCTTGAGCGCTAGATTGTTGGCCTCGGTGCCACCGCTGGTGAATACCATGTCTTCGGAGCGGGCGCCCACGAGCGCCGCGACTAAGCCACGCGCCCGCTCGACCTCGCGCCTCGCGGCGCGCCCGAGCTGGTGCACCGAGGACGCGTTGCCGCCCAGGGCAAGTAGCGATCCCATCGCGGCGATCACCTCGGGCCGCGCGGGCGCCGTCGCGTTGTAGTCGAGATATGCCACCGTCTCAGCCAACGCTCGCTCCGCTCGCGAGGGGTTGCGCGCTCGTCGAGGCGATGGGGCCCAAGCCCAGGCGCTCTTGATGAAGAGCGCCGCTCGCCCCGAGGACGCGCCCGCGAACGACGTCGTCGAGCGACACGGAGCTCAGGAACAGGTAGATCTGGTTGCCGAGCTCGGCCCATAGGTCGTGGGTCAGGCAGCGTCCCGAAGCGCCGGCGCAACCGAGCGGCGAATCGAGCTCACAGCGCGTCTGTTTCAGGGATTCGTCGACCGCCACGACGATGTCGGACACGCGCATTTCCTGGGGTGGGCGACTCAGGACGTAGCCACCGCCGGGTCCGCGCACGCTCTTGACCATGCCGCGCCGGCGCAGTTTGGCGAAAAGCTGCTCGAGGTAGGAGACCGAAATATCCTGTCGATCCGCGATATCAGCCAACGCAACCGGCTTTCCGGCGCTGTTCAGGACCAGATCGGTCATGGCCATGACCGCATACCGCCCTTTCGTGCCGAGTTTCACGCCACATCTCCTTCATGCACCGCGCTAGGTGTCGAAGCCGCGAGCTCTTGCGACCGCACGCTCACGTCTCGCCCTCCACGGCCTTGTCTTTTGCCGCCGATTCGTCCGCTTCGGGCGGCGAGCCGGGCCATTCGCTGTTCGCCAATTGGCCTTCCAATTCGCTGACCCGTGCCGACAGCGTCTGGACGTGGTCGAGCAGGCCATCGACCACCCGCGCCACCGGATCGGGGATGCCTTCGCTCGACAATCCGTAGGCGGCAAAAGCGAGGCGTTCCTCGGCATCGTCCGGGCGCCTCGGCGCCACCACCTTGGCGGGGATGCCGACGACGGACGCGCAGGCCGCGACATCCTTGAGGACCACGGCGTTCGATCCGACCCGGGCCCCCCTTCCGATGGTGACCGGTCCCAGCACCTTCGCGCCAGCACCGACAATCACGTCGTCCCCGAGGGTGGGATGGCGCTTGCCCGGCTCGAGCGAGGTTCCGCCCAGGGTTACGCCCTGATAGAGCGTGACGTTGTCGCCGATTTCCGAAGTTTCGCCTATGACAACACCCATCCCGTGATCGATGAACAATTTGCGGCCAATCCTCGCTCCGGGATGAATTTCGATTCCGGTAAGAAACCGCCCCAGATGCGAAAGGAAGCGACCGAGAAAGAATAACCGGCTCTCCCATGCGCTGTGCGCGAGGCTGTAGAGGGCGAGGGCATGAAAGCCGGGGTAGCTGAACACCACCTCGGCCCGCGACCGCGCCGCCGGATCGCGCTCCATCACCGCGTCGATGTTCTCGCCAAGCTCCTTGAACATGCTACCCTACGTGTCATATGACTCGTGGCGCCCCCTCGCGCGACGGGGCAAACTAACACTCGAACACATATGGTATCCGACCTGATCAGTCAAGTATTGACCGGAAATCAAGGTCTGCTTGGCCTTTATCTTCCGACAGAACTGATTGGTTATTGAGGCCCCGAGCCGGCGCACCGGGCGCCGGACAACAATGAGTCGCCATGCCTGAAGTCATCATCAACGGTCCCGAGGGCCGCCTGGAAGGCCGATATCAGGCGGGGCCGGCCCCGCAAAGCCCGATCGCCGTCGTTCTCCACCCGCATCCTCAGCACGGCGGAACGATGAACAACAAGGTCGTTTACAACGTCTTCCAAGTCTTTGCGCGGCGCGGCTTTTCGGTGTTGCGGTTCAACTTTCGCGGCGTCGGCCGCAGTGAAGGAGCCTATGACAGCGGCCACGGGGAGCTGTCCGACGCCGCCTCGGCCCTCGATTGGCTACAGACCTGCAACCCCGATTCATCGGTATGCTGGGTTGGCGGCTTCTCCTTCGGCGCCTGGATCTGCATGCAGCTCCTCATGCGCCGGCCCGAGATCGATGGTTTCGTGTCGATATCGCCGCCGGCGAACCGGTTCGACTTCGCGTTCCTTTCGCCCTGTCCGTCGTCGGGGTTGGTCCTCCAGGGTACCGTCGACGAGATCGTCCCTGAGCCAGAGGTAGCGAAGTTTGCCGCCAAGCTCGCGAGCCAGCGCGGCATCGATGTCGAGTATCGCCACGTTGTCGGAGCCAATCACCTCTACGACAACAAGCTCGATGAGATGATCCTAACCGTCGAAGACTACCTCGACCGCTCGCTCGCCCTGCCCACCGCCAAGCGGGCGAGCCGCTAGCGCCGCCCAATCGCCCGATGGAGCACGCCGCCGCGATGCGGCCGCGGTACGCCGGTGGTCGAGGGCAGGCTAATCGGCAGGCCGCGAACGGATCGCACGGCTAGGAAGGCGAACGCCTCCGCCTCGAGCGCATCGCCGCGCCACGCGACCGTCTCGACCGGCTCCACCGCCGCGTTCAGGCGCTCCGCGAGCGCCGCCATGAGCGCCGGATTGTGGCGCCCACCGCCGGCCACCAGCCAGCGTCCAACGGGCGCCGGGAAATGGCGTTGCGCGGCGGCTACCGCCGCGGCGGTGAAGGTTGTGAGCGTCGCGGCGCCGTCAGCCGCGCTGAGGCCCTCGACCGCGGCTGCCGCAAAACTGCCGCGGTCGAGCGATTTTGGCGGAAGCAGCGCGAAATAGGGGTGGTCGAGCAGCGCTCCCAGGCGCTCGAGGTTCGCCCGCCCGCTCAACGCGAGGGCGCCCCCGCGGTCAAGTGGCTCACCGCCGTGGCGTGTGCACCAATCGTCGATGAGGGCGTTGCCGGGGCCCGTGTCGAAGGCGATAGGCGGGCCTTCCGCCCCGATCCAGGTGACGTTCGCCACCCCACCTACGTTGAGTACCGCGACGGGTCGCTCGAGCCCGGCGGTCAGGCATTGGTGGTAGAGCGGCGCCAGCGGCGCGCCCTGCCCGCCCGCGGTTACGTCGGCGGAGCGAAAATCGCAGACTACATCGGTGCTCGTCAGTTCGGCGAGGAGCGCGCCGTCGCCAATCTGGCAGGTCGCGCGCGCGGCTGGGTCATGAAACATTGTGTGCCCGTGAAATCCGATAACGTCTATTTCATCGATAGTTGCACTGTTCTCCGAACAGATCTGTTCAACTATATCGACGTGGGCGAGCGTCAAGTCGCGCACCAACTCAGCCGAAGCCTCCGCATGGCCGAGTGCGGCTCTCAGGCGTTCGCGCAGGGGGCCAGCGTATGGCACGGTGAGCCACGGGCCGGGCTCGGCCACCGCCACCCCATCGGTGCGAAGAAGGGCGGCATCGATACCGTCCAGCGAGGTCCCGCTCATGAGGCCGAGAGCGGTGGCCGGCTCAGCCATCGAAAGATCCGTTGTCATCGCCGGTGGAAGAGTTCGGCGCCGGCGCGGCTACGTTGTCGCGACTCCGCAAATGTGCTACAGCACCGCACCGCGCGCCGCCCCAGCGGGGCCGCCCCGTATCAGACCGACCATGACACGCTACACGTCCGAGTTTTTGCGCGTGCTCGACGAGCGCGGCTTCGTGCATCAGGTCACGGATGCCGGTGAACTCGATGCGCGCGCGGCGACGGGGCCGATTGCGGCCTATATCGGATTCGACTGCACCGCGCCCAGCCTGCACGTCGGCAGCTTGGTCTCGATCATGCTCCTGCGTCATTTGCAGCAGGCGGGCCATCGGCCGATCGTGCTGATGGGCGGTGGTACCACCAAGGTCGGCGACCCCTCGGGCCGGGACGATTCGCGCCAATTGCTGAGCGATGCCGACATCGCCCACAACATGAGCCGGATCCGCCACGTGTTCGCCAAGTTCCTGGCTTTCGGCGAGGGCGAGAGCGATGCCCTCATGGTCGACAACGCCGATTGGCTGGATCATCTCGAATACATCCGCTTCCTGCGGGAATACGGGCGCCACTTTTCGGTCAACCGCATGCTCGGCTTCGACAGCGTTAAGCTCCGGCTCGACCGCCAGCAGCCGCTTAGCTTCCTCGAGTTCAACTACATGATCCTGCAAGCTTACGACTTTGTCGAACTCGGGCGGCGCTACGGCTGCGTCCTGCAGATGGGCGGCTCGGATCAGTGGGGAAACATCGTCAACGGCGTCGAGCTCGGCCGTCGGGTCGACGACGCGACGCTGTACGGCCTGACGACGCCCCTGATCACGACGGCGAGTGGCGCCAAGATGGGAAAAACGGCGGCCGGCGCGGTGTGGCTCGATGCGGACCAGGTATCGCCCTACGACTACTGGCAGTACTGGCGCAACACCGACGACGCGGACGTGGGGCGCTTCCTGCGACTGTTTACCGAGCTCCCCATAGCCGAGATCGAGCCCTTGGAGAGGCTCCGTGGCGAAGAGGTGAACGAGGCCAAGAAAATCCTAGCCAACGAGGCGACGCGCCTATGCCACGGTGCCGACGCCGCCGATCAGGCGGCGGAGGCGGCGCGGGGCGCCTTCGAGGAAGGCCTTATCTCAGCCCACCTGCCGACTTTCGAAATCCCGGGCAGCGACCTCGAGAGCGGAGTCGCCGCCTTCGACCTACTGCACCGCACTGGACTGTGCGCCTCGGCGAGCGCTGCCCGCAAGCTGATCCGCGGCGGCGGCGCACGCATCAACGATCAGGTGATCGCCGACGAGAAGACGATGGTTACGCGCGACCACGTCACCGCGCAAGGTGTGGCGAAGGTCTCGGCCGGAAGGAAGAGGCACGTCCTCGTGCGCCCGATCTAAACTCGGCCCGCACCACCGGCACGGGGCCTGCCCTTATCGATCCTCGCCCGTCGACGGCTCACCCGGCGGAGCCCCCCTCCCGTCCAGAATTGAGAAAAAGCCACGCAGGAAGCCGGGCGCGAGCGCCGCCAGGGGGTTCACCGTTACCTGGGGATCACTCGCGGGGCCGTTCACCCTGTAGGTGAGCGCGAACACGCCCCCGCCCTTCTTGCCGACGAAAATGCCGCCGAGGACCGGAATGTTGCCGAGCAACGCGTTCAGCGTGTACGCCGGGACGAGCGTGCCGTCGAGGGCGATCTCGTCCCGCCTCATGTCGACGTAGCCCTGAATCGTGAGCCCGAGACGGGGCCCGAAGGCGCGTGCGCCCTCCAGGGTCAGGACCCCCTCACCCAGGGTGAACGGGGCTTCGAGGCGCAAGAACTCGATACCCGTGCCGTTTAGCCCATCGAAGACCCCGGGGAGCGGCGCCAACGTCAAGATCTGCGCAAGGACAGGCGCGTCGACGACCACGAAGTCACCGATTCTCATGCTCCCGCTGATGCGTCGACTGGGCAGCGCATCCTCGATCTCCGCCGATAGGACCAGCGCACCCCCACGCGCGTTCTCGTAGATGCCGAGCGCGCGCGCGAGCGCGCCCGCGTCAGCGGTGGTGAGCTTGAGCTCGCGCAACCGCGGACCCTTCTGGGTCACCGACAGCGCGAGCGGCTTGCCACCGGATCCGAACTGCCCCTCCGCCGTAACCTCGTTCCACGAAAGCCCGTCATAGGCGGCCTCACCAGTCAACGACGACAGGCGCTGACCCGGGCTGAACACCAATTCATCGAGGCGCACCGACAGGTTCAGGGGTGGGCGTTCGGAGCCGGCATCGGTGCCCATCATTTCGTCGACGTAGGGCTCCAAATTGAGCCGCCGACCATTGAGCGCCAGGACATACCCGCCGCCTGCGCGCGGTCGCACCGAAACCGACAGATCGGAGCCGGCGACGGCGAGACTGGATAGGTCGAGGCGGCGAAAAGTCCGGCCGGGCCCTAGCTCCGCCTGCCCCGAAGCCGCGAGGCCTCCGGCATCGACCGTGAACGCCTCGATGGCCAACGCGCCGTCGGGGCCCGGGATCACGGTCGCGCGAAGCGTCCCGGCGATGCCGCGCGCCTTCGACCATTTGAGCGGCGGCAGGTCGATCGCGGCCGCCGTGAGGTCGACGCGGGCGCTGACCAGGGTTTCATCGGAGGGCTGGCGGACGGCATGCAATTCAAAGCCGATGGGGCCGTTCACGTAAGGCGCGAGCACCAAGCCGAGCCGATCTTGGGCGTCCGCATCGAGGGTGCCGGTTACGACGTAAGAGGCGGGCGCTTCCGCTCCTTGGGCGAACTCCTCCCGCCACGAGACCGCCAGCGGCACCTCGGCGACCGTGACTGTGCCGCTGGCCTCGAGCCCGCTCTGGTCAATCCGCAGACTCAACTCACCCTCGCTGAACCCGAGCCCGTCGAGCAGGCTCGGCACCGCTACTTCGGCGAGATTGGCCGCGGCCGCAAACTCGATATCGCCGGCGCTGACGGGCTTGTCGAGATCGAGGCCGAGGCGCACCCTGGCCGAGGAGAGGCCTGCAATCTCGGCCGGCGCGATGCCGAGAGCGCGGGCAAATCCTAGGGGCTCGCGGTCGAGGATGGCGAGGGCTTCGGCTATCTCCCCACTGGCGACGAAGCTGATCGCGGCGCGGTCGGGCGCCACGCCAGGTGTCTCGATCTCAACCGCGCCTTCGGTGATGTCGAGTGCGCCGAGCCGGGCGTGCTCGAGGTGCAGCTCGAACGCCTGACCGTCGATCTTGCCGCTTCCGGCGGCCTCGCGGAGCTCGGGCAGCGGATCGAAATAGCGGGTGTCGACGCCGCTATAGCGAAAGGTCATGGAGAAAACGTCGTCCGACCCGGATTCGGTCATCTCGCCGTCGGGGTCGAGGTCGAACGCCGCGTTGAAGTGGGCCTCATCGACGCTGCCGCCGTAGAGCCTTTCCAGGACCCACCGACGGGCGTCCGGAGCGGCGTCAGGTGGCCAAAACCGGCGCATGTCGTCGACCGGGACGCCGTGGAACGCGCCCGCCACCATGACGCGCACGCCGTCGGCGCCAAGGTTCGCGGTCGCCGTCATCTCGACCTTGCCACGACCCGTATCGAGGTACAGCTCGTCGAGCTGGACCCCTGAGAATCCCTCGAGCAGGCGGCCACGGGCCGAGGCTTGCGTAAGCGCCAAATCCTCGGCAAGCAGCCCGGCCAGCGCGATCGACCCGGCGCCACCGCTGATGTCGAACGCGACCTGCGACACGGCGGCGCGCGCATCGACAACGAACCGCACCTCACCCGAGAGCGGCAAGCGCACGTCCGCCAGCGCCCGCAACCTCGGCGTCGAGGCCGCCAGCCGAGGGGGGTCGACCTCACTGAATCGGACACTCACGGTAGTGCTGCTTGACGAGGCCGCGTGCACGGCTGCGACCGCCAGATGCACCAATTCCCCGTCGAGATCGAGATCGATGAAGGCCTCGCCATTGAAGCCGCCATCATGACCCCAGAGCGTGAGATCGGCCCGACGCGCGCGCCATTCGCTCCCGCTCGGCCGATCGACGAGCGTAAAGCCGGCGCCGCTGATGCCGATGCGGCTCAGCAGCCCCGTCTGCCGCGACGGATCGGGGTCGGCGAGAAACTGCGCCAGAAAGCCGGCGCCGAAATCGGCTACGTCGCGCCGCATACCGGCGCCGAGGTCGAGCTCGATGGCGCCATCGGCGTCACGTGTCAACATCCCCTGGGCACCAATCAGGTCGATGCTGGTCGGCTGAATATGGCCGCGTAGCAGTTGAGAGCCGCTGAGGCCGAGCGAGATTCGGGGGATAGCCGCAATCAGCGTGCCGTCGGGCCGGCGCACGCGCAGGCCGACCGCGGAGATATCGAGTGTGCGCTCCCAGCCTGCCCAGCTCAAGATCGTGTCGTCGAGCTCGACGAGGAACCCGTAATCACCGTTGTAGCTTAGGGCTTCCTGCAAGTAGGGCGTGAGAAACGCAAGCGTCAGCGGCCCCGCCGACAGGCGCCACGCGGCGGCCGCGACGACGATGGCGCCGGCAGCCGTGAGCGCCGCGACCGCACGAAAGACAAACCTGATCGCCGCCCACATCAACTCGACTACAGCCCGCCGCCGCCCCGACCTTGACCACCCGTTTCGCTTCGCGCAGTGTGCCCGAAACGCCAACGCGAAGAAATGCAACAATTCCCCTTGCTAGAAGGAATCGCGGGCCTGCCGCCGCCGGCACTCCCGGAGATGGTCACGCGGGGCCTCGAGCGCTGGGCCGAGCGCGCGCGCGCGCTCGATGGCGAGATCGCCGATTTTGCGAGCGACTTCGCGACCCATCCCGCGGGATGCGAGTTGTTGGCGGCCGTTTTCGGCAACAGCCCCTTTTTGTCGCGCTGCCTTCTCGACGACCTGCCCTTTGCACGGACGCTCGCGAGCCAAAGGGCCGAGGCGAGCAAGGACGCGCTTCTCGCCGATCTTGCGGCGCGCCGCGGCACCTGGCGCGACCGCACCGAACTCATGCGGGCGTTGAGGATCGCGCGCCGGCGGTTTGCGCTACTCACCGCCCTCGCCGATATCATCGGTGCGTGGACGCTCAGCGAAACGACCGGCGCCCTGAGCGCGTTCGCCGGCGCGGCGCTAGGCACGGTCATCGCGTATCTGCTGTCCGAGGCCGCTGCCGCCGGTGATCTAGCGCTCGCGAATACCGAAGAACCGGCTGAATCGAGTGGCTTCTTCATCCTCGGGATGGGCAAGCTCGGGGCCCGCGAGCTCAACTACTCGAGCGATATCGACCTCATCGCGCTCTACGATCAGGACGTCGTCGCGTATACCGGCGCCGCGACCACCCAACATTTCTTCGTGCGCCTCACGCAGGCGATCGTGCATATCCTCCAATCGCGCACCGGCGAAGGCTACGTGTTCCGGACCGACTTGCGCCTCAGGCCGGACGCCGGGGCGACGCCGCTGGCGCTGTCGACGGCCGCGGCCGAGAACTACTACGAAAGCGTGGGCCAGAACTGGGAGCGCGCGGCGATGATCAAGGCGCGCCCGGTGGCTGGCGACCTCGCCGCCGGCGACGCCTTTCTCGCTAGTATTCGACCGTTCGTGTGGCGCAAGAACCTCGATTTCGCCGCCATTGCCGATATTCACTCGATCAAGCGCCAGATACACGCCCATCGTGGGCACGGCGAGGTCACGGTCGCCGGGCACGACATCAAGCTCGGCCGAGGCGGCATTCGCGAGATCGAATTCTTCGCGCAAACGCAGCAACTCATAACCGGCGGGCGCGACGCGCGCCTGCGCCTGCGCCAAACCTGCGGCGCGATCCGTGCTCTGGCCGAGTCGAACCGGCTGTCGCAGGCCGCCGCGAACGAGCTCACCGCCGCCTACGAGTACCTCCGCCGTCTCGAACACCGGCTGCAGATGGTCAACGACGAGCAGACCCATACGCTGCCTGCCGACGAGGAGGGACTGGCCCACATCGCCGCCTTCATGGGCTACGCGAAGGCGAGCACGTTGGTCACCGACCTGCGCGCCCATTTGACCAAGGTCGTAGGCCACTACGGCGCCCTGTTCGAGCGCGCAGCCCCGCTCGGCCCTCTCGGCAACCTCGTCTTCACGGGTATCGAGGACGATCCGGAGACCCTGGACACCTTGGAAAACCTGGGCTACCTCGAAGCCCACGTGGTGTCCTCGCGCGTGCGCAGTTGGCATCACGGCCGCTACCGAGCCACACGCAGTGTGCGCGCCCGCGAGACGTTGACGGCGCTGACACCGCGCATCCTCGAGGCGCTCGCCGGCACCGCCAATCCCGACGCCGCGTTCGTCAAGTTCGACGAATTCCTCGGCCGGCTCCCCGCGGGCGTTCAGCTCTTCGCCTTGTTTTTCGAGAACCCTGGTTTGCTCGATCTGGTGGCAGAGATCATGGGGAGCGCGCCGCGCCTTGCCGACAATCTGAGCCACAACACATCGCTGTTCGATGCGGTGCTCTCGCAGGGGTTCTTCGACCCACCGCCCACCAAGCGGACGCTGAAGCGCGACCTCGATGCGGCCCTCGCCCTGGCGCGGGACTACCAGGACGAGCTCGACATCGCGCGCCGTTTCGCCAGCCAGCACAAGTTCCAGGTCGGCGTCCAAGTGCTGCGCAACACGGCGAGCGCTGCCGCGGCCTCACCCGCGCTAAGCGGCCTGGCGGACGTCCTCATCGACGCGATGCTGGTTGCGGTGGCCCGCGACTTCGCGGGCCAGCACGGGCACATCGAAGGCGCCAGCATGGCCGTCGTCGGGCTCGGTAAGTTGGGCGCTCGCGAGCTTACCGCCGCATCCGACCTCGACCTCGTGTTTCTGTACGAGGCGGCCACCGGCGCGGAGCGCTCCGACGGACCTAAACCGCTCGCGCTCAACCAATATTTCAGTCGCTTGAGCCAGCGCTTCATCGCCTCACTCACCGCGCCCACCGGCGAAGGGCGGCTCTACGAGGTCGACATGAGGCTGCGCCCCGCGGGCGCCGCCGGACCGATCGCGAGCCATGTGGCGGCATTCGCGAAGTACGAGCGCACAACGGCGTGGACCTGGGAGCATATGGCGCTGACCAGAGCCCGCGTCGTGGCCGCTCCGGCGCCCTTGCGGGCCCGGATCGGGCGCATCATCCGTGCCGTGCTGACGAGGAGAGCGGACACCGATAGGCTTCTCGCCGACGTCGCCGAGATGCGTCGTCGCGTCGCCCAAGAGCACGGGACCGACAATCCGTGGACCATAAAACATGTGCGCGGTGGCCTGGTCGACGTCGAGTTTCTTTGCCAATACCTACAATTGCGCCACGCGGCGGACCATCCCTCCGTGCTCTGCGCCACGACCGCTGAAGCGTATCGGCGCCTCGGCGCGGCCGGCATCATTCCGAGTGCCGTGGCCGGGGAGCTAGCCGCCGCCTCGACCTTCCTTCATAACATCCAAGGGTTCCTCAGGCTGACCGTGGAGCACACCTTCGACGTGGAGTCCGCCTCCGAGGGGCTGCGCGCGGCGCTCGCCCGCGCCGGCGGCGCTCATGACGTCCACGCCGTGCGTTCGAGGCTCCTGGAGGTGCAGCAGGCCGTTTACGGCCGGTTCCGGGACTATATCGAGATCCCCGCGTCAATCGGCGGCGCGACGTAGCCGCCAACCCGGCCCCGTGGCCCCCGGGGCGCGCGATCGTGGGCCGCCCCGCCACGGGTTGCAAAGGCGAACCCAAACCGGTATTGCAGATGGCCCGCGCGAAGAGATCGGCACGCGGTGAAAAGGGGGCGGCCAACGTGCGCGAATTACTCGAGGGTCTTTTTCCCGAACGACAACTGATCTACCGCAGCCGCGGCAAGGTGCGGTACGCGTCGTTCTCGCGACCGGTCCAGATCGCCCTGTCGGTCGGCATGATCGGATTTCTCCTGTGGGTCGCTTTCGCGTCGGCTCAGCTCGTCTTCAAGGACCGGGTCATCGCGCTCAAGAACCTGCGCATTTCAGAGATGGAGGCGGGTTACAAGTCGTTAGCGGCGGACCTGGACGACGCCCATACGCGGTTCACCGCCCTTACCGGCGAGCTCGAGGACAAGCACGCCCAGCTCGTCGCGGTGCTACGCCAGAGGGAGCTCCTGGAAGAGGAGCTCGGCGCCGTCAACAGCGACCTCGAGACCGTAACGGCGGAGCGCGATCTGGCTGCGGACTTGCGCGACCGCCTGTCATCGCGCATTGCCGCGATCGAAACGGCGCTGGAGGGCGCGGTCGACGACAAATCGAGCCTGAAGATCGCGCTGCGCAACACGAAGGAGTGGCTCGACACGCTCACCGGGCAGCGCATCAGAGCGTTGCGCGCACAGGAGCGGCTATCGATTCGCGTCGGCGGCCTGGAGGAGCGCCTGGCCCGCATCAAGGTCGCGCAGCACAAGCTGATCGACCGGGTGCAGCAGCGAACCCAGGGCGCACTCGCCGCGCTCGAGACGACGATCGCCCTCACGGGACTCGACCTGGCGGCTCTCTTCGACGACGGCTCGGGCGCGGCGCGCGGACAGGGCGGTCCCTTCTACGGCCTCGACGCGATCACCGACCGTGCCGGTGTGTTCCCGGGCATGGACGGCAGATTCGAGTCGAGCGTCCTCAAACTCGAAAACCATCTCGTACGGTGGGAGGACTTGCGGAGCGTGCTCGAGCACCTACCGCTCGTCGCGCCGGTCGATAGCTACAGCGTCGCCAGCGGTTTTGGACGCCGCCGCGATCCCTTCACGGGGCGTCGCGGCATGCACTACGGCGTCGACTTTGCGGGTGTTTTCAAGACGACCGTGCGCAGTCCCGCCCCTGGATCGGTGGTCTTCGCCGGCCGCAAGGGCCCCTACGGCAAGACGGTCGAGATCGACCACGGCCTCGGCGTCAGAACGCGCTACGGCCACCTCCACCGCATCCTCGTCAAGAAGGGCCAAGAGGTTGAGTTTCGCCAGAAGATCGGCCTGATGGGCAGTACCGGCCGCAGCACTGGCTCGCATGTTCATTACGAGATACGCTTCAGGGGCAAGCCGCAGGATCCGAAGAAGTTCTTGAAAGCGGGGAGGCATGTTTTCAAAAACCAAACCCAAATCGGGCAGTAGAGGTAACGGTCGTGAAGCGCGCGCCGCGCCCTCGCTCATCAGCGCCAATCTTCATATTATCGGCAACCTGAACTCCGACGGCGAGGTCCAGGTCGACGGTATTATCGAAGGCAACGTGGCCGGCCGCTCGCTCACCATCGGCGAAAAGGCCGAGGTCAAGGGCGAGATTCGCGCCGATGACGTCATGGTGCACGGCATCGTCAGCGGCAGGATCCGCGCCCACCGGGTGCGACTGGCCAAAACGGCCAAGGTCGTCGGCGATATCTGCCACGAAGTGCTCGCGATCGAATCCGGGGCCTATATCGAAGGGCACTGCAAGCGGCTCGAAGGCAAGCGCGACGAGTCCGAGAAGAAGATCAATCTGGTGACCGATCGCGATCTCGGCGCAGGCCGAGCCGCCGCAAGGGAAGGCTCAAGCTCCCCCTAAGGCCTGCTCACCAGCCCACCCTCGTCGCGCCGCACGGGTAGCCGCGCGGCCTGGGCGGCGAGATCGGCTCGCCCCGCCGTCACGCGCGGCTCGCGGGCGGGATCAAGACCTGCCCTACGATCAAAGAACCAAGGACGTCGGGGGATGATGCATGCCTGACCTTTACAAGGTCTCGGGTGTCGCGCGCACGGCGAATCAGGACGAGATCAAGCGCGCCTACCGCTGCTTGGCGAAGGAATTCCATCCCGACCTGCACCCCGACAGGCCAAGGTCGAGGCCAAGTTCAAGGACATCTCGGCCGCCTACCATCTGCTGTCGGACCCGAACAGGCGCGCCAAGTACGATCGCGGCGAGATCGACGCTTCCGGTGCCGAACGGCCCGAGCGCACCTTCTATCGCCACTTCGCCGACCACGACGGAGGGGGCGCCTTCTTCGACCAGCTGAGCACTATCTTTGGCGACTCTTTCATGGGCGCCAAGATGAGCCGTGGCCCCCCGTTTCGTATGCGCGGCGCCGAGGTTGCCTTGGCGATGCAAGTCGGTTTCATCGAGGCGGCGACCGGCGCCCGCAAGCGGATCCCCTGGCCGGCGCGCCGATCGAGGTCGACATTCCCGCCGGCATCCGAGACGGTCAGACCATTCGCATCGCGGGCAAGGGGAATGCGGGACTGGGCGGCGGGCCACCCGGCGATGCTCTGATCCGTGTTCAGGTCGAAGCGCACCCGTGGTTCGGGCGCAAGGGAAACACCATTCTTCTCGAGCTCCCGGTGACGCTGGCCGAGGCGGTGCTGGGCGCAAGAGTCACGGTCCCCACGATCGAGGGCCCGGTGATGCTAACGATCCCGCGCAACGCCAACACTGGAACGACACTCCGGCTCAAGGGGAAGGGTATCCGCTCGGCGCGCGCCAAGAAGAGAGGCGACCAACTGGTCAAGCTCAAGCTGGTGTTGCCGGACGGCAAGGACGCCGCGCTCGAGCGATTCGTCGAGGGCTGGGCACCGGACCACCCCTACAACCCGCGCCACCGCATGGAGACGGCGCCATGACGTCGCTCGAGGAGCTTGTCGTGGCGATCGACGAGCTTAGCGCCGCCGACCTCGAGGCCTGGGTGAGTAGCGGCTGGGTCGTGCCGGCGAAGCGCCGCCGGAGGCTCCACTTCAGCGCCGCCGACTGCGCCCGCGTGCGCCTAATCTGCGACATGCGCCATCACCTGATGATCGACGACGAAGCCACATGCCAATCGTGCTGTCGTTGCTCGACCAGGTATACGGTTTGCGCTATCGGCTCGGCGCCGTGGGCGCCGCCATCGAGGCACAGCCGGAGCCGGTGCGCAGGGCGATCGCCCAGTCCCTGGCCGATGCCCGCGTGAAGCCCGGCTGACCAGGGTCCGGGTTACTCGGCCTTGCCCTTGGCCTCGCTCCCCGACGACAGCCTGGCCGCCAGGGCAGCCGCGAGAAAGGCATCGAGGTCGCCATCCAGCACCGCTCGGGTGTTGCTCGTCTCGGTCCCCGTCCTGAGGTCCTTGACGAGCTGGTAGGGCTGCAAGACGTAGGAGCGGATCTGGTGACCCCAGCCGATGTCGCTCTTGCTGTCGTGTACCGCCTGCCGCTCCTGCTCGCGCTTTTGTAGCTCCGCCTCGTAGAGGCGCGCCTTGAGCATGCCCTGGGCTGCGGCACGGTTCTTGTGCTGCGAGCGGTCGGATTGGCATTGGACCACGATGCCCGTCGGTAGATGCGTGATTCGAACCGCGCTGTCGGTCCGATTGACGTGCTGGCCGCCGGCGCCGGAGGCGCGGTAGGTGTCGATCCGCAGGTCCTTGTCCTGGATGTCGATGCTTATCGTCTCGTCGATGACCGGATAGACCCCGACGCTGGCGAAGCTCGTGTGGCGGCGGGCGCTGGAATCGAACGGCGAGATACGGACGAGGCGGTGAACGCCGGTCTCGGTCTTGAGCCAGCCATAGGCATCGGCGCCGCGAACGCGAATCGTGGCCGACTTGATGCCCGCCTCTTCGCCCGGGCTTTCCTCTATCCACTCCACCTTGAAGCCGCGCGCCTCTGCCCACCGGGTGTACATGCGCGCGAGCATCTCGGCCCAGTCCTGGGATTCGGTACCGCCGGCGCCGGCGTGGACTTCGAGGTAGGAGTCGTTGCCGTCGGCCTCGCCCGACAGCAGACTTTCGATGCGCCGCCGCACCGCCCGATCGCGAATCGCCGCGAGCGCGGCCTCGGCCTCGGCAAGGACCGCTTCGTCGCCCTCGGCATCCGCCAGCTCGATCAGCTCGAGGGTGTCGGTAAACTCGCGTTCGAGCGCGACATAGTCGGCAAGGGACTCCTCCAACCTGGTGCGCTCGCGCATGAGCCGCTGAGCGGCCTCGGGATCGTCCCAAAGCTTGGGATCCTCGACACTCGCATTCAGCGCTTCGAGCCGCGCCTGCGCGTTGTCCCAGTCAAAGATACCTCCTCAGCAGCTCGAGCGACTGCTGGATTTCGCTGACGCGAGTTTCGGTTTCCGCCCGCATGGCTTGCCGCAGGCCGCTCTAGTACAGCCCGCCGGTGCCGGCGCGCACGGCGCTGCCCGTTGCCACCGCGCCGTCGAGCCCGTCGAGCACCGGGCCGGCCTCGCCCGTGGGCTCCGTCCCCGGCTTGAAGGCCTCGAGGATGACGCTCGTATCGCCGCTCGCGGCCGGCAGGCCCGTTGCCGCATTCACCCGTACCAGCCGGATGCCAGGCGGGATTCGGAACGGAACGTCGGGCGCGTCGGCGAGCGCTTCGGCCATGAAGTCGCGAAAGATCGGGGCGGCGACGCTCGATCCCGTCTCGCCGCGTCCCTGCGAGCGCGGGGTATCAAATCCGACGTAGACGCCGACCGCGAGATCCGGCGAGAACCCGAGAAACCACGTGTCGATCGAATCGTTGGTGGTGCCCGTCTTGCCCGCGATGGGCTTGCCGACCGCGGCCACGCGCCGCCCGGTGCCGCGCTGGACCACGCCCTGTAGCAGGCTAACGACCTGATAGGCGGTCGCCGGGTCGATGACCTGCTCGCGCGCATCGGCGATGGTGGGCTCGGGCTGGCCACGCCAGCCTATCGTCGCGCAGCCCGGGCAGGCGCGTGCGTCGTGCCGGAACACGGTGCGCCCGCGCCGATCCTGGATGCGGTCGATGAGCGCCGGCGTGATGCGCCGCCCGCCATTCACGAACATCGCGTAAGCGGTCGTCAGGCGCGCCAACGTGGTTTCGGCTGCGCCCAGCGACATCGACAGCATGCGCGGCATGGAATCGACGATCCCCAGCCGCTCGGCATAGCTCGCCACTTCCTCCATGCCGATGAAGCGCGCGAGGCGCACGGTCATCAGGTTGCGTGACTTCTCGATACCGAGGCGCAGCGTGCTCGGGCCGTAGAACTTGCGGGTGTAGTTGGCGGGTTTCCACTTGGGCAGCCCGGGCCCCTGATCGATGACGATAGGCCCATCGAGAATGCGGTTCGAGGGCGTAAGGCCCTGCTCGAGCGCCGCCGCGTAAACCACCGGCTTAAACGCCGAGCCGGGCTGGCGACGCGCCTGCGTCGCTCGATTGAACTGGCTGCGCTCGTACGAGTAGCCGCCGACGAGCGCCAGCACCCGCCCGGTATGCGGATCCATGGCGATGAGGGCGCCATCGATGTCCGGCAACTGGCGCAGCGCATAGCCACCCGGGGACGCGGCCGCGAGCGGCTCGACGGCGATGACGTCGCCCTGCGCCAGGACGTCGCGGGCGTCGCGCACCTTGGGCCCGAGCGCCTGCCCCACCTTCCATGGGCGCGCCCAAGCCATCTCGGTGAGCGGTATGAAGCCGCGCTCGCCGCCCCGCAAGCCGATCTCGGCGCCCTCGCGTGTGCCGGCGAGGACCACGGCGAGCCGCCAGTGGCTGAGCCCCACGGGCGCGTCGACCATGGCTAGGCGCGCCGGCCACGCCGCGTCGACGAGGATCTGAGCGAGTGGCCCACGCCAGCCGTGGCGCCGGTCATAAGCCTCGAGGCCGGATCTCAGCGTGCGATCTCCGACCTCCTGAAGCCGCGGGTCGAGCGTGGTCCGAACCGATAGTCCGCCCTCGTAGAGCGCCTTCTCCCCGTAGTGGTCGAGCAACTCGCGCCGTACCTCCTCGACGAAATAGTCGGCGCGAACGAACTCCGCCTCGGCGCGGTTGCGCACGATCAGGGGCTCGAGCGCGCCTCGTGAGGCATCAAGATCGTTGATAAGCCCGTCTTCGCGCATGCGGCCGAGGACCCAGTCGCGCCGCGCCTTGGCCGCCAAGGGCTGGCGCAGCGGGTGGTAGTTGTTGGGTGCCTTCGGGAGCGCCGCCAGGAAGGCGGTTTCCCCGAGGGTCAATTCGTCGAGCGAGCGATCGAAATAATTGAGCGCCGCGGCGGCGACGCCGTAGGAGCCGAAACCAAGGTAGATTTTGTTGAGATAGAGTTCGAGAATTCGCTCCTTGGGCAGCGCCCGCTCGATACGGAACGCGAGAATCGCTTCCTTGACCTTGCGCTCGACGGAGACCTCGTTACTCAGCAGGAAGTTCTTCGCGACCTGCTGGGTGATGGTCGAGCCGCCGACGGGCCGGCGCTCCTTGCCGTAGCTGCGGATGTTGGTGAGGGTAGCGCGCAGGACGCTGAGCGCGTCGACGCCTGGATGCTTGAAGAAGTTCTTGTCCTCGGCCGCCAGGAAGGCGCTGATCAGCTGCTTGGGCATGGCCGAAACCGGCACGAACACGCGCTTCTCGATCGCGTACTCGGCGAGCAGCCGTCCGTTTCCGGCGTGCACCCGGGTCATCGTCGGCGGCTCGTAGCCCGCGAGCTGCTGGTAGTCCGGCAGGGCGCGTCCGAACTGGTAGAGCACATAAAGGGCGCCACCGCCCGCCGCCAATAGCAGCAGGACGAGGCTCAGGCCGGCATAGGCAAGAAATCTAAGCATCCGATGGTCTTAGCCTGCCCCCCGGCACATCACCGCGGCCAGCCCACGCGGCGCGGCATCAAGACTAGCATAGGGGCGAAATTTGTCCGAGTTATGGCAATTCGACCAATTCGCCGCGGCGCCTGAAATAGGCGTCGGTGGAGCGGACGAGCGCCTCGACGAGGGTTGCACGCCCGGCGGTCGAGGAAAGCAACCTCTCGTCGGCGCGGTTCGAGAGGTAACCGAGCTCGACGAGCACCGAGGGCACATCTGGCCCTTTGAGGACCGCGAATCCAGCGAACCGGTGGCTGCTGCGCAGGACCCGCGCGCGCCGGCGCATCTCGGTGATGAGGATATTCGCGTAGCGCGCCGACATGTTCATGGTCTCACGCTGGGCCAAGTCGATGAGGATGCTGGAGACCTCGTCGCTCTCGTCGCTGAGGTCGACGCCGGCCAGTATGTCGGCACGGTTTTCCTTGGCCGCGAGTTCCGCCGCTTCCTTGTCCGAGGCCGTTTCGGACAGGGTGTAGACAGAGGCTCCCCGCACCCGTCGGTTGGGGATGACATCGGCGTGGAGCGAAACGAAGAGTTCGCCTTCGGCGTCGCGCGCCGTCTTGATGCGGTCGCGCAAGCTCACGAAGACGTCGCTGTCGCGCGTCATCGCGACGCGGTATCGGCCCGTGGCGACAAGCGCCGCACTCAGCTCGCGCGCCGCCGCCAGCGTGATGTTCTTTTCGTAAGCGCCGGTGGCGCCGATGGCGCCGGGGTCGACGCCGCCGTGCCCCGGATCGATGACCACGACCCGGGCCACCGAAGAGCTGCCCGGGCGGCTTTTCGGCAAGCGCACAACCGCGGCCGGCATCGCCGGCATCGCGGAGCCGCGGAAATCGCGCGCGGCAACCGCTCCGAGATCGATCACCACCCGGTGGGCGTGCCCCTCTTTGGGGGCCAGCACGAAATCACGTACCACCCGCACGGGGCCGGTCAGATCGAGGACGATCCGCGACACTCCCTGCGTGAAAGGGCCGTAGCGGTAGCCGTGGATGAGCCCGCGGGCGCCGGGGTTGGCTTCCGGGTGGTTGCGCCAAACGGCGCCGGGGAGGTCGATGACCAACCGATAAGGGTCGGCGAGCGCGAAGATCGTGTAGTCGACAGCCTCGGTTACTTCGATGACGAATCGGGTCTTGTCGGGATGCTCGCCGACACGGAGCGCGGTCACGACAGGCTCAGCCCGCAGGCCGCCCGCAGGAGCCGACAGCGCGAGGAGAATGGCCGCAGCGCATGCGCGAACTCCCCACACACCTAACATGTAGTGGCGCTCCCCTAGATTCGCACTATATATAACGGCAGTTGAAGCGATCCGGCAAAGGATATAGTGTCAAGTCGTGGCGACCCCAAACCGCGAATCCTATTGTCCTTATTTTGCGGCCAGCGTCAGAATGGATTTGATCTACCTGCGCGGGCAACGCCGCAGCGGGGTTTTGTTTCAGGGCTTCCGGCCCGTTTGGCCGGCGGCGACATAATGCGGATACAGACTCAAACCACAGGTAGAGCCGCCGTCCCCTCCGCCCGCCACCTGCTATCACCGGCTCGATTGAGAGATTCGTTGGTGCCCCGGCGCTTCGACCGGGGCATCGGCAGCCTGTCGCATCGCCGCAAGAACATTGATTGCGCGCGGCCATGCACTGGCGCCACCCCTACCACCGTAACATCAGACAAGGCGCCGCGGCGCGAACGCGCTGCAGCGACTTACAAACATGGAGTTTCGCTACATGACCACGCGTATGTTAATCGACGCGGCCCACCCGGAGGAGACCCGGGTGGTCGTCGTTCGCGGCAACCGTCTCGAAGAGTTTGATTTCGAGACTTCGACCAAGAAACAGCTCAAGGGAAATATCTATCTCGCGAAGGTAACCAGGGTCGAGCCCTCGCTGCAGGCGGCCTTCGTCGACTACGGCGGGAACCGGCACGGGTTCCTCGCGTTCAACGAGATTCATCCCGACTACTATCAGATCCCGATCGCGGACCGCGAGGCGCTGCTCGCGGAGGAGGCCGCGAGCGACGCGGCGGAAAGGGCCGAGGCGGATGCCGCGGCCGACGCCGCGGGCGGCACGGGCGCCGGCGACGACGCCGAGCTGACGGCCCCCGAACCGAGCGATCCCGACGAGGCCGCGATCGCCGAATCCACCGGGAGCGGCGGCGACGGCACCTCGGCCGGCGAAACTAGGTCACCGACGGAAGTCGAGGCGGTCGGCGGCGACGAGGTCGACGAGGTCACCCGGCGGCGTGCCCGCACCAACCGGCGCTACAAGATCCAGGAAGTCATCAAGCGCCGCCAGATACTCCTCGTCCAGGTGGTCAAGGAGGAACGCGGCACCAAAGGGGCCGCGCTCACCACGTATGTGTCGCTCGCCGGGCGACACTGCGTGTTGATGCCCAACACGGCCCGCGGCGGCGGCATCAGCAGAAAGATCGTTAGTGCTCCCGACCGCAAGCGGCTCAAATCCATCGTCAACGATCTCAGCGTCCCCGAGGGGATGGGACTTATCGTCCGCACGGCGGGCGCGCAACGCAGCAAGGCGGAAATTCGCCGGGACTACGACTTCCTGCTGAGGCACTGGGATACCGTTCGCGAGCTCACCTTGAACTCGACCGCGCCCGCGCTCGTGCACGAGGAAGCCAACCTGATCAAGCGATCGATCCGCGACCTCTACACCAAGGACATCGACCAAGTGCTGGTCGAGGGCGACGAAGGCTACAAGACGGCCAAGGCGTTCATGCGCATGCTCATGCCGAGCCACGCCGCACGGGTTCAGCCCTACCGGGATCGCGTTCCCCTATTCCACAGCCAGGGTGTGGAGCAGCAGTTCGATCCCATTCACAGTCCCGTGGTTCACCTCAACGGGGGCGGCTACATCATCATCAGCCCGACCGAGGCGCTGGTCTCCGTCGACGTCAACTCGGGCCGCGCCACAAAGGAACGCAATATCGAGGAAACGGCGGTGAAGACCAACCTCGAGGCGGCGGTCGAGATCGCGCGCCAGTTGCGCCTGAGGGACCTCGCCGGGCTCATCGTCATTGATTTTATCGACATGGACGAGGGCAGGAACAACCGCGCCGTCGAGCGCCGCATCAAGGAGTCGCTGAAATCGGACCGGGCGCGCATCCAGGTCGGGCGCATTAGTGCCTTCGGCCTGCTTGAAATGTCGCGCCAACGCCTGCGACCGAGCTTGATCGAGGCGAGCACGGATGTGTGCGAGCGCTGCGGCGGGGCCGGTCACGTGCGCTCCACGGAATCCTCCGCGCTGCAGGTGCTGCGCGCCATCGAGGATGAGGGCATTCGCGAGTCCGGCGCCGAGATCACCGTCCACGTCGCGACGCCCATCGCGATCTACCTGTTGAACCACAAGCGGGCCTCGGTCGCCGACATCGAGCGCCGCTACGACTTCACGATCATCTTCTTTGGCGACGACAAGCTCGTGCCTCCCGAACACCGCATCGATCGGCTGGCGAAGCCGAGCGCCGCTCGGGTCGAGGCGGCCGCGGAGGCGCCTGCCGGCGAGGAAGGAGAGGCCGAAGGCGCGGCGACCGAGGAGGATTCGGCGGAAGCTGCCGGTAAACGCCGTCGGCGAGGCAAGCGCGGCGGGCGCCGCCGCTCCAAGCGGGGCGGCGCGGAGGAAGTCGTTAGCGAGGCGACGCCAGCCCCCATGGGCGAAAGTGAGCCCGTGGGCGAGGATGAACCCGCGAGCGAGGGCGAACTCGTGGCCGAGGCCGCGGCACCGCCGACGGCCGTCAGCGACGAATCGCCGCCGCGCGAAGGCAAGCCGGCGAAGCGCCGCCGCCGCAGCCGCGCGCGCAAGCCCAAGACGGACGCCGATATGGCGGTCGCAGCTGACGACTCCGATGCGGCGCCGCCTGGCGGCAACGGGGGAAGCGCCGAGGCTGGCCCGGTCGAGGTTCCGGCCACCGCGGGTATCCCCTGGAGCGGCGATCCAGCCGAGGTGAATGTTGCGGCGGCTTCCCCCTCGACCGTGGTCTGGAGTAGCGAGAGCGAGGTCGAGCAGGTCCCTTCGCTGGCCGCCGAGCGTGAGGCCGAGCCAATGACCGTCGAGCCGCCAGCGATCGAGGCGGCCGTTTCGATTCAGACGCTGGAGAGCCGACCGATTGAGTCACGGGACACGGCGCCCAGCGATGAGGCCGGCGCAGACGCCGGCGTCGACGCCCCTACGCCATCGGCCATCGCCGCCGAGGCGGAGTCAGAAGATGAGGGAGAGAAGGGAGCCCGCCGCCGCGGCTGGTGGCGACGCGTGATCGAATAGCGGCGGGGAGCGCGGACAGGCGCTCCCGTCAGGCGAGCCACTTCTTCAGGCGCCGCGCGGCCTCGGCCATGTCTTCGGTCGCGCCGGCGAAGCAAAAACGCACGTAGGCGCTGCCGCGATCGACGTCGAAATCGACGCCGGGCGTCGCCGCGACCCCGGTTTGCGCCAGCATATCCTTGCAAAATGCGGTGCTGTCATTGGTCAGCTTGCGCACGTCGGCAAACAAGTAGAAGGCCCCGTCCGCCGGGGCCAGCCGATTGAATCCGGCCGCCGGCAGCTCCTTCAGCAGGAGTTCGCGGTTACGCGCATAGCGCTCGACGTTGAGGTCGAGCTCGTCGCCGCAGTCGAACGCGTGGCCACCGGCGAGCTGCGCCAGGGTCGGCGGCGAGATGAACAGATTCTGCGCCAAGCGCTCGATCGTGCGCACGAGATCTTCGGGCAGCACCATCCACCCAAGCCGCCAACCGGTCATGCAATAGTATTTGGAGAAACTGTTGATGACGATGGCGTGGTCGTTGAACGCGAGCGCGGTCTCGGCCCGCTCACCGTAGGCTATGCCGTGGTAGATTTCGTCTGAAATCACGCGAATACGCTTTGCCGCGCAATAGTCGAGCAGCTCCTCGAGCGCGCTCGAGGAGAGCATCGTGCCCGTCGGGTTGGCCGGGCTCGCGATGAGGAGGCCGTCGAGCGCGCCGGCGCCGGCGTCGGCCTCGAGCAGCGCCGGCGTCGGTTGGAAGCGGTCCTCCGGGCCACTCGCCAGGCACACGGGCTCGATGCTCAGCGCCGAGAGGATATTGCGGTAGGCCGGGTAGCCGGGAGCGGTCAGGGCCACCCGATCACCGATGTCGAACGAGGCGAGAAACGAGAGTAGAAAGCCGCCCGAGGAGCCGTTGGTTAGGACGATGCGCGATGGCGCCACGTCGATCCCATAGGCTTCGCCATAGTGGCGCGCGATTCGCGCGCGTAGGTCGGGCACACCGAGCGCCTCGGTGTAGCCGAGCGGGGCCTCGCGCAGCGCGGTGACGGCTGCTTCGATGACGGGCCTTGGGGCGCCCGTGCTCGGCTCGCCGATCTCGAGGTGGATGACGTCGGCGCCGGCGGCGGCGCGCTCATTCGCCGCCTTGAGCACCTCCATCGCGTAGAAGGGGGAAATGGCGCTGCGCCGTGATGCTTTTATGGCCACGTTGGAACTCCGACTCTTGCCTGGACGCTAGCGCCCGACTCGTAAGCCGAAGGATCGCCGATCCGCGCGGAAGGTGCACTCGCCGACAAAGCCACTCGGGCTCTGTGGACAATGGGCGGCGTTGACGAACCCCAGCGGATCGAAGCGGACGGCCGCGTGGCCGCGCTCGCGCAGCGAAACGAGCGTCTCCGCCTCGACACCGCTCTCATAATGGACGAGATCCGGTGAGCCGACATGGGCGAGGCGAGGCGCGTCGATCGCGCTGGCGAGCGGCTCACCGTCGAAGAGAACACCAAGGGCCGTTGCCATGACGGCCGCGGGCGCCGCGGCGCCGCCCGAGGCCACGGCGACGAGAACGAGCTCATCGACGTGGTGCCGCTCGACCAGCACCGCCCCGAGGTAGGGCTCGCTCGATCCGGCCGCGCGGGTTCGCGCGGGAATGATGCCGGTGAGCGGATCGCGGCGGCCGACGCCGAAAGGTGCGTTCATCGTCAGTCCGCAGGCGACGGCCGAGCCATCCCGGTCGGCCACGACAAAGCTAGTCGTCCCGTCGCTCCCCGCCACGGCGGGCCCGACCGGCGCACCGGGCGGCGCGGTGGTCGGCGCGGTGGTCGGGGCCATAGCATCCGGCGCCATATGCCTGTTGGCGTCGTAGTTGGTCATGAGCGCATCGGCGCGAAACGCGGAGATCTGCGATACACCCGCGGGTCGGCGGCTGGCGGCGTCTACATAGGCGCGCATCGAGACCTCGGCGAAGAGATGCGCGCGCTCGTCCTCCGGGGTGCTGCGATAACGATCACCGGCGGTGAGCATCGCCCACATCTCGCCGACCAGCATGCCGCCGAGCGCGGGTCCCGCCGAGGCGTGCACCGTTAGCTTGGCGAGCGTGAGGCGGGCTGTTTCCCGCCACGCCGGCAGATAGCTCCTCATGTCGTCCAGCGTCAGGGCACCGCCCATGCGGCCCGCGGCCTCAACGTAGTTGCGTGCGATCATGCCGGCGTGGAAGTCCCCGGGTCCGCGTGTCCTGAGCGCGCTCAGGGTCGCCGCCAGCTCGACTTGCGCCAGCCCCTCGCCCTCGCTCAAGAGCTTGCCTTCCTTCAGCAACAGCTGCGAGAGGCTGTCGTCGACCTCGATCCGGGCAAAGTTCGTGGCCGCCGACCGCGTCAAGGCTCGCGACACGGGGTGGCCGAACCTCGCGATTTGCTCGGCCGGCGCCAGGAGCCGCGCCCAACGGAGCCGCCCGTAGCGTGCATGCAGGGCGGCCATCGCCCGCACCGAACCCGGCACCGCGACCGCGCCGCCGCCGGCCGGCGTGCGGGGCAAGAACTCGAGGCTCTCGACGATGCCCGTTGCCGCGTCGTAGGTGATGCACACGCCACCGCCGCCCACGCTGGCGGCAATGGGATAGGTCACCGTGAGGGTGAAGAACAGGGCCACGGCTGCGTCCGCCGCGGTACCGCCCGAGGACAGTACCTCGCCCGCCACGACCGCCGCGCGGGGCTCGTCCGCCGCCGCCCCGCCGGTATAGCCCTCGACGTTGCCGATGACTCCGAGCTCGGGGCGCTCCTCGCCGCAGCCGGCCAAGAGCGCGCCGGCCAAGACCACGAGCGCGGCGGATTGACGCCGCACCTCCCCCGCCCTAGTTTTCACGCTCGATGCCAAGGATCGATCGTCGCCACACCTGGCAGGCTCGCGGCCGCGCGCGCATCCTGCTTTTCCTGATCGCCTTCGCGGCCTCGGTGGCTGCCCCGGCCGTCGAGGCCCAGGCGCGCACTCTATCTTTGATCCGTGATGCCGAAATCGAACATAGCATCCGCGCCCACGTGACGCCACTCCTGGCCGCTGCAGGGGTAGACGCGGATTCGGTGCGCGTTCATATCGTCCACGATTCGCGACTCAATGCGTTCATCGCGGGCGGCCAAAACATCTTCATATTCACGGGCCTGCTCCTCAAGAGCGAGGATCCGGGCGAAATCGCTGGCGTTCTCGCCCACGAGATCGGCCACATCGCCGGCGGCCACCTGGCGCGTACCCAGGATGCGCTGCGCAACGCCAGCGCACAGTCGATCCTAGCGATGGTGCTCGGCGCCGCCGCCACCATCGGCGGCGCGGGCCAGGCCGGTTCGGCGATCATCAGCGCCGGCACCAGCGCCGCCCAGGGAAGTTTCCTCCAATACAGCCGCGACCAGGAATCAACGGCAGATCACGCCGCGCTAAGTTACCTGGAGGGCACCGGCCAGTCGGCGCGCGGCCTGCTCACCACGCTCGAACGGCTCGGCGATCAGGAAGCGCTCCTCAGCAGCAGCCAGGACGTCTACGCGCGAAGCCACCCGCTCTCGGCCGAGCGGGTCGCCACTCTGCGCCAGCGCGTGGCCCAATCGCGCTATGCCGACGCTCCCACCGACCCCCGGGTCGTGATCGCCCACCGGCGCATGAAGGCCAAGCTCCACGGCTTCCTAGAGCCCCCACGCCGTACCTTGCGTCGCTTCCCGCCCACGAATACGAGCCTCGACGCGCGCTACGCCCGGGCGGCGGCCTATCATCGGATCCCCGATCTCGACAAGGCGCTCGCCGAGGTCGACCATCTCGTCGCCGCGTATCCGGAGGATCCCTACTTTCACGAGCTCAAGGGCCAGATTCTCTACGAGAGCGGGCGCGTGGGCGAAGCCCTGCCCTCGCTCGCGGCGGCGGTGCGGCTAGCGCCCGCCTCACCCCTGCTGAGGATCGCCTTCGCCCAGGCCCAGATAGCGGTCGGCGATTCCAGCCTCAACGAGCTCGCGATCATGCACCTCAGCGAGGCTGTGAAGATCGAGCCCCGCAACGCAAGCGCTTGGCTGCAGCTCGCCATCGCCTACGGGCGCGCCGGGGATATGGGGAACTCGGCGCTCGCCAATGCCGAGCACCACCTGCTCATCGGCCACAAGGAGGACGCCCGCCGGCAAGCCGAGCGCGCCGAGAGGCTGTTGTCGCCGGGCGCGCCCGGCAGGCTCAGGGCCGAGGATATTATCCGGGCCGCAACGCCCAGCAAGTGAGGCCACCGATGTCCCGATTTCCTAGCTGGTTCAAAGCCGTGGCCTTTCTTGTGGCGGTGCTGGTCGCGGCGCTCGTTGCCCGCGCCCTGCCGCCCCTCGGCGGCGAGCCGTCGCTTTCGCAAGGCCAACGCAGCGAGGCCGTCGACGCGATTCGCGACTACCTGCTCGAGCATCCGGAGTTTCTGATCGAGGTCTCGCAGAGGCTCGAAGCGAATCAGAAAAGGCAACAAGCGGCGAAGCCGAGCGCTGCCGTCGCCGAGTATCGGCAAGCGCTGTACGAGGCCCCGGCCTCGGCGGTCGCCGGCAATCCGGACGGCGACGTCACCATCGTCGAGTTCTTCGACTACCGATGCCCGTACTGCAAGCGATCCGCACCAACGCTTGCGGCGCTGCTCGACAAGGACCCGGGCGTGCGCGTCATCTACAAGGAGTTTCCCATCCTCGGACCGGAGTCGGTCTTCGCCTCGCGCGCGGCCATCGCGGCCCGGGCACAAGGCGGCTACGTCGCCTTTCACCTCGCGCTCATGGCAGCCAAGGGAAACCTCGACGAGCGCGCGGTCATGCGCATCGCGGCCAGCTCCGGCCTCGACCTCGAGCGCCTGCGCCGCGACATGGGCGCCGCCGAGATCGGCACGCTGATCGAAAAGAACCGCAAGTTGGCCAGGGCGGTCGGCGTCAACGGTACGCCGGGCTTCGTTATCGGCAACCGCGTGATCGCCGGCTACATCGACCTCGCCCGGCTCCAGAAAGTCATCGCCGAACTGCGCGCCGAGTAATCAACGCTACTCGCGGTCGGGCTGGTTCTCAGGCGCCGCGGCGCGGAAGGCGGCGAGCTCCTGGCACGCCGCGTCGATGCGGACCAGCCTCGGGTAGGCGCCGAGGTCGCTGTCGAAGCGACGCGCTGCGGCACCAGGAAAGCATCGGCGAGGCCCGGCGTATCGCCGTGGCAGAACGTGCCGGTCTCGGCGCTGTCGGCAACCAGAGCCTCGAGCGCCTGCAGGCCGTTGGCGATCCAGTGGCGGTACCAGCGCAGCTTGTCGGCCTCGCTGTGGCCGAGATCGCCGGTCAGATAGTTCAGCACCTTGAGGTTGTTGATGGGGTGGATGTCGCAGGCCACGACCTGGGCGAGGCCGCGCACGCGGGCGCGCGCGGCCGGATCGGCGGGCAGTAGGCTGGGTAGAGGATGGCACTCCTCGAGGTATTCGATGATCGCCTGCGACTGCGTGATCACATCGTCGTCGTCGACCAGCGCCGGCACCTGCGCCTGCGGATTGAGCCGAAGATAGCCGGGGTCGAACTGTTCGCCGCCATCGCGCGTCAGGTGGATGAAGACCTGCTCGTAGTCGAGGTTCTTGAGGTGAAGGGCGATGCGGACTCGGTAGGCGGCGGAGGAGCGGTAGTAGCCGTAGAGCTTCATCGGACGGTCCTCGAACGGTGGCCGCGTCAGTCCGCGGCCGGCGCGTAGCGCACGACGCGCTGGTCGATCGCGCCGCAGATCGAACGGCCCTCGGCGTCGACCATATCGATGCGCACGCGGTCGCCGAACTTGAGGAACGGGGTGATGGGCGCACCCGACTCCAGAGTCTCGAGCGTCCGCCGCTCGGCCAGGCAGGACGAGCCGCGCGAGCGGTCGCGGTTCGACACCGTGCCCGAGCCGATGATGGTGCCGGCGCCGAGCGCGCGCGTCTTGGCCGCGTGGGCGATCAGCGCCGGGAAGTCGAAGGCCATATCGGCGCCGGCATCGGGACGCCCAAAGTGAGTCCCATTGAGATCGGTGCGCAGCGGCAGGCTCACCTTGGCGTCGTCCCAGGCCGGCCCGAATTCGTCCGGCGTCACCGCAGTCGGCGAAAAGGCGCTGGCCGGCTTGCTGTGCACGAAGCCGAAGCCCTTACCGAGCTCCGCCGGTATGAGGTTGCGCAGGCTTACGTCGTTGACGAGCACGATGAGCCGGATCGCGGCGGCGGCCCTCTCCCGACCGGCCCCCATCGGCACATCGCCGCAAATCACGGCGACTTCGGCCTCGAAATCGATACCCCAGTCCTCGGATGCCGCGAGAACATCCTCGCGCGGCCCGAGGAAGCCGTCCGAGGCACCCTGATACATCAGGGGATCGGTCCGTAGTTGCTCGGGTAGCTCGGCGCCGCGGGCGCGGCGTACCAGCTCGACGTGATTGAGGTAGGCGCTGCCGTCGAGCCACTGGTAGGCGCGCGGCAAGGGCGCGGCAAGCGCAGCCGTATCTAACGCGAAGCTCTCCTGCGCACTCCCTCGCTCGAGCGATTCGGCGACCGCCGCGAGGCGGCCGGCGGCGCCCTGCCAATCGTCGAGGCACGCCTGCATCGTCGGCGCGATTTCCGGCACCGCGACGGCACGCGAGAGATCGCGGCTCACCACTACCAGACGCCCGTCGCGCCCCGCTTTCAGCGATGCGAGCTTCACCCCTACTCCGCCGTGCCTTCCCGCCACGACTCCGCGTAGTCCGGGCGCTCCACCGCGATCGCCCGCGGCGACACGTCGAGCGCATCGCGGCTGTCCATCATCACTGCGACCTCGTCAGTCTCCGTCTTGGCCTGCGCCGCCGCGGTCCCCGCCGCCAGCGCCTTGGGATGCGGCCCGTGCGGTACCCCGCTCGGGTGCAGGGTGAGCATGCCGGGGTGGATATCGTCGCGGCTGAAGAAGCTGCCGCGATGATAGAAGATGACCTCGTCGTAGTCGTCGTTGGAGTGGAAGAACGGCACCCGCAGGGCGCCGGGATCGCTCTCCAGCGGCCGCGGCACGAAGGTGCAGATGACAAACCGGCCGGCCGCGAACGTGGTGTGTACGGACGGCGGAATGTGGTAGCGGTGGCTCATCACCGGACGGATGTCGCGCCAATTGAGCCGCACCGGCAGGAGCGTGCCCTTCCATCCCACCGCATCGAGGGGGTTGAACGGATAGGTTGCCGTGCTCAGCGCGCCGCGCCGCTTCACGACGACACGCCAGGCGGCCTCGGACTGTTGCGCGTGGAACGCATCGTCGATCGCCGGCACATCGAGCACCGCCGCATCGAAGATCGCGTGTTCGCCCACCGGCCCTTTGTCGGGTAGCCGATAGGAATCGTTGGTCGCCTCGATAAGAAGCGCGGTCACCGCCGCGCCCGGCTCGAGCCGCCACATCGTGCCGCGCGGCAGGACAACGTAATCCCCCTCGCCGAGGGACAGGTGGCCGAAGTCGCAGAACAGCTCGCCCGACCCCTCGTGCAGGAAGATCAGTTCATCGCCGTCCGCGTTGCGCACCAGGTGGTCCATGGCCGCCGAGGTGCGCCACAGGCGATACTGCAAGTGCGAATTCGCGAACAGGGGGATTGCATCGAAGGGCGAAGCAGCCTGCTCGTTGAGCTGCGCGGTATCGAACGCGCGCGGGCGCAGCGGCCCCTCCCAAGAGGTCCAACCCGTCGGCGGATGCGCATGATAGATGTGGGTCGCGGGCCCGTAGAAGCCCTCGCGGCCGACCTCACGCTCGAAGGTGCCCTCGGGCAGGTCGGCGTGGGCCTGCCGGGACGCGGTGCCGGCGAGGCGGGGAAAGGCGATCCAGCGGCGCACGGCTCGGCTCAGGAGGCCTTGATAACGCCGCGCGCGATCTGGTCGCGCTCGATCGATTCGAACAACGCCTTGAAGTTGCCCTCCCCGAATCCCTCGTTACCCTTGCGCTGGATGAGCTCGAAAAAGATCGGCCCGATCACCGTCTCGGTGAAGATCTGCAGCAGCAACCCGCCGCCCTCGGTCGGGGCACCGTCAATGAGGATGCCATGCTCGCGAAGCTCGGCGACGTAGTGGCCGTGCCCGGGCAGGCGTTCGTCGATCGCGTCGTAGTAGGTGCCGGGCACCTCGAGAAAACGCAACCCCCGGCGCCGCAGCTCGGCGACGGTGGCGATGATGTCCTCGGTGGCGAGCGCGATGTGCTGAATGCCCTCACCCTTGTAGAGGCGTAGGTATTCCTCGATTTGCGACTGGCTGTCGGTGGATTCGTTGATGGGGATGCGTATTTTGCCGCACGGGCTGGTCATGGCGCGGCTGATCAGGCCGGTGAGCTGTCCCTCGATGTCGAAGTAGCGGATTTCGCGGAAGTAGAAGAGGCGCTCGTAAAAGCCGGCCCAGGTGTCGAGATTGCCGCGGTAGACGTTGTGGGTGATGTGGTCGATCGTGGTCAGCCCGACGGCCGCGCTCGCATCATCCTCGGTGGCCACGAAATCGACGTCGTAGATGGTGCGCTCGCCGTAGCGGTCGACGAGATAGATGAGGCTGCCGCCGATCCCCTCGATGGCCGGAATATTGAGCTCCATCGGACCGGGGCGTCCCTCGTGCGCGGTCGCGCCGTTCTCGACGAGTTTGGCGTGGGCGGCGGCCGCGTCCGCGACCCGGAAGGTCATGGCGCACACGCCGGGACCGTGCGCCGCGGCGAAGCCGTGGGCGAAGCTGTCGGGCTCGGCATTGACGATGAAGTTAACCTCACCCTGGCGGTACAGGGTCACGTCCTTCGAGCGGTGGCGCGCGGCGACGTGGAAGCCGAGCTGCGCGAACAGGCTGGCGAGCTGCGCCGGGTCGGGCGCCGCGTACTCCACGAACTCGAACCCGTCGGTGCCGAGCGGGTTATCGAATAGATCTGGCATGGCCTGCGCCTCGTCGTTATCTGGACCACCGGCGCGGGTGGACAGGCCCCCTGTCGGGCGTCCCGCGCGATGCTCCCGCGCCACACGGGTTAGATTTGCCCTGCCCCGCCGTCGGTCAATAGCGGCTAGATCAATCCCGCTAACGGCGAGGAGGGATCGGCGTAGGTTTTCTTCGCCATGCGGCCCGCGAGGTAGGCCAGGCGGCCGGCCTCGACCGCATGTCTCATCGCGCGCGCCATGAGCACCGGTTCCTTGGCCTCGGCGATGGCGGTGTTCATCAACACGCCGTCGCATCCGAGCTCCATGGCGATGGTCGCGTCGGACGCGGTGCCGACGCCTGCGTCGACGATCACGGGCACGCCCGCCTGCTCGATGATGATCCGGATGTTGACCGGATTCTGCACGCCGAGCCCCGAGCCGATGGGCGCCGCCAACGGCATGATGGCGCAACACCCGACCTTCTCCAGCCGCTTGGCCATGATCGGGTCGTCGCTGCAATAGACCATCACCTCGAAGCCGTCCTCGATTAGCAGCTCGGCCGCCCGCAGCGTCTCTATTATGTTGGGGTAGAGCGTCTTTTCGTCGCCCAGCACCTCGAGCTTGACGAGGTTCCAGCCGCCGGCCTCGCGCGCCAGCCGCAGCGTGCGCACCGCGTCGTCGCCGGTGTAGCACCCGGCCGTGTTCGGCAGGTAGGTGTAGGTCCTGGGGTCGAGATAGTCGACCAGCATCGGCTCGCCGGGGTTGCTGATGTTGACGCGGCGAACGGCGACCGTGACCATCTCGGCGCCCGAAGCCACGACGGCGTCGCGGTTGAGCTCGAAGCTCTCGTATTTACCGGTGCCGACGATGAGGCGCGAGCGAAACTGCCGCCCGGCCACAGTGAGTGGGGTGTCGCCTGGCGCGCCCGCGTCCGCGACATCCGGCGCCGCGCTGCCGCCGCCAATGAAATGGACGATTTCGAGCTTGTCGCCCGGACCGAGCACGGTGTTGGCGTAGATCGATCGCGGCACGATCTCAAGGTTGCGCTCCAGCGCTACCTTGCGGGCATCGATACCGAGCTCCCCGAGCAGGTCGAGAATGGTTGACGCTTCGGCGACCTCGCGCGGCTCGCCGTTGATCTCTACGCGCATGAATCGTTCTCGGAGTGGCAACCGGCCGCCTGCGGCGCGCGTCCGCGACCGCCCGCGGACACAGCAAGTATGGGGCCGAACGTGGCCGCTTTCAACCGGCGGCCCTCATGCTATAAGGCGGGGACGGCGGCACAACCCCGAACGCGGCGCCACGGCCATGACTTCTGAGGTGCTGGTCCTCAACGGGCCCAATCTAAACCTTCTCGGCACGCGCGAGCCCGACATCTACGGCCGCGAAACGCTCGCCGACATCCGCGCCCGCACCGAAGCCCGGGCGCAGGCGCTCGGGCTCACGGTCGACTTCCGCCAGAGCAATCACGAGGGCGAGCTCGTCGACTGGATCCAGGGGTCCCAAGGCTCGGCCGCCGGGATCATCATCAACGCCGCCGCCTACGCCCATACCTCGGTCGCCATCATGGACGCGCTGAGGGCGGTGGCCCTGCCCGTCGTGGAGGTGCACCTCAGCAACACCTTCGCACGCGAGCACTTTCGCCACCGCTCACATGTCAGCAGGGTCGCCAAGGGTATTATCTGCGGCTTCGGCGGCCGCGGCTATGAGCTGGCGATCGAAGCGCTGGCCGCTGAGCTCGAGGGATCGGAGGCCGACTAGTACCGCGGCGTCCGTATTTTCTCCGCGTGGAAAAGTCATTTCGTTTACAACCACTTGGTTATGCTTTCTCATAATGTAGATCGGCATTCACGAGAGCCTGCAGGCCGGTGGGTGGGCGCCGTTCCTCGCGCCTATGCGGTCCGCCCCCGATGAGCGGGATCACGCCTGAGCTGCTGCTCCGTGCCTACGCAAGAGGCCTCTTCCCGATGGCCGAAGACCGCCATGAAAGGGGCGTGTTCTGGGTCGACCCCGAGCTCCGCGGAGTTCTGCCGCTGGACGGCTTTCACGTCCCGCGCCGGCTGGCGCGCGCGGTCCGGCGCGATCCTTTCGAAGTCCGCGCCGATACCGCATTCGACAAGGTCATCAGAGCGTGTGCGGGGCCCGCGCCGGCGCGGTGGTCGAGCTGGATCAACGACGACATCATCGCGCTCTATGGCGCGCTCCACCGGATGGGGTTCGCCCACAGTGTCGAATGCTGGCGAGAGGGGCGGCTCGCCGGCGGTTTATACGGCGTCGCCCTCGGCGCGGGCTTTTTCGGCGAGAGCATGTTCAGCGCCGAGACGGACGCCAGCAAGATCGCTCTCGTGCACCTCGTCGCCCGGCTCAGGCATGGCGGCTACGTTCTACTCGACACCCAGTTCGTGACCCGACACCTCGCGTCCTTCGGTGCCATCGAGGTACCGCGCCACGACTACCGCGAGCTGCTCGACCGTGCGCTCGAATCATCGGGCGACTTCGATGCCTTGCCTCAGGGGCTGTCCGGGGGCGCCATCCTGCAATCGATGACCCAGACGTCATAGACCGGATGTTCGAGCGCGCTCAGCGCCGGGCTTGAAGCGAACATCCAGCCGCTAAAGAGGCGCGCCGGCGCTTGACCGGCCTTGAGGTCGCGAATCTCGAGGAAGGCCGCCGACTCCGGCGGCTCCTCGGGAGGCCGTCGACGGCAGGTGCGGGCTGTGATCTCCAGCGTGCCAAAACGAACGGCAACGTCGAGCGGCGCTTCGATCGGGGAGACGCGCGCCGTTACCTTGTCGAGTCCCTGAAGGACGGCCGCGCTGCCCGTTTGATCGGCTGCGGCCGGCACTGCCACCAGCGCCGCGATGGCGGCGCTATGCGCCGCCCGCGGGAGCATTCGCCCGCGGCGTTGGCTCGGCCGTGCCACGCTATTCTTTGTCGCCGCTTTGGGCCTGACCGTAAATCAACTGACCGATCAGAGCCTCGAAGCTAACGGGCGACTGAGTGAAGCGAATGAGCCCGCCATCCTTCAGCATTTCCTCTTCGCCGCCAGGCACCAGCGCCATGTATTTGTTACCAAGGAGGCCGCTGTTGATGATTTCCGCAGATGAATCCGTGGGCATTTGAAGCGCCGGATCGATACTCATGCGCACGACCGCGAGATAGGTCTCGGGCTCGAGGGCGTGGTCGACCACGGTGCCCACCTTGATGCCCGCAAGGCGAACGTCGCTGCCCACCGTGAGACCGTCCACCCGGTCGAACTTTGCGACCAGCTCGTAGCCGACGACCGCACCGACATCGGTGCTGGTGTAGACGAAGACCAGGAATGCGCCACCCACGACGAGCACGATAGCGCCCATCAATGTCTCGAGGAGTTTTCCGCCCATGGCTCTCCCTCAGCCCGATCGAGAGGTCGTCAGTTCGTTCGCCGGGTCGCCCGACGTGGTGCTGCGGCCACCCTATGGCCGCCATGGTTCGTAGTCGCCGCCCGTGGGCGCGCGTGGGCCGCCGAGCGATATGTGCCCTGGTGGCCGGTACGCCGCCGGCGTCCCGGTCGGGTTCGGCACGTGTTCCCTTTCCCACTCCCGCGGAGCCGGGGCCTCACCGGTGGGCGGCTCGTTGGTCGTATGGTGCAGCCAGGCGTTCCATCGCGGCGGCACCTTAGACGCCTCGATCTCGCCCTCATAAAGCACCCAACGGCGAGAACCGCCCTTCTCCTCGAAGTAACGGTTGCCGAACTGGTCGGCGCCGACGAGGCGCCCCTTGCGCCACGTGAGCCATTGCGTTCCCAGCGTTTCGCCCTGCCACCAAGTCACCATTCGGCCCAGCCACGCCAGCATGCGTTGACCCTTTGCCCCAACCTCGACACCTCTGGTCGGCGACTATATGGCACTTGCCGCCAACCCCGTCCAGTGGCCAGCGCCTGGGGGCCCTCCGGGGTGGCGCGGAGGACGATGCAATTATGGAGTTGAAACGGGTGTAGGAATTCACTATCTTGCGCGCGCGCTAGTCCTACCTACTACATCTGGTGCGAGCGGTGGGGGGGAACACGAGCTCGAGGGTTTTGCGACAAGGGCAGGCGGCGAACACCCCTCGGGGAATTGCCGTGAGCTTGGCACTTGCCGGCTATCCCTTCAGCGGCCCGGTACCGTTGCTGCGTTGTTCGCTGCCGCGGGTAGCCGGCGTCTACGCCGTACTCGCGCGCCGGATCAGGAGCGCTCCCCTTCTGCCCCGCATGCCATTGGACCTGCTGTTCGTCGCTGAAACCGACGATCTGTCGACGCTGCGCATTCCCGGCGCCCACCCCCAATATCGACGCTGGGTCGCGCACGCCGGGTCGGAAGGGCTGCTTCACCTAGCGGTGCACTACATGCCGAGCGCCGGACTCGCCGACCGAAGGGTCGTCGCCAGCCACGTCATCGCGACGTGCAGCCCGGACTGCCCGCTGCAAGGGCCGACGGCTCACCGGCCGAGCCCCGAGGCGGTCGCCTAGGACACTGGGCTGAGCCCAGACCGGCGCGGCCGCGCCCCCGCCGCATGTCGCCGCTCGACCCCACGGGACTCGCGTCAGTTTGGGTTATTTTGTGTCTTTCTCGGGCCCTGACACAAAATGTTGTTGACGATCTTTCGACGGGCCGTCTACATATTGGGGTCGCTTGAATAGGAACTACCGTATCTAGGAGCGACCGTGCCAAGGGGCGGCAACGACAACGCCCCGGTTGGGGTGGTGTTTGGGGAACGGGGGGGTCATGCGGATCGCGCGCCGATCTACGAAGGCTGGGCAGTCGCCTTATGCGGCCATTCCCTTCAGGATAGTAAGTAGTGAGATCCGTAACCCGGACGGGTCGCTCGTCTTCGAGATGGCGGACTGTGAGGTACCGCAGGCCTGGTCGCAGGTGGCGTCCGACATCCTGGCGCAGAAATATTTTCGCAAGAAGGGCGTGCCTACCCGGCTCAAGCCGTTGCCCGAGGACGGGGTGCCGTCCTGGTTGTGGCGGCGCGTCACGGACGAGGAAGCGCTGGTGGCCCTGCCCGACTCCGAGCGCGAAAGCGCCGAGTCGAGCGCCAAGCAGGTCTTCGAACGCCTCGCGGGCACGTGGACCTATTGGGGCTGGAAGGGCGGCTACTTCGACACCGAAGACGACGCTCGCGCCTACTTCGACGAAATGCGCTACATGCTGGCGAGTCAGATGGGCGCGCCCAATTCGCCGCAGTGGTTCAACACCGGCATCCATTGGGCCTATGGCATCGACGGGCCGGCGCAGGGTCATTGGCACGTCGACCACGTGAGCGGCGAGGTCAAGCCCTCCGACACGGCCTACGAGCATCCGCAGCCCCACGCCTGCTTCATCCAGGGCGTGAACGACGACCTCGCCAACGAGGGCGGCATCATGGACCTGTGGGTGCGCGAGGCGCGCCTGTTCAAGTACGGCTCGGGCACCGGCTCCAACTTCTCGGCTTTGCGCGGTGCCGGCGAAGCCCTGTCGGGCGGCGGTAAGTCGTCGGGCCTGATGAGCTTCCTCAAGATCGGCGACCGCGCCGCGGGCGCCATCAAGTCGGGCGGGACGACGCGGCGCGCCGCCAAGATGGTGGTGGTCGACGTCGACCATCCCGATATCGAGGAATTCGTCTCCTGGAAGGTGACCGAGGAGCAGAAGGTCGCGGCGCTTGTGACGGGCTCGAAGCTCGCTAACAAGCACCTCAATGCCGTCATGCGGGCCTGCCATGCGCTCGCCGGGCCGGGCCGCTTTACGCCGGCCGATAACCCTGAGCTCAAAAAGGCCATCGGCGATGCCCGCCGGGCGATGGTCTCCGAGAGCTACATCCAGCGCGTCGTCCAGTTCGCGGAACAAGGCTTCACCGAGATCGATTTCCGCGTCTACGACACCGACTGGGACGGCGACGCCTACTTCACGGTATCGGGCCAGAACGCCAACAACACGGTGCGCGTCACGGACGCCTTCATGGCCGCGCTCGATAAGGACGAACCCTGGGCGCTGACGCGGCGCACCGACGGCGGCGTCGCCAAGACGTTGCGCGCCCGCGATCTATGGGACCAGGTGGCGGAAGCCGCCTGGCAGTCGGCCGACCCGGGCGTGCAGTTCCACACCACGATCAACGATTGGCACACCTGCCCCTCTGGCGGCGATATTCACGCGTCGAACCCGTGCTCGGAATACATGTTCCTCGACGACACCGCCTGCAACCTGGCGTCGCTCAACCTCATGAACTTCCGCCGCCGGGACAAGAGCTTCGACGTCGAGGCGTTCCAGCATGCCGTCCGGCTGTGGACGATCACGCTGGAAGTATCGGTGTTGATGGCACAGTTCCCGTCGCGGCGCATTGCCGAGCTGTCGTACGGCTATCGAACGCTCGGGCTCGGTTACGCGAACATAGGTGCCCTGCTGATGGCCGCCGCCATCCCCTACGACAGCGCCGCCGGGAGGGCCCTGTGCGGGGCAATCACGGCGCTGATGACGGGGACCGCCTACGCGACCTCGGCGGAAATGGCGCGTGAGCTCGGGGCCTTCCCGCATTTCAAGGCGAACCGCGACGCCATGCTACGTGTCATGCGCAACCACCGGCGCGCCGCCCATGGTCTCGCCCAGGGTTACGAGGCGCTCGCGGTGGCGCCGGTACCGCTGGACGTGGCCTCCTGCCCCGACGCCGGGCTGGCCGGCGCGGCGCGCGAGGCGTGGGACCTTGCGGTGGCCGCGGGCGAGGAACACGGGTACCGCAACGCCCAGGCCACGGTCATCGCGCCGACCGGCACCATCGGGCTCGTCATGGACTGCGACACGACCGGAATCGAGCCCGATTTTACCACGGTCAAGTTCAAGAAGCTCGCCGGCGGCGGGTACTTCCGCATCATCAACCGGACGATTCCGGAAGCGCTGGCCGCGCTCGGCTACTCCGAATCACAGATCGCCGACATCACGCGCTACGCTACCGGCCGCGGCACGCTCGCCGGTGCCCCCGCCATCGATCACGATGCGTTGGCCTCCAGGGACTTCTCGGAGGATGCGCTGGCCAAGGTCGAAAACCTGCTCGAAAGCGCCTTCGACATCAAATACGCGTTCAACAAGTGGACGCTGGGCGAGACCTTCTGCACCGAGGTGTTGGGCCTGGATGCGCATCGCCTCGCCGAACCGGGCTTCGATCTGCTGAGCGAACTCGGCTTCTCCAAGACCGAGATCGAGGCGGCCAACACCTACTGCTGCGGCTCCATGACGCTGGAGGGAGCGCCGCATCTCGACCCTGAGCACCTAGCCGTGTTCGACTGTGCCACCCCGTGCGGCCGCCTCGGTGTACGCTTCCTCTCGGCCGAGAGCCATATCCGCATGATGGCGGCGGCGCAGCCGTTCATCTCCGGCGCCATTTCGAAGACCATCAACATGCCGAACGCCGCTCGCGTGGAGGACTGCCGCGACGCTTACATGCTGTCCTGGCAACTCGCGCTCAAGGCGACGGCGCTCTACCGCGACGGCTCGAAGCTGTCGCAGCCGCTCGCCGGGATCGCGCTGGACGACGAGAGTGATGACGCGGCCGCCGAGGCGCCGCTGCGGCCGCAGGTCGTTGCCGAGCGCATGGTCGAGGAGATCGAGCGCGCCAGCCGGCTCCGACTCCCTCAGCGGCGCAAGGGCTACACCCAGAAGGCCACGGTGGGCGGCCATAAGGTCTATTTGCGCACCGGCGAGTACGACTCAGGCGCGCTCGGCGAAATCTTCATCGACATGCACAAGGAAGGGGCCGCGTTCCGCAGTCTCATGAACAATTTCGCGATCGCCATATCGATCGGCCTGCAGTACGGCGTGCCGCTCGATGAATTCGTCGACGCCTTCACCTTCACTCGCTTCGAGCCCTCGGGCATCGTCGAGGGCAACGAGGTGATCAAGATGTCGACCTCGATCGTCGACTACGTATTCCGGGAGCTCGCGGTCTCCTATCTCAACCGCGAGGACCTCGCCCATGTCGACCTCGAGGACCTGCGCCACGACAGTATCGGCAAGGGCGAGGCTCGCGCCGACACGGACGAAGCGGCGCATTCCGATCTGCGCCCCGCGGCGGACATGGGGCTCACCAGCATCGGTTATGTGCGCAACAATCTTTATGTGGTCAACGGCGGCTCGTCCGCCAAAGAGACCATGGCCGCGGCGCCCGCCGCGGTTATGACGGCGACCGTCGGTGTCCAGGCCGACGGCGACGCCGAACCCGCCGCCCTCGCCACGATGGCGGCGGCCGCGGTCGACGGCAAGCTGACGCGTATCCGCGAGGCGCGGATGCGCGGCTATGAGGGCGACGCTTGTAGTGAGTGTGGCAACTTCACGCTGGTACGCAATGGGACCTGTCTCAAGTGTGACACCTGTGGCGCCACCAGCGGCTGCTCCTGACCGCACGGTAGCGTACGCGTAAGCATTGGTAGTCCTCCCTGCAAAAAGGGGCGCGCTTACCGGCGCGCCCCTTTTTTTGTCCTGGGCGGCTCGCTCAGGACCCGGGCGGCGATTGCTTGCCGCCGCGCTGACGCCCGCGTCGACCGCGAAAGCGCAACATCAGCCCGAGAACGACGACACCTAGACCAAAGAGCGCCAGCGTCATCGGCTCGGCCAACACGGTCAAAGCAAGCGGGTCCGCAACATCGAATGGGGTGATGCGCGCCGCTTGGGCGAGCGCGTTACCGTGCCAGGCAGCGAACGCCGCAAGGCACGCCATCCCCACGCGCCACATCGAGAGGTGAAAAGCCATGTCACGCACCAAACTCGTTTACAACCGTATCCAGCCCAAAACCGTGCAAATATCACACCGAACGGAAAAAAGACGCAATTACAAAGTTTTAATGAATTAACAGCCCCGCCCGCGCCCAACGACTGTAAACTCTTCCGACACCCCCGAGTGCATCGCGCTCAGGGAAATGCGTCAAACGCCCTGGTTTTACTAGAGATTTGGCGCCGCCATCAGGATTTGGCCGAACTGTCAGGTTTCTTTACAGAGTTAGCCGGATTGGGCTCGACCTCCGGATTTACAGGGACGCGGCGCTGAACTACGGTAGCGACGCACGGAGTTGTCATGTCGACCACACCCGCCGCCGAAAAGCCCAAGTTCGCCGTTCATATCGCTCGCGACGACGGCGAGCGGCAACGCATCTTCCGTTTCCGCTACCAATGCCTGACCCAAGAGATGGGCGCCGACTCGGTGCACGCGGATCACAATAAGAAGACGCTGAGCGACGACCTCGACGCCCGCGCGATCCAGCTCTACATGACCGAGGGAGGTCAGGTGATCGCGGCCGTGCGAATAAACGTGGTCGAGGACGGCATACCGCAGCCGCTCTCCGACCATCTCAAATTCGAGGCGTTCAAGGACTTTCCCGCCAGCTCCCTAACGCTTACCTCGCGCCTGATGGTGGCCGCCGACTGGCGCGCCTCGGGGGCGACACAGGTGCTTCTCGGCGCCGCCTACAAGATCGCGCAAAAGCGCGGCAGCCGCTTCGATTTCTGCGCTTGCGGCCCGGCACTGGTGGAGATTTTCGAACTCCTCGGCTACCGCCGCTACACGAGCAATTTCGTCGATGAGGACGACGGTTATCAGATACCGCTCGTCATGGTCATGGAAGATGCCGCCTATTTGCTCGCGATCCGATCGCCGTTCGCACGGCTCGCCATCGAATCGAAATCCGGAGACAATGCGGTCGCTTGGTTCACGAAGCACTTTGGCGACCACGTGGCGCCGGTGCTCACGCGGCGCATGAACGAAGAGCAGTTCTGGGAGTTCCTCACGGAACGCATGCACCAGACGCCCCTCGTCGGCATCCCGCTGCTCGAAGGCATCCGCTTCGCGGACGCGAAGCGGTTGGTCAAGGCGGGCACGGTGTTGCGCTGCAAGGCCGGCGACCGGATCGTACGCGCCGGCGAGGTCGGCCGCGAAATGTTCGTCGTCCTCAGCGGCGCCGTCGAAGTGCAGGGCGACGCCGGGAACGCCCTGACCACGCTCGGTGCCGGCGCCCTGTTCGGGGAAATAGGCCTCTTCAGCCAGTCGCCGCGCACGGCCAACGTCGTCGCCAAACAGGATGTCGAGGTGCTGGTGCTAACCCAGGACTTCATCACACGAAGCATGAAATCCATGCCCGAAGTCGCAGCGGCGCTATTGTTCAACCTGTCGCGGATCCTTAGCGCGAGGCTGCGCGACAGCACGCGCCAGTGGATCGACGCTTGCCTATCCGGTTAACGCCCATGACCGCTACATGTAGGGTGCCACCACTCTCCCGAGTAAAGCTCGGCATAGGTTGGAGCAGAGGTGTCGCCCGCGATGCCGAGCAATGAGCGGAAGGCGTTGAACGGGTAGAACCGCCTGTTGAAGCGGAAGGTGAACTCGTTGAGGTAGGCTTGTAGGTGCTGGTGGCTAACGCCGTGGTGGATACCGATCAGCCACGTCTTCAGGTTGGCGAAAACCAGATGGATGATCGGCAGGTATTGCTCGGCAACCTCTGGATCACCACACTCGGCAACAGCGAAGTGCTCATAGCCGCGCTTACCGAGGCCAGCATAGCCGCTCCAATCGTCAGTAACGATCAGCGATCGCGGCGCGACGGTGCTCTCGACGAACCCACAGAGCGACTCGGCGCTAGGGAGTATCCGGAATTTTGTGCTTTGGGCCATAGTGATGAAAAAGAAAGGAGCATCCTATGGCAATCGAGAAGGAACTATTGGACCAGCTGTTGGAGGGGCGTGATCCGGAAACGGTATTCACCCAGGACGGTCTGCTTGACGAGTTGAAGAAAGGGCTGTCGGAACGTGTCCTGAATGCGGAGCTCGACGCGCATCTCGATGCGGAAACGGCGGATGGAAAAACCAATCGCCATAACGGCCGATCGCAGAAGACGGTCCTCACGGGTACGTCGAAGGTGACGCTGGATATTCCACGTGACCGGGCCGGCACCTTCGATCCGCAGCTGATCGCTAAATACCAGCGCCGGTTCCCGGACTTCGACGAGAAGATCATCTCCATGTATGCCCGCGGCATGACGGTCCGCGAGATCCGCGGTCACCTTCAGGAGCTGTACGGTATAGAGGTCTCACCGGACCTGATCTCAACGGTCACCGATGCCGTTCTCGAGGAGGTGAGCGAATGGCAGAACCGGCCGCTGGATGCCTGCTACGCCATCGTTTTCTTCGACGCCATCCGGGTCAAGATCCGCGACGAGGGGTTCGTTCGCAACAAGGCGGTGTATATCGCCCTCGCCATTCTTCCCGATGGCACCAAGGAGATCCTCGGTCTGTGGATCGAGCAGACCGAAGGCGCCAAGTTCTGGCTGCGCGTCATGAATGAGCTCAAGAACCGGGGCGTGCAGGACATCCTGCTCGCCGTCGTCGATGGTCTCAAGGGCTTCCCCGAGGCGATCAACGCCACCTTCCCCGAGACTGTGGTTCAGACCTGTATCGTCCACCTGATGGCTGTGTCTCGAAAGTGGTGGAAATTTGAGGATGGCGTAATCTCCGGGTGACAAGACAACCACCCAATCGGCGGCTAGCACCGCCAAGGAGATCACGCCATGAAGAACACTACCGAGACTTCCGCGCTTTCGCTACTGGCCAATGACGCCGGCTATGATCCGATCGAGGACCGGCTGCGGGAGAACATCAGATCCACGATCGAGGCCGTTTTTGAGGAGGAACTTGCGCAGTTTCTCGGGCGCTGCCGATACGGTCGAGAGGACGCGCTTCGGCAAGGGTATCGGAACGGGCACCGGGAGCGGCAACTGACGGGGACATTCGGGACCGAGAGGGTGAGCGTGCCGCGTGCGCGGATCGTTGAGGAAGACGGTCGGGCGTCGGAATGGCGTTCGCGGGCGCTGCCGCGCTACCAGCGGCTGACCAGAAAGGCCGAGGCGCTGATCGCTTCGGTGTATCTGTCCGGAACCAACACGCGGCGGGTGAAACGCGCGCTGTTCGGGCTCTTCCGGGGTGCTGTGAGCAAGGACGTTGTGAGCCGGGCGTGGCGCAAGGTGAAGGTCGATTGGGACGCCTGGTGCAGCCGTGGCCTCGCGGATGAGGATATCGTTCGGCTGATCCTTGACGGCACTGTGATCAAGACCCGACTGGACCGCAAGGCCACCAACATCTCGGTTCTCGCGGCTATAGGGGTGCGCCGGGATGGCCAGAAGGTCTTGCTTTCGATCGGGAATATGGGCGGAGAAAGCCAGGCGGCGTGGCGCCAGTTCCTCGACGACCTTGATGCGCGTGGACTGAAACGGCCCGGGTTTGTCATCGTCGATGGCGCGCCGGGACTGGAGGCGGCTCTGTCGGCGCTTTGGGGCGATGACCTTCCCGTTCAACGCTGCACCGTGCACAAGCACCGCAACCTTCTGGGTCATGCTCCCAAACACATGCATGACGAGCTGAGCGAAGATTACCGCGATATGATCTATGCCGACACTGCCTCCGAGGTGGAAACCCGCCGCAAGGCGTTTGTCCGCAAGTGGCGGCTGAAATGCAGGGCCGTCGCGGACAGCCTCGCAGAAGCGGGCGACAAGCTCTTTACCTTCACGCGCCTGTCCAAGAGCCAATGGAAATCAGCCCGAACGACCAACGCCATTGAGCGTCTCAACGAGGAGTTCAAGCGCCGGATCAAAACACAGACCGTGCTGCCGTGTCCCGAAACAGTGCCGATGCTCCTCTGGGCACTCCTCGCTTCCGGCCAAATCCAGATGCGCAAAGTCGATGGATGGGAAACCCTCGATCAGCTAATCGCCGACGAAACCCTTGACCGCGCAGCCTGACCGCCGCAAAACTCAACCCGCTCGGAGAGGCGCCAAAACCAATTTCCACCACTTTCGAGACACAACCCGCCTGATCCGCCATTCCATGAATTTTGCGTCATGGAAGGATCGAAAACATGTGGCCAAGGCGCTCAGGGACGTATACCGGGCCAAGGACGCCGATGCCGGCCTGGCGGCGCTGGATGCCTTCGAGGCCGGCCCCTGGGGCGAGAAATATCCGGCCATCGCACAGAGCTGGCGGCGCAACTGGGAACACGTCTCGCCCTTCTTTGTCTTCCCCGAGGCGGTACGCAGGATTGTCTACACCACAAACGCCATCGAGTCGCTCAACGCCAAGATCCGGCGCGCTGTCCGCACCCGCGGCCACTTCCCCAGTGACGAGGCCGCCTCGAAGTTGTTATATCTCGTTCTCGATCATGCGGCCGAGACGTGGAAACGTCCGCCGCGGGAATGGTTCGAGGCCAAAACACAGTTCGCCGTCATCTTCGGCGAAAGGTTCGTCAATGTCTGACAAAACGGCCCGAGCACAAATCTTCTGACACTCCCCGGCGCTACGGTCGAGCACGACGGCGAGCCGAACGCGTCCGGCATAGCGTCCGTCTTTCCGGTTGTCGAGCTTGGTGCCCGGCTTTCGATGACGCACCTCGATGGCACAGGAGACGGGAACCTTGTGGTGAACACCACGGCCTTCCCCACGCGTTCGCCCGCCAACCCAGGTTTCGTCCACCTCAACATGGTTCTTGGGCTGTCCACCGATCCTGTCTTGGTTGGGCCGCACCATGCCCGAGCGGAGCTTGTGGAGAATTTGAAAGGCCGTCTCGTAGCGCGAAAGACCAAGTTGCCGCTGAAACTGCACGGCGGACATGCCGGGCGTCTGACTGGCGACCAGATAAGCGGCCCAGAACCAGACGTTCAGCGGAGTGTGGCTACGCTCCATCACTGTTCCCACCGTCAGCCCGGTGTTCTGGCGGCACTTGCGGCAGCGCAGGACGCCAGGGCGGTTTTCAAAGTGGAACGGCTCTCCCGCCGTGCCGCAGTGCGGGCAGGCAAAGCCGTCTCCCCAGCGGGCTTTCTCCAGGTAGGCGGCGCAGGCCGCATCATCGGGGAAAAGTCGCTGGAACTCGGGTAGCGAAGATCGTGTCCCGCGGAGTGGTGTAAGAGCGTTGCGCTCTACGCGGCTCCCGGCGGGTAGGGCCGGGACGTTCAGGCTGCCACGGTGGGCAGCGTGATGGGGACACCATCGCTCAGCGGAGCGATGGATTCCAGCGTCATGTATCTCCTTGAGACGGCCCACTCGTCGTTCTGCTCGAGAAGGATGGCGCCGACGAGCCGTGTGATGGCGGCTTCGTTGGGAAAGATACCGACGACGTTGGTGCGACGCTTGACCTCGGCATGGAGCCGTTCGATCGGGTTTGTGGAGTGCAATTTCTGGCGGTGCTCCCTGGGGAAGCTCATGTAGGCGAGGACGTCGTGCTCGGCTTCGTCCATGAGAACTGCCAGCTTGGGCACCTTGGGCCTGAGCTGGTCGGCGACCTGGCGCCACTGGACCTTCGCGCTGTCGGCGTCCTCCTGGGCGAAGGCGGAGACGACGCGCCGGCCCTGGCGGCCGGCATGGGCCAGCAGGTTGCGGGCGAAGTGCACGCGGCAGCGCTGCCATGTGGCGCCGAGGATCCGGGTCGCGGCGGCCTTCAGGCCCTTGTGGTCGTCGGAGATCACCAGCTTCACGCCGCGCAGCCCGCGCCGGGCCAGCGAGCGCAGGAACTCGGTCCAGAAGGTCTCGGCCTCCGACGCGCCGATCGCCACGCCCAGGACCTCGCGGCGGCCTTGGTCGTTGACGGCCACAGCCACGGTCACCGCGACCGAGACGATGCGTCCGGTCTGGCGCACCTTCACGTAGGTGGCGTCGAGCCACAGATAGGGTCAGTCGCCCTCCAGCGGTCGATCGAGGAAGCCGGTGACCTTATCGTCGATCTCGCCGCACAGCCTGGAGACCTGGCTCTTGGAGGCGCCCGACATCCCCATCGCCTGGACCAGATCGTCGACCGAGCGGGTCGACACCCCCTGGATGTAGGCCTCCTGGATCACCGCAGCCAGCGCCTTCTCGGCCATCCGCCGCGGCTCCAGGAAGCCCGGGAAGTAGCTTCCCTTCCTCAGCTTCGGGATCTTCAGCTCGACCGTGCCGGCCCGCGTCTCCCAGGACCGGTCGCGGTAGCCGTTGCGATGGGTGATACGATCCGCCGAGCGCTCGCCGTGCCCGGCGCCGGTCAGGCCCTCAACCTCCAGTGCCATCAGCCGCTCGGCCGTGAAGCCGATCATCTCGCAAAGCAGATCGGCATCGGAGCTCTTCTCCAAAAGCGCGCGCAGGGTCATCATGTCCTGGGTCATCGTGGTTCTCCTTCGGGTCAGGTTGGTTTGCACTAGCCCAACCCTAAACCGGAACCGCGATGGCCTCCGCTGTGGATAGCCGGCTTGCCTACGCCAGACTCTCGGCGGTCGCTACGGCAAGCCGCCTACCCACAGCTACCAGAGGCTCCAACAACTCCTACACCACGTCCTGGGACACGACCGTAGCGAATGCGGGAATGGGAGATCGGCGCGGTCGAGAACATCCATGGCGCGCTCCCCTATATCCGGTTTGCGCCCATTCTAGCCCTAGTGGGTGTGGGTGTAAACCGGATAAGCAAGGATCGACGCCGTTGGCGGCACGGCCGCGGCCAGCGATGCGCCAGAACCGGAGGGCGAGGCCGCGGCGGCGGGCGCGGGCGAGGCCGGTGCCTAGCCCCCTCCGCCGATAGCGCCGAGCCCGCTAGTCCTTCGGTTGCGCTGGGAGCGCCAAGCGCACATGAAGCTCTTTGAGGTGGCGCTCCGAAACCGGCGCCGGTGCCCCCATCATGAGGTCCTCGGCGCGCTGGTTCATCGGGAACATGATGACCTCGCGAATATTGGGCTCGTCGGCGATCAGCATGACGATACGATCGATGCCCGGCGCGATGCCGCCGTGCGGAGGCGCGCCGTAGCGCATGGCGCCGAGCAATCCGCCGAAACCCTTCTCGACCTCGTCACGGCCGTACCCGGCAATCTCGAACGCCTTGTACATCACCTCCGGCAAGTGATTGCGTATGGCCCCACTCGACAGTTCGACGCCGTTGCACACGACGTCATATTGGTGGCTGAGGATGGTCAGCGGGTCCTCGGTCGCGAGCGCTTCGAGCCCGCCCTGAGGCATCGAGAACGGATTGTGGCTGAACTCGAGGCGGCCGTCGATTTCGTCGCGCTCGTACATGGGAAAGTCGATCACCCAGCAAAAGCGGAAGGTGTCCGCCTCGATCAAATCGAGATGCTCGCCGATCCGGGTGCGCGCGCGACCCGCCAGCGACGCCGCGTCGGGCGCCGCGGCGCAGGCGAAGAAGACCGCATCGCCGGTGGCGGCGCCGGTGGCGCTGCGGATGGCGTCGAGGCGGGCGTCATCGAGCTGCTTGGCGATCGGGCCGCGCGCGCCATCCTCGGCGAACACGATGTAGCCGAGACCGGCCGCGCCCTCCGCGCGCGCCCACTCGTTCATGCGGTCGAAGAAGCTGCGCGGCTGCGACGCCGCTCCCGGCGCCGGGATGGCGCGCGCCACCGCGCCGCGGGCGATCGCGGTGGCGAAAATACGAAAATTGGAGCCGCGGAAAGCTTCGGACACGTCGGCGATTTCGATCGGGTTACGCAGGTCCGGCTTGTCGGTGCCGTATTTCAGCGTCGCCTCCGCGTAGGGAATTCGCGGGAACGGCATCGGCGTGACCCGGCGGCTCGAAAACTCCGCGAATACCCCGTGAAGGACCGGCTCGACCGCCGCGAACACATCCTCCTGCTCGACGAACGACATTTCCACGTCGAGCTGATAGAACTCGCCGGGAGACCGGTCGGCGCGGGCATCCTCGTCGCGGAAACACGGAGCGATCTGGAAATAGCGGTCGAAGCCCGCGGCCATCACCAGCTGCTTGAACAATTGCGGGGCCTGCGGCAGGGCGTAGAAGCGGCCCGGATGCAGCCGGCTCGGCACGAGAAAATCGCGCGCCCCTTCAGGCGAGCTCGCGGTAAGGATCGGCGTTTGAAACTCGTTGAAACCCCGCTCCAGCATGCGCCTGCGAATGCTGGCGATCACCCGCGAACGCAGCATGATATTGTCGTGCAATCGCTGCCGGCGAAGGTCGAGATAGCGGTAGCGCAACCGAAGGTCCTCGGGATTGGGGTGATCGCCGAACACCTGCAGGGGGAGTTCATCGGCCGAGGACAAAATTGCGAGATCGGCAATTCTCACCTCGACCTCGCCTGTCGGAATGGCGGGGTTGATCGTGTCCTCGCTACGCAGAACGAGGCCGCCCGTCACCGTAATCACGCTCTCGGGGCTCGCCGCGTCGAGCTGGTCGAACACCGTGCCGCCCGCCTCGGCCACACATTGGGTCACGCCATAATGGTCTCGGAGGTCGACGAAAAGGAGGCCGCCGTGGTCGCGCTTGCGGTGCACCCAGCCCGACAGCCGCACGTCCTCGCCCACCGAGTCCCGGCGCAGCTCGCCACAAGTATGGGTTCGATATTTGCGCATGCCCCGCCCTCGGCCGTCGCGCCGGCCGCGGGCCGGACCGCACAACGGCACGTTCGGCCACGGCTTGTCAAGCGCTTGTCGGTGCGGCAGCGCCGGACTTGGCGCGCCGGGCGCGGACCGCGATGAAGATCGTTACCGAGAGCGCGGAATTGGCCGCGCTATGCCCGGCATTCGCGGCCTCGCCCTACGTCGCCGTCGACACCGAGTTCATGCGCGAGACGACGTATTGGCCCAAGCTCTGCTTCGTACAGCTCGCCGCGGGGGGCCAGACGGCGGCCATCGATACGCTCGCCGAGGGTCTTGTTCTGGACCCGCTCTTCGACCTGATGCGTGCCACAGAGACGCTCAAGGTCTTTCATGCCGGGCGCCAGGACCTCGAGATTTTCCATCACCTGGGAGGCGTCATTCCGACGCCCCTGTTCGACACCCAGGTCGCGGCGATGGTCTGCGGGTTCGGCGACTCGGTGGCTTATGATCGGCTCGTCGCCAAGCTCGTTGGCGCGCGCATCGACAAGACCTCGCGCTACTCCGACTGGTCGCGACGCCCGCTCACCGAGCGGCAGGTCCGCTATGCGCTCGACGACGTCGTCCATCTCGGCGCCGTTTATGAGACGCTCGCCCGGCAGCTCGAGTCCTCGGGCCGGACACGATGGCTCGATGAGGAGATGGCCGTGCTGAGCGATCCCGCGACCTACGAGGCCCCGCCCGACGCCGCGTGGCGGCGCATCAAGGCGCGCAACACGAGCCCGCGCTTCCTTGCCGTGCTGCGCGAGGTCGCGGCATGGCGCGAGATCGAGGCGCAGACTCGCGACGTCCCGCGCAACCGAGTCCTGCGCGACGAGGCCTTGCTTGAGATTGCCGGCACGGTCCCGCGGACGAATGATGCGCTCGAACGCATCCGCGCGGTGCCGGGCCGTTTCGCCGCCGGCGAGCGGGCCAAGCCCCTGCTCGCCGCGATCGCGCGCGGCGCCGAGGCAACCGACGAGGAGCTCCCCCACTCCGAGCGCAGGCCCGCGCTTCCCGGGGGCCTCGGTCCCCTCGTCGATCTCCTCAAGGTGTTGCTCAAGACCAAGTGCGAGGCTAACGACGTTGCCCAGAAGTTGGTCGCGAACACCGCCGACCTCGAGCGCATCGCCGCCGAGGCCCACGCCGACGTGCCGGCGCTTAAGGGCTGGCGGAACGAGCTATTCGGGCGCGACGCCCTGGCGCTGAAGGCCGGCCGGCTCGCGTTGGCCGCCGACCGCCGCGGTGTGCGGCTCGTCACCGTCGACGGAGCGGGCCGCGCGCCCAAAAACTAGGTGTTCGTGGGCCCGACCATGGCGGCGCTCATGCCCGCGACTTCGACGTGCGCCGACTTGCCCACGGCCTCTGCGAGCTTGTCGAGGCGGCGGCGCACGACCTCACCCATCAGGTCGCGGCCGTCGGGCGATAGCCGCAACGTGAGTCGATCGCCGGTACACTCCAGCGCTACGTTGGCGAGGGCTTGCGCCGAGGGTGGAATCAGCGTGTGGGCGAGCCGCAGGGCGATGCCGATCTTGCGCGCCTCTTCGGCGGAAGCATCCGTGATCAAGCCATTGACCCGGGCCGCCGCGGCTCCGACGATGCCGCCGTCATAGCGCGCATGCACTGCTAGCCCGACGAACACCCGGCCGGGGTGATCGATACCGGCCAGGGGCGCGCTCAGGACGTGCTGCAGGGCCTCCTCGGCTCGGTAGTCGGACTGGGCGCGCCAGGCAATGTCGCTGAGGATACAGGCCGCATGGCGAAGGCGTGCGGCGGCGGCGCTCTCGCCGGAAAAGAGGGGCGCCGTCCAATCCCTGAGGACCGAGCCGTGCTCCCGCAACCGCCCGGCCCAGGCGACCAGCCCGAGACAGCCCTCGATCAGCGGATCCTGGCGTTGGACCGCCAGGGGTAAGCGGTCGTAGACGAGGCCTTCGCGAAGCCCGTGGGCCGAGAACACGACGCGGTCGGGCTTGCCGAGGTCGAGCAATCGAACGAGTGTGAGCGCGCCGAGCGGTAGGACATCACGGCGTTTGCGCGGGATACCGTTCCGCCGTGCGGCGTCCGGGCTGTCGAGCCCGGAGATATCGTCCGCCAACGCACGGATCTCGGCCCGCGGCAGCATGTAGTGGTGGAGCACCCGCAACGGGTAGTCGCGTTCCGCGATATGCAGCCGGGCCAGGGCGCGCCAAGCGCCGCCAACGGCATAAAACGCCCGCCCCTCGAGATCGGCGAGCCAGGGGACCTCGTGGAGCGCCGCATCGATGGTCGCTCGGGCGGCTCGCGCATCGCCCGTCCTCTTGAGGCGGAGCGGTCCGAGCGGCAGGGTTGCACCGGCGCCAGGCACGCCGTGGTCGAGGGCGACCAGCTCGACGCTGCCGCCGCCGATATCGCCCATGACGCCATCGGCGTCAGGAATGCCCGAGATGACGCCGAGGGCGGCCAGGCGGCCCTCCTCCTCGCCCGACAGTACGCGCACCTGGAGGCCGCACACGTCGGCGATCGAGGCGACGAAGTCGGCGCCGTCCACGGCCTCGCGTACCGCCGCCGTCGCCACCACGTCGACCAGCTCGACCTTCATGGCACCGGCCAGCGCCACGTAGCGCTTGAGCGTGGCCCGGGCGAGGCGCGTGCCGTCGGGATCGAGCCGGCCGGTGACCGGCAGGCCGCGGCCGAGCCCGCACAGCACGCTCTCATTGAATATCGGCGCCGGTGCCCGGCTCAGTCCGTCGTGCGTGACCATGCGCACCGAGTTCGACCCGATATCGATGATCGCAACCGGACCGCTCGTGGCGTCCGGCCCGGGCTGGAGGCCGCCGGTTTGAGCCACCATGTCTACGGGTTGTGGTGGACGAGCTCCGGCCCCGAGGCAGCCCTCAGAGCCTTTCCCCGCCCCGACAGGCTCGGGTTGGTCATAAAGAACTCATACGCGCTAAAGGCGTCGGCCCCTTGCGGCGCGCGCCGGTAGGTGCCGTCGGACCGTAGCTGCCAAGACTGTGTTTCATCCCTGAGATTACACACCATTATTTGGTCGAGGACCTGCTCGTGCACCGTCGGGTTGGCGATCGGAACCATTGTCTCGACGCGCCAGTCGAAATTGCGCGGCATCCAGTCGGCCGAGGTGATGTAGACCTTGGCGTCGGGTGAGGGCAGGCCGTGGCCGGCGCCGAAGCATAGGATGCGGGAATGTTCGAGAAACCGGCCGACCATGCTTTTGATGCGGATGTTTTCCGATAGACCCGGCACGCCGGCGCGCAGGCAGCAGATACCGCGCACGACCAGATCCACCGACACACCCGCCTGCGAGGCGCGGTACAGCGCATCGATGGCCTCGGGGTCGACGAGGGCATTCATTTTCGCCCAGACCGCGGCCGGGCGGCCGGCGCGCGCGTGGGCGATCTCGTCGCCGATCAGCCCGAGGACCGTGGCGCGCAGGTCGCTCGGTGAAACCACGAGCGATTCGTAGCGCTCGGGCTCGGCGTAGCCGGTGAGGTAGTTGAACAGGCGCATGGCGTCACGGCCCAGCGCCGAATCGGCCGTGAAGAAAGAAAGGTCGGTATAGATCTTGGCGGTGACCGGGTGGTAGTTCCCGGTGCCGAAGTGGACGTAGGAGCGTACCGCGTTGCCCTCGCGCCGGACCACGAGCGAGACTTTGGCATGGGTCTTGAGGTTCATGAAGCCGTAGACCACCTGCACGCCCGAGCGTTCCATGTCCCGGGCCCAGCGGATGTTGGCTTCCTCGTCGAAGCGCGCCTTGAGCTCGACCAGCGCGGTCACCGACTTGCCTGCGTCGGCGGCTGCGATCAGCGCCCTCACGATGGGCGAATCCTCGCTCGTGCGATAGAGCGTCTGCTTGATCGCCAGCACGTCCGGATCGGCCGCGGCCTGACGAATGAACTGCACCACGACGTCGAAACTCTCGTAGGGGTGATGGACGATAATGTCCTTGTTGCGAATCGCCGCCAGGCAGTCGCCGCCAAAATCGCGAATGCGCTCCGGGAAGCGCGGCGGATAGGGCGTGAATTTGAGGTCCGGGCGGTCGTCGACGAGGAGCTGATCGGTGTCGACGAGACCGACGATGCCGTCGACGACGACGATCATCGAGTCGGCGACCTCGAGTCGCTCGGCGACAAAGCGCAGCAGGTCCTGGGGCATCGCCGCGTCGACCTTGAGGCGAATGACGCGCCCGAGGCGGCGGCGCTTGAGCGCGGATTCGAAGAACCGCACCAGGTCGTCGGCCTCTTCCTCGACCTCGATGTCGCTATCGCGCAGGACACGGAATTGTCCGCGGCCGACGACCTCGTACCCGGGGAACAGACGGTCGACGAACAGCTCGATCGTGTCCTCAACGGACAGAAATCGAATACGCTCGCCGGGGAGGCGCACGAATCTATCGACCTGCGGCGGCAGCCGGAGCAGCGCGTTCATCGCCCGCCCGTCGGCGTGGCGGCGCAGCTCGAGGACGAGCCCGGAGCCGAGATTGGGTATGAAGGGGAACGGGTGTGCCGGGTCTACGGCAATCGGCGTCAACACCGGGAAGATGTGCTCGAGAAACCGGTTCTCAAGCCATGCCCGCTCGCTCTTCGTCACCTCCTCGACGCCGATCACGGCGATGCCCGCCGCACGTAACTCGCGCCGCACCGTGCGCCAGGTATCTTGCTGCCGTTTCGTCAGCGCTTTCGCCCCCTCGACAACGCGGTCGAGTTGCTGCGCGGGCGAGAGCCCGTCCTGGCTCACTTCCTCGATGCCCGCCATCACCTGTTGGCGCAGGCCGGCGACCCGCACCATGTAGAACTCGTCGAGGTTGAACGCCGAAATCGACAGAAATCGGACGCGCTCAAGCAGCGGGTGGGCCGTGTTATCGGCCTCCTCGAGGACACGCTCGTTGAACGACAGCCAGGACAGCTCGCGGTTGATGAACCGGCGGCTGTCGGTAATGCCGATGGTCTCGACTGCCGACCCCCGGGCGGGGTCAGGAGTGTTCACCACGGGTTCCCTCGTTCATACACCGTTCGGCAGCGGTCGCGCCGGCGCACGCTACAACAGAACGAAACCAGTGTCATGACGCGGCGCCGGCGGGTACTGGCCTAATTCGGCCACTCATGGCTGACCGCCCTTGATTACCGTGAACCGTCCGACCTTCCGACCTTGCGGCTCAGGCAGCGTGCCATCGAGCGCCGCGTCCAACAACTCGCCAATCGTCCAGATATGGTCGGTCACGTCCAAGGCCATTGCGGGCGTGATCCGCCAGGGCCTGGTGGACCCGTCAGAGATTGTAGTGCGCCACGTAGAGGCTCACGGCTGCCGCGTGGTTCTCTAGCTTCTTGGAGAAGCCGTTGCTGAGGCGGGCAAAACGCTTCTGGCCCATGCGGAGGGTGAGATTCTGGCGCTCGACGTAGGACGTTGCAATGTGCCGGGGGAAGCCGACTACCCGCTGGCGGCTTACGGCTACTACTACGGCTGGGGAGTAGCGTCGGGCTGCCTCTAGGCCGGGGTCTGTCGCGTAGTGCTTTTCGATGGTGCCGAACCGGCAATCGTTTCCGAATGCCCGCTCGACAGCATCCGGATAGGCTGAGAACGCATCGGAGGAAATCTCTGGCGCGCCCAGCACCCGGTCCCGCAGGTCCGCCAGGAAGGCACGGGTGTTCTCGCCGTTCCGCTTGCCGACGCGGTAGCTCACGATGGCCTTCGCGCTATCGGCCAGGGCAATGAAACCCGCATTTCCCAGGTAGCTCATCTATTTGATGCCGTTTCCACTTGATTTTGTTATAAGAATCATAGGTTTAGGCTAGATAGAGGGTGGATCGCATGCGGAACCCGGAGGGTGAATCGGATCGGCGGCCTCTGCGGCCTTGTTTAGACCGTCGCCTGAAGCTGGAGTTCCACGGTTCACGGGTCACGTCGGACGCCGGTCTGCTCGCCTATCGGGAACTCGATGATATCCTTGGCCTCACCGCCCTGGCGAGCAATGTCCTGGCTGACAGCCGGACGGGCAAGAACGGCTGGCACGACGTTGTCGGACTGCTGCGTCAGTCCGTCTATGGACGTCTCGCCGGATATGAGGACGTGAACGACGCCGACCGGTTGGGGCGCGATCCTGCGATGCGGTGGATCGTCGGCGGAAAGGCCGTCGAGCGCGGCGGCGCATCGACCAGCCAGATGAGCCGCTTGGAGACCGAGTTGCTGTCCAAGGACGAGAACCTCACCTCCCTTGCCGACCTGTCCGGGCTTTGGATCGACCGGGTTCACGACCGCCGGCCGCCGGTCAAGATCATTCTCGATATGGATTCCAGCGTCAGCCCGACCTACGGTGACCAGGAGGGCACGGCCTACAACGGTCACTTTGGCTGCACCTGTTATCATCCCCTGTTCCTGTTCAATCAGTTTGGCGACCTGGAGCGATGTCGCCTACGTCCCGGCAACGTTCACAGTGCCGATGGATGGCGCGACGTTCTGGAGCCGGTGGTAGAACGCTACAAGGCCACGAAGGTTCGGCTCTATTTTCGCGGTGACGCGGCGTTTGCCTCGCCGGACATTTACGAATACCTCGAAGCCGAGGGCTTTCTGTATGCGATCCGCCTTCCGGCCGACACGGTTCTCCAGGAAAGCATCGCCCACCTGTTGACCCGGCCCGTTGGTCGGCCGCCCAACCATGTTCGCCGCTACTACACCAACTTCAGCTATCAGGCCGGTTCGTGGAACAAGAAACGTCGTGTGGTTGCCAAGGTCGAATGGCATCCCGGCGAACTGTACCCCCGCGTCGGCTTCATCGTCACCAACCTGAGTCGTCCTGCCGAGCGGGTGGTTGCGTTCTACAATCAGCGCGGCACCGCCGAGCAATGGATCAAGGAAGGCAAGAACGCCATCAAGTGGACGCTTGTCCTGCCGCAAGTTCGACCACAATGCCGTCCGGCTCCAGCTGCATGCACTGGCCTATAACCTCGGCAACTTCATGCGCACCCTGGCGTTGCCCGATTCCGTGGAGCAGTGGTCGCTGACGACGCTGCGGGAGAAGCTGATCAAGATCGGCGCGAAGATCGTCCGCCACGGCCGCTACGTCATCTTCCAGATGGCCGAGGTCGCCATCCCGAGAGACCTCTTCGCCGACATCCTGCGCCGCATCGACCGGCTCAGACCGACGCGCACTCCGGCATGACCGACGGCATCCCGCTCATCCACGCAGACGACAGGATCGGTGCATCTGGTATGCAGCAGAAGAGTCCGTTTGCCCCGCCACCCCCGCCAATTGTCCCTCCATCCGATGGAATCGGATTACAGGCGGCCGCAGGACGCAAGCCAGTTGCAATGCGAGCGGTTCCGAGTCACGATCAACTCGCCGATGAGGTGTCCGAAGGAGCGGTTGGGTGAGCATGTATGAGAAGCTTTCTGAAAGACTGATGGCTGCTCTGCATATGGCGGTACCGCCGGTGGCGGTCAGTTTTCCAAGCCGAGCACCGTCGGCGATGGCCAGGCCGGCAACCCCGGTAGCGGCTGGCTGTGCATTCTGGGAGCAAGGGGCAAATCGAGCGGTAACTACTACCGCGAGTGACCATCGCTTCTGCTCTATCGGGATACACACCCATAACATCGCTGGAGCACCCGACTCCCAAGCGGGCGAACTGCAGGATGCGCTCGCGGCCATGCAGGGCTTGGACTATGTGCGGCCCGACGAGGTTGCAGCCCTTCCGGTTATGAAGAATTCGGTATCCTATGTTGTCTATTGCCCCTTGGGAGAGATGGCAGAGCAACCCCAGGTAGTGCTGCTGTTTGCACATTCCGCCCAGGGCTTGGTGTTATCCGAGGCATTGGCGCGGGTGGACGGCGCCGTGCCAATCGCCATGGGGAGACCTGCCTGTGCACTGATTCCCCAGGTTGCAAACAGTGCACGCTCGGCCGCGAGCTTGGGCTGCTGCGGCGCCCGAGCGTATCTCGACGTACTGAGTGATGATGTGGCAATGTGGGGTCTGCATGGTGGAAAGATCGAGCAGTATGTCTCGGAGATCGAGACCCTAGCCAAGGCTAACGCGATACTCACTCAGTTCCACGAACGACGGCGCAGCGACATAGAGTCAGGCGAGTTGCCAAGTGTCGCCGAGTCCTTGTCCCGCCTGCCCGGTTAGCCTCTTCTAAAGCGGATACGCGAGGCCATCCCCGTTATGAAGGTTGTCCTGATCAACCCGTATGAGCTGGGCCGCCAACCCTTCGCCCTCGCGCAGCCGGCAGCGTGGCTCAAGGAAGCGGGTCACCAGGTGTGCTGCCTCGAGCTGTCCTTGCAGCAGTTAGACGATGTTGCACTGGGCCATGCCGAGCTTGTTGCCGTATACGTAGGCATGCATACAGCAGCTCGTATTGCCGCGGAGGCTTTGCCCCGCATCCGCGCGCTTGCGCCCCAGGCGCACGTTAGCGTCTACGGTCTATATGCTCCGATGAACGATGGTCTTGGAGTGACCCCCTAAAAGTGGTCCAGATTTGTTAAGAGAGTTTGGCGCATTTTGCCCCCTCGAAAGGAGGACAAAATGAGCCGTAAACGCTACACCCCAGAACAGATTATCAGCATGTTGCGCGAAGCCGAGGTGGCCTTGGCGCAGGGCCAGTCCGTTGGTCAAGCTTGTCGCACGCTCGGCGTATCGGAGCAGAGTTACTATCGCTAGCGCAAGGAATATGGCTGAAAACGTACTGGTCGCCGACGTTCGCGCCGTCCTCTGGCTTCACCATGCGCTGCTTCTTGGCGACGTAGGACCAGGCTTCGTCTAGTTCGATCCGGTTGACGTGAAGATCGCGCATCATCGCGTCATGGAGCTTGGCGCAACCAGCGCCGACGCTCGCGCCAAGTCGCATGATGGTGCCCCGGTTCGCGCCCGTCAGGCGCTCGGTGGCGCGAATGGAGCATCCCTCAGATAGTGCGGCGATTGCCGCCACCTGGCAGTCAAAAGGGAGAACGTTCCTTGCCTATCCGGTTTACACCCACACCCACTAGGGCTAGAATGGGCGCAACCCGGATATAGGGGAGCGCGCCATGGATGTTCTCGACCGCGCCGATCTCCCATTCCCGCATTCGCTACCCGAGTTCCAGCGACTTTTCCCCGATGATGCGGCCTGCGCCGCCTACCTGGAGAAAGCCCGCTGGGGAGACGGCTTTGCCTGCCCGCACTGCGGCACGGCGGGAGAGCCGTTCCACTTTGAAAACCGCCCTGGCGTCCTGCGCTGCCGCAAGTGCCGCCAGAACACCGGGCTGACGGTGGGAACAGTGATGGAGCGTAGCCACACTCCGCTGAACGTCTGGTTCTGGGCCGCTTATCTGGTCGCCAGTCAGACGCCCGGCATGTCCGCCGTGCAGTTTCAGCGGCAACTTGGTCTTTCGCGCTACGAGACGGCCTTTCAAATTCTCCACAAGCTCCGCTCGGGCATGGTGCGGCCCAACCAAGACAGGATCGGTGGACAGCCCAAGAACCATGTTGAGGTGGACGAAACCTGGGTTGGCGGGCGAACGCGTGGGGAAGGCCGTGGTGTTCACCACTATGATTCGCTTGAAGAAGAGCAAGAGGAGCCGAGTGAGGGGATGGTGGCTGTCACACCTGCGCTAAACAGCGATGAGCGTCTCCCTACTCAGGGAAAGGCACGGCACATACCGCTGTCAAGGCCGGGCGAGCGCACGCTGTTCTCATACAACTTCGAACCCTCGGGAAGCCTGAGGTTGGTCGTGGACGCGAGCGTTGATGTGGAGCAAGCGCTGCATGTCGTGGAGACGCTGGTCAAGGTGAAGCGAGAGGAACTCAAACTGATCAGTGAGCTAGCGGCTACACGACGGTCTGAGTCTGAACCAGAGTAGCCGCGCTTCAGGTGTCCCAACTTAGGACAAGCCACCCGGCTCTTCCTGGCAAACTAGGCCACCCAGCCTCAAACTCGGCCACTACCCGCCGGCGGGGGACCGCGCAAGGACATCGCGGGCCAACGCGATCGTGACGTTGCGGCCCTCGGCGAGCGCCGCGCCGTCGAGCGCTCCGACGCACGCGCGAGCCGCGGCGAACGAGCGTTCCATGCGCGTCACCAGGTAGCGGATGACGCCCTCGTCGACGCTGAGCTGGCGGTCATCGAACAGCTTGGCGAGAACCGCGGCGAGCAGCGCATCGTCGGGCGCGGCGAGGCCGACGGCGGGAAGCCCGCGCAGCCGCGAGGCTAGATCCGGGAGCGCCACGCGCCATCGCGCCGGCGCGGTGCGCGCGGTCATCAGCAACGAGCCACCGGCCTCGCGCAGCCGGTTGTAGAGGTGCAACAGCCCGGGCTCGCCGACGCCTCCATCGGCGCCCTCTAGCGCGACCGCCCTGTGCATCTCCGCTTCGGGCGCAAAAGCCATGCCGCCCAGGGCGCCTGCCGTCGCGACCCGTGCGCCGGAACGCGCCTGCCAGACGCGCACGAGGTGCGTCTTCCCACTAGCCGGCGGGCCGAACAGGACGAGACCGTGGGCCGGCCAATCGGGCCAGCGGTCGAGCCACGCGACGGCAGCCTCGTTGCCGGGGGCGACGAAAAAATCTTCCTCCCCAAGGGCCGGCCGGTGGGGCAGGTCGAACGCCAGCTGCCGCGTCGTCATGGCTCCGGCGGCCCGCCCGAAGCGGCGCCACCGGGGCCGAGGAAGACGCGGCTCGTTTGGTAGCGATGGAGCAGGAAACGGGCGAGGACGCCGAGGACGGCCGCGGCGGGCACCGCGATAAGCACGCCGATGAACCCGAACAGTGCGCCCCCCGCCAGGAGCGAGAAGATGATCCATACCGGATGCAGGCCGACGCGCTGACCGACCAGCCACGGCGAGAGGAAATTGCCTTCCACCGCTTGACCGACCGCGAAGATGGCGACGACGAGAACGATAGGGGTCAGGTCGGGCCAGAACTGCAGGAAGGCGAACAGCAACGACACGGCCAGGGTGACGATAGCGCCGACATAGGGGATGAATGCCAGGATCCCGCCGAGCAGGCCGATGACCAGGCCGAAATCTAGGCCGATGAGCGACAGCGCGGCGGCGTAAAAGACGCCAAGCGATAGGCAGACGAGGGCTTGGCCGCGCAGGAAACCGGCGAGCGCCGCGTCGATGAGCCCGAGCTGCTCGCGCACGACGTCGGCGTGCTGGCGCGGCAACCAGCCATCGACTCTGGCCACGAGGTGATCCCAGTCGCGCAGAAGATAGAAGGTGACGACGGGCGTTATGAAGATCAGGGACAGGACGTTGAAGAAAGCGATGCCGCCACTCCACAGGCGCGCGATCAGGTGGCCGACCCAACCCGCGGCACCGTCGACGAGCCCGGGCAGCGCTTCGCGCACGTCCTGGCCGGCCTCGATCGATAGGGCGGATACGAGCCGATCGGCGATCGGCGCCGCGGCCTCTTGGACCGAGCGTACGTAGGCCGGCAGACGCTCGACGAATCCGAGGACCTGCCCTTGGACGACGGGGAACAATAGGATCGCCAACGCGATGACGAGGGCGAAGAAGACCGCCGTGACCACACTCGTCGCCAGGGTGCGCGACAGGCCCCAGGCCTCGAGCCGATCGACGAGGGGATCGAGGAGATAGGCGACGCCAAGCCCGGCGACGAACGGCAACAGGATGCTGCGGAGGACGAATAGAACGAGGGCCGCCACGAGCAAACCGGCGAGCCAAAAGAGGAGTTCGCGGCGTGCCGTCACCGCGCGTCACCCAAGCCCTGGGTGCGCCGAACCCATGCCACCAGATACGTCGCGCCCGACAACAGGGTCGTCGTGGCGACCAACAGGATGAGTGCCATCTCGATGACGGGAAACGCAACCTCGAACCCCGTTTGTCCGAGCACGAGCGCCGCCAGCCCGATCTGCAGCGCGGTATTTGCCTTGCTAACGATTAGCGGGCGCATCCAGAGAGGCTGTCCCAGCGTGAAGGCGAGAAGAGCGCCGCCGATAATGAGGAAATCGCGCGATACGACGAGGATCACGAGCCACAGCGGCAGATGACCTTGTTGGCCGAGGGTGACGTAAATGGTGACGAGTAGGACCTTGTCCGCGATCGGATCGAGGTAACGGCCGAGCTGCGTGGTCGCGTTGAAGCGCTTGGCGAGGTAGCCGTCGATGGCATCCGACAGGCCGGCGGCAAGGAAGACCCAGAACGCGAGCCGCATGTTTCCGACGATCATCAACCACACGGTGAGCGGCACCGCGAGCACGCGCCCGAGGCTGATCAGGTTGGGCAGGTTCACTGCTTGACCGCCGGCCCCGGCACCGCGGTGGACGCGGGTGCGCCCGCCCCACCGAAGCGCAGCGTCCAGAAGCCGTCCTCGGACTCTGCGAGATCGAGATCGCGCTGCGCCAATTCGGTGGCCAGCTGGCTCGCGTCACCCAGGTAGTGAAGGACGACCTGCGCCGAGTTGCGCGACAACGATTCGAGCTCGACTTCCTGGACGAGCGCCGTCTCGCCGAGCCGTTTTCGCATCGCTACCCATTCGGCGAGCCCGGAGAGCGGAACGGTGGCACTGAGGCGGACCTCGCGGTCAAAGCGAAGGAGCGTTTCGCTCTTCCAGCGCTCCTGAATGCCGACGTCAAGCGCGGCAACAGCCTGCGCCAGAAGCGCCTCGACTTCGTCGCGTGACTCGCCGGTAAAGCTCTCGATCACGACACCCCCGCCCGCCCCCAGGTAGCTGCGCAAGCTTACATGCAGACGCGGGCGATTGGCGGCAAGATCGACCTCCAGCCGGGCATCCGCGACGACGATGTCGGCGACGCCGTGGTGGGCCGCCAGTACCCCCAGGCGCCCGGCGTTGCCGACACGCGCCTGAGCCGCGCTAATGGCGACGACATCGGCTAGGTCACCCTCCGGCAAGCGCAAGGACACCGGTGCGTCGCCATCAACCGGACGGTTGCGCCACGCGGCAAACCAGGGGTTGGGATCGTCCCACAGCAAGAGGGCCCCGGCGACCTCGTAGAGCGGTAGAACCAGAAGCGGCTTTCGGGTCGCTTCAGTGAAAGGAATCCCGTCGTCTCTTAGCATGCGGCGCACACTCTTGTTCTTAAAGCCAACGGTTAAGGTTGCGAGATAACGTACGGAGGACGTGCGCTCGTTCGATATCTGCAGGCTACTGACGAGAGCGGTGACCTGGGCGTCGTCGAGCCTCGGATGGCGCGCATGGTCGGCGCGCAGCGTGAGCCGGCGCAGGAGCCGGTCGAGGGCGCGGCGCTGGCCATCGATCAGTGCCAGGTCGCGGGCCTTGGCGGCGGTTTCCGCCTTGGCGTCCACTTCAACTGCCGCAACCGTGAAGAGTTCCGCGGGCTCGGCCAGGACCGCGTGCGGCGCCGCGAAAACCAGGCTGGCGATGACGAGCCGCAGGACGCGCGCGCGTACCAAGCCCCGCGGAAGGAACATTGCAAACGATCCGTGATGGAGTATGTTCGAGCCCCTAGGCCAAGCATATCGTATCGGTGGGGACACCATCAACCGCCACGCCCTTACGACGGTACCCGGCGGATGGGCCGCGGCGGCGTGCTGGCCCGGCAATAGAGCACGCTTTCGGCCATGGCTCGCCTAAGAGTTGCGGCGCTAATCTCAGGCCGCGGCAGCAATCTCGAAGCCCTCGCCGACGCCTGCGATTCACCCGACTATCCGGCCGAAATCGCGCTGGTCGTCTCCAACAACCGCGACGCGGCCGGGCTCGATCGAGCGGCGCGGCGCGGCATCGCACGATGTGTGGTCGACCACCGCGAGTTCGCCGACAAGTCATCGTTCGAGGCCGCGCTTACGGCGGCGCTGGAAGCCGCCGGCGCAGAACTCGTGTGTCTCGCCGGCTTCATGCGGCTCCTGTCGGCCCCCTTCGTCGAGCGCTGGCGCGATCGGCTGATCAATATTCACCCCTCCCTGCTACCCGCGTTCCGCGGCCTCCACACCCACGAGCAGGCGTTGGCGACCGGCGTGCGAATCGCCGGCTGCACTGTTCATTTCGTGCGCGCCGACATGGATGCGGGACCGATCATCGTGCAGGCGGCGGTGCCGGTCGCGCCTGGTGATTCGGCAGAGAGCCTGGCGGAGAGGGTGCTCGCGGCGGAGCACCGCTGCTACCCGTTAGCGGTACGCTGGATCGCGGAGGGGCGTGTCAAGGTCGAGGGCGAGTCGGTGGTGATCGCGGGCGCGGAGGCGGCTCACGAGCCGTTGATCAATCCGCTGTAGCCCTGAGAACCGGGCGCGCGCCCGGCTCAGCCCGGCCTCACCCCACGATGTCGATGACGCCGAAGAAGAAGGCGATCTCGAAGGCAGCGGTCGCTTCGGAATCCGACCCGTGTACCGAATTGGCTTCGATCGATTTGGCGAAGTCCTTGCGAATAGTGCCCGGCGCCGCGTCGGCGGGATTAGTCGCTCCCATGATGTCGCGATGAAGGGCGATGGCGCCCTCGCCCTCTAGGACCTGAGCGACGACCGGGCCCGTCGTCATGAAGTCGCACAGCTGATCGAAAAAAGGCCGCTCGCGATGCACCGCGTAGAAGTCCTCGGCCTGGGCCCGCGTCAGCTGCAGCCGGCGCTGCGCGATAATGCGAAGGCCGGCTTCCTCGAAGCGGGCGTTGATCGGCCCGGTCAGGTTGCGTCGCGTGGCATCGGGCTTGAGGATCGACAATGTTCTCTCGACGGCCATGGCGCCAACATCCGGGAGTGAGGGCGGAACGCCGCGCGTTATAAAGGCTTGCCTTCGCCCCGGCAACCGCAATGCTAGCCTTCGCGCTTCTTGGTGCTTCGAGGAGGGCCGATCGTGAACGCAGAGGCGCGCGGCCGGACCGCGCTAGGGCCTCAAGAACGAGGCCGGCGCGCTGAGACCGCGGCCTCAGTCGGCCCGCCGCCAGGCGCCGTCCGCCGACTGCTGCCAGTAGGTGAGCGCGTGGCCGCTCGCGCTCAGGGCCTTCAAGCGCTCGCGGGCGTGGGCCACGGCGTCGGGGTCGTTACCATCGAACATATCGAGGCAGCGGTCGAACGGGTCGAGATGGTCCGGTACGACGCCGTCGACGAGGACGAGGACGTTCGCGCGGTTGGGGTTGTCCTCGCTCGTCGCGAGATAGATCGGCTGATCGGCGGCGTTGCCGTCGTGGGGGCCGCCGTGAGGCAGGAACGAGCGCTGCTCGTACGTCCACAGCGCCCGGTTCAGCGCTTCGAGGCGCTCCTCGGAACCTACCAACACGAGCACCCGGTGGCCGCGCTCCAGGACCTTTTCCAGCAGTTTCGGGAGCGCCCGCTCGAGCGCCACGCGCTGTAGATGGTAAAAGCTGATGTCCGTCAACACACGCCCCGCGGGGCTAGCCCTCGTAGTGCTCGGCAACTAGGCGATCGAGGAGCCGGACACCGAAGCCCGTACCGCCCTTGGGCACGGTGGGGGTCGCCTTCTTCGACCAGGTCGTGCCCGCGATGTCGAGGTGCGCCCATGGCGTCTTGTTGACGAAGCGCTGCAGGAAGAGTGCCGCGCTGATGCTGCCCGCGCTGCGCCCGGCACCGACGTTCTTCATGTCGGCGATATCGGAGTCGATGTCCGTTTCATAGGACTCGTGGAGGGGCAGGCGCCACACATGCTCGGCCTCACAGAGACCGGCGTGCATGATCCGAGCCGCGAGCTCGTCGTCGTTGGAGAACAGGCCGGCGTGGCTATGCCCGAGTGCGACGATAATGGCGCCGGTCAGCGTCGCCAGGTCGATCATCGCCTTCGGCTTGAAGCGGTTCTGGGTGTACCAGAGGGCATCGGCAAGGACCAGCCGGCCCTCGGCATCGGTGTTGATGACCTCGATGGTCTGACCGGAGAGGGACTTGACCACGTCGCCGGGCCGCTGCGCCGTCGCCGACGGCAGGTTCTCCACCAGGCCGATCACGCCGACGGCGTTGACCCCTGCCTTACGCGCCGCCAGGGCCCGCATCAGGCCGATGACGACGGCCGAGCCGCCCATGTCCCACTTCATCTCTTCCATCCCGGAGCTGGGCTTGATCGAGATTCCACCCGAGTCGAAGGTCACGCCCTTGCCGACGAAGGCAATGGGCTTGCCGCCCTGCCGGCGTGCGCCGTTCCATTGCATCACGACGAGCTGGGGTTCGTGCGAGCTGCCCTGGGCCACGCCAAGCAGGGCCCTCATGCCCAGTTTGTCCATGCGGGCCCGGCCCATTACCTCGACCTTGACGCCCAGTTTGGAGAGGCCGCGGGCGTGCTGCGCCAGGCTCTTGGGGAAGATCACGTTGGCCGGCTCGGACACCAGGTTGCGCGTTAGGATTACGCCATCCGCGATATTGTCGAGACGGGTGTAAGCGCGGCGCGCCCTCGCCGCCTGCGCCACCATCATCGTCAGCGTCTTCAGGCTCGGCTTCCGGTCCGGCTTCTCCTTGGTCCGGTAGTGGTCGAAGCGGTAGCCGCCGAGGCGCGCTCCGTAGGCGATGTGTGCCGCGGTATCGGCCGCCCTCATTTTCGCGCCTGCGATCCCGTCCACGGTTATGCAGGCCACACTCTCGCCCGACTTGTTGAGGAGGCCGACGATCTTCCCGCCAAACGCCTCCATCGCGAGTGCGTCGATGTCACCGGCCTGGCCCAACCCAGCCAGCACGATCCGGCTTGCCGCGATGCCAGACGGCGCCACGATTTCGAGCTGCTGGTTCTTGTCACCGGTGAAGCGGCTCGAGCGCAGCGCTCGCTTCACCGCGCCCCCGGTTCGGCCGTCAACCAACCGCGCGGTGGGCGTGAGCTCGCCACCTTTGAGGACGCCAACGACGATGGCGCCCCGGCGCGGTAGAGTTATGTCCTTGAATTCCGTCTTCATGGAAGCCTCTGGCTGAGGAGCGGCGGGTTTTGGGCGGGCACATATTAGTCAACTGCCGGACAAAGGAAAGACGCAACTGTGCGGGCTACCCTCCGCGCGCCGAGAACGACTAGAATGGCGGCATGAGCGGCGCCACACGCTACATCCTGAGGCAGTTGATCGGGCCGGTGATCTTCGTCACCTTGGCGCTTACCGGGGTCGTGTGGTTGACACAGAGCCTCCGCCTCCTCGACCTCATCATCAACCGCGGGCTCTCGGCCACCAGCTTCTTCACCATGACGATGCTGCTGCTACCGGGATTCCTCGCACTCATCCTGCCGACGGCCCTGTTCTGCGCCATTATCTTCGTCTACAACCGACTCAGCGCCGACAGCGAGCTCGTGGTCATGCGGGCCACCGGCCTCGGCCCGATGTCGCTCGCGGCACCAGGAATCCTGCTGGCGATCATCGTTGCCGTTATCGGCTATGCGCTCGCGCTCTACTTCATGCCGGCCGGATTTCGTAGCTTCAAGGACCAACAATCCGAGGTGCGCGGCAACTACGCGACGGTCCTGCTTCAGGAAGGAACATTCAACAACTTGGCCGACGGATTGACGGTGTACGTCCGAGCCCGCGAACGCAGCGGCGAGTTGCTCGGCATCTTGATCCACGACAGCCGCAATACGGAAAAGCAGGTCACGATGATGGCCGAACGAGGGGCCCTGCTCGCCGGCGCCGAGGGCCCGCAATTCGTCATGTTCAGGGGCAATCTCCAAGAGTTCGATGCCCAGCGCGAGCGCGTGTCGTTGCTTCACTTCGACCGCTACACGCTCGACCTCGGGCAGTTCAATGCGACGCGAGGGCCGCGCTGGCGCGAGCCCGGGGAGCGCTTTCTGTATGAGCTGTTGTCGCCCGGTGACAGCGCCGACGACCGCCAGAATGTCCTCAAGTTCAAGGCCGAGGCGCACCGTCGCCTGACCACGCCGCTGCTTGCGCTTACCTTTGCTTTTGTCGGGCTCGCGAGCATTCTTTCCGGCGAGTACAACCGGCGGCTCGCCTGGCAGCGCATCCTGCTCGCGGCGGCGGTGGCGATCGCGGTCCAGGCCGTGGGCCTGGGCCTTACGCCTCTGCTGGAACGTCGGCCCGAGTTCGCGCTCCTCATGTACCTCAACGTCGTCCTGCCGATTGTCGCCAGCGTCGTCGTCCTTCTGGGTCCGCGTTGGCGCTGGTCGCGCTCTGCCGGTGCGCCGGCACGGGCCGGCTGATGCGGCTTTCCGCCACCCTGCTGGCCTATCTCGGCCGCCAGTTCCTGGTCGGTATCGGCGTGGCGCTGTGCGTGCTGCTCTTCCTCGTGCTCCTGTTCGACATCGTGGAGCTGATGCGCAGGGCCTCGGGTCGCGAGGCCGCCACGTTCAATCTTCTGGTCGCGATGGCGCTTTTGAAACTGCCGTTCCTGGCACAAAAGGTGCTGCCCTTCGCCACCCTGTTCGGCGGCCTGTTCGTTTTCCTTCGCCTGACCCGCAACCAGGAACTCATCATTGCACGCGCTGCGGGTGTTTCGGTGTGGCAGTTCCTGATGCCGGCCCTTTTCATCGCCGTGCTCGGTGGGACCTTCGTGGTCACGGCGATCAATCCGCTGACCTCGGCGACAATGTCGCGCTACGAGCAGCTCGAGGCCAGGTACCTGCGCGGCCGCCCCAACCTGCTCTCGGTATCGCCATCCGGCCTGTGGCTGCGCCAGGCCGACGCCAACGGCCAGTCGGTGATCCACGCGGCCAGCGTGTCGCAGAAGGGAACCGATCTCGAGAACGTCACCATCTTCCTTTACCAGGAGGGTGATCGCTTCGAGCGCCGGATCGACGCGCGCCGCGCGCGGCTCGCCGACGGCTTCTGGCTGCTCGCCGACGCCATGATCACCGGTCTTGAGGGGGCGCCCCAGTTCCGCACCCGCTACCGAGTCGCGACGCCGCTCACCGAGGCACGCATTCAGGACAGCTTCGCCTCCCCCGAGACGATGTCCTTCTGGGCATTGCCGGAGTTCATCAAGATGATGGAGGCGGCGGGATTCACGGCTGTCAAGCATCGGCTGCACTGGCATTCCGTGATGGCGCTGCCGCTCCTGCTCAGCGCAATGATCCTGATTGCAGCGGCGTTCTCGCTGCGTCACATGCGCCGCAGCGGCACGGGCCTTCTCATCGTGGGCTGCGTGCTCGCCGGGTTCCTGCTGTATTTCCTCTCCGACCTGGTGCTCGCGCTCGGCCTGTCGGGAGCCATTCCGGTCGTCCTGGCGGCGTGGGCGCCGGCCGGCGTGAGCACGCTCCTCGGCCTCGCCGCGCTCTTTCATCTCGAAGACGGCTAGCCGATGAGGCCTGGGGGCCGCGCCCTCGCGCTCGCGCTCTTGATCGTCCTGGCGATCGTGTCGGGCGGCGAAGTCTTGGCTCAGGCCGACGAACGGCCGGTGCTGCTCCAGGCGGACGAGATTAGCTACGACCAAGCGCGCGGTATCGTCGTCGCGACCGGCCGCGTCGAGATCAGCGTCGACGACCGTATCCTCCTGGCTGACCGGGTCTCTTACGACGAGCGCGCCGACACGGTGGCGGCGACCGGCAATGTCAGCATCCTGGATCCCAATGGCGATGTCTTTTTCGCCGACCAGGTCGAGCTGTCGAACCGCCTCCGCGATGGCTTTCTGACAAGCTTCCGCGCCCTGCTCGCGGACCGGTCGCGGTTCGCCGCCGCGGGCGCACGGCGTACCGGCGGCAACCGGACGGAGATGTTCAAGGTCGTGTACTCGGCCTGCGAGTTGGTCCCCGGCCGCCCGCACCGGGCCCCTCTGTGGCAGTTCAAGGCCGTCAAGATCGTCCACAATCAGCGCGCGCAGCGCATCGACTACCAGGATGCCGTCCTCGAGGTCTTGGGCGTTCCGGTCGCCTATACGCCGTTCTTCTCGCACCCCGACCCCACGGTGAAACGGCAATCGGGCTTCCTCGCGCCGAGCTACGGGAGCTCGACCGCGCTCGGGCTCATGCTGGAAGTCCCGTACTATTTCATTATCGCGCCCCATCGCGATGCGACCTTTGCACCGTTGTTCACGAGCAAGGAGGGCGTCGTTCTCGGCGGCGAGTACCGACAGCGCACGGAACGCGGTAACTTCGACATCAGCGGCAGCGTCACGCGCCCCGAACGACGCGACGACAACAACCAGCTCGTTGGTGGCCGGCAGACCCGCGGCCACGTCTTCTCCAAAGCCCGGTCGGCCCTCGACGACACGTGGCGGTGGGGATTCGATGTCCGCCGCTCCACCGACGACACCTACTTGCGCCGCTACGAATTGAGCACCGAGGATACTCTCACGAGCAACGCATTCATCGAGGGCTTCCGCGGGCGCAACTATGCGAGCGCCAACGTCTACAGCTTTCAGGGGCTGCGGGAAGACGACGACCCGGGTCAGACGCCGCTTGTCCTGCCGCTCGCGGAGTTCCACCACCGCGGCGAGCCGGGCCACCTCGGTCAACTGCTCAACCTCGACAGCAGCTTGCTGGTGACGGAACGCAACGAGGGTACGGACACGCGGCGGTTATCGCTCGATGGCGGCTGGATGCTCCCCTACACCTCGCCGGTCGGTGAGCGTTACACCCTGAGCGCCAGTGTGCGTGGCGATCTCTATTGGGTCACGGATGTCGCCGCCGCCGGCGGAGGCACCAAGGACAACTTTACCGGGCGGCTCTTTCCACAGGTCGGGCTGGACTGGCGCTACGCGCTGATCCGGCCGGGCGAGCGGGTGAGCCAGACCGTCGAGCCCGTCGTCATGGCGATCCTAGCGCCCAACGGCGGCAACCCGGGCGACATTCCCAACGAAGACAGCTTGAGCTTCGAGTTCGACCACGCCAACCTGTTCCGCGCCAAGCGCTTTCCGGGGCTCGATCGGGTCGAGGGCGGCGCGCGCGTTAATTACGGCCTGAGATGGAGCGCCCATGGCAGCGCCGGCGGCTCGGCCGCGGCCGTGATCGGCCAGGTACTCCGCCTGCGCGAAGACGACACCTTTGCCGACAAGACCGGGCTCGAGGACAAGCGCTCGGACTATGTCGGGGCCGTCAACGTGGCCCCGGCGGACTACCTCGGGTACACCCATCGCTTCCGACTCGATCGCGATTCACTGTCAATTCGGCGCAACGAAATCGACCTTTCAGCGGGGCCTGCCTTCTTCAAGATCAATCTCGGCTATGCCCTGCTCAGCCGCGAGCTCACGGCCGACGAGTTCGGCTCGCGCGAGGAACTCACCACCAGCGCTTCCGCCCGCATCACGCCCTACTGGACAGCCACGGCGAAGTCACGCCATGACCTCACCGAGGGCGGCGGGACCCTCAAATACGGCTTCGGCATGACCTACCAGGACGAGTGCCTCACGTTTCTCGTGGATTTCGAGCGCAACTTCACGTCGGATCGCGACGTGCAGCCCTCGACGTCGATCTCGTTCCGCGTCAAGCTCAAACATATCGGTTGAGGAGTCCGCTGCGCGGCCGGACGGATGCTCCTATACTCCCGACCTCACTGGGCGTTTCGGGGACTTCAATTGCGTGTTCGCCGCACAGCCGCACCGCCTGCCGTGCCGGCGCCTGGGGCGCTCGGCATCAAGGGCCTGTTCATCGCGCTCCTCGTGATCGTCGTGGTGCTTCCGGTACGGGCGCAGCAGGTGCTGTCCATTGCGGCCGTCGTCAACGACGAGGTGATCTCACTCTACGACGTCGAGCAGCGTGTCACGTTGGTCATTGCCAGTACCGGGCTCCAAAGCACGCACGCCATTCAGCGGCGCCTGCGTCGGCAGGTCATCAATGACCTGATCGAGGAAAAGCTACAACTGCAGGAAGCGCAGAGGCTGAACATCGGCGTGTCCGCCGCCGACGTGGAGCGTGCCTTTGCGTTCATCGAAAACCAAAACAAGCTTGCGCCCGGAAGGCTCGATGCCTTCCTCGCCTCTCGCAACATAGAAAAGAGCGCGCTTGAACGGCAGCTTCGAGCCGAAATCGCGTGGGCAAAGGTGATCCGCCGGCGGCTCAATCCCTCGCTCTTCGTCAGCGAGGACGAGGTTGACGAGGTGATCGCGCGGATGGAGCGGAGCGCCGGCCAGCCGGAGTTTCTCGTTGGCGAGATCTTCCTTGCCGTCGCCTCTCCTACGGAAGAGGCCGACGTCAAGCGCCGGGCGGACGATCTCGTCGAGGAACTGCGGCGCGGCGCCGTGTTTCCGGCCGTTGCGCGCCAGTTCTCGCAGGGTGTCACGGCGGGCATCGGGGGCGAGGTCGGCTGGGTAGAGGCCGGACAGTTGGCGGAAGAGCTCGACCAGGTCCTGCGCGAGATGAAGGTCGGGCAGGTCACGCCTCCCATTCGGTCGAGTGGCGGCTTCTACATCCTCGCGCTTCGCAACCGGCGCATGATTCTTGCGGTCGACGACAGCGAGGTCGAGGTCACGCTCAAGCAGATCTTCCTGCCGTTGACGAGAAACACCGACGGCGCCGAGATCGCTTCGCAGCGCGCCTTGGCCAACACCATCGCGGGCTCGATTCAGAACTGCGAGGACGTCGATCGCTTGACGGCGGCGCTACGATCCCCCGAATCGGGGGATCTCGGCACGGTGCGTCTGAGCGAACTGCCGCCGGACTTCCGCTCGGCGGTCGCGTCCCTTGCGGTCGGCAAGCCGAGCGAGCCGGTCGTCGCGCCCACGGGCGTCCACATCTTCGTGGTGTGCGAGCGTAACGAGCCGAAGGCCAAGGTGCCGGATCGCGCGGCCATCGCCGAGCAGCTCGGGCGCACGCGCCTGGCCATGATGGCGCGGCGCTACCTGCGCGATCTTCGGCGCGACGCGGTCGTGGAGCTCCGCTGATGGGGCAGGCGTCTGGCCTACCGCTGGCGCTGACGATGGGTGAGCCGGCGGGGATCGGTGGCGAGATCGCCCTTAAGGCGTGGTGCGGCCGCGCGCGAACGGGTGTGCCGCCGTTCTTCGTCATCGACGACCTCTCCCGCCTGTCGCGGCTCGCCGCACGGCTCGAGCTCGACGTGCCGATGCGGGAAATCGGCGACGCCGAAGCCACCCTCGACATCTTCCCGGCGGCCTTGCCGGTATTGCCGATCGAACTTGCAACGGCATACGAGCCGGGCCTCCCCGACATCGCCAACGCATCGGCCGTGATCGCGGCGATCACGCGGGGGGTCGAGCTCGTGACAGAGGGGCACGCGGACGCGCTGGTCACCAACCCGATCCACAAGGAAACGCTCAACCGAAGTGGTTTTGCGCATGCCGGCCACACCGAGTTTCTCGGCGCCCTCTCGGGCAACGGGGCGCGGCCGGTGATGATGATCGCGTGCCCGGGCCTGCGCGTCGTGCCGGTCACGGTCCACGTGGCGCTCGCGCGGGCGCTCGCCGATCTCACCGAAGCGGCGATCGTCGAGTGCGGGCGCATCGTTGCACGCGCGCTGCGGACCGACTTCGGCATCGCCGAGCCGCGGCTGGCCGTCGCCGCCTTGAACCCGCACGCCGGCGAAGGCGGCATGCTCGGTCGGGAAGAGGTCGAGGTGATCGCGCCGGCTATCGCGTGCCTGGAGCGCGAAGGGCTGCGCGTTGCTGGTCCGACGGCCGCCGACAGCCTGTTTCACGTCGAAGCCCGCCGCGGCTACGATGCCGTCCTGTGCATGTACCATGACCAAGCCCTGATCCCACTCAAGACCCTCGATTTCGTTCACGGCGTCAACATCACTCTTGGCCTTCCGTTCGTGCGTACCTCGCCCGACCACGGCACGGCGCTCGACATCGCCGGCACCGGAAAGGCCAGCGAAGCCAGCCTGGTGGCGGCGATGGCAACCGCGTCGGCGCTCGCCCGCCGGCGCGCGGCCGGTGCCGACGCCCGGTCCTAACGCCGCCGGGCGCGCCCCGCTCCGCGACGTCATCGCGCGCCACGGCCTGACCGCGCGTAAGGGCCTCGGCCAGCACTTCCTCCTCGATCGCAACCTCATCCGGCGCGTCGCGCGCGCCGCCGGCGAGCTCGACGGCATCAACGTGCTCGAGGTCGGGCCCGGCCCGGGTGGACTGACCGAGGCCCTCGTCGAGGCCGGGGCACGGCTCGTGGTCGCGGTCGAGCGCGACCGGCGCTGCGTGGCCGCCCTGTCCGAGCTTGCGGCCGACTTCCCGGGTCGGATTCGCGTGATCGAGGGCGATGCGCTGGGGCTCGACGAAACCGGGCTCGTTCCCGGCCCGGCCAAGGTCGTCGCCAACCTGCCGTATCAGATCGCGACCGCCTTGTTGCTGAAATGGCTGCGAACGCCGCGGCGCTATCGGAGCCTGACGCTGATGTTCCAGAAGGAAGTCGCCGAGCGCCTGGTCGCGCGCCCGGGGAGCAAGATTTACGGCCGACTGTCGGTGCGCACGCAATGGCAGTTCGAAGCCCGCAGGCTGTTCGACATAGCACCCGCATCCTTCGTGCCGCCGCCGCGCGTGACCTCGACGTTGGTCAGCCTGGTTCCGCGAGAGCGACCGCTCGCCGCGGCCGATCCGGTAGCTCTCGAGCGGGTGCTGGCCGCGGCGTTCGGCCAGCGGCGCAAGATGCTGCGCACGAGCCTGAAGCAGCTCGGCCACATCGCGCCGGCGGTGATCGAGGCGGCCGGCGCGGCGCCGACGGCACGGGCCGAGGAACTCGCCATCGATGCGTTCTGCGCGCTGGCGCGCGCGCTGCGCCAGGTCGAGGCGGACTAGGCGCGCTCGCGCAGCGCGGCAACGAAATCGGCGAGGCCGGTCCGGCGCTGGCGCTTCAGCCGCTCGCCCCTGAGGACCGCGTGAATGCCGTCGAGGCTGCGATCGGCGTCGTCGTTGACGACGGTGTAGTCGTATTCGGCCCAATGGCTGAGTTCGTCGGCGGCGCGCGCCATACGGCTGGCGACGACCTCGTCGCTATCCTGGGCCCGGGCATGCAGCCTGCGCCTGAGCTCTTCGATCGAGGGCGGGAGAATGAAGATGCTGACGATGTCGTTACTGGCGTTCTGCACCAGCTGCTGAGTGCCCTGCCAGTCGACGTCGAACAGCACGTCGCGGCCCGCCGCGAGCGCGGCCTCGACCTGTGCCTTGGGTGTTCCGTAGTGGTGGCCGAAGACCACCGCATGCTCGAGAAACGAGTGCGCGAGGACCATCTCGGCAAACCGCGCCTGATCGACGAACACGTAGTCGCGGCCATCGACCTCGCCCGGCCGCGGCGGCCGCGTGGTGACCGAGACCGACATCTCGAGATTGTCCTCGCGCTCGAGGAGCCGGCGCGAGAGCGTCGTCTTGCCGGCGCCCGAGGGCGAGGACAGGACCAGCATCAAGCCGCGCCGGGGGATGTCGACCGCCATCGGAGGACTACTCGATGTTTTGCAGCTGCTCGCGCAGACGATCGACCGCCGCCTTGAGCTCGAGGCCGATGGCGGTGAGCTCGGTATCGGCGGATTTCGCGCACAGGGTATTGCTCTCCCGGTTGAGCTCCTGGGCGAGAAAGTCGAGCCGCCGGCCCGCTGCGCCCTCGCCCGCGAGCAGGGCGCGGGACTGGGCGGCGTGAACCTCGAGGCGATCGAGCTCTTCGCGCACGTCGGCCTTGACCATCAGCAGGGCCGCCTCCTGGGCCAAGCGCTCCTCGGGCAGCGCGGGCACCGCCTCGAGCAGCGCCGCCACCTGCTCGTTCAGCCGCGCCCTAATGCGTGCCGGCTGCGCCGCCGCGGCCTCGCGGGCCGCGGTCGTCAGCCGCGCAAGCTCGTCGAGTTGCGCGCCGAGCACGGCACCAAGGCGGGCGCCCTCCTCCTCGCGCGCCCGTGCCAACGCATCCAGGGCCGTGCCCAAGGTGGCGCGCAGCGCCCCCTCTCTGGCGGCGCGCTTGTCCTCGTCGTCCTCGGGCTCGCCGAGCTCGACGACGCCGCGCGCCGCGAGTAAACCATCGAGGCGGGGCGGCGCCACACCCGGCGTATCGGCGAGCTCGCCGGCGAGGCCGATGAGCTGTTCGAGCAGCGGCCGGTTGATCCGTGCCGCCCCGTTTGCGGCGGTACGCGTGAATTGCAGCGACACCGAGACGCTCCCGCGCGCGAAGCGCTCCGTCACGGCCCCCCGGACGATCGGCTCGAGGCTCTCCATGCCGGGGGGCATTCGGCAGCGCACGTCGAGCGAGCGACCATTGACGCTCTTCGCCTCCCATGTCCAGCGCGCGCCATCGGCCTCGCCGTCGGCGCGCGCGTAACCGGTCATGCTGGCAAGCGACACAAAGACCTCGCGGGGCCGTTCCCATCTGCCGAGAACGGCATCGGTGAGCGTGTATCGCCCACTCTATTATGGCGCTCCCTGGTCAACAACCCTGGGCCGCGCGGCGCGCGATCAGCCGCTGGTGCGCTAGTTGCCGCGTAGGCGGCGCCAGCGGGCGACGTTCTTCAGGTGGTCATCCAGGTTGCGCGCAAACGCGTGGCCCCCGGTCCCGTCGGCCACGAAATAGAGCTCGTCGGTAAACATCGGGTTCATCACCGCGATGATGGACTCGCGCCCGGGATTGGCGATCGGGCCGGGTGGGAGGCCGGAGATCACATAGGTGTTGTAGGGGTGCGGCCGGCGAACGTCGGCCCGCGTCAGCGCGCGGTCGAGCGGGCCGACGCCGCCGGTAATGCCGTAGACCACCGTCGGGTCCGATTGCAGCCGCATGGACCGGCGTAGCCGATTGATGAAGACGCCGGCGATACGCGGCCGCTCGTGGGCCAGTGCCGTCTCCTTCTCGACGATCGAGGCAAGAACGCGCGCCTCGGCCGCGTCGCGAAAGGGTAGCTCGGGCTGGCGCCCGCGCCACTCGGCCTCCAGCGCCTCGTCCATGGCGCGGCCCAAGCGCGCGATCAGGTCGGTCCTCAGATCGCCGTACGCGAAGTGGTAGGTGTCGGGCAACAAGGAGCCCTCCGCCGGAATCGCGTCGATGTCGCCGGCGAGCCCCTCGGTGGCGTTGAGGATGGCGACGATCTCGCGCGAGGTCAGACCCTCCGCCAGCGTGACTCGACGCACGACCGTCTCGCCGCCGACAAGGAGATTCATGATCTCGCGCAGGCTCGCCGCGGCGGCGATCCGGTACTCGCCCGCTCGGACCTTGCGGCTATTGCCGCTCACGCGGACGCCGAGCGTGAAGAGCGTCGTATCGCGGATGGCGCCGGCGGTGGCGAGGTGGTGGCCGATCGCTTCGAGCGAGCTGCCGCGGGGAAGGACGAGCGTGATGTCGCGCACCGACGGGCCCGCCCCATGGAAGGCGCTCACGCCCCAGCCGAACAGCGCAAGCCCGGCGGCGACGGCGACGGCAACACCTAGGAGTACGAAGCGGACGAGAGTGCGCCGCGCCGGCATTACGGCGCCTGGGCAAACACCAGCGACGCGTTGGTCCCGCCGAAGCCGAACGAGTTGGACAACACCACCCGCACGTCACGCTTCCTGGCCACATGGGGAACGAGATCGATATCGCAGTCGTCGGAGGGGTTGTCGAGGTTGAGGGTCGGCGGCACGACACCATGGACGATGGACAGGATGGAGAAGATGGCCTCCACGCTACCGGCGGCGCCCAGCAGATGGCCGATGGCCGATTTCGTCGACGACATCGACAGCGCGTATGCGTCCGGGCCGAACAGCCGCTTGACCGCGGCGACCTCGATCTCGTCACCGAGCGGCGTCGATGTACCGTGCGCATTGATGTAGTCGATGTCGCCGGTGTCGAACTCGGCCCGACGCAGGGCCATGCCCATGGACCGGAAGGCGCCGTTGCCGTCGGGGGCCGGCGCGGTGACATGGTTGGCATCGCCCGACATGCCGTATCCCTTGAGCTCGGCATACATGCGCGCCCCGCGCGCGCGCGCATGTTCGAACTCCTCGAGCACGAGCACGCCCGCGCCCTCACCCATGACGAACCCGTCGCGGTCACGGTCCCAAGGCCGCGAGGCCCGAGCCGGCGCGTCGTTGAACCGCGTCGACAGCGCGCGTGACGCCGCGAATCCGGCGATCCCCAGCCGGCACACCGCCGCCTCCGCGCCGCCCGCAACCATGACGTCGGCGTCGTCGAACTGAATCATGCGGGCCGCGTCGCCGATCGCGTGGGCACCGGTCGAGCAGGCGGTGACCACCGCATGATTGGGACCCTTGAAGCCGTAGCGGATCGATACGTGACCAGACAGCAGATTGATGAGCGCGGCGGGAATGAAAAAGGGGCTGAGGCGCCGGGGTCCCTTCTCGTGAACGATGATCGCACCCTTTTCGATGCCGGGCAGGCCTCCGATACCGGATCCCAGCAGAACACCGGTGCGCACGCGCGCTTCCTCGTCCTGGGGCATCCAGCCCGAGTCCTCGACCGCCTGTTGCGCCGCGGCCAGGCCGAACAGAATGAAATCGTCGATCTTCTTCTGGTCCTTGGCGGAGACCCATGCGTCGGGGTCGAACTCCCCCGCACCGGACCCCCTGCTGACCTGGCACGCAACCTTGACCGGCATGTCCGAGACATCAAAACCGGTGATGCGATTGGCCCCCGACTCGCCTTCGATCAGGCGGTCCCATGTTGCGTTCACGCCGCATCCCAGCGGCGTGACGAGACCTAATCCAGTGACGACAACGCGTCTCATGGGGTGCTCGGGCGAGCTAGAGCGCCCGCCCGCATCCAGCTTTCTATTCTTGGCGAGGGCGTCCGCTCGCGCCTAGGCCGAGGCATGTTCCTCGATATAGGAGATCGCATCCTTGACCGTTAGGATCTTCTCGGCCGCATCGTCGGGAATCTCGCAGCCGAACTCTTCCTCGAACGCCATCACGAGCTCGACCGTGTCCAAACTGTCGGCCCCGAGATCATCGATGAATCGCGCATTATCGGTGGTTTTTTCGTCGTCGACGCCAAGGTGCTCGATAACAATCTTCTTAACCCGTTCAGCGATGTCGCTCATTCTTGTACCTCGACCTCGTCCTCGATGACCTGAAGTGGGAAGAACGCCTCACGCGTGGAAAAGTCCGCCGAACGGGGCGTTGTCGGATTTCGTAGCACACTTTCCGAGCCTTGACCAGAAGCCCCAAAAGGGGGCCCACGCACCCCCGAATCGGCCCTTAAATCATGATCATCCCGCCGTTGATATGTAGTGTTTGGCCGGTAATGTAGGCGGCCTCCTCGCTCGCCAGGAAGGCGGCACAGGCGGCCACCTCGTCGCTTCCGCCGAACCGTCCGGCGGGTATGCCTGCCTTGAGGCGCGTGCGCTGCTCCTCACCAAGGGCGTCGGTCATGGCCGTTTCGATAAAGCCGGGCGCGACGGAGTTCACGGTGATGCCGCGGCTCGCCACCTCCTGCGCGAGCGACTTCGTCAAGCCAATCAGGCCCGCCTTCGCGGCCGCGTAGTTGGCTTGTCCGGCGTTGCCGGCAACGCCGACGACGGAGGTAATGCTGATAATGCGCCCCCAGCGCCGCTTCATCATCCCCCGTAGCGCCGCGCGGCACAGCCGGAAGGGGGCGCCAAGATCGAGGTCGAGGACCGCGTTCCAGTCCTCGTCGCGCAGCCTGAGCGCGAGGTTGTCGCGCGCGACGCCGGCGTTGTTGATGAGAATGTCGAGCCCTCCCATCACCTCCTCGGCGGTGCCGATCAGGGTGCCCGCCGCGGTTGGATCGGCGAGGTCGGCCGGTGCCGCGTGGGCGCCGGCGCCAAGCTCGGCGGCGAGCCCTTCGAGGGCCTCGCGCCGGGTCCCACTCAACGTCACGGCTGCGCCCTGGGCGTGGAGCGCACGCGCAATGGCGCCGCCGATGCCGCCCGAGGCGCCGGTCACCAACGCGCGCTTGTCTCGCAGTGTAAACATCGGCCCCCCTTACAGGCTCTTGAGGAACGCCTCGACGTCCTCGGGCGACTGCACGGCCTGAGCGGCGAGATCGCGATCGATGCGCCGCGCGAGACCCGTGAGCACCTTGCCGGCGCCGAGTTCGACCAGCGAGTGGACACCGTTGTCGCGCATGAATTCGACCGACTCGCGCCAGCGCACGGTGGCGCAGACCTGTTCGACGAGCAGCTCGCGGATTGCTTCCGGATCGCTCTCGGCCCGCGCCGTGACGTTGGCAATCAGCGGGACGACGGGTTGGAGGAGCATCGCCTCCGCCAGTACCTCGGCCATCTCGTCGGCCGCCGGCCGCATCAGGGCACAGTGGAACGGCGCACTCACCGGAAGCATGACGGAACGCTTCACGCCGCGTTCGCCCGCGAGCGCCGCGGCGCGCTCAACCGCTGCCACGGCACCACTCAGCACGACCTGGCCGGGCGCGTTGTCATTGGCGACCACACACACCTCGCCTGACGCGGCGTCCTGCGCGATCGCGGCCGCCACGGACAGGCTAGCGCCGAGCAGGGCGGCCATCGCCCCCTCGCCCACCGGTACCGCACGCTGCATGGCGCGGCCGCGGCGCTTGAGGAGCCGCGCGGCATCGGCGAGGTCGAGCGCCCGGGCCGCGGCCAGGGCCGAGTACTCGCCCAGCGAGTGGCCTGCAACGAAGGCGGCCGCGCTACCGATATCGACCCCGCCTTCCTCTTCGAGAACCCGCACGACCGCCATGCTCATGGCCATCAGCGCCGGCTGGGCGTTCTCGGTGAGTGTAAGCTCGTCGTCGGGGCCCTCGAACATGAGGCGCGAAAGCCGCTGCTTCAGAGCCTCGTCGACCTCCTCGAAGGTAAGCCGCGCCGCCGGCATGGCGGCGGCCAGATCGCGCCCCATGCCGACGGTCTGCGAACCCTGGCCCGGAAAGACGAACGCCGTGGACATCGAACCGCTTGCTCCGCCGCGCCCCGTACCGTGCGCGCCCGGCGAGGGTGTGAAAGCCGCCGAGCCTACCATGCCGAGCGACACCTCGGACCCCTTGCTCGCGCGATGGTTTGATGTATAGTGCGGCGCTTCGTGCCGCCGCCGGCCGCCGGCCGCGAGCACGCCATCCGGCGCGCGCACAATTTGGAGCCCAGGCGCGGCCACTCGGAGCCATATCGCATGCCGTTGTATGAGAACGTATTCATCGTGCGTCAGGACGCCTCGACGCAGCAGGTCGAGGGGATGACGGACCATTTCAGCGACATCGTGAGGGACCAGGGCGGCGAGGTCGCGAAGACCGAGCATTGGGGCCTGAAGACGATGGCCTACCGGATCAAGAAGAACCGCAAGGGCCATTACGTCATGATGAACCTCGACGCAGCCCCGTCGGCAGTCGCGGAACTCGAGCGCAACCTCCGCCTCAACGAGGATGTCCTGCGCTACATGACGATCCGCGTTGACAAGCTCGAGGAAGGCCCCTCGGCGATGATGCGGGCGAAAAGCGGGCGCGAGGACCGGCGCGGCGACGGCGATCGGGGGCCGGCCCGTGGGGCGCCTCCGCGGGCCGAAGGCGGCGCCGAGACGGCGGCCACACAAGCTCCACCGGTGCCAGCGCCCGAAGGCAGCGCGCCCGCGCCTGAAGGCGACGCGGCTGCCCCCGCGGGCAAAACCGAGGAGCCGGTCAAGGCCGAGGCAGAGGACACCTCCACATGAGCTCACGAGGTGAGGGTCGAGGATCGGGTGGCGGCATGCGCAGGCCGTTCTTCCGGCGCCGCAAGTCGTGTCCGTTCTCCGGGACGAACGCCCCGCAGATCGACTACAAGGACGTCAAGCTCCTGCAGCGCTTCATGTCGGAGCGCGGCAAGATCGTCCCGAGCCGGATCAAGGCGGTGTCGGCAAAGAAGCAGCGCGAGCTGGCGAGAGCCATCAAACGGGCGCGCAACCTAGCCCTGCTTCCCTACGTCGTCCGATAGCGCGCCGCGCCGGCGCAGAAAGGCCGATGGCCAAGGACTCTCCGATCAGCCTCGGAGCCGGCGCAGCTAGCGCGGTTCTTTACCTCGCACTTCTCATCGGCTCACCGGGCGCGATCGTACTTGCGCTGCTCGCGCCGCTGCCGCTCTTTCTGGTCGGCCTGAGCCGTGGCGCGATACCGGCGCTCGATGCCTGCGCGGTGGCGGCGCTCGTGGTCGCCGTGACGACAAGCATTGCGGCCGCAACCCAGTTCCTGCTCGTTAATGGCGCGCCGGCGGTTTGGATCGTGTACCAGGCTCTACGCTCCCGGCAACGGGCGGGCGGCCCGGCGTGGGCGCCGCCGGGATATCTGATGATCCAGCTCGCCGGGTTCGCGGCGCTCTATTTCCTCGCCGCCGCGTTGTGGTATGCCGGCGCCGAGGGCGGCTTACAAGGAGAGCTCGCGCGCCTTATCGACGCCGTGGCGGTCCGCCTCGCGCCGGCAACCGCCATCGTCGCCGACCCGGCGCTGATAGCGACCTGGGCTACCCTCATGCCGGCGATGATTGCCGTGTGGTGGATCCTCGTCGTGACCGCCAACGGGATGCTCGCCCAATCGGTGCTGCGTCGCTTCGACCGCAACCTGCGGCCCTCCCTCGTCATGGCCGACTTCGAGCTTCCGCGCGGGCTCGCGGTGGCGGTCGGGGCTTTGTTGCTGCTCGCGTTTGCACCCGATCCGGTGGGCTTCCTCGCCCGCACGCTGGCAATCATCGCGCTCGTGCCCTTCTTCTTTCTCGGGCTCGCCTTGGTGCATGCGATTGCCGCGCGCCGGCCGGGCCAGACGTTCCTGCTGCTGGCTTTCTACATGCTGCTTGTTTTGCTCGCGTGGCCCGTGATCATGGTGGCAGGTTTCGGTATGATCGAACACCTTGCCAAGCTGCGCCGGCGCTTTGCCGGACCGGCCCGCGGCAGTGATGAGGAGGACGAGTGATGCAGGTTATTTTGCTCGAGCGCGTCGACAAGCTCGGGTTGATGGGCGATGTCGTCTCGGTCAAGCCGGGTTTTGCGCGCAATTACCTGCTGCCGGAAAAGAAGGCGCTGCGGGCGACGAAGGAGAATCTGGCGCGCTTCGAGGGCGAGCGCGGGCAGCTCGAGGCCGCCAACCTCACACTCCGCACCGAGGCCGAGGCGGTGGGAACCAGGCTCGACGGCCTATCCCTCGTGATGCTGCGTCAGGCGAGCGAGGGCGGCCAGCTCTACGGATCGGTTACCGCGCGCGACATCGCGGTCGCGGTGTCGGAGGCCGGTTTCACCGTCGAGCGCCGGCAGATCAAGCTCGAGGCGACCATCAAGACCCTTGGCATCCACCGCGTGCGCGTGGCGCTTCACCCCGAGGTCGCGGTCGGGATCGCCGTCAACGTCGCCCGCTCCGAATCGGAAGCCGAAGCGCAAGCAGCCGGCGAAACCGCGCCGCCGGACGTGGAGGGCTATTTCGAGGACGCCGAGCTCGCCGCCCAAGCGGAAGCCTCGGCGCGCGCGGCTGGTGACGAAGGGTCGGCGGAACCGGAAGGCGATCCCGGCGCCCAGGGCCCGGCGGCCGAGGAACCACCGGTCGTCGCCGCGGAAGGTTCGTGATCGTCGCTCCCGCGATCGGGCCCCACACGGACTGAGCATCGAGACGCCCATGCTACTCGGCCTGCTGCTCAAGTCGCTCATCAAGGTCGGCACGCTGCGCGTCGTCGACGCCAACGGCAAGGTGCACGCCTTTTCCGGTGCGCCAGGACCCACGGTTACCCTGCGGCTTGGCGACCGGCGTCTACACCGCTCGCTGTTCTTCGACCCCAATCTCTATGTCGGCGAAGCGTACATGGAGGGCTCGCTCACGATCGAAGACGGCGACGTTTACGACTTCATGGCGCTGTGCATGATGAATCTCGACATGGGTCAAGGTCATTGGTTGCAAGAGCTTATCGGCGCCGGGCGCCGCCTCGCCAGGCGCCTCGCCCAGCACAATCCCGTGCCCCGGGCGCAGGCCCACGTCGCTCACCACTACAACCTCTCCGAGACCCTCTACGAGCTCTTCCTCGACAAGGACCGCCAATACTCCTGCGCCTACTTCGAGAAGCCGGGCGACAGTCTCGACCGCGCCCAGGACAACAAGAAGCGCCACATCGCGGCCAAACTGCTGCTGGAGCCGGGCGCGCGCGTACTCGACATCGGCTGCGGATGGGGCGGGCTCGCGCTCTACCTGGCGCAGGTCTCGGGCGCCGATGTGACGGGCGTTACCTTGTCGAGCGAGCAGCACAGAGTGGCGCAGGAGCGCGCCGCGGCTGCGGGGCTTTCCGATCGCGTCCATTTTCATCTTCAGGACTACCGCCACGTCACGGGCGCATTCGACCGCATCGTCTCGATCGGCATGTTCGAGCATGTGGGGGTCGGCCATTATCGCGAATTCTTCGACACCGTGCGCGATCGGATGAGCGCGGGCGGAGTCGCGCTTCTCCACTCGATCGGCCGCTCGGACGGACCCGGCGCAACGAATCCATGGATGCGCAAGTACATCTTTCCCGGCGCTTACACGCCGGCGCTGTCGGAGGTGCTGCCGCGAATCGAGCGCGCCGGGCTCATCGTTACCGACGTCGAAATCCTGCGGCTCCACTACGCCGAGACGCTCAAGGCGTGGCGGGCCAACTTCAAAGCCAACCGTGCCCGTATCGCCGCAATCTATGACGAGCGCTTCTGCCGGATGTGGGAGTTCTATCTGGCCGCCAGCGAAGCCGCTTTCCGCCACGGCGGCCTCATGGTCTTCCAGATCCAGCTGGCCAAGCGCCAGGACGCGGTCCCCCTGACCCGCGCCTACATCGCGGATTGGGAGCGGCGGCAGGGACAAACCTCGGCCGCCGCGTAGTCCAACTCTTATCCACAACCGCGCCCGCACATGCCGGTGCCGCAGGCCGGGAGCACCTTTCAGGGCCTTTTTGCCCCCCCTGAAGTCCCCTCTGTCACCGCTATCCACAGCGTGTGAATTCGCGTTGCCCACAAGATTTTGTTGTTGTTCCACTGCTGTTCTCCGCGTCGACATGATATGGTTCGCCCATGGACCCCATGGCCTCGGATCTCGGCCCGGCGTACCCGGACGGCGCCGACGGCGCCTCGCTGCAACGCACCATGCCGCACAATCTCGAGGCCGAGGAGGCCCTGCTCGGCGCCATTCTCGTCAACAACGACGCGGCCCTGCGGGTCTCGTCGTTCCTCGAGCCCGAACATTTCTTCGAGCCGCTCCACGGGCGCATCTTCGCCGCGGCGATGAAGCTTGTCGGGCGCGGCCACATCGCCACCCCGGTGACGCTGAAGACGTATTTCGAGGGCGAGGATGCGCTCACCGACATCGGTGGCGCCACCTACCTCGCCCGCCTCGCCGGGGCGGCGACCACCATCATCAACGCCGAGGACTACGGCCGCCTCATCTACGACCTCGCCCTGCGCCGCCACCTCATCGAAATCGGCGAGGATATGGTCAACACGGCATTCGATGCCGAGCCCGATCAGACGGCGCTGTCGCAGATCGAGGCCACCGAACAGCAGCTGTTCACGCTCGCCCAGAAGGGCACGATCGAGAGTGCTTTCCGGCCCCTCTCCGCCGCGCTCGGCGAGGCCATCGAGAACGCCGAGGCCGCGTTCAAGCGAGACGGCCACCTCTCCGGCATCGCCACCGGGTTTCGCGACCTCGACGACAAGCTCGGCGGCCTCAACCGGTCCGATTTGGTGATTCTGGCCGGTCGGCCGTCGATGGGAAAGACCGCGCTGGCCACCAACATTGCGCTCAATGCGTCCCGCGCCCACCGCACCGAGACGGGCGAGAATGGCGAGCGCCGCACCGTCGATGGCGCGGCGGTGGCGTTTTTCTCGCTGGAAATGTCGGGCGAGCAATTGGCGACCCGGCTGCTGGCCGAGGAATCGGGTATCTCGTCGGTCAAGCTGCGCCACGGCAAGATCACCGACGACGAATTCGCTGCCGTGGTCGGCGCGAGCCAGGAGCTCGAGCGCCTGCCGCTGTTCATCGACGACACGCCGGCGCTGACCATCGCCGCTCTGACCGCCCGGGCGCGGCGCCTCAAGCGCACCCACGATATCGACCTTATTATCGTCGACTACCTGCAGCTCCTGAGGCCCGCCCGCCAACGCCGTGACGAAAGCCGCGTGCTGGAGATCTCCGAGATCACGCAGGGGTTGAAGGCGTTAGCCAAACTACTCGACGTGCCGGTCCTGGCGCTGTCGCAGCTCAACCGTGCCGTCGAGCAGCGCGAGGACAAGCGGCCCCTGCTCGCCGACCTGCGCGAATCGGGCGCCATCGAGCAGGACGCCGACATCGTCACGTTCATCTATCGCGACGAGTACTACCTCGAGCGGCGCAAGCCCGCCGACGGCACCGCCGAGTTCGACGACTGGAAAGCCAAGATGGAGGCGATCCACGGCGTGGCCGAGATCATTATCGGCAAGCATCGTCACGGCCCGACCGGCACCGTCGAGCTCGCATTCATCGGCGAACTGACGAAGTTCGGCAATCTCGCCAAGGCCGACCGCGTTCCCAATGTCCCGTTCTAGCCGTGCCGGAGCCGTTCTCACCATCGATCTCGGCGCCGTCGCCCGCAATTACCGCACCCTGCGAGACCGGTTGAAGGGCGCCGCGTGCGCCGCTGTCGTCAAGGCTGACGCTTACGGACTGGGCGCGAGGCGCATCGTGCGCGAGCTCGCCGCGGCTGGGTGCGACACCTTCTTCGTCGCCACGCTCTCCGAGGCGCAGGGGCTGCGCCGTGCGCTGGAGGCGCGGGAGCCGTTCCGCATCTTCGTCCTCAACGGAGCCCTGCCGGGGCGCGAGCCCGACTTCGTGGCCGCCGGCCTCGTCCCGGTCCTCAATACGCCCGAGCAGATCTCCGACTGGGGTGCGCTCGCGCGAGCGCGCAAGACTCGGCTGGCGGCGGCGTTGCACCTCGATACCGGCATGTCGCGCCTTGGCCTCGGTGGCGCCGAGACCGAAGCGCTGGCCGCAAGCCCGACGGCGCTCGAGGACATCGACGTCGCCCTCGTTCTCAGCCACCTCGCCTGCGCCGACGAGCCCGCGCATGAGATGAACGCCCTGCAGCTCGCCCGCTTCGACCGGCTGCGCCGCTGGCTGCCGGCGGCGCCGGCGAGTTTGGCCAACTCCTCGGGCATCTTCCTCGGCCCCGACTACGAGCTCGACCTGGTGCGCGCCGGGGTCGCCCTGTACGGCGCCAATCCGTGCCCGGGCCATCCCAACCCGATGGCGGAAGTGGTTCACCTACAAGCAAAAATCGTTCAGGTCCGCTACGTTGACAGCCCCATGACCGTTGGCTATGGTGCCGCCCATCGCGTCGTTCGGCCGGGGCGAATCGCAACCGTACCTGTGGGTTACGCCGACGGATGGCCCCGCGCACTCAGTCATCGTGGCGCCGCCTACATAGCGGGTATTCAAGTCCCCCTCGTGGGTCGAGTTTCGATGGACCTCACGACCTTCGACGTTACCAGCGTGCCGGAGCACCTTAGTCGACCTGGGTGCGCCGTCGAACTGATCGGCGCGAACGCACCGATCGATGAGGTAGCTGGCGCCGCTGGCACCATCGCCTACGAAATTCTCACACGCCTCGGGGGCCGTTACCGCCGCGTCTTTGTTGGCGGCCGGACCTAGCGCATGACCGACCTCGCCGCCGACTCGCTAGCGCTCATCGGCCGCCTCTTCATCGCCTTTCTCGCGGAGATCGGGCGGCTCGTCCTGTTCGCCGCGCGCGCGGTGTCGCACTGCGTACGCCCCCCCTTCTATCCCCGCCTGCTAGGGCAGCAGATGCTGACGGTTGGGTACTATTCGCTGCCTGTGGTCGGCCTCACCGCCCTGTTCACCGGCATGGTGCTGGCCCTCCAGATCTATACCGGCTCGGCCCGCTTCAACGCCGAGGGCGCGGTCGCAACCATCGTGGTCATCGGCCTTACGCGGGAATTGGGGCCGGTCCTGGCGGGCCTGATGGTGGCGGGCCGCGTCGGCGGCGCCATCGCGGCGGAAATCGGCACCATGCGCGTGACCGAGCAGATCGACGCCTTGACCACGCTGTCGACGAGCCCGTTCAAGTACCTAGTGGTACCGCGGCTGATCGCCGGCGCCACCATGCTGCCCCTGCTGGTCTTGGTCGGCGATATTATCGGCGTCTTCGGCGGCTATCTGGTGGGCACGCAAAAGCTCGGCTTCAACGCCGCGAGCTACCTGCGCAATACGGTCGACTTCCTGGAACCGCTCGATGTCATCTCGGGCCTCGTGAAGGCGGCGGTGTTCGGCTTCATCATCACGCTCATGGGATGCTACCAAGGGTTTTACAGCCGTGGCGGGGCGCAGGGCGTGGGCGCCGCGACGACCAACGCGGTGGTCTCCGCCTCGATCCTGATCCTCGCCGCCAACTACGTTATCACCGAGTTGTTCTTCGCCCGCTAGGCGGCAGTGAGATGAGTGCACCGGCGAAAATCTCCCTTCGTGACGTGCACATGGCGTTCGGCTCCAAGGTCGTGCTCGACGGGTTCGACCTCGATGTTCAGGTCGGCGAATCGCTGGTCGTCATCGGCGGTTCGGGGACGGGCAAGTCGGTGATGTTGAAATGTATCCTCGGGCTCCTCAAGCCGCAGCGCGGCAGCATCAGGATCGATGGCGTCGACGTCATCGGCATGCGCGCCGGCGAGCGCGAGCGGAGTTTGGGCAAGATCGGTATGCTGTTCCAGGGGGCAGCCCTGTTCGACAGCCTTCCGGTCTGGGAGAACGTGGCGTTCGGACTGATTCAGGGCGCGCATATGGGGCGCGAGCAGGCCAGGGACATCGCCATCGCCAAGCTCGGCCTGGTCGGTCTCTGCGCTGAGGTCGGGGAGCTCGGCCCGGCCGAGCTGTCGGGCGGCATGCGCAAGCGCGTGGCCCTGGCGCGCGCCATCGCCACCGAGCCCGAGATCATCTTTTTTGACGAGCCGACGACCGGCCTCGACCCGATCATGGGCGACGTCATCAACGAGCTGATCGTCAATCGGGTCAAGGAGCTCGGTGCGACGACGTTGTCGATCACCCACGACATGGCGAGCGCGCGCAAGATCGCGGACCGCGTCGCCATGCTATATGGTGGCCGCATTATCTGGGCCGGCGCCGTCGACGAGATCGACCGCTCGGGCAGCGCTCATGTCGAGCAGTTCATCCACGGCAGCGCCGAAGGCCCCATCCAGATGGACGTGAGGTCATGAGCGACGCCGCCGCGCAGGAGCCACTCTAGATGGCGCGCGCGGAAGCCCGGTACGTGTGCCAGGCGTGCGGCGCGAGCACCGGCAAGTGGGCCGGCCATTGCGATGCCTGCGGCGCCTGGAACACGATTGTGGAGGAGGCGCCGCGGGACGCGCCGCCGCGCGGACTGGGCCCCGCGCGAGGCCACAGGATCGAGTTGGTGGGGCTCGCCGGCGAGGTCGAGGCCGCCTCTCACGTGGCCAGCGGAATCAGCGAATTCGACCGCGTGTGCGGTGGCGGACTGGTGCCGGGCTCGGCGCTCCTCGTCGGCGGCGACCCGGGCATCGGCAAGTCGACCCTGCTGTTGCAGGTCGTCGCCAGCCTCGGAGCGAGCGGCCTCGACTGCGCTTATATTTCGGGTGAGGAGGCCGTCGATCAGGTGCGGCTGCGGGCGCGCCGGCTCGGGATCGGCGATGCTAGCGTCGTGCTCGCCGCGGCAACCAACGTGCGCGACATCCTGGCCACGCTCGATGTTGGCGCGACGCTCCACGCCGTGGTCATCGACTCGATCCAGACCATGTATGTCGATAGTCTCGATTCGGCTCCCGGCACGGTGGCGCAAGTCCGCGCCTGCGCCCAGGAGCTCATTCGCCTCGCCAAACGGCGCGGCACGACGATGCTGCTCGTCGGCCACGTCACCAAGGAAGGATTGATCGCGGGCCCGCGGGTGCTCGAGCACATGGTCGACACGGTCCTGTACTTCGAAGGCGAGCTCGGCCATCAGTTTCGTATCCTACGCACAGTCAAGAACCGCTACGGACCGACGGACGAGATCGGCGTGTTCGAAATGACGGGCGCCGGCCTGCGCCAGGTCGCCAATCCGTCCGCCCTGTTCCTCAGCGAGCGCTCCGGTACGGAGACGGGCGCCGCGGTATTCGCCGGGATCGAGGGAACGCGCCCCTTGCTCGTGGAGATCCAGGCCCTGGTCGCGCAGTCGCCCCTCGCGACCCCGCGCCGGGCCGTCGTCGGTTGGGATTCGGCGAGGCTCGCGCTGGTGCTGGCCGTGCTCGATGCGCGCTGCGGCCTCGGCGTTGCCGGGCGCGACGTCTACCTGAGCGTTGCCGGCGGCCTGAAGATCGCCGAGCCCGCGGCCGACCTCGCCGTCGCGGCGGCCCTCGTATCGTCGATTTCCGGCGTCCCGGTGCCTAAGGAAACGGTGGTGTTCGGCGAGATCGGCCTCGCCGGGGAGGTCAGGAGCGTCAGCCAGATCGACACCCGGCTTAAGGAAGCCGCCAAGCTCGGCTTCTCGCGGGCGCTCGGACCGGCGGGGTCGGGCCGGCGCGAGGCTCCGCTCGAGGTGACCGAAATCGCCCGCCTGTACGAGCTGGTCGAACTCTTCAGCGAGCGCACGGTTGCGGCGCTCCAGCGCTCGTCCTAGCCGCCATGGACCCCCTGACCGGCAACGTAACCGACGCCGTGGTCATCGCCATCGTGGTGGTGTCGGGCGCGCTTGCGTTTTCGCGCGGGCTCGTCAGGGAGGTACTCGTCGTGGCGGCGTGGATAGGGGCGGCGATGGCGACCCTCTACCTGTTCCCCATCCTAAAGGTATTCCTGCGCGACCTTATCGCGCTGACCCTGATTGCGGACGGCATCACCGGAGTCGCCATTTTCGTCGTCACGCTGTTTATCCTGTCGCTAATCAGCCACCGAATCGCCTCGCGCGTGCGGCGAACACAGGTGAGCACGCTCGACCGGTCGCTCGGCTTCGTATTCGGCTTGGCCCGCGGCAGCCTCATCGTGTGCATCGCGTACCTGGCCCTGACATGGTTCGTTCCCGCCAGCGACCAGCCGGAGTGGGTGCGCGGCGCTCGCGTGGCCCCCCTCGTCCGCTTTGCCAGTGCGCGCCTCCTCGAGCTCGTGCCGGACGACGCCGCGAGCCGAGGTGGCGCGGTCGCCGAGAGCCTAACGCGCAACGCCAGGCTCACCTCGAGCGCGGCCGAAAGCCTCAGGATTCTGGCGGCACCGCCCGCCTCCGACTCCGCGCCCGAGGCCGGCTATGGGAGCCTGCAGCGGCGTGCGCTCGACCAATTGATCCGCGCGCAGCAACAGGGCGGCTGATTTGCTTTCCCGCCCATGGCTTCCGGACCCGACCGGCTTGGCGCTCGACAAGCCGCGTGACGAGTGCGGCGTGTTCTGCGTGTTCGCCCACCCCGACGCGGCCGCCCACACCGTGCTCGGCCTGCACGCCTTGCAGCACCGCGGCCAAGAGGCGGCCGGCATCGTCAGCTTCGACGGCACCCACTTCCATTCCGAGCGCGGGCTCGGACACGTCGCCGACAATTTCAGCTCGGCCGAGGTCGTGCAGCGCCTGCGCGGGGCGTCCGCCATCGGGCACGTCCGCTACTCGACCACCGGTGAAACGATCCTACGCAACGTCCAGCCGCTGTTCGCCGAGTTCGCGTTCGGCGGCCTTGCCGTCGCGCACAATGGCAACTTCACCAACGGCTATGAGGTGCGCCAGCGGCTCGTGGAGCGCGGCTGCATCTTCCAGTCGACGACTGATACCGAGATCCTCGTCCACCTTATTGCGACGAGTCCGGCGCGCGGCGTGGTCGACCGCATGATCGACGCGCTGCGCCAGATCGAGGGCGCCTATTCGCTGGCGGCGATGACCAACGACGCGATCATGGGCGTACGCGATCCGCTGGGGGTGCGCCCCCTCGTGATCGGCAGCCTGGACGGGGCCACGATCCTCGCGTCAGAGACCTGTGCGCTCGACATCATAGGTGCCACTTACGTGCGCGACGTGGCGGCGGGCGAGCTCGTCGTCATAGACGCCGAGGGCGTCCATAGTTATCGCCCGTTCCTTCCGGCGGCGCAGCGCTTCTGCGTCTTCGAGTACATCTACTTCGCGCGGCCCGACAGCATCGTCGAGGGCACCAGCGTCTACGAGGCCCGCAAGCGCATCGGCGCCGAGCTCGCGCGCGAGAGCCACGTTCCCGCCGACGTCGTCATCCCGGTACCGGATTCGGGAACGCCCGCGGCCATCGGCTACGCTGCCGAGGCTGGCGTTCCCTTCGAGCTCGGCATCATCCGCAACCACTATGTGGGGCGTACGTTTATCGAGCCGGGCGAGCAGATCCGCCATCTCGGGGTCAAGCTCAAGCACAACGCCAACCTGGCGGAAATCGAGGGCAAGAGGATCATCCTCGTCGACGACAGCATCGTCCGCGGCACGACCTCGACCAAGATCGTCGAGATGGTGCGCAAGGCCGGCGCCCGCGAGGTGCACATGCGCATCGCCAGCCCGCCGACGACCCACTCGTGCTACTACGGGGTCGACACCCCCGACCGGAGCCAGCTCCTCGCCGCCAACCACGACGTCGCCAGCATGCGCGAATTCATCGGCGTCGATAGCCTGGAATTCATCTCGATAGACGGGCTCTACCGGGCGATGGACCAAACCGGCCGCGATCCCGTCCAACCCCACTTCTGCGATGCGTGCTTCACCGGCGATTATCCGACCCCGCTCACCGACCTCCAGAATGGGCCCCAACCGGCACAGCTTTCCCTGCTTTCCGAGCACGGGTAGCGGCCGGAACGCGGCCGCCCCATCCTCGTGGCCGGGCCTCCTGGCAAGCGCCTCGATCAGCGCATCGCGCTCATCACGGGGGCCTCGCGCGGTATTGGCGCCGCGATCGCGAGCCGCTTTGCCGCGGAAGGCGCGCGCCTGATCCTTACCGCGCGCACCACCGGTGGTCTCGAGGAGGTCGACGATGCGGTGCGCCGGGCCGGATCGAGCGCGACCCTGGTGCCCTTCGATCTCGCCGAGGCCGAGGCCATCGACCGGCTCGGCCACTCCGTCGCCGAGCGCTTCGGGCGGCTCGACGTCCTGGTCGGCAACGCCGCCGCCCTCGGGCGGTTAGGACCGCTCGGCCACCTGCCGCCAGAGCAATGGGAACAGGTTCTCGCCGTCAACCTCACGGCCAACTGGCGCCTGATACGAGCGTGCGATCCGCTGTTGCGCCTGTCCGACGCGGGCCGCGCGATCTTCGTCACCTCCGGCGTGACGCGCGCCCCGAGCGCCTATTGGGGCGCCTATGCGACAACCAAGGCGGCACTCGAGAGCATGGTCAAAACCTACGCCGCCGAGATCGCCAAGACGAAGGTGCGCGCGAACCTGCTCGATCCGGGAATCGTGCGTACGCGCCTGCGCGCCGAGGCCTTCCCGGGCGAGGACGAATCGCGCCTGGCGGCACCGGAGAGCGTCACCGAGGCTTTCGTCACCCTCGCCGAGCCGGCGTTCACCGGCAATGGCGAGATTGTTCGGGCGTAGCCGCGACGCCTCGCGGTTCTCTAGGGTCGGGCGCGCCCGCTGCTGCGGAGCTGCAGGCGGATTGGGGTGCCGGCGAGCACGAAGGTCTCGCGCAAGCCGTTGACGAGGTAGCGCACGTAAGACTCGGGGAGGCCCCGGATGCGGCTCGCGAACAGGACGAAGCTCGGCGGGCGCGCCGCCGCCTGGGTTAGATAGCGCAGCCGAATGCGGTGCCCGTCGACGAGCGGCGGGGGGTGGCGCTCGGCAACCCCCGCGAGCCAGCGGTTGAGAACCGCGGTCGGAATACGGCGCGCCCAGACGTCGTATACGTGCAGCACCGCCGGCATCAGCTCGGCCACGCCCGCGCCCGTGAGGGCCGATAAGGGAACCACCGGAACGCCACGTATCTGGGCGAGGGATTTTTCCATCCTTCCGGTCACCGCCGCGAGGGCGCGCCGCCGATCACGCACGGCATCCCACTTGTTGAGCGCGACAACCAGTGCCCGCCCCTCCTCCACCGCCATCCTGGCGATGGAGAGGTCCTGCTTCTCCAGTGGTGCCTGGCCATCGATCATCACCACCACGACGTCGGCGAGTCGCACCGCGCGCAGGGCGCTGGCCACCGAAAGGCGTTCGAGGACACCCGTCACTTTGGCCTTGCGGCGCAGCCCGGCGGTATCGATGAGGCGAATCCGGCGCCCGCCGACCGCCCATTCGACAGGAATGGCGTCGCGGGTAATCCCCGACTCGGGCCCGGTCAGCATGCGGTCGCTGCCGAGGAGCCGGTTGACGAGGGTCGACTTGCCGACGTTGGGCCGGCCGACGATGGCGAGCCTTAGGATGCCCTCCTCTGCGTCCTCTCCCGGCTCCGCATCGGCGACCGCCTTGAGCGCCGCATCGCGGGCGTCGAGCACGTCGTATAGGCCGTCGAGACCCTGGCCGTGCTCCGCTGAAATCGCTACCGGGTCGCCGAGACCCAACGAATAGCCCTCGAGCACGCCGGCTTCTCCGCCCCCGCCCTCGCACTTGTTGGCGATGAGCACGACTGGAGACCTGCCTTTGCGCAGGAGATTGGCGAAGTGGCGATCGGCCGGCGTGACGCCGGCGCGGGCATCGATCAGCATCAGGGCGATGTCGGCGTGTTCGAGCGCGGCTTGGGTCTGAAGCCCCATGCGGTCACGCAGGGTGCCGGGCTCGGCCTCCTCGAGCCCCGCGGTGTCGATCAGGCGGAACTCAAGCAGGCCCAGGCTAGCATCGCCCTCGCGCCAGTCGCGGGTGACGCCGGGTTCCTTGTCGACGAGCGCCACACGCCTGCCGACAAGCCGGTTGAACAGGGTCGACTTGCCGACATTGGGGCGGCCGACGATCGCCACGGTGAGGCCCATCCCATCACCTCAACGCGATCAAATCGGCGTCGTCGGTAAGAATGTAGATCGTTCCAGCGGCGACGACGGGTGCCACGCGGGCGCCCTCGGGCAAGCGCAAGCGGCCCAGGATATCGCCGCTGTAGGGCGAGACCGAAAGCGCCTCCGCCGACGACGAGACGACGATGAGGCGGTCGCTCGCCAGCACGGGGCCGCTCCACAGAATCAGCCCCGTCCGGCTCGATTCGTTCTCGTAGCGCGGCAGCTGCGTGACCCAGCGGACTCGCCCGTTGCGCCGCCACAGACACACGATCTCGGCGTCCGCGGTAACGAGGTAGATGAAGTCGCCGGCGAGCCAGGGCGACTGCGTTCCGTCGATGAGCTGGTCCCACACGCGCGCGCCGTTGCGCAGATTGATGGCCACCATGCGGCCGCCATGACTGACCGCGTAGACGTGCTCGCCGGCGATGATGGGGCGGCCGCTGATGTCGCTCACGGCCGCCCTCGAGGCGAGGCGGCCGGTGCGCGTCAGCGAGTCCGACCAGGCGACGCGGCCGTTGTCGACGCGCAGCGCGAACAACTCGCCCGACGAGTAGGGCGCGACCACGATATTGCCGGCGACCGCTGGGCTGGCCGCGCCGAGGAGGCCGGCCGCCTCGATGATTCCCTGATGAGCCCACAGAACTTCGCCATCTGCGGCGGCGAGCGCGTGAAGCTTGTTGTCGTAGCTGATGACGAAGAGGCGACCGTCGCTGTAGGTCGGCGCCGCGCGTATGGGAACGCCGAGGGGCCGGCGCCAGATCTCCGCGCCGGTCGCGGGATCGAGGGCGAACACATCACCAAAGCCGGTGGCCGCATACACGGCGGTCTCGGCCACGGCGACGCCGCCACCGTATCCACCGTCCTCTTCGTCCGCCGGGTTGAGGCTGACCCGCCAGAGGCGCTCGCCCGTCTCGACGTCGAGGGCAACGGCATCACCTTGTGCGTCGAGCGCGAAGATCCCCAAGCCGGAGACGACGGGAGCGACCAGCAGCCGGCGATACCTGCTGGAGCCGCGCCCCAGCCTGACCCGCCAGACCTGCTGCGGCGCGGCCGCCACCGCCACATGCTGCATCGCGTGGCTCGCGCGCCCTCCGGCCTGCGGCCACTCGGGATTGATCCGGGGCCGAGGCAGCCGCACCTCGAGATCGGCGAGGCCGGGATCCGGCTCCAGTGATCGCTGTAGCGATAGGACGGAAATACGCTCGCCCGGGAGCGGCGGCCCCTCGCCCTCGCCGAGCCAACCGTCGGGCAGCAGGCCACAGCCCGCAAGCAACGCCACCACACCGACCGCCGCTGGCAGCGACCGCGCCGCCATCGTCCTACTCCGCAGCGCGGAGGGCGGCCAGGAGTTCCGCCGCACGGGCGCGGATACCGGGCGGCGCCTCGGGGTCGTCGACGAGCCCCTCGTAGCCGCGGCGCGCCTCCTCGGTACTACCCGTGCGCAGGTCCAGCAGGGCCCTGAGCTCGCGCGCCGAGAAGCGCCACGGGCTTTCTGCATCCATCAAGGGCTCAAGGCGGGTGATGAGCTCGTCGCGGTCGCCCGAGTCGACGAGATGTTGGGCGGCGAGCAACCGGGCGAGGCCGCGCAGCCTCGCGTCGACGCCGGTGTCCGCGGCGACGCGGTCGTAAAGCGCGATGGCTCCCTCGCGATCACCGGCACGCGCCTGGGCCGAGGCCTGCTCGAGGCGGGCCAGGACCGCGTAGCCCGCGCCCGCTGAATCGGCCAGGCCGGCGAACGCGGTCGCCGCCTGTTCGCTGGCGCCGCCCCGGCTCAGATTCAGGGCTGCCGAGAAGGCCGTACTGTCGGCCTCGCGCTGCGAGCGAGAAAAGTCCCGCCACCAGACCCCCGACGCCGTCGCCACGACGATGGCGACCGCGACGGCCACGAAATACCGGCCATACGCCTGCCAAAGCTTGGCGTAGCGTTCTCGGCGAACGTCCTCTTCGACTTCCTTGAAAATGTCGGACACAGGAAACTCCGTAGCGTGGGCTCTCCGGGTAAACCCCTCGGGAACCCCGTTCGCCGGGGCGCCGCCAGGAAATCCCGGTGCCTACCTCACGCCTCTTTCCACTTGATGGAACAGCCGATGCTCGGCACCTGCTCCGCGGGGCCTTGGCCGGTCCTGGCTACCAGGAGCATCGCTTCGAACAGCTCGCGCCTGGCGTTGGCGACGGGCTTGACGCCGGAGGCGTCGAGGCGACCGCGATATTCCAGCTCGAGATCGGCGTTGAAGCCGTAGAAATCGGGCGTGCATACCGCCTCGTAGGCGCGCGCGAGGTTTTGGCTGCGGTCGATCACATAGGGGAACGTGAAGCCCTTCTCCTGTGCCACCCGCCGCATGTTGTCGAACGAGTCCTCGGCGTGGGCCTGCGGATCGTTGGGCATGATCGCGATCGCGCCAACACCCTTGGTCTTCAACTCGGTCACGTCGCGGACGACGCGGTCGATAATGGCCTTGACGTAGGGACAGTGATTGCAAATGAACATGACCAGCGTGCCTTTTTCACCACGCACGTCAGCCAGGCTATAGCGCTTGCCATCCACCCCCTCGAGGTCGAAATCGACGGCCTCCCACCCGATCTCGCAAATGGGCGTTGTCGTCGCAACCATGGCACACCTCCAGGCTCATGCGACCGCGAGGCGTACCTCACGATCACCGTCGCGCCGGTTTTAGCATGAAGGGCGGGCGCAGGCACAACGCCAATTGAGCGTAGCGACGCGGCGTGCCCGCGCTCGGCGCGGCGCGCTAGGCGATGACTCTATCTGCAGGAAAGCGCATGGCGACGGTCGTTCCCGAGCCCGGAACGCTGGCCAGCGTAAGGACACCGCCGTGCAACTCGACGAGTGCCTGGACCATCGGCAGGCCCAGGCCCGTACCGCGCGAGCGCCGAGTGAGGCTGCTTTGCACCTGTCCGAACGGCGCCATTGCCGTCGGGATGTCGTCGGCAGCCATGCCCACGCCCGTGTCGCGCACGGAGATCACGAGCTCGCCACCGGGTTCCATGCCCGCCTCAACATCGACGCTGCCGCCATCGGGGGTGAACTCGATCGCGTTGGAAACAAGATTGATCAACGCCTGCTTGAGCTTTCGGGCATCGCCGCGGAGCGCGACGAGGTCATCGGGGCAGATCGATTCGAGAGCAACGCCGGCGTCCTCCGCACGGCCCCCCATCATGCGCAGGCAGGAGGCGATGCTCTGGCAGACATCGACCGGCGCCTCGTCGAGCTCGAGCATGCCGGCGTCGGCTTTCGACATGTCGAGGATGTCGTTGATGATGCTCAGGAGGTGCGCACCACTGTCCTCGATAGTCTTGGCATAATCGAGATATTTGGGGTGGCCGAGCGGCCCATAGAGCTGGGCCGACAATACCTCGGCGAAGCCGATGACGGCATTGAGCGGCGTACGCGCCTCGTGGCTGATATGCGCTAGTGGATTGATTCCAACGTTTGGAACCCTCTGTTTCGTGCGGCGATGATATGATCGGGGTCGGCTTTCCAGATGAAGGGTTTTGGGTTTGCGTCATTGTATTCGCGGACAAATCGGTTGATGGCGTCCTGAAGGTCGACGACGGATTGGAAGACGCCGTATTTGAGCCTGCGCCGCGTTAGTTTGGCGAAGAAGCCCTCGACGGCATTGAGCCACGAGCACGAGGTTGGCGTGAAGTGGAAGGTCCAGCGTGGATGGCGGGCGAGCCAGGCGCGGACCTTGTCCTTCTTGTGCGCGGCGTAGTTGTCGAGGATGACGTGGACGGCCTTGTCCGTCGGCACCTCGCGCTCGATGCGGTTGAGGAAGCGGATGAACTCCTGATGGCGGTGGCGCTGCATGTTCTGTGCGATGACCGTACCGTCCAGCACGTTGAGCGCGGCGAACAGCGTCGTCGTGCCATGCCGTTTGTAATCATAGGTCATCGTACCGGCGCGGCCCTTCTTCATCGGCAAGCCGGGTTGGGTGCGGTCGAGCGCCTGGATCTGTGATTTCTCATCAACCGACAGCACCACGGCATGGGCCGGCGGATCGACATACAAGCCGACGATATCTGTGAGCTTCTCGGCGAAGGCGGGATCATTGGAGAGCTTGAAGTGCCGCCAGCGGTGCGGGCTGAGGCCATGGGCCTTCCAGATCGCTTGGACCGTCGACGCCGCGACGCCAGCAACCTTCGCCATCGCGCGCAGCGTCCAGTGGGTCGCCTCGTGCGGCGGCGCTTGCTGGGTCAGGCGGACGATCTCGGCGACGCGCTCCGGCGGGATCGGCGCTTTGCCAGGCGGACGGGACCTGTCGCGAAGCAAGCCGTTGACACCCTCGTGCATGAACCGCTCCTGCCAGCGCCAGACACAGGTCTTGGACTTGCCGGTCTCGGCCATGATCGACGAGTTCCCGAGCCCCTCGTCGCTCTTCAGGATGATCCGCGCCCGCCAGACATGTTTCTGCGAGCTCTTCGGGTCCGCGACGATAGCTTGCAATCGCTGACGGTCGCCAGACGTGACAGTAAAATGGATGCCGGTGCGCATAGCACAGACTCGCATGACACCGCACAATACGGAATCTCAAATCGGACTCTTTCGTTCCGATCAATCCACTAGGTAGCGTGTCATCGAGTGAACCGGCTCGATGGCGGCTTCGGGCGCGCCGCGGCTCGAAGCGGACGGTGCATCGTCCTCACGCGCCGTCGCCACAACCTGGGCGATCTCGCCCGTACCGTTGGCGATCGCCGCGAGGTGCCAGTGCAACGGCTTCGTCTCGCGTGACGACATCTCACGCGCGCCGTCGATGCTGCGCGGTCCGTGCCCCGCGAGAACGGCCTCGACGGCGGCACGCGCTCCTCCGGCCACGGCTGGCGCCAGTTCCCAAAACGGGCGGCCGCGGATGTCGTCGAGCGAGCGGCCACATGCTTGGCCGCCGGCCGCGTTCCCCCAAGAAACCCGCCCACGCCCGTCGAGAAGAACGACCGGAACGGGCAGCGCATCAAGGACGGCGGCGAGTTGTGGATCGACCTCGGACAAAGATACCCTCACTACCCCCGGCGGGTTGCCCTTTTCAACAAATGGGAGGCACAGGGAAAATGTACCTTGCCTATCCGGTTTACACCCACACCCACTAGGGCTAGAATAGGCGCAAACCGGATATAGGGGAGCGCGCCATGGATGTTCTCGACCGCGCCGATCTCCCATTCCCGCATTCGCTACCCGAGTTCCAGCGACTTTTCCCCGATGATGCGGCCTGCGCCGCCTACCTGGAGAAAGCCCGCTGGGGAGACGGCTTTGCCTGCCCGCACTGCGGCACGGCGGGAGAGCCGTTCCACTTTGAAAACCGCCCTGGCGTCCTGCGCTGCCGCAAGTGCCGCCAAGAACACCGGGCTGACGGTGGGAACAGTGATGGAGCGTAGCCACACTCCGCTGAACGTCTGGTTCTGGGCCGCTTATCTGGTCGCAAGTCAGACGCCCGGCATGTCCGCCGTGCAGTTTCAGCGGCAACTTGGTCTTTCGCGCTACGAGACGGCCTTTCAAATTCTCCACAAGCTCCGCTCGGGCATGGTGCGGCCCAACCAAGACAGGATCGGTGGACAGCCCAAGAACCATGTTGAGGTGGACGAAACCTGGGTTGGCGGGCGAACGCGTGGGGAAGGCCGTGGTGTTCACCACAAGGTCCCCGTCTCCTGTGCCATCGAGGTGCGTCATCGAAAGCCGGGCACCAAGCTCGACAACCGGAAAGACGGACGCTATGCCGGACGCGTTCGGCTCGCCGTCGTGCTCGACCGTAGCGCCGAGTCGCTCTGTGGGTTCGTCGAGAGCACCGTCGCGCCGCGATCGCTGATCGTTACTGACGATTGGAGCGGCTATGCTGGCCTCGGTAAGCGCGGCTATGAGCACTTCGCTGTTGCCGAGTGTGGTGATCCAGAGGTTGCCGAGCAATACCTGCCGATCATCCATCTGGTTTTCGCCAACCTGAAGACGTGGCTGATCGGTATCCACCACGGCGTTAGCCACCAGCACCTACAAGCCTACCTCAACGAGTTCACCTTCCGCTTCAACAGGCGGTTCTACCCGTTCAACGCCTTCCGCTCATTGCTCGGCATCGCGGGCGACACCTCTGCTCCAACCTATGCCGAGCTTTACTCGGGAGAGTGGCGGCACCCTACATGTAGCGGTCATGGGCGTTAACCGGATAGGCAAGAAATGTACAGGCCGAATACTGTGTGTTTCCTTACTCCCATTCTATCGTGCCGGGCGGCTTGGAGGTAACGTCATAGACCACCCGGTTGACGCCCCTCACCTCATTGACGATACGGCTCGCCACGCGCCCCAAGAAATCCGCCGAAAATGGATAGAAATCAACCGTCATGCCATCGACCGAGGTAACGGCGCGCAACGCCAGGACGTTTTCATACGAGCGCTCGTCACCCATGACGCCGACCGCGCGGACGGGCAACAACACGGCAAATGCCTGCCAAATCGCGTCATACAATCCCGCTGACCTGATCTCTTCGATGTAAATCGCGTCGGCCGCCCTCAGGATGGCGACCTTCGCGGCCGTGACGGCTCCCGGGATGCGAATCGCCAAGCCCGGGCCGGGAAACGGATGGCGCCCAATGACGGCATCCGGTAGCCCCAGTTCATGGCCGAGCCGGCGCACCTCGTCCTTGAACAGTTCGCGCAGCGGCTCCACCAGGGCGAGGCGCATACGCTCGGGAAGGCCGCCAACGTTGTGGTGCGACTTGATCGTGGCACTGGGCCCGCCGGTGAAGGACACCGACTCGATCACGTCGGGGTAGAGGGTGCCCTGTGCGAGGAAGTCGGCGCCGCCGATCTTGGCCGCCTCCTCCTCGAAAATGTCGATGAACGCCGCACCAATGGTGCGGCGCTTGTCCTCCGGATCGATCACGTCCTTGAGGCGGTCGAGGAAGATCGACGACGCGTCGCGATGGACGAGCACCATGTTGTGGCGCTCGCGAAACAGGGAGGTGACCTCATCGGCCTCGCCGGTGCGCAGCAGGCCAGTATCGACAAAGACACACGTGAGCTGGTCGCCGATCGCCTCATGGAGCAGTGCCGCGGCAACCGTCGAATCGACGCCGCCCGAGAGGCCGCACAGCACGCGCCCGGTGCCGACCTGTTCGCGCACCCGCGCCACCGCTGCGGCACGGAATCCAGCCATGGACCAGTCGCCACGGCAGCCCGCGACATGATGGGTGAAGTTGCGCAAGAGCGCCGCGCCATCCGGCGTGTGCACGACCTCGGGGTGGAACTGGACCCCGTAGAAGCGCTTCTCCTCGTCGGCGATAGCGGCGAAAGGCGCACCCTCGCTCACGGCGACGGTGCGGAAGCCGTCGGGCAAGCGCACGACCCGGTCGCCATGGCTCATCCACACCTGGTGGCGCTGGCCCGGCCTCCAGACGCCGTCGAAAAGCGCGCACGGCTCCTGGACATCGAGGAACGCACGACCGAATTCGCGATGTTCGGCGCGCTCGACCTCGCCGCCGAGCTGCGCGCACATGGACTGTTGGCCGTAGCAGATCCCGAGCACCGGCACGCCAAGGTCGAAGACGCGAGAGGGGGCCTGCGGCGGCGCCTCGTCGGCGACGGAGGCCGGGCCGCCGGAGAGTATGACGGCGCGCGGCGCGCCATCGTCGAGTGACGCTTCCGCGCGGGTGCAGGGAACGATCTCACAATAGACGCCGCTCTCGCGCACGCGGCGCGCGATGAGCTGGGTCACCTGCGATCCGAAATCGACAATCAGGACGCGGTCGCTCATGTGCGAACGTAGCCGCCGCGGGCGGCAGGGGTCCAGCGCCGCGTGCCGCGGTTCGGGGTCAGCGCCCTCACCGCGGGGGATCGGCCGCGGCGGAGGTCAGTAGCCCGTGTTGTGGGTCTTTTTGTATGCGGATATGGCCTTGTTCAGCTCGCGATACGCATCGCAATCGTAAGCGCAGATCTGGCCGAGCTTCTTCAGATGGCTTCGCGCCATTTTTAGGTCGTCGGTCTCGAGATAGGCCTCCCCGAGGTACTCATGCGCACCCTGATGGTCGGGATTGAGCTCGAGGGCCAGGGCGTAGTGCTTGAACGCTTTGTCGAAATCGCCGGCTTTGCGAAAGCTGAATCCGAGCCAGTTCTGAGCGTCGGCGTTGGTGCCGTCGTTGGACAACACTTGTTGTAGCAAGCCCACCGCGCGCGACCAGTTCTCGGCCTCGACCGCTTTCATCGCCGCCGCGTAGTTCGGATCCTCGCTGCGCGCTTTGGCCGCCGACTTGGTCGACGACGCGCTCGACCCACTGTCACTCCTGCCGACCGCGATCGCCGCCCCCGGCATCAAAACGAGTGCGAGCGCCGCCACCAACAGCGGGCCCAGGAAGATGCTTCTTGGTGTCATGCCATGTCCCCGTCGTGCAAACCTAAAGAACTTTGTCGCTATCATAACGCTCGTGGTGTGTTGATTCTTCCATTATGGAGGTCACTTTTTCACACGCTTTCGCGATCTCCTTCGCCGGCCCGCCCTGTATCCGCCCGGCCGCCACGAAGCCGGCTCAGCCCCGGTTCGGATAATTGGGCGCATCGTGCGTCACGACGATGCCGTGGGCGTGACTTTCGCTCAGGCCGGCCCAGGAAACTCGGCGAAACTCGCAGCCGCGCTGCATCGCAGGGATCGACTCGTTGCCGGTATAGCCCATCGACGCGCGTAGGCCGCCGATCAGCTGATGGATAACGCCCGCGACCGGTCCCTTATACGGGATCTGGCCCTCGACGCCTTCGGGCACGAGCTTGAGCGTATCCTTGATGTCCTCCTGAAAGTAACGGTCGGCCGAGCCACGCGCCATGGCGCCGACCGACCCCATACCGCGGTATGTTTTGTAGGACCGGCCATGATAATAAAAGACGTCGCCGGGCGCCTCGTCGGTGCCGGCGAGGAGCGATCCGATCATGGCGCACGAGGCGCCGGCGGCAATCGCTTTGGCGAGGTCGCCAGAATGCTTGATTCCGCCGTCGGCCACGAACGGCACCTCGTGCTCCTGACACGTCTCGGCGACCTCGAGCAGGGCGCTGAGCTGGGGCACGCCGACCCCGGCGACGATACGGGTGGTGCAGATCGAGCCCGGCCCAATACCCACCTTCACCGCATCGGCCCCGGCATCGATGAGGGCCATGGCGCCGCTTGCCGTGGCTATGTTGCCGGCGAGCACTTGCGTGTAGTTGCTCATCTTCTTGATACGGCTGACGGAATCGATAACGCGCTGGGAGTGCCCGTGTGCCGTATCGACGACGATGAGATCCACGCCGGCCCCGATCAGCGCCTCGGTACGGGCGAGACCGGCATCGCCGACGGTGGTGGCGGCACCGACTTTTAGGCGCCCCTGTTCGTCCTTGCAGGCCTCGGGGTGGAGCTGCGCCTTCTCGATATCCTTGACCGTGATCAGGCCAACGCAGCGTCGCTCCTCGTCAATCACCAGCAACTTCTCGATCCGGTATTGATGGAGCAGCCTCTTGGCCTCCTCGGTGGCCACACCCTCACTCACGGTGACGAGATTCTCCTGGGTCATGAGCTCGCGGACCGGCTGATGCATGTCGGTGGCGAAGCGCACGTCGCGGTTGGTGAGGATGCCGACCAGCCGGCCGTTCGGCGGCGCGGCGACCGGAATCCCGGAGATCCGGTGCTTCTCCATCAGCGCGAAGGCTTCGGCCAGGGACTCGTCGGGGCCAATCGTCACCGGGTTGACCACCATGCCCGACTCGAACTTCTTGACCGCGCGCACCTCGTTGGCTTGGTCGCTGACCGAGAGATTGCGGTGAAGGATGCCGAGGCCGCCGGCCTGAGCCATGGCGATCGCCAGTTCATACCCGGTGACGGTGTCCATGGCCGCCGACAGGAGAGGAATTCCGAGCTCGATCGAGCGCGTGACCTTGGTTCGTACGCTGGCTTCGGCGGGCAGGATCGATGAGGCGGCAGGAACCAGCGAGACGTCGTCGAAGGTCAGTGCCTCTCGGATTTCCATGGCGTCTCCCTGTTTTGCGGGCCGGCACTATGCCACGCCGAAGCACCGAATGGTAGCGACAACTAAAGGCTCGCAGGGCGCCGAATCGGCGCATGGCGAGCCCGCTCAGGCGCCCTCGCCCGCCGCCTCGGGTCGAAAGGAGAGGGCGACGAGGTAGGTCTCGGCCGACCCCGAGCGGCTCGCCTTGGGCTTGACGTGCCTGACCGATCGAAAGCGCCGCTTAAGCCGGGCCAGCAGTTGCTGCTCCGTGCCGCCCTGCAACACTTTGGCGACAAAGGCGCCGCCGGGCCGCAGTAAGGCCTGCGCGATTTCTAGAGCCGTCTCGCAGGCCGCCATGACGCGAATGTGGTCGGTCCCCGAGTGGCCCGTGGCGGGGCCCGCCATATCGCTCAGCACCACGTCCGCGGGACCGCCCAGCGCCGCCCTCAGGCGCGCCGCGGCTCCAGGCGCGCCAACGTCCAGCTTGACCACATCCACCCCCGGAAGCGGCGCCATCTCGCTCACATCGACCGCGACCACCGTGCCACGCGGGCCGCGCCCGCGGGTGACGCGCTCGAGCGCGACCTGGGTCCAGCCGCCCGGCGCCGCACCGAGGTCGACGACCCGCCGACCCGGCTGGAGGAGGCCAAAACGGTCGTCGATCTCGCGTAGCTTGTAGGCGGCGCGGGAGCGGTATCCGGCCTTACGGGCGGCCGCCACGTAGGGGTCATTGAGCTGGCGCTGGAGCCAGCGGGTCGAAGAGACGGAGCGGCGGCGCCCCGGTTTGACACGCTCGCGCGTGCGCGCTCCGTCACCGGCGGCCGAGCCAGCCACGACTAGGGGTGCTCGCCCGAATGCGCGGCGGCCTCGAGGTCGGCCTCTCCCATGAGCGCAAGCAGCATGCCCTCGCGCAGGCCACGATCGGCGACCCGCAGCCGCTTGGCCGGCCAGGTCCGGGTAATGGCCTCGAGGATGGCGCACCCGGCGATCACGAGATCCGCGCGGCCGCGGCGGATGCAGGGATGGCGCGCGCGAGCTTCGTAGTCCATGGTCGCGAGCTGCCCGGTGGCGCGTGCGATATCTTCGATCATGAGCCAGCTGCCGTCGACCCGGCGCCGGTCGTACCTCGGCATCCCCAAGTGGACGGCGGCGAGCGTGGTGACGGTGCCGGACGTACCCAGCATTTGCGACGTTCCGGCCCTAATCCGCGGGGCCAGACGGTGCTCGTTCTCGAACGGCCGCAGCAGGTCCTCGACCTCGGTCACCATGGCATCGTAAACCTCGGGCGAGACGTCCCGGCCGCCGTAGCGCTCGGCGAAGGTGACGACGCCGCACGGCAGCGAGATGAGCGCCCGTATCTCGGGCTGCTGACCGGGTGCGAGCCCAAGCCAGATAATCTCGGTGCTGCCGCCGCCGATGTCGAACAACAGCGCGTTCGGGCGCGACACGTCGAGCAGGGGGGCGCAACCCGCGAGCGCCAACAGAATCTCCTCGCGCGGCGTAATGATGTCGAGCGAGATGCCGGTTTCGGCCGCCGCCCGATCCACGAATTCGATGCAGTTCGAGGCCCGCCGGCAGGCTTCGGTGGCGACGCCCCTCAGACGCGTAACGCCGCGTCGCTCGATCTTGTTGGCACAAACCCGGAGCGCGGCGATGGTGCGCGCCATCGCCCCTTTGGAGAGAACGCCGCTTTCGCCAACCCCCTCGCCGAGGCGGACGATGCGCGAGAACGCGTCGATGACCTCGAAGCCGTCGGCCTTGGGTCGGGCCACGAGCAGGCGGCAATTGTTGGTACCGAGGTCGAGAGCCGCGAACACGTGGTCATGACGGCCGCGCGCCCCGCCGGATCGTCCCGGCGCTTCGTTCTGCGGTGCGGCGGGCGCTTGAAACGGCACCACGGGACTCCCTGGCTTGAGTTAGCTTGGCGTACGCAGGGTCACGAGCCACGTCGCCCAAGTGTACCCATCTTTTGCGCAGGGTGCGACCCGTGGTGCGGGTTCCTGGCACGAAACGCGACGAGTTCGACGAACTCAAGCCCACCTACATACTTGCGTACGACGACGAAGCGACGCTGGTCGGAACCTGGCGTCTGTTGTCGACCGCGGGCGCCTACATGCTCAAAGACGTGTTTCCATTCTTGCTCGATGGAACCGCGGCGCCGCGGGATGCGGCGATTTGGGAAATGAGCCGCTTCGCCGTCGATCGGTCGCCGGTGAGCAGGGTCGGTCCGAACGGAATCTGCAGGTTCACCAATGAGTTGTTTTGCGGCCTCACCGAATTCTGCCTGTCGCGCGGCATCCGAGAGGTCGTCCAGGTCTACGACATCCGCGTCGCCCGGATTCTCCCGAGGTGGGATGCCATCCCTTCTGGCAAAGCCGGAAGCGCAGAGTAGGCAACACGATTGCTCTGGCGGGCCGCTTCACGACCGACGAAACGGCGCTGAGCCGCATCCGCCTGGCGACTGGAATCACCAGCTCCGTCCTTGGCGAATCAGTGCAAGCGCCATCCCGCAACGCCGCCTAGTCGGCCACCAGTCTCAGGAGAACACTTTGTGGTGGAGCCGGTCGATGGCAGTCCCAAGAACAACGCCCTCGCCATTAAGTCGGCCCTTGAATACCTGCACGGCGAGGCACTGATGGCGGGCCTGTGCTTTGTCGCCCACCTGATCGGTGCCGCCTCCGCGGCCGTCGAACTCGACCGGCGGCACTCGGACGAAGCCGAGACCAATCCCGGTTTCAAGGAAAATGGCGCCGGCGGCGGGAGCACACCGAACGACCTCGAGCCTTTCACTGACAACAGCACATAAGGGGCGCTGCGATGTCTTCGATAACCGCAACTCACGATGTTTCGGCGCGGCGAGCCAGGAAAATCCCTGGCCCGTCCGGATGGAGTCATGTCTTCGAGTAGGAGTAGGAACTCGCCCGATTCGGGGTCAAAGGAGCTGACATAGCCTTTCGGGGTCCGCACCGGGCCTTTCGGGGTCCGCACCGGGACGTCGCGCGCGATCCGACCGTAGAAGTTGACCTCGCGTTCGTAGAGCCGGAAGAGACCGGCCACGGTTCGCATCTGCTCGCGCGTCGAGGGCAGCTTCGCGACAAGTGAGGCTGGACCATTCGAGCCGTCTGATTCGTATTCGATGCGAAGCCGTCGCACCTCGCTCGTGAAGCTCGTCCCCTCTTCCTCCGGCTCGCTCGTCCACGAACGCACGGTACGGTTGCTAAGCGGATCCATCGCCCGAATGGCGCGGGTCAGTAGCTCGGTCGAGACCTCTGTGCCGCCCTCTAGGGGCGCGGGACCCGACGCGAGAGCTTCCGTCATGCCCGTGTCTCCTCTCCCTTCCTGCGATCGTGTCCCGCGGAGTGGTGTAAGAGCGTTGCGCTCTACGCGGCTCCCGGCGGGTAGGGCCGGGACGTTCAGGCTGCCACGGTGGGCAGCGTGATGGGGACACCATCGCTCAGCGGAGCGATGGATTCCAGCGTCATGTATCTCCTTGAGACGGCCCACTCGTCGTTCTGCTCGAGAAGGATGGCGCCGACGAGCCGTGTGATGGCGGCTTCGTTGGGAAAGATACCGACGACGTTGGTGCGACGCTTGACCTCGGCATGGAGCCGTTCGATCGGGTTTGTGGAGTGCAATTTCTGGCGGTGCTCCCTGGGGAAGCTCATGTAGGCGAGGACGTCGTGCTCGGCTTCGTCCATGAGAACTGCCAGCTTGGGCACCTTGGGCCTGAGCTGGTCGGCGACCTGGCGCCACTGGACCTTCGCGCTGTCGGCGTCCTCCTGGGCGAAGGCGGAGACGACGCGCCGGCCCTGGCGGCCGGCATGGGCCAGCAGGTTGCGGGCGAAGTGCACGCGGCAGCGCTGCCATGTGGCGCCGAGGATCCGGGTCGCGGCGGCCTTCAGGCCCTTGTGGTCGTCGGAGATCACCAGCTTCACGCCGCGCAGCCCGCGCCGGGCCAGCGAGCGCAGGAACTCGATCCAGAAGGTCTCGGCCTCCGACGCGCCGATCGCCACGCCCAGGACCTCGCGGCGGCCTTGGTCGTTGACGGCCACAGCCACGGTCACCGCGACCGAGACGATGCGTCCGGTCTGGCGCACCTTCACGTAGGTGGCGTCGAGCCACAGATAGGGTCAGTCGCCCTCCAGCGGTCGATCGAGGAAGCCGGTGACCTTATCGTCGATCTCGCCGCACAGCCTGGAGACCTGGCTCTTGGAGGCGCCCGACATCCCCATCGCCTGAACCAGATCGTCGACCGAGCGGGTCGACACCCCCTGGATGTAGGCCTCCTGGATCACCGCAGCCAGCGCCTTCTCGGCCATCCGCCGCGGCTCCAGGAAGCCCGGGAAGTAGCTTCCCTTCCTCAGCTTCGGGATCTTCAGCTCGACCGTGCCGGCCCGCGTCTCCCAGGACCGGTCGCGGTAGCCGTTGCGATGGGTGATACGATCCGCCGAGCGCTCGCCGTGCCCGGCGCCGGTCAGGCCCTCAACCTCCAGTGCCATCAGCCGCTCGGCCGTGAAGCCGATCATCTCGCAAAGCAGATCGGCATCGGAGCTCTTCTCCAAAAGCGCGCGCAGGGTCATCATGTCCTGGGTCATCGTGGTTCTCCTTCGGGTCAGGTTGGTTTGCACTAGCCCAACCCTAAACCGGAACCGCGATGGCCTCCGCTGTGGATAGCCGGCTTGCCTACGCCAGACTCTCGGCGGTCGCTACGGCAAGCCGCCTACCCACAGCTACCAGAGGCTCCAACAACTCCTACACCACGTCCTGGGACACGACCCTTCCTGCGAGCCCGATCCGACCAGTACCCCGCGCCTTCGGTTGACAAGTTCTGGCGGCGGCAATAAGCGTTGGCGTGCGGGCCCTTCCTTGCTGGGGGATAGTTTAGCGGTAAAACTCTCGGCTCTGACCCGAGCGACCCTGGTTCGAATCCAGGTCCCCCAGCCAGCCACCCCGGCGAGGCAGTCTCTTCATCGCATGGCGCGGCCAACCCACGGAAAACAGGGCCTGTTTCGCGGTCAATCGGAATTCGCAGCTCCTGAACGCGGGAGCATTTCCGGCAATTACCGGGCTTCGCGGTGTGCGGTCTCCGCGAGCGCGATGCAAGGGTGAGTTTGGCGGAAACAGGGAATTTTTGCGATTTCGGCCTCAAAACAGGGAGAATATTGCGGGTTTTCCAACCAATAAACCGAGAGCCTCCGTAATATCAATGCCTTACAAACTTTTCCTGTTTTTTTCGGAACAGGGAAACGAATAGTTGATAACAGGGAGACAAATGGAGGGAACAGGGAAACGAATCGAGGGAACAGGGAATAATCAGGGCCGTCTTGCCCGTAGTCGAGTGAGTGGGGTGCCGATCCCTATTCCGGCGATGCCGCAAACGGGAAGCGGGCGGCTTGCTGCGACCAGTCGAGCGGCATCGGGCCCTTGAGGAGCCGTGACAGTGTCAGGCCTGCGGATTGGCGACCTTCAACGATCGCCCGCTGGATCTCTGGCGCCAGAAAGGCCAGGCGGACGAGCCGGCGTCGATGGGGCGTATCGGGTACTGCAGTGAGTGCCGGCAGCCCGTCATCGTCATAGTGCAGCATGGCGTGAGCGGAGCGGAGCGCCCTGACCAGAACCGGGCCCGGCATGTGACCCGGACTTTGGCCCTTAAGAACCCAGGTCTGACCGCGACGCCGGACCAGGGGCAGATGCAGCCTGGCGAGGCGCGCATCCACTGGATCCGGCTCGACCCGTTCGTGGGGCTCGAGGCGCTCGCGCATCGCGACGATCCGGTCGATCGGCAGCAAGCAGTGCAGCGACTGATCGTGGAGCTCGGCGCGGACAACAAGCGTGATGGGATCGTCCGGACATCCCGGGATCACGCGACGCAGCGCGGTCGCGAGGGCGACTTCGAGCGATGGTGCGGAAATGCGCCGGATGGCTGTGTCGGATGGATCGCGCCTTGCACCTTGCTGAAGCGGTGCCGAGACGTAGTAGCGATAGAGCTTGCCGCCTCTCCCATAGGAGAAGGTCGGCGACATCGGCTGGCCATCCGCATCGAAGAGGCGCCCGGCCAGAGGGGCATTCGACTTCTGCTCCAGCTTCGATGCGCGACGGCGAGTGTTCGCATCGAGGCGCGCCTGGACAGCCTCGAAGAGATCGGCATCGATGATGGCCTGGTGCCGGCCCGGATGCACCCTCCCCTTGTGGACGATCAGGCCGCGATAGACTCTGTTGCGCAGCAGTTGAAAGAGCGCGCCGCGGCTGAACGGCCGGCCGCCGGATAGTCGACCCGCCCGCGTCACCCGCCGCTTCGAACGGATGCCCCGATCCTCAAGCCATCGCTGCAGCGCGTGCACGGAACCGAGATCGACATAGGCTCCGAAGATGGTGCGCACGATCTCGGCCTCCTCCTGGTTGACCGCCAGGGCGCGCGTGCCATCCCCAGGTGGGTCGTAGCCAAGCGGCACAGTGCCCCCCATCCACATGCCCTTGGCCTTGGAGGCCGCGATCTTGTCGCGGATGCGCTCGCCCGTCACCTCGCGCTCGAACTGCGCGAAGGACAACAGCACGTTCAGTGTCAGGCGGCCCATGCTGGTCGTGGTGTTGAAGGCCTGGGTGACGCTGACGAAGCTGACCCGACGGCGATCGAAGATCTCGATCATGCGTGCGAAGTCGGCCAAGGACCGGGTCAGGCGGTCGATCTTGTAGACGACGACCACGTCGACCTTGCCGGCTTCGATGTCGCAGAGGAGCCGCTTGAGCGCCGGGCGCTCCATGGATGCGCCAGAGAAACCGCCATCGTCGTAGCGGGCCCGGACCGCTCTCCAACCTTCGCTGGCCTGGCTCTTCACATACGCCTCGCAGGCTTCGCGCTGTGCATCGAGGGAGTTGAACGCCTGCTCGAGGCCTTCCTCGGTGCTCTTCCTCGTATAGAGGGCACAGTGGAGACGGGGTTGGCTCATTTGGCGGATCGGAGGCCGAAGAAGCGCGGGCCATTCCAACGCGTGCCCGCGATCGCGGTCGCGGCCGCGGAGAGGCTCTTGAAGAGTTGACCCCCGTGGCGAAACCCCTCTTCTTCGACCGTGACCTGGACGATCCGCCCCCGCCATTCACGCCGCAGCGTGGTCCCGATCCCGAGCTCAAGACCTTCTGCCTGGACCCGCTGGCGGCGCTTGAGCTTGCGCCGTGTGTCACGATCGAGACCGCCGAGAGCCTCTGCCTGCAGCCGCCAGGCCAGACAATAACGCAACAGCGCGGCCGAGCGCAGCTTCGGCGGGACACCGTAGCGGTTGCGCCAAACCTCTCGAAGCCCTTCGAGACCAAGGGGCGTGAGCGCCTCGATCTCGTCCGCAAGCGGCGCCTCGCCGGTCATGTCACCGGTTCCTCGATGCGGTAGCGCCGCTGGCCCCCTTCTTTCTCGGACCCGATGACGTGGCCCTTGCGCCGCAGCGCACCTGCGAGCGCACCTCGAACCGAATGGGGCTGCCAGCCCGTTGCCTTACAGAGTTGGGCGATGGTCGCGCCGCCCGGGGCACTGAGATGGGCGACGAGAAGCGCGAGCTTCGTGGTCCCCGGCGGCTTCGGAGCTGTCGCCTTTGAGTTCTTGCGGGTGGTCGCCTTCGCGGCACGCGATACCGACCTCTTCTTCAACGGCTTGCTGGTCATGGTGTTCTCCTCGGATATTGCGGCGCAGGTCGGCGCCGCTACCGGGGCAAGCCCGGGGTGGCCGGGCGTCGTCGCACTGACGCTCCATTGCGCCGGCGAGTCCAGTGCTTTCGCACAGTATTGTGGCTATCGCGGGCAATGGGGTATGCGCCTGCAGCCTCGCCTGCTCATCGTTGTTGGTCTTGCAATTCTGATGATATGTTCTATCTATGTTCTATAGCGAGGAGGCATGGTGGTCTAAGCGAGAAAGCATGTGGGACCGGAGAGCAATGGCACTCGGAGCCGGCCCGGCCCGGCTCCGCTGGCTCATCGCCGGATGAATGCCCGGATGACCGGGCAGAAAATCGGAGGGGTTCATGACGGACAGTGCGGCAAGTTCCGATGCTCTCGCGGTCGAATACCGGACGGTCGGCAGCCTCAAGCCCGATCCGCGTAATGCACGAACGCATCCCAAGCGGCAGCTCGAGCAAATCACGGCCTCGATCAAGGAGTTCGGCTTCACCAACCCGATCCTGATCGATGAACAGAGCGCCATCATCGCGGGGCACGGACGGCTGCACGCCGCAAAAGAGGCGGGTCTCGCGGAGGTTCCGACCATTGTGCTCGCAGGACTGACCGATGGTCAGAAGCGCGCACTGAGACTGGCCGACAACAAGATCGCGCTCAGTGCGAACTGGGATCTCGATCTCCTGAAGCTGGAGTTGGGCGATCTCGCCGGCATGAACTTCGATCTCGGCCTCACGGGTTTCTCGGTGGGGGAGATCGATATCGCCCTTTCGGGTGCGGACGAACCGGACGACGATCATCTCCCGGAGATAAAACCGTCGCCGCGAACCCGACCGGATGACATCTGGATCCTCGGCGACCATCGCCTTGGCTGCGGGGACGGTCGCGACCGCACGTTCCTGCGGCGTGTCATCGGGAAAGGCGTGAAGATCGACGCTGCCTTTCTCGATCCACCTTACAATGTCGCGATCGGCGGGCACGCCAACACGCGTGGCCGCCACCGCGAATTCGCGATGGCCTCCGGCGAGATGAGCCGGGATGAGTTCCGCACGTTCCTCACAGACGCTTTGGGGGCGTGCGTCGCCGCATCCCGTGACGGCGCCGTTCACTTCGTTTGCATGGATTGGCGCCATATGGATGACCTTTCCGCCATCGGCCGGGACGTCTACGGCGACCTGCTCAATCTGTGCATCTGGAACAAGTCCAATGCCGGGATGGGCTCGCTCTACCGCTCAAAGCATGAACTGATCTTCGTCTACCGGGTTGGCCAGGCACCACACTTCAATGCGGTCGAGCTTGGCAAGCACGGCCGCAATCGCACCAACGTCTGGGACTACGCTTCCGTCAACACCGTGGCCGGAAGCCGGCGCGAAGATCTCAAACTCCATCCGACGGTCAAGCCGACAGCACTTGTCGCCGATGCGATCCAGGATGTGACCAGGCGCGGCGATCTCGTCTTGGATGTCTTCTCTGGATCAGGCACCACACTCGTCGCATCGGAGCGAACCGGTCGGCGTTTCCGCGGCGTGGAGATCGATCCGGCTTATGTGGACGTGGCGATCGATCGGTGGGAGGCCATGACCGGCGGGAAGGCCAAGCTCAGCAGGAAGGCCCAGGCATGAGCAAGGTCGGGCCAGGGCACCCGCCGAAGAGCACGCGCTTCCCGAAAGGAGTGAGCGGCAATCCCCACGGCAGACCTAGGAAGGAGCGCCCCGCGGACTCGACTTCCGCTTTCGATGTAGTCGTCGACAAGAAATTGACGATCGACCAGAACTGCAAGTCCCGCGAGGTCACGATCGAGGAGGCGCTTTGGCACAAGACATATCAAAACGCGATCGCCGGCAATCGCTCGGCCAAGCGCGAAGTTCTGAAGATGATCAAGAAGCGGGATGCCCATCTCGTCGCCCGCAAGGCCAAAAAACCGGCGCCGCGGAATGATGTCAAGTTCGTGTATCCCCCGGCCGATGTCGAAGAGGCGATGCTGATACTCGGGATAGCGACCCAACACCCTGCCTGCGAGGATTTGGAAGCGGATCGCGAACAGCTTCTGCTTGAACCCTGGGCCGTGCAGGCCGCGCTCGAGCAACGCCATGGCGACAGCAAGCTCACACGGCGAGAGATGGAGGAGACCCAGCGGTGTACCCGTGATGCAGCGACCTTGTGTTGGCCAGGCGGGACCGCCGAATGAGCACCGGGGGGGAAATCGGGTACGCCAATCCACCGAGGAATACGCGGTTTAGAAATGGGCGGAGCGGCAACCCCAAGGGCCGCCCGCCCGGGCGTAACAAAAAGCCGCCCTATGAAGCGGTTCTCGGGCAAATGGTGACCGTTCGCGAGGACGGCATCGAGAGGCGTGTGACCGCTGCCGAGGCCTTTGCTCTGTATCTCACCAAACAGGGGCTCGATGGCGACAATGCCGCCGCCCGGCAAGCTGCGGCGGCGATCGGAGACGCCCGTGCCAAACAAAGGGAATTCTCGCCTCAAGGCCGCCAGACGCTCGTCATTGAGCTTGTCAGTTCCTCATCCTTCCTCTGTCACGGGACTGTCAACACCGCCCTCGTGCCGCTGCGCATGGCCAGGAAGCTCGATCGAAATCGCAACACCGACCGGATGGCGCTCGAGCCCTGGATCGTCGAGATGGCGCTTGACCGCCTCGGCAGCCGACGCCTGACGCTGCTGGAGCAGCAACAGGTCCTGAGAACAACCCGAACCCCAAAGAAGGTACGCTGGCCGGATTGGTGGGAGGCACTCCCCGAGGCCGGCTACAATTTTATGCCGGCCTCTGCGAAGTCGAAGCCACCCCGGAACAAATAGGCCACATGATTGCCGCCATAACGATGTATCTCACCCTCATAACCTGAAGGTCGTTGGTTCAAATCCAACCCCCGCAACCAAGTCAAACCCCCGCAAACGTTAATGTTTTCGGGGGTTTCTTTTGTCTGCGACATATCTGATTTTGTCAACCGTAAGCGTTCCGAAAGCGGATTCATTATAAATCCAGACATCTCCTGACCGGGAGTGGTGTAGTGGTGTAAGGTGTAAGGTGTAAGGGTTCGGTGTAAGGTGTAAGGGTTCGGTGTGGTGCCGGGTCCGATCGTCCGATCTGGCCACGATGGAGATCGTCGGCTGGTCGATGTCCGAGCGGCTGAAGAGCGTCCTGTGCGAGGATGCGCTGAAGATGGCGACCCGCAGCCGCCGGTTGCCCATGGGGCTGATCCACCATTCCGACCGCCGTCTGCGTACCGTCATAGCAACCTCCTATGCCAGAGTGTTGCGACGACCGATTGAACCCGCCCAATATGCCTGCGGTGACTACCGCAAGCTGCTCCGCCTCCATGGCATCAAGGCCTCCATGAGCCGCAAGGGGAATTGCCTCGACAACGTAAGCCTCCGGGGTGAGCCGCCTTCTCGGATTAGTGTAATCAGGCGAGGTTGTGCGATCGGGAGTGGACACCTGTTTGGTGTCCACCAAGGTCTAAGTGGACACGATCGCAGATGTCGGAAGCAGTGGAGAATCCGAAGTCCGGGCGGGAAGGCCCGGGTGCGCTTCGTCGTCTCTGGTGCGATGCCGAGAAGCGCCGGATCGTAGCGGAAAGCTACCAGTCCGGGGTTTCTGTGTCGGTTGTGGCGCGGCGCAACGACGTGAACGCCAACCTGGTGTTCAACTGGCGGCGCCGGTTTCGCGAGCAGGCTGGCGGGGTCGGCGGCTTGGTGCCGGTGGTTGTGGAGCCGCCGCCGTTGGGTGCTGCTGCGGGGGATGCGCCGGCGGCGGGACGGATGGAGATCGCGCTGGCCGATGGCTCGCGGGTGATCGTCGACCGGGAGGTGGACGGTTCGGCGCTGGCGCGGGTGCTGGCGGTTCTGGCGCGCCGATGATCCCGGTTCCGGGAGGTGTTCGTGTCTGGCTGGCGAGTGGCGTGACCGACATGCGGCGCGGCATGAACACCCTGGCGCTTCAGGTCCAGGAGGATCTCGGGCGCGACCCGCACCGCGGTTTAGCGTGGCACAGTACCGGGAGAAATCCGACCTTTGTGTACAACATTCTCTTAACCGTCCGGAAACGGATCCCCGTGTTCCACGTCGTCTGTCCAATAATTAAATCTTGCCCGCAGAAAATCATCTATGGCCTCGAAATCGGGCGTTTGTTGGTGACATTCAAGTCTCAATGTTCTTAGTGTTGCGACTTGTGAAAGCTTCAGAGCCCGTCGCATAGATTCCTCAGTGTACTCTGACATTGGCGCTGGCGTCGTATTTTCACTTTCTTGGCGACCCATAGCATCACTCACACTTTCCTTCAATTTCTGCAATGCATCGCTCACTGGCGTTTCAAGCTGGGAGGCTCGATAATTCCACGTGATATTTGCTATCGCAACCAGCATATGCCAATCTAGCCATCCTTCACGTCTCAAGTTTCTCACGATATCGAGAAACGCTGCGCATGCCGACAACCTCGCCAACGTAAATTTAATGGACGCACTAACGTTTTGGTAACGATTTCGTATGTGCTCTGCCGAAGAGCTTTTGCTGTATCCAGGACCAGGCCCTTCAAACCAAGCCATACTTTTGTGTTCTGTTACTCGAAACGACATCGGTGCCTGTGGTATCGTCCAATTAAAACGCTCTTCATCAAATGGTCGAGAATCCGAGATACAATTCCTATAGAGATCTTCATATGGTCTTGCTATTTGGATTTTGGATACGACGCCTTTCTTCAACGAATGTGACATCAATTCAAAAAATTCTGAATCAGAGAGAAGAGACACTTCTCGAATAATAGCCGTTACGAATCCGAAAGCTTCCTTTTGCACTTCATCCAATTCAACATTTTCCCTTTGCATTGAGAAATGGATTATCCAGAGTCGCCGTTTGTTTGATGTCTTGCTCTCAATTTTTGAATTCGTCTTACTCCGTGCTCTCACTTCGACCCTGATCTGAGATCGAAGAATACAGAGGTCTAGTCCGGCCCATTCCGCCATCAAAACCTGGGCCGTCGACATGAATTGCTCCGCGACTGCTGTAGCCGAGTACGTATTGTCCCATGAAACGGTCCACGTTAGACCCAACTGCTTCCAGATAACCGTTCTTGTTGCCCCGACATCACCAAACGGTTTACCTAAAAATTGACTCTGAAGATTATCCCAGACTGCAGCATTGCTCTTCTTAGACCAGACTTTGCGAGCTGCCGTGAAAGCTTCGTCAACCATGTCGGCAAAGGGCCAATCCGCTACCAGCTCTTGCATCCGCGGTACCATGGTCGGTGTGAATCGTTCAGCTACCAATAGGGCGATCCCGGCGTGATAGCTTATCTCCTCCATTTGGGAGTCTATGGTCTCTGGGTTCTGCTCTTGATTTGGCACCAGGTGGTAAGCGAGCATTGCTGTATGCGCCAATCCTAGGAAATCGCACCAGCAACCCTGTGCATATTCACATCTTGCAACCAGCATAAATGCCGGAGGAGCGTGACGCTTTAACTCTTTCTTGGTGGTTTGCATAGAGATGTACGCAGCTGCCATCGCGTACTGCTTAGCCGCATACGTAAGACCCAGTTCTAGGTACCACATAGAAAGCATCATCATGGTCAGGATAGAGCCGCCGAGGGTTTCGTCAGCAAACCACGCTATCTTCGCTCGATGTAGTTCAGTGATAGCTTTTAAAATCTGGTCTCTCTCGCGCAACGCCATGCTACGGTCGCGACACTTTTCAGCAGCTTTGAAGCCACCGTACCGTTCAGCCAGAAGATCGTCCAACCTATTTGTGATATCTTCAAGTTGAGAAGCATCGCCAAGCAATCGGATAATCTCGGTCACCCTGTCCGCGAAACGCTCCAATGGGTAAAGAGGCGCGTCAACAACCAGGTCGAGCATTTCTGACCACAGACTCGTGGTCTCGTTCAAGTCCGGATACGATGCACCGTGCATAGCCCCCTGGAACACAATAAGATTATACCCGAGTGATTCCAGATACATACATTTGTTAGTAGGTGACTGCGTAACGAAAATCTGTTCCCTCAGACGCCTCTGAATGGAAATTCCTACGACCCTAATTTCGGCAAGAGTAAGCTGAACCGCATTTTGTTGGTAGGCACCGCAGCAGTATAGAATCAGCACGCCGGCGTCTTCGAGATCTGCAGCAATCTCCAATTGGTCGATACGCGAGAAATAGCGACGGAGGTCTTGCTCCAATCCTTCCATAGATCCGAGACCCTGAAGGGAAGCGACAGCAATCTCATATGTCGCGCGCCAATACAATTTCTCCGGACATCCTTCATCTTCCTGAAAAGCACGCAAGCAGGATATCCAAAGTGGCAGGTCACTTTTAGCGCGGTCTGCAAACGTTGCATGTCGAACTGCAGATACCAATTCATCAAAGTTTGCCGGGTTTCTTAGAAAATCATCGCAATGTGTCCATCGTTTGACCGCAGAGTTATACCAACTGTCACCTTCTTCGGCGTCAAGGTGCGGACGAAATTCGCGCGGAATTGAAAGGAAATGTTCAGCTATCCAAAATATCTCGACGTCACATAATAGCTCTGACAAAGCCTGTGAATCGTACAATTCAAGATGTACGTGATGATGCGTGTGTGCCCATGCTTGTAACTCGTGTCTACGACCAGTGGATATGTCACAAGCAAAAAACATGTGTATGGAGGCAACACATTGACCAGGTTCCATTATGAGTTTGATGTCTTTTTTTATCTTTCTGGCAATATTGTCCTTTTGCAGTGAGCAACCGAATACGACTAGGCCTTCAGATGCCGAACCAACGAATGAAGGACAAGTTAGAGGGGATTTGTGGATATACGTACGAAATGTCTCAAAATCACGACCTTGATCTCCACCTGCCGACACCGGTCCGGTGGCAGGAAGAATGTTGCTACATATTCGAAGCCGCGCGAAATGCCTACACATGTGCTCAAATTCGTGATGAGCATTGCGTGCCGACAATTGCCCCTCGATGGCGAAGCGTATTTGTGCGATGACTTGAGGTACGGTGGCCAAGGTCACACTCCATGAAGAAAGCAATGCTGTAGGTGTGCAAGCGCTGAGCAAATGTGGCGAGGCTAAACTCTGGGAAAGGCATTGGCTAGTTGCATCTCGTAGACTTACCAGAGGCATTTCTCGTTCTGCCGCCCTTGGAGCGCGTTCCCATCGCCCTGAGCGAATGCGGAGACCGACGATTTGGAAACACAGACCGAAAGTCGAATAGTGCAATATATCGACTCCTTTCAATAGGAAAAATTGGCATATCTGACTGTGGGAGGCACGGGCGCTCATCGACTGGATTATTGGTGGGAGGGTGAACATTATTCACTCCATTGACGCAGCGCAGGTAACGAAGTGTCGTGTGTGGACGCCCCCGGTGACGCAACATTTTCTTCGGTCGGCTCGGCGCATGAGGTAAGGCACAGTCGTATGTGCCGCGGGCCCTCATGGAGATGCGAGGACCGGGTCCATATCGCTTACGCGAGCTTGATGGCTCTGCGTTGCGAAGCTGGTTCTCCCGATCCCGTCTCGATCGACCGTTTGCCCTTGCCTTTCCTCAGACCTGCCCGCGTCCCCGACAGCTACCCACCCGGCTGCCCTGTCAGGCGGCGGCGGGAGCCCGATAACTTTCCTTTTTCTTCATCAGCGCCCAAACAATGCGCGCCATCCGGTTGGTCAGTGCCACGGCGACCAGCATGCGCAGGCGTGCGCATCAGCATCCTGGCGAGCCATGGGTCGTTCGTCCGGCCGCGCCGAGCCGCCCAGCGGACGACCGCGATGGCGCCCGTGATCAAGAGCCGCCTCAGATCGCGCTGGCCCATCTTCGATATTCGGCCAAGCTGCGGCTTGCCGCCGGTCGTGTGCTGGCGCGGCACCAAGCCGAGCCAGGCGGCAAAGTCCCGGTCGCGCCGGAAGGTCTCCATCGGCGGCGCGAAGGCCTGAACCGCCATCGCGGTGATCGGGCCGATCCAGGCACGGTCATCAGACGACGCACCTCTTCGTCCTGCCGGGCGGCCGCCAGTATTTCCTCTTCGAGACTATCGATCTTCGTGCCGAGCCCGGCGATCTGCTCCAGCAGAAGGCCGGTTATTTCGCGGACCGTTTCCGGGAAATCCAGGTCCGGATCGTCAAGCGCCGACACCAAACGCCCGACATGAACCGCACCGTGGGGCGCAACGACGCCGAACTCCGCCAGATGGCCGCGCAGCGCGTTGATCGTCTGGGTCCCCTGGCGCACCAGGAGATCGCGCGTGCGGAACAGCATGCCCCGAGCCTGCTGCTTGGCGGTCTTCACTGCCACAAAGGTCATGGTCGGGCGCGACGCTGCCTTGCAGATCGCCTCCGCGTCCGCTGCATCATTCTTTTGCCGCTTGTTGTTCGGCTGGTGGACTGGACGCAGATCGGCTTGGAAACGTATTGATCTGTTTTGCCTTTGCGGGGTCCAGAAAGGAGTCCGAGTAACATTCTTCCAAGGTCGCACGAATGCGCGCGATCTTGCCCCGCGGGTCGCTTCTGGTAGGCTGCCCGCACCGGGAACCCTCTATGTCCTTTCAAACGCCATCGTACACTCGCCGTTCCTCACCGCCGCAGTCGCGAAGCGAGCCGCAGACCACATCACGCGGGCAACCGGCGCAACGCGACCGCGGCCGTTGACCGTGCCGACAGATGCCGGAGCGGTTGGCGACCCCCGGCCGGTGCTGCACGACTGGGATCGGGCGAAGACCCGGATCCTCGCGTCCAACACGGCCCAGGGTGTGCACAAGCACCTTCGGACCCTGGAGTCCAACCGCTCGCGCGTCCTTCCGCGCTGGATCTGGGAACTCCTCCAGAACGCCCGAGACGTTTCGGACGGAAACGCGAGCCTAGTCGCCTCGGTAGAGGTGCGCGACGGCGAGCTGACCTTCTGCCACAACGGGCGCGGATTCGAACCCGACGAGATCACGCACCTCGTCTACTACGGCTCGACGAAACTCGAGCGCGACGACGCGGTCGGCCAATTCGGCAGCGGATTCCTGACCACGCACCTGCTGTCCCTCACCATCGAGGTGTCCGGGCAACTGACGGACGGCCGAGCGTTCGCTTTCCGGCTCGACCGGGGCGGCGACTCCGTGGCCGACCTGCAGCGCCGCATGGACGCCTCGTTCGAGGCCTTCAAGTCCTCGCTGGCGCCTGCGGGCGACCGCAGCGTTCCGGGAGCCACCACCACGTTTCGGTACCTGATCGATGAGCGCGCTTCGGAGGCTGTGCAGAAGGGTGTGCGGGCCTTGGCGCTAATCGGGCCCTACGTGACCGCTGTCAACCAGGAGTTCAAGCGCATCCAGATCAAGACGGCGAATTCCGGAATCGTTCTCGAGCTGAGGAAACGGCGCGTCCTCGCCGAATACATCGAGGAAGTGGAAGTCGATGTGTCAGCGCACGACAGCGCACCGGGGGAGCGCCGTAGCCACGTCGTCGCCGAATTCGATGGAGTAGCCGTGGCGATCCCCTTCGAGCGCCGGGGCGAGGACGTGGCCCTGGTGTCGCCGACAAGTGCGCCTAAGCTGCTGTTGGGATTCCCTCTGATCGGGACGGAGGACTTCAGCTTCCCCGCGGTTGTTCACAGCCTGCGGTTCTCGCCCACCGAGGAGCGGGACGGGGTCTATCTCGGACAGAGCGACGATCAGGTCAATTGCGAGAATCAGGCAGTCCTCGAGCAGGCCTGCCGGCTGCTTCTTTCGATCGCCGGGTTCGCGGCGAAGTCGGGCTGGTCGCGCACCTACTTGCTCGCCGAAGTACCGCCCGTCCAGGCGCACAGGTGGCTGAACGAGGCTTGGCTGCGCAATTGCCTCAAGACGCATCTGGTCGATCCGATACGCGCCACGCCGTCGGTTCTGACAGAGTCTGGTGGCGCCGTCGCGCCGAAAGCCTCCACCCTGCCGACGGCCGACTCACCGGAGGCGGTGGACCGGTTGTGGTCGCTGGCCCGCGCCCTGACGGCCCTGAAGGACACACTCCCTAGACAGGCGGAGGCTCAGGGCTGGTCTAGGGCGGCCCGGAAATGGGCGGCCCTGTACGCTTGCCCTATCGACAAACTCGAAGAAACGATGGACGGGCGCGATCTCGTTGGCCACGCCGAGTCCGCTGGATCGATCGAGACGCTGCAGGCCCAGCTCGAGGACGGCGACGTGACGAGTTGGCTGGACGAACTGCACGGCTTCCTATCGGCTAACGGCTTCGACGACGCGCTGCGAGGTCGAAAAATCGTCCCGGATCAGAACGGTCGGTTCAGCACGCTCTCGAATCTGCATCGTGACCGGGACATCCCCGGTGAGTTGAAGGAAATCGCGCAACTCGTCGGCTGGGATCTCCGTGCGGAGCTGCGGGACACGCGCTTCTGTACGCTCGCCGACGAACCTGGAGCGGGAGACGTCGATGGCGACTTCGTCATCCTGAAACTGATCGACTGCCTACGCGAATGCATGGAGAAGCCGCTCGACGACGATACCAAGGTCGCCAACGTGCGGCTCTTCGGCTGGCTAGCCGTGCACGGTCAATGGCGTCACCTCGAAGGATTCCCCGCGTTCTCGGATGAGGGCGCCTCGAGCACTACCATAAAGCTGGTCCGACACGAGGACGACGGCTCCGAGCGGCCCCTCGCGCCCGTGCGGACATGGCCGGAGCCACTTCGGCAATACGCGGACCTGTTCCCCCGACGCCGCATAATGGCTGACGACTTCGCCGACGGACTTGACAATCCCTCGGCGTGGTCCGCGCTCGACCAGCGCAGCTTCCTCCGCACGAGTGTCCTGTACACCCGAGCGTTACCATTCGACGAGTTTTTTCCGGATGAACCCCTGCCCGAAGGGGACGAGGGCAAAGTCGATCACAAGGTAGACGGCACCGTCGAGGTCACGGACGTCGCCTTCCTGTCAATGAGAGACATCGGGGTCCTATCCAGGGTCCGCCAGAGCCGAGTTCAGGCACAGCTCTTCTGGGACTTTCTCACTCGATGGCTTGCAGTTGAGGACGCCCAGGGACTAGAGGCCCAGGAGTCGATGTGTGTATGCGGATCGCCTCACCGCTACTATCCGGCAGCATGGCTCGTCCCCGTCGCACGTAACCAATGGGTTCCGCTGGAGGGCCGGCGCACCGATCGGGCCAGGGCACACTCCCTCGCGAACCTCGTCCGCCACAGCGAATGGCCGGCGGATCTCCTGCGAAAGAGTCCGCAGGTCGTCGCCCTCCTGAAGGCGCTCCGGGTCGGCGTGCCCGAACTCATCATGGAGCTCTTCACGACGGACAACGAGGAGCGGGAGGCCCTGGACGAGATGCTCGCGCAGCTACTGACGTCCGTTGGCAGCGACTGGGGTCGTTTGCAGGTGCTCGCCGACGACATACAGGAGGATAGGGAACTCTTCGACCACCTCGAAGAACGCCGGCAGCGCCGTCGCATGGTGCGCGAGAATCAGAGACTAGGTGCGCTCGTCGAGGAGCTGGTCAGGGAGAGTCTGGAGGGCGAGGGCTTCGATGTCCGCCGTACTGGCGTCGGCTCGGACTTCGCCATACAGCCCCGCCCGACTGCGGAAGACGAACAAATCCGGCTCGAATTGACCCGGCGCGGCCGGACTTGGCTCGTCGAGATCAAGTCCGCTCGTGACGACAGCGTGAGGATGACGTCCGTCCAGGCGCGAACTTCCGTCGAACACGACTCCGACTACCTGCTTTGCGTTGTGCCGATCATCCCTGGACCAGAGGATCCGGACATCGAGGCCGTTCGCCGATGCATGCGCTTCGTCGACGGAGTCGGCGCGCGCCTCGCAGGCATCTGTGCCGATCTGAACAACTTCGAGAGCTTCCGCGACAGCGTCACCGTCGAAGATGCGGCGGGATTCCGCCTCGAGCTGGATTCGGGCTCGCCGCGCATCCGCATCGGCAGCACGGTGTGGGAGGCCGGATTCGGACTTGAGAACCTCTTCTCCCGACTTACCGCGACGGACGGCGGTCGCGACGGTGCCGCCGGACATTAGGCCAGCCGTGCGGACCAGCGTCGCGATGGCGGTGCCGACCCAAATGCCCCCTGGTTGCCGGTCATGGGTGCGCGGGGGGGGGTCAACGGCAACCGAAAATCGCACAGTTTTGATAATCGAAAATAGCACAGTTCGAGCGCGGGGTCGTGCCCCTAGGACGCGGTGTTGGGGTGTGGGATTCGGTGGAGCTGTGGGTAACCGGGTTGGCGCAGCGACCGCCACGAGTCTGGCGGCGCCCGCAGGTCTCGCGGAACAGCAGGACCGGCATGTCGTCCGGTGACGGCGTCCCGAACTCGATCCACGGATATTCCGTGAGGTCGGCAATGGTGGGCGGTGCCGTCGGGCAGCGGATGACCGGCATGGGTGCACAGTAAGCATCCGCCGAAGACCGCGGGGTATTTCGGGCTGAGTTTGGCGGCGGGGTGATGCCGGTGAGGAGCGCCAGGCGGGGCCTTGGCCTATGCAGCCCGATCGTGCCGCCGGTTGTCTTGCCAGTTCCACGGAAGGAGTTCGTCGAGCTGGCTCTGCGGCGTCCCGGCGATCTTGCCGAGGACATCGGCGAGCCAGGCCTGCGGATCGACATTGTTGAGCTTGGCGGTGCCGATGAGGGTGTACATCGCCGCCGCCCGCACGCCGCCGCGGTCGGAGCCGCAGAACAGCCACGACTTTCTGCCCAAAGCAATCCCTCTGAGCGCGCGCTCGGCGGCGTTGTTGGTCAGGCAGATGCGGCCGTCGTCGAGGAAGCGGGCGAAGCGGTCCCAGCGCCTGAGCATGTAGTCCATCGCCTTGGCCACGGGGGAATGGCGCGACAGCTTCTTGCGCTCGGCCTGCATCCAGCCCTTGAGATCGGCCAGCACCGGCGCGCTCAGCTCCTGGCGTGCGGCGAGGCGCTGCTCGGTGGGCTTGCCGTTGATCCCGCGCTCGATGTCGAACAGCACATCGATCCGCTTCACCGCCTCCAGCGCCACGGGCGAGATCGGCGGCGCGTTCTTGCCGCGTCGCTTGCTGGCTGATCGATACCGCGCCCCCCGACGTCGTCGGCCACAGGAACCGGCCGCGCTCAAGTCGCTTGGCGTAGAGCGAGATCCCCAGACCGTCATGCCAGAGGATTTTTACCAGGTCGCCTCGACGGCCGCGGAAAATATACAGATCCCCCGCATGGGGATCGTGCCCGAGATCCTCCTGGACCTGAAGCGCCAGCGTGTTCATGCCGTGCCGCATGTCGGTCACGCCGGTCGCCAGCGAACCGAAAGCACCCGGGCCAGCGCCGAACCGTCCACCTCCCGGTCGACGATCACCCGCGAGCCATCGGCCAGCGCGATCTCCATCCGTCCCGCCGCGGGAGCGGCACCCGCGGCAGCGTCCGCCAGGGGCGGCGGCGTCCCGGAAGGCTCGACAACCACCGGCACCAAGCCACCGGCCCCGCCAGCCTGCTCGCGAAACTGACGCCGCCAGGTGAACACCAGGTTGGCGTTCACGTCGTTGCGCCGCGCCACAACCGACACAGAAACCCCGGGCTGGTAGCTCTCCGCTACAATCCGACGCTTCTCGGCATCGCTCCAGCGACGACGAGGAGCAACCGCGCCTGCCCGCCCGGGCCCCAGATTCTCCAATGCTTCCGACATCTGCGATCGTGTCCACTTGGACCTTGGTGGACACCTCCATGGTGTCCACTTCCGATCGCATAACCTCGCCCGATCACACTAATCCGAGAAGGCGGCCCACGCCGGAGGCTTACGTTCAACATAACTCGATGTCGGTCTGCCTGGTGCTCGCGAAATACTGCCGGGTATAGGGTCCGTAGATTTGCACGCCCATCGACGCAACGATGCCCCTCTCTACCGACTGCGGATAAGGATAGTCCCGGCGGACGTACGGGGTGCAGCGGTACTCCGGGGCGACGGTAAAGCCGCGCCAGATGTCGCCGAGGGTCTGGGCCCCAGCGCTTCCCCATGGAAGAATGATCGTGAAGCCTGCGTTATCTGCAAGGATAAAGGTGACGGCTAGGCTCTTCTACCACCGCTTGGTATTTCGGCACGTAATCGTCGTTGTCTCATACGTCCAGCGATCGCGCTCCCCGGGGAGGCCGGCTGCGCAGCAGGGTGCCGCGGCCGGACCGGTATCGGCTGAACGGGTTTCAACCGTGTCGTCTTTTGCTGGTAGCGCCGGCTCGCACCATCTCGGAATCCACCCGCACCATGTGCGCGATGGTATCCCTTAGCGCCAGTAGCTCTCGAATAACCCCGCACACATGCCGCGCCTGGTCGCGCGTCGCCGCATATTCGTTGGCATGAGCAAGATCGTCTCGAAGCGTCTGTATTTCTTCTAGTTTCTCTCGGAAGTTACCCTTGCTATGTTCGCTCTTCGGAAGTTGAAAACCTTTCAGAAGAATTTCCAATTTGTCGCAAAATTGCGTGAACAGCAGGGCATCAACGAAGCCGTCACCTCGACGTGACCCCTCTATCTCTTTGTTGATCTTCTTCTTGCGGTTGTCACTAAGACTGCGCTTCCACTCATCATCGTTTGGATACTCCCTCTTAATTACCTCGAACATGGAGATTTCGAACCCGGTTATCAGTGCGAAGAGGGCCGCCCTGACAGGCAGTTTCTGAAGGTCCGATAGGCTGACCAAACCGACAATATTGGCCCCGGAGATAACAAGCCGGCAGGGCTTTTTGTCGGCCTCGACGACAAACTCCAGAATGCTGGCGTCAGCCCCCATTAGATGTTCTTCAGAGAGCGGCACATAGTGCTGCTCAATGTGCCCCTCAACCGACACCTCATCGCAAAACTGCACAGCGTCAAACAGACCGATGATGCGGTCCTGCTGCCGGTCACCGGGAGCTACGACAGGGAGGAAATCATACGGCTCCGTGTTCCGCGCCATGACGACGGGCAAAGCTTCATGCAGTGCGCATGTCATGAGCTGGGGTCGTTTCGTCGAAATGAGTTCGACCGTCAGCCCCGCGTGCAGCGCGTGGAAAACATCGACGGCTCCCGCATTGTCATGATTGGTCCATTTCTCGGTCATGTCCGCGCCTCCTTGCTGTCAGCCGCGGTTGAATAGTGGCCTGCCCCCGATTAGTGGTCCAGCGCTTAAGTTAGAGTTTGGCGCGGGTTAAGTTGATGGGCCGACCGTAGCCCCTCAACAGCGTAGGTTGGCCCCTCAACGGCCCGGGTCACCTTGGGAGAACGGATACAACGAGAGCTTCAACTCAAAGCTCCGGAACGAAATCCTGAACACGGAGATCTTCTCTACACTGAAGGAGGCCAAAGTGCTGATCGAACGATGGCGGCATCACTATAATACCATCCGGCCGCATAGCTCGCTCGGATACAGACCGCCGACCCCAGAAACCATCTTGCCAAACGAGCTCGATATAGAGGGTCTTGACGCCGATCCTGCCGAGCCAGTCGCGGACGGCATGAGCGGTAAACTCTGAGCCGTTGTCGGAACGGATATGATCCGGCGGGCCATGTTGGACGAAGAGCTCGGTCAGACAATGGAGTACATTGTCCGAGTTCAATCTTCGCTCGACGACAACGGCCATGCACCGCCTGGTGAACTCATCGATCACGGTGAGCATGCGGAACTTCCTCCCATCGTGTGTTCGATCCATGACGAAGTCATAGGACCAGACGTGATTGGGCCAGCACGACCGCAGACGGATGCAGGATCCGTCGTTGAGCCACAGCCTGCCCCGTTTCGGTTGCTTCTGTGGGACCTTCAGCCCCTCCCGCCGCCAGATGCGCTGGACCCGCTTGGCGTTCACGTGCCAACCTTCGGTCCTGAGCAAGGCAGTGATCCGCCGATAGCCATATCTGCCATACTGGCTGGCCAAGCGGATGATCGCGGCCGTGAGTGCCTCTTCATCATCCCGACCACGGGGTCTCTTGCGCTGGGTTGAGCGATGTTGGCCTGCAACAGCACAGGCACGTCGCTCGGAGATTCCCAGTTCGGCCTGGAGATGATCAACACACTGCCGGTGACGGGCGGGGCTTAGCAATTTCCCTCAAGCGCCTCTTTCAAGATCAGCTTATCCAACGTCAGATCCGAGATCGCCTTCCGGAGACGGCCATTCTCCTTCTCCAGGTCCTTCAGACGCTTGGCCTGGTCAGTACGAAGGCCGCCATATTCCTTGCGCCAGCGATAGTAACTCTGCTCCGATACGCCGAGCGTGCGGCAAGCTTGACCAACGGACTGGCCCGGCGAGGATGTGCGAGCCCAGGTTGGGGATGGTGATCCAGGGCAGGATCAGGAACCTCGGATTGTCGGCGACGAGCGGGAGGTTCTTCTCGCGTGCATGGGCATCAATCCGGATGCCGCTGATAATCCGTGGTTGCGGGAGGCGATGAAGCCGCTGGTGAGGGACGACTACGACAGGAAGCTGCCTGTCGAGGTCCTGCGCTCGGGCGACCGGGTCGAACTGCCGGCCGTCCTGACGTTCGGGTCGGGCGTCGTGTTCAAGGTGAAATGGCGGTGGCGTGAGGAGAACGGCGAGCAGAGGGAGCGAACAAATCGGAAATGGCTGGTCGTCTGGCCGCGCGGATGGGATTAAGCAAGGCCGAGGGGAAGGATGCGGTGGACAGCGTGTTCGCGGCGATCGGCGAGGCGCTTGCGCAGGAGGAGGATGTGACCGGATTGAGCCAGGCTGACCCAACGCCGGCCCGGAGCGCCCTGCCACCTGGCGCAACATTGGCCATCTGCCGCAGAGCCCGCCGCGAATCGAACGGGTGATCGAGCCGGAGAGCCGGGACTGCCCGTGCGGCTGCGGGAGATGGTGCGGGTCGGCGAAGACCGGAGCGAGAGCCTGGACATCGTTCCCAGTACTTCGTCCTTCCGAAACTCTGAAAGCGAAGCTACCCTTCGTGCACGATGGGCAGGGCGGAGCTGAAAGAATGATTGAGGGAGCCCGGCAGCTTTCGCGCCAGCATGTAACGGTTCGAGTGCCGTGGCACGATTCCGGGTGGACGGGCAGGGTCTGCGCAGCGCCATCGGCCAACACGTCCTGCATGGCGCTGTCGCGCATCGCCAAGAACAAGAGAGCCGACGAGGACTCCTTCCGAGATCGAGACTTCGAAGACCTGGGGGCATCCGAACTCCCGCCATGCGTCGAGGAGCGAGTGGGCTTCCTCTCCGAACACGACTTTATCTTGAAAAAGCAGCATCCTTACAAGGTTGCCAGCCCTGAGACACACGGACATTTCGGCGAGACGACGCTCCGATTAGAGGCGTATTCGGCTGCTTGCATTCCATTCGGGTGGATGTTGCGACGTCACGTTGAAGGCGACGAGCGCGCGGGAATGGTAGGCAAAGCGGACGCGCTAAGACTCGGCTACGATACCGCCCGCGAACCCAAGCTGCCATTCGATACGAGTTGGATACAGGACAAGCGCAACCAACTCGTCATGCTCGACACATTCTTCGCCGCCCTTGAACCGAAAGGTTCGCTGTGCGTGTTCTACGCCAAGCGGACGCCACTCGCAGAAGACAACCGCCGCGTCATCATCGGGGTGGGACGGGTCAAGAGTGTGGGCCACATGACCGAATACACCTATGACGCGCCAGGGCCGCTTGAGGGCGTGTTGTGGGAGCGTTGTGTCCGTCACTCGCTCCGGCTCAAAGGCAATTCAGATGGCTTCCTGATGCCGTACCATGCTCTCCTGGCTGCGGCAGAGGCTGATCCGACTCTAGACCTTGCCGGCAGCGTCGCGTTCGCGCCGGACGACCAGTTCGACGCGTATTCTTACGCGTCCGAGCATCTGGGCGATGACGCGGCGATTGCCTCGCTGCTGTCGTGTGCGGTCGCCCTTCGGGCAGCGGCCGAGCACATCGATGTCGAGATCGAGTCGGCGCTGAAATGGATCGACGCCGAGATCGCCCGGTTATGGACGGCACGTGGCGTCTATCCGGGGCTGGGAAGCGCACTTTCCGCCTTTGGGCTCGATCATGGCGGTCTTCTTGCGCACGAGATTGTCCGCGCCGGTGCCGAGGACGGCAAGGTGTTCGACGCGTTCGCCTTCATCGACGCCTTTGTCGCCGATCCAAAGCGGTTCCCACAAGGCGAGCATCTGGGCTTTGGAGCGAGTTTTCGCGAAAAGTGGAGCGGGCTTCCTCCCGAACGACGTAGGCTGCTGGAACTAGTTGGGCGTTGCAATCTTAAGGCCGACCAAGCGCTCCGTGTCTATCAGCCGAGTATAAGGAGCTTCGCCCCTTCGACCAGCGACGCTGACGTCCTCGCGAACCCCTACCTGATGTTCGAGTGCGACGAAGCGGCGGCCGAGCGGATCGGCTTTGCAGTGGTCGATCGCGGCGTGTTCCCGGGCGATGCGGTGCGTGAGGCGGCGCCTTTGGCCTCGCCGACGGAGATGACCGATGCGATCGACAAGCGGCGCGTGCGAGCGCTGATGATCGATCTTCTCGAACGCGCGGTCACCGAGGCGGGGCACACGCTATTGCCGCGAAGCTGGATGGTGCAGCGCGCGCTGGCCACACCGCTGGAGCCCAAGTGCACGATCGACGAGGACGTGATCGCGATCAACAGCGCTTGGCTCACGGAGGGGCTCGCCGAAGCAAAGACCGGGAGCGGCGAACCAGCGTACAAGCTGCAGCGTTACGCGACTGCCCGCAAAATGATCGGCTCGGCGATCTATAAACGTGTCAGTGCGAAGCAACACGAGCTAAATCACGACTGGCGCAAGCTCGTCGACAAGGAACTCGGGCCGCTACCGACGGAAACCGACGACCGCAAGGAAGAAGACCGCGCTCGGCACGAGAAGGTGGCCTCGCTCAAGCAGTTGGCGAGATTTCGGTTTTCGGTGCTTGTCGGACCTGCCGGTTCGGGCAAGACGACGCTGCTGAAAATCCTGTGCAACCTGCCTCAGGTCCGTGAGAGAAAGGTCCTGTTGCTGGCACCGACGGGGAAGGCGCGGGTCAGGCTGGAGGAAGCCACGGAACGCGTGGGCGAAGGCAAGACGCTCGCCCAGTTCCTACAACGTTTGGATCGCTATGACGGTGCTAGCGGGCGCTATTATTGGAACCCCGCCGCCCCGCGTGAGAAGGCGTACCGGACGGTCATCGTCGATGAATGTTCGATGCTGACCGAAGATCAGCTCGGCGCTCTTCTTGACGCAATTGAAGGCGTGGAGCGCCTCGTCCTCGTCGGCGATCCGCGTCAGTTGCCACCGATCGGTGCGGGCCGCCCGTTCGTCGACATCTGTCACAAGCTCGCCCCGCCCGAGCAGCCGCCGATCTTTCCGCGTCTCGCCGACGGCTACGCCGAGCTAACGGTGATCGGCCGCCAACGCGGCAGTGGGCGCGGCGACGTGCTGCTCGCGCGACAATTCAGCGGCGAACCGCTCGATGCTGGTGGCGACGAAGTCTGGGATGCGCTGAACGCAGGCACGCTCGACCACGTTCGCTCAGTCCGCTGGGCCGGACCAAGTGCTGTCGAAGGGACGCTGACCACCGAGCTTGTCTCTGGGCTCAAGCTCGTGGGCGGCGACGATGAGGCGGGGTTCGAGCTGAGCCTCGGCGGAAGCACCTACGAAGGCAATGTCTATTTCTGGTCGGCACGCGAAGTCGGCGGCGACGGCGGAGCTGCGTCGCGTTCGCATGCCTGGCAGATTCTGTCGCCGATCCGCGCTGGCCTTGCCGGTGTCGACGGGTTGAACCTCGCGGTCCAGCGACGCTTCCGAGTCAAGGCCAAGGCGCGGGCCGAGGCGACACGTTGGGCGAAGATCCCAAAACCGGCCGGCCCGCAAGGCCTGTTATGGGGTGACAAGGTAATTAACGTCCGCAACAACGGCCGACGACGCACCTACCCGACCCAGGAGAACGCCTATGTCGCGAACGGTGACATAGGCATCATCGTCGGCGGCTTCAAGACGAAGAATATGAAGCGCCGACCACGCAATCTCGAAGTTGAGTTCAACAGTCAACGAGGCGTCAAGTTCACTTATCCGTATTGGGAGTTCACCGGCGACGACGGCTCACCCGAACTTGAGCTGGCCTACGTACTGACCGTTCACAAGACGCAGGGCAGCCAATTCGACCAGATCTTCCTAGTCGTGCCCAAGCATTGTCGACCGCTGACGCGTGAGTTGCTTTACACAGCGCTGACGCGCCATCGTGACCGGCTTGTGATCCTCCACGAGGACGAGATTGGCGCGCTGCGCCGCTACGCCGAACCCGCGGCGTCCGAGATCGCACGTCGGATGACCGACCTTTTCGAGGAGCCCACACCGATCGAGGTGGTGACGGACACCGGGCCGAAGTTCCTCGACCAGCATCTCCTACACCGGACGAGCCGCAACGAACTCGTGCGGTCGAAGGCCGAGCTGGCGATCGCTGAGAAGCTGATCGCGATGGGCGTGCCCTATGTCTACGAGCAACCGCTCATGCTTGGTGGGCGGACACGGTGGCCGGATTTCACCATTGAAGACGATGAGAGCGGCATCACCTACTACTGGGAGCATCTCGGGCTCCTGTCCGATCCCGCGTATGCGGAGCGGTGGGCAACTAAGCGGCAGGCTTATCTCGCGGATGGAATCTGCCCTGTCGACCAAGCGGCGGGCGCTGATCGCGTGCTGATCGAGACGCAGGAAACCGAAGGTTCGGGACTCAACATGCTGGAAGTGGAACGCCTGGCCAGGATTGTCCTCGACTGAACTTAGATTGCGGTGGATCCCTGTTGTTTGCCCTGTTCGGTCCACCTTCCGCAAAGAGCAACAATCGGCCATATGGCAGAGTCGTCAAGGAGCAACTGTATGACGCCGGAAAGGTGAAGCACCGTCGGAAACAGCCGGTTAACGGAGACGTCGATACGCGGGGTATTTCATGAAATCTCAGGTCTTTGGTCCCTACGACCTTCCGAAGAAAACTGCGGCTAAGGGGAAGGTTCTTGACCTGTCTCCCAGAGCACTGAATCGCATCTGGGTCGGCCTTGACTTCGCCGTACTTCGAGCATGTATCGCTTGGTGTGAGTTCCGGCGCTACGGAGAGGCCCATCCAGGTTTTCGCCCGGGCGTCAGGTTCAAGCATTGCGGCGAGGATCGTTGCAGTCAGGATAGCGACCAGTCTCATTCGCCTACTCCCTTATCAACAGCACCATTGCCAAGCTGGATACTGTATCGAGGCAGAAAAAGGCAACCCTGGTTGTCAGATCAAACCCTCAGACCCTCAAACTTCCTGTCCTCAGTTCGAGCGCAGACACGCGATCCAGGCTGGACCGCCCTCTAATCTTGCGTTTGCGCGCCTCATAGCCAGGGGCGCACCGGGATTGCCTTAGCGTGCTGGGAATCGGATGGGAATTTCCGGAAATCAATACCCTGACCGCTGAAGGCGACGAAAGGCGTAGCAATGCTTGCCCTTCAGGTGGGCTGCTGGGCTGGTGACTTCCAACTGTTGTAACTAGCCTTGACCTAACATTGCCTCCGAAATCCGGATAAGATCGTTCTTCACCTATGCGGCCTGACCGATGGTCATGTCCCGAATCTTACTGTCGGTGCGGCTCAGAGAAACTACCAATCCATTCTGCAGAAGTTGCATAGCATTGCGTTGCTGACGCACCGGGATCCCGCGGTGCCAGCCTGTTGATTTAACCCAATGATCGCGTTCTATTCGGTCGAAACCTGCGTTTTGGCTTCCTCGAGCAGGCGGGTCATCTCGTGACGCACCTTGTGCTCGTCCGTCGCGATCCCTTTGTCAGTCAGGTCGCCGAGCACCTTCCGCAACACATCGGCATCTCCCGGCTCTTCAAAATCGGCGATCACGACCTGCTTGGCGTAGGCCTCGGCATCCGCGCCAGAAATGCCCATTTGCTCCGCTGCCCACAGGCCGAGCAGCTTGTTGCGCCGCGCGATGGTCTTGAACTGGAACTCCTGATCATGCGTGAACTTGGCTTCGGCGGCTGTTTTGCGGTCATCAAAGGCGGTCATCGACCGGGCTCCTCAACTTCAGAAGACGGGATCGGCGCTTTGTCCGCCTTTTCATTCTTGTATGCGATGAAGCCCGACGCGCCTTTGCCTTTGGCGCGGCGCAGTGTGTAGCCATAATTTCCGAGATTGAACTTCGGGTCATTCTCAAAGCCCGCGAGAGCCTCAACGATCTTCATCGCCACGGGATCCGGCTTGCTCCTGGCTTGTGAGGCAGCCTCCCGCTCCAGCCACCTTGCGAAGACCTCTTCGGCGAGGTCGTCGCCGACAGATTTCCTAAGCGCGGTCAATTTTCTCACCAGACCTTTGGTGAGCCCGGTCTCATCGATAGCCATTTCCTGAACCCCTCATTTCAAGCCTCTTATACTGTCGCGTGGCCCGGCTGGTGCAGCTGATTGCCACTGTTGCACACCAGCTTGCCGTTTCCCTTTTCACGTCGTTCTGCTTGAACCGATGTGCTGGATGTATTCTACCGCCAAACCAAGTTAATCGCCGCCGCCGTCGACAAGGGAAATTTACAGGCATTGCCTGATGTTCACCGTAGTCACCCCCACGACGAGTCTTAGCCTTGATGATCATTTCATAAAGCGCCCGGCGGCGACATTCTTTGTCACGGTCGAGGGCGGCGGCATGGCCGAACACGGGATCCTTGCCGGCGACATCTTGATCGTCGACCGTTCGCGCACGCCAGGCACGGGTTCCATCGTCATCGCGGCAATCGAAGGCGAGTTGACCGCGCGTCCGTTCGCCGCCCTCGATGGCGAGGAGGCCCACGTCTGGGGCGTCGTCGCCGGTGTGGTGCGGAGCCTGCCATGAGCGTCTACGGACTGGCCGACTGCAATAACTTCTTCGTCTCCTGCGAGAGGGTCTTCCGGCCCGCGCTCGAAGGCCGTCCCGCCGTCGTCCTGTCGTCGAACGACGGCTGCATCGTCGCGCGCAGCGACGAGGCCAAGGCGCTCGGCGTCAAGATGGCGCAGCCGGCGTTCCAGGCGAAAGACCTCATCGAGAGGCACAGCATTGCCGTCATCAGCGGCAACCTCCAGTTCTATACCGACATGAGCAACCGGGTGATGCAGGTCTTCGGGGAACTGGTCCCGGCGGTGGAGAAATACTCGATCGACGAATGCTTTCTCGATCTCACGGGAATACCGGAAGACCTCACAGCATTCTGCCAGGGACTGAAACATACCGTGCGGCAATGGACCGGGCTGCCGATCAGCATTGGCATCGCCAAGACCAAGACCCTTGCCAAGATCGCCAATCGTCTCGCGAAGACCTCCGCCAAAACGGACGGTGTTCTCGATCTCACCGGTGAACGCTGGCGCGACAGGGCGCTGGCGTCAACGGAAGTCGGCGATATCTGGGGCATCGGCAGGCAGTACGCCAAGAAACTCAACCGCAACGGCGTCATGACGGCTCTCGATCTCGCGCGGCGGCCCTATGGCTGGATCCGCAAGGAGATGGGCGTCGGTGGGCTGAAGACGGTGCGGGAATTGCGCGGCGAGGACTGTATAGGCTTCGATGACATGCCCCAGCCCAAGCAAACGACGATGGTCTCGCGATCCTTCGGCACGGAAGTGCGTGACTACGACGAGTTGGCCAATGCGATCGCCATGTTCGCGACCGATGCGGCACGATCGATCCGCAAGGCCAATCTCGTCTCAACCTCGGTGAGCGTGTTCATCGAGACCAACCGTTTCGGCAAGAGCCCGCACCACGCTCCCTCCTGCTCGGAAGCACTGTCGCCCGCGACCAATAACACGAAACATGTCGTGCGGGCCGCGCTGGCCGCTCTGAAGCACATCTACCGCGAGGGGCTGGCGTACAAGCGCGCCGGGGTGATGCTGCTCGACCTCGTCGAAGCCGGCCGGGCACCAATCTCGCTATTCGATACGCAGGATCCAAGGGACGACAAGCTGATCGAAGCGTTCGACGCCATCAACGACCGGCTGGGGCCGGGAGCGATCCAATTCGGCCCAGCGGCGCAGGCCGCGGCCTGGCGATCGAGCAGCGCGTTCCGCTCGCCCAACTACACAACCCGTTGGGAAGACATTCCGAAGGTTAAAACCTGAGCCTCGGCAGACCCGGGCGTCGATCCGGGCAGCGGTCCACAAGCAGAAAGTTACACTACGGGCGCGCCGCCACCGCGAGAACCTGGCGCGCCGGCGAGAGAATGAGGCCGGGGCCTTTGGGGCGGCGGGGACGAGAGCGAGAGAACGGCTCTCGCCGCCCCGCCGGGAGGTCTCGATTGACCCATTCGAAGACGGCGGCGATCAGGACGGCGATCGCGGTAATCGCGGCGCTGTTTCTCGCCGGTTACATGACCGGCGATCATGGCGTGAAACGGATGGCCGGCGTGGGGGCTCGCCGGCATCGCCGGGGGCATGCTCGGATCCACGGTTGGAAGCGGCAAGCTCGGGATCGGGGCCACCGTGGCAGGAACCATGGCGGGGTCGTTTCCCGGTGGTGAGATCGGCGTCTCGCTCGACAAGCTGTATGCGGCCCGCACACGGCAAGCGTTGCTGGAAACCCGTCCAAGCGGGGTGCCCTCGTGCTGGCGCAATCCCGAAACCGGTAACGCAGGGGCGATTACACCGACCCGCACCTACAGATCGGCCGCCGGAATCTACTGCAGGGAATACCAACTCACCGCGACCGCCGGCGGGCGCACCGGGCAAGCCCACGGCAGCGCCTGCCGCCAGCCCGACGGCTCGTGGCGGGTATCGAACCAGCACCGCGCCTGCCCATGGCGGCCTGCCCGGCGCTGGAACGGCGGCGATCGATCCAGCTGTCCTTGCACGGTCCAACCGTTCCGGCCCATCCGGTTCCGTTACGCCGGCGAGAGCGAGAGCTTGAGCCGAAGGCGGGCGAGGGCGGATGCCGAAGAGGGTGTCCCCGCCCGGTTCCGCATTCACGCAATCCCGGAGACCGACATGCACGACCCCGAACGCGACATCCCGCTGTCCCAACTCGAACTCTCGCCCGGCAATGTGCGCAAGACGCCAGCCGATGCTTCAGCCTTCACCGAGCTCAAGGCCTCGATCGCTGCCCACGGGCTGCTCGAGAACCTGATTGCCCGTTCCATGGGACCCGGCCCCGATGGTATCGGGCGCTACGCGGTGATCGCCGGCGGACGGCGGTTGGCTGCGATGCAGGCGCTGGCCGCCGAGGGCGCGCTGGACGAAGACCACCCCGTACCATGCCGCATGATCGGCGGTATCGTGGCGGCCGAAGAAGTTTCGCTGGCCGAGAACACTGTCCGCGCCGCCATGCACCCGGCCGATCAGGTCGAGGCGTTCCGCCGCCTCGCCGATGCGGGCAGCACGGCCGCGGCCATCGCGACCCGCTTCGGGGTCTCGGAACGCACCGTGGAGAAACGGCTGCGGCTCGGCAACGCCGCACCGGTGCTGCTCGAAGCCTACCGCGCGGGCGAGATCGATCTGGAAACATTGATGGCCTTCGCCGTCACCACGGATCAGGCGCGCCAGAGCGCGGTCTGGGAGACGGTGGGCCAGCAGGGCTACCGGCCCGGTGCCTGGCAGATCAAGCGCCTGCTGACCGAGGACCGGGTAGCCGCTACATCCACCATCGCGCGTTTCGTCGGCATCAAGGCTTACGAGGCGGCGGGCGGCAGGATCGACCGCGACCTGTTCGCCGAGGAGGACGAGCGGGGGATCTGGTTCGACGATCCCGATCTCTTGAACAATCTCGCCATGGACAGTCTACAAGTGGCGGCGAGGGAACTGGAGACGCGCTGGAAATGGGCCGAGGCGCGGCCCGACATGGACTGGAGCGCCACCGCCGCCTTCGGGCGGGTGCGTCCGCAACCGGCCGAGCCGAAGGACGAGGAGAAGGCCGAGATCGAACGCTTGAGGACCCGCAACGACGAACTCGCCAGCATGGACGACGAGGACTGGACCGAAGAGCTGGTCGAAGAAGCCGAAGCCAACGAGACGCGCCTGGACGAGATCGAAGCCGTGATCGGGGCCCGCGCGGTCTACCGTCGCGAGGATATCGCCATCGCCGGGTGCATCGCCACCATCGGCAACGATGGCGAACTCAAACTGATCCAGGGCCTGGTCAGGCCCGAGGACATGCCCGCGCGCGAAGCAGGCGATGCGAACATGGCCGGACAAGACGATACCGGCGACGGGGAGAGCGCCAGTTCCAACATCGAGGCTCCCACACTTGCGGCTCCCCTCGCTTCGCCCGGTGATGCGGAAGCCGAGGCGCGCAAGGAAGCGGGCGTCGGCATCGGACTCGCCGACGATCTGCGGGCCATCCGCACGGCCATCGTCAAGAGCCAGCTCGCCTGCGACTTCGAGGCGGCCTTCGATCTCCTGCTGTTCCAGCTTGCCCGTGGCGTGTTTACCAACGGCTACCATGACGACGCGCTCGACATAAGAGCAGTTGAGACCCCGGACCGTCCGGCCATGCGGGTCAACGACGATGCTTTCGGCGACATCAATATCGGCGAGAAGCACCTCGAGATCGACAGTGCCGCACAAAAACTCGACTGGACCGGCCTGTCCGATACCGAGGCCTTCGCCGAGCTGCGAGCGCTTCCCGAGCGGGACAAACGGACCCTGTTCGCGTCCTGTGTCGCGCGCACGCTGAAAGGCCAACTGGCGTTCGAACCCAAAGCCCGGCCGGAGGTCGAAGCGACCGTGGCCCGGCTCGGCATCGATTTCGCAGCCGCCGTCCGGGGCAACAGCGATCAGCTCTGGACCGCCGATCTGCTGTGGTCGCGGCTGCGCAAGGACCGAATCCTCGCCATCGCCCGCGAAACGCTGGGCGAGACCTGGGCGCAAGCCGAGGCCAAGCGGAAGAAGGCCGACATTGCCAAGGCGATGCAGGATGCTTTCGCCCACGGCGACGGCGTGCCCGCCGGGGTCACGGCCGAGGGCCGCGCCGCGGCCATTGCCTGGACGCCCCCCGGCTTCCGCGCCTTCGATACGGGCGCCGTCGACGACAGCGCCTCGGCTGATGATGAGGGGACAACCGCCCCCGAACCGCAACCGTCGAAGATCGATACGCCATCGGTCGATGCGCTGGAACACAGCAGCGTCGACCCATCGGCCGCGGATGGCGAAGCCCCGCAAGACGACGCTATGGAAGCCGATGCACTGCCGGGCGCCGCCGCCGCACCCACTCCGGTGGAGGCACAGCAGCCCATGAACGCACGCGTTCATTCCGTCGTCGAGAGCATCGATGCTCCCGCCGTGGCCGAATGCCGCGCCGCCGCACTCGCCTCGGGCATGAACGCGGATGCAACGCCCCCGGTCGCGGCGTCCTCAACGGAAGCGGCCGACCCGCCCGCCGGCGACGCCGGCGCGGGTGACCATGACGTGTCCGTAGAGCGGGAACAGGTCCTGGCCCCGCCGCGTGGCAACGGCCGCGACGACAATGCGGGGTTGCTGGAGATACCGGCTTTCCTGCGCCGCGGCTGAGCCACCGCGTTCTTCCCTCACAACAACGCCCCGCCGGCTCCATACCGGCGGGGCGTTTTTCATTCCCGCACCGACAATCAGGAGATTCCATATGTCTACCGCACAGAATGCCGTTACGGCCGAGCCCGGCAATGGTTCGGCCGCGATCCGCGCCCGGGTCGGAGACAGCGCCATCGACAAGGTGACCCGGCTGTTTTCGGCTGGCCTTGCCGATATTTTCACCGAGACACTGCAAAACTCACGCCGTGCCGGGGCCAACCGCGTTGCCGCGACCATCGAGCAGGATGGCGATGGCACCCGCGTCACCCTCGCCGACGACGGCGCAGGGATCGCCGATCCCGCAATCCTGCTGACCTTCGGCGAGAGCAACTGGAAAGCCGGTATCGCCGAGGCCGAAGATCCCGCCGGGTTCGGGCTTCTCGCCCTCTCGCGCCGGGGCTGCACCCTGCGCTGGCGCCTCCCCGGCGGGGACCCAAGCCCCGGCTACCGCCTGGTGCTCGAGCCCGCTCACTTCCTCGGCCGCGATGCGGCTCATGTCGTCCCGGACAACAGCGCCCCCTGGCCGCATGGGACCGCGGTCACCTTCGAGGCGTCGGAAGCGCCCCACGCGGTCCGCGCATTCCTCGAGACCGCCGCGCGGTATTATCCCCTGCCGGTCACCATTGGCGGCGAGACCGTCGAACGCCGCGCCTTCCTCGACGGCGCGCTCCATGCCGAGCCATGGAAGGGCCTCGTGTTCGGCGTCTTCAAGGACAGCCATGCGGGCTACCGCGTGCCCGACGTCAACTTCCATGGCCTCACCCTGCCGGTGCGCCTGCCCCAGATCGACACGATAGAAGGCGGCGTCTGGTCGGCACGGGCCGACATCGAGTCCTGCCCCGATCTCGAGCTGGTCCTGCCCGCGAGAAAGGAAGCGGTGGAGACCCCGTTTATGGAAGAGATGCGCGACGCCGCGCGGCTTACCGTCTACCGCACCATGGCGCAGGCCGATCCGGCCCCGCGGGTTGCCTGGACCGACTGGCACAAGACGAAAGAGGCCGGAATCGAGATGCCCGAGCCGCCCGCCGAGCTACGCCCCTGGTGTCCCGCCATCGCCGACACCGACTATTGGGACGAGCGGTCCGCTTTTACGGCGGTGGGTTCCGACACTCCGGTAATGCAGGCCGACCCCGAGCCGCCCGAGGCCCAGGCGCTCCATCGCGCCCTCGGCCTTACCGGACTCCAGGGCGGATCGGAATGCACGCTCAAGCTGTTCGCCCCCGAGCCGCGTTTCGAAGGTTATCCCTGGTACGACGCGCTCGCGCGTGTCACCGGCATCGAGACCCTCGTTACCGTGGATGGCGCCGTTCGTTCACTGGATTACTTCACCAACCGGGAGAACGGCGGCGAGCCGGAACGGCCCGAGATCATCGTGATGCACCTGAACGTTCTGTATCCGCCCAAGTCCCGGCGCCATTGCTTCCGCAAATGCGACACCATCGCCGTCCCCGCCGATCTCGCCTTCGCGGGCGAGGCCTGGTCGTCGGTTCATGACGCGCTGCCCCTGGTGACGGCGGACAGCGATATCGCGCCCGAGGAACTCGCCCGACTGTTGCGCGCCGCATACTTCAGCCCCAGCGACGACGCGGATGCGGACTCTTGGGAAACACAACTCACCCGCTTCGAGGAAGACGCCCTGCATATGTCGCTCAGGCTCATGTGCTCGGTCGAGGAAGCCCGCCAGCGCACCATCGCCGATGCGGTATGGCGGGAAATCTTCTGGCTCATGCCGCACGGCCGCACGGTCACCATCGTGGTGTGCGGCGGCAAGGTCAGCGTCGATATCGGACCCGTGTGCACCGAAGCCGCAACCGCTTCCGAAACCGGGGAGGCGGCGCAATGACCCACTACACGGTGTGTTGCTGCTACGCATCCCACTACCACAACACTGTAACGGTCGAAGCCGATAGCCTCGACGAGGCGCTGGAAAAGGCCATCGAGCAATCCGGCGACGACCCCCACTGGAAGTCCGTGGACCAGGCCAGTCAAACATTCGTCGAGGCCCTGGCCGAAGGTGAGGCCGCAGACCCCTGCGGCGATACCGCGATCGCCATTCCGGATCGTTTCACCCAGAACGGCGAGCCGCCAGTAGTCACACTGACCGGCCTCCGCCCGCCCGGAGGCATCGAGGTCGCGGGCGGCACCGTCCGTATTCGTTTCGTCGAACACGCCGGCACGGTCACGACGGAAGTCACCGATCCGCCGGCACCGCCGGACAACAAGCCTCTGGTCACCGTTCGCCGCAGAACCGATGGCGCTCCGGATGTGGCCGTCAGCGGCGGCCGTGCACGCGTGCTCATTCTGGATCCCGGCGACCCCGGACCGCCGCCGGCCGGCTGGTCGCCGGCGGCATTCGTCCATCGCAAACCGCCTGCCTTGCGCCACCCCGGGCCGGGACCGGTTTCCGGCCCGGCGCGGACGCCCGGGCCGCGGGCGCATCCCGATGACCGACATTCGAGAGGACCATTCCATGAAACTGCTCACCGAAGCACAGCGCACCAAGCTGCTTGCAAATGGGACCCGAAGGGGGGCCGACCACAAGCCCGTGGTCAAGTGGTTCAATGCTGGCGGGACCGGCACCTGGCTGCTGTCGGAACTCGATCCCGAATACCCTGACGAATGTGGATTCGGCCTGGCTGATTTGGGCTTCGGCACACCCGAATTAGGGTCAATCGGTTTACTTGAATTGACCGAATACCGGGGACCCTTCGGGCTCGGCATAGAGCGCGATATTCACTTTACCGCAGCCTTTTCCCTATCCATTTACGCAGAAGCCGCGCGCGCCGCGGGGCATATCGTCGAATCGGGACCCGAACTCGAAGCCGCTGCCCGCATTCTCGCCGGCGAGCCTGCAGACCCAGCAGCTTCGGCAAAGCCGGCGAACCGGCCTGAGGGACGGAAACCGTAAGCGGCAAAACAGCGTTTCACCGCCGCCAACCCTGAACGGCGTCACCGCCACCGCTTCCCGGCCGCGCTCCACGAACCCTGCCCGGACACGTGCCGGCCACAGGCCGGCGAGAGCCGGTGTCGAAGCCAGGGGCTGGGCAAAGGGGCGGGCCGTCCGTGGGGCCGTCCGCGCCGCAACTCATCCATCCCACCTGCCAGCCTGGAGCATGCCATGACCGACCCCGATACCATCTCCGCCGACTACTCGCTGCGCCCGAGCGAACTCGCCAGCACACTGGCGCTGCTGGTCGAAGCCCGTCAACCGGTGGTGGTCTGGGGAGCTCCAGGGTGCGCCAAGAGTCAGATCGCCCAACAGGTCGCGGCGCAAGCCGGCCGTGAGTATGTCGATGTCCGCGCCCTGCTGTTGGACCCGGTCGATCTGCGCGGCATCCCGTGGCGCGACGGCGCCGACCGCACCCGCTGGGCGCCGCCGGCCTTCCTGCCGCCGTCGGACGCGGACGGAAGCTGGTTGATCAACCTGGAGGAACTGCCCTCGGCCGTGCCGATGGTGCAGGCGGCCCTGTACCAGCTCGTGCTTGACCGCAAATGCGGCGAGTACGAACTCCCCGAAGGCGCCGCGTTGATCGCCTGCGGCAACCGCGAGGGCGACCGCGGTGTTGTCCACCGCATGCCCACACCGCTGGCATCGCGCTTCGTCCATCTGGAGATCCGGGTCGATGCGGCGGACTGGTGCGCCTGGGGTGCAGCGAATGGAATCGCTCCGGAGGTCCTTTTCTTCGTGTCGATGCGACCCGAGCTGTTGCATGCCTTCAACCCCCAATCGACGGAGAAAGCTTTCCCGTGTCCGAGGACATGGGAGATGGTCTCGAACATCGTGCACCGCCGCAACGGCCTCGATCCCGTCGCCGAGCGGGCCCTGTTCCGGGGCACCGTCGGCGAGGCCGCGGCGGTCGAGTTCTCGGCCTTCTTGCAAGTCTGGCACGAGCTGCCCCATCCCCGCACCGTCATCGACGATCCCGAGGGCGCCGTGATCCCCGGCAACGCCAGCGCGCTGATCGCGCTGTGCGGTTCGCTCTACAGGATGGCCGACGACATCAATCTCGGCGCCATCGTCACCTATGCGACAAGGCTCCGGCGCGAGGTCGGCGAGTTCCTCGTCGGCTCCTGCATCCGCCGCGAGCCCGCGCTCCAGCACACCCAGGCTTTCATCCAGTGGGCCGCCACCAAAACCCGCTGACCCCGCATCAGGAGACCAACCCCATGAATCTCACCCATGACGCCATGCTCGTCAGCCTGCGGATCAACTCCTGGTCCGGCAGGCTCTACGACCGCCAGGCCAGCCAACAGGTCGCCATCCATCACGACGCCGACACCAATGCCGGGCGCTACAACAAACGCCTCCTGCCCAAGCAGGCCTTCGCCGCGCTGGCCGCGACCATGAGCAATGCGAGGACCAGTCACTACGCCAACACCCTGCCCTGGGACGACCAGGGCGGGCGCCTTCTCACCGTCGCCAACTACGACCGCTACACCACGGCATTGGACACGCTGGTCGAGCGCGTGGTGCGCGAGCGCGCCCGCTTCATCGAGGACTACGACGATTACGTGGACCAGGCCCGCCTCGACCTCGGCCGGCTGTTCCGCCTGGAAGATTATCCCGCCACAGAGGCGCTTCAGGGCAAGTTCGCCATTCGCTACCGCATTGTCCCGGTCCCCGACGCGCGCCACTTCATGGCCGATCTGGCCCAGGGCGAGACCGAGCGCGTCAGGCGGGATATCGAGCAACAGGTCCGGACCCGTCTCAACGATGCCCAGCGCGATCTCTACCGGCGCCTGGGCGAGGCGGTCGAGCGTGTCGGCGAACGCTTGCGCGAGGACGAGAACGGCAAGCCGCTGGTGTTCCGCGACAGCCTGATCGAGAACATCAGGGAGCTGGTGGACGTGGTCCCCCGGCTCAACATCTTCGCCGACGACGACCTGGCCATGCTGTGCCGCGAGGTGAAAGACAAGTTCGCCGGTGTCGAGCCCGACGCCCTGCGCCCGTCTGGCCGCTTCGATCCCAACCTCCGCCGTCAGGTCAAGCGCGACGCCGATGCGCTCACGGCGCAATTCGCGGGCTACTTCGCGCCCGCCGCCGAGAACAGGGAGGCAGCCTGATGGCCGCCCATGCCCGCTCGGAATCCGCCCGGCGCGTCAGCGACTGCGTGACCGCGCTGCTGCGCGACCAGCCCTTCTTCGGCAGCCTGGCATTGCGCCTTCCGATCCGCGCCGACGCAACCCGCGAGACCCTGGCCAGCGACGGCAAGGATATCCGCTATGCGCCCCAATGGGTGGCGGACACCGACGCCGACCGGATCAAGACCGCGCTTGCGCGCGTGGTCCTGGCCTGTGCGTTGAAGCATCACACCCGGCGGGGCGGCCGCGACCCGGAGCGCTGGCAACGGGCCTCGCAGCTGGTCACCCACGGCCTGCTGCGGGACGCGGGCTTCGTACTGCCGCCAGAGGCTGAAGCCTGGGATGGCATCAGCGCCGAGCAGGCCTACGACCGGCTTCCCGAACCTCAGGACGACGCGCTGGAGCCGGACGACGCTTCTTCATCCGGGGACCAGGATGGCGGCGGGGGCCTTCAATCCGGCGACAACGACCCATCCGATCCAACCGATGACGGCAGTCCGCAAGAGCAGGACGAATCGGGTGCAAATAATGGTAACCCGGGTTCGAAACCGTCCGGGCAGATGCCCGCCAGCCACGACCCTTGCGGCACCGGCGAGGTCATGGACGCGGACGAGCGCCGCGACGACACCGGCCAGTCCGGCGAGTCGCCGGTGGACACGCCCGCCGAGGAGCAGGCTTGGGACGAGGCCATGCACCAGGCCGCGAGCCTCGCCCGGGCGCAAGGCAATGCGCCGGGCGCCGTCGAAGAGACGATCCGCCACGCGCACCGGAGCATCCTCGACTGGCGGTCGCTCTTGCGCCGCTACATGACCGATGCCGCGCGCCGCGATTATAGCTGGAGCGTTCCCAACCGGCGTTTCATCGACAGCGGCCTCTATCTGCCCTCGATGCACGCGGAGGGCATCGATACCATCGCCATCATCATCGACACCTCCGGCTCGCTGCCGGGCGAAACGCTGGCCCTGTTCTGGGCCGAGGTCCGCGAGATCGCCGCCGAACTGCAACCGGACAGCATCTTCGTCCTTCAGGTCGACGCGGTGCTGCAGGACGCGGCCGAGTATTCCGCCGGGGATCTGCCCAACAGCATCTCGATCAAGGGGCGCGGCGGGACCGATTTCCGGCCCGGCTTCGCGTGGCTCCATGAGCAAGGGGTGCGTCCAGGCTGCTGCCTCTACCTGACCGACATGGAATGCGACAGCTACCCCGAGGCGGCGCCCCTATATCCTGTGGCCTGGTGCGTCTGGGGATCCCCACACGGCGATCGATACCGCGAGCCCTGGGGCGAGCGCATCGACATCGGACCGGCCTGATACCGCGGGCCGCGCCCGCGTAATCCTCCATATCCGTGCTCCCGCCCGCAAGGAGACGGGTTGCGCTGAGGCCGGGTGAACCGGGGCCGGGAGAGCGAGGACACCGGCTTCCGGCGCCACCCGGCCCTTCGCCGGAGCCGTAAGGCCCCGGGGCTCCGATTCCGGCCCGCTCTTTCCAATTGGGAGATTATTCATGCTCGACGCCCAACCGGCGGCGAACGCCCCCGCGCGTCCGCCTGCCATCCAGCAGCTTCAACCATCCCCAGCGATTGCCGATACCACAGGCGTTCGCTCCAAGCCTGCCGCGTTGCTGGCCGCCGCAACCGCTCTGCTTCCCAGCCTGGAGGCGGGCCGCGCGCTCGATGCAAAGACCCTGCGCGAAGCCATGAGCGCGGCCTTCGGCGCCAATGACACGCAAGGAGCCTGGGTCTGGAAGGACGCCTACGAAGCGGCCGAGGCCGCAATGGTGCTGTTCATCCAGCGTTACGGCCGCCTCATGCGCCGCGAGGCCGGCGCCGGACCCGGATCCGCCGCCGCCATGCTCGCCATGCTGGAGACCCTGGCGGCGCTGGAGCCGTCCCAGACAAGGCGGTCGGAAGAACAGCTTGCCCTGCAACAGTTCTCCACCCCCTTGCCGCTCGCCTACGCCGCGCTGCAAGCCGCCGCCATCCGGCCCGGCGACATCGTGCTGGAGCCCTCGGCCGGCACCGGCATGCTCGCCGTCATGGCCGAATGCGCGCTCGGCAAGCACACCGGCGGCGCACGATCGGGGAATCCCCTGCACCTGAACGAGATTGCCGTCGTCCGCGCCCGGTTGCTCTCAGGCCTGTTCGCGCACGCACCGGTGACCCGTCACAACGCCGAGGCCATCGCCGACTATCTGCCGGGCCTGCGTCCCACCGTGGTGTTGATGAACCCGCCGTTTTCGGCGAGCCCTGGGGTCCAGCGCACCCGTCATGACGCGGATTTGTGCCACCTCCGTTCCGCCTTTTCCATGCTCCCGGCGGGCGGGCGGCTGGTGGCGATCACGTCGGCCGGCTGCATCCCGGGCGATGCCGCCTGGAGCCGCGCCTTCGAGCGCCTCGATCCGCCGCCGCGCACCGTCTTTTCCATCGCCATCGACGGGCGCGCCTACGCACGGCGCGGCACGACCTTCGATACCCGGCTAACCGTAATCGATCGCACGAACGCATCCGGCGTTCCGATCAACGCGCGGGAATCCGTCCCCACCGCCGCCGGGTTGCTTGCAGCTATCGCCGCCAATGTGCCGCAGCGGCAGGCGGCCGTGCCAATAGCCGCTGCCCTTGTTCCGGCCGGCGATCTGTTCGGCCATGCCGCCGCACGGCCGGCCCCGCGTAAGCGGGCAGCGGCCACCGCGCCCAACACCAGACCCGCAGACCCGCAAGTCCGCGATTGGGGGCCGGTGGCCGAACTCGACTACGAAACTTCACCCGCCAACCCTGAAGGCAAGGCGACCGAACCGGAGGCCGCCCATGCCGGGGTCTACGAGCCCTGGCATCCCCGGACCGCGCGCATTCCCGGCGCATGCGAACATCCGACGCCGCTGGTGCAATCCGCCGCCATGGCGGCGGTGCCCCATCCTGTGCCGGCCTACCGCCCGATGCTGCCCGTGCGTGTCGTGACGGACGAACTTCTGTCCGACGCCCAGCTCGAAAGCGTCATCCTCGCCGGTCAGGCCCATGATCGTCATCTTTCCGCGCTCTATCGCATCGGCGAGAGTTGGGAGACCGTGGCGCGTGTCGCCGACAATGAAGATGACAACGGCGATGACGGCAATAGCGTCCCGGAGACCGCCAATAAATCAGATAAGGGCGAAGCCGTAAGCGCCGGTCTTGAACCCGCCACCGATGCCACCGGCGATGGTGAAGCGCTGTCCGCGCCGGTGCGTTTCCGGCGCGGCTGGATGCTGGGCGACGGCACCGGCTGCGGCAAGGGCCGCCAGGTTGCGGCCATCATTCTCGACCACTGGCTGCGCGGCCGCCGCCGGGCGCTGTGGCTGTCCGCCTCCGACAAGCTGCTGGAGGACGCCCGCCGCGACTGGGCCGCGATCGGCGGCAGCGAGGCCGACATCATCCCGTTGGGCAAGTTCCGCCAGGGGGCCGATATTCCGCAACAGGCCGGGATCCTGTTCGCCACCTATGCAACCTTGCGCTCGCCTGCCCGCCAGGGAAAACGCTCCCGCCTCGAACAGATCGTCGGCTGGCTCGCGGACGGGATGAATGAAGACTCCCGCCATGCCTATGGCGGCGTCATCGTCTTCGACGAGGCCCATGCCATGGCCAACGCCGCCGGGTCCAAGGGGTCGCGGGGCGATACGGCGCCCTCGCAACAGGGCCGCGCCGGATTGCGTTTGCAGAACGCCCTGCCCGATGCCCGTATCCTCTATGTCTCCGCCACCGGCGCTACCACCGTGCCCGGTCTTGCCTATGCGCGGCGCCTTGGCCTGTGGGGCGGCGCGGATACGGGTGGCGAGACGCCCTTCGAGCAACGCACCGATTTCGTCACCGCCATGGAGGCCGGCGGGGTCGCGGCGATGGAGGTGGTGGCCCGCGATCTGAAGGCGCTCGGCCTCTACCAGGCGCGCGCGCTCAGCTATGACGGGGTCGAGGTCGAGCTGCTCGAACATCCCCTGACACCCGAACAGCGGCGCATCTACGACGCCTATGCCGGCGCCTTCAAGGTGATTCACCGCAATATAGAAGACGCCTTGAAAGCCACCGGCATCATGGAGGGCGATGCCACCCTGAACAAGAACGCCAAGTCCGCCGCGCTGTCGGCCTTCGAGGGCGCGAAGCAGCGTTTCTTCGGCCATCTCCTGACCGCCATGAAATGCCCCTCGCTGATTCGGTCCGTGGAGGCCGATCTCGAGTCCGGTCATGCCTGCGTCATCCAGCTGGTCTCCACCGGCGAGGCTTTGCTGGACCGGCGTATCGCCGATATCCCCGTCTCGGAATGGGACGACATCTCCGTCGACCTGACGCCGAGGGAGGCGTGCCTGGAATATCTGGCGCACGCCTTCCCGGTGCAATTGCAGGAACCCTTCACCGACGACGAGGGCAATCTCATGTCGCGGCCCGTGACCGACGCCGAGGGCAACCCGGTCCTGTGCCAGGAAGCAGTCGCTGCGCGAGACGCGTTGATCGAGAAGCTCGCGGCATTGCCGCCGGTGCAGGCGGCGCTCGACCAGATTCTGCACCGCTTCGGCGGCGAGGCCGTCGCCGAGGTCACCGGACGCTCCCGCCGGGTCTTGCGCATCGCCGATTCATCCGGCGAGCGCCTGGCGCTGCGCAACCGTCCGGCGTCGGCCAACCTCGCCGAGACCGCCGCCTTCATGGCGAGCGATAAACGCATCCTCGTCTTCTCCATGGCCGGCGGCACCGGGCGCAGCTATCACGCCGATCTTGGTTGCGGCAACACTGCGCGGCGTATCCATTACCTGCTGGAGCCGGGCTGGCGGGCCGACCAGGCGATCCAGGGCCTGGGCCGCACCCATCGAACGCACCAGGCCTCGGCCCCTCTGTTCCGCCCCGTGACCACGGACGTGAAGGGCGAGCGCCGCTTCATTGCCACCATTGCCCGGCGTCTCGACAGCCTCGGCGCCATCACCCGGGGACAGCGGGACAGCCAGACCGCCATGGGCGGCGGCGACGCCACCCTGTTCCGGGCCAGCGACAATCTGGAGAGCCCCTACGCCAAGGTGGCGCTGCGCCAGTTCTACATCGCGCTGTGGCGCGGCAACATAGCGGGCTGGTCCATGGACCGCTTCGAGGACGCCACCGGGTTGAAGCTCATCTGGGAGGGCTCTCTCAAGGAAGACCTGCCGCCGATGCCCCGGTTCCTCAACCGCCTGCTGGCCCTGCCTATCGCCGAGCAGAACGAACTGTTCGCCGAGCTGGAAACCCGCATCGAGGCCAACATCGAACAGGCCATCGAGGCCGGGACCCACGAGCAGGGCGTCGAGACCATCCGGGCCGACTCGCTCTGCATCGCCTCACGCGAGGCGGTTCACGTTCATGAAGCCTCGGGCGCCGCCACCGAGCTTGTCGAGATCGCCCGCCGCGACCGGCTCGTGCCGCTGGCGGCCGAAGATGCGCTTGCCCTGCGCGACGGGCGGCCCGTCATCAACTCCCGCTCGAAGCGCGCCGCCGTTGTTCTGCCCGCGCCGTCGCGGATGTTCGAGGACGGCGGGGTCGAGGCCCGGATCCGCCTGGTCCGTCCCGCCGCCCGCGAGCCCATGGCCGCGGCCGAGCTTGCCGCCTCGAACTGGGAGGATGCGCACGGGGATAGCTGGCGCGCCTTGTGGGATGCGGAGATCGAAGGGCTGCCCAGCCACACCGAATCCCGCCTGTGGCTGGTCACCGGCCTGCTGCTCCCCATATGGGACCGGCTGCCGGGCGAGAACATGCGGGTGCGCCGGCTTGCGACCGACGCCGGGGAAAGCCTGCTCGGCCGGGTTCTGACGCCCGAGCAGGCGCACGCCTTCCGGGACGCCTTCGGGCTGGCCGGGGGACCGGTCATGAGTTCGGCCGAGATGCACGAGGCGATCCTGACCCGCGGCGCGTCCTTCGATCTCGCCAATGGCTGGCGCCTCGCAAGGCGGCGCCTGATGGGCGCCGAGCGCGTGGAGATCGAGGGGCCGGCCGACAACGATCTTGCGGCGCTCAAGCGTATGGGTTGCACCACCGAGATCGTCTCATGGCGGACCCGTGTGTTCGTGCCCGAATACATCGACCTCGACCGCATCCTTGGACGCTGGCCGCTCGCCAATACCAACCCGGTGTAAATCCGCACGCTCCCGCCCTGTTTCCGGTGCGGGGGCGTCCGAACGCTTGGCTCCACCCGCTACGCGCGCTTCCGGGAATTTGCGCCTTTGCGCCGCCCGCGGGCACGAACGGTCCAACCCGCCATATGGAGGATATCGCCATGACATCCCATACGCTGCCCGACGATCCCGTCTACGCGTTTTGTCCCGCTTATGACTTTGACAACATGCCGCAACAGATACGAATCGTTTTCGCCGATATCCCGGGCTACGTCCCCACGGCGTTGGTGGGACTCACACTCGACGATGCGGAGCGGATTTGTGATCGCCTGAACGCCAAGCTCGGACTCGACCGGGATGCCTGGTCCACCATCGCCGGCCGGTCCATGTCCGCCGCCCGCGATGAAGCCACCCATTGAACCCAACAAGATGTAGAGGCCGAGGGCAGCGCGGCAGGGGTGATCCGGGCGGTGCACGGGAGCCAATTCTCCCGGCATCGCCGCCATTCTGTCATGCAATCCACGGAGGAACCCGATGTTCGACACCCTCGCACCACGCTCCACGACCGGCGAGTTCGAAACCATGCCCGGCGCCCGGCCCGATCCCGGCGGGTTCCTGCCGGAAGCCCGGACCGGCGCACGCGAAGCCGCTGCCCACATGAAGGATCTGGCGGAACGCTTCACCGGGCTGCGGAACGCCATCATGTGTCTGTCCGGCAACCCGTCCCGCGACGACCGCGCCGGGCTCCGCCACCGGCTTCTCCATCTCGAGAACACCCTGATGAGCGCGAGGGGCAGCCTCGACGACGTCATCATCGCCATCATGGACGCCAACGACGCGGCGCGTTGACCCCCGTCGAACCCGCATCCGGCGCATCCCGGCAGGCTGGCCGGCAATCGGGGCTCGGCCCCGGCTTCCCGAACCACATCCCTGCGTTGTTGTTCCGCCGGAAAGTGCAGAGCTTCCTCCGACCGAACGGATTGCCAGGCAGTCACGGAAAGGCAAGCATAAAGATGTTGAAACGAATTCGTAGAAACCACGGGCGGCTGGTGGCAATGGTTATTGCTGTTGCCGCGCTTGCATTACCCGGCCTCGCGGACCGCGCCGGGCTCCTCGCCGCGGCCTTGCAGGACCCGGACACGTGGCGCGGTCTTGCCGTAGCCCCCGAACATCGCTGCGCGCCCTACAACCGCGCCGATTATCCCTACCCGCAATCGATCGAAGCGCGGATCGTCGGCGCCCAGGGCGGTGTGATCTACGGTCCGTATAGCGGCCGATCATTCCGGACCACCTTCGAGACCGATATCGAACACATCGTTGCCGTCTCCGAAGCCCATGACAGCGGCTTATGCGCCGCCGATCCCGAAACCCGGCGCCGCTTCGCCACCGACCTGCTCAATCTCACCCTGGCCAGCCCTGAGATGAACCGTTGCGGCAAATCCGGCAAATGCGCCTTCGATGCAGCGCAATGGCTGCCGCCAATGAACCAATGCTGGTTTGCCGCCCGCATCGTCGCGGTTCGGCTCAAATACCGCCTCACCGTGGATCGGCGCGAAGCCGCCGCCCTGGAACGCGTACTCTCGGACTGCGCATCGACGTCCATGATCGTCATCGGCGAATAAGCACCGAATACGCATTCGCGGCCATCCGGCCGATACCGCTTCACGGCCTCGGCATCTTACGCGTGTGGGGGATACTGCCGCGTATTGCCAGGAAACTCTCCGGCCTGCCTCGACCAACGTGCAAGAGAGTTTGAGGAAGGCAAAGAGAAGGGCGACGCGCCCAAGGGATAAAGAGAGTTCCCTCCGGGCGGTGTCTCAACCCTATCAACCGGAGATGCCAGATGTTCGATTCCAGACCTGCCTCGACCGAGTCCAACGACACCCTTTTCAATCCCGGCAGCACAAGCGATGCCGATCCCGGCTTCGCCGCACCTCTTCCCGATGCCGGCGCGCTGCTGGCCGCGGTCGGAATGCCGGCCCACGCGATCCGCGAAGTTCTCGCCTCCCGAACCTACACCGGCGCGGACGGCTGAATAGAGGAAGAGGGGGGCTTAGAGAAGTGTGAAGGGGGAAGGGTCGAGAGAGGCCTGACCCCGTTCGCTAACCCGATGTCATAACCCGGATCATAGGAGATTGATCATGTTCGGACTGAATAACGCCCAGTTGATCGGACGCCTCGGCGCCGACGCCACCATCAGCCACCTCACCAACGGCGGCCGTGTCGCCAATGTCTCGATCGCGACCGATGAAAGCTTCCTCGACAAAAATTCCGGTGACAAGGTGGACCGCACCGAGTGGCACCGCATCGTCACCTTCCAGGAGGGCTTGGTGGAGATGATGGAGAAGCACGCGAAGAAGGGCCGCCTGGTCTACGTCTCGGGCAAGCTCCAGACCCGCAAGTGGCGCAAGGACGGCGAGGACAGCGACCGGTTCTCGACCGAGATCCTGCTGGTCCCCGGCGGCAGAGTCCAATTCTTAGACAAGCCGAACGGCAACGGCGCGCCGGCGATGAACGGCAAGACCGTGCCTTCCGCCGAAACCGCCGCGACGGTGGTTGACAGCGAAATTCCGTTCTAGCGGGCTTCCTCCCTCCCGCATAACTCAGGGCCAGTCCCCGCCAAGTTGGCATGGGGCTGGCCCTTTTTTTGGAGTCCCGTTCGAGCCCGCCTCTACAGCGTTCTAAAAGCCTGCACGCGGAGCGGCCGCGCTACGCGCTCCGCTCTCGCGGCCCTCACCGTCAAGAGTTCGCGGCGGGCCTGAAGGGGGCGTCCCGCAAAAGGCACGAGAGGTTCCCCATGCAACCGTTTCACGCCATCGCTCCCCTAAGGGATCGCACCTCATGAACGCCACTGAAATCGCCGCCGCGTTAAGCACACGGGCCGAAGATGTATGCCGCCGCTACCTTCCCCGCGGACGCAGGCAGGGCAGATACTGGACCATCGGCGACACAAGCGGCGCCAAAGGGCGCTCGCTCTTCGTGCGCCTGGCGCCTCCAGGCATACCCGGTAAATGGACTGACGCCGCGACCAACGAGCATGGCGATCTGCTCGATCTCATCCGTCTGCACTCCGGCGGAGCATCGCTGCGGCACGCCATGGAGGAGGCCCTCGCGTTCCTCTCATTACCGCGGTCCACTCCCGACAATGGCGGCAATCACGCCGGCGGCTATGACCGCGAAGAAGCAGCGCGCCGCCTTTGGCGGCGTTGCCGGCCCATCGATGGCACCCATGCGGAAGCCTATCTGCACGCCCGCGCCATCGGCCATTGTCGCTTCCCGGCCCTGCGGTTTCATCTCGATCTCATCCATCGTGCAGATGACGGCATCCACCGCCTCCCGGCACTTGTCGCCGCCGTCACCGGCGATGATGGCGCTATCGAGGGCGTGCAACGCACCTGGCTCGATCCCAAGCTACCCGAGAAAGCCAACCTCGCCCGCCCTCGCAAAGCGCTTGGGCGCGTCTACGGCCGGGCCGTGCGCTTCGGCGGGTCTGCCTCCGGCGCGACCCTGCTTGCCGGCGAGGGCATCGAAACCGTTCTATCGCTGGTCACCGCCGTCCCCGGCATTCATGCCGCAGCGGCTCTATCGGCGGGCAGTCTCGGCGCCTTCGAACCGCCCCAAGACCTCGCGCTGTTGATCATCGCCCGCGATAAAGACATGGAAGGCGGGCACGCCGCAAACCGTCTTCAGCGCCGTTGCGTGGAACGCAGCATTCCCTCAATCGTGATCGTTCCCGAACACTGCGATTTTAATGACGATCTCTTTGCCTTCGGAGAAGAAACCCTCGCGGCTCGAATCGAGCCCCTTATTGCAAGCACCGAGTCCGGGGAAACGGTGGAAGAGAGGCGTGGGAGTGGGAGAATAATTAGCCCGTCATGATGGCTCATTGTCCCACACGTTCTCGCTGTGCCAACCCCTGCGGGGTCCTCCACTCCGCTTACGCTCCGTTGCGGCGATAGCTCGTAATGCCACGCCGCTGCGCGGCTAGCGCCGGTGGAATACGCGACCGTGGCTCGCTCGCTCCGCTCCCTGCGCCCGCACCACTCGCCCATCCCCCCAGCGCAGGCATTCCGGCCATCGTGGCTCCGCTGCGAGCGCGTGATCCAAAGAGTCATCACGACGGGGCATCCCGCCTCGGAGGATAGCAACATTGCAGTGGAGAGAATCATGCAAGAGTTCATCAGCACCGAAACGTCACAGACCGCAATAGCTTGCGAACAAGCCGCCCTGTTCGGCGCGACCCCTGGTCCCGACGAGTTCGACAACCGTGAGATCTGGAACGAGGAAGAGGCGCTTGCCGGGATCGAGGAAGCAATCCACATCCTGGCCGGTGTGGTCGCACCGGACGGCACGCAGCTCTCCGACGAACGCGAGAGCCTCCTCTGGGGCTTCGTCAATGCACTGCACGCCCAGGTCCAGCGCCTCGACCGGGGTATCGACAAGATCGCGCCCGAGATGAAAGATCTCGGCCAAGAGCAGGACGGCTCCGAGATCAAGTCGCGCGAACTGGAACTCCTCACCGGACGGGTCCAGAACCTTGGCGACCGCCGCGACGCCTTCGAGGCCATGCGCGACCTCGCCGCCGAAGGATATCGCACCGAGACCGGCGATACCTGGCGCCCGCGCAACGGATCGCACAGCAGCCAGACCGGCAAACTCACCTCGGCCGCCATCGACGCCCGCGACTATCTGCGCGCCCGCAACAACCGCGAGACCTCAACACATCTGCCCGAGGGCACCCTGGTCGCCTTCACCGGCGGCAAGGACTTCGGCGACGTCACCGCCATCTGGCGCTCGCTGGACAGCATCAAGATCAAGTACGACGATATGGTCCTGCTGCACGGCGGCGGACCCGGCGCGGAGAAGATCGCGGCAAGCTGGGCGGAGAAGAACGGCGTCCATCAGGTCGTCTGTAAGCCGAACTGGGACCGGGACGGCAAGGCTGCGCCCTTCCGGCGTAACGACGTCCTGCTCAACTTCCTGCCGAAAGGCCTCGTCGCCTTCCCCGGCTCCGGCATCACGAATAACATGATCGACAAGGCACGCAAGATCGGAATCCCCGTCCTTCTCGCCGCCGCATAACCGCACCCTTCAGGGTCGGCCCCCGCCATCACACAGCGGAGGTCGGCCCCTTTTTTATGCCGTGTGCATAAAGTCACGGCCCATGGCGGGGCGCTTCGCGCCACCGCCAATTGTGCGAGCTTACGCTCGCTGTCGGCTCCTCGTTCTTCGAACGACGCATCGCCGCCTATCGGATCGGCCGCTTCGCGCTATCGCCGTATGCGGGCGCTGAAGCGCCATGCTGGCGCCCGGCCATCCCCCATTGCAACTTCATTATCCGCATCCCGAAAACCGCCACGACGAACCCATATGCGCCGTCATTCGTCTCAGAACGGATCTTTGCCTTCTTCGGACACCATAGCCCTGGCAGCCTCAGCTACCTTCCTTCCCGGCAACACGCCCTTGTCCAGAAACGTCCGCAGACTGCGCTCCGTGATATCGATGCCGCCTGTTTTCAACACCTCATGCATTTGAGCCACCGTCACTCCCTTCGCCTGTTGCTTGACCAGCCGCTTCCGCAAACGGTCCAGTACATCAGTCAGGCTCAGCTTCGGCGGCTCAAGTTTCGCCAACTCGCCGTCTATTGCATCGAAGTCGATATCCGCTTCGTTGAAGCGTTTCGCCGGCATCGTCCATCTCCCCGCTGTTTCCAGAATCCGCGATCAAGCCCGGATTCTGCCATTGGTCCGACAGCCGGTCAATTCCGCCATTCGAACGGCCATTTCAAGTGTGCCGCCACGTTCCAAGGCAGGGCCAAATTCCCCTTGATCTCCGATTATGCAGTCTATATCCTCTCGCGAAACATGAGAGAGTATCTAAGTCGTCTCACACCTCTGCACCCTTGGTGCTTTGGGTCGATGAATGTAATGAGTGTTGACCTGACCTGCAGAGATCGCATGGCCGTTACGTTAAGCCCCTGTAAAATACAGGAATTCCCAAAGCTGGAATCATGAGAGCTACGACAGTCAAATTCCAGCTGTGTTCCGGCCAGGTTGTATCCCTATCCGGCAACCTCGTTACCGGGCTGGCGTCATGGTAGCCACTCTGGCCCAGGCCGCCTCGGCCGCCTATTACCTGGAGAGCCAGCGCTCTTTCAGACATCCCAACGAGTACTACACGGCGGGAGAAGAACCCGACGGCGTCTGGTTCAATCCGAAGGGCCTGTTCGGACTCGCGGACGACGGCAAGGTCGATAGCAGCGATTTCCACCGGCTGTACAACGGCTTCGCACCGAACACCGGAGGAAAACTGACACAAAATGCGGGCAGCGAACGCCGTTCTGCGGGTTTGGACATGACCTTCAGCGCTGACAAGAGTGTCTCCGCCTTGTGGGCGGTCGCCGATCCCGAGCTGCGATCGGAGATGGAGAAGGCTCATAACGATGCGGCGCGTGTGGCGCTGGAAGAAACTGTGCTGCGCCATTGCGCCTATACCCGTACCCGTACCCAGGACGGCGATATCGAGGTGCTGTCCGCCGATATATCTGCCGCGATGTTCCAGCATGGAACCAGCCGGGACAACGACCCGCAGCTTCATACCCACTGCGTGATCTTCAATGCCGCCCGGACACACCGCGACGGCAAGTACCGAGCGCTGCATCAGCATCCGGTCTACACCTGGATGAAAGCGGCGGGGGCAGTCTACCGCACTGCCATGGCATGGAGCCTCCAAGAGCGTCTCGGTATCCGCATGGAACAGTATGGAAAGGATGGAGAGTTTACGCGCATCGCAGGCATGCCCGAGGACTTGATCGGACACTGGTCGAAGCGCCGGATGGCGATTATCGAAGCGGCCCGGGAGATGGGCTTTACGGTCGAAGGCAACGCGCCGCGCGCGGCGGCGGCGAACAAGATCACGCGGGTCGGCAAGTCGCCGGACAACGACCCGGAGATTCGCCATGCGCGCTGGCGCGGAGAAGCGGAGGGGTATGTCGAGCGGGAAGCACTGATTGCCTCGATATTGGACAAGGCGCAAGCCATTATGCAACAGCAGATCCGGGCGCTGACGGAAGTCCTGGAAAACCTGCCGGAACGCCTCACGCGCGAGGAGGCGGTGTTTCGCCTCCCGGACATCGTCGAGCGGGTTGGCAACGCCACCGCCGGGCTCCTGAACCGCGATGCGGTAGCAACAAGCATAGAGCGTGTTCTTCTGAGCCCAGAGGTGGTGCGACTGACCCGCCCTCCGCGTTCGGCCGAGGGCCGGGCCGACATGGCGCATACCAGGCTCTATTCAACCCGTCACAACCTGCAGATGGAGATGGAAGTCAGGGATATGGCGGAGGGCATGGCCGCCGGTAAGGGACATTCCCTGTCCGCCCAGGTCATCGAGGCAAAGGTGGTGGGGCTGCTAAAGGCGGGTTATCCGCTGAGCGAAGAACAGATCACGGCAATACGGACGGTCACGTCTTCCGGGGGCCGGGTCGCCATCATCGAAGGAGCGGCAGGTTCTGGCAAGACCACGACGTTGCGGCCCATCGCCGATCTCTATCGCGAACACGGACAGAGCATCATCGCCACCGCCGTGGCCTGGCGGACAGCAGTGGCGTTGGGCAACGATGTCGATGCGCGCCCGTTCTGCGTCGACAAGCTGCTGCGCCTTGCCGCGCGGGGCGGGATCGAGATTAACAAGGATACCACCATCATCGTCGATGAGGCGGGGATGCTGTCGACCCGCCAGGCGCATCACATTCTCCAGCTCTCCGAGCGCCATGGAGCGAAGATCGTCTTCGCGGGCGACACGCAACAACAGCAACCCGTGGAAGCTGGACCGGGGTTGAGGTTGATTCGCGACGCCGTTGGCAGCGTGCGGGTGGACCGCATACGGCGCCAGAAAGCGGACATCGAGGATATCCTGGTTCATGTCCATGGTGAGACGCCGGAGGCAGCGCGGTTCCGGGCAGGGCTTATGGGAGAGCAAGAACGCGCCAAAAAGCTTGGCAATTACGAGGCCATGACTGAGAAACCCCAGTTCACGCCGTGGCAGGTTTCCGCGTCGGAAGCGTTGCGCGATGGAGATGCGGCATCGGCCATCGCGGCCCATCACACAAGGAGGCGGTTCCATATCGGGTATGACGAAGAAAAGACGCTGACGGGTCTGGTCGATGATTGGGACAGTTACCAGAGGACAAACCCTGGCAAATCCAGTGTGGTGCTGGCCCGCACACGGGCCGAGGTGCGGGCTCTTTCGCATCTCATGCGGGAGCGTCGTTTCGCCGCCCTGCCGGATGGTGATCAGCCCGATACGGAACGGGTAACGGTGATGGTAAGCAGGGGTACAGAAGACGATCGTGCGGCTTCTCCATTGGAGATCGCGCGCGGCGACCAACTGCGTATCGGCGCCACGCACTGGGAGAAGCAGCTGTTCAACGGCACCGTGGTCACGGTGGACGACTTCAAGGTTCAAAGAGGGGAGGCTGGTACGGAACCAAGTGTCCTGATATCGGCTCGCACCGAGGATGGGCGGTCCGTCGCGTTCCGCCACGACGAGATCCGCGACTGGTACGGCAATGTCCGTCTCGATCATGGCTATGCCCTCACTATTACCTCCGCCCAGGGGTTGACCGTGGACCGGACGTTCCTGTTGGCGGATGCAAGGCCCGCGCGTGAAACCATCTATCCCGCGGCGACGCGCCACCGCGAAGGGCTCGATATTTACGTTAACCGGGCACCGCTCGCTCTCGATATCGCCGACAGGCGAGCGGACAACGACCGGGAAATCGCGGTGACGGACACCGAGATCCGGGCGTATCTGGCCGAACGCTGGTCGAGGTCGCAACCGAAGGAGGCCGCGCTCGACTACATGGCCGCGGGCAAATGGGAAAACCGGCGGGAGAATGTCAAGGAGGATAGAAGTCGGTCCGCCGGAGAAACACAGGCCGAGGCGGGCCAGGGACGGGCGGCGGAGAACGACAACACGCTGGCCCGTATCGCGCGGGATATTCGGCGCACCGCCTTCGGCTGGCGTCATGCCCAGACGGTAGCTTCGTTCGTAGACGGCCGCAGGCGAGTTCTGGCGGCTTACGATGAACTCCGCGAGCGCACCCGAGCCGAGGGCGACTCTGTGGCGCTGGGCCGGGCATTTCGAGAAACCCTCAACCGGCACGCCGTGCTGCTGAAACAGGCCGCGGCCTTCCACGCCCGGCCGGACGACTTCGCCTCCCTTCTGGCCCAGCGCGGCGGCATCGGGCACAAGGACCTCGACGCCTTCGAGGATCTCCATACACGGGCGCGACGCCACCGGCGCGCGGCCACGATGCGCTATGTGCATCGGATCAAGCGGGAGGCCGAACAACAGGGGCTCGAGCCCGAGAGGCGCCACGGAGTGCTGCCGCTTGGGGGCCGAGCCATTGAAGCGGCCGAACGAGCCGAAACGGAAGAGCGGAATACGATTGCGGCGCCAACCGAGGTTCATGCCGGCGAGGCGGTGCCCGCAAGGAACGTGGAACCCGCGAAGCCGTACTGGTATGCGCCCTACATGGCATTGCGCCAGGACTGGAACGCCTTCATCGAAGGTGCCCGGCAAGCTGGGATGATGACGTTCTATGCCAAGGGGTATGCGGACATGATCCCGCGCATCCGGGACCTCGCAGAGAACCCGGATGTCCCAGCCGTAACACGGGCGCCCATGATGCAGGTTCTGGAGAATCACCAGCGTTATTTCTCGACGCGCAAACATATTGAGGACTACCTGGACCAAGTGGACCGGCACATAGAAGAACACGACTCCATGGAAAGCCTGGCCGAAGAGCTCGACATGAAAGTGGCCGAGATTTCGGATTATCCTGACTGGCGCCGGGAGAACGACCACCTGACGACAGCGGGCGAGGCCATCCTCTCGGACATGGAGACCCACGGTCCCCATCTCGATCACATCCTGATCGGCGAGACACGCATGAAATGGGCGCTCTTGAACATGAGCCGCGCCATCCGCCGCGACGACGAGGCCATCAGCGAGGAAGCCATCGCGGCCGAAAAGCTGCTTGCCCAGCCGGAAACGTCCGAGGAGCGGGAGCAGCGGGCCGAACTGGAGGCTCTCAAATTCCGTCGGCTCCAGTCGGCTGTGGACGATGCAGCCACACAAGAGGAGCGCGAGGCGGCGCAAAAGGAATTCGACGACTATGTCGAGCGCCACTCCGGAAAGTACGATTCGCCCAGCGAAGAGGAGCACGAGGGCCGCTCAATATCCAGGAGCTGGAGCATCCGCCTGTAACTGCAACCCGTTTGGCCACATCCGCGCCCTTTCCCGTGACCTCGTGGCATGGATGCCGCCAATCACCGAACAGGTAATGCTCGACTGACAGGCACAGAACCCCACCGTATTTTCAGCTTGACGCGGGTTTCAGATCGAACAACATCTTACCTCCCGTCCTATTGAGACGGGCTCACAAAACGGGCACGGGGTTCGGTCGGCCTTCGATCAGAAATCCGTATCAATAAGCCTCCGCCACGAGGCGGAAGATCAGATCGTCCAGCCAGCCCGTCAACGGATTGTCGACAACCGTTTCCTCCGCAAGCAGACTCTCGGGCTCGGTGCTCTTGGTCCAGAACCTCGCGTCCCAGAGATCCCGGCGCGCCTCGGCAAGTGCAAAAAGATGAATGCTTGGTGTTTGGCATCGCTCCCATTCAGCCGAGCGGAACCGCTTTCCGGCCGACCATGTTGTTCGGCGTGGGTGTTCAACGCCGATAGGCATGCTAACCCATTGACGTTCCGAGAGTCTGGGGGGTCAAGCGCCTACGCCTAACAACAGCATTGCCAAGTTAACTGATTGTAGGCTGTTTTCGGCATTTCCCCATGAAGCTAAGCCATTGAATTTGCATAGGGCAGCCATCGACAATTTATCGAAATTTTCGGAGTAAATCGGGTTAACTTGACAAAGCCTCGGCACCAGCACCCCGCGCGGGCCGGCCTCAGCCATTTTCATCGATGTGCCGGTCGTCCAGCGCCCGGTCGCGTCCACCTCCAGCTCGCCCGTGCCGTAGCCCAGAATCCCCCACACCGAGAGCCGCTCGCTCAGCGCAAGCCGCGCATAGGGAGGGGTGCACGCTCGTGAGCGTGGTCCCCCGCAACCCTGCCCTCGAGATCAACGTAGCTGAACAAGCTGCCCCTAGACTCGTCTGAACCTCGCATCCGTTCCTCCTTCGGTCCACAAACCGAAAGAATCACTCACCGACTCCAAAGGCGAGGACTTTTTCAGCATCCTGCTAGTGGGCCATCTCCCGGATCAGGGCCTTGACCATTCGGGCCGCGTTGCCCGCCGCCAGGCGGAGGAAGACTTCGAGCTGGTTGGCCTGCCCGCTTCCTCCGGCGAGGTCCGAAAGGCTCCTGACCGCGATGAACGGAACACCGTTTGCGAAAGCGACATGCGCCACGGCGGCGCTTTCCATATCGAGCACCTGTGCGCCGAAGGTCTCGAAGGCGTAGTCGCGAAACGCCGCATTGTCGATGAAGGCCCCGCCCGATACGCCAGAGCCGCCGACCGCGACCCGGGGGGCATGCCGCAGGCACCGGTTTTCGGCAGTGCAGCGGTCAAGCGAGACCGTGGCGGCCGCCTACCGCGCTTGGGCGAGGAGCGTTTCGTCCACCGGAAACCAGAAGCGTGTTTCGGGCCCGGCCGAGCCGGCTCGGCTGACGATCACCGACCGCGGGAACATCATGCCGAAATTCGCAAACGGGTATTCGAAGAACGGCGGCTTCTCCCAGCCGTCTCCGGCCTTTTGCGCGAACAGCATCTCCAGGTATTGGCCCCAGCGGTCGGCGATCACGACATCGTCGATCCTGAGACCGGGGTCCACCCCGCCCGCAATGCCGGAAAAGACGATGCTTTGGACATGGAAACGGTCGAGCGCGGGCTGCACCGTCATCGCTGCATTCACCACGCTGATACCGCTCAGGAACAGCACGACATCGCGGCCCTCGAGCCGGCCGGTGACGAACTCGACGCCGTTCACGGAATACACGGCACTGTCCTGGAGGCCCGCCTTCAGGATCGACATTTCCGGCAGGAAGGCCGAGACGACGGCGATCCGGCTCGTGCCGTCGTCGCGGGGATGCGCAGCCGCCGGCAGTGCGAACGCCGCCGCCATCAGGGCCCCAACGGCGAGACCGGCGACGGTTCTCACCAAGACCGCTATCCGCCGCAAGCGTCGCCCTTCGGGAACCGAAAGTATCTGGACCATCTATCCATCTCCCGGACGGTTCGCATGCGAGCCGACAATCGTCGCTATTCGTCGAGCGCCATTACTGGCCCGGAGTCCGCAGGCAAGCAACCATATTTCTTTCGGGCAGTGCGGCAGTCTTCTGATCTGTCAGGCTGACGCGGGTAGCCAGCGGCGAGTACAACGGCCAAGCCGCGTCTGGCGCGCTGATCGTTCCCGGCGAGGCGTAAGCGCGGGAGGCGGCACGGGCTGCATCGTCTATCGCAAGCTGACGAATTTCCACGGCCCGTCGGCAACGCCGACCGGGATCTTGGTTCGCTTTTCAGTATCCATGTAGTTGTCAAGACAACCGGCACTTACCTGCGTCTCCGAAGCACCGCGCGCCGGTCAGAGGGCGTGCTGAGCTGTAAGCTGGGCGACGAAATCGCGCGCCATTGACGTGGCCCGAACTCTTTGCATCCTTGCACTTAAGCCGTCAGTTACTTCAACACGTCGCCGCATGCCAACGTGCCGTAACTCGAACCGCTTGACCATGGAGTGGCGCAGGTTCTGGCCTTTGACGCTTGTCGCAAATCGAGTAATCGACACGATCTAAGACCTGTAAGGAATCTCGTATGCGAATTGCGAAAGTCGGGATAGTCAAACGAATTGATCTCACTCAGGGGTTGTTGGGCTCGAATTACCGGGCGTACCAAGATACTGGGTCTTGAATTCCCGGCGTGCTTCGCGGATAGCGGCGATAATCTCGCGTTTGAAGTCCTCCCGGCTCAACGTTTCCTCAAGCTCCAGCAACGCAACGTCGATCGCGACACCCCCAGCGATACCGACGAGGATGCCGATGAATGCGCCGGCAGCTGTTCCCGCAACGGGTACAACTGTTCCAGCGGCCGCGCCAGCCAATGCGCCAGCTCCAACCTTGCTGGCCAGCGCTTTGACCGGCGCCTTGGCTGCTAACTTGATGACGGACTTTACGAGCAATTTCGCTGTGACTTTCTGAGCGATGATACCCCCGACGCCAGCGCCGGCTGCCGAACCGGCAGCGCCCGCTACTCCGAATCTGTGCGCGGCGGGAATGAAATCCTGATAGAAGGATGGCTGGAGGATGTCCTCAAGCGACTTAGTCAATACGACTTCGACCGCGGCGTGTTGTGGGTCTATTCGGTTCCGATCGAGTATGTCGCGCACCGCCTGCTCGTACGCCGTCCTTGCGTTTTCATCGGCGGCGAACACGCGTTCGATGCCAGTATTGACGCCTGCGAACCACTGGTCCCGCCCGAACGTTTCGCCGGCCTTCTCAGTCAGATACCCTTCCAGGCGACTTGTTCCTCCGGTTAGCAGCATCAAAATTCGGCCATACTCGCCGGTCAGGCTGTAATACCAGTCGAGATATTCGTTAACCGCGTCATTTTCGAGTCGCGCAAACGCAGCATCTACTTCGCCCCGAAGCTGATCGGCAGCCGCACCAACTGACGAGGCGGCTTCGGCACGCGCATTTTCGATTTGTTCAACGGTCCCCTGCCGGTAAAGACAGCGATGCTCGTCCGCGTCGATTTGGCTGTCACCGCTGCAATTGACGTCGCCGTTTATCTGCTCAACGGGCGGAAGCGCGTCAACCACGGACGTAATCGTTTTTTCCACCTTCTTGCGATGGCTCGCAATCTCCGACGCCCACGGCTCCAGTTGCGCGAGCAGCTGGGGAAAGATGAAGACTGACAGGATCGTCGTAACCACTGCGACCTTGAATGCAGCCGCCGCTGATCGCGGTACAAGATTCGCTTGCATGAATCCGGCTCGCGGGATCCGGAAGAAGGACAACGCAAGACAGGCGTTGTAGAGGATTGCGAAGTTGCCGATGCCCATCCCGAACAAGGCCAACAGCCACAACCCCCAGTGTACGTCCATAGAACGAAGATGGCCGAGCACAAAGGCCTCAAGGCCGTGGAAGTAGGCAAGCCCGTGCAGTGCTTCACCCACCAGAGCGTTCCCGCCCCACTCATCGGTTGCCGCGACCTTTTTTGCGGTAATGGCAGCATCGATCGTCGCATGCTGTGGCGGGTCACCCAACCACGTCATCGCGAGCACGTAGAGCACCAGAAATAACGCAGGACAAATCCAGCGCGACCACGCCAATGCCTGGGTGACCGCCACGTCCGCGTGCATCCCTGCATTCAACAGCCGGCGGTGAATGGCGGCGGAGAAGACTGAAAATAGCGGAATGATCAGGATCAGGACCAGCCATCCCGCCAGTTCGTAGACATGAAACTGCAACAGCAGGAGGAACGACATCCCCAGCCCCCAGATCGTCCACATCAGGATTCTCAGCGTTCGCCCGACCCACAGGTCGTATAGCCATCCCTGCCGCCAAAAAAATGCCGACGCTCTGCGCTGCTGACGCACTGTGCCTGAACATATGCCGGCTAAGCACATGGGTGCGCCCAGCAGCAGCATGCCTATACCGAGAAACACCAGTTGTTCCATGGCCCAACCGCGTGAAACGGCGTAAACCGCCGAAACCCATAAAGTTGCCATAGCAACGAAGGGAAACTGACGGCAAGACCAGTCCCGTGGGTCGACATCCGTGACGGTGATTTCAGAGCCTTTCCGCGACGCCAGCAGTTCGTCTCCCCAATCCGAAGACGCTGGAGCGCGTTTCGTTGATTCCGGTGTGCTCATGATGAACTCGACATTGGCGAACTAAAATGCACGGGGAAAAGCGTGTTCGAGGGAATACCCATTCGGTAACGCTTGCCCGTCTAGCGACTTTGTCAAGTTAACCGGATTCACTCTGAAATCTCGGTAAACTGTCGACGGCTGCTTTACGCAATTTCAATGGCTTAGCCTCACAGAGAAATGCCGAAAACAGCCTACAATCGGTTAACTTGACAATTCCCTCTCATCACTCCAAAGCGCGCCCAGACTGATGGTCGAACTGATATGTTCCCAGGATAATCTACTCCGCATCCACTTGTTGTGTGCTCCTGATCTTGGTAACGCGTTGCGGCTCGACATTATGTAAGCCCGGTGTGACCGCCTCGGCGTGATCAGTCGAAGGCTCTCGAACCAGCGCTGCACGTCGGCGCGGGCGATATCGGCGGAGCGCATGTCGCCGAATGAAGGGGAGGACGTAACGGCGCAGCAAGCGGCAGTTGCCCGGCGGCACTGTTCGCTGCGTCGGCAATGTCTCGCCGTCAATGCCTGTGAACGTCGAACGAGCACTGCACCACCCGGTTCGTTTTCGTCGCTTGCCTGGCACAATCAGCTACCTGGTTGCCGTAGTTATCCCAGATATAGCCGCGCCACCCTCCGGTCGGATCGTCGAGGGGGATGATCGTGAACTGTTGTTCGGCCAGTACGCCGAGCAGGAAGAAGGCCGGCACGGCCACGGCCAGCGCGAGCCCCGGCCACGTCCAGCGGTGCCGCCGTTCATGGCTGGCCGCGCGGCGTAAATCCGCCGTGTAGTCCACGATTGCCTCCTCAAGGCGGTCCGCCACCGCCTGGGCTTCCTGTTGCCGCGCACCGGCAGCCGATAGTCCCTTGAGGAGTGATCGGGTTTCATCGGCGTGCGCCGTCAGTTTCCGCGTGATCTCCAGGAGTTTGCGGGTACCGGCGTTCAACCGGGCTCCGTCATCCTTCTCCTCCTGTGCCCTCTGCGTAGAAAGACGCTGCACCAGACCGAACACATCCTTGAGCGTTGGATTTTCAACGGCTGCATCGGTTTCCTGTCTACCTCCGGCCTCGGGCGCCGTTTCAACGCTCCGTTCCACCGGGACAGTTTTATCCGGCTCGCCGCGATCCTCTTCGATTGGCGGAATATCGAACCCCGGCTGGTCCGCAGGCGCCGCCGTCCCGGGCGCCTCGTCCACTCCCCTCGCGGTGTTTTCCAATAACTCGTGTTGTTCCGTCATGATGTTTTTTCTCCAAACGCCAGTTTGAATCGTGGCCACGCCCTTGGTTCACCGGAATCCGCGGCGCTGTCCTTGCGGATGACGAACGGGTTGGGATCGGCGAGATCGCGCGAGTCCTCCCGCCGCCAGTAGCGGGCGTGATGGAGATGCAGCGCGTCGCGCGGCATGTCCTTGGGCGAGGCGATGACGTATTGGCGGTCGGGGCCAAGGGTCATGAGCTCGTCGGGAGTAATCAGCCGTTCTCGCACCAGGGCGCGGGAATCCCCGGCCTGCCATTGCGTGTTGGCAGTGACGATACGGTTCTCGGCGATGGTGCCGGAACGGTTCTCGGTCCGGGCCTCGAAGGTGGCGGTGCCGATGGCCTTGGAGAGTTCCTCCGCGCCCTCGGCGTCGGTGCGCGGGAAGCCCAGGATCTGGACCAGTTCGGCCAGATGCAAGAGGGTCTTGCGGTGCTCCTTGCCCCAGGTCGAATCGAGGGCCGAGATCGACTGGGCGAAGCACCAGAAGTGGACGCCCTTGCCGGCGGCCATGGTGTAGCCGTCCATGACCGGCTTGAGATAGCCAAGCCGTGGCATCTCGTCGATGACGATAAGAAGATCGCGCTCAAGCGGTTTGATACCGGCGACGGCGTTGGGGATGGCGACCCACAGGCGAAGCCAGCCCTTGACGTGCTCGATGGTCTCCTCCGGGGCGACCACGAAGAGGTCGGTCTTGCCGCCTGCCAGGATCAGGGGGTCGAAACTGGACTCTTGGGTGTGAGCGAGCAGTTCGGGGTAATTCAGGAAGGCGAGCTGGTTGGCGATGGTGGTGAAGTTGCTCCCGCCCTCTTCCTTGCCGACCTGAGCCTGCCGCTGGACCGCGATATGGGTGAGCCCGCCGGCAAAGGGCTTCTTGGACCTGACATGTTTCGCAAAGGCCTCCCTCTGCTTCGGCAGCATCGATAGCATTTGATAAAGGGTGGCGAGGGTGCGTTTCCGTTTCGGTTCGCGAAAACGCACCCAGGCCATATAGCCCGCGACGATGGCGCGGGCGGATTCGTAGAAATGGCGGCTGCTTTCGTGCGAACCCGGGCGCGGCGGTGTGAGCAGGGCGTCCAAGAGGACATTGATGTCGCGCACGGCAGCACTTTCATCTTTGCGAATGAAGTCGAGAGGGTTGTAGAACGCGCTTCTGACATTCGGCAGGTGGGTTTTTTCCTCGAACTGCTCCTTGTGCTGGGCCACCACCCCGAAGGGATCGATCAACAATGCCCGGCGGCCCAGTTCGCGCCTGCGCCGGGCAGCGATGCACCAGAGCTCGCCGCGCGGGTCTATGGTGACCGTGGAGCCCTGAAACCCCCGGTAATCGGGCGACAGCAGGTTAAGGGCGATGAGGGCGCCCTTGCCGACGCGGGGCGGCGCCACGGTGATGGCGGAGCCTTCCAGGGACCAGCCGATCAACTTGGCGTTGCGGCCGGCGCCCCACTGGCCGAGCAGGATGCCCCGGCGTTTGGCGAGGCGGCGCAGAAACCTTCTGCCGAGCAACTTCGACCTGCCGTAGAGATCGGACTCGGCACGCTGCCGCCGGTTATCGCCCGAGAGATGTTTGATGCTGTCGATCAGGACTTCGAACCACAGCATGAAGGTAATCGCGAAACCCACCGGCGCCACGGCGACCGATGCCAACTCATAACCGCCAAGCTGCGTTACCCATCCGGCGAAACCCCTGAAGGAAGTTACCCCGAGCACGGGCCGGAGGATCTCCATCCAGATCGACGCGGCGCAGATCATCATTGCGGCCCCGTACAGCCCGAAGCGGACCCAGGCGCCCTTCTCCTTGCGGCCGGTGGCAAAGTAGGCCAGCAGCACAAGAGCAAGAACGATGCCGAGTACGGCGATGCAGACATCGGCGCGGCGGAGGTTATTTACCAGAAACGCCGACCAGCCCACGCCGCCGGCGAGCAGCAGGACAGAGATGTAAACGGGTACGAATCGCATTGGTTTCAAGCTCCTTGGTTGTTTGCAGGCGTTATTCCAGACCGATCCGGACAGCGTTCGTCGAAGCCTCCGCCCCGGCATCGCCTGCCATGTGTATTGCTGGGTTTTTCGGTGTGAATCATCCCCCGCTCCCGGCAATGCCGCCGCCGCGCCGCGGCCCCGCGCCGATCCGCAAACCGCCGACCCGCGAGATGGCGCCGATGGCAGCGCCGCCGACCCGCTCGCCGCCCTCGTCGCCCGTACCGCCACGCCCGCCGATCCAATCGAGGACGGCCGAGGGCAGCAGGTCGATGAGCTTGAACGAGGCGTTCATCAGGCCGTAGGCGATCATCACGTAGAGGGTGAGCATGGCGAGGAAGCCGATGGGGCCGAGCCCGCCGGAAGAGCCCGCGTCGCGCATCTGCGGCAACCAGACCTCGTTGAAGAGGCCGATCCCGGCCAGGAACACGAAATACCCCACGATCAGGCCGAACAGCATCAGCGGCGGACGCAGGATCAGCCCGGGCAGGAACAGCCAGCCCAGGCGGGTGGCCTGTGTCGCGAGCCGGTTGCCGTCGCCGCGCGTCACATGGGCGGCGGCAAACACGGTGACGGCCAGCACCGCGACGACGACGGTGACGATCCAGCCGAGAATGGCGAACAGGAAGCGGATGAAGGGTAGCGCCGGCAGCAGGTAGGCAAGCACCGCGCCGGCGATCAGCAGGAGCCCGAGCACGGTAGAGACGAAGCCGTCGGCGACCTGCCAGACGGATTCGAACATGTCGAGGCCCTTGCCGACGAATGGCACGGATTCGAGCAGCCCCGATCCGGCGGCCGCGCCCATCAATGCCGTCATGGCAGCGAGCGCCGCGTTCATCAGGCCGTGGCCGAGGGAAGCGAGATCGGCAATGGGATTGCCGCTGTCGGCGACGATCACGCTGTCGAGGTCGATGAATTCCATGAGACCCGCCGCCATGGCGCCGCCACCGCCCGGCGCGGGCAACGCGGCGGCACCCCCGGCGGCAGAGGAGAACAGCATGGGCTGGTAGCCGCGCGACTGGACCAAGGCAGTCGTCAGCCCCTTGACAGCGGCATCGGCGGCGGGCGCCCATTGCCCCAGGCTCGGCGGCGGCAGGCTGACGCCCGGAATGTTGTGGGCGGCGGCCTGGAACAGGCCGGTGCGGTGGGCGATGGTGTTGAAGAAGCTCGCGGCCGACATCCAGCTTGCCGCCTTGGCATCCTCAGCGACCACACGGGCAAGCTCCGCGCGTTCCTCGGAAGCGGCACGCGCAAGCGCCGCATCGAGCACGCCCGCATAACGCTCGGCAAGGTCCCGGTCCTCAAGCAGCGCATCGAGATCGGGCAAGGGCCGGCCGTAGGCAGGCGATCCGGTCACATAGTGGGCGGCGAGATCGGCCGCGATGGCGCGGATTTCCGGCAGCAGTCCGGCCAGCGCGTCGCGATGGCCCTCGGCGGCGATGCCGCGTGCGCCCTCGGCCGCGAGCCCGGCGAAGCGGATCGCGCCGCACAGATTGCCCGGCATGCCGCGCCCGGCGCCGTCGTAATGCAGGATCCTCGCCCCGATGCGCCGGACCCGGGTGGTGCCAGGGCTCTTGTAGGCCTCGTCGGACTCTCGGAGTTCTATATACGGTGCATCCCCTGCGCGGGCGGCACTGCCATTGGCGGCATACCGGCAGGTCTCCAGGATCAGTGTTCGGGAGATGGCGGCGCGCCAGACGGCCTCGCGGGGCCGGGGCGCGATGGGTTCGCCTTCGCCGAGCGCCTCCTCCGAGAACGGCTCCCACACCGCATTGGCGAAATCGCCGCCGAGGTGGGCGAGGCCGATCACGGCGTGCTGGGCGCCGTTCATGCCGCCCGGCAGCGGCGCCATCAGGGCGACGGCGGCAACGATGCGCACGATCTCCCAGGCGCCGAAGCCGAACAGGCCCTCGCGGGCGGTATCGAGGGTGCCAGCCACCGTGTGCCAGACCAGCAGGAACCCCGCCAGCGCCAGCACACCGCCGTTGAAGACGAACAGCATGTCGCCGAGCACGGAGCTACGGCCCGCGCCGATATCGCCGAGGAAGGCCAGCACGTCCCGTGTCGCACGGTCGGCGTCGGCAAACAGGCCCCGGTCGATGGTCTGTGCCGCTGCCGGTTCGGCCGCCAACAGGCCCGCGATACCTATGCCGATAAATGCGGCACCGGCGAGCAGGACCAGAAGGCCGATACAGGAAAGGGCACGCTTCTTCGTCAACCACAGCCTGTTTGCCTTTTGCGTGTTGGCTTCCGGGTCCCCTTTCCTTGTCTCATGCGCCACTTTCGGTGGAGCATTGGCCGGCACCGGGAGCCGAAACGGCCGCATCCTCTGAACCAACCCGGCCGAAGACCGCGCCGCATCCGTGAGGGAGCGGGTCAATTCCGGGGCGAACAGGAAGCGGAGCGCGCCCATGGCGGTCAGTTCGCTCCAGCGGCCGGGTTGGCGAGGCCGGGCAGAAGCCGCATGCGCTCAGTGGCCAACGCTAGCCCAGTGGCGTCGATAGCGCCGCGCCGTTCGTCGAGGCGGTAACGGCGCCAGTCGAGCATCAGCGATACCGCTTGCAGGATGACCATCTCGCGCAGCAGGTTCTCCTGGCTCATCGCTTGCAGATCGACGAACCAGCCGGGGTTCTCGAACCGGCGGCTGGCGAGCAGTTCCAGAAGCTCATAGCGGCTGACCGGGGTTGCCGCATCGCGTCCCGGCGCGGCCTGGGCGGCCCAGGCCCCAAGCGCGGCGCCCGGTGCGCGCAATGCGCGGGCATGGGCGAAGTAGTCTCCGGCCAACGCGGCGCGGGCGTCGGCCGAGCGTGCAAGCAGGACGCGGCGGCGCTCCTGATCGGTCTCGGCGGAGGCCAGCGCCGGCGGATCGTGGACCACGGGGACGGCGAGATTGCGCGACAGCTCGACCGCCGTACGCAGTTCCGCTTCGTTCGCGAAGGTGCGCCGGTCGAGCAGATTACCGGCCTTCAGGTCGGCGGCGTGGAGCGCATCAGCGCCCCGGCAGAGCGCGGCATCCTCCCCGGCGCGCGGACCGTTGCAATAGGTGCTCGTAAGGCTCTCGAAGCGGGCCGCGTTGCCGGCCGCAGCGCCTGCATCGGGCACGGCGGCACGGTCGCCCGCGATACGCCCCGTCTCCGCCCCTGCCGCACGCGTATAGGCGCTTTCGGCCGCTTGCCGGGCCGCGGCAAGCCCGGCCAGGCCGGTGATCGCGGCGCAGCCGCTGTCCGTGGGCCGACGCGCGCGCATCGCCCTGGTTTCCTCAACCTCGCGGGCGATCTGCGCCTGAAGCTTGGTCTGGGTGTCGAGTGCGCCGGTCACTGCCTTGGCGCTTTGCGCCGCATAACCCGAGAGCTGGCCCGTTTGCAGGCGCAGAGCCTCGACGATTGTGGCTTCCATGACGTCGATTTCCCGGGTGAGACCAGCGAGCACGCGGCTCGCCTCGGCCCGGTCGTTGTCGGTCGGATCGCACGGCGAATGGGCGTGCGCGGGCGGAGCCGCCAACGTCGCGGTCAACGCCGTGGCAAGGATCACGGCATGGAAGACCGTCAGGCAACGAACGGGGGCACTCATTGCCCACCTCCCAGGATGCCGCGGAAGCGTTCGGCGTTGACCCTGCTATCCTGCAGGATGTTGCCGTTCCCGGCGTCGGTATCGAGCCCTGGAAGGCGGTGCAGCCCCGGCAACCGGGGCAGCCGGGACGTATAGACCGAGGCGTCCAGCGTGCGCCCGACATAGTCGCGGTAGGTGTTCCGCGCGATCTCACAGACCCGGCGCTGTGCCAGGCCGAGGATTTCCTCAAGCGCGCGGCCGGGATCGAACAGCACGTTGAAGGCCCGGTAGTTGAACAGGTCCTCCAGGCAGGAGAAGTCGAGGATCGAGTCCGGATCGCGGATACCCTGATCGGGATTGCGGATAACGGCCAGATCCTGCTCGACGCCCCGCGCGGCGCTCCCCGCCAGCGCCTCGCGAATCCCGGGATCGCAGCCCGCTTCAAGTGCGGCAGGCGGCGGCGCCTGGGCCAGGGCCGGCAAGGCTCCGGGGACGGGGGCGAGCACCGGCGCCAGAAGCGCCAGTGCCGCGAGCACGCGGCCTACGCGCCCGCTCATCACTGCCTCTCGGCACCGGAAGGGCCGTCCGGCGCGGCGCCATCCAGCTCTCCGGTTGGCGCGGGCGCATCGGTGATCCCGCCAGGACCCCTGTTTCCCGCTACCTCGCCCATGTCTTCCACGTTTGCCACGCGGCCGTCGTCCTGGCGCGGGGACAGCACGTTGACGAGACCTTGCGGTCCCCCGACAACGATTTCCGTAACCCGGCGGTTGTCGCCCTTCTTGTCCTGGTATTCACGCGTGGTAATACGCCCTTCGATCAGAAGCGCGGCGCCCTTGCGGACCAGCTTTTCGACTGCCGCGACGGCAGCGCCGAACACAACGATCCGGTGCCACTCGGTGGCCTCACCCGTCCCGCCGTCCTTGCGCCGCCATTTGTCGGTGGTGGCCAAACTGAATGTGGCGGTTTTCTCACCGCTTTTTATCGTGCGGACCTCGGCGTCGCGCCCTGCGTGGCCCAACAACGTCACCCGGTTCATGTTCAACATCGTTTATTCCTCCGTTTCGGTTGGTTGGTTGGCCGGTACGGACCGGCCGGTGGAAACCGCCGCGGCCGGATCATCGCCGGCCGGCCCGAAGGCGGATTGGGTGGTTTCAGCTGTCTGGACGAGTTCGTCCGTGAGGCGATCGAGCACGTCTTCCTCGGTGGCGCCGGCACGGATACCCGCCGCCGCAAGGCGGCCAAGCTCGGCATCGATGCGGGAACGCGCGGTACCCGTGGGGAAGGCCCGGGCCAGCACGGCCCGCGCGACGGCCGGCGCCAGTCGCGCCTGAAGACGCGACCGCAGCGCCACATCTGCGGGACTGGTGGTCAGCGCCCACAGTTCGGCCGGTCCCGGCGTATTGACGACCAGTTGCTCGAAGCGCCCGCGCGCATCGCTGGCGATCAGCAGCGCCGGCGCGCCGTCCTTGCCGGGTCCCGGCAGGCGGTAGCGGATGGCGTCCTGGAGGGTTTCGCTTAAGGCGAATATCCCGGACAGCGCCTCGATCTCGCGGGCCTTGCCGCCTGCACCGAGGATCCAGTAGCGGTTGGCAAGCTCGGTCAGCGCGCCGCCAAAATCCTCCAGCCGCTGCGAGGCCAGGGAAAGACGCACCCTGAGCTTGCGGGCCTCGCGCACGTCGCGCTCGACCTGGGCGCGCACGGCGGGCGCTCCAGCGGTGCGATGGAACTCATCAAACGCGAGACGCTTGGGCGCCTCGCGAATATCGCGCAGGCGGTGCGCGTGCCAAGCCCGGTAGGGCTCGGGGATATCTCGGAGTGAGTCCTCGCCGATCCACCAGTGGCGGGTCAGCGCATGGCGGGCCAGCAGGTAGAAGGCGGCGGTCTGGCGGGCCGCCTCGGGCGAGCCCTGGGGCGCCACGCCGGCGAGATCGATAGCGGCGATACGCACATGCCCGATATCGAAGGCGGTGGGCGCGAACATGATCGGCCAGTCGCCCGAAAGCGCGGTCAAGATGCGGATGAAGGCCTGGGTCACCGTCTCACCACCGGCGCCATAGGCGGTATCGCCCACGAGCCCCTGTACGGCGGGCTCGCGCACCGCTCCCAGCAGATCGCCCAGCACCGGCACGGCGTAGAGCTGCGCCCGCGCGGCCGCTGCGTGGGCGCCGGCCTCGAACAACAGGTCGACGATCTCCCACCACAGCGGAGCCTCTGGCGGATCGATCCCGGCGGCGGCCAGCGCCGCATCGACCACGGCATCGCGTCCCGCCGTATAGGCGTGCGGCTCGGCGCCGGCGATCTTGTCCGAACGCAGCGCATAGACCGCCGTGATCGCCGGGCCGATCAGCTCGCGCATGCCGTCGGGGACGCCGTCGGCGCCCGCCGGGGTCATCATCAGACCCAGCAGGTTGACCAGAAAGGCGCGTTCGGCGGGCAGCGGTGCGCGACAGCCGAGTTGGGTGTCGCACGGGTTGATCGCGTGTTCGGCCGTCATCCGCAGCGCGAACCAGCCAGCCTCGTGCTGGCGCTCCTGCGGTAATGCCTCGCGGATCAACGAGATCAATCCGGCGGATGACGGCCCGATATCGATGGTCGCACTGAGTGGCAGCCGGGCCTGACCGCCCTGCAGGCAGAAGGCGAGGCCGAGACTGTTCATCAAAACCGACTTGCCCCGCCCGGGGACGCCGTAAATCAACTCGAAACCGTAATCCTCGCCGTCCTCCCAGGCGAACGGCAGGGGCTTGCCGTCGATTGAGCGGAACAGATGCCCCGCGCCGCTGTTCGACAATGGCGCGGGCCTGCCCGCCGGCAGCAAACGCAGCGCTTCCGTAAGCGGGGCGAGCGCGGGCTCGGCGGTAGCGCCGCAACAGAACCCCGGCACCGACGCGGCGAGGCTTTCCAGGGGATCGCCGACCAACGGCGTGAACACCGTCTCGCCCCAGCCCTCGGCAAGCTGCTGCAGGCGGCTCAAGCGCCGGCGCAGCGCGTCTTCCCCGTCTTCCGGCGCAACCCAGGTCAGCAGGCCGAGGCGCAGCCGGACGATTGCATGGGCGTCGGCGCCGAGCGCGGTGAGGTCGCGCATGGCGTTGCGCACCAGCAGGCTGTCGTCGGACGAGAACGCCAGGAAGGCCGCCGCGACGTTTGTCATGGCGGAATCCAGGCCGGCAAGGCCGCCGCCCTCGATCAGCACCGAAAAGCGGCAGGGCAATCCTGCATCGGCCAGGCGCTCCATCAGTTCGGAGAACGGACGTGCCCGGCGCGGACCGAGCGCCATGTCGAGCGCGCCGTAGAGCCGTTCGCCGATGCGGATTCCGCCCGCTGTCCGCTCGGGATCGCGGATCAGTAGTTGCGGCCCCAGCGGCGGCGGGAACGCTCCATCCTCGGGTGGCGCGGTCAGGCGCGCGGGCGCGTCGTTGGCGACTGTCACCGGACGCCAATCCGGTGCGGTCGAGTCCGAGCCGTTCAGCGACCGGCGCAGGGTGGCGCATGCGGCGTCGCTGCCAAGCACCTCGGCCATGATCCCAGCCTCGGCGAACAGCGCCGCGAGGGTATCGAGGAAGGCCTCGTGCCGGGGCGGGAGGCCATCGGGGGCCAGATACGGGCATTGCGATTCGCTCCCTTCGGGCAGCCATTCGCGGAGCCGCTTTCCCAGCCGTTTGCGGTCGCGTTTCACCTGGTCAGGGGCCAGCACCGAGGGGCGGGTCCATGCAGCGACAACGAAACTCTCGGCTGCCATCAGCGGCGCCAGGCGGCGGCCGCGTTCGGCGATCACGTCGCCCAGCGCGAGCCCGAGCCGCTCGCATTGCCGCAGCGTCTGCTCGCCCGCCGACGCGACCAGCCGGGCCGCCTCGTCCGGCGCGCGCTCGAACACCGCGTGCAGCGCGTGGCCGGGAGCGGTGAAGACGCTGTTGAGGCGGCGCGCGGCGAGTTCGACGAAGCCGTCGAGTTCCCGGGCGCCCATCATCGAACGCGTACCGTCAAGGCGGAACAGCGAGACCAGCGAGCCGTCGCGGCAGGCCAGCACACCGGCCCCGCCGGGCAGGGCAAACGCCGCGGCGGGCAGCAGGAAACTTTCAAGCGGCTTCTTGCGGACCGCCCAGCTCAGCCGCAGCGCATCCTCGATCGCGCCATACATTGAAAATGGCAGCGGGAAAGGCATCGAAACGGGCATTGCCTGCGCCTTCCTAAAGCCGGGGCTTGATCACGGTGTGGCTGCCGCCGCTCAGCCCTAAGGTGTCGCCCAGCGCGTTGATCACCGCCGGGGCCGCGATCAGCGAGACCCCGATCAGGATGGCGATCAGGCCGCTGCCGATGGTGGTCTGCTGCGGGTGATCGACATGGCGTTTCAGTTTGAGCAGGCCGAAGCCGACGATGGCGGCACCGATGATGTAGAAGGCCACCGCCAGCAGGGCCGGCACCGACTCCAGGTCGTCCGCCGCCTCCTTCGCCATGTCGCCTAGCGAAACCGCCAGCGCCGGTCCCGCTGCTCCCGCCCACGAGACGGCGGAGAAAACCGCGGCAAACAGGCCCGCGGCCCATTCGAGGGAATGCCGTTTCAAGGGGTTTGCAATAGTCATCGGTTTTCCTTTCATCGGATGTTCAAGACAGCGATGCCGAGACTGGTTTGAACCGCCTCGATCACCGCGACGATGTGCCAGGCGGCAATGCCGCCGGCCATGTGCGCGAAGGCCTTGGGACCGCTCGCGCCGGGCTTGCCGTCAGCGGCGGCGCGCAACGTGAAGGCGCCCCGGATGAAGGCAAACAGCCCAACCAGGCTGACAAGGGTGAAAATGGCAGCCAGCAACGCGTCGTCATCGGCGCCGCGCGCGCCATAACCGAGGCTCGCCGCCGCCGGGCGTGTTCCGGACCCGAACAGGCTTTCGCCCGCTGCCGAGAGCCACGACGGCAAGGCCGCCATGACGATGCAGATCAGGAAGCTCAATGCCGTGCCGCCGCCGGAGGGCGCATGAAACTTGTCCTCCGATGTCTTCAGCAACCGCAGCAGGCCTTGCGCGAAGGCGAACAGCGCCAGCACATAGCAAAGCGCCGAGACCAACAGCAGCAGGCCCGGTTCGAGATCCCGGACCAGCGAGATCATTGCCTGGCCGAGATCGTTGCGTTCAGCCATCGCCGGGGTCTCCGGCCGGGAGGTTCTCCGGCGTTGTCTCCGCCGGGCGTGGGAACATGACGATGAGTTCGGTGCCGCGGGGAATGCGCACCGTCGGGCGCGCCGGTGCGTTCTCCAGCAGAATGTCGCCGGCCGAGCGCGCTGCCGTCCCGAGGCCGCTATGGACCGCCTCTCGCGTCGAGCCATGGCGCCGCTCATAGCGCACATCGCCGCTCCCCAGCGTGACGCTCTCCGCGGGCCGGCCCATCGCCGTCAGGAAGCCCTCCGCGAAACGCACCGCGGCGGGCAGCAGGACGCGCTGGAAGAAATGGCTGTCGACCTCGCCGGCGATGCCGTAACAGGCGCAATCGAGACCGACCGCCCAGCCGTCGGTTGCCATACGCCGGCCGCGGTATTCCAGGCTGGTGAGCCGCAGCACCATGCGCTCGCCGACCTGGGTGAAGGCGCCCGCCGCCACGGCGCCGGCGAGCGGCGGTCCCAGCAGTTCGATCAGCACCGGTCCCGGATAGTCCGAGTTGACCGCATAAATCGTACGCGCATAGATCCCGCCGCCCGTCGGCGGTAGGGGGATGGACGGTTCGGGAGGTATGGGGGAAGTGGCGGGCGCGGCCGTTTCGGGCTTGGCGGCCGGATAGCGGATACGGACGATCTGCGGCGGCTTGCTCCAGGTTTGCAGCAGCACGCCGATCAGATCCGATATCCGGTCTTCGGGCCGGCCGGGCGGGCGGGCCTCCTGCCGCAGCGGGCTGTAGGCTTCGTAGGTGGGCCGCGGCGCCACGCGGCCTCCGGGCCGGTGCTGTGGCGATGGCGGCGTTTCGGTTAGGGACCGTGTGGATCCCACGCCACCGGCCGGCTGTGTGTAACCGGGCGCCTGGCCACGGCCAGAAAAAATCGGCACGAAGGATTCGCCTTGCCGCCGCGCCGCGTCGAGCCGAACCCGGTCGCGCTCGTCCAGCGTGTCGAGATAAGCCGGTGGAACGCTGTCTTCAGGGTTGAGTTTGACGCCCCGGTTATCCGGCATCTGAGCCCAGGCCGAACTCGGCGAGCCCGAAGACGCGGCGAGCAGAACGCATATAAGAAGAGGACCGCCCAGGATTGCCGCCACTCTCATTATTCTTCTAGTTTTCATTGACGATCTCCTTCTGTACGTCCGTGGTTTCCAATGAGCGGAACGACAGCCGCGCCTCCCGGCCGTTCGCGCTCACGACCGCCTGGGGGGTGTCCGGCAAGCGGTAGGCCCAGCGGCCATCGGAGCCGCGCTCGGCTGCCCAGGGGCCGGGCGAAAGCAGATATGCGCGGGTGACCAGCAGCAGATCGCCGCCCTGCCTCCAGGCGCGGCCGCCCTGTCCGCCGCCGTCGACGGCGAGCCGTTCGGCGTCCGGCGGGATGGCGCCCCCGAGCAGGCCGAGCAGCACCGGATCCCCGGCGTGGAACCCTTCGGGCTGTGCCAGCAAGATCGGATCGGCGTTCGGGCCGGGCATGGCGAGGCGGATCTCGACCCGGAAGTCGGCCGCGCCGCCGGTTCCGCGCAAGGCGAGCACCAAGGGCTCGGCGAGGCCGGCCAGCGTCACCACCGCATTGCCGTCGAGATAGGCCTGGCGGGGTGCGAGATAGAGCAGATGGCCTGCGCCGGGATTGGCCGCTTCCGGCACGGCCTCCCGGCCCAGCGGCAGGAAGCGGCTGTCGAGCACGGTCTCGGCGATCGGCCAGGGCGCGCCGGTCATGCCGGTGAAGGAGAGCACCGTGGTGTAGCCGCGCCTTAGCGAAATCACCGGGATTTGCCCGTCGCCGGGCCCGTCGAGACGGATCCGCCGGATACGGCCTTGCGGCGGCGCGCCCGTGCCCCGCGCGCTCGCCCGCTGGGTCTGGCGCAACAGCCGGCCCAGGGTCTCGATCTGCTCTTGCGTGAACGGCAAGGCGGACCGGCCCTGCCGGGCAGCGTCGGTATCCGGCAAGGCGTGTTCGGGCCAGACGTCGGTCTCGGCGAGAACGCCTGGGCTTGCGTTCGGATTGGCGGGTTCGGCCGCGGCGGCAAGCGACGGCGCCAGCGCGAGAATCAGCAATAGAAGTGCAAGCGTCCTTATGGTCATGAGCCGCCTCCCTTGCTGGCGATCAATTGCTCGATGCCGATGCCGGCGGGGCGTTCCTCCAGCGGCACGCGCATGACCAGCACCTGGGCCAACAGGTCCTGGCTGACGCGCCGCGATCCGGCTTCGAAGGTGACCAGAAGGGGAAACTCGATGGCCCAGCCGATCCGCCCGGCAAAATGCCGCGTATCGGTAATCACCGGCGCGCCCCGGGCCACCGCCGAGGCGACCTGGAGGTTGTCGCGCAGACGGTCGAGGAACAGGCTGTCGTCCAGCCCGGCCAGAAACGACTCGTAGCCGCTATCGGTGAACTTGCCGCGGATGCCCGCGAGCCGCAGGCGCCAGTCGTGATGGCCCAGCGTGAAGGCTTCGGTCACCGCCGCAACGGTCCAGTTGCGCAGCGCCGCGTCGGACATGATTGGCTCGTCGAGCGGCGTCAGCGGCACCAGCCGTCCATCGGGGGTCGCGGCCACGGTGATGTAGACCGTGGAGTGAAAAAACACGTACCCCGCGAAGGCTGCAGCCGTGAGCAAGTTCGTCACCAACAACCACGATGCGGCGCGGCGCCAACCATGATGCTGGTCGCGCTGGAAGGCGAATTGCCGCGCGGCCTCCGCGATGGCCTGAACCCGGCTACTCATCGCCGAGCTCCCGCAGCCAGGCATTGAGATCGGGGATATCGCCGACCCGATGCGCGATGCCGCCTTGCATAGTGCGGTGTGCGATCAGCGGCACGGAGCGCTCGCCCCATGCGTCGAATAGGGCGTTATTACGCGCGATGCGGTCCCGGGCGTGCCTGTCGGCCGGACCATCGTCGCGGGCGAACCAGGCTTGCGCCGGATCGGGACTGGCGGCGATTCCCGCCGCGCGGTGCGCCGAAGCCGCGCCTAACAGCGCCACCGGCACGACATACAGTCGCAGCTTGCCAGCCATCGCCTCGCGGCCGATCCGCGCCACGGCCGAGCGCGACCATGGACAACTTGGATCGCCGAACAGGACGACCAGCGGCCCCTGCTCCCCGAGGGTGAAACCGAAAGCGGACGCCGAACGCTCGAACAGGGCCGCGCGGGATACGCCGGTGGACGTATCGGGCGTTGCCGTCTCAGTGGGGACGGCGGAATCCCGTACCCCGGCGCCCTCTACATTCGCCGCGGGATTTTGCGCACCCGATGCCGAGCTCGGCGCGGCGCCTGCCGGACGGTTTTCGCCACGCACGGCGGCGAGTTGCCCGCCGGTCAGCAGCACGCCGTCCGGGCCATAAAGCAGCCCGGCGACCCCATGGCCATCGTCGGTCACATAGAGGCTGTAACCGGCGTCCCCCACCGGGGTCACGAGATAGCCCGTAAGCCCGCCGCGCGCACCGAGCGGCATGATTTGCGCGCCCTTGTCCCGGAGCGCGCTCACAAGGTCCGGCTCGGCGGCACGGGAAGCCGGGATCGCAACGGCAGCAACCGATACGGCCGCCATTATCGTTGCAATATTTTGTAAGAGCTTCGCGATGGGTCCCGAGTTCATGGTTTGTCTCCGGAAGAGGTCAGTCGCGGCGCGCGATGGGTCACGGCGAGCGACTTGCCGCCGGTGGTGAATTCCGCGACGGGCGGGTGCGGCAGATGGGAAAGCGCGAAGAACAGCGCCCGCACGGCGTCAATGAAGGCGCCTTCGAACGCCTGGCCGCGGTGCAGGCGGTAGCGCCGGTCGGTGAGAAAAAGCACTTCGGTTCCGGCCCGCGTGCCCCAGCGCTCCAGCACGGCCCGCAGGGTGTCGCCGGCTTCGACGCGCCACACACCATGGCCGCGATCGGCGGTAGCAAGCTCGACCGCGACCGGCGGCAAACCGGCCGGGCGGATATGGAGTTCGCCGCCATGACGAACCGCTGCGAGCCCTTCACCGAACAGCAGGCTTTGCCAGTCGGGATACTCGTCCACGACCGCCTTGGCGGCATCGACCCGGCGGTCGTAGCGCAGGCGGAGCGAGGGCGGCGCCAGGCGTTTCAAAGTTTGCGCAAGCGTTGCGCCATTGCGCTCGCCGCGTTCGCCGGCCTCGTCCAGCACGGTGACCCCGGCGCGCACGGCGGACGGCGCCACGTAGCGAAACTCGGCCGAAGCGGCGGACGGCAAGAGGGCCGATCCCGCCATCAGCCAAAATCCACAAAGCGCCGCAACCGCGCCGCGTGAAGGGCGCGGCGCCGGCCAGCGCTTGCGGCGCGGAGCGCCCGGAGCCCGGCCCGAAAACGGTAACCCCGCGCCTCGGCGATGCGGAACGCCGCGATCGACAGCAGGACGGCCGCCGTCGTCCACCAGGCCGGCAGGAACAGCCACACCGTCAGCAGGACCAGCAGACGCGCGTCGATCGTGTAGAACCGCACCGGGCGCATGGTGTCGCGCCAGGCCACTTCGGAAGGGTCCATGGAATCGTCTCCTCAACATGTGCCGGCCCCCCCTGATCGGACTTCGAGCTCGCAGCCCCCAGCCCTGCCGGCGTTGCCGCCGCCAGCCGCGCCCGTGGCACATGCGCGGTAGCGCCGGTGCACGTCCGGTCCGATCCGGCCCTCGGCGAAGGCGCGCCCGGCCGCAGCGGCAAGATTGTTGCCGGTCGCCGCGAGCGCGGTTTCGATCCGCGCCGGCCAGCCGGTTTGCGGCAGCTCCAACAGTTCGGCCTTGAGGCGGTCGTCGAAGACCAGCCATTCGCGCAGCGCCGTGCGACCGCCCCGTTCCGAAGTGCTGCGGTCCGATCCGGCCGGGTACGGCGCCAGCACCTGGGTGACCGCGAGGTTCATGGCGTCGATCAGCGCGGCGCCGCGCTCGGCACGCTCGCCGGCAGGGAACTCCGCCAGCAGGCGGCGGATGGTGGCTGCGACGCCGATGGTGTGGGCGGTGGAATAGACCGCGATGCCGTAATCGGCGGCGCGGACCACGGCCTCGACGGTCTCGCGGTCGCGCGCCTCGCCGACGATCACCGCAGCGGGACGGCGGCGCAGGGAAGAACGCAGGCCGTCGGCGAAACTCTGGAAGTGACGGGGGATCTCCGAGGACGACATCAGCGCGCCGTCCCCTTCGATATGGTCGAACACGAACTCGATGGGCGCCTCATAGGACTGGATGCGCCCGGCGCCGTGCTCCAGCAGCCGCCGCGTACCGGCGGCTAGCAGGGTCGACTTGCCGGAACCCGGCACCCCGGTCACCAGGGTCAGGCCGCGCCGCAGATCCCAGGCATCGACGATCTCGTCCTCGATGCCGAGTTCCTCGAAGCTCGGCGGCGCGCCGGGCAGAACCCGCAGCGTGATGTTGACCGCAAAACCGCCCGCGGCCTGCACCGCAGCGAGGTTGCAACGGAAACGCCGGATGACGCCGCGCGCCTCGGCCACGGCATGGGAACAGTCGATGGCCCGCCCGCCGCGCAGGATGCCTTCGCCGGTGGCATCGAAGATGCGTGCGCACAAGCCGCCGAGCGCAACACCGTCGAGCGCCGCGCCGGTCGCCCGCAACAATCTGCCGTCGACCTCAATGAATGCAGGTCGCGCACGAAGGCGAGATAACCGGCGTCGGGACGGATGGTCTCGGCGATCGCCGTCTGTTCGATGTAGCCGTTCCAGGCCCGGGCGGCGACCGCGCCGCCGTCCTCGCGTCGGCACCGGGGACAGCCCTTCGGGTTGCGGTAGCGAACTGCCGCGTTGCCGAGCAGACGTGCGGCCAGATTTTCCGGGGCAACGCGTCCCTCGGCGTGCCGCTCGAGCGTGCAGTCCGGGCACAACAGCGGCAGCAGGGTCTGCTTCATCAGCAGCGCGACATTGCCGGGCTTGGTCACCTCGGCCACGCCGACTCCCATGTCGATCAGCCGGAACAGGATGGCGTTGGCCGAGTGGACGTGGATCGTGGTCCACACCTGGTGGCCGGTATCGATGAACTGCATCACCTGGCGGGCGGCGTCGGCGTCACGGATCTCGGAGACCATGCCGCTGGCCGGGTGGATCCGGCAGAAATGCATCAGCGCTTCCTTGAAATGCCCGGCCCGCTCGTCGCCCAGGCCCGAGGTCGGCACCGCGATCTGGACGGCGCCCGGAATGCGGTATTCGACCGGGTCCTCGATGGTCACCAGATTGAGCTGGCCGTCGAACTCGGCCATCTGCAGGGCGAGATTGACGGCCAGTGTGGTCGACTTGCCGTCGCCCGCGGTGCCGCCGATGAAGACACCGCCATGCGGCGCCATGCGGATGCCGGCGAACAACGCGGCTTCGGTTGCCGAGAAACCGAGGCGCTCCAGGGTCATGCCGGCGTCGAGCCGGTCGGCATAGAACATGCGCGCGAACAGGTGATCGCCGTCGGGCTCGTGCGGCCCGCGCTGGCAGCGGAGCGCCGAGACGCCCGCCGGCAGCGGCACCTGGCCGCCGGCGCGGATCGAGAAGCCCTGGAAGGAGCCCCGCCGGTAGCTCGTCTGGGACGACCCCTCGTCCTTGCAATGGAACAGGAAACCGGCGGCCTCGCGGCCTTCCTCGGCCGTCAGCGGTTGGGCCAGGGGCAGCTTGCGGTCGTTGACGATGGCGAAGACATGGCAGGCGCCGCCGCCGGTCTCGAACACCACGTCGCTCGCCCGGGCCGCCGCCGCATCCTCGAACAGACGCTTGACCCGCCGGGCCGCCGCTTCGCCCGCCGCTGGCGACGATGCGGCGCCTGCGGCCCGCCAGCATTCGGCGATCTCTTCGAGGGTTGCGGTTTCTTCGGCCACCGCCACCGGGATGGCGCCGCTCTGGCGCAGCGCCAGCAGCGCCGAGCGCAGCCGGGCGTCGGCCTCGTAGCCGCGCGCGATCAGGCAACGCCCGCCGGCGAACACCGCGCAGATGCGCCGGAACCGGGCGTCCATCGCGGCGGCGCGAATCAATCGGTTGGCATCCGCGGTCTTTGGTGCGTCGGCGCCGGTACGTCTACCGCGCCATGAAAATAAACGCGTGAGCGGCCGGACCATGGTTTTTGCGATGGCGCCGGGACGGGTGTTCGCCGGTTGCCGCGTCATGAGCCGTCTCCGGGCCTGGCCCTGTAAGGCAATGCACTGTCGTCCGTACCCTCGATTTGCACGCCGGGCGGGCGCGCGGCGATTCGGCCGACCCGGACATCGCCGGGAAGCGGATCGCCCTTGCGCACGAACCAGACCCGCCGCCCATCGGTGACACCGGCGTGCAGATCGCCCGCCATCCCGACGATCGAGAACCAGCCATAGCGCGGCGCTGCCGGCGCGGCTTTCGCCGGCTTGCGCGCAGTCGTGGAGGGCGCCGGCAGCTTTGCAGGGACCGTGTTAAATTGCGGCATGACTGAAGGAACGGTGGCAGCCACCGCCGAGGATCGATTTGCGGCGGCCGGTTCCGCCTGCGCCCGGAGCGCCCGCAACTGGGCCTCCGTCTCGAATATCCCGGTCACGATCAGCTGGCGCTCATGGCATAGCTTCAAGGTCTCCTGCTCGATCGCCAGGGCGGACAGCGCATCTTCCTTGTTCGCCACACCCGCAAGCAGCCGGGTCAGCAGATCGCGCGGACAGCCTGCGATGATAGATGCAGCCATCGGCGGCATCGGGATGCCGGAATCCGGAGCGGACACGTTTGGCGGCCGCGCTTCTTCGCCTCGGCCTGCCGGTTGCGCATTCTCGGCCGCCCCACCTTCCAGCACACGAAGCAGACGGCTGCGGCCTGGGGCATTCGCAGCGCCCGTGGATGACGCCATGGGCGGGACGGAAAGAGCCGGCTTTGAATTCACGTCGGTGGATTGCGTTCCCGGCGCGGGCGGTGAAACCGCGTCCAGCGCGGATGCGCCCGATGCCGCCACCATCGCCACGAGGCAGGCGCCAAGAGTGCGAAGATGTGCCGCGGCGGTCATTCGGGCGTCCACCCGACATGGTCGGCGAGTGCGCGCCAGGGATAGCTGTTGGCCGCCGCCGCGCCGTCGAGGGTCACGATCAGCTCGCCGCGCGACCAGCGCCACGCACCGGCCGTCCCGCGACTGCCGTTGCCGTCTCCCAATACCGCGGTAAGAGTTCCATCCGCCCTGAAGCGGAACCCGGAATCCTCGCGATCCATGAAGGGCAGCGTGACCGGGCCGCTTAGCGCCGCCAGCCAATCGGTCAGCCGCATCGCGGCGTACCGTTCTCCGGTGGGCAGCAGCGGCAGCGCGTCGCCGACCCGGAAACGCGGGCGCAACGGCAGTCGCTCGTATTGCAGCGCGATCTCCGTGCCGCCCGCCGCCGGGACGAGATGGCCGGTATCGGCGATTGCGCCAGTATCGCCGCTGCCGTCGAGTAGCCACAACTCGTCGCGATCCGGACCGAGCACCAGAACATGGCGCGCACCGCCATTGTCGACCAGCACCCGGCCGTTGTTATCTTCGAGGAAGCGCTTGAGCGCCGCAGCCGGCAGGGTTGCATGGTCCCCCGACGCCGCGATTCCGGTCGCTCCCGGTCCGCGCAGCTCGGAGCCCGGAAATCCGCGCACGGGCGCATCCAGGTCCTGTGCCGCCATCTCGTCGAATACCGCCGAGGTCTGCCTCTCGTTGATCGGCAGGTCCGCCGGCAACGCCAAGTCCGGGCAGGCGTCCTTCATCGCCCGCGGCCAGCTTTCCTGAACCCAGCCGCGCGAAGCCACTGCCCAGACGCCGGACGCGGCTCCCAACGCCTCGTTGTGCAGCACGCCGGTGGCGGGATCGTAGAAGATCGGGGTGTGGCCGCGCCGCTGCCCGGGATCCGGCTCCACGCCCGTCTCGTTGAAATTGTAGAGCGCGCGGAACTCGCGGGACGGCACCACCCGCCAGCGCGCGGTTCCGGGCGCATAGGCGCCGCCGAGTTGGGCGCAGGCGCGAAGCGTGCCGTCCGGGCCGTGGTAATGCGCCCAGACGGTATTGCGATCACCAGCACGCCGCGAGTTCGGCCGCTCCAGGATCCAGACGCGGCCTTCGAGCAGGCCGGTGAAGAAGCCGGCGGCGTGGGAGCTGTAATTGGGAGATCCGGGAGCGGCTTGCGCCAAAGCGCCGCTCGTTCCGGGATTGCTTGCCATGAGAGCGGCCAACGCTATCGATGCAATGGCGAGCGACGGAGTTGGAAGCCGTGTCATCGTCATGTTCCTTTGGTGGTGTTTGCTCCGGCAACCATGCGGCCGTCCGGTTCCGTCCAACACGCCGCGAGGCGGCGCACCATGGCGGCATAGATCCCAAACGCCCCGTCTTCGTCGCCCGCGGCGATAGCCGCGATGGCCGCGTCGATACGGCCGCCGATCCAGTCCCAGTCCGAATGTCCTTGGGGAATCGCGGCGGCGATGCGGGGCGCGATTTCGTAATATTCGGCGACCAGCGCCCGGCGTTTGGGCGTTTTCATCATGTAGCCGTCGCGGAAGCGCCGTAGCGCGGTCAGGGTCGGCCCGTCATCCGCTTCGATGCCGCGCCGCTCGACAATCGCCGTGGTCAGGAAGCAACCGCCTCCACCGCCGCCGCCTCCACCGCCGCCACCGAACCCGCTGGTGTCGAACCCGATACTGCTGTCGACGCTGCAGACGTCCGTGCCGGCGTCGGGGTCAAGGGACGGGCTGCAGGAATCGCCACCCGGACCGCCCGCACCGCCGAAGCCTCCCGCGTCCGGCTCGCCTCCGCCGACATCACCAACGCCGCCCCAATCCGGCGGGGTCACGGCCTCACAGCTGTCCGTCTCCAGAATCCAGGGGCCGTAATTGATCTGCACGATCGGCTCCGCGTCCCACGGGAACTGGGTCGCCCGCCGGGTCGCGGTGCGCCGGTAGTCCTGGCTTCCCGTGTAGCCGGGCGGGCAGCCATCGGTCATCGCTTCGGTTTGCGCGGTCTCCGTCATCACCGCCGTGGGCGGCACGGGAACCTTGCCGGTCCAGCAGCTCGTCGAGACGAATTCGGGCGGACCCAACGTCTCGCCCTCCGCCGTCACGCTCTTCAGGCGGCGCCAGATCTCGCGGCCTTCCATGCGCCGGTTGTGCGGCGGCCCGGCGTCCCAGTGGCAGACCAGCGTGTAGTTCTCCCAGGCCGTGTAATTGGCCCGGCATTCGTCGATCAGAAGCTGCCAGGGGCCATGGACCGGGTCGCCCACCGGGTTGCCGCGTTCGTCATGGGTTTGAGTGACCTCGCGCACTCTTGTGCGGCCCTGGCCGTGCTCACCGGCGGCACAATCCTCGATCTGCCGTTCGCGGCTCACACGTTCGTTGGTGTGGGCGTAAGGATCGCGCACGGTGCCGGCGAGCGCGGTGCGGCCCGAGGGCAGCGGCCCGCCGAAAGCGGTATCGGACAGGCAGGCGGGGAGTGTCACTGAAGGGCGGCCCGCAGCACCCGTGGCCCGGCCTGCTTCCAGCCAGTGCAGCACCGGCGCCTGGCCATTCGCTCCGCCGCCGGCGTAGGCATGGGGCGCTGCCTGGACCGCGCGGTGATCGCGGCCGACGCCCTTGAGACGCTCAGGCGCGAGATAGACCAGCAACGTGTCTTCGCAATAACGCGCCCGCACGCCGCGCAACGTCCAATCGGCAAGCCAGCCGCTGCCGGCCGGCGGAACCGCGCCGCTCCAGCCCGAGACGCCTGCGCCATCCGGATCGGGAGTGCCGGCGGAGCCCGCGAGAATATAGCTCTCCAGGCGGCGCCAGGCCGTGGTCACCGCGCGCGCATGGGCCAGCGCTTCCTGGCGGTAGACACGTTCGTTCGCGGATTGTTGCGCGACCGCCGGTGCAGCTGTGAGAAGCGCGCACAGGCTGACTCCGGCCAGCATGGTTGCTCGGAATGTTCTACTCATGGGGTACCTCCTTGTCCGGAAACCTGTTCGGAATTGCGCTCCGCGCCTGGTGCCGGAACGCCTGTCAGCTCGCGGAATCCCGCATGCGTCATCGCCTCCGGCGCCACGGGACGGCCATGCAGGCGCCATCCCCCGCCGGCAATGCGGCCCAGCGCTGTGATCTCGAGTCTTGCGAGGCCGCCGGAAACGCGGAATAGATCGGCGAGGTGTGACAACGGGCCGGAATGGCCGATCCGAACGGTCCAGCCACCTTGTGGGCCGCGTGCGTAGTCGATCCTCGCCCCACGAAGGCCAAGTTCACGGTCGACAGCACGGCGAAACACAAGAAAGGAAAGTGGCGCGCCGTCAGAGATGCGGAGCACGAGGCCCAATGGCAGGACTGCCCAGGCGCGGGCATCGATCACGGACGCGGCGTACCAGCGCGACAGATGTTGCTCGGCGAGTTGCCGGTGCAGAGGCTCGGCGTGGCCGGGGCCAAGCCGCCAGCGCACCAGCATGACCGCGCGGCCCGCCAGTTCGGGGCGGAGCGCGGCAAGTTCGGGATCGGTGAAGCGTGCGGCGCAGGTAAGGCTCTCGATCCTCCAGGCCGGCAGCCAGGGCGGATAATCGATCAACGCCCGCCGGCAGGCTTCTATCAGCGCGGCGCTATCGACCGCTACCGCCAGATCCGGGTCGGTTGGCGGAGCGGCGGCGACCACGGGTTCCGATCCGGCGATCCAGTCCACGAGCGCATCGCGCTGGAGCCAGGCGATCCACACACCAGCAATGGCGGCTGGCAACAGCAGGACCAGCGCCAGGTGAGCGCGCCCAATTCTCGTAAACGGCGCGCGGCGGAGCACATTCTCCGGCGCGGCGGCGAGCAGGGAAGCATCGAGTTCCGTGACATCGCGGTCCGCGCCGGCGGCGAGCAGCCCTGGCGTCGCATAGAGATCCCAGCCCAGTGCTCGCGCACGGTTGAAGGCTTCGACGGCAGCATCCCGAGTGGTAAAGACTTCATCGCCATCGGCGAGGACGGCGCCATCGCGCACCTTGATCAGCGCGTAATGCCCGGTATCGCCGGTATCGGTTGAATTTTCCGTGGCCGCATCGCCCGCGACCAGAGCCATCCAGAATTCGCTCTCGATCGAATCGGCCAACGCCGGCGCCAGCGCCGGGAGCCCGTCGGGGAGATCGCCTTCGGCACCGCCGGCATAGCCGGTCTGACCCACCCGGTGTACGCACCAGGGCCGCGCGAAGCGGCGCGCGGCGCGCGCCGTGGTGGCCGCACCGGCCCGCTCCAACCAGTAGAGCCCTGCCGCGAAGGGCTGTCCGTAGATGACGAGCCTGCTCAAAACGCCATCCCCCGGACTTCCGCGATGCCGAGCGGCGGGCCGATGTCGGCGGTTATTAGAAGCACCTGTTCGATGCGGGCCGTGGACGCCTTGCGCCCGCCGCCGGGCAACGGCAAATCGGCATCGAAGGTGCCCGAACGCCCGGCGGCAGTACTGCGGTCGGAAAACCCGGTCACCATCAGCGTCTCGCCGCGCCCGATCTTCTGCGTCACCTGAATGGCCCGGCTGGCGTAGGCCGGGAGCTGGATCGTCTGGCTGTTCGAGGTAAAAGCGGTGAAAGACGGGCGGTCGCGCAGGCTCGCGAACAGCCGCACCAGCACCTCGCCGGGACCGGTGATGCGGGGCAGGTAGCTCACCGCGAAGCCCGAGGAGACCGTGCCTGGCACGAGCTCGGTCTGGGCGATGCCATCGCCTGCCGTGGTGCGCAGCTCGCGCAGATAGGCTTCCTGGAAGAGTTCGAAGAACTGCGCCGGCTTGCCGTTCAGCGATGGGATGTCGGCCGACAGCACCCGCGAGACCGCGCCCGCGCTGTTCAAGGCCTTCACCGTCGCCGACAGCGTATCGCCGCTCCCGCCGCCGGGGGAGGGCTTGATCAACGCCACCGCGTTTGCGCCCACCGAGACGCGCACCGCCTCGCCGAGCAGCCGGGCGATGGAGAAGCTCAGGCCGAGATCGTAATCCGCCTCGCGCTCGACGCGCACCGAATAGACATGCACCGACAATGTGACGGGGCGCAGCACCTCGCGGTTGAGATAGCCGAGGTACGCCCGCGCCCGGGCGATATCGCGGGGCGTGCCGCTCACCGTCACCGAGGCGCTCGATGGCGCCACCGACAGCCGCGTTCCCGGATCGAGCAGCTCTTTCAACTGGTCCTCGATCTCGGGCCACGGGTCGTAGTCCGTTTCGGTCGAGATCGACTGGCTGGTGAGGTTGCCGCCGCCGTCTCCGGCTGCGCTGTCCTGGGTCGAGGCCGACACCGTGTAGCGCTGCGTGCCGGCCAGCGCATGAATATGAAAGACCGCGTAACGGCGGCGCACGATCTCGATCGCTTGCCGGTCCGCATCGTAACGCCACTCGTAACCGTAAGGTTCGGTCCAGGCATCGAGCAGAGCGTCGAGCGGACCGGTCCAGATTCCGCCGTCCGGCGACAACCCGTCGCGTCCGGCCGCGCCAAGGAGATGCACGGGCGGTTCGCCGCCCGTCGTCTCATCTGCCCGGCGCGGGGGACCGGCAAACCGCACCGCGAGGCCGGTCGCCGCCTCGATGCGTGCCATCAGTACCGCCGCAGCGCCGATCCCGGCCAGCGGCAGCGTTACCGCGTCCACGCGGCGAAAGCGCGCCGGCAGACCGGCGCGAGGATCGGGCTCGATCCGCGTCAATCCGACATAGGGCCGCCGCTCGATCAGGCGCACGCTGGATAGGCGCGGGCCGGCTTGCGGCGGCCGCAGGGCCGAGACCTGCTGCGCGACATCCCCGGTCTCCATCCTCGCGTGTTCGACCTCGGCCAGGCCGCAGCCCGCAAGCATGGCGACCGCGAATGCGAAACAACCGGATCGCGCGAAACGGAAACGCAAACCCGGATGCTGGAAAGTAAACAGGCGTTCACCGGTCATACGCGTGGTGTCCCGTGCAGGTGGTTCGTGATCGCCGCGTCCGGCGAACCGGTGACCATGGCTTGCCGATGTCTCTTAAGCCGCGGGACGGCGAGGCCGCCCATCACGCCGACTTCCGGACGGGACTGCCCTCGTCGGAAGTCGAGCTGTACCGGCGTTCCGCCGCCCACGCCTCGACATCGGCGCGGGCGTAGCGCACCCGGTTGCCGAACTTGTGAAACCTCGGACCCGCGCCGCTGACCCGGTAGCGGTCCAGCGTGCGCGGGCTCAGGCCCAGAAAGGACGCCAGCTCGCGCGTGCCCATGTACTGCCAGGCGTCGTCGCCCATGTCGTAATCTCCCTTGAAGATGTCTTGCGGGATCTCCTCGTCCCCGGACGCCATGGCCCGGATCGCCCGGACTTCCTCCGCGCTCGCGGCGCGCTCCATCGAGGCGCGCGCCTTGTCCACGGTGGCGAGCCGGGGCGATCCGCCCCGGCGCAGCCAGCTCACGAAGGACGGATTGCCGCTCGCTGCCCGGCCAAGTTCCGAGGACTTGGCCCCGGTGACCGCCAGGAACGCGTCGACCTCGCGCCGGAAGCCGAGCCCGATGGGTTCGAGTCCCATGAAGGCCAGTAGCCGGTCGGCGGTATCCAGGCGCGGCGAGCGGCCGCGGCCGAAGTCGGTGACGAAGGACGGATCGCCCAGCGCCGCCTCTCCGAACCGGGTGCGGCTCATGCCGCGCTTTTGGATGAAGGCCTCGATGGCCAGCCGCAGCGATGTTTGGAAACCTGTCATGACCGAGAACGTATGGGGAACATACGGCCTTGACAATATATTTTGATATTGAATACACTATGTATCAACGTCAAACACGCGAAGGGCTACGATGGAACGCGACCCGCTACGACAAAAAATCAAGGACCTGCTCTGGAAGCGCGGCCTCACCATGAAGGAGGCCTCCGCTGCCATCGGCCGCAGTCCGAGCTACATGCACCAGTTCCTGGAGCGCGGCACCCCGGCAACGCTCAACTACGGCGACAGCGAAAAGCTTGCCGGGCTGCTAGGCTGCGGTGCGGGCGAGCTGCGCCCTGCCGAGGCGCCGAGGCGAAAGCCGCAGAAGCGCAGGCGGCGCACCCCGCCGGCCGCTCTTCCCGGCGCGCCGCTTGCCGCCATCCCCGAGATGGCGGTCGAGGCCGCCGCCGGAGCGGGGGCGGCAGGCGAGGAATTCGCCACCGAGAAAGCGCGTTGGTACCTGCCCGAGAGCATGATCCGTCACGAGGGCGATGCCGAACCCGGCAATCTCCGTGTCCTGCGCGCGCGCGGCGACTCCATGGAGCCCCTCGTCTCCGACGGCGACCGGCTGCTGGTCGACGTTACCCGCCGCGCGCCCGGCACCGGCGAGACGGCGGTGCTGTGGGACGGCACCGGCCTCGTGGTCAAGCGGGTCGAGGTCCTGCCCAACGCCGAGCCGCCCCGGCTCAGGCTGATCTCCGCCAATCCCGCGTACGAACCCTACACATGCCTGGCCCAGGACGCGCACATCGTCGGCAAGGTCCTCTGGACCTTGAGGCGCATGTGAAGGCGGCGGGCCGGGCAATTTACACGCAAACACAAAGCCGATGATCGCATCCGCCCGATAGCGGAGATACGACTGCAAACCACCGCGGAGCCCCACGAGACCAGACAGGCGCCGTAGAGGTCGATGGCGATGAGGCGATGAGGCGATGAGGCGTGGTGCGTCTTGCCGGCTAACTTGCCGTCGAAGGCGAGAAGGAGATCGCCCTCTCTGACCCGGGAGACGCGCCGCCGCCCTTCCTCCTACCCCTGTCCACGATCGCCCACAGATCGCGCACGCGGGCCACCGCTAATGGCAGTTCGAGGCCGAACGCCAGCCACAGAACCAGACCGCTGTCCGGATTGAAGGGCCCGGCGTGTGCGATCCGCACCTGCGCCGCGGCGCTGACCCGTTCGATCTTCAGGACCAGGGCGCCGTCCGCCCGCCTCGCCGAACACCTTCGCCAGCGACGGCGCGCCACGCCTCTACATATTCGGGGTAGCGTCTCAAGAACCGCCAGGCGCTGGCCGCGCCCGCGGTCGTCCTCTCACGGCTGATCGCCGGCTCCCTTCCCCGACGGTCAACGCGGCGGCTGTGATCGTCTCCCATGCCCAAAGGCATGGCGTTGCCCGCCCCAATGCCGGATCGATTGGATTGAAGTTCCAGTCTCGACCCGCGCGTGCCGACGCGGACACGGCGGCATCCCTCCCGGATCCGTCCGTCATGCCGACGCTGCCATACGCGCCGGCGCCCCGCTACCGAGCGCCTACCACCGCGCCTCCAGCCTGAATGATCAAGTATGGGGGGCCAACTGCCCAGGTTGCCGGCCTTTAGAAAGGACATTGCGGCCGAGCGAAGCGAGTGTCGCGGTCCTGTTGGCGGCGAGGGAACCGCATTGCCTCACCAAAATGTTCCCGTCGACAGACTTGTTGCCTCTTCAGAAATGCTCTCGAATCCGAGGGGTTTTGGGACAAGGAAATGAGGAAGGTGTGCATGTCGACACGCAACGAGCCAATTAAGGCCTTGCGTCCGACATCAGGGCTGGGAGGTGTCCATTCCATTTCACCTGTGTCGTGGCTTCAGCCGGCCTGAAATACTTGCGCAAGCACGGGTTGAGAGACCCGGCAGCTCGTTGACCAGCCACCCGACGATCAGCTCGAGTAATTTCTTGCTCAGAGCCCGATGGTTGCCGCACGTCGCGTTACTACGCATTCAGCATTGTCCCGACGTAACTGTCCTTGTCCTCTTCCTGAAAGAGGACGTGCCGCCTCTGCATCTCGCTCTTCTCCATACCCCACTGGCCGCGCATCGTCGCGGAGGGTGTGTTCGACACGATGAAGGACTGCAGACTCACGGTCGGATCACCGAGCCGTTGCTCGATCTCCTTGATAGTCTCGAAGAACAGGATCTTCGGGTCGCTCGGCCCGAGATTCCGGATTCCCTTTGGGTCTACAAAGATGACCCGCTGCCGACCGCCCGCGAGCAACCACAAGATGAAATCAGGGTGGAAGTTGCCGGCTTCGAAAAAGCCAACGCCGCTGCCCGTGCTCAAGTTCCGTAGCAGATAGAGTTCGCGGGTCTCGAAGAAGTCTGGATGCCCGTCGTGGAAAGCCCGCAAATCCTCGACGAACTGTCGTTCGCCCTTGTTCAACGGCGCTGGGCTGACCTTGACGACATTCGTATCCAGAAAGAGCAACGGCTGGTACAGGTGCTTGCTGAACCAGATAGCCTTCATGCCTCGGAATTCCCAAGGCTTCAGCTCGCCCTTACGGATGGCGGCTTTGAGTTCTCCGAGCTTAGCCACGATCTCCTCCTGAGACTTGTCGATTCGGATGCGATAGTAGCCCTCGTCCGGCGCCTCCTTCACACCGGGGAAGTTCGGGTCGTCGCCTTCCAGATCACGGTACTCGAGGTGAGGAAGCTCCCACTCGCGCTTGCGGAAGGTGTAGTAGCGCTCGGTATATTTCTTGAGCAGCGCAACGACGATGTCCTCCCAGAGGCGCACCTTCTCGTAAGAATCCCCGACCAGTTCCTCCGCGGGAATCTGCAAGCGATACCAGCTTTGGTCGACAAGCAGGGCCTCGATTCCCTGTCGTGAGAGATTCAGGTTGTACCAGCCGCGCTCGGCCTTGAATCGTTCCAGATCGAAGTAAATGCGGTCGAGATCCAGGAAGGCCACATGGCGGGATGTCATGTGGGTCTCGTTCGGCGCGGCATGGGCATCGCCGCCAACCACCCCGCCCGATTTCATCGCCTGGATCTTCGGGTACCAGTTGAGCAGCACTTGGTTTTTCTGGAGGTAAACGGTGTTCGGATCGCTGGCCGGGTCGGGCGGCGCGACGGTGGAGACGGGCGCGAGCTGGCGGAACGCATCGCCCGACTCGGTGCTTACGCCGTTGATCGTCTTCTTGAGCCGGATCGTCTTGAGCGTCTGGGTCCCGAAGTTCTTGATCACCGGCAACAGAAACTCTATGCGGTCGTCGTTGTCTGACAGGCCTTCCTCGTCGAGAAAATCCCGGAACTGCGCCATGTAGTCGGCTTGGATGCCGAAGATGCCGAGCGTCTCAAGCACGGCGATGTGTTTCGGCCGCTCGATCCCTTCGGGGAGCGGCGCCTTGTCGCTGCGCTTGAGGCTAAGGTCACAGCCCTTGAGCCGCACGCCGCGCCCGAAGAGCTGGATGATTTGCGCGCCTTCCCCCTTGCCCACGTTCATTAGGCCCAAGGTCGAGACGCGCCAACTGCTCCAGCCCTCGGTGAACTTCTTCGAGCCGATCAGCAGGTGCACCGTCGAATGCGGCCGGTTGATCTCGTGAAAGAGGGACCCCGAGAATTCGCGCTCGCCGGTGGTCAGGCCCTTCTCCTCGCACAGCTTCACCAGCCTGGCGTCGTCGCCCACGTTGATGACGCCGAAGGTTTCGTTCTCGGCGCCCAGCCGCAGGGCCACTTCGCCGGTCGCGCCCTTCAGGTTCTCGACACGGAGCTGGCCGCCGCCGGGAGCGTTGAAGAGCATCGCAAGCGTCTCATCGAAGACCTGCGCCGGCGAAAGTCCGCAGGCATTGAGATACGCGAAACGCCCAGCGAACAGGTCCCTGCCTGTCGCGGTGACTAGGCCCTGATTGAGAACCCGGCCGATGCGCTGGATGCTGATCGCGCGGTCGGCCACATAACGAGCCAGGAACCACAATATCTCAACGATGTCCGACGCGTCCTTCGTCGCGAGCGTCGCCGTTACCCGCCCGCCGACGAAGATCCAGAGAGGCTTCTCGATGTTGAACGGCCGGAAGGCGTCGCTTTGCTCGTGGTAGAGCCGCTGCTGCTGGAAGAACGACAGCAGGCAGGCCACAAGGTACAGCTCCAGGTGGTTCTGTTGCGTCCCTTGGTCGAGATTGAGGATCTGGTAGTCCTTGCCGAAGCCGTCTCCGTAGAAATAGCGGTACGAGTAGTCGCACAGCGTGCTCTTGGCATATAATTCGGTGAGTTTGGGGCTGCCCTTTACCGCTTGCCCGAAGGTCGCCGAGTACTCAAAGGAGAACCCTTTCTCGCACAACGCATTACGAAAGCGCATCCACGCGCCTTCTTCTCCGCCGCTGGCGCCGCGGTGCCCTTCATCGACAAGAACCAGATTGTTCCCCTCGAAGGCGTCGATGGCGATGGTCCTGTCACCCATCTCGTCGCGCAGCCGGGTCACTTCGAGGATCTCGACCGACTGCCCGCTGAACAGCCCGCGGCTGTCCTTGTCGAACAACTCGGCGGGGATGCCCGCCGCCTCAAACTCGCGCAAATGCTGCCGCGAGAGCCCTTCGTTGGGCGTGAGCAGGAGAATGTGGTTCAGCTCGCGCCGCCGGCCGTGCCGGGTCAAGGCGTGCTGGTACTGAAGGATGTTGGCGTGCATAAGCAGGGTCTTGCCGCTGCCGGTGGCCATCCAGAAAGCGAGCTTGTTGAGCTGCGACCAGGCATCGGCGGTTTCGTCGAACGCGGCGATCCGGTCAGCCTCGGGCTTGTCCGAGTCATAGGTGGCTACCTGCACGTTCAGCTCTGCGAGTAGCGCTGTGGGATCGCGAAAGTAGCGGTCCAGGTAGATTTCGCTGAAGAGCAGGGCCAGGTACTGGAAATACTTCCAGACGATCGGCTCCTCGCCGCGGGTGATCCGCCGTTCGTTCAGCCGCTGCGTGTGCATGACGATGTTCTGGTCGTATTCCAGCAGCAGCTCTGCGGGAAGGTGCGTCAGGTTGAGTTGGTGCGCCGTCAGCGCGTGGTGGAAGAGGTGGATATTGTTCTCATCCAGTCCTTCCAGCGCCTCGTCGCGCAGGTGCTCGGCCAAGTCCTCAAAGCGCTTTACGTTGAACAGCGACAGAAGCCACTGATTGAGCACCAGCTTGTGGGCGAACGGCGCCTGCGGCCGGTTGTTGGCGCGACGCGCCATCACGCTCCCTCCATCTCGAACATCAGCCGATGGAAGTCCTCTTCGATGAGCCGGACTTTCCATCGATCATCGGGGGCCTTGAGGTTCTCGAGGTTGTTGCCGCCGTTGACGTAGATGAGGTCGAACTCGCTGTCCCTCCCCGAGTAGCCCTGCCGGGTGAACCACTTGTCGAGCACCAGGTTGTCCCGCTCCGGCTCGCCGGGGAGCTTGCGCCAGATCACGAGTGTTCGGCGGCCGTCTGGCGTGGTACCGGTTACCGTGCGAAACCAGTACGGCCCGTCCGCCTCCTGCTTGGGGTGCCCGTTCAGCCGGAGACGCTTCTCGCTGTCGCGCTCGAACGCGGCGCTGAAGGTCCGCGGCGCGGCGATGTGCCGAACCGTGAGGCCTATCAGCCAGTTGAAGGTCTCAAGCAGATCGACGGCGACCTCGCGGCTCTCGTCCGAACCGGGGCGCTTGACCTTGAGCTTGTAGGCCGTTGGGTCGGCGAATGCCTGCACGTTGAGCAGCGACTGACTGCCGCGCGTCTCGACATCGAGCATGTAGCGCAGGATGTACTGCTCCTTAAATCCGTCCACGCCTTGCGCCTCGGCGGCGTCGAGCAGCAGTTGCTGGTTCTTAGTGTAGCGGGCTTCTAGGTTGTTGAGTGCGTCTTCGTAGGATTCGAGGCGAAAGTACTTGAATGCTTGACCGCCGCCTGCTTTATCAATCGGCTTGCCGATTCGCCAGTTCGGCGAGTACATCGCCTTCTTGATTCTCGGGACCAATATCGTGTCAAAGTGCCTGCCAATTTCGATGAGAATCTGTTTTCTCCTACCACCGTCCTCTCTATTCTGAGCGATTACCGCATGCCCACTGCTGCCAGACCCTCCAAAGAAGTCAAGGAACCAGTCCTTGCTGCCAGTGGCCTGAGTGACAAATCTACGTACAAATCGCGAACTCTTTGGGGATAAGAAAAGTCCGGATTCTCCAAATAGGTCAGATATTTCACTTTCGCCATTGTTGTACTCGTAAAACACACTGGTTCCGATATTTCTTCCCACCTCGTGGAGGAACCCTTTCGTCCTGGGTAGCTTTGTCTCATCCTCACCCCAAGCAATCCGGTGGTCTCTCTCGAATTCAACGAAGCTTCGACGGCCAGCGTTCTCGGGATCTGGCTGATAGGGGAATTTCCAACCACCCCGCGGATGTGGGCACGGTCTCCTGGTTACAGGATGTAGTGGTTTGTAGTACCGATAATTGAAATGGTCTGGCTCCTTAGTGGTCGATGACTGCTTCGATGCTGGTGCGCCAGCGCTGATCTCGCTCCAGACCCAGATTGATGAGTTAACGCTATTCGCCTTGACATCGGCCACTAGCTTGGCATCACCGTCTCTATATTCCGCTTTGTTGTACGGATAAATGCCTCGCCACGGGTCCTGCCTCCTTGCCTCCGCATCCCACTCCCTCCCGCTCGTTTCTAGTTCTTCCTTATATGAAGCAATATGTCTCTCGAAGAGCTTCTTGATCTCTTCCTGAATCGTTTCAACGGAAGGACTTTTAGGTTGCAGGCGCTCAATAAGATCCATCATCTCGGAAAAGCCAGGTTTTGGCTCCCGAAACATGTCGGGATCATTTTCCACTGCACCGCGGTCCCGCGCATAGACCTCGACATATTCGTGGTTTGTCGAGTAATTTGGGAGTTGGCTGTTCGCAGTAGCTTGTGTCCAGATTAGCTCCTCGATGTGATTGTCAGCACCGAAGACCTCGTCGAGCGAGTGTTCCAAGACGGTCCGTTCGGTCTTATCAATGCTTACAAACAGAGCCCCGTCGGGCTTCAACATACCTCGCGCAATCTCGGCACGATCGCGCATCATCGTGCACCAGGAAGAGTGTTTGTAGTCGTTCTTGTACGGGATAGCGCTAGAAGCTGTGTTGTAAGGCGGATCGATATAGGCACATTTTACGTTTTGCCGAAAACGAAGCTCAAGCAACTTCAATGCTTGGAAGTTGTCGGAATGAATCAGGACACCATCGACTTGCGAATCAATATCTTCGATCGCGTCAACTAGTCGGTTCTTGAAGTCCTCGCTGAAAAGCGCTGTGTCAATAACAAGATTTGTGTTCGCCGCTACAAACGCCAGCGCGAGTGGTTCCGAGTACGAGGCGCGATCAGAACCTTTATCCTTAATCTCATCAATTCCATACAGTCGCACCCATTCCAGTCGTTGTGCCTCGTTGGCAGCGATCTCCTGGTAAAATTCTCCCGGAACGCGGTCCAGGGTGATGCAATATTGCGTCTCGACAACGAACTTCTTCTTCAGCCACAGCTTCTTCTGAAAATCCTCGATTTGCGCAAGGAAGTCGATGATCTTACCCGCGATCTTACGGATGATCTTGATCTTGGAGAGATACTGCTCGACGCGCGGCGCGGACTCGTTCTCCACGTCGTCGAGGTGCATGACTTCGTTCTTGATGTAGAAGTCCAGCTCCCGGCGGAGGAAGGTCCCGAGATCCTTGTGGATGAAGTAGTCGAAGGTGTTGCGGGCGGTATAGCGCTTGAGGTGCGCCTCCAGCCGACTGTAGTCGGCCTGCTCGCCGCTCGCCATGACGTGTGTTTTTGCGCAGCTCTGCGATCCACTCCGTCAGCGCCGTGTCGGTCGTGGCTAGGACGCACTTGGCGGCGAGCGCGCTCAGGTCATTCTGAGCGGGGGGCTTCTTCTTTCCGTCGCGTTTGTCCTCGGGCCAGTCGATGAGCGTCGGCGGTCGGTACTCGAAGCGGATGACAAGCTCCTTACCCTGCTCGCCGTCCTCTTCGGCGACGAAGTCATTGGATGATTCCCCCCACGCGGCCAGGATGAACACGCGATCCTTTCCCTCGGCAGCCTGGACGTTACCGTGCTCGCCCTCGGCGGCGTCCGCCAGCCGAAAATGCACGCGCATGGGCTTTTTCCCGTCGTACGGCTTCAGACGGAAGGCGTAATCTCGGAGGTATTCGCTCGTCTTGATGTAATACTGGTCCTTGTTGGCCCAGTGGAGCGTAACCTCTTCGCCCTCGTAGGGGATGGCGTAAACGCCCGGCTTGTAGACCCGCTTGGCGACAAAATCACCTTCAGAGTAGTAACGGCGAAAAAAGCCGAACAAGCGGTCGTAGACCTCGCCCTCCAGCGTGCCGATGTCCACGGCCTCGCTTTCGAGCCGGGCGCGCAGGTCCTTTATCTTGGGCGACTCGTCCGGGTTCATTCCAGCCGCTTTGATACCCACGATCACCTGCGACAGTTCCTTTTCCAACTCCGTCTTGTCGGCGGCCTTGTAGTGACTAAACTCCGCCTGCACCTGCGGCAGAAGGTCCTCGTCCAGGAACTGCACGACCTCGGCGCTCTTGGCGTGCATGATGCGGTACAGGCCAAAGTCCAGGTCGGGCTGGTCGAGCTGGAACAGCTCCTTCAGAAGCGTTTTCAGCCTCTCGTACTTCTGGCTCATGTGGCGTCTTCGTCCACTGATGGAATTCATCTGCGAGCGAGAATTTGTTCGAACCACAGAATGGCCGCCTCGCCCTCTTTTCGCGTGACCTCGCCGACCGTTCGACTGTGGCGTATGCCGTTTCGAAGCTCCGCCAACTGGCCAAACTTCGCCGACAGCGTCTGCTTGTTAGCGAATCTCTTCTCAAAACTCTGCCAGAGACTCTTGCTGAGTACCGTGTCGTGTAACTCGCGCAGATCACAGTACTCAAGGCGCCGGTTTAGTTGTTTGTATTGATCAAGTTCGATGTTTGCATTTTTCTTCGCGGCAGCCTGGATGCGTTCATCAGCTTTCTGAAGCACGTGCGGTGGCAGCCGCCCGGCATCGTCTTGGAGTGTTGCGACCACTTGTTCGCGGAGGGAGAGCTCAATGCCCTCGACCCGTTCGTCCAGCTCACGTAGCTGGGGCGACAAATCGATCCTTGCCTTGACCAACAGGTTCTCTATCGCCTCCAGCAAGGTACGCTGCCGCTCGGCAATAAATGCCTCGTAGTCGTCGGAATTGAACGGCTTGCGCAACAGCACGGCCAAAGCCGCCGATGAGATGAAATGCGACTCGAGCACGCTGCGCACGGCGCCCTCTCCGCTTTGCTCGATCAACTCCGGCAGATACTCGTTCGGAAGCCGGTCACCAATGACGCGCCGATTCGTGTCGGCAGTGAGCGGCGTGCGGTTCAGGATTGAGTGGATCAACCCACCGGTTCCAAGTTCTGTGGCCTTCGATGCCGGGATGATGTGATGATCGTCCAGATCGCCGTGTTGAGGCACATTGCCGCTCATCCAGTCCCGCGCGCCCTGGATGACGAGCAAATTGAAGATACCGTTGTATACCGACGTGCCGCGCTTCACTTCGCGGCGAAGGTCCAGGCTTCGGAAGCGCATTCCAAATTCCTGGATCAGCCCAGGCTCGCTCGCGTCCTCTTCCATCCAGGCTTTCAGGTCCAGGAAATCCCGGGCAGCGGTGGACTCCACGGAACCGGAGTAGCGGTTCAGGAATACCGAGGCCCAATACCAATGCCGGACCTTGCGTTGCGCCTCAAGTCTCTGGTTCGCGGGCAGTTCCCTGACGTGCGCTTGTATGGCAGAAAATGCCGGGATGATGGAGACGTAGGGGAGATAGTTCGAAGAAATCGCGCCGAATTCCTGAGGATGCCGCAATAGCTCGATGGCACGCTCTAGTGCATCGACGGCGTCGTTCCATCGATCCGTGAATGCCGTCGTGTTAGCAACCAGCACTTCCTTGCGGCGTGTTCCATCGGGATCCCGGACCGGTTTCTCCTGTTCGGGCAGAAGGAAGTAGAGATATTTCGGCGAGCAGTATCCCTGCCTGAGAATTGACATCACCTGCAAGATGTAAACGTTCATCTTATTCGAATCGACGAACTCAAGACGAGGAGCGGCATTGCGCCACATCTGCTTGAGCTGCAAACCTTTGGGTTTGAGCAGTGCGTTGATGAGGTCGAAAGTGTCTAGCTGAATACCTTTGCTGTTGATCTGCGTGAAGATGTCGCAAACCTTATCGATTTCGAGTTGCTGGTCGAGTTCTATGTAGGAAATCTGATACTGATCTATAAGAGTTCTGAGGTGCTCGCCAAACGCCAAGGCATTTTCGGCATGTAAAGTCGCTTGCTGGTGCTGGCTTTCCTTGCCTGCTTGCTTGGCCTGGGCTGCGGCTTCGCGCCAATGCTTTTCGTATCCTTGCACCCAGTTTGCCAGCGCCCAACCCTCTTTCCCGACAACGGCTAAAGGAAAGATATGCTCGGCATATTGTTGCTCGAGATTGGTGATGAGTTGTATCCAGCGCCTCGACCAATCGTACTCGAAGGAGTTGTCGTACTCCTCGGCCATAAAACGGTCGATTCTAACGAAGTAGTAATACCGATTTGCACGAGTGGGCAGCGCGATATCCGGTGCCAGAAATGCGTAGTGCATAGCCGTGAGTCGCTGCTGTCCGTCCAGAACTATATATTCCGGCCTCTCGGAACCGTTGTAGCCGTAAAGTGGTTCGCAGGACAGGGCCGCGAAGTTCTCCTTCTTGCCAGTCCAGAGCAACAAGCTGCCAATGTAATAGTCCAGAAAGATCGAGCGCATGAGATCGCGAACGTCCCATGGTTTCCACTCGAACTCGCGCTGAAAATCGGGAATGACGAAACGCCCTTCCCGCAAGCGCCCAATTAGCGTGTTCAGGCTGACGTGGTCGGGTTTCTGTGCATCTTTCATAAAATCGTTCTCCAGCTCACGTTACCGCCCAACGGATGGTAAAGAGTGTCTCCGTCTCAGTCGGCTGCCCCAGCCGGCGCTCCAGCGAGCCGATGAGTTGATCGCGCTTCTCTATGATCTCGTCCTCTGCCTTGAAGGTCTTCTGGCGCGGGCAGCGCTTGCGGCGCTCGAGGGTCTGGACCTTCTCTTGAATCTCGTTTTGGTCGACGGGCGTTACTGGGTGCTGCGCGTGACGGGCGAACTACTAAAGTAACTGAAGGGGTTCTGCATTCGTAAAGGTTAGGGGACTTCGCAACGTGGCCATAACCGATTTGTTCTGACAAGGTCGATCATTCCACTCTCAAGGCAGGGTATAGAGATTTCGACCAGCCAATCGCAAACAATAGCCGGTGACGTCGGGAGCGTCGCCACGCATCCGGATCCCATCTGTGTAATCGAGAGCATAGCGAAGGGGTTGCGCATAATAAACTGGTACACGGGGTCGCTGAGCCGCTGCCGCGGCGAGAGAAAAAAGACACATCGCGAGCGACACTGTTTTCGGGCCGTAAGGTGCGATGGCCGCCGTTTCAAGACCATCATTGGTCATTTTGCAGAGAGCATCGAAAACCTGTGGGCAGTCATACATGTTAATGTGAACGTGATCAGGAGGGCCTATCCGTTCATTTTGCGTGAGATCGTCGATCTGTTTCACGAACATCCAATTCCTCCTATGGCCTGGAGGGCCCGGCGGAAACGGGAAGATGAGTTTAATCTTGTTTGAGTCCTGGTTCCTGAGCAGTGGAATTAGACCCAAAGGCTCGAACCCGATGCCGATAATAATGGACTCATGCTTACTGCGCCCGTTCTCCGCGAAGAATCCGGGGACCACGCGTAGCGGCGCCAAATTCTCTGAAAGCTTGTCGGAATAACCGGTAGCAGACGTATAAGTCACTATCACATCATCAAATCGAACGTCTTTAAGAACAGCTTGAATGATGGGAAAGAACCACATTTTTGGAAACGAGGTAATGTCGATGATAATCCTGCTCGAACCATTCTCTACCAGCCGACTAACAGGATCGACTTTATCATCAAGTCCTGCCAGAAGTTCCGCATCGCAAATTTCGTCTGGGCGATATCCGCACGCCTCAAGTGAATCGCGGCGCAATTGTAGCCGTTTTTTTTGTGCTGCGGGATCTAGTGGATCCGAATCGTGTATGGCGATGATTTTGACATCGCGAAGACGATCCCGACCGAGATAGTTCGCCAAAGCGACGCTACGAGCCTCGGTGCCACAACATGCTAGAAGTGACCACGGGTGGGCATTCAAGCGCTCAAGCAGCCAATCTATATGACCCCATGGGCGTAATACACTCACAAGTCCTCCCCATCATCAAAGAGTGGCAAATTCATCTCCTCCGCGGGCTTAACCTGGGGGGTAAAGGAGTCTGGGAGCTGTAGTCCAGCTTCGTACATCCATGTTTCAACCTGCGTTGGGCGAATATATAACGGTTCCTTCAGCCTCTGGTAGTGCATCTTGAATTGCGGGCAGAGAACTGGATTCAGATAGATTTTCTGTCTTCTCCGGCGGTCCTTCTCTTTAGTGGTGTGCGGCCATACAACGAACGTACCGTAGTCACTCATCTCCTCGAGAAGATCCTTCACATGGGGGAATCTCTCGAGTTCGTCTTCGGCAAGTGAAAAGCCGTTGTGTCCGGGATAACTCATTTTCCGGTCAGCATAGAGACCGCGCATAAGGACATTTCCTATATGCCTGACTAGTCGAAACCGATCTCCGCTCCTGCCAGTTTCCTGCGTGATTTTCTTGAGCCAATAGTCGCTTGCCTTAAAGATACCAATCGCCTGGACATCGGAGTCAATCTCAACCAGATCCATTTGTGACGTACTTTTTTTTCCAATTTGATTCTCCGTGTCCCAGATGAATTGGCAAATACTTAAGAAGGTCAGGATATTGCCGCCGCTGAGATCGATCAGTTCAGAGAATCCTGCCCATATTGGACGCTGCTGGCATCTACCGGCAATATGGACCAAGGCAAGCTCGATCCGTTCCTTTATCCACCAAGGCTTCGCCTGCATTTCTGGGAGCATTGCCATGTTGAGATCGCGTGGAAAAGTCTTTTTCCCAATCTTGCGGGATCGGTTGAGTTGCTGCAGCACCCATGCCTCCAACAACCGTGCAGACAGCGGATCCACTTCACCATGTGCAAATATGCCCTCTCGAAACTCCTCTGGCCAATCCCGATCCACTTTAACAGTTCTACGCCGATTGGTTCCCCCATATCTTATTGCTTTATCCTGAGGTAGCATTCCTTTACCGAACACGCGCTCTAGTAATTTTCTACCCGTCGCTTCCTTGGGTGCGAAGCCGGCATGTTTGAGTCGTCGTGCGAAAACGTCCTCCGCGAATCGCGGAAATACCCAAGTTTTTGGATTTTCATGGCGCCTCAGCAACGCATCAAGATCGACAAACTTGTAATCTCGTTCTTCTTCTAGCTTTGCATGGGCGCCAAAGATAAAACCATGATTACGCCACGCATGCCCGCGCGTCCCGATGCGATAAGAAATTGCCGGGTCCCGCCGAGCGAGTGCGCGATTTATTACCCGACGGTAGTCAGGACTATTGGTCTCATGTGGTGAAATGTTCGACAACTCTTCATACTGATCAATATGTATGAAGATGGCGACATCCCGTTCGATAATGTTTGATTCTTTGAGTAATCCTACTACTGTCGAGATAGGATCGCCGATATCAGTCTTCGACTCATGGATCTGCGCATCGAGTTGGCTGTCATTAATGTGCAGAAAACGGCGATAGGCGTTGAGTCGTTCGCGCATAAAGAGCTCGACATCGTTTAGCCTTTCACATCCTTTGAGAGTACCTTGAAAGATATCGGCGGTGGTCAGTGTGGAAATAAAGGCATTTTCACGCTCCTCCGACAGATCGATATGAATATCGGCTATGCGTGTGCCAAATTGATTGGATGACATCCGTATCGACTTAAACAGGTCGAGAAGGACGGTGTGGTTAACGAAATCGGCAAAAAATAAAGCCCTTTCATTTTCATCACTTGAGATGGAGCGATATCCAAAGTCAATCGCGTTACTATGAGCTAAATTGATGCCAGCACCAATAAACTTCCTGATTTCCTTTCGTACCGGGAATTCAGTCATGGCCCGAGCATATTCGATCCGAACTTCGGGCCTTAGCAAGCTTAGCAGCATGCTTTTTCCACTACCCTGGACCCCTTTGACGACAACGTTTCCAGGTAAGAATAGGGCTTCGGCATGATCAACGAGAAACGGACTGAATATATTTACAAACTCTCTGCTTGAGAGCTTGTCCCCGACATAGAGTTCGAAGAATGGATTGATACTCATATCAGGCCCTAGTAATTCGAGGAAAGAGAGGTTGCCACTCTTCGGTTTCGTCATAGATGATCGGAAGGCTGTTGTCGGGGCAGTTCGAATACAGTGCGACTACCGCTCCCGTTCCCTTATAGCCATGATAGCGTCGGCTTTCGACGTCCGATGCTGGTTCACCCAATTTACCACTCACTCGGATTATGAAATCGCGTACGGTCTGGAACAGTGGCGGTTCATTGGGTTGGGGATCAGCCTTAATAAGCGTGCTGGGTGAAATTAACATAACAGGTTCGTAGGATACATTCGCATGGCGCTCGGCTAAATTGCATCCAACCTGATGACCAGCCGGGCATACAACCAGCGGAAGAGTTAAAATCTCAATATCAGCTGATATGTTGGCTGCATATTTGATTGCGCTTCTCATCTGAGTACCGCTGCCGACAAAATCTTCAAGAAGGACGATCCGCCGTATTTTATTATCGACAACATATTGCGTGATTTTCTTGGGATCACCGAACTTTGTCAAAGACCGCCAGTCTGGTCGATGGCTTTTTCCCATCAACTTGTTCACCTTAAGAAACGAGTTTATCCGCATCGAATCAGTGATTGGACAAAACCATGTTTCCGCAACTCCGTTATCCAAGGCGTGCATCGCTGCCGGATCCGCTATGTCGACCGCGATCTGGTCAACTAACCAGCGAAGCACATGTCCATTGTACGCAGCGCGGCATAGGGATTCGAACTCCGACCGGCCAATAAAGAAAAAGTAGTTGAGAAGGAGGAACAGGGTCTGCTGATCTTGCTCTTCGTCGACATTGTGAATCCACCGATCAAGCCTGTCTTCGAACTGGTCAAATTGGGCTGGCTCATAGTCGTCGAAGACCTTGCGAGCTAGATATTGGATGGCGCTATGATCAAGGAATACTTCATCCTCGACATCCCAATCGCGTAATGCCCAGTCGCGCAACAACTTGCTCAGCCGATCGTTCATTCTTCCCCCACCAAAATAGCATCGCGGATGAAACCCGCTAGGCGGGCAGCCATTGGCGGAGGTACAGCATTTCCTATCATTCGAAACGCCTTCGAGCGATTGGCCCTAATGACGAAGTCATCTTGGAAACCCTGAATTCGGGCCGCTTCCCGCGGCGTAAGTCCCCGATCAAGGTGTGGGTGGATGAATAGGCAGGGATCGCCGAAATGCGTATCAACTGTTGGCGAGATACCATCGATGGGTAATCGCCGAAACTTGCCATTATAGGTATGTTTCAGGTCGATATAATTCTCAACGCGGCGAAGATACTGACACTCAATCAAGCGATTAATATCAGCATCGCAGCATCGTTCAAGATGATCGTTAACCACCGACGGTAAGACGGGATCTGCGTCGCCGAAATCCCGTCTGCGGTCCCGCCTCCTCAACCTAACGAGCGCTACTAGAACCTCGCGCTCCGAGCCCGTTACCGTTCCGAATACTTCTGGGATATCCCAAGTGGGAACAGCAGCCGGACTGATACGAACATTGCATAGCTTCTGACCGGGAGAGATTCGACGAGCTATCAATTGCTCGCGAGAGCCGGCAGGCAACGGTATAGGATCGTGGCCTGACAAGCCGTCGACATTCGCGAGCGTGGCCGATAATGTTGGAGCGGAGCCTGTATCAAGTTCACAGCGGATCGCATCGCTTCCAAGCCAAGCAATAAGGAACAGACGCCTTCGGAGTTGCGGTACGCCACTAGAAGGACCGTCGGCAAAAATGCGAGAAACGGAATAACCTCCATTCTTTAGCATTGCCTCCACCTGTTCCCATCGCGTCCCGTGTCTTCCGGAAATCGCGGCGGGTACATTCTCCAGGACGAACACTCGCGGTCTGAGATCCAGAGCGATTATGCCAGCCCGTACGAGAAGATCGTTGCGGGGATCTTTCAGATCGCGTTTGCCCGCCGTAGAAAATCCTTGGCAGGGCGATCCAGCCAACAAGACATCCGGCCTGACCTGAGGCGTTTCGGTGGAAAGGTCACAGACAGATGCAACAGGAGCTACATTGTCGTTATAAGCCGTAACTACATATGAATCATTGTCAAAGGCACCGATCAGCCGAAAGCCCTCCTGTTCGAACCCGATGTCGAAGCCGCCGCATCCTGAGAACAGACTGGCTACGGTGCAGTCAGCCGAATTCAACTGGTCGTTTCCCACGCGCCGATCATCCCCTTACCAGGGCAATCGAGTGAATTAGCGGGAAGAGATATTTTCAACTGTCTGTCCATAATACGGAACGAATAAGGGGCAATTATGCGATAGACCAAGCCTATCTTTCATTGCTTGTTGCTGATGGACGCACCCTAAGCCTATGACCGCACAATCGATGGCCCTATTGATTCACCTCTGATCCCTGAACCGCAATGTACTTATGGATGATCGTGAGTTTGGTCGGGTAAGGACGGCTTGTCCTGTGTGATTCGCGACGCGTGCGACGTGCACAAGAGGATGATCGTGGCCCTGGCGCGCAAGTTGTTGATCGTGCCCGTGGAAGCTGTCGCGGAGTGCTAAAATAACGGAAGGGACTGAGTATCTGGCAAAACTATGGATGCCCCATCTGCGAATCAATCCATTATTGTTGACAGCGCCTTGTAGACGCATTGGGCCAACTGCTTCGATTATCGGGTCGATTGTCATGTAGCTCCTTGCTCCTCGTACGGAACAAGATTGATGTCGCCTTCCCGCTTACGGGTCTGAGAGATGTCGTAGCTGTTCTGCATTCTCATCAGCGTATCCATGGATATGCCGAACGCCTTCTCGATCCTGAGTGCCATTTCAGGCGAAAGACTTACGCGTTCGTTAAGCAGCGCGGACAGCGCGGGGCGCGTGATTCCCAATGCCCGCGCCCCATCGGTTACTGACAAGCCAAGGGCTTCTATGATCTCGCTCTTTACGAATCCACCGGGGTGGGCAGGACTTTTCATCCGGACGCCCTGTATCGCACTCATGGCCGCCTCCTAGTGGTAGTCTTCGAAATCAAGATCGACAATTGACACCTGGTCAATCCGGAACGTGATCCGCCAGTTTCTTGTGACTGACAGACTCCAGCCGCCCTTACGATCGCCGGCAAGCTGATGCGCCGTCCAACTCGGAACCGTTCGCAATTCTTCTTGCCACTCCATGTCCTGAACAAAAGACAGGATGCGCCGCAGTTTCGGTACGACCGATGGCTGCAGAGCGGCGGTGTTATCGTTCTCTATGAAACGACGGAGCCCCTTGTGAACCACGTTTCGGATTTTCACGATACAAGTTACCGATTCGAACCGTTAGGTGTCAAGAGACGCATTACGAGTCTTGTTGGAATCGTTTGATCCCGCTCATGTTAACGCTGCGCGAGATTCATTGGGTGCGGGGCGGTACAGTGGATTGTACGGGACCGCTTGGATCCACAGCCTGGCCATCTGCCAGGATATCGTCACCGATGCTGTCGGCGATCCTGGAACCCGAGGTCTTGACGGATTCATTTGCCAGATGAGCGTAGCGGGCGGTTGTCTGCACCTGTGTGTGACCCAATAGCCTGCCAATCATGGGCAGGCTTTCGCCGAGCGCCAGGGCACGAGACGCAAAAGAATGGCGCAAGTCATGAATTCGGACGTCGTCAAGCCCAGCGCGCTCGCGGATGCGCCGCCAGGGATGTTGCAGGTCGGTAAGATGAGCACCCGGCTTCCTGCCAACGATGACCCAAGGGTTGTTGGAATCGCGGGGCAGGGCGGAGAGCACGCTTGCCGACGCCCTTGATAGTGGCACCATCCGTGCGCCAGTTTTGCTGTCGGGCAACCGCAACTCTCCCGCTTCCAGATCGACATCCTCCCAGCGCAGCGTCTGGATCTCGTTGAGACGGCAGCCTGTGAGCATGAGCAGACGGATGGCGGTCACCGCAGAGAGCGATTCCGAACCCTCGGCCTCTACCTCGTTCAGCACCTGGCCCAGGCAGCGGAACTCTTCCTCGGTGAGAAACCGCTCGCGTTTCTGTTCCTTGTATTTCTGGACGAACCGGCAGGGATTGCCGCCGTCACGCCGCAGACCCCACGCTTCGGCGAGATTGAACATCTTTCTGACCACCTCGAGGATGCGGTTCGCCTGATAGGGTGTCTCCCTGTGCTGGTAATGCAGCGCCGCGATATGCTCACGCTCGACCTCGTTGATGGCCAGTTTACCTAGTTCCGGCAGCACGAATTTCACCACCAACCAGCGATAGGCCTCCTTCGTCCGAGGCTTGCAATGAACCTCGGCATGCTCCTTCAGATAGCGCTCCGCCAGATCCGCGACAGTAAGCTCGGCCACCGAAACGGATGGAGTGGGCGAGGGGTCTTCTCCTGCCTTGATGCGTGCAATGATCATGGCCGCCTTGCGGCGTGCCTGATCGGCAGAGATCACTCCGTGCCGCCCGAGGGTGACGCGTTTTGACTTTCCCAGCGCGCGGGTCTGCACGACATAGACCTTGGCGCCGGAGGGATAGACCCGGACCCCGAAGCCCTTGAGTTCGCGATCCCAGAACACGGTATCCTTGTCCCCAACGGAGAGCCCATCCACCGTGCGCTTGGAGATTGACCGATATTCCAATCGGGCCATGAATAGCTCTTTTCTCGCACTGTTTGACAAGAACCCTACATCGCTTTACCGTAAGCGTACCGCAAGCGAGTGAAGGTAAACTGCTGCGCATTAGAGCGTATCTCTGGCGATGACTCAAGTGTGATGTTAGATCTTGAAGTCACAGAAAAACGGGAGTTTATGGTAGCCTAGAGCATGTGAGCGCATCCCAGCGCAGTAGAGGCGGGTTCCGGCCCAGAAGGTATCATTCCGGCTCATAACCTGAAGGTCGTTGGTTCAAATCCAACCCCCGCAACCAAATAAAACGCCGCTAAGACAGCATCTTAGCGGCGTTTCCGTTTCCAGAAAACCTCTTCCAAAACACGATTCGGAATGTCCTCGGAATGGTTTTTAAGAGAGCTCCAGGCATCTCCTGACCTCCCGTGACCCATAATCGTTCGTTCAGGCCGTGGAAATTTCGTAAATGTTCCGTCAGCAGTTCCCGATAGGCGAGCAGACCGGCGTCCGACGTGACCCGTGAACCGTGGAACTCCAGCTTCAGGCGACGGTCGAAACAAGGCCGCAGAGGCCGCCCATCCGATTCACCCTCCGGGTTCCGCATGCGATCCACCCTCTATCTAGCCTAAACCTATGATTCTTATAACAGAATCAAGCGGAAACGGCATCAGATAGATGAGCTACCTGGGAAATGCGGGGTTGGATACCTGTTTGCAGCTGCACAGCGCATTGGCGCGACAGGATGGGCGCGCCAGGAGCTGGCCAGACTGGGGCAAGAGCCTTGCAGTCCTGGGCGCGAATTGTTCCAGGATACGGTGCGGGCGGCACTGTTCCGCCACGATGGAATTAGCTCCTCCGGCTGACCAGCGCCAGCCGTTCCGCACAGGCACTGAGCTGCCAGCCTTGCTTCAAGACTTCGCAAACGTGCCGTGTAGTCCAAGAGGCAGGGGATAGGGCAGAATGCCTTGCCATACCGGACCCTCGGAGATGTGCTTGGCATCGAACACGTTGAGTCCCGTGGCTTCGCGCCCGACATCGAGGTACGGACCAATCAGCCAACCGTCTCCCTCGGCCTCGCCGCGGGGCACGAACACGTGCTCCTCGGGAATTTGATCTCGCGGGTACGTCCAACCATCGCTCGCGCCCTGTTCGGGATCGATGCTGGCAATCCGCCGGAACGGCCAGCCGTCTTCCGAACCGCTGCCACTGAGAGCGAAGGTCTTCCGGTGGCGCTGTCCCGTACGGCGTGGATCTATGCGGGGGAACTCGGCGGCGCCTGGCATCGATAGCTCCATCGCTGCGTCTCCTCTCGGCGAGAGGACAACGCTGCCGTAGCGTGGATGTGTCGAGGCGAATCTTATTTCTCCGCGCATGACTGCCCGCAGGTCCTCGGTAACGAAATCCGGATTCGGCGCCTGGCACAGATCGAGCCGGATCGTCCCGTCCGGCTCCTCCCACCCATTTCCATGATGAAAATGAAATCCAGGGGGCAATTCGTGGCGGCGCACCGGTTCAAGCGTGTCCTTGTCGATCGTCAGTACACGAGTGCCAAGACCGGGTCGCCAGACATGAGCGTCGAGGAAACTGATATGGCCCGACGACCAGCGCTCGGGTTCGACCACGAATGGCGTCAACAGAACAACGAGATGGCGCCCGGTCACCACGAAGTCGTGCACCATTCCCAATGGCCCCGCATCGACCAGGTTCGCTTTGATCAGCTGCCCGCTCCGGTCGATGCGATAGAACAGCAACGCCGGCCGAGGCTGCGTCACGAAGCCGATATTCCACAGAGTCCCATCCTTCTCGACCTTCGGATGGGCCGAGAACGGCAGGCCGGCCAGGTCAGGATGCCAGACCACGAACCGTCCGGCATCGAGAGTTTCCGGATCGACCGCCAGGGCGGAGCCGCCCTCCCACAAGGCCATCAGCCGCCCCGCATGGACGAGCATGGCGGTATTCGCAACGTTCATGTCGTCAGGTCCCATCAACGGTCCGGACCCTGGGGTTGCGAAGGCGGGCATGATGCGCTTGCCCGCCCGGGTCTCCCGCCGGCGCTTCGGCGTGTCGAGGACCCGCGCACGGTGAGTTACCTTGTCTCCCGACAAGGCGAACGCCTGCACCATCCCGTCGCCATCGAACCAATGTCCGTAGCGATGGCCGAAGCGCTCGTGCTCCGCTGGACCGTTCCGCCACAGCACGCCTGTGAGGCCGGAAGGGAGGTAGCCTCTCAACGTCGTCATCGGGGCGTTGAACACTTCCGCCCGGGCGGTCGCAAAGCCCATCAGTTGCGGCTTCCGGGCCAAACCTGCGGAAAATTCCTCTCTGGTTCCGGCCACGGCCCCTGCCACGACCACGGCCGGCAGGCTGGCGAGTGCACCCAGCATTGCCCGGCGTGACAGCTCGTTCTTCGTCATGTCAGGACCCCGGATAGGCAATCGGCACGACAACGGAAATCCGCTCTTCGCCCGAACCAATGGTCAGAGCGGCGTCATCGAATGACGGCGGTCCCATGAAGCCGCGGGCACCGTTGGAGAAACCGTAGCCTTCGGTGGGAATGCGCAGGATGTTCCGCCCCAACTCTCCGTCGCCATCGGCGTCGTGGAACGCCGCCACGGCGTAATCTCCCGGAGACAGGCCGGTGAAGACGACGCGGACACCGTTTGGGTCGGCCGCCTGGGATATCTTGGCAACGGCACTGTCCTCGTCTGGAAACGAGCCATTCGGGACGCGCCGGTGGAGGCCAACACGCGCTTGGCCCTCTGCCGAGCGCAGGCCCTCTATGGATACCTCGAGGTCAGCGGAGTTCGCATTCGCCGCAAGGAACACAGCCGCGCCCGCGAGGACAATGGTTGCAAAAATATTCACGGTAGTAGTCATCTGAAACTTGATCCTCATGGCTGGTTGTTACGTGACATGCAGGCGAGGTTGATCGCACGGACGTTGCAAGTCATCGTCGATTACGCAAATGCCAGGGATTTATTCGTCAGATGCAGGAATTACCGTTCACGTATCGTGAACTGCTGGGAACGCGGTCGCTTGCGGTTCAGGGGGCGGTGCTGGCGTGCCTCATCGCGCTGTTCGCGTTCATCGGCCCCTTCGGCACCTACGATTCGATCGGACCGCTCGGCCGCATCGGCTACTGGGTGCTCACGATGGGCGCCAATTGGCTTGTATGCGCCAGCGTCATGATGCTGACGCTTCGTGTCACATCCAGCGCACCGATGCGGACACGCCTGCTGGCGATGGCGGGGGCGGCACTCGCGGCGGCTGTCCCCGGTACCGGCGTCGTTCATACCGCCGAGGTCTTGTTCAGGCCGGACTATGAGGGGCACAACGCCCTGCCGACGATCTATCTTGGCGTGGCAGTGCTGATGCTGGCGATCAGTGCTCTGGTCGTCTCCGTTCTAGCCGGACGTCAGCGCGATCTACAGGGCAAGGAAGCGGCGTCCGGCGGAGATGAAGCCGCGAGCCGGACGGCAGACTATTTCCTGGACCGTCTGCCGCCGGAACTTGGCCGCGACCTCGTCTATCTCAGGATGGCGGACCACTATGTGGAGGCGTTCACGACATCCGGTTCGACACTGGTCCTGATGCGTTTTGCCGATGCCGTTGCCGCATTGGAGGGCGCCGGCGGATTGCGTGTACACCGCTCCTACTGGGTGGCCAAGAAGCATGTGACCGGTACGGCTCGCCGCAACGCCCGGACCACGCTACGCCTTACCGGCGGTTACGAAGCGCCGGTCAGTCGCGGCTATCTTCCAGCCGTCCGTCGGGCCGGACTGATGTGAACGGCCTCTGTGACTTGGTGGGAGGGTCCGACAGGCGCTCTATATTACAAGAGAACCTTCGGGCGGGCAGAACATGACAGTGCGGCGTCTCTTTTCCGTTGATGTCTCGGCGCCTCGATTGGCGCGTCTTTACAACGCGTATGAACCAAGACTGACCGGCTTCACGCCTTGCGCGGCAGGAACAACATCGGCGCGAAATAGGCGGTAAACAGCGTGAAGGCGACAAACCAACTGCCGGCGGTTGCCTGAGCCGGTAGCTCTCGCCGTTCATCTCCAGGATATGGACATGGTGGGTGATGCGGTCGAGCAGCGCGCCGGTGAGGCGCTCGCTGGCGAAGACCGTTGTCCATTCCTGGAAGGGCAGATTTGAGGTCACGATTGTGGCGCCGTTTTCGTAGCGCCGGCTGAAGACGTCGAACAGCAGTTCGCTTCCAGTCTGCGAGAGGGGCGCGTAGCCGAGCTCGTCGACGATCAGGAGAAACAACGGCGGATGCGAAGCGATGCCCGAGCAGGCTAGTCAGTCCTCGAAATCGTATTCCTGAAATGTGTGCAGCAGCTTAAAGCCGACGCGTTGATAAAGCCGATTGGCCGGCGCACTGTCGACGTCGGCGAATAGTAAGCAGTAGGGCCAGCCCTTTTCATCCCTGAGCACGCGGCAGACGTAACACACGCACGCGCTCGCGTAGCCGTGCCCACGAGAACCCGGCGGTGCGTACACCGCACGAATCCGCCCGGGCGCCAATTCCGCGGGTGTGTGGGACACCATGGCGCGGCAGTCGCCACGGTCCTCCCAGACATAGACGGTCCCGGCTTCCAGAAACGCCGCCGCCTCGTCGCGGATTGCTTCGCGCTGATGCGCGGGCAAGCCGACTGTCTCAGCGAAGTCCCGAAACCAATCCAGCACGAGTTCACGATCGCTTTCGTCGGCGAGCCGTCCCCGTCCAGCCGCCCGTGACCGCGAAGGTGTGACTGCGTCAAGCGAATACAAGCGAAGCGTCTTGGCCTTGCGCACGACAACGTTTACGCGCCTGGACCAGCCATCCGCAAACCGCGATGACAGCGTTTCAAGCCCGACGACGCCAGGAAGCGATTCGCCGTGAGCGCTTAGCCAATCAAGCAGCGCGGCGACAGCCGCTTCCTCACTCGCCGCGAGAAACAGCCGAAACGGCGGCGTTTGCATGGCCGCTCCGATCACGGCGCCGCCCTCATCCATGACGTAAAACCGCGCCCTATGACCGAACGTGCCGCGCAACCGGTCGACGACGGAGAGAATGATGGTGTTTCGCCGCGGCGCCTGCAGCAGGAAGGTGCGCGCAAGCTCTAGAAACCGATCGGCGTCGTCGAAAGAGGTGACCTGGGTCATGGCCGAGCCAGCCAATCGGCCATCAAACCGGTGACCGCCTCGGGTTCCTCCATGGTCGAGAGATGGCCGCAGCGGGGCAGCAAATTGAAGGGCTTTGTCAAGTTAACCGTATTCACTTCGAAATCTCGGTAAATTTTCGGTGGCTCTATTATGCAATTGCAATGGCTTCGCCTCATGGAAAAATGGCGAAAACAGTCTACGATCAGTTAACTTGACAATGCTCGGATCGGGCCTGCCGCTGATCTCGTTCGACGTTCTCGACACTGCCATCTCAGCCGAGACGGCTCTATATGCCTGAGCTAGACTATCTCGACCACGGGCGCGTCATCTTGCCGACGAACGCGGACCCGGCGATCGTGCAAGTGGAGGGCTATGAGCGGTTGTATCTCGGCCTCGATCTTGGCCGGCGCGACCCGACGGTGCCGAACGCCCTGACCAAGCGGCTGGTCAACCACGCCCCACCCAACGATTTCACGGAAGGCTACGCCGCCGACTGGACCATCGGGCAATTACGCGACCCCGCGCAGAGAATCGCCGACCGTATCGAGGCATTGATACCGTATCGAGGCATTGATGATGAACGACCACGCACCCGCGACGGAGACGTCATAGCACTCCTGCCGACGAGTCGACCAGACCAAGTGCGGACCCCGGCCGTGAATACAGGCTTGCGCATGGTTGGCCTCGCGCCCTCGGCTTCGACGGTGAAGCCGCTTGTGGCGGAAGCGGGGATCGAATCGGAAATCCTATACAGCGGTTCCTGGCGCGTAGCGCCGGTATCGCCGCATGGCCGCTCACGAACCGGGGTGCCCGCAGATATGACGGGGCCGATGAGGGCTTGACGCTCATACATCGCGACCCGGACACCCACAGGCGGCTCGTCAGGCCCGTCCTGCTCGCGGGCCCGACCCATGATGCGGATAGATATGTCGAAGAAGCGTTCAATCTCTCTAACGATTCGCAAGTGGCTGATCGCTAGACGCTGAATGTTGGACGAACCGAAGTGCGAAGACGGCGTGGACTAGGCGTCATGGCGGGCTGCCCATTCATCTTCCTCAGTACGGATCCCCTCGCTCGCGGCAGCAAGCGCGCGCAGGGTCGCCTTGGCCCAACGTCGTACCCTCGCGGATGGATGCTCGTCACGCAGCATTGACAGAGGTGCCTCGTAGAGCGCGAAGTATCCCGTTGGTGAGCCCCAGCCGCAGTACGAGTGGATGTTGCTTCCAACAGCTTGAAGCACGTCTTCACGGTCCCCGAACTCTTCGAGCAATCGAGCCACGCACGGGTGCAGGGAGTGCTCTTGAGCATCCCGGTTGTAGGTCGTGAGTACGGGCACCACCGTTGCCGTGAACGCCGGGGCACCGTCGGGATGAGCTCGGCACCACTCGAACAGGACGTCCTCCGGAAGACTGAGAATGGCAGCGTCGTGACGTTCATCGGACGACAGGCGGCTCCCTAGCAGATAGCCGAGACGCCAACCCCGAACGCGGTCCGAAAGGATTGTCTGGCCGACGATGGGCCATGATCCAGGCGCTCGACCGCACCCAACCCGGCTTGCCGATGAAGAAGGGCCGCGCCGGTACGATGACCTATGATTACAAACGGCATGGCACGACGACGCTGTTCGCCGCGCTCAACGTGCTGGACGGTACGGTCATCGCACAGAACATGCAGCGCCACCGCCATCAGGAGTTCATCCGCTTCCTCAACCGCATCGAGCGCGAGGTGCCGACGGACAAGGCCGTCCACGTCATCCTCGACAACTACGCCGCGCACAAGAAGGACAAGGTCCGCGCCTGGCTCGCCCGCCATCCACGCTGGACCTTCCACTTCACGCCAACCTCGTGCTCGTGGCTCAATGCCGTCGAGGGCTTCTTCGCCAAACTAACGCGGCGCAGGCTCAAATACGGCGTCTTCCAATCCGTCGTCGACCTTCAGGCCGCCATCAACCGATTTGTCCGCGAATACAATGACGCAAACCCAAAACCCTTCATCTGGAAAGCCGACCCCGATCATATCATCGCCGCACGAAACAGAGGGTTCCAAACGTTGGAATCAATCCACTAGCACCGCTTAGCTGACGAACGCCGCTATGCGGCGCAATCGGGCTTGACCGGTGATCGTACTACTATCTGACTTCCGATTTGACTATGGTACACGGCCTAGGATTCAGACATGAGATACCTCCTTGACCAATACGGACTATCTGGACTTCGGCAGCCTGTTTTCCGACGCCGACTCCAAATTCACGCGATCCGCGGGACTCGACGATTTAAGGGCTAGCTTCTCCGATGTCCTGATCACGAGCGCCATCGCCAAATGTCTGGACTTCAACAAATTTGCCCAGGAAACCGACTCGCAAACCGACTCGCACACGCCTGCATTCTTCCTGGTGGCCAACGTGCGCGCGATGTGTGAAGAGCTCATCTACTGCTCGCTGTTCAGGCTTGTTGGCCAACAGAGTTCGGATGAACTGGTGAAGAGGCTAAATCACCATGCCCTGCTAAGAAACGTCCACACGCAGTCGAGGTTCTTCGCGCTGAACAACCAGCAGCAACCGACATTCGGCAGTTTAGCGGAATCGACCGAACAGGAGGCCGCCATTGAGCAGGCGTCCGCAGCCGTTAACGACGTTTGGAAGCGACTTGGCGTGATTGAAGCAAGTGATCGCCGCCCACCCTCCATCTGGCGACTCTCGCGTAAGGTGGGGCTTGAAACGACGTACGACTACGCTTACCACCTCACATCCAACTTCGTCCACTTCAATCCAGGTCAGCTCTTGCGGACCGGATGGGGTCCGATGGAAGGCCCCTTCTCGTTCTGTGTTGACAATTTCGAAGGCTACTTCTCGAACCTTGCCCGATTTCTAGGTGCGCTCGTTTTCCTGGGATACTGCCGCCTGGCCTCCGACAAATTCGAGCCTGACGCGGCCAATCGGTACGTCGACGCCATAACCATTCAGCTGCAAGGCAAGTTCAGGTGGCCGGAGATCACCACCTACGAAGAAATGAACCAGACCTGGCCCAACAGTATCATCTTGCGTTCCCTCATGACGGTAATGAGGCAGGAGGACCCGAACGCGATGTCGAACGTTCTCTGCGAACTGCGGGGACTAGCCAGCCTCAGCGCGGTGTCCTGAGACTCGGTCGAGTACCGAAGCCGTCAGGCCGTCGAACGAGCCGCGCAGGCATTGTCAAGTTAACTGATTGTAGCCTGATTTCGGCATTTCTCCATGAGGCTAAGCCATTGAAATTGCGTAAAGCAGCCATCGACGATTTCCCGAGATTTGGGAGTGAATCTGGTTAACTTGACAAAGCCGTCGAGCCAGTTCGATCAGCCGCCCAAGAAATTGCCGGGCAAAGACGTCGAGCATCGGGTACCGGGACAGTGCGCGAATATCGCTCGGCGGCAACGGCGTACCCAAGCGGCGCCGGCGTTGCAGCATCTCAAGGAAGACCTGCCGCGTTCGTTCCTGCTGGGGATCGTCGTCGAGATCGATCTTCGGCAGAATCTCCAGGACGGTACCGCTGCTCGTGCTGACGATTCCCACATAGTCGCTGGCGGCGAGATCGCCATCGCGACGTTTGAGCACTTTCCGGGCGAACCCTTGGAGTTCCGCGATGTCCTTGGCCGAGATGGTCGGTCCTGGCTTCAGCGTGTCGTGATCCCAGACCGTATGGACCGACGCCATCAGCTATCTTCCAGCGTCGGTCGACGTAATCGTCGTAGTCCTCGATGAACCGCCCACCCCCACGTTGACGAATCTCCAGGCAACCGCCGACGCTAAATTGCGTCTCCATGTCGCCGCCCTAAGCGTGCTGCGTCTGCTGTTTGAAAAAGCCACCGGCGCGGAGCAGCTTGACGGCGTGCAACATGACAGCCGTGACGACGATCTGCCCGTTCGCCGCCTTGGTGATCTCGTCCGGAATGAGGGTAATTCCTTCCCAAATCGGACTGACCATATCCCGACGCGAACCAAGCCGGATCACGGCATTCTGCTTGTTGCTCGCAGCGGCAGGGACGTGAGCAGAGACTTTCACGCCAGCCGTGACGGACATAAGGTCCTCTAGCGCCGCACGGTCGCCCGCATTGTCGGAACGGAACACGCCAGCGGCATGGCCATAGGTCGAAGCGCCCATGACAATGCGGAGATCGCCAACGCCCCCGGCGTAGGTTCCGTCCACGCGGCCATAACCCAATTCGCTGCGATAGTTGGCATAACTCGTGACGGCGGCGACGTTGTGATTCGCCAAATTTGTGCCGGTGAAAAGCCCGTTGGTCCCGGCCAGGATTTGCTTGTCGAGTCCATCGGCCAGCGCGTCGGACAGGTTCATGCGCAGCGCTTCGTCCATGCTAGAGAATCGGGCACGATCCTCGCGAGAATAGAAAAAGCTCGCCTGCAAGCGCGAAGGCGAAAGCACGTCCGCAGCGAATGAGCCGGTCGTCTCCGCAGCCGGTCCATTCTCTGCGGGCGTATGAACATCGGCGTTCGTGCTGAGAACGGGATAGACCGCTTCGCCAACGGCAACGGTCGGCATATCCACAGACATGAAAGCCGCGCACGATTGCGGAAACACGCCAGGGATTATAGCGCTCTGATTCTGCGCCACCTGCCCCGGCGCCGGAGTGACGGCGCGAGTCTCAAGCAAGGTCAACGGGACCTGATTTGCACCAAGGCCAAAGTGCTGCTGAAGCTCGGCGGTATGGCCATCAGTCTGACGGTGTTCCAACGTCGCGGAAAAGATCGCCCCGACATCCGAACCATCGATCAGACTGCGAAGCTCGCGACCCTCAGTGTCTTCGAAACGCGTCTCAGCCGGCGAATCTTCCGATGTGACGGAAGCCTGATACTTGGCTTCAACGTCCACATATTCGGTTCGCAGCGTCCCGATTTCGGAGCGCAGCTCGTCCGTCATTTCCTCAATCGCGGCCAGCTCAGCAAGCCGCTTGCGAATTTCAGAAGCACGCAAAGCATGGGTTTGACTGGCGAGCATTTCTCTGGACCTCTGGCAAATTGATAGAAGATGCCAATACTCGGTCTAGACTTGGCTCAGGGATATAGCGACTTTCCTCAATAGTAATTGACTTTCTCCAGAAGAGATAAAGGGTATAATTGGCAACCCCGGCAAAGCGTCTGGAGGCTGTTCGGATCGTAGGGGTCCTGTCCAGGATCGCGCTCTAATGGTGTGACGTGATCGCATTCTAGCCGTCCCGCCTTGCCGCACTGGACACAACGCCAGCCGTCACGCTCGAAGACAGCGCGGCGTACGGCGTCCCAGCGGCGAGCATTCAGGTGGGTGTGGTGGCGGCTCATGTCCTCCTTTGCGAGAATAGTTTTAGAGGGGACACAGGGCGTCACTCTGTGGCACCACTCACCATCAGCGGCATGTCGTGATGCCGTCGGTAACTTTCTTTTGCCAGTTAAGCCCCAAGACGCGTTTAGCGTCCAACGCATTTTGATAGCCAGAATCTCCCGTATTCATCATGAAAACCTGCATCTGTGCGCTATTGCGTCCGGTCACCACCGTGATGGGCGGTGTGTAGGTTCGAAAATTGCCGTGCGCGGTTCGTCCGACAGTGTTCACAGTTCCGGTGGTGTACGAATTCGAACCCGGGACTTGGTGGACTTGCACGTTGCTATCCGTTCCAACTCCACTTAGCGAAAAGCGTTCATAACCCTGCCGCAGCGTAGCGACAGCTGCCATTTGATTTGCAACTCGCAGGGCTCCAGCAGTTCCGCAAGCTGGAGCTGCACTAGTCGAAACAACTGCCTGATTTCTTGAGGTTTGTAATATTTCCGTGCGCGCACAGGCAGTTAACCCAAACATCACAGCCAAAGCAGCGACGGCGACGGCGTGCTGTCCCCAGCAGCGTTTACATAAGTCCATCAGTTTTCCCCCTCCTGATACAAATTCACAAACGGCCGCCCTGAAGGCAATGGCCAGTCCGCCCTTCAGGCACCGTCCGTGTCCGTCTGTCTCATTAGGGGTTCCCCGCCCGTGCTCGATCAACAGTCGAAATCAGCTGCCAGAACATCTCTCAGACGTTGTTTTTCATTGTCAATAAACTGTTCCTTTTTACTTTCTCCATTTATTGCATGTATGTGACTTACACACTCTGATCCAATTTCTAACAATGTTACCAAGTCATTTCTTACCTGTTTGTCGTTGTGAATTATTTCTCCATATTCGTTGGACCACCCCATCAACACGCTTCTTGCTGATATATGAGTCGAATCATTCCACCAATTATTTCTTTTTCTCATCCAAATCACAGTATCTGGGAGTACACCTTTCTCGTGAAGAGCATCCCACATCGCACGTAGACTCGGACGTTTTTTTTCACTGGTCAAAGTAGTCCATTCCCTACGCTGGTCTTCGAAACTTCTAGTTAGAAAACTTTTGGCCTCCTTGTCGCCTGCGACGAATTCGAACCACATTCCACTAGTGAAACTCTCCAACATTGGTCTCTGCGTTATTCCGAACACCAGGCCTTCTCGCCGGTTTTCTAAACACCTCTTCAGTAGGTCCGCCCCCAATCGTGCTATCCTCACCGTGGCGTTGTACTGCAAAATGGCTGCCGTACCTTTCAACCCAATTGTTGCAATGTAGTGCTCGCGAGGTTTCTTCGAACGTTCAACCTCTAGCTCCCAGTCCGAAAGACTTCGGTGAATTTCGTCTAGTATTTCGCTCAAATCAGCTGTCGACTGTATTGGCATAGGTGCCGTCTCCTTCTACAGAGCCCCGCCCACCGAACTGGCTGCGCTTGCGCTGCGTCTGCTGGCGCAGTCGTCGCGTTCGAAGATGGCCTGAGGGCGGGCGTTTAAGTTTAGAAGGTGATGACTCATCCCGCCAGCACCGCGCACCGCGCCTCGGACATGGCCGCCGCCAGCAACGGGCGAGACGACTCGGCGACCATTAACGGCCCATCCGCCGGTAGTGCCAGCGCGCCCGGTACAACGTGTCTTGTGGGATCGAGTTATACCATCCCCAGATAGACTCCGGCCCGCGGCCCAGCCTGAAGGCCCGACCTGATCCCGGCGGACACGGCCAAGATCGCCGCCGCGCTCGCGTCATCCTTGGCTCTCATTCGGCGCCCGCCTTCCGAGCCCTTGGCGAGTTTTTGATTTCCGGATGGGTCGCTGATCGTCCTGGCTTCGGCCATCGCGCTCCGGAGCAGGAGTGATGGTGACGGCGACACCCGCCCCTCAGCGCATGCGCGGCGGAATTGTCGGACATCTTCGGCGCCGTCGCGGTAGCCCATGCCACGCACTTCCAGCGCGGCCGGGGGTACGCCGGCGGCCTCCAACGCGTCGCGCAATTCGGCTTCTCTCCAGCGGTCGGCGACCACAAGATCAGGCCGGCCGAAGCGTTCCATGCCGGCTCTCAGGAGGGGTCGGGCCGGGTAGGAGGGGCTCGGTAACGAGGTAACGACCCCTCCTACCCGGCCGCGTTCGGTTGTGGGGTGATGGGGGGGGGCAGCGGTACGAGAATTCAGGGTGATCGCCTCAACTTGTTTATTGAGCGCGCCGCATCTGTTGGTGTCATCAAGGCTCTACGAGGACAAAGTCCGAGCCACGGGAGTAGCCGACGGGGACTTGGCTGATCGGCTCCTGCACTAGCCTGTAGGCGAGAGTGGGCATCTCCAACGTCACATAGTCGATGATCTCCCGCACGGAGACCCGTCCGTCGCTTTCTCGGTCGCCCATGCCGTCGGCAGCCCCGTGGATACCTTCGATGACGAGGTACGTCAGTGCACCGTGAGGTACAACCTGAAGCTCTGTGGCGTTCTCATGAGCCCGGGATGCAGCGAGAATGTGGATGCCGCCGACGCGGGCAAGACGCCGCAACGATTTCTGCGCGACCGTGTCGTCGAGACCGCCGCCACGCGAATTCGATAAGGCGTCGAACGCCCCCACAACCGCACCGGAGCGACACGAATCGAGGATGAGGAACACGCGTTGAGCACGTGCGCGCGTCAGCAGCTGCATAAGTCGTTTGCTGGACAGCCCGAAGCGGCGAATCTGCGCATCATGGTCGGCCTGCGAGGTCGCCTCGCGCTTCCACTCGCTCGTGAACGGGAGAAGGTACCACTCCCATCCGCCTCTCTCGCGAAACGCATATCCGTGGCCCGAGAAGTAGATCACAAGCACATCGTTGGGCGACATGGAGGCTTCGAGAATACGTTCCTCGATTGCGGGCTTATTGGCCGACGCGTCGAGCAGTGTCACGGTCTGGACATCGGCAAAGACGCTGCCTCCTCGTTCGCGCAACGCGGAGACCAAGGCCTGCGCGTCGTTGCGCGCGTAGAACAATTCCCACGCTCGACGGACATAGTCGTTGATTCCGATGGCGACCATGCGCAGGGCGGGACGGGAAGGAGCCGCAGAGACGACCACGCTGCGTACCGGCGACGGCGGTCCCTCAATGCCACCGTATCCGACACCGAGAGCCCGGAATTCATTGCGCCCGGGCGCCAGGGGCAAGCGAAACCGGGCAATTCCATCGGCCTTATCCAGCCGACCGTCGGGGACGAGCTTGGCGTTGTGATAAAGACGGATCTCAGATAGCAGCTTCACCGGGTAGTCGGATTCCGCCCGCCGCACTGTCACCGATATCGTTTCGCCCGGAACCCGACTATCGGAGGGCATCGGATCAATCACGACCCGGGGCGGACGGAGATAGCCTTCGTCGGAAAGGTCGTCGACCTCTGCGGTGAGGTAGTCGGCCCCATCGGGCGCCCCAAGCTTCGCCAAAAGCCCCGGCTCGAAATAGGGCTCCGAGAACGCATCGACCGGCAGATCATAACGGATTCTGGTTGCGGTCTCGCCTGACCAAGAGAGCGCATCGACTCCCGCCTGCGAGCCGTCGAAGCGCCCGGCACGGTCGAGCACCGTCCAGCCCTGGGCGGTGGAGACGAGCCAGCCGACCGCTGTTGGCTCCCGGCTCTCAAGCGAATGGATGGCTATGGTCCCATCGTCCTCACCGCCGAAGACCCATTGTCTCGAGGTATCGAGCAGGAGCGGCTGTGAATAGCCCGGGGAGAACTCTACTGACGCCAAGCGTCGGATCTTCCCGGACACCGTCCAGACCTCAACCAAACCGCCAGAGCCACGTGCCGCAATGCGAGTCCCGTCTCCGTTCATCGCAAGTGCCTCAACCGTGCCGCCAAGCCGCTTGGTCGGCACGGTGAAAAGCCTCCTCGGCGCATTCTCGTCTGCCAGCGTCCACGCGCACAGATGCCCGCGTGCATCACCGAGCACGACGCGCGTTCCGATTGGTGTGAACACCCCCGTAGTGATCGGAACACCGCGGGCACAGCCCTTGAGGCGACCCAGGATCCGCACCCCCGAGCCGGTGATCCGCCCATGGATCAGAGTGCCAGCCGCCGCAGGATAGACCACAGTGGACCCGTCGGGCGAGAGGATGGGCTGCCCCTCGCCGGCAGCATCGGAGAGTGCGACCGGGCGAGCGCCTATCGCGGCGACATGCCAGCGGCCATCACGGGTGCGAAATGCCATTGCGCTACCATCGGCCGAGAGCGAGGGGGTGGAACTGGCATCGAAGCCCCGGATGGCGGCCCCGAGGGCGCGGTGTTCGCCGTCGAGGTACAGCGCGCTCGTCGACCCATCGCGGTGGACGACCACAATCTCGGCTGAACGCCCGGCCCCTCGAACAACTCCGGCGACAATGTCGCCAAAGCGCCCGCTGACCCGCATGCCGCGTTCGAGATCCCACAGATGCGCGGCTCCATCGGCATGCACAGCAAGAATCAGGCGCCGGGTCTTATCGGCGGAAAAAGCGATTGTGGCACCTGCCCGGCGCTGGGGGTCGATAACGAGCGTGGGTCGAATCCGGAATCGTTGGGGCTCGCTTACGATCCGTTTCCATGAGTCCAAAGTAGGCCGCGCCATCCCTTGCACGACGCTCCGCATGGTCGCTTCAGCGGGGTCCGCGCAGACGAAGGTGAGCACGGCGCCGGTGAGCAGCAGGGCAAGCACGCGCCTCCAAGGAAACGGTCCGATGACAAGATTCACCGAGACTGAGCCCATCGCCCCAGACCTACTGCGCCGGCATCACGGTCTCGTAGACCAGAATCGCGACAGAGCGATGAGAGTATTCTTCACCAGCGCGAAGCGCCTCGGCAAGCTCGACGAGATAGGCCTTGGGGCGCTCGACGACAGAGAGATCCTTGTGCCGCGAAGTCAGCGCGTCGACCTGAGAGGTCTCATCAGACACGACGGCGACCAGCATCCCGAGGCCGACCGGCGGGCTCACCCGCAAGCGGAAGGATTGGTCGGGACCACTCTGAGGCACATGTTTCGCCTCACCTGCGCGCACATGCACCGGAATACCGCTCGCTAAACTGAACTCATTGGGAAATATCTGCACCATGTCGCCCGTCGCATCGATATCGAGCAGCACGAGCTGGCCATCGCGGGGACTTGTGACGACGACCTCAAGCTCGGAGCCGACCTGAAGGCGCGTGCCCTGCCTGATGCGAAGGTTCACGCCGTTTCCGGGCTCCGCAGCGGTGCCCGGTGCCGGTCCGACAAGGATGTCTTTGACCGCTTTCGCCTGCAGAGGGAGCGATACGGCGACGGGTAGAAACGCGGGAGCGTCCATCGCATTCGAGGCACCATGGAGCTGCGGGGTGAGCCCACGCGGGCAGCGATTCGTGTGCCGCGCGCAGTAAGCTTCAGACTCGCGGAGCACGTACTCGTGGAGTTCTGAACGGGTTACGACCCCATCGTCGTCGGCATCGGCCTCAGCGTCCCTCATTCCGGAAAGGATCCTGCGGGTGAACACGCTCAACGGACGGCCGCGCAGCTCCTCGTCCACGAGCGCCTTCTGATGAGCCGCGACTGCAGTCCACACTGTTACATCGGCCGTGCGAAGCTGCGGGTCCTTCGCCGAGAGGAACGCCTCGGGGACCGAAGTCGAGACGGCTTGGCTCGCACCTACGGCTCCGAGGCGTAGCGGCCCGCCGTCAGGGCGGCGCGGGCTCTTGACATAGCGCCACCCCTCGCCGACTACCGAGATCCGGTCACTGGTGCCGGAGTGACAGGCATCGATGACCACGTTGACGCGGCGTCCGGAGAGCCGATTGAGCAATGTCGCCATCTCGTCATCCGTGATCATGCCCGCAATGGTCTCATCATCGCGCACGACCACGTCAACGGGCACGAGAGTCTCGTCGAAACGATCGGGCTCGTCGCCGTTCGTATCGGGCTGCTGGAAACCATGGCCGCTGAAGAATAGAAAGATCTCATCGCCCGGCCTCGTCCCTTCAACAAGCCATTCCTCGACTTCACGAAGAATATTGGCCCTGGTCGCCTCGGCATCGAGCAGGAGTCGGACGTCGCCGGTGTCAAACCCGAGATCGTCGGTGATAAACGCGTGCATCGCCTTCACGTCGTTGACCGGGCCCACCAAAGGCGAGACATGTTGATAGGCATCGATGCCTATCAACAATGCCTTGCGCGCTGAGTGCAGGGGTAAGGACGGCACACCGCCTCCGGCGGTCGGCCCCAGTAGCACGACCTCGACGCGGCGATTGCGCGCATCCTCACCCGGCACGCCGGGCAGCGAAAATTCCTCTCCCAAGCCAACCTCGACGAGCCTGTGCGCGGCGATGTGGTCCGCGACCAGACGGCGTTTGACGGCGCTAGCGCGCCTCAGCGAGAGTGCCCGGTTGTAGGCTCGATCACCTACACTGTCGGTGTGGCCCTGCACCGCGAAGACGAGGGAGCCCAGCGCGTCAAGCTTGAGCGCCTTCGCAAGCTCCGTGACCTGTTCCTGTGCACGAGGGGTCAGCCGATCGGAGTCGAACTCGAACTGAATGGCAGGCAGCGCGATTCGCCGCGAGACCGGATGCTCGGCAGGCGATGGCTGAGAAGCGCCAGGATCTTCACTGGCGGGCTCGTACTCGACCTTTCTCTTCCTCCCGGATGGGAGCGGAGTCGCTGGCGAGAGCTGGCTGGCGATCGCCTCAGCGGGAACGATGGGAGAAAATTCGGATGCGGTACTGATGCTCGATGAGCACACTCCAAACATGGCGAACACCAGTAGAAATCGCAGGAACGAGGTGCCGGTCATGACGATGGACTCATTGGCGAGAGGTGGCGAAGGGAGGCACTGCCTGCTACGGGAGCCGCGCGACAAGGGGAGGAAGATGCTCGGCCGAACACGCATCAATGCGCCACCACCGAGGTCTGGAGTGTCGCCACACTCCAGTCGTCGGGATTTATCCGTCCGAGTGCATCGTTCAGGCGACGGTTATACTGCGCGGGACTCAAATCGAGCGTGGCGATACCGCCAGCCTCTTTCAATAAATCTGCCCCCGAGAGGAACTCCAGGGGGCTGCGGGTCGCGACCAAATAGAAGGCTTCGTCTCCTGCGGGTGGCTTGACGACGATCTGAACGCCGCTCTCGGACAGGGGAAAGTCGATGATCTCCGCAGGGCGCATTGCGAGGTTGTGGATGAACCTCGTCACCTTGCATGACGTGCTCACGTGGAAGAGGCTGAGGAAAGAGGGGGAGCTGACCCGCATCTGAAGACGAAGCGGCTCGCCCACGTTGAATCGGCCATCGGGCACTGCCCATGCTTCGACCACGAACTTGCGACCCTCGTATATGGTCGGCAATTCGCACTGTGATGCGTATGCAGGCTTGGCGAGAAGCACTGCAACCGACAAAGACGCGACAACTAGAAGCAAGAGGCTACGAGGATGGATGGCGCTCGACATGACGTCAGTCTCCGTTGCAGGTGCTTCACTGCGCAAAGCCATAACGGCAAAAAGGGACCTACTCGATGTAAATGACTTGATGCTGTCCCACCCAGTGCGAATGAGCCTTCTTCAGCGAGATGCTTAGATCCTTAGCAACCGAGGCCGCATCGCCCCGAAGCGCCAGGAACGGCCCTGCCTGAGTCTCCTGATCGATCAAATCCTGTGCCAAGGGAGCACTGTCCTTCGATGCGATCACGGTGAGCAGTTCAGCCCCCTTCGGGTGGGAGACGACGAACTGGTAGTCGGCCTCCTGGCGCGGGATGGCGACCGGATTGTCCGCGAGCACAAAGTTGTCGCTCTCGTAACGGTTGGGGTAGACTTGATGCACCTTTCCGCTCGTACCGGTGTCGAATACCCATACGTACGCGTCCTCGCTCACCTCGACGGTGATCACGAGGCTATCACCGTGGCTGTAGCGACCATCGGAGCGGTCGACCGCGGTCCTGACCGAAAGCCCCGGAGCCTCAGACTCCGGCTGGCTCGCGGGTATCGGCGCGAGATCCGCCATAGGGACCTGCCGGATATCGAGGTCCTTGAGATACACTGGTTCGGCGTTGGGTTGGGCGTCATCACCGCTCGCAAGTGGCGCTCCGAACTGGGTGAGCGCGAGAAACGCGGCCAAGGCAAGGGCTGCGCCCAAGGCGGGAAGCCGGGGTGAAGTGGCCATCGTTTTGTCCTCCTTTTAGCTAGTGTTGAACAAGTCAGGTACAGACTGCGATCATCGACCGACAACTGAGGTTCGAAGGGTCAGAATGCTCCAGTCATCGGGATTGATCCTTCCGCGCGTATCATCCAAGCGCTCGTAGAACTGAGCTGGGCTCAGGTCGAGACTGGCGATGCCCGCGGTCTCACTCAAGATGTCGGCGCCGGAGAGAAAATCCATCGGCGACCGGGTTGTCACGAAGTAAAACGCTTCCTCGCCCGCCGGCGGCTTCACCGTCATCTGAAGCCCGCTCTCACGGAAGGGAAAATCAACGATCTCGGCAGCGGCCACCGAGCGATTCTCCAATAGCCTGGTCACTTTGCACGATGTGCTCACGTAGAAGATATTCATGTATGCTGTCGTGCTTACCCGCATCTGAAGACGAAGTGGCTCACCAACATCGAAGTTCGCATCGGGAATGGCCCACGCCTCGACGACAAACTTACGCCCTTCGTTGAGGTCAGGAAGTTCGCACCTATCCGTTTCGACAGGAACTTCTGTTTCGACAGGAACTTCTACTGGGAGCTCGACGGGGACTTCAATAGGAACTTCTACCGGCACTTCGACGACTTGGGGCTGCTGACAGGCCGCGAGTACTATCAGTATTCCGAGTAGCGTGAGTGAAACGCCGATACTACGCACAAAACATGCTGTCGGCAGATGACGAATGACGTCGCCGTCGCCGCTCCTCCTAATTGAGCCTTTCATTGATTCGTCTCCTCTCAGTACTCGACGCAAGCCTGGTATCGGCCGTATCACCCTTCCGTGCGGTGCCGGCAACTACGTTCAGAATCGCAGCAGACCGATCACGCCCACACGATGTTCAGGATCGCCGGCATGGCTTTCGCGCCGCTCTCCCGAGAGCTCGAGAGTGAGAGCTGTCGATTCCGAATGAACTTGATTGTAGCGAGCTCCTAGGCGTGTACGCTGGCTATCCTCATCCCACCAGCCGAACTCGCCGAACGGTGTCAGAAGACCGTTCATCCCTCTGATCCCATAGCCCACACGGGCGTCCAACGACATCGCACTTGGATCACGCGAGCGGGATGCCAGCCGACCGAAACCATCATTGCGCCACAACGCGTCCGCTCCTCCCGTGTATTCACCCCAGCGCGGCGACAGCGACAGCGAGAGGCCAAGACCATCGGAGCGCGGCGACAGGCTCGCCGTCGCGCTCAGGCCGTACTCCTCGTAGTTCTCAGCCGAATGCAGGACCAGCGTCCGACCTCGCACTTCAAGACTGAAGCCACTGTAAGGATCGGAAAAGTACAACCCGGGGGAAAGCTCAAGTCCTGCTTCCACGTCGCCGTCACCACCGTCAAAGCGGTTGGCAACCTCCATGAACCACGTGAGGGTGCTGCCACCCTCCAGCTCTGCCGTGTACGAGCCCTCAACACCCATGTGTGCCCGCCAGACATCCACTGTGACCCCTGCGATCGCCTGCACGCCGTCTTCGGTCGACACTCGTCCGAAGCCCATGTCACCGAGCAATGCCCAGTCCAGCGGCTCGGCAATCTCCACCGCCCGACGCCCGCCTGTGGAGGCCATCCACATTGTGATGTCGCTTGTTTCTTTGGCGGACGTCGCACCGGGGCGCTTGTTCTCGAGCGTACCCCAGCCCGCGCCAAGAATGGCCCAGAGTTCGCTTTTCGGATTTGGTGCGAAGCGTATGTATGGAAGCAGGCTGGTCAGCGTGACGTCCATTTGCCCGTCATTACCGGCGCCGCTTATCCCGAGAGTGTAATCGGCCTCGGCCATGGTTCGCGACACCGCGACGCCCGCCAGCCATTGTTCGTCCACCTGCATGTCGACACCGAGATAGCCGGCCCTCAAGTCGCCGTCATAGCCCGATCCTTGATCCGGGTCGCTGCTGAAATACTGCAGATCGCCTCGCCCCCATAAAACCCACTGCGCCGCCGCTTGCGCTTGTGCGCTTTCGCTGGCCCCAAGGACGACCTGAAAATCGGTCGAGCGCAATAGATCATCAGAGCTGAGCGCCCAAGAGTGACTTTCGCTTGTTCCCTTTCGCTTGTTATAAAGAGAGTTCCAGGGCTCATCTTCAAACGCGCCGTGTTGTGTGGCAGACAGTCCGGCTAACGAGAGGCTCGTGCCGCCGCGCGCAGAGGAGAAACGCGCTCCGATGTTTGTGGTCACGTTGGACACCGTGGATGCGGTTACAGTGGCCAGGGTGTTGGTCGCTGCTGCTTTCTCTATCTCATCTACAGGAGGCCCTTCGATTACCGTGACCGAGACGGGGCCAGCGGCGGTCACGTTACCGTAGCCGGTTACAGAGTGATTAATGGTTACTCTGTTATTGATGGTATCGTCGTCTTGGGCCGTGCTCACCGTGAAGGTCTGGGGCTCATTGCGGGTAGTAAACGTTAGGCTCTCGGGCAGGATTGTGACATCAAGATTGTCGCTTTGCGGTGTGACTATGACGGCACCATCGGGGTTTGTTGTCAATTCGACCATGTAGAAACCACTCTCTCCTTCTACAATCGTCAGCCGGCTCACGGACAAGTGCACTCCACCAATAACGTCGTTATCCTGCACCGTGACCAAGACAGTTCCGCGAGCGATCACGTCTCCATCGACGGAGTGGGAGAGAATTGCGGTATCATCAATGGCGTCGTCGTCCTCGGCGGCACTCACCGTGACGGTCTGAGGCGCACTGCCGGCAGTAAACTTCAGGTGATCGGGAGAGAGGGTCACCTCTTGATTGCTGCTGCTTAGCAAGACGGTGACTTCGCCACTGGGGTCGCTTGTCAATTCGACCGTGTAATTCCTGCTCCCGCCTTCTACTATCTCTAGCTGGCTCACGGACAGGCGCACGTCATCGTCATCTACAATCCAACCTCTAGCGGTCTCCGGATAACCAATCTCTCCGTCAAAGCAACTATTGTCCTTTAAAAGAGATTTATCCAATCCGATATCAAAATATTCATCACCTTCACTAAAACTGTCTTCTTCTGTAAACACTGAGAATGTTACTGCGCTCTGTCCGTAGTCGAATTCGGCGACTGCTGCATAAGAAGTGCCAGTAGTAAATTCGCCTTCACCACCACCTGGAATCAACGGGATACTATAATCGGCCTCATAGGTCGCGCTACCACCAGGAATGATGTCAATTGGAATCCATAGCGTATTGCAACCGTCTGAGGAGTTATATGGTGTGTTTAACGTCAGGGTGAATACTGCGGCTTCACCCTCTTGCACTGATATAATTTGTCCCACTCCAAAGGACAGGCGTAGATGGTCATCAGCCTTCCCTTCCGACAGCCCATAGATGGAGCTCAGAACGATTGCGGCTGCCAATACCCCGGCCAAGCGCCACACGCGCGACCGTGAGCATCTCGTATTCTGGCAATATCTATTGGATGAGCTGCGCCGATACTCGGCTGCCCTAAACCGGGCGAAGTGGGCCATATTGAATGCCTCCCGGCTTTGATCGTTGCCTCGCCTGTCAGTGCAGTCACCGCCTCTACCGCAGATGGACAAAGCCCACGCGGCAATGATCATTGGGGCTTTGGTGCATGGAGCCGCGATGGTGTGATCGCCCATTCCCCGGGCGCTCTTATCAATCCAGAAACGAATGTCGCCGCGCCGAACCAAACCACGGTCATAATCCGGCCAGTTCTATGACCCGGTACTTGGCTCTGGGGAATATGGTCGCGACGCGATGCGTGGAACTTGAAAGGCATGACAAACTCTCAAAGACGGACCTGCTTATCCGTGACACCCCGCTTGGGAAGGCATATGTTCTTGGTACGTTCCTGACGAGGGAGGTCACGGATATGGGGTTCAAGGTTGCATCGCGGGTGCGCGGGTTGAGCGACGAGGCGTTTCGCGAAGCCTTCGGCGCTTAGGAGCAGTGCCGCTCGGCATTGTCCCGGCTGCGCTGGCCGGACGGCTTCGTCTGCCCCGCCTGCGGCCATCGCGGGCATTGTGTGCTGGCGGGCCGGAGCCTCCACCAATGCAACCGGTGCAAGAAGCAGACATCCTCCACGGCGGGCACGATCTTCCACGCCACCAAGCTGCCGCTGACGCTGTGGTTCGCGGCCGTCCACCTGATCGTAACGGCGAAGAACGGGATTTCCTCGGTCGAGCTGGGGCGCCGTCTCGGGGTCAAGCAGCCGACCGCCTGGACCATGAAGCACAAGATCATGGCGGTGATGGCGCGGCGCGAGGCAGACACGCCGCTGTCGGGGCGGGTGGAGATAGACGATGCTTACCTCGGCGGCGCGCGCGCCGGCGGCAAGCGGGGCCGTGGCGCGCCGGGCAAGACGCCCTTCGTGGCGGCGGTCTCCACCAGCCCCGAGGGCCGGCCGCGCAAGGTCAAGCTGGTCCCGGTCAAGGGCTTCCGCAAGCGCGAGATCGCGCGCGGCGCCAAGCGCTGGCTGGCCCCCGGAAGCGAGGTCCTCACCGACGGCCTGCGCTGCTGGAACGCGCTCGACGGGGTCGTCGGAAGCCATCGCGCGATCCGCACCGGCTCCGGGCGGCAGGCCGCCCGCATGGCGCCCTTCAAATGGGTCAACACGACGCTCGGCAACATCAAGAGCGCGATCACCGGAACCTACCGCAAGCTCGGCCCCGATCATGCCCAACGCTACCTCGCCAGCTTCGCCTCGCGATACAACCGGCGCTACCAGCTCAACACCATGATCCCGCGGTTCGTTCACAGCGCCGCACGAACCCAACCCATCCCATACCGAGCGCTCATCGCTGGATGACTTTCATGGATAAGCAGGAAGACGGAAGCGGAGCCAGATATACTAATCATCAGGTCCATGCACCAAAGCCCCTCCGAACCATTCTCCAAAACGCCTACAGCATCGTGGTCCAGACCACGGTTCAATAAGCATGGAGAGATGCGCAGTCGTTCGCAACCAAGAATTCTCAAGGTGTAGCTCAGTAATATTGAGGCATGTCCCAGCCCGAAACTTCTCGCCAACCTGTGCCGCCCCTTAGAAACACGGCGGGCATTTGCAGCGGCACCGACGGCCGCAGCGACACTGCTCGCAGTCGCACCCACCTTATGCAGTCGCATGTGCGAGAGTACGGATCTCGTGCTGTCCTCGCCGGCGGGCCGCAATCCGGACCCGTTCCCCCACTCGATGCTGTTTCGGCCCGCGATTGACCGCGGCCCACGTTGCTTCTAGTCTGGCTCAGCATTATTGAGCCGGATACAGGAGCCTGGGATCCATGAAAACCAAACGACTGCCCCCTCTGAATTCGCTCCAGGCATTCGAAGCTGCGGGGAGATATGAGAGCTTCCTGGAAGCGGCGACGGAACAGAGCGTTACGTCGGGCTCCGTTAGCAGACATGTGAGGCTGCTCGAGAGCTATCTGGAAACCGAACTGTTTGTACGGCGAAGCAACGGGGTCACGCTCACCTCAGCAGGAAAGGAATACGCCGAAAAGGTCAGCGGCATTTTCAGAGATTTGAGAACCGCGACGGATCGTGTCCGCAAGCCCTCGCGCGACCGCGCGATCGTGATCTCGACGCTCCCGATATTCTCGGAACGCTGGCTCTACCGCCGCATTCCGTCATTCAGGAAGGCGTTCGATAAGGCGGAGCTGCGGGTCGAGTGTCACAACGGCGAGCCCGACGCGGATCGGGAAGACGTGGAAGCGTGGATTCTGTATTCGAAGGGACAGCATCCCGGTTACAGTGTCACGCGGCTGTTCGGAGAAGAGATTTTTCCCGTCTGCAGCCCGCAATTCCGCAAGACGCTGTCGACCCACCCCAGCGCCGACGAAGTCATCGGGCAACCGCTGTTGCACGACTTATACTGGGACACCGACTGGCCGGACTGGGCTTGTGCCATCGGTGCAACCGCCGGCGAATTTGCCGCCAACATGCGCTTTGCGCTTTACAAGGGCGTCATTCAGGCGGCGGTTGACGGCATGGGGATGGCCGTCGGACATGGCGAGATGGTCGCCAAGGAGCTGGCGACCGGAAAGCTTGTCCCCTTACCGCATCTCTCGGTTGTTTCCGAGAAATTCTATCACCTGATCATGAACGCTTCGTCAGCGAACAATCGAACCCTCGTCCGTTTGAAGGAATGGCTCCTGCAGGAAAGCGCAGGATGAAAGTTGTCGAACGGCTGACCATTCTCGAGGTCGCCAGCCCCGCGCTGAAAACCGTTGCATCCCCGATCTTTCGGCCAGGGTGCGCCGATCGGCGCCGGACTACCGATTGAGCGTTCCTTACCGGTCGTTGCCAAGCGAGCAGGACAAACCGTCCCCTTCGGGCGGCACGGGATCGTCTTCCCTGCCGTAGCATCCGGGGCCACCGGCCGGTACCCGTCCGGAATTCGGTCGATGCGGCCATTCCCGTCGCGGCGGCGCGCGCCGGCCCTTGCCGCAACCGCATTGCCGGTGAGCCCCCCGGCACACTGCGAAGTCGCGCGGAAGCGATCGGACTGTGCACGCGCAACCCGCTGAAGACAGCCCCATCGCTTAGGCCAGGATCGTTCTCCGGCGTTCAACACGAGAGCTGCCCCGGCCGGCCGGCACCGCACGTCATCGCCCGGGCTCCCGGACGTCGACCGAGCCGCCTCCATCGTCGCGCCGGCTTCGGTTTCCGGTGACCGGATGGCCGGCTCCCGGCTGTTTTGCCAGCAATTCCGGGCAATCCGGACGGACGTCACCGCGGCCCGCGATTGACCGTGACCTGCAATAATTTTAGTCTGCCTCAACTTCTCTGAGGCTTCGCCAGTGCCGTAACTACATGTCCAATGAGCCGCTTCCGCCGCTGAACTCGCTCCACGCATTCGAAGCGGCGGGCAGACATGAGAGTTTCCTGTATGCGGCGGCTGAATTGCGGGTCTCACCCGGCGCCATCAGCAGACATGTTCGGCAGCTAGAGCGATTTCTGGGAACCGAGCTGTTTGTCAGGCGAAGCAATGGAGTGACGCTCACCCCGGCCGGCAACCTCTACGCCCGGAAAGTGAGCCGCATCGTCAGAGACCTGAGAAGAGCGACGGCTGAAGTGCGCAAACCGGATACGGCCGTCGTACCCTGATCCAGACCCCCGTACGAAATCTCTATCACATTGAAATATAACAGTATGTTGAGACATTCCCTCAGGTTTCCCGTATTTCCAAAATCCTGTCGATCCCTGAGTGCTCTCGGCGTCGCTTGGCGGTTCCACACCGAAAACGCCCCCGTCGATCCCCCTGTCGTTCGAGACAACCGCAGTTAACGTTTCGGTCGCCGTGATCCAGTCCTGTGGCTGGCCAATGGACCGCGCCGCCGCCGTGCCATGTTCTCCATGCCGAGCCGCGCCCGCTCCTCGTCCAGGCCGGACCGACGACTCGCCGTCAGTCCAACCCAAGGGAGGAGCCGGATGCCTTAACGGGCACGTCCGGATCTGCGCGGGGGGCACCGGGTAACCGGCGTCCCTACCGCGATAATTGCGTAGAGCAGCCTTCGATAATTTACCGAGATTGCGCAGTGAACCCGGTTAACTTGACAAACTCCATCGTCCGCATATACGGCGTCGAGCAGGCGGCGGAGTGCCTCGACCTGATCAGTCGGGTGCATGGCGCGGCGCGGAAAGTGTTGTCAGCCGGCGAGACATCGCCAGCGGTGACGAAATCCCCGATCATGCGACAGGTTTGTCGATACTCAGGTTTGAACTTCCGAATGCCTTCTCACCTGGTGTTGTAGCAGAACGAGCGGAAAGTGCTGCTGGGCCACCAAGGTACGGCTTGCGGTACGGGCCGGACCTTGATAGCCCTGTACAAAATGGTGGTTTGTGTTCCCTTTTTGTTCTATAGTCAGGCGTATGGCAGCGACTACGCAAATTGAATGGACCGATACGACGTGGAACCCGGTTACGGGTTGCACCAAGGTTACGCGTGGATGTGACTTCTGTTACGCGGAGCGGTTTGCAGAACGATTTCGGAACGTGCCCGGGCATCCGTTCGAAAACGGTTTCGATCTCACATTGAGGCCGGAACGTCTTCAGCAGCCGCTTAAATGGCGAACGTCCCGCCGCGTCTTCGTCAACTCCATGAGTGATCTCTTCCATAAGGAAGTGCCCTTGTCCTTCATCGACGCCGTGTTTGACACCATGGAGGCGGCTGACTGGCACACTTTCCAAGTTTTGACGAAACGCAGCTCGCTTATGGCGCGTTATCTTCGCAGACGGTATCGAGAAAGTTTAGCGCCGCCGCATATTTGGTTGGGTGTTTCCGTTGAGAATGCAAAGAACACGGTACGGCTGAATCATCTGAGGACGGCCAAAGCGTCGACCAAGTTCGTGTCCTTTGAGCCCTTATTGGGTCCAGTCGGCAGGATCGATCTGGTCGGAATTGCTTGGGCTATTGTTGGCGGCGAGAGTGGCCCGCGTGCGCGACCTATGTCTAAAGAGTGGGCGATTGAGATTCGCGATCAATGCTGCGCGTCCAAAGTTGCATTCTTCTTTAAGCAGTGGGGTGGAATTCGACCAAAGGCCGGTGGGCGTCATTTGCGAGGACGGGAATGGAATCAATATCCCCGCGTCTCCAAGATCCACCGAATTGAAGCAGTTGCAGTGAAATAGCGAGTGAAAACGTGACTGATCCATATTCTGGTCGCAAGGCAACCAAGGCAAAGCACTACATTCTTAAGAGTTACCTCCAGGCGCTCGCATTCAAAGTCCTCACATTTCAAGTCATCACGTACGTCGATGGCTTTTCTGGTCCATGGAAGACTAAGACCGACGACTTCAGCGATTCATCTTTCATGATTGCAATCTCGGTCTTACTGGACGCCCAAAAACAGTACCTGGACCGAAGTGGTATTCGGCGACAGGTTCGTTGTTTTTTTTCGGAAAACGATCCCGACAGGTTTCAGAATCTTGAGAAGGCCGTCAAACCGTTTCACAGGCCAGCGGAAGGGTTCGAAATCAAGACTTACTTCGGCGATTTCGAAGATGCTGTCAGAGAAATTCAGGCGTTTATCGGTAGTTCATTTCCGTTGATTTTTATCGACCCTACAGGATGGACAGGTTATCCGTTCGACAAGATAAAGCCCCTCTTCGCGCGACCCAAGTGCGAGGTTCTTATCAATTTCATGTATGCGTTTGTTCATCGCTTTGTTCACAGCGAGGACGAAGACACTATTACTTCATTGAACCCGATTCTGGGAGGAGCCGGTTGGCGTAATCGCCTCGACCGGAGACTTGATCGCGGTCACGCGGTTGAGACGCTGTTTCGTGAGACGCTTAAGGCTATCGGCGATTTCGAGTTTGTAATTTCGACGAAAATCGACAAGGCCGCAACCGAACAGCCGCACTTTTTCATAGCTTACGGCACAAAGAGTTTGGAAGGGCTTAAGGCATTTCGACAAGCGGAATACGATTCGCTTCGCAAGCATGAGAAGAATCGCGCGAACGCTAAGGAGCGCTTACGCGAGGAACGAACGAATATGTCGGACTTATTCGCTGGTCACCAGTCGAGCATAAAAGAAGCAACCATCGACGAAATCGTCGGAGAACAGATGAAGCTGGCATCGACTACCTTGATGGTAACTCTATCGACAACCCTAACGCTTCCATTCTCCAGTGTGTTGGTTGCGTTGCTTGAACCTTATATGTTGCGCGAGACGAACGTCAAAGACATTTGCGTCGCCCTTGCGAATGCCGGAAAGATCGAAAATACTTGGGGCAGCGGAACTCAAAAATCCCAAGATGACAGTATTATCAAATTGATGGCGCCTGTCGATAACACAATTTCTAAATAGCCTGAACCAATGGGCCGAGGAAGTTCTGAACCGCGCCGCGGAGTGTGGCGGGCCGGCTGAAGCGGGTTCGCGATGCTTTGGCTGCACCTTATGACGGTTTTGCTGGCGCTGGGACTCGGAACGGCGAACCTCGCCCGAAGGCAGCGGGCCGGAAAACCCGAACTTCGAAAGGCCCGGCCTCTGGGGTCACGCGGTGCCTGCTTTCCGTCTTCTCTTCACGAGACCGATTCCGGACTCGGCCTCCGCGCGCGGCGTCGGTACCAGGGTTCGAAAGGATTGCTGGCACGCGGCCATGCCGGAGACTCGCATCGCAAGACGGGCCGCGCCGGGCGCAATCGGTCCCATGGTCTCCACTACCATCATCTGGTCTTCGCCCGTTCCGGGCGGAGTGGGCCAATCGATCGGGAGCAACCGTACGCCCCCTGCGCCTTGAGCACCTGGGGGGGACCCGTGCCCCGATCGTTGGCCGCGATGGATGCCCCGGGATTCGCATCACCATCGTGTCCCGTCCCCATGCGCCGAGTATCATCGCCCTGGCAAGGCAGCGGGCGGCGCTCGGTTTCCAGGGCAGCCCCTGCGACATGACGGAGACCGCAGAACGGTATGCCCCAGGCGGCGCAATCCAGAGTCTTCGTGGACGGCAACAACGTCATGGGCTCGCGGCCCGACGGCTGGTGGCGCGATCGGGCCGAGGCCGCGCGACGGCTCGTCGCCGAGATCATTCCGCTGGCGCTCGGTCACGGTGGCGTATGGACGATTGTGTTCGATGGGAAGGAGCCGCCCCGCATGCCGCCGTCACCCGAGTGCATCATCGTGGTTCACACTGGGCATGGCCGCCGGGATGGAGCAGATGATCGAATCGTGGAACTTGTGCACGAACGCTCGGATCGGGCGGCGTCGCTGGTCTACACCTCCGACGCGAAGCTGCGCACTCGGGTGAAGGCGCTCGGCACCCAGGTCATGGGGTGCGGCACGTTGCTGAGCCAGATCGCGACGCTGCGTGCCACCATGGAGCCAATTGGCACCGGACACTCGCACGACCCCGCCGAAGACGACGGACGTGACCATCACGTAAACGGAGACCTACCGACCACCCCCACCGCCGAAGGCTGAAATCGCGAGCGATTTTGATGAACGGGACAGAGAGGATCAAGGGCGCGTCTGTCGTGACACCATAGACCAACAATCCAGCAACGCATGTAGACCCCGATTGCGGGTCCGGGAACAGACCACAATGACCAAAAAGGCGCAGGATAGTCACCCCGATACCAATGATCCCAATGCTCAATGGCGCACCGCGCGAACAGTGAATACCCCGACAGCGAGATTGTATTCTGAATGGACACTTCTGGTTCACGATCTCGAATACACTTTGAGCAGGGCACGCTTATGGAAGGAAATGGCTACGGCTGATCCACTTAGTGACCCTGCCGCCGAAGTAACCGTTAGTCTTTTCAGGGATGCAGTAATCTCGTTTGTTTCGTGCTTCGACAAACAACTATTCGTTTATCTCAATCCTGCCGTAGCACTTGGGACGCTAGATGGTGGCTTGGAGTATTTCGGCTGGTTACGAGACATGCGGAATACATGGGTGGCGCATAGAAGCGGGCCACACCGTCTTTGCGTCACCGCAATACTCATTGACGAAAAATCGGGGGACATTCAAGGTTTGGGTCACTTGTCACACTTGTACCTTGGTCCTAAGCCAGAAGCAGCAGATGACCTAATTCGTGTCATGGAGACAGCGTTGAACTATTCACGGCAAAAACAACGAGAGCATGAACTTCTTCTGCGCCACGACTTGGACAAGTTGGGTAAACAAGAGCGACTGAACTTGCCTCGTGCAAACACCACGATTCCCGGGCCCACAGACATTCGAATGGGTCGAAAGAAGTTCGCCAACATCAAGCGTGGCCTGCCCCCGCGAAAGGGGTGAGCGGCAATCCCGCGGCAGGCCCAGGAAGGAGCGCCCGGCCGACTCGACTTCTGCGTTCGCCGTGGTCATCGACAGGAAATTGACGGTTACGCAGGACGGCAAGTCCCGCGAGTGCACTCCTAAGTTATCATCCAGGCATGATCGCAATCACGGAATACATCGACCCTAACGCTCGCAGCCGCTACGCCTCCTGAAAGTCACCGCTTGAGATGCCGCGCAGATAGAGCACCGGCAGAACCGCATCCAGCGACCGGGTGCGCCGTGCGAACGGCGGCAGGATGGCCGACGTGAAGCGGATGCGTGCGCTCGGGTCGACCGCGCCGCGATCGAGAAGCTTGGCCCGGCGCACCGGGACCGGACCGATCCCGGTCAGGATCTCGCGCTCCGGACCGTGACCATGCCGCACCAGGCGCCGCCGTCCATCTTCGGTACGAAGATGATCATGCGCGCTCAGCATGTCTGCGACTTCCGCCTCAACCGCCTGGGCCAAAAGCTGACGAGCGCCCGCGCGCAATAAATCCGTCAGCGGATCTGCAACATTCCCTGCCTGACGCAAGGCAACAACTGTATCGTCCAACATGGCGTATCACTCCTTTCCTGGAGATGTCGTGGGTTCATCACCACCACGATACGCCACCCCTTTCTCAAGCTGTCACCCACTTCCGGCCATAGCTCATGGCGTCCCAGCCTGTTGTTAGGCGCCGGCGTTTGACCCCCCAGACCCTCGGAACGTCAATGAGTTAGCATGCCTATCGGCGTTGAACATCCACGCCGAACAACACTATGGCACTGTTAGTTCAGGAGACCCCAGATACTCTTGCGCAAATTCGCGGTGCGCCTCTTGAATTGCGTTTACGAGATCGCGCTCAAAATTCTCTCGGTTCAAAGTTTCTTCAAGTTGCAAAAGCGCTGCATCAACCGCGACACCCACAGTCAAGGCCCCCAAAACTCCGCCGACCGTTGCACCAATAGCGGTTCCAACAAAGGGGACAATTGAGCCGATGGCGGCGCCGATAGGCGCACCACCAGTTGCGCCCGCTGAAACCTTTAGCCCCAGAGAGACCAATGGTTTCATCAACGCCTTGGCGGCAAGTTTAAAAACAGATTTAGTGGCGACTTTTGTAGTGATTTTCTTCAGGATGATTTTCTTGAAAGTGGAGGCCGCAATCACACCCGAAGCGACGGAGCTGGCGCCGGCGGCGCCCCCGGCTACTCCCGATCGATCCTCCAGTCGTATGATGTCCTTAGGAAACGTCCGCTCCAGAATATCGTCTAGTGAGACTGTAAGTGCGACCTGGGCATCGGCGGGCATCAAATCCAGTCCATTTCGGGAAAGAATGTCTCCGGCCACCTGCCTCAATTCTGTGTGCGCCTCCTCGGTGACGGCAAGGGTTCTGCTCAGCTCTTCGTTGAAGTCCTGATACCACTTCGGCTGTTGAAACGTCTCGCTATGGCGTTCGACCATGTATCTTTCAAGATCACCAACAAGCATCTTGGCGAGGCGTAAATATTCGGCGGGAAGACTGTAATACCAGTCAAGGTATTCATTTACAGCCTCAGTTTCGAGCCGGGTGAACATGCTGTCCGCCTCGTTGCGTAAGTATTGAAGGGTGGCCTCGAGTAAATCCGTTTTGGGGCGGGCCGCTGCGACAATCTGATCGCGTGTCCCTTCGCGGTAGACATTGCCGTCGATAACCTCAACTGTAGTTCGCTCAAACGAACCGCGAATGCTGGACAATCCCGATGACGACACTAATCCTTCCAGTTGTGCAAGTCCGGGAAGATAGATAAAGCCAATGGCGAGCGTCGACAGCGCCGCCAACTGAAAAATCGCCTCCCCTGTACGTGGAATCATACGAGCCTGTGCAAAGCCAGCCCTTGAAATCAGAAAACAGGACCACCCAAGACAAACGTTGTAATAGATGGCGAAATTAACGATCACCAAAATCAAAAGTGTTATTAGCGCATCGATTCGCCCAACACGACCAAGTGCATACGCCTTGAGGCCATCGAAATAGGCAGCCCATGACAGTCCCTCTTTCACCAATTCGCTTCCGGACCAGTCGTCCGCTTGGTTCTTGTACTCGCTGATAGCCGCCTGGATTGACTCGAACTCCGGCCACTCGCCCAAAGTCGCGGTTACAAGGACATACAGCAATACCATGACCACAGCGCACAACCCACGAGACCATGCCAATGCCATACTTTGAGCAATATCCTCACGGAATTCCTCCAAAATGAATTCACGAATCAGGGCAAAAGTGATCGGGAATACGAAGATCCCTACCAACAAAACTACCCATTCGACCGCTGTATAGACATGAATTTGTAAGAACAGCAAAAACGACATCACCAGGGAGAAAATCAGCCACCAAGACATTCTTAGAAAACGGCGCGACAAGAGGCTGTATAACCATCCCTTGTGTGCAAGTGGAGCCAGTTTGTATTTCATTCGTATCGTGCTGGAATAAGTCGTGGTCGTGAAAATAGGTAGACTAAACAACAGCATGCTGACGCTAACCGCCCCGATCTCCATGGACTGCGCACGCGAGATTACGTATGCACTCAGCAACCAGAGTGGAGCGAATAGCAAAAACTTAACGTGTTCCCCATACAACGTCTGAAGCGCTTCAGAAAAACGCCGTGGCGAAATCTTCTTTAGAGTCAGGAGCATTACAACCGATAGCTTACGAAAGGACCTGGATGTACCCAGTCAGCACTAGTTGTACAAGATCGTTGAACTGAGCAGGAGAGTGTTTTTGGCTCATCGTAGCGACGTAAGGAGCGAAGAGGAGACGAAATCACTGTTGACCGGCGTGGAATATTGAGAGTTATGGCCGATTTTGGGTGACGACCGATCAAGCGGCGGCGTTGTGGTTGATCTCGATCAACTCGATGCCATCGCGGAATTTGACTCCCTCGATGAGCTTGGGCAACTGATTTTTACCCTTCAGCACCCGCCAGCTTCGGGCCGCGGCGGTTATCAGCATAAAGACCATACCCACGGCGGTGGCATGCGAGAGGGCGTTGTCACGTTAACCACCGTGTAACCAGCTTGTGGGCGCCGACGCCGGAGATTATGCAACGGTCGTCACTTGCCGCCACTGTCTCATCGCGTCGCCGCGGAATTGGCGGAGTGTTCGGCGGGAGACCAGATGGCGTTGGACGTTGAAGAGGTTGTAGACGGTCGCATGGACGGCGAGGAACCGCTGCGCGGACGCGGGCGATTTGAACCGCTGCATCTTTCGAACTCGTCGTCGCACCGGCTGATGTGAATTTTCTGCCCGATTGTTCTTTCGCAGGCCTTGCTCATGCTGAGCCGAGAGGGCAAGCAAACGGATCGCGGTGCCGTAGGAGCGGAGTTTATCGGTTACAATCGTCGCCGGCGCGAAGCCCTGCTTCTTCAAGAGTTTCCGCATCAGCCGAATTGCCGCCCGAGCGTTCCTGCGGGATTGAACCAGGAAATCCAGGACTTCGCCCTCACTGTCCACGGCACGCCAGAGATAGAACTGCCTCCCTCGAATTACGACGACCATCTCGTCCAGGTGCCAGCGTTCGGTCGGTCGTGGCCGCCGACGTTGAATCCGCCGCGCATAGGCCCGACCGAATTTCAAGACCCATCTTCGAACTGTCTCATACGAGATGTCGAGACCACGCTCGGCAAGCAGGTCATCAACGTCCCGATAGCTCAGCGTGAAACGGCAATAGAGCCAGACGGCATGCTGGATGATGACCGGTGGAAAGCGGTGACGACGGTAGGATATCTTGCACATCCAGAGACGCTAAAGCACCGGCCGTGCCGAAGCCACGCTGTTAACGTGACAATGCCGGCGAAAGCGTTCATTCGCTGGCGCAACAAGCACAAGAGCGAAAGCTGAACATTTTACTTTCATTTTTGGACCGAATCTCCCTAAAAGGATGGCAGGCACCGAGGCAACGGTGCCTGCCCATCAACGCTCATCTCGAAAGGAACCCGAGCGATGACAAAACGCGATACCTTCAAATACCAGCAGAAAATTGGCAACAAGATTGTGCATGGTGGAATCACGAACGACCTTGAGCGTCGCGAGGTTGAACACCAGCAGAAATGGCCCAAGAGCCACATCACGCAAGTTGGCCGCCGTACAACGGAAGAGGCTGCCCGCAACTGGGAAAAGAAAAAGGGCTACACCTAATCGGGGTGGTCCTGTCGGTGCAATTCACCTGAATCATCCACTGGGCCACACTCGAAGCGCCAACCCATCAATCGCCCGCAGCACCAGCGCCAGAGATGGGCCGGCGCTGCCAAAAATTCATAGACGCGAAGCTTAAAGCTCATTTTGGCTTCTTGCGCTTGGACGTTGCACTTTTGCTTCGCGCCCGTTTGGGTCGCGGCTGTGGTGGCGTTTTCAGCAGCCTGAGCAGAAACTTGTCCCTGCCCTTCTCTGTGACTTGATCAGCCTTCGACATTCGAAAAATCCACCGCTAATACATGGTCGGGCAATAGATAAGTACATCCCTCTTCAATCAATTCGATAAATTGCCGCGCATCGGAAAAATAGTTCTTAAATGCCTCGCGTATCGAGGATCGGATCCGTCTTACGCTCGACCGACCATGTAGAATTCCCAAGTGACTCATCGGCCTTTGCCTGAGGCATGCACAGAAATACAGCCATTAGGCATAAAGCCGCGTGCGAGCAGCGTGATTGAAAGCTCATCGTCCTTCGTCCCGGGTCAAGATCACCTTTTTCCCCCGGGTAAAGAACATCATGATGCCAAGGGCCATAGAAACACGTGAGGCTCAAAACTTCTCGTCGGTGCAGTGTCATCGGAGCCGATGCCAATCGGCGATGTTCCAGATCTCGCTGTCCCAGGTATTCAGCAGGACACCGCCCAGCGAGTGCGCATGGGCCGACACGCGACCGCGATGAACCAGCGGGATCAACACGTGGTCCTGAACCAGCATGTCGTTCATTTCCTTGGCGAGGCGAGCCCTTTCACCGAGATCGCCAGTCTTCGCCATTTCCCCAAGGAGCCGGTCGTACTCCTCGCTACAGTAGCGTGGCACGTTCGCCCCCCGCCACTGCGAAGCCGGCCGGGGTTCGTTGCCGCAACGCCAGCCGCCGAGATACGGTTCCGGGTCTGCGCCTTCGAAATTGGTCGCATACATTTCGATATCGGCGAAGAACTTCTCGTATGTGTCCGGACTGCCCGGGTCACCGCCGAAAAACACCGAGGCGTCGATATCGCGGAGTTCCACTTCAACTCCGATCTCGGACCACCATTGCTTGATCAGAGCCTGGAAATCCTGTCGAACCGCGTTGGTTGAGGTCTGGTACAGAATCGAAAGTCGTATGCCGTCCTCCTGCCGTATCCCGTCCGGCCCCGGCCGCCAGCCGGCTTCGTCGAGCAAACGCTTTGCGCCTTCGATGTCCTGCACCAGACAATCCTCGTTCGCGGCCGACGCGTAGACCTCTGGCGCCGGAACGACATTGCAGGTCGGGCGTGCGGCCTGGCCGTAGCCGACCTCAACGAGAAGCTCACGGTCGATAGCCATCGACAGGGCCTTGCGAACGGCGCGATCGGACAGAAACGGGTGCGGATGGGCGCGGGTGGAGCGTGCGTTGCCGAGCTCCGGAGCCGGATCGGTCAGGTTTACCAAGAGCCGCTCGACCAGAGTTCCGAAACTTGAAACCACCACCCCCTTTCCCGCAGCCTGCATACTCTGCAGCACATCTGGAGCGAGTTGCAGGTTCCAGGCATAGTCGAATTCGCCGGTCTCGAGAACGGCGCGCGCCGCCGCCGCGGCATCGCCCCCGCCCTTGAACGCAACGGTCGCGAAAGCCGGCTTTGCCGGATCGCGATAGTGGGGGTTGGCGTCCAAGGAGATGAAATCGTTCGGCCGGAACTCTGTCACGCGAAACGGGCCGGTGCCGATCGGGATAAAATTGGCTTCGGTACATTCCGGAGCCCGGGCGCCGGTGCAATCCGCGAATTGCGCCTTCTGCAGGATCGGCGATGTGGCACCGACGAAGGGGCCGTAGGGATAGGGTTTGGAGACGCCGAAGGTGACCTCCACGGTCAGGTCGTCGATCGCTTTGACCTCGGTCACCTCGTCAAACTTCGCCAGTTGCGAACAGCCGCCGGCGGTATCGCGGCAGTAGTCGGCGGTAAACACGACATCGGCGGCCGTCACCGGGCTTCCGTCCGACCACAGGAGGCCATCACGCAGCTTCCATGTAATGGTCTTCAAGTTAGCAGACACACCGCCATTCCCCACCGTTGGCACAGACGCGGCCAACCAGGGAGTAAGGGTTCCCGACTCGTCGAACCGGGCAAGCGGTTCCAGGACCATCGACGCGGCCTCGCGATCCTTCGTACCGCCCGACAAATACGGATTGAGGATCGACGGGGCCTGCCAGTAAATGATGCTGACATGGCCGTCACTTCCCCGCTCGGCCGCCGCAGCGCCGGATACGAGTAGGGCGGCGGCCATCATGATCGCCAACGATGTCAGTCTCATGCTGTCTCCTCCTGTTATGAGCAATTCAGAAAAACGCGCCGAGGAACGGATCGGAGCAACTCGATCTGTTCGCCCGGGCGGAAAGCGGCGGCCCGGGGGACACGCCGGCGTGGCGCACGCTGCCGGGCCGGACATGCCGGAAGGCGACCGAGCTGATGGTCCGGCTGATGCTGGACCACGCGCAGGATCCCCGGGAACCGGGAACGGAGGCGGCCGATCATAACGGAGGCGGCCGATCATGATGTCTGACAAGATCGGGCCGCAGCATCTGCGTCGCAAGGCGATGCTCTATGTCCGGCAATCCTCGCCTCATCAGGTGAAGCACAACCGCGAGAGTGGCGCGCTTGATGGGCGTGTTTCTTAACGGAGGCTCTGGCTCATCCAGGTTGATGTTAAGCCGCTTGGTTGTGATGGGCCAAGCGGCGTTTTTTGATGGTCAGGTTTTTGATCTTTCTCCTTCTCTCGATGATGGCGTGGTCCCGGCCGAAGTAGACGTCGGCGGGGGTGAGGTTGGCGAGGCTTTCGTGGTAGCGGCGGTGGTTGTAGTGCTCGACGAAGGTGCCGACGCTGGCCTTGAAATCGCCCGGCAGATAGTAGTTCTCCAGCAGGACACGGTTCTTCAGGGTCTGATGCCAACGCTCGATCTTGCCTTGGGTTTGGGGATGGTTCGGTGCGCCGCGGACGTGATCCATACCCTGATCCTCAAGCCAGGCTGCAAGATCGCCGGCGATGTAGGACGAGCCGTTGTCGCTGAGGAGCCGGGGTTTGTGAACAACCTCCGCGCTGCTGCAACCTGACGCTTCGAGGGTGTCAATGACACGTAAAGATGTCCGGATTAGGTAGCACATTAAATGTCCGCTGCTGTTGTTGGGCCTGTGGGGAAGTGAGAAGGCGCGGAGCGGCTTTCCACTTATCCACAGGCTTGGTCGCCGAGCGGATTTAGGCGGCCCGTAAGCTTGACTTGTCGGTTTCGAGGTTGCCCTGCTGATCGTAGCGTCCGAGGCATCTGGGGCCGTGGAAGACAGCGAGCGTGCCGTCGGGATATTCATGGACGCGGACGCTGGCCTTGACGAAGTGCCGGCGGTGGGACTGTTCGGGGATCTGCAGGAGCAGCCTTCATGCCTTCGTTGCCGGGACCTCGGCGCCGGGCGCGCGGGTAATCACCGATGGCTGGAGCGGGTATCCTGGCCTGCCCGACCACGACCACCAGCCCAAGGTCGTCGGTGCAACGCCCGCCCATCTCGTGCTGATCTGGATCCATCGTGTGTTCTCGAACCTGAAGCGCTGGGCGCTCGGAACCTTCCATGGCCTGCGCCGCGCCCATCTGTGCCGCTATCTCGACGAGTTCGTGTTCCGCTGGAACCGCCGCCGCCACACCGCAACGGCCTTCGACACCCTGCTCGGCATCGGCACGCGCCTCCGACCCGCGGCGCTAGTGGCCGCGGCAGCCGAGCGGGGGTGGCGGTTCCCGACCTTGGACCCTTCTACAGGCATTGTCATGTATGGACGCCCCCGGTGTTGCAAGGGGAAAACTGATTTGAATCGGCGGTAGAGCTTGCAGTCATGTATCCGGCCTTTTCGCTGCGGTACGCTGACCGCTGGCCCTGATGGAATCCGAAAGATCGACGCCCAGTCAGACTAACGAGCTTGATGCTCGGACAATGCCTCGGGTTTGGCCGATCTCGGGTGGAACCCTGTTTCGCCATCAAATCGTCGTCACCCTCGCAATTTGATCCCGGTTTGCCAGCTGGCTATGCCGGCGTCGGTCGGTAGATACGCTCGTACCTGAGCAGTGCCCAGGCGACACGGGCTGTCTTATTGGCCATGGCGACCAGCACCACGTTTGTCGGCCGCCGCGCCAGGAGCCGGTCGGTCCAGCCAGGCCCCGTGCCCGGCTTGGCGCGGCGCCAGCGCAGCACGGTTCGCGCACCGTGCACGAGCAAGCGCCTGATATAGCCATCCCCGCGCTTCGATATCCGTCCCAGTCTATCCTTGCCGCCACTCGAGTGCTGCCGGGGCACCAGACCGAGCCAGGCCGAAAGCTGTCGGCCCGAGCGGAACTGTGCGCCATCGCCGATCGTCGCGACCAGCGCCGTCGCGGTGATGACACCGACGCCGGGGATCGTCGCAAGACGGCGGCTCGCCTCGTTGGAGCGGTGCCATGCCAAAAGCGTCACTTCCAGCTGCTTGATCCGGGCCTGAGCAGAGCGGAGCTGCTCAACCAGAGAGCCAAGCGCACGTGGCCAACGCCGACCGTCAGCAGCAAGCGGCTTGCCAATCCGGAACGATTTTGGCACGCTTTCCCGCGTGGATCGGTTCCAACATGGGGAATCCCAGATAAATAGAAGGGACAGGTCCGGGCACTTCCTGGTCAGACTGGTCGACTATCTCGCCGACGGAGTGATTGCGGCCATGGCCGAGGCGGAAGCGTTGGTAGAGGGCTATGTCTCGCCGCTCGTGAGCCTGATACAGGCCATCCGCGACAGGATCGTGGCGAACGCCGAGGAGCGCGCTTGGGTCATTGACCGGGACCGACTCGACGACCGCCACATCGTCCGGCGCATGGTCCTCAAGCGCTGCGTCTACGGTGTCGACAAGAACCCCATGGAGGTGGAGCTGGTCAAGGTCGCGTTGTGGCTGCGCACCTTCACGGTCGGCGCGCCGCTCAGCTTCCTGGATCACCATCTTCGCTGCGGCGATAGCCTGTTTCGGCGCATGGGCACGGGACGGGGTCGACAAGGCGACCGAGTATGGCAGCCCGTTGCTTCTGCACGGCTCTGTCACCCAGGCGGGACTTGCCGCGCGGGAAATGCAGACTATCGAGGAGTTGACCGACGCCGAGATCGCGGCTGTGTCTCGAAAGTGGTGGAAATTTGAGGATGGCGTAATCTCCGGGTGACAAGACAACCACCCAATCGGCGGCTAGCACCGCCAAGGAGATCACGCCATGAAGAACACTACCGAGACTTCCGCGCTTTCGCTACTGGCCAATGACGCCGGCTATGATCCGATCGAGGACCGGCTGCGGGAGAACATCAGATCCACGATCGAGGCCGTTTTTGAGGAGGAACTTGCGCAGTTTCTCGGGCGCTGCCGATACGGTCGAGAGGACGCGCTTCGGCAAGGGTATCGGAACGGGCACCGGGAGCGGCAACTGACGGGGACATTCGGGACCGAGAGGGTGAGCGTGCCGCGTGCGCGGATCGTTGAGGAAGACGGTCGGGCGTCGGAATGGCGTTCGCGGGCGCTGCCGCGCTACCAGCGGCTGACCAGAAAGGCCGAGGCGCTGATCGCTTCGGTGTATCTGTCCGGAACCAACACGCGGCGGGTGAAACGCGCGCTGTTCGGGCTCTTCCGGGGTGCTGTGAGCAAGGACGTTGTGAGCCGGGCGTGGCGCAAGGTGAAGGTCGATTGGGACGCCTGGTGCAGCCGTGGCCTCGCGGATGAGGATATCGTTCGGCTGATCCTTGACGGCACTGTGATCAAGATCCGACTGGACCGCAAGGCCACCAACATCTCGGTTCTCGCGGCTATAGGGGTGCGCCGGGATGGCCAGAAGGTCTTGCTTTCGATCGGGAATATGGGCGGAGAAAGCCAGGCGGCGTGGCGCCAGTTCCTCGACGACCTTGATGCGCGTGGACTGAAACGGCCCGGGTTTGTCATCGTCGATGGCGCGCCGGGACTGGAGGCGGCTCTGTCGGCGCTTTGGGGCGATGACCTTCCCGTTCAACGCTGCACCGTGCACAAGCACCGCAACCTTCTGGGTCATGCTCCCAAACACATGCATGACGAGCTGAGCGAAGATTACCGCGATATGATCTATGCTGACACTGCCTCCGAGGTGGAAACCCGCCGCAAGGCGTTTGTCCGCAAGTGGCGGCTGAAATGCAGGGCCGTCGCGGACAGCCTCGCAGAAGCGGGCGACAAGCTCTTTACCTTCAACGCGCCTGTCCAAGAGCCAATGGAAATCAGCCCGAACGACCAACGCCATTGAGCGTCTCAACGAGGAGTTCAAGCGCCGGATCAAAACACAGACCGTGCTGCCGTGTCCCGAAACAGTGCCGATGCTCCTCTGGGCGCTCCTCGCTTCCGGCCAAATCCAGATGCGCAAAGTCGATGGATGGGAAACCCTCGATCAGCTAATCGCCGACGAAACCCTTGACCGCGCGGCCTGACCGCCGCAAAACTCAACCCGCTCGGAGAGGCGCCAAAACCAATTTCCACCACTTTCGAGACACAACCGAGATCGCCGAGGCGCACCGCTCCGCCGAGACCCTCTGAGACAGGTCTGCGCTGGCCGGCCCGCCGCCGTCCGCGTTCAACCCCGCCGGGCCAGCCACAGCGCCGCGATCCATACCGGCAGGCTGAGCACCACCGCGGCGACAACGATCGCCAGCGGGCCGAGCAATCCCAGCAGTAGCGACGCCGCCACCGTTACGGTCCCCAGCGCCGCGCCCACGCCCCAGGCGGCACGGCGAAATCCGAGCCACCACAACCGTCGGCACGCCAGCGCCAGTGGCAGGCCGCAAGGGGCGACGACGATCAGCGAGGGCGCTGCCATCAACACCATCGGCAACCACATTCCGGTCATCTCCGACGGTGTCCTCTCCGGCATGAAGCGGAACGCCGTCGTCGTGACGACCCCCACCGGCAGCCAGAGCAGCGCCAGCGGCCAGAATCCCCGGCGCCTGGTGGATCCCCGCTCGTTCATGCCACGCACAACACCAAGGCGATCCGTGATGCGTTGAGAAGAGAAGTTTGCGCTTATTTCGCCTTTTCATTCTTGTATGCGATGAAGCCCGACGCGCCCTTGCCTTTGGCGCGGCACAGTGTGTAACCCTGATTGCCGAGATTGAATTTCGGGTCATTCTCAAGGCCTGCGAGAGCCACGACGATCTTCACCGCCACGGGATCGGGTTTGTCTTTGGCTTGTGAAGCAGATTGGCGCTCTAACCACTTTGCGAAAACTTCTTCGGCGAGGTCGTCACCGACAGATTTCCGAAGCGCGTTCAATTTTCTTACCCGACCCTTGGTGAGCCCAGTTTCATCGATAGCCATTTCCTGAACCTCTCATTTCCGGCCTCTCTCACCGCAGCGTGGCGCGGCTTCGGTACAACCAATTACCACTGTTATGCAACAGTTCACGAGCAACAGCGCATGCGATCGCCGAGGCACCCGCGTGTACCACACGACCGGCGTCAACTGCATACGCGCGGAATGTCAACACGCTCAAGCCACCGCATTGATGGCTTTCAACGCCTGCCCACAACGAAGTCCTTTAAAACAGGGCCTTTGGAGCCGCCTGTAGTATACACATGGGTAAAAGGGCACTATATGTAGTGGCCTTAGGAGACTGTTTCGGTTCGGGGAACAACAGAGGCCACACATCATGAGCAGAGCCGCATTCGTCGAGAATGTCGCCAGGAAGGGCAACATGAGCAAGGCCGAGGCCAAGCGCACGGTCGACCTGGTCCTGGGCGAGGTCGAGGCTGGGCTGAAGAAGTCGAAGAAGGAAGGCCGCTACACCATCGGCAACTTCGGCACCTTCACCATCACCAGGCGTCCGGCGCGCAAGGGCCGCAATCCGCAAACGGGCGAAGCGATCCGGATCAAGGCCTCCAAGGTTCTGAAGTTCCGGCCGGCCGCCGCGTTGAAGAGGGCGGCGGGCGCCTGATCTCTGGCTGACGTCTCCCGGTTTCGGCACTGATGCGCACGTTGGAGGAGCAGACAGCCGCCGCACGCCAAGTGCTGAGGGGTGTATTCGGGTTCGACGGGTTCCGTCCGGGCCAGGAAGCGGCCATCGGCGCGTTGCTGTCGGGGCGCAGCGTGCTCACGGTGATGCCGACGGGATCGGGCAAGTCACTTTGTTTTCAGATTCCAGCTTTGATCACGGATGGACTCACTGTCGTGGTGTCCCCGCTGGTCGCGCTAATGCAGGACCAGGTCGCGGCGCTCAGGCTCGCCGGTGTCGCGGCCGACAGCATCAATTCCGCAAATGGGCGTGCCGACAACATAGCCGCCTGGCGCCGGGCCGCGGCAGGCGAGACGCGGCTACTCTACATGGCCCCCGAACGTCTGATGACCGAGCCGATGCTGGCCTCACTGGCACGATTGCCGGTGAAGCTGTTCGCCATCGACGAGGCGCATTGCATCTCGCAATGGGGACCGGCCTTCAGGCCGGAATACGAAGACCTGTGCGGATTGCGGGATCTGTTCCCCGGGGTTCCAATCGCCGCGCTGACGGCGACCGCCGATGAAGTGACCCGCGAGGACATCGCAGAGCGGCTGTTCGGGGGCTCGGTGGAGTCCTTCGTCCTCGGCTTCGACCGTCCGAACATCAAGCTGTCGGTGGAGATGAAACGCGACTGGAAGCGCCAGCTGCGGGACTTTATTGCACGCCATGAAGGCGAGAGCGGCATCGTCTATTGCCTGTCGCGCAAGAAGACGGAGGAAACCGCCGCCCTGCTGACGGCGGACGGCGTGCGGGCGCTTCCCTATCACGCGGGCATGGAGAAGGAGGACCGGGAGGCGCACCAGAACATTTTCATGACCGATCCGGGGGTGGTCATCGTTGCCACCATCGCCTTCGGCATGGGGATCGACAAGGCGGATGTGCGTTACGTCTTCCACACCGACCTGCCCGGCAGCATCGAGGCCTATTATCAGGAGATCGGCCGGGCGGGACGCGACGGCTCACCCGCGGAAGCCCATATGGTCTATGGCCTGGCCGACATTCGCATGCGCCGGGTGTTCATCGAGGACGAGGATGCGGGCACCGAGCGTAAGCGCCGCGAGCATAAACGGCTTGATGCCTTGCTCGGCTATTGCGAGGCGCCGGCCTGCCGGCGCGTTGCCCTGCTGGATTACTTCGGAGAGGAAATCGAGCCCTGCGGCAATTGCGATGCCTGTCTCGACCCGGCCGAGCGTGCCGACGGGACCGAGGATGCGCAAAAGATCCTGTCGGCGATCTACCGCTCGGGCGAACGGTTCGGTGCGGCGCATGTGATCGATATCCTGTGCGGGGCGCAGACTGAAAAGATCACGCGGACCGGCCATCACCGGCTGCCAACCTTCGGAATCGGCGCAGCACGCGGCAAGAACGAGTGGCGCTCGCTGATCCGCCAGATGGTGGCGACCGGGTTCCTGCGGCTCGACATCGCGGGCTATGGCGGGCTTGCGATCACCGGCAAGGGCCGCGCGCTGCTGCGGGGCGAAGGCGTATTCCTCTACCGCGGGGAGACGGTGGTTGCACGGCCGTCCGCCGCGCCGCGCGAAACCCGCAAGAAACAATCGGAATATCCGCTGAACGATAGTCAGGCGGCGCTGCTGGATGTGCTGAAGGCCCTGCGGCTGGAACTCGCCAGGGCGCGCGGCGTGCCGGCCTATATCGTGTTCCCGGACCGTTCGTTGATCGACATGGCGCGCCGGCGCCCGCGCACCGAAGAGGAGTTCGCCGAGGTCAACGGCGTCGGCGCGGCCAAGCTGAAGGCGTTTGCAACGCCGTTTCTCGCCGCCATCGACAGCGCCCTGGCCGATGCGGGATGAGCGAGGAACCTTCGGAACCGATGGGGTGGACGCCCCTCCCGACGGCATCGCGATGTGCCAGGTTGGCGGTGTTGTTAACGCCAAGCGAGGAAGGGGGCGTCCATGGAACAGGTTCACATGATCGGGATCGATCTGGCGAAGAACAGCTTTCAGCTGCACGGTGCGCGGGCGGATGGGTCGGTTGCGTTCCGCAAGAAGCTGAGCCGGGCGAAGCTGTTGGACTTTGTGGCTGCGCAGCCACGCTGCACGGTGGCGATGGAGGCGTGCGGCGGCGCGCACCATTGGGGCCGGGAGATCGGCAGTCTCGGCCATGCGGTGCGACTGGTCCCACCGATCTACGTCAAAGCGTACGTCAAGCGGCAAAAGAACGACGCGTCGGATGCGGAGGCGATCTGCGAGGCGTCGTCGCGGCCGACCATGCGCTTTGTGGCTGTGAAGACGGAGGAACAGCAGGCTCGGGGCATGCTGTTCCGGACGCGCGATCTTCTGGTGCGCCAGCGCACCCAGACGATTAATGCGCTGCGCGGCCATCTGGCGGAGTTCGGTGTCATTGCCCCGCAGGGGCCGGCTCATGTCGGCCGGCTGGCCTCGGCGCTTGAGGGACCGGCTTCGAGGTTGCCGGAAGCGGTCCGCGAGCTGGCCGGCCTTCTGCTTGAGCAGATCGCCGGCCTCGATGCGAAGATTGCGGGCCTGGAGAGGGAGGTCCACGTGAGAGCACGGCAGGATGAGGAGGCGAGGCGCCTGATGAGCGTGCCGGGGATCGGGCCGATCAGCGCGATGGCAATCCAGGCCTTCGCACCGCCGATGGAGAGTTTCCGGCGCGGCCGCGACTTCTCCGCTTGGCTCGGCCTCGTGCCGCGCCAGCACACGACCGGCGGCAAGCCGAAGCTGGGCAAGATATCGAAGATGGGCCAGCGCGATCTGAGACGGCTGCTGATCACAGGCGCGATGACTGTGGTCCGCTGGGCGGTTCGGCGCGGCGTGACGACGGACCCCTGGCTGGCCGGGATGCTGGCGCGCAAGCCGAGGATGCTCGTCGCGGTGGCGCTGGCCAACAGGATGGCGCGCATCGTCTGGGCGCTACTGACGAAGAAGGAGAGCTACCGGGCTCCCGCCACCGCCTGAGAGAACGGCGAAGTGCGGGAAGCCGTCGGGGATGTGGGCACGACGGAGGACAGGTAAGGGCAAAGGTCAACGAGACCGGGTTGGGAAAACCAGCATCCGAACGGAGAGCTTTCAAGCTCGCGTAACCGATTTGGACCCAATCCGCGTATCTCCATACGGGCCCGCGGCGTGTCATCTGCCGCATAGAGAGGCCGGACACACGACAGCACCTGACCGCATGCACCGAGCCGACCAAAAACTGCTTGCATCAACGGGGGCGTCCACACACGGTTCGGTATTACCGACGATAATCGGCTTGCCGTGTCTGGATGTTCACTTTATGTTCGATCAGCTTCGCCGGCGCATGCCTTGTGACGTGCTCATCGCCGTGGGATGAAGGCGCGGCGGTGACCGGCTTGTCAGCTCTTCGGCGTGTCGTCAGGCATAGAGCCCAGGATAAGGACCTCCACGAGTGGGTCCCGTGGGTCCGGACGATCGTGTGTGACCAATTCGCGGTAGCCGACCTCGGTCATTCAGCGGGCGCGGGCAAGGTGGCTTTTGAGGGACTTGCGAGTGCGCTCCGGCTCACTGGCGGTGTCAATGCCGAGGATCTCTCTTCGGCGAGATGCGGGTCGCGGACATCACCTGCGCCCATGTTCGCCGCTGGTTCGACGGGTTGAGCGAGCGCCCAGGCAGCGCGCGGTCCCGCTGTCAGGCGCGCATTGCCTGATCGGTGATAGGGCGCGAATGCGGCCAATCGGGTTGCGGTTACAGGCGGATGCTCCAGCTCGTGGATATTGAGCGACCCTCGTGCTCTTCTTCGCCGGGCGTATCGTACTTTTTGGAGTGGCGCTCCACATAGTCGTCGAATTCCTTTTGCGCCGCCTCGCGCTCCTCTTGAGTGGCTGTATTGTCCACAGCCGACTGAAGCCGCCGGAATTTGTGTTGTTCGGCGTGGAATATTGGGTCTGACTCAATCTCGATGATGGTGGCTTCGGACAGCACGACGAGGCGGATTCTGAGCACATCCAGATCGGCACATCCCAAAATTCTGGCGCTGGAAGGCCCCCAGATTGTCGATCTGGCCTCCGTTCGCCGGCATCTGGCGTCCATAAACCGCTGACATCATCGAGACCGCGACAGACCCGAATATATTTGGCAGTCTCCAATCGAGACATGGATTGGCCGACCCGCGGCGTCTACTTTTTGGGGCTTATATACATGACTAGACACAACGTAAGAATAGGAGAAGTTGAAATATGCGGTCAATAAAAGGATGCTTCATGCTCGTCGTAGCTTTCGTTTTGACGCTCAACAACTTCTTCTACGCCGTCAATCCCGCGGCGGCCAAGCCCATATTTGATTGGATCGACCCTTTCGCAGTCGTCGCCCTCGTACTCGTTTTCATGGAGAAAATCCTCGGTTCGATGCGCGGCGAAACCGAATGGCCTCGGCTCGTAGTAACGGTCCTGGTCGGGGCGCTGGTTCATTTATACGCCTACAATTACTTGGCGAAGATGGCAGGCAGTGGACTGGAGAGCGGAACCATGTGGCTGGTTATGGTGCCGTTTACGGTTTCCTTGCTCATCTATGAGGGCTTTTTGCTGATCCGCGAAGCCAAATAAGGACTTGTCTAGTCATGTATATAAGCCCCTACTTTTTCACGGAGGCTGGAGAACGCCGATCGGACAGCAGAAAGAGCCTCCGATGCGAAGGCAGCGGAAGCGATCATACATTGCGCACCGGCAGGAACTGTCGACGGTTGTGGCGTTGACGTCGACCAGTCAGAAGATACGATCTGCGCTTCGCATCCATCCCCGTCTCAAGTGAGGAGTGTAATGAACTTGGGCAGACTCTGTAAGGCAGCCACCGTCGGCCTTGCCCTGAGCATGCTGGTGAACACTTCAGTGGATGCCGAGGCGCCGAATGCCGTCGACGAGATCCGCAAACTGTACGCGGAATTTCAGACCTTCAAGAATGAAGATAAATTCCGCAGGGTCGGGTACGGTCGGTGCTGCAAATACTACCAGTGGATGAAGGAAGTCGAAGGCCTGCGAGGAAACGATGCTGGCGAATTTCTTCGGTCGTTCGGGATCCTCCCTGGAGAACTGATCTCCCTCGGGATGGAGTACTACCAAGGTCGCGGCAACCAGGGTGCAGCCAAAATGTGGGAGGCAAGCGTCGCGGCAATACTGAACCCGAAATCTGCCGAACGCTCGATCGATGCAGAGAACGACGAACCTGACCGGGTGATTGGACGGTGGGAGGTGCACATTAATCGGACTCTTTGGGAGAGCGTCACGATCCAGACCGTGGGCGGGAAACCCCTGTACGCCGGTGAATTCAAGGACGGATCGAGCCGAGAAATCGAACTCGTCGAGATACACGCGAAAGTAAGCGAGTTGCGAAGGTTCCGAGGCGCCGAAGGCTCGTCGTGGGATCCGAACGAGCAAGTAGCAATTTCAAACGGTGGGAAGCTCAAGTTCTACGACGAACTCGGATACATCCGAACAGCGGAGCCACGCTGAAACGCCGTTTCGCATGGTCCGTTTGGCACCGCCGTATCAAGTGTATCCCGCGCATACTAACGAGAACTGATTCAAGAGAGTGCATTGACCAAGTCGTCGCCGGCTTGGCGATTGGTTAGTGGTACTCGACGCGTGGCGCACCGAAGATGCGTGTTTTGGCCGTAGCTAGATGCGCACGGCCGTAGAAGGCCTCGACTCGCGCGACCCTCACGCCGCGGTCGGTCATCCACCGATTGAGCAACGTGAGCATGAAGTCTTCAGCGTCCGGAGTCTTAGCGCGAAGCGAGAACGCCACTTTGTGCGTGACCATGATCGTTAGCTGGTTGACCGGGGCATCGCCACCGTGGACGGATGTCGCAGCACCGCAGATCACGTTGCGGATCGAGGTGGGAACGGCGGTGAGAAATTAGTCCACGGTAGCGGCGGGATTGTCTCGCTGCGGGCGGAGCAACACTCTGCCACTTGAGCCCTTTCCTGAGCCCTTTCCGGCGACGGGGAGGGCGTGGGCATGCATACCGTGGAACTTTATCGAAAGGTTCGTCTCGCTTGCCGGGACGGAATGAGCGAGCGCGCCGCGGCGCGTCATTTCGGGATTTCGCGCGAGAGCGTAAAGAAGATGCTGTGGTTTTTAGGTGCCTTCGGGCTATCGGCGGACGGCACCGGTTAGGCGCCCGAAGCTGGACGGGTTCACCGAGATCATCGACCAGTGGTTGAAGGAGGATCTGAAGCAGCTGCGCAAGCAGCGCCACACGGCTAAGCGTATCTTCGACCGGCTTCGCGCCGAGAACGGGTTCAGCGGCGGCAACGTGCCCTAAAGGCCCGGATGGCGAAACTGACCCCAACCCGACAAACCATGCCGCCCTGCGGGCAGCCGGCGGGCGCGGACCGCTTGAGCTCTGCATGGCTCGGCTGCCCGCTCCTGCCCAAAAACCCTCGCACCGCATCTCCGAATCCCAGTCTCACGCCAAGCTCAGTTCACCAGCCCAGGGGGCAGTCTTTTGGGCCGCCCTTTCGCTGAATCTTCAACCGGCGTTGACAGGCTTTGTGTGAAAATTGCCCCGCCCGCAGCCATCACATCCGCCTCAAGGTCCAGAGGACCTTTCCGACGATGTGGGCGTCCTGGGCGAGGCATGTGTAGGGTTCGTACGCGGGGTTGGCGGAGATCAGCCTGAGCCGGGGCGGCTCGGCGTTGGGCAGGACCTCGACCCGCTTGACCACGAGGCCGGTGCCGTCCCACAGCACCGCCGTCTCGCCGGTGCCGGGGGCGCGGCGGGTCACGTCGACCAGCAGCCGGTCGCCGTCGGAGACCAGGGGCTCCATCGACTCGCCCCGCGCGCGCAGGACACGGAGATAACTGGGTTCGTTATGTATGATTTTATACCATTGATTTAATTGATAATTTATATGTTTTCATTTCTTCCGTAAGCGGAACGCAAGCGAATTCGATCAAACTACAGCGCTTGCGGGCGCATCTCTGACGTAGCTCCCGCTTAACAAACGGGGGGGCATTGCTGCGCCCCGCCCCTCACAGACGTAGTAACGATTCGGTCATGCCGGGATGAGCGGGGAAGAGCGCGCCCGCCGGGCGCTGTAGGTCAGCGTCGTTTGACGTTGAGGGGGAGTGCGGCGAGACCTCGGACGACAGTTGATCGCCGGTAGCGGGGCACGGCCGTAGCGAGTTCGATGGTGCCGAGCGTGCGGAGCGCCTCGGTAAAGACAGCGCTTGCTTCCACGCGCGCAAGTTCGGCACCGATGCACTGGTGGACGCCGTGTCCGAACGATGTGTGCCGGAGGCCTCTTCCACTGCGATCAGCCGGATTGATCCTTCCTCGCCTTTTCTCCAGCGTTGAAACGCGATAGTCTTGGCGCTAGATTTCTGACAAACTGGCTTGGAGACACGAACATGCGCGGCCTTCCCAAGCGCATCATGGAGTATGCCGAGGCCCTTCCGGAGGCCACGCCGCTGTGTCCGGCCGCCCTGCTTCATCTCGGCAACCGGGCGGCGGTCGACCAGGCTTTGTGGCGCCTTGCCCGTTCGGGCCGGCTCATGCGGATCTGCCAGGGCGTCTACATGCGCCCGGTCGAAACCCGTTTCGGCCTTCGGGCGCCCCGTGTTGGCAAGGCGCTGGCCGCGCTGTCGAAGATGTGGGGTGAAACGATCGTGCCGTGCGGTGGCTCCGCGGCCAACTGCCTGGGTCTGACCACGCAGAATCCGGTGCGCGCGGTCTATCTCACCTCCGGTCCCAACCGCCGGTTGCACTTTGGCTCGTCCATAGTCGAGCTGCGTCACGCTCCCCGCTGGCAACTGGCGGCCCCGCACCGCAAGGCGGGAGACGTCATCCGCGCTCTGGCATGGCTCGGTCCCGAAGAGGTCGAGAACAGCCTCGAAGCGGTCCTGCCGACGCTCTCCGAGGCGGACCGGGACGAGCTCGCGGCCGCGCGAGCCGTCATGCCCATCTGGATGGCGGAACCGGTGAGCACGCGCCTTTCGCATGGCTGAGACGCGATACCAGGACCTCTCGGCCGACGACAGGCGCGACGCTCTGGAAGTGGCGGAGCGCAGCGGCAGCCATAAGGCGCATCTTCTGGAGAAGGATGTCTGGGTCGTCGCGACGCTCGGCGTCCTGTTCGACGCGCCGTTCTCCGGTCACCTGACCTTCAAGGGCGGCACGTCGCTGTCGAAAGTATGGCGCGCGATCCGCCGATTCTCCGAAGACATCGACATCACTTACGACATTCGCGCCTTCGCGCCAGACCTGGTTTCCGGCGCCGGCGCCGAGGCGATTCCGCCCACGCGCAGTCAGGAGAAGCGGTGGACGCGGGCAATCCGAGACCGTCTCGCCGAATGGGTTCGCGATCGGGCCTGCCCGATCGTCGAAGAAGGGCTTGGACGTGCCGGTTTCGTGGCGCGGATCCGTGCCGAGGCGGAGCGGCTCTACATCGGATACGAGCCGCTGTTCGAGGAGACCAGATTCGTGCGTCCGGAGGTCATGGTCGAGTTCGGCGCCCAATCCACGGGCGAACCGCACAGAATCCTGTCGGTCGTGTGCGACGCGGCAGCTTACTTGCCCGATCTGGCGTTTCCCGAGACGCGCCCGACCGTCATGCTCGCGGAACGCACCTTCTGGGAGAAGGCGACCGCCATCCACGTCTTCTGCCGCCAGGAGCGGCGCCGGGGCCAGCGCCTGTCGAGGCACTGGCACGATCTTGCGCGCCTCGACGAGGCGGGCATTGCGGCGAGCGCGCTGGCCGACCGTGCGCTCGCGCTTTCGGTCGCCCGCCACAAGGCCATGTTCTTCGCCGAGAACGATGCCCACGTTAACCGGATCGACTATGAGGCGGCGGTCTCGGGAGGCCTCCAACTCGTTCCCGCAGGGGCCGCGCATGCGGTACTCGCCGACGACTACGCGAGAATGCTGGCCGACGGCATGCTGCTCGACGAGAGCGAACCGTTCGATGCGCTGATGGAGCTGTGCGCCGCGATCGAGACGAGAGCAAACGGACAGAAGGAATGACAGCGCTCTCCCCCGAACCCGGCCGGATTGCGCTGGTGCGACAGCGCCGATATCTCGTCGAGAACGTGACGCCGCCCCCATCGCTCGACGACGCGACGCTGGTCGATCTTTCTTGCCTCGACGACGACGCGCAGGGCGAACCTCTTTCGGTGTTGTGGGAGAATGAGCTCGACGCCCGCGTGCTTGAGGACGACGGCTGGTCTGGGGTCGCCGACAAGGGCTTCGACGATCCGATGCTGTTCGCGGCCTATCTCCGTACGCTGTCGTGGAACTGCGTGACGGCAACCGACCCGAATCTCTTTCAGGCGCCGTTCCGTGCCGGCATCCGCATCGACGCCTATCAGCTCGACCCACTGCGCAAGGCGCTCAGGCTGCCGCGCGTCAATCTGTTCATCGCCGACGACGTCGGGCTCGGCAAGACCATCGAGGCCGGACTCATTGCGCGCGAACTGCTGTTGCGCCGCCGCATCGACCGGATCGTCGTTGCGTGTCCGCCCGCGATGCTGGACCAATGGCAGGATGAGCTGGAGGCCCGATTCGGTCTCACTTTCGCCATTCTCGACCATACATATGTGACGCGAATGCGCCGCGAACGCGGCTTCTCGGTCAATCCCTGGACCACCCACTCCCGCTTTCTGATCTCTCACCGCCTTCTCGTCGACGAGGCCTACGCATCAGGTTTGCGCGACTGGCTTGGCGAGTTCGCCCCCCGATCGCTCCTAATCCTCGACGAAGCGCACAACGCCGCCCCCGCGAGCGGCGCCCGGTACGCAATCGATTCGCAAATCACGCGCGCCGTACGCGACATCGCGCCTCGTTTCGAGCATCGTCTGTTCCTTTCGGCGACGCCGCATAACGGGCATTCGAACAGCTTTTCTGCCCTGCTTGAGATTCTCGACCCGCAACGCTTCTGCCGTGGGGTTCGCGTACTCAAGGGGCAGCTCGACGAGGTGCTGGTCCGGCGCCTCAAGTCCGATATCCGGGAGCTCGAAGGTGGTTTTCCGAAACGCTCCGTGGTCCCGGTCGAAATCGACGGGCTGCCAATGGACGCGCCTGAGCTCGTGTTGCCGAGGATGCTGGATGCCTACCGCCTTGAGCGGGAAAGACGGCTCAAGAACGAATCGCGGTCGCAGCAGACGGCTGGCGCATTGGTGATTGGCGGGCTGCAAAAGCGTTTGTTGTCATCCATTGAGGCATTCGCGAAAACGCTCTCGGTGCATCGGAAGAGTGTGGAACGCGCGCTGGAAAGGGCGGAGGCAGCCCCAGCGATCTCGGCTGCGCTGCGGGCCGATCTCGAACGATTGACCGCCGGCGCGGATCCCGACACCGAAATGACTGGCACGGCCGATCATGACCACGAGGCCGGCGGCGAGATCGGCGAGCCGGACGATGCCGAACGATCCGATCCGTCCGAACTGGGATTCGATGATCTGATGACGACGGCGACCGCGGCATCGACAGACAGCAGCCGGGCGGAAGCACGGACGGCGTTGATGAGCGAACTCGCTCTTGTCGACGAGATGCTCGATGTGGCCGAGGCGAGCCGCTACGACGCCGATCCGCGCGTTCGCAAGATCATCGATTGGATCGAGGCAAATATGTGCTGGGGGCTGTCGGCGCCCGGTGCCACACCTCCGCGATGGAACGACCACCGCCTTCTCATCTTCACCGAATACGAGGACACGCGACGTTGGCTCCAACGCTGCCTGAATGAGGCGATCGCGTGTTCCGACGGAGCGTCCGAACGGATTGCCGCCTTCACGGGGATGACCTCCCGCCACAGGCGAGAAGACATCAAGCACGCCTTCAACACTGAGCCCGGCGACCACCCGCTGCGCATTCTCATCGCAACCGACGCCGCACGTGAGGGGCTCAATCTACAACGCCATTGCCATGACCTTTTTCACTTCGATCTGCCCTGGAACCCGAGCCGTCTCGATCAACGCAACGGCCGTATCGACCGCAAGCTGCAGCCGGCCGACGAAGTGTTCTGCCGTTACTTCGTCTATTCCCAGCGGCCCGAGGACCACGTTCTACAAGTATTGGTAAACAAGATGGAACGCATCCGGCAAGAACTCGGTAGCGTCGCGAAGGTCCTCGAGGGGCGCATTGCACGGACCATCGGTGCACAAGGCATGCAACGCGACGGGCTCGACAAACTTGCGGCCTTCATCGAGGATCTGTCGCCCGGAGAGCAACAGCGAGCCGTCGACGACGAACTCGAGGATGCGCGTCTTCGCCAGGACAGGCTGCGCGAAGAAGTCGACGGCCTCCGCACCCGACTGGAACGTTCGCGCACCCATATCGGTCTCACCGCTCCACAGTTTCGCCAGACCCTGTCAATGAGCCTGAGGCTCGCCGGCGCTCCCGGAATCGCGGAGGCGGATCGGGACGGGGAGCAAGAACCCGACACCCCGCGCCGTTTCATCTTTCCAGCCGACGATCACGCGCTCGCGAGCGACTCCGGCTGGACCGCGGCGCTAGATGCCTTGCGTGCGCGCAGGCAGAGAAGGGAGAACTTCGGCGAGTGGCGACGGCGGGCCGCCATTCGGCCAGTTACTTTCGAGGACACTGGCCGGCTCGGCGAGAACGCCGTGCAACTCCATCTCGAGCACCGCGTGACCCGGCGCCTGCTGGCCCGGTTCACCGCACAAGGCCTGATCCACCACGATCTGTCCAAGGCCTGTCTGACCTTGGCTCCCGATGCGATCCCGCGGGTCGTGCTGCTCGGTCGACTCGCTGTTTACGGACCGCGCGCTTCGCGCCTCCACGAGGAGATGGTGCCGGTGACGGCACGTTGGATCGATCCCGAACGGCGGCAGGACGCGCTCGCGCCCTACGGCCGGGCCGGCGAGCAAACGACAATGGCTTCCCTACAGACGGCGCTCGACGAAGCCGGGCAAGACAGAGTTCCGGACCAAGTCCGGAAACGTCTCGCCGTGTCGGCGCAAGCCGATATCGCGGATCTCCTCCCGCATCTGGAACGTCGCGCAGCCGACTTCGCCGAGCAGGCGAAGAGACGCCTTGCCGAACGGTCGGATGCCGAAAAGCGCAGTATGATCGAATTGCTACAGCGCCAGCGGAAGAGGATTGCCGAGACCGCCGGCAAGGACGACCGACAACAGATGTTCGACTTCGATGAAGCGGAACGGCGTCAGCGCGAAGCCGACCGTCGCGCCTGGGCCCGGCGCCTTGAAGCCATCGAGACCGAACTCAAGACCGAGCCGCGCCGGATCGCCGACACGTACAGGGTAAGCGCCATCCGCGTCGATCCGATCGGCCTCATCTATCTCTGGCCGCGGACGGGATAGATCATGGCGGATCGCGCACGTCGCAACCTGATCTTCGCCCACCAGGAATGGCTTGGCTTCGTCCAGCCCGTGGGCCTCCTATTGTCGCCAATCATCATGGTCGACGCCCAGGTCGTGCCCGACCGCAACATCTCGTGGCGCCAGCGCGAGTTTCGCGACCTGCTCGAAGAGGACGGAAGCGGTGCCACGGCCCGCTGGATTGCGCCCAACCTCCGCCGAGTGTTTCTCGGCTATCTGGGCTGGGAAGAAGGCGACCTTTTGGACGCGCTCGACCATCGGGACGCGCTGGAAATTGCCCTTCCCGAGTTGCAGGTCGTGCTCTCGCCCACCTGGGCCGTGCCGGCTGAAGAAGACCCGGACGCTGCATGGACGATGCTCGTTCGCGTCGAGGACGGCGGCGTCGACCTCGATAAACCCACCGGCGACGGCGCAGGGTGGAACGCCACTCGGCACGCCCGATTCGAACGGCTGTTGCGAGAGACCGACGTGCCGATCGGGTTGCTTTGCACCGATGAGGGTGTTCGTCTGATCCACGCGCCCAGGGGCGAGTCGTCGGGGTATGTAACCTTCGAGTTCTCGCAGATGGCGCTGCCGGCAGGCCGGCCCATCCTGGCCGCATTCGACATGCTGTTGTCGGCGGACGCACTCTTCGGTGGTTACCCCGAGGCTCGGCTGCCGGCGCTTCTGGCCAAGAGCCGCGATGCGCAGGCCGAAGTCTCCACGAGACTTTCTCGTCAGGTACTCGCGGCGCTGCATGAATTGCTTCGGGGCTTTGTCTCGGCAGACGCGCGCGGCGGCGGAACCGTGACCGACATCGCGCGGCGCGATCCCGATCACCTTTACGGCGGACTGATCACGACGCTGATGCGGCTCGTCTTCGTGCTTTACGCCGAAGACCGGGGCCTGATGCCTGGTCATCCCGTGTACCAGCAGCACTATTCCCTAGGCGGCCTTTTCGCCCGCTTGCGCGCCGATGCGGCGACTTGGCCCGATACCATGGACCAGCGTTTCGGCGCCTGGGCGCAGCTGCTTTCGTTATTCCGGCTAATCCACGGCGGCGGCGGACACGCCGGCCTCTCGTTTGTCGCACGCAAGGGTACGCTGTTCGATCCACACCGTTTCCCGTTCCTCGAAGGACGCGGGCCAGAGCAGAAGCCGGCAATTCCGATGGTCCCGGACGCTAGCGTCTGGAAGGTGTTGCAGTCGTTGATGGTGCTAGACGGCGAGCGGCTGTCTTACCGCACACTCGATGTCGAGCAGATCGGTTCTGTGTACGAGGCCATCATGGGCTTTCGCGTCGAGCTGACCCCCGGGCGGTCGATCGCCGTGGCGTCGCCGAAACGGACCGGCGCCGCGGTTGTCGTCGACCTCGACCGTTTGCTCGAACTGGAAGGTGGCAAGCGTGCGAAGGCTTCCACGATTGTAGATGTTGTGGCGGCGCTTGACCGAGCGGTCGACCGCGACGCGACTCCGGACGTTGTTCCCGCTGGAACTCCTGTCCTTCAGCCGACGGACGAGCGGCGGCGGTCCGGCAGCCACTATACGCCGCGCTCTTTGACTGAACCGATCGTTTCCGAAGCTCTGCGTCCGATACTCGAACGTCTGGGACGGAATGCGCGGCCCGAAGACATTCTCGACCTCAAGGTTCTCGACCCAGCAACCGGTTCGGGTGCCTTCCTGGTCGAGGCCTGCCGTCAACTGTCGGCGCGACTGGTCGAGGCCTGGAGCGTTCATGGCGGACCGCCTGACCTGCCCGCCGACGAAGACGAGTTGCTTCACGCCCGGCGACTTGTCGCCCAGCGATGCATCTATGGCGTCGACAAGAATTCGATGGCTATCGATCTGGCGCGGCTTTCGCTGTGGCTGGTTACCCTCGCGCGGGATCATGAATTCACCTTCATAGATCACGCCCTGCGCCACGGTGATTCGCTGGTTGGTCTCACGCGCAACCAGATCGAAGGATTCCATTGGGATGCCGAGGCACCGAGTTTTCAGCTCGGAATGGAGACAATGGAGGTGCAAAAGCACGTGGCCCGGGTCTCCGAGATGCGCCAACTGATCCGCGAACTTGGTGACGAGGCCCCTGAGCACGAACTGCGGGAGCTTCTGGACGAGTCCGAGCGTGAACTCAGGAACGTTCGCCGGGTCGCTGACCTGGTGTTGACGGCGTTCTTCGATGGAGGAAAGCCGAAGGAACGTGAGAGCAAGCGGGTCATGTACGGGAGTCTGCTTCTCGGAAGGGACCAAGCCGTGACCGCTTCGCCTGCGGCAGCAAAGTTGCCGGTCGCTCCCCTCCATTGGGAGTTAGAGTTTCCGGAGGTGTTCGAGCGCGAGAATCCGGGCTTCGATGCGGCAGTCGGTAATCCGCCATTCCTTGGCGGGAAACGAATCAGCACCGTACTTGGAAACCGGTTTCGAGACTGGCTGATAGCTCTGCATCCCGAAGCGAACAGCAATGCAGACTTGGTCGCGCATTTCTTTCGTAGAGTCTTTGAGTTGCTGCGCAAAGGAGGTGGTCTTGGTCTAGTCTCCACGAACACCATAAGCCAAGGCGACACAAGAGCCACGGGGTTGCGTTGGATCTGCAAGAACGGTGGTGTGATCCACCGCGCCCGACGACGGCTCAAGTGGCCCGGCGAGGCGGCCGTAGTAGTAAGTGTAGTTCATATTGCAAAGGGGGCTTATGCGGGTTCCAGGACGCTCGACGATCACCGGGCATCTGTGATCACCGCTTTTCTGTTTCATAGTGGTGGTAACGATGACCCGGTTCGTCTGAAAGCGAATTCTGAAAAAAGCTACGTGGGCATGTACTTGCGGGGCATGGGCTTCACTTTCGACGATACTGACACCAAGAACGTCGCCACATCGCTTGCAACAATGAATCGTCTGATCGAAGCGAACACTCGCAATAGGGACGTGATCTTTCCCTACATCGGCGGAGAGGAGGTCAACACCAGCCCGGCCCATGCCCACCACCGCTACGTCATCAACTTCCGCGACTGGCCGCTGCGCCGCGCAGATATGGGTGCAACGTGGCTGGACGCAGACGAAGGCACGAGGCGCGACTGGCAGCGCGACGGGATCGTACCGCTTGACTATCCGGAGCAAGTGGCTGCGGACTATCCGGAGCTATTGTCAATTGTGGAAGAGCATGTTCGACCCACTCGACTAAGACTCGGAGAATCAGCGATTGACAGAGTCCACAAGCGTCGTTGGTGGTTGTATGCAAATGATCGCCCTCAGCTCCAACAGGCAGTCAGTAGCCTCGATCGCGTGCTTGTAATTTCCGAGATTGGCCAACATGGGGCGTTCGCATTTTTGCCAAGTCGCATGATCTTTTCCCATACGCTAAAGGTCTTCTCTCTCGATACTTACGCCGCCTTATGCGCCCTCCAGTCCCGCCCCCACGAAATCTGGGCCCGTTTCTTCGGATCGTCGCTGGAAGATCGGCTTCGCTACACACCCTCCGACTGTTTCGAGACTTTCCCATTCCCCGAGAACTGGGAATCGTGCCCCGCACTCGAAGCGGCGGGTGAGGCGTACTATGATTTGCGTGCGGCGTTGATGGCCGAGAACAACGAGGGACTTACAAAAACCTACAACCGTTTTCACGATCCGGACGAGCGCGATTCCCGGATCGACCGGCTCCGTCAGCTTCACGCCGCAATGGACCGCGTCGTTCTGGAAGCCTATGGCTGGACCGACATTCCTACCGATTGCGAGTTCTTGTTGGATTACGAGATCGACGAAGAGACCTGGGGCAAGAAGAAGAAACCCTGGCGCTACCGCTGGCCCGATGAAGTCCGCGACGAAGTGCTCGCGCGCCTGTTGGCCCTCAACACCCAGCGCGCGGCCGAGGAGCGTATGGCCGGAAGTGGTGTGCGTCTTCCGGCGTTAGCCACCAGCACCTACAAGCCTACCTCAACGAGTTCACCTTCCGCTTCAACAGGCGGTTCTACCCGTTCAACGCCTTCCGCTCATTGCTCGGCATCGCGGGCGACACCTCTGCTCCAACCTATGCCGAGCTTTACTCGGGAGAAGAGCCAAGCTTTGAGACCTGCAGATTCGCGATCTGGCGAGGCAAGCCGAACCCGACAGCAGCGCGGACGGCGGCGCAATCGGTGAGGTTCGACCATCCGGCGATCGGCGGACGGAGATACGGTTGTGTCTCGAAAGTGGTGGAAATTGGTTTTGGCGCCTCTCCGAGCGGGTTGAGTTTTGCGGCGGTCAGGCTGCGCGGTCAAGGGTTTCGTCGGCGATTAGCTGATCGAGGGTTTCCCATCCATCGACTTTGCGCATCTGGATTTGGCCGGAAGCGAGGAGTGCCCAGAGGAGCATCGGCACTGTTTCGGGACACGGCAGCACGGTCTGTGTTTTGATCCGGCGCTTGAACTCCTCGTTGAGACGCTCAATGGCGTTGGTCGTTCGGGCTGATTTCCATTGGCTCTTGGACAGGCGCGTGAAGGTAAAGAGCTTGTCGCCCGCTTCTGCGAGGCTGTCCGCGACGGCCCTGCATTTCAGCCGCCACTTGCGGACAAACGCCTTGCGGCGGGTTTCCACCTCGGAGGCAGTGTCGGCATAGATCATATCGCGGTAATCTTCGCTCAGCTCGTCATGCATGTGTTTGGGAGCATGACCCAGAAGGTTGCGGTGCTTGTGCACGGTGCAGCGTTGAACGGGAAGGTCATCGCCCCAAAGCGCCGACAGAGCCGCCTCCAGTCCCGGCGCGCCATCGACGATGACAAACCCGGGCCGTTTCAGTCCACGCGCATCAAGGTCGTCGAGGAACTGGCGCCACGCCGCCTGGCTTTCTCCGCCCATATTCCCGATCGAAAGCAAGACCTTCTGGCCATCCCGGCGCACCCCTATAGCCGCGAGAACCGAGATGTTGGTGGCCTTGCGGTCCAGTCGGGTCTTGATCACAGTGCCGTCAAGGATCAGCCGAACGATATCCTCATCCGCGAGGCCACGGCTGCACCAGGCGTCCCAATCGACCTTCACCTTGCGCCACGCCCGGCTCACAACGTCCTTGCTCACAGCACCCCGGAAGAGCCCGAACAGCGCGCGTTTCACCCGCCGCGTGTTGGTTCCGGACAGATACACCGAAGCGATCAGCGCCTCGGCCTTTCTGGTCAGCCGCTGGTAGCGCGGCAGCGCCCGCGAACGCCATTCCGACGCCCGACCGTCTTCCTCAACGATCCGCGCACGCGGCACGCTCACCCTCTCGGTCCCGAATGTCCCCGTCAGTTGCCGCTCCCGGTGCCCGTTCCGATACCCTTGCCGAAGCGCGTCCTCTCGACCGTATCGGCAGCGCCCGAGAAACTGCGCAAGTTCCTCCTCAAAAACGGCCTCGATCGTGGATCTGATGTTCTCCCGCAGCCGGTCCTCGAGCGGATCATAGCCGGCGTCATTGGCCAGTAGCGAAAGCGCGGAAGTCTCGGTAGTGTTCTTCATGGCGTGATCTCCTTGGCGGTGCTAGCCGCCGATTGGGTGGTTGTCTTGTCACCCGGAGATTACGCCATCCTCAAATTTCCACCACTTTCGAGACACAGCCGGAGATACCGTGAATACGCTCACCCGTTCTGATGGTTGGTCGCCGTTTGCTCGCTTGCATGGAACAGGGACGTTTATGCTGGCCAAAAACATAGTGACCTCAATCCCCCGCGAACGCGATCAATCGCCCATAGACGAGTGCTCCCAGCCAGCAAACCGTTGAGAGGATGGCATGACCGGCCAAGCGGGCGCGCGGGGCGTCCTTAAGCAGGAACCCGTGGGCCCGGCACAGAGCGAGCGTAGACAGGACCCCGACAGCGATGAGGATTAGCTTGAGCTGCAGGAATCCGACGCCACTGTATTCTCGCGCCCGGACCGAGAACAGCAGCGGTCCCGTGAACAGGGCAAGGGTCAGCCCGCTCGCCGCAACGGGCGCGAGCACCCGCACTACCGCTTCGCGAGAGATACCGCGCCACACGCCAAGAAGCCGCAGATTGAGTGGGACGACGGACCCGATCAGCAAGGCGATTGCGAAGATATGCGCGGTGTTGACGGCGGCATAGACCCAGCGGGAACCCCGCAGAGCCTGCGCCAGGGCTGTCCCCTCGAGCGCCACGAACAGGGCCTCCAAGGTCTCAGTCGCGCCGGGGGTAAAGGATGTACTCGCGTTTGCCCAGGAATAGCCGTTCCACCTTAATCCGTTTTTCCGACACATCGTCGGCCGGCTCGCCGATCAACCGGATTTCGACCCCTTCGGCCAGATCGCCGTCCTGGAGGCCAGCGCGTTCGTTGCGCCAGGGCTGACCGACCTCGGCCGTCCACTCGTCGCCCTCCACGTCGATCTTCAGAATGCCGTGGGGATTGCCCAGGCGGACGGTCTTAATGATGCCGGTCATATCGATATTGCCGCCGGTCGTCCACGACCAGCCATGATGGGCCAGAGTCCCGACCGACGGAGCCGTGAGTCCCAAGGCCAGGATCGTGATGAACAAGAGCCTCATCGTAGTGCTCCTCCGATGCCTCAAGCGTTATCGGGAAGGTGGCGTCACACGACCGGACGTTCAAGCTGACATTTCCCAGACAACCATCAAGTCCTTGGCGATCATACCCTTGAAGAATAGATGACCGTACGGTTAAGCGAGGCATTGTTCCTGGCCTTTCCAGCCACCAAAACTCCTGAATGGTGAAAATCGCCGTAGGCGCGGACCGGCTGGCCGGTTTCGATCATAGCCATGGCGGCCATACACCGGGCACGGCGGGCTTTCTTGAGCCGAACCTCGTTGCGCGCTAGGTCGAAGAAGTGGTCGGTGCCATGCGAACGGTCATAGATTGAGCACCATCTTCTCCAGTCCGGGTTCTGATCGAAAACCAGTCGTCTTTCGGGCGGGAGGAGGAGCAATTCAATCAGCATGCCCGAGACATGAACCGCTTAAATGACGCGATGTGATCGTCGCTCGGTAAATAATCGTCCGCGACAAGCAAACGGATTTCATCAGCAATATCGCGGCGATTGATTGTGAATATACTTCCGCCGCCGTTATCGATCATATAATCGAGTGCACCGCACCAAGCATTAATGTATCCATGGCCCCCCCGGTATTAACGAAACCGAATTTTCTTTCCCCTTCATTTCATGCTTGGCTAGTGAAATCCGGATGGCTTCAAGGCGAGGAAAAAGCAAATTCGTGCGCATAAGGTCTCTGTTTATTGCGCTCACTTTGTTTGAATCAGCAAGGATAACTCTAATCTGATCGGCGCGGATCTGCCGCCCGAAATGCTGGTAGTCATCTTCCTTCTCTAGAGCCGCGAGTTTCTGCTCAAGACCACCGGATTCGGCCCATTTAATCATGTCTTTTGCACGCTGGCGCCAAGTTCGCATGAGTTCATAGGCTGCAAAAATCCACATCTGCGATTGCGCTGACAGAAAAGCGGCTTCCTGGATTAGCGTTCGTTCTTCAGCTATGTGCTTTTGATGGAGTTGTGATTCGAGATCCATTAGGAATTGATCGACAAGGGAAAGATTAAAGGTTTGCATGCTCAAGAATGGGTCATCTCCCAGTAGCTTGAGTTTGCAGAGCGCCTGACGGAGTGCAGATGAGTCGACCTCGAATACATCCTGATAGGGCGGCTGGTCGCTGAATTCTTCTCTGTGCTTTTCGTCCGTCATGTCAGTCTGTCACCAAGGATTAGTGAGGGTGGGATACAGTCCGAGCCACAAAAACAGACGTTTTTCGAGCGGTCATTCACGGTGAGCCTCCGTAGCCGCCATTGGGGGATCGCGGTCGTGGCGCGGGACCACGATGGCGCTTAATGACCGCGTCGTTTCCCAGGCTTTGCCCACCGCTGTCCCGATCCTGGACCTGGGTACCGTAGACTACCGGGTGCGATGCGCAAACGTGATCTCCAGCCTACGTCGATCGCAAAAAACGTCCGTATCTGCGCCAACGGCCTGCCATGTGGCCAATCCGAGCGACAGCGATGAGAACCCTCGTCGGAGATCGACGCTTTCGTCGCGCGACAATTCTGGCCGGTCGAGGCGCAAATGGTCACGCAGGACGGCGAGCGAGGCGACCATGGCCAGTGACATCAAGACCGTCTGGTTGACTCCGGCCATGATGGTTCGTGCGGCGAGCGGCAGCTCGACCTTCCAGGGCAGGGGACGAGATCCTCCGCCTCCTCCGAGGGAACGGCTTCTCCATTGATAACAGGACCAGCAAAGCATAAATTAAGAGAATCGGCGCGAGTGCCAGTACGCTGAACGGGGGACGAGACCGCATGCGAAGTCTCACAGACGGCGTACGACAACAGGCGCGAAGCCGTCCGGACATCGCCTGCCAAACTCCCAGGGTTTCATGACGTGTTTGTGAAGGGTACACGTACGCGTGCGATCGTGGGGTCGTTTGTCTTCTTCTGGGTCGCTCCCGCTGTCGTTGCCGGCGTCGTCCCGTTCGCACTGGTCGGTTGGACGATGCAGCCACCGCTGCTCGGGCTACCGGGCGAGCGGGTAGTGGGTGTCGCGGCAGTCGCGGCGGCATTGACACGTTAACTGCCGCGTTCGGCACAATTGGATCGTGATCTGGATCAGGCAGCACACCAGCCTTGATTCCAGACAGCGAACGTCTCGGCTCGAAACGCCTTGAAAATGCGGCGGGGTAAAAGATGGCGCTGGACGTAGAAAGCGTTGTAGACGGCGGCGTGGATTGAAAGGAACCGTTGGGCGGATCCCGGTGAATTGAACCGCTGTTGTTTTCGTTCGCGTCGACGTACCGGCTGGTGTGAATTCTCGGCTCGATTGTTCGCCCGCAATCCCTGATCGTGAATAGCGGTAAGTCGCTCTTTGCGGATCGCAACAGCGTAGGATTTGAGCTTGTCCGTGGTAATGCGCTTCGGCGCAAAGCCCTGCTTCTTCAGCAGCTTCCGCAGCAACCTCTGCGCCGATCGGGCGCAGCGTCGTGGCTGGACCAGGAAGTCGAGAACTTCACCTTCGTCGTCGACCGCCCGCCACAGCCAATGTCTTCGGCCGCGGATCCTGATGATCATTTCGTCAAGGTGCCAACGAGCACTGGCACGTGGACGGCTGCGGCGAAGATTGCCTGAGATCAGGCGCCCGAATTTCAGAAACCAGCGTCGCACCGTCTCGTTCGAGACATCGATACCGCGCTCGGCCAGCAGGTCCTCGACATCGCGAAATGACAGCGTGAACCGAGCATAGAGCCAGACCGCATGCTGGATGATCTCTGGCGAAAAACGATGTCGCTTGAAAGAAATTGGCGTCATACGCCGACGGTAGCGGCCCCTGCCCGATCCGGCCACCGACTTAACGTGTCAATGCCGTCTGAATAGCTTTCGCGAAGTGCTCAGCGGGTTGCGGCACTCAGGGTAATCGAGTGGGCGAACACTGTGGCCCGCCCAGGAACGCCGACAGCGCGTGGGCATGGAATACCCAAGCTTCCGGGACAGCATCTTCCCGAAAGTGGCTTTGCCCTTGAGCGTCCCTGACCCGTGAAGTTCAAATTTGGACACTACTGACGGTTTGGACTCCTTGACATCCCAGTCTCCAGAGATACGCCTTGCTAGATTTGGAAACGTCTGTGACCCTGCGTGGACCTTCGCGAGAAGGGTAAGTGTCAACGGCGGAGCAAAATTAGTCCACCCGGGCGGAGCAAAACTAGTCCACTTAACGTTATGCGGTACGCGGTGTTGGGGGGTTGTCCCGGTAGTCCATAGGAGGGACCCGCGCTGCTTCGAGTAGCGCTTGCGTTACGCGGAGCGAAGCAGCGTGGGAGGTTCCTGTGGACCCACCGGGTCAACCATTGCACTGGCGGTTAAGCAGGTATTTTGGGGATTTTCGCCGTTTTTGGCTTTGGTTGAGACGATAGCTCTCGCCGTTCATTTCCAGGATATGGACATGGTGGGTGAGGCGGTCCAGCAAAGCCCCGGTCAGGCGTTCCGAGCCGAATATCTCCGTCCACTCATCGAACGGCAAGTTGGAGGTCACCAGGATCGAGCCCCGCTCGTAGCGCTGGCTGAAGACTTCGAACAGCAGCTCGGCGCCGGTCTTCGAGAGCGGCACGAAGCCGAGTTCGTCGATGATCAGAAGGTGATACTTTGCCAGTTGCTTCTGCAGGCGCAACAGGCGTTTTTCATCCCTGGCCTCCATCCGTTCATGAACCAGGGCAGCGGCCGTGAGGAAGCCGACGGAGAGCCCCTTTTGGCAGGCCGCCAGACCGAGACCGAGGGCGATATGGGTCTTGCCGGCATTGTCACGTTAACAGCGTGGCTTCGGCACGGCCGGTGCTTTAGCGTCTCTGGATGTGCAAGATATCCTACCGTCGTCACCGCTTTCCACCGGTCATCATCCAGCATGCCGTCTGGCTCTATTGCCGTTTCACGCTGAGCTATCGGGACGTTGATGACCTGCTTGCCGAGCGTGGTCTCGACATCTCGTATGAGACAGTTCGAAGATGGGTCTTGAAATTCGGTCGGGCCTATGCGCGGCGGATTCAACGTCGGCGGCCACGACCGACCGAACGCTGGCACCTGGACGAGATGGTCGTCGTAATTCGAGGGAGGCAGTTCTATCTCTGGCGTGCCGTGGACAGTGAGGGCGAAGTCCTGGATTTCCTGGTTCAATCCCGCAGGAACGCTCGGGCGGCAATTCGGCTGATGCGGAAACTCTTGAAGAAGCAGGGCTTCGCGCCGGCGACGATTGTAACCGATAAACTCCGCTCCTACGGCACCGCGATCCGTTTGCTTGCCCTCTCGGCTCAGCATGAGCAAGGCCTGCGAAAGAACAATCGGGCAGAAAATTCACATCAGCCGGTGCGACGACGAGAGCGAAAGATGCAGCGGTTCAAATCGCCCGCGTCCGCGCAGCGGTTCCTCGCCGTCCATGCGACCGTCTACAACCTCTTCAACGTCCAACGCCATCTGGTCTCCCGCCGAACACTCCGCCAATTCCGCGGCGACGCGATGAGACAGTGGCGGCAAGTGACGACCGTTGCATAATCTCCGGCGTCGGCGCCCACAAGCTGGCCAAATGGCGGTTAACGTGACAACGTCGGTCCTGCTGTTCCCGGCGTGGCTGCCGCATTCGGTGGACGCCAACCGCGGCGATCGAGACCGGATCAGCGTGAGCTTCAACGTCATGCTGTCCGGCTACGCGGCGGAGCTGAGCAAGCCGCTATGGCAGGGCGAGCACCACTGACGTGTGGATCATGAGGGCCTTGGACTACCACGAGTCCACCAAGCATTCGTGGGAGCGCATTCGCGCCAATCCCCACTCCCTCGACTTTGCGAACATGCCGCACCCCTTCAAGATCTATATCGACTTGGCGCGCCAGCCGCTCTCGACCGATTTGCCGGACTCGGCGGTTCCGGCGCTGGCCGCGCTGGCAGAACCGGGAGTAGACGCCGGCGGCGACCGGGTCGCGGGCCGGAATGAGCTGGCGCACCTGCTGTCGGCTGTCGGCATCACCAAGCGGCGGCGCTATCCGGGCGGCGAGATGCTGTTCCGCGGTGCGCCTTGCACCGGCGCGCTCTACCACATCGAGGTCTACGTGATCTGCACCGACCTGAAAGACCTGCCGGCCGGCGTCTATCAGTTCCAGCCGAAGGATTCCTCAGTGTGCCTGCTACGGCCGGGCGATTGCCGGCAGGTCCTCATCGACGCGAGCGGCGCGCACGCCGCCGTGGCCGACGCGCCGGTGGTGCTGGTCCTGACGAGCACGTGGTGGCGCAACGCCTGGAAGTATCAGGCGCGTGCCTATCGCCACGCTTGGTGGGATTCGGGCTGCATGGCGGCCAACCTCCTGGCGCAGGCGGCGGCCCTGGAGCTCCCGGCCGCCTTGGTGGCCGGTTATGCCGACGACCCCGTCAACCGGCTGCTCGACGTCGATCCTGAGAAGGAGGCGTCCCTGATGCTGATGCCGATCGGGCGCGGCGGTCCGGCTCACGCGGCGCATCCGCCCCGGCTTGCCCCGCTCGGACTGTCGACGGAGCCGCTCTCGCATCACGAGGTGGCGTACCCGAACATTCCAGCGGTCCACGCCGCTTCCTGCCTGAACACTGGAGCCGAGGCGGCCGCGTGGCGCGGGGCCATGGACGAAGGCACCGAAGCCTCTCCAGACCGGCTCGTCCCCCTGCAACCAGCGGCGGACGATGCGGTTCCGGCCGAACCGCTGGAGGCCGTGATCCGGCGTCGCGGATCGAGCCGCCGGTTTACCGGCAAAAGCATCTCCTTCACCGCGCTCTCGACGATCCTGGACCGGACCGACCGCGCCATTGCCGCGGACTTTCTGGCCCCCTCCGGAGCGTCCCTCTGCGACCTCTATCTGATCGTCAACGCCGTCGACGGGCTCCCCGCAGGAACCTACGCATACAGGCCCGCGCACGGCGGGCTGGAGCCGCTCCGCGAGGGAACGTTTCGGGAGGAAGCGACGGCCTTGGCGCTGGGGCAGGACCTGGCGGGCGAGGCCAGCGTCAACCTCTACTTCCTCGCCAACCTGCAACGCGTGACGGCGCGCTTCGGCGATCGCGGCTATCGCGCGGCCGAGCTCGAAGGGGGGATACGGGGCGGCAGGGTCTATCTCGCCGCCTATGCGCTGGGACTGGAGGCCACGGGGCTGACCTTCCTCGATGACGACGTGACCGCATTCTTCTCGCCCCACGCGGCCGACAAATCGGTCATGTTCCTCGCGGCCGTGGGCCGGCCGGGCCGGCCTTACGCCGTTTCCTGAGCGGGGTATCTGGTGTCGAGCCGATGGCGTCCAAATTAGTGACGGTTTTCGGGGGATCGGGATTCCTCGGCCACCGGATCGTGGAACACCTGGCCGCAGCGGGGCACGACGTGCGTGTGGGCGTGCGCCATCCCGACCGCGCCGCCTTCCTGCGGCGGCTCGACGCGGACGGCCGGATCGAGCTGGTGCACGCAGATGTATGGGACGAGGCGACGGTCACACGGGCGGTGAACGGCGCGACTTCGGTCATCAACACCGTCGGCCACTATGTCGAGAAAGGAGGCACGACATTCGATAGGATCCACGGCGAAGGAGCCCTGCACGTCGCCAGGCAGACGAAGCAGGCGGGGGTCCTGCGACTGATCCATATCTCAGGCCTGGGCGCCGATCCCGGGTCGGACTCGCCTTACGTCCGTGCCCGGGGGACCGGAGAAAGCCTCGTCAAGGAGGCCTTCGATGGCGTCACGATCCTGCGCCCCGGCGTGATATTCGGTCCGGATGATTCCTTCCTGAACAGACTTGCCATGTTGGCACGGCAAAGCCCGGTGCTGCCGCTGTTCGGAATTGGAGGCACGAGACTGCAACCCGTGTTCGTGGAAAACGTCGCGGAAGCCTGCGTGAGGGTTCTAGCCAATCCCTCCACTCGATGCCGCGTCTACGAACTCGGTGGGCCGCGGGTATACGCCTACAAGGAACTCGTACAGTTGGTGCTCGAAGGGATCGGCAGGCGTACGGTCATGATCCCGGTCCCCTTCCTCGTGTGGGACATCCTCGCGGCCGTGACGGCATTTCACCCCGATCCGCCGCTGACCCGCGATCAGGTGAAATTGATGTCACGGCACAATGTCGTCGGGCGGCAGGCGTTGACCCTGGAAGACCTGGGCATTCGCCCTACTCCGGTGGAAGAGGTTTTGTCCGCCTGCATTGGCGTGACCCCCTCCTGATAGCTGCGGGGCGGCGCGCAGGTTCGACGCCGATCGGCACGCCAAGCAATTGATCTGATTGGAATCCAAGGAATCGAGTTTGCGCGCCGGACAATGGCCTCGGGTGTGCGGCCGCATCCCGTCCCCCTACCAGCGCATCTCGCCGCGCAGCATCAGGCCGTGCTCGGGCACCTCGTCGTTGACGGAATCGCGACGGGTCGCTTCGAGATTCAGATCGAGGACGTTCCCCAGGCGGTAGCCGTAGCCCGCGCGCAGGAAGCGGGCGTCTGCGCCGAACTCGCTTTCGAGGTTCCACTCCGTGAACCCCAGCCGCAGGAGATGGCCGAGCGGCATTGACACGTTAAGTCGGTGGCCGGATCGGGCAGGGCCGCTACCGTCGGCGTATGACGCCAATTTCTTTCAAGCGACATCGTTTTTCGCCAGAGATCATCCAGCATGCGGTCTGGCTCTATGCTCGGTTCACGCTGTCATTTCGCGATGTCGAGGACCTGCTGGCCGAGCGCGGTATCGATGTCTCGAACGAGACGGTGCGACGCTGGTTTCTGAAATTCGGGCGCCTGATCTCAGGCAATCTTCGCCGCAGCCGTCCACGTGCCAGTGCTCGTTGGCACCTTGACGAAATGATCATCAGGATCCGCGGCCGAAGACATTGGCTGTGGCGGGCGGTCGACGACGAAGGTGAAGTTCTCGACTTCCTGGTCCAGCCACGACGCTGCGCCCGATCGGCGCAGAGGTTGCTGCGGAAGCTGCTGAAGAAGCAGGGCTTTGCGCCGAAGCGCATTACCACGGACAAGCTCAAATCCTACGCTGTTGCGATCCGCAAAGAGCGACTTACCGCTATTCACGATCAGGGATTGCGGGCGAACAATCGAGCCGAGAATTCACACCAGCCGGTACGTCGACGCGAACGAAAACAACAGCGGTTCAATTCACCGGGATCCGCCCAACGGTTCCTTTCAATCCACGCCGCCGTCTACAACGCTTTCTACGTCCAGCGCCATCTTTTACCCCGCCGCATTTTCAAGGCGTTTCGAGCCGAGACGTTCGCTGTCTGGAATCAAGGCTGGTGTGCTGCCTGATCCAGATCACGATCCAATTGTGCCGAACGCGGCAGTTAACGTGTCAATGCCCTCCTTAGGCAGGCCCGCGCGGAAGCACCTTGATCGCCCAGCCGGAAGCGCCTTGTTCGAGTGCGGGGCGCTAGGCCGCGCGCTTATCGAAACGCCGGGTCCGCCTGCGGCGCTTGCGGGGGCTCGGTGCCGGTCGAGGCGCCGCGCCCTTGCCGTTATTGCCCGACGCGGCCACAGTCTCGTCCGGCGCCTCGCCGACAACCCGCAATGACTCTTTGATCAACCGCTCGATCGCGCGCAGTTGCGGCCGCTCGCTGGCATCGCAGAACGAGATCGCGATGCCCGCGGCGCCCGCGCGCGCGGTGCGGCCGATCCGGTGAACGTAGCATTCGGGCTCGTTCGGCAGCTCGTAATTGATGACGTGGGTGACGTCGTCGACGTCAAGCCCGCGCGCGGCGACATCGGTGGCCACCAGCACCCGCACTTCTCCGGTGCGGAAGTTTTCGAGCGCCCGTTGGCGCGCATTTTGGGACTTATTGCCATGCAGCGCATCGGCACTGACCCCGCCAAGGGCGAGCCGTTTGACCACCTGGTTGGCGCCGCGTTTGGTGCGCGTAAATACCAGCACCTTTTTGAGATCGGGTGCGGCAAGAAGCTTGGCCAGAAGATCGCGTTTCGAGGCCGTGGCGAGGTGATGGACGTGTTGCTCGACGCGCTCCACCGCCACCCTCTTGGCCGCGATTTCGACCCGTTCGGGCTCGAACAGGACCTCGCCGGCGAGCTTCGCAACCTCGGCCGGCATGGTCGCCGAAAAGAGCTGTGTCTGCCGCTCATCAGGCAGCATCGCCACGATCTTACGCACGTCGCGGATGAAGCCCATGTCGAACATGCGGTCGGCCTCGTCGATGATGAGGTATTCGCACTGGCTCAAATCGGCGCGGCGCTGCTGCGCGAGATCGAGAAGCCGGCCCGGCGTGGCAACCAGAATGTCGACGCCGCGGCGCAGCGCCTCGATCTGGGGCCGCTCGGGGACGCCGCCCATGACGACCGCCTGGCGGAATTGCAGGTGCCGCCCATAGGTCTTGATGCTGCTGGAGATCTGTAGCGCGAGTTCGCGCGTGGGCGCGAGAATTAGCGCTCGCGTCGTCCACGGCGAAGCCTTGACGCCGTCTTCGACGAGGTTCTGCAGAAGCGGCAGCGTGAACGCCGCTGTCTTGCCGGTGCCCGTCTGGGCGATACCGAGCAGATCCATGCCGTCCAGCAGGTACGGAATGGCGCGACGTTGAATGGGGGTGGGGGTGTCGTACTGCGCGTCTTCAAGCGCGCGTAAAAGCCGCTCGGAGAGCCCGAGTTCGGCGAAAGCTGAAACTGTCAAAGATACAAATTCTTTGTTACGGAGACCCGGCGCGCGCGGAGGCGAGCGATCAGGGCTAACCGTGTCCTTCTTTTCCACGCGCACTTAGATCAGACGGGAATTGGATGAAATATCCTCGCGGTAATAAGCCCGTTTCGACGGGCAGATCGCGCGACCGCGAGGAACGCTGCCTTTCAAATGAGCCCTCCCGCCTCGAAAGTCAAGGTGTGGGCCGAAAATCGGATCGTCAAACGTCGAGCACCAGATCGGTCGTAAGGGTCGCGCAACAAATCAGCACTTGACCTCGGTCTGGCGCGTCTAGGGGCTCGTCGCGGTATTCGACGGCGCCTTCGGTGAGCTCGCACATGCACGTGTGGCAAATGCCCGAGCGGCAGCTATTCGGAATATCGATGAGAAGGCCTTGGGCCCGCTCCTGAGACCAAGATACGCCACGGAGGCCGCCGGACAGCGCCCGGGCGGTCGCCATCGCTGTGAGAGGGGAATGGTGTAATGGGCATTGACACGTTAACTGCCGCGTTCGGCACAATTGGATCGTGATCTGGATCAGGCAGCACACCAGCCTTGATTCCAGACAGCGAACGTCTCGGCTCGAAACGCCTTGAAAATGCGGCGGGGTAAAAGGTGGCGCTGGACGTAGAAAGCGTTGTAGACGGCGGCGTGGATTGAAAGGAACCGTTGGGCGGATCCCGGTGAATTGAACCGCTGTTGTTTTCGTTCGCGTCGACGTACCGGCTGGTGTGAATTCTCGGCTCGATTGTTCGCCCGCAATCCCTGATCGTGAATAGCGGTAAGTCGCTCTTTGCGGATCGCAACAGCGTAGGATTTGAGCTTGTCCGTGGTAATGCGCTTCGGCGCAAAGCCCTGCTTCTTCAGCAGCTTCCGCAGCAACCTCTGCGCCGATCGGGCGCAGCGTCGTGGCTGGACCAGGAAGTCGAGAACTTCACCTTCGTCGTCGACCGCCCGCCACAGCCAATGTCTTCGGCCGCGGATCCTGATGATCATTTCGTCAAGGTGCCAACGAGCACTGGCACGTGGACGGCTGCGGCGAAGATTGCCTGAGATCAGGCGCCCGAATTTCAGAAACCAGCGTCGCACCGTCTCGTTCGAGACATCGATACCGCGCTCGGCCAGCAGGTCCTCGACATCGCGAAATGACAGCGTGAACCGAGCATAGAGCCAGACCGCATGCTGGATGATCTCTGGCGAAAAACGATGTCGCTTGAAAGAAATTGGCGTCATACGCCGACGGTAGCGGCCCCTGCCCGATCCGGCCACCGACTTAACGTGTCAATGCCTCCCAAACACATGCATGACGAGCTGAGCGAAGATTACCGCGATATGATCTATGCCGACACTGCCTCCGAGGTGGAAACCCGCCGCAAGGCGTTTGTCCGCAAGTGGCGGCTGAAATGCAGGGCCGTCGCGGACAGCCTCGCAGAAGCGGGCGACAAGCTCTTTACCTTCACGCGCCTGTCCAAGAGCCAATGGAAATCAGCCCGAACGACCAACGCCATTGAGCGTCTCAACGAGGAGTTCAAGCGCCGGATCAAAACACAGACCGTGCTGCCGTGTCCCGAAACAGTGCCGATGCTCCTCTGGGCGCTCCTCGCTTCCGGCCAAATCCAGATGCGCAAAGTCGATGGATGGGAAACCCTCGATCAGCTAATCGCCGACGAAACCCTTGACCGCGCGGCCTGACCGCCGCAAAACTCAACCCGCTCGGAGAGGCGCCAAAACCAATTTCCACCACTTTCGAGACACAACCCGAGCCCGACAGCGTCTGGCAATCGGTGCAGTGGCAGATCATCACCTTTTCCGGGTCGACCTCCGCCTCGTAGGTGATGGCGCCGCAGTGGCAACTTCCGTCGACCCTCATAATGAGGCTCCGTTCGCAGGGCACACACGCTGTGGTCGGATCGTCCCCAATCCGGGCCGGATTGGGGACGAGCGTTTTCGCAACCGGGCTTGGAGGCGCCTGATGGTAGCATGCGACGGCCTTGCCTCGCTTGTGCCCTGACCCAGTTCAGGGGACAAGTGCGTTTATCGGCCCTTGTCGCTAATCGAAGGCGGAAATTATGACACGGTCAGAAACGGACTACGCGACGGCGCTAAAGAAGATCAACGCCATCAACGCGGCCAAACACCGCCGCGATCATCCTCTGTGGATCTCGCTCCTGAAGGGCGAGCTAAGCCGGCCGCAGGTCGCGGAGTTCTTGCGCCAGTTCAGCGCCGTCGCGCTTTACAACCATTTCTTTCACGGACCGCTTTACGTGAACTGTCCCAGCCCGAAGTGGCGCGCCCGGATGGCCGAAGTCGTGTGGGAGGAGGGCACGGGCAATCTCTACTCGAACGGCGTGCCGCACTGGCAGCTTTTCCTTCGGCTGGGCGAGGCGTTCGGCATCAGCGCCGACGAGATGTACGCGGCCGAGTACGGCCCCGGCGCGCTGGCGGTTCGTTCGTTCCTGACCGCGACCTGCGCCCGCAGCTTCCTCGAAGGGGTCGCTGCTACGTCACTGGCCGGCGAAGCCCAAGTGCCGGGCATCGCTGCGAAGGTTTCGCAGGTTTTCATCGAACACTATGGACTGACACCTGAACAAGCCATGTTCTACACCGTTCATGAAGAAGCGGACCGCGATCACGCCGACGCCGGGCTCGAGTTTCTGCGCGAGTTCGCAAAAACCGACATGGACCTCGACCTCGTGGTGCGTACGGTGCGCGACGCCGTGGAAGTGAATTGGTGGATGTTCGACGACATTCACCGGCGCCTCGATGGCATCCGATAGACTGGTCACGATTCTCTGGACGGGCGGATTGGCTTTGAGAGGGTGAAATGAACAGGCAGCTCATTATTTCCGGCGATTCGCACGTGCTCGAGCCCGACGATCTTTTCGCCAGGACGCTCGCCGCCAAATACGGCGATGCGGTGCCGCGCTACGTCGATGAGCACCTGGGCGTCAAGGGCCGGCACTACTTCACCGGCATCGAGTACGTCCGCGTCGACGAGATCGTCGAAGGCGGCGAGGGAAGCGAGGAAGCGGAGGCGTTGCAACAAAAGCTGATCGCGGCGTCGATGGACCCGGCCGCGCGCCTGGGCTGCCTCGACGAGGACGGAGTCTACGCCGAGATCCTCAACTCGACCTGGATGCTCTACACCATGCGCGCGCGCAATGACGACATGGTGCGCGACTGCTGCGGCGTCTACAACGACTGGATGCGCGACATGGTCAGCCACGACCCCAAGCGGCTGTTCGGCACCGCCATGATCCACATGGAGGACGTGGATTGGGCGGTCAAGGAGCTCGAGCGGTGCAAGAAAATGGGTCTATGCGGGGTGCTCATCAACTGCGACACGCGCCCCGAATGGCCGCGCTACCAGGACCCCGTCTACGACCCCTTCTGGGCCCGCGCGCAGGAACTCAACGTTCCGGTGACGCTACATATCATCACCGGCAACGTCCGCGATCCCTTCACCCTGTTCGGCGAGGAGCGCAAGGACCTCGCCCGTATCACGATGTGGATCCTGTTCGAGGCGCCGCCCGTTCTCGCCAACGAGTTCATCTTCGGCGGCGTCATGGACCGCTTCCCCGAACTCAAGATCGTCCTGTCGGAGTACGAGGTCTCGTGGCTGCCCTACTTCATGTTCCGCGCCAGGCAGATCCAGGAGGTCTTCAACCCCGCCATGGGGCGCCCGGCGATCAAGCTTCCCGTGAGCGACTACATGCGCCGCGTTTACCACGGCTTTGTCGATGACACCTACGTCGAAAAGGCGGTCGACGTCGTCGATCCCAAGACCCTGTTCTGGGGCTCGGACTTCCCGCACGCGCGCTGTACTTATCCCAACAGCCTCAAGGTGGTTGACGACACGCTGGCCAAGCTCGGCGAGCAGAACATGGCCGACATGAGCTACTACAACACCGCCCGGCTCTACGACATCCCACTGCCGGAAAGCCGCGCTATCGCCGCCGAGTAAGCGGCACGGGCACTCCGAGGGTGGAGACCTACGGCGCCGGGCTGGGCCTACGAGAGACCCACGTGAATGCGGATCTCTCCGAGCGCGCCGACCTCGAACCGGTCGCTTGGGCCGATCAGCGTCGTCGAGCTGTACTCCTCGACGATCGCGGGACCTTTCGAAGCAAAACCGACGGGTAGGCGTGATCGTTGGAAAACGGCCGTAGGCAAGACGGCATCCGCCTCCTTGAAGAACACCGGCCGTGGCGCCGCCATCGCGTCGGCCACCGGAGTTCCCTCGGTATTTGCGATCATCTCCAGGTTGGGTCGCGGGGTCGCGGCTCGGGCCGTTATCTGCAGGCTGACGAACTCGACCGGCACCTCGGAGTCGGCATGCCCGTAGCGCGCGCGGTAGACATCCTCGTACACCTGCCCGATGTCGGCCGCCGTTTGTCCGGCAAGAACAGGCGTCTTCACCGAGTGCGCTTGTCCGCGATATCGCATTTCGGCGTCGCGCTCGAAAACGATGGGGCTATCGCCGATCTCGCGGGCGAGCCGTTCGGCGATCGTGGATTCGAGGTCCGTATACAGCGCCTCCATGTCGGAGATTGCCTGCTCGCCGAGCGGCCGCAGGAAGGTCTCGGCATCGTCGAGGCGTATGTCCGCCAGGAGCATGCCGATCGCCGAGAAGTTGCCGGGTTGGGGCGGCACGACGACGAGAGGAATATGCAGTTCGCGCGCGAGCGCCGAGGCGTGGAGCGGTCCACCGCCACCGTACGCGAACAACGCGAACTCCCGCGGGTCGATGCCTCGCTCGACCGTTATCTTCTTGATCGACGCGGCCATGGTAACGATGGCGATCGCGACGATTCCCTCGCCGACCGTCAGCAAGCCCTGCTCATCAGAGCACCCGAGGGGTTGGGCCACGCGCTCGAGAATCGCGCGCCGTGCACCGTCCGCGTCGAGGCTTAGGTCGCCGCCGAGAAACGCCTGCGGGTCGAGCCGTCCGAGGACGACGTTGGCATCGGTCACGGTCGGCTCGGTTCCGCCCAGATCATAGGCAACGGGCCCTGGTTCGGAGCCGGCAGATCGCGGCCCGACATGGAGCCGGGCTCTGTTGCAAAGTCCGGCTATTTGGTGACGTGTCTGCGTGATCTGCCGAGAGGGGTTGAGGCATGAGCGACTTCAAGGGACGTCACTTCCGGGGGGAGATCGTGCTCTGGGCCGTACGCTGGTACTGCCGGTATCCGATCAGCTACCGCGACCTCGAAGCGATGATGACCGAGCGCGGCGTCGCGGTCGACCACTCCACGATCTATCGTTGGGTGCAGCGTTTCGCGCCGGAGATGGAGAAACGTCTGCGCTGGCAGTGGCGCCGGCCGCAGTCGCGGAGTTGGCGCGTCGACGAGACCTACATCAAGGTCCGCGGCAAGTGGGCGTATCTGTACCGGGCGGTGGACAAGCTCGGGAACACGATCGATTTCTACCTCTCGGCGACCCGCAACACCAAGGCAGCGAAGCGATTTCTCGGCAAGGCGCTGAGAGGATTGAAAGAGTGGGAGCAGCCCGAGGTGCTCAACACCGACAAGGCGCCGGCCTATGCCGCTGCCATCGCGGAGCTGAAGGCCGAGGGCAAGTGCCCGAAGGACACGAGGCACAGGCAGGTGAAATACCTCAACAACGTCATCGAGGCCGACCACGGCAAGCTCAAGCTGCTGATCCGGCCCGTGCGCGGGTTCAAGACGCTGAAGACGGCCTACGCCACGATCAAGGGCTTCGAGGTGATGCGCGCGCTGCGCAAGGGCCAGGCCGGGATGTTCGCCCTCCAGGGCGGCATTGTCGGCGAGGCCCGGATCGTCGAGCGCGCCTTCGATCTCGGACGGTGCGCTCTGACCGAGGCGGTGGCGTTGCTACAGGACCGTCTGGCCAACGCAGAAACATGACGAAAGCACGGTTGTCGTCCTGATCTGACTCACCCCTACGTCAGGTTTGCAACAGAGCCATTCGATCCGCTCTGAGCGCCACCTGATGGAGCAGCTGGAGTTCAACCTTCTGTTCCGCTGGTTCGTGGGTCTCGGGGTTGACGAGCGGGTGTGGGACGCGATGGTGTTCACCAAGAACCGGGAGCGTCTTCTGGCTGGCGAGGTGGCGTCGCGCTTTCTGGCACGGCTGATTGGGCTTCCGGCGGTGAGGCGGCTTCTGTCGCGGGAGCACTTCTCGGTGGACGGGACGCTGATCGAGGCGTGGGCGTCGATCAAGAGCTTCCGGCCGATTGATGAGGAGCCGCCAGACGCGGACAGCCGGCTCTACCGCAAGGGCCGGGGCAAGGAAGCCAAGCTCAGCTATATGGGCCATGCGCTGATGGAGAACCGGGATGGCTTGGTCGTGGACGGTCTGGCGAGCCGGGCGACGGGCGCGGCCGAATGCCTGGCGGGCGAGGTGACCGTGTATCGCGCGCCCACTCGTCGGGCGATTGAGCTCTGCCGACCGGGCGGATTCGCGCTCCAGTCGGCATGGGCGACGAACTCAGGTAAGCGCATGCTTCGGTTTCCAACGAATGCCGCCGGTATAGCGATCCCGGAGGGTCTCGCAGCCTCCGTTGATGTGATCCACCCAGCGGCCGATGGCCGGAGCGCTGCCTCGGGGCGGAACCTCAAATCCGGGTACTGGGGCGGGAGCCGATGGAGCCTGCCGCGTGGCCGTCTCTTGCACAAACGGCGCCCAGCGGATTGGTCCACAATCCCGGGTAGCCGCGACAGTTTGTCTCGATTACATCGGTGACGCGGTAATGGCGGTGGTATCCTCTCTGCTGCCGGCACATGGCCCACACTTGTTCTGATGATTGACGCTCCCCTCTCGGTTCTTGACCTATCTCCGATTGTCGAGGGCAACGACGCCCGCCAAGCGTTGCTCAATACCATGGACTTGGCGCGCCACGCCGAAGTATGGGGCTACACGCGCTACTGGCTGGCCGAGCATCACAACATGCCCGGCATCGCCAGTGCGGCGACAGCGGTGGTGATAGGCCAAGTCGCGCAGGCAACAGCAACAATCCGTGTCGGCGCCGGCGGTGTCATGCTGCCCAACCATGCCCCGCTCGTCATCGCCGAACAGTTCGGCACCCTTGCGGCCCTTTTTCCGGGCCGGATCGATCTGGGTCTGGGTCGCGCACCCGGCACCGATCAACACACCTCCCGTGCGCTACGCCGCACCCTGGCCGGTAACCCTGATGCCTTCCCGCAAGACGTTATGGAACTACAGCAATACTTCAAGGAACCGGCACCGGACCAATTCGTGCGCGCCGTGCCGGGTGCCGGCCTGAATGTGCCGATTTGGATCTTGGGCTCCAGCCTCTACGGCGCTCAGCTGGCTGCTGCCCTTGGGCTCCCTTATGCCTTTGCCTCCCATTTTGCGCCCGCGGCCTTGATGCAAGCCATTGCCATCTACCGCGAACGCTTCGAACCGTCGGCGCAACTCAATGAGCCCTATGTCATGTTGGGTATGAACGTCTTCGCCGCCGATACCGAAGAGGAAGCCCATTTTCTTAGAACCGCGGTCCTGCAGTCCTTTGTCAATTTGCGCCGCGGCATACCGGGCAAACTGCCGCTGCCAGTGGCCGATTACACGGATTGGGTGACGCCGGACGAACGTGCGATGCTGGAAGCGGCTCTGTCCTGCTCCGCCGTCGGCACGCCCGACACGGTCGAACGCGAGATCGCCTCCTTCGTTGAGCGAACCGGTGCCGACGAAATCATGATCACCTCGAACATCCACGACCACGGCAAGCGGCTGCGGTCCTTCAAACTGGTGGCTGAGATGATGGCCGCCGCCTCGCAGCTTCAGGGAAGCACCACGCCCTAGTGGATCGAATCTTACGTTTGGTATCTGCGTTTGACGGTGAGGATGATTTTGCCCGGATTTGCGGTCCAACGAAATAGTTTGGCCTCGCTGGCCTTATCAGCCCGTTGATTAAGTGGCTTTTTCCGGCTCTCACTCCCAGATGAGGAATGCGGCGGCGAAAGCCGTCTGGCCGCTTTGCGAGCCCCCCCCGTGCCACCAGCATGGCCCCGGTGGGCGTGAGCAGAACGAAAATACCGCCATATCCGCCCGCCACGGCCTCCCGCGGGGTGCCGGCGCCGATGAGCTGGCGCATCAGTAACGATAGATTGTGGCCGGCGACGTGGAGCAGGTATCGCTTGTGCACATTCTCTCGCCCGCGCAGCCAGGTTCGTCGCATGCCGCCACGATCGAGGTTGTGGGCAAAGCAGCGCTCGACGATCTCGGCGCGCAGCTTGAAGGCCTCGCGGGCGACCCCGGACTTGAGCCGCGCACGGTTGTTGGTGACCGCGCGCCGCGCCGCCTCATCACCGTGCCAGCGCGAATGTCAACGGCGGAGCAAAATTAGTCCACCCGGGCGGAGCAAAACTAGTCCACTTAAATGTTATGCGGTACGCGGTGTTGGGGGGTTGTCCCGGTAGTCCATAGGAGGGACCCGCGCTGCTTCGTGTAGCGCTTGCGTTACGCGGAGCGAAGCAGCGTGGGAGGTTCCTGTGGGCCCACCGGGTCAACCATTGCACCGGCGGTTAAGCAGGTATTTTTGGGGATTTCCGCCGTTTTTGGCTTTGGTTGAGACGATAGCTCTCGCCGTTCATTTCCAGGATATGGACATGGTGGGTGAGGCGGTCCAGCAAAGCCCCGGTCAGGCGTTCCGAGCCGAATATCTCCGTCCACTCATCGAACGGCAAGTTGGAGGTCACCAGGATCGAGCCCCGCTCGTAGCGCTGGCTGAAGACTTCGAACAGCAGCTCGGCACCGGTCTTCGAGAGCGGCACGAAGCCGAGTTCGTCGATGATCAGAAGGTGATACTTTGCCAGTTGCTTCTGCAGGCGCAACAGGCGTTTTTCATCCCTGGCCTCCATCAGTTCATGAACCAGGGCAGCGGCCGTGAGGAAGCCGACGGAGAGCCCCTTTTGGCAGGCCGCCAGACCGAGACCGAGGGTGATATGGGTCTTGCCGGTTCCGCTGTTGCCGAGCGCGATGATATTCTCACGACGCTCGACGTATTCGCATCGCGCCAACTCCAGAACCAGCATCTTGTTGAGCGATGCGATGGCCTTGAAGTCGAAGCTGTCGAGGCTTTTGACGGCGGGGAACCTGGCCTGTCTGATCCGCCGCTCGACCATGCGGCGCTCACGGTCGATCAGTTCCAACTCGGTCAGACGGACAAGATACCGCACATGGTCGGCGCCCTCGGTGGCGCATTGGCGGGCCAGCTTGTCGTATTCGCGCAGGAACGTCGGCAGTTTCAGGGTCTTGAGGTGATGGGCCAGCAACACTTGCGGCGTATCGGTCATGACGCGCCTCCACCCAACAAGCTCATATAACTGGCGGCGGCCGTGGTCGCCACGTTGGCCCGAGGCAGGTAGGGATAGATATCCAGGTCGAGTTTGGGCGGGCGTCGCTCGATACGGCACAGCACAAGGTGTTTGACGGCGTCGTAGCCGATCGCACCCAGGCGCAGGGCGTCCTTCACCGCGCCGTGAAGCACCTCGAGATCGAAGGTCTCCAGAAGCCGAAGGACCTGGACCTATTCCCGCTTGCCGGCCTTGCCCATGCGCGCCTCCAGGAGACGGCGCAGGGTTGGGAAGGCATCAGGCAGTTCCCATCCGGCTAGCGGCGCGGCCTGATCCAGGGCGCCGATCTTGTGCTCCAGCAAAGGCAGGTAGTGGATCGGATCGAAGACCATATCTTCCCGGTCGTAGGAACGGGGGTGTCGGGCAATGATCCCGGCGCCGCAACCGATAACCACCTCGTGGACATAGCCACGGATCCAGACTTCCTGATGGCCGTAGGCGACGGGCACGGAATAGTCATTCGTCCGGTAGCGCACCAGGGACAGCGAGTTGACCCGCGTGCCCTGCTTGTCGCACGCGTCGAACGGTGCCGGCAGTGGCCTCTTCAACGCTTCGCGGTCACGCACAAACCGTTCGCCGATGCTCTCGCGGTGGCCGCGCAGGACGTTGCCTTGCCGGTTGCGGCATTGCTCTTCCAGGTGGCCATTGAAGGCGTCCCAGCTCGCGAACCGGGGAAGCGGCGTCATGAAGTTCCGCCGGGCATAGCCGACCACCCCCTCCACATTGCCTTTGTCGTTACCCTTGCCGGGACGGCCGTAGCGGTCCTCGAAGAGGTAATGGGACTGCAGCCCGCTGAACGCCCGCGTTCGTTGCCGCGTGCCATCTGACAAGATGCGCGACACCAGACACTTGTCGTTGTCGTAAAGAATCGATTGGGGAACGCCGCCGAAAAAAACAAAGGCTCTGTTGTGCCCGTCCAGCCAGGCCTCCGTCGTCGCCGCCGGGTAGGCCGCAACGAAGCAGGCATCGCTGTGGGGAAGTGTCATGACGAAAAAATGCGCCCGATACTTGACGCCGGCGATGATCGCATCCGCCTCGCCAAAGTCCGCTTGAGCATGGCCCGGAGGATGTGACAACGGCACAAACATCTCACGCCGACGAAGGCGCCGTTCCCGAACGTAATCCTTCACGATGGTCTCTTTGCCCGTGAAGCCATGTTCGTCGCGAAGGCGCTCGAATATACGCTTCGCCGTGTGGTGCTGCTTACGGTGAACCGTTCGGTCCTCCTCCAGAATACGGTCGATGATATCCGTGAAGGGGGCCAGTTTCGGGCGTTTCGGTGGCTGGCGTCGCCGATATCCCGGCGGTTCCGAATGCCGCAGCATCTTCCTCACCGTCTCGCGCGCAATGCCAAACCGACTTGCCGCCTCTCGCTGGCTCAGACCATCAACATGGCAGGCCAGCCGAACGCGCAGATATAGGTCCACGGTGTACATCCTCCCGCCTTCCATCTCAAAAAAGATCGAAGGCTACAGGTGGCAGAGTTTTACTCCGCCCGCGGCTGGGAAATCCCGCCGCTTCCGTGGACTAATTTGTCACCGCCGTTCTCATCCGGTGGTGATGAAAAATTCCAAGGTTTCTGCGATAGATGGAATAAATGAGAGGGACAGGGACAGGCGTCATCCCAGCTAGTCCACCGCCGATCAGCTTCCCTTGAAGGTCAGGCTGGCGGGCAAGATCAAGACGCCAAACGTCTCACACCAGATTACGACGCTGGCATAGTCGCGGGGATTAACGCCCTCGGGGATCGGATAGTTCTGGCTGCCGCGAAATGCGCGAAGTCGTCCAAGGTCCTTGAATTCGGCATCCTTGACGTCGCTCGAATTCTTGACGTCCTTCTTCTTGACCAGATAGACGTGGTATTTCGGACCAGGGCCGACCTCGAGCCCATTTTCAATTCGCACGAGATCGCGAAATACGGTCACCGGCCCTTTGCCATAATGAACCGGATCCGACGGATTTGCGTGGATGAAAGTGCCATCCGCCACGGCCTGGCGATTGGACGCATCCAACGTTTCGTTAGCGACGACGTCAGCTAGAAATATATAAGGATAAACGAATATGCCACCGGCGAAACCGATGCCGGCGCCGATGACACCGCCAATGATCAGGATGACCAATATTCTCAGCATGTGACCGAACCTCACCCGACGCGATACTCTGTGTCTATCGAAATTGCACCGTCGGCCGTTGCCCGGCCTTCCTCGACAAGTTTGACGAGATGCGAAAACACCGACCGTCCGGCGGCCGGAATTAACCTGGGATCGAGGCCGACATAAATTTCCGGCACCACCTTTTCGATCCGGCTGACGCCGCGCGCCAAACATTCGAGAATTTGCCCCTCGCGCTCTTCACGGTGGGCGATCAGGGCCTGCAGGTACGTCTTGGGGTCGGTGATCGCCGGCCCGTGGGTCGGCCAGTAGATTTCGTCGTCGCGATCCAACAGGCGCCGCAGATTCGCCATGTAATCGGCCATGTCGCCATCCGGCGGCGACACCACCGTTGTCGACCAGCCCATCACGTGATCCCCGGGGAACAGCGCTTTCTCCTCGCGAAGCTGATAGCAGATGTGATTGGTCGTGTGTCCGGGCGTGTAAACGCATTCGACCGACCAGCCATCGCCCTCGATGACATCGCCGTCGCGGACCTCAACGTCGGGGACGAAATCCCTGTCGCCGCCCTCCTCCACCGCAATTCCTTGCTCGTATTTGCCGGCACCGTGGGGGCGGTAGGCGTAGGTCGGTGCACCGGTCGCCTGTTTGAGACCCTTGAAAAATAGGGCTCAGACGGATTGGGTTTCGAAGAGCGACCCCGAGGCCAAGATCGCCAAGATGAAGGACGGCACGACGCATCTGGCCTACAAGCCCGAGCACGCGGTGGATCTGGACACCGGCGCGGTGGTGGCGGCCGAGCTGCACCCGGCCGATGAGGGCGACACCACGACGCTTTCCAAGACCCTGGCGAAGGCCGAGGCAAACCTCGAGGCGGTGGATGCGGCACCGACGTCGGAGGACCCGGCCGAATGCGTCGCCGACAAAGGTTATCACTCACGGGCGGTCTTGAGAGCTCTGAACGACAGTCCCTGGAAGACCCGGATCGCGGCGCCCAAGCAGACCGGCTTTTCGCGCTGGCACGGTGATGAGGCGGCGCGGCGCGCGGTCACCAACAACCGTGCACGGCTCAAGTCCGGGGTCGCCCGCGAGGCCTTCAAGCTGCGCGCCGAGATCGTCGAGCGCTGCTTTGCCCACAACCTCGATCGTGGCGGCATGCGACGAACCTGGCTGCGCGGGCGAGAGAATGTGCACAAGCGATACCTGCTCCACGTCGCCGGCCACAATCTATCGTTACTGATGCGCCAGCTCATCGGCGCCGGCACCCCGCAGGAGGCCGTGGCGGGCGGATATGGCGGCATTTTCGTTCTGCTCACGCCCACCGGAGCCATGCTGGGGTTGTGTCTCGAAAGTGGTGGAAATTGGTTTTGGCGCCTCTCCGAGCGGGTTGAGTTTTGCGGCGGTCAGGCTGCGCGGTCAAGGGTTTCGTCGGCGATTAGCTGATCGAGGGTTTCCCATCCATCGACTTTGCGCATCTGGATTTGGCCGGAAGCGAGGAGTGCCCAGAGGAGCATCGGCACTGTTTCGGGACACGGCAGCACGGTCTGTGTTTTGATCCGGCGCTTGAACTCCTCGTTGAGACGCTCAATGGTGTTGGTCGTTCGGGCTGATTTCCATTGGCTCTTGGACAGGCGCGTGAAGGTAAAGAGCTTGTCGCCCGCTTCTGCGAGGCTGTCCGCGACGGCCCTGCATTTCAGCCGCCACTTGCGGACAAACGCCTTGCGGCGGGTTTCCACCTCGGAGGCAGTGTCGGCATAGATCATATCGCGGTAATCTTCGCTCAGCTCGTCATGCATGTGTTTGGGAGCATGACCCAGAAGGTTGCGGTGCTTGTGCACGGTGCAGCGTTGAACGGGAAGGTCATCGCCCCAAAGCGCCGACAGAGCCGCCTCCAGTCCCGGCGCGCCATCGACGATGACAAACCCGGGCCGTTTCAGTCCACGCGCATCAAGGTCGTCGAGGAACTGGCGCCACGCCGCCTGGCTTTCTCCGCCCATATTCCCGATCGAAAGCAAGACCTTCTGGCCATCCCGGCGCACCCCTATAGCCGCGAGAACCGAGATGTTGGTGGCCTTGCGGTCCAGTCGGGTCTTGATCACAGTGCCGTCAAGGATCAGCCGAACGATATCCTCATCCGCGAGGCCACGGCTGCACCAGGCGTCCCAATCGACCTTCACCTTGCGCCACGCCCGGCTCACAACGTCCTTGCTCACAGCACCCCGGAAGAGCCCGAACAGCGCGCGTTTCACCCGCCGCGTGTTGGTTCCGGACAGATACACCGAAGCGATCAGCGCCTCGGCCTTTCTGGTCAGCCGCTGGTAGCGCGGCAGCGCCCGCGAACGCCATTCCGACGCCCGACCGTCTTCCTCAACGATCCGCGCACGCGGCACGCTCACCCTCTCGATCCCGAATGTCCCCGTCAGTTGCCGCTCCCGGTGCCCGTTCCGATACCCTTGCCGAAGCGCGTCCTCTCGACCGTATCGGCAGCGCCCGAGAAACTGCGCAAGTTCCTCCTCAAAAACGGCCTCGATCGTGGATCTGATGTTCTCCCGCAGCCGGTCCTCGAGCGGATCATAGCCGGCGTCATTGGCCAGTAGCGAAAGCGCGGAAGTCTCGGTAGTGTTCTTCATGGCGTGATCTCCTTGGCGGTGCTAGCCGCCGATTGGGTGGTTGTCTTGTCACCCGGAGATTACGCCATCCTCAAATTTCCACCACTTTCGAGACACAGCCCATGCTGGTGGCACGGGGGGTCTCGCAAAGCGGCCAGACGGCTTTCGCCGCCGCATTCCTCATCTGGGAGTGAGAGCCGGAAAAAGCCACTTAATCAACGGGCTGTTAGCACATTCTCGAAAGCCACCATGCGCATCGGGGTGTCGGGGTCGTCATCGGTCATCGGCGTTCTCCGTCATCCCTTGAAACAATGCTCGTTGTGCCAAGTCAGGGCGGCGGTATCCGGGCGCTGGCCGATATCCGAAGGCGCATCGATTTTGCGACCGTGAAGCGCGTAGTAGTGCTTGCCGTTGTCAAACTCCTCCCGGATCCGTCGGCTTACATCGAAGCGCAGATCGGGAGTCACCGTCACATAGCCGGCGTCGAACAGGCTGTGAATGTCCCGCCGCAGCAAAAGACCGTTCTGCGCCTCGTGTGCACCGCCATCGCCGTAGGGGCGTATATGCGCCGCCTCCAAAGCCGGCAGTGTCCGCTCTTGAGTGACCGCGCATCGCCGCCAATAGATATCCGTGACCAGCACGCGGAACGCGCCTTGCCCGAGGCGAGGACGAATGAGATGCGGCTCGCCAAATCGCGCCTGCTCCCCTGCCATGCCCGCCATCTGTGGCCGGCTGAGTCGATCGTTCACGGCTTCCCACAAAGCCAGTCCTTCGGCACTGTCTGTGTTGTAGGTCTTGAAAGCTACAATTCTCTGCGAGAAACTCGCCGGCGGGGGAATCCAGTCGCGTTCCGCGAAGAAGAAGGGCTGGGTCAAAATGCGGCACCCAATCTCGAAGTCGCTGCTATCGCCTGGATCCGCGTGGCGGAGACGGGCGATGCCAGCACGCATTTCCCGCCCTGAGTGGGCACCGTTCGCTTCCTTGAATGCCTCCCAGGCGAGCGAGCACGGCAGCGCGTTCGCGTAGGCAAAGATACCGCCACCGACAATCAAGTTGCGCGGCGCGCGCAGCTTGAACAGAAACATTTCGCCCGGCTCGAGTGCACGGAATTTCGTGGCCGACGGCGCCCAGAAGTTCACCTCGTCGAGGTTCGGCTGCTGACGCAGCATCTCGAACCAGTCTCCGTCCGTGACCGCAATGACGAGGTTGATGCCCATTCTATTCCGCCGCCTTCATCTCTCGGGCTTGTGCCGGTGCGGGAACCCTCGTCGACGAACGAACCCGAGCGGTCTGTCCGTCGTCAGATGATTTGCGACAGGGTTGTGCCGACATTGTCATGTATGGACGCCCCCGGTGTTGCAAGGGGAAAACTGATTTGAATCGGCGGTAGAGCTTGCAGTCATGTATCCGGCCTTTTCGCTGCGGTACGCTGACCGCTGGCCCTGATGGAATCCGAAAGATCGACGCCCAGTCAGACTAACGAGCTTGATGCTCGGACAATGCCTCGGGTTTGGCCGATCTCGGGTGGAACCCTGTTTCGCCATCAAATCGTCGTCACCCTCGCAATTTGATCCCGGTTTGCCAGCTGGCTATGCCGGCGTCGGTCGGTAGATACGCTCGTACCTGAGCAGTGCCCAGGCGACACGGGCTGCCTTATTGGCCATGGCGACCAGCACCACGTTTGTCGGCCGCCGCGCCAGGAGCCGGTCGGTCCAGCCAGGCCCCGTGCCCGGCTTGGCGCGGCGCCAGCGCAGCACGGTTCGCGCACCATGCACGAGCAAGCGCCTGATATAGCCATCCCCGCGCTTCGATATCCGTCCCAGTCTATCCTTGCCGCCACTCGAGTGCTGCCGGGGCACCAGACCGAGCCAGGCCGAAAGCTGTCGGCCCGAGCGGAACTGTGCGCCATCGCCGATCGTCGCGACCAGCGCCGTCGCGGTGATGACACCGACGCCGGGGATCGTCGCAAGACGGCGGCTCGCCTCGTTGGAGCGGTGCCATGCCAAAAGCGTCACTTCCAGCTGCTTGATCCGGGCCTGAGCAGAACGGAGCTGCTCAACCAGAGAGCCAAGCGCCTCGCGTGCCAGAGGCGGCAGTCGCACATCGCCGGGATCTTCGATAATGGCAACCAGTTCCTCCACCTTCGACGCCCCCTGAGCGACGATCAGTCCGAACTCCGCACAGTGGCCGCGCAGCGCATTGATCACCATCGTGCGTTGACGGACCAACAGCTCTCGGGCCCGGTGCAGCATCAGAACCGACTGCTGCTCGGCGCTTTTCGCCGGTGCAAAGCGCATCGTCGGACGCGTCACTGCCTCACAGATCGTTTCCGCATCCGCTGCGTCGTTCTTATTCGTTTTGACGAAGGGACGAACGTATTGAGGCGGAATCAGCTGAACTTTGTGCCCGTGTGCTTGCAGTTCCCGAGCCCAATAGTGCGCAGAGGCACAGGCTTCCATACCGACAAGACAGGATGGCAATCCGGCGAAGAACGCCAGCACCTTCCCGCGGCGCAGCTTCCGCCGTAGTACCGGTCGTCCCTCACCATCAGCACCGTGAACCTGGAACACCGTCTTTGCCAGATCGAACCCAATTGTCGTAATATCCATCGTGGACGCTCCCTCTGTCTGGGTTGTTCAACACACTCCAGTATGGCTCATCGTGAAGCCGTAGGGGGCGTCCATACCATCAGACCAACTGGGTCGGACCTGCAAGACCTACAACCAAGCGGCCTCAGGCTCCCGCCAACTCATGAACCACATTGGCCCGGCGCCGGCGCCGGGCCAATCATGTTTCGGCTGCCGCCGTGGACCAGTAGAATTCCCTGTTCTCCCGAACAAAATCCCTGTTCGCTCGAATGAATTCCCTGTTACATAGTTTAGGGAATTGGACCGAAAACACTAGCGTTTCTGCCATGTTTCAAACACAGGAAAGCTTCTGAATCCCTGCAAAAGAGAAAATTTTCCTGTAATTTCCCTGTTAAACAGGGAATTGGCCTCAGAGACGAGTTCGCGGGAGACTGCCTGCACAGCCAGCCACCCCGGCGAAGCAGTCTCTTCATCGCATAGCTCGGCCAAGCCGCGGGAAACAGGGCCCGTTTCGCGGTCAAACGGAATTCTGAGCTCCTGAACCCGGGAGCATTTCCGGCCATTGCCGGGGTTCCCGGCGTGCGGTCTCCGCGAGCGCGATGCAAGGGTGAGTTTGGTGGCAACAGGGAATTTTTGCGATTACGGCCTCAAAACAGGGAGATTGTAGCGAACTGCCGACCAAAATGAAGAAATTATCTTTTTTTATCAATGACTTCTGAACTTTCCTGTTTTTCTGCAGAAGGGCAGTCGATATCAGGGAAGCAAATGAAGGGAACAGGAAATAATCCGGCCCGTCTTGCCGTAGTCGAGTGAGCGGGATGTGGGTGCCAATCCCTATTCCGGCGATGTTGCAATTCCGATTTGGACGGCTTGTTGCGACCAGGCGAGCGGTATTGGGCCCTTGAGGAGCTGTGTCAGTGTTACCCCTGCGGATTGGCGACCTTCAACAATCGCTCTTTGGATCTCCGGTGCCAGAAAGGCCAGGCGAACGAGCTGGCGGCGATAGGGCGTATCCGGTGCTGTGACGAGCACGGGCAATCCGCCATCATCGTGGTGCAGCATGGCGTGTGCGGAGCGGAGCGCCTTGACCAGAACAGGGTCCGGCATGTGTCCCGCACTTGGGCCCTTGAGAACCCAGGTCTCGCCACGACGCCGGACAAGGGGCAGATGCAGTCTGGCGAGACGCGCATCCACAGGATCCGGCTCGAGGCGTTCGTGCGGCTCGAGGCGCTGGCGCATCGCGACGATCCGGTCGATCGGCAGCAAGCAGTGCAGCGACTGATCGTGGAGCTCGGCGCGGACAACAAGCGTGATGGGATCGTCCGGACATCCCGCGATCACGCGACGCAGCACGGTCGCGAGGGCGACTTCGAGCGGTGGGGCGGATATGCGCCGGATGGCTGTGTCGGATGGATCGCGCCTTGCCCCTTGCTGCAGCGGTGCCGAGACATAGTAGCGATAGAGCCTGCCACCCCGCCCATAAGAGAAGGTCGGCGACATCGGCCGACCATCCGCGTCGAAGAGGCGCCCGGCCAGAGGGGCATTCGCCTTTTGCTCGCGATTCGATGCCCGGCGGCGGGTGTTCGCGTCGAGCCGCGCCTGGACGGCCGCGAAGAGATCGCCATCGATGATGGCCTGGTGCCGGCCGGGATGCGCCCTCCCCTTGTGGACGATCATGCCGCGATAGACTCTGTTGCGCAGCAGTTGAAAGAGCGCGCCACGACTGAACGGCCGGCCGCCGGATAGTCGACCCGCCCGCGTCACGCGCCGCTTCGAACGGATGCCCCGGTCCTCAAGCCATCGCTGCAGCGCGTGCACGGAGCCGAGATCGATATAGGCCCCGAAGATGGTGCGCACGATCTCGGCCTCCTCCTGGTTGACCGCCAGGGCGCGCGTGCCATCCCCAGGCGGGTCGTAGCCAAGCGGCACAGTGCCGCCCATCCACATGCCCTTGGCCTTGGAGGCCGCGATCTTGTCGCGTATGCGCTCGCCCGTCACCTCGCGCTCGAACTGCGCGAAGGACAAGAGCACGTTCAGTGTCAGGCGGCCCATGCTGGTCGTGGTGTTGAAGGCCTGGGTGACGCTGACGAAGCTGGCCCGGCGGCGATCGAAGATCTCGATCATGCGTGCGAAGTCGGGCAAGGACCGGGTCAGGCGGTCAATCTTGTAGACGACGATGACGTCGACCTTGCCGGCTTCGATGTCGCAGAGAAGCCGCTTGAGCGCCGGGCGCTCCATGGACGCGCCGGAGAAGCCGCCATCGTCGTAGCGGGCCCGGACTGCTCTCCAACCTTCGCCGGCCTGGCTCTTCACATACGCCGCGCAGGCTTCGCGCTGCGCATCGAGGGAGTTGAACGCCTGCTCAAGGCCTTCCTCGCTGCTCTTCCTCGTATAGAGGGCGCAGTGGAGACGGGGCCGGCTCATTTGGCGGATCGGAGGCCGAAGAAGCGCGGGCCATTCCAACGCGTGCCCGCGATCGCGGTCGCGGCCGCGGAGAGGCTCTTGAAGAGTTGACCCCCGTGGCGAAACCCCTCTTCTTCGACCGTGACCTGGACGATCCGCCCCCGCCATTCACGCCGCAGCGTGGTCCCGATCCCGAGCTCAAGACCTTCTGCCTGGACCCGCTGGCGGCGCTTGAGCTGGCGCCGTGTGTCACGATCGAGACCGCCGAGAGCCTCTGCCTGCAACCGCCAGGCCAGACAATAACGCAACAGCGCGGCCGAGCGCAGCTTCGGCGGGACACCGTAGCGGTTGCGCCAAACCTCTCGAAGCCCTTCGAGACCAAGGGGCGTGAGCGCCTCGATCTCGTCCGCAAGCGGCGCCTCGCCGGTCATGTCACCGGTTGCTCGATGCGGTAGCGCCGCAGGCCCCCTTCTTTCTCGGACCGGATGACGTGGCCCTTGCGTCGCAGCGCACCGGCGAGCCCGCCTCGAACCGAATGGGGCTGCCAGCCCGTTGCCTTACAGAGTTCGGCGATGGTCGCGCCGCCCGGGGCACTGAGATGGGCGACGAGAAGAGCGAGCTTCGTGGTCCCCGGCGGCTTCAGAGCTGTCGCCTTTGAGTTCTTGCGGTTGGTCGCCTTCGCAGCGCGCGATCCCGACTTTTTCCTTAACGGCTTGTTGGTCATGGTGTTCTCCTCCGGTATTGCGGCGCAGATCGGCGCCGCTACCGGGGCAAGCCCGGGGTGGCCGGGCGTGGTCGCACTGACGCTCCTTTGCGCCGGCAAGTCCAGTGCTCTTGCACGACTCGGCGACTGCAACAGCCCGGCCTTACAGCGTCGAGCTCCGCATTCAGGACACGTTCCGACAGCCCTTTCTTCGAGGCGTCGTCGCGGCCAACCATGCGCTTTGTAGCTGTGAAGACGGAGGAACAGCAGGCTCGGGGCAGGGAGTATGAGAAGCTGGCTCGGCAATGTGCGGCGGAGAATGCCGATCATGTCCGGTACCTGGCGCGCTTGATCGAGTTGGAGCTGATAGACCGCGAAGCCCGCATGGTCGAGCGACGCATCAAGGCGGCGAGGTTCCCTTCGATCAAGAGCCTGGAGAGTTTCGGCTTCGATGCGATCCCCACACTCAACAAGAAACTGGTTGTGGATCTGGCCCGCTCGGATTTTGTCGATCCACACGAGAACGTCATCGCGCTTGGCCCCAGCGGTGTCGGCAAATCCCATGTCGCCATCGCCCTGGGCGTGGCGGCATGCCAGCGAGGCATAAGAACCCGCTTCGCCACCGCCGCCGTGATTGTGCATGAACTCATCGAGGCCCACGACGAGAAGCGGCTCTTGCGCCTGCAAAGGCAACTTGCCAGCCACGAGTTGCTGATCATCGACGAACTCGGCTTCGTTCCTCTCTCGAAGACTGGCGCCGAGCTATTGTTCGAACCTTGCCTATCCGGTTTACACCCACACCCACTAGGGCTAGAATGGGCGCAAACCGGATATAGGGGAGCGCGCCATGGATGTTCTCGACCGCGCCGATCTCCCATTCCCGCATTCGCTACCCGAGTTCCAGCGACTTTTCCCCGATGATGCGGCCTGCGCCGCCTACCTGGAGAAAGCCCGCTGGGGAGACGGCTTTGCCTGCCCGCACTGCGGCACGGCGGGATCGCCGCCGACAGGATCGGTGCGCCCGGATCGCCGGCAACAATGCCATTCCGCGCCACCAACGCCGCCAATTGGTCCTCAATCATCCTGATCGGCGCGAAGATGGCCGTCCAGTCGAAGGCGAATTGCACGTCGAGCGGTTTCGAGTCACGCTCGACGGGTTGGGAGGGTTCCATATGGGGAATCCCGGTTAAAGATCGCGCAAATCAAGGACGAATAAGATCGGGTTAGCTGGAAGGTCAGAATGACAGAGGATGAAAAGAACGCGGAAAAGCTGCGGGTGCTTGAGCGGTACTCAGAACTGCAATCCACTATCGAATGCCTTCGCAGTCGGATTCTTCGGTGGCACGGCTATCTTTCGCAGGTCTATACCAATATCGAAGGTGTGAGGTGGCCTCGGTTTGTCGGACAGCTTGGCGGCTTGATTAAGGTGTATTCCAGTTGTCGTTCATGCCGCCAGAATCCCTTTGCATCGATCTCCTTGCCGTTGTTGTTGCGCCTGTGGGGATGTGGGCAAGGCGCGTAGCGGCTTGTCCATCATATCCACAGGCGGGGCGCCGCGGTAGGCCTCGGCCGGCGTTTCCCCCCCGAGCGCCGAGTGCGGCCTCTCGGTGTTGTAGAAGTCGATCCACTCGCCGATGACGCGCCGGGCCTCGAAGCCGTCGGCGAGCTCGCGCAGATAGACGGCCTCGTATTTGAGCGAGCGCCACAGCCGCTCAATGAAGATGTTGTCCAGGCACCGGCCCCTGCCGTCCATCGAGATCCGGATGCCGGTCTCCCGCAAGCGCCCGGTGAAGGCGAAGCCGGTGAACTGGCTGCCCTGGTCGGTATTGAAGATCTCCGGCGTGCCATGGCGGGCCAGCGCCTCGTCGAGCGCGTCTGTGCAGAAGCCCGCATCCAGGGTGTTCGACAGACGCCAAGCCAGCACATGCCGGTTGGCCCAGTCCATGATCGCCACCAGGTAAAGAAAGCCGCGCCGCACCGGGATGTAGGTGATGTCGGCGCACCAGACATGGTTCGCCCGCTCGATCGTCAAGCCTCTGAGCAGATAGGGGTAGACCCGGTGCTCGGGATGCGGATCGCTGGTGCGCGGCGCCCGATAGATCGCCTGAAGCCCCATCAGGCGCATCAGACGACCGGCCCGGCGACGACCGACGCGCACGCCCTCGCGGCGTAGATGACGGACCATCTGACGGGCGCCGTAGAACGGATACTTCAGGAACAACTCATCAATGCGCCGCATCAGCGCCAGGGTCTCCGGGCTCTCGCCCTTGGGCGTGTAATAGAGCGAGGAGCGTCCGATCGACAGCAAACGGCATTGACGGCTCAAGCTCAGCGCCGGGTGAGCGCGTATCACCATCGTTCGCCTCTCGGCCCGGCTCATCGACCGGACCCTCGAGACAAAAAATCCCGCTCCACCGTCAACTCGCCGATCTTCGCGTGAAGATCACGGATCTCGCTCTCATGGTCCCGACGGCGGCGCTCGCCCCCGTTCGAAAACACTTCGCCAAGACCATCGATCGCCTGCCGCTTCCATGTGCTCACTTGGTTCGGATGAACCTGGTGCTGCGAGGCGATCTCCTGAAGCGTCCGGTCGCCACGAAGCGCCTCAAGCGCGATCTTCGCCTTCAGCTCCCCGGAAAACCTGCGTCTCTTACTCATCGCGTATCCCTCCTCAGTCGGCGGAATACACCTTAAAAACCTGTCCGATTTTCCGGGGCCACCTCAGTGCCAAGGGCCTAGCCGACTGCATGCCGTTGCTGGATAACGTCGTTGAGGGAGCTGGTGATGTGCGGATCGTTGTCGACATTGATGGCTTGTCAAAGGCGATCCACGAGCGCCGCCAATTGGAAGAGTCGCTCAGGCGCATGAATCTCGGGGCGCTGATACAGAGGCCCTAGTCCTGGCCTGCGGCGGCGGGCGTCAAGGGACTTTGGTCACTTTCGTATATAAATCCCATAAAAAGGCGATGTAGTTTAAGAGTCGAGATTAGGGCATTTTCTAAGCTTTTGATATTTCGCCTCTTTTCCCGTATACCGTTGATTTCTTTGGATTATTTGTTTTCATTCCATACGCCATGCGGTCGCTCGCGGCCACCGATATACAAAAAAACGCGGACTCGGCGAGATACGGGCGTGCATACCACCGGGGTGGGCGGAGCCTCCCCGGCTCAGCGACGACCGGCGAGACGGGCGATTGCATCGCGGAACGCCGCCGTGCGCGCCACCCCGTTATGGCTGGCGTTGGCGACTTCCATGAATGTTGCGGTGACACCACGCGCCTCGAGTGCCGCCATGTAGTCGCGCGCGAGCACAGGCATGGTGTTGGTGTCTTTGCTGCCCGTCAACGCGATAACCTCGACATTGGTGGAAACCGCATCCACAAAGGCGTGCGGAGAGCGGCTGCGGGCCCATGGGCGGCGGCCCCGCATCCGTCGCCACTTGCCTATGTTGCACGGACAGGCAGCGAGGACCGCCGCACCGACAAGTCCGGCGTACCGGCCGAGGATGACGGCGCCTATGGCGGCGCCCCCGGAATGACCGACAAATACGACGCGTTCGGCGCCATGGTGGGATTTCAGTTCGGCAATGGCACGTAAATTTCCCTTGTCGGCGCCGGCGGCGATTAACTTGGTTTGGCGGTAGAATACATCCAGCACATCGGTTCAAGTTGAACGACGTGAAAAGGGAAACGGCAAACTGGCGTGTAACAGTGGCAATCAGTTGCACCAGCCGGGCCACGCGGCAGTATAAGAGGCTTGAAATGAGAGGTTCAGGAAATGGCTATCGATGAGACCGGGCTCACCAAAGGTCTGGTGAGAAAATTGAACGCGCTTCGGAAATCTGTCGGCGACGACCTCGCCGAAGAGGTCTTCGCAAGGTGGCTGGAGCGGGAGGCTGCCTCACAAGCCAGGAGCAAGCCAGATCCCGTGGCGATGAAGATCGTCGAGGCTCTCGCGGGCTTTGAGAATGACCCGAAGTTCAATCTCGGAAATTATGGCTACACACTGCGCCGCGCCAAAGGCAAGGGTGCGTCGGGCTTCATCGCATACAAGAATGAAAAGGCGGATAGAGCGCCGACCCCGTCTTCTGAAGTTGAGGAGCTCAGTCGATGACCGCCTTTGATGACCGCAAAACAGCCGCCGAAGCCAAGTTCACGCATGATCAGGAGTTCCAGTTCAAGACCATCGCGCGGCGCAACAAGCTGCTCGGCCTGTGGGCAGCGGAGCAAATGGGCATTTCTGGCGCGGATGCCGAAGCCTACGCCAAGCAGGTCGTGATCGCCGATTTTGAAGAGCCGGGCGATGCCGATGTGTTGCGGAAGGTGCTCGGCGACCTGACTGACAAAGGGATCGCGACGGACGAGCACAAGGTGCGTCACGAGATGACCCGCCTGCTCGAGGAAGCCAAAACGCAGGTTTCGATCGAATAGAACGCGATCATTATCAACAGGCTGGCACCGCGGGATCCCGGTCCGTCAGCAACGCAAAGCTATGCAACCCCCGCAGCATATATTGGCCCGCATGGCCCTCGTGCCCCTACTCGCCGTCCAGTCCAGCCGCGTACCACCGACGAACCGCCGTGTACGGACCCGTACGCACGGTGGTGTGGGAGGGGTGGAGCCCTGAGGCTCCCCCTATGCCGTCCCCTCAGCACCTGCCCGACGGATGCGTGTTCCAAATTCGTTGCCCGGTAGCGGCCGGCTTCTGTAAAACTCTGGCAACCGAATTGAAGAAGTCGCGTCAAAGCGTCTTGTCGCAATCTCTGCGCTGCTGTCCTCGTGGCGGGCGTCGATCGACGCTCTGCGCGGCTCTTGCTGAATTGCTCAGTACGGGAGAAGGCAATATGAGACTGACATCGTTGGCGATCATGATGGTCGCCGCCCTGCTCGTATCCGGCACTGCGGCGGCCGAGCGAGGAAGTGACGGTCATGTCAGCATCATCTACTGGCAGGCCCCGTCGATCCTCAATCCGTATTTGTCGGGCGGTACGAAAGATCACGAGGCCGCATCGATGGTCCTGGAACCGCTTGCCCGATTCGACGAGTCGGGAAACCTTACTCCCTGGTTGGCTGCGTCTGTGCCAACGGTGGGAAATGGCGGTGTGTCTGCTGACTTGAAGACCATTACATGGACGCTGCGTGACGGCCTCCTGTGGTCGGACGGAAGCCCGGTGACGGTCGCCGATGTTGTGTTTACCGCCGAGTACTGCCGCGATACCGCCGGCGGCTGTTCGCAACTGGCGAAGTTTGACGAGGTGACCGAGGTCAAAGCGGTCGACGATCTGACCGTGGAGGTCACCTTCGGGGTCCCCAAGCCTTATCCCTACGGCCCCTTCGTCGGTGCCACATCGCCGATCCTGCAGAAGGCGCAATTCGCGGATTGCACCGGCGCCCGGGCTCCGGAATGTGCCGAAGCCAATTTCATCCCAATCGGCACCGGCCCGTTTCGAGTGACGGAGTTCCGGTCGAACGACGTGATCTCCCTGGAAGCCAACCCCCACTATCGCGATCCGGCAAAGCCGGCCTTCGCGACCGTTGCGTTCAAAGGCGGGGGCGATGCCGCGGCGGCGGCGCGCGCCGTTCTCGAAACCGGCGAATTCGACTATGCCTGGAACCTGCAACTCGCTCCAGATGTACTGCAGAGTATGCAGGCTGCGGGAAAGGGGGTGGTGGTTTCAAGTTTCGGCACTCTGGTCGAGCGGCTCTTGGTTAACCTGACCGATCCGGCTCCAGAGCTCGGCAACGCACGCTCCACCCGCGCCCATCCGCACCCGTTTCTGTCCGAACGCGCCGTTCGCAAGGCCCTGTCGATGGCTATCGACCGTGAGCTTCTCGTTGAGGTCGGCTACGGCCAAGCCGCACGCCCGACCTGCAATGTCGTTCCGGCGCCAGAGGTCTACGCGTCGGCCGCGAACGAGGATTGTCTGGTGCAGGACATCGAAGACGCAAAGCGTTTGCTCGACGAAGCCGGCTGGCGGCCGGGGCCGGACGGGATACGGCAGAAGGACGGCGTACGGCTTTCGATCCTGTACCAGACCTCGACCAACGCGGTTCGACAGGATTTCCAGGCTCTGATCAAGCAATGGTGGTCCGAGATCGGAGTTGAGGTGGAACTCCGCGATATCGACGCCTCAGTGTTTTTCGGCGGTGACCCGGGCAGACCGGATACATACGAGAAATTCTTCGCCGATATCGAAATGTATGCGAACAACTTCGAGGGCACAGACCCGGAACCGTATCTCGGCGGCTGGCGCTGCGGCAACGAACCCCGGCCGGCCTCGCAGTGGCGGGGTGCGAACGTGCCACGCTACTGCAGCGAGGAATACGATCGGCTGCTTGGGGAAATGGCGAAGACTGGCGATCTCGATGAAAGGGCTCGCCTCGCCAAGGCAATGAACGACCTGCTGGTTCAGGACCATGTGTTGATCCCGCTGGTTCACCGCGGTCGCGTGTCAGCCCATGCGCACTCGCTGGGCGGTGTCCTGCTGAATACCTGGGACAGCGAGATCTGGAACATCGCCGATTGGTATCGGCTTCGATGACACCGCGACGGAGAGAGGTCTCGAGGTTTGCGCGCTTGAACGGCGGCGGTATGTTTGTCTGCTGTCCGGCGCATGAGCGTTTCCGATCCTGGGTCAATATCATGCCCGGAAACATTAAGAGCGCGATCGCTGGCACCTGCCGTAAGCTCGATCCCGGTAACGCCGAGCGCTGCCTCGCCAGCTTCGCTTGACGTGACAACTATCGCTACCAACACCAGACCGTGTTCCCCGCTTCGTCCATAGCGGCGTCTGACCGCAATCCATGCTCTATCGTCTCCTTGTTGCCGGATGACTGTCATGGATAAGCAGATGGACGACTTACCGTTCGCTGAGATCAAACTCGATTTGAGATCGATTCCTGTCGATTGACATCATCCGCGAGCGTAGCGGGCTCAGGGATGTGCGGTTGCATGATCTTCGCCACTCTTAGGCGTCGTGAGCTTTGGCGGCTCAAGTTTCCGAACCAATTACCGATCCTGAGCGTGGCCCCGGCGGCCCATCAGGCTGGCCACGTCATCAACTCCGGCCTTGCACGGCAGGCCAAGCCTGCATTACTTGCCGACCAGCAATGCCCTCTGTAACGGTAGATTGAGGTGGCCCCGGAAAATCGGACAGGTTTTTAAGGTGTATTCCGCCGACTGAGGAGGGATACGCGATGAGTAAGAGACGCAGGTTTTCCGGGGAGCTGAAGGCGAAGATCGCGCTTGAGGCGCTTCGTGGCGACCGGACGCTTCAGGAGATCGCCTCGCAGCACCAGGTTCATCCGAACCAAGTGAGCACATGGAAGCGGCAGGCGATCGATGGTCTTGGCGAAGTGTTTTCGAACGGGGGCGAGCGCCGCCGTCGGGACCATGAGAGCGAGATCCGTGATCTTCACGCGAAGATCGGCGAGTTGACGGTGGAGCGGGATTTTTTGTCTCGAGGGTCCGGTCGATGAGCCGGGCCGAGAGGCGAACGATGGTGATACGCGCTCACCCGGCGCTGAGCTTGAGCCGTCAATGCCGTTTGCTGTCGATCGGACGCTCCTCGCTCTATTACACGCCCAAGGGCGAGAGCCCGGAGACCCTGGCGCTGATGCGGCGCATTGATGAGTTGTTCCTGAAGTATCCGTTCTACGGCGCCCGTCAGATGGTCCGTCATCTACGCCGCGAGGGCGTGCGCGTCGGTCGTCGCCGGGCCGGTCGTCTGATGCGCCTGATGGGGCTTCAGGCGATCTATCGGGCGCCGCGCACCAGCGATCCGCATCCCGAGCACCGGGTCTACCCCTATCTGCTCAGAGGCTTGACGATCGAGCGGGCGAACCATGTCTGGTGCGCCGACATCACCTACATCCCGGTGCGGCGCGGCTTTCTTTACCTGGTGGCGATCATGGACTGGGCCAACCGGCATGTGCTGGCTTGGCGTCTGTCGAACACCCTGGATGCGGGCTTCTGCACAGACGCGCTCGACGAGGCGCTGGCCCGCCATGGCACGCCGGAGATCTTCAATACCGACCAGGGCAGCCAGTTCACCGGCTTCGCCTTCACCGGGCGCTTGCGGGAGACCGGCATCCGGATCTCGATGGACGGCAGGGGCCGGTGCCTGGACAACATCTTCATTGAGCGGCTGTGGCGCTCGCTCAAATACGAGGCCGTCTATCTGCGCGAGCTCGCCGACGGCTTCGAGGCCCGGCGCGTCATCGGCGAGTGGATCGACTTCTACAACACCGAGAGGCCGCACTCGGCGCTCGGGGGGGAAACGCCGGCCGAGGCCTACCGCGGCGCCCCGCCTGTGGATATGATGGACAAGCCGCTACGCGCCTTGCCCACATCCCCACAGGCGCAACAACAACGGCAAGGAGATCGATGCAAAGGGATTCTGGCGGCATGAACCTTGCCTATCCGGTTAACGCCCATGACCGCTACATGTAGGGTGCCGCCACTCTCCCGAGTAAAGCTCGGCATAGGTTGGAGCAGAGGTGTCGCCCGCGATGCCGAGCAATGAGCGGAAGGCGTTGAACGGGTAGAACCGCCTGTTGAAGCGGAAGGTGAACTCGTTGAGGTAGGCTTGTAGGTGCTGGTGGCTAACGCCGTGGTGGATACCGATCAGCCACGTCTTCAGGTTGGCGAAAACCAGATGGATGATCGGCAGGTATTGCTCGGCAACCTCTGGATCACCACACTCGGCAACAGCGAAGTGCTCATAGCCGCGCTTACCGAGGCCAGCATAGCCGCTCCAATCGTCAGTAACGATCAGCGATCGCGGCGCGACGGTGCTCTCGACGAACCCACAGAGCGACTCGGCGCTACGGTCGAGCACGACGTCGATGGCACAGGAGACGGGAACCTTGTGGTGAACACCACGGCCTTCCCCACGCGTTCGCCCGCCAACCCAGGTTTCGTCCACCTCAACATGGTTCTTGGGCTGTCCACCGATCCTGTCTTGGTTGGGCCGCACCATGCCCGAGCGGAGCTTGTGGAGAATTTGAAAGGCCGTCTCGTAGCGCGAAAGACCAAGTTGCCGCTGAAACTGCACGGCGGACATGCCGGGCGTCTGACTGGCGACCAGATAAGCGGCCCAGAACCAGACGTTCAGCGGAGTGTGGCTACGCTCCATCACTGTTCCCACCGTCAGCCCGGTGTTCTGGCGGCACTTGCGGCAGCGCAGGACGCCAGGGCGGTTTTCAAAGTGGAACGGCTCTCCCGCCGTGCCGCAGTGCGGGCAGGCAAAGCCGTCTCCCCAGCGGGCTTTCTCCAGGTAGGCGGCGCAGGCCGCATCATCGGGGAAAAGTCGCTGGAACTCGGGTAGCGAATGCGGGAATGGGAGATCGGCGCGGTCGAGAACATCCATGGCGCGCTCCCCTATATCCGGGTTGCGCCCATTCTAGCCCTAGTGGGTGTGGGTGTAACCCGGATAGGCAAGGCATGAACGACAACTGGAATACACCTTAATCAAGCCGCCAAGCTGTCCGACAAACCGAGGCCACCTCAGTTGCCGAACGCCCTGACCAAGCGGCTGGTCAACCACGCTCCACCCAACGATGTCACGGAAGGCTACGCCGCCGACTGGACCATCGGGCAATTACGCGATCCCGCGCAGAGAATCGCCGACCGTATCGAGGCGTTAACGATGAACGACCACGTACCCGCGGCGGAGACGTCATAGCACTCCCGCCGGTGCTGTCACGGTAACTGGCTGGTGTCAGCTGCGGGTGGCGAGTAGCTTCCTGTTATGAACAAGATCAGCTACCGCCGACATCGGTTTCCTGCAGAGATAATCCAGCGCGCCGTCTGGCTGTGTTTTCGGTTTCCGCTCAGTTACCGCGATGTGGAGGATCTGCTCGCTGAACGTGGTGTCGATGTTTCTTACGAGACGATACGGCGCTGGGCTTTAAAGTTTGGGCAGGCCTATGCCCGAAAACTGAGACAATCACGCCCTCGACCAGACGACCGGTGGCACCTTGATGAGGTGTTTTCCTCCATCAACGGAAAACGGATGTATCTATGGCGGGCGGTGGACAGCGAGGGTGAGGTGCTGGATATCTTGGTTCAGTCCCGGAGGAACAAGAAAGCAGCACTCAAGCTGATGCGCAAACTGCGGCGCAAAGGTTTCTCTCCACCCACGCCGCCATCTACAACACCTTCAATGTCCAACGTCATCTGATCACTCGCAAGACAATGCGCCAATTCCGCGGTGACGCGATGAACACGTGGCGGACCGTGACCGCTGCTGCCTGAGCCGCTCAGTTCAGACGTTCAACTGCGACCTGCCTTCGTTAAGTTGACAGCACCGAGGGAGACGCGCTCTACCCGGTCCGACCGTAGAATCCAAGCCGCTCAGCATCGCTGAATGCGACGTCTGCTGCCTCGTAGTACGAAAACACCGCGATGATGCGCGCATGGCCTCCTTCGACCGTCGTCACGCGATGCGCCGTATTCTTGCCCCTGAAGACATTGAGCGTGCCGGACGACAGCGACAGAGTCCGCACGTGTCGGTCTTCGCCTGCCAGGAGGCGCGCTACACCGTCGTAGTTCGGGTCCGTGTCGCTCCGAAGGCCGCTGCGGTACTGGAATTTGCCGCCCGACACCGGCGCCTGCAAGAGCATGGTCGTGGTGAATTCCGCCCGGTCGAAATGCCAGTTGAGGCGCTCTCCGGCGCGATAACACATGACGTTGATCCGGCCCAGGGGATCCGCCATCGGGTATAGCCGAGGCTTGTCCATAGCCGCGGCCAGGAAGTCGATGAGCGGCTGCCATTCGTAAATCCGCGCGATCAGACTTCCGGGAACCTGGTCGCCGCAAATCGTGCGGTTGATCGTCGTGAACCGGCTGAACGCCGGGTGGCCCGCCTCCAGACCCCCGATCTCGTCATCGAAGTAGATGTTGTGTTCGCGCGCGTGGACAAAGGCGACGGAGTCGAAGAGCGGCTCCAACTCTGTGACGCAGGTACAAAGGGCCTCCGGCCGTATGAGCCCGGAGAGGCTGAACATGCCGGCATGGCGCAGCCCGTTCCGACAGCGGTCAACCAGGGCCTGTCTCCGCGCCTCGTCGAGAGTGCCCAGCGGCCAGCGATCGAGATCCAGAACCTGCCTCATGCATCCTCGGGCGCCGATTGGGAGGATCGTGTCCCGCGGAGTGGTGTAAGAGCGTTGCGCTCTACGCGGCTCCCGGCGGGTAGGGCCGGGACGTTCAGGCTGCCACGGTGGGCAGCGTGATGGGGACACCATCGCTCAGCGGAGCGATGGATTCCAGCGTCATGTATCTCCTTGAGACGGCCCACTCGTCGTTCTGCTCGAGAAGGATGGCGCCGACGAGCCGTGTGATGGCGGCTTCGTTGGGAAAGATACCGACGACGTTGGTGCGACGCTTGACCTCGGCATGGAGCCGTTCGATCGGGTTTGTGGAGTGCAATTTCTGGCGGTGCTCCCTGGGGAAGCTCATGTAGGCGAGGACGTCGTGCTCGGCTTCGTCCATGAGAACTGCCAGCTTGGGCACCTTGGGCCTGAGCTGGTCGGCGACCTGGCGCCACTGGACCTTCGCGCTGTCGGCGTCCTCCTGGGCGAAGGCGGTGGCGACGAAGGCGGAGACGACGCGCCGGCCCTGGCGGCCGGCATGGGCCAGCAGGTTGCGGGCGAAGTGCACGCGGCAGCGCTGCCATGTGGCGCCGAGGATCCGGGTCGCGGCGGCCTTCAGGCCCTTGTGGTCGTCGGAGATCACCAGCTTCACGCCGCGCAGCCCGCGCCGGGCCAGCGAGCGCAGGAACTCGGGCCTGAAGGTCTCGGCCTCCGACGCGCCGATCGCCACGCCCAGGACCTCGCGGCGGCCTTGGTCGTTGACGGCCACAGCCACGGTCACCGCGACCGAGACGATGCGTCCGGTCTGGCGCACCTTCACGTAGGTGGCGTCGAGCCACAGATAGGGCCAGTCGCCCTCCAGCGGTCGATCGAGGAAGCCGGTGACCTTATCGTCGATCTCGCCGCACAGCCTGGAGACCTGGCTCTTGGAGGCGCCCGACATCCCCATCGCCTGAACCAGATCGTCGACCGAGCGGGTCGACACCCCCTGGATGTAGGCCTCCTGGATCACCGCAGCCAGCGCCTTCTCGGCCATCCGCCGCGGCTCCAGGAAGCCCGGGAAGTAGCTTCCCTTCCTCAGCTTCGGGATCTTCAGCTCGACCGTGCCGGCCCGCGTCTCCCAGGACCGGTCGCGGTAGCCGTTGCGATGGGTGATACGATCCGCCGAGCGCTCGCCGTGCCCGGCGCCGGTCAGGCCCTCAACCTCCAGTGCCATCAGCCGCTCGGCCGTGAAGCCGATCATCTCGCAAAGCAGATCGGCATCGGAGCTCTTCTCCAAAAGCGCGCGCAGGGTCATCATGTCCTGGGTCATCGTGGTTCTCCTTCGGGTCAGGTTGGTTTGCACTAGCCCAACCCTAAACCGGAACCGCGATGGCCTCCGCTGTGGATAGCCGGCTTGCCTACGCCAGACTCTCGGCGGTCGCTACGGCAAGCCGCCTACCCACAGCTAACAGAGGCTCCAACAACTCCTACACCACGTCCTGGGACACGACCATTGGGAGTGGCATATTGTCGGGCGCCGGCTGACTGCCAGGATGAGGGTGCAGGCGAAACGGCTGCAGCGCAACGATGTCCTGAGCATAAGGTACAAGGTGGAATCCTCCGGGAAGCAGCAGCGCGATCTTCTGATCAACGGCGCAGGTGCTGACGGAATGAAGCCGGTGTACTGCATATATTGTACTTAAGCGCAGCGGCGGGTGTGGAAGCAAGGAGTGGCGACAGCTCTGTTTGGAACGCTTCAGGCCGGCTGCCTGCTGGCCGATGCCCGGGATGTGCCGTTGACCACGAAGAGGCTGCACGAGATCGAGGAGCAGTGCTTTCCCTGGCACTTTCTCTTCAGTCGATCCGTGTTCGTGCCGCAGAAGACGATACTTGTCGCCGAGGAAGAGGCGGAGTTGGTCAGCCTGGTGGAAGAACTTGATGAGACAGAGCCGAGTCTGAGGCCGACGGCGGGCCAGGGCGATGGCGCGATGGCGGGTGGAATGCGCCCACGATCGACGACCTCAGCCGGGATACGGGACGAGAATTCGACCGGGCCGGGGTCCGCGAGACCACGGATGAAGACCGGGCGAGAGTTGAGCCTCTGACGGCGGCAGGACGTCTGATGGCGCAGGACGACCGGGGGCGGCTGGTCGACCGGGGGATTCACCGCAAGGCAAATGCTCGGCCTACAAAAATCACTTGTATCTGGTGGTAATCCGACTTCATCAACTCGTCGGTATCATTCGGATAACTTTTCTTACTTGTAAACCTCTACCCCTTAAATCGCTTTTGATTTCTACTTCCATCTCGTCACCTTCCAGAATGCTGGTTCTCACATCGCCATCCAACACAGAAAAATGAAAAACGCATCAGTACTATCCGACGTCGCTTCTGGCGATCCGAGCTGATGCCAGCGCGCCGTTGTCAGACTAACCGGGTCGGCCTATAGAACCTACGATCAAGGGCTCTCAGGCTGCGAGTTGACGCCAGATCACCGACATCCTGAAAGATGGGAACGCCGCCGACCGCGTCGCCGAGGAAAGCTGCGCTGCGTTTGTGAGGAGACGGTAGTTCGGGACCGCGCCAGCGATCCTGCCATCACAGTTCATGTCGACCACGACGGAGGCGTCTTCGACCGCGAACGCGGCATCCACCGGAACTTAGTTCGGTAAAAGTGGCTGCGTGCCCCCGCAACCAAGGTGACCCGTTGCTTTGAATGCGTTTGACAGACTCTCCTCATTCGAGTCGTCACACCATCGCTGAGCGGTTTTTTGTTAAGGTCCCAAATGACGCCAGCCAGGGACAGTAGTTTGAACGTAAGCGTTTACGGAACGATGACGACCGCGTCAGGCTTCCGTGTTTGGCTATCCGGGTATGTACATGGAAGCATTGTCAAACTAACTCGGCCAAATCTTTTGGGCAATTGACTTGAACTGAGAAACACCCATCGATCCACGCTCGTTTCTCGATTTCGAGCCGGGCGCTATCAGTCGTTCAACGACCGGTCCGCGATCTGCTTCCCAAATTTCGAGTACTTCGTAGTCGCGGTGCATGAGAACGAGGACGACGCTGTCGAACTCTTTGCTGATATCAATCTTAGACACGCGCCCCCATTTTGCACCGTCGCGCTTCCACCGTCCCTTGATCTGAATTTTGCTTTTTTGTTTGCCTCTCCGCCGAAGGGCGTCATAGCCGGGGCTGCGGGCATCGGCAAGTTCGAGGCCGAGTTTCTCAGACGCCTCGAATTCTGCGATCTCTCCCGTCACACCCAAAGGCTTTCGGGTCTTCTCGTAGTACTCAACAGCCAGAGCCTTTACGTCTCGCAGAATATCTTTTTCGGTTCTCTTAATGATTGGTCCCTCCATGACCGGCCAAAAGAATGATGCTGCAAGTTGCGTGGTGCAATAGGTAGCTCACCTATAGGCCATGGGTCTTTGGGAATGTGCCTCCTCGTTCATCAACACATCGACCCGATCGGCGATGTGTTGTTCTGGGGCGCAGGCCGACCAGGATGCCCGCATGGGTGAGCGCGCTGCCCGAGGCGCAGACCACGGCGTCGAAGGGCATGCCGGGGGTCTGGTCCACGATCTCTTCGGCGGCGAGCACGTAGCCGAGTCCACCGAGCGGCGGATGCCCGGGGGCGGAATGGATCACGTAGGGCCGGCGGCCCTCGCCCGCGAGCGCCGCCGCACGGCGCTCCATCGCCGCGTCCGCCGCCGCTTCGTCCTCGCCCTCGGGGAAGGCGTGGAGGGTTGCGCCCAGCACGCGGTCGAGCAGCAGGTTGCCGGAGGTGCGGTAGAGCGCGCCCATGCCGTCCACCCGATCTTCAAGTTGGATGTGGGCCTCCATCCCGAGCCGCCGCGCAGCCGCGGCGGCGATGCGCACCAGGTTCGACTGAACCGCGCCGGTGACCAGCACCGTATCGGCGCCGCGTGCCTCAGCCTCGCCGAAGTGGAACTCGAGCTGGCGCACCTTGTTGCCGCCGAACGCGAAGCCGGTGCAGTCGTCGCGCTTGATCCAGAGATCGATGCCGAGCACAGCGCCGAGGTTCAGAGCGGGATCGAGCGGCGTCGGCGCATAGCCGAGCCGCGCCCGCGGGAAGCGGGCGATGCCGGCAAGGGAGGTGGGCATGACGGGAACAGGCATGTCCGGTGGCTTCTCCGGGGAAGTGTCTCAGTTTGCGCCCAGACAGGCGCCCTCGCCGGGCGGCCGATGCAAGCGGATTTTGCCGCCCGCGGCGATAACGCGCCCCCCGGTATTGAAGTCGGCGGCGGTCCCACGATCTTCATTGCCATGGGATCGGGTTTTTCCTTGGCTTGTAAATCAGCCTGGCGCACCAGCCACTTTGCGAAGACCTCTTCAGCGTGCCCGCCGCCGACAGAAGCGCATTCAATTTTCTCATCGGACCTTCGGTGAGTACGGTTTCATCGATAGCCATTTCCTGAACCTCTCACTTCCAACTTCTTTCACCGTAGAGTAGCGGGGCTTTGATAGGACAGATTGCCACTGTTCCGCGGCGGTTACGGGTAATGGCCTGCACGCCTAATAATCACTTTCGTATCTAATCCTCTAAGAATAAGTCAAATTCCGCTACTACATTACCGTCGGCAGGAGATTCGATTCTATACCGCCCCTCTTTCACGAAGCGTCTCAACTTTTTTACGAGACATTATGTGACGTTTCCGATCTATTTCCCGCCGCCGGATTGTGGTGATCCCAAAGGCAGTCACGTTATTGAACGGCCGTGCCGCGAATTAGCATAAATCTCAAACTCAAGCGGTGGCGGTTTGCCGCGGGCCCAGTGCGTGGTTGCGAAACTGGCGCAATGTTTTTCCTGCTTATCCGTGACACTCCGCTTCGGAAGGCATATGTTCTTGGTATGTTCCTGACGAGGGAGGTTACGGATATGGGGTTCAAGGTTGCATCGCGGGTGCGCGGGTTGAGCGACGAGGCGTTTCGCGAAGCCTTCGGCGCCGAGGAGCAGTGCCGCTTGGCATTGTCCCGGCTGCGCTGGCCGGACGGCTTCGTCTGCCCCGCCTGCGGCCATCGCAGGCATTGTGTGCTGGCGGGCCGGAGCCTCTACCAATGCTACCGGTGCAAGAAGCAGACATCCTCCACGGCGGGCACGATCTTCCACGCCACCAAGCTGCCGCTGACGCTGTGGTTCGCGGCCGTCCACCTGATCGTAACGGCGAAGAACGGGATTTCCTCGGTCGAGCTGGGGCGCCGTCTCGGGGTCAAGCAGCCGACCGCCTGGACCATGAAGCACAAGATCATGGCGGTGATGGCGCGGCGCGAGGCAGACACGCCGCTGTCGGGGCGGGTGGAGATGGACGATGCTTACCTCGGCGGCGCGCGCGCCGGCGGCAAGCGGGGCCGTGGCGCGCCGGGCAAGACGCCCTTCGTGGCGGCGGTCTCCACCAGCCCCGAGGGCCGGCCGCGCAAGGTCAAGCTGGTCCCGGTCAAGGGCTTCCGCAAGCGCGAGATCGCGCGCGGCGCCAAGCGCTGGCTGGCCCCCGGAAGCGAGGTCCTCACCGACGGCCTGCGCTGCTGGAACGCGCTCGACGGGGTCGTCGGAAGCCATCGCGCGATCCGCACCGGCTCCGGGCGGCAGGCCGCCCGCATGGCGCCCTTCAAATGGGTCAACACGACGCTCGGCAACATCAAGAGCGCGATCACCGGAACCTACCGCAAGCTCGGCCCCGATCATGCCCAACGCTACCCCGCCAGCTTCGCCTGGCGATACAACCGGCGCTACCAGCTCAACACCATGATCCCGCGCTTCGTTCACAGCGCCGCACGAACCCAACCCATCCCATACCGGGCGCTCATCGCTGGATGACTTTCATGGATAAGCAGGATGTTTTTTGGGGAATCAGATGGCGTTGGACGTTGAAGCTGTTGTAAACGATGACGTAGGTAGAGAGAAACCGCTGCGCTGATCGAGCCGATTTGAAACGCTGCATTCGTCGTTCCCGCTGCCGGATCGGCGCTCCGGAAACCGGCGACATTTTGGAAATGCAGGACAGCAAGGAGCGCCATTCATGACAGTCAGGATATTGCTGCCGCTGCTGGCGATCGCCGCCGCCGCGGCATTCATCCCGGACAGCCGCGCCGAGTCTCCGGCCACCCCGGGCCTCGACAGGGAGTCGGTCCGCAAGATCGTCAGGGAATACCTGCTCGAACATCCCGAGGTCATCGAAGAAGCCATCCAGGTTCTGCGGGCCAAGCGGGAATCGCGGACGCAGGACCGCGTCCGCGCCGCGCTCCGCGAGCACGACAAGGCGTTGCGGTCCCACCCGATGTCGCCGGTCTCGGGCAACCCGAAGGGCGATGTCACCCTCGTCGAGTTCTTCGACTACCAGTGCGGCTATTGCAAACAGTCGCTGAAGCCGGTGAGGGACCTGCTGGAGACCGACAGGCAGCTGCGCGTCGTCTGGAAGGAGTTTCCCATCCTCGGTCCGGTCTCGCGGTTCGCGGCCCGGGCGGCGATGGCCTCCAGGAAGCAGGGCCGGTACCTCGAATTCCATGTCGCCGTCATGGGCTCGCGCGGGAAGCTGACGGAAGACAGGGTCATGGCCATTGCCGGCAGCGCCAGTCTCGACGTCCAACGCCTTCGCCGCGACATGGAGGATCCCGCCATCGAGAACTACCTCGACGAAACGATCCGCCTGGCCCGGGTCCTCGGCATCCGCGGGACTCCTGCGTTCGTGATCGGCGACACCCTGGTTCCGGGCGTCGTCGGCGGTGCCCGTCTGAAGGAACTCATCGCCAAGGCCCGGTCGGGCAGCTAAGGCCGCGGTCGGCCGTAAGCTGGCGCAGCCGGAACGCACGGTCGTCGCGACCGTGGACGACGCGGGGTTGGAGATGCGCGCAAGCGTGCGATCAAGCGGACGACCTTCTCCACGGCCTAACGGAACGTTTACCCCATCGGTTACCCTTCACCCCTTCACGGCGACAGACATGCGCTGTGATTGTACTCCGCGTGATTCCCAATAGATTCCCAACATGCTATACTTGCCATGTTGGTGGAATCAAAAACCCCTGAAAACATCAGTGTCTTCAGGGGTTTGATTTGGTTGCGGGGTTGGATTTGAACCAACGACCTTCAGGCTATGAGCCGGATTGTCATGTCAACGGCGGCGGGAATATGTACCGGCGCGGCGGCGCAAAAATGATGGAGTGGACGCCTCCTCCCGACGGCATCTGCATGTGCCAAGGTGGTGTTGTAGTTCGACCCCCTGAAGGAGGAGGCATCCGTGGAACAGGTTACCATCGTCGGGATTGATTTGGCGAAGCGCAGCTTTCAGCTTCATGGTGCTGGGGCGGACGGCTCTGTCGCGTTCCGCAGGAAGCTGAGCCGGGAGAGATTGCTTGAGTTTCTCGCTTCTCAGCCGCGCTGCGTGGTCGCGATGGAGGCTTGCGCGGGCGCTCATCAATGGGGCCGCGAGATCGGACAGCTCGGCCACGATGTGAGGTTGCTCCCGCCGATCTACGTCAAGCCGTTCGTGAAGCGGCATAAGAACGACATGGCGGACGCAGAGGCGATCTGCGAGGCGGCGCAGCGCCCGACGATGCGCTTCGTGGCGGTGAAGACGGAAGAACAGCAGGCCAGGGGAATGTTGTTCCACACGCGCGACCTTCTGGTGCGCCAGCGCACGCAGACGATCAACGCGTTGCGGGGCCACCTGGCGGAGTTCGGCGTCGTCGCGCCGCAGGGACCGGCTCATGTCGATCGGCTGGCATCGGCCCTCCAGGATCCAGGTTCAGGGCTGCCGGGATCGGTCCGTGAGCTGGGCGCCCTTCTGTTCGATCGGATCGAGGACCTCGATGCGAAGATCGCTGGATTGAGGAGGGAGCTCCGCGCCCGCGCGTGTCAGGACGAAGAGGCGGCACGGGTCATGACGATCCCCGGCATTGGGCCGATCACCGCAACGGCAGTCCAGGCCTTCGCACCGCCGATGGAGAGCTTCCGGCGCGGCCGCGACTTCGCGGCCTGGCTCGGGCTCGTGCCGCGACAGTACACGACCGGCGGCAAGCCAAGGCTTGGCAGGATATCGAAGATGGGCCAACGCGATCTGAGGCGGCTGTTGATCACGGGCGCCATGGCTGTGGTCAGCTGGGCGGCTCGTCGTGGCGAAACGAACGCCCCCTGGCTGGCCAGGATGCTCGCCCGCAAGCCGAGAATGCTGGTCGCGGTGGCGCTGGCCAACCGGATGGCACGCATCGTCTGGGCGGTGACGACGAAGAAGGAGAGCTACCGGGCTCCCGCCGCCGCCTGAGAGGGCGGCGAAAGGCGGAGAGCCGTCGGGGATGTGGGCAGGTCGGAGGACAGGTAAGGGCAAACGGTCGATCGAGACGGGATCGGGAAAACCAGTCGTGGTACACGGAGCTTTCAAGCCCGCAAAAATGATCTTGGACCCGGCCCGCGCATCTCCATACAGGCCCGCGGCGTCAAACCAGCCGCATCATGAGGCCGGACAGATGACTAAACCTGACCGCATGTGCCGAACCGTCCGAAGAAAGGCTTGCATCAACGGAGGCGTCCACAGATGTACCACGGGCTCGGTGGTAGCTTGTCCGCGTAGTCCATGGGAGGGACCCGCGCGCGGGGCGACGCGCCCTCCGCGCGATCGAAGGCAGGCTGCGATTGTCTCGCGCGGTGAACAGCGCACGCGATGTCGTCGCGCAGAAAACCAAAGGCGTCCCACTTTTTAACGCGTCGGCGGCGCTCAAGCATGCTCTCGATGACGAAACTTTCGCCAGTCTGCCAGGCAAACTGCCGGACTTGGAAGCCAGATTGAATGCCGCCCTCGGCTGGCATGTCAAACAGCTCGCCGATGAAAAGCTGAGACTAAAAGCACTGGCGTCACGTTTCTTTCTACCTGCTGAGGACCTCACCGTATCGGCGACCTGTCCGCTCTGCGCCCAACACCTGACAACGGAGCATCAGCTTGCCCTCGCGGCTGAGCTCGGCGCCCTGAAGGTCGACGCGGACGCTGCGGAACGCGCTATTGATGACGCGTGCTCGGACATCCACAAAACGCTTCTCGTCCTTTTGCCACAACCAATTCAGGACCAATTCGCAAAGCTTGCATCAATGAACCCCGCCGCAGATTACGGGATCGCCGTTCGAGACCGGTTCGTGAGGCCAACGCCTTTCTCCGATGTGCTTGTCGGCATTGCCCGGTCGGTCGAGAGCCAAATCGCATCGCAGACCAAATCGCTACCCGGCTTCCAGCATCCGCCATTCGAGCCGCGGTCTAAGCCGGAGCCCGGCCGAACCGCTGGAGGCCGTGATCCGGCGTCGCGGATCGAGCCGCCGGTTTACCGGCAAAAGCATCTCCTTCACCGCGCTCTCGACGATCCTGGACCGGACCGACCGCGCCATTGCCGCGGACTTTCTGGCCCCCTCCGGAGCGTCCCTCTGCGACCTCTATCTGATCGTCAACGCCGTCGACGGGCTCCCCGCAGGAACCTACGCATACAGGCCCGCGCACGGCGGGCTGGAGCCGCTCCGCGAGGGAACGTTTCGGGAGGAAGCGACGGCCTTGGCGCTGGGGCAGGACCTGGCGGGCGAGGCCAGCGTCAACCTCTACTTCCTCGCCAACCTGCAACGCGTGACGGCGCGCTTCGGCGATCGCGGCTATCGCGCGGCCGAGCTCGAAGGGGGGATACGGGGCGGCAGGGTCTATCTCGCCGCCTATGCGCTGGGACTGGAGGCCACGGGGCTGACCTTCCTCGATGACGACGTGACCGCATTCTTCTCGCCCCACGCGGCCGACAAATCGGTCATGTTCCTCGCGGCCGTGGGCCGGCCGGGCCGGCCTTACGCCGTTTCCTGAGCGGGGTATCTGGTGTCGAGCCGATGGCGTCCAAATTAGTGACGGTTTTCGGGGGATCGGGATTCCTCGGCCACCGGATCGTGGAACACCTGGCCGCAGCGGGGCACGACGTGCGTGTGGGCGTGCGCCATCCCGACCGCGCCGCCTTCCTGCGGCGGCTCGACGCGGACGGCCGGATCGAGCTGGTGCACGCAGATGTATGGGACGAGGCGACGGTCACACGGGCGGTGAACGGCGCGACTTCGGTCATCAACACCGTCGGCCACTATGTCGAGAAAGGAGGCACGACATTCGATAGGATCCACGGCGAAGGAGCCCTGCACGTCGCCAGGCAGACGAAGCAGGCGGGGGTCCTGCGACTGATCCATATCTCAGGCCTGGGCGCCGATCCCGGGTCGGACTCGCCTTACGTCCGTGCCCGGGGGACCGGAGAAAGCCTCGTCAAGGAGGCCTTCGGCCCGCCGCGCGATCGAGAGAGATTCGTTTGCCCAGTCGAGCGGCGCCGGCGATGCCAGCCAGGCCTGTCGCCGATCGGGCGCAATCCTCGCATGCAGAAGCTTTCCGAACGGATGGATGTCACCGACCCAGTGACCGAGGAACTTGAGCGCTGCCAGCTTTTGGCCGTCCGATGTTTCCCGCGCGGATAGCACGGCGACATCGTGCGCGATGGCCGTGAAGAGGCAGCGGTCGGTCTCATGGCAATCCGGATCGCCGATGACGATCCAGCTCCTGGGGACGTTGATGTAGTGCTCGGGCCGGCGCGCCCTTTGCGCCGGAACCCGGAAGTCCGGCCAGACGCAGGACTCGCGGAAGGTCCTGATCCGGTCGTCCGTCTCGAGCGCGATTAGGAAGTTGACGCGCTCCTTCGCGCCGGGAGGGAGCTCCCGGTAGGCGATCTCGCAGACCGCCTCATGGCCATCGGCGCCGAAGCCAGATGCCCCCGTCGGGTGGCAGACCGCCAAAGCGGCGACCAGGACAAGAAAACGCATTCCGTCTCTCCGGATCACGATGGGCTAACGCCCGCCGTCGACCCCATACCGAGCGTCCACGTGACCGCCGCCGTTCCCCCGGCGATCGCACCCTCGCGGCCGCTGCCCGGGAGAGAGCACTCGGTGCCGGAGCCCCGTCCACACGGAGATCGCAACCATGACCACCAACATCACGGACCAACACCGCCACGCCTTCTAGACACTGGCCAGCGGCCGCTATGAGAATTTCGCCCTCGTCTCCTGCTTCTGCGCAGGGGAACCGGCAGCGGCCATCGCCACCGTCACCGTCCACCCCGCCGGCGAGGACGGCGGCGAGGACGCATACCTCATCACCCCGTTCTTCATCTCGATCATGCCGGGAATACGACTGACCGACCACGACGGCCGCGAGCCATAACCGGGATGCCCCTGCGCTCGCCGATCGAGACCTGTTGGACAAAGCGGCGGCCGCGTCCGTTCACCCGGCCTCAGCGCAACTCGCCTCCTTGCGGGCGGGAGCACGGATATGGAGGATTATGCGGGCGCGGCCCGCGGTATCAGGCTGGTCCGATGTCGATGCGCTCGCCCCAGGGCTCGCGGTATCGATCGCCGTGCGGGGGGGGCCCAGACGACCCAGGCCACAGGATATGGGGGCGCGGCCTCGGGGTAGCTGTCGCATTCCATATCGGTCAGGTAGAGGCAGCAGTTTGGATGCACCCCATGCTCATGGAGCCATGCGAAGCCGGGCCGGAAATCGGTCCCGCCGCGGCCCTTGATCGTGATGCTGTCCGGTAGTTCCCCGGCGGAATACTCGGCCGCGTCCTGCAGCACCGCGTCGACCTGAAGGACGAAGATGCTGTCCGGTTGCAGTTCGGCGGCGATTTCGCGGACCTCGGCCCAGAACAGGGCCAGCGTTTCGCCCGGCAGCGAGGCGGAGGTATCGATGATGATGGCGATGGCATCGATGCCCTTCGAGTGCATCGAGGGCAGATAGAGGCCGCTGTCGATGAAACGCCGGTTGGGAACGCTCCAGCTATAATCGCGGCGCGCGGCATCGGTCATGTAGCGGCGCAACAGCGACCGCCAGTCGAGGATGCTCCGGTGTGCTTGCCGGATCGTCTCTTCGACCGCGCCTGGCGCGTTGCCTTGCGCCCGTGCGAGGCTCGCGGCTTGGTGCATGGCCTCGTCCCACGCCTGCTCCTCGGCGGGTGTGTCCAGAGGCGATTCGCCGGACTGGCCGGTGGCATCGTCGCGGCGTTCGTCCGCGTCCATGACCTCGCCGGCCCTGGGGGCCTCGTCGCTACGCTCCTCGGCCCCCAGGGCCGGAACGGAAACCTCATTCAATGTCATCGAGTCTCTCTCTGCGGTCATCGGTTTTCACCTCCACCGCCCTACAGAAATTCCAAAGGTTGCTGGTGTCTCAGTGATGTTGGCAGAGAGGGCGGGTCCACGAGACGATCCGCATGACGCCGGCGATGATGCTTGGCGTGGCCGATCATATTTGGAGCGTGGGCGAGTTGATCGAGGTCGCTGCGAGCTCGGATTTCCTAAATAGGACAGCGCCATCGCTTGGGCGGGTTGACTATGATCGGGGACAAGGAGGAGGTTGCCGCGCCGGCAAACTCCCGGGTAATGACTGTGCTGCAAAGGCGCAGTGCAGATAGGGAGCAGTCCAATGTCGAAACTGACCATGCCACTGGCGGCGGCACTGATGGTTGCCGGTGCCCTTGTCCTTGCGCGGGGCGCAGATGCGGCCTGCGGCAAGGTGACGATCGCGGAGATGACCTGGGCCTCGGCTGGGGTGGCGGCCCATGTCGAGGACATCATCCTCAAGGAGGGCTACGGTTGCGATACCGAGGTGGTGCCGGGCGACACGGTGCCCACCGTCACCTCTATGACGGAGAAGGGCGAGCCAGACATCGCGCCCGAGGTCTGGATCAACTCCGCGCGCGAGGTCGTCGAGGCGGCGGTGGCGGAGGGCCGGCTCACGATCGCCGGCGAGATCCTCTCCGACGGCGGCGAGGAAGGCTGGTGGGTGCCCACCTATGTGGTGGAGCAGAATCCGGAACTCACCACCCTGCAGGAAGTCATCAAGCGGCCCGACCTCTTCCCCGACAAGGAAGAGCCGGGCAAGGGGCGCTTCTACGGCTGCCCGCCGGGCTGGGCCTGCGAGATCGTCAACCGCAACCTCTACATGGCCTATGGCCTGGACGACGCCGGGTTCACGCTGTTCAACCCCGGCTCGGGCGAGGGGCTGGCGGGTGCCATCGCCAGCGCCTATGAACGCGGCAACCCGATCTTCGCGTACTACTGGGCGCCGACCGCGCTGCTCGGCAACTACCCGATGGTCAAGCTCGGCGGGATGGAGCACGACCCCGCGACGTGGCCGTGCATCATCGACAAGGATTGCGCCGACCCGCAGCCCAACATGTATGCTAAATCGGTGGTGATCACGGTGGTGACCTCGAGCTTCGCCGAGAGCGCACCCGAGGCCTTCGAGTTCGTTTCCAACGTCTCCTGGTCCAATTCCTTCCTTAACGGCCTGCTCGCATGGAAGGACGAAAATCAGGCGACCACGCGGGAAGCGGCGGAGCACTTCCTCAAGAACAATGAGGACGTGTGGGGCGCCTGGGTGCCTGCCGAGGTCGCGGCGAAGGTCAAGGCGGCTCTGATGTAGCCTGGCGGCTGGTCAGTCGCCGATCGGAAGAGGCCGCGCGGCCCTCTCCCCCGCCCCGTCCCGGCACGAGTGGGAACGGCATGTCCTCGGGGGTGAACCGTGACCGACTGGGTCCTGAATTTTCCTACTCTCGACATTGACCGCCGCCCGGCAGCGCGGAGCGGCCGATCAACAGCCTACTGATTGTGCGCATTCAAGATCAGGCCCTTCGCGCGTTTCGCCAGTCGCGAGGGGATATCCGGCAAGCAGGCCACCCGCAATGCTTTCGGATATCCGCACCGCGGACTGGCGCAGCGAATCCTTCGCCAGATGCGCGTAGCGCGCCGTCGTCTCGACCTGCGTGTGTCCGGGTAGGTGTTATTCGGCGCCGAACCTTGGCCCGTCAGACTCTGGCAAGGTGCTGTCAACTTAACGAAGGCAGGTCGCAGTTGAACGTCTGAACTGAGCGGCTCAAGCAGCAGCGGTCACGGTCCGCCACGTGTTCATCGCGTCACCGCGGAATTGGCGCATTGTCTTGCGAGTGATCAGATGACGTTGGACATTGAAGGTGTTGTAGATGGCGGCGTGGGTGGAGAGAAACCTTTGCGCCGATCCTGATGACTTGAAGCCCTGCATCCTGCGTTCTCGTTGTCGAACCGGCAGGTGCGAATTCTCCGCCCGATTGTTGCTCCGTCCGCCGGTAACGTGTTTCCCCGTCATGTTGAGATCACGCAATGCTGCCCCGTAAGATGGCAGTTTATCGGTCACCACCTTATTCGGCGCATACCCCTGCTTCTTGAGCAGTTTGCGCATCAGCTTGAGTGCTGCTTTCTTGTTCCTCCGGGACTGAACCAAGATAGCCAGCACCTCACCCTCGCTGTCCACCGCCCGCCATAGATACATCCGTTTTCCGTTGATGGAGGAAAACACCTCATCAAGGTGCCACCGGTCGTCTGGTCGAGGGCGTGATTGTCTCAGTTTTCGGGCATAGGCCTGCCCAAACTTTAAAGACCAGCGCCGTATCGTCTCGTAAGAAACATCGACACCACGTTCAGCGAGCAGATCCTCCACATCGCGGTAACTGAGCGGAAACCGGAAACACAGCCAGACGGCGCGCTGGATTATCTCTGCAGGAAACCGATGTCGGCGGTAGCTGATCTTGTTCATAACAGGAAGCTACTCGCCACCCGCAGCTGACACCAGCCAGTTACCGTGACAGCACCTTGGGGCGGAGCTACAGAGCTCACGGTGGCGCCTAAGCGCACTGACCTAGGCGACTTTCCGAACTACCGGACGCACCGCCACCGCCTCTACGGCGAACAGGAAGGCGTGTGTGTCGGCTGCGACACGCACTTCCCGTTCCGGGTGATGGACGTTGACCACATGCTGCCCCGCTCCAAGGGCGGGACCGACCATCACGGTGAGCATGCGGAACTTCCTCCCATCGTGTGTTCGATCCATGACGAAGTCATAGGACCAGACGTGATGGGGCCAGCACGGCCGCAGACGGATGCAGGATCCGTCGTTGAGCCACAGCCGGCCCCGTTTCGGTTGCTTCTGTGGGACCTTCAGCCCCTCCCGCCGCCAGATGCGCTGGACCCGCTTGGCGTTCACGTGCCAACCTTCGGTCCTGAGCAAGGCAGTGATCCGCCGATAGCCATATCTGCCATACTGGCTGGCCAAGCGGATGATCGCGGCCGTGAGTGCCTCTTCATCATCCCAACCACGGGGTCTCTTGCGCTGGGTTGAGCGATGTTGGCCTGCAACAGCACAGGCACGTCGCTCGGAGATTCCCAATTCGGCCTGGAGATGATCAACACACTGCCGGCGACGGGCGGGGCTTAGCAATTTCCCTCAAGCGCCTCTTTCAAGATCAGCTTATCCAACGTCAGATCCGAGATCGCCTTCCGGAGACGGCCATTCTCCTTCTCCAGGTCCTTCAGACGCTTGGCCTGGTCAGTACGAAGGCCGCCATATTCCTTGCGCCAGCGATAGTAACTCTGCTCCGATACGCCGAGCGTGCGACAAGCTTGACCAATGGACTGGCCCTGCGCCAAGGCCACCTCGGCTTCGCGCAACATGCTGATAATCTGTTCTGGGGTGTAGCGTTTACGGCTCATTTTGTCCTCCTTTCGAGGGGGCAAAATGCGCCAAACTCTCTTAACAAATCTGGACCACTTTTAGGGGGTCACTCCATTGCCGTGGCACGCCGAATGTGGAGCCCATCACGCTATACTCAGCCACGTCTCGTGGGCCCGCAGACGCCGCACCTAATGCACGACGCAGATCTGCCCGCGAGGTTCGGCATGAAGCGCGCGCCGCGGCCGAAACTCGAACACCAAGGAGAGGAGCCATGACCCGCAACATGATGATCGGTGGCGCCCAACTCGGGCCCATCATGCGCAACGAGCCGCGCCAAGTCGTGGTATCGCGGCTTCTGGAGCTGTTACGCGAAGCCCACGGTCGCGGCTGCGACATCGTCATCTTCCCCGAACTCGCGCTGACGAGCTTCTTCCCCCGCTGGTGGATGGAGGACGAGCGCGAAGTCGAGTCGTTTTTCGAGCGCGAGATGCCCTCGCCCGCCACCCTGCCGCTATTCGAGGAGGCCAAGGCGCTGGGCGTCGGCTTCTACCTCGGCTATGCCGAAACGACCGAAGAAAAGGGCGAGACCAAGCACTACAACACGGCGATCCTGGTCGACAAGGGCGGGGCCATCGTCGGTAAGTATCGCAAGGTCCACCTGCCGGGACACGCCGATCACAAGCCCGACTGGCCCTTCCAGCACCTGGAGAAGCGCTACTTCGACGTGGGCGATCTCGGCTTCGGCACATGGCGCACGATGGGTGGCGTCTTCGGCATGTGCATCTGCAACGACCGGCGCTGGCCGGAGACATATCGGGTGCTGGCGCTCAAGGGGGCGGAAGTCGTGCTTCTCGGCTACAACACGCCAGCGAACATGCCGTGGGAGCCGATCTATAGCGACCTCACGGCCTTCCACAATCATCTGTGCATGCAGGCGGGCGCCTATCAGAACGGTGCCTGGGTGGTGGGCGTGGCCAAGGCGGGCATCGAGGAAGGCTGCGACCTGATCGGTGGCTCCATCATCGCCGCGCCGTCGGGCGAGATCGTCGCTCAGGCCGCCACCAAAGGGGACGAGCTGATCGCCGCCCGCTGCGATCTGGACCTCTGCGTGCGCGCACAGGACGCCATGTTCAATTTCGCCGTCCATCGGCGGATCGAGCACTACAAGATCATCACCGAACAGACGGGGGTCACCCCGCCGGAATAGGGCAAGGCCGAACGCGGTTGCGGCCACCGGGCCGCCCCGACAACTCCCCGTACCACGGCTCGCAAATCCAAATCGACACCCCGATTGGTCGGTGGTAGCTTCGTTTCACTATGGACGAAGAGCTTAGCAAGGCCCTGAGCCGGGTCTTCTCCGCCGATTCCGACCTCTACAAGAAGCGGGGATTCCAGCGCCGAATTGGCTTTGGCGAATGGCCCGCGCTCATCAATATCGATCTCGCGAACGCCTGGACGCGCCCCGGCAACGCGTTCAGTTGCGACGGCATGGACGTGATCATTCCGAGCGTCCAGAAGCTGCTGGCGGCGGCGCGCGCCAAGCGCATTCCCATCGTCTACACGACCACCGCCTATGCCGTCACCGAAGGGCCGAATACCGACATGGGCCTGTGGCATCTCAAGATTCCGCTGGCCGTCTTGAAGCTCGGCACCGAGGGCGTTGCCATCGACGAGCGCATCGCGCCGCAGGCCGGCGAGCATGTTATCGTCAAGAAGCGGGCCAGCGCCTTTCACGGCACCTATCTCGCCGGCTTCCTGAGGGCGGCCGGGGTGGATACGGTCATCATCACCGGTACGACCGTCAGCGCGTGCGTCCGCCACACGACCGAAGATGCGATCGCCGAGGGGTTCCGGCCGATTGTCGTCCGCGAGGCGGTGGGCGACCGGGTGGCCGGCGTCGTCGACTGGAACCTCTTCGACATTGACGCGAAGTTCGGCGACGTGGAGCCCCTCGAGCGGGTGCTCGACTACCTCGGTCAGGCCAAGGTGGAAACCGGTGCTTGAATCCGCGACGGCGCCGACTGCGCATGCACCGTTACAGGCGAACGGGGGCTTGACTTGATTCGGATGGGCGTGGATGTCGGGGGAACGTTCACCGACCTCGTACTCGTCAACGACGAGAAGGGGACGATAGACCTCAACAAGGTTCCCACCACCCCGGATGACCCCTCGATCGGTACCATTGGCGGGGCACTAGGAGCGTGCGCCGTAGAAGTTTTGATGTTGGGTGATTGGCGCGCGGCCGCCGGAGAGGTGGGATTTTGGCCCGAGTGTGGATATCTGGCCCGCCCGACTCTGGGATGGAAATCCCAGACCGGAAGGCCGGAAGGGAAGAGATTCGCGTTTCATACGCGGTCGATGGGCACTGCGCGCCCCGGATCAAGTGCGTTGGCAGGCCAGCACCTGCCTCAGCACGTGGCCACCGTCCCCATCCGCTTGATGTTCAACGCCAAGCACACGAGGTCCCACTCGCCGCGCACCTTCGCCAAGCCTCGCAGGCTGAATCGTCGGAATCCGAGCACCTCCTTGATCCACCCGTTCGGCGCCTCCGAGAGCCACTTGCGTTGCGCGTACCGGGCTTTGCCCGCGGGACTCGCCAGTTTCTCACCCATGCGGTGCGTGGCAGGGAGCCGGGCCGGGTCGACCGCCACCTGGGACTTGCCTTCACGCCCCAGCGCTACGTGCGCGTCGATGCCGCGATCTTCCAGCTCCAACAGATCCGGCTCGTTGCAGTAGCCCGCATCGGCCAGTACCACCGCAGGCTCGACCCCAAACGTCTCGTTGATCTCGTCGAGCATCCCCACCAGCTGACCCTGGTCGCTGGCCTGTGGCCCCACCTGAGTCGCGACGATGATCTGGTGCTCCCCATCGACCGCCATCTGCGCGTTGTAGCACTGCTGGAACCCCTCGCTGCTGGTCTTCATGATCTGGCTCTCGGGATCGGTGAAATTGCTCTGCGCCTTCGGCTCGGGCTCGCCGTAGGCCCGCTTGTAAGGCCGCCCGCCCCGGGGATTGCGGTCCTGCCCCGGCTCGCGCCCGCGCTCATCGTCGCGCCCGCGTTGCGCCGCCTCCAAACGCGCTTTGGCTGCCTGGATCGCCGCCAGGCGCTTCTCCCTGCGTTGCAACTCCTCGGGCAACTCGTCGCCCCGGAAATCCTCGCCCCAACGCTCGTCTTCTTCGGCGTCCACCATCCCCGCCGTCGTCAGCAGCGCCTCGATCTCCGCCTGCAAGCGAGCCGCCTCTTTGCCCATCCGCTCATAGCTCATCGCCTTGCGCTTGCTCGCGTTCGCTCGCACCTTCGTCCCGTCGACCGAGAGCTTGCCGAACCGCGCCAGTCCCATCTCGCGCGCCACCTGCACCACCCCCACAAACAGCTCGCTGAACTCCGCCAGATGTCGGCGTCGGAACTCACATACCGTGCGATGTTGCGGGAAGTTGCCCGCCGCGAGCATCCTAAACGCTACATCCTCCTCCAGCTTCCTCGCCACCGCGCGCGAGGAGAATGTGCCCGTCGCGTAGGCATAGATCAGCACCTTGACCATCATCGACGGCTCGTAGGGGGCGTTGCGTCGACCGTCCCCCTCGTAGGGCGCATAGAACGCCGTCAAGTCCAGTGCATCGACCACATCGCTGACGTGATGAGCCAGGTGCCCTGGGGAAACCCACTCCTGCAAGTCCGGCGGCAAAAGCAAGGGTTGGTCCGGCTGGTAGGCACGAAACGTGGTCGGCATCGGGAGTTCCCACACGCAACTGGCGTATCGGATCATACTTCCCCCTGCGCAAATCCACCCACAACCCGTCCGCTATCAACTTTGCCGCGCGGACCTTTCTGCGGCGCACGCTCCTAGCGGCCTTTCGACGGCAACGACGATCCCGCCGCGTGAAATCCGCTGGCGTATGGACCCGTTTCTTGATTTTCTGGGTCACCCGATTACTACTCACGGCAGTGCATTCGCGTTCGGAGTGGCATCGCCGTACATCGTGAGGATTATCGTGTTTTTCAGACGGATGTTAGGGGTGCTTGAGGCTATCCGAGATCATCTCGCTGCGAGTCGAGTCCAGCAAGCGCGGATAGAGCAGTCGTTGGACAAAATCGAGCGCCTTGTCGAAGATGGCAAGATCGCCGAGAACGCTACCAGGCCTTCATCAAACTGATTGTTACTCTCGGTTATAATTCTCAAACGCCCCCCTGTTTGCCGCGTCGTCAAGTCTTGTATGTAAGTCCCTAATATTGGGGGGAAAAGGTTGCCTGCTTGACAACAGCCACGCTCGATGGCGATCAGGCCAAAACCTGCACGCGCGAGAGACGCCGGCACCGCTGCGTCTGCCAGGCGAACGCCGGGAGTGCGCGAGGGCGGCCGACAGGCTTCAGGCCCCGGCCAGTTCGTCGATCCGGTCGGCGATGCGCTGCGCGCCCTCGCGCAGTCGCTCCATGGTCCAGTCCGCCGCATGGCCCCCGGTCACATCCCGGGGCCGGGCGCTGTTGACCAGCCGCCCGGTCAGTTTGCCGGGCAGCTCCAGCTCGTGCTCCGCCACGGCGATGAAGCACGTGCGAAGCGCGTGGAACCAGAACCGCGGCAGATTTTATCCACTAGCGATGATACTCGCGTAATAGGATTAGAACCCTGTCCAGACCGGTCTGTGTTGTTTTCCAATGGAACGGCGTCTGGTCGCGGGTGCGCACCTTAAGTGCCGCACGGTAGGCGGCCACGGCCTGCTCTAGCAGGCTGCTGAAAAAGTCCTCGCCTTTGCAGTTGTGACATGATTCTGTGATTCCTTCGAGTGATGGAGGATGGCATGCGGGGTCGAGATCAAAGCAGTGGCAATTTATTCAGCTACGTAGACTTGGAAGAGCGTGTTCCGGATGATCATCCGCTGCGTCTGATCCGTGAGATCGTGAACGACGTATTGGGGTCTCTATCTTCGGAGTTCGAGACGCTTTATTCCCACATGGGTCGCCCATCGATCCCGCCGGAGAAGCTTCTTCGAGCGTTACTGTTGCAGGCGTTTTATTCGATCCGCTCGCAGCGTCAGCTGATGGAGCAGCTAAACTTCAACATGCTGTTTTGCTGGTTTGTGGGGCTTGGGCTGGACGATGGCGTGTGGGACGCCAGCGCGTTCTGCCACAACCGGGACCGTCTTCTGGAGGCGGAGGTTTCGGGGCAGCTGCTTGCGGGGGTTATCCAGCACCACAAGGTAGGGGGACTATTGAGCCGGGATCATTTTTCGGTAGACGGAACATTGATCGAGGCCTGGGCGTCGATGAAGAGCTTTCGTCCCAAAGGTGAGGACGATGGCGACGGGGGATCGGGGCGCAACGCCGCGCGGGATTTTCATGGCGAGAAACGCTCGAACGCGACCCATGCAAGCACCACTGATCCGGACGCCCGGCTTTATCGCAAGGGTAATGGCCGGGAAAGCAAGCTGTGTTACATGGGCCATGCGCTGACGGAGAACCGCCATGGTCTGGCAGTCGGCGGCGGCGTGACCATTGCGTCGGGCACGGCGGAACGCGAAGCCGCCTTTGATCTGATCGACAGGCATCGCCCGGTGGAGAGTAGAGGCGGGCGGCGTCGGATCACGGTGGGCGGGGACAAGGGTTTTGACGTCGCGGATTTTGTCGAGGAACTGCGGCACCGCAAGGTGACCCCCCATATCGCCGTCCAGGACCACGTCACCAAGACCGGCAAGCGGCGCAAGACCAAGATAGACGGGCGCACGACGCGCCATCCCGGTTACGGCGTCAGCCAACGTTGCCGCAAGCGCATCGAGGAGGTCTTCGGCTGGGTCAAGACGAGCGCGGGATTGAGCAAGACCAAATTCCGGGGCCGCCACCGGGTCGACGCTTCGTTCACCCTGGCCTTGGCCGCCTACAACCTCGTCCGACTACCCAGACTGCTGGCGGAGGCGCCAACATGACGGGCGATGCCGGCACGCCGCTGACCGCAAAGTGGCAGATCATCGAACTGGACGAAGCCCAGGGCATCGGATCGGTCGAGATTGAAGACGGTTTCACCCTAAGACACGAAATCTCATTTCATTTCGGCGATGAATCCGAGTTCAAGGCCCGGCAATGATGACTTTTTCAGCAGCCTGCTAGATATTTTTGCCCTCCGCCTCGTTGCCCCAAAGCCATCAGGGCACCACCGAGATTGTTTTGTGTTGTTGACCAATCGTGAGGCTCACGCTCGCGGGTACGAACCTCGAGCGCCGCACGGTAGGCAACCACGGCTTGCTTCAGGAATCTGGTGCCTGTGTCAGTATCTTGCTCTGCTAGTGCCTTCAAGGTGTTACCCAATTTGGTCTGTATGGACGCCCAATCGAGCGGGGCCTGTTCCCGAAGGAGTTCCTTGAGCGCCGCCCGATGGGCGACCACGGCCTGCTTCAGAAGGTCGGGGTCTTTCTTCCCGTAGCCTAAGGCCCACAAGGCGTCGCCGAGATTGGTCTGTAATGCCCAATCGAGCGGGACCTGTTCGCGCTTGTACACCTCAAGCACCGCGCGGTAGGCGGCCACGTGTCAATTGCGACTGAAAATTTCCCACTTTTGTCGATCGAAATATTTCTCACTTTGAGCGTTCGGTCGTACCCCCAGACGCGGTGTTTGGGGTGTCGGACTTGGTCGAGCTGTAGGTAACCGGGTTGGCGCAGCGACCGCCAAGAGTCTGGCGGCGACAACCCGGTTATCCACAGCGGGCGGGTGTCACCGCTCCTGTCTCCGTTTGAGCCGGCGATCACGCGGCGGCTCTTTTCCTGCGTCGATCCGAGCCGGACTGCAGCAGGTTCTGATGCTCCTTCATCCGGTAGCTGTTGCCCCGGATGTTGACGATGTGGCAGTGGTGCACAAGGCGGTCGATGAGAGCCGCCGCCATGACCTCGTCGCCGAGCACGCCACCCCAGTCCTCGAAACCCTTGTTCGACGTCAGCACAGTCGACGCCCTCTCGTGCCGGGCGTTGATGAGCTGGAAGAAGAGCACGGCGCCGTCCTGGTTGACCGGCAGGTAGCCGATCTCGTCGACCACCAGCAGGGCCGGATGGGTGAGCACGCGCAGCCGCCGGGTCAGATTGCCGGCGGCCTTGGCCTCGGTGAGGGACTCGATCAGCGCCGCGAGCGTGCCGTAGTAGACGCGCCGGCCGGCCTCGGCCGCCGCGATCGCGAGGCTGATCGCCAAGTGCGTTTTCCCGACGCCTGGTGGGCCGAGCAGGATCACGTTCTCGCCGCGGTCCAGGAAGCCGAGCTCGTGCAAGCTCTCGATCTGCTCGCGCTTGATGCTGGGCTGGAAGGCGAAGTCGAACTGATCGAGCGTCTTCACAGCCGGCAGCCGCGAAGAGCGCATGGCGGTCTGGAGACGGCGGTTGTTGCGCAGCACGATCTGGGCGTTCAGCAACTGCTCGATGGCCTCGGCCGCCGAGATCGTGCCGCCGTCGGCGTCCGAGAGGATGCCGTCGACGGCCTCCAGCGCGCCCGGCATCTTGAGGTCCGCCAGCATTGCCCGCAGCCGGTCGCGCCGGGCCGGCGCCGGAGCGTTCATTGCAGCGCCTCCGCATAGACACTAAGCGGTCGCTGCTCGACCTTCACGGTTGCCGGCAGTCGCCGCGGCGCGGGCTCCGGAGCATGCCGGACGCCGAGACGTCGATAGGGATGGTTCGCCAAGGGGAGAAGCACCGCTCGCTCGTCGCGCTCGAAGCGGTCGACAGGACGCTCCCCGGTCGTGGCATGCCGGCGGACGTTGGCTGTGCCCTCCAGCCAGCGCACGGCCTGCTCGTTGAGATCGTTGTCATTCGCAAACGAGCGGCCGTAGAAGAAGCTCTCGCGGATGTAGCGGATCGGGCGCTCCACTTTGCCCTTGGTCTGGGCCCGATAGGGTCGGCACGAGCGCGGCATGAACCCCCAGTGCGCGGCGAACCGCAGAAACTCCTCGTTCAGCACCAGGCCGCCGCCGGCCCCGCGGTCGTCGGACAGCACCACGGCGCGCATCTGGTCGAACAGCAGCTCCTCCGGAACCCCGCCGAACCGGTCGAAGGCGCTCTCCAGACCTTCCATCAGGACCGGCATGGTCTGCCGAGTATAGAAGTGCAGCCACAGCAGCCGGGTGAAGGCGTCGTTGGGCGACACCGTGGCAAACACCTTGCGTACGAACAGGGACAGGTCCGAGCGCAGGATGGCATCGAGTTCAATGTAGCTCACCGCCGTCACCGTCCTCTCCTGCAGGTTTACGGCTGGCTTCGCCATTCTCTTGATGGTTCTCCCGACGCTTCCGTGCGCCGTGTGGCTTCTGCACCACTCCGGCCTGCCGCAACACCTTCTCGTCGTGCGCCTTCACGATCTCGGTGTCGGCCGCGTCCAGCCTGGTGGCCGCTTCGGCCATCTCTTCGTCGTCGTTGTAGAGCCGGGCGAGTCCGATCAAACTATCGAGCGCACGCACCTCCCCGCCGAGCGCCTTCTCGCGCAGCCGCATCAGGGCTGCATGCTGGGTCGATACGGTTTTGGCCTTGCCGTGATGGGTGACGCGGATCGGTTCCTCCAGCGTTTTTCAGATCCGTCGAGAAGTTGCGGCTTCCCCTGGGCCGGCCCCTTGGATTGCCGGATTGCCCCTTCTTGAACAGCGAGTGCCTGGGTGGCTTGCCATAGCCGACATCTTGGTCACGTCCCATGTGAACCTCCTATTCGAGATCGGTCAGCGTTCTACCGCTATTCAGGTGCACGGGATCGTCCTCCGTGAACGTGCGGTATCGTCTCAGTGCGGTGTCGATGTATCCGGGGTCGACCTCAACGCCGTAACCGCGGCGCCCCGCGCGTTCGGCGGCGATGATGGTAGTACCCGATCCCGCAAAGGGGTCGAGCACGATCCCGCCGCGGCGCGAGCAATCGAGAACGGCGTCCTCGACCATGGCGACCGGTTTGACCGTCGGGTGCATTGCCAGTTGAGCGTCCCGATCGTTGCCGAATACGTTGACCCCGGCATAGTCCCAGACGTTCGTGCGGTTGCGCCCGTAGGCGCCGAGGTCGATGTTGTTGATGTGCGGCCCGGTCCCGGCCTTGAATACCGGGATGAACTCGTGCTTGGACCGATAGAGGGCGCCCATCCCGCCGTTCGTCTTGTTCCAGACGCAAATGTTCTTCAGCTCGGTGTAGACGCCACGCCCCACCGTCAACAGCTCGCGGATATGGCGCCAGTCCATGCAGATGTAATGGATGGCGCCGTCGCGGCTGTGCGTGTACAGGTGCTGCAGGACGGTTTCGAGGAAGTTTGAGAATTCGGCCTCGGACATCTCGCCCGATGCCATGGCGAACTCCTTGTGTCGCACACGCCCAAGTCCGCAGACATTGCCGTCGATCGGGACGTTGTAGGGTGGGTCCGTGAACACCATTTGGGCCAATTCGCCGTCGAGCAGCGTCTCGAAGGAACGCGGGTCCCTTGCATCCCCACACAGGAGCCGATGCTTGCCGAGTTGCCAGAGATCGCCCGGAGCGGTCAGCGGCGGTGCATCGGCTTCGATCTCCGGCATAAGGTCTGCGTCGTCATCCGCCTCCACGGGGCCGATGATGAGCCCGTCGATCTCAGCCGTGTTGAAACCGGTAACCTCGATATCGAAGTCGAGCTCGATCGCGGTGAGCGCTTTGAGCTCGATCGAGAGAAGCTCCTCGTCCCAGCCGGCCAGCTCGGCCAGGCGGTTGTCGGCAATGATGTAGGCACGAACCTGTGCTTCGGTGAGGTCGCCCAGCCGGATCGCCGGAATCTCCTCCAGCCCGAGCAGCTTCGCCGCTTCCAGACGCCCGTGGCCCGCCACGACCCGCCGGCTCTCGTCGATGAGTACTGGGTTCGTCCAGCCAAAGATCTGGATCGACTGAGCAATCTGCCGGATCTGCTCCTTCGTATGCGTACGGGCGTTACCCGCATACGGCTTCAGGGTGGAGACCGCTATACGCTCGACCTTTAGGTCGCGAATGCGCTCAGACATCGGATGAACTCCGGGTGTCGCCGAAATCGTCGGGAACGGCGTTGCATGACGCTGCCGGAACGCCGGCGTCAGGGATGGTCGATTGGAACTCGGCTCTTTGCCTTGGCGCGTCGTACCGGATCACCGGTCACCTCCCTGTCTCCGTTGACTGGAGACCCAAGGTGGCGTGATCCTTGGCTGGTTTCATTCAAAATAATTGGCGTCTTTTCCGATATGCGGACGAGAGGGTTTGGACCGAGCGCCAGGAGTCCTCGCCATAGTAATAGTATCTCGCACCGATACGAGCAGCGAGCTCTGCCGGCGGATAGCGCAGGTGGGTCCAGCCGGCGGCATGACCTTCACGGGCTTTCCTCTTGATGAGGTTCTCCGTGTAGCGCCTGTACAGACCATTGACGATCATATCGCGCTGACGCTTGTCGATTGGCGGCAGTGGCTGTCGACCCAGGGGCGGCTTGATATTCCCGGCGAGGAACTTACAGAGGTAGTCCAGAAGAACATTCGGGATCTCGCCTGCGTCTTCACGTCGCAAGACGTCGGCCAGCTCCGGGCCGCTGATAAAATCGCCCGACTGTATTCGTTTCGTGATGTGCCCCAGGTAGCGCCGGTGGGTCTCTCCGAGGTGTTGACTTTTTGAGTTGGGGACTTTCGGCCGACCTCTCCGTCTCCTGACTTCCCCGGCGAGGAATCGGCATAAGTAGTCCAAGAAGATTTTCGGAAAGGGGAGATTGTCCTTGTTTCGGAGGGCGTCCGCAAGGTTCTCACCGTCGATGTAGTCGCCCTTCTCGATGCGTCTTATTAACCAATCGAAGCGATCAGAATTTATCCTAAATTCTGCCATCGTTTCTCTCTTGAACAATTCTTCGGCACCTGGCTGGTGACCAATTTGCCGAAATCTCTATGAGCGAACAGATGACCGCCTCCGATTTGAGTGGTCAGGTTTGTTCGTTAGTGTGTGATTGCCGTAGGTCAACGGCAACGATGGTTCCTGGATCCTATCCGCGACGACGAGCACTTGCGTTGAACCCCTCACCGCCCGGACTCCCGCCGGGTGGCGAGGGGGGAGGCACAGCTAACTCGGTGCATCTGACGCTGCTGGATGTGCCGAACTAGATCGGTATCGCGCTTCTGCTGCTTCCGCCGCTGATGGCCATGACGCCCGTAGCGGTGCCGCCGGCCAACGCAACGATCCCCATGGCGCTGCCGCCGCCGCAGTGGCATGAGGCTCTGTGAATCGGCTTGATGTGCATGTCAGTCAATAGGCGTCCTCAGTTCCGTGGTATTCAATCTCAGTTCTGCCTGAATTCTTTCAGCGTCTCTGAAATCAGCATACCGCGTTGGATTCTCAACCCCGCTTCCAATCACGATGAACTCGTACCCCAACTCCTGACACGCCGTCTTATCCCAGGGTCCGTCACCAAAGTAGGTTCTTCGTGCTGGAAAATTCCCTGTTAGGCCAATAATAATTCCCTGTTCCGTGGCGTAGGGAATTAGGTCTCTATTCCCTATGATATCAACGCCTTAGACGGCCCACTCCCGCCGATTTAAGGTCGAATCTGCAATAATTCCCTGTATTTTCCCTGTTTAACAGGGAATTGGCGCAGAGACAGGTTCGCAGCAGACTGCGTCCACCGCCACTCAACTTCTACAATCAATTGATATTAAACAATAAATATCTAAACAAATTTTTAGGAACCCCCATTAGTTCCCACAAATAGGCTGAGAATCAACGGGACCCGGTAAGCACTCACAAGACGAATAGGCCAACTCGTGTTAGCCCGCATTTCCCAGGTAGCTCATCTATTTGATGCCGTTTCCACTTGATTTTGTTATAAGAATCATAGGTTTAGGCTAGATAGAGGGTGGATCGCATGCGGAACCCGGAGGGTGAATCGGATCGGCGGCCTCTGCGGCCTTGTTTAGACCGTCGCCTGAAGCTGGAGTTCCACGGTTCACGGGTCACGTCGGACGCCGGTCTGCTCGCCTATCGGGAACTCGATGATATCCTTGGCCTCACCGCCCTGGCGAGCAATGTCCTGGCTGACAGCCGGACGGGCAAGAACGGCTGGCACGACGTTGTCGGACTGCTGCGTCAGTCCGTCTATGGACGTCTCGCCGGATATGAGGACGTGAACGACGCCGACCGGTTGGGGCGCGATCCTGCGATGCGGTGGATCGTCGGCGGAAAGGCCGTCGAGCGCGGCGGCGCATCGACCAGCCAGATGAGCCGCTTGGAGACCGAGTTGCTGTCCAAGGACGAGAACCTCACCTCCCTTGCCGACCTGTCCGGGCTTTGGATCGACCGGGTTCACGACCGCCGGCCGCCGGTCAAGATCATTCTCGATATGGATTCCAGCGTCAGCCCGACCTACGGTGACCAGGAGGGCACGGCCTACAACGGTCACTTTGGCTGCACCTGTTATCATCCCCTGTTCCTGTTCAATCAGTTTGGCGACCTGGAGCGATGTCGCCTACGTCCCGGCAACGTTCACAGTGCCGATGGATGGCGCGACGTTCTGGAGCCGGTGGTAGAACGCTACAAGGCCACGAAGGTTCGGCTCTATTTTCGCGGTGACGCGGCGTTTGCCTCGCCGGACATTTACGAATACCTCGAAGCCGAGGGCTTTCTGTATGCGATCCGCCTTCCGGCCGACACGGTTCTCCAGGAAAGCATCGCCCACCTGTTGACCCGGCCCGTTGGTCGGCCGCCCAACCATGTTCGCCGCTACTACACCAACTTCAGCTATCAGGCCGGTTCGTGGAACAAGAAACGTCGTGTGGTTGCCAAGGTCGAATGGCATCCCGGCGAACTGTACCCCCGCGTCGGCTTCATCGTCACCAACCTGAGCCGTCCTGCCGAGCGGGTGGTTGCGTTCTACAATCAGCGCGGCACCGCCGAGCAATGGATCAAGGAAGGCAAGAACGCCATCAAGTGGACGCTTGTCCTGCCGCAAGTTCGACCACAATGCCGTCCGGCTCCAGCTGCATGCACTGGCCTATAACCTCGGCAACTTCATGCGCACCCTGGCGTTGCCCGATTCCGTGGAGCAGTGGTCGCTGACGACGCTGCGGGAGAAGCTGATCAAGATCGGCGCGAAGATCGTCCGCCACGGCCGCTACGTCATCTTCCAGATGGCCGAGGTCGCCATCCCGAGAGACCTCTTCGCCGACATCCTGCGCCGCATCGACCGGCTCAGACCGACGCGCACTCCGGCATGACCGACGGCATCCCGCTCATCCACGCAGACGACAGGATCGGTGCATCTGGTATGCAGCAGAAGAGTCCGTTTGCCCCGCCACCCCCGCCAATTGTCCCTCCATCCGATGGAATCGGATTACAGGCGGCCGCAGGACGCAAGCCAGTTGCAATGCGAGCGGTTCCGAGTCACGATCAACTCGGTGTACAAATGGGTAACCTCGGCTAAAAGGTGACTGGCCGGGCTCTTGATCGCCAAATCGGCTCGACGAAGGGGCGAATCGCTATGCAGACTGCCGAATCAGGACCGGGTTCGCATTCAACGCCATATTTGCTACGCTACCGGTGATGCAAATGGTCATTCAGGGAATCTCGGATTAACGGGCACCAGGGATGGAGAGCGTGACTCACGCCAATGAGCGCGACTCGGCCGCCATTCGGGCCGGGCTCGACCATCCGGTGATCGACGGCGACGGCCACCTGGTCGAAATCGGCCCGGTGCTGCTCGATTTCCTCAAGGACGTGGCCGGCCCCGAGATGGTGCAGCGCTACGTCGATACGGTGAGCCGGAAGGACGGATCGAACCACCGCTGGTACCGGATGACGCCCGAGGAGCGGGTCCATCAGCGCGCGAGCCGGCCTTCGTTCTGGGCCGTCCCGACGGCCGCCACCCATGACCGCGCCGCCGTCATGCTGCCGGCGCTGCAGCGCGAGCGCCTCGACATCTACGGCATCGACTACGCGTTCCTCTATCCGACCGAGGGTTTGGGAATGGCGCTCTTTGCCGAAACCGACATGCGGCTGGCGGCGATTCGTGCCTACAATATGATGAATGCCGAGCTGTTCGCGCCGCACGGCGCGCGCCTCGCGCCGGCGGCGCTCATTCCCATGAACACACCCGAGGAGGCGATCGCCGAGCTCGATTTCGCGGTCGGCGAGCTCGGCATGCGGGCGATAATGATCGTCGGCACGGTGCGCCGCCCGATTCCGGCGGCGCTCGCCGCCGCGCCGAAAGTTCCACTCAACCACCTCGCGACCTGGATCGATCCCCTGGCGCTCGACAGCGCCTACGACTACGACCCGGTGTGGCAAAGGATCGTCGATCTCAAGCTCGCCGCTACCGACCATGGATTCGCCGCCCGCTGGGCCCACCGCAGGTCGATCTCGAGCTTCAACTACAATCACATCGGCCATTTCTCGGATTCGGCGGCGGCGTTTGCCAAGGCGCTGTTCTTCGGCGGGGTGACGCGCCGCTTCCCGACGCTCAAGTTCGCCTTCCTCGAATGCGGGGTGGGGTGGGCGTGCGGCCTGTACAACGATCTCGTCGGGCACTGGGAGAAGCGCAGCCGCATGGCACTGGAGAGGAACCTCGACCCCGCAAGGATCGACCGCGCTCTGTTCGCCGAACTGGTCGAACGCTACGGCGACGAGCGCGCGCGCTCAAAGCTCGACATCCTGCGGTTGCGCGACGGGGTCTACCTCGAAAGCCATCCCGAGACGGCCGAAACGCTCGACGAATGGGCTGCCTGCGGAATCGCCCGGGCCGAGGACATCCACGACCTCTTCGTGCCCAATTTCTACTTCGGCTGCGAGGCCGACGATCCGATGAACGCCCTCGCCTTCGATACGCGCCTCAACCGGTTCGGTGCGCGTCTCAAGCCGATCCTGAGTTCGGACATCGGCCACTGGGACGTACCCGACGCGACAAAGGTCCTGGTCGAGGCCTATGAGCTGGTCGAGCGCGAGCTGATAGCGCCCGAGGACTTCCGCGACTTCGCGTTCACAAACGCGGCCGAACTGCACAGCGGGCTCAATCCGCATTTCTTCAAGGGCACGGCGGTCGAGGACGCGGTCAGCGCCTGGCAGGGCTCGCGCCCCAGCGGTGAGGCCGCCGCGCGCGCCTGACCCCTCGGCCGGGGCTGAGGCCGCCGGCGCGGGCAAATGATGGGCGCGCTAGGCGACAACGCTGCGCTCGGTAGTCAGGGCGAGTCGGCACGGTATCCTGACAAGCGTCGGTCAGATCGGATTTAGTACAGCAGCTGTTGAATACGTAACCCGGCCACGCAGGCCGAACAGACCCAACTTTCGAACAGGCAAGGGAGGAAGTCATGACAATAGATTTTCAGCGCCTGACCTCGCTGCTGGTGGGAGTTATAGCCGCCGGCGCCATGGCCGTGGCGTCACCGGCGGTGGACGCGCAGGCTACCTACGAAGCCGCCAAGAAAGAGGGCAAGCTCGTCTACTATTCCGGCCAGCCGATCGAGCTGCTGCAGACTCTGAAGGGCGATTTCCAGAGCAAGTATCCGGGGATCGACGTCGATTTCTACCGCGGCGACGCCCGGCAGTACGTCCAGCGCTTCGAGACCGAATCGAAGACCGGCCGACACGTCGTCGACGTGATGCTGTCGACCGTCGTGACCACGCCGCGCTGGGTGGAGCAGGGCCTGCTGGCAGCGTACGTTTCGCCGGGGCAGGCGGACTATCCGCCCGCGCTCAGGGACGCCAACGGCTACAACAATCCGTACGCCATGAACAACACGAGCTTCGCCTGGAACACCAACCTGGTGAAGCCCGGCGAGGAGCCCAAGACCTGGAACGACCTGCTCGATCCGAAGTGGAAGGGCAGGATGGGCATGCTGGATCCATTGGGGGGCGGCGGTTCCCGCAGCTGGGTCGTCACGATGCGTCAAGAGCTCGGCGAAGAGAAGTGGCTCGACTACATGAATAAGCTCGCCGCCCAGAAGCCCAAATATGGGCGCTACATGCAGGTGCGCGAGATGCTCATGTCGGGCGAGATCGCCATTCACATCGCCGCCTATCCCCAATTCACCGAGCCGGTGAAGATCGACGGGGCTCCCGTCGATTGGGGAGTGCCGGAATGGATGACGGTCTTGGGCCTGGTTACCAGCCTGTCGGCCAACGCGCCGCACCCCAATGCGGGCAAACTGTTCATCGACTACATGATGTCGGACTCGGCGCAGAAAATCCTCGGCGACTCAGGAAGAGTCCCCGCCAAGCCGGAATTGATCGGCGGTGGCTACGCCAAGCTCAAGGGCGCCAAGCTCGTACCCAACGCCATGCCGGCCGAGGTCGTGTCGGAGGAGTACTTCCAGGAGAATATCAGGAGGATTTTCGGCAAAAAGTAAGTATCGCTTGAATCGGCGGTCGCGACACCGGCCGCCGATTCACACCACCTCGGGAGGTTAGCGAGGAGTAACGCTGCACCTTCTGCGGCGCGCAAAATGCGCCCCCGAGCTTTCCCATGCCGGCAAAAGGCCGGCACTCGGCACCGAGATCAGCGGCCTCGACTTGTCAGAGCCGCTTGATGACACCCGTGTTCGCCAGCTCGGGGAGCGCCGCCGCGTATTCATCGAGCGCACGAACCCCGGCGGGCGTCAAAGCGTAGGTGCCGTATGAGACCCGCTCGAACCAGCCGTAGACGTCGCGCTGCAGGACGCGCGGCGCGCGCCCGACGCCGGTCGCCGCCCTCACCGCCGGCCACCCGCGCCGGCCCCTCGTCGAGCGCGACTGCGCGGCGCAGAGCGTCCTGGCGATAAGCGGTCATGATCGCCCGCCGGTTCGTGCCGCCGCGGTTGGGATCGCCCACCCGGCGCTCGAACTCGCCCACCAGGCGCGCCCTCCGGCGCTTGTTCGGCGGCGGCCGATAGGGTGCCGGGTCGAGGTATACCTCCACTCGCGCCGGCCCGGCACCGCCGCCGCGCACCGTAATCAGCCCAAGGCCGATCATTCGGCAGAGCTTGACAACGTCGCGCCGCCGCCGCGGAAGAGCTGGGCCGTTTGCCGCCTTCCCGGCGCGCGCGGTGGTGGACCGAAAGGCGAGCGCAACGGTATGTATCGGCACGGGCACTATACGAAGGAAGCCGTGAAGGAGCGCCGTTTCCTCCGGGAGCTTATCCTGAAATCCCGCGGAGCCCTCCCAAGCGCGGCCGAGCTATGAGCAGCGGGAGTGGATAAAGCGCGACACGTTGCCGATGAGCCGGCGGCAAAGGCCGCCACGCTGCGCTTGGCCGGTGCCGGTGGCCGGCTTCGGCAACGGGGCGGTCCTTAAGCCGTGTACTCCTACGGCGAATAAAAGCCGCTCTCAGCGGGCCGGCTTAAAATACTCGTAGGACAGGCCGGCGCTCGGCCAGCCGCTGTAGGGCACCCAATTGGTGACGTTCTTGCTGGCGCCGAACAGCGCGTTGACATACATCACCGGGATTAGCGTGTAGGTATCCTTCAGACTGTACATGAGGTCCTGGAACATCTTCTCCCGCTTCACCATGTCTGTTTGCTGCGCCACGGCGGCGTACTTATCGTCCCACGGCACATTGGCGACTAACTTTTTGCCATTGGCCGACACGAAGTTCCTCATTTGGCCGACCGGGAACGAAGACCGCGGGACACGGAATGTGTACGCCGCGCCCACCGCCTCGTCCGGGCGGCCGTAGGCAACCGGTCCGAACGCCCCCCACTCGGTCGAGACGAGTTCTGTTTCGACGCCGATCTTCTTCCAATAGTCGGCTAGGACCTGCGCCATCTTGGGCAACCACTGGGCCCCGGCGAGCGGTAACGTGTAGAACCTTATTTTGAATCCGTCCGGATAGCCCGCCTCGGCGAGCAGGCGCTTGGCTTCCTTGGGATCATGGGGTGTCTGGTTGTTTCTTGCCCACGCTTCATCCCAGCCGAAACCCTCCGGGAACGCCGGAAATACGGGGGTTAGCCGGCCCTTGCCAAGGGCCATGAACTCAAGCAGTTCTTCGCGGTCGATCGCCGTGGCGAGGGCCTTGCGGACGTTCCTGATAGCTGTAGCGCGGTTGAGCGTCTTGGCGCGCTCCTCCCAGGTGCCGAGGAAGCTCACGAACACCACGATCGAGTTCGGCACGTCCAGCACCTGGTTGCCGCTGGCTAAGATCTCCTTGGCCGAGTCGAAGCCGATGTCCGCGAGATCCACTTCGCCGCGCTTGAGCATGGCGACGCGGGTGCTCTCTTCGGGCACCAGTATCACCCGCAAGCGGTCGAATCCGGGCGTTGGCCGATAGGGATGGCCGCTCACCGCCTCATAGAGGAAGTAGGAGCCCGTCTTGTGCTCGATCAACTTCCATGGGCCGCTGCCGATCGGGTTCTTGCGGAACCCCTCGTCGCCCACTTCGTCGGTGTACTTCTTCGGCGTGATCGCCGCCACCACCGTATCGCCGGGGCCCAGGGCTTCGATGAAGTCGGGCCACGGACTGTTCAGATGAAAGATGATCTTGTACGGACCGACGACCTCGGTCGATGCGATGTTATTCACGAAGTGACCGCCGAAGGAGCCCGTTCCCCTCTCCATCCGCTTGGTGAAGTGGTTGGCAACATCTTCGGCGGTCACATCATCGCCGTTGTGCCACTTCATCCCTTTACGGATGTTGAAGGTGTAGGCCTTGCCATCGGCGGACACCGTCCAGCTCTCTGCGATGCCCGGGATCGGTTTGCGGTCGCGGCTCATCGTCACCAGATGGTCGTACAACGGCGCCTGATACTGGTGCATGGCGAAGCCGCCGTCGATGGGATCGATTTTTTCGCCGGTGAAGGTGCCGACCGCGACCCTCAGTTCGGTCTGGGCTGCCGCCGTTCCCATCGGCCAGGCAAAACCCAGCGTTAGGGCAACCAAGAGGATCGGCACCAAAGCGATGCGCCCCATTCGGAAAATTCGGGAACTACACATTTGATCTCTCCCTTTGATTGTTGCGCAGGGCACGTCTTTTCGCTGCGCGCCACATATCATTGACTCCCGACCGCGCTGTAGCGCTGGCCGGCGCCGCAAAAGCCTCTAACCACTCTGACTCATCGCCTCGGCAGCGGCCGGATCCAGGGTACATCAAGCGGCGGCCGCCGATACGTCGATGAGTGGGGCAATAGCATCAACGGAAGCGTCGAGAGCGTCAAGCGCGTTCACCAATGGCTCCGGCGCCGCAGCCCTGTCGCAGGCCACAGCCGGGCCTATGCTCCGCTACCGGCGCGAAGCGTCGCATCAGGCGAGTGACCCCGCGGGGCGAGGGCTGCCCGGCTTCCGGCCAGTTCCCCGTCTCCTTCCACCCCACCGAGGGCGTGTTCTTGCTAGTGCGGCACGATGCCGCGGCGGGCTTGAGCATGACCTGTACCTACGATCTCAAGCACAATGCCTACCGCCGTATCGAGGGCACCGAGCTACCACTGCTCGGCTCGAGCGCTGAGGCGGCGATAGCTAGGCGCAATTTCCTTCTTCACGACATTCGTTTTGTATTCTGGACGATCCAGACAGCCGCCAACCTCCGCTCGTTCGCGCGACGCCGTCCGAGCTATGACGAGATGGCTGCCAAGCTTGTTGAGGGCGAGCCAACGCGGAGATTACACGGTTTCAGCCAGGCCACTATCCGGCAAATCTTGTTGGGCATATACCCTCCAGCGAAACGGCGGAACATCGGCGGCCTTTAGAACCGCGCTTCTGTCTAATGTCCGGCTGTGGCTAAGAGGCGAAGTTCGGATTAGGTCGCCGGTGCGACCGCTCCTTGGCTATCCGGTTTACACCCACACCCACTAGGGCTAGAATGGGTGCAACCCGGATATAGGGGAGCGCGCCATGGATGTTCTCGACCGCGCCGATCTCCCATTCCCGCATTCGCTACCCGAGTTCCAGCGACTTTTCCCCGATGATGCGGCCTGCGCCGCCTACCTGGAGAAAGCCCGCTGGGGAGACGGCTTTGCCTGCCCGCACTGCGGCACGGCGGGAGAGCCGTTCCACTTTGAAAACCGCCCTGGCGTCCTGCGCTGCCGCAAGTGCCGCCAGAACACCGGGCTGACGGTGGGAACAGTGATGGAGCGTAGCCACACTCCGCTGAACGTCTGGTTCTGGGCCGCTTATCTGGTCGCCAGTCAGACGCCCGGCATGTCCGCCGTGCAGTTTCAGCGGCAACTTGGTCTTTCGCGCTACGAGACGGCCTTTCAAATTCTCCACAAGCTCCGCTCGGGCATGGTGCGGCCCAACCAAGACAGGATCGGTGGACAGCCCAAGAACCATGTTGAGGTGGACGAAACCTGGGTTGGCGGGCGAACGCGTGGGGAAGGCCGTGGTGTTCACCACAAGGTTCCCGTCTCCTGTGCCATCGAGGTGCGTCATCGAAAGCCGGGCACCAAGCTCGACAACCGGAAAGACGGACGCTATGCCGGACGCGTTCGGCTCGCCGTCGTGCTCGACCGTAGCGCCGAGTCGCTCTGTGGGTTCGTCGAGAGCACCGTCGCGCCGCGATCGCTGATCGTTACTGACGATTGGAGCGGCTATGCTGGCCTCGGTAAGCGCGGCTATGAGCACTTCGCTGTTGCCGAGTGTGGTGATCCAGAGGTTGCCGAGCAATACCTGCCGATCATCCATCTGGTTTTCGCCAACCTGAAGACGTGGCTGATCGGTATCCACCACGGCGTTAGCCACCAGCACCTACAAGCCTACCTCAACGAGTTCACCTTCCGCTTCAACAGGCGGTTCTACCCGTTCAACGCCTTCCGCTCATTGCTCGGCATCGCGGGCGACACCTCTGCTCCAACCTATGCCGAGCTTTACTCGGGAGAGTGGCGGCACCCTACATGTAGCGGTCATGGGTGTTAACCGGATAGGCAAGGACCGCTCTACCCCTGAAAGCCGACCATCGGGCGTAACGTCGGCCTTGCCCCGATTTCGTCTGCTCCACCCGAGGGAGCAGACCATCCTTTCGATCCAGCCGTTCGTCTGGTCCTGACCCTATCCGGACGTCGCTCGAGATGACATCAGCTACCGTTTGAAATCGGCAGTAGCGCGACAAGTGACGTGTAGCGGCCCCGGGCTTGATGCGGCGCCGCCGAGCTGTTGAGACTCTGGGCAACGCGAGGGTGGCGCCGGTCCCAGCGCCTTCTCTCGAATCGAAGGTGTGAGCTGACGGGCTAATCCTGAGGTGTGGGCACTACCGGTTTTACATACGCGAACGGCCACACCGTCAAATACACCCTCTGTGCATCCGAAGGCGTCGACATCAAGCAGGGGCACGACATGCCGGCGCACCAAGTGGCGCGGATCATGCTCACCCGTCGGGCGGCGTTCGCATCGCCTTTCTGAGCCGCCGGACTTCCCACCAGACCCAGATGCCGCCGCCGATGACGAGCACGAGTACAAGCACCATCACCGTTTTTATGAATAGGTTCCAGATCAAAAGGAGCAAGACCGCGCCTAAGGCGATCCACAAGCGAAACATATTCTTGTCCTTTCTCGGTCGTCGGCGTTGGTTCAGCTCTCAACGGCTACGACGTCGGGATCGTGGTCTCGCTCCCTGATATCGACTCTGCCGAGGTCGAAATCTGCGTTGAGAAAGTCGATTTCCACAGCGCGGGCAAGCCTGGCACCGATCGCATGCTGCTCGATGACGGAACTGGTGGGTTCAGCAAACGAACGTTTTCGAGAGCGAACGTATGTTTAGCGGCCGAAAACAGACGCTCTCGCAGGCTTTACGTCACGTCCGGAGATGAACCAGAAGGAGGCACTGGCGATCTGTTCGGATATCCAGGGGTTTCCGTACACGCGGGATCGTCCGGATAAAACCCAGCACTAGATACTGGACGTGCCGCGCATGAAAGGGGCGAGATCAACCAAACACGCATCTGCGACAGCCGCTCAGTTGGAAAGCCCCTGTGGTTATTTTCGAAAGTCCGCGTAATCGGCACGTTGCCCGCGATTGCTTTCGTTTGATCTGGTGGCGTCGGTCTCGCGCCAGGTCTTGGCTTGCATTATGCCGAACGGACGGCGGACCGAGTTGGGCGCAATACCGGCGCGGAGCGCGCTGAGGACGCCGGCCGCTTCCCAGTAGTTTTCGACGACGAATAGCTGGTGGGGTTGCCACGGCAATATCGTCAGATCGTTGCGCATGACGCCGCGCCCCTCGCGGATGGCGATGACCGGGATGCCTTGTTCCAGGGCGGCCAGCGTCGGTAGCCCGATGCAGCCATCCGGTAGGATCAGGCACGAGACGTTCTCTGCGGTTAGCACGTCGGCGACCCGCATCTCGACCGGGTCGACGACGATGCGTGGGCTTTGCTTAAGTCCTTTGAGTACGCATTGCAGGAACGACGACGAGATCGCTTCCGCGGCCATGCGGGGATCGACCCGGCCGGGATCCGCGAACAGGATGTCGCGCGACTCCATCATCGGCGCGTGAGCGGACGGCACGTCGAAGACGTGCGCGACAGCGTGGGTCAACATCGCCTCGACGCCGCCCCACGGATTGATCATGTCGCCGTTGCTGTCGAAATAGCGGTCGTGATAGCCCTCCGGCACGTCAATCAGCGATGAAATCGCGATCGCGTCGTAACTGTCTCGCGTCTCGCGCAGCAGCTCGAACAGTCGGCCGATGCCACGGCCCGACCCGGCGGCCCGGCCCGACGCGGTATAGCTGGCTTCCAACTCCAAAGGTGGGTCGAGTCTATAGATCCCAGCGCATTCGAGCCCATAAATGGCGCGCGCCGCCTCCACGGTGTTGAGGGCGAGGTTCTCGATCATCTCGTCCGAACGGGCATCAATCACTACGAGCACGCGATTGGCGCGCACCGGCCTGAGCCCTATGGTTCCCATCAACAGGCGGCAAATCACGCTGCCTTCGACGTAGGAGGCGTTCGCGGGAATCTCGTTGATGTCGCTGGCGTTGACGACGTTGGGGTGGGTGATGAGGTGATCGCAGCAGGTAGCGAACAGCTGCGCCGCCGGGGTCGCGTCACCGGCGTGGCCGCCGACCTCCGCGCCGATCCCCGTCGGCACTAGATAGACTGCGTTGAAACCGCTAGCCGATTCGGCCGACCGCCGTTCGAACGCGAAGATCGTGCGCTCGCCTAACCGCTCGACGTCACGCGCGCCGACTAGGCAGCCGATCTCGCACTGGTATTGGCCGTCCTCGATGGCGGTGACGGCAAGGCGCACCGGAACCTCCCCCTCCGCGACGCGGAGAGACAGCGCCTTTTCCATGTGCCCGATTAGACCGGCGTGACCGGGCGCCAGCGGGATGGCGACGCGCAGTTCACGCAACTGCACGGTCGGCGATCCCAGACAGTTGGGCGAACTCTTCGAACGAATCCTCGCGGACCAGTTTCAGCGACCCGTCGCGCCGGCGCAGGTAGATCGACGGCAGGCCAACGCCGTTGAAGCGGTGGGCCTTGGAAATCGTGTAGGCCCCCATATTGAGAAACGTCAACCGCGACCCGACCGCAAGCGGCATGTCGAACGCGTATTCGCCGAAAACGTCCCCCGCCATGCAGGTACATCCGGCAAGTATATAGCCGTGCAATCCGCCGGCCACGTGGCCCAAAATGTCCGGTTCGAACTGAAACTCGAAAACCTCGGGCATGTGGTTGACCGCCGTGTCCAAGACCGCGATCTGGAGATCGTCCCCTCCGAGGATGTCGTGCACCGTCGCCTCGATCGTTCCCGCGCGGCGGACCAGCGCCGCGCCCGGTTCGATGAAGACGTCGAGGCCGAAGCGTTGGCGGAAGATCGCGACCGCGTCAAAAAAATCGGCTAGGTCGTCCGCCTCGATGAACAGGTAGCCACCGCCCAGGTTGATCCAGTCCATGCGCTCCAACACGTGCGGGATCACGTCCTCGATGTGGCGCGCGGTCGCCAGCAGGCTGGCAAAGTCGGTCTCGTCGCAATTGGTATGAAAATGCAAGCCGCCGATGCCCTCGAGCCGGCCGGGGTCGGACCTGGCTAGCTCGGCCAGATCGTGGACCGGCACGCCGAGCTTGGAATTGCGCCGGCAAGGGTCGTAGCGCTGGTCGCGCACGAAGGAAAGTTGCGGATTGATGCGGAGCCCCTGGCGGGTCCGGGACGAGGCCTTCTTACCCAGCCGCTCCCACTGCGATAGCGAGTTGAAGGTCACGGACGCGAGGCGGTCGCCGAATACCTCCAAGGTTTCCGCTTTGACTAAGGGGCTAATCAAATGCAAGGGCCCCCCGTCGCCACACAGGCGCTCGATCAGCTTGAGCTCGTAGGGCGAACTGCAAGCAAAACCGTCCACATTTTGCGACACGGGTTGCAGGACGTCGGACAACGCGCATGCCTTGGGGGAATAGAGCAATTTGCACGAGGCTTGGTCCGCGATCTCGCGAACCGCCGCCAGGTCCGCTTCCAGGGTCTTTTGGTCGATCACGAAGGCCGGCGTTGCGATGGGCGTCGCCAAAGTCATTCCCTCAATCCAATATCACGTGCGGAACGAAACGGGCATCCGGGCTCGTCACTAGGTTTCGGTCCTCGCGAATGCACAACCCCGCCGATCGGCCGGCCACCATCCAACAGCCGACGAGAGGATAGATGCCGTCGAATTCCGGCAGCGGGTGAAACGCCTGGACGATGTAGCCCTCCTCACCATAGGGGCCGCCACGGCGCAACGCTACGTCGTCTTCGCCATGGATCTCGACGTTCCAACCCTGGCGCGAAAGCAACGGCTTGCGGACAAAATTGGGCGGCAGGTCCGCCGCCCGCGGATCGCCCTCGAAATAGGAAGGCAGCAGGTTGGGGTGGCCCTCGAACATTTCCCACAAGAAGGGGAGCAGGCCCTTGTTGGCGAGGACCGCTTTCCACGGCGGCTCGAGGAAATGAACGTCGCTCGTCGGCAGGTAGCGTGCGAAATCCTCGCCCATTATCCATTCCCAGGGATAAAGCTTGAACATCGAGGAAATGACCTCGTCTTCGAGGTCGGTGAAGTGCCCCTGCAAGTCGACCCCGATATCCTTCATGGCGATGAAGCGCGTCTCGAGACCCGCATCCCGCGCACAGTCCTCGAGATAGTCGATGGTCCCCTTGTCGTCCTCGATCTCTTCGATGCAGGCGAAATGAAGCAGTCCCTCGACGCCGAGATTGGCAATCGCGCCGAGCAGGTCCTCGTAGAGTTCGTTGAACTGATCGCATTCCTTGGGGATGAGGTCCAGGGCCGCCGCCTGTTCCAGCCACAGCCACTGGAATTCCGAGGACTCGTAGAGCGCCGTCGGCGTATCCGCATTGTATTCAAGCAGCTTGGCGTCGCCGGTGCCGTCGTAGGAAAAGTCCATGCGCCCGTACAGGTCCTTCTCCCGGCCGCGCCAGCTATCGGCGACATAGTCCCAATAGGACTCCGGAATGCGAAGCCGGCGAAAGATCGTATCGTCGGCCACGGCCCGGTCCAACAGCTCGTGGCACATGCCCTCGATGGCGTCGCCGCAGCGTTCGATGTCGTCTTCGATCTGCCTCAGCGTGAAGCGGTAATAGACGCTTTCGTCCCAATAGCGCACACCGCCCGCTTCGTCGCGTTCGAACGCGTGGTCGAGCGCCGTCCGTTCGAGATCCGGGCGCGCGGCTACAGGAACGCGCTGCATGCGGAGTGAACGGGGACGGCCGGGCGGGTGCGCGACGCGGCCGGATCAGGCGCCGCGTTGTGCCCTGAGACGCGCCAGCACGTCGCCGCCCTTCGCGCCACCATCGACGATCCCGGCGGCTTTGAGCTTGTCGTCGAGACTGACCTCTTCGGTCGAAAGGGCGAGTTCGTTGGCGGCTTCGAACCTCGCAGCGCGTTCCGACTGTTTCGTTTTCAGCCGTTGCAAACTGTCGAGGGCGCCCTGCATGCTCGAACCGGCACCGGCGTGGCGTGCCGCGACCGCGGCCTGGGCGCGTTGGACCGTTTCCGTCGCCTTGACCGTGTCGACCTGCTGCTTGAGCCGTTTCAGGTTGGCCTCGGTTTGGCCGACGGCGCGGCGAAGTTGCGCCTCGTTGTTGGCGAAGGACTTGGCGAGGCCTTCTTCGCCGGCGAGTTCGGCTTCCAGCCCGGCGATCTTGTCAGCGATCTCCGTCGCCAGGGTTTCGTCGCCCTTGTCGAGCGCCTGCATGGCGTAGCCTTCATATTCCTTGATCGAGGCCTTTAGGGATTCGACCTTCTTGTCGGCGATCTTGCGCTTGGCGATGATTCCGGTCAGAGCTTCCTTCGAGCGGATGAGTCCGTTATCGGCGTCGCGGATTTCCTGGTCGAGGATGCGCAGCGCCTGACTGTCGACGATCGCCTCGCCGGCTTCGTTGACGCCGCCGCGGATGGCCGTCGCGACTTTTGCCCAAATATTCAAATGCCTTACTCCTTCGTCAGATTCGTTGCGCGTGTTGCGGCGCAAATGTTCAAGCGACCTTCTTCAGGTCCGATTGGTAGGCCTCGGCGACCTGCATCGCGTTGTCGGCCAGTGTTTCGATTTCGAAAATGACCGATTGCAAAATCGAACCCGCGTTGAGTGCGCCGAACAGTTCGTAATAATCCTTTCCGTCGGGCCCCGTGCGGATACCGAAGGTCGACAACGCCAAGAGCTTGTGGGTCTTCAGGATCGTGGCATTGAATTCGGCGGGGTCCGCCACGTTATCCACGGGCCAAAGCAGGGTATCGACCAGGATCTGCCCACCGCTGACGCTCATGAGGAGGGGCAGATCGCCGAACTCCGTCATGGTGATGAGAATCCCCGGATCGGCACCTTCCACAAGTTCGACGATAAAATCGCCGGACGACGCAGGCTCCGATTGAGCCAACGCCGCACATAGGGTCTCTGTAGTCCAGTTTTCGTCTTGGCTCATGGTTCTCTTCCTAATGGTTCTTGGAATGAAGGGAATAACGCCCTCCCTGAGCGCCGCCTGACAGTCCTTGAGGACCCTGACGAATTGGGGTGGAATCCAAATCTCGCACTTGACGAAGCCCCGCTCGCGCAAGCGCGCGCGGTAGCGGGACTGATAATAGGATGACTTTTTCGTTGCCATCAGGCCAGCCGCTTTGGTCCTTTACATGTAACATATAACATGTAAAATAGAAACCAAGAGTTTTTTGATGAGACAGGAACGAAGCGCCGGGAATTGTGCATCGACAGGAGCTTGTAGCCAGATGCACGAGCGGGTTGGCAAGGACAAGCGCCGATCGACTTGGCTGACTTGAATGCACATCATTCTGTCGCGAGTCGCGAAACGCATCTTCGCCAGGATCGTCGGGCTGAGTTGGGATGCGGTCCTCGTCCTCGCGGCCTGCCATTTCGCCATATCTTGGGGCGTGATAGCCCTTGCCGGCAGCGAGGAAATAACCGAGGTCGGCATATTTTGGTACTTTTACCTCACCACTGCCACCACCGTGGGTTATGGCGACTACTCGCCGGCAACCTCGGCCGGACGACTGGTCACCGTGTTGTGGGTCATGCCCGGCGGCATCGCGCTGTTTACGACGGTCATCGCCAAAGCGGTGCAACAGGTATCCGACCGATGGAGGAAAGGCGTGCGCGGACAATCGAGTTACGAGAATCTGGCGGCTCACATCGTCATTCTCGGCTGGCATGGCTTCCAGACCCAGCGGATGGTCGATCAACTCCGCGGCGACATTGGCGAAAAGGACCGTGAAATAGTCTTGTGCACGACCCAGGACATCGACAACCCGATGCCCGATCAGGTGCGCTTCGTCCGCGGCGCCGAGCTCAACACGCCGGACGTGCTGACCCGCGCCGGTGTGGCCACGGCCGGGTACATCATCGCCCTCGGCCATGACGACAGCGAGACCCTCGCCGCCGCCTTGGGAGCCGCTGCGGTCAACCACGACGCCCATATCGTCGCCTATTTCGACCACGAGAGTTTCGCGAATCTCCTTAAGGCCCATTGTCCGCTCGCCGAATGCAACGTGTCGCTGTCGATCGAGCTCATGGTGCGCTCGGCCCAGGATCCCGGTTCGAGCCGCGTCCAGCGCCAATTGCTGTCGACCCTGGAAGGACCGACCCAATTTAGTCTCACGGTGCCGCAGGACGCCGACGCGGTGAGTTACGGCGCCCTGTTCGCGAAGTTGAAGGAAAACCACGACGCGACCTTGATTGGCGTCGCCGAAAGCGCCTTGGGCGACGACCTCATCCTCAACGCGCCGTCGGGTTACCGGGTCGATCCCGGAACGATTGTCTATTTCCTGGCGGCGCGGCGGATCGAGCCGGGCGAGATCGATTGGCCGGCGCTAAGGGCAGGGCAGGCCATGCCTCGCATCGCTAACACGTCGCCAAACCCAGGATGCTCGACATGATCGGCGGCACTATGAAATCGCTCTTCAAGAGCGGTGTGCGCGACGTCAGGAACAAATTCTCCAAACGCGGCGAGGACGATGAATTGCCGATGCCGTTGGGCTTGCGCATCGGCGCGGCGGTCGATATCGACACTTTGCCGTTGCGCATGCACGCCGACGACCTGCATGTCGAGTTGCCGGAGGAAACGATCCTGATCGTCGCACAGGGATTTGTCGATCTCGGCGACGACGCGTACGTGCACCGCTATTACGGCGAGGACGACACGATGATCCAGGTGCTCACGGTCAACGGCGTCGCCGACCAGCATGTCGAGGAAGTCACCCTTTATGTGCCGTACAAAAGCTTCTATCCGGGTAGCCAGGGGGAATGGGCGCAATGGACCGCGAAGGGGGGTAAGATGGGCGCGCCCACCTACCGGTTCGACGACGGCACGGAGTATGAACGTATTTGGTTCGACACCACGCCGGGCCACGCCGATCCGGTGGTGTTCACCGAGGAAGTTTACGAAGATGCCGAAACCGGAGAGGCGAGCGACGTCGTCCAGCAGGTCATGCTGTTCGGCCGCAACCTGGAAGAGGGAAAAAAGAACGAGTACCTCTTGATAACGGTCGAGGCCTACGAAGGGGAAAGGACCGTGGAGCTCATGGTCGGCGTGGACCTCGACCTCTCCACGGTGAAAGTCATTTGACGGGAAAGGTCGGAACCGGCGGCCCAACGAACGTCGCCAAAAACACCGGCCGAGAGTCCGGAAAGGGGTTTTGAATGGTTGCGCAGCTCAACCTATATTTGACGGAGTTGCCGGAGTTCTTGGCGTTCCTCGTCGTCTCCCTCATCCTGATGATCGTATTCGTCGCGGTCTATACCAACGTCACTCGGCACAACGAGATCAAGCTGATCAAGGAGAACTCGGTCGCCGCCGCGGTCGCCTTTTCGGGCAGCATGATCGGTTTCGCTCTGCCGCTGGCGAGCGCCATGATCAGTTCACGCACGATCCTTGAGATGATCATCTGGGGCGTGGTCGCGCTGATCGTGCAGATCCTCGTCTATCTCCTCGTGCGGCTGCCGATGCCGCGGGTATCGCAGCGTATCGAGAACAACGAGATCGCCGCCGGCATCTGGCTCGGCGCCTCGTCGCTCAGCGCCGGCATCCTGAATGCCGCCAGCATGACCCCGTGAGAAAGGAGTGCGTTCGATGAAACGCTCGACCATCATCACAGTGGCCCTGCTCGGGGTGGGCGCACTGGCCCTGACCCTCAGCCTCTTCGGCGAATCGAAAGAAGAAGTCCTCACCTACGAATCGGTGGAGGCGTGCATCGCCGCCGGGGTTCAGGACGAATCGATATGCCGCGCCGAATTCGACAAGGCCACGGCGTTGCACGAGGAGGTCGCCCCGCGTTACCAAGCATCCTCAGCGTGCTACGCCGAATTCGGCTACGACCGGTGTTATCGACGGCGAACCTCCACCGGTTCGCTCTGGTTGCCGTTCATGGTCGGCTACATGCTGGCGCCGCGCGGTCGCTCGGCGTTGATTTATTCGCAGCCGCTCTACCGCCCCAGCAACGCCCCCAACCAGTTCCACACCAGCCGCGGCGTCAACGTTGGAAACGTGTCCGCCACCGGCCGCGCGCAGGTTGCCAAGTCCCAGCTCAGCCAGCCTCAAGCGCGCACCCGCACGGTCGCGCGCGGTGGTTTCGGCGCCCGGTCGAGGAGTTCAGCAAGCTAGTTGATGTGCTTGGCCCGGTGGAGGCCTCGCTCGCGGTCGTCTCGTGGTGCTCGGCGTGGGCGCCTTCGGCCACCGCCCGCGCGCGATCGCCCGTCGCGCGAACGCGGTGTGCCAGTCCGCGCTGCTGCCCGCGCGGATGTCGGTGGCCACCTCCAGCAGTTCGTTGACGTCGGCGCCCCCCTAACAGCATCACCAGAACGGTCGAGAAGTCGAAGGCCTCCTGCGTGCCGTCATTCCAATAGTGAAACGTCGCGGGTTCCTTCTGCGCGGCCGCTTCTGCGCCGGCCATTTGACACCGCGCCCGCGCCCGCGACTGGGACGAGCAGGCGGCGCGGTCTGACGACCGGCGACGCGCGCTCGGCTTGTGCAAGGCGCTCCGCCCAGCGTTCCTCACTTGTTGTCCGCGCGGGCACAAACGACGATTCGCCGAGCCACCTCCACATTCATCACCAGGGCAACGACACCCAGGGCGAACAGGGGCTGATTCAACACCGCGCCGAGGAAGATGACGAACACCCGCACGTCCCGGCCCAGCCGAAAGTATGAGGCGCCTTGCAGTCTTTGCGCCATCAACCCGTCATACTTGTCCGCCGTATAGCTGTTAAGGAACGACCCCACAATCGCCGCGAACCCCAGCACGACGGATAGGCTCGTGCCGGTCGCGGCAAATTCGTGCCACATCAGGCCGAACAAGAGAACGGCATCGGCATGGCGGTCGAGGACCGCGTCGAACCAACCGCCAAACTCGCTCTGCGAATGCTTCAGCCGGGCGATCTCGCCATCGCAACCGTCGACGACCGAGGCCAGTTGAGCCAACGCGCCACCGGCGGCCAGAGCAGGATAGCCGCTCACAGCCATCAATCCGGCGGCACCGCACGACAGCATCCATGAGATCAGAGAGATTTGGTTGGGCGTCACCGTTGTGCGCACCAGATAACGGCTCAACCACCGGGAAGCCGGCCGGTTGAGGTGGCGCGACACCGGCCCGTCCCGGGCCTTGCGGCCCTGGTCGCGCATCAGACGTCGTTCGGCTTCACGCAAGGCCTCGGGCGTGTCCACGTCGAGCCATGACATTCCCGTCACATCGACGGTTCTCGCCCGGCCTTCGCCCGCCAGCTCCCTGAGCCCGTCGGAAAGCCCATGCTTGTTGCTTGCCGCCGCGCGCTCGAGTCCCTCGAACAGGCCGGGCGTGCAAAGCATGACCCCGGTATCGGCAGCGTCCCAAAAGCCAAGATTTTTCTCGATCGCCTGAATGCGTCCGTCGTCGATAGTGACCCGAGTGACATCGTCGAGATCGAAAATGGCATCCTTGTCGCGGTCCACGGCGAGGCGCATTTCCCCTAATGCGGGTGGATCGTCGGCCAGAGCCCGCGCGATCCCGGGATCGAAAAGATGATCGATCATGACCAGGAAGAAGGGCGCCTCGCCGGTGCGACCTTTGGCCGCCAGGGCACTGGCTCCGTTGCCACGCTCCCAGTCCCCGGCTTCGATGAAGTCAATCGTGACGGCGCGCCGCCGGGCGATGTCGAAAAAATGCCCCCTGACCATTTCGGCCTCATGACCGAGGGTGACGAGGAACCGCCGGATGCCGGTGTCCAGCAATGTGCAGACGACCCGTTCGGCGAGGGTCAATCCGAGCACCCTGGTCAGGGGTTTCGGTGCCTTGGCTTGCGGCCGAAGTCTCGATCCCCATCCGGCGGCCAGGATCAGCGCCATCTCGGGTGTCACGCTGGTCAAATCAGTGTTGTTCAGCACCCAAAACGTCCGCGATTTCATTGCACAGCTCCCGGCTCGAGGCCGCGACCAGGCTGACGCGGTCGGTCAAGCCTTCCGGCGCCGCCAGGGGCGCGCCATCGGGGCCGACAACCCAGCCCCCCGCCTCGATCACCAACCGTGCGGCGGCGAGGTAGCTTTCCGCAGTCAGACGGCGACGCGCATCCACATGGGCGTCGGTAGCGCCCGCAGCAACCAAGGAGAGGGCTCGAGACGCGCAACCGTAGCACCGCACTCCCCTGGCGGCAGCCATCAGGCGGGCGAGGCCCGGCGACGGAGAATGATGATTGAGTTCGACCGAGATCGTGGCCCCGGCGATGTTGCGCAGATTCGAGGTTTCAAGCCGGTCGCTCCTACGCCAGGCGCCGGAGCCCTTGATGGCGATCAGGGGCGTGTCCTGATCGAGCGGCCCAACCAGGGCCGCTTCTACCCAATCGGGATGAAGGGGAGCGTCGACCGGCAGCACGGCGCAGGAGAAGGCCGACAACGGCAGTCCCCGCGCCCAGTTGTCCGACCCGTCCACCGGATCGAGGACGAGACGGTGTCGAGGCGTGCCGGAACCGATTTTCTGACGCCCGCCCTCTTCGGAATCGACGACGACGGGCCGCTGGAATTCCCTCAAGACGCCTAGGGCCGCGTCGTTGGCGGCCAAGTCGAACAGCTTGACCTCGTCGCTCTTCGCGTTCTTGGTTCCGGCGCTCGCGCGGCCGGTTTTCGCGACCGCCTTGCGCACCTGCACGTGGAGCATGAGCAGCCACGCCACCCAGGGCGAGTCCATAGTCGGAACGGCGTCTCCACCAGCCAGACCATTGCCGGCCGGTCGGCTGACAGACCTACTCACCGACGCCCGTTTGAGAGGCCTGCTCACCAGCGACTCCTTCGGTATCACTCCCTTGAATAAACGCATCCGTTAATTCACAAGCCAGCGAATCACGCATCTGTTTGGGGGGACTCTTCATGTAATAGGCCGAGGCCGACTCCAAAGGACCACCGATGCCGCGCTCCAATCCCAGCTTGGCGCAACGGATGGCATCGATGACCACACCCGCGCTGTTAGGTGAATCCTGAACCGACAACCTGAGTTCGAGTTCCAGCGGCACGTCCCCGAAGCCCCGGCCTTCCATCCGGATGAAGGCGACCTTGTTGTCATCCTGCCACGGCACGTAATCGGAAGGTCCGATATGGATGTTCCTGGAATCCAGCCGTTCGTCCAGCTGCGACTGCACGGATTCCGTCTTGGAAACCTTCTTGGACTTCAGGCGGTCGACGGCCTTCATGTTGAGAAAGTCCGTGTTGCCACCCGTGTTCAGCTGGTAGGTCCGGTCAAGGTGGACGCCCCTGTCGCCAAACAGGCGCGTGAGGGCTCGGTGGACGATGGTGGCGCCAATCTGGCTTTTGATGTCGTCCCCGATAATGGGAAGGCCGGCGTCACGGAATTTCCTGGCCCAGCCGACATGGGAAGCAATAAACACCGGAACACAGTTGACCATGGCCACTCCGGCCGCCAAGCAAGCCCGGGCATAGTGCCGAACCGCCCCCTCCGAGCCGACCGGCATGTAGCAGACCAGCACTTCGGCGTTGGCGTCCTTGAGGGTTCGGACGACATCGACTGGCTCTTCGTCAGAGGGGCGGAAGGCCTCGTCATCGGGATAGCCGGCCATGTGAGGCGCCACACCGTCGAGAACCGGCCCCATCTGCACCGCGACGTTGGATACCGGCAGGGCGCTCTGGAAAACCCTGGCGCAGTTGGGTTTGACGAAAATCGCTTCTTCCAACCGCTTGCCCACCTTGCGGCGGTCGATATCAAAGGCGGCCACGACCTCGATGTCGCTCGGCCCCCAATCACCGATCCGGGCATGCATGAGGCCGACAAACGCTCTCTCGTTCCGTCCCTTGTAGTATTCCAGTCCCTGGACAAGGGAACTCGCGCAGTTGCCGACACCGGCGATAGCCACTCTGATTCGTTTCATGCAAAACCCTCCCTGATATTGTTGTCCCAAAAACTCAACAGCCTCCCTTCGAGCGGCCGGCACGGATACGCAACGGCCTACCCCAGCTCGCGCAACTGCGTAACCGCGGTTTTCTCGAAAACGCAACCGGTATTGCTCAAACGCGGGGTAAACCAGTCTTGAGATTGCCTTCCCCGACGATTCCTTCAGCGGCCGGAACCCGCAGAGGAGGGCCGACTCGACCTGCGCGCCAAAACATGAGGCCCGCTCGGTCAATGGTGCTCGAAAACCGTTGCGACAAGGGGAGTTAAGATGCCCCTAGCGGAAGCAACCTACCCTTTCTTCCGTGAAACGGCAAGAACCCAAGGCAAGCGTCTTGTCCAAAAACCACGCGAAGATCCGAGCATTAGCTCTCATGTTCGCGGTCAAGGTCGGCGCGCGCTTCGGGCGCGAAGAAATAGCCGGCGAGCCGGTGGCCCTCATAGGCGATGCTTACTGGCTCGTGGGGGTGGCGCGATGCGGTGAGCCCGCGTTCGAAACAGGCGATGGCCTAACAATATAGAGAAAGCTTGTGCGCATCCGTTGCCGGCAGCACGCTCTCGGCCGTGCGGTAGTAGGTGAAGGCGCGGAAAAAGGCGTCGCTCGCGGTCGCTTCGTGGCCCTCGACGTGGGCGCCTTCGGCCACCGCCCGCGCGGATGTCGGTGGCCCCCGCCAGCAGTTCGTTGAGGTCGGCGCTCTGAGCCGGCTCCGGTCAGCGGGCTTCGCCATTCGTCTGGAATTGACGGTGGGACGGAAGGCCTATCGGCTCGCACCGGCCGAGGCGTAAGCCATGTCAGTTACGGAAATCCACACTATAGAAAGCCCGACGCACATAGAAAGCCCGACGCGCGCAGACGGCGCGCCAAGTGACGCGGGCTCCGAAGACGCAGTGTCTGCCAGGCTTCGGGCTCTCGAGGGTATGACCTACGACGGATTGCGCGTCGAATGGCGGCGGCTTTACCGCGCCCATCCGCCGAAGCGGGTGGCGCGCGATCTGCTCGTGCTTGGTGTCGCCTGGAAGATTCAGGAGCAGGCCTATGGCGGCCTTGGCGCAGCCACCAAGCGGCGCCTCGCCGATCTGGCGAAGACCATGGAACAGGACGGCGACCTCGCCCGGAGTCGTGTTGCACGGCTGAAACCCGGGGCGAGGCTGGTGCGTGAATGGCGCGGCCAAACCCACACGGTGATCGTTCTCGAAGACGGGTTCGAATGGCAGGGCAAACGATGGCGATCGCTGTCGGTGATCGCCCGCGAGATCACCGACGCTCACTGGTCCGGCCCGCGCTTTTTTGGTCTGAACGGGAAAGCGGAGGCAGGCGTCGCGATCGGGGAGGCGGGCGATGCGTAAATCCACGACTCGCAAGGGGACGAACGGCAAAGCATTAATCCGCTGCGCCATCTACACTCGGAAATCATCGGAGGACGGCCTCGAGCAGGACTTCAACTCGCTCGATGCCCAGCGGGAATCCTGCGAAGCCTTTATCCTCAGTCAGAAGCATGAGGGCTGGACCGCGCTGCCCGAGATGTACGATGACGGCGGCCTCTCCGGCGGCACCCTTGAGAGACCCGCCCTGAAACGGATTCTTGCGGATATCGAGGCCCACCGGATCGACACTGTGGTCGTCTACAAGGTGGATCGACTGACACGCTCGCTCGGTGACTTCGCCAAGATCGTGGAAATCTTCGACAAGCGGAACGTGTCCTTCGTCTCGGTGACCCAGCAGTTTAACACCACGACATCGATGGGGAGGTTGACCCTCAACATGCTGCTCTCCTTCGCCCAGTTCGAGCGCGAGGTCACCGGCGAACGCATCCGCGACAAGATCGCGGCTTCGAAGAAGAAGGGCATGTGGATGGGCGGCAACGTGCCCCTCGGCTATGTGGTGAAGGACCGGAAACTTCTGATCGACGAGGCGGAGGCCAAGACGGTCCGACATATCTACCGGCGATACGCCACGCTCGGCTCGGTCTGGACCCTCAAGGAGGAGCTTGACCGCGATGGCGTGGTCAGCAAAGTGCGGGTCGACAGGTACGGGCGTGCGACCGGCGGAAACCCGCTTGCCCGTGGTGCGCTCTATACGATGCTGCAGAACCGCATCTACCGTGGCCGGATCGTCCACAAGGACAAGCACTATCCGGGCGAGCATGAGGCGATCGTCGACGAGGCGCTCTGGGACGAGGTGCAGCGGCAACTAGCGGCCAACCAAATCGACCGCGCGACCGGCACTCATGCCGCGGAGCCGAGCCTTCTAGCGGGGTTGATTTACGACGACAGCGGCCAGCGCATGACGCCGAGCCACGCCAACAAGAAGGGGACGCGCTACCGCTATTACGTGTCGCAAGCCCTGGTCAGCGGAACCCGGCGTTCCGCGCCGAGAGCTCGACGGGTCCCGGCAGGTGATGTCGAGCGGTTGGTACAAGAACGGCTTACGGTCTTCTTAAAAAGCCAGGGTGAAATCTTCGACGCTGTCGAACCGCTTTTTGATGATGTGAACAGAAGGCAGGAGGTTGTCGACCTGGCCGCCGACCTTGCCGCCCGCTGGCCGGACCTGGAGCCGGCGACGAAACGCCAGATATTCGAACGTCTCGTCAGTCGGATCAACCTTACGCAGGAAACACTTGAAATCCGGATTGCACCGAGCCGGTTGCTGGAGATTCTTTGGGAAGAGGACAACCCAAAAACCTTTGAGCCAGCTTTGTGGGACAACGAGCTGACCGTAACCTTCACGGTTCCGGCGCATCTCAAGCGCGCCGGAATGGAGACCAGGCTTCTGATCGAAGGCGCGGACGGCAGCGCACGAAAATCCCCGGATCGCAGTCTGCTCAGACTTTTGAGCCAGGCGCAGCGCTTCCACGAAATGGTGCTGCACAACCGGGGCAGGACGATGACGGAGCTTGCCATCGAGGCGGGCGTCGGGGGGTCCTACTTCACCCGGATCCTGCGGCTCAGCTTCCTCGCGCCGGAGGTCGTGAAGACCATCCTCCGGGACCGCCATCCGCTCGAGCTGACCGCCAAAAAGCTTGCAGGCGACACGCGCCTGCCAATCGCATGGGAAGAACAGCGCGCCCGGTTCGGGATCGCCTGAGCCAGGGTATCGGTTGCTGCCTGACCGCGGCCCCTCGTTGACCAGGCGCGGGGCGGCATGTTTTCCCGTGTGAATCCGACCCACATTCCGGCCGACGGTGTCTCGCCAACGCCTGTTTAGCCGTACCACCAAAACCAGCGTAAGAGATTATTGCGATATCAGCTACCCGTTGGCCGGACCTGACCGGTCTCATTAAGCCACGACGGAAAGGCGTATCGGGCGTAAGCCCCGGAAGTTTCGGGACAAGTTCGAATCCACCCCGAGTCCTGAAAAAAACATTCTATAACAATGACTTAAGTGTGGCGGAGGGAGAGGGATTCGAACCCTCGATACAGCTGTTAACCGTATAACGGTTTAGCAAACCGCCGCCTTCGACCACTCGGCCATCCCTCCATACGCCCGTAGACTGCGGGTTTCGGCGGGTTTTTGTAAGAGAACAATGGATGAACGGGGAACATTGCCCGGGATTTCGGCTTGATTCCCCGCTCGGCACCGCCGAGTCGCCAAGTCTCGGCAAGTCCCATGGCTGCCGATTGTGACTGGCGCACGATCTCCACGGTAAAGGGCACCCGCTTGCTCCCAATTCACGGGTCGGTGTGTCGCCCGTCACTTTGGCCTGCGCAGCGGCTTCCTACATTCAGGCTTGCCTATCCGGTTTACACCCACATCCACTAGGGCTAGAATGGGCGCAAACCGGATAGGCAAGGATTGGAGATCCGACCCTATGTTGGAGGTTAGCCATGATCCGCAAACTGACCATCATACTCGCTTTCCTGACGCTCTCGGCCCCGGCCATGGCCCAGTCCATGTGCAACGAGCGAGGCAGCTTCGTTAAGCACCTGTCCAGCAAGTACGCCGAGGCTCCCGTCGCCATGGGGCTTTCCGCAGAGGGCAGCGTTCTCGAGGTGTTGGCTTCGCAGGACGGCACGTGGACCATCATCGTCACGCGCCCGAGCGGTGTCTCCTGCGTGGTCGCCTACGGCGAATCCTGGGAGGCGGTGCCGATCCTGGCGAGCCGGCCCGGCGTATGAGGGCACGGATCCAACCACTGCGTTAGCGCAGGTCCGAGCAAGAACTCGGATCTGCGACAGTGACCGGGCGCCGGCACTAGGTGGCCCGAGGCCTCGGCGGGACCCGACGAACATCCGCTGGCCCGCCTCCTCCATCCCCTCCCGACACACGCCATCTTCAAGAAGTCGTCGCGCGGTCCGGCGGGTCACCGTGCCTTGATGGTTTAGCCGGTGACCGGCCAACCTGGTGCCCCACCAGGTGCCGCCTCAGGCGGCGTTCTCCAAGGGCGATCCCGCCGACCGCTCGCGGCTCACCGACTCCCACTCGCGGGCCAGCCGCTGCGCCTCGCCGATCTCCTCGCGGGTCATGTCGAGCGCGATCTCGGCGCGACTTGCGCGCGCCTTGGCGCAGCCTTGTAGGGCCGCCAGGTTGAACCACTTGTGAGCGAGCACGTAGTCCGGGTGCCCCTTGACCCCGGTGGCGTAGACCAGCCCGAGCCGGTACTGGGCGTCGGCCGCTCCTTGCTCGGCAGCCTGCTCATAGCGCCGGAGCGTACTGCCGTCCGACGAGCGACCCAGTTGCGACATCTGAGGACCGCGGGTGACCATTCTGGCCTCTCTCGCCTCGAAGAGCTGCGCCAGCACAGTCTGTGGTGTTCACCTTAAGAATCGGTGTAGGCAGCGCTGCCGCGAGGGCGGTTAGCGCCGCTGATACTGCGTCTTGCCGAAGAGGGCCTCGCGGGAATCCTCATCGATCGGTCCGGCGCGGACCTCCTGCGCGAGGACCTGAAGCGCGCGTTGCACGGCGGGGCGCTCGTTGATGGCGTCGAACCAGCGCGCCACGTTGGGATAGTCGGCGCGGTCGACGCCGTGGCGATCAGGGCTTCTGAGCCATGGAAAGTTCGCGATGTCCGCGATCGAGTAATCGCCGGCCAGATACTCCGTTTCGGCGAGCCGGCGGTCGAGGACCGCGTAAAGGCGGTTGGCTTCGTTGGTGTAGCGATCGATCGCGTAGGGGAGCTTTTCGGGTGCGTATTGGCGGAAGTGATGCGCTTGCCCCAGCATCGGCCCGACGTTACCCATCTGAAACATCACCCATTGGATGACCTCGTAGCGCGGCGCGGGATCGCGCGGCAGGAACTGGTCGGTCTTGTCGGCGAGGTAGATGAGGATGGCCCCCGATTCGAAGAGCGACAGCAGCCGGCCGCCCGGGCCGTCGTGGTCGATGATTGCCGGGATTCGGTTGTTGGGGCTGATCTTCAGGAATTGGGGCTCGAACTGCTCGCCCTTGCCGATGTCGACCCCGTGGACCGTGTAGGGAAGGTCGCACTCCTCCAGCATGATATGGACCTTGTGCCCGTTGGGTGTAGGCCACGTGTAGACGTCGATCATGGTTTTCTTTCCGGCCGCGCGTGGGCCTCGGTTGCGAGGGACGCGGCCAGCGACCTCAGGTAGGTGATGCCCCGAATCGCGCGACTGCCATACCACGACACCATCTCGCCGTCGATGGCCACGAGCCGCACCCCGGCGCAGTCGTGCTCGGCGCGAAACGCCTCGATGTCGGGCGCTGCGAAGGCAAACGGCTCGCTGCTGAACAGGACCATGGAAGTGCGCGCGAGGAGTTCTCGCGTGATATCGATCGGGGGGTAGCGCACGGAAGCGATCGCCGGCTCGGTGTCCCAGCGCGCCAGCGCGAGCGTGCGCGAGACATAGGTATCGCGCGAGACCGTCATCCACGGATCGCGCCATATCAGATACAGCACCCTTTGCCGTGGCCACCGGCCGGCCGCAGCTTCGAGTTCGTCGAGCGCGCGGCCGAAATCGCGGCACAATCCTTCGGCCTGCTCGGCGCGCCCGAAGATGCCACCGAGCAGGCGATAGAGGCCCAGATTGTCGCGCGGGCCCAGCGGGTGGGTCACGATGACGTGGGGCACGCAAGCCGCGATCGCGGCCGCCATGTCGGTGGTGTTCTCGTCGATATTGAGGATGACGTGCGTCGGCCGCAGCGCCTTGAGGCGGCCGAGCCGGATCTTCTTGGTACCGCCAACGCTGGGCACGGGTTTCGCGGCGTCCGGATGGACGCAGAAATGGGTGCGCCCGACGACCTGCGTCCCCAAGCCGAGATCGAACAGCAGCTCGGTGAGGCTCGGCACCAACGACACGATGCGCGCCTCGGGACCAGCGGGAGCGTGCAGGGTGCCGGCGGCATCGATCAGGTCGGGCTCGCTCATGAGGCGCCAGTCCCGCGTTCAGGGCGCCCGGCGTCCAATGACATGGCGACGGCAGGCAGCCCGTGCCATCCGACCGGTGCTATCCGTCCAGCTTCTTGCGCAGCGCCTCGTTGACGAGCTGGGGGTTGGCCTTGCCCTGGCTCGCCTTCATCACCTGGCCGACGAAGAAGCCGAACAGCTTGTCCCTGCCGGCCCGGTACTCGGCGACCTTGTCGGCGTGCTGCGCTAGGACCGTATCGATCTGGGCCTCGATAGCGCCCGCGTCGGTGACCTGTCGCAGGCCCTTCTCGGCGACGATCTCGCCCGCCGCGCGGCCCGAGGCGGCCATCTCCTCGAATACGTCCTTGGCGATGCGCCGCGAAATCGTGCCATCGGCGATGAGGTCGAGGAGGCCGCCGAGCGATGTCGCCGACACCGGCGAGGCCGCGATATCGTCGCCCGTGCGGTTGAGGACGCCGAACAGATCGCCCGTCACCCAGTTGGCGACGAGCTTGGCGTCGCGCCCCACGGCCACCGCCTCGAAAAAGTCGGACACTTCCTTCTCCGCCACCAGCACGCCGGCGTCGTAGGCGGAGAGGCCGAGCTCGTCGATGTAGCGCGCCCTCCTCGCGTCGGGGAGTTCGGGCAGGCTTTCGCGGATACGCTCGATGTAGTCTGGCGTCAGCTCCAGGGGCAGCAGGTCGGGGTCGGGTAAGTAGCGGTAGTCGTGGGCCTCCTCCTTGCTGCGCATGGTCCGGGTTACGCCGCGCGCCGCATCGAACAGCCGCGTCTCCTGGGCGACGGTCCCGCCGTCCTCCAGGGCTTCGATCTGGCGCCGCGCCTCGTAGTCGACCGCCTGCTGGACGAAGCGGAGGGAATTGAGGTTCTTGGTCTCGGTGCGGGTGCCGTACGCGGCCCCCGGGCGGCGCACCGAGACGTTCACGTCGGCGCGCAGGTTGCCCTCCTCCATGTTGCCGTCGCAGGTGCCGAGATAGCGCACGATGGCGCGCAGCTTGCGTACATAAGCGGCGGCCTCCTCGGCCGAGCGCAGGTCGGGCTCGGACACGATCTCCATGAGCGCAACGCCGGCCCGGTTGAGGTCGACGAGCGTGGCGTCCGGGCGCTGGTCGTGCAAGCTCTTGCCGGCGTCCTGCTCGAGGTGCAGGCGGGTGATGCCGACCTCGCGCACGGCGCCGTCGGCGAAGTCAATCGTGACACGCCCCGCGCCGACGATGGGTTGGCTGTACTGCGAAATCTGATAGCCGGCCGGGAGGTCGGGGTAGAAGTAGTTCTTGCGGTCGAACACCGAGGTCAGGTTGATGGCGGCGTTCAACCCGAGGCCGGTGCGCACCGCCTGCTCGATACAGTGCTCGTTGATCACCGGCAGCGTGCCGGGCAGGGCCGCATCCACGGCCGAGACCTGCGAGTTGGGCACAGCACCGAACGCGGTCGCCGCGCCCGAGAACAGCTTGGCCGAGGAGATGATCTGGGCATGGATCTCGATGCCGATCACCACCTCCCAGGCGCCACTCCCACCTTCAATCAACGGTACGGGCGCCGACGCCGTCATGCCGCCCACCAGCGCTCTGGGGTCACCGTGAAGGCGGCCGCGCGCTCGAGCACGTCGGCGACCCGGAGCACCGTCTCCTCGTCGAACGGCCGCCCCAAGAGCTGCAGCCCGAGCGGCAGGCCCTCGCTCGAGAGCTCGGCCGGCACCGAGATGCCGGGCAGCCCCGCGAGGCTCGCCGGCACGGTGAGGACATCGTTCAGGTACATCGCGATGGGATCGTCCGACCTCTCGCCGAAGCCGAAGGCCGCAAACGGCGTAGTCGGCGTCAGGATGACGTCGGCGCGCTCGAAGGCGTTCTCGAAGTCGCGCGCGATCAGGGTGCGCACCTTCTGCGCCTTCAGGTAATAGGCGTCGTAGTAGCCGGCCGAGAGCGCGTAGGTGCCTATCAGGATGCGGCGCCGGACCTCGCGCCCGAAGCCGGCGGCGCGCGTCTTGGCGTACATCTCGTCGAGGGTCGGCGCCGGCTCGCGCAGGCCGTAACGGACGCCGTCGTAGCGCGCCAGATTGGACGAGGCCTCCGCGGGCGCCAGGACGTGATAGGCCGGAAGCGCGTATTTCGTGTGCGGCAGCGACACCTCGACGGGCTCGGCGCCGGCGTCCCTGAGCCAGTCGATGCCGCGCTGCCACAGCGCCTCGATCTCGGGCGGCGTTCCCTCGAGGCGGTACTCCGGCGGGATACCCACCTTGAGCCCGCGCACGTCACCCCTAAGCGCCGCCTCGTAGTCGGGTACGGGGACGTCGACCGAGGTCGAATCCTGGGCATCGAAGCTCGCCATGGCGCCCAGCATGATCGCCGCATCACGTACGGTGCGCGTCACTGGGCCCGCCTGATCGAGGCTCGAGGCGAAAGCGACCATGCCCCAGCGCGAGCAGCGCCCGTAGGTCGGCTTGAGGCCGACGACGCCGCAGAACGCCGCCGGTTGGCGGATCGAGCCGCCGGTATCGGTGCCGGTCGCGGCGAGCGCGATGCGCGCCGCCACCGCGGCGGCCGGGCCCCCGGACGAGCCCCCCGGGACCATCGGCCGGTTATCGCCGGGGCGCCGCCAGGGGTTCTCGACCGGCCCGAAATGGCTGGTTTCGTTCGACGAGCCCATCGCGAACTCATCCATGTTGGACTTGCCGAGCATCACCGCGCCGGCGCGCCACAGGTTGGCGGTCACCGTCGATTCGTAGAACGGCGTGAAATCCTCGAGGATGTGCGAGGCCGCGGTGGTGCGGATGCCCTCGGTGCAGAACAGGTCCTTGACCGCGATCGGGATGCCGTCCATGGCGCCGGCCTCGCCGCGCCGACGGCGCGCATCCGAGGCGGCGGCATCGGCGCGCGCGCGCTCGGGCGTGGGCGTGATCATGGTATTCAGCGCCCGCGCCTCGTCGATGGCCGCGATATGGGCTTCGGTGAGCTCGCCGGCGCTGAATTCGCCCGCGGCGAGGCCCTCGCGGGCCTCCGCCATAGTGAGATCCGTGAGCGCGCTCATCGGCTCGCGGCCTCCACGCTCACTCCACGACCGTGGGGACGACGAAAAAACCGCCCGACGCGTCCGGCGCGTTGGCCAGCACCTCCTCCTGGCGCTCCCCGTCCGTCACCACGTCGGCGCGGCGGCGCAAAGTGGTGGCGACGGCGCTCGTCATCGGCGGCACCTGGTCGGTATCGACCTCTTCGAGTTGCCCGATCCAGGTCAGGATGTTGTCGAGCTCGCCGGCGAGGGGCTCGAGGTCGGCGTCGGCGACGGCAATACGAGCGAGCTGCGCGATATGGCGTACGGTGGCTTTATCGACCGACATGTGCCACGTTTCGAGCGCCGGATCGAGACAACCCGAACGGCCCAAACCCCTTGATAAAGTGCGACTCTGCGGAAGAATCGCGCGGAACCTAGCACCCGTCATGACGCTCCGCAAGCCTGCCGAACTGGCCGCATCGCTTGAGCCCGGAGAGCGCCTGATGGGCCTCGATGTCGGGTCCAAAACCATTGGCATCGCGCTCTCGGACCCGCGCCTCGTCATCGCCAGCGCGCGCGCGACGATCAGGCGCGGCCGCTTCCGCGACGATGCCCACGCGCTGTTCGAGATGATCGAGGCCGAAGGCGTGGGCGGCCTGGTTATCGGCCTCCCCATCAACATGGACGGCGGCGAAGGGCCACGGTGCCAGTCGGTGCGCCAATTCGCGGCCAATCTGATGGAGTTGCGCGACCAGCCGATCGCGTTCTGGGACGAGCGCCTGTCGACGGTGGCGGCCGAGCGCGCGCTCATCGAGGCCGACGTCTCGCGCCGCCGGCGCGCCCGCCTGATCGACAAGGTGGCGGCCGCGGTCATCCTCCAGGGCGCGCTCGACTTCCTCGCCGGCCGGAGGGAACCTGGGGGCAGCGCCGAACGGCACTAGCAGGCTGCTGAAAAAGTCATCATTGCCGGGCCTTGAACTCGGATTCATCGCCGAAATGAAATGAGATTTCGTGTCTTAGGGTGAAACCGTCTTCAATCTCGACCGATCCGATGCCCTGGGCTTCGTCCAGTTCGATGATCTGCCACTTTGCGGTCAGCGGCGTGCCGGCATCGCCCATCATGTTGGCGCCTCCGCCAGCAGTCTGGGTAGTCGGACGAGGTTGTAGGCGGCCAAGGCCAGGGTGAACGAAGCGTCGACCCGGTGGCGGCCCCGGAATTTGGTCTTGCTCAATCCCGCGCTCGTCTTGACCCAGCCGAAGACCTCCTCGATGCGCTTGCGGCAACGTTGGCTGACGCCGTAACCGGGATGGCGCGTCGTGCGCCCGTCTATCTTGGTCTTGCGCCGCTTGCCGGTCTTGGTGACGTGGTCCTGGACGGCGATATGGGGGGTCACCTTGCGGTGCCGCAGTTCCTCGACAAAATCCGCGACGTCAAAACCCTTGTCCCCGCCCACCGTGATCCGACGCCGCCCGCCTCTACTCTCCACCGGGCGATGCCTGTCGATCAGATCAAGGGCGGCTTCGCGTTCCGCCGTGCCCGACGCAATGGTCACGCCGCCGCCGACTGCCAGACCATGGCGGTTCTCCGTCAGCGCATGGCCCATGTAACACAGCTTGCTTTCCCGGCCATTACCCTTGCGATAAAGCCGGGCGTCCGGATCAGTGGTGCTTGCATGGGTCGCGTTCGAGCGTTTCTCGCCATGAAAATCCCGCGCGGCGTTGCGCCCCGATCCCCCGTCGCCATCGTCCTCACCTTTGGGACGAAAGCTCTTCATCGACGCCCAGGCCTCGATCAATGTTCCGTCTACCGAAAAATGATCCCGGCTCAATAGTCCCCCTACCTTGTGGTGCTGGATAACCCCCGCAAGCAGCTGCCCCGAAACCTCCGCCTCCAGAAGACGGTCCCGGTTGTGGCAGAACGCGCTGGCGTCCCACACGCCATCGTCCAGCCCAAGCCCCACAAACCAGCAAAACAGCATGTTGAAGTTTAGCTGCTCCATCAGCTGACGCTCCGAGCGGATCGAATAAAACGCCTGCAACAGTAACGCTCGAAGAAGCTTCTCCGGCGGGATCGATGGGCGACCCATGTGGGAATAAAGCGTCTCGAACTCCGAAGATAGAGACCCCAATACGTCGTTCACGATCTCACGGATCAGACGCAGCGGATGATCATCCGGAACACGCTCTTCCAAGTCTACGTAGCTGAATAAATTGCCACTGCCTTGCCTATCCGGTTTACACCCACACCCACTAGGGCTAGAATGGGCGCAACCCGGATATAGGGGAGCGCGCCATGGATGTTCTCGACCGCGCCGATCTCCCATTCCGGCCTGCGCCGCCTACCTGGAGAAAGCCCGCTGGGGAGACGGCTTTGCCTGCCCGCACTGCGGCACGGCGGGAGAGCCGTTCCACTTTGAAAACCGCCCTGGCGTCCTGCGCTGCCGCAAGTGCCGCCAGAACACCGGGCTGACGGTGGGAACAGTGATGGAGCGTAGCCACACTCCGCTGAACGTCTGGTTCTGGGCCGCTTATCTGGTCGCCAGTCAGACGCCCGGCATGTCCGCCGTGCAGTTTCAGCGGCAACTTGGTCTTTCGCGCTACGAGACGGCCTTTCAAATTCTCCACAAGCTCCGCTCGGGCATGGTGCGGCCCAACCAAGACAGGATCGGTGGACAGCCCAAGAACCATGTTGAGGTGGACGAAACCTGGGTTGGCGGGCGAACGCGTGGGGAAGGCCGTGGTGTTCACCACAAGGTTCCCGTCTCCTGTGCCATCGAGGTGCGTCATCGAAAGCCGGGCACCAAGCTCGACAACCGGAAAGACGGACGCTATGCCGGACGCGTTCGGCTCGCCGTCGTGCTCGACCGTAGCGCCGAGTCGCTCTGTGGGTTCGTCGAGAGCACCGTCGCGCCGGGATCGCTGATCGTTACTGACGATTGGAGCGGCTACGCTGGCCTCGGTAAGCGCGGCTATGAGCACTTCGCTGTTGCCGAGTGTGGTGATCCAGAGGTTGCCGAGCAATACCTGCCGATCATCCATCTGGTTTTCGCCAACCTGAAGACGTGGCTGATCGGTATCCACCACGGCGTTAGCCACCAGCACCTACAAGCCTACCTCAACGAGTTCACCTTCCGCTTCAACAGGCGGTTCTACCCGTTCAACGCCTTCCGCTCATTGCTCGGCATCGCGGGCGACACCTCTGCTCCAACCTATGCCGAGCTTTACTCGGGAGAGTGGTGGCACCCTACATGTAGCGGTCATGGGCGTTAACCGGATAGGCAAGCATTATTCTAGTGGATGGCGTGGCCGGCGACGTGACCGCCGTCGACGTTCAGGGTTGCGCCCGAAATGAAGCCGTTGTTGGCCAGCATCAGGGCGGCGTCGGCAACCTCATCAGGTTCACCGATGCGACCGAGGAGGTGGAGCCCGGCCAGGCTGTCCACATCCTCGATTCCGTTCCTGGCATGTATGGGGTGCGAATGATGCCCGGTGCGATCGTGTTGACGCGGATATTGTCGGGCCCGAATTCAGCGGCCAGTTGGCCGGCGAGCGCGTGAACCGCACCCTTGCTGGCGATGGCCGCCGAAACCGGCACGCCGGTAAGAGCGTGATCGACCAGCACCGTGCCGATGTTGACGATGGCGCCGCCGCCGGCGGTCTTCATGTGGGGGATGACGGCCTGGCTCAAGAAATAGGGGCCTTTGAGATTAACGTCCAGGAAACGGTCCAGGTGGTCCTCGTCCACCTCCAGGAAGGGGCGCGGCTCGAACAAGCCAGCGTTGTTGACAAGAACGTCGATCCGCCCGAAACGGGCCACGGCGGCGTCGACCAGGCGTTCGCGGTCGGCGGCGACGGCGACGTCGCCTGCTAGCGCCAGTACCCGCTCCGGCTTGCCGATGGCGGCGCCGGCGGCATTCAGGCGGTTAACGTTCCGGCCGCTCAGGACCACATTGTATCCGTCGCGCGCGAAGGCCTCGGCGATGGCGCGGCCGAGGCCGCTACTGGCGCCGGTGATGATGGCTGTTTTCCTATCTGACATGAGAAGCTCCTCCCTTCGGGTTGGCGGTTGCGAGTTGCTTGACCCAGACATAAGGAGGCTTGTATGTGTCGAGAATAGCTATAATGTTTAAAACACTCTTGCGCAATTCGCAAAAATCTCTGCGCCAGGATGGTGGCTAATATGGATCGCCTGGAAACCATCGAACTGTTCGTGACGGTGGTGGAGACAGGCTCGTTCTCGGAGGCGGGCCGGCGTTTGGGTCACGCGCCCTCGGCCGTCTCGCGCCGTATTGACGACCTCGAACGCTGGATGGGGGCCAACCTGTTCTATCGCAGCACCCGGCGTCTTTCGCTTACCGAGGTCGGCCGAGCGTTTCATGGCCGCAGCCGGCAGATCCTGCTGGATTTAGAGGAGGCGCGCGTGACTTCCGCGCAAACAACGGACCATCCCACCGGCACCATTCGTATGACCACCTCGGCCAGTTTCAGCCCGTGCTTGATCGGCGCCATGCGCGACTTCGAGGCACGGTGGCCGGGGGTGAGCATCATCGCCAACATCACCGATCGACTGGTGGACCTGGTGGGCGAAGGTCAAGACTTGGCTATCCGCATTGGTCGGCTCGAGGATTCGCCCTTGCGCGCGCGGCTGCTCGGCCGCGCCGACAGACTGGTTTGCGCGAGCCCCGCTTACCTGAGGGCGCACGGCCTGCCCGAGACGCCGAGTGATCTCGCGGACTTGGAGTGCCTCACCTTCCGGTCCGCCCCTGGCCACAGCGTGTGGTGCTTTCGCGAGGGACGGCGGCGCACCGAAGTACGAGCCAGCGGGCGATTTTATTGCGATGACGGGCGGCTCCTGGTGCAGGCCGCGCGACAGGGGATGGGCATCGTGCTGGCGCCGCGCTGGCTCCTCGGCGCCGACCTCGCGACCGGCCAGCTCATTTCCCTGCTGCCCGGCTTCGTGCCCGATCCTTCGGACACCCCGGTTCACGCGGTTCACGCCTACACGCGCTTTGTGCCCCCAAAGGTGTGCGCTTTCGTTGATTTCCTCGCCCAGCGTTTCCGAGACGAGCGCGAATGGGCAGGAATCGAGTGAGCGCGGCACGCGGCAGGCAGCCAAGTGAGCGAAGGCGTGACCGAAAGCCCGGCGTCGTGGCGATCCCGCCGCTGATCTATCTTGCGGCCCTCGCGCTTGGGGTCGTCCTTGACACGGCTTGGCGCGCGGCGCTGCTGCCAGCCCCGGCGCAATACGCCCTCGGCTTCACCCTCATCGCCGCCGGCATGGCGATCGTGCCTTTCGTCCTCCCCCACTACCGCCGGGCCGGAACGCCGTTCGACGTGCGCAGGCCGGCCGGTGCGCTGGTGACGGTCGGCGCCCATCGTTTCTCGCGCAACCGAGGCTACCTGGCGATGACGCTCGCCTACGCGGGCATCGCCTTTGCTGCCGACAACTTCTGGATGCTGGTCCTGCTGCCCCCCTTGCTCCTGGTCATGCATTTCGGCGTGATCATGCGCGAGGAGCGCCACCTGGAGAGCCGCTTTGGCGACGACTTCCGGCGCTACAGGTCGCAGGTCCGGCGCTGGCTGTGAGGGTGCACCGCAACTGATCGCCAGGGCGCCGACGCTCTGGCCGCGGGTAGTGTCCTAGACACTACCTGGCCGCGCACGGCCTTGCGCGGCGCTCCCACGCGGGCGTATAGTCGCCCTTTAATGACCGGCCCCGCGGCGATCGCCTTTCCTCACCGCCACTTGCTTGGCATCGAGGGTCTGTCCCCCGACGAAATCACGCTCCTGCTCGACATCGCCGAGAGCTACGTCGAGCAGAACCGGCAGATCGACAAGAAGCAGTCGCTGCTGCGCGGGCGCACGCAGATCAACCTGTTCTTCGAATCCTCGACGCGCACCCGCACGTCCTTCGAGCTCGCCGGTAAGCGCCTTGGCGCCGACGTCATCAACATGTCGGTCGAGGGCTCGTCGATCAAGAAGGGCGAGACGCTGGTCGATACGGCGATGACGCTGAACGCCATGCACCCCGATGCCCTCGTGGTGCGCCATGGCGACTCGGGCGCCGTCGAGCTCCTGTCTCAGAAGGTCGACGGCGCCGTCATCAACGCCGGCGACGGCAGCCACGAGCACCCGACCCAGGCGCTTCTGGATGCCCTCACCATTCGCCGCCGTAGGGGCCGCGTCGGCGGCCTCACCGTGGCCATTTGCGGCGACATCCTGCACAGCCGCGTGGCGCGCTCCAACATCCTACTCCTCAACACCCTGGGCGCGCGCACGCGGGTTGTGGCGCCGCCGACGCTACTGCCGGCGGCGATCGAGCGGCTCGGGGTCGAGGTCTACCACGACATGCGCGAGGGCCTGCGCGACTGCGACATCATCATGATGCTGCGGCTTCAGGCCGAGCGTATGCACGGCACGTTCGTGCCCTCGGTGCGCGAGTATTTCCGCTTCTGGGGCCTCGACAAGGACAAGCTCGCGGCGGCCAAGGACGATGCCCTGGTCATGCATCCCGGACCCATGAACCGCGGCGTCGAGATCGATACGGAACTCGCGGACGACATCGACCGCAGCGTCATTCGCGAGCAGGTCGAGATGGGCGTTGCCGTGCGCATGGCATGTCTCGACGTGCTCACGCGCCCGCTCGCCAATCGCGGCGCCGAGCCCTCGGCCTTGCGCATCGGGGCGGGGGCGCCATGAGCGAAGGCAAGCGGCGAGCCTTTGTCAATGCACGGCTCCTCGACCCCTTGAGCGCGACCGATCAGCCGGGAGCGCTGTTGGTCGACGGTGATGTGATTGCCGACGTCGCCCACGACCTGTTCGCCGACGGGGTGCCCGAGGGCATCGAAGTGGTTGATTGCGCGGGCCACTGCCTGTGCCCCGGTCTCATCGACATGCGCGCGTTCCTCGGCGAGCCGGGCGCCGAGCACAAGGAAACGCTCGCCACCGCCAGCCACGCCGCAGCGGCCGGCGGCATCACCACCCTCGTGGCGATGCCCGACACCGAGCCGGTGATCGACGACATCGCCCTGGTCGAATATATCGGGCGCCGCGCACGCGACACCGCGATCATCAACATCCTCCCCATGGCCGCCGTGACCAAGGGCCTCAGGGGGGCGGAAATGACCGAGATCGGTATGCTCGCCGAGGCCGGCGCGGTCGGGCTCACCGACGGGCAGCGCGCGGTCGCGGACCCCGCGCTGATGCGGCGCGCGCTCAGCTACGCCTCGCATTTCGGCCTCCTCATCATGCAGCATGCGGAGGACGAGCGCCTCGTCGGCGCGGGCTGCATGAACGAAGGCGAGGTCGCGACGCGCCTTGGTCTCCCCGGAATCCCGGCCGCCGCCGAGACCACCATGGTCGAGCGCGACATCCGGCTGGTTGAGCTTACCGGCGGCCGCTACCACGTCGCCAGCGTCTCCACCGCCGACGCCGTGGCGTCGATCGGCGCGGCCAAGGAGCGCGGCGCGGGGGTGAGTTGTGCCGCCGCACCCACCCACTTCGCGCTCAACGACACCGCCGTCGGCGACTACCGCAGCTTCGCCAAGACCTCGCCGCCGCTGCGCGGCGAAGAGGACCGGCGCGCGCTCGTCGAGGGTTTGAAGAACGGCACCATCGAGGTCATCGCCAGTAGCCACACGCCGCAGGATCAGGAGGAGAAGCGCCTGCCCTTCGCCCAGGCGGCATACGGCGTGGCCGGTCTCGAGACCTTGCTGCCGCTCGCGCTCGAGCTGTACCACAACGCCCATTTGCCGCTGCTCGACGTGCTCCACACGATGACGGCGGCGCCCGCCGCTCTGCTCGGCCTCGACGTCGGTTGTCTACGGCGCGGCGCGCCGGCCGATCTCGTGGTGTTCGATCTCGACGCCCCGTGGCGCGTCGACGCCGATCGCTTCCGCAGCAAATCCAAGAACTCGCCCTTCGACGGCCGCCCGGTGCAAGGACGTGCCCTCACCACGGTGGTCGCCGGCGCCACGGTTTACGTGCTGGACGGAAGCGCGTGAACGCATGCCCGACCCGCTCGGAAATTTCTCCTACGTCTGGCCCTTCTATGCCGCGGTCCTGATCGGTTATCTCGCCGGGTCGATCCCGTTCGCCCTGATCATCGGCTACCGCGCCGGGATCGGCGATCTGCGCAAGCGCGGCTCCGGCAACATCGGTGCTACCAACATGCTGCGCGAGGGCGGCCGGGTATTGGCATTGTTGACGCTAATCCTCGACGCCGCCAAGGGCGCGCTGCCGGCCCTCGTCGCCGGCACCTACTTGACGCAAGACTTCGCGGTCCTTGCCGGGGCCGGCGCCTTTCTCGGCCACCTCTTTCCGGTCTGGCTGAAGCGGCGCAGTGTGACCGAGCTCGCCTTCGCGGTGGCGGTGGTGCTGGCGCTCGTCTTCGCCTACACGCTGCTCGCGGGCACGACCAACCTTTACCTCAAGGCCCTCGGGTTGCCCCTCGCCATTGGCTGCGCCTTTCTGGCTTGGGGTGGCAAGGGGGTGGCGACCGGGCTCGGAGTCCTGCTGGCGATCTCGTGGCCGGTCGGCGTTCTCGCGCTCGCAACCTGGCTTGTCGTCGCGCTGCTCTTCCGTTTCGCCTCGGTCGCCGGCATCGCCGCGTTTGCCGCGGCGGTGGCCTATGCCTGGTGGCTCTCGGACCTCCAACGCACCGAGCTCGCGGGCTTTCTCGCGGTATTCGTTCTCGTGCGCCACTTCAGCAACGTTCGCGACCTGATTCGCGGCCGGGAGGCGCGCATCAGCGTCGGCGGCGGCGCTTCCAAGCCCGGCCCATGATCGATATCGCGACCCCGAAAGATGACGCCGAGCGGCTCGACTGGCTGCGCCTCATACGGACCGAGAACGTCGGCCCGATCACCTTCCTCGAGTTGATGCGCCGCTTCGAGACGGCGGCCAAGGCCCTCGAGACGCTCCCCGAATTGGCGCGCCGCGGCGGCCGGCGCCGGCCCGTTCGCGTGTGCTCACGCGCCGAAGCCGAGCGCGAATTCGCGGCCACTCAGGCGGCCGGCGCGCACTATCTGGCCATCTCCGACCCCGGCTATCCAGCCCCGCTCTCCGCCATCGCCGACGCCCCACCGCTCATTGTCGTCAAGGGTTTCGCCCATCTGCTTGACAAACCTACCCTCGCGATCGTCGGTGCCCGCAACGCCTCGGCGAACGGTGCGCGCCTGGCCCGCAGGCTCGCGACCGACCTCGGCGCGCGCGGCTGGATCATCGCTTCGGGGCTGGCGCGCGGCATCGATGGGGCGGCCCATGGCGGCGCAATGTCGACGGGCACGGTCGCCGTTCTCGCCGGCGGTATCGACGTGATCTATCCCAGGGAGAACGAGCGCCTTTATCATGAGATCGCCGAAGCCGGCGTGCTGATCTCGGAGATGGCGGCCGGCGCGCCGCCGCAGGCGCGTCATTTCCCGCGCCGCAACCGCCTGGTGTCGGGACTTGCGCGCGGCGTCGTCGTCGTCGAGGCGGCGCTGCGCTCGGGCTCCCTGATCACGGCCCGCTTGGCGGCCGAGCAAGGGCGCGAGGTGTTTGCGGTTCCCGGATCCCCACTCGACCCGCGGGCGCGGGGCACCAACAATCTCATCCGTGACGGCGCCGTCCTGACCGAGGGCGCCGACGATGTCATCGCGGCACTCGAGCGTACCTTGGCGCCGCCGCTGACGGAGCCGCCGGAGCGCTATGTGGCTCCCCCCGGTGCCGCGCCGAGCGAGGCCGACCTCGATCGCGGGCGAGCCACCATCCACACCCTGCTCGCGCCGGCGCCGGTCGGGGTCGACGAGCTCGTGCGCCAGTCGGATTTGACACCGGCAGTGGTTTTGACCATTTTGCTGGAGCTTGAGCTCGCGGGTCGCCTGCAGCGCCATCCCGGAAACCAAGTTTCCCTGACCGATAGCGACTGATCGATTGGCCGCCGCGAGGCAGGCGCGAGCGAGCCAAGTGCGTAGATCCTGTTAGGTATATAGATTCTGTCATGGACGTCGTCGTCGTCGAGTCCCCGGCCAAGGCCAAAACGATCAACAAGTACCTCGGCGCTGACTTCATCGTCCTGCCGAGCTACGGCCACGTGCGCGATCTGCCCCCGCGTGAAGGCTCTGTGCGTCCCGACGACGACTTCGCGATGACGTACGAGATCGACCCCAAGGCCGACAAGCACCTCGGCGCCATCGCGCGCGCGGCGCGCGGCGCGCAGCACCTCTACCTCGCCACCGACCCCGACCGCGAAGGCGAAGCCATCTCGTGGCACGTGCTCAAGGCCCTTGAGGAGCGCGACGCGACCAAGGGCGTGGCCGTCAAGCGTGTCGTCTTCAACGAGATCACCGAACGCGCCGTGCTCGAAGCGATGCGCCACCCACGCGATCTCGACCTCGACCTGATCAACGCCCAGCAGGCGCGCCGGGCGCTCGACTACCTCGTCGGCTTCGGGTTGTCGCCGGTGCTATGGCGCAAGCTGCCGGGGGCCCGCTCGGCCGGGCGCGTGCAGTCGGTCGCACTGCGGCTCATCTGCGATCGGGCGCTCGAGATCGAAGCCTTCGTACGCCAGGAGTACTGGACCATCGACGCCGACTTTCGCACGGCGGATGGCGTCTCCTTCGGCGCCCGGCTGGTCACCCTCGCGGACACCAAGCTCGACAAGTTCGCGCTAACCGACGAGGCCGCCGCCGAGGCCGCGGTCGCCGAGATCACAGGCGCGGCGGGCTTTGGCGTCTCGGCCGTCGAGTCCAAGGAGCGCGCGCGCCACCCGCGGCCGCCCTTCACGACCTCGACCCTTCAGCAGGAGGCGTCGCGCAAGCTCGGACTGCGGCCGCGGCGCACCATGGACATCGCCCAGCGGCTCTACGAGGGCATCGATATCGGCAGCGGTACCGTTGGCCTGATCACCTATATGCGTACCGACGGTGTCCAGATCGCGCGCGAGGCGACCGCGGCTGCGCGGGGCGTCATCGGCGAGGCCTACGGCGCCGCCTACGTTCCCGATCAGCCGCGCGGCTACAAGAGCACTGCCCGCAATGCGCAGGAAGCCCATGAGGCGATCCGGCCGACCGGCGTCGAGCGCCGGCCCGAGCACCTCGCCCGCTATCTCGACGCAGACCAGCGGCGACTCTACGAGCTGATTTGGAAGCGCACGGTGGCGAGCCAAATGGCGAGCGCGCGCATCGGCCTGACCGCCATCGACATCGCCGACGCGAGCGGCCGATGCGCGTTTCGTACGACCGGCTCCGTCATCCTCTTCGACGGCTTCCTGCGGCTCTACCAGGAGGGGCGGGACGACGTCGGCGAGGACGAGGACCAGAAGGAACTGCCGCAGGTCGCGGCCGGCGACGCCCTCGAGCGGGAGGGCGTCCGCCCGAGCCAGCATTTCACCGAGCCGCCGCCGCGCTACACGGAAGCGACGCTGGTCAAGCGGCTCGAGGAGCTCGGCATCGGCCGGCCTTCGACCTACGCGAGCATCCTGTCGGTGCTCCAGGAGCGCGACTACGTGCGGCTCGAGAAGGGCCGCTTCGAGCCCGAAGACCGCGGGCGCCTCGTCACCGCGTTCCTCGGCGAGTTCTTTAGGCGCTACGTCGAGTACGACTTCACCGCCGACCTCGAGACGAGGCTCGACGACATTTCGGCCGGCAAGGTTGCGTGGACGCAGGTGCTGCGGGACTTCTGGCAGGACTTCAAGCCGGCGATCGAGGGCATGGGCGAGGTGCGCGTGCGTGACGTTCTCGAGGCCCTCAACGAGATTCTCGGACCGCACATCTTCCCGGCGCGCGACTCGGAACCCGATCCCAGGCGATGCCCCTCCTGCGCCGAAGGCCGGCTCAGCCTGAAGGTCGGCCGCTATGGCGCCTTCGTCGGCTGCTCCAACTACCCCGAGTGCCGCCATACGCGACGCCTCGCCTTGGGCGAAGGCGGCGCCGAGGCGGCGGCCGACGAGGGCCCGCGAGAGATCGGGCAAGATCCCGAGAGCGGTGCGGTCGTGACCCTGCGTCAGGGTCCGTATGGCCCCTACGTTCAGCTCGGCGACGGCGATGGCGGGAGCAAGCCGAAACGGGTCGCGCTGCCGCCGACGATCGCGCTTGACGAGGTCGACCTCGGACGCGCTCTGGCGCTCTTGGCGCTTCCGCGCGAAATCGGACACCACCCCGAGAGCGGCAAGACGATCAGCGCGGGCATCGGGCGCTATGGCCCCTACCTTCGCCACGACGGCGCTTACGCGGGGCTCGGCGCCGACGACGACGTCCTCACGATCGGCCTCAACCGCGCCGTGACCTTGCTCGCCGCACCGCGCGGGCGCGGCGGCCGGGGCAACCAGCTCGTGCGCAGCCTTGGCGATCACCCCAGCGACGGCAAGCCCGTCAACCTCATGAAGGGACGCTTCGGGCTCTACGTGACCCACGGCGGGGTCAACGCCGGACTGCCCAAAGAAAGCGAGGGCGACGAGATTGCGCTCGACGAGGCGGTCGCGCTGGTGCAGGCCCGGGCCAGCGCCAAGGGAGGCCGGCGCACACGCAAGCCGGCTAAGGGCGCCACGCGCCGCCGTCGAGGAACCGGTGGCGGCAGCGCCACGCCCCGCTAGGGCGGACCACATCGTTTGACGCGCTCTCGCGCCAACGAGCCGGCGCCGCTACCAACGCGGGAACAGCTCCTACGCTTTATCGGCGAGCGGGGCGGCCGCGTCGACAAGCGCGAGATCGGGCGCGCCTTCAACGTCCGGGCCGCCGATCGCGGTGCGTTGCGGGCCCTGCTTAAGGACCTCGTCGACCAAGGCGCGGTCGAGCGCGGCCCGGGCCGGGGGGTTCGCGCCGCGGCGGAGCTCCCCCAAGTGGGCGTGGTCGAGATCATCGATACGGATGTCGACGGCGAGGTCTACGCCCGTCCGGTGGCCTGGCGCGGCGAGGCGGCGGCGCCCCGAATCGTTCTTGTTCCCGACCGTCGACTGACGCGCACCGCGCCGGGTATCGGCGAGCGCGTGTTGGCGCGCCTGACCAAGATCGAAGACGGCCTCTACGAGGCCCGCGCCATGCGCCTACTGGGCACCGCCCGGCGCGAAGTCCTCGGGGTCTACGAGGTGGTTGGCGGGCGCGGCCGGCTGAGGCCCACGGACCGCAAGCTGCGCCAGGAGTACGATGTCTCGGCCGCCGACTCGCACGGGGCCGAGCCCGGAGAGGTGGTGCTCGCCGAGGCCGCCGGGGGGCGTCGCAAGGGGTTGCCCTGTGCCCGTATCACCGAGCGCCTCGGGCATATGGGCGCGCCGCGCTCGTTCAGCCTGATCGCCATGCATACACATGGCATACGCGCCTCCTTCGACGAGCGCGAGCTCGCGGCCGCCGCCGTCGCCAAGCCCGCCCCGCCCGCGGGGCGCGCCGACTTGACCGACATTCCGCTCATCACGATCGATCCCGACGATGCCCGCGACTTCGATGACGCCGTGTGGGCCGAGCCTGATCCCAGCCCCGACAACCCTGGCGGCTGGCACATCCTCGTCGCCATCGCCGATGTCGCCCACTTCGTCACGCCCGATAGCGTGCTCGACCGCGCGGCGCGGGAACGCGGCTTTTCGGTCTACTTTCCGGACCGCGTGGTTCCCATGCTCCCCGAGGCGCTGTCGTCCGACCTGTGCTCACTCAAGCCGGGCGAGCCGCGGTCCTGCCTCGCCGTCCACCTGTGGTTCGACTCCTCGGGCCGCAAGCGCCGCCACACCTTCGTGCGCGCCATCATGCGCTCGGCCGCGCGCCTCACCTACCGGCAGATGGCCGACGCGCACCAGGGACGCCCGGACGCCGATACCGGGCCGCTTGCCGATACCGTGATCGCACCGCTCTACGCGGCCTACGATACGCTCACGCGAGCCCGCACGCGGCGCCAACCGCTCGATATCGCGCTGCCCGAGCGCGAGGTCCGGATTGGCCCGGACGGTCGAATTGCGGCGGTCAGCGAGCGCCAGGTGCACGACAGCAACAAGCTGATCGAGGAGCTGATGATACAGGCCAACGTCGCGGCGGCGGAGAGCCTGGAGGCAGCCAAGACGCCCTGCATGTACCGGGTGCACGAGCCGCCGGATCGCGAGCGGGTGGCCGCGCTGAGCGGTTTCCTCGCCACCCTGGGCTATCGTCTGCCGCGCGGCGAAACCCTCAGGCCGGCGCTCTTCAATCGCGTCCTCACCAAGGCTCGGGGCACGCCCCACGATCACCTCGTCAACGAGGTCATCCTGCGGTGTCAGGCGCGCGCGCTGTATGACCCCGACAATCTCGGACATTTCGGGCTCAACCTTAAGCGCTACGCCCACTTTACCTCGCCCATCCGCCGCTATGCGGATCTCCTCGTCCACCGCGCGCTGATCTCCGCCCTCGGTCTCGGCGCCGGCGGCCTCGGCCCCGAGGCCAGCGATTTCGCCGTCATCGGTGAGCACATCTCGGCCGCGGAGCGGCGCGCCACCGCCGCCGAGCGCGAGGCTCTCGACCGCTTTACGGCGGCCTATATGGCGGACCGCGTGGGCGGATCGTTCACCGGTCGTATTTCAGGCGTGTCCCGATTTGGGCTCTTTGTCGCCCTGCCCGAAACGGGCGCCGAGGGGATCGTGCCCATGCGCCTCCTCGCGGACGATTATTACCGGCACGACGAGGCGGGCCATGCTCTTGTCGGCCGGGCCACGAGCCGCAGGTACCGCCTCGGCGACCTGGTCGAGGTGCGCCTCGCCGCCGCCGACTCGATCACCGGCAGCCTGCTGTTCGAGCTCGTCGCCGACCGCGGGCTCGATCCGCTGCCGTCGCCGAGGCGAGGGCGACCGCCAAAGAAGCAGGTGGCCGCGCGGAGGCAACGCAGATGAGGGCGCATCACGCGCCGCGGCGGCCCGCGCGCGGGGCCGCCTGATGGCGGCCGCCGCCCCGCGCCCGCGGGACGCGGCCACGCTCGTGCTGTTTCGCCGTCGTCGCGGCGCGACCGAAATATTGATGGGCCGGCGGCGGCAGCGCGCCGCCTTCATGCCCGGCTTCTACGTCTTTCCCGGCGGCCGGCTCGACCCTGCCGACGCGCGCGCCCGAGCCGCAAGCGAGTTGCGCGAGGACGTGATGGCGCAGCTACTGCCGTTTGCGTCGCGGCGCCGGTCGCGCGCCCTGGCGATGGCGGCCGTGCGCGAGACCTTCGAGGAGACCGGCCTCGTCCTCGGGCGACCGGGCATCCGCCAGGGCGTGGACGCCCCGCCGGCCTGGCAGGCATTCGACCGCACCGGCCTCGCGCCTGCACTCGACGTGCTCGATTATGTCGGCCGTGCCATCACGCCGCCAGGCCAGCCGCGCCGCTTCCACGCGCGCTTTTTCATTGCCGATTCGACGCACCTGCGCGGCACGCTCACCCATGGCGGCGAGCTCCTCGACCTCGGATTCATTGCCGCCGAGGTCGCGCGCGAGCTGCCGACGGCCTCGATCACGAGATTCGTCCTGGCGGGCATCGAGGGCCTCCTCGCGGCAACGGGCGATCCCGGTGCGCGACCACCCCCGTTCGCGTTCGTCAACCGGCGGCCTCGACTTACCCCGGTGTGACGCGCCGCTCGACCCTTGACTTGGGGTTGCGGCCGCGTATGTTCACCGACGACGACATCGACGAGCGGCGGGGAGCGCACCCATGGCCAAGCCGACGACCATTAAGATCAAAATGGTGAGCAGCGCGGAGACGGGCTACTACTACGTGACCAAGAAGAACGCTCGCACGCAGACGGACAAGCTCGAGATGCGCCGCTACGACCCGGTCGCGCGCAAGCACGTCCTGTTCAAGGAAACGAAGATCAAGTAGCAGGCTTCGGCGCCGCGGCAACGAGGGCGGCCGCCGCGGGCGGCCGTTTGCTTTACGCCGGTGCGGCCGCGGTAACGATCCTGTTGCGCCCGCTCCGCTTGGCGTCGATGAGGGCGCGGTCGGCGCGGCCAAGGAGTTCCTTGCCTTCCTCCTGCGCGCCCTCGGTGGCGGCAACGCCGATGCTGACGGTCACCGAAATCGCCGCGCCCCCGGGAGCGACCACGAACGGCTCGTCGGCGATCTGGCTACGCAGGCGCTCGGCGACGGACTTCGCCACCTCGAGGTCGGTGTCCGGCATGGTGACGACAAACTCCTCGCCGCCGTAGCGAGACGCAAGGTCGAGGCCGCGGACGTTGCGCGCGATACGCTGGCCGAACTCGGCCAGCACCTTGTCGCCGACAAGGTGCCCATGGGTGTCGTTAATCACCTTGAAGAAGTCGATATCGAGAAAGGGGACCGCGACAGGCTTGCCCTCGCCGCGGACCCGGCGCACCAGATTGTCGAGGTGGGTTTCCAGGTAGTTGCGGTTATGCAGGCCGGTCAAGTTGTCGGTCACCGCCATCACCATGCTGTGGTGATAGTTGGCGCGAAGGCGGTCCTGGTAGCGCTTGCGGCGGATCTGCGCGCGCGCCCGCACCACGAGCTCATTGCGGTCGATCGGCTTGGTCACGTAGTCGTTGACCCCGATCTCCAGGGCCCGCACCAGCGCTTCGGTGTCGTCGCCGTCGACGAGTGCGACGAGGGACGCCTGGCGGGCCCGATCGGCGACGCGCAGCCGCGAGCACAATCTGAGGCCGTCGGCGCCGCGGTGGAGCAGGCTCACGATGATCAGGTCGAAAACGCTCTCGCCGCCGAGCGCCACCGCCTTGTCGCCGTCGGGTTCGACTTTGACGTCGCCGAACGGCGCCAGTGATTTGGCGACAAGCGCCCCGTCCGCCCTGCTGTCGTCGACTACGAGCACGCGCGCTCCGTTGCCGCTGTCGGCCACCAGGTCGATTGCCTGATCGAGGACTCCGAGGCTGTGTCTCGAAAGTGGTGGAAATTTGAGGATGGCGTAATCTCCGGGTGACAAGACAACCACCCAATCGGCGGCTAGCACCGCCAAGGAGATCACGCCATGAAGAACACTACCGAGACTTCCGCGCTTTCGCTACTGGCCAATGACGCCGGCTATGATCCGCTCGAGGACCGGCTGCGGGAGAACATCAGATCCACGATCGAGGCCGTTTTTGAGGAGGAACTTGCGCAGTTTCTCGGGCGCTGCCGATACGGTCGAGAGGACGCGCTTCGGCAAGGGTATCGGAACGGGCACCGGGAGCGGCAACTGACGGGGACATTCGGGACCGAGAGGGTGAGCGTGCCGCGTGCGCGGATCGTTGAGGAAGACGGTCGGGCGTCGGAATGGCGTTCGCGGGCGCTGCCGCGCTACCAGCGGCTGACCAGAAAGGCCGAGGCGCTGATCGCTTCGGTGTATCTGTCCGGAACCAACACGCGGCGGGTGAAACGCGCGCTGTTCGGGCTCTTCCGGGGTGCTGTGAGCAAGGACGTTGTGAGCCGGGCGTGGCGCAAGGTGAAGGTCGATTGGGACGCCTGGTGCAGCCGTGGCCTCGCGGATGAGGATATCGTTCGGCTGATCCTTGACGGCACTGTGATCAAGACCCGACTGGACCGCAAGGCCACCAACATCTCGGTTCTCGCGGCTATAGGGGTGCGCCGGGATGGCCAGAAGGTCTTGCTTTCGATCGGGAATATGGGCGGAGAAAGCCAGGCGGCGTGGCGCCAGTTCCTCGACGACCTTGATGCGCGTGGACTGAAACGGCCCGGGTTTGTCATCGTCGATGGCGCGCCGGGACTGGAGGCGGCTCTGTCGGCGCTTTGGGGCGATGACCTTCCCGTTCAACGCTGCACCGTGCACAAGCACCGCAACCTTCTGGGTCATGCTCCCAAACACATGCATGACGAGCTGAGCGAAGATTACCGCGATATGATCTATGCCGACACTGCCTCCGAGGTGGAAACCCGCCGCAAGGCGTTTGTCCGCAAGTGGCGGCTGAAATGCAGGGCCGTCGCGGACAGCCTCGCAGAAGCGGGCGACAAGCTCTTTACCTTCACGCGCCTGTCCAAGAGCCAATGGAAATCAGCCCGAACGACCAACGCCATTGAGCGTCTCAACGAGGAGTTCAAGCGCCGGATCAAAACACAGACCGTGCTGCCGTGTCCCGAAACAGTGCCGATGCTCCTCTGGGCACTCCTCGCTTCCGGCCAAATCCAGATGCGCAAAGTCGATGGATGGGAAACCCTCGATCAGCTAATCGCCGACGAAACCCTTGACCGCGCAGCCTGACCGCCGCAAAACTCAACCCGCTCGGAGAGGCGCCAAAACCAATTTCCACCACTTTCGAGACACAACCGACTCCGAGCTGGGCCACGGTCTGCTCGCGCAGCGTCAATTCATCCATCATCAACTTGAGCCGGACCAGCGAGCGCACCCGCGCGAAGAGCGCCACGTCGTTTACGGGCTTGGTGAGAAAGTCGTCGGCACCCGCCTCGAGCCCGCGAACCCGATCGCTGGGCTGATCGAGGCCGGTAATCATAACCACCGGTAGGTGCGCGCTGTTGCGCTCCGACTTGATCCGGCGGCAGACGTCGAAACCGTCCATGCCCGGCAGCATCACGTCGAGCAGCACGATATCCGGAGAATCCGCCTCGATAAGGTCGAGCGCTTCCTCACCGGCGCGGGCCGTGCCGACATCGAAATACTCGGCCCGCAGCTTCGCCGTTAGAAGCTCAGTGGTCGGCAAGTCGTCCTCGACCACCAGGACGCGCGCCAGCATCGTTTTTAGCCGTTAGCGGCTAGAGCCGTGCCACGGGCAGGCAAGTGGCGGCAGGCGCGGCTCACACCTAGTCCCCGTCGGTGAATCGTCGGATCGTCTCGATCAGCTCGTCGATCCGTATGGGCTTGGCAATATAGGCCTCGCAGCCGCCGCTGAGGATTCTGTCCTCGTCGCCCTTCATGGCGAACGCCGTCACCGCCACGACCGGAATGTCCTTGAGCTCGGGATCCTCCTTGCTTGCCTATCCGGTTAACGCCCATGACCGCTACATGTAGGGTGCCGCCACTCTCCCGAGTAAAGCTCGGCATAGGTTGGAGCAGAGGTGTCGCCCGCGATGCCGAGCAATGAGCGGAAGGCGTTGAACGGGTAGAACCGCCTGTTGAAGCGGAAGGTGAACTCGTTGAGGTAGGCTTGTAGGTGCTGGTGGCTAACGCCGTGGTGGATACCGATCAGCCACGTCTTCAGGTTGGCGAAAACCAGATGGATGATCGGCAGGTATTGCTCGGCAACCTCTGGATCACCACACTCGGCAACAGCGAAGTGCTCATAGCCGCGCTTACCGAGGCCAGCATAGCCGCTCCAATCGTCAGTAACGATCAGCGATCGCGGCGCGACGGTGCTCTCGACGAACCCACAGAGCGACTCGGCGCTACGGTCGAGCACGACGGCGAGCCGAACGCGTCCGGCATAGCGTCCGTCTTTCCGGTTGTCGAGCTTGGTGCCCGGCTTTCGATGACGCACCTCGATGGCACAGGAGACGGGAACCTTGTGGTGAACACCACGGCCTTCCCCACGCGTTCGCCCGCCAACCCAGGTTTCGTCCACCTCAACATGGTTCTTGGGCTGTCCACCGATCCTGTCTTGGTTGGGCCGCACCATGCCCGAGCGGAGCTTGTGGAGAATTTGAAAGGCCGTCTCGTAGCGCGAAAGACCAAGTTACCGCTGAAACTGCACGGCGGACATGCCGGGCGTCTGACTGGCGACCAGATAAGCGGCCCAGAACCAGACGTTCAGCAGAGTGTGGCTACGCTCCATCACTGTTCCCACCGTCAGCCCGGTGTTCTGGCGGCACTTGCGGCAGCGCAGGACGCCAGGGCGGTTTTCAAAGTGGAACGGCTCTCCCGCCGTGCCGCAGTGCGGGCAGGCAAAGCCGTCTCCCCAGCGGGCTTTCTCCAGGTAGGCGGCGCAGGCCGCATCATCGGGGAAAAGTCGCTGGAACTCGGGTAGCGAATGCGGGAATGGGAGATCGGCGCGGTCGAGAACATCCATGGCGCGCTCCCCTATATCCGGGTTGCGCCCATTCTAGCCCTAGTGGGTGTGGGTGTAAACCGGATAGGCAAGCCTCCTTGATCATCTTGGTTATCTCGAGGCCCGAGATGCCGGGTAGCTGAATATCCATGAGGATCAGGTCGGTCGGGTTGTCGCGGGCGAGGGCGATCGCCTCGAGGCCACCGCGCGTCTGCACCGTCTGATAGCCGTGGGCCTCCAGGACATCCTGGAAGAGCTTCATGTTGAGCTCGTTGTCTTCGACGATGAGGACTGTTTTGGACATATATGACGCCGTTCCTACACCATACGGGCGGCCACGCCACCTGAGGTGGCGGAAGTCGTTTTCCGACCGGGCGCGGTGGCCGGCCGGGTGAATCGTAGGTGGGTGAGGTTAACATGTGATTGAGTGTGGCGAGCAACGCAAGGGAAGCGGCCGAGCGATGCCGCCGGACGTCGATAGTGTGGCGACCTCCTGGCCTCGGGGTTGAGGATGCGCATCGGGGTGGATCTCGGCGGTACCAAGATCGAGGCCATCGCCATTGATGGGAGCGGGCGCGAACGGGGGCGTCGGCGCGTGGCCACGCCCGTCGGCGACTACGCGGGCACGATTCGCGCCGTCGCGGCCGTGGTGCAAGCGATCGAGAGTGAGTGCGGTGCCCAGGGCACGATCGGCGTTGCCATTCCGGGAACGATGTCGCCGGCCTCGGGCCTCGTCAAGAACGCCAACTCGACTTGGCTCATCGGCAAGGCGCTCGATACCGATCTTGCCGCCGCGCTCGCCCGCCCAGTGCGCATCGCCAACGACGCCAACTGCTTTGCCCTCTCCGAGGCCGTTGACGGTGCGGGCGCGGGCACCCGCGTGGTGTTCGGCGTCATCGTCGGCACCGGCACCGGCGGCGGCATCGTTGTCGATGGCCAGGTGCTTGTGGGCGCTAACGCCATCGCCGGCGAGTGGGGACACAATCCGCTGCCCTGGCCACGCCACGAGGAATGGCCGGGGCCGCAGTGCTATTGCGGCAAGACCGGGTGCATCGAGACCTTCCTATCGGGAGCGGGGCTCGTGCGCGCCTACCGCGAAGCCGGCGGGAAGGAGGGCGAGGCCGAGGCGATCGCGGCGCGGGCCGCGGCCGGGGAGGCCCCGGCGGTAGCCGCGCTGGCGTGCTACGAGGACCGGATGGCCCGCGCCCTCGCCAGCGTTCTCAACCTACTCGATCCCGATGTCGTCGTGCTGGGCGGAGGCTTGTCGAACATCGCCGCGCTGTATGACGCGGTGCCGCGTCTGTGGGGTGCCTTCGGCTTCTCCGACCGCATAGCGACGCCCCTGGTGCCGGCGCGCCACGGCGATTCGAGCGGCGTCCGCGGTGCCGCCTGGCTGTGGCCCACGCCCGCGGCCGACTCTAGCAGTGGACCGGAAGCTCACTGACGCCCGCGAGCTTGGCGTTGAGGGCGAAATCGCCGTAATCGAGGATCGCGTCGGCGACGACACCGTTGGCGAACATGAGGTAGCCGACCTCGTAATCGGGGACGCCGTCGGCGGTGGCCGCGGGGTAGAACGCGACCTGAACCGGCCACGAGGCGAGCGGGCCGAGCAGCTCGCGCCCGGCGCCCTCATAGGCCCCGCCCTCCCTGCGCCGGCCGATGAAGGCGACCGCTTCGTGCAGCGAGTCGACCCGGGCACCGTCGAACACAAGCGCGGCAAAACGGCTGTCGCCGGCGGCCGCGCGATCGAGAAGCATGAGGGCATGCCGTGTCGGAAACAGGGTTCCCTTGGGCAGGGCCAGGCGGCCATCGGCCGGCTTGGTGAAGGTGACGTAGCCGCCGGCCGGGTCCGTTACCGCGCGACCGTCGACGGCTTCGTCGAGGCGGCCGTTGAGCTCGCTCCGGGCACTAAAGCGGAAGTTCCTCCCATCCTTCGATTCCCACGACGAAATGTGAGAGTCGGAGGTGAAGGCCGGACCCTCCTGCCTCACGAGCTCTATGTGGATCCGCTGATTGAGGGTATGGCCCTCGCAGGCATCCACCCATTCCATGACCATGCGGCCGCGCGCATCGGCAATCCCGCTCCCGGGTTCGGCGCGCTCGAGGCTCAGTTCATAGATCGCGCGGTGCGGCGTCAGGCGCACGACATCGGCCCGGCTGGCGGCGTTCATCCCCGCGCAGGCCAGGAATGCCAGACCCACGCGGAACAGTATGGCGATCGATGTCGGCATCGCGATCCTCGCTGGTCCAGTGTACACGCTCGCCGCGCCGATAGAAGTGCCCGGTGGCCGTCTCGGACCGGAAGGTTCTGCCTAGGTGGCACAACCTTCCGGGGTTGCCCCGTTTCAGGCGCTTGATCGCGCTCGCTTTTGTCTTGGCACGCGAGTTGCTTGCCAAAAGCAGGACTGCCCGGCCACCTCGGCGCCCGGCGCCAGAACAAAAAGGCAGACCATGGCCCCTTCCCTGCTTCCGGCGACCCGCCCCTTCACCTCGCCGCCCACTCCCGCCGACCCCGTCGCGGTGCAAATCCCCTCGTTCGGTCAGATCGGGCTCGAAGCCGAGGGCGGTGCGCAAAGCACCCTCCTCGAGCAGGCGCTGTCGCTCCTTTCTGCGGCGGAAAAACGCCTCGCCGAGCAGCGCGAGCGGATCGCCCACCTCGAATCGCTGGCCCTAACCGACATCCTGACCGGGCTGCCCAACCGGCGCGCCCTCGACCAATTCCTCGAGCAAGCCCTGGCCGCCGCGCGTCGTTATAGCGAAACCGGCGTGTTGTGCTTTATCGATCTCGACAATTTCAAGACCGTCAACGACACGCTCGGGCACGAGGCCGGCGACAGGGTGCTGGAGCGCGTCGCCGAGCTTCTCGCCACCAACATTCGGGCCACCGATTTCGTCTCCCGCTTCGGCGGCGACGAGTTCGTCATCCTTATGGTACGGACCAACTCGGACGAAGGAACGAACCGCGCGCGGCAGCTCCAGGGCATGGTCAACGGATCCTACGCGCTGCACGGCGCGACCCGCATTTACGTGCGCGCGAGCTTCGGCATCCTGGGCTACGATTCCGGTAGCAATGCGGCGGCTCTGATGGGCAGCGCGGACGCGGCAATGTATCTCGACAAGAAGCGCCGCTTTGGGCAGCGGCCCCGCGACGCGGCCTAGGGCTCCGTTGAGTCAAAGCCGCCGCCCCGGAGTCCGCAGCCCAGCCGCTAGAAGAGAGGCGCCGGCAACGGGCTTGGCCAAAGTCGGGCCGATGGTATGATCCGTGCCGCGCGGCAAGGCGGGCCGCGCGGCACGGATCGACGGCCGGAGCGGGGCATGGCCACCGGGATCGAAGCGCGGCTCAAGGAACTCGGCATCACCCTGCCGGAGGCACCGGCGCCGCTCGCCAACTACGTGCCCAGCGTCGTCTCCGATCGCCTCGTATTCATCGCCGGTCAGCTGCCGCTCGCCGACGGCCACCTCAGTTGCGTCGGCGCGCTGGGCGCGGAAGTTGGCGTTGAGGAGGGCCGTGCCGCGGCACGCCAATGCGGGCTTGATATATTGGCGCAGCTCAGGGCCGCCGTGGGCTCGCTCGACCGCGTCACGCGCTGCGTCCGGCTCGGCGGGTATGTCAATGCGACGGCCGAGTTCTCGCAGCATCCCGAGGTCATCAACGGCGCGTCGGACCTTATGGTGGAGGTATTTGGCGACGCCGGTCGGCATGCACGCGCGGCGCTGGGTGCGAGCGGGCTGCCGCGAGGCGCCGCAGTGGAGGTCGAGGCCGTATTCGAGATCGAAGGGCGCGCCGATGGCGCCGCCGAGGCGATGCGCGATGGGTGACGCCGAGCAACGGCTGACCGCCACGGTTAGGGCCGTCGAAGGCATTGCCGACCTCGCACCGGAGGCCTGGGACGCCTGTGCCGGCGTTGACAATCCCTTCGTGAGCCACGCGTTCCTGGCCGCGCTTGAAGCGAGCGAGTGCGTTGCCGCCGGCACCGGCTGGGCTCCCCACCACCTGGCACTGGAGGACGCGGCCGGCACCCTGCTCGGCGCCGTGCCGATGTACCTGAAGGGCAACTCCTACGGCGAGTACATATTCGACCATACCTGGGCCGCCGCCTACGAGCGCGCGGGCGGACAGTACTATCCGAAATTGTTGGTTGCGGTGCCTTTCACGCCAGTTCCGGGGCCGCGCCTACTGGCCCGCCCGGGCGCGGCGAGCGGATCCATCGCCGATGCGCTCCTCGGCGCGTGCGTGGAAGTCGCGAGCAAGCTCGAGGTCTCGATTCTGAGCTTCAACTTCCCCACCGAGGCCGAGTGGCAACGCATGGGGGCGGCCGGACTGCTGCTCCGTACGGGCGAACAGTTCCACTGGGAGAACCGTGGCTACGATGATTTTGACGCGTTCCTAGGCGACCTCGCCTCGCGCAAACGCAAGGCGATCCGCAAGGAGCGCCGCGAGGCCCTCGCCAATGGGATCATCGTCGAGGTCCTGACCGGTGCCGACATTCGCGAGGCACACTGGGACGCGTTCTTCGACTTCTACATGGATACCGGCGCGCGCAAGTGGGGGCAGCCCTACCTCAACCGCACCTTCTTCAGCCTCCTCGGGGCGGCGATGTCGGAGCGTGTGGCGCTCGTCATGGCGCGCCGCGGCGGCCGCTACATCGCCGGCGCGCTGCACCTGGTCGGAAGCGACACCGTCTACGGCCGCTACTGGGGCTGCTGCGAGGACCACCGCTTCCTCCATTTCGAGCTGTGCTACTACCAGGCCATCGAATTCGCGATCGCGCACCGGCTCGGCCGCGCCGAGGCCGGTGCGCAGGGACCGCACAAGCTGGCCCGCGCCTACCTTCCCGTCCACACCTACAGCGCCCACTGGATTCGCAACCCCAGCTTCCGTACGGCGGTCGACCGCTACCTCGGAGAGGAAAGGCGCGAAATCGACCGCGACATCGCCGCGCTTGAAAGCTATTCACCGTTCCGGCGCGGCGACAGTTAAGAAAGCGACCGGCACGGCGACGGCAAAGCGATGGCCCGACCAATCCTCACCTTCATTATCGGCGGCCTGTTCGGCGGCGGCGCGGGATTCGCCGTCGGCATCTTCATCTATCCGTACATCTTCTTGGCCGACATCGTGTCGAGCGAGCAGGTCGTTGGCGCGGACTCCAAGACGGTCGTCGCCACAGGCACCTTCATCCATGCCGATCCCGGTGACCCGATCCATTACGGAAGGCGGGGTCACCGTGTATGACGACACGGTTCACCTCGAGAGCGACTTCAAGGGTGGCCCCGGACCGAAGTTCCATGTCTACCTGGTGCCGAGCGCCGCCGTGAGCTCCTCGTCCGACGTTAAGGACACGATGTTCATTGACCTCGGGCGCCTCAAGGCCTTTCAGGGGAGCCAGAACCTTGCGGTCCCGGCCGGGGTCGACCTGCCCAAGTACGGCAGCGTTGTCATCTGGTGCGAGCCGTTCGGCGTGTTGATTTCGCCGGCGACGCTCTACCCCGCATTTCCCAGGTAGCTCATCTATTTGATGCCGTTTCCACTTGATTTTGTTATAAGAATCATAGGTTTAGGCTAGATAGAGGGTGGATCGCATGCGGAACCCGGAGGGTGAATCGGATCGGCGGCCTCTGCGGCCTTGTTTAGACCGTCGCCTGAAGCTGGAGTTCCACGGTTCACGGGTCACGTCGGACGCCGGTCTGCTCGCCTATCGGGAACTCGATGATATCCTTGGCCTCACCGCCCTGGCGAGCAATGTCCTGGCTGACAGCCGGACGGGCAAGAACGGCTGGCACGACGTTGTCGGACTGCTGCGTCAGTCCGTCTATGGACGTCTCGCCGGATATGAGGACGTGAACGACGCCGACCGGTTGGGGCGCGATCCTGCGATGCGGTGGATCGTCGGCGGAAAGGCCGTCGAGCGCGGCGGCGCATCGACCAGCCAGATGAGCCGCTTGGAGACCGAGTTGCTGTCCAAGGACGAGAACCTCACCTCCCTTGCCGACCTGTCCGGGCTTTGGATCGACCGGGTTCACGACCGCCGGCCGCCGGTCAAGATCATTCTCGATATGGATTCCAGCGTCAGCCCGACCTACGGTGACCAGGAGGGCACGGCCTACAACGGTCACTTTGGCTGCACCTGTTATCATCCCCTGTTCCTGTTCAATCAGTTTGGCGACCTGGAGCGATGTCGCCTACGTCCCGGCAACGTTCACAGTGCCGATGGATGGCGCGACGTTCTGGAGCCGGTGGTAGAACGCTACAAGGCCACGAAGGTTCGGCTCTATTTTCGCGGTGACGCGGCGTTTGCCTCGCCGGACATTTACGAATACCTCGAAGCCGAGGGCTTTCTGTATGCGATCCGCCTTCCGGCCGACACGGTTCTCCAGGAAAGCATCGCCCACCTGTTGACCCGGCCCGTTGGTCGGCCGCCCAACCATGTTCGCCGCTACTACACCAACTTCAGCTATCAGGCCGGTTCGTGGAACAAGAAACGTCGTGTGGTTGCCAAGGTCGAATGGCATCCCGGCGAACTGTACCCCCGCGTCGGCTTCATCGTCACCAACCTGAGTCGTCCTGCCGAGCGGGTGGTTGCGTTCTACAATCAGCGCGGCACCGCCGAGCAATGGATCAAGGAAGGCAAGAACGCCATCAAGTGGACGCTTGTCCTGCCGCAAGTTCGACCACAATGCCGTCCGGCTCCAGCTGCATGCACTGGCCTATAACCTCGGCAACTTCATGCGCACCCTGGCGTTGCCCGATTCCGTGGAGCAGTGGTCGCTGACGACGCTGCGGGAGAAGCTGATCAAGATCGGCGCGAAGATCGTCCGCCACGGCCGCTACGTCATCTTCCAGATGGCCGAGGTCGCCATCCCGAGAGACCTCTTCGCCGACATCCTGCGCCGCATCGACCGGCTCAGACCGACGCGCACTCCGGCATGACCGACGGCATCCCGCTCATCCACGCAGACGACAGGATCGGTGCATCTGGTATGCAGCAGAAGAGTCCGTTTGCCCCGCCACCCCCGCCAATTGTCCCTCCATCCGATGGAATCGGATTACAGGCGGCCGCAGGACGCAAGCCAGTTGCAATGCGAGCGGTTCCGAGTCACGATCAACTCGCCGATGAGGTGTCCGAAGGAGCGGTTGGGTGAGCATGTATGAGAAGCTTTCTGAAAGACTGATGGCTGCTCTGCATATGGCGGTACCGCCGGTGGCGGTCAGTTTTCCAAGCCGAGCACCGTCGGCGATGGCCAGGCCGGCAACCCCGGTAGCGGCTGGCTGTGCATTCTGGGAGCAAGGGGCAAATCGAGCGGTAACTACTACCGCGAGTGACCATCGCTTCTGCTCTATCGGGATACACACCCATAACATCGCTGGAGCACCCGACTCCCAAGCGGGCGAACTGCAGGATGCGCTCGCGGCCATGCAGGGCTTGGACTATGTGCGGCCCGACGAGGTTGCAGCCCTTCCGGTTATGAAGAATTCGGTATCCTATGTTGTCTATTGCCCCTTGGGAGAGATGGCAGAGCAACCCCAGGTAGTGCTGCTGTTTGCACATTCCGCCCAGGGCTTGGTGTTATCCGAGGCATTGGCGCGGGTGGACGGCGCCGTGCCAATCGCCATGGGGAGACCTGCCTGTGCACTGATTCCCCAGGTTGCAAACAGTGCACGCTCGGCCGCGAGCTTGGGCTGCTGCGGCGCCCGAGCGTATCTCGACGTACTGAGTGATGATGTGGCAATGTGGGGTCTGCATGGTGGAAAGATCGAGCAGTATGTCTCGGAGATCGAGACCCTAGCCAAGGCTAACGCGATACTCACTCAGTTCCACGAACGACGGCGCAGCGACATAGAGTCAGGCGAGTTGCCAAGTGTCGCCGAGTCCTTGTCCCGCCTGCCCGGTTAGCCTCTTCTAAAGCGGATACGCGAGGCCATCCCCGTTATGAAGGTTGTCCTGATCAACCCGTATGAGCTGGGCCGCCAACCCTTCGCCCTCGCGCAGCCGGCAGCGTGGCTCAAGGAAGCGGGTCACCAGGTGTGCTGCCTCGAGCTGTCCTTGCAGCAGTTAGACGATGTTGCACTGGGCCATGCCGAGCTTGTTGCCGTATACGTAGGCATGCATACAGCAGCTCGTATTGCCGCGGAGGCTTTGCCCCGCATCCGCGCGCTTGCGCCCCAGGCGCACGTTAGCGTCTACGGTCTATATGCTCCGATGAACGATGGTCTTGGAGTGACCCCCTAAAAGTGGTCCAGATTTGTTAAGAGAGTTTGGCGCATTTTGCCCCCTCGAAAGGAGGACAAAATGAGCCGTAAACGCTACACCCCAGAACAGATTATCAGCATGTTGCGCGAAGCCGAGGTGGCCTTGGCGCAGGGCCAGTCCGTTGGTCAAGCTTGTCGCACGCTCGGCGTATCGGAGCAGAGTTACTATCGCTGGCGCAAGGAATATGGCCTTGATTACCCCGGATTCGACGATCTTCACCCTCACACCAATCGCGTCCAACTCGAAGCTCAATGCCTCGGAGAGGCCCTCAACGGCGAATTTGGTGCCGTGGTACAGCGTCCCCAGCGGGAAAGTCATCTTTCCGCCGACCGACGAAATGTTGACGATCACACCGCCCTTGTTCGCGCGGAAATGTGGTAGAACGGCCTTGGTGACAGCCAGCAGTCCGATCACGTTGGTATCGAACTGGCGCTCGATCTTCTCCATCGGTGTGGCTTCCAGCGGGCCGAAGGCGCCGTACCCGGCATTGTTCAACAACGCATCGATCTTGCCGAATTTCGGTCACGTCCAGCCGCGCAACCAAAACACTGTCGAGCCTGGTCAGCTCGTCTTCGCCTTCGGGCTTGCGCATGGTGGCGATGACTTTCCAACCCTTTTCCTGGAACAGCTCGGCGGTGGTCTTGCCGATGCCGCTTGAGGCGCCGGTGATCAGGCCGCGCTAGGTAGAAAGTTTCGTCACTTTCGTATATAAGCCCCTTTGGTATGGCCGGGCGTAAACAAGATGCGAGCGCTTCCAACCGTGTGATCATCCTCGCCCTCTAGGATGATCTCAGCATTCGGCTGGGCCGCCCTTTCGAATTCGTGAATGACGCGCTCGGCGCCGAAGTGTCTCGATGTAGGCTTTGGTGGGGCATGGCAGTGCGGAGCTTGCCGATGGTCGCAGGCGCCCCATTTGCGCCCCCACATGGCCTCGAGCTCGTCGTACCAGGTGGCCTCGTCGAGGCGCCGCGGCGGCCAGGTCCGGCTCGTAGCCGGGGATCTTTTGCGAGATTGGCGTCGTTCGAGTTCGTGGTCACGGCAGCACCTCCCGCAAGGCAGCCGCAACCGGCGGCGCGCCATCATGACGCGCGCGCCGCCGGTGGCCGTTCGGCCTATGCTTTCGGCCTAGCTGCCGGTGTCGTCCCAGTACTCGTCGCGTACCGGGACCAGCCTGCCGTCCACCCACTTGACGAACAGGACCGAGTCACGGATGGAATCGCCCGAGCCGTCCCAGCCGATGACGCCGCTCAGCGACTCGATCGCCTCGGTATCGGCAAAGGCCTTGCGAATGCCCTCGCGGGTCAGGTCCTCGGCCCGATTGAGGATCTGGGCGGTGATGAACGCCGCGTCCGCGGTCATTGCGGCCCAGGTCGTCGGATCCTTGCCGTAGTGCTCCTTGTACACCTTTTTGATGTCCTGAACGTACGGCCTGGGATCGGTCGGGTCGTAGTTACTGTAGAGGATCGTCGGGCCGCCGAACTCCTCGGCTACCTTGCCCTTCGACATCTTCCAGTAGTCCTTGTTGCTCGACCCCATGGTGGCGAGGACGGGCTGCTTCAGACCCATGTCGCGGGCCTGGCCCATCATCGTGCCGCCATCGAAGGCCTGTAGGGCGGTGAAGAAGGCATCGACATTGGCCGCCTTGATGCGCGTGAGCTGGGCCGAGAAGTCGGTCTCCTTGACCTTGGCGGTGACCTCGATCAGCTCGATGCCGTTCTGCTTGGCCAGATCACGCCACACGATGGCGTTGGCGACGTTGGCCTCGTCGTCGTGCGCATAGATGAGTGCCGCCTTCTTAATGCCGAACTTCTTCTTGGCTTTGGGAATAAGGACGGGCAGCGCCGTATGGGCCTGTGGCAGGGCGCGGAACACCCACGGATTGAAGTGGCCCATGCGCCAGAACCCGCCGGACGAGAATGCGAACAGAGGCAGCTTCGCGTCGCCCGTGAGATCGTGGACCGCGGCGATGACGCTGGTGGCGCCGCCATCGAAGATCATGGTCACGTTGGGATCGCGGGCCAGCTTCTTGAAGCTGGAGACCGAGGTCGGCAGGTCGTCGTAGGGCGCGTCCGCCTTGTAGAACTCGATCGGGCGTCCCTTGATGCCGCCGCGCATGTTGATGATCTTCTGCGCCACGACGGCACCCGTCCACATGTCCTCGCCCCAGTCGGCGGCGGCGCCGCTGAAGCTCTCCATCATCGGAATGCGGATCGGCTCGCCCTTGGCCTCCGCGGCCAGCGCCGCCGGCGCACTCGCCAGAGCCAGGCCGAGCACGGCCAGCACCGGTGTCAAAAAGCGAAAACCGAATTTCATAGCGTCCTCCCGTAGGATGCGATTTGCAGGCTCCAAACAAACTGGAGCGGCGACGATTCGAACGGGCTTCCAGACCCCCGCGCCCGCCATTACTACTCAACGCGTACACGTGCCGTGTAGCGGCACAGCTTCTTGAGCCGGCTATTATAGGCGGGCTGCCGTGCGAACTCCACGGGCCAGAGGTGCCCGCGTCCAAGGAGACTCGTCGCGCTTCCCGGCATGCCTCTGGTGCAGCCCGGCGACGACCTCGCCGGGCTCATCCTCGAGGGCGTCGAGCGGGCCGGCGAGGTCGACGCCGCTGACCTCGGCGCCGATGGACGGCCCGAGCGGCGTTACCGCGAGGGTCCCATCGGCCGATGATCCCGTCACGCCGCGGCAGCGCGATAGAACGGCCGCTCGCCCGCGATCATGATGCGGTGCATCAAGCGTTGTTCGGTCGCGTAGTCGGCCAGGGCGTAGTGCTGGGTCGCCATTTCATCCCAGATCGCGATCGAGTGTTCCTGCCAGGCAAAGCGAATCTGGAACTCGGGCACGCGCTGCTGAGCGTACAGCATTTGCAGCAGTGCCTTGCTTTCGGACTCACTCAACTCCTTGATCCGCTTGGTAAAATACTCATTGACGAACAGGATCTGGCGGCCGGTCACGGGGTGGGTACGGACCAGCGGGTGCTCCATATCCGGGTGATCGGCTTCGGCTTGACGCAGCAGCTCGTAGCCGTTCTCCAGCGTTGGGAAATATTCTTTGTACGCCCAGCCGATATCGTGAATCGCCGTCAGGCCGGAAACGAAACTCTTCATCGCCGGCGACAGCGCGTCGAAGGCCGCATACATACTGGCCCACATGGTATCGCTGCCGGCGGGCGGGAGCTTTTTCGCACGCAGGATGGCGGCAAGCGGCGGCTCTTCGAAAAACGACACGTCGGTATGCCAAGAGGCGAAGCCGGTGCCGGGTTCGACCGGGGTGTCATGACCGCCGGCCTCGATCAGCGAAATCTCCGGATAGTCCTCACTCAAGGCGCGCGCGCGCGTGAAAAATGGGTGCGTAAACGCACTGCCAAACAGATGGGAGAGGTTTCGATGCTGGTCGGGCGTGATGTCCTGGTCGCGGAAGAAGATGACCAGGTGCTCGAACAGCGCCGCCCGGAGCTCTTCCGCCGCTCTGTTGCTGAGCGGAGCCCGCAGGTCGATTCCGCTGATCTCGGCGCCAAGGAACGGGCCCAGTGGCGTCACCTCGATGGTTTCGTAGTCCATAGCCTCACCGTCAGGCGTAGTAGGTATCGAACGAATCGGCAGACATTAGCACCAATACCCTTAATTGGGCATGCGCCGTGGCCGGCCATAGCGCCAGGCACAGCAGACCCGCCAACAGCCATCTCGTCGTGGTTTTCACCATGGTGGCCAACCCCTTTTGTTTGCGAGGCACGCGCCTCAGCGATTCTGCGGCAGCGCGCACCGCGATGGAAGGACCGCGCGTGACGTTACGGCGAGCCTTAGCTCTCCCCAGTCCATGTTTCTCCGACGGCTTAGCGCAATCACGCCGCCTCGAAATATCGCCCGGTCAAGCGGTCGTAGCGCAGCGTCACGGAACCGATTTGGCCGATCGACTTGAACCGGACCTTGCGCACGTGGATTTCCGTCTTTGGCGGCATCACGCTCGGTTGCGATGCCCGACAACACCGATGTCGGCCTTGTTCACCCAATGCGCGCTGCCGGAGATGTCGTACCACGACACTCGTCGCGCAAGTCGATACGGCATTGTAGGGGCACCGCGCCACCCCAAGATCGCAATTCTAGACCGGCCTTCCGCATCGACGAGGTTGAGACCATAGCGCAGCAGGAAGTAGAGATCAGTTTGACAGAGTGTCCTTAGCTTCGCTATCCGCGGGTCGCAGGTTCGAATCCTGCCGGGCGCGCCAAAGATTCCAACCGAAAAAATCAATGATTTCCCGAGGTTTTGGTCGGTGTTATGCTCGAAATACAGTCTTGTATCGTCCCATATCCTCCCGTATAATCTCGTTCTTAATGTGGGATTAGATGAGGGGTGGATAAAATGGAGATACGCACGGAAGGCACCCCGAGGCGGCGCAAACCGCACGGAAAGCACCCCGAGGCGGCGCTGACAGCCGCCAAGGTCAGAACCGCCGGGACAGGCCGCTACGCAGACGGCAACGGGCTGTTCCTGCAAGTTGATCCGTCGGGCGCACGGCGGTGGGTACAGCGCATCGTGATTCGTGGGAAACGCCGCGATCTCGGGCTCGGCAGTTGTTCTCTGGTCACGCTCGCCGAAGCTCGCGAACTCGCGCGAGAGAATCGCAAGATCGCTCGCAACGGCGGCGACCCACACAGGAACCGACAAACCCGGATCGTCCCGACACTCGCCGAAGCCTTCGAGGCGGTGGTTGCGATCCGCCGCCCCACGTGGACGGACGGCGGCAAGTCCGAAGGTCAGTGGCGCGCGTCGTTCCGCGATTACGTTTTCCCGCGCTTGGACCGGCAACCGGTCGACTCCATTGACACGCCCGATGTGTTGGCCGTCCTCACACCGCTTTGGAGCGCGAAACCCATGACGGGGAAGCGCGTCCGCCAGAGGTTCGGCACTGTGATGAAGTGGGCTATCGCGCAAGGCTTTCGCTCCGACAATCCCGCAGGTGACGCCATTGCCTTAGCGCTTCCAACGAAGAACGGCGGTACGAGGGCGCATCACGCGGCTCTTCCCTGGAACGAGGTACCCCGCTTCCTCGAGTGCTTGCACGTCGCCAAGACGCGGCCTCTCGTCAAGTCCGCCATCGAGTTCGCCATACTGACGGCTGCGCGTTCGGGCGAAGTCCGGTTGGCAACCTGGGCCGAAATCGACGTGGACGCGCGGGTGTGGACGATCCCCGCCGAGCGCATGAAGGCAGGCCGCGAGCACCGGGTTCCTCTGTCGGTACGCGCGCTGGCCATCCTCGACGAGGCACGCACCCTCGACGACGGAAGCAGTCTGATCTTCCCGTCGTCGCGGCGCGGGCGTCCGATGGATGCCGCGCGGCTGTTGAGGCCGCTTCGTAACTTGGGCTTCGACGCAACTCTCCACGGGTTCCGCTCATCGTTCCGTGACTGGTGCGGTGAGGCCACGAACACCCCGCGCGAAGTCGCCGAGGCGGCGTTGGCACACGTGGTATCGAACGCGGCAGAAGCGGCCTACGCACGCTCCGACCTGTTCGAGAAGCGCCGCCCACTGATGGATCGGTGGGCCGCGTTCATCGCCGGCGAGGATGGCAGGATCATCCCCATGGCGGCTCGGCGTGACTGAGGACGCCGGAACAAGCGGGCCGGAAGGGATGGATTCCGCCCGGCATGTGCTCGACTGGGGTCCACCGCCCTGCCCCAAGGGAGGTCTCGCGGACAGAAAGGATGTCGTCGTTGCGGAGATTCGCGAATTGTGGACGAGCTTCGATAAGGTGGACATACCCGCAGCCATCGCTGCCGCACTGATTCAGTGGGCCGTACAGCATCCCCCTGGCGACAAGCCGTTCCCCGTCATCCGGGGAGGCGCGGCATGATCCCGATACCCACGACGGATTCAAGTTGGCAAATAGGCTCCTCGAGGGGCGCAACGTGATGCTGGGCGCCGACGCACTTAAGCGGCACGACCCAGTCCCTGACATCATCATCCAAGGTGCTAACTTACCGACGAAACGCAGGCGCGGATCCCAGCCCAAGCCGGAACGCTGCGAGTTCTTAGCGATCGAGGTTGCGAAAGCGTCATGGGTCACCGGCCTGAAGCTGACGCGCGAAGACGCCGAGGCGCCCGATGAACACACGTCGACAAGTGATATCCCCAGCGCTGTCGACCTTGTCGCGCGCGCGACCCAATTTTCCTACCGACATGTCTTGGAAGCTTGGTCCACCCCTATTGATGGCCGACTCGCTCGGTATCTCTTGGAACGGTGGGAGCGCGAATCGAACGAACCTGGTTGAACGACGGTGAAGTCAAATAGGATTTGAGTTCACACGACATGCGGAACAATTCGGGGTGATAGTGCGTGGCAGATGTTCACTCACGATAGAGGCACCAATGAAGACCTCCGCCAAACCGACCACGATTGACCCCATGTTGAAACCTAGCGAAGTCGAGCAGATGGTCGGCCTGTCTAGTGGATTGATTCCAACGTTTGGAACCCTCTGTTTCGTGCGGCGATGATATGATCGGGGTCGGCTTTCCAGATGAAGGGTTTTGGGTTTGCGTCATTGTATTCGCGGACAAATCGGTTGATGGCGGCCTGAAGGTCGACGACGGATTGGAAGACGCCGTATTTGAGCCTGCGCCGCGTTAGTTTGGCGAAGAAGCCCTCGACGGCATTGAGCCACGAGCACGAGGTTGGCGTGAAGTGGAAGGTCCAGCGTGGATGGCGGGCGAGCCAGGCGCGGACCTTGTCCTTCTTGTGCGCGGCGTAGTTGTCGAGGATGACGTGGACGGCCTTGTCCGTCGGCACCTCGCGCTCGATGCGGTTGAGGAAGCGGATGAACTCCTGATGGCGGTGGCGCTGCATGTTCTGTGCGATGACCGTACCGTCCAGCACGTTGAGCGCGGCGAACAGCGTCGTCGTGCCATGCCGTTTGTAATCATAGGTCATCGTACCGGCGCGGCCCTTCTTCATCGGCAAGCCGGGTTGGGTGCGGTCGAGCGCCTGGATCTGTGATTTCTCATCAACCGACAGCACCACGGCATGGGCCGGCGGATCGACATACAAGCCGACGATATCTGTGAGCTTCTCGGCGAAGGCGGGATCATTGGAGAGCTTGAAGTGCCGCCAGCGGTGCGGGCTGAGGCCATGGGCCTTCCAGATCGCTTGGACCGTCGACGCCGCGACGCCAGCAACCTTCGCCATCGCGCGCAGCGTCCAGTGGGTCGCCTCGTGCGGCGGCGCTTGCTGGGTCAGGCGGACGATCTCGGCGACGCGCTCCGGCGGGATCGGCGCTTTGCCAGGCGGACGGGACCTGTCGCGAAGCAAGCCGTTGACACCCTCGTGCATGAACCGCTCCTGCCAGCGCCAGACACAGGTCTTGGACTTGCCGGTCTCGGCCATGATCGACGAGTTCCCGAGCCCCTCGTCGCTCTTCAGGATGATCCGCGCCCGCCAGACATGTTTCTGCGAGCTCTTCGGGTCCGCGACGATAGCTTGCAATCGCTGACGGTCGCCAGACGTGACAGTAAAATGGATGCCGGTGCGCATAGCACAGACTCGCATGACACCGCACAATACGGAATCTCAAATCGGACTCTTTCGTTCCGATCAATCCACTAGACAGCGCTTGTACGTCTTAATGAAGGACAAAGCTGATCCCTTTCCCGTCGGAGTGCGGGTAGGCCACCGAGCAGTCCGGTGGAGAATGTCCGAGGTCGAGGCGTGGTTGTCGCGCCGCCCCACCGCCGGGCCACGCAATTTCGTGGGAGTGGGAAACATCCACACTCACGCAGCGGCAGAATGACCCGATGGCTACGAAACGAAGACGCTTGCCCGGTGTGGTCCACCGGGGCGGGCGCTGTGCTTCATATTCGAGTCCACGAGAAGCGACCGCAACAGTGGCCCGCGCCGGCACCCGCGGCAAGGCTGGTCCGGACTTCGCGGAAGTTAACGCGGCCGCGCTCGCATGTCTCCCGGCGCTGTGTGCTCGCTGGCTTCCGGACGGCTTTCGACGCGGCAACGAGTGGATAGCCAAAAACCCGAGGCGCGAGGACCGGCGGCCGGGATCATTCTCCATCAACCTGACGACGGGCCGGTGGGCCGACTTTGCGCTTCCCGACGCCAAGGGTGGCGATCCGATAAGCCTTACCGCGTATCTCGCCGGCCTGTCGCAAGCCGAGGCGGCACGCAATCTTGCCGAAATGCTGAGGGTGGCGTCATGACAGACTTCGGCAAGGGCAAGATGTTCCACCGCCTGTCTCCAGACGATCGCCGGGCGGGCGAACACGCCGTACGCGCTGGCGAGAAGGACGATTACACGCCGGTCATCCCTGTTCCGAAAGACGCGCCCGCCCCCGATTGGAACAAATTGCGACCGAAGGAAGCCATCGGCGATCCGGTGGGGACCTGGCGCTACCACACGGCGGAAAACGAGCTTGCTTCCTATGTGGCCCGGTGGGAGCCCAAGGACCCTAACGGCCGCAAGAAGAAGGTCATCCGCCCCGCGACCTGGAACGGCACCGAGTTCTTTTTCGGGGCCCTCGCAGGTCGCCAGTATCTGCGCGAGATCGCCGTAAAGTTCGGCCCGGAGGCCACCCTCGACGGGCGTCAGCACGATCCGGTCGATCAGGCTGCGGATGATCTCGGTCGCCTCGGCCTTGATCGCGGGCTCGTTGAGCGCCTCGGTGATGCGTTCCACCTTGTCACGGTAGACCTCACCCAGCTTCGGATGCAGGCGCAGTAACGGCGCAGGACCGGTCCGCGCCAGGTCTTCCTCGAGATCGACCTTCTGACGCTTGCCGCTCTCCGGCATGGGGCCGAGATAGAGGGTCTTCAGGCGCTTGCCCTCGGCGTCGTGGAAGGAGACCGTGCCGCAGGCGGCCTCGCGCCAGGAGGCCTTGGCGCGACCGTCCTCGCCGGGTCTCAGCGGCACCATGACGCCGTCGAGGGAGACCGAGGCGGGTCGCGTCCTGCGGTATGCCCTCGGCCTCACGGATGCTGCCCAGCGTCTCCGGGCCGAGGCTCTCCCAGCATTCGTGCATGCTCAGGGTCAGGCGCTCACCGACGGCGTCATGGCGCCGGTCTTCGCAAAGAACGCCGCCGCTTCCCGGGCCGTGCAGCGACCCATCATCAGCAGACCGAGCTCGGCCGCCGGCCGCGTCAGGTAATCGTCGACGAGGCCCAGGCTCTCGTCGACCGGCACCGGCGATGCCCCGCTCGCGCCGCTGCGGTAACGCGCTCGCCGGTAGGTCACCGGACCGAGCGAGGTCATGATCGTCTTCGGCGTCACCGCGACCCGGAACCAGCTCTGCCCGTCCCGCTCGATCCGGGAAGCGCCATCGTCCCGGTTCTCGATGACGGCGCCCATGACATCGCGAGCGAACTCGTTCGTGGCCTCACGCACCCGCAACTCGACCTCCTCGGGCGCCTCGGGGCGCGGCTCGGAACGAAGCTCCTCGCGACACAGTGCGAGCACCCGGGCGGCCGCCTCGACGACCCGAGGAGGCAGGCCGGAAAGATCGATGGACGAAGGCGCCGGAGGCGGGGATACTGCCATGGGAATGCCCCCGATGTTGGGTTTCGAGACACGGCATCGTACCGCTTCTGGCGGTGCGGAGCGTTCCCACCTTCCCCTGCTCGACCCTGCCGTCGTGACAAAATCCTGCCTTGGAGCGGCCCATTGTCACGAATAGCCGTTTTCGGCCGTTCGTCTCGACACAAAAACCGCACTAAATCAATGACTTGGATTTTCCATACCAGACCCACACCCGGCGTGCCGGCGCTTCTACACCTCCTCGACGGCGAGACGATAGCGCGGCCGCCGTTTGCGCCGCCGGTCCTCAAGGCGGGCAAGCTCATTATCGCTCAAACCAGTAACATCCTAATGTACCTCGGCACACGCCATCGTTTAGCGCCGGCAAGCGAAGCAGGACGGATGTGGGCGCTCCAGCTGCAGCTGACGATCGCCGACCTCGTTCAGGAGGCACACGACACCCACCACCCAATCTCCGGAGGCCTGTACTACGAGGAGCAGCGTCGCGAGGCCCGACAACGCACCGCCGAATTTCTGAAGACACGAGCACCGAAGTACCTTGGCTACTTCGAGCGTGTACTGGCCCGCAACCCGGCCAGCGACCGGTATCTGATCGGGGGAAAGCTCACATACCCCGATCTCTCGCTGTTTCAGGTCGTCGCCGGGTTGCGCTATGCGATCCCGCGCGCAATGGCTCGCTTCGAGAAGAAGCATCCTCGGACCGTGGCCTTACATAACAGCGTGGCTGCACGTCCCCGCATCGCCGACTACTTGGCCTCGAAGCGTCGGATCCCGTTCAACCAGGAGGGCATCTTCCGTTACTACAAAGAGCTCGACGCCAACGCCTAGACCCTGTATCGCATCCGCTGATGCGGTGGCTCGCACTCACAGGCGTTGGTCTGCGCCGTCACCCTGGTCGCAGAAGCCCGCATGGGCGCTCTCATGCGCATGGGGGCAAAGCGGACATTACCGCTCGAAGGTCGCCTTTCGGGGGTAGAGCGGTCGTACCGGCGACCCGGTAGGGACCTCGCCTATCCGGTTTACACCCACACCCACTAGGGCTAGAATGGGCGCAACCCGGATATAGGGGAGCGCGCCATGGATGTTCTCGACCGCGCCGATCTCCCATTCCCGCATTCGCTACCCGAGTTCCAGCGACTTTTCCCCGATGATGCGGCCTGCGCCGCCTACCTGGAGAAAGCCCGCTGGGGAGACGGCTTTGCCTGCCCGCACTGCGGCACGGCGGGAGAGCCGTTCCACTTTGAAAACCGCCCTGGCGTCCTGCGCTGCCGCAAGTGCCGCCAGAACACCGGGCTGACGGTGGGAACAGTGATGGAGCGTAGCCACACTCCGCTGAACGTCTGGTTCTGGGCCGCTTATCTGGTCGCCAGTCAGACGCCCGGCATGTCCGCCGTGCAGTTTCAGCGGCAACTTGGTCTTTCGCGCTACGAGACGGCCTTTCAAATTCTCCACAAGCTCCGCTCGGGCATGGTGCGGCCCAACCAAGACAGGATCGGTGGACAGCCCAAGAACCATGTTGAGGTGGACGAAACCTGGGTTGGCGGGCGAACGCGTGGGGAAGGCCGTGGTGTTCACCACAAGGTTCCCGTCTCCTGTGCCATCGAGGTGCGTCATCGAAAGCCGGGCACCAAGCTCGACAACCGGAAAGACGGACGCTATGCCGGATGCGTTCGGCTCGCCGTCGTGCTCGACCGTAGCGCCGAGTCGCTCTGTGGGTTCGTCGAGAGCACCGTCGCGCCGGGATGGTTGTGTCTCGAAAGTGGTGGAAATTGGTTTTGGCGCCTCTCCGAGCGGGTTGAGTTTTGCGGCGGTCAGGCTGCGCGGTCAAGGGTTTCGTCGGCGATTAGCTGATCGAGGGTTTCCCATCCATCGACTTTGCGCATCTGGATTTGGCCGGAAGCGAGGAGTGCCCAGAGGAGCATCGGCACTGTTTCGGGACACGGCAGCACGGTCTGTGTTTTGATCCGGCGCTTGAACTCCTCGTTGAGACGCTCAATGGCGTTGGTCGTTCGGGCTGATTTCCATTGGCTCTTGGACAGGCGCGTGAAGGTAAAGAGCTTGTCGCCCGCTTCTGCGAGGCTGTCCGCGACGGCCCTGCATTTCAGCCGCCACTTGCGGACAAACGCCTTGCGGCGGGTTTCCACCTCGGAGGCAGTGTCGGCATAGATCATATCGCGGTAATCTTCGCTCAGCTCGTCATGCATGTGTTTGGGAGCATGACCCAGAAGGTTGCGGTGCTTGTGCACGGTGCAGCGTTGAACGGGAAGGTCATCGCCCCAAAGCGCCGACAGAGCCGCCTCCAGTCCCGGCGCGCCATCGACGATGACAAACCCGGGCCGTTTCAGTCCACGCGCATCAAGGTCGTCGAGGAACTGGCGCCACGCCGCCTGGCTTTCTCCGCCCATATTCCCGATCGAAAGCAAGACCTTCTGGCCATCCCGGCGCACCCCTATAGCCGCGAGAACCGAGATGTTGGTGGCCTTGCGGTCCAGTCGGGTCTTGATCACAGTGCCGTCAAGGATCAGCCGAACGATATCCTCATCCGCGAGGCCACGGCTGCACCAGGCGTCCCAATCGACCTTCACCTTGCGCCACGCCCGGCTCACAACGTCCTTGCTCACAGCACCCCGGAAGAGCCCGAACAGCGCGCGTTTCACCCGCCGCGTGTTGGTTCCGGACAGATACACCGAAGCGATCAGCGCCTCGGCCTTTCTGGTCAGCCGCTGGTAGCGCGGCAGCGCCCGCGAACGCCATTCCGACGCCCGACCGTCTTCCTCAACGATCCGCGCACGCGGCACGCTCACCCTCTCGGTCCCGAATGTCCCCGTCAGTTGCCGCTCCCGGTGCCCGTTCCGATACCCTTGCCGAAGCGCGTCCTCTCGACCGTATCGGCAGCGCCCGAGAAACTGCGCAAGTTCCTCCTCAAAAACGGCCTCGATCGTGGATCTGATGTTCTCCCGCAGCCGGTCCTCGAGCGGATCATAGCCGGCGTCATTGGCCAGTAGCGAAAGCGCGGAAGTCTCGGTAGTGTTCTTCATGGCGTGATCTCCTTGGCGGTGCTAGCCGCCGATTGGGTGGTTGTCTTGTCACCCGGAGATTACGCCATCCTCAAATTTCCACCACTTTCGAGACACAGCCCGCCGGGATCGCTGATCGTTACTGACGATTGGAGCGGCTATGCTGGCCTCGGTAAGCGCGGCTATGAGCACTTCGCTGTTGCCGAGTGTGGTGATCCAGAGGTTGCCGAGCAATACCTGCCGATCATCCATCTGGTTTTCGCCAACCTGAAGACGTGGCTGATCGGTATCCACCACGGCGTTAGCCACCAGCACCTACAAGCCTACCTCAACGAGTTCACCTTCCGCTTCAACAGGCGGTTCTACCCGTTCAACGCCTTCCGCTCATTGCTCGGCATCGCGGGCGACACCTCTGCTCCAACCTATGCCGAGCTTTACTCGGGAGAGTGGCGGCACCCTACATGTAGCGGTCATGGGCGTTAACCGGATAGGCAAGGTAGGGACTTCGCCTCTTAGCCAGCAGCAGACCTGGCGCAGACCTGGCGCACACCGCTGCATAGGTCCGCTCCCGGCCCTGAAGCGGGCATGATCGGCCGGAAAGCGGACATCCCGTCACCAGTGTTGGGTTGATGTACGATGCCCATGCTCCCCGACTCCGCCGAGCCCCCGGGCACTCTCTGCGGTGCCTCGAGGTTGCCGCGCATCCTTGCGATTGAAGCGGGTGGTCAGCCCGTGGGCGCGGTGATCAGATAGACGCCGCGTCCGCTCGCGACCAGCTTGCCGTCGGCGCCGCACACGGTGGCCTCGGCGCTCGAAAGCGTCCTTCCCAGGCGCAGCACCCGCCCGCGCGCGGTCAGATCACCCTTCGTCGCCGCGCCATGGTAGTCGATCCGCACGTCGATCGTGCGCACGCTGCGGCCCAGTTTGGCGGCGATGGCGTAATCGGCTGTCGTGTCGACGATGGCGGCCAGGATTCCGCCGTGAGCATAGCCGCGAGCCGGATTGACGACGTACTCCTCGCGCCAGCTCACGCCGATTTCGATCGCCTCCTCGTCGAGGTTCAAGAGCCTGACGCCGAGCCAGCGGTGGAACGGTGCCATTCGCAGCATTTCCTCAAGCCGCTCGGCGTCCACGACATTAGGTGCCATCGCCTCACTCCGTTCGCTCATGTCGCGCAACATCACTTCCAGATCATCGTACCGCCACGGCGCCCCTCACGGCATCCCACAAGGGAGGCTGCTCCCGGTCGTGGAAGACGAGGGTAAGGCCGAAGGCGTTGGGGGTGTTGACACGAAGCGTTTCGCGCGCCGGCCCCGCCCACGGGTGGTCGGCCATGGCGAGCCGGCGACGGGTCATCTCGATGTCGGCCGAACGGAGCGACGCCGCGGCGACGTAGGGCGGATCGGGTATGTCCCCGACCGGCAGCAACGCGCGCAGGCGATCGGGAGTGACAAAGCAGATATGGCCGCGATCGAGCGGCAGAACGGCCATGCCGTCGCTCCGATGTCCCGGCCCACCCGTGAACCAACAGTAGCGATCAAGCGCCTCGTACGGCTCCTCGACGCAGACGACGAGTCCGGTCAGCGCTTCGGCAGCGTTGTCGTGGTCGAGAAAGCGGGGCTGCCAAGTGAGTTCGGGTGTGTGGTGGGTGACGACTTGGACGCGCCCTTCGGCCATGGCGTCGAGCGCCAAGCGTACCAGGGTGAACCGCGCCGTTGATTCGCCGGTCGGTGTGGCCACGCGTCGATCGAGCCGGGTGAGCGGCAGCATCGGTAGGCCCCGGGCGACGCAGGCGTCGTGCCGCCCGACCGGATCATTGCCCGCCAGGGCGATGAGGTGCGCGCCCTGATGACGCGCAAGTCGCGCCACTATCCACTCGGTCAGCGGCCCCTCGCCCACCGGCGCGAGCAGCTCCAGGTAGCCCTCGCGCAGCATAACGCACCGGTTGCCCGTCCCACTCGGTAGGGCGACACCGTCCGGGCCCGCCATCGCGTGGGCAGCAAAGGGCGTCACGGTGAAGCCCAGCCGCCGTGCGAACTCGGCCGCCGCTTCGTGATCGGAGACGACAATGCCGACGTGGTCGAGGAACAACTCATTGCCGTGGGGGACGAGGCGGCCTGCGGTGACCATCGGCGCCTCGGCTCACTTGGCCGCGCGGGGCGCGGCGTCGGCCATCGCCTCGAGGGCGTGGCGGTCGACCTTGTTCGTGCTGGCGAGCGGTAGCGCGTCCATGAAGAATATGCGGCGCGGATGGAGATAGGCGGGCCCATGAGCGAGGACGAAACTCTTGAGTTCCTCCTCACTGAGGTCGGCGCCAGCCAGCTTGACGGCGAAAGCGTAGGGCACCTGGCCCTTGATCTCGTCATCAACCGGCACGACCGCCGCTTGGACGATGTCATCGTGCCTTTCGAGCAGCGTCTCGACCTCATGGGGAAAGATGTTTTCGCCGCCGCAGATGAACATGTCGTCGGCGCGCCCGACGACATAGTAGAAGCCCTGGGCGTCGCGGCGCAGGATGTCGCCGGTGATGAACCAGCCGTCTTTCAGCCGTTCGGCCGTCATCGCCGGCCTATTGTGGTAGCCGAGCATTACGCCGGGGTTGCGAACCCACAACACGCCCTGGTCGGCGTTCGGCCCGCCGACCAGGGTTACTTCGCCGTCGCGCAAGGGATAGCCGACCGAACCCCGCGGCCTTGGCAGGCCCTGGGGATGCGCGCCGAAGACGCGCGGCCCGCCCTCCGTGATGCCGTAATGCAGCGTGACCGTGGGATGGCGGAAGACGGCGTCGAGCTGGTCGAGAAGCCGCTTCGATGCCGGGGCGGAACCGATGCTGATCTGGCGCACCGAGGACGTATCGACACGAGCGAGAATATTCCTGTCGCGCAGAATCATGGCGAACATCGCCGGAACGCCGGAAAGTGCGTGCGGATGATAGCGCGCGATGGACTCGATGTAGCGGTTCGCCTCGAAGCGCGGGAGCAGGACCATCCGCGCGCCTGCCAGCAGCACCGCCTTTACCGTCATGAGCGCGTTCTTGTGGTAGAGCGGCGCGGCGACGATGTAGCTGTCGTCTGGTTTCATCCAGCGGCCCGCGCGGTGCACCCACAGCTGCCCCGCATGATTGAGCAGCACGCCTTTGGGAGGGCCCGTCGACCCCGACGTGTAGGGCTGAATGGCCACAACAGTGGGGTCGGTCTCGATGGCCCGGAACGGCCCGGGATCGAGAAACGCTCGGTAGCCCTCGTGATCGGCATCGAACAGAACGCGCTCGACGCCGGCGGGACAGAGATGCGCCAGGTCCGGGTCGGCAAACACGAGCCGAACGCCAGCATCGAGGATGATGCCCCGGATGAGGTCGGGCGCCAGCTTCACGTTCAGCGGCACCGGCACAATGCCGGCCCGCATGGCGCCAAACAGCACTTCGAGATACTCGATTCGGTTGAGCGCCAGGACCGCGATACGATCGCCCTTGCCGAAGCCCTTTCTCAACAGCCCGCGCGCGGCGGCATTACAGGCAGCATCGAGAGAGGCGTAGTTTACTTCGCGTGGAGACGCCGCGCGGCTCAGGTCGATCGCCGCCACGCGTGTGCCCGCGACGTGATCGGCGAAGATCGTCCCGAGATTGGTCGGCGCGCCCGTCACGGGGTAACGATGACCTTGCCGAAGACTTCCCGCTCCTCGATGGCGCGGAGGGCCTCGCACGCATCGTCGAACGAGTAAACGCCGTGAATGACCGGCGTGATGCGCCCCGCCTCGACCTCGGACAGGAGCGCTTCGAGTTCATTGCGCGTCCATCCCGTCGACCCCAAAATCGTGAGCTCGCGGCGCCACAGATAGCGCAGGTCGGTGGCCGGGTCGTAACTCGCCGTCGCGCCGCAACATACGATCCTTCCACCCCGGCGCGTAGCGCGTAGGGAGGGCACCCACGTATCGCCGCCCGTATAGTTGACGACAACGTCGACTCCGCGTTTCCCCGATATCCGCCAAGCGGCCGCGGAAAAATCCTCCGCCACGTAATTGATCCCATGGTCGGCGCCCAGCGCCGCAAGCTTCTCGAGCTTGTCCGCTGAGCTGGCACAAGCGATCACCGCGCAGCCGCGGTTCTTGGCGAGCTGGGTGCAGGCGGTGCCGACCCCGCCGCTGGCTCCGAGGATGAGAACGAGCTCACCGGGTTGGACATCGGCGCGCGTGTACATCATCCGATAGGCGCTGCCATAGGCGACCGGCAGCGCCGCCGCTTGCTCGAAGGAGGTTGAATCCGATAGCGGCAATAGCTTGTCCGCCTCAAAAGCGATTAGCTCACAGAGGCCGCCGTTCGAGTCCTCGCCCAGAACGCCACCGCTCTTGGGGCGCGGGTGGAGGAGCACACGCGTCCCGATGAGCGTCTCAGAGACGCCGGCGCCGACCGATCGGACAATGCCGGCGATGTCGGAGCCCGGGATGCGCGGCATCGAAACCGGCAAGTTAGGCATGCCGCGGCGGACGAAGATGTCGAGGTAGTTGAGGCCGCACGCCTTAACCTCGATAAGCGCATCACCCTCGCCGGGAACGGGCTCCGGCCACTCCTCGGACTTGTACTGTTCCATCCCGCCATGGCCGCGCAACGCGAGCACCCGCATCGCCCCCTCCCAGACGCCTCAACCCCACAATGACACGGGGCTTCGGGCATTCTCCTGCATGCCGGCCGCGAAACCAATCAGCTTTGCCCTTTGCCTTCCGCTGGGGGCCACCTCGATCCGCTCTGCCGAGGCTCCCCTCTGCTATACTCCGGGGCCGTCAAGGGCTCTGGTCGGTGTATGGAGATCTGTGATGTCGGGAGAAGCAGCGCAAGCCGGATTCGGTCCGAGGCGCCTCGGTCACGCCAACCTCTACGTCAGCAACCTGGCGAGATCGATCGAGTTCTACAACAAGGTTTGCGGCTTCGAGAAGGTCGGGCTCGAGCTCGGAACCGACGCCGGGTTCGTGTCCAATGGCAACACCCATCACGATTTCGGCCTTGTCGAGACCACGGGTAAGCCGTTCCGTGGCCGCAATGGCGAAACGCTCGCCGAGGCTCGAACGCAGCAGCCCGGGCTCAACCATTTCGGCTGGGAGCTCGACAACGAGGCACAGCTGGTGGCGGCGATCGAGCGCGCGACAGCAGCCGGAGTGCACAAGCGCCTCACCGTCGATCACACGGTCTCGCACTCGATCTACATCTTCGATCCCGATTCGATCGTGCACGAGTTCTACGCTGACGTCATGGCGGACTGGCGCACGGTCTTCCGCGGCGGGGAGATCGAGAACATCTCCGCGCACTGGACCCCCGGGGCGTCGCAACCGCTGTCGCAACCCCTGTGGGAAACGGAACCCGAGATTCGTGTCGTCGCCGAGGCGCCCCTCCACCCGCTAAGAACGACCCGCGCCGCCGTAGTTGTCAGCAACATGGACCGCTTGCTTGGCTTCTACGTCGACATCGCCGGTCTTGAGGCCGCCTTCGTGGCGCCGGACAGGAGCTACGCCGTCCTCCGCGGGCAGGCGTCGACCGCGGACTTCCATCTCGCGCTCTTCGCGCAAGCCCCGGGGCTCGAAGTAGGCTGCCATCATGTCGGGTGTGCGGTGGCGGACGAAGGCTCGATCGAGCAGGCGAAGGCAGCGCTCGACGCGGCCGGGATCAAGGTCGACAGGCTGGTCGACAATGCGGCGAAGCGGGCTTTACTCCTGCGTGATCCCGACGGCCTCCTGATCGAGTTCTACTGCCCTCGGGAGCCGGATTTCGTGGCACTCGCTGAGGCGCCGCCCGCGGAGCGACCGTTCCTGGCATAGGGTGGCGGTAGGCCGCCGTTACCTCACGCGCGCCCGGGGGGCGGGCGTGAAGCCGCCGATCTCGCGCTAGAGGTCCAGCAGCTCGACGGAACCCACGGTCCGGGCCCGGATCTTGCGGGCCCGCTACCGGCGGCCTCGCCTGGATCCGTGTGTAGGCCAAACGAGAGCTCACCGGCGGGCAGCGAATCCGGCGACATGTTCAGCGCGCTGGCGCCACCGACGAGCAGCCGGTCGGCGGCGGCGGCGGCGTTTGGCGGCCAAAACGAATCCGCCGTCCCCGCCGTCAAAACCGGCGGAGGCCACGCCCTGACATTTAGACAAGAGAGCCCCGCACCGGTTGAGGCCGCATGCGGGGCAGGAGCCAACTAAGGAGGTCTCGATGTTACCTGTAAGTTACTCCATTCGCTGCTTCGCTACAACCACTCGACGCCCTGCCTCCCGGCCTTGACCGAATGGGCAACGCCGATCATCGCGAGGCATTTCCCCTGCTCCGCAAGACATAGGCGCGCGGGCGCGCTCGGTAGTGCCGGAGCGGGGCTAACCCGCTAGAGAGTGGAAAATCGGCCCTAGAAGGTTGGCTTTCAAGGGTAGAGCGGTCGTATGGCGACCTGGTCTGAACTTCGCCTCATAGCCAACAGCGGACATTCTGGGAGCCATGGCCGGAAGTTAGACTCGGATCGTGTCCCGCGGAGTGGTGTAAGAGCGTTGCGCTCTACGCGGCTCCCGGCGGGTAGGGCCGGGACGTTCAGGCTGCCACGGTGGGCAGCGTGATGGGGACACCATCGCTCAGCGGAGCGATGGATTCCAGCGTCATGTATCTCCTTGAGACGGCCCACTCGTCGTTCTGCTCGAGAAGGATGGCGCCGACGAGCCGTGTGATGGCGGCTTCGTTGGGAAAGATACCGACGACGTTGGTGCGACGCTTGACCTCGGCATGGAGCCGTTCGATCGGGTTTGTGGAGTGCAATTTCTGGCGGTGCTCCCTGGGGAAGCTCATGTAGGCGAGGACGTCGTGCTCGGCTTCGTCCATGAGAACTGCCAGCTTGGGCACCTTGGGCCTGAGCTGGTCGGCGACCTGGCGCCACTGGACCTTCGCGCTGTCGGCGTCCTCCTGGGCGAAGGCGGAGACGACGCGCCGGCCCTGGCGGCCGGCATGGGCCAGCAGGTTGCGGGCGAAGTGCACGCGGCAGCGCTGCCATGTGGCGCCGAGGATCCGGGTCGCGGCGGCCTTCAGGCCCTTGTGGTCGTCGGAGATCACCAGCTTCACGCCGCGCAGCCCGCGCCGGGCCAGCGAGCGCAGGAACTCGGTCCAGAAGGTCTCGGCCTCCGACGCGCCGATCGCCACGCCCAGGACCTCGCGGCGGCCTTGGTCGTTGACGGCCACAGCCACGGTCACCGCGACCGAGACGATGCGTCCGGTCTGGCGCACCTTCACGTAGGTGGCGTCGAGCCACAGATAGGGCCAGTCGCCCTCCAGCGGTCGATCGAGGAAGCCGGTGACCTTATCGTCGATCTCGCCGCACAGCCTGGAGACCTGGCTCTTGGAGGCGCCCGACATCCCCATCGCCTGAACCAGATCGTCGACCGAGCGGGTCGACACCCCCTGGATGTAGGCCTCCTGGATCACCGCAGCCAGCGCCTTCTCGGCCATCCGCCGCGGCTCCAGGAAGCCCGGGAAGTAGCTTCCCTTCCTCAGCTTCGGGATCTTCAGCTCGACCGTGCCGGCCCGCGTCTCCCAGGACCGGTCGCGGTAGCCGTTGCGATGGGTGATACGATCCGCCGAGCGCTCGCCGTGCCCGGCGCCGGTCAGGCCCTCAACCTCCAGTGCCATCAGCCGCTCGGCCGTGAAGCCGATCATCTCGCAAAGCAGATCGGCATCGGAGCTCTTCTCCAAAAGCGCGCGCAGGGTCATCATGTCCTGGGTCATCGTGGTTCTCCTTCGGGTCAGGTTGGTTTGCACTAGCCCAACCCTAAACCGGAACCGCGATGGCCTCCGCTGTGGATAGCCGGCTTGCCTACGCCAGACTCTCGGCGGTCGCTACGGCAAGCCGCCTACCCACAGCTAACAGAGGCTCCAACAACTCCTACACCACGTCCTGGGACACGACCTAGACTCGGCTATAGCTCGCCTGCGAAAACCTGCCGGCTGCTGTAAATCCGATTACGGTTGCAGTAGGGTTGGGCGGTCAGCCTGACGCGAAGGAGATCCGGACATGGCGGTTCAGGAACACAACGCACGGGACGACGCGAAAGTCGACTACTTCTACCGGCCGCGGCGCATCGGCCATTGCAACATCTACGTCGGCGTACTCGACCCGTCGATGGACTTCTATACCAACGTGATCGGCTTGCGCGAAGCTTACCGGCGCCCGGCCCTCAACGCCGGCTTCCTGACCAACGGCAACACCCATCACGACATCGGCATGGTCGACGTGATCGGCGAGCGCGGCCGCAGCCACACGCCGGGCCTCAACCACCTCGCCTGGGAGCTGGAAACCCAGGTCGATTTGGTTGAGGGGGTCAAGCGCGCAGCGACCGACGGCGTCGAGTACGACCGCACCATCGACCACGAGATCTCACATTCGGTCTACAACAGGGACCCCGACGGCAATCTCAACGAGGTCTACGCTGACACCAAGATGCGCTGGTACAAGGAGCGCTTCGGGGACGTCCACAAGCCCAATCCGCCATGGTATCCAGGAGACGTCGAGCCCGACGACAATATCAACTACGAACCCGATCCCGAGATCGTGCGCGTCGAGAGCGCGGTGTTCCATCCGGTCAAGATGGCCGGCGCCTGCATGGTGTTCGACGACTACGAGGCCAACTACGACTACTACACCGACCAGATCGGCCTGACACCGGTTCTGGGCGGGCGCGACACGCCCTATGCGGTGCTCGGCGGCACCTGCGGGATGCGCGACCTATCGCTGTTCCGCAGCCAGCAAGGGCGCGAATGCGGGCTCCACCACATGAACTTCGTTTGCTTCGACGAGGAAGATCTCGAGCAATCGATCGCTCGGGCCAAACAGGACGGCATCGACATCGTCACCGAGATCGACCATGAGAGCCGTCGCGCGGTCGTGATCAACAGCCCGGACAAGCTCAAGATCAACTTCTATGTCGATCGGACCGAGGGACTACCTAGGCTCGGCGGCGTCGACGAAGCGCTGGCGATCTATTTGCTCTGAGGCGTCGGGGGCGCCGACCTCGATGTTGGTACCGGGTTGGTGCAGTTCGGCGGGGTCTACTCCGGGCCGAGGCGCTATGCCGACTGCCGAATCAGGACCAGATTCGCCTCCGACCCCCAAATTCGCTACGCTACCGGTAACCGCAAGTGGTCACCCGAGGAATCTTGGGTAAAAGCATTTCCAGGGGGAGGTCGATCGAGGATGCAGTCAGTGCCTGGCAGGGCTCGCGCCCCAGCGGTGAGGCCGCCGCGCTCGCCTGACCCCTCGGCCCGCAGCCTGAGGCCGGCGGCGGCGGCAAATGACGGGCGCGCTAGGCGACAACGCTGCGCTCGGTAGTCAGGGCGAGTTGGCACGGTGTTCTGACAAGCGTCGGTCAGATCGGATTTAGTACCGCAGCTGTTGAATACGTAACCGGTCGCACAGGCCGAACAGGCCCAACTTTCGAACAGGCAAGGGAGGAAGTCATGACAACAGGTTTTCAACGCCTGACCTCGCTGCTGGTGGGAGTTATAGCCGCCGGCGCCATGGCCGTGTCGTCACCCGCGGCGGACGCGCAGGCCACTTATGAGGAGGCAAAAAAGGAAGGCGCGCTTATCTTCTATTCCGGCCACCCGATCGATCGCCTTCAGAAGATGGCCGAGGGATTCAAGAAAGCCTATCCGGGGATCGACGTCGATTTCTACCGCGGCGACGCCCGGCAGTACGCCCAGCGCTTCGAGACCGAATCAGCCACCGGCCGGCACAACGCGGACGTCGTGCTGGCAACGACCAACCGGTCGCAGGAGTGGTTCGACAAGGGTTTCATCGTGCCTTACGAATCGCCCGCGCTTAAGGACTATCCCCCAAACATTCGCGTAAAAGGAGGGATAGCGACTATCTTTGGGATCAACACCACGAGCTTCGCGTGGAACACCGACCTCGTGAAACCGGAGGAAGCGCCCAAGACCTGGGATGATCTGCTCGATCCGAAATGGAAGGGCAGGATCGGCATGCTGGATCCGTTGGCCCGCGGCGGCGCAAGGACCTGGATCATCACCATGCACCGCGAGCTCGGTGAGGAAAAGTGGTTGGAGTACATGAAGAAGCTCGCCGCCCAGCAGCCAAAATACGGGCGGTATATGCAGGTGCGCGAGATGGTCATGTCGGGTGAAATCGCGGTTCACGTCGCCGCCTATCCCGACTTCACCGAGCCGGTCAAGGTCAAAGGCGCGCCCGTCGAATGGGGAGTGCCGGAGTTCCTCGTGTTCGTCGGCCTCACAACCAATCTATCGAAGAACGCGCCGCACCCGAACGCCGGCAAGCTGTTCATCGACTACTTGCTGTCGGACTCGGCGCAGGAGATCCTCGGTGAGACCGGCTTGATTCCGTCGAAGTCGGAGTACCGCTCGGGCGGCTTCGCCAGGCTCAAGGACGCCAAATTTGTAACTTCGGCGTTGGCCGGTGACGTGCGCTCGGAAGAGTACTTCAAGGATAAGCTCAGGGAGCTCTTCGGTAAGCGTTGAGATCGAATCAGCGCCGGCGACGGCGGCCCGGCGCCCGTAGAAGTGGGCGCTTCCCGTTGACACAAAACTCGTAACGCTACCGTTGAAGCAAAGCAGCGAAGGGAGTATCGTGGTAGGTAGTAACGGGTTTCTCCTTACGGTTCGCCCCGCATCCGGCCCCCCGGCTGATGCGGGGCTTTCTCGTCTGATCATGGCGCGATGCCCCGAGGTGGTCAGCCTCGGGCGCCTTGATAGCTACGGCGGTAGGTTTATGGTCCCGCTTGCCGGCACTACTTCATGACCTAGTTTTCCGACAGCCTGTTCGAGTTCGATCAGATGGGGACGCTGGTAGCCACTTACCAAACCCCTCTCCTGGCCAAAGCTCGCGGCATTGCCTTCGGCCAGCAAACAGCGGCTATACCAGAACCCACCACCCTCACCCTCTCCGCCTTCGGCCTCGCGGGGCTCGGACTGGTGGCGAGGAGGCGCAGAGCTCCGTAGCGACGTACTCTCTCCTGTTCGCCGCTTCTGTTTTGAGAGTGGTAACCGGAGTCTGGTAATGGCTACATCGCGACCTTCGTCGCCCGCCGAATAATGTCCGGAGCGGGGAGTAAACCAGACCCTCCGTGCTGAAATGTCGGTTTAGAGGCCGAAACAGCGCTCACCGGCTCCTGACACCGCCAGCGGAGCGCCTCACGACAGCCTAGTCCACCGTCGCTTAGATGAGATAGGGCCGCTCCGCCGGGCTTGCGCTTGCCGCAGCACGGAAATCCGGTGACCGGGCGACCGCGTACTCGAAGCGAATGCCATCGGGGTCGCGCACGAACAAGCTGCGCTTTTCCCCATTGTCGACGCGCCGCTCGATCTCGGTACCGACCGCGCCCAACGCGGCCTCGGCCGCCACGAGATCGCACTCATCGGCGATCTCAAAGCTCGCATGATGGAAGCCGGGCGCCGTATGCCCATCGCCTTTCACCAACGCCAGACTGCACGGATAGGACGCACTTGTACTTGCCATGCACACCAGCCCGCCATCGCTGGACTCCTGGACGATCTCCAATCCCGCGACCTCGGTGCAGAAGTCGATCATCCGGCCGTGGTCGCGGGTGACGAACACCAAGTGGCTTAGGCGGCGCGGGTGGAACGCGGCCGTTTCCACGCGGCGGATATCGTCGCCCGCGGGATAAAGCCGGCGCGTGTCGGCTGGCGCTGCGTTCGGATCCCAAGGCGAGGTGACCGACCCGCCGGAGCCGCCGTGATACGTCGTGCGCCAGTTCTCGGTCGCGTCGGAATAGAACTCATGCGAATTGCCGTCGGGATCGAACACGTACACGCTATGCGATACGGTGTGCGTCAACACGCGCTGGATCGGAAACCCAGTGGCGACCGCCCGGTTGTAGGCGGCAACCAGGGCTTTCTCGGTATCCATCTCCCAAGCGACATGGTTGAGGCCGGGCGTGCCCGCCATGGCATCGCGCGTCGCCGATTGGTACTTGATCGGCAGGATGGCGAGATCGTGGTGGCTCGAACCGTTCGAAAACAAACTGAGTTCAACCGGCTCCTCGTAGTAGACCGGCTCGAAGCCGCATACATGGTGATAGAACGCCCGCGATCGATCATGGTCGCCGACAAATAGCGTCACATGCGCGGCGCGGCGCGGCGCGAACCGAATCGGGGCGTGGGGGGCGGCGTCAAGGCTCATGGCAGCACCTTTTGTCGGAGCAAACGGAGGGCGCGGGCATTGGGCGGCTGACTCGCGCGGCCTGTCAAGCTTAGCGGAACGGAATTTCCTAGTTTAAGGTTTTGACATTCCGCCCCGTTTCGGGCCATATTGATCTTGTCTAGAGATTGATACGGCTCAAACGGAAGCGGAATGCCATGAACATCATACAGATTTTCGAGCGGTTCCCTACACAGAAAGACTGCATCGCCCATCTTGAGACGGCTCGATGGGGCGGCGAACCGTCGTGCCCCTACTGCGGATCGCTCAACACCGCGCCCAGCCAACACCGCCACCGCTGCTACGACTGCAAGACCTCGTTTAGCGTCACAGTCGGCACGATCTTTCACCACACGCATATGCCACTGCAAAAGTGGTTCTTGGCGGTCATGCTGATGCTGAACGCCAAGAAGGGCCTGTCCGCCCTTCAGCTATCACGCGATCTCAAGGTCAACAAGAACACGGCATGGCGGATCACCATGCAGATCCGCAAGGCCATGACGCAAGCCGAACAGCGTGGCTTGCTGACCGGCATCGTGGAAATGGACGAGACCTATGTCGGCGGGAAGCCCAGGAAGGGCACTAAGGGCGATGGCGATGGCGGCAAGCACAAGCCTGGACGCGGCACCAAGAAGGCTCCAGTGATTGGCGCGGTCGAACGTGGCGGCAATGTCACGGCAAAGGCCGTTGCTAAGGACAAGATGAAGGGCAGGCACATGCGTGCCTTTGTGCGGGATCGCATCGACACATCAAAGGCGAGCCTGATAACGGACGAGTACAAAGCATACCTCGGCATGGCGAAGGTGCTGCCGCACGCCGTCATCAAGCACGCTGACTGGTACGTGGACGGCGACATTCACACAAACACCATCGAGGGGTTTTGGGCTCTGTTGAAGCGCGGCATGTTCGGCCAGTTCCACAGCGTCAGCCGCCGCCACCTGCAACGGTATGTCGATGAGTTCTGCTACCGCTACAACCTGCGCAAGGCCGATCCATTCGCAGCTTTCGATCTCACCATCAATCGCGGACTGGGAGTGGCACGATGACCGAGCCTCTGAAGGTCATTGCCGGAGCGGCGGATCGGCCACTGATCATCGGCGACATCAAGATCGACTGCTATGTGCTCGAAGACGAGACGCGTGTATTGAGCAGAGGCGGGTTTCAATCCGCCTTGGGTCGCCACCGGACTTCACGGAAGCATCAGCAGGATGACGTAGTCAACCTCCCGGCCTTTCTGGCTGCTTCTAATCTAAATCCCTTTGTTTCAAAGGCTTTAGTGACGGCGTCAACCCCGGTCGAGTTTCTGGCCCCATCTCGCGGTCCAATCGCTTATGGCTATCGAGCGGAGCTACTTCCACAGGTCTGCGAAGTCTACCTGAAGGCGAGGGAGGCCGGAGCGTTGCTTCCTTCGCAACTCCACATTGCCGCGCAAGCTGAAATTCTGATCCGTGGCCTCGCCACCATCGGCGTCATCGCATTAGTCGATGAGGCAACAGGCTACCAGGAAATTCGGGCGCGCCGTGCTCTTGCGACAATCCTTGAGAAGTTCATTGCCGAGGAGCTACAGCCATGGACCAAGACTTTCCCCATCGAATTCTACTTGGAGATTTGCCGCCTCAAAGGATGGCCGACTGATTTTGCCATTAAGCGTCCTTCTGTAGTTGGTCATTACACAAATGATATCGTGTATGACCGTATCGCCCATGGTCTGTTGGCCGAGTTGCGCTCCATAAATCCAGTTCTCCCAGAAGGGTACAGACGGGACAAACATCACCAATGGTTCGCCCCGGAGTTCGGCCACCCGAAGCTTAAGGAACATCTGGTCGGTGTTATGGCATTAATGAGGGCCGCACCGACGTTCGGGTGGAATAATTTCATGCGGAGCTTGCAGCGCGCATACCCGAAGTTGAACGAAACAATCCCCCTAACGCTGGATGATTGAGGGAGATGATCGTGGCTCTAGGGCAAGAGTTTAGATCTCGGATGTTTTTGTATAGATTAATCCTTGCCTATCCGGTTAACGCCCATGACCGCTACATGTAGGGTGCCGCCACTCTCCCGAGTAAAGCTCGGCATAGGTTGGAGCAGAGGTGTCGCCCGCGATGCCGAGCAATGAGCGGAAGGCGTTGAACGGGTAGAACCGCCTGTTGAAGCGGAAGGTGAACTCGTTGAGGTAGGCTTGTAGGTGCTGGTGGCTAACGCCGTGGTGGATACCGATCAGCCACGTCTTCAGGTTGGCGAAAACCAGATGGATGATCGGCAGGTATTGCTCGGCAACCTCTGGATCACCACACTCGGCAACAGCGAAGTGCTCATAGCCGCGCTTACCGAGGCCAGCATAGCCGCTCCAATCGTCAGTAACGATCAGCGATCGCGGCGCGACGGTGCTCTCGACGAACCCACAGAGCGACTCGGCGCTACGGTCGAGCACGACGGCGAGCCGAACGCGTCCGGCATAGCGTCCGTCTTTCCGGTTGTCGAGCTTGGTGCCCGGCTTTCGATGACGCACCTCGATGGCACAGGAGACGGGAACCTTGTGGTGAACACCACGGCCTTCCCCACGCGTTCGCCCGCCAACCCAGGTTTCGTCCACCTCAACATGGTTCTTGGGCTGTCCACCGATCCTGTCTTGGTTGGGCCGCACCATGCCCGAGCGGAGCTTGTGGAGAATTTGAAAGGCCGTCTCGTAGCGCGAAAGACCAAGTTGCCGCTGAAACTGCACGGCGGACATGCCGGGCGTCTAACTGGCGACCAGATAAGCGGCCCAGAACCAGACGTTCAGCGGAGTGTGGCTACGCTCCATCACTGTTCCCACCGTCAGCCCGGTGTTCTGGCGGCACTTGCGGCAGCGCAGGACGCCAGGGCGGTTTTCAAAGTGGAACGGCTCTCCCGCCGTGCCGCAGTGCGGGCAGGCAAAGCCGTCTCCCCAGCGGGCTTTCTCCAGGTAGGCGGCGCAGGCCGCATCATCGGGGAAAAGTCGCTGGAACTCGGGTAGCGAATGCGGGAATGGGAGATCGGCGCGGTCGAGAACATCCATGGCGCGCTCCCCTATATCCGGGTTGCGCCCATTCTAGCCCTAGTGGGTGTGGGTGTAAACCGGATAGGCAAGGATTAATCGTCGCACTGATCATCTTGGCGGTTACCATTTGCGTGTCCGCCGTCTGGCAGAAGATGATCTATACAATTCCCGTACTAGCAGTTTTGCTGTTCCTATTTGCGGGCATAAAAGGTCTCGGCAGTAACGCCACTACGCGTAATCTTGACGAAGATTCGCCAGACATAGACCCCCATGGTGGATAAATAGGACCTTAAACTAGGAAATTCCGTTCAAAGATGTTCAACTTGGCCGAGTTGTGGGGCCTGCGCCCGGACGGCTCGAACCCCTGCCTGCACGTCAAGCGCTACAAGGAGGAGAAGCGTGAGCGGTTCTTGAACGCGGAGGAATTCACCCGGCTTGGCCGGGTTCTTGACGAGATTCTGGCGGACGGCTCGGAGACCCGCTCGGCGGTAGCCGCGATCCGTCTCCTGATGCTGACCGGCTGCCGGCTCTCGGAGATCCAAAAGCTGCGCTGGCAGCATGTCGATCTCGACGCGGGAGAGCTTCGGCTCCCCGACACCAAGACTGGGGGGCGAGCGGTTCCGCTGGCGCCCTCCGCCGTTCGGTTGCTGACCTCCCTGCCCCGTGATGCGGACAATCCGTGGGTGATCGCGGGCCGCAAACCGGGCTGGCACCTCACCGACCTGCAGCACCCTTGGCGGCGCATCCGTGGACGCGCCGGACTCGACGACGTGCGCATTCACGACCTCCGTCACAGTTGTGCATCTCTGTCTTACAGCTTGGCTGCTTGATTGACTATAACATACTGTAACTTATATCTTTTTTTACTCGATTTCGCAGCCTCAAAAAAAGCAGATCTCCATTCCGTGTACAAGCGGTCACCGGATTGGACTCAATGGAGGGGGTGACATGTCCACCCTGAGCTATCATTTTCCGGAATTGGCGATTGGCGCGGCCGGGTAGGAGGGGTCGTTACCGAGCCCCTCCCCCCCAGTTGCGGTAGGAATGCGTATTGCTGCGCACCCCCCGCGCAGATCCGGACGTGGTCGTTGAACCATCCGGCTCCTACCTCGGGTGATTGACGGCAAACCGCTGGTCCGGCCATGGGTGGCGGATGGAGGCGCGTGACCACAGGATTTCGGTTATGCGCTCCAGTCGCTTCCAACTGAATCGGGCTCGCTGGGACCGCCGGCGTAGCGCCCGCATCCACAGGCGTTGCAGCCTGCGGTGGAACGCACGGATGAACCGGCCCGACCCCGGGACGGCAAAGTAGTTGAGCCAGCCTTCGCAGACCCGCCCGAGCCACTTTCCGACCTCCCAGATGTCGTGATGCCAGCGCTTGCGAAGCACCTCATCGATGCGCGCCAGGGTCCTGTTGACCCGTTTGGCGACCGGTTTGCGACCAAGCCGAAAGCGTCCTCTCCGGGTCGTCGTGCAGTAGTGCGTGAAGCCCAGGAAGTCGAAAGTCTCCGGCTTGCCCACCCCGCGCTGGCGACGGTTCTTCACCGCGAACCGGCCAAACTCCACGAGGCGGGTCTTGTCCTGGTGGAGGCTGAGACCGAACCGGGCCAGCCTCTCCCGAACGTCGCGGAGATACCGCTCCGCATCCCGCTTGTGTTGGAACCCGACAACGATATCGTCGGCGTAACGGACGATGATCGCTTCGCCATCCGGGGCGTTCGGGCGCCATTTCTTGTCGAACCACAGGTCGAGTACGTAGTGCAGGAACACGTTCGCCAAGACGGGGGAAACTACTGCCCCCTGCGGCGTGCCCATGCCCGCGTCTGTCCATGATCCACCGTCCATGACGCCAGCGTTCAGCCATTTCCGGATCAGGCGGATGACCCGTCTGTCGCCGATGCGGTGCTCAAGGAACGTGATCAACCAATCCCTCGGGATTGTGTCGAAGTACGCCCGTAGATCCGCGTCGGCTATCCAGCTGACCTTGCGCCGTTCTATCCCGAAGGCCAGGGCATCGAGCGCATCGTGCGCGCCCCGCCCCGGTCGGAACCCGTAGCTGAAGCCAAGAAACTCCACCTCGTAGATCGGTGTCAGGATCACATCCACAACCGCTTTCTGGACGATCTTGTCCTCCAGCGCCGCGATCCCGAGCGGTCGTGTTCCGCCGTCCGGCTTGGGTATCTCTACCCGCCGAACCGGCGGCGCCCGGTACGCTCCCCCGCTGTGCAGACGCCGGTGCAGGTCGAGCAAGCGCTCATCCAGACCTTCGCCATACATATCCCACGTGATGCCGTCGACACCCGCCGCAGCGTCCCGCTTTAGTGCGTGGAACGCCCGGTGCAGCGCATCCGGCGTGATGTGGTGGAAGAGCGCGGTGAGATGTTCCTTCGGGTCTCTCTCCGCAGCTTTCCGTATCCGGGCCGCCGCCTGTGGCACGCTTGCCCGACACTGAGTTCGGCGCGTGCTTTGGCAATCCGAATTCCCCTTGGTTGAGGCCCTTTCCTCCGGCGACTCCGCAGAAGCTCGCGCTCCCTTGTTCGCCGCCCTCACAGGTCGTATGGCCTCATCCGACTTCTTCAAACCGTTCATCATAGGCTTCGGTTTTCTCCATTCCCTACGCGGCCCCTTTACGACATCCGGGGCAGTTTGAAGACCTCCCAGGGTCCCGACAGAAGGCGTGCGAACGTGCATGGGTTCTCTGACACCGCGGGGCTCGCCGACATCTCACCAAAACGATGCCTGCGATGTTGCCTTCGACCGATCTGAAAGCCTCGGCACCCCGGACCATCGCTTTTTCGATGCTCAATAGCCCTGCCCATCCGTACCGCTACCGACGCTTCGCCTGCCCCCTCGCGGGAGCCGACGCACGGCTCGCGGAGAAACGTGGTTCGGTTACTCCTTCGTTTCGGGGGACTTGCACCCCCTACCTTCTGCCAGTTCGCCTGGCGCACCAGACCCGAGCGTGCGCGATTGACGCACTCGGTTCCTCACCTGCCAGGTTCGCTCAGGATGCTTATGCTCCCTCGCCTGTTCGGCTATCCACTGCTGTTTCGTGTACGTGTTGGTGGAACTCAGCGTTTCCTCCAGCGTTTCCCATCAGTGGGTCTGTGCAGATGACGCTCCGCTTCCCTCGAGCGGGTCCCGATGGCCACGGTTCCCCGCCTTCAGCGGTACTATCAGAGCGCTACGACTTCCTGCTCCTGCATGTCCTTCGGCTTATTGATTTCGCCAGCCGGCTCCGCAGGCGTCTGCCGGGGTTCGTGTTCGCCAAGGCGCTCCCGCCGCCATGCAGACCTGACGACGGGCCGGGGTCTGGATTGTTCACACTGGCCGTCCCCTTTCCAGCGATCTTGCCCACGGGCAAGAGCAGGATCTCCCAGGTTCCCTGGCGGTCCATCCCGTGACTTTGCGCCGGTCCACGACCCCGGACGTCCCGTTGCGCCTCGCCATTAGCGGCGCTTCCGGTGCTGCCCACACACGATTAACAATGAAGGCGTCATCATTTACGATTTCGAGGCTTACCGCGGCGCTTCATCACCTGCTGTCTACGCTTCACGACGGGCGTTGCCGCACGCCATGCAAGACTCGCTTCCGGCTGGCGGGCTGCGCCTTTGCCGGGCGGGAGTCGTACCCGCTGGATCGCTACGAGAGGTTTCAGCTCATGTCATCCTCCTCTCCAGGGCTTTCCCTGGCGCAATAATCGTTCGCTCAGACCGTGGAGAACCGAATTGGCGGAGGCAGGAAATATGCAGGGCAATATCTTGAGTAAGTTGCGCGGTTCAGAGATCAGTGCGCAGAAGTCGTCACAGGCGTCGTCGTGTCAAGCCGCTTCGCGGCTCCTTCCCTCTCTGCGCAGGCACTGAATGCCTCGGTCGACCGCGCCATATGAATCGCGCGCTCGCAAAACATCAGACGGCTGAGATCTGGGCTCTGATCGATGTCCTTCTGGTATCAATCTGATTCTGATTCCTGTGACAACCAATACTCGACGTGGTGATCGGTAAAAAAGAGCTTGACGATTTCCCCGGTGCCGGAGATCGCGAATTCGATTTGCCAGCCAGTGACGTGCGAGGCCTCGTCGAAGCAGATGGACATTTGCTTCGGACTGTCCCGAAGAGCGGCGGTGACGCCAGCACGGGTGAATTGTCGTCCGTAGTTGTCGTGATGTAGTTTGCACAGCAGTATCAGATTCCCAGCGTGGCGCACGGCACCGGCCGACACCAGATCGGTATGATGCGCGTGGACGACGCTCTGACGCACTTCCTCCGACTCAATGTAGCTGCCGACTGGCGCCAACTCGCCGGGCGGATGTTCGCACAGGCACATCTGGCAATGGCTTGCATAGTGGTCGTGCTTTAGCTCCTCAATATGCTTCTTCTCAAGCTCAGGAGTTTGTCTACGGCCGTCGTCCCCGCCCGAGCCCTGTGAACCGGACTGTCCCTTGGAGCCTCGCGACCGTCCCGTTGATTCATTTGAGATGGGACCGGGTTTGGGCCTATTGCGCTCCGGATCGGGCGTGAAGGGAGAGTGACCGCCTCCCGCTTCTCCAAGCCCAGCGCCCTCACAGATTGACCGAATTGCCTTCCGTAATCATACCGGAACTGGATTCAATGCAATTCGCGACGTGACATGTCACGTCCATCGCATGATTTCGCCGAGTCTCCCGATTCGCGCGTAACGCCATTCGGGCGCCCGGAACGCGCCATCTCTACGAGTAAATTCAACTGTCGAGTTACCACTCGGAGTCGACCGCGATCTCGCGAGGGGTCTTGCCCGCGAGCACACCTTCGCGGGCCACGGTCCACAGGTCGCGCGCGGGTGAGATCCGCCGGCAGATCGAGCCCGAACGGAAGCACCAGCGCGAGCCCGTCCGCGTTCTGGTAGAAGCGCTCGCCTTCGGCGAGCCTCAGCCCCGCGAGCCGTCCGCCCGCGTCGCGCACCAACGGCACTGACTAAAACGGGGAGGCCAGGCCGTCCCCCTCCTGCGGACTTCCTCCCAGACGAGCAACCCCAGCGCGCCGCGGTCGGCGATCGACTGTACACGCACCGTGCCCAGCGCGGTCTCGTGCGCCGGGCCCGCCCGCTGTGCGTGGTCGGTTGCATAGCCGGGGTGCGCCTGAGAAAGCGCCACTCCCGCACTGAGCCGGTCATCGCCTATCCTGCGACTCAATAGCACAGGAGCACCGCCTGGTCCCACTGCCCAGCTCCCCGCTTCGGTCTCGCTGCCAACCCTGTCAGCGTGCAACGCTACTAGACCGGGGCCCGCCCCTCATCCGACCAACTCCGGCTTTACACCAAAGCGGGCAGCGTAGAACCTGTCCGGCTGCCGCATCCGATTCCAAGATCCCTCCCCAACGACTATCCACCCCGCACATCTGCTTCGCGTCTCGACTTCTCACCGTAAGACTGGGAGAGCCAACGCATCCAGGACATGCCACATTTTGTCGGAACAATTCATGATATCAATGGGTTATCCGCCCATGCGTTACCAACTCACCGCCATCCCGTCCGTCTTGATCTCAGTCCAGCACCCTTCGCGGTTGCCAATCCAGCAAGGAAGTGAAACCATCTCATGCTGCGCGACATGAGTGACTTCACACCATTGGGAGGGGAATTCTAATGAAGGCTTCGTGGCTGCCCCTCCTGGCAATTCGGCCCTCTTCGTTCGTCTCCAGTCCCAGTGTTCGATCGGATACCGAGGCATGATTCGCCTCCCCGTCCTAACCGAAATCAAGGTCGAGCACTACGGCCTTTTTCCAGGTAACCCAAGAGGTTCCGGAATCACTTGGCAATTTCACTCTGGCCTTAGCGTCATCGCAGGAATAAATGGCCTTGGAAAAACCACACTGCTCACCATGATTCTGCGCTCGTTTACGGGGCCTTACGACCTTACAGGTGACGGCAACCCTCAAAACCTCACCGTTGTCTTACCAAGACACCCAGTCTCTCTTAGGCAAGACTATATACGTTTCTTCGAACGACGCGTGGCTGACGGTGCAGAAAGCGCGAGCGTTTCACTTTCCGCCACATTCGAAGACACAACAATCACAATCCTGCGCCGTTTGAATGACCTATTTCTCGAGAACTTTTCCATTAATGACACGCCAATCCCACTTCCCCACGCATCCGCAAAACGCGAAGACATATTCCAATCGGAGATTACTGAGCTTATGGGGTTTAGCAGTTTTGTCGATGTACTACTCGTCCTACATCACGTAATTCTATTTCATGAAAATCGTCCTGGCGCACTATGGGATCCAAACGCTCAACGCCAATTACTGAGAGCTTTGTGTCTTGATGGTGAAGACGCCTCACGCATGGTTGAGCTTGAGCGCAAACTTTTAAGTGCAGACAGCAGAGCCAGAAACATTCGCGCCAATATAACTTCCACTGAGCGAAAATGGCGAAAGGCTTTGCGACTCGAGGCAGGCTCCGAGGGTGTGCTTGCCGAACTAGAGGCAGAGCAAGCGGTTGTCGACGCAGAATTGTTAGAAGCCGACCGACTCCGCGAAAATCTGGAACAACTTGACGAGAGTCGAAAGGCAGCGAGGCTTGCCCACGAACGGGCCAAGGTCGAGCGCGAACAGGCATCCGGCGCCATTGAGCGTTTGAAATATACGGCTCTCCTCTCTCGCTTCCCCACCATGGAGGACACAACTCGTTTGATATTGTCAAGAATCCTGACAGATGGTCACTGTATAGCCTGTAATGCAGCTGCCAACACCAAGCGACTGGAACTTGAACGCCAGATTGAAAGCGGTTGCTGCCCAATTTGTGGCGCTGATCCTCAAGACCAGGACAACGTCATTGGGCCCCACGAACTTGACCAAGCCCGCCTTGACCGAGAACGGCAGCGCGTCACACAGGCGCGAGAAGAAGAAGAAACGCAATACCGTCACATGACGAATTTCTCGGCAAGCTATGACAAGACCTTACAAGAACTCATTTCCATCCGTGAAAGAACTGAAGAGAGAAAGAGAAAAAATCAGAGACTTCGTTCACAACTACCCGATTCCGTCACTAGTAAAGACTACGAGAACGCGTTGAAAACCCTGCGTAGCGAGCATCGTGAATCGCTGGAAATACGAGCGACGCACCTACAGGATCTTCGTGAAATCCTAACGGACAGCGCCGACGTCATTACATCCAAATCTATCGAGTTAACCCAAGTCTTTGCGACACTTATCGACTCCCTATTGGTTGAAAAGGTTCGGCTAGTACCCATTAGTGCTGAGCCCCGGTACATGCAGGCGCCGGGTGTTGCCCGCGATCGATTGCAGGTTCCGGCGTACGCGGCGGAAATGACCGCAGCAGATCGACCCGGTTTCATCCGACGAGAGAGGCCAAATGCAGTTTCAGAGTCCCAAAGAGAGCTAATAGATCTGGCCTTCCGTCTGGCTCTGATTCAGGTATTTGGTAGCTCATGTACATTTGTAATGGAGACACCCGAAGCTAGTCTCGATGGATTGGCAATGGAGCGCGTCGGCCTGGCGTTACATGAATTCGCTAACAAGAACGCCAACCGACTAATTGTGACGAGCAATCTCGCCAATACGGGAATAATCAACTCGCTTTTTGGCGGCCCCGCAAGCAACGATGAAATGACGGAGCGCCGGGAACGCATACTGAACCTATTGGAGGTTGCGGAGCCCAATCAGGCGCTTCTAGACGACAGAGAAAGATACGATCTTTTGCTTGAGCAAGCGATCTCTGGAGTTCTAGAATGAGTGCTCCTTCACGCCCGCCGGAACAGCTCAACCGACTTGTTGCTAGAATACGACGACAATGTCGTGTGCTTTCCCTGCTCGACGCCGCGGAGCGCATTGGAATCGCCCCTTTGTCTTCACCCAGGCTTCACGCCTTCGCATACCTAGCCGATGTCCTTAGCCCCGTATGGGGGCTAATACCCTTTGACGGCAAGATCTACAAGTCGACCGGGGGACCACATTATCCGGATCTGCAACATGAGCTGGATAGACTTGTCGTACTGGGTCTAGGAGCGTGCGCCGCAGAAAGGTCCGCGCGGCAAAGTTGATAGCGGACGGGTTGTGGGTGGATTTGCGCAGGGGGAAGTATGATCCGATACGCCAGTTGCGTGTGGGAACTCCCGATGCCGACCACGTTTCGTGCCTACCAGCCGGACCAACCCTTGCTTTTGCCGCCGGACTTGCAGGAGTGGGTTTCCCCAGGGCACCTGGCTCATCACGTCAGCGATGTGGTCGATGCACTGGACTTGACGGCGTTCTATGCGCCCTACGAGGGGGACGGTCGACGCAACGCCCCCTACGAGCCGTCGATGATGGTCAAGGTGCTGATCTATGCCTACGCGACGGGCACATTCTCCTCGCGCGCGGTGGCGAGGAAGCTGGAGGAGGATGTAGCGTTTAGGATGCTCGCGGCGGGCAACTTCCCGCAACATCGCACGGTATGTGAGTTCCGACGCCGACATCTGGCGGAGTTCAGCGAGCTGTTTGTGGGGGTGGTGCAGGTGGCGCGCGAGATGGGACTGGCGCGGTTCGGCAAGCTCTCGGTCGACGGGACGAAGGTGCGAGCGAACGCGAGCAAGCGCAAGGCGATGAGCTATGAGCGGATGGGCAAAGAGGCGGCTCGCTTGCAGGCGGAGATCGAGGCGCTGCTGACGACGGCGGGGATGGTGGACGCCGAAGAAGACGAGCGTTGGGGCGAGGATTTCCGGGGCGACGAGTTGCCCGAGGAGTTGCAACGCAGGGAGAAGCGCCTGGCGGCGATCCAGGCAGCCAAAGCGCGTTTGGAGGCGGCGCAACGCGGGCGCGACGATGAGCGCGGGCGCGAGCCGGGGCAGGACCGCAATCCCCGGGGCGGGCGGCCTTACAAGCGGGCCTACGGCGAGCCCGAGCCGAAGGCGCAGAGCAATTTCACCGATCCCGAGAGCCAGATCATGAAGACCAGCAGCGAGGGGTTCCAGCAGTGCTACAACGCGCAGATGGCGGTCGATGGGGAGCACCAGATCATCGTCGCGACTCAGGTGGGGCCACAGGCCAGCGACCAGGGTCAGCTGGTGGGGATGCTCGACGAGATCAACGAGACGTTTGGGGTCGAGCCTGCGGTGGTACTGGCCGATGCGGGCTACTGCAACGAGCCGGATCTGTTGGAGCTGGAAGATCGCGGCATCGACGCGCACGTAGCGCTGGGGCGTGAAGGCAAGTCCCAGGTGGCGGTCGACCCGGCCCGGCTCCCTGCCACGCACCGCATGGGTGAGAAACTGGCGAGCCCCGCGGGCAAAGCCCGGTACGCGCAACGCAAGTGGCTCTCGGAGGCGCCGAACGGGTGGATCAAGGAGGTGCTCGGATTCCGACGATTCAGCCTGCGAGGCTTGGCGAAGGTGCGCGGCGAGTGGGACCTCGTGTGCTTGGCGTTGAACATCAAGCGGATGGGGACGGTGGCCACGTGCTGAGGCAGGTGCTGGCCTGCCAACGCACTTGATCCGGGGCGCGCAGTGCCCATCGACCGCGTATGAAACGCGAATCTCTTCCCTTCCGGCCTTCCGGTCTGGGATTTCCATCCCAGAGTCGGGCGGGCCAGATATCCACACTCGGGCCAAAATCCCACCTCTCCGGCGGCCGCGCGCCAATCGCCCAACATCAAAACTTCTACGGCGCACGCTCCTAGTTCAAGTAAATGCGCTTAGCTATGAGCCGTCGGGCGACGGGGGGGCGCGTATTTCGGGATTCTACGGTCTTAACTTCTCCTCAGACCATTTGGATTCAATATTGGAGGCCCTAGGAGCACGCGATCCTCATGCGGCATTCAATCCTGATGATACGCATATTCACGAATTCTTGGCAGAGCTAGCAGGTGCGTTAGCTACATTGCCGGACGACGAAATTGAGACTGCTGCTGGTGCCGACGTCACTTACCGAAAGGAGACAGCACTGAACAATGTGGTGGACTTCGCCGAGTGGGTGGACGATCAGAAGCAAGCGAACGCAAGTTGGCGCGCCGCTGAACGTTTCAGGGCGTTCCTGCCCAAGGCGGCTTCAATGCTCCCGGGAGAAAAGCTCTATTTGTACGCGGCCTACCTTGCACGGGTGATCGATGCAAACTGAAATTCCCGCCTCCGTCCCGGAAGTTGAAGACCATGAACTTGCCGCAGTCGCTAGTCTGTTCCCAGAATTGCCGAATCTACGGGCAGAACTAGCAGATCGCTTCGCACAAGCAGTACGTGGTCTTGTTGAAACGAGAGCGCAAAATGGTTGGCCCAGCGAAGGTGATTCAACCGAAGCTGTGTTTTTGATGGTCGATCACCCACGTCAAATAGGTGAAATATTCGGCGCCACTCCATTCACGGACCTTAGAGCAAAGCACGAACCAATATTTGGGCGGTTATTCTTTACAAACCGGGATGCCTCCGCCGGACGTCAAATGCCCATGCCAACTAGTTCAAACGAAATTCTAGAGTGGTTGGATGACCGCGACTTGGGAAAGATCCCAATAGTTACGGTTTACCGAAACACAATGCAGATGCTTACTCGGAGAAAAGGAACAAACGATTCAGCTAGAAGCGACCGCATTCGCGATGAGGAACCATCCGCTACGGTAGAGGAGCTGCAACAAGCACTTGAGCATTTCCATGTCACTTGCTTGCTCACACCCACGTGTTGTCCTGACGGTGTTTGGAAACCCGAGCACGCGCATCAATACATCCCTGGGCCAAGACCAGAAAAGAGTATTCAGAGCGACCTAACCGTGGCGTTAAATTTCTGGTTTCGTGGGATTGTTAAGGCAGAGTACGAAGACACAACAAACATTGGACGTATCGATATTCGATTGTTGAAAAAGACGAACGGGGAAAGCCTACTCGGCTACTGGGCTATTTTGGAACTGAAGGTCATTCGCTCTTACGCTAGCACGCATACTTCGAGTAAGCCATCGGTCGTTGCACCGAAATCCAATGTCGACGCAATTATAAAGGGTGTACGGCAAGCGCGAGCGTACCAAACGAATCGAGAAACAGATATAGGGTTGCTTGAGATTTATGACTTAAGAAGGGAAAAGGCGCTTCAGGTCCTTGAACACTTAGATGTGCTATCCGTCATTCATGAAGCGACGCCAAAACCAGAAATTCATCTATGGGAAGTGTTTGGTAGTTCTGAGGACGCCCGAAACGCTGGTTACTCAGGCATTTAGCGTCTCTCAAGTACCACAAGTGTCTCTTCTAGGTCATTTCGGCCACCTTGTTGTGGTGAAGACCGCATGGAGCGACAGGGTTCAAGTACTATAACATCATAGCCTATGGACCGGCAGATCTCCGTCAATATTGTAGCCACTGGAACCTCTATTCCCGCATACCTACTATCTCCAACAATCATATATATACGTCCTCGAGTGCGAAGTTGAATAGCCAGTTTAGATAACACTGCTACTAGGTCTTCGAAGTACGCTCCAATCATTTCGGGTATGTGGCGATTCCACAAGTCCTCTCTCACTTCGCAGAGACATTTAATAGTGGAACTAAGCGTCCGGCTGCTCAAATCATCAGTAGCAAACTTACGAAAGACTTGAACGTGACTACGAAGTGTAGAATGACGCAGTTGGGCATTATCTTCAGTGTTGCTAAGGTAACCTAGTGCCCAGAGTTCTACGTTGTAAACATCAGTATAGTCAAATGAGTTTGGGTAAGGTGGCGAAAACACCGCAAGGTCGCAAGGACCAATCATATATGAAAGGAGTCTCGCGTCTCCTCGCAGAACTCTATATTCGAGACATTGACGTGATGCAAATCGACGGAGGTCATGTAGGGCGCAAAGTACTCGACTCCGAAACAACTCATCTACTAGTTCTGGTGGCGTCTCTCGCTTCGTCCATCCTCGTTTGTATCTGCGTCCCTTTCCACTGATGTTAACATTGCTTACCGGAACGACTACGGACGCCAGCAAGACCCGAAATAATCTGCGGCAAGCAATATCCTGAATGGCTTCTATTGCTGTCCGATAAATGATTATGCGACGCGCGATATCACTTGAGAAAATATATCGCCCATTAAGCCCTGGCTCAACAAACGTGACTGGCGCCCCAACGAAAACAGGTCTTACTGGTCCATCTTCTCTCGCCACACGTTCGATTACACGTGCGAACTCAAAAATAGCTGTATCGAAGTCAACGAGAGAAATCTTTGACTCTATGAGATCTGCAAGGAATGGGTTAACTTCTATAGTCGTGGGAGGAATGCCCAAGAACTGACATGCAAGTGCTGTCGTTCCGGATCCTCCGAACGGATCGGCAATATGTTCTACTTTGCCAGGCGTTTCGAAGAGAGCTCGCTCCACAAGCTCCGGTGCAAATGCCTCCTTGAACGGCCTCCAAGTCTGAAATGGTAGTGGCTCCATTCCGGCAGTGGAGCCGAACGCAGGTATAGTTCTACCGCCGGTCCAGTCACTGAACTGAACGTACAAGGCTTCCGTCTCAAGACTCGCTGGTATTTTCTGTTTGTGTGCCATTTGAGTTGAACAGTTTCGTTCTATGTGGTTATTGCGTGTAAGTCTAAGTCAAGACTGCTCGGCCTTCCATCAACTAAGCGCACGACGATTCGGTTTCCCTCGGGAAGGAAACGGCGCATCATCTTGATATAAAACGTCTTGTCCCACGGGTGGATCTTCATTTTACAATTGCAACGGAGTGCGAGCACGCCGACGTTGCTCTCCTCGGCTGTGATGTATTTCAGTGCCCCCGGATCGTCGAACTGGGTCTTGCCCGTGTCGCTCGTCAAAGGGTGGACGATCTTGATGCTGCCAATGTCGTCGATCCCGAACCAGCCCTCGGTACAGGTCAGGTTGGAGGACTGGAACGATCCCGCTTCAAAACATCCAGTGGGATCGATGGTGGCGCGTCCCATCCGATGCGGCAGATACGTCGAATTAGGCATATCCGGTTTCCCCGACGAGCAAGTCTCCGGTCTCCCGGAAATCGTTTCACAGTCATGCACTACCTTAGCACCCGCGGGACCCCCGGCGAGCCGCGGCGGTGCGCGTCTGCGTTTTCGCCACGGCGCATGGCCCACATCCCCTGAACCTGCCGCTCTCCCTCGAGAGGCCTAGCCCCGCGGCGTTCGGTCGAGGCGCGCGTCCCCGAGCGAGGCCGGCGCGCCGCTCTTGCACCACACGCCATCCGGAGGATGAACATCTCAGAACCGCACCGCCGCGCCTTTGAGGCTCTCACGAGTCGCGAACACCACAATTTCGCGCTCCTCCATTTCGTGGACAAATGTCCCGCAGCGGCGACCATCGCCGTCAATGGCTACCCGCCGGAGGACGGAGACAGCGAGAATGAATATAGGGTGACTCCGCTGTGCGTTTCAGTCACCGATGGCATTGTGCTGACCGCCCATGATGGGTGGGAGGCATCAGCGGCGGTTCGCTGCTCCGCGGCACCTGCATTCAAGCCCAGCACCGTCCCCTCCGATACACCCTGAACCCGTCGTCACCGGCGCGGCGACATACCTTCGCGTTGCCCGCCGGTACCTACCCCGCCCGACTTGCCGGTGCCGGCGACGTTCCCGTCACCACCGCGGAAAACGCCCCACCGCGGTCTTGCCGCCACCGCCATGCCGCTCGGACCGGTTGCCCCGCCACCGCCGAGAGGGGAGCGCCGCTCCGGTCCCGACGAAGTTCGGGCGCCCGGAGGGTGTCCGCACCGCCTCCCCGCCATTCCGGAGTCCTGTCCATGACCCAACCCGCAACCATTTCCGCGGACTACACGCTCCGCCCGAGCGACCTCGCCACGACCCTCACGCTCCTCGTCGAGGCCCGCCAGCCGGCCATGGTCTGGGGGCCGCCCGGCTCGGCTAAATCGATGATCGCCCAGCAGGTCGCGGCAGACGGTGGCCGTGAGTATGTCGACGTCCGGGCGCTCCTGCTCGACCCCGTGGACCTGCGCGGCATCCCCTGGCGCGACGCCGCCGACCGCACCCGCTGGGCGCCGCCGGTGTTCCTGCCGCCGACCGACGACGCCGGCCTCTGGCTCATCAACCTCGAAGAGCTGCCTTCCTGTGTACCGATGGTACAGGCGGCGCTTTACCAGCTCGCCCTCGAACGCAAGGTCGGCGAGTACGAGCTCCCCGAGGGCGCGTCGCTCATCGCCTGCGGCAACCGCGAGGGCGATCGTGGCGTGGTCCACCGCATGCCGACCCCGCTCGCCTCGCGCTTCGTCCACCTCGAGATCCGGGTCGACGCCGAGGACTGGCTGGCCTGGGGCGCGGCCAACGGAATCGCCGCAGAGGTGCTGTTCTTCATCCAGCTCGAGCCGACGCTCCTGCACCAATTCGACCCGCAGTCGAAGGAGAAGGCTTTTCCGTGCCCCCGGACTTGGCATTTCACCAGCAACATCGTGCACCGCCGCAACGGCCTCGACCCGGCGGTCGAGCGCGCGCTGTTCCGGGGCACCATCGGCGAGGCCGCGGCGGTCGAGTTCGCCGCCTTCCTCAAGGTCTGGCGTGAGCTGCCCCATCCCCGCGCCGTCATCAACGACCCCGAGAACGCCGACATCCCGGAGAACGCGAGTGCGCTGATGGCGCTCTGCGGGTCGCTCTACCGCCTCGCCAAGGACGTCAACTTCGACGCCATCGTGACCTATTCGACGCGGCTCCGGCGCGAGGTCGGCGAGTTCCTCGTCGGCTCGTGCGTGCGCCGCGAGCCGGCGTTGCAGCGCTCGCCGGCCTTCATCCGCTGGGCCGCCGCCAGGACCCAGTGAAGGAAGCACCCAAGACCTTGCGCATCACCCATTGCCCCGCCGGAGTCGCGCCGTCGCGCGAATACGCGGTGCGGGCACCCAGCCTCGACGCCGCCCGGCGAAAGCTCGCCGACACCCTGAACGTTCCCCGGTGGACCGTCCGTTAGCCCGACAGGAGAGACCCATGAACCTTACCGACGACGCCATGCAGGTGTCCTTGCGCATCACCGCCTGGTCCGGCCGGCTCTACGACCGCCAGGCGAGCAACCACGTCGCCGTCCACCACGACGCCGCGGCCAGCGCCGGGCGCTACAACAAGTGCCTGCTGCCCAAGGCCGCCTTCGCCGCGCTCACCGCGACCGTGAGTGCATGCAGGACCGCGCACTATGAAAACACGGTTCCCTGGGACGACCAGGGCTCGCGCCTCCTCACCGTCGCCAACTACGAGCACTACACCGAGCTGATGAACGGGTTCCGCGAGCGCATGGTGCGCGAGCGCGCCCGCTTCATCGAGGACTACGACGTCAACGTCGACCAGGCCCGGCTCGACCTGGGGAAGCTCTTCCGCATCGACGACTATCCGTCCAAGGAGGCGCTTCAGGACAAGTTCTCGATCCGCTACCGCATCACCCCGGTCCAGGACGCCGAGCAGTTCATGGCCAAGCTCGCGACCGACGACGTGGACCGCGTCAAGCGCGACATCGAGCACCAGATCGAGGAACGCCTCCACGATGCCGTGGGCGACCTCTACCGCCGCTTCGGCGAGGCGGTCGAGCGGGTCTCGGAGCGGTTGCAGGAGGACGACAACGGCAAACCGCTCGTGTTCCGCGATTCGATGATCTCGAACATCAGGGACCTCGTCGATGTGGTCCCGCGCCTCAACATCTTCGGCGACGACGAGCTCGCGCGCCTTTGCGAGCAGGTGAAGGAGAAGATCGCGAGCATCGAGCCGGATTCGCTGAGACCCTCGAAGACCTTCGACCCGGTGGCCCGCGCGCGGGTGAAGCATGACGCCGACGACCTGATGGAGAAGTTCGCGGGCTACTTCGTGACGCCCGTCGAGGCCGCGCGGGAGGCCGCGTGATGGCCACCCGCGTGCAGATGGAGTCCGCGCAGCGCACCAGCGACTGCGTGACCGAGCTCCTGCGCAAGCAGCCCTTCTTCGGGAGCCTGGCGCTCAGGCTCCCGCTCCGCGCCGATCCGAGCCGGGAGACGCTCGCGAGCGACGGGCACGAGATCCGCTACTCGCCCAAGTGGGTGGCCGACACCGACGCGCATGTCATCGAGACCGCGATGGCGCGCGTCGTAATGGCCTGCGCCCTGAAGCACCACACGCGCCGGGGCGAGCGCGACCCCGAGCGCTGGCAGCTCGCCTCGCAGCTCGTCACCCACGCGCTGCTGCGCGATTCCGGCTTCACCCTGCCGCCCGACGCCGAGGCGTGGGACGGGGTGAGTGTCGAGCAGGCCTACGAGCGCCTCCCGGAACCACAGGAGGACGATTCCGGCGGCGACAGCGGTTCGCCTTCCGTTGGTGGCGACATGGGTGCCGGCGCGGCCGCCGCCTCCGGTGGAGGTGACGAAGGCGCGGCCGACAGCCCTTCCGATTCGTCCGGCGAAGGCGACGGCGATACGCAGGACGGCTCGGGCGAGGGCGGCGACTCCGATGCGCCGGCGAGCCACGATCCTTCCGGCACCGGCGAGATCATGGACGCGGGCGCCCGCGGCGACGGCAATGCCGGGGACGGCGAGGCCCCGGTGGACGTCACCGCCGAGGAGCAGACATGGGACGAGGCCATGCACCAGGCCATGAACCTCGCCAGGGCCGAGGGGAAGCTGCCGGGCGGGGTCGAGGAGACGGTGCGAAACGCCCATGCCAGCACCCTCGATTGGCGGACCCTCCTGCGCCGCCACATGACCGACGCCGCGCGCCGCGACTATAGCTGGAGCTTCCCGAACCGGCGCTTCATCGACGGCGGGCTCTATCTCCCCTCCATACGCTCGGAGGGCATCGACGCGATCGCCGTCATCATCGACACCTCGGGCTCGCTGCCGGCCCAGACTCTCGCGGACTTCTGGGCCGAGGTGCGCGAGGTCGCCACCGAGATCCAGCCCGAGAGCGTCCACATCCTCCAGGTCGACGCCGCTCTTCAGGACGCCGCCGAGTACGCCGCCTACGATCTGCCCGACGAGATCGTCATCAAGGGCCGGGGCGGCACCGACTTCCGGCCGGGCTTCGCCTGGCTCGACGAACAGGGCATCCAGCCCAGCGTGTGCCTCTATCTCACCGACATGCTGTGTTCCAGCTACCCCGACGCCGAACCTGCCTTTCCGGTGCTCTGGGTGAACTACTCGGAGCCCCCCGGCGACTGGAACCGCGAGCCCTGGGGCGAGCGCATCGACATCGCCCCCGACCGGAGGGCCTCGCCGTGATCCGCACGATCCACGGCGCTCCGGCCGAGGCGCTGAGACAGGCACTCGAAGCCCTGGCCGGACTCTCGTTCTGGATATCCTGGACCTCCGACCCTGACCTCGGGCCCGAACCGTTCGTCAGCGCCCGCTGCATGCGGGACGCGGCGAATGCGCTCCGCAAGGCCGCGAGGCTCCTCGACGACGCCGCAGACCGGGCCGACCCACCGCCCGAGACCGCCCGGCGGGCGACCGCACCCGGCTCCGGCGCTGCCCCGGAGGACACCTCCGGGGGCGGCGCCGGCCCTCCCGCCGCCGACACCCGGGACCCGTGGGAGCACCGAGCCGAGGCGGAGCCGAGCCCGGCCCGGGCGGGCGAATGCCGGCCGGAGAGGGCCGCGTTTGCCCCGCCAATCCGTTCATCCATGGAGATTCGCATGAATCACACCACACCTCCGCCCGAGCCGCTCATCCGGGAGGTCCCGCTGAGCTGCCTCGCGCTCGCGCCCGAGAACGTGCGCAAGACCCCCGCCAACCAATTCGCCGAGGCCGAGCTCGTGGCCTCCATCAAGGCGCACGGCCTGCTGGAGAACCTCGTCGCCCGCGCCGACGATCCGGCCCCGGACGGCGCCGTGCGCTTCGCCGTCGTCGCCGGCGGGCGCCGCCTTGCGGCCCTGAAGGCGCTGGCCGAGGACGGCACCCTCGATGCCGACCATCCGGTGCCGTGCAAGATCGCCGCGAACGGCAACGCCGGCGAGCTCTCGCTCGCGGAGAACGTCATCCGCATCGCGATGCACCCCGCCGACCAGGTGGTCGCGTTCAGCCAGCTCGCCCGGTCCGCCATCACCGTCGCCGCCATCGCCGCGCGCTTCGGCGTCACCGAGCGCCTGGTCGAGCAACGGCTCCGCCTCGGCAACGCCGCGCCCGAGCTGCTCGACGCATACCGCGCGGACGACATCGACCTGGAGGTGCTGAAGGCGTTCTCGGTCACCACCGATCACGACCGACAGCGGTCCGTGTGGGAGGGGGTGGCGAGCCAGGGCTACCGCCCGTCCGCCTGGCAGGTGAAGCGCATGCTCACCGAGGAACGGGTGCCCGCCGGCTCGCCCATGGCGCGCTACGTCGGCGTCGACGCCTACGAGGCCGCGGGCGGCCCGGTGCTGCGCGACCTCTTCGCCGACGAGCACGAGAACGGCGTCTGGCTTGAGGACCCGGCGCTGCTCATCGAGCTCGCCATGAAGAGGCTCCAGGCGGCCGCCGACGAGCTCTCCACCCGCTGGAAGTGGGCCGAGCCGATGGCGGACGTCGACTGGAGCACCACCGCGCGTTTCGGGCGCATCCATCCCGAGCCCGCCGAGCCGACCGACGCCGAGAAGGGCGAGATCGAGAAGCTCCGCACCCGCCACGACGAGCTCGCCAACATGGACGAGGACGCGTGGACGGACGAGCTGGTCGAGGAGGCCGAAGGCATCGAGCCGCGCCTCGACGAGATCGAGGCCCAGGTCGAGGCCCGCGCCCGGTTCAAGCCTGAGGACTTCGCGATCGCCGGCTGCATCGCCACCATCGGGCGCGACGGCTCGCTCCAGGTCATCCAGGGGCTGGTCAAGCCGGAAGACATGCCGAAACCGGCGGAGGCCGCAGACGCCGGCACCGGCACGGAGTCCGCGCATGGCGACGACACCGATACCGGCACCGATTCCGGCCGCATCGCCGGACCGGCCATGTCCACGCCGATGCAGTTGCCGAAGGACCGCGAGGCCGAGGCGCGCAAGGAAGCCGGCGTCGGCATCGGCCTCGGCGACGATCTGCGGTCCATCCGCACCGCGCTGGTGAAGGCGCATCTCGCCAACGACTTCGAGGCCGCGTTCGACCTCATGGTGTTCCAGCTCGTGCGCGCTGTGTTCGCGCAGGGCTACACCGGCTCCTCGCACGCGCTCGACATCGCCTTCAACGAGACCGCCGACCGCCCCACGACGCGGACGAACGACGACGAATTTGCGGCTTGGAGCCCGGGCGAGGCCATGCTTGGCGATTGGTCCCACCTCCCGTTCGAGTGGATGGAGGGCGACAACGACGCGGCCTGTTTCGCGGCGCTCCGGGAACTGCCCCGGGCGGACAAGGAGAAGCTGTTCGCGGCCGCGGTCGCACGGACGGTGAAGGGCCAGCTCGCCTTCGAGCACGGCGCGCGTCCGGAGCTCGAAGCCACCGTCGCGCGGCTCGACATCAACTTCGCGAAGCACGTCCGGCCGACCGCCGACATGCTGTGGTCGCGCATCAGGAAGGACCGCATCCTCGACGTCGCCCGCCAGACGCTCGGCACCGCCTGGGCCTCGGCCCGGTCCAAGTACAAGAAGGCGGACCTCGCCACGGCGATGGAGAAGGCGTTCGCGGCCGGCACCCCGCCGGTCGGTATCGGCGCCACGGCGCACGCCGCCGCCCTCGCCTGGACCATGCCGGGGTTCGCGGCGTTCGATACCGGCGGCGTGGACGACGACACCGCGGCGGAAGCGGCCCCCGCCGACAGGCCGGCGGACACCCCGGACGCATCCGGAGATGCCAACCCCGCGCCCGCCGACAAGCCCCGCAAGACCTCGGTCGTCGAGAGCATCGAGTCGCCTGCCATCGCCGAGCAGCGCGCCGCCGCGCTTGCGGCTGCGACTTCGGACGGGACCGGCGAGTCCGCCGCCGCCCCGGAGCCGGACGGTGGTGAGGCCCCTGAAGGCCCTGCCAACGGCAACGGCCATGACGTGTCCACCGTCGCGGAGGGCGAGGCCGGCCCGGAGCCGGTGAACGGAGGCGGCGAGGGCGAGGACGGTCCCGCCGACCCGTCGGTCGCCGACCCCATCGACGCGATGAACGCCGTCCCGACCGCCGATGGCGGGCCCAGGGTGATCGTGCAGACCGTCGCTCCCGTCAACGGCCGCGAGGCCGGCGCCGACCCGCTGGAGATCCCCGAGTTCCTGCGCCGCGTCCACTGACCGTCCGCCATGGCAAGCGCCCCGTCCCGAACCCCTCCGGGCGGGGCGCTTCCTTTTCCGCATTCATCATGGAGAGCGCACATGAACGACACCGCGACCATCCGTGCCCGCATTCACGACAGCGCCATCAGGCGCGTCACGAGGACGTTCGCCGCCACCCTCGCGGATATCTTCACCGAGACCTTGCAGAACAGCCGCCGGGCCGGCGCCACGCGGGTCCGCGTCGCCGTCACCGGCCCGGCCGATACCGGCCCCCTGACCGTCACCGTGACCGACGACGGCGCCGGCATCGCCGATCCCGCCGTCCTGCTGTCGTTCGGCGAGAACGGCTGGAGCGAGGACCTGGTGCGCCGCGAGGATGCCGCCGGCATGGGCATGCTGAGCCTCGCGCGCCGCGGCTGCACGGTCTCCTCCCGACCGCGCAGCACCGATGGTTCGGCCGCGCCCGGCTGCCGCGTCGAGCTTGCGCCGGAGCATTTCCTCGGCGAGGCCGCGGCCGAGGTTCACCCGGACGATGGCGCGCCCTGGCCGCACGGCACCGCCGTCACGTTCCAGGCCACCGAGTCCGAGAACGCCACCCTCATCCGCGGGGCGATCGGCACCGCCGCATGGCACTATCCGCTGCCGGTCGTCTTCGAGAACGTCCCGACCACGCCGGCCGGCGGCGAGGAGTTGGAACGCCGCGCCTTCCTCGACGGCGCGCTCCATGCCGAGCGCTGGCCCGGTCTCGTTTTCGGCGTGTACAAGGACCGCTGGAACGGCTTCGGCCTGAACGACCCCGACGTCAACTTCCACGGCCTCGCCGTCTCGGTCCGCCTGCCGAGCGTCGAGACGGTGGCGGGCGCGCGCTGGTCGGTCGCCGCCGACATCGTGGACTGTCCCGAGCTGGAGCTCGTGCTGCCCGCCCGAAAGGAAGCCGTCGAGACCCCGTTCCTCGACGAGATGCGCGAGGCCGCACGCCTTGCCGTCTACCGCGCCATGGCCGCCGACCCGGACCCGCGCCCTTCCTTCGCAGACCGGAAACGAGCGCACGAGGCCGACATCGACATCGCCCCACCGCCCGCCGAGCTGCGGCCCTGGCGCCCCGGCCTCGCCGACGTCGACGATTGGCGCGAGCCGCCGAAGCGCCAGCCGGTGGGCCCCGACGCGCTCCTCATGGCGTGCGACCCCGAACCGCCCGAGGCGCAGGCGTTCTGGCGGGCCGCCGAGCGCAACGGCGTCGCCGGCCGGCTGTTCGAGCCCGACCGCCGCCTGGAGGGCTACGCCTGGTACGACGCGATCGCGCGCGTCGCCGCCATCCACATCGAGATCACGGCCGATGGCAGGACCTGCGCACTCGACGCGTACGCCCCGGCCGGCGGCATCCACAGGCGCGAGGAACCCGTGCAGCAGCGTCCCGCGGCGATCCGCATCGGCCTCGCCGTCACGCCGCACGAGGGACCCCGCCGCATCCTCGACCTCGACACCGACGTCGCCTTCGCGGGCGAAGCCTGGTGCTGGGCGGGCGACGCCCTGCCGCTGGTCACCGCGGACAGCGACATCGAACCCTGGCAGCTCGCGCAACTCGTGCGTGTCGGGTTCTTTTCCGCCAGCGACGATGCCGACGCGGATTCGTGGGAGACCCAGCGGACCGCCTTCGAGCAGGACGCGCTCCACGCAGCGACGAAGCTACTGGTCTCGGACGACGAGGCGCGACGCACCACGATCGCGGATGCCGTCACCCGGGAGCTGCTCTGGCTCATCCCCCACGACCGGGGCGCCGACATCTCCGTGCGCGACCGCAAGGTGACGGTGACCCTCGGCGAGCCCGTTGCAGAGGCCGTCGTCGGCGGCTGACCCCGGCCCCGGTTGGCGAGCGCCGACACGCCATCCACTGCCACCACCAGCCCCCGGCCGCCCGGAGACCGGCCGGCGTCCGTCCGGACGAGCGAAGGTCGGGGCGCGGGAGCGTCCCGTCCCTCCACGTCCCGTCCTCATCTCAGCGGAGGCCCGACAATGAAACCCCACACCGATCCCCTCACGGCTCCCGCCGGCATCCCCGCCGCGCCGCCCAGCCCCGCCGACGAGGCGAGGAAGCGCGCCATCGCCCAGGCGCTCTGGACCGAGATCCACTGGCTGATGCCAACCGACCGCGCGGTCACCATCACCGTCGACGGCGACGACATCCGCGTCTCGTTCGGTCCGCCCGGCCCGGGCAGTTGCCCGGCTTCGCACTGACGGTCCGGGGGGCATCCCACCATCCCAGCGGCGCTCCGGCGCCCCTCCATCGAACGCCGTTGAAGCGTTCGCCACGAGGCAGGCATACCAAATGAAAATCACCCGAGACTTCCGGCCGCTGTCGGACCGCTACAGCTTCGACTGCGGCCCGTGCACGACCGCCAACGGCTTCGCGCAAATCGACACCCGCCAGGACGCTTCGTATTACGGCACGTGGTGCTCTCCGGCGAAGCGCACGATCGTGAACTTCTGCGAGGGCGACGTGACCACCACGGTCTGCGAGACCGACGCCGAGTTCGTCCGGCAAGTCCGCGAACTGGCCGCGTGGAACGACGAGAGCGGCTACGGCCCGATGAAGATCGACGCCGTATCCCACGACGGATTGCGCCAGGCGTTCGAGACGCTCGGCCTCGCCGACCTGTTGCACTGAACGCATTCCACCGAGGGGCGCGGCTGCCGCCAGCCCCACCGATCCCCTGCAATGCGAGGAGGAGCCTCATGCCCAGGACAGAGACCGCGACATGCCAGGACTGCGGCTGGCGGGGTCCGGTCGAGGACACCAAGGAGTTCCGCCATCTCTACGAGCGCGTGCATCCGGGCGATGTCATGCCGGCCGGCGACTGCCCGGTGGAGGGCTGCGGCGGCGCCGCGATGCTCGACGATGAGCGCCGTGACGCGGACGATCTGCGCCCCGCGATGGTCGCGCTCATGCTCGGCCTCGACCGGCTTCACGAAAGCATTGGCACGGGCGATCCGCGCGCGCCGATCGGCGCCCACGTCAAGGAGCTTGCCGACTACGCCCGCAAGGCGCTGGCGGCCGGACCCCGGCTGCAACCCGTCTGCAACACCTGCGGCGGTGTCGGCGTCCAGGTGGATGCGTGGGCGTGCTGGGATGTCGATACACAGCGCTGGGTGCTGCACAGCACCTATGAGGCCGCCGCCATCTGCGCCAACTGCGACGTCGAGTGCAGCTACACCATGAAGCCCGTCGCGGAGGCAGCGTGATGGCCGGCAGGAGCGCGTTTGACTTCGCCGGCAACCGCATCATCCGCCAGTCCGAGCCCAAGAGAATCGGCAAGCACGAATGGCGGCTGACCCTCTACCGCTCGGAGCACCACGATCGCCCGCTCATCGGCTACGAGTGGCGCCGCGCCGACCGCTCGCCGATCCGGCGCAAGTGCCCCGGCGGCGTCTACTTCCTCGACGGCTCCATATGGATGCGTGACGAGAACTGGCCGTCCTACAACCACAACGACGGCCAGTACGCGGGCATGCCGCGCACGCTCCGCAAGCTGTGGGAGCAATGCCGCTGGGCGCAAACGCGCGAAGCGTCCCCGGCCTGACCTTCTGCCTGCGCGCCTCTCGCGGCGTCCGCACCGGGCGCCGACACCCTCGCGAGCGAGGGTAACCGCCCCGAGCGCCCGCCCGCCGCACGCGCCCAACCCCGCGCCCCGTCCCGGTCCGTCCCGGGGCGGGGCGTTCGTCTCTCCGGCACCAGGGAGGACTCCACCGATGCCCGACATCGACATCCACGCGTCCACCGCGCCCGCCGGCCCGCCGCCGGCCATCAACCCGATGGACCCGGCGCGCGGCGACAACCTCTCGTCCGCCTTCGCCGCGGTGCTCGCCTGGGCAATCGGCCGCCCGGCGATGACCGAGCCCGCCATCACCGGCGTCGTCGTCAGCGGCGGGTGCGTGTTCGCGGCCACCTCCGCCTCGCCCTTCCACGACACCCTCATTGGCTCGTGGCCGGACCTCGAAGCCAATCTTCGCGCCTGGGGAGACGCGTGCGCTGCCGAGCCCGCGATGGTCGACAACCTCGTCGCGAAGGTTCGGGGAGCATCCCGCTAGGCGCCCCGCACACCGACCCGGCGGACGTCCGCGCGGGAAGTCCCAGCCCCATCGCACCCGGCCGCACCCGCACTGCGCGGCGCCGGAGCGCCGTCCCCGCCTGATCCCGCGCATTTCCGCTCCGCGCCATCCCGAGGCGAGGCAGCCGTCCGGGGGCAGGCCCGGCGAAGCGGCACGGGAGAAGCCACCCGCGCCGCGACCGGCGGTTCCACGCACACCAATCCGGAGAGACCCATGCTCGACGCCCACCCGGCGCCGGGTGCGTCCGCGCGCCCGCAGCTTCCCCCCGTATCAGTCCCGGCCTCCGGCGGCGCGCCCGCCGACGTGGACGGCCCCGCGGCGCTCCTCGACGCCGCCCGGACCCTGCTCCCCGTGCTCGAAGCCGGCCGGCCGCTCGACGCCCCGACGCTTCGCGACGCCATGACCCGCGCCTTCGGCGCGAGCGACGCCAACGGCGCCTGGGTCTGGAAGGACGCCTACGAAGCCGCCGAGGCCGCCGTGGTGCTGTTCATGCAGCGCTACGGGCGCGCCATGCGCCAGCGGACCGGCGCCGGGGCCGACGGCCCCCGGAAAATGCTGGCGATGCTGGCGGCGATCGCCGCCCTGGAGCCCTCGCACACCAAGCGTTCCGAGGACCAGGTCCGGCTCCAGCAGTTCTCGACCCCGCTGCCGCTCGCCTATGCCGCGCTCCGCGCCGCCGCCGTCCGTCCCGGCGACACCGTGCTGGAGCCGTCGGCCGGGACCGGCATGCTCGCCGTGATGGCGGCGTGCGCGCTTGCGAGCCGCGCTGCCGGACACCTGCATCTGAACGAGATCGCAAGCATCCGTGCCGGGCTGCTCGCGGGCTTGTTTCCCGGCACCGCCGTCACCCGCCACAACGCCGAGGCCCTCGCCGACTTCCTGCCCGCCGTCCGGCCGACGGTCGTGCTCATGAACCCGCCGTTCTCGGCGACGCCGGGGATCGACCGCATCCGCCACGACGCCGATCTGCGCCATATCCGCTCGGCCTTCTCGATGCTGCCGCCCGGCGGCCGGCTCGCCGCCATCACCTCGGCCCACTGCGTCCCCGGCGATTCCGCCTGGCGCGACGCCTTCGCATCCATGGGCGGCGCCGCGCGCACCGTCTTCACCATGGCCATCGACGGGCGCGCCTATGCCCGGCGCGGCACCGGCTTCGACACCCGGCTCACCGTCATCGAGCGCAGCGCCGAGCCCGCCATCGAAGTGGACGGCCAAGCCCGCGCCGCGACGCCGGCCGAGCTGCTCGATGCCGTCATTGCCAAGGTGCCGCCGCGCCGCGCCATCGAGCCCGAGCCCGTCCGGACCGCACCAGCCGCCGTCGCCGGCCGCGACCTCTTCGGCAATGCGGTCGCGCCCGCCAAAACGACGCGGAAGCCGCCCGCCCAGCCGTCGCCGGCGCAGCCCCATAACTGGGGTCCGGTGGCCGAGCTTGCCGTCGAGACCGGCGGCCCGGACGCCGGCGATGCCGCCACCGCCGGCACCGCCAATGCCGGCCCCTACGATCCGTGGCGGCCAGGGGTGGTGCGGATCGCGGGCGCCATCGAGCATCCAACCCCGCTCGTGCAGTCCGCCGCCATGGCCGCCGTGCCGCATCCCGTGCCGTCCTGGCGCCCTCTGCTGCCCGAACGCGTGGTGACGGACGGCCTTTTGTCCGACGCCCAGCTCGAGAGCGTCGTGCTCGCAGGCGAGGCCCATACGCGCCATCTCGCCGCCCGCTATCGCGTCGGCTCGGGATGGGAGACGGTTGCACGCTGCCCCGAGGACAGTGACGAAGAGATCGACACCGCCCTGCTGACGGAAGAGGGGGAGACGCTCTCCGCCCCTGTCCGGTTCAGACGCGGCTGGATGCTGGGCGACGGGACCGGAGCGGGCAAGGGCCGCCAGGTCGCCGCCATGGTGCTCGACAACTGGATGCGCGGCCGCAAGCGGGCGCTGTGGCTCTCGCAGTCCGACAAGCTGCTGGAGGACGCACGCCGCGACTGGACCGCGCTGGGAGGCCGCGATGCCGACGTGTTCCCGCTCGGCAACTTCCGCCAGGGGGCCGAGATACCGCTTGCCGAGGGCATCCTCTTTGCGACCTACGCGACGCTGCGCTCGCCGGCCCGCCAGGGGAAGGCGTCGCGCCTCGACCAGATCGTCGCCTGGCTCGCCGGCTCCCTCGACGAGGACGACCGCCATGCCTTCGCCGGCGTCATCGTCTTCGACGAGGCACACGCGATGGCGAACGCCGCCGGCTCGAAGGGCAACCGGGGCGAGGTGAAGCCGTCCCAGCAGGGCCGCGCTGGCCTGCGCTTGCAGAACGCGCTGCCGGACGCGCGCATTGCCTACGTCTCGGCGACCGGCGCCACCACCGTCCCCGGTCTCGCCTATGCCGGGAGGCTCGGCCTCTGGGCCGCCGGCGAGACGCCGTTCGAGACCCGCACCGACTTCATCTCCGCGATGGAGGCGGGCGGGGTCGCGGCAATGGAGGTGCTCGCGCGCGACCTGAAGGCCCTCGGGCTCTACCAGGCCCGCGTGCTCTCCTATGACGGGGTCGAGGTCGAGATCCTGGAGCACCCGCTGACGCCCGAGCAGCGGCGCATCTACGACGCCTATGCCGGCGCCTTCAAGGTCATCCACCACAACATCAACGAGGCCCTGAAGGCCACCGGTATCGTGGAGGGCGATTCGACGCTCAACAAGAACGCCAAGTCCGCCGCGCTGTCAGCCTTCGAGGGGGCGAAGCAGCGCTTCTTCGGCCACCTTTTGACCGCCATGAAGTGCCCGAGCCTGATCCGCGCGATCGAGGCCGATCTCGATACCGGCCGCTCCGCCGTCGTCCAGCTCGTCTCGACCGGCGAGGCGCTGATGGAACGGCGCATCGCCGAGATCCCGGCCTCGGAATGGGACGACCTCTCCGTCGACCTCACGCCGCGCGAGACCGTCATCGAGTTCCTGGCCCACGCCTTCCCGGTACAGCTCCAGGAGCCGTTCACCGACGACGAGGGCAACGTCATGAGCCGGCCCGTGTTCGACGACGACGGCAACCCCGTCATCTGCCAGGAGGCCGCCGCCCGCCGCGACGCTCTCATCGAGAAGCTCGCGGCCTTGCCGCCCGTGCAGTCGGCGCTCGACCAGATCGTGCACCGTTTCGGGCACGAGGCGGTCGCCGAGGTCACCGGCCGCTCGCGCCGGGTGCTGAAGATCACCGACGCACGGGGCGAGCGCCTGGCGCTGCGGTCCCGGCCGGCGTCCGCCAACCTCGCCGAGACCGCCGCGTTCATGGACGCGACCAAGCGGATACTCGTATTCAGCATGGCGGGCGGGACCGGGCGCAGCTACCACGCCGATCTTTCCTGCGCCAACACCGAGCGCCGCATCCACTACCTGCTGGAGCCGGGCTGGCGGGCCGACCAGGCCATCCAGGGGCTCGGCCGCACGCACCGCACGCACCAGGCATCGGCGCCGCTGTTCCGCCCCGTCGCCACCGACGTGAAGGGCGAGCGGCGGTTCATCGCCACCATCGCGCGGAGGCTAGACAGCCTGGGCGCGATCACCCGCGGCCAGCGCGATTCGCAGACCGCCATGGGGAGCGGCGACCAGGCGCTGTTCCGCGAGAGCGACAATCTGGAGAGCATCTACGCCAAGGCGGCGCTGCGGCGCTTCTACATCGCGCTCTGGCGCGGCCACATCGAGGGCTGGTCGCTCGACCGTTTCGAGGACGCCACCGGCCTCAAGCTGGTCTACGAGGGCAACCTGAAGGAGGAGCTGCCGCCGATGCCGCGCTTCCTGAACCGCCTGCTCGCACTCCCCATCGCCGAGCAGAACCAGCTCTTCGCGGAACTGGAGGCCCGCATCGCCGAGAACATCGAGCAGGCCGTCGAGGCCGGCAGCTTCGAGGTCGGCGTCGAGACCGTGCGAGCGGATTCGCTCACCCTCGTCGGCCGGGAGACGCTCTATGAGCATCCCGGCACCGGGGCCGCGACCGATCTCGTGGAGATCCGCCGCCGCGACCGGCTGGTGCCGTTGACCGCCGAGGCCGCGCTCGATATCGGCGCACGGGAGCCCGGCGCCGACGACAAGCCGAGGCTCGCCGTCAACGCCCGCTCGAAGCGCGCAGCCGTCCTTCTGCCGGCGCCCTCGCGCATGTTCGACGATGGCGGGGTGCAGGAGCGGGTCCGGCTGGTCCGCCCCGCGAGCCGCGAGACGATGGCACGTCCCGAGCTCGACGCCTCCAACTGGCGTCCTGCCGACGAGGCGCAATGGCGCACGCTCTGGGAGCACGAAATCGCCGAGCTCCCCTCGCACCGCGAATCGCGCTTCTGGCTCGCCGCCGGCCTGCTGCTCCCCATCTGGGACCGGCTGCCGTTCGAGAACATGCGCGTGCGCCGGCTCGCCACCGACGATGGCGAGGCGCTCATCGGGCGCGTGCTCGACGCCGAGCAGGTCCGTGCCGCGCGCGCGAGCTTCGGCCTCGACGGCGGCCCCGCCATGACCGGCGAGGAAGCCTTCGAGGCCGTCATGGCACGCGGGACCTCGCTCCCGCTCGCCAACGGCTGGCGGCTCGCGCGCCGGCGCATCATGGGCGCCGACCGGCTCGAAATCGAGGGGCCGGCCGACACCGACGTGGCCATGCTCAAGCGCATCGGCTGCACGGTGGAGATCGTCTCGTACCGCGCCCGCGCCTTCGCGCCCGCCGCACAGGTGCTCGACCGCGTCCTCGAACGCTGGCCGCTCGCCGCCTGACCCACGCCCGCGCGATACGTATCGCCGGCCCGTCCACCACCGCCCCCGGCGCCGCCGTGCCGGGGGCACGTGCCGCCGGCCCGCCGGCCGCGGTTGCCGCACCATCCGAAGGAGTCCCCCGCCATGACCGCCCAGACCCTGCCGGACGACCCCAACTACTGCTTCGTGCCCGCCTACGATATCGAGGACGAGGTGCAGCAGATCCGCATCGTCGTCGACGGCATGACCGGCTATATCCCGACGGCGCTGGTTGCCTTGACGATCGTCGATGGGGAGAGGCTATGCGACCGGCTCAACGCGAAGCTCGGACTCTCGCGCGAGGACTGGACCGCGCTTGCGGCAAAGTCTATGCGCGCCGAAGCACGCGAGCCGGATGACACCACGAGGCACTGAAATCCCGGCTAGATGCGTCGACGCTACCCAGCCCCCTTACAACGGGCGAGCCACGAGGCCACCATCAGCACCTTGCTAGTTTGGACCTCGCATCATGCAAATGAAATGTCCCGATGGAACGTTCAAAAGCCCGAAGTCAAGGTGATTGTAGTACCACTCAAGCCTTAGCTTCTTTGGCACCGGATGTTCCGTGAAGAGCGTCTCCACGTACTTCGCGTCACTGAGTTTTGGATCGATCTCTCGAATCAGCCCTATCTGGCGCATCGCATTCATCGTCAACACTGTCGGCGTGCCTGCCGTGGTAATTCCTAACCCCCCATATCCATCGAGCAAGACCGCACCGGGGGACGCTTCCTCCGCCCTGTATTCATCGTGGAATGACCACAGCCTCTCGCGTTCGGGCGCCATTGCGTCATCAACTGACCAGTCGAAGACCGAATGGTCGAACAGGCCTAAAATTTCGAATGTCTCACGCGTTACAGACGCGAACAGGACCTCATCCGTTCGAGCCATCAATCCGCTAACCTCTTTGTGAAGACCGAGATGAAAGTGATGGCGCCCCAGAGCATTGAGCAAAAAGTCCTTGTCTTCCCACGTCCTGGAATCAGCTACCTCAGGATCCGCCGCCAAGACATAACCGTGACGATGCGCTTTGGTCGAAAGGTACGGATTCAGGTCGGCGCCAGCCTCCACCGCTCGAATGAACGCCTCGATGTTCAGTTTCACGGCGGTGGCACGGCAATCGGCCTGAAGAGCAGACTGCCCAGTCACTCTTCGAGGCCGAATGGCCACTTGGCGCAATTTCCAGCACATGTAGATCCTGAGCAACTCGGAATTGCCCTTTGACTGAAGAGCAGCGAGAGATGCTCTGTCGTTCGGAATTCGAGGGATGTCCCGAATGAGGCAATTTCGGAACTTCTGAAAACGCTTCGAGTTGCTCAGCGTTGAATCAACGTCTGCCATAGGTTCTCCCGCCTCGTCTACGCTCTACAGCGATAGGCCGACTCCTCCGCCGGATTGGCCAATGCCTACGGGACTGCCATTTCGAATCCAAATCCGTCTCACTCGCCCTGCTGCGCAGCCGGCCCGGCGTCGGCTGCGTTCACCCCCGCCGCGCCAGCCAGTACCACGCGATCCACACCGGCACGCTGAGCACCACCGCATAGACCGCGATTGCGACCGGACCGAGCAGCCCGGCCACCAGCGACGCCGCCGCCGTCACCGCACCCAGTCCGATCCCCGCCATCCACGCGCCGCGGCGGTATCCCAGCCGCCACAGCCTCCCGCATCCGAGGGCGAGCGGCAGCCCGCACGGCGCTACCGGCACCAACGAGCCCACCATCATCGGCACCGCCGCGAGCCACATCGCGGGCTCCGCCGCCGGCCCGCCGTCCGCCCCGAATCGGAAGACCGTCGTCGCGACCACCCCGGCCGGCAGCCACAGCAGCGCCAGGGTCCAGAACCGCCACCGTCTCGTCGATTCCCGTGCCGCCATGCCTCACCCGCGCCGCAACAGAGCTGCGCCTGAATCCTACCGGGGGACACCGGCGCCTGACGACTCCCGTCCGAGAGGTCGAGCGGAGCGTCCGCGGGCGCGCGGTCCGGGGCGATGGAGAGCCTCCGGGCCGCTCCCCCCGCTGCCGAGGATGGACAAGTCATGCCAACCGATACCCCGCTTGCCCCCGCCGTCTGCTCCGAGACCGCCGCACCCTATGCGGCCTGCGCCGGAGCGCCGCCGCCGTCCGCCGAAACGCTGCTCACGCGCATCGAACGCGCGGGACCCGCCGCGCTCGACGACCACGAGCTCCTCAGGCTCGTCGGCATCCACATCGACGCCGCGACCCTCGCCGCCGCGGGCGGCCTGCGCGAGCTGCTCGACGATCCGGACGACATGCTGCGCCTGTTCCTCCTGCCTGCCGAGGACCGCGCGCGCGTGCGTGCCGTCCTTGAGCTGCACGCCCGATGGTTGGAAGCGCGGCTTCGCCGGGACGGCGCTCTCACCTCGCCGGACCTGACCCGGCGCTACCTCGAATCCCGCCTTCACGGGCGGCGCAACGAGGTCTTCGTCGCGGTCTTCCTCGACTCCCACCACCGGCCCATCGCCTACGAGGAAATCTTCAATGGAACGGTGGACGGCGCCACCGTCCATCCGCGCGTCGTGGTGCGCAGGGCGCTGATGCACAACGCCGCCGCCCTCGTGGTCGCACACGGACATCCGTCGGGCGTTGCCGAGCCAAGTGTCGCCGACCGCGCCATCACCAAGCGGCTCGCCGAAGCACTCGCGCTCGTCGACGTGCGCCTCATCGACCACTTCGTCGTCGGCGACGGGGAATCCGTCTCCTTCGCCGAAAGAGGACTTCTCTGACCGCCCCGATACGCCGTCCGCCCCCCGCGCCCATCGCATTCGCTCCGCCGCCGGCCCGTCGACTTCTCCCGCTCCCGGCACCCTCCGCCATCCCGGTGTTCGAGGACAGCCGGACGAGGGCGAAAGCCGCGACCCGAGAGAGGGGCGGGGCGCCATCGTCACCGGGGAAACACGACATGAAGACTCTCATCTATGCCGGCATCGGATCGCGCGCCACGCCCGAATCCATTCTCGCAGACATGACGAAGATGGCCACTTGGCTCGCGCGCACCGGCTGGCATCTCGCGAGCGGCGGCGCACACGGGGCCGACACTGCGTTTGCCGGGGGCGCGCCGGCCGGCCAGCGGACCCTCTACCTGCCGTGGCCGGGCTATAACGGGCATGCGGGGCCGGAATGCCACGCGCTGTCCCGGTCCGCGCTCTCGGGCAGCATGGAGATTGCCGCGCGCCTGCATCCCGCCTGGCACCGCTGCTCACCCGCCGCCCGGAAGCTTCACGCTCGGAACGCAGCCATCCTCCTCTCGTCTGAGCTGGACCGTCCCGTCGATGCGGTAGTGGCATGGACGCGCGATTCCGCTGTCACGGGAGGCACCGGGATGGGGCTGCGCATCGCGGTGGAGCACGGGATTCCGGTGATGAACCTCGGCGCCATGTCTCCCCGCGAAGCCTGCGAGCGACTGCTGGCCATCCGCCGGTCTTCCTGACCCTCCGTCTCCGTTCTTCGAGCCAGAGCGCTGCTGCGCGCCGGGCGAACGCCCGGCAGGGAAGAGGGAGAAGGGCTCCCGTCCCGATGCCGGACGCGGCAACCGGCAGAGGAGACTGTCCCATGTTCGATTTCGACGTTGAAGTGCATTCCGGCTCGGACTTGCTCGCACAACTCGGCCTCGATGGCCGTGCCATCCGCACCATCCTCGAAGAACCGGCTCCCTTCGACCCCCGGGGCGACGACGGGGAGTAGGAGTGAAGCGAGGGGAAGGTGAACGGGAAGGGGCTGGGGAGAGTGACCCCCGGCCCCCGACCGCTTCGCAACCCATCGTCATCATCCAGACCATGAAGGAGATATCCCATGGCGTTCGGACTCAATCGCGTGGAACTCATCGGCCGCCTCGGCGCCGACGTCACCGTCAACCACCTCGCCTCCGGCGGGCGCGTGGCGAACCTGTCGGTCGCGACCGACGAGTCCTACCTCAACAAGCAGACCGGCGAGCGGGTCGACAAGACCGAGTGGCACCGCATCGTCACCTTCCAGGACGGGCTCATCACGATGTTCGAGAAGCATGCCCGGAAGGGCCGGCTGGTCTACATCGACGGCAAGCTCCAGACGCGCCGCTGGTCGAAGCCCGACGAGGACGGCGACCGGTTCTCGACCGAGATCCTGCTCGTCCCCGGCGGACGCGTCCAGTTCCTCGACCGGCCCAACGGCGCGAACGGCAACGGCGCCGCGATGGCGGACGGCCAGGAGCCCGCGAACGGCTCGGCCATGCCGGCCGGCGGCACCCCGGCCCCCTCGGACCTGGACGACGATATCCCGTTTTGAGTCGGGCCTCTCCGCTTCTCCTCCCTCCCAACTCGGGGACCGGCGCTTCGGCGTCGGTCCCCTTTTTTGTCCGCCGCTTCGAGCACGGCCTCGCGTCGCTCGTCCGTCTCCACGCCCGCCGGCCCCGCCGCCGGAGTCCGAGCCGCGCGCCGATACGGACGCCCGTATCGGACAGGAGAGAGAGCATGCCGCGCGACACCGACAGCATCTTCGCCCACGGGGCCCTCATCGTCCCCGACGTCATCACCCCCGCGGAGGAGGCACGCATCCTCCTTCGCATCGCCGAGGCGCCCTGGCTCGCCGAGCTCCGCCGCCGCGTGCAGCACTACGGCTTTCGCTACGACTACGCCGCCGGCGGCTCGCGGGTTCCGGCGCCGGCTTTCCCGCGGTGGACCGCGGCCATGGCCGAGCGCGTTCGCGCCCACTTCGGCGGCACGCTCCCGGTGCAGTGCATCGTGAACGAATACCGCCCGGGCCAGGGCATCGGGATGCACGCCGACCACCGCGACTTCGGCCCCGCAGTCGCCTCCCTTTCGCTCGGCGCCTCGTGGCCGATGCGCTTCCGCCGCCGCGACACGCGACCCTACGCGCGCGACGGCCTGCCCGGCGACGAGGTCGCGCTGCTCCCCCGCCGCTCGGTCCTCGTCCTCGCCGGTGCCGCCCGCGATCGCTTCATGCACGGCATCGACCGCGCCGACACCGCGCGCGAGACCGTGACCCGCGTCTCCGCGACCTTCCGCACCCTCGCGCCGTAGCGCTCCGGAGTCCGCCGCCATTCGGGCCTCGCGGCCGCGCTTCGCGCGCCGCGTCCCCCTCCGGCGCCAGCAGGAGTCGAGTCTGGCCGGTATCGGGGCATCCCAGTCAAAGCCCGAGGAGTCCCGTCATGCCGAACCCGTGCATTCCCCCAGGAGACGCGCCGTGAACGCGTCCGCCATCGCCGCCGCCCTCGGAGAGCGCGCCGAGGCCGTCTGCCGGCAGTACCTGCCGCACGGCCGGCGCCAGGGCCGCTACTGGGTCGCGGGCGACCTCGACGGCGCCCGCGGGCGCTCGCTCTTCGTCCGGCTCGCACCGCCCGGTACGCCGGGCAAATGGACGGATGCGGCCGAGGGGCAGCATGGCGACCTGCTCGACATCATCCGCCACCGCGCGGGCGCGCCGACGCTGCGCGCGGCGCTCGAAGAGGCCCGCGCCTTCCTCGCCCTGCCGGCTGCGCCGGCCGCGGGCGAGGGCGGCTCATACGATGCCACCGAGGCGGCGCGCCGCCTCTGGCGGCGTTGCCGCGCCATCGACGGCACTCACGCGGAGCGCTATCTCCAGGCGCGGGGTCTCGCGCGCTGCCGCTTCCCAGCGCTGCGCTTCCACCCCGAGCTTCGCTACCGCGAAGGCCCGTCCGTGCGCCGCCTGCCGGCGCTGGTCGCCACCGTAACCGGCGACGATGGCTCCGTGCTCGGCGTGCAGCGCACCTGGCTCGACCCGCGCTCGCCCGCCAAGGCGGACGTCGCGTCCCCTCGCAAGGCGCTCGGGCGCATCTACGGTCACGCCGTCCGTTTCGGACGCCCCGCCGACGGCGCTTCGCTCCTCGTCGGCGAGGGCATCGAGACCGTGCTCTCGCTCGTCACCGCCGTGCCGGAGATCGACGCGGCGGCCGCGCTCTCCGCCGGGAGCCTCGGCGCATTCGCGCCTCCGTCCGGCGTCGCGCGGCTCGTCATCGCGCGCGACAACGACATGGAAGGGGACCAGGCGGCCGAACGCCTCGCCCGGCGCTGCGCGCGGGCGGGCGTCGCCGCCGCCATCCTTGTCCCGAAGGGCGAGGACTTCAACGACGACCTCCTCGCCCTCGGCGCTCCCGCGCTCGCCGCGCGCTTCGCGCCGCTCTTCCGCTTCGCGGGAGGAAGAGAGGAGCAGGGCGGAGGGCAGGCCCACAGGGAGAGGGGAGGGAGGCGATGGTCGCCATCGTGAACCTGAAGCACGAGCCGGACGCCGTCGCGAACGGCGCCGTGCTCATCGACCGCCGAACGAGGTGGGGAAATCCGTTCGTCATAGGACCCGACGGAACAAGGCCGCAGGTCATCGCGCGCTACCGCGCCGACCTGTGGCGGCGCATCCGCGCGGGCGAGGTCCCGCTCGCCGAGCTCGCGGCCCTCAATTCCAGGCGCTTGGCTTGTCACTGCCATCCGAAGCCGTGTCACGGGCTGGTGCTCGCCCGCGCTGCGGCTTGGGCCGCCGCCGAGATTGCCTCCGGCCGCTGACCGCAAAGCGCGCGGGCAGCGCTCTTTCCCGCGACCGGGTGATGACAGGCCCTTGCACGGCAAGACGACAATCCTAGGAGAACCCCGATGGCCCCCCGCTACATCATCCGCACGATCGACGAAGACTGGATAGACGTCTTCGACCCGCCGTCGCGCATCGACGACAAGCGCACGGCCTGGGAAGAGGCGAAGCGCCGCGTCCGCGTTCATCCGGATTGCAAGACCGTCATCATCGACCGCTACACCGGCGTCACTCTCTGGCAGAGCGACCCCGACATCCCGGCGCGCTACGAGGTCGTCGCCGTCGACGCCACCGTCTTCCACGCCCTGGAGACGGACCTTCACCTTCCGGTCGACGTCCTGTCCTCCCACAAGGAGAAGGACGACGCCTGGACCGCGTTCTACGCGGCGGTCAAGGAACCGACCAAGGACATCATCCTGCTGCGCGACACCACGCCTGCGCAAACCGTCATCGCGTCGTCCGACGAGGACACCTACAACACCGACGCGGCGTAAGCGCGGTGACTTCCGTTCCCCTTCGCAGGCGCGGTCGTCGCAGCAGCAGTCAAAGGGAAGGTTGGGCGCGTCGCTTCGCGACCGGGCTACCCTGCCGAGCCCGCTGCGCGGTCTCGACCCTGCGGGCGGGTATCCCTCGCGCCTCCGCTCGCAAACTCGCTGCGCGCTCCGCTTGCCAAGAAGGCAGGTCCGTCAATGGGGGAATGGGTACTCCTCCCGACGTATGCCCATTGTCCCACACGTGCTCACTGCGCCAACCCTGCCTACGGCAGGGTCCTCCACTCCGCTGACGCTCCGTTCCGGCCGGGACTCGCAAGGCAACGGCGCCAGAGGCGCCTAGACCCGTCGCGGCGCGCGACCGTGGCTCGGTCGCTGCGCTCCCTGCGCCCGCACCACTCGCGCACCACGACGGGTCATGCCTTGCGGCCCCGGTGGCTCCGCTGCGCGCGCGTGAATCAATAGACATACGTCGGAAGGCGAACGCCCCGGCGCTCCGGGCCAGAAGGCTCATCTCTCACTCTCGAATCAGGAGAACATCATGTTCGATATCGACAACACTCAGGCTCAGTCCGTCACCGCCACGGTTTGCGAGAACGCGCAGCTCTACGGCGCGACCCCCGAGCGCGACGAGTTCGACCCCCGCGAGGTCTGGGACGCAGACGACACGATGGACGCGGTGAGCGAAGCGTTCCGCATCATCGCACAGGGCGTCGGGCCCGACGGCACACAGCTCGCAGACGAGCGCGAGAGCCTGCTCTGGGGCTTCGTCAACACCTTCGACGCACAGGTCCGGAGACTCGACCGCAGCGTCGATAGGCTCAGCCCCGAGCTGCGCGACCTCCAGCGCGAGCAGGACGGCACCGAAATCAAGTCCCGCGAGCTGGAGCTGGTGACCGACCGCGCGCAGAACTTCGGCGACCGGCGCGACGCGTTCGAGAAGATGCGCGACGCAGCCGCCGACGCCTACCGCGCAGAGACCGGCGACACCTGGCGCCCGCGACGCGGCAGCAACGTCTCGCAGACCGGGAAGCTCACCTCGGCGGCCATCGACGCACGCGACTTCATGCGGGCGAGGAAGGACCGCCAGATGAAGGCCCACCTGCCCGAGGGCACGCTGGTCGCCATCGCGGGTGGCAAGACCGTCTCCGACCCCGGCGCCGTCTTCGACCGCCTCGACAAGGCGAAGGCGAAGTACGACGACATCATCCTCGCGCACGGCGGTGGACCCGGCGTCGAGCGCATCGCCGCGCAGTGGGCAGAACGGAACGGGGTGCACCAGGTGGTGTGCAAGCCGGACTGGAACGCACACGGACGGGCCGCTCCGTTCCGGCGCAATGACGAGCTGCTGAACCTCCTGCCGAAGGGCGTCATCGCGTTCCCCGGCTCCGGCATCACCGAGAACCTCGTCGACAAAGCCCGCCAGCTCGGAATCCCGGTTCAGCGCGTCGCCGCGTAGCGCGCATCGTCACCACGGGCCGCGTCGCTTCGGCGGCGTGGCCCGTTTCTTTTTGGTCGGACCCGTCGACGACGCCACCGAACGGCCCGCCTTCGCTTCGCGCGGCGGCTCCGCCGCTCTTCCTCCGCACGACCTCGCGCACACGCCGCTTCACCAGCGACAGCGCGAGCGTCTTCACCGTCTCGCCACGCTCTACGACAATGTCCCGCGCGCGCCGATGACGTCGCTGATGTTGGTGGCGCTGCCGATGCCGATCCCGGTTATTCCGATGCTGACGACGGTGCAGACAGTGAGGCTGATGGCGGTGCCGAGGATGGATACCAGTGCGGTGAGCCATACGATGAGTCTGGGCGCGTCGCTTCGCGACCGGGCTACCCTGTCGAGCCCGCTGCGCGGTCTCGCCCCTTCGGGCGGGTATCCCTCGCGCCTCCGCTCCCTTCGGTCGCTGCGCGCTCCGCTTGCCCGGCGGCTCGCTTCGCTCACCGCCGCGTGCCGGACCGCGTCGCCAGCGCAGCGTTCGACGAACTCGTTGGGACCACCGCCGCGTTCTCCTCGCGCCTGCGCTTCGCACAGCGCTCGTCGCAGACCTCGCCTCGCTCGCCCTGGCAGGCTACGCCGGCTGCGGGCATCGCCACGGCTCGCCCCGGTGCACCCCGTGCGCCGCCGGGTGCCGGCTTCGCCGCGCACCGCTCGCTGCACTCGTGCGGACGCTCCTGCGGAGCGCGCCCGCACTTCGCTCCGCACCGTGCCGTGCAGTAGTGCCCGCACCAGTGCGAGCACCACCGCCCGGGCCTCCGGCAGCGTGCTGCGCACGACTGCCTGCGGCTCCGTCCGCACCGTCCGCCACTCAATCGCCGTGACGGCTCCTCTCCGCCGGGTTCCCCGGCGCCGATTTCCCCATCGCTCATACCGCAGATTCGGCCGTCCTGACCGCCCGGGGCGGCCTTGGGTTCCACACCCGACGCACCTCTGGTGCAGCGCGCGCAGGGCTGCATATGCGCCGCCTCCGGTGCCCATGAGCATGATCTTGCGCACCCTTGTCGCCGCTTGGCGTGCCGGAAACAGAGCTACCAATCTGGTAGCTCCCTGAATCGAGACCCAAGCTGCTGATATTGCGTGGTTTATCGGCGCCGCGACCCAATGCGTGTTTGCCGTGTAACACGCCCCGAACACGGAGCTACCAAATTGGTGGCGCTTAGACCTGCGCACAGCTATGACAGCTACCAATCTGGTAGCTTTCAATCTGCCACGATTCGACACCGATTCCGCCCCTAAACGGGCCAGACACTCGAAAAGACGACCATGGTTCAGACCGTCCAGAAGAACATCCGCGTCACCCCCGAGCAGTGGGAGCGCATCGAAAAGGCCGCCGACGAGCGCCGAGTCTCGGCCAATCAGCTCCTCGTCGAGCTGGCCATGGAGGCGCTCGACGGCCGCCAGTGGCCCCGCACCGAGGCGGAAATCCATCTTCTGCGCTCCGCAATGTTCACCGCACAGGCCATGGCGCGCGACATGGCCGCAGCCGGGCGCGGCGACGAGATCGCCGAAATCGCCCGCAACATCTCCAAAGTCGCGCCGGAATTGCCCGAAGAGCCGGGCGAGAATGCCTGAATGGACGACTCCGTAGCGCCGATACTGTTGCACGAACCGGAACTTTCGGACTGCATTCCGATGTGCCGACTACCGCGCCCACGCGCTTCGGACGTCGCTTTCGGACAGTAGATGTGGTGGAGACATGGTTGAACAAACATCGTTGAACCAGGCTTGGGGCCCACTTCGCGTCATCCTCGAGGACAACTATTCGTTCAACAGCATTAAACAAGTCGTGTCATTGGCCGGTGTCGACGTCACAAGTCTCGCCCACCTGGAGCAGAAATCCGGCGGTGGCGGCGCGACGAAGGGTCAACTCATGACCGCATTGGATCGCGAGATCGCCCAGCTCGACCATGCAGAAAAGTCTCGGGTGCTGAACCATCTTGCGGAAGAGATCGTTCGCCAGCGCCCTTGGGAGATCGAACGGCTGGACGGCTATCTTGAACGGTTGGGTTGGCAGTTTGCGGACGGAACGCTGGTTCCGATCGAGCTGTTCGACGTCGCCGAGCTTGTCGATCTGCCGGATGCCGCGAAAACCGACTTGCTCAAAGCGGCAGCCCGGCTTCGCGACGGCGACTTGAGCGGTGCGCTCGCCGCAGCCTGTGCGGCCGTGGACTCGGCCACCAACGCCGTCTATGCAGAGCACGGCCTGGGATCGCCGTCAAACGACAGTTTCCAGACCCGCTGCGCGAACGCACTCAAGGCGAAGCGCACGATATCGGGACTGACCGGCGAGCTGAGTGCGCTCGGCTGGAAAGAGGCCGATGCCGACAAACTGTCGAAGAATCTGCAGGGTGCCCTGAACCAGGGCGCCTATGTCATGCAAACGCTCCGTTCCAGAATGAGCGACGTCCACGGTTCCAAACGCGTGCTGAACCCCCTGGTCTTCGATTCACTCAAGTGGGCAGCGCTCATCGTGCGCATGTTGAAATAGGTCCCAGGGCGCCGCGCCGTCACGCCGGTCGACTACCGTTAGACGGTATCTGTTCCATCAAGGAGAGTGCTTCATGCCCGAAACTGCGAACCCCGACCAGCAGTTGGCGTCCCTCCTCGTCAGGACGATGGCGGTTACGTGCGTCCGAAACACCATGATCGAAGACATCCACGCCGGCCTCGTGCCGGTCACGAAGACCGGCGATTACTCCGACGTCACGGTAATCGACGCGGACGGCCGGCGGATTCCGTGGCCGGAAGTCTCGCATTTCGACGACGATGCGATGCGCGCCCTGATGCGCCAGGTCGTCGACCGCTTGCACACCTTTCAGGTCAGGGCAGAAGAACCAGGCTTCCTGGATCGGATTGGCCGCTGGATGGACGTCGCGAGCCGCTGGGACGAACCGAAGCTCGACGAATCCTTCCTGCCCCCGAACGCCGCAAGGAGCGACCCATGACGGTCCCCACCACCACCGATGCCGGGCGCCGCTATGCCTTCGCCCCGCACCCCGAACCGATCGAGGACATCCTCTATCGGATGCATATCATCTTCGAGGAGCCCGACGGGCGCCTGTGGTCGTCGGGGACCGATGTCATGGCGCCCTCCATGGACAGCGCGGAGGAATTCGCGGAGGACCTGAACAGCAGCCTGGGTCTCGACCACGCGGCGTGGACGGCGTTCGCCCGGCGGGTTTTCGCGGCGCGCCGGGAACTCGACAAGGACACCGACAGCGAGCCTTCGGGCTGATGCCCAACAAACCGAGAGCGCGGTCGACGGATTTCGGCTTGGGCGTCTTAACCGGCTCCGCCGTCCAACTCGTACCATGATTTCCGGCGATCATCGCATCGACTGGCGAGCGGCGTGGGCTGACTACACCACTCGCATCTTCTCCTACGCTATCGATATTGCACTCCGACCCGCCGAATATCCCCGCCCCTTGACACCACGTACGCGCTCATCCCTCAGTACCGCGACATGACAAACGCAATGGAACAGTCACCTCTCTGGCGACGGACTTACGGGGAATCGCTGTCAGACCCCATCGTCTCCCGACTGGTTACGTCCCTCCGCGGCGCACGGGAGCGCGCCTCCCTCCTAACGTCAAGGATAGTTGACAGCCTTCCCGGTCTCACGCTGCACGACATCTCGCACCTTGATGCTCTGTGGGGCGTGGCGAGCACGATCGCCGGAGACGACTACACCCTGAACCCGCTCGACTGCTACCTCTTCGGGACAGCGGTCCTTCTCCACGATGCCGCACTCTGCCACGAAGCGTACTCGGGAGGGCGGGACGCTGTAAGGGCGACCACCCAATGGAGAGATGCCTACAACCGGCGACTCACCAACCAAGGCACGGTCGATCCCAATGATGTCGACTTCGAGGCTCTAAGGAGCCTCCATGCAACCCAAGCGGCCACACTCGCTACCGAGCCTTGGCATATCGACGAAGGAGACCCTTGGTACATCATCGACGATGCCGATCTCCGCAACCAATACGGGCCACTGATCGGACAAATCGCGTCATCACATCACTGGGACATTGAGGACGTCGCAAACACCTTCGCGATTCCCCGCCCGGCCGCCGCCTTCCTTCATCCCGATTGGTCCGCAGACCCACTCACCGTGGCCTGCCTGCTACGGGCAGCCGACGCTGGCCACATGAACTCCGCTAGGGCGCCGACCTTTCTCCTCAAGATCCTCCAGATGAACTCTGTGTCCAAAGCCCACTGGACGGCTCAGAACCATCTCGGTCACTTGTCCTACAACCACGACCACCCGACACAATTGGTCGTCGCGTCCACAGCTCCGTTTCCTAAAGCCGAAGCATCAGCATGGTGGGTGGCATTCGATCTCGCCGACCAACTGAACAGGGAACTCAAGCAGTGCGATGCAGTTCTCCGTACTGCCCGAGGAGCGCCTCGCCGACTCTTCGCCCGCACGGCCGTCGCCGGCGCAGGCAACCCGGTAGAACTCGCCAAGTATATCGAGACCCAAGGTTGGGAGCCGACTGATTCCACGGTACACGTCTCGGATGTAGCGTCCTTGGTCGGGAGACTCGGCGGCGAGCAACTCTACGGCACCGGTGCCGACAGGCTCGCCATTGCGCTTCGTGAACTGATCCAAAACGCGGCCGACGCCATATCCGCAAGACGCCTCATCGGTGAAGCTGCATTCGAAGGTCACATCCGTGTTCGGCTCTTCAAAGACCCCTCGAATGGCCGTCAAGTACTCCAGGTAGACGACGACGGCGTCGGTATGTCACCGAGAACCTTATCCAGAGACCTTCTCGATTTCGGCAAGAGTTTTTGGGCAAGTGAACGCGCGTCCAGCGAATTCCCCGGAATACATGCCGCTAAACACTCGCCGATAGGTCGCTTCGGGATCGGTTTCTTTTCAATCTTCATGGCTGCAGAGAAGGTAGAGGTATTTTCCAGGCGTTTTGACGCCGCCCTACATGACGTTCGATGCCTCTCATTCGACAACGGTCTTTCCTTACGGCCCGTTCTCAGTGCCCGGAAACCCGAAGAATTCGCGATGAATGTCTCCACCAGGGTGAAGTTGGAACTCAAGCCCAATGTCCTCTTGGATCAGAACCGTATCACGATCCCTTGCAATATTTCGGGTCAGAAGCCTTTCTCCGTGTCTTTCAATCACTATCTTGCTGCCTTGGTGTCCGGTGTAGACGTCTCAATCTCCGTGGATACGGATGGCGTCGAAGCCCAGGTTCACAATGGGTTTCCCCCCGCGCCAGACCACCGAGCCCAGTGGATTCGTTCGCTTTCGTACGTGCCCGCAGGAGTCAATGCGCCGGCACATCAGCTCGCCGATTCCGTATCCTCAAGGCTCAGTGAGATCCGTGATGGCGAAACTTGCTATGGTCTCGCAGCGCTAAGGATCGAATACACTGCGCCACACGATTTTCTCACCGCCAAGGCGGTAGGCGGATTCGTTACCCACGATTCGCAGGGCGCGTTTGTCGGCCTGATCGACCACCTTCCGAATAGCGCAAAGCGAGAACCTGGAAAGATTTCCGCGCCTAAGCAAGCAATGGACTCCTGGTTGTCCGAGCAAGTCTCGTTGCTACCCAAGAGCTTCTCCCCGACACAAAACATTTTGGCGTGTTACTCGCTTTGTCACTTCGATTGCGACCCCATCGATGTCCTTGTCGGAATACTCGTTATCACGCCAAACGCCGTTGCCTTCTGGCGCCTCGCGGAGCTCTCCGCGTTGCTTCGCGGTGGCAATAAGTTGGCTTTTCGTGTCGCCAGCTACGGTGATGCAAGGCACCTCGAACGCCACGGCGAGCAACACACAGTCCCCGGAGTTTCCACCTGTTACGTGGTGTCTGGTGGCGAATTCAACAGCGCCGAAATCTCACAGAACGTCCCAGAAAAGCCAAACTCCCTGGTGGGAATAATCCACCGAACGTTGATCAACCAGGGAGCCGAGCCCGAGTGGATCGTCCGTCCAAACGTATACCGCGGTCTTTTCGATCGCTGCGACTGCCTCGAGGTGCGCATCTGAACCGCTCTTGCACAACCTCTAGATCGGGAATTCCGTGGCTGACCGCCTGATCGCGGCGGGCTATGCGGGCATGCGGGGTCAGAGCTTCGCCGCAGGGACCGGCTCCGACGATCTCAACCTCGTGCTGTGGCGATGGGGCTCACACCGGCCTGACCGCGTCGTCGTCGACGACGATGAAGGCCGACTCTCCGGTGTACCGACACATTGATCGTGTATCCCACCATCCCCCTTGTCCCCGCCATAGGACGCTTTCGTCAACAAGCATCAGTCCCGCGCATTCATCTCGGCACCCTTGATGTGCGTCGACCACTTCAGGAGTAAGACAAGATGAGTTCCGTGATTTGGGACGGAGACAACCTGATCCAGAAGGTCGGGCAAGACGTCGAGCAATTGGGGCATGTCAAACTCGACGAGAACGCCGGCGTGTGCGTGCTGTGGCTGAAGGACACGCGCGGCGTCTTCGGCCCCGGCAACACCTACATACGAGGCGACACCTTCCCGTCGATGAAGGACGCCAAGCAGCGCGCGGCCTCGTCCGTATCCGCTGGTGTTTTCCACTACATGTGGCTGGTGGGCCTTCGTGACAGCCAAGAGCGGTCCGACAGCGGCATTGCCCAAGCCATCGCGGATGCCGAAGACGGGAAGCCCCTGAAGGAATCCACATTCAAGGAGGAAATGGAAAGGCTCACCGAACAGCTGAACAGGGCGGAGGCCAACGCAAACGAGAGCGTGACAAATGCCCGAAAGCGGGAGAGGTGGTATTTCCTTGCGGCATTGGCTGTGGCCTTGGTCGGAATACTTATGTCCGTCATCTGACCCGCCCGACGCAGCCGACCCCTTCGAATTCACCAACCAAACGACTACAACCCGAGATCGCGGTCCACGGACTTCGGCGCGGGCGTCTTCTCCGCCTCCGCCGTGCGGCCCGAGCTCCGTTCTCCGCCAATCTCCGCATCCATGCCCCGGGCCTTCCCGGCCTCGGGCGCCTTCGCCTTCGCTTTCCCGACCACTTCCAGCGCCGCGATGCGCTCGCCGGTGAGCGCCTGGAGCTGCTCCCTGAGCGCCGCCTTGTCGTCGGTGACGAGCTCGGCGCGGTCGCGCGCGCGGCTGATTTCAACATAGAGCATCTTCTGCGTGGTCAGGTTGGGATGGTTGGCCTCGATCGCGGCGATCACTGTATCGACCGTGCGCCCCTGGAACGCATGCACGGTCGAGGCCCAGGCGCGGTCGATGTGGCGGAGTTGCGGGTCGCCGGCGTTCATGTCGAGCATGCGCCCGTCCTCGAGGCGGAAGCCGACCCGGCCGTCCCGGACCGCCGTCACCTCGGCGGTCTGGCTGTTGACGAGCCCGAGCCCGGCATCGTTGCGGGTCCAGCGGATGCGGTCGCCGGCCCGGAGCTCCATCGTCTCCTTCTTGTAGACCTCGACGCCGCCCGCCCGGGCCGCGATCCGGCCCGGCTCCCAGCCGACCGGCCCGCCGTCCTTGCCCGCGAGCGTCACCGTCCCGGCCGCCCGGTCGACGCCCGCGACACGGAGCTCGTCGCCCTTCTCGACGCCAAGGCGCTTGTAGGGGCGGTGGAACCCCACGACGTCGCCGGCCATGTAGTTCCGCGCGAGCGCCTTCTCGGCGTTGGTATAGCCCCGCGAGACCAGCCGTTCGGTCTCCATCGCGGGGCCGTGGACGACGCCATCGCGGGTCAGGCGCTCGCGGACGATCCCGTTGATCCCCTCGCGCAGCGCATGGCTGGGCGCCATCAGCCCGGTGCGCTCGCGCGCCTCGGGAGCGAGCGCGAGCCAGCGCGCGGCGGCGGCGCCCGCGAGATTGTCGGGATTCACCTCGGCCACGTTGTCGCCCAGCTTCTCGAAGGCGCGGGCGATATCGCCCGCGAGGCTCGCCTCGACGGCTTCCTTCAGGGCCGGGTCGCGCTGGCGCATGATCTGGTCCATCAGGGCGGTCTTCATGCCGGCGGCCTGGAGCTGCGCGAAGGGCTTGCCGGCATCGACCGCGTCGAGCTGTTTCTCGTCGCCCACCAGCACCACGCGGGGGATGCGCAAGCTGTCGGCGATCCTGAGCAGATCCCGAGCCTGGACGGTGGAGGCGAGCGAGCCCTCGTCGACCACCAGCACCGTCTTCGCGAACGCCGCGCGCATTTCCTTTTCGCCCTTCGCGGTCATCCGTCCCGCCGCGACCCCGCCGTATCGGGCGAGGAAGCGCTGCAGGGTCTCGGCGCCGATCCCGGCCTCGCCTTCGAGCGTGCGCGCGGCCGAGGCCGAGGGCGCGAGCCCCCTGACCTCGTAGCCGCGCTTCTCCAGGAGCGCGCGGGCGCGGTTCAACATCGTGGTCTTGCCGCTGCCGGCATAGCCCTGAACGCCAACCACGCGATCCCCTTCGGAGAGGATCAGCTTCACCGCCGCCTTCTGACCGTCCGTGAGCGGCCCCTTGCGCAGTGCCTTGTCGACGGCGCGGGCGCGCATGGGCGCCGCGCCGCGCTCCCGCCCGGCCTCCATCAGCGCGATCGTCTCCCTCTCGTCGCCGACCGCCCGGTCGGTGGTGAGCAGCCCCTCCATACCCGGAAGCCTGGCGGCATGCAGCGATCCCGCCCCCTCCAGCCGTGCCGCCGCGGCCTCCGCTTCGCCCACCGTCACCTTGCCGGGGTCCCAGGCGAGCGCGGCGGTGAGCAGATCGGTCCGGGAGAACACCGCCTCGCGTTCGGAGAGATGCGCGACGGCCCATTCGACGGCGCGTTCGGCGGGCGATACGGGAGTGCGCTCCGCCGCCCGGCCGCGCCCCGGTGAAGGCGTCTGCGGGGCGCCCTCGCGAACCGATTCCCGCTCCTCCGTCAGGCTCCCTGGCTCGGCGGCGCCTGCGGGAACCGCCCCGGACTCCCGGCCGGCGCCCTCCCGCTCCGCGCCCTTCGCCGCCTCGGCCGTGAGCGCGGGGGCGTCGAAGCCGAGATCGGCGGCCTGGCGCTGCCAGACGCCGGTGAGCTCGTCGCGGTCGATGTCGCGCTTCGCCGCACGGCTCACCAGCGCCGCCCGCTCGGCGAGGCGCGGATTGTCGGAGGGCGATCCCATGCCGCGTTCCGCCATCCCCGCCTCGATCTCGGCGCGCCGGGTCGAGAACGCGTCGATCGCCTCGCGCGAGACGCCGGCGATCTCGAAGCGCCCGTCGGCATGGGTCTTCTCGATCCCGTATCCCAGCCGTCCGAGGCCGCGCGCGAGCTCGCTGCGGTAGATGGCCCCGATCAGCATCTTGGATTCGTAGAGCTTCTCGTTGGCCATGGACCGCCATTTGCCGTCCTCGCCCTGCACCATGTTGGCGATCACGGCGTGGGTGTGGAGCTGCGGGTCGAGGTTGCGCGAGGTGTCGTGGCGGAACGTGGCGGCGACCATCTTCTGCCCGCCCTCGCGGACCATCCGGCCCGTCGCGGGGTCCTTCACCCGGGTCTCGGCGGCGTTTCCCTCGATCCAGGCGAGCGTCGCCTCGACCGCCCGGTCGTGGACGTCGACGACGCGCACGTCGCCGCCGACCAGGCCGACAAGCGAGACCGACTTCGGGGCCGAGAGGGTGACGTCGCGTCCGGGGCGGTGGAGCAGCTTGCCGTCGCGGTCGCGGCGCCCGAGCTCGCGTCCGGAGCCGTCGGGCACCTTGCCTTCGAGGACGGCGCGGAAGACGTCCGGATCGACCGGACCGGTGAGCCCGAGCGCGTCGGCGCCCTTGCCGGCCCACGCGCTCGCCTCCCGGTGCTCCGGATCGTCGCTGGCGTAGTAGCCGTCCTTCTCGTAGTAGGAGACGCCCTGGGCGGCCGAGGCGATGGCGCCGATCGAGGCCACCATGTCAGAAGCGCATCAGGCCGCCGGGGATTTCCGCATCCGGGCGCGCGGGGGCAGGATCCGGCGGCGGTGCGCTCTTCCCGTCCGCCGCCGGCTCGCCCGCGGGAGCCGCGCCGCCGGTCTCGCCGCCGCCCGTGGCGGGCGCGGCGTCCGATCCCGAATCGGTCTTCTCACCTTCGCTGCCGGCGTCCGATGCCGGCGGCGGCCCGCTCCCGACGGCGCCCTCGCGGGCTCCGTCCGACTCGCCGAACAGGTCGAGCTCGCCCTGTCCGAACCGGCCCGCCGGCTCCTCGGGCAGGACCTCCGATGGCGGCGCCGCCTCGCCGGATACGTCGCCGCTTGCGTCGGCCTCGCCTGCATCGGCCCCGCGCGCCACGAAGCGCTCGGCCGAGGCGGGCCGGTTCACGTATTTCAGCTTGATCGAGGCGACCGGGAGCGGGCCGGGGAACTTGAGATAGCCCTCGAGGTTCGGGAGCCGCATGATCTCGGACGGGAGCGCCAGCGAGCGCAGCTCGCGGCGCGGCGTGAGCGAGACGCCATCGCGGATGGTGTTGGCGCCGTAGGAATAGCCCTCGGCCACCTCCTCGACCTCGCTTCGCCCCAGGCTGTCGGCCGACCACTGCGCGGTGTCGCGATCCGGCGCCGCCAGCACCACCCTTGTGCCGCAGAGCCCCGAGATGGTCTCCGCGCCGTTCCGCCCGTAGAGGTCGCGGAGCGCAGACGCCACCTGGACGCCGAGCACGAAACAGCCGCCGAACTGGCGGGATTCGGCGAGACCGGGCTGGAGCGAGGGCACCTGGTGGAGGGTGGGCAGCTCGTCGAGGATCACCCAGATGCGCCTGCCGTCGTCCTGGGCGAGCGTGAGCATCGCGTTGACCGCGATCTCGAGCCAGGTCGAGATCAGCCCGCGCAGGCTGGCATGCTGGTCGCCGCGCGAGGTCAGGAACAGGAAGCCGTCGCCGTCCTCCTTGCCGATCCAATCCCGGATCGAGAACGGCTTGCCGGTATCGGGCAGGAACTCAAGCGCGCTCAGGTGCGCGGTCAACATGGCGCGCACCGAGAGCGCGGTCTTCGGGTTTTCCGGATCGACGATGGACTGCGCGACCGTGCCTTCCATCGCCTCGGCGAGCGCCGTCAGGTCGGTCTTCAGGAGATGGTCGACCAGCACCTTGTTCTCGGTGACGCCCCGGTTCCAGAACACCCCGGCGCCGTTGGAGAAGAGCTGGCGCGCCGCGGTCACCCAGAACGGGTCGACCGTGTCCTTCTGCTGCGGGATCAGCGCGGCCGCCATCATGTCGAAGTCGCGGGGGGTCCTCGCCTCCAGGAACGGCGACCAGCGCGGCGCGCGGGCGTCGAGCGGGTTCATCAGCACGTCGCGGGCGGGGTCGAGGAAGGCCGCCGTGTAGCTCCCCATCTTGTCGTAGATCACGCAGCGCTCGCCCTTGGCCCGGATCTGCGCGACCAGGTCGGAGATCAGCACCGTCTTGCCCGAGCCGGTGGTGCCCGAGACGATGGTGTGCTGGGTCTCGGTGCGCTCGGGGTACGGGACGCCGGCGATGCTGTAGGGCCCCGGACGCCCCGCCCCCGGCAGGGCGTTCCGCGCACGGCGGCGCAGCGGGGCCGTGGCGTTCGCCCGCCGCACCCGGCGGCGCAGCTCGCCCGCCGTCACCAGCTCGGCGCCCCGGATGCGGCGCCGCCGCGAGAGCCGCACGCCGCGGTACCAGAACCAGGCGAGGAAGAGCGCTATGACCCCGAGCCCGGCCTTCGCCCCGAGGACCGCGCTCGCGAACATCTCCGCCTTGATCCGCTCGCGCGCCTCCCAGGCCGGCGCCGAGGACGCGATCTCGCGGATCGTGAGCACCCGGCGCGTGCCGTCGGGAAAGCGGATCTCCTGGCCCGTTCCGGGCTCGTAGCCGAGGACGAGCTTGACCTCGGCCAGCGTATACATGCCGGCGGCGTACCATTCCGCCCCGCTGGTGGTGCGCCACAGGTTCCAGGCCGGCAGGGCGACGACCATGAAGGCCGACAGCATCATCGCCGCCTGCACGAGCTGCCCCCACATGCGCAGCCCATGGAAGACGGTCTGCCCGCCCCGCAGCGTGCTGCCGCCGAGGCCCCGCATCAGGCGGTCCCCGCGGCCGCGGACGGAGCCGCGGCCGCCGCACCGGCCGCGCGCTCACGCCTCCCCATCGCCGCCGCTCCCCTCGGGAGCGCCCGCACCCGGGCCACCGTCCTTCGGCCGCGGCGACAAGACGTTCACCATGCCCTGCGGCCCGGCGACGACGATCTCGGTGACCTTCTGCGCCTTGCCCTCCCGGTCCTGGTACTCGCGCCGGGCGATCCGCCCCTCGACCAGCACCGCCGCGCCCTTGGCGACCATCGCCTCCACCGCCTTGACCGCGCCGCCGAAGACCGCGATCCGGTGCCATTCCGTCGCCTCGGCCGGCTGGCCGTCCTTGCCCGTCCACTTCTGCGTCGTCGCAAGGGTGAAGGACGCCGCCCTCTCGCCGCTGCGCAGCTCGCGGATCTCGGGGTCGCGCCCCGCGCGGCCGAGCAGCGTCACCCGGTTGATGTCCAGCATCGTCGTTTCCTCCTCATCGGTTGGCATCTGCGGCCGTCATGGCGGCCGGGACGGCCCCGCGCCGGGCGCCGCCGGGAGGCGGAGCCGGGCCGGGGCGGGGGCGAAGGGACGGGGGCCGGAGAGGGCCTCCGGTCCTGGCAATCCGCGCCGCGGCCGCTACCATGGAGACCCTGAACATGAGTGGAACATCCACGGACTCCCGCTCGCGCACGACCTGGCGCGAGCGCATCTTCGTGCTCGCCGGGCTCATGCTCGCGGCCCTCTACACGGCCGCGTCGCTCGCGCTCGGCGCCGGTGCGGAGGCGATCGGACCGCTCTGGATGGCGGCTATCGCCTGGACCGTGCCCGCGAGCCTCGCGGGCGCGCTCCGGCGCGGCTTCCGCCGCCGCGACTGGTCGGCCTTCCGCAGCTACGAGCTTGCCTGTGGGCGCGACGAGCGCATCGACTGGGCCACCCAGACGGGCCAGTACGCATACATGCCGATCGCCGAGGAGCACGAACGGCTGATGCGCGGGGACTGAGCGCGGGGTCCCTGTCACGGCGAGGAGTCCCCCCAGCCCGTCCGGTCCGGAGCCCGCCCGGTGTCTTCCCCGCCAACCCCGTCCCCGTCCGGGGCGGCATTCTTCGCCGTGCCGAACAGCTGGCCCGCGAGCCAGCCGCCGATGAAGGGGAGGTTCTCCGTGGCGTGCTCCTCGAAGGGCCTGCCCTCCTCGACGGCGACGCGTACACGTCCCTCGCGGGCCGTCTCCCGCGTGATCTCCGTCCTCGCCCCGCGGGCGGCGCCGCGCACGATCATGCCGGTCTCCGTCTCCGCGCGTTCGCCGCCCGCGGCCGCCGCGACCTCGCCCGGTATCGGCGCGCCCGCGACATAGGCGCGGTCGCGCACCCCTTCCGACCAGCCCCCGTAGGCCGCGGCGGTCTCGCCGGCATAGGCGCCGCGCAGCTCGCCTGCCGCACCTTCGTATTCCGCCGCGCCGCCGACCGTCGCCGGATCGGGCCCGGCCGGCCCACCAGGTCTCGGATGGGGGAACTTCTCGGCGATGAACGCCGCGGCATGCTCGCGCAGCGCCTCGGCGTCCTCCGGGGTCTGGGGCGAGGCGATCCGCATCGCGCCCGCGGCCCCGATGGCGCGTCCGTCCGCGCCGCTGCGCTCCGAGAGCCAGGCGAAGAAGGGCTGGCCGAGGTCGCGCTCGATGGCCTGCGCGTCGGAGCGCACCTGGGCCGCCTGCTCCGACCAGCTCTCCGATTCCTGGCGCGACAGCGAGGCGCGTTCCTGGAAGCTCCGCATGCGCGTCAGGTTGGCGGAAAGGCTCTCGTCCAGGCTCGCCATCTCGCTGTCGCCGGTCTGCGCGGAGTAGCGCCGCGAGGCCTCGGCGACCTTCGACCAGCTCTCCGTCACCCCGTGCTGGCGGTCGTATTCCCGCATCCGGTTCCAGGCGTCGGACTCGATGGTCTGTCCCCGCCACATGGCTGAGCCGTCGGCGCCGATCTTCGCGATCAGATTCCACCCGCCGCCGACCTTCGCCTCGCCGGTCAGGTTCATCGCCTGGCTCTTCGAGATGCCGCCGATCTCGGCCAGCTTGTCGACGTGGCTCTGCAATTCCTGCGCCTGCGTACTCTCGCTCTCCGAAACACCCCTCGAATGCGCCATGCCGGTCGAGACGTCGTGCGAATAGCGCTCGACCAGGCCCGTCGCGTCGGTGACGGCGGCGTTGCGCGCCTGGCCCGCCTCCGCCGACCAGTGGCGCGAGACGCCGCGGGCCTCGGCCGCGCGCTGCTCGTGGCTCGTGGCAAGGGATTCCGAGAGCCGCACGCCGGCGGCGGGGATGCGGCTGGTGGCGGCGCCGGCGTCGGTGACCGCCGTGCCGTCGCCGGTCACCGTGAACCCCGCTCCGGCCGGCGCATAGCCCGTATAGCGGTCGGTATCGACATGGGCCGAGGTGCGGATCTGGCGGCCTTCGAGGCTCGCGAAGCGGTGGGTGTCGTAGCCGGTGTTGGCGAGCGAGAGGTTGCCCGTCGTGCCCTCATGGGCGGCCGAGGATGCCGCGTCCTGGCCGACGGCGAGCACCGAGGTCGCGAGGATCGTCGCCTTGGAGAGGCCGTAGGCCAGCGCCGCGGCGAGGAACGGCACCGACATCGAGAGATAGCCCGACATCACCGCCACGTCGGAGGCGACCGCCTGGATCCCGGCTTGGGCGACCAGCGAGATGCCGATATCGCCGCCCGGCATCAGCGCCGCCGCGCTCATGCGCTCCGCCGCCTCGCCCATGGAGATGCGGTGCAGCACCGCGTAGAGCGGGCCCCAGGACTGGAGCCAGACCAGCCCGGTCACGTAGGAGCGGAATATCGCCATCCCCGCGGGCGTCAGCATCAGCAGCACCGCCATCGGGAAGGCGCCGATATAGAGGCACTCGAAGACGATGCGCAGCAGCGGCACCCAGGTCTCGGCCTGGCGCCCGATGGCGCGGTAGGCCGAGACCGTCTGGGCCTCCGCCCTGGCCTCGGTATAGGCGCTGAGCGCGGCGGCGTTGCCGGCCTCGGCCGCCCATTGCTCGCCGGCGTCGTGGACGGCGTTCAGCACCATCTGCTGGCGCATGATCTCGCCCGCCGAGCGCGACGCGCCGATCAGGAAGTCGTGGGCGGCGGGCAGCGCCGCGAGCAGCTCGGCCCGGGCCAGCGCTTCCGTCCGGGCGTCCGGGAAGATGCGCCGCCCGAAGATGGTGCCCGCCCGCGCGATCTCCGCGTTCCACAGGGCGTTCAGCCGCCCGGCGCCCACCGCGCAGGTGACGATCTCGCGCTCGATCGGCGTTGCCCCGGTGCCGACGGCGGCCTGGCGGGTCGCGAACTCGAACATGCGCGCGGGCGAGGCGCCCGCCGACGGCGTGCCCGTGGCGGTCACCAGAGACCAGATGTCGGTCGATTCGCGCAGATCGTCGGCCGAGATGTGGCCGAGCAGCAGCGCGTAGAAGACGCATTGCCGGGCGTAGTTGCGCAGGTTGCGCGCGAACACCGCGTCGGTCACCTCGAGCCTGGTCGCGGACGCCGCGAGCCGCGCCCCGAATATGAGACCGTGGCGCTGGTAGGCCATGTCGTCCGGCAGGGTGAAGGCCTGCTCGGTGAGGCGCGTCAGCCCGTCGCCGACCTGGGACGTCAGCGAGGCGAACAGCGCGAGCCCCACCGGCACGTTGGCGACCACGGCGGGCGCCAGCGCCGGATCGAGGCGGTCGACGACGCGCACCGTCGCCTTGGGCACGATCATCGCGCCCCACACCGCCACGAACAGCAGGACCCACTTGGCGTTGTCCTTCCACGAGCCGCCGAAGGCGGTGCGGAACAGGACCCAGCCGAGCCCGGCGGCCCCCGCGAGCTGGGCCAGCGCCACATAGGCGCCGCCCGAGGTGATCGCGGCCACCGCGTTCAGGAGGTCGACGAGATAGGTCCCCCCGCCCATGGTGAAGAGCTCGTACATGGGCTATCGCGGCCCGGCAGACCTTGCGGCGGGGAGGTCCGCGCGCCCCCCGACGTGCCTGCTCCCCAAGGCGGAATGCCGGTCCATCGGCCCTACCTGGACCCGGCGGCGGCGCCGCCGCGCGAGAAGGCGAGCGCGGCGCGCAGGTCCGCCGAGAGCGCGCCCGCGAGCTCGGTCTCGATCAGCCTGAGCTTCTCGACCACGGCGAGCGCGGTGTTGAAGCGCTCCAGCCCCTCGTTGCGATGGCGGGCGAGTGCGACCCGGTTGGCCCGCAAGCCCTCGCGCCAGCGCCGGAGCTGGTCGCCGTCGGCGATGTCGAGCGTGCCGGCGCGCTCCTCGACGGTGCGGTGGAGGTCCGTGATCCAGACCTGGAGCACGTCGAGCGCCACGGCTTCGGCGAGCGCGTCCATCTCCTGGTCGACCACCGCGCCCCGGTAGGCGGCGGCCACGTTGGCGACCCGGTAGACCGGGAGCGTGGTGAGGTTGACCAGCCCCAGCGCCTCGGTGGGCGGCGCGGTGTCGGTCCTGACCGCATCCACGAGGTCGCGCAGGAGCTCCGCCACCCGGGTCCGGAAGCCCCGGTCGGCGGGCACGCTCACCCGCCCGAGCGTGGGGTTCAGGCAGCGGTCCGTCGTGTCGCAGCGGTAGACCGGGAGATCGCCGCCGCCCTCCATCAGGATTTCCGTGACGCGCCGGTCGAGCGCCAGCGGCTCGAGGATGCGCACCCTGGGACCGGCGTCGTCGCCGTCGGAGACGGGCGCGGTGACGATCACCGTGCCGGAAATCGACATGGCGAACTCGGCAAGCCGGGTATCGCCCGAGAGGAAGGAGGACGCCCTGACCGCCTTCCAGGCATAGTTGACGTTGACCGGGACCTGGTCCGCCATTGCGCCCGAGGCCGACGCGAGGGTCGAGTTGCGTTTCCCTTCCGACCCGCAGCCGTGCTTCGCCGCCGCGTAGTCGGAGAAGATCCCCTGGGAGGTGCCGATCGCGGCGCAGATCGAGGCGGACGCCCGGTCGTTCTTCGACCAGGCGGCGCCGACCAGCGCCTGTGCGGTCTCGCAGCTGTTGAGGTTCTGGCTGTTGACCCACTGCGCCAGCGCGCGGAGCTTGGCCATGGTCTCGGCGATCACCGGCGAGATGGTCTCCAGCGCCAGCTCGAAGGCGAAGCCGGCGGCGTTCTGCGCCACCGCGCGGCCGAAGGCGATCAATTGGTCGGAGTTGATGAACGAGAAGGCGCCGGCGAAGGCGTCGATGCCGCCGCAGCCGGCCCGGAAGCTCGGCAGGCTGACCGTCGCGATGGTCTCCGAGCGCACCGGGGCGCGCAAATACAGGTTGCCGAGCGTCCAGTGGCCGGAGGCCTGGCCCGCGAAGGCGGTAGGGCCGGTGGTGTTGACCGCCGCGCCGCGCCAGAAATTGTTCATTTCCGAGAGCACATCGGCATCGGCGGGCGACGCCACAAGCAGGGCAGCGGTCAGTAGCGCACCGCACCTTCCGAGCTCCCGAGGGCTCCGGCGGCGGGTGGAGGCTGGGCAGGACCGAACCGTCCGGTATGCATGTTCAATAATCACGGCCGGTCTCCAGGGCTGTAAGGACGAAGATGCGTTCGGCAAGCTGGTCCTCGGCCATCACCCCGAACCCCACCGGCAGCACGCGCTTCGTCTTCGTGTCGAACAGCACGACCGCCGGGACCGGGGCGCCGCCGAGCCCGAGCTTCGCCGCGCGCCCGTTGTCCGGCACCGCCTCGGGCCAGCCCTCCAGAGGCTCGCCGCTCAGCGACACGGCCAGCACGTCGAGGCCGTGGCGCATTGCAAAGGCGCGCAAGAGCGGGCCGAACACCCGGCAGCCGGTGCAGCCGGCATGGCCGAGATAGATGAGGCCGTAACGCTCGCCGAGATTCGCGAGCGCCCGGTCGCGGGCCTGGCGGCGCTCGTCGGACCAGAGCCGCTTGGCGAGCGCGCCCACGGGGCGCTTCAGCGTGTAGTCGACCTCCGGCGTCGCCCAGACCGTGCGCCGGAAGGCGTCGGAGAAGGTCGCGGCGCGCTGCAACGTCTCCTGCTGAAGGCGCAGATACGCGGCCACGTTTGCCGTCGTCGGCTCCAGGATCGCCGCGGCGCGCGCTTCCTCCAGCGCGCGGCGCATCTCGCGGATGCGCTCCGTCGCCGACCGCGTGTCCGGTGCCGCCGGCGCGGGCGCCGGGTGTGCCTCCGGCGGTTCCTCCGGCCGGTCGCAGTAGAAGTGCCAGCCGAGGGACGGACCCTCGCCCGGAGCCCCACACCAGGAGCGCCATTCCGCGGCGCCCGCCACGGAGCTGGAGACCAGCAGCGCCGCCGCCGCCGCGATGGCGTAGTTTGCGGCGCGCGCCATCACTCGCCCCGGCTGTAGAAGTCGCGGATGCGCTCGCGCATGGCGGCGCCGGTGTCGCCCCCGTCCGGCAGCGAGATGGCGGGCTCTTTTCCCCCGTCCATCAGGTTTTCCGTGAACTCGGAGAGGTCGAGGCGCCCGAAGTCGATGCGCTCGACCTCGGCCACCGTCAGGCCGCGGCAGTCCGACCAGCCGACCCCGAGCTGGGAGCGGCCCTGCTCCTGCAGGATGCGCCCGAGCTTGGAGCCGAACACGCACCAGGCCCGCGCCCGGCGGATGCAGACCCCGAAGAAGGTGCGCTTGGCGCAGTACTTGCCGAGATAGCGGGTGTTGCCGCCGTGGCGCTCCTTGGCGAGCTCGATCTCCTCGGCGCTGCACCCCGCAAGCCCCACCAGCGCGCCCGAGTTGGTGCAGCAGTTGGCGAGCCCGAACCACCGAATCGTGCAGACGCGCCGCGCGCCCTTGAAGAAGCGCATGTCGTCCCGGTCGAACTCCTCGCCGCCCAGCTCGATCGCCATGTTGAGGCGCGACGTGGCCTCGACGAACCCGGTGTTCGATTGCGACCGCACGGTCTCGCAGCCCGCGCCCACGCAATACCGGACCCCGCCGCAGGAGCCGCCGTCCTCCGCATCGTCGAGTGTCGCGTTGCAGTCCGCGACGCCGCCCGAGGCGAGGCCGTCCGCGCCATGGGCGGCCGACTGCGGGTTGGCGGCGATGCCGTCGCCGCGCGCCGCTTCGGGACCGCTCGCCGACACCGGCCTCTCGGGCCTTGTCGCGGTGCCCTCGACCACCGTGCGCCCGGCCGCGCCGCCCGGATCGTCCGGACGGCTAAGCCGCTCCCGGGCCGCATCCGCCATGCCGCCCGCCGTCAGGCCGCGCTCCGGCACGTCGGTGCCCACATAGCCCGGCACCGTGCCGGTCTGCGATGCGTCCCTGGCGATCGCGCCGGCCGCGGTCTGTCCGGCGCGGCCGATCTCCGCCGCCGCCGCCTTCGGATCCCCGGCCCGCGCCGCCTGGCCCCCCACCACCCACAGCATCAGGCAGCAGAGGACGAACATGGCGATCCAGGCGAGCAAGCGCACGACCCGGGTTGCGCGGTCGATGAGCACATCCGCCCGGCCCGGACCGGGTTCGCGTTCCACGGTCATTCTTCACCCCTCAGCAATTCGAGATGGCGGCGGGCCACATCGCGCCCGGCGCCGCCCTCGGCGGCGATCGCCTCCAGCGCGGCCGCAAGCCCGATGTTTCCGGTGACGCGGTCGTGGGGCGGGGCGGGGTCGTCCGAACAGCCCCGGCTCCGGCACGGCGGCACGCCCCCCGGCACCGCCACGACCGCGGGCACGCGCGTCACGCCGAACAGGCGGAACAGGCGCGGATCGATGGCGACTCCGGCGTCGTACCCGCCGAGCCGGTCGCCGACCGCCTTCACGGTCGCGCGCAACCCGCCTTCGCCGACGCCGCGCAGCACCAGCGGCGACCCGGTCCGGGCCGCGTCGCGCGCCCATTGCCGCCAGCTCGCCGCCGGTACCGAGAGGCTGGTGAACAGCAGGATCTCCGCCGTGCCGCCGCGCCCGGCGAGACCGCGCGCCGTGCGCGCCGCGTGGCGTTCGGCCGGAAGCGGCGCGGAGGACGGTCCCGGCGATCCCGGAACGGTCTGCCTTGCAGCCTCGCCGGCGCGTTTCAGCGCGCGGTCGATGATCGAACGGGTCCAGTCCCCGAGCCCGCCGTCGCCCGCCTCGCGCAGGACCTCGGCGGCGAGGTCGCGCGCCGCGCGCGCTTCGGCCTCGCCCGACTTCGCCGTCGCCCGGAAATCGTCCGCCAGGGCGGGGCGGCAGCACGCGGCCAGCAACAGGGCGCAGGCGAGCCCGGCGAGGATGCGTGCCGTCGGCGCCGTTCCGCGTGGTTTCAGAGTAGGCAACATGTCCGTTTTCTCCACAGCAGGTAGCCGAAGCTCTCGCCCGAGACGGGGATCTCGCGGAGCGTCTCCCACAGCACCGAGGAGCGGCCCGTCGGGTTGCAGCCGGTGCGCGGCGTCGTGGCCGGGACCGGCTGGGTCATCTGCCAGCGGTACTGCGACTTCTTCATCACCGGCATCGGGTAGCGCCCGCAGAGCGCGGCGGATCCGGAAGTGCCCCAGGCGAGCCCGGCCCGGTGCAGCCGGTAGACCAGGCGTTGCGCGGCCAGGAGCGAGGCCTGCACGCCACCGACATGGGCGGCGACGTTGCCGGTCAGCGGGTACATCCCGCCCTGGCATCCCGCGCACCAGAACATCGGATCGAGCGGCAGCCCGGCCGAGGCCGCCGCGCAGTCGGCGGCGCACGCGGCCTGCGCCGGGAGGTTGGCGAACAGCGCCGCCTCCGGGTTCAGCAGGAACGAGAGCTCGTCGTCGAGCCAGGCCGGGTCGAGCTCCGAGGTCCAGGCGATGTCGAGCGAGCCGCCCTCGAGACACCCGAGATCGATCAGCGCCCCGATCCACGAGAGCAGCGGATAGACGTAGTAGTGCGCGTGCCAGACCGAGCCCGCCGCGCCGTCGCCGCCCGAGGATCCGGTGCGGCCCCTTGCAGCGGGAAGGCCGGGATCGATGGTGAGCCCGCCCAGGTTGGGGAAGCACCAGGGTGTGCGCGTCACGTCCATCAGCCGGGCCGGCTCCCACACCCCGAGCGAGAGCCCGATGCGCGGGATCGGCGAGCCGCAGAAGCAGATCGGCGAGGACGGGTTCGGCGTGTCCGGCGCGCCCGAGGCGCTGCCCATCCGGATCGGGCCGATCGAGATCGGGAACAGGCACTCCCAGCAGACGTCCGAGATCGGGTTGACGAACCGCCCGGTGCAGGACTGCGCCGAGACCGTCCCGGCCGGAAGCGCCGCGAACAGCATGAGCGCGAACAGGAGCCGGCTCATGGCTCGCCGTCCCTGTTCGCGAGCGGGATCTCGGTGATGCGGAGCTTCGATCCCGCCTGCTCGACCAGGCTCGGCGTTGCAGTGAGCCCGAACCGGCCCGCGAGACGCCCGCCCTGGTCGAAGAAGAAGGGACGTCCTTCGGCGCGGGCGATGTCGAGCGGCCGCCCGGCGAGCAGGACGATCTTCGCGGGACCCGCGTGCGCGAGCGCCCAGGCGATTTCGACCTTGCGCCGTCCGTCGATGAACAGGAGATCGCGGGCGAGCGTCATGCCGGCCAGCGGGTCGATACGCGTGCCGGCCGCCGCGATGAGGGTGCCGTCCGGAGAGCGGATATCGCGGTCGACGACGATCGCCGGATCGAACAGGCGCGAACGGCGTTCCCGCGCCGGCGCGATCCCCGCGACCGGGTCCGGCGCCTCCAGCCGCGACCGGACACGGGCGCGAGCCTCCGCCTCCAGGCGCGCCAGCTCGCCCGACTCCCGCATCTCCGACAACCGGCCCTCGATCTGTTCGAGCAGGTCCGGCTCTGCAACCGGCCAGGTCTGGCCGCGCACGCCGAGGTCCGCCGCCGGCACGGCGGCCGGAGCGGCCACGACCGTCAGGACCGCGGCCGCGAGGATGGCGGCGCAGCGCGTCATCGCCCGTCCTCCGGTCCGACCAGCGGCCCTTCGAGGCCGAGCCAGGGGAGGTCCGGCAGCGCCACGGCAAAGGCCGCGATGCGATTGCGCGGCACGAGCCCGATCTCCGCATAGCGGCTGTCGTGGCTGTCGACGTGACCGCCGTGCAGGTAGTAGTGGCCGGTCGGCACGGTGCCGGGCGCGATGGAGTCCAGCGCCCGCCCGTCGAGGGCGCGGGGTTTGGCGATACCGAGCCGGACGCCGCCGACCGTCACCAGACCGTCCGCATCGACTTCGACGGCCATGCCCGGCAGGCCGCGCACGGTCTTCAGATACGGCACCGTGGCGCCCAGCGCCTCCGGCGGCTCGAACACCACCGCGTCGCCGATCTCCGGCGGGCCGATCAGCGGCAGCGCGAGATAGCCCCAGGCCCCGTCCGACCAGCTTGCGTTGACATGCACGCGCGACGCGGCGAGCAGCCAGAACGCCGCCAGCGCGGCCATCGCCGCAAGCCCGGCATGCCGGCGCCGCGCGGTCATGGCCCTGCCTCATCCGCGCCATCCGCATCGCCCGGGCGGGATGCAGCCAGCGCCGCCTCCAGCGCCGCCTCGACATGCGCGCTCATGTCCGGCGCCCCGGCGGCGACGGCACGGGCGGGCAGCAGCACCACGCCCTCGCGTTCCGCCACCATGGCCAGCGCACTCTCCAGCGCCGCGGCCCAGGCGCGCGCATCCGCCGCCGCATCCGCCGCCGTCGACTCCGTCCCGGCCGCCTCGACGGCCCAGGCGGCGGCGATCTCGCCGAGCCGCACGCTCGCGATCGCCGGCGCCTCCGGGGCGGAGAAGCGGACCGTCGCGGCCGAGACCGCCGCCGCCACCGCGCCCGAGAGCAGCACGGCCGACAGCATCACCGGCCAGGCGCCCGCGTCACGACGGGCCTCGCCGGGGACGTTCCCCTCTCCGCGCGCCATCTCAGGCCCCCGCCGCATCCGGCGTGCCGGCCTCGCCGGCCTTCCCCGACGTCTTCCCGCCCGGGTCCCCAACCGGGGGGCGGTCCCCGGCGAGCGCCCGGAACCGGGCCAGCCAGGCCTGCGCCGCGCGCTCGGGCGCGATGCTGCGGATGCGGCGCTTCAGCGGCGGGAACGCGATCCCGGAATTGGCGGACGCCTCGTCCCCGAGCAGGTCGCGGCTCTCCGCCGCGGCCGCCATGCGGCCGACGAAGCGCAGCACCTCCGCCTGCTCCTCGTCGAGCGCCGCGCTTAAGCCCGCCGCCTCGCGCACCGCGGCCTCGATGCCGGCCGCGAGGCGCGCCGTGCGGTCGGCGGCCCGGGCCGAGACCGTCCATTCGCCGCGGAACCAGGCGGACGCGGCGCCCGAGACCAGCGCGTGCAGCGCCAGCGTGCGCCGGTCCTCCTCCGAAAGCCCGCCCAGCGCCCCGATCTCCTCGCTCACGATCACCGCATGCGCCGCCAGCGAGTGGTAGTGCCGCATCCGCCCGCCCCGGCGGCAGCAGTTGGCGAGCACGTGGGCCAGCGCCTCGAAGTCGATATCCGTGACCGTCACGGTCTCCGGGTCGTCGGGCCAGGCGAGCGCGGCCTCGCCGGTCGCGCCCGGCCCGCTGCGGTCTCCTCGTTTCGATGTCATGCGCCGTCTCCCTTCCCGTGCGTGGTCGTTTCTTCGCGTTCCGGAGCCGTGCTCCCGGCGATCCGGTCGATGGCCTCCACCGTGGTGAGCCCCTCCGCCTTGAGGGTCTCGACGGCGGCGAAGGCGGGGCCGCGCGAGGAGAACAGCGCCGCCGACCATCGATCGAGCACGAGGCGCGCGACGCGCCAGCCGTCCGGGCCGTGCAGCACCAGCTCGGCATAGCGCCCGTCGGCGGTGGTGAGACTCTTCAAGGCCCGCTCCATGCCGGGATCGCAGTGGATGCGCTTCTCGGCCTTCAGCAGCTCGACGGACTCGTCCTTCTGCGCCAGGAAGATCACCCAGTCCGAGTTCTCCCAGGCCGCCCGCGCGGCGGGATTGGCGTAGTAGTCGTTGACGCTCTGGGTGCCGGTCACCAATGCGCCGCGGTATTTGCGGGCGCGCCGCGCCGCGCCTTCGAGGAACGCCTTGCTGTCCTCGCCCGAGAGCAGGTCCCAGGCCTCGTCGATGACGATCGCCTTCGCCCTGGTGCGGGGGCCGTGATACATGCGCTGGGTGGCGAGGAAGACCACCAGCATCAGCACCACGCCCTGGACGTCGCCGCGCCCCTTGAGCTCGGCGAGCTCGAACACGGTGAGCGCGTTCTCCAGATCGGGCACATCGGTGCCGGCGAACAGCCGCCCCATGGCGCCGCCGGGGCACCAGGGGCCGAGCGCGGTGCCCATGTCCTTCGCCCGGCGGTCGTCGCGGGCTTCGAGATGCGTGCGCACCGTGCCGAGATCGGCGCCGTTGCCGGCCTCGTCCCAAGCCGCCGCGATCGCGCCGTCGATCAGCGCCGCCTCGATATCGTCGATGGCGCCGCGGCGCCGGCACATGCGCCCGATCACGCCGGCCAGCATGGCGAAGCATTCCTCGCGGTAGTCGCCGTCGCGATTGGCGGTCCCGGCGTCGATCATCGCGAAGGGGTTGAGTGTCGCCGGGTCCTTGCCGAAGGCGATGAAGGCGCCGCCGAGGGCTTCCGCCGTGTGCTGGAACGAACGCCCGTCGTCGATCACGACGGCCTCGCCGCCGGCGCCGATCAGCCCGGTCACCAGCTCCTGCATCAGCACCGACTTGCCGGAGCCCGACTTCCCCGTGACCGCGACGTTGTAGTTGCCGGCCTCGTTGGCGAAGGGCGACCAGCAGGCCGGCTGGCCGCGGCGCCCGATCAGGAAGAGGGCGGGCGGGTTGTCCGGGTTCATCGGCTGGCCGCGCCACTCGCCATGCACCGGCGCGAGGTTGACGGCCGACGCGGTGAGCAGCGTCTTCATGCGGCCCATGCGTTCGAGATCGGCGTCGAGGCCTCCGGCGGACGCCATCGGCAGGCAGGCGAGCCAGGAGGGGAGCTGGACGTAGCGCTCGGCGTTCACCCGCCAGCCCTGGCCGTGATAGATCGCGCGCACCGCCTGCTCGGCCTCGTCGAGCGCATCGAGCGGCGCATAGACCGCGACCGTGTAGCAGGCCCGGACCAGCCGCTCGCCGTCCTTCAGCCGCTCGGTCACCGTCTGCCAGTCGCGCGCCTTCTCGGGCAGGCCGGGGAGGTAGCGCGCGATACCGGTGCCGGCCTGCTGAATCGCGCGCGCCGACTTGAGGAAGGCCTTCTCGCCCGCCGCCTCGTCGCCGGTCGTCACGGTCAGGGTCGTCAGCACCGGGCAGCCCGGCTGGAGGAAGTCGCGGTGGAAATCGCCGATCAGCGCGTTGCCGCGCCAGCCCGGCCAGACCTCCGGGAACGCGACGGCCGACAGGATCCGCACGGCGACGTCTTCCCCATCCGCGCCGTGGAAGGTGAGGCCGGTCGGCGCCACGGTGAGCGCGCGGCCGGGAGCGATGCACTGCTCATGGATCGGATCGCGCGGCGACCAGCGCCTCACCGGGCGCCGCGTCCCCCCGTCGCGTTCTCCATGGATGTCGGGGACGGTGAGCTCGGCCGCGAGCGACAGCAGCGCGTCCGGCTCCAGCCGCCGCGCATGGGCGCCGGCCGAGGCGAGCGTGCCTTCGAGCGCCCGGCGGAAGGCCCCGAGAGACGTCTCGGCGGCCGGGCCGGGACCGCCCGCGAGGCAGGCAGTGACGAACACCCGGTAGTCGCTGAGCGTGAAGGGCGGCCCGCCGCCATGCAGCTTGCGCCAGCCGCCGCGGCTGAGAAGCTCGCCGCGCCGCGCGCCCATCCGCGCGAGCGCGCCGCCGGCGCCGGCGCGCGGCTCGGCCCAGGCGTCGCAGGCCGCGCCGAAGCGCGGGCTCGCCCAGTGGATCACCTGCACCGTGCAGCGCTCGGGCGCGGCATCGGCGAGCGTGCCCGACAATGCCCCCAAGGTCTCGGCGTCGATGCCCGCGAAGGGCGGCAGTTCGACGACGAAGCCGGTGCTGGCGGCGTTGACGTAGAGCTCGCTCGATTCGTCCCATGCGCGCCAGGGCAGCAGGGAATGGAGCGCCGCCGGCATCGCGGGCGGCATCCAGGGACCGGGCGCCTCCGGCCCCTCGAACAGCTCCAGCAGCCGGCCGATCACCGGAGCCTCCAGCCGGCCGGCTCCAGCACCGCGCGGACATGGAAGGCCTCGCGGTAGACGCCGTCGGCATCGACGAAGGGCGCGATCCAGATGCGCCCCACGACCTCGCCGGTGCGCAGATCGTCGTCGGCGGAATCGGCAGAGGCCGGAAGCGTGTCCGGTTCGGGCGGCAGGACCGGGGTTTGGGCGACGGGCGTCGCGGCGGCGGTGTCCGGAACCGGCGCCGGGGTCTCCGGAGCGGGGCCGGCATCCTCGTGCCGCGCCCCGTCATCGCCGCCACCGAACAGCCGCGCGAGCCAGGCGAAGGGATCGAACCCGCCGCATCCGGCGTCGCAGCGCCGCGCCGGCGGTGCCTCGGGCCGTTCCGCGCCGCGCACCTCGTAGAGGGGTTTGCGGCGCACGGGTTTCCGTGCCGCCGCGTCCGGCACGGCCGGATCGGCGGCGGCGACGCTGTCGCAGGACCCGCCCTGCGCCAGCGGGCACTGCCAGGACTCGCCGACATGGGTCGCCGAGCAGCCCGCCAGCGCGAAGGCGCCGAGAACGATCGCGACCGAAGCCGCCGGGACCGGCACGATCCGGTTACCCAAGATTGAATCCGTCATGTCACTTGTCTCCCTGGGTGGGTTGGGCGGCGCCGCCGTCGGACCGGGGCGTTCCCCCGATGCGGGCGCCTTCGAGGAACACCAGCGTCACCCGGGTCCCGGCCCGGAGCTGGATCACCGGCTGGTACTGCTCGGCGCGGCGGATCATGTAGTCGGCGACCTTCTGCCCGGCCGAGGACGCTCCGGCGCCGAGCCCGGCCCGGCCGATATCCCCGAGCCCGGTATTGGCGGCCGACGCCGCGCCGCCGGTGGCGACGGCCTGCGGCTGGAAGGCGCTCGCGACGCCCTGGCCGATGCCCGACACCATGCCGGCGAGGAACGCCTTCTCGACCAGCGCCCCCTCGCGGCTCACCACCGGGCCGCGCACCCCGGTCTTGCCGGAGCCCGCCACGAACCCCGCCACCTCGGTCTCGATCACCGAGCCGGGACGCTCCCCCGAGCCGGGCGCGGCGCAGGTCATGGTCCTGAGCCTCGCGTAGATCTTCTCCGAGGAGAGGTCGCCGTGCGCCGCCCCGGTCACGGTGCAGCCGGCGATGTCGACGCTGAGCGCCGTCCCGTCCGCCGAACCGGATGGCGCCGCGGTCCAGGCCGGGCCGGTGATGCGGAACAGCACCGGGCGCGGATCGCCCTGCGACGAGACCCCGGCCGAGGCGTCGACGCCGGCCAGCACGATCGCCTCGGCATGGGCGCCCGCCGGCAGCCACGCGGCCACGGATTTCTCGAGCGCACCGGCGACGGTCTCCGCCCCCGAGCGCGGCCCGGCCCCCGAACTCCCGGGACCGCCCTCCAGCTCGAAGGTCTCGATCAGCGGCGCCGGCGCAACCGGCGCCGGGGCGCGCGCCGCGCCCGAGGGCGAGGTGCCCGGCCCCCGGAAGTACGGATCCGCGCCCGGCGCGGCGCCCGTCGCCCCCTCCGGCGGCAGGACCGCCCGCAGCCGCCGTTCCAGCTCGTCCATCGCCGCTTTCTGCCGGTCGATCACGCCGCGCGCGTTCTCGGCATCGCCGACGAGACGCTCGCGCAGCCGCTCGTTCTCGGCCCCGAGCCGCCGCGCCTCGCCCTGCATCTCGCGCAGCCTGGTCTCGATGGCGCCGATCCGCGCCTCCGAGCGCCGGGTCCAGACCTTCTCGGCGGTGTCCGGCCCGGCGAGCTCGGCATCGATGCCGCCGGCCGGCGCCGGACCCTTGCCGCCGCCTGCGCTCAGCCAGACCGCCAGCACGATCAGCACCGCCGCGGCGATGACGGAGAACAGCACCAGCTGGCGCCGCCGCACCGCCTGCGCATCGCCGTCGGCCGCGCCCGCGCGGTTTCGGCCGGCGGCGCTCATCGCGGCTCTCCCGCCGCCGCGGCCGCCGATACGGCCTCGGTGACCAGGACGGCGAGCCGCCCGCCCGAGGGGCCGGTGCCGCGCGGCGCCAGCCACACCGCCGCGACACGCGCACGGCCTTCGCCGCCGAACCTGGTCCCGGCGAGGGCCGCCAGGTCACGCGCATCGGTACCCGTGGCCGGGCCGGTGCCCGCGTTCGGGCCGGTGCCCGCGCTCGGGTCGCTGCCGGCCTCGACCACATGCGCCGCGAAGCGCGGCCCCCGCCAGGTCTCGATGACCGCGCGGCCATCCGAAGCCTCTCCGCCCCCCGGAACGATCTCGTATCCGGGCAGCACCTCGCGCCGCGCCACGGCGCGCACCAGCCGCACCAGCGCCGCCACCCGGGGATCGCTCGCCCCGGCCGCCCCTGTCCAGGGCGCCGCCGCAACGTCGGCGTTGCGGATCAGGATCTGCGCCGAGTCCCGCACCGTGGGGGTAAGGGTCAGCCGGTAGGTGAAGCCCCGCTCGGTGCCGATGAAGAGCGTGACGGGGCCGTATGCCGCCCCCGGCCCACCCGCCGGCGCCAGCGGCCTCAGATAGAGATCGCCGCTCTCGGGGTCGTGCTCGACGGCGAAGCCGCCGGGGCTGCGGATCACCCGCTTGATGCGGTCGCCGCCGAGCGCGATGCGGCTCACGTCCCGCGCCGAGATCTCGCCCGCCAGCTCGCCGTGGTCGGTCGCCTCCAGGATCTGCATCGCCCGCGCCGGCGGCACGGTAGTGGCGAGCGCGGCCGCACAGACCAGCAGTGCCAGCAGCGCGGCCGTGCCGGTGCGCCCGATCGTGTTCCGTGTCATCGTCAGTCCTCCAGTTGTTCGAAGCGCAGCAGCCCGATGCGCCCGCCGTCGATGCGGAAGACGAGCCGGTAGCGCCGGTCCTGGCGCCCGGCCTCCTCGCGCCCGATCCAGGTCACGAGCTCGCCCGCGATCTCGACCGTGAGCCGCTCGGTGTCGGCCTCGATGCTCGCGGGATAGAAGGCGGTCGCCAGGTCGCGCCCCGCCATGCGGCTCGCTTCCGCCTCGACCCAGGCGCCGATCGCGCCGCGCGCCGAGGCGTGGCTCATGCGGGCGGCGGCCACGCGCACATGGCCCGCGTTCTCGGGCGTGAGCGTCAGCAGCGTCACCGCAGCGGTGCGCGCCATGTCCTCCAGATACCGGGCGCTTGCGCGGCCATCGCCCACTTCCCAGACCGGCCCCGACACCGCGGGCAGCAGCACCGTCGACGCCTCGCGAACGCTGAGCCCGACGCTGAGCGCCAGGTTGGCCGCCATCGAGAGCCCCAGCAGGGCCGACAGCGCGACCCGGATGTCGCGGGCGCGGCGGATGCCGGTCTCCATGAGCGCGCGTCTCACCGGTCCCGCCTCAGCCGACGAAGCGCCGGAGATGGCTCGCCGGCGTCGCCTTGAGACGCAGCACGAAGTCCGGCAGGAACCAGTAGAGCGCGTAGCGCGCGATGTTGGCGCCGCCGCCGCGCTTGACCCGGCGCAGCAGCAGCCAGCCGCCGACGCCGGCGATCAGCCCCGGCACGAACTGGTTGGCGGCAAGCCCGAGCAGGCCCGGGCCCATCAGCGCCGCCGCCTCGTCGACGGTCCAGAACAGCCAGCGTTCCGGATCGTCGAGGCGGCGGGGGATGGTGTGGCGCGCGGTGTCGTTCACGGTCCTGAATCCCCCGGGGCCTCAGACGATCGCCGTGCCGACCAGGCCGGTGACGATGCCGGTGCCGGCGCCCGCCGCGATGCCCACCCCCACCGCGCCCATCAGCTGCATGGCGTTGAAACGCAGCACCGAGCCGACCAGCGCCGCGCCGACGGCGAGCGCCGCGGCGAGCTGCCCGCCGGTGCCGCCGACGATGTCCTGCACCGTATCCAGCGGATCGCCGAAGGTGTCGTCGGTGGTCGCGAGTGCCAGGTCCGCGCTGGCCAGCACGGCCGCGGCGGCCACCGCCGCGATCCGCACCGCGCCCGCGAGGCGGGCGCGCCGTTCCGTTGCCGCGCCCCTCATCGGGCCGCTCCCGGAGGGCGCGCCTGGCCGGGGCGCCTGCGCGCCGGCGGGGGCTCCCCCGGACCGGGGCAATCGCCGGTGCCGTCGTCCGAGGTGGACGCGCGGCGCCGCGTCAACGCCCAGGCGTCGAGGTCGGCCCGCAGGTACCGCACGCGGCCGCCGAAGCGGTGGAACACCGGCCCGCCGCCCCTCACCCGGTAGCGGTCCAGCGTGCGCGGCGAGACGCCGAGATAGTCGGCCGCCTCCCGCGTCGAGAAATAGGTCCGTTCTTCGTTCATGGTCGTCTCCTCAGGTCTCCTGCCCGTGGCCGCCGCCGGGCGGGCGCCCGGATCGCTCGGCGGTCCGGACGCGATTGAACCCAAGGAAGACGCCCGGGAGGGAGGACGAATCCGGCCTACCCCTGAATCCGTCCGCCTCTTTGCCGACAGACGGCGCCAGACGACGACACACATGCCCGGCGGACGCCGGCCCCCGGGCTTCGGAAACGCAGGAGAAGTGCGGCAATCGCCGCGCGGCCGCCCGCCCGGCGCCCCCGCCAACCCGAATCGCCCAATGCCGAATCGCCACGGCAGCCAGGCCACGCCCCGGGCGCACCGTCCGGTCGGCGCGGGGCAAGGGGAACGGTGTCAATTGCGACTGAAAATTTCCCACTTTTGTCGATCGAAATATTTCTCACTTTGAGCGTTCGGTCGTACCCCCAGACGCGGTGTTTGGGGTGTCGGACTTGGTCGAGCTGTAGGTAACCGGGTTGGCGCAGCGACCGCCAAGAGTCTGGCGGCGACAACCCGGTTATCCACAACGGGCGGGTGTCACCGCTCCTGTCTCCGTTTGAGCCGGCGATCACGCGGCGGCTCTTTTCCTGCGTCGATCCGAGCCGGACTGCAGCAGGTTCTGATGCTCCTTCATCCGGTAGCTGTTGCCCCGGATGTTGACGATGTGGCAGTGGTGCACAAGGCGGTCGATGAGAGCCGCCGCCATGACCTCGTCGCCGAGCACGCCACCCCAGTCCTCGAAACCCTTGTTCGACGTCAGCACAGTCGACGCCCTCTCGTGCCGGGCGTTGATGAGCTGGAAGAAGAGCACGGCGCCGTCCTGGTTGACCGGCAGGTAGCCGATCTCGTCGACCACCAGCAGGGCCGGATGGGTGAGCACGCGCAGCCGCCGGGTCAGATTGCCGGCGGCCTTGGCCTCGGTGAGGGACTCGATCAGCGCCGCGAGCGTGCCGTAGTAGACGCGCCGGCCGGCCTCGGCCGCCGCGATCGCGAGGCTGATCGCCAAGTGCGTTTTCCCGACGCCTGGTGGGCCGAGCAGGATCACGTTCTCGCCGCGGTCCAGGAAGCCGAGCTCGTGCAAGCTCTCGATCTGCTCGCGCTTGATGCTGGGCTGGAAGGCGAAGTCGAACTGATCGAGCGTCTTCACAGCCGGCAGCCGCGAAGAGCGCATGGCGGTCTGGAGACGGCGGTTGTTGCGCAGCACGATCTGGGCGTTCAGCAACTGCTCGATGGCCTCGGCCGCCGAGATCGTGCCGCCGTCGGCGTCCGAGAGGATGCCGTCGACGGCCTCCAGCGCGCCCGGCATCTTGAGGTCCGCCAGCATTGCCCGCAGCCGGTCGCGCCGGGCCGGCGCCGGAGCGTTCATTGCAGCGCCTCCGCATAGACACTAAGCGGTCGCTGCTCGACCTTCACGGTTGCCGGCAGTCGCCGCGGCGCGGGCTCCGGAGCATGCCGGACGCCGAGACGTCGATAGGGATGGTTCGCCAAGGGGAGAAGCACCGCTCGCTCGTCGCGCTCGAAGCGGTCGACAGGACGCTCCCCGGTCGTGGCATGCCGGCGGACGTTGGCTGTGCCCTCCAGCCAGCGCACGGCCTGCTCGTTGAGATCGTTGTCATTCGCAAACGAGCGGCCGTAGAAGAAGCTCTCGCGGATGTAGCGGATCGGGCGCTCCACTTTGCCCTTGGTCTGGGCCCGATAGGGTCGGCACGAGCGCGGCATGAACCCCCAGTGCGCGGCGAACCGCAGAAACTCCTCGTTCAGCACCAGGCCGCCGCCGGCCCCGCGGTCGTCGGACAGCACCACGGCGCGCATCTGGTCGAACAGCAGCTCCTCCGGAACCCCGCCGAACCGGTCGAAGGCGCTCTCCAGACCTTCCATCAGGACCGGCATGGTCTGCCGAGTATAGAAGTGCAGCCACAGCAGCCGGGAGTAGCCGAGGACGATCACCAGGGCATGGCGCCGGCCCCAGGGCAGCGTGAACGTACCGAAGTCCACCTGGCCCTGACGCCCCGCCGGCGTCTCGAACCGGACCAGCGATTCAACCGGTTCGCGCGGTCGCGTCGCCCGCACGTAGTCGTTCACGCGAGAGTAGCAGCCCGGGTAGTCCGCAGCGCGGACCTCATCGAAAAGCCGCTTCGCCGACAGCTTCGGGAACGCCTCAAGACGGGCGTCGATGATCGCCTTGTAGGGGTCCAGCTTGTGGGCCACCGGCGGACGGGGCGAATACCCTCGCGCACCGGCCGCCAGATCCCGGTCCAGTTGGCCGGTATCGACCCAATTGTGGATCGTCCGACGGTTCACCCCGAACCGCCTCGACAGCTCCGCCTTCGAGACACCCCGGTCCAGATAGTGCTTCAACAACATCCTGGTCTCCCATTTGTACATCCGCGCACCGATCCCGCTCTGTTGGCAAAGCCAACAGAGCGGCCCGGGACGCCTTCAGCGACAAGCCCAAAGTGAGAAATTTTGGGTCGTTACAAATGGGAAATTTACGGTCGCTACCAACAAACGGGCGCCAGGCGCGGCGCCGCCGCGTGAGAGGATGGGTGAATGGGTGCTATCCGGTGAGAACCGGTGACCGCGCCGGCCGGGAATCGCCGGCTGTATCGGCGAGACTCCGTTGGCGGGATCGCCCACGCATCCTCGCGCGCCGCCCCGGCGCCCGCCGGGGTCACGGCCCTGCGCACGCCGCAGGCCGGCCGGAACTCCCGGGCGGCGCACCGGATGCATCGGTCGCCGGTCTTCGACGAGCGGGATCTCGCGGGCCGTGCCGGGCCTGCCGGACGCGCCGGGGGGGTTGCAGGTAAGGGGGCCGCCGGGACGGATGCCGGCGACAGGGCGCCCTAGGACCGGGCGGCGCGCTCTACCATTGCGCGGCGAGCTTCAGATAGCCGCCCTCCATGAGATCGCGGGCGCGGTAGATGCGCCGGCGCACCGTGCCGCGCAGCGGACAGCCCCGGTACCACTCATCGGCGACCTTGTCGGCGCCCCAGATCTCCGCCGCGATCTCGCGCGCCTCCTTCCCGGCCTTGTCCCCGTCAAGCGCTATCAGAAGTTCCCTGTCCCCGTCCCCCGGCCCGCAAGAGGGGCCGGACCGCCGACCAGCCTCCACAGCTCGCGCGCACGGCCGTTGTGGCGCGGCCAGTCGGGCCCGAAGCTCAGGCTGGGAACGAAGCTCCCGCCATGCGGGTCGAACCCGTCGCCGTCGGCGAAGCGCAGCTGCCTCGCGCGCCCGGCGCGCTCGACCTTGAGGATCAGCGCGCCGTCGGCGAGCCTGAGCCCCGAGAGCGCCGCGCCGCTCGCGCGCGCCATCTCCGCCAGGCCGGGTCCGTCCGCCGGCGCCGGCGCCACCTCGATCATCGGCGCCACCGCCCAGATCGGCGAGCACGGCCCGTTTGCGGCGAGCGGGTCCTCCCAGCCCAGAAGCCCCCAGGGGCCCGCCTCGAGGTCGGCCCCGGTCTGCCGTCGGATCGGAAAGGGCGCGTCCAGGAACGCCGGCGCGGGGTCGCTCAGCGCCCGGCACGCCTCCGCGTAGGGGTCATTGCGCTTCAGGAACTGCCATCCGCGCGCACCGCCGCCCGTCGCCATGCCGCCACCAAGACCCCCGCCCGGATGCCGCACCGCCGCCCGCCGCGGTTACCAGCGGATGACGCCGCGGAGCGCGATGCCGTGCTCGGCGTCGTCGTTGGCGGCCTCGCTGCGGGTGCCTTCGAGGTTGATCTCGAAGCCGGGATCGCCGCGCCGCGCCGAGGTCAGGCGCCAGCCGAGCCGGTAGTCGCGCCCGGTCTCCGTGAGCCCGACGCCGAGATGCGGCGTGCCGGTGAAGCCGCCGTCGAACATCGCGATGCCGTAGCCCAGCTCCGCCTCCAGACGGCCCGCGCTTGCGGTCGTGTCGCCGTTGTCGTTGGCGGCGAGGCCGGCCAGGGTCTCGCGGCCCAGCAGCGCCTCCATGCCGCCGGTCGGCGAGCCGCCCCAGGACTGGCGCAGCGTCAGCGCGAGCCCCCGGTCGGTCGACGGCCGCGGGTCCCAGGCGAGGGAGGCGCTCGCGCCCCATTCGCGGAAGCCCGGCGCCTCGTGCGCAACCAGCCCGCGCGCCTTCAGGTCGAGCGCGATACCCTGCTTCGGCGCCGCGAAGGCGAGCCCGCCGCCGAGGTCGACACCAAGGCCGGTCTCGGCGTCGCCGCCGTCCAGCCGCACGCCGATCTCGAATGACGGCGTCAGCACCATCCCCGCGCCATCGCCGCCGGGCGCAAAGCGCCGCGAGCCCTCGATCCCGGTGCGCACCAGCCACACGTCGGCGGTCGCCGCCGCGAGGTTGCCGCCCTTGGCGTCCTTCGTTGCCTCCGACGCGGTGCGGGTGAAGCGCGCATCGCCCTTCAGCGCCAGCGCCAGCCCGCCCTCCGGCGGTGGCGTCAGCACCTCGCCCCGCATCCCGGCCGCGCCCATGGCCATCGTGAGGTCGGCCGTGAAGGGACTCTCGCCCCCGGGCGTCAGCTTGAGCTCGCCCGCGCCATAGCCGGCCGCCGCCCAGGCCGAGAGCCGGTCGGTCAGCCTCAGCCCGGCATAGGGCCAGACACCGGTCAGCGTCGCCTCGACCTCGCCCGAGCAGCGGCTGGGCCCGCGGTAGCCGTCGGCGTTGGTGTCGGTGGCGGTTGGGTCGCAGTTTCCGCCCTCGCGGTAGCCGCCCGTGCCGCGGGCATGGCCGATCGCCAGCCCCGCCGTCCAGCGCTCTGCCGCCCAGTCCGCGCCCATCAGCCCCGTGGTGACCTCGCCGTCGAGCGTGAGGTCGCCCTCGCGGCCGTCGAAGCGCGAGATCGCGCCCCGGCCCCACAGCGCGGCATAGCCGCCGGCCTCGGCCGAGCCGCCGGTCAGCGCGAACGACGTCCCGGTCAGGAAGTCGCGCCCGGTCAGCGCCCGCGACTGCACGAGGTCCGCGCGTTCCGGACCCTCGCCCGGAGCACGCCATTCGCCATCGGCCCCGGCATGCGCCATCCAGTCCCGGATCGCCGTCATCGCCTCCCGGTCCGAAGCGTCGGCGTTGTCGTCGGCAGCCGCCTTCGCGGTGTCGTTGGCGCCGTCCCAGGACGGCAGCGCCTGGCCCGCCAGCGTCGCCCGCGCGCCCGCCGTGCGCGGTGCCGTGAGCCGCGCCTCCACCGCCTCCAGCACCTGGTCCGTCACCGTGCGCCCGAAGCGCGCCAGCCACGCCGCCGGTATCAGGTCCGTGTTCTCGATGGTGCCCGTCGCGACCCCGTCCGCGATCACCGCACCCGTCGCCGCCGAGAGCCGCAGCGTCAGCGTCTCCTCGCCCTCGTCATGGGCGTCGTCGAGCACCGGCACCGAGACCGTCTTCGCCGTCTCGCCCGCGGCGAAGGTCAGCGTCCCGCTCGTGGCCGTGTAGTCCGAGCCCGCCGTCGCGCTGCCGTCGGCCGTCGCATAGGCCACCGCCACCGGCGCGCGCGACGCCCGGCTCAAGGTCACCGCAAAGTCCAGCGTCGCGTCCGACGCCTCGCGCACCCGCGCATCCGCCACCGAGAGCGCCACCGGTCCCAGCACCGTCGTCGAGATCGTCGCCGACAGTGCCCGCCCGTCGCCGGTGCACACCGCCCCGGCGGTGCCGCAGGCGCGCCCGCCCGCGAGCGTCACCCTCACGTCGCCAAGCGAACCCGGCTTGACCGTCACCTCCCACAGGTCGTGGCGACCGTCCACCCGCTTCGCCTTCTTCACGCTCCCCCCGGACACCGACAACGCCTGGTCGCGGAACCTCCGGAAGCCGATCGAGATGTCCTCGCTGAACGCGATCCTGAGCTTGAACGCCGTCTTCCCGTCATGCTCATGGGGCGCCTCCACGAAGCTCGCCGTCAGCGGCACGACCACCGGTTCGACCGCGGGGCCGGCCACCGTCGCCGCCGGCGTGTTGGCGAGCTGCCGCCGGTCCCCGTCCCGGGTGCAGATCGCCCCGGAGACCGCGCACTCGCGCCCCGCCGCCAGCGTGACCGTCACATCGCCCTCGCCGTCGGGCTCGACCGTGATCCGCCACAGGTCGTGGCGCCGGTCCACCCGGCGCGCCCCGGTCACGGCGCCCCCGTCCACCGTGAACGCATCGTCGCGCATCGACCGGAAGCCGATCCCGATCTCTTCGCTGAACGCCATCCGGAAGTGGAATTCTTCCTCGCCGTCATGCGCCTCAGGCAGGCCCTCGAATGCCGCCGTCAGCGGCACCGGGTCCGGACCCTCGACCGTCGTCGCGATCCCTTCCGACAGCGAACGCCCGTCCTCCGTGCAGATCGCCCCCGGCTCGTCGCACGGACGCCCCCCCTCGATCCGCATCGTCAGGTCGTCGTCCGAGCCCGGCTCGATCTCGAACTCCCACACGCGCTCGCCGTCTTCCTGTCCGCCACTCGAACGGCCCGCCGCACCTCCGCCCGGCCGGTTGTCCACCTGGCGCACCGACGTCACCCGGCCGCCCTCGACCTTCACTCCGTGCTCGCCGACATTCTCCGGGCTCTCCTCGATCGCCTCGCTGAACGCCACCCGAACCTTGACCCGGCCCGAGCCGTCGTGGTGCTCCGGCGGCGACACGAACCGCGCCTTCAGCGGATCGTCCGAGCGGCCGGCGCCGCTCTCCAGCACCAGCACCGTCGCCGTCGGCAGCGGGTAGGCCTCGAAGTCGTAGTTCGACTGCTCGTTGCCCTCCGAATCCGTCGTCGTGCCCGATGCGTCGTGGGCGAGCTCCGCCGTTCCGGACGCTGAGAACACGACGACCACCGTCACCGTCTGGCGCCGGAACCAGTTCTCCTTGGTAAACCGCAGCGCCGCCGGCGTCGCGACCACCCCGGCCGTGTCGGAACTCACCTCTATCGTCAACGGGTTGTCGGCGGTGATCCTGAAGTCTGGCGCCGCCATCAGGCGCACCGGATAGGTCACGCTGTCCCCCGCCGCGACCTCCAGGGTCACCTCGCCCTCGCCGCCCGCCACCTGGAGCTTATGGCGGCCCACCTGGTCTATTCGCAGATTCGTCAGATTCGGCAGCGCCTCGAACTCGTCGTAGGGCAACGAGCTCAGCGACGGGTTCTTCTGTAGTTCCAGTGTCTTCAGAGAGTGCAGGTCAGCGAACACCCCGGCCGGCAGCGAACGAAGCCGGTTCCTGTCCAGCTCCAGCGTTTCCAGCGCCGCCAGCCCGTCGAACACCCCGGCCGGCAGCGAGCGAAGCCTGGTGTCCCTCAAGGACAGCCGCTCGAGGTTCACCAGCCCCTCGAAGTCGCCGCTCCGCAGGCTGATCGTGAACGCCGAATCCGTGCTCGGGTTGCGGCCCAGGTCGAGCGACTTCAGTTGCGCCAGATGCGTCTCGTTCACGTCGCCGCAGCGGCCCTCGAAGCTATGCCGGTGCTTCAGCAGCTCCAGGATGCGGCCGCGGACGTACACCGTGCGGTTGCAGATGCTGCTGATGCTGACCAGGTCGTTGTCGAGAATGGTCAGGGTCACGTCGCCGGGGTCCGTCACGCCCTCGATGGACGCCGAGCCGGACACCGTCACCACCTGGTTCGACTCGGGGTCGCCGTCGTCGACCGGCGCGATCGTCACCGTCCCGCTGCTCGCGGTCGCGTTCGCGGCGAAGCGCAGCGCCCGGTTCGTACTCAGCTCGAAGTCGTCGTCCGTCGCCGGGGCCACCGGACTCGCCGACACCGTCACCGTGAAGGCGGTCGCCGAGGCCGGCGACACCGTCGCCGTCACCGTGACGGCGCCCGCGTCCTCCTCGACCTCGCCGTCCGCGTCGCCCAGATGCAGCGTCACCTCCGGCGGCTCGTCCGGCTCGACCGCGGACAGCGAGCCGTCCACCTTGTGGCCGGACTGCTGGCCGAGCGCGGCATGGGTGAGGTCCGCCTCCACGTCCGTGGTCTCGCGCGTGATCGTGCCGTTCTGGGGGTCCCCGTTGCGGTTGCCGACCAGCGTCCGGTCCTGGTCCCCGATCCAGATGCCGTTGTCGTCCTCGTCGGCGGCCAGCACGGTGTAGCCGAACACCAGCGTCGCCGTGCCCGACCCGCGCACCAGCGGCGCGCGCTTGCGGCCGGCCACGGACAGCACGAAGTCCGTGCCGGTCGTGGCGGTCACCGCCTCGCTGAACGTCACCGAGACCTCGATCGTCTCGCCCGCCCCGTAGGTGTCCGTCGCCGCCGCCGGGGTGGAGGTCACCGCCACATCGTCGATCGTCGGCGCCGTGGCCGCCGTGGCCCGCGTCACCGTCACCGTGTAGGTCTCGGTGGTGATGGTGTCCGCAGCCGTCACCTTCACCTTGATGACGTTCTCGCCCTCAGCCAGCGTCACCTGGTGGCCGTTCACCCCGGTGTCCGCATCGTCGAGCGTCGCGTCGTCCCCGTCCAGATAGTCGATCATCGCGCCGGTGTCGTTCTTCGTCGCCGTCACCGTCACCTCGGTGACGGTGCTCGCCACCATCGCCGTGTAGGTGGTGGTGCCCGACACGAAGGTCACCAGGTCCGACCCGCCGCCGGTCACCGTCAGCCCGCTCAGCGTCGCGTCCGACGACTGGGTCCCGGTGACGGTGGCGTCGTCGGGGTCGGAGGGCTCCGACGTGCCCGCGGCGTTGATCGCCGACACCCGGTAGTGCCGCGTGTCGCCGACCGCCAGCCCGGTATGCGAATAGCTCGTGTCGGCGGTGTCGGTGTCGGCGACGCGGTCGCTCCAGCTCCCCGCGCTGCCGTCCGTCGAGACCTCGATCCTGTAGCCGGTCACCGCGCGCCCGCCGTCCGATGCCGGCGCGGTCCAGGCGAGGTCGATCTGCGTGCCGCTCGCCGTCGCCCTCAGCCCGGTCGGCGTGCCCGGCGCGGTGGCCCGCACCAGGCGCACCTCGACCGTGTCGCCGTGCGACCAGCCGGGGTTATTGACGCCGTCGAGCCTCAGGGTAGGGAGCACGGGGTCGTCGATCTCGAAGGTAACCGGGCCGAGATGCAGGTTGAAAAACCCGGTGCCGAGACTGGTGTCTAGAAGGAACACCATTGACGTGACGCTCCCCCGGTAATAGAGCCCATCAACCTTGACGGTGGTCCCGTCGCCGGGGTCGAAGGTGGTCGGGGTGAGCGCGCCGAATGGAGTGCCTTCAATCAGGGCACGGTAGCCAATTAAAGTGTTTAGCGCCTCCGCCGTCATCTCTGCGCTCCACAGGACGGTCCCGTGGATGGTGGCCGGCACGGCGTGGTGGGCGGCGGTCCCGGTGGTGGCGCTGTCGGGCGCCGAGGCGGGCGACGTGCCGTTCACGTTGATCGCCGAGACCCGGTAGTGCCGGGTGTCGCCGCTGGACAGCCCGGAGTGGCGGTAGTCGGTGTTCGTGGACTCGGTGTCGGCGACGCGGTTGCTCCAGCTCCCCGTGCTGCCGTCCGTCGAGACCTCGATCTTGTAGCCGGTGATGGCGGAGCCGCCATTGTTGTCGGGCGCGGTCCAGGCGAGGTCGATGGCGGTCGCGCCGAACGCGGTCGCCGTGAGCGCCGTGGGCGCGCCCGGGGCCGCCACCGCCGTGGAATTGTTCACCACCGCGGGAACGCCGTCCTCGCCGGTGGTGAAGGAGGCGGCGTCGTTTCCGGCGGCGTCCTGGATGGCGGACGCGTCGTCGCCGGAGGTCGGGTCGGTGTAGATAACGGTGACGGTCTGACCCTGGTATATGAGGCGATCCAAGCTTTGCAACTGGACCCGATCCGGAGTGGCGCTCGTGATCGCAACGCTGCCCACCACGATGGACGCGCCGTCGGCGCTGACCGAGAAGGCGCTCGCGGGTGGCCTCGCTGCCGCCGACGTGTCCAGGTTCTCGCTAAAATTCAGTACGATTTCGTCGCCGGCGATGGCCGCGGTCGCACTGCTGGGCGTCGGCGGGGTGATGTCCACCTCGGAGTTGTTGACGACCGCCGCGACGCTCTTTTCTCCGGTGGTGAAGTTGGCGACCAGTTTATTGCTGGTGGACCCGATGGCTTCGCTGCCGGCGTCGGACCGGTCGTAGCTGACGATGACCGCCAGATTTTCCACGATCGGGTCCGACATCGTGAGTGTCGCGGTAATCCCGGAAACGGCGAAGTCCGTGGTCTGGCTCTCCGTGCCGTCGACGGTCACGGTGAACGCGCCTCGAATCACGGACGAGAAGGCCGTCGGGAAATCAAGATCGGCGCTGAACGTCAGCACGACGGTGGCTCCGTCCGCCGGCACCGCCGCCGCGCTCAGCTTGGGCAGCGTGACCAGCGAGTTGTTAATAACGGAGACGTTGGAGAAGGAACTCGCGTCGACCCCGTCGATGTTCTGGATCGCGTTGATGTCGTTGCCGGTGGTGGGGTCTCTGTACGCCAGCCTGACGGTCTCATTGTCCCCGATCAGGGGGGAGAGACCGCGCAGTTCTATGGAGTCGCTTGAGACGTGGTGTACGCTGCCGACAGTCACGGGCGATCCGCCGGCGGTGACGGTAAACGCGCTGGTCGGCGGAAGCATGGTGCTGACGTCCTCGCTGAAAGACATATATAACCTGGCGCCGTCGTTGCGAACCTGAGCGGTCTCGCGCGTGGGCCGCGGCGTCGTCAGGCTGCCGTTCACCTTGTGGCCGGACTGCTCGCCGCGCTGGCTATGGGTGAGGTCCGCCGCCACGCCCGTGGCCACGCTCGTGATCGTGCCGTTCTGGGGATCCCCGTTGCGGTTGCCGACCAGCGTCCGGCTCTGGTCCCCGATCCAGATGCCGTCGTCGTCGCTGTCCCCGGCCAGCACGGTGTAGCCGAACACCAGCGTCGCCGTGCCCGACCCGCGCACCAGCGGCGCGCGCTTGGCCCCGGCGACGGACAGCACGAAGTCCGTGCCGGTCGTGGCGGTCACCGCCTCGCTGAAGGTCACCGTGACCTCGATCGTCTCGCCCTCCCCGTAGGTGTCCGTCGCCGCCCGCGGGGTGGAGGTCACCGCCACCTCGGTAATCGTGGCCTGCGCCACCGCCGAATTGTTGTCCACCGCGGGCACCCCGTCCTCGCCGGTGGTGAAGGAGGCGACGGGCAGGGCTTCCGCGTCGTTCGTTGTTAGGCCGACGCTGTCCACGGGCTTCGCGTAGCTGAGGACCACCGCCTGGCCCGTGGCGATCGGCGACGGGAGAAGGAACCCGATGCTCTGGTCGCCGCCCCCGAACTGGAGGTTGCCCACGCCGTGTCCGACCCCGTCGACCGTGAGCGAGAACAGAGCCGCGAACCCAAGCGGGTTGTTGATCTGCTTGTCGAACTCGATGTTGAGGACAGTGCCGGACGCGTTCACCGTCGCGCTCGTGACCGTGGCCGGCGCCACCGTCGAATTGTTGTCGACCGCGGGCACCCCGCTCGCGCCGGTGGTGAAGTCGACGACCTCGTTGCCGTCGGCGTCGTCGAGGGCATTCGTGCCGGCGGCGGACCGGTCGTAGCTGACGACGACGGCCTGGTCCTTCGCGATCTTGGACGACAGGTTGATCTGCAGGCCGCTGCTGCCGTCCTTCGCGAGGCCCGAAATCTCCACCGTGTCGCCGTCGGCGGTGACCGAGAAGGCATCCTTGAGCGCCGCCGGGATGGTCGCCGGAAGGTCGAGGTCCTCGCCGAAAGCGAGTACGATGGCATCGCCGGACGACGTCACCGTCGCGCCGGTGAGCTCGGGCGGGCTGGTGTCCACCTCGGAGTTGTTGACGACCGCCGGGACGCTGTTTTCTCCGGTGGTGAAGTTGGCGACCAATATCTTCCTGCCGGTCCCGAGGGCTTCGCGGCCGGCGGCGGACCGGTCGTAGCTGACGATGACCGCCCGATTTTCCCCGATCGTGTCCGACATCGTGAGTGTCGCGGTGGCCCCGGAAACGGCGAAGTCCGTGGTCTGCCTCTCCGTGCCGCCGACGGTCACGGTTAACGCATTTCGAATCGCGGACGAGTAGGCCGGCTGGAAAATAAGAAGAGTCCGGTCGAACGTCAGCGCGACGGTGGCTCCGTCCGCCGGCACCGCGGCCGCGCTCAGCGTGGGCACCGTGACCACCGAATCGTTAACAACGACGTTGGAGAAGGAACTCGCGTCGGTCCCGCCGGTGTCCTGGATCGCGTTGGTGTCATCGCCGGTGGTGGGGTCGGTGTACTCCAACGTGACGGTCTGACCCTGTGCGATCACGGGGGAGAAATCGGTCAGATCCAGGCCCCGGAGGTTTGTCTGCAAGCTTATGCTGCCGATAGTCACGGGCGATCCGGCGGCGGTGAGGGTAAACGCGCTGGTCGGCGGCAAGATGTCGCTGAGATCCTCGTTGACAAATAACCAGAGCGTGTTGCCGTCTCCGCGAACATTAAAGGCCGTGGGCGTGGGCCGGCCGGTGATCGCCTTGAGGGAGAGGCTGACGTCGGTGCCGGCAGACCAGCTGAGGCCGGTATTGGCCCAACCAACGGACCGGTCGGTCGACGAAACCGTCCCGTTCGCCCAAACGAACTCGTCGGTGCCTACGACCAGTGTGAGATCGCTCACGGCCTCCGGCGGGATTGTCTTGTTCAGGGCGATGTGAAGGTCGCGGGTGCTGCCGCCTCTTGGCTGGGTGAATATTTCGTCGATGGTGTAATCGATACCGTCATGGGTAAAGGTACGGTCGGACAACGAACCAGTCCCCGCGGGCTGGCTGTACCCTTGGAGATTGAGGCTAAAATTCTCCGTTGTCATGTCGGCCGACCAGATTTGGGTCGTGGTCTGGGCCTGCGCGGGCGGCGCGAGGGCGAGGCCGGCCACCAGCACGATTGCCGTGAGCCCGGCGGCGGCGAGGACGGCGCGCCGTCCTGAGCGGACAAGGCCGCGCAGCCGGCCGGCGGCGGAATAGGTCTCTGCGGAAGGACGGCCGCCCCGGCGGGGCGGCAGGCGGTCAGGCGGCGATGGCGGGTCGGCTTGCTCCCGCGCCCGAGGCGCAGTCATGCGCTCGGCGCTCGGCGCTCGGCGCTCGGCGCTCGGCGCTCGGCGCTCTATATTAAGGGTCGCACAGACAACTTCCAACCACTTCGCACAATTCGTACCCATTGCCGCGCCGCTCCCGGTTCGCGCCTCGTAACGTCAGCCGGTTCCATGGCACACCGCTGACAGGAACGAATCATATCGGGCTTTCAAGCGATTGCAAGTATTGATGTTTTAGTCTATTGAATAAAAATATTTATATCAATGAACTCTCCCACTTTCCGCTTGGAAACCCCTTCGATCCTTACTCACAGGGGCAAACCGGCACTTCGGCGTCACTGTCCCGGAGGTCTTTTGAGAAAATTGTATTTGTGCAATTACGAAGTATCTGTTTGTCTGCCTCCAGTCCCACCGTTTCCCGCGCCCGAATCCGTGATATCCCTGCCGCCCCTCGACTGCCTGCGCTTCTTCGAAGCCGCCGCCCGGCACCGGAGCTTCGTCCGCGCCGCCGAGGAGCTCGGCGTCACCCCGCCCGCCGTCGCCCACCGCATCCGCATGCTGGAGAGCCATCTCGGCGCCGAGCTCTTCGGACGGAGGCGCCGCGGCGTGTACATCAACCGCAGGGGTCGCGCGTATTACGAGGAGGTCCGGCGCATCCTCCTCGACATCCACGAGACCACCGAGCTTCACGGCGACGGCAGGCGGTTCCGCGGCCGTTAGGGCCGGGGTTTCGCCGCTCCGCCGCGGCGCCCCGGCTTGCCTGCGACGCGCGGATGTGAGATGACATAATCACGTTTTACCAACGGGCTCCCTCCGGACCGTCGCCGTGCTCCACCTGCCCCCGCTCGACAGCCTGCGCTTCTTCGAAGCCGCCGCCCGGCACCAGAGCTTCGTGATGGCCGGCAAGGAGCTCGGGGTCACCGCCGCCGCCGTCGCCCACCGCATCCGCACCCTGGAGAAGCATCTGGACGCCGAGCTGTTCGAGAGACGGCGCCGGAGCGTGCGCCTCAACGCCAAGGGCCGGGCCTATCTCAAGGAAGTGCAGCGCATCCTGGCCGAGGTCCACGGCGTCTCCGAGCAACAGCGCTCGACCCCCCGGCGCGTGCGCATCGTCTCGGTCGAAGCGGTGGCCGAGAAGTGGCTGCTGCCGCGGCTCGCCTCGTTCAAGGCGGCCCATCCCGACATCGCCATCGAGCTCGAGACCAACCACCGGAGCGTCGACCCGGCGCTGCGCGACTTCGACGCCTGGCTCGCCTATTCGGGCGAGACCTCCGCACCGCGCCCGCTGACCCGGCGCGAGGAGACGCTGCTGGAGGAGACCCTCTACGAGGAGGCGCTGCTGCCGGTGTGCAGCCCGGCACTGCTGGCCGCCCGCGGCCGGCCCCGCAGCCCGGCCCAGCTGCGCCACTGGCCGCTGCTTTACGATCTCGGCTGGAACGCCGACTGGTCCTACTGGTTCGCCCGCCAGGGCCAGCCCACCCCGGACCTCTCGCGGGCCTCGGGCTTCCGCCTCTACTCGATGCTGATCCAGGCGGCGGCGAGCGGGCTCGGCGCCGCCATCGGGCGCCCGATGCTGATCGCCCACGAGCTCGAACGCCGGATCCTGGTGCCGCTCTTCGAGCGCCAGCAGGAGGCGCCCGAGCGCTGCTGCCTGATCACCACCGCCGCCTCGCGGCAGCGGCCCGAGCTGCGGGCGTTCCGGAACTGGATCCTGCAAGAGGCGCGGGCAGCACCGCCCGCCGCCCCGGGCGTTCTGCGCTACCCCTGACCCGGCGCCGGGCGCCGCGTCCCCTCAGCGCGCGGGTCCGTCCGGCGCTTCCGAGAGCCAGGACCCGAGGCTGTCGGCATAGGCGAAGAGCGCCGGCTGGCCGCCGGTGTGGACGAACAGCACCCGGCTGCCCGGAGCGATCCGCCCCGAGCGCACATGGGCGATCAGACCCGCCATCGCCTTGCCCGTGTAGACCGGGTCCAGCAGCAGCCCCTCGTGCCGCGCCGCCATCTCCATCGCCTCGCGCACCGCCTCGTTGAGCCGCCCGTAGCCCGGCGCCAGCACCGCGTCGGAGACGTCGACGCCGCCCGCGTCGAACGTGTCCGGGCGCTCGATCATCGCGGCCAGCGCCGCCGCCACCCGCGCCACCCTGGCGCCCTGGCGGTCCGCATCGCGGCGCACGCAGATGCCGAGGACCGGCACTTGCTCGCCGAGCGCCCGCAGGCCCACCAGCATCCCGGCATGGGTGAGCGCGCTCCCCGAGGCGCAGACCGCGGCGTCGAAGCGCATGCCGGGTGTCTGCTCCACGATCTCTTCGGCGGCAAGCACGTAGCCAAGCCCGCCGAGCGGCGGATGGCCGGGGGCGGAGTGGATGACGTAGGGCCTGCGGCCCTCGGCTGCCAGCATCTCCGCGCGCCGCTCCATTGCCGCATCCGCCGCCGCCTCGTCCTCGCCCTCCGGGAACGGGTGCAGGGTTGCGCCCAGCACCCGGTCGAGCAACAGGTTGCCGGAGGTGCGGTAGAGCGCGCCCATGCCGTCCACCCGATCTTCGAGCTGGATGTGGACTGCCATCCCGAGTTTGCGCGCGGCCGCGGCGGCGATGCGCACCAGGTTCGACTGCACCGCGCCGGTGACCAGCACCGTGTCGGCGCCCCTGGCGCGGGCCTCGCCGAAGTGGAACTCGAGCTGGCGCACCTTGTTGCCGCCGAAGGCGAGCCCGGTGCAGTCCTCGCGCTTGATCCGGAGATCGATGCCGAGCGCCGCGCCGAGATTCGGGGCGGGATCGAGCGGCGTCGGCGCATGGCCGAGCCGGACCCGCGGGAAGCGGGCTATGCCGGCAAGGGGGCTGGGCATGACGGGGGTGGGCCTGGCTGATCTGGTTTGTCGATCGGGTCGAGTGTCTCTCGCTGCGCCGGGAGGGGTGCCGTCCAATGCCAGGGATTGCAAGCGGATTTTACCCTCGGCCGCGACAGCACGTTGTCGGTCCCCGGTATTGCCGGCACCGGTGGTCCCCCGATCGGCGCCGCCCCTCAGGCGGCGCGGGTCGGCCGCCCCCGAAACTGCGCCGGGAACGCGAGAACCGATCTCGCCGCCCCGCTGTCCGCCGCCCCGCCGCGGACGTCCTCCGGCGCCGTGCCCGGCCGCCCCGGATACCCCGTCAGGATATCGGCCGCGAGGCTCTCCGAGATGCGTATCGCACCCTCCCGGACCCAGTCCCGGTCGAGATGCGCATAGCGCTCCGTCGTCTGCTCCTCCGAATGTCCGAGCAGGCGCCCGATCATCGGCAGGTTCTCGCCAAGCGCCAGCGCACGGGACGCAAAACTGTGGCGGCAGTCATGGATGCGCGCGTCCTCGATCCCGGCAAGCTCGCAGACCACCCCCCACGCCTCGTCGATATTGCGCATCGGCCGTCCCTCGACCATGCCCGGAATCACCCATGGACTGTCCGGCAGACGCGGGATGCTCTCCAGCACCCTTACCGCTCGCGGGGAAAGCGAGACCGTCCGCGGGCCCGTCTTGGTCTCCGGCAGCCGCAACTCGGCCGCCTCGAGATCCACCTGCTCCCAGCGCAGGTGCAGGATCTCGCGCTTCCGGCATCCAGTCAGGATCAGCAACCGGATCGCCGCCACCGAGTAGGGCGACACGCGCCTGCAACCCGTCACTTCCCTCAGCGCCCGCCCGAGGCGCTGGAACTCGTCCGGCGTCAGGAACCGCTCGCGCTTGCGCTCGCGGTTCTTGACCACCAGTCCGCACGGATTGCTCGCCTCCGGGATCAGCCCCTTGTCCTCGGCCGCGTTGTAGATCCGCGACAGGGTCTCGACCACCTTGTTCGCCATCACCGGCTTGTCCCGCAGCGCATGATGCAGTTCCGTCACCCGGGCATGGTCGACCGCCAGCGCCGGCAGCTTGCCGAGCCTCGGGATGAGATACTTGTCGACCACCGTGCGGTAGAGCCCGGCGGTCGCCGGCCGGCAGCGCACCGCGACGTGGTCCTCGAGATAGCGCCGGGCGATGTCCGCCACCGTCGGCCCTTTCGCGAGCGTCGCCGACAGGGGCTCCGGCACCGGCTCCTCGCCCGCTTTGATCCGAGAGACGATGAGCGCCGCGCGCCGCCGCGCCTCCTCGGGCGAGATCACCCCGTGCGGCGCGACCGTCACCCGCTGCGCCGCCTTGCCCTTCGCGCGGGCCTGCGCGATGTAGACCTTGCGCCCCGACGGATACACCCGCACCCCGAACCCGGGGAGCTCCCGGTCCCAGAACACCGTGTCCTTCTCGACCTTCAGCGCCTCCACCGTGCGCCGCGAGATCGTCTTCGTCCTGAACCTCGCCATTCCCGAATCGCTCCTATGCCGCCTCGCCCTCGTCCCATGCGAAGATGTCGTCACCGATGCTGTCGCCCACCTTCGCCGCCGACGCCCTCTCGCCGTCCCGCGCGAGGTGTGCATACCGCGCGGTCGTCGAGAACTTCCTGTGCCCGAGGACCTCGCTGATCAGCGGGATTGCTTCGCCGATCGCCAGCGCGCGGGACGCATACGAATGTCTGCAATCGTGAATCCGCACATCGTCGAGACCCGCCCGCTTTCGCAGCCGCAGCCAGATGGCGTCGAGGTTCTTGAGATGGTCTCCGGGATTCTTGCCGGCGATGACCCAGGGGTTGCCCTCGATGCGCGGTATGCGCTCCAGCAGCCATTCCATCGCCGGCGTCAATATCACCCGCCGCGCGCCGGTCTTCCCGTCCCGGAGCAGCAGCTCGCCCGCGGTGCGGTCGATGTCGTCCCACCAGAGCGTGACGACCTCGTTCTTGCGGCAGCCGGTCAGGATCAGCAGGCGAATCGCCGGGATCGCCGTCGGGAACACCGACCCGTCGGCTTCCGCCTCGTCCAGCACGCGAGCCAGCCGCCGGTACTCGTCCGCGGAGAGGAACCGCTCGCGCCGATACTCCTTATATCTGCGAATCGAGAGCGCCGGATTGCGCCTGGGCGGCGTCATCCCCCACGCCGCCGCGAGCTTGAACATCTTCGCCAGCACGTCCCGCGTCTGGTTCGCCTGGTAGGGCTTGTCGCGCATCTTGTGATGCAGCGCCGCGACGTGGCCCCGCTCGACCGCCGAGAGCGGCATGTGGCCGAACTCGGGCAGAATGTAGAGCCGGAGGATTCGCCCGAAGGTCTCGACCGTCCCCGGCCGGCAGTTCACCTCCAGATGCGCCTCGACATAGCGCTCCGCCAGGTCGGCCACCGTCGGCTCGGGCGCGGGCGGCTCCGGAAACGCCTCCTCGCCCTTCTTCAGGCGGTCGATGACCTCCGCGGCCACACGCCGTGCATCCTCGACGGTGATATCGACCTTCCGGCCGATCGCCGCGCGCTTCAGCGCGCCGCCCGGCGCCCGCGCGTGAACCACATAGACCTTGCGCCCGCTGGCATGGACCCGCACACCGAACCCGGTGAGGTCGCGGTCGTAGAACACCCGGTCGCCCCGTTCGACCGCGAGCGCCTCGACCACGCGCCTGCTCAGCTTGAGAGTGCTCTTTCGAGGCATGCGCCGCTCTCCCATCCCCCCGTGACCGAACGGACCGCCGCCCGGGTTTTCCGTCCCGCCCGTCCGGGCGCTGGGAATTCCGTGAACACCCAGATACCAAACGGTGTGCAATGCCAGTGTATGAGAGTCCATCCGTGACGCAAATGCAAGCCCTAAGTAGGCTTTCTCAACCTCCGTAACCTATTGTGAATGATAGTATTAGACTACCCGATGTAGCACGGAAGCATCCGAACCTATCACCCTTTCAGAGTGCCATGATCTACGCCACTCGTTCGCTTCCCGCGCGCTGGCGCTCGGCGAGGGCTTGCCGATGATCGGCAAATTGCTCGGACACACGCAGGTCCAGACGACCGCTCGGTACGCCCATCTTGCCCGTGACACCGTCAAGGCATCCGCCGCGCGCATCGGAGACAGCATCGACCGAGATCTCGATGCCGCGGAATAGCGCAGCATCCGAGACCCCACAGATCGGAATGGCCTTTATCCACCGACCCGAAAATCCAAGAAACCCGCCGGCGTCAAAATCGGAATATCGTTAAACGGAGACATCTCCAGGAGGTCCCGATCGCCCGTAACCAGACAATCCGCTTCTCCCATCAGCGCCGTCTCGAGCAGCTTGTCATCATCCGGATCGCGACATCCGAGCTTCGCGCCAGCGATCGAAACCCATTCCGAGACCGCTTCGAGTTGAGCCAGATAAACCGCTCTGACTTCCCGGCCAACGTATCGGTCGAACTTCGGGCGATGGAAACGGCTTCGAAGCTCCTCGAACGTCTCGTCGGAAAACAGCAGCACACCGTTCGCCGACCGCACCGCATCCACAACCGATGGGGTGGACGCCCCTCCCGACGGCATCGCGATGTGCCAGGTTGGCGGTGTTGTTAACGCCAAGCGAGGAAGGGGGCGTCCATGGAACAGGTTCACATGATCGGGATCGATCTGGCGAAGAACAGCTTTCAGCTGCACGGTGCGCGGGCGGATGGGTCGGTTGCGTTCCGCAAGAAGCTGAGCCGGGCGAAGCTGTTGGACTTTGTGGCTGCGCAGCCACGCTGCACGGTGGCGATGGAGGCGTGCGGCGGCGCGCACCATTGGGGCCGGGAGATCGGCAGTCTCGGCCATGCGGTGCGACTGGTCCCACCGATCTACGTCAAAGCGTACGTCAAGCGGCAAAAGAACGACGCGTCGGATGCGGAGGCGATCTGCGAGGCGTCGTCGCGGCCGACCATGCGCTTTGTGGCTGTGAAGACGGAGGAACAGCAGGCTCGGGGCATGCTGTTCCGGACGCGCGATCTTCTGGTGCGCCAGCGCACCCAGACGATTAATGCGCTGCGCGGCCATCTAGCGGAGTTCGGTGTCATTGCCCCGCAGGGGCCGGCTCATGTCGGCCGGCTGGCCTCGGCGCTTGGGGGACCGGCTTCGAGGTTGCCGGAAGCGGTCCGCGAGCTGGCCGGCCTTCTGCTTGAGCAGATCGCCGGCCTCGATGCGAAGATTGCGGGCCTGGAGAGGGAGGTCCACGTGAGAGCACGGCAGGATGAGGAGGCGAGGCGCCTGATGAGCGTGCCGGGGATCGGGCCGATCAGCGCGATGGCAATCCAGGCCTTCGCACCGCCGATGGAGAGTTTCCGGCGCGGCCGCGACTTCTCCGCTTGGCTCGGCCTCGTGCCGCGCCAGCACACGACCGGCGGCAAGCCGAAGCTGGGCAAGATATCGAAGATGGGCCAGCGCGATCTGAGACGGCTGCTGATCACAGGCGCGATGACTGTGGTCCGCTGGGCGGTTCGGCGCGGCGTGACGACGGACCCCTGGCTGGCCGGGATGCTGGCGCGCAAGCCGAGGATGCTCGTCGCGGTGGCGCTGGCCAACAGGATGGCGCGCATCGTCTGGGTGCTACTGACGAAGAAGAAGAGCTACCGGGCTCCCGCCACCGCCTGAGAGAACGGCGAAGTGCGGGAAGCCGTCGGGGATGTGGGCAGGACGGAGGACAGGTAAGGGCAAAGGTCAACGAGACCGGGTTGGGAAAACCAGCATCCGAACGGAGAGCTTTCAAGCTCGCGTAACCGATTTGGACCCAATCCGCGTATCTCCATACGGGCCCGCGGCGTGTCATCTGCCGCATAGAGAGGCCGGACACACGACAGCACCTGACCGCATGCACCGAGCCGACCAAAAACTGCTTGCATCAACGGGGGCGTCCACACACGTTCGGGGCGGCCCGTCCAGGCGAAACACCGCGCTGATCAGGACATTGGTGTCAAGAACAACGCGCTCAGCTTTCATCCGCCAGAAGCGTCTCCAGCCCAGCCGCCGTCAAGCCGTTCGCAGAGGCTTCCTCACCCAAGGCGTCCATCGTCATTGTCAGACGCTCCCAGGCGGCGCCGCGAAGCCGCTCATAGTGTTGCATCGACATCATCACGCCGACCGCCCTGCCATTCTTGGTCACGTGCACGGGCGCGCTCTGCGCTGCATCGAGCAAGTAGCCGAAGCGGTTCTTGGCGTCCCTGGCGGCAATCTTTCTCATAAGAGCCATAATAGCTAACATGGCTTCATTTTACAATTGCACCTACATCCCAGCTTCGCGCCGGATATCCTCGGTAGCAACGTTGTCAGAGTAAATCGGCCTGAAACACATGGCGAGGTCTCTTAGCCTTCAAGAAAGCATTATCAAGTAAACTGATTGTGGGCGGTTTTCGGCATTTCTCCATGAGGCTAAGCCATTGAAATTGCATAGAGCAGCCATCGAAAATCACCGAGATTTCGGAGTGAACCCGGTTAACTTGACAAAGCCGTATTTCTATTTAGCCCTCGCCGCCTCCACCGCCTCCGAAGCCGCCAGCCGCGTCGCTGCCGATCCCGTCGTAGCTGCCGCCCACGCCCCCGCCATGCGCGATCAGCGCGTAATCGCTCGCCGCGGCCCCTAGGACAAAGCCGCTCAACAGGGTCATGTCGGCGGCGTGCACCATGCGGCGCTGGCGCAAGATTCGTTCGGCGCGTTCGACCTCTTTCGGATCGTCGGACAGTTTCGCCGCTTCCGCCGCCGCCAACTCATGGAGCAACCGCTGGTACTTTCGCCATAGCCGATGAATGCGCCAGCCAGTGAAGACAATGACAGCCGCAATAGCCAGCCCGAGCGCCAACTGACCGGCGTCGAGCCGCACGATAAAAAACCAAGCCAGAATTGTTAACACTGCCCCATCGATCAAACGACGTAGCATGCATCCCTCCTCGCGTTGGTTGCTCTATCCAACATTTTCCAGACAGCCTCCAATTTGCAGCCAATCGTAGGTAAATCCTGCCACCGATGGAAAAGTTTTTCCCTTCGGCCCTCCGGCAGTGGTGTTAACCGATCTTGTCCAGGCGCACGTGTGGCTGAGCCTCGCCGCGGAACGGGCCAGCAACGATACGAAACCGCTCGCCAAGCAGGCGATCGATGGCATCGAGCCGCTGTTGACGCCCGAGCAGCTCGACCAGGCGCGCCGCCGCGCGAGCCCCAATCCGTGGTTGAAGGTGCCGAGCTCTGGGGACTGAAGCACTTCGACGGCAGGCGTCGTCCGCCGCGTGTTCGCCCGGCGCTCCTACTCCAGCCGCTCGCGTTCCAGAATCCGCCACCTCGAGAGCCTGGTCTCGGCGAACTGCACGAGCTGCGTCATCAACACGCCGACGAGGCCGATCACGAGAATCGGCACGAACAGCTTGGCGGTAGCGAAGACGTTCGCGTACTTGATAATCAGGCCGCCGAGCCCGGTGATGGCGGTGAAGAACTCGGCCACGACCATGCCAATAATGGCAAGGCCGACCGACAGCCGGACTCCGGCCATGATGAAAGGCACCGCCGCCGGTAGCGTGATCTTGAAGAAGATCTCTCGTTCGGAGGCGCCGAAGGCCTTGCCGATCTCTAGGAAGGATCCGCGGACGTCTTTAATGCCGGCGTAGGTATTGATCATAACCGGGAAGATGGCGATCGAGACGAGGATCGTTACTTTTCCCGTCGTCTCCAGCCCCGCCCACAGGATCACAAGCGGAACGAGAGCGATACGCGGGATGGCATACAGCGCATTGATGAACGGATCGAGCGTGTACTCGAAAAACCACCATTGACCGATCATCACGCCGATGATGATGCCGCCGACGATAGAGATGAACATGCCGAGGAAGAACGGAAACATGCTGGCGGCGAAGCCCTCGACGAGGTCGCCGTTGAGCAGAATCTCCCAAAACGCCGCGAAAATGGCGCTGGGGGGGGCCATGAACAGCGGGTTCGCCTGCCGGCCCGCGTACTCCCAGAAGATGAAGAAGATGGCGACCGAGACCGTTCGGATCAGATTCGGCCTATCGCGCAAGTAAGCGATGATAGCTGAGGCCGTGCTCCGCCCTTGTTTGGCGGGGGTGACGAGCTTGGTCGTCTCGAGGCTCACTTGCGCTCGCTGCGCAACAGCCCGCGGATGTGGGCGCGCGCCGAGATGAAGTTGGGGTTGCTGCGCGGGTCGCCGCTCGCGCGGTCCGTCGCCAACGGCGAATCGATCATCTCTTTGATTTGGCCGGGCCGGGCCGTGAACACGATGATACGGTCCGAGACGACGAGCGCCTCATCGATGCTGTGGGTAACGAACAGCACGGTGGTGCGCAGGTCCTGCCAAATCTCGAGGAAGTCTTCCTGCAATTGTTCGCGCGTTTGCGCGTCGAGCGCACCGAACGGCTCGTCCATCAGGAGCAGGATGGGCTTGCGCATCAAGGCCCGGGCGATGCCGACGCGCTGCTGCATGCCTCCGGAAAGCTCATGCGGGTAGTGTCCCTCGAATCCCGTCAGTCCGACCACACTGAGATAGTGCGCGGCGACGTCCTTGCGCTCTCCCTTCGATACCTTGTCGAGCTCGAGCGGAAACTCGACATTGCCCTGCACCGTGCGCCACGGCAGGAGGCCGAAGTCTTGAAACACCATACAGGCATCCTTGCGCGGCATCTCGACGATGTCGCCAGCCACCCGCACCTCGCCCTCGTCGCAGGTGAGGAGCCCGGCAACGATGCGCAGCAGCGTCGTCTTGCCGCAGCCGCTCGGGCCAAGAAGGGACAGAAACTCGCCGGCCTGGACGCTGATGGAGACGCGGTCGAGCGCGGTCATCATTTCGCCCGCCTTGATGTCGCCTTCTTCGGTCGCCGTCCGCACTCGGAAGCGCTTGATGACCTGATCGATCGACACCATCGTCGAATCGGTCGCCCGCGCTGCGCTCTCAGTGGTTACGCTCATCGCTTCCCGCCGTTCAGGGCTGTACTGGCAATAGGATCGGGCAAACGCCCGAGTCCCCCCTTTTGACCCGGCTGCGTTACTGCAGCGTCTTCATGTGGCTCCATATATCATCGTACATGAGTAACGCCCATGACCGCTACATGTAGGGTGCCGCCACTCTCCCGAGTAAAGCTCGGCATAGGTTGGAGCAGAGGTGTCGCCCGCGATGCCGAGCAATGAGCGGAAGGCGTTGAACGGGTAGAACCGCCTGTTGAAGCGGAAGGTGAACTCGTTGAGGTAGGCTTGTAGGTGCTGGTGGCTAACGCCGTGGTGGATACCGATCAGCCACGTCTTCAGGTTGGCGAAAACCAGATGGATGATCGGCAGGTATTGCTCGGCAACCTCTGGATCACCACACTCGGCAACAGCGAAGTGCTCATAGCCGCGCTTACCGAGGCCAGCATAGCCGCTCCAATCGTCAGTAACGATCAGCGATCCCGGCGCGACGGTGCTCTCGACGAACCCACAGAGCGACTCGGCGCTACGGTCGAGCACGACGGCGAGCCGAACGCGTCCGGCATAGCGTCCGTCTTTCCGGTTGTCGAGCTTGGTGCCCGGCTTTCGATGACGCACCTCGATGGCACAGGAGACGGGAACCTTGTGGTGAACACCACGGCCTTCCCCACGCGTTCGCCCGCCAACCCAGGTTTCGTCCATCTCAACATGGTTCTTGGGCTGTCCACCGATCCTGTCTTGGTTGGGCCGCACCATGCCCGAGCGGAGCTTGTGGAGAATTTGAAAGGCCGTCTCGTAGCGCGAAAGACCAAGTTGCCGCTGAAACTGCACGGCGGACATGCCGGGCGTCTGACTGGCGACCAGATAAGCGGCCCAGAACCAGACGTTCAGCGGAGTGTGGCTACGCTCCATCACTGTTCCCACCGTCAGCCCGGTGTTCTGGCGGCACTTGCGGCAGCGCAGGACGCCAGGGCGGTTTTCAAAGTGGAACGGCTCTCCCGCCGTGCCGCAGTGCGGGCAGGCAAAGCCGTCTCCCCCAGCGGGCTTTCTCCAGGTAGGCGGCGCAGGCCGCATCATCGGGGAAAAGTCGCTGGAACTCGGGTAGCGAATGCGGGAATGGGAACCACAACTACCATGGCCGGCTCTACATCTCCTGTCCCGACCCGAAGTGGCGGGCCCGCATCGCGGAGGTGTGTTACGAGGAAGGCACCGGCCGCCTCCACGCGGGCGGCATCTCGCACAACGAGCTCTATCTGCGCTACGGCGAGGCTCGGTGTAGTTGCGAAAGTCGGCACCCTCGTCGACGAAACGCCGGCCTTCGGCGTTGACCATGATGCCGAAGGGATAGCTGTGTTTCTGAAAGCCGTCGCCGACCGCAAGATCGCCGAATTCCGGGGCGTTCATGTCCCACCCTACCGAATGGCAGCCCGACCAGTTGCCGTAGGGCATGGCCCCGGCCTCGAGCGCCATGCGCAGGCCGTCTCCGGTGTTGAACCGCGTCCCGCGTACCCGGGCGAGCTCCCAGCCGGGGCCGAGATAGCGTGTGCGCCATTCGGTGTTGGCCTCGAAGCCGCCGCACGACAGAACCACCGCCTTGGCCTCGAGGTCCTGGGTCGTGCTCTCGCTGCGCAGGCGCACGCCGTGGACGCCGCCATCGTTGCACAGCAGGGCCTGCGCCCGTCCTTCATACAAGATGCGAATGCCGCGCTTTTCAGCCTGCGCGTAGAGGGCCTCGATGAGCCCCGGGCCGCCACCCCACGCCTCGACGGTGAGGCCGCCCCAGAACTTGAAGCGACCGTCCACCTTGAACGCCTGGCGCCCATACATCGGCGCGAATCGCACGCCGTTTGCGCGCATCCATTTCAGGGTCGAGAGACTTCGCGTGACCAGCAGTTCGGTGAGATCGGGATCGCACCGGAATTGCGTCACCCTCGACATGTCGTCGTAATACTGGTCGCTGGTGTAGGCGCCGAAGTCCGAGTTCTTCTGCTCCTCCTCGGAGAGATCGGGCATCAGCGCGAGCAGGTCCTCCACCCCCTCGTAGACGACCCGCATCGCGCCGGCGGTGAACCGGCTGTTACCGCCGCGCTCCTCTTCCGGCGCGCGCTCCAGCACAACCACCTCGGCGCCATGCTCGCGCGCAGCCAGGGCCGCGCAGAGGGCGGCGTTGCCGCCGCCAATGACCACGACGTCGCAGGCTTGAGACATGATGTGCTATGCGCCGGGGCGAGCGGCCGGCAGCGCCTACCGCGCGCGCTCGCGCTCGAGCGTGCGCCAGTGCGACAGCCTGCGTTCGATCCACCCCGTGACTTCCGTCAGCACGATGCCGATGAAGCCGATAATGACGATCGCAATGTAGAGTTCCGCCATGTAGAAGGCATCGCCCGAATCGCGGATCATCCCCCCGAAACCGGTCGTCGCCGTGAAGAACTCGGCGACCACCATGCCGATGATCGCCAGGCCCACGCACAGGCGGACGCCGGCCATGACGTAAGGAACCGCCCCCGGCAGCGTGATCTTGAAAAAGATCTGCGACTCGCTGGCACCGAACACTCGTCCGATGTCGAGCATGGCGCCCCGCGTGTCTTTAATTCCCGTGTAGGTATTGATGATTACGGGGAAGATGGCGATGGAGACGAGGATCACCACCTTGACCGTGGTCTCAAGGCCGAACCACATGATGAACAGAGGGATGAACGCGATACGCGGCATGACGTAGAACCCGTTGATGAACGGGTCCATCGTGTACTCGAAGAACCACCACTGGCCGATCATCACGCCGATGGCGATGCCGCCGAAAATGGAAATCCCCAGGCCGATCAGGAAATGTTCCATGCTCTCGGCGAAGGCATTGCCCATCGCGCCCGTATTAAAGATGTCGACTCCGGCCCAAAACACGTCGATGGGGCCGACGAGGAACAACTGGTTGGCGTCCCTCGCGGAGATGTGCCAGAAGATGAAAAAAGCGATGACCGCGACGGTGCGGACCGTGTTGGGGACCGAGCGGACGGCGGCCATAGCGCGGCCGAAATCGTTCTTTTCTCCGCGTCCGCGTGCGCTGATTTGTTGCACGGCCATCGGCGTAGCGTCGGGCTAGAGTCCGGCGTTCACTGGATCGCCTTAACCAGGCGATACATGTCGTCGTACATGAGGAGCATCATGTCGATCGTCTCCTCGACGGTCCTGAGAACGCGCCGTACGTCGTCGTCGGTCTTGGCAAACTGGCCCAAGAGCTCCTCGCCGATGCCGGAGTGGTCCTTGTCGGCCGTTTGGTGGACCGTGAAGAAGCGCACGTCCTCGTCCGACAGTCCGTAATACTTGCGCAGCGCATCGGCGCGGCGGCTGCCGTGGGCCGGGACCGGTCCCTCGGCCGCCAGCATGTGGGCCGAGACGCCCTCGAGAAAATCGCGTCCGCAAACATCGCTGAAGTACGCCTTGAACGCCAGCGCGCCGGCGCAGTAATCGGCGTTCCACATCTCGTCGCGGCTGATGCCGAGCGCCTCGCCGTAGCGCAGATACAGTTCGTTGTGCCCGACTCCGTCCGCGTAGAGGCGACCTGTGGCCTCTTCGTAGCATACCTCGACAATGCGGGCGCGCCATTGCGGGTCCGGGCAGACCACGTAGAGCCGCCCGTGGAAGTTGTGGTTGTACAGCGGAATGATGCCGTTCTGCTTGGCGAACGCCTTGACTTGCTCCTTGCTCAGCTCGCCGTCGCACAACTCGGTCCACAGGGAGTGCCCGAAGCGCGGCTTGCGCCGGTGAATCGCCTCGATCTCCTCAAGCACGCTTTCGGCAGAAATCGTCATCGTCAACCCCTCGAACGCTTGCGCAAAATGGAGAAGCGCGGACCGCCCGATGGTGGCGGTCCGCGCCTTCCGGGCTGAGCTAGAACGAGCCCAGTTCCTTGATGATCGGCTCCACGATCGAGGTGTCGAGCACCTGGTCGGTAGAGATCGCTTTCTTCAGTACGCCGTATTCGAGGTACCTGCTGGCCGTGAAATCGGTGACCTCGTTGGGAACGCCGCCGTCGACGCCCCATACCGGAATCGCATTGAGCTGGCCGACGACCGTCTTGATGAGGGCGAGGTCGATGTCGGGCGTGCGTTTGTGCATCGCCGCCGCCGCCTCGTCGGGATGCTGGATGGCGTAACGCGCCCCCATGATCGAGCCCTTCATGAACTTGGTGAAGGCTTCGCGCTTGACCGGATCTTTCAGGTCTTCGGCCTTGACGGCAAGGTAGACATAACCCAGGGAGCCGAGTTCCTTGGCCACCGGGGTGATCCAGTTGATCTGGTCACTCGCCCTGGAGGCGGTTAGGGTATTGACCAGCGTGAAGTCCGCCTTGCCCGAGAGCACCGCCGCGATGCGATCGGCGTGGCCGCCCACGGGAAGGTATTTGAGCCGCTTTTGGACATGGCCGTGTTTCTTCAGGATCATCGTCGTCATGTGGTTGATCATGCCGACGCCGCCGCCGCCGGCCAACGTCTTGCCGAGCAGGTCTGCGATCTTGGTGATCTTGCCTTTCTTGCTGCTGATCAACTGGTAGTCCACGCGCGGCTGCCACGAGCCGATGACCTTGATATCGGCGCCGCCGAGAATGCTAAGCATGGTCGTCGACGGGGCGAGAAGCGTGACGTCGCCGGTGCCCGAAACCATCGCGCGTATCGCGTTGGGGCTACTGGTCAGGTAAATGTCCTCGACCTCGAGGTCCATGTCCTTGAACCAGCCCTTGTCGGTGGCGATGTAGTAGGGGATGCCGTACGTCGTGGGCGCCGTCGAAAAGATCATCTTGAGCTTGGACATCGCCGCACCGGCCGGGGTCGCGCCAGCGAGCACGGACGCCGCAGCGAAAACCGCCGCGATGAAGAGCGTGTGGCATGAGGCTAGTAATGATTTATTCACCGGCAATTCCTCCCATTTTGATTGTATGACATTCGTCTTGTTTGCATGACGTTGGTCGTTGCAATACCATCCCATACCATCTCTGCCTCGTCAACGCGCCGCAACCACAGCACATCCCCCCGCTCAGGCCGATTACGTTCGCAACCAAGCAGGCGAAAGCCGGAGCGCGGCTCGAATAGTCGTCGTCCAGCATCCCGGCGCCTGGGCGCCGATCTCCCATTCCCGCATTCGCTACCCGAGTTCCAGCGACTTTTCCCCGATGATGCGGCCTGCGCCGCCTACCTGGAGAAAGCCCGCTGGGGAGACGGCTTTGCCTGCCCGCACTGCGGCACGGCGGGAGAGCCGTTCCACTTTGAAAACCGCCCTGGCGTCCTGCGCTGCCGCAAGTGCCGCCAGAACACCGGGCTGACGGTGGGAACAGTGATGGAGCGTAGCCACACTCCGCTGAACGTCTGGTTCTGGGCCGCTTATCTGGTCGCCAGTCAGACGCCCGGCATGTCCGCCGTGCAGTTTCAGCGGCAACTTGGTCTTTCGCGCTACGAGACGGCCTTTCAAATTCTCCACAAGCTCCGCTCGGGCATGGTGCGGCCCAACCAAGACAGGATCGGTGGACAGCCCAAGAACCATGTTGAGGTGGACGAAACCTGGGTTGGCGGGCGAACGCGTGGGGAAGGCCGTGGTGTTCACCACAAGGTTCCCGTCTCCTGTGCCATCGAGGTGCGTCATCGAAAGCCGGGCACCAAGCTCGACAACCGGAAAGACGGACGCTATGCCGGACGCGTTCGGCTCGCCGTCGTGCTCGACCGTAGCGCCGAGTCGCTCTGTGGGTTCGTCGAGAGCACCGTCGCGCCGCGATCGCTGATCGTTACTGACGATTGGAGCGGCTATGCTGGCCTCGGGAAGCGCGGCTATGAGCACTTCGCTGTTGCCGAGTGTGGTGATCCAGAGGTTGCCGAGCAATACCTGCCGATCATCCATCTGGTTTTCGCCGACCTGAAGACGTGGCTGATCGGTATCTCACCACGGCGTTAGCCACCAGCACCTACAAGCCTACCTCAACGAGTTCACCTTCCGCTTCAACAGGCGGTTCTACCCGTTCAACGCCTTCCGCTCATTGCTCGGCATCGCGGGCGACACCTCTGCTCCAACCTATGCCGAGCTTTACTCGGGAGAGTGGCGGCACCCTACATGTAGCGGTCATGGGCGTTAACCGGATAAGCAAGGGTTGGACGACTTGACTCTTCGCGCTGTGCGTACCGCCGACAGTCTCCGCCGCGTGGCACGAGGGGACGTTTGACCGCTCGAAAAGGTCCGTTTCTCGGACACCCACCGGAGGGGCCGGAATGAGGGGCAAGAACCGTCCTAAAACCCGTTCCGGAAAACAGCGCGATATTGCCCCCACGCGGCGGGTTTTCGGGCGGCATGACAGAGGAGGGTGCGTGATGGCGCTTAACCGTTGGAGCCGATGGCGGTCTTTTCCGGATCCAAAGACAGGCGGCTACCTATCCGCCCCGTTTGGTCCGGGCGTGTACCAATTGCGCAATCGGAAGACCCGGGAATTAGTTCTGTTCGGAGAGAGCAAGAACGTAGCACACAGGATGTCTTCTCTCCTGCCGCAGCCTCATGATGCGTCTGGGCGGAACAACGAGCAAAAGAAGGAATACGTCCTGGTTAATCTCGACAACATCGTGTACCGCGCCAAAGCGTGCGGGTCGGAAGATGAAGCAAGGAACGAAGAGCGTTCCATGCGCGTCAAAGGCTCCCATATTTTCAAAACATGAACGCGCGTGATTGCCTGGTGCGGAGCGGCGTAAGGACGGGAAAAGGGACGGTGCGTAGTGGTCGGTAGCGGTAGATGGGCTACGCTGAGACATGAGATCGACGTGGTAAGAACCCGCTTGACGGCCGCCGAAGCCCGACCGAACAGGAGTATGTGCCGTCTTCTCGTGTTGGGCGAAGACCACAGAATTGCTCTTCATCCGGGTGCGGATCCGCTCGCGCTGTGCCGCGCAGCGTGGCGCACTTACGGCTGCGGGCGGCGGGAAGGCAGTTCCACGGTGGCGATGCAGTTGGTGATGATACTTACCGGCCGGTTCGAGAGGAGTTGGCGAAGGAAGGCGAACGAGATGATTCTCGCGATGCTCGTGACCCGCCATGTGCCAAGTGGTGAATTACCTGCGCTCTACCTTTCGGTCGGTTACTACGGTTGGGGCATGAATGATTCGTCCATGCTTGTCGTCGGCTGTGTATCGATCCGGCATGCTGTTCGCTGCAGGAGTCAGCGATGGTGGTTGCGCGACTGAAGTACCCGGAGCCGCGAAGCTGCTCCGCAGAGAGGCGACTCCAGATAGTTCGAAGGTCCGAATACCTCATGGCGCGGCTCAAGGATCATGGCTGGCGGAATTAAGGTGGTGCGGAGCGACGAGACGTCGGCCGTCTACGAGCGCAAGGTTCAACCGAGGCCGAAGCTGGGACCGTGGATCGGGGAACTGGACCGTCGTCTGGAGGCCAACGAGAAGAAGCCGCGCCGGGATCGTCTGTCGATGATGCAGATCTACGAGGATCTGGCGTCGCTGGGCTACGCCGGCGGTTACGACGCGGTGCGCCGCTATGCCGGGGCGTGGCGCCGCCGGCGGCGTAGGCCTATATGCCGCTGAGCTTCGATCCCGGCGAGGCCTACCAGTTCGACTGGAGCCAGGAATACGCGATCCTGTCGGGCACGACGAGCACGGTCAAGGCGGCGCACATGCGGCTCTGCTACAGCCGCATGCAGCTGGTTCAGCTCTTCCCGCGCGAGAGCCAGGAGATGGTGTTCGAGGCGCACGAGCGTGCCTTCCGCTTCTTCGGCGGGGTCTGCCGGCGGGGGCATCTACGACAACATGAAGACGGCGGTGAGCACGGTGTTCGTCGGCAAGGAGCGTGCCTACAACCGCCGCTTCCAGGAGATGTGTTCGCACCATCTGGGGGAGCCGGGGGCGTGCACCCCGGTGGCGGCATGGGAGAAGGGCCAGGTCGAGAAGCAAGTGGGTGACGTCCGCGGCCGCCTGTTCGTGCCCCGGCCGCGGGGCCGCTCCTACGCCGAGTTCAACGCGTGCCTGATGGATTGGTGCATCGAGGATGCCAAGAAGCGGCCGCATCCGACGATCAAGGGCAAGACGGTGTGGCAGGTGTTCGAGGAAGAACAGCCTTTCCTGATGGCGTATCGAGGGGGCCGTTCGACGGTTTCCATGCGGTCGAGGCGGCGGTCTCGAAGGCCTTCCTGGTGCGCTTCGACAACAACCAGTACAGCGTCGCGGCGTGCACCGTCGGACGGCCGGTCGACGTGCGGGCCTATGCCGAGAGGATCGTCATCCGCCAGGACGGCGAGACCGTCGCCGAGCACCCCCGGCGCTTCGCGCGCGGCGAGATCGCCTACGATCCCTCGCACTATGTGCCGATCCTGGCGCGAAATCCCGGCGCGCTGAGGAACGGCGCGCCCTTCAAGGACTGGCAGCTGCCCGGTGCGCTCGGCCGCATGCGGGCCCGGCTGTCGGACCGCGACGACGGCGACCGGCAGATCGTCAAGGTGTTCACGGCGGTGCAGGAGGACGGCCTGGAGGCGGTCGAGGCGGCTTGCGCCGAAGCCCTCGCCCATGGCGCCTGCAGCGCCGATGTCGTGCTCAACATCCTCGCCCGGCAGCGCCAGCCGGCGCCGGCGGCGGCGATCCCGACCCCGGAAGGCCTGCAGCTCCGCCACTTGCCGACGGTCGACTGCCGCCGCTACGACCGCCTGAGGGAGGCCGACCATGGAGCGTCATGAAGTGCTGGCGATGATGACCGCGCTGAAGCTCGCAGGCATGCGCGCCGCCTATGACGACATCCTCGCCGACGGGATCAAGCGCCGTCATCCGGTGCACCGGATCGTCGGCGCACTGCTGCAGGCCGAGATCGCCGACAAGACGGCGCGCTCGATCAAATACCAGATGATGAGCGACAAGCTGCCGATGGCCAAGGAACTGGCCGACCTCGACTTCTCCGCCTCCCCGGTCAACGAACCCCTGATCCGCAACCTGGCGGCCGGCGGATTCCTCGAAGGCAAGCGCAACCTCGTGCTGGTCAGCGGCACCGGCACCGGCAAGACCCATCTCGCCGTCGCCATCATGCGCGCCTGCATCCGAAACGGCGCCCGCGGCCGCTGCCACAACTTCGTCGAGCTGGTCAACCTCCTCGAGGCCGAACTCCGGTCCGGCCGTCAGGGTCGCACCGCCGATGTAGCACACCCGGCGCGACTTCTCATCCTGCTCGACGAACTCGGCTACCTGCCCTTCGCCCAGGCCGGCGGCCAGCTGCTGTTCCACCTGATGAGCCGGCTCTACGAGCGCACCTCGATCATCGTCACCTCCAACCTCGTCTTCGGCGAATGGCCCTCCGTCTTTGGCGACCCCAAGATGACCACGGCGCTGCTCGACCGCCTGACCCATCATTGCGAGATCGTCGAAACCGGCAACGAAAGCTGGCGCTTCAAGCACCGCTCGTAATCCGGCGCCGACCGAGCCTGCGGCCCGGTTGACCCGGTGGGTCAACAGGCACCCCCCCCTGTGGACTACCAGGATAACCTCCATCCAGCCTCCTGAAGGGGTCATCTGTGGACGCCTCCGTTGATGCAAGCATTTCTTTGAACGTCTTGGGGCATGTGGTCAGGTGCGGTCATCTGTCCGGCCTCATGATGCGGCTGGTTTGACGCCGCAGGCCCCTATGGAGATGTGCAGACCGGGTCCAAGATCAATTTTGCGGGCTTGAAAGCCCCTTGACCCACCGCTGGTTTTCCCGATCCCGTCTCGATTGACCGTTTGCCCTTACTCGTCCTCCGACCTGCTCACACCCCCGACGTCATTCCGCGAGGCTGCCGCCGTGTCAGGCAGCAGCCGGCGCGAAACCTCGGTAGGTCTCCTTGCGTGTCATGAGCGCCCAGACGATGCGCGCCATCTTGTTGGCCAGCGCCACCGCGACAAGCATTCGCGGCTTGCGCGCCAGCATCCTGGCCAGCCAGGGGTCGTTCGTTTCGCCGCGACGAACCGCCGAGCTGACGACAGCCATGGCGCCGATGATCAAGAGGCGCCTCAGATCGCGTTGGCCCATCTTCGATATCCTGCCCAGCCGTGGCTTGCCGCCGGTCGTGTGCTGTCGCGGCACGAGGCCCAGCCAGGCAGAGAAGTCGCGGCCGCGCCGAAAGCTCTCCATCGGCGGCGCGAAGGCCTGAAGCGCCATCGCGTTGATCGGCCCGATCCCTGGGATGGTCATGAGCCGTGCCGCCTGCTCGTCCTGACGCGCGCAGGCGCGGAGCTCCTTTTCCAATCCGCCGATCTTCGCATCGAGGTCAGCGATCTGACCGAGCAGAACGCCACCCAGCGCGCGGACCGCTCCCGGTAGTCCCGAACCCGGATCCTCGAGTGCCGATGCCAGCCGACCGACATGAGCCGGTCCCTGCGGCGCGATGACGCCGAACTCTGCCAGGTGGCCACGTAGCGCGTTGATCGTCTGCGTGCGCTGGCGCACCAGAAGATCGCGCGTGTGGAACAGCATCGCTCTTGCCTGTTGCTCTTCCCCCTTCACCGCCACGAAGCGCATGGTCGGGCGCTGCGCCGCCTCGCAGATCGCCTCCGCGTCCGCCGCGTCGTTCTTCTGCCGCTTCACGAACGGCTTCACGTAGATCGGTGGGACCAACCTCACTTCGTGGCCGAGCTTCAAAATCTCCCGGCCCCAGTAGTGGGCGCTCGCACAGGCCTCCATCGCCACCACGCATCGCTGCTGCGCGCCGAGAATGTACAGCAGCCTCTCCCGGCTCACCTTCCTGCGGAACGCGACCGAACCGTCCGCCCGAGCACCGTGAAGTTGAAAGCTGCGCTTCGCCAGATCGATCCCGATGATGTTAACCTGTTCCATGGACGCCTCCTCCTCCGGGGGTTGGTCACGCCACCACCTTGGCACACTGCGATGCCGTCGGGAGGAGGCGTCCACTCCATCAATTTTGGGGTCTGTCGCCGTCTCGATGATGTCAGCGGTTTATGGACGCCAGATGCCGGCGAACGGAGGCCAGATCGACAATCTGAGGGCCTTCCAGCGCCAGACTTTTGGGATGTGCCGATCTGGATGTGCTCAGAATCCGCCTCGTCGTGCTGTCCGAAGCCACCATCATCGAGATTGAGTCAGACCCAATTTTGAACGCTGATTGACACCCTCGCACCCGCGCATCAGGTCCTCTCGCGCGAAGCCATTGTCGCCGCGCAGCAGGATGTCGACGTTGGGCCATCGTTCGCCGATCATCCGGACGATGCGGCGGATCTGGTTGCGCGCGCCCCTGGCGCCCTCGATGTTGGCGGGTCGGAGCTGGGCGAGCAGGAGATGGCGGCCGCAGAAGACGTAGAGCGGCAGGAAGCAGCGGTGTTCGTAATAGCCGTGGAAGAAGGCGTTCTCCTGGCGCCCATGGGTCTCCACGTCGGTGGCGTCGACATCGAGGGTGATGCGCGCGGGCGGCGTCTGGTGGGCGTCGAGAAACAGGGTGCCGAACAGGTTGGAGAGTTTCTTGAGGTTGGCAGAGATCTGATGGTACCGGCGATCGCCGGTGTCCCAGGCGTGCTCGATGCGGTTCAGCGTCGATTTGCCGGCCAACGCCGGCGGGCCTTTACCGGTGGCCGGCGTCGGCTCGCCGCCGCAATCGGCGAGGAGCTTGCACGCCGGATCGTGGCGCAAGGCGTCGTGATCGTTGATGTTTTCATAGCCCAGGGCGATGCCCGCGACCCGCTGGGCCTTGCAGAGCGACTCAGCGACGAAGCATTCGATGGATTTCTGGAAAAGTTGAAAACATTCCCGATACAGCACTCGCAGCGTCGAAATACGAGGACACCTTATCGGCAGCTGATAAGTGGAGCGACGTGTTCGAACACTTCTTTCCAATGCCCGACGAAGAAGGTCTTCAAGAAGTCGTTATAGGTTCCGCGCAACTTCCCGTGCCGGCATTCATACCTGAGGTGGACGTTCATGCGGTTGTAAAAGAAAATGCGCACCAATACTGGAAAGGCAGGAACAAAATAGGCCCGATTCCAAAGAATTTCGAGATTAGTTTTCGAATTGCCAATTCCGCGTTGCTCCCCGCTAACTCAACAATCAAATGGATGGTCAGAAACGAAGGCGATGAGGCTGAGGCAATCAACGATCTTGGCCACAAGGCGGGAATTATGCTCACTGCCTCCGAACGTTCCGCCTATAGAGGTACCCACTACATGGACTGTGTTGTCCGTCAATATGGAGTTGTAATTGGAGTGCGTCGAATTCCGGTTTCAATTTCTGCAGCGGCTATGCCGAGGCGCAATCCCGCAAGTCATCCTGCTTGGGTTCGACATCGTGGCAAAAAATGATTCCCACGCCCTGCTACCCTTGCGACGCATTTATGGAACCACCCGTGCCTCAGTCAGTTTCGTAGTGTCCACTAAACGATGGTGGACATCATCGACCTCTGGACGGCTTTGTCAAGTTAACTGGATTCACTCCGAAATTTGGTAAATTGTTGATGGCTGCTCTACGCAATTTCAACGGCTTAGCCTTATGGAGAAATGCCGAAAACAGCCTACAATCATTTAACTTGACAATACCCACCCAGCGCCTATTCCTCACACGGGTAGACATTCGACAGCAGGAGCATGAAGGCCTTGTTGGACGCCTGTTGCTCAGCCACATGCGGGTGCCGCGATATGTAGGCCTTGATGTCCCGCTGGATTTTCTTTGGATCCACCGGCTCATCGACGCATACGACGGTGTCGACCTTGTAGACATCCCGCGCCGTGCTCTGGTGTCCTTGAATGAACCCCGAGAAGTATACCGGTGCGGAACTCAGGGCCACGAACTCCCCGATGGTCTGGGCATGGGCTGTGCAAGTCCATGCTACGAAAGCCGCAATCAGAGCAAGAAACTTCATACTTCCCTCCCGGCTGTCTTGAAATAGAGGGCGGCCGTGCTGATCGGGATCCGCCTAGCTATGTTGACCAACGGAATTGGTGCGATTCCGGATGCTGGTTTTCCGACGCTGCTTAGCGGACCGCAGATATCACGTGTCACCCCTCAGAACATCCCGACAAATCCAGCGTGGTGCTGGCGCGCACACGGGCCGAAGTGCGGGCACTGTCCCACCTGATGCGGGAGCGCCGGTTCGCCGCGCTAACGGATGGGGAACGGCCCGATACGGACCGAGTGACGGTGATCGTAAGCCGGGGCACGGAAGACGAGCGAACAACCTCGCCGCTGGAAATCGCGCGCGGCGATTGCTTGCGTATCGGCGCCACCCACTGGGAGAAGCAGCTGTTCAACGGCACCGTGGTCACGGTCGACGACTTCAAGGTCCAGAGAGGCGAAGCCGGTAAGGAGCCAAGTGTCCTGATATCGGCCCGCACCGAGGATGGGCGGGCCGTATCGTTCCATCACGACGAGATCCGCGACTGGTACGGCAATATCCGTCTCGATCACGGCTATGCCCTCACTATTACATCCGCCCAGGGGTTGACCGTGGACCGGACGTTCCTGCTAGCGGATGCAAGGCCCGCTCGTGAAACCATCTATCCCGCGGCGACACGCCATCGCGAGGGGCTCGACATCTACGTTAACCGAGCACCGCTCGTTCTCGATATCGCCGACAGGCGAGCGGACAACGACCGCGAAGTGGCGGTAACGGACACCGAGATCCGGGCCTATCTGGCCGACCGCAGGTCACGGTCTCAGCCCAAGGAGGCGGCGCTCGACTACATGGCCGATGGCATATGGCAAGACAGCCGAGAGAATGTCCGGGAGAACAATTCCCTGTCAATTCGAGAAACTCAGGGAGAACCTCTGGAACCCCGTCCGGCGGCGAACGATAACACGCTGGTCCGCATCGCGCGGGATGTCCGGCGCACCGCCTTCGGCTGGCGTCATGCCCAGGCGGTCTCCACCTTCGCCGCTGGCCACAGGCAAGTTCTGGCGGCATACGACGATTTGCGCGAGCGCACCCGCACGCAAGGCGATACCGTGGCGCTTGGGCCTGCTTACCAGGAGACGCTCACCCGTCACTCGGCACTGCTTAAACAGGCCGAGACCTTCCGCGCCCGGCCGGACGACTTCGCCTCCCTGCTGGCAGAACGCGGCGGCATCGGGCGCAAGGATCTCGACGCCTTCGAGGAACTCCATACACGGGCGCGACGCCACCGGCGCGCGGCCACGATGCGCTACGTGCATCGGATCAAGCGGGAGGCTGAACAGGGGCCGGAACAGCAACCTGGGCCGGCGTTGCGGCAAGGCGAGCTTCCTCTGGAGGACGATCATACCGCGCTGGACGGGCGTGCCGAAACGGTGGAGCGGACCGCGACGACAGCGCCATCCCGCAGTCCTGCCGCGACGACGGCCGATGCGGGGGCGCCCGCAACAGACGCGGAAACCGCAAAGCCCGACTGGCTGGAGCCCTACGAAGCCTTGCGGCGGGATTGGAACAGCCTGATCGAAAGGGTTCAACAAATCGGGGAGCCTATATTCTACGCCAAAGGGTATGCGGACATGATGCCGCGCATGCAGGCGCTCGCGGATAACCGGGATATCCCGGCCGAGACACGGGTGCCCATGATCCGGGCGCGCGAAAATCACCAACGGGATCTCTCGGCGCGCAATTTCGTCGCGGACTATCTTGACGCGGCCGAACGGCACATGGGCAATCACGCCGCCCTTCAAAGCGCGGCGGAGAGCCTCGATATTCCGATCGCCGAGGTACCGGATCATCCGGATTGGAGACAGGAAGCGGACCGCCTGGTGGCGGCGGGTGAGGCTATCCTCTCCGATAAAGAGGCCTACGGTGTGCATCTCGATCACATCCTGATCGGCGATACACGCCTGAAATGGGCACTCTCCGACCTTCGCGAGGCGATCCGGCGGGACAGCGCCACCATCCGCGAGAACGCTGTAACAGTAACCCGGGAGCGGCCTTCCCCGGCGCAAACGCCCGAAGAGAGCGCCCGCAAAACCCAAAGCAAGGTCCACGAGTTCCGTCGGCTTCAGTCGGCCGCCTACCACGCATCGGGGGACGAGCGCAAAGCAGCACGGAAGGCGTTCGACGATTATCGAGAGCGCGAGTCCAAACACTACACCACGTCCGGGGAAGACCGCCGCCACGACGCCCGCGACATACATGAAGAGACCCAACAACGGCCCTCCTCGCCGCAAACGGACGAGGAGCGCAGGCGCGAAGCCCAAAGCAAGGCCCACGAGTTCCGCCGGCTTCAATCGGCCGCGTACAACGCAACGGGGGACGAGCGCATAGCGGCACAGAAGGCGTTCGACGACTATCGCGAGCGCGAGTTCAAAAAGAACGAGAAGCACGAGGAGAAAAAACGCCAGACCCGCAAGAAGTCCAAGGGCCTGAGAATGCGCCTGCAGTAAGCCGCGCGGTTGACTGGGCCGGCGCCCTCTCTCCTCGACCTCATGAGCAATGGCGCGCCCTCACGGCATCGAACGCGGCGAGAGACGCCATTTTGAGTGCCGGATTCTAATCTGGAGGCTCTCAACCGAACGGCAAACGGCCGATGCGGTGCCTGGTGGAAGGAACGTTCGGATCGGGACAGCCCTCAACACGCCGCACGATCTTGACAACCAGTGTTGTATGTTCATTTCTTGCCTATCCGGTTAACGCCCATGACCGCTACATGTAGGGTGCCGCCACTCTCCCGAGTAAAGCTCGGCATAGGTTGGAGCAGAGGTGTCGCCCGCGATGCCGAGCAATGAGCGGAAGGCGTTGAACGGGTAGAACCGCCTGTTGAAGCGGAAGGTGAACTCGTTGAGGTAGGCTTGTAGGTGCTGGTGGCTAACGCCGTGGTGGATACCGATCAGCCACGTCTTCAGGTTGGCGAAAACCAGATGGATGATCGGCAGGTATTGCTCGGCAACCTCTGGATCACCACACTCGGCAACAGCGAAGTGCTCATAGCCGCGCTTCCCGAGGCCAGCATAGCCGCTCCAATCGTCAGTAACGATCAGCGATCGCGGCGCGACGGTGCTCTCGACGAACCCACAGAGCGACTCGGCGCTACGGTCGAGCACGACGGCGAGCCGAACGCGTCCGGCATAGCGTCCGTCTTTCCGGTTGTCGAGCTTGGTGCCCGGCTTTCGATGACGCACCTCGATGGCACAGGAGACGGGAACCTTGTGGTGAACACCACGGCCTTCCCCACGCGTTCGCCCGCCAACCCAGGTTTCGTCCACCTCAACATGGTTCTTGGGCTGTCCACCGATCCTGTCTTGGTTGGGCCGCACCATGCCCGAGCGGAGCTTGTGGAGAATTTGAAAGGCCGTCTCGTAGCGCGAAAGACCAAGTTGCCGCTGAAACTGCACGGCGGACATGGGTTGTGTCTCGAAAGTGGTGGAAATTGGTTTTGGCGCCTCTCCGAGCGGGTTGAGTTTTGCGGCGGTCAGGCTGCGCGGTCAAGGGTTTCGTCGGCGATTAGCTGATCGAGGGTTTCCCATCCATTGACTTTGCGCATCTGGATTTGGCCGGAAGCGAGGAGTGCCCAGAGGAGCATCGGCACTGTTTCGGGACACGGCAGCACGGTCTGTGTTTTGATCCGGCGCTTGAACTCCTCGTTGAGACGCTCAATGGCGTTGGTCGTTCGGGCTGATTTCCATTGGCTCTTGGACAGGCGCGTGAAGGTAAAGAGCTTGTCGCCCGCTTCTGCGAGGCTGTCCGCGACGGCCCTGCATTTCAGCCGCCACTTGCGGACAAACGCCTTGCGGCGGGTTTCCACCTCGGAGGCAGTGTCAGCATAGATCATATCGCGGTAATCTTCGCTCAGCTCGTCATGCATGTGTTTGGGAGCATGACCCAGAAGGTTGCGGTGCTTGTGCACGGTGCAGCGTTGAACGGGAAGGTCATCGCCCCAAAGCGCCGACAGAGCCGCCTCCAGTCCCGGCGCGCCATCGACGATGACAAACCCGGGCCGTTTCAGTCCACGCGCATCAAGGTCGTCGAGGAACTGGCGCCACGCCGCCTGGCTTTCTCCGCCCATATTCCCGATCGAAAGCAAGACCTTCTGGCCATCCCGGCGCACCCCTATAGCCGCGAGAACCGAGATGTTGGTGGCCTTGCGGTCCAGTCGGGTCTTGATCACAGTGCCGTCAAGGATCAGCCGAACGATATCCTCATCCGCGAGGCCACGGCTGCACCAGGCGTCCCAATCGACCTTCACCTTGCGCCACGCCCGGCTCACAACGTCCTTGCTCACAGCACCCCGGAAGAGCCCGAACAGCGCGCGTTTCACCCGCCGCGTGTTGGTTCCGGACAGATACACCGAAGCGATCAGCGCCTCGGCCTTTCTGGTCAGCCGCTGGTAGCGCGGCAGCGCCCGCGAACGCCATTCCGACGCCCGACCGTCTTCCTCAACGATCCGCGCACGCGGCACGCTCACCCTCTCGGTCCCGAATGTCCCCGTCAGTTGCCGCTCCCGGTGCCCGTTCCGATACCCTTGCCGAAGCGCGTCCTCTCGACCGTATCGGCAGCGCCCGAGAAACTGCGCAAGTTCCTCCTCAAAAACGGCCTCGATCGTGGATCTGATGTTCTCCCGCAGCCGGTCCTCGATCGGATCATAGCCGGCGTCATTGGCCAGTAGCGAAAGCGCGGAAGTCTCGGTAGTGTTCTTCATGGCGTGATCTCCTTGGCGGTGCTAGCCGCCGATTGGGTGGTTGTCTTGTCACCCGGAGATTACGCCATCCTCAAATTTCCACCACTTTCGAGACACAGCCCGGACATGCCGGGCGTCTGACTGGCGACCAGATAAGCGGCCCAGAACCAGACGTTCAGCGGAGTGTGGCTACGCTCCATCACTGTTCCCACCGTCAGCCCGGTGTTCTTGGCGGCACTTGCGGCAGCGCAGGACGCCAGGGCGGTTTTCAAAGTGGAACGGCTCTCCCGCCGTGCCGCAGTGCGGGCAGGCAAAGCCGTCTCCCCAGCGGGCTTTCTCCAGGTAGGCGGCGCAGGCCGCATCATCGGGGAAAAGTCGCTGGAACTCGGGTAGCGAATGCGGGAATGGGAGATCGGCGCGGTCGAGAACATCCATGGCGCGCTCCCCTATATCCGGGTTGCGCCCATTCTAGCCCTAGTGGGTGTGGGTGTAAACCGGATAAGCAAGGTTCATTTTATGTTCGTATAAACACTGAGGGTCGCCTCCTTGCAGCGTTTCACAGATCAGCCCACCGAACTCGCCCTGCCGCTCTACGGCTCCAGGGTACCCGCCGGATGTATCTGTTCGGCGAAGCTGTGGAATCGGCCGGCCCGCGGGAGAAGTGGGCGATCACAGCCGCCTCGTTTGTTGAAACAGCGCTCATTCCCTGCCTCCCCCCATTCGGACGTCCACGGTTTGAACGAACGTGTGTGGACGCCCCCGTTGATGCAAGCAGTTTTTGGTCGGCTCGGTGCATGCGGTCAGGTGCTGTCGTGTGTCCGGCCTCTCTATGCGGCAGATGACACGCCGCGGGCCCGTATGGAGATACGCGGATTGGGTCCAAATCGGTTACGCGAGCTTGAAAGCTCTCCGTTCGGATGCTGGTTTTCCCAACCCGGTCTCGTTGACCTTTGCCCTTACCTGTCCTCCGTCCTGCCCACATCCCCGACGGCTTCCCGCACTTCGCCGTTCTCTCAGGCGGTGGCGGGAGCCCGGTAGCTCTCCTTCTTCGTCAGTAGCGCCCAGACGATGCGCGCCATCCTGTTGGCCAGCGCCACCGCGACGAGCATCCTCGGCTTGCGCGCCAGCATCCCGGCCAGCCAGGGGTCCGTCGTCACGCCGCGCCGAACCGCCCAGCGGACCACAGTCATCGCGCCTGTGATCAGCAGCCGTCTCAGATCGCGCTGGCCCATCTTCGATATCTTGCCCAGCTTCGGCTTGCCGCCGGTCGTGTGCTGACGCGGCACGAGGCCGAGCCAAGCGGAGAAGTCGCGGCCGCGCCGGAAACTCTCCATCGGCGGTGCGAAGGCCTGGATTGCCATCGCGCTGATCGGCCCGATCCCCGGCACGCTCATCAGGCGCCTCGCCTCCTCATCCTGCCGTGCTCTCACGTGGACCTCCCTCTCCAGGCCCGCAATCTTCGCATCGAGGCCGGCGATCTGCTCAAGCAGAAGGCCGGCCAGCTCGCGGACCGCTTCCGGCAACCTCGAAGCCGGTCCCCCAAGCGCCGAGGCCAGCCGGCCGACATGAGCCGGCCCCTGCGGGGCAATGACACCGAACTCCGCCAGATGGCCGCGCAGCGCATTAATCGTCTGGGTGCGCTGGCGCACCAGAAGATCGCGCGTCCGGAACAGCATGCCCCGAGCCTGCTGTTCCTCCGTCTTCACAGCCACAAAGCGCATGGTCGGCCGCGACGACGCCTCGCAGATCGCCTCCGCATCCGACGCGTCGTTCTTTTGCCGCTTGACGTACGCTTTGACGTAGATCGGTGGGACCAGTCGCACCGCATGGCCGAGACTGCCGATCTCCCGGCCCCAATGGTGCGCGCCGCCGCACGCCTCCATCGCCACCGTGCAGCGTGGCTGCGCAGCCACAAAGTCCAACAGCTTCGCCCGGCTCAGCTTCTTGCGGAACGCAACCGACCCATCCGCCCGCGCACCGTGCAGCTGAAAGCTGTTCTTCGCCAGATCGATCCCGATCATGTGAACCTGTTCCATGGACGCCCCCTTCCTCGCTTGGCGTTAACAACACCGCCAACCTGGCACATCGCGATGCCGTCGGGAGGGGCGTCCACCCCATCGGTTGCCGCCGGATTTCCAAGCCCCGCCGACGACCATATCGAGGGCAAGCTTGATCTCAATCTGCATCTGATCCGCCCGCGCCACGTCCGTCGCCGCGAGGCCTGCCGCCCGCTCCGCATCCGCTGCCAGGGATGGATCGAGCAGATCGCGGTGCTCTACCGCCTGAACGAGGCGCGTCTGGAGCATTACGACCCCGGCCTTGAGCGCCAGACGCCAGCGTTCGATGCGGCGCAGGGCAGGCTGAAGGAGGCGCTCGGCGGCCTGTTCGCGGAGGCCGAACAGGAGCTCGCCGGCCTGCCCGACCAAGCGCGCGAGGGCAAGGCGCTGCCCGCAACTGTCCGAGTAACGCTGAGGAGGAAATGGCATCCGCAAACAATCAGGATGTCACGAAGGTCGCGGACCGACACCGGGAGCGGACCGCGAACCTTACTTCTGGGCAGGACCACGATCAGGCGCGAACGTCCCCTCGAAGGTGCTTTCGGGAGCGCCCCGACTGCCCTCGACGAGGACGACTGGATCGCGCGCTTTCCGGATGTTGTTCGGCGCGAGGGTTCGACGCTGATCAGGACGCCAACTTATTGCTTGCCTATCCGGTTAACGCCCATGACCGCTACATGTAGGGTGCCGCCACTCTCCCGAGTAAAGCTCGGCATAGGTTGGAGCAGAGGTGTCGCCCGCGATGCCGAGCAATGAGCGGAAGGCGTTGAACGGGTAGAACCGCCTGTTGAAGCGGAAGGTGAACTCGTTGAGGTAGGCTTGTAGGTGCTGGTGGCTAACGCCGTGGTGGATACCGATCAGCCACGTCTTCAGGTTGGCGAAAACCAGATGGATGATCGGCAGGTATTGCTCGGCAACCTCTGGATCACCACACTCGGCAACAGCGAAGTGCTCATAGCCGCGCTTACCGAGGCCAGCATAGCCGCTCCAATCGTCAGTAACGATCAGCGATCGCGGCGCGACGGTGCTCTCGACGAACCCACAGAGCGACTCGGCGCTACGGTCGAGCACGACGGCGAGCCGAACGCGTCCGGCATAGCGTCCGTCTTTCCGGTTGTCGAGCTTGGTGCCCGGCTTTCGATGACGCACCTCGATGGCACAGGAGACGGGAACCTTGTGGTGAACACCACGGCCTTCCCCACGCGTTCGCCCGCCAACCCAGGTTTCGTCCACCTCAACATGGTTCTTGGGCTGTCCACCGATCCTGTCTTGGTTGGGCCGCACCATGCCCGAGCGGAGCTTGTGGAGAATTTGAAAGGCCGTCTCGTAGCGCGAAAGACCAAGTTGCCGCTGAAACTGCACGGCGGACATGCCGGGCGTCTGACTGGCGACCAGATAAGCGGCCCAGAACCAGACGTTCAGCGGAGTGTGGCGGCTGTGTCTCGAAAGTGGTGGAAATTTGAGGATGGCGTAATCTCCGGGTGACAAGACAACCACCCAATCGGCGGCTAGCACCGCCAAGGAGATCACGCCATGAAGAACACTACCGAGACTTCCGCGCTTTCGCTACTGGCCAATGACGCCGGCTATGATCCGCTCGAGGACCGGCTGCGGGAGAACATCAGATCCACGATCGAGGCCGTTTTTGAGGAGGAACTTGCGCAGTTTCTCGGGCGCTGCCGATACGGTCGAGAGGACGCGCTTCGGCAAGGGTATCGGAACGGGCACCGGGAGCGGCAACTGACGGGGACATTCGGGACCGAGAGGGTGAGCGTGCCGCGTGCGCGGATCGTTGAGGAAGACGGTCGGGCGTCGGAATGGCGTTCGCGGGCGCTGCCGCGCTACCAGCGGCTGACCAGAAAGGCCGAGGCGCTGATCGCTTCGGTGTATCTGTCCGGAACCAACACGCGGCGGGTGAAACGCGCGCTGTTCGGGCTCTTCCGGGGTGCTGTGAGCAAGGACGTTGTGAGCCGGGCGTGGCGCAAGGTGAAGGTCGATTGGGACGCCTGGTGCAGCCGTGGCCTCGCGGATGAGGATATCGTTCGGCTGATCCTTGACGGCACTGTGATCAAGACCCGACTGGACCGCAAGGCCACCAACATCTCGGTTCTCGCGGCTATAGGGGTGCGCCGGGATGGCCAGAAGGTCTTGCTTTCGATCGGGAATATGGGCGGAGAAAGCCAGGCGGCGTGGCGCCAGTTCCTCGACGACCTTGATGCGCGTGGACTGAAACGGCCCGGGTTTGTCATCGTCGATGGCGCGCCGGGACTGGAGGCGGCTCTGTCGGCGCTTTGGGGCGATGACCTTCCCGTTCAACGCTGCACCGTGCACAAGCACCGCAACCTTCTGGGTCATGCTCCCAAACACATGCATGACGAGCTGAGCGAAGATTACCGCGATATGATCTATGCCGACACTGCCTCCGAGGTGGAAACCCGCCGCAAGGCGTTTGTCCGCAAGTGGCGGCTGAAATGCAGGGCCGTCGCGGACAGCCTCGCAGAAGCGGGCGACAAGCTCTTTACCTTCACGCGCCTGTCCAAGAGCCAATGGAAATCAGCCCGAACGACCAACGCCATTGAGCGTCTCAACGAGGAGTTCAAGCGCCGGATCAAAACACAGACCGTGCTGCCGTGTCCCGAAACAGTGCCGATGCTCCTCTGGGCACTCCTCGCTTCCGGCCAAATCCAGATGCGCAAAGTCGATGGATGGGAAACCCTCGATCAGCTAATCGCCGACGAAACCCTTGACCGCGCAGCCTGACCGCCGCAAAACTCAACCCGCTCGGAGAGGCGCCAAAACCAATTTCCACCACTTTCGAGACACAACCGAGTGTGGCTACGCTCCATCACTGTTCCCACCGTCAGCCCGGTGTTCTGGCGGCACTTGCGGCAGCGCAGGACGCCAGGGCGGTTTTCAAAGTGGAACGGCTCTCCCGCCGTGCCGCAGTGCGGGCAGGCAAAGCCGTCTCCCCAGTGGGCTTTCTCCAGGTAGGCGGCGCAGGCCGCATCATCGGGGAAAAGTCGCTGGAACTCGGGTAGCGAATGCGGGAATGGGAGATCGGCGCGGTCGAGAACATCCATGGCGCGCTCCCCTATATCCGGGTTGCGCCCATTCTAGCCCTAGTGGGTGTGGGTGTAAACCGGATAGGAAAGACTTATTGAACCCGTTTTACTATGAAGGCTCAATCTCCCGCGCCGAACAACACTCTGGTTAGTGGACCAGCCTTGCCTCGGCGAGGCTCGGGGTTCCGCGCTTGCGACCTTTTCCGGCAATCTTCCGCCGCGGGCGACCGCGCGCGGGGCGAAAGGGTGCCGGGGCGGGGCCGTCTCCGATCACGGTCAGCCGTTGCCGGATCAGAGACTCGATCTGGCCGAGCGAGTCCCGCTCGCCCGCATCGCAGAACGAATAGGCGATGCCGTCGGCTCCGGCCCGCGCCGTGCGCCCGATACGGTGGACGTAGCTTTCCGGAACGTTCGGCAGCTCGAAGTTGATGACGTGGCTGATATCGTCGATGTCGATGCCGCGCGCCGCAATGTCGGTCGCGACCAGAACGCGGGCCTCGCCCCGCCGGAAACGTTCGAGGGCCCGCTGCCGGGCGCCCTGGGACTTGTTGCCGTGCATCGCCTCGGCGGCGACACCGCCCTTCGCCAGCTGGGTCGCCACCCGGTTGGCGCGATGCTTGGTGCGGGCGAAGACCAGCACCCGCGAGAGCGCGGGGTCATCCAGAATCTCGGCCAGCAGGCGCTGCTTGTCCCAGGACGAGACGTGGAAGACGCTTTGGCGGATCCGCTCCACCGGCGTCGCCTGCGGCATCTCCGCGACCCGAACGGGATCGCGCAGGAAGTCGCCCGCCAGACGCGCCACATCGCGCGGCATGGTGGCGGAGAACAGCAACGACTGCCGCGGCGTCGGCAGGGCCACGAGGATGCGGCGCACGTCGCGAACGAAGCCCATGTCGAGCATGCGGTCCGCCTCGTCGAGGACGAGATGCTCGACCCGGTGGAGGTCGACGCGGCGCTGTCCCATCAGGTCCAGCAGGCGCCCGGGCGTGGCGACGAGGATGTCGACGCCACGCGCCAGCGTATCGACTTGGGGCCTCTGGCCGACGCCGCCGTAGATGACCGCAAGCCGCAGCTGCAGATGGGTGCCATAGGCGGAGAACTCGTTGGCGATCTGGATCGCCAGTTCCCGCGTCGGCGCGAGGACGAGGGCGCGCGGTGCGCGACCGCGACCGCCGCTATTCGTGCCGGCGAGCCGTTGCAGGATCGGCAACGCGAAGGCCGCCGTCTTGCCGGTGCCGGTCTGGGCGATGGCGAGAACGTCCCGCCCGGCCATAACCTCCGGGATGGCCCGCGCCTGGATCGGCGTCGGGGTCGTGTGTTCGCGCTCGGCCAGCGCACGTTGCAGGGTCTCGGCCAGGCCGAGTTCGGAAAACCTTTGGTTGGTCACATTGTTCCTTGATCGCCCGGCGCGGTCCGTCTTGTCGGGACGGCTGGTTTCGTGCGCACACGCCGGCCGCAGGAGCGGCCGGCCCGGGTGGGGTTGCTTGTTTCAGGGTCTGATCCGGCGCGAGCTCGTTGCGTCGCGGGGCCAGAAGACGATCTACATGAGTTACATGCGCTCTCGGTCCGCTAATGTCAATGCGCCCCACCGCCTACGCCAACTTCACCGAGGCGGCACTGGTCAACTTGCCCTTCTGGTCGACGCCTCGGCCGTGGCGGGCTGGATCGAGGACCATTTCCGCTCCCCGATACGGGAAGGGCACCTCGAACCGCTGCCGCTATCTTGATTTCCCCAGCTCATGGCCGGCATACATGTGCTGACTCAGTGTGTCGCTAGCAAGTGGGTTTGGCCGGTTTTGGTAGCACATCATTTGTCCGCTTCTTGTTGTTGCGGTTGGCCCTGTTGAAACTGCCCCTCGTGCGGGAGATCAATGAGACCGCATCGCCATCTTGGCTATTCGTTCAACATCCGACTTCACATCTTCAACGGAGCTAGCCGCGCTTCGGATTCTGGACATGTGCTCTTCAATCGCGTTTCTTTTGATTTCGTCTGCGGTGTCACGCAACTCCTTGGAATCTCGTTAAGGTGCTGGTTGACAAGGCTGATGAACTCATCAAACAACTCACATCGCCCCACGATCACCTGCTGCAATTCGGCTAGTTCTTGTTCCGCTTGCCGATATGAGTCAGAGTGGTTTTGAGCCACTCCACAACACCGTCGGCGATCGCTTGGTCAACTTGGAGCGGCATTTCATCCACGTCGCTGACCAACTGATCGTAGGATTCATCAAAGTACGCCTTGAGTGCAAGTGCCAAGCGCCGCCGGTTCGTACGAGATGCCCATTTCTCTAAAAATATGGGTCGTAGCGCTCGCCGTACGTTTTCATTCTTCGCACCGGAAACCACGTACCCGAATGCCAAGACGAGGACAGTTGACAATGAGCCGACCAAAATTGCTTTAAACAGACGATCAGATAGCATTGACCAGAAGAGCGCAGATTGATTCGGCGCAAACTTGGAAAACACGAACAACACACCCGAGAGCGAAATGGCAACCAAGGCAAAGCGACCGACCAAGGTTGCCCTAGCGGATCGAATCTAACACTTGATGCCCTCGTTTGACGGCGGCGATGATTTTGCCTGGATCGGCGGTCCAGGTGAAGGGCTTTGGGTTGTCGTTGGGCTTTGGTGCATGGACCTGAGGATTAGTATACCTGGCTCCGCTTCCGTCTTTGAGAGTTTGTCATGCCTTTCAAGTTCCACGCATCGCGTCGCCACCATATCCCCAGAGCCAAGTACCGGGTCATGAACTGGCCGGATTATGACCGTGGTTTGGTTCGGCGCGGCGACATTCGTTTCTGGATTGATGAGAGCGCCCTGGAGCAATGGGACGCAGCCAAGCGGCGAACTCCTGGTGGCCAGCGGCGGTTTTCAGAGTTGGCGATTTCCACGACACTGATGCTGGGGGTGGTCTTCAGATTGCCGCTGCGCCAGACGGAAGGCTTTGTGCGTTCCCTCGTGGACTTGATGGGGTGCGATCTGCCGGTGCCGGATCACACCACGCTGTCGCGGCGGCGGCGAACGGTGGATGTCGTTGTGGAAACCAGCACGAACAAGCGGTCTACGGATATCGTGCTGGATTCCACGGGCCTGAAATTCTTTGGCGCTGGCGAGTGGGCTCGCGCCAAGCACGGTGAAACGCGGCGCTCGTGGCGCAAGCTGCATATCTCGGTTGACCCGGCCAGCAGCGAGATCCGGACGCATGAACTGACCGGTGACGACACGGCCGATGCGACGATGGCGGGACCGCTGGTCGCCGGTTCCGGTGGGATGATCCGGCGCGTGTTTGCCGACGGCGCCTATGACGGGGAGCCCGTGACAAAAGCGATCCGAGAAGCTCGGCCACCGAATTCACCACCTGAAATCATCATCCCGCCACGCGCCACATCCATTCCTCCCCCGGACACGCCTCATGGCGGATCGGAACGGGAGCACCATGCGGCGGAGATCGCGTCGAAGGGAAGAATGAACTGGCAGAAACGACAGGGCTACGGATTGAGAGCGCTTGGCGAAACAGCCATGGCTCGCGTCAAGAGGCTCAACGGCGGCAAAGCTCAACGCTCGCACATTCCAATCCCAACAAACCGAAATCGCCATGCAGATCGACGCACTCAATCGCTCTATCCGTGCGGCGAAACCAAACACAATCAGGATCCGCTAACCAACCGGGGAATGGGCGATCACACAAGTAGGACGGACAACTCATGCACGGAAAGCGGCAGAACATCCAGCACTCGCTGGCCTTGGACCTAACCGGCCGGGGTGAATCCCCGCTCGGCGGACACCAAGGGACCGAACCACCCGTGGCGAAGCCCGACCCCGAAAGCCCGGCCTTGGCGGAGCAGATCATGGAGGAGGTGTGCGAGCGGGAAAACTGTGAAACTACGTGGAAGCACGTTCGAAAGAACAAGGGCGGTCCCGGTGTCGATGGCATGACCATCGACGCCGTCAGGGACTACCTGCGGGAGCACTGGCCAAGCATCAGGTCTCAACTGCTCGACGGAACCTACCAGCCCCAGTCGATCAAGAGGGGCGAGATACCCAAGCCGGACGGCGGAGTCAGAAAACTCGCCGTCCCCTGTGTCGTCGACAGACTGGTCCAGCAAGCCGTGCAGCAGGTACTTCAGGCGCAATGGGACCCGACGTTTTCCGAACACAGCTACGGGTTCCGTCCGGGGCGCTCGGTCCATCAGGCGGTGGCACAGGCACAGGCGTACATTGCCGAGGGCTACGGCATCGTGGTTGACATCGACCTCGAAAAATTCTTCAATCGTGTCAATCAGGACCGACTGATGGCTCGCGTCGCCGAACGGGCCTCCGAGAAACGGGTGCTCAAGCTGATTGGGGCCTTTTTCAAGGCCGGGGTAATGGAAGACGGGCTGGTCTACCCGGTGGACGAGGGGACCCCGCAAGGCGGTCCGCTTTCGCCTCTCTTGAGCGTCTCGTGCTCGATGAACTCGACAGGGAACTGACACGACGCGGCCACCGGTTCTGCCGGTACGCTGACGTCAGGCAGTCATCGAAGCTCAGAAGACGTGTACTTTGGAAAATCGAGGATCGAGTAGAGCGACGGCAAACGGACCGCGATCATCCAGATCCCAATCGACGACGGCGGGCGCGCGCCCTGCCGGTTTCCTCTACTCTTGACGATCACATTGGTCGATGGTACAGGCGCCATCGAACGAACACTGGTTCCGAACGTCGATCGACGCCTGCACCTGCAGGACCGGACAAGGGAGAAAATGTAGTATTTCTCGGCGTTGAATATGAGGGCGCACAATTTGTTCGCCCGTGACAGATAGGGAGGTTCTTATGGCCGTAAATGTTGGCGATCCCGTTCCAGATGTAACACTTGCTGTGATGGGTCGCTCCGGTCCCGAGCAAGTCTCAACCGATGACCTGTTCAAAGGTAAGAAGGTCGTGGCCTTTGCGGTGCCCGGTGCATTTACCCCGACATGTTCGGCCAAGCATCTGCCCGGCTTCGTCGCCAACGCCGATGCCATCAAGGCGAAGGGTGTGGACTCCATCGTGTGCCTGGCCGTGAACGATGTCTTTGTCATGGATGCTTGGGGCAAGGATCGGAACGTCGGTGAGAATGTGACGATGGTGGCGGACGGCAGTGGCGCCCTCGCCGAGGCCTTAGGGCTGGGACTGGATCTTACTGAGCGGGGTTTGGGCGTTCGCTCCCAACGGTATTCGATGATCGTCGATGACGCCATCGTGAGCGCTCTCAATGTGGACGAGAGCGGCACCTTTGAGGTATCCAGCGCCGAGAAGATCCTTGAACAGCTGTAGAAATTAACCGGCCGAGCAGGAGGGGGCCGTTACCGAACCTCTCCTACTCGGCCATTCGTTGAACTCGTTCATACTATTCTGCCCATATACATTGCTTGCTCAGCAACCAGTTGGTTGTCCCGGTAGGCTGTTGTCAATCGGCGTGCAAAATCGACCCCATCTGAGCGGCACGGCGGAAGTTGTCCCGGTAGCCAATAGGGGGGACGCACGTGGCTTCGTGTCGCGCCTTGCGCTAAGAGTCGGTTTCGAAAGTCATGGGGCTCGGGCCAATTTGCGGACGAGGAGCATGACGGAGGCAGCGTAGAGGAAGGCGCGGGCCGAGGCGATGGTGGCCTCGAAATCCTTTGCCAGTCGCCGGTTGCGGTTGATCCAGGCGAAGAAGCGCTCCACGATCCAGCGGCGCGGTTGGACGGCGAAGCCGACCTGATCGGGGCTTTTGCGCACGATCTCGACGGCGATCACGGTGGCCGTGGCGACCTTCTCGCCGGCGTAGCCGCTGTCGGCAAAGACCTTCTCGATGAACGGAAACGAGCCGCGTGAGGCGCACAGCAGCGGCCCGCCACCATCGCGGTTCTGGATACTCGCCGGATGCGCCTCGAGCACGAGGCCGCGCCCGTCGGTGTCGACCAGCGCGTGGCGCTTGCGCCCCTTGATCTTCTTGCCCGCATCGTAGCCGCGGGGGCCACCAGCCTCGGTCGTCTTGACGCTCTGGCTGTCGATAATCGTGCCGCTCGGGCTGGCCTCGCGTCCGACCCGCTCGCGATCGGCCATGACCAGAGAGTGATTGATCTTCTCAAGGAGGCCGTCGTCGCGGAACTTGGCGAACCAGCGATAGATCGTGCCCCACGGTGGCAAATCGCTTGGCAGCAAGCGCCAAGGGCAGCCAGCCCGCATCACGTAGAAAATGCCGTTGACGATCTCTCGCATCGGCCATGACCGGGGCCGTCCCGTGCCATGAGCCGGAGGCAAATGAGGCTCGATCACAACCCACTCCGCATCGGTCAAATCAGTCTGATAACGCAGCGCCTTGCGGCTATGCTGCTCTCGGGTGGTCGGCGTCCACATGGCGGCTCCAAATCGGTCTCAACAACCTTCCTGGAATCACATCGACACCGGCCACTCAACCCCTTTCGAAACGGCCTCTAACGCGGAGCGAAGCCGCGTGGGGGGTTCTCTGTTGATTCACTGCGGCACCCGGGGCGCAGGCACGGCCGGCGTCCGGTCAGGAGCGGTTCTTGAAGCGCCAGCTTTCGTTGCCGGTCTCGATGATCTCGCAATGATGGGTGAGGCGATCGAGTACCGCCGTGGTCATCTTGGGGTCGCCGAAGACGGAGGGCCATTCGCCGAAGGCGAGGTTGGTGGTGATGACGATCGAGGTGCGCTCGTAGAGCCGGCTCATGAGGTGGAACAGGAGCTGCCCGCCGGCCTGGGCGAAGGGCAGATAGCCAAGTTCGTCGAGGATGACGAAGTCGCGTCGGATGAGCTGGTCTGCGGTGCGGCCCTGGCGTTCGGCACGGAGTTCGGCCTCGAGATGGTTGACCAGGTCGACGACGTTGTAGAAGCGGCCGCGTGCGGCCTTGCGGATGCAGGGCGCCGGCCCCAGGGCAGCGTGAACGTACCGAAGTCCACCTGGCCCTGACGCCCCGCCGGCGTCTCGAACCGGACCAGCGATTCAACCGGTTCGCGCGGTCGCGTCGCCCGCACGTAGTCGTTCACGCGAGAGTAGCAGCCCGGGTAGTCCGCAGCGCGGACCTCATCGAAAAGCCGCTTCGCCGACAGCTTCGGGAACGCCTCAAGACGGGCGTCGATGATCGCCTTGTAGGGGTCCAGCTTGTGGGCCACAGGCGGACGGGGCGAATACCCTCGCGCACCGGCCGCCAGATCCCGGTCCAGTTGGCCGGTATCGACCCAATTGTGGATCGTCCGACGGTTCACCCCGAACCGCCTCGACAGCTCCGCCTTCGAGACACCCCGGTCCAGATAGTGCTTCAACAACATCCTGGTCTCCCATTTGTACATCCGCGCACCGATCCCGCTCTGTTGGCAAAGCCAACAGAGCGGCCCGGGACGCCTTCAGCGACAAGCCCAAAGTGAGAAATTTTGGGTCGTTACAAATGGGAAATTTACGGTCGCTACCAACACTACAACACAACGCCCGTGCTCATCGAGACCTTCGTCGAAAAGCCGCGATACACCGGCGCCGTCTACAAGGCCTCCGGATGGATCCATCTCGGAACCACCCAGGGGCGCGGGCGCTATGATCGGGACAAGCTGTACGACAAACCCCCAAGGACATCTGGCTCCGACCCCTGCGAAAAGACTGGAAACGCGCCCTCAATCGCTAGAATTTGCGGGATCGGATAAGCTCATCACGGGCTGACGGAACATTTACACTCCTCCAGCGCCGCGCTGAACTTTCGCCTTTCACCCTGCGCAAGGCTGCGCACAACTTGGAAATAAAACGGTGCCTATGTGGTACCTGGACAAGAACAGGGAGCTGTACTAGAAATAAAAAACCACGTTATCCTATTGGAATAACGTGGGTTTTTGGTTGCGAGGGTTGGATTTGAACTAACGACCTTCAGGTTATGAGTTTGCGTAAGAGTGAAGACGACAATTGCAGTCATACGTGCGCACGGACGCGCTGATGCGTGATAATTGGCTATTTTACAAAGGCTTTGTGGGCGGTGCAAAAGCCCCGATCAGGCCGGCTTCGCCGTCCAACCGCGCCGCTGGGTCGTGGAGCGCTTCTTCGCCTGGATCAACCGCAACCAGCGACTGGCAAAGGACTTCGAGGCCACCATCGCCTCGGCCCGCGCCTTCCTCTACGCCGCCTCCGTCATGTTCCTCGTCCGCAGATTGGCCCGAGCCGCATGACTTTCGAAACCGACTCTTAACGTCGACCGTCTCCAATGGGTTACCATGCCGATTTGCTTCGAACGCTAGGGAAGCATTCTTACTCGGGCGCGAGGGGCTGTGTCAGTCGAACGAAAACTACGTGAAGGCACACGCGGAGTTACCTGAAGACGGTGCTCCGGGACGAGGAAAAGGCCTGAATGAACAGCGATTTGAGTGATCTGGTCGAGAATCTCCGCGAGGACTTAAGCATCGAGTGCAAGGGATGGCTCGACCTTGCTGACAATCTCCAAAGAGCGAAAATTGCCCGGTATCTTGCCGCCCTGGCTAACCACGGTGGTGGCTACTTGCTTCTTGGGTTCAGCGACGACCTGACTCCTGACCAACACCGGCCCACGGATGTCAGGATCTACAACCGGGATGTATTTTCGGACATTGTCCGTCGCTACTTGACACCCCGGTTTCAGTGCGAGGTCACCCAAGTGACTGCTGCCAATGGCGATGATTTCCCCATTGTCAGAGTACCTAGACACGGAAGTGTCCCGATCGCCGTCAAAGCGGATGGACCAAAGGGCAGGTCTGGAGGACCGCAGGGCATCAGAGCCGGTGTCTATTACATACGGAAACCGGGACCTGAAAGCGCGCCCATCATTGGTGCCGAGGAATGGGCACCCCTGATCAGAAGGTGTGTCTTGAACGATCGTGACGGATTGCTGCGAGATTTTTCAACCCTGATGCACCAGCGTGACCAATCGATTCTGGACGGCGGGAGACAGTTAGCTAAGTGGCATCGGAATGGCGAACTGCGGTTTCTCGAGTTGTTGCCCGATGACATCGCGTCTCGATGGCCCGTTTCGATCAACGAAACCCGATACCAGTTGAGTTACCTGATTTCGACCGAAGAAGAAGAGGCGCTACAGGTCGGGGAACTCGCGCGGATACTGGAAGAGATCAATGTTGAAGTCCGTGCCACCGTTTGGACGGGTTGGAGCATGTTCCACCCGTTTACCAGGCCTGACATTGCGCCCAAACTGTACCCCGAGAATGTGGATGGACCTGGTGGCGATGTACTGGAGTGCAATTTGCTGGTCGACGGGGAATTCGATATCTCCCTTCCCGATTATTGGCGTTTGGCGCCAGACGGGCGAGTGACGCTGGTTCGAGCTTACCGGGAGGATCGAGCGCGAAGTGCGACAAGTCTTCAGCGTACGAGCGGCACGTGGCTGTCACCGGAAACGGTGGTACGCGAAACAACGGAGCTGGTCACCCATGCGAGGCTACTGGCGAGATACTTCGAGGAACCGACGCGGATTTCCTTTCGATGTACCTGGCTCGGCCTGCGAGGACGGCAGTTCGCGGATTTCGATCCCGCAATCTACTGGGGCCAAGGTCATATCGCATCTGCCGATCGGCGCACCACGGAAGGAGAGTGGCCAGTAGCCATGATGGCAGCGTCGTGGAGCAGAATCGTCTCGGAACTCTGCTGTCCAGTCCTCAATCTCTTTGGTTTCACACGGTGCAGTGCGGAATTCGTGGAGGGATTGGCCCCCAGGTTTGTGAAATTGTGAGGCACCACATGCGCCATGGTGCACATGGGGTGTTGTATGGACGCCTCCCGGAACGCAAGGACCGATTTGGGTATGACGGGCAGGCAGATTGCAGTTTTGTATCCGGCCTTTGTGCGCGGTGCGATGACCGCTGGCCCTGATGAAGTCCGCACACCAGGTCCCTCTCAGATCACCGGGCTCGAGCGCCCAGACAAGACTTCGGGTTTCCGGAAAGGCCGTGGCGCCGGTTTGCGCGCGGCGAGACGGCCCGGATCGTCATGCGCAACGACACCGCCTTCCCGCACGGCATCCACCTGCACGGCCACCATTTCCACGAGTTCCGGGAAGACAACTCCCCCGGCCAATACCGGGACCCGAAGGATGAGCGCCGTCCCGACCGAGGTCTGCCAGACGAGGCCCAGCATCTCGGGGGCAGTCATGCCGGAGGCCTCGACCGTCATGGCGGCGCCCTTGAGGGCGAAGCCGATCCCAGAAGGCCGCAATGACCGTCGTCCATCGCCTCGGTGAGCGCTTGGAAAATACCCGCGCGAACCTGGATCATGGCCGTCTTTTCGATGCCGAGCTTCATGGCGATCGCGTCGGCGGTCTTGAACCCGATGCCGCGAATGTCGTCTGCGAGGACCGTCTGGTCGCGGACATGATCGAACTGCCCGCCCGGCTCCGCTACGCTCCGCCCGTCCCCCAGCGTGGTGGAGATACCGGCAATGCACTAATATTCAACTTGGACCACCCGATGGGGGCTGGTCACCACGCGCACGCGCTTCAGTCTGGGAGATGGAAGACTGGGTGGAGGTCGGATGAAGCGCTTCCTGTTCGCTCTCGCGTTTCTGTTCCCGAACCCCGTGCTGGCCGGACATGAGCTGGAGAATCGCGGCCTTCGGAAAGGGGAGGCCCTGTACAAGGAGCACTGTGCCTCCTGTCACGGAGCAAAGCTCGAAGGCCAGCCAAATTGGCGGCAGATCGGCAAGGATGGGCTGCTCCCTGCACCGCCGCACGATAGGACCGGCCATACTTGGCATCACGACAACATGCTCCTGTTCGACTACACGAAGTTGGGCGGAAAGGCCCTGATGGAAGCGCGGGGCATCAGCGGGCTCAAGAGCGGCATGCAGGGTTTCGGGGACGTTCTGACCGACGACGAAATATGGGACATACTAGCCTACATCCGCTCGACATGGCCGCAGCGCATCAAGAGGATACAGGCCAGCCGGAACCCTCCTCATGACCGGTAGCAAGTATGCAAAGCGGCGTGTTGTTCGGCGCGCAGGTTCGGCGCCGATCGGCGCGCTAACTCTTTGAGATCCCTTGATTCTAGGGGGGTTAAATTTCCGCGCTGAATAACAGGCGGTCGAGGACGGCGTCCGCGATCATGGGTTGGCCTGTGCTGCCGGACCGGCTTCATCGCCCGGCGGTCCGCTAAGGACCTGGCGCCGTTCCGGGGACGTGGCAGTATGGAGCCGGGCGTCGCATGCGGCGTCCTGGGGCGGCGGCTCATGTGACCGAAGCATTCCCCCCAGGTGGAGCTTCCTAAAACGGGTGCCAGCCCGTCCCATGACCCGGTGCTCCCCGGCCACCGCCCTCATCCCGGCTTTCGCTCGCGGTCTGTATTTGGCGGCCTCGGTCTCGGGTGCAGGCTCTCATGGGTCCCCCAGTAGCCCGCTTCGGTCCAATATCGTCCTGGTGCCGCCCATCCGATGGGATGGACCCCGCCCTTCATAGCGGCCTTTCGCGTCGACGATATGTCGGCTTGCCAAGCCGACATCAGCGCGGCGGGCACCTCCCGCCTCTCGTGAGGTCTTGGCTGTCTTGCCAGCGTTGCGTGGGCATGGTCAGGCCGCCTCGGCGCGTCGGACCGTCGCGGCGTCGAAGCCGTTGCGCTCCAACTCCTCGGGGCTGAGCTCAGGGATGATGTCGATCACGGCTTGCACATAGCCGCCGGCGAGATCCCATTCGTCGGCCGCGATTTCCTCGGGCGTCTTCTGCCACGGCATAGGATGCGGGTCGGCCCTCGCGAGATCGATAGCCCCCGCCGTGGTCCGCCGTGACGCAGCGATCAGCCGGTCGATGTACCGGACTCCCAAAACGGCCACGTGGCCGTTTTGAACGCCCGCCATGGCGAAGGCAAGCATCCGGCGCGCCGAGCGTTGGGGGATGCCGGCGACGTCCGACAATAGTGATTCGCACCTTTCGGCCGACCATAATTCCGTAAATTCGACCATAATTCGGAATTAGATCTCATGATTTCAGGTACTTGTCCTACGGGACCCAGATTTTAAAACCACAAATTGTGCCATAAATACGGATCGCTTCTTGTAGCGGCATGGAACGGTCCTTTTCGCCCAGATCCAAAACATTCCGAGCCAACCGAGTTTTTCCTCAAGCGATTGGCAAAGAGAGGTCGTGTCCCAGGACGTGGTGTAGGAGTTGTTGGAGCCTCTGTTAGCTGTGGGTAGGCGGCTTGCCGTAGCGACCGCCGAGAGTCTGGCGTAGGCAAGCCGGCTATCCACAGCGGAGGCCATCGCGGTTCCGGTTTAGGGTTGGGCTAGTGCAAACCAACCTGACCCGAAGGAGAACCACGATGACCCAGGACATGATGACCCTGCGCGCGCTTTTGGAGAAGAGCTCCGATGCCGATCTGCTTTGCGAGATGATCGGCTTCACGGCCGAGCGGCTGATGGCACTGGAGGTTGAGGGCCTGACCGGCGCCGGGCACGGCGAGCGCTCGGCGGATCGTATCACCCATCGCAACGGCTACCGCGACCGGTCCTGGGAGACGCGGGCCGGCACGGTCGAGCTGAAGATCCCGAAGCTGAGGAAGGGAAGCTACTTCCCGGGCTTCCTGGAGCCGCGGCGGATGGCCGAGAAGGCGCTGGCTGCGGTGATCCAGGAGGCCTACATCCAGGGGGTGTCGACCCGCTCGGTCGACGATCTGGTTCAGGCGATGGGGATGTCGGGCGCCTCCAAGAGCCAGGTCTCCAGGCTGTGCGGCGAGATCGACGATAAGGTCACCGGCTTCCTCGATCGACCGCTGGAGGGCGACTGGCCCTATCTGTGGCTCGACGCCACCTACGTGAAGGTGCGCCAGACCGGACGCATCGTCTCGGTCGCGGTGACCGTGGCTGTGGCCGTCAACGACCAAGGCCGCCGCGAGGTCCTGGGCGTGGCGATCGGCGCGTCGGAGGCCGAGACCTTCTGGACCGAGTTCCTGCGCTCGCTGGCCCGGCGCGGGCTGCGCGGCGTGAAGCTGGTGATCTCCGACGCCCACAAGGGCCTGAAGGCCGCCGCGACCCGGATCCTCGGCGCCACATGGCAGCGCTGCCGCGTGCACTTCGCCCGCAACCTGCTGGCCCATGCCGGCCGCCAGGGCCGGCGCGTCGTCTCCGCCTTCGCCCAGGAGACGCCGACAGCGCGAAGGTCCAGTGGCGCCAGGTCGCCGACCAGCTCAGGCCCAAGGTGCCCAAGCTGGCAGTTCTCATGGACGAAGCCGAGCACGACGTCCTCGCCTACATGAGCTTCCCCAGGGAGCACCGCCAGAAATTGCACTCCACAAACCCGATCGAACGGCTCCATGCCGAGGTCAAGCGTCGCACCAACGTCGTCGGTATCTTTCCCAACGAAGCCGCCATCACACGGCTCGTCGGCGCCATCCTTCTCGAGCAGAACGACGAGTGGGCCGTCTCAAGGAGATACATGACGCTGGAATCCATCGCTCCGCTGAGCGATGGTGTCCCCATCACGCTGCCCACCGTGGCAGCCTGAACGTCCCGGCCCTACCCGCCGGGAGCCGCGTAGAGCGCAACGCTCTTACACCACTCCGCGGGACACGATCCAAAGAGAGCACAGGCGATGCTTCCGCGCCCCTCAAGCAAGGGGAGATGAGATCCTGCACAGTCGCCCTAAGAGATCTCGTTCGCCTTTTGGCGCGCCAGGCCGCGCGCGAGGCCACTTTAGCTTCATCCATCCTTGCCTATCCGGTTTACACCCACACCCACTAGGGCTAGAATGGGCGCAAACCGGATATAGGGGAGCGCGCCATGGATGTTCTCGACCGCGCCGATCTCCCATTCCCGCGTTCGCCTACGCCGCCCGCTCCTGGAGCCGCCAGCGCCGGGTCGTCGCCCGGCTGGAGGCGACCGCGCGGGGCTTCGCCGCCCGCTACATCGTCACCTCGCTCGGTGGCGAGCCCCGACATCTCTATGAAGGTATCTACTGCGCCCGCGGCCAGGCCGAGAACCTCATCAAGCTGCACAAGGGCCAGCTCGCCTCCGACCGGACCTCCTGCCAGAGCCCGCTCGCCAACCAGTTCCGCCTCGTCCTGCACACCGCGGCCTACTGGCTCATGCTCGCCCTGCGCGATGCCGTGCCCCGCCGGATGCCGCTTGCCTGGGCCGAGTTCGCGACCCTCAGGAAAAGCCTGCTCAAGATCGGCGCCCGCGTCGTCGAAAAGGCCGCCCGCATCCGCATCCACTTCGCTTCGGCCTGTCCGGATGCCGCCCTGTTCCGCCTGCTGGCCGGGCGCCTCGCCGCCGCGGGCCCCTGATCGCCGGGGCGCCGTGCCCCGCCAACCCGAGCCCATTCAACCCCAAACCCCGACACCGCCAACCTCAAATCCCGGCACCGCAAGGCGCCGAACACAAACCTTCGCGCGCTCAAAATCAACCGATAAACTCTGCCTCCGATGAATAAGTCAGGCTAGTTACGCGCTCGGCGTGCGGCACATACTTGAAGGAAGTGTGCGCAAAGCCGGTAATCGCGTTCGGATCACCGCCCAATTGGTCGATGGGACAAGCGGCGGACATCTTTGGGCCGAACGCTACGACCATGATCTCAAAGACATTTTTGCGGTGCAGGACGACGTTAACCAGCAAATCGTTTCCGCCCTTGAGGTAGAACTGAAGGCGGGAGAGGACAAGCGGTTGGTTGAGCACGAAACCGATGACGTGGTCTGTTACGACTTTTTGTTGCGCGGCCGCGAGCTGCCCGGACGCGCTAGTCCGCCGCATCGAGCAGGCGAGCCAGTACGTACCGCTCGAACGCCTGGCGCTCAGCCCCCAGTGCGAGTTCGCGACCTCGATCGTTGGCAACCGGCTGTCGATCAACGACCAGAGGTGCAAGCTCGAGGTCATGTGCCAAACCGCCCGCAAGGTATGGGGTTAGGGCGCGCCGACGCCGATCATTCGGCGCGACGCGGTGAAGCCGCAGCACGTCAGGGCGTTGATGGCCTTTTTGAAGGTCTCAATCGGGTGCGAGTCTCGCATGGCAGTGATGTCTGCGGCTTGGTTCGTTGAGTTCAGGCAGCGATTGCCATGGCTGCTGCACGTGGACTGATGTTGTCGTTGGCCGGTGTGTCGGTTGCGCTGATCAGGGCCTTCCATGCGCGCTCGAAGCGGCCGGATTTGATCAGGGCGCGGAAGGTCAGAACAGCCTGTCCGCCGACGATCCGCCAGCGCATGCCGGAGCGCTTCATGCGCTGTGTCACCAGGGTCTTGTTGGCAGCCTCGACCACGCCTGAGCCGATGGCGATGCCCTCTTCCTTCAGGGCGTGGTAGCGCATGCGATGGCGATGCTTGCGGAAGAAGGCGAGTTCCCGCTCGGTCTCGGCCCGGTCCGGCGCAGCGGCGGCATCGCGAAGGTGGCGCAGCGCCCGGATCACCTTGGCGACGCCACGGGGATCGTGACGGATGGATCTCGCGGCACTTCTCGAACCAGCCGGGCGCCACGGCATGGTCAGACGCGGTTTGCAGATGTTCGCAAGCATGCCAGAAGTCGATCACCTCGGTTTCGGGCGACAGGGTCTCCAGGAAGGTCCAGTTGTCGGCGGCGCCATCGGCGATAGCGACGATCCCGATCTCGGGGCGTGCTCGCCTGATGTGTGCGACTTCGCTTGCAAGCTGCGCCTTCAGCGTGAGCTTGCCGCTCTCCGGCATGGGGCCGAGATAGAGGGTCTTCAGGCGCTTGCCCTCGGCGTCGTGGAAGGAGACCGTGCCGCAGGCGGCCTCGCGCCAGGAGGCCTTGGCGCGACCGTCCTCGCCGGGTCTCAGCGGCACCATGACGCCGTCGAGGGAGACCGAGGCGGTGGTCGCGTCCTGCGGTATGCCCTCGGCCTCACGGATGCTGCCCAGCGTCTCCGGGCCGAGGCTCTCCCAGCATTCGTGCATGCTCAGGGTCAGGCGCTCACCGACGGCGTCATGGCGCCGGTCTTCGCAAAGAACGCCGCCGCTTCCCGGGCCGTGCAGCGACCCATCATCAGCAGACCGAGCTCGGCCGCCGGCCGCGTCAGGTAATCGTCGACGAGGCCCAGGCTCTCGTCGACCGGCACCGGCGATGCCCCGCTCGCGCCGCTGCGGTAACGCGCTCGCCGGTAGGCGAGCGAGGTCATGATCGTCTTCGGCGTCACCGCGACCCGGAACCAGCTCTGCCCGTCCCGCTCGATCCGGGAAGCGCCATCGTCCCGGTTCTCGATGACGGCGCCCATGACATCGCGAGCGAACTCGTTCGTGGCCTCACGCACCCGCAACTCGACCTCCTCGGGCGCCTCGGGGCGCGGCTCGGAACGAAGCTCCTCGCGACACAGTGCGAGCACCCGGGCGACCGCCTCGACGACCCGAGGAGGCAGGCCGGAAAGATCGATGGACGAAGGCGCCGGAGGCGGGGATACTGCCATGGGAATGCTCCCGATGTTGGGTTTCGAGACACGGCATCGTACCGCTTCTGGCGGTGCGGAGCGTTCCCACCTTCCCCTGCTCGACCCTGCCGTCGTGACAAAATCCTGCCTTGGGGCGGCCCATTGTCACGAATAGCCGTTTTCGGCCGTTCGTCTCGACACAAAAACGCACTAAATCAATGACTTGGATTTTCCATACCAGACCCACACCCAGCCGCCACCGCGTTGGCCAGCGCCACCGTCGTCAGCGGGATGGTCGCGACCGGGGTTCCCAGGCTCAGGTTGATGATCTGGGCGCCGTTGGCAACCGCGTGGTTGACGCTGTTGGCGATGGCGGCGTCGGTGAAGGTTCCGCCGGTACCCTCGGTCTCGGCGCGGATGGCGAGAATAGTGGCGTTGAAGGCGACGCCGTGGGTCGCGACGCTGTTGCGGCGTGCGGCCGCGACCCCGGCAACGGCGGTGCCGTGCCCGTTGACGTCCTGCAGGCTCGCCCCGTTGGGCGAGAAGTTGGCGCTCGCGGCGGCAATGGCGCCCGCGAACTCGGCATTGGCGACGTCGATCCCGGTGTCGATGACGGCGATCGTAACGCCGGTCCCGGAAAAGCCGGCCTTATAGGCGCCGAGGGCGTTGATGGTGCCAAGCGCGAAGTTGGCCTGGAACTCGGCGGTGTTGAAGACCGCCGCGAGGCCGCCGCCGCTACCGCCGCCACCCCCGCAGCCGGCGAGGAGGAGCGCGGCGAAAACGATCGCGCGGGCGCGCCACGGCGGCGCACACAACGGCCCGGCGCCGCGAATGCGCGTAGTTGCGCTCACCCCAATTCCCCCTACCTCCTATGATTGCAGGACATACGGAAAACGCTCGTCGTCGCGGAATCTCCCTCGCGCCCGCTGTGCGTCGGTGCCGGGCGGAGTGTTGCGTATATACTGGAGTCGGCGGGGCGCAACGGGACGTCAGGCAGGGTCATGGAGAAGAAGCACCAGCTCAACATCTGGTACGTCATCATCGCCTTTTTCGGCGTCCTGCTGCTGCAGTATCTGTATACTCAGAGCCAACAGGTCGAGCCGATTCCCTATAGCGAGTTCCAGCGCTATCTCGAGGCCGGCGACATCTCCGAGATCGTCGTCAGCAAGAACTTCATTCGCGGCACCCTGAGCGAGCCTCTGGCCGACGGCAAGACGCAGTTCGTGACCACGCGGGTCGATCCGGGCCTGGCCGATGAACTGACGAAGTACGGCGTCCGCTACTCGGCCCAGGTCGAGCAAACCTTCCTGCGCGACCTGTTGTCCTGGATCCTGCCGGTCCTCATCTTCGTCGGCGTCTGGTACTTCCTGTTCCGGCGCATCGCCGAGAAGCAAGGACTCGGCGGCGGCTTCATGACCGTCGGCAAGAGCAAGGCCAAGGTCTACATGGAGCGCGACACCGCGGTCACCTTCGACGACGTCGCCGGCGTCGACGAGGCCAAGGTCGAGCTGGTCGAGATCGTGACCTTCCTGAAGGAGCCCGAGGCCTACGGGCGGCTCGGCGCGCGGGTGCCCAAGGGCGTGCTCCTGGTCGGACCCCCGGGCACCGGCAAGACGCTGCTCGCGCGCGCGGTCGCGGGTGAGGCGAGGGTGCCGTTCTTTTCGATGGGGATTATATACCGGAGTCACAATTCGGGCGCATCAGTCATCCTTGATGGTTTTAACGGCCATGAGCTGAAGTGCCACCCGCGCAAGTTCTTCGGGCGTCGTGTCGATGGTAGCGTCTTCCTCTAGCTCGGCCTTGCTCGGTTGGTAGGTCGCGGGACGCACCCACAGATCAGGTTTGGTCTTCGGTTTGGTCATGGTCTTCCTCCCTATGCCGCACGCGGCAATTGCAGCTTGGCGATCAAATATTCCATGCCCCGGTCGCCCTTCACACGGTTGCAGTGCCCACAAAGCAGTTGCAGGTTGTCGATGTGATCGGCGCCGCCCTTCTGTCGGGCAATGATGTGATCAATCTCCAGGTGCCTCATCTCAAAATGACTGTCGCAGCCTCGACAGTGCCCGCCTTGCTCGCCATAGAGCAGCTTGCGGTTGCGCAGATCGTTGTAGCGGATGATCTGGCCCAGATCGGTTCGCCGGGGGATGTCATCACGATGCGCTCCTGCAAAGAACAATCCCAACTCATCGCGCATCCTGATCTGAACCAACTCGGCCGCCTTCGGCGAGATGTCGATCCCTACCCATTCTCGTTGCAGCTCTTCCGCCGCGATGCAGGCTGTTGCACATCCGCAAAAGGGGTCCAGAACAATATCTCCCTCATTGGAACTGGCCTCTATTACACGGCGTACTAGATTTAGGGGCTTCTGTGTCGGGTAGCCCGTTCGCTCTTTGGCTCGCGGATTGATCGGCGAAATATCTGACCACAGATCGGCCACAGCTTGTCCCGGCATTTCGTCCAAGGATCGCTTCAACTGCGCGACCCTGCTCTTTGTATATATCCTTCCTTCCGCATCTAGCTTCCTTGCCTATCCGGTTAACGCCCATGACCGCTACATGTAGGGTGCCGCCACTCTCCCGAGTAAAGCTCGGCATAGGTTGGAGCAGAGGTGTCGCCCGCGATGCCGAGCAATGAGCGGAAGGCGTTGAACGGGTAGAACCGCCTGTTGAAGCGGAAGGTGAACTCGTTGAGGTAGGCTTGTAGGTGCTGGTGGCTAACGCCGTGGTGGATACCGATCAGCCACGTCTTCAGGTTGGCGAAAACCAGATGGATGATCGGCAGGTATTGCTCGGCAACCTCTGGATCACCACACTCGGCAACAGCGAAGTGCTCATAGCCGCGCTTCCCGAGGCCAGCATAGCCGCTCCAATCGTCAGTAACGATCAGCGATCGCGGCGCGACGGTGCTCTCGACGAACCCACAGAGCGACTCGGCGCTACGGTCGAGCACGACGGCGAGCCGAACGCGTCCGGCATAGCGTCCGTCTTTCCGGTTGTCGAGCTTGGTGCCCGGCTTTCGATGACGCACCTCGATGGCACAGGAGACGGGAACCTTGTGGTGAACACCACGGCCTTCCCCACGCGTTCGCCCGCCAACCCAGGTTTCGTCCACCTCAACATGGTTCTTGGGCTGTCCACCGATCCTGTCTTGGTTGGGCCGCACCATGCCCGAGCGGAGCTTGTGGAGAATTTGAAAGGCCGTCTCGTAGCGCGAAAGACCAAGTTGCCGCTGAAACTGCACGGCGGACATGCCGGGCGTCTGACTGGCGACCAGATAAGCGGCCCAGAACCAGACGTTCAGCGGAGTGTGGCTACGCTCCATCACTGTTCCCACCGTCAGCCCGGTGTTCTGGCGGCACTTGCGGCAGCGCAGGACGCCAGGGCGGTTTTCAAAGTGGAACGGCTCTCCCGCCGTGCCGCAGTGCGGGCAGGCAAAGCCGTCTCCCCAGCGGGCTTTCTCCAGGTAGGCGGCGCAGGCCGCATCATCGGGGAAAAGTCGCTGGAACTCGGGTAGCGAATGCGGGAATGGGAGATCGGCGCGGTCGAGAACATCCATGGCGCGCTCCCCTATATCCGGGTTGCGCCCATTCTAGCCCTAGTGGGTGTGGGTGTAAACCGGATAGGTAAGCTAGCTTCTTCATTTTGTCTTCGGTAAGACGCCACGGTTTGGTGACTCCGTGGAAGTCATAGACAGGCCCACGCCGATCGTGTCCCGCGGAGTGGTGTAAGAGCGTTGCGCTCTACGCGGCTCCCGGCGGGTAGGGCCGGGACGTTCAGGCTGCCACGGTGGGCAGCGTGATGGGGACACCATCGCTCAGCGGAGCGATGGATTCCAGCGTCATGTATCTCCTTGAGACGGCCCACTCGTCGTTCTGCTCGAGAAGGATGGCGCCGACGAGCCGTGTGATGGCGGCTTCGTTGGGAAAGATACCGACGACGTTGGTGCGACGCTTGACCTCGGCATGGAGCCGTTCGATCGGGTTTGTGGAGTGCAATTTCTGGCGGTGCTCCCTGGGGAAGCTCATGTAGGCGAGGACGTCGTGCTCGGCTTCGTCCATGAGAACTGCCAGCTTGGGCACCTTGGGCCTGAGCTGGTCGGCGACCTGGCGCCACTGGACCTTCGCGCTGTCGGCGTCCTCCTGGGCGAAGGCGGAGACGACGCGCCGGCCCTGGCGGCCGGCATGGGCCAGCAGGTTGCGGGCGAAGTGCACGCGGCAGCGCTGCCATGTGGCGCCGAGGATCCGGGTCGCGGCGGCCTTCAGGCCCTTGTGGTCGTCGGAGATCACCAGCTTCACGCCGCGCAGCCCGCGCCGGGCCAGCGAGCGCAGGAACTCGGTCCAGAAGGTCTCGGCCTCCGACGCGCCGATCGCCACGCCCAGGACCTCGCGGCGGCCTTGGTCGTTGACGGCCACAGCCACGGTCACCGCGACCGAGACGATGCGTCCGGTCTGGCGCACCTTCACGTAGGTGGCGTCGAGCCACAGATAGGGCCAGTCGCCCTCCAGCGGTCGATCGAGGAAGCCGGTGACCTTATCGTCGATCTCGCCGCACAGCCTGGAGACCTGGCTCTTGGAGGCGCCCGACATCCCCATCGCCTGAACCAGATCGTCGACCGAGCGGGTCGACACCCCCTGGATGTAGGCCTCCTGGATCACCGCAGCCAGCGCCTTCTCGGCCATCCGCCGCGGCTCCAGGAAGCCCGGGAAGTAGCTTCCCTTCCTCAGCTTCGGGATCTTCAGCTCGACCGTGCCGGCCCGCGTCTCCCAGGACCGGTCGCGGTAGCCGTTGCGATGGGTGATACGATCCGCCGAGCGCTCGCCGTGCCCGGCGCCGGTCAGGCCCTCAACCTCCAGTGCCATCAGCCGCTCGGCCGTGAAGCCGATCATCTCGCAAAGCAGATCGGCATCGGAGCTCTTCTCCAAAAGCGCGCGCAGGGTCATCATGTCCTGGGTCATCGTGGTTCTCCTTCGGGTCAGGTTGGTTTGCACTAGCCCAACCCTAAACCGGAACCGCGATGGCCTCCGCTGTGGATAGCCGGCTTGCCTACGCCAGACTCTCGGCGGTCGCTACGGCAAGCCGCCTACCCACAGCTACCAGAGGCTCCAACAACTCCTACACCACGTCCTGGGACACGACCCGGGCGCCGGCCTCGGCGCGTTTCGGCTCCCTGGTATCAGTGGTGTAGTCGCGCAGAATTTCCGCGACCCGTATGTGGTACGCGGCGAAGATGTCACCCTTGCCTCGTGCCTGCGCGACTTGGTACTCGGCGGTGTCCTTCCAGGCCCGGACCGCCTCCTCGTCGCGCCAGATCGAGAGCGACACGTACTTGCTGGGCGTGGTCACGGCGCGAAGCGCTCGACCGAGACGAAACCGTCGACTCGCTCAAGCTCCGGACGAAGCGCCTCGGCAAGGTCGAAGTACGCCTGATCCCTACCTTCGCGCATCGTCACTTCGAAGACGACTATGATCATCGCTATGCTCCTCGGAACCCGCATTCCGTCGGTGTCCATACCAACCGGTGGTTTCGCCGCCAGCGTCGGCTACAGGTACGCGGCGCGCGCCGTAGCGCCACCGGCGGGGGATTAGCGTGAACATCCTGGTGGGTCTTGTTCGCCTCATCGACTTGATCAACGACGCGGTTGGTCGCACCGTTTCGTGGCTCACCGTCTTGATGGTGCTCGTCGTCTTCGCCGTGGTTGTCCTGCGCTACGTGTTCGCGGTGGGCTGGATCGCGATGCAGGAGATCTACGTTTGGATGCACCGCACCGTGTTCATGCTGGGAGCCAGCTACACGCTGCTCCACGATGGGCACGTGCGCACCGACCTCTTCTAAGTGCCTGCAACTGGCGGCCGAGGATGCCGGCCTTGCCGAACGCCGAAACCGCCGTCCACTGCTTGCGGCCCTGTGAGATCGCAGGAGCCGGGAAACTGGAAGCCGCGGCCGTCGCAGCAACGCCTGCCGCGGCCGTGCGCGTAATGAATCTACGGCGTTTCATGGGTGTCTCCCCTAGCTGGGGCGCGAGTCGGCAACGACGCGCGTTTTCGCCTCGGGCGGGGGCCGAGGTATTGCTAAAGATAGAAGGGCTTCTGGAATGTCGCGACGGAACAAACGCGCGCCCTATGCTCCCATACGGTGCGCCTCCCTCATCCGTATTGATTCCCAGTTTGTGGCGCGACCCCACCCGTTCTGGCCTCGACAACGGAGTGGGGAACGTGCACACTTTCGGCGGCATCGGCCCGTTTGGCGGCCGACCAAATGGTTGTCGCTACCGGCGAGGGTGCCGGAGGCAACGGGGGCAATTCCGTCATTGGTTTCGGAGCGGGCTGCCGCTGCGACGAGGTGGCGTACTCAGAAACGTCCGAGGGAGGTGGTCATGAAAAAGTTCATTACGCTTTTGGTAGTTGGCTTGGCACTGCCTGCGGTGCTGCTCGCGAGCACCGCCGACGCGGCGGAGAAGGTCCTTCGTATCCCGTTCATGACGAACTTCACGGGTCCGAGCTCGCCCTTCAGCTTGAGGCTGTGGCGGGGCGGCGAGATGGCCATGAAAGACATCAACGCCGCGGGCGGCGTTCACGGCGGCTACAAGCTCGAGTTCTACAAGGTCGACACCCGGTCCGAGACCCAGACGGCCCTGACCGAGTATCGCCGCGCCTGTCGCGACCCGTCGATTCCGATGTTTTGGGCGAACGTGGGGTCCAAGGACGTCAACGCGCTCTACGCGGTCTCGAAGGACTGCAACATGGCGACGTTCGCCACGTCGTCGGGCGCGCATTGGGTCCACCCGGATCAAGGTAAGTGGATGTTCCGCTACCTGCCGGTGCCCGCGCTCGTGCAGCCTGTGCTTTTCAAAAAGCTGAAGGAGAAGTTCAACGTCAAGAGGGTCGCGATGGGGGTCGAGATCGACAACGATTTCGCCGTTTTCAACGCCAAGTCTGCACGCAAGTTCCTTGAAGAGCTGGACATGGAGATCGTCGTCAACGTCGATTCGAAGATGCATGAGACGAACTTCTCGGCTCAGGTGGCGGCGATACGCGGCGCGCGCGCCGACCTCATCATCCTCAGCCACAACTCCGACGCCGGCGGCCGGTTCGCGCGGCAGATTCGCGAGCGCGGCATCGATACCCAGATCTCGGATACCGGGTACACCATCGGCAGCCGCGACTTCTGGAACAATTCGAAGGGGATGGGCATCGGCGCGATCACCTCGTCCATCTACAACCCCACTGATCCACGCCCTATCGTCCAGGAGTGGGTCAAGCGTTGGCGCGCGGAGACTGGCAAGGATCAGGATCCCGATCCCTACGAGACGTCGACCTACGACGCGGTCAAGGTGTTGGCCAAGATCCTCGACAACGCCAAGTCGCTCGACCGCAAAGACATCGCGGACGCGTTCTTGACCATCAAGAACGTGGCGACCATCAGCGGCACGGTCTCGTTCCGGCCCCAGGACCTCCCCGACATCTACCGGTCCGAGCCGATCCTGGTGCAGATCGGTGAGAACGGCAGCTTGGTTCCGTGGCCCAAGATGGCCACCAACTAGCGGGTCGGGGAAACTAGCCCGACCAAGCCGAACGCGTTTCGACTGGGCCCCGGCCAGAGCCGGGGCCCCTTTCTTTAGGGACTGGTGGTCCGTGCCGGGACAAGTTCGTTGGAGGACACCAATGTGGAAACGAATGTTGGTGCTGGCGTGGCTTGCACTCGGGCTCACAGGCTGTGTGACGGACGGCGGCGGGACCGTCAGCCAAAACCAGGTCTCGCTCCATGACGCGGCGTGTACACAGGCGGCAAAGAGCAGCTCGCCGTGGAACATCAAGAATCTCTATAGCTGCGAGGAACGATCCCTCTTTATTCCCTACCAGCTCTGGACCGGAGGCGACTGGGACGGCAACAGAGATGCACCTTGCATGCATCCGGCCCGCTCTCTCTTCTACGTGAACGGTAGCAGCAGCACGACCATCAGGGGTCCCAAGCGATGGGAGAATCCGTCGAGCGGCGAGGCCCACATCGTGTGGGAGAGGGTGAAGACGGACGGCTCGAAAACCCAACGGTTCGTGTGCGATGGCATGGGGATAGGCCGCGTGTACGATAGCCGCGGCCCCAGGTACTACAGTGCGGGAAGATGCAAGTTCCCCGCGGGTTACGGTTGGAGGATGTCAGAGCGCCGCCACTGCAGAGACACATCGATCGAAATCACGTCGGTGTCCCTCGACGACAGCAACAACCTCCGCTCCCTGACGTTTAAATGGTGGTATGGGTCAACTCTCGATCACATCTACCGGTACAAACCCAACACAGGCATGGTCAATGCCTGGCCGCAGTAGAGCGTTCCTGCCTAGCCGCCACGTATCGCGAGCCTATCGATGAGCGCTTCCGATCGGATACTGATCGCCGGCGCCGGGCCCGTCGGCTACGCGGCCGCGCTCAACCTGGCGACCCGCGGTATTCCGTTCATCCTCTTCGAGTCGGGGCCCGACATATTCAAGGACCCGCGCGCCGGCACCATCCATCCGCCGTCGGTGGAGATGTTCGACCAACTCGGCATCGCCAAGACGCTCATCGAGCGCGGCTACATCGTCTCCCGCTACCACTATCGCGACCGCAAACAGGGCCTCATCGCCGATTTCGATCTTGGACTGCTCGCCGAGGACACACCCTTCCCCTTCCGGCTGATGCTCGAGCAGCACAAGGTCTCCGCGATCATTCACGCCAAGCTCGGCGAATCCGCAAGCCACCGGATATTGCGCAACCACCGCGTTGTCGACGTTCGCCAGGACGATGGCGGGGTTGTCGCGACGGTGGAGACGCCCGACGGCGTCGAGACCTTCGACGGCAGGTACATGATCGGCTGCGATGGTGGCCGCAGCCAAGTGCGAAAATGCATGTCGGTCGCCTTTGATGGATTCACCTACCCCGAGCGTTTCCTCATCGTCACGACACCGTACGACTTCGAAAAAGTCGGCTACGCGCAAACCAACTATGTCGCCGACCCCGAGGAGTGGTGCGCGCTGTTCAAGGTGCCCGGTGCCGACGATTCCGGAATCTGGCGGGTGGTTTTTCCGACCAACCCCGGGCTCCCCGAGGCGAACGTGCTCGACGATCTATCGATCGAGCGCCGCCTCCAAGGGTTCAACCCGAAGAACGGGCTTTACGATGTGGTCCATCGCAACCTCTATGAGGTCCATCAACGGGTGGCGAGTTCCTATCGGGACCGCCGCGTCCTGCTCGCCGGGGACGCCGCGCACATCAACAATCCGCTCGGCGGCATGGGCATGAACTTCGGTTTCCACGACGCCTTCAACTTGACCGAGAAGCTTGCCAGGATCTGGTCCGGTGAGGCCGACGAGGACCTGTTGGACCTCTATGACCGGCAGCGGCGGACCGTCGCCGTGGAGTTTCTCCAACGGCAAACCATCGACAACAAGAAGAACATGGAACAGCGCGATGCGGCTGCCCGCGAACGCTTCCACGACGAGCTACGGGCCATCGTCGCCGACAAGGGCCGGCAGCGTGCCTACCTGCGGCGCGTCGCCATGATCGAAGGGGTCGAGCGCGCCGCGTCGATCGGTTAGGGCTCGATCGGGCTTAGTGCGCCGCCAGCAGCAACCCGTAATTCGGGAACTGGTCCGCGATGTCGGCCGCTCGGAGTGCCGCCCAGAACGTGGCCTGATTGCCGGTGATCACCGGCTTGCCGATCTCCGCCTCAAAGCGCGGTATCAGCCCGAGCACCGGAAAGTCGGTGCACGATATCATCATCACGTCCGCCTCGGCGCGATCGGCCGAGAGGACATGATCGTGGATTCGCGCCGGCGGGGTCTTGGCGATCTGCGGTATTTCGCTGGCGTCCTTTTCGCCGATGCCCAACCCCTCGAGGCTCACGAGTTCGAAGCCGAGGCTCTCGAAGAAATCTCGTTCGTGGGCATTGACGGTCTTGCCGTAGGGCGTCGCCGCCGCGACCCGCTTGGCGCCGAGTAGGGTGAGGGCGTTCACCAGCGAGGCCGCGGTCGTGACGCAGCGTATCCCCGACAGCCGTTCCATGAAGTCGCTCAATTGGGTGGTCGGCAGAACCATGGAGCCGGCCGTGCAGCCGTAGGCGATGCAGTCGAGCCCGGCCTGCGCGAGGTCGGCGGTCGCCTTTTCGATGTCGGCGTAGAGGGCCCGCCTGCCGGCCTCGCTGCTGGTGTCCGCGTGGAGCGGCATCCGGGTCGTATGGATGGTGACGCCCTGGGGCGCCATCGCCTGCCATTCGGCCTCGTTCACGGTGTTGGTCGGCGGGACGATGAGGCCGATCTTGGCGCGCCACCCGTAGGTCGTCGGATGCCGCCTCTCGGCAGGCACTACGCGCGCCTGGCCCGATGGCCGGCCGCTTCGGTGGGCGGGCAAAGCTCGCGGATTTGCGCGCACACCTCGTCCAGGGCCATGACGTCGGCGTATTTCTGGTCCATATCGAACAGGCTAGCGTCGTGCGGCGCCAAAGCGCGGTCGCCGACGCACTCGCGCGGCACGATGGGGCGAAACCCGTAGCTCACCGCATCGACGACGGTTGCCCTGACGCATCCGCTCGTGGTGCATCCGGTAACGATTGCCGTGTCCACCCCCCGGTGGGCGAGCCATGCCGAGAGGTCGGTGCTGAAGAAGCCCGAGGCGTAACGCTTCTCGATGAGGCGCTCGCCCGCGCGCGGCGCGAGCGCGTCCACGACCTGCGCGCTGTGGCCGCCGGGATGAATGCTCCTGAGCCCCGGCACTTTCATGGTGAACGCGCCGTCCTCGCTGCCGTCGGCGGCGTAGACGTTCGTCGTGAAGACGACCGGGATCGCATGATCGCGCGCCAGCGCGAGGAGCCCGACCGTGTGGTCGATCGCCGATTGGATGTTGCCGCCGCCAAACAGCGCGGCGTCGTTGAAGGCGTTGATGAAATCGATCACCAGTAGGGCCGGGGCGCGCCCAAACCCGAGGCGAGCGCCGAAACCCTGCCGCTCGTAGATATGCGTGTCGTCGGACAAGGCGATCTACCCTCTGATCCTAGTGCTCGAGCGGTAGCGAGCCGTAGCCGTCGAACCTGTCGTCCATGCCGTTTTGCCGCAGCGCGTACCAGAAGGTCGCCGTGTTGATCGCCAGCACCAGCTTACCCAACTCCCGCTCCTTCTCGGCCGCGACCTTGGCCATCGACAGGTTGGTGCCGCACTGCACGATCGCATCGACGTCATCGCCGTCGAGCTCATCGATGGTGTTGCGCAGCTCGTCGGGCGTCACGTGGGCGATCACGACGGGCCCGCCGCACTTCAAGCCCTTCAGTCGGACGATTTCGTAGCCATAGTCGGCGAAGAAGCCGCGCACCTGTTCGTCGCCCGGCGGCATATAGGGGGTGATGACGGCGATGCGCTTGACCTCGGGGTAGCATTGGAGCGCCGCGATACAGGCCTCCGATCCCATGGCCACGTTCAGGCCACCGGCGCGCTCCACGAAGCGCTGGCGCATCGCGGCGGCGCCCGTCTTGCCGTCCCAGAACGTCTCGCCGGATACGCCGAGAACGATCGAGTCGGGCTCGCAGGTGAGGACCGGATCGATCGCCGGCAGCAGCGCTTCGCGGATGAGGGTGATCATCTCGAGGAAGCTCGCGTCGTCGGTGACCGACATGTTGGGGATGAGCGCGCGCGAAAAGTGGTTCGTCACCCCATCGGGCCGCATGCCCTCGAAGTCAGGCTGGACGATTGTGTTGGTGGAGGGTGCGACGACGCCGAACTTGTGGCGCCAACCCAATGCGTCGGCCATGTCGCGCTCCTCGACGAGGGGGTGTCAGGCGTCCGCCGCCTCTTTGATCCCGGCGCTGGTCTGAGCGGATACGGGGTAGGGGAAGGCCATGGTGAAGACGCTGTCGACCACCGTGTAGTCCTGGTAGCCCATGCGCGCGACAGGCCGAAACTTCGACATGTCGACCAGCCCGTCGGTCATCACGTCGTCGCTGATATGGACCCCGATGACTTCCCCGAACACGATGAAGTTGCGAAATTCGGGGCGATCGCTGAGTAGCTCTACGGTGCGAATATGTCGGCACTCGAGGTGTGTCGGCGACCCCTTGACCCGCGGCGGTTTGACCAGCACCGAGGGCTCCATTTCGAGACCCGCCATCGCCGCCTCGTCGACCGAGCTCGGGACGTGTCGCGCCGTTTCGTTCATCCGCTCGCGTAGTTCCCAGGTCACCATGTTGGCGACGAACTCCCCGGTTTCCTCAACGTTGGACATGGAGTCCTTGTAGCGGCCGTCGCCGTATCCCGTCGAGTTGTGGAACAGCACTTGTGGCGGTTCGGTTCCGCAGCCGTTGAAGAAGCTGAACGGGGCCAGATTGACGACGCCGGCGGCACTCAGGCTCGATATCCATCCGATCGGCCGCGGGACGACGAGGCTCTTGAACGGATCGTGCGGCAGTCCATGGCCCTTGCTGACCTCGTAAAACATGGACATCTCCTCCACGGCTTACAGCCGGCGACGCGCCGACTGTAAGCAGAGAAGGCGCGGCCGTCCAGCCGCAACATCGGGCGCGATCGGCGCCGAGCTACTCGGCAACGATATCGAGGCCCGCGACCATCGAGGGATGGAACTGGCAGAAATAACTCTTGAAGGTGTCGACTTCGACCACGGTCTCCCAGGAGCCGCCCGCCTTGATCTGGCCTGAGTCCCAGCTGCCGTCCTCGGCCGAAACGGTGTGCGACACGATGTCCCTGTTCATCCAGACGATCACGTCGCCCGGCTTAACGACCGGGGTTTCCGGGCGGAACTCGAAGCCCTCGATGTCGACCACGAAACGTGTACCCGTCGCGGCCTCGCCTTCGAGCAGAAAGGAAAAGGAGATCGTGGCGACGAGCGCCGCCACGATCAGTTTGACGAAAGTTTTCTTTTGCATGGGAGGGGGCCTAGTGGGTCAGGGTATCGACCATACGAACGGCATGCCGCTCGTGGGCCTTGAAGATCTGGAGCGCCTGTTGGAAGAGCGCCTTCACTTCCTGGTTCTCGATGTTGGGGATGAAGGTGAACTCGACCAGGGCATTAACGGCCTTGTGGTAGCCGAGTTCGTTCTCGGCGTAGCGGCGATCGAAGGCATCGCCACTCAGCTGCTTCATTTCGTCGACCAGCTGCTCCGACTGCTCGATGAGCTGCTGGCTCAGGAAGTTATCCTGCGCCGTGGCGCCGAGCTTCTTGAGCAGGGCCAAAGCCATCTCATTCACGGCTTCGTGGTCCCGGACCATGGTCTTGGCGAACGCACGCACGGCCGGATTGTTGGTGATACCCAGCGCCAGGTGGGCATAGCGGATATCGATCAAATCCGCCGTGTAGGCGGCGTGAGCGATTTGTAGGTCGTTGAGGTCGGCCGCCTTCTCTGCGTGAGCGTTGGCCGAGAAAGTCACGAGCAGCGCCAGAGACGCCATCATTACATGTTTGAGCATGGTTCCTTGCCTATCCGGTTAACGCCCATGACCGCTACATGTAGGGTGCCGCCACTCTCCCGAGTAAAGCTCGGCATAGGTTGGAGCAGAGGTGTCGCCCGCGATGCCGAGCAATGAGCGGAAGGCGTTGAACGGGTAGAACCGCCTGTTGAAGCGGAAGGTGAACTCGTTGAGGTAGGCTTGTAGGTGCTGGTGGCTAACGCCGTGGTGGATACCGATCAGCCACGTCTTCAGGTTGGCGAAAACCAGATGGATGATCGGCAGGTATTGCTCGGCAACCTCTGGATCACCACACTCGGCAACAGCGAAGTGCTCATAGCCGCGCTTACCGAGGCCAGCATAGCCGCTCCAATCGTCAGTAACGATCAGCGATCGCGGCGCGACGGTGCTCTCGACGAACCCACAGAGCGACTCGGCGCTACGGTCGAGCACGACGGCGAGCCGAACGCGTCCGGCATAGCGTCCGTCTTTCCGGTTGTCGAGCTTGGTGCCCGGCTTTCGATGACGCACCTCGATGGCACAGGAGACGGGAACCTTGTGGTGAACACCACGGCCTTCCCCACGCGTTCGCCCGCCAACCCAGGTTTCGTCCACCTCAACATGGTTCTTGGGCTGTCCACCGATCCTGTCTTGGTTGGGCCGCACCATGCCCGAGCGGAGCTTGTGGAGAATTTGAAAGGCCGTCTCGTAGCGCGAAAGACCAAGTTGCCGCTGAAACTGCACGGCGGACATGCCGGGCGTCTGACTGGCGACCAGATAAGCGGCCCAGAACCAGACGTTCAGCGGAGTGTGGCTACGCTCCATCACTGTTCCCACCGTCAGCCCGGTGTTCTGGCGGCACTTGCGGCAGCGCAGGACGCCAGGGCGGTTTTCAAAGTGGAACGGCTCTCCCGCCGTGCCGCAGTGCGGGCAGGCAAAGCCGTCTCCCCAGCGGGCTTTCTCCAGGTAGGCGGCGCAGGCCGCATCATCGGGGAAAAGTCGCTGGAACTCGGGTAGCGAATGCGGGAATGGGAGATCGGCGCGGTCGAGAACATCCATGGCGCGCTCCCCTATATCCGGGTTGCGCCCATTCTAGCCCTAGTGGGTGTGGGTGTCAACCGGATAGGCAAGAATCTTTCTGGGTTCTTACTTGACAAAATAGGCCTGAATGCAAAACGAATACTTCGAAGCAAAACTAAGGGAACGACACAGAGCCTAAGCTTCAGAAACCTCGCACGCTTGGTCATAGTTCAAGAGGGAGAAATTCAACAGACAGGCTCCCCGTTCTGGGGCGGACAGTATACATTAAAGACGGCCGAAATGGCTGCTATCAAGCTCCTCCTTACTGGTGTAGATGATTCCGCCATAGTGTCGACCGACCACGTCGGTCAGGACAGAACCACACAGATCGCATTAATCGATGAGTTGCTTGAAGATATTCGGACAGAGTTGTCTGACGTCGGCGAGGAGAGGGAAGACCTTGAGGAGCAACTCCATCAACTCAACTCATCGATCGAAGAACGACGGGAAAGCCTAGAGGCGGCCCAGCGGGAGCTTGACGCTGTCCTAACGCAACGGCGCGAACTGGTAAAACACCGCACATCCACCCAAAATCGCATCGATGAGATCTCCGACCACCTCATACGTTTCGACCTATTGCTGAAGCACTATAGTGTGGATGAGGAGCGGCTACGCGCGATTCTCGAAAGTGGATCGACATTTGCCCACGTGGAGGCCGTCCCCTGCCCCTTATGCGGTGCACCACCAGACGCACAGCGGCACGAGGAGGCCTGCGACGGGGACGTCGGTGCTATCGTTCAGGCCGCTAAGGCGGAGATTGAAAAGATTGAAAGGCTAAGGCAGGAACTGCAAACAACAGTTGAGGAGCTTCGACACGAGTCCACAGCGCTCGAAGATACTCTTTCAGACGAGAATGAACATATTGAACGCGTAAGTGCAGAAATTCAGGAAACCGTCGCTCCGAACGTCACGGAAGAGCGCTTTTCTTTTTCAAAGATGGTTGAGCTACGGGCGAGTGTTCAGACGGCGCTTGGTATTTTTGCTCGGGAGGAAAGCTTGGAGGCACGAAAAAGGGGTTTGGAACAGGAAGACCAGGACGATGAGCCACAAGGATCAATCGCAACTGGCCTTCCAGACTCTGTTGCACTTCAGTTTTCCCTGAAAGTGTCAAGTTTGTTGAGGGAGTGGGATTTTCCGGGCGACTGCATTGTGCACTTTGACAAGGAAACGACAGATTTCGTGATTGACGGAAAGCCTCGTGCCAGTCGTGGCAAAGGACTTCGAGCGATTACCCACGCGGCAGTCACAATATCCCTCCTAGAATACTGCCAGGAACACGACCTGGACGCCAGGGCGGTTTTCAAAGTGGAACGGCTCTCCCGCCGTGCCGCAGTGCGGGCAGGCAAAGCCGTCTCCCCAGCGGGCTTTCTCCAGGTAGGCGGCGCAGGCCGTATCATCGGGGAAAAGTCGCTGGAACTCGGGTAGCGAATGCGGGAATGGGAGATCGGCGCGGTCGAGAACATCCATGGTGCGCTCCCCTATATCCGGGTTGCGCCCATTCTAGCCCTAGTAGGTGTGGGTGTAAACCGGATAGGCAAGGTTCGAGGTTCGGCTTCATGCGAGCGGCGGGTACCGTCCAGGTGGCTGCGTCCATATCGATTTCGCTCCAAGCGGTACCCCGCGCCTCGCCGCTCCGCACGGCCGTTAGGATCAGAAACTCAAGACACCACTTGGCCGCCAGGGACGCTTGCGATCGTCGTATCGCCTCGACCAGCCCGCCGACTTCCCGATAGGGCAACGCCCGCAGGTGGTTCTTGACCTTCGGCATCGTCGGCAGCGCGCCGTCAATGGCTTCGCCCGCCGCGTTGTGTTCGACGAAGCGATGAGCCTGTGCCCACTTGAGGATGGTGCGGATACGTTGGCGAACCCGGCGCGCAGTCTCCGGCGTGGTCCCCCAGATCGGCGTCAGGACGCGAAGCACGTCCTTCTGGTCGATGGTATCCACCGGCATATTGCCGAGGACCGGGTATGCGTGGCGTTCGAGAGACTGACGCCAGGTCACCGTGTGCTTGCCGTTGCGCCAGCGTGGGCGGTTCGCTTCGAAGACCTGTTCGGCCGCCCCGCGAAAGGTCGGCACGTTGACCCGGCGCTTCTCGGCGAGTGGATCGCCGCCCGACGCGATCAGCGCACGGTTGCGCGCCGCCGCCTCGCGCGCCTGGGCGAGCCCCACATCGGGGAAGCGCCCGAGGCCGATATCGCGCCGCCGCCGCCCGTACTTGATGCGCTGTATCCAGGAGCGCGCGTCACCACGTCCGATCTTCAGATAGAGCCCGACGCCGTCGCCATACATGCCCGGCGCCTTGAGCGTCCGCAACCGCGTCGCCGTCAGCTTTCCCATCGCGCCATCCCCTCACTCCCAACATATATCCCCACACGGATGTTGAGAAGATAGGAGAATGCACGGGAAGATTCAAGAACGAATATCGCGGTAATTCAGGATCTTAAGAGAATTCCCCGGGAACCTAAGGAATACCCGGGGAGGAGGGTTGGTGGAGCCACGGGGAGTCGAACCCCGGACCTCTTGAATGCCATTCAAGCGCTCTCCCAACTGAGCTATGGCCCCATGTGCCGGCTGCCGGCGCCGCGGCCGCCAGCCGCGGCAGGCGCCGGACCCTAAGGCGCGATTGCGGCGAAATCAAGCCGGCGGCGACCGGGCGCGCCGGCGTGGCACCGCGGCGGCGCCCTAGCGCTCCTCGCTGCTCTCCTCGGGGCTCGACTCGAGGGCGACGGCCACATCGTCCTCGTCCTCGCCGAGTTCCGAGGCATCCTCGATGAGCGCCTCCTCCTTGTCTTCGCTCTCGACCTCCGCGCCGCCTTCTTCGAGCGCGGCGCCGCCCTCGACCTTGGCCACTTCCTTGACCGCCTTGGCCTTTTCCTTGGCTGGCTTGGGCGGGCTTGGCGCGACCAGGCGCACCTCAGCGGCGCCCTTGCCCTTGCCGCTCTCGACCCACGGCGCCTCGCATTTCGGGCACACGACGGGTGTTCGACTGAGATCGTAGTAGCGCGCGCCGCAACCCGGGCACTCGCGCTTGCTTCCCCATTCTGGCTTGATCACGCCTACCCCTCGCCGACAGTAGGTTCGTCGGGATGCCGAGACTTGCGGCGAATCCCAATTGCCATGATCGCCGGTCGCTGTCAAAGCCTAATCGCGGGCGCCGCGCAAGGTGCCACCGCGTGGCCGGCGGCGCCGCTGGCGAGGCCGGCGCCCGTGTGCTAGACAGGCGCACCCTGCGGCCCGACCGCGATCCCACCCGAAACCGCGACCGTCGTGTCACCCCTCGTTGCCCATCCCGCCGCCCGGCTCTCGGGCAGGGTGCGCGTGCCGGGCGACAAGTCAATCTCGCACCGCGCCCTCATCCTCGGTGCCCTCGCGGCCGGCGAGACCAGCGTCGAGGGCCTGCTCGAGAGCGACGACGTGGCGCGCACGGCGGACGCGCTGCGCGCCTTGGGTGCGGTCATCGAGAAGGGCGGGGACGGCCTTTGGCGCGTCCACGGCTGCGGCGTCGGGGCCCTGCGCGAGCCCGCGTGCGTGCTCGACCTCGGCAACTCGGGCACAGGCGTACGCCTGCTGATGGGCGTCGCCGCGAGCCACGCGTTCACCTCGTTCTTCACCGGCGACGCCTCGCTCGCCGCGCGGCCGATGCAGCGGGTTGCGGCCCCGCTCGAGATGATGGGCGCGCGTATCATCGCGCGCGAGGGCTGCCGGCTGCCGCTCGCCGTCGTCGGCGCGCCCGAGCCGATGCCGATCAGCTACACCCTGCCCGTCCCGTCGGCCCAGGCAAAGTCGGCTATCCTGCTCGCCGCGCTCAACGCGCCGGGCACCACCACCGTGACCGAACCCGCGCCCACGCGCGATCATACCGAGCGCATGCTTAAGCACTTCGGCGCCGAGGTCGAGGTCGTCGGCGACGGCAGCACGGCGATCGCGCTCCGCGGACAGCCCGAGCTCGAGCCGCGCGCGCTCGCCATACCCGGCGATCCCTCCTCGGCCGCGTTTGCCGCCGTGGCCGCGCTGGCGGTGTCGGGTTCGGCCGTCACCATCGCCGGCGTCGGCGTTAATCCCCACCGCATCGGCCTCTATGATTGCCTGCGCGAGATGGGTGGTGACATCACGCTGGCGCCGCGCCCACCCCTCGGCGGCGAGGAGACGGCCGACTTGACAATCCGTGGCGGCCCGCTCGAGGCCATCGAGGTTCCGGCGGCGCGGGCACCCTCGATGATCGATGAATTCCCCGTTCTCGCGGTCGCGGCCGCCTGCGCCAAGGGCACGAGCGTCCTGCGCGGGCTCGGCGAGTTGCGCGTCAAGGAGAGCGATCGCCTCACCGCCATCGCCGATGGTCTCGCGCGCAGCGGCGTCGACGTCGAGCAGAGCGGTGACGACCTAATCATCCACGGCGTCGGCGGGCGGCCCGCCGGAGGCGCCACGATCGCCTCGCACCTCGATCACCGCATCGCCATGGCGTTTCTCGTTCTCGGCCTGATCGCGCGCGCCCCCGTCGCGGTCGACGACGCCGCGACGATCGCCACCAGCTTCCCCGGGTTCGCTCGGCTCTTCGCGGCCATCGGCGCGGATATGGCGCCGCCGCCGCCATGATTATCGCGATCGACGGTCCGGCGGCTGCCGGCAAGGGCACGCTGGCCGCCAAGCTCGCCACCCACTTCAGATTGGCCCATCTCGACAGTGGGGCGCTCTACCGCGCGGTGGCGCTGCGGTTGCGCCGCGCGGGCGGCGATCCCGCCGATGTCGAGTCCGCCGTCCGTGCGGCACAGGGGCTGACGGCCGAGGACCTCGCCGATCCCGAGTTGCGCACCCAGCGCGTGGGTCAGGCCGCCTCCGTCGTCGCCGCGATCCCCGACGTCCGGCGCGTGCTGATTGATTTCCAGCGCCGCTTCGCCGCACACCCCCCCGGCGACGTCAAGGGCGCGGTGATCGACGGGCGCGATATCGGTACCGTCGTATGCCCCGACGCCGACGCGAAGCTGTTCGTGACGGCGAGCGTCGAGGAGCGCGTCCGCCGCAGGCAAAGCGAGCTAACGGGCCGCGGCGTCGAGGTCTCCGAGGCGGCGGTGCGCGAGGAGCTCGCGCTGCGCGACGCGCGTGACCGCGAGCGCAGCGTGGCCCCGCTGCGCCGCGCCGACGATGCCCACTTGCTAGACACCACGAATTTGTCTATAGACAGCGCCTTTACGGACGCTAAGGCCTTTATCGTCGGGCGTCTGAGGTAATCCCGTGACGGTCGGGCCGGCGCCATGGGCGGCCGGTACCATGGCGCCTTGCATCGACGGGGTCCAGCCCCTAGCCTTTCGCAAATGGGTTGATGAGGAGTCCGCATGAGCGCAGAGACCGACACCGATACCGCGCCCCTCGCCGAGAGCTTCGCGGCGCTTCTGGAGGAGACCTACGGCACCGGCGACAATCTCGAAGGGACCGTGATTCCGGGCACCGTCATCGCCATCGAGGGCGATGCGGCGCTGATCGACGTCGGCCTCAAGTCCGAGGGCCGCGTGCCGCTGAAGGAGTTCGCGACGCCAGGCCAGCCGGCGGAGATCAAGGTCGGAGACACCGTCGAGGTCTATCTCGAGCGCATGGAAAACCGCGCCGGCGAAGCGGCGCTGAGCCGCGACAAGGCGCGCCGCGAGGAGGCGTGGACGGTCCTCGAGGCGGCCTTCGAGAAGAACGAGAAAGTCTCCGGTAACATCTTCGGCCGCGTCAAGGGCGGCTTCACCGTCGACCTGTCGGGCGCCGTCGCCTTCCTCCCGGGGAGCCAGGTCGATGTGCGGCCGGTGCGCGACATCGGCCCCCTGATGGGGACACCTCAGCCGTTCCAGATCCTCAAGATGGACCGCAGGCGCGGCAATATCGTCGTTTCGCGCCGCGCCGTGCTCGAGGAAACCCGCGCCGAGCAGCGCTCGGGCCTCGTGGCCAGCCTCAAGGAGGGGCAGGTGATCGACGGCGTGGTCAAGAACATCACCGACTACGGCGCCTTCGTCGACCTCGGTGGCATCGACGGACTGCTGCACGTCACCGACATGGCGTGGCGGCGCGTCAACCATCCAAGTGAGGTGCTGAACATCGGCCAGACGGTCAAGGTGCAGCTCATCCGCGTCAACCCCGAAACCCAGCGCATCTCCCTCGGCATGAAGCAGCTCGAGCAGGATCCGTGGGAGAACGTCGTCATCAACTACCCCGTCCGCGTCAAGCTCAAGGGCAGGGTCACCAACATCACCGACTACGGCGCCTTCGTCGAGCTCGAACCCGGGGTCGAGGGTCTCGTGCACATATCCGAGATGAGCTGGACCAAGAAGAACACGCCACCGGGCAAGATCATCTCGACGAGCCAAGAGGTCGAGGTCATGGTGCTCGAGGTCGATCCCGTGAAGCGGCGGGTCAGCCTCAGCCTCAAGCAGTGCCTGGACAATCCGTGGCAGGCCTTTGTCGATGGCCACGAGCCCGGCAGCCTTGTCGAGGGCGAGGTCAAGAGCATTACCGAGTTCGGCCTGTTCATCGGCGTCGACGCGGGCGTCGACGGCATGGTGCACATGTCCGACATCGACTGGGTCAAGCCAGGCGACGAGGCGATCGCCGCCTACAACAAGGGCGACGTGGTCAAGGCCAAGGTGCTCGATGTCGACGTCGCCAAGGAACGCATCAGCCTTGGCATCAAGCAGCTGACCGACGATCCCTATGAGGCGGTCGGCAAGCTCAAGCGGGGCAACACGGTTACCTGCACCGTGGCCGCCGTCCGTGACAGCGGCATCGACGTCACCGTCGGCGACATGGTCGGCTTTATTCGCCGCGCCGACCTGGCACGCGACCGCTCGGAGCAACGGCCCGATCGCTTCGCGGTCGGCGACAAGGTCGACGCCAAGATCAGTGCCATGGACCGTGACTCGCGCAAGTTCACGCTGTCGATCAAAGCCCTCGAAATCGCCGACGAGAAGCAGGCGATGGAGCAATACGGCTCGAGCGATAGCGGCGCGAGCCTAGGCGACATCCTCGGCGCGGCGATGGACCGAACGCGGCTCAAGCAGCAGGAAGAGGAAGCCGAGGGCGCGGCCAAGGCGAGCGCCGAGGCGCCCGAGGACGGCGCCACCGAAGCGAGCGCGGAGTCACCCGAGGAGGAAGCCGCCGAGGCGAACGCGGAGTCACCCGAGGAAGGCACCACCGAGGCGAGCGCGGGGGCACCCGAGGAGGGCGCCACCGAGGCGAGCGCCGAGGCAACGGAGGAGGGCGCCGCCGAAGCGCCAGCCGAGGCGGCCGCCGAAGACGAGAACAAGGCCGAGGCCGAAGCGCCCGCGGAAGACGAGAGCAAGGCCGAGGCGCCGGCCGACAAGCCGACGTAAGATCGCGGCTGATCGCACCCTCACTGCGAGCGCCCCGATTCGCATCGGCTAGCGCATGGCGCTCGACGCTGACCACCTTCTCGACCGCCGCCGCCTCAAGCGGCGCCTCACCTTGTGGCGCGCCCTCGCGATCATCGGTGCCCTGGCTCTGATCGCGGTTTTGTTCGCCGACCGGCTGTCTGGGTATGTGGCCGGGCCGCACGTCGCGCGCCTTGCCATCCACGGACTCATTATCGACGACCGAGAGCGCATCGCGGCCCTTAGGCGCCTGGCCGAGGATAACCGGGCGCGCGCGCTGATCATCCGGCTCGACAGCCCCGGTGGCACGACGCAGGGGGCGGAGGAGCTGTATCTGGCGCTACGCGAGGTCGCGGAACGCAAGCCGGTAGTTGCCGTGATCGGCGCGTTCGGCGCCTCCGCCGCCTACCTCGCGGCGCTCGCCGCCGACCATATCGTCGCCCGCACGACCTCGCTGACGGGATCGATCGGCGTGCTCGTGGAAACCGCCGAGTTCTCGGGCTTGCTCGATTCTTTCGGGATCACGACCGACACCGTGAAGAGCGGCGCGTTGAAGAGCGAGCCGTCGCCGCTGCGCCCGATGAGCGAAGAGGGCCGCGCCGTCCTGGCGGCCGTGGTCGAGGATAGCTACCAGTGGTTTGTCGCCTTGGTCGCGGAGCGCCGCCACCTCGATCGCGCGGACGCCCTGGCCTTAGCCGACGGCCGCATCTTCACCGGGCGCCAGGCGCTCGCCGCCGGGCTCCTCGATGCTCTTGGCGGCGAGGCCGAGGCGCGCGATTGGCTCGCCGAAACGAGCGGCGTCAGCCTCGGAATACCGACGCGGGACATCGCGATCGAACGCCGCGAGGGCCTCTGGCGCCTGCTCCGCTCGGCCGGAAAAACATTGCTGTCAGAACGACTTACGCTTGACGGCCTGGTTTCGGTCTGGCAACCTCCTCGGTGAAGCGCGGCAGGGCGGCGGGAGTGCCGGCAACGGCCGCCGCGCTACCGCCGATTGAAGCGGAGCACTGCGAGTACGGCAGATGGTGAAGTCGGAGCTCATCGTTCGGTTAGCGGAACGCAACCCGCACCTGTTCCAGCGCGATATCGAGCGCATCGTGACGACGATTTTCGATGAGATTTCGGCCGCGTTGGCGCACGGCCAGCGCGTCGAGCTACGCGGGTTCGGGGCTTTCTCGGTCAAGCAGCGCCCGGCCCGGATCGCACGCAATCCGCGCACCGGAACGCCGGTCGAGGTTGCCGAGAAGTACGTACCCTTTTTCAAGACCGGCAAGGAACTGCGCGAGCGCCTCAACGCCGCCGCCCCGACCGGCAGCCCATAGCCCGCTCTTGAGCGGCGGGCCGGCGCGTTCGCAGCTGCCGGACGCCCGTGGAGCCAAGCGACATGCGTTCGACCGCCGCGAAACTCTTTCGCTGGGTCCTCTTCATCATCGTTGCGGCAGCCGCGGCGTTGTTCGCCGTCGCCAATCGCGAGGCGGTGGTGGTGAGCTTCGACCCGCTGCCCTATTCGGTCGAGCCGCCGCTGTATCTCGCGATCTTCGCCATGGTGGTCGCCGGCGGGCTCATCGGCGCGCTCGTTACTTGGCTTTCGGGCCACCGGGCGAGGCGTGAGCTCGCGCGCGCACGCCGTCGCCTGACGGCGATGGAAAATGAACTCCACGGTGTGCGCGCGCAGCTCGCCGAGCCGGCCGAACCGGCCGCGCCCGCAGTGCTCGAGGACGTCGCCCAACGGCCGGCGCCCGCGCCGGCGCGCCCGCCACCGCCGACGGTACCGACGGCGGGCAGGTCGGAGGACGAGTGAGACTTGCGGTCGTCGGCGCCGGCATCATGGGCCTGTCGATGGCGTGGGCTCATCCGCTTTCCCTACGGCGCCGAAGAGGGCTACTGCCGGACGGTGGCGAACGCCTTTGCCGCGATTCGCGCTATAACGGCGGCCATTGGCGGCGCGCGCCAAGGGATGAAGGGCGGCGGTGACTGACCGATGACGGTCTCGGCGAAGATATGCGGCATCAACGCGCCGGCGGCGATGAACGCGGCCGTGGCCGGCGGCGCGGCCTATGTCGGGCTCGTGTTCTACCCGCCCTCGCCGCGCTACGTGACACCGGCCGAAGCCGCCGCCTTGGCCGCCCTGGGCGGCGCGGCGTTGCGCGTCGGCCTCTTCGTCGATGCCGACGACGATCTCCTGGCCACCGTGCTCGACGCCGTCGCGCTCGACTTGCTGCAGCTGCACGGCGGCGAGACGCCGGAACGCGTAGCCGAGGTGCGCGCGCGCCACGACATCGCGGTGATGAAAACGATCAGCGTTGCCGGCGAGGCCGACATCGCCCGCGCCCACGACTACGAGCACACGGCAGATCGCCTGCTGTTCGACGCCAAGCCGCCCGCGGACATGGCCCATGCGCTTCCGGGGGGCAATGCGCTAAGCTTCGACTGGCGGCTCCTCGGCGGGCGCGCGTGGGCCTGCCCGTGGATGCTGTCGGGTGGTCTCGACGCCGACAACGTCGCGGAGGCGGTGCGTATCAGCGGCGCGCCCGCGGTCGATGTATCCTCGGGCGTCGAGGACGCGCCCGGCCACAAGAGCCCGGAGCGCATCGCCCGCTTCCTTGAAGCCGTCGGCCGTATCTAGCAGGAGTTTCTTCGTCGTGGCGCAGCCCAACATCTTCACCGCCGGCCCGGACGAGGCGGGACATTTCGGCGCCTACGGCGGCCGCTACGCGGCCGAGACCCTGATGCCGCTCATTCTCGACCTCGAGCGCGCCTACGACGAGGCCAAGGCGGACCCCGCCTTCGCCGCCGACATGGAGTACTACTTCCGCCACTACATCGGCCGCCCGAGCCCGCTCTATTTCGCGCCGCGCCTGACCGAGCATTTCGGCGGCGCCAAGATCTACTTCAAGCGCGACGAGCTCAACCACACCGGCGCCCACAAGATCAACAATTGCATGGGCCAGATCCTGCTCGCCAAGCGCATGGGCAAGACGCGCATCATCGCCGAGACCGGCGCCGGCCAGCACGGCGTCGCCGCGGCGACGGTGGCCGCGCTGTTCGACCTGCCCTGCGTCGTCTACATGGGCGAGACCGATATCGCCCGCCAAGCCCCCAACGTCTTCCGCATGAAGCTCCTGGGGGCCGAGGTGGTGCCGGTGACATCGGGCGCGCGCACGCTCAAGGACGCGCTCAACGAGGCGCTGCGCGACTGGGTGACCAACGTGGACGAAACCTTCTACATCATCGGCACCGTCGCGGGTCCCCACCCGTATCCAGCGATGGTGCGCGACTTCCAGTCGGTGATCGGGCGCGAGACGCGGGCCCAGATCCTCGAGCAGGAAGGGCGGCTGCCGGACACGCTGGTCGCCTGCATCGGCGGCGGGTCCAACGCCATGGGCCTGTTCCATTCCTTTCTCGACGAACCGGACGTGACCATCTACGGCGTCGAGGCGGCCGGTCGCGGCCTCGAGACCGGCGCCCATGCGGCCTCACTCACCGCCGGCAGCCCCGGCGTGCTGCACGGCAACAAGACCTACCTGCTACAGGATGGCGACGGCCAGATCACGGAGGCGCACTCGATCTCGGCCGGCCTCGACTACCCCGGCATCGGCCCCGAGCACGCGTGGCTCCACGATCAGGGCCGCGTCCGCTACGTCACCGCGACGGACGACGAGGCGCTGGCCGCTTTCCAGCTGTGCAGCCGCCTCGAGGGCATCATCCCGGCGCTCGAGCCGGCACACGCGCTGGCCCACGTGAGCCGCATCGCCGGCGAGCTACCGCGCGAGCACCTCATTGTGATGAACCTGTGCGGCCGCGGCGACAAGGACATCTTCACGGTCGCCGAGGCGCTCGGGATCGAGCTATGAGCGCGCCGAGCCGAATCGACGCCCGCTTCGCCGAGCTGCGCGCGGCGGACCGCGCCGGCTTCGTCGCCTTCGTCACTGCCGGCGACCCGGAGCCTGCGGCCGCGCTCGACATCCTGCGCGGCCTGCCCGGCGCCGGCGCCGACCTGATCGAGGTCGGCATGCCGTTCACCGACCCGATGGCCGATGGCCCGGCCATCCAGGCGGCGAGCCTGCGCGCCCTTCGCGCGGGCGCCACGATGCGCGGCACGCTCGACCTAGTGCGCGCCTTCCGGCGCGAGGACGAGGCGACGCCGCTCGTGCTGATGGGCTACTTCAACCCGATCTTCGTCTACGGCGCCGAGGCGTTCGCGCGTGACGCGGCCGCGGCCGGGGCCGACGGCCTGATCGTCGTCGACTTGCCACCGGAGGAGGATGCGGAGCTGCGCCCGCACGCGGCCCACGCGGGCTTGCGCTGCGTCCGCCTCGTTACGCCAACGACGGACGAGCAGCGCCTGCCGACCGTGCTCAAAGCCGCCGAGGGCTTCGTCTATTACGTGTCGATTACCGGTATCACCGGCGCCGCAAGCGCTAACGCCGAAGCCATCGCCCCGGCGCTCGCCCGGCTGCGCCGGCACACCGAGCTGCCGGTCGCTGTCGGCTTCGGCATCCGGACATCGGCGCAAGCCGAGGCGGTCGCCCGAATCGCCGACGCCGCCGTCGTGGGATCGGCCCTGGTTAACCGTATCGCCGAGCGCGTGTCGGCTGCGGAGGGCCGAGCCGGCCTTGTCGAGCACGTGCTGTCGCTCGCGCGCGAGCTCGCCGATAGCGTTCACGCCGCGCGTGACGCGGCGGCCGCACCGGTCGCACCGGTCGCGGCTAATGGCCCGGCAGGATCTCGCGGCTGAGCACGAGCGCCGTCCTCGACCGTCTCGTCCAGCTTCACCCCAAGCTGATCGACCTGTCGCTCGGCCGCATGGAGCGGCTGCTGGCGGCGCTTGGCCATCCCGAGCGACGCCTCGCCCCCGTCGTCCATGTCGCCGGGACCAACGGCAAGGGCTCGGTGATCGCCTATCTCGGCGCCGTGCTACGCGCCGCGGGCTACCGCGTCCAGGCCTATACCTCGCCGCACCTGCAGCGCTTCAACGAGCGTATCCGACTCGTCGGCGGCGACATCGACTCGCGCCCCCTGGTCGCCCTGCTCGAAGAGTGCGAGGCCGCCAATGCTGGCCAACAAATCACCTTCTTCGAGGTGACGACGGCGGCGGCGCTCCTCGCCTTCGCGCGCGAGCCGGCCGATTTCCTGCTGCTCGAAGTCGGGCTCGGTGGCCGCTTCGATGCGACCAACATCGTCACGCCGCGGCTCGTCGCCATCACGCCCGTCGCTATCGACCACGTTCAGTTCCTGGGCCGCACCCTCGCAGCCATCGCGAGCGAAAAGGCGGGAATCCTTAAGGCTGGCGTTCCCGCCGTGATCGGCCGCCAGCCGGCCGCGGCGATGCGCGCCATCGCGGCCCGGGCCGCGGACCTCGGCGTCGCCCTTACCCGCCGCAGCGAGCGGCGGCGGGTAAGGGCGGGCGTCGACGACTGGAGCGCCTGGCCCGACGGCGAGGCGATGGTGGTCAGGACCGGTCGGGCGCGCCTGCGCCTACCGCGCCCCGCGCTCCCCGGGCGCCACCAGATCGATAATGCGGGTCATGCCATCGCTTGCCTTGCCCACCTCGAAGAGTCCGCGGTGGGGGCGTGGGCCACCGCTACGGGGCTGACCGACGTGGTATGGCCGGCGCGCATGCAACGGCTCGAGCGTGGGGCCCTCGCCGCGCTGCTGCCGCCGGGGGCCGAGCTATGGCTCGACGGCGGCCACAACCCGGCCGCGGGTCGTGCGGTCGCCGCGGCTGTGCGCGAGCTAGCGGCGGCCGATCCCATGCCGCGCCCGCTCCAACTCGTCATCGGGATGATGGCGACCAAGGATGCGCGCGGTTATCTACGGCCCTTGGCGGCGCTCGCGGATTCCGCCGTCACGGTCGCGATCCCGGACCAGGCAGCGAGCTTGGATGCCACGCGGATGGCGGCGCTGGCGGTCAATTGCGGCCTCGCCGCGCGCCCCGCGGGCGGAGTCGGTGAGGCGCTTGCCGCCATTGCCGGCGAGGCCGGCGTGGTGCCTCCGCGCGTGCTGGTGTGCGGCTCGCTCTACCTCGCGGGCGCGGTGCTCACGGCCAACGCGGCGCGCTGAGGCGAGTGCGAGGCTAAGGGCGAGTGACCGCCGGCTGCAACGTGGATTCGATCCAATCGACGAGCTTGCCCTTGGGCAGCGCGCCTACCTTGGTCGAAGCGATCTCACCGTTCTTGAACAGCATCAGCGTCGGAATACCGCGCACCCCGAACTTGGTCGGCGTCACCGGATTGTCGTCGATGTTCAGCTTGGCGATGGTCAGGCGGCCGTCCATCTCGGCCGCGATCTCCTCCAGTGCCGGCGCGATCTGCTTGCACGGCTGACACCACTCCGCCCAGTAGTCGACGAGGACCGGCGTCGACGCGCCGACCACATCCTGCTCGAACGTTGAGTCGCTCACATGGGTGATGGCCATAGGTCATTCCTTGCCTATCCGGTTAACGCCCATGACCGCTACATGTAGGGTGCCACCACTCTCCCGAGTAAAGCTCGGCATAGGTTGGAGCAGAGGTGTCGCCCGCGATGCCGAGCAATGAGCGGAAGGCGTTGAACGGGTAGAACCGCCTGTTGAAGCGGAAGGTGAACTCGTTGAGGTAGGCTTGTAGGTGCTGGTGGCTAACGCCGTGGTGGATACCGATCAGCCACGTCTTCAGGTTGGCGAAAACCAGATGGATGATCGGCAGGTATTGCTCGGCAACCTCTGGATCACCACACTCGGCAACAGCGAAGTGCTCATAGCCGCGCTTACCGAGGCCAGCATAGCCGCTCCAATCGTCAGTAACGATCAGCGATCGCGGCGCGACGGTGCTCTCGACGAACCCACAGAGCGACTCGGCGCTACGGTCGAGCACGACGGCGAGCCGAACGCGTCCGGCATAGCGTCCGTCTTTCCGGTTGTCGAGCTTGGTGCCCGGCTTTCGATGACGCACCTCGATGGCACAGGAGACGGGAACCTTGTGGTGAACACCACGGCCTTCCCCACGCGTTCGCCCGCCAACCCAGGTTTCGTCCACCTCAACATGGTTCTTGGGCTGTCCACCGATCCTGTCTTGGTTGGGCCGCACCATGCCCGAGCGGAGCTTGTGGAGAATTTGAAAGGCCGTCTCGTAGCGCGAAAGACCAAGTTGCCGCTGAAACTGCACGGCGGACATGCCGGGCGTCTGACTGGCGACCAGATAAGCGGCCCAGAACCAGACGTTCAGCGGAGTGTGGCTACGCTCCATCACTGTTCCCACCGTCAGCCCGGTGTTCTGGCGGCACTTGCGGTAGCGCAGGACGCCAGGGCGGTTTTCAAAGTGGAACGGCTCTCCCGCCGTGCCGCAGTGCGGGCAGGCAAAGCCGTCTCCCCAGCGGGCTTTCTCCAGGTAGGTGGCGCAGGCCGCATCATCGGGGAAAAGTCGCTGGAACTCGGGTAGCGAATGCGGGAATGGGAGATCGGCGCGGTCGAGAACATCCATGGCGCGCTCCCCTATATCCGGGTTGCGCCCATTCTAGCCCTAGTGGGTGTGGGTGTGTAAACCGGATAGGCAAGGGTCATTCCTGTGTCTGACTTCGGCGGCGCGGCGCGCCGGCCTTGCGGGTCGGCTGGCAGATTGTTGCCTTAGACATTAGGTGCGCACCTCCCGGTCGTCAAGCCGAGGGCTTAGGGAGGTGCGATATCGAGCATTGATTCCGGTAGCGGTATCAGTGCCGGACCCTCCGTCCAAATCAGGGCACACCGCATTGTTTTTCCCGGATAAATCTCTGACAGCGCCGCCCTGTAGGCGGACATCTGCGCCAGGTGGGAGGGTGCAACATCTCGTGCCGCTAGCGGAGCGCGACCGGTCTTGAAATCGACCAGGAACACCTCGTGCGCGGTCACCGCGAGACGGTCGATTCGCCCCGAGATGGTGCGCTCGCCGACCTGGCCGGTGATCGCCACCTCGGCTCGCGAATGCGGCCCGAATAGGACCGAAAAATCAGGATGGGCGAGAACGCCGAGGACCTCGGCGACGATCGCGGCCCGCGCCGGCGCACTCAGTTCGGGCGCGCGCTCGGCGAGAATACGGCGCGCGGCCGGGGCTCGCCCGTCACCGGGAAGCGAGGGCAGCGCCTGGAGCAGGGCGTGGACGAGGCGGCCGCGCCGGCGGCGCTCAGCCGTATCCTCGTCGGGCGAGGAGGGCGCGCCATCGATCTCTGGTCGCGAGGGCGCCAGCGGGCTTGCGGGAGCTGGCTCGCGCGCCGGTTCTCTCCCGGCCCACGCCGGCAACGGCGTCTCCGCCGGCGCCTCGACACCCGCGGGCTCGGCCTTGTCGGGCGCCGCCTCCTGGCGTGCCGCCAGCCTCAATCCGGGCCGGCCGTCGGCCAGCGTCACCCGCTCCGCCACGCCGGCGAGACCGCTCTCGATCAGGTTGTACCAGCAGCCGGGATCGAGCTTGGGCTGGGCCCGCCAGCCGCAGACGTAGAGTCGGTCCTCGGCCCGCGTCATCGCCACGTACAGGAGACGGCGGTATTCCTGGTCGCGGCGCCGGCGCGCCTCGTCGCGGGCGCGCCGCGAGACCGCGTCCTCCATGTCCCGTCGCGGCGGCCATAGCAGCGCGGCCTCGTGTTCGCCGAGCCACAGCAGGCGTTCGTCCGCGCCCGGGGTGCGGCACGTATCGGGCAGAAACACGATCGGCGCCTCCAGGCCCTTGGCCCCGTGCACCGTCATGACCCGGACCTCGTCGCGGCCCTGTTCCATGTCGCGCACGATCTCGGCCGGCTGGGCATCGAGCCAATGCAAAAAGCCCTGGAGCGAGGGTACGTGATCGCGCTCGAAGGCGAGTGCGAGCGCGAGGAACTCATCGATGGGATCGTTGACCTGCGCGCCGAGGCGAGCGTGCAGCTTGCGCCGCCCCTCGCCGGCGCCGAGAACCTCGGCGAAAAACTCGAACGGCGGCGTGTAGTCGGCGCGTGCCAGCAGGCCGGCCAGCCATTCGTGCGAGCGCCCGAAGAGCGTACGCTCGTCGGCGCGCGCCACGAGCGTGCGCCACAACGAGCGCTCGCGCCCATGGGCGAGGTCGAAAAGGGCGGCGTCATCGAAGCCGACGAGTGGCGATTTCAGCACCACCGCGAGGGTCAGGTCGTCGTCGGGCAGGAGAACGAAGCGGCCCAGGGCCATGAGGTCCATCACCGCGAGCTGCTCGGTCAGGATCATGCGATCGATTCCGGCAACGGTGACGTCGCGCGCCTTGAGCGCCCGCACCATGTCCTCGACGAAGCCCGAACGGCGCTGGACCAGGATCAGGATGTCGCCGGGGCGGATCGGCCGGCCCCGCGAGGGCAACCGCTCGCCGCTCTCGAGCCAGGCCACGATCCGGGTCGCGATGTCGCCCGCGAGCTCGGCCGAGGGGCTGTGGCTCGGTACCGCGGCGACGGGTGGCGACCAGGCCGCGGGCGCGGGCGCCGTCTTGCCGGTCGTCGCCGGCCACAGCTCGACCAGCCCGGCCTGACCCTCGCGCTCGGGCACGTGGTGCACGGCGCCACCGTCGAGTAGCACGCCGTCGCGGGCGGTCGCGCTGGCGAAGACACGGTCCACGCCCATTAGCACCGGTTGTGCCGACCGGAACGAGCGCTCCAACGCGACCGGCCGCCAGTCCTGCCCGGCCTCGCGGACGCGGCGCGCGAAGGTATCGCGCCAGCGCGCAAAGCCGGACGGGTCGGCGCCCTGGAAGCTAAAGATCGATTGTTTGGCATCGCCGACCGCGAAGACCGTGCGGCCACCGGCGCGTGCGCCGACACCGGCAAAGAACTCGTCGGCCAGCGCGGCGATCACCTGCCACTGCTCCGGACTGGTGTCCTGGGCCTCGTCGATCAGGATGTGATCGAGGCCGCCGTCGAGCTTGTAGAGCACCCACGGGGCGAGCCCGTCGCCGCGCAGTAGGTCGCGCGCACGCAGGATCAGGTCGTCGTAGTCGAGCAGCGCGTGGCGCGCCTTGGCCGCGGCGTAGGCGCCGATCAGCGCCTCGCCCAGGGTGAGCAGGGCTTGGGTCGCGGCGTACACCTGCAGCCGCTTGAGGCGGTCGCGCACCCGGTCCAGGCGCTCGGCCTCGCGCGCCAGCACCGCGTCCGCGCCCGGCGCTAAGTCCAGAGCCACCTTGTGGATCAGGGACCGGAATCGATCGCCGGCCCCGTGGTCCTTGAAGAACGCGCCGAAATACTCATCGAGCCCCGCGCCTCTCGCCGCAGGCTCGGACAGCCAGTGTGCGATCGTGGCGCCGTGCGCGCGGTCCTGGGCGCCGCCTCGGCGCATCGCCTCGGCGGCCGCGGAGAGGCCACGCCCGTCGATGCTCGGGTCATGACAGGCCGCTCCGAGGGCCGAAGGGCGATCCTCATGGGGCGCGAGCCCAAGAGCGCCGCGCGTCGCCGCCGCCGGGCCGTCCGGCCCGCGCGCGCGGGCGCCGACCCACCGCAGTCGGCCTCGCGCCGAGGTGACATCGCCGATCAGCTCGGCGAATCTCTGCTCGCCGAGGTGCGAGGTAACTTCCGCGAGCGCGGCCGCGAGCTCAGGGTCGCCGCCCCTGCGGGCACGCGCCAGCACCTCATCGCGGGCGGCGCCGAGCAGCTCGGCCGTCGTGCGCTCGTCCATGACCGAGAAGTGGGGCGCCAGACCGGCTTCGAGCGGAAACCGCGCGAGCAGGGATTCGCAGAACGCGTGGATCGTCTTCACCTTGAGCCCATCGGGCGCATCGAGGACGCGCGCGAACAACCGCCGCGCGCGCTCGATCTCGTCCGCTTCGGGCGCGCGGCCGCTCAGGCCGGTGAGCGCCGCGACCAGGCCGGCCTCGGGCAGGATCGCCCACTCGCCCAAGCGCTGATGCACGCGGTTGGCGATCTCGGCCGAGGCCGCCTTGGTGAAGGTGAGGCACAGGAGCCGGCCGACCGGCGCCCCCGCGAGCAACAGCCGCAAGACGCGGTCGGTGAGCACGAAGGTCTTGCCGGTGCCGGCCGAGGCCGCGACCCACGCCGAGGCGCGCGGATCGGACGCGTCGTGCTGGGCGGTCATGAGTCTTCGGCGCCCGCGTCCGACCACTCGGCGACGCGGGCGAGATGGTGATAGTCGGGATAGGCGCGGGCGAAGCCGGGGCGCGGGTAGGCGAGATAGGGCGTGGCGGGATCGTCGAAGGCGGCGATGAGCGCTTCGAGGCCGGCGCGGGCCTCTTCTCCGAGGACCGTGGCGTCCTCTTTGATTTGCTTGATCTCGCCCGCCGGGTCGCCGCCGGCGAGGCGCCAAAAGCAGAGCGCCGCCACCGGCGCTGCGCCGAGACCGTCGAATCCGCCCGCGGCCGCGATGGCGGCCTCCAGGGGTAGTTGCGGCGCGACCCCGGCCCGCACGTCCTTTTGCGTCGGCAGCGCGCCGGTCTTGTAATCGATGAGCACGAGGCGACCATCGTCGCGAACGTCGATGCGATCGGCCCGCGCCGTGAGCTTGAAGGGCCCGGCCGGGGCGGCAACGACGAGCTCGCCCGTTAGCTCGCCGCCGAGCGGGCGGGCACCGCTCCGAAGGCCGGGTTCGGTGGCCACGAGCCAGCCGGCAATGCGCTCGAATCGCGGCCACCAGAAGGCCCACACGCCGGGAAAGGCGAGCACCGATTCGAACTCGTCCCGGCCGATGTCGAGAAGGCGCTGGAGCGCATCGGGCGGCCACGCGTCGATGGCCTCGTGAAGGAAGCGCTCGAGAACGCGGTGGATGAGCTTGCCGCGCTCGGCCGCGCCGGGGTCGGCCTCGAGCGGATCGAGGGGCCTCAGCCGCAGGATGTCGCGCGCGAAAACCGCGTAGGGATCGCGCATCAGCGTCTCGATCCGCGTCACCGACAGCTTGCGTGGGCGCGCCTCGATCGGCGGCGCGAAGCTGGGCGCGGGCGCCGGCGCGATACGGTCGGGGCGGTCAAGCCGGCCCTGCCAGCCGAGGCTCGCCGCCGGCTGGGGCCCCCAGGCGCGGCCCGCGCCCGCCAACGCCGTCCTCAGGCGCAACAGCCAGCGCGCAGGCACGGTCGGCGTCCCGTCGACCTTGGTGCTGCGGCACAGAACCACGCGCGGCGCCGCCGCCGCTTGGACGAAATCGTGCGCACTGAGGCCGATACGCCGCTCCGGCGGCGACAGCCCGAAGGCGGCGCGCATGGGCCGGCTGAGCCAAGGATCGCTGACCGGCTCGGGCGGCCAGGTACCCTCGTTGAGCCCGCCGAGGATGAGCAGGTCGGCCTGCTGTAGGCGCGCCTCCAATGGCCCCCAGATGTGAAGCCGGAGGTGGCGGCCGAAGCGCGGCCGCACGGCCCGTCCTTCGAGCAAGGACTCGAGCAATGCCAGATAGGAGGTGCCGGGCAGCGCCGGGGCATCGGACGCCGCCAGGCCCGCCTCCTCGAAAAACATTGCCGCCGCGAACCCGGCCTCGCCGGCCCACAAGCGCTCGGCCCCGCTCTCGTCTGCGGTCGCAGCGAGGTATTCGGCGAAGGCCAGGTGGCGCGCCAACAGATCGCCGAGGCGAGCCCGCGGCGAGGCTATCGCCGCCGCGAAGGGCTCGAATGCGCGGGCGAGCGCGGCGAGCCGGTCGACGAGGCCGGACGGCACGCGCGCGCCGTCGTGTTGCATTGCCTGCGCCAGGGCGTGCGCCAGGCCCGCGAATCCGGCGGCCGGGCGCGGGCCGTGCAGGACCAGCGTCTCGAGCGCGCGGACCTGGGCCTTAAAACGCCCCGGCGCGAGGCCACCGGCCGCGAGTGGATGCTTCAGGCACGCGAGCAGGGCGACGGGCGCGACCTCCTCGACGGCAAGGGCCGCGGTGAGGCGGAGGAACGCGCCGGGCGGTGTCGCGACGAGCGGCTGACCCGCCGAATCGTCGACCTCGATCCGCCACCGCCGGAGCTCGGCGCCGACCCGGCGGGCAAGAGCGCGATCGGGCGTCACCAGGGCGGCCGTCCGACCCGGCGCTTCCAGCGCCTCGCGCATGAGTAGCGCGATCGTTCCCGCCTCCTCGTGCGGACCGGGGCAATCGATCCAGGTCAAGCCGTCGAGCGCGGAGGCCGGCGGTGGCGCCGAATCGAGCCACGCCGGTGCCGTGGCCGCCGGTCCCAGTGCCCGGCCGAGGAGCGCGACGCGGCCCACGGGCGCGGCGACAGGTACGGCCGTCGGCCAGTCGGCAACCGCGTTACGGCTGGCGCCTATGCGCTCGAGGAGTTGCTTCATGCCGAACTGGGGATGGGTCGCATCGAGGGCGTCCCAGCTCTGCTCGTCCATGTCGCGGTCGAGGCCCGGCAGCAGGACCGCGCCCCGGGGCACGCGGGCGACGACATCGAGCAGCTCGGCGGTCGCCGGGATACTGCCCGTGGAGCCCGCCGCGATCACCGGGTCCTCGGGCGGCGCTGCACGCCAGCGCGCGGCGAGCGCGGCCCGCGCGCGGTCGCGCCGATCGGCGGGATCGAGGAAGCCGTGCTCGGCCAGGATGTCGGGCCAGTGGCGGGTGAGGATGCCGAGAAAATCCACCGTGATCTGCCAATGGGCGGCGTAGTCCTCGGGCACGAGATTCTCGAGGGCGTCGAAGCCGACGCGCTCGGTGTGGACCTGATCGAGAAAGCGGGCGAGCGCGGCGGCAAGCCGTGCCGCCTGGGCCACGTCCATCGCCGGCCGGCCACCCGCGCGCCGCTCGGCATCGAACTTCAGGACGAGGCGGGTGAGCAGGAGCTGACGCCTGAGCGGTGGGATAGCCGGGGATAGGCCCGGCGCGCCGGCACCGGCGGCCGCCGGCTCTTCGGGCGCGGCGATGAACCCGTCCTCATCGTCGAGGTCACCGAGCGGGCGCATGGTCGGCAGGAGGAGCGGCGCACCGCGGCTCGCGCGCAGGAGCGCCTCGCCGAGGGCGCGGCAGGCGCGCCGCGTCGGCAGCAGCACGGTGACGCCACTGAGCCCTAGCGGCTCGGCGCGATAGCGCGCCCACAGGCTCGCCGCCAGCGCGTCGACGAACGGGGTGCCCGGAGGAAGCGTGTAGACGCGCGGTGGGGACGCTTCGGGCACGCGCATCTCGGCTCAGGGTGCCTTGAGCAGGGCCTCTGCCGTCGCGATCGCGGCCGGAGAGCCGACGTGAACCCAGGCGCCATCGTGGCGCAACCCGAACAGCCGCCCCACGGCGGTGGCCGCGTCGTGCACCCGGTTGAGCGAATAGGCGCCGGGCGGCTGATCGGCGAACAGCCTGGGGTGAAGGATCTGCAGGCCGGCGAAGACGAACGGCGCGACCTCGCGCTCGCGGCGCCGGCGCAGCTTGCCGTTGGCTTCCATGTGGTAGTCGCCGGGCCCGCCGTAGCCGTGGGCGGTCGTGGTCGGGTGCATCAACAGGAGGGCGTCCATCTCGTCGTCGTTCCAGCGGCGGGCCAGGCGCAGCAGCGTGTTGGCGGTACCGTCGAGCCAGAGGACGTCACTGTTGATGACAAAGAAGGGCGACGCGCCGAGCAACCCTAACGCGTGGGCGACGCCGCCGCCGGTTTCCAGGAGCTCATGGGTCTCGTCCGAATAGACGACGTTCGGGTGCTCCCGCCCGGCGAGGTGGGTGCGCACGTCGTCGGCCAAGTAGTGGAGGTTGACGACGACCGAGGCGACACGGGCCTGGACCAGGCGGTCGAGAATGCGATCGATCATCGTCCTGCCACCGACCTCGATCAGCGGTTTGGGCCGCTCCAGCGTCAGCGGCCGCAAGCGGAGGCCGAGGCCGGCGGCCAGGACCATGGCCGAGTCCGGGTGCGTTCCGCCCATCACCGTCCGCTCAGGCGGTGGCGAGCGCGGGCGGCCGCGCCCGCATCTCGCTCGGAACGCGGGCATCGAACCAGGACTTGAGCTCGGCGAGCGCGGGGTGGCTGAGATCGCGCTCGAGGTGACGCCATACGCGCGGAATCAGAGACAAGTAGCGCGGCTTTCGGTCGCGCGCATAGAGGCGGGTGAAGATGCCGATGATCTTGGTGTTGCGCTGCGCGCCGAGGATCGCGTAGGCGGTGCGGAAGGCGGCTTCCGCGGGCCCACCGATGGCGCTGCCCTCGAGGTAGCGGCGGATCATCGCCGCAGCTAACGGCGCCGGCACGTCGCGCCGCGCGTCCTCGAGCAGCGAGACGAGATCGTAGGCAGCGGGACCGACGACCGCGTCCTGAAAGTCGAGGAGACCGACCCGCGCCACGCTGCGCCGCGCCGCCAGCCACATCAGATTGTCGGCGTGATAATCGCGCAGGCACAACACTTGGGCGCCTGCGCGTGCGAGGTCGAAGAGCGGGCACCATAGTGACTCGAACTCGCCGCGGTCGCGGTCGCGCGGCGCCGAGTCGAGCGCCGGCAAATACCAGTCGGTAAACAACAGCGCTTCCGTCATCAGGCGCGCGTCGTCGTAGGGCGGCGCGAACGCGGGCGGCACAAGTCGATGGAGCGCGAGCAGCAGATCGATGGCCGCACCGTAGAGCCGGCCCGCATCGCCACCGGCGTCGACCACCCGCGAAAACGCCGCATCGCCCAGGTCCTCGAGGAGTACCAGACCGTTCAATTCATCGGCGGCGAGCACTTTAGGCGCGCTGAGGCCGTGGCGGCGCAAGTAACGCGCAATCGCGAGGAAGGGGACCACGTCCTCGTGCGCCGGCGGCGCATCCATCAGGACGGCGCTGCGACCGGCAACGCTTAGCCTGAGATAGCGGCGGAACGAGGCGTCGCCCGCCAGCGAATCGCGCGCCGCCTCGCCCCAGCCGTGGCAGTCGAGGAACGTCTCGACCAAGTGACTGCGCTCACCCGCGGTCATCATCCCGCCTCGTCGAGCGCCCCGAGGCGCACCGACCAGTCGCCCGAGGCGCGCACGAGCGCGGTCCGTTCCGCTTCCGCCGGGCCGATCTCGAGGCGCACCTCGAGGCTCTCGGGGGGTAGCAACGAACCCAACCGCTCAGGCCACTCGATCAAGCTGATGGCGTGGGCAAAGGCCTCTTCGATGCCGAGCTCGTAGGCCTCCTCCGGCGCTTCAAGTCGGTACAGGTCGAAGTGCCAGACCTCGGCGCCGGCAAGCGCGTAGCTCTGGGCGAGCGTAAAGGTGGGGCTCGGCACGTCTTCGTCGGCGCCTCCGAGGGCGCGGATGAAGAAGCGGGCGAAGGTGGTTTTGCCGGCGCCGACCTCGCCGCTGAGCGCTATGACGTCGCCGGTACGGGCGAGTCCGGCGAGACGCCCGGCCAGCACCTCGCTCGCCGCGAGATCGGCGAGCGCGAATACGCGCGAGGCGGGGGCCCGTGGCGGCGCCGGCATGGCGTTGTTGTAGCGCGGCCGACCGGGGCCCCGCAACCGAGCCGGCCCGGACGCCTTGATAAAGAGGCCGCACACGGCCATGTTACGCGCACCCTCGACGGTCATGAAGACACCCGATCACGCCACCGACATAGCGATCATCGGCGCCGGCCCGGTCGGGCTGTTCACGGTGTTCGAGGCCGGCATGCTGGGCATGCGCTGCCATGTCATCGACGCGCTCGATGCGCGCGGCGGGCAATGCTACGCGCTCTATCCGCAAAAGCCGATCTACGACATCCCCGGCATCGTCCGCATCGACGCGCTCGACCTCGTCGACCAGCTCGCCGATCAGGCCGCCCCCTTTGCGCCCGTCTACCACCTCGGGCAGCAGGTCACGACGCTCACTCGAACCGACACCGGACGCTGGCGCATCGCTACGACCTCGGGCCTCGAGGTCGAGGCGGCGGCCGTGGTCCTGGCCGCCGGAGTGGGCGCCTTCGGTCCCAACCGGCCGCCGCTCGAGGGGCTCGCCGAGTTCGAGGGCAAGAGCGTGTTCTACATGGTACGCTGGCGCGAAGACCTGGCCGGCAAGAGAGTAGTGATCGCCGGCGGCGGCGATTCGGCTCTCGATTGGGCCTTGGACCTGGTCGGCCATGCGGCCCATGTCGCTCTCGTCCACCGCCGCCGCAAGTTCCGCGCCGCCCCGCACAGCGAGCGCCGGCTCTCGGAGCTCGCGCGCGACGGCGACCTCGAGCTCGTCGTGCCCTGTCAACTGGTCGGCCTGGAGGGGCGCGACGGGGTGTTGGAGGCGGTGCGCGTGTCCACCCTCGACGGCGAGGAGCGGCGGCTCGCGGCGGACGTGCTCCTCGCCTTCTACGGTCTGGCGATGAACCTGGGCCCGATCAGCGAATGGGGGCTTGCGCTCGAGCGCAGCCACATCACCGTCGATGCGGCCACCTGTGCGACGAATCTGCCGGGCATTTTCGCCGTCGGCGACATCGTCACCTACCCGGGCAAGCTGAAGCTGATTCTGACCGGGTTCGCCGAGGCCGCGATCGCGGTGCGCTCCGCTTATGCCCTTGTCTACCCCGGCCGCGCGCTGCACTTCGAGTACTCGACCCACACCGGCGTGCCGGGGCGCGAGTAGGTTTCGCCCCCCCCCCCCGGGGCCGCGAGACGCCCGGCTAGGCCTGGGCCAGGGCCGTCGAGGGCGGCGACAGGCTCGCCTCGTCGCGGACGGGGAGACGGCAGGTCACGCGCGTGCCTCGGCCCGGCTCGGACTCGAGATCGACGCTGCCGCCGTGCAATTCGATGAAGCTCTTGACGAGCGACAGCCCGAGCCCCGGGCTCGGGTTGCGACCACCGCCGCGCCCGCCCTTGTGGAACCTGTCGAACACCCGAGACTGCTCGCCTGCGGCGATGCCGACGCCGGTGTCGGCGACCCACAGGGGCGACCTCGGCGCCGTCGCGACGGGCGCCGAGTGCCACGGTGCCGCCGGCGGGCGTGAACCGCAAAGCATTGCTGACGAGGTTGAATAGGACCTGCTTGATCCGGCGCTCGTCGGCATCGAGGCGGCCGATGTCGCGCGGGCAGTCGAACTCCAGCGTCACCTTGCGCCGCAGGGAGCGCTCACGAGCGAGCCCGAGCACGCTCGTCAGCATCGGCTGAATCTCGAAGGGGTGGGTCTCGAGCACCATGCGTCCGGCCTTGATCATCGCCAGATCGAGGATGTCGTTGATCAACGTCAGTAGGTGTTACGAAGATTCGAGGACGCCCGTGTTGTACTCCCGCTGCCGGTCGGTCAAGGGGCCGAAATACGCGTCGCGCAGGATCTCGCTGAAGCCGATGATGGTGTTGAGCGGTGTCCTGAGCTGGTGCGAGACGTTGGCGATGAACTCCGACTTGAGCTTGTCGGCGGCCTCCAGCGCCTCGGTCCGGTCGCGCAGCGCACGCTCGACGTGAGTGCTGTCGGTTACGTCGAGGTAGGTGAACAGCATGCCGCCGTCGGGCAGCGGCGCGCTGGCATAGTCGAGCACGAGGCCGTCCGGCCGCTCGACGCGCGCGAAGCGGGGCTCGCGTTCAAGCGTGTGGGCGATGATGCGCGCTCGACGCGCCTGCCAATCTTCGTCCACGTCGAGCAGCGCACGCCCCCTATCGACCACGTCCGACACGTGCGGTCGGGTGTCGAGATAGCTCGGGTCGAGCTGCCAGATCTGCGCAAAGACCGGATTGAACAGCTTGAGCCGCCCGTCGCTGCCGAACACCGCGATACCCTGCGAGAGGTGATCGATGGTCGCGCGCTGGACGGCGACCAGGGTGTTGCGCGCTCGTTCGAGCTCGAGCCGGTCGCTCACGTCCTCGTAGAAGAACAGCAAACCACCGTAAGCGTGCGGTGTCGTGACGGCACGCAGCGTGGTGCCGTCCGGGAGATGCAGCAGCTCCTCGCGCGAGTCGATCAGCGTCGTGTAGAGGTCGAAGATCGATTCTTGCCTATCCGGTTTACACCCACACCCACTAGGGCTAGAATGGGCGCAACCCGGATATAGGGGAGCGCGCCATGGATGTTCTCGACCGCGCCGATCTCCCATTCCCGCATTCGCTACCCGAGTTCCAGCGACTTTTCCCCGATGATGCGGCCTGCGCCGCCTACCTGGAGAAAGCCCGCTGGGGAGACGGCTTTGCCTGCCCGCACTGCGGCACGGCGGGAGAGCCGTTCCACTTTGAAAACCGCCCTGGCGTCCTGCGCTGCCGCAAGTGCCGCCAGAACACCGGGCTGACGGTGGGAACAGTGATGGAGCGTAGCCACACTCCGCTGAACGTCTGGTTCTGGGCCGCTTATCTGGTCGCCAGTCAGACGCCCGGCATGTCCGCCGTGCAGTTTCAGCGGCAACTTGGTCTTTCGCGCTACGAGACGGCCTTTCAAATTCTCCACAAGCTCCGCTCGGGCATGGTGCGGCCCAACCAAGACAGGATCGGTGGACAGCCCAAGAACCATGTTGAGGTGGACGAAACCTGGGTTGGCGGGCGAACGCGTGGGGAAGGCCGTGGTGTTCACCACAAGGTTCCCGTCTCCTGTACCATCGAGGTGCGTCATCGAAAGCCGGGCACCAAGCTCGACAACCGGAAAGACGGACGCTATGCCGGACGCGTTCGGCTCGCCGTCGTGCTCGACCGTAGCGCCGAGTCGCTCTGTGGGTTCGTCGAGAGCACCGTCGCGCCGCGATCGCTGATCGTTACTGACGATTGGAGCGGCTATGCTGGCCTCGGTAAGCGCGGCTATGAGCACTTCGCTGTTGCCGAGTGTGGTGATCCAGAGGTTGCCGAGCAATACCTGCCGATCATCCATCTGGTTTTCGCCAACCTGAAGACGTGGCTGATCGGTATCCACCACGGCGTTAGCCACCAGCACCTACAAGCCTACCTCAACGAGTTCACCTTCCGCTTCAACAGGCGGTTCTACCCGTTCAACGCCTTCCGCTCATTGCTCGGCATCGCGGGCGACACCTCTGCTCCAACCTATGCCGAGCTTTACTCGGGAGAGTGGCGGCACCCTACATGTAGCGGTCATGGGCGTTAACCGGATAGGCAAGGATCGATTTCTTGTAGGCCGGGAAGTCGGCTTGCTCGGGTAGCCGGCGCAGCTCCCGCATCTTCTCGAGAATATCGCCATGGTGGGGCGTGCCGCGGAGCCAGTGCTCGTCGAGCTGCCAGAGCCGCGCGTAGGCCCGGTTGTAGAACTGGAGCCGCTTGTCGGGGCCGGTGATCGCTACCGCGGTCGTCAGCGTCTCGAGAAGCGCCGCGTTGGCGTCGGTGTGGCGCATGAGTTCGGCACGCAGCGCATCGAGATCGCTGATATCGCGGGCAAAACCGATGAAGGCGGCGCCGTCCGCGACGGGGGCCTCCGTGATCTCGTAGGTGCGCAGCTCGCCGCCAACGACCACGCGCCGGGCCTCGCTCTGCGCCACGCCGCTATCGCGCGCCCGCCGCGCCAAGCGCCCCGCGGTGTCCGGCCCGGCGGTCGCCGACAGCTCGATGCCGGCGCCGGCCACGGCGGTCGCGGGGTCGGTGTCGACGAGGCGGGCGTAGGCCTGGTTGCACCAGGAGAGGGCGAGGTCGCCGTCGCGCCGCCACATCGGCAGGGGGGCGCTATCGAGCACTTCGGCGAGGCTGCGGTGCCGGTTCTCGGCCTCGGCGAGGTGATGCGCGGTGCGCGACAGCGCCCCGGCGCCCGCGCTCACATCACGAAACCACAGGACGAAGTCCTGCCCGCCTTCGGCGCCGCCGGCGAGCGGCCCACCCTCGACCTCGAAGGTGCGGCGGCAACCGGCGTCAACGAGGGTGAGGCTGAAAGGCGCGGCGGCCTCGCCAGCGGCGAGCCGATCCATCAGGCGGGCAAACGCCTCGCGGTCGAAATGGCGGGCTAGCTCCTCCAGCGTCGTCACGGACCCCGCGGCCACGCCGAGGAGCCGGGCGAGCTGCGGCGAGCACACCGCGCCGCTGGCGCCAACGTGGACGTGACCGCCCGGCGCCGAGTCCACGAGGCTCGCGAGCCGGTTTTTGTCGAGGACGAGGCGGGCGGCGCGCCGGCGCTGCATGACCCACAGAGCAACGACGGCAGCGCCGACGACGGCAAGCGCGATGGTCGGCAGCAGAGCGATGGTCGTGTCAGCGGCGGCCAACGCCGGTCCTGGCACCACCGCCGCGAGCACACCGTTGATCGCGCCGAACCCTTTAGCTGTCACCGTTGCCGCCTCCTGGCGCTCGCGTCGATCGCCTCCGGCGCCACGGCACGAGCCGAGCGGCACCCCACCGCGCACAAAACGCTATCAGCGTTAATAAAGCGTGAGTCGCCGGGGGAGTCGATACGGATTCATCGGCGTGCGACCTAGTAGCGGTAGTACTCGGGCTTGAACGGGCCCTCCCCGGCGATCCCCAGATAGGCGGCCTGGTCGGGCGTGAGCGCGGTCAGCTTGACCCCGAGTTTGGCTAGGTGCAGCGCCGCGACGCGCTCGTCAAGATGCTTGGGGAGCACATAGACCTTGTGCTCGTAGTTGGTGTGGTTGCGCCAAATCTCGATCTGCGCGAGCACCTGGTTGGTGAAGGAGTTGCTCATGACGAAGCTCGGGTGGCCAGTGGCGCAGCCTAAGTTGACGAGCCGCCCCTCGGCCAGCACGATCAAGCGCTTACCATCGGGGAACACGACCTCGTCGACCTGGGGCTTGACGTTTTCCCACACGAGGTTGCGCAGGGCCGCGATCTGGATCTCAGAGTCGAAGTGGCCGATGTTGCAGACGATGGCGCGGTCCTTCATGAGGCGCATGTGCTCGATGGTGACGACGTCGATGTTGCCCGTCGCGGTGACGAAGATGTCGCCGGCCGGCGCCGCCTCCTCCATGGTCGTCACCTCGAAGCCCTCCATCGCCGCCTGCAGCGCGCAGATGGGATCGATCTCCGTGATCAGGACCCGGCACCCGTGGCCCTTGAGCGCCGCCGCCGAGCCCTTGCCGACGTCGCCGTAGCCGCACACCACCGCGATCTTGCCCGCGAGCATGACATCGGTCGCCCGCTTGATGCCGTCGACCAGGCTCTCGCGGCACCCGTAGAGGTTGTCGAACTTCGACTTGGTCACCGAGTCGTTGACGTTGAAGGCAACCGTCTTGAGGGCGCCGGCCCTCGCCATTTCGTAGAGCCGATGCACGCCGGTGGTCGTCTCTTCGGATAGTCCCCTCACCTGCGACAGCAGCTCGGGGTACTTCTCGTGCATGACCTTGGTGAGGTCACCGCCGTCATCGAGCAGCATGTTCGGGCGCCAGCCGTCGGGCCCGACGATGGTCTGGTCGATCGCCGTCCAGAATTCCTCCTCGGACATGCCTTTCCAGGCGAATACCGGAACCTCGACCGCGGCGACAGCGGCGGCCGCATGGTCCTGGGTCGAGAAGATATTGCACGAGCTCCAGCGCAGCTCGGCGCCGAGCGCACGCAGGGTCTCGATAAGGACCGCCGTCTGGATGGTCATGTGCAAGCAGCCGGCGATGCGCGCCCCGGCGAGCGGGGCCTGCGGCCCGTACTCCTCGCGCAGCGCCATCAGGCCCGGCATTTCGCCTTCGGCGATCGAGATTTCCTTGCGCCCCCATTCCGCGAGGCCGATATCGGCGACCTGATAGTCCTTGAACGCGCTCATCAAGCCTCCTCTCGTCCGCTGCTCACCGACATCGTGTTGTCGAAGAGATGCGGGCATGTCGTAAGGGCGCTGGCTGTATAGCAGCGCCACCCCCCACCCTCAAGACCACAAGGAGCCACCTTGCCGGTTCAAGGTTAAGAAAGCTCGCGCGCGCCCGAGCGGACCGCGCATGCCGATCACGCGCGCGCACCGATGTCGCGATGGCGGACGTCGACGGGTCGGCCCTCGCCTTCGAGGAGAGCCGCGAAGCGCCGCGCGACGTACACCGAACGGTGGCGCCCTCCGGTGCAGCCGAACGCGAGCGTCAGGTACGTCTTGCCCTCACGCGCATAGTGCGGCAGCAGCGAAACAATCAGGGCGGCCAGGCGATCGAAGAAGGGCGTAAAGCGGGCGTCGGCCGCGATGTACTCACCCACCTCGTCGTCGAGGCCGGTCAAGGGGCGTAGCCGCTCTTCATAGTGCGGGTTGGCGAGGAAGCGAACGTCAATGACCAGATCGGCCTCGCGTGGCACGCCGCGGCCATAGGCGAAGGAGATGACGGAAGTCGTCATCTGCGGACTCTCCTTCAGCCGGAAGTGGCCGCCGAGAAGATCGCGCAACATGGCCGTCGTGAGGTCGGTGGTGTCCACCACCAGCTCGCTGCTATCGCGCAAACCGGCGAGCAGCTGGCGCTCGTGGCGAATGCCGTCGATGAGCGGGCGGTCCTCCGCGAGGGGATGGCGGCGGCGCGTCTCGGTGAAGCGTCGGCGCAAGACCTCATCGTCGCAGTCGAAGAACACGAGCGTGAGCGTGAGGTCGTCTCGGGCCCTGAGAGCGGCGATTTCGGCGATCAGCGTATCGGGACGAAAGCCACGCGTGCGGATATCGGCGTCGACCGCGAGCGCGCTGCCGGCCTCGAGCCCGCCCTCGCCACCGCGATGCAGAAGCCGGCCGAGCAGCGACAGCGGCAGGTTGTCGATGGCCTCGTAGCCCAGGTCTTCGAGCACGGCGAGCGCCGCCGAGCGGCCAGCACCCGACACCCCCGTGACCAGCAGGATTCGCGCGCGCTTGTCCGCGCTCATGCCGGCAGCCGAACGGTGAAGCGGGCGCCGAGGACGCGGCCCCCGGGGTCGCGAACGTTGGCGGCGCGAATGGTTCCGCCATGGGCCTCGACGATCTGGCGCGAGATGCTGAGGCCGAGTCCGGAATGAACCCCGAACGCCTCGCCCGCCGGCCGTGCCGTGTAGAAGCGATTGAACACCGCTTCGAGGTCGCTCTCGGGCACGCCCGGCCCCTCGTCCTCGACCTCGATCTCGACCATGCGTTGCCCCGCCGAGGCCGTGAGGCGGATGGTGCCGCCGGCCGGGCTGAAGGAGACAGCGTTGCCCACAAGGTTGCGCACCACCTGGCCGATGCGGTCGGCGAGGCCGGCGACGACCAGCCGATCGCGATCGCGCACGGCGAGCTCGAGCTTGCTCCCGCCGAGCTCCGACGTCGCCTGGTAGGCTTCCGCCAGCCCCTCTATGAGCGCCGCGACATCAACCTCGGCAAAGGCCGCCCGCGATAGCTCGGCGTCGAGCCGCGAGGCGTCGGCGATGTCCGTGATCAGGCGGTCGAGGCGCCCGACGTCTTCGAGCATGATGGCGGCGAGGCGCTCGCGCTGCTCGGGCTCGCTCGTGCGAGCGAAGGCCTCGACGGCGCTGCGCACCGAGCTCAGCGGGTTCTTGATTTCGTGAGCGACGTCGGCGGCGAAGGCCTCGATGGCGTCGAGCCGGCCATAGAGGGCCGAGGTCATGTCGCGGAGCGAGCGCGACAGATCGCCGATCTCGTCGCGGCGGGCCGTGAAATCGGGAATGTCGACGTAACGGCCGTGGCCGCTACGCACCCGATCAGCCGCCTGTGCGAGCCGGCGTACCGGTCGCGTGATGGTGCCGGCCAGGAACAGCGACAGCAATACGGTGACCGCCAGCGCCGCGGCGAAGACCTGGAGGATGGCGAGCCGTTGGGCGCGGACGCTTTCGTCGATGTCGGCGGTATCGGCCGACAGCATCAGTGCCCCCAGCACCTTCTTGAATTTCTGCACGGGGAGAGCGACGCTGAGGATCACCATACCGTCGGCGGCGACGCGCCGTGCGGCGCTCGTCGCGCCGCCGAGGGCGCGGACGACCTCCGCATAATCATTCGCGTTCTGCGTCTCGGCCTCGCGGTAGGGCGGGAGGTCGGGCTGCAGTGGAAGCCGTTCGAGGACCGCGTCGTAGAACGTGTTGAGCGCGCGTTTCGCCCACCCATATTGCTCGGGTGGCGGCAGCGCGCGGCTCAACACGTCGCGCCGGGCCGCCGCGAGCCGGCGGCTGTCGACGGCGAGTCCGCCGGCGGGCAGGAACAGGCGCGCCCGCGTACCCGTGGGCAGCACGAGCCGGGGAACGAGCCGCCTGGCGCGCTCGATATCGAGCTCGATACGGGCCGGCGCGCCGCTGACCGCCTCTTCACCAATCGCACCGGCGATGATTTCCGCCTGCGTAGCGAGCGCCGCGGTCTTCACCGCCAGCAGACCGGCGCGGTATTGGTCGAGGTGGAGCAGGCCGCCGACAAGGATAGCCAGCGCGAGCGCGTTGACCGCGAGGATGCGCCAGGTCAACGGCGACACCCGCCGCGGCCTACGCAGGCGCAACTCGGGATTCGCGACCAGGCGCGGCCCGGCGATGAGCCCGCTGTTCGCGCCGCTACGCTTTGAGGGGGTCAGCGTAGCGGTAGCCAAGGCCGTACAGGGTCTCGATATGGGCGAATCCGTCGTCGACCGCCTTGAACTTCTTGCGCAGGCGCTTGACGTGGCTGTCGATGGTGCGGTCGTCGACATAGACGTGTTCGTCGTAAGCGGCGTCCATGAGCTGATCGCGGCTCTTGACGTGGCCGGGCCGCGTCGCCAACGCCCACAGGATGAGAAACTCGGTGACCGTCAGATCGACGCTGCGGCCGCACCACGAGCACATGTGACGGCCCGGGTCGAGCACGAGATCGCCGCGCGATATGGCCTCGCGCCCGCGCTCCTCGGCGGGGCTCCCGGCACGCAAGTCGGCGCGCCTTAGCACGGCCCGAATGCGCTCGATCAGCAGGCGCTGCGAGAAGGGCTTTCGAATATAGTCGTCGGCGCCCATCTTCAGGCCCAGCATCTCGTCGATCTCTTCATCCTTCGAGGTCAGGAAGATGGCGGGAATCTCGCTGTGCCGGCGCAGCCGGCTGAGAAGCTCCATGCCATCCATGTGCGGCATCTTGATATCGATGACGACGAGATCGGCGGGCTGATCCGCGAGCCCGCACAACGCCGCGGTACCGTCGGCGTAGGTATGCACGCGAAACCCCTCGGCCTCGAGCGCGATCGACACCGAGGCCAGGATGTTGCGGTCATCATCGACAAGCGCGATCGTGCTCGTCACGCGAGACCTCCCATGGGCTGCAACCAATGTAGCGCAATATGGTCCGGCGCCATACGGTCCTTGTGCCCTGGGGCCGGGTACTCAGGCACCGCGGGAGGCGACCACAAGAGGGCGGATGTGGCGCCGCGAGATGACGCTGAAGCGCCACGCCAGCGCCGCCGCCGCCATGGCCAGGCCGGCGCTCAAGCCGGCGAGCAAGCCCGCCACCCCGCCCTCGAGCCAGAAGGCGAATAGGGTGGCCAGTGGCACCATCAGGAAAAGGTTGGTCGTGATCACGATCCAGGCCGGCACCCACACGTCGCCGGCACCCCGCAGCGCCCCGAGGAGGACCTGCTGGGCGCCGGAAACCGCGAGCGCCAGTGCGGCCAGGGCGAGCAGCGCGGCGGTCACCTCCTGGACCGCGCTATCGAAGGTGTAGACGGCCGAAATCGTTTTGGGCACGGCCATCATCGGGACGGCAAATCCGGCCATCAGCACGACGAGAAGCGCGAACCCGGTCCAGCCGGCGATCGCGGTACCGTGGCGGTCACCGCCGCCGACGGCGACGCCCACGCGCACCGTCGTCGCGGCCGCCAACCCCGCCGAGCAAAGGATCCCGAGGGTGATGACGTTATTGAGAACGTTGAAGGCCGCGAGCGCCAGGGTCCCGAGATAGCCCGCCAGCACCACGAGCGTCTGCGAGGCCAGGGTTTCCAGCCCCTGGGCGAAACCGACCGGATAGCCGAGCCGGCGCAGCGTGCGCCCCTCGGACCAGGCGCCGCGCAGGCTGCCGCGCACGCCGTAGCGGCGGTGTTCGGTGCGCAGCACGATGACGGCGATAAGCGCGCCGGCGGCGAGCCAGCGCACCGTCGACGTAGCCAGCACCGCACCCATGGCGCCGAGCGCCGGGGCGCCGAGGTTGCCGTAGATGAGCACCCAGTTGAGCCCGGCGTTGATGAGGTTGGCGACGAGCATGATCACCATGGCCGCGGCCGGCCGGCTCACGCCCTCGAGGAAGAAGCCCGAGGCCGCGAACAGTAGAACGCCCGGCATGCCCCAGGCATACATGAGCAGGACCTGCCCGCCGCCGGCGGCGATGGCCGGGTCCTGGCCGATGGCGAACAACAACGGCCCGCCGGGCACGCACAAGAGCCCGCCGAGGATACCAAGGCCTGCGGCATGGACGAGGGCTACGCGCCAGGTTCGCCCACAGCGCGAGACGTCACCGGCGCCGTAGGCTTGGGCGGTCAGGATTGCGGTGCCTCGCAGCATGCCGAGGCCAACCAGCATCAATACGGTCTGTACCGCCGAACCGATGCCGAGGTAGGCGAGTTCCGCGGCACCGGCATGGCCCGTCATCACCATGTCGATGACGATGAGGAACAAGACGCCGGCCCGCGTAACGATAACCGGTGCCGCCAGCCGGGTGATGGCGCCCGTATGAAATCGCAACGACTGCACGCTCGATGCCCCGGCCCGCGGCGGCTGCGCTTGTGGCATGGGCGCCACTCTACACCGCGCGCCGATCGGGGTGACAGAACGGCACCGCCGGGGGCATGGCGCGACCACGGCCGCCGCGCAGCTCGCGCGCGGCCGGGGAATAGCGGTTGCACCGCTTTTACGCGCACCGTATCTTGGCGATGGAGGGACGATCGTCGGAACCTGCCGTAAAACCGCCCGTTAAGACGGACGGCAGAACCGTCGCCGGGACGAGGTGAGGCGCGCCGGCCGGAGGGTCATTCGGACCCTTCCTGGAGTGCCAAACTGGAGGTTTGCGTGGAACAGGTTGGACGCTTTCGCAGCAGCCATGGCCTGGAGCGCCTCGGCCTGCACAACGTATCCCGCGTTCATTGGAACTACTCGGTCGCCGAGCTCTATGAGGAGGCGATCCGGCGCTACGAGGGGATGCTCACCGTCGGCGGCCCGCTGGTCGTCAACACCGGCGATCACACCGGGCGCTCGGTCAACGACAAGTTCATCGTGCGCGAGGCGTCGAGCGAAGCCGACATCTGGTGGGGCGATGTCAACCGGCCGATCTCGCAGGAAGCGTTCGCCGGCCTCAGGCTGCGCCTGCTCGCCTACCTCCAGGGCCGAGAGCTGTTTGCCCTCGACTCGTGGGCCGGATCGGATCCCAAGCTTCGCCTGCCGGTGCGCGTCGTCACCGAGACCGCGTGGCACTCGCTGTTCGCGCGCAACATGTTCATACGCCCTTCGACCGAGGAGCTCGCCGATTTCACGCCCGAGTTCACCATCATTCACGCGCCCAATTTCCACGCGGTGCCCGAGGTCGACTCGACCAACTCGCACGTCTTCATCGTCGTCAACTTCGACGCCCGATTGGTGCTGATCGGCGGCACCTCCTATGCCGGCGAGATCAAGAAGTCGGTGTTCACGGTGCTGAACTACCTGCTGCCGCCGCGTGACGTGCTGCCCATGCACGCCTCGGTCAACGTCGGCCGCGACGGCCACGCGGCCCTGTTCTTCGGCCTGTCGGGAACCGGCAAGACGACGCTGTCGGCCGACCCCGAGCGCACTCTGATCGGCGACGACGAGCATGGCTGGGGCGAGCACGGCGTGTTCAATTTCGAGGGCGGCTGCTACGCCAAGGTCATCAACCTGAGTGCCGAGGCGGAGCCCGAAATCCACGCCACCACGCAGATGTACGGCACCGTGCTCGAGAACGTCGTCGTCGATTCCGATCTGCGCGTGCTCGATCTCGACGACGCGAGCCTGACCGAGAATACGCGCGCCTCCTACCCGCTCTCGTTCATTCCCAATGTTGCCGAGTCGGGCATCGCCGGGCACCCCAAGGACATCGTCATGCTGACCGCGGACGCGTTCGGCGTGCTGCCGCCGATAGCGCAGCTGACGCCCGAGCAGGCGATGTATCATTTCCTTTCCGGCTATACCGCCAAGGTGGCGGGTACCGAGAAGGGCCTCGGCAACGAGCCGTCGGCGACGTTCTCGACCTGCTTCGGCGCACCCTTCATGCCGCGCCATCCCAGCGTGTACGCCAAGATGCTGGGCGAGCGGATCTCCCGGCACGGCTCCAATTGCTGGCTCGTCAACACGGGCTGGACGAGCGGCGCCTACGGCGTCGGCCACCGCATGCCGATCGCCTATACGCGCGCCCTGCTGAAAGCGGCGCTCGACGGGGTTCTCGCCGAGACGCCGACGCGCCGCGACGAGAATTTCGGCTTCACGGTGCCGGAGCACTGCCCGCAGGTGCCCGACGCCCTGATGCGACCGCGCGAGACCTGGTCGGACAGCGCCGCCTACGACGAAACGGCGAAGAAGCTGGTCGGCCGTTTCCAGGAGAACTTCGCCCAGTTCGAGGCGTACGTCGACGCCGACGTCAAAGCCGCGGCGCCGCGCGCCGCCTGAGCGCGGGCCCAGGCGGCGCGCGCAGGACCACTCGCGCTGCGGTTAGCGCGCTTTCTCATGATTTTGCTATTTGCTATATTGAGCGGGCGGACTGTGTTCTGGCCGCTTTTTCAGGAGGTAGACTCGAGCCATGGCGATCATGTCGATTGTCGCCGTCCTAATGAGTTTCGCGCTCGTCGCCGCTGGGGTCGGTCTCGCCACCACTGATTTCGGGGTGTTCTTCAGCGGCGTGAGCTTTCTCATCGTGTTCGGGCTGACCCTGACCGCCGCCTTCGTAGGCTACCAACCGCGCTACGTCGTCGAGGCGCTCAAGGCGATCGCCGGCCCCTTCCGCAAGGCCAACGTCGACCGCTCGGTGTTGACCGAGGAGACCGGCAGGATCATCCGCTGGGGCTATCTCGTGAAGAAGCACGGCATTCTCGCGCTCGAGCGCGAGATCAAGGGGGCCAAGAACCAGGCTTGCCTATCCGGTTGACACCCACACCCACTAGGGCTAGAATGGGCGCAACCCGGATATAGGGGAGCGCGCCATGGATGTTCTCGACCGCGCCGATCTCCCATTCCCGCATTCGCTACCCGAGTTCCAGCGACTTTTCCCCGATGATGCGGCCTGCGCCGCCTACCTGGAGAAAGCCCGCTGGGGAGACGGCTTTGCCTGCCCGCACTGCGGCACAGCGGGAGAGCCGTTCCACTTTGAAAACCGCCCTGGCGTCCTGCGCTGCCGCAAGTGCCGCCAGAACACCGGGCTGACGGTGGGAACAGTGATGGAGCGTAGCCACACTCCGCTGAACGTCTGGTTCTGGGCCGCTTATCTGGTCGCCAGTCAGACGCCCGGCATGTCCGCCGTGCAGTTTCAGCGGCAACTTGGTCTTTCGCGCTACGAGACGGCCTTTCAAATTCTCCACAAGCTCCGCTCGGGCATGGTGCGGCCCAACCAAGACAGGATCGGTGGACAGCCCAAGAACCATGTTGAGGTGGACGAAACCTGGGTTGGCGGGCGAACGCGTGGGGAAGGCCGTGGTGTTCATCACAAGGTTCCCGTCTCCTGTGCCATCGAGGTGCGTCATCGAAAGCCGGACACCAAGCTCGACAACCGGAAAGACGGACGCTATGCCGGACGCGTTCGGCTCGCCGTCGTGCTCGACCGTAGCGCCGAGTCGCTCTGTGGGTTCGTCGAGAGCACCGTCGCGCCGCGATCGCTGATCGTTACTGACGATTGGAGCGGCTATGCTGGCCTCGGTAAGCGCGGCTATGAGCACTTCGCTGTTGCCGAGTGTGGTGATCCAGAGGTTGCCGAGCAATACCTGCCGATCATCCATCTGGTTTTCGCCAACCTGAAGACGTGGCTGATCGGTATCCACCACGGCGTTAGCCACCAGCACCTACAAGCCTACCTCAACGAGTTCACCTTCCGCTTCAACAGGCGGTTCTACCCGTTCAACGCCTTCCGCTCATTGCTCGGCATCGCGGGCGACACCTCTGCTCCAACCTATGCCGAGCTTTGGTCAACCCCCCTGCTTTTCAAGCAGCTCCCGAATCGCCTTCAACTCAGCAAGAATCCTGTCCTCCATCGTCGGCTCCGGCTGTCCCAGTTTTCGCTGAATCTCAGCCGCAACCTTCAGAAATTCCCGAGCGTCGGCCACAAAAGCGTAGCGGTCCCTCCACTCCCCAGGACCTAGATCGTTTGCGTCAATCCCGTCAAGGATCAGAACCCACCGGTCGGCTTGATTTTGGCTCTTTGCATCCAGTCGAGAAAATTTGCGAGATTTCAGAAGATGAATATTGGGAAATCGCCGACGCGCTTGCTCGAATGTAAGTGGCGTTGCCTCGCTAGATTGTTCATCATCACTCATGAGAACTCTCCTTCTCGTGGGTTGGCCCGCCCGCTGGCACGGGCGGGGCTAATAGGGTCGCCGGCTGGTGCCGGGCCGACATCGGCACAGGGAAGGGAATCGTGAAAAAGGGATTGGGATTTGTTTGCGTGGCCCTCTCCCTGGTCACGGGTGTATGGCTGTGGCTGGGCTATCTCGATGCCCTGTCGGATTGGTTCGGCTCCGTGCTCGGAACGATAATCGCGGTGGTGGTCATCCCAGGAATACCGTTCTTCCCATTTGTCTATTGGTACGTCGAGGGACGGTTCCCCGATTTGTATTTCCTGCTGATGGCGATCTCCGCAGGTGCTGGCATGCTGGCGGGATGGACTTTCTCAAAGGAGACGCGATCATGACCAAAGACCCCAAGCCCCTCGCCAAACGGCCTATCCTGGAGGAACGCGAGATCGCACTCCCGCCGCGCGGCTACCAGCCGACCAAGGCCGAGAGCGAGCAGGAATATGATATGCCAGGAGGCGATATAGTGACCGTTCGCAATGCCTTCTTTCGGCGCGTGAGAGTGAAAAAGGAAAAGGCCAAGGCCGATTAGCGGGGGTAGTAGAACAACGTAAGAATAGGAGCCCGAGAAATGTCTGAATGGTCCGTCGCAACGATTGCCGGGGGCATTGCGGCTTCGCTTATCGCCAGCATCGCGGCACTTACCGCCATCGGCGTGGCAATCTTCAAGGCCGGCCGATGGACGGGGGCTGTCAACACAACCCTTGAATCCTTCAAGGGAACAATAACCAAAGTCCAGGAGGACATAAAGGATGCGGTGCGTGAAATCAAGGAAGCAGTGACCAAGACTCAGGCGGACATCAACAGCTTGCAGCTTGAGCTCACGTCCAAAACGCTAAGCCCTGGCAGCCCACTCGAGCCAAACGAATTGGGCAAAAAAAGTTTCTGAGACCATAGGCGTCCCTTCAATAGTGAAGGGCCTTGCCGCTGGTTTGAGTGAAAAGGCTGAGGGCAAGCATCCATACGATATTCAGGAACTATGCTTCAATTTTGTCCGCGATGATTACGATCCAAGCGATGAAGTTGAGAAGAATATCAAGGAATTCGCCTATGAAAATGGTATTAGCCGCGCCGATGTTATGGATGTTCTGGCGGTTGAATTGCGTGACGAGATACTTCGGTTGATCAAACAGAAAGCCTAGCCCCCGCACACGCACTGGAATGTGACTATCCGACATAATTCCCCTTATTTTGTATGTTCGGGCTTGCATCGGCAGGGGGTACCCAGGGCATGTGCAGCCACCCAATAAACTCGGGGCAGTCATTGGTGCGCTGGCCAGGGCGGCCTCGCTCTATGCGTGCAATCACCCATCGCCGCGCCGCTGCGGCCCTTTCGGGGCGATAAGCTGTAGGGTCGGGAAGTTGGCGCGGTAGCGGCCGGTGTCTCGACTGAGGAGCGGCAACCCAGCGACGGCGGCGTGCGCACCGATGAAGAAATCGGGCAGCACTCCGGACTTGCGCCCACCTTTCCTCCGGTACGCGCGAAAGACCTTGCCTGCGAGAAAGAGGGCGGGGCGCGGAATCTCTAGGAGCTTGACGGCAATGGCCGCCAACACAGCTTCCAATTCCTCGATGCGACGGTAGCCAATCGAAACCTCGGCATAGACGACGGCATTGATGAACAAGGGGCCCTTCAACGCCAGGGCCTCCATCTGCTGCTGCGACCAGCTTGCCCACGTCGGATCGTCCGTCACCACGTCGAGCAAAACGCTGGTGTCGAGTAGGGCGCCGCTCACCCTTCGCCCCTCGTTAGCTCCATGATCTCGTCGGTGCTCATCCCGGCGGTCGCGCTTCCCCGAATCCGGTAGAACGGGCTCACTTTCCGCCGCACACTCTTGCCGGCCTTGCAGACCACCACCCGACCGTCCTCCTGCAGCTCGAAGTCGACGGCGGTTCCGGGCGTAATGCCAAGGTGCTCGCGGACCCTCTTGGGGATCGTGACCTGGCCCTTGCTGGTGACCTGCGTGCTCATCTCTACCTCGTTGTAATACCTCTCTTGGAAAGGTAATACTACCGAAATGCACGATCCGTCACAAGCTTGAGCGGCGGCACCCCAAAAACGAGGCAAACCTCCTTGCTGAACCAGGCGATGATGCGATCCACGGCCATGGCCCCAGAGAACCTCGTTTCGGTGCGATGCCCGTTGCGACGCACCTCTTCGTGACGCAGCGCGCGCGGCCACGAGAGTGCTGCCCATGATCTCCGCCCGCGCCACCGCCATCGCGCTGATTGCGCTCTCGCAGGTGGCGGCGATGGCGCTGTGGTTCTCGGCTTCGGCGATCGTGCCGGCGCTGCGAGCCGAGGTCGGGCTCGCGCCGCTCACGGCGTCCCTGTTCACGAGCGCGCTCCAGGCGGGCTTCGTCGTCGGTACGCTGGCGAGCGCGGTGCTCGGGCTCGCGGACCGGCTCGATCCGCGCCGCTTCTTCATGGCCGCGGCCCTTGTCGCGGCGGCCGCAAACGCAGCCATCCTCCTGCTCGACCCGGCCTCGCCCGCGGTCATCGGCTTGCGCTTCGCCACCGGCGTGTGCATGGCCGGCATCTATCCCGTCGGCATGAAGCTCGCGACGACCTGGGCCAAGGACGACATGGGGCTGATGGTCGGCCTGCTGGTCGGCGCGCTGACCCTGGACTCGGCCTTTCCGCACCTTTCCAATGCGCTCGGCGGCATCGACTGGCGCTTCACCCTGGCCGCCGCCTCAGGTTCCGCCGTGGTCGCCGCGGCGGCCATCCGCCTCGTCGCCATCGGCCCCAATCGCGCGAACGCGCCGCCGTTCGATCCCGGCGCCGCCCTGCGCGCATGGACGAACCCTGCCCTGCGCCTCGCCAACCTCGGCTACCTCGGCCACATGTGGGAACTCTATGCGATGTGGGCCTGGATCGGCATCTTCCTCGATGCATGCTTCCGGCTGTCGATGGCCGACGATGCGGCACCGCTCTTGGCCGCGCTCGCGACCTTCGCCACCATCGGGGCGGGCGCCGTGGGATGCATCGCGGGCGGCGCCCTCGCCGACCGCATCGGCCGCACCACCTTGACCATGGCCGCGATGGGCGCAAGCGGCACCTGCGCCCTAGGTGTGGGCTACCTGTTCGGCCACAGCCCTGCTAATCCTCGTCGCGGTGTGCCTCGTTTGGGGGGTCGTCGCGGTCGCCGATTCGGCCCAGTTCTCGGCCAGCATTGCCGAACTCTCCGAGCCGTCTCACGTCGGCACCATGCTCACCATCCAGACGAGCATGGGATTTCTACTCACCCTGCTGACGATCCACCTCATCCCGCCGCTCGTGGAGGCGGTGACGTGGCGCCACGCCTTCGCTTTCGCTTTCCTCGCCATCGGGCCGTTTCTCGGGGTGGTCGCGATGTGGCGCCTGCGCCAGCACCCGCACGCGGCCAAGCTCGCCGGCGGGCGCGGCTAGCGCGCGCCGAGCGCCACGAGCGCGCCTAGTGCGCCTCGTCCCAGTTGGCGCCGGTGCCGGTATCGACGGTGAGCGGGATGCTGAGGTGGGCGGCCCCCTCCATCACTCCCTTGGCGAGCGCGGCGGTGTCGGCGACCTCGTCCTCGGGCACCTCGAAGAGGAGTTCGTCGTGCACGCTGAGCAGCATGCGCGCGCCCGCGCCGGCGCGCCGCAGCGCCGGCGGCATGCGGATCATCGCCCGCTTGATGATGTCGGCGGCCGAGCCCTGAAGCGGCGCGTTGATGGCGGCGCGCTCCGAGAAGGCGCGGTGGTTGGGGTTCTTGTCGTGGATGCCGGGCAGGTGGCAGCGGCGCCCGAAGATCGTCTCGACGTAGCCGTGGCCGCGGCAGAACTCCTTGGTCGCTTCCATGTAGCCGCGGATGCCGGGGTAGCGCTGGAAGTAGGTCTCGATATAGGCCGCCGCATCGGCGCGAGGGATACCGAGCTGGCGCGCCAGGCCGAAGGCGCTGATGCCGTAGATGATGCCGAAATTGATCGCCTTGGCGGAGCGGCGCACCGCCGCGTCCATGCCGGCGACCGGCACGCCGAACATCTCGCTCGCCGTTAGCGCGTGGATGTCGAGGCCGTCGCGGAAGGCTTGGCGCAGCGGAGCGATATCGGCGATATGCGCGAGCAGGCGGAGCTCGATCTGCGAGTAGTCGGCGGACAGGAACACGTAGCCGGGCTCGGCCACGAAGGCGCGGCGAATCTTGCGCCCCTCCTCGGTGCGGACGGGGATGTTCTGCAGGTTGGGATCGTTGGACGCGAGGCGCCCGGTGGCCGCGCCGGCCATGTCGTAAGCGGTGTGGACGCGCCCCGTGTTCGGGTCGATCTGCTCCTGCAGGGCATCGGTATAGGTGTTCTGGAGCTTGGTGAGCTGGCGCCAGTCGAGGACGCGGGCCGGCAGGTCGTGACCCTGCTGGGCCAGGGTCTCGAGAATATCGGCGCCGGTGGCGTAGGCGCCGGTTTTGCCCTTGCGCCCGCCCGCGAGGCCCATTTCGTCGAACAGCACCTCGCCGAGCTGCTTGGGCGAGCCGACGTTGAAGGGATGACCGGCAAGCTTACATATCTCGGTTTCGAGGTGTGCCGCGCGGCCCGCGAAGTCCTCGGACAGCTCCGCCAGCTGGGCCCGATCGACCCGGATACCCGTGCTCTCCATGGCGGCCAGTACCGGGATCAGCGGCCGCTCGAGGGTTTCATAGACGCTGACGAGGCGCTCCTCGACGAGGCGCGGCTTGAGGCGCGCCTGCAGGCGCCATATGAGATCGGCGCCCTCGGCGGCGTAGGCCACGGCCGTATCGAGCGCGACCTCGGCGAACGGGACGCGCGCCTTGCCGCTGCCGACAATCTCGGCAACCGGAGGCCGCCGGCGCCCGAGATGGTGCTCGGCGAGATCGTCGAGGCCGTAGCCGCGCGCCCGCCCGGCATCGAGGACGAAGGCGAGCAGCATCGTGTCCTCGAGCGGCGCCGCCGTGATGCCGCGGCGCGCCAGCGCCACCACCAGCTCCTTGATGTTGTGGCCGACCTTGAGCACGGAGGGGTCTTCGAGCACCGGCTTGAACAGGGCCAGGGCCTCGTCCGCGCCGATCTCGGCCGCACCGTCGTGGCCGAGCGGCAGGTAGGCCGCGCGCCCGGCCGCCGTGGCGAGCGCAATGCCGACGAGATCGGCCCGCGTCGGGTCGGGTCGATCGGTCTGCAGGGCGAGCGCCAGCGCGCCCTCGCGCACCGCTTCGGCGAGCACGCGGGCGACATAGTCGGCGCCGAGCAGCGGGCGATACTCGGCATCGGCCTCGGGCGCGAGCGCCACCGCGGGAGCGACCGGCGCCGCGGCCACGCCCGCGGCCGCCATGCGCCGCTCGATGCGGCCGATGAGCGCCTTGAACTCCTGGGCCCGCAGGAAGGCGAGCAGGGCCTCGAGGTCGGGCTCGCGCCGGGCCAGAGTCTCGACGCCCTCGGGCAACGGCACGTCGTTCCTGAGGCGGACGAGCTCGCGGCTCATGCGCGCCTCGTCCGCGTTCTCGAGCAGCCGCTCGCGCCGCTTAGGCTGGCGTATCTCGCTAGCGCGCGCGAGCAGCGTGTCGAGATCGCCGAACGTGGTGATGAGCTCGGCCGCGGTCTTTACGCCGACCCCGGGGACGCCGGGCACGTTGTCCGTCGAATCCCCGGCCAGAGCCTGGACGTCGACTACCTTGTCGGGGTCGACGCCGAACTTCTCGCGCACCTCGGCGACGCCGATCGGGCGCACCTTCATCGGGTCGAACATCGTGATGCCGTCGTCGACGAGCTGCATCAGGTCCTTGTCGGACGAGATGATGACGACCTCGAGCCCGGCAGCGTGCGCCTCGCGGGCGTAGGTCGCGATGACATCGTCGGCCTCGAAGCCTTTCATCTCGACGCAGGCGACGTTGAACGCCCGCGCGACCTCGCGGATCAGCGGGAACTGCGGCACCAGGTCCTCGGGCGCCGGCGGCCGGTGGGCCTTGTAATCGGGGTAGATGTCGTTGCGGAAGGTGCGCCGGCCCGCGTCCAGGATCACCCCGATGTGGCTCGCCTGGCCCGGCCCCAGCGACTCGTCGAGCAGCTTGGCCAGCATGTTGGCGAATCCGAGCACCGCACCGACGGGCGTTCCGTCGCTGCGCGACAGCGGCGGCAGGGCGTGGTAGGCGCGGAAGATGTAGCCCGAGCCATCGATCAGGAAGACGCGCCGGACCTGCTTCGCCGGGTCCGTGGTGTGCGCGACGCTCATGGCCGCACTATGGCACGGCGAAAGGCTCGAGTCCCGGATGCGTGGCCGGCGCGCGTCAACCGCCGGCGGGCGGCCTTTGCAGCACGAAGCGGCGATCGCAATAGGGGCACTCGACCTCGCCCTTGTCGCCGAGATTGAGGTAGACGAGCGGGTGGCCGAGTGCGCCGCCGCCGTCGCAACCGACGGTGGTCTGCTCGACGATCACCGTTTCCGGCGCTTCGGGATTGGACATCGTGGGCCTCGCTTGGCGGCCCGCGGTTGACCGGCGGGCGCCGCGAATGATACCCATTGGCGCCACCCTTTCAACTCCCCGGTCACGGATTCTTTCGCGAGTCGATGTCGCCCACATCATTTGCCGGCGGCGCGCCGGCTAACGCCATCGAGGTCGCGAAGCTTTCCAAGGTCTACCGCGCCAACGGCCGCGCCGCGCCAATTCCGGCGCTCGATGCCATCGACCTCGCCATCCCGCGCGGCGCCTTCTTCGGGCTCCTCGGCCCCAACGGCGCCGGCAAGTCGACGCTCATCAACATCCTCGCCGGCCTCGTCATCAAGACCGCCGGCAGCGCGCGGGTCTGGGGCTACGACCTCGACGAGGCGCCGCGCCAGGTCGCAGCCAGCATCGGCGTCGTCCCCCAGGAGCTGCTGATCGACTCGTTCTTCACCCCGCGCGAGGCACTCAACCTGCACGCCGGCTATTTCGGCGTACCGAGGCGGGCGCGGCGCACGGCCGAGATCCTCGAGACGGTCGGCCTGACCGAGATGGCCGACCGCGAGCCGCGCGCGCTGTCGGGCGGCATGCGCCGCCGGCTGCTCGTCGCCAAGGCGCTGGTGCACGCGCCGCCCGTACTGGTGCTCGATGAGCCCACGGCCGGCGTCGACGTCGATCTACGCCACCAGCTGTGGGCCTACCTGCGCCGGCTCAACGCCGAAGGCACGACGGTGCTGCTCACGACCCACTATCTCGAGGAGGCCGAGCAGCTGTGCAACACCATCGCCATCATCCATAGGGGCCGGGTGGTCGCCCGCGACGCCACCGCGACGCTCGTGCACCGGCTCGACACCAAGACCCTGACCATCGCCATCGAGGAGGAACCGGCGGCGCTGCCGCCCGAGCTCGCACGCTTCGATGCCGAGCTCCAGCCCTACCGCCAGCTCACCATCCGTTACCGCCCGAGCGAGACCCAGATCGCCGACATCCTCGCCGCGGTCGCCGCCGCACACCTCACCATCATCGACCTGACGACCCAGGAATCGGACCTCGAGGACGTCTTCCTGCACCTCACGCAAACGGACGCGCCGGTGAGGGGCACCTAGTCCGGCCCATCCCGCGACCCCGAGCGCGCGAATCGCCGTCCCGGACAGCACGAAGTTGCTGGACCTCCGAAGGGCGAATCCCCTCTCTTGGCGAGAGGTCCCCCTCCCCCTACCCCCTCCCACCAGGGGAGGGGGGTTATGGCGCGATGTCGGTTTCCCAACCCTCCCCCTTGATGGGGGAGGGTTGGGTGGGGGTGACGCGCGGAACGCACAAGCCGATGCTTGCGGCGCGAGACTAGTCGGCGAAGCCCCAGGCGTCGCCGGCGCGCTCGATGGTGCCCACCGTCGGCGTCGCGAAATGGGCCGGCAGGACGCGGGTGCCGGTCTCGGCGTAGCGGTCGAGAAACGCGCGCCGGGTGCTGCGCGCCTCCTCGGCGTCGATGCAGAAGCCGCTGTTCCAATCGGGCTCGGCGTACTGCACCGGGTGGTGGACGACGTCGCCGCTGATCACCGCGGCAGCCCCGCGCGAGGCCACGCGGATGCACACGTGGCCGGGCGTGTGGCCCGGCGTCGGCTCGAGCCACAGCGTATCGTCCATGGCGTAATCGGTGTCGATCATGACGGCCTGGCCCGCCTCGACGACGGGCAGCACGCTGTCGGCGAAGCCGCCGAGGTCGGCTTCGGGGCGCTCGCGCGCCTCGATGCGCGCATGGTCGAATTCGGTGCGCGCGATCAGGTACTTGGCGTTGGGAAACGTCGGCACCCAGCGGCCCTCGACGAGGCGGGTGTTCCAGCCCACGTGATCGACGTGCAGGTGGGTACAGAGCACGAAGTCGACCTCCTCGGGCGCCGCGCCTCCGGCCGCGAGCTGGGCGAGCCAGTCGGTCTTGCGCATGTGGACGTTGGGGTGGCCCTCGCGGCTCTTGTCGTTGCCGATGCAGGTATCGACGATGACAGTGTGGTGCGGGGTTTTGACGAGGAACCCCTGCGCGCTCGCGACCAGGCGCTCGGCAGCGAGGTCGTAGAAGCGCGGCGCGAGGTGGCCGCGATGCGGCGCCATGGCCTCCGGCACCGCATCGGGGGACAGGAAGGCCGGGTCGTAGATCGGCCCTCGATATCGACGAGCCGGGCGATCGAAATATCGCCGATGGTGATGGTTTTCATCGCAGCCCCTCCTCAGTGTCGCCGCCGCGCCGCGCCGGAGCGACGCCGCACGGGCGGGCGCGGCCGTGCCGCCGTCAACCGCCGGGCGTCCTGGTCGGCGTCAGCACGCTCGCCAGCGCCTCATCAATCACCCGGCACTTTCGGCGACGATAAAACGCTCGCCAGCGCCTCCTTGGCATCGTCCGCGCCCACGTTCTCGGCGACGAGCGCCAGGCCCCGCCGCGCCATGGAGCGCCGCAGCCAGGCGTTGCCGGTAAACCCGAGCCAGGCCTGGATGATCAGGGTCGGCGCGATAAAGGCGAGGCCGTAGCCGTCCGTTCCGAGCTTCATCGGTTCGCCCACGACCCAAACCACCAGGGCGAGCGCGAGATAGGCGCCGCACAGCGCCGCCCCAAGCCCATAGAGCCGGTGCGCGAACGCCCACGCGAAGGAGAGAAGGACACCCGGCAGGCAGAAACCCGTCGGAACCGCCGCAACCTCTTCGGCCTCACTCCTGTAAACGCTGAAATACCTCAACTCGACCCGCCCGCCTCGATGACACCCGACGGTCGAGGCTAGCACATGCTCGCGCAAGTCCGCGCGTCACCCCCACCCTGCCCTCCCCCATCAAGGGGGAAGGTCAAGAACTGGCCACTGCGCCATGGTACCCCCTCCCTTGATGGGAGGGAGCGTCGTAAGTCCCCCTCCCCTAGTGGGAGGGGGCAGGGGGAGGGGGACGGACAAAGAGGAGGAGAAGGCCCCGGGTGGCGCGTTTGCGCCCGCCTCACCCCTTCGCGTAGAGTGACGTCGGAGGCGCCCGTAGCTCAGTTGGATAGAGCGCTGGCCTCCGAAGCCAGAGGTCGTGAGTTCGAATCTCGCCGGGCGCGCCAATTTCCCACGCACTTGGGCTCCAATCCGTTTCGTGCCAGTAGCCACAAATCAGAGCGCACGGCCATGACGGAGATTGAGTCGACAAGCGAAGCCGTGCCCGAGGGCGCGCGCGACTTTGTCCGGGCGCTGATCAGCGCCGATCCGCGCAGCGCCCGCGGGGAGGTGGTGACGCGGTTTCCGCCGGAGCCTAATGGGTATCTCCATATCGGGCACGCGAAGTCGATCTGCCTCAATTTCGGGATCGCGGACGAGTTCGGGGGGCGCTGCTATTTGCGCTTCGACGACACCAATCCGACCAAGGAGGAGCAGGAGTACATCGAGGCGATCGAGCGTGACGTGCGCTGGCTCGGCTTCGACTGGGGCGCGCGGGCGACGTTTGCGTCGGACTATTTCGAGCAACTCTACGAATGGGCGGAGCACCTGATCCGCGCGGGCAAAGCGTATGTCGACGACCTCTCGGCGGACGAGGTGCGAGACATGCGCGGCACGCTCACCGAGCCCGGGCGCGACAGCCCGTACCGCGAGCGCTCCGTGGACGAGAACCTGGATCTCTTCCGGCGCATGCGTGCGGGCGAGTTCGCGGACGGCGGGCGCACCTTGCGGGCGCGGATCGATATGGCGGCGGGCAACATCAATTTGCGCGACCCCACGCTCTACCGCATCCTGCATACGCCGCATCCGCGCACGCACGACGACTGGTGCATCTACCCGACCTACGATTTCGCGCACGGCCAGTGCGACGCCATCGAGGGCATCACCCACTCGCTGTGCACGCTCGAGTTCGAGGACCACCGCCCGCTCTATGATTGGCTGATCGAGAACCTGCCGGTGCCGAACCGGCCGCGCCAGTACGAGTTCGCGCGGCTCGTGCTGACGCACACGGTGCTTTCGAAGCGCAAGCTCACCCGGCTCGTCGCCGAGGGGCACGTTGCCGGCTGGGACGATCCGCGCCTGCCGACGCTCGCAGGGCTCGCGCGGCGCGGCGTGCCGGCGGCTGCGATCCGCGACTTCGTGGGCCGCATCGGCGTGACCCGGGCCGCGGCGGTGGTCGAGGCCGCACTACTCGAGCATTGCACGCGCGAGCTCCTGAACAAATCCGCGCCCCGGCGCATGGCGGTGCTGCGCCCGCTCAAGGTGGTCATCGAGAACTACGACGACGCGCACGAGGAGCTCGAAGCGGTCAACAACCCCGAGGACGAGTCCGCGGGCACACGCAGCGTCCCGTTCTCGCGCGAGCTCTACATCGAGCGCGAGGACTTCATGGAGGAGCCGCGAGCCAAGTTCTTCCGCTTATCGCCGGGGCGCGAGGTGCGCCTGCGCTACGCCTACTTCATCACCTGCCGCGAGGCGGTCAAGGACGCGGCCGGCGAGGTCGTGGGTCTGCGCTGCACTTACGATCCGGCGAGCCGCGGCGGGCGCTCACCCGACGGGCGCAAGGTCAAGGCGACGCTGCACTGGGTGTCGGCGGCGCACGCGGTTCCGGCCGAGGTCCGGCTCTATGAGCCCCTGTTCGCGTGCGCCGATCCCGGCGCGGAAGGCGACCTCATCGACGACCTCAACCCGGAGTCGCTCACCGTGCTCGATGGTTGCATGCTCGAGCCGGGGCTCGCCGGGGCGAACGCCTCGGAGACGCTCCAGTTCGAGCGCCTCGGCTATTTCCGCGCCGATCCCGATTCGACGCCGGCTCGGCCTGTCTTCAACCGCACGGTATCCTTGCGCGATAGTTGGGCCAGGGTCCAGGCCAAGGGCGACGCCAAGACTTAGCGTGCGCGGCCCTCAGGCGGGCCGGCGCGCCGTCGTGACGATGGCCTGAAGGGGCGTGCGCAGCGGCGCATCGCCGAGCGCCTGCGTGAGCGCTTGCGCCACCGCATCGACGACCTCCTCGACCGGGACCGTCGCGCGCTCGCGGATCTCGTGGATGATGGGGCTGCCCTCGACGAAGCCGATCGCGGCGTGCCGCGCCGAGGGGCGTTCGGCCACCGTGGCGACCTCGCTGAGCTCGATCTCGTCGAAGCCCGCCTCGCCCAGCAGGGCCTCGATCGCACCCCGGTCGTGGTAGCTGAAGGGGAGGAGCAGGAACGTCGGCGGATCCTCGGAGAAGAAGCTCGTGATCGCCTCGTGGGCGATGCCGACCACCGGGTTTTCCGCGTGCGAGCGCCAGACGTTGAAGGCGAGCAGCCCGCCGGGCTTGAGCACGCGCAAGGCCTCGCGCATGCCGGCCGGCTTGTCGGGCAGGAACATCAGCCCGAACTGGCAGACGAGCGCATCGAAGCTCGAATCCTCGAAGGGCAGATCGGCAGCATCGGCCCGAGATCGCCGTTTTTCGCGCCCGCGAATTCGAGCATGGCCTCGTTGAGGTCGGTGGCCACGATCTCGACGCCGCCGGGCAGGGCAGCGCGCAGGGCACGCGTGGAAATGCCGGTGCCGCAGGACGTATCGAGGACCCGGCCGCCATCGGCGACCGCAACGCGGTTCGCGAGGTCAGCGGCGTAATACTCGAACAGCAGCGGCCCGAGATGGGCGTCGTACTTCTCGGGGATCGAGCCGACGAATTGCGCGTGCGTACTACTCATGATCTGAATTCCTCCCTGCCGGTCGGGGCTGCCGCCAGTCTAACCCCATTCCGATTTGGCGCAGGATAGCCGGGTTGGCAACCGGCCCGGCCTCGGTTGCCGCGCCCCGGAAACCGCAATAAGCTTGCGCCATGGCCGATCGCGCGCCGCCATCGATCGGGCCGAGGACACCACGGGGACAGCCGTATGAAGTGCACCGGCTGCGGCTTTGATGCGCCGCCCGACTTCGCCTTCTGCCCCAAGTGCGGGGCGAAGTTGGCGAGCCTGTGCCCGGGCTGCGGCTTTGCCGCCGCGCCCGACTTCGCCTTCTGCCCGAAATGCGGCACGGGGCTCGGCACCGCGCCAGGCGCGCCTGCCGCGCCCGCACCGGCCGTCGTCGCCGAGGCGCGGCCGCCGCCCGGGCGGGCGGCGCGCGGCGCGCCGGCTGAGGAGTCCGACCGGCGCACGGTGACCGTTCTGTTCGCCGATCTGTGCGGCTTCACGGGCTTGAGCGAACGCCTCGATCCCGAGGAAATCCGCGCCCTGCAGGACGACATGTTCGCCGAGCTCACGGTCGCGGTCGAACGCTTCGATGGCTTCGTCGACAAGTTCGTCGGCGATGCGCTGCTCGCCCTGTTCGGCGCCCCCATCGCCCACGAGGACGACCCCGAGCGCGCCCTCGGCGCCGCGCTTGCCATGGGCGAGTGCATCGCCGCGGTGAGCGAGCGCTGGCAGCGCCGCCTCGGCGAACCGCTGGCGCTCCATATCGGCATCAACACGGGCCCGGTCGTTGCCGGCGGCCAGGGCGCGAGCGGCGCCAGCGCCTATTCGGTCACCGGCGATACGGTGAACACCGCCTCCAGGCTGCAAACGACGGCCGAGCCCGGAGACATCCTGGTCGGCCCGGTGACCCACCGGCTGACCCGCCACGCCTTCGCCTTCGACGCGTTCGGGGAGCTCACGCTGAAGGGTCGAGCGCGGCCGCTGGCCGCCCATCGGCTGCTCGGCGCCCTCGATACGGCGAGACCGGCGCGCGGGCTCGAGCCGCTCGGCCTCGAGGCACCGCTCGTCGGCCGCGAGGACGAGCTCGGCCAAATGATGGCCGCGTTCGAGCGCACGCTCGGTGGCCAGGCCCAGGTCGTGCGCCTGATCGGCGAGGCCGGCGCGGGCAAGTCGCGGCTGCTCACCGAGTTCCTGGCGCGGCTCGAGGCCGAGGGCCGGCTCGAGGGCGTGGCAGTGCGCCGGGTTCAGTGCTCCTCTCTCGGCGAGCAGCCTTACGGGGTGCTGGCGAGCGCCGTGCGCGACGCCTACGGCGTGGCGCCGGACGACCCCCTCGTGGTGGCCCAGCACAAGCTCATCTCGGGCCTCAAGGGCATTGGCGCCGACGAGGAAGACATCGCGCGCATCGCGCCGAGCCTGGGCTATCTGCTCGGCATCGACTCGGGCGATCTCGGCCTCGAGCACCTCGACCCCGAGCAGCTCAAGCGCCAAATCGCCCTTGCCCTGCGCACGATGGTCGAGCGCCGGCTTCAGGTCGGGCCTCTCGTGTGGGCCGTCGAGGACCTGCACTGGGCCGATGCGGCGTCAATCGAGGCCATGCGATTCCTGGTCGAGCGGGTCCCGGATCGGGCGTTCATGCTGATCGTAGTCCAGCGCCCGGACTTCGATGCGGGGGCGCTCGCGACCCAGCGCGCCACCCAGACCGCCATGCGCCTCGCGCGCCTCACCGAGGACGAGAGCGAGGCGCTGCTCAGCGCCCTGCTCGGCGTCCCGGCCGCGCGCCTGCCGCCGCACCTGCGCGAACTCATCGTCGCACGCACCGGCGGCAACCCATTCTATATCGAAGAGATCGTGCGCGGCCTCATCGAGACCGGCGCGCTGGTGCGCGATGGCGCCGGCTGGACCTGTCCCCCCGATACCCAGGCAGCCGACATACCGCTCAACATTCAGGGTCTGCTGCTCGCCCGCCTCGACCGTATGCCGCGCGCCGCCCGCCAGCTCGCCCAGAACGCGGCCATCCTCGGCTCGACGTTCGATGCTGGTATGCTGCGCCGCATCGCCGGCGGGGGGGCGGCCGTCGATGACGGCCTCGACCTGCTGTGCGACGCCGAAATGCTCGAGGAAGTCCCGCGTGCGGCGGGCGGCGACGAGCAGCTCTTCCGATTCACGCAGACGCTGGTGCAGGAGGTGGTCTATCAGAACCTGCGGCGCAACGAGCTCCACGGCGAGGTCGGGCGGGTGCTCGAAGAGCTGTACGGCGGCAAGCCCGAGCGCCTCGAGGAGGTCGAGGCGCTGGGCCACCACTTCAGTCTGAGCGAGGATCGCCCCAAGGGCGCACGCTACATGGTCGCAGCGGGCGACTGGGCGCGCCGCATCTACGCCAACGACGACGCCATGCGCCACTACGAGCGAGCGCTGGCCACTCTCGAGGATTGCGGCACCGGCGGCGAGGAGAGGCTCAACGTGTGCGAGCGGCTCGCCGACCTGCTAGGAGCGTGCGCCGTAGAAGTTTTGATGTTGGGCGATTGGCGCGCGGCCGCCGGAGAGGTGGGATTTTGGCCCGAGTGTGGATATCTGGCCCGCCCGACTCTGGGATGGAAATCCCAGACCGGAAGGCCGGAAGGGAAGAGATTCGCGTTTCATACGCGGTCGATGGGCACTGCGCGCCCCGGATCAAGTGCGTTGGCAGGCCAGCACCTGCCTCAGCACGTGGCCACCGTCCCCATCCGCTTGATGTTCAACGCCAAGCACACGAGGTCCCACTCGCCGCGCACCTTCGCCAAGCCTCGCAGGCTGAATCGTCGGAATCCGAGCACCTCCTTGATCCACCCGTTCGGCGCCTCCGAGAGCCACTTGCGTTGCGCGTACCGGGCTTTGCCCGCGGGGCTCGCCAGTTTCTCACCCATGCGGTGCGTGGCAGGGAGCCGGGCCGGGTCGACCGCCACCTGGGACTTGCCTTCACGCCCCAGCGCTACGTGCGCGTCGATGCCGCGATCTTCCAGCTCCAACAGATCCGGCTCGTTGCAGTAGCCCGCATCGGCCAGTACCACCGCAGGCTCGACCCCAAACGTCTCGTTGATCTCGTCGAGCATCCCCACCAGCTGACCCTGGTCGCTGGCCTGTGGCCCCACCTGAGTCGCGACGATGATCTGGTGCTCCCCATCGACCGCCATCTGCGCGTTGTAGCACTGCTGGAACCCCTCGCTGCTGGTCTTCATGATCTGGCTCTCGGGATCGGTGAAATTGCTCTGCGCCTTCGGCTCGGGCTCGCCGTAGGCCCGCTTGTAAGGCCGCCCGCCCCGGGGATTGCGGTCCTGCCCCGGCTCGCGCCCGCGCTCATCGTCGCGCCCGCGTTGCGCCGCCTCCAAACGCGCTTTGGCTGCCTGGATCGCCGCCAGGCGCTTCTCCCTGCGTTGCAACTCCTCGGGCAACTCGTCGCCCCGGAAATCCTCGCCCCAACGCTCGTCTTCTTCGGCGTCCACCATCCCCGCCGTCGTCAGCAGCGCCTCGATCTCCGCCTGCAAGCGAGCCGCCTCTTTGCCCATCCGCTCATAGCTCATCGCCTTGCGCTTGCTCGCGTTCGCTCGCACCTTCGTCCCGTCGACCGAGAGCTTGCCGAACCGCGCCAGTCCCATCTCGCGCGCCACCTGCACCACCCCCACAAACAGCTCGCTGAACTCCGCCAGATGTCGGCGTCGGAACTCACATACCGTGCGATGTTGCGGGAAGTTGCCCGCCGCGAGCATCCTAAACGCTACATCCTCCTCCAGCTTCCTCGCCACCGCGCGCGAGGAGAATGTGCCCGTCGCGTAGGCATAGATCAGCACCTTGACCATCATCGACGGCTCGTAGGGGGCGTTGCGTCGACCGTCCCCCTCGTAGGGCGCATAGAACGCCGTCAAGTCCAGTGCATCGACCACATCGCTGACGTGATGAGCCAGGTGCCCTGGGGAAACCCACTCCTGCAAGTCCGGCGGCAAAAGCAAGGGTTGGTCCGGCTGGTAGGCACGAAACGTGGTCGGCATCGGGAGTTCCCACACGCAACTGGCGTATCGGATCATACTTCCCCCTGCGCAAATCCACCCACAACCCGTCCGCTATCAACTTTGCCGCGCGGACCTTTCTGCGGCGCACGCTCCTAGGGCCTAGCGGGCGCCGCGACCAGGCCTTGGAGCACTATCAGGCGATCCTGAGCGCGTTCGAGGCGGCCCAGGCGCGCGTGCTGCGCAAGATGGGGGCGCTGCAGTGGGCCGCAGGCGAGCGTGAGCAGGCTACGGCCCGGCATCGCGCCGCCCTCGCCCTGCTCGACGGTGAGGTGGAGCACATCGAGCTCGCCCACCTGTACGAAGAGATGGGGCGTATCGCCTTTCGCAGCGGCGATGCGCCGGGTGCGGTCGAGTGGGCGCGGCGGGCGCTCGAACAGGCCGAGAAGCTGATCGCGGCCGCCGGTCCGACGACGAAGGACGAGGCTTGGCGCAAGGAGACGGCGACGGTGATCAGCTACGCCTACAACACCATGGGCGTGGCGCTGGCGCGGATGGGCAAGCTCAAACCGGCGGTCGGCCACGTCGAGCGCAGCGTCGCCGTCGCCGAGGCCGAGACGCTGTGGCACGCCGCCTGCCGCGGCTACACCAATCTCGGCGTCCTTTACAGCACACTCGACCCGGGCCGTGCGATCGAGACCTGCGTCAACGGCCTCGACGTCGCCAAGAGAATCGGCGATTTCGGCTTCCAGTCACGCCTCTACGCCAATCTGGCCGTCGCCTATTGCACCTATACCGACCGCTGCGAGAGCGAGGGCATCGCCGCCGCGTTGGCCGCGATCGACCTCGACAGGCAGCTCGACCAGCGCGATCACATCGCGGTGCCACTTACCGTGCTCGGCCAGATCTATCAGTGCCACGGCCAACCCGAACGCGCGCTCGAGTACTACACGGAGGCGCAAGGCATCGCCGAGGACATCGCCGAGGCGCAGCTCCTCTTCCCGTGCTACGACGGCCTGGCCACGCTGTACCTCGACATGGACGACGAAGCCCGGGCCGAGGAGTACATGCTGAAGGCCCAGGCGATCTGCGAGCAGGCCGCGATCGACCCGGATTCCTTCATCATGCTGCCGTTTCTCGATTGAGGCTGACCGACCCTCGCACCTCCCATGCTATATGTTGGGCTTGCGGCCAACATGAAGTCGAGGCGGCTATGCCGAGGAGGGCATGATGACCGACGAGGCGGCGCGCCGCTTGGTGCAACCGGGCGATCCGGCGCCGAACTTTACGCTTCCGGCGGTCAATCGCGAGGGCTCGGTGGCACTCCAGGACTATCGCGGTAAGGTCCGGTGCTGGTCGGGCTGTTCCGAGGGCTCCACTGCCCGTTCTGCCGCCGCCACCTCACGACGATGAATATCGTCGACGAGGAGTTGCGCGCCATGGGCGTGGAGACGCTCGCCATCGTCGCCACTGAGCCCGAGCGCGCCAAGCTCTATTTTCGCCACCGCCCGGCGCGCGTGCTGCTGGCCGCCGACCCCGCGCAGGTAACCCACGCGGCGTTCGGGTTGCCGACGATGGAGTTCACGGAATCCCCGACCGCTTGGGCCAACAAGAAGGTGTCGATGGCCGACATGATGACCATGCGCTTCAACCCGACCGGCGAATTGCCGGAGCCGCTTCCCGGGTTGGAGGCGGGCGAGGCCCTCACCGCCCTCGACGGCTTCGAGATGACGCCCGTGGACCAGCAGATCATGGGGGGCTTTTCCACGGTCTTGATCGGCCAATTCCTGGTCGATCGCGAGGGTATCGTTCGCGAGACCTTCCTCGAGGCCAAGGACGACCCGGCCGACTTCGGCAAGTTTCCCAACGTCGACGAGTTCGTCGCCGCCGCGGCTCGCCTGCGGGCCTGAACCCTGCCGCCAGGCATGGCGGCATCAGGTCCTAGGCGGGGGCGGCGTTGGCGCCGTGGGGGTCGTGCTCGAGAAGCTCGCCCATGGTTTCGCATTTGCGGGCGTACTTCTCCAGATCCTCCGAGAAGTGCGGATTCTGGGTGCTGATGATGCGGTAGAAGCCGGCCGCGTCGCGGAGTGTTTTCGCCGCCAGTACCGTGTTCGTCGCCATGATGGCCCCCTTATCCGAAGGAACGATGGCTCGCCCTCGCGGGCGCCTGTTGCAATCTAGCGCCGCCGGTGTGGCGGCCCTATGACGGCGGTCACAGGGGCGCTCGATTGGCGCGGAACTCCTGGCCGCGACCGTTTCTGTTATCCTCGCTGACCCACCAGCGGGAGCTCACGCATGGCCGCGACACGCAGGATCGATCTTACGGGCGAGGTCGCGCTGATCACCGGCGCGGGCCAGGGACTGGGCCGCGGCATCGCGCAGGCATTCACCGCCTGGGGCGCGAAAGTCGCCCTTGCCGACATCGACGCGACGGCAGCGGCGGCAACGCTGCATGATATCGAGGCCGCCGGAGGCACCGGCGAGGCCTATCCGCTCGACGTCACCCGAGCCGACGAGGTGCGCCAGGTCGTCGCCTCGGTAGCCGACGACCTCGGCGGGCTCAACCTGGCCGTGAACTGCGCCGGCGTCCATTCGGTGGCCCCCGTGGTCGACCTCGACCCCGCCGAATGGCGGCGCGTGCTGGAGGTCAATGCCACCGGCGTCTTCCTGGTCAGCCAAGCGGCGGCACGGCTGATGATCGCCCGCGGCGGCCCCGGCTCCATCGTATCCATCGCCTCGACCTCGGCCAAGAGCGGCCGTGCCGGCGCGGCCCACTACGCGGCCTCGAAATTTGCCGTCGTCGGCTTCACCCAGGCGCTGGCCAAGGAGCTGGCGGAGCACGACATCCTCGTCAACGCGGTCTGTCCGGGGAGCGTCGCAACCCCGATGTTCGACCGCCTCATCGCCGAGCGCGGCGTCACCACGGCCGACATACACGCCAATCAGCTCCTGAAGCGCTTTCAAACCGGCGAGGACATTGCCTACGCGGTGGCGTTCCTCCACACTTCGCGCGCCATGACCGGGCAGGCGATCAACACCGACGGCGGCAGCGTGTTCCACTAGCGAGGCGCGAGAGCGGCAATGACCGAAACGACCGAGTTCGAAGGCTTTCCGCGCGGGCTGGTGGACTTTCTGGCCGCGCTCCAGGCCAACAACAACGCGACCTGGTTCAAGGCGCACCGCGGCGACTACGAGTCGCTCATGGTGGCGCCGGCACGCGCCTTCGTGGTCGCGATAGGTGCGCGCCTCGGCGCCATCTCCCGCGGCATCCGGGCCGACCCGCGGAGCGGCGGCTCGCTCATGCGCGTCAACCGCGATACCCGCTTCAGCCGCGACAAGACGCCGTACAAATCATGGCTCGACCTGTGGTTCTGGGAGGGCGAAAAGCGCTCGCGCGAGTGCCCCGGCCTGTTCTTCCGCCTGCGCCCCGACATGCTGACCCTGGGCGCCGGCATGCACATGTTCGGCAAGCCCGAGCTCGAGACCTATCGCGCCGCGGTGGTCGATCCCAAGCTCGGTCGAGCGCTGCGCTCTGCGATCACGGAAGTCCGCAGCGCCGGCGAGGTCGAACTCGGCGGCCGCCAGTACAAGCGGGTGCCCGCCGGATTCGATGCGGCGCACGAGAACGCCGAACTCCTCTTGCACAACGGCCTTTACGCCGGGGCCGACATGGCACCCGTGCCGGACGTGATGTTCGCGGCCGGCGCCGTCGATTATTGCTTGGAGGGCTTCCGGCGCTGGGCGCCGATCCAGCAGTGGCTGGTCAAAGCGTTGGCGACGGTGCCCTAGGGGCGAGGCGGCTGCGGGTGGCCAGGGGTTCGGGCATGGTGCGCAGGCGACAGCCGGGCCGTGATTGGCCACTCGCGCGGCTCAAGAACATCGGACCCGTGAGCGCCCAGCACCTCGCCGCCGCGGGAATCGAGACGGAGGCCGACTTGCGCGCGCTCGGTGCGGCTGCCGCCTACCGCCGCGTCAAGCACCGTGAGCCGCGCCACACGAGCGTGGTGTTGCTCTATGCCCTAGAGGGCGCCTTGGGGGGCCTCCACTGGAACGCCCTTCCCGCCGCGACCAAGGCGAGGCTCCGCCGCGAGGTGGGCGCTTAGGTCTTGATTTCGAGTGTCGGCCCGTCCGGGCAAGCCTCTTCGCTCGGCGCCAGCGTGAACAGCTCCTGGGGCTTGCGCACGCCGCGCAGCGCATAGCGGCCGAGCGAGACGAGCCGCCTCTTGCACTGACCGGCCGCCGCAGCGAAGGCCGAGGAGATCACGAGATCCTGATCGAGCGAGGCGCACATCGCCACGATCCGGCTGACCTCGTTGACCGCGGGGCCAACGACCGTGAAATCGAGGCGGTCGCGGGCACCGATATTCCCGTACATTACGTTGCCGAGGTGCAGCGCCAGATACATCTCGGCGACCGGAAGCCCGGCCGCACGGCGCTCGGTATTGAGGGCCGCCACCCGCGCCTGGGCTTCCTCGGCAGCATCGAGCGCGCTCGGGCAAACATCGGCGCGCGCATCATCATCGAGCTTGAAGATCGCCAGCAAGCCGTCACCGAGGAACTTCAGCACCTGGCCGCCGTGTTCCTGCACCGGCTCGACCATGCACTCGAAATACTCGTTGAGCATGGTAATGAGCTGCTCCTGCGGTGCACGGTCGGCGATCCGGGTGAAGCCCTGGAGGTCGCAGTACCACAACACGGCGCGGATGGTTTCCACCGAGCCGCGACTGATTTCGCCGCTGAGCACCCGCTCGCCAGCGTCCCGACCAAGATAGGTGCCCACGACATCGTGGGCGATACGGCGGGTGGAGGCGGCCTTGAAGGCGAGCGCAAAGACCGGCAACAGCTGCTCGACCGAGAAGATGTCGTCGTCGCTGAAGCCGCCAGGTTGGTCCGACGTCCACGACGAGACGATGCCGTCGGGCTTGGCATCCGCGCGATCCGTTCTGCGGCCGAAAGGGGTCATCACCGCGAGGTAATCCGTGGCCCCCTTCTCACGAAGCTCGTCGAGCAGGGGGAATTCGGAGCGGACGTTGGTCGCCTCGAGCCGCCGGCGCATCTTCATGGTGCCGGTCGTGGCCATGTGCTGGAACGGGCTCGTCTCCCATGCCTTGCCGTCTTCGACATCGGTGCGGTCCCAGCCCTGTTGCTTGACCTCGGTCTCACCACGGTTCCACTCGAAGGTGTGGCCGGCATAGATCGGGTGCAGCGTGCGCTGACCCATATAGGCGCGCTTGAGCGGGACTCCACTTGCGATAATGCGCTCGCAGAATCCTTGCACCAAGCTAGCCTCGGACGCGCCGCCCAACCCCTCGGCAACGATCCACTCGGCGATCTCGAGGGTATCCTGGAGGTCCATCTTGCCGGCAAGCACCGGAGCCTTTGTAACCGCGCTGTCCATCCCCACCATCGCTTCCCTAAGGGCGGGCCGTGCCGCTACGGCGCGGCCCCGTTCCGACAATTCATAAATGGGTGCGCGGGCCGCGTTTTGCCACCAAAAAGGGCTGTAATATGGGGTTATGTGGGCGCGGTGCGCGAAAGACGGAACATGAAGGCGGAGCTCGAACTCGACCTCCACGGCCGGCGCCGCCCGGAGCGCGACGCGGGCCCGCTCGCACGCGGTGTCGGCCGCTTGTTCGGCCATATGGGCTACGGCGTGCTCGCCGAGTTTCGGCTTAGCTCGGGGCGCCGCGTCGACCTCATCGGCCTCAACCGCAGGGGCGAGGTCGTGATCGCCGAGATCAAGTCCTCGGTTGCCGATTTCCGCGCCGACCACAAATGGCCCGAATATCTGGCGCACTGCGACAGGTTCTACTTCGCCGTCGCCGAGGATTTCCCGCGCGACCTGGCGCCGGCCGAAGTAGGGCTCATCATCGCCGACCGCTTCGTCGCCGAGGTCGTGCGCGCGGCGCCAACCCATCCCATGGCGGGCACGCTGCGCAGCAAGGAAACCCGCCGCTTCGCCCTCTACGCCGCCAACCGCCTACGCCACCTCCAGGACCCGGAACCCTGACAGGGGGCGGCTAGCGATACGGGTCGGCGGTGCTTAGATACTCGCGCACGTAAGCTTCGACGCCTGCTTCCAGCGTTGTGAGGGGCGCGGCGTAGCCGGCGGCGCGTAGGCGCTCGATGCGGGCTTGCGTGAAGTACTGGTAGCGCGGCCGCAGGTCCTCGGGGGTATTGACGTAATCGACCGCCGCGCCCGCCGGGAGCGCCGCACCCACCGCCGCCGCGAGATCGGCGAAGCTGCGCGCGCCTCCGGTGCCGACGTTGAACAGGCCGCACACGCCCGCGTTGTCGAGCAGCCACAGCACCACGCCCACGCAGTCGTCGACGTAGACGAAATCCCGGAGCTGGCCGCCGTCGGCGTAGTCCGGGTGGTGCGACTTGAAGAGTCGGATGGGCCGGCCCGCGGCTGCCGCCTCGTAAGCCTGGTGGACGACGCTGCGCATCGCGCCCTTGTGGTACTCGTTGGGACCGTAGGCGTTGAAGAACTTGAGGCCCGCCCACTGTGGCGGCAGCGCAGCGCCCGCCGCCACCAGCCTGGCGACGCGGCGATCGAACAGGTGCTTGCTCCAGCCATATAGGTTGAGGGGCCGGAGCTCGGCCAGCGCGGCGATCGCAGCGTCATCGTCGAAGCCCCGGCTGCCGTCGCCGTAAGTAGCGGCGGAGGAGGCGTAGATGAAGCGCGTTTCATGGCCCGCGCACCATGCCCACAGGTTGAGCGAGAAGGCAAAGTTCTGCGCCACCACGAGATCGGCATCGCGCTCGGTGGTCGAGCTCACCGCGCCCATGTGGATGATCGCCTCGACGCGGCCCGCGTGGTCGTCGAGATAGCCGGCCAGCGCCGGCGGCGCGACGAGGGCGGCGACCTCGTGCTTGGCGAGGTTGCGCCATTTGTCGCCGCTGCCGAGCACGTCGCACACCACGACGTCGCCGTGTTCGCGCGCCGAAAGGGCGGCGACGATATTGGAGCCGATAAAACCGGCCCCTCCGGTAACGACGATCATCGCGCCCGCACTACCGGGCGAGCTTGGCCAGCGTGTCGGTGGTGCTGTAGCCGGGCTTCACGGTCGCGAGCAGCACCTGGCCGCCGTAGTCACGGACGAACGCGCCCCCGACCACTTCGTCCAACGCGTAGTCGGCGCCTTTGACGAGGACGTCCGGGCGCAGCGCCTCGATCAGGCCCATCGGCGTGTCGTCGTCGAACGGCACTAGGAGATCGACCGTGCCGTGCGAGGCGAGCAGGACCGCGCGCTCGCGCTCCTTGTTGAAGGGCCGGCCGGCGCCCTTGAGGCGGCGGGTCGAGGCGTCCGAGTTGAGGCCCACGACGAGTCGGTCGCAGGCGGCGCGCGCCTGCTCGAGCAGGGAGACGTGGCCCGGGTGAAGCAGGTCGAAGCAGCCGTTGGTGAAGCCGATGCGCAAGCCCCGGCGGCGCCATTCGGCGGCGCGTGCGAGCGCCGCCTCGAGGGAGTCGATCTTGGCCTCGCTAGTCGAGACCTGGGCGTGGTGAAGCGCCGCCGAGATTTCTCGCGGGTAGGCGGCCGCGGTTCCCGACTTGCCGACCACGATGGCCGCCGCGTAGTTGGCGAGCGCGGCCGCCTCCACAAGGGGTGCCCCCGCCGCGGTCGCGACGGCCACCGCGGCGATCACCGTGTCGCCGGCACCGGAGACGTCGAAGACCGCGCGCGCGCGTACGGGGAGGTGGGCGACCGCGCCGCCGGCCTCGACCAGCGTCATGCCGCGCTCGCCGCGGGTGACCAGCACCGCTGCGATAGCGCACAATTCGATGATCGAGCCGGCCGCGGCCGCCACGTCGTCGTCGCTCTCGAGAGTCCGGCCCACGGCCGCCGCGAGCTCGCGCTGGTTGGGAGTGATGAGGTCGGCGCCGCCATAGCGTGCGAAATCGCGGGCCTTGGGATCGACGAGGACGGGAGCTCCGGCGGCCTTGGCGCGACCCAGGATTTCGCGCACGAGGTCCTCGCTCAACACGCCCTTGCCGTAGTCGGACAGCACGACCGGGGTCGGCGGGCTCGCCGCGCTCACCGCATTATCGAAGGCGGCGAGCAGGGTTCGCACACGGGCCGGGGCGAGCGGCAAGGTATGCTCGCGGTCGGCGCGCAACAGCTGTTGGATGCCGGCCACGTAGCGCGTTTTCACGGTGGTGCGGCCCCGCGCCTCGACACACAGCGTCGCCTGCACCCGGGGCTCGCGCTTGAGGAGCCGTTCGAGCTCGGCGCCGGCGGTGTCCTTGCCGCGCCGCGCGAGCAGCGTTGCGCACGCACCCAAGGCGACGATGTTGCGCACGACGTTGGCGGCGCCGCCCGGCATTGCCTCCTCGCGATCGACGCGCACGATCGGGATCGGCGCCTCGGGCGAAACCCGGTCGACGCTCCCGTAGACGTAGCGATCGAGCATGACGTCCCCGATGCACACGACGTGACGGCCCGGAATGCGGTCGAGCCAGCGCTGCAGTGCATGCGGTTGGGTCATGGAGGAGACATCGTCAGACGAGCCCCAGTTCCGCTTCCAGCGCGCCGCACAGCATCTGGCCGAGGGTGATGTGCATCTCCTGAATCCGGGCGGTCGTTGTCGAGGGCACGAGAATCAAGGGATCGGCAAGGCCCGGCAGCCTGCCCCCCGTGCCCCCCGAGAGCGCCGCCGCCACGGCGCCGATCTCGCGCGCGGCCTCGAGCCCGAGAATCACGTTGCGGCTGTTGCCCGAGGTGGTGAGCGCGATCGCGACATCGCCGGCGCCGCACAACGCGCGCACCTGCCGGGCGAACAGCTCGTCGAACCCGAGGTCGTTGCCGATGGCGGTCAGGGCCGAGGTGTCCGTGGTCAGCGCCAGCGCCGCGATCGCTGCGCGGTTGCGGCGGTAGCGCACGACGAGCTCGGCCGCCAAATGCTGCGCGTCCGCGGCACTGCCGCCGTTGCCGAAGAACACGAGCTTGTGGCCCGCGCGCGCGGCGCCGACGGCGGCCTCGACGAGGCGCAGGAACGGCGCCCGCGCGGCGCCCGCGGTGGCTTCGGCCACCGCCCGATGCTCGGCAAACTCGGCGTCGTAGAAGCTATCGAGGTCCATGGCCCGCGATCGTCTCGTGGCGCCACCTTGTATCGGAAAATCGCCGCCCGCGCCACGCGCGCGGGTGCGCGGGTGCGCGCCTCAGGTCGAGAGCACCCGTATGCCCGTGCCTTCGAGGATGAGGCACGACAGGCAGCCCGAGGCAAAGGCGCCGGTATCGACGCCGATGCGGTTGTCACGTACCACGACATGCTGCGAGATCGAGTGGCCGTGCACGACGCGCACACCGTGATCGGCTTCCGCCTCGAGGAACTCGCTCCGGATCCACATCAGGTCCTCGCCGCGCTGCTCGTCGAGGGCGACACCGGGGCGGATGCCGGCATGCACGAACAGGTAGTCGCCGATCCTGTGAGTCAGCCCCAAGCCGTCGAGAAACGCGCGGTGGCGGGCCGGTAGCTGCTCGTTGAGGGCGCGCCGGGCCGCCTCGAAATCATGGCGGGTGACCCCAGCGAGCTCGACCTCATAGCTTCGTACCGTCGCCCCGGCGCCGTTGAGGAACCAGGACTCGCCGAACCTCGAATCCTCGAGGAAGCTCAGCATCAGGTCCTCGTGGTTGCCCTTGAGGTGAACCGCGGTGAACCCGGGCAGCGAAGGGGAGAGCAGGCGGTCGATGACGCCGCGGACGGCGAAGCCGCGATCGACGTAGTCGCCGAGGTAGACGATCGACTTCGCCAACTCCCCAGCGCCGAGGGCATCGATATGAATGGCTTCGTGGAGCTCGTCGAGGAGATCGGCGCGGCCATGGATGTCGCCAATGGCATAGACACGCTGCCCCTCGGGCACGCGCGACGCAGACCCTTCTTGCCGTTCGACTCCTGGCTGCATGTCGGCGATGAGAGGCTCCCCGCGCGCACGATGCGCGACCCCGGCGCCACTATGCGGCAATCACCCGGACGGCGCAAAGGGGGCCGCCGCCCGCGCGAAGCGCGCACGCTCGCGATCCTTTCGCGGGGACCCCATTTCACGCCATAGTGGCGCCATGAGCGATGCTGCGATCGAGGTCGAGTCGCTAACCAAGCGCTACGGCGAGGTTCTTGCCGTCGACGCCATAACGTTCGCCATTCCGGCGGGCGCCTCGGTCGGACTCCTGGGCGGCAACGGCGCCGGCAAGACGACGACGATCGCCATGCTGCTCGGCGTCATCATACCGACCGCCGGTCGCATCAAGATGCTCGGCGAGGACATCCTGCGGCATCGCTTTCGCGTGCTGCCGAGGACCAACTTCTCCTCGCCGTACGTCGATCTGCCGAAGCGCCTCACGGTCGAGCAAAACCTGCGCGTGTACGCCCGGCTCTACGGCGTGCGCGGGGCGGCGGCAAAGATCGCCGAGCTCGCGGTCGCGCTCGATGTCGCCGACTTCCTGAAGCGCCCCTTCGGCAGCCTGTCGTCGGGCCAAAAGACCCGCGTCGCGCTCGCCAAGGCACTCATCAACGACCCCGTGCTGCTGCTGTTGGACGAGCCCACCGCGTCGCTCGATCCCGACACCGCGGACTGGGTGCGGACCTACCTCAAGGACTACCAGACCCGAACCGGTGCCACGATCGTGCTGGCCTCGCACAACATGCTCGAGGTCGAGCGCATCTGCAACGACGTGCTGGTACTCAAGACGGGCCGCATCGTCGACCGTGGCTCGCCCACCTACCTGATCGACAAGTACGGGCGCCAAACCCTCGAGGAGGTGTTCCTCGACATTGCCCGCGGCAGCGCCGGCACCGTAAGGACGGCGGCACAGTGAGCGCGCCCAGCGCCGAGCGATCGACCGCCAGCGGGCCGCGGCTCGCCGCCGGCCGCATCGGCGCTCTCGTACTGCGCTACACCTACCTGATCTACGGCTCCTGGCCGCGCCTCATCGAGATGGCGTACTGGCCGACCGTGCAGATCATCCTGTGGGGCTTCATCAGCCAGTTCCTGATTGCCCACTCGAGCTACTTGGCGCAGGCCTTCGGCGTTCTGCTGGCGGCGGTGATGCTGTGGGACGTGATGTTCCGCAGCCAGCTCGGCGTGTCGATCTCGTTCCTCGAGGAGATCTGGTCGCGCAACCTCGGCCACCTGTTCGTGAGCCCCTTACGACCCTATGAGTTCGCTATCGCGCTGATGGTGATGAGCCTCATTCGCACGCTGTTCGGTCTCCTGCCTGCGGCCCTTCTCGCCATGGCCTTCTTCGGCTTCAACGTCTTCGAGCTTGGCCTGTCGCTGATCGGCTTCTTCTTCAATCTTGTCGTCATGGGGTGGAGCATCGCCCTCGTCATCTGCGGCCTCATCCTGCGGTTCGGGCTCGGCGCCGAGAGTCTCGCCTGGGCGTTCATGTTCGGGCTCGCGCCGCTGTGCGGCATCTACTACCCGGTCTCGGTGCTGCCCGACTGGCTACAGCCGGTGGCCTACGCCCTGCCGGCGAGCCACGTGTTCGAGGGCATGCGCGCGGTCGTCATCGACAACGTGGTGCGCACCGACCTCTTGCTCAACGCCCTCGCTCTCAACGTCGTTTTCCTCGCCGTCGGGACCGTAGTGTTCGCGATCTTCTTCCGGGTCGCGCGACTGCGCGGCCAGCTCTTCCAGCTCGGCGAATGAAGCCATGCCGCAACAAGTGACCCGCTGGTGGTGGGTGCGCCACGCACCCGTCGTCGGCCACGACGGCCGCATTTACGGCAACAACGACGTGCCGGCCGACGTGTCCGACCGCGAGGCCTTCAGCCGGCTCGCGGCCGGCCTGCCGCGCGACGCCGTCTGGGTCAGCAGCCATTTGCAGCGCGCGCGCCACACGCTGGCGGCGATCACCGAGCACGCGGCGACGGCCGAGCCGGGCGCCGAGGCGCTCGTCGAGTCCGACCTCGCCGAGCAGAGTTTCGGGGACTGGCAAGGCATGACCTGGGAGGAGGTCCAGGCCCAAGGCTCGGCCGAGGTGCGCCACAAGTTCTGGATTGCGCCTGCGGCCACGCGGCCCCCGGGCGGCGAGCGCTTCGTCGACGTCATCGCGCGCGTGGCCGCCGTCGTCGAGCGCCTGACCGTGGCCCACGCCGGCCGCGACATCGTCGCGGTGACGCACGGAGGCACCATCCGCGCCGCCCTCGCCATCGCCCTCGACCTTGACCCCGAACTGGCGCTCGGGTTCGCCACCGAGAACCTGTCGACCACGCGCATCGACCATGTCAGCGGCCCCGGGCACGGCGGCAACTGGCGGGTCGGCTTCGTGAACCTGCGCCCGTAAGCCGCGCCGTTGGCGGCGCCCGCCGGGACTGATAGGTTCGACCACCATCGGGACGAATGCCGAAAGGACGAGCCATGATCGAGCGTCGCCATTCACGCCGAGGAAGATGGGCCTACGCGGGTCTTGCGGTATTTGCGATAGCGTTGACCGCGAGCGTGGGCGCGCGCGCCGCCGAGCCCGAGGCGCTGGTCGATGCGGCGCGCCACACGGTCGAGGCGCTGGCCGCCGATCCCGACATGGCCTCGATGCGCAACCTCCTCAAGGACGCCAAGGGCGTGCTCGTCATACCGCAGCTGCTCAAGGCCGGCTTCATCATCGGCGGCTCGGGCGGCAGCGGGGTTCTGCTCGCCAGCGGCGATAGCTGGAGCGACCCCGCGTTCTTCACGCTGGGCGCGGGCTCGATCGGCTTCCAGTTCGGCGGCCAGGCGTCCGAAGTGGTGCTGCTCCTGATGACGTCGCGGGCGCTGGATGCGGTCATCCACAACCAGATCAAGCTCGGCGCCGACCTCAGCGTTGCCGCGGGACCGGTGGGCCGCGGCATGGAGGCGGCGACGACCACCAACCTCGGCGCCGACATCTACTCGTTTGCGCGGGCCAAGGGCCTGTTCGCCGGGGTCTCGTTCGAGGGTGCCTTCATCAAGGCGCGCGAGGACTGGAATCGGATGTTCTACGGCCGCCCGGCGACGGCGCGCCAGATCGTCATCCTGCGCCAGGTCACCGGGGTCAAGGCCGATGCGCTGAAGTCGGCGCTCGTCGCGGCGGCCAGCGGTTGAACGCTAGAGGCCGAGGCGTAGCATCGCGAACAACGCGAGCGCGCCGAGATTGACGAGGCCGGCCACGGCGCAGAGATAAAGCGCGCGTGCGAGTCCGCCGCCGAGTAGCGCCGGCGTCGTCCGCCAATTGTCGACGGCGAGGCCAAAGGCGCCGAACGCCGCCGCCACGGGCCAGCCCCGGCTCAATGGCCTGGGTGCGGCCCGCGCCAGCGCCGTGAGCGCGCGCGTGGGGTTGGCGCCGGGCACGACGATCGCGGCGATGGTCAGCGCCAGGCCGGCGAGAAGCGCCGGCACGGCGCACGCGACCTCGTTCAGCCGGGAAGCGGGCGAAGCCGAAGTTGACGAAGCGCGCTTGGTCGTCGCTGAGCCGGTGGGCGAGGATGTTGACAGCACGATAGGCGGCCAAGCCGGGCAGTCCGAGGAAGACGAACCAGAAGCCGCCGGCGATGAGGCCCTCGTTGAACCGAACGACGAGGGCCGCCGCGACGCGACCGCCGAGCGCATGTCGGTCCGGCGGTGCCGCGTCCCCCAGCAGCCCCGCGGCCGCGCGACGGGCCGCGCCGATATCGCCGCCATCGAGCGCGCGCGAGACGTCCCAGGCGAGCGCAAAGGGGCGGCGTTGATCGATCAGGCCGAGGACGAGCAGGAAGCCGGCGATCCAGCCGAGCGGCACTTGAGCCCACAGCGCCGCCCCTACCTGTCCGGCGAGGTAGCCGAGCGCGGCTACGAACACGACCAGGAGCAAGCCCCGGATGAGGCGTGTCGCGGCGCCGCGCTGTTCACGGTTGAGGCGGCGATCGAGGGCATCGATGAGGGGCGCGAGCACCTGGGGGGCGAGCCCCGCGGGTGGGCCGTTTCGTCGGCGAACGGCGCCCAGCACCACATCCACCAGCAGCACGAGCAACAGCAGTATGATGGGGTCCGGCCCGAAGGCGAGCGCGGCAAAGCTCAGGTCCAACCGGTCGCCGGCCATTGCCGCAGCATGCGCACGCCCCGCCGGCGCGTCAATCCGCAAGCGCGTGCGGGTGCATCCGGCGCGCGGCGCCGGCGGGCACCGGGCGCGGGGTGCGTGCTTGCCAGCGCCTGATTTCGCCTATACGACTCGGGCGCGGCAACGATACGGAAGCACCCATGACCGATCGGCCCTTCTGGCGGACCAAGCGGCTCGAGGACATGACTTCCAGCGAGTGGGAGGCGCTGTGCGACGGCTGCGGCAAGTGCTGCCTGCTCAAGGCCGAGGACGAGAATACCGGTGAGGTCCTGTATACGGAGGTCGCCTGCCGGCTACTCGATCTCGAGAGCTGCCGCTGCACCGACTATCGCCACCGCAAGCGCCACGTCCCCGACTGCGTGCAGCTGACGCCACATGGGGTACGCACCATCCCCTGGCTGCCGGCGACCTGCGCTTACCGCCTCGTCGACGAGGGCCATGATCTCTACTGGTGGCACCACCTGATCTCGAGCGATCCGGAGACGGTGCACCTGGCTGGCATCTCGGTGAAGGGCCGCGCGCTGCCCGAGGGCGATGTCGGCGATCCCCTCTCCCACCTCGCCGCATGGCCGGCAGAGGGCGCGGCGCCCGAGGCGGACGGCACGTGAGCGCACCGCACCCCACGCCGCCGAAGGGCGTGTTTGCCGCGGCGCTTACACCACTCGACGAAAACCTCGCCCCCGACCATGGGGCGCTCGTCGCGCACTGCCGCTGGCTCCTGGCCAACGGCTGCGACGGCCTCGCGGTGCTCGGGACCACCGGCGAGGCCAACTCGTTCTCGGTCGCCGAGCGCATCGCCCTCCTCGAGGCACTGGTCGGCGCCGGCGTACCGGGCGCGGCGCTGCTCCCCGGAACCGGCTGCTGCGCCATCCCCGACACGGTGACGCTGAGCCGCGCCGCCCTCGACCTCGGCGTCGCCGGCGTCGTCACGCTGCCGCCGTTCTACTACAAGGGGGTGAGCGAGGACGGCCTGTTCGCGGCCTACGCGGAAATCATCGAGCGCGTCGGCGATGACCGGCTGCGGATCTATCTCTACCACTTCCCGCGGATGTCGGGCGTCCCGCTCAGCCTCGGGTTGATCGAACGCCTGCGCAAGGCCTACCCGGACGCGATCGCCGGCATCAAGGACTCGAGCGGCGATGCCGCTAACATGGAAGCGATGATCCGCAATTTCCCGGGATTTCGCGTGTTTCCGGGGACCGAGAAGCTGCTTCTCGACATGCTGCGCAAGGGCGCCGCCGGCTGCATCTCGGCCACGGTCAACGTCACCAGCCCGCTCGCCGCCGAGGTCTATCGTAAGTGGGATGGCCCGTCGGCCGAAAGCTTGCAGGGACGGCTGGCGGCAATACGCGAGTCGATCGAGGCCTATCCCCTGATACCGGCGCTGAAGGCGATCATGGAGCGCCACAGTGGCCGGGCCGGCTGGCGCCACATGCGGCCACCGAACATGCCTCTCAGCGAATCGGCGAAGGAGGCGCTGTTCGCCGCCATTGACGCCACCGGCGTCGCGCTCGCCAACGCCGCATGAGGGCCGCGTCCTCGCGGCCGCTGCGCGAGTCGGCGCGGTAGGCCCGCGGCCGCCGCGCCCCTTACCCTGCAACGTCCAACCCTAGTGCGCCCGAACACGCTCGCTCTCGCGCTGCTGATGGCGGCCCTGATGACATTCGGGCCCATCTCGACGGACATGTACCTCGCGTCGCTGCCGGCGCTGGCCGAGGTCTTCGCGACCGAGGCCGGCACCGCACAGCTCACCCTGTCGGTGTATTTCGCCGGCATCGCGGTGGCTCAGCTCTTCATCGGCACCCTGTCCGATCGATTCGGGCGCCGGCCCATACTGATCGGAGGGCTCGTCTTGTTCGTCGCCACGAGCACCGCGTGCGCGCTCGCGACCTCGATCGAGGTGCTCATAGGCCTGCGCTTCTGCCAGGCCTTCGGCGCCGCCTCGGCGACCGTTCTCTCGCGCGCGATCGTACGCGACCTGCACGAGCGTGCCGGCGCGGCGCACATGCTCGCACGTGTCGGCTCGATCATGGGTATCTCGCCGGTGCTGGCGCCGATTCTCGGCAGCTATCTCTTCGTATGGTTCGGCTGGCAGGCCAATTTCTGGGCCATGGCCGTCTATGGCGCCGGGGCGATGGTCTTCGTCGTGCTACTGCTCGGCGAAACACTCGCGCGCGGCGAACGCGCGCCGCTGAGATTTGCCGCCGTGGCGTTCAGCTTCGCGCGGCTTGTGCGCCACCGCATCTTTCTCGGCTATGCGCTCCCCTACCTGTTCGTCTATGCCGGCATGTTCGCCTTCTTTACCGGCTTTCCCTTTATCGTCATTAACCTGCTGGGCCAGCCGGCCGAGTATTTCGGTTATTTTTTCGCGGCTGTCGTCATCGGCTTCCCGATCGGCACGTTCATCGCCGGGCGCTTGACCCGGCACTTCTCGATCGATGACGTGCTCCGGGTCGCGGTCAGCCTCTCCGCCCTGTCGGCGCTCGTCGTCGCGGCGTTTGCCTGGGCTGGCGTTACCCATCTGCTCGCGGTCATGGTGCCGATGCTGGCCTATCAGGTCACCGTCGGGATGATCAATCCGCTCGCCCAGGCTTCGGCTCTCGCGCCGTTTCCCGAGATCGCGGGTAAGGCCGCCGCAGTGATGGGGGCTGGGCAGATGGGCGCGGCCTCGCTCGCGAGCTACCTCGTGGGCGCGACGCACGACGGCACGGCCATTCCGCAGCTCACGCTGGTCGCCCTTTTCGGCGTCGGCGTGTTCGCGAGCTATCGGCTTCTGGTGTGGAAGCGGCCGCTGGCCGCCGACGATGCGCGGGCCGCCTGACCGGACACGACCGTCACCGAGCCCGGGCGCTGACCAGCGGCCGCGCCTACAGCCCTTCGTGCGCCGCCGTCATGAAGCGGCGCCATATCTCGGCCGGCAGGCCGCCTCCGGTGACGCCGCGGGTGGGCGATCCGTCATCGTTGCCGACCCACACACCGGCGGTGAGATCGGCGGTGAAGCCGATGAACCAGGCGTCACGATGATCGCCGCTGGTGCCGGTCTTGCCGGCGGCGGGGCGGCCAAGCGCGGCCGCCTTGCCGGTGCCCTCGGCGACGACAGCACGGAGTAAGTCGGTGAGCGCGCGCGCACGCGGCGCGGCGACGACTTGGCCTGGGCCGGCACCCTGCCGGCGGTAGAGCCGCGCCCCGGCGCGATCTCGAATCTCTCTGATGCCATAGGCGAACACGCCGCGGCCGCCATTGGCGAGGACAGCGTAGGCGGTCGTCAGCTCGAGAAGCGTGACGTCGACGGCGCCGAGGGCGATGGAGGGATGCGCCGCCATCGGGCTGGTCACGCCGAGCCGTATTGCGGCGTCCCTCACCTTAGCCCGGCCGACATGTTCGCTGACCCTGACGGCCACGGTATTGATCGAGCGGGCGAAGGCCTCGCGCAAGGTCACCGCGCCGACGAAACCTGCGTCGTAGTTGCCCGGCCGCCAGCCGCCGACATCGACCGGTTCGTCGCGCATCACACTTTCGGGTGAGAGGCCGGCCTCGAGACCGGCGAGATAAACAAACAGCTTGAACGCCGAGCCCGGCTGGCGGCGGGCGTTGGCCGCGCGGTTGAAGGGGCTCCGCCCAAAGTCCCGGCCGCCGACCATGGCCCTGACGGCGCCGTCGCGATCGAGCGCGACCAGGGCCGCCTGAGAGACGCGAAAGCGCGCCCCGCTCCGCGCCAGCGCCTCCTCCACGGCGCGCGCGGCGGCCGCCTGCATGGTGGGATCGAGTGTCGTGGCGATTTCGAGGTCGGCGACCGCGGGGCCGGCGAAATCCGGCACCTGGGCCATCACCCAGTCGGCGAAATAGCGGCCCCGCGAGCTCCCTTCGGCGCGAGGTACGAGGACCGGGCGATCGGTTCGCGCCGCGCGCCGCGCCGCTGGTGTGATGGTGCCCGCCGCGACCATCGCATCGAGCACGGTGCGCGCGCGCGCCCACGCCCCTTCGGGGTCGGCGGACGGGGCATAGCGCGAGGGCGCCTTCAACAGGCCCGCCAGCATCGCCGCCTCGGCCAGCGACACCGACCGGGCCGATTTGCCGAAATAGCGCCGCGCCGCGGCCTCGACGCCGTAGGTGCCGGCGCCGAGATAGACGCGATTGAGGTACAGGGTAAGGATCTCCTCCTTGCTCAGGGCGCGTTCGAGCCACAGCGCGAGCAGGGCTTCGCGGGCCTTGCGCGTCCAGCTGCGCTCGTGCGTGAGGAACAGGTTCTTGGCCAGTTGCTGGGTGATGGTGCTGCCGCCCTGGCGGATCGCGCCCGCGCGCAGGTTGGTGAACGCGGCGCGGCCGATGCTGCGCAGATCGATCCCTGAATGCTCCCAGAAGCGGCGGTCCTCGGTGGCGATCACCGCATCCAGGAGGGCGCGAGGCAGCGCCTCGAGACCGACGGGCGCCGCATGGGAGCCGCCGAGCGTGGCCAGCGGCGTGCCGTCGGCGGCGCGCAGGTGCAGCGCCGGCTGCGCCGCCACGACGCTGGCATGGATGTCGGGAAGCCCGTAGGCGAACCAGGCGAGGGCGGCACCGCCGGCGACCCCAGCCCAGATAAGGGCGATCGCGGACCCGCGGGCTAGCCGACCGAGGAGGCCCCGCCTTCGGCGCGGGTGGCCCCCATGGGTGCCGGCGTTCCTGGACTTCCCGCGCTTGGACATGCCCGTGGCCCGGTCCCGGCGCTAGACGTCGAGGTTGGCCACCTTCAGCGCATTGTCCTGGATGAAGGCGCGGCGCGGCTCGACCTCGTCGCCCATCAGCGTTTCGATCATCTTGTTGGCTTCGTCGCCCTGGCTCACCTTGACCTGAAGCAACGAGCGGTTGTCGGGATCGAGGGTGGTCTCCCAGAGCTGCTCGGGATTCATCTCGCCGAGCCCCTTGTAGCGCTGCAGCGTGAGGCCCTTGCGGCCGCGCGCGAGCACCGCCTCGAGGAGCTCGGTCGGCGCCCGCACCAGCGCCTCCTCGTCCTTGATGCGCAGCGCCGCCGGGTGCTCGTACACCGCTTGCAGCTCGGGCGCCAGCTCGTCGAGCCGACGCGCCTCGGCGCTGCGAATCAGGGGGCCGTCGATGGCGTGCACCTCGCGCATGCCGCGCAGCTCGCGGCTCAGCTGGAGGCCGCCATCCTCGGTGGTTTCGCCTTGCCAGCCGCGTTCCTCCTCTGGCGCCAGGCCATCGAGCCGGCGGGCGAGGTAGCGGGCCGTGACCTCCGCGGCTTGCGGATCGGCGAGGATTTGCGGATTGAGGACGCCGAGTATGGCCGCCTGCTCGACGAGCTCCTGCTTGTAGCGCCGCGCGATGGAGCGCAGGATCGCGCGCACACGCCGCGCGTTGTGCACCAGCACGCGCAGGTCCTCACCGGCGCTTTCGGTGCGCTGGCGGTCGCCCAGCACGAGCGTCGCGCCCTCGATACCGCCGTCGATAAGGTAGTTCTCGAGGCTCGGCTCATCCTTGATGTAGACCTCGGAGGACCCGCGCTTGACCTTGAACAGCGGCGGCTGCGCAACGTACAGGTGGCCCTTCGCGATGAGGTCGTGCATCTGACGGTAGAAGAAGGTGAGCAGGAGGGTGCGGATGTGGGCGCCGTCGACGTCGGCGTCGGTCATGATGATAATGCGGTGGTAGCGAATCTTTTCGACATCGAAGTCCTCGCTGCCGACGCCGGCGCCGATGGCCGTGATCAGGGTCCCGATCTCGGTCGATGACAGGATCTTGTCGATGCGGGCGCGCTCGACGTTGAGAATCTTGCCGCGCAGCGGGAGCACGGCCTGAAAGCGGCGGTTGCGGCCCTGCTTGGCCGAACCGCCCGCCGAATCGCCCTCGACCAGGAAGAGCTCGGACTTGGCCGGATCGCGCTCCTGGCAGTCGGCGAGCTTGCCCGGCAGCTTGGATATCTCGAGCGCCCCCTTGCGCCGGGTGAGCTCGCGCGCCATGCGGGCCGCCTCGCGCGCCGCCATGGCCTCCACGACCTTGGCGACGATGGCCCTGGCCTCGGACGGGTGCTCCTCGAACCAAGCGGCGAGGTGCTCGGCGACGAGCCCCTCGACCACCGGACGTACTTCCGAGGACACCAGCTTGTCCTTGGTTTGCGATGAGAATTTGGGATCGGGGAGCTTGACCGACAGGATCGCCGTCAGGCCCTCGCGCACATCCTCGCCCGACAGGGCGGCCTTCTCCTTGCGGCCGCCCAGCATCCCCGCCATGTAGCTGTTGACCGTACGGGTCAGGGCGGCGCGAAACGCAGCCAGGTGGGTGCCGCCGTCGCGCTGCGGGATGTTGTTCGTGTAGCACAGCACGTTCTCGTGGTAGCTGTCATTCCATTGCAGCGCCGCTTCGACGGTGACGTCCTCGCGCTCGCCGACGAAGGCGATCGGCGGGTCGTGGAGCGCTGTCCGGTTGCGGTTGTGGTAGTTGACGAACGCGGCGATGCCACCCTCGTAGAAGAACTCGACGTTGACCTCCTCGATGCCGCGGGCATCGTTGAGGAAGACGCGGACGCCGGGATTGAGGAAGGCGAGCTCGCGCAACCGGTGCTCGAGCGTGGCGAAGTCGAACTCGAGATTGTTGAAGGTGTTGGGCGAGGGTGCGAAGGTCACCTCGGTCCCGGTTTGGCTGCCGGCGTCGCCGACGACGGCGAGCGCCGCCTCGGGCTCACCCTCGGCGAAGCGCATCATATGTTCCCCGCCGTCGCGCCAGACGCGCAGTTCGAGCCACGCCGACAGCGCGTTGACGACCGACACCCCGACCCCGTGCAGCCCGCCTGAAACGGCATAGGACTTGCTGTCGAACTTACCGCCGGCATGGAGGTGGGTCATGATCACCTCGGCCGCGGAAACGCCCTCCTCATCGTGGATATCCGTGGGAATGCCGCGGCCGTTGTCGCGCACCGTCACCGAGCCGTCGGGGCTGAGCGTGACGTCGATGCGGTCGCAGTAACCGGCGAGCGCCTCGTCGATGGCGTTGTCCACGACCTCGAAGACCATGTGGTGGAGGCCCGAGCCATCCTCGGTATCGCCGATGTACATGCCAGGGCGCTTGCGCACCGCCTCGAGCCCACGCAGGACCTGGATGGCCTCGGCGCCGTAGTCCTCGTCGAGCGGCGGCGACGTGGGTGCGTGTTCGCTCATCGCTCGAGCCCCCAGGCGCGGCCGTCTCCGACGCTGGCGAACTGGGCCCGGCCGTCGAGGCCGGCGAAGACACTGCGGTCGGTGCCGGTGAGCCAAGCCTGGGCTCGAAGCGCACAGATCTCGTCGAACAGGGCCTCGCGGCGCGCGCCGTCGAGGTGGGCCGCGACCTCATCGAGGAGCAGCACCGGCGTCGCCCCCCGGAGCGCCGCCTGAACGCGCGCGCTGGCGAGTATGATGGCGATCAGCAGCGCCTTCTGCTCGCCTGTCGAGGCTTGCGCGGCCTCGATGTCGCGCTCGACGTGCCGCACCGCGAGGTCACTGCGGTGCGGTCCCACCGCGGCGCCACCGGTGACGGCATCGCGCCCCCTGGCATCGCGCAGCGCAGCGCAGATCTTGCCTTCGACCTCGACGGCGGGGCCCGCGTCGAGCCACGCTTCGACCGTGCCGACGGCGCTGACGGCGGCGCGCGGGAAGGCAGTCGCCTGGGTGGCGAGCCCCGCGGCCAATCGGGCCACCGCGTCGCGCCGCGCGGCGCTGATCGCGACGCCGAGCTGGGCGAGCGTCGCCTCGAGGGCGCCGAGCCAGGCTGCATCGTTCGATCCGTCCTTGAGCAGGCGGGTGCGCTCGCGCACGGTGCGCTCGTAGGACGCCACCCTTTGGGCGTGCCCCGGATCGAAGGCAAACACGAGGCGGTCGAGAAAGCGGCGGCGCGCTTGGGCGGCATCGCCAAAAAGCCGGTCCATGCGCGGCGTCAGCCAGATCACCGACAGAACCTCGGCGAGCGTCGCCTGGCCGCGCACAGGGCGCGCATCGATCTTGACGACGCGCCGCTCCGACGCGCCCGCCCCCGCAAGTCCCGTCGCGACCTCGACCGCGCCCGCCGCGTTCGCCAACGTTGCCGCTACCGACCAGCCGCCCGCGGCGCCATGGCGGGTGGCCTCGGGCAGCCGCGCGCTCCGCAAGCCCCGCCCCGGCGCGAGAAACGAGAGGGCCTCGAGGAGGTTCGTCTTACCGGCACCGTTGGGGCCCGTGAGTACGGCGCACCGCGCATCGGCCGCGAGCCGCAGGTCGGGGAAGGTCCGAAAGTCCGTCAGCGTCAGACGTGTGACCGCACCGGGGAAGGCGGGCTGCGGGGCTGGATGTCGCGGATTGCCGGCGTCGGGCGCGGCGTAAAGCGGATGGCTCAATCGCGCCTCACACGCGCATCGGCATGAGCACGAACAGCGCCGCCGAATCGCCCTGGTCCTCGACGATCGTCGGCGAGACGGAATCGGCAAGCGAGAAGCGGGCGGTATCACCCTCCATCTGGGCCGTCATATCGAGCAGATAGCGGGAGTTGAAGCCGATTTCGAGCGGCTCGGCACCGTATTTCGCCGCCAGCTCCTCGGTCGCGCTGCCGCTGTCGGGACTGGTCGCCGAAAGCGTCAAGCGGTCGGATTCGACCTTGAGCTTCACGGCCCGCGACTTCTCGGTCGAGATGGTCGAGACCCGATCGACCGCGTCGGCGAAGGTCTCGCGGTCGACCTCCAGCATCTTGTCGTTGCCGACCGGGATAACGCGCTCATACTCGGGGAAGGTGCCGTCGATCAGCTTGGTGGTCAGCACCGTGTCCTCGATCGTGAAGCGAATCTTGGTCGCCGAGAGCGCGATATCGATCGCCGCATCGCTGTGCTCGATGAGCTTCCTGACCTCGGCCACGGCCTTGCGCGGCACGATGATTCCCTGGGCCTCCTGCATGCCGGTCGCACCCTCGGGTAGCGGTGTGTCGACCCGGGCCAGCCGATGGCCGTCGGTGGCGACGGCGCGGAGCAGCGCGACACCGTTGTCCGAGCGCGCCTGAAGGTAGATTCCGTTGAGGTAGTAGCGCGCTTCCTCCGTGGAGACCGCGAAGCGGGTCTTGTCGATGAGCCGCCGGAGCTCGGCGGCGCCGAGCGAGAAGCGGATCGGCAGCTCATCCTCGGCGAAGACGGGAAAGTCCTCGCGCGGTAGGCACGGGAGAACGAACTCCGAGCGGCCCGCGCGCACCAGGAGCCGGCTCTCGTCGTCGCCGCGCGTGAGCACAACCTGGGCGCCGTCGGGCAGCTTGCGCACGATGTCGTACAGCGTGTGCGCCGGCGTTGTCGTCGCGCCCGGTTGGCCTATCTCCGCCGCGACCGCGGCAACCACCGCGAGGTCGAGGTCCGTCGCGAGCAGACTGACCGTGCCATCCTCGGCGGCGAGCAGGACGTGCGCCAGAATGGGAATGGTGTTGCGGCGCTCGACCACGCTTTGCACGTGCCCGAGCGAGGTCAGGAGAGTGGCGCGTTCAACGGTAATCTTCATTTTGCAGCAAACACTTCGATGGGGCCGACGGGCGGCCGTGGGCCCGCCTTTTTAGGCCCCTGAGGGGCCTATTTCCGACCGCTCCTACGGACCATGCGGACCGCTCACCGAGTATATCAGAGGACCCCAAAAAAAACACCGCGATAAGGGGCTTGTGGCGCCCGCGCAGCGCCCTCCGGGACGTTGGAGATAACGGGCCGCGACCGGCCCGGCGCGGGCGGCGCAGGGTAACGCGGTGGCTCAGTATTCGAGCATCCGGCGCAGCAGGTCGAGGTCCTCGGCGATCGCTCCCTCGCTCACGCGCAGCTCCTCAACCCGCCTCACCGCGTGCATCACGGTGGTATGGTCACGGCCGCCGAACTTGCGGCCGATTTCGGGCAGCGAGCGCGTCGTCAGCTGCTTGGCGAGATACATGGCGATCTGACGCGGGCGCGCCACGGCCCTCGCCCGGCGCGGGCTGTGCATGTCGGCGAACCGGATATTGTAGTGCTCGGCGACGCGCTTCTGAATGTCCTCGATAGTGATGCGGCGGTCGTTGGCACGCAGCAGGTCTTTCAGCACCTCCTGCGTCGTCTCCACCGTCGGCGCCCGGCCGACCAGGTCCGCATACGCCAGCACCCGGTTGAGCGCGCCCTCGAGCTCGCGCACGTTCGAGGTGATGCGGTGAGCGAGGAACTCGAGCACCCGCAGCGGCACCTCCTTGGCGCCCGCCTGCTCGGCCTTCGACTGCAGGATGCCAACCCGGAGCTCGTAGTCGGTCGCGTGCAGGTCGGCGACCAGGCCCCAGCCGAGCCGGGAGCGCATCCGCTCCTCCAGCCCTTCGAGGTCGGACGGCGAGCGGTCGCCGGAGATGACGAGTTGGCGGCTTTGATCGACGAGCGCGTTGAAGGTGTGGAAGAACTCCTCCTGCGTCGATTCCTTGCCGCCGATGAACTGGACGTCGTCGATCATCAGCACGTCGACCGAGCGACATTGCTGCTTGAAGTCCATGACGTCCTTGTAGCGCAGCGCCCGAATGAACTGGTACATGAACTTCTCGGCCGACAGGTACACGACTTTGCGGCCGGGATCGCGCTCGCGGATGTGCCAGGCGATGGCGTGCATCAGGTGCGTCTTGCCGAGACCGACGCCGCCATAGAGGAACAGCGGGTTGAAGGGCACCGTCGGCGAGTCGGCGACGCGCCTCGCGGCGGCGTAGGCGAGCTCGTTGGGCCGGCCGGTAACGAAGTTGGCGAAGGTGAATCGTCGGTCGAGCGGCGCGCCGATGTCGGGCCGGTGGGCGACGGCCTCGTTCGCGGTCGCCGGTACGATCGCGCGAGCTTCGGCGGCGGTCGATTCGGGACAGTCCAGGCGCGCTCCGGCGCCGACCCCATTGCCGCCAGTCCTCTGCTTCACGCTGATGTCGAACGTGGAGAGATTCCGGTTTTCGGCACGCCACAGGTCGCCGATACGCGCCGCATGGTGGGAGACGACCCAGTCCCTGAGGAAGCGGCTCGGCGCGACCAACCTAACCTGATCGCCGTCGACGCCCTCGAGGGCGAGCGGCTTCAACCAGCTGTTGAAGGTCGCGTCGCCGAGCTCCACGCGCAGTCGTGCACGAACATTGTCCCACTGCTCGCGAACCTCCGCGCTGATCTCCCTCTCGTCGGCCATGGGCCACCCCCCGATCGAGCCGGACTGACGACCATCGAATCTCGTCGCGCTTGCGCGGGCGCCGCTCGGCCGCGGCCGAGCGTCGCGATGCGATGGCTCTACGCCTTCACAGGAAGCGAAAAACGCGCTGACCGGTCGACGTTAGGGACTGATCGACACGCCATGATGCGCCCCCCCTTGAGTACCAGAATGCAGCGTCTTTTATTCAGAGATCGACGTGGTTTACTCGAAAAACAATGCCTCCCGCGACGATCCTAAAGAAATAAAGAAGGTAAAGTAAAACGAACGTACTCCACGCGCCTGCCGAAACGGCAGCCCAAACCCGATTCATAAGTATTTCTCGTGTGATCAACTTTGCGGAGGGCGGATCGAGCACCCATCCAAGCGCTAGGGTAATGCGCGCCGGCGCGGCTGACAACGGGATCGAAAAGAGAACGTCGAAAAAATTCCGCCGCCTTTGCGACTCACCGAGTCAGGCCATACAACATCTGCTACCCGCGGCCGGCGACCCTCTATCGCCGCGCTACGGGCAAGAAAAAACGCCCCTCGCGAGGGGCGCTCCGGCGGTGCCGGGAGACGGGTTCACGTGGCCATCGCCTTGATACGGGCCGATAGGCGGGAGAGCTTGCGGGCGGCCGTGTTCTTGGGCACGACGCCCTTCCTGGCGCCGCGCAGCAGCTCCGGCTGCATCGCCCGGAAGGCCGCCGCCGCGGCTTCCTTCTCGCCACCGCCAATCGCGACCTCGACCCTCTTGATGAAGGTGCGAATGCGGCCCAGTCGGGCGCGATTGATAGCGGTACGCCGTCCCGTCCGACGCAGGCGCTTGAGCGCCGACTTGTGCTGGGGCATGCTCTCTCCTTGCTCTCCAGCCGGCCATATATCGTTGGCGGCCACCCGCAGTCAACTCTCGAGTGCCGATACGCGCGCGCGGCCTACCGGTTGCGGAAACGGGGCGGCCGCTTTTCGACGAAGGCGGCCATGCCTTCGGCCTTGTCCTCGGCGCCGAACGCGGCGTGGAACAGCCGGCGCTCGAAGCGCACCCCTTCGGCGAGTGTGGTCTCGTAGGCCCGGTTGACCGCCTCCTTGGCCATCATGACGATGGGCAAGGACAGGGACGCAATCTCGCCGGCGACCTTCATGGCCTCGTCGACCAGGTCGTCGGCCGGGACGACACGGCTCACCAATCCGGCGCTCTCGGCCTCGGCGGCGCTCATCATCCGCCCGGTGAGGCACATCTCCATGGCTTTGGGCTTGCCGATCAGACGGGTGAGACGCTGCGTGCCGCCGGCCCCGGGGATGATGCCGAGTTTGATCTCGGGCTGGCCGAACCTCGCGGTCTCGGCCGCCAGGACGATGTCGCACATCATCGCCACCTCGCAGCCACCGCCCAGGGCGAAGCCGGCGACCGCGGCGACGACCGGCTTACGACAGCGCGCGAGCCGCTCCCACTCGGCGGTGACGAAGTCCTCCTTGTAGACGTCCATGAAGGACTTGGCCTGCATCTCCTTGATGTCGGCGCCGGCGGCGAAGGCCTTGTCGCTGCCGGTCAACACGATCGCGCCGATCGCTTCGTCGCCCTCGAAGGCATCGAGGGCCGCGCCGAGCTCGCGCATGAGTGCGGTGTTCAGCGCATTGAGCGCGTCGGGCCGGTTGAGGCGAATGAGGCCCACCCGACCGTGCGTCTCGACGACGATGTTCTCGAAGGCCATGGGTTGCTCCTATTGGTTGGCGCTAGCACGTTAGCGCGGCGAGATCGAGTAGCGCACCGTGAGCAAAGAGCCCTCGCTCACCAATTCGAGCGCGAGGACCTCACCCTCGCGGGTCCAGCGTAGCGGCGCGGTCTTGACCCAGCCGAGCTGAGGCAGCGTCGCGTCATAAAAACGGGCGACCGCCGAGGCCGCCACCCGCCCCCGGGCCGCGGCCTCGACAATGCGCCCATCGGGCTTGTCGAACACCACGCTCAATCCCGGCACCTCGGCGAGCTCCGCCATCAGCGGCAGATCGACGACCCCGGCGACGAAGGCTTCCTCGGCCGCGGCGGTATCGGTGAGGGCGGCGACGGCGGCGAGCAGCGCGGCCGCGGCTAGCGGAGAGCGGGGCATGGCGGCGCGGGCGCGCTCGACCTCACCGCTGCCGCCGCGGGCAGTAGAACGTCGAGCGCCCGCTCTGAACGATGCGCGCGATACCGCCGGCGCAATCGCAGCCCGGGCATGGTGCGCCTTCGCGGTCGTACACGGCGAAGCGGTGCTGGAAGTAGCCGAGGTCGCCCGACACGTGAACGTAGTCGCGCAGGCTCGACCCGCCGGCGGCGATGGCCTCCTCGAGCACCGCGCGAATGGCCTCGGCGAGCCGTCGGGCGCGGCCGCCGACGACCGACGCGGCTTGGCGGCGCGGCGAGATGCCGGCATGGAACAGGCTCTCGCAGGCATAGATGTTGCCGAGCCCGGCGATCAGGCGCTGGTTGAGCAGCGCGGCCTTCACCGGCGTCCGCCGGCCGCGCATCAGGGCTGCGAGCCGGGCGCCGTCGAAGCCGTCCTCGAGCGGCTCGGGGCCGAGGTCACGGAGTAGATCATGGTGTTCAAGCTCGGCCGCGCCAGCCAGCGCCATCAAGCCGAAGCGGCGCGGGTCGCGAAAGGTGAGCACCTGGCCGTCGTCGAGCGTTACGACCACATGGTCGTGCGGCCCCGGCGCCGCGGCGGCACCCAACACGAGCCGCCCCGACATGCCGAGATGGGTGATGAGGACCGCGCCGTCGTCGAGATGAACGAGAATGAACTTGGCGCGCCGGCCGATGCCGACGACGCGGCGCCCCGCCAGCTGCTCCGCGAAGCGGGCCGGCAACGGGAGGCGCAAGTCCGGCCGGCGCGCTTGGGCGCGACGTATGGTGCGCCCGACAAGGCCCGCGCGTAGACCCCGGCACACCGTCTCGACCTCTGGCAACTCGGGCATGGCGGCGTAACCTAATGGATTGATTCCAACGTTTGGAACCCTCTGTTTCGTGCGGCGATGATATGATCGGGGTCGGCTTTCCAGATGAAGGGTTTTGGGTTTGCGTCATTGTATTCGCGGACAAATCGGTTGATGGCGGCCTGAAGGTCGACGACGGATTGGAAGACGCCGTATTTGAGCCTGCGCCGCGTTAGTTTGGCGAAGAAGCCCTCGACGGCATTGAGCCACGAGCACGAGGTTGGCGTGAAGTGGAAGGTCCAGCGTGGATGGCGGGCGAGCCAGGCGCGGACCTTGTCCTTCTTGTGCGCGGCGTAGTTGTCGAGGATGACGTGGACGGCCTTGTCCGTCGGCACCTCGCGCTCGATGCGGTTGAGGAAGCGGATGAACTCCTGATGGCGGTGGCGCTGCATGTTCTGTGCGATGACCGTACCGTCCAGCACGTTGAGCGCGGCGAACAGCGTCGTCGTGCCATGCCGTTTGTAATCATAGGTCATCGTACCGGCGCGGCCCTTCTTCATCGGCAAGCCGGGTTGGGTGCGGTCGAGCGCCTGGGTCTGTGATTTCTCATCAACCGACAGCACCACGGCATGGGCCGGCGGATCGACATACAAGCCGACGATATCTGTGAGCTTCTCGGCGAAGGCGGGATCATTGGAGAGCTTGAAGTGCCGCCAGCGGTGCGGGCTGAGGCCATGGGCCTTCCAGATCGCTTGGACCGTCGACGCCGCGACGCCAGCAACCTTCGCCATCGCGCGCAGCGTCCAGTGGGTCGCCTCGTGCGGCGGCGCTTGCTGGGTCAGGCGGACGATCTCGGCGACGCGCTCCGGCGGGATCGGCGCTTTGCCAGGCGGACGGGACCTGTCGCGAAGCAAGCCGTTGACACCCTCGTGCATGAACCGCTCCTGCCAGCGCCAGACACAGGTCTTGGACTTGCCGGTCTCGGCCATGATCGACGAGTTCCCGAGCCCCTCGTCGCTCTTCAGGATGATCCGCGCCCGCCAGACATGTTTCTGCGAGCTCTTCGGGTCCGCGACGATAGCTTGCAATCGCTGACGGTCGCCAGACGTGACAGTAAAATGGATGCCGGTGCGCATAGCACAGACTCGCATGACACCGCACAATACGGAATCTCAAATCGGACTCTTTCGTTCCGATCAATCCACTAGCGCGGGATTCGACGCTGCGCTATGGTCGGGCGCGATGGCCGCCGAGCGAGAGAGCACGTTCACCCAATTCGGCCGCCGCCGCGTCAGGACGGCGGACAAGGGGGCCCTGGTCAGGGGCGTCTTCGACGGCGTCGCCGAACGCTACGACCTGATGAACGACTTGATGTCGCTCGGCATCCATCGCCTCTGGAAGCGGGCGATGGTCGAGTGGCTGAACCCGCGGCCCGGGACACGCGTGGTCGACGTCGCCGGGGGCACGGGCGATATCGCGTTTCGTATCCTCGAGCGCACGGCCTCGGCCGGCGCGCCGGCGCGGATCAGCGTCGTCGACGCGAACGAGGCGATGCTGCGAATCGGGCGCGATCGCGCCCTCGACCGCGGGCTCGTGCGCGGCATCGACTGGCTGTGCGGGGACGCCGAATCTCTACCGCTCGCCGACGGCGCGGCCGACGCCCTCACCATCGCCTTCGGCATCCGCAACGTGACCCGCCTGGAAGCGGCGCTCGGCGAGGCGCGGCGCGTTCTCAAGCCGGGCGGGCGCTTCCTGTGCCTGGAGTTCTCGCGCACCGTCCTGCCCGGCCTCGGCCGCCTCTACGATGCCTGGTCGTTCGCCGTCCTGCCGGTCATGGGCGCCGCGGTGACCGGGCGCGCCGATGCCTACGAGTATCTCGTCGAGAGCATTCGCCGCTTTCCCGACCAGCCGAAATTTGCCGGCCTCATCGCCGAGGCCGGCCTCGGCAACGTCAAGTGGCGCAACCTGTCGGGCGGCATCGTGGCGCTCCACTCGGCCTGGCGCCTGTAGGGCGCACGAGGTGCTGCGCAGCGCGCGTCATCTGTGGCGGCTCGCCGGTATCGCGCGCACGCTTGCACGCCACGATGCGTTCGCCGCGGTCGAGGGGCTCGACGTCGCGCCTCTGCTCGTCGGCATCGGCCGCGTCTTCGCCCGGCGCGCCGCCGGAGGGCGGCCCGGGCAGCGTCTCGTCGCCGCACTGCAGGAGCTCGGCCCTAGCTTCATCAAGTTCGGCCAAGCGCTGTCGACGCGCGCCGACTTGGTGGGCACCGGCATGGCGGCCGACCTCGGCGAGCTGCGCGACCGCCTGCCGCCGTTCGCGACGGCAGAAGCCCGCGCCACCCTCGCGGCCGAGCTCGGCAAACCGGTGGAAGCCGCGTTCTCCGACTTCAGCGACATCCCGATCGCGGCGGCCTCGATCGCCCAGGTCCACCACGCAACGACGGGCGATGGCCGCGAAGTCGCGGTCAAGGTACTGAGGCCGGGGATCGAGGCGGCCTTTCAGCGCGACCTCGACCTGTTCCATTGGCTCGCCGAACTCGTCGAACGCACGCGGCCGGGCGCGCGGCGTCTACGCCCGGTCGCCGTCGTCGAGACCTTTCGGGCCGCGGTGGCGCTAGAGATGGACCTGCGGCTCGAGGCGGCGGCGGCCTCGGAGCTGGCGGAGAACTTTGCCGGCGATGCGACCTTCCGCGTGCCCAAGGTGGACTGGGAGCGCACCGCGCGGCGGGTGCTCACGCTCGAGCGCATGGACGGCATCGCCATCGACGAGCGCGAGCGGCTGATCGCTGCCGGGCGCGACCTCGATCGGGTGGTCCAGAATCTGTTTCGCGCCTTTCTCAACCAGGCCTTCCGCGACGGCTTCTTTCACGCCGACCTGCACCCGGGTAACCTTTTCGTCGATGCCGAAGATGCGATCCTCGCCGTCGATTTCGGCATCATGGGCCGGCTCGATGGCGCCACCAGGCGCTACGTCGCCGAGCTGCTGCTCGCCTTCCTCACCGGCGACTACAAGCGCGCCGCCGAGGTCCACTTCGAGGCCGGCTATGTGCCCCCATCGCAGTCGCCCGAGCTGTTCGCGCAGGCCTGTCGCTCGATCGGCGAGCCGATCTTCGGCCGTGACGCCCACGAGATCTCGATAGGCCGGCTGCTGGCCCAGCTCTTCCGCATTACCGAGACCTTCGCCATGGAGACGCAGCCCCAGCTCCTGCTGCTGCAAAAGACCCTGGTCGTCGTCGAGGGCGTGATCCGCGGCCTCGTGCCGGACGCCAACATGTGGCGCATCGCCGAGCCGCAGCTCGCCGCCCTCGTCCAGGACAGCCTCGGCCCCGAGGCGCGGCTGCGCGAGGGCCTCGAGGAGGCGGGCGGCATCGCTCGGCGCTTTCCGCGCCTCATCGAGAAGGCCGAGCTCGCCGCCACCATGCTCGCCGGCGAGGGCCTGCGCCTGCATCCCGACAGCGCCCGCGCCATCGCCGCCGAGCAGGACCGGCGCCGCCGTCCGACCCGTGTCCTCCTGTGGATCGCCGCCGGACTGCTGGTGGCTCTGCTGGCGACGCAGATTTAGCTCAGAGCACGAACCGCGCGGCCTTCCTTTCGCCCCATTTACACGTCAGGGTTTAGAGTGGACTGGTCTGCAGGCGAGGAACCGGCATGCGCAGGGTCATCGGTTGGGCATTCGCGGTCGCCCTGATCGGCGGCGGGGCGGTGCCCGGCAGCGGCCACGCTGGCGAAACCTACCCCATGTGGTGGGCGCCGGAGCTTGGGCTTGCGAGCCTCAATGAGATCGACGCCAAGCTCGCGGAGCCGTTCCCCGGGGGCAAGCGGGCGGTGTTCCACAAGTTAGGCCGCCACATGATCGGCACGGGCGAGACCGCCTACGTCGGCGAGTGGGGGTCGCTCGATGCGCGGCCCATCGACAACTGCTCCGCTTATCTGAAATGGACCGACGAGGGGTACCGGCACGACAACAGCGACGAAGATTCCCACTGGGTATATCGAATGAAGGGCGGGTACTGTTTAGCCTTGCGCGCGCTGAAACGGGCGCGCCCCGCCAAGACGAGCCATGTGCACGACTTCGGCTTTACGCGGCATGTGTTGGATTACTTCCCGGCGCTCATGGATGCCGCCGGCTGCAAATTCCTGAGGGCCGAGATCGTCGCCAACCGTGAGGGGGTGCCGTGGAGCCAATTCGTCCATCCCGCCTTTGGGCCACCGAAGTATTTTGCCAACCTGGTCGTTCCGGACCCCGAGCATTTCGTCCACGAAGCGTGGAGCTCGTCCGAGATGACGCAAAAGTACAATGAGTGGGCCTTTGCCATCATCGGTCGTGGCGATCTCGACGGGGACGGCCTGAACGATCTGCTGGTAAGGCGGGATTTCCTCGGATTCTTTGGGGACAAACCCAGGGGTCTGCCGACAACGGTCCTGTTCCTGCTAACGCGCGATCGCGAGGGCGCCGTGCTCCGGGTGATCGACGCGCACGGGTATCGCGGGGACAACAGTAAGTCGTGCCTCAATGCAAAAATCCTGAGCCACTATTAGCGACCGCGGCTGTGGAGGGTCTTCAGGGGTTTCTTGCAGGTCGGGTGGACGAAAAACGGCTCCTGCTTCAGCGTCTTCTCGAACATCTCCCGCACCGCCCGGTTGCGCTCCTCGCTCGGTTGTAGGCGGTGCGATTGCGCGGCCGCCACCTTCCAGTCACGGTGCTGCACGGTAGTCCTTTCTTTCGCCCCAATCGCACGTCATGGTAGATATCCTGGTCCAAACAGGCGGGGAACCTTGGTGAGTAAAGCAGCCGGATGGGCAGCGGCTCTAGGTTTGTTTCTCGGCGGCGGGGCGGCGCTCGGTGGCGCCAGCGGCGGTGAAACCTACCCAGTGTGGTGGGCGCCCGAGCTTGGGCTTGAAAACCTCGACGAGATCGACGCGGCGCTCGCCCGCCCGTTTCCCGAGGGCAAGCGCGCGGTGTTCCACAAGTTCGGCCGGCACATGATCGGCGAGGGCGACACCGCCTATCCGGGCGAGTGGGGCTCGCTCGATGCGCAGCCCATCGACAACTGCCTCGCCTACCTGAAATGGACCGACGAGGGGTACCAGCCCGAAAACGAGGACGAGGATTCTTATTGGGTCTATGAAACCAGAGCCGGGTACTGCCTAGCCTTGCGTGCGCTCAAGCGGGCGCGCCCCGCCACAACGAGCTATCTGCGCGACTTCGGCTTCACGCACGAATCGTTGGATTACCTTCCGGCGCTGCTAAACGCCGCCGGCTGCAAGCATCTACCACCCGAACTCCTGGCCAATCGGAACGGGGTGCCGTGGAGCAAATTCGTTCATCCCGCCTTCGGGCCACGGAAGCACTTCGCCAATCTGGTCGTTCGAGACCTGGAGCACTTCGTGTACGAAGCCTGGAGCTCGTCTGAAATGACGGAAAAACGAGGATGCTTTTTCCATAATCGGGCGCGGCGATCTCGATGGGAACGGCCTGGACGATCTCTTAGTGAGGCGGGATTTTCTTGGGTTTTCTTATGGCAAACTCAGGGGGCCGCCTGAAACGGTGCTGTTCCTCCTCTCGCGCGACCGAGAGGGCGCCGTGCTTCGCGTCATCGACGCGCATGGCTATCGCGGCGGCGGCGGCAGGTCGTGCCTCAACGCCGAAATCCTGAGCTACTATTAGCGACCGCGGCCGTGGAGCGTCTTCAGGCCTTTCTTGCACGTGGGGTGGACGAAGAAGGGTTCCTGCTTTAGCAGGCTGCTGAAAAAGTCCTCGCCTTTGCAGTTGTGACATGATTCTGTGATTCCTTCGAGTGATGGAGGATGGCATGCGGGGTCGAGATCAAAGCAGTGGCAATTTATTCAGCTACGTAGACTTGGAAGAGCGTGTTCCGGATGATCATCCGCTGCGTCTGATCCGTGAGATCGTGAACGACGTATTGGGGTCTCTATCTTCGGAGTTCGAGACGCTTTATTCCCACATGGGTTGCCCATCGATCCCGCCGGAGAGGCTTCTTCGAGCGTTACTGTTGCAAGCGTTTTATTCGATCCGCTCGGAGCGTCAGCTGATGGAGCAGCTAAACTTCAACATGCTGTTTTGCTGGTTTGTGGGGCTTGGGCTGGACGATGGCGTGTGGGACGCCAGCGCGTTCTGCCACAACCGGGACCGTCTTCTGGAGGCGGAGGTTTCGGGGCAGCTGCTTGCGGGGGTTATCCAGCACCACAAGGTAGGGGGACTATTGAGCCGGGATCATTTTTCGGTAGACGGAACATTGATCGAGGCCTGGGCGTCGATGAAGAGCTTTCGTCCCAAAGGTGAGGACGATGGCGACGGGGGATCGGGGCGCAACGCCGCGCGGGATTTTCATGGCGAGAAACGCTCGAACGCGACCCATGCAAGCACCACTGATCCGGACGCCCGGCTTTATCGCAAGGGTAATGGCCGGGAAAGCAAGCTGTGTTACATGGGCCATGCGCTGACGGAGAACCGCCATGGTCTGGCAGTCGGCGGCGGCGTGACCATTGCGTCGGGCACGGCGGAACGCGAAGCCGCCCTTTATCTGATCGACAGGCATCGCCCGGTGGAGAGTAGAGGCGGGCGGCGTCGGATCACGGTGGGCGGGGACAAGGGTTTTGACGTCGCGGATTTTGTCGAGGAACTGCGGCACCGCAAGGTGACCCCCCATATCGCCGTCCAGGACCACGTCACCAAGACCGGCAAGCGGCGCAAGACCAAGATAGACGGGCGCACGACGCGCCATCCCGGTTACGGCGTCAGCCAACGTTGCCGCAAGCGCATCGAGGAGGTCTTCGGCTGGGTCAAGACGAGCGCGGGATTGAGCAAGACCAAATTCCGGGGCCGCCACCGGGTCGACGCTTCGTTCACCCTGGCCTTGGCCGCCTACAACCTCGTCCGACTACCCAGACTGCTGGCGGAGGCGCCAACATGACGGGCGATGCCGGCACGCCGCTGACCGCAAAGTGGCAGATCATCGAACTGGACGAAGCCCAGGGCATCGGATCGGTCGAGATTGAAGACGGTTTCACCCTAAGACACGAAATCTCATTTCATTTCGGCGATGAATCCGAGTTCAAGGCCCGGCAATGATGACTTTTTCAGCAGCCTGTTAGTGCCTTCTCGAACATCTCTTGCACCGCCCGGTTGCGCTCCTCGTTCGGCTGTAGGCGGTGCGATTCCGCCGCCGCCACCTTCCAGTTGCGCCACTGCACAGCGGGGGTAAATTTCTCGAACACTTTGATAAGGTTCGGTACGCCTAAGTTGTATCCCATGTCATAGAGGCCGAGCTGGGCCGAACGGGGATAGGTCGCCATCTTGGGGAAACGCTCGGAGTCCCGCAACTCGTTGCGGACGTTTTCGATATCCCTCATCGCTAGTGTCCAAATCTCGGCGTCCGACAGGTCGAGGCGCGTCAAATCCTTGAACTTGGTGTGGTCGCTTCCCTTGAGGTCCTGACGTTGGAACACGGCACGCCAGGCCTGCCGCTTCTCGTATGCGTCCGCGTACACCAGCGGCTTCATGTCGCCCATCGGGATGCGCCGATGGAAGGGCAGCGCCACGACATCGGATTCGTCGGCAATCTGGGTGACCCATGCCGACGGTGACCTTGCCCTCGGTATCGAGGTACATGTGCGACACCCACCCCTCATGTTTGTGCAGGTGCTGGTACACCGTGTCCTCCTCGACCGTCCAGGTAAGGGGCCGATTCATCTGCTTGCTGACCCGCTACAGTTTCGCATCGCGATAAACGCAGCCCGTGCCGCGCTGGACCAGCACGCCCTTCTTGGTCCCGATGGCGTTCCAGTCGTAAGCCCAGCCCGCTTCCTCTTTCATTTGACGTCCCGCCTTTCTTTCAGCGATCGCGACACGGGCGGGGAAATTCGCCCCTGCCCGGGGTCGCAGTGAGGTCGAAGATTTGTTGCTCGAGTTTTCTCAGCTCGGTATCGAACATGAGCATTGCGCTTCCTCTACGATGTGTATCGTTATGTATCGTAACAGCTCTCTTCGTATCATGTCAAAGCATTGGGACGTTCATGCAGCGATACTTCGCGTTCGCGGGATTTGGCCGACGGCTTGCGCTGCGGCCGCGCGCCAGCTATGTTATTTACAGCCACGCAACGTAGTTTCCGGGTAAATACGCGATGCTGGACGGCAAACGGATCCTGCTGATCGTTTCGGGCGGGATCGCGGCCTACAAGGGGCTCGACCTCATCCGCCGGCTGCGCGAGCGCGGTGCCGCGGTGCGCTGCGTGCTCACCCGCGCAGGCGCCGAGTTCGTCACGCCGCTGTCGCTCGCGGCGCTCAGCGGCGACAAGGTCTACGGCGATCTGTTCTCGCTCACGGACGAGAGCGAGATGGGCCACATCCGGCTATCGCGCGAGGCGGACCTCGTCGTCGTCGCGCCGGCCACCGCGAATATCATCGCCAAGATGGCCGCCGGCATCGCCGACGATCTCGCGTCCACCACCCTGCTGGCTGCCGACAAGCGCGTGTTGATCGCGCCCGCGATGAACGTGCGCATGTGGGAGCACCCGGCGACGCGGCGCAACCTCGCGAAGCTCGCGGCCGACGGCGTGCTCGCTTGCGGTCCAGCCACGGGCGCGCTCGCCGACGGCGAGTTCGGCGCCGGGCGCCTGGCCGAGATCGACGACATCATCGACGCCATCGAGGCGGCGCTCGGCGCGCAGCCCGCGGCACGCGCGCTCAGCGGGCGCCGGGCGCTCGTCACCTCGGGCCCGACGCTCGAGGCGATCGACCCCGTGCGCTTCATCTCCAACCGTTCCTCGGGCAAGCAGGGCCACGCCATCGCCGCCGCGCTCGCCCGCCACGGCGCCGAGACGACGCTTGTAGCCGGGCCGACCAGCGAGCCCGAGCCCGAGGGCGTCGGCGTGAGGGCGGTCGAATCGGCGGCGCAGATGCTCGAGGCCTGCCTGGAGGCGCTGCCCGTCGATGTAGCGGTGTGCGCCGCCGCGGTCGCCGACTGGCGCGTCGATGCCCGTAACGCCAAGCTCAAGAAGACCGGCAACGGCGCACCCAAGCTCGCGCTCGTCGAGAACCCCGACATCCTCGCCACCTTGAGTCGGCGCACGAACGACCGCCCGCGCCTCATGGTCGGCTTTGCCGCCGAGACCGAGGACCTGGTCGAGAACGCGCGCGCCAAGCGGCTGCGCAAGGGCTGCGATTGGATTCTGGCCAACGACGTCTCGCACGACAGCTCGGTCTTCGGCAGCGACGACAACGAGGTGCACTTCATCGCCCAGAGTGCGAGCGAGGCTTGGGCGAGGATGAGCAAGCCCGCGCTCGCCGAGAAGCTGGCCCTGCGGATCGGTGAGTTCTTCGCCGGCGCGCCGGGGCCCGGCCCGGCCGAGCCCGGTTAGTCCTTGGTGGCAAAGACTAAAGTGACTCATTACTCGGCCCCCTCCCCCTACCCCCTCCCACCAAGGGAGGGGGACTCATGGCGCGATGTCCAGTTCCTGACCCTCCCCCCTGATGGGGGAGGGTTGGGTGAGGATGACACCCGGACCTACACAAGCCGGACCTACACAAGTAAGTACTAGCGCCATGCTTCAGCCCCCGAAAAAGCTTCTCTTTGCGCTCGAGGCGGTGGTCGACATCGCCTATCAGGCCGGCCCCGATCCGGTGCAGAGCCGCGAGATCACCGAGCGCCAGGGCATCCCTCAGCGCTACCTCGAGCAGGTCATGCAGCGGCTGGTGCGGGCTCAGATTCTCAAGGGAACGCGCGGCCCGCGCGGCGGCTATCGGCTGGCGCGCGAGCGCCGGCGCATCAGCGTCGGCGAGATCGCCCGCGTGGTCGCGGCCCTCGACAATAACGGGGACGAGGCCGGCGACGGCGACGGCTCGCCGCTGGGGCGCGCCTCGGTGCGGCCGATGTGGCAGGAGCTGCAGAGCGACCTGATGGCCAGGCTCGACGGCATTTCGATCGAGGATCTGTGCCGGCGCGCGCACGAGCAGGGCATCGCCAGGGAAGCCGGCCGCCGACTCGATTTCAACATCTGATCCGGACCCACCACAGGAAAGTACCTATCCGGCCATGCCCTCGTCCGTCTCCCCCCTGCCGCTCGCCGATGCGGCCGCGCCGCGCGAGCGCATCCATGACAGCATCGTCGAGACCATCGGCAACACGCCGCTGGTGCGCGTCGGCAAATTGGCGCAGGCCGCCGGCGCGGTCGCGGAAGTCCTCGCCAAGCTCGAGTTCTTCAACCCGCTCGGGTCGGTCAAGGACCGCATCGGCCTGGCCATGATCGAGGCCGCCGAGGCCGAGGGCCGCATGCGCCCGGGCACCGTCATCGTCGAACCGACCTCGGGCAATACGGGAATCGCGCTCGCCTTCGTGTGCGCGGCCAAGGGCTACCAGCTGGTGCTCTTCATGCCCGACAGCATGTCGATGGAGCGGCGCAAGATGCTGCGCCTGCTCGGGGCCGAGCTGCGCCTGACGGCGGCCTCCCACGGCATGCAAGGTGCCATCGCCGAGGCCGAGGCGCTGATCGCCGCCCTGCCCGATGCACTCATGCTGCAACAGTTCGACAACCCGGCCAATCCAGCGATCCACCGGACGACGACGGCCGAGGAGATTTGGCGCGACACCGGCGGCCGCCTCGATGCCATCGTGCTCGGCGTCGGTACGGGCGGTACGCTCACCGGGGTGGGCGAGGTCCTCAAGAGCCGCCTGCCCGCGCTTCGGATCATCGCGGTCGAGCCCGAGGACAGCCCCGTGCTCTCCGGCGGCATGCCGGGTCCGCACAAGATTCAAGGTATCGGCGCGGGGTTCATTCCGAACAACCTGGAGCTCAGCCTCGTCGACGAGGTGCTGACCATCGCTAACGAGACCGCGCTCGACACGGCGCGGCGCGCTGCCCGGCTCGAGGGCCTGCCCGTCGGCATCTCCTCGGGCGCGGCGCTCGCGGCGGCGCTCGAGGTCGGCTGCCGCCAGGACATGGCTGGCCAGCGCATCGTCACCGTGCTGCCCTCGTTCGCCGAACGCTACCTGTCGACGGCGCTGTTCGACGATTTGTGATGGACTTCTCCGACGAGCAGATCGAGCGCTACGCGCGCCACATCGTGCTACCCGAGATCGGCGGAACGGGCCAGGCGCGCCTCCTGCAATCGAAGGTGCTGGTGATCGGGGCGGGCGGCCTCGGCTCGCCGCTGCTGATGTACCTCGCGGCCGCCGGGGTCGGCACGCTCGGCGTCGTCGACGACGACACCGTGAGCCTATCGAACCTGCAACGCCAGATCGCCCACACCACGGACCGCGTGGGCGCGCCCAAGACCGAGAGCGCGCGCCGCACCGTTGCCGCGCTCAACCCCGAGGTGCGCATCGAGGCGCACCAGGAACGGCTCCATGCCGGCAACGCGCACCGCCTCATCGCGCCCTACGATCTTGTCGCCGATGGCAGCGACAATTTCGCCACCCGCTTCCTCGTCAACGACGCCTGCTACCTCGCGCGCAAGACGCTGGTCTCGGCGGCGGTGCTACGTTTCGATGCCCAATTGTCGACCTTCAAGGCCTACCTCGGTGGCGAACATCCCTGCTATCGCTGCATCTTTCGCGAGGCGCCGCCCGAGGGGCTGATCCCCTCCTGCGCCGAGGGCGGGGTGCTCGGCGCGCTCGTCGGCGCCGTGGGCTCGCTGCAGGCGGTCGAAGTGGTCAAGGAGCTGCTCGGCATCGGCGAGGGCCTGTCGGGCCGGCTCATCGTCTATGACGGCCTCGCCGGTACCTTCCGCAAGGTCCGGGTGCTCCCCGATCCTGCATGCCCCCTGTGCGGCGGCGACGCCGTGATCCACGACCTGTCGGCACACGCGGCGTAGGAGCCCATGAGAGTGGCCGCTGGGCTACTAGATGTTGTAGCGGCGGGCTCATCGGGCGATACATCTTGACCACGAGCGACGCTGGCGTCATAACGGGCGGCATGGTGGATCATCGCGGCCTGGAGCGGCCCGCTCGACCGGCAGGGTTGCGCGGGCCGCTCGGCGCGGCTGTTGCCGGCGTGTTCGCCCTGGCCCTTCTCGCCCCGCAATGCGCCGCCGCCGCAACGGACCTGCCGACCCCGCGCTTCGTCTCCCTGCGCGCCGACAAGGTGAACGTGCGCACCGGTCCCGGTGTGCGCTATCCGATCGTGTGGGTGTTCCAGCGCCGCGGCCAGCCGGTCGAGGTCACCGCGGAATACGACCTGTGGCGCCGTATTCGCGACGTCGATGGCGCCTTCGGCTGGGTGCACACGAGCCTCCTCTCGGGCGAGCGCTCGGTCGTGGTCGCCGGATTGAGCACGCTGTACCGCCGGCCCGATGAGGGCTCGGTGCCAGTCGCCCGCGCCGAGCCTGGGGTCCTGGGGCGCGTGCTCGCCTGCTCGGGCGCCTGGTGCCGGCTCGCGCTCGGGAGCTTGCGGGGCTGGACCCGGCGGACCAACCTCTGGGGCATCTACCCGGGCGAGGAGTTCGACTAGCTTGCGCAACGGCCATGCCGCCTTCGGAGCCTGGATGAAGTTCGAGAATAAAGTCGCCCTCGTCACCGGCGCGTCGAAGGGAATCGGCCGCGCCATCGCCCTGGCTTTTGCGCGAGAGGGTCACCGCCCGCTCGCATGGGGCGCTCGAAGCTCTCGCGGGCGAGATCGGTGAGATGGGCCGCGAAGCCCTGCCCATCACCGCGGATCTCGGTATCGAAGAGGAGGTCGCGCGCATCGTGCCGGAGACCCTGGAGCGCTTCGGCAGGATCGATATCCTCGTCAACAACGCGGGCCTCATCCACGCCAGCGCCAACCTCGTCGACTTCGACCCGGCGCTGTGGAGAACGGTGATCGATGTGAACCTGATCGCCCCGGCCCTGCTGATCAAGGCCGTGCTGCCGCCGATGATCGCCAGCGGCGGCGGCACGATCATTAACATCTCGAGCATCGGCGGGCGCCGAGGGGGCGCCGGGCGGAGCGCCTACCGCGCGAGCAAGGCCGCGCTCATCAGCCTGACCGAGAGCGTGGCCGCGGAGGCTCGTCCACACGGCATCAACGCCGTCTGCATCTGCCCGGGAGGCGTGGACACCGAGGGCGTCCGCGCGGCGTTCTACGCCCACGGGCGCGCGCTCAACCCCAACCTCATGCGCCCCGAAGAGATCGCCGACGTCGCCCTGTTTCTCGCCTCCGACGCAGCGAGCGCGATCACCGGCACCGCCGTCGACGCCTTCGGCGCCACCAACCCCCTCTTCCGCGCCGGATAGGGCCGTCGCCTCTGGCGCCCGGCGAACGAGTGACGCATGGCGTGTTGCGCCGGGCGGCGACCCTGCCCTTCGAGGACCCGTCGCCGCTCGAGGAGAACCTCGACCCTTGCCTATCCGGTTTACACCCACACCCACTAGGGCTAGAATGGGCGCAACCCGGATATAGGGGAGCGCGCCATGGATGTTCTCGACCGCGCCGATCTCCCATTCCCGCATTCGCTACCCGAGTTCCAGCGACTTTTCCCCGATGATGCGGCCTGCGCCACCTACCTGGAGAAAGCCCGCTGGGGAGACGGCTTTGCCTGCCCGCACTGCGGCACGGCGGGAGAGCCGTTCCACTTTGAAAACCGCCCTGGCGTCCTGCGCTACCGCAAGTGCCGCCAGAACACCGGGCTGACGGTGGGAACAGTGATGGAGCGTAGCCACACTCCGCTGAACGTCTGGTTCTGGGCCGCTTATCTGGTCGCCAGTCAGACGCCCGGCATGTCCGCCGTGCAGTTTCAGCGGCAACTTGGTCTTTCGCGCTACGAGACGGCCTTTCAAATTCTCCACAAGCTCCGCTCGGGCATGGTGCGGCCCAACCAAGACAGGATCGGTGGACAGCCCAAGAACCATGTTGAGGTGGACGAAACCTGGGTTGGCGGGCGAACGCGTGGGGAAGGCCGTGGTGTTCACCACAAGGTTCCCGTCTCCTGTGCCATCGAGGTGCGTCATCGAAAGCCGGGCACCAAGCTCGACAACCGGAAAGACGGACGCTATGCCGGACGCGTTCGGCTCGCCGTCGTGCTCGACCGTAGCGCCGAGTCGCTCTGTGGGTTCGTCGAGAGCACCGTCGCGCCGCGATCGCTGATCGTTACTGACGATTGGAGCGGCTATGCTGGCCTCGGTAAGCGCGGCTATGAGCACTTCGCTGTTGCCGAGTGTGGTGATCCAGAGGTTGCCGAGCAATACCTGCCGATCATCCATCTGGTTTTCGCCAACCTGAAGACGTGGCTGATCGGTATCCACCACGGCGTTAGCCACCAGCACCTACAAGCCTACCTCAACGAGTTCACCTTCCGCTTCAACAGGCGGTTCTACCCGTTCAACGCCTTCCGCTCATTGCTCGGCATCGCGGGCGACACCTCTGCTCCAACCTATGCCGAGCTTTACTCGGGAGAGTGGTGGCACCCTACATGTAGCGGTCATGGGCGTTAACCGGATAGGCAAGAACGAACGCCTTCGCGAGGAAGGAGATGAGCAGCAGGTGATTCTCGTGATCCAGGAAGGACGGGTGCGGATCGAACGAAGCAATGGCGGGAGCATCGCCCGAATCACCACTCTAGGGCCGAACGAGGTCGCTGGCGAAATGTCCTTTGTTCAGGCAAAGAGTGCGAGCGCCTCGGTCGTCGCCGAAACCGACGTGACGGCCGTCGTGATCCAAGCGCCGGACGTTTACGCGCTATTGGCATCCGACCCTGGGTTTGCGACCCGCTTCTACCTCTGTCTGGCGCGAACGCTAGCGGCCCGCCTGGAGAGCACCACGGCGGGGTTGATCGATTCGGCGGCAAGCGCCAACGCTCGCTGAACCACACAGCGAGCGCGCGACTCAATCCAGATCGGCGGCGAGGGCGGCGCGCACGCGCTCGGGAATGATGGCCATGTGGGCGTAGGCGGCGTGGCGGATGGCCAGCGTCACCTGCGCGCCAGGTGCGCGAAAAGCGTCGGCCTGAGCGTCGTCGAGGGGAAAGCGCAGGAAATGCACCGCGGAGGCCTTGCCCGCCTCGTTGGTGCGGGCCGTGTCGCCCTCGGGAACGGCGGCGAGGGTCCTGCCGGCGAACTCCAAGCGCACGGAGTGCTCGACGCCGCCGAGGCCAGCGAGGAGGCGGGACCTGCGCGCCGGCTCCTCGATCTCGAACATCAGGGCGGTTACCAATTCCCGACCCTTGGGAATAAGCGGATTGTAGGCCGCGAGCTCGCCCTCGATCTGGGCCTCGCCACCCTTCTCGATGTAGAGCATCTCGTGGACCTGGTGCCACATGGTTTCGTAGTTCTCGAAATAGAAGGTGGCGAACGGGCCGACTTCGACACGGCGGTCGCGCTTGAGGGCCGCTACCGCGCGCCGCCTCTCCTTACGGATTCGCGCGTATTCCTCGCTCGGCAGGATGTCGGCCCGCGTCAGCTCGCGCGCGGCGGCGCTCATGCGCTAGACGCTGATCCCATAGGCTCGGGCGAACAGCTCGATGGGATGGTGGGAGCGCCCGGGGACCGCTGAGCCGTCGCCGAGGCGCTCCATGCCCTGGCGGATGTGCTCGGCCGCAAGCGGACACTCCGACGCGAGAAAGGCGGCGCCGCCCTCGGCTGCACTGCGGGCCACGGGCTTTCCGACCTTGAGAGCCGTATCGAAATTGTCCTTCATCACGCCCCACGATCCGCCATGCCCCGAGCAGCGCTCGATCGTCTTGACCTCGGTGTCGGGAATGAGGCGCAGCAGGTCGGCGCCCTTGGGTCCCATGTTCTGGGCGCGTGCATGGCAGGCGAGATGGACGGCGACGCTGCCGGGCAACGCGGACAACCCATCCGCCAGGCCCTCTTTACGAGCGATGTCGACCACATACTCGGTGACATCGTGCGTCGACTGCGACAGCCGTCGCACGGCGGCATCGTCGGGCAGGATCAGCGGCCACTCGAACTTGATCATCAGGGCGCACGAGGGCACCAGCGCGATGACTTCGTAGCCCTTATCGAGCCAGGGCTCGAGCGTGGCCGTGATGTCCCGGGCGCGCGCCTCGACCTCGGCAAGAGCGCCCCGCTCGAGCTGCGGCATGCCGCAGCAGGTGGGGTAGACGACCTCGGTCTCGACGCCGTTTCGCGCCAACACGGCGCGGGCGGCCGCGCCGATGCCTGGGTTGTTGTAGTTGACGAAGCAGGTCGCGTAGAGGACGGCTTTGCGGCCGGCCGCCGGCGCCTCGCGGTTGACCTCGGGCGCGGCCTGGCCCGCGGCCCGCACGAAGGTCTTGCGGTGAAACTTGGGCAGCGCCGCCTCGCGGTGAACGCCGGTGATGCCTTCGAGGATCGGGCGCGTGATCCGGTTCCTGGCGTCGCTCGCCCAATTCGCCAACGGCGCCACGGCGCCTGCCAGAGTGCCGTTGCGGTCGGTCCGCGCGAGCTGGCCCTGCCAGAAGCCAGCCTTGCCGGCTCGCTCCTCCGCGGCACGCGCGCGCAGCATCAGGTGCGGGAAATCGAGGTTGAACTCGTGCGGAGGGACGTAGGGGCACTTCGTCATGAAGCACATGTCGCACAGCGTGCAGGCATCGACCACCGGTTTGAACCCGGCGCTCGCCACCGAATCGAGCTCGCCTGTTTCGGACTCGTCGATCAGGTCGAACAGCCGCGGGAACGAATCGCAGAGATTGAAGCAGCGGCGGCACCCATGACAGATGTCGAAAACCCGCCCCATTTCGGCGTCGATCTTGGCGGCATCGAAAAAGTCAGGATCGCGCCAGGCCAACGCGTGGCGTATCGGCGCCTCGGTGCTGCCTTCCTTGACCGTGACCATCGCGGCCCCTTTGGTGGGAGAATGCGAGGAGGGCCCGGACCGGGCCCTCCTCCATTGCGTAACGGCGCCCCGGGAGGCGTTGCCTAGTCGAGCGTGTCGAGCGCCTTCTGGAAGCGCCCCGCATGCGACTTCTCGGCCTTGGCGAGCGTTTCGAACCAATCGGCGATCTCGTCGAAACCCTCTTCCCGCGCGGTCCGCGCCATGCCCGGATACATGTCGGTGTATTCGTGGGTCTCGCCGGCAATGGACGCCTTCAGATTGTCGCCGGTGGCGCCGATCTTCACGCCCGTCGCCGGGTCGCCGGTCTCCTCCAGGTATTCGAGGTGGCCGTGGGCGTGGCCCGTCTCGCCCTCGGCCGTTGACCGAAACACGGTCGAGACGTCGTTGTAGCCCTCGACGTCCGCCTTCTGGGCGAAATAGAGATAACGCCGGTTGGCTTGCGACTCGCCGGCGAACGCATCCTTCAGGTTTTGCTCGGTCTTAGTCCCCTTAAGAGACGGCATTGGCTCCTCCTTGCCTGGCCGCTATTCGGCATAGGTTTTTTTTGGAAAACGCCCCAGGAAGGGGCCCCGCTCAGTCGTGAACGGCCTTGCGAAACATCACTTTAGCACCAAATCTTTGGGAGGGCTCGGCATTCTCTGCGGTCCGGCGCGCGCTGGCGCACTTGATTCACCCGGCCGCGGGCCCAATTAGGAGCCGTTGGCGCGGAGCGGCCTCGCTCGCGCAGGCTCTTGTCCTCGGCGGCAGTTTCGATATAGTCGCCGAAGCACGAGCAGGAATCGAAAGCGGGCGACACGACTGATGCAGCATGCAGTGAAGCAACTGTTCACGAGGCAGCGCAAGGCGGCCTATAACCGCGAAGAGCTGATCGAGTGCGGGCATGGCCGCCTGTTCGGGCCCGGCAACGCGCGCTTGCCACTGCCGCCCCTGTTGATGCTGGATCGGATCATCCGCATCTCGGACACGGGTGGCGCCTATGGTAAGGGCGAGATCGTCGCTGAAATGGACATCAGCCCAGATCTCTGGTTCTTCGAATCCCACTTCAAGTCCGACCCGGTCATGCCGGGCGCCCTTGGGCTCGACGCGATGTGGCAGCTGGTCGGCTTCTTCCTCGGCTGGCTCGGCCTGCCCGGGCGCGGCCGCGCGCTCAGCACGGGCGCCGTCAAGTTCATCGGCGAGGTGCTGCCGAGCGCCAAGAAGATCACGTTCCACATCAACATCAAGAAGCTGATCAACCGCAAGCTCGCCATGGCCATCGCCGATGGCATCATGAACGTCGACGGCAAGAAGATTTGCGAAGCGCAGGACCTGCGCGTCGGCGTCTTCAACTGAGCGGCTGAGGGATCGCGCAACCCCCATGCGACGCGTCGTCGTCACCGGAATGGGGATCGTTAGCTCGATCGGCAACAACACGCAGGAAGTGCTCGCGGCACTGCGCGAGGGGCGCTCGGGAATCGAGTTCTGCGAGGACTATCGCGACCATAAGTTTCGCAGCCAGATACATGGCTCGCTGAAGATCGACCTCGAATCGAGTATCGACCGCAAGGTGCGCCGCTTCATGGGCGACGGCGCCGCGTTCAACTACCTGGCGATGGAGCAGGCGATCGTCGATTCGGGCCTGGGCGAGGATCTGGTCTCCAGTGAGCGCACGGGAATCGTCGTCGGCTCGGGCGGCCCGTCGATGAAGAACGAACTCCTGGCCTGCGACCTCGCGCGCGACAAGGGCGCCAAGCGCGTCGGCCCCTACATGGTGCCGCGCTGCATGTCGAGCACCAACTCCGCCTGTCTCGCGACCCACTTTCGCATCAAGGGCGTCAACTACTCGATCAGCTCGGCCTGCGCGACCAGCGCCCACTGCATCGGCCACGCCGCCGAACTCATCCAACTCGGCAAGCAGGACATTGTCTTCGCCGGCGGCGGCGAGGAGCTGGATTGGACGCTATCGGTCCTGTTCGACGGCATGGGAGCGATGTCCTCGCACTTCAACGACACGCCCGACAAGGCGTCCCGCCCCTACGACAGCGACCGCGACGGATTCGTCATTTCCGGCGGCGGCGGCCTGCTGGTGATGGAGGAGCTCGAGCACGCCAAGGCGCGCGGCGCTCGGGTGCTCGCCGAACTGGTCGGCTACGGGGCGACCTCGGACGGCTACGACATGGTCCAGCCCTCGAGCGAGGGCGCGGTACGCTGCATGCGCCAGGCGCTCGCCACCGTCGAGGTTCCGGTCGACTACATCAACACCCACGGCACCAGCACGCCGATCGGCGATGAGCGCGAGATCGGTGCCATCGCCGAGGTGTTCGACGGCAACATTCCGCCGCTCGGCTCGACCAAATCGCTGACGGGCCATTCGCTGGGGGCCGCCGGCGCCCACGAGGTCATCTACGCGCTGCTGATGATGCACAACGACTTCATCGCCGCCTCGGCCAATATCGACAATCTCGACCCGAAATTTGAGAAGGCGCCGATTGTTCGCGAGCGGCGAGACGACGTGAAGCTCAACTGCGTGATGTCCAACAGCTTCGGCTTCGGGGGCACCAACGCGGCGCTCGTTTTCAGCCGGCCCGGTGGGTGAATGGTGGACAACGCCGCGGGGGGGAGCGGAGCGGGTCCCGGAGGGGCCACGGCGGTACCCCTGCGCCCGGCGGCGCGGGCCAACGACCCGCAGCCGCTCATGGCGGGCAAGCGCGGCCTCATCTTCGGGGTCGCCAACGACCATTCGATCGCCTGGGGGATGGCGCGCAGGCTGTACGGCCACGGCGCCGCGCTCGCCTTCACCTACCAGGATGAGGCCTTCCGCAAGCGCGTGGAGCCGCTCGCGCAATCGTTGGCGAGTCCGATCATTGCCGCGTGCGATGCGGAGGACGAGGACGCGCTCGATGCCGTCTTTGCCGCCGTCGAGCGCGAGTGGGGCGGGCTCGACTTCGTCATCCACGCCATCGCCTATTCCGATAAGGAGGAGCTGCGCGGGCGCTATCTCGATACCACGCGGGCGAACTTCCGCCGCACGCTCCACGTCTCCTGCTTTACCTTTACCGACATCGCGCGGCGCGCCCATCGACTGATGTCGGACGGCGGAAGCCTGCTCACGCTGACCTATCTCGGTGCCGAGCGCGTGATGCCGAGCTACAACGTCATGGGCGTGGCCAAGGCGGCGCTGGAAGCGAGCGTGCGCTACCTGGCGGTCGATCTCGGCGGCGACGGCATCCGCGTCAACGCCATCTCGGCCGGGCCGATGCGCACCCTCGCGGGCTCGGCGATCGCCGATGCCCGCTATGTCTGGCACTACACCGGCGAACACGCGCCGCTGCGGCGCAACCTAACGCTCGACGAGGTCGGCGATGCCGCCCTTTATCTACTGAGCGACCTCTCGCGCGGCGTCACCGGCGAGATCATGCACGTCGATTCCGGCTTCCACGCGGTCGGCATTCCCCCCAGCAACGGATCCCGGGACCGGGGCCCGCAGGGCGGCCGCCAGACCTGACCCTACTCGCCGACGCCGACCTGCTCGGGCGCCGGCTCCCCCTCCGCCTCGATCGCCTTGATGCTCAGGCGAACCTTGCCGCGGTCGTCGATGCCGAGCACCTTGACCCGGACCTCATCGCCCTCGTTGACCACGTCGGTCACCTTGGCAACGCGGCGCGGCGCTAGCTCGCTGATGTGAACGAGGCCATCTCGATTGCCGATGAAGTTCACAAAGGCGCCGAAATCAACGACCTTGACCACCTTGCCGGTATAGATCACCCCGATCTCAGGCTCGGCCACGATGTCCTTGATCCAATCCATCGCCTTCTGTGACGCTGCGACGTCGGCCGACGCGATCTTGATCGTGCCATCGTCGTTGATGTCGATCTTGGCGCCCGTGACCTCGCAGATCTCGCGCACGACCTTGCCCCCGGTGCCGATCACCTCGCGGATCTTTTCCCGCGGAATGGTGATGGTGGAGATGCGCGGCGCGTGATCCTTGACCGAATCGCGGGCCGCCGTCAGCGCCTTACTCATTTCCCCGAGAATGTGCATCCGTCCGTCTCGCGCCTGGGCCAGCGCCGCGCTCATGATCTCCTCGGTGACGCCGGTGATCTTGATGTCCATCTGCAGCGCGGTCACGCCCTGGTCGGTGCCCGCGACCTTGAAGTCCATGTCGCCGAGATGGTCTTCGTCGCCCAGGATGTCGGATAAGATCGCATATTCCCCGTCATCGAGGATGAGGCCCATGGCGATCCCCGCGCACGGCCGGCGCAGGGGCACGGCGGCGTCCATGAGCGACAGCGAAGCGCCGCACACGGTCGCCATCGACGAGGAGCCGTTCGACTCGGTGATCTCGGAAACCACCCGGATGGTGTAGGGGAAGTCCTCGGGCGAGGGCATGAGCGCGTGCAACGCCCGCCAGGCGAGCTTGCCGTGGCCTATTTCGCGCCGCCCCGGACCGGTCATGAACTTGGTCTCGCCGGTCGAGTACGGCGGGAAGTTGTAGTGCAGCATGTAGTGCTGACGATACTCACCCTCGAGCGCGTCGACGATCTGCTCGTCATCGCCCGTGCCCAGCGTGGTCACGACGATCGCTTGGGTCTCGCCGCGGGTGAACAGCGCCGCGCCGTGGGTGCGCGGCAGCACCCCGACTTCGGCCTGGATGGGTCTGACCGTCTTGGTATCGCGGCCGTCGATGCGCGTGCCGTTTTCGAGAATGGCGCGGCGCACGATCCGTTTTTCGAGCTTCTTGAGCAGCGCCGTCACGGGCGCCGGGTCGTCGAACTCCGCCTCGAAGGCGGCCACCACGCGCTGGCGTACGGCATCGAGCTTGTCGCTCCGCGCCTGCTTGACCTGCTCGGCGTAGGCGGCGCGCAGGTCGGCTTCGGCCATCTCCGCGATGCGCGCGGCCAGGGCCTCCTCGCCGTCGTTGACGGGAACCACCCATGGCTCCTTGGCGCACGCCTCGGCCAGCCCGATGATGAGGTCGACGACCGGCTTGAAGCTTTCCTGGCCGAACGTCACCGCCCCCAGCATCACCTCCTCGGATAGCTCGCGGGCCTCGGACTCGACCATGAGCACAGCGTCGCCCGTGCCGGCGACCAACAGGTCTAGTTCGCTCGAGGCCATTTCGTCGATCTGAGGATTGAGGACGTAGGCGCCATCGAAATAGCCGACGCGGGCGGCGGCGATGGGCCCGAGGAACGGGATCCCGGAGATCGTCAGCGCCGCCGACGCGCCGATCAGCGCCGGGATGTCGGGGTCGTTTTCGATGTCGTGCGACAGCACCGTGCAAATGACCTGGGTTTCGTTGCGAAAGCCCGCTGCGAAGAGCGGCCTGATCGGCCGGTCGATGAGGCGCGAGGTCAGCGTCTCCTTCTCCGTCGGTCGGCCTTCTCGCTTGAAGAAGCCGCCGGGTATCTTCCCGGCCGCGAAGGTCTTTTCCTGGTAGTTGACGGTGAGCGGAAAGAAATCGATGCCGGCGCGCGGCGTGCTTCGTGCCACCGCGGTGCAGAGCACGGTCGATTCGCCATAGCTCACCATGACCGCGCCATCTGCCTGGCGCGCCACCTTGCCGGTCTCGATCACGAGCCGGCGGCCGCCCCACTCCATCTCTCGTCTATGTACTTCGAACATTTCTCTTTCGTCCCTTCGTTTTTCCCCAGGGCAGCCCCGCCTTTCGGCGCTGCCCGGCGGCGTTATCATTGCCCCACGCCACCTCCGGGGCTTTCAAAGATCGATCGGTGAATTGACGCGATGCCGGAGGCCACGCGGCCCCGCGACCCGGCGCGCCGCCGGGTGAGTCGCGCCCTGTGCGCCTACTTGCGGATCCCGAGGCGCTGGATGAGCGTCTTGTAGCGCTCGCTGTCCATGCGATCGAGGTAGTCGAGCAGGCGGCGGCGGCGGCTGACCATCATCAGCAGGCCGCGGCGCGAGTGGTTGTCCTTCTTGTGTGACCGGAAATGCTCGGTGAGGTTGTTGATGCGCTCGGTCAGGATGGCGACCTGCACCTCCGGCGACCCCGTGTCCCCGTTGGACCGACCGAACTCGCCAATGACCTCACTCTTGCGTTCCGCGGCAATCGACATCCGCACACCCCTTCTTCGATTGATCGTACGCTCACAAATTGAACACGCGCAACGGCCTCACCTCGCTTCCCGCGGCCCGTACCAGTGCCACCAGACGGCCTGCGGCCATCGCGCACACGGTGCCTTGTGGGATGCTCGAAAGCTCCACGGTGATGCCGTGGCTGAGGCGCTCGGCCTGGACCTGGGTCAGCTCCAGGGCGGGCATGCCCGATAGCGCGGCTTCCACCGGCAGCAGGGCCTTTGCGAGCGCCCGACTATGCCCCAGGGCCTCGAGATTATCCAGCGAAATCGCTTGCGCGGCCGTGAACGGGCCAACCCGCGTCCGCCTGAGCTCGCTGACGTAGGCGAGCGAGCCGAGACGGTGGGCGAGGTCGCGCGCCAGCGCCCGCACGTAGGTGCCCTTACCGCAGGCGACCTCGAACATGGCCCCGGCGGCGGTGCTCGCGACGCGCTCAATGCTGTGAATCTCGACGGTCCGCGGCGCGAGTTCGGGCGGGCGGCCGGCCCGGGCCAGGGCGTAGGCCCGCTCACCGCCCACCTTGAGCGCCGAATAGACGGGCGGCGTCTGCTCGATGCGGCCGACGAAGTGGGGTAGCGCGGCCGCGATCGCCAGATCCGTGGGACGCGCGGCCGACTCATCGGTCACCTCGCCGGTGCGATCGTCGGTCGCGCGTGATTGGCCCCAGACGACACTGAAACGGTACATTTTGCGGCCGTCGACGACGTGGGCCATGGTCTTCGTCGCTTCGCCCAGGGCGACGGGCAGCACGCCCGTGGCAAAGGGATCGAGCGTGCCGGCATGGCCCGCCTTGCGCGCGCCCATCAGGCGCTTGACCCGGGCGACGACGCGCGCCGATGTCGGACCTTCAGGCTTGTCGATGACGACCCAGCCGTGCACGGGCGCGGCGTCAGGAGGCATCCGAATCGCCCTGAGCCTCGGCGGCGGGCTCGGCCGGAAGGTCGCGCGCGATATCGGGTCGGCGCAACAACGCGTCGATGTGGGCGGCGGCCTCGAACCCGCGATCGAGCTCGAACTCGAGCTCGGGCATGCGTTTGAGCGCGAGCTGGTGTGCAAGCCGCATCCTGAGGTGGGGCGCGCTGCGGCGCAGCCCGCCCAGGATGCGCTCGCCCTCGGCGCCGGCGAGCGGCAGGACGAACGCCGTGGCGCGCCTCAAATCGGGGCTCACGCGAACCTCGCTGACGGTGATCGATGTCGCGGCCAGGTCGGGATCATGGAGGTCGGCGCGGGAAAAAATCTCGGCCAGCGCATGACGTAGCGCCTCGCCCACCCTCAAGGGCCTCTGCCCACCGCCGCGCTGCGCTCCCTTGACCATGGCATGCCTCCGACGATCCCTTGACCGCCGTCCACCTAGAGCGTGCGCGCCGTTTCCTCTACCTCGAAGGCCTCGACGGTGTCGCCCACCTGGATGTCCTGGTAGTTCTCGAACGACATCCCGCACTCGGTGCCATCGCGCACCTCACGGACATCGTCCTTGAAACGTTTCAGGGTCCCGAGTTGCCCCTCGTGGACGACGACGCTGTCGCGCAGCAGCCGCACGCGGGCGCCCTGGCGCATCACCCCCTCGGTCACACGGCAGCCCGCGATCTTGCCCGCCTTGCTGACCTTGAAGACCTCGAGAATTTCGGCGTTGCCGAGGAACTGCTCGCGCAGCAGCGGCTTTAGCATACCGGTTAGGATCTGCTTGAAGTCGTCGATGAGCTCGTAAATCACCGAGTAGTAGCGTAGATCGATCTTGTCGCGACGCGCGATCTCACGGGCTTGGGCGTCGGCGCGCACGTTGAACCCGATCACCAGGGCCTTGGAAGCCGCGGCGAGTACGATATCGGATTCGTTGATCCCGCCGACCCCGGCATGCAACACCCTGACCGCGACCTCGTCGCCGCCGAGGTTGCCGACAGCCCCAAGAATCGCCTCGAGCGACCCATGGACGTCGGTTTTGATGACCACCGGCAGCTCGCTGACCCCGCCTGATTCGATTTCCGAGAACATCTGCTCGAGCGTGCCCGGGCCGGTCGTGCTGGCGCGCGCGTCGCGGGTGCGCCCCTGGCGGAACTCAGCGACCTGGCGCGCGCGCGTGTCGCTGTCGGCGACGACGAACTCATCGCCCGCATCGGGTACGTGGTTGAGGCCCAGCACCTCCACCGGGCTCGACGGGCCGGTACTTTCCACACGGCGCCCGCGGTCGTCATTCACTGCCCGGACCCGGCCCCACTGATCGCCGGCAACGAGGATGTCACCAATGCGCAGGCTTCCGCGTTGCACCAACACGGTCGCGACCACGCCGCGCCCGCGGTCGAGCCGCGCTTCGATCACGACCCCCTCGGCCGAGCGCTCCGGATTGGCGCGCAGATCAAGGACTTCGGCCTGGAGCAGGATGATTTCCTCGAGCTTGTCGAGGTTGGTCTTCTCCTTGGCCGACACCTCGACCGACAGGACCTCGCCGCCGAGCTCCTCGAGCACGATCTCGTGCTGGAGCAACTCGCGCCGCACCCGATCGGGGTCGGCATCGGGGCGGTCCATCTTGTTCACCGCGACGATGATGGGCACGTTCGCGGCCTTGGCGTGATTGATCGCCTCAACGGTCTGCGGCATCACTCCGTCGTCGGCGGCCACCACCAGGACGACAAGGTCGGTCACGTGGGCCCCGCGGGCGCGCATGGCCGTGAACGCCTCATGGCCCGGGGTATCGATGAAGGTGATCTTGCCGCCCGACGCGGCCTGGATCTGATAGGCGCCGATATGTTGGGTAATGCCGCCGCGCTCGCCCTTGACGACATCGGTCTCGCGGATCGCGTCGAGAAGTGAGGTCTTGCCGTGATCGACGTGACCCATCACGGTCACGACGGGGGGGCGATGCTCCAGCGTGGACTCCTCGTCGGCCTCGCCCTTCAGTCCGATCTCGACGTCGGAATCGCTGACACGCCTGAGCCGGTGGCCGAATTCGCCAACCAGGAGCTCGGCCGTATCCGCGTCGATCGACTGGTTGATCGTCGCCATCACGCCCATGGTCATCAGCGCCCGGACGACGTCGACGCCGCGCTCGGCCATGCGATTAGCTAGTTCCTGCACCGTGATCGTTTCGGGCACGATCACATCGCGCACGACCTTACCCGCTGCTTCGCCGGCGGCGCCGCTGGCGGCGCGCCGCTCGCGCTCCCGGGCGCGCCGCACCGAGGCCAAGCTGCGGACGCGCTCGTGGTCGTCGAGAGCCTGCGTTACGGTGAGCTTGCCGGAGCGTCGACGCGGCTGCTTACCGCGCCGTGCGAGCGGTGGCCGGCGCGGCTCGACGCGGGTTGGGCGGCGCAGCCGACTGGTACGGTCCTCTTCCTTCTCCCCCTCCTCGGCCTCTCCACCGGCGAGACGCTTGGCCGCCTGCTCCTCGGCCTTCTGGCGCGCGTCTTCCTCGGTACGCTTGCGCACTTCTTCCTCTGCGACCCGTTTTTCGGCCGCGGCGTGCTCGACCTCGAGACGGCCCTCGTCCGCGGCTCGGCGGACGGCGTCGGCCTCTGCCTGGCGGCGCGCTTCGCTGTCGGCGATGCGGGCGCCTTCGAGGGCCCGCGCCCGAGCCTGCTTTTCATCGTCGGTCAGGGTCCGTAGCAGGATGCGGCCGCGCGTTGGTTTTTCCTCGGCTTCCGAGATCTCGGGCGCGCTTACGGAGGGTTCGGCCGGCTCCGCCGTGGGCCGCCGGGCGACGCCCGAGGTCGCCTCCGGCTCCATGCCGCGGGTCGTGGCGCCGCGCTTCTTTTTGACCTCGACGGTAACGGTCTTTGAACGCCCGTGTGAGAAACTTTGACGCACATGGCCCATTTCAACGGGCTTTTTCGCCTCCAGCCGGCGTGCCGGCGTGGTCAGACTCAGGGTCCGTTCCTCGGCTTTCTGCTGCTCGCTCATATCGCCGTTGCTGTTGTCCATCTACCCTAAGACGGCGCCGACCCGGCCCGAAATCCGGCAAGACGGCGCGCCTCGACCGCGAGCCGTGCTGCCAAGCCGCCCGCCGTCAGCCCAGCATGTACCACATTTTCGCGCCCCAGCGCCAAGCTCAATTCGGTCCGGCTCAGCATGTCGACCACTGGCAAACCCGCGCCCAGGCGCTCTAGTTTGCCGCGCCCGTCGGCCGCCGCATCACTCGCGACGATCAACATCGCGGCCTCTCCCGCTCGTACCAACGCACCCACCCGCTCGAAGCCTGTGACCGCCTGGCCCGAGCGGCGCGCCAGACCGAGGAGCCCTAGGCAGCGCTCGGCCAGGAGCTGCTCGATGCGGTCCGCGAGGTCCGGCGCGGCGCTTGTCTGCTCGCGCGCGGCGCGCGCGAAAAGCCCCTTGGCGAGCGCTCGCGCGACGAGGTCGCGCGAGGGGCCGAGCCAAATACCGCGGCCGGGCAGCTTTCCCGCAACGTCGGGCACGACCTCGCCGCGCAGGCCGACGACGAAGCGAATCAGCTCGCTCGCGTCTCTGACGTCGCCGCTAGCGATGCAGCGCCGCCTCTTCTCACTCGGCGTCGCGGCGCCTCGCCCGCGCTCGGCCCGCCGGGTGCGTGCGCTAGGCGGGGCCACCAGCCCCGGCGCCTTCCTCGGCGGCGCCCTCGGGTGCCTCGGCCTCGGCCGCGCCTTCGGGTGCTTCGGCCTCGGCGTCCTCGGCGGTCGGTTCCTCTTCGTCGCCGAACCAGTGTGCCCGGGCCGCCATAATCACGGCGTTCGCCTCGTCCTCGCTGAGCCCGAAATCGGGCAGCAGCTCCATGAGTTCTACGTTGGCGAGGCCGGCCACGTCGTCGAGGCTCTTGGCTTCGTTCTCGCCGAGGGTCACGAGCATCGCCGGGGTGAGCACGGGAAGCTCGCCGACTTCGTCGGCGACGCCGAGTTCGCGTCGGCGCTCGGTCAGGCGGCGGTTGAGCTCTTCGAGGTAGGCCTCGCTGCGCTGGTGCAGCTCCTGGGCCAATGTCTCATCGAAGCCCTCGATACCGGCGAGTTCCTCAACCGGCACGAAGGCGACATCCTCGACGGTCGAGAACCCCTCGGTCACCAGGAGCTGGGCGATCATTTCGTCGACGTCGAGGGCGTCGATATACATCTGGCTGCGCTGGCGGAACTCCTCCTGCCGGCGCTCCGATTCCTCGGCCTCGGTGAGGATGTCAATGTCCCAGCCCGTAAGCTGCGAGGCGAGCCGGACATTCTGGCCGCGACGGCCGATGGCGAGGCTGAGCTGATCGTCGGGGACCACGACCTCGATGCGCTTTGCCTCCTCATCGAGTACGACCTTGGTAACCTCGGCCGGTGCAAGTGCATTGACGATGAAGGTCGCGGGGTCCGGCGACCATTGAATGATATCGATCTTTTCGCCCTGCAGCTCGCTGACGACCGCCTGCACGCGGCTGCCGCGCATGCCCACGCAGGCGCCGACGGGGTCGATGCTGCTGTCGTTGGAGAACACGCCGATCTTGGCGCGGCTGCCGGGATCGCGCGCCACCGCCTGGATCTCGATGATGCTGTCGTAAACCTCCGGCACCTCCTGCGCGAACAGGCGCACCATGAACTGGGGGTGGGTACGCGACAGGAAGATCTGTGGGCCCCGGAGCTCGTGGCGGACATCGTAAATGTAGGCGCGCAGGCGGTCGCCGATATGGAAGATCTCGCGCGGCAGAAGCTCGTCGCGGCGCACGACCGCCTCGGCACGGCCGAGATCGACGGCGATGTTGCCGTAGTCGACTCGCTTGACGAGGCCGTTGACGATCTCGCCGATGCGGTCCTTGTACTCTTGGTATTGGCGCTCGCGCTCGGCCTCACGCACCTTCTGGACGATCACTTGCTTCGCCGTCTGGGCGGCGATGCGGCCGAAATCTATGGGCGGCAGCGCCTCGGCCAGGATGTCGCCGATCTGCGCGTCGGGATTGCGCTCGCGGGCCTCGCTGAGGGGCACCTCGCGCGCCTCGTTCTCGACCAACTCACAGACTTCGAGGCAGCGATAGAGCCTGATTTCGCCGGTCTCGTTGTCGATCTCGGCGCGAATCTCGTTTTCGGCCCCATACTTCGAGCGCGCCGCCTTCTGAATAGCCTCCTCGAGCGCCCCGATCACAGTGGCGCGCTCGATTCCCTTTTCCCGCGCGACCGCGTCGGCAATGTGCAGAATCTCGAGCCGATTGAGGCTGGTGGTCGTTTCCGTGTCGGTCATCTGTGGGCCCTAGTCCTTGTTGCGCCGGTCCCCGCGTTTGAGGCTCTCGGCAATCAGCGCATCCGTCAGTACAAGTTTGGCCGCGGCGACGTCGGCGAGAGCGATTTCCACGTCACTCTCGCCGGCCCCGATCGTGAGCGTATCGCCGACGATGCCGCGCAACACCCCGCGGAAGCGGCGCCGTCCGGCAATGAGCCGCGCCGTTTCGATCAGCGCCTCATGGCCCTCGAAGCGCGCGAAGTCCTCGCGGCAAACGAGCGGCCGGTCGAGGCCCGGCGAGCTTACCTCGAGGTCGTAGGGGCCGGAGATCGGATCCTCGACCTCGAGGACCGCCGCGATCGCCCGGCTGATGTGCGCGCATTCTTCCACCGAGATGTCCTTCCCGTCCGCGCGCTCCGCCATGATCTGAAGCGTGGGTCGCCGACCGCCGCTGAGGTGCACTCGCACCAGGCGACAGCCCAGATCGGCCACTGTCGGGGAGACCAAGCGCTCGATCTGCTCGGTCCGATCTGGCAACGGTGCGGCCCTCGCGCGCCGCCGGCGCCGGAAACAAAAAGGCGGGCCCGTGCCCACCCCTCGTTTTCGCCCGCAGACGAGCCGATGTTGTTGTTCGTAGTGTGGAATATGCGGACAATCTCAGGCTGCTTCAAGGTTTTTCTCGCCGCGCGCAGCGCGTGGGCGGCGGTAAAAGCCGAGATAGATGCTGGGCCGGCCCTCGGCCTGCGTGCGCAACTCGTAGCGCGTGGCCGGCCAATCCGCTGGGCGCATGCGCCAGTCCGCGGGCCGGTGCACGGGCCAGGCGAACGCCGGATGAGCGAGCACGTGCGCCAGCGTCCAGCGGCAGTAGCCGCCGTGATCTGTAGCGAAGCGAAACACGGCCCCATCCGTCATGACCCGCGCCAGCTGATCGAGGTTGCCCCTCTGAACGAAGCGGCGCTTGTGATGCCTGCGCTTCGGCCACGGATCGGGAAACAACAGGAAGACGCGGCCCAAGCACGCGTCGGGCAGCGCCCGGATCAGGAGGCCAGCGTCGTCGGTCAGGATGCGCACGTTGTCGAGGCCGAGGCCGGCCACGCGATCGAGCAGGCTGGCCACGCCGTTGATGTAGGGCTCGCAGCCGATGAAGCCGACGTCCGCGTGGACCTGCGCCTGTAGGGCCAGGTGCTCTCCAGCGCCGAAGCCGATTTCGAGCCAGGTCTCGCGCGGCGCAAACCCGAATAGGCCCGCCGGATCGCCGATTTCGTCGCCTTCCTGGGGGAGCGCGAGCGCGAGCCGCGGCAGCACCGTTTCGAGCAGCGCCAGCCGGCCCTTGCGCAGGCGGTGGCCGTGACGCCGCCGGCCGTAGAGGATGCGGTCGCTTCGCGGGGCGACGGCGCCGGTCACGGCCGCCTCAGGAGAGGGCCGCGCGCAGCTCGTCCACGAGGTCGACCCGCTCCCACGAAAACCCGCCGTCGGGCTCGGGAGGCCGGCCGAAATGGCCGTACGCCGCAGTGCGTGCGTAGATCGGCCGATCGAGCGAGAGATGCTCGCGGATGCCGCGCGGCGTGAGGTCCATAACCTCGCCGAGCAGCCGTTCGAGACGCACCTCGTCGCCCTCGCTGCCGCCATGGAGATCGACATACAGAGCGAGCGGCTTGGCAACGCCGATGGCATAGGCGAGCTGAATGGTGCAGCGGTCGGCGCACTCGGCCGCGACCACGTTCTTGGCCAGATAGCGTGCCGCGTAGGCGGCCGAGCGATCGACCTTGGAGGGATCCTTGCCCGAGAACGCGCCACCGCCGTGACGCGCGGCCCCACCATAGGTATCGACGATGATCTTGCGCCCGGTCACGCCGCAATCGCTGTCGGGGCCGCCCATAACGAAACGGCCCGTAGGGTTGACGTAGAACTCGGCCTCCGCGCACATCCAGCCCGCGGGCAGCACATTGACGACGTGCGGGCGCACGATCTCGCGGACCTCCTCCTGCTCGAGATCCTCGGCGTGCTGGGTTGAAACCACCACCGATGTGGCACGCACGGGGTGCCCGTCCTCATACTCCAGCGTTACTTGGCTTTTGGCGTCCGGTCCCAGTCCCGGCTCGGAGCCGGAGTGGCGGGCGTCCGCCATGGAGCGAAGGATGCTATGCGCGTAATGAATGGGTGCCGGCATCAGCTCCTCGGTCTCGCGACAGGCATACCCGAACATGATGCCCTGGTCGCCCGCACCCTCCTCCTTGTTGCCGCGAGCGTCGACGCCGAGCGCGATGTCGCTCGACTGGGAGTGGACGTGCACCTCGACGGCGCTGTGGCGCCAATGGAAGCCCTGCTGCTCGTAACCGATGTCCTTGACGCAGGCCCGCGCCGCCTCCTCGAGATGGCGATGGGTGATCGAGGCGGGACCCCGGACCTCGCCCGCCATCACGATGCGATTGGTCGTGGCCAGCGTTTCGACGGCCACTCGAGACTCGGGATCGGCCGTCATGTACATGTCCACGACCGCGTCGGAGATGCGGTCGCAAATCTTGTCCGGATGCCCTTCGGACACCGACTCGCTGGTGAACAGGTAGTTGCCTCTAGGCACGGGTCCCCTCCCAGAACTTGGGTTCCGGGGCCCGCAAGGAGCCGCGCCCACGCTGGCCCACCGCCCCTTCGCCGCCGCCGGGCGCGCCTGCCTCAAAGCAAGTTTTTGTGGCGTTACTCTTGTGGCATTGTGGGCGCGCCGCTGAGGGCGATCCTACTTGGCAGCCTTTCCAGCCACCGTCAAGTTGTTTGATGGGCCCGAAACCGGCCTTGCGCCTGGCCTTTGCGCGTGCGCCCCTTAGCTCGGGTGAGAGCCGGCGGCGATCGCCTTGACCAGATCGAACACCCGCCCGCGTACCGCCGGATTGGTGATCCGATAGTAGGCGCGGACGAGTTCAAGCGTCTCGCGCTTGGTCAGCTGCTGCTGCTCGAACGGCTGCGCCCCGGGTTCGCTCAGGCCACCCGAGCGCGCCGCCGTATCCGCCGTCATCTCGTCGAAAAAGAACGACACCGGCACGTCGAGGACCTTCGCGAATTGAAACAGCCGGCTCGAGCCGATGCGGTTGACGCCGCGCTCATATTTCTGGATCTGCTGGAAGGTCAGGCTGACGGCGTTGCCGAGTTTCTCCTGGCTCATGCCGAGGAGCGTGCGCCGCAGCCGAACCCGGGCGCCGACGTGAATGTCGACTGGATTGGGTTTTCCGGGAACGCTCTTGGTTACTGCAACCACGACTATTCGCCTTTCCGCAAGACGGCCTTTGCCGGCCCATTTCTCGCCGCAAACAACCCCCCGCAGCCACAAAAGCCGGTCCGGAATTGGGCGCGCCTGGCGCTAGGCCCGGTGATATAGGAGGAGTGTGGCGTGGTCAATGATATTCTCGATCAAGAAACCTTGCCTATCCGGTTAACGCCCATGACCGCTACATGTAGGGTGCCACCACTCTCCCGAGTAAAGCTCGGCATAGGTTGGAGCAGAGGTGTCGCCCGCGATGCCGAGCAATGAGCGGAAGGCGTTGAACGGGTAGAACCGCCTGTTGAAGCGGAAGGTGAACTCGTTGAGGTAGGCTTGTAGGTGCTGGTGGCTAACGCCGTGGTGGATACCGATCAGCCACGTCTTCAGGTTGGCGAAAACCAGATGGATGATCGGCAGGTATTGCTCGGCAACCTCTGGATCACCACACTCGGCAACAGCGAAGTGCTCATAGCCGCGCTTCCCGAGGCCAGCATAGCCGCTCCAATCGTCAGTAACGATCAGCGATCGCGGCGCGACGGTGCTCTCGACGAACCCACAGAGCGACTCGGCGCTACGGTCGAGCACGACGGCGAGCCGAACGCATCCGGCATAGCGTCCGTCTTTCCGGTTGTCGAGCTTGGTGCCCGGCTTTCGATGACGCACCTCGATGGCACAGGAGACGGGAACCTTGTGGTGAACACCACGGCCTTCCCCACGCGTTCGCCCGCCAACCCAGGTTTCGTCCACCTCAACATGGTTCTTGGGCTGTCCACCGATCCTGTCTTGGTTGGGCCACACCATGCCCGAGCGGAGCTTGTGGAGAATTTGAAAGGCCGTCTCGTAGCGCGAAAGACCAAGTTGCCGCTGAAACTGCACGGCGGACATGCCGGGCGTCTGACTGGCGACCAGATAAGCGGCCCAGAACCAGACGTTCAGCGGAGTGTGGCTACGCTCCATCACTGTTCCCACCGTCAGCCCGGTGTTCTGGCGGCACTTGCGGCAGCGCAGGACGCCAGGGCGGTTTTCAAAGTGGAACGGCTCTCCCGCCGTGCCGCAGTGCGGGCAGGCAAAGCCGTCTCCCCAGCGGGCTTTCTCCAGGTAGGCGGCGCAGGCCGCATCATCGGGGAAAAGTCGCTGGAACTCGGGTAGCGAATGCGGGAATGGGAGATCGGCGCGGTCGAGAACATCCATGGCGCGCTCCCCTATATCCGGGTTGCGCCCATTCTAGCCCTAGTGGGTGTGGGTGTAAACCGGATAGGCAAGGCTCAAAAGATATAGCGCCGCCGCGCGCGCCTCAGCCACGCCAGCACGAGGCCGAGCGCGAGCGCGAGTGGCAGCAGGATCCAGTCGCCGTAGCGGCCATAGGGGGGCGGGCCGGCGAGGGCGCGCGGCAACGCCGCGTCGACAACGCCGCGGCGGCCGAGGCCGAGCGAAGCGAGGACGCGCCCGTGCGCGTCGACGACGGCCGAGACACCGCTATTTGCCGCTCGGACCAGCGGCAAGCCCTCTTCAACGGCACGCATGCGCGCCATCGCCACATGTTGGTACGGCCCCGAGCTGATCCCGAACCAGGCATCGTTGGTGAGGTTCAGGAGCCAGGCCGGGCGATCCCCGCGCGCGGTGACACGGCCGGGAAAGATCGCCTCGTAGCAGATCAGGGGGCCGACCGGCGGCAGGCCGGGAAGGACGAGCGTGCGCGGCCCCGGCCCGGTCGAAAAGTCGGCCTGGCCCTGGACCAGCTTCTCGACCCCCAGCGCCCCGAGCCATCGGCGAAGCGGGACATATTCACCGAACGGTACGAGATGAAACTTGTCGTAGCTGGCGAGAATGCCTCCCCCGGGGCCTATCGCATGGACGCTGTTCCAGATTTGCGGAGGGCGCACCCCGGCGGCGGAGATGCGCGGCGCTCCGGTGAGAACGAGACCCCGCGGTGGTGCCAGCGCGCCAATGAGGCGGGCGCGCTCGGGCTCACGCGAGAGAAAGAAGGGCGCCGCCGTCTCCGGCCAGATGAGGTGGGTGACGGGGGTCAGCGCCGCCTCGGAGCTCAACTGCAGATAGTCGCGAAACTGGGCCTCGCGGCGATCGGGACGCCAGTTGTGAGGCTGCGCGATATTGGCCTGAACGATTCGCAGGCGCACACCGGGAACGACCTCGCCGGAGGCCCCGGCAAGGCGGATCGTGCCGAGAACCCAGACGGCCGCCAGGGCCACGATGCCGGCGGCCACCAGGCGCAGTCCGGCGGCGCCCCGGCGCTCCGCGAGGGTCGCCGGAAGCGCGGCGAGCACCACGCTCATGAAGCTCAGACCGTAGACCCCGACCGCCGCGGCCAGCTGGATCATGGCCGGCGAGAACGTCCAGGCGTAGCCCACGAAGTTCCACGGGAACCCCGTGAACACTTGGCCGCGGAGCCATTCCGCGGCGGTCCAAGCGAGCGCCAGCGCCAGGACGCGACCGCCGCCGCGAAGCCCGGCGAGCCAAGTCGCTAGCGCCGCGGCGCCCGTAAAGGCGGCGAGCACGGCGGGCAGGCCCAGAACCGCGAACGGGGCCGCCCAGGCGAAGCGCGCGGGATCGGTGAAAGGCGGGTAGACGAGCCAGTAGAGTCCGGCCACGAAATGGCCGAATCCGAACCACCAACCAATGGCAAAGGCCGCCCACGGCCCGCGCGATGCGCCGAGCAGCCACAGGAAGCCTGGAAAGGCGACGAGGAGGAGCGGCAGCAGGTGCACCGGCGGCAGCGCTGCCGCGGCGAGCGCGCCCAGGAGGGCCGCCGCTCCAGGGCGCCGCCAACCGGCGAGCCCCGCGATGCGCTCGCTCAGTGCCCTCACGGCCCGATCCGCGCGGACAGGCCTAGCTTTGGCCCGATGCCGTTTGGCCCGCTGCGGCGCGCACCCTGACCCGCTTGACGCGCCGCGCGTCGGCATCGACGACCTCGAACTCGACCTGGCTCGGATGGAGCACGCGCTCGCCCGGCCGCGGCACACGACCGACCAGGGAAAAGAGCAGCCCGCCGAGGGTCTCGATATCCTCGTCGCGATCGTTGTCGAGGAGCGCGATGTCGAGCCTGGCCTCGAGCTCGGCGATGGGCACCCGCGCGTCGGCTTCCAGAGACCCCTCGGGCCCCTCGACCAGGAGCGGCGCCTCGACGCGGTCGTGCTCGTCCTCGATCTCGCCGACGATCTCCTCGACGAGGTCCTCGATGGTCACGAGCCCGTCCGTGCCGCCATACTCGTCGACGACGACGGCCATGTGAATGCGGCTGGTGCGCATCTCCGAGAACAGGGCGAGCACGGGCATCGACGGCGGCACGTACAGGACCGGGCGCGCGATCGCGGCGAGATCGAACCCCTGCGGGTCGCCGGCCAGCACCACCAGATCCTTCACGTAAACGGCGCCGAGGACCCCGTCGAGCGTCTCGCGATAGACCGGCATGCGCGAGTGGAACTCCTTGCGGAAGATTTCGATGACCTCATCGTAGGCGGCCGCGGCGTCGACGGCGACGATGTCGGCCCGCGGCACCATCACGTCGTCGACCTCGAGCTCGCTGAGCTTGAGGATGTTCATCAGCATCAGCCGCTCATCCGGGTTGATCGGCTGGCCCTCGTCGGCGTAGTCGTCGAGCAGGACCTCGAGGCTCTTGCGCAGGGTGAGGTCGTCGCCGCGCAGGCCCCCCAAGCTGCGCAGCCAGTCGAGGATCGTCCGCGAGATCGAGGCGGGGGCGGCCCCGCTTTCACGGGGCGGTCTAGGTGCGTCCGGGTCGCTCATGCCGGTTGCTGCGCGTGGCCCGCCGCCGCCGCGGGCCGATAGGGGTCGGCGATACCAAGCCCCGCGAGGATGTCAACCTCGAGACCCTCCATGCGCCGCGCGCGAGCCGCGCTGTCATGGTCGTAGCCGAGCAGATGCAAGACACCGTGGACCACGAGGTGCCCGAGGTGGTCGGCGATGCTTATGCCGCGCTCGGGCGCCTCGCGCACGACAGTGCCGTGGGCGAGCACGACGTCACCGAGCAGCACCGGCACGCTCGCCGGGTCCGGGTCCGGTGGCCTCTTCTCGCCTGGCCCTCCCGCGGTCGGGAACGCGAGCACGTTGGTGGCCCGGTCGGTGCGGCGGTGGTCGCGATTGAGGCGGCGCACGAAAGCGTCGTCAGCGAGCACGATGCTGACCTCGGCGTCCGCCGGCGCGGCCGCCGCACGGGCCGCCGCTGTGGCCGCCCGGCGGCATAAGGCGTGCGGTTTCGCGACCGAGCTCCGCCAGTCGCGACACAGGACCGCCACGGCGACACTCGGCGCGCCGGCGCGCTGGCCCCTCATGCGCCCTCCCCCTCGGCGTCCGCCTCGCGACGGCTCGACTGGTAGGCTTGCAGCACGCGTGTCACCAGGGGATGGCGCACCACGTCGGCGTCGCTGAAATGGACGAACGCGATACCATCGACCCCGCGCAGCACGGCGACCGCGTCGTGCAGCCCCGAGCGCACCCCCTGCGGCAGGTCGATCTGGGTGAGATCGCCGGTCACCACCATGCGCGAGTTCTCGCCGAGGCGGGTGAGCAGCATCATCATTTGCCCGGGCGTCGTGTTCTGGGCCTCGTCGAGAATGACGAAAGCGTTCGACAGCGTCCGGCCCCGCATGAAGGCCAACGGCGCGACCTCGATCTCGCCGGTCTCGAGGCGCTTGATCGCCTGGTCGGCCGGCATCATGTCGTAGAGGGCGTCGTAGAGCGGCCTCAGGTAAGGATCGACCTTTTCGCGCATGTCGCCGGGAAGAAAGCCGAGGCGCTCGCCCGCCTCGACGGCGGGACGCGACAGTATGATCCTTTCGGCCTGTCCGCTGAGGAGCTTGGAGACCGCCACCGCCACCGCAAGATAGGTCTTGCCGGTGCCGGCCGGGCCGAGCCCGAAGACGAGATCGCGCTGCTCGAGCTGACGCAGGTAGGCGGCCTGGGCCGGCGAGCGCGGCACGACGTCGCGCTTGCGGGTCGAGACGACCGGCATCGCGCGCCCGCCGGAGCCGGGCGCCGGGCCACTCGCCATGCGGATGGACCCACTGACGTCGCCGGACGTGATCTCGCCGCCCTTCTTGAGTCGGGCGTAGATGTCATCGAAGACGACCTTGGCGGCATTCTGCGCCCAACTATCGCCGCTGATGGACGCCCTGTTGCCGCGAGTCGCGACCGACACCCCAAGTCCATGCTCGATCAGGGTCACGTGCTGGTGATGCTCGCCAAACAGCGCCGTGAGCAGGCTGTTGTCGTCGAATTCGACGACGAGCGGCGCCTCGCGTTTCCTCGCCGCGGCTTTCAAACCGCCCCTGTCCTCATGCCGCGTCGGCCCGCCCGCCGGCGCGCCCGGCGCTCGCCAGGGCACCCGAGAGGCTGTTGGCGAGCGCGGCCTCGATGCGCACCGCCACGATCTCGCCGATCAGGTCGTGGGGGGCAAGGGCGTGAACCGCCTGCAGATAGGGGCTGCGGCCAACGAGCTGGCCGGGCCGCCGCCCGGGTCGTTCGAACAGAACCGGGAGCACGATGCCGACGCTGCGCCGATTGAAGGCCTGCTGCCCCTCGTCGAGGAGCGCCTGCAGCGCGCTCAGTCTCTCGGCCTTGACCGTGTCCGCAACCTGATCGCGACGCTCGGCCGCGGGCGTGCCCGGCCGCGGGCTATACTTGAAGGAGAAGCCGTGAGCGAACCCGACCTCGGTGACGAGCGCGAGGGTCGCCCGGAAATCGGCGTCGCTTTCGCCGGGGTAGCCGACGATGAAATCCGAGGACAGCGCTAGGTCGGGCCGCGCCGCGCGGAGCCGATCGACGCCGCGGCGATAGTCGTCGGCGCTGTGCCGGCGGTTCATGTCGGCCAGCACCGAATCCGAGCCCGACTGAACCGGCAGGTGGATGAAGGGCATGAGGGCGGGCACGTCACGATGGGCGCTGATCAGCTCGTCGTCGACGTCGCTCGGGTGGGAGGTCGTGTAGCGCAGCCGCGCAAGGCCCTCGATCGCGGCGAGCCGCCGGATGAGCGCGCCGAGCGAGGCCGGGGTGCCGTCCTCGCCGGCGCCGTGATAGGCGTTGACGTTCTGCCCCAAGAGGGTGATCTCGCGCGCGCCGGCACCGACCAGGCGCTCGGCCTCGGCATAGACCTCGGCGACCGGGCGCGAATACTCGGCGCCCCGCGTGTAGGGGACCACGCAGAAGGTGCAGAACCTGTCGCAGCCCTCCTGAACCGTGAGAAAGGCGCTCGTCCCCGGCGCCCGAGCCTCCTCGGGCAGGCTGTCGAACTTGACCTCGGCCGGGAAGTCCGTCGCGACGATGCCGTGGTCGCGCCCCTTTGCACCGTGCGCGCGAGCCACCAGCTCGTCGAGGCGGTGGTAGGTCTGGGGCCCGAAGACGATATCAACACAGCGCGCGCGCGCGAGGATCTCGGCGCCCTCGGCCTGGCCGACGCAACCGCCGACGGCGATCAGCAGGCCCTCGCCGCGGCGCTGCCGGGCCGCCTTCAACTGGCCCAGGCGGCCGAGCTCCGAATACATCTTTTCGGCCGCCTTCTCCCTGATGTGGCAGGTGTTGAGGATGACCAGATCGGCGTCGTCGGCGCCGGCGGCCGCGCCATAGCCGCTCGGCGCCAAGACGTCCGCCATGCGGGCGGAGTCGTAGACGTTCATCTGACAGCCGTAGGTTTTTATGAAGAGCTTTTTGGCCAATGGCCCTCTATGCCCCCAATAAGGCGGTGGGGGCGACCGCACCACGTCTCATCCCGATGTTGTCAGGCGAGCCAAAAAAACACTAGCAGCTAGCCGCATTGAGTCAAGGATGCTGCCGGTTTGGCGCCGTCTGAGCGGCTCCGGCGCCGCGCTCGGCGCACTCACGCAGGTCCGCGCCGAGCGCGGGCGGTGGGCGACGCGCCAGCGCCCAGGACAACCCCTCCGCGACCACGCCCCGGCAGTGCTCGGCGAGCGCCTTGCGCGAGGCAAAGGCATTGAACGTCACCGGTTCATGGAAGATCACCGTCACGGTCGATGGTCCGAGGCCGAGGACGCGCCATAGGTGGGCGCCGAGCGGCATGTTGCCGTACCAGGTGAAGTAGGGACGCAGATGCCGCCCGAGCGGCATGAAGTCGAGCCGCGTATAGGCCACGGTGACCGGCTGGACGACCAGGGCCCGGTCGTCAATCGGTCGTTGGGCCACGGCGAAAAGGGCGCTCTTGAAAGGCAGGACGTGATTGCCGTCGCCGCTCGTCCCCTCGGGAAACAGGATGAGGCTGTCGCCATCCTCGAGCCGGGCGGAGATTTCGTCGCGGTGGCTGGCGGCGTGGCGCGGCAGGCGCTCGATGAAGATCGAGCGCTGCAGCTTGGCGAGAAGGCCGAAGAAGGGCCAACCCGCCACCTCGTGCTTGGCGATGAAGGATCCCGGGATGAGCTTGGCGAGGACGGTGATGTCGATCCAGGAGGAGTGATTGGCGACGTACAGGATGGGTGTCTGCCTAGCCTGCTGCCCCCAAATCTCGACCTCGAGGCCGAGGAGGGAGCAAATACCGCGGTGATAAAGCAGCGGGATGCGCGTCGCCAGCGGCCGGTAGACCGTGAGCCCTGCGATCTGCGCCGGCAGCAGCAGCAGAGTCCAGCAGGCGATGGCGATGATCTTAAGAACGGCGCGAACGGCTGCCACGATCGGACCTGTGCAGCTCCGCTTGTCTAACGGTCGCCGCGGCGGTGCTGCCGGCTCACCCTTCGCCGTCTCTTTTGTTGTCGAGGGCGACGCCGTACAGCTCGAGCCGATGATCGACGATTCGATAGCCGAGTCGACGAGCAACGCGGCGCTGCAACTCTTCGATCTCGGAGTCTTGAAACTCTATGACGTGACCTGTTTTCAGGTCGATGAGGTGGTCGTGGTGCTCGTCGGGGACGGTTTCGTACCGCGCGCGGCCGTCGCCGAACTCGTGCCGCTCGAGAATGCCCGCGTCCTCGAACAGCCGCAGCGTTCGGTAGACCGTGGCGATGCTGATCTTGGGGTCGAGCGCGACCGACCGGCGGTAGACCTCCTCGACATCGGGGTGATCCTCGGCGGCCGACAGCACCTGAGCGACGATGCGGCGCTGCGCCGTCATCCGCATGCCCTTGTTGACGCACAGCTGCTCGATCGTCGCGTTCATGTCGCGCCGGCCCCTTCGATAACCACTCCGCCGCGGCCAGCCTATCGCGTCGACAGCGCGCGTTCCAGCGCCGAACCGAGGTCGCGCGGGGCTAACGGCGGCGGCGCGAACCTCGTTTGGTGCCGAGGCCGATCTTCTTGGCTAAGTCGCTGCGCTGCGAGGCGTAGTTCGGCGCCACCATGGGGTAGTCGGACGGAAGGCCCCACCGCTCGCGGTACTCGTCCGGCGTCATGTTGTAGCGAGTCTTGAGGTGGCGCTTGAGCATTTTCAGCTTCTTTCCGTCCTCGAGACAGATGATGAAATCGGGCGTAATCGACTTCTTCACCGCAATTGCCGGTTGGGGCCGCGGCGCCTCGACCGGTGCCGCGCTGTTGCCGACATGCGACAACGCGGCGTACACCTGCTGAATCAGCTGAGGCAATTCCGAAACGGCGACCGAGTTGTTGGAGACGTGCGAGGCAACGATATTCGTCGTGAGCGCCAGTAGTTCGCTCGATTCAGGTTGTTCGCGCATAATATGTGATAGCCTCCCAACAAAAGCAGCCGTGTTTATATTATGTGTCCCGGATCGAGGCAACAATTAATGAGTGCGATAGACAACAGAGATGCCCGCGCGTCCCGATCACTACCTTGACATCACTTCCTACGCTTGCCCGATTACGTTCGTCAGAACGAAACTGTTGATCGAGCGCATGGAATCCGGAGAGATCGCCGAGGTGCGCCTCATGGGTGAGGAACCGCTCGCCAACGTGCCGCGCTCGATCATCGAACAGGGCCACGCGGTCCTGAGCCTCGAGCCGGAGGATCAATCGGCCGACGGCATATACATCCTAAGGCTGCGTAAGTCTTAGCGCGACGTCGACCGCTCGAGTCGATTCAGGCCGGTCCCTTGGCCGTGGTTCGGGGCAACGTGGCATCGGGGCTGCGTAGATAGAGGGGCGCCGGCGCAGTCGGCCCTAGGTGGTCACCCGGGTCGCGCCGGGCCGCGAGGCGCGCGACCGCTGCGGCGTCGGGCAAACCGGCCCCCAAGTCACGGCGCCATTCCGGGCGGCGCGGCCGCAGCGCCCGCGACACCACCTCGGCGCCGGTCCCAATGATCAATCCGGGGCCGGCGGGAGCGAGTGCCGCGGCCTCGTCGGGTTGCAGCAGCGCCGGCTCGCCCAGGGCTGCGGCACCGTCGAAGGCCTGGGCATAGACCGCGTCCCGCTTGGCGTCGAGCGCGACAAGAAGGGCGCCGCCGAACGCGTCTCGCGCGCCCTCCGCGACAGCGGCGAGCGTGGTCACGCCGACGAGCGGCACGCCGGTCGCGAGCGCAAGGCCCCGCGCGGCCGCGAGGCCGATACGCACGCCGGTGAAGGTGCCGGGTCCGACGGTGACCGCAAGCAGGTCCAAACCCGTGAGTTCGATACCGGCTTCCGCCCGGACCTTCTCGATCATCGGCATCAATGCCTCGGCGTGGCCCCTGCCGATGACCTCGAAGCGGCGCGCCGCCACCTCGCCGTCGCGCAGCAACGCCACCGAGCACGCCGCGAGCGTCGTTTCCAGCGCCAGGACGCGCATTACTCGATGCCCCTACGCAAGACTCCGCCGTCCCTGTTGATCCGGTTCATCGGCAATGCTAACACCGCTCATGCTCGACGATTCTCCTGGCTGGGCGCGCCCACGCGTCGCGCGAGCATTGCTCGCGGCGGGTCTCGCATTGACGGCGGCGGGCCAGGCGCCCGCGCTGGCGGCGGCCTCGGAGTCGGGCGCCGTAATCTTCATGTACCACCGCTTCGGCGAAGACGACATTCCGACCACCAACATTCCCCTCGGCCAATTCACCGCCCACCTCGCCGAACTCACGAGCGGCAAGTACAACGTGATGGCGCTGCCCGACATCATCGCCGCGTTCCGCGCCCAAACACCGCTCCCGGACCGAACCGTGGCGATCACGATCGACGACGCTTACAGCTCGGTCTACCACGAAGGCTGGCCGCGGCTCCGCGAGGCGGGGCTCCCCTTTACCCTGTTCGTCGCCACCGACCCGGTCGACAACGGCGTTCCCGGATACATGAGCTGGGATCAGATCCGCGAGCTGCAGCGCGCCGGCGTGGCCATCGCCAACCATACGACGTCCCATCTTCACATGCCGGCCGCAAGCCCTGAACGCAACGCGGCCGCCGTGCTGCGGGCGAACCGGCGCCTCCAACAGGAGCTCGGGGTGGCGCCGGACCTGTTCGCCTATCCCTACGGCGAATACAGCCGCGCCATCGTCGACGAGATCCGCAGAGCGGGGTTCGACGCGGCGTTCGGCCAGCACTCGGGTGTTGCCCACGCGGCCCACGACCTGTTCACGCTGCCGCGCTTTGCGCTAACGGCCTCCTACGGCAGTTTGGCGCGCCTCAAGCTCGCCGCCAGCGCCCTGCCGCTGCCGGTCGAAGATGTCACGCCGCGCGATCCAATGCTGCGGCAGAACCCGCCGCCGATAGGTTTCACCGTGGCTCCCGGCATTGAACGCCTCGGCGGGCTCGCGTGTTACGCCTCGAACGAGTCGGTGGCGGCGCATATCGAGCGCCTCGGGCTACATCGGTTCGAGGTCAGGCTGAGCAAGGCGTTCCGGCCGGGTCGCGGGCGGCTTAACTGCACCCTCGCCGCCGGCAACGGCCGTTGGCGTTGGTTCGGGATACAGTTCTACATCCCGAGGTGAGGGCGCTACGGGGGCCGGGGCCGCCGACGGTCTATGCGCGGCCCTTTAAGCCCCTTCCGGCTCGCCCAGCCGGGATTTGTCGAACTCGGTGAGCGAGTTGGCGCGGATGATCAGGCCGATCGTTTCGATGTAGGCAGCGCCGCGCTCGGAGTAGGTCGCGAGCGTACCGCTCAGCGCCAGTCCGTCGACGTCGCGGCCGGCCGCGCGCAACGCCGCGCGTTTGGCGCGGAAGGACTTGTAGCCCCAGTGCGTGTTGAGGTTGCGCATATAGACATCGACCGAGTGCTTGAGGCCGTTAAAGGCCCGGACCTCGTGGAACTTGCCGGGGTCGCGCCGGAGCGGCACGAGGCCGGCGCCCTTGTTGAACGTACGTTGACCAAAAAGGGCGTTGCCCTCGAGGGCGAAACGCGAGGTGCCCCACCCCGTCTCCTCGGCCGCCTGAGCGATCGCCAGGGACGGCGGCACGATGTCGACGCGCCGCGTCAGCGCACCGATATCGTCCACCGTGACGCCATAGTCCTCGGCCAACGTCTCGAGCCATTGGCGATCGGCGGCGCTCGCGACGGGCCCCGCGGCCTCGCGACCGACGACCTCGACCAGTCGGCGGCGCTGCGCCAGGATCTCGGCGTTGGCCTGAAGGATCAGTGGCAGCGCCGACTGGATGAACAGGCGCTTGCGCTGGGTCACCGAGTTGACGAGGGCAAGGTCCTTGGGCAGGTTGGTCAGAAGTAGGGGCGGCACCGAGCCGCGCCCGTCGCGAACCTCGGCGAGCGAGTAGTTCAACGCGGCGAACTTGTCGTTCAGGCTTGCGACATCGGTGGCCACCACCGTGATACCGCCGCTCTTGACGGTTACGATCGCTTCCGACGGCGGCGTGATCCACAGCTCGCTGGCGGCGGCCGCGCCGTTCGCGGCACCGACAGCGAGGGCGAACATGGCCAGAGCCAACCGTTTCACATGGGAATCGGGTATAGTCATGGCGTGCGCGTAAGTCGACAGGATGAGGTTGGAGGGCTCGGCGCGGGCACGGCGGCGAGCCGGCCGGGCGTCGTTAAGATCGTTCAAAACAGGCCCGAGATCAAGCGCTCTTTTCGCCGCCCGACGCTCAGGTCATGGCGTCGATTTGCTCGATCGTGAGGTTGCCTGGCACCACGGTTACGGGAATGTGCATCGAGCCCGCCAGCTGGTCGGCCAAGGTACGCACCAACGGGCCCGGCCCCTCCGAGCCGACGGCCGCCGCGAGCACCAGGACCCAGATGTCGGGGTCCTCATCGATGAGCTTTAGGATCTCGTCGCTCCACAGTCCCTCGCGAACAACGAGCTCCGGCATGATGGAGGCGCGGTCGTTGACCTCCTTGGCCAGCCCCTGGAGCAGCCGCTCGGCTTCCGTTCGGGCCTCCTCGCTCATCCGTTCCTCGACCGCCATCCAGTGCTGGAAGTCGGCGCGGTCGGTGACCCTGAGGAGGGTGACGCCGAAGCCGGTATTGTGGGCGCGCCCGGAGGCAAACCGCAGCGCCAAGCGGCACTCCGGGGTATCGTCCACGCAGACGAGAAATTTGCGTTTGCGCTCCGGCGGCGGCTTGGCATCGCTCATGGCACGGTCCCGGGGCGAGCAGCTGATCCCCGCACCGCGGCCCCAACCCCCCGGGGCACCACGGCACGCGGCCTATTCTACCAGCAGCGCGGCGTCCGCCCTACAGCAATGTCCGGGCCCCGCGGCGTGTCCGGCGTGCCCCGCCTCAGGGGCGCAGGAAGCCGACGATGTCGTGGGCTTCGCGCAGGGTCGGCTCGGCCATCGCACGGGCGCGTTCTGCGCCGTCGCGCAGCACGCGGTCGACGTAGCCCGGATCGTCCATGAGCCGCCTCATTTCGGCGGTGATGGGGGCGAGCGTATCAATGGCCAGCGCGGTGAGCTCCTCCTTGAAGCGGGAGAAGGGCGAGCCGGCGAAGCGGTGGCATACATCGGCGCGGCTGATATCGGCAAGGGCCGCGAAGATGCCGACCAGGTTGGCCGCCTCGGGGCGCTCGCGCAGCTCCTCCGTCGCGGCCGGCAACGGATCGGGGTCGGTTTTCGCGCGGCGCACCTTGCGCGCGATCGTTTCGGGGTCGTCGGTAAGGTTGATGCGCGAGTATTCGGAGGCATCGGACTTGCTCATCTTCACGGACCCGTTGCGCAGGCTCATCACGCGGGTCGCGGCGCCGAAGATCAGCGGGTCGACGAGCGGGAAAAAGTCGACGCGGTATTGGCTGTTGAAGGCCTGCGCGATGTCGCGCGCGAGCTCGAGGTGCTGCTTCTGGTCTTCGCCCACGGGGACGTGGGTCGCTTTATAGAGAAGGATGTCGGCGGCCATCAGGGTGGGATAGGCGTACAGGCCGACATTGGCGTTGTCGCGGTCCTTGCCCGCCTTCTCCTTGAACTGGGTCATGCGGTTGAGCCAGCCGAGACGGGCGACGCAATTGAGAATCCAAGCGAGGTCGGCATGCGCCTCGACCTGGCTCTGGTTGAAGATGATGCTGGTCGTGCCGTCGATGCCCGCGGCGAGCAGGCTCGCCGCCGCCTCGCGCGTGTTGGCGCGCAGCTCCGCCGGGTCCTGCGGCACCGTGATCGCGTGCAGATCGACGATACAGTACAGGCAGTCGTAGTCGGCCTGCAGCCGCACCCAGTTGCGGATGGCGCCGAGGTAGTTGCCAATGTGTAGGTTGCCGGAGGGCTGGATTCCGGAAAAAATGCGTTTCATCGGGGGCCCGGAGAAGTTGGCGCGGCGTTCAAGGACGGCGCGTTATCGCCCCTGGGCGCATGCCGGTCAAGCCGCCCGTTTACCGAGCAGCCGGCGCAGATCGGCGAAGCTCGCGGCACCGCTGAGCAGCGCCATGGCCCCATAAAGAGCCGCTCCCGCGCCAACCAGCGCGGCCAGCGAAGCGATGCGGGCGGCTTGCGTGCCCTCGAGCGCGCCCGCGAGTAGGCCGGCCGCCGGCCACAGCACGCCGGCCATTACGGCGCTCGCGACGAGGATGTGCGGCAGCCGCCGCGCGAGCCGCGCATCGACCACGATGGCGCGCCGGCGCACCAGGACCGTCGCCAGCAGGCCCGCGTTCAGCCAGCCCGAGAGCGCCGTGGCGAGGGCGATGCCGACATGGCCCATCGGGCGCATCAAGGCGAGACTCAGGCCGACGTTGGCGACCATCGCAGCGACCGCGATCACCACCGGCGTCGTCGTGTCCTCGCGCGCAAAATAGGCCGATTGCAGGATGCGGATGAGCACGAACGCGGGCAGGCCGGCCGCGAAGGCGACCAGTGCCGGCGCGGTCGCCCCGGCGTCGGCGGCGGTAAAGGCGCCGCGCTCGAACAGCACCGCCACGATCGGCCCGGCGATCACGAGCAGCGCCGCCGTCGCCGGGAACACGAGCAGGGCCGACAGCTCGAGCGCGCGGTTCAGGCTGTCCATCGCCGCGGCCTCGTCGCGCGCCCGAAGCTGCCGGCTCAGTAGCGGCAAGAGCGCGGTACCCACCGCGATTCCGACGACGCCGAGCGGCAACTGGTACACGCGATCGGCGTAGTACAGGAACGACACCGATCCGCCGCCGAGCAGCGAGGCGATCGCCGTACCCACGACGATGTTGATTTGGGTGACGCCGCCGCCGAGCACGCCCGGCAGCATGAGCCGGAACAGCCGCCGCAGGGCCGGCGTGAGCCGTGGCGGCTGCGGCGCCCAGCGTAGCCCGGCTCGGTGGCAAGCGAACGCGAGCCACAGGAACTGGGCCGCGCCGGCGAGGGCCACGCCCCACACCAGGGCATGCGCCGGCAGTCCGGTAACGTAGCGCCCCACGAGCAGCGCGGCGATGAGAATGACGTTGAGCACGATGGGGGCCGCGGCCATGGCGGCGAAGCGGTAGAAGGCGTTGAGCACGCCGCCGAGAAGCGCCACCATGGTCATGAACAAAAGATACGGAAAAGTGATGCGCGTGAACGCCACGGTGATCTCGAACTTGGCCGCGTCGGCGGCGAAGCCGGGCGCGAGTACGCGGATGACCCCAGGCATCGCGATCTCGGCGAGAAGGGTGAGGACGAAGAGGACCACGAACATGACCGCCAGCGCCTGATTGGCGAAGGCCAGGGCCGCGTCCTTGCCGCGCTCCTCGAGCGCACGGGCGAAAAGCGGCACGAACGCCGCGCTGAAGGCGCCCTCGGCGACGAGCCTGCGAAACAGGTTGGGGATGCGGAACGCGACCACGAAGGCGTCGGTCAACGCTCCGGCGCCGAGATAGTTGGCGATGAGGATGTCGCGCGCAAAGCCGAGCACACGGCTGATCAACGTGTAGCCGCCAACCGTCGCGGCCGATCGTAACAGCGCCATGGCCCGGTGTTAGCCGAATTAGGCGGCGGAAAAAAGGCAGGGAGTGTCGGTCAGGATCCGCGAGCGCCCTTTGCGCGCGCGGCGGAGTCCGGCGCGCGCGACTTGCCGGTGCGTGTTCCGGCACGCCCGCCGGTGCCCGACCCGGCGGCGCGCTTCACCGGCGCGGCGGTCTTGGCCGCCGCCTTGGCGGGCCGCGCCGGTGTGGGCTTCTGCCCGCTCAGGGCGGCGAGCAGATGATTGCGCACCGAGGCCACGCGGCGGGCGTGCGTGACCTTGCCGCCGTCGCGATCCGTCACATAGAACACGTCGACCGCGCGCGCGCCGAAGGTTGCGACGCTGGCGCCGGCGATACTGAGGCCACGCTCGGCGAGGGCCACGGTCACGTCGTAGAGCAGACCGCGCCGATCGCGCCCATTGACCTCGATGACCGTCGTGCGATCGCTCGCCTGGTTGTCGAAGAGCACCCGCGGCTCGACCTTGAACACGCGGGTGCGGCTGGGGATGCCGCTACGCTTGGCGAGCCCGTCGGCCAAGTCGCCACCATCGAGGAGCACGCGCTCGATGGTGGCGCGCAGGCGCGCGTGCTTTTCGGGTCGGCCGAAGGCGCCGCGGCCGGCGTCCTGAATCCACAGCGTGTCGAGCGCCATGCCATCGCTCGTCGTGAAGATCTTGGCGTTGACCACGTTGGCGCCGCTGAGCGCCACCGCCCCGGCGAGACGGGCGAAGAGCCCGGGGCGGTCGGCCGTGTACACCGTGATCTCGGTCGCGGCGCGGCCCCGATCGGTGCGCGTCGTGACCGTGAGCGGCACCGCGTCGCGGTCGGCCGTGCGCATCATCAGCGCATGGCGCTCGAGTGTCGCCAGGTCCGCCCACAGCCAATAGGTCTCGCTGGTGCGCGCCGCGTGGCGTTCGAACTCGGCATTGGTCCATTGCACGCCGAGCCGGTCGCGCAAACCGGCGCGGGCGGCGGCCACGCGCTGAGCGTGCCTCTGACCCTGATGGGCACCGGTCAAGGCCTCTTCGGCGAGCGTATAAAGATCGCTCAGGAGCTGACCCTTCCAGCCGTTCCACCGCCCTGGCCCGACGGCGCGGATATCGGCCGCGGTGAGCACGAGCAGCAGGCGCAGGCGCTCGGGGCTCTGCACCATGGCGGCGAAGTCGGCCACGGTCTTGGGGTCCTGGAGGTCGCGCTTGAACGCGAAGTGGCTCATCGCGAGATGGTGGCGAACGAGCCACGCGACGGTTTCGGTCTCCTCGGGACTGAGACCCAGGCGTCTGCCGAGCCGGCGCGCCAGCCCGGCGCCGATCTCGGAGTGGCTGCCGCCGCGGCCCTTGGCGATGTCGTGCATGAGAACGCCGAGATAGAGCACGCGACGCGACTGAATCTGGTGGACGAGCTCGCTCGCGAGCGGCAGGTCCTGGACGAGCGTTCCCTTCTCGATCTCCGCCAGCTGCCCGACCGCGCGGATGGTGTGCTCGTCGACCGTGTAGACGTGGTACATGTCGTGCTGGGTCTGAGCCACGACACGCCCGAAGTCGGGCACGAAACGGCCGAACACGCCGGCCTCGTTCATGCGCCTGAGCGCCGTTTCGGGATCCTTGCGCGAGGTCAACACCTCGAGGAACAGCCGGTTTGCTTCCGCGTCGTTGCGCACCCGCGGACCGAGCTTCTTGAGATGGCGGGTTATCTGGCGCAGCGCGTCGGGATGAACGTCGAGCTTGTGGCGATCGGCGAGATGGAACAGGCGCAGCATGGCCACCGGGTCGGCGGCGAACGCATCCTCGCCGGTCACGTTGAGGCGACCGCGCTCGACGACGAAGCCTTCGATCCGTCGCCTCTTCAGCGCCAGCCTGGGCAGGCGGAACACGGGCTTACGCTTGTGCCGCTCTTCGAGGGCCGCGCAGAAGATGCGCGTGAGCGCACCAACGTCCTTGGCCACCAGATAGTAGTGCTTCATGAAGCGCTCGACGCCTGTGGCGCCGGTGTGATCCCTGTAGTGGAGGCGGCGCCCGATCTCGGACTGGACGTCAAAGGTGAGCCGCTCCTCGGCCCGCCCGGCGAGGTAGTGGAGCTGGCAGCGCACCGTCCATAGGAACGATTCGGCCTTGGCGAAGCGCGCGCGCTCGCGCGCCGACAGCACGCCGCGCTCCACGAGGTCGGCAACGCGATCGGTGCGGTAAAGGTATTTGGCGATCCAAAACAGGGTGTGCAGGTCGCGCAGGCCGCCCTTGCCCTCCTTGACGTTGGGCTCGACGAGATAACGCGACTGGCCGAACCGGGCGTGGCGCGCGTCACGCTCGGCGAGCTTGACGGCGACGAATTCAGCGCCCGTGCCGGCCGCGACCTCGCGCACGAAGCGCCGCCGCAGGTCTTCATAGAGGACCTGATCGCCGGCGATCCAGCGCGCCTCCAGGAGCGCGGTGCGGATCGATTGGTCACGCTTGGCGAGTTGCAGGCAGATCTCGACCGAGCGCGTCGCGTGGCCGACCTTGAGGCCCATGTCCCACAGCAGGTAGAGGACGTATTCCACCACCTGCTCGCCCCAGGGAGTCTGCTTGTAGGGCAGGAGAAACAGGAGATCGACGTCCGAATAGGGCGCCATCTCGCCGCGCCCGTAGCCGCCCACGCCGATGATGGCAAGGTGCTCCGCGGACGACGGGTTGGTCGCCGGGTACACGGTCTCGACCGCGTGGTGGTGGACACAGGCGAGGAGGCCATCGATTAGGGCGGCGCAGGCGCGCGCGGTGGCGGAGCCGGAGGCTCCGGCGTCGAAGCGCCGGCGCACTTCGCCACGGCCCTCCTCGAGCGCCGTTTTCAGCCGCGCCAGCACCTTGGCACGGCTCTCCGGCGAGCCCGCGGCGCGCTTCCTCGCCGCCGCCGAAAGCGCGCCCGCCAGCCGGTCCGCATCGAGAACGGCACCGCTTGCCTCCATGCCCCGCTAGGTGCGCCATCGCGCCGCGAATTGCAAGCGCGCGGGCCCGGCGGCGCCAGCGCCCCGGCGGCGCCGATTGACAGGCGGTGCGGGCCCTCGCTAGCTTCGCCGCGCTCGCGGGGGGGGGGTGGGGGCGGGGGATGGCGCCACGCATCACGACAGGCCGACACCGCCGGCGAGGCCGCGCGCGAGCACATCCGAGGCGCCGTCACGGCGGGGGCTGGCGCTGCTCGCCCTGTTCATCGGCGTCCTCGGCTTTGCCCTGACGCCGATCCTGGTCCGCCTCAGTGAGGTCGGGCCGATCGCCACCGCATTTTGGCGCGCCGCCCTGGCGTTCCCGGTCCTGTGGACGGTCATGAGTATCGAGGTTCGCGGCGGCGCCGGCTCGACACGGCGGCCGCGAGCCCCGCGGCCGCGCTCGGCGCGCGACTATGGCTGGCTCGTCTTCGCCTCGATGGCCATGGCCGGCGACCTCATCCTGTTCCAGACCGCGGTGCACTACACCACCATCGCCAACGCCGCCCTTCTCGGCGGCCTACAGCCTGTCTTCGTGGTCTTCGGGGCCTGGTTCCTGTTCCGCGAGCGCATCACGGCGCTGTTCCTCCTCGGCATGGCCGTGGCGCTCACCGGCGCCTCGCTGCTCGTGCTTGCCGGCCCAGTTCATGAAGCTGGGCTGCGCGCCGGCATCGCTCTCGGCGACATCCTCGCGCTCGGCGCGGCCCTCACCTTCGCGCTCTATTCGCTCGGCCTGAGGGAGCTGCGCGGGCGCTTCTCGACCGCCACCGTGATGACATGGAACATGGGCCTCGGCGCCGTCGTGCTGCTGCCGGCGGCGTGGCTCGCCGGCCAGTCCGTGGTGCCGCAAAGCGTGTACGGCTGGGCGGTGGTGATCGGCTTCGCCCTCGTCGTCGACCTCATGGGGCGCAGCTCGTACACCTTCGCCTTCGCCCACCTGCCGGCGTCCTTCAACTCGGTCGGCATGCTGAGCATGCCGGTAGTCGCCGCGGCGTTGGCGTGGCTGCTGTTCGACGAGGCGATCTCGACCGGCCAGGGCCTCGCCGCCGCCGCCGCCCTCGCCGGCATCTTCCTCGCCCAGCGCGCGCAAGCCCGAGGCCGCGAAAATCCTCGGACTAAGGGATGAGCACGGCGGCGCCCTGGAGCGCGCCGCGGCGCAGGTCATCGAGCGCGCGGTTGGCCTCGGCCAATCCGTAGAGCTGGACGTGGGTCTTGACCGGCACGCGCGGCGCGAGCGCCAGGAACTCCTCGGCATCGCGGCGCGTGAGGTTGGCGACCGAGCGCAGGGTGCGCTCCTGCCACAGCAGGGCGTAGGGAAAGCTCGGGACGTCGCTCATGTGGATGCCGGCGCAAACCACGGTGCCGCCGGGGACGATCCGCCGCAGCGCCTCGGGAATCAGGGCACCCACGGGCGCGAAGATGATAGCGGCGTCGAGTTCCTCGGGCGGGGCGGTGCCGGAATCACCGGCCCAGGCGGCGCCGAGCCCGCGCGCGAATTCCTGTGCGTCCTTATCGCCCGGCCGGGTGAAGGCGAAGACCTCGCGTCCCTCCCACACCGCGACCTGAGCGATGATGTGGGCGGCGGCACCGAAGCCGTAGAGGCCGAGCCGGCGCCCCTCCCCCGCCATCCGGTAGCTGCGGTGGCCAATGAGCCCGGCGCACAGCAGAGGTGCTGCCTCCGCATCGCCGTAGCCCGCCGGCAGCGGAAAGGCGTAGCGCGCATCGGCGAGCGTGAAACCAGCGTAGCCGCCGTCGATCTGATAGCCGGTGTAGCGCGCCGAGGCGCACAGATTCTCGCGGCCTGACCGGCAGTAGGCGCAGGCTCCGCACGACCAGCCGAGCCAGGGGACGCCGACCCGCTGGCCGACCGCGAGGCGCTCGACGCCGGCGCCGAGGGCGCTAACGGTGCCGACGATCTCGTGTCCCGGCACGATCGGAAACGCAGCTTGCGCGAGCTCGCCATCGAGGATGTGCAGGTCGGTGCGGCACACGCCGCAGGCCGCAACCTCGATCAACACCTGGCCGGGGCCTGGCGCGGGCGGCTCGCGGGCCTCGGCCCTCAGGGCTTCGCCCGCCTTGTGCAACACCATGGCCTGCATGTGCGTGCCCCCGCTCACGCGACCGCGCCGCCCGCGCGCGCCGGCCGACTTGTCGCGACATAGATGCCGGCGAAGATCAGGGCCATACCGGCGATGTGGTAGAGGGCCAGCGTCTCGCCAAGAAACACGAACGCGAACAGCGCCGTAAACGGCGGCGCCAGAAAGGCATAGAGATTGGCCCTGTTGGGCCCAAGAGCGGCGACACCCTTGGCGAAGAATAGATAAACGAGAAGCGAGGTGAGCACGGCGTTGAAGATTACCGCGAAGACCGCGGCGAAGTTGAACACCAGCGGCGTCCGTTGGACCACGAGTTCCCAGACGAAGAACGGCACGATACCGACCAATCCTGTGGCGATGATCGCGGTCAACAGTGACAGCGAATGCAGCCCCGGGGGTATCCGCCGCAGCAGCACCGAATAGACGCCCCAGGTGGCGACACCTAACAGCATGATGAGATCGCCGGGGCGAAACGCGAGTCCAAGGAGAACCGTGAGGTCGCCCTGGCTGATAACCGCGAGCAGGCCGACGAGGCCGACCCCGAAGCCGATGGCCTCACGCGGGCTCACGCCCACCCGCAGGATCAGCCACGAGGCGATGGCGCTCGCGATCGGCGTCGTTGCCCCGACAACTCCGATGTTGAGCGCCTCGGTAGTATGGGCGGCGACGTAGACGGTCGCCGAATAGACCGAAACGCTGAGCAGCCCGCAAGCGCCGAGCAGGCGCCAGTGGGTCGCGATGAGGCGGCGCTGCCGGCGCACGTGGGGCCAGGCAAAGGGCAGCAGCAACAGCAGCGCCAGGGCCCAGCGGCCGAAATTGAGCGAGTGCGGGCCGATGTCGTATATGACGGCCCGGGCAATGACCGCGCTCGCCGCCCAGATCACGCTGACGAGCGAGAGCAGGACCGCGGGCGCGATCGCCCGCCTGACGAGCGCGGCGCTCACGGCGGCGGGCCGGTCATGCGTGCCTCCTGGAAAGGGCTCGCCGGACCTCAGGCCTCCTTGCGGTGCTGCTTGACGAAGTCATAGATGCGGCTGAAATCCTCGTCGTAGAGCTCGTTTGCCACGCGCTCCAACGTGTCGCAAACGGCGGCGCCGAGGGGCGCGCGGGCGCCCGAGGCGCGCACGCCCTCGACGAACAGGCGCACGTCCTTGGCGATAAGCTGTGTGGTGAAGCCGGCATCGTAGGTGCCGGTCAGGATGCGCCGCGGGAACTTGTCGGCGGTCGCGGTGTTCTGTCCGCTCGAGACGTTGAGGACCTCGAGCATCGTCGTCATGTCGAGCCCGTGGTCCTCGCCGAACGCGATGGCCTCGCTCGTGGCCGTCATGGCGGTGCCGGAGAGGAAGTTGTTGAGCAGCTTCATCGCCTGGCCCTGGCCGACCTCTCTGCCGACGCGAAAGCAGTTCTTGGCCATGATCCGGCACAGCGGCAACAGATGATCGTAATCGGCCTCGGCGGCCGCCATCATCATCGCCAAGCTGCCGGCGCGCGCACCGGCGACGCCGCCCGAAACCGGTGCATCGACATACACGATCCCCGCCTGTTCGAACCGCGCGTGCGCCGCCTTCGCGGCGACGATGCCGATGGTCGAGGTGTCGACCACGGTCTTCGCCGCGCGCGGCGTCGCGCCCGCGATCTCGTCAGCGACCGCCGTCACCACCTCGCCGTCCGGCAAGCTGAGAAAGATCGTCTCGCACGCGCTCGCGACGGCCGCCGCGGACGCTGCGGCTTGGGCGCCCTCGGGCGCGCGCTCGGCGGTGCCGGCGACGTCGAAGGCGACGAGGCCATGGCCCGCGGCCGCGAGCCGCGCCGACATCTGCGAGCCCATGCGGCCGAGGCCGATGAAGCCGAGCGCGCCGGTCATGGGCCGGCCGCCTTGGGGGCCTCCTCGGCCAGCACCTTGCGGGCAATGCGGAACGCCTCGACGCCGGCCGGGGCGCCGCAGTAGGCGGCGATCTGCAGCAACGTCTCCTTGAGTTCGTCGAGCGTGCAGCCGTTGTTCAAGGCGCCCCGGAAATGGAGCTCGAACTCGTGCGCCCGGTTGAGCGCCGCCAGCATGCACAGATTGTTGAGGCTCTTCTGTTTGCGCGAGAGCGCCCCGCGCCCCCAAACCGCGCCCCAGCACATCTCGGTCACGAAGTGCTCCTGGTGCTCGGCGTTGAAGTCGTCGACGGTGGCGAGCGCCTTGTCGACGTAGGCGGCGCCGAGCACCTCGCGGCGAATCTTGAGGCCGCGTTCATAAAGTTCGGACGGCATGGCAGCTCCTCCCTGGCCACGATGGACGATCCGGCGATATTAGCCGAGGCGCGGCGGCGCAGGTAGGTCGCCAGGGGCCGGGCGCCGACCGACGGCGAGATAAACGCCGCCCAGGACCAACGCCATGCCGAGAAGGTGGTAGAGCCGGAAATCCTCGCCGAGCAAGAGCACCGCGAGCAGGCTGCCGAACACAGGCAGGAGGTAGCTGAACTGCCCTGCGGTGTTGGCGCCGACTACCGAGACCGAACGGATCCACAGGACGCTGGTGACGGCCGACAAGACGGCGCCGGCGTAGAGGACGACGAGGAGATTGGACGCGGTCAGCTCGAAGGTCTTCCCGAGGCTGCGCTCCCAGACATAGAAGGGCGCCAGGACGACCATGCCGATCAGGGTCACCAGCAGCGCAAAGGCGATCACGCCCAGCCCGGCCGGGCGGTGGCGCAGCAGCGCCGAGTACAGCGCCCAGCAGCACACCGCTAGGACGACGAGCGCATCGCCCCGGTTGACGTCGAAGCCGACGACCGAGGCCACGTCGCCGCGCAGAATGATGACCACGAGCCCGACGAACGCCACCATCATGCCGAGCGCGGTACGCCACGTGATGCGCTCCCCGGCCGCGAGCCACGAGACGAACACGATCGCCGCCGGCGTCGCCCCGTTGATCAGCGAGGCGTTGATCGCGGTCGTCGACAGCAGGGCCACGTAGTAGAGCGCGTTGAAGGCGGTGGTCCCGAGCGCGGCGAGCAGCAGGATTATCTTCCAATGCGCGACCAGCAGCACGCGCTGGCGCACGAGCTCGCGCAGGCCGAAAGGCGCCAGCACCAGCGCGGCCACGATCCAGCGCCCGTAGGTCAACGCGATCGGCGGGAAGTCGTGGACGGCGTAACGGCCGAGGACGGCGTTGCTCGACCACAACACCATGAGAAACGCCAGCACCGTATAGGCGATCCAGACGTCGCTCGACCGGCGCGGAGCGGGCACGGCGCCTGCGCGTCAGTCGCCCTCGCCGTCGGCGAGCGCCTTCAACCGGTAGACGAGCTCGAGGGCGGTGCGTGGCGTCAGCTCGTCGGGGCGGACCTCGCCGAGTGCTTCGGCCACGGCCGAGGGCACGCTCGCGGGCCGCTCGACCGCCGCCGTGAACAGCGGTAGATCATCGGCGAGGCGCACCAATGCACCGGCCTGCTCGCTCTCTTCGAGCAGCGCCAGAATCTCTTCCGCGCGCGCAATGACCGCGGCCGGCAGCCCGGCGAGCCGCGCCACCTGCACACCGTACGAACCCTCGGCGACGCCCGGCGCCACCTCGTGCAGGAACACGACCTGACCGCCCCACTCCTTGACCCGCACGGTGTGGCAGGACAGACCGGGTAGCTTGGCCGCGAGCGCCGTGAGCTCGTGGTAGTGGGTCGCGAACAGTCCGCGGCACTTGTTGACGTCGTGCAAGTGCTCGAGGCTCGCCCACGCGAGCGACAGCCCGTCGTAGGTGGCCGTGCCGCGGCCGATCTCGTCGAGGATGACGAGCGCGCGCGGGCCGGCCTGGTTGAGGATCGTCGCCGTCTCGATCATCTCGACGAGGAATGTCGAGCGCCCGCGGGCCAGGTCGTCGGCGGCGCCGACGCGGCTGAACAGGCGATCGACGATACCGATGTGGGCCGCTTGCGCGGGTACGAACGAGCCCATCTGTGCGAGCACGGCGATGAGCGCGTTCTGGCGCAGAAAGGTGCTCTTCCCCGCCATGTTGGGTCCGGTCACGAGCCATAGCCGTTGATCCGCCGACAGCCCACACCGGTTGGCGACGAAGGCGCCGGCGGGGGCCTCCTCGAGCGCGGCCTCGACGATGGCGTGGCGGCCGCCGGTGATCTCGAACGTGGCGCTATCGTCGACGACCGGGCGCACGTAGCCGCGCTCCTCGGCGAGCTCGGCAAGCGCCGAAGCGACGTCGAGGGCGGCGAGAGCGCCGGCGGTCGTGGCGATGTCATCGCCGCGCGCCGTGACCTCGCCGACCAAGTCCTCGAACATCGCGAGCTCGACCGCGAGCGCCTGGTCGGCGGCCCGGGCGATGCGGCCCTCGAGCTCGCCGAGTTCGACGCTGCTGTAGCGCACGGCGCTCGCCATGGTCTGGCGATGGATGAAGATCGCGCAGTTGACGCCGATCTTGTCGGCCTGTGCGGCCGTGACCTCGATGTAATAGCCGAGCACGTGATTGTGGCGGATCTTGAGGCTGGCGATGCCCGCCTCCTCGCCGTAGCGGCGCTCCAGGGCCGCGACGAGGCGGCGGCTCTCGTCGCGCAGCATGCGCAGTTCGTCGAGCTCGGGTCGGTATCCGGGCGCAATGAAGCCGCCGTCGCGCACGCTCAGCGGCAGATCGGGTCCGAGCGCGCGCCCTAGGCGGTCGGCGAGCGCCTCATGGTGGCCGAGGTCGCGGGCGAGCCTCGCGATTCCGGCGCCTGGGCCGGCAAGGCCGCCGGCCGACAACGGCTGTTTGAGGGCCGCCGAGCGCGCCAGCGCATCGCGGATCGCACCGAGGTCGCGCGGACCACCGCGGCCCAGCGTCAGGCGCGAGGCCGAGCGCTCGATGTCGGGACAGCGCTTGAGGACCGCGCGCACCTCGGCGCGCAGGCCGGCCTCGTCGTGGAAGAGCTGCACGATGTCGAGGCGCTCGTTGATCGCCTCGGGGTCGGTGAGCGGGGCGGCGAGGCGCTCTGCAAGGAGGCGTGCACCGGCGCTCGTCAAGGTGCGATCGATCACGCCGAGCACACTGGTGCGCCGACCGCCCGCGAGGTCCTGCACCAGCTCGAGGTTGCGCCGGGTCGCGGCGTCGATGACCATCAGCGAACCTTGGGCGATGCGCGCCGGCGGGCTGAGGCGCGGCAGGCGGCCCTTTTGCGTCTGCTCGACGTAGTCGATAAGCGCGCCCAGCGCCGCCACCTCGGCGCGGCCGAAGCTGCCGAAGGCATCGAGCGCGGCGACCCCATAGACCTCGCACACGCGGCGGGCGCCGTCGCGGCTATCGAAGCGGTGGGCGGGGAGCGGCGTCACCGCCGACTCCCACTCCTTCAGTATGCCGCCCGGATCGTGGTCGCCAAGCAGGGACTCCGAGATCAGGATTTCTCCCGGCGCGAGGCGCGCGACCTCGGCGCCGATGCCGTCGGCCGCGACCGCCATGACCTCGATATCGCCCGTTGAGATGTCGATCCAGGCGAGCGCGTCTTCGCCGCCGACCCGCGCCATGGCGGCTAGATAGTTGTGCCGCCGGGCGTCGAGCAGCGTGTCCTCGGTGAGGGTCCCCGCGGTCACGAGGCGGTTGACCTCGCGCCGTACCACGGACTTGTTGCCGCGCTTGCGGGCGGCCGCCGGATCCTCCGTCTGCTCGCACACGGCGACCTTGAACCCCTTGCGGATGAGCCGCTCGAGGTAGGCCTCGGCCGCATGAACCGGCACGCCGCACATCGGGATGTCGGCGCCTTCATGCTTGCCGCGGCGGGTGAGCGCGATGTCGAGGGCGGCCGCGGCACGCACCGCATCGTCGAAGAACATCTCGTAGAAGTCGCCCATGCGATAGAACAGCAGGCTGTCGGGATGTTCCGCCTTGATGCCCAGATACTGCGCCATCATGGGCGACGCACCGGCCGTCGGCGCGTCATCGCGCGCCTCGGTGCGCGGCGGGGGGCGGGAAGATTCGTGCCGGACGCTCGAAGGCATCGCGGCCACTATAACCCATCGATCCGCGGCGCGGCGCAACCGCGTCGCCGACACGGCCGGCGCAAGTCGTTTGCCGCCGTGCGGCATTGTCGTTAGTCTCGTCCTCACGTGGAGTCGACACCCGACGCATCATCCGATGCACAGTGCGGCCCGCATCACGCCTCGATGTCATTATGAGCCCCCTCCCGTAGCTCCAACGCGGACATACCCCATGACTACTAGCCGACTAATCATCGACGATGAAGACGCCCTTCTGTTCCACTCGCAGGGCTCCCCCGGCAAGATCTCCATTGCCCCGACCAAGCCGCTGACCACGCAGCGCGATCTGTCGCTCGCCTACTCGCCGGGAGTCGCGGTGCCCTGCCTGCGCATCGCCGACGATCCGAGCCTCGCCTACGAGTACACGGCCAAGGGCAACCTCGTCGCCGTGATCTCCAACGGAACCGCGGTGCTCGGCCTCGGCAACCTCGGCGCCTTGGCCTCAAAGCCGGTGATGGAAGGCAAGGCCGTGCTGTTCAAGCGCTTTGCCGACATCGACGCCATCGACCTCGAGGTCGACACGACCGACGTCGACGCGTTCGTCGACAGCGTGCGCTATCTCGGCAAGAGCTTCTCAGGCATCAATCTCGAGGACATCCGGGCGCCGGAGTGCTTCATCATCGAGCAGCGGCTGCGCGAGCTCATGGACATTCCGGTCTTCCACGACGATCAGCACGGCACCGCCATCATCGTGTGCGCGGCGCTGCTCAATGCCCTCGACCTCACCGGGCGCGACATTGCCGAGACCAGGGTAGTCGTCAACGGCGCCGGCGCCGCCGGAATCGCCTGTCTCGAGCTCGCCAAGAGCATCGGTATAAGGAACGAGAACGCGCTGCTGTGCGACCGTAAGGGCGTGATCCACAAGGACCGGGACGGCCTCAACCAATGGAAGTCGGCGCACGCGGCCGAGACGGATCTGCGCACCCTCGAACAGGCGATGAAGGGCGCCGACGTGTTCCTCGGCGTATCCGCCAAGGGGGCCGTCACCGCGGAGATGGTCGCCGGCATGGCGGATCAGCCGATCATCTTCGCCATGGCCAACCCCGACCCAGAGATCGCGCCCGAGGAAGTGGCCGCGGTGCGCGACGACGCCATCATGGCGACCGGGCGTTCGGACTATCCTAACCAGGTCAACAATGTGCTCGGCTTTCCCTACATCTTCCGCGGCGCCATCGACGCGCGCGCCACCACCTTCAACGAGGAGATGAAGATCGCCGCGGCGCGGGCCTTGGCGGCGCTCGCCCGCGAAGAGGTGCCCGAAGAGGCGGCGGCGGCCTATGGCGGCGTCCAGCTCCACTATGGCCCGGAGTACATCATCCCGGTGCCTTTCGATCCGCGCCTGATCTCCCACGTGCCGCCCGCCGTGGCCCAGGCCGCGATGGACTCGGGCGTCGCGCGCCGGCCGATCACGGACATGGAGACGTACAAGCACGAGCTGCGCTCGCGCCTCGATCCCATCGCCGGCACGCTGGAGCTCGTTTTCAAGGAGGTGCGCGCCAACCCCCGGCGCATGGTGTTCGCGGAGGGCGAGGACGAGAAAACCATTCGCGCCGCGCTCGCCTACCACGACAACGGCTTCGGAACCGCTGTGCTGATCGGCCGTGAACAAAACGTGCACGAGACCATAGCGGAGACGGGCCTCAAGGGGACCGAGGCGCTCGAAGTTCACAACGCCTCGCTGAGCGCCTCCAACGAGCGCTACATCGACTTCCTCTATCGCCGCCTGCAGCGCGAGGGCGCGCTCTATCGCGACTGCCAGCGGCTGGTCAATAACGACCGCAACGTCTTCGCCGCCTGCATGGTGGCATTGGGCGATGCGGATGCGCTGGTGACCGGACTGACCCGCAACTACTGGGCGGCCTACGACGACGTCCGCCGCGTGCTCGACCCGGAGCCGGGCAAGGTCGTGTTCGGCCTGTCGCTCATCATTGCCCGCGGCTCGGTCATCGTGGTTGCCGACACCGCCGTGCACGAACTGCCGAGCGCGGAGGAACTGGCCGCCATCACCATCCAGGGCGCGGGCCTGATTCGCCGTTTGGGTCAGGAGCCGCGCGCCGCGCTGCTGTCGTTCTCCAACTTCGGCAACCCGACGCGCGCCCGCACCGAACGCATCCGCGAGGCGGTGGCCCTGCTGGCGGCGCAGAAGGTCGACTTCGAGTACGACGGCGAGATGTCCGCCGACGTCGCCCTCGATCCCGAGTTGATGGCGCTCTATCCCTTCAGCCGCCTGTCGAAGCCGGCCAACGTGCTCATTATGCCCAGCCTGCACGCGGCCAACATCTCGTCCAAGCTCTTGCAGGCGCTGGGCGGTGGCACCGTCATCGGGCCGATGCTGACGGGCCTCGAGCACCCGGCGCAGATCGTGCTGATGGGAACCTCGGTCTCCAACATCATCAATATGGCCGCCTTTGCCGCCCACGACGCCAAGGCCGGCGCCGGGCGCGGCGCCAAGCGCGCGACAAAGCCGCGCAAGGCGGCACGCTCGCGCTGACTCCGACGCGTCGTGCGCGCCGCTCAGTCCTCGGAAGTGGAGATCTCGGGCCGCTCGAAGTGGCGGCGGTACTTGTCGGCCACGCGGTCGATGGGCAGGAGGATGAACACGTCCGTGGTCGCGAACTGCTCGTCGACGACGGCGCCGTCGCCGACATAGGCACCGAGCCGGAGGTACCCCTTGATCAACGGCGACAGCGCGCGGTGCGCCGCGCGCTGGTCGAGGTCGGCGCGAGCGATGACGTTCATCTCGACGTGACGGTCGGGCACGGCGCGGATCCTGAGCGGCGGCGGCGCCAGAAACTCGTGATAGAGGTAGGCGAGCGGAATGCAGTGGGCGCTCACGTCGGTGCCCATCAGGCTCGCACAGCCAAACAGATACTTAATGTCGTGGGCCGCGATGTAGCCCGCCAGGCCACGCCACAGCAGTTGGATGGTGGCGTTGGTACGATAGTCGGGATCAACGCAGCTGCGCCCGAGCTCGAGCAGCTCGTTGGGCCGCGCCAGCGCGAGCAACGGCGCCAAGTCGTACTCCCCGGCCGAATAGAATCCGCCGGCCCGAGCCGCCACCTGCTGGCGTAGCAGCCGGTACGTGCCGACCACCGATTCTTGCGCCGGCCTGTCGTGGTCGATGACCAGGAGGTGATCGCACAGCAGATCGAAATCATCGAAGTCGCGGCGCTCGGCCGCCATCACCGCACTCGCCGAGGCGCCCATCTCCTCGTAGAAGACGCGGTAGCGCAGCGCCTGCGCGGCCGCGATATCCGCCGCATCCTGGGTCAAGCGCACCTCGAGTCGCCCGCTCGCCGTGAACAACGACTGCGGCGTGCGCTCGGGGCCGAGGCGCATTATGGCGCCGATCATCGCGGTGCTTTGCATGCGTCCTCGATTGTCTCCCGGTCGTTCGCGAATGCGGAATGAATCAGCGTCGCCCGGCGTCGGCTAGGCTTCTTCTGCCCGGACACGCCAACACCGCCAGGGATTCCTGACGGTGTCGTTTTTCAGGCATCTCGCCCGAATGCGCCGGGCGGACGAAGGTCCGCGCCAGGCACGCCGCTATCGTGCTGAGCCCCCTACAGATACGAGCCGGCGCTCAACCGGCTATGTCACCCTTGATGACCGGCACCGGGGTGATTGGCGGCGTCGTGGAGACGACCGGGAACGGCTTGATCGTCTCGGCGGTCTGGTAGAGGCCAAGACAACCGCCCCCGGCATACGCGGATGTCGCAAACGCGATGGCCACAATCGCGACCACAGCGGCACCTAGCTTGCCCATGACGTCCGCTCCCTTGGGTACTGAACGGTGGCGAAGTCTAGCCTGCCGCAGGGGGGCGGTCAATTTCCATGTGGCGGCGGCCGCAGGCACCTGTTTTGGGCAACAATTGCGCGCGTGGCCTGGTAGGCGTCACGGCCGAAACAAGCGAAGATCACGGATTCGGGTGTGGCGTGCGCGACGAGGAAGCTGCGGACCACGGCAACCGCCACGCGCGTCGCGCGCTCGAACGGGAAGCCGTAGGCGCCGGTGCTGATCGAGGGAAACGCGATGGTGCGGGCGCCGTGGCCGGCCGCGAGTTCGAGCGAGGTTCGATAGCAGGCGGCGAGCAGCGTGTCCTCGTGCTGACCGCCGCCGCGCCACACCGGACCCACCGTATGGATGACATAGCGCGCCCTGAGGTTGTGCCCGGCCGTGATACGCGCCTCGCCGGTGGGGCAGCCGCCGAGGCCGCGGCACTCCTCGAGCAGCCCCGGCCCGGCGGCGCGGTGAATGGCACCGTCGACGCCGCCCCCGCCGAGCAGCGAGGTGTTCGCCGCATTGACGATGGCGTCGACCGCCTGGGCCGCGATGTCGCCCTCGACGACCTTCAGCCGCTCGCGCATGGCTTTCCCCGGCACCGCCATTCATCCCTCACTGCGAGCACCGAGAGGAGACCACATGATGACACGTCGTTCCACCGAAGCGGGCCTCGCGGGCAACCTTAATACGGGCCTCTTGCCGCCGGCGGGGTCGCGGATATGCTTGAGGTCATGGACCTGAACGCCGATTTGTCGTGGCGCGCCGCCATGCATGGCGCGGTGCTCGCCTGGGCCGCCTCTCCGATCGCGGGCGTCGAGCGGCGCATGCTCGACCGGATCGGCGGCGAGGTCGCGCGCGCCACCACGATCGTCCGCTACGCGCCCCGATCCCAGTTCTCCCCGCATGTGCACGGCGGCGGTGAGGAGTTCCTCGTGCTGGAGGGAGTTTTTCAAGACGAGCACGATGATTTCCCCCCTGGCACCTATGTTCGCAACCCGCCGCAGTCACGACATACGCCGGGCTCCGAGGCCGGATGCGTGATTTTCGTCAAGCTGTGGCAGTTCGATCCGGACGACCGGATGAGCGTACGCATCGATACCGACGAGAGGGCGTCGCGGCCCGCGCCGGGTCGGCCGGGCGTCGCGACGATGCCCCTGTTCCGGGACTCGCGCGAGGACGTGCGCCTCGAAACATGGTCGCCCGGCGCGAGCATCTCGCTCGAGGCGCCGCGCGGGCTGGAACTCTTCGTGCTCGATGGATCGTTCACCGAGGGCAGCGAGACCTTCTCCGGTCTCTCATGGCTGCGCCTGCCGGCACCAAGCTCGTTGAGCGCCCAGGCGGGAGCCGACGGCTGCCGGCTATGGGCCAAGAGCGGGCATCTCGTTGCCGGCCCCCGGCACGCGCCGCGCCCGCGATGACGCCGTGCCCGGTTTGCGCGGCGCCCAGATGCACGGACCTTCCTGTCGTATGAGGGCCACGAGCTGGTCGAATGCCGCGACTGCGGCCTCGTCTTTCTCGACCCGATGCCGGCGGCCGAGGCGCTGGCCGCCCTCTACCACGACGCCTACGACGGCGCGCAGGCCGGCTATTTCGGCAAGGTCGGCGCCAAGATGCGGCGCTCCCGGCGGGTGTAGGTCTGGTATGGAAAATCCAAGTCATTGATTTAGTGCGTTTTTGTGTCGAGACGAACGGCCGAAAACGGCTATTCGTGACAATGGGCCGCTCCAAGGCAGGATTTTGTCACGACGGCAGGGTCGAGCAGGGGAAGGTGGGAACGCTCCGCACCGCCAGAAGCGGTACGATGCCGTGTCTCGAAACCCAACATCGGGGGCATTCCCATGGCAGTATCCCCGCCTCCGGCGCCTTCGTCCATCGATCTTTCCGGCCTGCCTCCTCGGGTCGTCGAGGCGGCCGCCCGGGTGCTCGCACTGTGTCGCGAGGAGCTTCGTTCCGAGCCGCGCCCCGAGGTGCCCGAGGAGGTCGAGTTGCGGGTGCGTGAGGCCACGAACGAGTTCGCTCGCGATGTCATGGGCGCCGTCATCGAGAACCGGGACGATGGCGCTTCCCGGATCGAGCGGGACGGGCAGAGCTGGTTCCGGGTCGCGGTGACGCCGAAGACGATCATGACCTCGCTCGGTCCGGTGACCTACCGGCGAGCGCGTTACCGCAGCGGCGCGAGCGGGGCATCGCCGGTGCCGGTCGACGAGAGCCTGGGCCTCGTCGACGATTACCTGACGCGGCCGGCGGCCGAGCTCGGTCTGCTGATGATGGGTCACTGCACGGCCCGGGAAGCGGCGGCGTTCTTTGCGAAGACCGGCGCCATGACGCCGTCGGTGAGCACCCTGCAGCGCCTGACCCTGAGCATGCACGAATGCTGGGAGAGCCTCGGCCCGGAGACGCTGGGCAGCATCCGTGAGGCCGAGGGCATACCGCAGGACGCGACCACCGCCTCGGTCTCCCTCGACGGCGTCATGGTGCCGCTGAGACCCGGCGAGGACGGTCGCGCCAAGGCCTCCTTGCGCGAGGCCGCCTGCGGCACGGTCTCCTTCCACGACGCCGAGGGCAAGCGCCTGAAGACCCTCTATCCCGGCCGCATGCCGGAGAGCGGCAAGCTCACGCTGAAGGCGCAGCTTGCAAGCGAAGTCGCACACATCAGGCGAGCACGCCCCGAGATCGGGATCGTCGCTATCGCCGATGGCGCCGCCGACAACTGGACCTTCCTGGAGACCCTGTCGCCCGAAACCGAGGTGATCGACTTCTGGCATGCTTGCGAACATCTGCAAACCGCGTCCGACCATGCCGTGGCGCCCGGCTGGTTCGAGAAGTACCGCGAGATCCTCCGTCACGATCCCCGTGGCGTCGCCAAGGTGATCCGGGCGCTGCGCCACCTTCGCGATGCCGCCGCTGCGCCGGACCGGGCCGAGACCGAGCGGGAACTCGCCTTCTTCCGCAAGCATCGCCATCGCATGCGCTACCACGCCCTGAAGGAAGAGGGCATCGCCATCGGCTCAGGCGTGGTCGAGGCTGCCAACAAGACCCTGGTGACACAGCAAATGAAGCGCTCCGGCATGTGCTGGCGGATCGTCGGCGGACAGGCTGTTCTGACCTTCCGCGCCCTGATCAAATCCGGCCGCTTCGAGCGCGCATGGAAGGCCCTGATCAGCGCAACCGACACACCGGCCAACGACAACATCAGTCCACGTGCAGCAGCCATGGCAATCGCTGCCTGAACTCAACGAACCAAGCCGCAGACATCACTGCCATGCGAGACTCGCACCCTTTCCATCCCGCACATAGGCTGCGCGTTCACACAAACCTAGGAACGCTATTTCGGACGTTTCATGAGGTGCCATATTCCCCTTGCGCATCGTGTAGCCGACCCATATGCCTCAACGAGAGCCCGCCGTTAGCTCAGCCTGCCCGGGCCGCCCTATGTACCGCACCTATTCTATCTACTGGGCCATTCTATCTACCGGAACCATTCTATCATGAAATTTTCACACCTCGACACATGTGGTATTTTTCCTGAAATGTTCTCACAATATGTGCTCGTTCGGAGGTAGGAGATGGCTAACGTCGTGTCCATGATGTGGTCGGTATTACGTGTGGCGGTGTATTTGCCCTTGTGCGCGCGAAGGACCAGGATCAGTTAGCAAGGCTCGTCGAAGCAATCGGCGGCGCCCTTGGCGGTTGGGCGGCGAGCAGGCTGCCTGACATCATTGATCCCCCTCTCCACCCACACCACCGGAGCTTCGGACATGGAGTGTTGCCCTGCGGTTCGCTCGCGATGCTCTACGCTCAAAACCTGGGGTCGTTGCAGCAATCGTTGCGGGCTGCGGCGGACAAACACTCGGTAGCGGCGGAGCAGTGCCAAGGAGTCGAGGAAGGCGCCATCAACGCGATCATGGAATTGGTTTTTCGGTTGGCGGCAGGCTTTGTAGCGGGCGCCGGGGCCGGCTACCTCTCTCACCTCGTGCTGGATGCGAAAACTCCAATGAGCTTTGAGGTGGCCTCGGTTTGTCGGACAGCTTGGCGGCTTGATTAAGGTGTATTCCAGTTGTCGTTCATGCCGCCAGAATCCCTTTGCATCGATCTCCTTGCCGTTGTTGTTGCGCCTGTGGGGATGTGGGCAAGGCGCGTAGCGGCTTGTCCATCATATCCACAGGCGGGGCGCCGCGGTAGGCCTCGGCCGGCGTTTCCCCCCCGAGCGCCGAGTGCGGCCTCTCGGTGTTGTAGAAGTCGATCCACTCGCCGATGACGCGCCGGGCCTCGAAGCCGTCGGCGAGCTCGCGCAGATAGACGGCCTCGTATTTGAGCGAGCGCCACAGCCGCTCAATGAAGATGTTGTCCAGGCACCGGCCCCTGCCGTCCATCGAGATCCGGATGCCGGTCTCCCGCAAGCGCCCGGTGAAGGCGAAGCCGGTGAACTGGCTGCCCTGGTCGGTATTGAAGATCTCCGGCGTGCCATGGCGGGCCAGCGCCTCGTCGAGCGCGTCTGTGCAGAAGCCCGCATCCAGGGTGTTCGACAGACGCCAAGCCAGCACATGCCGGTTGGCCCAGTCCATGATCGCCACCAGGTAAAGAAAGCCGCGCCGCACCGGGATGTAGGTGATGTCGGCGCACCAGACATGGTTCGCCCGCTCGATCGTCAAGCCTCTGAGCAGATAGGGGTAGACCCGGTGCTCGGGATGCGGATCGCTGGTGCGCGGCGCCCGATAGATCGCCTGAAGCCCCATCAGGCGCATCAGACGACCGGCCCGGCGACGACCGACGCGCACGCCCTCGCGGCGTAGATGACGGACCATCTGACGGGCGCCGTAGAACGGATACTTCAGGAACAACTCATCAATGCGCCGCATCAGCGCCAGGGTCTCCGGGCTCTCGCCCTTGGGCGTGTAATAGAGCGAGGAGCGTCCGATCGACAGCAAACGGCATTGACGGCTCAAGCTCAGCGCCGGGTGAGCGCGTATCACCATCGTTCGCCTCTCGGCCCGGCTCATCGACCGGACCCTCGAGACAAAAAATCCCGCTCCACCGTCAACTCGCCGATCTTCGCGTGAAGATCACGGATCTCGCTCTCATGGTCCCGACGGCGGCGCTCGCCCCCGTTCGAAAACACTTCGCCAAGACCATCGATCGCCTGCCGCTTCCATGTGCTCACTTGGTTCGGATGAACCTGGTGCTGCGAGGCGATCTCCTGAAGCGTCCGGTCGCCACGAAGCGCCTCAAGCGCGATCTTCGCCTTCAGCTCCCCGGAAAACCTGCGTCTCTTACTCATCGCGTATCCCTCCTCAGTCGGCGGAATACACCTTAAAAACCTGTCCGATTTTCCGGGGCCACCTCACTTACCGCTCGTCGGTTGAGAGGAAAGGGGCGGCTCAGCCTGCGGGAGTAGGGCGCCCGCTGACCCCCCGCTCGGCCCGCGTTGGGGAAGAAGAGTTGTTCGCCGTCGATGCGGAAGGTGGCGATCGCGGCTTGGCCGGCGGCGGACAGGAGCCAGTCGACGAAGGCGCGGGCGGCGGCCGCGTGCAGGTGGGGGTGGCGGGCCGGGTCGACGAGCACGACGCCGTACTGGTTGCGCAAGGCCGGATCGCCCGCGAAGAGGATGGCGAGATCGCCCTTGTTGGCGAAGCTCGTCCAGGTCGCGCGATCGCTGAGCGTATAGGCGCCCATGGCGGCGGCCGCGTTCAGCGTCGCTCCCATGCCGGCGCCCAGCTCGCGATACCAGCTCCCGCTCGCCGCCGCCACGTCGACGCGCGCGCCGCGCCACAGCGCGAGCTCGGCCTTGTGGGTGCCGCTGTCGTCGCCGCGCGAGACGAAGACCGATTTAGATTCAGCGATCCGGCGCACGGCGGCGCGCGCCTCGGCCAAGCCGCTTACGCGGGCCGGGTCGTGCGCCGGGCCGACGAGGACGAAGTCGTTGAACATCACGTCGTGGCGCTCGAGGCCGAAGCCGTCGGCCACGAAGCGGCGCTCGGACTCGGTGTGATGGACGAGCAGGAGGTCGGCGTCGCCGTTGCGCGCGAGCCGCAGGGCCTGCCCCGTGCCGACGGCGACGACACGGACGCGGATGCCCGTCGCCGCCTCGAAGCGGGGCAGGATGTGGGCGAGCAAGCCGGAGTTGTCGGTCGAGGTCGTCGAGGCGAGCGTAAGCACGCGCTCCGCTGCGCCCGCTGCGCCCGCTGCGCCGGCGGGCGCCGCCACCAGCGCACAGGCGAGCGCGGCCTCCAGGCCCGCGATGCGCGCCCTCACCACAGCAGCCGGCCCTCGAGAAAGGCGGCGCCGGCCGCGCTTTCCGGCCCGTCGAAGAAGCTCGGCGCCGGCGCGCGCTCGGTGACGCGGCCGGCGTGCATGAACACGATCTCATCGGCGAGGCGGCGGGCCTGGGCGAGGTCGTGGGTGGTCATGACGATCTTGGTGCCGGCGGCGTGGATTTCCTCGATGATGGCCTCGACTTGGGCGGTCGCGCCGGGGTCGAGGCTGGCCGTCGGCTCGTCGAGGAAGATGATTTCGGGCTCGGTGGCCCAGGCGCGCGCGAGCGCGAGCCGCTGGCGCTCCCCGCCCGACAGCACCTGCGCCGGCCGTGCCGCGAGCCCTTCGAGCCCGGCACGGGCGAGCGCCTTGTCGGTTCGCGTTGGCCGCTGCGCCGCGGGCACGCCCTGCAGCTTGAGGCCGTAGGCGACGTTGGCGCGTACCGAGCGGCGCAACATTACCGGCCGCTCGAAGACCATGGCCTGGCGCCGGCGGGCGTCGGCGCCGTTGCCGCCCGCCCACCGGACCGTGCCCTGCGAAGGCGCGATCAGGCCGTGGCACAGGCGCAGCAGAAGGCTCTTGCCGGCGCCGTTCGGTCCCAGGATCACAGTCTTGGGGCGGGCCGCGATCTCGAGCGAGACGGCGTCGATGAGCGTGAGGGTGCCTGAGCGGTACGACACCGCGTCGAGGACGAGGGGGAAGATCGTCACGCTTCAGGCGCGTCCGTAGGCGGAGACGCCGCCGAAGGCCACGGCGCCCGCGTTCACGCCGACGGCGATCAGCACCAGCACGATGCCGAGCGCGAGCGCGAGCGCGAGATTGCCCTTGCTGGTCTCGAGCGCGATGGTGGTGGTCATGACCCGGGTCGAATGGGCGATGTTGCCGCCGACGATGAGCACCGCGCCCACCTCCGCGCTGGCCCGGCCGAAGCCCGCCATGACCGCGGTGATGAGGCTGAGCCGGGCATCCGCGATGAGGGTCCAAACCGCGTCCCACGGCCGCGCCCCGAGGGAGCGCAGTTGCTCGCTGTACTCGTCATAGAGCGTGCGCGTGATCTGGTGCGACAGGGCCGCGATGATCGGCGCGATGAGGATGGCCTGGGCCGCGATCATGGCGCCGGGCGTGTACAGCATGCCGAGGAACCCGAGCGGGCCCGCGCGCGATAGCAGGAGGTACACGATCAGCCCGACGAACACCGGCGGCAGGCCCATCAGCGCATTGAGCAGCACGACCAAAACTTTGCGGCCGGGAAACCGGTAGACCGCGATGAGGGCGCCGAGCGGCAGGCCGAGCACCGAGGCGATGAGCACCGCGCTCAGGCTGACGTAGAGCGAGCGGCGGACGATCTCGGCGAGCTCGGGATCGAGCGACAGGATAAGATCGAGCGCCAGGGCGAACGCGGTGGCAAGGTCCGACATGTCATCCCCCACGGATCGGTTTCAAGTCGCGGCTGTCCGGTTTAGTGTATCGCGAGGAGCGCCTGATGGTCGGCGCAGGGTACGAGGAAGCGAGCGCCATGGCGAAGGCCGGGAGTAGCGATCGGGCCCGCCGGGGTGGTGGCACCGCGCTGGGCGCAGTTCTCGCCCTCGCCGCCGGCTTAGCCTTGGCGTCGCCGGCGGCGGCGGAGTCGGCGCACGGCATCGCCATGCACGGCGCCCCGAAGTATGGGCCGGCCTTCGCCCACCTCGACTACGCCAACCCCGACGCGCCCAAGGGCGGCACGCTCAGGCTCGGAGTGACCGGCTCGTTCGACACCCTCAATCCCTTCATCATCAAGGGGGTACCGGCCGCGGGGCGCCACTACGTGTTCGAGAGCTTGCTCAAGCGCACCTGGGACGAACCGTTCTCGCTCTACGGATCGATCGCCGCGAGCGTCGAGGTGCCGGACGACCGCTCGTGGGTCGCTTTCACCCTGCGCCCCGAGGCGCGCTGGCACGACGGCAGCCCGATCACGGCGGACGACGTCGTGTTCTCCTTCGAGACGCTGAGGGACCAGGGCCGCCCCAATCACCGCCTCTTCTACGGCAAGGTCGCGCACATCGAGCAGCCCGATCCGCGCACCGTGAAGTTCGTCTTCGGGCCCGAGGGCGATCGCGAGCTGCCCCTCATCATGGGGCTGATGCCGATCATCTCGAAGGCGTACTACACGGCGGCCGACTTCACCAAGAGCACGCTCGAGCCGCCGCTCGGCAACGGCCCCTACCGCATCGAGTCGGTCGATCCCGGGCGGTCCATCGTCTACCGCCGCGTCACCGACTACTGGGCCCGCGATCTGCCGATCAACCGCGGCCATTACAACTTCGAGCGCGTCCGCTACGACTATTACCGCGACTCGACGGTGCTGATGGAGGCGTTTACCTCGGGCGACTACGATCTGCGGCGCGAGGGCTCGGCGGTGCGCTGGGCGACCGCCTACGGCATTCCCGCGGTAGCCGACGGACGCGTCAAGCGTGAGCTCCTGCCGCACCGCCGCCCCGCCGGCATGCGGGCGTTCGTCTTCAATACCCGGCGCGCGCTGTTCGCCGACCGCCGGGTGCGCGAGGCGCTCGGCTTCGCCTTCGACTTCGAGTGGCTGAACGAGAACCTGCTGCACGGCGCCTATGTGCGCACCGATAGCTACTTCGCGAACTCGGAACTCGCCTCGCGCGGGGCCCCGTCGGTGCGCGAACAGGCCCTCCTCACGCCCTACCGCGGCCGGCTCGCGGACGAGGTGTTCACCCGCGCCTTCGTCCCGCCCGCGACCGACGGCACCGGCAACGTGCGCGAGAACCTCAAGGCGGCGCGCGCGCTCCTCGGCGAAGCCGGCTGGCGGGTGCGCGAGGGTGCGCTGCGCGATGGCGCGAGCCGCGCCTTCGCCTTCGAGATCATGCTGGTCCGCCCCGACAACGAGCGCATCGCGCTCGCCTACGTGCGCAACCTCGAGCGCCTCGGCATTTCGGCCCGCGTGCGCACCGTCGACACCGCCCAGTACGAGGCACGGCGGCGGGCCTACGACTACGACATGATCATCCACCGCTGGGGCGTGACGCTCTCGCCCGGTAACGAACAGGCATACTACTGGGGCTCGGAAGCGGCGGTGCGCGAGGGCACGCGCAACTACGCCGGCATCAGCGATCCCGCGATCGACGGATTGATCGCCCACGTAACGGCGGCGCGCGAGCGCGCTTCGCTCGTCGCCGGGATTCGTGCGCTCGACCGCGCGCTGCTCTGGGGACATTACGTGGTGCCGCTCTATCACCTGACGAGCGATCGCGTCGCCTATTGGGACCTGTTCGGCCGCCCGCAGCTGACGCCGCTCTACGGATACGTGATCGAGACCTGGTGGCGCGACCCAGCGCGGGCCGCCGCGCTCGGCCGCTAGGGTGTGGGTCATATGGCGCCGCTCGCGACGCGGAGCAGCCATTAGGGCAGCGGGCGTGAACGGTTAGCCGCCGCCGAAAACGGCCGGAGGAACGAGCGTCCCTTTGGCCAGCCACACACCGGCAACGAGATAGCAAATCGCCGACGCTCCCGAAGAAATCGTTCGAACGTGGTTCCAGAAACTCCAGTTCGGCACGTAGGTCTTCCAGTACAACGCGACTTCGGAGCCGGAAAAATCCAAGGCATCGAGTCGTTGGTTCCTTGCCTATCCGCAGGAGAGATATATCGAGACGATTAAATCATTGGCGCGGCGCACTTTCGTGGCGGCGGGAGCGACGGCGCGACGATAGTCGAAATAGTGCGCCGTCTGCCGAAGGTCTTGACAAACATATCGGACGATACATATTTTTGAGTCACACTGACAGGGAGACCGCTATGTACCGCCGGCACTGGCGCCACCGTATGCACCATATGGCAAGGGACGCGCACCGCTTCGGGCCCTGGTCGCTCGAGGGCAAGTTCTTCGAGCGTGGCGAGGTACGCCTCGCCCTACTGTCATTGCTCGCCGATGGGCCACGCCATGGTTACGAGTTGATGACCGCGATCGAGGAGCGTTCAGGCGGGCTTCACCGTCCCTCGGCGGGAACCATCTATCCCACCCTGCAGCAACTGCAGGACGAGGAGCTCGTCATCTCGCGCGAGGTCGACGGCGGCAAGCGGATTTACGAACTAACCGAAGCTGGCCGCGCGCTCCTGGTCGACGAGGCGTCACGCGTTGAGGAGATCTGGGCACGTTCCAAGGACGAGGAATGGGGCGGCTGGGTCGATGCCATGCATCCCGGCGCAGCCGAAATCGTGAAGCCGGCCTTTCGTCTGATGCGTACCGCCGTTCGCGCGACAGCGCGGGCACACGATCCGGAACGCAGGGAACGCGTGCGCGCCATCCTTGTCGATGCCGAACAGAAGATCCGCTCGCTCAAGGGGGACAGCGGCTAGCTTGGGCGACAGCGAAGTCCAAGGGGACCTGAGGTCAGGTTCCCCCGGTGCGGGAGGTTATCTGAGAAATGTCGGGTTCGATGTCTGAGCAAGGCGTTCGCCATATCGCACTTAAGACCAGGGACCTCGACGCAACCGAGCGGTTCTACATTGGCTTCCTCGGACTCGAGCATATGTTTCCCGTAGACGGCATGCTGTTTCTCCAGACCCCTGGCGGCGGTGACGTTCTGAACTTCATCCAGACTGAGGAGCGCTTCGAGCCAAAGGCCGGAGGCCTCGACCACTTCGGCATCCACGTGCCCGAGAGTGACTGGAGCCAACTCCCGGAACAGCTTGAGCGGGCCGGCGTGCCCATTCAGGGGCGGCGAGGCGAGGCCGCGGCCGGCTCGGGCGCGTCGGCGGCCGGCTCCGTGGCGTCCCCGGTGACCGCGGGCTCGGACGCGTCGCTCTCCGGCCCCGCCGCTGCATCCGTTGGCTTGGCAGGCGGCAGCGGGCGGGGCGGCCGCGTTGCCGATTGGCGCCGGCTTGGGCTTGGGTGGTGCGCCCGTTGACGCCGCCGCCGCGGGCGCGCCCGCCCGTGCCTTGGCGCCGGCGCCGGGTGCCGCCGCCGGCTTGGCCGCACGGACCGGTGTGGCGAGCAGTTGCGGCAGCACGTCCTCCGGGCGACCGGCGCGCACTAGCCGGCCCTTCTACAGTACCAGGATCTGATCGCTTGCCGTCAACATGGCGGCGCTGTGGGACACGACGATGACAGTGCGACCCTCGGCGGCCAGCGCGCGCAAGCCCTTCGCCAACGCCTGCTCGCCGTCTCGGTCGAGGTTGCTCGACGGCTCATCGAGGATGATGACGGGTGGCTCGCCGACAAAGGCGCGGGCGATGGCCAGCCGTTGGCGCAAGCCGCCGGGGAGCCGGCGTCCGGCCTCGCCGATGTCGGTTCCGTAGCCATCGGGCAGCTCGATCACGTGCTCGTGGAGCCCGGCGCGCCGCGCTGCTTCGGTAATCTCGTCGTCGCTGGCATCGGGGTGGCCCTTGGCGATGTTGTCGCGAATCGAGCCTGTGAAAAGGAATACCTCCTGCGGCACGTAACCGATCCAGGACGCGAGATTGCGGCGCGTGAACTGAGTCAAATCGGCGCCGTCCATCAGGACGCGGCCGTCCGTCGGCTGGTAGAGGCCCTGCAGCAGCTTGACCAACGTGGTCTTGCCACTGCCGTTGGCCCCCATGATGGCGACCATCGAACCCGGCTTGATGCTGAGCCTGAGATTGTCGACGACCGGCGCGCCTTCATCCTCATAGGAGAAGCTCGCGTGGTCGACCGTGAGCTCGCCCTTGGGCCGGCCCATGTCGATGGCCATCTCCTGGCGCTCCTCGGGCATTCGAAACACCTCGCCCAGGCGATTCACCGCCTGCTGGAACTGCGCGTAGTTGCGCCATGAGCCGACGAGCTGGTTGAACGGCCCGAGCACGCGGCCGACCAGCATGTTGGCGGCAATGAGCGAGCCGATCGTCATGTCCTGGTTGATGATCGCAAGCGCCCCGACGGCGGTCAATGACACCTGGCTCAACATGGTGAGCCCGGCTCCGAAATTGACGTACTTGTCGGCCGAGCCGCCGCGATCGAGGGCCTGCTCGATCGTGTCGGCGTGGCGATCCTCCCAGATCGGGCGGATCGAATCCTCCAGGGCCAGCGCCTTTACGGTGGTGCGCCCAGTCACCATTTCCTGCACGAGCGCATCGCGCCCGTAGCCGACTTTGCGCTCGGCCGAGCTGCGCTCGCTCAGCACCCGCGCCGATCGCCATGCGAGCAGCACGAAGGTCGGGAGAATGAGGGCCAGCACCCACACGATGGGGGCCGCAATGAGGACGATCAGGGCAACGAACAAGACCGCGAATGGAAGGTCGGCGACGAGCATGGCCGAGGGCCCGGAGAGCGTGTTGCGGACCATTTCGACATCGCGGAAGAGGGCCTGCCAATAGGCGTTGGGCTTGGCCTCCAGGTCGCGCAAGGGAAGCGCGAGCAGCTTCTCGAACAGCTTGCGGCCGACGCCGACATCAAGCCGCAGCGCCGCCTTTTGCATGATCCGGCTGCGCGCCTGCCGAAGGATGTGGTCGAACAGGACGACGAAGGAGATGCCGATCAGCAGGCCCTGCAGCGTGCTGAGGCCGGAATGAAAAATCACGCGGTCGTAAACCTGCAGCGTGAAGACGGGCACCGCGAGCGCGAGCGCGTTGACGAAGAACGACATCACCAGTACTTCGCGGAAAATCGGCCGCAGTGGCGTGACGAAGGGCCTGAGCCAGCCGCGCGACCTGGCGTCCTGGGCGCTGTCGCTCATGCCCGCTATATGACCCGTTCACGTCCAAGGCGGCAACGAAAAAATTCGTGATTTCAAAGGCGGGCGCCCGAGTCTTGACACGGGACGCGACCCGCGCGCAGCCCGCGCCGCGTCTTGGGTGTGGGCTCGGGCGATGCCGTGCTTGACCGATGGGCGCCGGGCGACGACCATGCGCGCCGGTTCCCCAACCGGCCGTCGCCATGGCAACCGCAGCCCCTTCCACGCCGCCGCCCGCCGGCTTCGCGGTGCTCGACTTGCCGGGCGGCTTCGAGGCGCTGACCGGCCCGCTCTACGTCGCCGACGGCGGCACGCGCTTCGCCTTTCGCGCCGGCTCCCAGCACACCAACCCCGACGGCGCGGTCCATGGCGGCATGCTGATGAGCTTCATGGACGACGTGCTCGCGCTCACGCTCCTGGGCGCGCTCGAGACGCGCGCGCCGGTGGCCACCGTGAGCTTCGCCTGCGACTTTCTGAGCCCGGCCCGGCCGGGCGACTGGATCGAGGGCGCGGGCGAACTCACCGGCCGGACGCGCAGCCTCGCGTTCTTGAGCGGCCGGCTGACCACCGGCGAGCGCGGCGTGCTCTCGGCACGGGCCGTGTGGCGCCTGCCGTCCGCGAGGTAATGTCCATGGCGATCGAGTACGACTCCCTCAAGGCCCTCGCCTTCGCCCCGCGCGAGCGTACCTACGGCGCCGACGACGCGATCCTTTATGCGCTCGGCCTCGGTCTCGGCTCGGACCCGATGGATGCGGACGAGCTGCGCTACGTCACCGAGACGGACCTGTTGGTGTTGCCGAGCCTGGCCACGGTGCTGGTCCAGGGCGAGCCGTGGCAGCCCGCGGCCGGCATCGCCATGACGCACGTCCTCCACGGCGAGCAGCGCCTGACGTTGCACCGGCCATTGCCGGCGCAGGCCAGCGTGGTCGATGCGCGCCGGGTGAGCGGCATCGTCGACAAGAGCCCGGATAGTGCGGCGCTCATCGAGGTCACGCAGGACATATTCGCGCGCGGCTCGGACGAGCCGATCGCGACGCTCGTCAACGTGACCTTCGCCCGCGGCCTCGGTGGCTTTGGCGGGCCCACGGAGTCTCTCGCACCGCCGCATGCGGTGCCGGGGACCGCGCCGGATGCGCACGTCGATCACCGGATCCCACCGCAGGCGGCGCTCATCTACCGCCTGAGCGGCGATCGCAACCGCCTCCACAGCGACCCCGCGTTCGCGCGCGAAGCCGGGTTCGAGCGGCCGATCCTGCACGGCCTGTGCACCTACGGCATCGCCTGCTACGCGATCGTGAAGACCTGGTGCGCGGGCGCGCCCGAGCGACTCACCGCCCTCGATGCACGGTTCACCGCGCCCGTCTACCCGGGCGAGACGCTGCGCACCGAGATGTGGCGCGACGGCGCCACCGTCTCCTTCCGCTGCCGCGTGCCCGCGCGCGCCGCCCTCGTCATCGACAACGGCCGCGCGACGCTGGGTTAGCGTGCGGCCTGTTCGGGCTCAGCCGAGGATCTTGAGCGCCGCCTCGGCACACTCCATGTCCTGGCTGTAGTGGCCGCCGCTGACGCCGAGGCCACCGACGATGGCACCGCCCACTGTTACCGGATAGCCGCCGCCGAAGATGATGAGGTCCTCGATGTTGAGCGCGCCGGCAGCGAGCGGCGGGTCGTCCTTGATGAAGTCGTGCCAGGCATGCGTCGGCATGCCGAAGCCGGCCGCCGTCTTGGCCTTGTTGTGGGCGACGTCGACGGCCAATAGCGCCGCGCCGTCCATGCGCAGGAACGCCTTGCGCACGCCGCTTTCATCGCACACGTCGATCGCCATCGGCACGCCCATCTCGCCCGCCTTCTCGGCGGCCGCCATGATCAGCCGCGTCGCGAGATCGGCGGAAATGCTCTGCTTCGTCGTGGTTTCACCGGCCATCGTTCCCTCCCTCGGAGTGTTCCTTTAGACCGCCGTCGCGGCGGCGCGAGACTAACAAATGACGCCGGCGATGAATAGCGGGGGCGCGTTTCAGTCGCGGGCTTCCGGCTCTTTCTGCTGCGACGGCTAGATCAGGTCGCCGAGCTTGAGGGCGAGGCTCATGGCGCCGTCGACCTTGAGCTTACCCATCATGAAGGCGGTGGTCGGGTTGAGCTCGCCCGCGATCATGTCGTTGAAATCGTCGAGCGCCATCCTGATCGTGCAGTCGGCCTCGCGGTCCTCGTTGCTCACGCGGTTGGGGACCGAGGCTGCGTCGACGAAGATCACGCCGTCGGCGCCAAAGTCGAACTTGACGGTGGCGCCGAGGCCAGAGTCCTCGCCCACGCGTTCGCGGAACGATTGGGTGAGCGCATCGATAGTCATGGCGGCCTCCTCGGCGGATCAGATGACGCCGTCTGCCTTGAGCGCGACGATGGCTGCCGCGTCGTAGCCGAGGGAGTCGAGTATCTCGTCGGTGTGCTCACCGTGGAGCGGCGCGTGGCGGTCGATGGTGAAGGTGAAGTCGCTGAACTTGATGGGAAAGGCGAACTGGCGCACGGGGCCGTCGGTAGGGTGGTCGTAGCCCGCGAACATGCCGCGCGCGATGAGCTGCTCGTTCTCGAAGCTCTCGGCCATGTCGAGAACCGGCGCGAGGCAGCAATCGACGCGCTCGGCGAAGGCGATCCAGTGCGCTTGCGGCTCGCCCTCGAAGATCGCCGCCACCTCGGCCCGGACCGCATCGCCCGCCTCGTCCCAGCTTCGGCCCTTGTCCGCCAGGTCGGGTCGCCCGACGCCCTCGCAGAAGGCGTGCCAGAACTTGTCCTCGAGCGCGCCCAGGCTCATGTGGCGCGCATCCTTCGTCTCGTAGATGCCGTAGCACGGGAGGCCGCCTGAGATGTAGTCGTCGCCGCGGGCGCGCGTCTGCCCGAGCGCCTCGATGCGCGCCAGCGTGATGACGGCGTGGGCGAGCGTACAGTCGGTCATGGCGACGTCGACGTAGCGCCCCCTTCCGCTGCGCTGCGCGTCGACGAGGGCGGCCAGTATCCCCATCGCGCAGCTCAACGTACCGCCCGCGAGGTCGGCGATCTGGAAGTTGGGCACCGCCGGCGGCCCGCCCTTGACGCCGATCTGGTCGGCGACGCCCGCGTAGGCGCAGTAGTTGACGTCGTGGCCGGCGCGTAGTCGGTAGGGCCCGTCCTGGCCGTAGCCGGAGAGCGCGCAGTAGACGATGCGCGCATTGAGCGCCTTGATCGCCTCGTAGCCGATGCCGAGCCGGTCGACGACGCCCGGCCGGAAGCTCTCGAAGATCACGTCGGCGCCCTTGGCGAGCGCCAGGAACACCTCCTTGCCAGCGGGCTTCTTGAGGTCGAGCTTAATCGCCCGCTTGTTGCGCCCGACCGTGAGGTAGAAGGCGGAGTGCAACGTCTTCTTGGGCTCGATCCAGCGCGAGTAGTCGCCGACCCCGGTGTCCTCGACCTTGATCACGTCGGCGCCCATGTCGGCGAGGTGCGTGGTACAAAGCGCACCCGGCAACAGCCGCGACAGGTCGATCACCCGGATACCGGCCAGCGGCTTGTCGCGCTTAGCGTTCGCCATGGGATCCCTCTCGGTTGATGGCACGCGGACGCACCGACACCGTCCGCCTCGTTCAGTTCGCCTGGTTCTGCTCGGCGTGCCGCGCGCGAATCGCGCCGGCGCGCGCCTCGAGCTCCCTCGCCCGCGCCTCGCTCCGCGCAACCCGCAACAGCGCGGCGTACTCGTCCAGCGCGGCCGCGACCTTGGCGTGGTCGGGCCCGAGGGTCGCTTCCATCGCGGCCAGCGCCCGCACGAACAGCCGGCTCGCGTCGCTAGCGCGAGCGGTGTCGCGATAGTGGCGCGCTAGCACGAGGAGATCCGGGGTGCCGATGCCGATAAGGTTGAGCGCATTCCTGAGCGCGCGCCGGCGCGGGCCGGGATAGGCGGCCCCAGCCTCGTCGATCTCGATGCGCGTACGCGGCACGACCACGGTCCGGCCCTTCGAGAAGGGCGGCGGCTGAGAGACCTGCGGCATCTCGGTGATGCGCACGGTCGGCCCAGCGGCGGCCGCATCCGCCGACAGGAGGCCCGCCTCCAAGGCTGCGAGGGCCAGCGGCCACCATTTGTTTGCGTTTCGGCTCATGGGTGGACCGGCCGCCGCGCCTCAGAACGCGGCTGCGTCGAGGGCCATCAGGTTGTCCTTGCCCGACGTGAGTTTCGACAACAGCGACGAGGTCTCGGGCAGGGTGCGCTCCATGAAGAAGCGCGCGCGGGCGAGCTTCGCTTCGTAGAACGCGCGGTCACCGTCGGCGCTCTCGCTGAGCTTGCGGTGCGCGACGGCGGCCATGCGCGCCCACATCCAGGCCACGGCGACGAGCCCGAACAGGCGCAAATAGTCGCTCGCCGCGGCCGCGCCCTGCTCCGGCTCCTTGAGGCCCTGTTCGGCGATCCATGCCGTCGCCTGCTGCAGGCGGGCGAACGACTTGGCGAGCGGCATGACGTAGGGCGCGAGCGCCGCATCGCCTCCGTTCTCCTGAATGAAGCGGTCGACGGGGTGGAAGAACTGGCGCAACGAGCGGCCCATGTGGGCGGGCAGCTTGCGCCCGACGAGATCGAGCGCCTGGATGCCGTTGGCGCCCTCGTAGACCTGGCCGATACGGGCATCGCGCACGAACTGCTCCATCCCCCATTCGCGGATGTAGCCGTGGCCGCCCAGGCACTGCAGGCCGAGGTTCGTCGCCTCGAAGCCGGCGTCGGTGAAGTAGGCCTTGATGACCGGGGTCAGCAGCGAGACGAGCTCGTCGGCGTCGCGGCGCGTGCGCTCGTCCGGGTGCCGGCCCGCGAGATCGATATGGAGCGCGGTCCATAGGGCGAGGGCCCGAGCACCCTCCGCAAAAGCGCGCATCGAAAGCAACATGCGGCGCACGTCGGCATGAACGATGATCGGGTCGGCGGCGCGCTCCGGCGCCTTGGCGCCCGCGGGCGCGCGCCCCTGGAGGCGCTCCTTGGCGTAGGCGGCGGCGTTCTGGTAGGCGACCTCGGCGAGCGAGAGCCCCTGCAGGCCGACGGACAGGCGCGCCGGGTTCATCATCGCGAACATCGCCCGCATGCCCTTGTGGGGCTCGCCGAGCAGGAAGCCGGTGGCGCCGTCGTAGTTCATGACGCAGGTGGCCGAGGCCTGGATGCCCATCTTGTGCTCGATGGCGCCGCACGAGACGGCATTGCGCGCGCCCAAGACCCCATCCTCGCCGGCCAGGAACTTGGGCACGATGAACAGGCTGATGCCGCGCACGCCCTCGGGCGCGCCGGCAATGCGCGCGAGCACGAGGTGGACGATGTTCTCGGTGAGGTCGTGCTCGCCGGCGGAGATGAAGATCTTGGTGCCGGTGATTCGATAGCTGCCGTCGGCCTCGGGCTCGGCGCGAGTGCGGATGAGGCCGAGGTCGGTGCCGCAGTGGGCCTCGGTGAGGTTCATGGTGCCGCCCCAGTCTCCGGACAGCAGCTTGGGCAGATAAGTCGCCTTCTGGGCGTCGGTGCCGTACATGTCGATGGCGTGCGCGGCGCCCGCGGCAAGGCCCGGATAGGTGCTGAAGGAGAGGTTGGCGGAACCGATCATTTCGGCGAAGCACGTGGCGACGACCTGCGGCAGGCCCTGGCCGCCATAGTCGGGATCGGCGGCGAGGCCGTTCCAGCCCCCTTCGGCGAACGTGCGGTAGGCCTCCTTGAAGCCGGCCGGGGTGGTGACGTCACCGCCCTCGAAATGGCAGCCCTCCACATCGCCCGGCTGGTTGAGGGGCGCGAGCTCCTGCTCGCACAGCTTCGCTGCCTGCTCGAGGACGGCCTCTATCACATCGGGCGAGGCCTCGGCGAAACCCGGCAGGTTGCCGAGGCGCTCGACCTCCAGCAGGTCGTGGAGGACGAAGCGGAAGTCGCGCAGGGGTGCCTGATAGGTCGGCATGGGATTCGCCTCTCCTGTGGGCCGCGGGCAGCGCCCTCAGTTGCGCAGGGGCTTGCCGGTCTCCAGCATGTGTTCGATACGGTCCAGGGTTGCCGGCATTTTAATTAGCTTACTAATGGTATCTCGCTCGAGCGCCAACAGCTCCTTCTCCGACACCGTCTCCGTCACGTCGGTGGCGCCCCCGGAGACGGCCTCGGCGAGCGCACGGGTGACGATCCCGTCGTGCGCGCTCGCCTGGCCGCTTTTCACCAGCCCGTCGACGGCCATGGTGAAGGCGGCGCGCGCACTCGGACCGGGGAGCGCGACCTCGGGCGCCGCCGGCGGCTTGTAGCGCTTCGCGAGCTTGAGCGCGCGCGCCTTGGCGTCGGCGAGCACGCGGTTGCGGTTCATGGTGATGCCGTCGTCGGGCACGAGGAAGCCGAGCTCGCGCGCTTCGGCCGCCGAGCGCGAGACCTTGGCCAGGCCGATGGTCTCGAAGGTGCGCATCAGCGGCGGCATCGGGCCGCCCGGCCGGTCGGTGCGCGCCGTGTTGCGCAGGATCAGCTCCTTGGTGCCGCCCCAACTCGGGATCAGGCCGACACCGACCTCGACGAGGCCGATGTAGCTCTCGGCGTGCGCCTGGACCGCGTCGCAATGGAGCAGCACCTCGCAGCCGCCGCCGAGCGCCATGCCGGCGGGCGCGCCGACCACCGGAAAGGGCGCGTATTTGAGCGCGAGGAAGACGTCCTGGCCTTCCTTCACGTTCTGCTCGAGCAGCGGCCACATGGCGGTGTTGGCGGCGAACAGGGCGAGGCCGACATTGGCGCCGACCGAGAAGTTGTCGGCATCGTTGCCGATCACCAGCGCCCGATAGCCCTTTTTGTCGATCTTCGCGGCCTCGCGCACCATCGCCATGCTCGCCGAATCGAGGGCGTTCATCTTTGAATGGAACTCGAGACAGGCGACGCCGTCGCCGAGGTCCCACAGGCTCGCCGAGGCGTTGGCGGCGATCGGCTGACTCTCACGCTTGAGGTCGGCGAGCCGGAAGGCGCCCGCCTCGACCGCGATGTCGACATATTCGCCGCCCAACGTGAGGTATTGCTGCGCGCCCTCATGCTCACGATAGAGCGGACGCGCGCCGGCGATGCGCAGCAGCGCGGGCACGGCCAGCCCCTCGGCGGCCAACCGGTCGGCGAACCAGGCGACGCCGAGCTCGTCGATCTGCTCGAAGGGCCCGCGCTTCCAAGCGTAGCCCGCCCGCATCGCTCGATCCACGCTGACGATATCGCCGGCGATCTCGGGCACCAGGCTGGCTGCGTAGGCGAGCGTCTTGCTCAGCACCCGCCAGGCATAGCGGCCGCCGGCATCCTCGTGCTCGACCAGCGCACGCAGGCCGTGCCTCGCCGCATCGATGCTGGCGAGATCGGGCTTGGCGGCGGGGCGGTAGGCGCCGCTCTCGAGGTCGCGCGCTTCCTTGACGCGGGCTCCGTTCGACTTGGCGAGGCGGTAGAAGCCGCCCCTGCCCTTACGCCCGGTGTAGCCCTCGGCGATCATGCCGGCGATCAAGCGGCTCAAGCGCCCTTCCGGGTCGTAGACCGCGAAGAAGGGATCGTCGGGCGCGAGCAGCGCCGCCATGCTCTGCATCACGTGCGGTGCGAGGTCGATGCCGGTGAGATCGGCGAGCCCGAAGATACCGGTCTTGGGGACGCCCATGGGGCGGCCGACGATGGCGTCGGCCTCCTCGACGCTGAGCCCGAGATCCAACGCCTCGCTCATCGCCACCGTGCTCCAGTAGATGCCGATGCGATTGGCGATAAAGCCGGGCGTGTCGTTGCAGCGCACGACTTCCTTGCCGAGGGCGGTATCGGCGAAGGCGCGGAGCGCGCTCAAGGCGCCGCGCCTGGTGCGCGGCCCGCCGACGACCTCGAGCAGGCGCATGTAGCGCGGCGGATTGAAGAAATGGGTGATCGCGAAATCGCGGGCGAAGCGGGCCGGGAGCCCGGCGACGAGCTTGGCGAGCGGGATGGTCGAGGTGTTGGAGGACACGATCGAGCCCGCCTTGCGGACGGCGTCGAGGCGGCGGTAGACGTCGTGCTTGACGGCAACATCCTCGACCACTGCTTCGCAAATCCAGTCGGCATCCGCGAGCAGAGCGAGGTCGTCCTCGAGGTTGCCGGGGGTGACGAGCTTCGCCGCGCGGGTCTCCATGAACGGAGCGGGCTGGGTCTTGAGCATGCGCGCGATCGCGCCCGTGGCGAGTGGGCTACGCTCGTCCACGCCTTCGCCCGCTCCCTCGGGCACGATGTCGAGGAGTGCGACGGGGACCCCGGCGTTGGCGATGTGGGCGGCGATCGCGGCACCCATGACGCCGGCGCCGAGGACGGCGACTTTCTCGATCTTGGCCATCAAGCGGCCTCGAGCACCGTGGCGATGCCTTGGCCGCCGCCGATGCATTGGGTCGCCAGCGCGTACTGCTTGCCCTCGCGCTTGAGCAGCGCCGCCGCCTTGCCGGTGATGCGCGCGCCGGTCGCGCCGAGCGGGTGGCCGAGCGCGATGGCGCCGCCATCGACGTTGAGCTTGTCGCGGTCGAAGCGCGCGCCGTTGCCCTCCCACTCGCGCAGTACCGCGAGGGCTTGCGCGGCGAAGGCCTCGTTGAGCTCGATCAGGTCCATGTCGTCGAGCGCGAGGCCCGCCCGCTCCAGAGCCTTGGCGCTGGCGCCGACGGGGCCGAGGCCCATGGTCTCGGGCGCGCAGCCGTAGACCCCGATGCTCTTGATCCGCGCGAGCTTGTCGAGCCCGTGGCGATCGGCGTACGCCTCGGTGCAGACGAGCACGGCGGCGGCGCCATCGGTCAACGGCGAGGACGTGCCCGCGGTGACCGTGCCCTGGGCATCGAACGCCGGCGCCAAGCCATCGAGCACCTCCTGAGTGGTGTCCGGACGAATGCCGCCGTCGGCCTCGACCCTGAGATTACCGACCACGATCGGCACGATCTCGTCGGCGAGCTTGCCGGTCTCGCGGGCCGCGCTGGCCTTGGCGTGGCTCTCGACAGCGAGCTCCTGCTGCTCGTGGCGCGAGATGCTGTACTGGCGGGCCAGGTTTTCGGCCGTCTCGCCCATCGCGATGTAGACGTCGGGCTTGCGCTCATAGAGCCCCGGGTGGGGCGCGGGATTGAAGCCCGTCATCGGTACTCGGGTCATCGATTCGATGCCAGCGCAGACGAACGCCTCACCGGCATCGAGCTGGATCGCGCCAGCGGCCATGTGAATCGATTGCATCGAGGAGCCGCAGAAGCGGTTGACCGTGGTCCCGGCCACGCTGAGCGGCAGGTCGGCGAGGAAGCTCGCGATACGGGCGACGTTGAAGCCCTGCTCGGCCTCGGGGAAGGCGCAGCCCATGATCACATCCTCTAGGTCGGCGGCGTCGACGCCCGTCTTCTCGACCAGCGCCCTGACCACCTGCCCGGCCATTTCGTCGGGGCGCACCTTGGCCAGCGCTCCCTTCTTGGCGAAGGTGAACGGCGAGCGCGCGTATCCCGCAATGACGACGCTTTTCATGGAAGACCCTTCCCTGCGATGGATATTTCCGCGACCGCTAGCCCGCGGCGCGGCGCGGTGCGGCGGCGAGAGAAACCGCCTCGTAACCGATGATGGCCTCGAAATGGCGCTGGCAGGCGTCCTCGTTGGCGACGATACCGCGGCGCGGCGGCGGCGCGAAGTGCGTCGCCATGAAGCGGCGCGCGAGGAGCGATTTGCGCGCATCGCCCTCGCCTTCGCCGGCGCTCGCCTCGTCGAGCAGCAGGGCCGCCGCCAGAGTATCGGCGAGCAGGTCCATGAGCCGGCGGGCGTGGCGCTCCGCGGCCGCCGCGTCCCGGCGCACCAGCGCTACCGCCTCGCGGCAATCCGCGAGCGCGGCCTCGACGCCCGCCGCGACGTCGCCCACGGCGGCGGGCGCGCTCGCGACAATGGTCTCTAGACGCTCGCTGAAGGCGTCGTAGCCCGGGTAGCGCTCGCCGATCATGCGCAGCACCTCGAGCGCCTGGATGTTGGCCGGCCCTTCCCACACCGTGGTTACTTGGGCGTCGCGCAACAGGCGCGGCGTCACCCTGTCGTCGACATAGCCGTTGCCGCCGATGATCTCGATGGCCGCGCGGCACGTGGTGTTGGCATGCTCGGCGGTGCGGTGCTTGGCGAGCGCGGTCGCGAGCCGCAGCCACGGGCGCTCGGCCTCGTCAGCCGCGGCGGCATCGAAGGCGCGCGCGGCGGAAAAGGCGAGCGCGGTATCGGCCTCGAGCTCGACCACGATCCGCAGGAGCTCGTCGCGCACCATGGGGTAGTCCGTGATCGTCCGGCCGAAGGCCACGCGGTGGGCGGCGAAGCTTATGGCCTCGAGAAAGGCGCGGCGCTGCAGGCCGGCCGACGCCATGGCATTGTGGATGCGGCTGAACCCGAGGGCCTCCATCATCAGCTTGAAGCCCTGCGGCGGCGGCGCGATCTCGATCGCGTGCGTATCGGCTAGCTCGACCTCACCGGTGGGGATGCCGCAGGTGCCGAGCTTGTCCTTGAGGCGGCGGACGCGAAATCGGTTGGGTGAGCCGTCCTCGAGGCGAGCCGGCACCAGGTAGAGGCCGAGGCCGGCAGACCCGGCCGCCGCTCCCTCGGGCCGCGCCGTGGCCGCGGCGAGGTCGCCACCCACATTGCTGACGAACCATTTGAGGCCATCGAGGCGGACACTGTCGCCAGTGCCGCGCGCCACCGTGGTGCTGGCGCCGACGTCGCTGCCGCCATGGAGCTCGGTGGCCCAGGTGCCGGCCGTCTGCGCCGCGCCGTCCATGCGCGTGAGCTCGCCGAGGTAGCGGCGCCTGACCGTCTCGGGCGCGAACCGGTCGAGGACGAAGGCGACCGCGCCCGTCATCGTCACGGGGCAGTGGAGCGAGACGTCGGCCTGCGACAGCAGGTAGCCCATGGCGAAGGTAATGAGGAAGGGTGCAGGTTGGTCACCATAATTGAGGCCGACCGCACCGCGCCGGTAGACCTCGCGCGAGACCGTTTCCCACAGCGGGTTGTGGTGGACTCGATTGACCGGCTCGCCGTCGCGGTCGTAGCTCTCGAGCGTCGGCCGGCCGAGGCGGTCGGTGTACGTAGCCTCCGCGTCGACCTCGTCGCCGACCCAGGCGCCGAACGCCGAAAGGGTCTCGCGCCAGCGCTCGAACGCCGCGCCGTCGGCCCGGCGCAGCACCGCGTGCAGGTTGGTATCGAGGGCGAAAAAATTCTGCCCGCGCATGTCAGGCTCATAGCGCATCGATCGTCGCCCTCTTGTGTCCCAGCACTTCCTCCAGGGTACGGCAACCGTGCTCGAGCTCGCCTATCACCTGCTCGATATCGTCGCGCTGCTGTCGAAGCTCCCCGAGCCTGGCACGCGCCTTGGCCAGGGTCACCCGGAGCTGCTCGGCCTGGCCGTCGCCGACGTCGTAGAGATCGAGCATCTCGCCGATATCGGCGAGGCTGAAGCCGAGGCGCTTGCCGCGCAGGATGAGCTTGAGGCGCGCACGGTCGCGCCGCGAATAGATGCGCGCGCGGCCTGCACGCCTCGGCGCGAGCAGTCCCTTGTCCTCGTAGAATCGCAAGGTTCGCGGCGTCACCTGAAACTCCGAGGCGAGGTCGGTGATGGTGTAGCTCGTGCCTGCCCCTTCGCTTCGCTCGCTCGCTCGCAGGCAAGTTCACCGCATTTGTCAATGAATGACCCTTGCCTATCCGGTTTACACCCACACCCACTAGGGCTAGAATGGGCGCAACCCGGATATAGGGGAGCGCGCCATGGATGTTCTCGACCGCGCCGATCTCCCATTCCCGCATTCGCTACCCGAGTTCCAGCGACTTTTCCCCGATGATGCGGCCTGCGCCGCCTACCTGGAGAAAGCCCACTGGGGAGACGGCTTTGCCTGCCCGCACTGCGGCACGGCGGGAGAGCCGTTCCACTTTGAAAACCGCCCTGGCGTCCTGCGCTGCCGCAAGTGCCGCCAGAACACCGGGCTGACGGTGGGAACAGTGATGGAGCGTAGCCACACTCCGCTGAACGTCTGGTTCTGGGCCGCTTATCTGGTCGCCAGTCAGACGCCCGGCATGTCCGCCGTGCAGTTTCAGCGGCAACTTGGTCTTTCGCGCTACGAGACGGCCTTTCAAATTCTCCACAAGCTCCGCTCGGGCATGGTGCGGCCCAACCAAGACAGGATCGGTGGACAGCCCAAGAACCATGTTGAGGTGGACGAAACCTGGGTTGGCGGGCGAACGCGTGGGGAAGGCCGTGGTGTTCACCACAAGGTTCCCGTCTCCTGTGCCATCGAGGTGCGTCATCGAAAGCCGGGCACCAAGCTCGACAACCGGAAAGACGGACGCTATGCCGGACGCGTTCGGCTCGCCGTCGTGCTCGACCGTAGCGCCGAGTCGCTCTGTGGGTTCGTCGAGAGCACCGTCGCGCCGCGATCGCTGATCGTTACTGACGATTGGAGCGGCTATGCTGGCCTCGGGAAGCGCGGCTATGAGCACTTCGCTGTTGCCGAGTGTGGTGATCCAGAGGTTGCCGAGCAATACCTGCCGATCATCCATCTGGTTTTCGCCAACCTGAAGACGTGGCTGATCGGTATCCACCACGGCGTTAGCCACCAGCACTTACAAGCCTACCTCAACGAGTTCACCTTCCGCTTCAACAGGCGGTTCTACCCGTTCAACGCCTTCCGCTCATTGCTCGGCATCGCGGGCGACACCTCTGCTCCAACTTATGCCGAGCTTTACTCGGGAGAGTGGCGGCACCCTATATGTAGCGGTCATGGGCGTTAACCGGATAGGAAAGGAATGTACGTCCACCATGGGCTGGGCCCCAGTTCGCGCCTCCCATTCATATAGGTTACGTTTACGTCAACGTCAATTGGTGCCCGATCGGACTTGAAGGACGCACGCCCGCTCCTCTACGCTCACGCCTAAACGCAACGCTCATCTAAATGCGCGGGAGATGCCGCGGTGGCGACGCATGCGAGCTACGCCGAGTTCTGGCCCGTCTATTTGCGCCAACACAGCGCGCAACGCACCCGCGCCCTCCACTATGTCGGCACGACGATCGCCATCGCATGCCTTGTGCTGCTGGCGGTCAGCGGTGATCCCTGGTATTTGGCGGGCGCCCTCGTCGGCGGCTATGGCTTCGCCTGGGTCGGGCACTTCTTCGTCGAGCGCAACCGCCCCGCCACGTTCACCTATCCCGCGTGGTCACTCTACAGCGATTTCCGCATGTACTTTCTGGCGCTGTCGGGGCGCCTTCGCGGCGAGCTCGACGAGGCGGGCGTGAGCTGAGGTGGGGGCACGTCGCGCCCTAGCGGCGCTCTGCGCACGCCTGGCGGCCGTGCGCAGACGGGGTAGATAAAGCGATGATTTACCTGTATAAGCACGACCAATGAGCGCCGCGTTAGCAGGCGCCGCCGGGAGGGGTATCGCGATCGGTCTAACGATCGCCAACGGGGGGTGCGGGTGAATCGATCGGAAAGGCCCACTGGCGCGTGGCCCCGCATGGGGCGCGTGCGGTTGTGGGCCATAATCTACGGCCGCGGCGGCAGTGGCGCTGGGCGTGCTGGTCAGCGCGCCCGCGAGCGCTCAGCCAACAGCTACCCTGCAGGAGCTGGAGCGGCAGTACGAGGCCGCCTTCCAGGAGATATTCAAGGACCCAGGTAACCTCGACAAGACGTTCCGATATGCGGAGCTGGCCGTAGAGCTCGGCAATTTCGAGGCCGCGATCAGCGCGCCCGAACGCATGCTGCTGATCAACCCCAACCTGCCGCGCGTCCGGCTCGAGCTTGGCGTGCTGTACTTCCGCCTCGGCTCCTACCAGCTGGCGCGCACCTATCTGTTGCGCGCGCTCGACGGCGATCCGCCGGCGGACGTTCGTACCAACGTCGAGAAGTTCCTCGCCGAGGTCGACAAGCGCCTGTCGCGTCATCAGGTGAGCGGCTCGATCTATGGCGGCTGGCGGGTGCAGACGAACGCCAACGCGGGCCCGACCTCGACCGCCGTGCGCGCCAACGGCGTCGCCGCAACTCTAGGCGAAGAGAACACCGACCAAGGCGACAGCAACTTCTTCCTGTCTGGCACCCTGAACCACGTTTACGACCTTTTGACCCAGAGCGGCCTGGTGATCGAGACCAACGCCATCGCCTTCGGCTCCGAGCAGCGGGACCAGAAGCAGCTCGATCTCCTGTTCCTGTCGGTCGATTCCGGGCCGCGCGGCAAGTTGATGCCCAACACGCTGACCAACGCGACCTACCGACCTTATGTCGTCGGCAACATCGTTCGCCTCGAAGACGTCCCCTACCTGCGCTCGTTCGGCGCCGGAATCAATCTGACGAACCAGTTCTCCTCGAGCGTCTCGGGAGAGCTCAATGCCGAGCGCCTCGAGCAGAGCTTCAGCAACAACGGGCGGCGGGGCACGGTAACCGACCAGGACGGCCCCCAGACCGAGGTGCGCCTGCGTGGCCGCTATCTGTACAGCGAGAAGGTGCAGCTCAACCTCGGGGCGACCGTCGTCGACGAGGATGCGGACCGCAACTTCGAGGCCAGCCGCGAGTACGGCCTCTCGCTCGGCGCGACCGCGGCCTACAGCCCGCGCGAGCTGGTCGGACTGCCCCTCGGCGGGTCCGCCCCGTGGGTCACGGCACTCACGGGAGCACGCAACGTCACCGACTATGGCGCCGGCAACCCCAGCGTCGACACCAACGTCAAGCGGTTCGACAAGGAGTGGCGGCTTACGCTCGTCCACAGCGTGGCGCTCGCCCGCGATCTGACGCTGATCGGAACGGCGCAGCGGACCTACGTCGACAGCAACCTCTCCAACTTCTCCTACAACAACTCGCTCCTGTCAGTCGGCGCCTCCTGGCGCTTCTAGTGGATTGATTCCAACGTTTGGAACCCTCTGTTTCGTGCGGCGATGATATGATCGGGGTCGGCTTTCCAGATGAAGGGTTTTGGGTTTGCGTCATTGTATTCGCGGACAAATCGGTTGATGGCGGCCTGAAGGTCGACGACGGATTGGAAGACGCCGTATTTGAGCCTGCGCCGCGTTAGTTTGGCGAAGAAGCCCTCGACGGCATTGAGCCACGAGCACGAGGTTGGCGTGAAGTGGAAGGTCCAGCGTGGATGGCGGGCGAGCCAGGCGCGGACCTTGTCCTTCTTGTGCGCGGCGTAGTTGTCGAGGATGACGTGGACGGCCTTGTCCGTCGGCACCTCGCGCTCGATGCGGTTGAGGAAGCGGATGAACTCCTGATGGCGGTGGCGCTGCATGTTCTGTGCGATGACCGTACCGTCCAGCACGTTGAGCGCGGCGAACAGCGTCGTCGTGCCATGCCGTTTGTAATCATAGGTCATCGTACCGGCGCGGCCCTTCTTCATCGGCAAGCCGGGTTGGGTGCGGTCGAGCGCCTGGATCTGTGATTTCTCATCAACCGACAGCACCACGGCATGGGCCGGCGGATCGACATACAAGCCGACGATATCTGTGAGCTTCTCGGCGAAGGCGGGATCATTGGAGAGCTTGAAGTGCCGCCAGCGGTGCGGGCTGAGGCCATGGGCCTTCCAGATCGCTTGGACCGTCGACGCCGCGACGCCAGCAACCTTCGCCATCGCGCGCAGCGTCCAGTGGGTCGCCTCGTGCGGCGGCGCTTGCTGGGTCAGGCGGACGATCTCGGCGACGCGCTCCGGCGGGATCGGCGCTTTGCCAGGCGGACGGGACCTGTCGCGAAGCAAGCCGTTGACACCCTCGTGCATGAACCGCTCCTGCCAGCGCCAGGCTGTGTCTCGAAAGTGGTGGAAATTTGAGGATGGCGTAATCTCCGGGTGACAAGACAACCACCCAATCGGCGGCTAGCACCGCCAAGGAGATCACGCCATGAAGAACACTACCGAGACTTCCGCGCTTTCGCTACTGGCCAATGACGCCGGCTATGATCCGCTCGAGGACCGGCTGCGGGAGAACATCAGATCCACGATCGAGGCCGTTTTTGAGGAGGAACTTGCGCAGTTTCTCGGGCGCTGCCGATACGGTCGAGAGGACGCGCTTCGGCAAGGGTATCGGAACGGGCACCGGGAGCGGCAACTGACGGGGACATTCGGGACCGAGAGGGTGAGCGTGCCGCGTGCGCGGATCGTTGAGGAAGACGGTCGGGCGTCGGAATGGCGTTCGCGGGCGCTGCCGCGCTACCAGCGGCTGACCAGAAAGGCCGAGGCGCTGATCGCTTCGGTGTATCTGTCCGGAACCAACACGCGGCGGGTGAAACGCGCGCTGTTCGGGCTCTTCCGGGGTGCTGTGAGCAAGGACGTTGTGAGCCGGGCGTGGCGCAAGGTGAAGGTCGATTGGGACGCCTGGTGCAGCCGTGGCCTCGCGGATGAGGATATCGTTCGGCTGATCCTTGACGGCACTGTGATCAAGACCCGACTGGACCGCAAGGCCACCAACATCTCGGTTCTCGCGGCTATAGGGGTGCGCCGGGATGGCCAGAAGGTCTTGCTTTCGATCGGGAATATGGGCGGAGAAAGCCAGGCGGCGTGGCGCCAGTTCCTCGACGACCTTGATGCGCGTGGACTGAAACGGCCCGGGTTTGTCATCGTCGATGGCGCGCCGGGACTGGAGGCGGCTCTGTCGGCGCTTTGGGGCGATGACCTTCCCGTTCAACGCTGCACCGTGCACAAGCACCGCAACCTTCTGGGTCATGCTCCCAAACACATGCATGACGAGCTGAGCGAAGATTACCGCGATATGATCTATGCCGACACTGCCTCCGAGGTGGAAACCCGCCGCAAGGCGTTTGTCCGCAAGTGGCGGCTGAAATGCAGGGCCGTCGCGGACAGCCTCGCAGAAGCGGGCGACAAGCTCTTTACCTTCACGCGCCTGTCCAAGAGCCAATGGAAATCAGCCCGAACGACCAACGCCATTGAGCGTCTCAACGAGGAGTTCAAGCGCCGGATCAAAACACAGACCGTGCTGCCGTGTCCCGAAACAGTGCCGATGCTCCTCTGGGCACTCCTCGCTTCCGGCCAAATCCAGATGCGCAAAGTCGATGGATGGGAAACCCTCGATCAGCTAATCGCCGACGAAACCCTTGACCGCGCAGCCTGACCGCCGCAAAACTCAACCCGCTCGGAGAGGCGCCAAAACCAATTTCCACCACTTTCGAGACACAACCCAGCGCCAGACACAGGTCTTGGACTTGCCGGTCTCGGCCATGATCGACGAGTTCCCGAGCCCCTCGTCGCTCTTCAGGATGATCCGCGCCCGCCAGACATGTTTCTGCGAGCTCTTCGGGTCCGCGACGATAGCTTGCAATCGCTGACGGTCGCCAGACGTGACAGTAAAATGGATGCCGGTGCGCATAGCACAGACTCGCATGACACCGCACAATACGGAATCTCAAATCGGACTCTTTCGTTCCGATCAATCCACTAGAGCCGCGGCGAGAGCGCCCTCAGCGGGCCCTCGCGTTGCCGGCCAGTGCCGGCATCCGTGGGCGCCGGACATCGCCGGTGCAAGGAGTGCGGCCTGCGAGCGCGCTTGACCCTTTTCAACAGTTCGGGCCTGTGATACTCCCGGGCCGACGAGGACCTAACAGTCGGCGTTTGCCGGGGCGCGGCGAACGAACATCCGAGACCCCGTTTTCAGTTTCGCCTCGCTAACGACCGGTTGATGCAGATCTACCTGCCCATCGCCGAAATGTCCGTCAGCATCTTTCTGGTGCTGGGAATGGGCGCAGGGGTCGGGTTCCTTTCCGGCATGTTCGGCGTCGGCGGCGGCTTTCTCATGACGCCCCTGCTGATCTTCGTTGGCGTGACGCCGGCCGTCGCCGTCGCCACCGAAGCCAATCAGGTTGTCGCAGCGTCGGTTTCCGGCGGCATCGCGCATTGGCGGCGCGGCAACGTCGATCTGAAGATGGGCGCGGTGCTGGTGCTCGGCGGCATCCTGGGCTCGACCGTAGGCGCGCTCATTTTCCGGGCCGTGCGCGAGATCGGCCAGGTCGATCTCCTGATCGCGCTCAGCTATGTCGTGTTTCTCGGTATCGTCGGCTCGCTCATGCTGAGCGAAAGCGCCACCCGCATCATCCGCACGCTGCGCCAGGCCCGCACCAAGCCGCGCAAGGCTCACATCCACACCTGGGCGCACGGGCTGCCGCTCAAGATGCGCTTCCACCGCTCCAAGCTCTACATCAGTGCCCTGCTGCCCCTGACGATGGGCTTTCTGGTCGGCGTGCTGGCCGCGATCATGGGAGTCGGCGGCGGCTTCATCATGGTGCCGGCGATGATCTATATCCTCGGCATGCCGACCGTCGTCGCCGTCGGTACATCGCTCTTTCAGATCATCTTCGTCACCGCCAACGTGACCTTCCTGCACGCCCTCACCAACCACACGGTCGACGTCCTGTTGGCGCTGCTGCTGCTCGTCGGCGCCGTCGTCGGCGCCCAGATCGGCGCCAACGTTGGCGTGCGCCTGCGCGGCGAACAGTTGCGCGCCCTGCTCGCGCTCTTGGTGCTCGGCGTGTGCGCGGGGCTCGTGTACAGCCTCGTCGTGACGCCGCCCGACCCCTACTCCGTCAATCCGCTGTTCACCGGATGAGTAGCCGCCCGCCGTCACCAGCTGCCCTCGGGCTCGCGCTGGCCGCGCTCGGACTGCTGGCGACGCCCGCCGCGGCCCAGGGCGAGTCCCTGGTCGCGGACCTGTCCTCGCACCTCATCAACATCACCTCGAGTTACACCGGCGCCGAGCTCGTGCTGTTCGGCTCATCGACCGGCGAAGGCGAGATTGCGGTGGTCGTGCGCGGACCGCCGCAGCCCCAGGTCGTGCGTCGCAAGACCCGCTTCCTCGGCATCTGGATCAACAGCGCCGCGGTCACGTTTACGAACGCGCCGGGGTTCTACGCCGTCGCGGCAACGCGACCGCTCGCCGACTTTGCGCCACCCGCGCTGTTGGCGCACTACGGCATCGGCGCGGAGAACTTGCGCCTTGAGACCGCCACACCGTTGAGCGCGGAGAAGTTGCGAGTCTATCGCGAGGCCCTGGTTCGCAATCGGCGCCGGGCGCAGCTGTTCAGCGGGACGCTCGGCAAGGTCGAGATCTTGGGCGACCGCCTGTTCCGCACCAACATCGAGATTCCAGCCAACGCGCCGGTCGGTACCTACGCGGCCGACTTCTATCTCATTCGCGGCGAGCAGGTCATTGCCCAACAATCGCGGCCGATGACCATCACCAAGGTCGGCCTCGAACGAGCGGTGTTCGACTTCGCCAACCAGCGACCCGCAGCGTACGGTGTGGTCGCGGTGCTGCTGGCGATCCTGGGCGGCTGGCTCGCCGCTGTCTCCTTCCGCAGGACTTGAGCGGTGGCCGCCGAGAGCCGGGCCTACCCGGCCTTGCGGATGCGAAAGCTGAAGATGCCCGCCGCCTCTTCGCAAGCCACGAGCTGATGGCCCGCGGCCTCGCAGAAGGCCGCGAAGTCCGGGACGCTGGCCGGGTCGGTCGCGACAACCTCGAGAATTTCGCCCGGCGCAACGCTCTTGATCGCCTTGCGTGCGCGTAGCACGGGGAGCGGACAAGCGAGCCCGGTGGCATCGACCGTGTGGGCCATGAGACCTCCCGTGCATGCGCCCCGCCACCCTACCACGGCGACGCAACTAAGGGCGCGCGCACGACAAAGTGATTCGCCTCGACGCGCGCGCGCCCTTAGTTGGGCGGAAATGGCAGTCACTTCCCAGGGCTGGAGGCCGCCATGGCGGTAGCCGAGATCTCCTATGTCGCGGCGGCGGCGGCGGGGGCCATCAGCTTTCTGTCTCCCTGCGTGCTGCCGATCGTCCCCGGCTATCTCTGCTTCGTGGCCGGAACCTCGCTCGACCGGCTGACGGACGAGGAGGTGGAGGACCGGGCACTGAACCGGCGCGTCGTGTCATCGGCGTTCGCCTTCGTGCTCGGCTTCTCGGTCGTGTTCATTGCCATGGGCGCGTCCGCCTCGGCCATCAACGCGCTCCTATTCAACAACATTGGCATCATCAGCAAGATCGCCGGCGCGGTCATCATCCTGTTCGGCATTCACTATATGGGGCTGCTGCGCATCCGCTGGCTCGACCGCGAGTTCCGCTTCAACCCGGAGCGCGCACCGATCGGCCTCACCGGCGCCTTTCTCGTCGGCCTCGCCTTCGCTTTTGGGTGGACGCCGTGCATCGGGCCGATGCTGGCCACGATCCTGACGCTGGCCGCGGCCAACGACTCGCTCGGCTATGGCGTCTCTCTGCTCGGCACCTACGCGCTCGGTCTCGGCATCCCCTTCGTCGCGGCGGCGTTCGCGGTGCGGCCCTTCATGGCTTTTCTCGTGCGCTTTCGCCGCCACCTGCGCCGGGTCGAGATCGCCGCCGGCGGCTTGCTCGTCGCCACCGGCGCGCTCATCTTCACGGGCTCGCTGTCGCGGCTCAGCTACCTCATGCTGGATGCCTTCCCGGCACTCGGCACCATCGGCTGAGACCGCGCCCGGTGCGGCCAATCCGCGGCGGCCTAACCGACATCGCCTGCACCCTCCTGACCCGATGCACGGGGCGCCCAGGCTGCCGTTCTGATCCATGTTAAGGCGCCGCCACCTCAGGCGCTTAGTCTCCTTTCTTGCCTTCGTGAAAGAGGATACGGAAATGAGGCGGGCGGTATTCATTGGGCTCCCTGCCGCCGTGGTGGCTGCAGTGGTAATCGCCGGCGCGCCGGGGGTCGGCGTCGGGCATTCGGCGCTGGCCCATGGTGTGGTTGTCGGGCCGGGCTCCGGTCAATCGGGCGTCCCGATGATGGGCCAGGGCATGGGTCACGGCATGATGGGCCAAGGCATGGGTCACGGTATGATGGGCCAGGGCATCGGGCACGGTATGATGGGCGGCGGCAACATGCCTGGCGGGCAGGGCACAACCGGACGTGTGACGCCGGACGTGCATGTGACGGTTGAGGACGCGCGCCACTTCTTCGGCCACCAGCTGACGGCGTGGGGCAACCAGCGTCTCAAGCTCGGCAAGGTCGGGGAGAAGGACGAGGACACGACCACCGCCGATATCGTCACGCTCGACGATTCCCTGGTTCAGCGTTACGCGATCGATCGCCACACTGGCGTGGTGCGCGCCGCCAACTAGGCGCCCGCAGTCGGCCGCGCCGCCGGTCAGGCCAGGTACGCGCTCACGTCGACCTCATCGATCTGCTCCGGGAGCAGGAAGCGCTCGGCGTAGGCCTTATGGACCCCGGCCTCGAGGAAGAGACGAAAGAGGTCGCGGTCGATGTGCCCGGTCGCGCTCATATGGTGCAGGATGGCGAGCGATTCGCTGAGCGATTTCGCTTGCTTGTAGGGGCGGTCGGCCGCGATCAACGCCTCGAAGATGTCGGCGATGGCCATCATGCGCGCCGGCAGCGACATCTGATCGGCGTTGAGGCCGCGCGGGTAGCCGCCGCCGTCCATGCGCTCGTGATGGCCGCCGGCATATTCCGGCACGCGGCGTAGGTGGGGCGGGAACGGGAGCTGCTCCAGCATCTTGATGGTCATCACGACGTGGTTGTTGATGACCTCGCGCTCTTCGGCGGTAAGGGTGCCGCGCCCGATGCTGAGGTTGTGGACCTCGTCCTCGGTGAGGACCGGCCCCTCGTCGCCGCCGCGCCGCCACCGCCGGGTGGCGATACGCTCGATGCGCAAGACGTCGTCGGGAGCCGTGAACTCGGCACCGATATTGCTCTTTTCGATAAACGCGAGGTCCTCGGCCAGGCTCTCCTTTTCGGCGGCAAGCGCGGCCTCGAGCCCGGCCCGATCCGCGCCACCTTCGCCGTGGGCCTCGAGGTAGCTGATCTCGGCGTCGCGCTCGAGGACCTCGAAACGGGCGCCGATCGTTTCGATACGATCGTAGATGGTCTCGAGCTTGGTCGCCTTGTCGACGACATATTCCGGCGTCGTGACCTTGCCGCAGTCGTGCAGCTACCCGGCGATATGAAGCTCGTACAACTCCGCCTCCGACAGATCGAAGGCCGCGAAGGGACCGCTGGTGGCCCGGCAGGCGGCCGCGGCGAGCATCTCGGTTAGCACTGGAACACGCTGGCAGTGCCCGCCGGTATAGGGCGACTTCTCGTCGATCGCCGCGGCGATCAATTGAATGAAGGATTCGAGCAGGTTCTTCTGGGCCTCGAGCAGCATTTGGTTGTCCAGCGCCACCGCCGCCTGTGAAGCGAGCGCCTCGACGAGGGGCTGGACCTCGGCATCGAAGGCGACGACCTCGCCGGTGTCGCGATCGAGCGCGTTGATGAGCTGCAGGACGCCGATCACCTCGCCCGCGTAGTTCTGCAGGGGCACGGGGAGGAAGGAGGTCGAGCGGTAGCCGGTGCGGGCGTCGAAGGCCTGGGTGCCACTGAAGTCGAAATCGGCGGCCGTGTAGGCATCGGCGATATTGACCGTCCTCTTGCGCAACGCGGCGTGGGTGGCGACGTTGCGCTCGTTGGGCGCGCCCGCCGCGTCGTAGAGCGCGAGCGCGGGAAAGGCGATGGCCTCGCCGCTTGCACCGCCGAGGGCAATGCCGAGGCTGTCGCTGCGCACGATCTCGAAGGCCAGCCGGTCGTCCCCGGTGCGCAGGTAGAGCGTGCCACCGTCGGCGTCGCACAGGGCCTGCGCCTCCACCAGGATGCGCTCCATCAGGCGCGCGTGGTCGCGCTCCGCCGACAGCGCGATACCGACTTCGATGAGTTTGGCGAGCCGCGCCGCGTCCCGCTCCTGCGCCAGCATGTCTCCCTCCCACATAGCGACCTAGCAGGCTGCTGAAAAAGTCATCATTGCCGGGCCTTGAACTCGGATTCATCGCCGAAATGAAATGAGATTTCGTGTCTTAGGGTGAAACCGTCTTCAATCTCGACCGATCCGATGCCCTGGGCTTCGTCCAGTTCGATGATCTGCCACTTTGCGGTCAGCGGCGTGCCGGCATCGCCCGTCATGTTGGCGCCTCCGCCAGCAGTCTGGGTAGTCGGACGAGGTTGTAGGCGGCCAAGGCCAGGGTGAACGAAGCGTCGACCCGGTGGCGGCCCCGGAATTTGGTCTTGCTCAATCCCGCGCTCGTCTTGACCCAGCCGAAGACCTCCTCGATGCGCTTGCGGCAACGTTGGCTGACGCCGTAACCGGGATGGCGCGTCGTGCGCCCGTCTATCTTGGTCTTGCGCCGCTTGCCGGTCTTGGTGACGTGGTCCTGGACGGCGATATGGGGGGTCACCTTGCGGTGCCGCAGTTCCTCGACAAAATCCGCGACGTCAAAACCCTTGTCCCCGCCCACCGTGATCCGACGCCGCCCGCCTCTACTCTCCACCGGGCGATGCCTGTCGATCAGATCAAGGGCGGCTTCGCGTTCCGCCGTGCCCGACGCAATGGTCACGCCGCCGCCGACTGCCAGACCATGGCGGTTCTCCGTCAGCGCATGGCCCATGTAACACAGCTTGCTTTCCCGGCCATTACCCTTGCGATAAAGCCGGGCGTCCGGATCAGTGGTGCTTGCATGGGTCGCGTTCGAGCGTTTCTCGCCATGAAAATCCCGCGCGGCGTTGCGCCCCGATCCCCCGTCGCCATCGTCCTCACCTTTGGGACGAAAGCTCTTCATCGACGCCCAGGCCTCGATCAATGTTCCGTCTACCGAAAAATGATCCCGGCTCAATAGTCCCCTGCGCCGCGTTAGTTTGGCGAAGAAGCCCTCGACGGCATTGAGCCACGAGCACGAGGTTGGCGTGAAGTGGAAGGTCCAGCGTGGATGGCGGGCGAGCCAGGCGCGGACCTTGTCCTTCTTGTGCGCGGCGTAGTTGTCGAGGATGACGTGGACGGCCTTGTCCGTCGGCACCTCGCGCTCGATGCGGTTGAGGAAGCGGATGAACTCCTGATGGCGGTGGCGCTGCATGTTCTGTGCGATGACCGTACCGTCCAGCACGTTGAGCGCGGCGAACAGCGTCGTCGTGCCATGCCGTTTGTAATCATAGGTCATCGTACCGGCGCGGCCCTTCTTCATCGGCAAGCCGGGTTGGGTGCGGTCGAGCGCCTGGATCTGTGATTTCTCATCAACCGACAGCACCACGGCATGGGCCGGCGGATCGACATACAAGCCGACGATATCTGTGAGCTTCTCGGCGAAGGCGGGATCATTGGAGAGCTTGAAGTGCCGCCAGCGGTGCGGGCTGAGGCCATGGGCCTTCCAGATCGCTTGGACCGTCGACGCCGCGACGCCAGCAACCTTCGCCATCGCGCGCAGCGTCCAGTGGGTCGCCTCGTGCGGCGGCGCTTGCTGGGTCAGGCGGACGATCTCGGCGACGCGCTCCGGCGGGATCGGCGCTTTGCCAGGCGGACGGGACCTGTCGCGAAGCAAGCCGTTGACACCCTCGTGCATGAACCGCTCCTGCCAGCGCCAGACACAGGTCTTGGACTTGCCGGTCTCGGCCATGATCGACGAGTTCCCGAGCCCCTCGTCGCTCTTCAGGATGATCCGCGCCCGCCAGACATGTTTCTGCGAGCTCTTCGGGTCCGCGACGATAGCTTGCAATCGCTGACGGTCGCCAGACGTGACAGTAAAATGGATGCCGGTGCGCATAGCACAGACTCGCATGACACCGCACAATACGGAATCTCAAATCGGACTCTTTCGTTCCGATCAATCCACTAGCTCCTCGCGGGCGCGAGCATAGCAACGGCCCAGGTATCGCGCGAGATGAAGGGCGGGCCGGGTGTGGCGCTTGACCCTGACTCGCGTGAAGATAGGATCGCACGACCACTGAGGGGAGGCCGACATGGGCGCGCCACGCAAGGAAATCCGGGTCGAGGGGCTGACTCCCCCGTATAGCCATTACACCGACGCCGTCCAGTGCGGCGACTTCCTGCTTCTCTCCGGTGCGGTCAGCGTCGACGGCGAAGGCACTCTCGTCGGTGCGGGCGACGCGGCCGCCCAGACGCGCGCCATCTGCGCCAGCATCGAGCAGATCCTCGCGGCCGGCGGCATGGCGGTGGCCGATATCGTTTACTGGCGCGCCCTGCTGACTGACGTGGCTGAGCGCGAGCGTGTCGACTCGGTGCGCCGCGAGTTCCTCGGCGAGACGCGGCCGGCGAGCACGCTGTTCGGGGTGCGCGGCCTGGTCGATCCCGGGCTGTTGGTGGAAATCGAGACCGTGGCTTATCGCCCGCAAGCAGGATCGCCGCGCGAGGAGGTCCGCGCCGCCGGCATGTACGAACCCTTCGGCCACGCCGCCCACGCCGTGCGCACGGGCGATTTCCTGTGGATTTCCGGGCAGGGCCCGTTCGATGCGGACGGGGCGCTCGTGGGCGCCGGCGACATAGCCCAACAGGCGCGCCAGACGCTCGCCAACATGGAGCGCGTACTCGGCGCCGCCGGCATGGACTTCGAGGACGTGGCCAAGGTCGTGGTCTACCTCGCGAACCCCGACGACCACGCCCTCATCAACCCGGTGCGCAAGGAGTTCTTCGGCCCCCACATGCCGGTGAGCACGCTGTTCGGCGTCCATTCCCTCCCTGCCGGTATTGGCATCGAAATCGAGGCGGTGGCCTACAAGCCGAGCGCCGGGGCGCCGCCGCGCGAGGAGATCAACGTCCCCATCCAGGACCCGCCGCTGAGCCATTACACCGACGGCGTGCGCTGCGGCGACCTTTTGTTCCTATCGGGGCAGGGGCCGTTCGACGTGAGCTTCAACCTCGCGGGCGGCGACGACGTCGCGGCTCAGGCCGTCAAGGTGCACGAGAACCTGGGCGCGGTGCTGGCGGCGGCCGGCATGGGCTTCGAGGACATGGCCAAGGTCACCGTCTATCTCTCGGACGTGGCCGAACGGCCGCTCATCAACCCGGTGCGCGAACGCTTCTTTGGCGCGCACAAACCGGCCAGCACCCTGTTCGGCGTCGGCCGGCTGGCGCTCCCTCGCATGCGTATCGAAATCGACGCCACCGCCTACCGGCCGCGCTAACCGATAGGCCGCGCGGCTACAGCGCGATCGTCATGCCGCCGTCGACGACGATGACCTGGCCGTTGATGAAGGCCGAGGCGGGCGCCGCGAGGAAGACGGCGATGCCCTCGAGGTCCTCGGGCCGGCCCCAGCGCGCCAGCGGCGTGCGCCCGCGGATGAGAGCGTCGAAGTCGGGATCGCTCTGCAACCCGACCGTCATGTCGGTGGCGAAGTAGCCCGGCGCGATAGCGTTGCAGGTGATGCCGTACGGGCCGCACTCGACCGCCAGCGTCTTGGTGAGGCCGGCCAGGGCATGCTTGGCCGCGACGTAGGGCGCGATCTGGTCGCGCGCGATGAACGACATGATGGAGGCCATGTTGATGATGCGCCCATGCCCTTGAGCCCGCATTATCTTTACGGCCTCGCGCGCGAGGTAGAAGCAAGCCGTCAGGTCGATATCCATCACGCGCCGCCAATCCGCCGTCGGGTAGTCCGCGAAATCGTGGCGTACCGCGAAGCCCGCATTGTTGACGAGGATGTCGAGGCGGCCGAACTCATCGGCGATGGCGGCGACGGCGGCCACCGCCGCCGCCTCATCGCCCACGTCGAACGGCCTGGCCGAGAGCGCAAGGCCCTCGCCCGCCATGGCCTCGGCAGTGGCGCGTAGGGACTCGGCGTCGCGGCCGTTGAGCACCACGTGAGCGCCGGCCCGCGCCAACGCGCCGGCAATCGCGCGCCCGAGCCCGCGCGAGGAGCCGGTGACCAGCGCCACCTGGCCCGCGAGTGAAAACAGATCATAGGCCATCGCCTGACCTTCCCTCCGGTCGCGGCGGTATTATTCCGGACCCTACCGGAACCGTGAAGCGCTTGCGCAGACGAAGATTAGACGGAGAGCGGTGCGAAATCAGTCCCGTTCCGTCGGGAAACGCATAACTTGTGGGGCTTGGACCGATCCCGGTGGTCCTCGCGAGGCCCTTGTCGAACGCCGCCGAAAGCGTCACAAAACTTTACACCTCCGGGGAAAGTTGCCTTGCGGCCGAAACCCAGAGAGATTACAGGAGGCGGCCGTTCCCATCATCACGCATACCGGTAACGCGGATCCCACGACGGAGGACGGGATCGAGCGGGTGAGCAACTTCGCCGGCATGCCGACAAGCGTTACGCGGGTGGCATTTGGGGCCGGGCAATCCACCCGCACGGGCCACGGCAACTACAATCTGGTGAGCTTCGATGCCGCCCTTCCCGTCCCCGAGCCCGCCACGCTCGCGCTGTTCGGCCTAGGCCTCGCGGGGTTGCGGCTCCTGATGCGACGGCGCCGGCGGCTCGGCTAGCGGCCAGGCGCACCCGCGACGACCGCTTCACGTAAGGTCCGTTCCGCGGCGCACTCCCCTTTTCCTAAACCGGTAAGCGAACTATCGTAGGCCCACTCGGGGGGTGGGGCGCGTGATGCCGGACTTGGCTACAAGACTGCGCCGCGTGGCAATGACGGCGGCGGTGATGTCGCTGCCCGCACTGGTGGTGCTGGCCGGCCTCGTCGCGTTCGACTTTATCGGCGTGGTTCCGGCGCTCGCCGCCCTCGTCATTATCGCCGTTGGCGGCGCCCTCGTCGCCGCGCCCTACTTGTCCGAGCTTTGGCGGCTCGCCCGCTTCGCCGGCCGCGAGGCGCCCGGGGACGCGCCCGCGCCGATCACGCGCTATCCCGAGACCACCGACATCGCGGTCGCGCTGGCACGACAGGCGAGGTCGTGGACCGGGCACGCGGAACAGGCGGCGGCGCAGGCGCGGGCCGCCGCGGAGGTGCTCGATTCGCTACCCGACCCGATCGTTCTCATCAGCCGGGAGCGCCGCATGACCCGCACCAATCGGGCGGCGCGCGATTTGCTCGGACAGGATCTCGAGGGCCAGGACCTGTCGATGGCGCTGCGCCACCCCTCACTCCTGGATGCCGCCGACGCCCTCCTCGAAGGCGGCGGCGGCGCCAACGTCGAGTTCACGCTGCCGGGCACGGTGGCGCGCGAATTCATCGGCCGGCTGCTACCGCTGGCGGGGCCCGTGGGCGGCGACGCGGCCGCCATGCTCGCGCTCTACGATCTGACGCTCGCCAAGCGCACCGAGCAGATGCGCGCCGACTTCATCGCCAACGTGAGTCACGAGCTGCGCACCCCGCTCGCGAGCCTGACCGGATTCGTCGAGACCTTGCAGGGCGCCGCGCGCGACGACGCCGAGGCGCGGGAGCGGTTTCTCGCCATCATGCACGAGCAGGCGGCGCGCATGGGCCGGCTCGTCGAGGACCTGCTGTCGCTCTCGCGCATCGAGCTCAGCGAGTCGCTGCCGCTCGAGCAGCGCGTCGATCTCAACCGCCTGCTCGCCGACCTCGCCGCCGCGATGGAGCCCCAGGCCAAGGCAAGGGACATGGCGGTTACGCTGGCCGAGGAGGTGGCGCCGGTCGAGGTCACGGGCGACGCCGACCAGCTCTCCCAGGTGTTTCAGAACCTTCTCGACAACGCCCTGAAATACGGCCGCGAGGGGACCTCGGTCGACATCAGGGTCACGCGCCGCAATGGCGAGGCGGATCGTCCGACGCCGGCCGGCACGGTGGCGGTCGCGGTCACCGACCACGGCCAGGGCATCGCCCGCAAGCACCTGCCGCGCCTCACCGAGCGCTTCTACCGGGTCGACGCCGCGCGCTCGCGCGCCCTTGGCGGCACCGGACTCGGGCTCGCCATCGTCAAGCACTCGCTCAACCGCCACCGCGGCGAGCTCGTCATCGATAGTGCCGAGGGTGCGGGCAGCACCTTTACGGTCGTCCTCCCCTTGGCGCCGCCCGCGGTGTCATAAAAGAGTCACGGACCCGCTTTAGTCTGCCCTGGCGTCGGCCGTCGGCGCCATACCCGGGGAGACCATTTCCGTGAACTCAAGAACCGTCGTCCTCGTTGCTCTGTTCGCGGCCCTCCTCGCCGGCCCCGCGGCGGCCCGTGACCAGATCCGCATTGTCGGCTCCTCAACCCTTTATCCCTTCGTCACGGCCGTCGCCGAACAGTTCGGCAAGACCAGCCGCTTCAAGACCCCGATCGTGGAGAGCACCGGCACTGGCGGCGGCCTCAAGTTGTTCTGCGGCGGCGTCGGCGTGCGGCATGCCGATATCGCCAACGCCTCGCGCCGCATCAAGAGGAGCGAGGTTGCGGCCTGCGCAAAGCGCGGCGTCGATGCGATCACCGAGCTGCAAATCGGCTTCGACGGCATCGTCCTCGCCAACTCCCGGACCGCGCCACAGCTCGCGCTGACGCTGGCGCAGCTGTTCCTCGCGCTCGCCAAGGACGTGCCCAGCGAGGGCGCGCTCATCGCCAATCCCTACCGCAGGTGGAGCGACATCGACCCCTCGCTGCCCGACGTGAAGATCGAGGTGCTGGGGCCGCCGCCGACGTCGGGCACCCGCGATGCCTTCGTCGAGCTCGCCATGGCCGGCGGCGCCGCGCACATCCCCGACCTCGCCGCTCTCGCCAAAAAGGACAAGACGGCCTTTCAAGCGATCGCCCACGCGATCCGCGAGGACGGCGCTTATGTCGAGGCCGGCGAGAACGACAACCTGATCGTGCAGAAGCTGGGCGCCAACGGGGATGCGTTCGGCATCTTCGGCTTCAGCTTCCTCGACCAGAACGGCGATCGCCTGCGAGGTAGCCTGATCGACGGCGTCGAACCGACCTTCGAGGCGATCGCCGAGGGGCGCTATCCGATATCGCGGGCGCTCTACGTGTACGTCAAGAGCGCCCACGTCGGGGTCGTTCCCGGGATCGAGGACTTCCTCGCCGAACTCGCCAGCGAGGGCGCGAGCGGCGAAGACGGGTACCTCTCGGACAAGGGTCTCATCCCGCTGGCCGATGGCGAGCGGGCGCGCATGCGGGCCGCCGCGGTCGGCCTGGCGCCGCTGGTCCTTGAGCCGTAGGCGCATGCGCCGGCCCCCCGCGGCGCAGCGGACGCCGCGGCGATGAGCTTCGCCGCCATCGCTACCGCGCTGCTCGTCCTCGCGGGCGCCGGTTACGTCGCCGGGCGGCGCCACGCGGTCGCCTCCGCCGCCGCGCTCGACCAGCGGCTACCCTCGCTCGCGCGCCACTACGGCTATTGGCTCGCGCTGTGGGTCGCACTACCGAGCTTCGCGGTTCTCGCGCTGTGGCTCATCGCCGGGCCGCGCCTCATCGACTGGCTCGTTCTCGCCGGCCTGCCCCCGGCGCTCGCCGAGTTACCACCGGAGCGCCTGGCCCTGCTGATGGGCGAGATCAAAGCTTTGGCCGCCGGGCAGGTGGTGGCGGGAGCGGTGGACACCGCCGTGCGCGAGGCCGCTGGGCACTATGCGGGCCTACGGCGGACGACCGGCGGCGTCATCAGCGCCCTCGCACTGGCCATGGCCGTGGCGGCGCTCGTGTGGGCGCGCCGCCACATCACGCCGGCCCTACGGGCCCGCCATCAGGTCGAGGCGATCCTGCGCTACGCCCTCCTTGCCTGCTCGGTCATCGCGGTCCTCGTCACCCTCGGCATCGTGCTCTCGCTCCTCTTCGAGGCCGTGCGCTTCTTCCGGCTGGTGCCGCTCGACGATTTCCTGTTTGGCCTGACCTGGAGCCCCCAGACCGCGATACGAGCCGATCAGGTGGCGAGCGCCGGCGCCTTCGGCGCGATACCCGTGTTCACGGGCACGCTGCTGATCACCTTCATCGCCATGCTCGTGGCAGTACCGATCGGGCTGTTTTCGGCGATCTACATGGTCGAGTACGCCTCACCCCGGGTGCGCGCGATCGCCAAGCCTGTGATCGAAATCCTCGCCGGCGTGCCGACCGTGGCCTACGGCGCCTTGGCCGCCCTTACGGTCGCCCCCGCCCTGCGCGACCTCGGCCGCGCCCTCGGCCTCGACGTCGCCTCGGAGAGCGCGCTCGCCACGGGCGTGGTGATGGGCGTCATGATCATTCCCTTCATGTCGTCGCTCTCTGACGACGTGATGAATGCGGTGCCGCAATCCTTGCGGGACGGCGCGCTGGCGCTGGGCGCGACGCGGTCCGAGACGGTTCGCCAGGTGATTATTCCGGCCGCGCTGCCCGGCATCATGGGCGCCTTTCTGTTGTCGATATCGCGCGCCATCGGCGAGACGATGATCGTGGTGATGGCGGCTGGGCTCGCGGCTCGCCTCACGGCCAACCCGCTCGAGGCGGTGACCACGGTGACCGTGCAGATCGTGACGCTGCTCGTCGGCGACCAGGAGTTCGACAGCGCCAAGACACTGGCCGCATTCGCCCTTGGGCTAGCGTTGTTCATCCTCACCCTCGGGCTCAATGTCGTCGCCCTGATGATCGTCAACCGCTACCGCGAGAAGTACGAATGAGCGCCCCATGACGGTGCGCGCCGACACGGGCTCCGCCGCGGCCGCCTCCCTTTCCGATCATCGCTCGGATGCGGCGCGCGCCCGCCTGCGCCGGCGCCACGCCGCCGAGCGGCGCTTTCGCCTCTACGGCCTGGCCGCTCTGCTCGCGGCCCTGTCCGCTCTCGCATTCCTCTTCGTCAACGTCGCCGTCCACGGCTACACGGCGTTCCTCGCAACCGAGATCCGCCTTTCCGTCGAGCTCGCCCCGGAAGTCATCGACCCCGACGGCGCGCGCGATGCGGAAACGCTCGCGCGCGCCAACTACCGTCGTGTGGTGCACGATGCGCTGAGGGCCCGCTTCCCGGAGGTATCAGGCCGCGCGCCGCGCCGGGCGCTAGCGCGCCTGGTGAGCTCGGGCGCCGACCTCGCGGTCCGCGACGCGGTGCTGGCGAACCCCGACCTCATCGGCACCACGGTCGAATTTTGGGTGCCTGCGGACGACGACATCGACATGCTCCAGAAAGGCCGCATCGACCGCGACGCGCCGGAATCGGAGCGCCGCGTGAACGACCGCGCCCTCGCCTGGGTTGATTCGCTCGATGCCGGCGGCGACATCCGAACCTCCTTTAACACCCGCTTCCTCACCGCGGGCGACTCGCGCGAGCCCGAGCTCGCCGGCATCCGCGGGGCGCTCACCGGTTCGCTCCTGACCCTTTTCGTGACCCTGTTGATCTCATTCCCGATCGCCGTAGGGGCGGCGGTCTACCTCGAGGAGTTTGCGCCGCGCAACCGCTGGACCACCCTCATTGAGGTCAATATCAACAATCTCGCGGCCGTACCCTCGATCGTCTTCGGGCTGCTCGGGCTGGCGGTGTTCCTCAATGTGTTCGGGCTGCCGCGCTCGGCCCCCCTCGTCGGTGGCATGACGCTGGCGCTGATGACGCTGCCGACGATCATCATCGCCGGGCGCGCGGCACTGCTCGCGGTGCCGCCTTCGATTCGCGAGGCGGCGCTGGGCATTGGCGCCTCGCCCATGCAGGTGGTTGCGCACCACGTGCTGCCGCTGGCGATGCCCGGCATCCTCACCGGTACCATCATCGGCCTCGCCCGCGCGCTCGGCGAAACGGCACCACTCCTCATGATCGGCATGGTCGCGTTCATCGTCGACGTCCCGCACAGCCTGACCGACCCGGCGACCGTGCTGCCGGTTCAAATCTACCTGTGGGCCGACAGCCCCGAACGGGGCTTTCTCGAGAAGACATGGGCGGCGATACTGGTGCTGCTGGTCTTTCTCGTCGCCATGAACGCACTCGCGGTGGTGCTGCGCCGCCGCTTCGAGCGACGCTGGTAGGGGTGAGGGCGATGGCGCCCATCGGATCGCACGGCGACACCGCCGCCCAGACGCCGGCCAACGGAGCGCCCAAGATGGCGGTCGAGCGGCTCAACGTCTTCTACGGCGACATTCAGGCACTCGTGGACGTTACGCTGGACATTGGCCGCAACCAGGTGATCGCGTTGATCGGACCGTCGGGCTGCGGCAAGTCGACCTTCCTGCGCTGCCTCAATCGGATGAACGACACCATACCGAACTGCCACATCGAGGGTCGGGTGACGCTGGACGGCGAGAACATCTATGCCGGATCGGTCGACGTCGTACAGCTCAGGGCCCGCGTCGGCATGGTGTTTCAGAAACCCAACCCCTTCCCGAAATCCATTTACGACAACGTCGCCTACGGGCCGCGCATCCACGGCCTCGCCGAGAGCCGCGAGGCGCTCGACGAAATCGTGGCCACGAGCCTCGAGAAGGCGGGCCTGTGGACCGAGGTTCGCGACCGACTGAGCGAGCCCGGCACCAACGTCTCGGGCGGCCAGCAACAGCGCCTGTGCATCGCCCGCGCCATCGCCGTCAATCCCGACGTAATTCTCATGGACGAGCCGTGCTCGGCGCTCGACCCGATCGCGACTGCGCGCATCGAGGAGTTAATGGACGAGCTGAAGGTCAATTACACGATCGTCATCGTCACACACTCGATGCAGCAGGCGGCGCGCGTGTCCCAGCGCGCTGCGTTCTTCCATCTCGGCGAACTCGTCGAACAGGACGACACCACAAAACTGTTCACCGCGCCGACGGACGAGCGTACCAAGGGATACATTACAGGCCGTTTCGGCTGATGCGAGCGAGGTAAGGGCGGCGCCATGGACCGCGGACACATCGTCAAGTCGTTCGACGACGAGATCGACGCCCTGCGCAGTCGCATCGTGGAAATGGGCGGTTTCGCTGAGGCCCAGCTCGCCGCTGCGCTCGACGCGATGGCCCGGCGCGACCCCGACCTCGCGGCCCGTGTGGTCGCCGAGGACGCCAAGGTCGACGCCATCGAGCGGGAGGTCGACGAGACCGCCGTCGAGCTCCTGGCCTTGCGTCAGCCGATGGCCGACGACCTGCGCGAAGTGTTGTCCGCGCTCAAGATTTCCGGCGTGCTCGAGCGCATCGCCGACTATGCCGCCAACGTCGCCAAGCGGGTCGGCGCGCTCAGCCAGGTGCCACCGGTAGCGCCGGGGCGTTCGATTCCCCGCATGGGCCGGCTCGTCGGGCAGATGATCAAGGACGTGCTCGACGCCTACATCCAGCGCGACGCCGACAAGGCCGTCGCCGTGTGGCACCGCGACGCCGAGGTCGATCAGTTCTACGACAGCCTGTTCCGCGAGCTGCTGACCTACATGATGGAGGATCCGCGCAACATCACGCCGTGCACCCACCTGCTCTTCGTCGCCAAGAACATCGAGCGCATGGGCGACCACACGACCAACATCGCCGAGATGATCCATTTCCTCGTCCACGGCCGACCACTCACGGAAGAGCGGCCCAAGGCCGATACCACGGCCTCCGCTGTGCTCGAGCCGCCGGGGTCGCGCGCCGGCGACGAGGCGGAGGGGTGAAGCCGCTGATCCTCGTCGCCGAGGACGAGGCCGCGCTCGCCGAGATGTTGCGCTACAACCTCGAGGGCGCGGGCTTTCGCGTCGCCGAGGCGGGCGATGGCGAACAGGTGCTGCTCGCCGTGGCCGAGGAGCAACCCGACCTCATTCTGCTCGACTGGATGCTGCCGCGCGTCTCAGGCATCGAGATCTGCCGCCGGCTGCGACGGCGCGATGAGACGCGCGACGTGCCGATCCTCATGGTGACGGCGCGGGCCGAGGAGCGCGACCGCGTGCGCGGGCTGGAAACCGGCGCCGATGACTACATCACCAAGCCGTTCTCGCCCAGCGAGCTGCTCGCCCGGGTGCGCGCCGTGCTGCGCCGCAGCCGCCCGGCGCTCGGTGCGAGCGCGCTGGCGCACGGCGATTTGGTCATGGACCTCGAGCGTCACCGCGTGGCGCGCGCACGCCGCGAGGTCAGGCTCGGCCCGACGGAGTTCCGCCTGTTGCGCCATCTGCTCGAGAGCCCGGGCCGGGTTTATTCGCGCGGCCAGCTGCTCGATGCCGTGTGGGGGCGCGATGCCGATGTCGAGGAGCGCACCGTCGACGTCCAAGTCCGCAGGCTGCGCCGGGCTCTGAACGAGGGCGGCGAGGCGGACCTCATCCGCACGGTGCGCGGTACGGGCTACGCGCTCGCGCCCGCCTCCGCTTGACTCGGGCGAACGACTAGGCCCACCGCGTCGCGTCCTCGCTCGGCCGGGCATCGGCGGCGCGGCGATGGTAGAGCACCGCGATGATCAGCAGGCACGAGATGAAGCCGAAGGCGGCGCGATAGGCGCCCTCCGGCACGCGCCCCTCGATCGTCGGGAACGCGCCGATGATCACGCCCGTCGCGAGCTGCATGAGCGCCGAGCCGCCGAACGCGGCGAGAGCCATCATCACCATGCCGCGGCCGACGAGACGGTCCGGAAAGATCGCCCGCGCATGGGCGAGGTTGACGACGCCGAGCGCCCCCAGGCACCCGAGCGCGCCGAACAGCACGGTGGCCTGCCACACGGCGAGCCCTTGGACGAGCGCGAGGATCGCGTGGACGCCCGCGGCCGCAGTCGCCGCCACGGTGACGATGCGCCTGCGGGTGTCGAGGAGGCGGTCGAGGGGGCCGATGCCCAAGCTGCCCGCCGCCATGGCCAGCGTCATGACCAGCAGCACGTTGCCGCGGGCGACCGCGTCGAGCCCATGGACGTCGTACAGGTAGGGCGCGCCCCACAGGCCGAGCACGGTGATCACCATGCCGTAGGCGACGGAGTTCATAGCGAAAAGGTAAGGGAGTTGTGGCGTGGCGATCGCCTCGCGTACACCGCGCAGGTTGGCGGCGAGGGTCTCGGGGGCACGCACGTGGTAGTCGTGGCCGGGGGGCGCATCGCGCACCAGGGCGTAGACGAGAACGGCCACCAACCCGGCGACAATGGTCACGGCGCCAATCGAGGGGCGCCAGCCCACTGCCTCGGCCATCGCCGCCAATGGCGCCGTCGCCGTCAGGTTGCCGGCCGCCCCGAGGGCGAGAAACAGCGAGACGGCGGTGGCGTAGCGATCGCCGGGCACCCAGCGCGCGAGCACGACCAGCGCGCCCATGAAGGCGACCGCCCAACCCGCTCCCATGAAGACACGGCCGACGGTGAGGCCGACCGCGGACTCGGCGGTCGCAAAGAGCGCCGAACCGACGATGGCGATGGCGATGAAGCCGGGCACGGTGCGGCGCGGGCCGAAGCGGTCCAAGGCCACGCCGACGGGGATCTGGATCAGGGCAAAGGCGAAGAAGAACGCTGAGGCGAGCACGCTCAGGCCCTCGACCGAGATGTCGAGCTCGCGGATCAGGTCAGGCGCGATGACGGCGTGGCTGATGCGAAAGAACTCGCTGAGGAAATAGGCCGCCGCGAGCGGCCCGCAGACGACCGCCACGGCCAGCGTTCGGGAGCGCGGACCACTCACCGGTCTAGCGCCCGAGCCGGGTCGGGGGGTCGCCGCTCCCCCGTTGCGCCACCCCGGCACCGGTACGGTAAGCAAACTGCAACCAGTTGCCCGCACAATCGTTGCGGCGCGGGCCTGCCGGCGAGGCCCCCCTGGGAGCGGTGTTGACGCCATGATATTCCCGCATCGTTACATTCCGGTCGCCCTGGCGGCGTTGATCGGCTGCATCCTATCAAGTGCCGGCTAGGTCGCCGTCGGCAAGATGGAAGTCGGCGAGATACGGGCACAATTCGAGCAAGTAGCGGCCGATCGCGTTACCGACGTTAGCCGCAATATCGAAGCCCATCTCGAGATTCTGCGATCGATCGCCGCGTTCTATGGAAGTTCGCGGGAGGTCGAGCGCGACGAGTTCCGATCCTTCGTCGCTCCCGCACTGTCGCGCCGTCCGAGTATCCAGGCGCTGGAATGGGTTCCTCGGGTGGATGCCGCGGAACGCGACGCACACGAGGCCGCCGCCCGCGCGGAAGGCTACCACGATTACCGCATCACCGAACGCCAATCGCAGGGAACCATGGTGCCAGCGACGACCCGCGCCACCCATTACCCGGTCCTGTTCGTCGAGCCCCTCGAGAGTAACGAGCCGGCCCTGGGTTTCGACCTTGGCTCCAGTGCGGCCCGCCTCGCGATGCTGGAACAATCCCGCGACAACAACCAATTGCGCGCTAGTCTAGGTATCAGGCTGGTACAGGAGAAGGGCAACCAATACGGCGTCCTGGCGGTCGCGCCCATCTACCGTAACGGGCTACCCCACGGTTCGGTCGAGGCACGTCGTCGCAACCTCGCCGGTTTCGCGCTCGGCGTCATCCGCGTCGGCGATATGGTTGCCGGAGCGGCAATCGAGGTCGAGCCCGAGTCGATCCTCGGATCGGTCGCGCTCCAGATGCGGCTATACGAGGAGGCGGCCGACGGCGGGCGACGCCTATTGCACGTCCAGCACCATCACGACGCGGATAACGGCGCGCATGAAGGCGACTCCGACGCCGTCCCCAAGGTCGACGTTCATTACACACGTACGCTAGATTTCGCCGGACGGCGATGGGTCGTCGAAGCCTGGCCAGAGACCACGGGGCTCAAAGCCAGCGCGCACTGGGAACCGTGGGCAGCGCTGATCGCCGGACTGGGCTTTACGCTGCTTCTCGTGGCTTACCTGGCGCTAAACCTCGAGCGCGAACGCAATGTGTTGACTCTGGTCGAGGAGCGCACGCGCGACCTCAGCCTCGCCAACCAAGACCTCCAACTTGAAATTGGCGAACGCCGTAGGACCGAGGACGCCTTGCGCGAGAGCGAGGCGCGGATCAAGGCGATCGTGGACTCCGCAGCTGACGGCATCGTCACCGTCGACTCGCACGGCCGCATCGCCACCGCCAATGCCGCGATCGGGCGAATGTTCGGCCATGCCCCGAACGATCTCGTGGGGCGCCGGATGAGCATGCTCGCGCCCCCTTCGCTGCGGCCCAAGCTCACGCGGCTGCTCGCCAGGCTGCGCGCGGGCACCGAAGGCGGCGCGGGCGTGACACAGGAAACGGTGGGTTTGCGCAAGGACGGATCGACTTTCCCCTTCGAGTACGCGCTCGCCGCCACGCGGGAATATAGGGTGACCTCCGGCGGCCTCGAATCCCAGCAGCTGGTCAGCGCGTTCCTACGAGACATCACGGGACGCAAGGAGGTCGAGCGGATGAAGAACTAGTTCATCTCCACGGTCAGCCATGAACTCAGGACGCCGCTGACCTCCATCAACGCGGCCCTTGGCCTGGTTTCGGGCGGCGTCACCGGCCGGCTCGAGGACCGGACGGCCGAGATGATCGACATCGCCCGCAACAACTGCGACCGCCTGGTTCGGCTCAATAACGACATCCTCGACATCGAGAAGATCGAGTCAGGGGGTATGGAGTACGACATGCGGGTTCACAGGTTGATGCCGTTGGTCGAACAGGCGGTCGCGGCCAATCGCGCCTTTGCCGATCAGATGGGCGTCTCCTATTCGATCACCAACGAGGCGCCGGACGCCGAGCTCGAAGCAGACAGCGATCGTCTGACACAGGTGCTCACCAACCTGCTGTCCAACGCCGCCAAGTTCTCACCACCCGGCGAGACCGTGTCGGTCGCGATCACGCGACGCGCGGACCGCATTCGCGTTGCCGTCGCTGATAAGGGCCCGGGCATCTTGCCCAAGCCGATTCTTCCGACAGCCGACGCAGGGGCGGTACCGGCCTCGGGTTGAACATTTGCCAAGCCATCGTCGAGGCCCTTGGCGGCCGGATCGATTTCGTTACCGAGGTCGGCAAGGGATCGACGTTCTTTTTCGAGCTCCCGGAGTGGAGCGGCGAGGCACGGGGCGATACACGGCGGGCGGCGACCGCATGAGGGCCGGCCCCGATCGCGCCGCTCACGTCGGATCACATGCTCGTGAGGGCGTACACTGCCGCCTTTCGCGATGGCTCGCGCGGGTCTATCTACAGTTGAGGACTTACAAACCAGCCTCGCCGGCGGCGAGGGCATCGGACATGACTAGGCTCTCTCTCCCCCGTCTCCTCGTCGCCGTCGCCTTGGCGTGGGCGGCCGGCGGCGAGCCCGCGTGGGCCGCCGAGGACGATGCGACCCAGCCCAAGCGCCACTTCAAGATCGAGCGGTCCAAACAGCTCACCGGCGCCGAGGCACTCACCGTTTACGATCAGATCGCCGACGAGCTCGCGGCCGGCTACGCGCTCGCGGCGGAGCCGGCCGCGGGTGCCTATCGCGCGTGGCGGCGCCACAATGCCACCCCCTACCGCTCTGCCACGCACGGTAGCCGTTACGTCAACAACTACGGCAGCGCCGAAGCCGTGGGTTACGGCGGCGGCGGTCCGATGCCACCGGGTGCGATACTCGCCAAGGACAGCTTTACCGCCGCCTCCGACGGCAGCGTTTTCGGTGCGGCCCTTTTCCTGTTGGAAAAGCTCGCGGCCGGCGCCAGCGCGGCGACCGCCGACTGGCGCTACGTCATGATCATGCCCGACGGCAGCCTGTTCGGCGACTCCGCCGGCGCCGATGCCGACAAGGTCGCGTTTTGCCACACCTGTCACGTCGCCGTCGCCAACAGGGACCATCTGTTTTACGTCCCCAAGAAACACCGCCGCCGAGCGCTAAAGCCCGCCACATCGAAGTAGCGGACCCGCTCCGGTCCAGCCGGTAGGCTGGTGGGTCGGGGCCGGTCAAGTTCGGTTGGTCGGCGACGGCCCGCCAGCCTGCCGGCGTCTTGTCGCGAACGGAATCCTGACATTTTGGTCGGTGCCGGAGCGCTCGGTTCCGAATCCCGTGTGATGCCGTCACAAATACTCGGATACGGATGGCGAATATAGCTTGCCTATCCGGTTTACACCCACACCCACTAGGGCTAGAATGGGCGCAACCCGGATATAGGGGAGCGCGCCATGGATGTTCTCGACCGCGCCGATCTCCCATTCCCGCATTCGCTACCCGAGTTCCAGCGACTTTTCCCCGATGATGCGGCCTGCGCCGCCTACCTGGAGAAAGCCCGCTGGGGAGACGGCTTTGCCTGCCCGCACTGCGGCACGGCGGGAGAGCCGTTCCACTTTGAAAACCGCCCTGGCGTCCTGCGCTGCCGCAAGTGCCGCCAGAACACCGGGCTGACGGTGGGAACAGTGATGGAGCGTAGCCACACTCCGCTGAACGTCTGGTTCTGGGCCGCTTATCTGGTCGCCAGTCAGACGCCCGGCATGTCCGCCGTGCAGTTTCAGCGGCAACTTGGTCTTTCGCGCTACGAGACGGCCTTTCAAATTCTCCACAAGCTCCGCTCGGGCATGGTGCGGCCCAACCAAGACAGGATCGGTGGACAGCCCAAGAACCATGTTGAGATGGACGAAACCTGGGTTGGCGGGCGAACGCGTGAGGAAGGCCGTGGTGTTCACCACAAGGTTCCCGTCTCCTGTGCCATCGAGGTGCGTCATCGAAAGCCGGGCACCAAGCTCGACAACCGGAAAGACGGACGCTATGCCGGACGCGTTCGGCTCGCCGTCGTGCTCGACCGTAGCGCCGAGTCGCTCTGTGGGTTCGTCGAGAGCACCGTCGCGCCGGGATCGCTGATCGTTACTGACGATTGGAGCGACTATGCTGGCCTCGGTAAGCGCGGCTATGAGCACTTCGCTGTTGCCGAGTGTGGTGATCCAGAGGTTGCCGAGCAATACCTGCCGATCATCCATCTGGTTTTCGCCAACCTGAAGACGTGGCTGATCGGTATCCACCACGGCGTTAGCCACCAGCACCTACAAGCCTACCTCAACGAGTTCACCTTCCGCTTCAACAGGCGGTTCTACCCGTTCAACGCCTTCCGCTCATTGCTCGGCATCGCGGGCGACACCTCTGCTCCAACCTATGCCGAGCTTTACTCGGGAGAGTGGTGGCACCCTACATGTAGCGGTCATGGGCGTTAACCGGATAGGCAAGGAATATAGGAGGGCCGTGACGGAATAACAAAGGATATTCTAACGAATTATTAAGTAATTCGCACCGCACCAAAAACGCAGATCGCGCTCGCTCAACTAGCGCGCTGGTTGGGCGGGAGGATAAGCGATGCGAATTCTGGTGGGACTGGTCCTTGTGGGCTGGATGCTCTGGGCGGGCCCGGCGAACGCCCAGTCCTCGGGATCGACGGAAGCCGACACGCGGATTGGCGCGGTGGCGATGATCAATCCGAGCGCCTACGGCAGCGCGGGCGAGGGCCGGCGCCGCGAGTTGCGCATTTCCGAGCAGGTGTTCGCGCGCGAGATTATCGAGACCGGCCGCGGCGGGGCGTTGCATGTGCTTTTCCTCGACGGCACCGACCTGCGGCTCGGGTCGGCGAGCCGGGTTGTTCTCGACCGTTTCGTCTACGACCCAAGCAGCCGCCGCGGCCAGATGCTGGTGCACATGGTCAGGGGCGCCTTCCGCGTCGTTTCCGGCCACATGCAGAAATCCGGCTATAAGTTCGTCACGCCGACGGCCACCATGGGTATCCGCGGCACCGATTTCGGGGTCGTCGTCACAGAAGACGGTGGCACGACGGTTTCGGTCCTCGAGGGCGAGGTCGAGATCTCCGTGAATGATGGCGTCCACGAGCACGCGCCGGTCGGCGTCGTCGCACGCGCCAAGCCCGGTGACAGCGTTGCAATCTCGGCGATCACCGGTCAGCCGACGCTGGGACGGGCGAAGCCTAACCCGGATCCGGGACTAAAGGGTCGGCCTGGTCCGAACACCTCACGGCTGGAGCTGCAAATAGCGTCGCTCAGCGACACGATACGATCCGCGCGCGGCGCCGCCAGCGGCGTATCCACCGGCCGACAGGCGCGGTTGAGCGAGGAGCAAGCCAGCACCCACTCGACGAGCGGTCAACAGGGTTCCCGCGGCCGTGATTCCGATCGCGCGGGTGGTGACGATAGCGGCTCCGGCAGTTCAAGCGACCGCGGCGGCGACGGTGGTGGTGGTGGTGGCAACGGCGGCGGTGAAGGCTCCGGTGGCGGTGGCGGTGGCGGCGGCACCGACAACGGTAATGGTGGGGCCTCCGGCGGCGAGAGCGGGGGCTCCGGCGGCGGGGGCGGCGGAAGCGCGAGTTCTGGCGGCGGGAGCGGGAATTCCGGCGGGGGCTCCGGCGGTGGCGGAAGCAGTGGCTCTGGTGGCAGCGGAAGCGCGAGTTCCGGCAGCGGCGGGAGCAGTGGCTCCAACGGCTCCGGAAGCGGCGGCTCGGGCGGCGGCGGGAAAGGCGGTGGCGGTTCCGGCGGTGGCGGGAATGGTGGCGGTGGTTCCGGCGGCGGCGGTGGCGGCGGAGAAAGCGGCGCCGACCACCACTAGCGGAGGAGCGCCCCGGCGGGCCGCTGTACCGATCGCGCCTCTAGAGCCCGGCGACGAAAAAAGCGCGGCGGAATACCCCGCCGCGCCTGTTCGACTCCGCGCGCGTCAGTTGGTGACGCTGCCGGGAACCAGCTCGTTGGTGTAGAAGTCCTCCGGATTCATGCCGGCCGGGATGACCTTGGCCTCGGTCATGATGCGGAGCGCCTTGACCCAGTCCTCGGGCGCCATGTAACCCCACGGCTTGCCCAGCGTGGCGTCGGTCAGCCATAGCCGCTCGTGGTCCTTGAACTGGTCGAGCACGATGTCGCGCTTGTTGGCCGAGTCGGGCCGCTGGGCCATCAGTGCGTCATACGCCTCGTCGTATTTCTTGCCGGTGATGATGTAGTCGAAGGCGCGCATGGTCGCTTTGAGGAAGCCCTTGATTTCGCGCTTCTTCTCGCGGATGGCGGTTTCGTTGGCGATGATGCCGGTGCCGGGGATGTCGAGCCCGACGTCGGCCATCATGAAGATGTCCGAGGGCCGCGCCCGCGTGAAGATGGCGTTGAAGAAGGCCGGCGAGGTGCTGACCGCGTCGCCCTGCTTGTTGATGTAGCTCGAGCCCTTGAGCGCGACCGAGACGTTGAGGAAGGTCGCCTTCTTCACATCCGTGCCGGCGAGCCGGAACCAGGCCTCGAAGAAGGGAACGTCGAAGCCGCCGGGCGATGTGACGATCTTGACCTTGTTGTCGACGAGATCCTTGGGGCTCTTCCAGCCCGAGCCCTTGGGCACCAGGATGCCCATCTCGTTCTTGCGGATCAGGCTCGCGATGGCCTTGACGGGCAAACCGGTCTTGGCCCGGCCCACCGACATCGCGCTGTGGCTCGCCTGGCCGATATCGTGGCTGCCGGCGGCGACGATCTGGGTCGTGTTAACCGAGCCCGCGCCCGACTCGAACGTGACCTTCACCCCCTCCTCGGCGTACCAGCCCTTTTCCTCGGCGAGGAAATACCAGGAATGGATGAGGATGGGCGTCCACTCGAGCCGCATCTTGAGGTCGGCCTTGGCGGCCTGCGAAAAGGCGCCGACTCCCAGCGCCACGACGAGCGCGGCCGTGGCAAAACGCCGCGCCGCATGACCAACGAACCTGTGCATAACACTCCTCCCTACGGTTGTAGCTGCCGGCCATCCGCTGACGGGACGCCGTCCGGTGGGCGGAGTTTAGCACAGGTGCGTTGGCCGGTCTCGTGGCGGCGTCTCACGGTGGAAGTATGGTATCAGGGGGAAGGGGGTGCCCATGATCGAGGTCATCATCGATCGCTGGAGCAGGGGTGGGCAGGCCACCTATCTGTGGTCGCTGTGGCGCGACGGCGCGCGCATCGCGCAAGGCGATGCCCACGCGAGCGCCGAGGCCGCCGAAGCGGCGGCCGCCGCCTTTTGCCGCGCCGAGCTCAATGAGGAGCCCGACGAGGTGACGAGGTTATAGAGGGGGTGTCGTGGGGAGTGGTGCCCCAGGCGTCGCTTTCAGAGGACTCGACTAGGTCCCACGCCACGCCTTGACGCCCTTCTCGGCCGAGCGGCCGATCACGTAGCCGCCGACGCCGAGGGTCATCAGGTCCCACAGGCGTTCGGGCAGCTCGAGTTCCAGGCCGGTGCCGAACAGGGCGCGCAGGTAAGGGGCTAATAGATAATTGTTGGCGACGATGGCGACGATGGTGAGCATGAGGATGGGGCGCCAGTTGCGCTGCAGCCACGAATCGCCACCGGCTTCGGCGCGGATGATCGAGGCCGCGGCCTGTTCCAGCGTCGCCGCGTGCTCGAGGATCGCCGCCTGCATCTCGGCTTCGGCGTTCGCCCGTGCCGCGGGATCGGGGAGGATGCGGTCGAGCACCTTGCCGAGGACGGGCGCGAGCGCGCCGATGAGGGCGGGGAGGGCCATGGTTGAAGCTCCTTTGGTCGCGAATGCGGGGGATCGGCGAGCGGACGGCGCGCCTATTCGCCGAACCATTTCCACTTGATGCCGGCCCAGGCGGCGAGGCCGCCGAGCAGGGCCATGGCGAAAGCTCGGATGAGGGCGGTGCGCACGGTGCGCCGGACCTCGCGCCAGGCATCGAGTAGGTCGCGCAGCTCGTGGATGTCGCGGCCGGCCTCCTCATCGTGCAGGCCGACCGCCTTGAGCGCCCGGCGCGCCCCTTTTTCCGCCGCCTCATCGAGCAGCCGGGCGAGCACCTCCTCCTTCACGACACCCTCGCTCCGCCGCCGCGCGGGTCGCCGCCCACGTTGGGCTCGGCTTCCGAATCGGGCGGGTGCGTGGCGCTCGGATCATCGCGCTTCACCCCGCCGAGGATGAAGCCGTGGCCGCTTTCCTCGAGGAAGCGGCGCACGGTCGCGATCGGGATCGACCACGCCATGTGCGGGATCACGATGAACCCGTTGCCCGTTACGCGCGAGAGCACGCCGACGAGCTCGTAGCGCCCGCGCTCCTCGGAGCGGCGGAACAGCGCGCCGCCCGAGTTACCCCAGATGATCGGCGCCGTGCTCATCATATAGGGCTGGCCGTCGATCTGAGTTTCCATGTGGGCGAGCTCGCCGCGGGTCGCGAACGGCGGCACGCCGAGCCCGGCGCCGACGGCCCACACCTCGTCCATCAGCTGCATCCGGTCGCCGACCGGCATGACCCGCGCGACGTAGGGCACCGACGTCTCCTGATCGTCGATGCGAATGAGGGCGAGGTCGGCGGGGCGGTCGTAGGCGACGATGCGGGCGCGCTTGCTGAGCTGGCCGACCGAACGCGAGCAATCGTTGTACTGGAACCAGGCGACGACGACGGGCTCGCGGCTCTCGCGCTCGACCTTCTTGCCGGCCTCGGGCTCCCACTCCTCGCTCACCTTGATGGCGGCGGCGACGACGTGGTGGTTGGTCAGCACGTAGGTCTCGAACGAGCCGGGCTCGCGGGCGGCCGAATAGATGACGGTGCCTGAGCCGCCGCTTTCCACCCGCACCACGGGGTAGAGCATCTCGTAATGGCGCGGCCGGCACGCCGCCTCGGCGTGCCCGGCAACAAAAAAGGCCGCCGCGGCGGCCATCAGGCAAAAGGGCGCATGCTCGTGTCCTTTTCTAGGCGGGGCTCGTCACGTCTTCGGCGGCGACGAGGCGGTCGCGGATGTAGAGGACGAGCTGGGCGAAAGGCGGCGCCCACTGACTGTATGCCTCGAATGCCGCCCGTACGGTTCGGTAGAGCTCGTCCTCCAGGGTAAGCGAATCCGCGGCCTGTTCCCTGGCGGTACGGATCGCGGTCGCGATGGCGAGGTAGCGCTCGAGCTCGGCGATGCTCGCTCCCTTGGCCTGGAGCGGCGCCAGCAGGTTGTCGAAGACCGCGGCACGCAGCTTTGTTCCATCTTCGCCAATTTCCTTCGCGAACTCCGGCAGTACGGATCGCGCGTGCGCGAGGTCGAAGGTGATCGTTTTCATTTGGCGCTAGCCCACCTGTTCATGCGGCCCAACGTCATATCGAGGCCTGCCAATCGAGGATTTGAGTCGGCAGTCCGCGGTCAACAAACTTGGCGCGTAACTTAGCGCGCACCCCGGGACCCGTCTCTTCGAGGTACTGAAACAGGGCGTCCAGCATCTCGTGGACTTGCCAGGCGTTGCCCCGCAGAATCCGAATGACCGCACTGTCGTTTATCATCAGGCGATTGACGCCCGCAGCGTCGTACTCATCGTCAGGGATGCGCGCCCCGATCACCTTGGCACGCCGTAGATCGTCTGGTGTGTACCGACTAGCGTCGTAGCGAGACGGCACCAAACGTTGCCCTCTTATTCCTGGAGCACGCTGGTAATCGTTGGAGGCTCGCTCACCGTCTTCAGGCGTCTCCTCGTCGCGGAAAGTCTCGATATCTCGAAGTAGCCGGGCGTCGTCCCACGCGTCAAAGGTGCCCGCGCCAAGGTCCGTCCCGAGAACGTGGACATCGCCTTCCGTGTCGATGATGACTAGGTTGTTGTAAACGCTGGCGGCGTACTTGGCGAAGGAATGAACCTTGCCTATCCGGTTAACGCCCATGACCGCTACATGTAGGGTGCCGCCACTCTCCCGAGTAAAGCTCGGCATAGGTTGGAGCAGAGGTGTCGCCCGCGATGCCGAGCAATGAGCGGAAGGCGTTGAACGGGTAGAACCGCCTGTTGAAGCGGAAGGTGAACTCGTTGAGGTAGGCTTGTAGGTGCTGGTGGCTAACGCCGTGGTGGATACCGATCAGCCACGTCTTCAGGTTGGCGAAAACCAGATGGATGATCGGCAGGTATTGCTCGGCAACCTCTGGATCACCACACTCGGCAACAGCGAAGTGCTCATAGCCGCGCTTACCGAGGCCAGCATAGCCGCTCCAATCGTCAGTAACGATCAGCGATCGCGGCGCGACGGTGCTCTCGACGAACCCACAGAGCGACTCGGCGCTACGGTCGAGCACGACGGCGAGCCGAACGCGTCCGGCATAGCGTCCGTCTTTCCGGTTGTCGAGCTTGGTGTCCGGCTTTCGATGACGCACCTCGATGGCACAGGAGACGGGAACCTTGTGATGAACACCACGGCCTTCCCCACGCGTTCGCCCGCCAACCCAGGTTTCGTCCACCTCAACATGGTTCTTGGGCTGTCCACCGATCCTGTCTTGGTTGGGCCGCACCATGCCCGAGCGGAGCTTGTGGAGAATTTGAAAGGCCGTCTCGTAGCGCGAAAGACCAAGTTGCCGCTGAAACTGCACGGCGGACATGCCGGGCGTCTGACTGGCGACCAGATAAGCGGCCCAGAACCAGACGTTCAGCGGAGTGTGGCTACGCTCCATCACTGTTCCCACCGTCAGCCCGGTGTTCTGGCGGCACTTGCGGCAGCGCAGGACGCCAGGGCGGTTTTCAAAGTGGAACGGCTCTCCCGCCGTGCCGCAGTGCGGGCAGGCAAAGCCGTCTCCCCAGCGGGCTTTCTCCAGGTAGGCGGCGCAGGCCGCATCATCGGGGAAAAGTCGCTGGAACTCGGGTAGCGAATGCGGGAATGGGAGATCGGCGCGGTCGAGAACATCCATGGCGCGCTCCCCTATATCCGGGTTGCGCCCATTCTAGCCCTAGTGGGTGTGGGTGTAAACCGGATAGGCAAGGAATGAACCAAGGGGTAGTGCATCATTTTGAAATTTTGTTGTAAGTCTTAGGCCGACCCGGCTTCGGTGCGCGTTCGTCCATGATACGCACCAAGTCTTCCATGTCCCATATCGTCTCGCTTAAGCTCGCCTCCATGGCCGGCGTGACGCGAAGCGTTTTGTGGATGCGAATGAAATTATACCAAACGGTGTAGAGCGCGACCATGTGCATGTGGTTCTCGATCTTCTTTGAAAACCCATTCGTCAGCCGCGTAAAGCGGCGCATCTGCATCCGCATGGTGAGGTTCTGGCGCTCCACAAACGATGTGCTGATGTGCTTCTCGTCGGGCTGGCCTTCAACGGTCCGCTTCACAATGCCAGTACAATCGGCTGGACTGTAGCGGCCCTTGAAAGTTTCTGGTGCGTTGCCATACACCTTGATCAGTTGCGCATAGTCGATATCGGCCCCAAACGAACCCTCAATTGCTTCTAGGTATGCCTTATGGCCGTCAGTCGTCATCTGAACACGATTGGCCAGTCGCGAAGCAACATCACCCATAAAGGAGTTCGCATATTCGGCATCCCGACCGCCAACCATCGAAGACACAATCAACTTGGTGTCTGCGTCAAGGGCGGTCCAGGTCCAAGTATCGCCTGCTTCTTGAGGGGCGGCCTTTGCCGTCGCCACGTTCTTTTGCTTGGCGTAGGTGAAGCTCCATACTTCGTCGCACTGGATGCGGCTGGCGGTGACGCCTTGCACCAGCTCGTCGTGAAGGTCGGCGCAAACCTTCCCGGCATCGGTCAGCAGCTTGGCGACGGTGTTGAAACTCACATCGGCCAGCCGGGCGGTTGCCCGCATGGACTGCCCTTCGCAAAGCATGTTCAGGATCAGGGAGCGGGTCTTGAGAGGCATTTTGTTCATGCCCCTAATATATGAATAAAGATGCCTACCGTCAAGCTCACTGAGTCATTATTACACTGCGTGTGACGTTGTAATTGACAGACCCAGAGCGGTACCGATATATAGGCGGCCATGGAGGTCGAGTTCGATGACGATGACCTGGATCAGCTTGAGACAGACCCTCGGGCCACGGCGGGATTCCCCGCTGGAGTGGTCCGAGGCTTTCGGAAGGCGATGCAGGTCATTCGTGGAGCCGCCGATGAGCGCGATCTTTATGCCATGCGTTGACTTCGGTTTGAGAAGCTCGAAGGTAAGCGTAAGGGCCAGTTCTCGTTGCGATGCAACGATCAATACCGGCTAATCATCGAGCTGGTAGGGAAAAGCAGTGATAAGACAGTGAGATTGATTGAGGTTGTCGACTACCACTAGGGAAAAAGGGGAGGAAGAGATGAACGAGCGAATCCCGGCCGAAGTGTTCCCCCCTGGCGAGTTTTTGCGGGACGAGTTAGAGGCTCGGGGCTGGACACAAACAGAGTTTGCCGAAATCATTAGCCGTCCTACTAGGCTGGTGAACGAAATAATTGCCGGAAAGCGCGGTATCACACCCGATACTGCCCGGGGGCTTGCCGCTGCGCTCGGTACCAGTGCGCAGCTTTGGATGAACATGGAAACGTCATACCAGCTCTCGAAAGCTGCGCCCGCATCGGAAGGCATTGCTCGTTCTGGTCGCCTCAGAGAGAGGTTCCCTGTGCGCGAAATGATCAAGCGCGGATGGATCGAGGCATCGGAAAACGTTGAGGTTTTGGAAATGCGTGTACTCGACTACTTCCAGATCAAGGATGTGAATGACGATGTTAGGTTTTCACATGCTGCTCGCAAGAATGATAACGCTGATAAAACGGACTTGCAGCTAGCTTGGCTGTTCAGAGTCCGCCAATTAGCGTCCGCGCTGCAAGTTCAAAAGTATTCCAAGAAATCCCTGCTGGAGGCTCTTGATGATCTTGAGGGTCTGATGGGAGCGCCGGAAGAAATTCGGTACGTCCCGCGCATCCTTTCCGCGGCTGGCGTCAGGCTCGTAATTGTTGAGGCGGTCCCTGGTTCGGAGATTCAGGGCGTATGTTTCTGGATAAATGATGAGAGGTCGCCAGTTATCGGCCTGTCGCTATCATACGGGCGAATCGATAATGCGTGGTTCAATATCCGCCATGAGATTGAGCATGTGTTGAACGGTGATGGAAAGACTTATCCCATCTTGGACGATAGCAAGGCCCTTATCGACACGCCTGACCAGTCGGACGAAGAACGACTGGCAAATGAGGCAGCAGCAGAGTTTTGTGTCCCGAAGCAGAAGATGGACGACTTTGTTGCACGGCTAGACCCGATGTACTTAACCGCGAATTTCTTGGGTTTCGCGCGTCTCGTCAACAGACATCCCGGCATTGTCGCCGGGCAGCTTCAGCGCAGGACGGGACGGTGGGACCTGTTTCGCAAATTCCAAACCGATGTCCGTAGAGAGCTAGTAGATGCGGCGCTGACGGACGGCTTCGGGCGAATTGCGCCTGCGGTTATTTAGGAGAAAGCTAAGTGCCTACTTACGTGAAGAAGATGCAGAGCATCGTTTCGCACTACCGACTTGCTGGGCAGCCTTGGCCCGCGCCCGCGAAGGCAATCGCCGAGTGGGCGATTGATCGAGGGCTTTGGGATCTGCCAGCGTCCGCCGCGCTTGCTAAGTGCGGCGAGGACGTTTCGCGAGCAATGCGTGAAGAATATGTCACTGACGCCAAGGGGCGCCGCGTTCGCGTGAAGCACACTGCGACGATCCGGAGACACGGCGAACAAATGGTGCTTTGGGATGACATGCGCACAGCAAGTCGCCAGCACATGCAACTGTCGTTTCAGCAAAGACGCCACCAGATCGTCGGAGACTGTCGCCAGCTACAGGTTGATGTCGAGAGCTACAACGACCTGCACTCAGATGATCGGCCAATTCAGATGGTCTTTGATTTCACGATGGACCTAGCTGAATTGGATGCAGCAGCCTAGCCGCCAGCCTTGCGCCATCTAGCCTGGGCTGCCAGTCTGGCAATGTCTTCCCGCTGTTCCGGCGTCAGCTTCTTGGCACGAGCCTTGCCACCCTTCGCCCCCAGCGCCTTGGCAGCCGGGTCCTTGCCGTCGTCCTCGTACTCTTCCTCTTCCTCGCCGGTCGCGATCCGCATCACCTTGACGGCGTTCGAGACGACATCGCGGGGGCGCTTCTGCCCCTGAGGTCCCTTAGGCATGGCTGGCTCTCCCTATGCTTCCCGCTAAGCATAGGGCAAGGCGGCGCTCCGTGGTAGGCAGATTTCAAAATGATGCACTACCAACCAAGGCGTTGGCAGGGAAGGTGCCATGATTTCCAGCACTGTCGTGGGGTCCGGCCGAGTGGATCGTCGGCATGTTAGAAACTGTCGACGAGGGAGAGGTGGGTTGATTCGCGTCATCTGCCCAGCATGTAAAATGTAAAGTCGAACTTGCTCCGATGCCGCTGTCGCTCACGACGTTGATCTTCAATCCACCACCACCAGCGTCTTGCTTGCCAAGCGAAACGAAGGTGTCGGTTTCCGTCGTCCCTGTAAGACCGTGCGAAACGTCGCTTGATTTCAGCGAGACAATTTCGTTGTCGAATGCCCCCTGATCTATGGTCAAGCCCTGACTGAGTTTGGTATTGGTCTGCGTCGCACCTATGAAGAACTTTTACCCACGATCGAGGCGACTTCCGTCCCGCCGGTATCGAAGCGGATGATGTCCTCGTCGGCCGCTTCTTCGACCTGAACGCCGGTATCGAAGTCGGCATCCCACAGCACCGCCGCGCCGGCGATGTTCGACGACTTGTTGACGTGGAACAGCGCGATATGGTCCGTGCGGTCGTACATCTTCGCCGTCCAGGAGTTGGAGGCGTCGTTGGTGTCGTCGACCCACACCAGGCCCGTGAACACGCCGGCCGGCGCACCCGTCGACTTGTTGGTCGAGCGGATGGCCGCCAGCGCGTTGTTGAGGTCGGATCGGAAGGCCGCACCGGCCTGATTGTCGATAACGTAGTTTTTGTAGATCACCGTCGAGCCAGGTGAGCCAGCCGAGCGCCTCGTCGAGGCGGTCGATCTCGCGCAGCTCAGCTGGAATGTTGGAGGCGCGCCTCAATGTCGCGCGCTCGGCCTCGGTGTTGAAGGACTCGATGGTTTGGCGCAGGACCTCGGGCCAGCTCGTTTGCGGCTGCTTGGGGCCGCGGGCCGGGTCGGGCAGGCGCCGTAGCGTCTCGGCCGCGGCCTCGAGCCGCTCGATCACGTGTTCGGCCGTCCGTGCGGCCCCGGAGCTCGGGGCCGCACGGTTGCCCGCGAGGCGCGGGTCGGTCGTGGCCGCAGCGCTCGCGCGGATCATGGGTGCTCGGCCTCGATGGAAGCCGCGGCGGCGAGCCAGACGCGAACCCGGCGGGCGAAGGCCGTCGTCGAGCGGCGGTCGTAGCAGCGGAAATAGTGCGCACGGCAATAGGAATGACGGAAAACCGGGCGGCCGCATTTGTCGGCATCGGCGCGCGGCTCCCCCCGTGGATAAACTGGCAGGTGGTGGGCGGCGGTGCCTCGAAACCGCGCCAGATGTCGAGAGGAATCTCGTCGGCGCCGGCGTCCGACTCATCGCCCTCGTCGGCCGCATCGTCAGCCGCGGCCGCGCCCGGATTGCTGGCAGCGGTGCCCGCTTTCAACGACGCGGGTGTCGGGCCGGCCGCCGATGGCTCGGTACCGGCGCGCGGATCGTAGGTCGCGCCGCTGCCGTCGAGCAGGGTGATCACGCACGGCAGCGGGCCGCGGGCGACGACGGTGATCGCGCCCTTGGCCTGGAGACTCCGCATGACGTGCGATATGCCGGGCACGTCGGGGCTGCTGATCCGTGCCGCGAAGGCCGCGTTAGGGGGGCACGGCCGGTGCACGCGCGCCACCTCGCGTATGATGTCGAGGACCGCCGCCTCGCGTCACGTCAACGGGACGCCGCCTGATACCGCCTCGCGCCGCGTTGAGGAGGGACCGCTCATTACCAACCCGCGCGCGTCGAGGAGGCGCCGCTCAATGTCGCCCCGCCGCGAGCCGAGCCAGATCGTCGAGCGAAATCGCCAGCCCGCGCCGCCGCGCCGCTTCGATCACCGCGACCCAGTGCCACGAGGGGATGCTGTCGCGCTGGTTCCAAGCGCTCGCCAGGCCAGTCGTTACGCCGACCTCCTCGGCGAAGCAGCGCACCAGCGGCCAGGATTTGATGATATCGCTGAAGCTGTCCATAACAAAACGATACATGACGATACGACGCGTGTCAATACATCTAGTACCGTGCTATCCGTTGGCGAGGCGCTACAATGCATGTTGTGTTGGACACGCCCCATAGCCGCCTGCGCCGCCTGCGCGAGCAGGCGGGTTACGCCACCGCCGCCGACTTCGCGCGCGCGCGCGGCCTCGAGGAAGGGACCTACCGCTCGCACGAGAACGGCAGCCGCGGAATCCGCTTTCGCACCGCCATGACTTATGTCCAAGCGCTTGATGCGCGCCCGCCCGATCAAGTCGCGGTGTGGATCCTCGACGGCGGCCCCGAGCCGGAGCTCGCGATGCCCTCGGCGCTGGCCGTCGTCACCGCCTTCGAGGACGAGTTCGCGCTGATCGCCGACTACGACATCCGCGCCGGCGCCGGCGGCGGCGCCGTGTTCGACGAAGAGAACATGATCGAACGCCTCGCTTTCCGGCGCCAATGGTTGCGCCGTGTCACCAACGCGCCGCTCGACATGTTGGGCGTCATCCAGGCCCACGGCGACAGCATGGAACCGACCCTGCACAGCGGCGACCACCTCCTGGTCGACCGCGCCGACACCAATCCGCGGCGCGACGGCATCTACGTGATCTCCTGGGACGGCGCCATCAACGTCAAGCGGGTCACCGTCGATTACGCTAGCAAGACCCTGTCCGTCTCCAGCGACAACCCGCTCCACCCAACGAACCAGGGCGTTCATCCCGACGCGCTGACGGTCTTGGGGCGCGTCGTCTGGATCGGCCGCCGACTGTAGCCCTTGCCATCATGCGTGGGGGCGATGCGTAACAATACGTATTGACATTTATGCGGTGCGTGTTGTATCCTTCGCACGTGAATGCGGCGGATACAAGCGCATGAGCGGCTCCCCGGATCAGCTCTGGATCAACCTGTTCGCCGGCGCGGACGGCGTGGTTCGCTGCCGCACCGCCCATCCACGCCAGGACGCGGCACTTGCCGAGCTGCGCGCGCGCCGCTCCGTCGCGCGCACCGACTACGTCGGCACGCTTTGGTCGGTGCGCAGCGTCGATGGCCGCCGCTTCGGATTTCTCGATTTGCGCGACGAGGCCGCTGAGGCGCGGCGACACGCCCGGGCACAGTCGCGGCCGGCTCCCGTCGCGCCCGATGCCGAGAGCAAAGACGCAGGAGCGCCGCGTGTTTAGCGCGGCGCAGAACGCGGCATTAGGCGCCCAGCTCGCCGCGCGCCACGTGCGCCTCCGCCGCCGGCGCGGACGCGACATCGCCTACGTCGCCGGCTGGCACGCCATCGCCGAGGCCAACCGCATCTTCGGCTTCGATGCCTGGTCGCGCGAGACGGTGGAGGCGCGGTGCGTGAGCGAGGACCGTTGCGCCGACGTGAACGGCGCCGCCACCCATCGTTGCGCCTATGTGGCGCGGGTCCGGGTCACGGTCGATGCCGGCGGCGGCCGAGTCCTCGTCCGCGAGGGCAGTGGCGCCGGCCACGGCCTCGCTGCCGCGCCCGGAGAGGCCCACGAGGCGGCGCTCAAGGAGGCCGAGACCGACGCCATGAAGCGGGCGCTCGTAACGTTCGGCAGCCCCTTCGGACTCGCCCTCTACGACCCGGCGCGGCGCGAAGTGGCGCCGCCTGAGACCGCAGCCTCGGCGCTCGCCTGCGGCCTCGATACGGCCGCCAGCCTGGACGAGCTCGCGCACCGCTGGGCCGCGTGCCGCGCCGGCCTGCGCGCCCGCCCCGCGGCCGAACGCAGCCGCCTGGAGGCGCTCAAGAACAGCCGCAAGGCGGCGCTGCTGCGCGGCGTAGCGTGATCCGCATGGCCGGCCTCGCTCCCAACGCCATTCACGAGCGCTTACGCAAGACGGGCCAAGCATGGGCCGAGCGAGCCGCGGCCGCCGAGTGGCTCGAGGCGGCCCGCAAGCCCCTGCTCGCCGAGCTCACGCTACGGCACCTCGAGGGCACGACGCGGGCGATGGCCGAAACCCGCGCGCTCGCGAGCCCGGCTTACCGCGACCACCTCGCGGCGCTGGTGGCGGCGCGGAGCGACGAGCGCCACGCCCGCGCCGCCTATGAGTGCGCGCGCGCGCCTGGTGCGAGCTGGTGCGCACCCGCGAGGCCACGCCGGGCCGAGCTCGCCCTGCTGTGAGGGCGGGCCCGGCTCCACTAGCCGGCGGCGCCTGCTACATCGGATCGAGTTCGCGCAGCACGACCGAGCCGCCGAACTCGAGGTGCGGGCAGCTCTTGGTGAGCTCGACGGCCTCGTCGTAGCCGCCGGCCTCGATGATGAAATAGCCGCCAATTACCTCTTGCGTCTTGGCCGAGGGGCCGTCGGTCGTCACGACCTGGCCACCGTTCGCGCGCAGGGTGCGGCCGGCATCGTCGGCCAGCTTGTTGCCGCCGGCGAGCTTGCCCGCCTTGCCCATTTTCTCGCTCCACTGGCGATACTTCTCGATCACCGCCCCGTATTGCTCGGGTGTGGGCTGGGGACCGGCCTGCTGCGCCGGATTGTTGAGCAGCATGATGTATTGCGCCATGGGGTACCTCTCCTGTCTCGGGTTGCCGATACCCATAAGACGAACGGGGAGGCCCGCCTTCGACAGACTCGGAGAGTTTTTTGGCGGCGGCCCGGCCGGCCTAGTGCGCCATGAGGACGGACACTTCCGCGTTGGCGAGGATGTAACTGGTGGCGCCACCGAAAATCATCTGGCGCAGGCGGCTCTGCGTATAGGCGCCCTTGATCAGGAGATCGGCCCCGAGCGACGCGGTCTGCTGGAGGATGGCTTCGCCGGAGGCGCGCTTGTCCGCGGGCACGTTGACAGCGCGTGCGGGAACGCCGTGGCGCAGCAGCGCGGTCGTCACCTCGGCCGCGCTCGGGCCCGGCACCGCCCAATGCTCGAACCCCATCACCACGACGCTTGCGGCCTGAGTGAGGAAGGGCAGCGCGAGCGTCACCGCCCGCGCGGTTTCGGTGCTGCCGTTCCAGGCGATCGCGACGGTTTCGCCCAATAGGGTGGGCGGGGTCGGCGGCGCGAGAAGAATGGGATGGCCGCTCTCGAACAGCGCCGCCTCGAGAGTGCTCATGCCCGGCGCGGCGGCGCCACGGACCGGCCGCCCGACCACGATCAGGTCGAACACACGGCCACGGCTCGCGACCACGTCGTCGCCCGGCGAGACCTCCTCGCGCCAACCGGCCGAGGGCTCGTCCGTCGGCTGCGCGGATTCGCCCCGGGGCACGCCGTTGTCGCGCATGAACGCATCGAAGAATTCGCGGTCGCGCTCGGTCCGCGCCGCATCCTCACGCTCGAAGCTGCGTACCAGCGTCGCGGTGCCACCCAGGGCATCGGCGGAGACCACCTCGACCAGGGCCGGGCGGACGTGCAGCCCTTCGATATAGCATCCGAATCGGCGGGCGACGAGGAGCGCGGTCTCAAGCATGGAGCGCAGGGCATCGCCACCCTCCACGGGGACGAGTATCGATTTCATGCTCACGGCCGAGCCTGCCTCCGGTGTCGCCCGCAAACCAAGCCACCAGGCCAAAGCCGGTGCTGCGCGTGGCGCCGTTCACGGGGCGCGATGTTACCACCAACGCCTGCCCGATGCCACGCGCGCCTGCGGCCGGGGCTTCGGTCGCCGGAAACACGATTGGTCTCTGCCGCGGGGTCTCGTCTATACTCCCCGGATGGGGTGCCACCAGCTTTTGGGCGAACGACGCCGATCGTTGCGCCCGCGACGTACCGGCCCCGACGCGGTCAGAGTGGGGCCCAACGAGGGCGACCTACATCCAGGCATTTGGAGGGGCGCGGGAACGGCTCCCCGACGCGCCGTCGTAGCGAGCCGGAGCCGGTGAGCTCCCTCGAACTCGGCGTCATCGGCAACAGCTCGATCGCCGCGCTCATCGACGAACTCGGTCGTGTCGTCTGGTACTGCCTACCGCGCTTCGACGGCGATCCAGTGTTCTGCGCGCTGGTTGGGGGCAACCAGGAAACCGAGGACGGTCCTCGGGGCGTGTACGAGATCGAAGTCGAAAACCTGACCCGCAGCGAGCACGAGTACGTCACCAACACCGCTATCCTGCTGACGCGCCTCTATGATTCCAACGGCGGCGCCGTCGAGATCACTGATTTTGCGCCGCGTTTTCCGCAATTCGACCGGCTGTTCCGGCCGATGATGATGGTCCGCATCGTGCGGCCGATCGCCGGCACGCCACGGATTCGCATAAAGCTGCGACCGAGTTCCGGCTATGGGACGGGCGTGCCGGATATTACCCATGGTAGCAATCACGTACGCTACGTCGGTACCAACGTCACGCTTCGCCTAACCACCGACGCGCCGCCCGCCTACATCCTCGACGAAACGCCGTTCTTCCTCGAGGAACCGATTGCCCTCATCCTCGGCCCTGACGAGACCCTCACCACCTCGCCGACCATCGCCTCACGCGATTTCTTTCGCAAGACACGCGACTACTGGCGCGACTGGGTGCGCCAGCTCGCGCTGCCGATGGAGTGGCAGGAGGCGGTGATCCGCGCCGCCATTACGATCAAGCTATGCAGCTTCGAAGAGACCGGCGCCATCGTCGCCGCGTTGACGACCTCGATTCCGGAATCGCCGAACAGCGGGCGCAACTGGGATTACCGCTTCTGCTGGTTGCGCGATGCCTTTTTCGTGGTTCGCGCCCTGAACCGTCTCGGTGCCGTCGTCACGCTGGAGAACTACCTGCGCTTCCTCACCAATATCGTCGCCACCGCCGACGGCGGTCTGATCCAGCCGGTCCACGGCATCGCGTTGGAGCGGCGGCTGGGCGAGCGGCAGGTCGCGACGTTGTCCGGCTATCGCGGCATGGGCCCGGTGCGAGTGGGCAACCAGGCGTACGAGCAGCACCAGCACGACGTTTATGGCGACGTCGTGCTGGCCACGACACAGGCGTTTTTCGATGCTCGTCTCCTACGCCAGTCCGGCACCAGCGATTTCCAGCGCCTCGAGCGGGTCGGCGACCAGGCCTACCGGCTCCACGCCGAGCCGGACGCCAGCATGTGGGAGCTGCGCGGAAGCAACCGCGTCCATACCTCGTCGAGCCTCATGTGCTGGGCCGCCTGCGACCGGCTGGCGAAGATCGCCGCCCACCTCTACCTGCCCGAACGGGCGCGCCACTGGCGCCAGCGCGCCGATCGGATTCACGGCGTCATCACGGCGCGCGCCTGGAACGCCGAGCGTCGCAGCTTCGTCGACAGTTTCGAGGGTCACAACATCGACGCGAGCCTGCTACTGATGATGGAGGTCGGCTTCCTGCCGGCCGACGATCCGCGTTTCGTCGACACGCTGGCGGCCGTCGAGCGCGACCTGCGCCGCGACAATTACATCATGCGCTACACGGCCGAGGACGACTTCGGCCTGCCGTCCAACGCCTTCATCATCTGCACCTTCTGGTATGTCGAGGCGCTCGCCGCCCTCGGACGACACGACGAGGCGCGCTCGATCTTCGAGCACATGCTCAGCCGGCGCAATAAGCTCGGCCTCCTCTCCGAAGATATCGACGTGGAAAGCGGAGAACTTTGGGGGAATTACCCCCAAACCTATTCGCTGGTCGGACTGATCAACTCCGCCATACGGCTCACGCGGAGCTGGGAGACGGTCCTGTGAGCCGAGTCATCGTGGTCTCCAACCGCGTCGCGGTCGCCCGTGATACCGCGACCACCAAGGCCCGCGCCGGTGGCCTCGCCGTAGCCATCGAATCGGTCCTGCGCGAGACCGGCGGCCTGTGGTTCGGCTGGAGCGGGGAACTCGCGCCCGCCACCTCGTCGGCGCCGCGGCTGACCAAGGTCGACGGGGTGACCTACGCCACCATCGATCTCTCGGCCGAGGACCGCGCGGAATACTACAACGACTTCGCCAACCGCACGCTGTGGCCCCTGTTTCACTACCGGACCGACCTCGCGACGTACGACCGCAAATACTATGAGGGCTACCTGCGGGTGAACGAGATGTTCGCCCGACACTTGGCCGGGCTGTTGAGGCCCGACGACATCGTTTGGGTGCACGACTTCCATCTGGTGACCATCGGCCGCGAGTTGCGGCGCATGGGGCTGCGCCAGCCCCTCGGGTTCTTCCTCCACATTCCCTTTCCGGCGGAGCAGATCATGCTTGCGGTGCCGCACCACAGGGAGCTGGTGGAGGCCCTGTTCGCCTACGATCTCGTCGGCCTGCAGACCGAGAACAACCTGCGCGCTCTACGCGACTACGTGGTCTACGAGGCCGAGGGCGAGGCCCGCCATAGCGGCCATCTTGCGGCGTTCGGCACGACGACCCACGCCGCCGCTTTCCCCATCGGGATCGACGCCAACGAGTTCATGGCCATGGCCGAATCGCCCTTGGCGCTGCGCCAATTCGAGCGCACCCGCTCGAGCCTGTTGGGCCGTCAGCTCGCGCTCGGTGTCGATCGGCTCGACTACTCGAAGGGGCTGCACGAGCGGCTGCGCGCCTACGAGCGCTTGCTCGAGATGTACCGGGAAAACCGCAACCGCGTCACGCTCATACAGGTGGCGCCGCCCTCGCGCAGCGATGTGCCTGAGTACCGGATGATTCGGCGCGACCTGGAGCGGCTCACCGGCCACATCAACGGCCGCTTCGCCGAGCTCGACTGGGTGCCGATCCGCTACCTCAATCGGTCCTTTACCCGGCGCAGCCTGGCTGGTCTCTATCGCGCCGCTCGCGTCGGCCTGGTCACGCCATTCCGCGACGGCATGAACCTGGTGGCCAAGGAGTACGTGGCGGCGCAAGCCGAGGACGATCCCGGCGTTCTCATCCTGTCGCAATTCGCCGGGGCGGCGCGCGAGCTGTCGAGCGCCCTCATCGTCAACCCCTTCGACGTCCAGGCCGTCGCCGACGCCATGCAGCAGGCCCTGCACATGTCGGTCGATGAGCGCCGCGAGCGCTGGTCGGCGATGATTCCGAGCCTCAAGCGCTACGACCTTCGCTGGTGGCAGCGCAGGTTTCTGGCCGCGCTCGACCGGCGCGCGGCCGCCGCCTAGCGGCGCGCGGCATGGTCTCGGCCTTCGTCGCAGATGTCGGCGGAACGCACCTGCGCTACGCCCTGTGCACGCCGGGCGGCCCGCCGGGCGACCCTGTCGTGCTCGCGGGCGACGACCATCCGGGCCTCGCTCAGGCGCTACTGGCGGCGGCGGCGGCCCTCGGCGTCGAGCCGGGCGCGCTCGACGCCGGTGCGGTGGCCGTCGCCGGGCCGGTCGGCGGCGACCGCGTCACCCTGACGAACCGCGGCTGGGATTTCTCGATCGACGACCTGCGCCAGCGGCTTGGGCTCGAACGCCTCGTCGTGGTGAACGACCTCACGGCCCTCGCCGCGTCGCTGCCGCACCTTGGCGCCGACGAGGTCGAGCACTTCGGCGGCGGCGAGCCCGCGAGCGGGGGTGCCCTCGCCGTGCTCGCCGCGGGTACGGGGCTCGGCGTCTCGGGTCTGCTGGCCTCGCCCTCTGGATGGCTGCCGATCTCGGGCGAGGGTGGGCACGTCGATTTCGCGCCCGCCAACGACCGTGAGATCGAGATGCTGCGCCTTCTGCGCCGCAGCTTCGGCCATGTCTCGGTCGAACGCCTGTTGTCGGGTCCCGGCCTCGTCAACCTCTATCATGTCGCCGCCGCCATCGACGATGTAACGCCCGCGCTCGAGGACGCAGACCTCACGCCCGCGGCGGTCGCGCAGGCGGCCATCGCGGGGAGCTGCGCGGTCGCGAAAGCCGCGGCGCAGGCCTTCTCCGAGATACTCGGCGCCGTGGCCGGCGACCTTGCGCTTACGCTCGGGGCCAGCGGCGGGGTCTACATCGGCGGCGGGGCCACCGCGGGCCTCGGCAGCGCGTTCGCCCGCGATGCGTTTCGCAGGCGCTTCGAGGATAAGGGTCGCTTCGCGCGCTATCTGGCGGCGATACCGAGCTACCTCATCGCGGCGGCGCACCCTGCGTTGCGCGGTCTTGCCGAGCTGCTCGCCGAAACTCCTGGGCCCGGCCGCCGCGCCGGCACGTAGGGCCGACGCTGTGCGAGGGCGAGTTCTGTGACGTCCCTGGCCGAGGCGACCGACGCACGGCGCGTGTATCTGACCCGGGGTTTGACCAAGGCCTATCGCACGGGAGGGGTGGAGGTTCACGCGCTGCGCGGCGTCGACCTCGAGGTCTTCGCCGGCGAAGTGATCGCGCTGCTCGGCCCATCGGGCAGCGGCAAGTCGACGCTGCTGAACATACTCGGCGGCCTCGATAGGCCGACACAGGGCGAGGTTCGCTTCGGCGAGGTCGAGCTGACCGCCCTCGACGACCGCGGCCTCACCGCCTATCGCCGCGAGAGCGTCGGCTTCGTGTTCCAGTTCTACAACCTGATCCCGAGCCTGACGGCGCGCGAGAACGTGGCCCTCGTCACCGACATCACGCGCGATCCAATGGCCCCGGAGGAGGCTCTCGATCTCGTCGGCCTGGCCGAGCGCGCCAACCATTTCCCGGCCGAGCTGTCCGGCGGGGAACAACAGCGCGTGGCGATCGCGCGTGCGATCGCGAGGCGACCCCAGGTACTGCTGTGCGACGAACCCACCGGGGCCCTCGACAGCAAAACCGGCATCGTTGTCCTCCAGGCGATCGAGACGGCCAACCGCGAGCTCGGCACAACGTCCGTCCTGATCACGCACAACGCGGTGATCGCGACCATCGCCGACCGGGTCGTCTCCTTCGCCGACGGACGCATCGCCTCGGTGCGCCACAACCCCGAAAAAGTCCGGCGCGCGACATTAGCTGGTAGCGCGCGCAACGGTTGTGTCTGCACTCAACCTCAAGCTCGCGCGCGACCTGTGGCATATCCGCGGTCAGGCGCTCGCCATTGCCGTCGTCATTGGCTGCGGAGTCGCCGTGTTCGTGATGGCGCTAAGTACGATCCGCTCGCTCGATGAAACGCGAACCGCTTACTACGAGCGCTACCGTTTCGCCGAGGTGTTCGCGAGCGTCAAGCGCGCGCCGGAGTGGCTGACCGGGCGCATCGGCGACATTCCGGGCGTCAAGTCGGTGGCGGCGCGAATCGTCGTCGACGTGAGCCTAGACCTCCCGGCCGTCGCCGAGCCGATCACCGGCCGCCTGATCTCGCTCCCCGAGCGTGCCGGCCCGACACATAACGACTTCACCCTGCGCAGCGGGCGCATGCTGGCGCCCGGCCGCGCCGATGAAGCCGTCGTCAGCCGTGCCTTCGCAGAGGCCCATCGGCTTGCGCCGGGGAACCAGATTTCGGCGATCCTCAATGGCCACAAGCGCCGCCTCACGATCGTCGGCATCGCGCTGTCGCCCGAGTACGTCTACGCCATCGCGCCGGGTGCCATCATACCTGACAACAGCCGTTTCGGCGTGCTGTGGATGGGCCGCAAGGCGCTCGCCGCGGCGTACGACCTCGACGGCGCGTTCAACGACGTCAGCCTGACGCTCCTGCGCGGCGCGCTCGAGGACGATGTCATCCGCCGCCTCGACGACATCCTCGATCCTTACGGCGGGGTCGGCGCGTACGGCCGTGGCGACCAGGTATCGAACTGGTATCTGTCGAGCGAAATCGAGCAGCTCGGGCACCTGGCGCGCCATCTGCCGCCGATCTTTCTCGCGGTGGCCGTGTTCCTGCTGCACATGGTGGTCTCGCGCCTCATCGCCACCGAGCGCGAGCAGATCGGCGTCCTCAAGGCCTTTGGCTACACCGACAGCGAGGTCGGGTGGCACTACCTGAAGCTCGTCATGGCCATCGTCGGTGCCGGCGTTGTGTTCGGCTCAGCCACGGGTGCTGGGCTCGGGCGGGGACTGACCGAGCTCTACGCCGAGTTCTTCCAGTTTCCCCTACTCTACTATCGCCCGGGCACCGGCGTTTTCGCCGTCGCCGCCCTCGTAAGCTTCGCCGCGGGTGGCCTGGGAGCCCTGGGCGCCGTGCGCCGCGCCGTCACGAGGCGATGGCACCGCCGGCGCCGACCATGTACCGCCGCAGCTGGTGGGATCGGGGTGGCGCCATCGGCGCGTTCGCCGAGCCTACTCGAATGATTGTGCGCCATATCGCCCGCTGGCCCGTGCGCGCCGCACTGACAACCCTGGGCATCGCCATGGCGGTATCGATTCTGGTGACGACGATGCAGTGGATCGATGCCATCGACCACATACTCGAGGTCTATTACTTCCAGGCACAACGCCAGGACGTCAGCATCACGTTCGTCGAGCCACAGGCTTCGAGGACCTTGATCGAGAGCGCCCGACTGCCCGGCGTCGTGACCGCCGAGCCGTTTCGCCGGGTTCCGGCCCGTCTGCGCCTCGGTCCGCGTCATCGCCGCGAAGCCATCGCCGGCATCAGCGCTGGCGCCCAACTGACCCAGGTTCTCGATGCCAAAGAGCGAGCTCTTCGGATGCCGCCCGACGGCCTGGTGCTGTCGACCATGCTCGCCAAGCTCCTCGGGGCGGAGCCGGGCGACGTGCTCACGGTGGAGGTCATGGAGGGCCCCCGCCCGGTACGGCGGATTCGCGTCGCCGCGCTCATGGAGACATCGATCGGCACGCCGGCCTACATGGATCTCGGCGCGCTCAACCGTATGATGGGGGAGGGACCGACGCTGTCAGGTATCCATCTGCTGGTCGATTCGCAGCGCCAGGACGAAATCTTTCGCTACCTCAAAACCACTCCTGCCGTAGCCGGCGTGATGGCGCGGGCCGGCATGATCCAGTCCTTTCGCGAGACCCTCGCCGAGACGACCTACATCATGGTGTCGTTCCTGGTCCTGTTCGGTGGCCTCGTCGCTTTTGGCGTGATCTACAACAGCGCCCGCATTTCCTTGTCCGAGCGCGGCCGGGAGCTTGCTACCTTGAGGGTCCTGGGATTCACGCGGTTCGAGGTCTCGTACATCTTGCTGGGCGAATTGGCCTTGCTCGTCGTCGTTGCGCTGCCGCTGGGCTGCCTGATCGGTTACGGCATATCCTGGGGTCTCACCCAGGCGTTCGAGACCGAGCTCTACCGCATACCCCTCGTGATCGAGCGTTCGACCTATGGCATGGCCGCGACAGTGGGTCTGGTCGCCGCGGTGGTTAGCGGGCTGATCGTGCGCGCCCGGCTCGACCGACTCGATTTGGTGGCGGTGCTCAAGACGCGGGAGTAGGAGGGCGATGCGCAGATCGTGGCGAAGGCTGGTGCTCGCGGCCGTGGCCGTCCTCGGGGGCGTCCTCGTGTTCGCCTTTTGGCCGCAGCCGATCCCGGTCGATCTGGCGGCCGTAAGCGTCGGCAGCCTACAGGTTACCATCGACGAGGAAGGGGAAACCCGCGTCAAGGACGTCTATGTCGTGTCCTCGCCGCTTGCGGGCCGGGTCCTGCGCATCAACCGAGACGTCGGCGATGCGGTGGTCGCCGGAGAGACGGTCCTCGCGTCCATTCTGCCCACGGACCCAACCTTTCTCGACTCGCGCAGCCACGCCGAGGCCGACGCCGCCGTCAAGACGGCGGTGGCCGCGCGCGATCTGAGCCAGGCCGACGTGGCACGGGCAGGCGCCGAGCTCGACTTTGTCTGACGTCAGCGCCTTTGGGACAAATTGAGGTAATTGCATAACGGAGGATTTCTGGCTCATCGTAGTGACCGAAGGGAACGAAGATGAGACAGAAATCAATGAGCAAGAACGACCCGGCGGAGAGAGCTGTTCGGGATATTCGCCGCAAGACACGCAAGCAGTATTCGGCTGAGGAGAAGATCCGGATTGTGGTGTCGGGCCTGCGCGGCGAGGAGAGCATCGCCGCCTTGTGCCGCCGCGAGGGCATCGCCGAGGGTCTGTATTACAGCTGGTCGAAAGAGTTTTTGGAAGCGGGCAAGAAGCAGCTCGCCGGCGACACCGGGCGCCAAGCGACCTCGGGCGAGGTTAAAGTTCTGCGCCAGGAGATGCGCGACTTGAAGGAGTTGGTCGCCGAACTTTCGCTTGAGAACCGGCTTTTCAAAAAAAGCATGATCGCGGATGGGGGAGACGAGGAATGAGGTATCCCGCATCCGAGAAGCTGGAGATCATCCGCCTGGTCGAGCAGTCCCACCTGGGCGTCGGGTCCACTTTGGACAAGCTGGGCATTCCGAAGACCACCTTTTATCGCTGGTACGATCGCTTTCTGGCCTTTGGCGACGCCGGTCTTAAGGATCGCAACAGCAGCCCAGGCCGGGTGTGGAACCGTATCCCGGATGATGTCCGGGGGCAGATCATCGATCCTTGCCTATCCGGTTAACGCCCATGACCGCTACATGTAGGGTGCCGCCACTCTCCCGAGTAAAGCTCGGCATAGGTTGGAGCAGAGGTGTCGCCCGCGATGCCGAGCAATGAGCGGAAGGCGTTGAACGGGTAGAACCGCCTGTTGAAGCGGAAGGTGAACTCGTTGAGGTAGGCTTGTAGGTGCTGGTGGCTAACGCCGTGGTGGATACCGATCAGCCACGTCTTCAGGTTGGCGAAAACCAGATGGATGATCGGCAGGTATTGCTCGGCAACCTCTGGATCACCACACTCGGCAACAGCGAAGTGCTCATAGCCGCGCTTACCGAGGCCAGCATAGCCGCTCCAATCGTCAGTAACGATCAGCGATCGCGGCGCGACGGTGCTCTCGACGAACCCACAGAGCGACTCGGCGCTACGGTCGAGCACGACGGCGAGCCGAACGCGTCCGGCATGATGACGCACCTCGATGGCACAGGAGACGGGAACCTTGTGGTGAACACCACGGCCTTCCCCACGCGTTCGCCCGCCAACCCAGGTTTCGTCCACCTCAACATGGTTCTTGGGCTGTCCACCGATCCTGTCTTGGTTGGGCCGCACCATGCCCGAGCGGAGCTTGTGGAGAATTTGAAAGGCCGTCTCGTAGCGCGAAAGACCAAGTTACCGCTGAAACTGCACGGCGGACATGCCGGGCGTCTGACTGGCGACCAGATAAGCGGCCCAGAACCAGACGTTCAGCGGAGTGTGGCTACGCTCCATCACTGTTCCCACCGTCAGCCCGGTGTTCTGGCGGCACTTGCGGCAGCGCAGGACGCCAGGGCGGTTTTCAAAGTGGAACGGCTCTCCCGCCGTGCCGCAGTGCGGGCAGGCAAAGCCGTCTCCCCAGCGGGCTTTCTCCAGGTAGGCGGCGCAGGCCGCATCATCGGGGAAAAGTCGCTGGAACTCGGGTAGCGAATGCGGGAATGGGAGATCGGCGCGGTCGAGAACATCCATGGCGCGCTCCCCTATATCCGGGTTGCGCCCATTCTAGCCCTAGTGGGTGTGGGTGTAAACCGGATAGGCAAGCATCGATCTTGCCCTGGAGGAGACGCAACTGTCGCCCCGGGAACTGGCCGTCAGGTTTACGGACACCAGGGGCTATTTTGTCTCGGAAGCCTCGGTTTACCGGCTTCTCAAGGCCCACGACCTGATCACCAGCCCCGCTTTCGTGGTCATCAAGGCAGCCGATGAGTTCCGCGACAAGACCACGGCGCCGAACCAGCTGTGGCAGACCGACTTCACCTATCTCAAGGTCATCGGCTGGGGCTGGTTTTACCTGTCGACCATCCTGGACGACTATTCCCGCTACATCATTGCTTGGAAGCTCTGCACCAACATGACGGCGGACGATGTGACGGCAACACTGAAGTTAGCGCTAGAAGCCTCAGGCTGCAACCGCGCCAATGTCGTCCACAAGCCGAGGCTGCTCAGCGACAACGGCTCGTCCTATATCTCCGGTGATCTCGCGGAATGGCTCGAGGACCACGGTATGGATCACGTTCGGGGCGCACCGTATCACCCGCAAACCCAGGGCAAGATCGAGCGCTGGCATCAAACGCTGAAGAACTGGATCCTGCTGGAAAACTATTATCTACCAGGCGATCTCGAAAACCAGATCGGCGCTTTCGTCGATCACTACAACAACCGCCGCTACCACGAGAGCCTCGCGAATGTAACCCCCGCCGATGCCTACTTCGGGCGCGATACCGCCATCATTGAAAGGAGGAACAGGATCAAGAAACTGACTATCCAACACCGCCGCTTGAACCATCAACAACAAGCGGCTTAACATCAATCCAAGATGAGCCAGATCCTCCCTTATGAAACAGACTCAACAGTCCCAAATGTTTTGACGACGGACAGTGCGACCGACTCGCGACGGCAGGCGTGTCGCGCCTGATCTGCGGTTTCATTGATCGCGCAGGCCATGACGCCCTCGTCGCATCGGGTGTGGACGTGCGCGTCGGAGCCTGTCGCGGTCCCGCCCTGCAGTTGGTCGCGTGCTTTTACGAGTTGCCGAAACTGTTCAGCTGACCCGGACCACCGACCGATGCCCGACCCGCCGCTGCTGCGGCCATGCTATCGTCGGGCTCTCGCGGGCCAGCGGAGCGATCGGCCATGACGACGCTGGAGTGGTATTTCGATTTCATCTCCGGCTTTGCCTACCAGCAGTTGGCGACCTTCGACCGGCTTCCCGACGATATCGAGATCGTTTATAGGCCGGTGCTGTTTGCCGGCTTGCTCAAGCACTTTGGGCACAAGGGGCCGGCCGAGATCCCAGCCAAGCGGCGGCACACGTACCGCCAATGGGTGTGGCAGGCGGCGCACGACGGCATTCCCTTTCGCATGCCGCCCGCGCACCCCTTCAACCCGCTACGCGCGCTCCGGCTGGCACTGGCGCTCGACTGCGACGCGCGCGCCATCGCCACTATCTTCGACTTCATCTGGGCGGAAGGAAACAGCGTCGAGGAGGCGGAGGGTTGGGAGCGCCTCATCGAGCGTCTAGGCGTGGCCGACGCAGCCGAGCGGATCGAGTCGCCGGCAATCAAGGAGGCGCTCCGTGCCGCCACGGCGGCAGCGGCGGCACGCGGTGTGTTCGGCGTCCCGACCTTCGCTATCGGCGACGAGCTGTTCTGGGGTCGTGACGCGACGCCAATGCTGCTCGACTACATAGCCAACCCGGAAGAGTTCCGTGGCGGCGAGCTCGCGCGCGCAGCCAACCTCCCCATCGGCACCATGCGCCGATTCTGATGCCGTGGCGCGGAGTCTGCGTCGGGCTCCCTAGAGGTGACCTAGGACCACCGCGCGAACAGCGAAAGCCTGAGGGGCGCGGCGCTTCTGCGCTAGAGTGTGCTGCCCGGCGAGGTCAGCGAACCGGTATCAATGTCGGAAAGCCCGCCACCCGCGCCGCAAGAACGGGTCGGCTTCGTGGCCCGCCATGGCTGGGCCCCCTACCTTTTGGTCACGATGACGATGCTGTTCTTCGCCAGCAACAATGTCATCGGCCGCGCCATCCGCGAGGATATCCCGCCCATGGGGCTCGTGTTTTGGCGCAACCTCGCCGCGCTCGCGATCCTCGCCCCGTTCATGTTGTCGCGGCCGCGCGCCGAGCTGGCATTGGCGCTGCGCCACTGGCGGCTGATGCTCTGGCTCGGGGTCGGCCAGGCCGGCAGTGTCTTCATCTATATCGGCCTGCACACCACGACCGCTATCAACACCAGCCTCATCAGCGCCACGCTGCCGGCGTTCACGGTGATCGCCGCATGGCTGCTGGTCGCCGAGCGCATCAACGTCCGTCAGGGTGTCGGTCTGGTCATCGCCTTCACCGGCGTCGTCCCGATCATCACGCGCGGCGACCTCGGTGCGCTCCTCGCCCTCGACCTCGTTATCGGCGACCTGTGGGTCCAGATCGCCGTCCTCGGCTGGGCGATGTATGGCGCCCTCGTCCTCCGCCTGCCGACCGCGCTCAACCCCTTCGTTGCCTATTGGGCCATCGCGGTCGCCGCGCTGGTCGTGATGGCCCCGGGGTACGCCGCCGAGCTCTTGCTTACCGACGGACGCATGGTCTTCGAGGGGGTCACTGTCGTGACGATTCTGTATATGTCCGTCTTCGCCTCGATCCTGTCGCTCGTGTTCCTAAACGTCGCGATCGCGCATATCGGGCCGGTGCGGGCCGGCATGCTGTGCTACGCGACGCCGCTGTTCACCGCCCTGCTGGCGGTACCCTTCCTCGGCGAGTCGCTGCGGCTCTACCACCTCGTGGGAGCGACCCTGGTGCTGGGCGGCGTGTACATGACAAGTCGTGCACGCCGCTAGCCGCCATCGGAGTCCGGCCGCCCTTGCACGAGCTACCCGTCGCGGCCTAGGCTGATGAGCCGGTAACGTGCGAGCTTGTGCGGGCGAACAAGGAGGCCAGAATGCTCAAATGGATTCTGATCGTCGTCGGGTGGTCGCCATCGTCGTCGTCGGCGCGGTGTTCCTCCTCGTGTCGAACGTCGACTCGATCGCCAAGGCGGGAGTCGAGAAGTACGCCTCCGAGGCCGTCAAGGCGAACGTCACCCTCCAGGAAGTGACGATCTCGACCACATCGGGCGAGGGATCGCTGCGCGGGCTCAAGGTCGGAAACCCGCAGGGGTTCAATACCGAGAGCGCGATCGAGTTCGGCGAGGTGAGCGTTGCGCTGGACGTCCTGTCGCTCGCCTCGGATACGGTGGTGATCAAGAGCGTCGTGATCACGGCGCCGCAGGTCACCTATGAAATCGGCGCGGCCGGCAGCAACATCGACGCGCTGCGCAAAAACGTTGCCGACTATACCGGTGCCTCGCCGGGAAGCGCCTCGACCGCCGCCGCAAGCGGCGGTGCCGCGGCGGGCGAGGGCGGCCGCAAGCTGGTGATCGAGAATCTTTACGTCCGAGATGGCTCCGTCAACGTGAGCGCCACGTTCCTCAAGGGCAAGAAGCTGAGTGCACCCCTGCCTAACATCCACCTCAAGGACATCGGCAAGGACGGGGGCGGGGCGAGCCCGGCCGAGGTCGCGAAACAGCTGGTCGATGCCCTCGCCAAGGAGTCGGGCGTCGCGGTCACGGCCCTCGACCTGAACAAACTCACTGGCGCCGTCGGCAAGGCCGCCGCGGGAGCGGTGGGGGCCGCGATCGGAGCGGCCACCGGGGCTGGCGGCGCGGCCGGCGCGGTGGGGGGCGCCGCGGGCACCGCCGCCGGCGCCGCCAAGAAGGGCGCCGAGGAGGCGGCTGGTGCGGCCGTCGACGCGGCTAAGAAGGGCGCCGAGAGCGTCACCGGAACGCTCAAGAAGCTGCTCGGAAACTAGGGCCACCGCACCGCGGCGCCCGTCGCCGGAATCCCGCCCTCAGGGCGACGCCGCGACCTCGGAAATCGCAGCGATGCAGGTGGGATCGTCGTTGCGCGGGGCATTCACGTGGGGACTGACGGGGTACGCCCGCAAGCTATCCGGCGCGCTCGGCCTTAGCAGCTCGCGCGCGCCCTCCACGAGCCAGCGCGCGCAGTCGTCCGGCTCGAGGGCGACGGGCATGCGATCGTGCAGGAACGCCAGGTCTTCACTTCGGCTGGTCGTGATGATCGCGTAACTGCGGACTTCATCGCCCGGGCCGTAGCCACCATATTCGCCGGTCGGCTGAAGCCCGGCGGGGATCCGCCAGCGCTCCCACACACCGGCGAGCATCATGGGCGAGTCGTCGCGACGGACGACCCGATACGGTTGGCGCACCTTGGCGCGCGCTATCCACTCGTAGTAACCGTCGGCCACGACCAGACAGCGTCGCGCTCGGAACGCCTCTGAAAAGGTGGGCTTTTCGGCCACCGTCTCGGCGCGCGCGTTGATCGCCCGCGACGCCGCCTTGGTGTCCTTGGACCAGGGCGGCAGCAGCCCCCAGCGGTAGAGCGACAGCCGCCAGCGCTCGCCCACCTTGCGCACGATCGGCGCCGCCTGGGTTGGCGCGATGTTGTAGCGCGGTTGCAGGTTGGGAATGCCGCCGGAAAGGTCCGCCTCGCCGAGATAGGCGGACAAGTAGTCGTGGATTTCCTGCCATGACCGACCCTCGGTGTAGCGCCCGCACATCACGTGGCTCCTGGTGCCGCGCGCGCGATCGGGCTCAGGTGGTTCGCATGGGAAGGATCTCCTTCGCCGCAAGCCGTATGCCGGCGCGCGTGTCGGGACCGATCACCTGATAGAGCACGGGCGTATCGAGGCCGGCGTCGCGATACTCGGCTAGCCTGGCGCGACACTCCTCGGGCGTGCCCGCGACCAGCATCTGATCGATGAACTCGACGGGGATCGATTCGGCGGCCGCATCCATCTTGCCTTGCGAGGCGTACTTGCCGACCTCGGCCTTGACGCGAGCGAATTCATCGAGGTCCATGCCCGAGTAGCGCAGCCGTGGGCTTCCGGCTTTGGTCGCCGAGGTCGAGACGGTCTCGCTCAAATAGGAGACGAGAATTCTCCGCGTCGCATCCTTGGCGAGCCGCGAATCCTCGTGGATCGAGAAGGTGATGTAGGAGCTGAGATCGAAGTCGGCCGGCGTGCGTCCGCTCGCCTCGAGCCCGGCATCGACCTGCTCGCGCACGTAGCCCACGAAGCCCGGCGTCGAGAACATGCCGAGCACCGCGCCGTCGGCGACGCGGCCCGCGAGCTGAAGGGACTTCGGCCCCATGCCGCCAATGTAGATGGGGATGTTGCGCCGCGGCGGTACGAACCCGAGTGCCGTTCCTGGTGGAGTGATCTTGAAGAAGCGACCGTCGTAGACGACCTTCTCTCCCGAGAGGAACGCGCGCACGAGCTCGATGGCCTCGCGCAGCGATACCGCCGGCTTGGCGTCCGCCACGCCCTGGCGGTCGACGGCGATCTGGCTGATGCCGAGCCCGAGGCGCAACCGCGCGCCTGAGAGCTCGTCCAGCGTCGCCGCCTCCATGGCGATAAGCCCGGGATGGCGGGAGAACGGGCTGATGATGCCGAGGCCGATCGGCATTCGCTCGGTGGCCGCGACCACCGCCGAAGCGGCGGAGATCAGGCCCCGATTGTAGTAGGCCTCGGCGATCCAGAAGCCGTCGAAGCCCTCCGCCTCGGCGATGCGGGCATAGTCGACGATGTCCGGGATGCGGTGAATGGTGGCAAACGCGATATCGATCGCGCCGAACCCCTTCGCCATGGCTCCTCCCCTTGCAAGCCGCCCGACGGCCCAAATACCCGTTCGGCGGCCCGTACGTGTGGGCGGCGGCGCGCACCGCGCCCTCGGTTGCTTGGTATCTTACGGTTTTGGCGGGTAAGCTAAACAAGACTCTTTGCGGGCACGCGGTCCCATAGGAGAATACATGAAGGTCGGATTGCACGTCGTGAACTTCACGTTGCCCGACGGCGCGGCCGCGATCGCGCCGACACTGAGCGGGATTGCCGAGGCGGCCGAGGCTGTCGGCGTCTCGTCGCTGTCGGTCATGGATCACTATTTCCAGATGGAGATGCTGGGTCCGGAAAACGGCATGCTGGAGGGCTATACGACCCTCGGCTTCCTCGCCGCGAGGACGCGCGCGTTGAAGCTCGGCCTTCTGGTTACGGGCGTGACCTACCGCCCGCCCGGGCTGCTGGCCAAGATCGTCACGACCCTTGACGTGCTCTCGGGTGGCCGCGCCGAACTCGGTATCGGCGCCGCATGGTACGAGCGCGAGCATCGCGGGCTCGGTGTCGACTTCCCCCCGCTGGCCGAGCGGTTCGAGCGCCTCGAGGAGACGCTGCAGATATGCCTGCAGATGTGGAGTGACGACAATGGCCCCTTCGAGGGCACCCACTACAAGCTCGCGGAAACCTTGAACGTGCCCCAGAGCCTGCAGCGTCCCCACCCGCCGATTCTTATCGGCGGTGGCGGCGAACGGAAGACGCTGCGCCTGGTCGCCAAGTACGCCAACGCCTGCAACCTCTTCACCGGCGACGGCGCCGACGGCGTGCGCCATAAGCTCGAGGTACTGCGCCGCCACTGCGACGCCGAGGGCCGCGACTACGACAGGATCGCGAAGACAATTCTATACACCAATCCCGCGCCCGGCGGAGATGAGGCCGGCGCGTTCGCCAAGGAGATGGAGGCCTATGCCAACCTCGGCGTCGAAGCCGTTATGCTGATGCCGTTCGGCGACCATCCGGTCGAGGTGGCCGCCAATCTTGGGCCCGTGGTAGCGCGCCTCGGAGAACTCTAGGCCGCGCCCGACGCCCTGTGCGCGACAGGCCCGGCAAACAGCAGCTGGAACGACCCTCTAGTTTTCGACCACCAAGTTGGTCGCCGCCTGCCGCCCGTTGCGACCGGGTTCGAGCTCATATTTGAGCTTCTGGCCCTCTTGGAGATCATCGAGACCGGCTTGCTCGACGGCCGAGATATGGACGAACGCATCCTGCGAACCGTCTTCCGGGGAGATGAAGCCGTAACCCTTGATTCGATTGAACCACTTGACCGTTCCGGTGGGCATGCGTCTTTCCTTCTGCTGTGTGGGTTGCGGCTCTCGGCCTTGCATTAAGCGGTGTTTAGGCTCGACGTTGTCCGCGGTGTGGCGCGCTGAGCGCTGTCGGCTACGCTGCATAGCGGCGGTCTGCCGACCCGGGTAGGCTAATATAATCCGCCCTGGATGCAAGTGGATTCGACCGCGCGGGCGCGCGGGCTCGTGGTCACAAAGGGGATGCGCCGGCCGAGCCCTCGTGGCACGGTGCGAGCCATGACGGATGCGCCCGTTCGGCGGGCAGACGGCTTGCGCCTCTTTGCAATCACCTGCGGCTGGCTGACGGCGCCGGGGTGGGCGCTGCTCGACGGCGAGGACGACCGCATCCGTATTCCGGTCCCCTGCTACCTGATCGACCATCCCAAGGGAAGGATCCTTTTCGACAGCGGGCTCAGCCTGGGTTCATGTGGCAACGCGCGCGACTACCTGGGCCCCCTGGGCGAGAATTTCGATGTTCACTTCGAGCCGTCGGAGGCGATTTCGAGCCGTCTCGCGGCGATGGAGATCGATGTCGGCGACATCACCCTCGTGGTGACTTCGCATCTCCATTTCGACCACGCCGGCGGGCTTGCGCAGTTCCCCAACGTGCCGGTGCTCGTCCAGCGACGCGAGTGGCAGGCCGGAGCGGAACCCGACCTTGTCGCCGCCAACAACTACCTCGCCGCCGACTACGATCTCGGCCACGACGTCATCCAGGTCGACGGCGAGCACGACCTGTTCGGCGATGGCAGCATCGTCTGCATGCCGACCTACGGCCACACGCCAGGGCACCAGTCGCTGCGGGTGAGGCTTGGGTCCGGTGAGGTCGTGATCGCGGGCGATGCGTGCAAGGTGCGGAAAACGCTCGAGTCCCTGCACCTTCCGCGCTATGGGCACGACAAGAACGCGATGCGGGCAGCACTCGAGGACCTGCGTGCACTGGCGCGCCGCGGCGCGCGCATCTTCTACGGCCACGATCCCGACTTTTGGCGCACCGTGCCGCAGGCGCCGGCCGAGATTCGCTAGGGCTTTGTGTTTCGAGCACCCCGGCCAAACAGGGGTGTCCAGGTCCTGGAGCCTAGGTTACATCGAGACGATGCGCTCGACCCGGGTTCGGACGACCAGCCGCTTGTTTCCCGTCCGCCACGGATATTCGTCGAGGTCGAGGAAGCGCTTGGCGAGCTTGTCGATCTGCTCATCGGCGCCGTCCTCGGTGATCGTGGCGGTGCCGTGGGAGACGGCGTGGGTTTGCGGGGAGTTGTGGTCTTGCACGGAGATGACGATGCGCGGGTCGCGCCGGAGGTTCCGTGTCTTGACCCGCCCCTCCTCGGTGTTGAAGAGGACGTCGTTTCCGTCCACGTCCACCCACACCATGGTCACCTGGGGTGTGCCGTCCGGATTGATGGTCACGACGTGGCCGTAGGCCTTGTCGGTGAGCAGCTTCTTGATCGATTCGGAAAGCTCGATTGACATGACGCTCCTCCTGGGGATTCTCCGGCGCCGCTAGTACGGGCGGTCGCCCTTGACGGTGACCCGATAGCCGTGCCGCACCCGGGGGTAGTAGTCCCACAGGGCATGATGCTGGGTGCACCGGTTGTCCCAAAAGGCCATCGATTTCGGGCGCCAGTGAAAACGGCAATGAAACTCGGGCGTCGTCACGTGATCGTACAGGAACGCGAGCAGCGCCGCGCGCTCCTTGGGCTTCATGTCCTTGATCCGGGTCGTGAACACCTGGTTGACGTAAAGCACCTTGCGGCCCGTCACCGGGTGGGTGCGCACCATCGGGTGCTCGGCCGTCGGATAGCCACTGTCGCGCAAAGTCGCGTCGCCGTAGCGGTGCCGGTAGGCGTGCTCGGAGCCGTGGACGGCGGTGAGGCCGGAGAGGAAGCTCTGCATCTGGTCCGACAGCGCCTCGAAGGCGGCGTACATGTTGGCGAACAGGGTATCGCCGCCGGGCTCCGGCACCTCGTGGAGTTGCAGGATGCTGCCCATCGGCGGCTCGACGTCGCAGGAGACGTCCGAGTGCCAGTCCTCGCCGGCGGTGAATTTCGAGTCGGCATCGGCATGGACGACGAAAATCTCGCGATGACCCGCGAGCGGCGCCGCCGCCGGGTGGACGTGCAGATCGCCGAAGAGGCGCCCGAACGCCATGTGCTGCTCGAGCGTGATGTCCTGATCGCGAAAGAAGATGACCAGGTGACGCATCAGCGCGTCGTGGATTTCCGCCCGGCGCTGCGGGTCCAGGGGCTGCGACAAATCCACGCCCGAGACTTCGGCCCCGATCACCGGCGATAGCGGCCGCACCTCGATGGGCTCGTTCGTCATGGTTCGTTCAGCGACGGCGCTCATCTCGCCTCCTATCTGGCTAGATCGAGGGCGATCTTACACGGCCAAGGTGCGGCCGTGAAGTCGCGCGGCCCGCGAGCGCGGCTAACGAAGGTTCCGTGAAAGGCCAGGGGGTGGGGTCCACCGCGACGAGGCGCAGTTCGCTCGAGTAGCGATTCCCCTCGGCGTCGGTGAGCCAGCACTCGCCCGGGTTCGGCAGCATCTCGGTCACTGTCAACACCGTGCGCGGGTTGTCGACGGCACCCTTGCGGATCAGCTTGGAGGCCCCGTCCACGGAGATCGAGCTACAGAAATCGAGGTAGATCGGCTTTCGCTCATAGGGTAAGCGGACAAACACCCAGCGCGGAAGGGCGTGAAGCCGCATCCACCGGCGCGCCTCGACGAAGCGATCGGCGCTCGTCTTGGCGAACGCGAATTCCATGTCGCCACAGGGAATGCACCACATCTCGCGCGACACGACGCGCTTGTCGACCTGGATGCGCGGCGCGTGCGGCAGAGGCTGAAGAAGCGAGAAGCTGGTAGCGCACAGGTGCCCGATAACGCTGCGCAGGAATTCGCTGATGTGGAAGCGCTGGCCGGTGGCCCGGTTAACGACGATCAATCCTTCCGACCCCTCTTCCACAATAAGGTTGCCCACCGGCAAAACCCGATGCTCCGCGCGCCAGGACGGCGCATCGTCAACAGCGACGTGATAGTCGTCCGGATCAAGTGAACCGGGAGCGACCCGCGCGCCAGGGTGATTTCGGGGAATGACCTGATGTATCGGCGGGCGCCCGATGTCCTCAGCGACGAGCCTGGCCAGGTCGTGCGGTCGCGGGTGCGTCGCGGCAAACAACGGCTGCATCGCCGTGTTGGACTCGGCGTGGACCTCCCCTAGCACGAACCGAAAACGGCCGTTGAGAAGGCTCTCGACGCCATCGGCGGCGATGAGAACATCAGGCGAGTGATACCTGGCACTAGGCCACGGCGGGGCAGACTCCGGGAAACCGGCAAGAACCCGGTCGCGAAGCGTTTGCGCCGTCACCTCCACGCGCCGAGCCCCCTCGTCGACATTGAGGATAGACATCCAGCGCTCATTAACGGCCGCCGCCGCCGTGCGCACGATGGCGGCGCCGGCGCGTGAGTTCGCCGTGTTGAACATGAGGTGCTCGAGCCACACGGGCCCGCCTGAAACGCGTTTCGCGCACTCCTCGAAGGCGCGCTCGAGGTGCACCTCCAGCTCGGCGCCAATGGCGGAGACGTACCAGGCCGCGCTCCTGAGGACCAACGCCAGAGGCGGCCCGAGGTCGCGCGCCCAATCCGGGCCCAGCGTGACCTCGACGTTTCTCCGACGGTCCTCGTAGAGGAGCGTGCGGCCGGCGTAGGCCAAACCCCCATGCCGTACCGGCTTTCCCCCCGTGAGGCGCTCGAAGCTCGCTTCGAGCGCGGCCATCGCCGCATCGTTGGCGATCGCGGCCGAGCTGGGCGGCGACGGCGTCTATGGCCCAGTGCTCGAAGCTGACGCGGCAGTCGGCGATCAGGCTGCTTCCCGGCGTGACCGCAACGGGTGGGCCCGCACATGCCCATTCGGCCCAGCCGACGGGGCCAAAGAAAACCCAATCGTTTCGTTCTTGGCGGCGTAGCGCTGAATGTAGCTTGCGACCAACGCTTCCTTTTGCCGGGTCGAGGAGTTTCGGGCCTGCGCGGCTCGCAACAGCGGATCTAGGGCAGTCTTCAATGCCCGGCGGTTCTGCCAGATGAGCGCCTCGCGGAACCGGGAATCGCGCGCCACGTCGCGCAACACCTCGGACGTGCGCTCGATGGCCTCGGCAACCCGCTCGCGCGCGGCGAGCTGGGCCTGATCGCGTGCGCCGTGCGCATCCGACAGGGCGGCCAAGAGGCGGCTGTCGGTCCCACGCGGTAGCGCCTCGGGAAGCCTATCCTTGCCCAACAAGCGTATCGCTCGGGGAAGCTCCATGCCGGCCTCCCGGCGCGCGGTTCGGGCGATCTGGTAGCACTCCGCGAGTGCGGCGTCTCGGACCCGCTGCCACGCCTCGTCCCGATCGAGGTAGGCATCGACCGCCGCGGCCGAAGCCTCCGCCGCGATCGGATCGAGCGAGTGAATCGGAAATCCGGCGCTGCGCAGGCACACCGTGCGCCACAGGAGCCATCCGTCATCGATCCCTATGACGTGCTCGGCGATGGCTCGCTTGGTCGTTCACGGCTGGTGCCTGGGTGTGCGGGTCAAGCCGCATCCTGCCGCCTCGACGATACCGCAATCTGGGGTTTCGGGAGATGGCGATCGGTCCTACAATTCGAGCGGCGCGCAGGAGTGGCGATTAGGGGCTGGAAGCAAGGGTATGGCGGACAAGCTCGACATCGGTGATGCGTTCCCGAGCCTCGCGCTCAATCTCGCCGACGGCCGCTCCATCACTGTTCCCGACGATCTCGGCGGGCTCTACCGCGTCATCCTCCTCTACCGCGGCCATTGGTGACCGTACTGCCGCCGGCAGTTGGCCGGCTTCGAAGAGCAAAAGAGTGAGCTCGCGGCGCTGCGCGTGAGCGTGCTCGCGGGCAGCGTCGATCCAATCGACAAGGCGCGCGAGGTCGCGGCCGAGTTTTCCTTTCCCGTCGCCTACGGTGTACCGAGGCAGACCGCCGATAGGGTGGGAGCCTGGTGGGAGGACCGCCGCAGCATCATTCAGCCGTCCGAGTTCCTGATCGGCGAAGACGGAAGGGTCGTGGACTCGTCCTACAGCGCGGGACCGCTAGGGCGCTTCACCGCCGCGGACGTGATTTCGCACGTCAAGTTCCACGAGGCACGCAAACAGGCATAGGCGGTCCCACGGCGCCGTGCTGTAATGGGCGAAATCAAACATGGGTGCCGCCATGCATGTGGGCGTGATCTTTCCGCAGATCGAGATCGGCAGCGACCCGGCAGGCGTCCGTGATTTCGCGCAGGCCTTGGAGGACCTCGGGTACTACCACCTGACGGCCTTCGACCACGTGCTCGGCGCCAATCCCGCGAGCTATCCCGACATCGAGTTCCGCTACACCTTTGAGGACAATTATCACGAGATTTTCGTGCTCTTCGGCTACCTCGCGGCGCTGACCAAGCGGCTCGAGCTGTGCACCGGCATTCTCGTCCTGCCGCAGCGCCAGACCGCGCTCGTCGCCAAGCAGGCGGCCGCGATCGACGTGCTCAGCGGGGGCCGGCTGCGCCTCGGCATCGGCAACGGCTGGAACCCTGTTGAGTTCACGGCGCTGGGGGCGAACTTCCACGACCGCGGCAAGCGCATCGAGGAACAGCTCGAGGTGTTGCGCGCGCTGTGGACGCAGGAGCTGGTCACGTTCGAGGGCCGCTGGCACCACATTCGCGATGCCGGGATCAATCCCCTGCCGGTCCAGCGCCCCATCCCTGTGTGGTTCGGCGGCGGGCTGAACGAGCCTGTCCTGCGCCGCATCGCCCGCCTCGGCGACGGTTGGATTCCCGGCTTCAACTCGCCCACGGAGCCGGAGTTCATCGAGCGCATGCGCGGCTACGTGCGCGAGGCCGGGCGCGACCCGAGCGATCTCAAGATCGAGCGTCTGATCGAGATGCGCGAGGGGACACCGGAATCGTGGGCTAAGCAGATCGGGGCCTACCGCGACATGGGCGTGGATTACGTCTCGGCGGTGACGATGTATGCGGGCTACACCTCGGCCGACAAGCAGATCAAGGCGATCGAGCGGTTCAGGGACGCGGCCGCCGACTTCATGGACTGACGCGGGGACGGCGGCCGGGGATAGCCCCACCCCGCTGCCGTGCACTTGACCGGCCAGCCCCACGGTCGGTCCTCCCAGGGCGCTTGCCCCGACGACCCTCCGTCAGCCCGACCCAGAGGGAGGCCCTCCGATGACCGAGCTGGACATGGACCGCGCCAAGTCCACGACCCCAAGCTTCCGCCTCACCGATGCCGAGGCCGCCATAGACATGGCTCGGCTTCGCGGCTGGCGCCTGGCCCGGGTGCGCGCCCAGCTCGAGGAGCAGGGCTATGGCGGCTGCCTCCTGTTCGACCCGGTCAACGCCCGCTACGCCTGCGGCGCGCGCAATCACACGCTGTTCCATACACACATCATCGGACGCCATTTGTTCGTCCCGACCGAAGGCCCCGTAATCCTGTTCGATGGCGCGCCCGAGCGCCTTCCGGCGCGGCATCTGGAGACGGTAAGCGAATGCCGCGAATTGCCGCCGATCAACTTCTTCTTCGGTGGTCCCCGGGTGGGCGAATGGGTCGCCAAATGGGCCGACGAGATGGCCGCCCTCGTGGCACGGCATTGCGGGAAGGGCGAACCCCTCGGCATCGATCAGGCGGCGCCGCACGTCATGGTGGCGCTGCAGGAGCGCGGACTCCGGCTGGTCGATGCTCAGGCGCCGATGGAGCGCGCGCGTGCCATCAAGTCGCCGGAAGAGATCCTGTGCATGAATTTTTCGATCACGGCCGCCGAGGTCGGCTTCGCGCGCATGCGGGAGGCCTTGCGCGCGGGCATGACCGAGAACGAGCTGTGGTCGCTGTTGCACCAGGCTAACATCGCGATGGGTGGCGAGTGGTTCGACGGCCGGATGCTGTCTTCCGGCGACCGCACCAATCCGTGGCAACAGGAGTGCAGCGACCGCGTTATCCGCCCTGGCGAGCTCGTTGTCTTCGATACAGACATGATCGGCCCGTTCGGCTACTGCGCCGACGTCTCGCGCACCTACCGCTGTGGGCCCGGCAAGCCCACGGATACCCAGCGCGGCCTCTACAAGATGGCGTTCGAGGAATTGCACCACAACCTCGAGCTCATCACGCCGGGGCGCGGCTTCCTCGAGCTGAGCGAGAAGGCGTGGCGGCACCCGGACGCGTACGTCGCCAACCGCTATCCCGTCGTCGCTCATGGCGTCGGCATGTGCGACGAGTACCCGGCCATTTACCCGCTGCGCGACAGCAAACAGATCGGCTATGACGGCGTGATCGAGGAAAACATGGTGCTGTGCGTCGAGAGCTACATCGGCGCCGAGGGCGGCCACGAAGGGGTCAAGCTCGAGCAGCAGGTGCTGGTCACCGCATCGGGCCCCCACCTGCTCTCTCGCTTCCCGTTCGAAGACGAACTCCTCAACTAACCATGGCCGACATCGTGATCATCAATCCGCGCTTCGAGGTCTCGTACTGGGGCCTAGAGCATGCGATGCCGATCTTCGGCAAACGCGCCAACATGCCCGTCGGGTGCCTGCCGCTGCTGGCCGCGCTCACGCCGGAACCGCACACCGTTACGCTGATCGACGAGAACGTCGAGCCGATCGATTTCGAGCGCTGCGCGCGCGCGGACATCGTTGGCGTCACCGGGATGATCGTGCAGCGCGCCCGCATGCGCGCCGTCCTCGAAGAACTCAAGCGGCGTGGCGCCTTCACGGTCGTCGGAGGGCCTTGGGTCTCGGTGTCCGAGGACTATTTCGGAGACCTCGCCGACGTCGTCTTCGTCGGCGAGGCCGAGGAAACCTGGCCCTGCTTCCTCGCCGCGTGGCAGCAAGGTGAGCATGAGGCGCGCTACGCCCAGGCCGGCAAGACCGACATGTCGCGCGTACCGGTACCGCGCTTCGATCTGCTGAAGATGGGGCGCTATGCGTTCGGCAGCCTCCAGTTCTCGCGCGGTTGCCCGTTCCGTTGCGAGTTCTGCGACATCATCGTGATCTACGGCCGCCGCCCGCGCATCAAGACCACGGCCCAGATCATCGCCGAGCTCGAAGCGCTGCTGCGCGAGGGCGTGCGTGTGGCCTTCATCGTCGATGACAACCTGGTCGGCAACAAAAAAGCCATCAAGGACGTGCTGCGCGAGGTCATCGCCTGGCAGGAGAGCAATGGCTATGCGCCCACCTTTTTCACCGAGGCATCGCTCGATCTTGCCGAGGACGAGGAGCTCATGCGCCGTATGGTCGATGCCAACATCCTCAGCGTCTTCGTCGGCATCGAGAGCCCCAACGAGGCATCGCTCATTGAGACCAAGAAGTTCCAGAACGTGCGCGGCGGGGCCACCATGCTCGACAAGGTGCACGCCATCCAGAGCGCCGGCATGGTCGTGTGGAGCGGCATGATCCTGGGCTTCGACAACGACGATCACACCATCTTCGATGCCCAGCGCCGGTTCATCAAGGAGGCCCGTATCGTCAGTACGATGATCGGCATGCTGCACGCGATCCCGAAGACGCCGCTGCATGCGCGCCTCGCCCTCGAGGGTCGCCTCGATACTTCCGACGCGCCAGCTTTTGGCACCAATGTCCTGCCGCTTCGCCTCAGCCGCGAGGCGTTGCACGACGGCTACGTCGATATCCTGCGCGATCTCCACGAGCCCGAGGCCTATTTCGCCCGGCTCGATGAGCTATGCCTGGGCGGCGGGCTCGGCGAAGACAACGGGCGTCGCCGCTATTGGCGCCAGCATCCCTGGCGGCGCATCGAGGCCAACGCGCTACTGCTCGCGCAATCGGCTGTACTGTTCGCGCGATTGATGTTGAAGATTCCGGAAGCGGAGTTACGTCGCGAATACCGCCGCCGGGTGTGGCGCTATGTCACCCGGCGAGGCAGCCCGAGCGTCCTCTTTCTCTACGTGCTCCAGTGTGCGATGCACTTCCACGCCCACGTCTTGGCGCGCGAGGTAGCCCGCGGTGAGGCCGCGGTCACGAACTCGTTCTAGGAGCGTGCGCCGTAGAAGTTTTGATGTTGGGCGATTGGCGCGCGGCCGCCGGAGAGGTGGGATTTTGGCCCGAGTGTGGATATCTGGCCCGCCCGACTCTGGGATGGAAATCCCAGACCGGAAGGCCGGAAGGGAAGAGATTCGCGTTTCATACGCGGTCGATGGGCACTGCGCGCCCCGGATCAAGTGCGTTGGCAGGCCAGCACCTGCCTCAGCACGTGGCCACCGTCCCCATCCGCTTGATGTTCAACGCCAAGCACACGAGGTCCCACTCGCCGCGCACCTTCGCCAAGCCTCGCAGGCTGAATCGTCGGAATCCGAGCACCTCCTTGATCCACCCGTTCGGCGCCTCCGAGAGCCACTTGCGTTGCGCGTACCGGGCTTTGCCCGCGGGGCTCGCCAGTTTCTCACCCATGCGGTGCGTGGCAGGGAGCCGGGCCGGGTCGACCGCCACCTGGGACTTGCCTTCACGCCCCAGCGCTACGTGCGCGTCGATGCCGCGATCTTCCAGCTCCAACAGATCCGGCTCGTTGCAGTAGCCCGCATCGGCCAGTACCACCGCAGGCTCGACCCCAAACGTCTCGTTGATCTCGTCGAGCATCCCCACCAGCTGACCCTGGTCGCTGGCCTGTGGCCCCACCTGAGTCGCGACGATGATCTGGTGCTCCCCATCGACCGCCATCTGCGCGTTGTAGCACTGCTGGAACCCCTCGCTGCTGGTCTTCATGATCTGGCTCTCGGGATCGGTGAAATTGCTCTGCGCCTTCGGCTCGGGCTCGCCGTAGGCCCGCTTGTAAGGCCGCCCGCCCCGGGGATTGCGGTCCTGCCCCGGCTCGCGCCCGCGCTCATCGTCGCGCCCGCGTTGCGCCGCCTCCAAACGCGCTTTGGCTGCCTGGATCGCCGCCAGGCGCTTCTCCCTGCGTTGCAACTCCTCGGGCAACTCGTCGCCCCGGAAATCCTCGCCCCAACGCTCGTCTTCTTCGGCGTCCACCATCCCCGCCGTCGTCAGCAGCGCCTCGATCTCCGCCTGCAAGCGAGCCGCCTCTTTGCCCATCCGCTCATAGCTCATCGCCTTGCGCTTGCTCGCGTTCGCTCGCACCTTCGTCCCGTCGACCGAGAGCTTGCCGAACCGCGCCAGTCCCATCTCGCGCGCCACCTGCACCACCCCCACAAACAGCTCGCTGAACTCCGCCAGATGTCGGCGTCGGAACTCACATACCGTGCGATGTTGCGGGAAGTTGCCCGCCGCGAGCATCCTAAACGCTACATCCTCCTCCAGCTTCCTCGCCACCGCGCGCGAGGAGAATGTGCCCGTCGCGTAGGCATAGATCAGCACCTTGACCATCATCGACGGCTCGTAGGGGGCGTTGCGTCGACCGTCCCCCTCGTAGGGCGCATAGAACGCCGTCAAGTCCAGTGCATCGACCACATCGCTGACGTGATGAGCCAGGTGCCCTGGGGAAACCCACTCCTGCAAGTCCGGCGGCAAAAGCAAGGGTTGGTCCGGCTGGTAGGCACGAAACGTGGTCGGCATCGGGAGTTCCCACACGCAACTGGCGTATCGGATCATACTTCCCCCTGCGCAAATCCACCCACAACCCGTCCGCTATCAACTTTGCCGCGCGGACCTTTCTGCGGCGCACGCTCCTAGGGCGGCGAAACAGTTTGACTGGCAGCGCGGCCCCAAACCTTGTGTCGGCCAAATAGGCCCCTACATGGCCCGCACTTCGGTGAGGAAGGTGTCGACCTCGTGGCGCAGAACGTCGGACTGCTGAAATAGCTTGTCCGCTGACTCGAGCACCTGACCCGCCGACTGGCCGGTCTGGTCGGCCGCGGAGGCCACCGTCGTGATCGTGGCGTTCACGTCTTCGGTGCTCTGTGCGGCCTGTTGGACGTTGCGAGCGATCTCCTGGGTCGCTGTCAGCTGGGCCTCAACTGACGAGGAGATCGCGGCAGCGATGTCGCTAATCTCGCCGATCGTCCCGGAAATGCCCTTGATCGCGTGCACCGGACCGGTCGTCGAGGTCCGGATCGAGTCGGCTTGAGAGGCGATCTCCTCGGCCGCCTTCGTGGTCTGCTCGGCGAGGTTCTTAACTTCCGAGGCGACCACGGCGAGCCCTTACCCGCGTCTCCGGCGCGCGCCGCCTCGATGGTCGCGTTCAGGGCGAGCAGGTTGGTCTGGCTCGCGACATCGTTGATGAGGCCAACCACCTCTCCGATCTTCTCGGCAGCGTGGGCCAATCCTTCCACCGTGGCATTGGTGCGATCGGTCTCGTCGACCGCGCGCATAGCGATCTCGGTCGACTGGCTAACTTGCGCCCGATCTCTTCGATCGAGCGTGACATTTCCTCGGCCGCCGCCGCCACCGTCTGCACGTTGGTGGAGGCTTGCCTCGACGCCGAGGCGACGCTCGCCGCCTGCTGACTGGTTTGCTCCGCTGTTTCCGACATGCCTTCGCCGCACTCGCCTCAAGGTTGAGTGCGGTCGTGAGCCCGCCGCATCCTCGTCAGTCCGCCGGATGTGCCGCCAGGCGCGACATCAACCGGATCATGAAGGCGATGGCATCGCGGTAGCCCCGGACCTAAGTACTCGTTGGGCGCGTGCTTGTTTCCCGAGTGGCCGAGGGTCGTTGCGATCCACGGCATGCCGAGCGTCTCTATGAAATGGTAACTGCCGATCGCCGTAGCGGTACGCGGCCAGATTTCCGGGTCGTGCCCCATCTCGCGGTAGGTCTCGAGGAGCGCCTTCACCGCCCAATTGTCGGGTGCCATGGCGCCGCCGCGATAGCCGTTCAGGACCTCGATTTCGACCTCCGCGAACCCGTTGGCATCGAGATGGCGGCGCATCACGTCGACGAGATGATCAACCGTCATGCCATCGAGAGGTCGGATATCGACGCTCGCCACGGCGGCGTTGGGCAGCTCGACCTTGTGGCCGCCCTCGATCACGGTGCCGCCCGAGATGCCGGAGACGTTGATTTCCGTTTCGAAGCAGTAGGCGTATAACGCCCCCCCTCGTTCAGCAGTCCGGGCGCCAATCGCTCATAGACAATATCGTTGGTGTAGCGACCAATCACCGACGGGCGTTTTATGGCATAGGTGCTCGGCCAGCCTTTAAGCCTGCATATCTCCTCGTAGAATTCATATGGGAAAGTCTTAGTCCATGGCTGAAGTTCCTTGGCGATGAACCGTTCCAGGATCGTGGCAAGCGCGGTCCTCGCGCGGATATCTTGGTAGCCCGTAGCCTCATCAATAAGGCCGATGATGCCGATTATACCAAGCCCCTTGCGAACGATGCGGGCACGCTCGGCAATGTGGAGTTGAGAGGGGAGAAGGGCTCCGGCTCTGTAGGCTTCTTCGTACACATCACAGACTTCTGGAAGGAGTTCTGCGCGATAGCCGTAAGCGACCGGGCCTCGGGAAGGAGCCTGAAAGGCGATGGGGGTTGACGCCGTCACTAAGGCGTTGGGAACAAATGGGCTTAGGTTGGATGCGGCCAGAAAAACCGGAAGGTTGACGCCGTCACTTTGTTGATGCCGTTTTAATGTCCTGTGGCGTCCAAGGGCCGATTGGAATCCCCCCCTGCTTAGCACGCGCGACTCATCTTCCAAAACATAGCAGTCGATCTTAATGTCACCGATGATCAGGGGCCGGTCAGCCGCACCGGCAATGACTTTTAGGGCCTTCTTGCTCATGATTTAACTCCCAATCCACGGTTGATGGTCGCGAAGGTGTCGAAGGGGTCGGCCTTGCGCAGGTTGTAGCGGTAGCAGAACTCATCGACATACCGTTGCAGGTGGCGACGGCTGACGCTGTGGAACTGGCCGAACATGCCGCGCTTCAACAGAGCCCAAAACCCCTCGATGGTGTTTGTGTGAATGTCGCCGTCCACGTACCAGTCAGCGTGCTTGATGACGGCGTGCGGCAGCACCTTCGCCATGCCGAGGTATGCTTTGTACTCGTCCGTTATCAGGCTCGCCTTTGATGTGTCGATGCGATCCCGCACAAAGGCACGCATGTGCCTGCCCTTCATCTTGTCCTTAGCAACGGCCTTTGCCGTGACATTGCCGCCACGTTCGACCGCGCCAATCACTGGAGCCTTCTTGGTGCCGCGTCCAGGCTTGTGCTTGCCGCCATCGCCATCGCCCTTAGTGCCCTTGCGCGGCTTTCCGCCGACATAGGTTTCGTCCATCTCGATGATGCCGGTAAGCAGGCTTCGCTGTTCGGCTTGGGTCATAGCCTTACGAATCTGCATCGTGATCCTCCAAGCCGTGTTCTTATTAACGGAGAGATCGCGGGATAGTTGAAGCGCTGACAGACCCTTCTTGGCGTTCAGCATCAACATGACCGCTAGGAACCACTTTTGCAGCGGCATATGCGTGTGGTGAAAGATCGTGCCTACCGTAACGCTAAACGAGGTCTTGCAGTCGTAGCAGCGATGACGGTGCTGGTTGCGTGCGGTATTGAGCGACCCGCAGTATGGGCAACTCGGCTTGTCGCCCCAGCGAGCCGCCTCAAGATGAGCGATGCAATCTTGTTGTGTGGGGAACCGCTCGAAAACCTGTATGATGTTCATGGCATTCCGCTTCCGTTCGAGCCGTATCAATCTCTAGACAAGATCAATATGGCCCTGGCGGGGCGGAATGTCAAGACCTTAAACTAGGAAATTCCGTCCTTGATAGTGCGACCCGCGTGGCGATCACCCATGCGCCCTCTAAAACGAGGCTGAGGGTTATCGGAAGCAACGGCAAAACTGCCATGGGTTTGGTTGGGTGCCCATGGGCGATTGCAGATGAGCCAGGCGCTTGGGAAACCAATGGCGGCGCTCTGCTTAACGACGCGATCCAAACGGCTATGGGCAAGCCGGGATCGCCAATGCGGGCGGTTTACATTGGCACGCTGGCCCCGAGCGTGGCGGGTTGGTGGCACGATCTTATAGCGGGCGGCTCGCGCAAAAGTACGTACGTTCAGGCCCTCCGAGGCGACCCGAAGAAGTGGGATCAGTGGTCCACGATTAGGCGATGCAATCCGCTCGCGGAAATCGCGCCAGCGTTTCGAAAGTAGCTCTTGGAAGAGCGCGACGAGGCCAAGCGCGATACCCGGCTCAAGGCCCGGTTCCTGTCCTACCGCTTGAACATCCCAACAGGCGATGAAACTACGATGCTTCTAAGCACCGAGGACTGGGAACGCTCAAACGCGCGCCCGGTGGCTCCGCGCTCGGGCCGCCCCATTGTTGGTGTTGACCTTGGCGGCGGCCGGGCGTGGTCGGCGGCCGTGGCCCTTTGGCGATCCGGTCGAGTTGAGGCCATAGCAGTGGCGCCGGGCATTCCGACGATCGAGGAACAAGAGCGCCGTGATCGCGTGCCACGCGGGCTATACCGAAAGCTTGCGCAGCAGTCCGGCGCTTTGGTCGTCGCCGAGGGGCTGCGGGTTCAGCCGCCTGGCCAGGTGGTTAGGGCCATTCTGGAGAGGTGGGGGCAACCCGAGGTCGTCGTCTGCGACCGCTTCAGACTGGCGGAGTTGCAGGATGTGTCTCCGAGGGGCGTTCCGATCTTACCGAGGGTGGCGAGGTGGTCAGAGGCCTCTGAGGATGTTAGGGCTTTGCGCAAGATGGCCGCCGATGGCCCGCTCGCCTGCGAGGCTGCCAGTCGTTCGCTGCTAACCGCCAGTCTGGCGGCTGCAACCGTCAAGAGCGACGATCAAGGGTCTGTTCGGCTAGTCAAAAGCACTAATAACACGGCCAGAGACGACGTTGCAGCGGCCCTGGTGCTTGCCGCTGGCGAAGCCGCGCGCCGCGACGCCCACCCTCCACGGCCTTTGCGGTGGGCCGCGTAAGGGCCGGCAGGCCCCCTCCCCTGGCCAGCAAACCGGCCCAAAGCACCCCTGAGGTCACGCGCCGCGCCCGCACTGGCCAGCACGCCCTTTGCTGACACCACGCTGACACGGCCTCCCGACCGGTGTCAGCGCCGGCCCCCCCTGACCTCATCTAAACTACTGTTTTGCATGAGAAAAACTTGGGGGGCGCACGGGGACTCGAACCCCGGACCCGCTGATTAAGAGTCAGCTGCTCTACCAACTGAGCTATGCGCCCGACGCCGGCGAATCGGGAGAGTGACGCCTGTCGCTACTGGAACCGGTGTCGACCCCGAAGCCTGCCACCTTCTAGGGCCTGGGCCGAGCCACTACAAGGCGTTTCTTGATCTGGCCCCGGGGCCCTCACGGCTCGGTCACCGCCGGATGGCGCGGGATGTGCACGTCGCGGTGGATGTGGCTGCTGATCACGAAGCCGAAGCCGATCAGGATCGTCACCATCGCAGTGCCGCCGTAGGAAACCAGCGGCAGCGGTACGCCGACCACGGGGATCAGCCCCATGACCATGGCGATGTTGATAAAGACGTAGATGAAGAAGGTCGCCGCCGCCCCGGCACAGAGCAGGCGCGCAAAGTGGCTGCGTGCCCGGAGCGCGATCACCATGGCGTAGGCGAGCGCGAGGACATACAGCGACAGCAGCGCCAAGCCGCCGGCGAGGCCGAACTCCTCCGCCAGCACGGTGAAGATGAAGTCCGTCTGCTTCTCCGGGAGGAAGTTCAAGTGGCTCTGGGTGCCCTGCATGAAGCCCTTGCCGACGAGGCCGCCCGAGCCGAGTGCGATCTTCGACTGAATGATGTGGTAGCCGGCGCCGAGGGCGTCGCGCTCGGGATCGAAGAACGTGTAGATGCGGTCCTTCTGATAGTCGTGCAGGTATTGCCACAGGAAAGGCACGCTCGCGACCACCGCGAGCAGCGCCGCCGCGAACGTCCACAACCGGATCCCCGCGAGAAACAGGATGGCGGCACCACCGAACACGATCAGGATGGCCGTGCCCAGGTCGGGCTGGCGCAGAACCAGGGCGGCCGGCGCCGCGATCATGGCGATCGGTACCAGCAGCCACCGGACGCCCCTTATCTGCTCCAGCGTGAGTCCGTGAAAGTAGCGGGCGAGCGCGAGCACGAGGGCAATCTTCATGATCTCGGAGGGCTGTAGCTGAAAGGCGCCGAGATCGAGCCAGCGCTGCGCCCCCTGATCGCTGCGGCCGACGAACTCGACCGCGATCAGGAGTGCCAGCGAGCCGGCATAAACGAGATAGGCGCCACGGTGCCACAGGCGGATGTCCGACAGCGCGACGGCGAACATGAGGAGGACGGCGACGGCGAAGCGCAGCAGCTGGCGCGTGACCCACGTGTCGGTCACGCCGTCGGCCACCGAGAACAGCATCGCCAGCCCGACAGCGGCCATGGCGAAGATGAGGACGATCAGGGGCCACGGCAGGTTGCGGAACTTGCGCCCGAGCGTGAGCTCGACCTTGTGCAACCCGGTGCCGGAGTCGACCGCCATTCTCAACCCGCGCGCGCCGCGGAATCATAAGGCGGCCGCTCCAGGGCGCCGCGCAGCCGGATCTCGTTGAAGATGTCACGCGCTATGGGCGCCGCGGTCCGGGCGCCCGAGCCGCCATGTTCGACGACGACAGCGACCGCATAGCGCGGCGAATCGGCAGGCGCGTAGGCGACGAACGAGGCGTGGTCACGCTCTTCGCGCGGCACCTCGGCGGTGCGGCGCAGGCCGCGCCGGCGGTTGGCCATGGTGATTCGCCTCACCTGGGAGGTCCCGGTCTTGCCGGCAATACGGAAGTCGTCGTCGTCGATACGCGAGCGATAGGCGGTGCCGCGTTGACTGTTGCTGACGCGGACCATGGCGCGATGCACGAGAGCGATCGAGCCCTCCGACACACCGAGCGGCGGGACCGTCTCCTCCGCGTCGGCGCCGCGAACGAGCCGCGGGCGGATCGCCTTGCCGCCGTTGGCGATACGCGCCACCATCACCGCAAGTTGCAGCGGCGTGGTCAGCACGTAGCCTTGGCCGATTCCGGTGTTCAGCGTCTCGCCCTGCTGCCACGGCCGGCCCAATGCTGCGCGCTTCCAGGCCACGGTCGGCATCAAGCCCGCCTTCTCGGCCGGCAGTTCGATCCCGAGCTTGGCGCCGAGGCCGAAGCGGCGCGCCATCGCCGCAATGCGATCGACACCCGTACGCTTGGCGACGTCGAAGAAGAACACGTCGCAGCTCTGCTCGATCGCCGGCACCAACCTCATCAGGCCGTGACCGCCGCGCTTCCAGCAATGAAACGTCCGATTGCCGAGCCTCGTCTCGCCGGTACAGCGAGCGCTGTGTTCGCTCGATATGGCGCCGCTCTCGAGCGCCGCCAGGGCCACCACCATCTTAAAGGTCGATCCGGGGGGATACTGACCCGCGACCGCCCGGTTGACGAGGGGATGGCGAGGATCGGCGGCGAGCGAACGCCACTCCTGCTGGGTGAGGCCGACGTTGAAGGCATTGGGATCGAATGTCGGAACCGAGGCCATCGCCAGCACGTCGCCATTGTGGACGTCGAGCACGACGCCGGCCGCGCTCTCGCCCTCGAGCCGCCGCATGACGTATTCCTGGAGCGCGGCATCGATGGTCAGCGTGAGGTCGGCCCCGGGTTGGCCGTCACGCCTGCTGAGCTCGCGGATCACGCGGCCATACGCGTTGACCTCCACCCGACTACTGCCGGCCTTGCCGCGCAGGCTGAGATCATAGACCTTCTCGATTCCGCTCTTGCCGACGCGAAAGCCGGGTAGCTCGAGCAGCGGATCGGCCGAGGTGTCTTCCTCCGACACCGCGGCGACGTAGCCGACGATGTGGGCGAACGGTGCGCCCCGAGGGTAGTAACGCGTTTCGCCAACGTCGGACTGCACGCCGGGTAGATCGGGGCTGTGCATGTTGATGCGCGAAAACTGACTCCACGTCAGGTTCTCGGTCACCGAGATCGGAACGAACCCGCGCTTGCGCTTGGCCTCGCGCAGGATGCGCCGACGTTCGTGGTCGGCCACGGGGATGTGCCGGCCGAGCCGCGCCAGGGTCTCCTCGACGCTCCCGGTCTGCTCCGGGATCAGCACCACGCGGTAGTTGCGCTCGTTACCCGCGACCTCGACGCCGTGGCGGTCGAGGATGCGCCCGCGCAGCGGCGGCAGGAGCCGAAGATTGATGCGGTTCTCCTCGGCCAGCATCTTGTACTGGTCGGCCTCGACAACCTGCAGGTAGTACATGCGCCCGGCGAGCACGGCGAACAGCGCAAGCTGGCCACCGCCCAGCAGCGCCGCGCGCCGTGTGAACGCCTTCGATCGATCGGCGTGGCGGCGCACGTCAGGCCGCGCGTGTGAGCGAGCGCCGCATCCGGCTGATCAGCCACGTGAGGAGGGGGTATAGCCCCACCGTGAGCAGCCATTGGGCCGCGACCGGTCCCGGCGGCAGCAACGTGGCGAAAAGAAGCGACGCCGCCAGCCAGGCGAAGGCCGCGGCGCCGCTGGCGACCAACAGGAAGCCCCACCACTCGACGAGGAAGGTCATGCCCAGGAAGACGCGGCGCTGGCTCACGACAATGCCGTGGACGAGCAGGAGCACGAGCGCCGTCAGACCCACCGGCGTACCGCTCAAGAGGTCCTGAATCAACCCGATCGCGAACACCACGACCGCCGGCAGCAGGTCAGGCCGGTAGATGCTCCAGTAGTAGACGGCGATGAGCGCCAACGCGGGCGTCACCCGGTCGAGATAGGGAACGGCGAGTGGCAGCTGCGCAATGATCACCAGCACCAGCGTTGACAGCGTCGGGATCAACGCTCGCGCCAAGCGATCGATGCCCGGCCACGACGACTCGCTCACCCGCCCCAGCCCTTCATTCGAGGCCGCCGTCGGGCGCGAGCGCAGGTAGGTCGTAGCGCACGACGCGGACGTATTCGAGGCGGCCGAACTTGACCAGCGGCTGCACCCTGACATCGCCCTCGCGCGCTACCGCGATGACGCCCACGGGCAACCCGGCGGGTAGCAAGCCGCCGTCGCCCGAGGTCACGACGCGATCACCGAGCCGAACCGGGGGACCGTCGGCCAGAAACTCGAGCGCCGGCCATTCGCGGTTGTCGCCGGCGAGAATGGCGCGCTTTCGCGTCCCCTGGATCAGCACCGGTATGCGCGAGTTGAGGTCCGTGAGGAGCAGGATGCGCGAGGCTCGCTTGCCCGTTTCGACGACGTGGCCGACGAGGCCCTCGCCGGTGACCGCGACCTGCCCCTTGAGGACGCCGTCGCGCGCCCCGGCGCTGAGAAGGATGGTGCGCACGAAGGGTCCGCCGGAATCACTGATGACGCGCGCGGAAATATAGGAGATGCCGGGATCCGTCTGAGCGCCGAGCAGGGCGCGAAAGGCCGCGTTCTGATGCTCGAAGCGGCGCGCCGCGGTCTGCCACTGGAGCAGGCGCGCGTTCTCCTCCCGGAGCCGCGCATTTTCGCGGCGCAGGTAGACGAGCCCGCGCACCTGGTCGATCGTATGGTTGACGGCGGCAATGGGCTGCGACAGGACGGCCAGCACCGGAGCGGCGGTGTCGGAGACGGCGACGCGAAAGCGCTCGACGAGGGCCGTATCGGCGCGCCCGACCATCATCAGGATAAGGGCCGCGCCAACGAGGAGGACAAAGGCGAAGCGCTGGGCGATGACGCGGGGCAGCACCGTCAGGCGCAGCGTCCGGTCCTCAGGACCTCTCATTTGGCGTTTCGCGCACGCAAACCGGGCACCCCCCTAAGAGGCGAGAGCGCTACTCGTACTGCTGTGTCAACACATGGCGCAGCGTCTTCAGATCCTCGAGCGTGCGCCCGGCGCCGAGAGCCACGCTCGACAGCGGCTCCTCCGCGATGGACACCGGCAGTCCGGTGGAATGGCGTAGCACGAAGTCGAGGTTGCCGAGCAAGGCGCCGCCGCCCGTGAGGACGATGCCCTTGTCGACGATATCCGCCGCGAGTTCGGGCGCCGTGTGCTCGAGCGCGACCTTGACCGCCTCGATAATAGTACCCACGGGCTCTGCCAGGCTTTCGGCGATCTCGCGCTGGCTCAACACGAGCTCCCTCGGGACGCCCTTCATGAGGTCACGCCCCTTGATCTCCATGACCGAGCCGTTGCCGTCCTCGGGCGGACAAGCGGTACCGATCTGCTTCTTGATGCGCTCGGCGCTGGACTCGCCGACGAGCAGATTATGATTGCGGCGAATGTAGGCGATGATCGCCTCGTCCATCTTGTCGCCGCCCACCCGCACCGAGCGCGAATAAACGATCCCGCCGAGGGAGACGACCGCGACCTCGGTCGTGCCGCCACCCACGTCGACCACCATTGACCCCGTCGGCTCGGTCACCGGAAGGCCGGCGCCGATGGCTGCCGCCATCGGCTCTTCGATCAGGAACACGCGGCGCGCGCCCGCGCTCTCCGCCGACTCCTCGATCGCGCGGCGCTCGACCGCGGTCGACCCCGAGGGCACGCAGATGATCACCTGGGGGCTCGCGAAGCTGCGCCGGTTGTGGACCTTGCGGATGAAGTGCTTGATCATCTCCTCGGCGATCGCGAAATCGGCGATGACGCCGTCGCGCAAGGGGCGGATCGCATCGATGTTGCCGGGCGTGCGGCCCAACATCAGCTTCGCCTCGTCGCCGACGGCGAGGACCTGCGTGCGGCCCTTGACGTTGACGATGGCCACCACCGAGGGCTCGTTGAGGACGATGCCGCGGCCCTGGACGTAGACCAGCGTGTTGGCCGTGCCGAGATCGATCGCCAAGTCGGTCGACATGATGCCGAGCAGATTGGAAAACATGGCCTCTACCGTTCCCCTTCGACGGCGGTAAGCGGGACGCGCCGCGCGCCCCTCGCCGGCCCCGCCGGTGTCGCGATGCCGCTCAAGCGCTGAGCGCGGCTGGCGCCGTCTTTTCCCGCTTTACCAAGAGCTTGTTCATCGCGTTGATGTAGGCGCGTGCCGACGCCACCAGGGTGTCGGTGTCGGCACCCTGGCCGTTCACCGACTTACCATCCTCGCTGAGCCGGACCGTGACTTCGGCCTGGGCATCGGTCCCTGCGGTCACCGCGTGCACCTGATAGAGCAGCAGGCGCGCCTCATGGGGGAACAGAGCCTTGATCGCGTTGAACGTCGCGTCGACCGGGCCATCGCCGCTCGCCCGGTTGGCCGACACCTCGCCGTCGATCTCGAGCTCAAGGTCGGCCGTCGGTGGTCCGCGCGAGCCGCACACGACTCCGAGCGACACGAACTTGATACGATCGTTGGTGCGAATGATCTCGTCGTCGACGAGGGCGATCAGGTCCTCGTCATAGATGTCTTTCTTCTTGTCGGCCAGGTCCTTGAAGCGACCGAAGGCGTCTTGCAGGGCGTTGTCACCGAGCTCGTAGCCGAGCTCCTCGACCTTGCGCCGGAAGGCGTGGCGCCCCGAGAGCTTGCCCAGCACCAGCTTCGATTCGGTGAGGCCCACCGATTCGGGCGTCATGATTTCGTAGGTTTGCGCGTTCTTCAGCACGCCGTCCTGGTGAATCCCGGATTCGTGGGCGAATGCGTTGGCGCCGACGATGGCTTTGTTGTTCTGAACGGTAAAGCCGGTCACCGCCGAGACGAGACGCGAGGCCTTCATGATTTGCTCGGTCTTGATGCCGGTCTGGAACGGCATCTTGTCGCGGCGCGTACTCAGCGCCATGACGATTTCTTCGAGCGCAGCATTGCCGGCGCGTTCACCGATGCCGTTGAGCGTGCATTCCACTTGGCGCGCGCCGGCTTCGATCGCGGCCAGCGAGTTGGCGACCGCGAGGCCGAGGTCGTTGTGGCAATGGGTCGAGATCACCGCCTTGTCGATGTTGGGCACCCGGTCCCGCAACATGGCGATCAGCTCGGTGTACTCGGAGGGGATCGTGTAGCCTACGGTATCGGGTATGTTGACGGTGCTGGCCCCGGCCTTGATCGCGCTTTCCACCACACGGCACAGGAAATCCGGGTCCGAGCGGGTGCCGTCCTCGCAGCTCCATTCCACGTCCTCGACATAGCCGCGGGCGCGCGAGACCGAATCGATGACCGCCTCGTGGACCTCGTCCGCCGTCATGCGGAGCTTGTACTCCATGTGCAGCGGGCTGGTGGCGATGAAGGTGTGGATGCGCTTGCGCCGCGCCGGCTTGAGCGCCTCGGCGGCGCGGTCGATGTCCTGGCGCCCCGACCGCGCAAGCCCGCACACGATCGAATCCTTGATCAGCTTGGAGACCTCGGTGACCGCCTCGAAATCGCCATTGGAGGCGATCGGGAAACCGGCCTCTATGACGTCGACGCCCATCGCCTCGAGCTGCTCGGCGATCTTGAGTTTCTCGCCCAGGTTCATCGAGGCGCCGGGCGACTGCTCTCCGTCGCGCAAGGTCGTGTCGAAGATCAACACGCGTTGGGTTTCTGGGGTCGTCATGGCACTGGGTCCTCTGATGCGTTGTTCCGGCGTACGCTCGACTTCATCCCCCTGAACGCCGGATCGCTCTAGCGACCCCCGCTCAGGGGCGACTAAGTCGCCGAAGCGAGCGCATCGCTCGGCTCGCCGCCCTGCCCTCTCTCTGTATCATCATCAGGTGACCAACAAAAACAGTGCAAAATCAAAGGCCTGGCGAGGTCCCGCTCTGACCCGATCTCGCTAACCAGGGTTAGCAATACATGAATCCGGTAAAAAAACCTTAACGATAATCGCATTCTTACGCCCAGCCGCGCCCGTTTCGCAACCGTATTCGATTGGGCGAACTCAGTTCTTGGTCTTATCCACAAGCCGGTTGTCGCCGATCCACGGCATCATGGCGCGAAGGCGCTCGCCGACCTCCTCGCTGCCGTGCTCGGCGGCGCGCCGGCGCATGGCCTTGAAGCTCGTCTGGTTGGCCTGGTTCTCGAGCACCCATTCGCGGGCGAAGGCGCCGCTCTGGATGTCGTTCAGCACCTTTTTCATTTCCGCGCGCACGCCGCCGTCGATAATACGCGAGCCGCGCGAGTAATCGCCATACTCGGCGGTGTTGGAGATCGAGTAGCGCATGTTGGCGATGCCGCCCTCGTAGATGAGGTCGACGATCAGCTTCATTTCGTGGATGCACTCGAAGTAGGCCATCTCGGGCGCGTAGCCGGCCTCGACCAGGGTCTCGTAACCGGCGGCCATGAGCGAGGTGATGCCGCCACACAACACGGTCTGCTCACCGAACAAATCGGTCTCGCATTCTTCGCGAAAGCTGGTCTCGATGATGCCGGCGCGGCCGCCCCCGATAGCGGCGCCATAAGACACGCCGATTTCATGGGCATTGCCCGAGACGTCGCGCGCCACCGCCAGCAGACAGGGTACGCCGGCGCCGCGCACGAACTCCGAGCGTACCGTGTGGCCCGGCCCCTTGGGGGCGATCATGAAAACATCGAGATCCTCGCGCGGCTCGATGAGGCGGAAGTGGATGTTGAAGCCGTGCGCGAAGGCGAGCGCCGCGCCGTCACGCAAGTTGGCTTCCAGGTGGTCGCGGTAGAGCGCCGCCTGAAGCTCGTCCGGCGTCAACACCATGGCGATGTCGGCCCAGCCCGCGGCCTCGTCCGCGCCCATGACCCTGAGGCCGGCGGACTCGGCCTTCTTGATGCTAGCCGAGTCGGCACGCAGGCTGACCACGACCTCGGCAACGCCGCTGTCGCGCAGATTGTTGGCGTGGGCGTGGCCCTGGCTGCCGTACCCGAAGATCGCGACCTTCTTCGACTTGATCAGGTTCACATCGGCATCACGGTCGTAGAAAACGCGCATCGTCCTGTCCTCCCTGGTGATTGCCTTGGGCGTCGCGAGCCGACCCGGGACTCAGAACGGGTCGGGACCGCGGCTGATCGCGGCGACGCCGGTGCGCGACACGTCGACCAAGCCGAGCGGCCGCATCAGCTCGATGAAGGCATCGATCTTGTCGGTCGAGCCCGTCATCTCGAACACGAAGGAGCGCGCGCTGCTGTCGACCACGCGCGCCCGGAAGATGTCGGCGATGCGCAGCGACTCGACCCGCTTGTCGCCGCGGCCGCCGACCTTGATCAAGGCGAGCTCGCGCTCGACGGAGGGGCCGTCGACCGTGAGGTCGCGCACGCCGTGAATCGGCACGAGCCGGCCGAGCTGGTTCTTGATCTGCTCGATCACCATCGGTGTTCCGGAGGTCACGATATTGATCCGCGAGACGTTGGTCTCCGCGTCGACCTCGGCCACGGTCAGGCTCTCGATGTTGTAGCCGCGGCCCGAGAACAGCCCGATGACGCGCGCCAGAACGCCCGCCTCGTTGTCGACCAGCACCGCAATCGCGTGCCTGCGCTCCCCGTCTTGCACTGGATTCATATCCCTTGCGGCGGCGCCCGCCGCCGTCCGCCCTCAGGGCCGATCAAACCAGCGCTCTCGCGTCGGGCGAAACCTCGGGAGGCGCCTCGTTGGGGCCGAGCAGCATGTCGTAGTGGGCGGCGCCCGAGGGGATCATGGGGTAGCAGTTCTCCTTCGGGTCAACGACCATGTCGGCCACGACCGGTCCATCCGCTTCGATCATGTGGCGGATCGTGTCGTCGACCTCGTCGGGGCGGGTCGCCCTGAGGCCGAGAGCCCCGAAGGATTCCGCGAGCTGGACGAAATCAGGCAGCGCCGACATGTAGCTCTCGGCGTAGCGGCCGCCGTGCATGAGCTCCTGCCACTGGCGCACCATGCCCATGTAGGAGTTGTTGAGAATGAACACCTTGACCGGCAGCCGGTGCTGCATCACCGTCGACAGCTCCTGGAAGTTCATCATGATCGACGCTTCGCCGGCGACATCGATGACCAGGGCGCCCGGGTGGGCGACCTGAACGCCGATCGCCGCCGGCAGGCCGTAGCCCATGGTGCCGAGCCCGCCCGAGGTCATCCACCGGAAGGGTTCCTCGAACTTCAGGAACTGGGCCGCCCACATCTGGTGCTGGCCGACCTCGGTGGTGATGTAGACGTCGCGCTCCTTGATGAAGTGGTACAGGCGTTCGAGCGCGTATTGCGGCTTGATGATCCGGTCGTCCATCTCGTAGCGCAAGCATTGGCGCGCGCGCCACTTGTCGATCTTGGCCCACCACGACTTGAGCGCGGCCGCATCGGCCTTGTAGCGCTTGGCCCGCCACACCTTGATCATGTCGTCGAGCACCCGTCCGACGTCGCCGACGATGCCAACGTCGACCATGACGTTCTTGTTGATTGACGAGGGGTCGATGTCGACGTGGATCTTGCGCGAGCCCTGTGAGAAGCAGTCGAGTCGGCCCGTGATGCGGTCGTCGAAGCGCGAGCCGATGGCGATCATGAGGTCGCACTCGGCCATCGCCATGTTCGCCTCGAGCGTTCCGTGCATCCCGAGCATGCCGAGAAACTGAGGGTCGGAAGCAGGGAACGCGCCCAGCCCCATGACCGTATTGGTGACCGGGAAGCCGGTGATATGCGCCAACTTGGTCAGCAGTTTGGAGGCCCCAACGCCGGAATTGATGACGCCGCCGCCGGTATAGAAGATCGGCCGTTTGGCCTCGGCGATCATCTCAACCGCCTGCGCGATCAGCGCCGGGTCGCCCTTGACCGGGGGCCGGTAGGTCTTGTGGGTAATGTTCTTGGGGCCGACATAGGGCCCGCTCGCGAGCTGAACGTCCTTCGGCAAGTCGACGACGACCGGACCGGGACGACCGGTATGCGCGACGTAGAAGGCCTCGTGCATCACGCGTGCCAAGTCGTTGACGTCGCGCACCAGGTAGTTGTGCTTGGTGCAGGGCCGCGTGATGCCGACGGTGTCGGCCTCCTGGAACGCGTCGTTGCCGATCAGGTGGGTCGCGACCTGGCCGGTGAGACAGACGACCGGAATGCTGTCCATGAGCGCGTCGGTAAGGCCTGTGACCGCGTTGGTGGCACCTGGCCCCGAGGTCACCAGTAGCACGCCGACCTTGCCCGTCGAGCGCGCATAGCCCTCGGCCGCGTGGGCCGCCCCGGGCTCGTGCCGCACGAGAACGTGGCGCAAGCTGTTCTGAGTGAACAGCGCATCGTAGATGGGCAGAACCGCGCCACCGGGGTAGCCGAAGACCACGTCGACACCCTGGTCGAGCAGCGCCTTGATCACGATTTCCGCGCCGGTTAGCAGTCGTTCGGCCATGAAAGCCCGGCTCCCATCTAGCAATCGCCGACGACCGTGCCCAACGGGACGCGTGCGCCGCTCCTCCCCGCCCGACCCCATGCCCACGGCGTGTCGGAAAGTGGCGACACCCTAGTTTGTCACTGGGTCTCGGTCAACAAAAAGGGGCAAACAATTGGAAAGATTCTCTCAAAAAAACTTTCCGAATGTTGCGCCTCGATCCGTGTCCAATCGCGCATCTGATGTCGCTGCCAAGTGAGCTGCCGCTTGGCGTAGCGCCGGGTCGCCGCTTGCGCAGCGGCGAGCGCGTCTTCGAGCGAGAGCTCGCCCTCGAGGTGCCGCATGAGTTGGCGCAGTCCCTGCGCCTTCATCGCCGGTAGCTCGGGGTCGAGTGCGCGCTCCCTCAGGGCCGCGACCTCGGCCAGGACGCCGCGCTCGATCATCCCCTGTAGACGTCGGTCGAGCCGCTCGTACAGCGCCTCGCGCGGCGGCGCGAGGACAAAGCGCGCGGCCGCGCCGGGGAGCGTGGCGTCGGAGGCGCCGGCCTGCCATTGTGCGAGCGAGGTGCCCGTCGCCTCCAGCACCTCCGATGCTCGTATCATACGTTGAGCGTCGGCCGGAACGAGGCGCGCCGCCATCCTCGGGTCGCGCTCGCCGAGCTCGCGATGAAACGCCTCCGCCCCGAGCCTGGCAAGGCGTTCGCGCGCGGCCTGACGCGAGGCGGCCGGAATGGCCGGCACCGGCGCCAGGCCGTGCGTCAGGGCGCGAAAGTAGAGGCCGGTGCCGCCGACCACGATGGGGACCCGCCCCGCGCGCCACGCACCGGCCACGGCATCGAGCGCGAGGCCGCGCCAGCGCCCGGCCGAGCACGGGTCGGTCGCCGGTAGAATGCCGTAGAGGCGGTGCGGGGCGCGCGCTTCGTCGACCGGCGTCGGCCGCGCGGTGAGGACGCGGAGCTCGCGATAGACCTGTTGGCTGTCGGCATTTATGATCCACGCGCCGCCACGATCCTTCAGGCCTTCGGCGAGCCGGAGCGCGAGTTCGGACTTGCCGGACCCGGTCGGCCCGGCGATCAGAATGGATTTGCCCGGTGCGATCATGCGCGCCGGCTCGGCGGCACGCCGAGTCCGCGGTCCGCCGAGCGTCGATGCCCATGCTTCTTGTTGCGACACTGATTGGTGATCCGCTCGCGGCGACGCTGGGCGAGCGCGAGGCCGCGACCGCGGTGCAGGCGCTCGCCGCCGCGGGGGCGAGCACGCGGGCGCCGGTCTGGCTCGGGCACGGGCGCGCCTGCGATATCCCCTTCGAGGGCATCGCGCCCAAGGAGGCCGCGGCCGTGGTGCGCCGGGCGCTCAAGGGCGCAGCCGTCGATAGCGTCGTCCAGAACGCCGCTGGGCGGCGCAAGAGGCTCCTGATCGCGGACATGGACTCGACCATCATCGGCGTCGAATGCATCGACGAGGTCGCCGACCTCGCCGGTCGTCGCGCCGAGGTCGCGCGGATCACCGAGCGCGCGATGCGCGGCGACATCGACTTCGTGGCCGCGTTGCGCGAGCGCGCGGCGATGCTGGCCGGGCTGTCTACCGACGCCCTGGCCGAGGCGTACGAGCGCCGCGTCTTCCTCAATCCCGGAGCCCGGCGACTCGTGCAAACCATGCGTGCGGGCGGCGCGTACACGGCGTTGGTTTCGGGCGGCTTTGCGTACTTCTCCGCCCGCGTCGCGGCGCAGGCCGGCTTCCACGAGCACCAGGCCAATGAATTGGAGATCGAAGACGGCCGCCTCACCGGCCGGGTGGCCGAGCCCATTCTCGGCGCCGACGCCAAACTCGAGGCTATGCGGCGCCTGCTGAGCGGGCGGCACCTCGACGCCGCGGACGCGATCGCAGTCGGCGACGGCGCCAACGACATGGCAATGATGGCGGCGGCCGGGCTCGGCGTCGCTTACCGTGCCAAGCCCCGCGTCGCCGAAGCGGCGGGCGCACGCATCGACGCCGGCGATCTTACCGCGCTGCTCTATCTCCAGGGCTACGCCGACGCCGAGTTCATCGACTGACGTCCGAGGCCGGGAGGGCAGGCCGAAAAAGGGCGCTCAGCCCTGCGCCAGGGGGACGACAATGTAGAGGAAGTTCTCGCCCCGGCGCACGCGCAGGAGCACGGAGCGGCGGTTGGCGTCGCGCGCCTCGCGCACCCGCTGTACGACGTCGGCCGACGAGGACACTTCCTCCTGATTGACCTCGAGCAAGACGTCACCGGCGAAAATGTTCTTGGCGCGCGCTGGGCTCTCCTCGCGTACGTCGGTCACCACGACCCCGTCGACGCCGTCGGCGATCTCGTGCTGCCGGCGCAGCTCCGAGGTGATCGCCGACAGAGTCATTCCCAGGGCGACGATCGTTTTCGTCGCCTGCTTGCCCGTCTCCGGATCGACGGCCGCAAGTGCCGTCCCGGATTCCTCGAGCTCGTCGATTTGGACCGTCAGGCTGAGCGGGCGCCCCTTGCGCCACACCTCGACCTCGACCTCGCGTCCGGCTTCGGTCTCAGCGACGATCCGCGGCAGCTTGCGCATCTCGTCGACCTCGCGGCCGTTGAAGCTCAGGATCACGTCGCCCGCCGCAAGGCCCGCGGCCTCGGCGGGACCGCCTTCGGTGACGCCGGCAACGAGGGCCCCTTGGGTACGATCCAGCCCGAGGCTTTCAGCGAGGTCCTCGGTGACCGTCTGGATACGGACCCCGAGCCACCCGCGGCGCGTGCGCCCGAACTTGGCGAGCTGGTCGATGACCGGCTTGGCGAGCGACGACGGAATGGCAAAGCCGATGCCGACCGAGCCGCCGGTGGGCGAAAAGATGGCGGTGTTGATCCCGATGACTTCGCCTTCGATATTGAACATCGGGCCCCCGGAATTGCCCCGGTTGATCGAGGCGTCGGTTTGCAGGAAGTCGTCGTAGGGACCGGCGTTGATGTTGCGCCCGCGGGCCGAAATGATACCCGCGGTCACCGTGCCGCCGAGACCATAGGGGTTGCCGATGGCGAGCACCCAGTCGCCGACCCGCGCCACTTCGGAATCGCCCCAGGTCGTCGCAGGCAGGGGCCGGCCGGCCTCCACCTTGAGCACGGCGATGTCCGTCTTGGGATCGCGGCCGATGATCGTCGCCGAGAGCCTGGTGTTGTCGCTGAGGGTTATGGCGATTTCGTCGGCGTCGGCGATGACATGATTGTTGGTGATGATGATGCCGGACGGATCGACGATGAATCCCGACCCCAGCGAGGTCACCCGACGGCGCGCCGGCGGCTCTTGCCCGCGCTCGCGCTGGCGGTCGAAAAACTCCTTGAAGAACTCCTCGAAGGGGGAGCCGGGCGGGAACTGGGGTACCGGCACTTCGCCGGCGCCGCGCTCCCGCGCGGCGGTTTGCGTGGTCGAGACATTGACCACCGTTGGCGACAGCCGCGCCGCCAAGTCGGCGAAGCCTTCGGATGCAGTCTTTGCCAGCGCCGGAGCCGACGCGATCATCAAAGCCGCCGCCATGAGCGACAGCAGGCCCGGAACCGGCGTGCCGCGCGGGCGCAGCGCGCCCGATAGCATCGCGATTCGCCGGGGGGTGAGAATGGCTTCAGTCATCTCCGCGTCGTCCTTCAACATTCGATGCGCCGCGCGCCACGGCGGCCGACCGTCATGCCGTCGGCGCCCGCCAGACAGGTAAGCCTAACACGACGGCCATTCAACCGTCGCGCCGCCGGAGCTACTCCGGGTCGAGACCCCAGATCGCGTCCCTTGGCATGTATGGCCCTAATTATGGAGACATTGTGGCTTGGACGCCAACAACCAGGAGGTGCCCTTCACGACGACGTGAAGGTGCCGGGCCGGCGGGCGGTGTTTCAGCCCTTGATCAGCCACACGATGCCGACGCCGGCTACGGCGAGCCCGAGACCTGCCGCCCGCAGCGAGCTCGAGGGCTGCGCCGACACCGTCTGCATCAGGCGCTTCATGCCGTCAGGAAACAGCGCGTACGCCGACCCTTCGATGGTCACGGCGAGCGCGAGCGCGAGCACTAGCTCCGACATTCGGTGCTCCCTGAAGCCGAGTCGATTGCACGTGGCGGGGACGGCACGCCCGGGCGGTCCCGCTGGTGAACGGCCTACTCCGTATTGCGTCGGCCGCCAAGATCACCGAAGAAACGGAAAAACTCGCTGTCGGGCGATAGGACCATCGTGGTGTCGTCGCTGCGCAGCGCGTTCCCGTATGCCTGCATCGAGCGATAGAAGGCGAAGAACTCGGGATCCTTGCTGAAGGCCTCGGCGAAGATTCGGTTGCGCTCGGCGTCGCCCTCACCGCGCAGGATCTGCGCGTCCCTCTGCGCCTCGGCGATCAGCACGGTGCGCTCGCGGTCGGCGGTGGCGCGAATACGCAGCGCCTCCTTGGCGCCCTGGGCGCGGAACTCGCGCGCTTCGCGCTCGCGCTCGGTACGCATGCGGGCGTAGATCGCCTGGCTGTTCGCCTCCGGGAGGTCGGCACGCTTGATGCGGACGTCGATGACGTTGATGCCGAGCGCGCGCGCCTGCACGTTAACAAAATTGCCGATTTCGTTCATGAGCTCGGCGCGCTCGCCGGTCAGGACGTTGGCGAGCGGCACCCCGCCGAGAACGCGACGCAGGCTGGAATTGAGGATGGCGCCGAGCCGCGCGCGGGCGACCTCCTCATTGCCCACGCTCTGGAAGAACTGTAGCGGATCGATGATCCGGAAGCGGGCGAACGCGTCAACCACGAGCCGCTTCTGGTCAGCGGCGATGATCTCCTCGGCCGGCGCATCGTAAGCCAGGATGCGCTTGTCGAAGCGCACGACGTTCTGGATGAACGGAAGCTTGTAGTGGAGCCCCGGTTCCGACACGGCCCGCTTGGGTTCGCCGAACTGCAGCACCAGGACCTGCTCGGTCTGATGCACCTGGAACAGCGTGGCCAACGCCAGAATGCCGACGATGAGAACGACGACCCCGAGGATCGTCAGCGCGCTCCGCCTCATTGCTGGTCTCCCCGGCGATTCTGTATTTCGGGGAGCGGCAGATAGGGCACAACCCCCTGGCCGGTACCCCGGCTATCGATAATCACCTTGGTCATGCCGCCGAGGACGTCTTCCATGGTTTCGAGATAGATGCGCAGGGTCGTGACGGCCTTGGCCTGCGCGTACTCGCCGTAGACCGAGAGGAAGCGCTGCGTGTCGCCAGTGGCCTGAGCCACCGTTTCCTCCTTGTACGCCTTGGCTTCCTGGTCCATCTTCTGGGCCTCGCCCTGGGCGCGTGGAATGATGTCGTTGGCGTAGGCCTCGGCTTCGTTCTTGGCCCTCTCGAGGTCGGCCCGCGCCCGCTGAACGTCGCGGAACGCATCGATCACCGCCGCCGGCGGATCGACCTTCTGCAGCTTGACCTGAGTGATGAGGATGCCGGCGCCATACTCGTCGAGGACCTGCTGCGTCAGCGCCAGCGTGTCCTCCTCGACCTCGTTGCGACCTTCGGACAGGGCGCGCTGGATGAGCGTGCGCCCGACCACCTCGCGCATCGAACTCTCCGCGACCGCCTTTACCGTCACCTGCGGCTGCTGCACGTTGAAGAGAAACTCGCCCGCGTCGCGAATCAGCCAGAACACCTGAAAGTCGATGTCGACGATGTTCTCGTCGCCGGTCAGCATCAGGCTCTCCTCGGGGAGATCGCGCGTCGAGGTGCTGCGCCCGAGTTCGCCGATCGTGCGGAAGCCGACATTGACGCGGTTGACCCGCGTCACCTTGGGGGTGACCACGGATTCCACCGGCCAGGGAAGGTGGTAGTTGAGGCCGGGCTGGGTCGTGTTGACCCATTCGCCGAAGCGCAGCACTACGCCCTGCTCGTCGGGCTGAACCCGGTAGAAGCCGCTCAGCAGCCAGATGGCGACCACGACCAGCGCCACCAAAAGAATCCCGAGTCGTCCGCGCCCGCCGCCCGGTATGAAGCCGCGAACGCGGTCTTGTCCCTTGCGCAGCAGGTCTTCGAGATTGGGCGGTTGCGGCGGTCCGCCCGTAGGCCCCTGCGCCCAAGGCCCACCGCCCTGATTCCTCCACGGCATCGTCTTGATTCCTTCGATTCGAGAGGTCGATGCCCGGCGATTTGAACTCGCGCACCGGAGCGATAGATTATATGACAGCGAGGCTTGCCGCGCAATGCGCGTGGGGCGCGCGTGGTGGGACGATCCGATCCCGGAGGTTGGCCGATGGCGGAGGTTACGGAGCAGGCGGTGCTGGCGGCACTCGGTCGCGTTCCCGACCCCGAGCGCGGTGCCGACGTCGTCAGCCTCGGCATGATCTCGGGCCTGGCGGTACGGGACGGCCACGTTGGCTTTGCGATCGAGGTCGCGCCGGAGGAGGGCGCGGCGCGGGAGCCCCTGCGCCGAGCCTGCGAGGGGGCGGTCGACGCGCTGCCCGGCGTGCTGTCGGTTTCGGCCGTGCTCACCGCGCACAAGAGTACCGCCGCGAAGCAGCCGGCGCCCGCGGCCGTCGCGCCGGGCGGGCCGAGCGTGGCCGCCAAGCCGGCGCTCGAGGGCATCCGCGCGATCATCGCCGTGGCCTCGGCCAAGGGCGGCGTCGGCAAGTCGACGACGGCGGTCAACCTGGCGCTTGCGCTGCGCCACCAGGGCCTTGCCGTCGGCCTCATGGACTCCGATATTTACGGCCCCAGCGTCCCGCGCCTGCTCGGCGTGAGCGGCCGCCCGCAGTCGGCCGATGGACGTAAGATGCAGCCGCTCGAGGCGCACGGCCTGGTGTGCATGTCGATGGGCTTCCTCGTCGCCGAGGACACGCCGATGATCTGGCGCGGGCCGATGGTGATGAGCGCGGTCGAGCAGCTGTTGCGGGAGGTCGCGTGGGGCGAGCTCGACGTTTTGGTGATCGACCTGCCGCCGGGCACCGGCGATGCCCAGCTCACGATCGCCCAGCGGGTGCCGCTCACCGGCGCCGTCATCGTGTCGACGCCGCAGGACATCGCCCTGCTCGACGCGCGCCGCGGCCTCGCCATGTTCAACAAGGTCGACGTGCCGGTTTTCGGCATCATCGAGAACATGAGCTACTTCATCTGTCCCCACTGCGGTGGCCGCTCCGATATCTTCAGCCATGGCGGCGCACGGCGCACGGCCGAAGAACTGGGTGCGGAGTTCCTGGGCGAGATCCCGCTCGACCTCGTGATCCGTGAAACCTCCGACGCCGGCGAGCCGATCGTCGCCGGCCAGCCGGACAGCCCGCAGGCTCGCACCTATCTCGCGATCGCCCAACGAATCACTGAGAAGATCGAGGAAGCGCTCAAAGAGGAGGCCCGCTCGGCCCCGCGCATCGTGGTGCAGTAGGGCGCGCGACCCGACGCCAACATCGGCGTCCGGTAGATCGGGATCGCTATTCCTCCCGCCCCAGCGCCGCCATCAGCTCGCGCCACTCGCGCTTGGACAGGCCGCTCTCCTCCTGGGTTAGGTCTTCGCCGGCGAGGAGGCGCTTGACGACTGCGAGGCCCTTGCCCGACAGGTTCGCGCCGCCCCTGACATGGTCTTCGAACGCAGCCGCGGTCAGCGGCACCCAGCGGTGCAGGGTCTCGATCATGGCTTCGGCATAGGCCCGAATCTCGTACTGGGCGTGAGCGTCCGCGCGCAGGCTCAGGAAGTGCATGAGGTTGTGCAGGTCGGTCTTCCAGTACCACTGCGTATAGAAGTTGAGGGAGAGGTTCATGCGCGCAAGCTCGCGCGCGAGGCCTTTGCGCGCGGAGTCGCGCTTGGCGCCGGCCTCGTCCTCGTTCAACATTTCCGCGTAGTCGGCGTAGGCGCGTGCGGCGTCCTCGCGGAGCAGCGCGAGCACGCGCGCCGCCTCCTCGCCCTCGAGGAGCGTATCGCGGCCCTGGCGGTTGGCCGCGGCCTGGGCGCCGAGATGCTCGGGCGCCGGCACGTAGAACTCGTTGTCGAGGATCGAGTAGCGCGCCGAGTACTCGTTGACGTTGGCGGTGCGATGGCGGATCCACTGCCGGGCGACGAAGATCGGCAGCTTTACGTGATACTTGATCTCGCACATCTCGAAGGGGGTGGTGTGGCGATGGCGCAGGAGGTAGTTGATGAGCCCCTTGTCCTCGCTCACGCGGCGCGTGCCACGGCCGTAGGAGACCCGCGCGGCCTGGACCACGGCGCCATCGTCGCCCATGTAATCGACGACCCGGATAAAGCCGTGATCGAGCACGCGCGTCGCCTGATAGAGGATGTCTTCGAGGGCCGCCACGGTGGCGCGCCGCGTGGCGAAGGATTCGGCGCGCTGGGCGTCGATCTCGGCCTGGTGCTCGCCGCTCAGGTGCTTGTTGTCGCCCTCCATGGCCCGCGCACTCTAGCCGCTCGCGCGAGGCGGCGCCACGGCGGCTGGCTCGCGCGAGCCACTTCCCATCGCCGCGCCAAAGCCCTATATTTAGAGAGCCGGGCAACCGGCTATGGCGATAAACGTTGTACGGAATAGGCGTAGCGGACCCGGGGGCAGTACCCGGCGCCTCCACCACAAGCGCACCGGCGCGAGATGCGCCACGAGAACGGGACAAGGTGCGTTTCTGATGGGGGCGAAACAGGATCGACGCGCGCGGTAAAGGTGCAATTTTTGCCCGGTATGATACCGCCGTTATCGGGTCAAAACCAAAACTGCCAATGATAACTCTATGGCACTCGCTGCTTAGTCTGACTAGGTAAGCGCGGTTCGGGGGGCACCGGGCAACAGAAGCCCCCCACTTCCCACAAACTCGAAGGGCCTGTGTCGCGGCCGGTGCGTATGCCCGAAGACGCGCCGGAAGCTCCACAAAAGAGCGTTGCCAGGCTCGGGCGGATGCGGTCTAGAATGGCCACAAGCCCGGATCGCCATTGAGACGCGCCGCCATGAGCAAAGACCTGATGAACTACAAGGCCATGGTCGAGGGCGCGCTACGCGATGTCGTGCGGGTCGCGCTGGCTCGCATCGCCGACAGCGGCCTGCCCGGCAACCACCATCTCTACCTCACCTTCCGCACGCGCTTCGCCGGCGTCCTGATGCCCGAATATCTGCGCCAGAAGCATCCCGAGGAAATGATCATCGTGTTGCAGCACCAGTTCTGGGGGCTGAGCGTCCACGACGACAGCTTCTCGATCACACTGAGCTTCAACAATGAGCGCGAGCTCCTCGCAGTACCCTTTGCCGCGGTCACCGGCTTCGTCGATCCGAGCGTCGAGTTCGGCCTCCAGTTCCACGCGGGGCCCGAGTCCGACGCGGCCGAGCAGCTGCCGGGCGCGCGCCAAGCCGAAACGGGCCAACCGTCCCCGTCGTCGGCCGAGGACGACAACGTCGTCGCCCTCGACCGCTTCCGCAAGGAATGAGGGCCGGGGCCGCAACCACGGCGCCACCCGAAGCGCGACGGCGCCAGTCGGGCGTCCGGCGTCGCGGCATCCGCCGTCGATGAACCCGCTCCCCGTTGACACCGCGACGCTGGTCGCCTTCATCGCCGCGGTACTGGTGCTGGTGTTCTCGCCCGGCCCGGACTCGCTGCTGATCCTGCGCTACACGATGAGCTCGGGCCGGCGCGTCGGCCTCGCCACCGTGGGCGGCGTCCAGCTCGGACTCGCGCTCCACACCGCGGCGGCCGTGATCGGCCTCTCGCTGCTCATCGTCTCGATCCCGACCCTATTCCGGGCCCTCGCCGTGGCCGGGGCGCTCTATCTCGCCTGGCTCGGAATCCAGGGCCTGCGCGCCCGCGACGGCGGCCTCCAAAGTGCCGGCGCGCACGGAGCCATCGGGGCCGGCAAGGCGTGGCGCGACGCGATGCTGACCAACCTGCTCAACCCCAAGGTCATCCTCCTTTTCCTCGCCCTGATGCCCAACTTCGTCGAGCCTACGGCGGGCCGCGTGCCGGCGCAGCTCGCGACCCTCGGCGTCGCGTTGATCCTCGTCAACACGCTGTGGCAGACCCTGCTCGCCCTGGCCGTGGAAGCGGTGCGCCGGCTGCTCGGTAGGCCGGGGGCCGCCCGCGCGGTGTCGCGGGCCACGGGCGCCGTGCTCCTCGCCTTCGCCTTCTTCATGGTGGTCGAGCACGTGCTCTGAGGGCCCCGCGCCCGCGCGCGTCCGATGCGCTAGACTGGCGTGGAGTGCCGGCGCAGCGCCGGCCCACGGGGGGAATCATGTGCGCCAAGCCAGTGGCTAAGCGGCCCAAGACCCGGATCGAATCCGACACCTTCGGCCCGATCGCGGTGCCCGCGGACAAGTACTGGGGCGCCCAGACCCAGCGTAGCAGCGAGAACTTCAGGATCGGCTGGGAGGCTATGCCGGCGCCGGTGATCCGGGCCTTCGCGATCCTCAAGCGCGCCTGCGCCGTGGTCAACATGGACCAGGGCGCACTCCAGAAGCGGATCGGTCGCGCCATCATGCGGGCCGCCGACGACATCCTCGCCGGGCGGCTCGAGGGCAACTTCCCGCTCGTGGTGTGGCAGACGGGCTCGGGCACCCAGTCCAACATGAACATGAACGAGGTCATCGCCAACCGCGCCATCGAGCAGCTCGGCGGGCGCAAGGGCGCGAAGACGCCGGTACACCCCAACGACCACGTCAATATGGGGCAGTCGTCCAACGACAGCTTCCCCACCGCCATGCATGTCGCGGCGGGCGAAGAGCTGGAACGCCGCCTGACCCCGGCGCTCAAGCACCTGCAGCGCGGCCTCGACCGCAAGGCCCGGGCATGGCGCAACATCATCAAGATCGGGCGCACCCACACCCAGGATGCGACCCCGCTCACCCTCGGCCAGGAGTTCTCGGGCTATGCGACCCAGGTCGCCTATGGGCTCGACCGGGTGCGCGCGACTCTACCGCGCCTCTACCAGCTCGCGCAGGGCGGCACCGCGGTCGGCACGGGCCTCAACGCGCGCGTTGGTTTCGACAAGAGGGTGGCGCGCGAAATCCGGCGCTTCACGGGGCTCCCCTTCGTCACCGCGCCCAATAAGTTCGAGGCGTTGGCCGCCCACGACGCGGTGATCGAGGCCTCCGGCGCGCTCAACGTCATCGCCGCGAGCCTCATGAAGATCGCCAACGACATCCGCTTCCTGGGTTCGGGGCCGCGCAGCGGCCTCGGCGAGCTGATCCTGCCGGAAAACGAGCCCGGCTCCTCGATCATGCCGGGCAAGGTCAACCCGACCCAGGCCGAGGCGCTGACGCAGGTGTGCGCGCAGGTCATGGGCAACCACGTCACCATCACGGTCGCCGGCTCGCAGGGGCATTTCGAGCTCAACGTCTTCAAGCCGGTGATGATCTACAACCTGCTGCAATCGATTCGCCTGCTCGCCGACGCGTGCGTGAGTTTTCAGGACAACTGCGTCGCCGGTATCAAGCCCAACAGGGCGCGCATCAAGGAGCTCATGAACAACTCGCTGATGCTGGTAACCGCGCTCGCTCCTCACATCGGCTACGACAACGCGGCCAAGATCGCCAAGACGGCGCACCGCGATGGCACGACACTGGTCGAGGCCGCGCACAAGCTCAACCTGGCGACGAAGGATCAGTTCGCGCGATGGGTGCGGCCCGAAGACATGATCGGCCCGAGCAGCTGACGGCCGTTCAGCGCCCAAACCCGGCATGACATCGGAGATCGGCAAGCACTCGCTCGTCCTCGCCGGCCACCGCACCAGCGTCTCGCTCGAGGGGCCGTTCTGGCGCGAGCTCACGCGCATCGCGGCGAGCCGCGGCGTATCGGTAACCCGGCTCGTGGCCGACATCGACCGGACCCGCGACGGTAACCTTTCGAGCGCGATCCGTGTCTTCGTGCTGGCCACGGTCAAGGCCGGCGGCTGAGCCGGCCGCCCTGCCGCGTCCTACTGGCCCTTGCCGAGGGCACCACCGAGCAGGCCGCGCAACAGCTTCCCGGCGGCACCACCGCCACCGCCGTCATCGCCGCCGAGCGCCTTGTCGAGGATCGCGCCGGTGACGCGCTGCGCGAGATAGGCCTTGATCTCGCGGCTCTCGATCTCGCGCCGCGGCGCATCCAGCGAGCCCGAGAGTTGCAGGCCGACCGCCGGCACCTTGGGATGCTCGGTCAGGCGAAATCCGGCGCGCATGTCGATCTCCCAGCGCGGCAGGTCGACTGTCCCCTTGAGATCGCCGGCCGCGGCGTCGAGCCGGGCCTGAAAGTCGGTCGCCCTGACGATGCCATCGACCACGAGGAACTCGCCTTCGATCGTGCTGAACCGCGTTTCGCCGCCGCTCAGGCTGTCCTGCAGGAGGGCGAGGAAGTCCAAAGCCTGGTCGAGGCGCTTGAGGCGGTCGCTCAGCCGCCTGAGATCGATCCCCTTGATCGCGCCGTCGCGCGCGGTGATAACGGCGCTGCCGTTGAGGCCGGCGATCAGTTCGCGCTCGCTCGCGCCGGCGGAGGTGAACTCGCCATCGACATCGACGCGCCCGCGCACGCCGCCAAAGCCCATGGCCGTCGGCGCCACGCTCTCGAGTCGGGCGTCTCGCAGCGCCAGCGTCACCGCCGCGCGCGGCGGGGATGCGTTCCCCAACCGGGCACCCAGCGCGAGGTCGCCGCCGAGCATGGTGCCAGCCAGGGGGTTTACGTTGAGAACCCCGTCGAGGAGCGTGAGCGCGAGGCGCGGCTCGCCGACCTCGTAGGCGCCGTAGATGAGGGCGCGGGAGCGCAGCGCCACCTCGGCATCGAGCGCGCCGAGAAAGCTGAAATCGATCGGCTCGGACGACCAACGCGATGACGACGCCCCTGCCCTACGCGCTCGTGGCGCGCCCGCCGAGGCCGTCGCCTTGGTCGGTAGCGGCAGGAACAAATCGACGAAAATGTCGCTCGTGCTGAGGTCGGCGTCGAGCCGTGGGTGCGGGCCGTCGTAACGCAGGCTCGCCGAGCCCTCGAGGTTCACCGGGCCGATGCTGCCCGACAGCCCGCTCAACTTGACCGCACCCGCCTCGCCGACGACGTCGGCCTCGAGCGCGAGCCCACCGAGATTGGCGGTCGCCGGCCGGTAGTCGATGCCGGCCAGTCGAAGGGCGCCCTCGACGCTGTCGAAGCGCGTGGCGACCGCCAGTGCATAAGCCGGCCCAGCGCCAGGATCGAGTGTCCCCGTGACCGACAACTCAGCTCCCGCCGCGGATCCGGCGACATCCACCGTCAGGCGGCGCACGTCGCCGTTGACCCGACCCTTGAGTGACAGTGGGCCGCTCAGCCCCGGTAGCGGCGCCGCGGCAAATAACTGGGCCAGCGCGGCCACATCCTTGCTTTGTGCATCGAACACGATGTCGACGCTTCCCGCGGTAGCCAGACTACCCTTTACCTCGAGCTGGCTCGCCGCCGCTTGTAGCGCCACGTCAAGCTGATAGACATCGCCAGCGCGAGCCACGGTACCCGCGGCGGCGACCGCGCCAAGCGCGACATGCGGGAGCGGCGCCGCGCGGCGCGCGAGCCGCAGTAACTCAACCGACTCGCTCGCCTGCACGTCGAACTTGATCGTGAAATCGGGAACGCCGTCGAACCCGCTGGCGCGACCCGACAGCGCCACCTTGGCCCCGCCGAGGTCGCCCGCGCGAGCGTCCCGTATCGTCAGCCTGCCGCGAATGAGCGTGAAGTCGAGGACGAGATCGCTGATCTGCGTCTGGCTGTAGGTCAGGTTCCGGACTCGCACCTTGACGTCGGCGTCGACCCCGCCGAGGGCGGCGAGGCGCGCCTCCGCGGGTTTGCTCGGCGTGGCGGCCGCGTCCGAATCGGCCGCGGGCGTCGCGCGCGCCGGCGGCAAGTAGGCATCCGCGTTAAGGCGGTCGAGCTCGATGTCGATGCTGAAGGATGGCCGCGCGCGTAGTGCATAGGCCAGCCCCCCGGTGAGGCGTGACGAGTCGAGGCGCAGGTCCACGCCGTAGATCTGGATCAAGTCGGGCGTCAACCGCAGCGTGCTGGTGAGGACGAATTTGCGCAGGCGATCGGCGGGAACGGCGTCGGTGTCGATCTTGAGCCAGCCGAGCACCGCGCGCAGGTTGTCGGAGGCGGCCTCGAGTCGGGCCGTGAACTCCGGCACGCCGTCGCGCGCCGCGACGCTGCCGGCGAGGCTGATGTCGGAGCCGCCGGGCAATAGCGCGCTGATCCGGCGTACGGTAACCACCCCTTCGGCCATGGTCGCTTCGACCGCGAACTGGCGGGCGACCTGATCGTTGTAAACCAATGCCTCGACGACGAGGCTGAAGCTACCGGCGACGTTGGTCGGGAGCGCGAAGCCCGGATCGGCGGCGCGGGCGCCGCTGGACCGTGTCGCGGACGCGGGCGCCGGTGCTCGAGGGGCGTCCGCGCCGCCGATCCACCGGTCGAGATCGAAGCGGTTGACCGCGAGCGCCGCATCGACTCGCAGGGTTTCACCAAACGCCGCGCTCAGCGCACCTGAGGCCACGGCATCGCCGAGTGTGAGGGTAAGCTCGTTGAGAGCCAACTCCTGGACCGACGCGTCGATCGCCGTGGTCACCGCGAACGGCTGGGCCATCGCCGGTGGCGCCGAGGCTCCGCCGATCGCATCCCCAAGTTGGGTCCATGCGCGCCCAAGGTCATCACCGGCCACGGCCAGCTTGCCCCTGACGCGCGCCGCCGCCCCGAGCTCCGACGCACTACCCTGAAAGGTGAGCTCCGCGGTGTCCTCGCCGAGCGTCACCCTCGCCCTCAGCGGAACGCCGCCACTGGCGCCAACTTCACCCACCGCGACCTCGAAGGCGACCGGCACGCCGCTCACTTGGAGGGCGCCCTCGGTCTCCGATGGGCCGGCGAACGAGTCGGCGCGCAGGCGGGCGTTCAATTCCTCGATGGCGACTAGCCGACCGCTCGCGGTATCGCGATAGATAAGGGTGCCGTTCTCGACCGCGAGGCTGGCAATTGCGATGGCCGGCGCGGCGCTCGCGCGGCCCGCGTCTTCGTCCGCGCCGCCGGCGCCGTCGGGGGCGGCCAGCACCCAGTTGCGGCGGCCGTCGGCCAGCACCTCGAGTTCGATCACCGGATCGACGAGGGTGATCGTGCTGAAGGCGATCCTGCCGCGCAGCAGCGGACCAAGCTGCAGCGCGACCTCGATCGATTCGGCGCTCGCCATGTCGGGAGCCACGGCGCCTTCGACATTGGCGAGCCGGACCGATCGCGCGGCGAGAACCGGCGCCGGTAGCACGCTGAGCGAAAGGTCGCCCTCGATCGTCAGCTTGCGCCCCGTCGCCGCCTCGACGCGGGCCGCGAACTCGGGCTTGTAGTCGTTCCAGTCGACAAAAGCCGGAACGATGGCCAGCGCCGCGACAAGCAAGACGATCACAACGCCGAGGGCGACGAGCGCTCTGTTCACATCGTTACCATGAGTGGCGACCGCCGAGCCGGGCGCCGAGACCGGTTGAACGGCAAACCAAATCGGTTAAGCTAGCAGCGACATTTTCAGCTTAGTGCAGGCGCGCGCCAATGCAAAGTGCGCGCGGGCGTTGGCAGAGAAGCCATGGGTGACCTCATCCAACTCGACCGGGCGCGCAAGGAGCGCGAGTACGCCGCCAGGAAGCGGCGCGCGGCTGACGTCCGGCTTCGACAGCGCCGCACCAAGGCCGAGCGCGAGCTGGCGCAGTGGAAGGCCGAGCAACGCAAGCGCGACCTCGACGGCAAGCGGCTCGCTACCACGCCGTCGCCTCATGAGCCCTGGGGCCGGCCGTAGGCCACCGACGTACATCACATACCCACCACCGCCGGTGCCGCATCGCCGGGGTACCCGCCTCCGGCCATTCCGGCCACGCTATCAGGAGATCAGCCATGAAAGCCTCTGACCTGTTCGTGCGATGCCTGGAGAAAGAGGGCGTGACCCGCATCTTCGGCATCCCCGGCGAGGAAAACGCCGACGTCATGATCTCGCTGATCGATAGCCCCATCGACTTCGTGCTGTGCCGGCACGAGCAGGCTGCCGCCTTCATGGCCGATGCCTACGGGCGCCTCACCGGCAAGGCCGGCGTGTGCCTCGGCACCCTCGGCCCCGGCGCGACCAACCTCGTCACCGGCGTCGCCGACGCCAACATGGACCGCGCACCGCTCGTCTGCATCATCGGCCAAGCCAGTACCCGGCGGCTACACAAGGAAAACCACCAGAACATGGATGCCATCGCCATGTACCGGCCGATCACCAAATGGGCGCAAACGATAAACGACCCGAGCAACATTCCCGAGGTCGTGCGCAAGGCGTTCAAGGTGGCCGAGGCGGAGAAACCGGGCGCAACGGTCATCGAGTTTCCGGAGAACCTCGCCGAGGAGGAGGTCGCCGAGCCGCCGATGGCGGTGCACAAGACGCGCCGCGCCGCCGCCGATCACAAGGTCGTGGCCTAGGCCATCGATATCCTTGCCGAGGCCAAGGATCCGCTGATCCTGGCCGGCAACGGCGCCGTGCGCAAGCGCGCGGCCTCACAACTACAGCGCCTGGCGCACAAGACCGGCATCGCCGTCGTCAACACCTTCATGGGCAAGGGCGCGGTGCCGCGTAGCGACCCGCACTGCCTTATTCACCCTCGGCCTGTAGGGCCGCGACCACGTCAACGCGGTGATCGACAAGGCCGACGTCATCATTTCGGTGGGCTACGATCTGGTCTAGTACAGCCCCTCGCATTGGAACAAGAGCGGCGGCAAGAAGATCGTCCACATTGACTTCTCGCCGGCCGAGATCGACGAGGCCTACCCGGTCACTGTCGAGATCGTCGCCGACGTCGCCGATGCGCTGTGGCAGCTCAACGAGGAGATCAACAACCGCTTCGCCAACCGCATGCCACTATTCAAGATCGAGGACCGCGCCGGCCTGCGCCAGACCATCCTCGACGACTTCGCGATGGAGAAGGACGACACGTCCTTCCCGATGAAGCCGCAGAAGATCCTGTGGGAGGTGCGTGAGTTTCTCGGGGCCGAGGACATCCTGCTGTCGGACGTCGGCGCGCACAAAATGTGGATCTCGCGTTATTACCAGTGCGACGAAGCCAATACCTGGTGCGACGAAGCCAATACCTGCCTTATCTCCAACGGCTTCTGCACGATGGGTTTCGCCTTTCCCGGCTCGATCGGCGCCAAGATCGCGTTTCCAGAGCGCAAAGTGATGTCGATCTCGGGCGACGCCGGCTTCCTGATGAACGTCCAGGACCTAGAGACCGCGGTGCGCAAACGTCTCAATGTGGTCGCCATGGTGTGGCTCGACGGCGAATACGGCCTCATCAAGTGGAAGCAGCAGAACACCTTCGACGGCCGCCACTCCGACCTCGCCTTCACCAATCCCGACTTCGAGCTGCTCGCCAAGGCCTTCGGCCTGTGGGGGCGGACCATCACCGGTCCTGGCCAGCTTGAGGGCGCGCTCACGGAAGCCTTCGCCCAGAAGGGCCCGGCGATCATCGCCGTGCCCGTCGACTACGCCGAGAACCGCAAGCTCACCAAGCGCCTGGGCGAGATCGAGTTCACGATTTAAGAAGCAAGGCCTTAGTGCGGCGGGGCCCCTACACCCGGACCACCTTGCCCGGGTTCATGATGTTGTCGGGGTCGAGGGCGCGCTTTATGTCGCGCATCACCGCGACTGCATCGCCGTGCTCGGCGACGAGGAAGTCGAGCTTGCCGAGGCCGACGCCGTGCTCACCCGTCGAGGTCCCGCCCAGGTCGAGCGCGCGCATCACCAGCCGCTCGTTCAAGCGCTTGGCCTCGGCGATGTCGGCCGCATCGTCCGGGTCGACTAGCAGCACCACGTGGAAGTTGCCGTCGCCGACATGGCCGACGATGGGGGCGATGAGGAAGGAATCGTCGAGGTCGCGGCGGGTCTCGGCGATGCACGCGGCGAGCCTCGATATCGGCACGCAGACGTCGGTCGGGAACGCCTTGGCGCCGGGGCGCAGCGCCATCGCCGCGTAGGCCGCGTCGTGGCGCGCCTGCCATAGCCGGTTGCGCTCTTCCGTCTTGGTCGTCCACTGGAAGTCGCTGCCGCCGAACTCGGCGGCGATCTCCTGCACGGATTTGGCCTGCTCGGCGACCGCGGCTGCGGACCCGTGGAACTCGAGGAACAGGGTCGGCCTGGCCGCGTAATCGAGCTTCGAGTAGCGATTGCAGGCGTCCATCTGCACTTCGTCCAGCAGCTCGATGCGCGCCACCGGGATGCCCGACTGGATGGTGAGGATAACGGCATTGACCGCGCCCTCGAGGTCGGTAAAGCCGCACACTGCCGCCGACATCGCCTCGGGCACCCCATAGAGGCGGAGCGTCACCTCGGTGATGACGCCGAGCGTGCCCTCGGAGCCCACGAACAGGCGCGTCAGGTCATAGCCCGCCGAGGATTTGCGCGCACGGTTGCCGGTACGGATGACACGCCCGTCGGCGAGCACCACGGTGAGGCCGAGCACGTTCTCGCGCATGGTGCCGTAGCGCACCGCGTTGGTGCCCGAGGCGCCGGTCGCCGCCATGCCGCCGAGCGAGGCGTCGGCGCCGGGATCGATGGGGAAGAACAGGCCCGAGTCGCGTAGGTGGTGGTTGAGCTGCTTGCGGGTAACGCCAGCCTCGACGGTCGTGTCGAGGTCCTCGGCGCTGACGCGGACGATCTCGTTCATACCGGTCATGTCGACGGACACGCCGCCGTGGACCGCCGCCACGTGCCCCTCGAGCGAGGTGCCGGCGCCGAACGGGATCAGCGGCGTGCCGCCACGCGCGCAGAGCCGCACGATTTCGGCCACCTCCGCGGTCGAGCGCGCGAACGCCACCGCGTCGGGCGGCTGCGGCGGATGCCAGGATTCGTCCTTGCCGTGGTGGGCGCGCACGGCCGCCGCCGTCGATAGGCGCTCGCCGAGGAGGGCGCGCAGCTCGGCGACGACGTCGTCGCCGGGCGATGGTCGGGCAGTCATGGGCGCCTCCCTTCGCGCACCAACCTACGCCGTGGCGCAGTGACCCGCAATTGCCCGCGACTATACATCGCAGCCCGCCGTCTCTATCATCGCCGCATGACGTGGGACACGCCCATCAACGTCGCCGGGGAGACCGTCCCCGACGAATGGATCGACTACAACGGCCACATGAACGTCGCCTATTATCTGCTCGCGTTCGACCACGCGACCGACGTGCTGTTCGATCGGATCGGCCTCGGCGTCGACTACATGAGGCGGGCGGCGCACTCGACCTTCACGCTCGAGTCGCACCTCAATTTCCTGCGCGAGCTCGGCGCCGGCGATTCCACGCGTTTCAGCTTCCAATTGATCGACCACGACCGCAAGCGCATGCACTATTTCGGCCGCATGTTTCATGCCAACGAGAATTACCTGGCGGCGACCATGGAGTGGCTGTCGATCCACGTCAGCCTGGAGACGCGGCGCTCGGCGGAGATGGGCCCGGCGTTGCGAGCGACGCTCGGCGAGGTGGCGGCCGCGCATCGGGCGCTCGCGCGCCCTGCCGAAGCCGGCCGCGTAATCGGCCTCCGCCAGGGCAAGGCCGCGTGAGGGCAGACCGCACCCCGGCCAAGGGGTGGACCCGAGCGGCCCTGAGTGGCGGCGTCCTGGCGGGAGTCTGGCTCGCCGCCGCCCCGGCGATGGCGGCGTGCACGGACCCTGCGGCACCCGGCGTCGACTGGCAGCGCTGTTATTTCGAGGAGCGCAACCTCAGCGAGGCCAACCTTACCGGCGCCAACCTGCGCGACGCGCGCTTTCACCGAAGCAACCTGACGGGCGCCGTACTCGCCGACGTCGACGCATTTCACGCCAAGTTCAACACCGCCAAATTGGCGCGCGCGACATTCGATGGCGCGCGCCTCACCGAGGTCGACTTTTCCAAGGCCGACCTTACCGACGCCTCGCTCAAGAACGCCGATCTGCGGCGCGCGCGGCTGTTCCGAACCATACTGCGTGGCGCCGATCTTACCGGAGCGCAGCTGCGCGGTGCCGATCTGACGCGGGCCGATCTGTCGGGCGCCCTGTGGATCAACGGCACCACGATCTGTGCCGAGGGCTCGATCGGTCAATGCAAGGCGCAAGCCGCAAGCGGCGGCAGGGCGCAGGCCGGCAGCGCGGGCGGCACGTAGACGCCGGCCGAAGCGAGCAAGCGGGGCGGCGCAGGGGATGACGGAGGCTCGAGAGCGGCCGTGGCGCGCGCCGTGCCCGACTACCGCCGATTGACGCCCAGCCCCGGCGGGCCCGCTCGGGCCGCAGGCGCACCCGCCCCATGACATTTCTCCCGCGCTGGCGCCAGCCCATCCCCTGGCGGCGTGTGGCGCGCAACGAACAGGTCATCCTGTCCACCCTTGCGGTGTTGATCGGCGTCGTCGTGGCTTTCGGATCGATCGGTTTTCGCATCGCCATCGATTGGGTCCAGAGCGCCTTCTACGGCTTCTCCTCGGACGACGTCTTCACCCTCGCGGGCGCCCTCCCCTGGTGGCAGGTGTTGCTTGCGCCGGCCGCCGGCGGGTTCCTCATCGGTCTCTTTATTCACTACGCGATGCCTGGCCGCCGGCCGCTCGGCGTCGCCCACGTCATTACGGCGGGCGCCCACAGCGGCGGGCGTATGTCGGTGCGCCAGGGCTTGAGCGCGGCAGCGGTCGACGCCGCCTCGCTCGGGGTCGGCGGCTCGGCCGGGCGCGAGGGGCCCATGGTCCACCTCGGCGCCCCCGCGGCCGCGTTCGTCGCCGAACGCTTCCACCTCCCACCCTCGCTCTCGATCACGCTGCTCGGCTGCGGCGTCGCAGCGGGAGTCGCGGCCTCGTTCAACGCGCCCATCGCCGGCGTGTTCTTTGCCCTCGAGGTGGTGATCGGCCACTACGCACTGAGTGCCCTCGCACCGATCGTCATCGCCTCGGTCGCCGGCACCCTCATCGCGCGCATGCACTTCGGCGACTTTCCGGCCTTCGTCATTCCCGACTACCGCATTGCCTCGGTGCTCGAATTCCCGGCGTTCCTGCTCCTCGGCCTGGTGTCCGCTGCGGTCGCCGTCATCCTCATGCGCAGCGTTTTCTTGGTCGAGGACACGGCCGACCAACGCCGCATCCCGCGCTGGTGCCGGCCGGCCGTCGGCGGGCTCGTCGTGGGTGCCATCGCGATCTTCTTTCCCCAGGTTCTCGGCGTCGGCTACGAGGCCACCGACGCCGCACTCAATGAGCAGTTTGCGCTGTGGCTGTTCATCGCCCTCATCGTCGCCAAAACGGTGGCGACCGCGGCCACGCTGGGTTCGGGCTTCGGCGGCGGCGTGTTCAGCCCGTCGCTCTTCCTCGGCGCCATGACCGGCGGCGCCTTCGGCATTATTGCCGCCAACGTCTTTCCCGAGCTCGCCGCCAGCCACGGCCTCTACGCTATTATCGGCATGGGTGCGGTGGCGGCACCGGTGCTCGGCGCGCCCATATCCACCATCCTCATCCTGTTCGAGCTCACGGGCGACTACGCCGTCACCGTGGCGGCGATGATCGCCGTCGCGGTGGCCAGCATCGCCACTCACCAGCTGCTCGGGAGGTCGTACTTCACCTGGCAGCTCGAACGCCAAGGCCTGACCCTCAAGGGCGGCCGGCCACGCCACTTGCTGCGCACCTCGAGAGCCCCGGACCTGATGAGCGCGGCCTTCCACCTGGTGCCGCACGACACGCCGATCCCGGGCATCCGCGAGCGCGTTCAGGCGGCGCCCGAGGACACCTTCTTCGTGGTCGACGACAAGAACCGCCTGGCCGGCACCCTGGGCCTTGCCGAGCTCATGTCGGTAGCCTTCGATCCGGCGCTCGACGACCTCGTGAACGCGCGCGACCTGGCCCGCCCGCCGCCGGCACTGGTTGCCGCGGACGACAGCCTGGAGACGGCGCTCGAGGTCTTCGACACGTGCCATGCCGAGACCGTTCCGGTCGTCGGCGAGCGCCGCAACAAGCATGTGGTTGGCGTGCTGCGCCACCGCGACGTGCTCCTCGCCTACAACCAGGCGCTCCGCGCCGCCCAGGCCGAGGAACACGACGAGGCGCGGTGAGCGGCCCGGCGCGGGGGCAGCTCCGACCACTCTCCGCTCCGGCGCGACTGGGCGCCGGTCGTGTTATATTGACGTCCTAAGCCCCATGTCAGAGCCCTACGACCTCTCCCAACCCGCGTTCGATCTGCCGCCGCGCGCCGCCGCGGCGGGTGCGCCCTATCTCGAGGTGCTCAACGAGGCGCAGCGCGAAGCCGTCGAGGCGACGGAGGGCCCGGTGCTGGTGCTCGCCGGCGCCGGCACCGGCAAGACGCGCGTGCTAACGACGCGGCTCGCCCATATCCTCAACCAGCGCCTCGCCTGGCCGGGGCAGATCCTCGCCGTGACCTTTACCACAAGGCGTCGCGCGAGATGGCCGAGCGCACGGCCGCGCTTATCGGCGAGGCCGTAGAAGGCCTGTGGATCGGCACCTTCCACGCCATGGCCGCGCGCATCCTCCGGCGTCACGCCGAGCTCGTGGGCCGCAAGAGCAACTTCACCATTCTCGATACCGACGATCAGGTCCGTTTGCTCAAGCAGGTCCTGAGTGCCGCCAACATCGACGAGAAGCGGTGGCCGGCGCGCAGCCTTGCCGCCATCATCAGCGGCTGGAAGGACCAAGGGTTGACGCCCGACAAGGTCCCCGCGGCGGGCGCCGGCGAATTTGCCTCGGGACGGGCCGTCGCCCTCTATACCGCGTACCAAGAACGCCTGCGCGCGCTCAACGCGGCCGATTTCGGCGACCTCGTGCTGCTCTGCCTCGAGGTGTTCCTGCGCCACGAGGACGTGCTCGCCGACTACCACCGCCGCTTTCGCTACATCCTGGTCGACGAATACCAGGACACCAACGTCTCCCAGTACCTGTGGCTTCGGCTGCTGGCGCGCGGCCACCGCAACCTGTGCTGCGTCGGCGACGACGATCAATCGATCTACGGTTGGCGCGGCGCCGACGTCGGCAACATCCTGCGCTTCGAGGAGGACTTTCCGGGCGCTCGCGTGGTCCGCCTCGAGCGCAACTACCGCTCGACCCCACACATTCTCGGCTGCGCCGCCGCGCTCATCGCCAACAACAAGAGCCGCCTCGGCAAGACGCTGTGGACCGCGCTCGAGGAGGGCGAGAAGGTCCGGGTCCGCGGGGTGTGGGACAGCCAGGAGGAGGCGCGCCTCATCGCCGAGGACATCGAGGCCGGGTTGCACCACGGCCGCACCCTCGGCGAGACGGCGATCCTGGTGCGGACCTCGTCCCAGACCCGGGAGTTCGAGGAGCGCTTCATCCAGACCGGCCTCGCCTATCGCGTCGTCGGCGGCTTGCGCTTCTACGAGCGCCGCGAGATCCGCGACGCCCTGGCCTACCTCCGCGTCATCGCCCAGCCCGACGATGATCTCGGCTTCGAGCGCATCCTCAACGTCCCCAAGCGCGGCATCGGCGAGGCCACGGTACAGGCGCTGCACACGCTCGCGCGGGCCCGTGGTATCCCGCTCACCCGCGCCGCCGAAGCGCTGATCGAAACCGACGAGCTGCGCGGTCCCGCGCGCCATAGCCTCGCCCGCCTGCTCGCCAACTTCGAGCGCTGGCGCGGGCTCGTCCAGCAACTCGATCATGCCGAGCTCGTCGAAACCGTGCTCGACGAATCCGGCTACACCGAGATGTGGCAGAACGACCGCTCGGCCGACGCACCGGGCCGGCTCGACAACCTCAAGGAGCTCGTGCGCGCCATCGAGGAGTTCGAAAACCTCACCGGCTTTCTCGAGCACGTGTCGCTGGTCATGGAGAACGACCAGGTCACGGACGGCGAGCAGGTCAGCCTCATCACCCTGCACGGCGCCAAGGGGCTCGAGTTCGACACCGTGTTCCTGCCGGGCTGGGAGGAGGGGTTGTTTCCGCACCAACGCGCCCTCGACGAGGGCGGCTTCGCCGGGCTCGAGGAGGAACGCCGCCTCGCGCATGTCGGGCTCACGCGCGCACGCAAGCGCGTCATGATCACCTTCGCCGCGTCGCGCCGGCAGTTCGGCGAAATGAGCCACGGCAACCTGCCCTCGCGCTTCATCGACGAGCTTCCAGAAGCGCATGTCGAGCGCGTTGCCGAGGCCGGCCTGTACGAGCGACCGGGAGCGGCATGGGGCTGGGACGGATACGGCGCCGCGCGTGAGGGCGCCATGGCGGATCCCGTTCGCGACCGGCCCAATCTCGGGCGGCGCAACAGCCGCTATCGCAACGTCACGTCGGGCGGCCTTATCATCGAGGGCCGTTCCGAGGCGGTGGAGCGGGGCTCGGGGGACGCGGCGTATGCGCCCGGCCAGCGCATCTTCCATCAGAAGTTCGGTTACGGGCGCATTCGCGCGGCCGACGGCGAACGACTCGAGATCGACTTCGACAAGGCCGGCGTGAAGAAGGTCATCGCCGCGTTCGTCGAGCCGGCGTGAGGGCCCCGGCGAAGGCACTGTGGCGCGTCGAGGTGGTGGTGCCCGAGCCGGCCGTTGCGCTCTTCGAGGCGGCGCTCGCTCGGGGCGCGCTGGCGCTTTCGGCGTTCTCGGTTGCCACCGAAAAGAGGGCCGAGGTAAGCCGCGCGCGAGTCCAGTCGCTGACGGCAGAGAAGCCGAATCGGGCGGAGATCGGGGCGCGGCTCGCGCTCGCCGCGGCGGCGGCCGGCGTGCCCATACCGCGGTGCGACATTTCCCCGCATGCCGAGGTGGCGCAGCTCGAAGGCGAGCCGCCGATCCGCATTGGCCGCTTCCGCATCGCGGGCTCCGTCCTTCGCGGCCGCCTCGCGCCGGCGGGTACGACACTGGTGCTCGACGCCGGCCCCGCCTTCGGCTCCGGCCGCCACGAGAGCACGCAGGGTGCGCTGCTGGCGATGGATGGTCTCGCCCGGCGGCGCCGCTTTCGCCGCGCCCTCGACCTCGGCACCGGGTCGGGGATCCTGGCTATGGCGATGGCGCGGATCTGGCGCACGCCGGTCGTCGCCGCCGATATCGACGCGAGGGCCGTGGCGGTGGCGCGCGACAATGCCCGGGCCAACGGGCTCGGCCCGTGGATCCGCTTCGTCGTGAGTACGGCTCGGGGGAACCCTGTGCTAGCGCGCCCGCGCGCCTACGACCTCATCGCCGCGAATATCCTGGCTGCGCCGTTGATCGCGTTGGCGCCGGCGCTCGCGCGCACCCTAGGGCCCGCGGGCATCGTCGTACTATCGGGCTTTCTCGCCGGCGAGGAGCCGGCGGTGCGCGCCGCCTACCGCTGCCACGGCATGGTACTCGCGCACCGCATCACGCTCGGCGGCTGGCGCACACTCGTGTTGGCACGACCGGCCCCGCGGGGACGCGCTTAGGCGGCTTCGCGGGGGCTCGGGGCGTGGGCCTCGTTGGCGGGCGCCGACGCGGTGCCCGGGCGATCCTGCACGACGCCATAGGCCGCACGGAAGAGGTCGCCTCGCGATAGGCCGAGATCGTTCAGCGACCGCCCGTCCAAATGCATGAGCTCGTAGTACACCGCGTCGGCCTTGAGCCGCCGCTGGATGCGCGAGGTGCCGGCGCGCACGGCGCGCGCGAGGCGGCGGACGAGGGCGCCGGCGTGGCCGGCGCTCGAGCCTTCCCGAATCGATAGGGAAAGGCCGCGATAGGCAAACTGCCGCCTGTGGGGACGGTCTGTTCTTGAAACTAAATCGGAAAGCATGTCTTCCTCTGCGGTTAGAGTTTGATCTCTGTCGGAGATGTCACGAAGGCAACGGCACCATTCGCGCCGCGGCTTATTCGGGATGTGGGACCGCCACCCCTTGCGATCAATAGGTTAGGACGCGATTCGCGACGCAACTTTTGCATCCCTTCCATGCACTGCTCGCATATCGCTCGCGGGCCCAACGCGCGCGGCGGCTCGACAAAGACGTTGCCGCGCCGGCCGGCGGCGCTAGATACTTGCGTGAATGACCAGCGCTCGCACCCCCGCCTATCGCGGCGATCGCAATCTAGCGCGGCTGCTGGCCGCCGCCGGCAGCGATCGCTCGGTTGCCGACATCCAGGCGCTGGCCGCCGGCATCGCAGCCGCACCCGCGCCCTCGCTGCCGCTGGCCAACGCCGACCGGGCTTGGCGCACGCTGCTCGCGCTTCCGCCCGCGCCCGAGATCGAGGACGAGATCGAGGCGCTGGTGCGCGGGCACGCGGCCCGCTTCGCGGCCGCGCCAGCAGCGTCCCACGGCGAACGGCTGGCCGCGCTGAGGGCCGAGCTCGCGCGGCGCGGGGTCGACGGCTTCCTCGTCCCCCACACCGACGAGCACCATAACGAGTTCCTGCCCAAGCGCGCCGAGCGCCTGACCTGGCTCACCGGCTTCACCGGCTCGGCCGGGCTCGCCGTGGTGCTGGCTGACGAGGCCGCGATCTTCGTCGACGGCCGCTATACCCTGCAGGTGCGCGACGAAGTCGATACCGGGCTGTTCACGCCGCGCCACGTGACGGACGAGCCGGCAAGCGACTGGATCGGCGAGCGACTCGCGGGTGGCCATCTCGGCTACGATCCGTGGCTCCACAGCGAGGACGAGGTCAAGCGTTTCGCCGGTGCCTGCGAGAAGGCGGGCGGGACGTTGGTGCCACTTGAGGACAACCCGCTCGATGCGGTGTGGGAAGATCAGCCGCCGCCGCCGCTCGCGCCCGTCGTGCCCCACGACATCGCCTTCGCCGGCCAATCCAGCGCCGACAAGCGCACCCGTCTCGCCGCCGAGCTCGCCAACCAGGGTATCGACGCGGCGCTCATCAGCGCGCCCGATTCGCTGGCCTGGCTGCTCAACATCCGCGGCCGCGACGTCCCGTGCACGCCGCTGCCGCTCGGCTTTGCGCTGCTCAACGCGGACGCCACGGTCGATCTCTTTATCGATGCACGCAAGTGCCCTCCCGACCTCGCCGCCCATCTCGGCAACCAGGTGCGCGCGCATCCGCCGGCGGCGCTGGCCGACGCCCTCGCGGAGCTCGGCGCCCGGCGCGCACGGGTGCGAGTCGACCCGGCCACGGCCGCGGCGTGGCTGTTCGACCGGTTGGACGAAGCCGGCGCCGTGATCGAGCGCGGCGCCGATCCGTGCGCGGCACCCAAGGCGCTCAAGAACGCGGTCGAACTCGACGGAACGAGGGCCGCGCACCGGCGCGACGGCGCGGCGCTCACGCGCTTTCTCGCCTGGCTCGCGCGTACCGCGCCGCAGGGCGGGCTCGACGAGCTCGCGGTCACCGCCAAGCTCGCGGCCTTCCGCGCCGAGAATGAGCGCATCCAGAGCCTGAGCTTCAACACCATCGCCGGCGCCGGCGCCAACGGCGCCATCGTCCACTACCGCGCGAGCGCGAGCACCAACCGCCGCCTCGAGCCGGGCGAGCTGTTCCTCCTCGATTCGGGGGCCCAGTATCTCGACGGCACCACCGACGTCACCCGCACCGTGGCCATCGGCACGCCCTCGCCCGAGATGCGCGACCGCTTCACGCGCGTGCTCCTCGGCCACATCGCGCTCGCAACCTGTCGCTTCCCCCGCGGTACGACGGGCTCGCAGCTCGACACCCTGGCGCGCACGCACCTGTGGCGCGCCGGCCTCGACTACGACCACGGCACGGGCCACGGCGTCGGCAGCTATCTCGGCGTCCATGAGGGACCGCAGCGCATCTCCAAGCTACCCAACAAGGTCGCGCTCGAGCCCGGCATGATCGTCTCCAACGAGCCCGGGTTCTACAAGGCCGGCGCCTACGGCATCCGCATCGAGAACCTGGTGGCGGTGGTCGAGGCGGGCGAGGTGGCAGGCGGCGAGAAGCCGCTGCTCGCCTTCGAGACGCTGACGCGGGCGCCGATCGAGCGCAGCCTCATCGAGCCGGCGTTGATGAGCGAAGCCGACATCGCCTGGCTCGATGCCTACCACGCCCAGGTGCGTGGAGACCTGACCCCACTCGTGGACGCCGAGACGGCCGCCTGGCTCGAACGGGCGACGGCACCGCTCGCGGGCTAGGGGGATCGATGCCCCGGGCCAATCCCATCATGGTGCTAGCCGCCGGCCTCGGGCTCGCCACAGGCTACTTGTCGGCCCCGGTGGGCGCCGCCGAGCGCTACCCAGTGTGGTGGGCGCCGGAGATCGGCATCGAAAGCCTCGACGAGATCGACGCGCTGCTCGCGGAGCCGTTTCCCGAGGAGTTCCGGCACAGGCTCTACAAGTTCGACTACAGCCGCGGCAAGTGGGAGTCGCCCATCGTCGACCGGCAGCCGATCGAGGACTGCCTCTCGTTATTTGAGTGGCTGAAGGCCGGCTATAGGTAGGGTGTCGAAAACCGGGGCGAACTCCGAGGCTATTACAGAGCGTATCCCTATTGCTATACCCTGCGCGCGATCCAGCGCGCGAGGCCGGCGGAGGCGACCTACGTGCGCGACTTCGCCATGGACGCGAACACCCTAGACTACATGCTGGCGCTGCTCGGCCCGTGGGGGTACCGCCAGATCGGCTACCCGCTGTGGGCCAATCTGAATGGCGTGCCGTGGAGCCGACATGATTTCGGATATCCGACGCTTCAATCCTGACGCCACGTTAAGATCGTGGAGAACCGCAACCGATTCCTCGTTCAAAGATGGATCGAGGAGGACACGCACTATTTGGATTACATATTCGAGATCGTCGGCTGCGGCTGCGGCGGCGCCAGCACGACAAACTGGGTGCGGCCCGCGCTCATAGTTGGATCGGGCCCGCATCGAGGGTGAGGGCGGGATTGGCTGCCCGACCCCACTGGATCACCGGCTTGAGTTCGACCCAGCCGGGCTCCTTTTCGGCCGCCTTGAGCAACCGGACGCGCACTTTCTGGTTGCACTGTAGGCTGTTACCATCTGGCCATGGAGCGCACTCGGCTCATCGCCGTCCTAGCCGGCGCGATTTGCGCAGTCGCTGGCTGCTTGTCCGCGCCGGCGGATGCCGACGAGCGCTACCCGGTGTGGTGGGCGCCGGAAATCGGGATTGCGAGCCTCGACGAGATCGACACGCTGCTCGCGGGGCCGTTTCCCGAGGAGTTCCGCCACAAGCTCTACAAGTTTGATTATGCCCGGGGCAAGCGGGTGTCGCCCATCGTCGACCAGCAGCCGATCGAGAATTGCCTTTCGCTGTTCGAGTGGATGTCGGCCGGCTACACCTGGGGCGTCGACGACCGGGACGAGCTGCTGGCCTATCGCCGGGCGTACCCGTACTGCTACACCCTGCGCGCGCTCAAGCGGGCGAAGCCCCCCACGGCGAGCTACGTGCGCGATTTCGTCATGGACCTGGACACGCTCGACTACATGCCGACGCTGCTCGGCTACTGGTGGTGCAGTCCCCGCTCGTACCCGCGGGTCGTACGGGCGAACCGCGGCGGCATTCCGTGGAACCGCTTCGATTTTAGGAGCGGCTCGGGGGGGTATGGGGTCGCTGTCGTGAAGGATAGCAATGTCTTCGTTCTACAAGCCTGGGGAGACGCCAACAGCCACAATTATGACGAAGTGTTCGCGATCATCGGCCGCGGCGATTTCAACAACGACGGTCTCGACGATCTCCTCCTCCGCATGACCTCGGTGCGATTATCCTCTGGCCGCAAGAGGTCCGAGCTTTTCCTGCTGTCGCGCAGTCGTGCGGAGGACGTGCTCCGCGTCGCCGAGGTGCTAAGCCCGCTCATCAGCGACCGCAACGGCTGCGTGCCGGAGCCATACGAATTGTGGCCGTACCAGTAAGGAACAAAACGGGGGGTGAGTCCGGCCGCTAGGGTCGGCGACTTCAACATCGCACACGTCACAGCCGGATCGGGCCCGCATCGACGGTAAGGGCGGGGTTCGCGCCCCTGCCCCAGACGATCACCGGTTTGAGTTGCGTGTGCTCCTTGCCTTCGACCCAGCAGGGCTCCTTCTCGGCCGCCTTGAGCAACCATTCGCGTATCTGGGCATTCCTTTCGGGCTGGACGTCTGTCCCCCGACTGGACAGCTCCGCCGCCCGTTTCCAATTCCTCGCTTTGATTGCCGCGCTGAAAGTACCCTTCTTGTAGTCCGCTGTTCCTCTAGCGCCTTTGTTGTACGCCATGTCGAGGACCGCGAGCTTGGCCTCAAAGGTGTAGGTGTCGAAGGCGCCGAATTCGTCCTCCGCCCTGGTTTCCTTTAGCTTCGTCTCGATGTCGTTGATGGCCAGCTTCTCGGCCTCTTCCTTCCGGATCTCGGTCTTGGTGAGGTCGGCGTCACTTCGCTGGTCGACATCTTTTTTCCCCTCCGCTGTTACCACCTCGAAATCCTTACGTATCTGCTCGTCCGAGGCGGGCTCGCCGATTTTCTTGAGCATGAAGTATTTGCGCAGGCGCAGCGCCTCCTCGACATCGGGGAGCCAGTGGCCGAAGCCGACTGTCATGTTGCCTTTCTTGTCCTTGTGTATGTAGCCGATGTAAGTCGCCGGGAAGTTTTCCACTCCAGCGAGGTGCTCGTAGAGAAAGGTCTTCGGGTCGACGTATGGGCTTGGGGCGGAAGCCCGTCCCCTTTCGATGGGCTTGCGGTTGGGATGGTCCATGGCGCGGCCGGTGGCGCGATCGATCAAGACTTCCTTGCCGCCTTCCGGCGCCACCGCCCAGCAGCCCGTCCCCTTTCGAATGAGCTCCTCGGCGTACGCCTCCTGCGAAATGTTGAGTGCCGCGAGCAGCGCGGCCTGCTCGACGCGCCGGAAGAATTGGCGCGCCCAGACGGGCCCGCCGAGCTTCGCCGCCGCGCGCTCGAGGCTCAGGCGGGCGGGCAATCGGGATCAGCGCCAGCCGCTCTTGGGCCGAAGCCCGGCCCTAGATCCAGCGGCGAACTGAGGCCTTGTAGCGCGCGTAGTCTTCGCCGAACTTGGCTTCGAGGTAGCGCTCCTCGCGTCCGATCACGCCGTAGCGCATCACGACCATCGCTGGCGCCACCATGGCGACGACCCACGGTGCGTCGGCAACGACGCCAATGCCGGCGCACAGGATGGCGAGCCCGACGTACAGGGGGTTGCGGCTCAAGCGGAAGGGGCCCGCGTCGATGATGGCGGTCGTCGGCTTGTAGGGATCGACGTTCGTGCCGGCCCGGGCGAACTCGCGGAACGACAGCGCGGCGATCGCGAACGACAATGCGATCAGGGCGCCGCCCGCCCAGTACTGGATCGCCTCCGCGAGGACCGGAACGGGCCAGACATAGTCGAGCGCGAACCCGAGCACCAGGAACGCGAGAAAGATGAGCGGTGGGGGCGCGATCACGCCCGGCCGGTCCTGGCTCTTGTCGCTCATGGGCGTGCCTCCGCGCTAATCAGTTCGAGCCACTCGTCTTCGCTGAGCACCGCAACCCCCACCTCATGCGCCTTCTTAAGCTTGGAGCCGGCGGCCGCGCCGGCGACCACGTAGTCCGTCTTGGCCGACACCGAGCCCGCCACCTTGGCGCCGAGGGCCTCGGCGCGGGCCTTGGCCTCGGGGCGCGTCATCTTCTCCAGCGTGCCGGTGAAGACCACCGTCTTGCCGGCCACCGGCGATTCCGATTCGGCGGCCACGAAGTCCTCGACCGCGACCTCGCGCCCGAGGTGCTCGATGACCGCGAGGTTGTGCGGCTCGGCGAAGAAATCGACGATGGCCTGGCCGACCTTGGCGCCGATGCCGTCGATCGCGAGCAGCTCGTGGTGGGCCTCGGCGGAGGGATCGCGCGCGGCTTCCGTGGCCGCTATCAGCGAATCGAGCGCGCCGTAGGTGCGGGCGAGCAGCCGCGCTGTGGCCTGACCGACATGGCGGATGCCGAGGGCGTAGATGAAGCGCTCGAGCGCGATGGTGCGGCGCTCGGCGATCGCCGCATGGAGGTTGCGCACCGACAGCGCGCCCCAGCCCTCCCACTCGGCGAGCGGAGGATCGAGCCCGGCGCCGCGCACCGGCAGCGTGAAGATGTCGCCCGGCGCCTTGACGATGCCGCGTTCGAAGAAGGCGAGGATCTGCTTTTCGCCCAGACCCTCGATGTCGAAGGCGTCACGGCTCACGAAATGGCGCAGCCGTTCGACGGCCTGGGCCGGGCACACGAGCCCGCCCGTGCAGCGCCGCGCGGCCTCGCCCTCCTCGCGCACGGCGCGGCTCGCGCACACCGGGCATTGCGTGGGGAAGACGAAGGGGCGGCTCGCGCGCGCGCGCTCCTCCGCGATCACGGCAACGACCTGCGGGATCACGTCGCCGGCGCGCTGCACGATGACAGTGTCACCCTCGCGGATGTCCTTGCGCGCGATCTCGTCCTCGTTGTGGAGCGTCGCGCGCGACACGACGACGCCGCCGACCGTGACCGGGCGCAGGTGCGCGACCGGTGTCAGCGCGCCGGTGCGGCCGACCTGGACCTCGATGCTCTCGATCACGGTGCGCGCCTGCTGGGCCGCGAACTTGTGGGCGAGCGCCCAGCGCGGGGCGCGGCTCACGGTGCCGAGCCGGTCCTGCCAGTCGAGCCGATCGACCTTGTAGACCATGCCGTCGATGTCGTAGGGGAGATCGGCGCGCATCGCCTCGACCTCCGCGTGGAGCGCGAGCGCCTCGTCCACCGTCCGGCAACGCTTGGCCCGCGGGTTGATCGCGAAGCCCCAGCGCTTGAAGCGACGCAGCATCTGCCAGTACGTGGCGTCCGGCTCCGCGCTCGTCTCGCCCCATGCGTAGGCGAAGAAGTGCAGCCGGCGCCCGGCGGTGACACTCGGATCGAGCTGCCGCAGCGAGCCGGCGGCGGCGTTGCGCGGGTTGGCGAAGGGGAGCTTGCCGGCGGCCACCTGCTGCGTATTGAGGGCAAGGAAGTCGGCGCGCCGCATGTAGACCTCGCCGCGGACCTCGAAGATTTCGGGGGGATGGCCCCCGGCCATCGTCTCCGGGAGTTTCGCGACCGTGCGCAGGTTGGCGGTGATGTCCTCGCCGACTGCGCCGTCGCCGCGCGTCGCGCCGACCACGAGGCTGCCCTTCTCGTAGCGTAGCGAGGCCGACAGGCCGTCGATCTTGGGCTCGGCCACCAGGACCACCGCTTCCTCGGCCGCTAGCCCGAGGAAGCGACGCACGCGCTCGACGAACTCACGCACCGCGTCCGCATCGAACGCATTGTCGAGCGAGAGCATGGGCCGGCTGTGCGCGACCTTGGCGAAACCGGTGGCCGGGGCCGCACCGACGCGGCGCGACGGGCTGTCGGGCCGCACCAACTTCGGAAAGCGCGCCTCGATGGCGTCGTTGCGCCGGTGCAGCGCATCATAGGCGGCGTCGCTGATGGCGGGCGCGTCGGCCTGGTGGTAGAGCGCGTCGTGCCGTGCGATCTCGCCGGCCAGGCGATCGAGCTCGGCCGCCGCCTGCTCGGCATCGAGCGCATCGACATCGAGGCTGGCGGGCTCGGGTACCGCCGGGGCCCCGCTCATGGCGGCGGCGCCAGCGGGCGCCCCGCGGCGGAGCCCTGGATGAGGCTGGCGGCGGCCGCGCGGGCCGCGTCTGTCACCCGGGCGCCGGCCAGCATGCGGGCGATCTCGTCGCGCCGGGCGTCGCCCTCGAGACGCTCGACCCGGGCCACGGCCGCGCCGCCCCTGGCCTCCTTGACGATGCGCCAATGATGGAGCGCGCGCGCCGCGACCTGCGGCGAGTGCGTCACGACCAGCACCTGCCCGCGCTCGGCCAGCCGCGACAGCCGGGCGCCGACGGCATCGGCCGTGGCGCCGCCGACGCCGCGGTCGATCTCGTCGAACACCAGCGTCTGGGCGCCTCCCTGGCCGGCGAGAACGACCCTGAGGGCGAGTAAGATGCGCGAGGTCTCGCCGCCCGAGGCGACCCGCGACAGCGGCGCCGGCTCGTGGCCGGGCAGCGTCGCCACCTTGAAGGCGACGCGGTCGATACCCTCGCGCGTGCCCTCGCCCTCATCGAGCCGCTCGACATCGACGCGAAACGTCGCCCGGTCGAGCTTCAGCGGTGCAAGTTCAGCCGTTACCGCCGCGGCGAGCCGGCGCGCCGCGCGGGCGCGTGCCTGGCTGAGCTTGCGGGCACGGCGCAGATACGCCTCGCGCGCCTCGGTTGCCGCGGCAGCGAGCGTGGTGAGGTGGGCGCGGCGGTTGGCGATCGCGGCCTGGCGCTCGCCGAGGGAGCGGCGCACCTCGGCGAGGGACTCGACGTCCACGCCGTGCCTGCGCGCCGCGTCGGCGAGCGCGAACAGGCGCTCGTCCACCACCTCCAGGCGGCCCGGCTCGACATCGAGCTCGGCCGCGCGTGCGTTGACCTCAGCCATCGCCTCGCCCACTTCGATCGCCGCCCGATCGAGCGCGGCGAGCGCCGGGTCGAGTCGGCCCTGGGCGTGGCCTCGCACGCCATCCAGGGCACGTGCGGCGAGGGCAAGGGAGCGCTCGGCACCGGTCTCGCCGGCGATGCGGTGGCTCGCCTCGCGTAGCGCCTCGGCGATCTGTTCGCGGTGCCGAAGCAGCGCCTTCAGCCTGGCCAACTCGGCGGCTTCACCCGGCTTGGGATCGAGGGCGTCGAGCTCGGCCACGTCGTGGCCGAGGCGCGCCGCCTCGGCCTCGGCGCGCGCGGCTTCGGCCTCGGCCGCCGCGAGCGCGGCGGCGGCCGCGCGCATGCGGTCGAAGTCACCCGCGAGCGCCGGGCCCTCCGCCGTGAGGCCCGCGTAGGCGTCGAGTAGCGCACGGTGCGTCGCGCTCGATAACAGGCTGTCCTGATCGCCCTGCCCCTGGATCTCGACCAGGCGCCCGGCGATCCGGCGCAGCAATTCGAGGCCCACGGGCTCGTCGTTGATGAAGGCGCGGCTCGCCCCACCGCGTGATAGCACACGGCGCACGACCAGCGAATCGCCGCCGGCGATGCCGCGCTCGGCGAGCAGGTCGGCGATGACCGGATCGTCGGCGACGAACTCGGCCGTCACCGATGAGTTATTGGCGCCACGGCGCAGCAATCCCGAATCGGCGCGCGCGCCGAGTGCCAGGCCGAGTGAATCGAGGAGGATCGATTTACCGGCACCGGTTTCGCCGGTCATGACGTTGAGCCCCGGCGCGAGCGCGAGCTCGAGCCGGTCGACGAGAACGATATCGCGAACGGTCAGGGCCGCCAACATCAGCGCGATACCGCGGCTGGTGAAGGCACCGAATCGTTCTGCCCGGTACGAGCCGAACCGGCGCTCATCCCCGCTAGAACACCGACTTCCAGACGCGCGTGATCCATGAGCCCTGGTTGGCCACGAGGTCGAGATCCTGCCCCTTGACCAGCGCGTAGGACGAGCGGTACCAGTCGCTCCCGGGGAAGTTGTAGCCGAGCACGGCGGCGGCGGTTTGTGCCTCTTCGGTGATCCCGAGCGCGAGATAGGCCTCGGTCAGGCGATGCAGCGCCTCGGCTACGTGGTTGGTTCTCGCGTACTCCTCGACCACCGTGCGGAAACGGTTGATCGCCGCGACGTATTGGCCGCGTACCAGATAGTAGCGGCCGATCGCCATCTCCTTGCCGGCTAGGTGGTCGCGCGCGAGGTCGATCTTGAGCTGGGCGTCGCGAGCGTACTCGGTATCGGGAAAGCGCCGGACGAGAGCGCTCAGGCTGGCGAGCGCGAGTTCGGTTGTCTTTTGGTCGCGGCCGACGTCGGCGATCTGTTCGTAGTAGCTCACGGCGACGAGGTAGTACGCGTAGGGCGCGTCCTGGTGGCCCGGATGGAGCTTGAGGAAACGCTGGGCCGCGAGGACGGCGTCGTCGTACTTGTTGTCTTGATAGTACGCGAACGCGGCCATGAACTGGGCCCGCGTCGCCCACGTCGAGTAGGGATGCTGGCGCTCGACCTCGTCGAAATTCTGGGCCGCCGTCACGTAGTTGCCGGCGAACAGGTCGTCCATCGCGACGTTGTAGAGTTCCTCGACCGAGCGCTCGACATACTCGGGCTCGGTCGAGCCACAGGCTGCCAGGAGGAGCGCCGCAAGCGCGGCCCCAACGATCGCCACTGCGCGCCGCCCTGGCATTGTCGTCGTATCCATCGCTCAAGCCGGCGAAAAAAGCCAGGAGGGCCCTGGCTTCGCTATCTGCCGGGGAAGACTATAGCATGGCCGAAGCGATACACGCCAAGGCGCTGGCATGGCGCCAGAGCCGGCGGGGGGGGGTTAGACATGCGCGGCGCACGGGCCCACGGCCCGCGGAGGCGAGTTTTAAGAGTAGCCTCTCGCGGCGGCGGGTTAGGCGAGTGCGGCGGCGGTTGCCGCCAGCGGGTCGCTCTCGCCGCGCCGGCGGCGCGCGCGGTTATTTAGCTCGACGTAGCTCCAGGCGCTGGCGTCCGCCAGCAGCTTGGCGATCAGTCGGTGAGTCAGGCGATGGCCCGATTGCACGCCCGTGAACTCGGCCTGCATCGGGGCGCCCGCCAGGTAGAGGTCGCCCATCGCATCGAGGACCTTGTGGCGGACGAACTCGTCCTCATAGCGCAGGCCGCCCTCGTTGAGGATGGTATCGCCGTGGACCACTACGGCATTGTCGAGCGAGCCGCCACGCGCCAAACCGCGCGCCAGCAGGCCATCCAATTGCTCGAAGAATCCAAACGTGCGGGCGCGCGAAATCTCGCGCCGGAAGACATCGCCCGAAAGCTCGAAGGTGCACTTCTGATCGGCCACCACCGGGCTGGCGAAGTCGATCTCGAAGCGAACGCGCAAGCTCTCCGCCGGCGCCAGGCGGGCGCGCCGGCCGCCGTCGCGCACCTCAACGCGCTTGAGCACGCGAATGGCGCGGCGCGGGCTGCCCTGAGCCACGATGCCCGCACGCTCGATCAAGGCCACGAAGGGTGCGGCACTGCCGTCCACGATGGGCACCTCGGGTGCGTCGATCTCGATGAGTGCATTGTCGACGCCGCAGCCCAGCAACGCGGCCATCAGGTGCTCGACGGTGGCGACCCGGGTGCCCGCGCCGTTGGAGATGACCGTGCACATGGTGCCGTCGTGTACATTCTCGCTCGTCGCCGCGATCGACGCGCGAGCCCCCGCGTGCGGCCCGAGATCCATGCGGCGGAAGACGATGCCGCTGCCCGGTGGCGCCGGGTTCAGCGTCAGGGTCGCGTCGACACCGCTGTGCAGCCCAACGCCCGTGCAACCTTCGCGCCGCCCGAGCGTCGTCTGTTCGATGATCGCCATTCCGCTGAATACACCCCCACTTGCCAGCACCAGCCGACATCCCCGCAGGGCCCACCCCCGAGCAGCGATTATCGTTGAGATTCAATCGGTTCGGGCCGCGCGTTCTACGCGATCTTGTAACCACTTCGGCGATCGCACTCAAATCACTCTTTGTTACAGTTTCTTACCCGATTCACGGCTCCTCAAGGCGTGAAATTGGATACTGCCGATCCGCGTTCAGTTGGCCTGACGGCGCAGGAAAGCTGGGATTTCTAGCAAATCCTCCTCCCCCCCCATTGGTTTGTCGGCCGCTGCACGCGCAGGCGCGGCTGGGGCCGCCGCAGGCTCCTCCGGTCTCGCCGCGGGCGGTGCCTTGAACAACGACGACATCCCGACGGTGGCGCTGGGTTGCGCCTTCGCCGCTATCGGTGCCGGCGCCGCCGCCGGCTCCTTGCGGGCGCGGCCCGTGCCGGTCATGCGCTCGAACAGGCTCGGCTTCGCCGGCCCCGGTTGGGCGCCATTGGCCACCGCCGCCGCGGCGAAGGGATCTGCCGTCGCGGGCCGCGCCGCCCGTCCCGTTGGCGCCATTGGCCGTGGCGGGATGAAGGGCTTTTCGGCGGACGCTGGCGCGGGTGCCGTGGGCGCGGGCCGCGCCTCCGCCATGGGAGCCTCCGCGGGTGCTTCAACCGCGACGGCCGCCGCCGCGGCTACCGTGCCACCGCCCGCGGGCGCGTGCATCGTCGCTCCGCCTGTAAGCGGGTCGGCGCTGCGAACCGCCGGCGGCGGACTGGCGCGCTCGGCGGCCAGCCGGAGCGGCGGCTGTACCGGCGGCGCCTCGCTAGCCTGCTGCGCCACGGGCTCGGCGGCGGCGGCGTGAGCGGGCGCCTCCTCGGCCGCGGGCACGGCATGCAGCGTGCCGACCGCGTTGGTCTGGGCAAAGCTATGGAGCCGCGGCATCGCCGCCTCCGCACCGATTCCGGTGGCCACCAGGGACAGGCGCATGCGGCCCTCGAGCGATTCGTCGAAGGTCGAGCCGAAGATGATGTTGGCGTCGGAGTCGATCTCCTCGCGGATGCGGTTGGCCGCCTCATCGACCTCGAACAGCGTCATGTCGGCCCCACCGGTGATGTTTATCAGAACGCCCTTGGCGCCCTTCATCGACACGTCGTCGAGCAGCGGGTTCGCGATCGCCGCTTCCGCCGCCTCGAGCGCGCGCTTCTCGCCCTCGGCCTCGCCGGTCCCCATCATCGCCTTGCCCATCTCCATCATCACCGTGCGAATGTCGGCAAAATCGAGATTGATCAGCCCCGGCATGACCATGAGGTCGGTGACCCCGCGCACGCCCGCATAGAGAACGTCGTCCGCCATCTTGAAGGCGTCGGCGAAGGTTGTTTTCTCGTTGGCGACGCGAAACAGGTTCTGGTTGGGGATGACGATCAGGGTGTCGACGTGGTGCTGCAGCTCGTCGATCCCGGCCTCGCCGATCGCCATGCGATGGGCGCCCTCGAACTGGAACGGTTTGGTCACCACGCCGACGGTGAGCGCGCCACGATCGCGGGCCGCCTGGGCGATCACGGGCGCCGCCCCGGTGCCCGTGCCGCCGCCCATGCCGGCGGTGATGAACACCATGTGGCTACCCTGAAGATACTCGGTGATTTCCTCGATCACCTCCTCGGCCGCGGCGCGCCCCATGTCGGGACGCGACCCGGCGCCCAAGCCCTGGGTCACGCGCACCCCGAGCTGCAGCCTACGCTCAGCCTGCGACAGGACGAGCGCCTGCGCGTCCGTGTTCGTGGCCACGAACTCGACGCCTTCGAGACGAGCGTTGATCATGTTGTTGACCGCGTTGCCGCCGGCCCCGCCGACCCCGATGACAGTGATCTGGGGCTTCAGTTCGGTGACCTCCGGCATACTCAGATTGATCGTCATGTTCCCCTCCAAACGCTTGCTGCCGCTAGAGTTCAATCAAGACCCGTTCGCTCATGGTGCCGGTTGCCCCGGCTTCCCCCGTCATGCTCAAGCTAAACACTCTCGCTCAACCACCGGCGCAGACGGCCGAGGCGGCTCGGCGCGGCGGCCGCTTCGATCATCTCGTCGCGGGCCGCGCGTGCGGCGTAGCACAGCAGTCCCGCGCACGCCGTGAATGCCGGTCCACCCATGGCCTCGGCCAAGCCGCCGATACGGGTCGGCCGGCCGAGTCGGACCTGGCGGTCGAGGACGCGGCTCGCGAGCTCGCGCACGCCTTGCAGCTGGCTCGCGCCGCCGGTGAGGACGACACGCCGACCCGCCAGCTGTCGCGCGCCCGCGGAGTCGAGCCGGTCGCGCACGATCTCGAAAATCTCCTCGAGCCGCGGCCGAATGATGCCGACCAGCATGGAACGCGCGACCGGATTTGTGCTCTCGGCCTCGTCCTCGCCGACCAGCGGCACATTGATGACCTCGCCATGGTCGGACGGACTCGGCACGGCGCTGCCGTAGAGCGTCTTCATGCGCTCGGCGTGGACGGCCGGCGTCGCCAGCCCGCGGGCGATGTCGTTGGTCACGTGCTGGCCGCCGAGTGCGACGCTGTCGACGTGAACCAGGCTACCGCCGAGGAACACCCCGAGCGAGGTCGTGCCGCCGCCGAGATCGATCACGGTGACGCCGACCTCCATTTCGTCGTCGACCAGGCTGGCCAGCCCGGACGCATAGGCCGACTCGACGACCTGAGCGATGCGGAGGTCGCCGCGCTCGACACACAGCGCGAGATTGCGCAGCGGGCCGGGCGCCGCCGTGACGACGTGCAAATCGACGCCGAGCCTGGCCCCGAACATGCCGCGCGGCTCACGCACCCCATTCACGCCGTCGATCGAGTAGCCGACGGGAATCGCATGGATGATGCGGCCCTCTCCGGCATCGCTGTGGGCGCGCGCCTCGGCCAGAGCGCGGCCGATGTCGGCGTCGCCGACATGGTAACCGTTGATCGCCACTTCCGCCGTGACTCGCGTCGAGGCGGGACGGCACGCGGACAGGTTGAGATAGACCTCGTCAACCGTCTGTCCCGCCATGCGCTCGGCCGCGTCGACCGCGCCGCGGATCGACTCCTCGGCGGCCTGCATGTCGACGACGGCGCCGGCGGCGAGGCCTTTCGAGGCCTGATATCCGATCCCGGCGACGCGAATCGCTCCACCGGACTCTTGGGCGACGAAGCAGCACACCTTGGAGGTGCCGACGTCGAGCGCCGTTAGGGTGCTGTTGCGGCCGCCGCCGAGGCCTACCGCCATGGCGTCCTCGCGATCTCGTAGAGCCCGTTCATGGCCTTCACGTGTCCTCGCCAGGCGCCCGCCGCGCCAATGCCGCCGGTGTCAGCTCGACGATGAGCCGATCGGGTATCCTCAGATCGATCGCCACCAGGTCGCGACCAAGGATCATGTGTTCGCGCTCGTACTCGGCGAGCCGGCGCCACGCCTCGCCGGCCGCCTCCTCGGGCAGCTTGACCTCTATGCTGTCGTCGAGCTTGAGGTTCCAGCGCCGCTCGCCGACGCGGACCGCCGCGCTCACGCGGAGCGCGAGGTCGGGCTCACCTGACAACATCTCGACGAGCGCCGCGGCATGCTCGGCGGCGTCCGGACCGACGACCAGCGGGAGGTGCGCGAATCGGCCGAGCCGCTTGCTGGTGATGGCCGCGCCGTCGCGGCTGACGAGCATCAAGCCGCCATCATGTTGCCATAGCGCGAACGGCCGGCGCTCGATAAGGCGCACGTGGACCATGCCGGGCAGGCGCCGCGATACGGTCGCCGACTCGATCCAGCCGAGGGTCTCGAGCCGCGCCCGCGCCGCCTCGAGGTCGACACCGAGAATGGAAACACCCCGAGGGATGCCGAGGGCGACCTCGATCTCGGCGGCGCTCGCCTCGATGCGCCCGCTGACGTAGATATCCTTGACCGTGAGGCCGACGCTGGAAACGGCGCGCGCCGCCAGCGTCCGGCCCCAACGCACCGCCGCCGCCGGATAACCGGCATACCACAGCCCCCCACCGCCCGCGGCGAAGCCCACGAGCACCACGGCGATCGCCGCTCTCATGCGCCCGCGCGGGGGCCGGCGGCGGCGCGCCGCGGGAGCACGGGCACCCTGGTCGCGCCAGGCGCGAAGGGTCAGCGGAGACATCCTGCGTCCTCGACAATCCAAGTCACGAGATCGGCAAAACCGATGCCGTCATACGCGGCGATCTCAGGCACCAGCGACAACGGCGTCATGCCAGGCTGGGTGTTGACCTCGAGCAGATAGAAGCGGCCCGGCGTACCCGACGTGTCGTCGTAGCGCAGGTCGGCGCGGGTGACGCCGCGGCAACCCAACGCCTCGTGCGCGAGCCCCCCAATCTCGAGAGCCTCGTCGTACGCCTGCGCCGGCAGCGGCGCCGGCATGACATGCACCGCCCTGCCCTCGCTGTACTTGGCTTCATAGTCGTAAAAGCGGCCGATCGGCTGAATCTCGATGGCGCCGAGCGCACGCTCGCCCATCACGGCAACGTGGATCTCGCGCCCTGGCACGTAACGCTCGACGAGAACCGAGTCGCCGTAGGGCCATTCGGCGAGATCGCTTGCCGCGGAATTGTCGCCCTCGAGCACGATGGTGACGCCGACGCTGGAGCCCTCATTGAGCGGCTTGACCACGTAGGGCGGGCTCATCACCGGGTGCGCGAGCAGGTCATCGCGTGTCACGACTTCGCCGTCTGGACAAGTCAGGCCGGCGTCGTGGAACAGGCGCCGTGCCGTCGGCTTGTGCATGGCCAGCGCCGAGGCGAGCACGCCGGAATGGGTGTAGGGAACGCCGAGCGTCTCGAGCACGCCCTGAATACAGCCGTCCTCGCCGAACCCGCCGTGGAGCGCGTTGAAGGCGAGGTCGGGCGCTAGCTCGTTGAGCACGGCCGCGATGTCGCGGCCGACGTCGACCGTCGTCGCGCGATAGCCGCTCTGCTCGAGGGCTTCGGCGACGGCGTTGCCCGAGACCAGCGACACCTCCCGTTCGGCCGACCACCCGCCCATCAGCACGGCGACGTGAGTCATGGCGCGACCTCGCCGACCGGACCCGCGGCATGGCGGCCGACGCGGCGGATCTCCCACTCCAGGGTCACGCCGGTCTCGGCGGCGACGCGGCGGCGCACCTCCTCGCCCAGCGCCTCCAAATCGGCGGCCGTGGCCGCGCCGGTATTGACGAGGAAGTTGCAGTGATGTTCGGAGACCACGGCGCTGCCGCGGCGCAAGCCGCGGCAGCCGGCGCGCTCGATCAGCTCCCACGCCTTGGCGCCGCCTGCGGCGGAGGCGTCGGGGTTGAGGAAGGTGCTGCCGCCGGTGCGGCTGCGCACCGGCTGGCTGTCCGCGCGCGCGCCCTGGACCGCCTCCATGCGGCGCGCGATCTCCGCCGGATCGTCCCGCTCGCCGTCGAGCGCGGCGGCGGTGAAGATCCAGTCCTCGGGCACGGCGCAGGTGCGATACCCGAATCCGATGTCCTCGGCGCCGAGGCGGTGGACGCTGCCGCGCGCATCGAGCGCCTCGGCCCAAGCGACGACGGCCGCCGCGTCGCCGCCGTAGGCGCCGCCGTTCATGCGCAGCGCACCGCCGATGGTGCCCGGCACGCCGCTCAGAAACTCGAGCCCGGCGATGCCGGCATCGCGCGCCACATGGGCGACGTTGAGGTCGAGCGCACCCGCGCCCGCATATACCTGCGGCCGCTCGCGGTCGGGCTCGATGGCGGCGAAGCCGCGACCCAAGCGAACAACCACGCCGTCGATGCCGCCGTCGCGGACCAGAAGATTCGAGGCGACGCCGATCACGGTCACCGGCACGTCCGCGGGCTTGGCGGCGAGGAAGGCGCTGAGGTCGTCCGCGTCGGCGGGCCGGAACATGACCTCGGCAGGGCCGCCGACGCGGAACCAGGTAACCCCGGCGAGCGGCGCGCGCACGCGGTAGCGGCCGCGGACCGGAGGTAGTCGGTCGATGAGCGCCGGCCGTTTCGCGCCCGCCGCCATCATGAGCGGGCTCCCGCTCGGTGAGGCCCATCGGCGAGGAGCCGCGCCAGTTCGTCCGGCAGAGCCTCGGCCCACGCGGTGATGCTTCCGGCGCCGAGGCAAATCACCAGATCGCCCGGCGCCGCGATCTCGGCGACCATGCGTGCAAGGTCCCCCGGCGCATCGAGCGCGCGCACGGAGCGGTGGCCGTGGCGGCGCAGCCCATCGACCAAGGCGTCGCGGCCGATACCCCGAAGCGGGTCCTCGCCGGCCGCGTAGATGTCGGCGACGACGACCGTGTCGGCATCGTTGAAGCAGCTGCAGAACTCGTCGAACAGGTGTTGCACGCGCGTGTAGCGGTGCGGCTGCATGACCGCGACGATGCGGCCCTCATAGGCGGTTCGGGCGGCACTCAGGACGGCGGCGATCTCGACCGGATGGTGAGCGTAGTCGTCGATCACGGTGATACCGCCGGCTTCGCCCGTGCGCGTGAAACGGCGCTTCACGCCCTTGAATCCGGCGAGCGCGCGCCGGACCACGTCGTCCGCCATCCCCATTTCGCGCGCCACCGCGACCGCGGCCAAGGAGTTGAGCACGTTGTGGGCGCCGGGCATCGGAAGCGACAGACCCTGGAGGGTGCGGCGCGTGCCGAGCGCCCGATCGGTATGGATGACGTCGTAGGTCGACCCCTGCGCCGAGTACTGCGCGTTGACCGCGCACACATCAGCCTGAGGCGCGATCCCGTAGGTAACGAGGCGGCGGTCCGAGATACGCCCGATCATCGCCTGGACCTCGGGGTGGTCGATGCACAGGGCGGCGAAGCCATAGAAGGGGATGTTCTCGACGAAGGTCTGAAAGGCCCGGCGCTCGGCGTCGAAATCGCCGTAGAAATCGAGATGCTCGGGGTCGATGTTGGTGACCACCGCGATCGTCGCCGGCAGCTTGACGAAGGTCCCGTCCGATTCATCGGCCTCGACGACCATCCAGTCGCCGTCGCCGAGGCGGGTGTTGGTGCCGTAGGCGTTGATGATGCCGCCGTTGATGACCGTGGGATCGAAGTCCGCGGCCTCCAACAGCGAGGCGATCATCGACGTCGTCGTGGTCTTGCCGTGGGTGCCGCCGACGGCGATCGACCAGCGCAGGCGCATCAGCTCGGCCAACATTTCGGCACGCCGCACAACCGGCAGGAAGCGGGCGCGCGCCGCCTCGACTTCGGGGTTGTCCGTGCCGACCGCCGAGGACACTACAACGACCTGGGCCTCGCCCAGGTTGGCGGCATCATGGCCCGCGGCGATGCCGATACCGAGCGCCCTCAGGCGTACCACGTTGCTGCCTTCGACGGCGTCGCTGCCCTGCACCGCATAGCCGAGGTTGTGCATGATCTCGGCAATCCCACTCATGCCGATGCCGCCGATGCCGACGAAGTGGATGGGGCCGATGTCGAGCGGGAGGTACCTCACCGCGCGGCCCCCCGGCGCCCGCGCTCGTCTCGGTTCGGCGCCAGGCCCTCGACCAGATCGGCAAGATGGCGCGCCGCGTCCGGCGTGGCCGCGTTGCGCGCCTGCTCGGCGGCGGACGCGAGCGCGGTGGGGTCGGCGGCGAGCGCCTCGAGCCGGGTGGCCAGCGCGGACGCGGTGAAATCCGCCTCCCCGATCAGCCATGCGCCACCCCGATCCGCGAGCGTCCGGGCGTTGGCGCGCTGATGATCATCGAACGCCGCGGCGAAGGGCACCAGGATCGCCGGCCGGCCGGCGGTCGCGAGCTCCGCCACCGTGGCCGCTCCGGCGCGCGCGATCACCAAGTGGGCGTCGGCCAACCGGGCCGGAAGATCGGCGAAGAAGGGGGCGAGCTCGGCCCGGATCGCGGCGCGCCCGTAGTGCGCGCGGACGCCCGCCATGTCCTCGGGCCGGCACTGCTGCGCAACGTCGAGCCGCGCCCGCAGGTCACCATCGAGCGCGGCGAGCGCGGGTGGCACCACCCTGGAGAAGATCCGCGCGCCCTGGCTGCCACCTATAACAAGGAGGCGAAGGGTGCGCTCCGCCGCCGGCGGCCTATAGAGCGACGCGGCGATCGCGGCGATTTCGGCGCGCACCGGATTGCCGGTGAGGGCGGTCTCGGTGTCGCGCGCACGCTCAAGGCCGCGGGTGTGCGCGAGCGACAGCGCGATCCGCGAGACGTGCGGCGCGAGCAGGCGATTGACACGACCGAGTACCGCGTTCTGCTCGTGGATGACCGTCGGAATACCGGCCCACAGCGCGGCAAGCAGCGTCGGAAGCGACGGGTAGCCGCCGAAGCCGACCGCGACGCCGGCTTGGAGGCGGGCGAGCAGGCGACGCGCGGCGAGCGTCCCCGCGGCAATATCGAACACCCCCTTGAGCGAGCCGAGGGGCCGGCTCAGCGCCAGCGTCCCGGCGCGCACCGCGTGGGTCTCGATCGCGCCCTGCGCCGCGCCGGTATCGGCCGGCGCCCACGCCGCGCCCCGCGAATCGGTGATCAATGCGAGCCGCCGTCCGCGCGCCAGCAGCTCGCCCGCCAGTGCATGGGCGGGAAAGACGTGGCCGCCGGTGCCGCCGGCGGCGAGAACAATCGGCGCGCTCACGGCGCCGACCCCCCAATATCCCCGCCGCCGGCTCTCCGGCGCGTCAACGCCAGCACCATACCCATACCGAGTGCCAGCGCGACGAGCGAGGAGCCGCCGTAGCTGATGAACGGGAGGGTCATGCCCTTGGTCGGGAGGAGGCGCAGGTTGACTCCCATGTTGATGGCCGCCTGCAAACCGAACTGGGTGAGCAGGCCGGTCGCGGCGAGCAGGACGAAGTAGCTCGACTCGCGCTGCAGACGGCTGAATCCCCTGAGCACGACGAAGGCGAACAGGCCGACGATGAGGAGGCAGGTCACGAGCCCGAACTCCTCGCCGGCGACCGCGAAGATAAAATCGGTATGGGCGTCGGGCAGGACCTGCTTGACCACGCCCTCGCCCGGGCCGCGACCGAGGAGTCCCCCCATGCCGAAGGCCTCCAGCGCGGTATCGATCTGGTAGCTGTCGCCGCTCGCGGGATCGAGGAAGCGGTCGATGCGGCTGGCCGCGTGGGGCAGTAACGCGTATGCGGCAAGGCCACCGGCGCCCCCCACGGCGAAGACGCCGACGATCCAGGGTGTGGCGAGCCCGGCGAGGTACAGTTGGACCGACCACACGGCACCGATCACCGCCATCATGCCGATGTCGGGTTGCGCGGCGAGCAGCGCGAGCATCAGCGCCAGCAGGGCGAGGGCGAGCCCATAGGCGGCCAAGCCAGGACGCCCCGAGCTCGCCGAAAGAACCCAAGCGATGGCGACGACGAACGTCGGCTTGAGGAACTCGGAGGGCTGCACCACGAGTGGACCGATGGCGAGCCACCGCCGGGCGCCGTTGATGTCCTCGCCGCCGACGAGCGTTAGCGCGGTGAGGATCAGCGCGCCTGCAAACCCGGCCACGGCCATGCGGCGTACACCGAGCGGGCTAAGCAGCGCCACCCCGCCCATGATCGCGAGCGCCGCCAACAGCACGATGAACTGGCGCCGAGCGAAGTAGAAGGCGTCGAGGTTGAGGCGCTCGGCGACCGCGGGGCTCGCGGCCATCACCAGAATCATGCCGAGCGCGGCGAGAAGCGCGATGGCCAGAAGCTGCCAGCGATCGACCGTCCACCACCAGCGGCCGACGATGCTGGTGTCGGTGCGGGCAACGCCAATCATCGCGGGCTCTCCCGGCGCCCCGGCAGCGCGTGTACGAGCGCGCGAAACCTGTCGCCCCTCGCCGCGAAGTCGCGCCACTGGTCGAACGAGGCGCACGCCGGCGACAACAGCACCACCGGGTCGGCGCGCGCCTCCTTGCGGGCCAAGACGTGCGCCTGCGCGAGCGCCGATTCGAGATCGCGCGACTCGGTGAGCGCGACGCGGCCCGCGAGCGTCGCGGCGAAGTCGGGCCCCGCCTCGCCGATCAGGAACGCGTGCGCCAGGCGCGAGAACAGCGGTGCGAGAGCCGCGATGCCGCCCTCCTTCGCGCGCCCCCCGGCGATCCAATAGATATTGTAGAAGGTGGCAAGCGCGCGGGCCGCGGCCTCGGCGTTGGTCGCCTTGCTATCGTTGACGTAGCGCACGCCTTCGATCACCGCCACCTCCTCCAACCGGTGAGGAAGCCCGGGAAAGCCGGCCAACGCCGCGACCACGGGTGCGCCCGGCAGGCCGAGGGCGCGGGCGGCGGCAACCGCAGCGGCCGCGTTCTGCCAGTTGTGCGCACCGCGCAAGCCACGGAGGCCGGCGAGATCGGCGGTAACCGGTTTGGCGCCGGTCGCATCACGCAGCACTCCGTCGATGACAGCGACCCCGCCCTCGACCTCGCGCCCAACCGCGACCGGGATGAGGCGCTGGCGCGCAGCCTGTCCAAGCTGGTCGTGGAGGGCCGCGCCACCGGCGTCGTCGATGCCGATGACCGCCGCGTGGCGCCGGCGCTGGCCGCGGAAGATGCGCTTTTTAGCGGCGACGTATCCCGACAGGCCGCCGTGCCGGTCGAGGTGGTCGGCGCCGATGTTGAGGAGCACGGCGACGTCGCACACCAGCGTCCGCGTGGTGTCGAGCTGGTAGGACGACAGCTCGAGAACGTAAACGCCGTCCTCGTCGAGCACCGGAAGGTCGAGCACCGGTTGGCCGAGATTGCCGCCGACCGCGGCCGAGCGCCCCAGCGTAGCGAGGATGTGGCCGATGAGCGCGGTCGTCGTCGATTTGCCATTGGTGCCGGTCACGCCCACGACGCTGGCCTGCGGCTTGCCGCGGGCGAACAACTCGACGTCGCCGAGCACCTCGCAGCCGGCCTCGTTCGCGCGCGCGACGACGGGGTGCGGCGACGGGTGGCGGAACGGCACGCCTGGGCTCAAGACGAGCGCGGCCATGGGGTGGAGGTCGCTACGATAGAGGTTGCCGAGCGGGATCCCGCGCCGCGCCGCCGCGCGGCGCGCGCGCGCATCGTCGTCCCACGCCTGGACGGCGGAGCCCCCGGCCATCAGCGCGCGCGCCGAGGCCAGGCCGCTGCGCCCGAGGCCGAACACGGCAACGGTGCGATCGGCGAAGACATCGCTCTCGATCATTCTATCACCGCAGCTTCAGCGTTGCGAGCCCGAGGAGCGCGAGCACCAGGGCGATGATCCAGAAGCGGATCACGATCGTCGATTCGGCCCACCCTTTCTGCTCGAAGTGGTGATGCAGCGGGGCCATGCGGAAGACGCGCCGGCCGGTGAGCTGGAACGACGCGACCTGGACGATCACGGATGCGGTCTCGAGGACGAACAGGCCGCCGATGAGGACCAGCACCAGCTCGTGCTTGGTGATCACGCTGACGGCGCCGAGCGCGCCGCCAACGGCAAGGCTACCGGTGTCGCCCATGAACACCATGGCCGGCGGCGCGTTGTACCAAAGGAAGCCGAGGCTCGCGCCGACGAGGGCGCCGCAGAACACCGCGAGCTCGCCGGCCCCGGGAACAGAATGGATCTGGAGGTAGTCGGAGAACACCGCGTTGCCGGCGAGGTAGGAGATGAGCGCGAACGCGGATGCGGCGATCATGACGGGTACGATCGCCAACCCGTCCAGCCCGTCGGTCAAGTTGACCGAGTTCGACGCGCCGACCACGACGAAGATCGCGAGCGGCAGGAAGAAGGCGCCGAGTGGAATGAGCACGTCCTTGAAGAACGGAACCGCGAGAGAGGTACTGAGCGGACCCGACGTACGCGTCATGATCCACCAGGCCGCGAGCGCCGCGATGGCGACCTCGAGCACCAGCTTGAGGGTCGCAGGGAGCCCGCGGTGGCTGTCGCGGGTGAGCTTCAGGTAGTCGTCGGCGAAGCCGATGGCGCCGAAGCCCAGCGTCACCAGCATCACAGCCCACACGTAGGTGTTGGTCAGGTCTGCCCATAGCAGCGTGCCGAACCCGACGCCGAGCAGGATGAGGAAGCCGCCCATCGTCGGCGTTCCCTGCTTGGTCGCGAGGTGGCGCTCGGGCCCATCGGCCCTGATCGGCTGGCCGTTTCGTTGCCGCGCCTTGAGCCAGCGGATCACCGCCGGGCCGCACAGGAAGCTGATGAGGAGCGCGGTCAGCACCGCACCGCCGGTGCGAAAGGTGATGTAGCGGAACAGGTTGAAGAAACTGACGTCGTCGGCGAGGGGAAACAACAGGTGGAACAGCACGGGAGTGCGAGCCCTAGCCGTTGGCCGCCATCGGCGGCGGCGCATCGAGTCGAAGCAGCGCGTCCACCACCTCGCGCATACGGCTCGCGAGCGACCCCTTGACCATGACCACATCACCGGGCCGCACCTGGCCGACCACGAGCGGGGCCAGGGCGGCTGCCGTGTCGACGTGGCCGGCACGCACCGGCGCGGGCAGGCCGGCAGCGAGGTGAGCCATGTCGGGGCCGGCGGTAAACGCGAGGTCGATCCCTACCGCAACCAGGTCCTTGGCGAGGGCCGCGTGGAGGCGGGCCGCCTCGGGTCCGAGCTCGAGCATGTCGCCGAGGACGGCAATGCGGCGTCCTTGGCGTCCGGTCTCGGCCGCGGCCAGCGTGGCAAAAGCGGCGCGCACGGCGACGGGGCTCGCGTTGTAGCTTTCGTCGATCAGCTCGAAGCTGCCACCGCCGATGGCAATGCGGTGCCGACGGCCGCGGCCCTCGGGGGCGGCCATCCCGGCAAGCGCCATACCGGCGAGGCCGAGATCGGCGCCGAGCGCGACCACGGCGGCGAGGACGGCAATACTGTTCATCACCCAGTGCCGCCCCGGCACGCCAACCTTGAAGACGATGGCTTGGCCACCGATGTCGGCCGAGATGCAGCTCATGTCGGCCTGGTGCGCGGCCTTGATGAGGCGCGCCCAGGCCTCCGGGCCGGCACCGAATCCGAATGTTCGGCCGGCGCCGTGAGCCGCCGCCGCGCGGGCCAGGCGCTCGTAGTGCGGGTTGTCGCGGTTGAGGATGGCGGTGCCGCCGGGCTCGAGGCCCTCGAAGATCTCGGCCTTGGCTTTGGCGATCGCCTCGATGGAGCCGAAGTGAGCGAGGTGGACCGCCTCGACGGTCGTGATCAACGCCACGTGCGGCCTTACCAGCCGGGCCAGCGGGCCGAGCTCGCCCGGGTGGTTCATGCCGAGCTCGAACACCCCGTAGCGCGCGTCCCTCGGCATGCGCGCGAGGCTCACCGGCACGCCCCACTGATTGTTGTAGCTGGCGACGCTGGCATGAGTCGGACCTTGGCGGCCGAGCGCGAGCTTCAATGCCTCCTTGGTCCCGGTCTTGCCGACGCTGCCGGTGACCGCGATGATAGAGGCCGAACTGCGGGCGCGCGCGGCGCCGCCGAGGGCGTTGAGGGCTCGCATCGTATCGTCGACCAGCAGCAGCGGTGCGCCGCGCCGCTGGGCGCCGGGCCGGCGGCTCACGACCGCCGCGGCCGCGCCCCGGTCGAGCGCTTCGACGACGTGGCGGTGGCCGTCCGTGTTCGGCCCCTCGAGCGCCACGAACAAATCGCCGGCGACCAGCGTGCGGCTGTCGATCGACACGCCGTGCGCCACCCACTCGTCGAGGGGCGCGCCCGCCGTGGCGGCCGCCGCCTCGGCCGCGCTCCACAATGGCAGCGGCGCGCTCATGCCGGACAGTCCTCGAGTCTTGCAGTCAAGCCCGCCGCTAGGTCCGCGACGCACGCGCGCGCGACTTCCGCGTCATCGAACGGGCGTACCTGCCCGCCGACGATCTGCCCGCGCTCGTGGCCCTTGCCGGCCACCACCAGCACGTCGCCTCGGCGCAGCCTGCCGATCGCGGTGCCAATCGCCGCGCCGCGGTCGCCGACCTCGTCGGCATCGGGACAGCCGGCCATGATCTCGCCGCGGATCGCCGCCGCGTCTTCGCCGCGTGGGTTGTCGTCGGTGACGATCGCCCAGTCCGCATGCTTGGCGGCAACGCGCCCCATGAGCGGCCGCTTCGCGCGATCGCGATCGCCTCCGCAGCCGAACACGACGCCGAGCGAACGCTCGGTGTAGGGCCGGAGCCCGAGCAGCGCGCGCTCGAGCGCGTCCGGGGTGTGGGCATAGTCGACGAACACGGGCGCCCCGCTCGGGTGGCGCGCCACGTTTTCGAGGCGCCCCGGCACCACGGTGAGGTCGCCAATCGTAGCCAGCGCCGAATCTGGGGAGGCGCCGGCCGCGACGACCAGGGCCAACGCACAAAGGACGTTGTACGCCTGGAACTCACCGACCAGCGATAGCGCCGCCTGGTGGCGCTCGCCGGCAACGATAAGCGTCAGGCGCTGGCCGCCGAGCACGAGCTCCTGATGATCGAGCCTGAAGTCGGCGCCGGCCTGCCCGAAGCTGACCACGCGCAGGCCGCGCGCGTGGCACAGTTCGCTAAGCTGCCCGAACTCCGCCACATCGGCATTGAGCACGGCGGTGCCCCCATCCATCACCTGGCCGAACAGTCGCGATTTGGCGGCCAGGTAGGACTCTGCGGCACCGTGATAATCGAGGTGATCGTGGCTCAGGTTGGTGAACGCTGCCGCCGCCAGTCGAACGCCGTCGAGGCGATACTGATCGAGTCCGTGGCTCGAGGCTTCCAGCGCTACGTGATCGACCCCGCGCCCGGCGAGCTCGGCGAGCAGGCGATGCAGCGATACGGGCTCGGGCGTGGTCACGGGCAGGAACCGGCTCAGCCCTGGCGCGTGCACGCCGAGGGTGCCGATCGACGCCGCTTCGAGGCCGAGATGGCGCCACATTTGGGTGACGAACGAGGCCACCGACGTCTTGCCGTTGGTGCCCGTCACCGCGACCGCGATGGCGGGCTGCGCGCCGAAGAACGTGGCTGCGATAAGAGCGAGGCGGCGGCGCGGATTGACGTCGGTGACGAGCGCGACACGCTCGCCCGGCGACGGCGTGCCGGGCGGCGCGAGGATAGCACCCGCGCCGGCGGCGAGCGCGGCAGCGATATAATCGGCCCCGTTCGCGCGGCTTCCGGTCAGCGCCGCAAACAGGAAACCCGGTCGAACCTCGGCACTGTGAGCGGTGAGGCCGGTGATCTCCGGGTCCACCGCCAGCCCCCCGCCGATGAGCTTAGAAAGCCGCATTGCGACCCCGCTTGGCGGTTCCGGCGACGAGCAGCCCGCGGCGCGTATCACTCGAGGGGTCGGCGACGGGCACGACGCCGAGCAGCGGGCCGACGCGGCCGATGACGCGCCCGACCACCGGCGCCGCGGTCCAGCCGCCGGTCGCGAAGCCCTGTGTGGCATCGGTGCCGCGCGGCTCGTCGAGCAGCGCAAGTACGAGATAGCGCGGCGCCCCCATGGGAAACACCCCGACGAACGAGGACACCAAAACGCCCCGCCGATAGCCGCGGCGCCCGGGCTTCTCGGCCGTTCCCGTCTTACCGCCGACCGCATAGCCGGGCCGGCCCGCCTTGCGGCCGGTACCATGCTCCACGACCAGCCGCAGCAGCCGGCGCATCGTGTGCGAGGTGTCGGCCGAGATCACCCTGAGGCCGGCGGGTTGGTGGCCCGGTTCGCGGCGCACCAGGGTCGGCGGGACGAGGACGCCGTCGTTGGCGAGCGCCGCAAAACCGACCGCGAGCTGCAGGGGGCTGACGGCGATGCCGTGACCGAAGGCCACCGTCATGGTGTTGATGTCGCGCCATGGCGAGGGCACTAGCGGCTCGCCGACCTCGGGCAGCTCGATGCGGGGCGCATTAAGGAGGCCAACGCGCGCCAGGAACGAGCGTTGGCGCTCGCCGCCGACGTCGAGCGCCATCTTGGCGGCCCCAATGTTGGAGGAATAGACGAAGATTTCGGGGACGGTGAGCCACCGCCGCTTGGCGTGGTAGTCGCGAATGAGGTAGCGGGCGATACGGATCGGCTGCGACGCATCGTAGCCGTCGGATACCTTGACGACGCCTGCGTCGAGCGCGACCGCGGTGGTGAACGCCTTGAAGGTCGAACCCATTTCGTAGACGCCGAGGGTCGCGCGATTGAACAGGGCCTCGGCGGCGAAGTCGCCGGCGCGGTTGGGATCGAAGTCGGGCAACGATACGAGCGCCAGCGTCTCGCCCGTCCTGACGTCGAGCACCAAGCCGGCGGCCCCGGCCGCTTGGTGGCGGCGTACCGCGGCGCCGAGCTCGTCGGCGAGCGCGTGCTGAACACGATGATCGAGGCTGAGGGCGAGCGCGCCCGTCCCCGGTGCGGTGAGGGAGGCATCGAAGAACCTCTCGATGCCGGCGAGGCCGCTATTGTCGATACCGCTGAAGCCGAGAACGTGCGCCGCCAGCCGCCCGAGCGGATAGACGCGGCGCGGCTCGTTCTGAAACGCGAGGCCAGGAATGCCGAGGCGGTTGACGGCGTATTGCTGCCTCGGGGCGAGACCGCGCTTGAGCCACACGAAGGACTTGCCCGACGCGAGCTTGTTCGCCACGGCGCCCGCATCGAGGCCAGGTAGCGTGCGCGCAAGCGCGGCCGCGGCGCGCTCCGCGTCGATGATGCGGCGTGGATTGGCGTAGAGCGAAGCGGTCGTCAGCGTGGTCGCGAGCAGCATGCCATTACGGTCGATGATGTCGGCGCGCGGCTGCGCCGCGATCGCCGGCTGCGCGACCAGGCGCAACTCGTTGCGGTCGCGCAGGAGCGTGAGGTCGACGAGCCGGCCGGCGATGACGACGAACGCAAGCGCGAACACCGCGCCCACGGTAAGCAGGCGGCGATGCCCGCGTTCGATAACGCACTCGGGCGCGCTCGCGGCCGCGTCGGCGGCGCGCCGGGCCGGCACACTGGGGGTGCCATGCTGAAGGGCGGTCATGGCGCCGCCCTCGGCGGTGCGGCGCGCGCGATCGCGGGCGGCCGCGGAAGTGGGATCGCGACGGCGGGCCGGCGCAGCGGAAGCTCGAGCACGGTTCCGATTTGATGCAGCGCGAGCGGCGCCAGGCCGAGGTGGCGCACCGCCAACTCATCGAGCCGCTCGGGCCGGTTGAGGTAGCTCCATTCGGCCCTGAGCACGCGGACCGCTTCCTGCTCGACGAGAATGGCCTTGTTCACGGCGGTCATCCGCGCCTCGAGCCGCATAACCTCCTGCTTGAGATGGTAGAGGCCGAGCGAGATCACGGCCGCGAGGGCCAGCATGGTGAGCATGAGCGGACGCCTCACGCCGCCGCCTCGCCGTCCCAGGCCGGCGCCGCCGTGCGAACGGCACCGCGCAGCCGCGCCGAGCGCGCCCGCGGATTGGCGGCCACCTCGGCCGGCGGCGGCCGGCGCGCGCCGCGCGAGGCGAGTTCGAAGGAAGGCGAGCGTTCGGCGCCGGCGGGGGGTGCGTGGCGGCTCGGGCGCGGCGCCTGTCCGCCGCGCGCGCGGAGAAACGATTTGACCAGCCGGTCCTCGAGCGAATGAAACGATATGACGGCCAGCCGCCCGCCGGCCCTGAGTACGCGCTCGGCTTTACTGAGGCCACGGGAGAGCTCGCCGAGTTCGTCGTTCACGTGGATGCGAAGCGCTTGGAAGGTGCGCGTCGCGGGGTGAATCGAGCCGGCGGGCCCGCGCGGCACGACGGTGGCGATAACCTCGACCAGCTCGCCCGTGCGCTCGATCGGCCGGCGCGCGCGGGCGGCGACGATGGCGCGTGCCAGGCGGCGCGCGTGGCGTTCCTCGCCGAGACGCCGGATGATATCGGCGAGCGTGCCCTCGTCCGCGTGATTGACGACGTCGCGGGCCGAGTCACCGCTGCGGTTCATGCGCATGTCGAGCGGGCCGTCGGCGCGAAAGGAGAATCCGCGCGCCGGATCGTCGAGCTGCATCGACGAGACCCCGAGATCGAGGGCGATGCCGTCGACCGCGGTGACGCCGTGGCTGGCGAGCAACGCCTCCATCTGCGAGAAGCGCCCCTCGATAAGGACCAGGCGCTCGCCGTGCCGGCGCGCCAGGGCTCGCCCCGCCGCGAGCGCCGCCGGATCGCGGTCGATCGCGAAAACCCGACAGCGCGCGGCCTCGAGCAGCGCACGAGTCGTGCCGCCGCCGCCGAAGGTGCCGTCGACGAGGATGTCGCCGTCGGCCGGCGCAAGCAGCTCGAGTACCTCGGCCAGCATGACCGGCCGATGCGCCGCATCCGAGATGGCGGCCGCCATCACGACCCCCCGCCGTTACCGAGCGCGCCGCGCTCCTTGCGCGCGAGCGCGAGGGCCTCGGCCTCGACCTCGGTATAGGCCGCGGCGTTCCAGATCTGAAAGGCATCGCCGAGGCCGACGAACATCGCGCGCTCGGAGATGTTGGCGTGCGCCATCAGGGCCTCGGACAGCATTACCCGGCCCTCGCCGTCCCACGGCAGCGGCTGGCTGGCCGCGAAGATCGCGTTGGCGAAGCCGGCGCGCTCGTCGCTGAAGGGGTTGAACTGGCCGATGGTGCGGCCGAGGTCTTCGAGGAAGTCCATGCCGCAGCCGTCGATGGCCGGGGCCAGGAACGAGGGCCGGGCGACGATGCCGGCGAAGCTCTGTCCCGCGAGCACAGCGCGGAAGGTCGCCGGTACGGAGACCCGGCCCTTCTTATCGACCTTGTTGACGAACTTCGACAGGAACAGCGCCAACCAGCGTCCTCCGCCTTCGGTTCTCGTGCGCGCTGTCGCCAAGCGATGCACCCCCCGGACCCCGAATGGCCACGGCCTGGGACATCGTGGGATATCATGGGGTTATATGGTCGTCAATGGTTTAACGAGGTGGCTGAAAGAATACGCGATGAATAGATGACGCCCGTACCACCTCACCACTTGTCGCATGGGGTCGCGGGTAAGGTGATCGATCGACAGTCGTAATGGCGAATCAAGGCGAAATTGTGTTCTTGCTATGTTCTTATTGTGATAATACCTAGTGGATTGATTCCAACGTTTGGAACCCTCTGTTTCGTGCGGCGATGATATGATCGGGGTCGGCTTTCCAGATGAAGGGTTTTGGGTTTGCGTCATTGTATTCGCGGACAAATCGGTTGATGGCGTCCTGAAGGTCGACGACGGATTGGAAGACGCCGTATTTGAGCCTGCGCCGCGTTAGTTTGGCGAAGAAGCCCTCGACGGCATTGAGCCACGAGCACGAGGTTGGCGTGAAGTGGAAGGTCCAGCGTGGATGGCGGGCGAGCCAGGCGCGGACCTTGTCCTTCTTGTGCGCGGCGTAGTTGTCGAGGATGACGTGGACGGCCTTGTCCGTCGGCACCTCGCGCTCGATGCGGTTGAGGAAGCGGATGAACTCCTGATGGCGGTGGCGCTGCATGTTCTGTGCGATGACCGTACCGTCCAGCACGTTGAGCGCGGCGAACAGCGTCGTCGTGCCATGCCGTTTGTAATCATAGGTCATCGTACCGGCGCGGCCCTTCTTCATCGGCAAGCCGGGTTGGGTGCGGTCGAGCGCCTGGATCTGTGATTTCTCATCAACCGACAGCACCACGGCATGGGCCGGCGGATCGACATACAAGCCGACGATATCTGTGAGCTTCTCGGCGAAGGCGGGATCATTGGAGAGCTTGAAGTGCCGCCAGCGGTGCGGGCTGAGGCCATGGGCCTTCCAGATCGCTTGGACCGTCGACGCCGCGACGCCAGCAACCTTCGCCATCGCGCGCAGCGTCCAGTGGGTCGCCTCGTGCGGCGGCGCTTGCTGGGTCAGGCGGACGATCTCGGCGACGCGCTCCGGCGGGATCGGCGCTTTGCCAGGCGGACGGGACCTGTCGCGAAGCAAGCCGTTGACACCCTCGTGCATGAACCGCTCCTGCCAGCGCCAGACACAGGTCTTGGACTTGCCGGTCTCGGCCATGATCGACGAGTTCCCGAGCCCCTCGTCGCTCTTCAGGATGATCCGCGCCCGCCAGACATGTTTCTGCGAGCTCTTCGGGTCCGCGACGATAGCTTGCAATCGCTGACGGTCGCCAGACGTGACAGTAAAATGGATGCCGGTGCGCATAGCACAGACTCGCATGACACCGCACAATACGGAATCTCAAATCGGACTCTTTCGTTCCGATCAATCCACTAGAATCATCGCCCCCACGGGCGCATGGCCGCACGCCGCGGGAGCGCGCCATGGATGTTCTCGACCGCGCCGATCTCCCATTCCCGCATTCGCTACCCGAGTTCCAGCGACTTTCCCCCGATGATGCGGCCTGCGCCGCCTACCTGGAGAAAGCCCACTGGGGAGACGGCTTTGCCTGCCCGCACTGCGGCACGGCGGGAGAGCCGTTCCACTTTGAAAACCGCCCTGGCGTCCTGCGCTGCCGCAAGTGCCGCCAGAACACCGGGCTGACGGTGGGAACAGTGATGGAGCGTAGCCACACTCCGCTGAACGTCTGGTTCTGGGCCGCTTATCTGGTCGCCAGTCAGAGGCCCGGCATGTCCGCCGTGCAGTTTCAGCGGCAACTTGGTCTTTCGCGCTACGAGACGGCCTTTCAAATTCTCCACAAGCTCCGCTCGGGCATGGTGCGGCCCAACCAAGACAGGATCGGTGGACAGCCCAAGAACCATGTTGAGGTGGACGAAACCTGGGTTGGCGGGCGAACGCGTGGGGAAGGCCGTGGTGTTCACCACAAGGTTCCCGTCTCCTGTGCCATCGAGGTGCGTCATCGAAAGCCGGGCACCAAGCTCGACAACCGGAAAGACGGACGCTATGCCGGACGCGTTCGGCTCGCCGTCGTGCTCGACCGTAGCGCCGAGTCGCTCTGTGGGTTCGTCGAGAGCACCGTCGCGCCGCGATCGCTGATCGTTACTGACGATTGGAGCGGCTATGCTGGCCTCGGTAAGCGCGGCTATGAGCACTTCGCTGTTGCCGAGTGTGGTGATCCAGAGGTTGCCGAGCAATACCTGCCGATCATCCATCTGGTTTTCGCCAACCTGAAGACGTGGCTGATCGGTATCTCACCACGGCGTTAGCCACCAGCACCTACAAGCCTACCTCAACGAGTTCACCTTCCGCTTCAACAGGCGGTTCTACCCGTTCAACGCCTTCCGCTCATTGCTCGGCATCGCGGGCGACACCTCTGCTCCAACCTATGCCGAGCTTTACTCGGGAGAGTGGCGGCACCCTACATGTAGCGGTCATGGGCGTTAACCGGATAGGCAAGGGTGTAGGGTTGCGCGGTGGAGGCGCCCGCTCGAGAGCTATGGACGTGGAACGCAGGCTAGCGGCCATTCTCGCCGCCGACGTCGTCGGCTACAGCCGAATGATGGGCGTCGACGAGGTCGATACGCTGAATGCCCTCAAAGCCGACCGGAGCGAGGTGATCGACCCGACCATCGCCGAGCGCGGCGGGCGCATTGTCAAGACCATGGGCGATGGACTGCTGGTCGAGTTCGGCAGCGTCGTCGACGCGGTCCAATGCGCCACCGACCTGCAGCGGGCCATGGCCGAGCGCAACGCCGGCGTGAGCGACGAGCGCCGCATCGACTTCCGCATCGGCATCAATCTCGGTGACGTCATTATCGAGGACGGTGACATCTATGGTGACGGCGTGAACGTCGCGGCCAGGCTCGAAGGCTTGGCCGAGCCCGGCGGCATCTGTATCTCGCGCGCGGCGCGCGATCAAATTCGCGACAAGCTGCCGGTCGTTCTCGAGGATCTGGGCGAGCAGAGCGTGAAAAACATTGCCCGCCCGGTCCGTGTTTTCCGGATCAAGCCCGCGGCCTTACCGGTCGCTTCCGCCGCGAGCGAGGCGGCGCTGCCCGATAAGCCCTCGATCGCCGTGCTACCGTTCAACAACATGAGCGGCGATCCTGAGCAGGAGTATTTCAGCGACGGCATCACCGAGGACATCATCACCGAGCTGTCGCGCTTTCGCTCGCTGTTCGTCATCGCCCGTAACTCCTCGTTCGCCTACAAGGGTCAAGCGGTGAAGATCCAGGACGTGGGCAAGGACCTCGGCGTCCGCTACGTCCTCGAGGGCAGCGTGCGCAACGCGGGAAACCGGGTGCGCATCACCGGTCAGTTGATCGACGCGCAAAACGGCAGTCACGTGTGGGCGCAGCGCTACGACCGCGAGCTCGAGGACATCTTCGCGGTTCAGGACGACGTGACGCAGGCCATTGTCGCCGCATTGCCGCAAAAGCTCGAGGCCGCCGACCTCGAGCGTGCCAAGCGCAAGACGACTGAAAACATGGTCGCTTACGACTACCTGCTGCGCGGCAAGGAGCACCACCACCGCGGTACCAACGAGGACAACACCGAGGGTATCAGGTGCTTGGAGCAGGCGATCGAGCTCGACCCGGGATTGGCGCACGCGCACGCATGGCTTGGGTGCATCCTGGGGCAAGCCATCGTGCGCGGCTACTTGGAAACGACCGACGATTTATGGCGGCGCGTGAAAACGGCAGTGGAGACCGCGCGCGCGCTCGACGAGAACGACTCCGAGTGCCACCGGCTGTCATGCGAGATTCACCTGATCGAGCGCAACCACGACCAGGCCGAAGTGCATCAGGACAGGGCGCTAAGCCTCAATCCGAACGATCCGCGCCTCGTGATCCAGCGAGCCGAGTTGTTGTCCTTGCTCGGTAGACCCGAAGAGGCACTGGAGTGGGTCGACACGGTCGCACGACTCGATCCCAATCACGCCGACGGCTACGCCTGGCAGCGTGGCGTGGCGCTCCAAGGCGCGGGCCGCTACGCCGAGGCGGTTGCCGCCTTCAAGCGGGTTGGCACTCGGCGACCCTGGCTCAAGGCGCACCTCGCGGCCTGATACGCCGAGCTCGGTGACGACGATGCGAGCAAAGGGCATGGCGCCGAGTTGCTGGAAGAGAACCCCGACTTTACGGTCAGCGGCTATCTCGCGAACCTGTACTACAAGAACGAGGCCGACGCGAACGCCTGCCGCGACAGCCTGCTCAAGGCCGGGCTGCCGGCCTGAGCGCACTCGTCAGGGGAAGCCGCTCCTTTAGCAGGCTGCTGAAAAAGTCATCATTGCCGGGCCTTGAACTCGGATTCATCGCCGAAATGAAATGAGATTTCGTGTCTTAGGGTGAAACCGTCTTCAATCTCGACCGATCCGATGCCCTGGGCTTCGTCCAGTTCGATGATCTGCCACTTTGCGGTCAGCGGCGTGCCGGCATCGCCCGTCATGTTGGCGCCTCCGCCAGCAGTCTGGGTAGTCGGACGAGGTTGTAGGCGGCCAAGGCCAGGGTGAACGAAGCGTCGACCCGGTGGCGGCCCCGGAATTTGGTCTTGCTCAATCCCGCGCTCGTCTTGACCCAGCCGAAGACCTCCTCGATGCGCTTGCGGCAACGTTGGCTGACGCCGTAACCGGGATGGCGCGTCGTGCGCCCGTCTATCTTGGTCTTGCGCCGCTTGCCGGTCTTGGTGACGTGGTCCTGGACGGCGATATGGGGGGTCACCTTGCGGTGCCGCAGTTCCTCGACAAAATCCGCGACGTCAAAACCCTTGTCCCCGCCCACCGTGATCCGACGCCGCCCGCCTCTACTCTCCACCGGGCGATGCCTGTCGATCAGATCAAGGGCGGCTTCGCGTTCCGCCGTGCCCGACGCAATGGTCACGCCGCCGCCGACTGCCAGACCATGGCGGTTCTCCGTCAGCGCATGGCCCATGTAACACAGCTTGCTTTCCCGGCCATTACCCTTGCGATAAAGCCGGGCGTCCGGATCAGTGGTGCTTGCATGGGTCGCGTTCGAGCGTTTCTCGCCATGAAAATCCCGCGCGGCGTTGCGCCCCGATCCCCCGTCGCCATCGTCCTCACCTTTGGGACGAAAGCTCTTCATCGACGCCCAGGCCTCGATCAATGTTTGCCTATCCGGTTAACGCCCATGACCGCTACATGTAGGGTGCCGCCACTCTCCCGAGTAAAGCTCGGCATAGGTTGGAGCAGAGGTGTCGCCCGCGATGCCGAGCAATGAGCGGAAGGCGTTGAACGGGTAGAACCGCCTGTTGAAGCGGAAGGTGAACTCGTTGAGGTAGGCTTGTAGGTGCTGGTGGCTAACGCCGTGGTGGATACCGATCAGCCACGTCTTCAGGTTGGCGAAAACCAGATGGATGATCGGCAGGTATTGCTCGGCAACCTCTGGATCACCACACTCGGCAACAGCGAAGTGCTCATAGCCGCGCTTACCGAGGCCAGCATAGCCGCTCCAATCGTCAGTAACGATCAGCGATCGCGGCGCGACGGTGCTCTCGACGAACCCACAGAGCGACTCGGCGCTACGGTCGAGCACGACGGCGAGCCGAACGCGTCCGGCATAGCGTCCGTCTTTCCGGTTGTCGAGCTTGGTGCCCGGCTTTCGATGACGCACCTCGATGGCACAGGAGACGGGAACCTTGTGGTGAACACCACGGCCTTCCCCACGCGTTCGCCCGCCAACCCAGGTTTCGTCCACCTCAACATGGTTCTTGGGCTGTCCACCGATCCTGTCTTGGTTGGGCCGCACCATGCCCGAGCGGAGCTTGTGGAGAATTTGAAAGGCCGTCTCCCCAGCGGGCTTTCTCCAGGTAGGCGGCGCAGGCCGCATCATCGGGGAAAAGTCGCTGGAACTCGGGTAGCGAATGCGGGAATGGGAGATCGGCGCGGTCGAGAACATCCATGGCGCGCTCCCCTATATCCGGTTTGCGCCCACTCTAGCCCTAGTGGGTGTGGGTGTAAACCGGATAGGCAAGGATCAATGTTCCGTCTACCGAAAAATGATCCCGGCTCAATAGTCCCCCTACCTTGTGGTGCTGGATAACCCCCGCAAGCAGCTGCCCCGAAACCTCCGCCTCCAGAAGACGGTCCCGGTTGTGGCAGAACGCGCTGGCGTCCCACACGCCATCGTCCAGCCCAAGCCCCACAAACCAGCAAAACAGCATGTTGAAGTTTAGCTGCTCCATCAGCTGACGCTCCGAGCGGATCGAATAAAACGCCTGCAACAGTAACGCTCGAAGAAGCTTCTCCGGCGGGATCGATGGGCGACCCATGTGGGAATAAAGCGTCTCGAACTCCGAAGATAGAGACCCCAATACGTCGTTCACGATCTCACGGATCAGACGCAGCGGATGATCATCCGGAACACGCTCTTCCAAGTCTACGTAGCTGAATAAATTGCCACTGCTTTGATCTCGACCCCGCATGCCATCTTCCATCACTCGAAGAAATCACAGAATCATGTCACAACTGCAAAGGCGAGGACTTTTTCAGCAGCCTGTTAGGGCGCTCATCGACCAACCCTCGTCTTGGTGGGGCTGCCATAGTCGGCGCTCGAAGACGAGACGACTGTCGCTCTAGTCATTTCCGAACGTTGCCTTCCCAAAACTGCCGATACGCACGCACCTCCTCGACATAGGGTCGCCGCTGCTCTACCAGCTCCCGGGGTGTCATCGCGTCGAACTTGAGCCCTCGGCGCTTCGCGTGGCGAAAGTAATGGTTATCCGCGGTGTTACAAAACATGCAGGCGGTTACGATGTATTCGTCGTGGTCGCGCAGTGGGTTTCCCTTTGGCAGAAGATGGTCCACCGATAGCCACAGCCAGTTGGGCCAAGTGGAGCAATCGAGACCGCAGTACTAGCAGCGAAAGCCATCCCTCCTGTGGATTGCAAATCCGTAACCTCTCAACGCATCAGTGTAAGCAGGCATCCGCGTTCATCAGACCTCCTCATCGCTTCTGAGAGAGAGGCATGTCGTCTAGCAGCACCGTGCGCTTGTCGGCCATGGTAGCCGGCCAACGCGAGCTGGTGGTCAGGTCGGCCCCGCCCGCTCTGTGAGCCGCGGCAGCAGCTCGACGAAGTTACACGGGCGGTAACGGTAGTCGAGCTGGAAGCGCAGGATCTCGTCCCAGGCGTCGCGGCAGGCGCCGGGCGAGCCTGGGACCGCAAAGAGGTAGGTGCCCTCGGCGACGCCGGCCGTGGCGCGCGACTGGATCGTCGAGGCGCCGATCGTCTTGAAGCTGAGCATGCGAAAGACTTCGCCGAAGCCCGCGATCTCCTTGTCGTACACCGCGTGAAAAGCCTCCGGCGTCACGTCGCGGCCGGTGACCCCGGTGCCGCCGCTGGCGATGATCACGTCGATCTCGGGGTCATCGATCCACGCGCGGAGGCGGCTCACGATCGCGTCCGCATCGTCCGTGACGATGGCGCGCGCGGCCAGTCGGTGGCCGGCGGTCGTAAGCCGCTCGATGAGGACCTGCCCCGACTTGTCGTCGGCCTCGGTACGGGTGTCCGAGACCGTGAGCACGGCAATGCCGACGGCGACGAAGGAGCGCGACTCGTCAATCCCGGGCACGCTGCGCGTCCTTGACGAGCGCGAAGGGCGAGGCATCGAGCGAGAAGTAGTAGGGCCAATGGCCCGACGCCACCGCATCGAGCGAGGGCGTGTCCTGATCCAAGTGCTCGCGGTAGATCCAGAAGTTGGCCATCACGCGCTCGATGAACAGGCGCGTCTCCAGCGCGGGGATGCTCTCGATGAACAACAGCGCGTCGTCGCGATGATTGGTTCGGCGCAGCCATTTGCGCAGGTTGCCGGGACCGCCGTTATAGGCCGCGGCGGCCAGGAACAGGTTGCCGCGAATGCTTTCGCTCGCGAGCAGGCCGCCGAGGTACTTCTGCCCGAGGTCCATGTTGAATGCGGGCTTATAGAGCTTGTTGCGGTTGGAGCCACGCAGCGACCGGTCCTTGGCCACATAGCTGCCCGTGCGCGGCATGAGCTGCATCAGCCCGCGCGCGCCGCTCGGGCTCTTGGCCCGGCTGTTGAAACCCGATTCCTGACGCATGAACGCGTAGATCAGCGCCCGGTCGATGCGAAAGCCGCTGTCCGGCTGCCAACGCGGTAGCGGATAGTCGGCGCTGTCATAGCAACACACCTCCGGCGCGGGCGCGCTCTTGATCAGCCGGAGCGACGCGGCCGCGAGGCCGAGGCGGGTGGCCAAGCCGAGCAGATCCCCATGGAGGGGCGCGGCGACATGTTTGGCGGCGGCGCGGAACTCCTCTTCGGCCCAATAGATCTGATCGACCTGGCTCAGCGCGACCGCGCGCCGAACCTCGGGCACCGCCAGCAGCCGCTCGGTGCTAGCGCTCGACAGTGGCGGCGGCTCCCACCGGAAATTGACGTCGCGCGCCAGCAGGCGCGTTGCGATGAGGCCGTAGAAGGTACGCGGATGGTGCGCCGCGACGCCGAGGAGCTCGTTCACCCTGCCGGGCTCGCCGGTCACGAGGTGGGCGCGCGCGGCCCAAAAAGCGCCGGCCGCGGCGTTCCACGGCGAGACAGACGAAGAACGCGCCAAAGCACTGAAGTGGGCGCGCGCCCGCGAGCGTTCGGTCAGCCTCCATGCGGCCAAACCCGCTGTCCAGTCGGCCAGGGGAACGTGCCCGCGCGAGCGCTCGGCGCTCGCCGCCGCTAGCGCCAACGCCCTGCGGTCGTTGCCCTTGAAGAAGTAGGCGGCGGCAATCCGCAGGCGCAGCCCGTCGTACTCGACGGGGTCGAGTAGCTTCTTGACGTTGCGCGCCGCGAGGTGTTTTTCCGCGCCCTCGGGATCGCCGCGGCGCGACAGGTGGACCGCAACGTGCCGGTGCAGGCTGCGCACCTCGGAACGCTGCTTGGAGGTGCGCTTACGCGGCGAGCGGTAGCCGGGATCGGGCTTCGCGATGGCTGCGGCCGCCCCTTGCGCCCGGCCCGCGCCGGGCCAGCGCGGCGGCTTGGCCGCCTTGGGCTTGCGCCGCAGCGCCAGTCGATAGATGCGGGAAGCGCCCGCCTCGTCGGCGTAGCGCTTCAGCCACGATGCCAACTCCTTGTACTGCGAGCGGTACTTTGTCGGGTGCATGTAGCGCTGGAACAGGACACGGCCGAGCAGGATTCGGTCCTCGAGGCGCTTTGTCTCGCGGTCCGCCGCCTTCCATTTCCCGGTTTCCTGGAGCGCGAAGATGCGCCGATAGCGCTCGACCGTTTCGGCGTTGAGGACAGTCAGGCGAACGGCCTCTGCTGCGGGCGCCGCCGCCGGATCGCCTTCGAGCGCGAGTGCCGGCGCACCGACCGTCCACAACGAGATCGCGAATCCGAGGCACACGAGGCGGCAAGCCTCTCGCACGCGCCACGAGAGCGCGGCCGTGATTCGGCTGCACCGCTTTTCACGCATGGGTTCTGGTGTAGCCAAATTACCCGGGCTCGGCAAGCTGGCCGCGGCCCGGATCAGCGCTTGGCGGGCAGTAGATCGAGCCGACCCTTGATCTCGAGCAGATCGCGCCACGCTTCACGCTTGAGTGCCGGTTGGCGCAGCAGGAAGGCCGGATGATAGATCGCGATCGCCGGAATCTCGCGCTCAGCCGCGCCAACTGAGCCGCGGTAGCTGAACCAGGTGCCGCGGATCTTGGTAATGCCCTCGCTGCGGCCGAGCAAGGCGCCGGCCGCCGTGCCGCCCACCAGCACCAGCAGTTGGGGCGCCACGAGGTCGATCGCGCGCTGCAGGAAGGGCAGGCAGATTTCGTACTCATGGGGCGTCGGCTTGCGGTTCCCCGGGGGGCGCCAAAAGACCATGTTGGTAATGTAGACGGCGCGCCGGTCGAGGCCGACGGCCGCCAGCATGCGGTCGAGGAGCTGGCCGCTGACGCCGACGAAGGGCAGGCCCTGACGGTCCTCCTCGGCCCCGGGTGCCTCGCCGATCAGCATCAACCGCGCCGCCGGATTGCCGTCGCCGAACACCAGATTCGTTGCCGTTTGCTTGAGCGCGCAGCCCTCGAACGCGCGCAGCGCCTCGCTAAGTTCGTCGAGGTTGCGGCATGCGCCGGCTGTTGCCTGGGCGCTCGCCTGGGCGGTTGCAGACGATGTCAGGCCAGGGTCCGTCGTCGGCCGGCTGGGCGGCGGCCGCGGAGGCGGCCGGGGTGGCGGGGGCGCTGAGAGAGGTCCGGGCTGCAACGCCGAGGGGCGCGGCTCGCGGTTGTTGTCGGCATATCGAAGCAGGGGTTTATTGCCGATGGCTTCGTCCGCGCCGGCTTCCACGTACCAGCGCAGAAGCTCGAGTGCGTCGGGCTTACGTGACATGGCCAAAGGCTAGCACGGGCGCCATATCACCTGCCAGGACCCGCCCTGAGCCGGCGCCGGGCGCCGATTGACCGGCGCTCCGTTTCGGGGGCATAACCGGAAGCCACCAGCGAGGACGCGATTCACGCCATGGCCGACGCGACATCCGAGAGCCAAGAAACGCCGGAACGGGAATCGATGTCCTACGACGTGGTCATCGTCGGCGCCGGGCCGTCGGGTCTCGGCGCGGCGATCCAACTGCGTCAGCTGTGTCGCGAGCACGATGCGGACTTCAGCGTGTGCGTGGTCGAGAAGGGCTCCGAGGTCGGCGCCCATATTCTATCGGGCGCCGTGCTCGAGCCCCGGGCCCTCGACGAGCTCCTCCCCGATTGGCGCGACAGCGGAGCCCCGGTGAGCGTCCCGGTCACGGAAGACCGGTTCCTGTTTCTCAGCGAAAGGAGCGCCTGGCGCTGGCCTTCCTGGCTCATGCCGCGCGAGTTCGACAACCACGGCAACTACGTCATCAGCCTCGGCAATCTGTGCCGCTGGTTGGCGGCGCAGGCGGAGGAGCTCGGGGTCGAGATCTACCCGGGCTTTGCCGCCGCGGAAGTGCTCTACCGCGAGGACGGCTCGGTCAAGGGCGTCGCCACCGGGAACATGGGCGTGGCCCGGGACGGTGAGCGCAAGCCGAACTTCGAGCCCGGCATCGAGCTACACGCGAGCTATACCCTGTTCGCTGAGGGGTGCCGGGGATCGCTCACCAAGACGTTGTTCGACCGATTCGGCTTGCGCGACGGCGTGGACCCGCAAACCTACGGGATCGGAATCAAGGAGCTGTGGGAGGTCGAAGCCGACAAGCATCGCCCCGGACTCGTCACCCATACCGCCGGCTGGCCGCTCGATCGCGGCACCTATGGCGGCTCTTTTCTGTATCACCTCGACAACAATCAGGTCGCGGTCGGCTTCGTGGTCGCGCTCGACTACGCCAATCCCCACCTCGATCCCTATCAGGAGTTTCAACGCTTCAAGGCCCATCCCCGAATCCGCCCCCTATTCGAGGGCGGGTCGCGGATCGCCTACGGGGCGCGGGCGATCAACGAGGGCGGGTGGCAGGCGATCCCCAAGCTCACCTTCCCGGGCGGCGCCCTCATAGGCTGCGCGGCCGGCTTCCTCAACGTGCCCAAGATCAAAGGCAGCCACACCGCGATGAAGAGCGGGATGATGGCGGCCGAGGCCGCGTTCGACGCACTGAACGCAGGCGTCGGCACAGCCGAGCTCGGCGGCTATCCGGTCCGCTTCGCGGCGTCGTGGGTCAATGACGAGCTGCGCCGGGTGCGCAATTTCCGGCCCGCCTTTCGGGCCGGAATCCTACTCGGAACGCTCTACAGCGGCTTCGAACTGATGGTGCTACGCGGCCGGGCGCCGTGGACCCTTCATCACCATCCCGACCACACGCGCTTGAAGAGGGCGAGCGAGTGCGCGCCGATCGCCTACCCCAAGCCGGACGGGGTCGTCACCTTCGACCGCATGTCCTCGGTCTTCATCTCCAACACCAATCACGAGGAGGACCAGCCGGTTCACCTAAGGCTCAAGGATCCGTCCGTGCCGATCCGCCTCAACCTCGAGGCCTACGATGCGCCCGAGCAACGCTACTGCCCCGCCGGCGTTTACGAGATCGTGAGCGATGAGGGGGGCGACAATCCGCGACTCCAGATCAACGCGCAGAACTGCGTCCACTGCAAGACGTGCGACATCAAGGACCCGACCCAGAACATCGACTGGGTCACGCCCGAGGGCGGCGGCGGGCCCAACTACCCCAACATGTGAGTGCCTTCGGGCGGTGTTCGAGAGCCGTGCGCGCGCAGTCGGGTCAATTTTGCGTTTGCGCCCCGTCCGCGAACGCTGGTTTTATAGGCTGATGAGTGCTGACCGTGCTGACCACTCGGGGTCGCGCATGCCGGCTAGGAGCGTGCGCCGTAGAAGTTTTGATGTTGGGCGATTGGCGCGCGGCCGCCGGAGAGGTGGGATTTTGGCCCGAGTGTGGATATCTGGCCCGCCCGACTCTGGGATGGAAATCCCAGACCGGAAGGCCGGAAGGGAAGAGATTCGCGTTTCATACGCGGTCGATGGGCACTGCGCGCCCCGGATCAAGTGCGTTGGCAGGCCAGCACCTGCCTCAGCACGTGGCCACCGTCCCCATCCGCTTGATGTTCAACGCCAAGCACACGAGGTCCCACTCGCCGCGCACCTTCGCCAAGCCTCGCAGGCTGAATCGTCGGAATCCGAGCACCTCCTTGATCCACCCGTTCGGCGCCTCCGAGAGCCACTTGCGTTGCGCGTACCGGGCTTTGCCCGCGGGGCTCGCCAGTTTCTCACCCATGCGGTGCGTGGCAGGGAGCCGGGCCGGGTCGACCGCCACCTGGGACTTGCCTTCACGCCCCAGCGCTACGTGCGCGTCGATGCCGCGATCTTCCAGCTCCAACAGATCCGGCTCGTTGCAGTAGCCCGCATCGGCCAGTACCACCGCAGGCTCGACCCCAAACGTCTCGTTGATCTCGTCGAGCATCCCCACCAGCTGACCCTGGTCGCTGGCCTGTGGCCCCACCTGAGTCGCGACGATGATCTGGTGCTCCCCATCGACCGCCATCTGCGCGTTGTAGCACTGCTGGAACCCCTCGCTGCTGGTCTTCATGATCTGGCTCTCGGGATCGGTGAAATTGCTCTGCGCCTTCGGCTCGGGCTCGCCGTAGGCCCGCTTGTAAGGCCGCCCGCCCCGGGGATTGCGGTCCTGCCCCGGCTCGCGCCCGCGCTCATCGTCGCGCCCGCGTTGCGCCGCCTCCAAACGCGCTTTGGCTGCCTGGATCGCCGCCAGGCGCTTCTCCCTGCGTTGCAACTCCTCGGGCAACTCGTCGCCCCGGAAATCCTCGCCCCAACGCTCGTCTTCTTCGGCGTCCACCATCCCCGCCGTCGTCAGCAGCGCCTCGATCTCCGCCTGCAAGCGAGCCGCCTCTTTGCCCATCCGCTCATAGCTCATCGCCTTGCGCTTGCTCGCGTTCGCTCGCACCTTCGTCCCGTCGACCGAGAGCTTGCCGAACCGCGCCAGTCCCATCTCGCGCGCCACCTGCACCACCCCCACAAACAGCTCGCTGAACTCCGCCAGATGTCGGCGTCGGAACTCACATACCGTGCGATGTTGCGGGAAGTTGCCCGCCGCGAGCATCCTAAACGCTACATCCTCCTCCAGCTTCCTCGCCACCGCGCGCGAGGAGAATGTGCCCGTCGCGTAGGCATAGATCAGCACCTTGACCATCATCGACGGCTCGTAGGGGGCGTTGCGTCGACCGTCCCCCTCGTAGGGCGCATAGAACGCCGTCAAGTCCAGTGCATCGACCACATCGCTGACGTGATGAGCCAGGTGCCCTGGGGAAACCCACTCCTGCAAGTCCGGCGGCAAAAGCAAGGGTTGGTCCGGCTGGTAGGCACGAAACGTGGTCGGCATCGGGAGTTCCCACACGCAACTGGCGTATCGGATCATACTTCCCCCTGCGCAAATCCACCCACAACCCGTCCGCTATCAACTTTGCCGCGCGGACCTTTCTGCGGCGCACGCTCCTAGGTGGAAGGCGTGGCGTTTGGACCGTGGGGGCGCCTCGCCGGTCGTGGCCCTGATGGCCTTGGCCGCGATCGCCGGCTGCGCGAACGGTACCCCGCGCACGATCGTCGCGGCGGAACCCCTCGTGAGGATCGCGGCGGCAGAAGCGGGGTCGCTTTCGAGCTCGGCCCTGGGCCAGTACCTTGCGGCAAGGCAAGCGCGGGCCGGTGGTGATACGGGGGCGGCCGCGGAGTTCTTCCTGCACGCGCTCGAGGCCGATCCGGACAACCAGCGACTGCTGCGCGAGACCTTCGCGGTTCTACTCGCCGGCGGGCGCATGGAGGAGGCGACTGAGCTTGCGGCGCGCTTGGTCGAGACGAACGCGCGGGCTGGTCTTGCCAATGTGGTGTTGGGCGTTGCGGAGATAAAGGCCGGCCACTTCGGCGCCGCGCGGGAGCGCCTTCGCAAGACCTCGAAACGGCAGTCCAATGCGCTGTTGGTGCCGCTGCTCACGGCGTGGGCGGAGCTCGGTCAAGGTGAAACGGACGCGGCCGTCGAGGCTTTATCGGAGCTGTCACGAAACCAGTCGTTCGATCCCTACCGCAGCTTCCATGGCGCGCTGGTCAACGACGTGGCGGGCCGCGCCGCCGATGCGGAGGAGGCCTTTCGCGCTACGCTCGCGGGTAAGCGTTCCGGCGCCATCAGGGTTGCCTTGGCGCTCGGCAACTTCCTCGAGCGCCAGGAGCGAAGGGCCGAGGCGAAGGAGGTCTATCGGGCGGGCTTGGCCGAAGATCCGGACGATCCCCTGATCGCGCGAGCGCTCGACCTCGAATCTGGCGCGCCAGTGCCGGCGCGGTTTGTCGCCACGATTGGCGATGGCGCGGCGGAGGCGCTCTACGGCGTGGCCGCCACCCTGGCCGCCGATGGTGCCTACGAGGCGGCCGCGAACTACGCGCGTCTGGCGATCGACCTCAAGACCGAGTTCCCGGCGGCGCAGATGCTTCTCGGCAATCTGCTCGAATCGGGGCGGCGCTGGTCGGAGGCGGCCGCCGCGTTCGAAGGGATCGATCTGCGCTCGCCCTACTCCTGGGATGCGCGCATCCGGGTCGCGGTGCTGCTCGATCGCCGGGATCGCGTGGACGAGGCCATTGTCCTCTTGCGCTCGCTCGCCGATGAGCGGCCGGCAAGCATGGACGCTCTCATTGCCCTCGGCGATCTCTATCGCGAAAAGGAGCAATGGCCAGAGGCGGTGGCCGAGTATGATCGTGCGGCGGCGCGCGTGGGCACCCCGACCGAAAACGCCTGGGCGTTGTTCTACACCCGCGGCATCGCGCTCGAGCGGGCGCGCCAATGGCCGCGGGCGGAAGCCGACTTCCTGCGAGCGCTCGAGCTCAGGCCCGAACATCCCCTGGTCCTCAACTACCTCGGCTACTCCTGGGTCGACCAGGGCCTCCACCTAGAGCGGGCGCTCGGCATGATCAAGAAAGCGGTCGAGCTCCGCCCGCGCGACGGCTACATCATCGATAGCCTAGGCTGGGTGCTCTATCGCATGGACAGGTTCGGCGAAGCGGTCAAGAACCTTGAGCGTGCCGTCGAGCTGCGCCCGACTGACCCGGTCATCAACGACCATCTCGGCGACGCCTATTGGCGGGTCGGCCGCACCAACGAGGCCCGTTTCCAGTGGCGGCGCGCGCTCTCGCTCAAGCCCGAAGCCGATACCATGCCGACGATTCGGCGCAAGATCGAAGAGGGGCTCCCCGCCGACGGCGCGAGCGAGCATGGCGGTTAGCGACAGGGGCGCCCCACCGCTGGTGCGATGGACGGCCTACGCCAAGATCAACCTGTACCTACACGTTGTCGGCAGGCGCGCCGACGGTCTGCACCTTATCGACAGCCTCATCGCATTTGCGGCGATCGGCGACGAAGTCCGCGCCACCCCCGCGGGCGACCTGAGCCTCGAGGTCGGCGGCCCGTTTGCCGACGGCTTGCGCGATAACGAGGACAACCTGGTGCTGCACGCGGCCCGCGCGCTGGCTGCGACGAGCGCCGAGCCCGTCGGCGCGCGCCTCGCCCTGACAAAAAACCTGCCCGTCGCCGCCGGTCTCGGCGGCGGCTCGGCCGATGCGGCGGCCGCACTACGGCTTTTGGCCCGCCTGTGGCGCTCCGGTCTTACCGAGCCGGACCTGCTTGCGCTCGCGGCCTCGATCGGTACGGATGTTCCGGCCTGCCTGGTTGGGCGCCCGCTGTACGTGGCAGGCGTCGGCGATGAAATCACGCCGGCACCCGCTCTGCCGTCGGTCCATGTCGCTCTGGTCAACCCGGGCGTGGAACTCACCACGGCCGAGGTGTACGCGGCGTTCTCGGGCCCGGGCTCGCCACCCCCGGACCGCCCGCCAACCGTGACCGACCTAGCCGACCTCGTGAGCCTCCTGTCGCTTGCGCGAAACGATCTTGCGGCCGCGGCGAGCGAGCTGGAGCCAACGATCGGGCGGGTTCTCGCATGCCTTGGGCGAGAGCCCGACTGCCTGCTCGCGCGCATGTCGGGAAGCGGCGCCACCTGCTTCGGGCTATTTGCCGACGAGCGCGCCGCGCGTCGCGCCGCCGCGAGCGTGCGGGCGAGCAACCGCGGGTGGTGGACCGCGCACGCGCCCCTGCTGCGCCCGGCCGCGGTCGCGCGCGCGGCCTGAGGTACTTTCCGTGACTCTGCCCAAGGTCGCGCCGCGCGAGGCGGGTGGCATGGCGACGCGGGCGGCGACGGCGGTCTGCGCCATGGCGCTCGGGGCCTGCGCCGCGGTGGCGGATCTGTCGAACGTCCCGTCCGACATCGTCCGCACCTGGGACCGGGCCGTGGTCGTGCTACCGTCGGAGGGCGGGATGCCGGTGGTGGCAAGGATGGACGATGGCCGGATCGCGCGCTGGCGCAAGACGCGGCCGCCCGGACGCACGTTTCCGGTGGTGTTGTATATGCATGGCTGCGACGGAATCGGCAATCTCGCGTTCTTTCGTGCGCTGGCCAACGCGGGGTATGCGGTCGTGGCGCCGGACAGCATGGCGCGGCGTTTTCGCCCGCTGCAGTGTGACCCCAAGACGCGCACCGGCGGGTACCACCTGTTCGTCTACGACTTTCGGTTGGCCGAAATCAGCTATGCCCTCGAGCGACTCGAATCCATCGACTGGATCGATCGCGGCAACCTGTTTCTGGTTGGCGCCAGTGAGGGCGGGGTCGCCACCGCGCTCTACAGGGGCGATGCGTTTCGTGCGCGCATCATCGCGCAGTGGACGTGCCATGGTGCGCCTGTTGTCCACGGCCTCGCCGCGCCGCCGGAAACGCCGGTTCTCGCGATCGTCAATGGCGGCGATCCGTGGTACGGCGAACGAGCGGCCAGCGAGGGGACTGCGGCGCCTTCATGGCCGGGCACCTGCTGTCGCGCTCGATCGTGCTCGACGACAGCGCCACCCACGATGTGTTCGCCGATCCCGCCAACGTGAAGGCCATGCTGGATTTTCTCGATGGCGCGCGTCGTCGGTGAGGTCGCGCCCATGGGCGTGATGAGGGCGCGACACGACTGTGGCAGAATTATCACAGTCGCCAGGAGTGTGCGCCACCGGGGCCGTCCATGACTTGCGCGCCAAGGTAGCGCTGGCTATGTTGATCAAAGCGACTCACAATATTAAGAGTCGAGCGCCGGAGTGAGATCGCGCGGCGGGGCGGGCGATTGGCGGGCGGCTCGCTTGCGAGTAGGCCTGAAAGAGGGTGCGAGTCTCGCATGGCAGTGATGTCTGCGGCTTGGTTCGTTGAGTTCAGGCAGCGATTGCCATGGCTGCTGCACGTGGACTGATGTTGTCGTTGGCCGGTGTGTCGGTTGCGCTGATCAGGGCCTTCCATGCCCGCTCGAAGCGGCCGGATTTGATCAGGGGCGGAAGGTCAGAACAGCCTGTCCGCCAGCCCGCCGCCTCGTTCAGCTGCACCAGCTCGTCCTCGCCCTCGCGCGCACGGATCTCGGCGATGATTGCGTCGGCGACCGGCGAGGGCGCCTTCCCCATGCACAGCAGGCGGATCACGCCGGGTGCCGTGTCGATTGCTTTTGCGCGCGCCGCCGCCGAGATCGCTGCGCACGAACAGGTAGCGCGGGAACAGGGGCGTCGCGATCCAGTCCGTGCGACGCGCATGGCGGCGGCGCTTGAGGCAGCGCGGCAGATACACCTCGATGCCGCGCTCCCACAGGTTGCTGCGGGCCCACAGCTCGCTACCCGCCTGCGTGTGGACGGCGTACCAGCGCGTCATGCGCCGCCCTCCCGGACCGCGCCATCGGGCGCGCGGACGATCTTGAGCAGGGGTGGGATCAGGATGCGTTCCTCGGCGAGCTCGTTCGCCAGCGCCTCGTAAGCGGCCTGCGGCCTTTTGAGCTCGGTCACGACGACGGCGTCGAGGTCCCCGAGCTCTTCCAGGCGCGCCACCCTCGGTAGCTGCCTGAACGTCTGTCCGTCGACCCTGCCGTCGACGACGCCGACGATCTCGACCTGATGCTGCAGTGCGCACAGCTGCGCGATCTCGGCGAGCTCCCCCGCCCCGCACAGCCCGACGCGACGCCAGCCGCGGGCCGCGCAGCGCGCCAGCAGTTCGTCGAACTGGTTGCGGGCCTGGCGGTAGAGGTGCAGCGAGCTCGCCAGGTAGCGCGCGGTCAGGCGGCTCTTTTCAGCGAACCCCTTGGGCGTGACGTAGTAGGCATAGCGGTTGGCCGGTGCCTGCGAGGCCTTGATCCAGCCGCGGTGAATGCAGCGCCTGAGATAGGCGTTGGTAAGGCCGAGGGCGATGCCGAGTTCGCGCGCCAGCGAACGCTGCGAGATGCTCGCGTTATCGCGCACCGTGTCGAGGAGATCGAGTGTGATGCGGCTCTCGGCATCGTTCTCACCGCGCCCCGACGCCGGACTGCTCGGCATCTCGCCCCCATCCCTGCCGCCGCCAATCCGCCCCAGCGGCGAGCCGTGTTCGCGGCGCGAACACTACTGCGTTCACGCCATGAACGTCAAGCCTGGGCGCGGCCGTTCAGGGTGCCGCGGCGGACTCGAGTGGGCCCCTGCGCGGCGCGCCGGCAATGCCCGAGAAACGGCTCGGGATGCGCTGGATATCGCGCATCACCTCGGAGGGCAGGTCGGGCCAGGCCTCCTCGGCAATGCCGAGGGTCACCGTGTCGGCGACGCCACCGAAGCGCGCTTCGATCTCGCCGGCGATGACGGCGTGGGTGCCGACGGCGGCGAACAGGTGCACGACCTCGTCGGGGATTTCCGCGGCCATGGCCGCCCAGGCGCCGCGGCGCGAGAGCTCGCGCAGCTTAGGCTCGAGGTCGGCGAGGCCGTGGAGCTCGAACACCTGCCGGTAGGCCGGCGTCGAGCCATAAAAGGCGACGCGGCCGCGGACCTCCTCGAAGCGCGCAGCGACGGTGGCCTCATCGGCGCCGGTGGCGATGAAGCCGCCGCCGCAGATCTCGAAGTGGCTGCGCGCGCGGCCACCGTTGGCGAGGCCTTCCTCGAGGCGCCGGACGACGACCTCCTCGAGATAGCGGCGGGTGCAGAAGGCGTGCAGCCTGACGCCATCGCAGGCTTCGCCGGCGAGGCGCAGCATCGCCGGCCCGACGGCGGCGATCGTGATCGGCGGTGGCGCGAGCCCGCTTGGGGCCGGCGCGAAGTTCGGGGTCATGAGCGTGAAGCGGTAGTGCTCGCCGCGGTAGTCGAGCGGCTCGCCCGTCTCCCAGCAGCGCCAGATCGCGCGTAAAGCGCCGACGTATTCGCGCATGCGCGGCGCCGGCGCGCTCCACGGCACACTGAAGCGGCGCTCGTTGTGGGCCTTGATCTGGCTGCCGAGCCCCATGACGAAGCGGCCGCGCGACGCGGTATGCAGGTCCCAGCCTTGGTGCGCCGCCGACATCGGGCTGCGGGCGAAGGCGATCGCGACGCCGGTCGCGAGCTCGACACGCGCCGTCGCCGTCGCCGCGACGGCGAGCGGGAGGAACGGATCGTGCGCCTGCTCCGACGTCATCACGCCGTCATAGCCGGCGGCCTCGGCGGTGCGCGCGGCTTCGGCGACGGCGTTCAAGTCGGCCTGCGGCAGGCTCGCGATGACACGCATTCTCGGGCCTCGGGTGAGCGGCGGCTATTCCGCGGCCTGCGCCAGCGCGGATTCCAGGCCCTCGCCCTCGGGATCGCTTAGCGCGGCCTGGCGCGCCCGGGCGATGTTGCGGACGGCGTCAGCGGGGGCTCCGCCTTCAAGCGCGGGCTCGACGAGGGCCTCGAAGACGCGCAGTAAGTTGCCCACGCCGCGGCGCCGGGTGCCGCTGTAGCCCTTGATCATGCGCGCGCATTCGACGATCTCCAGTGCCAACGGCCGATCTGCCTCGGCGGCCCGGCGGATGGCCGCGAGCCAGCGCTCGATGAGCGCGTTCTCCTCGGCGAAGCCGAGGCTTAGTGGCCGCAGGAAGCGCAAGCGCGCCAGGCTCCACAGCAGCAGGAAGCCCCATAGCGCCGATGTCTTGATGTGCATACCGAGGTTGAGGCGGTGTTCGAGCCCGAGCCGGACGGCGGCGCGGCGCAGCGGCCGCGCGGCAAAGCGCGGCAGCACCGAGGTCCACTCGCCGATCCCGGGCTTCAAGAACTCCGTGATGGCCATGGGCTCGCCCGGCGCCGCGCCGACCTCCTCGCGAACGCGCCGCCAGCGTGCCGCGCGGGTCTTGAGGTCGGCGACCCGAATCACGTCCTCGTACGACATCCACAGCGCCAGGTAGCGCGCGGTCTCGCGGGTCAGCTCATGGTCGATCGCGGGGCCTGCGTCCCGCGAGTCGATCGCGGCAATGGCGTCGAGGCGGTCGAGGTAGCGCGCCGCGTAGGCCGCGCCCTGGTAGTCGACGAGCCGGGCCAAACCCTCGCGCACGATGGGCCAGGTGTCGGCCGACAGCGAGGCCTGCATGCGCTCGAGCAAGGCGAGTGGCGTTTTCGCGGCGTTGGGGCGCTTGAGGTCCTCGACCGCGGCGGGCGGGACGTCCGCGCTGGCGGCGCCGGCCTGGCCCGCCGCGAAAGCCGCGAGGTTCGCATCGGCGTCGGGCCCGAGCGCCCGAATGGCGTCCTCGAAGGCCGCCGCGGGCAGCGGCAGGAGGTCGAGTGCGGCGACGGCGCCGAGGGCCACGGCGCTGATCGAGCCCTCGGTTGTTTGAGCGGGCGCCCCCATGTCGAACAGGATCGCGCGGCCCGCCGCCTCGTAAGCCGTGGCGAGCAGGGCCTGACTGTCCTGGCGGCCGTCCGTCATCGCCGTCTTCTCGGCCAGGGTGAGGAAGCGGTGCGAGGAGGCGACGAGCGTGGTCCGTGCCGACACATGGCCTGCCTGCACCGCGCGCACCGCCTCTGCGAGCTCGAACGAGATGACCAGGTCGACGTCGCCGGTCCGGGGCGCGAGACGGAAGATGGGCCGGCGACCGCCGAGCTCCTTCTGTGGTGCGGGATAGATTTCAATGTAGTGCGCGGTGATGCCCGTGCGCTGCGAGGTTCCGGGCGTGAGCGTGCTCTGTACCGGCAGGCCCTGGGCGCGCGCCGCCGCGACGATCCAGTTGGACAGGAGCCGGCCGCCGCGGCTCGCCATGGGTTCGACGCCGCCGCCGCCCTGTCCTCCCATCACCGAGATCAGGACCGTGAGGGGTCGCTCGGGGAGGGCGCTCACGGCGTTGCCGCGCCGGCGTCCATGCCGCGGTCGACCTGCAGCCACGCGATGAGGCGCTGCTGCACGCCAGCTGCCAGACGGTCCCAACGGCCCGGATTCTGAACGATTTCGGCGCGGTAGAACGAGGGGCAGAGGACGGCGGCGTGCGAGACCTCGCCGCACAACCCACAGCCGACGCAGCCCTGGTTCACGTGCGCCACCGGGTCTTTCTTCAGCGGGTCCGGATTCGCCTTGACCGTCAGCGAGGGACACCCCGACAGCCGGATGCAGGAATGGTCGCCGGTGCAAACGTCGTCGTCGATGCCGAACCGGGTGCGCACGGTACGCTCGCCGGCGGCGACGCGTTCGCGCACCTCGGCGTGGGTGCGCTGTTGCTTGGCGAGCTGGCATTCGCCCTCGGCGACGATGACCTTGAGGCCGCCCTGCGCCGTCGCCATCGCCTCGCGCAGCGCGCGCATGACCTTGGCGACGCCGTAGGAGCGCAGGTTCCTGATCCAGGTGACGCCGACCGAGCGCAGCGCCGCCTCGATGTCCATCCGGGGCGCCTTGCCGTTCGCGCTCGAGGGGATTTGCTGGCCGCCCGTGGACGCCGTGTAGCCGTTGTCGAACACCAGCAGAACTGAATCGTCCTCGTTGTAGACGGCGTTGGCGACGCCCGTGAGCAGGCCGTTGTGCCAGAACCCACCGTCACCCATGATGCTCACGACCCGCTTGCCAAAGGCGTGGCCCACGGCGCTCGAACTCGCCAGGCCGAGTCCGTAGCCGAGGATCGTGTTACCCATATTGAACGGCGCCATGGTGGCAAACCCATGACAGCCGATATCGGCCGAGACGTGCACCGGTCCGAACTCATGCTCGGCCAGCTTGAAGGCGCTGAACACCGGGCGCTCGGGGCAGCCGGTGCAGAAGGTCGATTCGCGGGCCGGCGGCTGCACGTCGATCGACTTGGCCGCGCCTTCCATGTCCGACGCGAGCGCCGCCATGCGCGCGGCGACGGCCGCGGCGTCGAGCCCGGCGGGTACGCTGCCTTCGATGAAAGCGGCCAACCCCTTGAGCACCACGGCCTCGGTGTATTGACCGAAGCGCGGCAGGATGTCCTTGCCGATCACTGTGGTCGCGATGTCGGCCTTGCGTAGGATCGAGTCGATGGCCTGCTCGAGGTAGTTGGGGTGGCTCTCCTCGAGCACCAGCACGGCCCGCTTGCCGCGGCAGAACTCCTCGATCTGGTCGGGGACCAGTGGGTAGGTCACATTGAGCGCGAGGATGGGGATGTCGGCCTCGCCGAAAATAGTGGCGAGGCCGAGTTCGCGCAGTCCGGCCGCGACCGAGTTGTACAGGGCGCCGACCGCGATGATGCCGACGTCGTCGAAGCGGCCGTCGAAATGCTCGTTGAGGCCGTGCTCGCGGATGAAGGCCCGCGCCGCAGGTAGCCGATGCTCAACCTTATGGCGTTCGTGATCGTAGGTCGCCGGTGGCAGCACGAGGCGGGCCGGGTCGTTGCCGCGGCGCTCGATGAGCTCCCTGGGCACATCGACGCGCCTGTTGTCCTTGCAAACGAATTCGCCGGTGGCGTGCGTGCCGCGCAGCCGCATCTCCAGCATCACTGGCGCATTGCTCGCCTCCGACAGCTCGAAGGCCTTCTCGACCATGTCGACGTAGATGGCCACCTCGGGCCGGGGCTCGAGCAGCCACATCGTCGACTTCATGGCCGAGGCGATCGTGCGCTCCTGGCCGGTGTTGCCCTTTTCGCCGTAGTCGCCGCCGATGAGGATCAGCGCGCCGCCCGTGACGCCGGTCGAGGCGAGGTTCGCGAGCGCGTCGGTGGCCACGGCCGAGCCCGCCGTCGCCTTGTAGATAACGGCGCCGCGCAGGGGGAAGTTGATCGACGCGCCGAGCATGGCGGCGGCCGCGCCCTCGCTGGAGTTGGCCTGGAAATGGACGCCGAGCTCGGCCCGCAGGTCCTCCGTCGCCGCCACCGTGTCCATCAGGTTGGCGGCGGGCGAGCCCTGGTAGCCGCCGACGTAGGCGACCCCCGACTGGAACAGCGCCTTGGTTACGCCGAGCGCCGCCTCGCCGAAAAATACCTCGCCCGCGCCGAGCCTGAGCTGGGCGAGCTCCTGATCGTTGTACCAAGGCATGACAGTGACCTCGCGTGGCGCACCGGGTTCGGCATGCGCCGCCGACAAAGTATAGACCCGAGCTATGCCTCGGCGAAGGACTTCGCCGTCGCGTCGCCCCTCGGGGCCTATCGGAGATGAGCGATCAAGGCGCCCTTGCCGCGTCGAGGATCGCCTTGGCGTTGTCGCCCTGGATCCTGTCCCGGTCGTCCGTGCCGAGCGAGTTGATGTAGGGCATCGCCAGCTCGCCCTCGGCGTCGCCGATCTCGAACGGGTAGTCCGTGCCAAACATCATGCGCTCGGTGCCCATCAGCTCGGCGAGGAAGGCGAGCTGCTCGCGGCCGAACACGCAGGTATCGACCGAGAGGCGCTTGATGTAAGCGGACGGCGGCTCGCTGATGTGGACGTAGAGCGCGGGGTTGTGTTCGTAGACGCGCGCATCGTAGGCGCGGTCGAGGCGCGCCGCCAGATAGGGCAGCGTGCCGCCGCCGTGGGCGAGGCACAAATTGAGGCCCGGATGGCGCTCGAACACGCCGGCGAAGATCATGCGCGAGACCGTGATGCAGGTCTCGGTCGGGTAGAGGATGACGGTGGCGAGGCTGTAGTCGGCGTAGCGCTCGTAGGTGCGGTCGCGGGCCGGGTGCATGTAGAGGAACAGGCCGAACTCCTCGGCCACGCCCCAAAGATCCTCGAACACGGGATCGTCGAGCCCGAGCGCACCGGCGGCGATGCCGAGATGGGCGCCCTTGAAGCCGTGCTCGCCAATGGCGCCGCGCAGGTCCTCGGCCGCTTTGTCGGGCTCGCCGAACGCGATGGTCGCCATGCCGGCGAGCCGGCCCCCGGCGGCGGCCTCGGCGCGCGCGGTTTCGACGTTGATGTGCCGTGCCTGCTCGGAGTCGGGCGCGCCGCCCGGCCAGTTGAGGAGCGTGTTCAGCGTGCCGACGAGCTGCAGGTCGACGCCGCGTGCTTCGAGGCTCGCGAGTCGCACCTCGAGGTCCCACAAGCCGGGATGGATGGCGTGGCCCATCAGGGTGTAGCCGCCCTTGCCGTCCTTCTCGACCTTCAGGCCGTAGCCGGAATGCGCTGCCAAGTGATCGAGCAGTTCTGGCGTGCACACGTGAGAATGTACGTCGATGATCATGCTGCCCCTCGTTCCCATTGATTGCGGCCCGCTTGCCTGCCGGCGGCGGGGCACTTGCGCCACATTACAATAACGCGCGCCGCGCGCACGGGAGTATGTGTCTCCGAGACAGGGGAGACCCGGAGGACGAAAATGCACATCGGCATACTGACGGGAGGGGGCGATGTCCCCGGCCTCAACGCCTGCATCAAGGCCGTGGTCGACCGCGCCAAGGCCCTGGGCTGGAAGGTGACGGGCTTTCGCCGCGGCTGGGCCGGCATTCTCAACTACGACCCCAGCAATACGAAACCACAGCCCCGCTGGGTCGAGACGCTGACGCGGGCGAGCGTGCGCACGATCGACCGCGCCGGGGGCACCTACCTGCATACCTCGCGCGTGCACCCCGCGCACATGCCGACGGCCGATCTTCCACCGTCAATCAGGGCGGGCGAGACGACCGCGTCCGGCGCTGCCACCGTCGACTGTACCGCCCACGTCTTGAGGGTACTGGAGAAGCTCGGCATCGACGCGCTGATGCCCATCGGTGGCGACGGCACCCTGTCCTACGCCGCCCGCCTCGCCCAGGAAGGCGTGCCTGTGGTGTCGATCCCGAAGACGATGGACAACGATGTCTACGGCACCGATTACTGCATCGGCTTCTCGACCGCGGTCACCCGCAGCGTGATCTCCATCGACGCCCTGCGGACGACGACCGGCAGCCACGAGCGCATCGCGGTCGTCGAGCTGTTCGGCCGGCGCAGCGGTGAGACGGCCCTGTTCGCAGGCTACCTCGGCAACGTATCGCGCACGATCATCAGCGAGGTCCCGTTCGATATGGAGCGCCTTGCCGCGTACCTGCGTGCGGACCGCCGGCGCAATCCGAGCGGCTACGCGATGGTCGTGGTCTCCGAAGGCGCATACCCCCTCGGCGGGAAGGCCCTGGAGCGCGGCGAGGACGAGGTCGGGCGGGCCCGCCTCGGCGGCATCGGCCCCTATATCAGCGCGCAACTCCAGGCGCTCACCGGTATCGGCACTATCAGTCAGCAGATCGCCTATCTGATGCGCGCGGGCGCGCCGGACTCGCTGGACCGTATGGTGTCGATCTCGTGCGGCAACCTTGCGGTGGAGCAAATCGAGCGGGGCCATACCGGCTGCATGATCGCGTTGCGCAACGGGGTCTACACCACGGTGCCGGCGGACCTCTGTATCGAGCGGGTCAAGCAGGTCGATGTCGAGGCCCTTTACGACCGCGAGGAATACCGCCCGCGCGTTCAGCAGATGTTGGGCAAGCCGATGTTTCTCTATTGACGGCGCGGAGCGCCGGTGGCGGCAGCGCAAACGGGGCGACCGCTTCGTAGGCGCGGCTCGCCCGGAGCACCAGGTCCTCCGCATAACGCGGGCCGACGATCTGCATGGCCGCGGGAAGCCCCTCGTCGGTCAAGCCCACGGGCACGCTGGCCGCCGGCTGCTGCGTCAGGTTGAAGGGGTAGGTGAACGGGCTCCAGGCGAGCCACCGGCGGTCGTCGGCGGGGCCGCGAAGTCCACGCCGACAGCAAACGCGGTCCATGGCAGCTGCGGCGAGACGAGAAGATCAAAGGGCTGATGGAGGCGGCTCATGCGCTGGCCGAGCGCGGCCCGTACGGACTCCGCCTGCACCAATTGACCCACTTGCACGGTGCGCCCATATGCGATCACGCGAGCGAGGCCAGGGTCGAGAAGTTCCTGCTGGGCGCCGGGAAGGGCACCCAACTGCGCCGCCAAGAGAGCCGCTAAGGGGTCGTGCCAAGCCTCCGCCGGATCGTCGAATCCCGGATCGGCCTCTTCGACGTGCGCACCGAGGTCGGCCAGAACACCCACCGCCCGCGCTACCAATCGCGCGACCTGCGCATCGACGGCGACGCCGCCGAAAGCGGGGCTGTAAGCGATGCGGACCCCGGCGATGCCCGCGTCGATCCCGATCCGGTCGTCGCGCGCCTGATAGGGCATGGCCCACCAGTCGCGCGCGTCCGGCTCGGCCATGACGGTGAGCATCAGCGCCGCGTCGGTGACGGCGCGCGTGAGCGGGCCGAGGGCACCCGGCTTTCCTGGCGCGCTCTGCGGATGGAAGGGAATGCGCATCGAATCGGGCTTGAGGCCATAGGTGCTGCACAGGGCGGCGGGAATGCGGACCGAGCCGCCGCCGTCGCCGCCGAGGTGGAGGACCCCCATGCCGGCGGCGGCCGCCGCGCCGGCGCCGGCGCTCGATCCGCCCGGGGTGAGGTCGGTGTTCCACGGGTTGCGGGTCGTGCCGCGCAGGGGGCTGTCGGTCACGCCCTGCCAGCTGAACTCGGGCGCGCAGGTCTGGCCGATGAGTACTGCGCCGTGCTCGCGTAGCCGGGCCACCGCGGGTGCATCCTCTCCCCAGGGTCCCTCCGGCGCGATCGTCTTCGATCCTCGCAGGGTCGGCCAGCCGCGGGCGAGAACGGCGTCCTTCACCGTGGTCGGCACGCCCTCGATCAGGGCCCCGCGGCGCACCCTTGTGCCACAGAGCCTCGGACTCGCGCGCGGCCGCCAGCGCCGCCTCCCGATCCACGAGCGAGAAGGCGTTGAGCGCGGGATCGAGCGCATCGATGCGATCCAGTGCGGCGCCCACGACCTCGACGGGAGACAGCGTGCCCGCCCGGTAGTGGTCGAGCAGCGCGGTCGCGCTCATGAGAGCAGGGTCGTCGCTCATGGGCCTTGCAATCCAGTGCCTGGTTACGCCGTGGCTCGCTCGGCCCGGTCGTCTGCGATCAGCACGTCGATAACGTAGCAGCCGCCCTGGCGCAGCGCCGCAAAGCCTCGCGCGATGGCGGCATCGAGCTCGCCATGTTCGGCGATCGGGCCCTCGGCCGCCGCGCCCTGCGCCCTTGCCAAGGCGGCAATGTCGACGGCCGGATCCTCCAAGCGCAGGCCGATCCACTTGTTCTCGACCGGGCGATTGCGCCGCAACGCCATCGACGCCTGGTGGCGCTCGTCGTTCATATAGGTGCGATTGTTGGCGACGATGACGAGCAGCGGCAGGCGGTAATGCGCGGCCGTCCACAGCGCCGTGGCCCCCATCAGGAAATCGCCGTCACCGAGGATCGTGACCGGGAACCGCCCTGTGCCCGTTAGAGCCAGCGCCGCGCCCACCGCCAACCCTGGCCCCGAGCCGATGCCGGCGCCGCCGTCGCGGCCGAGGTAGTCGAGGGGGTGCTCGAAGCGGCACAGCTCGGCCGGCCACTCGCCTGGGAATTGCACGAGGCTGATGGGGTCTTGCCCGCGTGCGCGCTCGAGCGCGCCGGCGATATCGGCCAGGGTCGGCGCGCCGCTCGCGGCCGCCGGCTCGGCCGTCGGGCTACGCGGCGCGGCCCGGCGGGTGGGCGCTTGCCTCGCCGGGCCAAGGCGTTCGAGCAGGCCGGCGACGGCTTGGTCGGGGGTCGTGAGGAGCAGATGATCCGCCGGCACGGCGGCCATATGGTCCATGCTCCAGGCGCGGTGGCTGTAGTTGTCGAGCGAGCAATGAATGAGGGTCGCGGCGGGGCGCTCCTCGCCCAAGGCGGCGGCCAAGGTGCCGCCGAGGTCGAGCCAGTCGAGGCTGAGAATGACGTCGGCTGCGCGCACCATTTCGGCCGCGGGCTCGCTGAGCATGAAGCCGGGCGGCTCGGCGTGGAGCCTGTGGGTGGTGGGAAAGGCGGCGCCCACCTTGAGGTCCGTCAGCACCGGCGCGTCCAAGCGCTCGGCGAGTGCGACCCGGCGCTCCCAATCGGCGGCCGCACGCGAAACCCGGCCTGCGAGGATGAGCGGCTGCTGAGCCGCCGCCAGCGCTGCGGCCGTGCCGTCGAGGGCGGACCGATCGGGAGCCGGCGGGGCCGGCGGCGCGTGGCGCTCGGGCTCGGGAAAGCGCGGGGCCGCATCGAGCGCCTGTTCCTGAAGGGTGACGTCGAGGCACACGTAGACCGGGCCGAACGGCGGCGTCCGCGCGATCTGGTGGGCGCGCGCGAGTGAGGCGAGCGCGGCCGCGACCGAAGCCGGCTGGTCGTCCCACTTGGTGAAGTCGCGGATCAGCGCACCCTGGTCCTTGGCGGTGTGAACCCAATCGATCCACGGCCGCCTGAGCGCCGCATCGACCGGTCCGGTGGCGCCGAGTAGGACCAGCGGCACGCGATCGCACCACGCGTTGAAGACCCCCATCGACGCGTGCATGAGGCCGACGTTGGCGTGCACGACCGCCGCCATCGGCCGCTCCGTCACTTTGGCGTAGCCATGGGCGATCGCGACCGCATGCTCCTCGTGCAGCGCCAGAACCAGCGCGGGCCGCTCGTTGCCGAGGAAGTTGACGATGCTGTCGTGGAGGCCGCGGAAGCTCGCGCCGGGATTGAGGCTCGCGAACGCCAGGTCGAGCCGGCGCAGCATCTCGGCGATCGCATCGCTGCCCCAGCCCATCACCGGCTGGCCCGCCGGCCGTGGGCGGTCGGCTTTCATATCGGGCTACGCGCGATGGCCGTCATGGTGTGTCCGTGGCCGAGTATAGGGGATTGGCCGGGAGAGGTGCGAAACGGTGCACGCATCGGCCAGTGTTCCCTCAGCCTGGCAATTGGGGCTATTCTGATGCGAACGAGCGCAAGGGGAGGGGACCATGAACGATGCCGTTTACCGCGAGTACGGCCGCGACGAGATGGAGGCGCAGTTCAACCCGCGCACCATCATTCCCGATATCGACGGGCTGCTGGCGGCGAGAAACGGGGCTAGCGCGGAGGCTCGCGCGCGGCTCGAGCACCACGCCGACGTGGCTTACGGCGCCAGCCCGCGCGAGGCGGTCGACATCTTCCCGGCCGCCGCGTCCGGCGCGCCGGTTCAGATCTACATCCACGGCGGCTACTGGCGGGCGGTATCGAAGGCGGACGTGAGCCTGCTCGCCGAGCCGCTCGTCGCCGCCGGCGTGACCGCAGTGATGCTGGATTACGAACTGTGCCCGAACGTCACCCTGAGCGAGATCGTGCGCCAGACGCGCGCCGGCATCGCCTGGTGTTACCGGCGCATCGCCGACTACGGCGGCGATCCGGAGCGCATCCATATCTCCGGGTCGTCCGCTGGCGGCCACCTGGTAGCGATGGCGATGGCCCACGACTGGCGGGCCGACGGGCTGCCAGCCGATATCATCAAAGGGGCAACGGCGATCACCGGGGTTTACGATACCGAGCCGGTGCTGCACATCCAAGCCAACGAGGAAATCCGGCTCACGCCCGAGCTCGCCCGCGCGAACAGCGCGATGCTGCACCCGCCGCTGGTGGAGGCGCCGGTGATCGTCGCCGTCGGTGCGCTCGAATCGGAGGGTTGGCGGCGCATGTCGGCCGACTACTATGAGCTGTGCCGCAGCCGGGGTTTGCCGAGCCGCTATCTCGAGGTCGACGGGACGCACCATTTCTCGGTGACCGAGACTCTGCTCGATCCGAATAGCGAACTATCGCGCGCGGTCGCCGAACAAATGGGGCTGTGAGGCCGCAATCGGCGCTCGCCCACGAGGAGGAGCAATGGCAGATAAGAAAATGAAGTTCAGCGTCATGTTCGCGCAGGGACAACCGTTGGACAAGGCGGTGGAGCTGTGGAAAGCGTGCGAGGAGGAAGGCATGTCGATGGTCGGCGTCGCCGATTCGCCGGCACTCCTGCGCGAGCTTTACGTCTCGACGACGATGTGCGTCCTCAACACATCCAAGGTCCAGGTCATTACCTACGTCACCAATCCGATCTCGCGCCACCCCTCCGTGACCGCGGCCGCGTTCATGACGCTCAACGAGCTCGCGCCGGGCCGCATCGGCATGGGCATCGGCACCGGCGACAGCGCCATGTGGGGCGTCGGGCTCAAGCCGGCGCGCCTGTCGCGGACGCGCGACTACATCCTCACCGTGAAGGGACTGCTCAGGGGCGAGGAGGTGACCTGGGAGGGCAGCAAGTTCAAGGCCGAATGGAGCGCCTGGAGCCCGCCCGTGGAGCTTCCCGTCTACGTCGCCTGCGCGGGTCCCAAGGTCCTGCGCATGGCCGCCGAGGTCGCCGAAGGTGGCCTCGTCACCATGGGCTTCTCGCCCGAGGACGTGGCCAACATCCGCGCCATCGTCGCCGAGGGCCGCGCCGCCGCGGGCCGCAGCGACGACTTCGACATTTGGTGGAACGCCCACGTCACGTTTGCCGACAGCGTCGAGGCGGCGCGGGCAACGAGCCTCGGGTGGAGCCCGAGCTGGCTCACCATGGGCAGCCTCGAAGGCAAGGGAATCCCCGACGAGTACAAGGAGAAGCTGCTCCAGCTCAACGTCGACACCCACGATCTCGAAGCGGTGTATCGCTCGCCCAACCGTGAAGTGACGATCGTCGAGCGGGCCAAGAAGCTCGGCATCTACGATTGGCTGATGTCGCGCTCGCCCGGCCTTATGGGCACGCCGGCCGACGTCACCGTGCGGCTCAAGGAGCTGCGCGATCGGGACATGCTGAACTGGATCTTCTTCGCCACCGGGCGCGGCCCGCGGGCATCGGCCAGCAACGCCGAACGGCTCGAGCTCGTGCGGACCCTGTCGCGCCAGATCATGCCGAACCTGTAGCGGCGTGCGCTTCTACCTGCGGCCGGCGTCGACGGCACGCCAGTCCAGAGTCGTCGGCACGAACAGGTCCTCGACGGCGAGGCGCTTGGGCGAGATTCCCTGCTCGTGCGACCAGCGCGTCTGCGCCTCCAACGTCGGGCGATTCTTCTCGACACCGTAGGGCCAGTAGTCCTCGCCCATCAGCTTGATCGTGTCCTCGGCTTCCGCGACCAGCCACGGCAGCGTGACGGTCAACGCATCGAGTTCGCGCAGGCGCGGCAGGCACAGGGCCTTGGCAGTCTCGAACGCCTGCATGAGATTGAGCGCGAGCCACGGATGGCGCGCGAGCAGGTCGTCCTTGACGCCGAGCACGTGCATGATCGGGAATACGCCGGTCTTCTGGAAGTAGGCGCGCTCGGCGCTGCGGAAGTCGGGAAACAGGCGCACGATAGGGGCGTTCCCATCGGTGAAGGCCTGTGGGTCGCGCGCGGCGACGATGGCGTCGATGCGGCCCGCGAGCAACAGCTCGGTGAGCGTCTCACCGGCGCCGATCGGCTCTATGTCGAGCCCCTCGGGCGGCGTGAAGCCCATATAGGCGTGGTCGAAGGGCTGATCGACCCCGCCCAGACGCCAGTGCATGTCGAGCGGGGCGACGCCGTGCTCGTCGCTCAGCATCCCCTTGACGCACAGCCCGCGGGTGAAGTGGTAATTGGGGAGCCCGATGGTTCGGCCCTTGAGGTCCTCCGGCCGCTTGATCGGGCCCTCGGCGTGGATCCAGATCGAGGAGTGCGCGAACACGCGCGACAGGATGACGGGCACGGCGCGGTAGGGGAAGTCGCCGCGCGAGCGCGCCAGCATGTAGGTGCTGAGCGACATCTCGGAGACGTCCCACTCGGCGTAGCGCATCATGCGTGCGAACGAGGACGACGGTGGCAGGTGGAAATAGGTGACCTCGCAGCCCTCGACCCCGACCTCGCCGCTGGCGAGGGCGCGGACGCGGTCGTAGTCGTCGGTGACGACCGATATCGGCACGAGCGGCATGGCTCTCTCCGCGCTGGTTTCCCGCAGCTGCTCGATTTACCCTCTTTCTCGGTCCGATACAAAGCCTCCCGCCGCGTCCGCCGAGGCCCGGGCTCGGCGGACGAGCTTGTTGACTCGCGAGGGCGCGAGTACGAAAGTTGCTGGAGCAAAACAGAAAACGAGGAGGACGATGATGGGGTTCCATGGCAGACGGGGCTGGACGAGACTTGGCGGCCTCGCCGCGGTCGTGGCCGCGGTTGGATTGGTTGGCATGGTGGCCGCCCAGGCCGCGCCCTACGATGACGCCCTTCAGGCACGCTACGAACTCGCCAAGGCGGAGGGCGAGGTCATCATGTACGGCGATCAGTCCGTCGAGCTCATCCAGGCGCTGGGCAACGCCTTCAAGAAGAAGTTTCCGGGCATCGATTTCGACTTCTTCCGCGGCGATACGACCCAGATTCTGCAGCGCTTCGAGAGCGAGACCGCGGCCAAACGCCACAACATGGACATGCTGATGACCACCGCCACCCGCTCGTCACGGCTGGCGGCCGCCGGCTTCCTCGCGCCCTACGTCTCACCGGTGGCGCTGGCGTATCCGCCGGAACTGCAGCCGATGACGGGGTTCTGGCACAACTACGGCCTCAACTCCACGAGCTTCGCCTACAACACCGATCTCGTGAAGGGTATGGACGTACCCGAGACGCTGCAGGACCTGCTCGATCCCAAGTGGAAGGGCAAGATCGGCATGCAGGATCCCAAGTCCGGCGGTGGCGGCGCGCACACCTGGATCATGAACATGCACCGCTATTGGGGCGAGGAGAAATGGGCCGTCTACATGGAGAAGATGGGCAAGCAGATCGGCAAGTACGGCCGCTACTTCCCCATCCGCGAGGCGCTGGCCTCGGGCGAGATCTCCATTCAGCTGGCGGCGTACCCCGAGTTTACCGAGCCCATCAAGCAAAAGGGCGCGCCGGTGGAGTGGGCCACGCCCGAGGTCATCACGTTCCTCGGCTTGTCGGTGCAGGTCTCCAGCAACGCACCCCATCCCAACGCTGCGAAGCTGTTGGTCGACTTCATCCTGACCGAGGAGGCCCAGAAGTTGACCGCCGAGGGTGGGAAGAACCCGGTGTGGGCGGCTAGCCGGCCGGCCGCGTACGGGCGCCTCAGCAAGGCGAATCTGATCGCCACGGAGATCAACTACGAAAAGCGCGACAAGGCTTGGTTCGACCGCGAAATCCGCAAGTACTTCGCGGTTCAATAGACGTTATCCCGGCGCTGCGGCGTCCGGGATAACGAAGTCGGTGATAGGGGCACCATAGGGGGCGGAGGAAACCCAGCCGAAGCCCAGGGTGCCCCTTTCCCCGACCGAGCGAACGGCGGTGGCGTCGCCCGGTCGGGTGCTGCGACGGCCCAGGCGACTTATTGACTCACGATCCTTTAAGCTTCAATATTCTTTTCAGGGTAGTGGCGAACCGCAGCGGTGAGCGCGCCGCACGTGCTTTTTCTGGCATCTGCTTGGGCGCTTCTCGACAAGGCGGTTCGGCCAGCATTCCCGATTTGTGGCCCCGCGGCGGGCCTTGACTCACGCCAGGCGCGGTTTCACTGTGCCGGCTCGACAGGGGTTAGGTATTCCCACAGGGAGGACGACGATGGAACGACTTACGAGATTTGCACTTGCGGGGGCCTTTGCGGTCGGATCGGCGTGGGCCTTGGCGCTGACAGGCGTCGCCGCAGCGCCATACGACGACGCGCTCAACGCTCGTCACGAACTGGCGAAGAAAGAGGGCAAGGTCGTCATGTACGGCGATCAGTCCGTCGAGCTGATCCAAGAGCTCGGCGACGCCTTCAAAAAGCGCTTTCCCGGCATCGACTTCGACTTCTTCCGTGGTGACACGACCCAGATCATGCAGCGCTACGAGAGCGAGACCGCGGCCAAGCGCCACAACATGGACATGTTGATGACGACCGCCAACCGCTCCCAGACTCTGGCGGGCAAGGGCTGGCTCATGCCGTACGTCTCGCCGGTCTCGTTGAGCTACGACCGGTCGCTGCAGCCGCAAAACGGCATGTGGCACAACTACGGCCTCAACACCACGAGCTTCGCCTACAACACCGATCTCGTGAAGCCGGAAGACGCTCCGAAGAGCTGGCACGACCTGCTCGACCCCAAGTGGAAGGGCAAGATCGGCATGCAGGATCCGAAGTCCGGCGGCGGCGGCGCCCACACCTGGATCATGAAGATGCACCGGGAACTGGGCGAGGCCGAGTGGCGCAAGTACATGGATACGATGGGCAAGCAGATCGGCAAATACGGCCGCTACTTCCCGATCCGCGAGGCCCTGGCCTCGGGCGAGATCGCCATTCACCTGGCGGCGTATCCCGACTTCACCGAGCCGCTCAAGATCAAGGGCGCCCCGATCGAGTGGGCCGTGCCCGAGTTCGTGTACTACCTGGGATTGACGCTGCAGATCAACGCTTCGGCCCCGAATCCCAATGCGGCCAAGCTACTGCTCGATTTCTTGCTGACCCCAACGGCCCAGCAGATCATCGCCAATGCCGGCAAGATACCGGCCGATCCGGACAAGCGCCCCGGTGGGTACGCGCGCCTCAACAAAACCAAGCTGATCGAGACCGACTACTCGATCATCTACGACATGCATGACAAGGCATGGTTCGACGTGGAGATTCGCAAGTATTTCGCCGCGAATCGGTAATCCACGGAACGTCTGAAATCGGGGGCCGTGCCTTCGGGCGCGGCCCCCCGTTCGTTCGGGTGAGGTGCCGTGCTACCAGAAGAGTCGCGAGCCGGCAGCCAGCGCGCCGGGCGGGCTTTTCGATTGCCCGGCGCCCAGGGCCGTGGTTCAGTAGCGCCAAAATACGGGGTGAGACTGCGGCCGAACGCCGTTGCGGCAACAGCGGGGAAGAGAGCGTGCCTGATGTGAAGATTTCCGGTCTAACCAAGCGCTTTGGCGAGACCACGGCTGTCCTAGAGATGAATCTGCATGTCGAGGAAGGAAGCCTGACGACGTTCCTCGGGCCCTCCGGATGCGGCAAGACGACCACGCTACGCATGATCGCCGGTCTCGAAACCCCGACCAGCGGCTCGATCACCATCGGCGGCGAAGTCGTGTGCGGCGACGGCACCTTTATCCAGCCCGAGCGGCGCCAGATCGGCATGGTGTTTCAGTCCTACGCCATCTGGCCGCACATGAACGTGTTCAACAACGTGGCCTACCCCCTTCAAGTGCGCCGTCTGCCAAAGAAGGATGTGCGCGAGCGGACGATGGAGGCGCTCAACACCGTCCAGCTCACGGAGCTGGCGGAGCGCTATCCGTCGCAGCTTTCGGGCGGCCAGCAGCAGCGCGTGGCGGTCGCACGCGCCATCGTCTTCGCGCCGCGCATCCTGCTCTTCGACGAGCCGCTGTCGAACCTCGACGCCAAGCTGCGCGAGCAGATGAGGATCGAGCTGCGCGAGCTCCAGCAGCGGCTCGGCGTGACCACCCTGTACGTGACCCACGACCAGCAGGAAGCGCTAGCGATCAGCGATCAGGTCGCGGTCATGGAGCTCGGCAGCATCATTCAGCTCGGCAAGCCTCAGGACATCTACGAGGAGCCGGCGAACCGATTCGTGGCCGATTTCGTCGGCTGGACGAATTTCCTGCTCGGCACGGTTGCCGGCGAGGGCTCCTCAACCAACGGGGGCGGTGTGGATGTTGGGGGATCGAAGATTTCGTGCACGGTGCCCGAGGGCGCCGCGGCGGGGGCGCCGGTTGAAATCACGATTCGCCCCGTCGACGTGCGCATCGCCAGCGGCGGCGTGTCGGGCGACAACGTCCTCAATGGCAAGGTCCGCGGCACCATCTATATGGGCAAGTACATGATCTGCGACGTCTTCGTTGGCGACCACGTCATGCAAGGCTATGGCGATCTCGGCGCCAACCTGGCGATCGGGCAGAATGTGGACGTCACCTTCGCTCCCGAAGCAGTCCGCGTGCTGAGCGTCTGACGTGGCCGCACCGTCATACGCCGTCGATGCCCCGCGGGCGACTTCGCTTTTCCGCCGCTACAACATCAGTGCCGGCAATATCGTGCTCGTCGGCATGGTGGTGCTGGTCACCTTCCTCGCCCTCTATCCGATCTACTGGCTTCTCCGCGGCAGCTTCTACTCGGCGGCGCCGCTCCAGGAAGGCCACTTCACTCTCAGCAACTACACCAAGTCGTTCACGGATCCGTTTGTCTACTCGACGCTGTGGAACACGCTGATCTTCTCGTTCGGGCAGATGGTGCTGTCGATCGTTATCGGCGCCGGCCTCGGATGGATCATCGTCCGCACCAACACGCCGGGCCGGCGCGTCTTCGAGTTGCTCTCGCTCATCGTTTTCCTCATACCCGGGATTTTGGCGGTTCTCGCCTTCACCATGCTGTTGAGCCCGTCCAAGGGCCTCATCAATCAGCTGCTGCAGTGGATCTTCGGTTTCGAAACGGGGCCGTTCAACATCTACTCGATGGGCGGGATGATCTTCATTCAGGGCGTGTACCTGGCGCCCTTCACCTACCTCATGATCGCGCCCGCGTTCGCCTCGATCGATTCCGGCTTCGAGGAGTCGGCACGGATGTCGGGATCGGGCATCCTTCAGACCTTCCGCAAAATCACCTTGCCGCTGACCTTTCCGGCGATCGCGTCGACCGCGCTATTCATGTTCATCGTCGGCCTCGAATCGTTCGACATCCCGCAGATGCTAGGCGTGCAGGAAGGCATCTACACCTATGTCACGCTGATCTACACGAACGTCGGCATTCAGTATCCGCCCGACTACGGTGCGGCGACGTCGCTGTCGACGAGCCTGCTCGCCGTCGCCCTCGTCCTCGTCTACTTCTACCGCCGGTCCGTGCGCCAGGCCTCGCGCTATGAGACGATCAAGGGCAAGGGATACCGTGTCGGCGCCGCCGACATAGGCCGATGGAAGTGGGTCACCTTCGGAATCTGCGTGGCCTATTTCACGCTCACCGTGGCCTTGCCTTTGATCATCATCATCATCGGTTCGTTCCTCAACTACTTCGGCAAGTTCACGCTCGAGGTCTTCAGCCGCATGACCTGGGACAACTACCCCCGTGTGCTCAGGCACCCGGCGCTGGTCGACGGCTTCATCAACAGCGTTGGGCTGGCGGTCATCGCCGGAGCGGTGTGCGTCTTCATGGCGGCGGTCATCGGCTACGTAACGATGCGCACGCGCGTTCCTGGCCGCGGCCTGCTCGACGGCATTGCCATGCTGCCGGTGGCCTTCCCGGCCACGGTCTTGGGCGTTGCGCTGCTATGGGCCTATGTGATCTTGCCACCCTGGGTGCCGATCTACGGCACCATCTTCATCCTCGCCGTCGCCTACATCACGCGCTACGTGCCCATCGGCCTGCGCGTCATTTCGGGCGGCATCATTCAGATCAGCGCCGAACTCGAGGACTCCTCGAAAATGTCCGGCGCGGGGTGGATTTACGGCTTCCGCCGCATCATCCTGCCATTGATGCGGCCCGCGCTCGCCGCGGCCTGGCTTATCATGTTCATGCTGTTCCTGCGCGAGCTGTCGATGTCGATCATTCTCGCCGGCACCGGTAACCCGGTCGCCACTGTGATCATGTTCGACTACTACCAGTCGGGCGAGCTGCCGCCGATGGCGGCCGCGTCGGTACTGATGATCGCCATCATGATCTTCATGGTGTGGTTCGCGCGTAGGGTGATGAAGATCAGCTACACCGATGTTCGGGTGGGCTGAGGCCAGGCGGGGCCCGATCTCAGGAGATTGCCAGCGGCGGCGGCGCGAACGGGCGCATTAATTCGCAGGCGCGCGCGGCCCGCAATACGAGGGCCTCGGCGTAGGGCGGCCCGACGATCTGCATGCCCACCGGTAAGCCCTCGCCCGTGCATCCGACGGCGACGCAGGCGGCGGGCTGGCCGGTCAGGTTGAACGGGTAGCTGAAGACCTTCCAATCCTGTCCGTTCGTCATACCGCGGCTTTTCGGGTAGTCGCACCCGGCCTCGAACGCCGGCACCGATACCTGCGGCGTCACCAGAAGATCGTAACGCTCATGAAAGCGGCCCATGCACCGGCCGAGCTCGGCGCGCACGGCGTCCGCCTCGAGGATGTCACTGACGCTCTTCGTGGCCCCGCGATCGAGGAAGTCCCGAAGCCCGGGGTCTAGGAGCTCCCTCTTTTCGGCGCTCAGCCCCCTCATGAGGTACGCGTAGCGAGCCGAGAAGAAGGTCGTTTGGGCCGCGAACGGGCTATCGAAGCCGGGGTTGGCCTCCTCGACGTGAGCGCCGAGCTGGCTCAGCTTATCGGCGGCGCCCGCGACCACGCTTGCGACCTCGGGATCGACCTCGGCGTAGCCGAAGTCGCGGCTGAACCCGACGCGCAATCCATGGACACCGGCTTCGAGGCCGACGCGATAGTCGCGCGCCTCGAAGGGCAGCGCCCACCAGTCGCGCGAGTCGGGCTCGGCGATGACGTTGAGCGCAAGGGCGAGGTCGGCGACCGAGCGGGTCAGCGGACCGACGGCGCCGATGGAGCCCGGCGTGTTGTTCGGATAAAAGGGGACGCGGCCGGTTGTCGGCTTGAGGCCATAGACGCCGCTGAACGAGGCCGGGTTGCGCACCGACCCGCCGCCATCGCCGCCGAGGTGGAGCGCCCCCATGCCGGCCGCGGCCGCCGCGGCGGCGCCGCCGCTCGAGCCGCCCGGCGTTTGTTCGGTGTTCCACGGGTTGCGCGTAATGCCGTAGATCGGCGAGTGGGTCACGCCCTTCCAGCTGAACTCGGGCGCCGTCGTCTTGCCGACCAGGACGGCGCCGTGCGCCCGCAGGCGCGCTACCGCCGGCGAGTCCTCCACCCACGGCCCATCGGGCGAGATCGTCTTGGAGCCGCGCCGGGTTGGCCAGCCCTTCGTCAGGAACGCATCCTTGATCGTTGTCGGCACGCCGTCGACGAGGCCGAGCGGCGCGCCGGTGTGCCAGCGCTCCTCGGACAGGCGGGCCGACTCGAGCGCCGACTCGGCGTCGATCACGCAAAAGGCGTTGAGCGCGGGGTTGAGCCGCTCGATCCGATCGAGCACGGCCTGTGTCACCTCGACGGGGGATAGCTGTTGCGCGCGATAGCGGGCAACTAACTCCGTCGCGCTCAAGAGGGCGACATCGTGTCCCAAGTCTGCTCCGATAATGGTTTGCCGTTGCCTACGCATCGCCGATAAGAGCCGGCATGATGCGTCGGTTCAAGCAAAAGCAGCGCCTCGGCGCTCGTCTATACAGGCTCCGAGGGCTCCTCTACACTGGCTCCAGCGAAAGGCCAGCGCGGCAGCGGCGCGGCCATGAAACGGGGAAGACTCCTTGGCCACTCAGGCGGAAAGCATAAGGGGCGCGGGCGGCGAGGGCGCCTACATGCGCTGGATCCGCGAGATTGCGGGCGGCAACCGGGTCCTGATGTGGGCGATCATGGCGCTGGTCGCGTTTCTTGCCCTCTATCCGATCTACTGGCTCTTTCGTGGCAGCTTCTACAGCGCCGAGCCGTTCGCCGAGGGTCACTGGACGCTCCAGAACTACGTCCGCGCCTTCACCGATTCCACCATCGTCGATACCATCATCAATACGCTGATCTTCTCGGTCGGCCAGATGGTGATCGGCGTGCTGATCGGCGCGTCCTTGGGGTGGATCGTCTCGCGCACCAATACGCCGGGCCGAGCGACCTTCGAGATCCTGCTGATCATCCTCTTCATGGTGCCGTCGTTGCTCGCTGTCGTCGCCTGGACGCTGCTCCTCAGCCCGGGCAAAGGCCTGATCAACACCGTCAGCGCCTATTTGTTCGACCTCGATGTCGGACCGTTCGACATCTACTCGATGGGCGGCATGATCTTCCTTCAGGGCATGTATCTGTCGCCGTTCACCTACCTCATCATTGCGCCCTCGTTCACCTCGATCGACGCCGGTCTCGAGGAATCGGCGCGGATGTCGGGCGCGGGCGTCTTCCAGGTGTTCTGGCGGGTCACCTTGCCGCTGGCGTGGCCGGCGATTCTCTCCGCGTCGATCCTGATGTTCGTGTTCGGCCTCGAATCCTTCGATATCCCGCAGCTCCTGGGGGCGCCGTCGCGAATCTTCACCTTCACCTCGCTCATCTACAGCTCGCTCGAAGTGTTCGATCCGGCGGATTACGGTGTGAGTACTGCCCTGTCCACCAGCCTTCTCGTCATTGCCATTATTTGCGTCTACTACTACCAGCGCTCGATCCGCCACGCTTCCCGTTACGAGACGATCAAGGGCAAGGGCTACCGGGTCGGAATCGTCGATATCGGCGGATGGAAGTGGGTCACCTTCGGCGTCTGCTGCCTGTTCTTCTTCATTACCGTCGTTCTCCCCTTGGCTATTCTGTTCGTCGGGTCGTTCCTGCGCTTCTTCGGCAAGTTCGACATGGCCGTGTTCGACCGCATGACGTTGGCGAACTACCCCAAGGTCATCAACCACCCCCTGATCGTCAACGCCTTCATCAACAGCCTGTCGCTGGCCCTCTTCGCCGGCGGGCTGTGCGTGTTGCTGGCGGCCGTCGTCGCCTTCATCACGGTCAAGACGCAAGTGCCTGGCCGCAAATGGCTCGACGCCATCACCATGCTGCCGATCTCGTTCCCCTCGACCGTGCTCGCGGTGGCGCTGCTGTGGGCTTGGATCTCGGTGCCGCACTGGATACCGGTCTACGGCACGCTGGCGATCCTCGCGGTTGCCTACATCACCCGCTACGTCCCGATCGGCCTCAGGACGGTGATCGGCGGCGTCATTCAGATTAGCGACGAACTCGAGGCGGCTTCGAAGATGTCGGGCGCGACCTGGCTCTACACCTTCCGTCGCATCATCCTGCCGCTGGTCAAACCGACGCTGTTGGCGGCGTGGTTGATGATGTTCCTCATCTTCATGCGCGAGCTGTCGATGTCGATCCTGTTGTCGGGCCCTGGCAACCCGGTGATTTCGGTCGTCATGTTCGACTACTACCAGTCCGGAGAGCTGCCGCAGTTGGCGGCGGCATCCTTCCTGATGATCGTGGTCACCGTCGTCGTCGTGCTGGGCGCGCGCCGCCTACTCAACATCCGCTACGCCGAGCTCAAGGTCGGCTGAGGCCGCGAGCCCCGCCCCTGGCCGGTCAGGAAAAGTTCGGCATGACCTGGTGCGCCAGCTTGTCGATGGTATCGCGCAGATCGAAGTCGGCGCCGCCGACGTAGAAGATCCACTTGCGTAGGCCCAACGCGCCAAATTCATGCAGCCGCTGCGTGACGTCGTCGGGCGTACCCCACAGGCGCGGCGAGCGCGATAGGACCCAGTCGTAGATGCCGAGGCGCTTCGCCAGCTCGACTTGCCGGCGCCCCCGCCCCGGCGTCTTGTAGGCGAGATCGAGGTCGTGCGCGTCCGAGGTCAGCTCGCGAACCAAGGGCTTGTACTCCTCGGGGATGCGCTTGCCCTCCATGCTTCCCATGGTCATCCAGTCGATGGCCCAGCCGAAGCCGTCGGCCATGGCCGCCTCGGCGCTGGCCGCGAACTTCACGTCGCAGGTCCACCAGATGTCGAGCTCGTCCGGGTTGCGGCCGACCTCGGCGCAAGCCTCGGCAATGAGGTCGTTGGCGTAGGCGATGTCCTCGGGTGCGTAGCCCATGGCGACGATCAGGCCGTCGGCGACCTGGGCCGCCATCTTGAGGGTCTTGGGGCCGGCGCAGGCGACGATGATCGGGACCTCGACCGGCGGTGACCAGCCGCCCCACTCGGCCTTGAAGGTCTTGCCCTCCCACCGCGCCGCCTCGCCCCGCAGCAAGGCCTTTACGGCGAGGATGTACTCGCGCAGGTAGGCGAGCTTCGCCGGTTTGACGCCGATGCTCCAGAGCGCGCTGTCGCCGGTGGCGATGCCCAGGATGAGGCGGCCAGGCGCCAGCTCCTCGAGTGAAAAGGCGGCCGTCGCCGTCACCGAGGGATGTCGCGTCACCGGGTTGGTCACGGCGGTCATGATGGTCGTGCGCTTGGTGTTGAGCGCGCACATGGCGCTGGTGATGTAGATCTCGCGCAACAGGATCGGCGAATCGGCGATCCCGACCGCTTGGATGCCGACCTCGTCACACATCTTGACGAGGTCGACGAAGTCGGACGGTGGCCCTTGCGTGAAATTGAGGCAGAACTCCATCTTCGTGTCAGCCATTGTCCTCACCGCTCCCGAGCCTGTTTCAACCGGTCTCGTCAGATGTTGCGCACGCCGCACCTACGCGAAGTGCGGCATGATCTGTTGTGCCAACGTATCGATCTGCTCGTACTTGGCCGCGTCGGGGCCACCGACCAGCAGGCCGCCGCTGTGGTGGAGGAACATCCAGTTCGTGAGCCCCATGTCGCCGAGCTCTCTGAGGCGACGGGTCACGTCGTCTGGCGTACCCCACAGGCGCGGCGAACGCTCGACCAGCCAGTCGTAGAGCCCCAGGCGCTTGGCGCGCTCGACCAGCATGTGGCCGCGGTCTGGTGTCTTGTAGACGGCCTCGAGGTTGTGGGTGTCGGCGTTCATCTCGAGCAGCGGCGCCTTGAACGCCTCGGGGATGCCCTTGCCTTCGAGGCTGCCCATGGTGAGCCACCCCGTGGTCCAGCCGATGCCGACCGCCATCGCCTCCTCGACGCTCGGCGCGAACACGACTTGGCAGTTCCACCAGATCGGCAGCGCGTCGGGGTCGCGCCCAACCTCGGCGCAACCCGACGCTATGACGCGACCGACGTCGCGAATGTCGTCGGGCGCGAAACCCATTGTGATGATAAACCCATCGGCGACCTGCGCCGCCATGCGCAGCGTCTTCGGTCCCGAGCAGGCGACGTAGATGGGCACGTCGACCGGGGGCGCCCACGCGCTCCACTCAGGCGCGAAGGTTTTCCCCTCCCAGGTCGCCGCCTCGCCCCGCAGCAGCGCCTTGACCGCGACGATGTAGTCGCGCAAGCGGGCCACGGGCGCGGGCTTGAGGCCGACCGCCCACATCGCGCTGTCGCCGGTCCCGATGCCGAGCGCGATTCGCCCGGGCGCGAGATCGTTGAGGCTCAGCAGCGCCGCGGCGGTCACCGACGGGTGCCGCGACAGGGGGTTCGTGACCGCGGTAATGATCCGCGATTGCGTCGTGTTGGCCGCGCACACGGTGGCGGTGACGTACATCTCCCGGAGCAGCGCGGGCGAATCGGGGATGCCGACATGAATGCCGGCCGCATCGCACGCGCGGTACCAGGCCGCCACCTCGTCGAGCCGCTGGGTCTGAGTGAAAATGATGCAGAACTGCATCTTGGTGTGGGACATGGTTTAGTCATAAAGGATTCCCGGACGTGGGGCAAAACCGTTGTATTGTGCGCGCCCGCGGGGCGGTTGAGGGCGTGGACACGGGGGGCGGAAATGGCGCGGGATGAGACGGCGACGATGCTGCGCCGCGACGCCAAGGTCGTCGGCATCATCTCCTCCGGTCACTTCTTCAGCCACTTCTACCACCTGCTCCTGCCGCCCCTGTTCCCGGTGTTCAAGGAGGTGTTCGGCGTCAGCTACACCTCGCTGGCGTTCGTCATCGCCGCGGCCAGTCTAGCCAGCGTTCTGAGCCAAACTCCGCTCGGTTTTCTCGTCGACCGCTTTGGCGGGCGGCGCATCCTGATCGCTGGGCTGTGCTGCCAGAGCTTGGCGACGATGTTGATCGGCCTTTCCTTCTCCTACGCGTCCTTCACGGCCCTGGTGGTCATCGCGGCCATCGCCAACTCGGTCTATCACCCGGCCGACTACGCGCTCCTCACCGCCTCGGTCGAACGCGGCCGGCTGGGACGAGCCTTTAGCGTCCACACCTTCAGCGGTAACGTCGGCTGGGCGGTCGCGCCCGGGACCATCATCGCCCTAAGCGCGCTATGGGGCTGGCGCACGGCGTTCATGGCGCTCGGCCTCCTCGGACTCTTGACGGCGCTCTACATGTGGTCGCAGCGCGGGCTGCTGAGGGGCGAGACGCGCCCGCGGCCGCAGGACGAGGACGCTCGCCCGGCGCCGAGCCTGCGCGAGGGCGTGGCCCTCCTGGCCTCGCCGCCGATCCTGATGGCGCTCCTGTTTTTCATCCTGCTCGCCATCAGCTTCGGCAGCATCCGCAGCTTCTCGGTCGCCGCGCTCGTGATCATGTACGACACGCCCCTGGCGACCGCCAACGGCGCCCTAACCGGCCTCCTCGTCGGCAGCGCGGCCGGCATCCTGGCCGGAGGCGTCATCGCCGATCGCTTCGGGCGCCCGTCACAAACGGCGGCCCTCGGCTTTGTCGTCGCCGCCGGTATGATCGCGCTCATCGGCAGCATCGCCATGCCGGTCGCCGTCCTCGTCGCCGTGTTCGCGGCCGCCGGCTTCTTCAACGGCATGGTCCAACCCTCCCGCGACCTGCTGGTCCGTCAGGTGACGCCGCCGGGATCGACCGGAAAGGTCTTCGGCTTCGTCTCCACCGGATTCAGCATCGGCGAGACCGTCATGCCGCCGATCGTCGGCTGGATGCTCGACCATGGCGATCCGCGCTGGGTGTTCTGGTTCAGCGCCGCGGTACTGCTGTCGGCGCTGGTGACGGTCGGCGCGCTCAAGAAGAGTGGGCGCTGACGACGATGGCCGTATCCGTTCCGCCGTTGCCCAACCGGCGATGGCGCGCTACACGGGTGGCTCAGCCGCCTTCGAGGTGACCTCGCGATGACCTATTGTGTGGGCATGCTGCTAAAGGCGGGCCTCGTGATGATGTCCGACACGCGCACCAATGCGGGCGTCGACAACATCTCGACCTACCGCAAGATGACCATCTGGGAGAAGCCGGGCGAGCGCGTGATGGTGCTGCTCTCGGCCGGCAACCTGGCCGCCACCCAGTCCGTCGTCACCCTGCTGGACGAAGGCATCGAGGTGAGCGGGGAGCTCGTCACCATGAGCAACGTGCGATCGATACCGCATGCGGCCGACATGAACTGCTTGTTGGCGAGAATCAGCTCTGCCGGCACCACGCCATCCTTGAGGATCTTCTGCTCGTGATAGACGTCGTGCAGAAACAGGTTCAGCGCCGTGACTCGCTGCGTGACACCATCCTTCAAGAGCCGCCAGTCGCTGCGCGACAGGATGCGGGGAATGACGTCGAAGGGGAGAATACGGTCGACCGCGTCGCTGTCGCTGTAGACCGTGAAGGTGATGCCGAGGTTGTAGAGTTCGCGCTCGGCATCCCTGGCCCGCGCCCTCAGCGTATCCAGGTTGAGCTCGTCCAGGATCCGGCGCACCGGTCGCGTATGTTCCGCAGCCGCGCCACTGCGGCCCATCATTTCGCAATAGTACCCGTCGGGGTCGTAGTGGGTGAGCACACCGTGCTCGGCGTTTCTTATCACTCGATCTCCTTTTGACGGGGGCCGCGGCGGCACGGTCCCCGAGGAGCGGGCGCGATCCCGCGTTCCCGCCTAGAGTGTAGTGTCGATCCTTCCGCACCGTAAACGAGGACGGCTCGCCACCACCGAGCGCGCCCTTGCCAGGCGCTGCCGCCGCGGGTCAGGATACGAGCCGCACCGCGACTTCACGGGAGGGGGCGTTGGGACAGTTCGGTATCGGGCAGCCGGTACGCCGCCGCGAGGATGATCGCCTGATCGTCGGCCAGGGCCGATTCCTCGATGACATCGACGTGCCCGGCCAAGCTGCGGCGTACCTTCTGCGCTCGCCCTACGCGCACGCCGAGATCACGGGAATCGACGTTCAGGCGGCGCTCGCTGCGCCCCACGTCGTTGGCGTGCTGACCGCGGCCGACTATGCCGCCGCCGGCCTCGGCGCGCTCTTTAGCCCGATCAAGATCACCAGCAAGGACGGCAGCCCGCGGGCCGATCCGCCGCGCTGGCCGCTGGCCGTCGATCGCGTGCGCCATGTCGGTGACCCCGTGGCGATGGTCGTCGCCGAGGACCTGGCTTCAGCTAAGGACGCTGCCGAACTCATCGTCGTCGACTACGCCGTGTTGCCGGCCGTCGTCGATCCGATCAAAGCGCAGGCGCCGGGAGCACCCGAGCTATGGGCGGAAGCGCCCCGGAATGTCTGCTTCGACTGGGAGAGCGGCGATCGCGCCGCAACCGATGCCGCGTTCGCCGGTGCCGCCCACATCGCCGCCATCGACATCATCAACAACCGGGTCGTGGCCAACAGCCTCGAGCCGCGCGGCGCCATCGCCGTGCCCGAGCCGGGCGGCCGGCTCTGCTTCTACGTCTCCTCGCAAGGTGCCCACGCGATCCGCGGCGATCTCTGCAAGCAGATCTTCAACCTGCCGCCGGAGGCCATTCGCGTCGTCACGCCGGATGTCGGCGGCGCCTTCGGCATGAAGGCGTTTACCTACCCCGAATATGCGCTCGTCGCCTGGGCGGCCAGGCGCTTTGAGCGCCCGGTCCGGTGGATGGCGGAGCGCAGCGAGGCCTTTCTGAGCGACAATCAGGGGCGCGATCACGTCACCCACGCCGAGCTCGCGCTCGACGCCGACGCGCATTTCCTGGCCATGCGGGCGTCGGTGACCGGCAACATGGGCGCCTACGTCTCGAAGTTCACGCCCTTTATCCTGACGGGCGCGCAAGCGCTGCTAACGGGGCCCTACAGGACGCCGCTGGTGTACGCCGAGGTCAAGGGCGTGCTGACCAACACGGTCGCGGTCGACGCCTATCGCGGGGCCGGGCGGCCCGAGGCCAACTACGTGCGCGAGCGCCTGATCGACGCGGCGGCGCGCGAGGTCGGCATCGAGCGCGCCGAGCTGCGCCGGCGCAACTTCATCCCGCCCGAAGCCATGCCGTACGCGGCGCCGTTGACCTTCACGTTCGACAGCGGTGAGTTCGCCCGCAATCTCGGCGACGCGCAGGAGCTGGCTGACTGGGCGGGCTTCGCCGACCGCCGCGAGGAGTCGCGCGTACGCGGCAAGCTGCGCGGTATCGGCGTCGCCTCCTATCTCGAATCGAGCGGCGCCTCGGCCGACGAGCAGGCGACCATCCGCGTCGATTCCGCCGGCACCCTCACGGTGCGCAGCGGCCAGATGAGCGGCGGCCAGGGCCACGAGACGGCGTTTGCCCAGATCGTCGAGGAGCGCCTCGGTGTTCCGTGGAACGCGATCACGGTGGTCCAGGGTGACACCGGCATGGTCACGACCGGTGGCGGGACGGGGGGCTCGCGATCGCTCGTCTTTGGCGGCGGTGCCGTCCTCGCCGCCGCCGACGCGGTGATCGAAAACGGCAAGACGGTCGCGGCCGATCTGCTGGAGGCGGCGGCGGCCGACCTCGACTACGCCGAGGCCGCCTTCCACGTCGCCGGGACCGACAGGCGTGTCGGCCTCTTCGAGGTTGCGGCGAACGGCAGCGACGGGCTCGAGGGCGTCGGCACGTTCGCGCCCGAGGTCGGGCGCACCTTCCCCAACGGCTGCCACATCTGCGAGCTCGAGGTCGATCCGGAAACCGGTCGCGTCGATATTCTTCGCTACAGCGTCGTCGACGATTTCGGCAAGCTGCTCAATCCACTGCTCGTCGAAGGCCAGGTCCAGGGCGGCACCGCACAGGGGATCGGGCAGGCGCTGTTCGAGGAGTGCTCGTTCGATGCCGAATCCGGCCAGCTCCTCACCGGCTCGTTCATGGACTACGCCTTGCCGCGCGCGAGCGACATACCGGCTCTCGCCTTCGCTGCCAACGAGGTTCTTTGCCCCAGCAACCCGCTCGGCGTAAAGGGGTGCGGGGAGGCGGGCGCCACGGGCGCGCCGCCGGCGGTCATGAACGCGTTGCTCGATGCGTTGAGCGCCGTCGGCGTTACCCGCATCGACATGCCGGCCACCGCCGAGCGCGTCTGGCGTGCTATCGCGGCCGCCACAGCGGCGTAGGGTCGCCCTTAGTCGCCGAGCAAGTGCAGGACGACCTCCCGGGTGTGGCCTCGGGTGCGATGCTCGAACAGGTAGATTCCCTGCCAGGTGCCGAGCGCGAGGCGGCCGCCGATAAGGGGGACGGCGAGCTGCGTCGCGGTCAGCGCGGCGCGGATGTGGGCCGGCATGTCGTCGGCGCCCTCTGCCGTGTGGCGATAGAGCCGGACATCGTCCGGCGCGAGCCGCGAGAAGAATGGTGTCGAGATCGCGGACGACGTCGGGATCGGCATTCTCCTGGATCGTCAGCGAGGCGGACGTGTGCGGGACGAACAGGGTGAGCAGGCCCTCGGCGATGCCCTGGGCGCTCACCCACCGGGCGACCTCGTCCGTGATGTCGAACAGGCCGCGTCCCGGCGTGCGCCGGCTGAAGCGGTGGCTCGCTTGCCGCATACCCGAGATATATATCGCATCGCGGGACCTTGTCGCGCGGCCACGCTTTCCTTCTCCCCTGGTTCGTGTTGAGATCGGCCGCCATGACGGAAGGGCTGGCCACGCCATCGACGCGCGATCGCGCGGAGCGCGAGTTTCCCGAGGGCGCCGCGATCGTGGCCGGCGGCAGCGGCGGTCTGGGCCAAGCCGTTTGCGATCTGCTTGCGCGCCGCGGCAGCGATGTCGCGCTCACCTATCACCATAACCGCGAGGCGGGGGAAACGGGAGCGGCGATGGTCCGCGCCCAGGGGCGCGAGGCCGAGCTTCGCCAAGTGCAGCTTCAGGATTCGCCGGCGGTGGGGCTGTTTCTGAGCGACATGGTCGAGCGCTTTGGCGGCGTCCACAGCGTCGTCTATGCCGCTGGGCCCGACATCCGCCAGCGCTACGTGAGCGAGGTTACGCCCAAGGAATGGCGCGAGTCGGTGGATGCGGACCTCAACGGCTTCTTCAACCTCGTTCACGCGGCGCTGCCGTGCTTGCGGGCGCGTCGCGGGGCCCTTGTCGCCATCACCACGATGGCCCATGTCCGCTACCCGCCGCGCGACATCCTCTCGGCGGCGCCCAAGGCGGCGGTCGAGCAGCTCGTCCAGGGCATCGCCCGCGAAGAGGGGCGCTACGGCGTGCGCGCCAACTGCGTCGCGCCGGGCATGATCGAGGCTGGCCTCGGTCAACGCATCATCGACAACGAATTCACGCCCGAGGTGGCAGCGGCGGTGCGCCGCAACGCCGCCCTGCGGCGCTTCGGCCGTATCGAAGAGGTTGCCGAGGCGGTGGTCTTTCTCGCCTCCGCCCGGGCCTCCTACGTGACCGGTACAACTCTGGTCGTGGATGGCGGCGCGAGTATCTAGGCGGCGCGCCCAACAGCCTGCGGGCAAGGAGAGGGAGCAATGGGAGAGTTGATCAGCGTGCGGGCCGACGACGGGCACGAGCTTGGTGCCTACGAGGCGAAAGCGGCGCCGAGCAAGGGCCGCGTCGTGGTCATCATGGAGATCCTCGGCGTCAACCGGCACATCCGCAACGTTTGCGACCGCTTTGCGGCGGCCGGATACACCGCGGTGGCGCCGGCCATGTTCGACCGCATCGAACGCGGCGTCGATCTCGACCTCGATGAGGAGGGAGCGTTCGAGAAGGGCGTGGCCCTGATGAATGCCCTGCACCCGGACCGGGTCGAGGAGGAGCTGCTCGACATCAAGGCGGCGGCCGACCATCTAGGCGGAGCCGGGGAGGTCGGTGTGGTCGGCTATTCCTATGGCGGCACCTTGTCGTGGTGGGCCGCCTGTCGCCTCGATCTCGGTTGTGCGTCGAGCTACTACGGCCGCATCGACGCGACCCTCGGGGCCGAGGTGCCGCGGTGTGCGACCATCTGTCACTTCGGCGCCAAGGACACGTCGATCCCGGTCGCCATGGCCGAGGCGCTACGCGTTCAGCGCCCCGACATCGGCGTCTACGTCTACGACGCCGACCACGCGTTCAACAACGACGACGCGGCAGAATATTACGATAAGGCCGCAGCCGCCCTGGCCCTGGGCCGCACGCTCGAGTTGTTCGCCGAGAACCTGAAATAGGGGCCGCGGCCGTGCCGGTTAGGGCGCAGCCCCCATGGAGCATATTGGCCTCGCAGCGGTTGGCTTCGCCATCCTGGCCTACGGCCTCGTCTCGAGGCGCCTTCAGACCACGATCCTCACCGGGCCCATCGTTTTCGTCGCTTTCGGCGTCCTCGTTGGGCCGCATGCGCTCGGGCTCGCCGACCTCGATGCCGAGCTTCCCGTCATCAAGGGGCTCGCCGAGCTCACCCTTGCGCTCATTCTTTTCACCGACGCCTCGCGGATCGATCTGCGGCTGCTCAGGCGCGAGCACGATCTGCCGTTGCGCATGCTCGCGATCGGCCTGCCCCTGACCATCGCCGCCGGTGCGGTGCTGGCGCTGCCGCTGTTCGGGGGGTTGGGGCTTCTCGGGGGCGCCCTGCTCGCGGCGATCCTGGCGCCCACCGATGCCGCGCTGGGCCAGGCGGTCGTCAGCAACGAGAGGGTGCCGCTGCGCATCCGCCAGACCCTAAACGTTGAGAGCGGCCTCAATGACGGCATCGCGCTCCCGTGCGTCCTGATCCTGATCTCGTTCGCCGGGATGATGGGCCACGCGGCCGATAAATCGGCCGCGTTCTGGATCCAGTTCGCGGCCCTCCAGATTGTGCTTGGGCCGCTCGTCGGGATCTTGGTCGGCTACGCCGGCGGCAAGCTCATCGAGGCGGCGGCGCGGCGGCGCTGGATCAGTGGGCCTTTCCTTCGGCTTTCGGCCCTGGGGCTGGCGCTCCTCGCCATGGCCGCGGCCGAGCTCGTCGGCGGCAACGGGTTCATCGCGGCGTTCACCGCCGGGCTGATGTTGGGCAACTTCACCGACGACATCTGCGAAAGCCTGTACGAGTTCGGCGAGGCCGAGGGGCAGCTCCTCACCATGCTCACCTTCATCATCTTCGGCGCGGTGATGGTACCCCCGGCGGTGGCGGCTCTCGATTGGCGGATCGGCCTCTATGCCCTCCTCAGCCTCACGGTGGTGCGCATGGTGCCGGTATGGCTGAGCCTTCAGGGGACCGGACTGAGGGGGCCGAGCTTCCTGTTTCTCGGCTGGTTCGGCCCGCGCGGGATCGCGTCCATCCTCTTCGTGATACTAGTGCTGAGCGAGGCCTCCTTGCTCGGCGCCGGGACCATCGTCAACACGGTGACCGTGACCGTGCTCGCCAGCGTGATCCTGCACGGCATGAGCGCCTACCCGGCGGCCGCTTGGTATGGCCGCCTGGCAGCGCGAATGACGGCGGATGACGATCCCTGTCTGGAGGATAAGCCGGTGACGGCCATGCCCCTCAGGCAGGCGGCTCGCTAGCCGCCCGCCCCCTGCGGCCACAACTCGGCGTAGACGGTGTCGCTGAGCCCGGCGAGCGCTACCCTTAGGGTGGCGTGGCGCTCGCGCGCCGCCGCGCTGCCGACGGGCCGCGCCTCGGTGTCGAAGTCGTTGATCGAGATGTCGGTGACCTTGTCCATCGAAAACGCCTTGATCTCGTCGTGGAGCGGCGTCTCGACGTAGTTCATGTAGCTCTCGACCGCGTCGAACACGCCGACGATGGCGTGGCTGTAGGCGCCCGCCTGATCGACCACGTTCTCGCAATAGTCGTAGCTGACCACGCCCGGGAGCGCGCGGAACGCATCGGCGAAGTCGTGCAGTCGCTGGTGATAGGCCTGATCGACGGTGTCGTCGAAACGCAGCATGACGACGTGAATGTACATAGGGCCTTCCGCGCGCGGCGCGTGTCAGGACGTGGGGAACATGCGGTCGAGGTAGTGGTTGATGGCGTTGTGGATGCACCCCTCCATGCGCGCCATCGGGCCGGGCCGGAAGCGGCGCGAGGTCATGGCGCCCTGCAGCGAGATAACCATGTAGCGGTCCTCCTCCAGCACCTCGGTCATGTAGTCGCGGTAGATCTGCGCCTTGTCGGCGAAGTCGGGGCGCGCGAGGGACTCCGGAGCGAACAGGGCGTAGGTGATGAGCCGGCTCCGGGTGACGGAAAGCGGCCACACTACGATGACGTTGAACGTGTCGCAGTAGCCGAACATGTGCACGTTGGGCGCCAGGTGCCCCGTCGTGATGAAGCTCTCCGGCTTGTCCCTCATCCACGGCATGTGGCCGAGCGGCGAGCGGCCATCGGGCGACATCGGCGCACCGTCATAGACCATGCTGTAGCCGCCGTTGGCGAACAGGTTGTAGTTGTGGCGGTCGGCAGCGGCGTACGCGCCGAGCGTGGTCGAATGGAGCGCGGCGCCGTGATAGATGTCGAGCAAGTTCTCGACCGCTAGCTTCCAATTGCAGTCGAGCTCGATGTCGATCGTGTAGGCGAGGCGGCAATCCTCCTGGCGTAGGTAGTCGAATGCCGCTGCATAGTCGGCGAGGAACGCCGAGAGCGGCGGCACTTGCTCGTTGAAGGCGACGAATATCCAGCCGCCCCAGGTATCGCACCGCAGGCGTGGGAGCGAGCAGCGCGTAGCATCGAAACCCTCGGCCCCGGTCATCTGCGGGGCCCCCATCAGCCGACCGGTGAGGTCGTAGGTCCAGCCGTGGTAGGGGCAGCGGAAGCTGGCAGTATTGCCGCGGCCCTGGGCAACGGCGACGCCGCGATGGCGGCACACGTTGGCGAAGGCGCCGATCGCGCCGCCACCGTCCCGGGCGACGATCAGGGGCTCGTCGAGCACGCTGAGCGTGAGGTAGTCGCCCGGGTTCTCGATCTCCTCGACGCGGCCGACGCAGAGCCAGTCGGTCAGGAAGATTCTGTGCTTCTCCTGCGCCAGGATGTCTGGTGAGGCGTAAATGGTGCCCGGCATGTGGCGCGCACGTGGCAACGGTCCGCGGGTGCGCGCGAGTTCCGGCCGGAGGTCGTGCTGCTCGTTATCGTGATCGAGCGCCATGATGTTCTCCGCGCTTGGCTACCTGTCGCCCAATTCTAGGGCGAGCGGCGGCCGCACCGCAACGCTGCCGGAGGAAACCCGGCCGGGGCAGCCAAGTGTCGGCGTGCTTTACAGTAGTAAAAACGCTGAATTCCGCGGTTCCCAGGCTATGACTGTCTGGATTCTTTACATCTTTACGATGCGTTAACCTTGCCTATCCGGTTAACGCCCATGACCGCTACATGTAGGGTGCCGCCACTCTCCCGAGTAAAGCTCGGCATAGGTTGGAGCAGAGGTGTCGCCCGCGATGCCGAGCAATGAGCGGAAGGCGTTGAACGGGTAGAACCGCCTGTTGAAGCGGAAGGTGAACTCGTTGAGGTAGGCTTGTAGGTGCTGGTGGCTAACGCCGTGGTGGATACCGATCAGCCACGTCTTCAGGTTGGCGAAAACCAGATGGATGATCGGCAGGTATTGCTCGGCAACCTCTGGATCACCACACTCGGCAACAGCGAAGTGCTCATAGCCGCGCTTCCCGAGGCCAGCATAGCCGCTCCAATCGTCAGTAACGATCAGCGATCGCGGCGCGACGGTGCTCTCGACGAACCCACAGAGCGACTCGGCGCTACGGTCGAGCACGACGGCGAGCCGAACGCGTCCGGCATAGCGTCCGTCTTTCCGGTTGTCGAGCTTGGTGCCCGGCTTTCGATGACGCACCTCGATGGCACAGGAGACGGGAACCTTGTGGTGAACACCACGGCCTTCCCCACGCGTTCGCCCGCCAACCCAGGTTTCGTCCACCTCAACATGGTTCTTGGGCTGTCCACCGATCCTGTCTTGGTTGGGCCGCACCATGCCCGAGCGGAGCTTGTGGAGAATTTGAAAGGCCGTCTCGTAGCGCGAAAGACCAAGTTGCCGCTGAAACTGCACGGCGGACATGCCGGGCGTCTGACTGGCGACCAGATAAGCGGCCCAGAACCAGACGTTCAGCGGAGTGTGGCTACGCTCCATCACTGTTCCCACCGTCAGCCCGGTGTTCTGGCGGCACTTGCGGCAGCGCAGGACGCCAGGGCGGTTTTCAAAGTGGAACGGCTCTCCCGCCGTGCCGCAGTGCGGGCAGGCAAAGCCGTCTCCCCAGCGGGCTTTCTCCAGGTAGGCGGCGCAGGCCGCATCATCGGGGAAAAGTCGCTGGAACTCGGGTAGCGAATGCGGGAATGGGAGATCGGCGCGGTCGAGAACATCCATGGCGCGCTCCCCTATATCCGGGTTGCGCCCATTCTAGCCCTAGTGGGTGTGGGTGTAACCCGGATAGGCAAGGCGTTAACCATGAGCGTCTCGTAACTCATTGAAAAAACAGACAAAAGAAACCTGGCTTGGTTCTTGCTAACGTTTTCACGGCGGGGCCGCGCGATGAGTGGGTCCCGGTGCCTCGAAACGCGGCTTGGAGCGGTCAGGTTGATGTCAAGGACGGGATTATCGGGTGCCGCCGCCCTGGCGTCCGCTTTTTGCGCGCCCCGGAGACTGTTGGTGGGCGGCGCGGCGTTGCTCGCACTGGCGGCGAGCGGCCCGGCCGAGGCCTTGATCATCAACATCAATCCTGGGGCCGGGCTTACGGGTACGGCGCTGACGGCCTTCAACGACGCCGCAGGGCTGTGGGAGGATATCTTCACCCATCCCGTTACCGTAAACATCGATGCCAACTTGGCGCCGCTGAGCCCCAGCGTCATCGGCACAGCGAGCTCGGTCGTCCTCGTAGGGCCCTACGACCTCATCGCCGACGCCATGCGCGCCGATGCGGCCGCTGAGCCTGACGACGGTGTCGTCGCCTCTCTCCCCACCTCCGGACAATTTAGCGCCTTCGTGCCCACCGGCTTCGGTCTTTCGGGCAGTCTGGGTGCTAGCAAGGCAAACCTGAAGGCGATGGGCTTCTCGGGCCTCGACGCCTTTCCGTTCACTCCCCTCGACGCCACCATCACCTTCAACAGCAATTTCGCCTTCGATTTCGATAACAGCGACGGGGTCGGCGCCGGATTGCTCGATTTCACGACCGTGGCCGCGCACGAGGTCGGCCATGCGCTCGGCTTCCTGTCGATCGTCGACCGCATAGATTCCCTAGTGGACCAGAACTTGATCGAAAACGTGAATCCTCGAGCTCTCGATCTGTTCCGCTTCGGCTTCGATGCGGATGGATTTGAAAACCCGTCGACACTCACGAACTTCACCAACTTTGGGCGCAATCTGGTTCCCGGCGTGGGTCTCGACAGGCGGGCGTTTTTTGACGACCTGTCCGCCGAGTTTCTGATGTCGACAGGGGTTAGCCAGGGCGACGGCCGGCAGGCGAGCCACTGGAGGGACAACGGCATCACCGGCACTCTCATCGGGGTGATGGATCCGACCCTGGCGACGAGCCAGGTCTTCCCGATCAAGGCGTCCGACATTCGCGCGCTGGACGTGATCGGCTGGGACCATGTGGCCGCCCCTGAGCCCGCCGCCATCCTGTTGTTGGGCTTTGGCTTGGGTGCCTTCGCCATGATGTGGCGTCGCCGGCCGCGCCGTGCGATGGCCCGACGCTAGCAGCCATCGCAGGCGGCGCGCGCCGCCCCTTCACGACTCCTCCGCCGCAGTGCTAGGCTCCGCGAACTCGCGGCCGCGGAGCATCACCCTGTCTCACCGAAGTATTCTGGTAGCCATCGTCGTGGGCGTCGGCGTCCTCCTCGCCGCCGCCCTTTGGCTAGTCGTGCCCGGCGCCCCGTCGCAAGACCACGAGCACCGGCAGGCGACGCAGGCCGCCCTCGTGGGCGGGCCCTTCTCGCTTGTCGATCATACCGGGCGTGTCGTGACCGATGCCGACTTCCGCGGCACCCACACGCTCGTGTTTTTCGGTTTCGCCTCGTGCACCGACGTGTGCCCAACGACGCTCACCGAGATCACTGGTGCCCTCGATCTTCTTGGCGAGTTGGAGAGTCGCGTGCAGCCGCTGTTCATCACCGTCGATCCCGCGCGCGATACGGTGGAGGCGTTGGCGGCTTACGTCGAGAATTTCCATCCACGGTTGCTCGGCCTTACCGGGAGCCCGGCCGAGGTCGACCGCGCGGCCGAGGCCTATCGCGTCTACTACGCCAAGGTGCCGCTCGAGGGCGAGGACTACCAGATGGACCACACCGCCGTCGTCTACCTGATGGGCCCGGAAGGCCAGTACCTCACGCACTTCACCGCCCACGCGCAGGCTCCGAAGATCGCGGAAAAGATCCGCCGCCACCTCGACCATAGCTAACCTGCCAAGGCAGGGGCGACAGTGCCCCCGGCTTTTGCCGATGGCGCCCAGCGGTATACACTGCGCCCTTCAAGAACACGGAGGATCGCCATGACGCAGGCAACCGCTATCGATCGCACCGGCGCCGCGGCGACACGGCTTACCGAGCCACTCGCCGAGTGGGTCTCGGGCCTCGCGCCGGGCGAACTCCCGGCGACCACGCGCCATGCGGTGCGGCTTTTCATTCTCGACACGCTGGGCGCCGCCCTCTACGGCCGGAATCGGCCGTGGGCGCAGGCGGTGCGGGGTTGGGCCGCGCGCGGCGCCGTACGGCCGGGCGAGGGCGCACCGGCGTCGGCCTGGGGCGAGGCGCCGCCCGATTTGCGGCCGAGCGATGCCGCGCTCGTCAACGGGACCGCCGCCCACGCCTTCGAGCTCGACGACTTCCACAAGTCCAAGATACATCCGGGAGCCGTGGTGGTGCCCGCGGCGATCGCGCTCGGCGAGGCGGTCGATGCATCCGGCGCCGCCCTCGAAACGGCTATCGCGGCGGGGTACGAGGTCATGATCCGTACCAGTCTTGCGCTCAACCCCGGGGCTGCACGGCTGCGTGGCTGGCACCTCACCGGCATCACCGGGCCGCTCGGCGCGGCCGCCGCGGGCGCCGTGCTGCTCGGCCTCGATGCCAGGGCCACGGCCTGGGCGCTCGGACTGGGGGGTAGCCAGGGAGCGGGTCTCTTCGCCTTCATTGCCGATGGCGCCATGAGCAAGCGCCTGCACGCGGGGCTCGCGGCGCAGTCCGGCGTGCTCGCCGCCGAGTTCGCCGCCCTGGGCATTACCGGTCCGACACAGGTCTATGAGGCCGAGGATGGCGGCTACCTCCAGGCCTTCTCCGACAACATTCGCCCCGATCGCTTGCTCGACGGCCTCGGCGTGCACTTCCACCTCGACGACACCGTGTTCAAGCCGCACGCGTGCTGCGGCAGTCTCCACGCCTACGTCGACGCGGCGCTTCAGTTGCGTGCGCGGAACGGCGGACCGCCGGCGGCGGGGCGCCGCGTGCGCGCCGGCATGAGCCACCTCGTCGACCTGCAGTGCGGCTTCGACTACAACCCCGGCACCGAGCTCAACGGGCAGATGAGCGCCCGCTACTGCGTTGCCGCGGCGCTCGTCGATGGGGCCGTGCTGCCGCCACAGTTCGCGCCGCAAAAGCTCGCGGACACGGAGATCGTGGAGCTCGCCCGGCGCATCGAGCTGGTGCCGGATTCAGAGCTCGATCGGGTCTATCCCGAGCGCTTCTCCGGGTGGGTCGAAATCGAGGACGCGGCGGGTGGGTTTGAGCGCGCGGACATCGCCAGCCCGTCGGGGTCGAGCACGAACGCGGGCCGCGACGCGGCGCTGCTCGCCAAGTTTCGCGCCCTTGCCGGGGCGTCGCTCGGGGGGGACGCCGAAACATCGACCGAGGCGCTTACGCTCAACCTCGATGCTACGTCGACCCGCGAACTCGCGCGCAGCCTTGCCGGCGGCGCCGCCGACGCGGACGGCTCCGGCTCGCTGGGCGCTTGACGCGAGCCTACTTCCAGCAGCCGATGCGGGCGACGAAGGGCCGCGACAGGTCGAGCAGCCGGTCTTGGGGTACGGCCGATCCAGTGGCGGCCGTCTGATAGGTCACGTCGTGGCGGTCGAGCATCCGGAATAGGATCGGGTTTCGGACCACGAACCCGATATCGCGCACGACCTTGCCGGTGTTCTGGAAGAATCCCGGCGTGTCGATCTTGGCGAAGATGACGCCAATCACGTGGCCACTGTCGTTGAGAACGGGGCCGCCGCTGTTCCCGGGGCGCACCTTGGCCTTGATCTGGAAAAGGGTCGGCGGAATGTTGGAGATCCCACCATCGGAATCGGTCGTGAACCCGGCGGTAAGAACGGCTTCAGCGGCGCCATCCCCTGGGTCGGATAGCCGATCACGGCGACCGGCCGGCCCGAATCGAGGTCGGCGGGACTACGAAACGTCGCCGTTGCCGGCGGTGGCAGTTTTGTCCGCAGCAGCGCGAGGTCGTTGCGCACATCTGTGTCGATGAGATCGGCCGTGGCAATGGGCCGCCGTGGCGGAGATGATCTCGCAGCCGTCGATGACGTGGTTGTTGGTGACGATATGGCCGTCCGGCGCGACGAAGAAGCCGGTACCGATGCTCGCCAGCTTCTTTCCCGGCGCTACCGGTGGCGGCCCGCCCTTGAGGGCCTTCTGGATGCGGCTGATGCGGCGCTTCCTGATCGTGGCCGGCTTCCTTGTCCGACACGACCCTGCCCTTGCAGTCGCCGGCGAGCTTGTGCGACAGCGCGATCAACGCGGCGGCGCCGACACCGGCGATGGCCGCCGGCAAGAGCCAACGTGGCGCCGCGCGGTCTGCGCCCGTCGCTTCGCTGCCTTGCGCCCGGCCCCCCCCCCGCGCCAGCTGGACAACACCCGCGCGCTCCTGGCACACCGGATCCGGCCCCTGCGCACCACTCCCGGCGCGGCCGATCTCGGGCGCCGCGTCGACCGCGAGCGACTCACTCGCGCGTCGCCTCATCCGAGGCTCCTCGCGATGTAGGGGCCTATCATATTGGCCGCCGGGAGCGGGAGCCGCTTCCAAATCGCCACCAGGGGCTGGTACTTGGGATTGAGCGGGTTCACGTTCGGCATCTCCTGCCGGCCCAATAGCTTGAACTCGTAGTGGAGCGGTCGCGGCTCGAAGCCCCAGTTCTTCTTGAACGCGAACGATCCGGTACCGCGCTTACTGCGGCCAAAATCGAACATCCGGTATCCGCGCTCGCAGGCCCGGCGCATCACTTCCCAGTACATGAAGTCGTTCGCGGCCATGGCCCGCGCAGAGGCCGAGCCACCGCCATAGTAGGGCAGCACCTCGTCGCGGAAGTAGAAGTTCATCACGCTGCTGACCGTGTGCCCGTCGTGGGCTACGGTCAGCACGTCGCAGTCCTCGGCGAAGACCTCCCGCAACGCGCAAAAGTACTTTATCGCGTAGACCGGAGTGCCAAGATTGCGCACGCTCTCGGCGTACAGCCGGTGCAGGCGTTCGACGCCGTCGTCGAGGTCGCCGCGCAGGCCCAGTTTGATTCCCTTGCGCACCATGGCTCGCTGTTTGCGCGGAATGGCCGCGAGGTTGGCCTGTGGGTCGGCATCGGTGGGCTTGCGGAAGGTGACGTAGAATTCGTCATTGCAGGCCCAGTCGGGGTGTCGGGGCGCCTGTAAGTGGTACTCCAAGTGATCCACGCCGAGCGACCTCGCGAGTTCGACGGCGGCGGCGTCGAGCGCGCCACGGGCGCGTTCGTCGAGTGCCGCGGGGCCGCCATAGACGCAAAACGCCGTGGACACCAATGCGTTGCCGAACAACCGACTCTTAACGTGAACGAGCGGAAGGACGCCTCGGACGGCTCCCTCCGATTCGGCATAGAGGAAATGGCAGCCATGGCCGAAGCTGCGCTCGATCACGCGCTTCCAGCCGGCGCGATGAAAGAACGTCGCATCGGGGCATTGGTTGACGAATGCGTCCCAGCGGTCGCCCTGGCTGCCCTGGCCGCCATCGAGTTCGGCGATCGTTAGTTCGCCGTTCGCGAGGGCGCTCACGCTGCGACCGCCGCGGCGGGAAGAAAGACGCGATCCACCCGGTCCCAAGCGAAATCGGTGAGGGCGGCGCGTAGCCGCCCTTCCATACGGTCCAGGTTGGTGTAGTGCCGGAATCGGGTCCTCAGCGAGGTGCCGCGAAAGTGGGGCTGCCCCGGATCCACCTCCCAGGGGTCAGCCCGGTGTTCTGGCGGCACTTGCGGCAGCGCAGGACGCCAGGGCGGTTTTCAAAGTGGAACGGCTCTCCCGCCGTGCCGCAGTGCGGGCAGGCAAAGCCGTCTCCCCAGTGGGCTTTCTCCAGGTAGGCGGCGCAGGCCGCATCATCGGGGAAAAGTCGCTGGAACTCGGGTAGCGAATGCGGGAATGGGAGATCGGCGCGGTCGAGAACATCCATGGCGCGCTCCCCTATATCCGGTTTGCGCCCATTCTAGCCCTAGTGGGTGTGGATGTAAACCGGATAGCCAAGGATGGTGCATCTGCAGGCTGAGCCGGCCGCCCGGCTTGACCATCAGATGTTTGACTTGAAACCGTGCGCCGCTGTCGATGGTTTCGAAATATCCCCACGGCCGGTGGAAGCGAGCGTGGTTGGCGTGCTCGTGGCGGCCCTGCTGTTTGAGCTGTTCGACAATTTCCTTAACTTCGTCGGCGCGATCGCGCGCTGGCGCCGGCCCCACGCCGAAAACAAGCCATGGAAGCCGCAGGTCAACGGAATCTCCAGAAGTCCGCCGGGTCCGTCGCACCAGTAGGGAAGGAAGCCCACGCTCCGGAAGTCGGGCCCGCCGTCGTCGGTGAAGCTCGTATACGGCACGACGCTGACATCGACGGTATAGCCGAGGTCTGCCAGGATCTCGGCGGTATGAGGGCCGACGCCGTAGCGGCCGGCCTTGTAGACCGTCGGCCGCAGCCCGTAATTGTCGACGATGGCCGAGGTTAGGTGCGCGAGCTTTTCGCGCTCCAGCGCTGCCGGCAGATTGCCCGGGTAGGAGTTGTGGGGGGTGACATCCTCGGTGTCCGGCGGGTTCACCCAGGGGTGGAGATGGGCGCCGATTTCGCAAGCCCCGCCGGCGGCCAGCTCGCCGAGCGTTCGGATGGCCAAATCGCTCGTCGCCACGGGGTAGTCGATGACATAGGTCGGCACGATGCCGTATTTGGCGAAAAGGTCGTGAGCGCGCGGCTGGGCCGCAATCGAGGTCACCGAGGTGTTGTCGCGCGACAACGGCCGGTTCCAATCGAACTCCTCCTCGGTATCGATGATGACGAGGAGCAGAGGCGCCGACTCGCGTGGCCGTTCGATGAGGTCGCGCGGATCCTCGCGCAACATGGTGGCGCTCATCCGACCGACCGATGACCGATATCGGGCACCGCCTCGGCGCGGGCAAAGGCACCCGATGCGTGGTTCTGAAGCCACATTTCGAGCATCATCAAGGCCCAAACGAGCTCGCCGTGATAGGACGGGTGGCCGCCCTTGTGGGCCGCGACCGCGGACTCGAGAAATTCCGGGAGGAACAGATCGCGGCGTCCCAACGCGCCGATGCAGTCGTAGGTCAGCTCCTGCAAGGGGCGGCTGCTCTTGAGCCAGAGGCCGAACGGCAGCCCAAATCCGTGCTTGCTCTTGGTCAGAGTTGACTTGGGCAGGAAGTCGCGCATCGCGTACTTGAAGAAGTGACGCAGCCTGAACCACCTGACCTGTAGCTTGGGCGGCACACGCGCCGCCAGCTCGACGACATCGTCGTCGAGCAGCGGGAAGCGTACGTCGATGCCGGCGGACCGCGCCGTGCCCCCGACCTTGCGCAGGTCGTCGTCGGCGATCGTCATTCTGAGATCGAGGTTCATCATGCGCTGGAGAGGCGAGCGCGACGGGTTGTCGCGGTAGTGCTCGCGCATGGTCGTAAGGGGATGACGGGCGTCGATGTCCGCGCCAACGCCGGGCGCGAAGCACTGCGCGGCGGTGATAGTGCCGAAGTAGTTGTAGTAATGCAGGCGGTCGGGCAGCGGCGTGTTGGCCTGCTTGATGTAGCTGCGCGCCTTGCGCACCGGGTATAGGGCCGCGCCGCCGGGCCAGCGCTCGATGACAGGTTCGATGAACGAGGCCCGGAGCGCGTGTGGCAGCACGTCATAGGCGTCGAAGAAGCGCTGGCGGACGTAGCGCTCGTTGCCGGCGAACAACTCATCGCCGCCGTCGCCGGCGAGCAGCATACGGGTGCCCCGCTCCTGAGCCATCTTCGCGCAGTAGTAGGCTGGTACGGCCGAGCTGTTGCCGTAAGGCTCGTCGTAGATGCGAGCCATGGTTGGCACGAAGCTGATCACGTCTTCCGGGGTGACGTAATATTCGTGCAGGTCGACCTTGAAATGCCGCGCCGCCGTGCGCGCGAACTCGAGCTCGTCATATCCGGCTGCGTCGAAGCCGATGCTGTAAGCGTGCACCTGGCCGGGGGCGCGCTTGGCCAGCAGCCCGGTGAGGGTCGAGCTGTCGACGCCGCCGCTGAGGAAGGTTCCCACCTGAGATGGATCGGCACCGTCGAGCGCCCGGTCCATGGCCCCGTCGAGCGCCTCGCGCACGTCGGCGGCCAGGGTGTCGATATCGCCGCCGCTGCCGCGTGGCGTCCTGTCGACGTAGGGCATGCGCCAGTAGAAGTCGAGCCTTGCCGCCCCGTTTTCATACCACAGGCACTGACCCGGAAGGAGCTTGCGGATCTCGCCATAGATGGTGGCCGGCGCCGGTATGTACTCGAAGAAGAGGTAATCGAAGATCGCCTGAGGGTCGATGCTAGTGTCGATGGACGGGTGCACGGCGACGGCATCGACGGTGGTGCCGAGGACGACCCCGCGTGGCGGAGTAGCGTAGCATAGGCGGTGGACGGCAAGGCGGTCGACGGCGGCGAGCAGCCGCCCCCGGCCCGCGTCGATGACCGCGAGCGCCCAGCTGCCGCGGAGTGCGGTGAACAACCTTCGGCCATGCTGCTCATAGGCCAGGGCAAGCGACTTGGCATGACCCTCGCGTGCCGCGAGGTCGACGAGGTCGGAGTCGAGCCAGCGTGGCTGCCCGACGATGGCGGCGAGTACCGCGCCGTCGGCATGGACATGGCACGCGGACGGCGGGCCCGCGGCATACAGGCCGCGCTCGGGCGCCGTGTCGGACCAGGCGGTGGTGCCCGCTTCGACCGCCAAGCCGGACGCCATGGCGGCCATCGCTTCCTCGGGGTCGCGCCCGCCCCACTCGGCCCCCAGCCAGCCGCACAGGCCGCTCATGAGGGGTTGCAGCTTTCGGCGGGCGCGCGTGCGGGCCCTACCACGAGACCATCCACTCGCGTGTCCATGCCGAGACCTGATCGCGCCAGGCGCGCCGTGAAAACGTATGGTCGGCGTCGGTGAGGCGATGGCGCGTCACCCGCTTGGCGGCGAGCAGGCGCCGCCAAGCCCGCGACGCCGCGGCCGTGTCCTCGAACTCGTGCGCCGTAAGGTCGCTGCCGCTCAGGACGATCAGGACCTGACCACGAAAGCGCACGAGGCCGGCCGCCATGCGCTCGGGCAACGGTGCCGCCGGCGCTGCGGCCATCGCGGCCTCCGCCGGTACCCGTTCGTCCCGGTGCCCCGCGCCCAGGGCACGCCGGGCGTTGGCGAGCAAGGAGCGCAGCGCCGAGGCGGCCTCGAACTCGCCGCGCCACACCTTGCGCCAGAGGGCACGCTCGGTGAGGCGGCGTAGGTAGTAGTGACGGAGGTAAGTGCGGGCGATGCCGGCCTCGGTCCGGGCCCACGGATTGAGTGCCACGATGCCGGTCACGCGGGGGTCGGTGTGGGCGTAGAAAAGGATCGCCGAGGCGGCGTCGCACAGGCCCCACAGCGCGACCTCCTCGATCTCGGGCACGGTCTCGGTGAAGACATCGATGGCGGCGGCGACATCGGCGCCGATGTCCTCGAAGCCGCGGAAGGCGCCGTCGCTGTCGGCCATGCCGCGGTAGTCGAAGCGCATCACGGCTGATGCCGGCCTCGGCCAGGCCGCGGGCGAGCATGAGGAACTGGCGGTGGCTGCCCACGCGGTACTGGGGGCCGCCAACCACGATCACGAGGCCGCGCCGATTCGGCCGCGCCGGCTTGTGCACGATGCCGAGCAGGGCGTCGCCGGCGCACTCCACGCATACGGGGACCTCGTTCGTCACGCCGCCTCGCGGTCGAACAAGCGCACCGTGGCGGCGATGAGCTCGGGCGCGACGATGGGTTCGGACAAAGTGAAGTCCTGCAAGGTCCAGAAGGGATCGCCGACCACCGATGCCGGAGCCGCGCGGCCGCCGCCCTCGCGCCACCGTTCGATCGCGCGGCGGTTGGCCGGCGCGAGCGGGCGGTCAGGTTCGGCGACGAGTTCCAGCCAGTCTAGCCCGGGGGCGGAGAACGGCGCGATTCGATCGATTCGCGCGGCGTCGATGGCGACTGCAAGCGCGGGGTCGACCTCGTAGCCCGCAACTTCTATGGCGCTGCCCGCCGCCAGCACCTCACGCAGGCCCTTGGTCGTTTCGCCCTCGCCGTCACCGCCCATGCCGGCGGCGACACGCATGCGCAAGAACTGGGTGAACATGGTCTCGCCGCTTACGACCGGTTGCCACAGGACGATGCGATCAAAGCGCTCGATGCGCTCGGCCGCAACCTCCAGAGCGAGCAGGCTACCGAGCCGCAAGCCCCACAGGCCAACCCGGCGACGGCCTTGCGCGGCCAGCCAGTCTGCCGCCGCTATCACGTCTTCGCGCCAGATCTCCCAGCGGGCGTCGCGGAAGTCGCCGCCACTATCGCCGGTGCCAAAGAGGTCGAGCAGCAGGACGCCGACGCCAGCAGCGGCCAGGGCCCGCGCCTGCAGCGCCGCCATGCGACGCGACCGGTTGAGCTCCTCGGCAAATGGCGCGACGAAGATGAGATCGCCGGCGTCGGCGACCCCCGAGTGCGGCCCATGATAAATGCTGAACAGCGGTCCCGCCGGACCGTCGATGAAAAAGGGCGTGAAGCAGGTGTGCGCCAATGCGCTCACGAGGCCAGCTTTTGCTCGACGAAACTCGACAGGCTGCCGACGGTCTCGAACGCCTCGGCCGTGATCTCGTCGTCGTCGACGATGAAGTCGAATTGCTCCTCGATCGCGGTGATCACGGTCACGACGGCCATGGAATCGAACTCGGGCAGGCTGCCGAAGAGTGGTGTCGAGGCATCGAATTCCTGTGCCCGGTCGCCCAGCATCAGCGCGTCGCGAAGAACGATCTTGATGTCGTCTATGACCGTCATGCGCCTACTTTCGTTCCCTCGCCGTTAGAAGAGCAGTCGCGCGCACCCAGCCAACCGGGGCACCGCAGGGGTCGTGCCACGGCCGCCGCGAGTTATAGCAAGAAGCCCGCCGGCATTGCACGATTGGCGAGACTGGTCACGCGAGCGCCGCCCGGCCCCCGTCGCGTCGCTCGGCGCCTCCTTTACCCGCCGCGGCGGGCGCGGGAAAGTCAATCCGTCACAATGGCGCCGCCGACAGGTTCCGCGCACGGCGCCGTTGTCGCGGCTCACGGTCCACGGGTATCCTTGCTTTGCCGCCCCCCGGCGCTCTGCCGCCAAAAAAACATCGCCGACCCGATGAACAGAGCCGAAAGGCGCCGCCGCGCGAAGCAGGTCAAGCACACCGGCCACGCTCCGGGGCTCGAGGGGGCGCTGCGAGAGGCGATCGGTCGGCACCAGGCCGGCGACATACGCGGGGCAGAGCAGCTCTATCGCCGTATTCTCGGCCGTGAGCCCGACAATGCCGATGCCCACCATCTGCTGGGTATGACGGACCTCCAGCTCGGCGACATCGATCGCGCGGAACGCCGGATCCGCCATGCCATCGAGCTCGCGCCGGAGCACGCCAATTATTGGAGCAACCTGGGCATCGTGCTGAAGCGCCAGGGCGCGGCGGCCGACGCGCTCGCGGCAACGCGAAAAGCCATCACCCTGGAGCCAGAGCGGAACAGTTTCTGGATCAATTTCGCCGAGGGCCTGCGCCAATTGTCGTTCTCGGGCTTCGATCGTGACGCCGCGACAGATGTCGTGAGGTGCCTCTCCCGAGACGGGATCGACCATCAGAGCCTGGCCCCGGCCGGCCTCGACCTGGTGCGCGCGTCGCCGTCGTTTCGCGCCCTCGAGGAATGGGCGCGCGCGAACGGCGCGCTCGAGGTTGCGATCCGTGCGCGCGAGGCGCTCCCCAATCTTGGCGATCCGCTTCTAATCGCCTTGATGAATCGCGTGATCCTGCAGGATCCGGTCGTCGAGACGGCGCTCACCGCGGTGCGGCGCGTCCTTCTCGACCTCGCCTGCGAGCATGCACTGGCTGGGGTCTTCCCCGAGTCGCGCCGGGCCTTCGTCTACGCGCTCTCGCGGCAGTGCTACGTCAACGAGTACGTGTTTGCCTGTTCGCACGCCGAGGGCGAGCGGGTCGACCAGCTTGTCGCCGCCTCCTCCGCACCCGCCGTGCTCGACGACGAGGACCGGTTGGGGCTCGCCGTGATCGCCAGCTACCGGCCTTTGTCGGAACTCGACAACGCGGGTGCCTTGGACGCCATGGGGCACGCCGACCGCGACGCCGCGTTTCGCGCGCTTATCGAGGTGCAGATCGGCGAAGCGCTCGTCGAACGGGGCCTCGCCACGGGCATCGATTCGCTCGCCCCGATCCGCGACGACACCTCGCGTCGGGTTCGCGCTCAATACGAGGAGAGTCCCTATCCGCGCTGGACGAGCGTGCACGAGAACCAGCCGAGGCCGGTCGCGGCGGTGATGAAGCAGATCTTCCCGCATCTCGCCGCCGGCACCATGGCGTCTCCGCAGCAGCCGGATATTCTCGTGGCCGGCTGCGGAACGGGCAAACACGCGATCAGCAGCGCCCGGCGGTTCGCCAGCGCCCGCGTTCTCGCCGTCGATCTCAGCCGCGCGAGCCTGGCCTACGCGCGCCGCAAGGCGGACGAGCTCGGCGCCGACAGCGTCGAGCTCCTACACGCCGACATCCTCGACCTCGACCAGCTCGGCCGCGACTTCGACATCGTCGAATGCGCCGGCGTCCTGCACCATATGGCCGACCCACTCGAAGGCTGGCGCGTGCTGGTTGGCTGCCTCAGGGCAGAGGGGCTAATGAAGATCGGCCTCTACAGCGAGACGGCGCGCCAAACGCCCGTGGCTGCCCAGCAATGGGTGGCCGCGGCCGGCTATCCGGCGACGCCCGACGGCATCAGGCGCGCCCGGGCGGAAATCTTGGCGTTGCCCGAGGATCATCCCGTGCGTGCCGTCGCGCGCAGGCCGGACTTTTACTCCACCTCGGCCTGCCACGACCTGATCTTCCATGTCCACGAGCGGCGCTTTACGCTGCCCGAGATCGCCACTGCGCTCGAGCAGCTGGGCCTCGAGTTCATCGGCTTCGAGCTGTCGGATACGCAGGTTTACACGCGCTACCGCGATCGCTTCCCGGACGATCCGCGAGCCACCTCGCTCGCACATTGGCACGAGTATGAGGAGAGCTACCCCGAGACCTTCGCCGGCATGTACACGTTCTGGGCGCGGCGCGCGAAAGCGAGTTAGACCAGCACCTCGGGCGGCGCGGGGTGACCGAGGAAGGCGTTGGGGCTCGCGGTCAAGCCGTAGGCACCCGACTGAAAGACGACGATCAGGTCGCCGAGAATATCGAAGGAGGTGCACAGGCAGCCGACGACGCTCACCGTCTCGCGCGAATCCATGTCCATCTTGGTGCCGACCGCGATCGGGAAGTTGCGCCGGATCACGGTGCCAAGGTTGCCGGACGCGGTCAGGTGGTGGTGCAGGCCGCCGTCGGTGATGAGGAAGACGTGGTCGCGAGAGACTTTGCGGTCGACCACGCGAGCGACATAGATGCCGGCTTCGCCGACGATGTAGCGGCCGAGCTCGAGCACGATGCGAGCGTCGCCCAGGGCCTCTTCCAGGCGAGGCATGAGGCGCTCCAGGTTGGCGCCGACCACCGCAAGGTCGAGTGGGCGATCGCCCGGGAAGTAGGGAATGCCGAGCCCGCCGCCGATATTCAACGTCGTCACCGGACTCGGGGCGTGGGCGGCTAGCTCGATCGCCAGATCGACGGTTTTCTCCTGTGCCTCTTCGAGGAACTCGTGGCGCAGATTTTGCGAGCCGCTGAAGATGTGGAAGCCCTCGAAGCCGAGGTCGAGCTCGGCGAGGCGCGAAAGCATCTGCGGAACGCGCTCGGCGTCGACACCGAAGGCCTTTGCCCCACCGCTCATGCGCAGCCCCGAGGCCTTGAGGTCGAAGTCCGGGTTGATGCGGACCGCGACGCGCGGGCGTATTCCCAGGTGCGCGCCGATACCGGCGATAGTCTCCATCTCGGCCTCGGATTCCATGTTGATGAGAACCCCCGCGCCGACCGCTTGGGCGAGCTCCGCCGGCGTCTTTCCGGGCCCAGCGAAGCTCACGTCCGCGGGCGCTACCGGCGAATCGAGGGCCACCTTCATCTCACCGGCGGAGGCGACGTCGAAGCCATCGACCAAGCCCGCCAAATGCTGGACAACCGCCGGCATGGGGTTGGCCTTGACCGCGTAGCTCAGGTGAATGCGCCGCGGGAGATTCTCGCGCAGCGCGGCAATCCGTTCGCTCAGGAGGCGGCGGTCGTAGGCGAAGAAGGGCGTGGTCCCGACGCGATCGGCGAGCCGCGTGAGCGGCTGGCCGCCGACCTGGAGACAATGATCGACAACCGGAAAGCCGGTAATCGGCGCATGCCGGGGCGTGGGCTTACCGGTCACGAGTCGGCGCCGTCGAAGAGATTGGCGAGCTCGGCCGCGAGCTGCTTGCGATCCATCTTGCCGTTCGGCGTCTTGGGGAGAGACGGGCGCTCGATGATCGCGAGCGGCACCATGTAGGTCGGCATCTCCTCGCGGCACCGCTCGAGGAGCCGGGCCTTGTCGAGCTGCCCGCCGAGCGGACTTGTCGCGACGACCACCACGGCCTGTCCCAACACCGGGTGTGGCAAGCCGAGCGCGGCCGCCTCGCCGACCAAATGAGTGCCATAGACTAGCTTCTCCACCTCGGTCGGGCTCACCCGGTAACCCGACGTCTTGATCTGATCGTCGCGCCGGCCGACAAAGTAATAGAACCCATCCTCGTCGTACCAGGCGAAATCGCCCGACCACACGGCGATCTCGGGCACGTTAAGCTCGGCGGGCTGGAGCGGCGCCGGCTTGAAGCGCTCGGCGGTGCGCTCCGGATTGTGCCAGTAGCCCTTGGTGACGAAAGAGCCGCGGTGCACGAGCTCCCCTAGCTCACCGGCATCGCAGCGGCTGCCGTCTTCACGCACGACCATGACCTCGGCGTTGGGAATGGGCTGGCCGATCGAGTTGGGCCGGCGATCGAGCTCGGACGGAGGCAGGCACGTCGAGCGAAACGCTTCGGTCAGGCCGTACATGAGGTGGATCGCGGTGTTAGGCAGCTTCTCGCGCAGCCGTGCGAGGGTCGCGCCCGGCATGGCGCCGCCGGAGTTCGTGATGTAGCGGAGCCGCTTCGATTCGTCCGGCCACTCGTGCTGGGCCAGCTGAATCCACAGGGTGGGCACGCCGGCGAGCCCGGTGATGCGCTCCTTGTGGACCGCCGCCATCACGTCCCTAGGGAGCAGGTAGTTGAAGAGGACGATGCTGGCGCCGACGTTGAACGCGCTCGTCACCTGGACGATGCCATAATCGAAGCTGAAGGGCAGTACGCACAGGATGCGGTCCTCGGCGGTGTTGCCGAGATGCTGGCTCGCGCTGCGCGCCGAGGCCACCAGATTGCGGTGCGACAGGACGACGCCCTTGGGCATGCCGGTGCTGCCCGACGTAAACAGGATCGCCACCATATCCGTATCGATGCCACGCTCGGCGGCGCTGGCGCCGTTGTCGCCGGCGGCCAGGAACGATTGCCACGCGATGAGAGTAGGGCCCGCGCCGTTGCCGCCGGCCGTCTCGTCGACGAGGACGACCGCCTCGAGGGCCCGGCACTGAGGCAGTACCTCGGCCAGGCTCTTGAGCCGCGCGCTCGGCGTGACGAGCACGCGCACGCCGCAGTTTTGCAGGATGTACGCTGCCTGTTTGGCGCGCAGCATGGGATTGATGGGCACGAACACGGCGGCCGCCGCAGTTGCCCCAAACTGCGCGACGACCGCCTCGAGACGCTTCTCGAGGTAAATGCCGACGCGGTCATTGCGCACGACGCCGATCTCGCGCAACCCGCCGGCCGCCTCGAGCACCCGTCGATGAAGCGCGGCATAGGTCAGGCCCTCGCCCTTGTACGCGACGGCCGGCGCGTCGGGCCGCTCGCTCGCGTTCCGCGCCACCAGGTCGTGCAACAGATCGCCGGTCGGGCACGGCTGTTGAGAAGGGATGCCTGCAAGGGGTGCGACCTCGCCTGACTTGTCGATGCGGCCAGCGGACTTTCCCTACTCAGCGGCGAGGCCATGTCGGATCGCCGTCGGCGTCCGCGAGAAGCTAGTGGATTGATCGGAAGTCCGATTTGAGATTCCGTATGGTGCGGTGTCATGCGAGTCTGTGCTATGCGCACCGGCATCCATTTTACTGTCACGTCTGGCGACCGTCAGCGATTGCAAGCTATCGTCGCGGACCCGAAGAGCTCGCAGAAACATGTCTGGCGGGCGCGGATCATCCTGAAGAGCGACGAGGGGCTCGGGAACTCGTCGATCATGGCCGAGACCGGCAAGTCCAAGACCTGTGTCTGGCGCTGGCAGGAGCGGTTCATGCACGAGGGTGTCAACGGCTTGCTTCGCGACAGGTCCCGTCCGCCTGGCAAAGCGCCGATCCCGCCGGAGCGCGTCGCCGAGATCGTCCGCCTGACCCAGCAAGCGCCGCCGCACGAGGCGACCCACTGGACGCTGCGCGCGATGGCGAAGGTTGCTGGCGTCGCGGCGTCGACGGTCCAAGCGATCTGGAAGGCCCATGGCCTCAGCCCGCACCGCTGGCGGCACTTCAAGCTCTCCAATGATCCCGCCTTCGCCGAGAAGCTCACAGATATCGTCGGCTTGTATGTCGATCCGCCGGCCCATGCCGTGGTGCTGTCGGTTGATGAGAAATCACAGATCCAGGCGCTCGACCGCACCCAACCCGGCTTGCCGATGAAGAAGGGCCGCGCCGGTACGATGACCTATGATTACAAACGGCATGGCACGACGACGCTGTTCGCCGCGCTCAACGTGCTGGACGGTACGGTCATCGCACAGAACATGCAGCGCCACCGCCATCAGGAGTTCATCCGCTTCCTCAACCGCATCGAGCGCGAGGTGCCGACGGACAAGGCCGTCCACGTCATCCTCGACAACTACGCCGCGCACAAGAAGGACAAGGTCCGCGCCTGGCTCGCCCGCCATCCACGCTGGACCTTCCACTTCACGCCAACCTCGTGCTCGTGGCTCAATGCCGTCGAGGGCTTCTTCGCCAAACTAACGCGGCGCAGGCTCAAATACGGCGTCTTCCAATCCGTCGTCGACCTTCAGGACGCCATCAACCGATTTGTCCGCGAATACAATGACGCAAACCCAAAACCCTTCATCTGGAAAGCCGACCCCGATCATATCATCGCCGCACGAAACAGAGGGTTCCAAACGTTGGAATCAATCCACTAGTATACTCGCACCGGCTGACGCATCACAAAAGTGCGGCCGTCACGACCGCTCTCGACTGGACTTGATGGCGCCGCGGGAAGTTGCGACAAAACAGCACGCGGGTTTGACACGACCGCGCCCGATTCTACAATTAGCAACGAGGGCGTACCCGGAGTAGCCGAAATCGAGTTCCAGCTTCGTTCATTTGGGGTGTCTGACCAATGCGGCGACTCGCACTTACTTTAGCGGCCCTCGGGCTCTGGGCGGCGACGGCCGCCGCAGAACCGCTCTACAACACGCCAACGTATTTCGAGCCGAGCGACTGAGGTGGCCTCGGTTTGTCGGACAGCTTGGCGGCTTGATTAAGGTGTATTCCAGTTGTCGTTCATGCCGCCAGAATCCCTTTGCATCGATCTCCTTGCCGTTGTTGTTGCGCCTGTGGGGATGTGGGCAAGGCGCGTAGCGGCTTGTCCATCATATCCACAGGCGGGGCGCCGCGGTAGGCCTCGGCCGGCGTTTCCCCCCCGAGCGCCGAGTGCGGCCTCTCGGTGTTGTAGAAGTCGATCCACTCGCCGATGACGCGCCGGGCCTCGAAGCCGTCGGCGAGCTCGCGCAGATAGACGGCCTCGTATTTGAGCGAGCGCCACAGCCGCTCAATGAAGATGTTGTCCAGGCACCGGCCCCTGCCGTCCATCGAGATCCGGATGCCGGTCTCCCGCAAGCGCCCGGTGAAGGCGAAGCCGGTGAACTGGCTGCCCTGGTCGGTATTGAAGATCTCCGGCGTGCCATGGCGGGCCAGCGCCTCGTCGAGCGCGTCTGTGCAGAAGCCCGCATCCAGGGTGTTCGACAGACGCCAAGCCAGCACATGCCGGTTGGCCCAGTCCATGATCGCCACCAGGTAAAGAAAGCCGCGCCGCACCGGGATGTAGGTGATGTCGGCGCACCAGACATGGTTCGCCCGCTCGATCGTCAAGCCTCTGAGCAGATAGGGGTAGACCCGGTGCTCGGGATGCGGATCGCTGGTGCGCGGCGCCCGATAGATCGCCTGAAGCCCCATCAGGCGCATCAGACGACCGGCCCGGCGACGACCGACGCGCACGCCCTCGCGGCGTAGATGACGGACCATCTGACGGGCGCCGTAGAACGGATACTTCAGGAACAACTCATCAATGCGCCGCATCAGCGCCAGGGTCTCCGGGCTCTCGCCCTTGGGCGTGTAATAGAGCGAGGAGCGTCCGATCGACAGCAAACGGCATTGACGGCTCAAGCTCAGCGCCGGGTGAGCGCGTATCACCATCGTTCGCCTCTCGGCCCGGCTCATCGACCGGACCCTCGAGACAAAAAATCCCGCTCCACCGTCAACTCGCCGATCTTCGCGTGAAGATCACGGATCTCGCTCTCATGGTCCCGACGGCGGCGCTCGCCCCCGTTCGAAAACACTTCGCCAAGACCATCGATCGCCTGCCGCTTCCATGTGCTCACTTGGTTCGGATGAACCTGGTGCTGCGAGGCGATCTCCTGAAGCGTCCGGTCGCCACGAAGCGCCTCAAGCGCGATCTTCGCCTTCAGCTCCCCGGAAAACCTGCGTCTCTTACTCATCGCGTATCCCTCCTCAGTCGGCGGAATACACCTTAAAAACCTGTCCGATTTTCCGGGGCCACCTCAGACACCTACTTCGAGCTGGTGAACATCGAAACGATATACGGGCACTACGACCTCGGTGCCAAGAATTGGCGGGTCTCGTCAGGCTTGGCGGCAAAACGGGGTTTCAAGGGCCGCCAAGGGCGGCTCGCCATTGTCGATAGCCAGGAGGTCCACGAGTTTCTGCGCGATACGTTTCGGCCCGACCGTTCGTCCTGGATCGGACTCCGCTACTTTTGCGGGTACAACAAGCCTTTCCTATCCGGTTTACACCCACACCCACTAGGGCTAGAATGGGCGCAACCCGGATATAGGGGAGCGCGCCATGGATGTTCTCGACCGCTACCCGAGTTCCAGCGACTTTTCCCCGATGATGCGGCCTGCGCCGCCTACCTGGAGAAAGCCCGCTGGGGAGACGGCTTTGCCTGCCCGCACTGCGGCACGGCGGGAGAGCCGTTCCACTTTGAAAACCGCCCTGGCGTCCTGCGCTGCCGCAAGTGCCGCCAGAACACCGGGCTGACGGTGGGAACAGTGATGGAGCGTAGCCACACTCCGCTGAACGTCTGGTTCTGGGCCGCTTATCTGGTCGCCAGTCAGACGCCCGGCATGTCCGCCGTGCAGTTTCAGCGGCAACTTGGTCTTTCGCGCTACGAGACGGCCTTTCAAATTCTCCACAAGCTCCGCTCGGGCATGGTGCGGCCCAACCAAGACAGGATCGGTGGACAGCCCAAGAACCATGTTGAGGTGGACGAAACCTGGGTTGGCGGGCGAACGCGTGGGGAAGGCCGTGGTGTTCACCACAAGGTTCCCGTCTCCTGTGCCATCGAGGTGCGTCATCGAAAGCCGGGCACCAAGCTCGACAACCGGAAAGACGGACGCTATGCCGGACGCGTTCGGCTCGCCGTCGTGCTCGACCGTAGCGCCGAGTCGCTCTGTGGGTTCGTCGAGAGCACCGTCGCGCCGCGATCGCTGATCGTTACTGACGATTGGAGCGGCTATGCTGGCCTCGGTAAGCGCGGCTATGAGCACTTCGCTGTTGCCGAGTGTGGTGATCCAGAGGTTGCCGAGCAATACCTGCCGATCATCCATCTGGTTTTCGCCAACCTGAAGACGTGGCTGATCGGTATCCACCACGGCGTTAGCCACCAGCACCTACAAGCCTACCTCAACGAGTTCACCTTCCGCTTCAACAGGCGGTTCTACCCGTTCAACGCCTTCCGCTCATTGCTCGGCATCGCGGGCGACACCTCTGCTCCAACCTATGCCGAGCTTTACTCGGGAGAGTGGCGGCACCCTACATGTAGCGGTCATGGGCGTTAACCGGATAGGCAAGCAACAAGCTTTTGTGGGTCAACGGAAGAACGGTGAAGCGAGGCGAGTTCCAGCCCTGGCACAAGCCGGTCTGGAACTTGGTTGGCAAGTTTCCACAGGACACGGAATTCGGCCTAACGGGCTGCCGAAGCGCGGACGGCAAGGTCCGCTACGTCAACACCCACAACCCGGTGCACTATTGGCCGGTGGCAGACGGGTTCCGCTGGAACGCCAACCACTACGAAGTTGAGTGGCGGCAGATGTTCGTCGAATATCCGCCGCGAGCGGCGGGTAAGGACTCGGCCGCTAGCCAGGAATAGCTAGGGGGTCGGCGGCCTAAAGAGCCATACGCCCTGGTCTGGATTGTTGTGTATCCCGCGAAGACGTCGACCTCGGGGATGTAGAACCATTTGCTGTAGACGTGAGGTTGCAGCGCGAGGCGGAGGGTCAGGAGATCGATGTGACCGAGGTGCCGGACTACCCGGGTTGGAGACAGGAGGCCGGCCGGCTGACAGCGGCAGGCGAGGCCATCCTCTCGGACAAGAAGACTTATGGCCCGCACCTCGACAACATCACGATTGGCGAGAGCCGTGTGACATGGGCCCTCTCCAACATCAGCCGCGCCATCGGGGGTGACGACGAGGCTATCGGCGAAAAAGCCGCCGAGGTCCAGAAGCCGCCTGCTACACAGGAGACGCCCGAGGAGCGGGCGCTCCGGGCTCAGAAGGACGCCCAAGTGTTCAGCCGGCTTCAGTCAGCCGAGTACAACGCAACGGGGGAAGCGCGCAAGGCCGCGCAGAAGGCCTTCGCCGACTATCTCGAACGCGAGGCCCATAAGTACGAAACGCCCCGCGAAGAGCGGCGCCATATCCTCGACACGATCGTGTCCCGCGGAGTGGTGTAAGAGCGTTGCGCTCTACGCGGCTCCCGGCGGGTAGGGCCGGGACGTTCAGGCTGCCACGGTGGGCAGCGTGATGGGGACACCATCGCTCAGCGGAGCGATGGATTCCAGCGTCATGTATCTCCTTGAGACGGCCCACTCGTCGTTCTGCTCGAGAAGGATGGCGCCGACGAGCCGTGTGGTGGCGGCTTCGTTGGGAAAGATACCGACGACGTTGGTGCGACGCTTGACCTCGGCATGGAGCCGTTCGATCGGGTTTGTGGAGTGCAATTTCTGGCGGTGCTCCCTGGGGAAGCTCATGTAGGCGAGGACGTCGTGCTCGGCTTCGTCCATGAGAACTGCCAGCTTGGGCACCTTGGGCCTGAGCTGGTCGGCGACCCGGCGCCACTGGACCTTCGCGCTGTCGGCGTCCTCCTGGGCGAAGGCGGAGACGACGCGCCGGCCCTGGCGGCCGGCATGGGCCAGCAGGTTGCGGGCGAAGTGCACGCGGCAGCGCTGCCATGTGGCGCCGAGGATCCGGGTCGCGGCGGCCTTCAGGCCCTTGTGGTCGTCGGAGATCACCAGCTTCACGCCGCGCAGCCCGCGCCGGGCCAGCGAGCGCAGGAACTCGGTCCAGAAGGTCTCGGCCTCCGACGCGCCGATCGCCACGCCCAGGACCTCGCGGCGGCCTTGGTCGTTGACGGCCACAGCCACGGTCACCGCGACCGAGACGATGCGTCCGGTCTGGCGCACCTTCACGTAGGTGGCGTCGAGCCACAGATAGGGCCAGTCGCCCTCCAGCGGTCGATCGAGGAAGCCGGTGACCTTATCGTCGATCTCGCCGCACAGCCTGGAGACCTGGCTCTTGGAGGCGCCCGACATCCCCATCGCCTGAACCAGATCGTCGACCGAGCGGGTCGACACCCCCTGGATGTAGGCCTCCTGGATCACCGCAGCCAGCGCCTTCTCGGCCATCCGCCGCGGCTCCAGGAAGCCCGGGAAGTAGCTTCCCTTCCTCAGCTTCGGGATCTTCAGCTCGACCGTGCCGGCCCGCGTCTCCCAGGACCGGTCGCGGTAGCCGTTGCGATGGGTGGATCAAGTGACGCTGTCATCGATGGCTGGTGGAGCGTACGCTCGAAGAATGGACGCTTTTCCGATGCGGCCCGGACTCACCCTATTGACATATCGTTGGAAGGATGCGCGGTGATCCAAAGACGCGATGCCGCACCGGACGATTCAGCGAGGAATAGCGGCCAGGGCTTGTATGGCGCTGGCGGTCGTGCTGGGTGTTATCTTCGCCCATATCCGCAAGAAGAGTGTGGGCCACGAGGGCGGCCGGGCGCCGATTACCCGCGAGTTCTTGTCGGCCAACACGCTGTTCTACGGTTTCCTGTTTGTGGGCATCCTGCTTTTTTCAAACTGGTTCAACTTGCTGAGTCCGGATTTTACCGGAACGGGGACAGCCACCTCCCTGGTGTGGACCTTCATAGACGCCGCGCTGCCACTGCTTTTGGGCGTGATGGGCCTCGTCGAAGCCGGACCGGCAGATGTGAGACTTCATCACTCCAGGCACTCTTTGGCTGTTCACCAAGTCACCGCCCCATGGACCTCGAACCTACTGCGGATAAATCTTGACCGGGTTCTTGCCGATCTCGAAGCTCGATGGGTCGGAGGCGACAAACCGGTAGGCGGCAAACTTGAAGCTCGCGCAGTCACCGTACTCGTTGCAGCTGATCTCACCGCCCATTCCCTCGAAGCTCTTCGTGGCGAACAGTGCGTCGCGAAGCGCCCGGCGCCCGATGTAGGTGTTGCCCACGGCGTCCTTCACCGCCACCTTTTCTATGGCCATCAGCGCCACCGCCATTCCATCGTACGCGTTTTGATGAAAAGCCTGGATCGGGCCTTCGCCATATTTCTCCTTGTACTTCCTCACCAGCTCGGGATAACGGGCACCCATCGCCTCCACCGAGGTGTCGGGACTTGTGATTACGAGATTCACCGCCGCAGCGCCCGCCGCTCCCAGGAATCCCGGCGCCATCAGCGCGCTGCCGCCGACCGGCGTGGTGGATTCAAGGCCCTCGATCTCTCCGAACTGGCGAACGATCCGGGCTGCCGCCGCCACGAATATTGGAAAATAGACCACACAGGGCTTGGCAGCAGCGATCCGAGTGAGAGCCGGGCGCATGTCGACATCGGTTGGCGCCACCGCCTCCATTGCTGTCACCTTGCCACCCAACTCCATGAAACGGTTCTTGGCTACCCGCACGAGTTGCTCGGCATACGGGCTGCCGTCATGGATCGTGGCAAGACTCTTGCACTTCATCTGATTCCAGAAGTACTCCGCATCCGCGGCGCCGGAGGCAAGGTCGTTATAGATGGTCCGCAGGTAACCTTGCAGGCTCTCCGGGCGATCCGGTGCGGTAAGCGACGGCGCAGTGGTCGACGTAGCTACGCTTGGGATGCCCGCCTTCCACAGGATAGGGCCACCGGGGGTGCCGGCACTTGAGCAGTCGGGCCCGATTACGACAACGATGTTCCGGTTCGAGGCGAGCCTGGTGGCCGCGGTTTGTCCACCCTCGGCACTGCAATGGCTGTCCTCGGTATGGAATTCGATTGGGTGCCCGGCGACCGCGTTCCCCCAGTTATCCATGGCGATTTCCGCGCCGCGCTTCTGATCCAGTCCGATATCGACGTCCGGGCCGGACAGCGTCCAATAGCCGCCGATGTGAATCGGTGCGCCCTTGGGGATTTTGACCACGCCAAGCGGGTCGGTGACAGGTCCGAGAGTCTCCGCGGAGACACCGGATATGGCGCCTGCCGCGATCCCGGCCGCCGCGACAAGGGCCTTGATGTTGAGGTTCGCACTCATGCGCCGCTCCTCTGCAGGTTTCCGTTGAATTCGACCGCTTCTCACTGGTGCGGGCAGTGCGTAAAATATAGATTGTTTAGGTTGTTACAAGAAATGTGGCGCTATTGGTCCTTCGGATGCTCAAGAACGCCGGTCCCATGGGCGCTACAGGCGGCGATAATGCTTTTGGATTGCCGTTATCGCCGCCGAGCACCGCATTCACACAATGAGAGATTTGACGATGAAATGGTTGACGGGACTGGCTGCAGGCTTGGCCCTCTCGGCGGGCACCGTCCACGCGGCCGATAAATGGGATATGCCGACGGCGTATGTGGATTCCAATTACCACACGCAAAACGGCAAGCTGTTTGCCGAGGCTGTGGGCGTGTGCACCGGGGGCGATCTTGAGATCGTGGTGCATGGCGGCGGCACCCTGTTCAAGGGCGGCGAGATCAAGCGCGCCGTACAGACCGGTCGGGCTCCCATCGGTGAGCGGTTGTTGAGTGCGCACCAAAATGAGAATGCCGTCTTCGGATTCGACTCGGTGCCGTTCCTGGCCTCGTCCTTCGAGGCATCCGATCGGCTTTGGCAGGCGGCCAGGGGCAAGTTGACCGAGATCCTCGCCGATCAGAATCTGGTACTGCTCTACGCCGTCTCCTGGCCACCGCAGGGGATGTATTTCAAGCGCGAGATCGGCGGTGTCGCCGACATGGGCGGGATCAAGTTCCGCACCAACAACGCCGCGACCGCAAGACTGGCGGCGCTTGCCAAAATGCTGCCAGTGCACGTCGAGGCGGCAGAGCTTAGGCAGGCGCTGGCGACCGGTGTGGCGGACGCCTTCATGTCGTCGAGCTCGACCGGTTACGACCACAAGGTCTGGGAGCATATGAGCTATTTCTACGACGTCCGTGCCTGGCTGCCGCGCAACTATGTGTTTGTGAACATGGACGCCTTCGCCGCGCTCGACGCGCAAACCCGGAACTGCCTGCGTTCGGCGGCGTTGTTGGCGGAAGCGGCCGGCACGACGCGAGCACGCGAGTTGACCGATTGGTACATGACACGGCTTAGGGCCAACGGCATAAGCGTGCTGGCGCCGGGCGAGCGGCTCGCCGGCGACCTCGCGGAGATCGGCGCGACCATGTCGGCCGAATGGTCTGACGCCGCGGGCGCAACCGGCGCAGCGATAATCAACGCCTTCAAAGCCAACTAGCGGCTTCGGGCGCAACTCCTCCCCGGCCTCGCAGAGACGGCAGGCACCTGGCTGCCTCGTGCCGCCGCCTCACGGCATCCTCCAGCGCTCACCACTCGCGTTTCAGCCTTACCCGCGCCGACCAGCGCGTCCGGGGTGGAAGGATGCAAAGTCCTAAAACGACACGCAGGCCAGCGTGATCGTACGCAATACGGCCTCCTGGCCAAATGAACGCTTGTACGCCTCCGCAATCTCCACCGTGTGCCGCACCTCCGCAGCACCCGGCTTGGCCAGGACAATCACCAGCTTCGTCCTCTCCCGCATGATCGCACCTGATCCGTCGCGCCACTGCCCGGCGGCGTCCAGAACGGTCAGACCGTCGGGGAAACGCGGCGTGATCTCGGCGGCGAGAAATCCCCGCCAGGCCTTGTCGCTCACTACTTCCACATCTCCCCGGCTACGCCCGAAGAACAGCCGGTACTCGGTGAACTCTTCAAACCCGGCCGGGCAGGACGGCGTGCCCGCCCGCGACGCCGGCGCCATCGCGAGCACAAGGATCGCCAGAACGGCGCCGGCACGGATGCCATGCATTCGCTTCCTCATGGTCTTCTTCCCTCTCTGGCCCGCACGATATGGCGGGCGTTGTCCGTTGCCGCGCGAAATGGGCCGAGAATAGCCGCAACACGTGCGGCAAATCTAACACCCTCTCTCATCGACCTCATAGAAACGGCACGGCCTTGCCTGGCCACGAACACGACGAGAAACGCCGTTCTTAGGGGCGGTTTCAAGTCCAGATGGCCTCATGGAATCGCAAATGGCCTATGTGCCAGAGCGTTTGGATCGCGAGAGCTCTCAACACGCCACACCATCTTGACAATTGGCCACTAAGTTCATGTTGGTCGTGTCCCAGGACGTGGTGTAGGAGTTGTTGGAGCCTCTGGTAGCTGTGGGTAGGCGGCTTGCCGTAGCGACCGCCGAGAGTCTGGCGTAGGCAAGCCGGCTATCCACAGCGGAGGCCATCGCGGTTCCGGTTTAGGGTTGGGCTAGTGCAAACCAACCTGACCCGAAGGAGAACCACGATGACCCAGGACATGATGACCCTACGCGCGCTTTTGGAGAAGAGCTCCGATGCCGATCTGCTTTGCGAGATGATCGGCTTCACGGCCGAGCGGCTGATGGCACTGGAGGTTGAGGGCCTGACCGGCGCCGGGCACGGCGAGCGCTCGGCGGATCGTATCACCCATCGCAACGGCTACCGCGACCGGTCCTGGGAGACGCGGGCCGGCACGGTCGAGCTGAAGATCCCGAAGCTGAGGAAGGGAAGCTACTTCCCGGGCTTCCTGGAGCCGCGGCGGATGGCCGAGAAGGCGCTGGCTGCGGTGATCCAGGAGGCCTACATCCAGGGGGTGTCGACCCGCTCGGTCGACGATCTGGTTCAGGCGATGGGGATGTCGGGCGCCTCCAAGAGCCAGGTCTCCAGGCCTGTGCGGCGAGATCGACGATAAGGTCAACGGCTTCCTCGATCGACCGCTGGAGGGCGACTGGCCCTATCTGTGGCTCGACGCCACCTACGTGAAGGTGCGCCAGACCGGACGCATCGTCTCGGTCGCGGTGACCGTGGCTGTGGCCGTCAACGACCAAGGCCGCCGCGACCCGGATCCTCGGCGCCACATGGCAGCGCTGCCGCGTGCACTTCGCCCGCAACCTGCTGGCCCATGCCGGCCGCCAGGGCCGGCGCGTCGTCTCCGCCTTCGCCCAGGAGGACGCCGACAGCGCGAAGGTCCAGTGGCGCCAGGTCGCCGACCAGCTCAGGCCCAAGGTGCCCAAGCTGGCAGTTCTCATGGACGAAGCCGAGCACGACGTCCTCGCCTACATGAGCTTCCCCAGGGAGCACCGCCAGAAATTGCACTCCACAAACCCGATCGAACGGCTCCATGCCGAGGTCAAGCGTCGCACCAACGTCGTCGGTATCTTTCCCAACGAAGCCGCCATCACACGGCTCGTCGGCGCCATCCTTCTCGAGCAGAACGACGAGTGGGCCGTCTCAAGGAGATACATGACGCTGGAATCCATCGCTCCGCTGAGCGATGGTGTCCCCATCACGCTGCCCACCGTGGCAGCCTGAACGTCCCGGCCCTACCCGCCGGGAGCCGCGTAGAGCGCAACGCTCTTACACCACTCCGCGGGACACGATCACCAATCGCCATTTCGATGGAAACCATACCGGATATGAATCAGCGGCGGCCCCTGACAATTGACCGGCACCGCTGTCAGGCTTCTTCACGGCATAGGCTGCCCCATGACACCGACACGGGGACGACAATACCGCGGCTTCACGGCGGAGCCTCGCACGTAATGACAACCGCAACAGCCCAGCCTTGCCCGAAGGTGCCGGTTGAGGGCATCAGGTTTGTTTCGCCATCAAGGCTTGTGAACCTCGAGCGGGCACTTCACCACCTGGTTTTTCCGCTTAGCTTCCATCGCGCAATTGGCAATCGTGGGGCCATAGTTGTCCCAGATGTGCCCGCTCCACCCGCGGGACGGGTCGTTGAGGGGGACGATCAGGAACTGCTGCTCGACCAGCACGCCGAGCAGCAGGAATGCCGGTGCGGCCACGGCCAGCGCGAGCCCCGGCAACCACCGCCGGTGCTGGCGCTCGGCGTCGCCCCAGCGGTGAAAATCCTCACTATAGCCCGTAATCGTCTCTTCGATACGGTCGGCGGCCTTGCCCAAATCCCGTTCCCGCTCACCGGCGGCCACCAACTCGTCGAGCAGAGATCGGGCCTCTCCGGCATGCGCCGCCAATTTGTCCGTGATTTCGACGAGTTTCCGGGTGCCGATCCTCAACCGCCCCCCGTCATCCTTCTGTGCTTGTTCGATTTGCGTGGAAACTTGCCGCACCAGGCCGAGAACTTCCTTGAGCGAGGGATTAGGATCGAGCGAACCGGTCCTGGTTTTGCCGGCGGCCTCTTGATCCATTTGGGCGTCACACCCATTTTGTTCTCATTGTCCTCCAATGCCTCGTGTTTTCCGGTCATAGTGCTTTTCCTCCAAATGGCAGTTTGAACCCCGGCCATGCCCGCAGTTCGTAGCCTTCCGCGGCGCGTTGCTTGCGGATGACGAACGGGTTGGGATCCGCGAGATAGCGGGAGTCCTCCCGCCGCCAGTAGCGGGCGTGGTGGAGATGCAGCGCGTCGCGCGGCATGTCCTTGGGCGAGGCGATGACGTATTGGCGGTCGGGGCCAAGGGTCATGAGTTCGTCGGGCGTTATCAACCGCTCGCGCACCAGGGCGCGGGAATCGCCGGCCTGCCATTGCGTGTTGGCGGTGACGATGCGGTTCTCGGCAATGGTGCCGAAACGGTTCTCGGTCCGGGCCTCGAAAGTAGCGGTGCCGATAGCCTTGGAGAGTTCCTCCGCACCCTCGGCGTCCGTGCGCGGGAAGCCCAGGATCTGGACCAGTTCGGCCAGATGCAGGAGGGTCTTGCGGTGCTCCTTGCCCCAGGTGGAATCGAGTGCCGAGATCGACTGGGCGAAGCACCAGAAGTGGACGCCCTTGCCGGCGGCCATGGTGTAACCGTCCATGACCGGCTTGAGGTAGCCGAGCCGCGGCATCTCGTCGATGACGATCAGCAGGTCGCGCTCAAGCGGCTATACCAGCGACGGCGTTGGGGATGGCGACCCACAGGCGCAGCCAGCCCTTGACGTGCTCGATGGTCTCCTCGGGCGCGACCACGAAGAGGTCGGTCTTGCCGCCGGCCAGGATCAGGGGATCGAAGCTGGACTCTTGCGTGTGGGCAAGCAGTTCGGGGAAGTTCAGGAAGGCGAGCTGGTTGGCGATAGTCATGAAATTGCTGCCACCTTCGTCATCGCCAACCTGGGTCTGACGCTGGACCGCGATATGGGTCAGCCCGCCGGCGAAGGGCTCCATGGATGTCACGGGTGTGGGTCTGGTATGGAGAATCTAAGTCATTGATTTAGTGCGTTTTTGTGTCGAGACGAACGGCCGAAAACGGCTATTCGTGACAATGGGCCGCTCCAAGGCAGGATTTTGTCACGACGGCAGGGTCGAGCAGGGGAAGGTGGGAACGCTCCGCACCGCCAGAAGCGGTACGATGCCGTGTCTCGAAACCCAACATCGGGAGCATTCCCATGGCAGTATCCCGCCTCCGGCGCCTTCGTCCATCGATCTTTCCGGCCTGCCTCCTCGGGTCGTCGAGGCGGCCGCCCGGGTGCTCGCACTGTGTCGCGAGGAGCTTCGTTCCGAGCCGCGCCCCGAGGCACCCGAGGAGGTCGAGTTGCGGGTGCGTGAGGCCACGAACGAGTTCGCTCGCGATGTCATGGGCGCCGTCATCGAGAACCGGGACGATGGCGCTTCCCGGATCGAGCGGGACGGGCAGAGCTGGTTCCGGGTCGCGGTGACGCCGAAGACGATCATGACCTCGCTCGGTCCGGTGACCTACCGGCGAGCGCGTTACCGCAGCGGCGCGAGCGGGGCATCGCCGGTGCCGGTCGACGAGAGCCTGGGCCTCGTCGACGATTACCTGACGCGGCCGGCGGCCGAGCTCGGTCTGCTGATGATGGGTCGCTGCACGGCCCGGGAAGCGGCGGCGTTCTTTGCGAAGACCGGCGCCATGACGCCGTCGGTGAGCGCCTGACCCTGAGCATGCACGAATGCTGGGAGAGCCTCGGCCCGGAGACGCTGGGCAGCATCCGTGAGGCCGAGGGCATACCGCAGGACGCGACCACCGCCTCGGTCTCCCTCGACGGCGTCATGGTGTCGCTGAGACCCGGCGAGGACGGTCGCGCCAAGGCCTCCTGGCGCGAGGCCGCCTGCGGCACGGTCTCCTTCCACGACGCCGAGGGCAAGCGCCTGAAGACCCTCTATCTCGGCCCCATGCCGGAGAGCGGCAAGCTCACGCTGAAGGCGCAGCTTGCAAGCGAAGTCGCACACATCAGGCGAGCACGCCCCGAGATCGGGATCGTCGCTATCGCCGATGGCGCCGCCGACAACTGGACCTTCCTGGAGACCCTGTCGCCCGAAACCGAGGTGATCGACTTCTGGCATGCTTGCGAACATCTGCAAACCGCGTCCGACCATGCCGTGGCGCCCGGCTGGTTCGAGAAGTACCGCGAGATCCTCCGTCACGATCCCCGTGGCGTCGCCAAGGTGATCCGGGCGCTGCGCCACCTTCGCGATGCCGCCGCTGCGCCGGACCGGGCCGAGACCGAGCGGGAACTCGCCTTCTTCCGCAAGCATCGCCATCGCATGCGCTACCACGCCCTGAAGGAAGAGGGCATCGCCATCGGCTCAGGCGTGGTCGAGGCTGCCAACAAGATCCCTGGTGACACAGCGCATGAAGCGCTCCGGCATGCGCTGGCGGATCGTCGGCGGACAGGCTGTTCTGACCTTGCTCGGCATCGCGGGCGACACCTCTGCTCCAACCTATGCCGAGCTTTACTCGGGAGAGTGGCGGCACCCTACATGTAGCGGTCATGGGCGTTAACCGGATAGGCAAGAATCATGCCTCTGCGCATGTTGGCGCGCGTCTGCCGCCGAAGGTCAGCTTTATATTAATATTAAAGGCGAGTCTTGGATTCTGGAAATGGAGCGGCCCCTCACCGAAGTCGGCGACTGGTCCGAGGAGATGTCCTTCACCAGCAAGGACGGGAGCGAGGGCATCTGCGAAATGCATGTGTCGCCGCTCTTCGACGACAATGGGCACATCACGGCGTGGGTCGGGGTCAATCGCGACATCACCGACCGCAAGCAAATGATGGAACAACTCACCCAGGCGCGCAAAAATGGACGCTCTCGGGCGCCTGACCGGCGGGGTCGCGCACGACTTCAACAACCTGCTCACCGTCATCGACGGATTCTCCAAGATGGCGCTGCGCAAGACGAGCGATGTAGAGCGCGTCGAGAGTTGCCTCGGCGAAGTCATCAAGGCGTCGGAGAAGGCGGCGCGCTTGACCAGTCAGCTCCTCGCGTTCAGCCGCAAACAGGTGCTCGAGCCCAGGGTCGTCAACCTCGAGGCCCTGGTTCGCGAGCTCGAGAGCCTGCTCGAGCCGCTCTTGGGAGAGACGATCAACCTTAGGATCAAGATCTCGGACGAGGACATTTGGGTCGAGGTCGATCCGAGCCAGCTCTCTCAAGCGATCATGAATCTAGCCATCAACTCGCGCGACGCGATGCCGCGCGGCGGCCTCCTGCTGATCGAGGTTGACTCGAGCGAGGTCGATGAGGCGCGCGCGGAAACGGCCGGTGTCATACCCGGCACCTATGCCTCGGTCACGGTCAAGGACGGCGGCGTGGGAATGGACGAGGCCACGCTGAAGAACATTTTCGAGCCGTTCTTTACGACCAAGGAACCGGGGCGCGGGACCGGGCTCGGGCTGTCTATGGTGTACGGCATGGTCAAGCAATCGAGGGGATTCCTCGACATCGAAAGTGCGCCCGGACGGGGCACCGCAGCCGCCATCTACCTGCGCCGCGTCGATCGCCAACCCGAGATCGGCGAAGAAGGTCCCGCGCTCGACCCCGGCAGCGGCAACGCCGAAACCATCCTCATCGTCGAGGACGAGGACGCAGTCCGCGAGCTCGCGAAAATGACGCTCGAGGAGATGGGCTACGACGTTCTCACCGCCTGCAATGGCGGCGACGCCATCGAGATCCACAAGGCCTACACAGGCCGCATCGACCTACTCCTCACCGACATCGTCATGCCGGGCTGGGGCGGCCCCGAGGTCGCCCGCTCGGTGACGGAGGATCGCCCCGATACCAAGGTCATCTACATGTCGGGCTATCCGTCGCGCGGCCGATTGCATCGTTACGAGATAGGCCCGGAAGTGCCCTTCGTTCAAAAGCCCTTCGACCCCACGAACTTGGGTCGCATGGTGCGCCAGCTCCTCCTCGACGGATGAAGCCGGGTCGTCGAATCGGGGGCGGGCTTGGTCGGGCGCCGGGCGCCGCCGCGGCCCCTGGCCCCCGCCCTTAGGCAGCCACGAGATGAGCGCCGTCGAAGATCTGAAGATTCTGGTGGTCGAGGACAACCTCCAGGCGCGCACCATGATCCGTATGATCTGCAAGGAGCTCGGCATCAACCAGGTCTTCACCGCCAACGACGGCAAGGAAGCACTCGACTTTCTCGGCGCTTGCGACGACCTCGTTGACATCATCATTTGCGACTGGAACATGCCGCGGCTCACCGGTCTCGAGCTCTTGCATCAGGTCCGGACGGCCGATCCCGACATGCCCTTCCTCATGCTCACGGGGCTCGCCGACATGGACTCCGTCGTCGCCGCCAGGGAGGGCGGCGTGAGCGGCTATCTGCGCAAGCCCTTCTCGCCCGAGCAGCTCGAGGCCAAGTTGCGCTTCCTCGCCGAGGGGATCGGGGCCGCGGCCTAAGCCGCAAGCGCCTCCAGGGCTGGCGTGTAGGTCTCGCCAAGATCGCGGGCGACGGCCTCATACGTGATCCGCCCGCGGCATACGTTCAGGCCGTTGCGCAGGTGCGCGTCCTCCTTCAGGGCCTGCTCGTATCCCTTGTCGGCGAGCGCGAGCACAAAGGGCAGAGTGGCGTTGTTGAGCGCCTGCGTCGCCGTGCGGGCCGCCGCTCCGGGCATATTGGTCACGCAGTAGTGGACGACGCCATCGACGATATAGGTCGGATCATCGTGGGTCGTAGGCCGGCTGGTCTCTGAGCAGCCGCCCTGGTCGATCGACACGTCGACGAACACCGAACCCCGCTTCATCGACTTCACCATGTGCTGGGTGATGACCTTGGGCGCGCTGGCCCCCGGCACGAGTACGGCACCGATCACGAGATCGGCGAGCAGGAGGTGGTGCTCGAGGGAGTCGACGGTGGAATAGATCGTGTTCAGCGTGGGGCCAAACTGCATGTCGAGCTCGTAGAGCCGATCGAGCGACTGGTCGATGACCGTCACGCGCGCTTCCATACCCATCGCCATGCGAGCGGCGTTGGTGCCGACGACGCCACCACCGAGGATCACGACGTCGGCCGCAGGCACGCCGGGAACGCCGCCGAGCAGCATGCCCCGGCCGCCCTGCAGCATCTCCAGGCAGTGGGCGCCGACATGGATCGACATGCGCCCCGCCACTTCGCTCATCGGCGCCAGCAGCGGCAAGCCTCCCCTCGAATCGGTGACCGTCTCGTAGGCGATGGCAATGGCTCCGGATTCGCGCAAGCCGCGCGCCTGCACGGGGTCCGGCGCCAAATGCAGGTAGGTGAAGAGGACTTGCCCCTCGCGCAGCATCTTGCATTCGTCGGGGCTCGGCTCCTTGACCTTCGTGATCATGTCCGCGGCGCCGAAAATGACGTCTGGCGTCATCGCAATCTCGGCGCCCGCCTTGACGTAGGAATCGTCGTGAAAGCCGATCGCGGCGCCGCAGGCGTGCTGCACCACGACGCGGTGACCGTGGTGCACGGCCTCACGCACACTGGCCGGGGTCATGCCCACCCGGCTTTCGTGCGCCTTGGTTTCTCTCGGAACGCCGATCAGCATGTGTGCTTCTCCGTTGCGCCAGAGCGGGTGCCCGCCGGGCTCAGGCGATCTCCCTCAAGACCGCGCCGATCGTCTCGAAGAGACGCCCGATCTCCTCGGCCTCGATGATGAGCGGGGGCGATACTGCGATGGTGTCGCCGGTGGTACGGATCAGGACGCCCTGGTCGAAGCAGCGGGCGAACGCCTCGACGGCGCGCGCCGTCGGCTGGCCCGGGCGCGGCGCCAGCTCGATGCCCGCGACCATTCCGATATTGCGGACGTCGATGACGTGGGGGGCGCCGGCGAGGCTGTGGGCGGCTTCCTCGAACACCGGCTCGAGCGCGCTCGCGCGGGCGAACAGACCCTCTTCCGCGTAGACGTCGAGCGCGGCCAGACCGGCCGCGCAGGCGAGCGGGTGGCCCGAATAGGTGTAGCCGTGAAAGAGCTCGATGGCGCCATCGGCGGCGGCCGCCGTGACGGCGTCGTAAATGCCCGCCCGCGCCGCAACGGCTCCCATCGGCACCGTCGCGTTGGTGAGCCCCTTGGCACAGGTGAGGATATCGGGAACGACACCGAAACGCTCGGCCGCAAAGCTCGCGCCGAGGCGGCCGAACCCGGTGATCACCTCATCGAAGATCAGCAGGATGCCATGGCGGTCGCAAATCTCGCGAAGTCGCTCGAGGTATCCCTTGGGCGGCACCAGCACACCGGTCGACCCGGCTATGGGCTCGACGATGACCGCGGCGATCGTGGAGGCGTCGTGCAGCACGACCAGGTGCTCGAGGTCGTCGGCCAGGTGCGCACCCCATGCCGGCTCGCCGCGGGAGAAGGCGTTCTCTTCCAGATTGTGCGTGTGGCTCAGGTGATCGACGCCGTTCAAGAGCGGGCCGAAGGCCTTGCGGTTGGCGGCAATTCCGCCGACCGAGATGCCCCCGAAGCCGACCCCGTGATAGCCGCGCTCGCGGCCGATGAGCCGCCGCCGCGAGCTGTCGCCGCGCGCCACGTGGTAGGCGAGGGCGATCTTCAGGGCGGTATCGACGGCTTCCGAGCCCGAGTTGGTGAAGAACACATGGTCGAGGTCGCCCGGGAGAACGGTGGCGAGGCGGGATGCGAGCTCGAAGGCGCCGGGGTGGCCCAACTGGAAGGCCGGGGCGTAGTCGAGCTGCCCGACCTGCGCGCGCACAGCGTCGACGATTCGTTCCCGGCAATGGCCCGCATTGACGCACCACAACCCCGCCGTGCCATCCAAGATCTGGCGCCCGTCGGCGCTCGTGAAGTACATGCCCTTGGCCGCGACGAGGAGGCGTGGCGCCGCCTTGAACGCCCGATTCGCGGTGAACGGCATCCAATAGGCTTCGAGGTTGTTGGTGGCGGCGTGAGCCATTTCGGCCCCGCTGGTCATCTCGCCCCTCCGTGATCCTCAGGCAAGGCGCGACCCTATCAGAATTCGCCACCGCGCGGCAGCGCGCCGGCGGGCTAGGACGACGGTTCGGCGAAATAAAGCGTGACCGGGCCTTCGACGCCCTTGAGGTCGAACGCGCCGCCCTCCTCGAAGCGCACGTTCTGGCCGGCGCAGAGTTCGCGCACGACGTTGGAGGTCATGACCCGCCCCGCTTGGCCCTTGTCGCAGATTCGCGCCGCGAGCTGGACCGTGGTGCCGAAGAGGTCATCGTCTTCCTTGATCGGCGTTCCCGAATTGATGCCGATTCGCACGTTGACGGGGAGCTCGGGATGGGCCGAGTTGTGGGCCGCGAGGCCGGCTTGCATCTCGAGGGATCCGGTCACGGCGTTCGCGGTGGAGTCGAATCGGGCCATGATGCCATCGCCCGTGTGCTTTACCTCGAAGCCGTTGTGGCGCTTTAGCACGGCCCTCACAATCTGATTGTGGGTGCGGACGACCTCCTGGGCTCCGGCGTCACCGCGCTCCTGCGTCATCGCCGTCGAGCCGACGAGATCGGTGAACATGACAGCGACCAGATCACTGCCCGATCCGGCCTCGGCGGCCGGCTTCTTCCAGACCTCCAGCGCGCGCTCGAGCTCCGCCGCCGCGTCCCCGCCACCGTCTGCTAGGTGTGTGGTCAGGGCCGTGCCCCCGGCGCGAAACATCTCGGCGTATTTGGGCTCTAGCAGGTACTCCTCGTAGCGCTTGCTAAAGGTCTTGGCCATCTCGGGCTTGGAGCCCAGAACGGCGACGCACTTACCGAGAAGTTCCGCGAACTGGCGCTTGCCGAGCCGACCTTCGCGCGCACAGGCCTCGGCGGCGCCAGCGAGGAACAGGTGGCACCCGAACTTGTTGAAACCTTGCCTATCCGGTTAACGCCCATGACCGCTACATGTAGGGTGCCACCACTCTCCCGAGTAAAGCTCGGCATAGGTTGGAGCAGAGGTGTCGCCCGCGATGCCGAGCAATGAGCGGAAGGCGTTGAACGGGTAGAACCGCCTGTTGAAGCGGAAGGTGAACTCGTTGAGGTAGGCTTGTAGGTGCTGGTGGCTAACGCCGTGGTGGATACCGATCAGCCACGTCTTCAGGTTGGCGAAAACCAGATGGATGATCGGCAGGTATTGCTCGGCAACCTCTGGATCACCACACTCGGCAACAGCGAAGTGCTCATAGCCGCGCTTCCCGAGGCCAGCATAGCCGCTCCAATCGTCAGTAACGATCAGCGATCGCGGCGCGACGGTGCTCTCGACGAACCCACAGAGCGACTCGGCGCTACGGTCGAGCACGACGGCGAGCCGAACGCGTCCGGCATAGCGTCCGTCTTTCCGGTTGTCGAGCTTGGTGCCCGGCTTTCGATGACGCACCTCGATGGCACAGGAGACGGGAACCTTGTGGTGAACACCACGGCCTTCCCCACGCGTTCGCCCGCCAACCCAGGTTTCGTCCACCTCAACATGGTTCTTGGGCTGTCCACCGATCCTGTCTTGGTTGGGCCGCACCATGCCCGAGCGGAGCTTGTGGAGAATTTGAAAGGCCGTCTCGTAGCGCGAAAGACCAAGTTGCCGCTGAAACTGCACGGCGGACATGCCGGGCGTCTGACTGGCGACCAGATAAGCGGCCCAGAACCAGACGTTCAGCGGAGTGTGGCTACGCTCCATCACTGTTCCCACCGTCAGCCCGGTGTTCTGGCGGCACTTGCGGCAGCGCAGGACGCCAGGGCGGTTTTCAAAGTGGAACGGCTCTCCCGCCGTGCCGCAGTGCGGGCAGGCAAAGCCGTCTCCCCAGCGGGCTTTCTCCAGGTAGGCGGCGCAGGCCGCATCATCGGGGAAAAGTCGCTGGAACTCGGGTAGCGAATGCGGGAATGGGAGATCGGCGCGGTCGAGAACATCCATGGCGCGCTCCCCTATATCCGGGTTGCGCCCATTCTAGCCCTAGTGGGTGTGGGTGTAAACCGGATAGGCAAGGTTGAAACTATCGAGCTTGAAGCCGTCGGTCGCGAGTCCGGCAATCGCCTCCTCGAGGAATTTCATCATAGAAACTCGCGAATCGCGAAACTCATCCTCAGTGGCCGCGGTGGTCTCGTCCTCCTCCTCATCGTCGTCCATGTCGTCGTAGGGATTGTCGGCTTCGGCGCCACCGTCGCCGTCGAGCTTTATCTCGATCGTGTCGGCGAGACTCTGGCTCGCCTCAGGTTGCGCGGCGGCCGCCTCTGCCTGAGGCGGCTCCGGCGGCTTTCCCTCGGAAGCGTTGAGGATGGCAAACTCGGAGGGCTTGATGAAGATCTTGCCGAGCGTGTAGGCGCAGGCCACGAACGACACGGCAAATACGATCCCATTAAGGATAACCGGGTTCATGTCGTCCTGCGGCGCGGCTCAAGGCGACGACTTGACCTCGTACGGCGTGTCATGATGGCAGCGCCGCTCCGTCTCCCGGGCACGCCCTCTTGCGGCGTCGCCTCAAAGCGTGAACCGGGTGTACATAAACGTCGTGGCCGCGGCGAAGCCAAAGCTCACGACGGCGATAACGACCACCTTGTAGAAGAGGACCGCCCCGGGGCGGGCCAACACGCGCGGCGGGCCCGGCGCCTTCTTCGATCCGCGACGCGACCGGCGTACCGGCCGCTCGTCCTCCTCCTCATCGCCATCATCGTCGAAGACGGACCCGCCGACGCCGCTCGGCCCGCCATATCCCGAGTCATCCCCGTCGTCATCGTCGGCGCTGAAGCGCGGCTCACCTCCGCCTCCACCTCCGCCGCCGCTGCCGCCGCTACCAGCCTTCTGACTGTCGTAGACGACCTCGCCTTCGACACGGTAGCGCATCCGGCGTCGCGGGTGGGGTTTGGGGCGCTGGGCACGCCTCGCGAGCGCGTGCCGCTCCGTCACGCTACGCGGTGCAGCAGCGCCTCGTTGCGCTCCTGGCGCCGGCAATTCTCGACCGCAATGCCGAGGCTCCGCTCCAGCGTCTCGGGGGTGAGCCAGGCGACATGGGGCATGAGCACCACGTTATCGAGAGCGAACAGTGGATTGTCGGGCTCCAGGGGCTCGCGGGCAAAGACGTCGAGCCCCGCGGCTCCGAGCCGCCGTTCGCCGAGCCCGGCGACAAGGGCGGCCTCGTCGACGAGCCCACCGCGCGCGGTATTGATCAGGATGGCGCCCGGCTTCATCCGGGCGATAGCGGCACCATCGATGAGGTTCTCGGTCTCGGGCGTCAGGGGCAGGTGTAGCGATACGATATCGGCTTCGGCCAGGAGGTCCTCCAGGGGCCGCCATTCGGCGCCGGCCCGTGTCTCCCTCGACCTCGAATGATAGAGGACACGGGCGCCCAGACCTTCCAGCATGGGCGTGAGCGCCTTGCCCACCGCCCCGTAGCCCACCAGCCCGACGGTGCGCCCACCCATCTCGCCGAGCTCATCGAACAGGGCAGCATCCATGGCCCAGCCGGCCCCGGCGCGGCACGCGCGGTCGTAGAGCGGCAGCCGGCGCAAGGCCGCTAGCATGAGCAGGAGCGCACTCTCGGCCACGGCACGGCTGTTGGTGCCCGGCATGTTGGCTACCTGTATGCCGCGCCCCCGCGCCGCCTCCAAGTCGATCGTGTTGACACCAACGCCGATCTTCTGGATAAGGCGCAGGCGCGGCGAGCGTTCGATCACCTCGGCCGTGGCCGGTCGCAGCACGTGAAACAACACCTCGGCCTTCGCCATCAGCTCCAGGAATCGCCGTTCATCGAGCTCCGCACACGGCGTGATATTGAGCCCCTCGGTCGAGAGCTCGTCGAGCCGACTGCGAAGGCCCGGACTGGCATCGTATTGAAGGACGACTTCCATCGATTGGACGTGCCGGCGCGCCGCGTTGATCGAGGGGGTGGCATATTACCATGGGCCGGCGCGGGGGATAGCCGGTGAGCCGCGCCTGCGACCCCCGGGCGCGGCGCGATCTCGAAGCGGCGTTGCGGCGCATGGACCTGATCGCGGACGACGAGCACCCCTGCTTCACGGCGCTGCCGGGGGGCGTGTCCTCCGATATATGGCGGGTCGAACTGCGGGCCGGCCCGGCTTGCATCAAGCGGGCATTGGCGCGGCTGCGGGTCGCGGGCGAATGGCGCGCGCCCATCGAGCGCGGCCGCTTCGAGGTCGCCTGGATCGAAACGGTGGCCGCCATCGAACCTACGGCCGTACCGCCGATTCTCGGCCAGGACGCCGAGGCAGGGCTGTTCGTCATGGCCTACCTCGACCCGGCCGAGTACCCGCTGTGGAAGGCCCAGCTCCGCGGCGGCATTGCCGACGGCGCCACGGCGGCCGCCGTCGGTGCCCGTCTCGGCCGGATTCATGCCGCGACCGCCGGCGACGCGGCCGTCGCCGCGCGCTTCGACACGCTGCACATCTTCCACCCCATCCGGCTCGAGCCCTACCTGCTGGCGACGGCGCGCGCCCATCCGGACCGCGCCCGCGGACTTCGGGGCTTGGCCGAACGGACCGCGCGCACCCAGCGCGCACTGGTCCACGGCGATGTCAGCCCCAAGAACATCCTGATCGGCCCCAAGGGACCGGTGTTTCTCGATTCGGAGTGTGCCTGGTACGGCGACCCCGCCTTCGACCTCGCCTTCTGCCTCAACCACCTGCTCCTCAAGTGCCTGTGGAATCCAGCCGCACGCGACGGATTCCTGTCCTGTTTCAATGCGCTGGCGGGCGCCTATCTCGGGACGGTTGACTGGGAGGCTGGTAGCGAGCTGGAGGCGCGCGCCGCGACTCTCCTGCCGGCGCTGCTGCTGGCCCGCGTCGACGGCAAGTCTCCGGTCGAATACCTGACGGAGGAGGCCGACAAGGCGCGCGTTCGGCGCGCAGCTCGGGCCCTGCTCGAAGCGCCGGTGAGCCGGCTCGCGGACGTGCGCGCGGCCTGGCACGACGAGCTCGAGCGATGAGCGAGAGCGCGATCACGTCCGTGCTCGGCCGCCGGGTATGGGATTCCCGCGGCCACCCAACTGTAGAGGCCGAGGTACGGCTCGCGGGCGGCGCCGTGGGTCGCGCCATCGCGCCGGCCGGCGCCTCGACTGGCGCCGGCGAGGCATACGACTTGCGCGACGGCGGCGACACCCACGGGGGCCGCGGCGTGGGCCGGGCGCTGGCCGGCCTCAACGGTGAGATCGCGGCGGCGCTGGGCGGCCTCGACGCCGCCGATCAGGCAGGCATCGATCGCTCGTTGATCGCCCTCGACGGAAGCCCCGACAAGCGCCGCCTCGGCGGCAACGCGCTCGTCGCCGTGTCGATGGCCACCGCTCACGCTGCCGCCGCGGCGGCTGGTGTGCCACTGTGGCGCTATTTGGCAAGTGCCGGCGAGGTTGCGCTGCCGCTGCCTGAAGTCCAAATCTTCGGCGGCGGCGTCCATGCCGGCAGGCGCATCGATATCCAGGACGTTATGGTGGTTGCGCCGACGGCAAAGAGCTTCGATCAAGCGCTCGAGTGGACCGCAGAAGTCTATCGCGCCGCGGGGCGCATTATGTCCGAGCGCGGGCTGCTGGCTGGCGCGGCCGACGAGGGCGGCTACTGGCCCGCCTTCGCGACCAACGAAGCGGCCGTCGAAACGACCGTTCGCGCGATCGAGAGGGCCGGGTTCGTGCCTGGCGCGGACGTCGCCATCGCGCTCGACATCGCCGGGTCGAGCTTTGGCAGCCGCGGCCATTACCGCCTTGCGCGCGAGGAGCGCGATCTCGACACCGACGGCCTGTGCGAGATGCTGATGGCCTGGCTCGGGCGCTATCCCATCGTCTCACTCGAGGATCCGTTGGCCGAGGACGACGAGGCCGGATTTCGCAGGCTCACTGAGGCCGTCGGCGATCGCGTCCAGATCGTCGGCGACGATCTCTTGGCAACCGATGCCGCGCGGGTCGCCGCCGCCGCGGCCGCCGGGACGTGCAATACGCTGCTCGTGAAGCCCAACCAGGCGGGCACCCTGAGCGAGGCCCGCGCGGCGCTGGAAGCCGCACGCGCCGCGGGCTTTGCCGCCATCGCCTCGGCCCGCTCCGGTGACAGCGAGGACACGACCATCGTCCACCTGGCGGTCGGCTGGGGCGTCGCCCAGCTCAAGGTCGGCGCGTTCGCGCGCTCCGAACGCATGGCCAAGTGGAACGAGGGCCTGCGGATCGCGGATGAGCTCGGGGCCGGTGCACGCCTCGCCCGGCCTTTCGCCAGGGACGCTTAGGCGGCGGCTGCGTGCAAAGCCGCCCCGTAGGCGGTATATTTTCTCGCAATCAGGCCGCGTGGCCGCTCACGAGGACGCTTGCGCCGTGGAACGCTCGTTCAAGAAAGAGGTCGCGCTGCTGCGGCTCGGCGCGGGCGAGGTCTTCCGCGGCGAAGGCATCCTTGCCGTCACCAAAGCCCTGCTGGAATCGGGCGTGAGCTACGTCGGCGGCTACCAGGGCGCGCCCGTGTCGCACCTGATGGACGTGCTGGCCGATGCCGGCGACATCCTCGACGAGCTCGGTGTGCACTTCGAGGCCTGCGGCAGCGAGGCCAGCGCCGCCGCCATGCTCGGCGCGTCGATCAACTACCCCTTGCGCGGCGCCGTGACGTGGAAGTCGACGGTCGGCACCAACGTCGCCTCGGACGCACTTTCCAACCTCGCTTCGGCGGGCGTCAAGGGCGGCACGGTCATCGTCATCGGCGAGGACTATGGCGAGGGCGCCAGCATCATCCAGGAGCGCAGCCACGCCTTCGCCATGAAGTCGCAGATGTGGCTCGTCGACCCGCGCCCCAACCTGCCGAGCATCGTCGACATGGTCGAGCGCAGCTTCGAGCTGTCGGAGGCGAGCAATACGCCGGTCATGCTGGAGCTACGGATTCGCGCCTGTCACCTGCACGGAAGCTTCACCTGCAAGGACAATCTGCCGCCCCAGTTCTCGCGCCGCCACGTGATCGAGAACCCGGACTTCGACTACGGCCGCATCTGCCTGCCGCCCTCGACCTATGCCCAGGAGAAGCACAAGATCGAGGTGCGCATGCCGGCGGCGGAGAAATTCATCCGCGAGCACAGCCTCAACGAGGTGTTTCCCGGGCGCCACGAGGACGTCGGCATCATCACTCAGGGCGGCATGTACAACGCCGTGGCTCGCAGCCTCGCCGATCTCGGCCTGGCGGACAATTTCGGCAACGCGGACGTGCCGATCTACGTGCTCAACGTCACCTATCCGCTGCTGGCAGACGAGATCTCGGCCTTTTGCGTCGGTAAGAAAGCGGTGCTGGTGGTCGAGGAGGGTCAGCCCGCCTACCTCGAGCAGGCCATCAACGCGATCCTGCGCAAGGCGGACCTCAACACATCGGTGGTCGGCAAGGACGTGCTGCCGATGGCGGGGGAGTACACCGGCGAGGTGGTGCTGAGCGGCTTGGCGCGGTTTATCGAGGGCAGCGTGCCCGCAGGCATCGACCTCGCCTCGACGGGCGCCGCCTTCGCCGAACTCCTCGCGCCCAAGCAGCAGGCCTCCGCACTCCTCGGCGAGCCCGCGCCGGCGCGGCCCCCGGGCTTCTGCGTCGGCTGCCCGGAGCGGCCCGTGTTCAGCGCGCTCAAGCTCGCCGAGCGCGAGGTCGGGCCGGTGCATCTCGCGGCCGATATCGGGTGCCACACTTTTTCGACCCTGCCGCCCTTCAACGTCGGCAACACGGTGATGGGCTACGGCCTCGGACTGGCCAGCGCCGCCGGCGTCGCGCCGGCCATGGGACGGCGCGTGGTCAGCGTCATGGGCGATGGCGGTTTCTGGCACAACGGGCTCACCTCGGGCGTCGTCAGCGCCCAGTACAACAAGGACGATTCGGTGCTGCTCTTGTTCAAGAACGGCTACTCCTCGGCGACGGGAGCCCAGCACGTGCCGTCAACCGGCACCAACGCCAAGGGCGAAGCCACCGACATGGACATCGAGGCGGCGCTGCGCGGCCTCGGCGTGCGCTGGATCAAGACGCTCGACACCTACGGCGTGGGACGCATGAAACGCGCGCTCACCGAGGCGCTGACGAGCAAGATCGGCGGCCTCAAGGTGATCATTGCCGACGGCGAATGCCAGCTCGCCGTGCAGCGCCGGGCAAGGCCGGAGCGCGCGCGCAAGCTCGCGGCCGGCAAGCGCGTGGTGCGCACGCGCTTCGGCATCGACGACGACGTGTGCACCGGCGACCATTCCTGCATTCGCCTCTCCGGCTGCCCCTCGCTGACGCTAAAGCCCAACCCCGACCCGCTGCGTGATGACCCGATCGCGCATGTCGACAATGAGTGCGTCGGCTGCGGCGTGTGCGGCGAGGTGGCGCACGCGGCCGTCCTGTGCCCATCCTTCTTCCGCGCCGAGATCATCCACAATCCCGGCTTCCGGGATCGCGTCCTCGACGGAGTGCGACGGCGCGTGATCGGGTGGTTCCTGGGTTCCCGCTCGCGCGCAGCGGAAGCCGTGTGAGCGAGAGCGCCGAGCGGCCGATCACGCTGCTCATTGCCGCGCTCGGCGGCGAAGGTGGCGGCGTCCTCAGCCAGTGGATCACCGCGGCCGCCACAGCCACGGGGTACCCGGTGCAAAGCACATCGATCCCCGGCGTTTCGCAGCGCACCGGCGCCACGACCTACTATCTCGAGCTGCTGCCGCACGAGCTCGATCCTGGGCACGCCGCACCCGTGTTCGCCTTGACGCCCAACCCCGGCGGCGTCGACGTGGTCATCGCCTCGGAGCTGGTCGAGGCGGTGCGTGCCCTGCAAAACGGCTTCGTCAGTACCGGCCGCACGACGCTGATCGCCTCGACCCACCGGGTCTACGCGATCGGCGAGCGCAGCACCGGCGGTGACGGCCGCTACGACCCCGAGCGCTTCTACGTCGCGGCGCGCGAGATGACGCGCCGCGCCGTGCTCTTCGACATGGCCGCGGCGAGGGGCGAGGCCGGCAGCGTCATCAGCGCCGTCATGCTGGGCGCGCTGGCCGGCGCCGACGCCCTGCCGATCGCGCGCGCCACGTTCGAGCAGGTGATCCGCGATGCGGGGATCGCGGTCGAGCCCAACCTCGCGGGCTTCGCAGCGGGCCATGCGTTGGCCGAGGCTGCGGGCGAGCTTGTGCCGCCCGCAGCCTCGGACAAGCGCGGCGCGCCCACCGGGCCGGCACTGACAACCCTGGTTCGGCGCGCCGAACAGAGCTTTCCCGAGGCCCTGTGGCCGGTGCTCAGGGAAGCGCTCGCCCGGCTTATCGACTACCAGGACGCCGCCTACGCCGATGAATACCTGGCGCGGCTCGAGACGATTCGCACCGCCGACCGCGCGCCGTGGACGCTGACGCGCGAGACCGCGCGCCTGCTGGCCGTGTGGATGAGCTACGAGGACGTGATCCGGGTCGCCGACCTCAAGACGCGGAGGGCGCGGTTCGAGCGCGTCGCCGCGGAGGTCGGCGCCAAGGCGGGCGAGCCAGTGCGCATCGCCGAGTTCCTCAAGCCCGGCATCGAGGAGCTGTGCTCGATCCTGCCGCCGCGGCTCGCCCGGCCGCTGCTCGCCTGGGCGGAGCGGCGCAACCTGCTCGACCGGCTCAACATCGGCCTGCACGTGCGCACGAGCACGATCAGCGGCTTCCTGCTGATGCGCCTGCTCGCGCGCCTGCGCCGCTTGCGCCGGTTCAGCCATCGCATGTTCGAGGAACGGGCCTCGATCGAGCGCTGGCTCGCGGCCGTCGCCGACTCGGCACGGCATGACCTCGACCTCGCGCTTGAAGTTGCCGCCTGTGCGCGGCTCGTGAAGGGCTACGGACAGACCCACCGACGCGGGCGTGCGAATTTCCTTCGCCTGCTCGATGTCGCCCGGGCCGCGGGCCTCGGAGCGCGCGATCCCGGGGCGCTGGCAGCGGCGCTGCGCCGCGCCCGCGAGGCGGCGCTCGCCGACCCCGAGGGACCCTCCTTCGCCGAAGCGCTGGCCGAGCACGAGACGGCCCCAGAAGCACACGTCCGCCGGGCTGCAGGGGAGTAGGCCGCGCTTTCCAGTGGGCGCGGGGTGTTCTTCCAGTGGGGCTCTCCGAAAAGGTGTAGTGTGAGCCGCACCCACAACCCTCGTGCGAGGGGCTAGCGATGAAGCTGTTCACGATCGGCGCCAGCGTTTCGCAGGGCTTTATGTCGCTCGCGGCGGCGCGCACCGACCTCTGTTTCTCGACGCTGATCGCCGAGAACCTTGGATTGCAGCCGGGTAGCGAGGACTACCGGTATCCCGACTGGCCCGAGGGCGGGCTCCCCGCCAACATCGAGCGGATCATGCGTCGGCTCGGGCGCAAGTATGGCGCCGACATCAAGGGGCTCGAGTGGCCCTTCGCCTTCAAGACCATCAACGATGTCCTCGACGAGTCGGAGGACTTCTATGAGCGCGGGGCCGGCCGGGAAACGGAGCCCTACCCGGGCGGTGCGACGTTTTTCCATAACGTGGCTGTGCGCGGCTTCGATGTTGCTGACGCCTGGAAGCTGACCCCGCTCATCTGTCGCCAGCAAAACGACCTGGCCAACGCCACGAATGGCGACGACAACCTCTTCGGGGCGGCCAATGCCTCGCTCTATCGCACCGCGCTGCGCGTGCTGAACCCGTCCGGCGACGCCGCGAACGACGACTGCTCTCAGCTCGAATGGCTCAAGCGCCATGCCGAGCGCGAGGGCGTCGAGAACCTGATTCTATGGCTCGGCTCCAACAACGCCCTGGAAACGGTGCTCGCACTCAAGATCCGCCAGACCCTGAACGACCCCAACCGGCGGCCCGTCGACATGAGCCACGTCGAACGAGCGGCGGCCGACTGGAACCTGTGGCACCCCGAGGACTTCGAGGCCGAGTATCGGGCGCTTCTCGACCGCGTCGATGCCACCATGAGTGGACAGAACGCGGCGCCGCAATGGAAGGTATTCGTCGCCACCGTTCCCGCCGTCACGATGGCGCCGCTCGCCAAGGGAGTCGGCGATCGCTTCCACGTGACCCGCACGATCGACGGAACGGCGCGCCGGTATACCTACTTCAAGTACTACACGTACTTTCCGTTCGAGGAGGATTTCGCCCACGACACCGGTACCCACCTCACGGGCCAGGAGGCGGTCCATATCGACGACGTCATTCATGCCTACAACCGGGCGATCCGCGCCGCCGTCGCCGAGAAGAACGCGGCGCACGGGTCCGAGCGCTACCACATCGTCGATGCCGCGACCCATCTGGACGATCTGGCATGGAAAGAGAAACGACGGGTTTCCACGGTACGTATCTTGTCTATCCGGTTAACGCCCATGACCGCTACATGTAGGGTGCCGCCACTCTCCCGAGTAAAGCTCGGCATAGGTTGGAGCAGAGGTGTCGCCCGCGATGCCGAGCAATGAGCGGAAGGCGTTGAACGGGTAGAACCGCCTGTTGAAGCGGAAGGTGAACTCGTTGAGGTAGGCTTGTAGGTGCTGGTGGCTAACGCCGTGGTGGATACCGATCAGCCACGTCTTCAGGTTGGCGAAAACCAGATGGATGATCGGCAGGTATTGCTCGGCAACCTCTGGATCACCACACTCGGCAACAGCGAAGTGCTCATAGCCGCGCTTCCCGAGGCCAGCATAGCCGCTCCAATCGTCAGTAACGATCAGCGATCGCGGCGCGACGGTGCTCTCGACGAACCCACAGAGCGACTCGGCGCTACGGTCGAGCACGACGGCGAGCCGAACGCGTCCGGCATAGCGTCCGTCTTTCCGGTTGTCGAGCTTGGTGCCCGGCTTTCGATGACGCACCTCGATGGCACAGGAGACGGGAACCTTGTGGTGAACACCACGGCCTTCCCCACGCGTTCGCCCGCCAACCCAGGTTTCGTCCACCTCAACATGGTTCTTGGGCTGTCCACCGATCCTGTCTTGGTTGGGCCGCACCATGCCCGAGCGGAGCTTGTGGAGAATTTGAAAGGCCGTCTCGTAGCGCGAAAGACCAAGTTGCCGCTGAAACTGCACGGCGGACATGCCGGGCGTCTGACTGGCGACCAGATAAGCGGCCCAGAACCAGACGTTCAGCGGAGTGTGGCTACGCTCCATCACTGTTCCCACCGTCAGCCCGGTGTTCTGGCGGCACTTGCGGCAGCGCAGGACGCCAGGGCGGTTTTCAAAGTGGAACGGCTCTCCCGCCGTGCCGCAGTGCGGGCAGGCAAAGCCGTCTCCCCAGCGGGCTTTCTCCAGGTAGGCGGCGCAGGCCGCATCATCGGGGAAAAGTCGCTGGAACTCGGGTAGCGAATGCGGGAATGGGAGATCGGCGCGGTCGAGAACATCCATGGCGCGCTCCCCTATATCCGGGTTGCGCCCATTCTAGCCCTAGTGGGTGTGGGTGTAAACCGGATAGGCAAGGATCATTCGTCGCACGACGCCGATCGCGATCATGGGCAATGCGGCGAGCGCCATCGCGCTCGATTCGAGGATCAACCCGAGTCCGGCGAACAGGGGAACCAGGCCCGCGTACATCGGGTGGCGCACGAAGGCATAGGGGCCTTTATCGATCACGTGCTGCTTCCGATCCGGACAGGCCCGACCAGGAGCGTTCCATAGACGACGGCGCCAGCCACCAGTCGGACGAGCAACCGAACCATCGTCAAGGCCGATCGTACCCGATAGCTTGCCTGGGCCTCGCAGACGGTCAGGCCTAGAACAACCCGACGATGCGGCCGTCGGCGTCGACGCTGATGGCGTTGGCGGCGGGGGTGCGGGGCAGGCCCGGCATAGTCATGACGTCGCCGCACACCGCGACCACGAACTCGGCGCCGCCGGCGAGACGGAGCTCGCGAATCGCGACCTCGTGGCCGCTCGGGGCGCCCTTGAGCGCGGGGTCGGTCGAGAAGCTGTATTGGGTCTTGGCCATGCACACGGGGAAGGTGCCGTAGCTTGCCTGGAGCTCGGCGAAGCGGTCGCGCACCCGCTTGTCGGCCGTGATGTCTTCGGCCCCGTAGATCTGTTGCGCCACGGTACGGGCCTTGTCCCACAGCGGCATGTCGTCGGGGTAGAGGAGCTTGAACGCGGCCGCGCCGCGCTCGACGGCATCGAGTACGGCCTCGGCGAGCGCTTCCGCGCCTTGGCCGCCAACGGCCCAATGATCCGCGACCACGACCGGTACGCCATGCTCGGCGCCAAGTTCGGTGAGCAGCGCAAGCTCGGCTTTGGTATCGGCGCCGAAGCGGTTGACGCAGACCACCACCGGCACGCCAAAGCGGCGCAGATTGGCGATGTGGCGGGCGAGGTTGGCGGCCCCGGCACGCAGGGCGTCAAGGTCCTCGCGCGCGAGTTCGTCGCGCGCGGCACCGCCGTGCATTTTGAGCGCCCGCACGGTGGCCACGAGCACGGCGCAATCCGGGCTGAGCCCCGCTTTTCGGCACTTCAGGTCGAAGAACTTCTCGGCCCCGAGATCGGCGCCGAAGCCCGCTTCGGTCACCACGTAGTCGGCGAGCTTGAGCGCGGCCTTCGTGGCCACGACCGAGTTGCAGCCGTGGGCGATGTTGGCGAAGGGCCCGCCGTGCACGAACACCGGGTTGTTCTCCAGCGTCTGTACGAGGTTGGGCTTGAGGGCGTCTTTGAGCAGTGCCGACATCGCGCCTGCGACCTCGAGGTCGCGCGCGGTCACCGCCTCGCGCGCCCGCGAGTAGCCGATGACGATGTTGCCGAGGCGCCGGTCGAGATCGGCGAGATTATTGGCGAGGCACAGGATCGCCATGATCTCGGAGGCCACGGTGATGTCGAAGCCGTCCTCGCGGGGAAAGCCGTTGGCGACGCCGCCGAGCCCGACGGTGATCTGCCGGAGCGCGCGGTCGTTCATGTCGAGCGCCCGGCGCCAGGCGATGCGGCGCGGGTCGATGTCGAGCGCGTTGCCCCAGTAGACGTGGTTGTCGATCGCCGCAGCGAGCAGGTTGTTCGCGGCGCCCATGGCGTGGATATCGCCGGTGAAGTGGAGGTTGATGTCCTCCATCGGCACGACCTGCGCGTAGCCGCCGCCGGCGGCACCGCCCTTGACGCCAAAACACGGGCCGAGCGAAGGCTCGCGCAGGCAGCTCATCGCCTTTTTGCCGAACCGGTTGAGGGCATCGCCGAGGCCGATGGTCGCGGTCGTCTTGCCCTCGCCGGCCGGCGTCGGCGTGATCGCGGTGACCAGGATCAGCTTGCCCTCGGGCGCCTCGCCGAGGCCCGCCAGATAGTCGAGCGACAGCTTCGCCTTGTGGTGGCCGTAGGGCTCCAGCGCCGATGCCGGAATACCGAGCCTGTCGGCGCCGACCTCGAGGATCGGCCGCATCGACGCCGCTTGCGCGATGTCGATGTCGCTCTTGGGATTCGTGTACTGGCTTGCGGGCACGGGGCGCTCCCCTATTGCCGAGGTTGGCGAGAACTCTGGCGGGACGGTGGTGGTGTGCCGGAGTTGGCTCGGGACAGTAACAAGGCGCGGCGCGCGCTCGCAACCGGCACCGGCTCGGCGCGGTGTCGTGCCCGGCGATAGCACTGTGTCGCGCACCGCCCCCTCTGCTACCATGGCGGTGAGCGTAGGGCGCGCGCGCCTAGGGGCCGAGCGGAAGGGCGAGACAGCATGGCGGACGTGGTACTGGTGGAAACCGAGGGGCCGATCGCGACGGTAATCCTCAACCGGCCGGACAAGCTCAACGCCATGAATCTCGAATCCTGGCGCCGGGTGGCCGAGGTCATGGGCGAGGTTTCTAAGCGCGACGAGCTCCGCTGCGTCGTCATGCGCGGCGCCGGCGACAAGGCGTTCGCGGCCGGCGCCGACATCTCCGAGTTCGAGAACGAGCGCAAGGGCGCCGCCAAGGGCAAGGCCTACGGGGCCGTCGTCGAGGCCGCGTTCACGGTGATCGCCGCATGCCGCCACCCCACCGTCGCGCTGATCAAGGGTGCCTGCATCGGCGGCGGGCTCGAGATCGCGGCGCGCTGCGACATCCGTATCTGCGGCGAATCGAGCACCTTCGGCATCCCCAGCAACCGCCTGGGCCTGGTCATCGCCTATCCCGAGCTCGAAGGGTTGATCAGCCTGGTGGGCCGCGGCAACGCCAACGAGATCGTGCTGACGGGCGCGATCTTCGGCGCTGCGGACGCCCGTGCCATGGGCCTCGTCAACCGCGTCGTCGCCGACGAGGCGGTCGCGGAGGAGGCCTACCGCGTCGCCGGCGGCATCGCCGAGCGCGCGCCCTTCAGCAACCGCTGGCACAAGAAGGCGATGCGCCGGCTCGCCGATCCGACGCCGCTCAGCGAGGCCGAGCGCGACGACGCCTTCGCCTGCTACGACAGCGAGGACTTCCGCGCCGGTTTCGAGGCGTTCCGCAACAGGACCAAGCCGGTCTTCACCGGGCGCTAGGCCCTGCGTGCGCAAGTCCGCGGTTAACCCCCGCCCAACCCTCCCCCATTAAAGGGGAGTGCCAACAGGTGCGCGTCGCGCCATAATACCCCCTCCCCTGGTGGGAGGGGGTAGGGGGAGTTGGACGGACAAGGAGTCCCCTTCCTGTGCAACCAGGTACTAGCATGGCCGAGGAAGCGACGGGGCCGCTCGCCGGGGTCCGGGTGGCCGAGCTGTGCCACCACCTCGCGGGACCGACCTGCGGCGTCATGCTGGCCGACATGGGCGCCGAGGTCATCAAGGTCGAGCGCCTTCCAGGCGGCGACGATTCGCGGCGTTCGGTACCGCCGACGATCGACGGCGAATCGGCCGCCTTCCTGATGATCAACCGCAACAAGCGCGGTATCGCCGTCGACCTCAAGACCGAGGGCGGGCTCGAGGTCGTGCGCCGCCTGATCCGCACGTCCGACATCGTGACCGAGAACTTCCGCCGCGGCGTCATGGAGAATCTCGGCCTCGGCTTCGAGGCCCTCAGGGCCGAGCACCCGGAGCTCGTCTTCTGCTCGATCTCGGGCTTCGGCCGCACCGGCCCCTACGCCGAGCGCCGCGGCTTCGACCTCATCGCGCAGGGCATGAGCGGCCTGATGAGCATCACCGGCGAGGCGCCGGGCCGCCCGCCGGTGAAGATCGGCGCGCCGGTCACCGACATCACCGCGGGCTTCCTCGCCTCCATAGGCATCCTCGCGGCTTACACCCACAGGTTGCGCACCGGCCGCGGCCAGCTCGTCGATACCTCCCTGTTCGAGGCCGGCATCATCCACACCTTCTGGCAATCGGCGATCCAGTTCGCCACCGGCGTGCCGCCCACCGCCATGGGCTCGGCCCATCCGCTCAATGCGCCCTACCAGGCGTTCGAGGCCGCCGACGGCTGGATCAACGTCGGCGGCGCCAACCAGCCGCAGTGGCTCAAGGTGATCGACGTGCTCGGCGCGCCCGAGCTCAACGACGACCCGCGCTTCGGTGACAACGAGAGCCGCATGAACAACCTGGCCGCGCTGCAGGAGGCGCTGGCCCCCCTGTTCCGCCAGCGCACCCGGGCCGAGTGGCTCACCCGCTTCGATGCCGCCGGCGTCGCCGCCGGGCCGATCCTCGACATCGCCGAAATGCACGCGGACGCGCAGGCGCTGGCCCGCGGCATGGTGGTTGAGACCGAGCACGCGCGCCTCGGCCCGGTCAAGACCCTCGGCCCGCCGATCAAGTTCTCGGAGACCCCACCCAGCGTCCGCCGCCCGGCCCCGGTGTACGGCCAGCACACCCGCGAGGTCCTGGCCGAGCTCGGCTACACCCGCACCGAGATCGACGCCCTCGTCGCCGAGGGCACGATCGCCGAGGGCTAGTTCCGGAGCTGTCTCTGCGCCCCGTCAGAGGTCCGGGCTCATGCGGCGGCAGGCTCGGCATGAGGAACTTGGTCGGGCCCATGGCGAACCTCACCCTGAGCTTGTCGAGGGGTGAGCGGAACCATGCTCGCGCCAATCACCCGAGCGTCCGGTGGGCGCCCACAGCCGGTGAGTCAGACCGGGCGGTCGCCCTTGACCTGGGTTCGGTGCATGATGCGTTGGGCGGCGGGATCGAAGGGGTCGCGGCGGTGGATGACGCAGCGGTTGTCCCAAAGCACGAGGTCGCCGGCGCGCCACTGATGCGCCCACACGAACTCGGGCTTCGTGGACCCGGCCCACAGCGTATCGAGTAGCGCTTCGCTGTCGGCGAGCTCCAGGCCCTCGATATAGCCGTTGCGCCGGCGCCCCAAATAGAGCGCCTTGCGGCCGGTCTCGGGGTGGGTGCGCACGATGGGATGGACGGCGCCCGGCGCGCTCAGCGCATCGGCCGGCGCCGTCGCGCCCCGGCGCAGGGCACCGACGCTGGTGTAGCTCGAATCATGCTTGGCCCCACGGCCCTCTATGCGCGCCCGCAAGGGCTGAGGGAGCCGCTCGAAGGCTGCGCACATGTTGGCGAAGTAGGTATCGCCGCCCGCGGCCGGCACTTTGAGCGCGTACAGCAGGCTCGCCATCGGCGGCTCGGCGTCGTAGCTCATGTCGGTGTGCCACTCGGCCTCGCCGGCGCCGAGGTCGCCGATCGGCTTGCCGTCGACGACCACGTTGGAGATGACCCACACGGGCAGGTCGCGCCCGCCGGCCTTGTCCCTGTTCTCCGACGCCGGCGCCGATTCGAGGTCGCCAAAGTGACGGCTGAAGCGGATGAGATCGTCGTCCGCGAGCGATTGTGCGCGGAATAGGAGAACACCGTGCGCGAGCCAGGCCGCGCGGATGGCGGCGACGCTCGCCTCATCGAGCCCACGGGCGAGGTCGATGACTTGGATCTCGGCGCCGAGGGCCGCCGATAAGGGGCGCACTTCGAGGGGCATGGCCGGCTCCCTTGAACGGCGGTCGCGTGACCCGCTGGTTCGTAACACATAATTGATGGTGTCATGTGAAAAGTGGTTTGAACCAGCGGGGTCCAGAGCACATCTAAGCGTCAAAGCATGCGTTTTCGCGGCGTCGGCCGCGACAAGGAGTCATCATATGTTTCGTGCGTTTTTGCTGGCCACCTTCCTCGCAGTGGGGGCGGGCGGCCCGGCCTCGGCCGCACCCGAGGATTGCATGGGGTTCTTGGAGCTCGAGGACTACCTCGACCGGGCGTTCGCCGAAGCCCGCATCGAATCGGGCCTCCTGGAGAACGGCAACCCCGTGTACCTGTTCGTCTCGCGGGCCGGCTCGTGGACGTTGGTCGAATCGGTGCCCGACGGGCAAGCCTGCGTTCACGCCTCCGGCACCCATTGGCAGCCGCGGCGCGGCGCGGACACCGCCCGGCGCTCGGCGACCTAGGGGCGACTGGCGGCGCCCGCTGCCGAGCCTCCCTCAGACGATCGGCACCATGATGTGCTGGCGGTAGCCCTCGCGTTCGGTGAGCCGGGCATGCCAGGCCGCGAGGCGCGGCATCGGTGGGCGCTCGAGCTCCATGTTGAACCAGCGATAGACCCAGGACGCGAGGGGGATGTCGCCCATGGTGAGCGCCGCGCCGCCGATGAAATCGCGGTCCTCGAGATGGGCGTCGAGAATAGCCAGACACCCCACCGTCTCGCGATGCGCCCGGGCTAGGGCCTCGTTGTCGCGCTCCTTCGGAGACTGGCGCACCAGGCCTCGAAACAACGGGCGAAACGAGGCGAGCAGCGCGTTCTGCTGCCAGTCCATCCAGCGGTCGGCCTCGGCGCGCTCGCGCAGGTCGATGGGATAGAGGCTTCCGCGGCCGTAACGGGCCGCGAGATACCGGACGCAGGCATTGGATTCCCAGAGCACGAAGCCGTCGTCGTCGATCGTCGGCACCACGCCATTGGGATTGAGGGCGAGGTAGTCGGGCTGGTCGTTGCCGCCGAAGGTGCCGGCGATGTCGATGCGCTCGAAGGCGAGGCCGAGCTCGGCCGCGGTCCACAGCACCTTCTGCACGTTGCTCGAGGCGGCGAAGCCCCAGATCTTCAGCATCCCGGCCTCCCCTCGCTTCCTCCCGGTGGCCCGATTCTATGCGTTATCGAGGCCGAGGGTCCACCGGCTCAAGTCGTTACGATGGGGAGGCGCGCTCCTGGCCGGGCAGACGCGCAAGCTGCAACAGCGCGATCGCGTGCAGGATGATCCAGAGGGGGACGATGAAGGTCGGGATCAGGCTGAGCGGCAGCGCGGTCATGACGTCGGAGGTCACCTCGCCGGCGAATATGCCGATGGCCGAGCTGCCGGTGACCACGGCGGTCGTGATGGCGCCGACAAAATCCAGCAGGCCGGCCACGTTGAGCCACGGGACCCGGCGCCGCCAACCGGCGCGGCCGGATAGGATCGCGAGCGCAACGAACGGCGCCGCCACCCCGACCGCGAAATCGCCGAAGCCGGCCGGGAAGGCGAAGAGTGCCGGCAGCAATCCGTGGGCGTAGAGAACGACGAACATGATGCCGACCACGCGCCAGCTTTGCAGCATGGTCAGAAGCCCCAGGTCGAGGCCGAGCACATAGTCGTGGAAGCGGACCGAGCCGAGGTAGGTCAGCGCGAAGAGGACCAGCGGACCCACCAGCGCGACCGGCAGCGCGAGCGGTGGCCGCGTTGGCGCCGGCGTGAAGGCGCCGAGCGCGGCGGCGGCCGCGGCCAGAATCAGCCATACGGCGAGCACGGCATAGGATCGCGCGCCCGGCCAACGCTGGACCGGGGGCGCACGTCTCCGCTGCGCGTCCCTGGTGGCTCGGGAGCAAGCGCCGAACCCGCCGTTTCCTCCCTTTTGTTCACGCTCGCGTGGGCGTCGCTCATAGGTCCCTACTCCTCGTCAGCATCCTACCGTCGATATTGTTGTAGATACACTCTTTGAGTGGCAGAACGCAAGATCTCGGAGGAAGCGTGCTTGGAGGAAGCGCGCTTGAAGGAGGCGCGCTTGGAGGAGGCGTGCGCCTTCGCGTGCGCGGCCCGAGACAAAGCTATAGCGTCGAGCGGCCGGCTCGGATAACGGTGGAGGCACAAGTAGGCCTATGGGGAAAGCGGTACTCTCTCTCGCTTTTGCGCTCGCGATAGCCGCTCCGGCCCTCGCCGATGAGGCCGACGAGGCCGACGAGCGCCGGCGCCTCGTCGCGGAGATCGCGGCGGAGGCGGCCAGCGTGCGCCCCTGGACCGGGCGCCAGAAGATCGATGCCCGCGTCCTCGACGTCCTCGCCACGGTGCCGCGCCATCTGTTCGTGCCGCCAGGGCAGCGCCGCTTCGCCTACGACAACCGGCCGCTCCCCATCGGCCATAGCCAAACGATCTCGCAGCCCCTGATCGTGGCGCTGATGACCGACTTGCTCGACTTGGAGCCCGGCGACTCGGTGCTCGAGGTCGGCACCGGCTCGGCCTACCAGGCGGCCGTACTGGCCGAGATGGGCGCCCAGGTCCACACCATCGAGATCATCGAGCCGCTCGGGCGTGAAGCGGCGGAGCGGCTGGCTCGCCTCGGATACGAAGGCGTTCAGACCCGGCTCGGCGACGGCTATTACGGGTGGCCCGCCGCGGCGCCTTTCGATGCCATCATCGTCACCGCCGCCGCGAGCCACATTCCACCGCCGCTCGTGCGCCAGCTCAAACCGGGCGGGCGCATGGTCATTCCGGTCGGCGGCAGCTTCCTGACCCAATACCTCATGCTCGTGGAGCGCACGGAGGCAGGTGCCGCCAAGCTGTGGCAGCTCCTCCCGGTGCGATTCGTTCCACTGACCGGCGGCCATTGACCATGCCCGTAGGCGTGGCCGTGTTCGTCCTCTCGGGCGCCGTCATCGGTTACGAAATCCTGTTGATGCGGCTGTTCTCGATCAGCCTGTGGCACCATTTCGCCTACATGATCATCAGCCTGGCGCTGCTCGGGTTCGGCGCCAGCGGCACCTTCGTGGCGCTGGCGCGCGGCTGGTTGCTCGCCCGTTTCGACGGCGCCTTCGCGACCGCCGCGGCGCTCTTCGGCCTGACCGCCGTGGGCGGCTACGCCCTCGCCCAGCAGGTCCCATTCAACCCGTTGGAGGTGGTGTGGGATGCGCGCCAGCAGCTCTATCTGCTCGAGCTCTACCTGCTGCTGTCGATCCCCTTCTTCTGTGCCGCGACCGCCATCATCCTGGCGCTGGCGCGCTCGCCCGACGCCATTCATCTCATCTATCGCTTCGATCTCACGGGTGCCGGCGCTGGCGCGCTGGCGATCATCGCGGCCCTCTTCGTCCTACCCGCGGCCCTGTGTCTCAAGCTCCTGGGGAGCGCGGGATTCGTCGCCGCCGCGCTGTCCTGCCTGGCGCGCGAGCGGCGCGGCCTGTGGCACACCGGCGTCCTGCTCGCGGCGGCCGCCGCACTCCCGGCGCTGTGGCCCGACGCCTCGGTGCGGCCGCGGCTCTCGCCGTTCAAGGAGCTGAGCCAGGCGTTGCGGGTGCCGGACGCCCGCGTGATTGCCGAACGCTCGAGCCCGCTCGGTCTCCTCAGCGTCGTCGAAAGCCCGACGGTCCCCTTCCGCCACGTCCCCGGCATGAGCCTGAGCGCCGACGCCGAGCCGCCGCCGCAGCTCGGGGTTTTCGTCGACGGCGGCGCGTTCACCCCCATCACGCGCTGGGACCGCGAGCGCGGGTCGCTCGCACACCTCGATTTCCAATCCTCCGCCCTGCCCTACCATCTGGTCGAGCGCCCGCGGGTCCTGGTGCTAGGTGCGGGCGGCGGCGCCGACGTGCTGCTGGCGCTCTACCACGGTGCCGGCGCGATCGACGCGGTGGAGCTCAACCCGCAAGTGGTCGCGCTCGTCGCGCGCGACTTCGCCGACTACGCCGGGAACCCCTATGCCGCCCATGGCGTGCGCGTCCACACCGCCGAAGCGCGGCGTTTCGTGGCCAGGAGCGCCGAGAGCTACGACGTGATCCAGGTCGCGCTGCTCGACTCGTTCAACGCATCGGCGGCCGGCGTCCATGCGCTGAACGAATCCAACCTGTACACCGTCGAAGCACTCGAGGCCTTTCTCGCCCAGCTCGCGCCCGATGGCTACCTGGCCATCACGCGCTGGATCAAGCTGCCGCCACGGGATGCGCTCAAGCTCTTCGCCACCGCCGTTGCCGCGCTCGAGGGGCGTGGCGTTGCGCGGCCTGCCGAGCGGCTGGCGTTGATCCGAAGCTGGAAGACTGCCACCCTGCTGGTCAAGAACGGATCCATGAGCGCCACGGATATCGCGTCAATCACACGATTTGCGGAGGCCCGCGGGTTCGACCTCGCCTACGCCCCCGGCATCCAACGTTCGCAGGTTAACCGCTACAACATCCTCGAGCGGCCCTACCTGTTCGACGGCGCGCGGGCGCTGCTGGGCGAGGACCGCGGCGCCTTCATCACCGACTACAAGTTCGACATCGCGCCGGCGACGGACGACCGGCCCTACTTCTTTCACTTCTTCAAGTGGCGCCCGGTGCCCGAGCTATTGGCGCTCGGCGGGCGCAGTGGGCTCCCCCTCGTGGAATGGGGCTACGTCGTCCTGATTGCGACGTTGGCGCAGGCGGCGCTCATCAGCGCCGGGCTCATCCTCCTGCCGCTCGCCGTCCGTCGGCGGCAGTCACCCGCCCGCGGGCGCGCCCGCGTGTTCGCCTACTTCCTGGCACTCGGGCTCGGCTTCCTGTTCATCGAAATGGCGTTTATCCAGCGCATGACGCTGTTCCTCGGCCACCCGCTCTACGCGGTCGCCGTGGTCCTCGGTGCCTTCCTGGTGTTCGCCGGTCTGGGAAGCGGCTACGCGGCGCGCTTCGCCGAGCACGAGGCCGCGCGCGCCCGCCCGCCCATGGCGCTCGCCGCCGGCGCCGTCGCGCTCCTGGCCGTCCTCACACTCGTCCTGCTGCCGCCGCTATTCGACATCCTCCAGGCCGCACCGGCGAGCGCCCGCATCGCGGTCGCCATCGCGCTCATAGCGCCCCTCGCCTTCTGTATGGGCCTGCCCTTCCCGCTCGGGCTCGCAAGGCTCGCGGCGTATGCCCCGGAATGGGTGCCCTGGGCCTGGGGCATCAATGGCTGCGCCTCGGTATTGAGCGCGGTGCTGGCGACATTGCTCGCGATCCATTTCGGGTTCACGGTGGTCGTGGGGCTCGCCGCGCTGCTTTATGCGCTGGCCGCCGGCCTACCTCCGCGCGCGCCGCGCACCGCATCGTAGGAGCATAGCGCGCCGTTCTTGCCGGCCGCGCGACTCCGGCCCCATACTCCACCTAGCCACTCGCCTCGCCTGCAACGGCAACCAACGGGGAAATTCATGTCCGACGATATCGCCTTCATGCCGGTCGCCCAACTGCTCGGCGCATTCCGGACCAAGAGTATCTCGCCGGTCGAAGCGGTCGAGGCGGCGCTGGGGCGGATCGGCGCCCACAACGGCGTGCTCAATGCGTTCTGCCATGTCGATGAGGACGGCGCGCGGGCAGCGGCGCGGGCCTCCCAAGCGCGCTGGATGAAGGGGGAGCCCCAGGGGCTGCTCGACGGCCTGCCACTGTCGGTCAAGGACTCGTTGATGGTTAAGGGCATGCCGGCTCGCTACGGCTCGAAGACGACGAGCGCGGATCCGGTCGCGGAGGATACCTCGACCGTGGCCAGCGCACGCCGCCACGGCGCCGTCATCCTCGGCAAGACGACGACCCCGGAATACGGCCTCGGCGCGGTGACCAACAGCCCGCTCACCGGAATCACACTCAATCCATGGGATACGGACAAGACCTCGGGAGGCTCCAGCGGCGGCGGCGCGGCGGCGGTCGCCGCCGGCATGGGCAACGCAGCGCTTGGCACCGACGCCGGCGGCTCGATCCGCATACCCGCGTCGCTCAATGGCTTGGTCGCATTGAAGTCGACCAACGGGCGCATCCCGCAATATCCGCTCACCTGGGTGCCGAGCCTGATGGCGCTCTCGGTGCTCACCCATACGGTGACCGATTCGGCGCTCATGCTGAACGTCCTCAGCGAGCCCGATCCGCGCGACGCGCCGGCGTTCCCCGCGGACGGCGTCGACTATCTCGAAGGCCTGGACGATGGCATCGCGGGCCTGCGCATCGCCTTCAGCGCAACCCTCGGTTATGCCCCGCACGTCAACGCCGAGGTCGCCGAGCTAGCAGCCGCGGCGGCCAGGAGCTTCGTACAACTCGGCGCAACGGTAGTCGAGACCGATCCCGGCTTCGACAACCCCGGTGCGACCTTCCGCGCCATCCTGTTTCCGAGCTTCGCCCACTTCGCGCGGCGGTTCACGCCCGATCAGATGGAACTCCTGGGCCCCGCCGCGCGCGATACCGCGAAGGCCGGTGGCGACATGTCGATCGGCGATTACTTGGCGGCCGACAAGGCGCGCGCGGCGCTGGTGAGCCACATGCATCGCTTCCACCAGACCCATGACCTGCTGCTGACGCCGACCGTGGCGAGCGCCGCCTTCACCGCGGGGCGCTGGGGACCGGAGGAGTTCGAGGAGATGGGCGACATGCGCGCATGGGCGCCGTTCGGCAACCCCTTCAACCTTACAGGGCAGCCCGCCGCCACCGTGCCCTGCGGCTTCAACGCCGAGGGCCTACCGGTGGGCTTGCAGATCGTTGGCGCCCGGTTCGCCGATGCACTGGTGCTGCGTGCGGCCCGCGCCTACGAGCAGGCCCACCCTCAATGGGAGCGCCGCCCGCCCCTCGCGTGAGGGCACCCCCTCCCAACCTCCCCCATCGAGGGGGAGGGCCAAGAACTGGACATCGCGCCATGACTCCCCTCCCCTGGTGGGAGGGGGTAGGGGGAGGCTTGCCTATCCGGTTAACGCCCATGACCGCTACATGTAGGGTGCCGCCACTCTCCCGAGTAAAGCTCGGCATAGGTTGGAGCAGAGGTGTCGCCCGCGATGCCGAGCAATGAGCGGAAGGCGTTGAACGGGTAGAACCGCCTGTTGAAGCGGAAGGTGAACTCGTTGAGGTAGGCTTGTAGGTGCTGGTGGCTAACGCCGTGGTGGATACCGATCAGCCACGTCTTCAGGTTGGCGAAAACCAGATGGATGATCGGCAGGTATTGCTCGGCAACCTCTGGATCACCACACTCGGCAACAGCGAAGTGCTCATAGCCGCGCTTACCGAGGCCAGCATAGCCGCTCCAATCGTCAGTAACGATCAGCGATCGCGGCGCGACGGTGCTCTCGACGAACCCACAGAGCGACTCGGCGCTACGGTCGAGCACGACGGCGAGCCGAACGCGTCCGGCATAGCGTCCGTCTTTCCGGTTGTCGAGCTTGGTGCCCGGCTTTCGATGACGCACCTCGATGGCACAGGAGACGGGAACCTTGTGGTGAACACCACGGCCTTCCCCACGCGTTCGCCCGCCAACCCAGGTTTCGTCCATCTCAACATGGTTCTTGGGCTGTCCACCGATCCTGTCTTGGTTGGGCCGCACCATGCCCGAGCGGAGCTTGTGGAGAATTTGAAAGGCCGTCTCGTAGCGCGAAAGACCAAGTTGCCGCTGAAACTGCACGGCGGACATGCCGGGCGTCTGACTGGCGACCAGATAAGCGGCCCAGAACCAGACGTTCAGCGGAGTGTGGCTACGCTCCATCACTGTTCCCACCGTCAGCCCGGTGTTCTGGCGGCACTTGCGGCAGCGCAGGACGCCAGGGCGGTTTTCAAAGTGGAACGGCTCTCCCGCCGTGCCGCAGTGCGGGCAGGCAAAGCCGTCTCCCCAGCGGGCTTTCTCCAGGTAGGCGGCGCAGGCCGCATCATCGGGGAAAAGTCGCTGGAACTCGGGTAGCGAATGCGGGAATGGGAGATCGGCGCGGTCGAGAACATCCATGGCGCGCTCCCCTATATCCGGGTTGCGCCCATTCTAGCCCTAGTGGGTGTGGGTGTAAACCGGATAGGCAAGGGGGGGAGGGGGACGAATAGTGAGTCACCTTCTCTTGCATCCAAGTACTAGGTCACGGCACCGGCAGGGCGAGGCGCGGGTTGGGCCGCGGCGCCGGCGGCCGGCAGCGCCGCCAGGAGCTCGTCGCGATCGAGAACATCGGCGTACTTCTGCTCGATATCGAACAGGTTGGCCTCGTGCGGTGCGAGCGCCCGGTCGCCGACGCAGTCGCGCACGACGATGGGCCGGAAGCCGAACGACATGGCATCGACCACGCTCGAGCGGATGCAGCCGCTGGTCGTGCAGCCGGCCATCACGACCGTATCGACGCGGCGCTCCACCAGCCACGCCGTGAGGTCGGTGCCGAAGAACGCCGAGGGCAGTCGCTTGCGCACGATCAGCTCGCCCGGCCGCCGCGCCAGTTCGGGGACGACCTGGCTGTAGGGGTGGTCCTCGGTGAGCGCGAGCAGACCGGGGACCTTGGCGCAAAAGACGTTGCGGTCGCTGCCGTCCTGGGCGAACACGTAGCGCGAGAAGGCGACCGGCCAGCTCGCGTCGCGCGCGGCCGCGAGGAGTGCCACCGTGCGCTCGACGGCGGGCCCGATGTTGCCGCCGCCGAAGACGTCCGGGTCATTGAAGCTGTTGAGAAAATCGACGATAAGCAGGGCCGGGCGCTGCCCCATGCCGATAGTGTTGCCGAAATTCTGCCGGCGATAGATCGAGGCGTCGTCGTTCATGGCTCGCTCCCTCCGGCGGCTAACCTATGCGCAAGGTCCGGTGCCGACAAGGCCGCCGGCGGTGGTCGTGGCCACTGCGCCTATGGTATCTTCGCGCACCTCGAACGGCACTCGACAAAAGAACGTACAAGGAGGATCGCATGACCCTCGCGCGCACGACCCGGGACGATGCGACCGGTCTCGGCTTTGACACCACCCGCGCCCCTCTACGGCGCGCCCGCCACGTGCCGGGCTACATCTACGACTCGCCCGAGGTCTACGCGCTCGAAAAAGAGCACATGTTCATGAAAGACTGGCTGTGCGTTGCCCGCGCCGAGGAAATCCGGAACCCGGGCGACTACATGACCTTACGGATCATGGACGAGCCCGTGATCGTCGCCCGCGATCAGGCCGGCACGCTCAACGCGTTTTCCAACGTCTGCGCCCACCGCGGCGTCGAGGTCGCGATCGGCGCCGGCAACACCAAGCAGTTCAGCTGCCCCTATCACGGCTGGAGCTACGACCTCACCGGCAAGCTCGTCGGTGCCGCCTATATGCAGGAGGCGCAGGGTTTCGATCCCGCGCAATGTCGCCTCAGCCCGATCCGGCTCGACGTCTGGCGCGGCAACGTCTTCGTCACCTTCGATTCGGGCGCGCCGCCACTCGACGAGTTCCTCGCCGACTTCGAGCGCGACTTCGGGATCTTGCGCCAGGAGGACACGCGCCTCGCTTACCGCCTCAATATCGATCTCGATTGCAACTGGAAATTCATCTACGAGAACTTCCTCGACGCCTATCACGTCCATACGCTCCACGGCAAAACCATCGGTACCGACTACGATGTTAGCGAAGAGGGCTTTCATCTGCGCGAGCAGGGCGGCTTCGCCTCGACCTACAGCACCCCGACCCAATCCCCCGACGGGCGCGCTCTGTTCGGCCTCATCCCGTGGCTCGCGGACCGCGGCGAGCGCTTCGCCATGAACGGATTCATGGCGCCGAACGTGCTGATCTTCGCGCGCGCCGACAACAGCCGCGTCTACACTTCCTGGCCGATCGCGCCGGACAAGTGCCGGATCTCGACATGCCATCTCGTGCCGGAGTCGTTCTTCGAGCAGCCCGACTACGAGGAAAAGATCAAGGTCTACCGCGACTACAACGTCGAGGTCCTCGAGGAAGACCGCTCGATGCTCGCATCGATGCAGAAGGCCATGGGCTCGCGCCGCTATGCGCCGGGCCCGATGTCAAAGCTGGAGGGCGGCATCTACCACGTGATCAACAACCACCTCGACCGCATCTTCGGTCCCGAGCAATTTCATAAATAATAACAGTTGATTACGCCGAACCTTTCCTATCCGGTTTACACCCACACCCACTAGGGCTAGAATGGGCGCAACCCGGATATAGGGGAGCGCGCCATGGATGTTCTCGACCGCGCCGATCTCCCATTCCCGCATTCGCTACCCGAGTTCCAGCGACTTTTCCCCGATGATGCGGCCTGCGCCGCCTACCTGGAGAAAGCCCGCTGGGGAGACGGCTTTGCCTGCCCGCACTGCGGCACGGCGGGAGAGCCGTTCCACTTTGAAAACCGCCCTGGCGTCCTGCGCTGCCGCAAGTGCCGCCAGAACACCGGGCTGACGGTGGGAACAGTGATGGAGCGTAGCCACACTCCGCTGAACGTCTGGTTCTGGGCCGCTTATCTGGTCGCCAGTCAGACGCCCGGCATGTCCGCCGTGCAGTTTCAGCGGCAACTTGGTCTTTCGCGCTACGAGACGGCCTTTCAAATTCTCCACAAGCTCCGCTCGGGCATGGTGCGGCCCAACCAAGACAGGATCGGTGGACAGCCCAAGAACCATGTTGAGGTGGACGAAACCTGGGTTGGCGGGCGAACGCGTGGGGAAGGCCGTGGTGTTCACCACAAGGTTCCCGTCTCCTGTGCCATCGAGGTGCGTCATCGAAAGCCGGGCACCAAGCTCGACAACCGGAAAGACGGACGCTATGCCGGACGCGTTCGGCTCGCCGTCGTGCTCGACCGTAGCGCCGAGTCGCTCTGTGGGTTCGTCGAGAGCACCGTCGCGCCGCGATCGCTGACCGTTACTGACGATTGGAGCGGCTATGCTGGCCTCGGTAAGCGCGGCTATGAGCACTTCGCTGTTGCCGAGCGTGGTGATCCAGAGGTTGCCGAGCAATACCTGCCGATCATCCATCTGGTTTTCGCCAACCTGAAGACGTGGCTGATCGGTATCCACCACGGCGTTAGCCACCAGCACCTACAAGCCTACCTCAACGAGTTCACCTTCCGCTTCAACAGGCCGTTCTACCCGTTCAACGCCTTCCGCTCATTGCTCGGCATCGCGGGCGACACCTCTGCTCCAACCTATGCCGAGCTTTACTCGGGAGAGTGGTGGCACCCTACATGTAGCGGTCATGGGCGTTAACCGGATAGGCAAGGACTTAAGTTGGGCGATTTTCCACCCAATTTTCGCCCAACATTTTTTTCTTAGGGCTAGAAGGGCACACCCTGGCGTTGGATACGTCCTAACTGCCTGCGGATCGTCTCGGCTATTTTCTCTGCGCTCGGCGTAAGGTTCTCAACGTCGAGTTCCTCTTTCGCGATCTGCCTCGTGACCTCGGTGATTGGGAGATTGGGTGCACCAGCTCGTATCCCAACCGCCCGGGCACACCTTTTCGCAATGGTTTCCCTGGTTGCTGCCTTCTTCCAAAGATGCTCGATGGCCGCCCTTACGTTCGCTGGCAGCGCGCTAAGTTGCGATATAGGGTCCAGGGCGCCAACCCCAGCCACGTGGGCAGAGTCGGACCACAACGCGTTCGTGAGAGCAGCAATTTCGTTCGCTCTAAACGCTACCTCCTCATACTCCCGCATGGCATATCCGGGCGCCAAGAAATCTGTCCACTGGTTGTCAACGACCGGTTGGGCACCGCCGGTCTTGCCTAGCAGATATGGCGCGGTTTTCGTAGAGTAGGGGTAAACGGGCGCGGAACCGTTCGAGTCCTACCACGTGGTCAACAACCACCTCGACCGCATCTTTCGGTCCCGAGCACGCGGCAGCGGCCGAGTAGGGATCCTAGGCGCGCGCGGTCGCGGTGGTCGGGACGCCGTCGTCGTCGGTTGCGCTGCCGGCCACGGCCTGGCGGCTGATGTTCCACGCGAGGGTGATGCGCGGGCGCTGCCCGACATAGGGGTTGACGCAGTGCACGACCTCGGCCGGCCAGATCAACATGGTGCCGGCCGCCTGCGGCAGTATGAGCGGCGTCGTCATCACGCCCTTCTGCTCGCCGCAGCAGGCATCGAGGCGCGGATCGACGATGGTGAGCTTGCCGCTCACGGGATCGTCGGCATCCGGATCGCCGGGGTCGAGGCAGTAGACAACGCTGGCGACCGAGCGGCGGTGGGCGTGGGGCGCCACGTAGTCGCCGGCGCGATAGACGTTGGCCCAGCTTAGATCGATGGCGGCCTGGGGGCTGCCCAGGGTCTGCTTGAACAGGGCGATGGCACGGGCGTTGATCAGGTCGGCCTCGGGGCACTTCCATTGGTCGAGATGGTGCACCTTGCGCCCGCCGAGCGCCCGCGACTCCGGCCGGTCGTCACCCCACTTCAGCGCCTCGAGCTCGAGCACCTTGGCGATCAGGGCCGGATGGTACTCGCCGATATCGCCGAACGTCGTCCAGCGAATGCTCACGTCGAGAGGCCGGAGCTTCTGGCCCGGCGGCCACACCGCGATCCGGCGCGGGCCGAGAGTGACCACGTCCGTCGCCACGGAGAGCCCTATTGCTGACCGCTGCGCCGGGCCTCGCGCTCGGTCCGGCGGAACAGCTCGTCCCATTCCGCCTGGCGATTGGCGCGCTCGCGCGCGACACACTTGTCGAATTCCGCCGAGGTCGCCTTGATCCCGGCTTCCAGGCAGCGGCTCTCGTCGAGTGACCCGGCGGAACAGCCGGCGAGGGCGAGGGGCAAGACGATCGCGAGTGAACGAAAAAGCATGGAAACTCCTGCTTTGCCCCTCCGGCTCAGGTGTCGACGGCATTGCTGATGACCAGGCGCTGGACATCGCTGGTGCCCTCGTAAATCTGGCACACCCGGACATCGCGGTAAATCCGCTCGACGGGGAAGTCGGCGAGGTAACCGTAGCCACCGTGAATCTGGATCGCGGCCGAGCACACGCGCTCGGCCATTTCGGATGCGAACAGCTTGGCCATGGACGCCTCCTTGAGGCACGGCGCGCCGGCATCGCGTAGTGTCGCGGCGTGGAGCACGAGCTGGCGCGCCGCCTCGATCTGGGTGGCCATGTCGGCGAGGCGAAACGCCACCGCCTGGTGTTTGAGGATCGCCTTGCCGAAGGCCTCGCGCTCCTTGGCGTAGTCGAGCGCCGCCGCGTACGCGGCGCGCGCCATGCCGATGGCCTGGGCGCCGATCCCGATGCGGCCGCCCTCGAGATGGGCGAGCGCGATGCGGTAACCCTCGCCGGGCTCGCCGAGCATCAAATCGGGCATGAGCTCCACATCCTCGAGCGCGATCTGGCACAGATCGGAGGCCCGCTGGCCGAGCTTGCTCTCGCGCCGGGCGACGCGATAGCCGTCGCTGTCGGTTGGGACGATGAACGCGCTGATGCCCTTCTTGCCGGCCGCCGCATCGGTCACGGCGAAGACGATGCCGACGTCGGCGTGGGCGCCCGAGGTGACGAACTGCTTGGTGCCGCTGAGGACATACTTGTTGCCGGCAGCACGCGCGACGGTGCGGATGGCGGCGGCATCGGATCCGGCGCCGGGTTCGCTGAGGCAGAACGCGCCGAGTTTCTCCCCGCGCGCCAGGGGTTTGAGGAAACGCTCCCTCTGCTCGTCGGTTCCTTCCGCCAGCAGCGCCGTGCACACGGGCGAGTTGTTGACACCCATGATGGTCGAGCAGGCGCCGTCGCCGGCGGCGATCTCCTCCATCGTCAACGCGTAGGTGACGAAGTCGGCGCCGGCGCCGCCCCATTCTTGCGGTACCAGCATGCCCATGAGACCGAGCTCGCCGAGCTTGGCCACGGCCTCGGCCGGGAAGCGCACCTCGCGATCCCACTCGGCCGCATGGGGCGCGAGCTCAGCCGTAGCGAAATCGCGCGCCATGTCGCGCGCAAGGCGCTGTTCCTCGCCCGGGATCATGCCGGGCTCACCAACCCGCTGTGTGAGAGGCGCCCATCCCGCTACCATACAACATCCGCGCCGCCGCTAACCTTGGAGAGGCCCGATGAGCGAGACTTACGCCGGCTACGAGACCCTGCTGTTCGACCGCCCGGCGCCGCGCGTGCTGCGCATCACCATGAACCGGCCCGACCGCCTCAATGCGACGAGTTCGCGCATGCACGGCGAGCTCGTCGAGGTATGGCGCGACGTCGACCGTGACGACAGCGTCAACGCGGCGATCCTGTGCGGGGCGGGGCGCGGCTTCTCGGCCGGCGGCGACCGCGAGTGGGTGGCCGAGCTGGCGCGCGACTTCGCGGTGCGGGCGCGTGCCTGGCGCGAGGCGCGCGACCTCGTCTACAACATCGTCAACTGCTCGAAGCCCATCGTCTCGGCGATCCACGGGCCAGCGGTCGGCGCGGGCCTCGCCGCCGGGCTCCTGGCCGACGTCTCGATCGTCGCGCGCGGCGCCCGGCTCATCGACGGCCATACCAAGCTCGGCGTCGCCGCTGGCGATCACGCGGCGATTATCTGGCCCCTGCTGTGCGGCATGGCCAAGGCCAAGTACTACCTGCTGCTGTGCGACGAGCTCTCGGGCGCGGAAGCCGAGCGCATCGGGCTCGTTTCGCTGTGCGTCGATGACGAGGCGCTCCAGGACAAAGCGGTCGAGGTCGCGGGCCGCCTCGCCACCGGAGCCCCGGCCGCCATCCGCTGGACCAAATACGCGCTCAACAACTGGCTGCGCGCCGCAGGCCCCATCTTCGATACCTCGACCGCGCTCGAGTTCCTCAACTTCACCGGCCCCGACGTGCACGAGGGCCTCGCGGCGCTGGCCGAAAAGCGCGAACCGGCCTTCGATCCGGAGGGCGCGGCTTAGCCCCTCAACCGGGGTCACCTGAAGTGGACGACGACGCGTTCCTAGCCTTCCGGCGGCAAACCTACGCGCAGCTGCGCCGGGCGTCGGACCGCGTGCGCAACGAGTTCATCCCCGACTTCGCCGCCCGAGGCGCACCGACCCGCGAGGCGTTCTACGCCATCAACCGCGGCTATTTCGTGGACGACGTGTTGCGCGGCCAGATGGTCAGCGAGAGCGACGCCAAGAGCTTCGCGGCCGACGGCGCCAAGGACCCGTTCTACGTCACCGCGCTCGATGACCTCGGCGGTCCGCCGGCCGGGCGCGGCAACGCCGGCGGGTTCGAGACACTGCATCCGCGCTTCGCGGAAGCCGTCGTCGCCCGGACCTTCGCCGCGCTGGACGCAGCCGGGCCCTTCGAGGACGAGGAGGCTTTCCTGCGGGTGCTCACCCTCGTCGACTTCCTGCTGCAAGTCGCCCACTTCGCGAAGGACGGCAGCGGGCGCAGCGGCGAGGACCTGCTGGTGCTGCTCGGCGAGCGCCATGGCACGCCGCTGACGTTCTCGATCACCGGCTACCGCGGTGCGATCGAGGGTCCGGGGCGGCTCATGTCGCTGCGCCACGCCACCCAGAAGATCGCCCAAGTCGAGATCTCGCGAAACTTCTTCGGCTCCCTTGGCTTGAGCCCGCCCGAGGCGACGCCGACCCATATCCGCGACCTGCTCGAGAGCCTAGTGCGCGTCGGTCGAGCCGCGGGTTCGGGTACCCGCCAGGCGCGCTTGACTTGGCCCGACGGCCTCGGCGGCACCATCGAGGAGATCTTCGCTCCGCTGGCGCCGGGCGACGACGGGGGCGACCCCGACCTGGCGCGTACCCATCCCTACCGGCTCTACGCGAGTTTCCTCGCCCGGGAGGCGATCTACCTAACGCTGTGCCTGGCGGAGCCCGAACGGCTCACGCCGGGCCTGTGCGCGCGCTACCCCCTGTCGATGGCCTGCCGCGCGCGCGACCTCCGGGGTGCCCGGCGCCATGCGTACCTGGCGGTCCCGGCCCGGGCGGCCGAGGCTGCCGACGAGGCGGTGGCGCGGCTCGAGCTTGTGCGCCGTGGGAAGCTCGCGCACGAGGATGCCGAGTTGGCGCGGCTACTCGAGCAGCTCGCGCACCCGGCTCCCCGCCTGGCCGACCTCATCGCCGCTGAGCGTGACTTCGCGCCGCTGGAGGCACTGCTCGGCCGCCTCCGCCTGTCGGTCACGCCGGCGGTGACGGCGGAAGAGGTGCGGCAAGCTGTTCTCCGCGATCTCAAGATCGTGCCGGAGTCCGGCACCGGTTTTGCACAAGGCGCGACTATCGACGAGCGAGCAACCGAAGTCACTCGCGGCAATCCGGCCGCGCGCAGAATTCCAGCGGGCCAAATCCTGAAGTGTTCCGAACCGGCCCGCGCTTGCCGGCGCGCGGCGATGCGCGCTACAACGAGCGGCGATGGACCAGGGTGCTATCTTCGGCCTGCAGTTCCTGCTGAGCCTGATCGTCTACGCTCTGATCGCGAGGTGGTTCGTGGCGCCCTGGCTCGCGGCAAAGCCCGTCGAGCAGGCGCTGGTGCCGCTCATCCTGCCGCACGCGTTCCGCCACATCGGGCTCACGTTCCTCGTGCCGGGCGTCGTCGCCGCGCCCCTGCCGCCTGCGTTCGCCAACCCCGCCGCCTACGGCGACCTCACCACCGCCGTGCTCGCCATCGTGGCGCTTGTCGCCCTCCGTGGACGTTGGACGGTGGCACTACCGCTGGTGTGGCTGTTCAACCTCGTCGGCACCGTGGACTTGCTCTACGCCGTGATAGGGGCTTCACGGTCGATGCGCAGCAGAACATGGGCGCGACCTGGTACATCCCGACCTTCATCGTCCCCCTGCTGCTGGTGACCCACGTCATGGTCTTCGCCCGCCTCCTGCGCCCAAAGTCGGCCACGCCCTAATCTTGATCTCGCAAGAGGGCGCGGCGGCGACCGCACGGCACCGAAAAGGCGTCGAGCGACCTGGAATTCCGATTCCAACGTACCCATGTTTTTGGGGGATTACAAAGAAACGTTGACATTATCTAGTCCAGCCCCTATATTCAGAGTGTCGGGGGGAGAGTGGAAATGGCGAAGAATGCACCCGGAAAAGCCCATCGCGAGGGACTCACCGTCGTCGAACTGATGGACATGTTCCCGACCGAGGAAGCAGCGACTAAGTGGTTTGAATCCATCATCTGGCCGGATGGTCGCCATTGCCCAAAATGCGGCTCGGTCCGTACCCGCGAAGCCTCTCACAAGTATATGCCTTATTGGTGCACCGATTGCCGCTCCTACTTCTCGGTGAAGACGGGAACCGCCATGCAGGCATCGAAAATCCCGATGCGGAAATGGGCGATTGCCATTTACCTGTGCCTGACTTCGCTCAAGTCGGTTTCGTCCATGAAGCTGAAGCGTGACATCGGCGTTTCGCAGCCGTCGGCGTGGTTCATGATGCAGCGCATTCGGGAAGCCTGGGGCGGGGAAGGCGAAGGCCCGTTCGATGGTCCGGTCGAGTTTGACGAAAGTTATTTCGGCGGAAAGCGCAAGAACAAGTCGAACGCCCAACGGGTCGAAGCCACCGGGCGTGGCCCTGTGGACATGACGGCGGTGGTTGGCGCGAAGGACCGGGCGACGAACAAGGTCAACGCCCGCGTAATCAAGGACATCGACAAGGATACCCTGCAAGACTTTGTGGCCAAGAATGCCGAGCCTCACACCGTGGTTTACACCGACGACGCAGCGGCTTACGAGGGCATCCCCAACCCGCATGAAAGCGTCAAGCATTCGGTCTCCGAGTACGTTGACGGAATGGCCCACACCAACGGCATCGAATCCTTCTGGTCGATGCTGAAGCGCGCCCACAAGGGAACCTTCCATAAGATCAGCCCGAAACATCTGCAACGCTACGTCTCCGAGTTTGCTGGCAAGCACAACATCCGCGACTCAGGAACGCTTGCCCAAATGCACGATACCGTCGCCCGTCTCATCGGGCGCAACCTTCTCTACCGCGACCTGGTCGCCAGCAACGGGCTTTCGAATGCGAGCCGGTCGTAACGGATCGACACGGCGAAACAGCGCGCGCACCAGCGTCTCGGGCGTCGCGCCAACCAAATCCACCTTCGGATCAAGCTTCGGCATGTATTTCATGTTGCAGCCCTCCATTCAGCCATGGTCTTGCCGCCCTTGCTGCGATTACAGCCCGAGCAAAGTAGTTGCAGGTTGTCGGTGTGGTCGGTGCCGCCCTTTGACCGGGGCAGGATGTGGTCAACGTCCATCACCCGGAACGGGAAGTGAGTCTCGCAGCCGACACACACGCCTTCCTGTTCTCCGTAGAGGCGGTGGCGGTGCGTCCGGTAGTTCGGAAGCTTGCCTAGGTCAGTGCGCTTAGGCGCCTCCGTGAGCGCTGTAGCTCCACCCCAAGGCATTTTGCCGCGATCCTCGGCGATCCGTTCGTCTACCAGCTTGATCGCCAGCGGAGACAGGTCGACACCCGCCCACTCCCGTTGGAGCCGATCCGCCGCAACAAGGGCCGTGGCGCAACCACAGAAGGGGTCCAGCACCATGTCGCCGGGGTCGGTACTAGCGAGTATCACGCGCTCCAGCAATGCGAGGGGCTTTTGTGTCGGATATCCCGTGCGTTCCTTTGCCTGCGAATTTACGGGCGGAATGTCAGTCCAAATATCCGGCGGAACTTGGCCGGGACTGGCGGCGAGGTAGCGTTTCAGTTCCGGCGTTCCGTTCGCGGTGAATTCGATCAGGCCCGCCTCGTGCAGCATATCGAGCCGCGCGAGGATACTTGTTTCGCCGCGGTAGCCGGGGATCAGGTTCGCCTCGATCCACGCCGCGTAATCGCCGATCTTCGGCACGCTCCAACAGCGCCCAATATCGGTCGGGTTCCAGCCGCGCCACGGTTTCCCGGCCTCGCCGTCGCTCGTCTTGGGGCCGGTCAAGTTGTCCCGGCGATATTGTCCCCGGTCATCCACATGGCGGTATTTCGAGCGAACGTTGTCATCTGACAGGGGAACCCTCACCCCGCCGCGGCGGATGTCCGAGCCGTAGAGCAGCAGCCGATCCCCAGTACGGCCAAACCGGCCCGCGTCATTGTGATTGCCGATCCGCTTCCAGACGATCTCGTTGCGGAACGCGGACACGCCGAACACGGCATCCATAAGTGTCCGAAGCCAATGCCCGGCGGCATCGTCGCAGTGGAGGTAGATCGAGCCCATGCCCTTGAGGATGCGGCGCATTTCCAACAGCCGGACGGCCATCATGATGAGGTAGGCTTGCATCGGCTTGCCGTGCGCTTGCCGCGCTGCTTCAATTACCGAGTGGGCGGCAGGGTGGCGATCCGCCAGTTCACCGTGTTCGTGGACATCAACATCGCTCAACGTCCAAGCGTCTTTGAATGCGGCGCCGGCGGCCTTACTACCTATCGGCGCCTCATAATTTCGGTTCGAGTTGAACGGCGGATCGAGATAGATCAGATCCACGCACGCATCGTTCATGCCCCGCATGATTTCGAGATTGTCGCCGGTCCACACCGTCCCGCTGGCGAAGTTAGCGGCCATGGGGTGGACCACTCCGAACAGTTGCCCAATAGGTATCGTCAATACTCCTGCCTATGATGAACCCATTCCTTATCGTTATAAACCCCCGATTCCAGATAACCTTCAATTCACACTTATACTCCCCAGGCTCTATAGTTATATTCTTTGATTGGTCGTTTATTGTTGCCTTTGGTTGTCCCGCTTCTTGAAAACATATAACAGCAATTCCAGGAAGTCCTGCGTCCAAATTCACACGCAGAGAAGGGGTGCCGCTCTCTACATTGATCGTCGGCCTTATCTTGTCCCCGACTAGCGATCCCCTCCCGCCCTCTCTAATGGTAGCAAACGCGCATAGGTTGTTGGCGGTTTCACGGTAAGCAAGTTTTTTTCTCCATCCCTTGACGGGATCGTTCGCTATGAAACACTTCAGACCAACGCCACTTTCTCTTCTGTCGACCGTAAACGTCAAACTTATAGCGGGCTTCCCCCACCACATTTGGAATGCGGTCGGCAGAGTCACAAGGCCAATCCCAAAAGCGACGCCCGACAGGACCACGTCCGTCCATCCCAACCATTCTGGCACCATCCCCCCATCATGCGGATTCCCCGTTCGGCGTCAACGTTTCTTTGTAATCCCCTGTTTTTGAGGCGGCTTGGCCGCCGCCATTTTCATTTGACTTGCCGTCGACCCGGCGCAGGATGACGGTAAAGCATTGATGCGGGGGGAGCGTATGTCCTTGGCCGGTTCAGCGACACTGAAGGAAGCAGCCACGCTAAGTGGATGCACGGACGAAGAGCTAGCGCGCTTTGGCGAGAGCCTGCGGGCGCTGTCGCTGCACCAGGCCACGCGGATCAACCCCTTTGCGTTCGCCGAAGCGGCCGGCCTCGCGTCGGAGACGGCTGTAGATATCTTCGTCCACGGCGCCAAACTCGGTCTGTTCGACCTCGAATGGGGCATGGTGTGCCCAATGTGCGGCGCCATCACCAACAGCGTCGCTCGGCTCGACAACGTCGAGGAAGATGTTCTGTTCTGCGCGCAGTGCGCCCGCGATGCGCCGTCGGTCCTGGACGACACGGTCGAGGTCACCTTCGCCTACAACCCGGGCGCCGAAACCTTCGACATGCACGGCGACTTTCCGAGCTACCTCGAGTACCACACTTCCTCGAGCTATCCCTATCGCGAGGGCTGGCAGGGCTACCATAAGCGCCACACGGTGGCCGACATCAAGCTCGGCATCGGCGCGAGCGGCGCGCTGACACTACCGTTAGAAGCCGGGCAAACATACCGGCTGGTGTGCCTCGACACCCATTCGGGGGCGATGCTCGAGGTCGCGCAGGAAGGGCAGGCGGCGGACGGCGCGAAAGTCGAGGTGACACTCTCGGACGCCGGCTTTTCGCGGGATAGCCTAACTTTGCCCCCAGGCAAGTCGACGCTCTCGCTCACCAACCTCACCGACCAGCCGGTATGGTGCTGGGTGGTGCGGCGCAACTTCGATGAAGCGATGGCGATCATGAAACAGATGCCGCCACCGTTCGGTCGGCGCCTCACCGGCAAGCACCTACTCAACAACCAGGCGTTTCGCGACACCTTCGCGTTGCACGAGCTGGCGCCCGACCTCAAGCTCAAGCTACGCAGCATTACCCTACTGTTCACCGACCTCAAGGGCTCCACCGCGCTCTACGACCGCGAGGGCGACCTAGCCGCCTATCGGTTGGTGCAGGACCATTTCGTTGCGCTGAAGAGGGTCGTGCGCACCCACTCGGGCGCCATGATCAAGACGATGGGCGATGCCGTGATGGCCGCGTTCCCGGACGGCAGCGACGGGACCGCCGCGGCGATCTCCATGATGACGGCGATGCGGAACCTGGCCGGAGACATCCAAAGCAACGAAATCGGCCTCAAGGTCGGCCTCCACGCCGGGCCGGCACTGGCGATCAACTCCGGCACCAGCGTCGATTATTTCGGTCAGACCGTGAACATCGCCGCGCGCGTACAGAGCCTTGCCGACGCCGGCGACATCTGTGTCACGGGGGCGTTGAACGAAGAGGAAGCGATCCCGGCGTTGCTCACCGATGCCGGCTATACCGGCTACTCAGAGATGGCCAAGCTCAAGGGCGTATCGGCCGAAGAGAAGGTCTTCCGCTACCGCCCGGCCTAAACCGCCATCGGTCGGGCCAACCCCGGACATCGGCTGTCGCAGCGCTGGCTGTCGCAGCGCTAGCGTGGCTGTTCAACGTCGTCGGCACCGCGGACCTGCTCCACGCCGTGTTCCGCGGCTTCATGGTCGATGCCCAGCAGACCATGGGCGCGGCCTGGTACATCCCGACCTTCATCGTCCCCCTGCTTCTGGTAACGTGTATTTTTGCTGACATACATATGGCAGGCGGCAGGGAACCCAGCCCCGCGGGGGGTCGTATCGGTTTCATCGTTGCTATCCATTTATGGCCCTACATACTGATTGGGGCCGGTGCGTTCGTCGTCTACAAATTGGGCATTGGGCTTTGGAATAGGCGTCGGCGGTAGAGCGGTAAGGTGCGAACTCACTTCCCCATCCTGCGTCACCGACTTCTGCTGCTGGTCACCACCGGACTTCGCCGGCTCGCGCCCTCCCCCCTACCCCGCCGGTAGTTGGTAGTCCTTGTAGGTCTCGCGGAGCGTGGCTTTTTGGATCTTGCCGGTGGCGGTGAGGGGGAGCTCGTCGGTGAAAACGACGTCGTCGGGGATCCACCACTTGGCGACCTTGCCCTGGAGGAAGGCGAGGATGTCGTCCTTGTTCGGGCTCTTGCCGTCGGCGGGCACGACGACCAGGAGCGGGCGCTCCTCCCACTTCGGGTGGTGGACGCCGATGACGGCGGCCTGCTTCACGTCGGGGTGGCCGAAAGCCAGGTTCTCAAGCGTGATCGAGCTGATCCACTCGCCGCCCGACTTGATCACGTCCTTGGTGCGGTCGGTGATCTGCATGTAGCCGTGCTCATCGAGCGTGGAGACATCGCCCGTCGGCATCCAACCGTCCGCGTCGAGCACCTCCCCGCCTTCGCCCTTGAAGTAGCCGCTCGCCGCCCACGAGCCGCGCACCCACAGGTCGCCGAAGGTCTCGCCGTCGCGCGGCACCCCGGTGCCTTCCGAGTTGGTGATCTTGAGCTCGAGGCCGTACTGCACGCGGCCCTGCTTGTGCAGGATGCGCTGCTGCTCCTCGAACGGCATGGCGGCGATCTCGGGTGTCGTCGTCGCCATCGTCCCCAGCGGGCTCGTCTCCGTCATGCCCCAGATTTGCAGCACCGTGACGCCGTACTTCTCGCGCAGGATATCGATCATGTGGCGCGGCACCGCCGAGCCGCCGATGGTGACGCGGCCGAGCGATTCCATCGTGTGGCCCGAGCCCTCGAGGTAATCGAGCAACATGGTCCACACCGTCGGCACCGCGACCGAGAAGGTGACGCGCTCGGCATCGATCAGCTCGTGGATGCTGGCGCCGTCCATCTTGGTGCCGGGCAGCACCAGCGTGGCCCCGCACATCGGCGCCAGGTACGGCAGTGACCAGCCGTTGCCGTGATACATCGGCGCGATGGCGAGGATCACGTCGTTCGCCGACAGGCCCATGGCGCTGTTCTGGGCCGCCGCCATGGCGTGAATGACCATCGAGCGGTGGCCGTAGAGCACGCCCTTGGGGTCGCCGGTGGTGCCCGAGGTGTAGCACAGCGAGGACGCGGTACGTTCGTCGAACACGGGCCACTCGAAGTCCGCGCTCTCGGCCGCGAGCAGCGTCTCATAGCACAGCGCGTTCGCGAGCTTGGTGTCGGGCATGTGCGCCTCGTCGGTGAGGATCACGTAGGCCTGGACGGACGAAAGCTGCGGCGCCAACCTTTCTGCGAGCTCGACGAAGGAGAGGTCGAGGAACACGACCTTATCCTCAGCGTGGTTGATGATGTAGAGGATCTGCTCCTCGAACAGGCGCGGGTTGACGGTGTGCAGCACGGCGGCGATGCACGAGACCCCGTAGAACAGCTCGAAATGGCGGTAGCCGTTCCAGGCCAGGGTGCCGACGCGGTCGGCCTCGCCGATGCCCAGGCGATGAAGCGCGTTGGCGAGCTGCTTCGAGCGCGCTTCGGCCTCGCGATAGGTGTAGCGGTGGATCGGTCCCTCGACCGTGCGCGAGACGATCTCGCGGTTCGGGTGGTAGCGGGCCGCATAGGTGAGGAAGGACGAGATCAGCAGCTGCGTGTCCTGCATCAAAGCGAACATGGGGCCTCCCTGGGTCTCCATCGATGTCGTCGTGCGGCGCCGTGCAGCGCGCCTATTGGCGGTAGGAGGGGTCCTCGCGATCGAGCAGCCGGAGCAGAGACGGCCATGCCGCTTCGCTCGTCTCGATCTGGCTCGATTGCTGGCTCGCCGTGTGTGCCTGCACCGCCGCGGACGGCAGCGCGAGTTTCGCCCCGCCCGACTGGGCGAGGAGCTGGGCCCGGCACGCCTGCTCGACCAGATAGGCGAGCTGGAAGGTGGCCGCCACCGTGGGGCCGAGAACGAGGGTGCCGTGGTTGCGCAGGATCAGCACCTTCTTGTCGCCGCGGGCGTCGGCCATGAGGCGCTCGCTCTCCTCGGCGTCGAGCGCGAAACCCTCGAAGTCGTGATAGGCGACGAGGTGCGAGATGCCGAGCGCGGTTTGATTGATCGGCAGCAGCCCCTCGGCCAGCGCCGAGACCGCGGCGCCGGCGTCGGTTTCGAGGTGCATGACGCAGCCCACGGTGCGTGCCGGCGCATACCGGCGCTCATAGTCCTCGGTATACCAAGGCGTGTGCAGGGCCGGCGCGGCGGCGTTGAGGGGATAGTCGCTCGCACCCACGATGTTGCCCTCGAGGTCGGCCTTGACCAGCGAGGACGCGGTGATCTCGCTGAACAGCAGACCGAAGGGGTTGAGCAGGATGCATGGCGCGTCGGGGACCCGGGCCGAGAGGTGGCTGAAGATCAACTGATCCCAGCCGAAGCGGGCGACGAGGCGGTAGCAAGCGGCGAGGTCGACGCGGACGTCGCGTTCCGCATTGGACATCGTACGCGCCGTGTCCGGAGCAGCCATCGACATAGACGTCCTCCTTCGCGCTTCCAGCGGTGCTCGCCCCGAATAGGCCTGAAAATCGGCGCTACGCGACGCTTACACCAAGTACGGGCGCAACGCCTTCTCGGCTCCGGCGGCGGCCGCGAAATCGGGCTTGCGCGCGACGAAAAACTCGCATGGCGTGCCGTCCGGATCGACCACGAACAGGCTGTGCTTGGCGGCGTTGTCGATGCGCCTGTCGATGGCGACGCCGGCCTCCTCGAGCGCGGCTTCAGCCGCCCCCAGGTCGTTCTCGCCGGCGAGCTGGAAGCCGTAGTGGTGGACCCGTGGCGCGGCGCCCCCCTCCTGCTTGAACAGGGCGAGCGAACAGGCGTAGCCCGCGCGTGTGCCGGCGAAGCAGGTGAAGGCGCCGTCGGGAGCGGCGTACACCACCTCGAGGCCGGCGACGTCGCGGTAGAATTCGACCATCGACTCGTACTGGCCGGCCAGCAGCACGGAGTGGGTGATGCGCTGCGGGGCGATCAGGGCGCCCGCGACCCGGCCGATCTCGGGATTCACCGGATAATGGGAGTCGGTGCGAGCCGGCGCCGCGTTGGGCTCCCACGAGCCCGTGATCTGCGTGCCCACCCCGCGCTCGAAGACGCCGCGCCAGTCGCTGGTGGTGTCGGCGTAGAACTCGTGCAGATAGCCGTCGGGGTCGAAGAGGTAGACGCCGTTCGAAGCCGTATGGTCGACGCAGCGGTGGATGGCGACGCCCGAGGCGAGCGCGCGGTTGTAGGCCTCCACGAGCTCCTTCTCGTTCTCCATCTCCCAGCCGAAGTGGTTGATGCCGGGCTTGGCGGCGCGGCCGTCCGAGGGCAGCGGTTTGCCGTCGTTGCCGAGACGGGTCTCGGTGGTGGTCTGAACCACGGCGAGGTCGTGGTGCGTGTTGCCGTTCGAGAGAAAGCGCGACCTTCCCCCGTTGCCCTGGAAAACCTCATCGAAACCGGCGATTTTGTTGTAGAAGTGGAACGAGCGCTCGACGTCGCCGACGAAGATGTTGGCGTGGCCGAGGCGGCGCGGTGCGAACATGGCGGCGGGGTTTTCCTGCGGCTGAACGGTCATGGCATGGGCCTCCTGGGTTGCGCGCCCGCGGTCTCACGGGGGCGGTCGATGGGCGCGGCAATGGGCGCGGCAATGGGCGCGGCAATGGGTAATATAGCATAGGCTGGCGGCGCCTCTCACCATCTATCGGCCGGGCCCGGGTCGCACCAGCGCACGCAACCGAGGGAGAGACCATGCGCGCTCGCTTTATCGACATCGACGGCGTCCGCACCCGCTATCTCTACGAGGGTGAGGGCAACGCGACCAAGCTGCTGCTGATCCACGCCGGCGGGGTATCCGCCGACACCTGGCTCAGGAACATCGACGTTCTCGGCCAGGACTTCGCCGTCTACGCGCCCGACAATCTCGGCCATGGCTTCACCGACGCGGTCGACCTCGGGCCGGACTTGCCCCAGGCGCGCTCGGTGGCCCATCTCGGCGGCTTCATGGACCGACTCGGGCTGGAGCGTTGCGCCGTCGGCGGCAGCTCGTACGGCTCCCTCGTCTCCGCACTGCTCTACCTCGAGCGTCCGACCCAGGTCGAAAAGCTCATCCTCATCGGCAGCAGCTCCACATTCGATACCGACGAGGACAACAAGGAGGCGATCAAGGGCGCCTTCGCCAATTCGGCGAAGGCCCTGGGGAGCCCGACGCCGGAGGTCTGCCGCAAGCGCCTCGCCAACGCCGTGTATGACCCGGCGTCGGTGCCCGACGAGCTCGTGTTCATGCAGCTCACCCAATACGCACAGCCCGACCGGCTGACGTATTACGAGCACGCCATGCGCAAGCGAATCGAGTGGCAGGGGCCGATGCCCTATCGCGTCGCCGAGCGCCTCGACGAGATCCGCGCGCCGACCCTCATCCTTACGGGCAAGCAGGACAAGCGCACGGACTGGCGCACCGCAGAGGAAGCGGCGAAGCGGATGCCCAATGCCGTGGCCCACAGCATCGACAAGTGCGGCCACCTCCCCTACCTCGAGTATCCCGACCTCTTCAACCGGCTCGTTGCCGAGTTCCTGCGCAGCTAGGGCACCATAACGCGTGGGGTTATTTCATGACGGATACCAAGCTCCCGGAGCCGATCGCCTTTACGATGAACCTCGTTCCCGATGACGGTGTAACGGTTGACGAGGTGGCGGCGTTATTCGAGACCAGCATCGTCAATCTGGTCTTGCAGAAGAATCGCCCTTCCAGTTTCCCTAAGCCTAGGGCGCACTTCCTAGCCCGCTGAAAGGCTCGGTAAAGCCGGCCCTGCGAGCGCCGCGACAGCGTGCGCGCGCCTGCTCGGCGGAATAAATCCGACTGGCCGGTGTCTATCAGAGTGAAAAGGGGCGGCGCGAGCCAACGCGCCCAAAGCCCTAGGTCAAGGGAGGACGACCCACGAGTGCACCGCACAAGCTTGCGTTAGCTTTGCTCACGACCACGCTTCTGGTCGGCTGTGCCGCCCAGACATGCCGGCATCCGTCAAGGTCATGGACACCTCGCTCGGCAACGTGTTGGTCGATGCGAAGGGCATGACGCTGTACGGCTGGGTCAAGGACACCAAATCCGGCGACGTCACCGGGGACGGTGTAGGCAAGGTGTGGCACGCCGCCAAACCGTAAGCGCCCGCACAGCAGGCCGGTGGGGCCGGTGGGGCCGGCGGGGACACTCGGTCCTCGCCTCAATACTCCATGTCGGCGTGTTTCATCTGCACCAGTTGGCCGCTCGAAAGGGACATCATCAGTATCGCGATCAGCTCGCGCACGATGATCGTGTGCCGGTTGCCGCTGTCGCGCATTTCGCTCAGCAGGTCTTGGCGGACCTGCTTGACGCCGGTGACCTCGATCACGAGGTCGACCGGCTGATCGCCCCTAAGCAGCTCGATGAAGTTGGTCGTGGTTCTTACGCCGTGCTTGGAGGCAAGCTGCACTCCCGGCGCCTCAGCATTGAGATCCGCCAATCCCACGATCTCGACGAATTCCACGTCGATGAGCTGCTTGAGCAGAGGCGTGCCGGTTTGCCGGTTTCGCCCCCACCGATGACGGCAACCGTGATCTTGTTGTTGCGCATGGATGAGCTGCCCCCGAGTAGATTAGTTAGTAATGACGGCTACTTGCTTATGATGGCCGCAATTCCTAGCACATTTTCGCCGCTGCGCGGGCCATCAAACCCCGATGCCGATGCTACGGTGCGCCGAACATGCGCTCGAGGTAGTAGCCGAAGACGTTGTGGATGGGCTTTTCGACGTGCGAGAGGGGCCCGGGCTCGAACCCGCGCGAGGCCATCGCCCGCTGTAGCGACTGGACCATCTCGCGGTCCTCCTCGATGGTCTCGATCGAGATCCGGCGGTAGCGTTCGATGACCTCCTCGAAATTGGGCCGTCCGAAGAACTCCTCGGGAAACAGGACGTAGATCGACATGCGGTGGGTGGTCAGCGAGGTCGGCCAATAGACGAGGAACTCGACGTTGTCGACGTAAGCGAAGATCTGCATGTTGGGGGCGAGGAAACCGGCGGCCGCGAAGTCGTCGGGCTTGTCCTCGAGCCACGGCATCTTGGCGTCGGCGCCGAACCACAGTCCGTCGCCCCGCGTCGGCATGTCGTAGAAGCAGGTGTAGCCGCCCCTGCGGTTGAGGTCGAAGCGGACCGCCGCGGCCTCGAGCCCGCCCTTACCGAGCGTTGTCGCGTGGAGCGTGTTCACGTGGTAGTTGTCCATCGCGTTCTCGACGAACAGCTTCCAGTTGCAGTCCATGTCGAAGGTGATGGTCGTTGCGCGTCGGCAGCGCCCCATCCGGAAAACCCCGAAGTCTCGCTCGAAATCGGCGACGAACTCGGATAAAGGCTCGGGCGCGCGGCTAAAGGTGATGAAGATCCAGCCGGCCCACTCATCGAGGCGCACCGGCGTGAGCCGACAGTTCGCGGGATCGAACGTCGCAGCCTGGTCCATGAAGGCGGCGCCAATCAGCTTGCCTTCGAGGTCGTAGGTCCAGCCGTGATAGGGGCACGTGAACTGCTGCGCCTGGCCGCGCCCCTGGGCCACCTCGACACCGCGATGGCGGCAGGTATTGAGGAACGCGCTGAGCGTGCCGTTGGTACCGCGCGCCACGATCACCGGCTCCTCCATGACGTGAAACGCCATGTAATCGCCCGGATTCGCGACCTCCTCGATGCGGCCGACGCAGAGCCAGTCCTGCATGAAGATTCTCTCCTTCTCCATGCGCATGACGTCGGGCGAGCTATAGATGTATCCGGGAAGATGGTACGCCTCGGCGAGCGGCGCGCGCGCACGCTCAAGACCGGCGCCGGGCGCGGGTTGCGTGAATTGCTCGGTCAATGCCATCGTGTGTCCTCCGCGCGCCGGGCGGGTACGGCTCAGCCGGCGCCTAGACAGCGCCGAACATGCGCGTCAGGTAGTAGTTCAGGAGGTTGTGGATGGGCTCCTCCACGGGCGACATCGGACCGGGCCGGAACAGGGTCGAGGTCATCGCCTTCTGCAACAGCGCCACCATCTCGCGGTCCTCGCCCAGCACCTCGGCCTCGGTCTCGCCATACAGCTCCATGCGCGCGTCGAACTCTGGGTGCGCGAAGGCCGCCTCCGGGAACAGCAGGTAGACGGTGAGCCGGACCCGGTCGACCCCGAGCGGCCAGTAGGTCATCATCTCGACATTGTCGGCATAGGCGAAGATCTGCATGTTGGGGGCGAGGAACCCGGCGCCGGAAAAGCTCTCCGGCCGGTCCGCGATCGCACGCATCTTCTCGCCGAACCATAGCTTGCCGCCGTCGAACTTGGGGGTGTGGTCATAGAACACACAGAAACCGCCGCGCCGGCGGAGATCGTAGATGAAGTCGGGCGTCGTGATGCCGCCGAGCGAGACTGGGTGAATGACGTTGACGTGGTAGTGGTCCATCGAGTTCTCGGCCATGAACTTCCAGTTGCAGTCGAGCTCCAGCTCGAACTTCTTGGCGAGGCGGACCTCCTGCTGCTGGAGAAACCCGAAGTCGCCCGCGAACGCCGAGACGAAATCGGCCAGGGGCTCGGCCGCGGGATCGAAGGAAATGAAAACCCAGCCCTGCCAAACGTCGAGCCGCAGCGGGGTCAAGCCGCACGTTGCCGCATCGAACCCCTGCGCCGCGCCCATCAGCGGCGCGCCAACGAGGTTGCCGGCGAGGTCGTAGGTCCAGCCATGGTAGGGGCAGCTGAACTGCTCGGCGTTGCCTTGACCGGTCGCGACCTCGACACCGCGGTGGCGGCACACGTTGGCGAAGGCGCCGAGCCGGCCGGTGGCATCGCGGGCGATGACGATGGGCTCGTCCATGATGCGCATGGCCATGTAGTCGCCGGGGTTCGCGAGCTCCTCGGCGCGGGCCACGCAGAGCCAGTCCTTCATGAAGATTTCGTCTTTCTCGCGCCGGTAGATCTCGGGCGAGCTGTAAATGTAGCCGGGCACGTGGTGCGCGCGGTGGAGCGGCGCGCGCGCCGGCTCGAGGCCAGCACCGAGGTCGGCGGCCGCGATCGGCTCGGTCAGCGCCATTGGCTTATCTCCTTTGTGCCTCGACGGCTCACGCGCGATCGGCCGGGGTGCCCTTGCCCTCCGGCTTGTCGTCGCGCAGCCCGTACCACTTGTAATCCGGATCGAAATCCGGGAACGCGAGCGTGAAGGTGTTGTTGACGACCGAGTAGTCCATGTAGCCGAGCCTGGCGAGGGGCGTAAACTTTGACAGGTCGACGATACCGTCGGTCAGGACTTCGTCGCGTATATGGACACCGATCACCTTGCCGATGACCATGAAATTTGGCCACAACGGGTCCTCGGCCTCGAGCTCCACGGTCTGCAGATACACGCACTCGAGGTGGATCGGCGACGCCTTGACGCGCGGCGGTTTGACCAATTGCGAGGGCTCGAGCTCGAGGCCGGCAAGCGCCGCCTCGTCGACCGAGCGAGCCACATGCTCCGAGGTCACGTTCATTTGATCGCGCACCTCCCACGTCACCATGTTGGCGACGAACTCGCCGGTATCCTCCGCGTTCTTCTGGGTATCGGTCACGCCGCCTTCGACGTGCTGATTGCCGGCACCGAACATGACTTGGCGTGGGTTGCTGGCAACTCCGTTGAAAAAGCTGAAGGGAGCGAGATTGAGGCCGCCGTCGCGGTCCAGGGTCGTAATCCACCCGATCGGGCGCGGCACGATGCAGCTCAGGTACGGGTCGTGCGGCAGGCCGTGTTGGTTGCTCTTGGTCTCGTAGAACATGGGCACTACTCCTCGGGGCCTCGCCCCGACGTTCCTCACGGGAGGCTAGGCTGAAATCGCGGGGCGGTCCAGCGCGCGGCGCCTCGGCGGTTGGCCTTGCAAACACCCGTTGATCCGAACCGGCGCATGAGCCACAATCGCGCCCACCCACACGCCCCGCGAGGATTGTCCATGGCGTCGAACGTGTCTCCACTACGGACCAAGAGTCGGTTTCACCCCAACGCCGAGCTCTCCTACACGCTGCCCGGTCACTATTACTATGACCGCGAGATCTACGAGCGCGAGAAGGAGGAGATCTGGTTCAAGACGTGGCAGTTCGTCGGCCTCGAGCGCGACATCATGGAGCCCGGCGCCTTCCTGACCGAGGACGTCATCGACCAGAAGATCTTCGTCGTGCGCGGCAAGGACAAACGGCTGCGCGCCTTCTACAACGCCTGCATGCACCGCGGGCACACCCTGCTCGAGGGCACGGGCAATGTGCGCATGATCACCTGTCCATTCCACGCTTGGACCTATGACTTCGAGGGTAAGCTGAAGGCAGCGGGCAACTCGGAGAACGTGGCCGGGTTCGACGTCGAGGACTTCTGCCTATCGGAAGTCCAGGTCGAGGCCTTCGCGCACATGGTGTTCGTCAACCTCGATACCGACGCGCCCTCGCTCGCGAGCCTCGCCGGCGACCTCGAGCGCGACCTCGAGGAGACGGTGCCCAACTTTGCCGACATGAAGCTCGGCCGGCGCGATTTGCGCGATCTCGACTGCAACTGGAAATTCATTCCCGACCAGAACGAGTGCTACCACTGCCCGCATCTCCACGTCGGTGTCGGCTTCGGTAGCCTGCGCGACACGGTCTGGCTGACGACCGAATACGACATGTGGGCGAAGAACGTCATCCACGCGAACCCGAAGGAGATCGAGGGCAACATCGTCCCCAGCGTGCGGCCGGAGGACAAATATCAGGAGACCAAGTTCATCTGGTTCATGTGGCCCAACCTGGTCCTCGTGTCCGATCGCGGCGCACCGAATATCAAGCTCATGCGGGTCGTGCCAAAAGGGCCGGAAAAGAGCCTGCTTTATATGGACAATCTGTGCCTCAACGTGCCGCCGACGGAGGACGACCTGTCAGGCATGAACTTCTACCGCGACGTGGTGCTGCCGCAGGACACCTCGGCGATGGAAAAGCAGCAGCTCGGCGTGCACGCCCGCGGTTACACGCAGGGTAGGCTCATGGTCGACAAGGAGCGCACGATCAAGAGCGAGCATGGCACGCACCAGTTCGATAAGCTGGTCTGGGAGGCGCTCAACGGGCCCAACTACTAAAGCATCGCGCCACGATCGGCGGACGTAAGGGACCGGGCTCGCCGCCAACAGCTAGCACATATTTGCAAGCGCAAAGGGAGGTTTCCATGAAAGCGCAGTTTCGTTGGATAGCATCGGTATGTTTCGCGTTCGGCCTCGCGGCCGTGGGGTCGCTAGCCGCGTCCTCGGCGGCCACCGCCTTGGAGGCCAAGGGCGAGGTGCTCCGTATTCCGTTCATGCAGACGTTCAGTGGCGCGTACGCCACCTACGGCGATCTGATGTGGAGCGGCGCCCTGCTCGGCCAGGACATGATCAACAACGAGCTCGGCGGCATCAAGGGACGGCCGATCGAGATCTACCAGGCGGATGCTCCACTCGACGATGTCGCGTCCGCGGTCACCATGTATCGCAAGCTCGCGCGCAATCCCAACATCCCGATCATATTGGGCGTTAGCGCGACCTCGATCCTCGCCGCCGTCCACGACATGGCCGAGGAGTTCAAGGTCGTGCATTGGGCCTACGACTCGGGCGGCGTCTGGCGCCTGCCGGGGTTCAACAAGTGGGTGTTCCGGGATATCCCGATGACGCACACGGCGGTCCCCGTACTGATGCCCAAGATGCAGAAGAAGTTCAACATCAAGACGGCGGCGCTGTTCTACAACAACGACGACGAGGCATCCGTCGCCAACGCCCAGATCTACCGCGACGTCGCCAAGAAGCTGGGGATCGAGCTCATCGAGGGCAGCAACAAGATGGGCGAGCCCGACTGGACGGCGCAGCTGACCAAGGCCAAGGGCGGCGGGGTCGACGCGTTCTTCCTCTCGCAGCAGGCCTTCGACGCCGGTCAGTCCGTTGCCACGGCGCGCGACATGGGTATGGATCTGCCGGCGCTCGCCGATCTCGCGGCGGGTGGCCCCGACTTTTTCAAGATGTCCAAAGGCCGGGTCGGCACCACGATCACCTGGTCCTTCTTCTCCAAGGATGACCCGCGCCCCTACGTCCAGAACATGTACAAGGCGTTCTGGAACAAGTTCAACCGCGAGCCCGACCCGTGGGAGCTCCTGGTGACGGATGCGTCCATCATCATGATGAAGATCATGAACCGTGCGGACGACCTGTCGCGCGAATCGATCCGCAAGGCCTTCGCCGAAACTACCCAGATCGAGTCCATCCTCGGCACGATCGGCTGGAACGGATCGGGTGACGCCATCAACAACAACGTGATCATCGTCCGCTGGTCTGACGAGGGGACGATGGAGTTGGTGCCCGAGAGCTTCTGGAACTAAGCGCTCGCAAGGACGACCGGCCGACTGGCCGTCCTTAGTGGTCGAGGAAGGGCCCTGTCCCAGGAATGGGGCGGGGCCCTTTCACTAGGGCTGGGCGAAGGCGCCCGCACCAACGGGGTCGCAGCCGATGAAATATGGGGTTAGCCAGCCGGTCACGCGCAAGGAAGACCAACGCCTGCTTACCGGCCAGGGCCGCTACACCGACGACCACGATCTCGAAGACCAGGCGATCGCTTACGTCCTGCGCTCGCCGCACGCCCACGCGGTAATCCGCGGCATCGACGCGCGCGCGGCGGGCACCGCACCCGGCGTGGTGTGCGTCCTCACCGGGGCCGACCTCGAAGCCGATGGCCTCGGCCTCCCGCCTTGCCTCCACCCTCCCGCGAACCGCGACGGCAGCCACTGCACGGTACCGCCGCACGCGCTCCTGAAACGGGATCGAGTGCGTCACGTCGGTGATCCCGTAGCGCTCGTCGTCGCCGAGACGCTCGATCAGGCGCGCGACGCCGCCGAGTTGATCGAGATCGACTACGAGCCGTTGCCCGTGGTCACCGACACCGCGAGAGCCATCGAGCCGGGTGCGCCGCAGCTCTGGGACTTCGCGCCCCGCAATATCAACATCGACTGGGAGGTCGGCGATGAGGCGGCCACCGATGCGGCCTTCGCCGCGGCCGCCCACGTCACCCGCCTCGACCTCGTCAACAACCGCGTCGTCGTCAACCCGATGGAGCCGCGCGCCGCGCTCGGAGCCTACGACGCGGAGGCCGGTTCTTACCTCCTCTACGTTCCGAGCCAGACCTCGCACATGGTGCGCGACATCCTCGCGCGCGACATTTTCGGCATCGCCCCCGACAAGGTGCGGGTCATCACCCCGGACGTGGGCGGCGGCTTCGGCATGAAGGTCTTCTTCGCCGAGTACGCGCTCGTGCTGTGGGCGGCCCGCAAGATCGGCCGGCCCGTCAAATGGACCTGCGAGCGCAGCCACGGCTTCCTGAGCGACAGCCAGGGGCGCGACCACGTCACCCACGCCGAGCTCGCCCTCGACTCGGACGGCAAGTTCCTAGCCGTACGGGCCGAGACGATCGCCAATATGGGCGGCTACCTGGCGACGTTCGGGCCCAACGTGCCGGCGAAGAAGGTGCAGCCGGCGGTCTACGACATTCGCGCCGCGTACGTGTCCGTCAAGACCGTGTACACCAACACGGTGCCGGTCGACGCCTACCGCGGTGCCGGGCGGCCCGAGGCGACCTACGTCATCGAGCGCCTGATCGACGTGGCGGCGGGCGAGCTCGGCATCGCCCCGGGCGAGCTGAGGCGGCGCAACTACATTCCGCCCGAGGCCATGCCCTACACGACCGTCTTCGACATGACCTACGATAGCGGCGAGTTCGCGCGCAACATGGACGACGCCGTGGCCCTGGCCGACTGGCAGGGCTTCGCCGCCCGCCGCGACGAAACGCGCGCGGCAGGTAAGTTGCGCGGCATCGGTATGGCCTATTACGTCGACACCACGGGCGGCCCGGTCATCGACGCCGAGTATGCCGGGATCCGATTCGAGAGCGACGGCACCATGACCGTACTGTCGGGGTGCCAGGCCAGTGGGCAGGGCCACGAGACCGCGTATGCCCAGCTCGTGGTGGAGCGGCTCGGCGCGCCTTTCGACAAGGTCAACGTCCATCAGGGCGACACCCTGGAGATCCCCAAGGGCTACGGCACGGGCGGGTCGCGCTCGCTGATGGACGGCGGCGGCGCGGTGCTGGCGGCGGCCGACGAGGTGATCGAGAACGGCAAGCGGCTCGCGGCCAAGGATCTCGAGGTGGCGGCGGCCGACCTGGAGTTCGCCGATGGCCACTACCGGGTCGCCGGGACCGACCGGCGCATTGGCCTGTTCGACGTGGCCGCCCTGTGCCGCGCCGAGGACGGTGTTGAACTCTCGGGCGAGGGCATCTTCCGCCCGCAGGCGACCTCGTTCCCCAACGGCTGCCACGTGTGCGAGGTCGAGATCGATCCCGACACCGGCGCCGTGGCCCTGATGGGCTACACCGTCGTCGATGATTTCGGCCGCGTCGTCAACCCGCTGCTCGTCGCCGGCCAAGTGCATGGCGGCGTCGTCCAGGGGGTGGGACAGGCGCTCGTCGAGCACACGGTGTATGACGACGACACCGGGCAGCTCCTGACCGGTACGTTCATGGATTACGGCATGCCGCGGGCCAGCGATCTCCCGCACTTCACCACTCAGTGGAACGAGATCCCGTGTCTCACCAACCCGCTCGGGGTCAAGGGCGCCGCCGAGGCGGGGACGGTCGGCGCGCTCCCGGCGGTCATCAATGCCATCGTCGACGCGCTCGCCGAGTTCGGCGTCACGCACGTCGACATGCCGGCCACGCCCGAGCACGTGTGGCAAACGCTGCGGTCGGCGGAACGCGCGCGGCCGGGGCGTTGACGCTGGCGGGTGAAGCCGTCAACATGGCTCGCGCGATCCCGTTTCCCAAGCGAACGATTTGAAGCACGAGTGAGGCGGCAATGGCATCGAATGTGGCGACCCTGAAGACCAAGAGCCGGTTTCACCCTAACGCCGAGCTCTCCTACACGCTGCCCGCGACCTACTACTACGATCCCGAGATCTTTGAGCGCGAGCGCGAGGAGATCTGGTTCAAGACCTGGCAGTTCGCGGGTTTCATCGACGACCTACGCGACGTGGGGAACTTCATCACCGCCGACATTCTCGACCAGAAAATCTTCGTTGTTCGCGCCAAGGGCGGCGAATTACGGGCCTACTACAACGTGTGCATGCACCGCGGCCACATCCTGCTCGAGGGCAAGGGCAACGTGCGCATGATCACGTGCCCGTTCCACGCCTGGACCTACGACCTCGAGGGCAGCCTCAAGGCGGCCGGCAACTCGGAGAACGTGGCCGGCTTCGATCACGACGACTTCTGCTTGCCCGAGATCCAGGTCGAGGAGCTCGCGCATATGGTGTTCGTCAACCTCGATGCGAACGCAACGTCGCTGCGCAGCCAGGCGCCCGGGCTCGAGGAAGACTTTCTCGAGGTCGTGCCCGACCTCCCCGATATGCGGCTCGCGCGCCACAACTCGCGCGATCTCGATTGCAACTGGAAATTCGTCCTCGACCAGAACGAGTGCTACCACTGTCCCAGCCTGCACCCCGGTACCGGCTTTGGCAGCCGCGAGAGTACGATTTGGGAGTCGACCGAGCGCGGCATCTGGATGCGCCACACCGTGCGCGCCGACCCGGCGGAAATCGAGCGCGATCAGGGCAAGCTGCCCAGTGTGCAGGAAGACGACAAGATCAAGCACATGAGCTTCATCTGGTTTTTGTGGCCCAACATGGTCTTCCTCTCACACCGTGGAGCGCCCAATTTCAAGCTCCAAATCGCCACCCCCCTGGAGGACGAGCGGTGCCGCTTCACGGTCGACAATCTGTGCAAGAGCATCCCGCCGACGGAACGCGACCTGTCGGGCATGGACTTCTATTGGGACATCGTGGTGCCGCAGGACACCGGCTCGATGGACAGGCAGCAGCAAGGCGTGCACTCACGCGGCTACAAGCAGGGGCGCCTCGTGGTCGACAAGGAGCGTACGATCAAGAGCGAGCACGGCACGCACTTCTTCGACAATCTCGTGTGGCTCGCCCTCAACGGACCCAACTACTAACGCCCGACCCCGGGTTCGATCAGCCGCCGAAGCGCGGCTCGAGCAAACCCGTCACGCCGGCATCGATGGCGAACAGGGCGCCGGCGTCGGGCTGGCGCGCCAGTTCCGCGTCGGTCATGCGGAAGCGGCTCGTGTTGACGTAGAGCACGTCGAGGTTGGGGCCGCCAAAGGTCACCGCCGTCGGCCGGCAGGTCGGCAGCTCGATCACGCGATCGACGCCCCCCTCCGGGTTGTAGCGCACCACGTAGCCGGTGGTGCGCTCGGCCGACATGTCGAACTCGGCGTTCCACAGATAGCCCTGCGCATCGACCATCGAGCCGTCGGGGATGCCTGGCCGCTCGGTAACGCTCGCGAACAGGCGCCGGTTGCTGATGGCGCCGGAGTCGGCGTCGAAATCGTAGGTGTAGAGCTCGCGGCGCATGCTGTCGCAGAAATACATGATGCTGTTGTCGGGGCTCCAGGTGATGCTGTTCGACAGGCAGAAGCCGCGGTCCATGATTCGCACCGAGCGGTCGGGATCGAAGCGGTAGAGGATGCCGGTAGGCTTATCCATGTCGACGTTGCCGCTGCCGACCCAGAAGCGCCCGCGCCGATCGCAGCGGCCGTCGTTGAGAAAATTGACGCCGGGCTCGGGCTCGGGATCGCACAGCGGCTCGAACGCGCCGCTCTCGGGCTCGAAAAAGGCGATGGACGTTCGGGTGGCGACGACGAACCCGCCGCCCTCGCGCATCGCGAAGGCGCTGAACACCTCGGGCGTCGGCCATGTCGTGACCTCGCCACTGGCCGGGTCGAGCCGGTGCATACGGGGTGACAGCAAGTCGATCCAGTAGAGCTTCTGTTCGCGCTCGCTCCAGGTCGGGATCTCTCCGATTCCGTCTTCGGTGTTGGCGACCACACGGTAGTCGGACATGCCTGTGCGCCCCGATGTTGAGGATATGTCGACCAAAGGAGAACCCCCGAGCGGCCCGAAAGGGCTGCCCGGGGCTTTGTCAGGTGGCTAAAGCGCTTCTTCCGCGCCTAAATATCAGCTCTAGGATCCGGACTCTTCCCAGAAGCTCTCGGGCACGCTGACTAGCTTGCCGTCTTCCCACATGACGATGATGTTACCCTGGCGCATCGCATCGCCCGAGCCGTCCCACCCGATGGAGCCGCTCAGCGACTCGATCGCTTTGGTGGCGGAAAAGGCCTTGCGAATTCCCTCACGCGAGAGGTCGCCACCGGCATTCTTGATGATGTTGGCGGTGACCAGCACGCCGTCTATGCACAGCATCGACCACAGGGAGGGCTCCCTGTCGAAGCGCTTGCGGAAGGCCGCCTGCATGTCCTTCACGTAGGGCCGGGGGTCACCGGGGTCGTAGAGGCTGTAGAGATAGGTGCCGCCGCGGGTATCGGTCTTAGCGACCTTGCCCTTCGACATCTTCCAATAATCCGTTTGGCTGATCCCGAGACCGCCGAGGACCGGCTGGTTGAGGCCGGCGTCGCGCGCCTGTCCAATCCACTGCCCACCGTCGAACGCCTGCAGGACGCCGAAGAAGACATCGACGTTGGCGCCCTTCAACTTGGTGACCTGCGCCTTGAAGTCGGTGTCCCCGGTCTTACCGGTGGATTCCACCAGCTCGATACCGAGCTTTTTCGCCTCGGCCCGCCAAATCTGGGCGTTGGCCACGACCGCCTCGTCGTCGTGCGTATACAGCAGCGCCGCCTTCTTGATGTTGAAGCGCTTCTGCGCCTTGGGCAGGAACACGGGCACCGCGCTATGCGCCTGCGGCAACGAGCGGAACATCCATTGATTGAAATGGCCGAGGCGCCAGAAACCGGCCGATGAATAGGCGAAGACCGGAATCTTGTACTGTTCGGCGAGATCGTGGACCGCGACGACCAGCGACGTGCCGCCGACGTTGAGGATGATCGGCACGTCGGGATCGCGCGCCAGCTTCTTGAAGACGCTGACCCCGAAAGGCAAATCCTCGAACGGAGCATCGACCACGTAAGCCTTGACCGGCCGTCCATTGATGCCACCGGCCGCATTGACCATGTCCTCGCCGACCAGGGTGCCATCCCACATCATGTCGCCCCACGCGGCGGCAACGCCGGACATCGACACCATGAACGGAATCCGCCAAGGCTTGCCCTTGGGATCGGCCGCCTCCGCCGGCGACGCCAAGACCATCGCAGCAGCGACGGCAACGCCTACCAGCAAAGACGTTAAACGCTGAACTCCTGTCATGACTCTCCTCCCTGTCTCAAGCTAAGGCCTTGGCCGGCACAACAACGCCGCTCTTCCTAACCTTGCGATCAGTCTAGATCAATCTCGGGCCTATGGGAACCCGATCGGGGTGTACCCGCGGGGCCTTCGTAGTTCGCACCGTTGAGCGCCATCCACACGAGATTGTCGAAATGGTGGGTGCCGTGCTCGCTCTGCCACGAGCGCTCCGCATCGACCATGAGGCGACTCTGCGTGTAGCCGCGCGAGCGCACGCCCTGCTGCTGGCGTTCGATGGCGCTGATGTCTTGGGGCCAGACGACATTGCTGTAATTGTTCATTTGGCCGACGTCGTACGCGGTCGGCGGGTCGTTGAGGCAGAAATTGACGATGTGGCGGGTCGAATGGTCGGCGTCGTCGGCGAGAGCGTGCAGTATCTTGAAATTACTCGGCCCCTGGTGGGCGACGAAGATCAGGTTCGGCCACAGAAACCAGATGTAGACGTCACGCAAGCCGCCCTCGCCGAAGTCGTAGGGCAGCTTCTCCTTGTTGCGCTCCATCATCTCGTAGTTGCCGCGAATGATGTGGCTTGCCTATCCGGTTAACGCCCATGGCCGCTACATGTAGGGTGCCACCACTCTCCCGAGTAAAGCTCGGCATAGGTTGGAGCAGAGGTGTCGCCCGCGATGCCGAGCAATGAGCGGAAGGCGTTGAACGGGTAGAACCGCCTGTTGAAGCGGAAGGTGAACTCGTTGAGGTAGGCTTGTAGGTGCTGGTGGCTAACGCCGTGGTGGATACCGATCAGCCACGTCTTCAGGTTGGCGAAAACCAGATGGATGATCGGCAGGTATTGCTCGGCAACCTCTGGATCACCACACTCGGCAACAGCGAAGTGCTCATAGCCGCGCTTACCGAGGCCAGCATAGCCGCTCCAATCGTCAGTAACGATCAGCGATCGCGGCGCGACGGTGCTCTCGACGAACCCACAGAGCGACTCGGCGCTACGGTCGAGCACGACGGCGATGGCACAGGAGACGGGAACCTTGTGGTGAACACCACGGCCTTCCCCACGCGTTCGCCCGCCAACCCAGGTTTCGTCCACCTCAACATGGCTCTTGGGCTGTCCACCGATCCTGTCTTGGTTGGGCCGCACCATGCCCGAGCGGAGCTTGTGGAGAATTTGAAAGGCCGTCTCGTAGCGCGAAAGACCAAGTTGCCGCTGAAACTGCACGGCGGACATGCCGGGCGTCTGACTGGCGACCAGATAAGCGGCCCAGAACCAGACGTTCAGCGGAGTGTGGCTACGCTCCATCACTGTTCCCACCGTCAGCCCGGTGTTCTGGCGGCACTTGCGGCAGCGCAGGACGCCAGGGCGGTTTTCAAAGTGGAACGGCTCTCCCGCCGTGCCGCAGTGCGGGCAGGCAAAGCCGTCTCCCCAGCGGGCTTTCTCCAGGTAGGCGGCGCAGGCCGCATCATCGGGGAAAAGTCGCTGGAACTCGGGTAGCGAATGCGGGAATGGGAGATCGGCGCGGTCGAGAACATCCATGGCGCGCTCCCCTATATCCGGGTTGCGCCCATTCTAGCCCTAGTGGGTGTGGGTGTAAACCGGATAGGCAAGTGATGTGGGTCGTCCAGTACTCGTGCTCGATCGATTCCCAGCTCGTCTCGACGTAGCCGTTTCCCGAGCCCATGAGCTGCGGATGCAACGTCGGGCAGTGGTAGCACTCGAGCCCGTCGAGGATGAACTTCCAGTTGGCCTTGATATCGAAGCTCTCGCGACGCACGCAGGTCAGGGCATCGAAATCTGGGATCACCGTCCGGAGCTCGTCGAGGAGCCCGGCGGCGATATCGGCGAGCGGGGTAGCGTCCGGGTCGAAATTGACGAACACCATCGGTCCGAGTTCGGCAACGCCGATCTCGGGAAGGCAGAAGTCTTCGTGCTCGAACCCGGCGACGTTCTCAGAGTTGCCCGCGGCCTTCAGGTTGCCCTCGAGATCGTACGTCCAGGCGTGGAACGGGCAGGTGATCATCCGCGTATTGCCCTTGCCCTCGAGCAGGATATGACCGCGGTGCATGCAGACGTTGTAGTAGGCCCGCAGGCGCCCATCCTTGGCACGGACGACGAACACAGGCTGATCGATCAGGGTGAAGGTGATGTAGTCGCCGGGTTCCCTTAGGTCCTGGAGGTTGCCCACATACTGCCAGGTCTTGAACCAGATCTCTTCCTTCTCGCGCTCGAAGATCCCGCGATCACGATAGTAGGTCCCGGGCAGCGTGTAGGATAGTGCCGGATCGGGATGGAATCGGCCGGTGGTTCCCGGCTCAGGCAGGCTCGACGCCATGGTGGGTCTCCTCGAGTGGCGGTCTCGACGCGACGACTCCGATTATACACGGAAAACGGACGGGCCGACTGATACGCGAGGTCGCTTGACACCCACTGTCGGCGCAATGCGATGATGGGAGAGCGACACGATGCGGCCGGTAAGGGCGCCGGTCGCCACGCCGCCATCGCACGAGGTGCACCATGAAAAACGGGAACGGACTCGTCTGGCCGAGGGCCGACTTCAGCCGTATACCCTATGCCGTCTTCCTCGACGAGGACGTGTACGAGCGCGAGCAGGACCAGGTCTTTCAGGGGCCGGTGTGGTTGTTTCTGGGGCTACAGGCCCAACTCCCCAACCCCGGCGACTACATCACCACCTATGCCGGCGATTGCCCGATCGTAGTGAGCCGGGCCGAGGACGGCAGCTTGCATGCGTTCGTCAACAGTTGCGCCCACCGCGGCACCATGGTGGTGCGCGACCGCAAGGGCAACGCCGAGAACCACACCTGCGTCTACCACCGCTGGTGCTACGACCTGCGCGGCGACCTCATAGGCGTGCCGTTCCAGCGCGGCCTCGGCGGTAAGGGCGGCATGCCGGAGGACTTCGACAAGAGCGAGCACGGATTGCGCAAGCTCAAGGTCGCGAGTTACCGCGAGGCCATCTTCGGCACCTTCGATCCGGAAGCCGAGCCGCTCGAGGACTTCCTCGACCGGCCGTGCCTCGACTTCCTCGACCGGCTGTTCATGAAGCCGATCAAGGTGCTCGGCTACCGCCGACAGCGCTTCCCCAACAACTGGAAGCTCTACTACGAGAACTACGGCGACGGCTACCATGCCGGCCTGCTGCACCAGCTCGCCGCAACGTTCGGTCTCCACCGGGCGACGCAGACCGGCGCCCGCACACCGGACAAGTGGGGCCGTCACGCGGCCGGCTATGTGAGTGCCGACAGCGATACGACCGAGGTCATCCAGGAGGGCTACCGCGACACCGAGCTCGGCGCCCAGATCGCCAATCCGCTGGAGTTCGAGGACCTGTCCTTCGTCGGCTGGCGCGACGAGGTCGGCGACGGGCAGATCGTCAGGACCTGCAGCGTCTTTCCCAGCGCCCTGTTCGCGCAAGTCGGCAACGTCCTCGAGACCGAGCAGATCCGGCCCAAGAGCGCGACCGAGTTCGAGCTCTATTGGACCCTGTTCGGCTACACCGACGACGATCCCGAGCTCGCCCAGAAGCGCCTCCAGCAAGCCAACATGGTCGGGCCCGCCGGATACAACAACATGGAGGACGGCGAGGTCGGCATCCTCGCCCACCGCGGTATCCGCCGCCGTGGCCACGAGCACTCGGTCGTTCAGATGGGGGGCACAGGCGCCATCGAGCCCCCGGATGGCCACCATCGCATCTCCGAGATGATGGTACGGGGCGTCTGGCGCTACTACTGCCACCTCATGGGCTACCGGCCCGAGGGCGCTCTCACCAACTGGCCGCCGGCCGAGTGAGGCCGGCCATGGACAACGGCAGCATCCGCGAACAGATCACCGACCTCGAGTACGCCTACGTCCAGTGCATCGACGACGACCGCCTCGAGGAGTGGCCGGGCTTCTTCGTCGAGGACTGCGTCTACCACATCCTGCCGCGCGAGAACGCCGAGGAGGGCCTGCCGCTCGGCATCTTCTACTGCCACAACCAGGCCCAGCTGCGCGACCGGGTCGTGATCCTGCGCAAAGCCGCCGTGTTCAGCCTGCGCTACTATCGCCACCTGATCAGCAACATCCGCATCGTCGGCGAGCGCGACGGCGTCCATGACGTCCACACCAACTACGTGGTCCACGCCACCGACGTGCTCGACGGCACGACCATCATCTTCAGCGCCGGCAAGTACGAGGACAAGGTGACCTTCGAGGGCGGCGCCCCGCGTTTTGTGGAAAAGATCGTTCTCGCCGACACCTCCTCCATCCCCAGCAACCTCTCCGCGCCGCTGTAAGGGGTGGAGCCGGTGCGCCGACGCGGCGCCGTGCCGACCGCGAACGGTTGACAAATCGGGCCACATGCGGCAGACGAGGCACGCTGAATCTTCGGCACAACGAAAACAACGGCGCTCAGGATCCTAGGCGGCGGCATCGCGAGGCACCCGCTACCTGGCAAGCCGTGATATTCTGGCCGCGTGGACAAGACGCAGTGTCCCAGGGAGGACAGAGATGAGCAAAGTCTTACGGATGCGCACCTTGACATCGATCGCCGCAGCCGCGGTGCTCGCGCTGGCGCTCGGCGTCGGCCAAGCCTCGGCACAGAAACGCGGCGGTGAGCTGCACAGCATCATTCAGCTCGAGCCGCCCCACATCGCCATGGGCCTCAACCTGCAACTTCCAACACAGGTGGTCAGCAGCAAGATCTTCCAGTCGTTGATCAAGTACGACTTCGACTTCAACCCGGTGCCGGTGCTGGCGGAGTCGTGGACGGCCGCGCCCGACGGCAAGACCTACACCTTCAAGCTGCGCCGGGGCGTGACTTGGCACGACGGCAAGCCGTTCACGGCGGCCGACGTCCTGTTCACCATCAACGAGATCATGCCGTTGCATCCGCTGTCGCGTCGCGTGTTTGCCCGAGTGGACTCCACGACGGCCCCGGATGACTACACGGTCGTGTTCAAGCTCAAGCAGTCCTACGCGCCATTCCTGTCGGCGTGGGATATCTCGTCAACACCGATCTACCCCAAGCACCTCTATGAAGGCACGGACTACAGGAAGAACGAGTACAACCAGAAACCCGTCGGCACCGGCCCGTTCAAGTTCGCGGAGTGGAAGAAGGGTTCGCACATCAAGCTGGTGCGCAACGACAACTACTGGAAGAAGGGGCTGCCCTATCTCGATGCCATCTACTTCCATGTCTTGCCCGACTCCGCGACACGCGCGGTGCAGCTCGAGCAGGGCAAAGTCCACTTCACGAGCTGGGGCAACATCGAGGGTCCCGACGTGGCGCGCCTCGAGAAGCTACCGCATCTCGAGATGACCACGAAGGGCTACGAGATGCTCGGTACGATGATGTGGCTCGAGTTCAATCATCGCAAGGCGCCGCTCAACGACGTGCGTTTCCGCAAGGCCGTGGCGCTCGCCATCGACCGCAAGTTCATCCGCGACAACATCTACTACGGCCTCGGCAAGATCCCGAACGGGCCCCTTTCCACCGTGACCCGGTTCTACGACCCGAACGTCAAGATGGACTGGGAATACAATCCGGAGCGGGCCAAGAAGTTGCTCGACGAGATGGGGTTCAAGCCGGACAAGGACGGCGTTCGCGTGCGCACGACCCTGTTGCCGATCGCCGCGAGCTACGGCGAGCAGTTCGTGCGTAGCGCCGAGTACATCAAGCAGGCCTTGGCGGATGTGGGCATCGACGCCAAGATTCAGTCGGTCGACGCGCCGACTTGGATCAAGCGGATGGCCAATGGTGAGTTCGACCTTTCCATCACCTTCATGGGCCAGTACGGCGACCCCGAGCTCGGCGTCGCGCGCTCCTACATTTCGAGCAACATCAAGAAGGGCGTGCCGTTCAACAACACGGCCGGTTACAGCAACGCGAAGGTCGACGAACTCTTCAACATGGGCGCCGTCGAGATGGACCCGAAGAAACGGGCCACCATCTATTCTCAGCTGCAGCAGGAGATGGTCGACGACGTCGCGGTCGTTTGGTTCCTCGAGTACGAGTATCCGCACTTCATCAATAAGAAGTTCAAGAACGTCATCGTCGACGTCCATGGCAACAAGGGCGACTTCGAGGGCGCTTACATGGTTCAGTAGGCTGAGTTATTTACCGCCCCGTCCCCCTCCCGCGCTGGAGAGGGACGGGGCGGATGCATTCCCCGCTCAGGGCGTCGGTTTCCTCCTGCTCTCCAGAGGTTGAGGCATGGGACGGCTGCGTTATGTCCTGCGACGCCTGGGGCAGGGTGTCGCCATCATCCTCGCTATCGTCGTCCTGAACTTCTTCCTGCTGCGGGCGGCACCCGGGGATCCAGCACTCGCCATGGCCGGCGAGGCCGGCGCCGCGGACGAAGAATACATCGCGGCGCTTCGCGCCGACTGGGGCCTCGACCAACCTCTCGGGAAGCAGCTGGTCATCTACGTCGGCGGCGTCTTGAGGGGCGACCTCGGCCACTCCTATCGCTACGGCGTCCCGGTGATCGATGTTCTCTTCGAGCGCCTGCCCTCAACCCTGTTGCTGACGACCACGGCGTTCTTCCTCGCCCTAACTCTGGGGATAGCGCTCGGAACGATCGCCGCGCTGCGGGTGGGAACGTGGATTGACACGGTCGTTACGGTCATCGCGCTCGCCTTCTACGCGACCCCCATCTTCTGGTTCGCGTTGATGAGCATCCTCCTTTTCTCGGTGGTGGTGAACTGGCTGCCGCCCGTGGGCTGGGAGACCATCGGCGCGGAGCTCACCGGTTTCGCGCACGTGCTCGACGTGGCCCATCACCTCATTCTGCCGGTGCTCACGCTCGGGCTCTTCTACATGGCGATCTACGCCCGGCTCGCGCGCACCTCCTTCCTCGAGGTGATGCGCCAGGAGTACGTGACCGCGGCCCGTGCCAAGGGCCTGCCCGAGGGTCGAGTCGTCATGGCCCACATCCTGCGCAACTCCATGCTGCCGGTGATTTCGATGGCCGGGTTCCAGGCCGGTCATCTGATCGGCGGTACAGTGCTGATCGAGACCATCTTCGCCTGGCCGGGCGTCGGGCGCCTCGCCTTCGAGGCGGTGCTGGGGCGCGACTATACGCTCCTGCTCGGTGTCTTTGTGCTGACCTCGATCATGGTCGTCGTCTTCAACCTCATCACCGATCTCGTCTACTCGCTCGTCGATCCGCGTATCGAGGTCCAGGGATGAGGGAGTTCTGGTCTCGCTACAGCCGCAACAAGGGGGCGGTCATCGGCCTCGCCGTGCTCGCGCTCGTCGTACTGGTCGCGGTGTTCGCATCGATCCTGTACCCGACCTCACCCTGGCGCCTCGTCGGCCGACCCTACCTTCCACCCCTGTCGCCGGGCTTTCCGCTAGGCACCGACACGCTCGGCCGCGACATCCTGTCAGGGATCGTCCACGGTTCGCGCGTCTCCCTCCTCGTCGGCATCGCCTCGGCGCTCGCCAGCACGTTCATGGGCATTCTCGTCGGCGGCGTGTCCGGCTACTACGGCGGCCGCATCGACGATGCGCTGATGCGCTTTACCGAGCTGTTCCAGACGATCCCGAGCTTCATTCTGGCGATCGTGGTCGTTGCCATCCTGAGCCCGACCATCGTCTCCGTCGTGCTCGCCATCGCGATCATCAGCTGGCCGCCCGTGGCACGCCTCGTGCGCGGCGAGTTCCTGACGCTGCGGCAGCGCGAGTTCGTCATGGCCGCCGTCGTCGTCGGCCAATCCGACTTCCGCATCATCGCGACCCAGATCCTACCCAACGCCATGGGACCGATCATCGTCATGGCCTCGCTGATGGTGGCGGCGGCCATTCTGCTCGAAGGCTCGCTGTCCTTCCTCGGGCTCGGCGATCCCGAGCTGATGAGCTGGGGGTTCATGATCGGGGCGTCGCGCAACGTCATCCGGGTCGCCTGGTGGATGAGCCTCTTCCCCGGCCTCGCCATCTTTTTCGCCGTGCTCGCCATCAACCTGGTGGGCGAGGGCTTGACCGACGTGCTTAACCCGCGCCTCGCGCGCGAGGTCAAGGCATGAGCACGAGCGGCGCGCCGGCGGGTGGCACGCTGCTCGAGGTCCGCGACATGACAGTCGCGCTGCCGCCCGAGGCCGACCGGCCGCACGCGGTCGAGAGCATCTCCTTCGACCTCGACCGTCGCGAGATGCTCTGCATCGTGGGCGAATCGGGGTCGGGAAAGAGCATTACGGCGCACGCCGTGATGGGGCTGCTGCCTGAACCGCACGTCCGCGTCGTCGGTGGCGAGATCATCTTCGAGGGACAGACGATCACCAAGTTCGATCAATCGGAGTGGCGCCGCCTGCGCGGCCGGCGCATGGCGATGATCTTCCAGGAGCCGATGACGGCGCTCAACCCGGTGATGCGCGTCGGTGCCCAGATCGAGGAAGTCCTGGTCGCGCACACCGACATGCTGGCGCGGGCGCGCCAGGACCGCGTGGTCGAACTGCTGGCCTCGGTCGGCCTGCCTGAGCCGGATCGCCTGGGGCAGGTCTATCCGTTCCGCCTCTCGGGCGGGCAGCGCCAGCGCGTCATGATCGCGGCGGCGCTGGCGCTCGAGCCGGCGCTCCTCATTGCCGACGAGCCGACGACGGCGCTCGACGTCACCACGCAGATGCAGATCCTCAAGCTGATCAAGGACCTGCAGACCAAGATGGAAATGGGGGTCCTGTTCATCACCCACGATTTCGGGGTCGTCGCCGAGATCGCCGACCGCGTCGCGGTGATGCAGGAGGGCCACATTGTCGAGCTCGGACACCTGAAGCAGGTCCTCGACGACCCCCGTCACGACTACACGAAAAAGCTCATCGCGGCCGTCCCCAAGCTACGGGATGTGGAGCGCGGTGAGGTCGAGACCGATAACGTCGTCCTGTCGACGCACGAAGTGTGCAAGACGTTCTCACAGGCGGGCGGCCTGTTCGCCCAGCGCCGCGTCGTGCAAGCGGTAAAGAGCGTCGATCTCAAGGTGCGGGCCGGCGAAACCCTCGGGCTCGTGGGCGAGTCGGGCTCCGGGAAATCGACTTTCGCGCGTTGTCTCGTCCGCCTCCTCGATGCCGAGAGCGGCGAGATCTGGTTCGACGGCCAGAACCTAGTGCCGCTCCGCTCCCGTGCCCTACGGCCCCTGAGACCGCGCATCCAGATGATCTTCCAAGACCCCTACGCATCGCTCAACCCGCGCCGTAAGGTCGGGCGCATCATAGCCGAGGGACCGATGGCTCAGGGCGTGCGCTCATCCGCCGCCATGCGCAGGTCGCGCGAGTTGCTCGAGCTCGTGGGCCTCGATGCCGGGATCTCGGACCGCTATCCACACGAGTTTTCCGGCGGCCAGCGCCAGCGCATCGGCATCGCCCGCGCGCTCGCGCTGGAGCCGGAGGTTCTGGTTGCCGACGAGCCGGTCTCGGCGTTGGACGTTTCCGTGCAGGCGCAAATCCTGGAGCTGCTGTCCGATCTGCAAAAGCGATTCGATCTCGCGCTGCTGTTCATCACCCACGACCTGCGCGTGGCGGCCCAGGTGTGCGACACCATCGCCGTCATGCGCTTCGGCGAGATCGTGGAATTAGGCACCAAGTCGCAAGTCTTCCGCTCACCCCAGCACGAGTACACCAAGGCCCTGCTCGACGCGATCCCGGGCAAACAGTTGGTGCTCGAGTAAGGGCGGACCCACAGGCGAGCTACGAGCGCCGGGCGTCGACCTTCAGCGCCTGGATAGTCTCCTCGCCGAGCGCGCGCAGCGCCTCGAGCCGATGGAGCCCGGTGACGAGGACGTAGCGCCCCTTGTCCGGGCGCACCTGAATCGGCGTCTCCTGGCCCTTGTCGAGGATACTCTCCGCGAGCGCCTCGACCTTGCCGGCGTCCAGCGTCTTGCGCAGCTTCACCGGCACATAGATGTCATCGATCTTCAGGGCATGCGTTTCGAGCATAATGTCCTCACCCAGGGGGCCATGGTAACGTGCCGGCGGCGCAAAACGGGAGGGAAATACGATGGCGGAGCGGGACTGGCGGTTGAGCGTCATGGTGGCGCACGGCTCGGTGCGCCGCGCGGTCGAGATGTGGAAGGCGTGCGAGGACGCGGGCATGTACCTCGTCGGCGCGGCCGACTCGCAGAACCTCATGCGCGAGGTTTATGTCTCGCTCGCGGCCTGCGCGCTCTCGGTCGAGCGGGCCAGGATCATGACATACGCCACCAACCCCGTGACGCGTCATCCCTCGGTCGCAGCGTCCGCCTTCGTAGCCCTCAACGAGCTCGCGCCGGGGCGCATGATGATGGGTATCGGAACCGGCGATTCGGCGCTGTGGTCGATGGGCCGTACGCCCGCCACGGTGGAGCAGACGCGCAACTACATCCTCGCCGTGAAGGGGCTGACCAAGGGCGAGGAGGTCTTCTGGGACGGCCACCTGGTCGAAACCGCGTGGAGCTATTACGAGCCCTTCGACCTGCCGGTCTACGTCATGTGCTCGGGGCCGAAGATCCTGCGCATGGCGGCCGAGGTCGCCGATGGCGCGGTCATCCACATGGGCTTCGCGCCCGAGGACATCGCCTACGCGCGCGATATCGTCGCGCAAGGCCGGCGGGCCGCGGGCAAGGATCCCGACACGTTCGACATCTGGTGGAACGCCCACATCGTTTTCGACGAGTCGGCCGAGGCGGCCGCCGCCCGCAGTCTCGGCTGGTCGCCGAGCTGGCTCACCATGGGCACGCTCGATGGCAAGGGCATCCCCGACGAGTACAAGGCAAAGCTCCAGGAGCTCAATGCCGATACCCACAGCCTGCGCGCCGTCTACCGCAGCGGAAAACGCGAGGACACGCTCGTCGAGCGGGCCAAGGAGCTCGGCGTCTATGACTGGCTGATCTCGCGATCGCCGCGCCTGTTCGGTACCACCGACGAGGTCGTCGAGCGCCTGAACGAGCTCGGCCGCACGCTCGACATGACGCAATGGATCTTCTTCGCGTGGCTGCGGGGCGAGCGCACCGGCGGCGACGACGAGGAGCGCTTCGAGCTGATCCGCCGCATCGGCCAAGACATTCTGCCCCGGCTCGTATAGCGGCGCGACCGGCGGGTGGCGCGGGCTGGACCGCCTGCGGGGCTACTGCTAACCTCGCGGCGACGGCGGGGTGGTAATACGCGAACATGGGATGAGACGATGGATATGAACTTCGCGCGGGTCATTTCGGGCGACTCCCACGTCATGGAACCGGCCGATCTGTGGGAAAAGACGATCGGCAACAGGTTTGGCGAGCTTACGCCGCGGGTGTTCAACGAGTACAAGGGCCGCAAGGGGCGGTTCTTCTGGACCGGCAAGCAGGTGCGCAAGTTCGCCGCCATCGAGGCCGAGCAGGACGAGCTCGGATTCAAGGAGGCCGGCTACATCCCCGAGAAGAGGGTGTCCTTCCAGGAGCAGGCCGGCATCGAGTCCGAGGTCCTCTACACCACGCATATGCTACTGCAATACCCGAGCCCGCATGCGGAGGTGCTGCGCGCCTCGGCCGAGGTCTTCAACGACTGGTTGGCCGAGTTCTGCTCGCATTCGCCGCGCCGACTGATCGGCATCGCGGTCATCCCGATGCACGACGTCGCGTGGGCCACGGGCGAGCTCGAGCGGGTCGCGGCCAAGGGCCACAAGGGCGTCATGATCAACCTCGGCGCGCCCGCGGACTGCCCGCCCTATCGCAAGAGCGTTTACGATCCCTTCTGGGCGCGCGCCGAGGAGATGGGGATACCGGTCACCCTGCACGCGGCCACGGGCCAGAACCCGGATCCGCTCCATTTCGAGAGCCCGGAAGAGCTCGAGCAGATTGCGAGCGCGATGATCAACGTGTTCGTCGAGATCATGCCGACGCTCTCCGATGATTTCATCTTCGGCGGCATCCTCGATCGCTTTCCCAAACTGAAGCTCATCTGCGGCGAGTTCGACCTCGGTTGGATCCCCTACTTCACGTGGCGCATCGACAGCATGCAGAAGAGCATGGGCCCCTACGTATCGATGCCCAAGATCGAGATGCGCGCTAGCGACTACATGCGCACCCGTATCTGGCATGGCGTCATCAACGACCCCGAGGCCAGTCACGTCATTCCCCAGATCGGCACGAGCCGGGTGCTGTGGGGCTCGGATTTCCCGCATATCCGCTCGATCGGACTGGAAACCCAGGGCCACGTTGCCGACCTCCTGGGGAGCCTGCCGCGCGACGATCAAGAGAAAGTGGTCGCCGGCAACACGGCCGAGCTTTACGGCTTATAGACCAGCAACAATGGCCATACGGCGCGCCCGGCGTGGCGCGACCGCACGGGCCGAGGGAGAAAATCCATGCGCGTCGCCTTTACCGAAGTCGGCGGGGTCCGCACCCGCTATTACTACGAGGGTTCGGGGCCCGTCCTGGTGCTGCTGCACGGGCTCGGCATCGGCGCCGACTCCTGGTGCCGCAACATAGACGCGCTGGCCGAGCACTACACGGTTTACGCGCCCGACATGATAGGCCACGGTTTCACCGGTTTTGAGGACCTCAAGGGCGGCGCCGCCCATCCCAAGGTGATGGAGCATGTGCTCGGCCTGCTCGACCAGCTCGGCGTCGATACCTTCAGCATCTGCGGTCATTCCTACGGCGCCACCATCGCGACGCTCATCTATTTCGAGCGCCCCGACAAGGTCGAGAAGTTGATCCTCAACGGCTCGCACCGCGTCTTCCAGGCACCCGACCGCACCGTCGAGGGGTTCCAGAACTCCTACGCCAATGCGACCTCCGCGCTCAAGGATCCGACGTACGAGTCCTGCCGCCAGCGCATGGCCAACGTCTGCTACTCCGCCGACAACATCCCCGACGAAATCCTGATCCTACAGCTCACCGGCTACGCCCAGCCCTACATCCTGCCAGCCTACGAGCAGATCGCGCGGGCCAACATGAACCTCGAGCTGTCGCGCCCTTATCGGTGCAGCGACCGAATCCACGAGGTGACGATCCCGGTGCTCGTGATCTCGGGGCGCGAGGACGTGCGGGTACCACTAGACGAGCTCGTGGAGGGCGCGAAGATGTTGCCCAACTACGAGCTCGCGATATTCGACCATTGCGGGCACATGATCCAGGCCGAGCACGCGGAGAAATTCAACGAGAAGATGATCGAGTTCCTCGGCCGCTAGCCGGCTGGTCGCACCGGAGCCCGCCCATGACAACGGATGCCCGAGCGCAAGGGACGAGCTTCCTGTCCCTCGCGGCCTCCGACCGCACCCCGCTGCGCGCCTTGGAGACGGCCGCCGTCGTTGGCTCGATCCTGGTCGCCATCAACCAGGGCGAGGCGATACTCGCCGGGGAGGGCGTCGACGTCCTCAAGATGGGCCTCACCTACCTGGTGCCCTTCTTCGTGGCGACCATCAGCGCCGCCTCGAGCAAGCGCGTCTACTTCGTGGCGACCATCAGCGCCGCCTCGAGCAAGCGCGTCTACGCCGGGCTCCTGCAAAAGACGCGGGATGCGGAGCGCGTGGTATACCAGCTCATCGACGCCCTGCCGGTGCGAATCTCGATCGTCGATAGGGACCAGCGCTATCTGCTCAACAACAAGAACTACGAGCAGCGGTTTGGTCTATCGCCCGAGGCCCTGCGCGGCCGCACGATCAAGGACGTGCTCGGTGACGCCCACTACGGCTTGATTCGCGGCCACATTGACGAGGCCCTGACCGGCAAGACCGTGACCTATGAGCAAGCGGTGCACCGCGACGAGGACGGCCGGGCGCGCGACGAGCTCACGACCCTCGTGCCCAAGCTGGGCGGCAGCGGCGACGTCGAGGGGCTGTACGTCGTCGTCACCGAAATAACCAAGGCCAAGAAACGAGATGCGGCCCGCCCCGGGCGCACGCCCGAAGGGTGAACCAAGGGCACGGAGTCGGGACAGGGTAGCGCATGGCCTATCGTATCGCGGTCGACACGGGCGGCACCTTCACCGACGTCGTGGTCGCCGACGAGGCTGGGCGGCACACGCTCGGCAAAGCGCCGACGACTCCGGAACGGATTTTCGAGGGCATGCGCGGCGCCCTCGAGGTCGCCGCCGGCGAGCTCGGCATCGACCTCGGCACTCTGCTTGGCGACGCCCACCTGCTGGTGTACGGAACCACGCGGGCCACCAACGCCATCGTCGAGGGACGCGTCGCCAAGACCGCGATGCTGCTGACCGAGGGCTTCCCCGACATTCTGGTGCTCAAAGAGGGGGGCAAGGCGAACGCCCACGATTTCAGCCTCGAATTCCCCGATCCCTACATCCCGCAGCACCATACCTTCGAGATCGCCGGGCGCATCGACGCCGAGGGCGGCGTGGTGCGGCCGCTCGACGCCGCCGCCACTCGTGCGGTGATCGAGCAGGTGGCTCGTGGCCAATTCGAGGCGATCGCCGTCTGTCTGTTGTGGTCGATCGTCAATCCGGACCACGAGCTCGCGGTCGCGGCGCTGATCGACGAGATCCTGCCTGGCGTCCCCTATACGCTATCGCACCGGCTGTTGCCGATCATCCGCGAGTATCGGCGCGCCTCCGCCACTGCCATCGATGCGTCGCTCAAGCCCCTCATCCAGGAGCATTTGCGGCATATGGAGCAGGACTTGCGCGACGCGGGCTATGACGGCGAGATCCTGGTCAGTACCTCGGTTGGCGGCTGCATGAACGTGGCCGAGATCGCGGAGCGGCCGATCCACACGGTCAAGTCGGGGCCGTCGATGGCGCCCATCGCCGGCGTGACTTACGCCGCCATCGAGGATTTCGGCGACAACGTCATCATCTGCGATACCGGCGGCACCACGTTCGACGTCGGCCTCGTGCGCGACGGCGAGCCCAAATTCACCCGCGAGACGTGGATCGGCGGCCAGTGGAGCGGGCACATCCTGGCGATCTCGTCGGTGGACGTGCGCAGCATCGGCGCGGGCGGCGGTTCGATCGCGTGGATCGATCCCGGCGGCCTGTTGCGCGTCGGCCCGCACAGCGCGGGCGCCGTCCCGGGTCCCGCCTGCTACGGTACCGGCGGCGATGCGCCGACAGTGACGGATGCGGCCGTCGTGCTCGGCTACATCGACCCGGCCCACTTCCTCGGCGGCCGCATGAGGCTCGACGAGGGAGCGGCGCGCCGCGTCGTCGACCGGTTGGCGGACGAGATAGGCTTGTCGCGCGAGGACGCGGCCCATGCCGTCATCAGCCTCGCCAACGAGCTCATGATCAAGGCCATCCAGGACATCACGGTCAGCGAGGGGTTCGATCCGCGCGAGAGCGCGCTGGTCGCGGGCGGCGGCGCGGCCGGCCTGAACATCATGCCGATCGCGCGCGAGCTCGGCTGCACCCGGGTGATCCTGCCCCACACGGCGAGCGCGCTCAGCGCCTGCGGCATGCAGTTCTCCGATATCGTGGCCGAGCACAGTGCGAGCAAGGTGACGCGCTCCGGCGACTTCGACTTCGAAGGCGTTAGCGCCGCCCTGGCCGTGATCGACGACGAGCTCGAACGCTTCGTCGCGAGCCTGGGCGAGCGCGCGGCTGCGGGCGCGCGCATCGACTACTACCTGGAGGCCCGGTACCTCTACCAGGTGTGGGAGCTCGACGTGCCGCTGCCGCAGCGCCACTTCCGCACGGCGGACGACGTCGCGGCGCTGGTCGAAGCCTTCCACAGCGTGCACGAGCGACTGTTCGCGGTCCGCGACGACGCGAGCCAGGTCGAATGCCTCAACTGGAAGGGCCGCGTTCGCATCGACCTGGCGAGCCCGATCGAGCCGTCCACGGCCGTGGCCGAGTGCAACGCCGGGGCGCCAGCCCGCCACCGCGAGGCCTATTTCGGCGGCGGCAATACGGTCGAGGTCCCGGTCCACGACGGCCCGGCGCTGCCGCGCGGCGCCCGCGTCGCCGGGCCCGCGATCATCGAAGAACCGACGACGACGCTGGTGGTCTATCCGGGAATGGCAGCGCGCATGAGCGGCGCCGGCCATTTCATTCTCGAGGTCGCCTAAGCCCGCCGGCGCAAACGACGAAGGTCCAATGCCATGACGAGCACGCAAAGCCCGGTGGAACTCGATCCCGTCACCATCTCGGTGCTGGCCAACCGGTTCGACGCCATCGTGCGCGAGATGTCGAACACGCTGCTGCGCTCGGCGCGCTCGGGCGTGATCGCCGGCGCGCGCGACTTCTCGTGCACCATCGTGACCGCCGACAACCGGCTGCTCACGGCCGACCAGGGCATTCCCGTGCACATCTTCGGCTCGCACCTGCAGACGGCCGCGATGTGCGAGCTCCACGACGATCTCGCCGAGGGCGACGCCTTTCTCCACAACGATCCCTATTTGGGCAATACCCACGCCGCCGATCACACCATCCTGATACCGGTGTTCATCGACGGCGTGCACCTCTTCACGACCTGCGCCAAGTCGCACCAGGCCGACACCGGCAATGCCGTGCCGACCACGTACGATGCGTGGGCCAAGGACGTCTACGCCGAGGGTGCGCTCATCTTCCCGTGCGTGCGCGTGCAGCGCGATTACGTGATGAACGAGGACATCGTGCGCATGTGCCGCGCCCGCATCCGGGTGCCCGACCAATGGTACGGCGACTTTCTCGCCACCGTCGGCGCCGGCCGCACCGGCGAGCGGCGCCTCAAGGACCTGTGTGCCAAGTACGGCAGCGAAACGATCACCGCCTTCATCGAGACCTGGTTCGACTACTCCGAGCGCCGCATCGCGCAGGCCATCAAGAAGCTGCCCAAGGCGAGCACGGTCGCCGAGGGCGCGCACGATCCGTTCGAGCCGATTCTGCCCGACGGCATCCCGGTCCGGGTCAAGCTCAAGATCGACCCCGACGAGGGTATGATCGAGGTCGACCTGAGGGACAACCCCGACAACTACGACTGCGGCCTCAACCAGTCCGAGGCCTGCGCCATCAACAACGTGGTCACCGGCGTCTTCAACTGCGTCGATTCCGACATTCCGCACAACGCGGGCTCGTTCCGGCGCATCCGGGTGCTGCTGCGCGATGGCTGCGTCGTCGGCAGGCCGGCGTTCCCACACAGCTGTTCGATGGCGACCACCAACCTCGCCGACCGGCTCATCAGCCTGACCCAGACCGCCTTTGCCAAGCTCGGCGACGGCTTCGGCCTCGCGCAGGGCGGCGCGTGCATGAGCGCCGTCATCTCCGGGCCCGACTTTCGCCGTGGCGGCGAGCCCTTCATCAACCAGCTCGGCGTCAACGTGAACGGCGGGCCGGCGGGGCCGATCACGGATGGGTGGGTCACCTTCGGTATCCCGCCCGCGGGCGGGCTCGTCTACCGCGACAGCCTCGAGCTCGACGAGGTCAAGCACCCGATCCTGTTCGAGCGTCAGCGCCTCCATCCGTGCACCGGCGGCGCCGGTCGCCGGCGCGGCGCGCTCGGCGGCGAGGTCATTTATGGATCGCGCAAGGACCCCCTGACGCTGGTCATTCCGTCGGACGGCCATCACAACCCGGCCCAAGGCGCACAGGGCGGGCGCGCCGGTTCGCCCGCCTCGCACTACAGGATCAGCGCCAATGGCCACGAGGAAAAGCTGCCCAACGTGGTGAAGTTCGTGCTCAACCCGGGCGAGAAGGTGCGCTTTCTCAACAGCGGCGGCGGCGGCTATGGCAATCCGTTGGAGCGCGAGCCCGAGCGCGTGCTCAATGACGTGCGCCGCGGCTGGGAAACGTTCGACAGCGCGCGCGAGGTCTATGGCGTGGTTATTGCCGGCCGAGCCGACGACGACACCCTCGCCATCGACGAACCCGCCACCGCAACCCAGCGCACCGCCCTGAGCGCCGCGGCGGAGTAGCTACGCCGCCGCCTCTGGTGCGGGTCGGACAGCCTCACCCTGCGACAGTCTCACTCAAGGCATGAGGCGAGCGCTGCTCAGGCGAGCGGTGCTCAGGCGACCGGCGCCGCGGGCCGCGAGGCGGCGACTGCGTCCTCGATCACGGTTCCCTTGAAGAAGTCGGGGTTCATGCCGGTGTGCAGGTCGACCGGGTGGATGAAGGTGAAATCGCGCAGGTCCGCCTCGCTCAGCAGGCCGTTCTCGACGAGCTCGTAGGCCTCGCACAGGACCTGGCTCGCGTCGGGCACGTCCCAGTGGCCGATGTCGGAGCTCATGAGCGCCTTGAGGTGGACGCCGAAGCGGTTGAGGCGGGCGTCGAAGGCGACCGCCGTCATCGGGTCGTCGGCCTCGCAGCCAAAGTAGAAGTTGGGGACGAAGAGGTCGCGGATGTCCTCCGGAACCTCGATCCTACACGCCGCCCACTCGTCGAGGTCGCGCGCCTCCTGCGGCTTGTCGGGATCGAGCGCGACGGGGTCACGGGCGGCGATGTCGGCGATCTTCGCCTTGACCCGATCATCGGCGTAGCGGCCGATGAGATCGGCGAATTGTGCGGCATCGATCCGCGCCGGATCGAGGTTCTTCACGAGAGCGCGCTCGTTGCGCTTCTCCCAGTGGCCGATGAGATCGTTGTACAGCGTCGAGGCCCAGGCCACACCGCACTCGAGGAAGGCGAACTTGAGCGTCGGGAAGCGCCGCGTCACGCCGCCCATGAACAAAGCCTTGCAGAAGAGCTCGCTGCTGGCGGCAAAATGGCCGATGTGGTTGTACATGTAGTTCGAGATCGAGGCCCGGTTGACCCAGCCCTGGCTGCCGGCGTGGTCGGTGACCGCGACCTTGAGGTCGACGCAGCGCTGCCACACCGGGTCGTAGTCGTAGGCGCTGTCGAGGGCGAGCGGATCGAGCCAGTAACCGAGGTCGGCGCTCGATAGCTGCGGTGCGCGGGCCGCCGCATCGGGAATCGGCCTGCGGATCGAGCCCGACATCATGGTCGTCTTGAGGCCGAGCTCGCCGACCGCGAAGTCGAGTTCCGCGAGCGCCTCGGCCGGGGTGTACGTGGGGATGATCGCCGGCACCGCGAGCCGGTCGGCGTGGGCGCCGAAGAGATCGGCATTCATGATGTTCGCGGCGCGGCAGGTGGCGCGGCGCATCTCCTCGTCGTCGAGCGCCGGAAACACGAGGCCGTCGGTGGGATAGAGCAGCGCGAAATCGATGCCGAAAGCATCCATGCGCTCGCGCAGCAGTGCCGGCATCATTGCGGTCGCGCGGTCGAGCGTATCGGCGGTGATGATCCAGAAGGCCGGCCGCGAGACCCGCCCGCCGTGGCGCTCCTCCGGCGACAGGTCGTACCAGGTGAAGAAAGCGCCATCCATCGCCTCCTCGTAGCGCTGCGCGACGCCCGGGCCGGCCACGTCCTTGAGGTAGTCGAGGAAGACCGGTCCCGCCTCGACCAGGTGGCCATCGCCATCGATGACCGGGTGATCAAGCCGCGCGCGAATCGCCGCCGCGTCGCGCTCGTGGGCGTGCGCCATCGCCATCGCGGTATCCCTTCCTCGTTGAGCTTCAGCTGGGCGGACAGGGTAGGCCCCGCGGGCCCCCATCGGCAAGCGGCCGCGCCGGGCCCCCTAGATCGCCAGCCGATCGACGAGGCGCCCGATGTCGCCCAGGTTGTCGAGGTCCCACAGCAACTCAAGTAGCTGCTCGCGCTCGCCCTCGGCCATATGGTTGCGCGTGTTGTTGCGGTACTTGGCCTCGATCTCGTCATCGCTCGGCCCGCGCTGTACATCCTCGGTCGTGAGCTTGCCGTGGGCTATGTGCACCGCACCGCCCGCTGCGGTCGCCTCGATACGGCAGTTGCGCACCCCCGGCGTCTCGGCCGAAAAGGCATCGCACACGACGACCTCGGTGCGCCCGATGAGATCGAGGACATCGGCATCGAGAAAGCGGCGGTTGGCAAAGGTATCGGGGGTGACGGTGCCGTCGATCAAGGTCGCGGCGACGGCGACGAGCATCGAGTGATCGGCGGTCTCGCGCGTCTTGGGCGCCCACAGCTCGGGGTCGGCGACCGCGCCCTTGTGCGCCGAGGCATAGGTCTCGATCTTGAGACTGGCGATGTCGGCGGCGGCCACTTTCTGGCGCAGATCGCGCGCCGTCGCCACCGGGAGCTGACAGGAGTCGCGCGCCGGGTACATCTTGATGTTCGACTGGGCGATGGCGAAGCCCTCCTCGCCGGCCGCAGCCAGCGGTTTAAGGTCGTAGGGCTTGCCCACGGTCTGCTTCCACAGGCCGAAGACGCCGTCGAAAGCCTCGTAGGGGCCGGTCAGGCCCTCGCGCGCGAGCTGCGCGGCGAACACGCCCTGGCGGGCGCCGTTGGCGGCGGCGCACCCCTTCCACATCGACAGCTCACCGGCCCGCGTCTGGTAGGTGCACAGATTGGCGATGGCGGCGATGGCGAGCGCGTGTCGTAGCGCCTCGCGGCCGAGCCCGAGCAGCCGGCCGCACGCCAGCGCGCAGGCCATGACGCCGGGCACGGGCTGGTCCCAGCCATTGTCGTTGAAGGGCACGCTGTCGACGAAGCGGCACTGGATTTCATACGAGATGGCGAGCGCCAGGATGAAATCGGCGCCGCTCGCGCCCGTCGCCTCGGCGACCGCGAGCACGCCGGCGAGATTATCGGACGGGTGGCTGCCGTCGAGGGTGCGGTGGGTGTCGTTGAAGTCGAGGTAGCGCAGCATCACGCCGTTGGCGAACGCGGCGAGGTCAGGCGTCGTACGCACCAGGCTGCCGATGACGCGCGCGCCCGAGTCGCCGGCCACCGGTACGGCCATCTTCCGCGCGATGAGCGCGGGCGGCTCGGCGTAGGCGGCGACGGCGCAGCCCAGCGTGTCGATGATGCGCCGCTTGGCCGCCCTGACCACCGCCGGCGACAGATCCCCGAACTCGAGGGAGGCCGCATAGTCGGTGAGGCGTTCCTCGGTCGTCGTCATGGCTCTACCTCGTGGCCCAACGCTAAATCGCGAGGAGGTCGATCAGGGGATCGACCTTGGGGAGCGAGTCGAGCTTCCAGGCCACGGCCAGCAGCTTGCGGCGCTCGGCCGCGCCCAGTGCCGTGCTCGCCAGGCCGTGGAACTTGGCCTCCAGCGCCTTGTCGCTCATGCCGCGCTCGATGTCCTTGAGGCTGAGCTTGCGGTGGGCGACGACCTTGGTCCCGTCCTTCGAGGTCGCCTCGAGGCGGCAGTTGCGCAGGCCCGGCGTCTGCTTGGTGAAGGCATCGACGACCTCGACCTTGGTGCGCTTGATGAGACCGAGTACGTCGGCGTCGAGGAAGCGCTCGCGGGAGAAGGTCTCGGGCGTAACATCGCCGTCGATGAGCCCACAGGCGACCGAGACCAGCATCGAGTGATCGGCGGTCTCGCGCGTCTTGGGCGCCCACAGCTCCCTGTCCGCCACCGCCCCGACATAGGCCGACTTGTAGGTCTTGATGTGCAGCGACTTCACGTCCTCGGCGCGAATCTTCTTCCGCAGGTCGCGCGCCGTATCGATCGGTAGCTGGCACGAATCGCGCACCGCGTAGCGCTTGATGTTGGACTGGGAAAGGCCCAGCGTGCGGCCCTTGATGCTGCGCGGCAGGTCGACGGCGACGGGCTTGCCGAGCGTCTGCATCCAGACCCCGAAGTGACCCTCGAAGGGATCGTAGGGTCCGGCCATGCCCTCACGCGCGAGCAGCGCCGCGAAGATGCCGTGGCGGGCGCCGTTGGGTCCGGCGCAGCCCTTCCACATCGACAGCTCGCCGGCGCGCGTCACGTAGGTGCACAGGTTGGGCACGACGGCGAGCGCCAGCGCTTGGTGCAGCTCGTGGCGCGTGAGCCCGAGCATGCGGCCGGCGGCGAGCGCGCAGGCGCTGGCGCCGACCACCGGTTGGTCCCAGCCGTTGTCGTTGAAGGGCACCGCATCGGTGTAGCGGCACTGGATCTCGTACGAGATAGCGAGCGCGAGGATGAAGTCGCGGCCGCTCGCGCCGCTCGCCTCGGCGAGCGCGAGGAGCCCGGCGAGGTTGTCCGAGGGGTGGCACGCGTCGCGCGTGCGGTAGGCGTCGTTGAGGTCGAGGTAGCGCACCATGGCGCCATTGACGAAGGCGGCGAGGTCGGGCGTCGTGCGCACCATGGTGCCGAACACGCGGGCCCCAAAATCGCCGGCGATGGGCACCGCCATCTTGCGCGCGATGCGCACGGGCGGCGCGAGGTAGGCGGCGAGCGCGACGCCGAGCGAATCGATGACTCGGGCCTTGGCGTCGTGAACCGCCCGGCGCGGCAAGTCGCTGAACCTGAGCCCGCCCGCGAAGTCCACCATCTGCTTGGCCGTCTTGTCCATTTGTCCCCTCCCCGCGACGCGACGCGACGCGACGCGACGCCCTATTGGCGTTCGCCCACCACAGATGTCAAGCGTCGCGGGGCGGAGTCGATCACCGCGGGCCCGCGCTCCTGCCGTCGTTTCGTTGTGACGACCCGCCGCGGACGCCGAAGCGCATTGTGGTATCGTTGCGCCCAGGCCGACGGCAGGGACCTGTCCGGGCGAACACCCGGTGCTGAGGCCAGTTAGGCGGCCTGTAGGCAAGGGGTCAGAAGGCAGTTGTTGGGACACCGGAAACGCCCTTCGGGGTTGGTCGCCATGCTCGCATGCTGTCTCGCTGTGTCGGGCGCGCTCGGCGCCGGCACAGCATTGGCGGAGGCTAATCCGGCGGCACCCACAGGCCAGTACGAGGAAGCGCTGGTCCGCTTCAATGCCAGCGATTTCGAGGCGGCCATCATCCACCTCAAGAACACGCTCCAGGCCGACCCCGACGACTTGGCGGCGCGCATCCTCATCGCCAGGGCCTATCTCGGGATCTGTCTGACGTCAGCGCCTTTGGGACAAATTGAGGTAATTGCATAACGGAGGATTTCTGGCTCATCGTAGTGACCGAAGGGAACGAAGATGAGACAGAAATCAATGAGCAAGAAGGCTGTGTCTCGAAAGTGGTGGAAATTTGAGGATGGCGTAATCTCCGGGTGACAAGACAACCACCCAATCGGCGGCTAGCACCGCCAAGGAGATCACGCCATGAAGAACACTACCGAGACTTCCGCGCTTTCGCTACTGGCCAATGACGCCGGCTATGATCCGCTCGAGGACCGGCTGCGGGAGAACATCAGATCCACGATCGAGGCCGTTTTTGAGGAGGAACTTGCGCAGTTTCTCGGGCGCTGCCGATACGGTCGAGAGGACGCGCTTCGGCAAGGGTATCGGAACGGGCACCGGGAGCGGCAACTGACGGGGACATTCGGGACCGAGAGGGTGAGCGTGCCGCGTGCGCGGATCGTTGAGGAAGACGGTCGGGCGTCGGAATGGCGTTCGCGGGCGCTGCCGCGCTACCAGCGGCTGACCAGAAAGGCCGAGGCGCTGATCGCTTCGGTGTATCTGTCCGGAACCAACACGCGGCGGGTGAAACGCGCGCTGTTCGGGCTCTTCCGGGGTGCTGTGAGCAAGGACGTTGTGAGCCGGGCGTGGCGCAAGGTGAAGGTCGATTGGGACGCCTGGTGCAGCCGTGGCCTCGCGGATGAGGATATCGTTCGGCTGATCCTTGACGGCACTGTGATCAAGACCCGACTGGACCGCAAGGCCACCAACATCTCGGTTCTCGCGGCTATAGGGGTGCGCCGGGATGGCCAGAAGGTCTTGCTTTCGATCGGGAATATGGGCGGAGAAAGCCAGGCGGCGTGGCGCCAGTTCCTCGACGACCTTGATGCGCGTGGACTGAAACGGCCCGGGTTTGTCATCGTCGATGGCGCGCCGGGACTGGAGGCGGCTCTGTCGGCGCTTTGGGGCGATGACCTTCCCGTTCAACGCTGCACCGTGCACAAGCACCGCAACCTTCTGGGTCATGCTCCCAAACACATGCATGACGAGCTGAGCGAAGATTACCGCGATATGATCTATGCCGACACTGCCTCCGAGGTGGAAACCCGCCGCAAGGCGTTTGTCCGCAAGTGGCGGCTGAAATGCAGGGCCGTCGCGGACAGCCTCGCAGAAGCGGGCGACAAGCTCTTTACCTTCACGCGCCTGTCCAAGAGCCAATGGAAATCAGCCCGAACGACCAACGCCATTGAGCGTCTCAACGAGGAGTTCAAGCGCCGGATCAAAACACAGACCGTGCTGCCGTGTCCCGAAACAGTGCCGATGCTCCTCTGGGCACTCCTCGCTTCCGGCCAAATCCAGATGCGCAAAGTCGATGGATGGGAAACCCTCGATCAGCTAATCGCCGACGAAACCCTTGACCGCGCAGCCTGACCGCCGCAAAACTCAACCCGCTCGGAGAGGCGCCAAAACCAATCGCGATTATCAACTAATACAATGACGCAAACCCAAAACCCTTCATCTGGAAAGCCGACCCCGATCATATCATCGTCGCACGAAACAGAGGGTTCCAAACGTTGGAATCAATCCACTAGGTGCCGCTCGACGGAGGCAAGACGATGGCGGCAACGATATTCCACATGGTCGCCGGTGCGCCCAGCCCCGTGGCACCGTTCAGCCACGCGGTCGAGGTCGACGGCTGGGTTCTGGTCACCGGACAGATGCCCAACGATCCTACCGACGAAGCCGCGCCCCTGCCGCCGACCGTGGAAGAGCAGACGCGCAACGTGATGCGCAACCTATCGATCGTCTTGGATTCGCTCGGCCTCGGCCTCGAGCATGTCGTCATGGCGCGAGTTTATCTGACCCATTTCCGGGAAGACTACGAGCGGATGAATGCGGTCTACAGGTCCTATTTCGCCGAGGGCAGGCTCCCAGCCCGGACCTGTATCGGGGTTACCGGCCTTGCGCTCGACGCCCGGATTGAGATCGACCTTTTGGTGAGGCGCCCTTGAAGGCGTCGGCGGCTGCGGTGCCCGGCGACACGAGAGACGCCCCGGAGCCCGAAGGCGTGCGCGAATTTGGCCTGTTCGGCGGCGCTCGATGCACACGAGACCTGTGGTGCCAGAACCACGAAACCCGCCGATCAGACGAAATCAACGTGTCCAACGGGCTCAGGCTGCAAAGCCCCCATCAAGGCCCGACTGAAGCGGCTTTTTCCGCAGCCTGCTAGTGGCATTCCTCCCGTGATGCAGATCAGAAAGCGATCTGCAATCCGAGGTTCAGCTGGTGACCCCCGCGTGACCTGTGTCCGTAACGCCCGGAGTAACCGACAACAGCGACCGTTCGCTCGCCCAAACTTGCGGAAACACCGACATCGGCGCTCAGCCACTGCCCAGGTGGCACGAAGCCCGAAGCGGTGAAACGTCCCGGCATGGTATTGGAGCCGGCCGTGACCCAAACGGGGCTGTCGTTCAGTTCTCTCTCATGCGCGACCCCGGCGTAAGGACGAAACGTCACGCCGCCCAGGTGCGTGTTTCCCGTGATCCGATAGCCGCCGCGGACGACGAGGGACCCACGATCAAAGCCGGAGAAGTTCATCGCGGTGGATGAGCTTCCGCGTTCGCGGTAGCCGTCTATTTCTTGATTGAGCCAGGAGACCCCCAGCGCCAGCACATGACGGGACGTCTCCAGATCCCAAAGGGTCCAGCCGAGATCGATATCGACCCCGAACTGACCTGCCGTCGTGGAACCGTGCTCGGTGCGCATTGCCGGTCCAAGGGCAATCGAACGCTCGATGTCCACCTGGCTTCTGCCCAGGTTCAGCGAACCGCTCAGGTCTAGGCGGCCTTGACGCCATGCCCCGTGGACCGAGCCGACGACTGTGTTGCTCTCGAGAACCGCGCCCGAAACGTCATTGTCGTGGCGGCCGACGCTCAGTGCGGCGCCCCACCAACGGCTGGTTGCCACACGCTGGCTGGCTCCCAGGGTGATCGCTTGCACGTCGGCCCGCGCTTTTCCAAGACGCGGCAGGGCATCCAACCCGCGTTTGCCCAAGTGTCCCGCCGTGTAGCCGCGCCAACTCCCGACCGCGCGCTCAAGCCCTAAATCCGACATTTGCTCGCGCGACACCACGTGTCGGTGCGTAGCGACCGCGTCGACACCCGCCTCCCCGGCGAGCGAAACCTGAACTGGGGCCGCGAGGATTGACGTCACCACACTGGCGACTATCTCGTGGGCCGCTCCGCTGGGGTGCTTGTCATCCGCAAACAAATGGCTCCGGTTGGTGCCGGGGTCATAGGTTACGCGAGAGCTGGAGCCTGATGGGCCGCATACAGGTAACCTCTCGCTCGGGGAACAGGCCGCTCCATGAACATTGGTGAAGCCGTAGGTCGTGGGGTCTTGGAGAACCTCCCCGAACAGGGCGAAGGTGTTGATCGGAACGATTCCCGCATCGAGCGAACGAAAGCCCGCGTCGAGCTCCTCGTTGTAAAGGGTCACGAGAGCGGTAAGCGCGGCCGGAATTCTCGGATCGCCGGCGCGACGTGCAAACGGCGTCTCGCCCGCATCGACCAAGTTGAAGACCACGACATGGCGAGCGCCGGCCTCTTGAAGACGCCGGATATGATCTGTATAGGCGCGAGCCGCCGCCAGAGTGGCGGCTCGAGGATTAACCGCTCGGACACCAGGACTGGTACTTGCGGCAGCCTCGGCGACGGCCAACACATCGTTCGCGCCGCCCCAAACGGCATAAAGGGCGTCCGGGTCGGCCGCCCCCGAGGGCCGTGAGGAAAGATATTGATCGATCTGCTGACCGATCCCCGGCACAGGAACAGTGCACGGACTGTCCGGATTTACACAGGCGCCACCAAAGGCGTGGTTTGACCCACCGCTGAGCGAATGTAGCCCTGGCGAGCGGAAGGTATGCGCGACGATCCTCGCCCAGACCGGATCGGGATTGGTGGTAAAGCTGCTCCCTGTTGGCAAACCCAACGCATGAGCGATATTGCCGGAATCGCTCAGGCTGTCTCCGAACACGACAAACGAACTGTATTCCTGCGCCCGAATCCCAGCCGCGTAGCCGACAACCGCGACGAGAACCCAGAGAACGTGGAAATTACGAAGCATCGGAAGTTTCTTCCTTGCCTATCCGGTTTACACCCACACCCACTAGGGCTAGAATGGGCGCAACCCGGATATAGGGGAGCGCGCCATGGATGTTCTCGACCGCGCCGATCTCCCATTCCCGCATTCGCTACCCGAGTTCCAGCGACTTTTCCCCGATGATGCGGCCTGCGCCGCCTACCTGGAGAAAGCCCACTGGGGAGACGGCTTTGCCTGCCCGCACTGCGGCACGGCGGGAGAGCCGTTCCACTTTGAAAACCGCCCTGGCGTCCTGCGCTGCCGCAAGTGCCGCCAGAACACCGGGCTGACGGTGGGAACAGTGATGGAGCGTAGCCACACTCCGCTGAACGTCTGGTTGGTTGTGTCTCGAAAGTGGTGGAAATTGGTTTTGGCGCCTCTCCGAGCGGGTTGAGTTTTGCGGCGGTCAGGCTGCGCGGTCAAGGGTTTCGTCGGCGATTAGCTGATCGAGGGTTTCCCATCCATCGACTTTGCGCATCTGGATTTGGCCGGAAGCGAGGAGTGCCCAGAGGAGCATCGGCACTGTTTCGGGACACGGCAGCACGGTCTGTGTTTTGATCCGGCGCTTGAACTCCTCGTTGAGACGCTCAATGGCGTTGGTCGTTCGGGCTGATTTCCATTGGCTCTTGGACAGGCGCGTGAAGGTAAAGAGCTTGTCGCCCGCTTCTGCGAGGCTGTCCGCGACGGCCCTGCATTTCAGCCGCCACTTGCGGACAAACGCCTTGCGGCGGGTTTCCACCTCGGAGGCAGTGTCGGCATAGATCATATCGCGGTAATCTTCGCTCAGCTCGTCATGCATGTGTTTGGGAGCATGACCCAGAAGGTTGCGGTGCTTGTGCACGGTGCAGCGTTGAACGGGAAGGTCATCGCCCCAAAGCGCCGACAGAGCCGCCTCCAGTCCCGGCGCGCCATCGACGATGACAAACCCGGGCCGTTTCAGTCCACGCGCATCAAGGTCGTCGAGGAACTGGCGCCACGCCGCCTGGCTTTCTCCGCCCATATTCCCGATCGAAAGCAAGACCTTCTGGCCATCCCGGCGCACCCCTATAGCCGCGAGAACCGAGATGTTGGTGGCCTTGCGGTCCAGTCGGGTCTTGATCACAGTGCCGTCAAGGATCAGCCGAACGATATCCTCATCCGCGAGGCCACGGCTGCACCAGGCGTCCCAATCGACCTTCACCTTGCGCCACGCCCGGCTCACAACGTCCTTGCTCACAGCACCCCGGAAGAGCCCGAACAGCGCGCGTTTCACCCGCCGCGTGTTGGTTCCGGACAGATACACCGAAGCGATCAGCGCCTCGGCCTTTCTGGTCAGCCGCTGGTAGCGCGGCAGCGCCCGCGAACGCCATTCCGACGCCCGACCGTCTTCCTCAACGATCCGCGCACGCGGCACGCTCACCCTCTCGGTCCCGAATGTCCCCGTCAGTTGCCGCTCCCGGTGCCCGTTCCGATACCCTTGCCGAAGCGCGTCCTCTCGACCGTATCGGCAGCGCCCGAGAAACTGCGCAAGTTCCTCCTCAAAAACGGCCTCGATCGTGGATCTGATGTTCTCCCGCAGCCGGTCCTCGAGCGGATCATAGCCGGCGTCATTGGCCAGTAGCGAAAGCGCGGAAGTCTCGGTAGTGTTCTTCATGGCGTGATCTCCTTGGCGGTGCTAGCCGCCGATTGGGTGGTTGTCTTGTCACCCGGAGATTACGCCATCCTCAAATTTCCACCACTTTCGAGACACAGCCGCCACACTCCGCTGAACGTCTGGTTCTGGGCCGCTTATCTGGTCGCCAGTCAGACGCCCGGCATGTCCGCCGTGCAGTTTCAGCGGCAACTTGGTCTTTCGCGCTACGAGACGGCCTTTCAAATTCTCCACAAGCTCCGCTCGGGCATGGTGCGGCCCAACCAAGACAGGATCGGTGGACAGCCCAAGAACCATGTTGAGGTGGACGAAACCTGGGTTGGCGGGCGAACGCGTGGGGAAGGCCGTGGTGTTCACCACAAGGTTCCCGTCTCCTGTGCCATCGAGGTGCGTCATCGAAAGCCGGGCACCAAGCTCGACAACCGGAAAGACGGACGCTATGCCGGACGCGTTCGGCTCGCCGTCGTGCTCGACCGTAGCGCCGAGTCGCTCTGTGGGTTCGTCGAGAGCACCGTCGCGCCGCGATCGCTGATCGTTACTGACGATTGGAGCGGCTATGCTGGCCTCGGGAAGCGCGGCTATGAGCACTTCGCTGTTGCCGAGTGTGGTGATCCAGAGGTTGCCGAGCAATACCTGCCGATCATCCATCTGGTTTTCGCCAACCTGAAGACGTGGCTGATCGGTATCCACCACGGCGTTAGCCACCAGCACCTACAAGCCTACCTCAACGAGTTCACCTTCCGCTTCAACAGGCGGTTCTACCCGTTCAACGCCTTCCGCTCATTGCTCGGCATCGCGGGCGACACCTCTGCTCCAACCTATGCCGAGCTTTACTCGGGAGAGTGGCGGCACCCTACATGTAGCGGTCATGGGCGTTAACCGGATAGACAAGGTTTCTTCTTGTGTCTTGAGCAGTATCCGGCTGGCGCGGCGTCAACCAGCGAGAACGTCAATTCGGCCTCCGGCTCGCGATCCCTGTCCGAACTGCCCAGGCCGGCGTGCAGCCGGTCCATCGCGGCTCCGGCGGCGGCCTGCGCCCCCCGGACTGCCGGCCCGCCGGAACAGCGCTCCATCTTGGCGAGCTTCGCCCTGAGTTCCCCGTCATCGACCATCGCAAACCGCCAGACCGGATAGGACCTCCGACAATACCATCGAACTCCAGCCTCGCTGTCTATGCCAAGATCGTGGCAAGGCGGGCGAGCACCTCATCCATGATCGGCTCCGGGACGGTTTCGAGGCGTTTCCCGTTCCGGGCGGCAAGATCGAGGACGCGAGGCTGGTCGCAGCGGATCACCCCGGTCGTCCGGATGCCTGCGTCGTTGAACGAGTGACGTTGCTCCCGGATCCCGGACCAGGCGGTAAATTGAGTACCGACCTGGAGGGACGAGATGACAAAGCAGACGAGGCGGCGATTTTCGCGGGAATACATGGAACGGTCGGTTGCCCGGCTGTCGGAGTCGGGTGCGACGCAGGCGCAGAAGATAACCCCGTTCCGCTTGGGCCGCATCCGCTGGGTGACGCGCAGGGACATGACCTTGCGGGGCTCCTTGCGCCAGCCCTTCTTCGACTGCCTGTTGTCGCGGCAGGGCCGGATGTCGCCGGTTGCGAGCGACTGGGACCGCTCTATGAGATAGCGCTTGTTGTCGAGGCCGTGGCCGAATATGTGGGTCCGGTTCACTTTATCCCGGTTCCGGACTGGGTGTGGGTCTGGTATGGAGAATCTAAGTCATTGATTTAGTGCGTTTTTGTGTCGAGACGAACGGCCGAAAACGGCTATTCGTGACAATGGGCCGCTCCAAGGCAGGATTTTGTCACGACGGCAGGGTCGAGCAGGGGAAGGTGGGAACGCTCCGCACCGCCAGAAGCGGTACGATGCCGTGTCTCGAAACCCAACATCGGGAGCATTCCCATGGCAGTATCCCGCCTCCGGCGCCTTCGTCCATCGATCTTTCCGGCCTGCCTCCTCGGGTCGTCGAGGCGGCCGCCCGGGTGCTCGCACTGTGTCGCGAGGAGCTTCGTTCCGAGCCGCGCCCCGAGGCGCCCGAGGAGGTCGAGTTGCGGGTGCGTGAGGCCACGAACGAGTTCGCTCGCGATGTCATGGGCGCCGTCATCGAGAACCGGGACGATGGCGCTTCCCGGATCGAGCGGGACGGGCAGAGCTGGTTCCGGGTCGCGGTGACGCCGAAGACGATCATGACCTCGCTCGCCTACCGGCGAGCGCGTTACCGCAGCGGCGCGAGCGGGGCATCGCCGGTGGCCGGTCGACGAGAGCCTGGGCCTCGTCGACGATTACCTGACGCGGCCGGCGGCCGAACTCGGTCTGCTGATGATGGGTCGCTGCACGGCCCGGGAAGCGGCGGCGTTCTTTGCGAAGACCGGCGCCATGACGCCGTCGGTGAGCGCCTGACCCTGAGCATGCACGAATGCTGGGAGAGCCTCGGCCCGGAGACGCTGGGCAGCATCCGTGAGGCCGAGGGCATACCGCAGGACGCGACCACCGCCTCGGTCTCCCTCGACGGCGTCATGGTGCCGCTGAGACCCGGCGAGGACGGTCGCGCCAAGGCCTCCTGGCGCGAGGCCGCCTGCGGCACGGTCTCCTTCCACGACGCCGAGGGCAAGCGCCTGAAGACCCTCTATCTCGGCCCCATGCCGGAGAGCGGCAAGCTCACGCTGAAGGCGCAGCTTGCAAGCGAAGTCGCACACATCAGGCGAGCACGCCCCGAGATCGGGATCGTCGCTATCGCCGATGGCGCCGCCGACAACTGGACCTTCCTGGAGACCCTGTCGCCCGAAACCGAGGTGATCGACTTCTGGCATGCTTGCGAACATCTGCAAACCGCGTCCGACCATGCCGTGGCGCCCGGCTGGTTCGAGAAGTACCGCGAGATCCTCCGTCACGATCCCCGTGGCGTCGCCAAGGTGATCCGGGCGCTGCGCCACCTTCGCGATGCCGCCGCTGCGCCGGACCGGGCCGAGACCGAGCGGGAACTCGCCTTCTTCCGCAAGCATCGCCATCGCATGCGCTACCACGCCCTGAAGGAAGAGGGCATCGCCATCGGCTCAGGCGTGGTCGAGGCTGCCAACAAGATCCCTGGTGACACAGCGCATGAAGCGCTCCGGCATGCGCTGGCGGATCGTCGGCGGACAGGCTGTTCTGACCTTCCGCGCCCTGATCAAATCCGGCCGCTTCGAGCGCGCATGGAAGGCCCTGATCAGCGCAACCGACACACCGGCCAACGACAACATCAGTCCACGTGCAGCAGCCATGGCAATCGCTGCCTGAACTCAACGAACCAAGCCGCAGACATCACTGCCATGCGAGACTCGCACCCTCCGGACTGGTACATTATGCCGCCGTTGACGCAACGGACGAGGTGGGACTAAACCTTTGCGGCATGAACCATTCGTACGAACAAATCGAAGAGCTTCTGGCTCTCCTGAAGAGCCTTCAGGCGGAACACGGTGCGATGACGCCTGGGGAATTGGAAGGATATGTCACCGCGCTTATCGTCTGTCCCGAGACAATCCGGCTGTTTGAATGGCTGCCTGCGGTATGGGGCGACGAAGGCGCTGCCCCCTTCGGGGGCCTGTGGAAGGCGGAGGTGGCCTCGCGGATCGTCGCGAACCATTACAATCGGATATCCAAAAGTTTGTTTTACGACTCGGAGCAGTACGTGCCGCTCTACGGGGTCGACGATGACAGCGACGAGCCGTTGTGGGAGCCCTGGATCAGCGGCTTCGAGCGCGCGATGCGGATGCGCCCCGACGCATGGGAACGGGTTGTCGACAGCGGTGAGACTGAAGCCGCGGCGTCGGTCAACATGATCCTTGCATTGTCCGATATCGGCCAAGGCCAGTCGGATTTGGCGGAAGATGCCATCAAGGAAATGGACAGTATCGCCTTGGATTTGATCCCGGGCTTCGTTCAAACCCTGTATGTCTGGCCGGCATCGCGGCAGTCCGGGAACAGCGCGGGGACCGGGACCGGTGGCGAAGGGGGCTTTGGGTCGAACGTTTTACAGTTTCCCGGCCGTAAGGCGGATCGCGACACTCAGTGCCCGTGCGGTTCGGGCCGCACGTACAGGCGCTGCTGCGGTTCGAACTGACGGGACCTGCGGGAATGGCGGGCGTGCGAATTTGCTGCCATCCGGGTTGCGAGAGCCGTTCGGTTATCCCGGCACGTCCGGCGTTGGCAATCCCGGCCGACTATGAACAGAAAAACATTCGTAACTGCCCAGATGGAATTATTCAGGCGTATTGCAACGGTCGCGCGGACGGTGCGGGGTGAGGCCCCTGAAAAGAGAACCCGCCACGGCGAAGAGGCTGCTGCCTCCTAAATCGCCGGGAATGTTAACCCGGGATCAAGCGCCTGCGGCCCTCTTCAGCGCTGCAGACGGCCGGAACTTAAGAGCCTTGGAGGCTTTGATCCGGATCGCTTCGCCCGTTTGCGGATTGCGGCCTTTGCGCGCCGGGCGCTTGTCGACAATGCGTTTGGACTCGGCCTTGCTGATGTTGCCCCTCTTTGCGACATTCTCGATGAATGCGGCTCCGCTCATGGTGTGGAGCTCCTTTTCGGTCACCGAATCGAAACGATCCTTGTAAGGACACTGCATATAGTAGGGCTTTGGCCATATGTACACTAGGAATGGCTCAAAAGGGGATATTTCAATAAGATGTAGGGTGCGCCCCTCGTGGAGAGGGAGAGCGGGCGATGTCGCTAGGATATAGTCGAGACAGGAAACGATCTCATTTCTGGCGCCGCCTGTTTCGCTGGCTCGTGGTGCTGGCGCTGGGCTTCGCCGCCGGTCTGCTGGCCGAGCGGTACGGCTCGATTTTGGCTGGACGAAGCGTAGCGGAGTTTGAGGCGGAGGTGGCGGGGCTCTTCGAGACCGTGGCCGAGCTGGAGATCGCGAACGCCCGGCTGCAAGGCACCGTCGAGGCCGACGCCGTGAGGATCGCCGAGCTCGAACGCCGCTACGAGCGCGATGTCGCACCGACCGAGGCAAGGGAACTGCTCGACGCCGTTCGCGACCGGCTCGCCGCGGGTGTCGAGCAATCCCGCCTCGTCTTCGTTATCCGCGCCGCGAGAAACGAGCGCGAGTGCGCGGAGGTGCCCGCGACCCGGCGGTTCGTCGTACAGACGCCCATCTACGACGGCCCCAACGACTCGGTGAGCTTCGCCGAGAACACGATCACGGTGACTGCCCAAGGCCGCTCGGCCACCGACGAGGCCGGCAATCCCGAGGCCTGGTTCGATCCCGTCCACCCGATCACGCTCAGTTTCACCGGGATCGGCGGCGAACGAACGGATGTCGAAGGTATCCTGCCGCTCCATCACGCGATGGTCCGGGCCGGCACCGAGTATCGATTCAGCGTCGTGTCCGGAGACCGCGCCTTCGTCGAGGTAACGGCGGAGGCCTGCGCCTACCCCTGAGCCCCCTGCCCAACCTTGCCGCCGCGCTTGGCGGCGACCATGGCCCTGGTGCTTGAAGCGATCACGTTCCGGGGAGCCGGAATAGAATGTCCGTTCGCCGATCCTCACGAAACCATGCCAGTCGCCGAGGGCGAGGTAATCGAGCCCGGCCGAGGCCGCCCGGTCGGGCGGGATCGTCTCTGCGTCGTCGTCTTCGCTTCCGAAGGTCACGACGCCACCGTGCGCCAAGCCGATTCTCAGATGGCCTTCGGGAGTTGAGCAGCCGGGCATCCAGTCGGTCAGATCACGGCCAGGAAAACGGCGCGGCGCGGGCGATGGAAGGAGCATCGCTCCGGGTGCGATTTCAAGCGGCTCGGGCACATCGACCAGATGCACGCAGCCGGGAGCCTGAGCGCGAATACGGTCCCAGAGCGCTTCAGCGGCAAGGCTGTCGTGGTTTCCTGGAATTATCCACCACCGGATTCCCTCCGCCGCGCCCATCGCGGCGAGCGCCTGTCGCCAGACCCGATCCGAGGGCGTCTCGCTATCGAAGAGATCGCCGACGATGAACACATGGTTGGCTCCATGTTGCAGCGCGGCAGCCGACAGACTGTGGATCGCTGCATGACGGGCCTCCACAAGACGACCGCGAATATCTTCGGGGAGAGTGCCGAACCGGCGCCCAAGGTGAAGGTCGAATGAACCTTGCCTATCCGGTTAACGCCCATGACCGCTACATGTAGGGTGCCGCCACTCTCCCGAGTAAAGCTCGGCATAGGTTGGAGCAGAGGTGTCGCCCGCGATGCCGAGCAATGAGCGGAAGGCGTTGAACGGGTAGAACCGCCTGTTGAAGCGGAAGGTGAACTCGTTGAGGTAGGCTTGTAGGTGCTGGTGGCTAACGCCGTGATGGATACCGATCAGCCACGTCTTCAGGTTGGCGAAAACCAGATGGATGATCGGCAGGTATTGCTCGGCAACCTCTGGATCACCACACTCGGCAACAGCGAAGTGCTCATAGCCGCGCTTACCGAGGCCAGCATAGCCGCTCCAATCGTCAGTAACGATCAGCGATCGCGGCGCGACGGTGCTCTCGACGAACCCACAGAGCGACTCGGCGCTACGGTCGAGCACGACGGCGAGCCGAACGCGTCCGGCATAGCGTCCGTCTTTCCGGTTGTCGAGCTTGGTGCCCGGCTTTCGATGACGCACCTCGATGGCACAGGAGACGGGAACCTTGTGGTGAACACCACGGCCTTCCCCACGCGTTCGCCCGCCAACCCAGGTTTCGTCCACCTCAACATGGTTCTTGGGCTGTCCACCGATCCTGTCTTGGTTGGGCCGCACCATGCCCGAGCGGAGCTTGTGGAGAATTTGAAAGGCCGTCTCGTAGCGCGAAAGACCAAGTTGCCGCTGAAACTGCACGGCGGACATGCCGGGCGTCTGACTGGCGACCAGATAAGCGGCCCAGAACCAGACGTTCAGCGGAGTGTGGCTACGCTCCATCACTGTTCCCACCGTCAGCCCGGTGTTCTGGCGGCACTTGCGGCAGCGCAGGACGCCAGGGCGGTTTTCAAAGTGGAACGGCTCTCCCGCCGTGCCGCAGTGCGGGCAGGCAAAGCCGTCTCCCCAGCGGGCTTTCTCCAGGTAGGCGGCGCAGGCCGCATCATCGGGGAAAAGTCGCTGGAACTCGGGTAGCGAATGCGGGAATGGGAGATCGGCGCGGTCGAGAACATCCATGGCGCGCTCCCCTATATCCGGGTTGCGCCCATTCTAGCCCTAGTGGGTGTGGGTGTAACCCGGATAGGCAAGGAAGAATGGATGAAGCGAAACTCAGTCATTCGTCTCAAACTCCGGAACTGCAAGATCAAGCCCACAGCGGATGGAATATACGGGACGGCCACGGAGAGGGAGATGGGCAATTAACAAAATCGCGCCTGACCATCTGGCGCGCGAGACGGTCGTCTACATCCGGAATTCGACGCACGACCAGTTACTGCACAACCATGAGAGCCGCCGTCGTCACAACGGCCTCCCGATTGCCCGGACCGGTTCCCGAAGACCTTCACCGCCTACGGGACGAGCGGTAGAAAGGAGCACCGATACGAATTTCCGTCATCGGAGGAAAGCGATTCGGCATGACATATCCGTTTTCACGACCCGATGCCGGCGTGCGCATTTCTGCGACGGTCAAATGGTACGACCCGGCAAAGGGGTACGGTTTCCTCGTTCCCGGCGACGGCTCGCCCGACATTTACTGCGGGAAAGCGGCATTGGCAGCGGTCGGTCTCGATACCCTTCTCGCCGGGGCGACGGTCGCCTGCGAGACGGCGCCGGGCCGGCGCGGGCCTGAGGTCTCCCGGATCCATGCCGTCGAGCCGTTCGATCGGGTTTGTGGAGTGCAATTTCTGGCGGTGCTCCCTGGGGAAGCTCATGTAGGCGAGGACGTCGTGCTCGGCTTCGTCCATGAGAACTGCCAGCTTGGGCACCTTGGGCCTGAGCTGGTCGGCGACCTGGCGCCACTGGACCTTCGCGCTGTCGGCGTCCTCCTGGGCGAAGGCGGAGACGACGCGCCGGCCCTGGCGGCCGGCATGGGCCAGCAGGTTGCGGGCGAAGTGCACGCGGCAGTGCTGCCATGTGGCGCCGAGGATCCGGGTCGCGGCGGCCTTCAGGCCCTTGTGGTCGTCGGAGATCACCAGCTTCACGCCGCGCAGCCCGCGCCGGGCCAGCGAGCGCAGGAACTCGGTCCAGAAGGTCTCGGCCTCCGACGCGCCGATCGCCACGCCCAGGACCTCGCGGCGGCCTTGGTCGTTGACGGCCACAGCCACGGTCACCGCGACCGAGACGATGCGTCCGGTCTGGCGCACCTTCACGTAGGTGGCGTCGAGCCACAGATAGGGCCAGTCGCCCTCCAGCGGTCGATCGAGGAAGCCGGTGACCTTATCGTCGATCTCGCCGCACAGCCTGGAGACCTGGCTCTTGGAGGCGCCCGACATCCCCATCGCCTGAACCAGATCGTCGACCGAGCGGGTCGACACCCCCTGGATGTAGGCCTCCTGGATCACCGCAGCCAGCGCCTTCTCGGCCATCCGCCGCGGCTCCAGGAAGCCCGGGAAGTAGCTTCCCTTCCTCAGCTTCGGGATCTTCAGCTCGACCGTGCCGGCCCGCGTCTCCCAGGACCGGTCGCGGTAGCCGTTGCGATGGGTGATACGATCCGCCGAGCGCTCGCCGTGCCCGGCGCCGGTCAGGCCCTCAACCTCCAGTGCCATCAGCCGCTCGGCCGTGAAGCCGATCATCTCGCAAAGCAGATCGGCATCGGAGCTCTTCTCCAAAAGCGCGCGCAGGGTCATCATGTCCTGGGTCATCGTGGTTCTCCTTCGGGTCAGGTTGGTTTGCACTAGCCCAACCCTAAACCGGAACCGCGATGGCCTCCGCTGTGGATAGCCGGCTTGCCTACGCCAGACTCTCGGCGGTCGCTACGGCAAGCCGCCTACCCACAGCTAACAGAGGCTCCAACAACTCCTACACCACGTCCTGGGACACGACCAACTCGCGTGACACAAAGGGCGCTGATGCGTCATGGTATTGCGACAAACGCTGCCTATAATTTCATTCATAGACATTCGACGCAGGAGCATATCCATGAGAACGAGCGACGCAGGAGCATATCCATGAGAACGAGAACGAAGGCGCTGATTGGCGTGGGCATCGCTGAAGCTATCGGCAGTATCGCACTCGCAGGCGCGAGCTACGCGGAACGCGGTCATGGCCGCATGGGTTTCTTCGCCAAAGGACAGTTCGGACTCATGGCGATGGCAATAATCGAGTCCATCGACACCGATGGTGACGGCAAGCTCAGCCAAGCGGAGATCGACAAGGTGCGCAATGACCGTCATGCGGCCCACGACGGCGACAGCGACGGCAACCTCAGCCTCGATGAATTCGCCGGCGTCTGGCATGAGACCACGCGTCCGCTGACCGTGCGCGCCTTCCAGATGCTGGATACGGACGGCAACGCTGTCATCTCGCGCGCGGAGTACGACAGGCCGTTGGCCAACATCGTCGAGCGGCTGGACCGCAACGACGACAGCGGGCTGTCGATGAGTGACCGATGGCGCCACCGCCGCGGGGCTCAAAAGCGAAACAATGCCAATTAGGCGGCATGCGCCGGCCCTCCAGGTGCGGGCTATTGCCTCCCGTAGCCCACACCGCCAGCCATCGGCTCTTGCACAGAACGCAACATCAATTCGATTTCGGACAATCGATTGCGGCCGATTGCGGATACTCCGGCCCAACCGGCAACTCCAATAACCCTGGAGGTTCAAATGTTCGGCAATCCCTCTTTGAACACCCGCATCGCCGTCGGCAAAACGCTCGGCGCCCTGTTCGGCCTTGCGGGATTTATCTACCTCACTGTCTATCCGGTCGGCGATGAAAGCCTGCTGCGCTGGGGAATATTGCTCTGGTACACGACGCTGGGCGCGATCATCGGCGTGTTCGGCGTCTACACGTGGCACCCCGTGCTGAAATTACCGATGCCGTGGTGGATTCTCGCACCCCTTTTGGGGGCGTGGATGAACTTCGTACTAACGTTCTTTGCCTATGACACGCTGGCCGCCGCCATGGCGTCCGTGTTCGGTCCGGAGGGCATCTTGTCTTCCCCGTTCTGGTTTGTCGCCGAGGGCGCCATTGTCGGGCTCATCATCGGCTTCGCCGCCACACGGTTCGGTGGCGAGGGACCCGAGACCGTTGCCCAGACCGCGGTCGTCCGGTGAATCGGGGACTACTCGCGCTGATCTGCCAGGGCAACGCGTTTGTAACGTGAACGGGCAAAACGCGGCCGTTCAGGGGACCGGCTAAAGGCCGGCTTTGCCGGGCCGTCAAGGCGCGTGAACGGAAAACCTGCACTCGATCGCCTTATTCGTGCGCCTCGCATCCTCCGCGCAATCGACGATCGTGCGGCCGTAGTTCTGCCAGATGTGGGCGCTCCAGCCGCTGGTCGGATCGTGGAGCGGCACGATCTGGAACTGCTGCTCGAGCAGCACGCCGAGTACAAAGAAGGCTGGCACGGTAACGGCCAGCCCGAGCACCGACAATCGAAAACGATACCGGCGCTGCGTGGCTGCCCAACGGTGGAAGTCGGCCGTGACTTTCCGATCACCCTCTTCGAGCAATTTCGCGGCTTCGCCTGTTACAGTTTTATGCGCAGCCAGCACCTTATCGAGCGCGGCCCAGGTATTCTTCGCCGCGGACGCGAACTTCTCCATGGCAAGGGTAAGCTTGTCGACTTTCCCACTTAGCTCGGCCAAATTCACGTCCGGTTCCTTGCCGAGGCGCGCGCAAATGCGGCGCGTCAGATCGAAGACGTTTTCAAGCGAGGCGAATTCCTCGGCCGGGACGTGTTCCGGATCGGGGTCGCCCCCAGCACCGCCACCCGGCAGATCCTTCGCGCCATCACTTTCAGCTGGCTGGGATGGGTCGCACGTGTTCGCCGCGAGGCTCTCCGATGCTGTCTCCCCGCGATCCTCACCCGGGACTTTCCCGGCGGGCGCCGCGCTTCTCGGACCGCCAATTGCCGAAGGACGTGTCCATCCGGCCGGCTTTAGCAGGCTGCTGAAAAAGTCATCATTGCCGAGCCTTGAACTCGGATTCATCGCCGAAATGAAATGAGATTTCGTGTCTTAGGGTGAAACCGTCTTCAATCTCGACCGATCCGATGCCCTGGGCTTCGTCCAGTTCGATGATCTGCCACTTTGCGGTCAGCGGCGTGCCGGCATCGCCCGTCATGTTGGCGCCTCCGCCAGCAGTCTGGGTAGTCGGACGAGGTTGTAGGCGGCCAAGGCCAGGGTGAACGAAGCGTCGACCCGGTGGCGGCCCCGGAATTTGGTCTTGCTCAATCCCGCGCTCGTCTTGACCCAGCCGAAGACCTCCTCGATGCGCTTGCGGCAACGTTGGCTGACGCCGTAACCGGGATGGCGCGTCGTGCGCCCGTCTATCTTGGTCTTGCGCCGCTTGCCGGTCTTGGTGACGTGGTCCTGGACGGCGATATGGGGGGTCACCTTGCGGTGCCGCAGTTCCTCGACAAAATCCGCGACGTCAAAACCCTTGTCCCCGCCCACCGTGATCCGACGCCGCCCGCCTCTACTCTCCACCGGGCGATGCCTGTCGATCAGATCAAGGGCGGCTTCGCGTTCCGCCGTGCCCGACGCAATGGTCACGCCGCCGCCGACTGCCAGACCATGGCGGTTCTCCGTCAGCGCATGGCCCATGTAACACAGCTTGCTTTCCCGGCCATTACCCTTGCGATAAAGCCGGGCGTCCGGATCAGTGGTGCTTGCATGGGTCGCGTTCGAGCGTTTCTCGCCATGAAAATCCCGCGCGGCGTTGCGCCCCGATCCCCCGTCGCCATCGTCCTCACCTTTGGGACGAAAGCTCTTCATCGACGCCCAGGCCTCGATCAATGTTCCGTCTACCGAAAAATGATCCCGGCTCAATAGTCCCCCTACCTTGTGGTGCTGGATAACCCCCGCAAGCAGCTGCCCCGAAACCTCCGCCTCCAGAAGACGGTCCCGGTTGTGGCAGAACGCGCTGGCGTCCCACACGCCATCGTCCAGCCCAAGCCCCACAAACCAGCAAAACAGCATGTTGAAGTTTAGCTGCTCCATCAGCTGACGCTCCGAGCGGATCGAATAAAACGCCTGCAACAGTAACGCTCGAAGAAGCTTCTCCGGCGGGATCGATGGGCGACCCATGTGGGAATAAAGCGTCTCGAACTCCGAAGATAGAGACCCCAATACGTCGTTCACGATCTCACGGATCAGACGCAGCGGATGATCATCCGGAACACGCTCTTCCAAGTCTACGTAGCTGAATAAATTGCCACTGCTTTGATCTCGACCCCGCATGCCATCCTCCATCACTCGAAGAAATCACAGAATCATGTCACAATTGCAAAGGCGAGGACTTTTTCAGCAGCCTGTTAGTGCTTCATTAGCCCCAGGATCGCGATTGCCTGCCAATTGTTCAAGTTTCTCCGTCACAACGTTTTTCCACCGAAGGGTAGTTTGAATTGCGGCCACACCCGCTTTGCGTTGGCCTTTTCCGCGCGTTCTTTGCGGATGACGAAAGGGTTGGGATCAGCGAGGTCGCGGGAATCCCAACGGCGCCAGTAGCGGGCGTGATGAAGATGGAGTGCATCTCTCGGCATGTCCTTGGGCGAGGCGATGATGTATTGGCGATCGGGGCCAAGGGTCATGAGTTCATCGGGGGTGATCAGGCGCTCGCGCACCAGGGCGCGGGAATCGCCGGCTTGCCATTGCGTGTTGGCGGTGACGATGCGGTTCTCGGCGATGGTGCCGGAACGGTTTTCGGTCCGGGCCTCGAAGGTGGCGGTGCCGATGGCCTTGGAAAGTTCCTCGGCGCCCTCGGCGTCGGTGCGCGGGAAGCCCAGGATCTGGACCAGTTCGGCCAGATGCAGGAGGGTCTTGCGGTGCTCCTTGCCCCAGGTCGAATCGAGGGCCGAGATCGACTGGGCGAAGCACCAGAAGTGGACGCCCTTGCCGGCGGCCATGGTGTAGCCGTCCATGACCGGCTTGAGGTAGCCAAGCCGCGGCATCTCGTCGATGACGATAAGAAGATCGCGCTCAAGCGGTTTGATACCGGCGACGGCGTTGGGGATGGTGACCCACAGGCGCAGCCAGCCCTTGACGTGCTCGATGGTCTCTTCCGGCGCAACGACGAAGAGGTCGGTATCGCCCTCCGCCAGGATCAGGGGATCGAAGCTGGAGGTTTGCGTATGGGCGAGCAATTCAGGGTAGTTCAGGAAGGCGAGCTGGTTGGCGATGGTCATGAAATTGCTGCCGCCTTCCTCATCGCCGACCTGGGCCTGGCGCTCAACCGCGATATGGGTGAGCCCGCCGGCGAAGCGGTCCATTGAGGCCACCCCCTCGGCAAAATCATCCCGTTCCTTCGGTGGCATCGAGAGCATCTCGTAAAGGGTGGACAGGTTTTGCCTCTCGGCCGGTTCCTGGAAACGGACCCATGCCATGTAACCCGCAACGATAGCGCGCGCGGACTCATAGAAATGCTTGCCGGCGTTATGAGCATCAGGACGCGGCGGCGTGAGCAGAGCGTCCAGGAGGACATAGATGTCGCGCACGGCGAGGCTGTCATCGTCTCGAATAAAGTCGAGCGGGTTGTAGAGCACGCTTTCGACATCCGGCAGATGGGTTTCCTTGAACTTCTTGTGCTCGGCCACCACCCCGAAGGGATCGATCAGCAGAGCCCGGCGGCCCAGCTCGCGCCTGCGCCGCGCGGCGATGCACCAGAGCTCGCCGCGCGGGTCGATGGTGACGGTCCCCCCGGTCGTCGGGCGACAGCAGGTTTAGGGCGATGAGAGCGCCCTTGCCGGCGCGGGGCGGGGCCACGGTGATGGCGGAGCCTTCCAGGGACCAGCCGATCAGCTTGGCATTGCGGCCCGCGCCCCACTGGCCGAGCAGGATGCCCCGGCGTTTGGCGAGGCGGCGCAGAGACCTTCGGCCGAGCAGCTTCGACCTGCCGTAGAGATCGGACTCGGCGCGCTGGCGGCGGTTGCCACTCTGAAGGTATTTGAGGCTGTGGATCAGGACCTCGAACCACGGCAGGAAAGAAATCGCGAAGCCCGGGGGCGGCACGGCGATCAAGGCCAGTTCATGGCCGCTCAGGCGGGTGAGCCGGTCGACAAACCCTAAGAAGGAGGAGGCCTCGAGCACGGGCCGGACGATCTCCATCCAGATCGACGCGGCGCAAATCATCATTGCCGCGCTGTAGATCCGCCGCATCGTCGCGATGATCCGCGAACGCTGGCCCAACGTCGACATCCTGCTGCGCGGCGACCGCGGCTTCGCGCGCGAGAACCTGATGCGCTGGTGCGAGGGAAATGCCGTGGATTACGTCTTCGGCCTGGCGCGCAACGATGTCCTGCTCAAGAAAGCACAGAGGGTCCGCGGCAAGGCCGCCATGGCCATGATCGAAACCGGCCAGCCGGTCCGCGCCTACGGCGATTTTCACCATATGACCAAATCACGATCTTGGGCCCGGCCACGGCGCGTCATCGCCAAGGTCGAACACAAGCCCGGACACGAACAGCGCTGCCGCTTCCTCGTCACCTCCCTGGATCGCCACCAAGTCCCGCCCAGGGAACTCTACGAAGACACCTATTGCCCACGCGGAGACATGGAAAACCGCATCAAGGACTGCCAACTCGATTTGTTTGCCAATCGCATGAGCGCGCACGCCTACAAAGCCAACCAGCTCCGCCTGCTCCTCGCCGCTTTCGCCTATGTCCTCATCGACGGTATCCGCGTGTCGCCCTGAAAAAGACGGCCCTGGCCAAGGCCGTCCCCAATACCATCCGCCTGAAACTTCTGAAGCTCGGCGCCAAAGTCATCAACTCCGTGCGACGCATCAAGCTCTCCCTGCCCGATGCCTGCCCTTACAAAGACCTCTTCTTCAAGGCCCGCGCCGCCCTGGCGCCCCCATAATCGCAACTCTCCACCGCAACAGGGAAAAGGGGGCAACGCTGCGGCGGCGATGACTCCTGCATGCCCGAAAGCCACCAAAACTCAAATCATACGCGGAGCCTGCCCAACTATCTCGGCCAGAATATCCATCTCAAAGCCCGACCCACCACACCGACACTCAAATCAGCCCAATCACTCTCAAATGCACCGTCTCAAAAACGCCTCGCGAGAAGTCCGGGATATATCGTTGTGTTCGGGAGCGATATCCTCGCTATTTGTGCTTTACAGCCCTTCCGCGAACACCATATTGATGGGTATGGAAACGATCCGCCTCTACACCAAAGTGCGTCGCCTACTTAAAGGAGCAAACCTCCGGCCAACGCAGCAGCGCTTGGCGCTCGCACGGCTGCTCATGGATGGGACGCACCGACATGTCACCGCCGAGCAGCTCCACGGCGACGCAGTGGCGGCTAACATCAAAGTATCGTTGGCGACGGTCTATAACACTCTCCACCAATTCACTAACGCAGGTTTGTTGCGTGAAGTCGTCGTAGAGCCGGGCCGTTCCTATTTCGACACGAACACGTCCGACCACCACCACTTCTTCAATGTCGACTGCGGCGAATTGATCGACATTTCGGGTGAAGAGTTCAGTGTAGGGAAGCTTCCGCCCACGCCCTATGGAACTCAGATCAGCCGGATCGACATCATCGTCCAAATCCGAGAAGACGAAGATCCGGCTTAGGATCGTTTTGTGGTCTCAAGCGGATATTTTTGTGTTTGGAACGCTTCCAATTCATTGACTCGGTATTCGCCGTTTCCCATATTCACCGATGCGGACCGGCGATCCCAATTCTGAGCGCGTTGCAACCGCAATTTTGATACGGGAATCAGCCAAACAAATTGTGGGAAGATGCCACGCCGTCCTTGAAGGGAACTCGAACCCGACAGAATTTAAAAGACTCATATGGTGGCTAGAACCAGGCACTATTTGGGGAATGTCAGCTAAATAGAGTGGGAAATTCAGAACTCGATCGGAGAGAACATGAACAGCGAAAGCAAGTGCCCGGTGATGGGCGCCACGCACCAGGCCGTTGGCGACACAGCGAACCAACACTGGTGGCCGAACCAGTTGAACCTGCGGATCCTCCGCCAGAACCACCCCCAGGCCGATCCCAACGGCGGAGAGTTCAACTACGCCGAGGAGTTCAAGAGCCTCGACTTCGAAACCCTGGAGAAGGACGTCGACGCGCTGATGACCCAGTCGCAGGACTGGTGGCCGGCCGACTACGGCCACTACGGACCGCTCTTCGTCCGGATGACGTGGCACGCAGCAGGTACGTACCGCATCGCCGACGGCCGCGGTGGCGGCGGCAGCGGCGCCCAGCGCTTTGCCCCCCTCGGTAGCTGGCCCGACAACGTGAACCTCGACAAGGCGCGCCGGCTGCTCTGGCCGATCAAGCAGAAGTACGGCCGGAAGATCTCGTGGGCCGACCTTCTGATTTTCGCCGGGAACCGCGCTATGGAGACGATGGGCTTCAAGACCTTCGGCTTCGGCGGCGGCCGCGAGGACATCTGGGCGCCCGAGGAGGACATCTACTGGGGCCCGGAGCGGGTTTGGCTCGATGACGAGCGCCACAGCAGCGACGGGGAACTCCAAGGACCCTTGGGCGCCGACCACATGGGCCTGATTTACGTCAATCCGCAGGGGCCGAACGCAAACCCGGACCCGCTCGCTGCAGCAGAGAATATTCGCCAAACGTTCCGCCTCATGGCGATGAACGACGAGGAAACGGTTGCGCTCATTGCCGGCGGACACACGTTCGGCAAAGCCCATGGTGCTGCCGAAGAGAAGCACAAAGGTCCCGAACCCGAGGGTGCCAGCATCGAAGAACAGGGCCTTGGCTGGACGAGCAGCTATGGCAGCGGCATTGCCGGCGATCAGATCGGCAGCGGGCTCGAGGGCGCCTGGACCAACAATCCAACCAAGTGGGACAACGGCTACTTCGAGAACCTGTTCAACTACGAGTGGGAGCTTACAAAGAGTCCTGCCGGTGCGCACCAGTTCGCCCCGAAGAACACCGAGGCGCAGGAGGCGGTGCCGGAGGCGCACAACCCGTCGAAGCGGTGCGCTCCGATGATGTTGGTGACCGACATCTCGCTGATCACCGATCCGGCCTACAAGGAGATCTCGAAGCGCTTCTACGAGAACCCGGACGAGCTCGCCGACGCTTTTGCCCGGGCGTGGTACAAGCTGCTGCACCGCGACATGGGACCCGTCGCCCGATACCTTGGACCGTGGGTTCCGGAGGAGGCGCTGCCCTTTCAGGACCCGGTGCCCGAGGTCACGCACGAACTGATCGACGACGCGGACGTCGCTGCGCTCAAGGTCAAGATCCTCAGCTCCGGCCTGTCCATATCCCAGTTGGTCTCGACCGCCTGGGCGTCGGCCTCGACCTACCGTGACACCGACAAGCGCGGTGGAGCGAACGGGGCGCGTGTCCGCCTCGCGCCACAGGCGGGGTGGTACGTCAACGTGACGTCCGGCGTGTCGAAGGTGCTGGAGACCCTGGAGGGGATCCAGGGGGAGTTCAACGGCTCGCAGACGGGCGGGAAGATCGTCTCGCTCGCCGACCTGATTGTGCTGGGCGGCTGCGCGGCAATCGAGGAGGCCGCGAAGAAGGCCGGGCACGGCGTGCAGGTCCCCCTCACGCCGGGTCGCACCGACGCCACGCAGGAGATGACCGACGCCGAGTCATTCGCCGTACTCGAGCCGACCGCCGACGGGTTCCGCAACTATCTCGCAAACGGCCATGCGCGCTCGTCGGAGCACCTGCTGGTGGATAAGGCGTTCATGCTGACGCTGTCCGCTCCCGAGATGACGGCCCTCCTCGGCGGCATGCGCGTCCTGAACGCGAACGTCGGGCAGTCCGAACTCGGGGTCTTCACCGACCGATCCGAGACGCTGACCAACGACTTCTTCGTGAACCTGCTCGACATGGCGACGGAGTGGAAGGCGACCACGGCCACCGAGGACGCATTCGAGGGCCGTGATCGCGGGACAGGCGAGCTCAAGTGGAGCGGCAGCCGCGTCGACCTCGTCTTCGGTTCGAACTCTGAGCTCCGGGCGATCGCTGAGGTCTACGGGAGTGACGACGCCGAACAGAAGTTTGTACGTGACTTCGTGGCTGCGTGGGACAAGGTCATGAATCTCGATCGCTTCGACATCGCCTGATCCCAACGGAAAGGTCTTCGAGGGCTTCTAGTGGATTGATTCCAACGTTTGGAACCCTCTGTTTCGTGCGGCGATGATATGATCGGGGTCGGCTTTCCAGATGAAGGGTTTTGGGTTTGCGTCATTGTATTCGCGGACAAATCGGTTGATGGCGGCCTGAAGGTCGACGACGGATTGGAAGACGCCGTATTTGAGCCTGCGCCGCGTTAGTTTGGCGAAGAAGCCCTCGACGGCATTGAGCCACGAGCACGAGGTTGGCGTGAAGTGGAAGGTCCAGCGTGGATGGCGGGCGAGCCAGGCGCGGACCTTGTCCTTCTTGTGCGCGGCGTAGTTGTCGAGGATGACGTGGACGGCCTTGTCCGTCGGCACCTCGCGCTCGATGCGGTTGAGGAAGCGGATGAACTCCTGATGGCGGTGGCGCTGCATGTTCTGTGCGATGACCGTACCGTCCAGCACGTTGAGCGCGGCGAACAGCGTCGTCGTGCCATGCCGTTTGTAATCATAGGTCATCGTACCGGCGCGGCCCTTCTTCATCGGCAAGCCGGGTTGGGTGCGGTCGAGCGCCTGGATCTGTGATTTCTCATCAACCGACAGCACCACGGCATGGGCCGGCGGATCGACATACAAGCCGACGATATCTGTGAGCTTCTCGGCGAAGGCGGGATCATTGGAGAGCTTGAAGTGCCGCCAGCGGTGCGGGCTGAGGCCATGGGCCTTCCAGATCGCTTGGACCGTCGACGCCGCGACGCCAGTAACCTTCGCCATCGCGCGCAGCGTCCAGTGGGTCGCCTCGTGCGGCGGCGCTTGCTGGGTCAGGCGGACGATCTCGGCGACGCGCTCCGGCGGGATCGGCGCTTTGCCAGGCGGACGGGACCTGTCGCGAAGCAAGCCGTTGACACCCTCGTGCATGAACCGCTCCTGCCAGCGCCAGACACAGGTCTTGGACTTGCCGGTCTCGGCCATGATCGACGAGTTCCCGAGCCCCTCGTCGCTCTTCAGGATGATCCGCGCCCGCCAGACATGTTTCTGCGAGCTCTTCGGGTCCGCGACGATAGCTTGCAATCGCTGACGGTCGCCAGACGTGACAGTAAAATGGATGCCGGTGCGCATAGCACAGACTCGCATGACACCGCACAATACGGAATCTCAAATCGGACTCTTTCGTTCCGATCAATCCACTAGATTGGATTGGTCCCATTATCGGAGGAGCGATCGCAGCTCTTGTCTACAAGCACGTATTCATGAGCGACAGTCAGCCGAACGAGTAGTCCTGCACTGAAGATCGCAACGGCCCCATGGGGTATTTGTATGGACGCCTCCCGGAACGCAAGGACCGATTTGGTCCAACGCCCGCGAAGGGTGCGAAGCGGTCGCGAATGGCGGTCGCGAGGTTTTCGGGGCCTGCTTTGCTGTCAACCGCCTCACGCAGGATGAGGCGCGCTTCTTCTTCCATTGAACGCCCCACCGTGAAACACATCAGACGACGAGACAAACTCCAGAAAATGGCATTCAGAAGTGCAATCACGCCGCCGCATCGGCTCACGATTCGTCGCGGGATCAAGGCCTAAACCTGGTCGTGTCCCAGGACGTGGTGTAGGAGTTGTTGGAGCCTCTGTTAGCTGTGGGTAGGCGGCTTGCCGTAGCGACCGCCGAGAGTCTGGCGTAGGCAAGCCGGCTATCCACAGCGGAGGCCATCGCGGTTCCGGTTTAGGGTTGGGCTAGTGCAAACCAACCTGACCCGAAGGAGAACCACGATGACCCAGGACATGATGACCCTGCGCGCGCTTTTGGAGAAGAGCTCCGATGCCGATCTGCTTTGCGAGATGATCGGCTTCACGGCCGAGCGGCTGATGGCACTGGAGGTTGAGGGCCTGACCGGCGCCGGGCACGGCGAGCGCTCGGCGGATCGTATCACCCATCGCAACGGCTACCGCGACCGGTCCTGGGAGACGCGGGCCGGCACGGTCGAGCTGAAGATCCCGAAGCTGAGGAAGGGAAGCTACTTCCCGGGCTTCCTGGAGCCGCGGCGGATGGCCGAGAAGGCGCTGGCTGCGGTGATCCAGGAGGCCTACATCCAGGGGGTGTCGACCCGCTCGGTCGACGATCTGGTTCAGGCGATGGGGATGTCGGGCGCCTCCAAGAGCCAGGTCTCCAGGCTGTGCGGCGAGATCGACGATAAGGTCACCGGCTTCCTCGATCGACCGCTGGAGGGCGACTGGCCCTATCTGTGGCTCGACGCCACCTACGTGAAGGTGCGCCAGACCGGACGCATCGTCTCGGTCGCGGTGACCGTGGCTGTGGCCGTCAACGACCAAGGCCGCCGCGAGGTCCTGGGCGTGGCGATCGGCGCGTCGGAGGCCGAGACCTTCTGGACCGAGTTCCTGCGCTCGCTGGCCCGGCGCGGGCTGCGCGGCGTGAAGCTGGTGATCTCCGACGACCACAAGGGCCTGAAGGCCGCCGCGACCCGGATCCTCGGCGCCACATGGCAGCGCTGCCGCGTGCACTTCGCCCGCAACCTGCTGGCCCATGCCGGCCGCCAGGGCCGGCGCGTCGTCTCCGCCTTCGTCGCCACCGCCTTCGCCCAGGAGGACGCCGACAGCGCGAAGGTCCAGTGGCGCCAGGTCGCCGACCAGCTCAGGCCCAAGGTGCCCAAGCTGGCAGTTCTCATGGACGAAGCCGAGAGCACGACGTCCTCGCCTACATGAGCTTCCCCAGGGAGCACCGCCAGAAATTGCACTCCACAAACCCGATCGAACGGCTCCATGCCGAGGTCAAGCGTCGCACCAACGTCGTCGGTATCTTTCCCAACGAAGCCGCCATCACACGGCTCGTCGGCGCCATCCTTCTCGAGCAGAACGACGAGTGGGCCGTCTCAAGGAGATACATGACGCTGGAATCCATCGCCCCGCTGAGCGATGGTGTCCCCATCACGCTGCCCACCGTGGCAGCCTGAACGTCCCGGCCCTACCCGCCGGGAGCCGCGTAGAGCGCAACGCTCTTACACCACTCCGCGGGACACGATCCTAAACCTGTAGATCAGATTCTTGGTGGGGACAGGGGTTGTGTCTCGAAAGTGGTGGAAATTGGTTTTGGCGCCTCTCCGAGCGGGTTGAGTTTTGCGGCGGTCAGGCTGCGCGGTCAAGGGTTTCGTCGGCGATTAGCTGATCGAGGGTTTCCCATCCATCGACTTTGCGCATCTGGATTTGGCCGGAAGCGAGGAGTGCCCAGAGGAGCATCGGCACTGTTTCGGGACACGGCAGCACGGTCTGTGTTTTGATCCGGCGCTTGAACTCCTCGTTGAGACGCTCAATGGCGTTGGTCGTTCGGGCTGATTTCCATTGGCTCTTGGACAGGCGCGTGAAGGTAAAGAGCTTGTCGCCCGCTTCTGCGAGGCTGTCCGCGACGGCCCTGCATTTCAGCCGCCACTTGCGGACAAACGCCTTGCGGCGGGTTTCCACCTCGGAGGCAGTGTCGGCATAGATCATATCGCGGTAATCTTCGCTCAGCTCGTCATGCACGTGTTTGGGAGCATGACCCAGAAGGTTGCGGTGCTTGTGCACGGTGCAGCGTTGAACGGGAAGGTCATCGCCCCAAAGCGCCGACAGAGCCGCCTCCAGTCCCGGCGCGCCATCGACGATGACAAACCCGGGCCGTTTCAGTCCACGCGCATCAAGGTCGTCGAGGAACTGGCGCCACGCCGCCTGGCTTTCTCCGCCCATATTCCCGATCGAAAGCAAGACCTTCTGGCCATCCCGGCGCACCCCTATAGCCGCGAGAACCGAGATGTTGGTGGCCTTGCGGTCCAGTCGGGTCTTGATCACAGTGCCGTCAAGGATCAGCCGAACGATATCCTCATCCGCGAGGCCACGGCTGCACCAGGCGTCCCAATCGACCTTCACCTTGCGCCACGCCCGGCTCACAACGTCCTTGCTCACAGCACCCCGGAAGAGCCCGAACAGCGCGCGTTTCACCCGCCGCGTGTTGGTTCCGGACAGATACACCGAAGCGATCAGCGCCTCGGCCTTTCTGGTCAGCCGCTGGTAGCGCGGCAGCGCCCGCGAACGCCATTCCGACGCCCGACCGTCTTCCTCAACGATCCGCGCACGCGGCACGCTCACCCTCTCGGTCCCGAATGTCCCCGTCAGTTGCCGCTCCCGGTGCCCGTTCCAGATACCCTTGCCGAAGCGCGTCCTCTCGACCGTATCGGCAGCGCCCGAGAAACTGCGCAAGTTCCTCCTCAAAAACGGCCTCGATCGTGGATCTGATGTTCTCCCGCAGCCGGTCCTCGAGCGGATCATAGCCGGCGTCATTGGCCAGTAGCGAAAGCGCGGAAGTCTCGGTAGTGTTCTTCATGGCGTGATCTCCTTGGCGGTGCTAGCCGCCGATTGGGTGGTTGTCTTGTCACCCGGAGATTACGCCATCCTCAAATTTCCACCACTTTCGAGACACAGCCGGGACAGGTTCCAGTTAGAGACTTGTCGAAGACGCCCTCGCCGCATGGCTACTCCCCCTCGTCCTCCGGCTCGCGCACCTCGATCTTGGGCTGCTCCGCGACTTGGTCTTCGGGCACGAAGGTGATGCGCATGCCCCACCCGGCAAAAAATCGCAGCAGGCCGCCGAACTCGGCGAGATCGAATGCTCGGTCGTCGATGTAGATCACAGTCTCACCATTCTCGTCGTCCTCGATATGGCAGCGGAGCACTCGGCCGCGAGGCACCCATTGGGCGCTGTCTTCGACGAACCTGACCTGAGGTTTGCCGGGAGGTATCTCGACCGCGGTGCTGTCGAACTCGGCGGCGAGGTTCTCTTGTGCGTCCATCATCGCGTTGAACAGGTCGAGCACCGCGGCGTCGGACATGGTTCGGAGATGAGAGCCGACGTTCACGCGGGCCACCGACACGTTGGGGTCGGCATGCTCGATAACCGCCATTTCGCCCTCGCGGGTGATCTTCACTTCGTCGAGAGAGGCACGCCGGGGCGGTTTCTTTCGCATGAACGGCACCGCAGGTCGTACATTGTTGGGATGGATAGGCGGTCCATCCAGAATCTCGGAGTAGCGTAGCTCGGACGGGAACCGCCGGGAAGTACCGCGGAGGGCAGTGCGCCCGTGTGGACGCTACGAGCTCCTAGTGGATTGATTCCAACGTTTGGAACCCTCTGTTTCGTGCGGCGATGATATGATCGGGGTCGGCTTTCCAGATGAAGGGTTTTGGGTTTGCGTCATTGTATTCGCGGACAAATCGGTTGATGGCGTCCTGAAGGTCGACGACGGATTGGAAGACGCCGTATTTGAGCCTGCGCCGCGTTAGTTTGGCGAAGAAGCCCTCGACGGCATTGAGCCACGAGCACGAGGTTGGCGTGAAGTGGAAGGTCCAGCGTGGATGGCGGGCGAGCCAGGCGCGGACCTTGTCCTTCTTGTGCGCGGCGTAGTTGTCGAGGATGACGTGGACGGCCTTGTCCGTCGGCACCTCGCGCTCGATGCGGTTGAGGAAGCGGATGAACTCCTGATGGCGGTGGCGCTGCATGTTCTGTGCGATGACCGTACCGTCCAGCACGTTGAGCGCGGCGAACAGCGTCGTCGTGCCATGCCGTTTGTAATCATAGGTCATCGTACCGGCGCGGCCCTTCTTCATCGGCAAGCCGGGTTGGGTGCGGTCGAGCGCCTGGATCTGTGATTTCTCATCAACCGACAGCACCACGGCATGGGCCGGCGGATCGACATACAAGCCGACGATATCTGTGAGCTTCTCGGCGAAGGCGGGATCATTGGAGAGCTTGAAGTGCCGCCAGCGGTGCGGGCTGAGGCCATGGGCCTTCCAGATCGCTTGGACCGTCGACGCCGCGACGCCAGCAACCTTCGCCATCGCGCGCAGCGTCCAGTGGGTCGCCTCGTGCGGCGGCGCTTGCTGGGTCAGGCGGACGATCTCGGCGACGCGCTCCGGCGGGATCGGCGCTTTGCCAGGCGGACGGGACCTGTCGCGAAGCAAGCCGTTGACACCCTCGTGCATGAACCGCTCCTGCCAGCGCCAGACACAGGTCTTGGACTTGCCGGTCTCGGCCATGATCGACGAGTTCCCGAGCCCCTCGTCGCTCTTCAGGATGATCCGCGCCCACCAGACATGTTTCTGCGAGCTCTTCGGGTCCGCGACGATAGCTTGCAATCGCTGACGGTCGCCAGACGTGACAGTAAAATGGATGCCGGTGCGCATAGCACAGACTCGCATGACACCGCACAATACGGAATCTCAAATCGGACTCTTTCGTTCCGATCAATCCACTAGTGTACCGGAGGGCCGAACATCCGAAGGCGCATCTGGCGGGCTTCGGCGGCTGGATGCATACCGACGGCTATGCCGGGTTCGGCAAGCTCGCCCGCGCCGGGCCGGTCCGCGAGGTCGCCTGCCTGGCGCATGTGAGACGGAAGTTCTTCGATGTCCATGGCGCCCGGGGCTCGGCGATCGCGGCCGAGGCGCTGGAACGCATCGCGGCGCTCTACGCCATCGAGAAGGAAGCCCGCGGGCAGCCGCCCGACCGGCGCGTTGCAATCCGCGGGGCCAAGGCCGGGCCGCGCCTCGACGATCTGGAGCGCTGGTTGCAAACGGCAAAAAACCCCGCTGGCGGCGGCCATCCGGTATGCGCTGACCCGCCTGAAGCGCCTACGGCCATATCTGGAGCACGGCTTCCTGGAAATCGACAACAACCCCGCCGAGTGCGCCATGAGTGGCCGCTTTGCCTCGGAATGCGCAACATAGGCGAAGGCGGCGAAGATCAGGCGCACCTGGTTGGCCTTGTACCAACCCCCCGCTATCACCTTCCCCTTCGAATCCTTGGTGACGGGCACCAGCAATTCCGCGATCAGGACTTCTTCTCGCGTATTTTCGCCGTCGCGGTCTGCATCGATCTAGCTCCCGAAATTCTTTGCGCGCTCAAAGGGTTTGCCCGTGAACTCATGTTCTATCCCGATTCCGTCCAGAGGATCGTTGGCCAATGCCGGCACAGCCAGAAGAACAAGGGTTGCCATCGTCGCAAAGCGAAACATCGGATGCCTACCTTCCAGTTGGTCCAGCGCTATTCCCCAGGTTTGGCAGGTTTGGTTGCCTTGGCGGCTATCCGTGCGTTCACTGCTTCCCGTCCGAACCCAAGTACACCCTGGAAGAGCAGGATCGCGCCCTTGCTTCCGCCGGCGATGACTGCCGCGGTTGCAAATGTGCCAAACGACAATGCACCGGAATATCCCCCGGTCTTGGCGAAGATCACTGATAAGACGTCGAACTGGCCCCAGACACAGATTACGTATGATGCGGTCGTGTCCCAGGACGTGGTGTAGGAGTTGTTGGAGCCTCTGTTAGCTGTGGGTAGGCGGCTTGCCGTAGCGACCGCCGAGAGTCTGGCGTAGGCAAGCCGGCTATCCACAGCGGAGGCCATCGCGGTTCCGGTTTAGGGTTGGGCTAGTGCAAACCAACCTGACCCGAAGGAGAACCACGATGACCCAGGACATGATGACCCTGCGCGCGCTTTTGGAGAAGAGCTCCGGTGCCGATCTGCTTTGCGAGATGATCGGCTTCACGGCCGAGCGGCTGATGGCACTGGAGGTTGAGGGCCTGACCGGCGCCGGGCACGGCGAGCGCTCGGCGGATCGTATCACCCATCGCAACGGCTACCGCGACCGGTCCTGGGAGACGCGGGCCGGCACGGTCGAGCTGAAGATCCCGAAGCTGAGGAAGGGAAGCTACTTCCCGGGCTTCCTGGAGCCGCGGCGGATGGCCGAGAAGGCGCTGGCTGCGGTGATCCAGGAGGCCTACATCCAGGGGGTGTCGACCCGCTCGGTCGACGATCTGGTTCAGGCGATGGGGATGTCGGGCGCCTCCAAGAGCCAGGTCTCCAGGCTGTGCGGCGAGATCGACGATAAGGTCACCGGCTTCCTCGATCGACCGCTGGAGGGCGACTGGCCCTATCTGTGGCTCGACGCCACCTACGTGAAGGTGCGCCAGACCGGACGCATCGTCTCGGTCGCGGTGACCGTGGCTGTGGCCGTCAACGACCAAGGCCGCCGCGAGGTCCTGGGCGTGGCGATCGGCGCGTCGGAGGCCGAGACCTTCTGGACCGAGTTCCTGCGCTCGCTGGCCCGGCGCGGGCTGCGCGGCGTGAAGCTGGTGATCTCCGACGACCACAAGGGCCTGAAGGCCGCCGCGACCCGGATCCTCGGCGCCACATGGCAGCGCTGCCGCGTGCACTTCGCCCGCAACCTGCTGGCCCATGCCGGCCGCCAGGGCCGGCGCGTCGTCTCCGCCTTCGCCCAGGAGGACGCCGACAGCGCGAAGGTCCAGTGGCGCCAGGTCGCCGACCAGCTCAGGCCCAAGGTGCCCAAGCTGGCAGTTCTCATGGACGAAGCCGAGCACGACGTCCTCGCCTACATGAGCTTCCCCAGGGAGCACCGCCAGAAATTGCACTCCACAAACCCGATCGAACGGCTCCATGCCGAGGTCAAGCGTCGCACCAACGTCGTCGGTATCTTTCCCAACGAAGCCGCCATCACACGGCTCGTCGGCGCCATCCTTCTCGAGCAGAACGACGAGTGGGCCGTCTCAAGGAGATACATGACGCTGGAATCCATCGCTCCGCTGAGCGATGGTGTCCCCATCACGCTGCCCACCGTGGCAGCCTGAACGTCCCGGCCCTACCCGCCGGGAGCCGCGTAGAGCGCAACGCTCTTACACCACTCCGCGGGACACGATCCGCCGCCGCGACGATAACGCGGCTGTCGGCGGTTGGCGTCAGGAACGCTGCCGATGCGGCGGTCGTATATTGCGGGGCGGCGGTATCGAAACTGTCGGTCGCGATGGACACCTGGAGATTGCCGCAGACCTGATCGGCCTGACGGATCTTCTCCGCCGTCCTTTCCGCGAAGGATACGATCGCGTCGCGAACCTGTCCCTGATCGGCAATCGCCCGGCTGAAGCTTCGCGAACAGCAGGTGGTTTGTTTCGCGGCGGGTTGTGTCTCCAATTCATGACAGGCGATGCCGCGCAGCTCGTGCACCGTTCTGAGCCCGGTCACGCCCATGCGCTGGCGCACCCAGCCATCGGGCGCATCGCGCAGGTCCAGCGCGGTCCCGATACCGCGCCCGGCCAGCATCCTCGACCAGCGGCCACCGATGCCCCAGACATCGCCCGCGGCGGTCCTGGAGAGCGCCGGGCCGACCCAGGCGGGATTGCCCGACAGGTCGAGAACCCCTCCCGTCCGTGGCGCGCTTTTGGCGATCCTGTTGGCGATCTTGGCCAGGGTCTTGGTCGGGCCGATCCCGATCGATACCGGGATGCCGGTCCAGCGGCGGACCCGGGTGCGAAGATCTCGGCACCACCGGGTCAGGTCCGGAACCGCCAGGCGGTCGAGATCGAGGAAGCTCTCGTCGATACTGTAGACCTCGATGCGCGGCGCCTCGGCGGCCAGGATGCTCATCACCCGTTCCGACAGGTCGCCATAGAGCGCGTAGTTCGAGGACAGCACGGTGACATCGTGGCGTTCGACGAGGCGCTTCGCCTGGAACAGCGGGACGCCCATGGCGATGCCGAGCGCCTTGGCCTCCTGGGAGCGGGCGACGATGCAGCCATCGTTGTTGGACAGCACGACGATGGGGCGGCCGGCGAGCAAAGGTTGGAACACCCGCTCGCACGAGGCATAGAAGTTGTTGCAATCGACCAGGCCGATCGTGGCCATGGACCTAACGCGCGCAGTGCCGGCGGATGCTGTGGGTAACGACGCCCCAGGCCTCGCAACCGGCATCATCGAGGTCGATATCGGAAAAGGCCGGGTTCTCGGCGTAGAGGACCAATCCGTCATTGCTCTTTTTCAGGCGTTTGACCGTCAGCTCGCCATGCAGGACGGCGATGACGATATCGTCGGCCTGGGGCGCGATGGCGCGGTCGACAACGAGAAGGTCGCCGTCGAAAATTCCGGCATCGCGCATGGATTCGCCCTGTCGTATGTAGCCACATACCACCCGTCGTCAAAATAATCGTCACACGACGAGAATAGGTGTTGTTTGACTCGAAGCACGATTGATATCCAGTGGGGCCCGGCTATGCGAACGGAGCTATTTCCGAAAGTGAAAGTTGGTGACGGTGCCCGTGTAATCCACGCCGTTCAAGGGAAGACTCATTCTTGCTGGGACCTCGGCGGTTTCCGTGGCCGTGCCGGTGCCGACAATGACGCCGTCCGCGTCGAGCAGCGTGATGCCGTAGCTGCATCCTGAGAGCAGTAGGAGGGGAAGGATTAAGGAGGCGTCGCACCGTCACCTCTCTGCTGGCCAGTCTGGACTCGGCAGTATCCAGAGTGCGCGCATGGACTCAGCGTAGCGCGCTGCCGCGGGCCTGCCAACAGGGTGCGAGTCGGCGCCGATTTTGGGGAATTTGAACTCTCAGGTGCCAGCTTCAATCAGCATATACTGCTTGTAGCAAGGTGTGGGATGCCCGGATGAGCCCAGAAAGACGATCGGTCTTGATGACTGTGATCGGCGGCATGATGGCTGCCGCCTACCTGGACACCGAAGGCGTCGTCGATCTGAGTTTTGGATTCCCGCAAGGTGGCGTCGTCGAGGGCGCGCTCACGGCGATCACCGGCGCCGCGGCGGGTTATGCGGTATTGTTCTTCTTCCGCAAGCTGCGGGATCTAGTGACCCGCGACGAGGAATAGCGACCTGTCAAGACGGCTGCTGCCGAGGCCGAGTGGCGCCCGAAGCTGACGTCGCGCTCAGGCCGGCGCCGCCGTCCCTGGTCGTGACGGGCCTCAAAATCGGCTGATGCCGGTCCCGATGCCGCATGGGGGATTCGGGCTCTTAGGCCCCTACTGCGACCGCCTGAGAGGCCCGTCAGCGCGTTTCTAGGGGTCGGGCGGTAAGATGGGTGCCCTCTGGGGAAGCCACGATTCGACAGGCGGCGATGTCCCCGACTGACGCGATTCTGAAGGAGCAGGTTGCAAGTTAGGAACATGTTCCGAATTCGCACGGACATAACCTCGGGCAACGTTGCCCCAGGTTCCATTGACCGCAAGTCCACTTACCGCTGGCGCATCATGTCGCGAGGAAGCTGTAGTGGCCTAGAAGTTTCAGACCGGATAAATTCAGGCCACTACGATGTTCGTTCCTTGCCTATCCGGTTTACACCCACACCCACTAGGGCTAGAATGGGCGCAACCCGGATATAGGGGAGCGCGCCATGGATGTTCTCGACCGCGCCGATCTCCCATTCCCGCATTCGCTACCCGAGTTCCAGCGACTTTTCCCCGATGATGCGGCCTGCGCCGCCTACCTGGAGAAAGCCCGCTGGGGAGACGGCTTTGCCTGCCCGCACTGCGGCACGGCGGGAGAGCCGTTCCACTTTGAAAACCGCCCTGGCGTCCTGCGCTGCCGCAAGTGCCGCCAGAACACCGGGCTGACGGTGGGAACAGTGATGGAGCGTAGCCACACTCCGCTGAACGTCTGGTTCTGGGCCGCTTATCTGGTCGCCAGTCAGACGCCCGGCATGTCCGCCGTGCAGTTTCAGCGGCAACTTGGTCTTTCGCGCTACGAGACGGCCTTTCAAATTCTCCACAAGCTCCGCTCGGGCATGGTGCGGCCCAACCAAGACAGGATCGGTGGACAGCCCAAGAACCATGTTGAGGTGGACGAAACCTGGGTTGGCGGGCGAACGCGTGGGGAAGGCCGTGGTGTTCACCACAAGGTTCCCGTCTCCTGTGCCATCGAGGTGCGTCATCGAAAGCCGGGCACCAAGCTCGACAACCGGAAAGACGGACGCTATGCCGGACGCGTTCGGCTCGCCGTCGTGCTCGACCGTAGCGCCGAGTCGCTCTGTGGGTTCGTCGAGAGCACCGTCGCGCCGCGATCGCTGATCGTTACTGACGATTGGAGCGGCTATGCTGGCCTCGGGAAGCGCGGCTATGAGCACTTCGCTGTTGCCGAGTGTGGTGATCCAGAGGTTGCCGAGCAATACCTGCCGATCATCCATCTGGTTTTCGCCAACCTGAAGACGTGGCTGATCGGTATCCACCACGGCGTTAGCCACCAGCACCTACAAGCCTACCTCAACGAGTTCACCTTCCGCTTCAACAGGCGGTTCTACCCGTTCAACGCCTTCCGCTCATTGCTCGGCATCGCGGGCGACACCTCTGCTCCAACCTATGCCGAGCTTTACTCGGGAGAGTGGCGGCACCCGGCGAGGTTCACCTCGAGCCCTAGCGCCCTGGTAAAGTTGCCGTTTCCGTCCGCCAGCATCAGGATCTGGCCGCCGACGTGCTGATCTCCGGCCCAGGCACACATGACGAAGGCGTCGTTAACGGCAAGGCAGGCAATCGTGTCGATTCCCTTCGCCTTGATTGTCGCGGCACTGGCGACGAACCCGGGTAGATGCTGCGCCGAACAGATCGGTGTGAAGGCTCCCGGAACCGAAAACAGTACCACTCTCTTGCCACCGAAGAGGTCGCCCGTGGAGATCGCCTGCGGCCCCTCGTCGGTCATCGTCATCAGGCTCGCCGCGGGGATCCTTTCACCAATGAGTATGGTCTTGCGAAGGCCGATCTCGTTCATCTGGGTGGTGAAGATGTTGTCGAATTGCTCCTTGCTGGCCTTGAACAATTCATCGAGTGATGCCGACCCTACGGCGCGATTCTGCTCGGTCATCGCGGCATCACAGCAGCTCGACGCATCGCGCCAACGCCCGCTCCACGGCGCGATGGAATGCCGCTTCCTCTGGATCCACGGTGGACCTGCCGCGGGACATCTCTTCAGGCTGAATTGCGAAGGCCACACCGTCCGCGCTTCCCGTGATCTCGTGTCCATCGCCGGACGAATTGATGTGGGCCCTACCGAACTGCGACTTGCTGATGTTTTGATCCGCCAGGATCAGTTTGCACAGAACGATGAACTCATCGCCATCGCGGCGGCGATCCGCCACCTCGTAGCGCCACCCGTCGCCATAGCGGTCATCGAGGAAGCGCACCGTTTCCGACGATCCCACCGCGGCCGCCGAGTCGGGTTCGGTTGTCTGGGCCACGGGCCGTGCCGTATACGGCCCATCGCCCAGCGAATTGCCCTGACGCCCTGTGCCGGCAAGGCTTGATCCTCGGCCGGCATAGAGTTCCTCGAGCCGTTCGCGATTGCGGCCCAGCATTTCGTCAAATGCCGACGAGTAGCCGGGCCGGCGGTTGGAGACCATATGTTCTTGCCTCAGGTTTGGGCGCTGGGCTCGCCGCTCCACCAACGTTGGAAATCGTGCCGGGCCGTGGCCGCATAGCCGCTCGTGCCGGCCGCCCTCAGGTGCGCCATCACCTCCTCGCTTGAGACAACGTCGCCGTACTTGGCGTCGATGTCGAACAGGTTGGCCTCGTGCGGCTCCTCGGCCCGATCGCCGACGCCATCGCGCACCACGATCGTGTGGTAGCCGCACTGCATCGAGTCGATCGCCGACGCACGGATGCAGCCACTTGTCGTGCACCCGGTCATAACGATGGTATCGACACCGCGCGACTTCAGGTAGGCATCCACATCGGTGCCAAAAAAGGCGCTGGCGAACTTCTTTTCCACCACATACTCGCCGTTGTCGGGGGCGATGCGCTCGTCCACCTCGACCATCGGGGAGCCCCTGCGTAGGATGGCCAGCGCAGGCACTTTCTTGATGAACATACCCGCGTCCCGAAAGTGCGCCTCATAGGCGATCGTGGTGTACACGATAGGCAGACCGCCGCGCCGGAACGCGGCCAATAGCTCGTTCGTGACCGCCAACTGATTGGAGAAATCACCACCCAAGGGCGTCGTCGGATCGGTGAACCCCCTGATGAAATCGACGATCAGAAGGGCGGGCTTGGTACCATACCCGGCGCGGCCGGCGAAGCCTTTGTGCCGGTACTCCTCAAACGTCTGCTCTTGCCAGTCGTTCATTTTGCACCTCCGCAAGAGACCTGAGCCCGCGACCGCCAGCCCGGCCATCGCAGCGTCGCTCGGCCTCGCTGCCGCCTCGATTTAACACCTCTTGAGGACTTCGATCAACGCGAGCAGAACCGCGGCGAACTGGCTTGATCTCCGCCGGTTAGCCCATTATCAACAAAAGGGCAAGGGAGCCCTTCGATTCTGTGGACATCCGGGCCGCGCGATCGGCGGGAGAGACGATCGCCGGAGTGAGTGTCTCAAGATCAACGCCAATTCGTGGGAGAGCGACCGATGAGCGATGATTCCACCCCCGATCCCGCCCTAGATCCCGACCGGCAGCGGCCTCGCGCGGAGGTGCTAGCGGCAGGTGGGCCGCGCTACAGCCCGCGGCCACTGCTCACTCCCTCATCCCACAATTCACTGACCGATGCGCGGCGACTTAGGGGATCCGGCACGGAAGGCCGCAAGGACATCCTGTGTGCCTTCGGCGTCGACGTAGACGCCGTCGCCGGGTGGCTCGGCTCCTATGGCGGGGAGAACTCGCCGTGCGACATCTCGCGCGGACTGTTCGCGGGCGAGGTGGGCGTTCCGCGGCTGGTTAAGCTGTTCGACCAGCTCGGCATCAAAACCACGTGGTTTATCCCGGGCCACTCGATCGAGACCTTTCCGCAACAAACCAAGCTGGTGGTCGATGCGGGTCACGAAATCGGCATACACGGCTACTCCCACGAAAACCCGATCGCCATGACGCCGGACCAGGAGGAGGCGGTGCTGGATAAATGCATCGACCTCATCCGCGGCGTCTCCGGGCGCAGCCCTACCGGTTACGTCGCACCCTGGTGGGAGTTCAGTCCGGTCAGCAACGAATTGCTGTTGAAAAAAGCGATCAAGTACGACCACAGCCTCATGAACGACGACTTTCACCCGTTCTACGTTCGGGTCGGCGACAGCTGGACTCCAATCGACTACGCCAAGCATCCGCGCGAGTGGATGAAGCCATTGGTACGCGGCGAGGAGACCGATCTGATCGACATCCCGGCGAGCTGGTACCTCGACGACCTGCCGCCAATGATGTTCATCAAGAGCGCCCCCAACAGCTTCGGCTTTGTCAATCCGCGCGACATCGAGCAGCTTTGGCGCGACCAGTTCGACTGGGTGTATCGTGAGAACGACTACGCCGTGTTCACCATGACCATCCACCCCGACGTTTCGGGACGGCCGCAGGTGCTGCTCATGCTCGAGCGGCTCTACAATCACTTCATCAGCCACCCCGGCGTGCGCTTCTGCACCTTCGACGAAATCGCTGACGACTTCAAACGGCGCTCCCCACGCGATACCGGGGCGGGCGCAAAGGCCGCCGAGTAGCGGCGCGCCAAAACAGGAGGCGAGACGGAAATGTGCAGCTTGTGCGGGGTGCTCGCAGGCCGGGGGCATTGGACGGAGTCTTCGAGCCATCCTGAGGCGTTCGCGGACGGCGCGCCAGCGACCCGGCGGGCGGAGCGCCAACGGCGCGCGCGCCTCGCCAGCACGATTCTCAAGTTTTACGGGCTGACGCTCCGAGATTGGGAGGGCACGTCCTATATATTGCAGGGCGGCACCGGCCGGACCCTTTTGATCGAGAATCTGACTGACCTGTGGGCCGCCGCCGACCGTATGAGCGGAAGGACCTGCGACCCGCTGGACGCCTCCCTACTGGCCGCGCTAACCGGGGCGGAACATCCATGACTGGCGCTCACCGATGACGGACTACGCTTCCCTCCTGCCGATCAATGTCATAACCGGGTTTCTCGGCAGCGGCAAAACCACCCTGCTGCGGGATTTGTTGCGATCGCCGCACCTACGCGACACCGCGGTGCTGATCAACGAGTTCGGCGAAGTAGGACTGGATCATCATCTGTTCCGCCACGTCTCCGAGAGCACGGTGCTGCTCGAGAACGGCTGCCTCTGTTGCGCCGTACGCGGCGATCTCAAGTTGGCCCTGCACGATCTGCTGTCGAAGCGCGACAAAGGAGAGCTGCCCCCCTTCCGGCGCGTCGCGATTGAGACCTCCGGCCTCGCCGACCCCGTGCCCATCGCCTACACAATCCTGGCCGAACCGGTCCTGCAACACCACTTCCGCCTCGGCAACGTGGTGACCACGATTGACGCGGTGAACGGGGCGGGTCAACTGGATCAGTTCGAGGAATCGGTGAAACAGGTCTCCGTCGCCGATCGCTTGGTGTTGACCAAGACGGACCTCTGCGGTGCGCCGGAGGTTGCGGTGCTTCGCGATATTTTGAGCCGCCTCAACAAGTCGGCGCCGGTGTTCGAGTCGGTCGCGGAGGGGATCGATCCCGAGCATCTGCTGGCGCAGGATATTTACAATCCGGGCGACTACCGGGAAGCAAGCCGATGGCTCGTCGACCGTAGCGAACACCCGGTAAGTGCGGAATGCGAGATTCTCCACCACCACCACGACCCGGGCATCTTCTCCTTTTGCCTGTGTTTCGATCAGCCCATGGATTGGACTGCCTTTGGCGTCTGGATGACGATGCTCCTCAACCGCCATGGCGAAAAAGTGCTCCGCATCAAGGGCATGCTCAACGTTGCCGGCCAAGCCGCTCCCGTGCTTATCAACGGGGTGCAGCACATCGTGCATCCACCAGCCCATCTCGACGACTGGCCCGACGCGGATCATCGCTCGCGCATCGTGTTCATCGTTCGTGACATGTCGCGCCGGCGCATCGAGGCTTCTCTGGCGGCCTTCAACGACCTCGCCAATCCGCGCGCCACCATGGACGCCGAAAACCGACCCGGGCCGACCACGGCCCTCGACTCTGCCAGCGTCGGTTAAGGGGCCGAGTCGGACGAAGACACCCGCGGTGGTGGCCGGCGCGGACGCCAGCCGATCCTGAAAGCGCGCACCGCGTGGTGGAGCAGGAAAAACGCTATCGCGAGAATCACCAGCAAGATGATGGCGAGGAGCTTGCCGCCAAACCCCGCATCGATGATCGGACCACGGCTCATCAAGTGCTCGCTCAGCATCTCGACGGCTTGCAGAGTGGCGCCGCCAAAAAAGATCAAGGCTATGAGAATGGCTATCTGTAGGGTATCGAAGACGAGCCCTTCGACCTCAAGATCAGTGGCGGCCCGGAAGATGTTTCTGCGGAAGGATTGCCAATGGGAGACCGCGTAGCCGATCACCCCGACGAGCGACGCGAACCAGAATATGACGTTGGAAAAATGGATGCGCGGAATACTTTGGGTCAAGTAATCTTCGAACGGCCGATAAAAATAGAGGAAGATCAACAGTATGACGAGACCAACCAGGATGATCCAAAACCTCGGCCGCTGCCAACTGGTGCTGTCCTGTGCCATGATGAGCGGGGCCGCTCCGTCCCGGGGGTTCCAGTAGCTGCTTATCGTCTCGGCGCACCTCGGGCAAGCCAAAAAACGGCTCTCGCCAACCTCGACCTCAATGCACTGCGGTGAATCCGTTCTCACGGAGCCCGCGCGGACCGAACGCTGGTGTGGCTACGGCGGAGCCGGCGGCGGCATCGACCCGCAACCTCGGGCTTAGCTTAGGCGCCGGCTTGACTCAGCCTTTCAGCTACCCAAAGAATGGGAGTTGGGCGGAAGGATGGGCGTAGTCCGAGGGAACGGGGACGGCATCTCGGTCGATTCCCGGCGCTGCCGCGTGAATTTTGGTAACAAGGAAAGGCCATGAGCAGCCGCCTCGGCATTGATGTGGGTGGGACTTTCACCGATCTCTTGCTGTTCAACGAGAGTAGCGGCGAAATCCACCTGCTCAAGACGCCGTCCACGCCCGAAGACCAGTCGGTCGGCATTCTCAACGGCGTCGAGCGGCTGATCGCCCAATCGGGCATACCCGCGGCCGAGATTCAGACGGCACTCCACGGCACCACGGTATCGACAAACATCGTGCTCGAGGAAAAAGGCGCCAAAGTCGGCCTGCTGGTCACGGAAAACTTCGAGCAGGTGCTGCATTTGGCGCGGTCGCAGACGCCGGGGCCGCTGGCCGGTTGGATCATCATGATCAAGCCGGATCCGCTCGCGGATCTGGAGTTGACCCGTGGTGTCCCGGAACGCATCAACGCGCGCGGCGAAATCCTCAAGCCGCTCGATGAAGCCTACGTGCGCACCGCCATACCGGACCTCATAGAGGCAGGCGTGGAATCGATTACGGTATCATTACTCCATTCCTACGCCAACGCCGCGCACGAGGTACGGATCAAGGAGATCATCCAGGACCTGGGAATCGAGGTGCCGGTTTCGCTGTCCAGCGAAATTCTCCCGGAGTTTCGTGAATACGAGCGGACTCTGGTCACGGTGATGAACGCCTACGTGCGGCCCAGCATGCGCAGCTATCTGAGGAACTTCGAGGACAAGTTGCGCAGCATCCAGTTTTCGCCCCATGTGAACATCGTGCGCTCCGATGGCGGACTGATGAGCGTGGAGCGCGCCTCCGAGTCCCCCGTCTACACGATGTTGTCCGGGCCGGCGGGCGGGGTTTCGGGTGCCGCTTTTCTCGCCGCGCTGGCCGGGAGCCCCAATGCTCTCGGTTTCGACATGGGTGGCACCTCGACCGACGTTTCGCTGATCCAAGATGGCCAACCGATGATCTCGCGCCAGACCTCGCTCGGCTATTACCCACTGAAGGTGCCCTCCGTCGAGGTACACAGCGTCGGCGCAGGTGGCGGCTCCATCGCCCATGTGCCGATGACCGGCGCTCTGCGCGTCGGTCCCGAGAGCGCGGGCGCCGCGCCTGGCCCCGCCTGCTACGGTAGGGGCGGCGACCAGCCCACGGTGACGGACGCCAACGTGGTGCTCGGGCGCTTGCCGCCGAGCCTGCTCGGCGGCGACATGGCGCTGGACGTCAAGGCGGCCGAGGAAGCGGTGGCGAAGATCGGGCGCGCCCTTGGTCTCGACACCTACCAGGCGGCTCAGGGGATTCTCGATATCGTCAACGAGAACATGTTCGGGGCGCTGCGACTGGTATCGGTGCAGAAGGGTCTCGATCCGCGGGACTTCGCGCTCGTCGCCTTTGGCGGGGCGGGCCCCCTTCACGGCAATGCCATGGGCGCGCTCGCGCAGTGCTACCCGGTGATCATCCCCCCGACCCCTGGAGTGCTCTCGGCCCTAGGGTTTCTCTACTCGGACGTAAAGAACGAGTTCGCCAAGACGTTTATCCGCAATCTCAACGAAGTGCATGCCGGCGATGTGACGGAAATCTTGACGCGGCTAGGCACTGAGGCGACAGCGTGGCTGCGCGAGGAAGGCATCGAGGAGCGAAGCCAGGAGCTGCGCTTCGAGGCCGACGTGCGGTATTTTCGCCAGGGCTACGAGATCTCCCTTACCGTGACCCCCAGCACGTTGGTCAATGGCGGAATCCAGGATATTGAGAATCGTTTCGGCGCCATCCACGAACGGCTGTATGGTTTCAAGTTGGATGCGCCGGTCGAGCTCGTGAACCTGCGCGCCGTCGGTACCGGCCGGGTGGTGAAGATCAAGTTCCCGAGCTTCGAGAAGCAAGGCAGCGATCCCTCCCCCGCCATGGTGGATCAACACCGGGTCTACTTCGACGGCAACTTTGTGTCGGCCAACGTTTACGATCGCAACCTGCTCGCCGCGGGCAACCGCATCTCGGGCCCAGCGGTGGTCACACAAACGGATTCGACCACCCTCATCCACCCCGCGCACAGCGGAGAGGTGGACGCGTATCTGAACATCTTGATTTATCCGCAGGGCGCGAGTCCTTCGGCATGAGGTGAACCATGACTGACCTGAACCCGCCGCGCAGATCGGTCTCGCTGGACGACTTGCTGAAGGCCAACAAGGCGCAGTTCGACAGTGTCTTCGCGGCCCAGATGAGGGACACGGGCCTGGTGAGCGTGACCCATCGGCCGGCCACGGCAGAGGATCTTGTCTCGGCTAGCCTAGGGGTCCGGGCGGTCGTCGACGGCGACGATAGTACGGCACTCCTCGACGGGCGGTTTGGCGAGGGTTGGTCATCCGAGGTCGTCGAACACAAGACCGAAGGCGGCTCGGTCACGGTGCTGTGCAAGCTCGTGGTGGACGGGGTTTCAAAAATGCAGTTCGGTGCGGCACGGATCAACGGCGATCAGGGTGCCGCTCTGCAAAGGGCGACCGACGAGGCGCTCAAGAAGTGTGCGGCCCTGTTCGGGCCGCGAGAGGGGCTGCCGGAGGCAGAGGCCGGAGGCCCCGCCGCCCGACCGCAAGAGGCGCCGGCCGCGGGAGCCCAGCCCGATGCCGCCGTGCCCAGCCTCGCCGCCCCCACTAGCCGTGCGCTGGACACGATCACCCTGGATCTCATCGAAAACGCGCTGCGCAACGCCCGGCACGAGATGGACGCCGTACTCTTCCGCTCCGCCATGTCACCCGTGATCCGCGAGCAACACGACGAGTTTCCCATGATCACCGACCCCAAGGGGCGGATGATCGTCGGCCAGTTCGGCTCCTACGTCGCCGAGATGCTGCGCGAGCAGAACATGCAGGTTGATCCGGGCGACGTCATTCTCAATAACGATCCCTTCAAATGCGGCGGCGCCATCAGCCATATCAACGATTGGCTCGTGCTCGTGCCGATCTTTCACGGCAACGAACTTGTCGGCTTCAGCTCCATGTTCGGCCACATGATGGACGTCGGCGGCTGGGTGCCCGGCAGCATGCCGACCGCCGCCACGTCGATCTTCGGCGAGGGAATCCGCATCCCGCCGATCAAGATCTACGCGAAGGGCGAGATCAACAAGGCGGCGCTCGGCATCATCATGAACAACACGCGCACGCCCGAAATGAACTACAGCGACCTCATGGCTATCATCGCCGGCTGCCGTGCCGGCGAGAAGCGGGTGATCCAGATCTGCGACCGCTTCGGTAAGGACACCTACATTCAGGCGTGTGAGGCCCTGCTTGAGCGTACCAACCGCGCGATGCGGCAGCTCATCGTTCAGAACCTGCCCAATGAGCCTCAGTCGTTCGAAGACTACGTAGATGATGACGGCTGCGGCAACGGCCCCTTCAAGATGAAACTGACCGTGTGGCGCGAGGGCGACGAGGCCTTCTTCGATTGGACGGGGACCTCAGATCAGGCGCCGGGTCCGATCAATTTCTTCCTCAACGAGGGCATGTTCAAGATGTTCATCGGGGTCTACATGATCATGGTGTTCGACCCCCAGATTCTCTTCAACGACGGATTCTACGACCTCATTCACGTGACCCTACCCAAAGGGTCGCTCGTGCACCCGGAGTTCCCGGCAGCGCTGGGCTGCCGCACGCACGCCCTCGCCCGCCAGTTCGACGTCCTCGGCGGCGCGCTGAGTAAAAACGCGCCGGAAATGGCCACTGCCGCCGGCTATGGCTCAAGCCCTCACTTCCTGTACTCGGGCGTTGACGGCGATGGCCGCCCGTTCCAGCTCATGGAGATACTGTTTGGCGGGATTCCCGGCCGCCCGGTAGGCGACGGCATGGATGGCCACTCGTGGTGGCCGCTATTCGAGAATATTCCCACCGAATACCTCGAAACCTACTATCCGATGATCATCGAAAACTACACCACGCTAGCCGACACCGGCGGCGCTGGGAGGCACCGCGGCGGCAACGGCGTCGAAAAGGTTTACTTGTTGTTGGAGAACGGCGAGATCTCCATCCACGATGACCGCCATCTCACCCAGCCGTGGGGGATTCTCGGAGGACAACCGGGCGCTTGCTCGGAAAAATGGCTGGAGAAAGAGGACGGGTCCAGGGAGCCGTTGCCCTCGAAGGTGGACAACGTAAGAGTGCGCGGGGGCGACAGGATCATCTTCCGCACCGCCGGCGGCGGCGGCTGGGGCGACCCATTGGAACGCGAGCCGGCAAAGGTGCGCGGCGACGTGGTGCGCGGTCTCTTGACCGTGGGCGCCGCCCAGGAACGGTACGGCGTGGTCATCGGCAGCGTCGGGCTCACCATTGACGACCGGGCGACCCAGGAGTTGCGCGAGAAGCTGAAAGGGAATCGAGGGACCCTCCCGGTGTTCGATTTTGGTGCGCAGCCATCGGGTCATGCATGAGGCCGGCGCAAGGAACCATGCGTTAGACGGATAGGCGGCTACCTATTCCATCCCTGGAGGCAACGCCGACCCATCGCAACAGCGGGGGCTATACGATGCTCGACATAGCGATCCCAATCCTCATCTTCGCGATCATTGTCATCGCCATCCTGTATGTCGTCTCAATCTGGATTTACAAGCGTTCGCCCACCAACATGGCATTCATCCGCACCGGTTTCCTGGGCACCAAGGTATGCCTGGGCCGGGGCGCTCTGGTGTTTCCGGTTTTCCACGAGGTCACTTGGGTTTCCCTGGAGACGATCAAACTCATCGTAAGCCGCGCCCGTGAGCAGGGCGTTCTCACAGCCGACAAGATCCGCATCGACGTCGGCGCCGAGCTCTACGCCCATGTCGGCCACACGCCCGAGGCCATTCTCACGGCGAGCCGGAGTTTGGGCGAGAAGACATTCGACGCCGAGAAGGTACGCAACCTGCTCGAGGCCAAGGTCGTCAGCGCGCTCAGGAGCTACGCGGCGACCAAGACCCTTAGCGAGCTGCACGAAAACCGGGACGCCTTTGCCCGCGAAATCAAAGCTAGTGTGACGGAGAGCTTTGAGGCCAATGGCCTCACGCTTGAGGAAGTGACGATCGTCACCATGGAGCAAACGCCAAAGGAGTACTTCAAGACCGACAACGTGTTCGACGCCGAGGGGCTCAAGATCATCACGGAAATCACTTCCGATGCCCGTAGAGAGGTCCACGACACCGAGAAGCGCACGACCGTGTCCATCCGCCAGAAGGACCTGGACACGCAACTCGAGCTCCTCGAAATCGAACGGCAGGAGGCCGTCGCCCGGGCGGGCCAGGACAAGGCAGTATCCAACGAGCAGGCGCTTCAGCTCGGCCAAAAGCAGATCTACGTTCTCGACCAGCGCAAAGCCGTCGAGGAAAAGGAGATCGAGAACGAGAAAGCGCTGGAGCGCATGCGGACCGATCGCGATCTGATCATCACCGAAGAGGCGAAGAAGCGCGAGGCTTCCGAGATCCAAAAAGAGTTGGCACTAGAGCAGGAGCGCAAGGACCGGGAGATTGCGATTATCGCCAAGGCGAGGGAAGAAGAGCTGGCCAACATCGCACGCAATCTAGCTCTCGAGCAGGCTGAGAAAGATCGCCAAATCGCCTTGATCGCCAAGGCGAAGCAGGAGGAATTGGCCGATATCGAGCGAGCGCTGGCACGCGATCGGGCCGCGAAAAACAGCGAAATCGAGCTCATCGCCACGGATCAGGAACGCCAGCAGACTGAGATTCAGCGTGCCACGGCGGTTATGGCCGAGGAGGAGGCGGCACGCGATCGGCGCCATCAGGCTGGTGAGGAGGCCGCCATATCCATGCGCAGGCGTAGCCTCCAGACCCGCCTCAGCACGCTTGACCTGGACAAGGACGAGGCGTTCGCCGAAGCCCGCCAGGAGCAAGAGGTGTCCAACGAAAAGGCGCGCGTACTCAGCGAACAACAGCGCTTCATCCTCGAGCAGCGTTGGCAAGTCGAAGAAGAAGAGATCAACAAGGCGCGGGCGGTCGAGGCCGCCGAAATCCACAAGGAAGCCGGAATTATCGAAACCATGAAAACACGCGAGGCCGCCGAGGTGCGCCGTGCCCTGGCCCGCGAGCAGGAGGAAAGGGACCGTGAGATCGCGCTGGTCGCCAAGTCGCAGGAGCTCGAACAGGCGGAAATCCGCCGCAAGTTGGCGGGCGAACAGGAAGATCGCGACCGCCAGCTCGCCCTTGTCGCCAAGGAGGAAGAGCTGCGACGTGCCGAGGTGAGGCAGGCCCTGGCGGTCGAGCTCGAGGAACGAGCCCGCGAGATCACGCTCATTGGCAAGGAACAGGAGCGCGAAATAGCGGATATCGGTCGCTTTCTGGCGCGCGAAAAGGAGGAACGCGACCGCGAGATCGCGTTGGCCGAAAAAACTCGGCAGCTGGAGGAAGCGGAGATCAAGCGCCTGGAGGCCTCCGCAAAGAGGGAGCGGGCCCAGCACAACGTGGAATCGGTGAGCCTCCTCGCCGACGCCGAGCGCACCAAGAACATCGAACGCGTCGAAGCCGAAAGGTTGGCTGAAAGCCGTCGGATCGACGAGGAAAATAAGGCCCAGATCAACCGCATGCACATGCTGGCTCAAGCCGAGACGCGGAAGCTGTCGGCTGAGCAGGAATCCGATGCGACGCTCATCAGAGCTCGCGCTACGAGCGAGGCCCAGAAGATTACCGCCGAGGGGATCGAGAAGGAGGCGGGGGCCACAGGCCGGGCCGAAATGGAGATCGAAGCGCTGCGTGCCGCCAACGCCCGGCGCATGCTCGAGGCCGAGGCTTCAGGCCTTGAAGCCAAGGCGGTCGCGCTGAAGAAGTACAACGAGTCCGGGGCCTTCCTGGAATTGGCAAAGATGCGTATCGAGGCCGAGCGCGACATCCACATCGATCAGGCCAAGGCCATGGGGAGCGCCCTGCAGGGTGCGCAAATCCGCATGTATGGCGGCGAGAATGGCACCGTCGATACCATTCGCAGCATGTTTACCTCTGGGTTCGCGCTCGGCGAGGTTCTGGAGGGGGTGGCGCAGTCCTTACCCGAGGGCTTGCGCGGGCGATTCAAGGACAACGGCCTCAGGGGTCTTTTCGGCAAGCCGTACGGGACCAGCGATTTCAAGCATTCCATCGAGGACTTGAGCAAGCTGGTCCAGAAGAGCTTGCGTACGCGCAAAGACAAGGAGATCCCCTTCGCGGAAGCCGTGACCATTTTGCAGGAAAAGGCCGGCGGGGATGACGGCCAGGCGAAAGCGGTCGGCCTTCTCAAGGAGATGAACGAACAGGGGCAATTCGACGACCTTTCCTTTGACAAGGTGTGGGCGCTTATAAGAGCCGCGGCAAAGTCGGCGGACTGAGCCGGCGCTCGGGACAGGGCATGACGCAGCACGACGTCGTTCTGAAAGGCGTGGACAAGACCTTCGTGGGCGACGTTCGTGCCGTGATCGACTTCAATGCCGAGATCGAGCACGGCGAGTTCGTAGCCATGCTCGGGCCGAGCGGCTGCGGCAAGACCACCATGCTGCGCCTGATCGGCGGGCTCGAAGAGGTGACCGCGGGACGCATCTACATCTCCGAGCAAGACGTGACGGACCTGCCGCCGTCGCAGCGCGACACCGCGATGATGTTTCAGAGCTTCGCGCTCTTCCCGCACCGCACGGTGCTGCAGAATGTTGAGTTCAGTCTCAAGACCAAGGGGCTGCCGAAAGACGAGCGCGCGCGCCACGTGTGGGAGATGCTCGAATTGGTGAGCCTCGCCGAGCTCGCCAACCGCTATCCCCGTGATCTGAGCGGAGGGCAACAGCAGCGCGTCGCCCTGGGCAGGGCTTTGATCGCCAGACCGACCGTACTTCTACTCGATGAGCCGCTCGGCTCTCTCGACTACAGCCTGCGCCAAGCCATGATGGTCGAGCTCAAGAAGATTCAGCGCGAGCTGGGAATCACCTTCATCATGGTCACCCACTCCCAGCAGGAAGCGTTGTCCATGGCGGACAAGGTGATCGTAATGAGCGATGCCGTGATTCAGCAGATCGGCACGTCGCGGGAAATCTACGAGCACCCGCGAACCAAGTTCGTGGCCGAATTCGTCGGCAACAACAACTTGTTCCAGGGGACCGTCCGATCGCGCAGCGGTTCCATCGTGTTCGTGGAAACCAATGGCCACTTGTTCTACGTGAGAATCCCCGAGCACATGCGCCAGGTGCCGATCGGCAAGGAAGCGTACTTCTCGGTGCGAGCCGACCGCATGCACACGGGCGAACAACCGGCCATGGCCAATCGGATCGAAGGCGAGTACGTCACCACCGAATTCATGGGCTCGCTGGAGACCGACGTTTTCGAGATCGCGCCCAGGATTTTCGTCCACGTCGAGCAGCACCGTAGCGCGTCGGATCGCGACTACAACATGGGGGACCGCGAAACCATCTGCTGGGCGGCCGATGCGGGGGTGCTGCTCGACTAGGAACCTCGATCGCTATCGCGAGCGGCGATAGAGGATGGTGTAGATCGCGACGAACAGAGCGATCATGGACAACGAAAAAAGCGTCGAGGCGGTGCCGAGCGCAAACAGCGTCGGCCGGATGCGCTGGGCCGTGGCGGCGTTGATGTCGAGCGGCAGTGTGTTGTACTGGCCCGAGAGCAGAGTCGTGCGCGCGAACTCGTCGTAGGAAAGCGTAAAGCCAAAGAGAGCAGCCGCCACGATGCCAGGCATAATCAGCGGCAGCGTCACCTCCCTGAACACGGTCCATTCGCTGGCGCCCATGTCGCGGGCCGCCTCCTCGACACTCTCATCGAAGCGGTTGAAAACCGCCATCATGACCAGGAACCCGAACGGCAGCGTCCACACCACGTGGACGCCCAAACCCGAGGACCACCACGCCGGTGCAATCGCCACCTGCTTCAGCAGGGTCGCGAGCCCGAGACTGAGCAGGATCCCCGGCACCATGAGGCCCGCCAAGATCGTGTAGAACAAGAGGCCCGAGCCTGGGAACGGTTTGCGAAATGCCATCGCCAACATGGTGGAGAACAGGGCGGTGACGACCATCACGATCAGCGCCAGAATCAACGAGCGCAGCAACGCCCCCTGCATGTCGCCGACCACCGAGGGCTCAATCAGCTTGTTCCACCAGTACAGGCTGACGCCGCGCATGGGAAAGCTCACGCCCCCTCGGCGCCCCTGGAACGAAAGGATGAACATGGCGATCATCGGCCCATAGATGAAGAGGAGGAACAGGATGTAGTAGGCGCTGAAACCGGTCTTGATCCAGGCCTTCTTTCTCCTTTCCGGGGTCGAGCGAGCCACCTCAAAGCTCCTTGCGAATGTCGACCAGCCTCAGGATGATGACCACGCCGATCATCATGGCGAGCATCAGCATGAGGGCGTTTACCGCGGCGAAGGGATAGTTCGCTATACCGTAATAGTTCAGGATCACCGTCCCCGCTGTGCTGGTTTTTCCGCCGTACACCACAACCGCGGTCGCGAACTCCCCCATGATCAGCACGAAGATGAAGATCATTCCGATGGCCACCCCCGGGAGTGAGAGCGGGCCGATGATCTCGCGGAAAATCTGGAACGGTTTGGCGCCCATATCGCGCGCCGCCTCGAGGATCGTCTTTTCGATTTTCGCCAGCGAGAAAAAGATGGGTCCGACGCACAGCACAACGTAGAGCTGCACCAACGCCATCGTGTAACTGAACTGCGAATACAGCAGGAACTCGACGGGCTTGTCGATGATGCCCATGTCGAGCAAGGCCCTGTTGAGCAGGCCGCGCCGCCCCAGCATGGGCAGCCAGGCCACGGCGCGGATCAGGTAGCTGGTCCAGAACGGCACCATGCAAAACAGAAACAGCGTGATCTGCCACTTGAAGCTCTTCACCTGCATGGCGAGGAAATAGGCGATCGGGTATCCAAACAGCAGACAGAAGAGCATCACGACAATGGTGAATTTGAAAGTCGTCCAGAGAGTCCGGACAAAGATGCCTGGGGTCAGAAACCCAACGGAGGAGGGATCGAGGAATCCCTCGACGGTGAAGTAGTCCGCGTAGTGGCGGAGGGTCAGATCGGGCTCCATGCCGTGGCCCGTGGACTTCCAAAAGCTGAAAACAACGATGCTGGCCAAGGGCACAACCAGGAACAGCAGCAGCCAGACGACGGCGGGCGTAATCAGCCAGCCCACGGGGAACCCAGCCTGTCGCCAGGTTTTCGCGGCCCGGGCCTCTGTTTCCGGCGCCGTCGGCTGGCTGCCGATCAGCCCTGAGTGGTGCGCATGCTCGGCTTGCTGCATACCAGTCAAGATTCAAAAGGCACGGAAGGACTAGGACCGGGCAAACCGGTGGGATTTGCCCGGTCCTTGGGGAGACGGCAGATCCCTGGGGACGCCACCGGTTCTCTAGGCGGGCGCGGCCGAAGCCGCCCGCACCCGCCACGACTACCGGGCCATCGGTCCGGCAACAAACATCGGATCAGGCCGCCAGAAACTCCGTCCAGCGCTTTACCAGATAATCGTTCTCGTCCATCAACGAGTTCCACACGGCGATATTGCTGAAGCGGTCCTGGTAGGAGCCGCCATCGCGGATTTCTCCCTTGGGCACAATGACGGTCCCGAACGGATCGGACAGTTCTTTGGCGGCGGGTTTCCCGTCGTACCAGTAATCCCACTCCTCGGGTTCCAAGTTCTTCCTCACTGGATCCAGCACCGACATGTAGTACGCCTGACGGGCCACAAAGGCGCCCGGCCAGCCGCTCAGCCACCAGTTGATGTATTCGTATGCCGCGTCGAGCTTCGCACCCGTGGCCTTGGCGGAAATGGCCAAGCCGCCATGCCAGCCGCGCATGCCTTCTTTCGGCGAGGCGTAGATGCATTTTACGCCCTCCGCCTTGATGGCCGTCACCGCCGGAGACCACATGCTTTCAAGAGCCACCTCGCCGCTCACCATCAGGTTGACCGATTGGCCGAAGCTCTCCCAGAATGCCCGGAAGTGACCCTCCTTTTTCTTCTTGATCAGGAAATCGGCCATGAAATCGATCTCCTCCTTGGTCATGTTGCCCTTGTCGCCAAATGTGCGCAGGCCCAGCGCCTCGATCCCCATGGCCGCGTCCATGACACCGATCTGGGGTACGTTCAAGAGCGCTACGCGACCCTTGAAATCCGGGCTGAACAACTCGGCCCAGGATTCGATTTTCCGCCCGGTCTCATCGGGGTTGTAGCCAATCGAATCCGCGTTGTGCCAGGCCGGGACCATGGATACGTAACGCGACGGTCCCTGCACCCGATTACCGTCCTCGTCGAGCCAAAGGTGGCGGAACGGGGCGTCGCCCTGCCCGAGGTTCGAGCTGGGGGTCAGCTTACCGGTCTTTGACAGGTTGGTGACGTTGTCCCACTCCTTGATCCGCCGTGTGTCAATGGGCTGCCACACCTTGGCTGGAATCATAAAGTCCATATCGTTGTAGTAGCCCTCGGCCACATCATACTGGTCGTTCTGGTTCAGCAATTTGGCCACAAAGGGGCCGTAAACCAGCGCCTGGCCGCGAACGGCGAAGCCAAGATCCTTCGAGGCTTGGCTCTGGATCTCATTGATGATGCTGACGGCGAGGCCAACGGTGCGTACCGTTTCAGCCCCTTGGGCGATATGCGGGAAACCGCTGACGAGCGCCCCTGCCGCAACCGCGGTGGCAGTGGTGCCGATAAACTCGCGACGACTTACGCCCTTTTTGGGGGCGCGCTTCTTTCGATGAGTCTGGCCTGATTTCGCTTTATGCTCGGCCATCGATTCTCTCCTCCCGTTGACAACGTGGGTTCCTGTAGAGACGCCCGTTGAAGCTTGAATAAATCCTAGGGAAGCCGCCTCCAAGAGTCCATCCAAACATCATCGCCGGCGCCAGCAGCGCAGCCGTCAAAGCCTTTGCCTCGCCGCGATAGCCGCGCGCATACTGGCCGCCGGTCGAGCGCTAGATCGAGGCCGAGACTGCCCGGGAGGATGTCGTGACCGTATTGATCAAGAACGGCCGTATTGTGACCGCCGTCGATGACTACCACGCCGATATTTTTGTCAACGGCTCCACGGTTACCGTGATCGGGAAGAACCTGAACATCGAAGCGGATCGGGTGATCGACGCCTCGGGGAAGCTCGTCATTCCCGGCGGGGTCGACCCGCACACCCATCTCGACCTACCGTTCGGCGGAACCACGACCTCCGACGACTTCGAGACCGGGACGCGCGCCGCGGCCTTTGGCGGAACCACGTGCCTCGTGGATTTCGCCGTGCAGTTGAAGGGTACCTCGACGCTGGAGGCGCTCGAGAAATGGCACGAGAAGGCCGCCGGCAAGACCGCCATCGATTATGGCTTTCACATGATCATCACCGACATGCCGACCCATCGTACGCCAGAAATGAGGCGTCTCGCGGACGAGGGAATCACTAGCTACAAGCTGTTCATGGCCTATCCCGGTGCCATGCTGTCCGACGACGGCACCATCTTCCGCACGATGCGCAAGGCCGGTGAGGACGGAACCCTCGTGTGCATGCACGCCGAGAATGGAATCGTCATCGACGAGCTCGTCAAGATCGCTCTCGCCGAAGGCCACATCGAACCCAAATATCACGCCTTGACCCGGCCGACCCGTCTCGAGGCCGAGGGAACGCACCGGGCGCTCGCCATCGCCGAGGTCGCGCGCTCGCCCGTCTACATCGTGCACATGAGTTGCCACGATTCGCTCCATGAGCTTCGCCAAGCCCAGGCCCGCGGGGTCATGGCCCACGGCGAGACCTGCCCGCAATACCTCCTGCTCGACGTCGGCGCCTATGACGAGCCGGGATTCGACGGTGCCAAGTACGTGCTGACCCCGCCGCTGCGAGAAAAGTGGAACCAGGACGAACTATGGCGGGGTCTGCGCGGCAACGCCCTCAACGTCATTTCGACCGACCATTGTCCGTTCTGCCTACGCGAGCAGAAGGAGCTCGGGCGCGACGATTTCAGCAAGATCCCGAATGGCGGCCCGGGCATCGAAAACCGGATGAGCCTCATCTATCACCATGGCGTCGGAGCCGGCCGCATCGGCCTCAATCGCTTCGTCGAGCTCACCTCGACCGCCCCGGCCAAGATCTTCGGCCTCTTCCCGAAGAAGGGAACACTGGCCGTCGGCAGCGACGCCGATATCGTGATCTTCGATCCCGACCGCGAGGAGACGATCAGCTATTACAATGCGGCCACCCACCACATGAACATCGATTACAGCGCCTACGAGGGCTTTAAGGTCAAGGGCTACACGGAGACCGTGCTGAGCCGCGGCAAGGTCATCATCGACAAAGGCGAGTATTTGGGTCGACCGGGAGACGGCATGTTCGTCAAGCGAGGGCCCTACGGCGGCATGTACGCCGCCGCACCGGGTATGGGTGCGCCGCCGGCCGACTCGCGGTGGGACACCAGCGGGCCATCGCGCGCCGCCTGAGCGGCGGGCTCAGGGTTGCTGCGTGGCGGGACGGATGATCTTAAGCAGCCAAAAAATGATGCAAAACACGCCGGTCAGGATCACCAGCGCGGCGACGGCGCCAAGGCGCTCGCCGAACCCCGCATCGAGGGCGTACTCCTGCCGCAGAAGATGGACGCAGAGGATTTGAACCGCCTGCAGTGTCGCGCCGCCACTCAGTAGGATCGCGACGAAGGTGGAGCCCCGTAGCGAACTCAGCACCATGGATTCGATGCTGCGCTGCTGCACGATGTGGACGCGGTAGGCGTGCCAGTGATAGGTACAAAACCCGATGATGCCGATGATCAACGCGACCCAGAAGATCGCATTCTCGAACCTTATTCCATAGACGACCAGCTTGAACAAGTCCTCAAAGGGCTCGTAAAAATAGAGAAACATCAAGACAACAATGAAAAGCAGGAAGCCCACGAGCGTCCAAAACCATTGCCACCCAGTCATTGGCCCACCAGCTCGTGGTTCTTCAGGGTAGGGTACGGGTCAAAGGGCAATAAAAGCTCCCACAGCCTTATATCCGATTGCTCTCGCCGAGGGCAAGCCCCGCCTCGACGACTCTCAGGCTCTATTCGCGCGCGCCCGGCGGGGTCCACTCACGCGGCCGTTTCCGCAGCCGCGACAATAAGAAGGACACCGTAGAGAACCAGAAATACGGCGTCCTTAACCGCCGGAACGAGCTGTTTTTCCGCCCGATTGACGGCGATTAGGGCGATGGCCTCAAGAACAAAAAAGACTCCCGACAAGAAGAAGAACGGCCATATGCTGCGCCACCAGGACAGCTCTTCCGCTTGGGGCACCTCTTGTACCCATCTCGATATCAGCAATAAGAGGGGCAACACCATCAAGTAGCCGTACGCCACAAGGAAGCGAAACCGCGTGAGCTTCCGGTCCAGTATCCAGAACGTAAAGAAGAAAAGAACGACGTGGAGAAAATCCCAAAAGAGCGACGCATATTGATCGCTCTCGGTGACCTGCAACAGGTTGAGGAACCCAAGTAGAAGCAGAAAGACGATGCCGTCGCAGAATAGCCATTCGCGCACCGTCTCGCCGGCGCTCTTCATGCTCCAGGCGCGGGTCGCCTTGTCGAACAGCAGCACCACGCCGACCGCCACGCTGGCCGGATAGATTAGATGGAGCATCAGCGCGTACTGCTGCGCCCTCGGGACGTAGATCCAGTTGAGCAGCAGGAAGGCGAGCCCCAGGGCCAGTAGTCCCAAGAGGCGCGCTCCGGCAGGAGTCTCGAATTCCGACGGCGTGGCCGGGGTTTCGCCGTCTGCCGCCGCTACCGCTCGCGGCTGCCGAGGCAGGCGGGCGAAAAGAAAGACAACGAAGGCCGCGAGCCCGACCGCGCCGACGACCGACATTGCAACGATGAAGACGACCGATCGCCGGCCCGTCCGCCAATCCGTTGCCGCCAGCTGCTCTTGCACGCCCGGAAGGAACTGCCAGAGCGCCAGCAGGACGACGACCAGGAGCAGGATCGCCGCCAATAGGAGCTCGTACCATTGTGGCGTGTATCCGCCGACCGGTCTGCCGGCCTCCGGCTGCTGTGATCGGCCTAGGTAACGAGTAACGAGGAAAACGAGGAAGGCCGCGACGGCAACCGCCGCGATGGCGATCATGACCTCGAGGAAGGCAACCGATCTGCTATCCACCTTGTACCCGGGGGCTCATGTGAACGCGGCCCTGCGATCCCACGATTGCGGCGGCGCGGCGCAGCCGCACGGTCCGCCGAAAACAGCCGGCGACACGTGCCAGCGCCCGCATGCGCGCTAGCGAGACCGCAATCGCTGGGTCTCCTCCGAATTCAGGGTGTCAGCGACCGGATCGATGGCGACTCCGTAAACATCTCGGGCGATCTCTATTGTTATGTAGTCGTCCAGATAATCGCCCAGCACCATCGCCGGATCACGCGCTTTAGGATCGCCGTAGCCACCGCCGGAGGGCGCCGTGATTTGGATCAGATCGCCAGCTTCCATCTTATATCCGGTGACCTTGGAGGGCCAGTTCTGCTCTTCTGCCGTGCCCGGGTTCTTAACGAGCTTGCCCGTGTGGCCTTCCGTCCCACCGAAGACGCCGTGCGGCTTTTCCAGGTGGCGGTCCGCCTCACACGAGATGTAACCCGGTGCGAGGAACCGGTTCTCGCGCACGATGCCGATGCCGCCGCGCCACTGGCCGGCGGCCGGAGGATCGGGCCGCAACTCGTAGCGCTCGTTGCGGATCGGATAGTGCATGTCGAGCTCTTCGACCGGATTGTTGCGCGTGTTGGCCATAAGGTTGTCGACGCTGTCCATGCCGTCCTTGCCGTGTCGGCCGCCGTAACTCCCCTCGTCGACCTCCAGATAAACCCAGTATTGCTGTTTCTCGGGAATGAACCCGCTGTAGGAGATGAAATAGAGCGACGCGGAATTGCCCCCGGTCGCCCTTTCCGGGATGACCGGCGACAGCGCGTGAATGACGCAGTCCAGCACCCTCTGAATCTGGGCGAAGCGTGAAAAGCAGGCGCGCGGAAAGTTTGGATTGAAGATCGTGCCCTTGGGGGCAATGACGTTGACCGGGCGGAAGATGCCCTCGTTTTGCGGGATGAACTCCTCGAAGGTCACTTCGTCCAGCATTAGGGTACGAACGATGTAGTTGCAAGCGACCACGAGACTGCCCTCGAAGGGCACGTTGAAGCCGGTCTCCACCTCGGCCGCCGACCCGGTGAGGTCGATGGTGATGTCGCTGCCCTTGACACGCACGGTGACGTTGACCTTCAGCGGCGTATCGCGGTTTTTCCCGTCGTCATCCAGCCAGCCCTCGGAGTGGTACTCACCGTCGGGAACCTTTTCGATCTCGGCGCGCAGCATTCTTTCCGAGTAGTCCATCCAATAGTTTGCCGTGCCCATGACGGTGTCCGCGCCGTATTTCCCGACGAGCCGCAGAAAACGCTCGCGTCCGATTTCCACCGCCGCGATCATCGCCTCGATATCCGAGGTATCCATGTCGGGGGTGCGCACGTTGTCCTTGAGGAGTTGCCAGACCTCCTCGTTACGGGTTCCGCGGTCGTACAACTTGATGGCGTTGAAGAGCTTGGACTCGGCGTAGACGTCGACCACGTCGACATTGATGCCGGGGGCGGCGCCGCCCATGTCGAGCAGGTGCGCGGTGCAGGCGGAGAACCCCAATAGCCCGCCGTCATGAACGATGGGCACGATCACGGCCACGTCGGGCGTATGCGAGGCGCCGTAATAGGGGTGGTTGTGGATGATGACGTCGCCCTCGTGGATGTTGCCGGCCAACCGTTTCAGGATGCCTCTGATGTACCAGGGAAGAGAACCGATGTGCATCGGCGTGCTCTCGCTCTCGCAGAGCTCATTCCCTTCCATGTCGAAAATGCCGCAACCCAGGTCCTCCGACTCGCGAATGATGCTCGAGTAGGACATTCGGTAAAGGACGTGGGCCATCTCCTTGGCGATGGCGTTGAAGGCGCCGCCCACCACGCGAAGCGTGACTGGGTCGAGGTCCTGATATGAAAAGTCGGTAATCTTCGATGGCGCCGGACGGCCAGTCAGCGCCACCGCGGTCGAAACTGGCTCGGAGTCGGCCTGTCGCAACGCTGGCAGCTGGGGCGCGGGCGCCGGCCGCAGAGCCTCCGCCGCCGGTTCCGTTGCCTCGGGCGGGGAGGCTACCGGAGCGTCCGTTGTGGCCGGTAGCCCCGGTCGCGGCCGGACCGTGTCCGGCGGCGCGGCGCCCCGCCCGGTATCGACGAGCGTCATTGCGCACTGGAGGAGGCTGTCGTCGGAGGCGACCTCGAGCTGCTCGCCCAGCGACAGACCACCGCGCCCGTTGGCCGTTCCCGATTTTCGCACCTGGGCGCCGTCCGCCCGCAGCTCGCCTTCCACTTCCACGCCGTCGCCACGCAGGTGGTGGTTGATAATGTCGAAACTCCAACCGTCGCCGTAGGCGTCGCGGAGTGCCTTGACGACGGCGGGGACGGTTGTTGGTCCCGTCGTACTTGGCGCGTCATTCATCGCCGGGCCCCGTTAGTGCAGTTTGATGAGAAGGTTGCCGTGAGAGTCTACCTCCGCAAGCAGCTCCGGCAAAATGAGGGTCGTGGTGTCCGCTTGCTCGACGATGGCGGGCCCCTGGATCACATTGCCCCTCTTCAGACGCCGCCGGTCGTAGATAGGTGTGGAGACACTCGCGGGGCGCCCGCCGTCATCAAAAACGACGCTGCGACGCGCCGTCAACGCATCGGCGTCCGGTTCGCGCGAGCCCGCCGGTAGCTCCGCGGTACGAAGCTCCGGGATCTTGCCGAGGCCGATCACCCGGATGTTCACCAGCTCGACGTCCTTGTCCTCGAAATGCCGGCCATATTCACGTTCATGCGTGCGGTGGAACTCCGCAATCAACTGTTCGATAAAACCAGCGTCCACGTTACCGGCGGGGGCGTCGACCCGCAGCTCGTATCCCTGCCCGTGATAGCGGCACTCCGCGACCCTCAGGAACATCCGGTCCTGTCGTCCGGTGTTGTCGCTGTCCAGCTGCCTCGCGGCCAGCTGCTCGAGCTGCGCGTAGTCCTCGGCGATTGGGCCGAGGTCCGGTTTGCTCAGGAGCTGCAGCTGGGTGCGGCTGAAATCGTAGGACAGATCGGTGGCCAGCAGGCCGAGGGCGGACGTAAGGCCCGGACTAGGTGGCACGATCACCAAGGGAATCGCTAGTTCCAACGCCACCTCGCAGGCCTGTAGGGGCCCGGCCCCGCCAAACGCCACCAGGGCGAACTCGCGCGGGTCGTACCCCTTGCGCACGCTGTTCATCTCGATCGACTGGATCATGCCGTGGTTGAGGATCTTGATCGCCCCGAGCGCCGCCTCCTCCACCGACATGGCGAGTTGGGCGCACAGGTGTTTCTCGATACCCTGGCGCGACAGGTCGAACCGGAGCCCCATCTTGCCGCCGAGGAAGTTGTCCGGATTGAGCCTCCCCAGTACGGCGTTACAATCGGTCGACGTGGGTAGCTCACCCCCTCTGTCATAACAGCAGGGACCGGGTAGCGCCCCGGCGCTTCTCGGCCCGACTCGAAACACGCCGCCCTTGTCGACATAGGCGATCGAGCCGCCTCCGGCGCCGATGGTGTCGATATCCACCATGGGGACCATGGCCTGGTAGTCACCAATCTTCGTGTCGAGCAGATGCTTCATGCTCATCCGGCCGTCGGGCGCCACGCCGATGTCGGCCGAGGTCCCCCCCACGTCCAGGGTGATCGCATTCTTGTACCCGGCCAGACCGCTGGCCCAGATGCCTCCGATCAACCCGGCGACGGGTCCCGACATCAGCAGCGTCACGGGCCGGCGAGTCGCGCCCTGAGCAGTGGCAACCCCCCCGTTGGCCTGCATCAGATGCAGGTCCGAACGGAACTGCTCCTGCTTCATGGCGCGGTTCAAATTGTCCACGTAGGTCGCGGTCTTCGGCCCGACGTAGGCATTGAGACAGGTCGTGGTGAAGCGCTCATATTCCCTGTACTGGGGTATCACCTCGTGACTGAGCGACAGAAACACCTCGGGCCATTCCTCGCGGATGATCTCTCCGGCCCGCTTTTCGTGGGCCGGATTGAGGAAGGAGAACATGAAGCAGACCGCGACCGCCTCGACGCCCGCGCGCTTGAGCTTACGGATGGCCTCGCGCACGCCCTCCTCGTCAAGGGGAACGAGCACCTCGCCATCCGGAGCGATGATGCGCTCCTTGACGGTCAGGCGATAACGTCGCCTGACCAACGGATATTTCTGCCAGGGCAGATCCTGCTGGATGCTGAAGTTGTAAGGGCGCTTGTGGCGGGCGATGTGGAGGATGTCCCGGTAACCCTCGGTGGTGATGAGCCCCGCCTTCGCTCCGTCGTGTTGCAGGATGATGTTGGTCGCGATGGTGGTGCCGTGGAAGAACTGCTCCACGTCGGAGGGAGCGACGCCGGCGCTCTCGCAGATCTCTAGTGCCCCGCCAATGGTACCGATCGAGGGGTCATCCGGGGTGGTGGGAACCTTGTTGAGGTCTATCGTCCCCTTCTCGTCGTTGACGAGTACGAGGTCGGTGAACGTTCCCCCGACATCCACGCCCATCCGAATCAAGTCAAGCCCCCGTTCGCCTGTAACGGTGCATGCGCAGTCGGCGCCGTCGCGGATTCAAGCACCGGTTTCCACCTTGGCCTGACCGAGGTAGTCGAGCACCCGCTCGAGGGGCTCCACGTCGCCGAACTTCGCGTCAATGTCGAAGAGGTTCCAGTCGACGACGCCGGCCACCCGGTCGCCCACCGCCTCGCGGACGACAATCGGCCGGAACCCCTCGGCGATCGCATCTTCGGTCGTGTGGCGGACGCACGCGCTGACGGTCGTACCGGTGATGATGACCGTATCCACCCCGGCCGCCCTCAGGAAGCCGGCGAGATAGGTGCCGTGAAAGGCGCTGGCCCGCTTCTTGACGATAACATGCTCGCCGGCCTGCGGCGCGATGCGCTCGTCGATGGCAACGCCCTCGGTGCCGAGCTTCAAGACGGCCAGCGGAATCTTGAGATGCCACAGGCCCATGTCGGTATTCGGCCCTTCGGTGACGGCATAGGCGGTGGTCGTGTAGACGATGGGAATGCGCTTGGCGCGCGCCGCCGCCAGCAGCTTCTGGACGCTCGGAATGATCACGTCCATGCCGTCGCAACTGAACGCGTTGCCGGGGCGCGTCCAGGCGTTCGCGAGATCGATATTGATGAGCGCGGGCCATTCGCCAAAGCCAATTCGGCGCTGGAATCCCCGCTTCTTGTAGAGGTCGGAATCGGCGGAGAAGACCCGGCTCAGGGCCTTGCTAAGCTCTTCGTCCATAGTGAAACGAAGCTACCACCGACCAATCGGGGTGTCGATTTGGATTTGCGAGCCGTGGTACGGGGAGTTGTCGGGGCGGCCCGGTGGCCGCAACCGCGTTCGGCCTTGCCCTATTCCGGCGGGGTGACCCCCGTCTGTTCGGTGATGATCTTGTAGTGCTCGATCCGCCGATGGACGGCGAAATTGAACATGGCGTCCTGTGCGCGCACGCAGAGGTCCAGATCGCAGCGGGCGGCGATCAGCTCGTCCCCTTTGGTGGCGGCCTGAGCGACGATCTCGCCCGACGGCGCGGCGATGATGGAGCCACCGATCAGGTCGCAGCCCTTCCTCGATGCCCGCCTTGGCCACGCCCACCACCCAGGCACCGTTCTGATAGGTGCCCGCCTGCATGCACAGATGATTGTGGAAGGCCGTGAGGTCGCTATAGATCGGCTCCCACGGCATGTTCGCTGGCGTGTTGTAGCCGAGAAGCACGACTTCCGCCCCCTTGAGCGCCAGCACCCGATATGTCTCCGGCCAGCGCCGTCCACCGATCCTGTCTTGGTTGGGCCGCACCATGCCCGAGCGGAGCTTGTGGAGAATTTGAAAGGCCGTCTCGTAGCGCGAAAGACCAAGTTGCCGCTGAAACTGCACGGCGGACATGCCGGGCGTCTGACTGGCGACCAGATAAGCGGCCCAGAACCAGACGTTCAGCGGAGTGTGGCTACGCTCCATCACTGTTCCCACCGTCAGCCCGGTGTTCTGGCGGCACTTGCGGCAGCGCAGGACGCCAGGGCGGTTTTCAAAGTGGAACGGCTCTCCCGCCGTGCCGCAGTGCGGGCAGGCAAAGCCGTCTCCCCAGCGGGCTTTCTCCAGGTAGGCGGCGCAGGCCGCATCATCGGGGAAAAGTCGCTGGAACTCGGGTAGCGAATGCGGGAATGGGAGATCGGCGCGGTCGAGAACATCCATGGCGCGCTCCCCTATATCCGGGTTGCGCCCATTCTAGCCCTAGTGGGTGTGGGTGTAAACCGGATAGGTAAGGATTGTATTATTTGGAATAAGTGGATTCGTTTCACTTGGGTTCATGATCGGCACTATTGACTTTCATAAACCAATTTTTCTGTCGGTATATTGGGAGCACCTTCGGATATCTGGTCCTGGCTATTGTGTTGTGGCTCCTCGCAATCAGGCTTTTTCTGACCGAATTCAAATATTATGATTAGGAGCTGTTCCCGAACCAGGCGCTCAACGACCACTGGAGGAATGGAATTTGGGGGTCGATACTTGTAGGTCGCTAAATCTGCAGCTTCGGTAGCGTAATGGCCGTAAGTGGACCCTCGGTCTATGAGTGCACCCCCTAGTCGCGCAGCAGCTCGTTGACCGAGGTCTTGGCGCGCGTCCCGGCATCGACCTGCTTGACGATGACCGCGCAGTAAAGGTTCGGGCCGGGGCTGCCGTCGGCGAGCGGCTTGCCCGGGAGGCTGCCCGGTACGACGACCGAGTAGGCCGGCACCAGGCCGTAGTGGATCTCGCCGCTGGTGCGGTCGACGATCTTGGTCGAGGCGCCGATATAGACGCCCATCGAGAGCACCGCGCCGGTTTCCACGATCACCCCCTCGGCGACCTCGGAGCGCGCGCCGATGAAGCAGTCGTCCTCGACGATGACCGGCCCCGCCTGCAGCGGCTCGAGCACGCCGCCGATGCCGGCGCCGCCTGAGATGTGGCAGTTCTTGCCGATCTGGGCGCAGCTTCCCACGGTCGCCCAGGTATCGATCATGGTTCCGGCATCGACGTAGGCGCCGAGGTTGACGAAGCTCGGCATGAGCACGACGCCGGGCGCGATGTAGGCGGAATGGCGCACCACGCAGCTCGGCACGGCGCGAAAGCCCGCGGCGCGGAAGCGCGCCTCGTCCCAGTTGGCGAACTTCGACGCCACCTTGTCGAACCACGGCGTGTTGGCGCCGGGGCCGCCGGGAATCGTGGCCATGTCGTTGAGACGAAACGACAGCATGACGGCCTTCTTGAGCCACTGATGGACCCGCCACACCCCGCTCACCCTCTCGGCCACGCGCGCGGTTCCCGAATCGAGGGCCTCGAGCGCCTCGGCCACCGCGTCGCGGACCTCTCCCGTCGTCTTCGCGGTGACCTGGTCGCGCCTGTCCCAGGCGGCTTCGATCACGGGCGCAAGTTGCTCGGCCGGCATCGCTGGCCCCTCCGCTTCTCCTGTCACGAAACTCGCGCGACCATAATCCGGGGCGCCGCGCTGTCAACCGCGCTCGGCCGCCGCTTCCTCGCCCGTCAGGGCCTCGAGCCAGGCCGCCAGGTCGTCGGCAACGTAGTGCACGTGCGCGCCGTCGGAGCCTTCCTTGGCGCTGTCGCGGTCGTTCGCGACCCAGACCGTCGTCATTCCAAGCGCGGCCGCGGGCTCCAGGTTGCGGGCGATGTCCTCGACCATGGCGGCGGCGCGAGGATCGACGTCGTGGCGCTCAATTAGCCTCCGATAAGTCTCGGGGTAAGGTTTTGCCAGGTAGTCTGCGGCTTCGATGTCGAAAACGGCTTCGAAGTGGGAGCGCACGCCGAGGCGCGCCAAGATGCGTTCGGCGTGCGCCGTCGAGGCGCTGGTAAAGACGAGCTTGCGGCCCGGGAGCTTGTCGAGGGCGCTGTGCAAACGCTCGTCGACCGGCATGTGACCAAGGTCGATGTCATGAACATAGTCGAGGAAGGTCGTCGGATCGGTGTCATGATGCAGCATCATGCCGCGCAGGGTGTTGCCGTAGCGCCCGAAATAGTCGCGCCGCACGGCGCGGGCGGCGGCGGGTTCGACACCGGTGGCGGCGGCGGCGAACGCGCTGATGCGGGCGTCGATCTGCGCAAAAAGGTCCCAATGGGCGGGGTAGAGCGTGTTGTCGAGGTCGAACAGCCAGACCTCGACATGGGCGAGCGCCTGGCCCGAAGGCGCCGCGCGACTGGCCGTGGGCATGGCGCGAGTTTGCGGCCCCAGCGGAGCCGGGGCAAGCCGGAAATCGGGATCGCGCCCGCCTTGCGTCACCGATACCGCGCATTAGATGTTAGAATGAGTCTTGCCTATCCGGTTAACACCCATGACCGCTACATGTAGGGTGCCGCCACTCTCCCGAGTAAAGCTCGGCATAGGTTGGAGCAGAGGTGTCGCCCGCGATGCCGAGCAATGAGCGGAAGGCGTTGAACGGGTAGAACCGCCTGTTGAAGCGGAAGGTGAACTCGTTGAGGTAGGCTTGTAGGTGCTGGTGGCTAACGCCGTGGTGGATACCGATCAGCCACGTCTTCAGGTTGGCGAAAACCAGATGGATGATCGACAGGTATGAGTATCGGCCGCTCCCCGGCGCCCCGAGCGAGGCCGATTGGCCGATCGGGGTCGAACCACGTGAGCGCGACCCGCACACATCATGGTTGACCAAGCCACCATCGTTACCAGCCTGCGGACAGACCGCGATCGCTTCGTGGCGTTCTCGTTCGCCGCCGCCGACGCGCTGGTCGAGCTCGACGCCGACCGCAAGGTCAGCTACGCCGTAGGCGCCATTCACTGGCTCTCCGGCAAGTCGGCCGAAACCATCATCGGCGTGAGCTTTCTCGACGTGGTCGCCAAGGCCGACCGGCGCATGATCCAAGCCGCCTTCACGACCGCCGAGACTCAGCATCGGTTCGGCCCCATCAACATTCGGCTGACCGGCTCCGGCGGACGCGAGCAGCGTGTGGCCCTGTTCGGATCCTACCTCCCGGACCGTGCCAACCGCCTCTTCCTGGCGCTCAGCTCCCATCGCGTCGCGCCGGTGACGGCGGTTCGCGAGAACGTGAGCCGCGACGAGGCGACGGGGTTGCTCGACAAGCAGTCGTTCTCCGACCTGACGCTGGAGACGATGCAGTCGGGCGATCCGGATAACCCCTATAAGATGACGCTCCTCAACGTCGAGGGTCTCGACGAGCTGCAGGAGCGGCTCGATGGCGCCGCGGCGCACGAATTCGTGTCCGATATCAGCGCCCACCTCCAGGTCCACTCGGTCAACGGCGAGGCCGCCGGGCGGCTCGAAGACAACCAGTTCGGCCTCGTCCACGAGGGGTTCCTCGACGTCTCCGTGCGAGGTGCCGCTCGAGGACGTCGAGGTGTGGATGACGCGGGCCGACGGCGGGCCGGCGTGCCTGGTGATCTCGTCGGTCCCCGTGGTCGATGCGTCGGGAGTCCGCGTCGCCGCGCGCGGCGTATGCCGCGATGTCACCGAAGCGCGCGAACGCGACGCGGCGCTGGAACAGGCGCGCGATCGTGAGCGCCTGCAGGGCCGCATCATCGATACGATGCGCAATGAGATTGATCCCGACCGCATGCTCCTCGTAGCCGCGGAATCGGTGGCGCTGGCGCTGGCGGCCCGTCACAGTTGGATCTTCGAGACCGCACCTGATGTCGCTCCGCACGCGGCCGCCACCTTCACCGGGGCGAGCGAGCCTCCCCCTCCCCACGCGGCCGCCATCGAAGCGGCACTGACGGACTTGTTCGGTACCGGTGAGCCCGAGCCCGCAGCCGTCGCCGTCGCCGGACACCGGCTGCTCGCCATACCGTCCAACTACCACGGCGCGGTCAATGGTGCGATTTGCGTCGCACGCCTCGCCAATGAGGCCCCGTTCGGCGACGACGAGCGGGCGCTCCTGGCCGGGATCGCCGGCCACATCGGAATTGCGATCGAGCAGTGCGCCAACCACCGGCGTCTGGAGACGCTGTCGCGCACCGACGACTTGACGGGCCTGTTGAACCGGCGCGCTTTCGCCGAGGAAGTGGGGGACGCTTCAGCCACCTCCAGCGCATGGGACGATGTGGCGCCCTGCTGTATGTCGACCTCGATAATTTCAAGCAGGTCAACGACGTGCACGGACACCAGCGTGGCGACGAGGCGCTTGTCGCGCTCGCCGAGATATTGTCTGGGGGCAGCCGCGTCGGCGATATCCCGGCGCGCCTCGGCGGCGACGAGTTCGCCCTATGGCTCGAGGAAACCGATGCCGCGGCGGCCGAGGCCAAGGCCAGGACGCTGCTCGAACAGGCACGCAGCCTGCGCGCCTATTCGGGCAGCCCCGATACGCCGCTCGGCATCTCCATAGGCATCGCCCTTAGCGATCCGGCGCTCGACGAATCGATCGACGAATTGCTGGCGCGCGCCGACGAGGCCATGTACGCGGTCAAGAAGGGTGGCAAGGGGAGCTTCGCCCTCGATGCGGCGAGCCTCGTGCGGGCACCGGTGGCAATGGAGCGGGACAAGTGCTGAACCGACTGTTCAAGGGCAAGAGCAAGGCAAGGAAGACGCGCAAGTCGCCGCCTCTCTCCGATGACGAGGTCAAGCGGCTGGCGCGCGCCGAGGATCCGGGCGTTCGCTCGGAGATCGCGGGGCGCGAAGACGTCAGGCCCGAGGTCCTGTACTACCTAGCCGAGGACGAGGCGCCCGGCGTGCGCCGCCGAATTGCCGCCAACCCGGAAACCCCACGGCAAGCGGACGTCATTCTCGCGCGCGACGTCGATGACGAGGTACGCTGTGATCTCGCCCTCAAGATCGGGCGCCTCATCCCCGGCTTGTCCAGCGAAGAGTCCTCGCGCCTTCAGGATCTGACGTTCGAGGTCCTCAACATTCTCGCCAGCGATCAGCTGCCGCGGGTGCGTCAGATCATTGCCGAGGAGATCAAGCACGCCGGCAACGTGCCCCACGACATCGTCAACGAACTCGCCCGCGACGTCGAGCACATCGTCGCGGCGCCAATCCTCGAATATTCGATCCTGCTGACGGACCAGGACCTGATGGAGATCATCGCCGCCGGCCCGAACGAGGGAGCGCTGCCGGCCATAGCGCGGCGCGCCAGCGTCAGCGGCCGCGTGTCGGACGCGCTCGCATCGAGCGAAGACGTCCCGGCGATCGCCTCGCTGCTCGCCAATCCCAACGCGCAGATCCGTGAGGAGACCTTGGACTCGATCCTCGATCGCGCGCCCGCGGTGCCGCCTTGGCATGAGCCCCTGACCGTGCGGCCCAACCTATCGCAGCGCGCGCTCCGCCGTATCGCCGGCTTCGTCACCTCCTCGCTGCTCAGCATCCTCGCCGAGCGCAACGATCTCGACCCGGAGACCACCCGCGAGGTCGCGGAGGCGGTCAAGGAGCGGCTCAAGGAGCCGCTTCCGGGGGATGAGGGCGAGAGCATCGAGGAGCGCGCCAGGCGCATGTTCACGGCGGGACAGATCGACGACGAGGCGCTGACCAATGCGGCGGAACAGGGCCAGCGCGAGTTTGCCGTGCACGCGCTGGCCCTCAAGGCGGCGATGGCGGTTCCGCTGGTGCGCAAAATACTCGATTCCAAGGCCGGCAAGGCGGTGACGGCGCTGACCTGGAAGGCCGATCCTTGCCTATCCGGTTAACGCCCATGACCGCTACATGTAGGGTGCCACCACTCTCCCGAGTAAAGCTCGGCATAGGTTGGAGCAGAGGTGTCGCCCGCGATGCCGAGCAATGAGCGGAAGGCGTTGAACGGGTAGAACCGCCTGTTGAAGCGGAAGGTGAACTCGTTGAGGTAGGCTTGTAGGTGCTGGTGGCTAACGCCGTGGTGGATACCGATCAGCCACGTCTTCAGGTTGGCGAAAACCAGATGGATGATCGGCAGGTATTGCTCGGCAACCTCTGGATCACCACACTCGGCAACAGCGAAGTGCTCATAGCCGCGCTTCCCGAGGCCAGCATAGCCGCTCCAATCGTCAGTAACGATCAGCGATCGCGGCGCGACGGTGCTCTCGACGAACCCACAGAGCGACTCGGCGCTACGGTCGAGCACGACGGCGAGCCGAACGCGTCCGGCATAGCGTCCGTCTTTCCGGTTGTCGAGCTTGGTGCCCGGCTTTCGATGACGCACCTCGATGGCACAGGAGACGGGAACCTTGTGGTGAACACCACGGCCTTCCCCACGCGTTCGCCCGCCAACCCAGGTTTCGTCCACCTCAACATGGTTCTTGGGCTGTCCACCGATCCTGTCTTGGTTGGGCCGCACCATGCCCGAGCGGAGCTTGTGGAGAATTTGAAAGGCCGTCTCGTAGCGCGAAAGACCAAGTTGCCGCTGAAACTGCACGGCGGACATGCCGGGCGTCTGACTGGCGACCAGATAAGCGGCCCAGAACCAGACGTTCAGCGGAGTGTGGCTACGCTCCATCACTGTTCCCACCGTCAGCCCGGTGTTCTGGCGGCACTTGCGGCAGCGCAGGACGCCAGGGCGGTTTTCAAAGTGGAACGGCTCTCCCGCCGTGCCGCAGTGCGGGCAGGCAAAGCCGTCTCCCCAGCGGGCTTTCTCCAGGTAGGCGGCGCAGGCCGCATCATCGGGGAAAAGTCGCTGGAACTCGGGTAGCGAATGCGGGAATGGGAGATCGGCGCGGTCGAGAACATCCATGGCGCGCTCCCCTATATCCGGGTTGCGCCCATTCTAGCCCTAGTGGGTGTGGGTGTAAACCGGATAGGCAAGGAATAATCGATGTTTGCCATCGCTCCAGGCCGGCAGGTGTCGAGCAAGTTTGGAGGCTCGGATACGCTAGCCGATCCGTGAGATCGCGCGCTACGTATCCTTTCTCCGGATCACGGTTTCAACCGATCTCGGGCGCAGGAGCCGGGCGATATAGGCTGGCACGACCTCGCTCGCGGGGCCGTAGAGGGTCTCAGCGAACAGCGAATGTCCCTCCGAGGGTTCGAGGTTGAGCTCGACCGTGTGGGCGCTGCCCGCGGCGCGCGCTTGGGCTACGAAGCCCGCGGCCGGATAGACGCTGCCCGAGGTGCCGATCGAGAGGAAGAGGTCGCAGGCCTCGAGCGCCGCGTCGATTCGCTCCATCGCCATCGGCATCTCGCCGAACCATACGACGTGCGGCCGCATCGAGCCGTGCCCCTCGCAAGCCGGGCAGGCCGTCTCGAGCCCGAGGTCCTCGGTCCACGGAAGGACGTGCCGGCAGGCGGTGCATCGCGCCTTCAGCAGCTCGCCGTGCATGTGAACGACGTTGCGCCCGCCGGCCCGCTCGTGGAGGTCATCCACGTTTTGCGTTACCACCATCACATCGCCGGCATGATCGCGCTCGAGGCGCGCCAGGGCCGCGTGCGCGGCGTTGGGCTCGGCGCCGGTCACGTTGCGCCGGCGCGCGTTGTAGAAGTTGTGCACCAGCGCGGGGTCGCGCGCGAATCCCTCGGGCGTCGCCACCTGCTCGAGGTCGTAGCGGGTCCACAATCCGTCCGTGTCGCGGAAGGTGCCGAGCCCGGATTCGGCGGAGATGCCGGCCCCGGTGAGGATGACGATGCGCGTGGGTTCGGCTAGGGTCATGCGCCGCGTAGGATCGAAGAGGGCGGGCGCGTGGTCAAAGTTCTGTTCGTCTGCCTCGGCAACATATGTCGCTCGCCGAGCGCCGAGGGGGTGTTCCGGGCGCTTGTCGCCGAGCATGGCCTCGGCGATCGAATCGCGGTCGATTCGGCCGGCACCGGGGACTACCACATCGGCGAGGCGCCCGATTCGCGGGCCCAGGCCGAGGCCCGCCGGCGCGGGTTCGACATCAGCGCTCTCAAGGCACGCCAGGTGCGCCTCAGCGACTTTCACGACTTCGACTACATGATCGCTATGGACCGGCGAAATCACGCCGAGCTCGAGGCGCTGCGGCCGGGCGGCGCCAGGGCGCATCTTCGGATGCTCCTCGACTTCGCGCCGGAGCTTGCCCGGGACGAGGTGCCCGACCCCTATCTCGGTGGGCCCGAGGGCTTCGCCGAGGTCCTGGAAATGATCGAGGCCGGGGCCCGCGGCCTGCTCTCAGAGGTGCGCGTGCGGTGCCTCTGAGCTAACGGCGCCCAAGCGGTCGCGCTATCGCGCCGGCTATTGCAGCGGGTAGGTGGCCTCGGCGCTGTGGATGGCGCCGGCGCGCGCGAGATGGCTCGAATAGAGCGTGAACGCATCGACGGCAACAGGCGCGCTGCGATACAGGTTGTGATCGGCAACGAAGCGGCCGACGCGCCCGTGGTGCGCGCCCTTGAGCCGGGCGAGCGTGACGTGGGGCTGGAACTTGCGGCGCTCCGCGGCGAGCCCGGCCCGGGTCAGCGCGCGCTCGACCTTGTCGTGCAGGCTCAGCAGCTCGGGACAGGGATCGAGGCCGGCCCATAGCGTGTGGGTCCGGCGGCCGTTGGCGAAGTGGCCGACGCCGGCGAGCGCACACGTAAGGCCGCGGCATCGACCGCGCCGAGTGCGTCGCTGATCTCGGCGAGGTGGGTGCGCTCGACCTCGCCGATGAAGCGCAGCGTCAGGTGGATCTGCTCGGCCTCGACCCATTTCGCGCCTGACACGCCGGCGCACAGGAGCTGGAGACCGCGTTTGACCTCCTCGGGCAGGTCGACGGCGACGAACAGGCGCATCACGATCGCGCGCGCGCGACCTCGAGCGGTGGGTTGGGCTGGGCCCGGTGGATCGCCTCGGCCTCGCGCAGCACCTCTTCCGACAACGTGATCTCGGCGCTGGCGATCGCGCCCTCGAGCTGCGCCATGGAGGTGGCGCCGATGATGGCGGCGGTCACGAAGGGTCGGCCGGCGACATAGACGAGAGCCATTTGCGCGGGTTCGAGACCATGTTCGCGCGCCAGTGCGACATAGGCTTCCGTCGCCGCCGCCGCCTGCGGCGAGGCGTAGCTGGCGTAGCGCTCGAAGACGGCGAGCCGGCTGCCGGCGGGCTTCGCGCCGCCCGCATACTTGCCGCTGAGCAGCCCCATCGCCATCGGCGAGTAGGCGAGCAGGCCGACACCCTCGCGCATGCCGATCTCGGCGAGACCCGCCTCGAAGGAACGGTTGAGCAGGCTGTAGGCGTTCTGGATGCTGACGAGGCGCGGCCGGCCCGCGGCTTGGGCCTCGGCGAGGAAGCGCATCACGCCCCACGGGGTCTCGTTCGACACCCCGAGGTGGCGCACCTTGCCGGCCTTGACGAGATCGCCCAACGCCGCCAGCGTTTCCTCGATCGCGATGTCGTCGGCATCGGCCACGTGCCGGTAGCCGAGGTCGCCGGCGAAGCCGATGCGCCGTTCCGTCGAATGGAGCTGGTAGAGGTCGACGTAATCGGTGCGCAGCCTCTTGAGGCTCGCATCGATGGCGGCCTCGATGTTGCTGCGGTCGAGCCGGGTCTCGCCGCCGCGCAGCCAAGCGAGGTTGCTGCGCCCGACGGCCTTGGTGGCGAGGACCACCTTGTCGCGCACCCCGCGCGCGGCCAGCCAGGTGCCGATGTAGGACTCGGTGAGGCCCTGGGTTTCCGCCCGCGGCGGGATCGGGTAGGCCTCCGCCGTGTCGATGAAGTTGACGCCGTGATCGAACGCGTAGTCGAGCTGTGCGTGGGCCTCGGATTCACTGTTCTGCTCGCCCCACGTCATGGTGCCGAGGCAGAGGGCGCTGACGGAGACGTTCGTGCGCCCGAGGGGACGGTTTTCCATGGCGCTACTTCCGTGGCGGCTCGCCGGCGCCCGCGCAGGGGCGCCCGAGACCTAGCACAAAGGGCGAGCCTTGCTAAGGGAGATATCGGGGCCGGCGCCCCGGCGTGTCAATCGTCGGCGATCAGGCGTTTGACCACGGGTCCGATGCGCTCGACGATGACGGTGACGCCGGCGGCGTTGGGGTGGATGCCGTCCGCCTGATTGAGTGCGGGGTTGGTCGCCACTCCGTCGAGGAAGAAAGGATAAAGCGTGGCGGCGTGCTCGTGCGCGAGAACCGGGAACAGCGAATCGAAGGCGTGCACGTACGCATTGTCGAGGTTGCGCGGCGCCAGCATGCCGGCGAGCAGTATCTTGATTCCGCGTGCCTTGAGCTGGCCCAGGATGGCGTCGAGATTGTCGCGCGTGACCGCGGGGTCGATGCCGCGCAGGGCGTCGTTGCCGCCGAACTGAACGATCACGAGGTCGGGTTCCTCGGCCAGCGTCCAGTTGAGGCGCGTCCGCGCGCCGGCCGTGGTTTCGCCGGACAGGCCGGCGTTGACGACCCGGGCCGGGACGCCTGCCGCCTCGAGCCACGCCTCGAGCCGGCGGGGAAAGGAATCCCGCCAGTGCAACCCGTAGCCCGAGGTCAGGCTGTCTCCGAAGGCGATGACGAGCGGCTCGGCCGCGGCCACGGCCGGGGTCATCGTTGCGATCAGCAGCGCCACGCCCAACCCCGTGAAAGATCGCCAAAAAGGGTAATATGGAAGAGACGCGCCCGTCTCGCGCGCACGCCGCCATCTGCCACCCAGCAGCCCCATCCCGCCTCGGCGCCAAAGTTTCATGACCCAGGATTCTCCTTTGAGCGATGCCGCCGGTGCCCCCGTGGCGGTGCTCGACGACGTGCACCTCACTCTGGATAGCGCGGCCGGCGCCGTCAATATCCTACGCGGCGCCTCACTCGCCGTCGCGGCTGGCGAGGCCGTCGGACTCGTCGGCCCCTCGGGCTCGGGCAAGTCGACGTTGATGGCGGTCCTTGCCGGGCTCGAACGGCCCACATCGGGCCGCGTGAAGGTCGCCGGCATCGATCTCGGGACGCTCAACGAAGACGGGCTGGCGCTGTTCCGTCGCGACAATGTCGGCATCGTGTTTCAGTCCTTTCATCTCGTGCCGACGATGACGGCGCTGGAAAACGTCGCCATCCCGCTCGAGCTCGCGGGCCGGCAGGATGCCTTCGCGCGCGCCGGCGAGAAGCTCGCCGCGGTCGGCCTCGCCTCCCGCCTTCACCACTACCCGGCCCAGCTCTCGGGCGGCGAGCAACAGCGCGCGGCGCTGGCGCGCGCTGTTGCCGCCGACCCCCACCTGCTGCTCGCCGACGAGCCGACCGGCAACCTCGACCGTGCCACCGGGCGCGCCATTATCGAGCTCCTCTTCTCGGTCCATGCCGCCGAGGCGACGACACTGCTGCTGATCACCCACGACCCCGATCTCGCGGCGCGCTGCGACCGGGTCGTGGCCATGGAGGACGGCCGTATCGAGGACGGCCGCGCCGGTGGCTCTTTCGCACGCGGCACCGGGTCCTAAGGGCGCGGCCCGCGGCGCGACGCTGGCCGCCGGCCAGCAGCTAGGCCTCGCCGTCCGCCTGGCGCGGCGCGAGCTGCGCGGCGGCCTCAAGGGATTTCGCATTTTCCTCGTCAGCCTGGCGCTCGGCGTTGCCGCGATCGCCGGGATCGGCTCGCTGGCGGCGGCCATGCGCGCCGGGCTCGTCGAGAACGCCCAGGCGCTGCTCGGCGGCGATGTCGAGGTCGGCCTGCTCGGTCGCGGGCTCGACGCCGAGGAGGTCGCCTACCTCGGTGCCCACAGCCTCGCGGTCAGCCGCGTCCGCGAAATGCGCGCCCTCGCCCGTGCCCCTGCGGGCGAACGGCGCACGCTCGTCGAACTCAAGGGCATCGCCGCGAACTATCCGCTGTACGGCGCCGTCGCTCTCAAACCGACGATGGCGCTCGCGGCCGCTCTTGGGCCGCGCGAGGGGCGCCTTGGGGCCGTCGCCGAGCCCTTCCTGCTCGAACGCCTCGGCCTGCGCCTCGGCGATGCGGTGCGCGTCGGTAAAGAGTTGTTCGAGATTCGCGCGGTGCTCGAGCGCGAGCCCGACCGCCTGGCGAGCGCCTTCAGCCTCGGGCCACGCCTGATGGTATCGGAGGCGGGGTTCGATGCCACCGGCCTGGTGCGCGTCGGCAGCCTGATCCGGCACAAGTACCGGGCCGCGCTGGCCCCGGGCGAGAACATCGCGAGCTGGCGCACGGACCTGATGCGCGCCTTTCCCGAGAATGCGTGGCGCCTCCGCGACCGCCGCGATTCGCAGCCCTCGGTGCGCCGCTTCGTCGATCGTTTCGCGGTTTTCCTCGAGCTCATCGGCATTACAGCGCTGCTCGTCGGCGGCATCGGCGTCGGCAACGCGGTGCGCAACTACCTCGCCGGCAAGACCGAGACCATCGCCATCCTCAAGGGCCTCGGCGCGCCCGGTGCCGTTATCTTCCGCATCTATTTCGCCGAGATCGGCGTGCTGTGTCTCACCGGGGTGGTCGCCGGCCTGGCGCTCGGCGCGCTCGTCCCGCCGCTGGCCACGGCACTGCTGGCGGACGCGTTGCCGGTGCCGACATCGGGCGGCCTCTATCCGGGGCCGCTGCTGCTCGCGGCCGCGTTCGGCGTCCTCGTCGCCTTCGTGTTCGCGATCTGGCCGCTCGCGCGGGCGCGCGAGGTGCCGGCGGCGAGCTTGTTCCGCGATATCGTCGCGCCGACCCGGCGCCTGCCGCGCGCCCGCTACCTCGTCGCCGCCGGTGGTGGTGCGCTGGCGCTCGCGCTGCTCGCCGTGTTCGCCGGCGGCCAGGCCTACATCGCCGCCTGGTTCGTGCTCGGCGCGGTTGGAGCGCTGCTCGCTTTTCGCCTCGCCGCAGCGGGGCTCGTGGCCGCGGTCCGCGCCCTCGGCCGACCGCGCCGCGCCGGTCTGCGCCTCGCGCTGTCCAACATTTGCCGGCCCGGCGCGCCTACCGCCGGCATCGTCGTCTCGCTCGGCGTCGGCCTGTCGTTGCTCGTCGCCGTGGTGCTCATCGACGCCAATCTCGAGCGCCAGGTGGCCGAGCGTATTCCCGACGTGGCGCCCGCCTTTTTCTTTATCGACATCCAGCCCGACCAAGCCGAGGCGTTCGACGCGGTGGTGAGCGGGGTCGTCGGCGCCGGCGCCGTCGAGCGCGTGCCGATGCTGCGCGGCCGGATCGCGGCCATCAATGGCGTCGCCATCGATACGGCGGCGGAGGTGCATGATGCCCATTGGGCGACACACCGTGAGATCGGCCTCAGCTACGCCGCCGCCACGCCGCCCCGCACCCGCCTCCTGGCCGGAACCTGGTGGCCCGAGGACTATGCGGGGCCGCCGCTCATCTCGCTCGACGCCGAGGTGGCCCAAGGGCTAGGCCTCGGGCTCGGCGACCGCCTGACCCTCAACGTGCTAGGCCGAGAGATCACCGGGAGTATCGCCAATTTGCGCCACATCGACTGGATGGACATCGGCATCAATTTCGTCGTCGTGTTCTCGCCCGGCGTGCTCGAGGGGGCGCCGCAGAGCCATCTCGCAACCGCGCGCGCGGCGCCGGCGGACGAGGCCGCGCTGTTCCGGGCCGTCACCGACCGCTTCGACAACGTCTCGCCCATTCGCGTGCGCGATGTCGTCGATGCCGTGGCCCGCGCCCTCGGGCAGATCGCCACGGCCGCGCGTGCGGCGGCCGGCGTCACGCTCGCCGCCGGCCTGCTTGTGCTCGCCGGGGCGGTCGCTTCCGGGCATCGCCGCAGGGTGTACGACGCGGTCATCCTCAAGGTGCTCGGCGCCACCCGGGGCACCGTTCTCAAGGCCTACCTGCTGGAGTTCGCTCTCGTCGGCCTGGTCGCCGGCCTCATCGCCGCTGCGGTCGGCACCCTCGCCGCATGGGTGGTGGTTACGCGCGTGATGCACGCCGAGTGGCATCTCGTGGGCTGGGGCATCGCGGCCACCGTGGCGGGCGGCGTGGTGATGACCGCGGGCCTCGGATTCATCGGCACCTGGCGCGCGCTCGCGAGTCCCGCGGCACCCGTGCTACGCACCCCGTGAGCGGCTGTTCCGCTTGATTTCCGGGCGCGCCGCGCCAATATTAGGGCCACCAGGGAGGCTCGAGAGGGATTCATTCGATGGCTGCTGACTACAGAACGCAGATCGGCGCGGCTGCCGCGGATCGGGCCGTGCTCGACGAGGGCCTGCGCGCCTACATGCTGCGGGTCTACAACTTCATGGCGTCCGGGGTGGCGCTCACGGGCATCGTCGCCTACGCGGTCGCCCACACGCCGGTGCTCTTCAACCTGATCTTCGGCACGCCGCTGTTCTGGGTCGTGCTACTGGCGCCGCTCGGCATGGTGTTCTACCTCAGCGCGCGCATCAACCGCATGAGCGCGGCCGGAGCGCAGACCGCGTTCTGGGTGTTCGCCGGCCTGATGGGGCTCTCGCTCTCCTCCATCTCCATCCAGTACACGGGCCTCAGCATCGCGCGCGTGTTCTTCATCACGGCGGCCACCTTCGGTGCCATGAGCCTTTACGGCTATACCACCAAGCGCGACCTCACCGCCTGGGGCTCGTTCCTGTTCATGGGCCTGATCGGCATCATGATCGCCGTAGTGATCAATATCTTCCTGCAATCGGCGGCGCTCTACTTCATCGTCTCGGTGATTGGCGTGATCGTTTTCGTCGGCCTCACCGCCTACGACACGCAGAAGATCAAGGAGTCGTACTGGGAGGGCGATTCGCAGGAGATCGCCGGCAAGAAGGCGATCATGGGCGCGCTTCGCCTCTACCTCGACTTCATCAACCTGTTCGTCATGCTGCTCCACCTGTTCGGCCAGCAGCGCTGAACGAACGGGGTTTGTAACGGCAACGCCCGGCGCTTGCGCCGGGCGTTTTCTTTTGGCGCGGGGCGCCGGTCAGTCGTTCTTGACGAGCATGAGCCCGGCGCGGTCGAGCATCTTCAACAGGCGCCCGAGCGCCCGCCCGCGGCCGAGCACGCGGCCCCGGCCGGTGACGAGGTAATGGCCCTCGTCCGCTCCGCCTCGCGGCAGCTTGACGACGCGATAGGCGGGGACGTCGTGGGTGTGCCGAAAGACCGTGAAGACGGCGCCGTGGGGGCTCGGTTCGATGGCGTAGTCGCGCCATTCGCCAGCCATGACCTTGCGGCTATAGAGCGCCAGGATCTGGTTCAGCTCCTTGCGGTCGAAGAAGACGGGTACGGGATTGGGGAAGGGGTGCTTAGATCGAGTCGCGAATCCGGCCGCTTGGCGAAGGGCCGCGAATTCAACGACCTGGCTCATGTGCGGGTTCGCTCCGCGCAGGCCAGCGGACCAATCCGGTATGATCGTGCGGCGGTAGCCGGGGCCGGTCCTAGAGGCTGCGCCCGCTCGTAGCTGCCTTCGATCAGTTCTCCTCCCAAAGCCATCCTAGTCCGGCGGCCGAGGGTCGGCAAACGAAACCTGTTGGCCGGGGCCTCACGCGAAGTGGCAAGAGGCGAGGTGGCCGGGCGCGATCTCACGCAGGCTCGGGGCCTCGGCGTGGCAGCGCGCCTCGGCCCGTGGGCAGCGCGGCGCGAAGGCGCAGCCGAGGCCGAGGCTGGTCTGGCTCGGCGCGCCGCCGGCAAGCCGCGTCCGGGGGTGCGCGCGCGCGCCTGGCACGGGGCTCGGCACCGCATCGCGCAGCGCCCGGGTGTAAGGGTGCGCGGGCCGCGCGAGGATCTCCGCTTTCGCTCCACGCTCGACGATTCGGCCGAGATACATCACCGCGACCTCGTCGCACACGTAGTCGATGACCGCGAGGTCGTGGCTGATGAGCACGTAGGCGAGCGCATAGCGCTCCTGCAGGTCGCGCAGCAGATTGAGGACCTGCGCCTGAACCGAGACGTCGAGAGCCGACACCGGCTCGTCGGCGACGAGGAGGGCAGGGCGCGTAATCAGGGCGCGGGCGATGGCGATGCGCTGGCGCTGGCCGCCGGAGAACTGGTGCGGAAACTTGGCCGCGTCGTTCGCGCCGAGGCCCACCGAATCGAGGGCCTCCGCGACTCGCCGGCTGCGCTCCTCGGGCGGCGTCGGGCCCTCGAGCCCTGCGATCGGTTCGGCGATGATGCGCCCCACCCGGTGGCGCGGGTCGAGGGCGCCGAACGGGTCCTGGAACACCATCTGGAAATGCCGGCGGTGGGCGCGAAGGCGCACCGCTCCGAGCGTCGCCAGGTCCTCGCCGAGCACCCGGACCGAACCCGACGCAAGCGGCTCGATCGCCATGATCGCGCGCGCCAGTGTCGATTTACCGCAGCCCGATTCGCCGACGATGCCGAAGCTCGCGCCGCGGCCGACCGTGAAGCTGACCTCGTTGACCGCATAGAGCCACGCTGGGGGCTCAAACAGCCCCTCGCGGGGCAGGCGATAGTGCCGCGAAAGCCCGTCGACCTCGAGGACCGCAGCCGCTGTCATCTGCCCACCGTGGATGCCTCCTCGAGGCGGATGCAGGCGGCGCTGTGGCCGGGGCCGAGTGCCACCGGGGGCGGCACGCGCGCGTCGCACGCGGTGATCGTTAGCGGGCAGCGCCCGGCAAAGGGGCACCCCGGGGGCAGGGCATCGAGCTCCGGCACACGCCCGGCGATGGTCTCGAGCCGACGGGCGCCCTCGCCGAGACGCGGAACGGCCGCGAACAATCCCCGCGTGTAGGGGTGGGCCGGGCGGCCGAACACGGCGTCCGTCGGCCCCTCCTCCAGGAAGGTCCCGCCATACATCACGTGGACGCGCCGCGTCGTTTCGGCGACGACGGCGAGGTCGTGCGATATCAGGATCAGCGCCATGTCGGATTCGTCGGCAATCACCTTGATGAGGTCGAGGATCTGTGCCTGCACCGTGACGTCCAGAGCCGTCGTCGGCTCGTCGGCGATGAGCACGTCGGGGCTGCCGGCGAGCGCTATGGCGATCATCACGCGCTGGCGCTGGCCGCCCGACAGCTCGTGGGGATAGGCGCCGAGCCGGCGTTCCGCGTCGGCCATGCCGACGCGCTCGAGCAGGCGGTGCGCCTCGGCTCTGGCGGCGTGGCGCGTACCGCCGTGGGTGCGGAGCGCCTCGCCGATCTGCCGCCCCACCGGGTGCAGCGGGTTGAGCGAGGCCATCGGCTCCTGAAACACCATGGCGATGCGCCTGCCGCGAAGTCGGCACCACGCGGCCTCGTCGAGCGCCAGCAGGTCCTCGCCGTCGAGCGCGATGCGGCCCGCGGCCATCGCGCCCTCGGGCAGCAGCCCCATCAACGCCAGCGCCGTCATGGTCTTGCCGCAGCCCGATTCGCCGACGATGCCGAGAGTCTCGCCGCGATCGAGCGCGAAGCTCACGCCGCGGACGGCGCGTGCCCCGCGCGGCGCCGGCAGGGTCACCGTCAGGTCCTCGACCGCGAGCAGCACCATCAGCGCGCCCGCGACAGCTTGGGGTCGAGCAGGTCGCGCAGGCCATCGCCGAGCAGGTTGAGGCCGAGAACGACGGTCACGATGGCGAGGCCGGGGAACAGGGCGAGCCCGGGCGCCAGGTACATGAAGGTTTGCGCCTCGTTGAGCATGCGGCCCCAACTCGGGTCGGGCGGCTGGGTGCCGATGCCGAGATAGCTCAGCGCCGCCTCCGCGAGGATGGCGATCGCGAACTGGATCGTGGCCTGAACGATGAGGGCGCTGCCCAGGTTGGGCAGGATGTGCTCGATCGTGATACGCACCTGTCCCTTGCCGGCGACGCGCGCCGCGAGGACATAGTCGCGCGCCCACAGGGCGTTGGCCGACGCGCGTGTCACGCGCGCGAAGACGGGGATGTTGAGAATCCCGATGGCGATGATCGAGTTGACCGGGCCGGGGCCGAGGACGGCGGTGATCAGGATCGCCGACAGCACCGCCGGGAACGCGAAGGTGAGGTCGCTCAGGCGCATGACGCCTTCCTCGATCCAGCCGCGCCGGGCCGAGGCGAGCGCCCCGAGCGCGACCCCGATGAGCAGGCCGATGCCGACCGCGACGATGCCGACGGCAATCGAGTTGCGCGCGCCCACCATGAGCATCGAGGCGACGTCGCGGCCGAAATGATCGGTCCCGAGCCAGTGAGATGCGCTCGCACCCTGCAGGCGTTCGGCGACGACGATGGCGGTCGCCGAGTGCGGCGTCCAGGCGAAGGAGAGCAGCGCCGCCGCGATCACCAGCCCGGTCAGCGCGGCGCCGGCCGCGAGGCTCCGGTGGTGGAGGGCGCGGACCATCATGCGGCGAGCTTCACGCGCGGGTCGATAGCCGCGTAGAGCACGTCGACGACGAAGTTGACGAGGATCACCATCGCGGCGAGCAGCACGACGACGTCGCGCACGACGACCAGATCGCGCTGGGTGATGGCCTGAAATACGAGGCGACCGAGCCCCGGCAGGTGGAAGACGTTTTCGACGACGATGGTGCCAGCGAGAAGATTGGCGAACTCGAGCCCCATGATGGTGACGATCGGGATCAGGGCGTTGCGCAACACGTGGCGCGTCAGGGTGGCCCTGGGCGTGAGCCCCTTGGCGCGCGCGGTGCGCACGTAGTCCTCGCGCATCACCTCGAGAACCGAGGAGCGGCACACGCGTGCGAGAATCGCGGCCTGCACCAGGGCGAGCGCCGCGGCCGGCATCAACAACGAGCGCAGCGCCGGCCAGGCACCCGCGTCCCAGCCCGCGAAGCCGCCCGCCGGCAGCCAGCCGAGGGTGACCGAAAACAACAGGATCAACAGGATAGCGAACCAGAAGCTGGGAACGGCGATCCCGAGCTGGGTTGCCGCCATGACGTAGAAATCGCCCGCGCGGTTGTGGTGCAGGGCCGCGTAGAGGCCCGCGGCTAGCGCGAGCACGGCGGCCAATACCATGCTGATGAGGGCGAGCGGCACCGTGACGCCGAGGCGCGGCCCGATGAGCTCGCCGACCGGTACCGAGTAGGTGTAGCTGTCCCCGAACTCGCCGCGCGCGAGCTCCGCGAGCCAGGCGCCGTAGCGCTCGAGCGCCGGCCGTTCGAGCCCGAGCCTGTCGCGCAGGGCGGCAACGGCCTCGGCATCGGCGTTGACGCCGAGGATGGTGCGCGCCGGGTCCCCCGGCAGCACCTCGAGCACGATGAAAACGACGAGCGAGGCCGCGAGCAGCGTGAGGGCCGCCCCCAGGGCCCGCTTGGCGAGGAATGCGGTCATGCCGAGGGGCGTGCCGCCGGCGCGCGCTGGGCGCTGCGGGGGCCGCTCAGCCCCGCCTCTGGGCCAGCGTCAGGCCGTCGCCGATCGGCACCATCGAGACCGTAACCCGCGAGTCGCCGTGGATCTTGCGGTTGAGGGCGCGGATGGCCTCGGTATCGGCGTCCCGCTTTGCCTGATCGATCACGCTGCCGTGCCACAGCACGTTGTCGATGCCGATCAGGCCGCCCGGACATACCAGCTTGAGCGCGCGCTCGTAGTAGCCGTCATAGTTCGCCTTATCGGCGTCGATGAAGGCGAAATCGTATGAGTCTGCGCGGCCCTCGGCGAGCAGCGCATCCAGCGTGGTGAGTGCCGGCGCGAGGCGCAAGTCGATCTTTCCGGCGACCCCGGCCTCGTCCCAGTAGCGCCGCGCCACCTCGGTCCATGCCTCGTTCACGTCGCATGCCGTTATCGTGCCGTCTTCCGGTAGCGCAAGAGCCACGGCAAGCGAGCTGTAACCCGTGTAGACGCCGACCTCGAGCGTACGCCTGGCGCCGATCAGCCCCATGAGAAGGCCCATCAGCGCACCCTGTTCGGGGCAAATCTGCATCTGGGAAAAGGCGATCGACTGCGTCTCCTCGCGCAGGCGCGCGAGCACCGGCGCCTCGCGCACGGCGACACTACGCAGGTACTCGGCGAGCCGGGGGCTGAGCTGGATCGTGGACGACGACATGGCCTGGCGACTCCTTTGGTAACAATTCGGTGACCGGGAATAGACGACATCGCCCCGCCGGGCGCAATCCCGAGGAAAGGCACCGGATGCGGGCGAGTCGGCGCCACCAGTGATAGGCGCGCCGGGGTTGCCAACCGGCGTTTGCCCTAAAACTGCCGCAATGATTCCCTATATAATGAACATTGGGCCCAAAAGGACCCGGTCGCCTGCGAGTTGGGAATCCCCCCCCCCACCCAATTTCACCGGCGGCCGGGTCCGGCCTTTTTCAGCCCCCACTTTCCCCAACCCACCGATAGAGCGCCTGGCCGACCCGTGGCCTGAGCGCTATCCTGGCCTGCTTTCCCGATCCTTGGAGGGGCCATGACGCTCACCCTGTACGAGCTGGTGGGCCGGGACGATCGCCGCGTCAGCCCCTATTGCTGGCGCTCGCGCCTGGCCCTCGCGCATAAGGGGCTGGCGCCCGAGATCATACCGGTCAAGTTCACCGACAAAAACACGATCGCCTTCAGCGGGCAGGACAAGGTGCCGGTGCTCCGCGACGGCGCCGAAATTGTCACGGATTCGTGGGCCATTGCGCGCCATCTCGAGGACGCCTACCCGGAAGCGCCGTCTCTCTTCGGCGGCAACATCGGCCGCGGCGAGGCGCGATTCATCAACCTTTGGGCCGACCAGGTGGAGAATCCGAGCATCGGCTCCCTCATCATCGGCGATGTCTTCGATCACGTCGACGACGCCGACCGCGACTACTTCCGGACCACGCGCGAGGCGCGCTATGGCCGGCCGCTCAGCGAGGTGCAGGCCGATCGGGAGGCGCGAGTCGATTCGTTTCGCAAGGGGCTCGCGCCGCTCCGCGCCGTGCTCGCCGAGCAACCCTTCATCGCCGGCGACGCGCCCGCTTACGCCGACTACGCGGTGTTCGGCGGCTTCCAGTGGGCGCGCTGCACCAGCTCTTTCGCGTTGCTCGCCGGAGACGATCCGATCCGCCAATGGCGCGAGCGCGTGCTCGCCCTGTTCGACGGCCTCGCAGCCGGCGCCCTGGGTTACGATAACTGAGAGTGGCTCGGGCGGACGCTTGGGCCGCGCGCCAAGCGTCAACGGTGCCTTCTCTGCGACAATGCGCCGTTCCGCGACTCAACCTCGCGAAAGCGGGGTGGCCGAACTATCCGCGTTTGGTGTAGCGCGGCGCCGCCGCTTGCTTGCGCCGCCCGCTGCCCGCTAGGATCGGCCGGCCATGCAGTGCCCGAGTTGCAGGAGCGAGAACCGCGAGGGGCGCCGCTTTTTGCGCCAAGTGCGGAGTGCCTCTCGCCCTCGCCTGCCCCGCTTGCGGCTTCGTCAACGACCCCGGGGACGAGTATTGTGGCGGTTGCGGGGCGCACCTCGCCGATGCACCCGCCACGGAACCGGCCGACACGGCCAGGCTCGACGGGCCCTCCGGCGAGGACGCCGAGCGGCGCCAGGTCACCATCCTATTCGCCGATCTGTCCGGCTTCACCAAGCTCACGAGCGCGCGCGACCCCGAGGAGACCCACCGCCTGATGGGCCGCTTCTTCGAGTCGGTCGACGGTATCGTCGAATCCTTTGGTGGCACCGTCGACAAGCACATCGGTGATTCGGTGATGGCCCTGTTTGGGGCCCCCGTGGCCCACGGCAACGACCCGGAGCGCGCCGTGCGCGCGGCAGCCGACATCCACGCGGCGATGGACTCGATGAGCCGAGACCTGGAACTGGCGTTGGAGGTGCATATCGGCATTGCGAGCGGCCAGGTAGTGGCGAGCGGCCTCGGTAGCGGCCGGCACCGCGAGTACACGGTGCTCGGTGACTCCGTCAATCTCGCGGCGCGGCTGGTCGAGATGGCCGGGCCCGGTGAGACGCTGATCGCCGATGCCGTGTACCGGGCACTGGCCCCTTTGGTCGAGGCCGAGTCGGTAGGCGCGGCCGAGATCAAGGGCCTCGACGCGCCGGTCAAGGTGCGGCGCCCCAAGCTCGTGCGCAGCGACCGCTCGGCGGCGACGCCGTTCGTCGGCCGCCGCGCCGAGCTGCGCCAGCTGCGCGGCCTGCTCGATGCCTGTCGCGAGGACGGGAGCGGGCACACCATCTACGTGCGTGGCGAGATCGGCATGGGTAAGTCGCGCCTCGTCGAAGAGCTCGCCGCCGCCGCGGCGGCCGACGGTTTCTCCCGCCACACGGGCCTGGTGCTGGATTTCGGCGTCGGCCGCGGGCGCGACGCCGTGCGCGGCCTCGTCCGAAGCCTGCTCGGGATTGCACCCGGTACGGCCAAGAAGACGCGCGCCGCCGCTGGGGTACGGGCCGTTGCCGATGGTCTAATCGATGCGGATCATCAGGTGTTCCTCAACGACCTCCTCGACGTGCCGCAAGCGCCGGCGATGCGGGCGATCTATGACGCCATGGACAACGACACGCGCATCCGTCGCAAGCAGGAATGCGTCGGCCTCCTGCTAGAGCGCGCGAGCCGGCAAGCTCCCCTACTCATCATCGTCGAGGACCTGCACTGGGCCGATCCGCCGACGCTCGGCTTTCTCGCGGTGATGGCCGAGACCGCGGCTCGGGCGCCGATGCTCCTGGTCATGACCTCGCGGATCGAGGGCGATCCGCTGGATGCGGCGTGGCGCCAGAGCACCCGACAGACCGCTATCACGACGATCGACCTCGGGCCGCTGCGCGACGACGAGGCGCTGGCGCTCGCAGGGGGCTTCGTCGAGGCGACCAACCGCTTCGCTCAGCGCTGTGTCGAGCGCGCCGAGGGCAACCCGATGTTCCTCGAACAACTGCTGCGCAGCTTGGAGGACGGCGACGAAGACGACGTGCCGGGATCGGTGCAGAGCATCGTACTCGCGCGTGTCGATCGCCTTTCGGCCGACGACAAGCACGCGCTGTAGTCGGCGGCCGTCCTGGGGCAGCGATTCGTGCTCGCCGACCTGCGCGTGCTCCTCGACGATCCCGACTACGCGTGCGATGGCCTTATGGCCCACCATCTGCTGCGCCCCGCCGGGGGCGACTTCCTGTTCTCGCATGCCCTTATTTGGGAGAGCGTGTACGCCTCGCTACTCAGGGCGCGTCGCCAGGAATTGCATCGCACCGCCGCAACCTGGTTCGCCGACCGCGAGCCGGCGCTGCGGGCCGAGCACCTTGAACGGGCCGGCGATTCGGGCGCGGCGGCCGCCTACTTCGACGCCGCCGCAGCGCAGGCCGAGGCGCTCCAGCTCGACCGGGCGCTCGAGCTCGTCGAGCGCGGCGTGCAACTCGCGCTTGAGCCGGCTGACACCTATCGTCTCCTCATGCTGCGCGGCGAATGCCTGCGCGAGATCGGCCGCCCCACCGAATCGATCGACGTCTACCGCCAGGCGCTGGAGGTGGCGTCGGGTGACGTCGAGAAGTGTCGAGCGTGGATCGGCCTCGCCGCCGACATGCGGGTGACCGACGATTACGACGAAGCGCTGCGCGTCCTCGCGCACGCCGAGGCAGCGTCGGCGGACCACGGCCTCGACCGGGAACGCTCCGAGGTTCACTACTATCGCGGCAATCTCTTTTTCCCGCTCGGCAACATCGATGGCTGCCTGGAACAGCACCGGCTGGCGCTCGAATTCGCGACCAAGGCCGCGAGCCCCGAGTGCGAGGCGCGGGCCCTGTCCGGCCTTGGCGATGCCTACTACTCGCGCGGTCGTATGGTCACCGCGCTCGACTACTTCCGCCGCTGCATCGCCATCTGCCGCGAACACGGCTTCGGGCGGATCGAAGTCGGCAACCAGTACATGGTGGCCTGGAACCGCGTTTACCTGAACGAGGTCGGCGGCGCCCTCGACGATGCGCTGGCCGCCGTGGACTCCGCCGTTCGGGTCGGCCATCGGCGGGCCGAGATGGTGGCGCGGCTCACGGCGGCGCGCGTTCTCGTCGAGAAAGATGAGGTCGAGGCGGCGAGGCCCTATTGCGACCGCGGGCTGGAGCTCGCCGACGCCCTTGGCGCCAACCGTTTCAAGCCGTTCCTCCTGATCTACGCGAGCCGCATCCGCTTTGCCGCAGGCGGCGTGAGCCGCGAGACCGTGCGGCTCGTCGAGGACGCGGTCGCCAAGGCCCGCGATACCGGCATCGGCTTCCTCGGCCCTTGGGTGCTGAGCACGCTGGCCCTCGTGACCGGGGATCGGGCGCAGGAGCGTGCGGCGCTGGCCGAGGGCGAGGAGATCCTCGCCGCCGGGTGCGTCGGCCACAACTATTTCGGGTTCTATCGCGACGCGATCGACATCGCGCTGCGCAACGGTGCCTGGGACGAGGCCGAGCGCTACGTTGCGGCCCTGACGCGCTACACCAGGGCCGAACCTGTGCCTTGGGCCGACTTCTTCGCGGCGCGCGGTGGCGCCCTCGCGGCGCACGGCCGGGATGCGCGCGACGCGGCGGCCATCGCCAAGCTCGCTGAGCTCAGGGGCGTCGCCGAGGACGTCGGGCTCTTCGCCGCCGTACCTGCGCTCGATCGCGCCCTTACCGGGTGAGCGCTACTTCCTTTTCTTGCCCCGACTCGCCCGCGGGCGCTTGAGCGAGGCGTCGGTCTTTCGGGTCGAGGACAGGCCGGGCCGGTCGGAGCGGTACCAGGTGAAGGTCGAGTGATGGAAAAGCTCCTCGGGCTTCCAGCGCCGCTTCGACAGGCCCTGCTCGCGCGACCAGCGAATCTGCGCCTCGATCGTCGTCAGGTTGGGTTCGAGCCCGTAGGGCCAATAGTCCTCGCCCATATCGCGGATCGTGTTCTCGGCCTCGGCCGTGACCCACGGCAGCGTCGTGGTCAGCGCCGTGATCTCGGTCAGGTGCGGCTCGATCGCCCGCTTCGATTCCTCGAACGCCTTCATGACCGCGCGCGGCAACCACGGGTATTTCTCGACCAGCGAGCGGCGCATGCCGACGAGATGCATGATGTGGAAGATGCCCGTTTTCTTGTAGTAGGCGAGCTCGGCGGCGCGGTAGTCGGGAAAGAGGCGGCCCACGCGGCGCGCCTTCTGGCGCCAGCACAATGGCGTCTGTGCGGTGAAGATGGCGTCGAGCTCACCCTTGGCCAGCATCTGCGACAGCGTGGCGCCTTGTGGAATGGGCTCGATGCTCACGCCCTTGGGTGCGTCCAGCGGCACGTAATCGAGGAACTCCGGAACGTCGAGCCCGCCGATCCGCCAGTCGACGTCCTCGGGCTTGAGCCCGTATTCGTCGCTCAGCATGCCGCGGATGCAGAGGCCACGGGTCAGGTGGTAATTGGGCGCGCCGATGCGCTTGCCCTTGAGGTCGCGCGGTTTGTTGATGCCGCGGTCGGTGCGGATGAAGATGCCCGAGTGGGCGAACACGCGCGACAGCGGAATCGGCAGCGCGATGTAGGGGAAGTCGACGTTGGTCCGGGCCAGCATGTAGGTGCTGAACGACATCTCGGAGACGTCGAATTCCTGGTAGGTGAACAGGCGGAAGAAGGTCTCCTCGGGCCTTAGGGTGAGGTAGGTGACGTCGCACCCTTCGACCTCGACCGTACCATCCTTGATGGCGCGGATCCGGTCATAGTCCCAGCTCGCAATCGTGATCGGTAGTTTCGCCATGTCTCCCCCTCGTTGCATGACTACGGCAGATGTCGTGTATCAGGGCGCGCCAACGAAACCGTCAGCGGGCCTACTTCGCCATCTGCATCCTCACCCGCAGATGCAGCACCGCGTACATCGTGATCGCCAGCGCCACCGCCGCGTACTGCACTTCTGGCCTGGGATAAATCAGGGCCACGCCCAACGCCGCGAAACCCAATCGCAGCCAGGACGGAAGTTTGACTTGCGCCATCCAGCCATGGGCAGCTAGGCACGAGACCACGACCAGAACGATACCGATGAACGTAGCTGAAACCACCTCCATCGTGCTGCCGATACCGAGAACCCCCGGGTTGAAGACGAAGAAGAACGGCAGAATGAATCCGGCGATTCCCTGCTTTACCGCGTGTACGGCGATCACCATGGGATTGGCCTCGGCTATCGTCGCCGCCGAGAAGCAAGCTGTGGCCATCGGTGGCGCAATCGCCGACATGCACGCGAAATAAAGCATGAAAAGGTGGGCTTGTAAGACCGGGAGCCCGAGGTCGGAGACGAGCACCGGCGCGATCAGCGCGACCCCCATGATGTAGACGCCCGGGGTCGGCATCCCCATGCCCATCAGGATGAGGACGATCGCCGAGGTAGCGAGAATCAGGACCACGTTGTCGCCGGCCACGTAATACATCATCAACGTGAACTTGCCGGCGAGTCCCGATAGCTCGATGCAGCCAATGATCGCTCCGGCGCCGAGCACCGCCCCGGTGAGGATCGCGATGCGGTAGACGGTGTCGGTACAAGATTCGATGAACAGGCGCGGTCCTATGCGTCCTCGGGGATCGGGATTGAGCCAGCTCGCGATCACCACGAACACGGTCGAGCCGGCGGCCACGTATGTCGGGCTGTAGCCGTTCACGAGAAAATAGACCAGGGCACAGATCGGCAGGAAATGGACCCAGCCGCGCTTGAACGCGATCTTGAGACCAACGATATCCGCCTCGGCGATACGCCCCTCGTTGAAGCGTTGTGCTTCGTAATGGATCAGCAAGAACACGCCAAGGTAATAGAGGATCGCGATGATCACTCCGGCAATGATGATCTCAGCGTAAGGAATGCCGGTGAACTCCACCATCATGAAGGCGACGGCCCCCATGACCGGCGGCAGCAACGCGCCGCCCGCCGACGCCGAAGACTCGATCGCCGCCGCACGGACGGCCGAGACGCCCACCCGCTTCATCAGCGGGATGGTGATCGGCCCGGTCGTGACGACGTCGGCAGTTGGACTGCCTGAAATCGACCCGTAGAGCCCACTCGAGACGACGCAGGCCTTGGCCGGACCGCCGACCGAGCGGCCCGCGGCCACCGCCGCGAGGTCGAAGAACAACTGGCCGCCGCCGGCCCTCTGGTAGAAAGCGCCGAATAGGACGAACAGGAACGCATACGTCGCGGCTACCTGGATCGGCGCGCCGAAGATGCCGACGTGGGTCAGCGTCTGCAGGGTGAGAAAATATGGAAGGCTGATGGCGCCGTGGTGCAGTTCGCCCCCGAGCAGGTGGCCGAAGGCCACATAGGCGATCAGGATAACGACGACGCTGGTGAGACCCCAGCCGATGGTGCGGCGGCAGGCTTCGACGCTCAATGCGACCAGCACCACGCCGACCGCCTGCTCCCGTGTTGAAATCGACGTTATGCCCTCGACGAAGTTGTAGTAGTAGTAGTCGTCGTTGAGGACGTAGTAGGCCCCAACTCCAAGGGAAACGGCGGCCAGGATGTAGTCGACGATGTTAAGACGCGCGAACGGGCTGCGCCGCGACCGAGCCGCCGTCTCGCCGGTCATCCCTAGATTCGCATTTTACCCGTACGGCTGAGTGCAGACGCACCCGCCGCGGGGTCGTTTGTACCCGCGGACGATGCGCCTGCTCGATGGCCGTCGCTAGTTAATCCAGCCGCGCTCGAGATAGTACTTCTTGGCGCCCGGGTGATAGTCCATCGCCTTCGGCTTGGCGATCATGGCGTCCTTCGAATAGCTCTTGAACGCCGAGTGGATCGCTTGCACCCGGTCGATGTTCTCGGCCACCGCCTTGACCATCTTATAGACAGCCTCGTCCGAGACATGGGCGCCTGCGGCCACGGTCGCCCACGACCTCAGCGTGGTCACGTCGCTTGGCAGGAAGTTGTAATACGAGCCCGGAATCGTCGACATTTGAAAGTCGCGCTTGACGGCAATCTTTTCCAACACGTCGCGGTCCGGTTGCAGCCAAACCAGATCGCGGGTCTTGGAGATGTCGACGATCCGCGCATCGGGCTGAATGCCGAACTCGATCATGAGGTCGGTCTTGCCATCGCGCAGGTCCTGGAGGCTCGAGTCAAGGTGTACAGCCCGACTCCCGCCAACCGGCAGCGCTACGCCGAGGAGATGGCGGCCGAGTTGGGCATCGACGTTGTTCCGGTCGACAGCGCGCGCGACGCGGTGAGGGGCGTCGACATCCTCTCGCCGTGTACGGATTCGATGGTGCCGGTGTTCGAAGCCGACTGGCTCGAGCCCGGCATGCACGAGACGAGCCTCGAGGCCGCCGCGCGCTGCGACATCCGCATCCGCCAGGGGATCGACTCGATGCCGCTGGCGCCCGAGCACGAGTCGCCGCGCATGCGAAGCACGTCGGGTTTGAGTTGGACAGCATTCGTCGGCGGGAGCGAGGAGGAGATGAAACGCCTGCCCGACAAGAGTCCGTACCGCCTGCCGGTCGAGCGGTACGCGCACTTTGCCGACCTCGCCAAGGGCACGGTGCCAGGACGCACCAGTCGCGATCAGATCACTTTCTACTACAACAACGGCAACCAGGGGATTCAGTTCGCTGCAGTCGGCGGCCTGATCTACCGCAACGTCCTCGCGAAGGGCGGCGGACGCGAACTGCCGACGGAGTGGTTCCTCGAGCACATTCGAGCGTAATGATGGGACGCGTGGCGAGGGAGAGTTGCCGACGACTCAAATAGACGGGCGCGAGGGGAAAGCCCTCGGCCTGCGCGTTTTGCCTGGGGTGGGCCGCTTTCACCAGTCGTGGGTCGATTCGACGAACAGTTCCTCGACGTCCCAGCGCCGGCCCGACAAGCCCTGCTCGAACGACCAGCGGATCTCGGCCTCCAGCGTCGGTCGGTTGGGCGCAATCCCGTAGGGCCAAAAGTCCTCGCCCATGAGGCGAACTGTGTCCTCGTATTCCGCCACCAGCCAGGGCAGCGTCACCGTCAGCGCGTCGAGTTCGGCCAGGCTCGGTAGGCACGCGGCCTTCGATTCCTCGAACGCCTTCATGAGGTTGCGGGCGAGCCACGGGTGGGCCTCGATCAGGCTTTCGCGGACGCCGATGACGTGCATTACCGGGAAGATGCCGGTCTTCCTGTAGTAGGCCTGTTCGAGCGGGCGGAAGTCGGGGAACAGGCGGTCAATGTGGGGCGCCCGCTGAAGGAAGGTGAGCGGATCGCGCGCGCCGATCACCGCGTCGAGTTCGCCGCTCTCCAACATGCCGTTGAGCGACTTGTCCGCGTCGATGGTTTCGACGTCGACGCCTTGCGGGGGCTCGGCTCCGACGTAGTTGCGCCGTTGGGGCTGGTTGTAGCCGCCGAGGCGCCAGCGTATGTCGGCCGGGCGGACGCCGTACTCGTCGCTCAGCATGCCGCGCACGCACAGCAGGCGGGTGAAGTGGTAGCTCGGCGCCCCGATGGCCCGGCCCTTGAGGTCCTCGGGTCCGGAGATTCCGCGGTCGGTGCGAATCCAGATCGAGCAGTGCGGAAAGACCCGCGACAGCAGCACCGGAATCGCGCGGTACGGCCATGGCCCCTTGGAGCGCGCCAGCATGTAGGTGCTGAGCGACATCTCGGAGACGTCGAACTCCTGGTGATTGAAGAGACGCGGGAAGGTCTCCGAGGGCGGCAGCGTGAGGTAGGTGACGGCGCACCCCTCGACCCCGACCCGGCCCGACCTGAGCGCGCGTACGCGATCATAGTCGTCGCTGGCTATGCTGATCGCGATCGGGGCCATCGCGTCGCTCTCCATCCGCGTCCTTGTGCGCCGTACGGCGCGGCCGCGATGCCCCTAGCGGCTATGGAGCTGTCCCGGTTGACGTCGTGCTCGTCGTCGTGGTCGTGGTTGACGTCGAAATTATATCGTCGTCGCTCACGATGGAGGTGATGGCCAGCGCTGCCAGGGCCGCAGCCGCGAGACCGGCGGCGATCACGCCTGTGGTGAGCCCGCCGGTGGCGGCGCTGGATGCGGCACCGCCCGCCGGCGCGCCGGGCGCCCGGGCGATGGTCTGGTTCATCTGATTGACGGCGTTCTGGGCACCCGGCGGAGTGGGGCCCGGAGGCGAAGGCGGCGGCGTCACCCCGGCCGATGCCGGGCTGACCGACGAGGAAAGACCGGACTGAACCGAGACGCTGACGCCGGCCACGTTCGTTATGGCGACCGCGCCCTCGACCACGCTCACGGTGGTCAGGCCGTTGGCCGCGACCACGACAGTGAAGATCGTACCGCGAATGCCGATGGTAGCCGTCGGGGTGCGCACCTCGTAGGACTGCTGCGCCATCTTGCCGCTGACGAAGCGCATGGCGCCCACCGACATGGAGATGACGAGGCGGCCGGCCGTGGCGCTCGGGTCGTAGACGAAGGTGTCCAGCGTCACCTGCGAGTCCGGGCCAACCGTGAGCTGCGTCTCGTCCCTGAACAGCAGCTCGGTCGCGCTGTCCCCGCTGGTGGCAATGATCTCGTTCTGGAACACGTTGTCCTGAAGGACGATCGTCCTTACGTTGTCCGAGAGCGTGCCGCTGACGGCGTTGACCACCTTGGCCGCGGAACCGACGTTCTCCTGCGCGTAGGCCACGGCCGGCGCGAACGCCAGGGCGGCCGACACCGACCAGCACACCGCAGCGCGCAGCGCGCGCATCGACATCTTCATGCGAATTTCCCCCCGGGATGATCGCAAACGCGACAGTCGGCGGCAGAATCGCCGCGAAACGGGCGCGATGCAACCATAAACGCCGCGGCCCGACACGACTGACGCGCGACCGGCTCAGCGTTTCAGCCGGCGAACTCCTCCCGAATCGCGGTGCTGTGCTGGCCGATCGAGGGGACTGGGCGGCACGCCAGCGGCTCGCCTTCGAAGTGCAGGCCCGGAGCGACGAGATCGACCGCGCCGCCTTCGGTGTCGACCGGCAACCGCGTGAGCTGCGGGTGGCGGGCCACGTCGTCGACCGAGTTGAGCGCGCCGTAGGCGATCTGGCCGGCGGTCAGGCGCTCGGCCAGGACGGCGCGAGTGTGCTTGGCGAACACCTCGCCGATCTCGGCATCGAGCGGGGCGCGGTGAGCGACCCGGTCGATGTTGCTGGCGAAAGCCGGATCGCGCGCGAGCCCCGGCTTTTCGAGAACCGCCTGGCAAAAGCGCGCCCACTCGCGCTCGTTCTGTACGGCGATGACGATCGGGCCGTCCTCGGCCTGGTAGGCCCCATAGGGCGCGATCATGGGGTGGCTGAAGCCGATGCGGCCCGGCGGCTGGCCGGCTTCGGCGGCCAAAATCGGCGGCGTCATCCAATCGGCGAGGCCATCGAACAGCGAGACCTTGACGGCGCTCGCCTTGCCGGTGCGCTCGCGCGCATAGAGCGCCTGCAGGAGGCCGGCGAGCGCGTGCGCCCCGGCGCCGAGATCGCAGATCGAGACGCCGACGCGACCGGGCGCCTCCGGCCCGCCGGTGATCGCGGCGAGCCCCGATTCTGCCTGCACCAGCAGATCGTACGCCTTCATGTCGCGGTACGGACCTTCGTCGCCGTAGCCGCTGATGTCGCAGGTGATGAGGCGCGGATAGCGCTCGCGCAGGGCGGCGGTGGCGAAGCCCGCGCGCCCGGCCGCCCCCGGCGCGAGGTTCTGCGCGAAGATGTCGGCGCGGGCGAGGATACGGTGCATGAGGGCCGCGTCGTCGGGCTTCTTGATGTCGAGGACGAGCGATTCCTTGCCGCGGTTGAGCCACACGAAGAAGCTGCACTGCCCGGCGGCGAAGGTGTCGTAGTAGCGCGCGAAGTCGCCCTCGGCGCGCTCGATCTTGATGACCCTGGCGCCGGCGTCGGCGAGGCGGGAGGTCGTGTAGGGGAGCGCCACCGCCTGCTCGAGGGCCAGCACCAGGACGCCGTCGAGCATGCCCGCCACGGCGTGGCCTCAGTAGGAACGCGGCAGGCCGAGCACGTGCTCGGCGATATAGGACAGGATGAGGTTGGTCGAGATCGGCGCCACTTGGTAGAGGCGCGTTTCGCGGAACTTGCGCTCGATGTCGTACTCCTCGGCGAAGCCATAACCGCCATGCGTTTGCAGGCACGTGTCCGCGGCCTGCCAGGCGGCGTCGGCGGCGAGCAGCTTGGCGATATTGGCCTCCTTGCCGCAGGGCTCGCCCGCATCGAACAGCTCGATCCCGCGCAGCACCATGAGCGCCGCGGCCTCGGAATTGGCGAAGGCACGGGCGATCGGGTACTGGATGCCCTGGTTCTGGCCGATGGGGCGGCCGAAGACCACGCGCTCACGCGCATAATTCGTGGCCTTCTCGATGAACCATCGGGCATCGCCGATGCATTCCGCGCTGATCAGCAGGCGTTCGGCGTTCATGCCGTCGAGGATGTAGGAGAAGCCCTTGCCGGCCTCGCCCACGAGGCTCGACGCCGGGATGGATAGGTCGTCGAAGAAAACCTCGGTCGTCGCATGGTTGATCATGGCGCGGATGGGCCGGATGGTGAGGCCATGACCGAGGCCGTCGCGCATGTCGACGAGGAACACCGACAGCCCCTCGGTGCGCTTCGAAACCTCCTCGCGCGGCGTGGTGCGCGCCAGCAGCAGCAGCAGGTCGGAGTGCTCGGCGCGCGAGGTCCACACCTTCTGGCCGTTGACGATGAAGCGCTCGCCGTCCCGCACCGCCATCGTGCGCAGGCTCAGCGTGTCGGTGCCGCTGCCGGGCTCGGTGACGCCGAACGCCTGCAGGCGCAGCGCGCCGGCTGCGATCTGCGGCAGGTAGTGCTCCTTCTGCTCGGTGCTGCCGTGGCGCAGCAGCGTGCCCATCGTGTACATCTGGGCGTGGCACGCGCCGCCGTTGCAGCCGCTCGCGTGAATCTCCTCGAGGATGGCGGCGGCCGCGCCGAGCCCGAGGCCGGAGCCGCCATATTCCTCCGGGATCAGCGCCGCGAGATAGCCGGCGCTCGTGAGCGCGTCGACGAAGGCCTTCGGGTAGCTGCGCTCGCGGTCGCATTCGCGCCAGTACTCGCCGGGAAACTCGCCGCACAGCCGGCGCACGGCCTCGCGGATGTCCGCGTACTCATCGCCTTCCGCGCGGGTGTGCGCCGGCTCTTTCGCTCGCGCGCTGGTCATGTCCTCACTCTATCGCGCGATCGCGCGCGAGGTAAGCGCGCAAAAGCCGCTTGGGCGGGGCCGGCTAGCGTCGGCCGGTCAGGCTCATGTGCAGGGGCTGGCCGAGGGCGAGGTGGGCGGCTTCCGGGTATTGCTCGCTCAGGGTCGGGTGGGCGTGGATGGTGAGCGCCAGGTCCTCGAGCGAGGCGCCGAGCTCGATCGCGAGAACGCCCTCGGCGATGAGCTCGGACGCATGGGGCCCGACGATGTGGACGCCGACGATGGTATCGCCCGCGCGGTCGGCGACGATCTGCAGGAAACCGTGGCGCGCGCCGAGGGTGGCCGCGCGGCCCGAGGCGCCGAGCTGGAAGTTCGCGACCTCGACGTCGAGGCCCTGGGCCGCGGCCTCGGCCGCGCCGAGCCCGGCGGTGGCGATTTCCGGGTCCGAGAAGATGACGGCCGGGATCGCGGCCGGCTGAAACGCGGCGCGCGCGCCGTTGAGCGCCGCCACCGCGACCGCGGCTTCCGCCGTGGCCTTGTGGGCGAGCGCGGGGCCCGAGGTGATGTCGCCGATGGCGGCGATGTGGGGGGCGAGCCGGCGGTCCGGTGCGACCTTGAGCAGGCCGCTCGCGTCCGCCGAGATGCCCGCGTTCTCGAGCCCGAGGTCGTCCGCGTTGGGGCGCCGGCCGACGGCGACGACGACTTTATCCGCGGCCAACTTACGGGCGCCTGCCGCGAGCTCGACCGTGAGCTTGCCCTTCTCCAGCCCGCGCACGCGCGCGCTCACCAGAACCTCGACGCCGAGCTCGGCGAGCCGGCGCTCGACGGGGCGCACGAGCCGGCGGTCGAGCCCCGGGAGGATGCCGGACTCGGCCTCGGCCATGGTGACCCGGCTGCCGAGCTTGGCCAGCGCGATGCCGATTTCGAGGCCGATATAGCCGGCGCCGACGATGGCGAGCGTCTTGGGCAGCGAGGCGAGCGCCAGCGCGTCCGTCGAGTCGAGCACCCGGGTGCCGTCGAAGGGCAGGTCGGCGAGCGCCGCCGGCCGCGATCCGGTAGCGAAGACGATGTCCTTGAAGCGGATGAACTTGGCCTCGCCCTCGGGCGCGTTGATGACCGCCTCGTCGGGCCGGGTCAGGCGCACCTCGCCGTGGACGATGCGCACGCCCGCCTGCTTGAGGAGGCCACGCACGCCGTCCGTGAGCCCGCCCACGACGCCCGCCTTCCATTTCTGAAAGCGCTTCATGTCGATGACGCCGCCGGCCTCGGGCCGTGCCCGGAGGCCGAAGGTGTCCGCTTCGCCCATGCGCGCGGCGAGGTCGGCGACCTCGATCAGCGCCTTGCTCGGGATGCAGCCGACGCGCAGGCATACGCCGCCGACGCCGTCCGCGCCGTCGCGATCGATGAGCGTGACGCGGCGACCGGCTTGCGCCGCGCGGAGCGCCGCGGCATAGCCGCCGGGACCCGCGCCGACGACGACGAAATCCGCGGCCTCGGCGATCTGGCCCACAACCATCAGATCGCGCCCATCACAGGCTGCCCAGGAGGCGCAGCGGCTGGCTCAGATATCCGGCGAGGCTCGAGATGAAGGCGCCGATTTCCGCGCCGTCGTTGACGCGGTGGTCGAACGAGGCGACGACCGGCAGGATCCGGCGCACCGCGGGCGCGCCGTCGACCGGTACGACCGCCTCGTGGATGCGCCCGAACCCGGCAATCGCGACCTCGGGCGGGCGGATGATCGGCGTGCCCCGGACCCCGCCGTAGGAGCCGAAGTTCGAGATCGTGAAGGTGCCCTGGCCGAGGTCGGCGAGGCTCACCTTGCGCTCGCGCGTCGCTTCGGCGAGCCGCTCGATCTCCGCCGCCAGCTCGAAGACGGATTTGGTATCGGCATCGTGGATCACGGGGACGATGAGGCCGTCCGGCGTCGCCGTCGCGACGCCGATGTTGTAGCGATGGCGGTGGATGATCTCCTCGCGCGCCAGGTCGATGGTGGCGTTGAAGCTGGGGTGGCGCTTCAGCGTCGCGACCACCGCCTTGACGAACAGCGGCAGGTACGTGATGCGCGGGCCGCCGTCGGCCACCTCGTCCTGCAGGCTCTGTCGTGCCTTGACGAGCTCGCTCGCATCGACGTCGCGGAAATCGAACACGTGCGGGATGTTCTGCCACGCCTCGGTCATGCTCTTGGCGACCTGCCGGCGCAGGCCGCGCAGCGCCACCACCCTGTCCTCGCCCTCGGGCCGCGCCGGGGCCGCGGGCGCCTGCACGGGTGCCGCCAGCGCCGGCTTGGCCGCGGGTGCCTGGGCGGCGCCCTCGACGTCGGCGCGCGTGATCTGGCCACGTGGGCCCGATCCGGCTACCGCGGCGAGGTCGACGCCGAGCTCGACCGCGAGCTTGCGCGTCGCCGGCGCCGCCAGCACGCGCTTGGGCGCGGCATCGGAAGGCGTTGTGGTCGCCGGCTCGGCGGGGGCCACGGGCGCTGCAACCCTGGGTGTGGGCGCCGGCGACGGTGTTGCCGATGCCTCCATGGGTGCGACCGCCTTGATCTCGCCCTCCGTCTCGATCACCGCGAGCAGGTTGCCGACCGGCACGATGTCGCCTGGGTTACCGCCGAACTCGCTGACGACGCCGCTGACCGGTGCGGGGATCTCGACCACGGCCTTGTCCGTCTCGACCTCGACGAGCACCGCGTCGGCCGTCACCGGCGCGCCGAGCTCGGCATGCCAGCGCACGATCTCGCCTTCGCTCAGGCCCTCGCCGATGTCTGGCAAGTTGAAGCGATAGGCGCCCATCAGGCGGCCGCGGTTTCTTGCGCAGCCTGGACGACCTGATCGGCGTTGGGGATGTAGAAGTCTTCGAGGCCGGCGAGCGGGTAGGGCGCATCGGGCGCGGTCACGCGCCGCACCGGCGCCTCGAGCGAATAGAACGCCTGCTCCTGGAGGATGGCGATGACCTCGGCGCCGAAGCCCGAGGTCGCCGGCGACTCGTGCACGACGACGCAACGCCCGGTCTTCTCGACCGCTTGCACGAGGCCGTCGACATCGAGCGGCACCAGCGTGCGCAGGTCGATGACGTGGGCGCTGATCCCCTGCTCGGCCAGCGTCTCGGCCGCCTTTTCCGCCACCGGAACCGATCCGCTCCAGGCCACGATCGTCAAGTCCGTGCCCTCGCGCACCACGCGCAGCTGGCCGAACGGCACGGTGTAGTCCTCCTCCGGCACCTCGCCCGTGATCAGCCGATAGCCGCGCAGCGGCTCGAGGAAGAGGACCGGGTCGGGGTCGCGGATCGCCTCCAGCAGCAGCCCCTTGGCATCGTAAGGGTTGGCTGGCAGCACGATCTTGAGGCCCGGCGCCTGGGCGAACTGGGCCTCCATCGAATCGCTGTGCAACTCGGGCGTGCGCACGCCGCCGCCGAAGGGCGCGCGGATGACGATCTGCGCCGGCTGGGTGCCGCGCGAGCGGAAGCGGGCACGTGCGATCTGCTGCGAGATCTGATGGAACGCCTGCTGCGTAAAGCCGAGGAACTGGATTTCGGCCACCGGCACCATGCCGGCGAAGGCTAGACCCAGGGCCGACCCCGCAATCACGCTCTCCGACAGCGGCGTGTCGACCACCCGGTGGGAGCCGAAGAACTGCTGCAGGCCGTCGGTGACGCGAAAGACGCCACCGAGGTGGCCCACGTCCTCGCCGAGCAGGATGACCCGCTCATCGCGCATCATCTCGAGCTTGAGCGCGCTGCGGATCGACTCGACCATGTTCATGGTGGCCATGACGCCCTCCCTCACTCGCCGAGGTGGGCGCGCCGCTGGCGCTCCAGCGTCGGCGTGATCTCGGCGTAGACGTGCTCGTAGAGGTCGCTGGCGCCGGCCGGCGGAAACGCCGCCGCGCGCTCGAACGCGGCGTCGACCTCGGCCGCCAGCTCCTCATCCCACTGGGCCGCGATCTTGTTGCTCCACTTGCCCTTGGCAGCAAGGTGTTTCTGCACCCGGTCGATGGGATCGCGCTTTTTCCAACGTTCGAGCACCGCGGGCTCGACATAGCGCGTCGGATCGTCGGCGGTCGTGTGCGCCCACATGCGGTAGGTGCGGGCCTCGATGAGGGTCGGCCCCTCGCCGGCCCGCGCGCGCGCCACCGCCTGCGCCGCCACGGCGTGCATGGCGAACAGGTCGTTGCCGTCGACGGCGTAGCCGGGAAAGCCGTAGCCCGGCGCGCGCGATGCGAGGTCGGCGGTGGCGCTCTGGATTTCGCGCGGCGTCGAGATCGCCCAGCCGTTGTTCTGCAACAGAAAGATGACCGGCGCCTTGACCACGCCGGCGAGGTTGCAGGCCTCGTGAAAGTCGCCTTCGGAGGACGCGCCGTCACCGAAATAGACGATGACCACGCCGTCCTTGCCGCGCAGCTTGAGGCCCCACGCAAGACCGACCGCGTGCGGGATTTGCGCGGCCAGCGAGATTTGGTGGACGACCAGATTGATACCCTCGGGAATGGCGGCGCCCTGGGGATGGCCCATGCGGTAGAGCGCGACGCGCTCGAGCGGATAGTCCTGATGGAGCAGCGCCGGCAGCTCGCGGTACTGAGGCACCACCCAGTCGCGCGCCGGGTCGAGCGCCAGCGCCGCGCCGAGGATCGAGGCCTCCTGGCCGACCATGGGCGCGAAGGTGCCGAGCCGCCCCTGGCGCTGCAGGCTGAAGCATTTGCCGTCGAAGGCGCGCGCCAGCATCATCAGCCGCAGCGCGGCGAGGATCTCCTTGTCGCGCAGGCCCACCTTGGCACCGTTCCTCAGCTTGCCCTTCTCGTCGAGCAGGCTGATGGGCGCCACCGGCTTGTCGCTGGGCGTGAACTGCGGCGTTACTTTCACCGTCATCGATGTCACCTTGCGTGGCCGGGCTTGCGGCGACCCTACCCGCCTATAGATGGAGATACGGCGAGAGTCTAGCCAGTGGCGCGCCATCCCACAACCGCGCGCCGGCTAACGCCTTCTATTCAAGGGCGATATCGCCCTCGATGACGTGACGAAGCCCGAGGGCGTCGATCGAGAGCTCGGCCCGCGCCTGGAGCCGCGCATCCGCAGGAATCGTTCCCGCCGCGAGCGCCGCCTGGGTCGCGCGCTCGATCTCGCGCTGCGCGCCGATGCCGAGCTGCTTCAGAAACTTGCGGATTTCCATGTTAAAGACTTCCTCGTTCATCCCTTCCCTCCATTGCGCCTGCCGGCCGAGGACCGTGCGTTGAACTACCTGACCTTTGCGCTCGCCAACTGGCGCTTCCTCGGCTTCGGTTTCTTCATCACCGGTTTCGCGGGCATCGGCCAGACCTTTTTCATCGCCCTGTTCAGCGCCGAGATCAGATCTGAATTCGGCTTGTCGCACGGGACGTTCGGCCTCGTCTACGCCCTCGCTACCGCGGCCAGCGCGCTGGCCCTAATGTGGACCGGACGCAAGATCGATAACATCGACTTGCGGCTCTACAGCGCGCTGGCGTGCGGCGCACTGGTTCTCGCCTGTTTCATGATCGGACTCGCGCACTCCGTGGCCTTGCTGGTCGCGGCGGTGTTCCTGCTGCGCCACGCGGGCCAGGGCCTGATGACCCACATCGCCAATACCAGCATGGCGCGCTACTTCGAGCTCGGGCGCGGCAAGGCGCTGAGCATCGCCTCGCTCGGCCTGCCGGCCGCGGTCGCCCTGTTCCCGATCGTCGCCGTGGCGCTCGTCCACTCGGTGGGCTGGCGCGCGGGCTGGCTGGTGATCGGCGCCGGGCTCGCTGTAGGGCTGGTGCCGCTGGTGCTGTGGCTGCTGCGCGGCCAGGCCGAGCGCCACCGAGCTCTTGTGGCCCGCGTGGCGCTTGCGGTCGGGGACTCGAGCGAGGCCCAGTGGTCGCGCCGGGAGGTTCTCGGTGACCTGCGCTTCTACCTCCTCGTGCCGGTCGTGCTCGCCTATCCCTTCACCCTGGCCGGATTCTTTTTTCACCAGGTCCACCTCGCCGAAAGCAAGGGCTGGAGCCTCACCTGGCTGGCCACGATCTATGTCGGCTTTGCTGTCGCCACGGTGCTCGCATCGCTCGTCACCGGACCGCTGGTCGACCGCTGGGGCGCGCGCCGCCTGATGCCCTATCACGTCCTGCCGGTGGCGCTCGGGCTGCTGGTGCTGGCGGCCTTCGATCACCCTTATGCGGGCGCGCTGTATATGATCCTCGCCGGCACCAGCTCGGCCGCCGGGCGATGCGTGATCGGCGCCGTGTGGCCCGAGATCTACGGCGTCGCCCACCTCGGCGCCATCCGCGCGCTGGTCACCGCCTTGATGGTGGTCGCCAGCGCGCTTTCACCGCTTATCATGGGCCTGCTGATCGATCGCGGCGTATCGATCGAGGCGATTTCCGTGGGCATGGCGGCTTATATCGGAGCTGCGGCCGTGCTCGCGCTGGTACCGGCAATGAGCGGCCCGTCCTCTCTGGCGCGCGCCTAGGGCAATGGAGAACCCTCTTCGGCCCGATCACTTTCGCCGCATGGACGAATCGGGCGATGCCCGCTTCTACGTCGAGCCGCGCCTGGTCACCCACATCGACCCGCCGGCCTGCGCCGCGCTCGCCCGGCACTACGCCGCGCTCCTGCCACCAGGTGGCGACATCCTCGATCTGATGTCGAGCTGTGTTTCGCACCTGCCCGAGGACGCCCCCTACCGCAGCGTGGTCGGGCTCGGCATGAACGCCGTCGAGCTCGCGGCCAATCCCAGGCTCACCGGGGCGCTGGTCCACAATCTCAACCAGACGCCCGGGCTGCCCTTCGCGGCAGCGAGCTTCGATGCCTGCGTGCTCGCGGTCTCGGTGCAGTATCTCGTCTCGCCGATCGCGGTGTTCGCGGACATGGGCCGCGTCCTCAGACCCGGTGCGCGCCTTGCCGTCAGCTACTCCAACCGCATGTTTCCGACCAAGGCGGTGGCCCTGTGGCAAAGCCTGCGCGATGCCGAGCGGGCCAAGCTGATCGCCCTCTATCTCGAGCTCGCGGGCGCCTTCGGCGACATCGGATTCGTCGATCTGTCGCCGGCGCCGGGGCGCTCGGACCCGCTCTACGCCGTCGTTGCGACGCGGACCTGAGTGCCGGCGCCCTTACGCGCATGTTGGGCAAGAAAAGGGCCGGCTTTGGGCCGGCCCTTTCCGCGAAGGTGTGTGCGGCCTAACTTGCGCCGCCGCCCATCACGTAGTCGTTCGAGTAGAAGTCGGTTGGCTTGGAGGCGGCGTCGATCAGCTTGGCGCCGATGATGAGGTCGATCGCGGCCTTCCAGTCGGACGGCGAGTGCCAGCCGAGCGGCTTGCCCGCAGTCGATGGCGTCGACAAGAACGCTTGGAAGCTGTCGATGGTGCCGCGGACCGAGCCCTCGGTGAGCTTGGTGTCGGGCCGCATCTTGGCGAAGATCGCCACCGTTTCGGCCTGGTTGCCGTCGTAGATCCACGCCAAGGTCTTGAAAAAGACCTGGACGAAGTCGCGCACGGCCTGTGGGTTCTTCTTGACGAAGTCCGAGTTGGCGACGAGGCCGAAGCCGGGCAGCGGGACCCCATAGTCGGCGAACAGGATGGCGTTGGAGGGCAACTTGTTGGCCAGCACGGGCAGGTAGTACGGCGCGGTCGACAGCATCGCGTCCGCTTCCCGGGCGACGTAGGTCGAGGTTTTGACCTTGGACGAGACGCCGATCACGGTCAGCTTGTCGCGGCTGGTGCCGCCCGCCTTGAGGAAGGTGTCGAAGAACGGGTCGGTGAAGCCGCCCGGCGTGAGCAGCACCTTCTTGCCCTCGAGGTCCTTGGGCGTCTTGATGCCGGAATCCTTTGGCACCAGCACGGCAACGTCGCTGCGCCGTACGATGTGGCCGACCGAGATCACGGGCAGGCCCTTGTTCTTGGCCAGCACCATGGCCGAGAGGTTGGCGTGGCCGATGTCGTACTTGCCGGCACCCACGAGGGTGATGGTCTTGCTCGAGCCGTTGCCGTCGTCGACCGAGACGTCGAGGCCCTTCTCCTTGAACCAGCCCTTTTCGACGGCGACGAAGAAGGGGGCGTGCAGGCCGTAGGCGGCCCAGTCGAGGCGCGCCCGCACCTTGGTATCGGCTGAAGCGGCGCTCATCGTGGCGACCGCCACGAGCGCCACGACAGGCAGGGCGATGCCGAGGTACGCGTGGACGCGAGACAGGTATCTCATTCGGTCTTCCTCCCGAGTTGGATCTTGCCTACGGACCGGTTCTGCGACGGCGCCGTGGCGGAAACTGCGGGCCGCAGGCGGGTCGTCCGCCCCGGCTTCATTCGCGGGCGAGCCTAAGGCAAACGCCGCGCCCTGACAATGCGCCCTGATTCGAGGGGGCCTAAACGGCCGCACCAATCGAGTCGGCGCTTCGCGAATCGAGCCCCAACGTCTCTTCGCACCGCGCGACCCATCTCTCGACGTTCGGTCTCGTCGAGAGATCAAATCCGCCTTCATGCGCCAGCCGCGTGTAGGCGACGACGGCGATATCGGCCACCGTGAATTGGGCTGCCGCCAGCCAGTCCTTGCCATCGATCATCTTGTCCAACTGATCGAGCGCGTTTTCGCCTCTCTCGACGCGCCAGCGCTCCCGCTCTTCGATGGATTTCTTGAGAAAGAGCATTTGGTATCTGCACACGGCGATGTACGGCTCGTGACTGTACTGTTCCCAGAAAAGAAACTCGCCGACCTTGGCGCGGTCGAAGGCGTCGACGGGAAGCAATGGAGTGCCGTCGGCAAGGAACTGAATGATGGCGTTCGATTGGGCGAGGATCCGCCCGTCCTCGAGTTCGATGACGGGAACCTGCCCGGCAGGGTTGATCGACAGAAAAACCCTTGTCCTGCTTTCATCCCTGGTGATGTCGATCGATATCCAATCCTTGCCTATCCGGTTAACGCCCATGACCGCTACATGTAGGGTGCCACCACTCTCCCGCGTAAAGCTCGGCATAGGTTGGAGCAGAGGTGTCGCCCGCGATGCCGAGCAATGAGCGGAAGCGTTGAACGGGTAGAACCGCCTGTTGAAGCGGAAGGTGAACTCGTTGAGGTAGGCTTGTAGGTGCTGGTGGCTAACGCCGTGGTGGATACCGATCAGCCACGTCTTCAGGTTGGCGAAAACCAGATGGATGATCGGCAGGTATTGCTCGGCAACCTCTGGATCACCACACTCGGCAACAGCGAAGTGCTCATAGCCGCGCTTACCGAGGCCAGCATAGCCGCTCCAATCGTCAGTAACGATCAGCGATCGCGGCGCGACGGTGCTCTCGACGAACCCACAGAGCGACTCGGCGCTACGGTCGAGCACGACGGCGAGCCGAACGCGTCCGGCATAGCGTCCGTGGGTTGGCGAGATCGAGGCCCTCCATGAGGGCCACGTACTCCTCGACCGACTTGACCTGAAGCCTCGGGTTGTGGGCGCGCTCCTCGCCGATGGTGCTGACCGTATCGCCCTTGTAGTCGTGACCGGGATAGACGAGCGTCTCGTCGGGCAGCTTCAAGAGCTTGTTGAACAAGGAGTCGTAGGCGGCGCCGGGATCGCCGTTCTGGAAGTCGGTGCGGCCGGTGCCGCGGATGAGCAGCGTATCGCCGGTGAAGACCCGGTCGGGCATGCAAAAGCAGTAGGAATCGGCGGTGTGCCCGGGCGTGTGCATGACCTCCAGCGTCACCCCGTCGACCTCGATCGTATCGCCGTCCTCGACCCGCATCGAAACCACGTCGACCGCCGCGGCCGCGCCCATCACGGTGATGCACTTGGTGCGGTCGCGCAGGGCACCGAGGCCGGTGATGTGATCGGCATGGACGTGCGTGTCGACCGCCTTCACCAGGCGCAGCTCGAACTCGGAGATAAGCTGGAGGTAGCGCTCGAGGCGCTCGTGAACCGGGTAGATGATGAGCGCCTCGCCGCCGGGCCGTGCGGCCAGCAGGTAGGTGTAGGTCGAGGACACGTTGTCGTAGAGCTGGCGAAACAGCATGGCGCTAGGCTCCTTGGGCCATGGCCCTAGGGATCGCTCGCCGGCTTCTCTTTGGCCTCATCGGCCGCTTGCCCACTCGCGCTCCCCCGCTTGAGCAGCGGCAGCGAGATCGTCACACCGACGTCGGGTCGGCTCGCGGACCCCCCAGACCCCCGGAGGCCCACCCTATCGCAGCCGCCGAGGGCAAGCGCGACGCTCAACACCGCCACGGCTCCGCACCACACGCCGATCGCACCCATTCAGCCTGTGTCCGCAAAAGTCTCGGCACCGGCCAGCGCGGCGAGGCCGGCGCGCGCGACGTCGACGTCCTGCTCGCCCGTGCCCGAACCAACGCCGATGCCGCCGACGATCTCGCCCGCGATGATGATCGGCAGGCCACCCCGGAGGTTGGTGTGCTTGGCGCCCGCGGCGAGCGCCAATTTGAGCTCGACGTCGGCGGGGCGGCGCCCCGTGGGCGCGCGGTCCGAGACGGCCGTGCGCGCCTTGGCGAGCGAAGTATCGATGGACAGGATCTTGGCCCCGTCCATCCGCGCGAGGGCGAGCGCATGGCCCGCCGCGTCGACGATCGTGATGCACTGCGGCACGCCCAGGGCGAGGGCTCGGGCGATGGCGGCGTTGAGCGCGCGAAGGGCGCCGTCGTGGGTCAGCGCGAGCCGTGAGGCGGTGTCGGGCATCGCGGTCCTCTCGTTCCAGAACGCCGAGCCTAGCTTAGCTCGGGGCGCGAGGCCAGGCCCCCCGGGCCCTGGCATACGCCTTGCCCCGCACCCCTCGGTATCCCCAACTCCGAGGTGCGCCGTGTACATCACCGAACAGATCTGGAAGGGCATCGTAGTCCAGTGCAACTGCGGCATGTCTTTTTTGTCAAGTCCTATCAACCGTGTGTGGACGCCCCCGTTGATGCAAGCAGTTTTTGGTCGGCTCGGTGCATGCGGTCAGGTGCTGTCGTGTGTCCGGCCTCTCTATGCGGCAGATGACACGCCGCGGGCCCGTATGGAGATACGCGGATTGGGTCCAAATCGGTTACGCGAGCTTGAAAGCTCTCCGTTCGGATGCTGGTTTTCCCAACCCGGTCTCGTTGACCTTTGCCCTTACCTGTCCTCCGTCGTGCCCACATCCCCGACGGCTTCCCGCACTTCGCCGTTCTCTCAGGCGGTGGCGGGAGCCCGGTAGCTCTCCTTCTTCGTCAGTAGCGCCCAGACGATGCGCGCCATCCTGTTGGCCAGCGCCACCGCGACGAGCATCCTCGGCTTGCGCGCCAGCATCCCGGCCAGCCAGGGGTCCGTCGTCACGCCGCGCCGAACCGCCCAGCGGACCACAGTCATCGCGCCTGTGATCAGCAGCCGTCTCAGATCGCGCTGGCCCATCTTCGATATCTTGCCCAGCTTCGGCTTGCCGCCGGTCGTGTGCTGGCGCGGCACGAGGCCGAGCCAAGCGGAGAAGTCGCGGCCGCGCCGGAAACTCTCCATCGGCGGTGCGAAGGCCTGGATTGCCATCGCGCTGATCGGCCCGATCCCCGGCACGCTCATCAGGCGCCTCGCCTCCTCATCCTGCCGTGCTCTCACGTGGACCTCCCTCTCCAGGCCCGCAATCTTCGCATCGAGGCCGGCGATCTGCTCAAGCAGAAGGCCGGCCAGCTCGCGGACCGCTTCCGGCAACCTCGAAGCCGGTCCCTCAAGCGCCGAGGCCAGCCGGCCGACATGAGCCGGCCCCTGCGGGGCAATGACACCGAACTCCGCCAGATGGCCGCGCAGCGCATTAATCGTCTGGGTGCGCTGGCGCACCAGAAGATCGCGCGTCCGGAACAGCATGCCCCGAGCCTGCTGTTCCTCCGTCTTCACAGCCACAAAGCGCATGGTCGGCCGCGACGACGCCTCGCAGATCGCCTCCGCATCCGACGCGTCGTTCTTTTGCCGCTTGACGTACGCTTTGACGTAGATCGGTGGGACCAGTCGCACCGCATGGCCGAGACTGCCGATCTCCCGGCCCCAATGGTGCGCGCCGCCGCACGCCTCCATCGCCACCGTGCAGCGTGGCTGCGCAGCCACAAAGTCCAACAGCTTCGCCCGGCTCAGCTTCTTGCGGAACGCAACCAACCCATCCGCCCGCGCACCGTGCAGCTGAAAGCTGTTCTTCGCCAGATCGATCCCGATCATGTGAACCTGTTCCATGGACGCCCCCTTCCTCGCTTGGCGTTAACAACACCGCCAACCTGGCACATCGCGATGCCGTCGGGAGGGGCGTCCACCCCATCGGTTACGCAATGCGAGTCATGCGGACAGAGGCACTCGACCGTCGCCCTGCTGGCGGTCTGGTTCGGTATCGACAAGGCCCGCTTGAGGCGTCAGGTGGATCAAGATGCCGCCTGAGGGGCGGCCGGCCGTCAAATAGTGCCGGCTGTCCGGCGCCGCGCGCGCCACGCCTAGATCCTTAGCTGCCCGCCGTCCCAGCGCCGGCCGAGCGCCACCGCGGCCGCCCCGCCGAGGGCTGACATCCCGGCCATGACGAAAAAGGCATCGCCCGCGATCGCCGCGTAGAGGGCGCCCGAGCCGAGCATCGTGGTGCCCGCGAGGAGGCCGATGGCGACCGCCGAATACAGCGTCTGCGCGGTCGCCGTGGTGCCCGGCGGCGAGGCCCGAGCCATGAAGTGCATGGCCCCGAGATGGGCTGCGGCAAAGGTCAGCGAGTGCAGCGTCTGGGCCACGATCAAGAGCCCGAGACCGGTGCCGAGCGCGGTCAGGCTCCAGCGCACGACCCCGGCCACCGCGGCGATCAGGATAAGCTGCGGCGGCGGTAGGCGCCGGATGAGCCACCCCGAAGCCGCGAACAGCACGACCTCGACCGCAACGGCCTCGGCCCAAAACAGGCTGATGGTGTCGGCGGCATAGCCGGCGGCGAGCCAATGCAGGGTGCCAAAGCCGTAGTAGATGGTATGGCTCGACTGAATCATTCCCGTCGCCAGCAGGAAGAGCAGAAAGGTGGGGTGGCGGAGCAGCGCGCGCATCGGCGCCTTGACGGGTGCGCCCGGTGGCGCCCTTGTGTCGGGCACGCCCGCGCTCGCCAGTAGGGAGAGCCCGATGCTGCCGAGCAGGAGCCACAGGATCAGGTCCGCCGAGCGGCCGACGAGAAGCCGGCCCGCTATATAGGCGCCGGCCATGAACGCGATCGATCCCCACAGCCGAATGCGACCGTAGTCGAGCTTCTCGCTATAGACGGTGAGCAGCGTCAGGTTTTCGCCTAGCGGGACCATGGCCGAGAGCGCGACGCCGGAGAGGATGGAGATCCCGAACAGGGGCCAGAAGCCGTGGGCGAACGCGAACAGGGCGTAGGCCGCGAGGCTGATGGCGGCGAGCACGATCAGCGGCCTCTTGCGGTCGCCGCGGCGGTCAGCGATACGGGCGATCAGCGGATTGCCGATAATCCGGGCCCATAGCGGCGTCGACAGTAAAATGCCGATCTGCGCCGGGTCCATGTCCCGCGAGGCGAGCCAAACCGGCCAGAACGGCAGGAGCACGCCAACGACGAGAAACAGCGCGACATAGAACAGCGCGAGGCGGATCGACGACGCACGAGCCATGGGGCGGGGTCGGGAGGAAACTGGCCGCGGCTACGGCAGGGAGCCGCGGCAGTGTGGTGCGCCCGGACGCACTCGGCAACCTCTACCGCCACCGGCCGGCGCCGCGCGACTCGGCACAATGGGTCCTTTTCGGTTATTCTTGCGGTGACGACCCCGGCGGCGTGACGCCGACAACGGGGTCGCAGCAGGGTAGGCATGGCAGACACGGGGTTGGGCGGGGTCCAGGGCCTCGCCGCGCTGAGCAACCTTGACCAGCTCCGCGTCGCGCTCGAGCGTGGCAACCCTGATTCTCGGCCGAGCGCCCGCGGGTCGGCCGTCACCCTCACCCGCCCGCTCGACTCCGCTTTCGTCGATCTTCGCGGCGCGCGCGAGGCGGTGGGCGTCGGCGAAGCGGTGCTCGGCGTCGCGGTCGGCGCCGGCCGCAAGGTCGAGAACATCCTGATCGAGATGCGCAAGGTGGCGATCGATGCGGCCAAACCGAACCTCGACAATGCCACCCGGTCCGATCTCGTGACCCGCTTCGACCGCCTCCGCGAGGAGTTCGAAATCGTCGTCTCCAATGCCGAATTCAACCGCATCAATCTCGTCGCTGAGGGAGCCCCGGACCTCACGATCGCCACCGATACGCAAGGCGGCAGCATGTTCGTCGAGGCCCAGGACCTGAGCCCCCGCGGCGTCGGGATCGATGCCCTTTCGGTGGGCTCGAGCACGCAGGCCGCCAGCGCGATCGTCAAGCTCGAGGGGGCGGTGTCGACGGCGGGCGAGCGCGTCGGCACACTAGCCGCGGCGGCGACCCAGATCGCCAATGTGTCCGAGCTCAGCGACCAGCTGGTCCGGCTACTGAACACCAACGTCAGCACCCGGCTCGACACGGGATTTGGCGAAACTGACGCCTTTGCGGCCGCCGCGAAGATTAGCGATCAGCTCAAAACGAGCCGCCTCGCGATCGCCAACGCGACGCGGTAGGCCGCGATCGTCAGCCGCTGTAGGCGAGCACGCCAACGCTGACGCTCACCACCGCGATCCCGGCCCACTGACGCGCCGGGATCGGCTCGCGCAGGAAGATTCGGGCGAGCACAACGGTAACCACGGCAAACGGCGCACTCGCCACAGCGGCGAGCGCCGCGCCGCTACCGGCGGAGCCGAACAGCAGCGTGAGGAACGCGCCCGTGTCGAGCACGCCCTGGAGCGCGAGCGCGGGCCACCAGCGTAGCGGGAGGCGGGCCCGCGTGCGCGAGGCGGCGATGAAGACAACCAGACAGGCCAAGCTGACGAGGCGCGACAGCCATAGCGCCACGAGCGCGCCGTAGATGGCGGCAGCCTCGCGCGCCGCCAGGACGGTGACGGCGATGAGGATGGCGGCGCCGAGCGCGAGCAGCACCGTGAGCGAGACACCATCGCTTGCCGCCGTACCACGGCCGCCGCGGGCCACGATCCACACGCCGGCCATAGTCGTCGCCATCACCAGCCACTGGACGGGACTAGGAAAGATGCCGAGAAGCGGCGCCGCGAGGGCGAGGAAGGCGGGGTAGCTCGACGACACCGGGGCGGCGACGGCGACCGGCCCCCGGCTCAGGGCGGCATACAAGAGAAGCGTCGCGGCCATGACGCCGAGGCCGGAAAGTGCGACCCAGATCAAACCATCGGCAGGCAAGCTTACAGGCGTTCGGGCGATCGCGATCCAGGCACTGAGGCCCACGGTGCCAAACAGGAACATGCCGAGCACGGCGTTGGCGGGGCCGAGCGCGCGGCCCGAGAGCCGGGCCACGAAGTCGGCCGTGCCCCAGCCGAGCGCGCTCATCAATCCCCATGCCACCGGGCTCATGCGCGTTCATCCCCCGCGTGGCGGCGCCATGCCGACCGCGCCTCCGGCATGTTGTAGCGCGCCCAGGCCCCCGAGGAAATCGGCGCCGGGATCCGTTGCGAAAGCGGTCAGTCGAACAGGGCGTCGATCTCGGACTGCGACGATTTCTTCGGGCTGGCCGCGGCGTCCTTGTCGAGCAGGGCATCGACCTCGTTCTGATCGATGCCCTCGCCCTCCAGCGCCGGACCCGAAAGCAGCGCCTCATCACCCTGGGGCAGCGGTTCCGCGGCCGTGCTCGAATCCTCGAACTCGGAGCCGAGCACCTCCAGCAGCGCGCCGACGCGCTCCTCGATGTCACCGAGGGTCGTGACCACCTTGGAGACGCGTTGCCCGGTGATGTCCTGGAACGAGCATGCCTCAAAGATACGCAGGCAGGCGCCGTCGACATGATCTCCTCGGCGGCCTCCATGATGGTGTTGGTGGCCTCCTCGGTGTGGCGGACGATGGCGTCGAGCTGATCGCCGGCGGCCGGAATCCGCGACTTCATGTCCTTGGGACGGACGCGCGCGATTTCGCTGCGGGTATCGGTGATCTGCGCCGATACGCTCTGTAGCTCGCGGTAGATGGACGTGTCGAAATATCGGTAAACCACGGCGACCAGCACCTCGGTAATCGAGGCGATATCCCGGATTGAAACCGGCTGCTTCTGGTCTTCACGCAGCAAATTGACCAGTTGCTCGAGTTTTTTCGAAAGCTTATCGGTGTTCATGGGACCTTCCCGAAATGGCCGGTGCCGGAGGGGCAGGAAATTGGCCGGCGCGCCTGGGGATGGCGGTCGCTTCGACGCTGCGCCCAAGCCTAGGCCGGGTTGCTAAAAGTTCGGTTAACTCGGCGCGAAAGGCGCAGGATTCGTGAGGTTCGCGTGCCTTGCCCGGTCTCGGGGTCACGGCTATAGTGCGCCGCTCAACGGAACGCGCGTTTGGCCATCCCGCTTGTCCCCGCCGAGCGCAGTCGTGCCGGAGGCCGGCCGGCGACCGGGCGGCATCCAGGATGTGCACGAATGCGGATCTTGCGTCGTTACACCGAGGTTCCCGAGGCGGCACGCGGCGCCGTCCTCGCCATCGGCAACTTCGACGGCGTGCATCGCGGCCACCGGGCGGTGATCGCCAGCGCCGCAGAGGCCGCGGCGCAATCGGGCGCAGCGCTGGCCGTATTGACCTTCGAGCCCCACCCGCGCGACGTCCTCCAGCCCGGGCGGCCGCCGTTTCGCATCACCTCGCTGCGCACCAAAGCGCGCCTGTTCGCTGGCATGGGCGTCGACGTGCTCACCGTCCTGCACTTCACTCATTCGCTGGCTGCGAAGACGGCCGAGGCGTTCGTCGCCGAGGTCCTGGTCGAGGGACTCGGGGTGAGCCACACCGTGGTCGGGTTCGATTTCGTATTTGGCCACCAGCGCGCCGGCGATACCGAAACGCTTCGCCGAGCCGCGGCGGACCATGGCTTTGGCATAAGCGTCGTCGAGGCGGCGGGTCACGCCGGCGCGCCCTTCGCCTCGAGCCGCATTCGCGATCACCTCGTCGCGGGGCAGATGCGCGAGGCGAGCGACATCCTGGGGCGTCCGTGGGAGATCGAGGGCCGCGTCGGGCGCGGCGCCGGGCGCGGTCGCGTGGTCGGTTTTCCCACCATCAACCTGGCGCTCGGGGGCTACCTCAGGCCCGCGGCCGGCGTCTATGCGGTGCGGGTCGAGGTCGATAGCGGCGCCGGCGCCGCGTGGCACGATGGCGTCGCCAATGTCGGCCGGCGGCCAACCTTCGGCGGCACCGACACCGTGTGCGAGGGGCACCTGTTCGACTTCGAGGGCGATCCTTACGGGCGGCGCGTGACCATGGAGTTCGCCGACTTCATCCGCGCGGAGCGGAAATTCGACGGCATCGACAGCCTGCGCGCGCAAATCGCCGAGGATTGCGGCGCCGCGCGGCGTATTCTCGCCGCGCCGAACCGCACGCAGGCGGCGGCGCCGGGGACGCCACGGGCGCGTCAAGCGGCCCCCTCATGACCGACTACCGCGCGACCTGTTTCCTACCCGCCACGGACTTTGCGATGCGCGCGGGCCTGCCCACGCTCGAGCCCAAGCTGCTCGAACGCTGGCGGCGCCTCGGCCTGTTCGAGAGACTGCGCGCCGAATCGCAGGGTCGCGAGAAATTCATCCTTCACGACGGGCCGCCCTACGCCAACGGGCATCTGCATATCGGCCACGCCCTCAACAAGATTCTTAAGGACGTCATCAATCGCTCGCAGCAGATGCGCGGCAAGGACGCCCACTACGTGCCCGGCTGGGATTGCCATGGCCTGCCGATCGAATGGCAGGTCGAGCAGGAATACATCGAGTCCGGCCGCGACAAGGACGCGGTGTCGACCATCGCGTTCCGCGAAGACTGCCGCGCCTTCGCGCAGAAATGGATCGATATACAGCGCGACGAGTTCGTCCGCCTTGGCATCGAGGGCGACTGGGACAATCCCTACACCACCATGGCGCTGGCGGCGGAGGCACGGATCGTCGGCGAGATCTGTCGATTTCTCATGAATGGCGGCCTGTATAAGGGCGCCAAGCCGGTAATGTGGTCGGTGGTCGAGAAGACGGCGCTGGCCGAGGCCGAGATCGAGTACCACGACCACACCTCGACCACGGTCTTCGTTCGCTTCAAGGTGCAGCCGCAGCTGCCGCGCGGCCTCGCGAGCGGCGCCAGCATCGTCATCTGGACGACCACGCCGTGGACGCTGCCCGGCAACCGCGCCATCGCCGTCAACCCCGACGCCGCCTACGTGCGCGTCCGGGTGACGGAAGCGGCGCCCGACTCGCGTGCCGTGATCGGCGAGGACCTCATTCTCGCCAAGGCGCTGATGGCCTGGGTGTTTGCCGAGGTAGGCATCACCAGGCGTGAGCTGATCGGCGAGTTCCCGGGCGCGCAATTGCAGAGCGTGGTGTGCTGGCACCCCTTGCGCGGGCGCGGCTACGACTTCGACGTGCCGGTGCTACCCGCGGCCTTCGTCGACATGGAGCAGGGCACAGGGCTCGTCCACATCGCGCCCGGCCACGGCGCCGATGACTTCGAGCTCGGCGCGGCCCACGGCCTCGAGGTGCCGCAGACCGTGGGCGACGACGGCATCTTCGAGGAGCAGGTGCCGCTGTTCGCCGGCCGCCACGTCTTCAAGGTCGACGGCGAGATCGCCGATGCCGTCGAGGCCGCGGGCGGCCTGCTCGGGCGCGGGCGCCTCGTCCACAGCTATCCCCATTCGTGGCGCTCGAAGGCGCCGCTCATCTTTCGCAACACGCCGCAATGGTTCATCTCGATGAGCGCCAACGACCTGCGCCGCAAGGCGCTGGCGGCAATCGAAGAGGTCCGCTGGATCCCCGAGAGCGGGCGCAACCGCATCTACGCGATGGTCGAAAACCGGCCCGAATGGGTGATCTCGCGCCAGCGTGCCTGGGGCGTGCCCATCACGGTGTTCGTCGACCGCAACACCGGCGAGCCGCTGCGCGACGAGGCCGTGAACGCGCGCATCATCGCGGCGGTGGCCGCCGCCGGCACCGACGTGTGGTTCACCGAGGATCCGGCCCGTTTTCTCGGGCCCGACCGCGACCCGGCCGACTTCGACAAGGTCGAGGACATTATCGACGTGTGGTTCGAATCGGGGGCCACGCACAGCTTCGTGCTCGAGGCCCGCCCCGATCTCAAATGGCCGGCCTCGCTCTACGTCGAGGGTTCCGACCAGCACCGCGGCTGGTTCCACTCCTCGCTGCTGGAAGCCTGTGGCACGCGCGGCCGCGCGCCCTACGAGCAGGTCCTGACGCACGGCTTCGTCATGGACGAGGAAGGCCGCAAGATGTCGAAGTCGCTCGGCAATATCGTCAAGCCGCAGGAGGTGATCGCCCAGCATGGCGCTGACATCCTGCGCCTGTGGGCCGTGGGCTCGGACTATGTCGAAGACCTACGCATCGGCCCCGAGATCATCAAGAGCCACGTCGATATCTATCGCCGCCTGCGCAATACGCTGCGCTTCCTACTCGGCAATCTCAACGGCTTCGGCGAGGCCGAGCGGCTGCCGGCGGCCGAGATGCCCGAGCTCGAGCGTTGGGTCCTCAACGGGCTGTGGCGCATGGATCGCCAGGTTCACGAGGCTTGCGACGGCTTCCGGTTCCACGCTCTGTTCGCGGCGCTGCAGAACTTCTGTGCCAACGATCTGTCGTCCTTCTACTTCGATATCCGCAAGGATTCGCTCTACTGCGACCGCGCCGATTCGCCGCGCCGGCGCGCCGCACGCACGGTGCTCGACGAAATCTACTCGTGCCTGACCGCATGGCTCGCGCCGATCCTCTGCTTCACGGCCGAGGAGGCCTGGCTCGCGCGCCATGACGGCGCCGACGAGAGCGTCCATGTACGCCAGTTTCCCGACGTGCCCGAGGCCTGGCGCGACGCTGAGTTGGAGGCAAAATGGAACCTCGTTCGTAGCCTTCGCCGCGTCGTCACGGGCGCGCTCGAGGGGGAGCGTGCCGCCAAGCGTATCGGCTCCAGCCTCCAGGCCCATCCGGTGATCTATGCCGACGCGGCCTACCACGACGCGCTCGGTGGCCTCGACGTGGCCGAGCTTCTCATAACCTCGGGAGCGAGCCTGGAGGGTGGCGAGGCGCCTGCGGACGCCTTCCGCCTCGAGGACGTGGCCGGGGTCGCGGTCGTACCGGGGCTGGCCGGGGGTACGAAATGTGGGCGCTGCTGGCGTGTCCTGCTCGAGGTTGGCGCCGGCGGTGGGCGCGAGGACCTGTGCGGGCGTTGCGATGACGCCGTGGGAGTCGCGGCCGCTTGATGGTGCGCCTCGGGCTCGGTTGCGCCGCCGCTGTCGTCGTCATCGACCAGCTCACGAAATGGTGGATGCTCGCGGCTCTCGGGGGCCCGCCGGGGATTATCGCGATCACGCCGTTCTTCAACCTCGTCCTGGTGGAGAACCGAGGCATTAGTTTCGGCCTCCTCAGTTCCAGGGCGCGGTGGCTGCCGTGGCTGCTGGTGGCGTTCGCGCTCGTCATCGGGGCGGCGCTGATCCACTGGCTCGGCCGCGTCCAAAAGCGCTGGCTCGCCGCCGCCATCGGGCTCGTTCTGGGCGGCGCGCTCGGCAACGCGATCGATCGCGTCGTCCACGGCGCCGTCGTCGACTTCTTCGATTTCCATCTCGCCGGTTTTCATTGGCCCGCCTTCAACGTCGCCGACTCGGCCATCGTCGTCGGCGTCGCCGCACTCCTGATAGATGGCTTGATGGGCGGACGCGAAAGGCCTAAAAAGGCGCCATGATACCGATAGAGCGGCCACGGTCGGCCCCTCGCATGCGCGGGCGCGCGCTCGCCTTGGTGGTCGCATCGACGTTCGTACTGGGCGCCTGCGGCGGCGTTCGCGATCAGCTCGGCCTGTCGAAGCGCTCGCCCGACGAGTTCACGGTGGTGAGCAAGCCGCCGTTGGTAATTCCGCCGAACTTCACCTTGCGGCCGCCGGCTGCGGGCGCGGTCGGGCCGAGCGCCATTTCACCGGCGGCCGATGCCAAGGCGGCGCTGCTCGGCAACGTCGGCAAAGCGGGCGCCGCGCCCGCGGCGAAGCCGGGCGCGCCGAGCGAGGTCGCCCTGCTGGCCCTGGCCGGCGCGACCGACGCGGACGCCACCATCCGCGAGGTCGTACGGCGTGAAACCAGTTTGCTGTCGGAGAGAGACAAGTCGTTCGCCGACGCCCTGATCTTCTGGCAGAAGCAGCCGCCGTTCGGCTCTGTCGTCGATGCCTCGAAGGAGGCGCAGCGCCTGCGCCAGACGGCCGCCGCCGGCCAGCCGCCAACGGCCGGCGAGACGCCGACGATCGAGCGCCGCAAGCGCGCGCTGCTCGAAGGCATCTTCTAGCGCCCGGCGCGCGTTCGAAGGGGAGAGGCCCCCCCGGCCGTACTGATTGAAGTGGGCCTGCGTTGACCCCATTCGGCTAGCGGGGCCGCTGCATAAACCCCGTTGTGCTCACCCACGAGCGTTGGATGGCTCAGCCGTTGTCCGGAGCACCTTGGAGGTCGTCGCCATCTCTGTTGAGGGCCTCGATGACAGGGCACTGTGGAACTGAGCCACCGCCACACTGGGCGACAATCTGCATAAGAACACCTTCCAAGGCGCGCAGGTCGGCGAGCCTTGATTGCACGCCGTCGAGATGTTTGCGGGCCACCTTCTCCACCTCGGCACAGGTGTGACCGGGCTCATCGACGAGCCGGAGCAGGCCGCGAACCCCAGATCACGCGCGCGGCGCACGAAGTTAAGGCGCTGGTGGTGTTCGCGCGCATACCGGCGCTGGCCACCTTCGGTGCGCGCGGGTTTCGATAGGACGCCGACCTGCTCGTAATAACGGATCGTTTCAGGCTTGCACCCCGTGAGGGCGGCAAGAGTACCAATCGTCAATTCGCCTTCGATCTGAGATTTCATAACGAACTCGTGATCGCGAAAAAAGGGGTTGAACCTCTAGTTACTACAGGTCCTATCCTGCTGTTTGCAAGGGGAACGGGTGAAACGGCGATGACGATACGGGAGCAACAACCAAACGCGGTACCCGATGCGGCGGCCCAGGGCAGCCGGCGCCATCAGGGCCTCCTGGCGCTGGGCGGCATGGTGGGTGCACTCGGTTCCGCATCCTGCTGCATCGTGCCGTTGGCCTTGTTCAGCCTTGGCGCAACGGGTGCGTGGATCGGCAACTTAAGCGCGCTGATGCCTTACCAGCCGGTATTCCTGATCGCTACATTCGGCTTCCTGGGAGTCGGCTTTTGGCGCGTCTACCGAAGGCCCCAGGCGGCGTGTGACGACGACGGCTTCTGCGCGCGTCCCGCTTCCAGCCTACTCACCACGATAGGGTTGTGGAGCGCGACAGCGCTAGTGGCGGCGGCGCTCGCCTTCCCCTATGTGGCCCCGAGGCTGCTGGGCATCTAAAGGCGCGAGGAGAGGACTCTAGATGAAAGGCATGCCTTCGTTGATGGCCTTCGCCGCACTGCTCGTCGCCAGCATCCCAATTGCGAACGCGATTATCAACTTGACACGTCACGGCGGGCGAGTACGCTTCGGGCATGGACCAGAGCAAGATTCTCCTGGGCAAGGCCCTGTACGTGGTGCGGCTTCTGGGCTGGTTGTTGTTCTTCGGAGGTCTCGTATGGAGCGTCGTCTCATGGATTTGGGGCGGAGGCTTGAAGGAGTTGAGCACACCGGAATATGCCGCCTTCACTGCCATGTTCAGTGTGGCGTTCATTTATATGAGCTGGCATCTGCACCAGCTTTTCCGCCCATCCAATCGCTTGGGAGGTATGACCGATGAATTCACCAGCGTGCGGGTCAGTCTTGAATGGTATGTGAACCCCGGCCGAATTGGGCAGGTAGAAATAGAAGGGCGTGATGAGGAAAACGTTCGCAAACTAGCGAGAGCTTTAGACGGATTACGTATTCCCCATCCACCTGTGACAGGGAAGGGGATCACTGCGGGCTGGCACAGATTTCTCGTCCGCCTTGGTGCTGAAGCGAGAGTTCGGAACATACGCGGCGCTCGGCGCCTATGGGGAAAGATGCAATCGGAGGCGGGCGGTGAATAAAGACAATGCCTATCCGCCCGAGATCGCATGGCAACGCTTCGATGCGCTCTTGGACCGGATGCTTAGAAGCGGGCCACCAGATCGCCAAACATCGTTCCAGGCCGCTTCCGGCGGTTATAGCGATACTCAAACTCCTTCACATACTTCTGAAGGTGCTTCCCGGACACATGAACGTGCGTCCCGCGAATCGACAGCTTCAACCGCGCCCAAAAGCCCTCAATCGAGTTCACATGGCTAGAGCTGCGCGCGTACTGGCCCGCGCTGTGGTTGACGGTCTGGTGCGTATACCCAATCGTCGCCAATCCGCTGTAAGACTTGAGTTCGTCAGTATGAACGGTGCTACCCGGCTCGACGTTCTCGGAGATAAACGCCTGCAAAGTCCGCTTTCGAACGTTCGGGACAACGTTCGCCATCACGTCGCCGTCGCGCTCCAGCATCCCGAACACCACGGTCTTGTTCAGAGCGCCGCGACCGCGCTTGCCACCGGTCGTACGGCCACCAACATAGGTCTCGTCGGCTTCAATATCGCCGTCCAGCGGCCACTCTCCGTCAGTATTAGCCATGTGCTTGCGGATCAAATGGCCCATGCGCCAAGCCGTGGGATAGGACACGTCAAGTTGGCGCTCCAGTTCCTTCGCGGGGACGCCGTGGCGCGATGTGGTGAACAGGACTATGGCGTAGAACCACTTGTGAAGCGGCAGATGCGTGCGGTGCATGAATGTGCCTGCGCACGGATAAATGTGGTGTTTGCAGTGCTGGCAGAGATACGCGCGATCACGTGCCAGGCGGTAGAACTTCCCATGCGCCCCGCACTTCGGGCAGTCAATCTCGGTGCCGCCGTAACGCTTCACCATTATGTGGTGAAGGCACGCCTCGTCATCGGGAAACTGCTGCTGAAAATCGTAGAAAGTCGTCATTATTTCCTCCTGTCCCCTGCATATGGGGATTGAGATGTGACGTGTCAAGTTGATAATCGCGATTGCGAATGCAAGCGAGCACCGGGTCAGGCTGCAGGTCGAGAACATGACCTGTGCGTCATGCGCGTACATCATTAAGAAAACGATCGCGCGCATATCCGGGGTAAAGGCCATCGATGTGTCCTACGATCCTAAAGAGGCGTTGGTCACATGCGACGTCTTGTTCGAGAACAGCCAGACCGATGTCGCAGCATTGGCGAGCCCCATTAGGGGCACCGGCTACGAACCACGGGCCCTAACGGCGGCCGAGTAAGCACACGACCAAGCCGCCTCGGCAAGAGCAATTCGGGGTACACCGGAGCATGAGCCCATGACCGAGGCCGCTCGCAAGCCGGATTGGGCGGCAAGCACGCGGACGTTTCTCGTCTTCTGGGGGCTCCCCATCGCGCTGCTCATCGTAAGCGGCGCCGTGGCCAACGAGGCGGTGATGATCATCGCCTGGCCGCTGTCGCTGGGCTGGATGGGCGGCGCCTGCTTCCTCAATGCGCTGCGTTGCGGTCGCTTCCATTGCCTCATTACGGGACCCTTCTTCCTAGCTCTAGGGGTGCTCTCGCTGCTGCATGGACTCGGTATCCTGCCGCTGGGTGCGCAATGTTGGTAGCGACCGTAAATTTCCCATTTGTAACGACCCAAAATTTCTCACTTTGGGCTTGTCGCTGAAGGCGTCCCGGGCCGCTCTGTTGGCTTTGCCAACAGAGCGGGATCGGTGCGCGGATGTACAAATGGGAGACCAGGATGTTGTTGAAGCACTATCTGGACCGGGGTGTCTCGAAGGCGGAGCTGTCGAGGCGGTTCGGGGTGAACCGTCGGACGATCCACAATTGGGTCGATACCGGCCAACTGGACCGGGATCTGGCGGCCGGTGCGCGAGGGTATTCGCCCCGTCCGCCGGTGGCCCACAAGCTGGACCCCTACAAGGCGATCATCGACGCCCGTCTTGAGGCGTTCCCGAAGCTGTCGGCGAAGCGGCTTTTCGATGAGGTCCGCGCTGCGGACTACCCGGGCTGCTACTCTCGCGTGAACGACTACGTGCGGGCGACGCGACCGCGCGAACCGGTTGAATCGCTGGTCCGGTTCGAGACGCCGGCGGGGCGTCAGGGCCAGGTGGACTTCGGTACGTTCACGCTGCCCTGGGGCCGGCGCCATGCCCTGGTGATCGTCCTCGGCTTCACCCGGCTGCTGTGGCTGCACTTCTATACTCGGCAGACCATGCCGGTCCTGATGGAAGGTCTGGAGAGCGCCTTCGACCGGTTCGGCGGGGTTCCGGAGGAGCTGCTGTTCGACCAGATGCGCGCCGTGGTGCTGTCCGACGACCGCGGGGCCGGCGGCGGCCTGGTGCTGAACGAGGAGTTTCTGCGGTTCGCCGCGCACTGGGGGTTCATGCCGCGCTCGTGCCGACCCTATCGGGTCGAGCGCGACGAGCGAGCGGTGCTTCTCCCCTTGGCGAACCATCCCTATCGACGTCTCGGAGTCCGGCATGCTCCGGAGCCCGCGCCGCGGCGACTGCCGGCAACCGTGAAGGTCGAGCGGCGACCGCTTAGTGTCTATGCGGAGGCGCTGCAATGAACGCTCCGGCGCCGGCCCGGCGCGCTCTTCGCGGCTGCCGGCTGTGAAGACGCTCGATCAGTTCGACTTCGCCTTCCAGCCCAGCATCAAGCGCGAGCAGATCGAGAGCTTGCACGAGCTCGGCTTCCTGGACCGCGGCGAGAACGTGATCCTGCTCGGCCCACCAGGCGTCGGGAAAACGCACTTGGCGATCAGCCTCGCGATCGCGGCGGCCGAGGCCGGCCGGCGCGTCTACTACGGCACGCTCGCGGCGCTGATCGAGTCCCTCACCGAGGCCAAGGCCGCCGGCAATCTGACCCGGCGGCTGCGCGTGCTCACCCATCCGGCCCTGCTGGTGGTCGACGAGATCGGCTACCTGCCGGTCAACCAGGACGGCGCCGTGCTCTTCTTCCAGCTCATCAACGCCCGGCACGAGAGGGCGTCGACTGTGCTGACGTCGAACAAGGGTTTCGAGGACTGGGGTGGCGTGCTCGGCGACGAGGTCATGGCGGCGGCTCTCATCGACCGCCTTGTGCACCACTGCCACATCGTCAACATCCGGGGCAACAGCTACCGGATGAAGGAGCATCAGAACCTGCTGCAGTCCGGCTCGGATCGACGCAGGAAAAGAGCCGCCGCGTGATCGCCGGCTCAAACGGAGACAGGAGCGGTGACACCCGCCCGCTGTGGATAACCGGGTTGTCGCCGCCAGACTCTTGGCGGTCGCTGCGCCAACCCGGTTACCTACAGCTCGACCAAGTCCGACACCCCAAACACCGCCCGCTGGGGGTACGACCGAACGCTCAAAGTGAGAAATTTTCGATCGACAAAAGTGGGAAATTTTCAGTCGCAATTGACACGCAAGGCTGGCACTGGCTGGGCAGCTTAACAGCGGTAGGCGGCGTCAGCCTGACCTACGGTCCCGGGTGGATTTGGGGCCGCTACGTCGGAAGCAATAAGGACGCGTACAGATTGACGATACAACCCACGTCGGCCATCTCGTGCCCGGAGTGCGGCCATGTGCGGACCGAGATCATGCCGACGGATGCCTGCCAGTTTTTCTACGAATGCGAGGGCTGCCACGTGTTGCTGAAGCCGCTGCCGGGGGACTGCTGCGTGTTCTGCTCCTTTAGGGACGTGCCCTGTCCCCCCGTTCAGGCGGCGAGCGCCAACAACACAGGCTCGGCAATCCGCCCCTGACCCGAAGCCTGACGCCGCTCGATTCCACCGGCAATCCCGTCGCGCTTGCGGGTATCGCACGGCGCCCTATATTCTGACACGATGCGCCCTGCGGGCGCCGCAACCGCGTCATCCGACACGCCACCCCGCCCGGAGGCATCGGCGACATGATCGTTTCAAGCCGCGCCGGCCTCAGCGCCTGTATCGCCGCGGTGGCGTTCGCGCTGTCATGGCCGGCCGCGGCCGAGAGCCTGTGGAACGCGGAGACCTTCACGCTCGCCAACGGCATGACGGTCGTCGTCGTCCCCGACTACCGGGCGCCTGTGGTGACGCACATGGTGTGGTACCGCGTCGGCGCCGCCGACGAGCCACGGGGCAAGACGGGCCTCGCACACTTCTTCGAACATCTAATGTTCAAGGGCACGAGCGAGGCGCCGGGCGGTACGTTCTCGAGGCTGGTGGCACGTCACGGCGGGCGCGAGAACGCTTTCACCACCCATGACGCCACGGCCTATCACCAGACCGTGGCGCGCGATCAGCTCGAACTCATGATGCGACTCGAGGCCGATCGGATGCGCAACCTCGTACTCACCGACGAGGCCGTGGAAACCGAGCGCGAGGTCATCCTCGAGGAGCGCCGCCAGCGCATCGGCAACGAACCCGGCGCGCTGCTCGGCGAGCATATGGCGGCGGTGCTCTATCTCGCGCACCCCTACGGCAACCCCGTTATCGGCTGGGAGCACGAGATCCGGGCGCTGACGCCGGACGATATCCGCAGCTTCTACGATCAGCACTACCGGCCCAACAACGCGATCCTCGTCGTCGCCGGCGACGCCACGGCGGCGCAGGTTCGCCCGCTCGCCGAGAAGTACTATGGCGCCCTCGCGGCGCGAACCGCGGCACCCCGCTTTCGTGTCACCGAGCCCGAGCCGATTGCCGCGCGCCGCATCGAATATCGCGACCGACGCGTGCGCCAGCCGAGCTGGCGGCGTAGCTACATCGCTCCGAGCTTCCACGCCGGCGCCACCGAGCACGTCTTTGCGCTGGTGGTATTGGCCGAAATCCTCGGCGGCGGACCGACGAGCCGGCTCTACCAGGCGCTCGTCGTGGAGCGCAAGGTTGCGGCCCATGCGGGCAGCTTCTATTCGGCGAACCGGATCGATCTCGCGCGCATGACGCTGTTTGCGTCGCCGCTTCCGGGCGGCGGGCTCGACGAGGTTGAGGCCGCCGTCGAGGAGGTCGTCGAACGCTTTATCGCGGATGGCGTCGACGCCGCGGAACTCGCCCGCGCCAAGACGGGGCTCGTGACCTCGGCCATCTACGCGCGCGACAATCTGTCGAGCGCGGCGCGGGTCTTCGGCGGCGCCCTGGCGGTCGGGCGCACCGTTGCCGACGTCGAGGCCTGGCCCGAGCGCATCGCCGCCGTCACCGCGGCCGAGATACGCGCGGCGGCGCGCCATGTGCTGCGCCGCGAACGCTCGGTGACCGGACTCCTCCTGCCCGAGCCCGCGAGCTAGCGGGCGGCGGGCGGCGGGCGACGAGGGAATCATGCGCACGCGCCGCCTGTTGGCCATCGTGGCCTTGGCCGTCGGCCTCCAGTCAGCGGGCGCCCCCGATGGCGCCGCGGCCACGCGGATTACCGCGCTGATCAGCCCCGGAGGCATCAGCGCCTGGCTCGTTCACGAGCCGAGCATTCCGATCATCACTCTCGACATCGCCTTTCGCGGCGGATCGGCCCTCGATCCCTTGGGCAAGGAGGGGGTTGCTTACCTTGTCTCGGGCCTGCTCGACGAAGGCGCCGGCGACTACGATGCGCTCGCCTTCCAGCGCCGGCTCGAGGAGCTGGCCATCGGCATGGGCGCCGATTCCTACAAGGACAGCTTCCGCGTCCGCCTCAAGACGCTGAGCCGCCACCGCGACGAGGCGTTTCGCCTGCTTGGCCTCGCACTCTCGGCGCCGCGCTTCGACGAGGATGCAGTCACCCGGGTGCGCGCCCAGATCCTCAACAACCTCGCCCGCCGGGCCGAGGATCCCGACGCCATCGCCGGGCGCACCTGGTTTTCGCGCGCTTTCCCGAGCCATCCCTACGGCCGCCCCGGGCGCGGCACCAGCGAGTCGATGGCGTCGCTCGAGGCCGACGACCTCAGGCTGTTCGTGCGCCGGCGCTTCGCCCGCGACAACGTGGTTGTCGGCGCCGTCGGCGATGTGAGCCCGGAGGAGCTCGGCCGCCTGCTCGATCTCGTCTTCGGCGCGTTGCCCGCTCAGGCCGTACCGTCGCAGGTCGCCGAGACGGCCGCGGCGCGCCCCGGCGGGCTCATCGTGCGCCGCAAGCCGGTGCCCCAGAGCGTCGTCCTTTTCGGGCTTCCCGGCATCAAGCGCGACGATCCCGACTATTACGCCGCGCAGCTGATGAACTACGTCCTCGGCGGCGGCGGGTTCACCTCCCGGCTCTACGAGGAGGTACGCGAAAAGCGCGGTCTCGCCTACTCCGTCTACAGCTTCCTGCAGCCGCTGCGCCACGCCGGCCTTCTGATGGGCGGCGCGGGCACGGCGAACGCGCGCGTCGCCGAGACGATCGCGGTCTTGCGCGCCGAGATCGCCCGCCTCGCGGCGGAAGGGATCAGCGCAGACGAGCTGGCCGACGCCAAGACTTACCTCAACGGCTCCTTCCCCCTGCGGCTGACGAGCAACGCCGCCATCGCCTCCATTCTCGTCGCCATCCAGATCAACGATCTCGGAATCGACTATATCGAACGCCGGACGGGCTACATCAACGCGGTAACCCAGGCCGATATCGTCCGGGTCGCGGAACGGCTGCTGCGGCTCGAGGACCTGCTGGTCGTCGTCGTCGGTGATCCGGAAGGGCTCGACGACGAAGGCGGTTGACGCGCCCGACAGCCTCAAGAGCATCGATGCGCTACCGACACGAGACCGCTAACTGCCTCACCGCCGCCATCGGCCCGGCCGGACTCACGCCGGCGCTGCTCGAAGCGACGCTCGCCGAGCTCGCGCCCGCGCTCGCGCGCCTGCGCGATGAGGCGGCCAAAGGCTCGCGGCCGTATCTCGCGCTGCCGGCGGCGCGACAGGACTTACCGCGCATCCGAGAGGTCGCCCAGCGCCTGCGCGCCTTCGACGATGTCCTCGTGCTCGCGACCGGTGGCTCCAGCCTCGGCGGCCAGTCGCTCCATGCGCTCGCGGACCGCTCGGCAAGCCCGCGCCTCCACTTCCTCGACAACCTCGATGCCGAGACGCTCGCTGCGCTGCTCGGCGGGCTCGAACCCGCGCGCACCGCGTGCCTCGCCATCTCCAAGTCGGGATCGACGGTCGAGATACTGGCGCAGCTGCTCGCCTGCCTAGCCCACGCGCGCGAGGCCTTGGGGGAATCCGAGATCGGCAATCATTTCGTCTGCGTGAGCGAGCCTGGCGACAATCCCCTGCGCAACCTTGCCGCGCGATTCGGCCTCATGGTGCTCGATCACGATCCCGCACTCGGCGGGCGCTACTCGGTGTTGTCGCTGGTCGGCCTGCTGCCGGCCCTCATTGTGGGGCTCGACGCCGAAGCGGTGCGCGCCGGCGCCGCCGAGGTCCTGGCGGCGACGCTGGCGGCGAGCAATGCGGCGGCGTCCGAACCAGCGCGGGGCGCGGCCATCGCGGTCGCGCTGGCTCGCCACAGCGGTATCGCCACCAGCGTCATCTGGCCCTACAGCAACCGGCTCGCGCCGTTCGGCCTGTGGTATCGTCAGCTGTGGGCGGAGAGCCTCGGCAAGGGCGGCGCCGGAACGACGCCGGTCATGGCGCTGGGCCCCGTGGACCAGCACAGCCAGTTGCAGCTCTACCTCGACGGGCCGGCCGACAAGATGTTCACCCTTATCACGACGGACTCGGGCGGCCGCGGCGCGCTCATCGACCCGGGACTCGCGGGCGAGAACCTCGCCTGGCTCGGCGGGCGCCGCATCGGCGACGTGATCGCGGCGGCGAACCGGGCCACGGCCGAAACCCTGGCCGAGCGCGGCCGGCCGGTGCGCACCATCGCCATCGAGGCCGCCGACGAGGGGGCGCTCGGGGCCCTGTTCATGCATTTCATGCTGGAAACGGTGCTGGCGGCCGACCTCCTGGGTGTCGATCCCTTCGACCAGCCGGCCGTGGAGGCGGGCAAGGTGCTGGCCCGCCGCTACCTCACCGAGGCGGGCGCCAGGGGGCGGGCCCCGTCGTGACCATCCGCGTCCTGCCGCAGACGCTCGTCGACCGCATCGCCGCCGGCGAGGTGGTCGAGCGCCCGGCGAGCGCGGTCAAGGAACTCGTCGAGAACGCCATCGACGCCGGCGCGAGGCGCGTCGACGTGGTCATGAGCGAGGGTGGCCGCGACCTCATCTCGGTCACCGACGACGGCGCCGGCATGACGGCCGACGAACTCGCGCTCGCGGTGCAACGCCACGCGACTTCGAAGCTGCCGGACGATGATCTGCTCGCCATTCGCGACCTCGGTTTCCGGGGCGAGGCGCTACCCTCGATCGGCGCCGTCAGTCGGCTCGCGCTGACGAGCCGGCGCGCCGGCGCGCCCGACGCCTGGTCTCTGACCGTCGCCGACGGAAACGTCACCGCGCCGGTGCCGGCGGCGCAAGCGGCGGGTACCCGGGTCGAGGTGCGCGGCCTGTTTCGCGCGACACCGGCGCGGCTCAAGTTCCTCAAGGCGCCGCGCACCGAGTTCGGTCATGCCATCGACGTGGTCAAGCGGCTCGCCCTGGCCCGCCCCGACATCGCCTTCACCCTTGCCGACGAGACGCGCACCGCGCTGCGCTTCGGCGTCGAGGGGGCGCTCGGCGATGCGGCCCGGTCCCGCGTCGCCGCCGTCATGGGGCGCGAGTTCATCGACAATGCGCTCCTTATCGATGCCGCCCGGGACGACGCCCGACTTTCCGGCTTCGCGGCGCTGCCGACCTTCAGCCGCACCGGCGCCCAAGCGCAGTACCTGTTCGTCAACGGCCGCGCCGTGCGCGACCGTCAGCTCACCGGCGCGGTGCGCGCCGCCTATCAGGACGTGCTCGCGCGCGGGCGCCACCCCGCGGTGGTCCTGTTCCTCGAGGTCGCGGCCGACAGCGTCGACGTTAACGTCCATCCGGCCAAGGCCGAGGTCCGCTTTCGCGATTCGCGCGCCGTCCAGGGCCTGATCGTCGGCGCGCTCAGGCATGCGCTGGCCGAGGCCGGGCACCGGGCGTCGACCACGGTGGCGACCGCCGCGCTCGGGGCGATGCGCCCGGGCGGTGGGGGACCGGCTCGGGGCCTGCGCTACGACGCCCCGGCGGCGAGCTTCGCCGGGGCGTGGCGCGAGGATCAGCTCGCCTACCAGGCACCTCTCGCGGCCGCGGTGGCGGCGGCGGCCGAGCCCATTGACGACGAGGCGGCGGCGCAGCCCCTGGGGGCGGCGCGCGGCCAAGTGCATGCCACCTACATCGTCGCTCAAACCACCGATGGGTTGGTCATCGTCGATCAGCACGCCGCCCACGAGCGGTTGGTATACGAGCGCATGAAGCGGGCGCTCGCCGAGCACGGCGTCGCGCGCCAGGGGCTGCTCTTGCCCGAGGTCGTCGAGATTGGCGAGGCCGACGCCGAGCGCCTGCTCGAGCGAGCCGGCGAGCTCGCCGAGCTCGGCCTCGTGATCGATGCGTTCGGTCCCGGCGCCGTGGTGGTGCGCGAGGTGCCGGCGCTGCTCGGCGAGACCGACGCCAAGGGCCTGGTGCGCGATCTCGCCGACGATCTGCGCGATTCCGATACCGCCGGCGCCCTGCGCGAGCGGCTCATGGAGGTGTGCGGCACCATGGCTTGCCACGGCAGCGTGCGTGCCGGCCGCGCCCTTGGGCTGGCGGAAATGAACGCGCTGCTACGCGAGATGGAGCGCACGCCCAACGCCGGCCAGTGCAACCACGGCCGGCCGACCTACGTCGAGGTCAAACTCGCCGACATCGAGCGGCTGTTCGGCCGCCGCTAAGGTCACTCTCGCCACCTCAGGAACAGGACCCGCGTCGTACCGTAGCGCCGCTCATCCACACGAGTAAATCCGTCGGGTTCGTGCAAGGCCTCGCGGGCGCCGAGCTCGACCAGGCAGAGCGCGCCCTCGGCGAGCCAGCCGCTCGCGAGGCCGGCGAGCGCCGCATCGCCGAGCCCCGAGCCGTAGGGCGCATCGAGGAAGGCGAGCGTGCACGCGAGGCCCGCGGGCTCGACCCCCAAACGCGTGGCATCGCGCGCGAGCAACGTGATTCGCTCGCTCTCACCGAGGGAGTCCGCGTTGCGGGCGATGACGGTGAGGCTCGCCGCCTGGTTATCGATGAAGGTCGCGTGCGCGGCGCCGCGCGACAGCGCCTCCAGCCCGAGCGCGCCGGTGCCGGCGAAGAGGTCGACGACGCGCGCGCCCTCGCAAGCCGCGGCGCCGCCGGCGACGCCGCTCGCCAGGATCGCGAACAGCGCCTCGCGCACCCGGTCGGGCGTCGGCCGCACGGCCCGCCCCGGCGGTGCCGCGATACGGCGCCCGCGGTACTTACCGGCAATGATGCGCATGAGGCGATCTAGTGGTCTGAGCGGGCGGGCGCGCCGAGCCGCGCGCGCAGCGTGCGTGCCGGCACCTCGCGCACCTCGCCGGGCTTGAGCGTGGCGAGCTCGAAGGGTCCGTAGGCGGTGCGGATGAGGCGCGCGACCGAGAGCCCCAGCGACTCGAGCACGCGCCGGACCTCGCGGTTCTTGCCCTCGGCGAGGCGCACGTCGAGCCAGGCGTTGGTGCCGACCTTACGCTCCAGCACCGCGTGAACGGGGCCGTAGCGGATGCCGGCGACCGTGACCCCGCGCGCGAGCGCGGCGAGCACGCCCACGTCGACCGCGCCGTGGACGCGCGCGCGGTAGCGCCGTACCAGGCCGCTGGCCGGCAGCTCGAGCCGGCGCGCCAGCGCACCGTCGTTGGTGAGCAGCAGCAGGCCCTCCGAGTTGAGGTCGAGGCGGCCGACCGCGATGACGTGCGGCAGGCTTGCAGGCAGCTGCTCGAACAACGTCGGGCGGCCGTGCGTATCGCGGTGGGTGGTCAGCACGCCGCGCGGCTTGTGGCAGCGCCACAGGCGCACGCGCTCCGCCGCCGGCAGCGGCCTCCCGTCGACGGCGATGCGGCTGCCGGCGTCCACGTTGAGCGCCGGGCTGGTGTGCACCTCACCGTCGACGGCGACGCGGCCGACCGCGATCCAGCGCTCCGCCTCGCGCCGCGAACACAGGCCGGCCCGCGCGATGCGGCGGGCCAGGCGCTCCGCGTCGGCCATGGCGTAGGTTCAGCGGGCGCGCGCGGCGTCGACGAAGGCGGCAAAGAGCGGCGCATCGCCGTCGCTCACGCCGTACTCCGGATGCCACTGCACACCGAGGCAGAAGCGTCGCCGCGCATCCTCGATGCCCTCGACCACACCATCGGGCGCCAGCGCGTTGATGGTCACGCCCTCGCCGACATCGTGGGCGGCCTGGTGGTGGGCCGAGTTGACGCCAAGTTCGCCCGCACCGACGATGCGGTGGAGCAGCGTCCCCTCCATGATGCGCACCGTGTGCCCCGGCTCGTCGCGCGGGTTGGGCTGCTCGTGCGCGAGCGCATCAACCACCGTGTCTGGGATGTGCTGGATCAGCGTCCCCCCGAGCACCACGTTGAGGAGCTGCTGGCCGCCGCAGATGCCGAACACCGGCTTGTCGCGCGCCAGGGCGGCCTGGGTTACGGCGATCTCGAACGCGGTTCGCACGTCCTTGGTGCGCACGCGCTCATGCCGTGTCGCGGCCCCGAACAGCGCCGGGTCGACGTCGAAGTCGCCGCCGGTGACGACGAGGCCGTCGATGAGGGCGGCGTAGTGCTCGGCCGCGGCCGGCTCGTGTGGGAGCAGGAGCGCAAGCCCTCCGGCCTCGGCGATCGCGGCGCAGTAGTTCTGCCGCAGCGCGTACCACGGCAGGTTCGCGTAAGCTCCGGCGGGCTCGGAGTCGAGCGTCAGGCCGATGACGGGGGGCGACATGGCGCGAGTGTAGGGCGCACCGCCTACACCGGCAACGGCGCGCGCTTGACGCGGGCCGCAGGCCAGCGCCATGGTCGCCGCCATGGCGGCGGGCAACAACGCGATGGCGCGGGCCCTGGCCGAGGCCGAAGCCGCGGGCGCGCGCGGCGAGGTGCCGGTCGGCGCCGTCATCATCGATGACGGCGGCGAGGTGTTGGCGGCGTGCGGCAACCGGACGCGCGCCGACCGCGACCCGACCGCGCACGCCGAACTCCTGGCGATCCGCGCGGCGGCGGCTCGAATCGAGAGCGAGCGGCTCGGCGCTTGTGACCTCTACGTCACCCTCGAGCCCTGCCCGATGTGCGCGCACGCGATCTCGCTCGCGCGTATCCGCCGCCTCTATTACGGGGCCGACGACGCCAAGGGCGGCGGCGTCGCGCACGGCCCGCGCATCTTCGCCCAGGCCACCTGCCACCACCGCCCCGAGATCTATGGCGGCATCGACGCGGCTCGCGCCGCCGCGCTGCTCCGCGACTTCTTTGCCGCCAGGCGATAAGCTCGCGGCGCATTTCGGTACGGAGGGGCGGCCATGGAGTTCGCGTTTTCCGAGCGGGTAGAGCACCTACGCGAGCGGCTCGAGGCGTTCATGGCCGAGCACGTCTACCCGGCGGAAGCCATCCACCGCGCCGAGGTCGCCGCCGGCGAGCGGTGGCAGCCGACGGAAATCATGGAGCGGCTCAAGGAGCGGGCGCGAGGATCCGGCTTGTGGAACCTGTTCCTGCCCGCGTCCGAGCACGGCGCCGGGCTCTCGAACCTCGACTACGCGCCGCTGTGCGAGATCATGGGGCGCTCGCCGATCGCGCCCGAGGCCTTCAACTGCGCGGCCCCGGACACCGGCAACATGGAGCTCCTCGCGCGCTACGGCAGCGAGGAGCAAAAAGAGCGCTGGCTCACGCCGCTGCTCGAGGGCCGCATCCGCTCGGCCTTCGTCATGACCGAACCCGATGTCGCCTCCTCGGACGCGACCAACCTCGAGGCGACGATCACGCGCGAGGGTGAGAGTTGCGTCGTCAACGGGCGCAAGTGGTGGATCTCGGGCGTCGGCGATCCGCGCTGCAAGATCCTCATCTTCATGGGCAAGAGCGATCCGAGCGCGGCCCGCCACCAGCAGCACTCGATGATCCTGATCCCGATCGACACGCCCGGCGTCACTGTCGTGCGGCCGCTACCGATCCTGGGCTACGACGACGCGCCGCACGGCCACTGCGAGATGACCTTCGAGGACGTGCGCGTGCCCGCGGACAACCTCATCCTCGGCGAGGGAAGGGGCTTCGAGATCGCGCAAGGGCGCCTTGGGCCCGGCCGCATCCACCACTGCATGCGCGCCATCGGCCAGGCCGAGCGCGCGCTCGAGGCGATGTGTGCGCGCGTGCGCTCCCGCGTCGCCTTCGGCAAGCCGCTCGCCGAGCAAGGCGTGATCCGCGCCGACATCGCCGATTCGCGCATGGAGATCGACCAGGCGCGGCTGCTCACGCTGCACGCCGCGTGGCGCATGGACACGGTCGGCAACAAGGAGGCGCGGGCCGAGATCGCCATGATCAAGGTCGCCGTCCCCAACATGCTGCTGCGCGTGCTCGACCGCGCCATGACCGCCTTCGGCGCCGCCGGCGTCTCCGACGATTTCGACCTCGGCTGGTCGTGGGCCTGGGCGCGCGCGCTTCGCATCGTCGACGGCCCCGACGCGGTGCACCGCGAGGCGGTGGCGCGGCTCGAGCTGCGCAAACACAACTGAGGCGCGCGCGGCTCCTAGGGAGAGGCAGACCATGAAGCGCTTCGAGGGCAAGACGGCGTTCGTCACCGGCGCCGGCAGCGGCATCGGGCTCGCCGCGGCGCAGCGCATCGCGGCCGAGGGGGCGCGCGTCATCTGCGCGATCGAGAGCGAGGCCCAGCGCGCGGCAACGGGCAAGCTGGAGAGCGTCGTTCTCGACGTAAGCGCCGAGGCGAGCTGGGACGAGGTCGTGGCGCGCACCCTCGCGCCCGCCGGCGGCGTCGACGTGCTGATCAACAACGCCGGCATCCTGCGCAAGGGGCGGGCCGAGGACACGCCGCTCGAGCTGTGGCACGAGGTCATCGCGACCAACCTCACCGGCGTCTTCCTGGGCTGCAAGAAGCTCGTGCCCCTGATGCGCGCGCGCGGCGGCGGCGCCATCGTCAACACCGCCTCGCTCAACGCCATCCGCGGCGTCCAGGCGGCGCTCGCCTATGCCGCCTCCAAGGGCGGGATCGTCGCCATGACCCTATCGCTGGCGCTCGACCACGCGCGCGACAACATCCGTGTCAACTGCATCTGCCCCGGCTCCGTGGATACGCAGATGGTGCGCGATATCTACGCCGCGGCCCCCGACCCCGAGGCCGCGCGCCAAGCCGCGATCGACAAGCACCCGCTGAGGCGGATGGGAACCCCCGCCGACATGGCCGCGGCGATCGCCTTCCTCGCCAGCGCGGACGCGAGCTTCATGACCGGCCAGATCCTCGCCGTCGACGGCGGCCGCACCGCGGTGTGAGGGGGCAAAGAGCCAGCAACCGTTAAGGTTTGCGTTGAGCCCCTAGCGCACGGCTCCATCGGTGCCGGGCCGGGGCGCGGCGCGCTGCTCGCGCTGCTCGGAAAGCGTATCGAGTTGCTTCACCATCCGTCGGAGCAATTCCACTTTCCTGTCGGCGCCTGACTGGTCCTTCAGATTATTCTGATGGTGCGAGAGGGCGTAAGCGAGCTGCTCGGCGATATTGCTGTTCGGATCCAGCATGACCTTCTCCTGACGCACACGATGGGGGTTCGCGCGCCACGTCCTTAAGGGAAAGGCATTAAGGAACGGTGTTCGAGGTGACCTCCTAACCCCCCATCCTCTCCACTTGCGCCCAGGCGGCCTCGGCGAGGGGGCGGGCCAGCACGCCGATCTCGCGGGCGTGCTCGCTCGCCGCCGTGCCATCGACCGCGCGCCCCATGATGCCCTGGAAGATGCAGGCGAGGCGGAACATGTTGTAGGCCATGTAGTATTCCCAATGGTCGAGGCGGCCGCGGCCGGTGCGCGCGCAGTAGGCGGCGACGTAGGACTCCTCGCTCGGGATGCCGAGGGCGTCGAGGTCGAGGCCGGCGAAGCCGCGGCCCGTCTCGGGGGCGAGGCGCCACGGCATGCAGTGGTTGGCGAAGTCGGCCACGGGATGGCCGAGGGTCGAGATCTCCCAATCGAGGATGGCCAGCAGCCGGGGCTCGCCCGCGCCGAAGATCAGGTTGTCGAGCCGGTAGTCGCCGTGCACCAGCGCCGTCTGCTCGTCGTCCGGCAGGTGCGCCGGCACCCAGTCCAGCAGCCGCTCCATCGCCGGGATGGTCTCAGTCTCGGAGGCGCGGTACTGCTTCGACCAGCGCGCGATCTGGCGCGCGACGTAACTCCCAGGGCGGCCGAAATCGGTGAGGCCGACGCGCGCGTAGTCGACACGGTGGAGCTTCGCGAGGCCCTCGTTCATGGCATCGAAGATGGCCGTGCGCTCAGCCGGCGCGAGCCCCGGTAGGGCGAGGTCCCAGAATACCCGCCCCTCGACATCGTCCATAACGTAGAAGGCGGTGCCGATGACGGATGCGTCCTCGCACAGGGCGTAAGTCTTGGGTACCGGGACCCCGGTGCCCGCGAGGGCCGTCATCACCCGGTATTCGCGATCGACCGCATGCGCCGAGGGCAGGAGCTGGCCGGGCGGCTTGCGGCGCACGACGAGGCGCCGGCCGTCGCGTGCGGTGACGAGATACGTCGGGTTGGACTGGCCACCCCGGAACTGCGCCACCTCAATGGGGCCGCGGAAGCGCTCGACGTGCGCCTCGAGGTACCTTGCCAGCGCGTGCTCATCGATGCGGTGCGCAGGCCTCACCGCCATGGTGCCGGTGAACTGCGCGTCGCGCTCGCTCATCGCGGTCCGCTCACCGCGCGCCAGCCGATGTCGCGGCGGCAGAAGCCCTCGGGCCAATCGATGGCATCTACGGCGCGGTAGGCCTGGGCCTGCGCCTCGGCGATGGTGGCGCCGGTGGCGGTGACGCCGAGCACGCGACCGCCCGCTGCGGTGGTGCGGCCGCCTCGGGCCGCGGTGCCGGCATGGAAGACGAGCACGTCGTCGAGTGCCGCCGCCGCCTCGAGATCGCGGATCTCGCTGCCTGGCTCGACCTCGCCCGGGTAGCCCCGCGCCGCCATCACCACGCACAGGGCGGCGCGCTCGTACCAGCGCAGATCGACCTGATCGAGCACGCCGTCGCGTGCGGCGAGCAGCGCCGGGAGCAGGTCCGACATCAGGCGCGGCATCAGCACCTGGCACTCGGGGTCGCCGAAGCGGACGTTGTATTCGAGCAGCATGAGGCCGGCTTGCGTGACCATGAGGCCGGCATAGAGGATGCCCTTGTAGGGCCGGCCCTTGGCCGCCATGCCGGCGATGGTGGGACGGATGATGCGCTCCATTGCCTCGGCCTCGCGGGCCGGCGTCATCAGCGGGGCCGGCGAGTAGGCGCCCATACCGCCGGTGTTGGGGCCGGTATCGCCCTCGCCGACCGTCTTGTGGTCCTGGGCCGAGGCGAGCGCGAGGGCGTTTTCGCCATCGACGAGCGCGAAGAAGCTCGCCTCTTCGCCCTCGAGGAACTCCTCGATCACGATTTCGCGGCCGGCCCCGCCGAAGCGCCCCGACAGCGCTTCGTCGGCGGCACGGCACGCCTCCTCGACGCTCGCTGCCACCGTCACCCCCTTGCCGGCCGCGAGTCCATCGGCCTTGACGACGATCGGCGCGCCGTGTGCGGCGATGTAGTCCCTCGCCGCGGCGGCCTCGCGGAAGCGGCCGTAATGGGCCGTCGGGATGTCGTACTCGGCGCACAAATCCTTGACGAAACCCTTGGAGGCCTCGAGCACGGCCGCCGCTCGGTTCGGCCCGAAGGCCTTGATGCCGGCCGCCTCGAGCGTATCGACGAGCCCGGCGACGAGCGGCGCCTCGGGGCCGACGACGACGAAGTCGATGGCCTCCTGGCCGCACAGGCGCAGTAGGCCGTCGAAGTCCATGGCATCGATGGGGCTGCATTGCGCGAGCGCTGCGATACCGGGATTGCCCGGCGCGGCGAAGAGACCATCGACGAGCGACGAGGCGGCGAGGGACCAGCACAGCGCGTGCTCGCGTCCGCCCGAGCCGACCACCAGAACGTTCATGCCCAATCCCCGCCGCGGCCGTGCCCGGCCTTGCGTTGTAGAGCTTTCGCCGCGCCTGTCAATCGGGCCCGCAGGATGGCCCGGCCGGGCCAGGGTTTCGGCCGCGTGCGCGCTCCTATATCATGGCGCTCGAGATGACGAACGGGTGCCATGACCGAGCTTGATCTCGCGCACGATGAGGGCGCCGGCCTCGGCAATTTGCGCGAATACTCGGTCGGCGAGCTGTCGCAGGCGCTGCGGCGCACGGTCGAGGGCGCGTTCGTGCGCGTGCGCGTGCGCGGCGAGATCACCGGCGCCAAGCGCCACGGCTCAGGGCACTTCTATTTCACGCTCAAGGACGAGGACGCGGTGCTCGAAGCAGTGTGCTGGCGCACGGTCGCCGCGCGCCTCGCGATCGCGCCCGAGGATGGCCTCGAGGTCGTGTGCACGGGCAAGCTCAGCACCTATGCGGCGCGCTCCAAGTACCAGATCGTCATCGAGTCGATCGAGCCCGCGGGAAAGGGCGCGCTCATGGCGCTGCTCGCGGCGCGGCGGCGCGCGCTCGAGCGCGAGGGTCTGTTCGACTCCGCGCGCAAGCGCCCTCTGCCCTACCTGCCCGAGGTTATCGGCGTCGTCACCTCGCCCTCCGGCGCGGTGATCCGCGACATCCTGCACCGCCTCGCCGATCGCTTTCCGCGTCACGTGCTGATGTGGCCGGTCGCCGTGCAGGGCGAGGACGCGGCAGGCCAGATCGCGGCCGCGATCGAGGGCTTCGGCCGGCTCGAGGCGAGCGGTCCGGTGCCGCGCCCCGACGTCCTCATCGTCGCCCGCGGCGGTGGTAGCATCGAGGATTTGTGGGCCTTCAACGACGAAGCGGTGGTGCGCGCCGCGGCCGCGAGCCCGATCCCCCTGATCTCGGCGGTCGGGCACGAGACCGACACGACGCTGATCGATTTCGCCGCCGACGTGCGCGCGCCGACGCCGAGCGCCGCGGCCGAGATGGCGGTGCCGGTGCGGGCCGAGCTCAGCCTCGCGGTGCTCGACGGCGAGCGCCGTCTCGGTGCCGCCATCAACCGCCGGCTCGAGGCGGCGCGCCTGGAGCTCACGGCCGCCGCCCGGGGCTTGCGCAGCCCCGCTGAGCTGCTCGAGATGGCGGTCCAGAGGCTCGACGACCTCGCCGAGGGCCTGGGGCGCGCGCTCAAGCAGGGTCTCGCCGACAAGGGCCACCGGCTCGAGCGCGCCGGCGCCGGCTTGCGCCCGGGGGAGCTGACGCGCGAGCTCCGGCGCAAGGCCGAACGGGCGGGCGAGCACGGCCGCGCCCTGCGCCAAGCGATGGCGCGCCGGTTGCGCGACATGCACACAGCGCTGGCGGCGCAGGCCAACCTGCTCGTCAGCCTGAGCTACGAGCGGGTGCTCGAGCGCGGCTATGTCGTCGTGCGCGAGCGCGGCGCGCGACCGATTACCAGTGCCCGGGCGTTGCAGGCGGGGATGGCGCTCGATCTCGACTTCCATGATGGCACGGCGGCGGCCACCGTGGCCGGACGTCGTCGCGCGCGGCGCGCGCCCGGAGCCGAGACGGCCGCCGAGCGCCAGGGCAAGCTGCTATAGGGGCGCGGGGCATGTGGGGCCAGAGCGACGAGTCGGGCTTGCCGGCCGAGGCAGCGAAGGTGCGCTACGGGGCCGGCGCCTTCGACGTGCTGACACCGGGCGCGCATGTGGTGTGCGCCGTTACGGGTGCGCAAATCCCTCTCGAGAACCTGAAATATTGGGACGTGGCGCTGCAGGAGCCCTACGCCAACGCCGAAGTCGGGCTCGAGCGCCACGAGGCGCGCCGCCGGGCGCAGCGGTGAGGCACGCGCTCGGCTTCCTGATGGCGTTGCTCGCCGCCGTGCCCGCGGCCGCGCTGACGCTCGAGGGGCCACTCGTGCAGGGCGGTATGGTGGTCGGCCAGACCGAGCCGGGCGCGAGGGTCACGCTCGACGGGCGCCCGGTACGGGTCTCGGACGCGGGCTTGTTCGTTATCGGTTTCGGCCGCGACGCGCCGCCTGCGGTGGTGCTCGAGAGCCGCAGAGCCGGCGCGCACGCTCGACGCACCCTCACCATCGCGGTCCGCGATTATGCGATCGAGCGTATCGACGGCCTGCCGCCCAACATGGTGAGCCCGAGCGCGGCCGAGCTTGCGCGCATCTGTCGCGAGAACGGCATGATTGCCGCGGTGCGGCGTCGGGATAGCGCCGCCACCGGGTTCGCCGCCGGCTTTCGCTGGCCCGTCGCCGGCGAGGTCTCGGGCGTCTACGGCAGCCAGCGCATCCTCAACGGCGAGTCGCGCCGCCCCCATTTCGGTATCGATATCGCGGCCCCCGTGGGCACCCCGGTCGTCGCCGCGGCGGACGGTAGCGTCGCGCTCGCCGAAACCGACCTGTTCTACACTGGCGGTACCGTGATGATCGACCACGGCCATGGCGTCACCTCGGTGTATTCGCATCTCAGCCGTGTCGACGTCACGCTCGGCGCACACGTCGGCGCGGGCACGACGATCGGCGCGGTCGGCGCCAGCGGGCGCGCCACCGGCGCCCATCTCGACTAGCGCATAAGCTGGTTCGCGGTGCCGCTCGACCCGGCCCTCATCGCCGGCCCGATACCCTAGCGACCAGGTGTTGTACTTTGAGCCGGCCCCTTGGGTTGGGCGTACCGCCCGCCCGTCATGATCGGGCGCCGTTCGATAGAGGGGAGCCATGGCCGAGGCAAACCGCAGACATGCGGCGACCCAAGTGACGACGTTGTCGGTTATCCGTTGTTGATACGCCACCAATGAAGCGACCCCCGTGAACGACACGGCAGCCCTGAAGCTCGAAGCCCGGGGTAAGGACTACGGTTCGGTCCGCGCCCTCGGCGAAGTCTCCCTATCGATCGACGAGAGCGGGTCCGCTTGGCGGTCCTCGGCCTTGCCGCCGTTATCATCGTGGCCGTCTTGCTGGGGCTCTCCAACTCGGTTCGACCCGTTGACGTACAGGAGATCTTCGAGAAGCTCCCCCCACGTTCCGCGCGCTGGTGGGCATGAACGAGGGGGAGATGTTCGACTTCTCGGGCTGGATTGTTCTCATCCACAACCATCCGGTGTGGTTGATTGCGATCCTGAGCTTCCCCTTGGTTTCGGGGCTACGCGGAGTCGCCAGCGGCGTCGACGACGGAACGCTGGAGCTCGTGCTGGCGCAACCCCTCAGTCGCAGCACCTATTATCTGGCCCTCGCAGCAATCGTCGGACTGGGCACGACGCGGGTCCTCGCCTGCTCCTTTGTGGGAGGCCTTATCGCCCGAACCGTTATCACCCTCCCGGACCAACTCCCGACTTCCACACTCCTACAACTCTCGGCTTCGGGTTGGGCTCTCGCCCTGTCCGTCGCTGGAATTTCGCTCCTGATCTCGGTCCTCTGCCGGACGCTGGCACTCAAGCACCATTAACTGAGCCCATGGCTTAGGCGCAGCCGGCGAGTGCCAGCGATGCGCCGGGTATCGACAAGCGGCGGGGAAGGCGGCAATGTCGGGGATCATCTGGCGGGACACCCGCGAGGACACGGGCCAGATGGATGACCAATCGCGAGCGTACGATGGCCGTTTCACTGAGAATGGGGAGGACGCTGATGGCGAAGGCTTATTGGATTTCGATGTATCGATCGATCTCTAACCCGGACGCGCTGGCCGAGTACGCCAAGCTCGCCGGGCCAGCGATTGCGGCTGCTGGCGGCACGTTCCTCGCCCGCGGCGGCAAGGTGCAGGCCTACGAGTCGGGGTTGGACCAACGCGTGGTCGTGATCGAGTTCCCGAGCTTCGAGCAGGCCACGGCCGCGCACGACAGCGCCGCCTACGGCGCGGCCCTCGAAAAGCTGGGTAGCGCGGTCGACCGCGATCTGCGCATCGTCGAGGGGCTTGAATAGGAGCGCCGCGCGCTTGCGGGATTCAGGGCCCGGCCGGGTTCGATTCTCGCAGAGTAGGTTCAAGTGAACGCGGCAAGCGCGCCATGTAGATGTCGACGTCTCCGTTGTCGGCGGGCGCGTGGCCGACCACGGCACCTTGGTCGGGTTCGAGGAGGATCGTTGGCCGCTCGCCCAGCGGCTCGCCCGACACGACCCGGGCCCATAACGCCTCGCCAAGAATCGTCTGAGCGCGGTCAATGCCGTGCTCGTTAAAGTACCCCCGCGTCGCGGCGCCGGCTGCGACGAGCGCGCCGCTCCGCGCTGCCCGGAACACCGGGTCGGGGCAGCTCTCCGTGGGCGTCGACAGGGACTCGATCCGTCGGTTCTTGTAGCGCGCGGCCACGGCGGAATAGGTCCGGCCCAGCGTGTTCTTCGTCATTTCCCAAACGTCGCTGGGTTCGACGTCCGCGGGCGGCGCCACCTCGACCTTGGTCGTCTCCGGAAGGCGGGCGCCGCGCAGCTCCTTGCACAGCCGATCGGCCTTGATCCAGAGCGTCACCGCCTGAAAGAAGACCTCGCGGGGCTGGGCGTTGCGGACCGCGATTTCGGGCCGTGGGTCGTGCGGCTTCTGCATCGCGAGCCGAATGCGCTCCCGCTCACCGCGCACGATCAGCGTATTCTGGTAGACATCGGGCGGCTGGATTTCGCTAGCCGAGCTCGTTGAGGCGATCAGGCAGCCGAGCAGCGTGGAAGCAAGGAGCCCGCGCACGATCTTGCCCCCTATCGCGAGCGAGGCACCGCAAGCTGGGGCCAAGCCCGTGTAGATTGCCAACCAACGCATGGCGACCTGCCCGACCAGCGACGCGTGATACGCGAGTTGTACCCTAGGACTTGACACGATGGATACCGATCGCGCGCCCCGCCCCGGATCGGCCGGCTCGGACTCCGCAGCCGCGCGGGCCGGCGAGGTGCTGCCGCGCCGGCGCGGGTGGGTGCTGGCCGCGGTCATGGCGACCATCTTCATGGCCGCGATCGAATCGACGATCGTCGCCACCGCGATGCCGTCTATCGTGCCGCGGTTGGGCGGCTTCCACCTCTACGGTTGGGTGTTCGTCGTCTTCGTGCTGTGCCAGGCGGTGACCACGCCGATCTTCGGCAAGCTCGCCGACCTCTACGGCCGCCAGCGAATCCTGCTCGCCGGCACGACCCTGTTCCTGGTCGCCTCGCTGCTCTGCGGCTTCGCCGCCACCATGCCGCAGCTCATCGCCTTTCGTGCCCTGCAGGGCCTCGGCGCCGGCGCCATCCTGCCGGTGGCGACGACGATCGTCGGCGATATCTACGGCCCGCGCGAGCGCGCCCGCAAGCAGGGCTATCTCGCGAGCATGTGGGGCATCGCCTCGGTAGCCGGGCCGGCGATGGGAGCCCTCATCGTCGAGCAGTTCGACTGGCGGCTCGTGTTCTGGCTCAACCTTCCGCTCGGCGTCGTCGCGATGGCAATGCTGATCCTGTTCCACCGCGAGCGCCTGGCACGCGAGCGCCACCAGGTCGACTACCTGGGCGCGGTGCTCCTGATGCTGTCGACCGGCGCCCTCATGCTCCTCCTGGTTCAGGGATCGCGTTTTCCCGTTGTCGTGGTCGGTGGCCTGCTCGCCACGGCGGCGCCTGGCTCTTCGTTCAGGAGCGCCGGGCCGCCGAGCCCGTGCTCCCGCTCGACCTGTGGCGCGACCGTATCGTCGCCTCCGCGACCTCGGGTGCTGCCCTCATCGGCGCCCTCATGATGGCGGTGATCACTTACCTGCCGGTCCACATCCAGGGAGTCATGGGCGCGCCGCCGGCGGCCGTCGCACTCGCCACGGCCGCCATCTTCTTCGGTTGGGCGTTGTGCGCCGCCCTCGGCGGGCGCCTGATGGCGTACACGTCCTATCGCCTCATCGTGATCCTCGGGGGTAGCGCTCTGGTCGCCGGCAACGCGGCTCTCGCCCTCCTCGACCCCGCGGACGGGCCGCTACTCGCCTATGTGGGCGCCCTTTTGGTCGGGATCGGTCTCGGCTTCACCCACAGCACCTTCATCATCGCGGTGCAGACGAGCGTGGCTTGGAACCGGCGTGGGATCGCGACTTCGAGCGTGCACTTTACGCGCCTGCTCGGGCAGGCTTTTGGCGCCGCGATTTTCGGCGCCCTGATCAATGCCGCGCTTTTCCGAGTCGCGCCCGAAGCTCAGAGCGTCGTCGATACGATCGTCGATCCGGTCGCGCCCCACCTGCTGGACCCGGCGGCGCTGGCACCTCTGGTCCAGGCGCTGGCCGGCTCCCTGAGGCAGGTCTATCTGATCGCCTGCGCGCTCAGCATCGCCGTCCTCGTGCTCGCGTTTCGCATACCGCCGCGCGCCTCGGTCCTCGGCTAGGGATCGGACGCAAGGCCCGGCATCACTCCGGCCATCGGTGGTGGAGCCAAAACCATTGCTCCGGGCGCTCGCGGATCCACTCCTCCAAGAGGCCGTTGACGCGGCGCATCGTCGCGGCGACGTCGGCCGCCTGATCGCCGCTGCTCTCGACCTCGAGCGGCGGCAGTGCGGTGACGCGGAACCTGGCGCCCTGCAGGCGCTCGATCCGGGCCGGCACGATCGGGCAATCGTACCTGAGCGCGAGCTGGGCGAGCGTCGGCGCGGTCATGGCGTCGCGGCCGAAGAAGGGCACCGGGATGCCCTCGTTGTACTTGTTGTCGACCAGCATGGCGAGGTGGCCGCCGTCTTTGAGAGCCGCGAGCATGCGCAGCGCGCCGGTGGCGCCCTTAGCGACGTAGCGGCCGCGGTGCCGGGTGCGCACCCGCTGGATGATCTCCTCGACCAGCGGGTTGTTGGCGGCGCGGTAGACGTGGGTCAGTTCTACCCCGCGCTGCAGCCCAGCCAGCGGCATGATCTCCCAATTGGCGATGTGGGCGGAAAAGAAGATGCCGCCCTTGCCGTCGTCGCGCAGCCGGTCGATGTGTTCGGCGCCGATCACCTCGACACGGCCATCATCGGCGTAGCAGTCGATGTCGCCGAGGTGCGGGTATTCGCCGACGACGCGGCCGAGATTGTCCCACATGCGCCGCACGATGGCGCGGACCGTTCCGCGGTCAAGCTCGGGAAGAGCGCGGCCAAGGTTGCGCTCCGCGCGCCGCGAGACGGCGAGCCGGGGGCCGATGACGCGGCCGAGGAAGCCGCCGACGGCGGAGGCGCGGTCGAGGGACAGGCTGGCGAAGAAGGCGAAGGCGAGCCGTACCGCGAGCGCCTCGGCGACATAGCGCAGCCGCGGCGGCCCCTTGCCGCTGGCGACGCCCGATCGCGATTCGCCGGCCACCATCGCCGGCGCTCTCAGCCGCCGTTCAAGGCCGGGTCTAGGACCCGATCGAGCGCACCCGGATCCTCGAACTCGAGCGAAATCGGCACCGCAGTGACCATGGCCTGAGCCTCGGGCGGAAGGCGGACCCAGTCCTTTGCGGTGGTGACCAGGCGGGCGCCGTGCGCGCTCGCGAGCTCGACGAACTGCATAATCTCGTCCTCATCATAGAAGTGATGATCGGCGAACGGCCGGGCCGCCAGCACCTGGCAGCCGTGCGCGCGCAGCGTATCGAAGAACTTACCGGGGCGCCCGATGCCGGCGAAGGCGATGACCGGATCACCGGCCAGATAAGCCACCGAATCGTTGGGGACCAGCCGAGCCTTGAGCCAGGGGATGCGTCGGTCGCCGTCGATGGCGACGTTGTGCGCCACCGGATCGTCGATCAGAACGACAGCGTCGGCGCGCGCGAGCCCGCGCGCGGCCGCCTCGCGCAAGGGGCCGGCCGGCAGGACTCGGCCGTTGCCGAAGCCGTAGCCGCCATCGACCACCAGCAGGGACACGTCCTTCTCGAGGGTGGGATTCTGCAGGCCGTCGTCCATGACGACGACCTCGGCGCCGGCCGCGGCGGCGGCTCGGGCACCGGCCGGGCGGTCGCGCGAAACCCACGTTGGCGCCGCCGCGGCGAGCAACAGAGCCTCGTCACCGACGTCGCGCGCGAGATGGGCGCTCGGATCGACCCGCAGGGGTCCGGCTGTGCGCCCACGGTAGCCACGGCTCAGAAAGTGGACGGACCGCCCGCCCTCACGCAGACGCCGCCCGATCGCGAGCGCGACCGGCGTCTTGCCGGCACCGCCCGCGGTCAAGTTACCGGCACACATGATCGGCACCGGCGCCCGCACCGGCCGCACCAGGCCTCGGCGCATCCGTCCGGCGAGATCGTAGATTGCCGCTACCGGCGCGAGCAGGGAGGCAAGCGAACAGTCGCGAGCCCAGAACTCAGGCGCCTGCATGGACCCTGCTGTCGCGAGGCGCCGGTGCGGAGTCCGGGAGCCAGGGGGCGAGCTCGGCCATGATCGCATCCAGCGCCCCGGCGCCATGGGCCGCTATCGCCTGTGCCGCGGCGGCCCGGCGCGCGCGCTCGGGCGCGTCGTCGAGCAACTCGGCCACGGCACCGGCGAGCGCGCCCGCGTCCGCGACCGCACGGATCGCCTCGGCCTCGGCCAGCGCCGCCACCATGGGCGCGAAATTCTCGGTGTGCGGCCCGCATAGCAGGGCGCAGTCGAGGCGCGCCGGCTCGAGCGGGTTGTGGCCCCCGCGGGCGACCAGCGAGCCGCCGACGAGCACGATACCGGCGAGGCGGTAGAACAGCCCGAGCTCGCCCAGGGTATCGGCGACGTAAATGTCGGTCGTGGTGTCGATGGCCTCGCCGGCGCCGCGCCGGGCGACCTCGAGGCCCTGCCGCGCGAAGTCGCGCGCGAGCCCTTCGCCGCGCCCGGGATGGCGCGGCACGACTACGCTGAGAAGCCGCGGATGGCGCGCCTTTAGGATCGCGTGGACCGTGCCGACGATGGCCTCCTCGCCCTCGTGCGTGCTCGCCGCCAGCCATAGCGGGCGCCCGGCGGTCGCCGAACGGAGCTGCGCCAGCTCGGCCTCATCGGCCGGCAGCGCCGCCGCGGCGTGCTTGAGGTTGCCGGCGAGCCGCACTACGCGCGCGCCGAGGGTACGGTAGCGCTCGGCCTCGGCCGGGCTCTGCGCGAGACACAGATCGAAACAGCCGATCACCGCCGCCGCCAGCTTGCGCACCCGCCGCCAGCGGGCGAAGGAGCGCGCCGACATGCGCGCATTCAGCAGGACCATGGGAATGCCGCGCGCGCGCGCAGCCGTGATCAGATTGGGCCACAGCTCGGACTCGACCCATAGGGCGAGATCGGGCCGCCAGTGTTTGAGAAACCGCCGCACCGCATCGGGCCGGTCGACGGGCACGAACTGGTGGCAGGCGCGCGCCGGCAGGCGTTCGGCCGCGAGCGCAGCGGAGGTGCGGGTTCCGGTAGTGAGCAGCACGTGACATCGATCGTGGGCGGCGAGCACGCGTTCGATCACCGTCAGCACCGACACGGTCTCGCCGACGCTCGCCGCGTGGAGCCACACGAGCTCACCGTCGGGCCGTGTGAGACTGGCCCGGCCCAACCGTTCGCCGAGGCGCCCCGGCTCCTCCTTGCCCCGGCTCCGGCGGCGCCGCAGGTAGAGCCCGATCAGCGGCGCCAGCACGCGCGTCGTGCCCCGGTAGAGGACGAGCGTCGCGGGCTCGTCCGCGGTGCCCGGCGCGGTCTGCTCGGCGGCGCCGGGCAGCGGTCCCACGGCCTCGGCCGCGGGCGGGGCCGGCAGCAGCGGCGCGTGGCCGCAGGCGCCATCGGCATCGGCACCCAGCGTATTGAGCCGCTCTTCAAGCTCGCGGCGTGCCGACTCGAGGGCGGCGCCTGGCGCGTCGCGCGCGACGAGGATGGCTTCGCCCCACCGGACCACCCCGCGCGAGAACGGCAGCGCGATGATGAAGCGATCCCAGCTCCCCAGCACGCGCCGCCGGCTTGCCGTTACCGTGACCGGCACGATCGGGACGCCCGAGCGGCGCGCCAGAGCGATAATGCCGCTCGACGCGCGCATGCGCGGCCCGCGCGGCCCGTCCGGCGTAATGCCGACGCACTCGCCCGATTCGAGCCGGCGCACCATCTCGCGCATCGCCTGGACCCCGCCGCGGCCCGGCGACCCGCGGATGGCACCGAAGCCGAAATGCCTGATGGTCTCGGCGATGAGCTCGCCGTCGCGGTGGCGCGAGATCAGCATGCTGCCGGCAACGCCACGACGCCAGATGTAGGGAATCATCGACAGCCGCTGGTGCCAGAAGGCGAGGATGAAGGGTCGGCCACTATCCCAAAACGCGACCGGCGCCGGACCCTCGACGCGCCACCGACCCGTCACGCGGACGAGGCGGATATACTGGGCCGTCAGCCAGCACAGGAAGCGCCGAACCGTGGCGTTGCCCAGGATGCGCTTGACCGGCCTCACCGTGGCGCTCCGCCGGCCATCGGTTCAGCCCTGCGCCCGCGCGGGCGCCTCGCCGGCCGCGTATTTCTCCGTCTGCTCGGCATAGAGGTGCGCGTACGCGCCGCGCCGCGCCAACAGCTCGCCGTGACGGCCCGATTCGACGACGCGCCCATCTTCGATGACGTGGATCTCGTCGGCATCGGCGACGGTCGACAGCCGGTGGGCGATGATCAGCGTCGTCCGCCCCTTCATCAGCCGGTTGAGCGCGGCCTGGACTTGGCGCTCGGACTGGAAGTCGAGGGCCGAGGTCGCCTCGTCGAGCAGCAGGATCGGCGCGTTCTTCAACATCGCCCGGGCGATGGCGATGCGCTGGCGCTGGCCGCCCGACAGCGTGACGCCGTTCTCGCCGACCAGCGTGTCGTAGCCCTGGGGCAGCCGGGTGATGAACTCATCGGCCGCCGCGTCGCGCGCCGCGGTGACGATCTCGTCCTCGCTGGCGCCGACGCGGCCGTAACTGATGTTGGCCCGCACCGTGTCGTCGAACAGGGTCGCTTCCTGGCTCACCAGCGCGATCGCCCCGCGCACGCTCGACAGCGTGGCGGCGCGCACGTCGGTGCCGTCGATCGCCACGGTGCCGCGGTCGGCGTCGTAGAAGCGCGCGATGAGGTTGACGAACGTCGACTTGCCGGCACCCGACGGGCCGACTAGCGCCACCGAGCGCCCGGCCGACACGCACAGCGTGACGCCGTTCAACGCCGGCTTACCGGGTTCGTAGGCGAACCACACGTCATCGAAGGTCACTGACCCGCCGCTCAGGCGCAGCGGCTCGGCGCCTACGCGCTCTCGGATCTCGGGCTCGACGTCGAGCAGGGCGAAAATGCGCTGCGCCGCCGCCAGTCCCTCCTGGAGCGCGGCGTTGAGGTTGGCGAGGCTGCGCAGCGGCTGATAGGCCATGATCAGCGCCGCCATGAAAGAGAAAAAGGTGCCCGGGGTGGTGGCGCCGGCGATCACGCGCGCCCCGCCATAGAGGATCACGAGCGCGACGGCGACCGCGCCGAGCGTTTCCACCACCGGCGTCGCCAGCGCCCGCGTGCGCACGACCTTGAAGATCGCGGCGAGGCGGTCTTCGATCGCCCGCGTGGCGCGTCCGGCCTCGCGAGCTTCCATGCCGTAGGCCTTGATGTGGCGGGCGCCGTGGAAGGTCTCGGTGAGGATGGCACTGAAGCGGCCGGTGCGCACCTGGGTCTCGGCCGAGGCCCGACGCATGCGCTTGCCGAGGTTGCGCACCGGCAGGATCGCCGCCGGCAGCACAACGCACGTGATCAGCGCGAGCCGCCAGTCCTGGTAGAACAGGAGCCCGATGAGGAAGGCGAGCGTCAGCGAGTCCTTGACGATGCCGGTGAGGGCCTTGGAGACGGCATCGTTGAGCAGGTTGACATCGTTGAGGAAGCTCGAGATGAGGCGGCCCGTGGTGATGCGATGGAAATACGCGAGGTCCGCGCGCATCAGGTGGGCGAACAGGTCGATCTGGACGGTGGCGATGATGCGCTGGCCAACCGTGCTCATCAGGACCGCTTGGCCATAGGTGGCGAAGCCCTTGGCCAGAGCCAGCACCAGCACCACCGCCGGCAGGACGTAGAGGAGACGCTCGTTCCTATTGAGGAACACCTCGTCGAGCACCGGCTCGAGGAGCCATGCGTTCGCGGCGGTTGTCGCGGCGACGACGATCATGCACAGGCCGGCGACGGCGAGCCGCCACAGGTGCGAGTGGACATACTGGCGGGCGAGTCGGCCGAGCAGCACGTGGGTCGCCGCGCCGGCGGCTTCCGGCTGTTCTGGTGCGCTGGTCACGATACCTCTTCCGGTGCCCCTACCGGCCGGCGCCGAACATAGCATGAGCCCCGAGGGCGGGCCAATCGTTGCCACGGTGGCGGCGCCCGCGATACTCTCGGCGCACGCCCCCGACACGCCTCCTCGGTGCCGCATGTCGCCTGAAATCGTCGCCTCGGCCTGCCCGCACGATTGCCCCTCAACCTGTGCGCTCGAGGTCGAGCGGCTCGATGCGCGCACCATCGGACGGGTGCGCGGCGCCAAGGCCAACAGCTACACCGACGGCGTCATCTGCGCCAAGGTGGCGCGCTACGCCGAGCGCGTCCACCACCCGGACCGCCTGCGCCAGCCCCTGCGGCGTAACGGTCCCAAGGGCAGCGGCGCGTTCGAGCCGATCTCGTGGGGCGACGCGCTCGACGAGGTCGCCGATCGTTTCGCGGCCGCGAGCGCGCACCACGGGGCCGAGGCCGTATGGCCCTACTACTACGCCGGCACGATGGGGCTGGTGCAGCGCGACGGCATCAATCGGCTGCGCCACGTGATGGGCTATTCCGGCCAGAAGAAGACCATCTGCACCACGCTCGTTTAGTCGGGCTGGCTCGCCGGCACCGGCTCGCTGCGCGGCCCCGATCCGCGCGAGATGGCCGAGTCCGACCTCATCATCCTGTGGGGCACGAACGCCGCCGCGACCCAGGTCAATGTCATGAGCCACATCGCCACGGCGCGCAAAGGCCGCGGTGCCCGCCTCGTGGTCGTCGATCCCTACCGCAACGCCAGCGCCGAGGTCGCCGACCAGCACCTGTGCCTGCGCCCGGGCACCGACGGCGCGCTCGCCTGCGCCATGATGCACGTGCTGTTCAAGGAGGGCTACGCCGACCGCGACTACCTCGCGCGCTACACCGACGTACCCGGCGAGCTCGAGGCCCACCTGGCCGAGCGCCCGCCGTCGTGGGCGGCACCCCTCACTGGGCTCGACGAAGGCGAGATCGTCGCCTTCGCGCGCGCCTACGGCGCCACCGAACGCAGCTTCATCCGTATCGGCTACGGCTTCTCGCGCTCGCGCAACGGGCCGGCCAACGTCCACGCCGTGTCCTGCCTGCCCGCGCTCACCGGAGCCTGGCGGCATCGCGGGGGCGGCGCCTTCTTCGGCAATGGCGCCATCTATCACTGGGATAAGACGCTGATCGAGGGGCTCGATCGGTGCGATCCGCAAACGCGTATTCTCGATATGTCGCGCATCGGCCCGGTGCTTACCGGCGATGCGAGCGACCTCGGCGACGGCCCGCCGGTGAGGGCGATGTTGATCCAGAACACCAACCCGATGGTAGTCGCGCCAGAGCACCTCAAGGTACGCGCAGGTCTCGCGCGCGAGGACCTGTTCGTCTGCGTGCACGAGCAGTTCATGACCGAGACCGCGGCGATGGCCGATATCGTGCTGCCCGCGACCACGTTTCTCGAGCACGACGACCTCTATCAGGCTGGCGGTCATTCGCACATCCAGGTTGGCCCCAGGATCATCGAGCCGCTATCGGAGTGCCGCTCCAACCACGAGGTCATCTGTGGCTTGGCGGCGCGCCTCGGCGCCGAGCATCAGGGCTTTGGCATGAGCGCGTGGGAGCTGATCGATGCGACGCTCGGCGCCTCCGGCTGGCCCGACGCGGCGACGCTCAGGGCGGCGCGCTGGCACGACTGCCAGCCCGACTTCGAGACCGCCCATTTCCTCAACGGCTTCGGCACGCCCGACGGCCGCTTCCACTTCGCGCCCGACTGGGACGCGATCGGTCCGCAGGGCGCGGCGATGCCGCGGCTGCCCGATCACTTCGCGGTCATCGAGGAGAGCGATGCGGAGCACCCCTTCCGCCTGGTCACGGCGCCGGCGCGCGGCTTTCTCAATTCGACTTTCACCGAGACGCCGACCTCCATGGCGCGAGAGGGCCGGCCCGAGCTGCTGATCCACCCCGAGGACGCCGGCCAGCTCGCGCTCGGCGACGGCGATCCGGTCGTGATCGGCAACCGGCGCGCCGCGGTGTCCCTCCACGCGCGGCTCTTCGATGGCCTCAGGCGCGTCGTCGTCGTGGTCGAGAGCGTGTGGCCCAACGCCGCGTTCGAAGGTGGCATCGGCATCAACGCGCTGACCGGCGCCGACGCGCCCCCGCCCAATGGCGGCGCGGCGTTCCACGACAGCGCGGTGTGGATCCGCGCCGCGTGAACCCACCGGCGACACCGCCATGACTGAAGCGGAGCGCCGCATCCTGATCATCGATAACCCGGTCGCCGGACGGCGCGGGCGCGCAGGCCCGGCGTTCGCGGCCACGCTCGACGCCCTCGCGGCCGAGGGCGCCGCCGTCACCGTCATGCTCAGCGAGCGCCCCGGCCACGCCGAGGTGCTGGCGCGAGATCACGTCGCCGCGTTCGACGTCGTGGTCGCCGCCGGCGGCGACGGCACGGTCAACGAGGTGGTCAACGGACTCCTCGCCGCCAAGGGTGGCGGCGCGCGGCCGCTGCTCGCCACCCTGCCCTACGGTACGATGAACGTGCTCGCGCTCGAGACCGGCCTCGACGGAACGCCCGCGGCGACCGCCCGCGTGCTCGCCCGCGGCGGCTCGGTCGCCGCCACCGTCGGTATCGCCAACGACCGGCGTTTCTTGCTCACCGCCGGCGCTGGCATCGACTCGGCGGCCGTGCGCTACCTCACGCCGCGGCTCAAGCGCTCCTTGCGCGGCGGCGCCAATTTCGCGGCATTGGCGATGGCCCTGGTGCGCGAGGGTGGCGCCCTCTTCGAGGTCGAGGTCGACGGCGAGCGTCATGCGGCCTCCACCCTGATCACCACGAGCGCCAGCCGCTACGCCGGGCCGCACGTCGTCGCACCAGGCGCGAGGCTCGACGACGGCACGCTCCACGTCCTGCTCGGCCTCGGCCACGGGCGCTGGAACTTGATGCGCTACGGCATCGCCTATGCGCGCGGCCGCATCCCCTACCTGCCCGACGTTCTAATCAAGCCGACGCGCCGCGTCCGGGTGCTGTCGCCGGTCGGCTATCCCGTGCAGCTCGACGGCGACAACCGCGCGCAAGTGCCGCTCGACATCACCCTCGATGACAGGACGCTGGAGGTCCTCAGCGCCTGACCGCACCGGCGAACTGGCGCACGAGCTCGGCGTGCAGGGGTGGGCCGGCGGCGATCACGGAAGGGTGGATCGGGTCGGGCTCGTTGTAGACGAGCGGCTCGCCCCGCGCGGTGGTTATGCGGCCCCCGGCTTCGGCCATCAGGAGGTCGCTCGCGGCGACGTCCCAGTCGCTCTTGGCGCTCAGCGACACCGTGGCATCGAAGCGGCCGGCGGCGGTGAGCGCCAGCCGATAGGCGATCGATCCGCTCTCGACGGCCTCGGTCGATCCGAACGCTGCGGGATCGAGCGCGCGCTCGAAGGCGCGCGGTTTGGTGAGCACGCTCGCGCCCGCGAGGCTGGTGCGGCGGCCTACGGCGATGGCAGCACCATTGAGGCTGGCGCCGCCGCCCCGAACAGCCGCGAAGAACTCATCGCTCGCCGGGTTGAACACGATAGCCGCCGCCGGCTCCCTATCGACCACGAGAGCCACGCTCACCGTGAACTCGGGCGTGCCGTCGAGGAACGCGCGCGTGCCGTCGATCGGATCGACCGTCCAGACGCGCGCCGCCGCGAAGCGTGCCGCATCGTCGTCGCTCTCCTCCGACAGCCAGCCGTAGCCGGGCCTAGGCGAGCACAAGCGCTCGCGCAGCAGGTCGTTGACGGCGATATCGGCCTCGCTTACGGGGTCGCCGTGCTTCTTGCGCCAGACCTTTACGTCCGCGCCGAAGTAACTCAGGGCGAGGGCGCCGGCCTCGCGCACGGCCGCGGTCAGGAGGGCGAAGTCGGCGGCGAGGTCGGGCGCGGTGGTGCCCGCAACCAACGTCATTGGCCGGCGACCGTCATGCCGTCGATACGCACCGTCGGCGAATCGACGCCGTAGCGGAACGAGAGATCGTCGGCGGCCGTGAGGCCGAGGAACATGTCCTTGAGGTTGCCGGCGATGGTGAGCTCGCTCACCGGGTAGGCGATCTCCCCGTTCTCGATCCAGAACCCACCGGCGCCGCGGCTGTAGTCGCCGGTGACGGGATTGACGCCGAAGCCGATGAGCTCGGTCACGTAGAAGCCGCTCTCGATATCGGCGATCAGGGCCGCCGGTGTCACCTCACCGGGCTCGAGGTAGAGGTTGGTGGGCTGGGGCGAAGGCGGCGAGATCGTGCCGCGCGCCGCGTGCCCGGTGGTGGCGAGCCCGAGCTGACGGGCTGAGCTGCTCTCGAGCAGCCAGGTCGTCAGCCGGCCTTGCTCGATCACGTTGCGCCGGCGGTTGGCGACGCCTTCGCCGTCACAGGGGCGCGAGGCGAGCCCGCGCGGCCGGTGCGGATCGTCGACGATCGTCACGTGGGAGGAAAAGACGGCCTCGCCGAGACGGTCTCTCAGGAAGCTCGTGCCGCGCGCCACCGACGGGCCCGATATCGCGCCGGCCAGGTGACGCAGCAGGCCGCCCGCGACCCTGGGCTCGAACACCACCGGCACCCGAGCGCTCGCCATGCGGCGCGCACCGAGCCGCCGCACGGCGCGTTCGCCGGCCGAGCGGCCCACACTTTGCGGATCCTCGAGGTCGCTCGCGAAACGGGCGCCGGCATAATCGTAGTCGCTCTCCATCGCGGTACCCTCGCCGGCGATCACCGAGGCGCTGATCGAGTGGCGCGAGGTCGTGTAGCTGCCGGCGAAGCCGTTGCTCGCGACCAGCGTCGCGGTCGATGTCGCCCAGCCGGCGCCGGCGCCCTCGGAGTTGGTGACGCCGGCAACGGCCAGCGCGGCGTCCTCGGTCCGGGCCGCCAGCTCGAATAGGGTCTCGGCCGCGGGCTCCTCGGCGTCCCATAGGTCGAGGTCGACGAGTTCGGCCGCCAGCAGCTCGGGGTCGGCGAGGCCGCAGTACGGATCCTCGGGGGCGCTGCGCGCCATGGCGAGCGCGCGCTCGACGAGGTCAGCAAGCGCGGCCGCGCCCGTGTCGCTCGAGGAGACCATCGCCTGGCGCTTGCCGATAAGCGCGCGCAGGCCGACATCGCTCGATTCGGAGCGCTCGAGGTCCTCGCGCTTGCCGAGCCGCTGCGATACCGACAGCGACGCGCCCCCGACCATCACCGCGTCCGCAGCATCGGCGCCGGCGGCCTTCGTTTGCGCGACGAGATCGGACAACAGATCGAGGGCGTTGGCCCCGTTATCGGCGGGCGGCATGGTTCGTGCTCCTCGTGCGAAGGATCATGGTGGCGGCGGTCTCGCGCAGGCCCTCTATATAAGCGCGGCGGCGCAGCAGCGCTACCCGCGGGGCGTGCTGCCCCTCACAGGACGAGTTGCAGGAGCGGCAGTAGGCGCCCGGGCTCGGTGCCCGAGGGAACCTCGCCCACGCGCTTTGCTCCCATGCGCAGGTAGAAGGCCTCGGCGTTGGGATCGGACTCGATGCGCAAGGTGGTTGCACCGTGGCGCTTGGCTTCGGCGGTGGCGTGGGCCATGAGCGCGGCGCCGACACCCGAGCCGATGTGGCGCGGCTCGACGAACATGTAAGCGAGCCCAAGCTCGGGCGCCTCGTATTCGAGGCCGTAGAAGCCGACGACGGCCCCGTCGCGCTCGGCGACGAACGTGCGGCCGAGCGCAAGGTCGATCGCGCGCACCGTAAGCTCGCGCTCGGCCCGCTCGAGAAAGCCCGGGTCATACCCCCAGTGCGCCTTCGAGCGCAGCGCGACGTCGCTAAGGCCGCGCGCCTCCTCCGGCCGGGCGCGCCGTATCGTTACGTCCACGGGGCGATACCACTAATATGACGGCTCATATCATCGGGCGAGACGACGACACTGGGTCAGGTCCAGTTTCATGTCCGACGTCCGTGCCTCGTAATTGTATTGCGCGACGCTATGCATTCCTATCCGAGTGGCGCCGAGGGCCGCGCGCCCTTTGCCGGAGCGCGAGACGATGACCTCACCGAAAGATATCGTCGCCGGCATCGCCGGCTTTTTCGCCGCCTTCCCCGACAGTTACACGGAGATCGTCAATGTGCTGGGCGATGGCGAATGGGCGGCGCTTGAATGGCGCGGCGGCGGCACCCACCTCGGCGACTTCGCCGGCGTCGCCGCTACCGGTAGAACCTTCGAGCTGCGCGGGTGCGGTTTCTTCCGCATTCCGGCGGCCGCCGTCGTTTGCCAGCGCGGCTATTGGGACAAGGTAGCTTGGTTCGGCCAGCTCGGGCTGCCACTCGACTAGAGGGCTGCGCCCGCCGGTCGGGCCGTATCGTCACTTCCATATCGGCTTGCCGGCGCCGGGCAGGCCGAGGCGCGGCCATTTCTCGGTCACCGTCTCGATGACCGCGTCCGACATGCGGATCTTGCGGCCCCATTCGCGGCTCGTCTCGGGCGCCATCTTATTGGTGGCGTCGAGGCCGATCTTGCCGCCGAGGCCGGACTCGGGGCTCGCGAAGTCGAGGTAGTCGATTGGCGTGCGCTCGATCACGGTGATGTCGCGCGCCGGGTCCATGCGCGTTGCGATCGCCCACATCACGTCCTTCCAGTCGCGGGCATCGATATCGTCATCGACCACGATCACCCACTTCGCGTACATGAACTGCGCGAGCGCCGACCACACGCCCATCATCACCCGCTTGGCCTGGCCCGGATAGGCCTTGCGGATGGCCACGACCGCGATGCGGTAGGAGCAGCCCTCGGGCGGCAGGTAGAAGTCGACGATCTCTGGGAATTGGCGCGTAAGCAGCGGTACGAAGACCTCGTTCAACCCCTCGGCGAGGATCGAGGGCTCGTCGGGCGGGCGGCCGGTGAAGGTCGAGAGGTAGATGGGATCGCGGCGCATGGTGATGGCGCTCAACGTGAAGACCGGGAAGCGCTCGACCGCGTTGTAGTAGCCCGTGTGGTCGCCGAAGGGACCCTCGTCGCCGTAATCGTCGAGCGAGACGTGCCCTTCGAGCACGATCTCGGCTTCGGCCGGCACCTTGAGCGGCACCGTCTTGCAATCGACGAGGGTGACCTTCTTGCCGCGCACGAGGCCGGCGAAGTGGTACTCGGACAGGGTCTCGGGCACCGGCGTCACCGCGGCGATGATGGTCCCGGGATCGGCACCGATGACGGCCGCCGCCGGCAGCGGATCACGCCGCTCGGCGCCCCACCGGCGGTGGTGCGCCGCACCGCCGCGGTGCTTCAGCCAGCGCATCAACGTGGTGTCGCGCCCGGTGACCTGCATGCGGTAAACGCCGAGGTTGTAATCGGTCGTCTTGGTGCTGTCGGGCGCGCGCGTCACCACCAGCGGCCAAGTGATGAGCGGCGCCGGCTCATCGGGCCAGCAGGTTTGCACCGGCAGGCGCGTAAGGTCTATGTCGGCGCCTTGTAGCACCGTCTCCTGGCACGGTGCGGCCGAGACGGTGCGCGGCGCCATCGTCAGCACGGTGCGTGCGAGCGGCACCATCCCCAGCGCTTCGCGCATGCCGGCCGGGGGCTCGGGGTGGCGCAGGGCGGCGAGCATCTCGCCGAGCGCGCGCAGGTCCTTGGGCTCGCGGTCCATACCGGCGGCAACGCGCTCGATGCTGCCGAACAAATTGACGAGCACCGGCATCGGGCTCGGCGCGCCGTCGGCCATCAGGGGCTGCTCGAACAGCACGGCGGGCCCGCGCTCGGCCAGCAGCCGGGTCTGGATCTCGGTGATCTCGTGCACCGTCGATACCGGCTCGGCGACGCGTACCAAATCGCCCGCGCGCTCCAGTCGGGCCATGAAGTCGCGCAAGGAGGCGTAGGGCATGGAGGGCTTCGGACGGGGCCGCGCGGTGCGGGAAGGGATGAGTATATACGCTCGCCGGCGAGGCGCGGAAGGGCGGCTGGCGGTGGCCGCCGGTGCCGGATATGTTGGCTCCGCCATGGCCTCCGACCGCCGCGCCGAGCTCACGCTCGCCAAGTCCTATCCGCACGACCCGCCCGCGCACTCGTTCCTGTACGCGGGCGGCGCCGCGTGGGAGATCGTCGAGCCCGGCGCCGATGGCCTCGACGGCGCCACGGTGCGCGCGGACGGGCAGGTGATGCCGGCGACGCAGGCGCTGGCGGCGCACGGTATCGCGGCCGCCCCGATGGCCGAGCGCACGGCGGTCATCGCGCACGGCTCCAATGCCTCGCCGGCACGGCTCGAGCGCAAGTTCGCAGACCTCGCGGGCGATACCGTGTTCCCCGTGATCCGCGCCGATCTCGACGACCACGACGTGGTCTACTCGTCACACTTCTCGCGCACCGGATCGATCCCGGCAACGCTCGCCGCCTCGCCCGCGACCCGCGTTACCGTGGCCATCACCTATCTCACCGCGGGGCAGCTCGCGCGCATGCACGAGACGGAGTTGGGCCGGCCGGGCCAGGCCGGCAACTACCACTATGCACGCCTGTACGGCATTCGGCTCGAACCCCGCGGGCTCGCCGCGCTCGACGCCGCGCACGTTTATTTGTCGCGCCACGGCATGCTCGGCGTCGATTCGGCACCCGTGGCGCTCGCGGCGTTGGCAGCTTTGGGGCGGCGCTACCCGGCGGCCACGCCCGCCGAGCTGCTGCCTGGGGTATGCGACCGGCTCGCCCGCGGCCGCGCCATCGACGATCTGCTGCGCGAGATCATCGACGATGCCGGCTACCGAAAGGCGTGCAACGAGCGCCTGCGGGCAGCCGCCCTGGCCCCGAGCGTGGAGCGCGTCGAGTGGGTCGAGCCGGCGCCGGCGCCGGACAAGGTGGCCAGCGCGCCTAGGCGGTGACGCTGCCGGCGACGAGGCTCGCGAAGACGATCCAGCCGAAGTTCCGGTTGCTGCGGAAGACGGCCAGGCAGTTGGCCGCATCGTCGATGCGCACGCGCCGGACCTGCCAGGCGAGGTGGGCTGCGGCGAGCACGAGCCCGGCATAGAAGGGCCAGCCGATGCCCGCGAGCCAGCCGGCGAGCGCCATACCCGCTACGGTCACGCTATAGAAGGCACCGAGCCAGGGGCGCGTGCGTTCGCCGAGCAGGATCGCCGAGGATTTGACGCCGACGAGGGCGTCGTCCTCCTTGTCCTGATGGGCGTAGATGGTGTCGTAGCCGAGCGTCCAGCCGATGCCGGCGACGTAGAGGGCGAACGGGGCGGCCGCGAACCCCCCCGTGACCGCGGCCCAGCCGAGTAGTGCACCCCAGTTGAAGGCGATGCCGAGGAAAGCCTGGGGCCAATGCGTGAAGCGTTTGGCGAAGGGGTAGACGAAGGCCGGGAGCAGCGCGGCAATGCCGAGCCACACGGCGAAGCGGTTGAGCCCGAGGAGTATCACAAGGCCCGCGAGCCCGAGCGCGACCATGAAGGCCAAGGCGCGAGCCAGGCTCACCTGGCCGGCGGCGATCGGGCGCGACCGGGTTCGGGCGACGCGCGCATCGAGGTCGCGATCGCGGATGTCGTTCCAGGTGCAGCCGGCGGCGCGCATCACCAGCGCGCCGATTCCGAACAGGGCGAACAGCACCGGGTCGGGCCAGCCGCCGCCGAGCCAGCCCGTGGGCGCCCAGCCGGGCCGCGCGGCATCGACCGCGTGAGGCGCGGCGAGCGCGAGGCTCCACCAGCACGGCCACAACAGCAGCCAGGTGCCGATCGGCCGGTCGATGCGTGCGAGCTTGAGGTAGGGGCGCCCGCCCGCCGGCGCGTGGCGATCGATCCAATGGTTGGCCGGCATGTCGCCGGTGACGGGGGGAACGGCGTCGGACATACTGGTGGACTTAACCGCAGCCCCCTAGGTACTTCAAGCACCGCGATCCGTTTCCATGCCCGTGCTCCCGCCCAAGCTACGTCTGTTCGTCGAGGGCGATCTGTTCGACGGCGCCGACATCGACCTCGACCGCGCCCGCGCCCACTACCTGCGCAACGTGATGCGGCGCCGCGCGGGCGAGGCGCTGGCCCTGTTCAACGGCCGCGACGGTGAGTGGCGCGCGATGATCGCCGCCACGCGCGGTGAGGGTTGCCGGCTGCGCGTCGAGGCGCGGCTGCGCGAACAGGTGCCGGGGAGCGACCTGTGGCTCGTGTTCGCGCCCGTCAAGGGCGCGCGCCTCGCCTATCTCGCCGAAAAGGCAACCGAGCTCGGCGTTGCCGCACTTGTGCCGGTGCTTACCCAGCACGCCTCGGTGCGCCGCCTCAATCCGGCGCGCCTTCGGGCCCAGGCGGTCGAGGCCGCCGAGCAGTGCGGCCGCCTCGATGCGCCCGAGGTCGCGGCGATGGCGCCGCTCGCCGACCGGCTCGCGAACTGGCCGCCCGACCGGCGCCTGCTGTTCTGCGATGAGTCGGGTGGTGGTGCGCCGGCGGCGCAGGTTTTCGCGCGCCTGACCGGGGACGCGTCGCGCCGGCCCTGGGCGCTACTCGTGGGTCCCGAGGGCGGGTTCGCGAGAGCCGAAGCGGAGGCGGTCCGCGCGCATGCGTTCGTCGAGCCGATAGGACTGGGGCCGCGCCTCCTGCGCGCCGAGACCGCCGCGATCGCCGCCCTTGCGCTGTGGCAAGCCCACCTCGGCGATTGGCGCGAGGCGCCGGGCACGCCCGCCTGACGCGCGCCACGCGGGGCTTGCGGAGGACCCCTTATCGTGAGATTTGTTCGTGCGTAGACTTGGGGTGCGCCGGGTTTGTCGCGGCGCCGCTGATCCACTCCCGGCGAATCGAGGCCGCCATGTTAGGACCCGTCCCGGCCCCGGCGACGACGCCGGTCACGACCAAGGCCGAGCTCGTCGAATATCTCGAATCGGGATGCCGACCGGCGTCGGAGTGGCGCATCGGCACCGAGCACGAGAAGTTCGGCTATCGCCTGGCCGACCTCAGGCCCCTTACGTACGAGGGTGCGCAGGGCATACGCGCGGTGCTCGAGGCGCTGGCAGGCCCGGGCTGGGAGCCGCGCAGCGAGGGCGGCCATGTCATCGCGCTCGCCCTCGACGATCAGGCCGTGACCCTCGAGCCCGGCGGTCAGCTCGAGCTATCGGGCGCGCCGCTCGCCACCCTGCACCAGACCTGCGACGAGGTGCACACGCACCTCGACCAGCTCAAGACCGTCGGTGACGCGCTCGGCGTCGCGTTCGTGGGTGTCGGCTTCAACCCGAAATGGACGCTCGCCGACATGCCGGTTATGCCCAAGGCGCGCTACGGAATCATGCGCCGCTACATGCCGAGCCGCGGCCGGCTCGGGCTCGACATGATGTTTCGCACCTGCACCGTTCAGGCCAATCTCGACTTCGCGAGCGAGGCCGACATGGTCAAGAAGTTCCGCGTCGGCCTGGCGCTGCAGCCGATCGCGACGGCGCTGTTCGCCAACTCGCCGTTCACGGAGGGACGGCCCAACGGCTACCTGAGCTATCGCAGCCACATCTGGACCGATACCGACCCCGACCGCTGCGGCGACCTGCCGTTCGTCTTCGAGGACGGCATGGGGTTCGAGCGCTACGCCGACTACGTGCTCGACGCGCCCATGTACTTCGTCTACCGCGACGGCTACGTCGATGCGGCCGGCCAATCGTTCCGCGACTTCCTCGATGGCCGCCTCCCGGCGCTCCTCGGCGCGCTGCCCGGCATGCGCGACTGGGAGGATCACCTGACGACCGTGTTCCCCGAGGTCCGCCTCAAACGCTACCTCGAGATGCGCGGGGCCGACGGTGGACCGTGGCGCCGCCTGTGCGCCCTGCCCGCGCTGTGGACCGGCCTGCTCTATGACGGCTCGGGCCTCGATGCCGCGTGGGACCTGGTCAAGGACTGGAGTCCCGAGGAGCGCGCGGAGCTCCGCGCCGAGGTGCCGCGTACCGGCTTGGCCACGCGCCTACGCGACCGTACCGTCAAGGAGATCGCCGGCGAGGCGGTCGCGATCGCCGAGGAGGCGCTGCGGCGGCGTGCGGGGGTCGATCGCTTCGGCGACGACGAGGCGCACTTCCTCGATCCGATCCGGGCGACGCTCGATTCGGGCAAGACGCCGGCCGAAGAGCTTCTCGACGCGTACCACGGGCGCTGGGCCGGTAGCGTCGATCCCCTGTTCGCCGAGCACCAGTACTGATGCACGGACGCCCCGACCGGCCGCCTGGAGGTGCCGAAGGGGGCATCGCGGGCTCACCGGAGCGCGTCGCCGCGCGACCGCACCATAATGGCGACCGCGCCATGATGGCGGCCGCGCCATGATGTATCTCCAGGTCGCGGGCGGGCTCGTCCTCCTGCTCGGGGGTGGCGACCTTCTCGTCCGCGGCGGTGTCGCCGTGGCCCGCCGCCTGCGTGTTTCGCCGCTCGTCATCGGCATCACCTTCGTTGGGTTCGGCACGTCTACGCCGGAACTCATGGCCAGCCTCAATGCGGCGCTGTCCGGGGTACCGGCGATCGCCGTCGGCAATATCGTCGGCAGCAACATCGCCAACATTCTGCTGGTGCTCGGCGTCGCCGCCCTGCTGTGGCCCATGGCCTGCACGCGAGAAGCCTTCCTGCGCGACGGCTCGATGTTGGTCGTGGCCAGCATCCTCATGGTGATGATCTGCCACACCGGCACGATCACCCGCGTCGCCGGTTTCTTCTTCGTCGCCCTGCTCGGCGGCTATCTCGTCTTTACCTACCGCGCCGAGCGCGAGGCCCCGGACGCGGGCGCGCGCATGCACGAAGCCGAGGCGGAATCGGTGGCGCCGCTACCGGGAAAGCTCTGGGTCGGCTTCGCGGTCGGCTTGGGCGGGCTCGCCGCAGTCCTGATTGGCGCCCACCTGCTCATCGGCGGCGCGGTCGACGTCGCGCGCGCGAGCGGCGTCTCGGAGAGCGTGATCGGCCTCACGCTCGTCGCCATCGGCACCTCGCTGCCCGAGCTCGCGACCGCGGTCGCGGCCGGGATACGGCGTCAGACCGACGTTGCGTTCGGCAACATCCTCGGCAGCAACATCTTCAACATCTTCGGCATCGCCGGGGTCACTGCGCTGGTGCACCCGTTGCCGATCGAACAGGTGATCATGAACCTCGACATCTGGGTGATGCTCGGCGCGGCGCTGGTGCTGGTCCTGATCGCAGTCACCGGTTGGCGCATCAGTCGCTGGGAGGGCGGTGCGCTGCTCGCCGGCTACGGCGTCTACATTTGGGCCCAGTTCTCGCCCGCCGCCCGCGCCGTCTTCGCCATGGGTTGAGGGGCTAGCCCGCGTCGGTGCCGCCGACGGTGAGGCCGTCGACGCGTAGCGTGGGGAGGCCGACGCCGACCGGCACGCCCTGGCCGTTCTTGCCGCAGGTGCCGACGCCAGGATCGAGCGCCATGTCGTTGCCGATCGCGCTGACCCGCGTGAGCACGTCGGGGCCGTTGCCGATGAGGCTCGCGCCCTTGAGCGGCGCGCCCAGCCGGCCGCCCTCGATGGCATAGGCCTCGGTGCAGCTGAACACGAACTTGCCCGAGGTGATGTCGACCTGGCCGCCGCCGAAATTGACCGCATAAAGTCCCTTGTCCACGTTGGCGATAATGTCCTCGGGTGTTTCCTCGCCGCTCAGCATGAAGGTGTTGGTCATGCGCGGCATCGGTCCGTGGGCGTAGCTCTGGCGGCGCCCGTTACCGGTCGCGGCCATGCCCATGAGGCGCGCATTCAGGCGGTCCTGGAGGTAGCCGGTCAGGATACCGTCCTCGATGAGCGCGGTGCGCGAGGTCGGCGTGCCCTCGTCGTCGATACTGAGCGAGCCGCGGCGGTCGGGCATGGTGCCGTCGTCGACGACGCTCACGCCCGCGGCGGCGACGCGCTTGCCCATGAGGCCCGCGAACGCCGAAGTCTTCTTGCGGTTGAAGTCGCCCTCGAGGCCATGGCCGATGGCCTCGTGGAGCAGAATGCCGGGCCAGCCGGGACCGAGTACGACCGTCATTTCGCCCGCTGGCGCGGGCCGTGATTCGAGGTTGACCAGGGCCTGGCGCAGCGCCTCGTCGACCTGGGCCTGCCAGCTCTCCGGCGCCAGGTAGACGTCGTAGGCGGTGCGCCCGCCGACGCCGTGGCTGCCGCTCTCCTGGCGCTCGCCCGAGGCGGCGACGACGGCCACGTTGAGCCGCACCAGCGGGCGCACGTCGCCGATGCGGTGTCCGCCGGAGCGCAAGATCTCGACCACCTGCCAGGAGCCGGTGAGCGAGGCCGAGACTTGGCGCACGCGCGAATCCTTAGCCCGAGCATAGGCGTCGATGTCGGCCAGCAGCTTGACCTTGTCGGCAAAGTCAACGCTGGCGAGCGGGCTTTCATCGACGTAGAGGTGGCGGTTGGTGGCGGACGGCCCTTCGGCCCGGGTGCCGCTGTGGCCGGCGTGCACCGCGCCGACGGCGTCGGCGGCCCTGCGGATCGCCGCCTCGCTAAGCTCCGAGGCGTGGGCGTAGCCGGTCGCCTCGCCGGCGACCGAGCGCAGGCCGAAGCCCTGGGCGGTATCGAAGCTCGCCGCTTTGAGGCGCCCGTCATCGAAGGCGAAGCTCTCGCTCTGGCGGTATTCGAGGAACAGCTCGCCGTCATCGGCGTCCTTGAGCGCCTCCGACAGGATCGCATCGAGCCGGCCCGCGTCCAAGCCCGCACGGCTGAAGAACAACTCGTCGGCCCCCGGTTGGTGCGACGCTGGTGGCTTGCTGCTCATGGCTTTCTCCCGAGCTGATCGGCGAGGGGCGAAGCACACGGACGCGCGGAGCGGCCGTTACCCCACCCCAATATGGGGTCAAAGTCGGCCCGTGTCACGCGCCCGCGAAGGTTGCGCCGGAGCCCGGCGCCGGCGCCGGCAATGGGCTTGTTCTCGCTTGGCGCTGTAGTGTAGTGTCACGCTGACTCCTCCGAAGGAAGGCCACGCGCGGGTTACCGGGCGAGGCCGCCGGGCCTGCGTCCGACGAGGCGCGAAAGCGCGCGACGGCGCCGGACCGGGGGGCGCGTCGGGGGCGACGGGGAGCGAACAACACTATGTCGGGAAAGCAGCTGCTGGCCGCAATCGCGGCGCTTTGTGGCGGCGTGTGCGCCGCGCCTGCCGCCTGGGCGGCACAGCCGGTGCCTTGGCAGATCGGTTTTCAGGAGGCGGCGTCGCCGGTGATGGAGCGGCTCAACAGCTTCCACAATCTTCTTCTCGTCATCATCTTCGCCATCGCCATCTTCGTTCTGCTACTGCTCGCCTACGTGCTGATCCGCTTCCGCAAGTCCAATAACCCGGTACCCTCGCAGACGACCCACAATAACTTGGTGGAGGTGGTGTGGACGGTGATCCCGATCGTCGTCCTGATCGTCATCGCCGTGCCCTCCTTCAGGCTTCTCTATTACATGGACCGCACCGCCGACGCCGAACTCACAATCAAGGCGATCGGCCATCAGTGGTACTGGACGTACGAGTACCCCGACCAGGAAATCACCTTCGACGCCAACATGATCGAGGATGGCGACCTGGCGCCGGGCCAGGTGCGCCTGTTGGAGACCGACAACCGCGTGGTGCTGCCGGCGAATACCACGATTCGCCTGCTGTTTACGGCCGACGACTTCCTCCACGCCTGGGCGATACCAGCGTTCGGCGTCAAGGTTGACACGGTGCCGGGGCGGCTCAGCGAGGCATGGGTCGAGGTCACGCGCGAGGGCGTCTATTACGGACAGTGCTCCGAGCTGTGCGGCGTCAACCATGGGCTCATGCCGATCACCGTCGAGGTTGTGTCGAAGGAAAGCTTCGCGGCCTGGGTCGAGGAGGCCAAGGAGAAATTCGCGATGACGCCGCGGCCGGCGGCGCGGAGCGTTGCGACAGCGGCGGGCATGGGCGCGGCGGCAACGCGGTCGCAGCAATGAGCGAACAGGGCACCACGGCGGCCGCCCACGAAGCCCATGACCACCACCCCACCGGGTGGCGGCGCTGGCTCTACTCGACCAACCACAAAGACATCGGCACGATGTACATCGCGTACGCGCTGGTGTTTGGGCTGGTTGGCGGCGTCCTGTCGATCATCATGCGCGCCGAGCTCATGGAGCCGGGCGCCCAAATCCTGGGCGGCGACTATCAGCTGTTCAACGTTATCGTCGCGGCACACGGCATGATCATGGTGTTCTTCCTTGTCATGCCGGCGATCATCGGCGGCTTCGGCAATTGGTTCGTGCCGCTGATGATCGGCGCCCCCGATATGGCGTTTCCGCGCCTCAACAACATCAGCTTCTGGATCCTCATCCCCTCGGGGATTCTTATGGCGGGCTCGCTCTTCGCGGGCGATGGTCCCGGCACGGGCTGGACCGTCTATGCGCCGCTCAGTACCTCGGGCCACCCGGGGCCGGCGGTCGATATGGTGATTCTCGCCCTCCACCTGGCCGGCATCTCATCGGTCCTCGGCGCCATCAACTTCATCACCACGATCTTCAACATGCGCGCACCGGGCATGACGCTGCACAAAATGCCGCTGTTCGTGTGGGCGATCCTGGTGACGACGTTCCTGCTGCTAATGGTGATCCCGGTGCTGGCCGGCGCCATTACGATGCTACTCACCGACCGCAACTTCGGCACCGCCTTTTTTGACGCCTCGCAGGGCGGCGATCCCGTCCTGTTCCAGCATTTGTTCTGGTTCTTCGGCCATCCCGAGGTCTACATCCTCATCCTGCCGGCGTTCGGCGTGGTCAGTCAGGTCGTGTCGACCTTCGCCCGCAAGCCCGTCTTCGGATATCTCGGCATGGCCTACGCCATGATCGCCATCGGCGTCATCGGATTCGTCGTTTGGGCCCACCACATGTACACGGTGGGCCTGAACGTCGACACCCGCGCCTATTTCGTCGCCGCGACGATGGTCATTGCGGTGCCGACGGGCATCAAGATTTTCAGCTGGATCGCCACCATGTGGGGCGGCTCGATCGAGTTGAAGACGCCCATGCTGTGGGCCATCGGCCTCATCTACCTGTTCACGATCGGCGGCGTGACCGGGATCGTGCTGGCCAACGCCGGCGTCGACGTAGCACTCCACGACACCTATTACGTGGTCGCCCACTTCCACTATGTGCTGTCGATGGGGGCCTTGTTCGGGATCTTTGCGGCGTTCTACTACTGGATCGGCAAGATGTCGGGGCGCCAGTACAACGAGACGTTCGGCCAGATCCACTTCTGGCTCACCTTCATCAGCGTCAACATTACTTTCTTCCCGCAGCACTTCCTCGGCCTCGCCGGTATGCCGCGCCGCATCGCCGACTATCCCGACGCCTTCGCCGGCTGGAACATGGTCTCCTCGATCGGCTCGTACCTATCCGCGGCGGCGGCCATCTTCTTCGTCTTCATCGTCTTCCACACGCTGTCTGCGGGCCGCAAGTGCGCGGACAATCCCTGGGGCGAGGGGGCGACGAGCCTCGAATGGGGTCAGACGTCGCCGCCCCCGTTCCACACCTACGAGGACCTGCCGCAGATCAAGTAGCGGCGCGCCCGAGGAGAGCCCGTGTCTCAGCCTACCGCTGCTCTGGGAACGCGATCCGGCAAGACCGCAGGCGCCGCCGAGGCGGCGGCCGGCGACTATGTCGCGCTCCTCAAGCCGCGCGTCATGTCGCTGGTTGTGTTCACCGGGCTCGTCGGTCTAATCCTGGCGCCGGGCACGATTCATCCCACGCTGGCGATTGCCGCCCTGCTGTGCATCGCCGCCGGGGCCGGCGCCGCGGGCGCCATGAACATGTGGTACGACGCCGATATCGATGCGCTCATGAGCCGCACCCGGGGGCGTCCCATCCCGGCCGGACGAGTCGCCCCTCGAGCCGCGCTCGGCTTCGGCCTCGTGCTTGGCGTCGGAGCGGTCGTCGTCATGGGCCTCGCCGCCAACTTCCTGGCCGCGGCGCTGCTGGCGCTGACCATCGGCTTCTACGTCCTCGTCTACACCATGTGGCTGAAGCGGAGGACGCCGCAGAACATCGTCATCGGCGGGGCCGCCGGGGCGCTGCCGCCGGTCATCGGCTGGGCCGCCGTGACCGGCGAAGTGGGGCTAGCGCCGCTCGTTCTGTTCACCATCATCTTCCTTTGGACGCCGCCTCATTTCTGGGCCTTGTCGCTCTATCGCGCCGACGACTACGCCGCCGCCGGTGTGCCAATGCTTCCGGTCGTCGCCGGGGCGCCATCGACGCGCCGGCATATTCTCGCCTATACCGCGGTGCTGGTGCCGGTCAGCCTGGCGCCGGTACTGGTGGGCCTCGCCGGATGGACCTATGGTGTCGGCGCTGCAGCGCTCGGGGTGCTGTTCGTTGCCTACGCTTTGCGGCTGTGGCGCGAGACGAGCGAGACCATGGCGCGCCGCACTTTCGCCTTCTCCATCATCTACCTTGCCGGCATCTTCGCGCTGCTTCTGCTCGACCGGGCGCTCCCTTTCTAGGCCCATGTCGCCGTGCCGATCACCGACCAGCACAAGCGCCGCCGCAGCCGCAATATTGCGCTGGCGTTGTTTCTCGCCGGGTTGGTCGTGCTGTTCTTTTTCATGACGATCGCCAAGCTCGGCCAAACGATATGAGGGCCAGCCTCCGCGCACGCAAGTCGGCCACGGTGACCGTCCTCGCCGGCGTCGTCGTCGGCATGGGCGCGCTCGCCTACGCGGCCGTCCCGCTCTACCAGCTCTTCTGCCAGGTGACCGGCTATGGCGGCACCACGGGGGTGGCGGCCGTGGCGCCGGGTGCGGCGTCCGAACGGGTGATCACGGTGCGCTTCAACGCCGATATCGCGCCCGACCTGGCATGGACCTTCCGCCCGACGCAGCGCGAGGTGAGGGTGCGGGTCGGCGAGGAGGCGCTGGCGTTCTACAGCGCCGAAAACACCTCGGGCGAGGCATTGACGGGGAGCGCGGTGTTCAACGTCACGCCCTTCAAGGCGGGCGCCTATTTCAACAAGATCGACTGCTTCTGCTTCAGCGAGCAGACGCTGGCGCCGGGTGCGCGGGCCGAGATGGGCGTGTCGTTCTTCATCGATCCCGCCCTTCTCGAGGACCGCAACCTGAGCGAGGTCAACACCATCACCCTGTCCTACACCTTCTTCCGCGCCGCCGACGCGGCCGCTGGGCAGGCCGCGGCGGCGCCGGAGCGTCGAAGGCCGGCGGCGGCCGGCGCGGACCCGAGCTAGCGCAACGGAGTATCGAGATGGCCGAGACTCACGCACCCGGACACGACTACCACATGGTCGAACCGAGCCCGTGGCCGGCATTCGGCATGGTGTCGGCGGGACTGCTCGCGGGCGGCGCCGTCATGTTCCTGCATGGCCTCACCCCCTGGGTGATGATCGTCGGTGTCTTACTCACGTTGTACACGATGTTCGTGTGGTGGCGCGACGTGATCCGCGAGGGGACCTTCGAGGGCCATCACAGACCTGTCGTGCAGGTCGGCCTGCGCTACGGCATGGCTCTCTTTATCGCCTCGGAAGTGGCGTTCTTCCTGGCCTGGTTCTGGGCCTACTTCAATGCCAGCCTGTTTCCCAGCGAGGCCATCGGTGGCGTCTGGCCGCCGGTCGGCATCGAGACCTTCGAGGCCTGGGATGTTCCTTTTCTCAACACGCTGATCCTGCTCACCTCGGGGACCACCGTGACCTGGGCGCACCACGCGCTGCGCGAGGGCAACCAGCGCGGCCTCATCCTCGGGCTCTGGTTCACCGTCATCCTGGGCATCTGCTTCACCGGCCTGCAGGCCCTCGAATATTCCGAAGCCGCCTTCTCCTTCCGCGGCGGCATCTATGGCTCGACCTTCTTCATGGCCACCGGGTTTCACGGCTTCCACGTCATCGTCGGCACGATCTTCCTCTCGGTCTGCCTGGTCCGCGCCTACAAAGGCCATTTCAAACCCGAACACCATTTCGGGCTCGAGGCGGCGGCGTGGTACTGGCATTTCGTCGACGTGGTGTGGCTGTTCCTGTTCTGCTCGATCTACTGGTGGGGCGCGGGCCACTAGAAAGCGGCCGCGGCCCGGCGGACGCATGTCGACGGCCGGCTCTCCACGGGTCTCCGCACTCCGCGCCGGCTTGGCATGTCGCTGCCCGCGCTGTGGCAAGGGCGCGTTGTTTTCCGGCTACCTCACGGTCGGCCCTAGCTGCTCTTCGTGTGGGCTCGACTACTCGAACCACGACGCGGGCGACGGGCCAGCCGTGTTCGTCGTCCTCATCGTCGGTATCGTGGTCGTCGCCCTGGCGCTGATCTCGGAGCGCCTCCTTGCGCCGCCGCTGTGGCTCCACCTCGTCGTGTGGATCCCCTTTATCCTCGCCGCCTCGTTGTGGCTGCTGCGGCCGTTCAAGGCGATACTGGTCGCGCTTCAATACAAACATCAGGCGGGCGAGGCATCGGAAGCCTCCGGGCCCGATCGGAAATGAACCCGGGCGGCCCGCGCGCGCGGCGCCTCCGCCCGCAGCTGTGGCCCACCCTCATCGCGCTTCCGGCCCTTGCCGCACTGCTGGCGCTCGGCACCTGGCAGCTCGAGCGGCTCGCCTGGAAGCGGGCGCTGATCGCCGAGCGCGACGCCGCGCTAGCGGCCGCGCCGCAATCCCTGCCCGCAGGCGCGGCCGAGCGTGCCGCGCTCGATTACACGCGCGTGCGTGCGCGCGGCACGTTCGTGCACGAGCGTGAGCTCTACCTCGTCGGCCGCGCGCGCGCCGGCGTCGGTGGCGTCCACGTGCTCACGCCCCTGCACCTCGACGACGGCACCGGCGCCGTCGTGATCGACCGCGGCTTCGTACCCGAGGCCAACAGGGCACCGGCCACGCGCACCGCCGGGCAGATCACGGGCCCCGTCACGATCGAAGGCAGCGCCCGCCGACCCGGCCGGCGCAACCTGTTCACGCCCGACAACCGCCCCGAGGCGAACGAGTGGTACTGGCTCGACCGCGACGCCATGGGCGCCGCGGTCGGATTGAACCTACTGTCCGTCGTCATCGTCGCGGGTACGGCGGCCAATCCCGGCGGCCTACCCGTCGGCACCGAGCTGCGCAGCGACCTGCGTAACGACCACCTCGGCTATGCGCTCACCTGGTACGGCCTGGCCGCGGCGTTGGTCGTGATCTACGTGGTCTTTCATCTGCGCCGCCCGACCCTGGGCCCCGCATGACGGCCTACGCCGAGCTCGAGGCGCGCTTTCGCCGCATCGATCATGTTGGCGGAGCACTCGCTGTGTTGCACTGGGACAGCGCAACGATGATGCCGCCGGGGGGCGCGGCCGCACGCGCCGAGCAGCTCGCGACGCTGACGCTGATCCGCCATGAGCTGCTCGCCGACCCGGCGACGGCCGACCTCCTGGATGCCGCCGAGCAGGCCGGCACCGTCGGGCGCTCTGGCTGGCGGGCCGCGAACCTCCACCACATGCGCCGCGAGTGGCGGCACGCGACGGCGGTGCCCGCCGATCTCACGGCCGCATTCTCCCACGCGACCTCGGCCTGCGAGCTCGCCTGGCGCCGCGCCCGAGACGATCGAGACTTCGCCGCCGTGGCGCCCTTGCTCGCCGAGGTGCTGCGCCTGGTGCGCGAGATCGCCGCCGCCAAAGCAGCGGCATTCGGGTGCGGGCCCTACGATGCGCTGCTCGACGCTTACGACGCGGGTGCCCGCATCGCCGACATCGAGACCATATTCGCCGACCTCGAAGCGTTCCTGCCCGGCTTTCTCGGGCGCACGCTCGCCCACCAGGCAGCGCGGCCAGCGCCGCTGCCGCTCGACGGTCCCTTCCCGGTCGCGGCCCAGCGCGACATCGCCGAGCGCCTGATGGCGGCGCTCGGGTTCGAGGCCGAGCATGGCCGCCTCGACGTCTCGCACCACCCCTTCTCGGGCGGCGTCCCCGACGACGTCCGCATCACCACGCGCTACCTCGAGCACGACTTCAGCCAGTCCCTGATGGCGGTCCTGCACGAAACCGGCCACGCGCTCTACGAGCGCGGCCTGCCGCCCAAGTGGCGCGACCAGCCGGTCGGGCAGTCGGCCGGCATGACCCTGCACGAGAGCCAGTCGCTGCTTGTGGAAATGCATGTCTGCCGCAGCGCCGAGTTCATCAGCTACCTGGCACCGCTCGTGCGCAAGACCTTCGGCGCTTCCGGTCCGGCCTGGGGCGTGGCCAACCTGCGCCGCCTCTATTGGCGGGTCGGGCCGGGGCTCATACGGGTCGAGGCCGACGAGGTCACCTACCCGCTGCACGTGATCCTGCGCACCAGGCTCGAGCGCGCCATGATCGCCGGCGACCTCACGGTGGCCGAGCTACCGGGCGCCTGGCGCGAGGCCATGAAGGCAACGCTCGGCATCGTCCCCGACCACGACGGCGTGGGCTGCCTCCAGGACATCCACTGGTATGGCGGCGACTTCGGCTACTTCCCGACGTACACGCTCGGCGCTCTCGCGGCGGCGCAGCTCTTCGCCGCCGCGAAGGCCGCCGATGCGGATATTCTGCCGGCCATCGCCGAGGGCCGCTTTGCACCGCTTCTGGCGTGGTTGCGCACCAACGTGCATGCCCACGGTTCGCGCTACCCGGCGCGCGAGGTCCTGCGCCGCGCCACCGGCGAGGCGCTCGGCACCGCGGCCTACGAGCGCCACGTGGCGGCGCGCTACCTGGCCTGATGCGCGCCGCGAATTCAGGTACGGAAGTGCTTGCTGAGCTTGAGGCCCTGGCTCTGATAGGACGAGCCGATGGCGCCGCCGTAGAGGCGGTCGGGAACGGCGGTGAGGCGCTCATACATCAGCCGCCCCACGACCTGCCCGTGCTCGAGCAGGAAGGGCATGTCGAAGGAGCGCACTTCGAGCACCGCGCGCGAACCGGCGCCGCCGGCCTCCGCATACCCGAAGCCGGGGTCGAAGAAGCCCGCGTAGTGGACGCGGAACTCACCGTGGAGCGGGTTGAACGGGGCCATCTCGGCGGCGTGGTCGGGTGGCACCGTCACCGCCTCGCGCGAGGCCAGGACATAGAACTCGTTGGGGTCGAGGATCAGCGTGCCGCTCGGGTTGGCACGGATGGGCTCCCAGTAGTCGAGCGCATCGCACGCGCCCACTTTGTCGACATCGACGAGATCGGTGAAACGCTTGGCGCGGTAGCCGACGAGGCCGCCGCTCGCCTCGCCCTTGAGGTCGACGGTGATGGCGAGCCCGTTCGAGATCCGCGTGGCCACATCCTCGGCGTCGCGCCCGCCATGGATCAGCGGCACCTCCTCGTGCAGCCGGCGAATGCCGGTATCGGTGGCCGGCGGTGAGCCGCGCCGTATCCTGAGCTGTATCAGCCGCGAGCCCTTGCGTACGACGACACCGAAGGCGCGCGGCGATATCTCCACGAACAACGGCCCCTTATAGCCCTCGCGCACGCGATCGAACTGGTCGGATTGGTCGGTAATCAGCCGCGTAAAGACGTCGAGCCGGCCGGTCGAACTCTTGGGGTTGGCGATGCCGAACATGCGCTTGCCGAAGAGCACGCTTTCGAGCAGCGGGACGATGTAGACGCACCCTTTTTCGAGCACCGCGCCCGAGGCGAGCTCGAACTTGTACTTGGTGACGGCCTCGAGCTTGTCCTCGACGCGCGAATCGTGGCCCGGGAGGAAGCCGGCGCGCACGCGGTAGGCGGTGGCCCCGAGCCTGAGATCGATGCTGGCGGGTTGAATCTGCTCGTCGCTCAGCGGCTCGCTTGTCGACAGCACGACCTTCTGGCGCACCAAGTCGCGCAATTCCTGCGCCGGCAGAACCCCGGTTCTATGCTGCGGCGCAGGCGCCGGTTCCTCGGTTCCCAGCGGAAACTGGATGCCTACTTGCTCGGCCACCCGCGGCCCTCCATGGTCTCGCCGGTCCGTCGCCCAGGGCCCGGTAGCGTCCGCGTCCGGACACAATTTTCCGTGAGTTTACAACCAGTTATCCGAAGAGACCACGGCTTTGTTGTCAACAAACTCGTCCCCAGTCGGCCGGCACCAAGTGTCCTCGCGACACCGAGGAATCAGTGTATCCCCGCAAGTCACCGGGCGCCGCCCCCATTCTATCCACAAGCCCGCTTGCTTGGCCCCGGGCGCCTCGCTAGTCTCCGGCGCGAATGCGCCTCGGCCGAAGCCGGCGCATCCGGGAGTCACGATTTGCGCTATGTCAGTACCCGGGGGACGGCGCCGGCGCTCGGCTTCGAGGACGTCGTCCTGGCCGGCCTCGCCGAGGACGGCGGCCTCTATGTGCCCGAGGCCTGGCCGGTACTCGGCGCCGCCGATCTTCGCTCACTGAGGGGGCTCTCCTACCCCGAGCTCGCGGTCCGGGTGATGGCGCCCTACGTCGGCGAGGCGCTATCCGAGGCCGAGCTGGGCGAACTCGTCACGCAGGCCTACGCCACCTTCTCCCACGAGTCGGTCACCCCGCTCCGCGAGCTCGGCGAGAACGAGTGGCTGCTCGAACTGTTCCACGGGCCGACGCTGGCCTTCAAGGACTGCGCGCTACAGCTCCTGGCCCGGCTGTTCGATCATTGGCTCGCGCGCCGCGGCGAGCGCGTGACCATCGTCGCCGCGACCTCGGGTGACACCGGCTCCGCCGCCATCGCGGCCTGCGCCGGGCGCGCCGCGCTCGAGATCGTGGTGCTCCATCCGGCCGGGCGGGTTTCCGAGGTGCAGCGCCGGCAGATGACGACAGCCGCCGGCGCCAACGTCCACAACATCGCCGTCGAGGGCACGTTCGACGATTGCCAGGCGCTCGTCAAAGCCATGCTGGGCGACGCGGCGTTGCGCCGCGAGACGCGCCTCGCCGCCGTCAACTCCATCAACTGGGCACGGGTGATGGCGCAGATCGTCTACTACGTGCACGCAGGTCTGGCGCTCGGCGCGCCCGAGCGCGAGGTCGCGTTTGCCGTGCCGACCGGCAATTTCGGCGATGTCTTCGCCGGCTATGGCGCGCACCGCATGGGCCTGCCGATCGCGCGCCTGATCGTCGCCACCAATCGCAACGACATTCTCGCGCGCTTCTTCGAGGACGCCGAGTACCGGCTCGGCGCGGTGCAGCCGACAATAAGCCCGAGCATGGACATCCAGGTGGCAAGCAACTTCGAGCGACTCCTGTTCGAGCTGTGCGGGCGCGAAGGGAATCGCGTGGCAGCGTACATGGAGGCGATGGCCGAGGCCGGCGCGTTTCGCGTCACCACGGCCGAGCTCACGCGCGCCGGCGCTCTCTTCGCCGCCGCGCGCGTCGACGAGGACGCGACGCTGGCGACGATCGCCTCGATCTACCGCGACACCGGCATCATCGTCGATCCGCACACCGCCGTGGGCATCGCCGCAGGCCGGGCGCGGCACGATAGCTCGGCGCCACTCGTGTGCCTCGCGACCGCCCATCCGGCGAAGTTTCCGGATGCGGTCGAGGAGGCCACCGGCGTCCGCCCCGAATTGCCCGCGCCGTGGGCCGATCTGTTTACACGCGAGGAGCGCTATGATGTGCTGGCTAACGATCTCGAGGCGGTCAAGGCCTACGTCCGCGAGCACGCGGGCGCTGCAGGTTGAATGAAGGAGGCGCCAATGAACGCGCAGGTAACGACCCTGGCCAACGGGTTTCGCGTCGCCAGCGATCCCGTGCGCTCGCTCGAGACGGCCGCGCTCGGCGTGTGGGTCGACGTCGGCGCCCGCAACGAGGGTCCGGAGATCAACGGCGTTTCCCACATGCTCGAGCACATGGCGTTCAAGGGGACGGAACGGCGCAGTGCGCAAGCCATCGCCGAGGAGATCGAGGCGGTCGGCGGCCACCTCAACGCCTATACCTCGCGCGAGCAGACCGCGTATTTCGCCCGGGTGCTGGCCGACGACGTCGCCCTGGCGGTCGACCTCCTGGCCGACATCCTCCAGCACTCGGTCTTCGACGAGAGCGAGCTGTCGCGCGAGCGCGAGGTCATCATCCAAGAGATCGGCCAGACCGAGGACACGCCCGACGACCTCATCTTCGACCGCTTCCAGGAGGCGGCGTTCCCCGAACAGGCGCTCGGGCGTTCCATCCTCGGCACCGTCGAGCGCGTCGGCGCCATGTCGCGCGGCGACCTGCTCGCCTACATGGGTGCCCACTATCGGGCGCCGACGATGGTCCTCGCGGCCGCGGGACGGGTCGATCACGAAGCGCTCGTCGAGCTCGCCACTGAGGCCTTCGGCGCCCTGCCCGCCGGCGAGGATGGTGGGCGCGAGCCGGCGCGCTATGTCGGCGGCGATACGCGCGAGGCGCGCGACCTCGAGCAGGTCCACATCACCCTCGGCTTCAACGGCGTCTCCCATACCGACGAGGACTTCTTCGCCGTCCAGGTGGTGGCGACGCTGCTCGGCGGCGGCATGTCCTCGCGGCTGTTTCAGGAGGTTCGCGAGAAGCGCGGCCTCGCCTACGCCATTTCCTCCTTCGCCTCTTCCTACCTCGACGGCGGCCTCTTCGGCGTTTACGCCGGCACCGGGGAGGCGCAGGTCGGCGAACTCGTCGACGTGGTCTGTGCGGAGATCACGGACGTCGCCGGCGCGGTCACGGCGGACGAGCTGGCGCGCGCGCGCACCCAACTCAAGGCCGGCATGATGATGGCGCTCGAAAGTCCGACGGCGCGCTGCGAGCACCTGGCCCGCCAATTGCTCATCTTCGGGCGCGCGATCCCGGTCGCCGAGATCGTCGCCAAGATCGACGCCGTCGACGGTGCCGGGGCGGCACGCGCGGCGCAGCGGATCGTCGCCTCCGGCCCGCCGGTGATCGCGGCGCTCGGCCCGATCACGCAGCTTGCCAGCTACGACGCGATCGCGGCAAAATTCGCGTGAGAATGCGCCGCGGCCGCGGCGCGGAGGAGGCGCGGTGAGTTCATTGTTGCGAAATCTGGTGACGCCTATCGCCGAGCGGGTGGTGAATGGGGGGTACGTCTACGTGCGCGCGCCGCAGCCGCGCGACTGGCCCGCGTGGTCCAAGGTGCGCGCCGAATCGCGCGACTTCCTCGCCCCTTGGGAGCCGATCTGGCCGCATGACGCGCTGACGCGCGCCGCCTTCCGCCGCCGGCTGCGGCGCTACGACGAGGATTCGCGCGACGATACCGGCTATGCCTTCTACGTGTTCCGCAGGGCCGACGATGCGCTCCTTGGCGGCGTCACGCTGAGCCAGGTCCGGCGCGGCGTCACCCAATCCTGCTCGCTCGGCTATTGGATCGGCGAGGCCTACGCGCGCCAGGGCTACATGACCGATGCGCTGGCCGCCCTCGTGGAGTTCGTCTTCGAGGAAATGCGCCTGCATCGCATCGAGGCGGCTTGCGTGCCCACCAACGAGGCGAGCAAGTCGCTGCTCGAAAAGTCGGGCTTCACCCACGAGGGCTACGCCCGACAATATCTCTGCATCAACGGCGCCTGGCGCGACCACCTGCTCTACGCCCTGCTGACCTCCGACCCGCGCCCGGCGAGCGGCTGAGGGTCGGCGACCGGCCTCAGGCGTGGCCGGCTTCGCCCGATAGCATCGACACGTCGATCCCGAGCTTGGCCACGGCGCTGGTCCATTTCTCGTGAATGTTGACGCCGAAGATGAGGCCTTCGTCGGCCGGCGCGTGGAGCCAGCCGTTGGCCTGTATCTCGGTGTCGAGCTGGCCCGGCGCCCAGCCGGCATAGCCGAGCGCGAGCAGGCGCTGGCGCGGGCCCTCGCCCGTGGCGATGGAGCGCAGCACATCGATCGACGCGGTCAGGCCGATGTTGTCGTTGACGTTCATGGTGCCCGACTGGGAGTAATCCGCCGTGTGGAGCACGAAGCCGCGGCTTGTCTCCACGGGGCCGCCGAAATGGACTTTGATCTCGTGAATGGTGCCGGGCGCCTCGATCCCGAGCTGCTCGAGGAGGTCGGGAAAGGTGATGTTGTCGAGCAGGCGATTGAGCACGAGCCCCATCGCGCCAGCCGGCGAATGCGCGCACATGTAGATGACGGTCCGCTCGAACCGGGGGTCACCCATGCTCGGCATCGCGATCAAGAGCTGGCCGGTGAGGTACGCGGAATCGTCAGCCATGGCGTTCATGTCCCATGAAGAACCGCTCGATAAGCACGCGCCGCGCCGTTTTATTGCCAACGGCGCTTCACGATAATATGAGCCCACTCCCTTAATCAAACTTCTATATTGGCCTTCCGATAAAGCGCGGAAGCGGCCAGCGACGGGCGCCGGCGAGATGCTACGGGGCAAGGTCATGAGGGGTATCGGCTGGCTGTTGTTGCTGGCGATCGTCGCGGGCACCGCCATGCGGCCCGCGCCGGCGGCGGCGCAGGCAACCCCGTGGGTGGCGTCCGAGTCCTCGCGCGCGCGCCTGGTCGCAACCACGAGCGGCGTCGGTGCGGGCGAGTCGGTGACGCTCGGCCTCCATATCCGCCTGGCCAAGGGTTGGAAGACCTATTGGCGCGTGCCGGGTGACTCGGGCGTGCCGCCGCGACTCGACTGGCGCGGCTCGGGCAATGTCGCCGCCGCACAACCCGCCTGGCCGGCGCCGACGCGCTACAGCGCGTTCGGGTTCGACACCTTCGGTTACGCGGACGAGGTCGTGTTCCCGATCACCGTGACGCTCACGCGCCCCGGGACGACGGCGCAGCTGCGGTTGTCCGTCGACTACGCCGCCTGCGAGCGCATCTGCGTCCTCGAGGAAGCTCAGTTCGTGCTCGACATTCCCGCCGGGGACGCGCTGCCGACCCCCCATGCGGCGCTGGTCGAGCGTTACGCCATGCGCGTACCGAAATCCGGCGAGGGCGCGCCCTTCGTCGTCGAAAGCCTGGTGGTCGATCGCGGCGCCGAACCGACCTTGCTAATCACCGCGCAGTCGGCTGGGGCGCCCTTTGTCGCGCCCGACCTGTTCGTCGAGGGGCCCGCGGGGCTAACCTTTGGTGCGCCCGAGATTGAATTCAACGAGGCCGGGCACATCGCCCAATTCGCGCTCCCCATTCGCCCGGCGGGCGAGGGCGCGTCGCTCGAAGGGGAAACGCTCACGCTGACCCTGGTCGACGGTGGGCGCAGCGCCGAGCAGGTGCTGACCGCGGGCTCGGGCAGCTAGGCTGAGACGGTAAACCCCTACCTCGGCGCGAGGGAGCGCCTCCACCTGCAAGATCCACCGTTTTGGGAGCGTGCCCATGACGATCAAGGTTGGCGACAGAATCCCGCAGACAACCCTCCACTACATGGCCGAGTCGAGGCCGGCGCAGATATCGACGGATGATGTCTTCGCGGGCAAACGCGTCGCGCTGTTCTCGGTACCTGGCGCCTTCACGCCGACATGCTCGAACCAGCACCTCCCGGGCTTCGTCAAGAGCGCGGGCGCGCTTCATGCCAAGGGCATCGATGCCATCGCCTGCGTGGCCGTGAACGATGCCTTCGTCATGCATGCCTGGGGCGAGGCTCAAGGCGTCGGCGACAAGGTGCAGATGCTGGCCGACGGCAACGGCGCCTTCGCCGCCGCGCTCGGGGTCGAGCTCGATGCGAGCGCCCATGGCCTCGGCACGCGCTCGCGCCGATTCTCGATGATCGTCAACGACGGCGTGGTCGAGGCCCTCAACCTCGAGGAGGGCGGCGGCTTCGAGGTGAGCTCCGCCGAGCGCCTCCTCGACCAAGCCTAAAAGAGAGCGTCGGGGCCAGCGCCCGGCTAGGGGGCGGGCGGCTGCGCCAGGGCCTCGCGCGCGAGCGCGTCGGCGCGCTCGTTTTCCGGGTGGCCTGAATGGCCCCGGACCCAGCGCCACTCGACCTCATGGCGCGCCAACGCCGTATCGAGTCGCTGCCATAGGTCGATGTTCTTGACCGGCTTGCGGGCCGCGGTGCGCCAGCCGTTCGTCTTCCATTTGTTGATCCACGCGGTGATGCCGTCGCGCAGATATTTGCTGTCGGTGTGAAGAACGGCGCGCACCGGCCGCTTCAGCGCCTCGAGCGCGGCGATCGCCGCCATGAGCTCCATGCGGTTGTTGGTGGTCGCGGGCGCCGCGCCACTGATTTCGCGCGTGTGGTCGCCAGAGACGAGCAGCGCGCCCCAGCCGCCGGGCCCTGGGTTGCCCGAACACGCGCCGTCGGTATAGATGTCGACCCGCTCGACCTCGGTGCCGGTCATGCCGCGCGCTCGAGGCCGTAGGCCGCGGGTCCCTTGACGTCGCGGTGGAAGCGGAGCTTGTGGAGGTATTCGAGCGGATCCTTGGGGCGGACGAGCGCGCCCTCGACGTGGTGGATCCAGTCGTGCAGGCGCGTGAGCAGGAAGCGCAGCGCGGCTCCCCGGGCGAGCAGCGGCAGCGCGTCGAGCTCGGCTGCGGTGAGCGTGCGCACCTTGCCGTAGGCGGCAAGCAGCGCGCGCGCCTTGGTGATGTTGAAGGAACCATCGGGCTCGAAGCACCACGCGTTCATCGAGATCGCCAGGTCGTAGGTGAGGGAGTCGTTGCAGGCGAAATAGAAATCGATGAATCCCGACAGGCTGCCATCGAGGAAAAAGACGTTGTCGGGAAAGAGGTCGGCGTGGATGATCCCCTGGGGGAGTTCGGCCGGCCATGCCGCGGCGAGGTCGGCATACTCCCCGGCGATTTCGGCGCCCAGCCCGGGCCGCACCTCGTCGGCGCGGCCGCCGCACGCCGCTAGGAGCTTGCGCCAACCGTCGACCGATAGATCGTTGGCGCGAACCTGAGCGAACTCGGCGCCGGCCAGATGCATCTGCGCCATGGCGCGCCCGACCTCGGCACAGTGCGCCACCGTGGGCCGGCGCACCCACAGCCCGGCCAGGTAGCTCACGATCGCGGCCGGCCGGCCGGCGAGCTCGCGCAGCGCAGCGCCGTCGCTGCCGTGGATCGGCGTGGGGCACGCGAGGCCCCGGCTCGCCAGGTGATCCATGAGGCCGAGAAAGAAGGGCAGGTCGCGCCTGGCGACGCGCTTCTCGTAGAGCGTGAGGATGTAGGTGCCGGCGCTCGTCAGCAGCAGGTAGTTCGAGTTCTCGACGCCCTCGGCGATGCCCTTACAGGAAACGACCCGGCCGATGTCGTACTGGGCCACGAAACGGATCAGCTCGTCGTCGGGAAACTCGGTGTAGACGGCCATCGCCCCAATCACCCCGCCAGTGCGTGGGGCAGCCGAAAGCGCACATCCTCCTGGGCGACGGCGACCTCCTCGATGCTCACGCGGAAGCGCTCGCCGAGGGCGGCGATGACCTCGCCGACGAGCTGCTCGGGTGCCGACGCACCGGCGCTGACACCTACGGTGCGCACGCCCGCGAGCGCCGGCCAATCGATGTCCGCGGCGCGCACGACCAGGGCCGCGCCCGCGCACCCGGCGGCACGCGCGACCTCGACGAGCCGCAGCGAGTTCGACGAGTTCGGCGCACCGATGATGAGCACGGCCTGGCAGCGCCCGGCGATCGCCTGCACCGCCTGCTGGCGGTTGGTGGTGGCGTAGCAGATGTCCTCCTTGTGGGGCCCGCGAATGGCCGGAAAACAGTGCTTGAGCTCGGCGACGATGGTGGCGGTGTCGTCGACCGACAGGGTCGTCTGGGTGAGATAGGCGAGGTGGTCCGGATCGTCGGTCGCGAAGGCGCGGGCGCCGGCGAGGTCCTCGACGAGCGTCATCGCGCCGTCCGGGACCTGGCCCATGGTACCAACCACTTCCGGGTGGCCGGAGTGGCCGATGAGCACGATGTGGCGCCCCTCGCGGTGATGGTGCTCGGCCTCGCGGTGGACCTTGGTCACCAGCGGACACGTGGCGTCGAGGTGGTCGAGCCCACGGCCCACGGCCTGTTCCGGCACCGACTTCGGTACGCCGTGGGCGGAGAACACCACGTGCGCGCCCTCCGGCACCTCGTCGAGCTCGTCGACGAAGACCGCGCCGCGCGCCTCGAGGCCCTCAACCACGAAGCGGTTGTGGACGATCTCGTGGCGCACGTAGACCGGCGCGCCATACTTGGCGAGCGCGGTCTCGACGATCTGGATCGCGCGATCGACGCCGGCGCAGAAGCCGCGCGGATGGGCGAGCAGGACGGCGAGCGGCGGCTTGTGCGGCGGCTTGGGCATGGGCGGGCCTCCTCGCCTCATCCTAGCGGATTTCGCCGCGAGCCGGCCATGGCGTTGGCCTGGATCGAACTCGCAGTACGCGCGCGCCCGGTGCTTGTGCGGCCCAACCGGCTCCGATACAGTCGCCGCGGCCGGCGCGGGCCGCGACGCCTGCCAGGCACATAACGAGGGAACACTTGACATGCCTGACGGACAGATCGCCCAAAAGGGGCCCTACCCCCAAGAAGTCGAAGCCGGCAAGTCGTACTATTGGTGTGCCTGCGGGCGCAGCAACAACCAGCCTTTCTGCGATGGCTCCCACAAGGAGGCGCCAGGTTTCGAGCCGATTCCGTATACGGCCGAGCGCGCCACCACCGTCTATTTCTGCGGCTGCAAGCACAGCGCCAACAAGCCGCTCTGCGACGGCACCCACGGCAAGCTTTAGAGACCCGGCGCGGCGCCCAGCCTCGGGGCGCAGCAAGATGCGCGCCGCGCTGGCGGCGCCGGTGGTGGCGCTGGCCGCGACGCTGGCGGCCTGCGGCGGCGGTCCGGAGCCGATCAATCCGTGCCCGCGCGTCTCGATCCTGCGCGACGCAGAGAGCTTGACGCGGTTCGTGCCGGGGCCAGGGCGCGACCTTATCGACGTGCGCTTCGAGAGCGCCTTCGGCGCCATCAACGCGACCTGCCGCGTACGCGAGGACCGCGTCGACATGAGCCTCGACATCGAGGTCATCGCGAACCTGGGCCCGGCGGCGCAAGCGCGCGTGGCCGAGGTTCACTATTTCGTCGCCGTCATCGACCGCACCGGCGCGATCCTCGCCAAGGAGGCCTTCGCGGCGGCGATCGAGTTCCCCGGGAGCGCGAGCCGCGCCGGCTTGCGCGACGAGATCGTCCCGCGCATACCGCTCGCCGAGGGCGCCCGCGCCGCCGACTACGAGGTCCTGATCGGTTTCCAGCTCGACGCCGCCGAACTCGACTACAACCGCCGCAAGGCCGTGCGCTAACACGACCATTCCCGATCAGCCCAGATCTCCCGGTCCGCGGGCCCCATGCTTCGACAGGCTCAGCATGAGGTCTTGATGGCTGGCAAATCGGCTCCCTCACCCTGATCTTGTCGAAGGATGAGCCCTTCGAAGGGTCGGCGGTGCCAAACCCCACCTCACCCTGAGCCTGTCGAAGGGTGAGCCCGCCGCATCCCTCGGCGAATGCGCGGCTGAATCGACACCCGCGCAACAAAATTACGCTCGCGCCCCCTCCCTGCGCGTCCAAGTCAATGCGTTATGATTTGACACGGCTCTAAATGTATCGTATAATGATACGTAACGCATCACGTCTGAGGGAGAGCGGCGATGAGCTTCATGATCGAGGCCCGGAAGATCGAGAGAATTCACGTAAGCGGCGCGGACACCGCGAAGGTCAAGCCGGACTACATCGCCGAGCGCCTGGCGAAGCTCGCCGGCTGGGCCTACGGCTGGAAGTGGCACAAATACTTTCTCGTCGAGAAGGGCACTGGCTGCAGGGTGGAGGACGCCAAGGATAAGCCCGTGTGCAAGACCGGGCTGCGTCCTTCGTTCGGCTCGATGGATGTGGAGAAGGAATATTTCGATCAGCTGGAGGGCTCCGAGGGCCGCATCCCCTACATGTACCTCGATTCTAAGGGCAACGTGACCGTGGGCCTGGGCCACCTGATCGAGAGCCCGGAGGCAGCGACCGGCCTTCGGTTCTATTGGGGGCGCACGGTGGTCGACTACGACTATCCGGCCTCGGCCGAGGACATAAGATGGGCGTTCGAGGCGGTCCACAAAAGACAAGACCTTGCAAGCGGCGGGCACACCAAGTTCGAACCTCTGACCGACATCAGGATGTCGCAGAACGACATCGGCGACCTGGCGGTGCTCGATATCTGGCGAAAGGTACAGGAGATAAAAAGGAAGACAGAGTTTTCCGGCTTCGACACCTTCCCGCCCGCGGCCAAGCTCGGGCTCTTGGACATCGCCTACAACTCGGGTGTCGCGGTATTTATCATCCGCCGGAAAAAGGCGGGTTCCCGGAACTCATCAAAGCCGTGGAAATGCGCGACTGGAAACGGGCGGCAAGGGAATCGGGTCGCGAGATCGTGTCCGAAGAGCGCAACATGCAGGTGCGGAAGTGGTTCGAGGAGGCGGCCAAGAAGGAGCCCCATTTCATCCACCCCACCTGCAGGGCGAAAGGCCTGCAACAGTGGTACTTCTAGCGGACAAACCCGGAGGGCCCATCCGACGGGTGGCACTCCTAGCCGCGGCAGGCCTCTATTTCCGCTGTATTCAGGATTCGCAACACGGCATTTGGATACGCCCGCGACAATAGGAGCTGCCGCGTCCCTCCCCATGTCCCTCCCGTCGCGCCCGCCACTACCCGCACCACCAGGTCGTCGAGCCCGTCGCCGTTGAAGTCGCCGCGCGCCATCGCCTCGACGCCAACGCTCATTCCCGGCGACTCGAACTCCATTTCATTTGGGCCAGCAATCTTGATTTTGCTCACCTCAGAAGCCTGGGCGAGCGGGATACCCTTTTCGTTGGCCTCGCATTGCCATCTCACCCCGCTGGTAAAGGGATGCAGATCGACCATGGCCGGCAGGTAGTTGATCGCGTCGGCGTCGAGCGCGAACTCCCGAACGTGGCTCTTTCGCGCCGGTTTCGCGTGCCGCAGCAATTCGATGATGCGGCACGTTATCTCGTTATACTATAGGGCCTTAAAGTTTGGGTTTATGCGCGCTTCGTAGCCCTGCGCCGCCCAATGCTTGAGCGAGTTGCAGTTGTCGACATGCGCGCTCTTCCGCTCCCCCCCCCTTGCCCTTGTAGACGGTGAAGTCGAGCGTCCGCCGCGCAAGCCTCTCGTCGATGTCACCGAGGCTTTCAAGCTCCAGCGCCGGAGACCACCACACCGGGTAGGCTTCTTCCTCGGCCATCGAGTGCGATGCCGCGAGCGCCGCTGTCATTGCGGCCGCGAGCAGCCGTGCCGATCGCCTCGCCCCACGCCTCATGAAGACATCCTACGGCAGTCCTCATCCACGATGCATCCACATTCGCAACCTGTGGCTGCGGGGCCGCCCCGGGGGTGCGCCGCGGCGTACGCGTAGTGTATAGTCGCCGGCCATGTCCGGTTCGCGCCCACGCCCGCTGGTGCTCTGCGTCCTCGATGGCTGGGGCCATCGCCGCGAGACCGACCACAACGCGATAGCACTGGCGCAGACGCCCCACTACGACGGTTTCCTGAGCCATTGCCCGCACAGCCTGCTCGCCGCCTCGGCCGCCGACGTCGGCTTGGCGGCGGGGCAGATGGGCAACTCCGAGGTCGGCCACATGAACCTCGGTGCGGGCCGCGTGGTGGTCCAGGACCTACCGCGCGTGGACGCCGCGATCGCCGACCGCAGCCTGTTCGCGGCGCCGGCTTTCGCGCGCCTCGCCGAGCACCTTGGCCGCGGCGGCACCTGCCACCTCATGGGCCTGCTCTCGCCCGGCGGCGTGCACGCCCACCAGGCGCATTTGGCCGCGCTCGCCCGCGCACTGACTGAGCGCGGAGTCCGCGTCGCGCTGCACGCCTTCCTCGACGGCCGCGACACGCCGCCCCGGAGCGCGCGCGACCACCTCGCGCGCTACTTGGCCGATACCGCCGACCTCGAGGACCATGCGGTGGCGACCCTGTGTGGGCGCTACTACGCGATGGACCGTGACAAGCGCTGGCCGCGCGTGGCCGAGGCGTACGGCGCCATCATCGACGCCGCGGGCGCGCACGCCGCCGATCCGCTCGCCGCCATCGAGGCCGCCTACGCGGTCGACCTCGGCGATGAGTTCGTGGTGCCGACCGCGATCGGCGACTACACCGGGATGCGTGACGGTGACGGGCTGCTGATGGCCAACTTCCGCTCCGACCGGGCGCGCGAGATTCTCGCAGCCCTTGTCGAGCCCGATTTCGACGGCTTCGTCCGACCGCGCACGGTCTCGCTCATCGCCGCCGGCATGGTCGAATATTCGGCCGCGCTCAATGCTCACATGCCAGCGCTGCTGCCCGCCCTCGACGTCGAGGCGACCCTCGGCGAGCTCATCGCGCGGGCCGGCTTGAGCCAGCTGCGCATCGCCGAAACCGAGAAGTACGCGCACGTCACCTTCTTCTTCAGCGGCGGCCGCGAGGCGCCGTTCCCGGCCGAGGAGCGCATTCTCGTGCCCTCGCCCAAGGTCGCCACCTACGACCTCAAGCCGGAGATGTCGGCCGTCGAAGTAACCGACCGGCTGGTCGCGGCGATCGACGAGGGGCGCTTCGATTTCATCCTCGTCAACTACGCCAACACGGACATGGTCGGCCACACCGGCATCCTGCCCGCGGCGGTGCGCGCGGTCGAAGCGGTCGACCCTTGCCTCGGCCGGCTCGCTGACGCGGTGCGCCGCGCGGGTGGCGCCCTGATCGTCACCGCCGACCATGGTAACGCCGAGCGCATGCACGACCCCGGCGCCGGCCAGCCGCACACCCAGCACACCACGGAACTCGTCCCGCTGATCCTCGCCGTGCCGCCGCGCCAGGGGCTGGCGCTACGCGACGGCCGGCTCGCCGACGTCGCCCCCACGGCGCTCGCGCTCCTCGGGCTCGCACAGCCCGCCGCCATGGCGGGCCGGTCCCTGCTCGTGGCGGCGCGACAACGCAACGGCATCGGCGCCACGAGCAGCGCCAATGTTTGAGCGCATCCACTTCGCCGCCGCGCCCGCGCTGGCTCTGGCGCTGTGGGCCGTCGCGCCGGCCGCGGCCGCAGCCGAGGAGGCGCCGCGCCAGCGGCTCGAGGCGATCGAGCGGGCGCTCCATGAGGGGCGGGAGCGGGCGCGCGAGCTGGAGCGGGAAGCGGGAGCGCTCGAGCGCGAGGTCGGCGACTTACGCGCACGGCTGATCGCGGCGGCGGCGGTGGCGCGCCGCGAGGAGACGGCGGTCGTGGCCCTCGAGCGTAGGCTTCGGGCCTTCGAGGCCGAAGAGGCGAGCAGGAGTGCCGATCTCAAGCGCCGGCACCAGGCGCTGGCGGCGACGCTGGGCGCCCTGCAGCGGCTCGCCTACCGGCCGCCCGAAGCGCTCATCGTCAGCGCCGCGCCGCCCGTCGAGACCTTGCGCAGCGCGCTGCTGTTGGGCGCCCTCGTGCCCGAGCTCGAGGCGCGGGCGGCGGCACTCGGCGCCGAACTCAGCGCGCTCAAGGCGGTGCGCGAGGAGGTCGCCGAGGAAAAACAACAGCTTGTGGGCGCATTGGCCCGCCTCGATAAGGAGCGGCAGGCGCTCGACCGTCTGATCGAGCGGCAGGCGCGGCGCCACCAGAGTGCCAGCGCCGCCTATCTCGAGCAGCAGCGGCGCCTCGCTCGCCTAGCCGCCGAGAGCAAGGACCTACACTCTCTCATGGCCAGGATCGCGAACACGCCCGCGGCCCCCGATGTCGATCCCGCGCCACCGCGCCGATCCTTCATGGCGGCGCGCGGAACCATGCCCTTTCCGGTGCTCGGCACCATTGCGCGCAGGTTTGGCGAACCCGGCGAATTCGGCCGGGCGACCAAGGGAATCACCATCCTCGCCCGGCGCGGCGCCGAGGTGATTGCGCCACACGACGGGCGCATCGTGTTCGCGGGGCCGTTCCGCGGCTACGGGCTCCTCTTGATAATCAGCCACGGCGAGCGATATCATACTTTGATCGCGGGCATGGCCCGCATAGATGGTGTCGTAGGTCAACGGCTGCTCGCCGGTGAGCCGGTTGGGCGCATGGGCGAAGCGACGGACCTTCAACCGAGGTTATATGTCGAGTTGCGCCGGGCGGGCGAGCCGATCAACCCGCTACCCTGGCTGAGCGCGAGCGAAGGAAAGGTAAGCGGATAATGCGGAAGCCCCTGGTGGCGGGCCTTGCCGGCCTGGCCCTTTTGCTGGTTCCCGCCGCGGCAACCGCCGCGAGTTCGGACACTTATCGCCACCTCAACCTGTTCGGTGACGTGTTCGAGAGGATCCGCAAGGACTACGTCGAGGAAATCGACGAGGGCGAACTGATCGAGGCCGCGATCAAGGGCATGCTGTCCTCTCTCGATCCCCATTCCAGCTACCTCAATCCCGAGTTCTTCAAGAAGATGAACGAGGATACGAGGGGCGCCTTCGGCGGGCTCGGGATCGAAGTGAGCATGGACCAGAACGGGCTCGTTCGGGTCATCGCGCCGATCATCGACACGCCGGCCTTTCGTGCCGGGGTCGAGGCGGGCGACCTGATCACCCACCTCGACGGCGAGCAGGTGTTGGGCATGACCCTGCACGAGGCGGTCGACAAGATGAAGGGGCAGATCAATACCGATATCACGCTCACCATCCTGCGTACCGGCGCAGAGGAACCGCTCAGCATTACGATCAAGCGCGACACGATCAAGGTCAACCCGGTGCGTTTTCGCACCGAGGGCAACGCCGCGTATGTGTGGATCACGACGTTCAACGAGCAAGCCGAATCAGGCCTCAAGAAGGCAATGGCGAGCCTCGGCGCCGAACTCGGCGAGGCCATCGAGGGCGTCATCCTCGACTTGCGCGGCAATCCCGGCGGTCTGCTCGACCAGGCGATCGCGATCTCCGATGCCTTCCTCAACCAGGGCGAGATCGTATCAACCCGCGGGCGTCAGCCCGAGGACGCCAACCGCTACAACGCGCGCGAGGGCGACATCGCCAACGGCAAGCCGATTATCGTGTTGATCAACAGCCAATCGGCCTCGGCCTCGGAAATCGTCGCCGGCGCGCTGCAGGACCACGAGCGCGCGATCATCATGGGCACCAAGTCCTTCGGCAAGGGTTCGGTACAGACCATCATGCCGTTGGCCGGCCGCGGCGCCATCAAGCTCACGACGTCGCGCTACTTTACGCCGTCGGGTCGGTCGATCCAGGCGACCGGTATCGTGCCCGATATCGTCGTCGAGCAGGCGCGTATTGAGCGGCTCGAAAGCGAGCCGGAGCGTAGCGAGGCCAACCTGCGCAACCACCTCAAAGGCGAGGGCACCGAGTCGCCGAGCGCGGTGCAGCCGGGCGCCGACGCGACCGAGCCCGAGCCGGCGGCGAGCGCGGATGCGGCTGGGGCACAGCCCGAGAAGCTCGAGGACTACCAGCTCGCGCGAGCCATCGACCTGCTGCGCGGCATCTCCATGTTCGGCGATCGCCTCGCGAACTGACAGCGCCGACGGGGGCCTGACGGCGGCACGACGTGGCAAGAGGACCCTCGGCGCAGCGACGAGAGGCAAGGCAGGAAGGACGACCACGGCGGCGAGTTGGCGCACTCGCCATAGCCTCTCTCTCGCTTGCGGTGCTCCTGGGTGCTTTGGTCGGGTGGCTCGCGGTCAGCGATGAGGCGCGCCGACGCTCAGCGTCCGCCGGCATCACCACGGTAGTCCTTGACATGCCGCCACCGCCGGCGAGCGGCGGGACGGCCCCCGAGGGTAAGGCCGAGGCCACCGAAACGCCTCCCGCGCCCACGCCGGCCGCAGCGGACGGGGCGGGCCCAGGGCCCTCGATTGCAGGCGATACGCCAGAACCCTCGATCGTACCCTCGATCGCGGAGGCCGCGCCGCCCGCGGCAGGCGAGCCCGCGCCACCGGTGCAAGAGGCCCGGGCCGAGGCCAAGGTAGAGGCAGAGGCAGAGGCAGAGGCAGAGCCGGCACCCGACGTCGCTGGCCATGCCGAAGAGTCTCCGTCCGCCGGCGGCGAGCAGCCCGCGTCACCGACCGAGGAAGCCGAGAAAGCGCCCACGCGGGTCGCCGCTGCGGCGCCGGAAACGCCGCCGCCAAGCCCGCCGGCAGGCGCCCTGGGGCCGCAGATAGCGCTCGCCCCGGTGCCGGACCCGGGCCTGGTACGGGACAGCCCCGATGGGCCGCTGCCCGTCATCGCTCCCGACGGCCGGGAGCCCTGGCGGGTTTATGCCCGGCCGTTCAGCACGGCCAGCGACCGGCCGCGTGTCGCCATCCTGTTGCGCGGCATCGGTCTCAGCCAATCGGCGTCCAATGCCGCCATTCAGCAGCTACCAGGTGAAATCACACTGGCGTTGGCGGCCTACGCCCCCAACCTCACCACCTGGGTCGCCACCGCGCGCGCGGCCGGTCACGAGGTGCTGCTGCAGGTGCCGATGGAGCCGCACGACTACCCGGCAAGCGACCCGGGACCCCACACCCTGTTGACCTCGTTGTCCGCGGACGCGAACGGCGAGAGGCTGCAATGGCTCCTCGGCCGGTTCGCCGGATATGTCGGCATCGCCAACATTGCGGGGGCCAAGTTCGCGACCTCGCCGGACCACGTGCGGCCCATCCTGCTGGCGCTCAAGGAGCGCGGGCTGATGATCGTGGACGGGCGCGCCGCCCGCAACAGTCTGCTGGCCCCGATCAGCGGCGAGGTCGGCGTTCCTCACGCGATCAACAACCGGGTCATCGACAACGAAGCCTCGCGCGTCGCCATCGACGCGCGCCTGTTAGAGCTCGAACGCATCGCCCAATCGGTGGGCTTTGCGGTCGGTATCGGCTACCCCTTCCCGGTTACCATCGAGCGCCTCGCCGCCTGGGTGAAGACGCTCGATCAGAAGGGCTTGGCGCTGGCGCCGGTGTCGGCCGTCGCGGTGAGCGAGGGCGGCGAGTGAGCCCACCCCGAAAGGGCGGGCTCGCGTACCGCCGCGGCGTCGGCATGATGGTGCTCAACGAATGCAATCGGGTGCTCGTCGCGCGCCGGCGCGATATCTCGGCGGAGGCCTGGCAGATGCCCCAAGGCGGCATCGACCGCGGCGAGACGCCACGCCGCGCGGCGCTGCGCGAGCTGGGCGAGGAGATCGGCACCGACAGGGCGGTGATCATCGGCGAGAGCCGCGGTTGGCTGAGCTACGACCTGCCGCCCGACCTGGTCGGCAAGGCCCTGCGCGGCCGCTATCGAGGCCAACGCCAGAAATGGTTCGTCCTGCGCTTCACGGGCAGTGAGCGCGATATCGACGTCGCCGGCGCTCACGCCGAATTCACCGACTGGAAATGGATCCCCGTCGAGGAGCTGCCCGACATCATCGTCGGCTTCAAGCGTCCCCTCTACGAGGCGATTCTCGCCGAGTTTCGCGCCCTACTCGAAGGGGACGGGGCGGCCGGTAAGGCGGCGACGCGGTCGCAGCGTTGACGTGGTCACAGTGGTGACGCGGTCACGACGATGACGCAGCGCCCTCGCGCGCACTGACGCCGCGGCCCATGAGCGATGCGCCTGCCCCCGGCCTCACCCGCGCGCTCGGCCTGTGGCGACTGGTCTTCTATGCGCTCGGCACCATTATCGGCGCCGGCATCTACGTGCTGCTGGGAGAGGTCGCCGGGCGCGCGGGCGCCTCGACACCGCTCTCCTTCATCACCGCCGGCGCCCTCGCCGCGTTGACCGGACTGTCCTATGCGGAACTCGCGGCCCGCCACCCCGAGGCCGCCGGCGCCGCCGCGTACGTCCGCCACGCGTTCAACTCGGATGCGCTCTCGCACGTGGTCGGCCTCGCCATCGCCGCCGCCACGGTGGTCGCGGCGGCCTCGATCGCCCGCGGCAGCGCCGGGTACCTGCAGCAGTTCGTCTCCTTGCCCGACGCGCTCCTGGCTGGCGGGGTCGTCGTGGCGTTCACGGCCGTGGCCTGCGTTGCGGTGACCCTCAGCGTTGGCGCGGCGGCACTATTGTCGGTGGTCGAGGTCGCCGGCCTGCTTCTGGTGATTCTCGTTGGCGCCCCGGCGCTACTCGATTTCCCGGCGCACGCCGGCGCGCTCATCCCCGATGACGCGGCCGGCTGGCGCGCCACGATGGGGGGCGCCTTCCTCGCCTTCTTCGCCTTTCTCGGCTTCGAGTCGCTGACCAACATGGCCGAGGAAACGAAGGACCCGAGCCGCACTTTGCCGCGGGCGATCCTGCTCGCCATCGCCATCACCGCCTTCTTCTACACCGTGGTGGCGCTGGTCGCCGTGCTCGCCGTTCCGCCGAGCGAACTCGCCTACTCGAAGGCCGCCCTCCTCCTGATCGTCGCGCGCGCGCCCATCGATGTGGTGGCGGTGTTCGCGGTCATCGCCGGCATCTCGACGGTCAACGGCGTGTTGGTCGAGATATTGCGGGTCTCACGGCTCACCTACGGCATGGCGCGCGTGGGATTGCTGCCGCACTTCCTGCAGCGGGTCAACGCGCGCACCCGCACGCCCGTCAACACCACGGTGCTTGTCGGCGGCATCACGCTGGCGCTCACGGTGACGCTCGATTTCGGTGTCCTCGTCCGCGCGACCAGTGCGGTGACGCTGTTGATCTTTATTGCCGTCAACCTAGCGCTGTGGCGGCTCAAGCGGCGCGATCCGCGGCCCGAGCTCAGCTTTCATGCGCCGCGCTGGGCGCCGCCGGTGGGGGCGGCCGCCTGCGCCGGCCTGATCGTGGCGGAACTGTCGAGGTAGGTTATGCGGCCAAGCGGTCAAGGTGGCGGACGCGGACGCGCATGAGCCACCAGACGGCGCGCGCGGCCATCGCAGCGAGGGTGCCGTGCGGGTTGAGCCCGACCGCCTTGAGGATCATGGCGATGCCGCGGACGACATGGTCGTAACGGTAGAGGGGATAGGTGCGGCGAACATAGGCGCGGTTGAAGCGCCGCCGGTCGTAGGGAGCGCTCTCGCCGAGCCCGCAATAGTAGGCGTAGGCGAGCTCGTCGTCGTTGCTCTCGATGAAACGAACGAGCGAGGCACGCAGGCGAGTGAGCAGCACCGGTCGCTCGCGCGCGAGGTAGCGCTGGAGATGGGTGTAGAACAGCTTGTAGTGGCGGATTTCATCCCTCGCGATGTGGCGGCAGATGGCCTTGAGCGCGGGCTCGTCGGTGGCGTCGCGCAGAGCGCTGTAGAACGAGCTCGTGCCGACCTCGACCATGCAGCGCGCGATGAGCTCGCCGCTGCGCGAACCGCGTACCGATTCGGTCGCCGTCAGCGGAAGCCGGTGCTTTTCCGTGTAGCGCGCGAAGCTGGCTGCGAAATCGAACGACGGATCGGCGAGCTCGGCCCAGCGGCCGAGGGCACGCCCGTGCTGCAGCTCCTCCTCGCCCCAAGCCCGCGCCGCCGCGATGAACTCGGGATCGTCGCGGAACACGCTGGCGAGGTAGGCGACGTAGTCCTCGGCATCGTGCTCGACCACGGATGCCGCCTTGACCGCCTCGAGCTCGGCCGGCTCAACCTTCGACGCGTCGAACCGGTGCCAAGGAATATCCTCCAGCGTCCAGTGCCTGCCCATCACGCCCCCGCGGTGCGTACTCTGGCAACAGCCCATTTTACCTTAGGCAAGGGCCTCCGCCAACCGCGGGGGGAGGCCCCTACGACAGCGCGCTCAACATGTCTTTCAGGAGCTGGAGCGCGCCTTCGGCGTGGTGGCGCTCGTCGTCGGTGGTGGCGTCTGCGAGATCTTCCTCGGTGTCGCGGATGCGCGCCTCAAGGGTGGCGCGGTCGAGCTCGGCCACCGGTACCGCCTCCTCGGCCAGCACCACGCACGCCTCGTTGGTGACCTCGGCGAAGCCGCCGCGCACGAACACGCGCTCGGGCGCGGCACCCTCGTCGTGGATCTCGATCACGCCGGGGCGCAGACCCGAAACGACCGGCTGGTGGCCCGCGAGGACCCCGAAGTCGCCCTCGGTGCCAGGAATAACGACCATGTCGGCCGCGACCGACATCACCAGGCGGTCGGGCGAGACCAGCTCGAAGGCGACCTTGTTGGCCATCGTAAGCAGGCCTCAGGCGGCCTCGGCCGCCATGCGCTTGGCCTTGTCGACCACATCGTCGATGGTGCCGACCATGTAGAAGGCCGCTTCGGGCAGGTCGTCGTGGCGGCCTTCAACGATCTCGCTAAAGCCGCGAACGCTCTCCTCGAGGGCGACGAACACGCCCGGCGTGCCGGTGAACACCTCGGCGACGTGGAAGGGCTGGGACAGGAAGCGCTGGATCTTGCGCGCGCGCGCTACCGTCAGCTTGTCGTCCTCGCTGAGCTCGTCCATACCGAGAATGGCGATGATGTCCTGAAGCGACTTGTAGGTCTGTAGGACACGCTGGACCTCGCGCGCCACCGCATAGTGCTGTTCGCCGATGATGCGCGCATCGAGCATGCGTGAGGTCGAGTCGAGCGGATCGACCGCCGGGTAGATGCCGAGCTCGGCGATCTGGCGCGACAGCACCGTGGTCGCATCGAGGTGGGAGAACGACGTCGCCGGCGCTGGGTCGGTCAGGTCGTCGGCGGGCACGTAGATGGCCTGGACCGACGTGATCGAGCCCTTGTTGGTCGAGGTGATGCGCTCCTGGAGGTTGCCCATATCGGTGGCCAGCGTCGGCTGGTAGCCGACGGCGCTGGGAATGCGGCCGAGCAGCGCCGAGACCTCCGATCCCGCTTGGGTGAAGCGAAAGATGTTATCGATGAAGAGCAGGACATCCTGGCCCTCCTCGTCGCGGAAATACTCGGCCATGGTGAGGCCGGTGAGGCCGACGCGGGCGCGCGCGCCAGGCGGCTCGTTCATTTGGCCGAAGACGAGCGCCGCCTTCGAGCCCCCGCCCTCGAGGTCGATCACGCCCGATTCGATCATCTCGTGGTAGAGGTCGTTGCCCTCGCGCGTGCGCTCACCGACGCCGGCGAATACCGTGAAGCCGCCGTGCTCCTTGGCGTTGTTGTTGATGAGCTCCTGCAGGATGACGGTCTTGCCGACGCCGGCACCGCCGAACAGGCCGACCTTGCCACCCTTGGGATAGGGCTCCAGGAGATCGACCACCTTGATGCCGGTGACCAGGATTTCGGCCTCTGTCGACTGGTCGACGAAGGCGGGCGCGCTCCTGTGTATGGGCGAGGTCATCTTGGTCTCGATCGGCCCGCGCTCGTCGATGGGTTCGCCGATGACGTTCATCAGGCGGCCCAGCACCTCGGGGCCGACCGGCACGGTGATCGAGGCGCCGGTGTCGGTCACCTCGTGGCCGCGCACCAAGCCTTCGGTCGCATCCATGGCCACGGTACGCACCGTTGACTCGCCAAGGTGCTGCGCCACCTCGAGCACCAGCCGGGTGCCGTGATTGTCACAGCTCAGTGCGTTGAGGATCGGTGGTAACTGGTCCTCGAACTGCACGTCGACGACGGCGCCCATGACCTGGGTGATCTTGCCGACAATGTTGGTCGTCATGCCTGGCTCCCGTGAGGTGGCAGCTGATACGTCAAAGCGCCTCGGCGCCGGAGATGATCTCGATGAGCTCGCGTGTGATGTTGGCTTGGCGCGTGCGATTGTAATACAGGGTGAGGCGGTCGATCATGTCGCCCGCGTTGCGCGTGGCGTTGTCCATCGCCGTCATGCGCGCGCCCTGTTCGCTGGCCGCGTTTTCGAGAAGCGCGCGATAGACCTGCACCGACAGGTTGCGGGGCAGCAGGGCCGCAAGAATCTCGGCCTCGTCGGGCTCGTACTCGTAATAGGTGCCGGTCCCCTCGGCCTCGCCGCTCGGCTCGGGCAGCGCTACCGGCACCAGCTGGCGCCTCGTCAACTGCTGGCTGATGACCGAAACGAAGCGGTTGTAGAAGATCGTACATACGTCGAACTCTTCGGCCTCGAACATCTCGATGATTCGCGCGGCGATGGGCGCCGCGATATCGAAGGTGAGCTGGCGCACGCCCGCAAACTCCACGGTATCGACGATCTTGTCGCCGTGATCCCGACGCAGCATGTCGCGACCCTTGCGCCCGACGCACAGGATTTTGACCACGCGGCCGGCGGCCGCGAGCTCGCGGATGTGGGCGCGCGCGGCGCGCACGATCGTGGTGTTGAAGGGCCCGCACAGTCCGCGGTCGGCCGTGGCGACGACGACGAGATGGACGTCCTCCTTGCCCGAGCCCTGAAGCAGGCGCGGCGCGTACTCGCCCGCGGCGCCGGCCGCGAGAGATGCCAGCAAGCGCTCCATGCGCTCGGCATAGGGGCGCGTTGCCTCGGCGCGTTCCTGGGCGCGGCGCAGCTTGGACGCCGCCACCATCTTCATGGCCTGGGTGATCTTTTGCGTCGACTGGACGCTGCGAATGCGGTTGCGGAGCTCCTTAAGGTTGGGCATGAATCGCCTGGCTGAGCGCGCGCGTTGTGCCCGGATCCCCTATCCGGGGCTCAGGCAAAGGCCCGGACGAAGGTGTCGAGAAGGGTCTTGAGCTTGCCCTCGGTCTGCTCCGAGATCTCGCGCTCACTGCGAATGGCCTCGAGAACATTGGCGTGGTTGGCCCTCACCTCGCTGAGCAGTCCCTCTGCGAACTCGGTCACCCGCGCCACCGCGACACCGTCGAGATAGCCGCGCACGCCGGAGAAGATCGCCACCACCTGCTCCTCGACGGGCGCCGGCTCGTACTGCTTTTGCTTGAGCAGCTCGGTCAGGCGCGCGCCGCGGTTGAGCAGGCGCTGCGTCGCCGCGTCGAGGTCGGAGCCGAACTGGGCGAAGGCCGCCATCTCGCGGTACTGGGCGAGCTCGAGCTTGATCGTCCCGGCGACCTGCTTCATCGCCTTGATCTGCGCCGCCGAGCCGACGCGGCTCACGGAAATTCCGACGTTAATGGCGGGACGTATGCCCTGATAGAACAGGTCCGTTTCAAGGAATATCTGCCCATCGGTGATCGAGATCACGTTGGTCGGGATGTAGGCCGAGACGTCGTTGGCCTGCGTCTCGATCACCGGTAGCGCCGTCAGCGAGCCGCCGCCGTTCTCCTCGTTCATCTTCGCCGCCCGCTCGAGCAGGCGCGAGTGCAGGTAGAAGACGTCGCCCGGAAAGGCTTCGCGCCCCGGCGGCCGGCGCAGCAGCAGCGACATCTGGCGGTAAGCCACCGCATGCTTGGAAAGGTCGTCGTAGATGATGAGCGCGTGCATGCCGTTGTCCCGGAAGTACTCGCCCATGGTGCAGCCCGAATAGGGGGCGAGGAACAGCAGCGGCGCGGGCTCCGATGCGGTCGCCGAAACGACGATGGTGTAGTCGAGCGCGCCCGCATCGGCGAGGGTCTTGACCACCTGCGCGACCGTCGATCGCTTCTGGCCGATGGCGACGTAGACGCAATAGAGCTTCTTCGATTCGTCGCCGCTCGCGTTGATATCCTTCTGGTTGATGATCGTGTCGATGGCGATGGCCGTCTTGCCGGTCTGGCGGTCACCGATAATGAGCTCGCGCTGGCCGCGGCCGATCGGGACCAGGCTATCGAGCGCCTTGAGGCCGGTCTGCATGGGCTCGCTCACCGAGCGGCGCGGCATGATGCCGGGCGCCTTGACCTCGATTCGCCCGCGCTCCTCGGTGGCGATGTCGCCCTTGCCGTCGATGGGATTGCCGAGCGCATCGACGACGCGCCCGAGCAGCGCCCTGCCGACCGGCACGTCGACGATGGCGCCGGTGCGCTTGACGACATCGCCCTCCTTGATGCCGCGGTCGTCGCCGAAGATCACGACGCCGACATTGTCGTTCTCGAGATTGAGCGCCATGCCGCGCACGCCGCCGGGAAACTCGACGAGCTCGCCGGCCTGCACCTGATCGAGGCCGTAGACGCGGGCGATGCCATCACCGACCGCCAGCACCTGGCCGACCTCGGCGGCTTCGGCTTCGGTGCCGAAGCTGGCGATCTGCTCCTTGAGAATGGACGATATTTCCGCCGCGCGGATATCCATCACCGGACCCCTTTCATGGCCAGCTCCAGGCGCTCGAGCTTGGTGCGTATCGAGGCATCGATCATGCGTGAGCCGAGGCGCACGACGAGCCCGCCGATGAGGCCGTCATCCACCTTGAGTGCGACCTTGACCTCGCGCCCCATGGCGCGCGCGAGGCCGGCGGCGAGCGCTTTCATCTGCGACGGGCTGAGCTCCTTGGCGGCGGCGACCTCGGCCGTGAGCTCGCCACGATGGTGGGCGAGCAGAGCGCGAAACGCGTCGATCATGGCGGCGAGCGCGAACAGCCGGCGGTTGTGCGCCACGAGCCCGAGGAAGCGCCGCGTGATCTCGTGCATCTCCGCCTTTTCCGCCAGCGCCGCCATGGCCCGGGCCTGGTCCTCGCGGGCCAGCACCGGGCTCCTCAGCAGTCGCCCGAGGTCCTCGCTTTCGGCCATCATCGCCACCAGCGAATCGAGGTCGTCGGCCACCGCATCGAGGACGCCGGCCTCTTCCGCCAGCTCGAACAAAGCGGAGGCGTAACGGCCGGCGAGGCCGGAGACGAACGAGCTTGCGGCAGCCACCTGAGATGCCTTGGATTGACCTGGACCGGCTAATCTAGCCTTTTGAAAATACTGAACAAATGAACGGCGGGAGGGACTCTGACGACCCCGCCGGAAAGCCGCGGATACCTAGCACAGAGCCATCGGCCATGCAACCCGGCGGGGTCGACCGGTGCGGCACCGAGGGCAGCGTAGTGCCTGACCGGAAGGGGTGCCAGGGCGCTGGAGCCTGAACGCGCTTCGAAATCATAGGTTTTCGCCAAGGCGATACCACGACCTGCTATGAAAGCTCGGATCAAAGGGCATGGATGCGGCCATGAAGCGAAACACCATCGTCGTGCGTGCGCAATGGGACCCCGAGGCAGAGGTTTGGGTCGCAACCAGCGACGATCTGCCCGGCCTGGTCACCGAGGCGGACAATCAGCAGGAGCTCGTAAAGAAGCTCCACGACATGATTCCCGATTTGCTTGAGGGCGAGGAATTTGGCGGCGGGGATCTCGCCGAGATCCCGGTCATGATCATGTCGGAGCAGCTGGAAAAGGTGCGCCTGCGCGCCTAGAACCTTTTTTCTAGCCCCGCCGACTTGGGTCTCTCGTTTGCGGTATGGCGGGATTCGATCTTCCCGTCCACCGTGATCCTTCGGTTGGTGATGGGGCTGTACCAAATCTCATGGTCGCCCTTTCCCTGCCGCACGAACTGACAGCCTTCCTCGGCCAGTTCCTCCCTCACCCCCTGTCCATAGTCGGCCATCGCACTGAACCGCCGCTCACTTCGTATAGACCCATCGAACTTGATCTATACGCCGTTACCACCAAGGAAACAAAGACATCACCGAGCGGTGCCAACGCTCTACAGAAAGCTGTAGGGGTCGACGTCGACCTGGATGCGCACGCTGGCGGCCGGCTTGACGCGGGCGAGCCAGGCGCGCAGCACGTCGGGCACGTTGACCTCGCGCGCGGCGCTCAGTAGCAGCCGCTGGCGGTGGCGGCCGCGGATCAGGGACAGAGGCGCCGGGGCCGGCCCGAGCACGCGAAGCTGCGCGCCTTGCGGCGATGCTGCCCCGAGCGCGCGCGCCGTCGCCCGGACGCGTTCCTCGTTCGCGCCGGACACGATCAGCGCGGCCAGGCGGCCGAAGGGCGGCAGGCGCCGGGCACGCCGCTCCTCGGCCTCGCGGGCCAGGAAGCGCTCCGCATCACCCGACAGCAGGGCCTGCATGACCGGGTGCTCGGGCATGTAGGTCTGCAGGAGGACGCGGCCCGGGTGTGCGGCGCGGCCGGCCCGCCCCGACACCTGCACCAGAAGCTGATAGGTGCGCTCGGACGCGCGCAGGTCGCCACCCGACAGGCCGAGATCGGCATCGACCACGCCGACCAGGGTGAGGTGCGGAAAGTGGTGCCCCTTGGCCATGATCTGGGTGCCGATGAGGATGTCGATCTCGCGGTCCGTGACCTGGCGCACGACCGCCGCAGCGGCCTTGGGGCTGGCCAGCGTGTCGCTCGCCATGATCGTAAGCCGCGCCTCGGGCAGGAGCGCGCCAACCTCCTCGGCGAGCCGCTCCACCCCGGGTCCGCAGGCGGCGAGGCGCCCTTCGGCGCCACATTCGGGGCACAGCTTCGGCGGCGCGGCGGTATGCCCGCAGTGATGGCAGACCAGGCGGCCGGCAAACCGGTGCTCGACCAGCCAGGCCGAGCAGTTGGGGCACTCGAGGCGGTGGCCGCAGGCGCGGCACAGCGTAAGCGGCGCGTAGCCGCGGCGGTTGAGGAAGAGCATGGCCTGCTCGCCGGCGGCGACGGTTTCGCCCAAGGCCTCGACCAGGGCCGGTGCCAGCCAGCGTCCTGCCGGTGGCGCATCGCGGCGCAGGTCCAGGGCTGCAATGTGCGGCAGCTCGGCGCCGCCGTGACGGTCCGGAAGATGAAGCCGTCCGTAGCGCTCGCTCTCCGCATTGACGAGGGTTTCGAGCGACGGCGTCGCCGATACCAGGACGATGGGGAACCCGCCGAGATAGGCGCGCACGATCGCCATGTCTCGGGCGTTGTAGATGACGCCATCCTCCTGCTTGAAGGCGCCGTCGTGCTCCTCGTCGACGACGATCAAGCCGAGCCTGGGGAGCGGCAGGAACAGCGCCGAGCGGGCCCCGACCACGACCTTCGCGCGACCCTGCGCCACGGCGCGCCAGGTCGCGCGGCGCTCGCTCGCCCTCAGGTCCGAGTGCCACTCGAAGGGCGCGGTGCCGAAGCGCGCCTCGAAGCGGGCCAGCCATTGTGCGCTGAGGGCGATCTCGGGTAACAGGACCAGCACCTGGCGGCCGGCCTCGAGGGCCGCCGCGGCGGCCTCGAAATAGACCTCGGTCTTGCCGGCGCCGGTCACGCCGTCAAGCAGGGTGACGCTGTACGAATCGGCGGCGACCCGGCACAGGAGATTGGCGGCCGCCGCGGCCTGCGCCGGCGACAAAACCGGCGCGACGCCGCGGCCCTCGCTCGTTCTCGCGCCGGCGCCCTCTGGCAGCGTCAGGCGCTGCAGCGCACCGGAATCGGCGAGCCCGCGTACGACGGCCGTGCTCACACCCGCCGCGGCGGCGAGTTCGACCGCCGCGCGCGGCGCGCTCGCGGCGGCGAGCCCGAGTACGCGCCGGCGCGCCGGCGTCATTCGCTTGGGCTCGGTCGCGCCCAGCCCGTAGGCGATACGCGGTGTTGGCGGCTGCAGCGCTTGGGGTACGCTCAACACCATGCGCAGCACGGTGCCCGGCGGCGACACGGTGTAGCGCGCCACCCAGTCGACGAATTCGAGAAGCGCCGGCTCGAGTGGCGGCACGTCGAGCCGGGCCACGATCTCGCGTAGCCGCGCCTCGTCCGGTGCCCCGGCTCCTGCCGCGCCGGCCGCGCCTGCGTCCCACACCACGCCGTTGACTTCGCGGACGCCAAGTGGCACGCGCACCACATGGCCTCGCTCGAGTTCGAGTCCGTCCGGCACCCGGTAGTCGAACGCGCCCGCCACCGGCAGCGGCAACAGGACCCGGACCCGCCTTGCGGCGGTTGTTGAAGAAATGGTAGGGGAAGCGCCCATACGCTACACTGTGCCAACCGGCGGGGCGCCGGACAAGGCGGCGCAAGCGAAGGTGCCGGAGAGGCCGAGTCTGATGAAGTTCTTCGTCGACACCGCGGACATCGATGAGATTCGTGATCTCGCGGCGACCGGCCTCCTCGACGGCGTCACCACCAACCCCTCGCTCGTCGCCAAGACCGGGCGCGACTTCTTTACCATTCTCGGCGATATCTGCGAGGTCGTGGACGGCCCGGTGAGCGCCGAGGTCACGGCGACCGACTCCGACGCCATGGTCTCCGAGGGCCGCCGTCTCGCCGACCTCGCCGACAACGTCGCCGTCAAGGTGCCGCTCACCTGGGACGGCCTCAAGGCGTGTCGCGCGCTCGCTCAGGCCGGAATCGCCGTGAACGTTACGCTGTGCTTCTCGCCCACCCAGGCGATCCTGGTCGCCAAGGCCGGAGCCCGCTTCGTCTCGCCCTTCGTCGGCCGGCTCGACGACATCAGCCACAACGGCATGGAGCTGGTCGCCGACATCCGCGCCATCTACGACAACTATGACGACTTCACGACCGAGATCCTCGTCGCCTCGGTGCGCCATCCCGGCCACGTCATCGAGGCCGCCCGGATCGGCGCCGACATCTGCACCGTCCCGCCCGCGGTCCTGAGGCGCCTCGCCCAGCACCCGCTCACCGACCGCGGCCTCGAGGCCTTCCTCGACGACTGGCACAAGACGGGCCAGTCGATCCTCAACTCGTGACGGAGCCCGCGTGACGACGAATCCCAAGAAGGCCGGCATCGAGCGCGAGCCGCGGCTGACCGCCGGCCGGGTCAAGGCCTATCTCGAGGCGCACCCCGATTTCCTCAACGCCCACCCCGACCTGCTCGCCGCGCTCACGCCGCCGGCCCATCGCCGCGGCGAAACGGTCGTCGACATGCAGCGCTTCATGCTCGACCGGCTGCAGCGCGAGGTCGCGAAACTGGGCCAGGCGCGGGACGAGCTCGTCGCCGCCGGCCGCGGCAACCTGTCGAGCCAGAGCCAGATTCACGTCGCGATGCTGGCCCTGCTGGAGGCGCGTACCTTCGAGCAATTCATCGAAACCGTCACCGCCGAGCTCGCGAGCCGGCTCGACGTCGACGCCGTGAGCCTTTGCATCGAGCGCGCCGCCGAGGGTGACACCGCGGGCGGCATCACCTGTGGGGTCCGGGTCGTCGAGCGCGGCACGGTCAACGGCTGGCTCGGCGAGGGCCGTGATGTCGTGCTGCGTTCCGGCATCGACGGCGACCCGGCGATCTATGGCGAAGCCGCGCCGCTGGTGCGGGCGGAGGCGCTGCTGCGCCTCAAGATCGGCGCCCATGCGCCGCTCGGCATGCTGGCGATCGGCTCACGCGACAAGGTCCGCTTTCATCCCGGCCAGGGCACCGAGCTCCTGAGCTTCATGGGCGGCGCCATGGGCCAAATGATCGGCGGATGGCTGTACCTGCCGGCCTGAGCGACTTTCCGGCCGATGCGGCGGTGCGGGCGGCCGCCGAGGATTGGTGCCGCTGGTTGGCGGCGGAGCGACGCGCCTCACCGCATACACTGGGGGCCTACGGCCGCGATCTCGCGGCCTTCTTCACCTTTCTCGCCGAGCACATCGGCGGGCCGCCGGGCTGGTCCGATCTCGCCGAGCTGCGTGGCGGCGACTTGCGCAGCTACCTGGCGCGCCGCCGCCGCGATGGCTATGCGGCGGCCTCGACGGCGCGCGCCCTGTCGTCGTTGCGCGGCTTCTTCCGCCACCTCGCGCGCGCGGGATTCCTCGACAACCCGGTTTTGGCCACCGTGCGCGCCCCGAAGATCCCGCACAGCGTGCCCAAGCCGTTGGCCGCTGCGGCGGCGCGGCGCATCGTGGAGGCGAGCGATGCATCGTGGCTCGCCTTGCGCGATGCCGCGCTTTTTACCCTGCTCTACGGCGCCGGGCTGCGCATCTCCGAGGCGCTCGGGCTTAGCTGCGCCCAGGCGCCGGCGGGCGAGAGCATGGTGATCGTTGGCAAGGGCGGCAAGGAGCGGCTGGTGCCGCTGCTACCGATCATCCGCAGCGCGACGGCCGCCTATCTCGATGCCTGCCCCTTTGAGCTCGGCCCGGGCGATCCGCTCTTCGTGGGCGCGCGCGGCCGGCGGCTGCAGGCGGGCGTCGTCCAGGCCCAGATGCGCCGCCTAAGGGGGCACCTCGGCTTGCCGGCGACGGCAACGCCGCACGCGCTACGCCACAGCTTTGCCACCCACCTGCTGGAGGGGGGCGCCGATCTGCGCACCATCCAGGAGTTGCTCGGCCACGCCTCGCTGTCGGCGACCCAGCGCTATACCGCCGTCGACGCCGCGCACATGCTCAAAGTCTACGACAGGGCACACCCGCGCGCCTAGTCCTCGGCTTCAACCCGCGCCGGGCGACCGAAGATCGCCAGCGCCACGGGTCCGAGCAGCGCGCCCACGCCCATGGTTGCGAAGGCCAGGCCCCAGGCGAGGCCGGGCCAGGCGGCCGCGAGGTCGAGGACGACGCCGACCGAGAGCGAGCCCAGGAAGCCGGCGCCGACACCGAGGGTGGAGTGCACGGCCATGGTTGCGCCGCGCGCGCCCGGCGGTGCAGCGGCCACCGCGCCGGCGGTGATGGAGGCCGAATCACCGGTCGTGGTAATGCCGTAGAGCAGGCACAGGAGCGCCACGGCCACGAACGGCAGCGCCGCATTGAACCCGATCGCGACGGCCAGCGCCGCCGAAGCCAGCATGATGAGGGTGATGACGCGGCGCCGGCCGAAGCGCACCGCGAGCTCGTTGCCGAGCACGCTCGAGGGCAGGCCGAGGAGGTTGGCGATGGCCACGATCCAGGTCGGGTTCCAGCTTGGCCCGGCGCCTCCCTGCAGGCTCTGGCTGTACACCAGGAAGGTGACGAGCCAGCTGCGCAGCGCGAACAGCTCCCACACGTGGGCGGCGTAGGCCAGGATAAAGCCCATCGCCGGCCGCGCCCTTAAGACCGGGCGAAAGTCGAGCAGGCGCGGCGCCCCGACCCCGGGCGCAACCGGCTCCGCGGGCGGCAGCCCGCGGGCGATGATGACGAAGGCGGCAAGCGAGCCGAGCGCGGCCGCCCCGAACGCGTAGCGCCAGTCGAGCCACACCGCGATCTCGCCGGCGAGGAAAAACGACAGGCTGACGCCGACGCCGAAGGTCGCTGTATAGAACGCCACCGCGCGCGCTTGTGCCGGGCCCTCGATGCGATCGCTGAGCGCCTTGAGCCCGGGCATATAGGTGCCGGCGAGGCCGATGCCGGCGAGGCAGCGCAGGGACAGCGCCGACCAGAGGCCGTCGGCGAACAGGGCGAAGGAGAGCGCGGCGATGCCGCCGAGCGCCGTGCCGGCGAGATAGATGCGGCGCGGATCGACACGATCGGTGAGGGCCCCGAGCAGCGGGACGCTGACCATGTAGCCGGCGTCGTAGATGCCGGCGATCCAGCCCGCTTGCGTGTTGGTGAGCCGCCACGCCTCGATGAATCCCGGCAGCAGCGCGGGCAGAGTCGCGAATCCCGCCATCCCCAGGACTTCGGCGACGCAGAGCGTGAGAACCAGGCGGCCGTGCGACATAGCGGGGCCGGATTATGGCGGCCGAGGCGCGCGGTAGCGAGGCGAAAGCGCGACGCCAACGTGATAGATCGGCAGTGATATAGTCGTTTCGCGGATCGGCGCTAGCTGGCAGGGGGGGAACGGGGTTGCCGGAGGTTTCGCTGGGCAGCAGCGAGTACGCGACGCGCGCTCGAAGGACAGCGCCGCCAAGTCACCGTTCTGTTCACCGACATGACCGGGTTCACCAGAGCATCCGAGAAGCTGGGGGCGGAGCGCACCTATGCCCTGATCCAGCGCCTCTCTCAATTGATGGCCGATGCGGTTCATGAGCACAAGGGCACGATCGGCAACTTCACCGGCGATGGCATCATGGCGCTGTTCGGCGCACCGGCGGCGGTCGAGGATGCGCCGCTCCGGGCCTGCCGAGCCGCACTCGACATCCAGTCGCGGATGAGGGACAGGGAGGACGCCTTGGTGGCGGAGTTCGGCCTGTGCCCGAGCTTGCGCATCGGCATCCACACTGGGCAAGCGGTGGTGGGCGAGGTGGGAGCCGACTTGCCGACGGACGTCACGGCGCTCGGCGATACGGTCAACCTGGCCTCGCGCATCGAGTCGGCGGCCGAATCCGGCGGCATTCTGATGAGCGAGGCCACATATACGCTGGTCGAGGGATATGTGGAGGCGCGCTTCGCCGGGGCGCGCGAGGTCAAGGGCAAGGAAGCGCCGCAGCGCACCTATCGCCTCGACGGCCTCAAGTCCGGGATCGGGCGCTTCGACGTCGCGGTGCGCCGCGGCCTCACGCGGCTGGTGGGCCGCCAGCACGAGCTGGAGACCTTGGAGCGCTGCTGGGAGGAGGTGCGCGGCGGCGCCCTTCGGATCGCCAACGTGGTGGGTGAGGCGGGCATCGGCAAGTCCCGCCTGGCCTATGAGTTTCAGAAGTCGCTGGCTGACGAGCGCGCCTTCCTGCTGCCAGGCCATTGCACCGCCGATGGCCGCAACGCGCCGTTCCTTCCGTTCATCGAAGTGGTGCGGACCTCGTTCCGCCTGGGCGAGGGGATGGCGGCGAAAGAGGTCGAGCGCAAGCTGCGCCGGGGGCTCGACGTTCTCGGGCTCGACGCCGAGGCGGCCCTGCCCTATCTGCTGCATCTGCTGGGCCAGCCGGTCAACGGGGCCCTCGACGGCGTCGCCGCGGAAGTCGTGGGCATCCGCACCCGCGACACCATCCTGGGCCTGCTGCGCGAACGCTGCCGCATGTCGCCGACGCTGATGTGCGTCGAGGACCTGCACTGGATCGACAGCGCCTCGGAGGAGGTGTTGGTCCGCGCCATGGAGGACCGCGACAAGCTGCCGCTGATGATCCTGTGCACCTACCGCCCGCAATACCGGCCGCCGGCGAAGGGACCGGAAGCGGCGAAGGTGATCGAGCTCAGGCCGCTCTCGGGCAAGGGCACCATCGATCTCCTGAAGAGCCGCCTCGATACCGACGACCTGCCGGCCGAGCTCACCCGGCTGGTTCTCGCCAAGGCCGAGGGTAACCCGCTATTCGCCGAGGAGATCGCCAACTACCTGCTGGACAAGGGCAGCCTGCGGCGGGGCGAGGGAGGGATATCGTACGACACCCCCGATGTGAGCTCGGCCGTTTCGGTGACGCTGGAGAACCTCCTGATGGACCGCTTCGACCGGCTCGACGAAGGGCCGCGCGCGGCCTTGGAGATCGCCGCGGTGGTCGGCCAGCGCTTCTCGCCCGATCTGGTGCGGAGCGTCCTCGGCGTCGACGGCGCGCTCGCCGAACACCTGCGCGCCCTGGAGCGCCAGGAGTTGATCTTTCGCGATCCCGGCCGCGGCGACTACCGCTTCAAGCACGCGCTGGTCCATGACGCCGTGTACAATAGCCTACTGACCGGGCGCCGCGAATCCCTGCACGAAAGGGTGGCCGTGGCCATCGAGACGGAAGCCACCGACGGCGCCGGCGAGCACGCCGACGCGCTGGCCCACCACTACAGCAACACCCCGCGTGCCGAGAAAGCCGTGCGCTACATGGCGCTGGCCGGCGAACGCAGCCTGCGCGTTTATGCACTGGAGGAGGCGGAGCTACGCTTCCGCCAGGTCCTCGACCTCATCGAGACGGTCCCCGGCTGCGCCGACGAGGGGTCCTCGTCGACGTCCTCCTGAACGTCGCCCGCGTCTACTATTTCCGCGCCGATTTCAAGAGCATCATCGCCCTCGTGGAACGATATCTCCCTCGCGTTGAGGCGTTGGGCGACAAGAAACGCCTATCGCGTTTTTTGTTTGAAACCGGCTACGCCCACGTCTTCGCCGCACGCGATGAAGAGGGCAAAGTGCTGCTGGAGCGCGCCCTGGCTTTGGGCGAGGAAATAGAGGACGAGGAAGCCATCGCCTACGCCAACTTCGGCTTGATGTGGATCCAGTCTTGCTGGGGTCAACCGGGGAGCGACCGGCTTCAGACCCTGGAACGAATAGGTCAGCGGGTGTTCGAGGTCGGCACGAAACTCGGTGACGTCTGGCTTACCGCGAAGGCAATTCATTGTCTGGCCGTCGACAGTCTGGCCTGGGGCCGGCCCCGCGAGAGCCGACAATACTGCCTTCAATTGATCGAGCTGAGTCGAGAGACGGGCGACCCTCGACCGCGGACCCTCGGAATGTGGGCATTGGGATACCTCAATGCCATCACGGGCGAGTACGAGGAAGGAGTCGAGTGCGCGGATGAAAGCCTGCGAAGTGCCCTGAGTAGTTTGGATCGCTGGTGCGCGCAGAATCCCAAAGGGTTTGCGCTCGCCATGCTCGGACGGACCGAAGAGGGACTGAACGTATTGGGCGAGGCACGACGTCAATGGGAGACCGGCGGGCTCCGCATGACCGCCGCAGCGAACGAAATGCTCTACGGTGCGGCCTTGGTTCTCGCTGGCGATATGGCGGGCGGCGTCCGGATTATCGAAGAGGCCGAAGGCCGCGTGCCCGGGTGGGGGCGACAACCGTTTACCCGCGCCTTCGGTCACTTCTTTCTCGGCCAAATCTATCTCAGCATGGCGCTAGGCGAAAAGACGCCGCCGCTTTCGGTGCTGCTGCGCAACATCGGGTTTCTGGTACGGACGATGCCCTTTGTCGCGGCCAAGGCGCGCCGCCACCTCGAAGCGTCCGTTGCCGAATGTCGAACATTGAACGCGCCCTATTTCATCGCCGCAAACCTCTGCAACCTCGGTCTCCTGCACAAGGCGAAGAGGCGGCCGGCGGAAGCGCGCATCTGCCTAGAAGAAGCGCGCGAGATTGCGCTGCCGCTGGAAGTCACGGTTCTGATCGACCAGATCGACGCCGCCCTCGCCGAGCTTCCCTAAACCTACAGATTGATGGTGCGGCCGGCCACGGCGAGGGCTGCTTCCTTCACGCCTTCGGCGAGCGTGGGATGGGCGTGGCAGCTGCGCGCGATGTCCTCGGCGGAGCCGCCGAACGCCATCACGCCAACCGCCTCGTGGATCAGCGTGCCGGCGTCGGCGCCGATGATGTGAACCCCGAGGACGCGGTCGGTCGCCGCGTCGGCGAGGATCTTGACGAAGCCGTCCGTATCGCCGTTGACGCGGGCGCGCGCGTTGGCCGAGAACGGAAAGCGGCCGGTGGTGTAGGCGATGCCCGCGGCCTTAAGCTCCTCCTCAGTCCGGCCCACGGCGGCGACCTCGGGCCAGGTGTAGACGACGCCGGGGACGAGCCCGTAGTCGACGTGGCCGGCTTGGCCTGTCATCGTCTCGACGCAGGCGATGCCGTCCTCCTCCGCCTTGTGCGCGAGCATCGGTCCGGCGATTACGTCGCCGATCGCGAAGATGCCGGCGACGTTGGTCTCGAAGCGCTCATCGACGGTGATGCGCCCCTGGTTGTCGCGCGCCACGCCGAGCTCGTCGAGGCCGACCCCGTCGGTGAAGGCGCGGCGGCCGATCGCGACCAGCACCGCATCGGCCTTGAGGGTCGACATACCGCCGCCGGCTGCGGGTGCGAGCGTGAGGTCGACGCCGCCGCGCCGGGTGCGTACCGCGTCCACCTTGGTGCCGAGCTGAAACGTCATGCCCTGGGCCGCCAACACCTTGTGCAGCGCGCTGCCGAGCTCGGCGTCCATGCCGGGAACGATGCGATCGAGCAACTCGACCACCGTCACCTTCGCTCCGAGCCTGAGCCACACCGAGCCCAGCTCGAGCCCGATATAGCCGCCACCGATGACCACCAGGTGCTTGGGCACCCTGGCCAGCGACAGCGCACCGGTCGAGGAGACGACGCGCTTCTCGTCGACGGCGACGCCGGGCAGCGGCATGGCCTCGGAGCCGGTGGCGATCAGGATGCGCGCGGCCTTGAGCTGTTGCGTGCCGCCGTCGTTGAGCTTAACGCTCACGGCACCGGCGGCGGCGATGCGGGCCGCGCCGGCGATGGCGTCGACCTTGTTCTTGCGCAGCAGGTAGGCGACGCCCTTGGTGAGATCGCCAACCACCTTGTCCTTGCGCGCCATCATCGCGTCAAGGTCGAGCGCGACGCCCTCGGCTTTGACGCCGTGCCGGGCCAAGCCATGCGCGGCCTGGTGGTAGAGCTCGGACGAATGGAGCAGCGCCTTGGAGGGAATGCAGCCGACATTGAGGCAGGTACCGCCGAGGGCGGCGCGCGCATCCACGCAGGCCGTGCGCAAACCGAGTTGGGCGGCGCGGATGGCGGCGACGTAGCCGCCCGGCCCACCTCCGATGACCACGAGATCGTAAGCCGAGTCGCTCATAGCATCCTTTTCCGGGGCCCTGTCATGCGCTCACAGCCCCAGGAGCAGGCGGCCCGGGTCCTCGATGCACTCCTTGACGCGGACGAGGAAGCGCACCGCCTCGCCGCCGTCGATAACGCGGTGGTCGTAGCTCAGCGCGACATACATCATCGGCCGGGCCTCGATCGCGTCGCCGATCACGACGGGGCGCTTCTCGATCTTGTGCATGCCGAGGATGCCGGACTGCGGCGGGTTGAGGATCGGCGAGGACAGCAGCGAGCCGAAGACGCCGCCGTTGGAGATCGTGAAGGTGCCGCCGGTGAGGTCGTCGAGCGCGAGCTTGCCGTCGCGGGCGCGGCGCCCGAGCTCGGCGATCCTCTTTTCCAGCTCGGCGAAGCTCAGCGCGTCCGCATCGCGCACGACCGGGACCACCAGGCCCTGCGGCGTGCCGACGGCGACGCCGATGTCGTAGTAGTTTTTGTAGACGATATCGTCGCCGTCGATCTCGGCGTTGACGCCCGGAATCTCCTGGAGCGCCGCGATGCAGCCCTTGACGAAGAACGACATGAAGCCGAGCCGCACGCCATGCTTCTTCTCGAAGGCATCGCGGTGCTCAGCGCGCAGGGCCATGGTCTGCGTCATGTCGATTTCGTTGTAGGTAGTGAGCATGGCCGCCGTGTTCTGCGCCTCCTTCAGGCGCTCGGCGATGCGCTGGCGGAGCCGCGTCATGCGCACCCGCTCCTCGCGCTCGGCGCGCGGGCGTGGGCCGGCGGGCGTCGCGGGCGGTGGTTGCGCGGCGGCCGCGGCGGGGGCCGGCGCGGCGGCGCGGCCACCCTCGATCACCGACAGCACGTCGCCCTTGGTCAGGCGGCCGCCCTTGCCACTGCCCGAGGTCGCCGCCGGATCGAGGTGATGCTCGGCGACGAGCTTGCGGACGGACGGCGACAGGACGACTTCGGGTGCCGGCGCGGGCTCGGGTGGCGCGGGCTTCTCGGCCTGGGCCGGGGGCGCAGGCTTGGACGCCGGCGCGCCCTCGCCCTCGGCGATGCGCCCGAGTACGGCGCCGATGGCGACGGTCGCGCCGGCATCGGCGACGATCTCGGTCAACAAACCCGGTACCGGGGCCGGCACCTCCATCGCCACCTTGTCGGTCTCGAGCTCGACCAGCACCTCGTCCCGGGCCACAGCCTCACCGACCGTCTTGAACCACTTGGCTATCGTCGCCTCGGTGACTGACTCGCCGAGCGTCGGAACCACGATATCGGTGCTCATCGGATGTCTCCCTCGGCACTCACCGGGTGAGCGCCTCGTCGATCAGCCGCGCCTGCTCGTTCGCGTGGACGCTGGCCGTACCCGGCGCCGGGGCCGCGGCGGCGGCGCGGCCGATGTAGCGCAGCCGAGTGCCGGCACCTCCAAGGCGCTCCATTACATTTTCAATGCACGGCGCCACGACCGTCCATGGCCCCTGATTCTCCGGCTCCTCCTGGCACCACACCACCTCGGCGCCCGTGAAGCGGCCGAGCTCCACGGCCAGCGGATCGTTGGGGAAAGGATAGAGTTGCTCGATGCGCATTAGATAGATGTCCTCGAGGCCGCGCGCGTCGCGCGCCTCCTCGAGCTCGTAGTAGAGCTTGCCGCTGCACAGCACGACGCGCTTGATCTTGGCGTCGGGGCCCACCTTGCCGTCATCCCACAACACCCGGTGGAACGAGGTCCCGGGGCCCATCTCGGCGAGCCGCGACACCGCCCGCTTATGGCGTAACAGGCCTTTCGGGGTCATGACGATGAGCGGCTTGCGGAACTCGCGGTGGAGCTGGCGGCGCAGTGCGTGGAAGTAGTTGGCGGGCGTGGTGATGTTCACGACCTGCATGTTGTCTTCGGCGCACAGCTGCAAGAAGCGCTCGACCCGGGCCGAGCTGTGCTCGGGCCCCTGCCCCTCCTGGCCGTGCGGCAGCAGCATCACCAGCCCGCACATGCGCAGCCATTTGCTCTCGCCCGAGGCAATGAACTGATCGATGATGACCTGGGCGCCATTGGCGAAGTCGCCGAACTGCGCCTCCCACAGCACCAGGGTGTTGGGGGCGGCGAGGCTGTAGCCGTACTCGAAGCCGAGCACGGCGGCCTCCGAGAGCATGCTGTCGACGACCTCGTAGCGGGCCTGCCCCTCGCGCAGGTGGTTGAGCGGGGTGTAGGTGTGCTCGCCTTCCTGATCGACGAGCACCGAATGGCGCTGCGAGAAGGTGCCGCGCGCCGAGTCCTGACCGCTCAGCCTGACCTTGCAGTCCTCGACGAGCAGCGAGCCGAACGCCAGCGCCTCGCCGGTCGCCCAGTCGATGCCCACGCCCGAGTCGATCATCTTGCGCTTGGCTTCGAGCTGACGGCGGATGGTTCGGTGCAGGTTGAGTTCGGCCGGCGCCGTGCTCAGCGCTCGGCCGACCTCAGTAAGCGTTTCGAGATCAACTTCGGTCACCCCTCGCCGGTCGCCGCCGCCGGCCACCTTCATGCGCGCCCATTCACCCTCGAGCCAGTCGGCCTTGTTGGGCTTGAACGCCTTGGCCGCCTCGTACTCCGCCTCGAGCTCGTCGCGGTGGGTCTGCTCCATCGCCTCGACATCGCCCTGGGTGAGGACGCCGTCCTCGATCAGCTTGCGCGCATAGAGCTCGCGCGTGGTGGGCAGCTCCGCGATCCTGCGGTACATCATCGGCTGTGTGAATCCGGGCTCGTCGATCTCGTTGTGGCCGAAGCGGCGATAGCAGAACATGTCGATGACCACGTCCTTGCCGAAGCTATGGCGGAACTCGGTCGCCGCCCGCCCGATGTGAACCACCGCCTCCGGATCGTCGCCGTTGACGTGGAAGATCGGCGCCTGGACAGTCTTCGCGACGTCGGAGGGATAGGGGCTCGAGCGCGACTGGCTCGGGCTGGTGGTGAAGCCGATTTGGTTGTTGACGATGATGTGGACCGTGCCACCGGTGCGGTAGCCGCGCAGCTCCGACAGCCCCAGAGTTTCGGATACCAGGCCCTGGCCGGCAAACGCGGCGTCGCCGTGCATCAGGATGGCCATGACCCGCTTGTGCTCGTCGTCGCCGCGCTGCGTCTGCTTGGCCCGGACCTTGCCCACCACGACCGGATCGACCGCCTCCAGGTGCGAGGGGTTGGCAGTCAGCGACAGGTGGATCTGCTTGCCGTCGAGCGCGCGGTCGGTCGAGGTGCCGAGATGGTACTTGACGTCGCCCGAGCCCTGGACGTCTTCGGGATGCGCGGTGCCGCCGTGAAACTCGGAGAAGATCTCGACCCTCGGCTTGGCCATGATGTTGGCGAGCACGTTGATGCGGCCGCGGTGCGGCATGCCGATAATGATCTCCTCGACGCCGAGCTCGCTCGCCCGCTGGATCACGGCCTCGAGCAGGGGGATCAGCGACTCCGCGCCTTCGACGCCAAAGCGCTTGGTGCCGAGATAGCGGGTGTTGAGGAAATGCTCGAGGCCCTCGGCCGCGATCAGCCGCTTGAGTATCTTGCGCCGGCCCTCGGGCGTGAAGCGAGGCCGGAAATCATGGCCCTCGACGCGCATCTGGATCCACGACTTCTGATCGGGATGCTGGTTGTGCATGAACTCGTAGCCGGCGGTGCCGCAATAGGTCTTGCGCAGCACCTCGACGATCTCGTTCATGGTCGCCCATTCGAGCCCGAGCACGTTGTCGATGAAGATGGGACGGTCGAGATCGTTGGCGGTGAAGCCGTAGGTCGCCGGATCGAGCTCGGGATGGTAGTCGCGGCTCTCGAGGCCGAGCGGGTCGAGGTCGGCGATGAGATGGCCGCGCACGCGATAGGCGCGAATGAGCATCAGCGCGCGAATCGAATCGACCCGTGGCCCGCGGGCATCCGCCGCCATGTCCGGGATCGCGGCGGCGCCATTGCCGGTGGTCTCGGACGACGCCAAGACGTCCACGAGGGCAGGTGGTGGGGCGGGCGCGGCCCAGCTCGCGCCCCTCGCCTCAGCGCTGACCGCATCCGCCTCGTCGCCGAGCTCTGCGAAGAAGTGTCGCCAGCTCGCGTCGACCGACTGCGGGTCGGCGAGATAGCGCTGGTAGAGGTCGGCGATGAACGCCGCGTTGCCGCCGTACAGGAAGGATGTGGGTTCGAAGTCGCGCGCCATCAGGCCACAGGCGCACGCCGGGCGCGCACCGCCTCTTGTTGCCGTTCCGCCAGGTTCATGTGCGTGGAGCTAGGGGCCGAAACCACGGCCGATCCTCCGTCATTCACCATTAACAATTCGTTGCATCGGGGCCGATTTCAACCGGCGCGCCGACCTACGCGGCTCGGGCGCTAGAGGAGCTCGGCCAGCGTGCTGCCGATCGCCGCGGGTGATTCGGCCACGATCATGCCAGCCGAGCGCATGGCCTCGATCTTGGCCTCGGCGCCACCCTCGCCACCCGAGATGATCGCACCGGCGTGGCCCATGCGCCGGCCCGGCGGCGCCGTAAGGCCGGCTATGAACCCGACGGTCGGCTTCTTGATCTTGCTCGCCTTGAGAAAGGCGGCCGCCTCCTCCTCGGCCGCACCGCCGATCTCGCCGATCATGATGATCGCTTCGGTCTCGTCGTCGCCGAGGAAGAGCTCGAGGCAATCGATGAAGCTGGTGCCGCTGACGGGATCGCCGCCAATGCCGATGCAGGTCGTCTGGCCGAGGCCCGCGGCCGTGGTCTGGCCCACCGCTTCGTAGGTGAGCGTGCCCGAACGCGACACGATGCCGACACGGCCGCGGGTGTGAATGTGCCCTGGCATGATGCCGATCTTGCATTCGCCGGGCGTGATAACCCCCGGACAGTTGGCGCCGATGAGGCGCGAGCCCGAGCCTTGAAGCGCGCGTTTGACCCCCACCATGTCGAGCACCGGGATGCCCTCGGTGATGCAGACGATCAGGCTCACGCCGGCATCGATCGCCTCGTGGATGGCGTCGGCGGCGAACGTGGGCGGCACGTAGATCACGGAGGCGTCGGCACCGGTCGCGGCCACCGCCTCGTCGACCGTATCGAAGACCGGCAGGTCGAGATGGACGCTGCCGCCCTTGCCCGGCGTCACGCCGCCCATCATGCGCGTCCCGTAGGCGATGGCCTGCTCGGAATGGAACGTGCCCTGGGCGCCGGTGAAGCCCTGACAGATGACCTTCGTCGCCGAGCCCACGAGAACCGACATCACGCCGCCCCTTCGACGGCGCGGACGATCCGCTCGGCAGCGTCGGCGAGATGGGCGCCGGTGACGATGGAAAGACCGGAATCGGCCAGAATCTCCTTGCCGCGCTCGACGTTGGTGCCCTCGAGCCGAACCACGAGCGGGACGCCCAGACTGACCTCGCGCGCCGCCGCGACGACGCCCTCGGCGATGATGTCGCAACGCATGATGCCGCCGAAGATGTTGATCAGGATGCCGCGCACGTTGACATCGGAGAGAATGATCTTGAAGGCCTCGGCGACCCGTTCGCGCGTCGCGCCGCCACCCACGTCGAGGAAGTTGGCCGGGGCACCGCCGTGCAGCTTGATAATGTCCATGGTCGCCATGGCGAGGCCGGCGCCGTTGACCATGCAGCCGATGTTGCCATCGAGCTTGATGTAGTTGAGCTCATGGGCCTGCGCCTCGACCTCGGCCGGATCCTCCTCGTCGAGGTCGCGCAGCGCGGCGATCTCGGGCTGACGATACAGGGCGTTGTCGTCGAAGTTCATTTTGGCGTCGAGGGCGAGGACCTCGTCGGCCTTGGTGACGACGAGCGGATTGATTTCGACCAGACTCGCGTCAGTGGCGACATAGGCGCGATAGACGCCGAGGATGAGCTTTACCGCCGCCGACGCGGGCTTGCCCGCGAGGCCGAGGCCGAAGGCGAGCTTGCGGGCATGGAAGGGCTGGATGCCGACGGCCGGATCGATCGTCACCTTGAGGATCTTGTCGGGGGTCGCCTGAGCCACCTCCTCGATGTCCATGCCGCCCTCGGTCGAGGCCATCATGACGATCCGGCTGGTCGAGCGGTCGAGCAACAGGCCGAGATAGAGTTCGCGCGCGATATCCGAGCCGTCCTCGATATAGACGCGCCTGACCTCGCGGCCCGCAGCGCCGGTCTGGTGGGTCACCAGCGTCATGCCGATCATGGCTTCGGCCGCGGCGATCGCCTCGTCGATGGAGCGTACGAGCTTGACGCCACCGCCCTTGCCGCGCCCGCCGGCATGGATCTGCGCCTTGACGACCCACACCGGCCCGGGCAGCCCCTCGGCCACCTGGCGCGCCTCGCCGGCGTCGAAAGCGACACCGCCCCGCGGCACCGCGACGCCGTGCTTCGCCAGCACTCCCTTGGCCTGGTATTCGTGGATGTTCATGGTGCCCGGGCCGCCGCTTCAGCTCCGTCGTGCTTCGTCATGGCGCTTCAGCCCCGCCGCCCAAAAGAGTTTCACGAAAAACGCGCCGCGGTTGCGCGCGGCCTCCAACACCGTGATGCCAGTCAGCTATTAAGATCGGGTTCGCGCAGCCCTGCTTCAGCGCCGCACCCGACGTACCGGGCGTACCGGGCGTACCCGCCGTCGTGTACGGCTGGGCGCGCGTGAGGGGCGCGCCTTTTTCTTGGCCGCTAGGCTCGGCTCCGTGCGCACGACCACCTGCATGAGGCCGCGCACGGCCGCCACCGATTTGTCGAACATCGCCTTCTCGCGCGCATTGAGGGTGATCTCGACGATCCGCTCCACGCCCTTGGCGCCGATCACCACGGGCACGCCCACATAGAGGCCGCGCAAGCCGTACTGCCCGGTGAGATAGGCGGCACAGGGCATCACGCGCTTCTTGTCCTTGAGGTAGGATTCGGCCATCTCTATGGCTGCGGCCGCGGGTGCGTAGAAGGCCGAGCCGGTCTTGAGCAGGCCGACGATCTCGGCGCCGCCGTCGCGCGTGCGCTGGATGATGGAGTCGAGTCGCTGCTTGGTCGTCCACCCCATCTTAATCATGTCGGGAAGCGGAATACCGGCCACCGTCGAGTAGCGCGCCAGCGGCACCATGGTGTCGCCGTGGCCGCCGAGAACGAAGGCGGTGACGTCCTCGACCGAGACGTCGAACTCCTCGGCGAGGAAGTAACGGAAGCGCGCCGAATCGAGGACGCCGGCCATGCCGACGACCATGTGCGGCGGCAGGCCCGCGGCTTCGCGCAGCGCCCATACCATGGCGTCGAGCGGGTTGGTGATGCAGATCACGAAGGCCTTGGGACAGTACTTCTTGATCGCCTCACCCACCGCTTTCATGACCTTGGTATTGATGCCCACCAGATCGTCGCGGCTCATGCCGGGGCGGCGCGGCACACCGGCGGTGACGATCGCCACGTCGGCGCCGCGGATGCCAGCATAGCTTTTCACGCCGGTGAACTCGGCGTCGAAGCCCTCGATCGGTGAGGACTGGACGAGGTCGAGCGCCTTGCCCTGGGGCAATCCGTCGACGATGTCGAAAATCACGACGTCGCCGAGGGCCTTGAGGCCGGCGAGATGGGCGAGCGTGCCGCCGATATTGCCGCCGCCGATGAGTGCGATCTTGTTGCGCGCCATGCTTTTCGTCCCCCCCGAGCCGGGCCGGCCGGCCCGCGCTGGGCCGATGCGCCGTGCTAACTAGCGCGTTTCACGGCCCGCCGCAAGGACGGCCCGGAGCGAGCGGCGGGCGGAGGCGGAGCCGGTGCCGGCCAGGCGCTCAGCGTCGCCGGGCGACGAGCCGGTTGTAGAGCCAGGCGATCAGCGCGCCGCCGATGAGCCCGCCGACGAACGCCCAGACAGCGCCGCTGACGGCACCGACGAAGCTCGGCTCGTAGCCGATGTAGAGCGAGGACAGCACCTGCACGACGAGGATGCCCCAGCCGAACAGTCCGGCGCCGATGCCGATGACGAACACGGTAAGCGCGGAGACGATACCGAGCGCCAGGCCGAAACTGGTGACCGCGAGTTCGGCCCGCGGCGCGACGCGGCGCGCGCGCCGGCTCCTCTATGGTCTCCCTATTGGGCTCGGCGCTCTCGGCCGGCCCGCGGTGCTCGCTCTCGCTCACGCGTCCCCCCTGGTGCCGCCGCGCGCTTTCGGGCGGCGGCAGTTTAGGGACTTGCGCGCAGGCGCGCCAACGATTATGTGCGGGATGACCCGAGCGGCCCCGTCGTGGGTCCGGTCGGCTGCGCTACCCGTGCACCCCCATCAAAGCGGAAAACAGCCATGGCGGAGGAAAAACGCAACTTCGAGGCCGAGGTCAGCAAGCTCCTGCAGATCGTCGCCAACGCGCTCTACAGCGAGAAGGAGATTTTTCTGCGCGAGCTCATCTCCAACGCGTCCGACGCCTGCGACCGGCTGCGCTACGCCGCCCTTACCGAGCCCGAGCTCGCCGACGACGACGCCCGCTTTCGCATCACGCTCGCGCTCGACCGCAAGGGGCGCACGCTCAGTGTCGCCGACAACGGCGTCGGTATGAACCGCGAGGAACTGGTCACCAACCTCGGCACGATCGCGCGCTCTGGCACGACCGCGTTCCTCGAACAGCTATCCGACGATGCGCCCAAGGATCTGAGCCTGATCGGGCAGTTCGGCGTCGGCTTTTATTCGGCCTTCATCGTCGCCGACGAGGTTGTGGTGACGAGCCGCAAGGCCGGCGACCCGCACGCCTGGAGTTGGCGCTCGGATGGCGCCGGGGAGTTCACCGTGGCAGACGCCGAGCGCGCCGAGCGCGGGACCACCGTCACGCTGCATTTGAAGAAAGGGGAGGACGAGTTCCTCGATCCGGAGCGCTTGCGCACCATCGTCAAGACCTACTCCGATCACATCGCCCTGCCGATCGAGCTCGCCACCGACGGCGCCGAGGGGCCCGAAACCCTCAATACCGCCTCGGCCCTGTGGACGCGCCCCAAGAAGGACATCACGCCCGAGCAGTACAAGGAATTCTACCACCACGTCGGGCACGCGTTCGACGACCCGTGGCTCACGGTGCACGCCCGGGCCGAGGGCCGCATCGAATATGCCATGCTCCTGTTCGTGCCCTCGGCGCGCCCCTTCGACCTCTTCGATCCGGCGCGCAAGCCCAGGGTCAAGCTATACGTCAAGCGCGTCTTCATCTCCGACGACAGCGAGGACCTAGTACCGCCGTACTTGCGCTTCGTGCGCGGCATCGTCGATTCCGAGGACCTGCCGCTCAACATCAGCCGCGAGATGCTGCAAAACAACCCGGTGGTGCGCGCCATGCGCAAGGCGCTGACCAAGCGGGTGCTGGGCGAGCTGCAGAAGAAGGCGGACAAGGCGCCTGAAGATTACGCCACCTTCTGGAACAATTTCGGCGCCGTCCTCAAGGAGGGGATCTACGAAGACGCCGAGCACAGGGACACCTTCCTCAAGCTCGCCCGCTTCCACACGACACGCTCCGGCGACGGGCTCGCCTCGCTCGCCGACTATGCCTCGCGCCTGCGAGAGGGCCAGGACGCCATTTACTACATCACCGGCAACGAGATCGGGCCGCTGCGCCAAAGCCCGCAGCTCGAGGGGTTTGCCGCCAAGGAGGTCGAAGTCCTGCTGCTGACCGATCCGGTGGATGAGTTCTGGGTCGGTCACGTCGGTGAGTACGAGGGCAAGCCCTTCAAGTCGGTCACCCGTGGTGGCGCCGATCTCGGCACGATCAAGGCCGGTGAGGCCGCGGAGCCGGAGGCGGAGACCGCTGCGCCGGCAAGCGAGCTCGACACGCTGATCGCCCTGCTCAAGCTCAACCTCGGCGAAAAGGTGAAGGACGTGCGGCCCTCCGACCGGCTCACCGACAGCGCCGTCTGCCTCATTGCCGACGAGGGCGACCTCGACATGCACCTCGAGCGCCTGCTGAAGCAGCACAACCAGGAGATCCCGACTGCGCGCCGCATTCTCGAGATCAACCCGCGCCACCGGCTCATCAGGGCGCTGGCGGAATCGGCGATGAAAGCGGGTGCAGCGGATGCGCTCGCCGATGCGTCCGAGCTCCTGCTGGATCAAGCGCGAATCATCGAGGGCGAGCCGCTACCCGATCCCGGTGCCTTCTCGCGCCGCCTGACCGACGTCATGACCAGGGGTCTCGCGGTCTAGCGCGAAAGAGAAAGGCGCTACCCGGCCGGGAGTGCTGCCGCCGGAGCCGTGTGTGGGTCGGCGTCCTGCGCGACGTTGTGTTTGGGTTCGAGGGCGGGGCTGCCGTCCATGAACACGCAGTGACCGCGCGAGCCCCGAGACTGAGCTTTCGCTCGGTACATTTGCTGGTCCGCCGTCTTGATGAGATCGTCGATCCCGACGGGCTCCGCCGGATCGTAGATGGCGATACCCATGCTGAGCGACACGCCGATGCGGCTGGCGTCAAAGCCCTCGGCGATCCTTTGGGCGATCAGGGGAGCTTGGGCCGCATTGGTGCGCGGCATGATGAGGTAGAACTCATCGCCACCGTAGCGGCAGGCAATGTCGGTCGCTCGGGACGCCTGGCGAACGGCGGTCGAGACTTCCATAAGCACCTCGTCCCCCGCCTGGTGACCACGTGAGTCATTGACCAGCTTGAAGCCGTTGAGGTCGATGTAAAGAAGGCCCAGCGGTTCGCTCGAGCGCTCCGCGGCACCGCACTCACGGCGCAGGTGCTCGTAAAACGACCTCTGGTTGGCGATGCCGGTCAGTGGATCCAGGCGTGACAGCTCGGCGAGCTCGCGGGTGCGCTCCGCGACCTGCTCCTCGAGGCTCAACGCGTAGCGCTCGACTTCGTATTTCGCCACCTCCAGCTCCGCGACCAGGCTCGCGATGTAGGTATCGAACACGAGCTGAATGTCGAACATGAAGAGCTTCTGCAGCGCGACGCGGCGCTCGGCGGCGTAGGCGCCGGCGCCGTCTACTTCGGATTCCAGCTCGCGTTCGAGCAGGGACTGCAGGATCCGCAGCGCCGTCGTGTAGAGCTTGGGCGAGACGCCGATGCGCTTGTGCACCTTGCCGACACGCAATCGCTTGTTCACGTAGTCGGCGTCGTAGGTGCCGCCGAATATCTCCAATATGTAGGCGCGCATGGCCCGCTTGAGCCGCGACAGGGTCTCGGTATCGCCAATGACAAGAGCGATTTCCGGTGTCTCCGTCTGTATTTCGTAAAATTCCTCGACGATGTGATCGATCCTGCCGTGAATATGGGCCTTGCACGAAAACAGCAGCTGGGTGTCGTCCTCGGTGATCCCGAGGAGGCGCTTTCGCTCCTCGATCTCGAACTTGCTCATTCGCATCTGCTGGGCGAGCGTCTGATGCGCCACCCTTAGCGACGCCGAGCGACTGAGACCCGGTTCATGGCCGGCGATGTTGGGCACGAATGGACATCCTTGTTCGGCGCCCAAACGGCGCGGCACCGGTACGCGGAGAGAAGGCCCCCCGGACGAGCCGGAGACTCCTCGGAAAAGGTAGTCTCAGTCCATTGTTAAAGGGTGAAGGGCGATCCGGGGCGGGCGCCGGGCCGACGGCTCGGCGATAGGGCCCGCGGGCCGCCGATCGCCGGCCGGCACCGCTCGCTCCTCCGCGCTGAAAGTCGAGGCGCGCGCCTCGGCGCGATCGCGCTTAGTTGGTGGGGACGATGTCCATGCGCGCGGCGCCGATGACCGGGCCGAGCCGGTCGCGCTGCACGACCACGGCACAGCCGTCACGCCCGCCCGCCGCGAGGTCGGAGAGCGCGAGTGGAATGTCCATCGCGGCGCCGCGCCAGGTGCCGATGTCGCGCACCTCGCGCACGACGTTGGTGTAGGTGAGCTCCTTGCCGGCATTCTCGCCGCGTCCGATCGCCACCTGCTGGCGGCTGTCATAGCGGAACAGCCACACCGTGGCCGGCCCGCTCTCGCCACCTGCCGCGGCGCCGACGTGCGCGATCACGGTGCCATCTTCATCGGTGTCGAGCGACACCTCGACGGGGTTGGGCGCGCGGTGCTTGTCGCTCAGCATCGCCCATTCGACGCCATACCTGTTCGAGCCGACCACGTGCACGGTGCCGCCGATCACCATCTGCGGCGTATAGACGCGGCCCCCGCGCATGGTGCGGCCATAGTTGCGCTGACGGCTCGTCGTCACGTCCGTGGCGAAGGTGTCCTTCCAGCCGAGATAGTCCCAATAGTTGACGTGCAGGCTGAGCGCGACCACGTCGTCGCGCGCGGCAATGTCGCCGAGCATCTCGTCGGCGGGCGGGCAACTGTTGCAGCCCTGCGAGGTATAGAGCTCGACGACCGTGACCGGGCCGCCGGCGTGAGCCGCGCCGGACGCAGCCAGCGCGAACGCCACGGCGAAGAGGAGTGGGGACAGCCGTTTCATGCTCCCTCTATAGCGCCGCCCGGGGCTGGCTACGAATCACGTCTCGGTGAGACCCACGTGACGCACCCCGCCTCAGGCCGCGCGCGCGAGCTGGCGCAACACGTAGTGGAGGATTCCTCCGTTGGTGTAATACTCGACCTCGTCAACCGTATCGATGCGGCAGAGCAGGCTGATCTCGCGCGTCTTGCCTTTGCCGCCCGTGATTCGACAGGCGACATCCATACCCGGAGTAATCCCTGCCGCGAGGCCAGTGATGTCGAAGGTCTCGCTGCCGTCGAGGCGCAGGCGCTTGCGGTCCATGCCGTCCTTAAACGTGAGCGGCAGTACTCCCATGCCGACGAGGTTGGAGCGGTGGATGCGCTCGAAGCTCTCTGCGATCACGGCCTTGACCCCGAGAAGTCCGGTCCCCTTGGCGGCCCAGTCGCGCGATGAACCGGTGCCGTACTCACGCCCGGCGACCACCACGAGCGGCGCCCCGCGGCGCCGGTACTCCATCGCCGCGTCGTAGATCGACATCGGCTTGTCCTCGGGCATCAGCCGGGTGACGCCCCCCTCGGTGCCGGGCACCATTTCGTTGCGCAGCCGGACGTTGGCGAAGGTACCGCGCATCATCAGCTCGTGATTGCCGCGCCGCGAGCCGTAGGAATTGAAGTTGCGCTGGTCGACGCCGTGTCCCGCGAGATAAGAGCCGGCGGGCCCGTCGCGGCTGATCGAGCCGGCGGGCGAGATATGGTCGGTCGTGATGCTGTCGCCGAGCAGCGCGAGCACGCGCGCGCCCTTGATGTCGCCGATGGGCGCCGGTTTGCCGCTCATGTCCTGGAAATAGGGCGGCTCCTTGACGTAGGTCGAGCGCGGATCCCATGCGTAGGTTCGGCTCTTCGGCGTCTTGATGCGGCCCCAATCGCTGTCGCCGCCGAACACGTCCGCGTACTGCTTGCGGAACAGCGCCGCCGACATGCTCTTGCGCAAGGCCTCGCCGATTTCCTTGCTCGTGGGCCAGATGTCCTTGAGGAAGACGGGCCGACCCTTGCGGTCGGCGCAGATGGGATCGCGCGCAAGGTCGATCAGCATCGAGCCGGCGAGCGCGTAGGCCACGACCAGGGGCGGCGAGGCGAGATAATTGGCTTTGATGTCGGGGCTGATGCGGCCCTCGAAATTGCGGTTGCCGGACAGCACCGCGCAGGCGACGAGGTCGTTGTCGCGGATGGCGCCGGCGATGGGCTCGGCGAGCGGTCCCGAATTGCCGATGCAGGTCGTGCACCCGTAGCCGACGAGGTTGAAGCCGAGGGCATCGAAGTGCTTCTGCAGCCCGGCCTTGGCGAGATAATCGCTGACCACCTTGGAGCCCGGCGCGAGCGAGGTCTTGACCCACGGCTTGACGCGGAGCCCGCGCGCGACGGCGTTGCGGGCGAGCAGCCCGGCGCCGAGCATCACCGAGGGGTTCGAGGTGTTGGTGCAGCTCGTGATGGCGGCGATCACGACGTCGCCGTGGCCGAGGTCGTGCGAGCTGCCGGCAATGGCGACCCGGCGGTGCGGGCTGCCGGTTGTCGCGAATTCCTCCTTGAGCGCCGCCGCGAAGGCCGGGGCGGCGCGCGACAGCGGAACCCGGTCCTGCGGGCGCTTGGGCCCCGCGAGGCTCGGCTCGACGGTGCCGAGGTCGAGTTCGAGGGTGTCGGTGAACACCGGATCGGGTGTCCGGCGCCCGCGCCACATACCCTGGCGCTTGGCGTAGGCCTCGACGAGCGCGACCGCGGCCGGCTTGCGGCCCGTGGCCTTGAGGTAGGCGATGGTCTCGGCGTCGATGGGAAAGAAGCCGCAGGTGGCGCCATACTCCGGCGCCATGTTGGCGATCGTCGCGCGATCGGCGAGCGAAAGCTGGTCGAGCCCGTGGCCGTAGAACTCGACGAACTTACCGACCACGCCCTTCTTGCGCAGCATTTGGGTCACGGTCAGAACGACGTCGGTCGCGGTGGTGCCCTCGCGCGGCCACCCGCTGAGCTTGAAGCCGACGACCTCGGGGACCAGCATCGAGATCGGCTGGCCCAGCATCGCCGCCTCGGCCTCGATGCCACCGACACCCCAGCCGAGTACCGCGAGGCCGTTGACCATGGTGGTGTGGCTATCGGTGCCGACGAGGGTGTCGGGGTAGGCGAGCCGACCGCGCCCCGATTTGGCGGTCCACACGACCTGGGCCAGGTATTCGAGGTTGACCTGGTGGCAGATGCCGGTGCCGGGCGGCACGACCCGGAAATTGTCGAACGCCGTCTGCCCCCAGCGCAAAAAGGCATAGCGCTCGTGGTTGCGCTCGTACTCGAGCTTGACGTTGGCCTTGAAGGCGCGCCCGCTGCCGTAATTATCGACCATCACGGAATGGTCGATAACGAGGTCGACCGCCGTCAGTGGGTTGATCGCGTTGGGGTCGGCGCCGAGCTTGGCCATGGCCCCGCGCATGGCGGCCAGGTCGACGACCGCCGGCACGCCGGTGAAATCCTGCATCAGCACCCGCGCGGGGCGATAGGCGATCTCGCGGTCGATCTTGCGGCGCTTCAGCCATCTCGCGAGCGCCTTGATGTCGGCCACTGTCACGGAGCGCCCGTCCTCGTGGCGCAACAGGTTCTCGAGCAGCACCTTGAGCGAGTACGGCAGCCGCGAGAGGTCCCCGAGCCCAGCCTTTTCGGCCGCCTTGAGACTGAAATAGTCGTAGGCCCGGCCGCCCACGGTGAGGCGGCGGCGGGTCTTCAAGCTGTCGAGACCGGGGGCTGTCACGGCGTTGCTCCTTCGCGAGGGCGGGCGGGGGGCGGCGGCGAGGCGGCGCGGCGCTAAGTGTGGTTGCATGGTGCCCAGAATTCAACCGACATTGCGCCGGCGCGGGCGTCCGCGCCACGAGGGGGATCCAGGTATGGCAGTCAGCGTCGAGAACAACGGTCCCGTCACCACCGTCATCATCGACCGACCCGAGATCAGAAACGCGGTTGGCCGTGCCGACGCCGATGCCCTCGCCCAGGCCTTCCGCGCCTTCGACCGGGACGAATCGGCGAGCGTCGCGGTACTGACGGGCGCCGCTGGCACCTTCTGCTCCGGCGCCGACCTCAAGGCCATCGCCGGCGGCGGCACGGTCAACCGCATCGCTGCAGACGGCGATGGCCCGATGGGCCCCTCGCGCATGCGGCTGAGCAAGCCGGTCATCGCCGCCATCGCCGGCTACGCGGTAGCCGGCGGGCTCGAGCTCGCGCTGTGGTGCGATCTGCGTATCGCCGAGAAGAGCGCGGTCCTTGGCGTCTTCAACCGGCGCTACGGCATTCCGCTCGTCGACGGCGGCACGGTTCGCCTGCCGCGGCTCATCGGCATGAGCCGCGCCCTCGATCTCATCCTTACCGGCCGCGCCGTGGGCGCCGAGGAGGCGGCGTCCTTCGGCCTCGTCAACCGGGTGGTCGCCGACGGCACGGTACGCATCGAGGCCGAGGCCCTGGCGGCCGAGCTCAGCGCGCTGCCGCAGGTCTGCCTGAGGTCGGACCGCGCGGCGGCCTACGAGCAAGGGGGGCTGCCGCTCGACGCTGCGCTCGCCGCCGAGTTTCGTCACGGCGTTGGGACTCTCGATTACGGTTGGGTCGAGGGAGCCAAGGCCTTCGTGGCCGGCGGCGACAAGGCCGACGCGAACGACTGAGCGCGTGCCTCGGCGCGGCGGCGGATGCTATACCGCCGCAGGGGCGAACGGCTCGGGGCGAGGCGGCATGGCGTTCGAGGGGCGGGGGCTGGCATGCGTGCGTGGCGAGCGCACCGTCTTCGACCACGTCGATTTCCTCCTCGACAACGGCGCGGCCTTGGTGCTCAGGGGCCCCAACGGCAGCGGCAAGTCGAGCCTGCTGCGTCTCGCCGCCGGGCTGTTGCCGACGGCCGCGGGCGCGCTCCTGTGGGACGGCGCGCCCATCGCCGGGGCGCCCGAAGCCCACCGGGCGCGGCTCACCTATGTCGGCCACCTCGACGCCGTGAAGCCCGCGTTTACGGTGGTCGAGAACCTGTCCTTCTGGGCCGCCATGTCGTTGCACGCGAGCGCCACCGATGAGGCCCTCGCCGACGCACTCTCGCGCTTCGCGCTTCAAGGGCTCGCCGACATCCCGGCGCGGCTCCTCTCGGCGGGCGAGCGCCGCCGCGTCGCCCTCGCCCGGCTCGCCCTGTCCGACGCGCCGCTGTGGCTGCTCGACGAGCCCACCGCCGCGCTCGATGCCGCCGGCAGCGCCGCGCTCAACGCGCTGATGGTGCACCACCTCGCCCGCCGCGGCCTGATCATCGTCGCGACCCACGTCGATCTCGGCCTCGCCGAGGCCACTACCCTCGACCTCGGAGCCGGAGCCGGGGCCGGCCGGGCCGGGGGGAGCGCGCCATGAGGCTCTTCCTCCTCATCGTGCGGCGCGACGTTGCGCTCGCGGTCCGCCAGGGCGGCGCCAGCCCGCTCGCGATCGCCTTCTTCATCCTCATCGTGACTCTGTTTCCGCTCGGCGTCGGACCCGAGAGCGCGACGCTCGCGCGCGTGGCCGCCGGGCTCGTCTGGGTGGCGGCGCTGCTGGCGACCATGCTGTCGCTCGACCGGCTGTTCCAGGCCGACCTCGAGGACGGGACCCTCGATCTGCTGGTGCTGGCGCCGCTACCGCTCGGCGCGACCGTGATCGCCAAATGCACGGCCCACTGGCTCGCGACCGGGGTCCCGCTCATCGTCGCCGCCCCCATTCTCGCGCTGTTTCTCAACATGGACGCCGCCGGGCTCGGCACCATGGCGCTGGCGATGCTGCTGGGGACGCCGACCCTGAGCCTGATCGGCGGCATCGGTGCGGCGTTGACGGCGGGCCTGCGCCGGGGCGGGGTGTTGTTGCCGCTGCTCGTGCTGCCGCTCACCATTCCGGTGCTCATCTTTGGCGTGGGTGCCGTCGATGCGGCCATTTTGGGCCTCACGCCGCGCCCCCATTTGTTGATCCTCGCGGCCGAGCTCCTCGGCGCCATCGTGTTGGCGCCGTGGGCGAGCGCCGCCGCCCTTAGGCTCAACTACGAATGAGGGCCGATCACGGCGCGTCACAATCGCGCGACGGGGGGCAGCCGCGGCGCCGCGAGTTGCGCCGGCCGCGCCTGAGGCGCTATATCAACGGCCATGCAGCGTTTCGCCAACCCCGCGCGTTTCATGCGCCTGAGTGCCCGGCTACTTCCGTGGACCGGCGGCCTCGCCGCGGGGCTGATCGGGGTCGGCCTCTACATGGCGCTGTTCGAGGCCCCGGCCGACTACCAGCAGGGCCAGTCCGTGCGCATCATGTTCGTGCATGTGCCCTCGGCCTGGATGGCGCTGATGATCTACACGGTCATGGCGAGCGCCAGTGCCGTCGGCTTGATCTGGAAGCATCCGCTCGCCGATCTCGTCGCCAAGGCCTGCGCGCCGATCGGCGCCTCGTTCACCTTCGTCGCGCTGGTGACCGGCGCGCTGTGGGGGCAACCGATGTGGGGCACCTGGTGGGTGTGGGACGCGCGGCTCACCTCGGTGCTCATCCTGCTGTTCCTCTACATCGGCTACATGGCGCTGTGGCACGCCTTCGACGAGCCCACCCGGGCGGCCAAGGCAGCGGCGATTCTGGCTCTAGTCGGCTTCGTCAACGTGCCGATCATCAAGTTCTCGGTCGACTGGTGGAACACGCTCCACCAGCCGGCGAGCGTGGCCAAGCTGGGCGGGCCCTCGATCCATGTCTCGCTCCTGATCCCGCTGTTGGTCATGGGCGCCGGTTTCACCGCCTACTTCGTCACCGTGCTGCTGCTGCGCGTGCGGCGCGAGATCACGGCGCGCAAGATCCGCGCCCTGCGTTACAGTCTCGCGTAAGCGAAAGGCGCGGCGCGCCGGCGTCATGACCCTGGGTTGCACGGGGAGGGCCAAGGCCACATCTTTATGTGCACTTCCCGCCGCGCGTGAATGAATGGACGCTCGAACATGGAGGCGCTCGCCGAGTTCCTGTCGATGGGAGGCTATGCGGTGTTCGTATGGCCGGCGTTTGCCGTCGCCGCCGTGGTGATGGTGGCGCTCTTTATCGAGAGCCGGCGCACCCTGCGCGCCGACGAGCGCACGTTCGAGGCGCTGCAAGGTGAGCGCCGCCAGGACCGCCGGCGCGGTGCGCCCGAGGCCGAGGCCGCCGATGACGCGTAAGCAGCAGCGCCTCCTGGTCGTGGCCGGAGGCATGGCGCTGCTCGGCGTAGCGGCCGCGCTGGTGCTGAGCGCGTTCCAGGACAATCTCGTGTTCTTCTACAGCCCGAGCGAGGTCGTCGCGCGCGACGTTGCGCCCGCCCGACCCTTCCGCCTCGGTGGCCTGGTCGAGGAGGCGAGCGTCGTACAAGCCGGCGTCACCACGACCTTCCGCGTAACCGACCGGGCCCACGCCGTCGCCGTCACCTTTACCGGCCTGCTCCCCGACCTGTTCCGTGAGGGCCAGGGGGTCGTCGCCGAGGGACGCATCAACGGTGCCGGCGTCTTCGAGGCGAGCCGCGTCCTCGCCAAGCACGACGAGACCTACATGCCGCCGGAGGTCGCCGAGGCCCTGAAAAAGGCGGGCCAATGGCGGCCCGAGGGCGCCGCCGGACAGTCGCCATGATCGCGGAAATCGGTCACTTCGCACTGGTGCTCGCGCTCCTGCTGGCGCTCGCCCAGGGCACCGTCCCGCTCATCGGCGCGGGCCGCGGCGATGCCAACTGGATGGCGATCTCGGGGCCGACTGCGTTGGCCCAGCTGTTGTTCGTGGGCATCGCCTTCGCGGCGCTGACACACGCCTACATCGTCTCCGACTTCTCCCTCGTCAACGTCGCCGACAACTCCCATACCGCCAAGCCACTGCTCTACAAGATCACCGGCGTCTGGGGCAATCACGAGGGCTCGATGCTGCTATGGGTCTTCATTCTCGCCCTGTTCGGCGCCGCGGTCGCCGCCTTCGGCGCGAATCTACCACCCGACCTGCGCGCCCGCGTCATCGCGATTCAGGGGCTGATCGGCGTCGGCTTCCTTTTGTTCATCCTCTTTACCTCGAACCCCTTCGCGCGCGCCGTCCCGGCCCCGGCCGAGGGCAGCGGGCTCAACCCGCTGCTGCAAGATCCCGGTCTCGCCTTCCACCCGCCCTTCCTCTATCTCGGCTATGTCGGCTTTTCGATGGCCTTTGCGTTTGCCATCGCCGCCCTCATCGAGGGCCGGGTCGATCCGGCGTGGGCGCGCTGGGTGCGGCCGTGGACGCTGGCCGCGTGGTGCTTCCTCACGATCGGCATCGCGCTCGGTAGCTGGTGGGCCTACTACGAGCTCGGCTGGGGCGGCTGGTGGTTCTGGGACCCGGTCGAGAACGCCTCGTTCATGCCGTGGCTGTTGGGGACCGCGCTCCTGCACTCGGCGGTCGTGGTCGAGAAGCGCGGCGGCCTGAAGAGCTGGACCGTGCTGCTCGCGATCCTGACCTTCAGCCTGAGCCTGCTCGGGACCTTCATCGTGCGCTCGGGCGTGCTGACCTCGGTCCATGCCTTCGCCGTCGATCCGACGCGCGGCGTTTTCATTCTCGCGTTCCTGATCCTGGTCGTCGGCGGCTCGCTCGCGCTCTACGCCGTTCGCGCGCCGGCGCTAAGGTCGTCCGGCCTGTTCGCGCCCATCAGCCGCGAGGGCGGGCTCGTGCTCAACAACCTTCTGCTCGCCACGGCCGCCGCCACGGTCCTTCTCGGCACTATGTATCCGCTGTTCCTCGATGCCTTGACCGGTGACAAGGTTTCGGTTGGCCCGCCCTACTTCAACGCGACCTTCGGTCCGCTGATGGTGCCGGTGGTGGCGGCGATGGCGGTCGGGCCGATGCTCGCCTGGCGCCGCAGCGACCTCGCGGGCGTCCTTGGGCGGCTCAAGTTCGCTGCCGTCGCCGCCGTGATCGCGGCGCTCCTCGCCTGGTACGCCGCCAGCCGCGGCCCGTTGATCGCCGTCGTCGGCCTCGGCTTCGCCGCCTGGCTCGCCGTCGCCTCGCTCGTCTACGTCGCCGAGCGCATCAAACTCTTTCGGGCGCCGCTCAAGGACAGCTGGCGGCGCGCTCGACACCTGCCGCGCGCCGCCTATGGCGTCGCCGTGGCGCACGCCGGGATGGCGGTCGTGATCGTCGGCATCATCGCGTCGACCACGTGGGAGTCGGAGAAGCTTCAGATCATGCGGCCGGGCGAAACCGTGGGACTGGCCGGCTACGACGTAACGTTCGACGGCGTCCGCCCCGTGGCCGGCCCCAACTACCGAGCCATACGCGGCCACTTCACCATTGGCCGCGATGGACGGACGATCACGCGGATGGAGCCCGAGACGCGCGACTATCCGACCCCGCCGATGCAGACGACCGAGGCGGCGATCCGGCCCCGGCCGACCGCCGACCTCTACGTCGTGCTCGGTGATGCCGACGGCACCGGCGGCTTCGCGACCCGCCTCTACCACAAGCCGTTCGTGCACTGGATCTGGTTCGGCGCGCTGGTCATGGTGGCGGGCGGGGCGCTCTCGCTCAGCGACCGGCGCCTGCGCATCGGCGCGCCGGCGCGGGGCGCGCGCCCGGCCACCGCCGAGGCGGCCGAAGCGGCGGCCAGCGCCTGATCATGCGCACCGGCACCCTCCTGCCGCTCGGCCTGTTCGCAGCCCTCGCCGTTGCGCTCGCCTTCGGCCTTACGCTCAAGCCGCGCGAGATCCCCTCGGCACTTATCGGCCAGGCGGTGCCCGAGTTCGCCCTCCCGCCGGTGCAGGACCATGAGCTCGGCCTCGCGACCGGCGATCTCAAGACTGGCGAGGTGGCGCTGGTCAACGTGTTCGCCTCGTGGTGCGTCGCCTGCCGGGTCGAGCATCCGCTGTTGATGGCGCTGCGCCGCGAGGGTGTCGTGCCGGTGCACGGCCTCGCCTACAAGGATGCTTCGGCCAACGCCACCGCCTGGCTGGTCCGCTTCGGTGATCCCTACGAGCGCACCGGCCTCGATCTCAAGGGTCGCGTCGGCATCGACTGGGGCGTCTATGGCGTGCCCGAAACCTTCGTCGTCGATGGCGCCGGCACCATCGTGGCCAAGCACATCGGACCCATCACCGAGCGCGACCTGGTGGAAACGATTCTTCCCGCCATCGAGCGCGCGCGCGCGCGATGATGACTGCGCGCACCCTGGCCGTGGCTGCCTGGCTGGCGCTCGTCGCCGGGAGTGCGGGCGCGATCGGCGTCGACACGCCGCTCCCAGATCCGGCGCAGGAGGCGCGCGCGATCGCCATCCACAAGAACTTGCGCTGCCTCGTCTGCCAGAACCAGTCGATCCTCGACTCCAACGCCGATCTCGCCCGAGACATGCGCCGCATCGTGCGCGAACGCATCGCCGCCGGCGCCGACGATACCGCTGTCGTCGATTATCTCGTGGCCCGCTATGGCGACTGGGTGTTGCTCAAGCCGCCGCTCAAGGCAACCACCGTGGCGCTGTGGACGGGACCGTTCGTCATCTTGGCGCTCGCCATCGGCGCCGCCTTCGCCTACTTCCGCCGCACGGGTTCCGCGCCGGCGAGCGCGCCGCCTCTGTCGAGCGACGAGCAGAAACGGCTCCAGGAACTGCTCAGTCACGAGACCTGAGTCACTGCCATGCTGTGGCTGACCCTCGGGGTGATGGCGGCGGCGGCGGCGGCGGCGCTGGCATTGCCCCTGCTGCGCACGGGGCCGCAAGCTCCCGATCGCGGCGCCTACAATCGTCAAGTCTACCGCGACCAGCTGCGCGAGCTCGACCTCGAGATCGAGCGCGGCGTCGTCAGCGCCGACGAAGCCGACGGCGCCCGCCTCGAGATCGAGCGCCGGCTGTTGCAGACGGGTGCGGATGCGGGCCCGAGCGGGCTCGGCAACCTGCACCGCCACAATGTGACGGCAGCGGTGTTCGCCCTCCTGCTGCCCGTGGCGGCCGCAGCGCTCTATGTGTGGCTCGGCTCACCCGGCATCCCTGGCGCGCCCGGCAGCGGCCAGCCCGAGCCGGTCGCGGCGGCGGGCGGCATTCCCGGCGATCTAGCCGAACGCGTCACGGCGCTGGCGGCCCGCCTCGAACAGGATCCGCAGGATCTCCGCGGCTGGGTCCTGCTCGGGCGCTCGTACTGGGTGCTGCAGCGCTACGCCGAGGCAGCCGACGCCGTGCGCAGGGCGATCGCGATCGAACCCGAGGATGCGGACCTCCACTCGCTCCTCGGCGAAGCCCTCGTCATGGCCGCCAGCGGAGTGGTCGATACCCCCTCACGGGAGGCCTTCACTGAGGCCCTCGCCCTCGATGCGCGCCACCCCGGCGCGCTCTACTACCTCGCCCTCGCCAAGGCCCAGGGCGGCGCCGTCCAGGAGGCGCTCGACATGTGGCTCGCGCTCCACCGCGAGTCGGCCGTGGACGCGCCGTGGCGCGGCGAGCTCGAGGCACGGATCACCGAATCGGCGACGGAGCTCGGCGTCGACGCCGAGGCGCTGCTGGCGGCGGGCGGCGCCGCGCTAACAGCCGCGGCGCAGCCCGGGCCCACGGCCGCCGACGTCGCGGCGGCCGCGCAAATGACGGCGGAGGATCGTAGCGCGATGATCCGCGGCATGGTCGCCGGCCTGGCCGCACGCCTCGAGGACGAGCCGCAGGACCTCGACGGCTGGCTCAGGCTAGCGCGCGCCTATGGCGTGCTCGGCGAGCGCGAAGGGGCGCGCGATGCGCTGGCTCGCGCGGCGGCGCTGCGGCCCGACGATACCGGAATCCTTGTCGACTACGCGGCCGCGATCGTGGCCACGGCTACGGACGAAGGCCCGGTGCCGCCAGCCGCGGTCACGCTGCTGCGCCGGGTACTCGCGCTCGATCCTGACAACGCCGATGCGCTCTATTACACCGGCCTCGTCGACGCCCGGGCCGGTCACCCCGAAATGGCAGCCAAAGCCTGGCGCAAGCTCTTGGCCGAGCTCGACCCAGCGAGCCCGGCCTATGCCGAGGTCAAGCGGCAGCTCGACGCGCTCGATCTCGGCCAATGAGGCTCTGGCGCCCCTAACCGGCACCAAACTACTGGTTTAAGCACCATCCCACCCCCATATGTAGAGTCAGCGTCCAGCGTTTGTCCGCGATCGTTAACGGCTTGTTTGCCGTCTTATCCGCTGACAGGCTACAATGTGATCTCGATCACGGGCTAGGCGCCAGCAAAGGGCACGAGGCATGGTTCAGATCGGTTCGTCGGTCCCGCCTCCGACCCCACCGGTCGTGGGAGCGGTGGGTGATGGGCCGGGCGCGCGCCGCGTCAGCGACCAGGAGAGCGAGAGGCCGGTTCCCGCGGTCAACGGGATCGAGCCCGACCGGCGCGAGGAGGCGCGCGCCGCTGAGGCGGCGGCGGCCGAAAGGCGAAGCGAGCGCGAGGCCGCGGACGAGGCGCGAAAGGAGCGGCACGACGTCGGCCGCGAGGTCGATATCAGCGTCTGAGCGGCGCCGCGCGCGGCCCGAGTAGCGCCTGAGCGGCGCTTTTTTTGTGCCCGGGACCCGGCTGGACGGGGCCGGGACGGCGTGCCAGAGTCGATCCATGATCGAGCGAGCGAGGCCGGCCGGCCCGGTTGCGGTGCGGGTTCCCGAGGGCGATAACCGGCCGCGTCGCGTTTGCGATGATTGCGGCTTTATTGATTACGTCAACCCCAAGGTCGTGGTCGGAGCGGTGTGCAGCTCGGACGAGAGGATCCTGCTGTGCCGGCGCGCGATCGAGCCGCGCCCGGGCTTCTGGACCATCCCCGCCGGCTACCTAGTGGATTGATCGGAACGAAAGAGTCCGATTTGAGATTCCGTATTGTGCGGTGTCATGCGAGTCTGTGCTATGCGCACCGGCATCCATTTTACTGTCACGTCTGGCGACCGTCAGCGATTGCAAGCTATCGTCGCGGACCCGAAGAGCTCGCAGAAACATGTCTGGCGGGCGCGGATCATCCTGAAGAGCGACGAGGGGCTCGGGAACTCGTCGATCATGGCCGAGACCGGCAAGTCCAAGACCTGTGTCTGGCGCTGGCAGGAGCGGTTCATGCACGAGGGTGTCAACGGCTTGCTTCGCGACAGGTCCCGTCCGCCTGGCAAAGCGCCGATCCCGCCGGAGCGCGTCGCCGAGATCGTCCGCCTGACCCAGCAAGCGCCGCCGCACGAGGCGACCCACTGGACGCTGCGCGCGATGGCGAAGGTTGCTGGCGTCGCGGCGTCGACGGTCCAAGCGATCTGGAAGGCCCATGGCCTCAGCCCGCACCGCTGGCGGCACTTCAAGCTCTCCAATGATCCCGCCTTCGCCGAGAAGCTCACAGATATCGTCGGCTTGTATGTCGATCCGCCGGCCCATGCCGTGGTGCTGTCGGTTGATGAGAAATCACAGATCCAGGCGCTCGACCGCACCCAACCCGGCTTGCCGATGAAGAAGGGCCGCGCCGGTACGATGACCTATGATTACAAACGGCATGGCACGACGACGCTGTTCGCCGCGCTCAACGTGCTGGACGGTACGGTCATCGCACAGAACATGCAGCGCCACCGCCATCAGGAGTTCATCCGCTTCCTCAACCGCATCGAGCGCGAGGTGCCGACGGACAAGGCCGTCCACGTCATCCTCGACAACTACGCCGCGCACAAGAAGGACAAGGTCCGCGCCTGGCTCGCCCGCCATCCACGCTGGACCTTCCACTTCACGCCAACCTCGTGCTCGTGGCTCAATGCCGTCGAGGGCTTCTTCGCCAAACTAACGCGGCGCAGGCTCAAATACGGCGTCTTCCAATCCGTCGTCGACCTTCAGGACGCCATCAACCGATTTGTCCGCGAATACAATGACGCAAACCCAAAACCCTTCATCTGGAAAGCCGACCCCGATCATATCATCGCCGCACGAAACAGAGGGTTCCAAACGTTGGAATCAATCCACTAGAGACCAACGAGAGCACGATTGAGGGCGCGCGCCGCGAGGCCTACGAAGAGGCCACCGCCGACATCGAGATCGATGCCCTGCTGGCGGTTTACAACATCGTGCGCCTGAGCCAGGTGCAGATCATCTATCGCGCGCGCCTGCGCTCGGCCGAGGTCGCGCCGGGCCTTGAGAGCCTGGAGACACGACTGTTCGACTGGCAGGCGATCCCCTGGGATGAACTGGCGTTCCCGAGTGTGCATTGGGCGCTGCACCATTACCGCGAGGTCAGGGGCGCGGACGGCTTCGCGCCGCGCGGCAACCTCGAAGGCGCCGGCGACCTCGGCCCGCACGGCCTTTGACGCGCGCCGCGCGCCGCGAGCAGGCGCCCCATGAAATCGAACGCCGCGCCATAGATCCCCGGGTCCGAGCTCTCGCGCGGGCCGGCGACGTTGAGAGCCCGCACATGGTGGACCCGCAGCCACAGCAGACACGCGGCGAGGCTGCGTCCGCTTCCCGGATCGGCGATCCGGCAGGGGCGGCCTAGGCGCCGCGCCAGGCGAACGGTATCGAGCGTCCCGCGGTCGGCGCGACCGCGCCGCAGCAACACGAGCGTGGCTTCCGAATCGCGGACGTTCCACCGGGTGCGCTGGTGGGTCAGCGCGGACGGCGTCGCGCGCAGGGGGTAGCGCGGCGCGATCGGCCCATCCTCGGCCCAACGGCCGCGCGGGCACCAGCCGCCACAATCGAGGCCGTGCGCGAGGGCGGCATCGAGCGCGGCGCGGTCGACGCCGGTTTGGCCGCCCGAGACGATGCCCGCGATGGGGCCGCGATGCGCCACCGAGCGCGTGCGCTAGACCTTGCTCAGCGCCGCATCCATCTCGGCCTCGGCGAACGCCGGCATGGTGCGAATCTTGCCGTAACCCTGCTTGGCGTACCACACCGAGAAGGTGAGGATCGACAGCGGGTCGGGCGCCTCGACGACGTCGACGAAGTCGAACTCGCCCTGCGTGTAGTAGACCGCCTCGATGGTGATGCCGAGGTCGCCGAGCTTCGCCTTGGCGCTCTTCAGCCGCTCCTGCGAGCGCTCGATCCAGTCGCGCTCGAGCTGCCCGAGTAGTACATATTTCATGATCGTTCCTCCCACGCCGGTTTCTCTGGCGGCGATCCTAGCCGCTCGCGGCGCGGTGACAAAGCGCGCCGGTGGCGCAGCGTTCCGCCGCGCCGCGAAGTGGGCCATAGTGCGGCGATGATCGTGCTGTTCATCGATTTCGGCGCCGGCGGGCCCTATGTCGGACAGATGAAGGCAGTGCTCCATCGGTTGGCGCCCGGGGTCGATATCATCGAACTGCTTGCCGATGCGCCGGCGTACGACGTCGAGGCCGCCGCCTACCTCCTGGCCGCCTACGCCGCGGGCTTCCCGCCCGCCACGGTATTCCTCTGCGTCGTCGACCCCGGTGTCGGTACAGCGCGCCGGGCGGCCGCGATCGAGGCCGACGGGCGCTGGTACGTGGCCCCGGACAATGGCCTGCTCAACGTGGTCGCGACCCGGGCCGGGCGCTTGTACTGGTGGGACATCACCTGGCGCCCGCAGCGCCTGTCGGCGAGCTTCCACCGCCGCGACTTGTTCGCGCCGGTCGCCGCCCGGCTCGCCCAGGGCGGCGCGGTGCCGAGCGAGCGCGCAGATACCACCGAGCGCCTCCGGCCCGGCTGGCCCGACGATCTCGCCCGCATCGTCTACGTCAGATCATTTCGGCAACGCTATCACCGGCATGCGCGCCTCGGAGCTCGACGACGACCGCGTCATCGCGGCGGCGGGGCGGCGCCTGGGCCGCGCCCGCACCTTCGCCGACACGCCCCAGGGCGAGGCCTTCTGGTACGAGAACGCAAACGGCCTCGCCGAGATCGCCGTCAACGGCGGCCGCGCCGCCGACGTCCTCGGCCTTTCCGTGGGGACGGCGGTGCGCGTGATCTAGGGCATGATGGTGAAACCGAGCCGGCGGCCGGCCTGGCGGGGCCATTCGCGCACTTTCTGGTTGCAGTGTTCGCTGCTAACATCCGGCCATGGCGCGCACTCGAATCATAGCCGTTCTAGCCTGGGCGCTCTGCGTATGCGCCGGCGTCCTGTCCGCCTCGGCTGCCGCCGAGCGCTACCCGGTGTGGTGGGCGCCGGAGATCGGGATTGCGAGCCTCGACGAGATCGACGCGCTGCTGGCGAAGCCGTTACCCGAGGAGTTCCGCCACAGGCTCTACAAGTTCGACTATGGCCGCGGCAAGTGGGAGTCGCCCATCGTCGACCGGCAGCCGATCGAGGACTGCGTATCGCTATTCGAATGGCTTGCGGCCGGCTACAAGTGGGGCGCCGAGGACCGCGACTATGATGGTTATCACAGGGCGTATCCCTACTGCTACACGCTGCGCGCGATAGACCGGGCCAAGCCGGCGAAAGAAAGCTACGTGCGCAACTTCGTCATGGACGCGAATGCCCTAGCAGGCTGCTGAAAAAGTCCTCGCCTTTGCAGTTGTGACATGATTCTGTGATTCCTTCGAGTGATGGAGGATGGCATGCGGGGTCGAGATCAAAGCAGTGGCAATTTATTCAGCTACGTAGACTTGGAAGAGCGTGTTCCGGATGATCATCCGCTGCGTCTGATCCGTGAGATCGTGAACGACGTATTGGGCTCTCTATCTTCGGAGCTTGCCTATCCGGTTAACGCCCATGACCGCTACATGTAGGGTGCCGCCACTCTCCCGAGTAAAGCTCGGCATAGGTTGGAGCAGAGGTGTCACCCGCGATGCCGAGCAATGAGCGGAAGGCGTTGAACGGGTAGAACCGCCTGTTGAAGCGGAAGGTGAACTCGTTGAGGTAGGCTTGTAGGTGCTGGTGGCTAACGCCGTGGTGGATACCGATCAGCCACGTCTTCAGGTTGGCGAAAACCAGATGGATGATCGGCAGGTATTGCTCGGCAACCTCTGGATCAGCACACTCGGCAACAGCGAAGTGCTCATAGCCGCGCTTCCCGAGGCCAGCATAGCCGCTCCAATCGTCAGTAACGATCAGCGATCGCGGCGCGACGGTGCTCTCGACGAACCCACAGACCGACTCGGCGCTACGGTCGAGCACGACGGCGAGCCGAACGCGTCCGGCATAGCGTCCGTCCTTGCCTATCCGGTTAACGCCCATGACCGCTACATGTAGGGTGCCGCCACTCTCCCGAGTAAAGCTCGGCATAGGTTGGAGCAGAGGTGTCGCCCGCGATGCCGAGCAATGAGCGGAAGGCGTTGAACGGGTAGAACCGCCTGTTGAAGCGGAAGGTGAACTCGTTGAGGTAGGCTTGTAGGTGCTGGTGGCTAACGCCGTGGTGGATACCGATCAGCCACGTCTTCCTTTCCGGTTGTCGAGCTTGGTGCCCGGCTTTCGATGACGCACCTCGATGGCACAGGAGACGGGGACCTTGTGGTGAACACCACGGCCTTCCCCACGCGTTCGCCCGCCAACCCAGGTTTCGTCCACCTCAACATGGTTCTTGGGCTGTCCACCGATCCTGTCTTGGTTGGGCCGCACCATGCCCGAGCGGAGCTTGTGGAGAATTTGAAAGGCCGTCTCGTAGCGCGAAAGACCAAGTTGCCGCTGAAACTGCACGGCGGACATGCCGGGCGTCTGACTGGCGACCAGATAAGCGGCCCAGAACCAGACGTTCAGCGGAGTGTGGCTACGCTCCATCACTGTTCCCACCGTCAGCCCGGTGTTCTAGCGGCACTTGCGGCAGCGCAGGACGCCAGGGCGGTTTTCAAAGTGGAACGGCTCTCCCGCCGTGCCGCAGTGCGGGCAAGCAAAGCCGTCTCCCCAGCGGGCTTTCTCCAGGTAGGCGGCGCAGGCCGCATCATCGGGGAAAAGTCGCTGGAACTCGGGTAGCGAATGCGGGAATGGGAGATCGGCGCGGTCGAGAACATCCATGGCGCGCTCCCCTATATCCGGTTTGCGCCCATTCTAGCCCTAGTGGGTGTGGGTGTAAACCGGATAGGAAAGCTTCGGAGTTCGAGACGCTTTATTCCCACATGGGTCGCCCATCGATCCCGCCGGAGAAGCTTCTTCGAGCGTTACTGTTGCAAGCGTTTTATTCGATCCGCTCGGAGCGTCAGCTGATGGAGCAGCTAAACTTCAACATGCTGTTTTGCTGGTTTGTGGGGCTTGGGCTGGACGATGGCGTGTGGGACGCCAGCGCGTTCTGCCACAACCGGGACCGTCTTCTGGAGGCGGAGGTTTCGGGGCAGCTGCTTGCGGGGGTTATCCAGCACCACAAGGTAGGGGGACTATTGAGCCGGGATCATTTTTTCGGTAGACGGAACATTGATCGAGGCCTGGGCGTCGATGAAGAGCTTTCGTCCCAAAGGTGAGGACGATGGCGACGGGGGATCGGGGCGCAACGCCGCGCGGGATTTTCATGGCGAGAAACGCTCGAACGCGACCCATGCAAGCACCACTGATCCGGACGCCCGGCTTTATCGCAAGGGTAATGGCCGGGAAAGCAAGCTGTGTTACATGGGCCATGCGCTGACGGAGAACCGCCATGGTCTGGCAGTCGGCGGCGGCGTGACCATTGCGTCGGGCACGGCGGAACGCGAAGCCGCCCTTGATCTGATCGACAGGCATCGCCCGGTGGAGAGTAGAGGCGGGCGGCGTCGGATCACGGTGGGCGGGGACAAGGGTTTTGACGTCGCGGATTTTGTCGAGGAACTGCGGCACCGCAAGGTGACCCCCCATATCGCCGTCCAGGACCACGTCACCAAGACCGGCAAGCGGCGCAAGACCAAGATAGACGGGCGCACGACGCGCCATCCCGGTTACGGCGTCAGCCAACGTTGCCGCAAGCGCATCGAGGAGGTCTTCGGCTGGGTCAAGACGAGCGCGGGATTGAGCAAGACCAAATTCCGGGGCCGCCACCGGGTCGACGCTTCGTTCCTTACCTATCCGGTTTACACCCACACCCACTAGGGCTAGAATGGGCGCAACCCGGATATAGGGGAGCGCGCCATGGATGTTCTCGACCGCGCCGATCTCCCATTCCCGCATTCGTTACCCGAGTTCCAGCGACTTTTCCCCGATGATGCGGCCTGCGCCGCCTACCTGGAGAAAGCCCGCTGGGGAGACGGCTTTGCCTGCCCGCACTGCGGCACGGCGGGAGAGCCGTTCCACTTTGAAAACCGCCCTGGCGTCCTGCGCTGCCGCAAGTGCCGCCAGAACACCGGGCTGACGGTGGGAACAGTGATGGAGCGTAGCCACACTCCGCTGAACGTCTGGTTCTGGGCCGCTTATCTGGTCGCCAGTCAGACGCCCGGCATGTCCGCCGTGCAGTTTCAGCGGCAACTTGGTCTTTCGCGCTACGAGACGGCCTTTCAAATTCTCCACAAGCTCCGCTCGGGCATGGTGCGGCCCAACCAAGACAGGATCGGTGGACAGCCCAAGAACCATGTTGAGGTGGACGAAACCTGGGTTGGCGGGCGAACGCGTGGGGAAGGCCGTGGTGTTCACCACAAGGTTCCCGTCTCCTGTGCCATCGAGGTGCGTCATCGAAAGCCGGGCACCAAGCTCGACAACCGGAAAGACGGACGCTATGCCGGACGCGTTCGGCTCGCCGTCGTGCTCGACCGTAGCGCCGAGTCGCTCTGTGGGTTCGTCGAGAGCACCGTCGCGCCGCGATCGCTGATCGTTACTGACGATTGGAGCGGCTATGCTGGCCTCGGTAAGCGCGGCTATGAGCACTTCGCTGTTGCCGAGTGTGGTGATCCAGAGGTTGCCGAGCAATACCTGCCGATCATCCATCTGGTTTTCGCCAACCTGAAGACGTGGCTGATCGGTATCCACCACGGCGTTAGCCACCAGCACCTACAAGCCTACCTCAACGAGTTCACCTTCCGCTTCAACAGGCGGTTCTACCCGTTCAACGCCTTCCGCTCATTGCTCGGCATCGCGGGCGACACCTCTGCTCCAACCTATGCCGAGCTTTACTCGGGAGAGTGGCGGCACCCTACATGTAGCGGTCATGGGCGTTAACCGGATAGGCAAGGATCGTTCACCCTGGCCTTCGCCGCCTACAACCTCGTCCGACTACCCAGACTGCTGGCGGAGGCGCCAACATGACGGGCGATGCCGGCACGCCGCTGACCGCAAAGTGGCAGATCATCGAACTGGACGAAGCCCAGGGCATCGGATCGGTCGAGATTGAAGACGGTTTCACCCTAAGACACGAAATCTCATTTCATTTCGGCGATGAATCCGAGTTCAAGGCCCGGCAATGATGACTTTTTCAGCAGCCTGCTAGACTACATACTGGCGCTGCTCGGCCCCTGGGGGTGCCGCCAGATTGGCTACCCACTGTGGGCTAATCTGAATGGGGTGCCGTGGAGCCGCTACGACTTCGGATATCCAACGCCGCCGCGCTTCGTCAAAGTCGTGGAGAACCCGAACGGATTCGTCCTCCAAGATTGGATCGAAGAGGACAACACACACTATTTGGACGACGTTTTCGAGATCGTCGGGCGCGGCGACATCAACGACGATGGCCTCGACGACATCATCGTCAGGAGCACGACCGTCTTCTACGATACATTGAGCAGCGATTCCGAGCTTTACCTGGTCTCGCGCGCCCACGCCGACGATATCCTCCGCGTCGTCGAGGTCTTGAGCCCGCTCGCCAGCGACCGCAACAACTGCGTTCCGGGAACGCTACAGCTGTGGAAGCCGCGGTAGGTTGCGGCGGCGCCAGGGCACGACAATCTGGGCGCGGCCCGCGCTCATAACAGGACCGGGCCCGCATCGACGGTGAGGGCGGGATTGGCCGCGCGACCCCACTGGATCACCGGTTTCAGTTCGACCCGCTTCTTGAAGTCGACCCAGCAGGGCTCTGCTTGGCGGCCTCGAGCAGCCGGACGCGCACTTTCTGGTTGCGTGGTTCGGCGCTAACATCCGGCCATGGCGCGCACTCGAATCATAGCCGTTCTAGCCTGGGCGCTCTGCGTATGCGCCGGCGTCCTGTCCGCCTCGGCTGCCGCCCAGCGCTACCCGGTGTGGTGGGCGCCGGAGATCGGGATCGCGAGCCTCGACGAGATCGACGCGCTGCTCGCCAAGCCGTTTGCCGAAGAGCACCGCCACTGGCTCTACAAGTTTGAGTACAGGGGAAGGTGGGAGTCGCCCTTCGTCGACCAGCAGCCGATCGACGACTGCCTGTCGTTGTTCGAGCGGCTGGCGGCCGGCTACGAGTCAGGTGTCGAAGATCGGGACGAGCTGCTGGCCTACCGCCGCACCTATCCTCGGTGCTACGCCCTGCTTGCGCTCAAGCGGGCCAAGCCGGCGAGAGTGAGCTACGTGCGCGACTTCGTCATGGACGCGAACACCCTCGATTACATGCCGGCGATGCTCGGCTACTGGTGGTGCAGTCCCCGCTCGTACCCGCAGGTCGTACGAGCGAACCGCGACGGCGTTCCGTGGAACCGCTTCGATTTTGGCTACGAATCCGGGTGGGGCTACCGGGTGGGCGTGGTGAAGAACCGCAACGTCTTCGTTCTTCAGACGTGGGCCGAGGACCACGGTCGCCGCTACGATGAAATATTCGAGATCATTGGCCGCGGGGATTTCAACGATGACGGTCTGGACGACCTCCTCGTACGCGTGACGGTCGCCGATCATCCTCCTGAGGACGTTATTTCGGAGCTGTTCCTGCTGTCGCGGGTCCATACCGACAGCGTACTTCGCGTTGCCGCGATCCTGAGCCCCTTGGACAACGAACGCAACCGCTGCGCGCCGGGGCCCGACGAGCTGTGGAGACGGCGATAACTTGCATCAACGCTAACGCAAGGCAAACTCGGCGCGGCCCACACTCACAGCAGGATCGGGCCCGGGTCGATGGTGAGGTCGGGGTTCGCCGCCCTGCCCCACTGGATCACCGGTTTCAATTGCACCCGCTTCTTGAAGTCGACCCAGCAGGGCTCCTGCTTGGCCGCCTCGAGCAGCCATTCGCGGGTCTTGTCGTTCCTCTCGGCTTGAGCCTGTGTGCGATGTGACAGCGCCGCCGCCCGCTTCCAATTCCTCGTATTGACCGCCTTGCCGAATTTCCCCTCTTGATGGTCTTCCGCACCCTTGGCGCCCAGCTGGTAGGCCATGTCGAGGACCGCGAGCTTGGCTTCGTGGGGGTACGTGTCGAAAGCGCTGAATTCCTTCCGTCTCCTGACCTCTTTGATCTTTATGTCGATATCTATTAGGGCGAGTTCTATGGCCCTGTTCTCTCTGATCTCGGCCTCGGTTTCGCTGTGGGCTAGCCACGGCTTGTTTACTTCGCCCTGGTGCGTGACTCTCGCGAAATCGTCGCTTAGGACCTTGTCCGAGGCCGGCGCGCCGCCCACCTTGAGCACGAAGTAGTCGCGTAGGCGATGCGCCTCCCCGACATCGGGGAGCCAATGGCCGAAGCCGACGGTCATCTCGCCGCCCCCGTCGAGGTGCATGAAGCCGATGTAGTTGCCGCGGTAGTTTTCCACCCCTTTTAGGTGTTCCAGGAGCTCGTTCACGTAGTCCTTGTGTTCGGGCGCGGTCATGTCGCGGCTGAAGGTCTCCTGGCTGAAGTCGATGAAGGGGTGGCAGGTGTCGGATTTGACGAGGATCTCCTTGTTGCCCGCGGGCGCCACCGCCCAGCGCGCCGCGCCGAGGCGGAGTAGCTCCTCGGCGAGCACGGCTCGCGGGGTCGCGCGCGCCTTGAGCAGCGCGACCTGCTCGATGCGCTCGCAGAACTGGCGCGCCCAGGCGGGTCCGCCGAGCTTCGCCGCCTTGCACTCGATGTCCGCGCGGGTGGGATCGCCTGCCGTCATGGTTCTTCTCCGTCAATCTTGATGCGCCACCCTCAGCGGATGGCGCGGCCGATGGGGCCGTTGCGCAGGATGTCGTCGAGGATCGCGGCCTTGGTGCGGGCGATGATGCGGTCGCCCTCGGTACGTAGCACGGCGACCGCCGCCGGGCTCGCGCCGCGGAAGTCGAAGTTGAAGGTCTGGTGGAAGTTGACGACGGTGCGGGCGGTTGCCGCAGCGGCGCGCCCTGCGCCCGCGAGCCGGTTGTGGGGCACGATGGCGCCGGCGGCGGCGGGCACGAAAAGCTCGGGCCCCGCCTCGCCCACGAGATAGGGGATGCGGGGCAGCACCGGCCTGCCGTGCTGCTTGCCGAAGATACCGGTGAGGCCGCCCCTGAGCAGCTCCGAGATCGGCGCGACGACGCCGGTGCGGAGCATGTCGCTCGCGATGTCGTCGAGGATGCTCGAGGCGATGTCGCGCAGGCGCTTGAACTCGAACTCGTTCGACCGCACCATGTCGCCGGACCGCGCGGGTCACGCGGCCCATGCCGCGCTCCATGATGGTCGTGACGGCACCCACGGCCTCAGCGACGGGTCCCACCATCGCCGCATCGAGCTGGCCGAACGTCCCGTTGATGGCGTCGAGCGTCGCGGGCATGGATTTGTCGATATCCTCTTGGAGCTTGCGAAAGGCCACGCTCGCCGCCGTGGTGTCCACCTGTACGCCCTTCAGGGTCTCGCGCAGGGGCTCGTACACCGCCTCGGTGTCCCGCCGCAGGCCCTTCAGGGACTCGCGCAGGGACTCGCGCGCCGCCTCCAAACCCTCCGTCGGGATCCGAGGAACGTGCGCGTTGCCCGTAGCGCCACCGGGGGCGTCCGCCGTTTCCGCCTTGCGGCCCGGCAGCTTGAGGCCGGCGAGGCCCTGGCGCAGACCCGCCAGGCTTTCGCGCAGGGGCGCCAGCGGCGCCTTGATCTTCTCGACCGCCTGGGCGACCATCTTGTGCGCCCGGTCCAAGTCCGCGCCGAGGCGCGGCGTATCCACCACGAATTTTATTAGAAACTCATCGTTTGCCATCGTTGCTCCTGCTCGCGGCGCATCCGCGTGCGCCCGATCATTCCGTTCTCCCGGCGCTCTCGATGCCCTCGTTCTATCAACCCGAACAACCGCGGGCCTGATCACTCATTGATACGTTCGGTGTCCTATCGTGATGCGCATGATACGTTGCGCATCGCATAATGTCTATATCTTGTGCTACGGAGCTGCTCTGCACCCAGGTCATGGGTCTCAGGGCTGCACCGTGGCGCCGCACCGGCGCCCGGCACGCCGACCCTTTGCGAAAACGCGCTCTAGTCCTCGAGGCCGGCGAGGGCGCGGGCGAAGGCGCGCGCCTCGAAGGGCTGCAGGTCGTCGATCCCCTCGCCGACGCCGATGGCGTGCACGGGCAGGCCGAAGCGGCTCGCCAGCGCGACCAGCACGCCGCCCTTGGCGGTGCCGTCGAGCTTGGTCATGACGAGGCCCGTGACCTCGCAGACGTCGCGGAAGGTCTCGACCTGGCTGTGCGCGTTCTGGCCGGTGGTGGCGTCGAGCACCAGAAGCGAGCTGTGCGGCGCGCTCGCGTCGAGCTTGCGCACCACGCGCACGATCTTGGCCAGCTCGTCCATCAGGTGCGCCTTGTTTTGCAACCGTCCGGCGGTGTCGATCAGCAGCACGTCGGCGCCCTCGACCCCCGCCCTCTGCAGGGCCTCGAAGGCGAGGCCGGCCGAGTCCGACCCTGGCGCCCGGGCGACCACCTCGGCACCAGCACGCTCGCCCCAGATCTTGAGCTGGTCGATGGCGGCGGCGCGAAAGGTGTCCGCGGCCGCCAGCACGACGTGCAGGCCCTGGCCGCGGAAACGATGCGCGAGCTTGCCGATGGTCGTGGTCTTGCCGGTGCCGTTGACCCCGGCGACGAGGATGACGTGGGGCTTGTGGCCGGCATCGATGTTGAGCGGCCGCGCCACCGGCTCGAGGATCGCGGCCACTTCCTCCGCGAGCGCCGCGCGCACTTGGTCGGCGCCGTCGCTTTCGACGCGGGTGCGCGCGATTCGCTGCGTCACCGCGGCCGCGGCCGCGACGCCGAGGTCGGCGGCGATCAGGAGCTCCTCGATCTCCTCGAGCGCGCGTCCGTCGAGGCGTTGCCGGCTTAGAACGCCAGCGATGCCCTCGCCGAGGGTGCGGCTCGAACGCGCGAGGCCCGCACGCAGGCGGCCGAGCCAGCCGTGCGCGTCGCCCGCGCCGGGCTCGCTCATGCGGCGATGCGGCCGACGAGCGCGCCCTCGGCAACGCCGGTGGCCATGGCGGTGACCACGGTACCGGGGGCCGGCGCGGGCCCCTCGGCATCGAGCACCAGCGGCGCGAAATGCTCCGTCCGCCCGAGGCGATCCTTCTCGATCAGCACCTCGGCGGATCGACCCACGCGCGTCGCCAGGAAGCCGGCGAGGGCCGCGGCGCCGGCCTCGCGCAGCCGCCCGCCGCGCTCCTTGCGCACGCCCACAGGAAGCTGCGGCATGCGCGCGGCGGCGGTGCCGGTGCGTACTGAGTAGGGGAACACGTGGAGGTAGGTGAGGCCGCAGGCCTCGACGACATCGAGGGTGCGGGCGAACATCGCCTCGGTCTCTGTCGGGAACCCGGCGATCAGGTCGGCGCCGAACACCATGTCAGGGCGCACCCGCCGTAGCCGCGCGCACAGCGCGATCGCATCGGCGCGCAGGTGGCGCCGCTTCATGCGCTTGAGGATGACGTCGTCGCCGGCCTGCAGGCTCAGATGGAGGTGCGGCATCAGGCGCGGCTCGTGGGCGAAGAGCGCGACCAGCTCCTCATCGACCTCGATGGGATCGATCGAGGACAGCCGCAACCGCGCGAGCTCGGGGACCCGCCGGAGCACCTCGCCCACAAGGCCGCCGAGAGCCGGCCGGCCGGCTATCTCCTGGCCGTAGGCGCCGATGTCGACGCCGGTCAGCACGATCTCGGCAAAGCCCTGCTCGACGAGGCCGCGCACCTGCTCGACCACCGCGCCGGGCGCGACGCTACGGCTCGGCCCGCGGGCGAAGGGGATGATGCAGAAGGTGCAGCGATGGTCGCAGCCGTTCTGTATCTGAACGAAGGCGCGGGAGCGGCCCGCGAACCCGGTGATGAGATGGCCCGCGGTCTCGCGCACGGCCATGATGTCGCTGACGCGCCGCGGCGCGGCCCCCGCCGTATAGCTCGCTGGATCGAGCTTGTCGGCGTTGCCGAGCACGCGCGCAACGCCTGGCAGCGCGGCGAAGGCGTCGGGCTCGAGCTGGGCTGCGCATCCGGTGACGATGATCGGGGCGTCCGGCCGATCGCGGTGCGCGCGCCGGATCGCCTGGCGCGCCTGGCGCGCGGCCTCGCCCGTGACCGCGCAGGTGTTGACGATGACCGCGCCCGCGAGGCCCGCGCACGCTGCGTGGCCGCGTATGACCTCCGATTCGAACGCATTGAGCCGGCAGCCGAAGGTGATGATTTCGGGGCCGCGCGGCGCCTCGCTCATGCGTGGGCCTCCTCGATGAGGGCCGCATCGAAGCTGCCTGAGAAACTCGTGGCCGCCGGACCAGTGAGGAGCACGTGCCCATCCTCGCGCCACGCGACCCCGAGCGTTCCGCCGTCGACGACGATCTCGGCGGCGCGCGCGAGCAGGCCGCGCTCGCTCGCCGCAACGAGCGCTGCGCAGGCCGCGGTGCCGCAGGCCCGTGTGATGCCGGCGCCGCGCTCCCACACCCTGAGGCGCAGCGAATCGGGCGCACGCACGGTGGCGACACTGACGTTGGCGCGCTCGGGGAACAGCGGGTCATGCTCGAGCGCCGGGCCGATCGCCGCGAGATCGACCGCGTCGGCATCGGCAACGAAGAACACCGCATGGGGATTGCCGACATTGACGCCGACCGCCTGGCCGAGCCCGGAGGCCGCGGCCGTCTCGAGGTCGAGATGCAGGGTGTCGCTCTCACGGGCGAGCGGGATCTCGCGCCAGCCGAGCCGCGGCGGCCCCATGTCCACGGTGATCAAGCCGCCGCGGTCGCTCGCCTGGAGCAGCCCGGCGCGGGTCTCTATGGTGACCTCGTCGCGCCCGCTTTCCGCCATCAGGAGCTTTGCGACGCAGCGTGTACCGTTGCCGCACGCCGCGACCTCGCCGCCGTCGGCGTTGTGGACGCGCATGAAGGCATCGGCCCGGGTCGAGACTTCGAGCGTGATCAGCTGGTCGCAGCCGATGCCGGCGCGGCGGTCGGCGATCGCCCGTGCGGCGCCGTTGCTCACGACGAAGGGTGTCGCGCGGGCGTCGACGACGACGAAGTCGTTGCCGAGCCCGTGCATCTTGACGAAGGGAACCGGGGCCATGGCGCGGTTATAGGGTCGCGCTCACCGCCGCGTCCACCGCTTTGACGGTGCCCCACAGCGCCTACAGGAGGGGCGCCAGCAGGTATACGAGCACCGTGACGATGACGATGCCCGACAGGTTGAGGACGATGCCGGCGCGGACCATCTGCCCGATGCGGACCTTACCCGAGCCGAAGACGATGGCGTTGGGCGGCGTCGCCACCGGCAGCATGAAGGCGCAACTGGCGGCGATCGCCGCCGGCGCCGCGAGTGCGAGCACCGGGTGCCCGGCGGCGCCGGCGAGTGCTGCCACGACGGGCAGGAAGGCGGCGGTGGTCGCGGTGTTGCTCGTGAGCTCGGTGAGGAACAGGATGAGGGCGGCGACGGCGGCGATCAGGGCGACGAGCGGCCACGCCCCGAACCCGGCGAGGAAGGCGCCCAACCAGTCGGCGAGGCCGCTGCGCGTGATCTGCGCGGCCAGGCTGAGGCCGCCACCGAACAGCAGGAGCACCTCCCACGGCAAGGCCCGCGCGCCGGCCCAGTCCATGAGGCGGCCGCGGCCCCGACCGGCCGGCACGACGAAGGTCGCGAGGCCGCCAGCGAGGGCGATGCCGGTGTCGGACAGGCCACCGAGCCCGGGCAGGCCGGCGAGCCACGGCCGTCCCACCCACAGCGCCGCGACGGCCACGAAGATCGCCGCCACCCGCTTCTCGGCCGGCGACATCGGGCCCATCGCTGCGCGCTCGGCCGCGATCGCGCCTTCCCCACCGACGCCGCCCGTTGCGTCAATCGGGTAGAGGCGAACGAGCACCACCCAGGCGAGCGGCAGAAACACGACGACGAGCGGTACACCCAACACCATCCACTCGGCAAAACCGATTTCGACGCCGTGGCTCGCCGCCATGTAGGCGGCGAGCAGCGCGTTGGGCGGCGTGCCGATCAGGGTGCCGAGACCGCCGATGTTGGCGGCGTAGGCAACACCCAACAGCAGCGCGACGACGAAGTTGCCGCCGCTACCGACGACGCCGGCCACCGAAAGCGCGATCGGCAGCATCATCATGGTCGTCGCGGTGTTGCTGACCCACATGCTGAGGAAGGCGGTCGCCCCCATGAAACCGGCGATGGTGGCTTCGGGGCGCGTACCGACGCGCGCGATCAGCGCGAGCGCAAGCCGCCGGTGCAGGTTCGCGCGCTGCATTGCCAGCGCAATGAGAAAGCCGCCCAAGAACAGGAAGATGAGGGGGTTGACGTAGGGCACCGCCGCCTCGTCGATGGTGGACAGGCCGAGCGTCGGGAACAGGATCAGCGGCAGCAGGGCCGTGACCGCCACCGGCAGCGCCTCGCTCGCCCACCAGCTCGCCATCAGGACCGCGACGGCCGCGGTCGCCCAGGCCTGTGCGCTCATGTTCGCGGGCTCAGGCAGGGCGAGCATCACCGCGCACGCCGCGATCCCCACGGCGAAGCCGATGCGACGCGCGCGCGCACGCGCCGCGGCGAGCGCGGGACCCTCGGCTTGCGGTGTCCTCGATGGTTGGGCCATGGCGGAGGTCGCCAGCCTAGCCAATGTCGCTGCATGCCGCCAATCGTGGGCGCTTGACGGGGTTCGCGCCGCAGCGCTAGGGTGCGCGCGCTCTCTGGCCCATTGAGGGTTCGCCGGCTCGCGCCGGTTACCCGTCAGTCCGCGAGGATTCGCGCACTGGCGCGCTAGTGCTTTGGTAAGAGGATGTGCAAAGGGACGTGAATGTTCGATAGCCTGACCGATCGCCTGGGCGGCATCTTCGAGGGGCTCAAGCGCCGTGGGTCGCTGAGCGAGGGCGATGTCGATGCGGCCCTGCGCGAGGTCCGTATCGCGCTACTCGAGGCCGACGCGGCACTCCCGGTGGTTAAGGACTTCATCGCCGAGGTGCGCGAGCGTGCCGTCGGCCAGGAGGTGCTGCGTAGCGTCACGCCGGCGCAGATGGTGGTCAAGATCGTCCACGACCACCTCGCAGCACTACTTGGGTCGGACACCGCCGAGCTCAACCTCCAGGCGACGCCGCCGGTGCCGATCCTGATGGTCGGGCTGCAGGGCTCGGGCAAGACCACGAGCGCGGCCAAGGTCGCGCTCCGGCTCAAGACCGACGACAAGAAGAAGGTGCTGCTCGCCTCGCTCGACGTCCACCGGCCGGCGGCCCAGGAGCAGCTCCGCGTCCTCGGCGAGCAGGCCGATATCGCCACCCTGCCGATCGTCGCCGGCCAGATGCCCGTCGACATCGCGCGCCGCGCCGTGCAGGCCGGGCGCCTGCAGGGGTTCGATGTCGTGGTGCTCGATACGGCCGGGCGGCTCCACATCGACGAAGCGTCGATGGCCGAGGCGGCGGCGGTGCGCGATGCCGTCGGCCCGGCCGAGGTCCTGCTCGTCGCCGATGCGCTCACCGGCCAGGACGCGGTACGTATCGCCGAGCGCTTCGCCACCCGCCTCGGCGTCACCGGCGTCCTGCTCACGCGCGTCGATGGTGACGCGCGCGGCGGCGCGGCGCTGAGCATGCGGGCCGTCACCGGGTGCGCGATCAAGTTCGTCGGCACCGGCGAGAAGCTCGACGCCCTCGAGGTGTTTCACCCCGAGCGGGTGGCCCAACGCATTCTCGGCATGGGCGATGTGGTCTCGCTCGTCGAGAAGGCCGCCGAGACCATCGACCACGAGGACGCGGCCAAGCTCGAGGCCAAGTTGCGCAAGGGCGCGTTCGACCTCGAGGACCTGGCGGGCCAGCTCCGACAGATGCGCAGATTGGGCGGCGCCGAGGGCCTGATGGGCCTCCTCCCCGGTGCCGGTAAGATGAAGAAGCAGCTCGCCGAGGCGCAGATCGATCCGCGCATGCTGACGCGCCAGGAGGCGATCATCCAGTCCATGACCGGTGTCGAGCGGCGCAACGCGAAGCTCCTCGGAGCCTCGCGCAAACGCCGCATCGCCGCCGGCTCGGGCACCAGCGTCCAAGACGTCAACCGGCTCCTCAAGCAGCACAAGCAGATGGCTTCGGTCATGAAGAGGGTCGGCAAGCTCGGCCCCAAGGGGCTGAGCCGCCACGGCCTTTCCGGCATCCTGCCGGGCCTTCGCTGAAATCCCTCATAAGTGCGGACCCACACATGCCCTTGAAAATTCGTCTCTCCCGCGGCGGCGCCAAGAAGCGCCCCTTCTACCGCATCGTCATCGCCGACGCGCGCGCCCCCCGCGACGGCCGCTATATCGAGCGCATCGGCACCTACAATCCGCTGTTGCCGAAGGACCACCCGACCCGCGTGACGCTGAAGCCCGAGCGCGTGAAGTACTGGCTCGACAACGGGGCGACGCCGACGGATCGCGTCGCCCGCTTCCTCGGTCACGCCGAGATCATCCCGATGCCGGCGGCGCGCAACAACCCGAACAAGGCCAAGCCGCGGCCCAAGACGGTCGAGCGCGAGAAGGCGCGCGAGGAGGCGGCGAAGGCCGCGGCCGAGGCGCCGCCTCCCGAGCCAGAGGCGGTAGAGGAGCCCGCCGCGGAGGAAGCTCAAGCGGCGCCCGAGCCAGAGCCGGAGGCTGCGCCTGAGGCGGCCGAACCCGAACCGGAGTCCGAGGCGCCGGAGCCGGAGCCGGAACCGGGCGCGGCTTCGGAGGAAGCGCCAGTGGAGGAGGCGCCAGAGGCGCCGGCACCGGATGAAGAGGCCAAGTCTTAGGAGCCGCGACGGCGGCGTGAGCGAGGCGCTGGGCGCCGGGCCGGCGCCGGGCAGGAAGGCCGCGCAGGATAGCCGGGTGTGCGTCGGCGTCATCACCGGCGCCCACGGCATCCGCGGTGACGTGAAGATCACGAGCTATACGGCGCGGCCCGAAGACGTCGCCGCCTATGGCCGCCCCGAGGACGAGGCCGGCTCCCGCCGCTTCGAACTCAGCGTCAAGACGGTCGGCAAGCGTGGCGTGCGCGCCTCCATCCTCGGCATCGGCGATCGCGACAGTGCCGTCGAGCTCGCCGGCACCCGGCTCTACGTCACCCGCGCCGCCCTTCCCGAGGCGGGCGAGAACGAGTTCTACCACGGCGATCTTATCGGCCTGCGCGTCGAGCGCGACGATGGAAGCCCACTCGGCCGGGTGGCGGGCGTGAGCGACTTCGGCGGCGGCGACATCCTGGACGTAGCGCTCGATGCCGGCGGCGCGGTCCTGCTGCCGTTCACCCGCGAGGTCGTGCCGGTGGTCGACACCGAAGCAGGCCGCATCGTCGTGCGCCCACCGGGCGGGCTCCTCGACGAAGTCCCGGAGGGCTAGCGTGTCGCGCCGGCAAGAGGCCGAGGCGGCCCCGTGGACGGTCTGGGTGCTGACCCTGTACCCGTCGATGTTCCCCGGGCCGCTCGGCTATTCGCTGGCGGGAAAAGCGCTGGAACAGGGGCTGTGGCGGCTCGAAACAGTGGACATTCGCGACTACGCACGCGATAAACACCGCACCGTGGACGAGGCGCCGTTCGGTGGCGGGCCAGGCATGGTAATGCGGGCCGATGTGCTCGCCGCGGCGGTCGAGGGGGCCCGTGCCGGAGCCGGCGGGAGCGCTCCCGTGCCGCTCGTGTATCTCGGGCCGCGCGGCCGGCCGCTCGATCAGGCGCGGGTGCGCGAGCTTGCCGCTGGGGCTGGTGTGATCCTCATCTGCGGGCGTTACGAGGGCGTCGACGAACGGGCGCTCGAAGAGTTGCGGGTCGAGGAAATCAGCCTCGGCGATTTCGTCCTGTCGAGCGGCGAGCCGGCCGCGCTGGCGTTGATCGATGCGGTGGTGCGGTGGCTGCCGGGCGTCATTGGCGATGCGAACGGACTGATCGACGAGAGTTTCGAGGACGGACTTCTCGAGTACCCACACTACACCCGGCCGCGGTCGTGGCACGGCCGGGAAGTACCGCCGGAGCTGCTGTCGGGACATCACGAGCGTATCCGGGAATGGCGGTTGGCGGCGGCGGAACGAATGACACAAGCGCGCAGGCCCGACCTGTGGGCACGCTACGCGGCGCGACGGAAGGCCAGGCAAGAAGGCGGGGAGTGAGCCATGAACATGATCGAGGAACTCGAGCGCGAGCAGACCGCTAGGCTCACCGAGGCGCGGCCGGTGCCGGAGTTCGCCCCCGGCGATACGTTGCGGGTCAGCGTACGCGTGGTCGAGGGAGTGCGCGAACGGGTCCAGGTGTTCGAGGGCGTGTGTATCGCGCGCAAGAACCGCGGCCTGAACTCGGCGTTCACCGTACGCAAGATCTCCTACGGCGAGGGCGTGGAGCGCATCTTTCCGCTGCACTCGCCGCAGATCGCCAAGATCGAGGTGATGCGCCGCGGCGCCGTCCGCCGGGCCAAGCTCTACTACCTGCGGGGCCTCACCGGGAAGCGCGCGCGCATCGCCGAGAAGCAGGAGCGGCGCGTCGCCGGCGAGGGCCGCAAGTAGCGCGCCCGCGCGCGGCGATAGAGAGGGTGCCATGGCCAAGCCACGCACGCTGTTCGACAAGATCTGGGACTCCCACCTGGTCGATACCCAAAAGGACGGGACCGCGCTGCTCTATATCGACCGTCACCTGGTACACGAGGTGACGAGCCCGCAGGCCTTCGAGGGACTGCGCGCCGCCGGGCGCGCCGTGCGCCGCCCCGATGCGACGCTCGCGGTCGCCGACCACAACGTGCCGACGACCGACCGCGCGCGCGGCATCGCCGATGCCGCGTCGCGGCTCCAGGTCGAAACGCTGACCGAGAACTGCACCGCCTTCGGCGTCGAGCTGTTCGCCATGGACGACGTGCGCCAAGGCATCGTCCACATCATCGGCCCCGAGCAGGGCTTCACCCTGCCCGGCACGACCATCGTCTGCGGCGACAGCCACACCGCCACCCACGGCGCCTTCGGCGCCTTCGCCATGGGCATCGGCACCTCGGAGGTCGAGCACGTGCTCGCGACCCAGACGCTGATCCTCAAGCGCCCCGCCAACATGCGCATCACGGTGGACGGCGCCCTGCCCTTCGGCGTCTCCGCCAAGGACGTGATCCTGGCCATCATCGGCGAGATCGGCATCGCCGGCGGCACCGGCCACACGATCGAGTACGCCGGCGAGGCTATCCGCGCGCTCGATATGGAGGCGCGGATGACGGTGTGCAACATGTCGATCGAAGCGGGCGCGCGGGCCGGGCTGGTGGCGCCCGACGAGAAGACCTACGCCTACCTCGAGGGGCGCCCCCGGGCGCCCCAAGGAGAGGCCTGGACTCAGGCCGTGGCGGCGTGGCGCACGCTGCCGTCGGACGAAGGTGCCGCCTACGACAAGGAGGTGCGCCTCGACGCCGCCGCGATCGCGCCACAGGTGACCTGGGGTACGACGCCGGATGCCGTCTTGCCGATCACCGGGCGCGTGCCCGATCCGACCGAGGCCGCCGACCCGGCGCGGCGCGCGGCGCTCGAGCGCGCGCTCTCCTACATGGGGCTGGCCGCAGGCACGCCGCTGCAGGAGATCGCGATCGACCGGGTCTTCATCGGCTCGTGCACCAACGGCCGGATCGAGGACCTGAGGGCGGCGGCCGCCGTCGTCCGCGGGCGCAAGGTGGCCGCGAGCGTCGGCGCCATGGTGGTGCCGGGATCGGGCCTGATCAAGCAGCAGGCCGAAGAGGAGGGCCTGGACCGGGTGTTCACCGAGGCCGGGTTCGAGTGGCGCGAGCCCGGATGCTCCATGTGCCTGGCCATGAATGCCGACAGGCTGGAGCCCGGCGAGCGCTGCGCCTCGACATCGAACCGCAACTTCGAGGGGCGCCAAGGCCAGGGCGGACGCACCCATCTGGTGAGCCCGACCATGGCTGCTGCCGCGGCTGTCAAGGGCCGCCTCGTCGACGTCCGCGAGCTCGGCTGAGGAGAGCGCGAGATGGAAAAGTTCACCGCCTTGTCGGGGATCGCCGCGCCGTTGCCGATCGTCAACCTCGACACCGACAAGATTATTCCCAAGCAATTCCTCAAGACGATCAAGCGCACCGGCCTCGGGCAGTTCCTGCTCCATGACCTGCGGCAAGACCCGGAAGGGCGCGAGCGCGCCGATTTCGTGCTCAACCGCGAGCCGTGGCGCGGCGCGCACCTGATGGTGGGGGGTGAGAATTTCGGCTGCGGGTCGAGCCGCGAGCATGCGCCATGGGCGTTCCTCGACTTCGGCATCCGCTGCATCATCGCGCCGAGCTTTGCCGACATCTTCTACAACAACTGCTTCAAGAACGGCATCCTGCCGATCACGCTGGCGCAGGCCGAGGTCGACGCGCTGATGGCCGACGCCGAGCGCGGCGACGAACTCGCCGTCGATCTCGAGGCCCAGCGCATAACGCGCGCCGACGGCAGCACCATCGCGTTCGATGTCGAGCCCTTCCGCAAGCATTGCCTGCTCAACGGCCTCGACGACATCGCCCTCACGCTCGAGCGCGCCAGCGCCATCGATGCCTTCGAGGCCACCCAGAAGACGGCCCAGCCCTGGCTCTACGGCTAGCGGCGCCGACCCTAGCGTTTGCGCGGGACGTGGCCCGCACCCATTACTCCGGCCAACACATGAGCCGAGGTGAACGCGCTCGGGGCGGGTAGGAAGACGGAAATGACGCGGTCCGAGGAGTCGAGCGACCGGGCGATCGCCCTGATCGGGGCGCCGACCGACGTCGGCGCCGGGGCGCGAGGCGGGTCGATGGGGCCCGAAGCGATGCGCGTCGCAGGGATCGAAGTCGCGCTCGGTCGGCTCGGCCGCCGGGTGCTCGACCTCGGCAACCTTTCGGGCCCGTCGAACCCCAACGGCGAGGGCGTGATCGAGGGCTACCGCCATCTCGAGGAGGTCACCCAATGGTGTCGGTCGGTCCGCGGTGCCGTTCAGGGGGCCTTGCGCCAGGGGCGTTTCCCGATCCTGCTCGGCGGAGACCATTCGCTCGCGATCGGCTCGGTCGCCGGCATCGCCGCGTATTGCGCCGAGCGCGAGGTGCCGCTGTCGGTCCTGTGGCTCGATGCCCACGCCGATTTCAACACGCCCGCCACCACGCTGTCGGGCAACCTCCACGGCATGCCCGTTGCGGTCCTCACCGGCGCCGGGCCGGCGCCGCTGACCACGCTCGGCCCGGCGCAGCCGATCATCGAGGCTGCGCGGATCATTCAACTCGGCGTGCGCTCGGTCGACCATGCCGAGAAGGCCCTGGTGATCGAGAGCGGGCTCGAGGTCAACGACATGCGGCTGATCGACGAGCGCGGCATGCGCAAGATCATGGATGGCGTCCTCGGCCGCCTGGCCGGAATGGGCGGCCACGTTCACGTCAGCTTCGATGTCGATTTTCTCGATCGCTCGATCGCGCTGGGCGTTGCGACGACGGTGGCGGGCGGGCCGACCTACCGCGAGGCCCAACTCTGCATGGAGATGATTTACGATTCCGGCCTCATGGGATCGCTCGATATCATGGAGCTCAACCCCGCCTACGACGACGACAACCGGACCGCGCGTCTCGTGGTCGAGCTCGTCGAGAGCCTGTTCGGCGAACAGATCCTGAGCCGCCATCGCTTCACCCTCTAGCGCGGGAAGCACGGAATGACGCAGACGCAGCGCTCGGCCGACGAACTCATCGAGATCGAATCGCGGCTCGGCGCGCACAACTATCATCCCCTCGACGTGGTCCTGGTGCGCGGCGAGGGCGTCTGGGTATGGGACCTCGACGGCAATCGCTACATGGATTGCCTGTCCGCCTACTCGGCGGTCAATCAGGGACACGGACACCCCAAGATCCGCGCCGCCCTGATCGAGCAGGCGAGCCGCCTGCCGCTGACCTCGCGCGCCTTTCGCAACGACCAGCTGCCGTTGTTCTATGAGGAGATCTGCGCGCTCACCCGCTCGCACAAGGTGCTGCCCATGAACAGCGGCGCCGAGGCCGTGGAGACGGCCATCCAGACCGGCCTCGGGCGTACCGGCAAGCTGTTCGCCGAGGAGCACGACGGCATCGAGGCCGACGTCACCCTGGTCGGCAAGGCGCTGTCGGGCGGCTTCTACCCGATGTCCGCGGTCCTCTCCAATACCGAGGTCCTGGGCGTTCTCAAGCCGGGCGAGCACGGCAGCACGTTCGGCGGCAACCCGCTCGCCTGCGCTGTGGCGCGGGCGGCGCTGCGAGTGCTGGTCGAGGAGGGGCTGATCGACAACGCGGCGCAGCAGGGCGCCTATTTCCCGGCCGAGCTCGCCAAGCTCCGCACCAATCAGGTACGCGACGTGCGCGGCCGCGGGCTCATGATCGCGCTCGAGTTCCGTGCCGATGTCGGCGGCGCCCGGCGCGTGAGCGAGGCGTTCAGGAGCGCGGGCCTGCTGTGCAAGGAGACGCACGAGAACACGCTGCGCTTCGCGCCACCGCTGGTGATCGAGCGCGAACAGGTGGACTGGGCGTTCGAGGTCATCGATAGGGTGCTCAGAGCGGTATGAGCACGGCCATGCGGGGTGAAGGATGACGGCCAACAAGAAGCTGCTTTTGCTGCCGGGCGACGGCATCGGGCCCGAGGTGATGGGCGAGGTCAGGCGCGTCATCGACTGGCTCGCGGCGCGCCGCGCGCTCGACTTGGAGCTCGAGGAGGGCCTCGTCGGCGGTGCCTCCTACGATGCCCACGGGACGGCGCTTACCGAGGCGACACTAGCCACGGCGATGGCCGCGGACGCGGTGCTGTTCGGCGCCGTCGGCGGGCCGCGCTGGGAGCAGCTCGACTTCGACGACCAGCCCGAGCGCGGCCTGTTGCGGCTGCGCAAGGAGATGGGGCTGTTCGCCAACCTGCGCCCGGCCATCGTGTTCGAGGCGTTGGCCGAGGCCTCGACGCTCAAGAGCGAGATCGTCGCCGGGCTCGACCTCATGATCGTGCGCGAGCTCACCGGCGGCGTCTATTTCGGTGAGCCGCGCGGCATCGAGACTTTGCCCGACGGCACCCGACGCGGCGTCAATACCCAGGTCTACACGACGCCCGAGATCGCGCGCGTCGCGCGCGTCGCCTTCGACCTCGCGGGCAAGCGGAGCGGCCGGCTGTGCTCGGTCGACAAGGCCAACGTCATGGAGAGCGGCCTGCTGTGGCGCCAGGAGGTCGAGCGCATCCACGGTCTCGACTATCCGGACATCGAGCTGTCGCACATGTACGCGGATAACTGCGCCATGCAGCTGGTGCGCGCGCCCAAGCAGTTCGACGTCATCGTCACCGACAATTTGTTCGGCGACATCCTGTCCGACTGCGCCTCCATGCTCACCGGCTCGCTCGGCATGCTGCCCTCGGCCTCGTTGGGTGCCGCGGACGCGACCGGGCGCCGCAAGGCGCTATACGAGCCGGTGCATGGCAGCGCCCCCGACATCGCCGGCCAGGGCATCGCCAACCCGCTCGCCTGCATCCTCAGTCTAGCGATGATGCTGCGCTACTCGTTCGACCTTGACGCCGAGGCGCGCCTGATCGAAAACTCGGTCGCCGACGTCCTCGGCCAGGGCATCCGGACCGCCGACATCATACAGGATGGCAAGGAGCGGGCCTCGACCGAGGCCATGGGCGCCGCCCTCCTCTCGGCGCTGGATGCGCGGGCCGGATAATGATGCGGCCAGGCCAACTTCCCGTTGACGAAAGGGGTTTCAATCGCCTACTTTGACGATAGTTCGCCAAAGGAGACCGTAAGTGCTGCGAAAACTGGCGATGGAGAACTTCTACTCTATCGCCGACCGCCAGGAGCTGGATTTTTCGGTCGCCCGCAACGCGACCGACCCTGACGGCCGATTCGCCCAGCCGATACCGTCGTCCCCGGAGCGCTACCCGAAGGTCATTGCTCTCTTCGGCGCCAACGCGTCGGGCAAGACCAACGTGCTACGGCCAATCAACTTTCTGGTTCGATTCGCACGCGAGTCCGCCTCTTGGGGTCCGGACCAACAGCTTCCCTACCTGCCGTTCCTTAGCCAAGAATGGAACCACAAGCCGACCTTTCTGAGCGTCGAACTCGACGGTGCGCTACTCGATTGGCCACAACGGGCTGCCTTCTACTACGAGCTGCAGATAACGGATGGGAGGCGCACGATTGCGCGGGAAGACCTGTCCTATCGCCCCGCCGGCGGACGGCGGCGTTATCTATTCCGCCGGCGCAAAGATAAGGTCGATGCGGCGCCCGACTTCCGGCTTCCCAAGCGAGACCCCGTCAGAGGAAAAATAAGAAGCACCGCGAGCGTCATATCCACGTTGGCCCAATTCAATCATGATTTTTCCATGAAACTGTTTAAGGGCCTTGAGGCCATCCAAACGAACGTCGGGCCTCTCGACAAATTGGAGCTGCCACCTGAGATCGCGACCAACTACTATTCTAAAGATTCTGACGCCCTGGAAGGATTAGCCCGCATTATCGCAAAGTTCGACTTGGGAATCGAGCGCGTAACCGTGGAACAGACTAGTCAAGGTCAGCAGCCACGCTTTCACCACCCGGGCCTGGACATGCCAATCATGCTCGAAACCGAATCGCAGGGGACGCAGCGTATTTACAGCGAGTTTCCGCGCCTCTACTACGTGCTCAAGGTTGGCGGCGTTGCCGTCCTCGATGAGCTCGACAACGACATTCATTCCAACCTACTTCCCGAAATTGTTGGCCTATTCCAAGATTCGAAAACAAACCCGCACGCCGCCCAACTCGTCATGGCTAGTCACAATGCGACATTGCTTGAGCACTTGGTGAAGGAGGAAGTTTATTTCGCCGAGAAAGATGAAGCGGGCAAGACCCATCTATACGGCTTGGCCGACGTGAAGGGTGTGCGGCGTGATGAGAACATTTACGCCAAATACCTCGCCGGCGCCTACGGCGCGGTACCTCGTCCCGCGTGATTTTCGGTGCCGCGACGCGCGCCCCACATACCAAGAAAACGGGTCGTGTTTCTTGGCTGTGAGGGTCTGAGTGAACATGGATACGGAAACTGGCTCAACCGGCTCGCGGGCCGCCGCGGCGTTGCGGTAGCGATAAGAGCGGAAAACCTGCGCGGCGGAGACCCTTTGGACGTTGTAGAGAGCGCCGTCGGAAAGCTCCGGCAGGCCAGGCGCTCCGGAAGGAAGTACGACCATCGCGCCATTCTGCTCGACAACGACCTTCTCGGAAGTAACCCGACACGGGACAGTAGCGCTCGGCAGCTTGCGGCGAGCAATAACGTCCGGCTCATCTTTCAGAGTCCAACCCACGAAGGTTTCCTGGTTCGGCATTTTCCGGGTCAGGAAACACGACAACCCCCTAACGTGGCTGCCGCGGAGATTCTGTTGCGCTCGGTATGGCCCAACTACGAAAAAGGAATTGACGCCATCGGCTACGAGAAGACGCTCACCCTGGAGCACCTCAGGAGAGCGCGTATCGTGGAGCCCGAGTTCGACGCGTTTCTCACCTCGATCGGGTGGCCACGAGGCGCTTGATCCCTACCCTCGCCAACGATATCTCTGAGCCATCGTCGCTCGTTTGACGATATCACAGGAGTGGATGCGAAAATGGGTTATAGGGTTGCGGTGGTGGGGGCCACGGGGGCCGTGGGGCGCGAGATAATCAATATCCTCGCCGAGCGCGAGTTTCCCGCCGACGAGGTGGTCGCGCTCGCGTCGAGCCGCTCGCTCGGCAAGGAGGTCGGCCTGGGCGAGAAGACGCTCAAGGTGCGCACCCTCGAGGGCTTCGATTTCGCCGGCATCGACATCGCGCTGTTCGCCGCCGGCGGCGCCGTCGCGAAGGCCCAAGGTCCGCGGGCCGCCAAGGCCGGCGCGGTCGTCATCGACAACAGCTCGACCTTTCGCATGGAGCCCGACGTGCCGCTGGTGGTGCCGGAGGTCAATGCGCCCGCGCTCGCCAAATACGCCAAGCGCCGCATCATCGCCAACCCCAACTGTTCGACCGCGCAGCTCGTCGTCGCGCTCAAGCCGCTGCACGATGCCGCCAAGATCAAGCGCGTCGTGCTCGCCACCTACCAGTCGGTGTCGGGCGCCGGCAACGCGGCGATGGACGAGCTGTTCAGCCAGACCAAGGCGATCTTCGTCAGCGATCCGATCGCGCCGGACAAGTTCACCAAGCAGATCGCCTTCAATGTCATCCCCCATATCGACGTGTTCGAGAAGGACGGCGCGACCCGCGAGGAATCGAAGATCGTCAGGGAGACGAAGAAGATTCTCGATCCCGATATCAAGCTCAGCGTGACGTGCGTGCGGGTGCCCGTGTTCGTGGGCCATTCCGAGGCGGTCAACATCGAGTTCGCCAAGCCGCTCCGCGCCGCCGCGGCCCGCGAAATCCTGCGCCAGGCGCCCGGCGTGATGGTCGTCGACAAGCGTGAGGACGGCGGCTATGTGACGCCCGTCGATTGCGTCGGCGAGTACGCGACCTATGTCAGCCGCATTCGCGAGGATTCGAGCGTCAAGAATGGCCTCAGCCTGTGGGTGGTGTCGGACAACCTGCGCAAGGGGGCGGCGCTCAACGCGGTGCAGATCGCCGAAGCGCTCATCAACCGTTACCTCGAGAAGGCGGCCTGAGGCGCGCCCGCAGCCACTGCGGCTCACGCGAGAGTGAACGCCGTTGATTGGTGTTTGCGCCGACGCCGGCTGACAATGGCGCCGCGTCGGGCTCGCCAGGGGCGGGCTTGCAGCGGGAGTGAACGAGGATGTTGAGACTTCTCCTGGCCACCGTGCTAGCTGCGTCGCTGGCCACGGGCACCAGTGCCGCGCCCAAGCGCATCACGGTCACCGGCGAAATCATCGATACCTGGTGCTACGTCACCGAGATCATGTTCGCGCTCGGCACGGCGCACCACCAATGCGCGGTGTGGTGCGCGGTCGGCGGTATCCCGGTCAGCATTCGTGACGCCGACGACAATGTTTATCTCGTGCTCAAGGTCGAGGATGACGACACCAACGTCGCCAACCCGCGCATCATCAAGATCCAGACCCATCAGGTGAGCGTCGATGGCGACCTCTACGAGCGCGACGGGGTGAAGTACCTGATCGTCACGAAGGTTGCCGACGACCAGGGCATCGTCAACCTCACCCACGAGGAATACGGCATTCAGCCGTTCGGAGACTGAGCCATGCGCCTTATCGCAAGCCTGCTCGCCTTCGCACTCCTTTCCGGCCCGGCCCTCGCCGCCGACAGTTGGGACATCGAGCACGAATCCAAGGCGCGCTTCGAGGCCAAGGTCGTCGACATCCTGTGCGAGCTCACCGGCGACTGCCCGGCCGACTGCGGCGCCGGCAAGCGTCAGCTCGGGCTCTTGCGCGACGACGGCAAGCTGGTCGTTGCGGTCAAGAATTACGATCCCTTCGCCGGCGCCGTGAACGACTTAGTGAGCTTCTGCGGCAAGCGGGTCGTGGCCGATGGACTGATGATCGACGACCCGCAGATGCCGGTGTTCGCCCTGCAGTTCAAACGCCTGGCGCCCGACGGCAAGTGGAGCCGCGCCAACTGGTTTGGCAAGGATTGGGCGCGCAACCACCACCTCGACGCCGGCGATGCGATGGCCGGCCAGTGGTTCCGCCATGACGAAACGGTCAAGACACTGATCGAGGCGGACGGGGTGTTCGGCATCCCCGGTCTCAAGGCCGAAGAGTAGGTCCGCCTCCGGGCGGATTCGATGCTCCGACCCCTCTTGCCGCTCGCCCTGGTAGCCGCGATGGTGGCCACCCTGACCGGCGGCGCCCCGGCCCACGCGGCAGCGCCGCCGCCGCCGCTACCCGCATCGCTCGGGCCGATCAGCTTCGGCGGCCCCTTCACGCTCGTCGATCATACCGGGGCGCCGCGGACCGACCGCGACTTCCACGGCCGATTCATGCTGGTGTTCTTCGGCTACACCAACTGCCCCGACATCTGCCCCACCGGGCTCACCACGATGGCCGCCGCGCTCGATGCGCTCGGCGCCCGTGCGGCTCAGGTTCAGCCGCTATTCATCACCGTCGATCCCGAGCGCGACACGGAAGTCCTGGCCGACTATGTCGCCCACTTCCACCCCCGGCTCGTCGGCCTCAGCGGAAGCCAAGCGCAAGTGGGCGCCGCCGTGCGCGCCTACCGGGTGCACCGCGGCAAGGTGGTGACCTCCGCGGACGCGGGCGCCGACGACTATCTCGTCACGCACTCCTCGCTCACCTTCCTGATGGACCCGGACGGCGCCTTCCTCACCCTATTCCCGCACGGCACGACGGCACCCGCCATGGCCACCGCCATCGGTAATTACTTGCACTGACGCGCCTAGCCGACGCGCTCGGCCGTGAAGCGCCGGGTTAGCGCAACGATCTCCTCCTGGGCATCGACGATGGCGAGCTCCCTGCCACCGCCTGCGACGCTCGCAGCGAGCACGCCGTAGGTGCCCGAGACCGCGCGCGATAGCGCATCCGCGACCTCGTGGTGCACCAGGTAGTTGCCGAGAAACAGCGCGGCGAAGAGGTCGCCGGCGCCGTAGAGCTCGCCGTCGAGCCGGGGCGTCCTCACGCGCCAGGCGCCGCGTCCGCTCACGGCCAGCGTATCGAGGGCGCCGGGCGCGTGGTCCCCGGGCTCCAGCGAGGTGACGACGACGAGGCCGGGTCCGGCGGCGCGAACCGCCTGGCACGCGGCGAGTGCGTCCTCGAGGCCCTCGATGCGCCGGCCGCTGAGGTACTCGAGCTCGACCTGGTTGGGCGTCACGATATCGGCTGCCGGCACCGCCTCGGCGCGCATGAATTCGGCGATCTCGCGGGCGACGAAAAAGCCCTGCCCCTCATGGGCCATGACCGGATCGCAGCAATAGAGCGCGCTCACGCTCGAGCTGCGCACATGGGCGACCGCATCGAGGACGACGGCGCCCTGGCCGCCCGAGCCGAGATAGCCCGACAGCATCGCATCGCACGCCGCCAGCGCGCCGCGCGCGGCGACGCCGGTAATGAGCGCCGCCAGCTCCGCGTCCTCGGCCACGCGGCCCTCGAAGCTCCCGTAGGCGGGGTGGTTCGAGTAGGCGACGGTGGCGACCGGCCATACCTCGTGGCCGAGCCGCCACAGCGGCAGCAGGCCGGCGCCGAGGCCGACATGGCCGTAGGCGACGTGGGACTGGATGGCGAGGATGTTCACGGTTGCCGGCCGGCGTCGCGGCCGAGGATCAGGCGCAGGAGCACCGGCGTCATCAGCGTGGTGAGGACGGCCATCAGCACCAGCGCGGAGAACAGGTGCGCGACGATCGGATCGCCCTGGTCGGCGCGCGCGAACAGGCCGGCTTCATAGGCGATGCTGATGACCACCAGCTCGACCGCGCCGCGCGCGTTCATGCCGACCCCGACGCAGAGCGCGTCGCGCCCGCTGAGGCCGGCCCAGCGCGCGGGCAAACCGGCGCCCACCACCTTGCCGATAAACGCCACGCCGATCAGCGATGCTACGAAGACCGGTACCGCGATCACCGCATCGAGCTCGACCCTGAGCCCGATAGAGGCGAAGAACAGCGGCCCTAGGAAGCCGCCGGTGATGCCCGTGACGAGCAGCTTCATCTCGTTGTAGGCCAGAGCGCCGACCCGCGACGGCTCGAAATACAGGCCCGCCATGAAGGCTCCGATGATCCAGTGCATGCCGAGGAGCTCGGCCAGCAGCCCGTAGGCGAGCGCTACCGCCATCAGGGTGCTGAACTCGAGCGTCGCCACCTGCAGTGCCCGGATGCGGCGGCTGACATGCGGATAGACATGGACGCCGAGGGTAACGGTGATGGCGAAGAAGAGCGCCGCCTTGCCCAGCATCAGGGCCAGGCTCGCCGTGTCCGGCACGCCGCCGGTCGCGATCACCGAGGTGAGCACCGCGAGCAGGAACAGGCCGAGGACGTCGTCGATGACGGCCGCCGCGACGACCGTTTCACCGACGGCCGTATGTAGCAGGCTGAACTCGGTCAGTATCTTCACCGACTCGGGGATGGCGGAGATCGACAGGGTAACGCCGACGAGTAGGACCAGCACCAGCTTGGCCGGCGACTCCGGAAGCACCAGCCACGCCAGCGCCGCGCCGGCGGCCAGCGGCACCGCCACGCCGCCGCAGGCGACGGCCAGTGTACGCCCGGACCGCTGGGCGATTTCCGCGGGCTTCATTTCGACGCCGGCGAGGAGCACGAGGAAGAAGATGCCGGCGTCGGCGACGTGCTCGAGCCACGGGCTGGCGGCGATGCCGCCGAACAACGGGCCGACGAACGGCGCGCTGGCGAGGCCGAGGCCGAGAAGGGCGGCAAGTGCGATGCCGGCGGTGATTTCACCGGCGGCGGCCGGCAGATGGAGTCGCGCGGCGATACTGCCGAGCGCTCGCGTCAGCACCAGGAGCAGCAGCAGTCCGGCTATGACCTCCAAATCGCCTCCTCCCCTGGGTGCGCCCCGCGGGCCGGCGCTAGTCTAGCGCACGCACGGCGCGCGGTTGCGCGCGCATACAGGGGCGTGCGTTGACTTGCGCGGGTTCCCGGTCTTAAATCGGGACCACTTCGGGGGCGGGACCGGGATCGCGGTTGCCCCCTGATCACGAGGGGGGACATGACCGTGGTCAATCGGCCGCTGTCGCCACACCTGCAGGTCTATCGGCCGCAGCTCACGTCGATGCTGTCGATACTGCACCGGCTTACCGGACTCGCGCTCGGGGTCGGTACGCTGCTCCTGACCTGGTGGCTCGTCGCCGCCGCAGCCGGCCCGGAAGCCTTTGCCAGCGCGCAATCGTTCCTCGCCTCCTGGCTCGGGCGCCTCGTCCTTCTCGGCTTCAGCTACTCGCTCTTCTATCACCTGCTCAACGGCATCCGGCACCTGATGTGGGACATGGGGCGCGGCTTCGAGCTCAAGGCCGTGCATGCCTCGGGCTGGGCCGTCGTCGGGCTGTCGCTGGTGCTCACGCTGCTCGCTTGGATCCTGGCCTATGCCGTACGAGGTGGAGCATGAGCCTGCGCACCCCCTTGGGTCGCGTGCGCGGCCTCGGTTCGGCGAACGCCGGCACCGGACATTGGTGGCACCAGCGCCTCACCGCTCTGGCCCTGATTCCCCTGGCGCTGTGGTTCGTGGTCTCGCTCATCTGGATTACCGGCGCCGATCACGCGACCGCCGCAGCCTGGCTCGGCTCGCCGGTGGTCGCCGCCCTGACGATCCTGCTTGTCGGCGCCACGTTCTATCACCTCAAGCTCGGGGTTCAGGTGGTGATCGAGGACTACGTCCACGGCGAGGTCGCGAAAGTGGCTTCGATCATCATCATGACGGCGGCCTGCATCGTACTGGCGCTCGCCGCCATCCTCGCCGTGCTGCGGCTGTGGCTGGGAGTTTGACGGCATGAGCGAGGCCTACCCGATCACCGATCACACGTATGACGTCGTCGTGGTCGGCGCCGGCGGCGCGGGCCTGCGTGCCTGCCTCGGCATCGCCGAGGCGGGCCTGAAGGTCGCGTGCATGAGCAAGGTGTTCCCGACGCGCAGCCACACGGTCGCGGCCCAGGGCGGCATCTCGGCCGCGCTCGGCAACATGGGCCCGGACGACTGGCGCTGGCACATGTACGACACGGTCAAGGGCTCGGACTGGCTCGGCGATCAGGACGCCATCGAGTACATGTGCCGCGAGGGTCCGGCGGCGGTGATCGAGCTCGAGCACTACGGCGTGCCCTTCTCGCGCACCGAGGAAGGCAAGATCTACCAGCGCGCCTTTGGCGGCATGAGCACCAATTACGGTGAAGGCACCGCGCAGCGCACCTGTGCCGCCGCCGACCGCACCGGCCACGCCATCCTGCACTCGCTCTACCAGCAGTCGCTCAAGCACCAGACCGATTTTTTCATCGAGTATTTCGCGCTCGACCTGATCATGGAGGACGGCGCCTGCCGCGGCGTCATCGCGTGGTGCCTCGACGACGGCTCGATCCACCGCTTCCGCGCGCACACGGTGATCCTCGCCACCGGGGGCTACGGGCGCACCTACTTCTCCTGCACCTCGGCCCACACCTGCACCGGCGACGGCAACGCCATGGTCTTGCGCGCGGGGCTGCCGCTCCAGGACATGGAGTTCGTGCAGTTTCACCCGACCGGCGTCTACGGCGCCGGCGTGCTCATTTCCGAGGGTGTGCGCGGCGAGGGCGGCTATCTCGTCAACGGCGAGGGCGAACGCTTCATGGAGCGCTACGCGCCGAGCGCCAAAGACCTCGCCTCGCGCGACGTGGTCAGCCGCTCGATCACCATCGAGCTGCGCGAGGGGCGCGGCTGCGGCCCCGACAAGGACTATGTGCTGCTGCGCCTCGACCACCTCGATCCGGCGATCGTCGAGGAGCGCCTGCCGGGGATCTCCGAGAGCGCCAAGATCTTTGCCGGTGTCGATGTGGCCAAGGAGCCGATCCCGGTCGTGCCGACCGTGCACTACAACATGGGCGGCATCCCCACCAACTACCACGGCGAGGTGATCGCGCCGCGCGACGGCGACGCGGAAGCGGTGGTGCCGGGCCTCATGGCCCTCGGCGAGGCGGCCTGCGTCTCGGTCCACGGCGCCAACCGCCTGGGCTCGAACTCGCTCCTCGACCTCGTGGTCTTCGGGCGCGCGGCGGCGCATCGTACGGCCGAGGTCGTCGCGCCCAACCAGACCCACAGGCCGCTGCCGGCGGGCGCCGGCGAGGACGCGCTTGCCCGGCTCGATGCGTGCCGTCACGCCGACGGCGGCCGGCCAACGGCGCAGATCCGCCTCGACATGCAGCGCACGATGCAGACCCACTGCCCGGTGTTCCGAACGAGCGAGGCCCTGCAGGAGGGCGTCGCGCGCATGGCCGAGGTGTGGGAATCGCTGGGCGACGTCAAGGTGAACGACCGCTCCATGGTATGGAACTCCGATCTCGTCGAGACGCTCGAGCTCGACAACCTCCTGCGCCAGGCGGTGGTGACCATCCACGCCGCCAGCAACCGCGAGGAGAGCCGGGGCAGCCATGCGCGCGAGGACTTCCCCGACCGCGACGACGAGAACTGGATGAAGCACACCCTGGTGTGGCACGACGAGGGCGGTGTACGTCTCGATTACCGGCCGGTGCACGCCCACACCCTGACCGACCAGGTGCAGTATTTCCCGCCCAAGGCGCGCGTCTACTGAGCGCGACGCCCACGGCAAGCAGCATCGGAACCACGATCCATGGCTGAATTCATGCTGCCGGCGAATTCGAAGATCGGCTCCGGCACGACCCACAAGGCGCCGGCCGGCGCGACCCGAACCCGCACCTTCAAGGTCTATCGCTGGAACCAGGACGACGGCCGCAAGCCGCAGGTCGACAATTTCGAGGTCGATCTCGACACCTGCGGGCCGATGGTGCTCGACGCGCTGATCAAGATCAAGAACGAGGTCGACTCCACGCTCACCTTCCGGCGCTCGTGCCGCGAGGGCGTGTGCGGGAGCTGCGCGATGAACGTCGACGGCACCAACACGCTCGCCTGCACCAAGGCGATCGACGACGTCAAAGGCGCGGTCAAGGTCTATCCCCTGCCGCATCTACCGGTGGTCAAGGATCTCGTGCCCGACATGACGACCTTCTACGCCCAGTACGAGGCGATCCAGCCGTGGATGCGCACGCAGACGCCGGCGCCGGCGGCGGAACGCCTGCAGTCGCGCGACGAACGGGCCGAGCTCGACGGCCTGTGGGAGTGCATTCTGTGCGCGTGCTGCTCGACGAGCTGCCCGAGCTACTGGTGGAACGGCGATCGCTACCTCGGCCCGGCGATCCTACTCCAGGCCCACCGTTGGCTCGTGGACAGCCGCGACGAAACCACTGGCGAACGGCTCGATGCGCTCGAGGACCCCTTCCGCCTCTATCGCTGCCACACCATCATGAACTGCACCGAGGCCTGCCCCAAGGGCCTCAATCCGGCCAAGGCCATCGCCGAAACCAAGAAGATGATGCTCGAGCGCCAGTAGGCGCGGCGGCGGGGCCACCGCTGGCGCCGCACTTCGGCCGCCCGCCTTTCCCTTCAGACTCTCCCCACGAGGTGGGCAATCCGGCGCGTGGCTGTGCGGCGCGTACAGGAAGCGCTTTGCCGCCGCCTTGCCGTCGCGGAACGTGCGGCCTAGGCTCGCGGCAAGCGTCCACGGGATAGAGCCATGCCCGAGCAGCTCCACCACTTCATCGACGGCCGGCCCGTGGCGGGCGCGGGCGGGCGCTTCGGCGAGGTGTTCAACCCGGCGACCGGCGAAGTATCGGCGCACGTACCGTTCGCGGGCGCCGCTAAGGTCGACGCGGCGGTAGCTGCGGCCAGCGCCGCCTTGCCCGGCTGGGCCGCGACACCGCCCGCCGAGCGGGCGCGCGTCATGTTCCGCTTTCGCGAGCTCGTCGATGCCCACCAGGGCGAAATCGCCGGCCTCATCACCGCCGAGCACGGCAAGACGCTCGCCGATGCAAAGGGCTCGCTCACGCGCGGGCTCGAGGTCGTCGAGTTCGCGTGCGGCATTCCGCATCTCCTGAAGGGCGAGTTCAGCGACAGCGTCGGCGGAACCGCGGACTCGTGGTCGCTGCGCCAGCCCGTCGGCGTGTGCGTCGGCATCACGCCCTTCAACTTCCCGGCGATGGTACCGATGTGGATGTTCCCGATCGCGCTCGCCTGCGGCAACACCTTCGTGCTCAAGCCCTCCGAGAAGGACCCGTCCACGGCCCTGCGGCTCGCCGAGCTGCTGGCCGAGGCCGGGCTGCCCGACGGCGCCTTCAACGTCCTCAACGGCGACGGCGAGACGGTCGCGGCGCTGCTCGCCGATGCGCGCGTGGCCGGGGTGAGCTTCGTCGGTTCGACGGCGGTGGCCGAGCAGGTGTGGCGCACGGCGACCGCGCACGGCAAGCGCGTCCAGGCCCTGGGCGGGGCCAAGAACCACATGGTGGTGCTACCCGATGCCGACCTCGACCAGGCGACCTCGGCGCTGATGGGCGCGGCCTACGGCTCGGCCGGCGAACGCTGCATGGCCGTGTCGGTCGCGGTCGCGTTGGGCGGCATCGGCGATGCGCTGGTCGAGCGGCTCGAGCCGCTGGTGCGCGGGCTCAGGGTCGGGCCCGGGACGGACCCCGAGTCCGACATGGGGCCGCTGGTCACCGCCGAGCACCGGGCGCGCGTCGAGGGCTACATCGACATCGGGGTCGACGAGGGCGCGCGGCTAGCCGTCGACGGCCGCGGCCTCAAGCTTCAGGGGTACGAATCGGGCTTCTTCACCGGGGGCACCCTGTTCGACCAGGTCACGCCCGAGATGCGCATCTACCGCGAGGAAATCTTCGGGCCGGTGCTCTCGGTGGTGCGCCTCGACGGCCTCGACGAGGCGATCGAGCTCGTCAACGCCCACGAGTACGGCAACGGGGTCGCGCTCTTCACCGGCGACGGCGCGGCGGCACAGCGCTTCGCCCGCCGCATCCAGGTCGGCATGGTCGGGATCAACGTGCCGATCCCGGTGCCGATGGCGTTCCACAGCTTCGGCGGCTGGAAACGCTCGCTGTTCGGCGACATCGCGATGCACGGCGCCGAAGGCGTGCGCTTCTACACCCGGCTCAAGACGGTCACCGCGCGCTGGCCGCGGGGCGCTCAGGCCGCTGACTTCACCATGCCGACCCCGCGCTGAGGCCGCCGGTCTAGTTGTCGACAAAGGCGGGCCGTCCGGGCGGCAGGGTGGGAGCGCCGTAGGAGACGAGGCTCACCAGCCCCTTGAAGTCCGTGGCCGGCGAGCCCGGTATTTCGCAGAACTTGCGGTCGCTGCGCAGCGCACCCTGGATCAACCGGCAGTCGAGCCCGGTCACGCTGTCGAGCGCGTATTCGGTGAGCCCTTGCCTGACAAGAGGGCAGCCGAAACCGATGCGCCTGAGAAAATCTCGTTCAGGCCGAATCCCCCGAGCACCGGCAGAGCACAATCACCGGTAGCAAGCGAGAGGGTCAGCGCCGTAAGCACACCGCGCGTGGTGTGCCGAAAACTCCCGCGGCCGCGCTGCCCTCCCCATGGCTCGAGGGGAGGCCCCATTCAGCATTCATGCTAGGGGATCGGACGGCCCGCGCAAGCAAATCCTGTGGGGGCCCGGGACGCCGTCACCACGCCAGTGCCCGCAGCGCCGCCATGGGAGTGACGCCGGCGGCCGCGCACAGCCGGGCGAGGCGGCGCGGCTCGGGCACCTCGCCAGGGGCCACGCCGAGCTCGTCGGCGTGAATGCCGCCGGTGACCAATACGGCGTCGAGGCCTGCGGCGCCGGCGCCGGCCATGTCCGTATGCAGGCTGTCGCCGACGGCCAGAACGCGGCGGCGTTCGATGCCGGGGTAGCGGGCGAGGCAGGCCGCATAGGCCGCGGCGTGGGGTTTGCCATGATAGGCGGTGGGGCCACCCATGGCCTCGTAGGCCTCGGCCAGCGCGCCCGCGCAGGGCACGCGGCGCACACCCCGCGTTACCGCGAGATCGGGATTGGCGCAGATCATCGGCAGTCGGCGCGCGAGCGCCGCCCGCAGCATCTCGCCGTAGTCGCCGACGTTCTCGTGATCGTCGTCGAACAGTCCGGTATTGAGGATGAAGTCCGAGTCCTCGAGCGTGTCTACGGCGCGGTAGTCGAGGCCGCTGACGATCCCCCAATCGCGCGCCGGCCCGAGGTGGTAGTAGGCGCGCCCGAGGCCGCCGTGCCACGCATCCTCGCGCGCCGCCAAGGCGCGCCGCGTCAGATCGCCCGAGGTGACGATGGCATCGTAGGCGCCGCGGCGGATGCCGAGCGCCGAGATGCGATGAATGACACGCTTGGAGCGGCGCGGTGCGTTCGACAGCAGGACGAGCTTCATGCCGGACGCGCGCATGCGGGCCATGCAGTCGAGCGCGCCGGGATAGGGGGCCAGCCCGTCGTGGATGACCCCCCACAGGTCGAGGATGGCGAGGTCGTAGGGGCCGGCCAGGGCACGCATGCCGCCGAGCATCGTAATGGCGGCGAGGGTCCTCGCCATGGCGCCAAGCCCCTGCTGTGGTCCGCAACGCGCGCCGTTGTGCCACGTCGGCGCGACGATGGCAAAGCGCTGGCGCTAGTTGGCGGTCACCCGGCTCGGGCGCGGCGTGCCGAACAGGTAGCCCTGGCCGTAGCCGACGTCGCAATCGAGCAGATTGAGGAGCGTCTGCTCGCTCTCGATCTTGTCGGCGATCAGGTGCATATCGTTGCCTGCCATCGCCGCCTTGAGCTGGGCGACTTCGGCCACATCGAGTTCGAGTCCCGAAACCAGAGCTTCGGCCCCGATCTTGGCGAACTTGAAGCCGCGCTCGCTGAGGCGCGGAATATCGAGATCGAGGGAGGTGATGTGGTCGACGGAGAAGGCGAAGCCGAGTCCGGTGAGGCGCGATAGGCAGGTGTCCAGTTCGGGCGCGAACGCCTCGGCGTAGGGAAACTCGAAGGTCAACGACCGGGCCAATTCCGCGTTGTGCTCGAGGAAGTCGGCGAGCTGCGGCAGGAAGGCCTCATCGCTCAAGCTCGCCGATGACAGGTTGCAGAAATAACCGACGTCGAGTTTGTCGCGCCTCATCCAGCGGATCAAGCGAACGCAGCGCAGGACCACGAGGTTGTCGAGCGACGAGGCGAGGCCCTGTTGACAGGCGAGCGGCAGGTACTGGGACGGCATCACGAGCCCGCCCGACTCGTCCCGGATGCGGGTATAGGTCTCGTAAAACCGAACCTTGCGGCCGGGTAGGCTGACCACCGGCTGGACGTAGAGATCGAGGCGGTTCTCGCTGATGGCCCGCCCCATGATCTCGGCTATCTCGGTTTGCTCGCGCGCGGGCGACGACGGGGCCGGCACCAGCGAGGGTCCAGCCCGTATGACGGGCGCCTGTCGAGCGTTGGTAGGCTGTGCCGGCTGCCCGCCCAGCTTTTCGAGCATGCCGCCGAGGGCCCGCATTTCCATAATCATTTCGGCATTGCCGTTCGCCACCTCGCCCGTTTCAAGGGCGAGGTTGAGCTTGTTGATGCCGTGCTCGGCGAACGCGAGGCGGTGGCTCGTCTGGGAGCAAGCCTTGTTGACATTGTGAAGCGCCGCCATCAGCCGGTGTCGCTCGACCAAGCGCGCGAGCACCTCGTGGCTCAAGGCCGCCGCGAGAAAGATGATCGCGCCCGCGGCGTAGGCCAAATGGGGCGCGATCCCCGGGACCGCGCGCGGCAAGCTCGCGGCGATCGCCATGGCCGTTATCGCGTAAACAACCACACTCGCGCTGTGGCCCAACCGGAACATGTGCGCGCTCCTTCCTGAAGCCGCCATTCGGTGGGCGCCACAGTGGCGCATAATCGTTGACGGATTGTTATCGCCGGCGGCCTAACGCAGGTCGGCGCCGACCGCGTCCGCGACGCGGGTGAAGCCGTCGGCCTTGAGGCGCGCGGCGAGGTCGGCCTTGATGCGGCCGATCAGCGCCGGGCCCTGAAAAACGAGGGCCGTGTAGAGCTGTACGAGCGAAGCACCGGCGCGGATCTTGGCGTAGGCGTCGCCCCCCGAGGCGATGCCGCCGGTGCCGACGAGGGTGATCCGCCCCCCGGCCAGCCGGTGGGCCTCGCGCAAGAGCGCGGTCGAGGGCTCCATCAGGGGCTTGCCGCTCAGTCCCCCGGCCTCGCCGCGATGGCGGCTCCGCAGGCCGTCGCGATAACCGGTACTGGTATTGCCGACGATGATCCCGTCGATGCCGCGCGCGATCGCGACCCCGACGATGTCCTCGAGCGCCGCGCCGTCGAGGTCAGGCGCGATCTTGACCAACAACGGTGCGTCCGGGGCTCGGGCGGCGCCGATGCGCGCGAGCAGGGCATCGAAGGCATCGCGCTCCTGGAGCGAGCGAAGGCCCGGGGTATTCGGCGAGGAAATGTTGACGACGAAATAGTCGGCGAGGCCACCCAGAGCGGTCAGCCCCGCCAGGTAGTCGCCGGGCACGTCGGCGCTATCGGCATTGGCGCCGAGATTGACCCCGAGGAGGGCCGCACCGCGGTCGCGCCTGGCCAGCCGCGCGGCGACCGCCACCAGGCCCTCGTTGTTGAAGCCGAGGCGATTGATAATCGCTCGGTCTGCGCCGAGGCGAAACAGGCGCGGGCGCGGGTTGCCGGGCTGCGGCCGCGGCGTGACGCTGCCGACCTCGACGAAGCCGAAACCGAGCCCCGCCATCGCATCGGCGACCCTCGCGTCCTTGTCGAAGCCGGCGGCGAGTCCGACGGGGTTGCGAAAGTCACGCCCCCACAGGCGGATCGCGAGCACCGAGTCGTCGACGCTGGTGCGGGCCGGCCGCGGCCCCCTCTCGAGTCCCCACACGGTGAGCCGATGCGCGGCCTCGGGATCGAGGAGCCGCAGGAGCGGCAGCGCTAGGCCGTAGAGTTGTTGCACGCTTCCCGACACCCGCCGCTCGCGCGCGCCGCACGCCGCGTCCGCGCTCTCGACAACATCGCCATCGCGGCCCATCCTTCCGTCATGCGCCGTTGGCTGGCAACCCTGTTGTGCCTCGCGCTCCTCTGCGCGAGCGCCGAGGCACCGCTCGCGCGCCCTGCGGATGGGCCACCGCGCGCGGTGCTCGCGGCCGCGATCGACGTGGCGTGCGAGGAGCCGCCTGCCAGCCTGGAACGGATGGCGGCGCGGTTCGGCCCGGGTGCGCGCGCGATCGTCCATGAGGCCGTGCGCGCGGGTCGCGGCGACGAGGGCTGGCGCCGGAGCTTCACCCTGCCGGCCTACGGCCTCCTCGAAATCACGCGCTACGCCCCGGGCGGCACGCTGCGCCATATCAGCATCGACTACGCGGCCCTGTCCGACGACGCCCTGCGGCCGACGATGATGGTGATCGCGGGCCCCGACTGCGCCATCGTCGAGGGCCGGCGCCTGCGCTACGATCGCGCAGGTTTAGCCGCCGCCGTCGAGATCCTCGATGCCAACCTCGAGCCGCGCGGCCGAACCGAGCCGCTCAACCCGCCGCTACCGCCGGTCACGGGGGGCGGGCCGCGAGCCGGCCCGGTCACGGTCGCGCTCGTCGATTCTGGCGTCAACTACCTGCTGCCCGGGATTGCCGCCGCTCTGGCGCGCGACGATCGCGGACGCGCCCTCGGCTATGACTACTGGGATCTCGATCCCCGGCCCTTTGACGGCGATACGACTCGGTCGCCCTTCTTCCCCGAACGCCGCGGCACCCGGGTCGCCAGCCTGCTGCTGCGCGAGGCGCCCGAGATCCGCCTCATTCCCTATCGCTTTCCGCGCCCCGAGCCGCGCCGCATGGGCGATCTCCTGGCCGATGCGGCTGCCAATGGTGCCGACATTCTGTTGCTCACCTACGCCACCATGGACGCCGCGGCCTGGTTGCCGTTCGCGCGCGCAGCGGCGGCGCGGCCGGACCTCCTCGTGGTGGTGGCGGCCGGAAACGAGGGCCGCGACATCGATCGTGAGCCCGTTTACCCGGCCGCATTGGGGCTCGCCAATCTGGTCTCGGTGACGGCCACCGGCGGCGATGGCACTCCCCTGGCCGCCGCCAACTGGGGGCCGGCGAGTGTGCATCTGATGGTGGCGGGCGAGAATGTGGCGGTGACCGATTTCACCGGTGAGCCAGCGCTCGCCTCGGGCACCGAGATTGCGGCGGCGCGGGTCGCCGCGCTGGCGGCGCGCCTGAAGTCGGCCCATCCGGGGTGGCAGGCGGCGGACCTTATGCGCGCGATGTTCGCGCGCGCGGAGCGCGCGCCCGCCCACGTGCGGCACGGGCTGATCGCCGACCCAACGGCCGATTGATCGACCACGCCCTACCCGAACGGTGCGCTCCACGTTTCGGCTAGAATGGATGCGTCATGTCGAGCCAACCAACGACCGCCGAGGCCGCCTCGCGCGATGATCCCGCGCTGCGGCTCCTCGACGTCGCCAGAGAACTTGCGGTCGAACTGCATCCGGATCGCGCGCCCGATCTGATCGTCGGCCTCGACAGCCACCTCGACCGCGACCTCGGCCTCGATAGCCTAGGCCGCGCCGAGCTGATGCTGCGGCTCGAGCGCGCGTTCGCGATAGCGCTACCCGAATCGCTGCTGTCCGATGCCGAGACTACGCGCGACCTGCTGACCGCCCTGCTCGAGACCGATCCGCGCGCGCGCCAGCGGCGCTGGAGCGAGACGCGTCCGCTCGCGCTCGGCCCCGCCACCGCCGCGCCCGCCGACGCGGCGACCCTCGTGGAAGTCCTGGACTGGCACATCGACCGCCATCCCGACCGTCCGCATATCATTCTCGCCGAGGAGTCGGGTGCGGAGCTGACCATCAGCTACAACGAGCTCGGCGAGGGGGCGCGCGCACTAGCCAGAGGGTTGCGCCGGCATGGCGTCGAGCCGGGCGAGCGCGTCGCGATCATGCTGCCAACGGGCGCCGCCTTCTTCCGCACCTTCTTCGCCATCCTCTATGCCGGCGCCATCCCGGTACCCATCTACCCGCCGATGAGCCTCGCGCGGATCGAGGACCACCTTCGGCGCCAGGCCGCGATCCTCAACAATGCCGGTGCCACGATCCTGATCACCGTGCCCGAGGGGCGCCGCCTCGCGGCACTCCTCAAGGCCCTGATCGGCAGCCTGCGCGCCGTCGAGACCGCCGACGACCTCGAGGCGCTCGCGCGCGTACCCGCGCCCGATGACGACTGGAGCGCCGCGCCCGGGGGACAGGATATCGCGCTCCTGCAGTACACCTCCGGCAGCACCGGCGATCCCAAGGGCGTCGTTCTCAGCCACGCCAACCTGCTCGCCAACATCCGTGCCATGGGCCGTGTGATGGACGTCGATTCGTCCGACGTCTTCATCAGCTGGTTGCCGCTCTATCACGACATGGGGTTGATCGGTGCCTGGCTCGGCAGCCTGTATTTCGCGGTACCGGTCGTGATTCTGTCGCCGCTCAGCTTTCTCGCGCGGCCGCACATCTGGTTGTGGGCAATCCACCGCCATCGCGGCACCCTCTCCGCCGCCCCCAACTTCGCCTTCGAGCTGTGCCTCAGCAAGATCGACGCGCACGACCTCGAAGGTCTCGACCTGGGCTCGCTCCGGCTGCTGGCCAACGGCGCCGAGCCGGTGAGCGTGGCCACCATCCGGCGCTTCTCCGAGCGCCTGGCCCCGTTCGGATTTCGTCCGCAGGCGATGGCGCCGGTGTACGGTCTCGCCGAGTGCTCGGTCGGGCTCGCCTTTCCGCCCCCGGGGCGTGCCCCGCTCATCGATCGTATCGCGCGCGATGCCTTGAGCCGCGGCGGCGAGGCGGTCCCGGCGGCGGACAGCGAGGCCGCGATCGAGATCGTGGCCTGTGGCCGGCCGCTGCCCGGCCATCAGATCCGAATCGTCGACGCGACCGGGCGCGAGGTCGAGGAACGGCGCGAGGGACGCTTGCAGTTCCGCGGCCCCTCGACCACCGCCGGCTACTACCGTAGCGCCGAGAAGACCCGCGAGCTGTTCGACGGCGAGTGGCTGGAGAGCGGCGATCTCGCCTACGTCGCCGGCGGCGATATTTACCTCACCGGCCGCGTCAAGGACATCATCATCCGCGCCGGCCGCAACATCTACCCACACGAAGTGGAGCAGGCGGTGGGCGAGGTCGACGGGGTGCGCAAGGGGTCGGTCGCCGTCTTTGCCAGCCCCGAGCCGGGCTCGGCCGCGGAGCGCATCGTCGTCGTGGCGGAAACGCGCGAGATGGACGGTGACGCCCGCCGCGAGCTGCGCCAGCGGATCGACATCGTGGCGACCGACCTGCTGCAGGCGCCGGTGGACGAGATCGTGCTGGCGCCGCCGCGCTCGGTACCGAAGACCTCGAGCGGTAAGATTCGACGGACGGCCAGCCGCGACCTCTATCGCGGCGGCCGTTTCGGCGCGGCGCCGCGGCCGTGGTGGTGGCAGCTAGCGCGGCTCGCGGGCGCCACCCTAGCCCCGTCCGGACGGCGCTGGCGGGGCACGGCGGGCGCGGCCCTCTATGCCGCCTATTGGTGGGGCGTCGTCGGATTGGTCGGCGGCGTGACATGGCCCGTGGTCGTGGCGCTGCCGTCGCGCGCGGCCCGATGGTCGGTGGTGCGCGCCGTGGCCCGGATCGTGCTCCGGCTCACGGGCGCGCGCCTCAGTGTTTTCGGGCGCGACCACCTGGTGCCGGGCGGCGCGGTGCTCGTCGCCAATCACGCCAGCTACCTCGATGGCCTCGCCCTGATCGCGGTGCTGCCCGGCGAGACGGCGTTCGCCGTCAAGCACGAGCTCGCGGAGCGGTTCTTTGCCGGGCTATTCCTGCGCCGGCTCGGCGCTCTGTTCGTCGAGCGCTTCGACGTCGAGCGCGGCATCGCCGATACCGCGCACGCCTGTTCCGCGGCGGCGGCCGGCGCACGGCTGCTGTTCTTTCCCGAGGGCACGCTGACGCGCCGGCCCGGCCTCCTCGATTTTCGCCTCGGTGCCTTCCTGGTCGCGGCCGAGGCTGGCGTGCCGGTAGTGCCGGTAACGCTCCACGGAACGCGCTCGATCCTGCGCGGCAATCAATGGTTTCCGCGCCGCGGCACCGTCGCGGTCGAGGTTGCGCCGGCGGTCGCGCCCGAGGGGAACGACTTCGCCGCCGCGCTCCGATTACGCGACGCCGCCCGGGCGGCGATATTGTCGCGCTGCGGCGAGCCCGATCTGGCCGGCGAGGGCGCGCCCGTCTTTGCGCCTCCGGCGGACTAAGTCCAGCGCTGTCGCGGGCCCTAAGGCGCGGTCTGGGTATCGAGCTGCGGCAGGGCTTCGCTGGCGGCGAGGTCCTCACCGGCAAGGACGCGTTGGATGAGGGCAACCGTTTCGCCGAGGCCGTAGAGCGCGATGAAAGAGCCCATGCGCGGGCCGGCGCTCTGCCCCAATAGCAGCTCGTAGAGCGCCCGGAACCAGTCGCGTAGCGCCGCAAAGCCGTGACGCTTGCCGACCTCGTAGACCTCGTACTGGATCGCCTCGGCATCGGCACCCGCCGGTAGTGCCGACAGCATTGCCGCCAGATCTTCAAGCGCGGCGCGCTCATCGGGCGTTGGCGCTCGATAGCGCTTGGCCGGCTTCACGAAGTCGACGAAATAAGCGATCGCGTAGTGAACGAGGCTGTCGAGTATCGGATGGGTATCGGCCCTCGCCCCTGTCGCGTAGCGGCTGACAAATCCCCACAGCACGCCCGGATCGTCGGTGTTGCATACGCTGGCGAGGTTGAGGAGGACGGCGAAGCTCAGGGGGACGCTCTCACCCGGCGGCGCCCCGCCGTGGACGTGCCACGCCGGGTTGTCGAGGCGCGCGGCCTCGTCCAGGCCGGGATAGGCGGCGAGCAGCCCGAGGTGCTCGTCGACGGCACGGGGAATGACGTCGAAGTAGAGCCGCTTGGCCTTGCGCGGCGCCTGATACATGAAAAGCGCGAGGCTCTCGGGTGAGGCGTAGCGCAGCCACTCGTCGACGGTGAGCCCGTTGCCGCGCGATTTCGAGATCTTCTCGCCCGCCTCGTCGAGGAAGAGCTCGTAGGTGAAGCCAGCCGGTGGCTTGCCGCCGAGGATGCGCGCGATGCGGCTCGACAGCCGGACCGAATCGATCAGGTCCTTGCCCGACATCTCATAGTCGACCTCGAGGGCGGTCCAGCGCATCGCCCAGTCGACCTTCCATTGCAGCTTACAATGGCCGCCCGTGACCGGCACCTCGACCAGCTTGGCGTCCTCGTTGCGATAGGTGATGGTGGCGGCGTCCACGTCGCGCGCCACCACCGGTACCTGGAGGACGCGCCCGGTGCGCGGGCACAGCGGCAGGAACGGGCTGTAGGTCGCGCGCCGCTCGGGCCCGAGCGTCGGCCTCACCACGTCCATGATCGCGTCGTAGTGGTCGAGCACGGCGCAGAGCGTCGGATCGAACCGCCCCGACCGGTAACACTCGGTGGCGCTCAGGAACTCGTAGTCGAAGCCGAAGCGGTCGAGAAAGGCGCGCAGCCGCGCGTTCATGGTGTGGCCGTAGCTCTCGCTCTCGCCGAAGGGGTCGGGAATGGAGGTCAAGGGCTTACCGAGGTGCTGGGCCACGAGGTCGCGGTCGGGGATGTTGTCGGGCACGCCGCGCAGCCCATCCATGTCGTCGGAAAAGGCGAAGAGGCGGGTGGGCAGCGGCGATAGCACGGTGAAGGCGTGGCGCACCATGTTGGTGCGCACGACCTCGCCGAAGGTGCCGATGTGGGGCAGGCCCGAGGGGCCGTAGCCGGTTTCGAACAGCACGTAGCCCTTGGCCGGCGCGGCCTGGCCAATGCGCGACGCGAGCTCCCGGGCCTCGGCGAACGGCCACGCCTTGGCGCTGTGCGCGATCTCGTTTTCGCTCGGCATCCGGGGGCCTCACCTGGTCGAGCGGCAAGGTGGCGTAAGCCCGCCGCAGCGTCAATGCTTCTCGGCCGCGGCCCTTGGGCGATCCCCTATACTGGACGCATGGAGGCGGAAGCGCGCGCTCGCGTACGCTTGCGTGCGCCGGCACTCGTGGTCGGCGCGAGCGAGGCGACCTGGCTCGACCGCGACGGCGTGATCGAGGACGTCTCGCTCGCCGAGGCGGCGCGGCGGGCGCAAAACGAAGCGCCGCTCGTGTGCTACGCGCCGCTACCAACACGCCGCCTCGGCATCGGGCGGTTCCCGGCGTATGACGTCCTCGAGCTGTTCGCATTCGCCCGCCCGGCGCGATTCTGCGTGCCGACACCGGCGGGCCTTGCCGCCGCGCTCGGTCTCGCGCCGCCCGCCGACCGTGGCGCCGAGGCGGCGACCCTGATCGCGGCGGTACGGGCCCTGCTCGCGGGCCTCGCCGAAAACGGCGCCGGCGCAGGTCCCATCGCGGCCGCCATGGGCCGCGGCGGTTGGCCGTGGAGCGAGGCGGTGCTGGCAGCTCTCGGCGAGACGGAGGCCCGCGCCGGCGGCCTCGATGCTTGGAATCGCCTCCCCGGCTGGTCCGAGGCGGCGCCGCGGGGAGCCCCTGGCGACGATCCGGTGAGCCCGGCGGAGGCGCGCGACCGCCTCGCCGAGCTGCTCGGCGACGGCGCCGAGCTACGACTGCCGCAGGGCGACTACGCCGAGGCCGCGGCCGCCGCTTTTGCGCCGCGTGCCGGCGCCGGCGCGCCCAACCTCGTGCTCGCCGAGGGCGGCACCGGGGTCGGCAAGACGCTGGGCTACGTCGCCCCAGCCAGCGTCTGGGCGGCGAAGAACGGCGGCGCCGTGTGGCTGTCGACCTTCACCCGCAACCTCCAGCGCCAGATCGACCAGGAGCTCGACAGGCTCTACCCCGATCCGCGCCTCAAATCGAAAAAGGTGGTCGTGCGCAAGGGGCGCGATAACTATCTGTGCCTGCTCAACCTCGAGGAGGCGGTGACGCGCGGGGCGGCAGGCGAGGGGTTGGTGGCCCTCGGCTTGATCGCGCGTTGGGCCGCCGCGACCCGCGACGGAGATCTCCTGGGCGGCGACTTCCCGACCTGGCTCGCCGGGCTATTCGGCTACGGCCGCACCCTCGGGCTCGCGCACCGGCGCGGCGAGTGCCTCTATTCGGCGTGCCCGCACTACGGCAAGTGCTACATCGAGCGCGCCATCCGCAAGGCACGCGGGGCCGACATCGTCATCGCCAACCACGCCCTCGTAATGGCCCAGGCCGGCACCGCCGAGGCTGGCGCCGGCCTGCCGACCCGCTATGTGTTCGACGAGGGCCACCATCTCTTCGATGCCGCCGACGGCGCCTATGGCGCGCACCTCTCGGGCACCGAAGCGGCCGAGCTGCGGCGCTGGCTGCGCGGCGGCGAGGGCCGGCGCCGGGGCCGCGTGCGCGGGCTCGAACGGCGCATCGGCGACCTCGTCGCCCACGACGAGGCGGCACAGAAGGCGCTCGATGACGCGCTGCGGCGCGCCGCCGCCCTGCCCGGCGAGGGCTGGCTCGGGCGCGTCGCCGAGGGGACGCCGCGCGGCGTGGCCGAGACGTTCCTGCGCCGCGTGTGGGAGCAGGTCGAGGCGCGGGCGGCGGCGCCGAACTCCGAGTATGGGCTCGAGGCGACGGTGGAGCCCCGCAACCCCGAGCTCGGCGAGGCCGCCCACGCCTTGGCCAGCGCGCTCGCCGACCTGGCGACGCCGCTACGCACCCTCACCACGTTCCTGTCGACCCGCCTCGATGAGGAGGCGAGCGACCTCGACACGGCGACCCGGATCCGCATCGAGGCCGCCTGCCGCAGCCTCGCCCATCGCCTGAACGATCGAATCGGCGCCTGGCGCGACATGTTGGCGGGCCTGGCAGCACCGGAGCCCGAACCCGGCGCCGACCACCCGTTCATCGACTGGCTGGCGATCCACCGCATCGAGGGCCGCAATACCGGCGTCGGCATGCACCGCCACTGGATCGACCCGACGATCCCCTTTGCCGCCACGGTGCTGAGCCCGGCGCACGGCGTCGTGATCACGTCGGCGACGCTACGCGACCGGGCCGCGGGCGAGGACGACTGGACGGCCGCCGAGGTACGCACCGGAGCGCTTCACTTGGCGTTGCCGGCCAAGCGCGCGAGCGTGCCCTCGCCGTTCGATTACACGCAGAACACGCGCTTGTTCGTGATCACCGACGTCCGGCGCGACGATCCGGCGCAGGTCGCGGCCGCGTACCGCGAGCTGTTTGGCGCCGCCGGTGGCGGCGCGCTCGGCCTGTTTACCGCGATTGCACGCCTGCGCGAGGTCCACCGGCGCATCGCTGAGCCGCTAGAGGCCGCCGGCATTCCGCTGCTCGGCCAGCACGTCGACCCCATCGATACCTCGACGCTCGTCGACATCTTCCGGGCCGAGCCGACGACCTGCCTGCTCGGCACCGACGCGTTGCGCGACGGCATCGACGTGCCTGGGCCGTCGCTGCGGCTGATCGTGTTCGATCGCGTGCCCTGGCCGCGCCCCAACATCCTCCATCGCGCCCGCCGCGCCGCCTTCGGCCGCGACTATGACGACGTGCTGGCGCGCCTCAAGCTCAAGCAGGCATTCGGCCGCCTGCTGCGGCGCGCCGAGGACCGCGGCGTCTTCGTGCTGCTCGATCGGCGCCTACCCTCGCGCCTGGCGACCGCGTTCCCCGAGGGAGTCGCGGTGGCGCGCGTCGGCCTCGCCGAGGCCGTCGCCGAGATGCGCCGCTTCCTGGACGCAGGCGGAGCTTGACGATAAGCTCTGCGGCGGTCGGTTGCGCCGGCCCGGTTGGCGAGGCGATGGACAAAGGCATGCAGCACACGGCGCTCATCTACACGATGGTTCTGGTGTCGGCCTCGGACAGCAACATGACCGATCTCGAGCTCCACACCATCGGCGGCATCGCGCAGACGCTGCCCGCGTTCAAGGGTTTCGATACCGAGGAGCTGCCGCAGATCTCGTCCAATTGCGCGGACATGCTGGCCGGGGAAGGCGGGTTGGACAAGGTGCTCGATCTCATCGCCGAGTCCCTGTCAGGACGGCTGCGCGAAACCGCCTACGCGCTGGCGTGCGAGATCGCAGCGGTCGACCAGCATCTGTCGCAGGAGGAGATTCGCCTGCTCGAGCTGCTGCGCCACCGCCTGCAGATTGGCCGCCTGGTCGCGGCCGCGATCGAGCGCGGCGTGCGCGCCCGTTACTCCGTCGGATGAGCGTGCCTGCGTAAGCGCCCAAACGTGCGCCGGTGGGAGGAGACATGACGGCGAACAACGACAATCCGGAGCCGGGCGTGGTCCAGGCCTTGAGCGCCGATCCCGAGCAGTCGGCGACACTACCGGCGCACTACTACTACGACCCCGACATCTTCGACCGCGAGAAGCACGAGATCTTTTTCAAAAGCTGGCAGTTCGCCGGCTATATGGAGGACCTCGCCGAGCCCGGCAGCTACATCACCTGCCAGATCTTCGACCAAAACCTCGTCGTGGTGCGCGGCCGCGACGGGCGCTTGCGCGCCTTCCACAACGTGTGCCAGCACCGCGGCCACGAGGTCATGACCGGCAAGGGGCGCGCCCGGATGCTGATGTGCCCCTACCACGCCTGGACCTACGACCTCGAGGGCAAGCTCAAGACCGTCGGCAACGCCGAGAACGTGGCCGGGTTCGAGCTCGGCGACTACTGCCTGACCGAGATCGCCGTCGAGGCCTTCGGCATCTTCGCCTTCGTTCATCTCGACCGCGATGCCGAGCCGCTCGCGAGCATCGCCGGCGACCTCCTCGAGGAGTTCCGCACCGTCGTTCCCGGGTTCGACGACCTCAAGCACTTCCGGCGCCTGCCCTTCGAGGTGCGCGCGAACTGGAAGATCACAGTCGACAACTACGTCGAGTGCTACCACTGCCCCGTGGTGCACCGCGGCATGGCCTCGAGCGATTCATCGACGCAGCCGAGCTTCGAGATCGAGGATCGCCCGGCCTGGTCGCGCCACATCATCCGCTCCGACAGCGACATCCGCTTCGGCTACGAAATCGGCAAGGACGATCCGATCCGCGACGTCTATTTGTGGGCGCTGTGGCCCAACACCATGTACATGGTGCGCCCAGGCGCCAGCAACATGGGGGTCTTTCAGATCATCCCGACGGGGCCGGAGGCCTGCGTCGAGATCCTCGACGATCTCGCGCCAACGATCCCGCCGCGCGAGACCGAACTGCGTATGTTCGACAACTTCCGCAACATCACCAACCCGCAGGACATCGGTGTCTGCGAGGGCGTGCAGCGGGGCATGAAGTCGCGCGCGTTCACGCGCGGGCGCCTGATGGTCGATCGCGACCGCTCGTGGCGCAGCGAGCACTCGGTGCACCATTTCGAGAGGGCGGTGTGGACCGCCCTCAACGGCCCCGCGGCCTAAGACTTGGTTGCGAGAATTGGGTGGCCCGCTGGTCGCCCCTCCCCCTCTCACGATTCGACCTCCCGCGCTCTTTCAGTTCGCCCCCTCCCGCTCTTTTCGGTTCGCCCCCTCCCCCTACCCCCCTCCCACCAGGGGAGGGGGAATGTTTGGCTTGATATCAGTTACTTAGCCCTCCTCCTCGATGGGGGAGGGTTAGGAGGGGGTGACGCGCGGCCCTGGGGGGCGCGCGGCCAGTGCGGGCGTGGCGTCAGTCCTTGAGGCTGATGACGAAGTCGGCGAGCGTGGACGCGGCTTCCGCCCAGGTGTCGGCTTCGCTGCGGCCTGAGCTCTTGAGCGGCTTGAAGCTGTGGTCGCCGCCCTCGATCCAGTGGAGGCGTACGCTCGCGGCGAGGTCGTAGCCGGCGACCTGGGCCGCCGAGCCCAACGAATCGCGCGTGCCCTGGATGATCAGGGTCGGCGTTCGGCTCTGCGCGAAATGGGCGATGCGCAGGACGTCGGGCTTGCCCGCCGGGTGGAAGGGATAGCCCAGGCACACGAGCCCCCTGGCCCCGACCTCATCGGCGATCAGGCTGGCGATGCGCCCGCCCATCGACTTGCCGCCGATGACCAGCCCGGCGCCGCCGCCGAGCCCGCGCACGACGGCCCGCCAGGCCTCCTTCAACGCCTCGGGCCGGTCGGGCGCACGCTTGGTGCCCTGCGTCCGCCGCGCCTCCATGTAGGGGAACTCGAAGCGGGCGACGCGCAAGCCCCGCTCGGCGAGGCCGGCGGCGATCGCGTCCATGAACGGACTATCCATCGGCTGCCCGGCGCCGTGCGCGAGCACGATGTCGCACGGCTGATCGAAGGTGCCGTCGAACTTGAGCGCGGGTACCGCCATGCTCCCCCCCGAATGGGACCGGCCGCGAAGGCGCGTTTATAACGCGGGGCGCGGGGCAAGAGAAGCGCGCGGGCGGCGTGTTGTGCGCCACGTAAGAGACGGTGCATGCCTTCGGCTTGGCGCGCGCGGCCGCCAAGCGCCATATATGGGGACGACGCGCCGCGTGCCGGTTGGAAGGGCGGCGTGCCCGGGAGCGAAGGCCACCCGATGACTGATCACGGCCATCCCCAGGACGAAAACCTTCGCATGGTCCTGTCGTCGCAGGGCCACGAGGAATGGCTGCGCGACCAGATCGGCGAAACCAGGCGGCTCATCCTGCGCCTTGCCGCCGGCCTCGTCCTCGGCATCGTGCTGTTGGTCGCGGTCTCGGCCTACGTATTCGTCTGGCGGGCCGCGGCGCCGGCGTGCGCCACCCTGTCCGAGGGCGTCTCGCTGGAACAGCTCATTGCCGAGGGCACCCTTCCCGTAGGCACCGAGCCATGCGCCGACGCAAATAGCGAGGCGGTGCCCGCCGGCGCGGGCGAGAGCTGGCAGTCGATTGCCGTCTAGGTCGGCACCGGCGCCGTCGCGGTCATCGCGCTCCTGCTCACACTAGGCTGCGGCGTCGAGCTGCTGCGCAGCTTCCTCAAGCTCCGGGAATACCGGGTCTTCGCGACGGATCACCAGGAGTTCCTGAAGAAATACAACCGGTCGTGACCACGTTTCGCCGCGGCGGAGGCGGCTGGAGCGGGTGAGGGGAATCGAACCCCCGTCGTAAGCTTGGGAAGCTTCTGCTCTGCCATTGAGCTACACCCGCGCGCTTCGCGGCACGTTGGGCCCGAGCCCGTCGCTTAGCATATTTCGCGCTGGCGGAAAACGCGCGCAGGCCGCTGACGGTTCGGCCGGCGGTCAGGTTCGCGCGGCGGGCGCGGTGCGCAGGCGGCGCCACGCCTCGGTGGTGGTCGCGCCGAGGCCGAGCACCAGGGCCGCGAGCAGGACGAGCGGGCCGATCCACGGCAGCGCGCTGAGCAGCGCCACGGCGACGACGCCGATCGCCGTCCACAGCGTGCGCTCCAAACCCTCGTGTCGCTCGGACGCCCAAATGATGCGGCGGCGCATGCGGGCTCCCATCCAGCGGCCCGCCGCGACCAGGGCGAGCGCTGCGCCGACCACGAACAGCGCCGCCCCTACGAGCGCGAGCGGGATGCCGATCACGCTCACGAACAGCAGGCCCACGGCCACCGGCGTCGCCACGAGCACGGCGGCGCCGAGGCCCGCGCACCGCCACGGCTCGTAGTCGATAGCGTTCGCCGCGGCGGCGATGAGACCGGGGTGCGCGAGCTGAAACGCGAAGCCGACCAGCGCGAGCCCGAGGACGATGGCGACCAGGCCGGCGAAGCCCACGACCGGAACCCACGTGACCTCCTTGGGTGCGCGCCACACGCCGAGGCGGGGCCAGGCGAGGGATGCGCCCTCGGCGCCCGAGACGAGCGCGACGACGCGGCCGACGATCTCGCGGGGGAGCGCGCCGACGCCTTCCACGGCGGTGGCCCCGTTGTTCGCGTCGGCCTCGTCGGCCGTCGCATGCCCGGCAGGCATCGACGGGGCGAGCAGCACGAGACCGGCGCGCGCGATCGCTCCCATCCGCCGCCCGAGACCTCCGCAAAGGGCGCGCCTCGCCCCCATCATCGTCACGCGCACCCCGTCCCTCAAGACATCGTGAACCAAGTTAACCCTTACCCACACGCAGCCATGCCATTATGGTGCGCTCCGGAAAGCCGGCGCACGACGCCACCGCCGCGCTTGGAGCCTAAGCCGATGACCACCGCGCCCGTCGAGGCGATACCGCTCGATCCGGCAAAGTTCCGCGATCCCGAGATCACCGCCGCCGGCGAGCGCCGCGTCCACGTCGCGCTCGAGGCCCTCGACACACTGTGGTTCAACACCGGCACGCTGTGCAACCTCACCTGCACCAACTGCTACATCGAATCGAGCCCGACCAACGACAGCCTCGCCTACATCACCCTGGCCGAGGTCGGCACCCACCTCGATGAGATTGCGGCCCACGGCTGGCCAACCCGCGAGATCGGCCTCACCGGCGGCGAGCCGTTCATGAACCCCGACATCATCGCCATCCTGGAACGCAGCCTCACGCAGGGCTTCGAGGTGCTGGTGCTGACCAACGCCATGCGGCCGATGATGAAACTCAAGGAGGCTCTGCTCGATCTCAAGGGGCGCTTCGGCCGCCGCCTCACGCTGCGCGTCTCGCTCGACCACTACACCCAAGCCCTGCACGAGACCGAGCGCGGGCCGCGCAGCTGGGGCCCGACTCTCGACGGACTGGAATGGCTGATCGCGAACGGCTTCCAAATCACGATCGCGGGCCGCACCTGCTGGCGCGAGGCCGAGGCGAGCCTGCGCGCCGGCTACGCCCGACTGTTCGCGGAGCGCGGCATTGCGCTCGACGCCCAGGATCCCGGAAACCTCGTTCTCTTCCCCGAGATGGACGAGCGTGTCGACGTCGCCGAGATCACCGAATCGTGCTGGGACATTCTCGGTGTTGACCCGCGCGCCATGATGTGCGCGACCTCGCGCATGGTGGTGAAACGCAAAGCGGCGGCGGCGCCCGTCGTCCTGCCGTGCACCCTGCTGCCCTACGACGCGCAGTTCGAGCTCGGCGCGACCTTGGCCGAAGCGAGCACACGGGTGAACCTCAATCACCCCCACTGCGCGCGGTTCTGCGTCCTCGGCGGCGGCTCCTGCAGCGCCCCCGCCTGATCCCAAGTCCACGTCCGATTGGCACTTGACCACGACGAGCACGCGCGCGCATAGTCGCGCATTCGTGGTGATTTGAGCCGACCGGCTTGCGACCACGCTAAACAAACGCTAAAAGGTCGGAGGGCAAAAACCCCGGCCGCGCGGCCGGGGTTTTTGATTGAAGGATGAACCAGATGGCACGGGGAACCAAGGACTCGATCGAGGAGGCGCGGGCCTGGGGGCGTAGCACGCGGCTCGTGCGCGGCGGCACCAAGCGCTCGGCCTTCGGCGAGACCAGCGAGGCGATGTATCTCACCTCGGGCTACGCCTACGCCGACGCCGAGCTCGCGGAGGCGCGCTTCAAGGGAACGGCCGAGGGCTTCATCTATTCGCGCTTCGGCAATCCCACCGTCGCCATGTTCGAGGACCGCATGGTGCTGCTCGAGGGTGCCGAGGCGGGGCGCGCCACGGCGACCGGCATGGCCGCCGTCAATGCGTCGCTGATGTGCCAGCTCAAGGCCGGCGATCACGTGGTCGCCTCGCGCGCGCTGTTCGGCTCGTGCCGCTACATCATCGACGAGATCCTGCCGCGCTTCGGCGTCCCTACAACGCTCGTCGACGGCACCGACCTCGCCCAGTGGCAGGCCGCGGTCCGACCGGGCACGGTCTGCGCCTTTCTCGAGACGCCCTCCAATCCGGGGCTCGAGATCATCGACGTGCGCGCGGTCGCCGACATCGTGCATGGCGTGGGCGCCCGGCTCATCGTCGACAACGTCTTCGCCACGCCCCTGCAGCAGCAGCCGCTGGCGCTCGGCGCCGACATCGTCATCTACTCGGCGACCAAGCACCTCGATGGCCAGGGCCGCACCCTCGGCGGCATCGTCCTCGCCGACCAGGCGTTCTGCGAGGAGCTGCTGACGCCCTTCATCCGCCATACCGGACCGAGCCTCAGCCCGTTTAACGCCTGGGTGCTGCTCAAGGGCCTGGAGACGCTCGAGCTCCGGCTCGACCGACACACCGCGAACGCGGCCGAGATTGCCGCCTTCCTCGATGACCAACCGGGCATCGAGAGTGTTCTCTATCCGGGCCTCGCCAGCCACCCGCAATACGAGCTCGCACGGGCGCAGATGTCGGGCACCGGGTCCGTCGTCGCCTTCGACCTCCCGGGCGGCAAAGCGCGCGCATTTCGCTTCCTCAACGCGCTCCAACTCGTCGACATCTCGAACAATCTGGGCGATGCGAAGAGCCTGGCGACACACCCGGCGACGACGACCCACCAGCGCCTGACGCCGGAGGAGCGTGCCCATGTCGGCATCACAGACAACATGGTGCGCCTGTCGGTCGGCCTCGAGGACGTGGACGACCTCAAGGCCGATATTGCGCAAGCCCTGGCGGCCGAATAGGGGTGCTGGCGGCGGCGCCCGCGGCCCTGGACAAACGCCCGCGCGGGCACGATATTGGGCGAAAGTGCAGGGTGCCCAGCTGGCCCGGCGCAGGATGCGGGATGTATCAGGAAACGACCAATTCCGTCCAAGTGACGGTCAAGACGTATTACCTGGACGATCAGTCCTCGCCCGGCGAGGATCACTATGTCTGGGCCTACTGGATCCGGATCGAGAATCAGGGCGCCGACACCCTGCAGCTGCGCCACCGCTATTGGCGCATCACCGATTCGCAGGGCCACGTGCAGGAAGTCAGAGGCGCCGGGGTCGTCGGCGAGCAGCCCGTCCTCAAGCCGGGCGAGGCGTTTGAATACACGAGCGGCACGCCCCTGTCGACGCCGTCCGGAATCATGGTCGGCTCCTATCAGATGCAGCGCCCGAACGGCGAGAAGTTCGAGGTCGCCGTCCCCGCCTTCTCGCTCGACAGCCCGCACGAGGCGGCACGCCACAACTGAGTCCGCGGGGGGCGAGCCTTTCGCACGGCTTGGGGCGCACCGCGTCGCCGCGCGTCAGATCTAAGTTGAAGGAGGGTCACGTGGGTACAGGTACGGTCAAGAAACTCGCCGACGATGCGCCCCGCGCGAGGGCCGAGCGGCCGACGCGCGAGGAGGCCCGCGAGGCGGTGCGCACGCTGTTGCGCTGGGCCGGCGACGATCCCGCGCGCGAGGGGCTCAAGGACACGCCCGAGCGCGTGGTCGGCGCCTATGAGGAGTACTTCACCGGCTACAACGAGGATCCCGTCGAGATTCTCGCGCGCACCTTCGAGGAGACCAGCGGTTACGATGAGATGATCGTCCTGCGCGACATCCGCCTCGAATCCTTCTGCGAGCACCACATCGCGCCGATCATCGGCCGCACCCACGTCGCCTATCTGCCCAACCAGCGCATCGTCGGCATCAGCAAGCTCGCTCGCCTGGTCGAGGTCTTCGGCCGGCGCCTGCAGGTGCAGGAGAAGTTCACCGCCCAGGTTGCGGGCACGGTCGATCAGGTCCTGCAGCCGCGCGGCGTCGCCGTCGTCGTCGAGGCGACGCACCACTGCATGACCACGCGTGGCGTCCACAAGTCGGGCACGACGCTGGTGACGAGCCACATGCTCGGCGCCTTCCGCACCGACCCCAAGACGCGGCGCGAGTTCCTCTCGATCATCGGCAACCCTTCGAGCAGCATGATGGCGTAGCCCACCCGGGCACACCCGATGGCTTGCCAGAGCGCTTAGCCCGCCGCCGCTCATGAGCGTCGTAGAGACCAGCGATCGAACCAGCCCGGGGGAGACCGGCGGCTCGTGATCGACCTTCGCCCGGTCCTGTTCGTCATCGGCATCCTGCTCGTCACGCTGGCCGTGGCGATGCTGTTGCCCGCGCTGTTCGATGCCGCCGCCGCCAACCCCGACTGGCGCGGCTTCGTTGGTGCGGCGGCCATCGGCCTGTTTATCGGCGGCTCCCTGATCCTGTCCAACCGCGTCGAGTCGCGCGATTTCACGGTGCGCGAGGCGTTCCTTTTTACCGGTCTCGCCTGGGTCGTGATGGCCGCTTTCTCGGCGCTGCCCTTTGCCTTCTCGAACCTCGGCCTGAGCTACACGGACGCCTTCTTCGAATCGATGTCGGGCATCACCACGACCGGATCGACCGTGATCGCGGGGCTCGATACGGCGCCGCCCGGCATCCTGCTGTGGCGTGCCCTGCTACAGTGGCTCGGCGGCATCGGCATCATCGTGATGGCGGTGGCGATCTTCCCGCGCCTGCAGGTCGCCGGCATGCAGCTGTTCCAGGCCGAAACGTCGGACCCGTCGGAGAAGGTGCTGCCGCGCACGGCCCAGCTCGCGGTCGCGATCGGGCTCGTCTACCTCGCCCTCTCGCTGTTGTGCGCGGGCGCGCTGTGGGGTGCGGGCATGACCCCGTTCGAGGCGGTGGTTCACGCCATGACCACCATCGCCACGGGCGGGTTCTCGACATCTGACGCCTCGATCGGGCATTTCGGTAGCGCCGCGGTCGATGGCATCGTTACACTCTTCATGATCGTCGGCAGCCTTCCCTTCGTGCTCCTCGTCGGGGCCACCCGCCGAAACGCGGCCGCGCTGTGGCGCGACAGCCAGGTCCGGTTCTTCCTCACCGTCCTCGCCGGCCTGGTCGCGGCGATAGCGTTGTGGCTCGCGGCCACCGGCCAGTTCGGCCCGGCCGAGGCGGTGCGCTATGCGGCCTTCAACGTGGTCTCCATCGTCACCGGCACCGGATACGCGACCGCGGATTACGGCCTGTGGGGGAGCTTCCCCGTGATCTGCTTCCTGTTTTTCATGTTCGTCGGCGGCTGCGCCGGCTCGACCAGCTGCGGCATCAAGATCTTCCGCTACCAGGTGCTGTTCGCGACCGCCGGCGTGCAGCTGAGGAGCCTGTGGCACCCGCACGGCGTGTTCGTCGCCCACTACAACCGCAAACCCATCCCCGACTCGGTATCTGACGCGGTCGTCTCCTTTTTCTTTCTGTTCGCCTTTTCCTACGCGCTGCTCGCGCTCGCGCTGACCGCGCTCGGCCTCGATTTCATGACCAGCGTCTCGGCGGCGGCCACGGCCATCACCAATGTCGGCCCGGCGCTCGGCGACATCGTCGGCCCGTCCGGCAACTTCGCGCCATTGCCCGACGCGGCGAAATGGCTGCTCGCCGCCGGCATGCTGCTCGGGCGGCTCGAGATCATCACCATCCTGGTGCTGTTCACGCGACGCTTCTGGCAGGGTTAGCCACTTGGGTGCACGGGAAAGTGACTCATTGTTCATCCCCCTCCCGCCGGGAGAGGGAGAATAATGGCTCTATGTCAAATTCTTACCCCTCCCCCTTGATGGGGGAGGGTGGGGAGGGGGTGACGCGCGGTCTTACGCAAGCAAGGACTAAGCCCGCGCGCACCACCACCATCAAGGTTGATCGCCGCCCCAAGATTGGCGACCCTGCGCGCATGGCCGGGCCCACCTACTCTCCCGTCGAGATGATCGAGCGGCTGGTGTCCTTCGATACCACCAGCCGCAACCCCAACCTGGAGCTCATCGACTTCGTCGCTGACTACCTCGCCAAGCACGGCGTCGACTCCGAGATCATCCGCGACGAAACCGGCACTAAAGCCAACCTCTACGCGACCCTCGGCGGGCCGGGCGAGGGCGGGGTCGTGCTCTCCGGCCATACCGACGTCGTCCCGGTGGACGGCCAGTCCTGGGCGAGCGAGCCATTCGTCGTCAGCGAGCGCGACGGACGCCTCTTCGGCCGCGGCACCGCCGACATGAAGAGCTTCCTCGCCACCGCGCTGGCGCTGGTGCCCGAGTTTCTCGCCCGCGAGCTGACGCGCCCGATCCACCTCGCGCTTTCCTACGACGAGGAGGTCGGCTGCCTCGGCGTGCATGGCATTGTCCGCCACCTCGATTCGAGCCTGCCGCGCCCGGCCATCGTTATTATCGGCGAGCCGACCGAGATGAGGGTGGTCAACGCGCACAAGGGCATCCGCGCCTACCGCACCGTGGTCACCGGCGTCGAGGCCCACTCGAGCGCCACCCACGTCGGCGTCAACGCGGTCATGTTTGCTGCCGAGTTGATCGGCTTCCTGGGCCGGTTGGCCGAGGAGATGAAGGCCCGGGCCGGCCCGGAGAGCCGCTTCGAACCGCCCTATGGAACGGTGCATGTGGGCACGGTCGCCGGCGGCACGGCGCTGAACATCATCCCGCGACAGTGCAGCTTCATGTGGGAATACCGGGCGCTGCCGGGCGCCGACGAGGACGAGCCGCTGGCGCGTTTCGAGGCACACGTGCGCGATGAGGTGTTGCCACGCATGCGTGCGGTCTCGGCCCTCGCCGACGTCGTCACCGAGGCCCACGCGCGGGTGCCACCGCTGCGGCCGATGGACGCATCGCCAGCGGAGGCGTTGGTCATGGCCCTGGCCCCGAGCAACCAGACCTTTGCGGTTTCCTACGGCACCGAGGGCGGCATCTTTCAGGAGGCCGGCATCCCGACCGTGATCTGCGGCCCTGGCAATATCGCGCAGGCCCACAAGCCCGACGAGTTCATCACCCGCGAACAGGTCGAGGCGTGCGCCGCGTTCCTGCGCCGGCTCTTGGACCATGTCTCGCGTTGAGCGCGCGCCGCGCCCCGGCGCGGTCTTCACCATCGGCTACGAGGGCGCCGCCGTGCCCGCCTTTCTCGCCACGCTCGGCGAGGCCAGCGTGAGCACGCTCATCGATGTGCGCGCGCTCGCCTGGTCGCGGCGCCGGGACTTTTCGCGCTCGGCGCTCGCCGCCTCCCTCACGGAGGCCGGGATCGCCTACCACCATCTCCCGGCGCTCGGCAACCCTAAGCCCGGCCGCGATGCAGCCCGCGCCGGCGACCACGCGGGTTTCCTGCGCGTCTTCTCCGCCCAGCTCGACGGCGAAGCAGGCCGCGCCGGTCTCGCGCAGGCCACCGCGATCGCGGCTCGCGAGCCGACCTGCCTGCTTTGCCTCGAGCGCGACCCCGGGCGCTGCCACCGAACCATCGTCGCCCGCGAAATCGCTGCCGCGGCGGCGCTCGAGGTGCACCCCCTTGTGGTACCGCCGCCCGCCTGAGACACGCCGATGCGGCGCCTGCCTGTCCTCGAAATCATCATTGCGGCCAACGTCTTCGTGTGGCGCGAACGGCGCGATTTTTTCTCGCTCGCCTTCCCGGCCATCGCGGTGCTCGCTTTCTGGGTCACGCTCGGCGGGTGGTTCGCCGGGGGCACCGACGCCGAGGCGCTCGCGCGAGCGCCGGCGGGCGCCGTGGCGGCGGCCCTGTTCGTTGCGATCGCCTTTTTCTGGGTCGTGTTTGCGGTCGCCTGGCATCGACGATACCTGCTGCCGGCCGAGTCGACGACGGTGCGCGAGGCGTTGCGCTGGGGGCGACGACAGACGCGGTTTCTCCTTCGCGCCATCGCCGTCTACGCGCTGCTCCTGCTTGCCTGGTTGGCGCTGGTCCTGGTCGGGTCGGTCGGCGGTGCCGCGGCGGGCGCCGCGGGCGCGGGCGCGGTGCTGCCGTTGATCGTCGTGTCGCTGGTGGCGGGCCTGTATGGATTCGCCCGGCTGGCGCTACTGTTCCCCGCCACGGCGCTGGACGAGCTACTCACATTCGTCGACTGCTGGGCATTGACCCGGGGCAACGGCTGGCGGCTCGTCGCCATTATCCTCCTGGTCGCGGTTCCGGTGACGCTCGTCGGCGCCGTGATCGGTTATCTCGTCATGGCCGTGGCTTCGGCCGCGGCCGGGCCGGGAAACCTGACGGTGAGTTTCGTCCGGGCCCTCGTCGACCAGACTTTGGGCTTCATCGGCATCGCCGTCGGCGTGTCGGCCCTCTCGATCGCTTACGAGAAGCTCAGGTTCCGGGCCCGTCCCGGTGGCCCCGCCGTGGATGATGGCTAGAGCAGGTAGGGCGCCAAGTGCTGGCGAATGTTCTTTTCGAGCTCCACATCGAGGCTCCGCATCAGGGCCTCGGTGATCTCATAGTAGATCCGCAAGCGGTCGTTGACCGTGATGTCTTCGGGGACGGTGCGGCTGTAAGTCGCCCGCGCGGTGGCAAAGGCATTGCGGAAGCCGCGCGCCGAGCGCACCTGGACCGTCACCTCGAGCACGCCGTCGAATCGGTATTCCTGATCGATGTAGAACGCGCCGACGACGCCGCGCCGTTTTTCGAGTGTGGTCGCGCGCACGCCCGCCTCGGTGATAATCACGCGCGCCTTGCCCTCGGCGCCGCCTGCGGCGATCCGGTCCGAGCCCCAGCGCGCGGCGGCGCCCGCTGGCGTCACCGGGAACTCGTGTTCGACGTGGGGGCTCACCAGCGGCGGCACATAGTCGTCGATGACTTCGACCGAGCCGACGTCGAGCCGCAGCGTACCGAGATGGGTGTAGCTGAGCTCCGGAAATACCGGCGCCGGCGCCGGCACCTGGCATGCCGCGACGAGCAACGCCGCGGCCATGGCGAGGGCGCGCAGCGCGTACCCGTGGGCGGTCCTCATGTGGCCTCCTTTCCGGGTTGGGCGGCAGCGGCCACCTCCTCCGGCGCAAAGACGTAAGTCCGATTGCAGAATTGACAGGTGACGACGATACGCCCCTCCTCGACCATGGCTTCGACCTCGCGGCGCGGAAACATCGACAGCACCTCGCGCACGCGCCCCTGGCTGCACCGGCAGCCCGCCTTCAGCGGGAGGGCGCGAAACACGCGCGGGCCGTGTCGCTGGAACAGGCGGTAGAGCAGCCGATCAGGGGTGATGCCGGGATCGACCAGCTCGTCCGGGCGCACCGTCCCGAGCAGAGCCAGCGCGGCATGCCAGTCGTCGTCCTCGGGCAGGTCCGAGGCGTCGGCCCCGCCCGCGGGAGGCATGCGCTGGATCATGATGCCGCCGGTACGCCAGGTTTCGCCCGCGCCCTCCGCTGCGACTCGTCCGACCGCCAGGTGGATGCCCGTGTTGAGCTGCTCGGACTGACTGAAATAGGTGTTGGCGCAGCCGGCGAGGGTCGTGCCCTCGATGGCGACGATGCCCTGGTAGGTCTCGGTGTCGGGGCCCTGGTCGACCGTGATCGCCAGGTGGCCGGCGCCGAGGACGGCGGCGACCGAAGGGGCGCGCCCGACAACGCCGCTGACTTCGCCGAGCGCGTCAGGATCGAAGCGCGCGTAACCGCGCAGGGACCCCGGCACCTCGAAATCGGCCACCATCATGCTGACCGGCCCGTCGCTCTTGGTCTGCAGACTGAGCACACCGTCGAACTTCAGCGCCCCGGCAAGCACGCTCGCTAGCGTAAGCAACTCGCCCAGCATGACCGACACCGGAGCCGGGTAGTGGTGGCGCTCGAGCACCTCGTCGACCGCCGCCCCGAGGCGCACGAGACGGCCGCGCACCCCCAGTCCATCGACCTGAAAGGGTTGCAGCAGATCGTCCGCGAGCTGAGGTGCGACCTGGGTCAGCATACGGCCAGGCACCAGGCGAGAATGCCTCGTTGCGCGTGAAGCCGGTTTTCGGCCTCGTCCCACACGACCGAGCGCGGCCCGTCGATCACATCGGCGGTGACCTCCTGGCCGCGGTGCGCCGGTAGGCAGTGCATGAAGATGGCGTCGGGCGCGGCGAGTCCCATGAGGCGCTCGTCGACCTGATAGGGCCGGAGCAGATTGTGGCGGCTCTCGCTCGGCTCGTCGCGCATCGACACCCAGGTGTCGGTAACGACGCAATCGGCGCCGGCCACGGCCGCCTCGGGCTCCTCGGTCACGACCACGCGCCCGCCCTCGGCCTCGGCCCACGCCAGTACGTCGGGGGGCGGACGCCGGGCCTCCGGGCAAGCCACACGCAGCTCGAAGTCGAAGCGCACCGCGGCGTGGATCCAGGACACCGCGACATTGTTGCCGTCGCCCGACCAGGCGACGACGCGTCCCGCGATGGGGCCGCGGTGGCGCTCGAATGTCATCACATCGGCCATGAGCTGGCACGGGTGGGTGGCGTCCGTCAGGCCGTTGATGACCGGCACCTCGGCGCTGGCAGCAAGCTCCAGCAGCATAGCGTGGCGGGGAGCGCGAATGACGATGCCGTCGACGTAGCGTGACAGGGCGCGCGCCGTGTCGGCGACGCTTTCGCCGCGGCCGACCTGCATGTCGTGGCCGTGCAGCACGATGGTGCTGCCGCCGAGCTTGCGCATGGCCACGTCGAAGGAGACGCGCGTGCGAGTCGAGGGCTCCTCGAAGATCATCGCCAGCACCTTGCCCTCGAGCAGGCGCCGCGCGCCGTCCTCGCGGAGGTCGGCAGCGAGGTCGAGGATGCTCCGCAGCGTCCCCGAGTCGAGCGCATCGAGGTCGAGGAAATGGCGCGGCGCGCTCATGAGGCGAGCTCGGCGCAGGCCGCGTTGAGCCGCGCGAGCGCCGCGTCGACATGGCTTTCGTCGATGATCAGCGGCGGCAGTAGTCGGACCACGTTGTCGGCCGCGGCGACGCTCAGCATGCCGTGGCGGTACAGGGCCTCGACGAGATCGGTATTGGGGCACAAGCACTTCAGCCCCATCAGCAGGCCGACGCCGCGCACGTCCTCAATGACGCCCTGGTAGCGCCGCACGAGCTCCGCGAGGCGTGCCTCGAGCACGACGGCGATGCGCTCCACGTGCGCGAGGAATCCATCGGCCAGCATCACGTCGAGCACGGCGTTGGCGGCGGCTGCGGCGAGCGGGTTGCCGCCGAAGGTCGAGCCGTGGGTGCCGGCGGTCATGCCGACGGCGGCGGCTTGAGTGGCGAGGCAGGCGCCGATCGGGAAGCCGCCACCGAGCGCCTTGGCCACCGCCATGACATCGGGCGTCACACCCTCGCGCTCGTACGCGAACAGGCGGCCCGAACGGCCGATGCCGGTCTGTACCTCGTCGAGGAAGAGGAGCAACCCGTGGGCATCGGCGAGGCCGCGCAGCTCGGTGAGGAAGCCCGGCGGCGGCACCCGGATGCCGCCCTCGCCCTGCACAGGCTCGACGAGAATAGCCGCGGTCTCGCCGCCGATCGCCCGAGCGACCGCGCTCGCATCGCCCCATGGCACCTGATCGAAGCCGTCCACCAGCGGCGCGAAACCGGCGACGTGCTTCTCCTGGCGCCCGGCGCTGATCGTCGCCAGCGAGCGCCCGTGGAAGGCGCCCTCGAAGGTGATCACGCGGTAGCGCTCGGCATGGCCGGTCTCGTCGTGGTACTTGCGCACCAGCTTGAGGCCGCACTCCACCGCCTCAACGCCCGAATTGGTGAAAAAGACGGTGTCGGCGAAGCTGTGGGCGACGAGCCTGTCTGCCAGCCGCTCCTGACCGGCGATGCGGAACAGGTTAGAGGTGTGCCACAGCTTGCCGGCCTGCTCGCGCACCGCCGCGACGAGCTCGGGGTGGGCGTGGCCGAGGCCGGTCACCGCGATGCCCGAGGCGAAGTCGAGGAACTCACGCCCGTCGGCGGTATAGAGGAAGGCGCCCTCGCCGCGCTCGAACGCCAAGTCGGCGCGGCCGTAGGTCGGCATGACGGCAGTGATCACGAATGCTCTCCCGATCACGAAACCGCAGGGTGTGCGCGCGGCCCGGTTTTGCTGGGAAAGCGAACGAGTATGGTCACCGAGCCGAGCTCTGTCAACGCGCCGGCAGCCTCATGCCTTGAGTTTCCAGCCGCGCGTGAACAGGACGTAGCAGGTGACCCACAGCACCACGTCGATGGCGCCGAGCACGATGGCGCCCGTCAGGATCGAGCCGTCCGACTGGCCGATGAAGCCGTAGCGGAACCCGTCGATCATGTAGAAGAACGGATCGATCCGGCTCAGGCTGAGCCAGGGATCGGGCAGGCGCTCGACCGAGTAGAAGGTGCCCGAGAGAAACGCCAACGGGGTGATGAAGAAGTTGGTGATGAAGGCGATGTTGTCGAACTTGTCGCCCCAGATGCCGACCAGGACGCCGGCCAGCGACAGCGCGAGCGCGGCGGCTGCGGCGAAAAAGATCACGGCGGCCACGCTGTGTACCGAGAGCGGCACGAACAGCCATATCGCGGCCACGGTCACGACCGCCACCATCAGGCCGCGCGTCACGCCACCCATCGCGAAGGCGAAGGTGAGTTCGCCGGGGCTCAAGGGGGGCATCAGGATGTCGACGATGTTGCCCTGGATCTTCGAGACCACCAGCGTCGACGAGGCGTTGGCGAAGGCGTTCTGGATGATCGCCATCATCGCCAACCCGGGCGCGAGAAACTGCAGGTAGGGCACGCCGCCGATGGTCTCGACCGCACGCCCGAGCGCCAGGGAGAACACAGCGAGAAACAGGAGCGCCGTGATCGCCGGCGCCAGCACCGTCTGGCCGCCTATTTTGAGGAAGCGCTGCACCTCGCGCATGTACAGCGTGCGCACGCCGATCCAGTTGACGGTGCCGATGGGCCGCGGCGCCGCCGTGCCGCCCGTGATGCCGGTCATTCTGCGCTCTCCGTTGAGGGGGCCGCCGAGCGGCGGTCCGACCTTCTACGTGGCGCGCTGCGCTGCTCGATGGCCCCGCCGTGGAGGAAGATCGTCCGCGTGGGGAAGGCGAACTCGACACCCTCGGCCTCGAAGCGCTGATAGAGCGCCAGGTTGATCGCCTGCTGAATGTCCATATAGACGTTGTAGTCGGGATCGGTGACGTAGTAGACGGTCTCGAAGTCGAGCGAGGAGTCGCCGTAGCTCTTGAAATGAGCGCGGTCGAAGCGGGTTTTCGGGTTGGCCTCGACGGCCTCGCGGATGATGCGCGGGATGCGCTCGAGCTGGTCGGGCGTGGTGCCGTAGACGACTCCGAGGGTGAACAGCACGCGGCGCTCGGCCATGCGCTTGTAGTTGCGGATGCGGGTGGAGAGCAGGTCGGAGTTCGAGCACACGATCTGCTCGCCGCTGAGGCTGCGCAGGCGCGTGGTCTTGAGGCCGATGCGCTCGACGGTGCCCATGTAGTCGTCGAAGATCACGAAGTCGCCGACTTCGAAGGGGCGGTCGATGACGATGGACAGCGAAGAGAACAGGTCGCTGAGGATGTTCTGTGCCGCCAGCGCGACCGCGATGCCGCTGATGCCGAGCCCGGCCACGAGCGCGGTCACGTTGATGCCGAGATTGTCGAGCATCAGTAGGACGGCAACGGCCCACACCGCAGTGCGGGCGATGATGTTGAGGACGTTGAGCGCCGAGGCCCCGGCCGGGTCCTTGCTCAAGGCATACGAAATGAGGTTCTTTACGACATGGCTGCCCCAGATCGCGCCTTGCACCGCCAGGGCGAGCACGATGACCAGCGAGGTGACGCGGCGCAGCGCCTCGGGGAGCACGAGGAAGTACGACCCGGCGAACAGTGCGGCGACGAGGATGATGGGAAGCCAGGTGCGCTCGAACAGGCCGAGCCCGACGGTGGCGAACGCCGACTGCGCGCGGGCCGCCGAGCGTACGCGCCGGGCGATGGCGGCACGCATCGCGTAGAGGCCGACGAATACGACTACGGCCACGCCCAAGGCGAGCGCCCACACCACAACGTCGTTGCCGTAGAGGGACAGGTCTAGGGACATGCTCATAGCGCGACCCTCCCGTCTCGCTCGCCGCCGCCGGCCGCGGCGGAATGTGGCATGGCGGCGTCGCGCTTGTCCATGGGCCTACAGCCCGTGGCCGGGCCGCCTCTTGCACGAATAGCGCAGGCGCGCCCGTGGACACGGCCGATCGCCGCTTCGAGGAGGCGCTGGCGCACCACAAGGAGGGGCGCGCGTCCGAGGCGTTCGGGCTCTACGCGCAGGCCATCGACGCCAATCCCGACCACTACGGCGCCCTCTTCAACATGGCCGCGCTATTGGCATCGGTCGGCCGGCACGACGACGCGGCCTCACTCTATGCGCGCGTCCTCGAAATGCGTCCGGGCGACGCCGACGTCCATTGCAACCTCGGCAACCTGCGCCTCGCCCAGGGTGACCGCGCGGCGGCCGCGGCGAGTTACGCGCGCGCCCTGGACGCCGACCCGAGCCATGCCGCCGCCCATGTCAACCTCGGCAAGCTGCGGCTCGACGAGGGCCGCACCGAAGAGGCGCTGGCGAGCTTCCGTGCCGCCCTCGCGGTCAGCCCGGCGCTGCTCGAGGCCTACACCAATGCCGGCATCGCGCTGATTAGGCTCGATCGCCTCGAGGAGGCGCTCTCCGTGTTCGAGGCCGTGCGCGCACTCGATCCCGACGACGCTCAGACCCTACGCAACACGGCCGCCATCCTGGAGCGGCTCGGCCGTTTCGAGGACGCCATCGCGCTCTTCGAGTCCCACCACGCGACGCACGCCGCCGACGCCGAGAGCGAGTTCCAGATCGGCAATCTCCGGCACGCGATGGGCGCGCCCGAGGCGGCGATCGCGCACTATCGCGGCGCCCTCGACCTCGACCCCACCGTGCCCGAAATCCACAACAATCTCGCCACCGTGCTCGTCGAGACCGGGCGCGATGACGAGGCGCTCGAATGTCTTGGGGAAGCGTTGCGGCTGCGACCCGACTTCCCGGCCGCCCCCTCAATACGATGGGCAACGCGCACGCCGGCAAGGACGAGCTCGAGGCCGCGGCCGCGTGTTATGCGCGCGCCTTCGCGGGCGATCCAAGCCTCGCGGTCGCCGCGGTCAATGGCGCCAACGTCCTGCGCGACCTGGGCCGGCTCGACGAGGCCCTGGCGGGCCTCGATTCGCTGCTCGCGAGCCACCCCGAGCTCGCCACTGCCCACAACGCGCGCGGCCTCGTGCTCCAGGACTATGGGCGCCAGGACGCGGCGCTCGCCGCCTTCGAGCGCGCGCTGGGGGTACAGCCGACCTACCACGAGTCGCTCAACAACCGCGCCATATCGCTGCAGGCGCTGGGCCGGCACGACGAGGCGCGGTCGGCCTACCGTGACGCGCTGACCGCGAAGCCCGAGCTCGCCGAGGCACATTTCAACATCGGCCATGTCCTGCAGACGCTCGGGCGCAACGACGAGGCGGTGACCGCGTTCCAGCAGGCGCTCGCGCTCAAGCCCGATCTCGGCGCCGCCTATCCGTTCCTGGCCCACGCCCTCATGTATCAGTGCAGCTGGTCCAACCTCGAGGCCGTCATCGCCAAGGTCATCGGCGACGTCGAGGACAAGATCGCCGCCGGCAAACCGATGTCGGTACCGCCTTTCGGCCTCGCCGCCACGCCCGCTTCGCCGGCACTAAGGCTCGCCGTGGCGCGCGAGGTGTCGGCGCGCACGGCGGCCGTAGTGCGCTCGATCAGGACGGTGGCGCCGGCGGCGCGCGAGCACGAGCGCGGCCCCCTACGCGTCGGATACGTCTCGCCGGACTTCCGCGAGCACAGCGTTGCCGCCGTCTTCCGCAGCCTGCTCGAGGTGCACGGCCGCGAGGGCTTCACCTGGTACGGCTATTCGATCAGTCCGCGCCAGAATCTCTCCTTCGAGGGCTTTGAGCGCACCTTCGACGTCTTCGCCGATCTCGGCCACGCGTCGCTGCGCGATGCGCTCGAGCGCATCGCCGGCGACGGCATCGACATCCTCATCGATCTTGCCGGCCACACGCGCGACACCCGCCTCGAGCTCTTCGCCCTGCGGCCGGCACCGGTGCAGGCCCACTATCTCGGCTACGGCGCCACCATCGGCGCCGACTACATCCCCTACCTCATCACCGACCCGGTGCACACGCCACCCGAGCTGGCGCCGTTCTGTAGCGAGTCGCTCGTCTACCTGCCCGACAGCTTCATGGTCGGCGCACCGGCCGAAGTGGCGGCGGCACCTGTATCGCGCGCCAAATGCGGCCTGCCCGAGGACGGCTTCGTGCTCGCGAGCTTCAATGCCCACTATAAGTTTGGGAATTATATCGCAAAGTGCCGAAGGGTGCGCGCCACGGCTGGGACTATATCTCGACAGAGACCAGATGTTGTGACATTGTCTGTCAACCCCTATATGCTGAACAATGGGATTGACATACGGGAGGAAATCTGAATGGAGCGAGACTCCAAGGTCGCCCCGGCCGCCCACCAGCCCAGCAAAGCCGAGCTTGAAGAGGACGTGATCATCGACGCCGCGCCCGAGGCTCTGGCGTGGGCCGTGACGCGTGGCGGTGCGGAGCGGCGAGAGGACGATGGTCCGTAGATTGCCACTTGTGCTAGATCGCTCATTTGCATAAAGTCGGCATCTTAGGAAAGGGAAAGGAAATGGAACCGCAAGGTGCGCGAGACCAGCTTGCCTCTCGATTCCAAAAGATGAAGGAAGAGGGAGGGCTTCTGGATATGAAGTTTTTCTTCGGGCAAGTTTCTGAAACAACGGTTGACGGCTTCTGTGAGGAAGTTAACCGGCTCCACAAACTTGTCGAAGAAGGAAGGTTCACAGAAATCAAACGCTGGGGCGATGCTAAGGGGTTGCCCAGCCGCGAATAGACCGCCTCAACAATGCGACAACCTGAGCCCCGGCTGGGCCGGGGCTTAGAGTCTGTAGTGATTCCATGAAGCTTGATAGAAGGTTATTCCCACCTCTTTTTCAAGAGGTGGCGAGAGTGCAGGCCACCTTGCAGCTGTACTAGCATTCCCGGAGATGCCATTCCACTTCCCCATGATAACCTACAATATGCCATTGAGCAGACATACGGCGTGGAGATTACTACATACATTGTTCCTCTTAACTCTATGTTGTTGCGGGGCTCGATTGAGATTTATCCTGAGAAGTCGGTTATTTACATCGATGCCGAACTGAATTCGGCATGGACTCGTTACGTTTTTGCGAAAGAAGCGTGTCACCATCTTCTCAACGGTGAAGGTTATCACACCAATGATCCGATCGCGGTTATTGAGGATATTATCCTAGACGAATCGGAGATCGATGGAGACCACGGCGCCGCATTGGATGTTCAAGCGGAAACGCTGACCAAATTTGCCGCGATAGAGTTGCTTTTCCCCCGGGAGTTTCGGGGTACTTGCAAAGAAGAAGTCGAGGCAGGAGACAAATCAACGTATGAGATATCAACGCATTTTGATATTCCAGAGCATTTAGTACAGTTTGCCTTGGCGAACAATTACATGAACTTTTCTAGAAGGATTTGGGAGATGCTTCCCTAACGAGCGGCGACCGCTACGCGATCAAGTCCCGATACCGTAGGCGCTTCCCATCAAAGCCCTTCACCATCCCGCCCATCATGTCGATGGTGTCAGCTTCGCGGTCGTTGTGCCGGCCGGCAAACTCGGTGACGTAGCGGTCTAAGTGTTTTTCGCTGAAGTGGTGGAAAGTGCCTTGGTAGCCGCGTTTGAGTAGCGCCCAGAACGACTCGATCCCGTTAGTGTGCGCCATGCCGTTCACGTACTCGCTGATGCTGTGCTTCACGGTTTCGTGCTCGAACGGCATACCCTGATATCCGCCATGGTCGTCCGTATAGACGGCCGCTCCCTTGGCTGCGCGCTCGCCGACGAAACCCTGTAGCGTCTTGGCGTCTGTGTTGCTAACCACAGTGGCACTCACGCGGTTCGTCTCGCGATCCTTGGCACCAATAACGATTGCCTTCCCAACAGCGCCACGGCCTGCGCGCAGCTTCTTGTTGGCGTGCTTGTTCTTTTCCTTCCCGCCGATGAAGGTCTCGTCCACCTCAACGGGACCAGCAAACTGCGCGCCGTGATCCTTCCATGCTTCGCGGAGACGGTGAGCCAGAAACCAAGCCGACCGTTGCGTGATCCCTAAGTCGCGGTGGAGCTTCATGCTCGACACGCCCTTGAGATTGGTCGTCACTTGATAGAGCGCAATGGCCCAAACCTGAAAGCCGAGCTTCGATGATTCCATGGGAGTCTTTGTGCGGACACTAAACCGCTTGGCACACTCTTTTTCGCGGCAGCGATAAGGCATCGTCTTGTGCTTTGCGCCGGACTGCGCATTGGTCGAGCCACAATAGGGGCAATGTAGCCCTTCCGGCCAACGCTGTTCGGCAAACCAGTGCTCCGCCGTCGCATCGTCGGGGAACATGCTGGAAAGCTCTACCAGAGTGAGCCCTTTGCGGTGGAATTTTCCAGGTGCTTTGTGTGTCATGTCCGCCTCCTTGTTCTTACAATATAGTGCCGACGGCGGATCAGTTCAAGGGATTTCGGCACTTTGCGATATAATTCCCATAAGTTTCACCCGCGCCAGTTCGCGGTGTGGATGCGGCTGTTGAAGCGGCTCGACGGTGCGGTGCTGTGGCTGCGCGAAGGGACGCCAGCGGCGCAAGATAATCTGCGCCGCGAGGCCGAGGTTCGCGGCGTCGCGCCCGAGCGCCTGGTGTTCGCGCCGCGCACGCCACGGCCCGAGCACCTCGCGCGCCATCGCCTTGCGGATCTGGCGCTCGATACGATGTATCACGCCGGCGGCGTCACCACGATCGATGCGCTGTGGGTCGGCGTGCCCGTGATCACGCTCGCCGGCGAGGCGCACTCGGCCCGGACCGGGGCCTCGATCCTCGCGGCCATCGGCCTCGACGACGCCGTCACCGACAGCCTCGATTCTTACGAACAACTCGCCTTCGAGCTGGCCACCGACACCGCCGCGCTCGCCGCCCTCAAGGCCAAGCTCGCGCGCAACCGCGTCAGCGCCCCGCTGTTCGATCCTTCCCGCCTCGCGCGCTACCTCGAGATCGCCTACCGCATGATGTGGGAGCGCCACGCGAGCGGCCAGCCGCCGGCCACGATCCACGTTCCCCGGCTGCCGGCCTAGCAGCCCGCACCCTCACCCAGGGGCCTGCGCTCTGAGGAAGGCGGCCATGTGGAAGGCGCCTTGGGCGGGCGCGTAGGCGTAGTCGCGCCCGACCGGGCAGGCGCGACGCGCCAAGCAGCCGCTGCCGCAGTCGGTTCCGCCCTCGGACGTCACGTGGTCGACGCAGGCGGCGACATCATAGGCGCCGGGAGTGAACGCCGAGACCGGGCAGGTGCCGAGGCAGGGCTTGTCGGCGCACGTCTCGCACGGGCTTGCGCGCCGCGCCCGCCGCGGCAGGGCGATGCGCTCGGCAAGCACGAGGGCGCCGCGATAGGCGTGCCACAGGCCGTAGTCGGGGTGGATGAGAATGCCGATCGGCGAGACGCTCACCGGCTCCGCCCGCAGCGCCCAGCGCTGGAAGGGCAGGTAGGGCGGCCCGTCGAAGGGGAACAGCGCCGCCGCACCGAGATCGCCGGCGAGATCGGCGAGAGCAAGACGCACCCAGTCGTCGAGCGGATCGCGCGACGGAGCCGCGGCCGGCCTCCGCGCGAACGCCGCCCATAGCGCCGGGCCCGCGTTGCCGGCAAGGACCAGCGTGCGTGCGCGCATGCCGTCGGCGAGCGGCGGCACCGCGTCCGCGGCACGCGGATGGAACCCGCCGCGCACCTGCAGCCCCGCCGCCGCCAGCGCCGCCGTGATCGTCTCATACGTAACATTCCGTGCAGCCATCTCGCGCGATCCTCATCCTCATACTAGTGGCTCGCGCCAAATCGTGCGCGAGGTCGTGTTCTCCGAGCGGTCGACCGGGCCGGCAAAATCGACGATGATGCGCAGAACACCAGGGCGCCGGCGTCAGGCCCGGCGAAGTCGAGGGAGAAGAATGCCCGAGAGCGTCGTGCGCATGATGGCCGCAAGCGGCATGCTCGGCTACGGCTTCACCGAGGAGGGGTTTCGCGCAGGCCTGGCGCGCGAGCCCGACTTCATCGCCAGCGACGCGGGCTCGATGGACCCGGGGCCCTACTACCTCGGCGCCGGCACGGCGTTCGTCTCGCGCCCCGCCGTCAAGCGCGATATCGGGCTGATGCTCGAGGGCGCGCTCGCGGCGGGCATTCCGGTCCTCGTCGGCTCCGCCGGCGGCGGCGGCGGCGCGCCTCAGCTCGCCTGGCTGCGCGACATCGTGCGCGAGGTCGCCGAGGAGCGGGGCCTCCACTTCCGCCTCGCCCTAATCCACAGCGAACAGACCAAGGACTATCTCGGCGGCAAGCTGGCCGCGGGCATGATTCGCCCGCTCGGCCCGATCGATGACCTCGACGAGGGTGAGATTGCGGCAAGCACGCGCGTCGTCGCGATGATGGGCTGCGAGCCCTACCAGCGCGCGCTCGCCGACGGCGCCGAGGTCGTGATCGCCGGGCGCTCGAGCGATGCGGCCCTGTTCGCGGCAATCCCACTGATGCACGGGGCGGACCCGGGGCTCGCCTGGCATCTCGCCAAGATCATCGAGTGCGGCGGCCAGGTGGTCGAGCCGCGCACGGGCCAGGACTGCGTACTCGGCACGATCTACGACGACCATTTCCTGGTCGAGCCCGCCCACCCCGACAAGCGCTGCACACGCCTCAAGATCGCGGCCCATACCCTGTACGAGAACCCCGACCCCTACCGCCTGATCGAGCCCGAGGGGACGCTCGACACCAGCGCCGCACACTACGAACAGTTCGATTCGCGCACGGTCAAGGTCGCGGGCAGCCGCTTCGAGCCGGCCAACGCGTATACGGTCAAGCTCGAGGGCGTGCGCGAAGCCGGCTATCGCACCGTGTTCATCGCCGGCGTGCGCGATCCGGTTCTCGTGCGCACGATCGATGATTTCATCGCCGCCTGTCGCGAGCGCGTAGCGGGCGAGGCGGCGAGCCTCGGGATCGCGGCTGGCAGCTACCGGCTCGGCATTCGCGTCTACGGCCGCAATGCGACGATGGGCGCGCGCGAGCCGGTGCGCGAAAGCCAGGCGCACGAACTCGGCCTGCTCGTCGACGTCACCGCGGACGATGAGGAGGTGAGCCGCGCGATCACCGCCAAGGCGCGCTACGCGCTGCTCCACACCGACTTCCCCGGGCGCAAATGCATCTCGGGCAACCTCGCGATCCCGTTCTCGCCATCGGACATGCCCGTCGGCATGACCTACCGCTTCAACGTCTGGCACGTCATGGAGATCGACGACCCGCTCGAGCCGTTTCCGATCGAAATGATTGAGGTGTAGGCGCTCGGTGGCCCGGCTTTCCGATCTCGCGCGGGTGGTGCGCTCGAAGAACGCAGGCGCATTGCTGGTCACGCTCGACGTCATGTTCGACGACGAGGCGACCTACCGGCGCGTGCGCGACAGCGGCGCGATCACGCCCCGCCTCCTCGCCCGCCTATATGGCGTGTCGGACAACGAGGTGAGCGTCATCCCCTACGACGTCGCCTGGGCGATCAAGGTGACGCTCCCGCGCCTCGTGCGCTCGGGCGACCCCGACGATACCGATATCTACGGCGCACAGCAGCACGCGCCCCTGCTCGACATCGACGTCCACGATTGAGGCCGCGTGCGGCCGCGATCCATCCCTAACGGAGGATACCCATGAACATTCCGACCGCCATCGCCGGCGCCGCCGCCCTTATCGCCATCGCCATCGTCTGGTCGAGCCAGCCGGCGCACACGCAGGCCGCGGCCGGCCCCTATATGGTCGTGGCGGACACCGAGCCCGGGTTCGTGTGGCGTTTGTCGACGGTGACCGGAGCCCTGGAGCGCTGCGATTCGTCGGCGCTGGGCAGCGGCTGCAGACCGGTTGCCGAGCGTTGACGGCGGGGGCTAGCCGGTTGCCCGCACCCGGTGATTGGTCTCGAGCGCCTCGACGTCGATGCGCATGCCCTCGCGGGCGACGAAGGCGCCGGGCCAGACGCGGCGCGCCTTGACGGAAACCTGCTTCATGTAGGTGTCGTCATGGTCCGGGTCGTGGTGGAAGATGGCGAGGTTTCCCACCTCCGCCGCCTGGGCCAGGCGGATGCCCTCCTGCCAGGTGGAGTGGCCCCATCCGACCTTGGCATCGAACTCCTCGTCCGAATACGTCGAGTCGTAGATGAGCAGATCGGCGCCTTCGATTAGGCCCATGACGTTGCGATCTAGCGCGCCGGGTTTGTGCTCGGTATCGGTGACGTAGCACAGCGCGCGGCCGTCATACTCGAAGCGGTAGCCGGTGGCGCCATTGGGGTGATTGAGCGGCGCGGTCCGCACCGTAACCTTGCCGCCGGGGCCGAACTTCAGCGTGTCGCCGGCCTTGAAGTCCTCGAAGGTAAGCGCCGACTGCATCGCCTCGACCGGCACCGGAAAGTAGGGGTTCTGCATCTGTCCGGCTAGCACGTTGGCGATACCGCCGAGCGCGGCGACGTGTCCGGCCATGACGTGAAAGGAGCACTCCTTACGAAAGGCGGGCGAGAAGAAGGGCAGCCCGTTGATATGGTCCCAATGGGTATGCGACATGAGAATAGTGGCGCGCCGTACGTCCTTGCGCAGCAGCCAGTGACCGAGATTGCGGATGCCGGTGCCGCCGTCGAGAACGAAGTGCTCGCCGCCGGCCGAGACCTCGAGGCACGAGGTGTTGCCGCCGAAGTATGCATGCTGGCGGCCGGGAACAGCGATGGAGCCGCGAACGCCCCAGAACTTAAGCTTGAAACTCATGCGTTGCTCTCCTTGCCACCGGCGCGCGAACGCCCTCAAGCCCGTCTCCCCGGCGGCCGCATGGTTTGCTTATACCTTAAACGATACCGCCGCAATAACACGGCGACACGGCGTCACGCGGCACGCTCGAGCAGGGTGCGCAGGGCATAGGGGAGGACACCGCCGTGGCGGATATAGTGCACGTCGACGAGCGTGTCGAGCCGGGCGCGCAGCCGAATCGCGGTGCTCTCCCCGCTCGCGCGCGTGATCGCGCAATCGACCTCCATGCGCGGCGTGAGCGCACCCGTGATGCCCGTAATGTCGAGCGTTTCGCTGCCGTCGAAGGCGAGCGTGTGGCGCGTGTCGCTGCCGGTGAATTCGAGGGGCAACACGCCCATGCACACGAGGTTGGCGCGGTGGATGCGCTCGAAGCCCTCGGCGATGACCGCGCGGACGCCAAAGAGTTGCGTGCCCTTGGCCGCCCAATCGCGCGATGACCCGGCGCCGTATTCCTTGCCCGCGATGACCACGAGCGGCACGCCGTCGGCCTTGTAGCGCATCGCGGCATCGAAGATGGTCATCTGCTCGCCGCTCGGTGCGTGGCGGGTAAAGCCGCCCTCGACGCCCGGGACCATTTCGTTGCGCAGCCGCGCATTGGCGAAGGTGCCGCGCATGCACACCTCATGGTTGCCGCGGCGCCCGACGAAGGAGTTGAAGTCCTTGGGCTCGACGCCGATCGAGCGCAGGTATTGGCCTGCCGGGCCGTCCGGCGCGATGGTGGCGATCAGCGAAATGTGGTCGGTCGTTACGGTATCGCCGAGGATGGCGAGCGGGCGCGCGCCCCGAATGTCGGTCAGCGTCGCGGGTTCCGGGCCGACGCCGTCGAAGTAGGGCGGCGGGCGGAGATAGGTGCTCGATTCGTCCCAGGCAAAGGTGGTGCCGGCGGCGGCGCCGATGGCCTGCCACGCCGGGCCGCCCTCGAACACCTGCTCATAGCGGGCGCGGAACAGATCGGGCGAGAGGGTGTCCGCGATGGCCTCGTCGATCTCGCGGTTGGAGGGCCAGATGTCGCGCAGGAAGACGGGCGCGCCGTCGCTGCCCGCGCCGAGCGGCTCGCTCAACATGTCGATGCCGATGCGGCCGGCGATGGCGTAGGCGACCACCAGCGGCGGCGAGGCCAGGAAGTTGAGGCGCGTCGCGTTGTGGATCCGGCCCTCGTAGTTGCGGTTGCCCGAGAGCACGGCCCCGACCACGAGATCGCCCTCGGCGATGGCGGTCGCAACCGGCTCGGCGAGGGGGCCTGAGTTTCCCATGCAGGTGGTGCAGCCGAAGCCGACGATGTGGAAGCCGAGCCGATCGAGCGGCGCCTGGAGGCCGGCCGCGGCGAGATAGTCGGCGACGACGCGCGAGCCCGGCGCCAGCGAGGTCTTGACCCAGGGCTTGACCTCGAGGCCGCGTGCCACCGCCTTTTGGGCCAACAGCCCGGCGGCCACCATCACCGACGGGTTCGAGGTATTGGTGCAGCTGGTGATGCCGGCCAGGACGATGTCGCCATGGCGCAGCCGGTCCTCGCTCCCCGCCAGCGCGACGCCGCCGATGTCGGTGGCGCCGTGCTCGGCCAGCGTCGCCGCAACCAGGCTCGCGGCGTCCTTCAGGCGCACACGGTCCTGTGGCCGCTTGGGGCCGGCAATGCTGGTCTCGACGGCGCCGAGGTCGATGTCGACGACCTCGGTGTAGTCAGGATCGGGCGCCCCCGTTTCGCGCCATAGTCCTTGTGCCTTGGCGTAGGCCTCGACCAGGGCGACGCGCGCCGGCTCGCGGCCCGTGAGTTCGAGATAGCGCACGGTCTCGCGGTCGATCGGGAAGAACCCCATGGTGGCACCGTACTCCGGCGCCATATTGGCCAGCGTGGCGCGCTCCGCCAGCGGTAGCGCATCGACGCCGGGGCCGAAGAACTCGACGAACTTGCCGACCACGCCGTGCGCGCGCAGCACCTCGGTGACGCGCAGCACGAGATCGGTCGTGGTCACGCCCTCGCCGAGGTGCCCGGACAGGCGGCAACCCACCACCTCGGGCAGCAGCATCGCCACGGGTTGTCCGAGCATGGTCGCGCCGCCCTCGAGGCCGCCGACGCCCCATCCCAGGACACCGAGGCTGTTGATCATCGGCGTGTGGCTATCGGTGCCGAGCAGCGTATCGGGGTAGGCGAGCGTGCGCCCGCCTGCCTCCTCGGTCCACACCACCTGGGCCAAGTACTCGAGGTTGACCTGGTGGATGATGCCGCGGCCCGGCGGCACCACGCGAACGCCGTCGAAGGCGAGCTGTCCCCAGCGCAGGAAGGCGAAGCGCTCGCGGTTGCGGTCGAGCTCGATCTCCATGTTGCGGGCGAGCGCATCGCCCTGCCCGGCCACGTCGACGATCACCGAATGATCGACGATGACATCGACCGGCACCTTGGGGTTGACCCGGGCCGGGTCGCCGCCGAGCGCGGCCATCGCATCGCGCATCGCCGCGAGCTCGAGGAGCACGGCCACGCCCGAGGAATCGGGCATCACCACGCGCGCCGGGCGCAGCGCGATCTCACGCTCGAGGCGCCGCCCGGCGAGCCAGGCGGGAAGGGCGCGCACGTCATCGAGGGTCACGTTCTCGCCGTCCTCGTGGCGCAGCAGATTCTCGAGCACGACCTTGAGCGCATAGGGCAGGCGCGAGACCGCGCCGATGCCCGCCGCCTCGGCCGCCGCGAGGCTGAAATAGTCGTACTCCTTGCCGCCGACCGTGAGGGTGCGGCGCACGTTCAGCGAATCCAGGTTGATCTCTGCCATTTCGGTAGCCCCTCCGGTCCGCCCTTGTAGCAGAGGTCGGAAGCGCAAGAAACCCGCGCTGCCGGCGGTGCCGCGGCTAGCGCACCGCGGGCGCTGCCCGACGAGCGCGCGCGTGGCCGGAGAGACGGAACTCGAGACGGCGGAAGAGAAACACGAGGAGGTAGGTGAGCGCGAGATAGATCAGCGCCGCGGCAATATAGACCTTGTAGGGCTCGAAGCTGCGGGCGACGATCACGCGTGCGATGCCGGTGAGATCCATGAGCGTGATGATCGATACCAGCGACGTCGCCTGTAGCAGCAGCACGACCTCGTTGGCGTAGGCCGGTAGCGCGAGCCGAAACGCCTTGGGCACGATTATGCGGCGGTACAGCAGCGCCCCCGACATGCCAAAGGCGCGCGCGGCCTCAACCTCGCCGTGGGGCACGGCGCGATATCGATCCGCGCAGGATCTCGGCCGTGTAGGCGGCAGTGTTGAGCGTTAGTGCGAGCACCGCGCAGAAGTAGGCCTCGCGAAAGAAGATCCACAGACCGGCGGCGTCGAGCAGGTCGTGGAACTGACCGCTGCCGTAATAGATGAGGAAGATCTGCACCAGCAGCGGGGTGCCGCGGAAGTAGAAGATGTAGCCGTAGACGGGAAGCCGCAGCAGCGGGCTCGCGGCGACGCGCATGAGCGCGAGCGGCACCGCAAGGCACAGCCCGAGCGCGACGCTCAGCGCCGTGATCTCGATCGTGAGCCAGGCGCCGGCAAGGAGGCTCGGCAGGCTTGTCCACACGACCTCGAGCGACATTCGCCTCAGGCCCTCCGAATGCCCCGGTTCGCCCACCCCTCGGCGCGCTGCTGCGCCGCCATCGAGACGACGGTAATGGCGAGGTAGATAAGCGAGGCGAAGAAGAAGAAGGTGAACGGCAAACGGGTCGCGCGCGCGGCGATGTCGGACTGCCGCATGAGCTCGTCGAGCTGGATCACCGAGACGAGCGCGGTGTCCTTGATCAGGATGAGCCACACATTGCCGAGGCCGGGCAACGCGAAGCGCCACATCTGCGGCATGAGCACGCGCAAGAAAACGAGCCGCCGGCTCATCCCGAGAGCGTGCGCGGCGTCGATCTGGCCGCGCGGCACGGCGAGGAAGGCGCCGCGGAACACCTCGGTCGTGAACGCCCCATAGATGAAGCCGATGGTGAGGGAGCCGGCCACGAAGGGATCGAGGTCGACGCGTACGTCGGCGCCGAGCCCGGCCAGCGACTCCTGGATCAGCGTCGGCACGCCGTAGTAGACGAGTAGGATGAGAATGAGCGGCGGGACGCCGCGGATCACGGTGGTGTAGGTGTCGGCGAGGGTGCGCACGAGCGGCGAGCCCGACAGCTTGCCGCGCGCGCCGGCGAGCCCGAGGAGCAACGCCACCACCATCGCGCACGCACCGACGAGCAGGGTGACGGGCACGCCCTGCCACACCAGCCAGCCATAGCCGTGGAGGTCGATCACGGCCGCATCGCCGCTTGAAGTGCGCCCAGCGGCGGGCGGCCGTGGCTGCGCGCGTTAGCCTCCGTACACGTCGAAGTCGAAATACTTGGCGTTGATCTTCTTGTAGGTGCCGTCGTTGCGGATCTGCGCGATCGCCCGGGTGAGCATGTTGCGCAGTTCCGTCTCGCCCTTGCGCACGGCGATGCCGATGCCCTCGCCGAACCATTTGGCATCGGCGAAATCCGGGCCGACAAACTCCGCATCCTTGCCCATGTCGGTATTGATCAGGCCCTCGAGAAGGACGACCGAATCGGCGAGCACCAAATCGACCCTGCCGGAGGCGAAGTCGAGATTGGCCTCCTCCTGCTTGGCGTAGGACTTGATCGTCACGACATCGCCGAAATTATCGCGCAGGAAATTATCGCTCACCGTCGCGCGCTGTACGCCGACCACCTTACCCTTGAGGCTCGTCTTGTTGATCTCGATGCCCGAGCCCTTCTTGCGCACGAACTTCGCGGGCGTCTGGTAGTAGCGGTTGGTGAAGTCGACTTTTTGCTTGCGCTCCTCGGTGATCGACATCGAGGCGACGATGGTGTCGTACTTCTTGGCGATCAGTCCTGGGATGATGCCGTCCCAGTCCTGCGCCGCCCACACGCATTCGACCTTCATGGCCGCGCAGAGCGCGTTGCCGATGTCGACGTCGAAGCCCTGAAGCTTGCCGTCCTTGTCGACGAAGTTGAACGGCGGATAGGCACCCTCGGTACCCATGCGCACCGTCTTGATCTGAGCCGAAGCCGCGCCGGCAGCAACGCACAGGGCCGCCGCCATTACCCAAGTCCACAGCGTTCTCATGGCCTTCCTCCCCTTCGTGGAACCGCGATTGTCTTACTTCCGGGCGCCTGCTGGCTAGAGGCTTTTCGCGAGGAACCGCCGCAGGCGCTCCGAGGGCGGGCGATCGAATATCTCGGCGGGCTGCCCTTGCGCCTCAATTCGGCCGGCGTCGAGAAACACGACCTCGGAGGAGACTTCGCGCGCGAACCCCATCTCATGGGTGACGACCAGCATGGTGCGGCCGTCGGCCGCGAGGTCGCGCATGACCTTGAGCACCTCGCTCACCAGCTCGGGATCCAGCGCCGAGGTCGGCTCGTCGAAGAGGAGTACGTCGGGATTCATGGCGAGCGCCCGGGCGATTGCCGCGCGCTGCTGCTGGCCGCCCGACAGGTGAGCGGGATAGTGGTCGAGCTTGTCAGCGAGGCCGACCTGGTCGAGGAGGGACTTGGCCTGTGCCACAGCCTGGTGCTTGGGCAGTTTGAGCACGTGCACCGGCGCCTCGATCACGTTTTGTAGCACCGTGAGGTGGGACCACAGGTTGAATTGCTGGAACACCATGCCGAGGCGGCTGCGCAGCCGGTCCACCTGGTGCCGATCCTCGGGCTCGACGCCGTGGCGCCCGCTCTTCATGCGGATCAGTTCCCCACCCACGTAAACGCGTCCCGAATCGGGGATATCCAGGAGATTGATACAGCGCAGCAGCGTGCTTTTGCCCGAGCCGCTGGCGCCGAGGATCGCGATCACGTCGTGCTCGCGGGCGCTGAGCGAGACACCCTTGAGGACATCGAGGCCGGCGAAGCTCTTGTGCAGGTCCTCGACCACGAGCGCGGGCGCCGCGGCCGTCATCGCCGAGGCTCGCTAGCCGGAGCGCACCGCATTGATGAATTCGTAGGGATAACCGAGCTCGAAGGCGCTCGCCTCGTCGAGCCGGCGCAGGGCGTCATCGGACAACTCGAGCACAGCGGCGCCGAGGTTGTCGTCGAGTTGGTCGACGGAGCGGGCGCCGAAGATGACCGAGACGACGGCCGGCTTGGCGAGGAGCCAGGCCAGCGCCACCTGCGCCGGCGTGGCGCCGACCTCCTGCGCGACCTCGGTGACGGCCGCAATCGTTTGCCAGCTACGCTCGTTGTCGAAGCGGCTGAAGCGCTCGCGCCACTTGGTCATCCGCGCTCCATCGGGGCCCGGCTCGCCGCGCCGGAACTTGCCGCTGAGGAAGCCCCCGGCCAAGGGCGACCAGGGGAGAATGCCGATGCCGCGCTCGTTGCACAGGGGCACGTGCTCGCGCTCGAGGTCGCGCACGATCAGGCTGTACTGGGCCTGCAGGGTGACGTAGGACTCCCACCCCTGGACCTCGCTCGTCCACAGGGCATCGGTAAGGCGGGTGGCGGCATAGTTGCTGGCTCCGATGTAGAGCACCTTGCCGTGACGCACCAGGTCGTCGAGCGCGCGCAGCGTCTCCTCCTCGGGCGTCTCGTCATCCTGCATGTGGATCTGGTAGAGGTCGATGCGGCCGGTACCGAGGCGGCGCAGGCTGTCTTCGGCGCAGCGCATGATGCGCCGGCGCGAGGCACCGCTACCGAGCGGCCCCGGCCCCGTGCGGAAGCGGAACTTGGTCGCCAGCACGACCTCGTCACGGCGACCATCGCGAGCGAACCACTTGCCGATGACGCGCTCCGACATGCCGTCGGGGCCGTAGACGTCGGCGGTGTCGATGAAGTTGATCTCCGAATCGAGGGCCTTGTTCATGATCGCGAACGAGGTCGCCTCGTCGCAATCGACCTCGTACATGAACGACTTCTCATCGACCGTGCCGAAGGTCATGGCGCCCACGCACAACGTCGATACCTTCACGCCGCTCGGGCCTAAGGATCTGTACTCCACGGTTGCCTCCTCTAGCGCGATACCGCCATGATAATGGCCGAGGCCGCCACTGTATCAAAGCCGCAGCGTGAATGCGGCATCGGCGCCCTCGGCAAGGGGGGACGGACATGGCGGATCGGGCGACGAAGAAGGTGGCGGTGGTCACCGGGGCGAGCGGCGGCGTGGGCCGCAGCGTCGTCGACCGGCTGTCACGCGAGGGCTACACGGTCGCGGCCATCGGCCGGCGGCCGGCGCGGGGCGGGCGCCACGCGCGGGCCGCCGCTGGCGCGACCCACGCCTATACCTGCGACGTCGCGGACCGGGCCCAGGTCAAGGCCACGGTGCGCGCGATCCTGAAGGATCTCGGGCGTATCGACGCCGTGGTCAACACGGCCGCGATCGTGCGCCGCGAGACCATGGCCAAGATCACGCCGGAAGCGATCGCCGATACCCTCGGCGTCAACCTGCTCGGCACCATGAATGTGGCGCTCGCCTGCGTTCCGGCGCTCAAGAGGTCGCGCGGCACGATCGTCAATCTGAGCTCGGCGCTCACCCACCACCCGATCCCGGGGCTTGCGGTCTATACGACCTCGAAGGGCGCCGTCGAATCCTTCACCAAGGCGCTCGCCGTCGAGCTCGCGCCGGCGCACGTGCGCGCCAACGCCCTCAGCCTGGCGGCCCTGCGCAGCGGCATTTTCCGAGCCGAGGGCACGTCGGACGCCGACTACAGGAAAACCCTCGCCCGTGCGTCCAACTATTACCCGCTGAAGCGCATCGGCGAGCCGGGCGAGGTCGCGGCCATGATCGCATTCCTGGTCGGCCCGGAGTCGTCGTGGATCACCGGCACCATCATTCCGGTCGACGGCGGCAAGAGCATCGCGTGAGGGGGCGGTCATGGCGAGAAAAACGGTCCAGAAGGTAGCGCTCGTCACCGGTGGCGGCACCGGGCTCGGGCGCGACGGCGCCAACCGGCTGGCGCGCGACGGCTTCACGGTCGCGGTCCTGGGTCGCCGCGCAGCGCGGCTCAAGCCGCGGCGTGGCGAGCGGCTCCACCCCTACGCCTGCGACGTCGCCGACGCGGGCGTAGTGAAGAGCACGGTGCGCGCCGTCCTGCGCGACCTCGGCCGCCTCGACGTTCTGGTCAACTCGGCCGGCATCATAAGGCGCGAGCCGGTGGGCAAGATCAGCCCGAAGGCGATCGACGACACCATCGGCATCAACCTCGTCGGCACCATGAACGTGAGCCTCGCCTGTTTGCCGGCACTCAAGAGGACGCGCGGCACGATCATCAACCTGAGCTCCGGCCTCGCCCGGAGGCCTTCGGCCGGATCGGTCGTCTACGCGGCGTCCAAGGGCGGCGTCGAGGCCTTCACGAAGGCGCTTGCCGCAGAGCTCGCACCCTTCGGCGTGCGCGCGAACGCCATCAGCCCGGCCGCCGTGCACAGCGAGATCTACTATGCCGATGGCATGTCGAAGGCGGATTACACGGCGTTGATGCGCCGCGTCGGCAAGGGCTATCCGCTCGGCCGTGCCGGCGAGCCGGCCGACGTGTCGGCGTGGATCTCCTTCCTCGCCGGCCCGGACGCGACCTGGATGACGGGGGCGGTCATCCAGGTCGACGGCGGGAAGAGCGTCGGCTGAGCCGCGCACGATGAGTCTCTTCCCGCCCCCCGCCGACATCGACACCGAGGTCTTCGCGCGCCTGCCCGACGCGCTGCGCCGGAAGGGCGAGACGCCGGACTGGGGCGCCGCCAACCACCCCGGCAAGGAGCTGCACTCCTTCCTCGAGGGCCCCTCGTTCGACCGCGCCGGTAATCTCTACGTGGTCGATATCCCCTACGGCCGCATATTCCGCATCTCGCCGAGCGGCGACTTTACTACGGTCGCGGAGTACGACGGCTGGCCCAACGGCCTCAAGATCCACAAGGACGGCCGCCTCTTCATCGCCGACCACAAGCACGGCATCCTCGCCATCGACCCTGAAAGCGGCGCCGTGAGCGACATCGTCACGCACCGCCTGAGCGAGAGCTTCAAGGGCGTCAACGACCTCGTGTTCGACGATGCCGGCAACCTCTATTTCACCGACCAGGGTCAGACCGGCCTGCACGACCCCACGGGCCGCGTCTACCGCTACAACCTCGACAGCGGCACCCTGACTTGCCTCGTCGACACGGTGCCGAGCCCCAACGGCCTCGTGCTCAACCCCGAGGAGACCATACTCTACGTCGCCGTCACCCGCGGCAACGCGGTGTGGCGGATGCCGTTGCGCACGGGCGGCGTGTCCAAGGTCGGGGTGTTCGTGCAGCTCTCGGGCGGCCTCGGCGGCCCCGACGGTCTCGCCGTCGACAGCGCCGGCAATCTCTGCGTCACCCACGCCGGCATGGGGTCGGTGTGGGTGTTCTCGCGCCTCGGCGAGCCGCTCTACCGGGTGCGCTCCTGCGACGGCATCTACACCACGAACATCGCCTTCGGCGGGCCCGACAATACGAGCCTCTTCATCACCGAGTCCGATACCGGATCGATCCTGAGGGCCGACATGCCAGTGCCGGGAAGGCCGATGTACGCGCATCAGGCCTGAGCGTCGCCGGCTGGATGCTTGCGCGCCATGCCTGACGGGGTATCGGAGGCGTTGCCGGGGCGCAGTTTCGTCGAGCGTCATGCATGGGCGCCCTACCTCGTGTTGGCCCTGGCGATGCTGTTCATGGGCAGCAACGTCGTCGTCGGACGCGCCATCCGCGAGACCATACCGCCGATGGGACTCACCTTCTGGCGCTGCCTGGTCGCCGTCGTCCTGCTGGCGCCGCTCGTCGCGCCCCAGCTCCGCACCCAGGGGCGCGTGGTCGTGCGCCATTGGCGGCTCATGCTGGTTCTCGGCTTCACCTGGGCCATCAGCGGGCACGCCCTCGTGCTCCTCGGCCTGCACACCACGACGGCTGTGAACGCCGGCGTGATCACGGCGACGCAGCCCGCGCTCACCATGGTGGTGGCCTGGCTGCTGCTGCGCCATGCCGTAGCCTCGCGGCAGATTCTCGGGGTCGTGGTAGCGCTCGTCGGCGTCGTCGCGATCATCGCCCGCGGCGACATCGGCACCCTGCTCGGCCTCGACGTCGTCATCGGCGACCTGTGGGTGCAGCTCAGCATGGTGAGCTTCGCTTTCTACAACACGGCGGTGCGGCGGGCGCCCCAAGGCCTCAACGCCTTTGTCCTGTTCCTCGCAACCTCGGTGTCGGCGACACTCATCCTCCTGCCCTTCTACGTCGCCGAGATGGTGCTCTTCGGCGCCTATGTCGCCTTCGATGCGACCACGGCGGCGACCGTGCTCTACATGGCGGTGTTCGCTTCGATCCTGGGCTCGGCCCTGATGACGATGGGCATCAAACAGATCGGGCCCGGCAAGTCCGCGTCCTTCACCAGCCTCATTCCGGTATTCACGGCGATCCTCGCCGTGACCTTCCTAGGCGAGACGCTGCGGCTCTATCATTTCATCGGCATCACGCTCGTCCTCGGCGGCGTTTATATGATCAGCCGCGGGCCGACGCCCGGCGCCGTCGACGGAGGCAGGACATGAAGCGGCCGGCCATCGTCCTCATCGGTTTCGGCGCCATCGCCCGAATCGTGGTGGACGGCTTGGCGGCGAATACGGAGGGCGCGCGCATCGCTGCCGTTCTGGTGCGCAAGCAGCGCGCGGAGTCGGTGCGGGCCGAGCTTGGCGCCGAGATCGAGATCATCACCGAGGTGAGGGACATCGACGCGATCGCCCCCGACCTCGTCGTCGAATGCGCCGGCCAAGGCGCGATCGCGGACTATGGTGAGGCGGTGCTCGCCGGCGGCCACGACCTGTTGGTGATCGCCACGGGCGCCCTCGCGGATGCCGGCTTGCGAGCCCGCCTCGAGGCCGCGGCGGCGCGGAGCGGCGCGCGGATGCTGCTGCCCGCCGGCGCCATCGCCGGGATCGACGGCCTCGGCGCGCTGCGTGTCGGCGGCCTGAGCGCGGTGCGTTACACCTCGATCAAGCCGCCGCAGGCATGGAAGGGCACGCCGGCCGAAGAGACGGTGGACCTCGAGGGCTTGCGCGGGCCCACCGTCTTCTTCACGGGGCCCGCGGCCGAAGCCGCCCGGCTCTACCCCAAGAACGCGAACCTCGCGGCGACGGTCGCGCTCGCCGGGATCGGCCTCGATGAGACCGAGATCCAACTCGTCGCCGATCCGACGATCACCGACAACATCGGCCGCATCGAGGCCACCGGAACGTTCGGTCGGCTGTCGGTGGAGCTCGCCGGCCCACCCGCACCCGACAACCCCAAGACCTCGGCCATCACCGCCCACAGCATCTTGCACGCGATCGCCAACCGGCACGCGACGCTGGTGATCTGAGCGGCGATCGGGGACGCGCCGCAAGGAGAGATCAATGCGCGCTATCGCAACGAGCTTGACCGTTTTGGCCCTCCTCGCTCCGGTGGCAGGACCCTCGGCCTTCGCCGCCGAGGTGCTGCGCGGGCCGGTTCGCGTCATCGATGGCAACACGCTGGAAATCGCGGGGCGCGAGCTCGCGCTCTATGGCATCGATGCCCCGGAGCTCGGACAAACCTGCCGTTGGCCCGGCGACAGCGGACCGCGCCTCATCGAATGTGGCGCGATCGCGCGCACCGCCATGATGGACCTCGTTGCCGGCGCCGAGGTGGCGTGCGAGCCGAGGGCCGAAAGCGACGCCATCGCAGTCTGCCGCGCAGATGGTTTCGATATCGGCGCGAATATGGTGCACACGGGCTGGGCCCTCGCGGCGCGCTCGGTCACGGACACCTCCGTCGCCATCGAACGGGATGCCGGCGCGGCGCGGCGCGGGCTATGGCGCGGCGAGTTCGTGCCGCCCTGGGAGTGGCGCCAGGGGCGGCGCTTGCCGGCCGGCGATGACGCCAAGCCCTGACCCGCTCGGCCTCGCGGACTGGCGCCGCCGCACCGCAGAGCTCTACGCGGCGGTGCGCGCGCAAGCTGACGCGCGGGCTGCCTGGAACCTGTGGCGGCGCGAGCGCAAGCGCCTGTTTCGCGAGCACCCGCACTCGCCGCTCGAGCCGGCACGGCGGCGCGACTATTCCGGCCCCCGCTATTTCGACTACGCGCCGGGCTTACGCTTCGGCGTCGACGTCGAGGCGCCGAGCGATGTCTCCGCCCAAAGCTGCGACCTCGGCGAGGATGGCGTGATCAGGCTGCATCCGGCCGGGTGCACGCGCGGGCTAGCCGATACGCTCGGCGCCGAGCTCGTGCTCTTTTGGATCGGCGGCTATGGCGGCGGGCTGTTCCTGCCGTTCGCCGACGCGAGCGCCGGAAGCGAGACCTACGGCGGCGGGCGTTATCTGCTCGACACCATCAAGGGTGCCGACCTCGGAACGGCCGAGGGACGCTTGGTGCTCGATTTCAACTTCGCCTACAACCCGTCCTGCGCTTACGCGCCGCGCTGGACGTGCCCGCTGGCACCGCCGGAAAACGAGCTGCCCGTGGTCGTGCGCGCCGGCGAAAGGGTGCCCGGCGCGTGATGCCGATCAGGCGTCGCCGTCGATCGCCAGCGACACCAGTCGGTAGGTGCCGCCGCGATTGATCCAGGCGAAACCGTCGAAATCGTCGCGGAAGAAAGCATCGGCGGCCGTCGTCTGCTCGGCCCCGTCGATGCGCACCACCATCGCGCCGTCGCGCGTGCGCGTCCATTCGAGGACGTGGCTCGCGCGATCGTTCAACGCGACGCTGCCGCGCACCCGCTCGACGACGAAGGTGCCGCGCGGCGAGAAGCGCACCAGCGTTATCGACTGCGCCGGCGATACCACGAGCCGGTAGCCGGCGTCGCGTCGGGTGCCCTGAAAGATCACGAACTCGAGGTCGCCGGAAGGGTCGGGCGCGCTCACTTCGGCGGTGAGCGCAAAGGCGTTGGTCACCCGCTCGGGGAGAAAGATTTCCGCGGCCGCAGCGGGTGGGGCGGGGCGCGCCGGTTGGTCCGCTTCTTGATCGCTGCTGTCACCGAGTTGGCCCGCCAGAATGCCGGCAAGAATGCCGACCGCGAGTTCCTGTGCCGTCGGCTGGCGATCGCCCTCGCCGGCACCACCGGTCGCGGTGGCGCCGGCGCGGCTCTCGAGCCCGCGGTAGGGCTGCACCGAGAACGCGCCCGAGGCCACGACCCAGGCCGGGTTTCGCGCGTGGTCGCCGTCGCCGAAATCGTCGAACACGAGGCGCTGCGGCCACGGCTTGTCGTAGCGGCTGGCGAGCGCACGAAGATCACGCAGGAACAGGGGATCGGCGGCGCGGGCGCGGCTCGCCTCCTCGATCAGCGCGCGCAGCTCGCCCACCAGGGCCTGGGCCGGCTCGCCCTGGCCCCTCACCACGCCGTAGCGCGACTGCGCGGCCGCGAGCGAGGGCAGCAGGCCGGCGAGAAGCACCAGGACCATGAAACGCATGGCGGAGCCCCGTTTCACCGCTAGCTCCCCGTCACCGCGATGCGCATAACGGCATCGGTCATCCAGCAGACACCGCACTCGTCGTCCTGCTGGCGCGAGAGTCTGAAGTGGTAGCCGAGATACTCATTGTCCTTGGACAGCAGGAAGACTTCGATCGTCGCCCGATTTCCATCGATGTGGAGGTTGTCGTACTCGGCGCCCCTGTGGTTGACCATGGGCTCGTAGCTCGGGTTGTGGACCATCACCTTGAAGCGCTCGAGCGGCCCGGTAAAGCGCTTGTTGTTGGGCGACGCAAAGCGCCAGGTAATCTCGATGCCGCGGTCGCGATGGGGCACGTCGTTGCGCGCCAGCGCCTCGACCTGGGCGCGCACCACCTGCTCGGGCGAGAGTGCCGCGTGCGGCACCGACTCTCCGGCCGCGGCAGGGCGCACCAGCACCAACATGGCCGCAACGAGGATCGATGCCGACATGCCCGAGCCGCTGGAGGATTTGATCCGCATGATCTCAGCCGTGCCCTTCCCGCGTCATATGGCGGCTCATGCTCCGCGGGCGCCGAGTGGGTAGCGCAATCGTGTGCCACAAGCATAGCACAGGCCGAGCAGATGCCCGCGCCGGATCGAAGAACACGCTCGCGGCCGACGCGGGCCGGCACTGTAAAGTTTCCCGACAGTCCTTGCGGCCGCCGCTTTCGCGTCAAAGGTCCAAACAAAGTCAAAGGGTTACGCCCGAATTTCGCCGGCCCGGCGCGGGCCGGACCGTCAGGATTCTTTACATTCGCCTCTGCGCCGCGCACCGCATGGATCATCAACCTGTTGAAATATTTCATAATTTCCCGGCGGACCCAAATTTGCGTAACAAGTGGCGACATCAACCCCGGGGATGCGTCGCGACATGAAGAAACCTTGCCTATCCGGTTAACGCCCATGACCGCTACATGTAGGGTGCCGCCACTCTCCCGAGTAAAGCTCGGCATAGGTTGGAGCAGAGGTGTCGCCCGCGATGCCGAGCAATGAGCGGAAGGCGTTGAACGGGTAGAACCGCCTGTTGAAGCGGAAGGTGAACTCGTTGAGGTAGGCTTGTAGGTGCTGGTGGCTAACGCCGTGGTGGATATCGATCAGCCACGTCTTCAGGTTGGCGAAAACCAGATGGATGATCGGCAGGTATTGCTCGGCAACCTCTGGATCACCACACTCGGCAACAGCGAAGTGCTCATAGCCGCGCTTACCGAGGCCAGCATAGCCGCTCCAATCGTCAGTAACGATCAGCGATCGCGGCGCGACGGTGCTCTCGACGAACCCACAGAGCGACTCGGCGCTACGGTCGAGCACGACGGCGAGCCGAACGCGTCCGGCATAGCGTCCGTCTTTCCGGTTGTCGAGCTTGGTGCCCGGCTTTCGATGACGCACCTCGATGGCACAGGAGACGGGAACCTTGTGGTGAACACCACGGCCTTCCCCACGCGTTCGCCCGCCAACCCAGGTTTCGTCCACCTCAACATGGTTCTTGGGCTGTCCACCGATCCTGTCTTGGTTGGGCCGCACCATGCCCGAGCGGAGCTTGTGGAGAATTTGAAAGGCCGTCTCGTAGCGCGAAAGACCAAGTTGCCGCTGAAACTGCACGGCGGACATGCCGGGCGTCTGACTGGCGACCAGATAAGCGGCCCAGAACCAGACGTTCAGCGGAGTGTGGCTACGCTCCATCACTGTTCCCACCGTCAGCCCGGTGTTCTGGCGGCACTTGCGGCAGCGCAGGACGCCAGGGCGGTTTTCAAAGTGGAACGGCTCTCCCGCCGTGCCGCAGTGCGGGCAGGCAAAGCCGTCTCCCCAGCGGGCTTTCTCCAGGTAGGCGGCGCAGGCCGCATCATCGGGGAAAAGTCGCTGGAACTCGGGTAGCGAATGCGGGAATGGGAGATCGGCGCGGTCGAGAACATCCATGGCGCGCTCCCCTATATCCGGGTTGCGCACATTCTAGGTCTTGCTCGGCCTGGGACTAGTGGATTGATTCCAACGTTTGGAACCCTCTGTTTCGTGCGGCGATGATATGATCGGGGTCGGCTTTCCAGATGAAGGGTTTTGGGTTTGCGTCATTGTATTCGCGGACAAATCGGTTGATGGCGGCCTGAAGGTCGACGACGGATTGGAAGACGCCGTATTTGAGCCTGCGCCGCGTTAGTTTGGCGAAGAAGCCCTCGACGGCATTGAGCCACGAGCACGAGGTTGGCGTGAAGTGGAAGGTCCAGCGTGGATGGCGGGCGAGCCAGGCGCGGACCTTGTCCTTCTTGTGCGCGGCGTAGTTGTCGAGGATGACGTGGACGGCCTTGTCCGTCGGCACCTCGCGCTCGATGCGGTTGAGGAAGCGGATGAACTCCTGATGGCGGTGGCGCTGCATGTTCTGTGCGATGACCGTACCGTCCAGCACGTTGAGCGCGGCGAACAGCGTCGTCGTGCCATGCCGTTTGTAATCATAGGTCATCGTACCGGCGCGGCCCTTCTTCATCGGCAAGCCGGGTTGGGTGCGGTCGAGCGCCTGGATCTGTGATTTCTCATCAACCGACAGCACCACGGCATGGGCCGGCGGATCGACATACAAGCCGACGATATCTGTGAGCTTCTCGGCGAAGGCGGGATCATTGGAGAGCTTGAAGTGCCGCCAGCGGTGCGGGCTGAGGCCATGGGCCTTCCAGATCGCTTGGACCGTCGACGCCGCGACGCCAGCAACCTTCGCCATCGCGCGCAGCGTCCAGTGGGTCGCCTCGTGCGGCGGCGCTTGCTGGGTCAGGCGGACGATCTCGGCGACGCGCTCCGGCGGGATCGGCGCTTTGCTAGGCGGACGGGACCTGTCGCGAAGCAAGCCGTTGACACCCTCGTGCATGAACCGCTCCTGCCAGCGCCAGACACAGGTCTTGGACTTGCCGGTCTCGGCCATGATCGACGAGTTCCCGAGCCCCTCGTCGCTCTTCAGGATGATCCGCGCCCGCCAGACATGTTTCTGCGAGCTCTTCGGGTCCGCGACGATAGCTTGCAATCGCTGACGGTCGCCAGACGTGACAGTAAAATGGATGCCGGTGCGCATAGCACAGACTCGCATGACACCGCACAATACGGAATCTCAAATCGGACTCTTTCGTTCCGATCAATCCACTAGCCAGCATCGGGTATCTTGCCCCTATGGCTCACGCGCTGCCGCTTATTGTGCAGACGCAGCAAAGGTACGTCGTCGCTGATGACCCGGCTGTACACGAGGTGCCGCGCGGCAGCGCCTTTGATGCGGTCGGCGATCTGATCATTTCCCAGCCCAACGGGCGGTTCCGCTGCAGCAGCTCGTTGCTGGCGGGCGGTACCCACGCCCTGACCGCGGCGCACTGCGTCACCGGCCAGTCGCGCAAGGTCAACCGCAAAACCAGCGCATCGCTCACATTCGCACTGCCGGGCGGCGACCTATCGGTCGGCGTCAGCTCGATCAAGGTTCACTCCGGCTGGACCGGCGACATCCTCAACGGCAACGACCTCGCCGTCCTCAAGCTGGATTCACCGGTGAGCGCGGTCGCCGGCTACGACATCTTCCGCGGCACCGACGAGCTGGGCGGCGTGTCGGAAAAAGTGGGCTACGGGCGCAGCGGCAGCGGGCTCACCGGCGACGTGTTAGCGTCGGGCACCAAGCGCACCGGCTTCAACACCTACGACGCCACGGGCACGATCTGGGGATTTTCCGATTCCCAGCTACACTACGATTTCGATGACGGCACCGCCGGCCATGACGGGTTCGGCTTCTACTTCGACCTCGCCCACCTCGGCCTCGGCGACGACGAAGTAATGTCGGCGCCGGGCGACTCCGGCGGCCCGACCTTCATCGACGGTCTGATCGCCGGCATCACCTCCTACGGCTACCGCCTCGCCGGCACCGATATCGACGGCGTGCTCAACAGTACCTTCGGCGAATTCGGCGCCGACACCCGCGTCTCCTCCTTCGCCTCGTGGATCGATGGCATTGTCAGCGAGACCGGTAAGCCGCCCAAAGGCGGCGGAAAGCCCCCAAAGGGCAAAGGGCCAAAGTCGACAGCCTTGGCCCAGATTGCCTTTGACGACCCAGTCCAGGCCCCCGAGCCCGCCACACTTGTCCTGTTTGGCGTCGGCCTCGGCGGACTCGGCCTGCTCCTGCGTCGCCGCCGGCTCGGCTGAGCCGACCCGCGCGGGTTCTCAAGGCCGCGCGGGCGCCCCATTCCCCGTCGCGGCAAAATACTCGCCGGCCAGCATCGACATGACGGCGGCCGAGCGAAACGCGCCGCCGCGAATCGCCACGTCGCGCAAAATCCCCTCCTCGGTAAAGCCGAGCCCTCGGTACACGTGGCGGGCGCGCGCGTTGTCGGCGAACACCGTGAGCCAGAAGCGGTGCGCGCCCTCGTCCTCGAACACCGCCCTTAACAGCCCGCGCATGGCGCGCTTGCCGTGGCCGCGGCCGGGCTCCGCCATCACGATGCGCTTGAGCTCGACGCCCCTGTGGGGCGAGGATAATCCGCGCAGCATGGCGTAGCCTCGGCGCGCCCCGCCGTCGTCCTCGAAGATGAGATAGCGGTAGTCGGGGTCGGCCAGATAGCGCGCGTGCTCGTCGCGGGTCGAGGGGACGATGAAGTCCTGGAACTCCTCGCGCGCCTCCTGGTCGAGAATGAAATCGACATCACGGGTCGCGCCCGGGCGAAGTGTCATGCGGCACCGAGGCGCTACGGCCGAGCGTGCAGCGCGAGACAAGGGCGCCGCATCAGTAGTAGATGTACGTCATCCACTGGCGATAGAGCAGCTCGCTGGTGTGAGCGACGGCGAAGCGAACGCCGTTTTGCTCCTCGACCGTGGTCGCGTATCGCGCGAAAGCAGTCGGTCCCATCGAGCCGTGCTCCTCCTCCACGTCCGAGGCGTGGACCGCGATGGACAGGACCTCCGCCTCGCTCAACCCGTACTTCTGGCGCAGCGACTTTTCGATGCGCGAAAAGCACCTCGGGTTGATGCGCTCGGCGGAAAACGAGGTCGCGGCGACTGCCTCGACGAAGGGGCGCTGCGTCATCACGAGCTCGAACCAATGGGCGAGCGCCCAGGTTTCTTGCTTGACCTCCTCGGTGGCGCGGCGCTCGGGGGTCCAGCCGAGCGCGCTGAACGTGGACTCGAAAAGCCCGATGTGACCCTGCGTACCGGAGTACGTGCCGTGCTCCTCTTCCAGCATGTTGTCGAGCACCATGCGGCGCAGGTCCTCGTCGGCGGCGCGCGCGTACATGGCGCCGAACAGATAGTTGGTCGGATTGGCCCACGAGGTGATCTGAAAAATCCAGCCGGCAATCTGCTCGCGCGTGAGCTCGCCCTTCTCGATCCCGACAATCAGCGGATGCTCGAGCCGATTGCGGCCCGGCGATCCGAGAATGACTTCAAGCTCGGCGATCAGGTCGGGCGTGCTCAGGGGGGCCTCGCCTTCCGCCGCCAGCACCGGTGCCGCCATGGCCGTCTCCTCCGCCAAGGGATCGTGCCGCCGCCCCGCGCGGCGGTGCCCAACGCTCGTGCGATTGTCTCGCGCCCGCCAGAACCCGTCAACGCCGCGCTCTCGCGGGCGCCGTAGGCGGGCGGTCGATGGCTGCGCTAAGATGAGCGGGCCGTTGGAGATACGGGGGATAGAGGATGCGGACACTCCTGGTCGTCGTTGCCGCCGTGGTCGCCGCGCTGATCGTTGCCGCTGGCGGCTTTGCGCTCGTCGTCACATTCGCCTTCCCACGCGTCGCGCCGGCCTCCGACGTCGCCATCGAGCGCACGCCGGAGCGCCTCGCGCGCGGACGCTACCTGGCCGAGAACGTCATGGGCTGCATCGGCTGCCATTCACCGCGAATGGAGGACCGCTATTCCTTCCCGCGCGGGAGGGCACCGAGGGCGCCGGCGGCTTTGTTTTTAGCCGCAGCATGGGCCTGCCCGGAAACATCGTGACCAAGAACATCACACCCCATGCCCTCGGTGATTGGAGCGACGGGGAAGTCGTGCAGGCCATAGCCGTCGGGGTATCGAGGGACGGCGAGCCGCTGTTCCCGATCATGCCCTACCCGGGCTATAGAACGCTCGACCAGCGGGACGTCTATGCCGTCGTCGCCTACCTCAGGACGCTGGCGCCGGTTGCCAACGACGTGGCGCCCCGGGATCTCGACTTCCCGGTCGGCCTGATGATCCGCTTTGTGCCCGCGGACGCCGCGTTCTCGACCCGGCCAGAGCCGTCCGATGGCGTGGCCTACGGCCGCTACATGGCGACGGCAGGCGGCTGCCGCGAGTGCCACACCCGCATCGATTCGCGGGGCAAGGAGATCGGCGAGCCGTTCGCCGGCGGCAGCGAGTTTCCCGACCCGCGCGGGGGAGGAGTTGCCCGGTCGGCCAACATCACGCCGGACGAGGGTACCGGCATCGGCGGCTGGAGCCGCGATGAATTCATCGAACGCTTCAAGGCCAACACCAAGGCCGACTACCGGCAGATGATGGTGGCGCGGGGCGAGCCCAACACGCCGATGCCGTGGTGGGAGTACGCGGGCATGACCCGCGAGGACTTGGGCGCGATCTACGATTATCTGCGGACGGTAGCGCCGGTGCGCGGCGAAGTCGTTACCTTCGAGGCCAAGCCGGCGGCGAATTGACGCAAACCGTGCGGCGAGTTGCTGGGGGACCCGGCGCCATATGACCCATCGCATCGGCATCGACGTCGGCGGCACCTTCACCGATTTCCTCGTCATCGATGACGACGGCAGCAATTGGATTGGCAAATCGCCGACCACGCCGGCGAGCCCTTCCGAGGGTGTCTTTGCGGGCCTCGAGACGCTGGCGGGCGAGCGCGGCCGTACGCTGGCCCAGTTCCTCGCCGACACCCGGACCATCGTCCACGGCACCACCATCGCCACCAATGCCGTGCTAACCGGCCGCGGCGCCAGAGTCGGGTTCGTCACCACCGAGGGCTTCCGCGACCTTCTCAATATGCGCCGTGGCCTCAGCGAGAGCCGCTACGACTGGAAGCGCAGCCCGCCACCGCCGCTGGTGCGGCGCCACCTCATCGCCCCGGTGCGCGAGCGCATCGACGTGGGCGGCGAGGTCGTCGTGGGCCTGAACGAGGACGACGTGCGCGCGGCGGCGCGGCTGTTCCGCGACGAGGGAATCGAATCGGTCGCGGTTTCCTTCCTCTGGTCCTTCCTCAACCCGAGCCACGAGCAGCGTGCCGCCGAGATCCTGAGGGTCGAGCTCGGGGAGGTGTACCTATCGCTGTCGAGCGAAGTGCTGCCGCAGATCCGCGCCTACGAGCGCCACAGCACAACAGCGCTGAACGCACTGGTCGGCCCCACGCTGGCGCGCTATCTCGAGGCGTTACAGGGCGGCCTCACCGAGCGCGGCTTCGCCGGCACGCTGTTCATCATGCAGTCGAACGGCGGTGTCATGGCGCCCGAGGTGGCCACTCGCTTCGCCGTGAACACGCTGCTGTCGGGCCCCGCCGCGGGTCCGGTCGCAGGCATTCACTACGCCGGCGCGCACGGCTTCGACGACATCATCACGATCGACATGGGCGGAACAAGCTTCGATGTCGCGCTGGTGCGCGGCCGGGCGCCGAACACGACCACGGAGGCACAGCTCGGCGGATACCACGTCGGCGTCCCCATGCTCGACATCCATACGGTGGGGGCCGGCGGCGGGTCCGTGGCCCGAGTTGACGCGGGCGGTATCCTGCATGTCGGGCCCGACAGCGCCGGCGCCGACCCCGGCCCGGCGTGCTACGGCCGGGGCGGCACGCAACCGACGGTGACCGACGCCGACCTCGTGCTCGGCTATCTCGGACCGGACACCTTCGCCGGCGGCCAGCTCACTCTTGACGTCACCGCGGCCGAGCGCGCCATCCGTGAAGCGGTCGCCAACCCCCTCGGTATCGACTTGATCGACGCGGCGCACGGCGTCTACCGTATCGCCAATACGGTGATGGCCGAGGCGGTGAAGGTGATGTCGGTGCAGCGCGGCGACGATCCGCGGAACTTCGCCCTCATCGTGGCGGGCGGTGCGGGCCCGATTCACGCGGGCCCGATCGCCGGCGAGCTCGGTATCGAAACCCTCCTCATCCCGCGCGAGTCCTCCGTCTTCTGCGCCGCCGGCATGCTGTTATCCGATCTCAAGCATGCGTTCGTGCGCACCCATGCCGTCGAGCTGAGCGAGATCGACGCCGCGCGAGCGGGACAAATCCTCGATGAGATGCGGGCCGAGGCGCACGCGACCTTCGAGCGCGAGGGCGTCGCGCCCCATTCGGTGGCGCTGCGCTTCTCGGCCGAGCTGCGCTATGTCGGGCAGTTCAACGAGGTCGAGGTCGAGGCCTTCGACGGCGGGATCGTCAACGCGGCGGCCATCGCCGATATGACCGCTGCGTTTCACCTGCGACATGACACGCTTTTTGGCTACGCCATGGCGGACGCCGACGTCGAGCTCATCAACATCAGGCTCACCGCCTCGAGCGAAACGGCCAAGCCGTCCCTGCGCGCGCTGGCCGCGTCCGACGAAGATCCCGCGCACGCGTGCCGCACCCGCCGCGCCGCCTACTTCGAGGGCGGCTTCCGTGAGGTCGACGTCTTCGATGGATTGAAGCTCGCCGCCGGCAATCGCGTGCCGGGCCCGGCGATCGTCGAGCAGCCGACCACGACGATCGTCATCCCGCCCGCCTATGACATGATCTGCAACCGCTTCGGCAACTACATGATGAACGCCACGAGGCCCACGCCATGATGCGCGACGACCCGCTCGCCAACACCAACGACGAGAGAATCAATCCGGTACTGGTCGCCGTTATCGGCAACCGGTTCGATGCCGTCACGCGCGAGATGGGCGAGACCATGCTGCGCACGTCGCGCTCGCCGGTGTTCGCCGAGGCGCGCGATTTCGTCACCTCGTTGTTCGACGGCGACTGCGGCCTAATCGCCCAGACGCTCTACAACCCGGCTCTCTACGGCTCGACCCCGTTCGGGCAGCGGGCGATCGCCGACGCGTTCGTGGGCGACATCAACGAGGGCGACGTATTCATCCTCAACGATCCCTTTCGCGGCAACAACCACCCGCCCGACGTGAACATCTGCAAGCCCGTGTTCTGGAACGGCGGGCTCAAGTTCTGGGTCATGGCCAAGGGCCATCAGGCCGACATCGGCGGCGGCGGGGTCACGGGCTACAACCCGCTCGCCCGCGACGTGTGGGAGGAGGGCCTGCGCATCCCGCCGGCCAAGCTCGTCGACCGCGGCCGGCTGCGCCACGATTTGTGGGAGATGATCCTCATGAACGTGCGCCTCCGCTTCCTCGTCGAGGGCGACCTCTCCTGCCAGATGGGGGCGGCGACGCTCGGCGAGCGCGGCGTGCTCGCGCTCCTCGAGGAGTTCGGCGCGCCCGTGCTGGATGCCGCCGTCGCGGCGCTCAATACCGCGAGCGAACGGCAGATGCGGGCCGACATCGCAAACATTCCCGATGGCATCTACGAGGCCGAGCGCGAGATCGACCACAACGGCTTCGCCCGCAACCGCATGCTGAAGGTCAAGGTCGCTATCACCGTCACGGGGGAGGACATCGCCTTCGACCTCGCCGGCAGCGACGACCAGGCGCTCGGCTTCATGAATAGCTCCTACGCCAACACCGTCGCCTCGGTCCACCAGGCCCTGTGCACCGCCATCAACTCGGGCGTGCGCTACAACGACGGCGCGGTGCGACCGATCGCGGTGAGCGCCCCCGCCGGCAGCATCGTCAACGCCAAAGAGCCCGCGGCGACCACGGGATGCACCGTGCCGACGCTGGAAGCGATCCAGGATGCCGTGTGGCTCGCGCTGGCGGACGCGATCCCCGATCTCGTGCCGGCCGGCTGGGCGCGCTGGTACGCGCCGGCGACCGGTGGGCTCAACCCGCGCACCGGGCGCCATTTCGCCGAGATCCACTTCATGGCCAAGGGCGGCGGCGGCGCCACGCGCGGCTATGACGGCTGGGACCATATCGCCCCGCCCGTCGCGCTCGGCGGCCTGCGTGCGCCCGATCCCGAGCTCCACGAGCTCGTCGATCCCTATCTCGTGCTCGAATGCCAGTACCTGCCGGACAGCGCCGGCGCCGGTGAATGGCGCGGCGGTCTCGGCGTGCGCTATCGCTGGCGGGTGCTGGCCGACGACATCCGCCTCGCGAGCTTCGGCAGCGGCCTGCGCGATTCCACGGCGCCCTTCGGGCTCGCCGGCGGCCTGGGCGCGGCCCCCAACAGCGCCATCATCCATCGCGCCGACGGCACCAGCGAGGTGCTCGACACCAACGCCATGGGCACGCTCGGCGCCGGCGACGAGGTCGAGATCATCGCCACCGGCGGCGGCGGCTTCGGCGATCCGCGCCGCAGGCCGGTGGACAAGGTGCTGGCCGACGTGCGCGACGGCGTCGTGTCGGAGAAGCGTGCGCGCGAGGACTACGGCGTCATCATCGATCCCGAGAGCGGCGAGGTCGACGAGGCCGCCACGCGGGCGTCGCGGGCGTCGCGGGCGTCGACGTAGCGTTCCATGGGGCCGTCCGATGCTCGATGATCTTGCTCCGGGCGAGGTGCGCGAGGTGGAGCTTCTCGTCGCCTTCTTCGATATCGCCGGGTTCGCGCGGCACGCGCGCAGCCATAGCGCTCGCACGATCTTCGATATTTGCGCCCGGTATTTCGAGCGCGCGGGCGACATCATCGAGGAAGGCGGCGGCCGGCTCATCAAGACGATCGGCGACGCGGGCCTCGTCCTCTTCGACGATGCCGAGCCCGGGATCGCCGCATTGCGCACCCTGCAGACAGAAGCCGAAGCCTGGCTCGTCGAGCAGGGCTGGCAGGTGCGGATCCTCGTCAAAGCGCACTACGGGCCGGTGGCGTGCGGGTTCATGGGCCCGCACGGCGACAAGCGCCTCGACGTCTACGGTGAGACCGTGAACATGGCCGCCCTGGTGGCGCCGCGCGACCACGGCTTCGCGATGACGCCCGAGGTCTTTCGCCGGCTGAGCCCCGCGACGCAGAGGCTCTACACGGAACGCACCCCACCCATCGTCTACGTGCCCCTCGAGGCGGGCGAAGCCTGAGCCAGCTCGCTTAGATCGAGATCACGCCGCGGGCCGGAGGGCAACCTCGGCCTCGGCGCCGGTGCGCTCCGTGACACGGCCGATGATGTCGGCCCGCGCGCATCCGGCGGCCCGCAGGGCGGCCACACAGGCGGCGGCGCGATTGCTAGGCACGCTCGCGAGCAGGCCGCCGGCCGTCTGCGGATCGAAGAGCAGGGGGTAGGACGGGTGGGTTTCGGCGCCCCTCACATCGAGCCGCAGCGAGGCCGCGAACGCCTCGTTCACCGGCTGTAGTGAGCTTGCGATCCCCGCCGCCATGAGTTCGCGCGCGCCATCGAGGACCGGCAAGCGGTCGAGATCGAGGGCGGCGTCGGCAGCGGAGGCGCGGAGCACCTCCAGCAGATGGCCGAGAAGGCCGAAACCGGTGACGTCGGTGCACGCCGTGGCGCCGTGGGCGACAACACACTCGGCGGCCGCCTTGTTGGAGGAGAGCATCGAGGCGAGCGCGCCTTCGACCGACCGGCTTGACGCCTCGGCCCGCATGTCGGCAGCGAAGATGGTGCCGGTGCCGAGCGCCTTGGTTAGGATCAGAGCGTCGCCCGGGCGCGCGCCTCGTTTACGCAGCAGCCGGGCCTCGTCGGCGAAGCCGTTAATCGAGAGCCCGAACGAGAGCTCCACGCTCTCGCTGGTGTGACCGCCGATCAGCGCCGCGCCGGCCTCGTTCAGCGTCTCGACCGCGCCGCTGAGCACCTGATGCAGGTCGTGCTCGATCTTCGCCTCGGGCGCGAAGGGGAGCGAGATGAAGGCGAGCGCCGAGTGAGGCTCGGCGCCCATCGCGTAGATGTCGCCCAGGCAATGGTTCGCCGTCACCTGGCCGAACAGGAACGGATCGTCGATGAAGGCGCGGAAATGGTCAACCGTTTGCACCAGCACCTTGCCCGGCGGCGCGGCGACGATGGCGGCATCGTCGGCCGCTTCGATGCCCGCCAGCACACCATCGCGGGCGATCGGATCGAGGCGCTGCAGCGTACGCCGCAGGACCGCGCTCGCGACCTTCGCCCCGCAGCCGCCGCAGCGCATCGAGGCGTCCTCGAGCGCGCCGTTGCCGGCCGCCTGCTCGCCCATCTTGGGCAGCTTCTGGTAGCGGCCCATCCAGCGCCGGTCGATCCAGTTCTTGGCCTCCCACACCCAGCGCCCGCCGAACGCGATGGGGCCATAGGAGGCGACGGCGTAAGGGTAGCCGCTCGAGATCAGCGCCAGCGTTCGCCGCTGTGGCTTGAAGCGCACCGGCGGCCTGTTCTCGAGCGTGCGGCGCAGCGAGCGCGCCAGCACCGGGCCCTGGCGTACGGCGTAAACACCGGACTTCGCGAGCGCCCGATCGGCGATCGAAGCGACGTTGCCGGCCGCGAACACCCGCGGATGCGAGGTCGATTCGAGCGTATCGCGCACCCGAATAAACCCTGCGTCGTCGAGGTCGAGGCCCGTCGCCCGTAGCCACGGCGGTGCCGCGGCATGGGTGACCAGCGCCGCCGCATCGAAGGGCATATCGGCGGCGGAGTCGCACACCAACCGGCCCTCCTCGACGGCGACCACGTTATGCGCAAGATGAAGGTCGATCCCGCGCGCCTCGACCAATCCCTGCACCCTGCGGCGGGCGGCGGCACCGTGGCTGTCGAGGAACTGAGGCGAGCGCGAGACGATCGCGACCGACAGGCGGTCAGGGTCGCGGCCCTGGTCGCGGAGTAGCTCGTGCAACCGGTATTGCAGCGAAAACGCGACCTCCGCTCCACCTGCACCGCCCCCGATGACGACGACGCGGAACACACCTTCTCCCGCGAGCAGCGCCTCCTCGACGCCGCGCCAGCGGGCCAGGAACGTCTCCACGGGGCGCACCGGAATGGCGCGCTCGGCGCCCGCGATACCGGCACTGCTCGGTACCGACCCGATGTCGATGGAGAGGACGTCGAAGGGCACCGGCGGGCGCCCGTCGCAATGGACGAGGCGGCCTTCGAGATCGAGGCCGGTCGCGCCCGCATGGTACAGCCGGGCTTGTGCGAAGCGGCACAACTTGCGCAGATCGATGTGGCTGGCGGCGTGATCGTAGCGCCCCGCAAGCACGCCGGGCAGCATGCCGGTGTAGGGCGTATCGGCATCGCGCGAGACGAGCGTGAGCCGGGTCCCTGCTTGCGGCCGCATCCCGAATCGCCTGAGCACGGCGACGTGGCTGTGGCCGCCGCCGAGGAGGACGAGGTCGCGGGCGACCGGCGTGGCGCGGGCCGCCGCCCCGTTGTTGCGTGCGAACATGGAGCGAAGAATAGGACAGGCCCGCGGGCCCGTGCACGCCTTTAGGCGGGCTTCGAGGCAATCGTGGCGGAAGAGGGTGGGAGTCGAACCCACCAGGGACGCCTGGCGCCCCTCACCGGATTTGAAGTCCGAGCGCCCCACCGGGGTGCGATCCTCCTCCACGCACGCGAACCGTAGGACGACGCGAAGCGGCCTTCAAGCGGATGGCGCTGGATACAATAGGCCGCCTCGTGGGCGGCGCTAACGAGGTTGGCTTAGGAAACGACCGCTTCGGTGGCCTGGGTCTCGTCGTCCCACACCTTTTCCGGCATCGGCAGGCCGGCGAAGGCGGCGTCGGTGAGGGGCTCGATGGGCTCGATACCGAGTTTGCCGAGGATCATCATGAGCTGGCGCACATGCTGGCCGGAATGCCAGGTGCAGCGCTCCAGGAACTCGTGCTGCGTCTGTGCCCCGTAATAGGTGGCGATGCTGGCCTCGCCGGAACGGTCGCGGCAGTTGGCCCACCACGATTTAAGCCGTTGGCGCACCTCGTCGGCATAGAGCGCGATCTGCTCGCTCGTCTGGCGCGATTCGGGTGGCGGACTGATCAGCGTGTCGTAGGTGACCTCGGCGCCGTCGGCCGCCGCTTCCACGAAGACCTCGTGGATCCTCGCAATATGGTGCACGAGGTCGCGATAGGAGCGCTCGCGGTCGGGCAACAGCGTGCCGAGCTGATCGTCGGGAAGCTGTCGAGTAAAGCGCGCCAGGGCGGCGAGAATGATGTCGACCCGCTCCACCAGCTCGCCGGGAGACAGCTCGGGCTTGCCCGAGTACTCAATGCCGACGAAGTCGGCGATTTCGCGCAGGACCAAGCCCTGCACGTACTGTTCGCCGCGCGAGACGACCGGAACCGTCTTGATCCCGAGGCGCAACAGTTCCGCCACCCCTTCGGGATTATTGACGACGTTTATGGATTCGTACTCAACCCCACGGGCTGACAGGAACTCTTTGGCCCTGAGACAGCTCGTTCACCCGGGTTGCCAGAAGACCTTGATCGCTTCCGCCATCACGCTCGCTCCGGCTCAATTTCTGCCGATCATTATGGGACAAAGCGGCACCCCGCACAACTGGGCATCAGGCCCGAGCTATTGCGGCACTCGCGCGCGCGGCACCAGCTGGTGGCCGATGGCCCGCGCCTCCTTGTCGGCGCTGGCCAGAAAGGCCGCGCGCAGAGCGATCAGCACCCGCGCGGCGATCGTCTCTTCCCAGAACCAGTCCGCGAGCTGCCGGCTCGAGGGATACGGGGTGTTTGAACCCGCGGCTTCGGTATAGAAGGCGCGGAGGTCATCGGCGGCGAACCGTAGCACCTGACCGGCCGATAGGCCGGGCTGGGGGCTCGCCGGGGCCCGCCCGGCCATGAAGGCGCCGAGGTAGGTGACGATCTCGCTGATCGCGAGCCCGCCCGGGCCCATCGTCGTACGCCCACTTGCCGCGACGGCGCGCCGATGCCAGGGCCCGATGTTCCGCACCTCGCTTTCGAGCGCCGCGTGCAAGCCCTCGGCGTCCGTCGGTGGCTCGTCGGTGGGGTCGAGCGCGATCGGGCTTACCCAGCCCTCGATACCCGCATCACCCGGCGCGTTCATGTCGAAATCGACATGCACGACCGGACCTCGCGGCGCCTCCAATAGGCCAAGCGCCTCGCGAAGCACGCGCATCTGGAAAGCGGCGTCACCGGGCGCACCGAAGGGACGGCCCAGCTCGAACGGAACCCACAACGCCCTCGGTGGTTTCATCGTGACCGAGTGGGGCCGCACCAGGCTGATCAGCGTCGTCGCCAGCCCTTCCTCTTCGAAATAATGGGCGAGCCCGCACACGGCGCGCGTGCAGTCCGGTCAGACGGGGACCAGCAGGACCGCATCGACGCCCTCGCGCTTCATGTCGCCCGCGAGCTCGCGCGCATCGGCTTCTATGTACCGAGGGTCGGTCGCACCCATATAGGAATAGTGGGTCGCCGCAAGCCCGCCGATCACCTCGCCACCGATGCGGAGGCGGCGGTGCAAGCGGCGGCCGAGGCGCTGGCCGCTGCCGAGGCGGCGGCGCAACTCACGGCCGAAGCCGAAGCCGCGGCCCTCGCGGCGGCCGAGGCGGCGGCAGCCTTGACCGCGCAGGCGGAGGCCGCCACGACCGAGGCGGAAGCGGCGGCCGAAGTGGCGGCGATCCTGACGGCCGAAGCCGAAGCGGCCGCGGTCGAGGCGGCAGCGGCCACGTTGGTTGCCGCCGAGGCGCAGGAGGAAGCCAACGACGCGGCGCTCGCGGGGGCTGCCGCGGAAGCGACGGCAGAAGCGGCGGCGGCCTTGACCGCCGAGGCCGAAGCCGCCGCGGCGATCGCGGAAGGGGCCGAGCAAGACGCCGCCGATGCGCTAACCAACGCCGAAGCGGCAGCGACCGCCGACCCCACCGACGCCGCGTTGGCTGAGATCGCGGCAGCGACGGCGGCCGAAGCGGAAGCGACCGCACTCGCGGCGGCGGAGACGCAGGCCGCGGCGGAAGCGGCGGCCCTCGCCGCGACCGAGGCTGAGAACACGGCTCTGGCCTCGGCGGAAGCGCAGGCCACCGCCGAGGCGGCGGCTCAAGCGGCGGCCGTGGCCCAGGCCGCAGCCGCGGCCGATCCTGAGGACGACGTCCTCGCCGAGTCGGCGACACTCGCAGCGACCGAGGCGGAGGCGGCCGCATTGGCGGCGGCCGAGACGCTGGCCGCGGCCGCGGCCGAGTCGGCGGCGCTCACGGCGGCGGAGACGCAAACTGCGGCCGACGCGGCAGCCCAGGCGGCGGCCGAGGCGCAAGCCGCGGCGGCAGCCGATCCCGAGGACAGCGTGCTGGGCGAGGCGGCCGTGCTGGCAGCCGCCGAGGCGAAGGCCGCGGCTCTGGCGGCCGCCGAAGCCCAAGCGGCGGCCGAGTCGGCGGCGCGGGCGGCAGCCGAGGCGGAAGCCGCGGTCGCGGATTCCGAAACCGCCCTTACCGAGGTAGCGACGGTTGTCACCGAATCCACAACGGCCGCGGCAACGGCGATCACGAGCGCGGCCACCGGCGAGCTCACCGCAGAGGTCATCGCCGAGGTCAACAGCCTGCTCGGGCTCGAAGACGTCGACGCGGGCGTGATTGACGCGATCCTGCTCCGCGACAGTCCGGACTAGCGCCGCGCCCCCGCCGACAGGCCGGGGCGCTTCCACGGCCAGGTTCGGACCGGAGAACGGGCATGGTGGCAACCGATCCCACCTCGCAGCGGCTCGTCTACCGCAAGCTGTCGCCCGCCGACTTGGACGCGTTTCATGCCCTGGTGACGGACGGCCACGTCCGGCGCTACCTCCTGGACGGCGAGACGATGCCGCGCGCCTGGTCGGCGAGCGTTATCCGCGCGAGTCAAAAGATGTTTCGCGAGAGGGGAGTCGGACTTTGGCTCGTCTCGCCGTCCGAGAGTGCAGCGCCGCCCGCCGGCTTCTGTGGCTTCCTCGTGTTCGAGGAGCTCGGCGAGGAGCCGCAACTGTCCTACGCGTTCCTGCAGAGCCACACCGCGAAGGGGTACGCGACCGAGGCGGCGCGCGCGCTGGTGAGCTACGCCCGTGACGAGGCGCGCATGGATGAGATCGTCTCCGCCGTCGATGAGCCCAACATCGCCTCGATGCGAGTCCTGGAGAAGGTCGGGTTCCGACGCTACGGCAGCGTCCCTGGGGCCTTCGGCCAGATCGTGCTCTTCGAGCTCGCGGCCGAGGCCTGAGCCCTCGCCCGTTAGGGCGGTGGCGCGCGGTGGCGTTCGAACAGGCGCTTGCCCCAGGCCGGAAAGGCGAGCGCCGGCAGGGCGACGCCGAATACCACGAGGCTGATGGCGAAGATGTCGCGCCCGCTGATGCTCTCGCCGAGAACGAGAGCTGCGAGCGGTACGCCGAGCGGCGCGATGAGCACGAAATAGAGGGTGATGCGGCCCACCGGCATATGGCGCACCGCGTAGTTGAACAGGAAGAAGGTCGCCCCGCTGACGCCCGCGGCGAGGTAGAGAATCGCGAGCCACGCCTCGAGCCCGGCACCCAACGCGCGGGCCGCGAACGCGTCTGCTCCCTGGTCGAGGAGGCCGGCGCCGGCGCCAACGAGCGCGGCACCGAACAGCAGATAGGCCGTGACGACGAGCGGCTCGCCGTGCACCTGGGCGACGCGGCGCAGGATGAGGAGCTGCAGGCAGACGAGGAACAGCGCCGACGCGATCATGACATCGCCGATGACCGACGCTTCCGTTTCGCCGCCGCCGACGACGAGCACCAGCGTGCCGGCGAAGGCGATAATCGATCCGGCCAGCACGCGCGCCGTGATCGGCTCCTTGAGCAGGGCGCGCCCGAGCAGCGTCGTCATCAGCGGCATCAGGGAGACGAGGACGGTGGCATGAATGGCGGTGGTGAGCGACAGGCCCCAGTAGATCCCGAGCGCGGCCACGCCCTCGAGAAGGCCGGCGGCGAACACCGTGGCCGCGAAGCCGCGAAACCAGATGGCGCGCCGGGTCATGAGGACGATCGCCCACATGATCAAGGCCGCCATGCCATAGCGCAGCGCCACGACCCCGAACGGCGGCAGCGCGGCGAGCGCGATCTTTCCGGCGATAAACGAGGAGGCCGTCAGTAGGACGGCGAGGCTCATCGCGAGATGGGGCACGGGCTGGAGCCTAGCGCAGCAGGGCCGCGAAAGCGCAGATCAGACCGCGTGCGACCATCCGGCACCGGCTCGAGGAGTTGGCGCGCCCGGAGGGATTCGAACCCCCGACCCCCAGATTCGTAGTCTGGTGCTCTATCCAGCTGAGCTACGGGCGCCCGCGTTGCCGCGTCGCGGCGATTACGGCCTTGCGGAGAGGCCGGAGGCTACCCAAAAGCAGCCGACCTGGCAAGCCGGCGGCCGGCGCTCGCCCGTGGGCCGGCGCAAATCTCCCTTGTCCCAGGCTGACCCATTGACTAACATCGCCCAGCTAACTCCTGAGGGGCACTGGATTTCTTGAGCTTAAACGCGGCGCGCGCGCGCGACGCCCTCCGCGACGACAACAAGGGGTGGGATCAGGCGTGGCACTTCGGACATCGGCGGCGGCGCTTTTAGGCGCGGTCGTACTACTCGGCGGCTGCTCATTCGCGACCGATTCGCTGTGGCCGTCGCTCACCGGCGCGGAGCCGTCGCGGCCCGCGGCCGAGAAGATCGAGATCGCCGCATCCGAAACCGAGCAGGCGGCGCCGACGCTCACGCCGACGCCGCCACCGCCGGTCCTCGGTACGACCAGCTTCGAGCCGCCGGCGGCCACCCAGTTCGCGGCGACCGGAACGTTCGTCGGGCAAAAGGTCGGGGTGCATGCCGGAGAGCTCGACACGCTGAGGCGGCAGATCAGCGTGCGCAACGGCCAGCTTCAACAGATCCGTGACGCCACCACCGAGAACTCGCGCCGCTATCACGGCACCGTCGCGGCGATCAACGCGCGCCTGCAGCTCGGCACGACGCCCGGTAACCCGGTGCTCATCACGCAATGGAACGACGCCCAGGGCGAGCTCGACCGACTCGGTACCGACATCGCCTCGATGAATAGCCTCGCCAACCAGGTGGCGAGCGATTCGTCCTTGGCCGCGTTCATCCTCGAATCGGTGCGCGCCACCTATGGGCTCGCCGGCGCCATCGACGAGGACCATCGCCAGCTCGCGATCCTCGAGGACGAAACCAACCGCACCGCGGTCCTCATCGACCGCTTGCTCAACGAGCTCAGCGAGGACGTGAGCCGCCAGACGGCCTACGTCGGCAACGAGCGGCGCAATCTCACGACCCTGTCGCTGGCGATCAAGAACGGTGAACTCTTCGGGACCAGCCTGGCCAACCGCGCCTACGCCTTGGCGGCCCCGCTGGCGAGCGTGGCGCCGTCGACGACGACGCGCAGCTTCGCCGCCGCCAACCGCCGGCCGCTCGTGGTGATCCGCTTCGACCGCGCCGACGTGCCCTACGAGCAGGCGCTCTATTCGGCGGTCGCGCGCGCACTCGAGGCGCGCCCCCAGGCGGGCTTCGACCTGGTTGCGGTCGCCGCCAGTCAGGGCACCGCGGCCGATGCGGCGCTCAATGCTTCGAAGGTGCGCAAGAATGCGGAGGCCGTGATGCGCTCGCTGATCGAGATGGGCCTGCCGGCCAACCGCGTGATCCTGAGCTCGACGACGAGCCCCGCCGCGGCGACGAACGAAGTCCACGTCTACGTACGCTAGGCCTGCCCCGGCAACACCGGGGCGGCGGCCCGCGGCGCCCGGTTGAGCGCCGCCGCCACCTACACCCCGAGGCCGGCAACGCGGCTCACGTCGGTCCAGTTCTCACCGGCGGCGACGACACGGCTGAGTCCGTCCGGCGTCGTCACGACGATCGTCCAGTGCGCACCGTCCGTGGTGGCGAACACCTCGATCACGGCGCCGCTCTCGGCGAGCCCCATGGCGACGGGGGTTTCCTTGTACTGTGCGCCGAGAATCTGCATGACCTCGGCGCGCGGCGCCGGGACCTGCTGTGCCGACGCCTGGCGCGACGTGGCGGCAATACCTGAGAGCACCACTACCGCCGAAGCGATGGCGGCAAAGACGCGGACACCGGCTTTGATCGCCCGTCGGGTCGTATAATCCATGTCGTCCTCCTTGGGTCCTAGTGGTTGCGCCTGGTTATGAAACGACTGTTACAAAACGAGGCCGAAAAAATGCCGTTTTCTCAAGAACGGCCGAACTATTGGTCAGATGGGGATTATGGAACGCTCGTTCAAGTATCGACTCGTCACGTTCGCGTGAGGGTGCGGGAAGGCGGCCTCAGTCGAGGACCGACAAGGTGATCTTGACGATGTCGTGCAAGGCCGCCGGCGAATGACCCGCCTTGATCATGACCCTGAGCCCCATGTAGCTCGAGGTCAGGAATCGTGCCACGGCGCGGTGATCGGCGTCGACGTGCCGCGAGCCCGAGTCGCGCGCCAGCAGACCGATAAACGCGGCCTTGATACGGTCCGTGCCGGCCATCACCAGCGCCTCGACCTCGGCATCGTGTGGCGCCTCATCGACGGCCGCGTTGCACAGCAGGCAGCCGCGGCGGTCGTGGCGTTCACGCACGGCGGTAATCAGCGACTCAAACAGGGTGGCGGCGACCGATCTGGCCGAGCCGGGCCGCCCCAGCAGCGCCACCACGGGATCGACCTCGTTGGTGCGGTAGCGATCGAGTGCGGCGAGGTAGAGGGTGTGCTTGTCGCCGAAGGTCGCGTACAGGCTGCTGCGATTGACGCCGAGCGCCTCGACCAGGTTCTGGACCGAGGTCGCATCATATCCCTTGGACCAAAATACATCGACCGCGCGGTTAAGCGCCTGGTCCGGGTCGAACTCCTTGGGGCGCGCCATAGGTCTGTCCTCCGCGTCCCGTAGACATGGTCATTCTGGAACGATTGTTCAAGAACCGGCGAACCCTGGGCGTACGAGCGTACGCTCGCCGCCTAGTGGGTGAACTCACGAACCGAGCGTCTGCTTGCGCTCGCAAGCAGACGCCGTCTACCTCTGCTCTTCTACTGGAACAGCTGGAGAATACTCTGCGGTCCTGTATTGGCGATCGACAGCGACTGCACACCGAGCTGCTGCTTGATCTGGAACGCCTGCAGGTTGGCGCTTTCCTCGGCGAGGTTGGCATCAACCAGGTTTCCGACGCCCTCCTTCAAGATGTCGATGAGCTGTTGCGTGAACGTCGATTGGATCTCGATCCTCTTGGACGAGGAGCCCAGCGCCGCCAGCTTTTCGGACACCAACGTAACGGCGCTGTCGATGGCCGTTAGCGCCGCCACCGCGCCGGAGCTGGTGCTGATGACGTTGGTGTTGATCGCCAGTGCCGTCGTGTTCATCGACTGAGCGCTCACCGTGATGACGCTGCCGTCGACCGTACTCAGCACCGTGAAGGTCGTCGCGCCAGAGGTGATTAGATTCTTGCCGTTGAACTCGGCGGTGGCGACAATGGTCGTCAACTGATCCCGCAACGACACGAAATCGTTGTGCAGCGCGGTCCGCGAGGCCGAATCGAGCCCCGACTGGTTGGCCTGGACGATCTTGGCCTTCATTTCGATGAGCATGTCGGAGATTGCCTTGCCCGCCGTGACGGCGGTATTGACGGTGGACTCGCCGGTTGCCAGGGCGATCTTTACCGACTGCATGCCGGCGATGTCACCACGCCTGTTCTGGGCGATAGCGAAGGTCGCCGGATCGTCCTTCGGGCCGTTGACCATGAGGCCCGTCGTGATGCGCAATTGGGTGGTGTCGAGCCGCTTGGTAGTCTTGGTGAGCTCCTGCAGAGCGACCATCGCGCCGACGTTGGTGTTGATGGACATGACCATCTGTCCGTCTCCTCGTTCTAAGTCGGTAAGCAGACTTTTTGCCTGCAGGAGCCGTTGGCTCCGACCCATGACGCCAGCAACTGCCGTGCCAAGACCGGCATCCGCACGCTAATTCTTAACGTATTGTTAATAGTAAGTTTTTCGTAAACAACTTGGCGGCCGGCGGGCATAAGTTGCCGGCAGATTCTGCCTACCAGGCAAAACCTGCCGGCCACGGCGCACGAATCTGCCGTGCGGCTATGCCATCATTCCAGGTCGGCTCGCTTGCCGGAGGGGGCGGCCTTTAGGCGTTCGCAGCCGCAGTCCTGTTCGACCGAACCTTGTCAGCGAGCCCCTTCAGCACGCCGTCGAAGATCTTGCCCATCATCATCTTCATCATGGTCTGGCCCATCACCCACCCAAAGGGACCGAACTTCACCCGATAATCCATGGCCATCTTCGTCCTAGACCGCCCGCCTTCCAGCGGCTCGACGGATAGCTCCCCAAATGCTTCATGGAGAGGCATCGCTGTAAGCTCGGACATGCGTACGCGATACCGGCGATTGTCCCCCCAATCAGTCACCTCCTCGACCACCGAGGTGCCGTCGCTGAAATGGCAGCGCCGCTTCGACCCTACCCCGCCGTCGACGTCGGTGAGTGCGTCGACCGAGTCTATGCGCGAGGAGAACTCATGAATGTGCATGAAGCGGCCGAGAACCGCCCACACAGCATCAGGTGTGGCGTCGATATCTAGGGTTCGCTCGTTGTGAATCATTCTTGACCCCACTCATTGCGGCAATAACACCCTGTTGACATATAGGTATCGCTACTCCCCCCACCTAGTGGATTGATCGGAACGAAAGAGTCCGATTTGAGATTCCGTATTGTGCGGTGTCATGCGAGTCTGTGCTATGCGCACCGGCATCCATTTTACTGTCACGTCTGGCGACCGTCAGCGATTGCAAGCTATCGTCGCGGACCCGAAGAGCTCGCAGAAACATGTCTGGCGGGCGCGGATCATCCTGAAGAGCGACGAGGGGCTCGGGAACTCGTCGATCATGGCCGAGACCGGCAAGTCCAAGACCTGTGTCTGGCGCTGGCAGGAGCGGTTCATGCACGAGGGTGTCAACGGCTTGCTTCGCGACAGGTCCCGTCCGCCTGGCAAAGCGCCGATCCCGCCGGAGCGCGTCGCCGAGATCGTCCGCCTGACCCAGCAAGCGCCGCCGCACGAGGCGACCCACTGGACGCTGCGCGCGATGGCGAAGGTTGCTGGCGTCGCGGCGTCGACGGTCCAAGCGATCTGGAAGGCCCATGGCCTCAGCCCGCACCGCTGGCGGCACTTCAAGCTCTCCAATGATCCCGCCTTCGCCGAGAAGCTCACAGATATCGTCGGCTTGTATGTCGATCCGCCGGCCCATGCCGTGGTGCTGTCGGTTGATGAGAAATCACAGATCCAGGCGCTCGACCGCACCCAACCCGGCTTGCCGATGAAGAAGGGCCGCGCCGGTACGATGACCTATGATTACAAACGGCATGGCACGACGACGCTGTTCGCCGCGCTCAACGTGCTGGACGGTACGGTCATCGCACAGAACATGCAGCGCCACCGCCATCAGGAGTTCATCCGCTTCCTCAACCGCATCGAGCGCGAGGTGCCGACGGACAAGGCCGTCCACGTCATCCTCGACAACTACGCCGCGCACAAGAAGGACAAGGTCCGCGCCTGGCTCGCCCGCCATCCACGCTGGACCTTCCACTTCACGCCAACCTCGTGCTCGTGGCTCAATGCCGTCGAGGGCTTCTTCGCCAAACTAACGCGGCGCAGGCTCAAATACGGCGTCTTCCAATCCGTCGTCGACCTTCAGGACGCCATCAACCGATTTGTCCGCGAATACAATGACGCAAACCCAAAACCCTTCATCTGGAAAGCCGACCCCGATCATATCATCGCCGCACGAAACAGAGGGTTCCAAACGTTGGAATCAATCCACTAGGTATCGCTACTCCTCCCACCACATGGCGGCGACGTCGTTGACGAAGATCGGGGAGTTACGCCACACGCCCCTGAGCTCGCGCCGGAAAACCTGAGTCTTGGCGAGCTGAAACAGGAAGCCGTTGACCGCATCCTCGGTGAGCCGGCGCTGCGCTTGCTCGAGGTAGCGGTTGCGCTCGGCCACATCGGCGGTCGAATCGGCGCGTGCGATGAGGTTGCGGAACTCGGAACCGTCGTACTGGAAGTAGTAGTCGGGGTCGGCATAGATGCCGATGTCGAGCGGCTCGACGTGGCTCACGATGCTCAGGTCGTAGTTCTTCTGCTTGAAGACGACGTCGAGCCATTGCGCCCACTCCAGGGGCTCGATGCTCGCCCGGATGCCGACCTTGGCGAGCTGGCTCGCGATGATCTCGCCACCGCGCCGGGCGTAGGTCGGCGGCGGCAGCTTGAGCGACACGGTCAGGCCGCCGGCGTACCCGGCCTCGGCGAGCAGCGTGCGCGCCCGCTCCGGATCGTGGGGGTAGCGGGCGGTGAGATCGACGTAGGCCGGGTGGTGCGGCGCGAAATGCGTACCGATCGGCGTGCCGTGGCCGAACATGGCGCCGTCGATGATCGGCTGGCGGTCGATGGCGTGGGCGATCGCCCGGCGCACACGGATGTCGTCGAGCGGCTTGCGCCGGTTGTTGATGGCAAGGATCGTCTCCCCTTCGGTCGTGCCTTCGAGGACCACGAAACGCGGATCGTCCTTGAAGCGCGCCAAGCTCTCGGGCGCACCGAGAAAGGGAAACAAATCGACATCGCCGGCGAGCAGCGCCGCTACCTGCGCCGAGGGATCGGCCACGAACTTGAACACCACCCGCGCGATTCGCACCGACCCGGCATCGCGGTAGAGCGCGTTCTTGATGAGCGCCACCGAATCGCCCTTGACCCAGCGCTCGAACCGGTAGGGGCCGGTGCCCACGGGATGCGTCACGTTGCGCGCGGCGCTCTCGGGCGCAACGATCACCGACGTGCTCTCGCCCATGTTGAACAGGAATACCGGGCTCGGCCTCTCGAGCTCGATCACGACCTCGAAGGGATCGCTCGCGTCGATGCGCTTGATGTTGGTGAAGTAGCGCTTGCGCTTGTTGGTGCTGCCGGGCAGTGCGTTGCGCTCGAAGGTGAACTTGACGTCGGCGGCGTCGAAATCGGTGCCATCGGCGAACTTAACGCCGCGCCGCAGGGTGAACGCGAACGTCTTGAGATCGTCCGAGACGCGCCAGCTCGTGGCCAGGCCGGGCTCGACCTCGCCGCTTTCGGTGATCCGGGTCAGCCCCTCGAAGATGTTGTAGAGCGTGATCTGCGAGATCGCCGCCGCGGCCCCGGTGGTCGGATCGAGGCCGGGCGCGGGCTCGAGCCGCATACCGACCACGAGCGTGTCCTTCGCGGCCTCGGCGCCGTTCGTCGCGGCGGTGGTCATCAGGGCAGCGAGAAAGAAGGTGAGCACTCTCATTAGGGGCACCTCAAGCGGCCGACAGGGAATCGCCGTAGAGAGATCGGTAGCTCGGCATGTCGCCGAGGCTCTCCGCGGCAAGGACGGCGCGGCCGATGGAGCGGGCCACGCAATCGGCGGCCATCATGCCGAGCCGGCCGAGCAGCGAGAAATCGCCCGCCGGCGGCACCAGCCGGCCGGTCGAGACGACGAACAGGGTGTCGCCGTCGAAGGGTGTGTGAACGGGCCGCACCGCGCGCCCGATGCCGTCATGGGCCATGATCGCGACGCGCCCGGCTTGCGCCTTGTCGAGCGCGACGTTGGTCGCGACCACGCCGATCGTGGTGTGGCCGCCGAGCGGGGAGGCGAAGGCGTAGTCACGATCGCCCGCGGCGATGGGGCCGGGCGTCGGCTGGCCCCCGAGCTCGCCGTCCTGTTCGAAGGCCCAGGCCCACAGGGTCGGCGAACCTGGCATGGTGACCGAGCCGAAGGGATTGGCGGCGACCAGAGCGCCCGCCTGCACGCCGTCCTCGCTTACGGCCGAGGCGCTGCCGAGCCCACCCTTCAGCGCGCCCGCACGAGCGCCGAGGCCGGCACCGGCGTTGCCGAGGGCGAAATCGGTACTGACGGACTCGCACGCCTGCGCCGCGAGACCACGGTAGGGCGGCTCTCGCCACTCCTTGGCACCGCCGTTCAACAGATCGAACAGGATCGCCGCCGGGACGATGGGCACCCGCACCGGGCCGACCGCGAATCCCCGCCCGCGCTCGGCGAGCCAGGCACACGCGCCGGCGGCGGCGTCGAGCCCGAACGCGGAGCCGCCGCTCAGCACCACAGCATCGACCCGGTCAACATGGCAGGTAGGATCGAGGGCGTCGGTCTCGCGCGTACCCGGCGCGCCGCCCCTGACGTCGACGCCCGCGGTTACCGGTGCGTCCGGGAGCACTACGGTGACGCCGGTGCGCGCGGCGGTATCCTCGGCGTTGCCGACCCGTATCCCTTCGACGTCGGTGATGAGGTTGCGTGGGCCCGAGCGGATCACGGCACGGTTTGCCTCGCAGGCGTCGCCATGGCGCCCAGAAGCTAGCCCGCGCCGCGGCACCGGTCAACGCCGGCCCGGGGCTCTGCCGCGGCGTTTGCCACAAAACGGCGCACCTGGAACAATGAGGTGCCGAGCGTCACGGGGAGCACGCGCCATGTACATCATAGGCCTTCGGGAGCGCGCCGCGGTGTGCGTGCGTACTATCCTGGCAGCGCTGCTTCTGGCGCTCGTGCCCCTGGCGTCCCACGCCGCGGAACCGGCCCGGGCGGCGCGGGCCGGCCTCGACATCCTGCGCGCGGGCGGCAGCGCCGCCGACGCTGCGATCGCCGTACAGATGGTGCTCAACGTCGTCGAGCCGCAATCGTCGGGCATCGGCGGCGGCGCCTTCCTGCTCTACTACGACGCCGCGCGGCGCGAGGTCCGTGCCTATGACGGCCGCGAGACCGCGCCGGCGGCGGCGACCGAGGCCCTGTTCCTCGATGCGAGCGGCAAGCCGCTGCATTTCTGGGACGCGGTCGTCGGCGGCCGCTCGGTCGGGGTTCCCGGCGTGGTCGCGATGCTCGAGCTCGCCCACAAGGCGCACGGCAGGCTCGCCTGGCGCGAGCTGTTCGCGCCCGCCATCGCCATCGCCGATGACGGCTTCGCCATCTCGCCGCGCCTGCACGCGCTGGTCGGCCGGGACAAGTTCCTGCGTACCTTCGTGCTCGCGCGCGAGATGTTCCATCGCGCCAACGGCACGCCCAAGCCGGTCGGCACTTGGCTCACCAACCCGAGGCTCGCCGACAGCTTGCGCGCGATCGCGGCGGACGGTGGCCGCGCCTCCTACGAGGGCGACATCGCGCGCGATATCGTCGGCGCGGTGCGCGGCGCGGCCCGCAACCCGGGAAGCCTAAGCGCCGCCGACCTCGCCGCCTACCGCGCCAAAGAACGCGCGCCGGTGTGCCTCGCCTATCGCGAGTGGCGGGTGTGCGGCATGCCGCCGCCGACCTCGGGCGGCATCACGGTACTGCAAATCCTCGACATCCTGAGCCACTTCGAGTCGGCCGCGCTGGCGCCTGGGTCGGCGCGAGCGGTGCATCTCATCTCCGAAGCGAGCCGCCTCGCCTTCGCCGACCGCGGCCGCTACCTCGCCGACGCCGATTTCGTCGAGGTGCCGGTCTCCGGCCTGCTCGATGCTACGTACCTGCGGACGCGCGCACGGCTCATCGATCCGGCACGCAGCATGGGGCTCGCCGCACCTGGTACCCCGGGGGTCAAGAAGGGCCGGCTCGCGGCCCCCGACCAGTCGGCGGAGCAGCCCTCGACGACCCACTTCAGCGTGGTCGACGGCGACGGCAACGCCGTCGTGATGACGTCGAGCATCGAGAGCGCCTTCGGCTCGCGGCTCATGACCGAGGGCGGCTTCCTGCTCAACAACCAGCTCACCGACTTCTCGTTCGTCGCCGAGCGCGACGGTGCGCCCGTCGCCAACCGTGTCGCCGCCGGTAAACGGCCGCGCAGCTCGATGGCGCCGACGCTCGTGTTCGACGCCGCGGGCAACCTGGTCATGGCGATCGGCTCGCCCGGCGGCAGCCGCATCATCCCTTACGTCGTCAAGACCATCGTCGCGGTGCTCGACGGCGGGCTCGACATCCAGGCCGCCATCGACCTGCCCCACCACAGCCACCGCAACGGGACCACCGACCTCGAGGGGGGAACCGCGGTGGCGGTGCACAAGGGCGCGCTCGAGGATCTCGGGCACAAGGTCGCGGTGCGCGGCCTCAACAGCGGCCTGCACGGCATCGTGGTCTCGCCCGAGGGGCTCCGCGCCGGAGCCGACCCGCGCCGCGAGGGCGTCGCCCTCGGTGACTGAGGACGCGCCTCAGGCTTGTCCCAGCAGCGCCTCGCGGAAGCGCGCTTTGAGGTAAGCGCCGTCGCGCGGGGGGAGCACGAGCGGCGGCGATTCCTCGCGCACTTTGACGAGGAGGAAGGCGGGGCCGGCCGCGGTAAACAGGGTCGCGGCGGCGCCGGCCAGCCCGCCCTCGTCCGTGATTATGTCTGTGAGCGCAAAGCCGCACGCGCCCGCCACGCCGGCAAGGTCGATGCCGGCGGCGGTATGGGTCGGCTGCATGCCGGTCTCGCCGTAGCGCTCGTTGTCGAGCACGACGAGCCCGAGATTGGCCGGCGCCGCGGCACCGATGGTGGCGAGGCTCGACAGCCCCATCAGCATCTCGCCGTCGCCGGTGATCACGGCGACGCGGCGCGCAGGCTGCGCCAGCGCCAGCCCGAGCCCGACCATGGCGGCGCTGCCCATGGCGCCCCATAGATAGAAGTTGAGCGCTTCGTCCCCGGCCGCCGCGCAATCCCACGCCGGCGCACCGAGGCCGGCAACGACGAGGGCGGCGCCGCGCGCGGCCAGGAGGGCCGCGACGACCTCACGGCGGGCAAGCAGAGGAGGCCCCGCGGGCACGCTAGTCCTCGAACGTCTTGGCGCCGAGGACGCGTTGCGCGACCAGCACCGCGACCGCCCGCGACGAGGCGAAGGCGAGCTCGGCCGCCGCCGCCACGGTCTCGGCCACGTCTTGCGCCCGCTCCACGCGGTGGACGATGACGCCGGCTACCGTCAGGTGGTTCGCCGCGCCTTGGCCCATCGGCACCTGCCAGGGGTTCGCCTCCCCCCACTCGCCGCGCATCGTGACCAGGGCGAGTAGCGGAAAGCCGCACACCTGGATCATCGACAACGCGTTGATGCAATTGCCGACGCCGCTGCTCTGCATCATCAGGACAGCACGCGCTCCACCCAGCCAGGCGCCGGCGGCGAGGCCGATGCCCTCCTGCTCGGAAGCCAGAACGACGTCACGGATTTCGGGATCGTCGCGGCATAGCTCGATAAGCCGGATGAGGCCGGCGTCGGGAACGTAGCCGACCGTGCGAATGCCGGCCGCGGCAAGGGTCGCGTGAACCTGTGCGGCCCAATCGCCGCCGCGCGTCGACTCCGGGCTCAACGGTTCAGCCGCCGAGGGGCTGCGGTGCCGCGCTGTGACCCATCCGCTCGCGCCCGTAGGGGTCGGCCGTCGCGTAGCAATCGACCCCGCCCAGGGTGCGGTAGCAGTACACGTCGGGCGGGACCGGTGGCGTGAACGCGTCACGGCAAATGCTCGTCTCCTTGAAGGCGCGCGCCAGCATGCATTCCTGGCCCATGGCATTGGAAAGCGCATTGTCGACAATGGCCACGGCCGCCAGCGTACAGCCGCCGAGCCCGATGACCGCGGCAACGAGCATGAGCCTGAAGGCGTTCATGGCGCGCAATTTTTCACAACCGGCGCCCGAAGTCGAGCCGCCGACGCGCGAGGCCGCGGTCACGACGCCGGCAGCTCGAGCCGAAACGTGGTCCGCGAGGGTTCCGTCTCGAGCAGACGAATGTCGCCGTCGTGGGCCTTCATGAGGTCGCGCGCGATGGCCAGACCGAGACCCGTGCCGCCCGCGCGCGAAGAGCCGCTAAAGGCGACGAACAGCTTGTCGCGGACCTCTGGCGTCAGGCCGGGGCCGGTGTCGCTGAAGTCGATCTGCGCCACCGAATCGACGTGTATCGCGCGGACGCAGATTTCGCCGCGGTTGAGGTGCGCCATGGCCTCGATCGCGTTGCGCCCGAGATTGAGCAGGACGCGATAGATCTGATCGCGGTCGGCGTTGACCTCGAAGTCGGCGCCGACCTCGTTGTGCCAAACGATGCTGGCCGGCATGCCGTGGCTCAGCGCCCCGGCGACGTCGTCGACCAGCTCGCGCAGGCCGAATCGCGCACGCACCGGGTCGGGCTCCTCGGCGCGTCCGTAACGCAGCGTGTTGGTGCACAGATCGACCGCGCGGTCGATAGCCCGCACCAGGGTCGGCGTCACCCGCCGCACATTGGGGTCGTCGCTGTTGGCGAGACGGTCGGACACGAGGCGCGCCGTTGCCAGGATGTTGCGCAGGTCGTGATTGATCTTGCTGACCGCGATGCCGAGGGCGGCGAGGCGCGCGTTCTGCTTGAGCGAGGCCCGCACCTGAGCCTGCAACTCGGCGAGCTCGCGCTGAGTCGTTCCGATCTCGTCACCGCGCGACGACGGCTGCACGCTGCCGGTCTCATCCTCCGGCGCCGCGCGAAAGTCGACCATGTTCTGGGTGATGCGCCGCATCGGCCGCACCATCAGCCCTTGCAGAGCCAGATACACCAACCAAGCCGTAATCAGCGAGATGACGATGGAGAGCTGGAGGATGCGCCCCGCATAGTCGTACATGCCGGCGCGCAGCGGGTCCTCGTCGAGGATCACGTCGACGACCACACCGGGCTCGTTGGGCGCCGGGGCGGCGACGTGGATCACGCGGTTGGAGGCCTGCCGCAGCGTATCGAAGGCGTCGCGAATGAGCGAGGCCGGCGTCGCCTCCCTGAGATCGAAGGCCGCCGCGACCTTGGGCGGCATGTCGTAGCCGAGCGCGAGCGTGCGCGATTCGGGCCGCATCAAGACCACGGCGCGCACACCCGCGTGGCGCAGCAGCTCGCGCTCGAGCCCGGGCGCAATCATGTAATCGGGGCTCGCCTCGAGCGCCAGGGTAGCGAGGTGCGAGGCGGCGATCCTCTCCTCGAGATAGACGAGCCGGTAGCGCGCGATCGAGGGGACGAAGATCAGCACCTCGCTGAGCATGACGAAGGCGATCGTCAGCACCAGGAGCCGTGCCGAAAGGCCCATCCGCAGCGGCAACAGCGTGCCCTTGGTCCGCGCCATGGCCAATAATTAGTTCAATTTCACGCCCGCACCAAACTCGCAAGAGACATGGTGCGCGCGTGGCGCGGGACAATAGGGCGCGGGCACGTCTCAGCCCAGGTGCCGCAGCGCGCGCACGACGCGGCGGGTCCGCTCGCTGAACAGGGCGGGCGCGAAAAAGCTCGCGGCGACACGCTTGGTTGCCTCGCTGTAGGTCGGGTAGGGGACCGTGACCGCGGCCAGGGCGCCGACGCGCAGCTTTCGGTCGACGGCCAGCACCCAGGGCAGGATCAGCTCGCCCGCGTGGGGGCCGACGATCGAGGCGCCGAGGATGCGGCCGCGCGCTGTGGTGATCGCCTTGACCAGGCCCGTGGCATCGCGCTCGCAGACCGCGCGGTCATTGTCGGCAAAGGGCCACCGCAGCACCCGGATGCGACCGTGCCGGGCCCGCGCCTCGGCCTCGAAGAGCCCGACATGGGCGAGCTCGGGATCGGTATAGGTGACCCACGGCATCGCCCGCCCGGTGGCCTTCGCCGGTAGATGGAAGAGCGCGTTGCGGATGACGATCGCGGCGTGGTGCGCGGCCCGATGGGTGAGCTGGGGGCCGCCGACGGCGTCGCCGATCGCATAGACGCGCCGGTTCGTGGTGCGCAGGCCGGCATCGACGGTGATCCCGCCCGGGCCATGGGCGACGCCAGCGCGCGCGAGGTCGAGGGCCGCGATGCTGGGCTGGCGGCCGGCGGCGACGAGGAGATGGCTCGCGTCGAGGCGCGTCGTCCCTTGCGGGCCCTCGACGGTCACGGCGATGGTGCCGTCGCTGCCCTCGACGCTGGCCACCCTCGTGCCCTCGAGAATGTCGACTCCGTCGCGGCGCAGCCGGGTGGCGAGGATGTCGACGAGCTCGGGGTCATCCCGGCTCAGCACGCTCGCTTGCTCGACCACGCTGACCCGAGCCCCGAGGTGGCGGAAGGCCTGCCCCAGTTCCATGCCGATGGGGCCGCCGCCGATGATGACCAGGTGATCGGGCAGCGCGCCGACGTCGAAGATGGTCTCGTTGGTGAGGTAGGGAACGGTATCGAGGCCCGGGATCGGCGGTATGGCCGGCACCGATCCGGTCGCGATCACGAACCGCCGGGCGCTGATCGCGACGTCGCCGGCGGCGATCTCGGCGGGGCCGGTGAAGCGGGCCGTGTCGTTGATGACGCGCACGCCGAGAGCCTCGAAGCGGGCAACGGAATCGTGCGGTGCGATGGCGGCGATGGCCGCGTGGACACGATCGCGCACGCCTTCGAAGGCCGCGGCGCGGTCGCCGGCGCGCGACGCACGCCCCGCCGCCAGCAACGACTTCGACGGCACGCAGCCATAGTTGAGGCAATCGCCGCCCATGCGCCCGTTCTCGATAAGCGCCGTGGACGCGCCGAGCTGGCTCGCGCCGGCGGCCACGCTCAGGCCGGCCGCGCCGGCTCCTATGACGCACATATCGACGGTAATCTTCTCGACCATGTTGCCCGCTCCCGCGACCGACCCCGCTACCGCATATTCTACCGGCGTCACGCCCGCACGCCGACCGTGTCTTGATTTGACTTCACTCGCGCCTGTCCTTATACAGCGCTTCGTCCAACGCACTTCTTCCACAGCGCCTCGCTCGCCGTGTCCGGCGATGCGGCGGCGGAACTTGAGCCGTGAAACGCACCTTTCAGCCCAGCGTCATCGTCCGCAAGCGGCGACACGGATTTCGCGCCCGCATGGCTACGGCCGCCGGGCGCAGGGTCTTGGCCCGGCGCCGCGCCAAGGGACGCAAGCGCCTCACGGCCTAGGGCCTCGATGTCCGCGAGGGTCGGGCGTCTCAAGCGTCGGGCGGACTTCGTGCGGGTCGCCAGGGCGCGCCGGCGATGGGCGCGCCCGGGTCTTGTCCTGCAGGCGGCGCCGGGGGATACTGAGGGCACCGCCGGGGTGCGCTCGCAGGGCCTGCGGGTTGGTTTTACCGCCACCAAGAAGATCGGCAATGCGGTCCGGCGCAACCGCGCCAAACGTCGCCTCCGCGCCGCCGCCCAGAAAGTCATGCCCGAACGCGCCATGCCCGGTTTTGACTACGTCCTGATCGCCCGTGCGGCAACGCCCGAACGCGCCTTCGCCAGCCTGGTGAGCGACCTCGAGGCGGCGCTGAGGGGGCTTGGCGTCCACCGCGCGGGCACCGCGCCAGCGCGAGCGGCGAAGCCGTGACGGGCGGTTCGATCGGCCCCGGGGCGGTCGTACTGCGCCTACTGGTGCGGGGCTACCAGCTCTTCGTCTCGCCCGTTCTCGGGCCGCGCTGCCGCTATCATCCGACCTGCTCGGCGTACGCGATGGAGGCATTGGCCGTGCACGGCGCGGCACGCGGCGGGTGGCTCGCCATCCGACGCATCCTGCGCTGCCACCCGTGGGGCGGCTTCGGCCACGATCCGGTACCGGAGCGCGGGCGCGGCCGCGGCCGCGCGGCTCACTGACGGGCGCACACGTCATGTCGGGCCAGGGCAACCTCATCATCGCGGTGATCGTCTCGCTGTCCATCCTGATCGGCTTCCAGTACTTCTATGAGATCCCGCGGATGCGCGAGGCGCGGGAGCGCCAAGCGGCGATCGAGCAGTCGCAATCGGTGGGGCCGTCGCTCGAGCCGGCCGGGCGCGCGCCGCTCGCGGGTGCCCCGAGTGTGCCGGGTGCGGTAGCTACGCCGCCGGCCCCGAGCACCGCGCCGACGGCGAGCGGGGCCGCGGTACCCGCACCGGCGCCGACGCCGGAGGCGCGTGGGCGCCAGCTCGCCGAGGCGCCGCGGGTGCGCATCGTCACGCCGCGCCTGCACGGATCGATCTCGCTCAAGGGCGCGCGCCTCGACGACCTTACGCTGGCCACCTATTACGAGACGATCGAGCCGGGCAGCCCCGAAATCGTGCTGCTCTCGCCGGTCGGTGCCCCGGGCGCCTACTACGCCGAGTTCGGCTGGCAGGCGGACGAGGCCGCCGGCATCAAGCGCCCCGGCCCCGACACCGTGTGGCAGACCGATGGCAACGAACTTACGGCGGCCCGACCCCTGAGGCTGCGCTGGGACAATGGCGACGGGCTTCGATTCATCCGCACGATCTCGGTCGACGAAAATTACATGTTCTCGATCCGCCAGAGGGTCGAGAACTACGGTAACCGGCAGGTCGAGCTCTATCCCTACGGGCTCGTCTCGCGCTCGGGAACCCCCAGGGTGAGCCGCTTCTTCATCCTCCATGAGGGGCCGATCGGCGTGTTCAACGAAACCCTGAACGAAGTCGGCTACGACGACGTGCGGGACGAGCAACGGATCGGGTACGAAACCGTGGGCGGCTGGATCGGCATCACCGACAAGTTCTGGCTGACCGCGCTGGTGCCGGATCAGAGCCAACGCGTACGGGCGAGCTTTAGCCACCGCCTGGGCGCCGGTGCGATTGACCGCTACCAGTTCGACTACATCCGCGATGTCGAGGTAGTACCCGCGGGGGCCGCCGTCGAGGTCGTCGATTACCTGTTCGCCGGCGCCAAGGAGGTCAAGCTGCTCGATGGCTACAAGGACTCGCTGGGCGTCGCCAGCTTCGACAAGGCGATCGACTTCGGTTGGTTCTACTTCCTGACCAAACCGCTGTTCTACCTCATCGCCTACTTTAACAAGGTGCTTGGTAATTTCGGGCTCGCGATCCTGCTGCTCACCGTCATCGTCAAGATCATCTTCTTCCCCCTCGCCAACAAGTCGTACCGCGCGATGAGCGCGATGAAAAAGCTGCAGCCGGAGATGACCAAGCTGCGCGAGCGCTTTGGCGAGGACCGTGCGCGCCTCAACAAGGAGGTCATGGAGCTCTACAAGCGCGAGAAGGCCAATCCGGTGTCGGGCTGCCTGCCGATCGCCATTCAGATCCCGGTGTTCTTCGCGTTGTACAAGGTGATGTTCGTGACCATCGAGATGCGGCATGCGCCCTTCTTCGGCTGGATTCACGACCTCTCGGCGCCCGATCCTCTCGGTATCATGACCGTCTTCGGGCTGTTCCCGTGGGACCCCCCGGGAATGCTGGCGTACGGCAACATCGGCATCTGGCCGATCATCATGGGGGCCAGCATGTGGCTGCAGATGCGCCTCAATCCGCGCCCGCCCGACCCGGTTCAGGCCAAGATGTTCATGGTCCTGCCGTTCGTGTTCACCTTCATGCTCGGCACCTTCCCGGCCGGCCTCGTGATCTACTGGACCTGGAACAACATGCTGTCGATCGCCCAGCAGTGGGTCATTATGAAGCGGGCGGGAATCGTCAATCCGGCCGGAAGCTAGGCGGGCCGCCGTGGCCGAGGCCGCGCCCGAGGGCGCGCTGGCCGAGGGACGCAGGCTGTTCGCGATGCCGTGCACCTTCGCCGCCGCGGCCGCCCGCGCCACCGGGCTGCCGCCCGCGCGCCTCCCCGAGGTCGCCTTCGCCGGCCGCTCCAACGTCGGCAAGTCCTCGCTGCTTAACGCGCTCACGAACCGCACGAACCTGGCCCGCACCTCGAAGACGCCGGGCCGCACGCGCGAGGTCAATTTCTTCGTCATCGCCGAGCGCCTGTGCCTGGTCGATCTCCCGGGCTACGGGTTCGCGCGGGCGCCCAAGGGCGACATCGAGCGCTGGCGCCGCCTGGTCGTCGCCTACCTCAAGGGACGCGCGAGCCTGCGCAGGACGTGCCTGCTGATCGACGCGCGCCGCGGCTCCGGTGACGGCGACCGCGAGGTCATGGCCATGCTGGACGGCGCCGCGGCTGCCTATCAGGTAGTGCTGACCAAGGCCGACAAGGTCAAGCCAGGCGAACTCGCGGCTCGTATCGACGCGCTCGCGGGCGAGCTTGCCGGGCACCCCGCCGCACACCCCGACATCCTCACCACCAGCGCCGCCACCGGCGCCGGCCTCGATACCCTGCGGGCTGAGTTCGCGCGATTGGCCGCGGCCGGGTGAAGGGTCTATAACGCGCCGATGCGCCCGCCCCGCCCCTCGCCGGCCCTGGCCGCTGACCGGCTCCATACCGCGCGCACGCTCGCCGAGGCGCTGCCCTACATGCGTCGCTTCGCCGGCCAGACCTTCGTCGTCAAGATCGGCGGCTATGCCATGGGCGATGCGTCGCTGCGCGATCTCTTCGCCCAGGACGTGGTGCTGTTGAAGCAGGTCGGCATCCATCCCATCGTCGTGCACGGCGGCGGGCCCCAGATCAGCGCCATGCTCGATCGACTCAAGATCAAGAGCTCCTTCATCTCGGGCCTCAGGGTGAGCGATCGGGAGACGGTCGAAATCGTCGAAATGGTGTTGTCGGGGTCGATCAACAAGCAGGTCGTCACCGCCATCAACCGCGCGGGCGGCGTCGCCGTGGGACTGTCGGGCAAGGACGGCAACCTCATCGAGGCGCGCAAGCTGCGGCGCACCGCGCGCGATCCCAACTCCAACATCGAACGCGTTCTCGACCTCGGCTTCGTCGGCGAGCCGGTGCGCTTCAACCGGCAGCTCCTCGATTCGCTCGCGACCTCCGAGATCATTCCGGTAATCGCCCCCATCGGCATCAGCGCGGACGGCGATACCTACAACATCAACGCCGATACGGTGGCCGGGTGCGCCGCGGCCGCCCTTCGCGCCAGCAAGCTGGTGATGCTGACCGACGTGGCCGGCGTGCTCGACAAGAAGGGGAAGCTGATAGCGACGCTGACGCCGGCCTCGGTGGGTGCGCGGCTCAAGGGCCGCACGATCACGGGCGGCATGATCCCCAAGCTCGAGACCTGTCTCGCGGCGCTCAAGGGCGGCACCGCGGCCGCCCATATCCTCGACGGCCGGCTCCCCCACGCGCTGCTGCTCGAAGTCTTCACCGAGGGCGGCGTCGGCACCATGATCGCGGCGCGCGCCTAGGCCATGTAGTCATGACCCTGCGCCCGTTTGGCATTAACGCGAGAATGTCCGGGTTCCCTTCTAGATCGGACGTTCTGGCGGACCTCCATCTACGTCGCAGATTGGCCAAAAAGGGGACGTTCCCGTGCCACGTTGGCGACACTACCGGATGCAGCTCGGTCTCAATGGTTCGCAATGGCATCGTGGAGCGCATATCGATTCCAGGCAACGCATTCGGAAGGAGTGCCCGCCCCGCCCCAATCCGCCAGCTCTTTCTCGGCGGCGGTGGACCTATTCCATATAGAGGCGGAAGCTATCGCCGCCGTCGCCGGCTTCCATCTCCAGCTCGCCGAGGCTGTGGATCAGAGTTTCGATCTGGTCGGCCCTTGCCTATCCGGTTTACACCCACACCCACTAGGGCTAGAATGGGCGCAACCCGGATATAGGGGAGCGCGCCATGGATGTTCTCGACCGCGCCGATCTCCCATTCCCGCATTCGCTACCCGAGTTCCAGCGACTTTTCCCCGATGATGCGGCCTGCGCCGCCTACCTGGAGAAAGCCCGCTGGGGAGACGGCTTTGCCTGCCCGCACTGCGGCACGGCGGGAGAGCCGTTCCACTTTGAAAACCGCCCTGGCGTCCTGCGCTACCGCAAGTGCCGCCAGAACATCGGGCTGACGGTGGGAACAGTGATGGAGCGTAGCCACACTCCGCTGAACGTCTGGTTCTGGGCCGCTTATCTGGTCGCCAGTCAGACGCCCGACATGTCCGCCGTGCAGTTTCAGCGGCAACTTGGTCTTTCGCGCTACGAGACGGCCTTTCAAATTCTCCACAAGCTCCGCTCGGGCATGGTGCGGCCCAACCAAGACAGGATCGGTGGACAGCCCAAGAACCATGTTGAGGTGGACGAAACCTGGGTTGGCGGGCGAACGCGTGGGGAAGGCCGTGGTGTTCACCACAAGGTTCCCGTCTCCTGTGCCATCGAGGTGCGTCATCGAAAGCCGGGCACCAAGCTCGACAACCGGAAAGACGGACGCTATGCCGGACGCGTTCGGCTCGCCGTCGTGCTCGACCGTAGCGCCGAGTCGCTCTGTGGGTTCGTCGAGAGCACCGTCGCGCCGCGATCGCTGATCGTTACTGACGATTGGAGCGGCTATGCTGGCCTCGGGAAGCGCGGCTATGAGCACTTCGCTGTTGCCGAGTGTGGTGATCCAGAGGTTGCCGAGCAATACCTGCCGATCATCCATCTGGTTTTCGCCAACCTGAAGACGTGGCTGATCGGTATCTCACCACGGCGTTAGCCACCAGCACCTACAAGCCTACCTCAACGAGTTCACCTTCCGCTTCAACAGGCGGTTCTACCCGTTCAACGCCTTCCGCTCATTGCTCGGCATCGCGGGCGACACCTCTGCTCCAACCTATGCCGAGCTTTACTCGGGAGAGTGGCGGCACCCTACATGTAGCGGTCATGGGCGTTAACCGGATAGGCAAGGATTATTCAAAACCCAAAGCTTCCGGCCACGCAATGGTTTGTCGATGCGATCGTAGGCGAGCAAGTAGGAAGGGGCGGACGTCACAACATGAACGCAGACAGCGTTCGAAGCGTCATCATCAAATCAGCCAGACACGGGCGGACCATTACTTACAAGCAAATCGCCGACGAGCTGGGTGTTCCGTAGGAGCAAGCTCATTGGCGCCTCCCGACATTGCTGGGTGATGCGTGCGAGATTGAGCATTCCGCCGGCCGTCCCCTGCTGTCCGCCATCGTGGTTTCCCAGGAAGGCAAGGTAGGCGATGGGTTTTTCGGCATGGCCGAGTCTTTTGGGGAAAGTGTTTTTGGAAAAAGAAGCGTTTCACCGGGAGGAACAAGGACGGGTCTTCGACTATTGGAGAGGCAAATAGGCGCTCGGATTTCCGCACCGCGCGGTCACCCCACCTATCCCTCCCCTCGGGCGGCAGGGAGTGGGTCACCAGAGTTCTGCATTGATTCCCACCCGCTTTGCCGGGAGCTCGAGGGTGAGGGCAAAGCGCTTACTCCGGAGCCCTAATCCGCCTCGCCCGCGCCGCCGATGAGGAGGACCGGCGCGTCGATGTCGTCAACCACCTTCTCGGCCGACTCCTCGCCCCAGCAGGCGCACTCGCGGGACAGGACGCAGACGCGGGGGAACTCCTCGTTGACCGCGGCGGCGAGGCCGTGGGCCGGTGCGACACGGCGCACCCGAGCCGCGACCCCGTGGCGCTTGAGCCATGCCTCGACCTCGGGGACAAGGTCGCGCTTGCCGTTGGCCGCTACGTCGGGCACCAGCACCACCATCCCTTCGCCGCCGGTAAGGCGGGCGGCGGTCGCCAGCGCGCGGGATGCCATTGGGGACTCGTCGTAGACCGCGAGGGTCGGCCCGTCGGAGACGATGCGGCCGGGCACCAGCACCGCGCGCGGCGCGCCGGCGGCAACCGCGAGCGCATTCGCGCCCATGCGGGCATGGCTGTGCAGCGGGCCGCCGGTGCGGCCGACGATCATGAGGTCGACCTCGGGCGCGACGGCGAGGATCTCGACCGCAACGTTGCCGCGGGCGACGCGGAACGACCAGCGCAACCCGCGCCGCGCGGCCGCCGCTTCCAGTGCGCGCCGGGCGGTCGCCGCTTGCACCTTGAGGCCGCGCCGGATAGCCCCCATGCTGGGCGGCGCGCCGAGCGTCCGGGCGAAACGTACCTCGCGCGCCGATGACAGCCGCGCCAGGCGCAGCAGGTTCACGTCCTCGACGAAGAGACCCAATAACTCCGCTTCCATGCGGGCTGCGAGATCGACCGCTGCCTCGAGCGCTGCACGATTCTCGCTGCTGGCGTCGAGCGCCACCAGGATGCGGCGAAACGTGATCTCGCCCGGCCGCTCGTTCATTGTCTATCACCCTCGGCGGCACCGGCGCCGAACGAGCGCCGCGCCTCGGCGAGCTCGATCAACCGCCTGTCGACCGCCTCGTTCAGCGAGCCGGGAGGGAAGGCACCTGACTCGTCGCGTTCGCCGGCCGGCACACCGGTCAGGATCTCGATCCCCTCGGCGATTGTTTTCACCGAATAGATCGCGAAGCGGCCCTCGGCGACAGCCTCGACAACATCGTCGCGCAGCATCAGGTGTTTGACATTGGAATCCGGGACCAGCACGCCGTGCTCGCCGGTTAGGCCGCGTGCCGAGCACACGTCGAAAAAGCCCTCGATCTTCTCGTTGACGCCGCCGATCGCCTGAACTTCGCCATATTGGTTCACGGAGCCGGTGACGGCGAGCGACTGCTTGATCGGCATCTCAGCCAGTGCCGAGAGCAGCGCATAGAGCTCCGCCGACGAGGCGCTGTCGCCGTCGACCCCGCCGTAGGACTGCTCGAACACCAGGCTGGCTCCCAGCGAAAGCGGCCGATCGAGCGCATACTGGGCACCAATATAGGCCGACAGGATGAGCACGCCCTTGGAGTGGAGGGGACCCCCGAGCTCGACCTCGCGCTCGATGTCGACGACCTCGCCGCGGCCCATGCGTACGCGCGCGGTGATCCGGCTCGGCTGGCCGAAGCTGGACCCGCCCAGCGCCAGCACCGACAACCCGTTGACTTGGCCCGCCTTGGCGCCGGACGTGTCGATCAGGATCGTGTTGCGGCGAATCGCCTCCTGAACCCGCTGGCGCACTCGGTCGGAGCGAAAGATCTGCGCGTCGATGGCGCGCTTGACGTCGCCGCGGCCGATCACTTGGCGCTCGGCCTGCCCGGCCCAATAGTCGGCCTCGCGCAGCAGGTCGCAGACCTGGCCGACGCGCGCCGAAAGCTTCTCGGCGTCGCCGCTCAGGCGGGACGAATGCTCGATGATGCTGGCGACGGCGCCGCGATCCAGCGAGCGCAGCTTTTCGCGCCGCGCCAGGGTGGCGATCAGGCCGGCGTACTGACGGCTCGACTCGATGCTGCGATCCATGTCCTCGTCGAAATCGACCTCGACCTTGAACAGGTCGTCGAAGTCGGGATCGTGGGTGCTGAGCAGGTAGTACAGGCGGCGCTCGCCGACCAGCACGACCTTGACGTCGAGTGGAATGGGCTCTGGGTCGAGCGTAATGGTGCTGATCATCCCCGCCGCCTGACCGAGCGACTCGATGCGGATCTCGCGCGATTTCAGGGCCCGCTTCAGCGCCTCCCAGGCATAGGGCTGGGTCAGAACCTTGTAGGCATCGAGGATCAGATAACCGCCGTTGGCGCGGTGGATCGCGCCCTGCTTGATGAGGCTGAAGTCGGTGACCAGCGCGCCGAGCTCGGCCAAGTGCTCGACACGGCCGACGAGATTGGGCTGGGTGGGATTGTCCTCGTAGATGACCGGTGCGCCGTGCTGATCGCCGTTGCTGACGATGACGTTGACCTGATAGCGGCGGAAGTCGGGCGGTGCGTGCGGCAGCCTGATCATCGGGCTGGCGGGCCCCGCGGGCCCTGCGACCTGCCCCTCCTCCTCCCTGGAGCGGAAGTCGGCCGCGTTCTCGATAACCTCGGTGCGCACCGCGTCGAGATAGGTGACGACCTGTGGATAGGGCTTGTACTCGGCCTGTAGCGCATCGATCAGGTGGCGTACCGCCGACATGGTGATGTCGCGGTCGAGATCGCGCACCTGGTCGCGCCGTGCCTTCTCCCATTGCGGCATCTCGTTCATGGCACTTTGCAGCTGATGCTGCAGGCCCTCGATGTCTTTCTCGACCTGTACGCGTTCCTCCTCGGGCAGCTGGCGAAACTCATCCGGCGTGACTACCTCGCCGTCCTTCATCGGCGCCAGCGCCAGCCCCATGGGCGTGCGCACGAGTGCGACCTTGCGCTCGCGCGCGCGCTCCTGGAGCTGGCCGAGGGTCGCCTCCTGGCGCTCCTTGAACTCCTCGTCGATGGCCTGGTGGCGGGTCCGGTACTCGTCGCTCTCGAAGACCGCCGGAATGGTCGCCTGCAGCTCCTCGACGAGGCGCTCCATGTCACGCTTCAGCTTGTTGGCCATGCCCGGCGGCAACTTGATCGAGTGCGGCCTGTGGCGGTCCTGGAAGTTGTTGACGTAACACCAGTCGTCGGGAACCGGCTCCCCGGCCGCGCGGTCGTCGACGAAGCGACGCACCGTCGTGTACTTGCCGATCGAATTGGGACCGATGGCGAACAGGTTGTAGCCTTCGCGGCGGATACCGATGCCGAACTTGACCGCCTCGACCGCGCGCGTCTGGCCGATCACGTCGCCCAGGTCCTCGAGATCGGCCGTCGTCTCGAATCCCAGCTGATCGGGATCGCAGCGCTGCTTGAGCGCCGGGGGGGAGAGCGGCGTTACGGGCATTTCGTCCTTTCTTGCTGGCCCATCAGGCCGTGCGTTCCTGCGTGTCCGCCTCGATGGCATCCATGTCGTCGTCGCTAAAACCGAAGTGATGTCCGATCTCGTGGATCAGCACGTGGCGCACGAGGTGGTCGAGACTCTCGCCGCTCTCGCACCAATAGTCGAGCAGCGGGCGGCGATAGAGGAGCACCATATCGACATCGTCGGGCGCATCCGCCCCGCTCTTGTGATCGAGGCTGACGCCGCGATAGAGGCCGAGGATGTCGAACGGCGACTCGAGCGCCATCTCCTGCATCGTGTCCTCGTCGGGAAACTCCTCGACCCGAATCACGACCCCAGCCGCGGCGCGGCGAAAGCGCTCGGGCACCTCGCGCAGGGCCGCGTCGGCTAGGACCTCGATGTCGCCCGCCGAGGGCGCCAGCGCTCCACGCATGCTCATGGCGCAACGATATCGCGGCTTGCCGCACGGGCCAAGCTGAGCCAATGTGGAGGCCGGTCACGCCCACCGGGAGCGAGACGCCATGGCCGAAAAGCTGACGGGAGCGGAGCGCGCCCGCGCGCTCGAGACGCTGGTCGACTGGGAGGAGGTCGCCGGGCGCGATGCCATCCACAAGACATACCGCTTCGAGAGCTTCATCGACGCCTTCGGCTTCATGAGCCGCTGCGCCTTCGTCGCCGAGAAGATGAACCATCACCCCGAGTGGTTCAACGTCTACGACCGCGTCGAGGTGACGCTGTCGAGCCACGATGCGGGCGGCTTGACCGAGCGCGACATCAATCTCGCCCACGCCATGGACCGCATGGCGCACTGAGGTGCCGCGATCGGCGGTGTAGAGCGCTGCGGCTCTAGCGCGGCGCCATGCGCAGTGCGCCGTCGAGGCGGATGACCTCGCCGTTGAGCATACGGTTGGCGAGGATGTGGAGCACGAGCTCGGCGTACTCCTCGGGCGCCCCGAGCCGCACCGGAAAGGGGACGCTGGCGGCGAGCGAGGCTTGCGCCTTCTCGGGCAGGCCCGCCAGCATCGGCGTCGCGAACAGGCCCGGTGCGATGGTCACGACACGGATGCCATGCTCGGCGAACTCGCGCGCGAGCGGCAGCGTAAGCGCGGCGACCCCGCCCTTGGAGGCGGCGTAGGCGGGCTGACCTATCTGGCCGTCGAAGGCGGCGACGGACGCGGTGTTGATGATGACCCCGCGCTCGCCGTCGACGCGCGGGTCGAGTCCCTGCATGTCGGCGGCGGCGAGCCGGATGCAGTTGAAGGTGCCGATGAGGTTGACCGCGATGACCTTGGTGAAGCGTTCGAGCGGTATCGGCCCCTCGCGCCCCACGGCCTTGCCGGGCGTGCCGATGCCGGCGCAGTTGACGAGCACGCGGGCCGGCCCCTGCGCCTCGCGCGCGGCCGCGATGGCGGCTTGCGCGCCGTCCGGGTCGCTCACGTCACACGCGAAACTCGTGCCGCCGATCGCCGCGGCCGCGGTGCGCGCCGCTTCGAGATTGGCGTCGAGAATCGCGACCTTGGCGCCGGCGCGCGCCAGCGCGGCCGCGGTCGCGGCGCCCAGCCCCGAGGCGCCCCCGGTCACGATTACACTCGCTCCGTCAACGTTCATCACACCTCTCCCGATCAACTGCGCGGCGAACGCCCGTCATATCAGATGCGGCCGGCGATACGAAAGCGGGGAGCGGCCCTGAACGAAACAGGTTGTCGCGGCCGGCGCCCCGGCCCATATCCGTCTCATGAACGACGGTGAGGCGGTGGTCGACCGCGAGCGCTCGCAGCGCGACGCGGCAACCGCGCGGCACGGGCTTTGGCCCAAGGTTCGCCGCACCCTCGGGCGCGTGCCCTTTCTCGAGGACGTTGTCGCCGCCTACTTCTGTGCCACCGATTCGCGCGTCCCGCTCTATGCCCGCGCGGTTCTGATGGGTGCCGTCGCCTACTTCGTCGTGCCGACGGACCTGATCCCCGACTTCATCGCCGGCATTGGCTTCGGCGACGACGCGGCGGTCCTGGCCGCCGCTGTCGGCACGCTGCGCCGCCACATCAGCGAGGACCACCGCGACCGGGCGCGCGCGCTGCTCAAGGACGCGGCCGCCGGCCGGGACGGCGCGCGCCCGGCCGGCTAGTACCTGATCGCCGTCCCCCTCCCCCTACCCCCTCCCACCAGGGGAGGGGAAATTATGGCGCGATGTCAGTTTCTTAATCCTCCCCCTTGATGGGGGAGGGTTGGGAGGGGGTGAGACGTTACTACAGCGTGCCGCCCTCGATCCTGCGGGCGCGCCCGAGCTGCGCCTCGCGGCGCGCGATGTAGAGGGTTGCGCCAACGATCAGCCCGGCGCCGACCCACATCCAGGCGTCGGGCACCTCGTCGAAAATGAGGAACCCGAACAGCGCCGCCAACGGCAGGCGGGTGTAGTCGAACGGCATCAGTGCGCTCGCCTCGGCGACCCTGAGGCCGCGGATGTAGCAGATATTGTTGATCCATCCGGTGACGCCGACCACCCCAAGGAGCACCCATTCGCCCGGCGTCGGCGCCCGCCAGGTCGCAATGCCGGGCCCGATAGCGACGACGGCCGAGACGACGATGAAATAGAAGATCTGGACGTCCGGGTCCTCGGTCGCGGCGATGCGCTTGACGATAATCATGGAGATCGCCGCCATGAGGGCGCCGGCGAGCGCGACGAGGATCGCCGGTTCGATGGCCCCGGTGGGGCGCATCATGATGAGGACGCCGGCGAAGCCGGTCAGCGTGGCCGCCGTACGCCGTATGCCGACCGCCTCGCCGAGCAACAGTACCGCGAGCACGATGACGAACAGCGGCCGCGTGAAGCCGTAGGCGATGGCATCCGCGAAATAGAGGTAGTTGACCGCGTAGAAGGCGCAGAACAGGCTCACCACCCCGAGGACACCGCAGATGAGGTGCGCCCAGGGGTGCTTGGTGCGGAACTTGTGGCGCGGGATGCGGGCGACCACGGGCAGCATCAGCACCACCGCGATGACCGTGCGCGCCGAGGTGATCTGGGCGACGTGAAGGGTGGAGCCCAGGCTTTTGGCGCTCAGGAACATGAAGGTGCCGACGGTCGTCGCCATGATCACCCACAGCCCGCCGCGGATGTTGGGCGGCAGCCGCAGCCAGCGGCGCTCGACGGCGAGGAGCACTGCGGGACGCGCCATTCCGGCCTAGATCTCGCGGCTCACGCCGCGCGCTCCGGCGCTCGCCTCCGCCTCGGCGCCGCGCCGCAGCCGCGCCTCGCGGTTGGTGATGTAGAGCGTGGAGGCGACGATGAGGGCGGCGCCAACCCACATCCACAGGTCCGGCACCTCGGCGAACGCGACGAAGCCGAGGGCGGCCGCGAACAGGAGCCGGGTGTAGTCGACCGGGATGACGGCGGTAGCCTCGCCGATACGGACCCCAAGGGTGAAGCAGATCACGTTCAGTACCCCGGCCAACGCGAGCAGCGCCAGCATCCCGAACTCGCTCCACGTCGGCGTATGCCAGGTGAGCAGCGCCGGAACCAGCGTCGCCGCCGCGGAGACAGTGAAGAAGTAGAACAGCTGGGTCAGGGGATCCTCGGTCCCGGTCAGCTTCTTGAACAATACCGTGGTGATCGCCGCCGAGATCGCCCCGAGTAGAGCCACGAAAGTGGCGACATCGACGCCTCCGGTCGGCCGGATCATGACGAGCACGCCGATGAAGCCCACGGCCGTGGCGCTCCAACGGCGAATGCGCACGGTCTCGCCGAGGAACAGAACGGCGAGCACGATCAGGAACAGCGTCCGCGTAAAGGCGAGGGCCGTAACGTCGGCGATATTGAGCCGCGTGACGGCGAAGAAGAAGCAGGTGAGGCTTGTCACCCCAAAGATGCCGGCGGCGACATGGGTGAGGGGCCGGTTCGTGCGAAAGCTGCGCCCGGGGGCTGCGAGCAGCACGGGCGCGAGGACGGCCACCGCAATGAGCGCGCGAACGAAGCTGATCTGGGCCGGATGAAGGCGCGAGCCCAGCAGCTTGGCGATCAACAGCAACAGCGCGGCGAGGAAGGAGGCGATGAGGATCCACAGCGCGCCGCGGACGTTACCCGGAAGCCCCTGCCATCTCGTGGCCAGAGCGTCGATGGCGGGTGGCGGCATGCGCACCTAGCCAGTACTTGGGCGCACAGGAAAGCGACTCATTATTCGTCCCCCTCCCCCTACCCCTCCCACCAGGGGAGGGGCAAATTACGGCGCGATGTCCAGCTCTTAGCCCTCCCCCTTGATGGGGGAGGGTTGGGTGGGGGTGACACGCGGACCTCCGCAAGCAAGGGCTAGGCGCCGATCCCGAGGCGGCCCGCCGTATCCGAGGAGACCGCGCCGCGCCGCAGCCGGGCCTCGCGGTGGGCGATGTAGACCGAGCTCGAGAAGATGACCGCGGCACCGACCCAGGTCCACAGGTCGGGGACCTCGGAGAAGGCGAGAAAGGCGACCAGCGCCGTGAACGGCAGGCGCGTGAAGTCGTAGGGCATGATCGCCGTCGCATCGGCGAGGCGGAGCGAGCGCACCGAGAGGAAGTTGCCGAAAGTCGCGAGCCCGCCGAGCGCGACCAGCCAGCCGAGCTGGTTCAAGGTCGGCCACTGCCATACGAACGCCACGGGAATGAGCGAGGCCAGCAACATGATGAGGGTGTTGTAGGCAACCACTGCGTCGGACGGCTCGGTGGTCGCGAGGCGCTTGAGGATGATGACCGAGACGCTGATCAGGGCCGACGAGACGAGCACCAGGACCGCCGCCAGCTCGATCGTCCCGGCGCCGGGGCGCAGGATGATCAGGGTGCCGATAAGGCCGACCCCGAGCGCTGTCCAGCGCCGCAGGCGCATCACCTCGCCGAGGAAGATAACCGCGAAAACGGTGATGAAAAGGGGCGCGGTGAAGGCGAGCGCCGTGGCCTCCGCGAGCGGCATCAGCGTCAGCGCGAAGAACCACATGGTCATGGCCACCGTGCTCAGCAATCCGCGCACGGTGTAGAGGCCGAGCCTGGGCGTGCGCAGGGTGCCGAAGCCGCTGCGCAGGAACCAGGGCAGCATCAGCAGGAGGCCAAAGAAGGTGCGAAAGAAGACCAGCTCGAGCGCGTGGATCTCGCTGCCGAGGTGGCGGATGATCCCGGTCACGAGCGCGAATATAGCGCACGACCCTACCATGTAGAGGGCGGCGCGCACGTTCTTGGAGGCGGGAACATAGCACTCAAGGGGGCTGGCGGAGCCGGGCATGGCCCACAAGCTATGTCTTCTCGCTAACCCGCACCACCGTCAAATCCGCATGCCGGTCTTGCGCCTCCGCACGCGCCGGGGCAAGGTGGCAGACCGCGCATCGGCAGGGAGGCGGGCCATGAAATTCGTCGTCATCGCCCATGATGGCCGGGACAAAAAAGCGCCGGAGCGCCGCATGGCCATCCGAGGCCAGCACCTCGAGGGGGTCGCCAAACTCCAGGCCAAGGGCCAGATCGAGATGGGCGGCGCGCTCCTCGATGATGACGGCAAGATGGTGGGCTCGATGTGCGTCTTCAATTTCCCGAGCCGCCGGGCGCTCGATGCCTACCTCAAGCGCGAGCCCTACGTCACCGGAAACGTGTGGAAGAAGATCACGGTCCTGCCCTTCCGGCGGGCGGTCTGAGCGCGGCCGGAGCGAGGGCGGCCACGGGCCGGCGGAGGCGATGACCGGCGATTCCCACGCGCCGCTGTGGCGGCCCGCGCCGGAGCGTATCGCCTCGGCCAACCTCACCCGGTTCATCGACTCGGTCAACGAGGAGTGGGACGCGGGCGCGAGCGACTACGCGACTCTGTACCGCTGGTCGATCGATCAGCCTGAGAAGTTCTGGCAGTCCCTGTGGTCCTTCGCCGGCATTATCGCGACCACACGCGGTGACGTGGTGATCGCCGATGCGGGCGAGATGCCGGGTGCGCGCTTCTTTCCCAACGCCCGCCTGAACTTCGCCGAAAACCTGCTGCGCCGGCGTGACGAGCAGCCGGCGATCCTCTTCCGAGGCGAGGCGGGCGCGCGGCGCAGCCTCTCGTTCGGCGAGCTTTATCAGGAAGTATCGAGGCTCGCCCAGGGGCTGCAGGCGGAAGGCGTGCGCGCCGGCGATCGTGTCGCCGGCTTCGTCCCCAATCTCCCCGAGGCCGTGATCGCGATGCTGGCCGCGACCAGCCTGGGCGCCGTGTGGTCGTCCTGCTCGCCGGACTTCGGGGTCGACGGCGCCATCGACCGCTTCGGCCAGATCGAGCCGACGGTGTTGTTCACGGCCGATGGCTACTTCTACGCCGGCAAGCGCATCGACTCGCTGGCGCGCGCCCGCGCCATCGCGGATCGGCTCCCCGCGCTCAAGCGGCTGGTGGTGATCCCCTACGTGAGCGACGCGCCGCCGCTGGACGGCCTCAAAAACGCGGTGCGATGGTCCGATTTCGTGGCCCCGTTCGCGCCCGCCGAGATCGCCTTCAACCGCCTTCCCTTCAACCACCCGCTCTACATCCTCTACTCCTCGGGCACCACGGGCGTACCCAAGTGCATCGTCCACGGCGCCGGCGGCACCTTGATCCAGCACTTCAAGGAGCACCTGCTGCACGCCGACGTCAAGGCGGGCGACCGGGTTTTCTACTTCACGACCTGCGGCTGGATGATGTGGAACTGGCTCGCCTCGGCCCTGGCCTCGCGGGCCACGCTGATCCTCTATGACGGGGCCCCGTTCCACCCCGACGCGCCCGCCCTGTTCGACATGGCGGCGGAGGAGCGCATCACCCATTTCGGGACGTCGGCCAAGTACCTCGACGCGGCCGAGAAGGCGGGGCTCGAGCCCGCGCGAACCCACGATCTCGGGGCGCTCAGGACCATCCTCTCGACGGGCTCGCCGCTGCGGCTCGAGAGCTTCGACTACGTCTACGCGCACATCAAACGCGACGTGTGCCTGGCCTCTATTTCGGGCGGCACCGACATCATCAGCTGCTTCGCCGCCGGCAACCCCATCGGCCCGGTGTGGCGCGGCGAGCTGCAGGCGCGCTCGCTCGGCATGCGGGTCGAGGTCTTCGACGAGGCCGGGCGCCCACGGATGCACGACAAGGGCGAGCTCGTGTGCACCGCGCCTTTCCCCTCGATGCCGATCAGCTTCTGGGACGACCCCGGGGATACCAAGTATCGCGCCGCCTACTTCGCCACCTACCCGGGCGTCTGGCACCACGGCGATTTTGTCGAGCTTACCGAGCACGACGGCATGATCATCCATGGGCGCTCGGATGCCGTGCTCAACCCCGGTGGCGTGCGCATCGGCACGGCCGAGATCTACCGCGAGGTCGAGAAGCTGGCCGAGGTGGTGGAGAGCCTGGCGATCGGTCAGGACTGGCAGGGCGACGTGCGGCTCGTGCTTTTCGTCAAGCTGCGCGACGGAACGAGCCTCGACGACGCCCTCATCGCCACGATCAAGGGCCACGTCCGCGCCAACGCCACGCCGCGCCACGTGCCCGCGAAGATCGTCCAGGTCGCCGACATACCCCGCACCATCAGCGGCAAGATCGTCGAGCTCGCCGTCCGCCACGTCGTCCACGGGCGCCCGGTCAAGAACCGCGACGCCCTGGCCAACCCCGAGGCGCTCGACCTGTTCAGGGACCTGCCCGAGCTCGCGAGCTGAGGCAGGCGCTAGCAGGCTGCTGAAAAAGTCATCATTGCCGGGCCTTGAACTCGGATTCATCGCCGAAATGAAATGAGATTTCGTGTCTTAGGGTGAAACCGTCTTCAATCTCGACCGATCCGATGCCCTGGGCTTCGTCCAGTTCGATGATCTACCACTTTGCGGTCAGCGGCGTGCCGGCATCGCCCGTCATGTTGGCGCCTCCGCCAGCAGTCTGGGTAGTCGGACGAGGTTGTAGGCGGCCAAGGCCAGGGTGAACGAAGCGTCGACCCGGTGGCGGCCCCGGAATTTGGTCTTGCTCAATCCCGCGCTCGTCTTGACCCAGCCGAAGACCTCCTCGATGCGCTTGCGGCAACGTTGGCTGACGCCGTAACCGGGATGGCGCGTCGTGCGCCCGTCTATCTTGGTCTTGCGCCGCTTGCCGGTCTTGGTGACGTGGTCCTGGACGGCGATATGGGGGGTCACCTTGCGGTGCCGCAGTTCCTCGACAAAATCCGCGACGTCAAAACCCTTGTCCCCGCCCACCGTGATCCGACGCCGCCCGCCTCTACTCTCCACCGGGCGATGCCTGTCGATCAGATCAAGGGCGGCTTCGCGTTCCGCCGTGCCCGACGCAATGGTCACGCCGCCGCCGACTGCCAGACCATGGCGGTTCTCCGTCAGCGCATGGCCCATGTAACACAGCTTGCTTTCCCGGCCATTACCCTTGCGATAAAGCCGGGCGTCCGGATCAGTGGTGCTTGCATGGGTCGCGTTCGAGCGTTTCTCGCCATGAAAATCCCGCGCGGCGTTGCGCCCCGATCCCCCGTCGCCATCGTCCTCACCTTTGGGACGAAAGCTCTTCATCGACGCCCAGGCCTCGATCAATGTTCCGTCTACCGAAAAATGATCCCGGCTCAATAGTCCCCCTACCTTGTGGTGCTGGATAACCCCCGCAAGCAGCTGCCCCGAAACCTCCGCCTCCAGAAGACGGTCCCGGTTGTGGCAGAACGCGCTGGCGTCCCACACGCCATCGTCCAGCCCAAGCCCCACAAACCAGCAAAACAGCATGTTGAAGTTTAGCTGCTCCATCAGCTGACGCTCCGAGCGGATCGAATAAAACGCCTGCAACAGTAACGCTCGAAGAAGCTTCTCCGGCGGGATCGATGGGCGACCCATGTGGGAATAAAGCGTCTCGAACTCCGAAGATAGAGACCCCAATACGTCGTTCACGATCTCACGGATCAGACGCAGCGGATGATCATCCGGAACACGCTCTTCCAAGTCTACGTAGCTGAATAAATTGCCACTGCTTTGATCTCGACCCCGCATGCCATCCTCCATCACTCGAAGAAATCACAGAATCATGTCACAACTGCAAAGGCGAGGACTTTTTCAGCAGCCTGCTAGTGCGCTATTTTCGTATGTGAGCGAGCGCCTCGGCCGGGACCAGGTTCAGGCTTCCCGCGGCATCGCCCGGGCGCAACCAGAAGAGCTTGAGCGTCGAGGTGTTGCGCTTCTCGTAGTACAGGATCGAGATCGGATACCAGCCGGCCTCGGCGATCGCGACCTCGACGGTGTCGGAATACTGGTCCGAGTGGACGAGAGGATCGTTGATTACCCGTTTGCCGCCGATGTTGACGCGCACCCCGTCATTGGACAGAGCCGCGAACGCGTAGGTGCCGGGCTCTTCGAAACGGATGAGGCCGCGGATGTCGGCACCGACGCCGTCGGTCTGGCTGCTCGACAGCACCTCGCCGGCACCGACCTTGTAATCGAGCACCGGCAACGGCCTTCCGACCTCGCCCTTCTCGTATTTCGCCCACTGCGAAATCTCGTCCACATCGTTGAAGATCGAGTAGTAGTAGGTAACCGATGGGGTGGACGCCCCTCCCGACGGCATCGCGATGTGCCAGGTTGGCGGTGTTGTTAACGCCAAGCGAGGAAGGGGGCGTCCATGGAACAGGTTCACATGATCGGGATCGATCTGGCGAAGAACAGCTTTCAGCTGCACGGTGCGCGGGCGGATGGGTTGGTTGCGTTCCGCAAGAAGCTGAGCCGGGCGAAGCTGTTGGACTTTGTGGCTGCGCAGCCACGCTGCACGGTGGCGATGGAGGCGTGCGGCGGCGCGCACCATTGGGGCCGGGAGATCGGCAGTCTCGGCCATGCGGTGCGACTGATCCCACCGATCTACGTCAAAGCGTACGTCAAGCGGCAAAAGAACGACGCGTCGGATGCGGAGGCGATCTGCGAGGCGTCGTCGCGGCCGACCATGCGCTTTGTGGCTGTGAAGACGGAGGAACAGCAGGCTCGGGGCATGCTGTTCCGGACGCGCGATCTTCTGGTGCGCCAGCGCACCCAGACGATTAATGCGCTGCGCGGCCATCTGGCGGAGTTCGGTGTCATTGCCCCGCAGGGGCCGGCTCATGTCGGCCGGCTGGCCTCGGCGCTTGAGGGACCGGCTTCGAGGTTGCCGGAAGCGGTCCGCGAGCTGGCCGGCCTTCTGCTTGAGCAGATCGCCGGCCTCGATGCGAAGATTGCGGGCCTGGAGAGGGAGGTCCACGTGAGAGCACGGCAGGATGAGGAGGCGAGGCGCCTGATGAGCGTGCCGGGGATCGGGCCGATCAGCGCGATGGCAATCCAGGCCTTCGCACCGCCGATGGAGAGTTTCCGGCGCGGCCGCGACTTCTCCGCTTGGCTCGGCCTCGTGCCGCGCCAGCACACGACCGGCGGCAAGCCGAAGCTGGGCAAGATATCGAAGATGGGCCAGCGCGATCTGAGACGGCTGCTGATCACAGGCGCGATGACTGTGGTCCGCTGGGCGGTTCGGCGCGGCGTGACGACGGACCCCTGGCTGGCCGGGATGCTGGCGCGCAAGCCGAGGATGCTCGTCGCGGTGGCGCTGGCCAACAGGATGGCGCGCATCGTCTGGGCGCTACTGACGAAGAAGGAGAGCTACCGGGCTCCCGCCACCGCCTGAGAGAACGGCGAAGTGCGGGAAGCCGTCGGGGATGTGGGCACGACGGAGGACAGGTAAGGGCAAAGGTCAACGAGACCGGGTTGGGAAAACCAGCATCCGAACGGAGAGCTTTCAAGCTCGCGTAACCGATTTGGACCCAATCCGCGTATCTCCATACGGGCCCGCGGCGTGTCATCTGCCGCATAGAGAGGCCGGACACACGACAGCACCTGACCGCATGCACCGAGCCGATCAAAAACTGCTTGCATCAACGGGGGCGTCCACACACGATAAGCTGAGCACGAGGTTGGTGGCCGCCGGCTGCCGTTCGAGGGGCTTAAGCCCGGCCATGCCCTGGGCCCAAACCCCGCCCGTCGCGGCGAACGCGAGGAGGGCCCCCAAGGTAGCGGCCCGGGCGCCGCGAGAGCGGATGGGTGCCATGTCTCCTCTCCCTCTTTGGTCGCCCGGCCGTCTTGCGCGGCAGGTGCCGTAAACTATAGCGATCGGTCCTCCGCCGTGCCAGTGGGCCAACGGAGATGGTGACAGCGCTGCGGACGCATTAGGGTAGTAAGAGGGGGGGTAGCGTTTTCCCCATGACGTCGTCCGCGCACAGCGTAGCCAGCCTCAGGGGCGTTCACAAGGCGTTCGCGGGGGCGCCGGCGCTGCGCGGAATCGATCTCGAGGTCGGCCCCGGCGAGGTGGTCGCGCTCCTCGGCCCCAACGGCGCCGGCAAGACCACGGCCATCAGCGTGCTGCTCGGCCAAAGGCGCGCGGATCGCGGCCAGGCCCTCCTCTTCGGCCGTGAACCCGCGACCCGGGAGGTACGCCGCGCCATCGGCGTCACGCCGCAGGACGCGGCCTTCCCGCCCAATCTCAGGGTCGGCGAGGTGATCGCTCTGGTGCGCGCTCACTTCCCCGAGCCCATGGCCGCCGCGCCGTTGGCCGAGCGATTCGGGCTGTCCTCGCTGGTCGCCCGCCAAACCGGCGGCTTGAGTGGTGGCGAGAGGCGCCGGCTTGCCGTCGCCCTCGCCTTCGCCGGATCGCCGAGGGCGGTATTCCTCGACGAGCCGACCACCGGCCTCGACGTCGAGGCGCGCCGCGAGGTCTGGCGCAGGCTCGCGGCCTACTCGGGCGAGGGCGGAACCGTGCTCCTCACCACCCACTATCTGGAGGAGGCCGACGCGCTGGCCACGCGAATCGTCGTCATCGACCGCGGCTTGCCTATCCGGTTAATGCCCATGACCGCTACATGTAGGGTGCCACCACTCTTCGCGCCGCCCTCGCTCGACTGGCTCTACTACCTGCGCGAGGCGAGGGACGGCGCAGCTTAAGGCCGTCGCCGTTCGCGTAGCTGCGGCATCCTGAGGAAGCGCTCCACGTCAGCCTCGGTAGGTTTTCCCCTGATTGTCTTGCAGTAGTAGCAGCCCGACTGCGGTTCATCCGTCACCACAACCACCTTGGAATCATGTCCTCGATATTCAATCCACAGGGTGGCCGAACGCATCCCTGTTACCGCAACCATGAATTCAGCTGCGGCGAGCGAGGCAATGACGCCGTTCGCGGGTGAGACTGATGGACCTGTCTGCACAAGCGCTTCCTTGGCAACCCCGTAAGTTGAGGCCCTTGCGGCCTGCTCCGCATCGGCCTCAAGGTAGTTAGGGACATCGTTCTGATCTAGAAGTTCGAGGCATTGAAGGCAGGCGGCCCCGTCAGATACCAGGCAGACCCTACCACCGTAGACACCCGACTCGGGGACATCAGAAGCGAGGTCGATGAGCGGCCTTGCGTAGGCGACGCAGAGCTCATTTAGAATGGCCCTCGGACCGTCTTCGTCAAGGCATCCAAATACCCAGTCCGCAGCTTTGACTGCGGCAAACGCTTCTTCGCTGACTAGGCTGGATTTGATTTCGAGGGCGTCAATCTCAGGATTGATTTCCCGGATCATCCCCGCTGCGATTGACACTTTGGCGCTTCCCGGCACCTGATCGTCGTATCGGGCGCCGACGAACCGTGTGTGGACGCCCCCGTTGATGCAAGCAGTTTTTGGTCGGCTCGGTGCATGCGGTCAGGTGCTGTCGTGTGTCCGGCCTCTCTATGCGGCAGATGACACGCCGCGGGCCCGTATGGAGATACGCGGATTGGGTCCAAATCGGTTACGCGAGCTTGAAAGCTCTCCGTTCGGATGCTGGTTTTCCCAACCCGGTCTCGTTGACCTTTGCCCTTACCTGTCCTCCGTCCTGCCCACATCCCCGACGGCTTCCCGCACTTCGCCGTTCTCTCAGGCGGTGGCGGGAGCCCGGTAGCTCTTCTTCTTCGTCAGTAGCGCCCAGACGATGCGCGCCATCCTGTTGGCCAGCGCCACCGCGACGAGCATCCTCGGCTTGCGCGCCAGCATCCCGGCCAGCCAGGGGTCCGTCGTCACGCCGCGCCGAACCGCCCAGCGGACCACAGTCATCGCGCCTGTGATCAGCAGCCGTCTCAGATCGCGCTGGCCCATCTTCGATATCTTGCCCAGCTTCGGCTTGCCGCCGGTCGTGTGCTGGCGCGGCACGAGGCCGAGCCAAGCGGAGAAGTCGCGGCCGCGCCGGAAACTCTCCATCGGCGGTGCGAAGGCCTGGATTGCCATCGCGCTGATCGGCCCGATCCCCGGCACGCTCATCAGGCGCCTCGCCTCCTCATCCTGCCGTGCTCTCACGTGGACCTCCCTCTCCAGGCCCGCAATCTTCGCATCGAGGCCGGCGATCTGCTCAAGCAGAAGGCCGGCCAGCTCGCGGACCGCTTCCGGCAACCTCGAAGCCGGTCCCTCAAGCGCCGAGGCCAGCCGGCCGACATGAGCCGGCCCCTGCGGGGCAATGACACCGAACTCCGCCAGATGGCCGCGCAGCGCATTAATCGTCTGGGTGCGCTGGCGCACCAGAAGATCGCGCGTCCGGAACAGCATGCCCCGAGCCTGCTGTTCCTCCGTCTTCACAGCCACAAAGCGCATGGTCGGCCGCGACGACGCCTCGCAGATCGCCTCCGCATCCGACGCGTCGTTCTTTTGCCGCTTGACGTACGCTTTGACGTAGATCGGTGGGACCAGTCGCACCGCATGGCCGAGACTGCCGATCTCCCGGCCCCAATGGTGCGCGCCGCCGCACGCCTCCATCGCCACCGTGCAGCGTGGCTGCGCAGCCACAAAGTCCAACAGCTTCGCCCGGCTCAGCTTCTTGCGGAACGCAACCAACCCATCCGCCCGCGCACCGTGCAGCTGAAAGCTGTTCTTCGCCAGATCGATCCCGATCATGTGAACCTGTTCCATGGACGCCCCCTTCCTCGCTTGGCGTTAACAACACCGCCAACCTGGCACATCGCGATGCCGTCGGGAGGGGCGTCCACCCCATCGGTTGCGGCTCGTCTCATCCAGTTCGTCATCATCGATCAGCGCTGCTTCACCAATGCCGAGCAGCGCTAGGTGTTGCACCAGCGGACTCCCCAGGCCCCCGACGCCCACGACGGCCACCTTTGTTTGCCGTATCTTCCGCTGCCCTTCATTGCCAAACAGCCGAGCGTTACGATCGTAACGCTCGGGCAAAGGGGTCATCCCCAACCCTCAAGAGAGTTGTTTCTCGCCTATCCGGTTTACACCCACACCCACTAGGGCTAGTGGATTGATTCCAACGTTTGGAACCCTCTGTTTCGTGCGGCGATGATATGATCGGGGTCGTCTTTCCAGATGAAGGGTTTTGGGTTTGCGTCATTGTATTCGCGGACAAATCGGTTGATGGGGGCCTGAAGGTCGACGACGGATTGGAAGACGCCGTATTTGAGCCTGCGCCGCGTTAGTTTGGCGAAGAAGCCCTCGACGGCATTGAGCCACGAGCACGAGGTTGGCGTGAAGTGGAAGGTCCAGCGTGGATGGCGGGCGAGCCAGGCGCGGACCTTGTCCTTCTTGTGCGCGGCGTAGTTGTCGAGGATGACGTGGACGGCCTTGTCCGTCGGCACCTCGCGCTCGATGCGGTTGAGGAAGCGGATGAACTCCTGATGGCGGTGGCGCTGCATGTTCTGTGCGATGACCGTACCGTCCAGCACGTTGAGCGCGGCGAACAGCGTCGTCGTGCCATGCCGTTTGTAATCATAGGTCATCGTACCGGCGCGGCCCTTCTTCATCGGCAAGCCGGGTTGGGTGCGGTCGAGCGCCTGGATCTGTGATTTCTCATCAACCGACAGCACCACGGCATGGGCCGGCGGATCGACATACAAGCCGACGATATCTGTGAGCTTCTCGGCGAAGGCGGGATCATTGGAGAGCTTGAAGTGCCGCCAGCGGTGCGGGCTGAGGCCATGGGCCTTCCAGATCGCTTGGACCGTCGACGCCGCGACGCCAGCAACCTTCGCCATCGCGCGCAGCGTCCAGTGGGTCGCCTCGTGCGGCGGCGCTTGCTGGGTCAGGCGGACGATCTCGGCGACGCGCTCCGGCGGGATCGGCGCTTTGCCAGGCGGACGGGACCTGTCGCGAAGCAAGCCGTTGACACCCTCGTGCATGAACCGCTCCTGCCAGCGCCAGACACAGGTCTTGGACTTGCCGGTCTCGGCCATGATCGACGAGTTCCCGAGCCCCTCGTCGCTCTTCAGGATGATCCGCGCCCGCCAGACATGTTTCTGCGAGCTCTTCGGGTCCGCGACGATAGCTTGCAATCGCTGACGGTCGCCAGACGTGACAGTAAAATGGATGCCGGTGCGCATAGCACAGACTCGCATGACACCGCACAATACGGAATCTCAAATCGGACTCTTTCGTTCCGATCAATCCACTAGAATGGGCACAACCCGGATATAGGGGAGCGCGCCATGGATGTTCTCGACCGCGCCGATCTCCCATTCCCGCATTCGCTACCCGAGTTCCAGCGACTTTTCCCCGATGATGCGGCCTGCGCCGCCTACCTGGAGAAAGCCCGCTGGGGAGACGGCTTTGCCTGCCCGCACTGCGGCACGGCGGGAGAGCCGTTCCACTTTGAAAACCGCCCTGGCGTCCTGCGCTGCCGCAAGTGCCGCCAGAACACCGGGCTGACGGTGGGAACAGTGATGGAGCGTAGCCACACTCCGCTGAACGTCTGGTTCTGGGCCGCTTATCTGGTCGCCAGTCAGACGCCCGGCATGTCCGCCGTGCAGTTTCAGCGGCAACTTGGTCTTTCGCGCTACGAGACGGCCTTTCAAATTCTCCACAAGCTCCGCTCGGGCATGGTGCGGCCCAACCAAGACAGGATCGGTGGACAGCCCAAGAACCATGTTGAGGTGGACGAAACCTGGGTTGGCGGGCGAACGCGTGGGGAAGGCCGTGGTGTTCACCACAAGGTTCCCGTCTCCTGTGCCATCGAGGTGCGTCATCGAAAGCCGGGCACCAAGCTCGACAACCGGAAAGACGGACGCTATGCCGGACGCGTTCGGCTCGCCGTCGTGCTCGACCGTAGCGCCGAGTCGCTCTGTGGGTTCGTCGAGAGCACCGTCGCGCCGCGATCGCTGATCGTTACTGACGATTGGAGCGGCTATGCTGGCCTCGGTAAGCGCGGCTATGAGCACTTCGCTGTTGCCGAGTGTGGTGATCCAGAGGTTGCCGAGCAATACCTGCCGATCATCCATCTGGTTTTCGCCAACCTGAAGACGTGGCTGATCGGTATCCACCACGGCGTTAGCCACCAGCACCTACAAGCCTACCTCAACGAGTTCACCTTCCGCTTCAACAGGCGGTTCTACCCGTTCAACGCCTTCCGCTCATTGCTCGGCATCGCGGGCGACACCTCTGCTCCAACCTATGCCGAGCTTTACTCGGGAGAGTGGCGGCACCCTACATGTAGCGGTCATGGGCGTTAACCGGATAGGCAAGAGTTGTTGGTCGGTTGCAACATGCGATCGCCAGCTTTCAAAGTATCAAGCGCTCGGGGTAGCGTCGCGTTATCGAGCCACAGCAGGGCATCGAATCCAGAGGGCGAGACAACGATGGCCAGGTAGGGCCGCCTATTCAAACGCCACCACATGTGTGGCACGGTCTCGCTGAGGCCCATTCGGTCGGCGTATGAGAATGCGGCCGGCCACGGAGCGGGGTGCGAGTGCATCTCGACAAGCGAGGCCTCGAGATCGTGCGCGCGCTTTATTAGGGCAGCGCGTGTCCCGTCTGCCATCTCAAGATAATCGCTTTCCTAAGCCACCATTATTTCAAGTCCTTGCGTTGTAGCCAACCGGCCACTACTCCGCAGCCCGCGGCTCGTCCGCTTCGTCGTCGGCGTAGATGCGCACCTTGCGATGGAGGCGCCGGGCAATCGTCGCGGTCTGGTGGTGGGCGCGCGGCGTTGGCGCATGGGCGGCGAGGAAGCGGGCGAGTGCGATCAGGATGTGATGGCCCTCGACGCCGTCCCACTCACGATACTGGGCCAGCGCCGCCTCGTAGTTCTGGAAGGTGTGGAAGCCCGCGTCCTCACGCAGCAGAGCGTGGCCGAGCGTGGCGATGAGCGGCGCCGGGTCGTGGCCGAGGCCGAGATAGCGCACGACCAGTTGCGCCGCCGGCTCGACCTGCTGCTGGCGGTCCATCGCCTCGAGCAGGCGCGCCCGCAGCACCGGCGCCTCTCGCGGCAGGGCGTCGAGTGCGCCCTCGCCCGGCAGGCGCGCCGGCGGGATGTTGAGAAAGCGATCGAGATAAACCGTCATGGCCCCGTGATAAACGCCGCGCACGCCGTCGACGTAAGCTTCCGGCGCATCGTGGGTGACGCGCTTCAGCAGCTGATGCAGCGCGTTGCAGTAGGTGAAGCTGTGGTGGGCGCTGTTCCAGTCCGAGAACTCGTTCGCGGTGCCGAAATGGGCGAGCCTCAGCGCCGCCGCGTAAGCGAGGGCGCGCGACAGGTCGACGGGCCGCGCGCCCGCAGCCACCGCATCGCCGAGCGCCGCAGCGATGCTCGCCGGCTCCCCGTCGAGCAGCTCATGGGCGAGCGCCGTTGCCCCGCGCCACGCGCCCTTGCGCGCCTTGGCGCGGCCCCGCTTGATGAGCGCCGGCAGGCTCGCGAACGCCTCTTCGAGCAGCGGCACGAGGTCGATCGGGTGGCGCCACGCGTTCGCCTCCTCACGCCCACGCGCGCCGACCATCTGCTCGATGATCCCCGGCAGCACGGCGCCGGCGTGCTGCCAGCCGACGTGATCGAGAGCCTCCATCGCCTTGTTGATGAAGTCCAGCGCGTGCCCGCCGTCCGCGTAGTAGCGGTCCGTCACGGCGCTCAGCAGGAGGTCGGCGAGCGCCGGCGGCGAGGCGCCGTTGGCGATGGCGGTGAGCAGCGTGCGCTCGGCGCCGTCGCGGTGGCGCACCAGCGTCCATTGGCGGAGCCAGCGTTTGAGGGTCTCCAGCGGCACGCCGGGGTGGCCGAGCGGTGCGCGCTCGCGCCGGGCGGCCGCGCCCTCGCAATCCTCCGCGACCTCGCGGATGCCGTGGAAGTAGGCGAGGTAGCGGTCCTCATCGTCGAGGTCGGGGAGCACGTTGGCGAGGGCCGCGAGGATGGTCATGCCGCTACCCCAGTCGTCGCGGTTGCGGGCGCCGAACAGGAAGGCGTCGGCGAGCATGCCGGTGCCGTCGCCGCCCTCGGCGCCGTCTTCGAGGAGCCCGAGGATCGCCTTGCCCGCGACCAATCCGAGATTGTGCGCCATCGCCTCGCCCAGGCGGCGGCGCCAGTGCCCCGCCTCGTCCGCGTAGCCGCAATCGGCGGCCACCCACACCGTATCGCCGCGGATCTCGGCCCGGCCCATCGGTACGTCATCGGCCCAGAGGTTGAACGTGCCGCCGCTCTCGAGGTCGAAGCGCGCGTGGTGCCAGTGGCAGGTGAGAATGCCGTCTTCTACGCTGCCGCGATGTAGCGGGAAGCCGAGGTGCGGGCAGCGGTTGTCGAGCGCGTGCACGCGGCCGCCCTCATAGAGCACCAGGATGGGGCAGCGCCGGCCGGCGACCACCATCATGCGCTTTCGCTTGAGCGTCTCGAGCCGGCCGACGCGGATGTAGTCCCCTTTTGTGCCGCGCGCCGTCTTTCCTCGCGTCGTCATGATTTCGCTCTCCGCCTCAACCACCGACGGTCAGTACCACCTTACCCGTCGAGCGCCGCGCGAGCAGGAGATTCATCGCCTCGGCCGCCTGCGCCAGGGGGAGGCGCTGGGAGATGTGCGGCTTGATGGTTCCGGCTTGCGCCCAGTCGAGGAGAACGGCCAGTGCGCGCCGCATCCTGTCGGGGTCGTGGTCGGCATAATGGCCCCACGGACAACCGATGACCGAGACGTTCTTGACGAGCACGATGTTGGCCGGCGCCTGGGGGATGCGGCCGCTGGCAAATCCGATCACCAGGAGCCGGCCCTCCCAATTGATACAGCGCAGCGCCGCGTCGAACATATCGCCGCCGACGGGATCGTAGATGACGTCGGCGCCGCGCCCGCCGGTCAGCTCCTTGACGCGGGCGCGCAGGTCCTCGCTGCGGTAGTCGATGACGTGGTCGGCGCCGTGCGCCGCAGCGACGCCGAGCTTTTCCGCGCTGCCCGCCGCGGCGATCACGGTGGCGCCGAGGGCCTTGCCGATCTCGACCGCGGTCAGGCCGACGCCGCCGGCGGCACCGAGGACGAGCAGGGTTTCGCCGGCTTCGAGGCGCGCGCGATGGGTGAGCGCGAGGTAGGACGTGCCGTAAGCGATGGGAAAGCCAGCCGCCGTCTCGTCGTCCATGCCCGGTGGCAGCGGCACGACGAGCGCAGCCGGCGCCAGCGCCTCCTCGGCATAGCCGCCCCAGCGCAGCTGGGCCATCACACGCTGGCCGGCATCGAAGCCCGCGCGCTCGCCGCTAGCCACCACCTCGCCGGCAACCTCGAGGCCGGGGCTGAAGGGGAGCGACGGCTTGACCTGATACTGTCCGGCGATCATCAGCGTGTCGGCGAAGTTCACGCCCGCGGCGCGGACCCTGATCTTGACCTCGTCCGCGCCCGGCTCGGGCGCCGCCATCTCCTCGACCGTGAGCGCCTCGGGGCCGCCCCATGCCTTGCACACGACGGCCTTCATGACGCCGCCGCGTCCCGTCCCGGGTCCGCGGCCCTGATTGCGCCCGTGGTGACGCCGCGCCAGTTGCGCACCGGAGTCTCGATGAGCGCGGCAAGACGCGCGGCTTCGGCCTCATCGAGTGCGCCGATCTCGAGCAGCGTCGCCGACATGGCGATCTCGGCCGCGCGCCGGGCGCCGTCATCGACCTTGAGGACGACGCCGAGCCCGAGACCGCTCACGATCGCCGCCATCACGCCCTCGGCACCGGTCTTGACCAGCACCCGCCCGCCGGTGGCGGCGATCACCTCGCTGCAGTAGCGCCCGCTGCCGGCGACGAGATAAGGGTGGGCCGCCATGGCCGCGGTGATTCGGCGCGCGGCGGCGGCGCGGGCCGGCGCCAGGCCGGCGGGATCGGCTAGCTGGGCCAGCGCCCGCGCGAGGTTGCGCAGCGGCACCGCGATCGTCGGTATGGAGCAGCCATCGGTGGCGCGCGGCGCGCCCTCGAGATCGAGCGCCGCGAGCTCACCCACGATGTCGCGCAGGCGGCGCTGCGCCGGGTGCTCGGGCGCGACGTAGTCGGCCACCGGCTCGCCCAGGTGCAGCGCCGTCGTCAGCAGGGCGAGATGCTTGCCCGAGCAGTTGTTGTGGAGCGGCCCCGGCGCCACTCCGGCCTGCACGAGCGCGCGCGCCGACGCGCCGTGCATGGGCCGGTGAGCGCCGCATGCGAGATCGCCCTCGGTGAGGCCGAGGCGGTCGAGCCATGCCTCGCCGAGGCGGACGTGGTCGGGCTCGCCGCTGTGCGAGGCCGAGGCGAGCGCGATCTCCTCCTCACTCACCGAGAAGGCCGCCGCGGCCCCGGTCTCGATGAGCGCCAGCGCCTGGAGCGGCTTGATCGCCGAGCGCGGGTACACCGGCGCCTCGATATCGCCACGGGCGGCACGCATCGCGCCCGCCGCATCGGCCACGGCCACCGCGGCCCTGTGACGGCTCTCGACGAGCGGCCCACGCCAGACCTCGACGGCGATGGGGTTGACGGCCTCAGCCAACTCCGCCGTCCGCCGACATCGTTCGAATCATGGAGAGCATGCGAGAACACCCGCAGGCGATAGCCCTGGACACTCGCGGTTTTACCGCTTCGCCCATGCCGAGTCGATGGAGCTCGCCGGGAGCGCAGACGGCGCGGCCCGCGACCGTCGCCGAGGGGGGTGACAAGTGAGGCCGGCCGACGCTATGTATGGAGCATGAAGCGCGCGCTCGGGTGGTTCACGGTTTTTGTCCTAGCCGTTTTCGCCCATGCCGGCGCGGCCCAGCAATCACCGAAGCTGATCGCGTCGTTTCATGACTGGGACACCTTCTCCTACGGGGCCGGCGGCGCCAAGATCTGCTATGCCGTAAGCGCGCCGCTCGACATGGAGCCCAAGAACGTACGCCGCGGCGACGTCTACTTCACCCTCACCTACCGCCCCGCCGGCAAGGTCAAGGACGAGGTCGGCATCGTCACCGGCTACACCTACAAGAAGGACAGCGCCGTGAAGATCGCGCTCGGCGGCCGGTCGTTCGACCTTTTTACCCAGGACGACGGCGCCTGGGTGCGCCAGCCGGCCGACGAAACCTCGCTCGTGCAGGCGATGGTCCGGGGCTCCGACATGGTCGTGCGCGGCACGTCGAGCCGCGGCACGCTGACCACCGACCGCTACTCGCTCCTCGGCTTCACCGCCGCGCGTAAGGCCATCGCGTCGGCCTGCGGCGGCTGAGGCCGCCCTATCGCGTCATGGTGAATCGCGCTATGCAGGCGCCATGAGCCTCGCCCTGGAGAGCCCGCCCGCGCCCGATCCGCGCCCCCATCTCGTCGGCCTCGACCGCGAGGAGCTGGCCGCCGAGGTCGTGCGCGCCGGTGCCCGGCCGGCGATCGCTCGCTTACGCGCGCGCCAGCTGTGGCATTGGCTCTACCATCGTGGCGTGCGCTCGTTCGCCGACATGACGACCCTGCCCAAGGGTCTGCGCACCCGGCTCTCGGAGTCCTGCACCCTCGAGCGCGCCACGGTATCGCGCGAGCAGGTCTCGGCCGATGGCACCCGCAAGTGGCTGCTGCGCCTCGCCGACGGCCAGGAGGTCGAGAGCGTCTACATCCCCGAGACGGACCGCGGCGCCCTGTGCCTGTCGACCCAGGTCGGCTGCACGCTGACTTGCAGCTTCTGCCACACCGGTACCCAGCGCCTGGTGCGCAACCTGGGCGCCGGCGAGATCGTGGCGCAGATACTGCTCGCCCGCGACGCACTCGAAGAGTGGCCGGCGCCGCAGGGCGGGCGCCTGCTGTCCAACATCGTGGTCATGGGCATGGGCGAGCCGCTCTACAACTACAACAATTTGGCCAAGGCCCTGAAGATCGCCATGGACGGCGACGGCCTGGCGATCTCGCGCCGCCGAATCACGCTATCGACGGCGGGCGTGGTGCCCATGATCGAGCGCGCCGGCGCCGAGCTCGCTGTCAACCTCGCGGTCTCGCTGCACGCGGTCAGCGACGAGCTGCGCAACCAGCTGGTGCCGATCAACCGAAAATACCCGATCGCGGAGCTCATGGCGGCGTGCCACGCCTACCCGGCGGCCTCGAACGCGCGCCGCATCACCTTCGAGTACATCCTCCTCAAGGGGGTCAACGACTCGCCGGCCGAGGCACGGGCGCTGGTGCGCCTCATTCGCGGCATCCCGGCCAAGGTCAACCTGATCCCGTTCAACCCGTGGCCCGGCGCGCCCTTCGAGACCTCTGACCCGGCTGTCGCGGGCGCCTTCGCCGAGATCATCAATGCGGCCGGCTATGCCGCGCCGCTACGTACGCCGCGCGGGCGCGACATCATGGCCGCCTGCGGCCAGCTCAAGTCGGCGAGCGTGCGCGCGGCCGGCGCCGGTTGAAGCGCCCGAGCGCAACCGCCGAAGTCCTTCCCGACGTCCTGGCGCCCGGCCTCAAGGTGGTGTTCTGCGGCTCGGCGGTCGGTGCTAAATCGGCTGCCCTCGGCGCCTATTACGCCGGGCCGGGGAACCGGTTCTGGCTCACTCTGCACCGCATCGGGCTAACGCCGAGCGTCCTTGATGCGCACGATTATCGCAGCGTGCGCGACTATGGCATCGGCCTCACCGACATGGCCAAGCACGAGTCGGGGTCCGATGCGATCCTATCGCGGGCGGCCGACGATCCCGCGGCGCTCGCGGCCAAGATCGCGCGCTTCCGGCCCGCCGCACTGGCTTTCAACGGCAAGCGCGCCGCAGGCGTGTTTCTCGGTCAGCCGCTCCTCTACGGCGTGCAGCCCGAGCCGGTGGGCGCGACCGCACTGTTCGTGCTCCCCTCCACCTCAGGCGCGGCGCGCCGCTTCTGGGACGAGCGGCCCTGGTTCGAGCTTGCCGAATTCGTGCGCCGCGCCTGAGGTGCGCGCCTTGCGGGCGGGCGGCGTTGACCTATACTGCGCCGCGCTTTCGACCAGGGCAGAGCCGCACGCGATGACGAAAACGAGCGACGTTAAAAAGGTTGTATTGGCCTATTCGGGCGGGCTCGATACCTCGGTCATCCTGCGCTGGCTGCAGGAGACGTACAGCTGCGAGGTGGTGACGTTCACCGCCGACCTCGGCCAGGGCGAGGAGCTCGAGCCGGCGCGGGCCAAGGCCGAGGCCTTGGGCGCCGCCGAGATCCACGTCGAAGACCTGCGCGAGACGTTCGTTGCCGACTATGTGTGGCCGATGCTGCGCGCCAACGCCGCCTACGAGGGGCTCTATCTGCTCGGCTCGGCCATCGCCCGGCCGCTCATCGCCAAGCGCCAGATCGAGATCGCCGAGAGCACCGGCGCCGACGCGGTTGCCCACGGCGCCACCGGCAAGGGCAACGACCAGGTCCGCTTCGAGCTCGGCTACTACGCGCTCAAGCCCGACATCCGCGTGATCGCGCCGTGGCGCGAATGGGACCTCGATTCGCGCGCGCAGCTATTGGCCTATGCCGAGGCGCACCAGATCCCCATCGCGCGCGACGCCACCGGCGAGGCGCCGTACTCGGTCGATGCCAATTTGCTGCACGTCTCCTCTGAGGGCAAGGCGCTCGAGGACCCCTGGGTCGAGCCCGACGAGAGCGTCTTTCGGCGCACGGTCGCGCCCGAGGCCGCACCCGATAGGCCCGCGTACGTCGAGATCGATTTCGAGGGCGGCGATGCGGTCGCGATCGATGGCGAGCCCCTCTCGCCGGCGACGTTGCTCGCGCGCCTCAATACGCTCGGCGGGGCGCACGGCGTGGGCCGGCTCGATCTCGTCGAGAACCGCTACGTCGGCATGAAGTCGCGCGGCATCTACGAGACCCCCGGCGGCACCATCCTGAGCCTCGCCCACCGCACCATCGAGAGCCTGACGCTCGACCGCGCCGCCGCCCACCTCAAGGACGAGCTCATGCCGCGCTATGCCGAGCTCGTCTACAACGGCTTCTGGTTCGCACCCGAGCGGCGCATGCTGCAGGCGGCGATCGACGAAGGCCGCGAGGACGTGACCGGCACCGTGCGGCTCAAGCTCTACAAGGGGGGTGCGCGCGTCGTCGGCCGCAAGTCGCCGCGCAGCCTCTACAGCACCGACCACGCCACCTTCGAGGACGACGCCGTCTACGACCAGCGCGACGCCGAGGGCTTCATCAAGCTCAACGCGCTCCGCCTCAAGCTGCTCAAACAGAGCGGGCGCTAGTCCGGCGAAGCTCGCGCTCCCCCCCCTCCCTACCCTCCCCCACAAGGGGGAGGGGGGTGTGCGCGGTGTCGCGTCTCGCCTAGCTCTTCTCTCGTTGGCGGAAGAAGCCCCGCGAGATCAAAGCCGTAGCCCCCCTCCACCTTGATGGGGGAGGGATGGGGAGGGGGTGATCCCCGCTGCAACGAGGTAAGGCGCTAGTCCGACTTGAACCGACGCCGGAGCGCGAGCAGGAAGAGGGCGACGAAACTCAGCACAAACAGATTGTAGAGGGCGGATACTACTGCGAGCCAAAGCGGAACCTGAGGTCCGCCCGGAAAGAGTGTCGGCGGTCCCTGCCCAGCGGCTCGCAGAAAGTCGAATGGACGAAACGTTTGCCGAAGCGCGACCCAGAGGCTCTCCTGTACCGTCTCCCAGTGCGGCACCCAGAGACCCTCGGGTGCGGCGAGACTAATTAGGACAATCACGAAATAGGCGGCGAGCAACCCAACCAACCATACGAGCGGTCGCCCGATGCTCCGCCCATAGTCGGCGGCATATTCGTAGAGCCATCAGGCGAGCATCACAATCCGTGGCGTCCCCGGCTGGCGCCGGCGACTTTTTTGTTCGAGGGCGAAGAACATGCCCTGTTCGTCACGGGCGCGAAGTTGCTCCATCGCGAGCTTGAGGGTGCGGTAAGCTGCTACCGCACCCTCACTCCGCGTATCCGGAAACCCTTTGATGCCGGGAAACTCGGTGCCGTGATGAAGCTCCGCCCCGTGAAAGTCGGGCGCCTTCTCGAAGATCGCAGGTCGGAAAACTGTTGGATCACCGAATCTTCTGTTCGTAAAGGATACCTGACCATCAAAATGAGCATGCGAAAAACCAATCACTCCAAAGTCGTCCTTGCCAGGCCTAGTCCACGAGGCTGCGGAAAAATCGGCGTGATCTCCAAAACTACATTCGTCGAAGCTCACTTCGTCCACGAATACAGCACCTTTGAAGTTAGCTCGACGCCCAAATTTCGTCGAGGAGAACCGAGCTTCACGATCGAATGTCGCACCCACAAAAAGCGCGTCGTCACCAAAAGCTGCGAACACTGACTTACTCAGGTTCGCTCCATCTCCGAAAACAACGTTGTCGAATTTTACGTAATTACCGAGCACCAGGAATGCCAGGGTCGCAACAATGTTCACTCGCTGGGTCATGTCATTCTCCGTTGCATGAATAGTTGTATATGCATCGTTATCGGCTTGGAGGGCCCGCGTGGCGGCCTCCGGTAGGGGACCAGTGTTTGTGTTCACCGGCCCTCACTCCTTACCAGCCTTCATCGTTCGCCTTGCCCTCGCTGCGCACCGGCCTTCGTCGTTCACCTGCCCTGATTGCGCGCCAGCCCTATTCGAAGCGGCTTACGGTCTGTCATCTGAAGCGATGGTTGGGCTCTCTCGGTTGAAGTCATGATAGTTGTATATACGCTTATTGGTGCGGTGTTCAAGGCCGCGGGCTCTTCTTTTTGTGGAGATCGTCCGTCCTTCTGTGAGACGCCTGTCTTTGCGTGAGTTCGCCCTTCTCTTACGCCGATTGCCGGCCTTCGGGCGAGACCGCCCTCCTCTTACGGGATAGCCCGTCCCCCTCGGGGACCGCCGGTCGCGCACCGCCCGTCGCGCGTTATCCCGCGCCCGCTCCGTCGCGGGCGGTCGCTCAAACTATCTCGCGGACCCGACGGCACCCCCACGTCGCCGCCGCGCCCCTCGGGGCCCGTCTCGGGCTGTGCTGAGCGCTCGGAACGGCCGCCGCCACGAGCATGCGCAAAAGGCCGCGTGATCGAGCCTATCGGCGACACCGTGTCTGGCCCGGCAGTCCCTCGCGCAGCTCGCGGACCCGGATGGCACGGCCGCGTCGTCGCCGCGCCATCGGCGCCCGTCTCGGGCTAGTCTGGTCCGCTCGAGACGGGCGTAGCTCACGCGACACGCAGAGGGCCGCGTGATCGAGTCTATCGGCGATACGGCGTCCGGCGTACGCGTGCGCGGCGCCGGTGCGAGATTCCACAACGAGGAGAGAGTTCAATGGAGAAGCAAACGTTTCGCGTCGGTAAGCTTTCCGAGGCCATGGAGCGGGCAGGCGTACCCGTCTCGCCGGTCGTGCGGGCGGGCGATTTCGTCTTCGTCTCCGGCGTCGCGCCGGTCAACCCCGAGACCGGCAAGGTCGAGATCACGGATATCGCGACCCAGACAACCTATGTGCTCGAGAACGTCAAGGCGTGCCTGGAGGCGGCCGGCTCCTCGCTCGAGAAGGTGGTGAAGGCCAACGTGCTGATCGCCAACTCGGCCTACTACGGGACCGTCAACGAGATCTATGCCCGCTACTTCCCCCACGATCCACCGGCGCGCACCGTGGTCTCGGTAGGCTCGTGGCATTCGACGTTCGACATCGAGATCGACTGCATCGCGATCGGCTGAGCGTGCCCGGCGCCGCCCGCTCCGGGCCATGGATCAGGGGAGCCCGCGTCGAAGAACCATGCGCTGGTGTCGCGGCGGGGCCTTGCCCCCTCGCCGCGAGGCTCGGCCCCGGGCGCGGTGCGGAAGTCACCAGCCCTTGCTAGTAGCTGTCCCCGTTCAGGGCTTCCCATACCAGGCGCTGGAAATGGTGGGTACCATGCTCGCTGCGCCAACTGCGCTCGCGGTCGACCATCAGCCGGCCCTGCACGTAGCCGCGCGCCTTGAGCCCCTTCTGCTGGCTGACCATGGCGGTGATGTCCTCGGCCATGATGCGGTCGCGGTAGTTGGCGATGTGGCCCAGGTCGGCCGCGTCCGGCGGGTCGTTGAGGCAGAAATTGTCGAGCCGCTGGCGGCTGGTCTCCGGGCCGGTCGGCCGGGTCGCTTGAATCTTGAAGTTGCTCGCGCCCTGGTGCGCGATGAAGATCAGATTCGGCCACATGTACCAGATGTTGACGTCGGTGATCGCGCGGCTGCCGAAGTCGTAGGGTAGCTCCTCGTCCTCCAGCCCCTGCCGGCCGCGGATGATGTGCTTCGCCCACAGGCGGTGCTCGTTCGACTCCCAGCTCATGTCGAGATAGGCGCCCTCGCCCTCGCCCATGATCGTATGCAGCACCGGGCAGTGGTAGCACTCGTTCATGTCGGGAAAGAGCTTCCAGTTGTAGGCGCCGGGCAGCGGGTCGCTGACCGCAAGCTTGAGCCGGTCGAACGCCGGCACGGTGGCCAGGATGTCATCGGCGAGACCGGGGTACAGATCGGCGATCGGGGTCGGGTCCGGATCGAGGCTGACGAACACCATGTGCAGCAGGGTATCGACCTGAATCTCCGGCAGGCAGAAGTCGCCGGTATCGAAGCCGGCCACGTTCTCCGAGTTCCCAGCGGCCTTCAGGTTGCCCTCGAGATCGTAGGTCCAGGCATGGAACGGGCAGGTGATCATGCGCGTATTGCCCTTGCCCTCGAGGAGGATATGGCCACGGTGCATGCACACGTTGTAGAAGGCGCGCAAGGCCCCGTCCCTGGCGCGGGTCACGAACACCTTCTGGTCGAGGATATCGGCGGTCAGGAAGTCGCCGGGGTTGGCGAGGTCGTGGGCGTAGCCGACGAGCTGCCAGCTCCTGAACCAGATCGCCTCCTTCTCGCGCTCGAAGATGGCCGGGTCATAGTAGTACGACGCCGGCAGGGTCCCCGACCGCTCCGGATCAGAGGCAAAGCGACTGTGCGGAAGTTGCGCTGCGGGACTCGCGGTCATGCTGCCCTCAACCTTGTTTCATTGCGCATTCATTGAGCTAACAATAACCCAGCAGGGTGTGATCCCGCCACACAGACAACCGCGGCGGACCTAACGGCCGTGGGCCCGCCGCGGCCCGTCCTTCGTAAGCCGGTCTTTCCCCTCGCGATAGCGGGATGCTATTCAGGTGCGTGCCGGCGACGGCGGCGCTGTTGGAACACCCTATGCTGTCCGGACAGGTCCGGAACAGCGGAGATGAGGAATGGGATGGAATACCGAACGTTAAGCCCGGCTGGCCTCGAGGTGTCGACGATCTGTCTCGGAACGATGATGTTCGGGGCGCAAACCACGGCGGCAGTGGCGAGCCGAATGTTCGCACGCGCCCGCGACGCCGGGGTGAACTTCATCGACACCGCAGACGCCTATGCCGACGGGGCCTCCGAGCGCGTCGTTGGCCGCTGCATCAAGCGCGATCGCCACGATTGGGTGCTGGCGACGAAGTTCGGAGCAGGTTTCAAACCTGGGCCGAACCAGCGCGGGGTTACCCGCAAAAGGCTCATGCAGCAGATCGATTCGAGCCTGGCGAGGCTCGGCACCGACTTCATCGATATCTACTACATACACGTCGACGATCAGGCGACGCCCCTTGCCGAAACGATCAGCGCGATGGGCGATGTCATCAGCCAGGGCAAGGCGCGCTACTTCGGGCTCAGCAATTTCCGCGGCTGGCGGATCGCCGAAGTCGTCCGACTATGCGACGCGCTTGGGGTCGATCGACCGGTCGCGTGCCAGCCGCTCTACAATGCGGTGAGCCGATACGCCGAAGACGAAGTACTGCCGGCCTGCGCCAACTACGGCCTCGGCGTGGTCGCCTATAGCCCGCTGGCGCGCGGTGTCCTCACCGCCAAATATTCACGGGGCAGAACGGCGACCAAAGGGAGCCGCGCTGGGCGAAAAGATAGACGGCTTCTGACCACCGAATACCGCGACGAGTCGCTGGCAATTGCCAAGGTTGTCGCCAATCATGCCCAATCGAAGGGCTTGACCGCCGCGCAGTTCGCGTTCCTATGGGTGCTCAACAACCGTCTGGTCGCATCGGCCATCGCTGGCCCGCGCACTATCGGCCAGTGGGACGAGTACCTGAAGGCGCTTCGGCACACATTCGACGCCGATGACGAAGCGCTCATCGACAGCCTAGTGCCGCGCGGTCATAGCTCCACCCCCGGCTACACCGACCCGTCCTACCCGATTATCGGCCGCCAGCCGATTTCCGGCTAGACGAGCCCCAACCTCGCCGCGCTCCGGCTGGCGGAATCCCGTCGGCTGATCTATAAGACCGCGGGGTCGGCCCCGCTCAAATGATCCCGCCCCAACGCCATAACCGGGCTATTCCGGTTGCGTCCTCCGAATCTCGGTGCCTGCGACCCAATGACCGATACACCCCTCGGCCTTCGCAATATCGCCATCATTGCCCATGTCGATCATGGCAAGACGACCCTCGTGGACCAACTCCTCAGCCAGTCGGGCACGCTCGGCCGGGGCGCCGCATCGGCGGTACGGGTCATGGACTCGAACGACCTGGAACGAGAACGCGGCATCACGATTCTTTCGAAGAATACGGCGGTCCGATGGGGTGACATCTACATCAATATCGTCGATACGCCGGGCCACGCCGACTTCGGCGGAGAAGTCGAGCGCATCCTGTCGATGGTCGATTCGGTGCTGTTGCTGGTCGATGCGGTCGAAGGGCCAATGCCCCAAACGCGCTTTGTAACGAGCAAGGCGCTTGCCCAAGGGCTTCGCCCCATCGTCGTGATCAACAAGGTCGACCGTCCCGGCGCGCGGCCGGGATGGGCGTTGGACGAGACCTTCGATCTATTCGACCGGCTCGACGCAAGCGCCGCACAGCTTGATTTTCCCGTGGTTTATGCCTCGGCGCTGGAAGGCTGGGCGTCTCTGGAACCCGATCGCCGGGGACCCGACATGACCGCTCTCTTTCGAACGATCGCCGATCATGTGCCGCCGCCCAAGGTTGATCGAAACGGGCCGTTTCAGCTTCAGGTCAGCGCCCTCGCTTACTCGAGTTATGTCGGCGTCATTGGAATCGGACGCGTACAGCGCGGACGCATCGCGAACAACTCGGCCGTCACGGTGATCGGCGCCAGCGGTGCGACTCGAACCGAGCGCATCCTGCAAATCTTTGGATTTTACGGACTTGAGCGAATCGAGTGGGACGAAGCTTGCGCGGGGCAGATCGTCGCCTTCACCGGGCTCGACGAATTGCACATTTCCGACACCGTCTGCGCCCCCGATAGGGTCGAACCCCTTCCTGCCCTCGTGGTCGATGAACCGACCATCACGATGACGTTTCAGGTGAACGACTCGCCGTTCGCCGGCCGAGAGGGTCGTTTCGTCACCAGCCGTAATTTGGGCGAGCGGCTCGCGCAAGAGCTCATCCACAATGTCGCGCTGCGGGTCGAGCCGACCGCCGACCCAGACAAGTTCAAGGTTTCCGGCCGGGGCGAGCTGCACCTCGGCATTCTCATCGAGACCATGCGCCGCGAGGGGTACGAGCTCGCGATCTCGCGCCCCGAGGTGATTGTGAAAGAAGTCGACGGAAAAATTCTGGAACCGTGGCAGACCGTGACTCTCGACATTGAAGACGAGCACCAGGGTGCCGTCATGAGAATGCTGGGCGAGCGCCGCAGCAAGTTGCGCGACATGCGCTCGGACGGCAGGGGCCGCACGCGACTCGAATATTTGAGCCCGACACGCGGCCTGATCGGATTTCGATCCGAGTTTCTGACGACGACGTCCGGGACGGGCCTCATGTACCACGCCTTCGATCACTACGGTGCCAGGGTGGAGGCCACTCTCGGTCGCCGCACCAGTGGCGTCCTGGTCTCGATGGCGGGCGGCAAGGCCCTTGCTTTCGCGCTCTTCAATCTACAGGAGCGGGGGCGCCTTTTCATCTCCCCGGGCGCGGAAGTCTATGAGGGTATGGTGGTGGGCCAGCATGCGCGGACCAACGATCTGGTCGTGAACCCGACGAAGGCCAAGCAGTTGACCAATATTCGCGCGGCTGGAAGCGACGAGAATATTTTGCTGACGCCGCCGATCCAGACGACCCTCGAATACGCGCTTGAATTCATCAATGACGATGAACTGGTTGAAGTGACACCGAAGTCCATGCGAATTCGGAAGAAACTTCTGAAAGAGCAGGGGCGCAAGAGGGCACGCTGGGCGGCCTGATTGCCGTAGGAAGCTTGTCTAGCCTTGTGCGGGCGGGTGCGGCGAGCGCCGCAGCACTACTTAACGCCGTGCCTTGCGCTTCGCGTATCGAATATCGCGGGCCGCTTTTTGCTGCGCTTTCAGTTCGATAGCTTGGGCCGCCTGCTCAGCTTCCGCGGCGGCGGCGGCGGCAGCTTGCGCGGCGGCCAGCCCAGCGGCTTGGCGGGATTCTTCGGCTTCCCGTGCGGCGTTCTCGACCGCCAATCGGGCGTCCTCGGCCGCGCGCGCCGCTTTGCGTTCGGCAATGCGGGCCTTCCGGGCGACGCTTGTGGCCAAGCGGGCCGCCCGCTGTTCGACGGCGATCGGATCATCGTGCGACGGGCGGGCTCGAAACTTCTCCAGCGCCGCCTGCTTGGCTTTCGTGGCCGTGTTCAAACGCTCTTTCCAGTCACCGCCTTTGAAGGCGCCTCTGGAATCGTCGCGGGTGGTTCTAGCTATGAGTGAGTCCTTTCGCTGGCGGTCGTGCTAGCCCCAAAGAACGGAAGTTGCCGCCAATCTCGATCGTTGGGCGGAACACCAGCCTGACTTCTCGCGCTCGAAGATGGCCAGATCATAGCCGTACGATGCGGGCAGCGTCCCCGACCCCTCCGCATCGGCGGGGAAGCTGTGGTGCGGGACTCGCGGTCATCTCACCCTCTGGGAAGTCTGGGGCGGGCGATGGGATTCGAGCCCACGACCCCAACCTTGGCAACCCGGAAACTACGCCGTCGCGGGAACGAGCGCTAGTTCATTGCAGTGCGCCGGAATGCGCCGGAGGACGCAGTCCCTGGCGTGGTCCAAGCAGTAAGGGGATTTGTGACGGCGTTGATTCTGGTGAAATCTCGTGAACGGCGGTGGAGGCACGCAGCTGTAACCACCAATGTAACCACCGCCGTTTTTCGGGGGACATGCGCGTTTCGTTTTGAAGGCTGGTCGTACCCCTCAGAGGGTGAAACGGACATCGCGTGGAACTCGGCGGATGGCCGCTCGCGACCCTATGCTTGACCGGCGACGTCGCAGGTTCAAATCTTTCCCGCAACCAAAACAAGGCGTGGCGCCTGATCTCGCGCCGCGACGTTGGGCTCCGCGATTAGGCAACCTCTTCCGTGACAACACTCTCCTCGACGTACGCTTTGAACTCCCCCTGAACGCCCTCAACGGTCTTTCCAAATTTAGGGCCGAGCATGAGTTTCTCGATCAATGCGCCGACGGGCCAGTATCGGGTCTGCATGTCGATAAAGGTGGTGGCGCTGGTTCGGTTGGTGCCCAGACTTTCGAGCCGCCATCCTCCACTTGCTTCTTTGACAAAAGCCGGTAGTCCTTCGAGTGACAATCTGAAGCTTTCGTTCTCCTTCCACTCGAGAACATTCTCCCTTTCCTATCCGGTTTACACCCACACCCACTAGGGCTAGAATGGGCGCAACCCGGATATAGGGGAGCGCGCCATGGATGTTCTCGACCGCGCCGATCTCCCATTCCCGCATTCGCTACCCGAGTTCCAGCGACTTTTCCCCGATGATGCGGCCTGCGCCGCCTACCTGGAGAAAGCCCGCTGGGGAGACGGCTTTGCCTGCCCGCACTGCGGCACGGCGGGAGAGCCGTTCCACTTTGAAAACCGCCCTGGCGTCCTGCGCTGCCGCAAGTGCCGCCAGAACACCGGGCTGACGGTGGGAACAGTGATGGAGCGTAGCCACACTCCGCTGAACGTCTGGTTCTGGGCCGCTTATCTGGTCGCCAGTCAGACGCCCGGCATGTCCGCCGTGCAGTTTCAGCGGCAACTTGGTCTTTCGCGCTACGAGACGGCCTTTCAAATTCTCCACAAGCTCCGCTCGGGCATGGTGCGGCCCAACCAAGACAGGATCGGTGGACAGCCCAAGAACCATGTTGAGGTGGACGAAACCTGGGTTGGCGGGCGAACGCGTGGGGAAGGCCGTGGTGTTCACCACAAGGTTCCCGTCTCCTGTGCCATCGAGGTGCGTCATCGAAAGCCGGGCACCAAGCTCGACAACCGGAAAGACGGACGCTATGCCGGACGCGTTCGGCTCGCCGTCGTGCTCGACCGTAGCGCCGAGTCGCTCTGTGGGTTCGTCGAGAGCACCGTCGCGCCGCGATCGCTGATCGTTACTGACGATTGGAGCGGCTATGCTGGCCTCGGTAAGCGCGGCTATGAGCACTTCGCTGTTGCCGAGTGTGGTGATCCAGAGGTTGCCGAGCAATACCTGCCGATCATCCATCTGGTTTTCGCCAACCTGAAGACGTGGCTGATCGATATCCACCACGGCGTTAGCCACCAGCACCTACAAGCCTACCTCAACGAGTTCACCTTCCGCTTCAACAGGCGGTTCTACCCGTTCAACGCCTTCCGCTCATTGCTCGGCATCGCGGGCGACACCTCTGCTCCAACCTATGCCGAGCTTTACTCGGGAGAGTGGCGGCACCCTACATGTAGCGGTCATGGGCGTTAACCGGATAGGCAAGCATCGATTTTATCGAGATTCGCGATGTCCTAGCAGGGTGCTGAAAAAGTCATCATTGCCGGGCCTTGAACTCGGATTCATCGCCGAAATGAAATGAGATTTCGTGTCTTAGGGTGAAACCGTCTTCAATCTCGACCGATCCGATGCCCTGGGCTTCGTCCAGTTCGATGATCTGCCACTTTGCGGTCAGCGGCGTGCCGGTATCGCCCGTCATGTTGGCGCCTCCGCCAGCAGTCTGGGTAGTCGGACGAGGTTGTAGGCGGCCAAGGCCAGGGTGAACGAAGCGTCGACCCGGTGGCGGCCCCGGAATTTGGTCTTGCTCAATCCCGCGCTCGTCTTGACCCAGCCGAAGACCTCCTCGATGCGCTTGCGGCAACGTTGGCTGACGCCGTAACCGGGATGGCGCGTCGTGCGCCCGTCTATCTTGGTCTTGCGCCGCTTGCCGGTCTTGGTGACGTGGTCCTGGACGGCGATATGGGGGGTCACCTTGCGGTGCCGCAGTTCCTCGACAAAATCCGCGACGTCAAAACCCTTGTCCCCGCCCACCGTGATCCGACGCCGCCCGCCTCTACTCTCCACCGGGCGATGCCTGTCGATCAGATCAAGGGCGGCTTCGCGTTCCGCCGTGCCCGACGCAATGGTCACGCCGCCGCCGACTGCCAGACCATGGCGGTTCTCCGTCAGCGCATGGCCCATGTAACACAGCTTGCTTTCCCGGCCATTACCCTTGCGATAAAGCCGGGCGTCCGGATCAGTGGTGCTTGCATGGGTCGCGTTCGAGCGTTTCTCGCCATGAAAATCCCGCGCGGCGTTGCGCCCCGATCCCCCGTCGCCATCGTCCTCACCTTTGGGACGAAAGCTCTTCATCGACGCCCAGGCCTCGATCAATGTTCCGTCTACCGAAAAATGATCCCGGCTCAATAGTCCCCCTACCTTGTGGTGCTGGATAACCCCCGCAAGCAGCTGCCCCGAAACCTCCGCCTCCAGAAGACGGTCCCGGTTGTGGCAGAACGCGCTGGCGTCCCACACGCCATCGTCCAGCCCAAGCCCCACAAACCAGCAAAACAGCATGTTGAAGTTTAGCTGCTCCATCAGCTGACGCTCCGAGCGGATCGAATAAAACGCTTGCAACAGTAACGCTCGAAGAAGCTTCTCCGGCGGGATCGATGGGCGACCCATGTGGGAATAAAGCGTCTCGAACTCCGAAGATAGAGACCCCAATACGTCGTTCACGATCTCACGGATCAGACGCAGCGGATGATCATCCGGAACACGCTCTTCCAAGTCTACGTAGCTGAATAAATTGCCACTGCTTTGATCTCGACCCCGCATGCCATCCTCCATCACTCGAAGGAATCACAGAATCATGTCACAACTGCAAAGGCGAGGACTTTTTCAGCAGCCTGCTAGCCCAACCCTAAACCGGAACCGCGATGGCCTCCGCTGTGGATAGCCGGCTTGCCTACGCCAGACTCTCGGCGGTCGCTACGGCAAGCCGCCTACCCACAGCTAACAGAGGCTCCAACAACTCCTACACCACGTCCTGGGACACGACCTGACTGTCCCAGACAACCAAGTTTGGAAGTTATCAGAGAACAGGATCGTTTGATCGCGCATTTTGTTGCCGGCACGACAGCACGAACGGCAGCGCGTCTATGTGGTCTGAACCGCAAGACGGAGGCTTTCTATTTCCACCGGCTTCGCGAGATCATCGCCCTTGAGCTGGTCGTTCTTGCCGTGCATGAGTTCTGGTCGGGTCGGTCTTCCGTTCGGCCGGTTTCGACTGCACGGACGCTTTCATTCGAAGCTCTTGCCCACGAGCCGGGATCGTCGGGTCGCGTCTTCGTTCCCGATGAGAATGCGCTGGCAGATCTGCTGCTCAAGATCGAGGAGGCAAACCGCGGCTCGGCAGGATATCGAAGATGGGCCAGCGCGATCTCAAGTGCCTCATGATCACGGGCGCCATGGCTGTCGTCAACTGGGCCGTCCGGCGCGACGAGACGACGGACCCCTGGCTGGACAGGGAGGCCCGTGGTTGCGCGATCTGGAGATCATGGACAAGGCGACCCATCCGCCGCCACGCTGCAAGGAGGGCGCTTTGGTCGAGGCGATGCAACATCGGTGGTGCTCGCCGATCCCCGATGGCATTCTCGCGCGATGAGCGAGCCCACTCCGGTGCAAAACGCGGTGCAGGCGCAAAAAGTCGCGGCCATTACCATCGCGGAATATGACCGTATGGCAGCGGCTTACCGTCGCGGCACGGCCGACCACGACGTCAGCCAGAACATCGCGGCCCTGCTCGAAGCAATCGAAGGCGCGGCGCCCCACATCATTCTCGATCTAGGCTGCGGGCCCGGCCGGGATCTCCGCCGGTTCACCGCGCTCGGCCACGAGGCGCTCGGCCTCGACGGATCGGCCGAGCTCGCCGCCATGGCGCGCGCCAAGACGGATTGTGAGGTGCTGCACCAAGACTTTCTCGCGCTTGACCTGCCATCCGCCCGCTTCGACGGGATCTTCGCAAATGCCTCGCTGTTCCACGTGCCGAGCAGCCAGCTGGCCCGGGTCCTTGGCGACCTCGCCGCGACCCTCAAACCCAGCGGTGTCCTGTTCTGCTCGAACCCGCGGGGCGACAACGAGGAAGGCTGGGCCGGTGGGCGCTACGGCTGCTTCCATGATCTCGAAACGTGGCGCGCCTACGTCACCGCCGCGGGCTTTCTGGAACTACACCACTATTATCGCCCGCCGGGCCGGCCGCGGGCGCAGCAGCCGTGGCTCGCCACGGTCTGGCGCAAGAGCTCGGTGAATCATGCCCAATAGCGGCCCGTCACGCCGATGACAACCGACGCGATTCCCACCACCCATGCTGCCGTCGGGTGTGCCGTCACGCCAAAGTGAACGCTCTGCCTGCGTTCGTGGTGCAAAACGATGAAGACCATGAGAAGCCGGAACGTGGCGGTCGGCAAGACGAAGAAATCGATCGAAGCAAGAGCCTTCGAATGGTTGTCCGATGTAGGGTCGTCGTCAGGAACGGTCGAAGAAGGGACGGGTGATGGACGGCAAGCTGTGCATCGTCACCGGCGCCACGGACGGAATCGGCCGAGTCACGGCACGGGTACTGGCGGAGAGGGGGGCCGAAGTCGTACTCGTCGGGCGGACCGCGGACAAGGGCGCGGAGGTCTGCGAGGCGATCCGGCGGCCTTCGCGCAACGGCCGGGTGCGCTTCGAGCAGGCCGATCTCTCTAGCCAAGCCGAGATCCGAGCACTGGTGGAGCGCCTTACCGCGGGCAGCGCGGCGATCGATGTTCTCGTCAACAACGTGGGCGCCGTTTTCACCGACCGTCGCGAGAGCGTCGACGGGATCGAGATGACTTTCGCGCTCAACCATCTAGGCTATTTTCTGCTGACCGGGCTGTTGCTAGAGCGTCTGCAGGCGAACGGCGGCGGGCGCATCGTCAATGTCGCCTCCGAGGCCCATCGCGGCGCGCGGATGGACCTGGAGGACCCGCAAGGGAGGAAGCGCTATAGCGGTTGGCGCACCTACCGGCGGAGTAAGCTCGCCAACATTCTCTTCACCTATCGCCTCGCGGCGCTGCTAGTGGATAGGTCGGTCACGGTGAACTGCCTACACCCCGGTTTCGTCGCCAGCAGGTTCGGCCACAACAATGGCTGGCTCTTCGTCGCGGCGCTAAAAGCTGCGATGCGGTTGTCTGCGATCGACACCGAGGCCGGCGCACGCACCAGTGTCCATCTTGCGACGAGCGCCGATGTAGCGGGCGTGTCTGGCCGCTATTTCGACGAGTGCCGCGCGACTGCGAGTTCACCCGCCTCTCACGATGAGGAAGTCGGTCGGCGACTGTGGGACATGAGTGAGAGCCTAACAGGCCACCGCTACTGACCGTGCGTCACTTTATTCAGGGATTTATATCGGATAGTGCCGAGCGGCCATGCCGGTCGTGGTCCGGCCATAGCTTCTTCGTTACGGCCGACACCGCAATGAAAACGGATCGTCGACGGGCCCTGGCAGTGGATCGAACCTCCGGTCGTTGGGAAATGGATCGTACCTGTACTGCCGCCGCGACAACGGATGACCGCCGGTGCCCCAGGTCACTTCGTCGCGCCAGGGGCCGTCCTGCTTGTAAGAGTAAAACTCGCTTGAGACTGGGTGCTTCCCGCTCCCGAGCGTGATCTTGAACCCGACACCCTCCCTGTCCGCGCCAAGCCCAACGTGGACGAACGACAGCGACAGCACCACCACCACGGCCAGGAGCGCTGGCAGCAGGCGCTTCATAACCATGAGCATCTGCTTCTGTGCCATATGATCTCCTCCCTATGGCACGACATGGCGACTCAGCCTGAATCCCCTCAAGGCACTATCGTATAAAATTCCCTAACGAATGGGAGCAGGTCAACCACGTGTTCTTTCCCTATCGAGACGACAACCCTCGCCATCACGGTCTACCACTGGCAACGCTCGCCATCATTGGCATCAGCACGGCGGTTTATGTGCTGGTTCAACTCCCGCTGGGACCGTATGAAGGGCAAGCCTATGCGCTGAGCTTCGGCTTCATTCCAGCCGTGTTCTTTGGAGAGGCCGAATTAGTCAGCGAACTGTCGCGGGTTCCCTCTACGGCCACGCTGTTCACCAGTATGTTCTCGCATGGTGGGCTGATGCACCTAGTAGGCAACATGTGGTTCCTCTGGCTTTACGGCGACAACGTCGAGGATGCCATGGGGCGGTTCCGCTACCTGCTCTTCTACTTGATATGCGGCTGCGTTGGAACGCTCGCCCATGCAGGGTTGAACCCGGCCAGCCAAGTTCCCCTGGTTGGTGCTTCCGGTGCTATTAGCGGCGTGATCGCTGCCTATATCCTGATCTGGCCCCGCGCCAACATCCGCGTATTTTATTGGTTTTTCATCTTCATCGGCACGATCAGTGTGCCTGCCTTCGTGGTGCTCGGCCTGTGGTTCGTCGAACAGATTATAGCTCTGCCGGCGGCGATGAAGGCTCAGGGGGGCGTCGCAATCCTTGCCCATCTGGGCGGTTTTGCCGCCGGGCTTGCCCTGACCCCGTTTCTTAAACGCCGCGGCGTCACGCTGTTTCAATCACCGCACAGCACTGCCTTCGCCTACAGTCGGGCTGGAACCATCCGGCGAAGGAGCGGGTCCGTGCCCGAGACGCGACGAAAGCGAGACTGAGCCGGCGACATCAGTATCCCCACAATTGCTCATCTGAACGCTCGAAGCTCGTAGCCGCCGAGCAGCGGCGATATCGCATGGGGTCATGTCGCCCGAACTCCCGCAGCGTAAAGGTTGGTCCGTGGAGCACGTTGCGAGACATGATGGGCAAAGCGAAGATTCCCTTGCTTGGCCGGTGCGTTTACTTCTGCCCGCCACCTTCGGCGACTATTGGAACTGGAGCGCCCGGCGTCCTATCCGTCCATGGCCTGCTTGAGAGACGATGCGATGCGCTCCGATGCTTTCTGCAGGGGATCGTCGGCGAGATGGGCGTAGCGCGCGGTGGTCTGGGCCTGGGTGTGGCCGAGGATTCTCCCAACCATCGGCAAGCTCTCGCCCCCCATCACCGCCTCCGAGGCAAACGTGTGTCGGAGATCGTGGATGCGCACATCGCCGAGCCCGGCCGCCTTGCGCACCCGCCGCCACGGCTTCTGCAGATCGGTCAGATGCGCGCCTTCGGCGGTCCCGGTGATGACATAGGGATTACCCTCGACCCGCTTGGCAGTAGCCAGCACCTCGAGCGCAGGCCGGTTGAGGGGGATCGTCTTGGCGCCGGTCTTGGAATCAGGCAGGTGGATGCGGTCTCCCCGGATATGCTCCCACTTCAGGGTCTGAATCTCCATCAGACGCGCCCCGGTGTAGAGCAGCAGCCGGAACGCCGTCACCGCCGAAGGGGCAAAGGACTCCTCCTCGTCCAAGGCCCCGCCCAGACGCGCCAGCTCTTCCGCCGTCAGGAACCGCTCGCGCTTGCGCTCCTTGTACTTGCGGATGTGGTAGCAGGGATTGGAGCGGTCCGGCCGCAGGCCCCAGGCTTCGGCCAGGTTCATCATCTTGGACACTACGCCCAGCGTCCGGTTGCGGAGCGACTGCTACGTCACTTCGAGGATCAGTCCTTGCCTATCCGGTTAACGCCCATGACCGCTACATGTAGGGTGCCGCCACTCTCCCGAGTAAAGCTCGGCATAGGTTGGAGCAGAGGTGTCGCCCGCGATGCCGAGCAATGAGCGGAAGGCGTTGAACGGGTAGAACCGCCTGTTGAAGCGGAAGGTGAACTCGTTGAGGTAGGCTTGTAGGTGCTGGTGGCTAACGCCGTGGTGGATACCGATCAGCCACGTCTTCAGGTTGGCGAAAACCAGATGGATGATCGGCAGGTATTGCTCGGCAACCTCTGGATCACCACACTCGGCAACAGCGAAGTGCTCATAGCCGCGCTTACCGAGGCCAGCATAGCCGCTCCAATCGTCAGTAACGATCAGCGATCGCGGCGCGACGGTGCTCTCGACGAACCCACAGAGCGACTCGGCGCTACGGTCGAGCACGACGGCGAGCCGAACGCGTCCGGCATAGCGTCCGTCTTTCCGGTTGTCGAGCTTGGTGCCCGGCTTTCGATGACGCACCTCGATGGCACAGGAGACGGGAACCTTGTGGTGAACACCACGGCCTTCCCCACGCGTTCGCCCGCCAACCCAGGTTTCGTCCACCTCAACATGGTTCTTGGGCTGTCCACCGATCCTGTCTTGGTTGGGCCGCACCATGCCCGAGCGGAGCTTGTGGAGAATTTGAAAGGCCGTCTCGTAGCGCGAAAGACCAAGTTGCCGCTGAAACTGCACGGCGGACATGCCGGGCGTCTGACTGGCGACCAGATAAGCGGCCCAGAACCAGACGTTCAGCGGAGTGTGGCTACGCTCCATCACTGTTCCCACCGTCAGCCCGGTGTTCTGGCGGCACTTGCGGCAGCGCAGGACGCCAGGGCGGTTTTCAAAGTGGAACGGCTCTCCCGCCGTGCCGCAGTGCGGGCAGGCAAAGCCGTCTCCCCAGCGGGCTTTCTCCAGGTAGGCGGCGCAGGCCGCATCATCGGGGAAAAGTCGCTGGAACTCGGGTAGCGAATGCGGGAATGGGAGATCGGCGCGGTCGAGAACATCCATGGCGCGCTCCCCTATATCCGGGTTGCGCCCATTCTAGCCCTAGTGGGTGTGGGTGTAAACCGGATAGGCAAGGATCAGTCATTCAAGGCTAAGTTGCTGGGCACGGACCGGCTGCGGGAGATGGCAAATCCAGGGCAGCTCGGACGCTCGTATGGTGACCACTTCGCCGCTGGATACCCGAAGAGCAGCTTCGAGCACCTGCGCCAGGCGGGCGGGGAAGGATCGGGCGTCGATACCTTTCTGTTGCTTGAAGACAGACTGGACCTCCGCATCCGCGTTGAAGCGACGCTGAGCCCTCTCTTCGACCGCGACGTAGTGCTGGACTGGGATTCCGGTAGCCTCGTGCCGAAGGCGGCGATGCGGAAAAGTGGAGAGTCTTATCGCCTAGATCGTGACGAGTGTCACGGCATTAAGGAGCTCTTGGTTCTTCTCACGCACTTGTACGATGAGCGGCACGACTACCTGATCGTCGATGAGCCGGAACTCAATTTGCATCCGCAGTATCAAACGTTCTTCATGCAGGAGGTGCGCAAGGTTACCCAAAAGCAGGATGCGAGCGGAACCGCGAAAATCGTCTTCCTGATCACGCACTCGCCGTTCATACTGGTTTTGCGGTCGCACGATGACGTCAAGTCCGTGATATCGTTCGATCTCTAATATTCCGTCCCCAGGCAGGTTGTCCGTAGGAGCCCCGACGTGGCTTCGGAGTTGGTCGCGACCGGGCGACTGAACGCGCACCACAAACAGCTCTTCTTCTCGGACGATCCCATATTCGTGGAAGGGCACCACGACGCGCTGATGATCGAGTCTCTAATGGAGGCACGCGGCGTCTCGGCCGCAGCTGCCGGTAGCTGCATCATCGAATGTGGGGGCGTAGAGGAAGTAACCCACTACCTGAAGCTCTGGCAAGCGCTAGGGAAGAGGGCTCATTTCGTCTATGACCTTGACAGCCTCTTCAAAGGCCGACTTCGGTCGTGTATTGGCAATGACAACATCGATACCCTGACCGCTGAAGGCGACGAAAGGCGTAGCAATGCTTGCCCTTCAGGTGGGCTGCTGGGCTGGTGACCTCCAACTATTGTAACTAGCCTTGACCTAACATTGCCTCCGAAATCCGGATCAGGTCGTTCTTCAGCTATGCGGCTTGACCGATGGTCATGTCCCGAATCTCACTGTCGGTGTGGTTCAGAGAAACTACCAATCTATGCTGCAGAAGTTGCATAGCTTTGCGTTGCTGACGCACCGGGATCCCGCGGTGCCAGCCTGTTGATAATGATCGCGTTCTATTCGATCGAAACCTGCGTTTTGGCTTCCTCGAGCAGGCGGGTCATCTCGTGACGCACTTTGTGCTCGTCCGTTGCGATCCCTTTGTCGGTCAGGTCGCCGAGCACCTTCCGCAACACATCGGCATCTCCCGGCTCTTCAAAATCGGCGATCACGACCTGCTTGGCGTAGGCTTCGGCATCCGCGCCTGAAATGCCCATTTGCTCCGCTGCCCACAGGCCGAGCAGCTTGTTGCGCCGCGCGATGGTCTTGAACTGGAACTCCTGATCATGCGCGAACTTGGCTTCGGCGGCTGTTTTGCGGTCATCAAAGGCGGTCATCGATTGGGCTCCTCAACTTCAGAAGACGGGGTCCACGCTTTATCCGCCTTTTCATTCTTGTATGCGATGAAGCCCGACGCACCCTTGCCTTTGGCGCGGCGTAATGTGTACCCATGATTGCCGAGTTTGAACTTCGGGTCATTCTCAAAGCCCGCGAGAGCCTCAACGATCTTCATCGCCACGGGATCTGGCTTGCTCTTGGCTTGTGAGGCAGCCTCCCGCGCCAGCCACCTTGCGAAGACCTCTTCGGCGAGGTCGTCGCCGACAGATTTTCGAAGCGCGTTCAATTTTCTCACCAGACCTTTTGTGAATCCGGTCTCATCGATAGCCATTTCCTGAACCTCGCATTTCAAGCCTCTTATACTGTCGCGTGGCCCGGCTGGTGCAACTGATTTCCACTGTTACACGCCAGCTTGCCGTTTCCCTTTTCACGTCGTTCTACTTGAACCGATGTGCTGGATGTATTCTACCGCCAAACCAAGTTAATCGCCGCCGGCGCCGATAAGGGAAATTTACAGGCCATTGCCTGATGTTCACCGTAGTCACCCCCACGACGAGTCTTAGCCTCGACGATCATTTCATAAAGCGTCCTGCGGCGACATTCTTTGTCACGGTCGAGGGCGGCGGCATGGCCGAACACGGGATCCTTGCCGGCGATACCCTGATCGTCGACCGTTCACGTACGCCAGGCACGGGTTCCATCGTCATCGCGGTAATCGTGGGCGAGTTGACCACCCGTCCGTTCGCCGCCCTCGATGGCGAGGAGGCCCACGTCTGGGGCGTCGTCGCCGGGGTGGTGCGGAGCCTGCCATGAGCATCTACGGACTGGCCGATTGCAATAACTTCTTCGTCTCCTGCGAGCGGGTCTTCCGGCCAGCCCTCGAAGGCCGTCCCGCCGTGGTCCTGTCGTCGAACGACGGCTGCATCGTCGCGCGCAGCGACGAGGCGAAGGCGCTCGGCGTCAAGATGGCGCAGCCGGCGTTCCAGGCGAAAGACCTCATCGAGAGGCATAGCATTGCCGTCATCAGCGGCAACCTCCAGTTCTATACCGACATGAGCAACCGGGTGATGCAGGTCTTCGGGGAACTGGTCCCGGCGGTCTCGCGGGAATACCGCAAGAGCTCACGGCATTCTGCCAGGACCTGAAACGCACCGTGCGGCAATGGACCGGGCTGCCGATCAGCATCGGCATCGCCGAGACCAAGACCCTTGCCAAGATCGCCAACCGCCTCGCGAAGACCTCCGCCAAAACGGACGGCGTTCTCGATCTCACCGGAACGCGCTGGCGCGACAAGGCGCTGGCGTCAACGGAAGTCGGCGATGTCTGGGGCATCGGCAGGCAGTACGCCAAGAAACTCAACCGCAACGGTGTCATGACGGCCCTCGATCTGACGAGCCGTCCCGATGGCTGGGTGCGCAGGGCGTCGGCGGGCTGAAGACGGTGCGGGAATTGCGCGGCGAAGACTGTATAGGCTTCGACGACATGCCCCAGCCCAAGCAAACGACGATGGTTTCGCGATCCTTCGGCACGGAAGTGCGCGACTACGACGAGTTGACCAATGCGATCGCCATGTTCGCGACCGATGCGGCACGATCGATCCGCAGGGCCAATCTCGTCTCAACCTCGGTGAGCGTGTTCATCGAGACCAACCGTTTCGGCAAGAGCCCGCACCACGCTCCCTCCTGCTCGGAAGCACTGTCGCCCGCGACCAATAACACGAAGCATGTCGTGCGAGCCGCGCTGGCCGCTCTGAAGCACATCTACCGCGAGGGGCTGGCGTACAAACGCGCCGGGGTGATGCTGCTCGACCTCGTAGAAGCCGGCCGGGCGCCAATCTCGCTATTCGATACGCAGGATCCAAGGGACGACAAGCTGATCGAAGCGTTCGACGCCATCAACGACCGGCTGGGGCCGGGAGCGATCCAATTCGGCCCCGCGGCGCAGGCCGCGGCCTGGCGATCGAGCAGCGCGTTCCGCTCGCCCAACTACACAACCCGTTGGGAAGACATCCCGAAGGTTAAAACCTGAGCCTCGGCAGACCCGGGCGTCGATCCGGGCAGCGGTCCACAAGCAGAAAGTTACACTACGGGCGCACTGCCTCCGCCAGAACCTGGCGCGCCGGCGAGAGAATGAGGCCGGGGCCTTTCGGGCGGCGGGAACGAGGGCGAGAGAACGGCTCTCGCCGCCCCGCCGGGAGCCCTCGATTGACCCATTCGAAGACGGCGGCGATCGGGACGGCGATCGCGGTAATCGCGGCGCTGTTTCTCGCCGGTTACATGACCGGCGATCATGGGGTGAAGCGGATGGACGGCGCGCGGGCTCGGCGACATCGCCGGGGGGGGGGGGCCCAGGTCCACAGCCGGAAGCGGCAAGCACGGGATCGCGGCCATGGTAGCTGGAACCATGGCGGGGCTGTTTCCCGGTAGCGGGATCGGCGCCTCGCTCGACAAGCTGTGTGCGGCCCGCACACGGCAAGCGGCGCTGGAGACCGGTCCAAGCGTGGTGCCCTTGCGCTGGCGCAATCGCAACACCGATAACGCAGGGGCGATTACACCGACCCGCACCTACAGATCGGCCGCCGGAATCTACTGCAGGGAATACCAACTCACCGCGACCGCCGGCGGGCGCACCGGGCAAGCCCACGGCAGCGGCTGCCGCCAGCCCGACGGCTCGTGGCGAGTATCGAACCAGCACCGCGCCTGCCCATGGCGACCTGCCCGGCGCTGGAACGGCGGCGATCGATTCAACTGTCCTTGCACGGTCCAGCCGTTCCGGCTCCATCCGGTTCCGTTACGCCGGTGAGAGCCAGAGCTTGAGCCGAAGGCGGGCGAGGGCGGATGCCGAAGAGGGTGTCCCCGCCCGGTTCCGCATTCACGCAATCCCGGAGACCGACATGCACGACCCCGAACGCGATATCCGCGACATCCCGCTGTCCCAACTCGAACTCTCGCCCGGCAATGTGCGCAAGACGCCGGCCGATGCTTCAGCCTTCACCGAGCTCAAGGCCTCGATCGCTGCCCACGGGTTGCTCGAGAACCTGATTGCCCGCGCCATGGAACCCGGCACCGATTATGTCGTGCGCTACGCGGTGATCGCCGGCGGACGGCGGCTTGCCGTGATGCAGGCGCTGGCCGCCGAAGGCGCGCTGGACGAGGACCACCCCGTGCCCTGCCGCATGATCGGAAGCATCGTGGCGGCCGAAGAAGTTTCGCTGGCCGAGAACAGTGTCCGCGCCGCCATGCACACGGCCGATCAGGTCGAGGCATTCCGCCGCCTGGCCGATGCGGGCAGCACGGCGGGCGCCATCGCGGCGCGTTTCGGGGTCTCGGAGCGCACCGTGGAGAAGCGCCTGCGGCTCGGCAACGCCGCACCAGTGCTGCTCGAGGCCTACCGAGCAGGCGAAATCGATCTGGACACATTGATGGCCTTCGCCGTCACCACGGATCATGCGCGCCAGAACGCGGTCTGGGCGGCGGTGAGCCAACAGGGCTACCGTCCCGGCGCCTGGCAGATCAAGCGCCTGCTGACCGAGGACCGGGTTCCGGCCACGTCCGCCATCGCGCGTTTCGTCGGCATCGAGGCTTACGAGGCGGCGGGCGGCAGGATCGATCGCGATCTGTTCGCCGAGGAGGACGAGCGGGGGATCTGGTTCGACGATCCCGAACTCTTGAACAAGCTCGCCATGGACAGCCTCCAGGTCGCGGCGAGGGAACTGGAGACGCGCTGGAAATGGGCCGAGGCGCGGCTCGACGTGGACTGGAGCGCCACCGCGAGCTTCGGGCGGGTGCGTCCGCAACCGGCCGAGCCGACAGACGGGGAGAAGGCCGAGATCGAACGTTTGAGGACCCGCAACGACGAACTCGCCAACATGGACGACGACGGCTGGACCGAAGAATTGGTCGAGGAAGCCGATGCCAACGAGACGCGCCTGGACGAGATCGAGGCCGCGATCGACGCCCGCGCGGTCTACCGGCGCGAGGACATCGCTATCGCCGGGTGCATCGCCACCGTCGGCAACGACGGCGAGCTCAAGCTGATCCAGGGCCTGGTCAGGCCCGAGGACATGCCCGCGCGCGAACCCAACGATGCGAACATGGCCGGACAAGACGATACCGGCGACGGGGAGAGCGCCAGTTCCAGCATCGAGGCTCCCACACTTGCGGCTCCCCCCGCTTCGCCCGGCGAAGGACAAGTTCGCCGGTATCGAGCCGGACGCCTTGCGCCCGTCGGGGCGCTTCGATCCCAACCTCCGCAGGCAGGTCAAGCGCGACGCCGATGCGCTCACGGCGCAATTCGCGGGCTACTTCGCGCCCGCCGCCGCGGACAGGGAAGCAGCCTGATGGCCGCCCATGCCCGCTCGGAATCCGCCCGGCGCGTCAGCGACTGCATGACCACGCTGCTGCGCGACCAGCCCTTCTTCGGCAGCCTGGCGTTAAGGCTGCCGATCCGCCCCGACGAAACCCGCGAGACCCTGGCCAGCGATGGCAAGGACATCCGCTACGCGCCCCAGTGGGTGGCGGACACCGATGCCGATCAGATCAAGACCGCGCTGGCGCGCGTGGTCCTGGCCTGCGCGTTGAAGCATCATACGCGGCGGGGCAGCCGCGACCCGGAGCGCTGGCAACGGGCCTCGCAGTTGGTCACCCACGGCCTGCTGCGGGACGCAGGTTTTGCACTGCCGCCCGGCGCAGAGGCCTGGGACGCCATCAGCGCCGAACAGGCCTACGACCGGCTTCCGGAACCGCCGGACGATGCAGAGAATCCGGGCGATGCGTCTTCATCCAGCGATGTGGATGACAGTGGCAGCGCTGCCGGCCCTCGATGCGGTGACGGCGACGAAGACCAAAGCGCTCCGCCAAATCCAACCGATGACAACAGTCCGCAAGAGCAGGACGCGCCGGGATCGGGCAGCAATAGCGCGGGCTCGAAACCATCCGGGCAGACGCCCGCCAGCCACGACCCTTGCGGCACCGGCGAGGTCATGGACGCGGACGAGCGTTGCGACGCCACCGGCCAGTCCGGCGAATCGCCTCTGGACACACCCGCCGAGGAGCAGGCGTGGGACGAAGCCATGCACCAGGCCGCCAATCTCGCGCGGGCGCAAGGCAACGCGCCTGGCGCCGTCGAGGAGACGATCCGGCAAGCGCATCGCAGCATCCTCGACTGGCGGTCGCTGTTGCGCCGCTACATGACCGATGCCGCGCGCCGCGATGATAGCTGGAGCGTCCCCAACCGGCGTTTCATCGACAGCGGCCTCTATCTGCCCTCGATGCACTCGGAGGGCATCGATGCCATCGCCATCATCATCGACACCTCCGGATCGCTGCCGGGCGAAACGCTGGCCCTGTTCTGGGCCGAGGTCCGCGAAATCACCGCCGAACTGCAGCCGGACAGCATCTATGTCCTTCAGGTCGACGCGGTGCTGCAGGACGCAGCCCGGTATCCCGCCGGGGAACTACCGGACAGCATCACGATCAAGGGACGCGGCGGGACCGATTTCCGGCCAGGCTTCGCATGGCTTCATGAGCATGGGGTGCGCCCAAGCTGCTGCCTCTACCTGACCGACATGGAATGCGACAGCTACCCCGAGGCCGAGCCTGGCTATCCTGTAATTTATTGCAACTGGGGGCCGCCGCCGGGGACAAGGAACCGCGAGCCCTGGGGCGAGCGCATCGACATCGGACCGGCATGACACCGCGGCTAGTTGCCGCCGGCCGCCGGCCGGGCGGGATGCAGCAGGTAATCCGGTTCACAGCTCTCCAACAGGGAAGAGGTTCGATCTTCCAGCAGCAGTTCAATACACAGGTTTTCCGCCCTGCGGCCCTCCTGCCATTCATCCCACTCGAACACCCAAACCCTGAACCGCGGAAACTTGCGCGCCGCCTTGAGCCCGGCCGAATGAAGCTTTTGGAGAAGAGGGTCCGTGTCCACGCCATCCGGCGGCCAGTCTTCGAACGTGAGGATCAATCCCTTGGCCTTGGAACTGCCCTGGCCGAATCCGGAAGGGATTTCATCGGCGAGAGGACCGATAGAGAAGAACACGGACAATGCAACGAAGATGACGAAAGTTCGGTTCATCCAGGTTCCTGTCCGCCAACCCCGGGGCAAGCGCATCGGCATCGGACCGGCCTGATACCGCGGGCCGCACGCCCGTAATCCTCCATATCCGTGCTCCCGCCCGCAAGGAGGCGGGTTGCGCTGAGGCCGGGTGAACCGGGGCCGGGAGAGCGAGGACACCGGCTTCCGGCATCACCCGGCCCTTCGACGGAGCCGTAAGGCCCGGGCCACGGTTCCGGCCCGCCCTTTCCAATTGGGAGATCATTCATGCTCGACGCCCAACCGGCGGCGACCGCGCCCGCGCGTCCGCCTGCCATCCAGCAGCTTCAACCATCCCCAGCGATTGCCGATACCACAGGCGTTCGCTCCAAGCCTGCCGCGTTGCTGGCCGCGGCAACCGCTCTGCTTCTTGAGCTGGAGGTGGGCCGGGCGCTCGATCCAAAGACCTTGCGCGAAGCCATGAGCGCGGCCTTCGGCGCCAATGACACGCAAGGAGCCTGGGTCTGGAAGGACGCCTACGAAGCGGCCGAAGCCGCGATGGTGCTGTTCATCCAGCGCTACGGCCGCCTCATGCGCCGCGAGGCGGGCGCCGGACCCGGATCGGCCGCCGCCATGCTCGCCATGCTGGAGACCCTGGCGGCGCTGGAGCCGTCCCAGACACGGCGGTCGGAGGAACAGCTTGCCCTGCAACAGTTCTCCACTCCCTTGCCGCTCGCCTACGCCGCGCTGCAGGCCGCCGCCATCCGGCCCGGCGACATCGTGCTGGAACCCTCGGCCGGCACCGGCATGCTCGCCGTCATGGCCGAATGCGCCCTCGGCAAGCGCACCGATGACGCGCGATCGGGGGATCCCCTGCACCTGAACGAGATTGCCGCCGTTCGCGCCGGGTTGCTTGCGCGATTGTTCCCAGATTCGCCGGTCACCCGTCATAACGCCGAGTCCATCGCCGATTATCTGCCGGACCTGCGTCCCACCGTGGTGTTGATGAACCCGCCCTTTTCGGCGAGCCCCGGGGTCCAGCGCATCCGCCATGACGCGGATTTGCGCCATCTTCATTCCGCCTTCTCCATGCTCCCGGCGGGCGGGCGGCTGGTGGCCATCACGTCGGCCGGCTGCATCCCGGGCGATACCGCCTGGAGCCGCGCCTTCGAGCGCCTCGATCCACCGCCGCGCACCGTCTTTTCCAACGCCATCGACGGGCGCGCCTACGCACGGCGCGGCACGACCTTCGATACCCGGCTGACCGTAATCGACCGTGATCCCGCCAATGCCCAGGGCGTTCCGGTCGACGCGCGGGAATCCGTCCCCACCGCTGCCGGGTTGCTTGCAGCTATCGCCGCCAATGTGCCGCAGCGGCAGGCGGTCGTGCCAATAGCCGCGGCCCTTGTTCCGGCCGGCGATCTGTTCGGCCATGCCGCTGCACGGCCGGCCCCGCGTAAGTGGGCAGCGGCCACCGCGCCCAACACCAGATCCGCAGACCCGCAAGTCCGCGATTGGGGGCCGGTGGCCGAACTCGACTACGAAATTTCACCCGCCAACCCTGAAGGCAAGGTAAGCGAACCGGAGGCCACCCATGCCGGCGTCTACGAGCCCTGGTGTCCCCGGACCGCGCGCATTCCCGGCGCCTGCGAACATCCGACGCCGCTGGTGCAATCCGCCGCCATGGCGGCGGTGCCCCATCCCGTGCCGTCGTACCGCCCGATGCTGCCCGTGCATGTCGTGACGGACGAACTGCTGTCCGACGCCCAGCTCGAAAGCGTCATCCTCGCCGGTCAGGCGCATGAGCGCCATCTTTCCGCGCACTACCGCATCGGCGAGGGGTGGGAGACCGTCGCGCGTGTCGCCGACAATGAAGATGACAACAGCGATGACGGCAAAAACGACGAGACAATTCACTCTGATCCCGAACCCGCCACCGATGCTACCGGCGATGGCGAAGCCCTGTCCGCGCCGGTGCGTTTCCGGCGCGGCTGGATGCTGGGCGACGGCACCGGCTGCGGCAAGGGCCGCCAGGTCGCCGCCATCATTCTCGACCACTGGCTGCGCGGCCGCCGCCGGGCGCTGTGGCTGTCCGCCTCCGACAAGCTGCTGGAAGACGCGCTCCGCGACTGGGCCGCGGTCGGCGGCAGCGAGGCCGACCTCATCCCATTGGGTAAGTTCCGCCAGGGGGCCGAAATTCCACAAGAGGCCGGTATCCTGTTCGCCACCTATGCAACCTTGCGCTCGCCCGCCCGCCAGGGAAAGCGCTCGCGCCTCGAACAGATCGTGCGCTGGCTCGCCGATGGCATGGACGAAGACTCCCGCCATGCCTTTGGCGGCGGGACCGCGCGGCGATACCGCCCCCTCGCAGCAGGGGCGCGCCGGATTGCGTTTGCAGAACGCCTTGCCGGATGCCCGCATCCTCTATGTCTCCGCCACCGGTGCCACCACGGTGCCCGGACTTGCCTATGCGCGGCGCCTCGGCCTGTGGAGCGGCGCGGATTCGGGCGGCGAGACGCCCTTCAAGCAACGCACCGATTTCGTCACCGCCATGGAGGCCGGCGGGGTCGCGGCGATGGAGGTGGTGGCCCGCGATCTGAAGGCCCTCGGGCTCTACCAGGCCCGTGCGCTCAGCTATGACGGGGTCGAGGTCGAGCTGCTCGAACATCCGCTGACGCCCGAGCAGCGGCGCATCTACGACGCCTATGCCGGGGCCTTCAAGGTGATCCACCGCAATATAGAAGACGCCCTGAAAGCCACCGGCATCATGGAAGGCGATGCCACCCTGAACAAGAACGCCAAGTCCGCCGCGCTGTCGGCTTTCGAGGGCGCGAAGCAGCGTTTCTTCGGCCATCTCCTGACCGCAATGAAATGTCCCTCGCTGATCCGGTTCGTGGAGGCCGATCTCGAGGCAGGTCATGCCTGCGTCATCCAGCTGGTCTCCACCGGCGAGGCTTTGCTGGACCGGCGCATCGCCGATATCCCCGTCTCGGAATGGGACGATATCTCCGTCGACCTGACGCCGAGGGAGGCGTGCCTTGAATATCTGGCGCACGCATTCCCTGTGCAGTTGCAGGAGCCATTCACCGACGACGAGGGCAATCTCATGAGCCGGCCCGTGACCGACGCCGAGGGCAACCCGGTCTTGTGCCAGGAAGCAGTCGCTGCCCGCGACTCTCTGATCGAGAAGCTCGCGGCGTTGCCGCCGGTGCAGGCGGCGCTCGACCAGATCCTGCACCGTTTCGGCGGCAAGGCCGTCGCCGAGGTCACCGGCCGCTCGCGCAGGGTCCTGCGCATCGCCGATGCGTCAAGCGAGCGCCTGGCGCTGCGCAACCGTCCTGCGTCGGCCAACCTCGCCGAGACCGCCGCCTTCATGGCGGGCGACAAACGCATCCTCGTCTTCTCCATGGCCGGCGGCACCGGGCGCAGCTATCACGCCGACCTTGGCTGCGGCAACACTGCGCGGCGTATCCATTACCTGCTGGAGCCGGGCTGGCGGGCCGACCAGGCGATCCAGGGACTGGGCCGCACCCATCGAACGCACCAGGCCTCGGCCCCCTTGTTCCGCCCCGTCACCACGGATGTGAAGGGCGAGCGGCGGTTCATTGCCACCATCGCGCGGCGTCTCGACAGCCTGGGCGCCATCACCCGGGGACAGCGGGACAGCCAGACGGCCATGGGCGGCGGCGATGCCACCCTGTTCCGGGCCAGCGACAATCTGGAGAGCCCCTACGCCAAGGTGGCGCTGCGTCAGTTCTACATCGCGCTGTGGCGCGGCAACATTGCGGGCTGGTCCATGGACCGTTTCGAGGACGCCACCGGGCTGAAGTTGATCTGGGAAGGCTCGCTCAAGGAAGACCTGCCGCCGATGCCCCGGTTCCTCAACCGGCTGCTGGCCCTGCCCATCGCCGAGCAGAACGAGTTGTTCGCCGAGCTGGAAACCCGCATCGAGGCCAACATCGAACAGGCCATCGAGGCCGGGACCCACGAGCAGGGTGTCGAGACCATCCGGGCCGACTCCCTCACCGTGGCCTCGCGCGAGACGGTTCACGTTCATGAAGCCTCGGGCGCCGCCACCGAGCTTGTCGAGATCGTCCGCCGCGACCGGCTCGTGCCGCTGGCGGCCGACGATGCGCTCGCCATGCGGGACGGGCGTCCCGTCGTCAACACCCGCTCGAAGCGCGCCGCCGTGGTCCTGCCCGCGCCGTCGCGGATGTTCGAGGACGGCGGGGTCGAGGCCCGGGTCCGCCTGGTCCGTCCCGCCGCCCGCGAGCCCATGGCCGCGGCCGAGCTTGCCGCCTCGAACTGGGAGGATTCCGGCGAAGATCGCTGGCGCGTGTTGTGGGATGCGGAAATCGAGGGGCTGCCCAGCCACACCGAATCCCGCCTGTGGCTGGTCACCGGCCTGCTGCTGCCCATCTGGGACCGATTGCCGGGCGAGAACATGCGGGTGCGCCGGCTTGCGACCGATGCCGGGGAAAGCCTGCTCGGCCGGGTTCTGACGCCCGAGCAGGCGCACGCCTTCCGCGACGCCTTCGGACTGGCCGGCGGACCGGTCATGAGCCCGGCCGAGATGCACGAGGCGATTCTGATCCGCGGCGCGTCCTTCGATCTCGCCAACGGCTGGCGGCTTGCAAGGCGGCGCCTGATGGGCGCCGGCCGCGTCGAGATCGAAGGACCGGCCGATAACGACCTCGCGGCGCTCAAGCGCATGGGGTGCGCCACCGAGATCGTCTCGTGGCGCACCCGTGTGTTCGTGCCCCAATACATCGACCTCGGCCGCATCCTCGATCGCTGGCCGCTCGCGGATGCGAACCCGGCGTAAACCCGCACTCTCCCGCCCGGCATCCGGCACGGGGGCGTGCCAACCCTTGGCTCCGCCCGCTACGCGCGCTTCCGGGAAATTGCGCCTCTGTGCCGCCCGCGGGCACGAACAGTCCAACCCGCCATATGGAAGATATCGTCATGACATCTCATACGCTGCCCGACGATCCCGTCTACGCGTTTTGTCCCGCTTATGACTTCGACAACATGCCGCAGCAAATACGAATCGTGTTCGATTCGATGCCGGGCTACGTCCCCACGGCGCTGGTGGCGCTCAGCCTCGACGATGCCTTGCGAATCTGCGACCGACTCAACGCCCGCATCGGCCTCGACCGCAATGCCTGGTCCGCCATCGCTGCCCGCGCCATGTCCGCCACTCGCGATGAAGCCACCCATTGAACCCAACAAGATGTAGAGGCCGAGGGCAGCACGGCAGGGGTGATTCAGGCGGTGTACGGGAGGCAATTTTCCCGGAATCGCCGCCATTCTGTCATGCAATCCACGGAGGAACCCGATGTTCGACACCCTCACACCACGCTCCACGACCGGTGAGTTCAAAACCATGTCCTCCGCCCGGCCCGATCCCGGCGGGTTCCTGCCGGAAGCGCGGACCGGCACACGCGAAGCTGCAGCTCACATGAAGGATCTGGCGGAACGCTTCGCCGAGCTGCGGAACGCCATCATGCGTCTGCCCGGCAACCCGTCCTGCGACGACCGCGCCGGGCTCCGCCACCGGCTTCTCCATCTCGAACACACCTTGATGAACGCGAGGGGCAGCCTCGACGACGCCGTCATCGCCATCATGGACGCCAACGACGCGGTCCTTTGACAACCCGCACGGCGGTTGCCGGGCAAAATCGTGCCAACGGTTGCCGCCGGTCACGGTCAAGCTCCTGAAGGATCTGTCCCGCACTGCCGAGAAAGAACTCCAGATCGTGGTGCCCTCCTGCAACCGGGCGTGGCGGCAAGGTCTCTCGACGTTCGCCACGGGCGAGCCGACGATCCACTGATCATCAGCCGTCGGTTGTCGATAACTACCATCGCGCGCCGCTTGCTGGGTCAGCAGCCGGAAGAGAGAGAGCAACCCCGCTGCCTGCATTGCCGACACTCGGTTCGCCGAGCCACTCGTTGAGCTTCGACCAGCGCCGCCGTCCCGAGACATTGCGCACGGCAATGGCCACCGCCTTCTTTTGTCCGACCAGCACGACCAGCCGCTTGCCGCGCGTCACGCCGGTGTAGAGCAGGTTCCGCTGGAGCATCGCGTAGTGCTGCGTCAGGACGGGGATGACGACCGCGGGATACTCCGAGCCCTGGCTCTTGTGAATCGTCGCGGCGTATGCCGGAACCAGGGTGTCGAGTTCGCCGAAACCATAGGTGAGCGCGCGCCCGTCGAAACGTGCGGTCAGTTCGCCTTCATCGGGATCGACATCGTCGACATAGCCGATGTCACCGTTATAGACCTCCTTGTCGTAGTCGTTTTCTATCTGCATCACCTTGTCGCCGGGCGCGAAGGTCCAGCCGAAGCGCTCGACCTTGCGCTCGCCGGCGGGATTGAGGGCGGCCTGAAGCTCGATGTTGAGCGAGCGGGCGCCGGCGCCGCCGCGGTTCATCGGGCACAACACCTGAATGTCGCGCACCGGGTCGAGCCCGAAGCGCTTCGGGATGCGCGTCCTTACCAACTCGATGATCATAGGGACCGCGGTTTCCGGATCGTCCGCCTGCACGAAGTAGAAGTCGCTGTCGCCCTCGGGTTTGGAAAGATTGGGAATGGCGCCCCGGTTGATCCCGTGCGCGCTGGTGACGATCCGGCTTCGCGCCGCCTGACGGAATACCTCGGTCAGCCGCACGACGGGGACCGCGCCGGAAGCGATGATGTCGGCCAGCACCTGGCCCGGACCGACCGACGGTAGTTGGTCGATGTCGCCGACGATCAACAGAGCGGCTTCGTCGGGAACCGCCATCAGCAATGCCCGCATCAGCATGACATCCACCATCGAGGTCTCGTCGACGACCAGAAGCCCGCAGTCGAGCGGATTGTCGGCGTTGCGCTTGAATCCCCCGCCCCTGGGATCGACCTCAAGCAGCCGATGGATCGTCATGGCCTCGAACCCGGTGGCCTCCGTCATTCGTTTGGCGGCACGGCCGGTCGGCGCGCAGAGCAGCAAGGTCACGCCCTTGGCGTCCAGGATGCGCAGGATGGCGTTGACGATGGTCGTCTTGCCCACGCCCGGCCCGCCGGTGATGACCATGGCCTTGGAGTTCAGGGCCAGGCGAACCGCATCGGCCTGGCTCGCCGCAAGCGACAGGCCGGTCTTTCCCTCGACCCACGGTAGCGCCTTTGCGGCATCGATATCCGGCCAGGGGAGCCTGCCGCCCGCGATCTTCATAAACCGTTCGCCGATCGCCCGTTCGGCCCGGTACAGGCCACCAAGGAATATACAGGGCGTTCCGGCGACCGTGTCCGCGACAACCGTTCCCTCGGCCAGTTCGAAGTCCAGAGCGGTTTGAACCAACTCATTCGGGACTTCCAGCAATTCAACGGAGAGCGGCGCAAGCTCTTCGGCGGGAAGGCCGCAATGGCCGTCGTCCATCGCCTCGGTCAGCGCATGGGAAATCCCCGCGCGCACCCGGATCATTGCTGTTTTCTCGATGCCGAGCTTCATGGCGATCGCGTCGGCGGTCTTGAACCCGATGCCGCGAATGTCGCGGGCAAGGCGGTACGGGTTCTCGGTCATGACCTGAACGGCATCCACGCCGTAGGTCTTGTAGATCCGCACCGCCCGCGCCGTGCCGACGCCATGGCTGTGCAGGAACACCATGATCTCCCGGATGACCTTCTGCTCGGCCCAGGCGTCGGTGATGCGTTTGGCGCGCACCCGGCCGATGCCGGTTACCTCGCGCAGCCGTTCCGGCTCCGCCTCGATGATGTCGAACACCTTCTCGCCAAACGCCTTGACCATCTTCCCGGCATAGACCGGCCCGATGCCGCGGATCATGCCGGAGCCGAGGTATTTCTCGATGCCCTCGATCGACGAGGGCTCCGAGGTGCGCATGAAGCGCGCCTTGAACTGCTGACCATGGGTGCGGTCGTTGATCCATTCCCCCGATGCGGTTATCCACTCCCCGGCCGAGACCATGGCAGCGTGGCCGACGACCGTGACCAGATCGCGATGGCCCCGGGCCTTTGTTCTCAGAACGCAGAACCCGTTATCGGGATTGTGGAACGTCACACGCTCGACCAGGCCGGCCAGAACCTCTCGGTTCGGCGATGGCCCGAGCGGGTTCGCCGGCCGATCTTTCACGCCACCGGCAAGATTCGGCGTCATCCTGTTCGATCCAACTCGGCCAATCGTTCGATCAACCGTGTCTTGCGTTCGTGCCGTAGCCGAAGCGCGTTCAGGTGACCGGAGAAGGTCGCCATCGCATCGTCCTCCTCGGCCAATGCCCGCAAGTCGACAAGCAAGGCTGTCGCACGGTCGTAACCATTGGCGTTACGCTTCTCGATCTCGCTTTCGATCTCGCGCCACACGTCCTTCCCCCGCAGCCTGAGGACATCAAGACGCGCACGCCGCGCCTCCTCCGTCTCGCGTTCCCGACGCACCCGCTCGGCCTCTCGCCGTTCCACTTCGGCGGCCTCGCGCCCCTCGCGGATCGCCGCCGCGCGGACACGCAGAGCGGATACCGTCCGAAGGCCCGCCTGCATGCCTCCGGCCGCCGGCGGTACAGCCTCTCGGACACGATTGCGAACCTCCGCCGCCACATGAGGGTCGCCCTCGGCGAGGCGATGAAGCAACGCCGCCTTCTCGGCTGCCGGGATGGCCGCAACAGCGGCACGGATAGCTTCGGACGAAAGCGCCTGACTTGCGGCATTGGCGGCCGCTTCGGCGGCCGCCTGCACGAGATCGGAGTCGATGCGGAAGAAGCCGGCGAAGGCTTCGAGGCCGCCGGTCAGAGGGCCGATGCCCGGAATCGGCTCCCGTTCTTCGTCCCGCAGGCTCCCGTTGTCCACTGCCGCGAGCCAGATGAGATAAGGCAGGCGCCAGTCACCAGAAATCAGTTCGGCCCGCAGTGGCGCCAGCGCGCCGAGCCAACCGGAGCCGTCGTCCCAGTCATCGTATTCGGGCGGATCGCAGTCGTCGTAAATGTCGAGGATCAGATACTCACCCAACTCCATGACTTCCGCCAGATCGCCGCCGCGCAGGAAGACGTCGAGCCGGGTGCGGTCGACAAGCCGTTTAGGCAGCCGGATCATCAGCCGGCGCGTTCCCCAGTTGGCGAGATAGAGATGCAGGTCGAACCAGCGCTCCATGAGTCGCTGCGGATCGCCCTTGAAGTCGCCCCATTCATAGTGATTGGTGAAACTCGTGGCCGTAATCCGCGCCCGCGTCGACAACGTCCGCAGCGCTTCCCTGTCCGCCTCGCCGAGCGGGCGGCCGGCGATGAATTGATGGAGCTTGAAGGCGAATAGCGGCTCGCCGTTTCCATCGGGTACACCGCGCAAGTTCTCCGGCGTGCTGAAGCCGATCAGGGCGTTCCGGAGAGCCACCGCGCAGTCTTCTTCGGAAAGCCCGCAATCCGCTGCCAGCGCTGCAGCAGCCCGCTCACGCGAAACGGGGCTCGCCCGCTCGGGCTTGTGATCGACATTCTTCAAGCCGATCCGTGTCTCGATCCAGATGGCCAGATCGTCCTGCGCCAGATCGACGTTCGTGCGCCCGTGGCCGACATTGCCCTTCAGGGCGGCCTCGACCGCCGCCGCGAGCCCGGGCAATTCGCGTTCGCCGCTCCTGGACGCGTCGGTCACACGGCGGAGCGTTTCCGTAACGACCGCGTCCGCCCCGATCCGGGCACTGAAGATTTTCGAGGCAACTTGGGCTACCGCGGCGTTCTTCTCTTCCGTGTCGCCCTCGCTTGCCATGGTCGCGGATGTGCCGACGCAGACCGGCGGGTGCTTCGGATCGCCGATCCGCGCTTTGAGGCGGCGCATCAGCATCGCCACGTCCGCGCCCTGGCGCCCGCGGTAGGTGTGCAACTCATCGAGCACGACGAACCGCAGGCCGCGGCAGTTCTCGATGACCTTCCGGTCGAGATCGTTCTGCCGCGTCATCAGCAGTTCGAGCATCATGAAGTTGGTGAGCAGGATGTCCGGCGGGTTGTTCTTGATGCGCTCGCGTTCGTCGGCGCCTTCCTGGCCGGTGTATCGCGCGAAGGTTGGAGTATGGGGGTGGCCCGCACCGAGATAGCGCCGCAGCTCTTCCATCTGGCTGTTGGCAAGCGCGTTCATCGGATAAATGACGATGGCGCGGGTTCTGGGAGCGTCACCCGCTTTCCGCGCCTTGATCGCGGCGTCGATGATGGGAATGAAGAAACACAGCGACTTCCCCGAGCCGGTGCCGGTCGTGACGGCGTAACTCTGATTGCTCAGGGCATAGCCGACCGCCTGTTGTTGGTGCTTGCGGAGCTTGAGCGTTCGATCCCGGTCGCTGCCGGAGACGGAGAGGTCCCGAAACACTTCAGCGCATTCCGGTTCCAGGTCGCCGGCGTCGATGAAATCCTGTATCGAGCCGCCGCCGGCGTAGTGCGGATTGAGCTGGATCAGCGGCTCTGGCCAGAATCGCTTGGCCGCGTACAGTTCATCGACCTTCGCGTTCAACTCCGGCGAGCGGATGTTGGTAAATGAACGCGCGAAAGCCTTGTAGCGATCGATGACGGTTTTATCGAGATCAAATACGTCCATCACAGGCTCTCGGCGAAAGCGGTTCGCGCAGGCCGCTTTCGTAGAATTGTCCGTCGGTCTTGCGGCCGGCGTGCCGATGGATCGTCATCAAGGCTGAGGCGTTTCAGCATCCCCTGGAGCGGTGCTTTGCGGATGACGCCCATCAGGCTTTTTCCTGTCCTTCGAACCGCCCAAGCATCTCGCCCAGAGCAGTCAGCGGAACCACCTCTCCGTCTCGCCGGGATTGACGATCCGAACCTCCATAGACGACAGCCCTGGCCGCGATTTGCGGAAGCGATTTCGCTACACGGCTGAGCGAATCGAACCAGTCGGAGGCGACCGTCGCGCCCGACTTGATCTCGATGGCTCCCATGCCGTTGCCATTCTCATAGAGGAGGTCGCACTCCAAACCGTGGATATCGCGGAAAAAGGACAGATTGGATCGGCGGCCCCGATTGAAACGGTGCTTGAGGACCTCCACCACGACCGCATTCTCGAACAGCGGCCCGCGAAGCGGATGGGTGCTCAGCTGTCCGGCATGTTCGATGCCGATGAGGTGGCTCGCCAGCCCGACATCGTAGAAATAGAGCTTGGGCGTCTTGACCAGCCGCTTGCGGATGTTGGCGTGAAACGGTGGGAGCCGGAAAACGACGTAGCTTGCTTCCAGGACCGTCAGCCAATGGCCTGCCGTGGTGTGGGAGACGCCGGCATCCGCGCCCAGGGAAGAAAAATTGGCCAGTTGCCCGACGCGCCCGGCGCACAAACGGACAAACCGGCGGAAGTTTGCGAGATTGCGGATCTCCCCGATCCGGCGCACATCGCGCTCAACATAGGTCTCGAAATAGTCGCCGAGCGCCTGCCGGGGGTCAAGCTTTCGGTCGTGAATCCGGGGATAGAAGCCGGAATACAGGATGTCGTCGATGCTGTCACTCGCGCCCGTCCGCTGGCGTTCGGCAAGCGAGAACGGCAGCAGGCGGAGCAATGCCGTGCGCCCGGCGAGCGATTGGCTTATGGCATCGGAGAGCCGGAACTGCTCGCTGCCCGTCAGCACGAAGAGGCTGTTCCGTCCCAATTCGTCGGCCAATACCTGCAGGTAGGACAGGAGTTCGGGGACGCGCTGAATCTCATCCAGGATGGCGCCTTCGCCCAAACGTGCAAGAAAGCCCCTTGGATCGGATTCGGCGAATTCCCGCTGGTCGGGCGCTTCCAGATTGACGTATTCGAGATGCGGGAAGGCCGCGCGGCACAGCGTGGTTTTGCCGGACTGCCTTGGACCGGTCACGGTGACAAATGGATACTGCTCGAACAGCCCGGTCAGGCAGGGGGTAATCTCGCGCTCAATCATGGGCGCACCGTAGTGTGGCGATGATGTAATTGCAAACCACACTTGCAATCAATGCGAAAAGCGCTCAGTTATGAGTGGCCTCTCTGCCACCGGCGTAATGGCGCTGGGCTCTACAGGGCAGGCCCAGAAATACCCAATCCGGGTTGTGAACAGCCGCTTGCAAATCTTCTTGAGAAGGCCGTTCGATGGTCAGTCCGTTCGTTACTGCCTTCGCAAAAAGCAGATCGAGCGCGACCCAGATCGTCATCTTGATCTGGCATTCATAACGCACGTTTCCGGTTCGCTCTTTGGAGGATACAGGAGCATCAAGGTTTGCAGCTGCTCGACCCGGTTTTTCCCTTTCGGTTTCCCTGCGCCTTCGTATTGCCTTTTTCCGTCACGGCCCGTCGCCTTCAGGATCATGCAGATGAACGCGATTAGGCGTCCAAAGAGATAGTCGACCTGTTCGAGGAATCACAGGCCTTCCTGCGTGGTTTCGGAATGCCGGATACGAAAGCCGTTGCTGATCTTTAGAAAGCGCTGGGGACACCTTGAGTTTCAAGCTCTGGTGCGGCGTTGGATGACGGGTCATGATCGTGTCCCGCGGAGTGGTGTAAGAGCGTTGCGCTCTACGCGGCTCCCGGCGTGTAGGGCCGGGACGTTCAGGCTGCCACGGTGGGCAGCGTGATGGGGACACCATCGCTCAGCGGAGCGATGGATTCCAGCGTCATGTATCTCCTTGAGACGGCCCACTCGTCGTTCTGCTCGAGAAGGATGGCGCCGACGAGCCGTGTGATGGCGGCTTCGTTGGGAAAGATACCGACGACGTTGGTGCGACGCTTGACCTCGGCATGGAGCCGTTCGATCGGGTTTGTGGAGTGCAATTTCTGGCGGTGCTCCCTGGGGAAGCTCATGTAGGCGAGGACGTCGTGCTCGGCTTCGTCCATGAGAACTGCCAGCTTGGGCACCTTGGGCCTGAGCTGGTCGGCGACCTGGCGCCACTGGACCTTCGCGCTGTCGGCGTCCTCCTGGGCGAAGGCGGAGACGACGCGCCGGCCCTGGCGGCCGGCATGGGCCAGCAGGTTGCGGGCGAAGTGCACGCGGCAGCGCTGCCATGTGGCGCCGAGGATCCGGGTCGCGGCGGCCTTCAGGCCCTTGTGGTCGTCGGAGATCACCAGCTTCACGCCGCGCAGCCCGCGCCGGGCCAGCGAGCGCAGGAACTCGGTCCAGAAGGTCTCGGCCTCCGACGCGCCGATCGCCACGCCCAGGACCTCGCGGCGGCCTTGGTCGTTGACGGCCACAGCCACGGTCACCGCGACCGAGACGATGCGTCCGATCTGGCGCACCTTCACGTAGGTGGCGTCGAGCCACAGATAGGGCCAGTCGCCCTCCAGCGGTCGATCGAGGAAGCCGGTGACCTTATCGTCGATCTCGCCGCACAGCCTGGAGACCTGGCTCTTGGAGGCGCCCGACATCCCCATCGCCTGAACCAGATCGTCGACCGAGCGGGTCGACACCCCCTGGATGTAGGCCTCCTGGATCACCGCAGCCAGCGCCTTCTCGGCCATCCGCCGCGGCTCCAGGAAGCCCGGGAAGTAGCTTCCCTTCCTCAACTTCGGGATCTTCAGCTCGACCGTGCCGGCCCGCGTCTCCCAGGACCGGTCGCGGTAGCCGTTGCGATGGGTGATACGATCCGCCGAGCGCTCGCCGTGCCCGGCGCCGGTCAGGCCCTCAACCTCCAGTGCCATCAGCCGCTCGGCCGTGAAGCCGATCATCTCGCAAAGCAGATCGGCATCGGAGCTCTTCTCCAAAAGCGCGCGCAGGGTCATCATGTCCTGGGTCATCGTGGTTCTCCTTCGGGTCAGGTTGGTTTGCACTAGCCCAACCCTAAACCGGAACCGCGATGGCCTCCGCTGTGGATAGCCGGCTTGCCTACGCCAGACTCTCGGCGGTCGCTACGGCAAGCCGCCTACCCACAGCTAACAGAGGCTCCAACAACTCCTACACCACGTCCTGGGACACGACCCGGGTCATTATAATGAAGAACTTGAAGACCTCTGCCTTGTTACGCGACGTTGGTGAAATCATCTGGATTTGAAAATGCCGCTCAATGACGGCTGTTCTAGTTGCCCGGGTTGGGCCATTGCCCATGAAACCGGCGTGAGAGGGTGTAAATTTCTCCACACGCGCGGCGGCTCTGCAGCTGGAGCTTTTGTTGTTCAGCCGCCCGCTTGATTCGATGCACATATGCATCGTAGCCGCGCGCCGATTGCGGCGCGCCTGGGGATGGAGATTCTCGAATGCGTCGAGATCCTCGCGCCCGATGCCGCTGTGTTCGGGGAGCAGAGAGGCGAAGTCGCCCGGCCTGGTGCGGAAAGTATCGGCCTGTTTCAACAGCACAGTGTGGTCCTGAACGACGGCTATCGCGATTTCGTCGCCAGCACGATCAGGCCGGACTAGCTAGATACGCATGCTCCAATGCCGGCCCTTGCTCTGCTGCTGCCTTTCAGCCTTGTGCTCGGCGCGCTGTTGCCGCAACTCCCGGAGCTACGGAATTTCGCTATCAACCACCGTCGCGGCGGTTTCGGCGGCAGGCACGGTCTTGCCGTTTATCGCCGGCGCGCCGTTGCCGTTCGGCTTGTCCAAGAATTGGACCCGGCCGCCGGGGACCAGAAGGATCTCGGTCGAGAACCGGTCGCTGTCCTCGCCGTCCTTGCGCCACTTGCGGGTCCTTGCGCGGTGGGATGACGGCCGTGGTTCCGCGTTCTGCCAGCCAGTCGCGCAGGGCTTTGCTGTCATAGCCCTTGTCGGCGACGAGTTCGGCGGCGGGCGGCATGGCTTCGATACAGCGTTGGGCGACCTTGGAATCATGGACGTTTCCTGGTGTCAAGAGCAGGACGAGGGGCCTGCCTTTCGCATCGCAGACAGCGTGGAGCTTGGTGTTGCGGCCCCCCTTGGTGCGGCCGATGCCATGGGCCAAGGCCCCCCTTTTCCGCCGCCGGCGCAGCGATGAACCTTGATGCAGGTTGAATCGATGAACAGCCGGTCGGGGGCGTCTTCGCCGCCCGCCAGCGCGCTGAATATCCGTTCCCAGATGCCGCGCGTATCCGTCGGCAAAAGCGGCCCAATCCGAGCCCATTGCGCATCCGAAAACCAAAAGAAATCCGACATTTCCATCGCCTCCGGGAGCCAAGGTTCTCACGCCGCGAGTCGACGCCCTGAGCAGTTCAGCCGTTCACCACCTCAATTCGTCCGGGCCAGCACGGGTTGTCGGAGTTGTCGGAACGGTTGTAAAGGTTCGGTCGGGCCGGTATAGGGCGCGAAGGCGTCGTGGAATCGGATCCAGCGGGCGATCGGGATCTCCTGGAGGAGTGTCTCCGTTTAACGGATATTCCGATTTTGACACCGGTGTCAATTGCGACTGAAAATTTCCCACTTTTGTCGATCGAAAATTTCTCACTTTGAGCGTTCGGTCGTACCCCCAGACGCGGTGTTTGGGGTGTCGGACTTGGTCGAGCTGTAGGTAACCGGGTTGGCGCAGCGACCGCCAAGAGTCTGGCGGCGACAACCCGGTTATCCACAGCGGGCGGGTGTCACCGCTCCTGTCTCCGTTTGAGCCGGCGATCACGCGGCGGCTCTTTTCCTGCGTCGATCCGAGCCGGACTGCAGCAGGTTCTGATGCTCCTTCATCCGGTAGCTGTTGCCCCGGATGTTGACGATGTGGCAGTGGTGCACAAGGCGGTCGATGAGAGCCGCCGCCATGACCTCGTCGCCGAGCACGCCACCCCAGTCCTCGAAACCCTTGTTCGACGTCAGCACAGTCGACGCCCTCTCGTGCCGGGCGTTGATGAGCTGGAAGAAGAGCACGGCGCCGTCCTGGTTGACCGGCAGGTAGCCGATCTCGTCGACCACCAGCAGGGCCGGATGGGTGAGCACGCGCAGCCGCCGGGTCAGATTGCCGGCGGCCTTGGCCTCGGTGAGGGACTCGATCAGCGCCGCGAGCGTGCCGTAGTAGACGCGCCGGCCGGCCTCGGCCGCCGCGATCGCGAGGCTGATCGCCAAGTGCGTTTTCCCGACGCCTGGTGGGCCGAGCAGGATCACGTTCTCGCCGCGGTCCAGGAAGCCGAGCTCGTGCAAGCTCTCGATCTGCTCGCGCTTGATGCTGGGCTGGAAGGCGAAGTCGAACTGATCGAGCGTCTTCACAGCCGGCAGCCGCGAAGAGCGCATGGCGGTCTGGAGACGGCGGTTGTTGCGCAGCACGATCTGGGCGTTCAGCAACTGCTCGATGGCCTCGGCCGCCGAGATCGTGCCGCCGTCGGCGTCCGAGAGGATGCCGTCGACGGCCTCCAGCGCGCCCGGCATCTTGAGGTCCGCCAGCATTGCCCGCAGCCGGTCGCGCCGGGCCGGCGCCGGAGCGTTCATTGCAGCGCCTCCGCATAGACACTAAGCGGTCGCTGCTCGACCTTCACGGTTGCCGGCAGTCGCCGCGGCGCGGGCTCCGGAGCATGCCGGACGCCGAGACGTCGATAGGGATGGTTCGCCAAGGGGAGAAGCACCGCTCGCTCGTCGCGCTCGAAGCGGTCGACAGGACGCTCCCCGGTCGTGGCATGCCGGCGGACGTTGGCTGTGCCCTCCAGCCAGCGCACGGCCTGCTCGTTGAGATCGTTGTCATTCGCAAACGAGCGGCCGTAGAAGAAGCTCTCGCGGATGTAGCGGATCGGGCGCTCCACTTTGCCCTTGGTCTGGGCCCGATAGGGTCGGCACGAGCGCGGCATGAACCCCCAGTGCGCGGCGAACCGCAGAAACTCCTCGTTCAGCACCAGGCCGCCGCCGGCCCCGCGGTCGTCGGACAGCACCACGGCGCGCATCTGGTCGAACAGCAGCTCCTCCGGAACCCCGCCGAACCGGTCGAAGGCGCTCTCCAGACCTTCCATCAGGACCGGCATGGTCTGCCGAGTATAGAAGTGCAGCCACAGCAGCCGGGTGAAGCCGAGGACGATCACCAGGGCATGGCGCCGGCCCCAGGGCAGCGTGAACGTACCGAAGTCCACCTGGCCCTGACGCCCCGCCGGCGTCTCGAACCGGACCAGCGATTCAACCGGTTCGCGCGGTCGCGTCGCCCGCACGTAGTCGTTCACGCGAGAGTAGCAGCCCGGGTAGTCCGCAGCGCGGACCTCATCGAAAAGCCGCTTCGCCGACAGCTTCGGGAACGCCTCAAGACGGGCGTCGATGATCGCCTTGTAGGGGTCCAGCTTGTGGGCCACCGGCGGACGGGGCGAATACCCTCGCGCACCGGCCGCCAGATCCCGGTCCAGTTGGCCGGTATCGACCCAATTGTGGATCGTCCGACGGTTCACCCCGAACCGCCTCGACAGCTCCGCCTTCGAGACACCCCGGTCCAGATAGTGCTTCAACAACATCCTGGTCTCCCATTTGTACATCCGCGCACCGATCCCGCTCTGTTGGCAAAGCCAACAGAGCGGCCCGGGACGCCTTCAGCGACAAGCCCAAAGTGAGAAATTTTGGGTCGTTACAAATGGGAAATTTACGGTCGCTACCAACACAGGCGGGTTTTTTGGATCTTCGGACCGGCGGATAAAGGCCATTCCGATCTGAGGGTCTCGGATGCTGCGCTATTCCGCTGCGTCGAGGTCTCGGTCGATGCTGTCTCCGATGCGCGCGGCGGAAGCCTTGACGGTGTCGCGGGCAAGATGGGCGTAACGGGCGGCCGTCTAGACCTGCGTGTGTCCCAGCAATTTGCCAATCATGGGTGTTGACCGGCGTCGAATGTTGACCCCTCATAGTCACGTAATATCAAAACATTAGCGCGCCGATCGGCGTCGAATGGGCGCGCCGATCAACAGCCGGGAGGAGGCGGTTCCCCATGTTCGAGAAACTGGGGTTCGAGGAACTGACACCGATCACAGCCTCGGTCGTGCTGGGTCTGGTGCTTGGCTGCGCCTATGGCGCCTTGGCGCAGCGCAGCGCTCTCTGCCTGCGCCGCGGCCTGGTCGGACGGTGGAGCGATTGTCTGCCGGCGCTGGGCGCCTGGGCGATGGCACTGGCGTGTGCGATTGCCGGAACCCGGCTGGCCGTTGCCACCGACCTGATCTCCTTCGAGGCGCACCGATTTCTCGCGTCCGACGTGCCGGTCGCTTCCGCGCTGTTGGGCGGCGCGCTATTCGGCGCCGGAATGGTGCTGACGGGAGGCTGCGTTTCGCGCCTTACGGTGCTGCTCGGCACAGGTAATTTGCGCGCCCTGTTCGTCCTGCTCGTCTTCGCCGTCACCGCCCATGCGGTGATGAAAGGTGCGTTGGCGCCAGTGCGTGAGGCGCTCGGCGCCGCAACCATTCATGGTGGAGAGGCAACAGCGCTCACGGTACTGCCCGGCGGCGAGGTCTGGCCGCTCGTCCTTGCGGCCGCAGCAGCAACTCTTGCCTTCTTCTCCGGCGCTCGAATCTCCCATCTGGCAATGACGGGCGCGATCGGGTTGCTGGTACCGCTTGGCTGGATCGGCACGGGGTTTCTGCTGCTGGACGATTTCGACCCGATTCCCGTGCAGTCGATGGGCTTCACGGGACCGATGGCCGACACGCTGTTCTGGACCGTGGCGGCGACGTCGATTCCGGCCGGCTTCGGCACAGGCCTTGCTGCGGGCGTCTTAGTCGGCAGCTTGGTCGCGGCTCTGGCGGCCGGCGAGTTCCGCTGGCAGAGCCTGGAAGGGCCGCGGCAGACCGGGCGCTACCTTGCCGGCGCCGTGATGATGGGCGTGGGCGGCGTGCTGGCGGGCGGCTGCACTGTCGGCGCCGGACTTTCCGGCGTTTCGACGGCAAGTTTCGCCGCCTTGCTCGCGCTCGCCGCAATGGCGGCTTCGGCGAGAGCCGTCGGGGTGCTCCTCGCCGCTCGGTAGCGCGGTGCAGCCGCTACAGCGCTTTCGACCGGAGCGGAAACCTTGTCCCCGGGATCAGCTAAACATGTCCCCGGTAATGGCGGCGTACCAGCCGAGCGACTCCTCATAGGTCGCCTTGCGCAGCTCCGCGCTTTCCCCGGTCTGGGAAATGAAGCCGTCGGTCTTGGCGATCTTCTCGTCGGTCGCTTCGTAGGAGGCACCGACCTTGACGCCGTCATCGGTGCCGATGAGCGACCAGCACGTGTTGGAGTAGCGCGGTGGGAACACCGTGGATCCGGTGAGCGCCCCGCGCACCGCCATGGCGCAGACCTTCGCCTGACTGTTGGCCGAGAAGCCCGACTTCGGCATATCGCCCTGCAGCGCCGCGTCGCCCAGCACATAGATATTGGCGTCCGCCCGGCTCTGCATGGTGTGCGGCACGATCGGCGCCCAGCCGGAGTCGTCGGTGATGTCCGCAAGGGCTGCGATGCGTCCCGCCCGCTGCGCGGGGATGACGTTGCAGACATCCACCTTCATCGCCTCGCCGTCCACCACGACTTCCATGGTGTCGGGCCGCACCTCGACCTTATCGCCGCCGAAGTCCGGCCCGATGCGCTCGACCATGCCGGGGTAGTGGCGCTGCCAGCCGTCCTCGAACAACCCTTGCTTGGAGAACTTCTCCTTGGGGTCGACGATCAGGATCTTCGCCGTCGGATTGGCCTGTTTCAGAACATGGGCCACCATCGAGATGCGCTCATAGGGCCCCGGCGGGCAGCGGAAGGGGTTCGGCGGCGCCACCATGCAATAAGTGCCGCCTTGCGGCAGGGCCTCGATCTGCGCCTTGAGAAGCTGGGTTTGCGAGCCGGCCTTGTAAGCGTGCGGCATGCGGTTCTGCTGCGACAGGTCCCATCCGGGAACGGACCCCGGCCGGAAGTCGATGCCCGGCGACAGGACGAGGCGGTCGTAAGCGAGGCTGGCCCCGCCCGCGAGCCCCACGCTCCGCTTGTCGCGGTCGATGGAGACCGCCCAGTCGTGCACGACGTTGATCCCATGCCGTGCGGCGAGGGCGCCGTAACTGTGACCGATTGAAGCGAATTCGCGGAAGCCGCCCAGATAGAGGTTCGAGAAGAAGCAGGTGTAGTAGGCTCGGCTCGGCTCCACGAGCGTTACATCCACAGCGCCCTTCGAATCCTTGGCGATATAGCGTGCCGCCGTCGTACCACCCGCGCCGCCGCCCACGACCACGACGCGCGGGCGCCCCTGTGCGAGCACCGTCGGCGCCCAGAGCGCCGTCGTCGCCACGGCCGCTGACGCAAGGAAATGCCGTCGGCTCAGGCCGCCTTTTCTGTTTCGCTGGTTCATGACGTGTTTCCCTTGGTTCACGGGTCGTCTTCCGCCCTCTGGAAGTGCGCGGCGAGAGCGGCGATCTCCTCGTCCGACAAGCGCCCGGCTACAAGCTGCATGATGGGATGGACCCTCTTTCCGCGCTTGTAGGCGTGCAATGCTATCACGAAGTCATCAGGTGGCCATCCCACGATTGAGGGGATTCCCTCGTCCGCCGCGTCGCTCTGGTGGCAGATGGTGCATTCGCCCGCGAGATAGGCGCCGTACTCGGGGTCACCCCGGATGGTGAGGAGCTGAGGGTCGAGGCCGTATTCCTCGGGCGTGGCGGTCGGCTCCGCCGGCGAAAGATCAGGGCGGGTGCCGGAGAAGCCGCGCAGCCATGCCAGCAGGTCCGTTCTGTCGTTCGTTCCCGGCATGCCGTCGAAACTCATGCGCGAGCGAGGCACGAGAGCGGGCGGGTCGGAGAGAAATGCGTCGAGGGTCGTCGCGGTCCAGACGAGGCCGCCGGACCCGGCAGCCTTCATCGCTGCGGAATAGCGAAAATCCGCGAGCGAGCCGGCCGCGCGACCGAAGACATCGTTGAGCTGCGGCCCGATCCGATGCTCCGCGCCGCCGCCCACCTGATGGCAGCGTTTGCATTGGCCGAAGAGCGCCTTGCCGAGCTCGTCATCGGCGCTCCATGCGCTGTTGGCCGGGAGAATCAGCAGCAGTGCCGCGGCGAGCAGCCCGAAGGCGAGACATGCCGCAAGGCCGGCCGGCCGGGATCGGTGTCGCCCGAAGGCTCTAGTCGACCTCAATCCGTTTGCTGAGGTTGTACACGGAGCCGTCATCGTCGATCCATTGGAACTCCAGAAGGCCCGACTTCGGGACGGCCATCTCGAACTGGATGTAGGGATCGGCCGAGACCGCCGGTTCCAGATCGACAGAAATCGCCACCTCGCCGTTATAGCTTACCACGAAGCGGTTGATGATCTGGCGGGGCACGAGCTCGCCCTCGCTGTCGTGGCGCTGCCCCGTATGCATCGGATGGGTGATCCGGGTCTTGACCGTGAAGGGAACGCCCGCCGCCACCGACTTCGGCAGCTTCACGCGCGGCTTGGGTTCCGCCATCGCCCGCTCCTCAGCCGCAGCCGCCGACCGTCACCGCAATCTTCTGGGAGGCCTGGCGGAACGTGCCGTCCGCCATCTCCGCCACCGCATACACGTTCTGGCTCCCGGCAAGCCGGATGCGGATCGTGGCTTCTGGTGGCACCAGCCTCCCGAACTTGAAAACGGCGACGCCCGGATTCGGGTTTCCGTCGTTGAAGAGCGCGATGCGCCTGGCGCCCTCGGCAACGACCCGGATCGGCACAGCGCCGCCGTTGTCGAAGATCTCCGGCGCATCGAGAAGCACACCGCCTTCCAGGCGCAATGCGCCCCCTGTGAATTCATCGATGGCCTGCCAAACGCCGTTCGAGGCCTCGGCCGTACCGGCAGGAAGCAGCGCGGCCGCGGTGGCGGAGGCACCGAGCAGCAATACATCCCTGCGTGTTGGAGCCATGACACGGCCTCCTCCCGCTCGCCAGGCAACTAGCGATATTGCTCCCCGTGGCGGGCCCGTCAAGCCCCCCGTTGCGCGCGTATCGGTAACACAAGATATGTCCGGTCCATGTACCAGATGTTGATCGGCGTGGAACATTGACCCCCTATCGGGGGTGATCGGCGTCCAATATTGGGTCTGACTCACTTTCGATGACGTTTCGTCATGCAGCGGCGACGAGGCGTGCTCGCAGCAGGTCGAGGTTGGCGCGTCCATACATCTGGCGCTTGAGGGCCTTCAGCATGTTGATCTGGCCTTCTGTTTGCCCGTTGGACCACGGCTCGCGAAGGGCAGCTAGAACGGCATGCTTGTCGGCGTTCAGACCACGGGCGAGGGATGCGAGAAGGCTTTGGTGCATGGACCTGAGGATTAGTATATCTGGCTCCGCTTCCGTCTTTGAGAGTTTGTCATGCCTTTCAAGTTCCACGCATCGCGTCGCCACCATATCCCCAGAGCCAAGTACCGGGTCATGAACTGGCCGGATTATGACCGTGGTTTGGTTCGGCGCGGCGACATTCGTTTCTGGATTGATGAGAGCGCTCTGGAGCAATGGGACGCAGCCAAGCGGCGAACTCCTGGTGGCCAGCGGCGGTTTTCAGAGTTGGCGATTTCCACGACACTGATGCTGGGGGTGGTCTTCAGACTGCCGCTGCGCGAGACGGAAGGCTTTGTGCGTTCCCTCGTGGACTTGATGGGGTGCGATCTGCCGGTGCCGGATCACACCACGCTGTCGCGGCGGCGGCGAACGGTGGATGTCGTTGTGGAAACCAGCACGAACAAGCGGTCTACGGATATCGTGCTGGATTCCACGGGCCTGAAATTCTTTAGCGCTGGCGAGTGGGCTCGCGCCAAGCACGGTGAAACGCGGCGCTCGTGGCGCAAGCTGCATATCTCGGTTGACCCGGCCAGCAGCGAGATCCGGACGCATGAACTGACCGGTGACGACACGGCCGATGCGACGATGGCGGGACCGCTGGTCGCCGGTTCCGGTGGGATGATCCGGCGCGTGTTTGCCGACGGCGCCTATGACGGGGAGCCCGTGACAAAAGCGATCCGAGAAGCTCGGCCACCGAATTCACCACCTGAAATCATCATCCCGCCACGCGCCACATCCATTCCTCCCCCGGACACGCCTCATGGCGGATCGGAACGGGAGCACCATGCGGCGGAGATCGCGTCGAAGGGAAGGATGAACTGGCAGAAACGACAGGGCTACGGATTGAGAGCGCTTGGCGAAACAGCCATGGCTCGCGTCAAGAGGCTCAACGGCGGCAAGCTCAACGCTCGCACATTCCAATACCAACAAACCGAAATCGCCATGCAGATCGACGTACTCAATCGCTCTATCCGTGCGGCGAAACCAAACACAATCAGGATCCGCTAACCAACCGGGGAATGGGCGATCACACCATTGCGGCTCCATGCACCAAAGCCTCTCCTACGCCTTCGGCGAAGATGTCCTTGTTGGCGTATTTGAACCTTTCGCCCGCTTGAACCTTAATTGATTTCGTCCCTGGCTCCGTGCCCGCAATGACCTTGGCATACCGATTCCAATCCTCTTCCCTATATCCCCCGTAATTGCTGAAATCCGGCTTTTTCTTCTTTGCACCAGAGTCCCAGAAATGCAACACCATAAAATGGTCTATGAGTGCATTGAAGCCGTCGAGGTGATCCATATCAGGGTGAGAGAGGATGAAACGCCAAATCTCTTGGTGCCCCAATTTGACCAGATAGTCGAGAGGGTTGGTCGGATGATCGCACATCCGAAAATTCCCCTTTGCAAGAGCAATTTCGTGTTTGGCGAGGGCTTCCATTAGCGTCCCTTGAGTCCTTGCGGTGTTTCCAGCCGATATGTCGAACACAGTTACTCGCCCAGAAAGGTGTTCGAGAATGATGCAATCGCCTTGATTGACGTTTAGAAGGTGAACTTTCGGCATTTCCTATCTCGCTCTACTTCTTCCTTACCTATCCGGTTTACACCCACACCCACTAGGGCTAGGATGGGCGCAACCCGGATATAGGGGAGCGCGCCATGGATGTTCTCGACCGCGCCGGTCTCCCATTCCCGCATTCGCTACCCGAGTTCCAGCGACTTTTCCCCGATGATGCGGCCTGCGCCGCCTACCTGGAGAAAGCCCGCTGGGGAGACGGCTTTGCCTGCCCGCACTGCGGCACGGCGGGAGAGCCGTTCCACTTTGAAAACCGCCCTGGCGTCCTGCGCTGCCGCAAGTGCCGCCAGAACACCGGGCTGACGGTGGGAACAGTGATGGAGCGTAGCCACACTCCGCTGAACGTCTGGTTCTGGGCCGCTTATCTGGTCGCCAGTCAGACGCCCGGCATGTCCGCCGTGCAGTTTCAGCGGCAACTTGGTCTTTCGCGCTACGAGACGGCCTTTCAAATTCTCCACAAGCTCCGCTCGGGCATGGTGCGGCCCAACCAAGACAGGATCGGTGGACAGCCCAAGAACCATGTTGAGGTGGACGAAACCTGGGTTGGCGGGCGAACGCGTGGGGAAGGCCGTGGTGTTCACCACAAGGTTCCCGTCTCCTGTGCCATCGAGGTGCGTCATCGAAAGCCGGGCACCAAGCTCGACAACCGGAAAGACGGACGCTATGCCGGACGCGTTCGGCTCGCCGTCGTGCTCGACCGTAGCGCCGAGTCGCTCTGTGGGTTCGTCGAGAGCACCGTCGCGCCGCGATCGCTGATCGTTACTGACGATTGGAGCGGCTATGCTGGCCTCGGGAAGCGCGGCTATGAGCACTTCGCTGTTGCCGAGTGTGGTGATCCAGAGGTTGCCGAGCAATACCTGCCGATCATCCATCTGGTTTTCGCCAACCTGAAGACGTGGCTGATCGGTATCCACCACGGCGTTAGCCACCAGCACCTACAAGCCTACCTCAACGAGTTCACCTTCCGCTTCAACAGGCGGTTCTACCCGTTCAACGCCTTCCGCTCATTGCTCGGCATCGCGGGCGACACCTCTGCTCCAACCTATGCCGAGCTTTACTCGGGAGAGTGGCGGCACCCTACATGTAGCGGTCATGGGCGTTAACCGGATAGGCAAGGTTTCTTCATGTACTGCGGGACTTATTTCCACATCCGATGCTACGACCAAAACAGTGCGCAAAAAAACGTACGCAGTAGTGCGGGGGCTGAAGTCGGTTGTGTCTCGAAAGTGGTGGAAATTGGTTTTGGCGCCTCTCCGAGCGGGTTGAGTTTTGCGGCGGTCAGGCTGCGCGGTCAAGGGTTTCGTCGGCGATTAGCTGATCGAGGGTTTCCCATCCATCGACTTTGCGCATCTGGATTTGGCCGGAAGCGAGGAGTGCCCAGAGGAGCATCGGCACTGTTTCGGGACACGGCAGCACGGTCTGTGTTTTGATCCGGCGCTTGAACTCCTCGTTGAGACGCTCAATGGCGTTGGTCGTTCGGGCTGATTTCCATTGGCTCTTGGACAGGCGCGTGAAGGTAAAGAGCTTGTCGCCCGCTTCTGCGAGGCTGTCCGCGACGGCCCTGCATTTCAGCCGCCACTTGCGGACAAACGCCTTGCGGCGGGTTTCCACCTCGGAGGCAGTGTCGGCATAGATCATATCGCGGTAATCTTCGCTCAGCTCGTCATGCATGTGTTTGGGAGCATGACCCAGAAGGTTGCGGTGCTTGTGCACGGTGCAGCGTTGAACGGGAAGGTCATCGCCCCAAAGCGCCGACAGAGCCGCCTCCAGTCCCGGCGCGCCATCGACGATGACAAACCCGGGCCGTTTCAGTCCACGCGCATCAAGGTCGTCGAGGAACTGGCGCCACGCCGCCTGGCTTTCTCCGCCCATATTCCCGATCGAAAGCAAGACCTTCTGGCCATCCCGGCGCACCCCTATAGCCGCGAGAACCGAGATGTTGGTGGCCTTGCGGTCCAGTCGGGTCTTGATCACAGTGCCGTCAAGGATCAGCCGAACGATATCCTCATCCGCGAGGCCACGGCTGCACCAGGCGTCCCAATCGACCTTCACCTTGCGCCACGCCCGGCTCACAACGTCCTTGCTCACAGCACCCCGGAAGAGCCCGAACAGCGCGCGTTTCACCCGCCGCGTGTTGGTTCCGGACAGATACACCGAAGCGATCAGCGCCTCGGCCTTTCTGGTCAGCCGCTGGTAGCGCGGCAGCGCCCGCGAACGCCATTCCGACGCCCGACCGTCTTCCTCAACGATCCGCGCACGCGGCACGCTCACCCTCTCGGTCCCGAATGTCCCCGTCAGTTGCCGCTCCCGGTGCCCGTTCCGATACCCTTGCCGAAGCGCGTCCTCTCGACCGTATCGGCAGCGCCCGAGAAACTGCGCAAGTTCCTCCTCAAAAACGGCCTCGATCGTGGATCTGATGTTCTCCCGCAGCCGGTCCTCGAGCGGATCATAGCCGGCGTCATTGGCCAGTAGCGAAAGCGCGGAAGTCTCGGTAGTGTTCTTCATGGCGTGATCTCCTTGGCGGTGCTAGCCGCCGATTGGGTGGTTGTCTTGTCACCCGGAGATTACGCCATCCTCAAATTTCCACCACTTTCGAGACACAGCCCTGAAGTCATCAATAGCGGTCTCAATTCAGCGAGCTCACAAGCTGGAATAGTTGCGGAGCCTAGCGCGGATTTCTACCTGGGGCAGCCGGCAGCGAGGATGTTCGGCGATTCGCCGGAGGCCCTCGGTCAAGGCGTCCTGGTCAAGCATCCGATTCCCATGCAGGTGATCGACCAGCCATAGGACGCCGTGGCATTCGACGTTTTCTTCGAGTGCCAGGGCGCGCAGCGAGCCGTCTCCGGAAAGCAGCGTCCACGAACGTGTCTTGGAGAGGGCGAGCGCGAAGCTGTCGGGAAGCGAAAGACTGCGCCGCGCGCGGCGGTACGCCAGCGCGAGGGTGACTCCTGCGCCATCCAGTTCTTCCAAGCGGAGCCCCAGGTCGATTAGTGTGGGCCCACCGTGATCCCTGAGTTCGCGCTTGCCTATCCGGTTAACGCCCATGACCGCTACATGTAGGGTGCCGCCACTCTCCCGAGTAAAGCTCGGCATAGGTTGGAGCAGAGGTGTCGCCCGCGATGCCGAGCAATGAGCGGAAGGCGTTGAACGGGTAGAACCGCCTGTTGAAGCGGAAGGTGAACTCGTTGAGGTAGGCTTGTAGGTGCTGGTGGCTAACGTCGTGGTGGATACCGATCAGCCGATCGGCGCGCCGCCCATCTCCTGGCGCCAGTAGACCCAGGCGCCCAGGGGATCGCGGTCGCGCACGAAGGCGAGATAACCGGCGTCGGGACGGATGGTCTCGGCAATCGCCATCTGTTCGATGTAGCCGTTCCAGGCCCGGGCGGCGACAGCGCCGCCACCCTCGCGCCGGCACCGGGGACAGCCCCAGGGGTTGCGGTAGCGGACCGCCCCGTTGCCGCGCAGACGTGCGGCCAGATTTTCCGGGGCAACGCGTCCCTCGGCGTTCCGCTCGAGCGCGCAGTCCGGGCACAGGAGCGGCAGCAGGGTCTGCTTCATCAGCAGCGCGACATTGCCGGGCTTGGTCACCTCGGCCACGCCGACGCCCATGTCGATCAGCCGGAACAGGATGGCATTGGCCGAATGGACGTGGATCGTGGTCCACACCTGGTGGCCGGTATCGATGAACTGCATCACCTGGCGGGCGGCGTCGGCGTCGCGGATCTCGGAGACCATGCCGCTGGCCGGGTGGACCCGGCAGAAATGCATCAGCGCTTCCTTGAAATGCCCGGCCCGCTCATCGCCCAGGGCCGACGTCGGCACGGCGATCTGCACCGCGCCAGGGATGCGGTATTCGACCGGGTCCTCGATGGTCACGAGATTGAGCTGGCCGTCGAACTCCGCCATCTGCAGGGCGAGATTGGCCGCCAGTGTGGTTGACTTGCCGTCGCCCGCGGTGCCGCCGATGAAGACGCCGCCATGGGGCGCCCAGATAGGCTTCCTGGAAGAGCTCGAAGAACTGCGCCGGCTTGCCGTTCAGCGACGGAATGTCGGCCGACAGCACCCGCGAGACCGCGCCCGCGCTGTTCAATGCCCGCACCGTCGCTGACAGTGCAGGAACATGTTCATCCGCGCCAGCGCCCAAGTAGCGACGTCCATTTCCTGGCCGTAGACTGTGATGCCGCGCGGCGCTTGGTCGGCAGCCTTGAGGAGTAGCGAGCCGGAACCGCAGGTGGGATCGTAGATGGTCTGGTCTTGGCGTGTGTCGGAGCCGATGCCGACCACCTGCGCCATGATGCGCGAGACCTCCGCCGGAGGTGTAGAATTGTCCCTTGCTCTTGCCGCTCTCGGTCGCGAAATGGCGCATCAGATATTCGTAGGCATCGCCCAGGAGGTCGTCGCCTTCGGCACTGTTGGCGCTGAAGTCGAGGCCGTCGAAGATGGCGACCAGTTTCGAGAGCCGATCCTGCATCTCCTTGCCCGTACCGAGCTTGCTCTCGTCATTGAAGTCGGCTTGGTCGATGACGCCCTTGAGATCGTTGGCCTCGGCGAGGAGGCCGATGATCTTATTGATCCTGTCGCCGATCTCCTTGTCGCCCTTGGACTTCACCATGTCCGCAAAGCCGCCGCCGGCGGGTACTTCGATCAACGCTCCGGGCTTGCCGGCGTACTTGTCTGATACGTATTTCGTGAACAAGATCATTCACACGCTTCACCACGCCCTGCGCAACCCGCAGCAACGCGGCGACGAGTTGTTCGTCTACGTCCATCGCGCCTTCGTACTCGGCAAGATTGCGCTTGCGGTGGGCCTGGTCCAGCACTCGCCACTGTTCCTGAGGCAGGCCGATGGTGTGCTGCAGGCATTGAAAGACCAGATAGCGCGAATCGGAGCGATAGCCTTGCGCCCGCAAGGCCGCGAGCGCCAGCGCATGGGCCGCGTTGTAGCCGAGGTCGAAGCGGCTCTCCAGGCTCAACTCCTTGCGCTCGGCATCTTCCAGACGGCGCTCGCCCGAGCGCAACAGGCCCTCGATCTCCCCCTCCGCGGCCGGCTCCGTCTTGAGTTGGCCGATGCGCACCAGGTTATCGAGCTGCGGATGCGTCATCTTCTCTTCCAATGAGGACCAGATGTTCGCCAGCGAGCACGCGGCTCAGGAATGTGTTTCCGGCCGATCGACGCGCGTTGAACTCCTGCACCGTGTAAAGCGTGGGGCTGATCTTGCGGTCCAGGTTCGTCTCCACCGGCGCGAGCGCTGTGTAGAGTTCTTCCAGCATCACGCCGTCGGCGGTGACGAGCAGATCGATGTCGCTGGCTGCCGTATCCGTACCATGCACGACAGAACCGTAGATCATGGCCAGCTCGATGCGGTCGGCGAGCGGGTCCAGCGCCTGCCGGATCGGCTCAACCATGGCGACTGTCTTGCGTACGATGCCGATTAGTTCGTGATACACGGGACAATCGGGATTGGCCTGGTAATGCTTCTGCGTTCCGATATAGGTAACGCTCACCAGACCGCTCGACGCGAAGCGCTGGAGTTCGCGCTGCACGGCCCCGGAACCGGATCCGGTCAGCCCGATCAACTCGCTGGCAAAAAAGCTTCGGTTGGGCTGGCCGAACAGTAGGGCTAGAACCCGCTGCTGGGTTGTGGTGAAAAGCGCATCGGCGAGACCGGTGGGTGTGCCGACATGCTTGGCCGCCGCCTTGCGGCGGGCCGGTCGAGACAGGCGTGTTGGAGTTTGTGTACTCATAACAGGCATTTTAATGCTCGATTTGGGTAATGTGCAATGATGATTCCGGTTTTGCCTGTGCTCCGGGACCCCGCGACCATTGGTGACGATCGCCGCCGCCTTCACATCCGCCTCAAGGTCCAGAGGACCTTTCCGACGATGTGGGCGTCCTGGGCGAGGCATGTGTAGGGCTCGTACGCGGGGTTGGCGGAGATTAGCCTGAGCCTGGGCGGCTCGGTGTTGGGCAGAACTTCGACCCGCTTGACCACGAGGCCGGTGCCGTCCCACAGCACCGCCGTCTCGCCGGTGCCGGGGGCGCGGCGGGTAACGTCGACCAGCAGCCGGTCGCCGTCGGAGACCAGAGGCTCCATGGAGTCGCCGCGCGCGCGCAGGACACGGAGATTGCCGGGTTCGGCGTCGCCCTCGTGACGGATCATGCCCTCGGGCAGGTACCAGCGCGCTTTCTCGGTGGCGAATTCCTCGCCTGCCGCCCCCGCCCCGGCGGCGGCCTCGACCGCCATCTCGGGGATAGCGGCGAGTGGAGCGCCGGGAAGAGCGGCCGGCGGGGTGCGCCGCCCACAGTCATCATCCGGGAGTTTGCCGGCGCGGCAAACTCCTCCTTGTCCCCGATCATAGTCAACCCGTCGAAGCGATGGCAAATTTGACGCAGTCGCCGACCGGGGATGAGGAATGGGCTGTCCAGAGAGCCGGTTACATGACACTCGAATCCATTGCTCCGGTGAGCGACATTGACTCCATAGAGCTGCCCGCAGTGGGAGACTGAGCGTCCGAGCCCAGACCGCCGGAAACCTTGTAGAGTGCAACGCTCCCACACCACTCCCGGGGACACGATCCCGTCGTATGGCGAGACAAAGTCAGCGGACACTAGAAATCTACAGCCAGCATAGGGAACTTCGAAGAATATTGCCGGTGACCTGTCCTCTTCATCGCCCTCTCGCCCAAGAATCCAATCAATCCAGGCAACCACACTCGGCGTACCCATAAGGGCGAAGTTGGAACCTTGCCTATCCGGTTTACACCCACACCCACTAGGGCTAGAATGGGCGCAACCCGGATATAGGGGAGCGCGCCATGGATGTTCTCGACCGCGCCGATCTCCCATTCCCGCATTCGCTACCCGAGTTCCAGCGACTTTTCCCCGATGATGCGGCCTGCGCCGCCTACCTGGAGAAAGCCCGCTGGGGAGACGGCTTTGCCTGCCCGCACTGCGGCACGGCGGGAGAGCCGTTCCACTTTGAAAACCGCCCTGGCGTCCTGCGCTGCCGCAAGTGCCGCCAGAACACCGGGCTGACGGTGGGAACAGTGATGGAGCGTAGCCACACTCCGCTGAACGTCTGGTTCTGGGCCGCTTATCTGGTCGCCAGTCAGACGCCCGGCATGTCCGCCGTGCAGTTTCAGCGGCAACTTGGTCTTTCGCGCTACGAGACGGCCTTTCAAATTCTCCACAAGCTCCGCTCGGGCATGGTGCGGCCCAACCAAGACAGGATCGGTGGACAGCCCAAGAACCATGTTGAGGTGGACGAAACCTGGGTTGGCGGGCGAACGCGTGGGGAAGGCCGTGGTGTTCACCACAAGGTTCCCGTCTCCTGTGCCATCGACGTCGTGCTCGACCGTAGCGCCGAGTCGCTCTGTGGGTTCGTCGAGAGCACCGTCGCGCCAGGATCGCTGATCGTTACTGACGATTGGAGCGGCTATGCTGGCCTCGGTAAGCGCGGCTATGAGCACTTCGCTGTTGCCGAGTGTGGTGATCCAGAGGTTGCCGAGCAATACCTGCCGATCATCCATCTGGTTTTCGCCAACCTGAAGACGTGGCTGATCGGTATCCACCACGGCGTTAGCCACCAGCACCTACAAGCCTACCTCAACGAGTTCACCTTCCGCTTCAACAGGCGGTTCTACCCGTTCAACGCCTTCCGCTCATTGCTCGGCATCGCGGGCGACACCTCTGCTCCAACCTATGCCGAGCTTTACTCGGGAGAGTGGCGGCACCCTACATGTAGCGGTCATGGGCGTTAACCGGATAGGCAAGGTTGGAACGATGACTTGCCAACGCGAGTGAAGTTGGCGTTGCCTCCGGGTTGTATTGTCGGTCCCGATCCAGAAGTACCTTTTTTCGTTCCGCTCGGCTTTGCGCGAAAAGCTCGTCAAGATCGGCGCGAAGATCGTCCGCCACTGGCAACTGCGTCCCCTTGACAGCATCACCCGGCGGGACGTGGAGGATCGTTTCAGCCGCCTCACGGAAGATCACGGCTGGGCCTGCGCCAACCGGGGAATATCGCTCCTGGGTTCGATATACCGTCGGCCATGCGTCGATTTCGAGGGCCTGCGCAACCCGGTCGAGCTGTGGCGCGCCGGAGGCGGCAAGTATCATCGCCCGAAACGGCGCAAGATCTCCGCACCCGCCGAGGTGCTGCCGCGCTGGCGGGCGGGCATCGAAGCGGTGGTGGCGACGCCGAAGGTCCGGGATGCATTCTGGTTCGGGCTCTATACGGGAATGCGCCTCAACGAGGTGCTGTCCCTGCAGTGGGAACGAGTGGACATGGCGGGGCTTGTCTTCCGGGTCGAGGAGACCAAAACCGGTGAGCCCCTGGAACTGCCCATCACCCGGCAACTGGCGGCCATCCTCGAACGCCGCAACCGGGAGAGCGAAACGCTACCGGGCGATCTTCGCGGCTGGGTGTTCCCGTCCTCAGCCAGAGCAGGCCACATCTCTGACCTCAGTCAATTCTATGCGCGAATCGGAACGGCGGGCGGTGCGAAGTTCTGGTACCACGCACTGCGGAATTGTTTCATTACCGTCGCCGAGCGCGACCTGCTGCTGCCGCTGTCCTTGACCAAACGGCTTGTCAACCACGCCCGGCCCAACGACGTCACCGAGGGCTACGCCGCCGACTGGATAATCGGGCAACTGCGGGAACCGGCGCAGCGCATCGCGGATCGGATCGAGGCACTGATGAACGATTGCCCGGCCAAATCGGCCACGGCAAGCTCCATCGGCAGGCCCCGCGTGCCGCACTGGATCAGTCCGGAATGACGAAACCCTCCGGAAAACGTATCGCGCTGAACAAGCTGTCCTTGACCAAACGCACTGTCGAGGCGCTGAAGCCCGCCGCCAAGTCCTGGATCGCCTGGGATGACACCTTGACCGGGTTCGGGGTCCGGGTGCAGCCCACAGGCCTCAAATCCTACATCGTCAACTACCGCGCAGGCGACGGTGGACGAAAGGCGCCCAACAAGCGCGTCGTTCTTGGCCGCCACGGCGGGATAACGGCAGCGCAAGCCCGGCATATGGCGCAGCGGGTGTTGCGTGAAGCCGCCACCGGCGACGGTCCGGCGGGCGGGCGCGCCGAGGCGGGCGGCATGCCACTGCTCGAGCAAGCCTTCGATGACTATATGGCGGTCAATCCCAAACGAACCACGCGCACCAATAAGCACTATCGCAACATATTCGGCTATCTCGCCGACTGGCGCATGCGTCCGCTCGACGCCATCGGCCGCCGGGATGTAGAGGACCGTTTCAACAGCCTCACCCGGAATAACGGTTGGGCGCCGGCCAACATGTCGATATCGCTCCTGGGTTCAATCTATCGCCGGCCCTGCGTCGATCTCGAGGGCCTGCGCAACCCGGTCGAGCTGTGGCGCGCCGGCGGCGGCAAGTATCATCCCCCGAAGCGGCGCAAGATCTCCGCTCCGGCGGAGGTGCTGCCGCGCTGGAAGAAAGGCATCGAGGCGGAGGCCATCGCGCCGGTTGCCCGGGACGCGTTCCGGTTCGGGCTGTATACCGGCATGCGCCTGAACGAGGTGTTGCCGCTTAGGTGGGAGCGCGTGGACATGACGGAGCTTGTCTTCCGCGTTGACGAGACCAAGACCGGGGCGCCCCTGGAACTGCCTATTACCCGGCAACTGGCCGCCATCCTCGAACGCCGCCGGGCAGAGATCGGGACCCTGCCGGGCGGGCTTCGGGACTGGGTGTTCCCGTCCTCCGCAAGCGCCTCGGGCCATGTCGTCGACCTGGCTCATTTCTACGGGCTGATCGGCGAGACGGGCGGCACGAAGTTCTGGTACCACGCTTTGCGGAATTGTTTCATCACGGTGGCAGAGCGCGACCTGCTGCTGCCGCGCACTTTGACCAAGCGGCTGGTCAACCACGTCCGGCCCAACGACATCACCGAGGGATACGCGGCCGACTGGACCATCGGGCAACTGCGCGAACCCGCGCAGGGCATCGCCGACCAGATCGATGCCTTGATGAACGCACCCGTAGCGGCTGCTCCGGCAAACTCGCTAAAGGTGGGAACAAATCATCAAATGTAGCGCGAGTTCCACTTCGGCGAGGCCCTGGCTCGGGGCGCCGAGACGGTGCCGGTCACGGGGCTGGAAGTTCTGGCCTCGGCCAAGCGCGTCGAGGGCAATCCACATGTCATAGTTGGGACCGCCGAGGGGGGCGCATCTTACAGACCTTAAAGAGCCCTGGCGGCGCGTGCGGAAGGCGGCGGAGCTCGACGATGTGCGGATCCACGATTTAAGGCATTCGTTTGCCTCGGAGGCGGTGATGGGGGGCGAGAGCCTGCCGATGGTGGGTCGAATCCTCTGCCACACCCAGGCTCAGACCACCGCCCGGTACGCCCATCTCGCGGACGATCCCCTGCAGAGGGCGTCGGAACGCATCGCGTCCTCTCTCAAGCAAGCCATGGATGGGTGAAGAGCGAGGCCACCCGGGCTCCGAAACGAGACTTGTTGTTCGGAGCTCGGCATGACATCGCGGCATAACCTGCACGGCCATTCATCGTGCACGCCGTGAGACTTCATCGCAAGGCGCGCATCCGGCCTCAGAACCCGTAGCGCAGAGACAGGCGGAGACCATGGCTCCTCAACTTTGCCCGCGTCGGGGCGAGCTTGAGCGGCAGCGGCTCCCGGCTCCCGTCCCGCCAGACGACCCGGCCTCTGCCTTCGCCGGTCTCGACCGGGCCGAGATCCGTGTAACGCCAAGCGAGTTCGAGCGTCGTGTTGTCACCCAGAGATGTCGCGACCCCCGCCGTCAGCATCCAGGCGAGGTTGACACGACGCGCGCCCGGAACGATGGTCGTCGTCCTCGGAAACGCCATGCGGGTTTCTCCGATCTCGACCCGGACGGCTCCGGCGCCGCCTCCGAGAAACGGGCTGAAACGACCCAGCCTCGGCACGCCCAGTTCCGGCAAGTCCACGTAAGCGGCCAGCATGCCCGACAGGGAGGACAGGTCCGCCGAGACCGACTGTCGACGCGCGGGATCCAGGAAATTGGCGCGGCCATCGAAAGCGAAGCGCGGCCGGTATCCGACTAGGACTTCGACCCGCGTGGCGCGCGTGAGTATATGGCCGACCCCGAACTCAACGCCGGCCACCGTCCCAAAATCGCCTAGCGAACGCAGAGGCGCACCGTCGCCGCCCGTGCCGCAGCCATACAGTGCCGCCCGAGAAACGCTTGAACAATCCTTGTCCATGAACCGGGTCTCGGCGGGGCGGTCGAAACCAATCCCGGCTCGCAGATAGACGTCGTCCGCGATCCCGACCCCTGGGACCATGGTTGCCGCGATACCGACCAGGGTCGCCGCCAAATGGAGGCATTTCACCCGCAACGGCGCCGTGCATGCCAGCATGGCAGATGGAGAGCCGGTACTGTCTTTCATGCTCGACGGGCAATCGCGACCGCCAGCTCGCATCGATCTGCTTTGCATGATCGTGGTGAGTGCCTTCGGCATTCGCCTGTGGCGCAATTCAGGCAATTCCTGGTGATTGTTCAAATTGGCTCGGCGCACGGCCATCCTTTCCAGTCTGCTGACTTCTTCCGATTTGCACCCGCAAGCTTGTTCGATTCCTACGGGCGCAGTTTCGTGACGCGGCCTCTATCTAGCGCGGCGGATCATCGCGGGGATATAGAGAATATTGTTCGGTTCGTCACGTCTAACGACGGCGTCGGGGCCGAAGACGGAATTCTGGCCCGTGACACGCCCGCAAGCTGCTCAAAGCGCTCTGGCGGTTCTCGAGACCGGCCTCGTGCCGACTGGCGCCACGCTCGCCTGATCGCGAGACCGCGCTGTTCCAGACCGGCCGGACGCGGTCGGGGCTGGGCCGGGTGGCGTGTGGCCGAGCCTCTGACGGGCAGAAAGACGCCGACTGAGAGATGGGCCCCGCCTCCGGAACGCTGCGCCCGCAGCAAGCGGGATCGGTGTAGGTGACGGTCAAAAACTGCGCTTATTTGCTGAAACTAGATGTGGCACTGGACAAGGGAGATTCGGTTGATCCTGCGAATCTGGTCGCGACAGCCGGAAGTCCCCTTCCGGCCATGGAAAGCCCATTGCACCTGGGGTTGCGGCGCGTCACCCGAAGGGCCGTAGCGAAGCGAAGAAGCCGCGAAGCGGCTTGGCGCGTCGTGGCGCCAGGTGCCCAGTCATACATCTAGTGGCTGGCGGCCCAGCGGACTTCAGCAAATAAGCGCACTTTTGCACCGTCGCTAACACGAGGGATGGTTCCGGCGCTCCGTCGCCGAAAAACCTCCCGGATAAGAGTTGGGTATGCGCACAAGCGCGACCGATGCGAAAAGCGTTCCGACCTGGCCACAAGGCAAACCAACCGTCAATCCGACCAACCCAGAAAGCGAGTTCGCCATGCAGTAAACCCAACCAACTTCTCCGCTTGACTGCGTGTGCCCTCATAAGAGTCCGAGCTTGGCCGGGAGGCGGGCGGCGGATGGACACCCGAGAGAGCGCCCCCGCCGTTCGCAACCACAGACCCACGGGAGACGGCACAAATGCAGATGGCCACAATGCTACGCCGCAGCACGCGCACTTTCCTCACACACTTATTCGGCCCGGGCCTCAATGACGACCGCTACGTGATTGAGCGGTTCCAGTCGAAGGCCGACGGCGAGATCCTCCCCCGGCACGGCAAAGGGGCCTCGAAGAAGGGCCGGGGCAAGGCTTCCCGCGAGATCGTCTCCCTGAGCACCGTCCAGCGGATGAGGCCCGAGCGCGACGAGATCATCATCTGCACGGGCCTCAACTGCTCCAACCTCGGCGTTCAATATTGGGGTAATCGAGCGGTGGGCCTGTTCGTAAACGCCAAATATCGCTGACCTGCGGTCGCCGGGGACGTCCGGCAGGGCTTCGCCGGCCGGACGTCCTTCGCCGGGACTACAACCGCGGAAGGAAGGAACATGCCATACAAAGATCCCGAGAAAGAACGCGCATGCGGGCGTCGGCGTTATGAACGCATCACCGCCGAGCGGATCGCCCGCGGCATGTGTCCGAGGTGCGGGAAGTCGAGGCGATCGTGTCCCGCGGAGTGGTGTAAGAGCGTTGCGCTCTACGCGGCTCCCGGCGGGTAGGGCCGGGACGTTCAGGCTGCCACGGTGGGCAGCGTGATGGGGACACCATCGCTCAGCGGAGCGATGGATTCCAGCGTCATGTATCTCCTTGAGACGGCCCACTCGTCGTTCTGCTCGAGAAGGATGGCGCCGACGAGCCGTGTGATGGCGGCTTCGTTGGGAAAGATACCGACGACGTTGGTGCGACGCTTGACCTCGGCATGGAGCCGTTCGATCGGGTTTGTGGAGTGCAATTTCTGGCGGTGCTCCCTGGGGAAGCTCATGTAGGCGAGGACGTCGTGCTCGGCTTCGTCCATGAGAACTGCCAGCTTGGGCACCTTGGGCCTGAGCTGGTCGGCGACCTGGCGCCACTGGACCTTCGCGCTGTCGGCGTCCTCCTGGGCGAAGGCGGAGACGACGCGCCGGCCCTGGCGGCCGGCATGGGCCAGCAGGTTGCGGGCGAAGTGCACGCGGCAGCGCTGCCATGTGGCGCCGAGGATCCGGGTCGCGGCGGCCTTCAGGCCCTTGTGGTCGTCGGAGATCACCAGCTTCACGCCGCGCAGCCCGCGCCGGGCCAGCGAGCGCAGGAACTCGGTCCAGAAGGTCTCGGCCTCCGACGCGCCGATCGCCACGCCCAGGACCTCGCGGCGGCCTTGGTCGTTGACGGCCACAGCCACGGTCACCGCGACCGAGACGATGCGTCCGGTCTGGCGCACCTTCACGTAGGTGGCGTCGAGCCACAGATAGGGCCAGTCGCCCTCCAGCGGTCGATCGAGGAAGCCGGTGACCTTATCGTCGATCTCGCCGCACAGCCTGGAGACCTGGCTCTTGGAGGCGCCCGACATCCCCATCGCCTGAACCAGATCGTCGACCGAGCGGGTCGACACCCCCTGGATGTAGGCCTCCTGGATCACCGCAGCCAGCGCCTTCTCGGCCATCCGCCGCGGCTCCAGGAAGCCCGGGAAGTAGCTTCCCTTCCTCAGCTTCGGGATCTTCAGCTCGACCGTGCCGGCCCGCGTCTCCCAGGACCGGTCGCGGTAGCCGTTGCGATGGGTGATACGATCCGCCGAGCGCTCGCCGTGCCCGGCGCCGGTCAGGCCCTCAACCTCCAGTGCCATCAGCCGCTCGGCCGTGAAGCCGATCATCTCGCAAAGCAGATCGGCATCGGAGCTCTTCTCCAAAAGCGCGCGCAGGGTCATCATGTCCTGGGTCATCGTGGTTCTCCTTCGGGTCAGGTTGGTTTGCACTAGCCCAACCCTAAACCGGAACCGCGATGGCCTCCGCTGTGGATAGCCGGCTTGCCTACGCCAGACTCTCGGCGGTCGCTACGGCAAGCCGCCTACCCACAGCTACCAGAGGCTCCAACAACTCCTACACCACGTCCTGGGACACGACCGCTTCGCGTTCCGCCGTGCCCGACGCAATGGTCACGCCGCCGCCGGCTGCCAGACCATGGCGGTTCTCCGTCAGCGCATGGCCCATGTAACACAGCTTGCTTTCCCGGCCATTACCCTTGCGATAAAGCCGGGCGTCCGGATCAGTGGTGCTTGCATGGGTCGCGTTCGAGCGTTTCTCGCCATGAAAATCCCGCGCGGCGTTGCGCCCCGATCCCCCGTCGCCATCGTCCTCACCTTTGGGACGAAAGCTCTTCATCGACGCCCAGGCCTCGATCAATGTTCCGTCTACCGAAAAATGATCCCGGCTCAATAGTCCCCCTACCTTGTGGTGCTGGATAACCCCCGCAAGCAGCTGCCCCGAAACCTCCGCCTCCAGAAGACGGTCCCGGTTGTGGCAGAACGCGCTGGCGTCCCACACGCCATCGTCCAGCCCAAGCCCCACAAACCAGCAAAACAGCATGTTGAAGTTTAGCTGCTCCATCAGCTGACGCTCCGAGCGGATCGAATAAAACGCCTGCAACAGTAACGCTCGAAGAAGCTTCTCCGGCGGGATCGATGGGCGACCCATGTGGGAATAAAGCGTCTCGAACTCCGAAGATAGAGACCCCAATACGTCGTTCACGATCTCACGGATCAGACGCAGCGGATGATCATCCGGAACACGCTCTTCCAAGTCTACGTAGCTGAATAAATTGCCACTGCTTTGATCTCGACCCCGCATGCCATCCTCCATCACTCGAAGGAATCACAGAATCATGTCACAACTGCAAAGGCGAGGACTTTTTCAGTAGCCTGCTAGATCAATTTGATGTTCGTTCCGGAGAACCGAGCCGTCGTTGGGAGGGCCGATGCAATAAATAGAAGGGACAACTGGCCGCGTCAGCACGAATGGTTAGCCGCACATCTCAATGACCTGCATCGGGTTTTCGCGAACCGGGTCCGGGTACTCGATGCCGATGCTTGGCAGGACAACGACGACATAGAGGTGCTGCCGGAGCATCCAAAAGACCGGGGGAAAGAGAACGAGGCCGAGTGAGTAAGGCATTCTTCTTTTGTCTCACTAGTCGGCCGCGCACCGCGAGGGCCGCATAACTCCCGGCAAGGTCGCGCACCGCGCGGCCCGCCTGGCGGCCGCCGGAAGGTGGTGTTGCAGGGGGAAACGGCCCCGGGCGCGGATCCGAGGCCAGCGGTTTCATTGAGCTTCGTCCGGGTGCATGGCGGAGGGTATCGTCCGCTGGCCTGATCCCGGGGGGCATTGCCATGAAACAGTCGGCGGCCGGGTCTCGCGGCGAATGGCCGCTCAGACAGCGAGGGCGCAATTCGGGTGCGGTCCGGTTGTGCGGCCTGGACCCCGCAGCCGGGATGCTCATACTCGACTGCGAGCCGTGCGGCCGCCATGGCCGCTACCGGCTGAAGGCGCTGATCGAGGTTTATGGACCCCGGGCCGGGCTTCCCGACATACGCCGCGTCCTCGTATCCAGGGGCGAATGCCATGGCTCCACCGATCCGCCGCGGCCATGTCATGCGTGCTTCAAGGGTCTTCATGATGCCCGCAGGCCGAGCCCATCCTGTTGAGACAGACGGACTCTCCAGCCCCCGCCCGGCCGCCCGCACGGCGTTGGCGCCGACGCCGTCGGCCACGCGCCCGTGGCTCACGGTGGCGCCGCCGTGCGTTGCCACGGTCGCCAACGCCGTGCGGGCGGGCGGCGGGGGTCGATCCCGGCCTCAATGCCGCGTGCACCGCGAGCTCCGCAGACGCCCGGCGGCCGCATAACTCCTGCTGTTCCTGCTTGACCGGAATTGCCCTCTATCCCAACCGCCGGGTCTGGAAGAATCGCGCGTCCCGCGGCGGTGCCGCGTGCCCGCCCTCGCAATCGTCACAAGGACACGGTCATGATCGAAGTGATTCCCAACGGCAAGGCGCTAGGGGCCGAGATTCGCGGCGCGGATCTCTCCCGGGGGCTCGGCCCCGCGGACGTCCGCACGATGCTGGACGCCTGGTCCCAACACCTCGTCCTGCTGTTCCGCGATCAGTTCATCTCCGACCCGGAACTGATCGGTTTAAGCCGCTCCTTCGGCGACCTGGACCTCTGTCCGCCCAACGCGACGGGAAAACAGTACTCGGCGGAGCATCCGGAACTCATCATCGTTTCCAACGTCGTCGTCGACGGCGAGCCCCTGGGCAGCTTGGGCGACCGAGAGCTGCGCTGGCACACGGACATGTCCAACCACGCCGTGCCGCCCCAGGCCAGCATCCTGCATGCCCTGGAAGTGTCGTCGGAGGGCGGCGAGACCGAATTCTGCAACATGTACGCGGCCACGGCGGATTTGCCCGGGCGCTTGCGGGCGGCGGTCGAAGGCAAATGGGCACGTCAGGACGGCACGTACGACAGCGCCGGCGCCCCTCAACGCGCGGTAGAGGTGGTGGGGGTGCGGACAGAGTCGCCGCACGCGCGGCATCCGCTGATGCGCAGGCATCCCGACACGGCCCGGACGGTTCTCTATCTGGGGCGCCGTCCCAAGCAGTACGTGGTCGGCCTGGACCCGGAGGACAGCGAGGAACTGCTCGACGCGCTGTGGGCCCATGCCACCCAACGGAAGTACGTGTGGACCCATGAGTGGCGGGTAGGCGACCTGATCGTCTGGGACAACCGCTGTGTCATGCACCGCCGGAATGCGTTTCCCGCGCACTCGCGCCGGACGATGCACCGAACTCAAGTGACCGGAAGCGCGATCGTCGCCGCCTGAGACGGCCGTCCCCGCGGCCCGCCGTGCAGATCTACAACGCCAACCTGCCGCGTGGTTTCCAGCTCTCCGTCGACCCCGCCCCGTCCCGGCCGCCGCCTCCTGGGCCGGGGACGCCGTGGACACCCTGCCTCCCGGCCAGATCCTGATCCAATACGCCGCCCGCGCGGACTGGCACGGCATCTCCAACCCCAGTCCGACCGCCCAGGGCCAGGCGAGGCTCTTAATATCTCGATACCGCTGGCGAGATCTTCACGACCCGGGTCTGGGTCGACTCCACCCGGCACCCCCGCGGCGACACCCTCGATAACGGGCTGGGTGTACCCCAGGTCAGGCCGCGTTGCGGCCCCTCATTGCCTCGCGCAGATCAGAGAGGTAGGGCCTGAAGGAACTGGGGACAACGTATCGAACTTTCATCCGCCTTTACGGTTCAATCTGCCCAGCCCGCCGATGGGTCAGCCCGAGAGTCTCACGTTCTGCGGGAACATGTTGCGCCGGGCCTCGTCATCCATCTCCGCCTTGAACGCGTGGCGGTCCTTCAGGGCGATCGCCCGCTCGGCTGCGGGACGCGCACTGATGTGATCCACCAGCCGTTTGAGGTTAGGCATTTTGGGAAAGGCGTCCTCGCCCAGGACAACAGGCACCAAGCGAGCCCAGCCCCACACCGCCATGTCGACAATCGTGTACGTCTCGCCCAGCATGTAGGAATTCTCTCCGAGATGCCGGTCGAGAATTCCGTAATGACGTTCCGCTTCGAAGTTGTAGCGATTGATGGCGTAGGGAAGTTTCTCCGGCGCGTGATTCTTGAAATGAACGGCCTGTCCCGAATAGGGACCCACGCCCGTGGCTACGAACATCAGCCAGGACAGTAGCCGCGCCCGCATTTCCGACGTGTCTTCCGGCAGGAATTTTCCCGTCTTCTCGGCCAGATACAGAAGGATGGCGTTGCTGTCGAACACAGTAACGCCGTCATCGACGATAGCTGGCGCCTTCGCATTCGGGTTGATTGCAAGGTATTCTGGCTGGTGCTGATCGCCGAGCCGGGTGTCGAGCGGGACCGGCTCATAGGCCAAGCCCGACTCTTCGAGGAACAAGGCCACCTTCATCGGATTGGGAGCGGCGTTATAGTAGAATTTCAGCATGTCTAACCTTTCATTTTTTCTGGCTCGTTTGAAAGAACCCGGCGGGTTTCTCCGGATGCATCTTGGATAATACAACCTACTGTCGGTGGGACATCGATGTCAGTGATTCCACCAAGGCATGTCGGAGGACTTGAATGTCAGAAATTGAATACTCCTGCTCAGCCCGTTCAGCGTATGCCTATCTCGGCTCAGCGCGCTTCATGGAGATCGCCCGCGCGGCGGGACGATGCATCGTCCATAAGCCCGTCGATTTGGACAAGGTTCTAGAGGGTGTTGGATATGCACCCTTTGTGAAACGCAAACCCAATCAGCGCGCCTACTTCTTCGCGGACGCGATCGCGGCGGCGGGCGTCGAACCGCTCACGCCCGCCCAGCTCAAGCTGGGCTACGGCGCGGCGATCGCAGATTGACCATGACGCTCTCGACGCCGCCGTTCACGATCGGTATTGAAGAGGAATACTTCCTCGTCGATCCTGTCACGCGCGACTTGGCGACCGGGGTACAGCAAGCGGTCATCGAAGACTGCACGGACAGCCTCGACAGCGAAGTCGGCGGGATCGTCCCGGAGTTCCTACGTAGCCAGGTCGAGGTGGGAACGGCCGTCTGCCGATCCATGGCCGAAGCGCGCGAGAAGCTTTCCGCGCTTCGTCGCGCGGTCGCGGTAGCTGCCCGCAATAATGGCGTGGAACTGCTGGCCGCATCGACCCACCCGATCGCAGACTGGAACAGGCAGGACCATACCGACAAGGAGCGTTACAACGTTCTGGCCGAGAACTTCCAGACGCTCGCGCAGCGCCTTCTCATCTGTGGAATGCATGTCCATGTCGGTGTCGAGGACAACGATCTGCGCATGGATCTGCTTGGCCAGATCACCTATTTCCTTCCGCATCTTCTGGCCCTGAGCACATCGTCGCCGTTCTGGCGGGGCCGAAACACCGGCCTGTTGTGTTACCGCCTGGCGGTGTTCGACGAACTGCCGCGCACCGGGCCGCCGGAGCGGTTCGAGAGCTGGGGCGAATACGAACGCCACGTCGGCATTCTTGTGAACGCGGCGCTGATCGAGGACGCCACAAGGATCTGGTGGGACATCAGGCCGCATCCCATCTTTCCGACGCTGGAGATGCGGATTGCGGACATCGGAACGCGGATCGACGACACACTGACCGTCGCAGCCCTGTATGCGTGCGTGATCTCGGCGCTCCGGCGCCTTCGGCGCGGCAATCAACGCTGGCGGCAATACAGCAACATGCTGATTCGGGAGAACCGCTGGCTGGCCCAGCGCTACGGGTTCTCGCGCGGATTGGTCGATTTCGGGATCGGCAGGGTCGTACCCTATGCGGACTTGTTGGAAGAGCTCATCGATCTGGTCCGCGAGGACGCCGAGGAGCTCGGTTGCATCGACGAAGTGCTGAACGCGCGCGAGATACTCGTGCGGGGAACCAGCGCGCACATGCAGGTGCAGGCCTACAACGAGGCGTTGTCACAGGGTGCGAGCGAGGCAGAAGCATTGCGCGGGGTCGTCGACCTTCTGCTCAAGGAGACCCTGAGGGGGCTCGAATAAACCGCACGCTTGCCCGGCGGAGATCATGACCATCCATCCCGTGAGCACCCTCGTTAACAAGCCCACGAACGACGACCGCCGATGCGTCGAGCCCGTCGCCGCCTGAAGCCGGACGACGAGGCAGCTCACATGAGTTTGGTGAATCGCTGCCTGTCCGTGCTGATGTTGACCCTCCTTGCTGTGCCGCTGGCTCGGGCTGAACCACTGGCGCTAGTGGATTGATCGGAACGAAAGAGTCCGATTTGAGATTCCGTATTGTGCGGTGTCATGCGAGTCTGTGCTATGCGCACCGGCATCCATTTTACTGTCACGTCTGGCGACCGTCAGCGATTGCAAGCTATCGTCGCGGACCCGAAGAGCTCGCAGAAACATGTCTGGCGGGCGCGGATCATCCTGAAGAGCGACGAGGGGCTCGGGAACTCGTCGATCATGGCCGAGACCGGCAAGTCCAAGACCTGTGTCTGGCGCTGGCAGGAGCGGTTCATGCACGAGGGTGTCAACGGCTTGCTTCGCGACAGGTCCCGTCCGCCTGGCAAAGCGCCGATCCCGCCGGAGCGCGTCGCCGAGATCGTCCGCCTGACCCAGCAAGCGCCGCCGCACGAGGCGACCCACTGGACGCTGCGCGCGATGGCGAAGGTTGCTGGCGTCGCGGCGTCGACGGTCCAAGCGATCTGGAAGGCCCATGGCCTCAGCCCGCACCGCTGGCGGCACTTCAAGCTCTCCAATGATCCCGCCTTCGCCGAGAAGCTCACAGATATCGTCGGCTTGTATGTCGATCCGCCGGCCCATGCCGTGGTGCTGTCGGTTGATGAGAAATCACAGATCCAGGCGCTCGACCGCACCCAACCCGGCTTGCCGATGAAGAAGGGCCGCGCCGGTACGATGACCTATGATTACAAACGGCATGGCACGACGACGCTGTTCGCCGCGCTCAACGTGCTGGACGGTACGGTCATCGCACAGAACATGCAGCGCCACCGCCATCAGGAGTTCATCCGCTTCCTCAACCGCATCGAGCGCGAGGTGCCGACGGACAAGGCCGTCCACGTCATCCTCGACAACTACGCCGCGCACAAGAAGGACAAGGTCCGCGCCTGGCTCGCCCGCCATCCACGCTGGACCTTCCACTTCACGCCAACCTCGTGCTCGTGGCTCAATGCCGTCGAGGGCTTCTTCGCCAAACTAACGCGGCGCAGGCTCAAATACGGCGTCTTCCAATCCGTCGTCGACCTTCAGGCCGCCATCAACCGATTTGTCCGCGAATACAATGACGCAAACCCAAAACCCTTCATCTGGAAAGCCGACCCCGATCATATCATCGCCGCACGAAACAGAGGGTTCCAAACGTTGGAATCAATCCACTAGGCCGGTTCTCAGCCGGCATCACCGAAGGCTGGCAAACGCGTGAATTCGAGGTGAGACCAGCTACCGGATCATGAAGCTGGACGGGCGGCGAGTGCTTGAGGGCGACAGCGTTTCTTCTGCCTCGAGCTTCTACCTCGAACGGGAAATCGATCTCGCGGCGACAAACAGGTGACCCAGACCATGCCCGACGCCAAGCCCAAGCGACACTCGGCATTTGTGCCAGCGAAGGACCGGCCCACAGTAGATGTTGTCGATTACGGCTACCAGCCGTCAAAAACCGAACTTTCAAAAGACTTGCGGTTTGAAGGGTCGTTGGAGAAAGCGGCCAAGGCTCTAGTGCAGCCCGTGAACGTCCGCCGGATCACGAGGCCGCGCTAGGTAGAAAGTTTCGTCACTTTCGTATATAAGCCCCTTTTGATAACATCTACGCCACTATGTTGTCGGTCGCAGCCCTCGCTGATGAAAATACAACCATTGTGCAAATGGTCGCGTTCTCGGATCATTCTTGGCAACTCGAACGTAACTACCCAGGTCTGATTGGCCCGAGCGTTTGTATGTGAGGGATCGTGGGGGTCCGGGCTGGTAGCGGTGCCGGTGTTCTCAGAGGCGCAGTTGGGGGATTAGTTGCATCGGATCGGGATGCACCAGGGTCTGGAGGACGTTCCAGCCTTGCTTTCGGGCGGTGGCGATGACGGCACGCATTCTGGCGAAGTTGCAGGCACCCCTCTCGGAGCGGAAGCCACCGGAGATCTTCTGGCGCAGCTTGGCCATTCGGAGGTCACGTTCGGCCTCATTGTTCGTAAACGGCGTGCGCGGGTCGGTGAGGAATCGCAGGCATCCCTCCTTGTGCTTGCGGAGGCGGAGCGCGAGGTTATGACCGATGCGGCGTTTCTTTCGTCCGCGCTTGCCGGTCCGGAGCGGCGGCTGCGCCTCGTGGAAGGCGATGGCGTGGTCGAGGATGCGGGCCCAGGCCCGCGAGATCCGGGCCACCAGGGAGGCGGGCGCGTCGCGGCCGTTCTCACGGGAGAAGCGGGTAGCCCTGTGTGCGCGCTCAAGGAGGCGGTGCATGCTCTTTGCCCAGTCTTCCTTCTCGATGTCGATCAGGGCCTGGAGTTCGCGCAGGTGATGGGCGTTGCAGGCGCCGTGGCGCACGCCCTTGAGGGTGAAGTAGGCGGCGTAATCGTCATGGATGAGGATGCCTTCGAGGTCCTTTTCGACATCGCCGCGTCCCGCGCCGATGCGCAGGACGGTCAGGAATGGGGTGCACAGCACGTGGAGCCAGCGGGTACGGGCGGCGATCCGCAGGCCGGTTTCGTCGAGGTGCTTGACCGGGACCGCTGTGCGGATCACGTCTGCGACATGGGCGAGGAAGGGCTCGAAGCGCCTGGCGGTTCGCCGGCCCATGGCGGTGATCGTGGCTGTGGAGATGGACACTGCGAAGAGGTCGCTCATGAGTTCGGCCAAGCGCTTCTCGGGAACGAACTGGGCGTACAGCAGGTAGCTCACCCAGGCGGTGATGCGTGGCCCGTACTGGACCGGGGCGGTCACGCCGTCCGCGAAGACGGCTCCTGTCACGGTGGCGCAGGCGCCGCAGAGGCAGCGATGGGCGCGGTGTTCGGTGACCTCCAGGGGGCGTGGCTCGGGCACATCGAAGACCTGTCGACAGACGGGCGCGCGGTGACGGTCGGCGTCCGACAGCGGTGCGCCGCAGCCCGAACAGGCGGAGGGGTCATGATCCACAACATGGTCCGGGCTCTCGGTCCGCGCCAGCGTCGTTCCCTTGTGGCCCGGCTGGCCGCCGCTTGGCCTGCCGGACTTGCCGCGCTGGCTTCGGGTGCGCCTCTGGGTTCGGCTCTTCTTGCGCAGGCCGTCGCTGGCGGGCGGCTTGCTGCTGGTGGTGCTGTCAAGCGCCGCGCTCCGCTCGAGCTCGGCGATGCGGTCCCGCAGGGTCGCGTTCTCCCGCTCGAGCGCGGCATTCTCCCGGACGAGCGCCGTGGCCAGGCGCAACAGCCCCTGGCCCCATTCCCCGAAGGCCTTGACGACTGTGGTTGCGAAGGATGAGGGGTCAAGAAGATCTTGCAGGCACGCGAAGGCCTCGTCATGGGCGGCGAGGTCCTCGTGCCAGCGCGACAGCGTCACGGGTCCTCGGCATCGACGGCCATCATGGCGGCCAGCACCGCGAGGCGTTCGCCCGCCGGCAAGGCCTTGTAACGCCGGCCCCAGTTGGCCGCCTTACGCTTGATGCGCTGGCGGTCGGTGAAGTTCCGGCCTGCGTAGCTCGCCCAATGCACCCGGTCGGGCGCGAAGTTGAACCACACGACCTCGGTCCGCACCTGGGCCTGGGTCGTCACCTGCAGCGCCAGACTGCGCCAGCCCGCCAGCATCTCGTCATAGAGCGCCGAGGGATGGCCCGAGACCATCACCTGGCAGGGCAGATCCTTGAGCAGGTCCAGGAGCGCGACATGGTCGACCTCCTCGAAGTCGAAGCGATAGCGCCGTGCCGAACGGCGGGTCGCGTGCAGATAGGGGGGATCGCTGTAGACCAGCTCCGGGCCCAGAAACGGGAACGAGGCCAAAAAGGCATGGGCACAGCCATGCACCAACTCGACCGGGTAGTCACAGGCAAAGGCCTCGAGCGCCTGCGCATCGCGGTCGATGCCGATCGAGCGCACGCCCGTTGGCTTGCGCTTCATCAGCGCACCGCCCCCCAGGTGGCTCTCGATGTAAACGCTGTGCGGCGGCATCAGCGCAATCAGCGCCTGGCACAGACCGCTCGTCGCCTTCGACCCGAAATATCCCACGCGCCGCTCCCGTCACACGAGAGCGCAACCCATAGACGCCCGATTCTATGGAGTCAAGAGACGATCAACGACGCGGCGGCGGAAACCCGGCCCCGGCGACCACCTACATCATCCTCTCGCGGTCAGGAGCGGGGTACCTGGGTAGTTACACTCGAACGCTACCTCGAAACCATGGCGGAGGCCGGTCTGTCGGAGGTCCTGCTGCCGACCCTGCGGGGCGAGGCCGACGGTCGGCTATGGCGTTCGGTGCCAAACCGGCGTTGGTATTCCAAGCAACGGGGCGAGACGCCTGGCAGCCACGAGGTCGTGCTGATCCACCGCAAGACGGAGGATGCCGTTACGCAGCCTCGCCAGCAGTCGCGGACAGAGGCTCGGCCATCCCAGTGATCCGAGAGAGGCTGTCGACGAGCGGCAGCAGGAACGGAGCGATTGCGCTCGTCACCTCTGCCACCATTTCCCGCACATCCGGCCTCTGATCCTCCTCCTGTTTGTCTTCGGCCGGCTGCTCCTGCTTGCGGGCCTCGAGGTCGTGCCGGATCACCGCAAGCGCAATCAGCGTCATACCGAACTTGTAGCGGTCGCGGATCTCGTGCACCCGCCGCGGTTTCTCCTTTACCGCCTGCTCGATGAAGACGTTGTTCATGTTGATCGCATAGTCGAACCTTGCCGGTTAACGCCCATGACCGCTACATGTAGGGTGCCGCCACTCTCCCGAGTAAAGCTCGGCATAGGTTGGAGCAGAGGTGTCGCCCGCGATGCCGAGCAATGAGCGGAAGGCGTTGAACGGGTAGAACCGCCTGTTGAATAGGTGCTGGTGGCTAACGCCGTGGTGAGATACCGATCAGCCACGTCTTCAGGTTGGCGAAAACCAGATGGATGATCGGCAGGTATTGCTCGGCAACCTCTGGATCACCACACTCGGCAACAGCGAAGTGCTCATAGCCGCGCTTACCGAGGCCAGCATAGCCGCTCCAATCGTCAGTAACGATCAGCGATCGCGGCGCGACGGTGCTCTCGACGAACCCACAGAGCGACTCGGCGCTACGGTCGAGCACGACGGCGAGCCGAACGCGTCCGGCATAGCGTCCGTCTTTCCGGTTGTCGAGCTTGGTGCCCGGCTTTCGATGACGCACCTCGATGGCACAGGAGACGGGAACCTTGTGGTGAACACCACGGCCTTCCCCACGCGTTCGCCCGCCAACCCAGGTTTCGTCCACCTCAACATGGTTCTTGGGCTGTCCACCGATCCTGTCTTGGTTGGGCCGCACCATGCCCGAGCGGAGCTTGTGGAGAATTTGAAAGGCCGTCTCGTAGCGCGAAAGACCAAGTTGCCGCTGAAACTGCACGGCGGACATGCCGGGCGTCTGACTGGCGACCAGATAAGCGGCCCAGAACCAGACGTTCAGCGGAGTGTGGCTACGCTCCATCACTGTTCCCACCGTCAGCCCGGTGTTCTGGCGGCACTTGCGGCAGCGCAGGACGCCAGGGCGGTTTTCAAAGTGGAACGGCTCTCCCGCCGTGCCGCAGTGCGGGCAGGCAAAGCCGTCTCCCCAGCGGGCTTTCTCCAGGTAGGCGGCGCAGGCCGCATCATCGGGGAAAAGTCGCTGGAACTCGGGTAGCGAATGCGGGAATGGGAGATCGGCGCGGTCGAGAACATCCATGGCGCGCTCCCCTATATCCGGGTTGCGCCCATTCTAGCCCTAGTGGGTGTGGGTGTAAACCGGATAGGCAAGCGCCGAACACCGCCGAGTTCTCGTCGGTGCCAGGTGGCCGCTTGATCCACATTGCGGTGAACTTGTCGAAGACTGGGTCCCGGGTGCCCCAGTCCTTCTCCCAGACCTCAACCGGGGTGGGCACAGCCAAACGCGTGTCGTCCTGCGCGTCCTTGCCGGTATCCGATCCCGGCTTATCCGGCTTAGGCAGCGGTGGCTTCGGCGTCGGCGGCTGCGCCTCGCGTTTCGCCTTCACCGCCAGCATAAAGCGATTGACGAACGGCTCGATACGGCTCGGGTCCATGACGTACGCTTCGTACACCATGATATCGTCGATCTCCGCTTCCGGCGGCAGGGACATCGACAGCGTGAATTTGCCCTCGAACAGGGTGGGGCTGCGCCAGTTCTTGGCCGGCATGAACTCGCCATCGACCACTTGGAACAGTTTCATCTGGCCGGGTTGCTCGTCGCGCTTGAAGTAGTCGTTCTCGGCGTCGGTGACAAATGCGATGCGGGTCTGCGAATTGATGTGCGCATCACGCTGCAATCCCTTTCCGGGCTCACGGTCCTTGAAGTGGAATTTGCTCGGGAACCGTACGCCCTCCCATTCCTTCTCGACCGCTTCGACGGCGTAGGGCTTGGATGGGTTGGCGATGCGGAAGCCTCCACGATCCTTTAGGTACACTGCCGCAGAACAGAACCGCGAGAATAGCCGAGCAGTCGTCTCATCGAGATCCTTCAAAATACCTAGCGTTCGCATCGACGTCGTTTCGGGCTCTCGCACCTGTCCTGCCAGCACTCGAGTCCACAAGGCCTGCATCTCCTCAGACGACACATCCGGCCAGGGCACCTACGAGGTCGAGGTGATGGACACCTCGCCGCCGATCGTGGCGCCGGACCCGGATCCCGAGGATCCGCCGGTCACGCAGGAGCAGGTTCAGCAGCAGCCTCCGGCATTTGGCTCTCAGTTGTACGGTTTCGAACTCCCGGAGAACACGGACGGCAGCGCGAACCGGATATCGCTGGGCACGGTCCTGGCGACGGATCCGGACGGCGGTTCGGTGACCTACAGCATCGAAGGCGGCAACGCGGCGGGGCTGTTCGAGATCGACGCGGCCAGCGGCGAGCTGTTCTACACGGGCGGGGGCGAGGACTACGACACCGGTTCCACCAGCTTCGAGCTGACTGTCCGGGCGAGCGACGGGGATCAGACGACCGACACCACCGTGGCAGTCAACGTCACTGACGTGGATGAGCCGGTGGTGGTCGATCCGCCGGTTACGCAACCGGATCAGAGTACGCCGCAGACGGTATCGGAACCTTCCGGAGAGGACTTCTCGGCGGGTACCTCCGCTAGCGGGCGGGTGGCGGTCGGCGACACGGCCACGGGCAACATCGGGAGCAATGGCGACCGCGACTGGTTTGCGGTCGAGCTGGTGGCGGGCCGGACCTACGTCATCGATCTGAGAGGCAGCCCCACGGACGACGGCACGCTGAGCGATCCCTATCTGCGCGGCGTCTACGATGCAGACGGCAATCTCATTCCGCGTACGACGAACGACGACGGGGGCCAGGGCTACAACAGCCGGGTGACCTTCACGGCAACCGAGAGCGGGACCCACTACATCGCGGCGGGGGCCTATTTCGGCCAGGGCACCTACGAGGTCGAGGTGACGGACACCTCGCCGCCGATCATGGCGCCGGACCCGGATCCCGAGGATCCGCCGGACAGGCAGGAGCAGGTTCAGCAGCAGCCACCGGCATTCGGCTCTCAGTTCTACGCCTTCGATCTGGCGGAGAACACGGACGGCAGCGCGGACCGGATGTCGCTGGGCACGGTTTCGGCGACGGATCCGGACGGCGGTTCGGTGACCTACAGCATCGAGGGCGGCAACGGGTCGGGGCAGTTCGAGATCGACGCGGCCAGCGGCGAGCTGTTCTACACGGGGGGGGCGAGGACTACGAGACCGGTTCTACCAGCTTCGAGTTGACCGTCCGGGCGAGCGACGGGGATCAGACGACCGCCACGTCCGTGACCGTCAATGTCACGGACGTGGCGGAAGCACCGGCATTTGGGCAGGCGGGCCACGCCTTCGATCTGGCCGAGGACACGGACGGCAGCACGAACCGAATATCGCTGGGCACGGTCTCGGCGACGGATCCGGACGGCGGGTCTGTGACCTACAGCATCGAGGGCGGCAACGCGGCGGGGCTGTTCGAGATCGACGCGGCCAGCGGCGAGCTGTTCTACACGGGCGGGGGCGAGGACTACGAGACCGGTTCCACCAGCTTCGAGCTGACTGTCCGGGCGAGTGACGGCGATCAGACGACCGACACCACCGCGACCGTCAGCGTCACCGACGTGGATGAGCCGGTGGAGGTCGATCCACCTGTTGCGCAACCGGATCAGAGTACGCCGCAGACGGTCTCGGAACCTGCCGGAGAGGACTTCTCGGCGGGCACCTCCGCGAGCGGGCGGGTGACGGTCGGCGACACGGCCACGGGCAACATCGGGAGCAACGGCGACCGCGACTGGTTCGCGGTCGAACTGGTGGCGGGCCGGACCTACGTCATCGATCTGAGAGGCAGCCCCACGGACGACGGCACGCTGAGCGATCCCTATCTGGGCGGCATCCACGATTCCGACGGCAATCTCATTCCGCATACGACGAACGACGACGGGGGCCAAGGCTACAACAGCCGGGTGACCTTCACGGCAACCGAGAGCGGGACCCACTACATCGCGGCGGGCGCGGCGGGGGTCTTTTCCGGCCGGGGCACCTACGAGGTCGAGGTGACGGACACCTCGCCTCCGATCGTGAGGCTGGACGCGTATGCCGGGGATCCGCCGGGCACTAGGGATTCGGACGCGGTGCGCGAAGGTGCGGTCGACTACTACCGATACGGGGTGACGGCAGCCGACCCCGCGGCCGTCCAGTCCCTGGAAGAAGTGATTGATGTGATCTGAGGCCGAAGGTTGGCGGCGGTTGTCACCGGACTCTTCTGTGGGCGATCTGCACCATCTCGCTCCTGATCTGGATGCGCTTCGAAGATGACTCGCTCGATTTCTCGCAACAACTCGTCGGTCATGCCGCCCGACGAGCACAGCTCCTCAACAAACTGTTGCGACAGGTATTGCACGCGAGCATAGCTCATCGGTCCATTAGCATCGGAGCCGTTGAGGCATCGGGTAATCGGATCGCCAGCCGCCCATGTGATCTTCACTTTACCGTCGGCGAGCAACGACTGTGCTCTGACGAGGAACGAAGGGTTTGCGGCTTCAACGCCCGCCCACGCCTCCTCCGATATGGAATCGCCGCCGGCCGCGGTCACGTCTGCGAGCGCCGTCTTGCCCGATCCCCTAGCCCCAATGATTGCGACCAGGCCGGCATTGAGTGGGTTACGGGTGTCTGCATCCAAGGCGAGTCGATTACTTCGATTTCAGAAATGACCTGCGAAGGTGTCGCCAAGGACGGTGGCTCCGCGCCGACATAGGACCGGCCGCGAGGATCGATGCAAGCCTGTCGGAGCGAGTCAAATTCCAGCTCATCCTTTATCCAAGAGAACCGGTCGCCGAACGGCATTGCGACATCGTCCAGCATGTGAGCGTCGCTGCCGTGCAGGCAGGGCTTCAAGCCCCCATAACGGGTGCGGATTTCCTCCGGGTTCAAATCCCGCCCTCCGAGCCAGAAGTCGCGCTGCGCCTGACTGCTCGCGAAGATCACGTCCGCGAAGCTTTCGATCTCTCTACGCAATGTTTGGTCGGCGGCTTCCCTGACGCCGGACGTCCCGTCGTTTGCGCCTCCTGCAACGGGATCGTGTCCCGCGGAGTGGTGTAAGAGCGTTGCGCTCTACGCGGCTCCCGGCGGGTAGGGCCGGGACGTTCAGGCTGCCACGGTGGGCAGCGTGATGGGGACACCATCGCTCAGCGGAGCGATGGATTCCAGCGTCATGTATCTCCTTGAGACGGCCCACTCGTCGTTCTGCTCGAGAAGGATGGCGTCGACGATCGTCGGATCGGCTTTCTTGCTGAGGCGTATGAGCTCCGCACGCGTACAGTCGAAGCGATCCTGCTGTACGGTGAAGTGTAGGCGCGACAAGAGACGTTGCAGCTCAGCAACATGGTCCGGATCTTCGGGACTGACAATCAGGTGCAGGTTTACGAAACTACCCTTCGCCGTTGCCACGTCGACTCTAACTTCGACGTTTGGAAAGATGAGTCTCGCCGACGGCAACCGTCCAGCCCGTTTGTAGTCTAAAACCCGCTCATACGTTTATGTAACGTAATAGTCGGTAACCGCGATTGCCTCGATGTGGGGTATCGCCGCTTCGAGCGCCGATAGATAGTCCTCCCACGCTGTGGGCCCCTTGAACTGATTGTTCATCACCGTACCTGGCGCGTGAATATGCGGCTCCCAACGGCACCATTCGGATCCTCAGCTAATCATGTTTCCCCTTTATCCGCCTTCCCTTAGTCGACAAGTCGATGGAGAGCCACGAAGTCGCTCGTGCTATAGTTTACGAGCCAGCCTTTCGCGCATACCGGTGTCAATGTCCGCTGCAGCAAGCATGACGGTCGGCGCCTTTGTCACCATGAAATCTCGAAGCGTTCCTTTATGACCGGCATCCTGCCCCAGGGCTCGCCGGGCAACCGATCGACAAGGATCGTGAACACTCGGCGAAACGAAGCCGCTGTCGACTCTTCGGTCAGGGCTTCCGCCTGGGCGGCCGGCAGCAACGGGCGGATGTCGAACAAGAAGCGCGGATTGGCGAGCTTGGCGAACATGCGCTCCTGGGCTTGGGCTCGAGAGATGGTCTGGCCGGAAAGGCCGAGATACCGCGCGAACATTTCGATGATGCGGTCGACATTGAGGTCCTCGAAGACCTCCAGAGCGTGCGCGAGGTCATAGAGGTCGCGCCCCTTGTCGCGTTGCAGCAGCGCGCGAAGCTTGGTCGCCAGCATCTCCTCGCGAGAAAATGTCGAAATGTCCGCCTTACCCGAAAACCACGGATTCTCGATCTCCAGCGGCAACGACGCTGAACCATCGAAAGCTTGGATCTCGCGGGTGTTGATCTCGATCTTTAGCCGGATCGGTACGCCGCTGCCGTCCTCGGCCTCTACCCGGAAGCGAAACTTCGGTGCCACAGGACTCTGATCGAACTGCGCGCGCCCCAGCCAAGGTTCCAGAATGACGCGCAACCGATCGAGGATCGAACCGATCGGCCCGGCCGACGTGCGCACCAGGTCGATATCCTCCGAATAGCGCAGCGGCGCCGGAAAGTGCAGCTTGTTGAGCGCCGTTCCACCACGAATTCGCAACGCGTCGCGCAACACTTCGTCCGAGAAGATATCCACCACAGCACGGCCGATGATGAGGTCCTGCTCTACCTGTCGCTGGTCGGCCCAGGGAACGGCATTGCCCCAGGCCACGATGTTCTGCGCCGGAATCATGCGTCGACCTGCGGCACGCGTCGCACGATGATGCACCATCGCAGATCGCGCTGGCGCGGCTCAGGCGCGAAGTCAGGATCCCGTGCCTCCTGCCGGTCGAGCTCAGTCCAGGGTAGCGATCCTCGTGTCCGCAGCGTGTCCAGCATCGGTCCCGTCAGGGCGTCATGGCCGAGATGCTCCAGCAGATACCCAAGACGCTGCACGACCGGCCGCTCCGCCCGAGCCGACAGGGTGGCGAGTTGCTCCGGGTCGATCTTCTGCCCGAGGTCCGAGAGGACCGTAGCGACATTGTCGATGCCGGCCGATGCCTGCGGATAGCGTAGCAGGTCAAGGGCGGTCAAAGCGGCCGACGAGATCTTCATCGTACCGGTATCGGTCTTGCGGTCCTCGACCCCCGCCCTCACCGCTTCCATGTCCTTGCGGAAATAAAAGACGATCAGGCTGCGGCCGGCGCGGATCCTTGGCAGGCGCTTCGCCGTGACGACCTGAAACTCCATGACGGCCTGATGCGTCGCACCGTGTAGCTCCGCAGCCTTCAGAAGCCCCACGTAATAGGCCGGATCCTCACGGAGCATGAGCGCATCGATGTACCAAGTCGGTGGCGGCGCCCCCCATGACGCATATTGCGGCGGGACGACGACATAGAAGCCTTGCCGCGGGTTCAGCAGCGCTTCGCGGCGTTGCAACCTTTCAGCGGCATCCAGGAACGCGCCGTGCCCGACGCCAAGCGCCTGCTCGGCCTCCTCGGCGGTGAAAACCGTCCTACCAGCGGAGAGCAGACCGCTGACATAGCTTGACAGGGCGGATCGCCGATCATGAATCATATCCCACTATCCGCTTAGTATACGGATATATCAACATATATTACATATAATCTGGTCTAGTGACGAACTATCCGAATATAGTACGGACAATACAGCACGATTTGCCCATCTAAACATCGTGGCTTCATCGACCGCTGATGTCATCAGTTCTCCGCTTCGGTCAGGTCCGTCTTGTTGACCGGAGTCGAGTGTCGCCCTTGGACGGTCGGGTGGAGTCAAAGCATTAGCGTGCCGATCGGCATCGATCCGGCACTCAGATCAATACGCCGGTCTGGCGCACACTACCAATCACCGTGCCATAAGCGCCTCGGGTACGCCGGGACTAGTTCCTCAGAATACCAACGGGCTCAACAAGGAGGTGGCCCGGCGAAACAAGGCGATCGGCGAACTACCAGCAAGAGGCGCCCGAGCGCTGCTGCCTGATCACCACCGCCGCCGCCCGGCAGCGGCCCGAGCTGCGGGCGTTCCGGGCATGGATCCTGCGCGAGGCCGCGCTGCCGCCGCCCGCCGCCGCCGGCTTCCCGAGCCAGCCCTGACCCGGGGCGCCGCGTTCCTTCAGCGCGCCGGTCCGTCCGGCGCTTCCGAGAGCCATGGCCCCAGGCTGTCGCCATAGGCAAAGAGCGCCGGCTGGCCGCCGGTGTGGATGAACAGCACCCGGCTGCCCGCCGCGATCCGCCCCGAACGCACATGCGCAATCAGCCCCGCCATCGCCTTCCCCGTGTAGACCGGGTCGAGCAGCAGCCCCTCCTGGCGCGCCGCCACGGCCATTGCCTCGCCCACGGCGTCGTTGAGTCTGCCATAGCCCGGCCCGAGCACCGCGTCGGAGACCTCGACGCCGCCCGCATCGAACGCATCCGGGCGTTCGATCATCGCCGCGAGCGCGGTCGCCACCCGCGCCACCCGGGCGGCCTGGCCCACAGCATCACGGCGCACGCCCCGCCGGTATGGAGCCGGCGGGGCGTTGTTGTGAGGGAAGAACGCGGTGGATCAGCCGCGGCGCAGGAAAGCCGGTATCTCCAGCAACCCCGCATTGTCGTCGCGGCCGTTGCCACGCGGCGGGGCCAGGACCTGTTCCCGCTCTACGGACACGTCATGGTCACCCGCGCCCGCGTCGCCGGCGGGCGGGTCGGCCGCTTCCGGTGAGGACGCCGCGACCGGGGGCGTTGCATCCGCGTTCATGCCCGAGGCGAGTGCGGCGGCGCGGCATTCGGCCACGGCGGGAGCATCGATGCTCTCGACGACGGAATGAACGCGTGCGTTCATGGGCTGCTGTGCCTCCACCGGAGTGGGTGCGGCGGCGGCGGCCGGCAGTGCATCGGCTTCCATAGCGTCGTCTTGCGGGGCTTCGCCATCCGCGGCCGATGGGTCGACACTGCTGTGTTCCAGCGCATCGACCGATGGCGTATCGATCTTCGACGGTTGCGGTTCGGGGGCGGTTGTCCCTTCGTCATCAGCCGAGGCGCTGTCGTCGACGGTGCCGGTATCGAAGGCGCGGAAGCCGGGCGGCGTCCAGGCGATGGCCGCGGCGCGGCCCTCGGCCGTGACCCCGGCGGGCACATCGCCGCAGTGGGCGAAGGCGTCCTGCATCGCCTTGGCGATCTCCGCTTTCTTCTGTTTCGCCTCGGCTTGCGCCCAGGCCTCGCCCAGCGTTTCGCGGGCGATGGCGAGGATGCGGTCCTTGCGCAGCCGCGACCACAGCAGATCGGCGGTCCAGAGCTGATCGCTGTTGCCCCGGACGGCGGCTGCGAAATCGGTGTCGAGCCGGGCCACGGTCGCTTCGACCTCGGGCCGGGCTTTGGGTTCGAACGCCAGTTGACCTTTCAGCGTGCGCGCGACACAGGACGCGAACAGGGTCCGTTTGTCCCGCTCGGGAAGCGCCCGCAGCTCGGCGAAGGCCTCGGTATCGGACAGGCCGGTCCAGTCGAGCTTTTGTGCGGCACTGTCGATCTCGAGGTGCTTCTCGCCGATATTAATGTCGCCGAAAGCATCGTCGTTGACTCGCATGGCCGGACGGTCCGGGGTCTCAACTGCTCTTATGTCGAGCGCGTCGTCATGGTAGCCGTTGGTGAACACGCTGCGGGCAAGCTGGAACAGCAGCAGATCGAAGGCCGCCTCGAAGTCGCAGGCGAGCTGGCTCTTGACGATGGCCGTGCGGATGGCCCGCAAGTCGTCGGCAAGGCCGATGCCGACGCCCGCTTCCTTGCGCGCCTCGGCTTCCGCATCGCCGGGCGAAGCGAGGGGAGCCGCAAGTGTGGGAGCCTCGATGTTGGAACTGGCGCTCTCCCCGTCGCCGGTATCGTCTTGTCCGGCCATGTTCGCATCGCCTGCATCGCGCGCGGGCATGTCCTCGGGCCGGACCAGGCCCTGGATCAGTTTGAGTTCGCCATCGTTGCCGATGGTGGCGATGCACCCGGCGATGGCGATATCCTCGCGACGGTAGACCGCGCGGGCCCCGATCACGGCTTCGATCTCGTCCAGGCGCGTCTCGTTGGCTTCGGCTTCTTCGACCAGCTCTTCGGTCCAGTCCTCGTCGTCCATGCTGGCGAGTTCGTCGTTGCGGGTCCTCAAGCGTTCGATCTCGGCCTTCTCCTCGTCCGTCGGCTCGGCCGGTTGCGGACGCACCCGCCCGAAGGCGGCGGTGGCGCTCCAGTCCATGTCGAGCCGCGCCTCGGCCCATTTCCAGCGCGTCTCCAGTTCCCTCGCCGCCACTTGTAGACTGTCCATGGCGAGCTTGTTCAAGAGATCGGGATCGTCGAACCAGATCCCCCGCTCGTCCTCCTCGGCGAACAGGTCGCGGTCGATCTTGCCGCCCGCCGCCTCGTAAGCCTCGATGCCGACGAAACGCGCGATGGCGGAGGTGGCCGGAACCCGGTCCTCGGTCAGCAGGCGCTTGATCTGCCAGGCGCCGGGCCGGTAGCCCTGCTGGCCCACCGTCTCCCAGACCGCGCTCTGGCGCGCCTGATCCGTGGTGACGGCGAAGGCCATCAATGTTTCCAGATCGATCTCGCCCGCCCGGTAGGCTTCGAGCAGCACCGGTGCGGCGTTGCCGAGCCGCAGCCGTTTCTCCACGGTGCGTTCCGAGACCCCGAAGCGCGCTGCGATGGCCGCGGCCGTGCTGCCCGCATCGGCCAGGCGGCGGAATGCCTCGACCTGATCGGCCGGGTGCATGGCGGCGCGGACACTGTTCTCGGCCAGTGAAACTTCTTCGGCCGCCACGATAGCGCCGATCATGCGGCAGGGCACGGGGTGGTCCTCTTCCAGCGCGCCCTCGGCGGCCAGCGCCTGCATTGCGGCCAACCGCCGTCCGCCGGCGATCACCGCGTAGCGCCCGATACCATCCGGGCCGGGTCCCATGGAACGGGCAATCAGGTTCTCGAGCAGCCCGTGGGCAGCGATCGAGGCCTTGAGCTCGGTGAAGGCTGAAGCATCGGCTGGCGTCTTGCGCACATTGCCGGTCGAGAGTTCGAGTTGGGACAGCGGGATGTCGCGGATATCGCGTTCGGGGTCGTGCATGTCGGTCTCCGGGATTGCGTGAATGCGGAACCGGGCGGGGACACCCTCTTCGGTATCCGCCCTCGCCCGCCTTCGGCTCAAGCTCTCGCTCTCGCCGGCGTAACGGAACCGGATGGACCCGGAACGGTTGGACCGTGCAAGGACAGCTGGATCGATCGCCGCCGTTCCAGCGCCGGGCAGGCCGCCATGGGCAGGCGCGGTGCTGGTTCGATACCCGCCACGAGCCGTCGGGCTGGCGGCAGGCGCTGCCGTGGGCTTGCCCGGTGCGCCCGCCGGCGGTCGCGGTGAGTTGGTATTCCCTACAGTAGATTCCGGCGGCCGATCTGTCGGTGCGGGTCGGGGTAATCGCCCCTACGTTGCCGGTGTTGCGATTGCGCCAGCGCAAGGGCACCACGCTTGGACCGGTCTCCAGCGCCGCTTGCTGTGTGCGGGCCGCACACAGCTTGTCGAGCGAGGCGCCGATCCCGCTACCGGGAAACAGCCCCGCCATGGTTCCAGCTACGGTGGCCGCGATCCCGTGCTTGCCGCTTCCGGCTGTGGACCTGGGCAACCCCCGGCGATGTCGCCGAGCCCGCGCGCCGTCCATCCGCTTCACCCCATGACCGCCGGACATGCAACCGGCCCGAAACAGGGACGCGATTATCGCGATCGCCGTCCTGGTCGCCGCCGTCTTCGAATGGGTCAATCGAGACCTCCCGGCGGGGCGGCGAGAGCCGTTCTCTCTCCCTCATCCCCGCCGCCCGAAAGGCCCCGGCCTCATTCTCTCGCCGGCGCGCCAGGTTCTGGCGGAGGCAGTGCGCCCGTAGTGTAACTTTCTGCTTGTGGACCGCTGCCCGGATCGACGCCCGGGTCTGCCGAGGCTCAGGTTTTAACCTTCGGGATGTCTTCCCAACGGGTTGTGTAGTTGGGCGAGCGGAACGCGCTGCTCGATCGCCAGGCCGCGGCCTGCGCCGCGGGGCCGAATTGGATCGCTCCCGGCCCCAGCCGGTCGTTGATGGCGTCGAACGCTTCGATCAGCTTGTCGTCCCTTGGATCCTGCGTATCGAATAGCGAGATTGGCGCCCGGCCGGCTTCTACGAGGTCGAGCAGCATCACCCCGGCGCGTTTGTACGCCAGCCCCTCGCGGTAGATGTGCTTCAGAGCGGCCAGCGCGGCTCGCACGACATGCTTCGTGTTATTGGTCGCGGGCGACAGTGCTTCCGAGCAGGAGGGAGCGTGGTGCGGGCTCTTGCCGAAACGGTTGGTCTCGATGAACACGCTCACCGAGGTTGAGACGAGATTGGCCCTGCGGATCGATCGTGCCGCATCGGTCGCGAACATGGCGATCGCATTGGCCAACTCGTCGTAGTCGCGCACTTCCGCGCCGAAGGACCGGGAGACCATCGTCGTCTGCTTGGGCTGGGGCATGTCATCGAAGCCTATACAGTCCTCGCCGCGTAATTCCCGTACCGTCTTCAGCCCGCCGACGCCCATCTCCTTGCGGATCCAGCCATCGGGCCGCCGCGCGAGATCGAGAGCCGTCATGACGCCGTTGCGGTTGAGTTTCTTGGCGTACTGCCTGCCGATGCCCCAGACATCGCCGACTTCAGTTGACGCCAGCGCCCTGTCGCGCCAGCGCTCACCGGTGAGATCGAGAACGCCGTCCGTTTTGGCGGAGGTCTTCGCGAGGCGATTGGCGATCTTGGCAAGGGTCTTGGTCTCGGCGATGCCGATGCTGATCGGCAGCCCGGTCCATTGCCGCACGGTATGTTTCAGTCCCTGGCAGAACGCCGTGAGGTTTTCCGGTATTCCCGTGAGATCGAGAAAGCATTCGTCGATCGAGTATTTCTCCACCGCCGGGACCAGTTCCCCGAACACCTGCATCACCCGATTGCTCATGTCGGTATAGAACTGGAGGTTGCCGCTGATGACGGCAATGCTGTGCCGCTCGATGAGGTCTTTCGCCTGGAACGCCGGCTGCGCCATCTTGACGCCGAGCGCCTTGGCCTCGTCACTGCGCGCGACGATGCAGCCGTCGTTCGACGACAGGACGACGGCGGGACGGCCTTCGAGTGTAGGACGGAAGACCCTTTCGCAGGAGACGAAGAAGTTATTGCAATCGGCCAGTCCGTAGATGCTCATGGCAGGCTCCGCACCACCCCGGCAACGACGCCCCAGACGTGGGCCTCCTCGCCATCGAGGGCGGCGAACGGACGCGCGGTCAACTCGCCCTCGATTGCCGCGATGACGATGGAACCCGTGCTTGGTGTACGCGAGCGGTCGACGATCAAGGTGTCGCCGGCAAGGATCCCGTGTTCGGCCATGCCGCCGCCCTCGGCCGTGACAAAGAATGTCGCCGCAGGACGCTTTATGAAATGATCGTCGAGGCTAAGACTCGTCGTGGGGGTGACTACGGTGAACATCAGGCAATGCCTGTAAATTTACCTTGTCGGCGCCGGCGGCGGTTAACTTGGTTTGGCGGTAGAATACATCCAGCACGTCGGTTCAAGTAGAACGACGTGAAAAGGGAAACGGCAAGCTGGCGTGTAACAGGGGCAATCAGTTGCACCAGCCGGGCCACGCGGCAGTATAAGAGGCTTGGAATGAGGGGTTCAGGAAATGGCTATCGATGAGAGCGGGCTCACCAAAGGTCTGGTGAGAAAATTGACCGCGCTTAGGAAATCTGTCGGCGACGACCTCGCCGAAGAGGTCTTCGCAAGGTGGCTGGAGCGGGAGGCTGCCTCACAAGCCAGGAGCAAGCCGGATCCCGTGGCGATGAAGATCGTCGAGGCTCTCGCGGGCTTTGAGAATGACCCGAAGTTCAATCTCGGAAATTATGGCTACACACTGCGCCGCGCCAAAGGCAAGGGTGCGTCGGGCTTCATCGCATACAAGAATGAAAAGGCGGATAAAGCGCCGACCCCGTTTTCTGAAGTTGAGAAGCTCAGTCGATGACCGCCTTTGATGACCGCAAAACAGCCACCGAAGCCAAGTTCACGCATGATCAGGAGTTCCAGTTCAAGACCATCGCGCGGCGCAACAAGCTGCTCGGCCTGTGGGCAGCGGAGCAAATGGGCATTTCAGGCGCGGATGCCGAAGCCTACGCCAAGCAGGTCGTGATCGCCGATTTTGAAGAGCCGGGAGATGCCGATGTGTTGCGGAAGGTGCTCGGCGACCTGACTGACAAAGGGATCGCGACCGACGAGCACAAGGTGCGTCACGAGATGACCCACCTGCTGGAGGAAGCCAAAACGCAGGTTTCGACCGAATAGAACGCGATCATTGGGTTAAATCAACAGGCTGGCACCGCGGGATCCCGGTGCGTCAGCAACGCAATGCTATGCAACCTCTGCAGCATAGATTAGTAGTTTCTCTGAATCGCACCGACAGTGAGATTCGGGACATGACCATCGGTCAGGCCGCATAGGTGAAGAACGACCTTATCTGGATTTCGGAGGCAATGTTAGGTCAAGGCTAGTTACAACAGTTGGAGGTCACCAGCCCAGCAGCTCACCTGAAGGGCAAGCTTTGCTACGCCTTTCGTCGCCTTCAGCGGTCAGGGTATCGATTTCCGGAGATTCCCATCCGATTCCCAGCACGCTAAGGCAATCCCGGTGCGCCCCTGGCTATGAGGCGCGCAAACGCAAGATTAAAGGGCGGTCCAGCCTGGATCGGGTGTCTGCGCTCGAACTGAGGACAGGAAGTTTGAGGGTCTGAGGGTTTGGCCCCTTTCAGGCAGTCCACGAGATTTTTGGCTTCCTCGAACGCTCTCTTCAGCGGTACCGTTCTTCCAAACAGCTCTTCTAGTCCCCTCCAGTGGGGTACATAGAATCGTTATGCTGCAAACCTTGAATTGCTTCACTAGCTACACTCTGCGCAGTAAGGGGTCCCGTCATCCTCTCAAAAGGCAAGCCGCTTGTTTCCTGATCCCAAACTACACACATTCCTGCAAGGGCGTGGGTTGCAGCGGAGAGATTAGGCATAAATTGTTCCAGTGCACTGCTCCCGTGCGCTCTAGCATTTCTGATCTTTTGCGTGGGGCCGAGAATGATTTCGTACTCGCGCGGCACCAGCGATGCGATAGCGGCCGCGAGAGCCTTTACGCGGCGCGGCAGATTCTCTTTTCTTAGGGACCCCAATAATCCTCTGAGCCGGTCGACTTCCACTTCGATACCTGCTGCTACAGCACCGGCGGCGGCTCCCTCCACCATCTTCGCGATATCTTCCTTCGAGTACGGGGATGCTGAATCGAATTCCCCCACACTCTCGATCCCTGCACAAAGTAATACGATATGATCCGGCGATGCCACATCGTTCATATCCGCAATCACGCTTTCCAGGTTCGCTCGGAACGTTCGACGTTCCTCCTGTTTGGTCAACCACCCCTGCATTACCCGAGCAAGTTCGCGTCTTTCCTTCCATCCATTGAGCGGTGCTAAGCTTCCATGGGGCAGGTACCGGTCTTTCTTTACGGGCCTTTCTCTCAAATTGGGAAGGTACAGAGGCGCGTATCCTCTTGGACGCCTCTTGGAACGAGCGCAAATGCTTCGAAAAGGCAGCTGATCCATCGTGATTTGGGAGAAGAATCGCCGCCAGTCCAAGACGTGAGTGATGGCATGATCGATAGTGGTTGGTTTATCGAAATGTATGAAGGCTAGTGGCATGAATTTGATTTGAGGATTGCTCCAAGATAGAGATTCCTCCATGCCCATATGGACTTCGTAGATTCGGTCTTCAACTCGGAAGCTTAGGACTCGAGGCAACCGGTGCAACAGCCAGACTTCGTGTGGGCGAAAAAGATCATATGCTCTTCGGTATTGCTTCCTCAAGCGACGAAGTTTCTTTAGCTTACTCAGAATATCCTGTGGTGTCTTATAAAGAGAATGCCGCTCAATTACTTCAAAATGAAAAAATTATCTAAGCCTTGCAGTGAAAAGCCGATCGTAGTTAGTTGCCCAGTGTCTGAAAGATGATCAGCTCCAAACGCAATATAATTTGGAAAGATAGTCGTTTCGAAATGCAATACATCCGTTCCGTATGACGTCATACCTGATTGAAGTGCGTTGTGTAGAAAGAGTTTGTCACCATTCCCCGATTGCAGCGCTAGATCAAACCAGCCATTATCATCCGTGTCGAAATTGCAGAACTGCGACGTTGACAATTTAACGACTGTATCTTTACCAGCAACCGTTAGAACGCCCGCACCCCCGAATCCAAGATACGAAAATCTTACATTTGTCCGGCTATTCTCTTCTTCAAGTTCACTAAAGGATTGCATATCACCTTCCTCGTCAATCTCTTGTGCCTGATCGAGACAGAGCTTATCGCATGGCAACGGGTGTCTTTCTTCAGCCATTTTCCGTTTGTCGTCACCTGACGATTAACAAGATCCATGCTAGAAGGTCATGTTCGTCATCCGCTGCATGGTCGTACTGGCTCCGCTCAGTACACTCCAGACAACCGACCACCGGTTAGTCTCGCCCGTACGGCTTCCGATATTGCTCGATACGAGCCACATAAAGTGGGCTAGAGGTGTGATCTGAACATTGGAGCTCGTAACGGCAGTCGCCCCGACACCTCCTCTCCACTACAGACGATCACTATGGTCGTACTGCCGCATGCTCGTGTATCTGGACGGGATTCCAGGCTCGACCGGCTTTGGGCAACGGTATCCCCGTTTCGTGGAATTCTCCGTGGAACCCCGGCAGGCTAATCTCTGTCCCTTGGAATTCCCCTCCGCAGATTATCTTGTATTCTGGGACGGCCTCGCCGCTCATCCCGAGGAAGTGGCCCCATAGCTCCGCGTTCCCCGTCCGGCTAGCTCGGTACCGTTCCAGCACGTGGGAGGCGGCAAGCACGGCGACCAACTGAGGATATGTGGTGAGCCCGAAGTGCACTCGCTCCATATCCCTCGACTGCTCGTCCCTGTCGACATCCACATGCACGGCTTCCGTGTTGGCAACGAACTTGAGTGCATCTCGGAGGCTGTACACGCGCTCATCCACCCGGAACAGCCGCTGGTTCAGCCAAGTTGCGAGTGACACTGGTTGCGCCTGCGCGTCGAACAACTGTTCAAATACCCAACGCTTAGACCTGGAGTCGAACCGTAGGCCGTGCAGGGGTGTCCGACGTCAGCGCCTTTGGGACAAATTGAGGTAATTGCATAACGGAGGATTTCTGGCTCATCGTAGTGACCGAAGGGAACGAAGATGAGGCAGAAATCAATGAGCAAGAACGACCGGCGGAGAGAACGGTTCGCGATATTCGGCGCAAGACACGCAAGCAGTATACGGCTGAGGAGAAGATCCGGATCGTGGTGTCGGGCCTGCGCGGCGAGGAGAGCATCGCCGCCTTGTGCCGCCGCGAGGGCATCGCCGAGGGTCTGTATTACAGCTGGTCGAAAGAGTTTTTGGAAGCGGGCAAGAAGCAGCTCGCCGGCGACACCGGGCGCCAAGCGACCTCGGGCGAGGTTAAAGTTCTGCGCCAGGAGATGCGCGACTTGAAGGAGTTGGTCGCCGAACTTTCGCTTGAGAACCGGCTTTTCAAAAAAAGCATGATCGCGGATGGGGGAGACGAGGAATGAGGTATCCCGCATCCGAGAAGCTGGAGATCATCCGCCTGGTCGAGCAGTCCCACCTGGGCGTCGGGTCCACTTTGGACAAGCTGGGCATTCCGAAGACCACCTTTTATCGCTGGTACGATCGCTTTCTGGCCTTTGGCGACGCCGGTCTTAAGGATCGCAACAGCAGCCCAGGCCGGGTGTGGAACCGTATCCCGGATGATGTCCGGGGGCAGATCATCGATCTTGCCCTGGAGGAGACGCAACTGTCGCCCCGGGAACTGGCCGTCAGGTTTACGGACACCAGGGGCTATTTTGTCTCGGAAGCCTCGGTTTACCGGCTTCTCAAGGCCCACGACCTGATCACCAGCCCCGCTTTCGTGGTCATCAAGGCAGCCGATGAGTTCCGCGACAAGACCACGGCGCCGAACCAGCTGTGGCAGACCGACTTCACCTATCTCAAGGTCATCGGCTGGGGCTGGTTTTACCTGTCGACCATCCTGGACGACTATTCCCGCTACATCATTGCTTGGAAGCTCTGCACCAACATGACGGCGGACGATGTGACGGCAACACTGAAGTTAGCGCTAGAAGCCTCAGGCTGCAATCGCGCCAATGTCGTCCACAAGCCGAGGCTGCTCAGCGACAACGGCTCGTCCTATATCTCCGGCGATCTGGCTGAATGGCTCGAGGACCACGGTATGGATCACGTTCGCGGCGCACCGTATCACCCGCAAACCCAGGGCAAGATCGAGCGCTGGCATCAAACCCTGAAGAACCGGATCCTGCTTGAAAATTATTATCTACCCGGCGATCTCGAAAACCAGATCAGCGCTTTCGTCGATCACTACAACAACCAACGCTACCACGAGAGCATCGGCAACGTAACTCCAGCCGACACCTACTTTGGACGCCACACCGCCATCATCCAAAAGAGAAAAAAGATCAAAAAACTGACCACCCAAAACCGCCGCTTGAACCATCAACGCCAAGCGGCTTGACATCAAACAAAGATGAGCCAGATCCTCCCTTATGAAACACGCTCAACAGTCCCATTTGTTTTGATGACGGACATTGTTGACTGCGCCTCTTTTGGTTCCGCAACCTAGGGCTTCGCGGCCGCCCTTCAGGTTATGAAACTTTGGGGTGACCGTCGCCACCGGCCGCCACGCGTTTGGTCCGTTGCTCACAAGCAGGAGCGCCGCCCTTCGCTCCGCGACGACCGCCGTGCGAGTTTCGGCCCACCGGTGAATCGGCGACCCTCACTTCGCGCCACGTCGGCGCGGCGGCCCGATCCTTCGGTCTTCGCCACCCGCCACCCGCCACCGTAAGCGTTCCGTCAGGCCTGACGGAACGCTTACCGCCATACCGCCACCGACCCCCACCGCGGGTCAACCCGGGTCAGAAGATGTCTGGATCCTAGATTTAGAATGAATCCGCTTTCGGAACGCTTACGGTTGACAAAATCAGATTTGCCGCAGATAAAAGAAACTCCCGAAAAGACTAATGTTTACGGGGGTTTATCTTGGTTGCGGGGGTTGGATTTGAACCAACGACCTTCAGGTTATGAGTTTCGATACATATGGTAGACAGAGGTGCGCACACGTGCGCAGGAGTACGATAAATAGCAGGATTACGTTGGATTCAGTGATTCTTTCTACGACAGACGTACACAGGGATGCGCTCTGGTTTACCTGAAAGTGTTTGCCAATAGTTAGCCATGGTGATACATGCTCCCTCCCCCGTCAAGGAGCAATGCCGTGGCAAACCGCATCCCCCGTATCACCAAGCGCTCCGTCGATGCCATAAAGGTCGGTGGGACGGATACGGTCTATTGGGATGGAGAACTCACAGGCTTCGGCCTGCGTGTTCGGCGCTCGGGACGCAAGAGCTACGTCGTCCAGACCCGCATTGCCCGGAAACTGTGCTGGTTCACCATCGGCCCTCACGGACCGCTGAACCCGGATCAGGCGCGTGCCCGTGCGCTGGAGATATTGGCTTGTGCGAAGAAAGGCATCGATCCACGCGACGCAAACGCCCGACGCGAGGCCGAGCCGAGCATGGCTGATCTCGGGCGCAGGTTCCTGGAGGAATATGTCCCGGTCCATTGCAAGCCGAGCACCCGGGAAGAGTACCGCCGTTCGGTGAGGCTGTTTGTCGACCCCGTGATCGGGGAGTTGCGGGTTCCAGAGGTGCAGCGCAAGAACATTGCCGCACTGCATCACGGCCTGCGGGACAAGCCCTATCAGGCCAACCGGACGCTCGGGGTGCTGTCCAAGATGTTTTCCCTTGCCGAAGTCTGGGGCTGGCGCCCCGACGGCTCCAATCCTTGCCGGCATGTCAAGCGCTACAAGGAGCATAAGCGGGAGCGGTTCCTGTCGCCGGAAGAGACCGAGCGGCTGGGCCAGATCCTGCGTGAGGCCGAGGAAGAGATGCCCTCGGCCGTGGCCGCCTTCCGCCTGCTTCTGCTAACCGGCTGCCGGATGTCGGAGATACGGGATCTCCGCTGGGACTATGTGAAGGACGACTGTATCGAGCTTCCCGATGCCAAGACCGGCGGACGGGTGGTGCCGCTCGGTCCCGAGGCCCGCACGGTGTTGTCAGCCATTTCCCGTGACGAGGACAATCCCTGGGTCATCGCGGGCCGCCTCCCCGGCTCTCACCTCACCGATCTGCAACGCCCTTGGCGGCGCATCCGCAAGCAGGCGGGCCTTGAGGACGTGCGGATCCACGACTTGCGCCACAGCTTTGCCTCGCGCGCGCTGGCTCTCGGCGAAAGCTTGACTATGATTGGGAAACTGCTCGGGCACACCCAGGTGCAAACGACGGCCCGCTATGCCCATCTCGCCCGTGACTCTATCCAGACCGCCGCCGCCCGCATCACTGAAAGCATCGGGGGGAACCTATTGGGCGAGCGAGAAGATGATATTGCTCAGCCTGCACACTCAAGAAATTGACGCTATTGATCGATAGGCGATAACTTGGGCGCATAGCCGCGTATGCACCTGTGCCGGGAGATTTAACCCATGACCCGATGGAACCTTTCCATCCCTGAAAAAACAGACAGAGTGGTCCGCACTTTTCTTGCCCGCACCGGCGGCAAGAAGGGCGACCTGTCCCGGTTCGTCGATGAAGCCGTGCGCCGTCGCGTGCTGGATCTCACCGTTCGCCAAGTCAAGGATCGCAATAACGGAAATGGCCAACAGGAGATACTCGACCTGATCGACGATGAGGTGGACGCCGCACGTGCGGGTGGTTCTTGATACCAACATCTTGATCGGCGCCCTTATCACCAAAGGCACTCCGCCGGACAGGCTGTATCAGGCATGGCTGCGCGGCGAAATCGAGCTTGTAACGTCCACCACGCAAATAGCTGAGATGGCCGATGTTCTCGCCCGGCCCCGTTTGCAGAGGTTTCTCGACGCGGATGAAGCCAAGGCCATTGTCGAGATCATCGGCACGCGCGCTCTCATCCTCGACGAGCCGCCCGCTGTGAATCTATCCCCCGATCCAAAGGACAACCCGATCTTGGCTGCGGCAATCGCCGGGAAGGCCGACTTGATCGTCTCCGGTGACAAGAAACATATGCTCGCACTCGGAACGGTCGAAGGCGTTCCTGTCGTAACCGCCCGCGAAGCAATGGGACGTCTCAGCAATGCATAATGCGGAAACACCAATAACCGCTTGTCAGGACCGACTTCACCACTCCAAGGCTGCGGTTAGCCGGCTGCGCAGCGCGTCGCTGTATTGGTGTTCGCGTGACAGTCCTGACCTTCGGCGGCTGCCAGGCGCGGAGGTCAACGCAGTCGGTTCTCGCCCCAGCCGCCCGACCGGGCCTTGGCGATGAGTTCCTTTAGGCGGACGCCGTCGACGGCGCCTGGCACCAGGCTGTCGCCGATCACGAAGGCAGGAGTCCCGCGGATGCCGAGGACCTGGGCCAGGCGGATCGTTTCGTCGAGGTAGTTCTCGATGGCGGGATCTTCCATGTCGCGGCGAAGGCGTTGGACGTCGAGACCGACGCTGCCGGCAATGGCCATGACCCTGTCTTCCGTCAGCTTTCCGCGCGAGCCCATGACGGCGACATGGAATTCGAGGTACCGGCCCTGCTGCTCGGAGGCCATCGCCGCCCGGGCCGCGAACCGCGAGACCGGACCGAGGATGGGAAACTCCTTCCAGACGACGCGCAGCTGCCTGTCGGTCTCCAGCAGGTCCCTCACGGGCTTCAGCGACCGTTTGCAATAGCCGCACTGGTAGTCAAAGAACTCGACGAGGGTGACATCGCCCTTCGGGTTGCCCGAGACCGGCGACATCGGGTGGGACCGCAACGCCTTGTCGTGCTCGCGGAGCGCGGCGCGGACGCGGTCCTGCTCCCGCGATCCCCGCTTCGCCTGCAGAACCTGGATGGCTTCTTCGATGACTTCGGGATGTTCGAGCAGATATTCCCTGACGATCTTGCGGACCGCCTCCCTGTCGAGGTTCGGGGTAGCTGGAGACTCTGCGCGGCTGTCCGGGATGAATGCCGCAGCGGCGGCGATCGCCAGCAGCGGCAGCAATATCCTGACTGTCATGAATGGCGCTCCTAGTGGATCGACTCTAACACTTGATGCCCTCGTTTGACGGCGGCGATGATTTTGTCTGGATCGGCGGTCCAGGTGAAGGGCTTTGGGTTGTCGTTGGTCTCGTCGAGGAAGCGGTTGATGGCGACCTGGAGGTCGACAATGGAGCGGAAGACGCCGCGTTTCAGGCGCCGCTTCGAGAGCTTCGCGAAGAAGCCCTCGACGGCATTGAGCCAGGAGCAGGAGGTCGGCACGAAGTGGAAGGTGAAGCGCTCGTGGCGGCCGAGCCAGGCGCGCACCTTGGCATGCTTGTGGGCGGCGTAGTTGTCGAGGATCACATGGACGCCCTTGCCGGCCGGGATATCGGCCTCGATGGCGTTGAGGAAGCGGATGAACTCCTGGTGGCGGTGGCGCTGCATGCAGCGCCCGATGACCTTGCCCTCGAGCACGTTGAGGGCGGCGAACAGGGTGGTCGTGCCATGCCGCTTGCAGTCGTGGGTCATGGTGCCAAGACGGCCCTTTTTCATCGGCAGGCCGGGCTGGGTGCGGTCGAGCGCCTGGATCTGCGACTTTTCGTCGACCGAGAGCACGATGGCGTGGGCTGGCGGGTCGACGTAGAGCCCGACCACATCGCGCAGTTTGGCGACGAAGTCGGGATCGTTCGAAAGCTCGAATTGCCGCACCCGATGGGGCCGAAGCCCGTGTGCGCGCCAGATGCGCCGCACCGAGCTGACGCTGATGCCGGTCGCCTTGTCCATCATGGCGGCGACCCAGTGGGTCGCCTCGGCGGGCGGGTCGCTCAGCGTCAGGGCGACCACCCGCTCGACCACCTCCGGGCCGAGCGGCGGGATGCGCGATGGCCGTGTCTTGTCGCGCAGCAGACCGTCGTAGCCCTCTTGGGCGAAGCGCTCCTGCCAGCGCCAGACGCAGGTCTTCGACTTGCCGGTCCGGCGCATGATCCCATTGGTGCCGATGCCATCAGCGCTGTGCAGTACGATCCGTGCGCGCCAAACATGCTTCTGGGCGACGTTGCGGTCCTCGACGAGCGCCTCCAGACGACGAAGCGCACGATGCGTACGAAGCCAGATTAGGCCGCGAGCATGGCAGGAACATCCGCGGTGATGCTGTTGGCGAGTTCCTCCAGATCGAACGGGCAGGCGTCGGCGATGTCCTGGGCGCGCGCGGACGGCCTATCGCAAGCAATGTTGCAGACGGGCTAAGTTGTCGGGCTGCCGGGACAGATCCAAGGGCAATCCGGAGCGGTGTGCAAGATCGATCCCCTGATTGTGCTGGGGCCAGGAATTGGCGGCTTACTTGCCGCCTTTCAGCAGGGATAGGCCCATCACACCTGAAAGCAGTGGCAGGGCGGCGTCTATGAAGGCCCACACAAGGGAGACCGCATCTGTCCCCACTGCGGTAAAACCCGGACTCAACGAACTGAACCAGTTCCAAAAGAACAGGATGCCCACAAACAGGAAGCCGTAGAACAGCGTGTTGGCCGACAGAAACTCGCGGGTAATCGGCGCCCCGCCGCCCTCCTGGTCCACACCTCTCTTGCGGATATAGCCGAAGATCACACCCAGCACGACCGCCAACGCCATGAATGGGTTGATGATGCTCCAAATAGGGTTGTGCGGACTGGCTTCGCTGGGAGCGTCATACAGCGGCTGGGCAATCATATGGACTGCGACCACGGCCCCGATGACAATGAGCACTACGCCGACGATACGTCGAATCATATCCATAACCTTATTCCCCGCTCGTTATCTCCAATTCTGCATCTCCTGTTGCTCCATGTCGATGCTGTCTGACGTTGGCATTGACGCGTTAATTCGGTGGCCGGATCGGGCAGGGGCCGCTACCGTCGGCGTATGACGCCAATTTCTTTCAAGCGACATCGTTTTTCGCCAGAGATCATCCAGCATGCGGTCTGGCTCTATGCTCGGTTCACGCTGTCATTTCGCGATGTCGAGGACCTGCTGGCCGAGCGCGGTATCGATGTCTCGAACGAGACGGTGCGACGCTGGTTTCTGAAATTCGGGCGCCTGATCTCAGGCAATCTTCGCCGCAGCCGTCCACGTGCCAGTGCTCGTTGGCACCTTGACGAAATGGTCATCAGGATCCGCGGCCGAAGACATTGGCTGTGGCGGGCGGTCGACGACGAAGGTGAAGTTCTCGACTTCCTGGTCCAGCCACGACGCTGCGCCCGATCGGCGCAGAGGTTGCTGCGGAAGCTGCTGAAGAAGCAGGGCTTTGCGCCGAAGCGTATTACCACGGACAAGCTCAAATCCTACGCTGTTGCGATCCGCAAAGAGCGACTTACCGCTATTCACGATCAGGGATTGCGGGCGAACAATCGAGCCGAGAATTCACACCAGCCGGTACGTCGACGCGAACGAAAACAAAAGCGGTTCAATTCACCGGGATCCGCCCAACGGTTCCTTTCAATCCACGCCGCCGTCTACAACGCTTTCTACGTCCAGCGCCATCTTTTACCCCGCCGCATTTTCAAGGCGTTTCGAGCCGAGACGTTCGCTGTCTGGAATCAAGGCTGGTGTGCTGCCTGATCCAGATCACGATCCAATCGTGCCGAACGCGGCAGCTAACGTGTCAATGCCCTGCATGCCCCAGCCACGGACGATCATGGCGCCGGCGCGCAGGCGCTTTCCGACTATATCGATGCCCTGCGGCAAATCCTGACGCGGGAGATGGTCGAACTCGGCATTGAGAAGCTGCCGACGCAGGCCGCAGCCGAAACCGCATTGCGGGACACGGTAGAGCATGCCGACGAGGCGCGCGGCGCTGTAAATAGCGCGCGAGCTGCGCTTGGCGGTCCGGAGAACCTTTTAAGCCGGCTCCAAACCGAACTTGGCACCGTCAAGGCGCGGTATGACGACAGCAAGGAGGGGTTGGAAAAGCGCCCGAGTCAGCTTGCGGACGCCAAAAAGGCATTCTCTGACGATGAGCTTCAGGCAAGGATAGATGCCGCGCAGGCCGAATTGTCTGGGCAGGGATCGGCCGTCGCCAATCTGGAGGCGCAGCGCACGGACGAGACAATCCCGCAACTGGAGGCCCGCATCGCCCGTCTTGACAAGGCCATACAGGACAGGCGCGAAAAGCGCGGTAATCTCAAGGAGAAGATCGCCGGGCTCCGGTCGCATGTGGAAGCGCTGGAAGGCGCCGGCTTTGATGAGGCCATTCAGCAAAAAAAGCGCGTGAGCTGGAATTCAGCGAGGAAGAACGTCGCCGCTCAGCGCGCGAGGCGCAAGTTCTCAGCCTCTTGCTGTCAACGTTGCGTGCTGCCGAGCAGGACGCCAAGGAACGGTATCTATCGCCGGTACTCAAGCGCGTCCGGCCGTATTTGCAGCTCCTGTTTCCGGGCGCGGAAATCACGATCGATGAAAACCTGCACATCGTCGGCGTGGTCAGGGAGGCGGGCTACGAGGAAGCCTTTCATCATCTCAGCATGGGAACCCAGGAACAGATCGCCGTTCTGATCCGGCTCGCCTTTGAGGAAATGCTGGTCGAACAGGGTCATCCGGCGACAGTGATACTCGATGATGCGCTTGTGTTTTCGGACGACCGGCGGATGAGCCGCATGTTCGACATCCTCAATATGGCGGCCCGGAACGCCCAGGTGGTTATTTTTACGTGCAGGGAGCAACTGTTCGAAGAGCTTGGTGGCCGCCAGTTGTCGTTGCAGCCTGGAAGCAGCGAAGAACTGGTATCGGCATGATCATGAAAGGGGGGTATTGAGTCATGAAGAATACTTCAGCCATTACCCCAGGCCTGATTTTTTGTCGTCGAATTATGCACCGCACATGGGGAGCGAACTGATGACATTTGAACAATTGCTTGAATGGACGTCCAACCGGCCCGAATGGCAGCAGGATGCCTTGCGCCGGTTCGCCCAATCCGGCGAACTCACAGAAGATGACCTCTCGGAATTGCGGCTTCAGATCGAGAATTCTGCCGGGTTGCCTGTTGATAACGTGCCGGCGCCGATCCCCCTTGCAGCAGAACATTTAAGCGAGGCGGCGAGCAATCAGCCAAAAACCGTACTCGCCTCACTCGGCCCTGTTCAACGTGTTGATCGTCTTGCCGGCGACCAGCCCCCGCTGCGTTTCGCCGTTAACGGCGTCACACTTATCTACGGCGCCAATGCTTCCGGAAAGAGCGGGTACTGCCGTATCACGAAGCAGTTGTGCCGTTCACTGAGTCCCGGCGAACTCCGCGGCAATGTTTATGACGAGAACCAGGGCGAACCGCCTGAAATCGCAGTGGCATTCCGCGTCGGAGATGATGATCAGCCAAAGCAGGACAGGATTTGGGCGGGTGATGCGAAGGCCCCGGCAGAACTTGCCCGTATTTCTGTTTTCGACACGGCGAGCGCCAGAGTCTATGTAGACAAGGAACGGAAGATCGAGTTTCTGCCATATGAACTCGACCTGTTGAACAAGCTCGGGCTTGGGTGCCGCGCCCTCGATCAAGGATTCAGAGAGCGGGAGGCGGCGGTAAATGCCGCTTTCAACACGCCCTTGCCAACCGGCTATACGGAAGGAACGACCGTTTACGCGGCCATTGCCAAGCTCGTTACAGCGACCGCTCTCGACCAGCTTCCAAGCGAACAGGAGTTGCGTACGCTCGGGACATGGACGGAAGAAAAACAGGCCGAACTCGACCGCGTAGCGGAAACGCTTAGCAATGACCCGGCGGCCTTGATGCGGCTGCGGACTACCGCGAAACAAGCACTTGAAACGATCAAAGAAGAAGTCTCAAAAGCCGCCAATAATATTGGCGATCTCGCCATTCTAAATATCCGTAATAAACAGCAGAACGCGCAAACAAAGGCGACGGCCGCCGAAGCAGCGGCACGAGACATGTTTCGCGATCAGCCGATTCCCGAACTGGGATCGGAAGTCTGGCGGCAGTTGCTGTTATATGCGCGCGATTTCGCAACATCCGTCTTTACCGATAAGGAACCGCCACAGCTTGCCACCGGTGGTATTTGCGTTCTGTGCCAGCAAGATTTGGACGAGGAAGCCGTCCAGCGTATGACAGCGTTCGATGGCTACATTGCAGGACGCGCAGCAGAAGAAAGCGCCGCCGCCACACGCATCTTCGAGGATCTTCGAGGGACGGTTTTAGCACTCGCCCTAAGAGGGAAACGTGAGGTAGACACGCTGCTCGCCGGATACGCGGCCTTTAGCGATGCCACAAAGCAAAACGTGACCGTTATCTCAGCCTTTAACGAAAAGGCCGGGGAAAGGCTGGAAACGGTCAAACGTATCCTAAGGGACAACACCTATGACGGGCTAGACGCTCTGGAGCCGTTGTCCGCTTCCCCGACGCAGCTCATTGATGATGAAATCGTCCGCCTTGAGCAGGAAATAGCCGAACTGAAAGACGTCGAGGGGACGAAAATGCGATCGCCGCGCTCAGGGTGCGGCACGCCGAACTGTCCGACCAGAAGCGCCTGAGCGAAGAGATCGAAATCATTGCTGAACGGCGGAACAAGCTTGAAGAGCGCCATCGCTTGGTTACATGTCGCAGTGAATGCCGGCTTACGGCAATCACCCGCCGTATCACCGACCGGCGACGCGAAATCCTCACCCCCGCACTCAAAACCGCATTAAATGACGAGTTGAAGACGCTGCGGCTCACGCATATTCCGCTCAATCTGGCGGATCGCGGCGATGCCGCCGAAAGCGTCGTCGAAGTCGCCCTGACCGCGCAGCAGCGCATTGCCAATAACAGCGACGTGCTGAGCGAAGGGGAGCAGCGTGCCTTGGCGCTCGCCTGTTTTCTGGCCGAGTTAGGGGAACTCGGCCGCGATCACGGGATCATTGTCGATGATCCCGTTTCTTCCCTGGACCATGGGCGCATGCAGGCTGTTGCCGAACGGCTGGCCGAAGAGGCAGCGAAGGGGCGGCAGGTCATTGTGCTCACGCACAACATTCTTTTTCACCACATGCTGCGGACGGAAACTCGGCGCGCCCGTATTGCCTGTCACACCGAATGGATGAGCAGTTTGGGCAATGACCAGTTTGGTATTATTGACGACTCACGCAAACCGCGTCAGATGAAAAGCGTTCCTGAGCGGCTACAGGAGATCGACCGGGACCTTCAGGCATTGATCGATGCCGGATACGACCATGCCGACGAAAATTTTCGTTCGCCTGTTGTCGCCCTCTATACGCAAATGCGGGACACATGGGAGCGCGTCGTTGAAGATATCCTGTTCAATCGGGTTGTTCAGCGCTTTCGCCCGGAGATCATGACGCAGCGCCTCGAAGAAGCCTGCATCGATCCCGAAAACGACTATCCGGCTCTCTTTGAGGGCATGAAGCGCTGTTCTCACTATTCGGCCCATGATCCGGCGGAAGACTTGCCGCCCGAACTACCCGAGCCGGAACATGTGCGTCGTGACTTTGACGAACTGAAGAGGTTTTTCGACGCGGCGAACGTGCGCCGGAGAAAGCTGAGAAAAGCACGGCCATATGAGGAAGGCCTGGAACCGGTACTCCTTTAGGCGCGACAGATGTCCGTCATCAAAACAAATGGGACTGTTGAGCGTGTTTCATAAGGGAGGATCTGGCTCATCTTTGTTTGATGTTAAGCCGCTTGGCTTTGATGGTTCAAGCGGCGGTTTTGTGTGTTCAGTTTTTTGATCTTTTTTCTCTTTTCGATGATGGCGGTGTAGCGTCCAAAGTAGGCGTCGGCTGGAGTTACGTTGCCGACGCTCTCGTGGTAGCGTTGGTTGTTGTAGTGATCGACGAAGGCGCTGATCTGGTTTTCGAGATCGCCGGGTAGATAATAATTTTCAAGCAGGATCCGGTTCTTCAGCGTTTGATGCCAGCGCTCGATCTTGCCCTGGGTTTGCGGGTGATACGGTGCGCCCCGAACGTGATCCATACCGTGGTCCTCGAGCCATTCCGCGAGATCACCGGAGATATAGGACGAGCCGTTGTCGCTGAGCAGCCTCGGCTTGTGGACGACATTGGCGCGATTGCAGCCTGAGCTTCTAGCGCCAACTTCAGTGTTGCCGTCACATCGTCCGCCGTCATGTTGGTGCAGAGCTTCCAAGCAATGATGTAGCGGGAATAGTCGTCCAGGATGGTCGACAGATAAAACCAGCCCCAGCCGATGACCTTGAGATAGGTGAAGTCGGTCTGCCACAGCTGGTTCGGCGCCGTGGTCTTGTCGCGGAACTCATCGGCTGCCTTGATGACCACGAAAGCGGGGCTGGTGATCAGGTCGTGGGCCTTGAGAAGCCGGTAAACCGAGGCTTCCGAGACAAAATAGCCCCTGGTGTCCGTAAACCTGACGGCCAGTTCCCGGGGCGACAGTTGCGTCTCCTCCAGGGCAAGATCGATGATCTGCCCCCGGACATCATCCGGGATACGGTTCCACACCCGGCCTGGGCTGCTGTTGCGATCCTTAAGACCGGCGTCGCCAAAGGCCAGAAAGCGATCGTACCAGCGATAAAAGGTGGTCTTCGGAATGCCCAGCTTGTCCAAAGTGGACCCGACGCCCAGGTGGGACTGCTCGACCAGGCGGATGATCTCCAGCTTCTCGGATGCGGGATACCTCATTCCTCGTCTCCCCCATCCGCGATCATGCTTTTTTTGAAAAGCCGGTTCTCAAGCGAAAGTTCGGCGACCAACTCCTTCAAGTCGCGCATCTCCTGGCGCAGAACTTTAACCTCGCCCGAGGTCGCTTGGCGCCCGGTGTCGCCGGCGAGCTGCTTCTTGCCCGCTTCCAAAAACTCTTTCGACCAGCTGTAATACAGACCCTCGGCGATGCCCTCGCGGCGGCACAAGGCGGCGATGCTCTCCTCGCCGCGCAGGCCGACACCACGATCCGGATCTTCTCCTCAGCCGTATACTGCTTGCGTGTCTTGCGGCGAATATCCCGAACCGTTCCCTCCGTCGGGTCGTACTTGCTCATTGATTTCTGTCTCATCTTCGTTCCCTTCGGTCACTACGATGAGCCAGAAATCCTCCGTCATGCACTTACCTCAATTTGTCCCAAAGGCGCTGATGTTAGACACTACCTGTACCAACTCTATGCGTATTTACGATCACAAGTTGGGCGCGGAGATACATTCGCGGACAATGGCGAAGGCCTGCTCTTACATCCGTCAGCCGGCGAATGTGTCGACGAAGCAGTTGTTATCCAGGGGCATCGGATCCGGTTCGCCACCGTCGACTTAATGTCGTCCATATTGACTATTCGAACTCAGCTCCTCGCATTGGTCCAACCATCGCCACCCGCTGCCATGATCGATCCCCATTAATCCTCCCTCCCACAGAATGCGCATGAACAACCCAAAGCCGCGCGTCGTCGGGGTGTGAAAATGCATCACAGAGCGTTTTCCAGAATCAACGCGGCCGCGAACGCCATCAGGATTACGCCGGTGACCCACGACAGGATGCGCTGGATGCGCGGAACGGCGAGCCACTGGCGTGCGGCTTCGGCGCCCAGCGCAAGCGCCCCTTGCCAAATCGCACTGACCACGATCAGAGCAAGACCCAGCGTCGCGAACTGCAGCGAAACATCACCAGCCTCAGGCACCACAAAATTCGGCATCATCGCGAGAAACAGAAATATCACTTTTGGATTGAGCACGTTGGTGATTGCTGCGTCGCGCAGCCCTTTGGCAGAACTCACGACCAAGCCGTCCATGTTATCGAGCGATACGACACCGGCACGAATGCTTTGAAATCCCAGCCATGCCAGATAAAGGGCGCCAACGATCGCAATCGCGCCATACAGAACGGGCACCGTGACGATGATCAAGGACAGACCGACGACGGCCGCGGTCGTGTGGATGACCAACCCCAACTGCACCCCCGTCACCGTCGCCAACCCGACACGACGGCCGGAAGCCAGCGTGTAGCGGAGGATTAACAGGGTGTCGGGCCCAGGAGAAATCACGACGACAAGTGCGGCGCCGATAAACGCGATAAAGGCGCTCACGTCGACGGGCATTTCAGCCCTAACATTCCCCAGATGGCGATCATATCGTAGACAATCGAAGACACCCCCCATCACCGATGGAAGAAGTTTTGTTTTGCGGCCATCCGACAGCCCAGATTTGATGATTTGGCCATCGTTGGAAGCCTATTTGACCAATTTTCTTGTCATCCGGACACACCTTTCCCGTCGATTTCACCGCGTCGTTGATTCCTCGGCCTACGCCGGAACGGGTCTTCGTCGCAGATCATTGATCAGTTCCAGAATCTGCTGGAACAAGCTTCGTGACACGGTAACCTCGGCCAATTGGAACGTGGCGTATCGGCCATCGCGGACAACTTTGGCCCCGATCCTCACCATCTTTTCCCACGGTGTAGTCAACGGCCAGTGTTCACCTGTCCCTTCTATTTATTACATCGGCCCTGCCAACGACGGCTCGGTTTTCCGGAACGGGCATCAAATTGATTTAGCAGGCTGCTGAAAAAGTCATCATTGCCGGGCCTTGAACTCGGATTCATCGCCGAAATGAAATGAGATTTCGTGTCTTAGGGTGAAACCGTCTTCAATCTCGACCGATCCGATGCCCTGGGCTTCGTCCAGTTCGATGATCTACCACTTTGCGGTCAGCGGCGTGCCGGCATCGCCCGTCATGTTGGCGCCTCCGCCAGCAGTCTGGGTAGTCGGACGAGGTTGTAGGCGGCCAAGGCCAGGGTGAACGAAGCGTCGACCCGGTGGCGGCCCCGGAATTTGGTCTTGCTCAATCCCGCGCTCGTCTTGACCCAGCCGAAGACCTCCTCGATGCGCTTGCGGCAACGTTGGCTGACGCCGTAACCGGGATGGCGCGTCGTGCGCCCGTCTATCTTGGTCTTGCGCCGCTTGCCGGTCTTGGTGACGTGGTCCTGGACGGCGATATGGGGGGTCACCTTGCGGTGCCGCAGTTCCTCGACAAAATCCGCGACGTCAAAACCCTTGTCCCCGCCCACCGTGATCCGACGCCGCCCGCCTCTACTCTCCACCGGGCGATGCCTGTCGATCAGATCAAGGGCGGCTTCGCGTTCCGCCGTGCCCGACGCAATGGTCACGCCGCCGCCGACTGCCAGACCATGGCGGTTCTCCGTCAGCGCATGGCCCATGTAACACAGCTTGCTTTCCCGGCCATTACCCTTGCGATAAAGCCGGGCGTCCGGATCAGTGGTGCTTGCATGGGTCGCGTTCGAGCGTTTCTCGCCATGAAAATCCCGCGCGGCGTTGCGCCCCGATCCCCCGTCGCCATCGTCCTCACCTTTGGGACGAAAGCTCTTCATCGACGCCCAGGCCTCGATCAATGTTCCGTCTACCGAAAAATGATCCCGGCTCAATAGTCCCCCTACCTTGTGGTGCTGGATAACCCCCGCAAGCAGCTGCCCCGAAACCTCCGCCTCCAGAAGACGGTCCCGGTTGTGGCAGAACGCGCTGGCGTCCCACACGCCATCGTCCAGCCCAAGCCCCACAAACCAGCAAAACAGCATGTTGAAGTTTAGCTGCTCCATCAGCTGACGCTCCGAGCGGATCGAATAAAACGCCTGCAACAGTAACGCTCGAAGAAGCTTCTCCGGCGGGATCGATGGGCGACCCATGTGGGAATAAAGCGTCTCGAACTCCGAAGATAGAGACCCCAATACGTCGTTCACGATCTCACGGATCAGACGCAGCGGATGATCATCCGGAACACGCTCTTCCAAGTCTACGTAGCTGAATAAATTGCCACTGCTTTGATCTCGACCCCGCATGCCATCCTCCATCACTCGAAGAAATCACAGAATCATGTCACAACTGCAAAGGCGAGGACTTTTTCAGCAGCCTGCTAGAGCAGAATGTCGAGGAGCTGATTCGGCCGGAAGGGTTGAAGGCGGGCGTGGATATCAAGGAAGTCCGTTTCGGTGATCCCGTGATCCCACCGGAACCCCTGCTCGCGCGCCAGCGGGAACAGCTTGCACAGCAGATGAAGAAAGCGTTCGTCCAGGAACGCGACGCGCAAGCCGAGCGGATCGCCGCGGTACAAGCCGCCGCAACCGCCGACCAGCAGCCACGACTCGTCGAGGCACAAATCGAAGTGAAGCGATCGGAACAGTTCGCGATCGCCCGGCGAAACGAAGTCCTTGGCGAGCGCGACAAGCTAAATCTCATCGCCGCGGGCCAGAGGGCGCAGGCGCAGGTCCTCGGTGAGCATCGCGTCGTCGAGCTTAGGAAGTTCGAGCTGGTCGTGGTCGGATCGGCGATTTCTTCGAAAGCAACCCCGGCGTTTTGACCGCGGCTCTCTCCAATGCACACAAGTTCGTGCCCGAACGGGTCTTCAGCCTCGGTGGAGCGGCTTCCGCGAACAGCCTGGCCGGCGCTGCGGCGGTCCTGGGCGATCTCTTGAGTGACGACAAGGCCGCGTCCGTCCAGGATCGATAGGCCCCACATTTGACGGCGCGCCTATTCGACGCGTGGGCCAATCGACTGGGCGGCCGGTAGAGCCGCCGGACATTTCTAGGGGCGCCGGGCGTGAGCCCGTCGCCGTTATCCCTACCGCTGCCGCGCCCACGATACGGACACGTCACGCTCCCTTGCAGGAGAATTCCGACATGACCCCTGCCGCCCTTTCGGGTCCTCGCCTCGCGCCGGCCTCGGGGCGTCCGGCGCGCGAGCTCGTCGTGCTGCTGCATGGCCTCGGCGCCGACGGCAACGACCTCATCGATCTCGCCCCACACTGGGCGCCACTCCTGCCCGAGACCGAGTTCGTGGCGCCACATGGCGCGCAGCCTTGCGACATGGCGCCCATGGGCAGGCAGTGGTTCAGCCTGCGCGACCGTTCGCCCGATGCGATGCTCGCGGGCGCGCGGCGCGCGGCGCAGGTGCTCGATGCCTTCCTCGACGACGAGCTTGCCCGCCTCGGCCTCGCCGATGACCGCCTTGCCCTGGTGGGCTTCTCGCAGGGGACGATGATGGCGCTGTTCACCGGCCTGCGGCGTGCGCACGCGCCGGCCGCGATCGTCGGCTACTCGGGCGCCCTGGTCGGCGCAAGCGTTCTGGCGGACGAGCTGAGCGTCAAGCCGCCGCTCCTGCTCGTCCATGGCGATCGTGACGAGGTCGTGCCCATCGCGGCCTTTCACGACGCGCTACCGGCGCTGGGCGCGGCCGGGCTGAGCGTGGAGTGGCACGTCTGCGAGGGCCTCGGCCACGGCATCGACGCGCGCGGCCTCGAACTCGGCGGGGATTTTCTCGCGCGCCGTCTCATGGACGGCACGGCCCTCGCGCCCGACCCGTGACATCAGCTCCGGCGGTTCCGGAGCCTGGTTTTTGCTAGTCTTTGCAGGTGCGAGCTTGTATCACTCGGACCGTCAAATCGGCCGTGCGAGTCGCAATCGGCGGTTTTTGCGGGAGGTCTGAGTGCAGGTTCCGCTGGAGAGTTGCCTGGCGCTAGTCCTGAACGCCGACTACCGGCCGTTGAGCTACTTTCCGCTGTCGGTTCTGCCCTGGCAGGACTCGGTGAAGGCGGTGTTCCTCAACCGCGTCAACATTCTCTCCGAGTACGACCGCAAGGTTCATTCGCCGCGTTTCGAAATGAGGCTGCCGAGCGTGGTCGCGCTCAAGCGTTACGTGCCTCCGGCGCGCCGGCCCGCTTTTACGCGCTTCAACGTGTTCCTGCGCGACAAGTTCACCTGCCAATATTGCGCGAGCCACGAGGAGCTGACCTTCGATCACTTGGTTCCGTTCTCGCGCGGCGGGCGGACGACGTGGGACAACGTCGTCGCGGCCTGCTCGTCGTGCAACCTGAAAAAGGGCGGCCGCCTCCCCGGCGAGTGTGGCATGCATCCGGCGCAGCACCCTCACGTGCCATCGGTTTACGAGCTGCAGCGCAATGGCCGTAGTTTCCCACCCAACCACTTGCACGAGAGCTGGCGCGACTACCTGTATTGGGACACCGAGCTCGAGGCCTAGGCGCGGGACCCGCCTCCGGGCGCCCCGGTAGCAACCGGCCACACCAACATCGGCCCGAGTTAGGTGCCGCGCCCGTCCTCGAGCGCGACGACGGCCAACGGCCGGCGCTCGCCCCCCACGTCGATGTCGCGGGAGAGCGGTAGGTGGCGCCGGTCTCGCAGCAAGGCACGATCGAGCTCGATGACGTCGTCGAGTATCGAGAGGGATTGCCCTTCGAAGTCCCCGCCGAGTATCTCGGGCACGGCCGGGTGGTGCGCCAAACAATCGCGCGCGGTCTGGTTGACGAAGGCGAGCTCGAGCGTGGCCGCCGCGCACACGATGACGCCGAGAGGAACTCGGTGAATCGCCCCTTCGACGAGTTGGCCGCGCGTGGCGGCGACGATCAGCTCGTCCTCGCAGCGAGACAGCTGCTTCGTCATTTCTTCCGTTCGCCGAGCGCCGGTAGGCGCCGCCTCGGCCGGCGCAAGGTCGCGGCGGGCGTGCTTCGTCTCCCTGGTCGACTTCATGAGGGGTGCCCTGTTGTCGTGGCACGGGTCGTACCACGGGCGCATCGTAGCCGCGGGAGGTTAAGAAGAGCGAAAGTTGCTGGCTTGCCTATCCGGTTTACACCCACACCCACTAGGGCTAGAATGGGCGCAACCCGGATATAGGGGAGCGCGCCATGGATGTTCTCGACCGCGCCGATCTCCCATTCCCGCATTCGCTACCCGAGTTCCAGCGACTTTTCCCCGATGATGCGGCCTGCGCCGCCTACCTGGAGAAAGCCCGCTGGGGAGACGGCTTTGCCTGCCCGCACTGCGGCACGGCGGGAGAGCCGTTCCACTTTGAAAACCGCCCTGGCGTCCTGCGCTGCCGCAAGTGCCGCCAGAACACCGGGCTGACGGTGGGAACAGTGATGGAGCGTAGCCACACTCCGCTGAACGTCTGGTTCTGGGCCGCTTATCTGGTCGCCAGTCAGACGCCCGGCATGTCCGCCGTGCAGTTTCAGCGGCAACTTGGTCTTTCGCGCTACGAGACGGCCTTTCAAATTCTCCACAAGCTCCGCTCGGGCATGGTGCGGCCCAACCAAGACAGGATCGGTGGACAGCCCAAGAACCATGTTGAGGTGGACGAAACCTGGGTTGGCGGGCGAACGCGTGGGGAAGGCCGTGGTGTTCACCACAAGGTTCCCGTCTCCTGTGCCATCGAGGTGCGTCATCGAAAGCCGGGCACCAAGCTCGACAACCGGAAAGACGGACGCTATGCCGGACGCGTTCGGCTCGCCGTCGTGCTCGACCGTAGCGCCGAGTCGCTCTGTGGGTTCGTCGAGAGCACCGTCGCGCCGCGATCGCTGATCGTTACTGACGATTGGAGCGGCTATGCTGGCCTCGGTAAGCGCGGCTATGAGCACTTCGCTGTTGCCGAGTGTGGTGATCCAGAGGTTGCCGAGCAATACCTGCCGATCATCCATCTGGTTTTCGCCAACCTGAAGACGTGGCTGATCGGTATCCACCACGGCGTTAGCCACCAGCACCTACAAGCCTACCTCAACGAGTTCACCTTCCGCTTCAACAGGCGGTTCTACCCGTTCAACGCCTTCCGCTCATTGCTCGGCATCGCGGGCGACACCTCTGCTCCAACCTATGCCGAGCTTTACTCGGGAGAGTGGCGGCACCCTACATGTAGCGGTCATGGGCGTTAACCGGATAAGCAAGGTTCATTCGACCAATGCCACGTGCCCTTGATGGGCTAGATTATAATATCTAATAGTATAGACACTATGCCCTAAGGGTTAGACTGCTCGCCGCCGGTGAGTCGCCGACCCGCCCGCCCAGCGCCGAGGCCCGCTGCGCCGCTCTCACGCGCGTTCGGAGAGCCAGATGGCGAGGCGCGTGCCCGTCTTGATGAGGCCGCTGAGCACCGGGTATCCGGGGGCATCGCGCGCACCCTGTGCGATGGCCGTGTCGTGGTGGGCGCGCTCGTCGCTCCGCGCGCGTGCGATGGCGGCGGCGAGTTCGCCCTCGTCCTCGCCGAGCGCCGCCGCCTGCCCGGCGTAGTGCTCATCGATGGTTTCTTCGACCGCGGCGGTGCATGCCATGGCCGCCTTCTCGCCGAGCAGCGCGGTGCCGACGCCGAGCGCGAAGCCGGCGACCGACCACAGCGGCGAGAGCACCGTCGGGCGCACGCGCCGGCGCGTCATCAGCGCATCGAACGTTGCCAGATGCTCCTTCTCCTGCGCCGCCATGTCGCGGATGAGGCCGGCGCTCGGGCGGGTACCGAGGACCGCGAGCTGGCCGGCGTAGATGCGTACGGCGCCGTGCTCGCCGGCCTGATCGACGCGGATCATGCGCGCGACGGCGTCCTCGTGGCTGAGATCACCCGGGAGCCGGCCCGCCCGCACCCGACGCGGTTTGCGCCCTTTGCCGCTGCCGCTCATGGCGTGCGCCCGGGTTGCCCGGCGCGCCCGGAGTGGTGGGCCGCGGCGAGGCTCGCGGCGGCCAGCGCGGCGGAGGCGAGCACGTTGTATCCGGCCAGCGAGACGCCCAACAGCGACCACGCGATCTCGTCGCAGCGGACAAGGGGCGTGCTCTCGAGTTGCTGGCGCAGGGCGGCGGCCGTGTCGGCGCCGGCTGCACCGCCACAGGCGGCACTCACCCACCAGCCTTGCTCGACGCCGACATGATAGATGCCGACCCCCGCGCCGACCACGAAACCCGCGGCGGCGACGTACATGACGTACATCATGAGTTGGTCGCCGGCGCTACCGCGCCACAGGGCAACGCCGAGGCACAGGGCAATCGCGAGCGTGTAGGGATAGCGCTGGTAGAGGCACAGCGGGCAGGGCGCGAGGCCTCCCAGATATTGAAAGGCGAGCGCCGTCGCCAGTACGGCAGCGCTGGCGAGGAGGATCGCGACGGCGGTGCCGCGTTGTCCCAGGGCCGCTCTCATGCGCAAGGTATAGCGCCCGCGCCGCGGCGGCGGAAGGCGCGCCTCACGCGACGTAGCGGAGGGCCAGGAAGCTACCAATCAGGAGCACCAGAAAGACGGTCGTTACGACCTTGAGGTTGCCCTCGACGAAGGCGCGTATCGGCTCGCCGACGTACCACAGCAGCAGAGCCTCGAGGAAGAAGCGCAGGCCCCGCGAGATCCCCGAGCCAAGGGTGAAGAGGCCGATGTCGAGCTGGGTGACGCCGCTGAGAATCGTGAAGACCTTGTAGGGCAGCGGCGTCAGGCCGGCCGTGAACACGATCCACAGGCCCCATTCGTTGTAGTTCTCGCGGAACAGTTCGAAGGCATGACCGCCGCCGAAGAGATCGACGAGCGGCCGGCCGACGGTGTCGTAGAGGAAGAAGCCGATGCCGTAGCCGGCGATGCCGCCGGCCACGGAAGCCGCGGTGCAAACGCCGGCGATCACCCAGGCGCGCGCGCGCGCGGCCAGCACCATGGGAATGAGGAGGACGTCGGGAGGAATCGGAAAGAACGAGCTCTCGGCGAAGGCGACGAGAGCCAGCGCCCACAGCGCGCCGGGTTGCGCGGCGAGGCCCATGGTCCACTTGTAGAGGCGCTCGATCACCGATCTTTCCGTGGCATTCGCGGATCGTTCCGTGGCTCTCGCGGCGGCGTCCGGGCCACGAGGACTCGAACCCTACCGCTGGGTCGGGCGCCGCTGTTCTCACCATGATTGCGCGCAAACGGCAAGAAGTTTTCCGGCGCGGGGCCCGGCCGTCCGGCGCTCAGGCGGACAGCCAGCGCGGCCCAGGGGCCCCTGCCTTGACCCGGGTCCACCCTCGGCTATGATGCGGCGCGCTCGCGCGCCGGCGCCCCTGTGGCGGAATTGGCAGACGCGACAGACTCAAAATCTGTTGTCCTTCGGGACGTGCCTGTTCGAGTCAGGCCAGGGGCACCACCGCGCGGCGGAGGCTAACGGGAGCGAGACGGTTCGATGAAGTTCTATTCGTTCCAGATCGTGATCGAGAAGGAACTGGCGGACGAGGGTTATCTGGCTTACAGCCCCACCCTTCCGGGCTGCCTCAGTAATGGCGCTACGATCGAGGAAGCCAAGCGCAACATCCGCGAGGCGATCGAGCTTCACATCTCTGCCCTGCTCGAGCGCTCGGCGCCGGTGCCGCAGAACGACCGACTTGTTCGCGTCGAGGAGTTGACCGTCGGGATCCCCTGATGGCCCGCATGCCGCAGGTAACTGCGCCTGAACTGGTGCGGTTCCTCAAGTCACAAGGTTTCGCAGAGCAACGGCAATCGGGCAGCCACCTGACGTAGCTTCATGGCGGCCGCAGCGTGTCCGTCACCGTGCCGGTCCATACGGGCGTGGATGTCGGCCGCGGTCTTGCAGTGCGAATTCTGCGCGACACCGGCTTCTCGGTCGACGATTTCCTTGCGCTCCGATGAGGCGGTATCGTCGCGCGAGTGCCAACGGATCGTGTCCCGCGGAGTGGTGTAAGAGCGTTGCGCTCTACGCGGCTCCCGGCGGGTAGGGCCGGGACGTTCAGGCTGCCACGGTGGGCAGCGTGATGGGGACACCATCGCTCAGCGGAGCGATGGATTCCAGCGTCATGTATCTCCTTGAGACGGCCCACTCGTCGTTCTGCTCGAGAAGGATGGCGCCGACGAGCCGTGTGATGGCGGCTTCGTTGGGAAAGATACCGACGACGTTGGTGCGACGCTTGACCTCGGCATGGAGCCGTTCGATCGGGTTTGTGGAGTGCAATTTCTGGCGGTGCTCCCTGGGGAAGCTCATGTAGGCGAGGACGTCGTGCTCGGCTTCGTCCATGAGAACTGCCAGCTTGGGCACCTTGGGCCTGAGCTGGTCGGCGACCTGGCGCCACTGGACCTTCGCGCTGTCGGCGTCCTCCTGGGCGAAGGCGGAGACGACGCGCCGGCCCTGGCGGCCGGCATGGGCCAGCAGGTTGCGGGCGAAGTGCACGCGGCAGCGCTGCCATGTGGCGCCGAGGATCCGGGTCGCGGCGGCCTTCAGGCCCTTGTGGTCGTCGGAGATCACCAGCTTCACGCCGCGCAGCCCGCGCCGGGCCAGCGAGCGCAGGAACTCGGTCCAGAAGGTCTCGGCCTCCGACGCGCCGATCGCCACGCCCAGGACCTCGCGGCGGCCTTGGTCGTTGACGGCCACAGCCACGGTCACCGCGACCGAGACGATGCGTCCGGTCTGGCGCACCTTCACGTAGGTGGCGTCGAGCCACAGATAGGGCCAGTCGCCCTCCAGCGGTCGATCGAGGAAGCCGGTGACCTTATCGTCGATCTCGCCGCACAGCCTGGAGACCTGGCTCTTGGAGGCGCCCGACATCCCCATCGCCTGAACCAGATCGTCGACCGAGCGGGTCGACACCCCCTGGATGTAGGCCTCCTGGATCACCGCAGCCAGCGCCTTCTCGGCCATCCGCCGCGGCTCCAGGAAGCCCGGGAAGTAGCTTCCCTTCCTCAGCTTCGGGATCTTCAGCTCGACCGTGCCGGCCCGCGTCTCCCAGGACCGGTCGCGGTAGCCGTTGCGATGGGTGATACGATCCGCCGAGCGCTCGCCGTGCCCGGCGCCGGTCAGGCCCTCAACCTCCAGTGCCATCAGCCGCTCGGCCGTGAAGCCGATCATCTCGCAAAGCAGATCGGCATCGGAGCTCTTCTCCAAAAGCGCGCGCAGGGTCATCATGTCCTGGGTCATCGTGGTTCTCCTTCGGGTCAGGTTGGTTTGCACTAGCCCAACCCTAAACCGGAACCGCGATGGCCTCCGCTGTGGATAGCCGGCTTGCCTACGCCAGACTCTCGGCGGTCGCTACGGCAAGCCGCCTACCCACAGCTACCAGAGGCTCCAACAACTCCTACACCACGTCCTGGGACACGACCGCTCTTGAGTACAATACTTCCAAGATTCGCGTGAGCTGCTTTGCACCTTTCAGGTTTGCATTGCTCAGATTTGCTCCTTACAAATCCGCATAGCTCAGATCGGCGCTGCTTAAGTTCGCATTGCTCAAGTCGGCCCGAACCAGGAAACTGTTTGTCAGTTTGGCCTTGGCCAGGATGCATCGACTGAGATCAGCACCACTTAGGAACACACCGGTAAGGTCTACGTTGTTCAAGCTTGTTCCTGCCAAGTTCGCGCGACGTCCGTCAGAACCGCCTGAGTCCTCCCAAAGGGCATGATTGCGCAACATTGTCTGGAGGCTTGATGGGAGATGGCTGGTTGCGCGACTAACATTTGCGTCGCTGAGGTCAACACTGGAAAGATCTACACCTGTTAGAATAACGCCGCGCATGTTTGCGCCTTTCATCCTTGCTTGCGTAAGGGTAGCCCTTGTGAGGATGGCACCGGTCAGATTTACGTTATTGAGCCGGGCTGAATCCAAGCTTGCGTCCGTAAGATCAGCTCCGCGCATATCGGCGTTTGCCAGCAGAGCCTCCTTGAAACTCGCCTTCACCATCGAGGCATTGCGCAAGTTCGCACTGTCGAGATTGCCCTTTTCGAAATCCGACTCATCAAGGTTGGTTTCGAAAAGGTCTGTACCTTCCGGTTTTCCTGCGGCTGCTACAAGAGCACCAGCCCTTAGATCAGCTTCGCGCAGCACAGCACCTTCCAATTTCGCTCCGTGAAACCGAACACCGCGTAAATCCGCACGAAAAAAGTTGGCCCGAGTTAAGTCGGAATGCTCGAAGTTCGCCCCAAATAAATCTGCAAAACCGAAATCTCCGTTTGCGAGCACACAGCGGCTAAAGTCGCAACCAGCAAGGGAGGCATCCTGAAGATTGATTTTTGGGAGCTTCAAGCCTTGCCTATCCGGTTAACGCCCATGACCGCTACATGTAGGGTGCCGCCACTCTCCCGAGTAAAGCTCGGCATAAGTTGGAGCAGAGGTGTCGGCCGCGATGCCGAGCAATGAGCGGAAGGCGTTGAACGGGTAGAACCGCCTGTTGAAGCGGAAGGTGAACTCGTTGAGGTAGGCTTGTAGGTGCTGGTGGCTAACGCCGTGGTGGATACCGATCAGCCACGTCTTCAGGTTGGCGAAAACCAGATGGATGATCGGCAGGTATTGCTCGGCAACCTCTGGATCACCACACTCGGCAACAGCGAAGTGCTCATAGCCGCGCTTACCGAGGCCAGCATAGCCGCTCCAATCGTCAGTAACGATCAGCGATCGCGGCGCGACGGTGCTCTCGACGAACCCACAGAGCGACTCGGCGCTACGGTCGAGCACGACGGCGAGCCGAACGCGTCCGGCATAGCGTCCGTCTTTCCGGTTGTCGAGCTTGGTGCCCGGCTTTCGATGACGCACCTCGATGGCACAGGAGACGGGAACCTTGTGGTGAACACCACGGCCTTCCCCACGCGTTCGCCCGCCAACCCAGGTTTCGTCCACCTCAACATGGTTCTTGGGCTGTCCACCGATCCTGTCTTGGTTGGGCCGCACCATGCCCGAGCGGAGCTTGTGGAGAATTTGAAAGGCCGTCTCGTAGCGCGAAAGACCAAGTTGCCGCTGAAACTGCACGGCGGACATGCCGGGCGTCTGACTGGCGACCAGATAAGCGGCCCAGAACCAGACGTTCAGCGGAGTGTGGCTACGCTCCATCACTGTTCCCACCGTCAGCCCGGTGTTCTGGCGGCACTTGCGGCAGCGCAGGACGCCAGGGCGGTTTTCAAAGTGGAACGGCTCTCCCGCCGTGCCGCAGTGCGGGCAGGCAAAGCCGTCTCCCCAGCGGGCTTTCTCCAGGTAGGCGGCGCAGGCCGCATCATCGGGGAAAAGTCGCTGGAACTCGGGTAGCGAATGCGGGAATGGGAGATCGGCGCGGTCGAGAACATCCATGGCGCGCTCCCCTATATCCGGGTTGCGCCCATTCTAGTGGATTGATTCCAACGTTTGGAACCCTCTGTTTCGTGCGGCGATGATATGATCGGGGTCGGCTTTCCAGATGAAGGGTTTTGGGTTTGCGTCATTGTATTCGCGGACAAATCGGTTGATGGCGGCCTGAAGGTCGACGACGGATTGGAAGACGCCGTATTTGAGCCTGCGCCGCGTTAGTTTGGCGAAGAAGCCCTCGACGGCATTGAGCCACGAGCACGAGGTTGGCGTGAAGTGGAAGGTCCAGCGTGGATGGCGGGCGAGCCAGGCGCGGACCTTGTCCTTCTTGTGCGCGGCGTAGTTGTCGAGGATGACGTGGACGGCCTTGTCCGTCGGCACCTCGCGCTCGATGCGGTTGAGGAAGCGGATGAACTCCTGATGGCGGTGGCGCTGCATGTTCTGTGCGATGACCGTACCGTCCAGCACGTTGAGCGCGGCGAACAGCGTCGTCGTGCCATGCCGTTTGTAATCATAGGTCATCGTACCGGCGCGGCCCTTCTTCATCGGCAAGCCGGGTTGGGTGCGGTCGAGCGCCTGGATCTGTGATTTCTCATCAACCGACAGCACCACGGCATGGGCCGGCGGATCGACATACAAGCCGACGATATCTGTGAGCTTCTCGGCGAAGGCGGGATCATTGGAGAGCTTGAAGTGCCGCCAGCGGTGCGGGCTGAGGCCATGGGCCTTCCAGATCGCTTGGACCGTCGACGCCGCGACGCCAGCAACCTTCGCCATCGCGCGCAGCGTCCAGTGGGTCGCCTCGTGCGGCGGCGCTTGCTGGGTCAGGCGGACGATCTCGGCGACGCGCTCCGGCGGGATCGGCGCTTTGCCAGGCGGACGGGACCTGTCGCGAAGCAAGCCGTTGACACCCTCGTGCATGAACCGCTCCTGCCAGCGCCAGACACAGGTCTTGGACTTGCCGGTCTCGGCCATGATCGACGAGTTCCCGAGCCCCTCGTCGCTCTTCAGGATGATCCGCGCCCGCCAGACATGTTTCTGCGAGCTCTTCGGGTCCGCGACGATAGCTTGCAATCGCTGACGGTCGCCAGACGTGACAGTAAAATGGATGCCGGTGCGCATAGCACAGACTCGCATGACACCGCACAATACGGAATCTCAAATCGGACTCTTTCGTTCCGATCAATCCACTAGCCCTAGTGGGTGTGGGTGTAACCCGGATAGGCAAGCAGCCAACTACAACTTCATTTGCGAGTACTTGAGCTAGGCCACCTGGGCGCGCCTGCGGCAGCGGCGTGCCGATCGCTCACGGCGCGATGATCTCCCTCTCCTCTGCGACCCAGATCGGCGAGCGGGCGAGGTCGATGAAGCACTTCTCGTCCTCGACCAGCGCCTGGCTGGCGGCGCGGCCCGCGGGGTTCTGGCGCAAGGTCTCGAGCGCGGCGCGGTTTTCGTACCAGACCTCGGCGATGCCATCGAAGGGCTCGGGGGCGCCGCGGAAGGCGCCGAGCCGCCGCGTCAGTTCGCCGAGGTCCGAATGCAGCTGCACGTAGCGCTTGATGCGCAGCGCGTCCTGAAGCTCGCGAACGAGCGCGCCATGGCTGTTCAGCCAGTAGTCCTGGAACTCGGCGAGAGTGAGCGCCGGCAGCCGGCGCAAGCAGAAGACCACCTTAATCATCGTCAACCGCCCGCCTGTGTGGTTCGTGCTAATCTGCCTCCTCGTAGCAGCCCCTGGAGCGAGACGCGAGGGCGATCATGGCGAAGCAGCGTTTCCTTACCGAAGGCTACGGCGGCTATCACCGAGCCGAGGTGCCGCCCGTTGACGAGGTGCTCACGCGGGTCGGGCCGGGCACCCCGGGCGGCGAGTACCTGCGCCGCTTCTGGCACCCGGTGATCCACTCGGAGACGCTCCGCGACCTGCCGATCGCGATCCGAATCCTCGGTGAGGACCTCGTCGTCTTTCGCGACGGGAGTGGACAGGTCGGGCTGCTAGAGCGGCACTGCAGCCACCGCGGCACCTCGCTCGAATTCGGCCAGATCGCCGAGCGCGGGATCAGGTGCTGCTATCACGGCTGGCATTTCGACATCGACGGCGCGGTTCTCGACACTCCCGCCGAGCCCGACGACAACCCCTATGTGGGCAAGCTCTACCACGGCGCTTACCCGACCCTCGAGTACCGCGGGCTTGTGTTCGCTTACATGGGGCCGCCCGAACGCAAGCCCGCCCTACCCGTCTACGACAGCTTCGAGGATGCCGGCAACAGCATGGGCCTCGGCGAGCCCCACGCCCTTGGTGCCACCTTTCAGCCCTGCAACTGGCTGCAGATCGTGGACAACGTCCCCGACCAGGGGCACGAGGCGTTCCTGCACGCCCGCAGCACGGGCCCCCAGTTCCTCGATCAGAACCGCCGGCTCGTCGAGGAAGTCTCGATCGTCGGCGAGCTCGACTGGTGGGAGACGCCGATCGGCATCGCCTGTCACGAGACGCGGCGGCTGGGTGAGAGTGTCTGGGTGCGCTCGATGGAGTATATCTGTGCGACTGCGGTCCAGGTGTGCGACACGCCGGTTCTGCCGCCCCGCTACGGCAACGGCGAGAGCGAGATCCTCGTGCCGCCGCGGATCGTCCGCTGGTACACACCCATCGACGATGCCAGCACGCTCGCTTTCTCCTTCATCCTGTACCGGCAGGGAGAGCCTCAGGACTACGTCACCAACCCCACCCCGGCGGCCAGGGCGCTCTATGGCGACCGCCCGTACGAAGAAAGCCAGCGTTTCCCGGGTGACTACGACGCTCAGGTGGGCCAACGACCGATTGCGGTCCACGCCGCCGAGCACCTGGGGTCGTCGGATCGCGGCATCGCCATGTTGCGCAAGATGGTGCGAGACGGCATCGAGGACGTGGCGCGCGGCGAAGACCCCAGGGGGACCAATCGCGCGGCGGGCGGCGTCGTGGCGACCTATTCGCGGGAGACGGTCATTCGGCTGGCGCCCGCGGCTACGCCCGAGGAGGACAAGGCGCTTCTGCGCAAGGCTTCACGCGAGGTGTTTGAGCGCGCGCTCGGTACCGGCTAACGAAGGCGCGCTCAACCTGCCGCGCAGCTGATGCACTTCGCGGCCCAGGGAATGGCCTCCAGCCGCTTCTCGCCGACCGGTTCGCCGCAACCGGTGCAGGTGCCGTAGGTGCCGATCTCGATGCGCTTGAGGGCGTTGCGGATCTCGGTGATTTCCTGCAACGCCGATTCGCCGAGGCGCTCCAGAACCTCGTCGCCCTCTTGCTCGGTCGCGCGGTCTTCGGCATCGGCGCTGTCGGGCTCGCGGAGCTCGGCGTCGATTTCCCTGGCCTCCTTGTCGAGGTCGGCAAGCCGGGCCTCCAGGCGGGCGCGCGTTTCGTCAAGTCCGGGCATGTCGTCGTGGCTCCGTCGTCGCTGCTGCGGGAGTCCAAGACTACGTTGTCTTGAGCGCCTTTGAAAACACCCGCGTACGATCGCTTGGTGGGACGGCGCGGATCGGAACCTAGTGGACCGCAACAACTCGATCGGGATGGCGTCCATGCCTCAGCCGCTCCTGGCCGTCGTGGCGCTCGCGGTGGCGATCACCCTCGGGCCCGCCGCCAAGGGCGCCAAGCTGCATGTCGAGGTGGTGATGCTCGACCATCTCCCGGCGGCGGCGGGCGATCGGGTGACACAGAAGCGCCCAGGCATGCTGCCTGACGGCCGTATCGTCCGGGGAGGCGGAACGATCCGGGCCGCCTGGTTCGTCGGGCCGACGCGCCGCTACGCCCATGGCGTCCTCGGGGAAGCGATCGAGGCTTCGGGACTGGCCGTCGAAACGGCCGGCGGAGCCGTCCTGTCCCTGGCGTTGGACGACGACGCCGTGTTCGAGGACGTCGTTCCGCGGCTCGTCGACCTGGATGGCGACGGCCGGGACGAGGTGCTCGTGATCAAGACCACCCTGACCAAGGGCGCCGCGCTGGCGCTGGCCGCGGTGCGCGACGGACGGCTCGCGATCATCGCCGAGGGCGAGCCCATCGGTCGCCCTCGGCGGTGGCTCAATCCGGTCGGGATCGGTGATTTCGATGGCGATGGGCGCGTGGAGACAGCGCACGTCGAGACCCCCCATATCGGCGGTACGCTCGTCCTAAGCCGCATGGAAAGGGGGCGTCTGGTGGCGGTCCGCCGCGCCCGCGGCTTCTCCAACCACCGGTTGGGGTCGCGCGAGCTCGGCCTATCGAGCGTGCTCGATGCGGACGGCGACCGCGTCCCCGATCTCGTGGTGCCCGACGATTCGCGCACCCGCCTGCGCGTCGTCAGCTTCGCCGGCGGTCCGATGCGGGAACTCGCCCGCCCCGAGCTCGGCGCCGAGATCGCCTCCCTGCGCTTCGCCGATGTCGACGGTGACGGGAGAAGGGACGTCACTTTCCGCCTGTCGGACGGAAGGGTGGGGCGGCTGCTATTCCGCCCCTGAACGCTCAGTGGGCGCCGTCTAGCCGTGCTTGTGGAAGCCGTCGGGGTTTTGCGCCGCGAAGGCCGCCTTCTGCTCGGCGCTCGCCTCGGTCTGGTACTTGGCCTTCCACTCCGGATAGGGCATGCCGTACACGAGTTCGCGCGCGTCTTCGTAGGAGATATCGAGGCCCCGGTCTCCGGCCGCCGCCGAGTACCACTTCGACAGGCAGTTGCGGCAGAACCCGGCGAGGTTCATAAGGTCGATGTTTTGCACGTCAGTGCGCTCCTTAAGGTGCGCCACGAGCGTGCGATAGGCCGCCGCTTCGAGCTCGGTCCGCGTGGCATCGTCCATGTTCGCTCCCTCCGTTCGCGCCGCCCTTATGATAGTCGCGGGCGCGCGCAAATCCAACTCCGGCGGTGGTCAATACCGCTGGCGTACAAAGAGCGACTTATCCGCGAGCACCTCGACTAGCGGGGCCGCGAGGCGCTGCGCCCAGGCCCGCGTAGCCTCGTCGGTCTCGACGAGATCCTGGCGGATCTCGATTTCGACGTGCGGCCGGCCGTGCCCCGCACCGTGGGTGAGCAGCGAATAGCTCTCGGGCGAGCGCACCGAATAGGGCTCGTTGTCGCCCACGACCAACGCCGGATCGGCCCTCAAGGCGGCGAGCAGCGGCGCGGCCAGCCGGGCATCGCGCTCCCACAGGATGCCGACGTGCCAGGGCCGGGCAAAGCCTTGCCAGGTCGGCGTAAAGCTATGGACATGGACCAATGCAGGCACGATGCCGCGGGCCTCGAATCGCTCCGCCAGGGCCTCGACCGCGGCGTGGAAGGGCCGAAAGTAGGCGTCCGCCCTGCGCTCGGCCTCGGCCTCGTCCACGAACGCGTTGCCGGGAACGGCGACGCCGTCGCTGACCGCGACGATGGAGGCCGGGTTATCGAGGCTGCGGTTGCAGTCGATGAACAGGCGCGATGCGCCCGACAGGACCGCCGCCGCCCCAACGGCCTCACTCAGGTGCCGCGTGACCTCGGCGGCACCCGGGTCCCACGCGATGTGATCGCGCGAGGCTCGCGAATCGAGACCCAAATTGCCGTACGCCGCCGGCAAGGCATTGCTGGCGTGGTCGCACACGAGGACGAGCGGCGCCGCGGCATCGGCGTTGAGGATCGTGAACGGCGGCGGATCGTCTTGGCCGGGGCTGTGCTTGCCGTTGGTTGCCGGCATGTCATCCATTACCGCACTATATAGATGGCCCGATGGCGCCGCGCCGCCGCTTAAGGCCGCGTGGACGAATCGCCGGCGGGCGGGCTATAACCGCGCGACCCTGGAGCTTCCCCATGATCCTCGATCTCGGGCGCGCGCGGCTTCCGCTTGCGGCATTGTTCGCCGGCGCGCTCGGCATCGCCTTCTCGCCGATCTTCGTGCGCCTGTCCGAGCTCGGCCCGAGCGCCACGGCGTTTCACCGCGTCTTCCTCGCACTCCCCATATTGTGGCTGTGGATGGCGGCCGAGGCCCACGGCACGCGTCGGCGCCCGAGCCGGCGCGAGTTGTGGTGGCTGGTTATGGCCGGCGTGTTCTTCGCCGCCGACCTCGGGGTGTGGCACTGGTCGATCCGCTTCACCTCGGTCGCCAACGCCACCCTGCTCGCCAACCTCGCGCCGGTGTTCGTCGCGCTGGCCGCGTGGTCGCTGTTCGATGAGCACATCACGCCGCTGTTCGTCGGTGGCCTCGCCCTCGCCGTCGTCGGTGTCGCACTCATGGTCGGGGCCGACGTGGGCGGTGGGGAGCGGCTGTTGGGCGATGGCCTCGGCATCCTCGCGGCCGTGTTCTACGCCGGCTACATCCTGACCGTGAGCCGCCTGCGCGCCGCCCTCACGACCATGACGATCATGGCCTACTCCAGCGCCATTGCGGCGATCGTGCTCTTGCCGCTGGCGCTGGCCTCGGGCGAGGGCCTGATCGCGGCGACCGCCTTCGGCTGGGCCATGCTCGTCGGCATCGCCCTCGTCTCACAGGTCGCCGGCCAGAGCCTGATCGCCTATGCGCTTGCCCATTTGCCGGCACCGTTCACGTCGGTCGGCCTGCTCGTCCAGCCGCTGGCGGCGGCACTGCTCGCCTGGGTGATCCTGGCCGAGCCCCTGGGCGCGCTGCAGGCGCTCGGCGGCGCGGTGGCGATCGCCGGCATCGTGCTCGCGCATCGTGGCAGCGACGTCACCGGGCGCGGCGCACCGGCACCGGCGCGAAGGCCTTGATCCCGAACCCCATGAGCAGCGCCACGGCGCGCCGCGGCGGCGGGCTCGCTTGGACCGTGTGGGCGCTGGGCACGGCGTTCTACGCCTACGGCTTCTTCCAGCGCGTCGCGCCGAGCGTGATGGTGAGCGAGCTCATGCGCGAGTTCGCGGCCACCGCCGTCGTGCTCGGCAACCTGTCGGCCTTCTACTTCTACGCCTACGCCGGCCTTCAGCTGCCGCTCGGCGTCGTCCTCGACGCCCTCGGCCCACGGCGCGTCATGGCGGCGGGGGCGCTCGTCGCGGCGCTGGGCAGCACCCTGTTCGGCGCCGCCGAGACTCTCGGGCTCGCCTATCTCGGGCGCCTGCTGATCGGCGCCGGTGTCGCCGTGGCGCTGATCGGCACCCTGAAGCTCGCGATGGCGTGGTTCCCGGCGCGCCGCTTCGCCACCGTGTCGGGGCTCACGATGTTGGTCGGCACCCTCGGCGCCGTCGCCGGGCAGGCCCCCTTGGCGGCCTTCGTCGAAGCCGTCGGCTGGCGCGCCGCGCTGCTGTGGGCCGCGACCTTCGGGCTCTTGATGGCCGTGCTGCTGTGGACGGTGGTGCGCGACCAACCGGCCCCGGCGCCGCTTGCGCCGGGCGGGGCCACGGCCGCGCAACCCTCGATCGCCCAGGGCCTGCGCCGGATCCTCGCCAACCCTCAGACCTGGCTCATCGCCCTCTACTCGGGAATGATGAGCGCGCCGTGGCTGACCTTCGCTGGCCTGTGGGGCGTCCCCTTTGCCATGGTCGCCTACGGCCTCGATCGGTCGGCGGCTGCTGCGGCGATGTCGGTCGTCCTCATTGGCTTTGCCGTCGGCGCGCCCCTCGGCGGCTGGATTTCCGATGCGATGTCGCGCCGCCGCCCGGTCATGATCGGTGGCGCCGCCGGCTGCCTGGTGACGTGGCTGCTCATCCTGTACCTCCGCCAGCCGCCAATGGCTGTCATCTACGTACTGTTCTTTCTCAACGGCTGGTTCAGCGGCACGGTCATCATCATGTTCGCGCTCGCGCGCGAGCACAACGCGCCGCAGTTCGGCGGCACGCTCGCCGGCTTCATCAACACCGCCGGAATTGGCACAGTAGCGATCCTGCAGCCGAGCGTCGGCTATGTGCTCGACCTCCTGTGGACCGGCGAGATGCAGGACGGCTTGCGCCTCTATGCCGAAGCCACGTACCTGCGCGCCTTCCTCGCTTTTCCTGCGTGCGCCGCGGTCGCCCTGGTGGCGTCGGTTGTGACACGCGAAACTCATTGCCGGCAACAGGTCCACTAGGTCGCACCGCGGTTTGGAGTTAAGATTCCGCCATGCAGCGCCGCCGCAAGGTCAAGATCCTCGCCACCCTGGGGCCGGCGAGCGCGACGCCCGAGATCGTCGCCGCCCTGTTCGAGGCGGGCGCGGATGTCTTTCGCCTCAACTTCAGCCATGGCGACCAGGCCGCTCACGCCACGGCGCACGGCATCATCCGTGGGCTCGAGGCCGAGGTCGGTCGGCCGGTCGGCATTCTCGTCGACATCCAGGGCCCCAAGCTACGCGTCGGCAGATTTGCCGGTGGTGGCGCGACCCTGGAGAACGGCGCGACCTTCCGGCTCGACACGGCGCCCGACGAAGGCGACGGGACGCGCGCGTCGGTGCCGCACGCCGAGGTTTTCGCCGCGCTCGAACCCGGCACCCACATCCTGCTCGACGACGGCCGCATCCGGCTCGAGGTCGTCGAGGCGGGCCGCGATCATGCGCAGACGCTGGTGCTGGCCGGGGGCGACATCGCCGACCGCAAGGGCATCAACGTGCCCAACGCGATCCTGCCGCTGTCGGCGATCACGGAAAAGGACCGCGGCGACCTCGCGTTCGCCCTCGACCTCGGGGTCGACTGGGTCGGCCTGTCGTTCGTCCAGCGCCCCGAGGACATCGCCGAGGCCTCGAAGCTCGTTTCCGGGCGGGCGGGGCTGCTGGCCAAGATCGAGAAGCCGGCCGCGATCGCCGAGCTCGACGACATCATCGACCTCGCCGACGCGATCATGGTGGCGCGCGGCGACCTCGGAGTAGAAATGCCGCCGGAGGAGACGCCGGGCCTGCAGAAGCGAATCATTCGCTTGGCGCGCGGGGCCGGAAAGCCGGTCGTTGTGGCGACCCAGATGCTCGAATCCATGGTCACCATGCCGGTGCCGACCCGTGCCGAAGTGTCCGACGTGGCCACGGCGGTGTACGACGGTGCCGATGCGGTGATGTTGTCGGCCGAAACGGCGACGGGAAAGCACCCCGTGGCGGCCGTCACCATGATGGATCGCATCGCCCGCCAGGTCGAGCAGGACCCGCTCTACGACTCGCTCGTCGAGGCTCTACAAGTCCTCCCCGAGGCGACGACGGCGGACGCCATCAGCGCCGCCGCGCGCCAGGCCGCGGTGACGGTCGGCGCGGCGGCCATCGTCACCTACACGAGCTCCGGCTCGACCGCGTTGCGCGCCGCGCGCGAGCGCCCCCGGGTGCGCATGCTGGCGTTGACGCCGAATATCGAAACGGCACGCCGGCTCGCGCTGGCGTGGGGGCTGCACTGCGTCCACACCACCGACGCCACGGATTTCTCGGACATGTTGGAGGGCGCCTATCGCCATGCCGTGAGCGAGGGCTTCGCCAGCGCCGGTGACCAGCTCGTCGTTACCGCCGGCGTCCCGTTCGGGACGCCCGGCGCGACGAACGTCCTGCGCATCGCCACCATCGGCGAAGCCTAGGGCGGCGCTAGCCGGCCTTAGATCGCCTTGCCGCGGAGCTTGAGCTCGATCGCCTTGGCGTTGGCCTTGGGGCCTGCCATGGTGGGGTTGGCCTCGAGCGCGCGCTGGAAGGCCGTCAGTGCGTCCTCCCAGCGCTCGAGGTGGACGTTCACCAGCCCGAGGCCCGACAGCGCCCCGAAATGGCGCGGCTCGAGCTCCAGGGTGCGGTCGATGTCGCCGATCGAGGCCTCGTACTCGCCCATCATGTAGTAGAGCGTCGCCCGCTTGTTCCAGCCCTCGGCGAAATCGGGGGCCAACTCGATGACGGCATTGAACAGGGCCAGTGCCGGCTCGAACGAGCGCGCCGCCATCGCCTCGGTGCCGCGCCCCAGCAGCAGATCGACCGTTTCGCTGCCGGATTGGCCCCACAGCCGCCAGATGACCTGCTCGACCTGAAGGGCCTCGATGGGGTCTGTGACCTTGTGCAATTGCCCGAACAGTTCTTCGAGCCGGGGGTCCTTCTGGTCGCTCACGGCGGGATCTGCCACGGCCAGCGAGAGGACCAGGATGGCACTGATGAGGGCCGCTTTCATGCCACGAGGTTAAGCCATTTGGGGATCGCTGAAAAGACTCAAGCGCCGAGCGCCAGAGGGCGCGGGCCGCCGCTCGCCCAATCGAGCAGCTCGACGGTGTGGGCGATGGGCACGGGCGTGCCGGCACCGATCTGCACCATACAGCCGATGTTGCCGGCGGCGATCGCGTCAGGCGCCACGCTTTCGATGTTGGCGATCTTGCGCGCGCCCAGGCGTACCGCGATGGCCGGCTGAAGCAGGTTGTAGGTTCCGGCAGAGCCGCAGCACAGGTGCCCCTCCGGCACCTCGGCGACCTCGAAACCGGCCGCAGCGAGGAGGTCCCGCGGCAGTGCGTGCAGGCGCTGTCCGTGCTGCAGCGAGCACGCCGAGTGGTAGGCGAGCTTGAGGCCGCGCGGTGCTGTGTTGGACCAGGTGTCCGCCTCTACCAACGAGGCGATGACCTCGGTGACGTCGCGGGCGAGGGCGGCGATGCGTTCGGCGGGCGCCGCCCTCGTTGGGTCGCCCCGCATGAGGTGGCCGTAATCCTTGATCATGGTGCCGCAGCCGGACGCGGTAGCGATGACGGCATCGAAGTCGCCGGTCGCGGCGGCGGCGCTCCAAGCCTTGATGTTGGCCCTGACCGCGGCGAGCGCGGCCGCCTCCTGGCCGAGGTGGTGGGCGAGGGCGCCGCAGCAACCGGCGCCGCCGACCACGACCACCTCGCAGCCGAGCCGCGTTAACAGCCGCACCGCCGCCTCGTTGATGGTTGGTGCCAGTACCTGCTGCACGCAGCCCGCGAGCAGCGCCACGCGTGCCCGCCGCGCTCCCTGCGCCGGTTGGACGCTCGCCCGATCGACCGCGGAAGGCGGGTGGGCGGGGCGCGCCGCGAGCCGCAGCAGGGTTCCGAGCGGTTCGGGCAGGCGGTTCGCCAACGGGCGCAGCAAGCGCGCACCGACCAGCGCTAGCCGGAACAGTTTGGCGCGCGCCAACACCATGCCGAGGGCGCGCCGCAGCAGGCGTTCGGGCAGCGGCCTCGCGTAGGTCTTCTCGATGTGGACGCGGGCGTGGTCGACGAGGCGCATGTAGTCGACGCTGGACGGGCAGGTGGTCATGCAAGCGAGGCAGGAGAGGCAGCGGTCGATATGCTTGACCACGGTGGCGCTCGCCGCCTTGCCGTTCTCGAGCATGTCCTTGATGAGGTAGATGCGGCCGCGCGGGGAATCGCGTTCGTCGCCGAGGAGGGCGTAGGTCGGGCAGGACGATTGGCAGAAGCCGCAATGGACGCAGGTGCGCAGGATTCGCTCCGCCTCGCCAGTGGCGGGGTCGGCGAGCTGGGCGAGCGAGAAGCTAGTCTGCATGGCCCTAGAGGTCCGCGTACATGCGCCCGGGATTGAGGATGCGGAGCGGGTCGAAGCTCTCCTTGACCCGTCGGGTGAGCTCGGCCAGCGCTTCCGCTTGCGGTTGAAATACGGGAACTCGGGTCCGTGTCGAGGCATCGGCGCGAACGAGCGTCGCGTGGCCGCCGGACTCGGCGATCGCGGCGCGTACCGTCTCGCAACCGCCGTCCGCACCCGCCTCGAGCGCGATCCAGATCAGGCCGCCGGCCCAGTCGTAGTAGGCCTCGCCGTCGACCCGGTCGAGGACGTGCGCGGCTGCCCGCGCCCCGGCTGCCGGTGCTAGCGACAGGCGCCAGACGGCGCGATGCGCGACGGCCGCGTCGGTGAACGGGAGCACGTCGCGGACTTCGCGCCAGAGCGCCGCGGAGTTCGACCGGTGCAACTCCTCGGTCGTCCCGAGGTCGGCAAGCTCCTGGCTGAGCGCCTCGAGCCGGTGATCGACGGACGGGCCCGTCCCCTCAAGACGAAGTGCCGTGACGGCGCCGCCGGCGCCGGCGACGTAGGCCACGCTCGAGCGCCGGGCAACCCTTTCGGGCAGGTGGGCGAGCCCAGAGGGCTCGAGGCTCGAGCCCGCCGCGCGGCCGAGCGCCGCCACCGCCTCGTCGTCGCCGAGTCCCACGACGAGCAGCGTGCGTACCTTCTCGGGCGCCGGCACGACCTTGATCGTCACTTTCGTGAGCGCCGCCAGGGTGCCGTGCGAGCCGGTGATCAGCTTGGACAGGTCGTAGCCGGTGACGTTCTTGACCACGCGGCCGCCTGACTTGAACGCTTCGCCGCGCCCCGATACGCATTCGATGCCGAGCACGTGGTCGCGCGCGGCGCCGGCCTTGATACGGCGCGGTCCCGATAGGTTGGCCGCCACGGTGCCGCCCAGCGTCGCGCGGCCGCCCGGGCCGCCGTAGAGGGGGCCGAGATCGGCCGGCTCGAAGCCGAGTTGCTGCCCGCGCTCAGTGAGCGCCGCCTCGATGTCGGCGAGCGGCGTGGCGGCCCCGGCGCTCAGCACTAGCTCCTCGGGCTCATAGAGCCCGATACCGCTGAGCGCCGATAGATCGAGCCGGCGCGCGCCCGCGACGGGGCGGCCGAGGGCGCGCTTGGTGCCGCCGCCGACGATCTCCAGCGCCTCGCCGTCAGCGGCGGCGCAGGCGATCGCCTCGCGCACCGCGGCGGCGTCGGCGGGGCGAAGGACGGCGGCCATCGCGGGGGTCAGAAGCGCGGCAGATCGGGAAAGGGTCGCGCGCCGCGATGGACGTGCACGCGGCCGAGCTCGGCGCAACGGTGCAGCGTCGGGAACACCTTGCCCGGATTGAGCCGGCCGTCGGGATCGAAGGCACACTTGACGCGTTGCTGCTGGTTGAGGTCGTCCTCGGTGAACATTTCGCCCATGAGGTCGCGCTTCTCTATGCCAACGCCGTGCTCGCCGGTCAGAACGCCGCCGACGGCGACACACAGCTTCAGGATATCGGCGCCGAAGTCCTCCGCCCGCTCGAGCTCGCCCGGCACGTTGGCATCGTAGAGGATGAGCGGATGCAGGTTGCCATCGCCCGCATGGAAGACGTTGGCGAGGCGCAAGCCGTAGCGTTCGGACATCTCGGCCATGCGGTTCAACACCTCGGGCAGCCGGCGCCGCGGGATCGTCCCGTCCATGCAGTAGTAATCCGGTGAGATACGGCCGACCGCCGGAAACGCCGCTTTGCGCCCGGCCCAGAAGGCGAGCCGCTCGGCCTCGCTCTCGCTCGCCCTCAAGGAGACCGCGCCCGCATTGGTGGCGATCCCGCGCACCCGCTCGACGAGATCGTCGACCTCGACCTCGGGGCCGTCGAGCTCGACGATGAGGAGCGCCGCGGCGTCGGTTGGATAGCCGACGTGGCAGAAGTCCTCCGCGGCCTGGATCGCGTACCGGTCCATCATTTCCATGCCGGCCGGGATGATGCCGCTGGCGATAACGTTGGCGACGCAGGCCCCCGCCGCCTCGTTGCTGGCGAACCCGACGAGCAGCGCCCGCGCACTTACCGGCTTGCGCAGGATACGCACGGTGACCTCGGTGATGACGCCGAGCAGCCCCTCGGAGCCCGTCATCAGCCCCAGGAGATCGTAACCGTCGGCGTCGAGGTGCTTGCCGCCGAGGCGCACGACGTCGCCGTTCATCAGCACCATCTCGAGGCCGAGGAGGTTGTTGGTCGTGAGGCCGTATTTCAGGCAGTGCACGCCGCCCGAGTTCTCGGCCACGTTGCCGCCGATGGTGCAGGCGATCTGGCTCGACGGGTCGGGCGCGTAGTAATAGCCGCGCTCGGCTACCGCATCGCTGATCGCGAGGTTGGTGACCCCGGGCTGCGCGACGACGCAGCGGTTGTCGTAGTCGACCTCGAGAATGCGGTTGAATTTGGCGAGGCCGAGGACGAGGCCGTCGACGAGCGGCAGCGCCCCGCCCGAGAGCGAGGTTCCGGCGCCGCGCGGCACGACCTTGACGCCGTGCTCGCCGCACAGCCCGAGGATGCGCGCCACCTGTTCGGTCGTCTCGGGCAACACCACGACCATCGGCATCGCGCGGTAGGCGCTGAGCGCGTCGCACTCGTAGGCGCGCCGGCCGTCCTCGTCGTCGATGACACCTTCGCCCGGAACGATCGCACGCAATCCGGCGACCAGCTCGGGCCGGCGCGCGATGATGGCCCGGTCGGGCTCGGGCATGCGCATGTCTGCCTCCGTTGGGCACGAGGCGGACACGCGCCGCCCTAGCCCTCTAGCGCGTCAAGATGGAAGGATCGGCGCCCTTTGGCAACACTGGTAAGCGCCACTTTGGTGCCGGGCGCTGGCGCGCCGGCGGCCGGCGACGGGTGCCCGGATCAGCGCTGGCGCGCCTTGAACCGCCGGTTGGTCTTGTTGATGACGTAGACGCGCCGCTTGCGCCGCACCACCACGCAATCGCGGTGGCGCAGCTTGGCCGACTTGAGCGAGTTCCTGACCTTCATGGCGCGGCCTCCCTGGGCGCGCCTTGACTTAGTACAGTCGGCCGCGGTGCGCAAGCGCGGTGTGGGCCGGCACTGTCTCGCCCCGTCAGATTTCAAACTGAGACAGTGCCGCAGGCCGGCATCCCCTGCCAAGCCGGGATTCTACTGATCCCACGGTGGGATCACCCATAGAATGGGTATGCGAGTTGTTGCGGTGAGTCGGCTACGCCGTTTCTGGGAAGGGCTCGGGCGCGCCGACAGCGAGCAGGCCTTGCGTGAAGGAGACAGCGCGCGGGCATCCGGCATCCTCCAGATACCTACGCGCTGCTTAGTGCGCATTGTCGAGCTGGATGAGCCCGACCTTACTTCTTCTTCGGTCGGCCCTGTCCCTTCCTTGCCTATCCGGTTTACACCCACACCCACTAGGGCTAGAATGGGCGCAAGGCGAGTTGCCGAATGGCCGGATAGGAACGTTTGACGTTAGTTATGTCGTACGTTAGTATGGGTCGTGATCAGGAGCTTTCGCGACAAGCGAACGTCGGCAATCTTCGAGCGGCGATTCTCGACCAGACTGCCGCGCGGAATCCAGCCGGCCGCCTATCGAAAGCTTGTGCAGCTCGACGCCGCGACGCGCCTCGATGATTTGCGTGTGCCGCCCGGGAATCGACTGAAGTCCCTGTCGGGCAAGCGCGCCGGCCAGCACAGTATCCGCATCAACGAGCGGTGGCGGATTTGCTTCATGTGGCGCGCGAGAGACGCTTACAACGTGGAGATCGTGGACTACCACTAGCGGAGGAGAAACATGCCTGCCAAAAGGATTGCTCCGGTCCATCCCGGTGAGGTGCTGATGAAGGACTTTCTGACGCCGCTGGGCATCAGTCAGTACCGGGTGGCGCGAAACACTTGCCTCCCACAGTCCCGCATTGCCGCCATCGTTCGCGGCAAGCGGGCCGTCACGGCGGAGACGGCGCTGCGGTTCGGCAGATTCTTCGGCACCAGCGCCGAGTTCTGGTTGAACATTCAGGCGCGCTACGACCTGGAGACCGCTCGCGACGCCCTCGGCGACCGCTTGGACGGCGAAGTGAAACCGCTCGCCGCGTAATCCACTCGGCGCGACCGGGTGGCTGTCGACGGATGCGAACATGACCGATGCCAAAGAAACCACCCCCACCGTTTTCGTTTCCTACTCGTACGATAGCCGAGAGCACCGACAATGGGTGTTGCGGCCCGGCGAGCGCCTCATCGACAACGGCGTCAACGTACTTCTTGATCATGGTCCCACGACCGCAGCGCGCACATGAAAAGAGACTGCAATGCCTGATACAGAGTCTTCGTCATCCCCACCCGGGAACCTTGACGCCTTCCGCGAGCGCCTCGATGAGCTGGCGCGGGCGCAGGGTCCGACCGTGTTCGGCCTGCGCACGCCGCTGCCCGCGCAGGGCCGAACGGACGTGCCCCTGGCCGCGACTGGGAGCTTCTCGGTGGTCCTCAAGACCTATGCTTCGGGCGGCGAGAACGCGCTGCATGGTCACGTCAACGAGGACCATGTGTTCATCGTCATGCAGGGCGCGGCCCGGTTTACGGGCAAGGACAGTGTGCTCGGCGCGCTCGGACGCCACCAGGGAATATTAATCCCGGCCGGCACGCTCTACCGCTTCGAGGCCGTGGGCGAGGAGCCGCTCGTCCTCATCCGGGTTGGCGCGGTCACCGGTGAGGGCCTCGACCGCTTCGCCCGTATCGGGCCGGGCGGCGAGTCCATGGACGCCTTCTCGGCCGAAAACAAGCAGGTCGAGCTGGTCTACGCCAAGGATGCCTACTTCGACTAGTCGAGCGCCACGAAGTCCGCTTTGGTGACGCGACAGTCGGGGCAGCGCCAGTCATCGGGAATATCCCCGAAGAGCGTGCCCGGCGCGATACCGTCCTCTGGGAGCCCGAGCACCGGGTCGTAGACGAGGCCGCAGCGCTCGCACAGGTAGCGCGGTGGCGCGGCCGCGCGATTCCGCGGGCCCCGGTCGACGGGGCGGCCGGCGGCAACGAGCTGGTCGAGCCGGGCCTTCCAGCCGGCGTAGTCGGTGACGTAGTTCCAGGCGCAGACGTGCGCGACGTCGCGCCCCTCGAGCCACTCGCACAGAACGGCCGCCGCTTTGCGCTCCTCCACTGGGCCGAGGCCGTAGGGGTTGCAAGCGGGTGCGCGCGCCGACGTCGAACACGAGGTCGCAGGGAAAGAGCGCCCCGCGCGCGAGGTAAACGGTGAAGCCCGGCGAGTGCCCAGCCGTGTGCTTGGCCTCGAGCCCGAGCTCGGCGAAGTCGCCGGCGAAGCGGCGATCGAAGGGAAAGGGCCGGGCCAGCGGGTGCGCCGCATCCGCCTCGTGGATCCACACTTGCGCGCCGTAGGCCGCGCGGTACTGGTTCGAGGCGCCGAGGAAATCCTTGTGCGTGAAGGCGATGACGTCGACCGCGGGCAACTCGGGCCTGAAGGCGGACGGGCTATCGATCATGAACGCCGCTTCGCCGGTGTCGACCCGGTAGGCCGCGTGCTCAATGCCGAGTGCCGGCGATGAATTGAGCCGCACGATGCCCTCGGCCACCGGGTACTCGGTCACCCGATGCTGCGCGGCGCAGTCGCGGTCGTTGAGGAAGGCATCGGGCGCGGCGCCGCAGAAGGGGCAGCGCCCGGGCGCGGCGCCGATCATGTTGTAGCCGCAGCCGGTGCACACGGTTTGCGCTACTGTCTCGGCCATCGCGTGTCCCTTTCGTTCGATTCGCGCCAGCCTCGCGCAATTGCCGGGGCGGCACAAGACGGGACGCGAACGCCTGCGCTATAGTGCCGGCGGACCGTAAGTTCGGCCGGGCGCGGACATGGCTCGAAGCATTCTGCTTCACTTCAGCGGCGACGAGCGCCACGACGTCAAGACCGGCGTCGCCATCAAGATGGCGCGCCTTCTCGGCGCCGGTATTACCGGGCTCTACGTCAACGACCCGCAATACGGCCCGCGCCTGCCCGAGGGATTCGTGGGCGAGGAGGCCGAGGCGATACGCGCCCGCATGGAGGCGGTCCGAGGCGGCTTCCAGAACGCGACCAAGCTCAACGAGGTGGCGGCCGAGTGGCACGTCCAGCGGGACGAGGCGCGCAGCGCCATCGCCTTCTACTCGCGCTTTGCCGATCTCGTCGTGATGGGCCAGTCGGCGCCCAAGGACGCGGACCAGCCGCACGATCTACCCAACGACGTGGTCATGGCGGTCGGCTGCCCGCTGCTCGTCGTCCCGCATGCGGGCGCGTTCGAGTCGGTGGGTGCGCGCGTCCTGGTCGCGTGGAACAACAGCCGCGTCGCCAGCCGCGCGCTGGGCGATGCGATGCCGATCCTCGAGCAGGCGGAAGAGGTCACGGTGCTGAGCGTCAACGCCAAGTCGACCGACCACCCGACGAGCGCCGACATGCGCGATTACCTGGCGCAGCGCGGTATCACGGCCCAAGCGGAGAACATGGTGACGCGCAAGCTCGACACCGGCAGCGCGCTGCTCTCGAAGGCCCATGACCTTGCCATCGACCTCATCGTCACCGGCGCCTACGGCGGCTCGCGCATCCGCGAAAGCCTAGTCGGCGGCACCACCCGCCACCTGTTCGAGAACATGACCCGCCCCGTCCTGTTCTCGCACTGAGGCGAGGGAGCATGTCGTGCACAGCACAAATCTACCGCGCGGAGCAACACGATGACCGACGTACCGAACCCGACCGAGGTCGTCGAGGCTTATGTCAAGGCTGTGCGTGCAAGCGACCTCAACGGTCTGCGTGCCGTGTTCGCGGACGATGCAGAGGTATTCAGCTTGCCGATGGAGGGGATGGAGAGCGGCCACCTAAAAGGCGTCGATGCCATCGTTGCCTTTTTTGGAAAGCTGCTCGAAGACCGCGGCGGTGCCGATCCCCATCCCGGCCCGCTGATGGTGGACGGCGACCACATCGCCGTCGAAATCGACGCGCATCACCGCGACTATATCGAGGAGGTCTCCGACTTTTTCACGGTCAAGAACGGCGAGATCGCCCGCCTCGCGGTCTATTGCGGCCGCAAACGCCCGAAATAGGACGACCCGGATTTGGCCATCGATCTCATGGTCATCACCGTCGCCTACGGTGCCTCGCGCATCCGCGATAGCCTCGTCGGCGGCGCCACCCGCCACCTCTTCGAAAACATGACCCGCCCCGTCCTGTTCTCGCACCGAGGGGGCGAGCCAGTCGTGCACGGCACAAATCTAGCGCGGGGAGCCACACGATGACCGACGCACCAAGCCCGACCGAGGTCGTCGAGGCGTATGTCGAGGCAGTGCGCGCAAGCGACCTCAACGGTCTGCGTGCGGTGTTCGCCGATGACGCCGAAACGTTCGGCTTGAGCGGCCACACAAAAGGTGCCGATGCCATCGTCGCGTTTTACGGCAAGCTGCTCGAAGAGCGCGGCGGTGCCGATCCCCATCCCGGCCCCCTGATGGTGGTCGGCAATCAAGTCGCCGTCGAAATCGACGCGCATCACCGCGACTATATCGAGGAGGTCTCCGACTTTTTCACGATCAAGAACGGCAAGATCACCCGCCTCGCCGTTTACTGCGGCCGCAAACGCCCGAAATAGGCGCGGCATCGTCCGGCCGGCCGGCCGACGCCCGCCGGTGCGGCCCCACAAGGGCGGCTTGCCGATGCCCTATGAGAACTTGCGTGGCCCTGGATCGCGCAGGATCAGCATCGCCGCGCATACGATCGCCGCGCCATATTTGTTGTACTCGTCGTAGTCGATGGGCGTGACCTCGACACCGGCCTTGCGCACCTCGGCAATCGTCTTCTCGGCGCGCGCATGCATCATGACGTGGCCCGGTTCGAGCGTGACGGCGGCAGCGGCCGAATGCTTGATCTGTTCTTCGAGGTCGGCCTCGACGATCTTGTAGCCCATCTTGCGCAACCAAACGTGGGTGTCGATGTCGATGCCGGGCGTGTGGACCAGGACCTTATCGCTGTCCAGCGCGCTAATGACCATCGCCCCATGGGTGTTGGCACCGGTGTGCTTGTCGAAGTAGCGCCAGCCTGGTGTGCGGATCGGCTGAATGTGCAGTGTTTCGCCACAGACGCGCTTGAGCACGGGCGCAACTTGAGCGAGCCCCTCCCAGTTCGCGTCAACGCCGATCCCCCGGGCGAACACGTCGTCGGCGAGCCATTGGCTCGCCACCCAGACGCCCTTTCCGGTCACCGTGAGGAGCGGCGGGATGCCGAGATTCCAAAACGCCCAGCGTGCGAGGTATTCGGCGCGCCCGAGGCCGGCGGTGGGCGCCAGCGCGTAGCCTTTCTTGGGAATAATCGAGCCGCCCGGCACGATCATCAGCTCCGATCCCGAGTGCATGTTCATCATCCGGCCGAACGCCGCCATCGGCTTCTCGGGATATTCGATCCAGTAGACCTTGACATCGTTCTCTTCGAATTTCTCGGCGGACGCATAAGCCTCGTCCTTGAGCTTCCCGACGTCAACATTGTCCGAGAGCAGGAAGAAGCCTTGCCTATCCCGTTAACGCCCATGACCGCTACATGTAGGGTGCCACCACTCTGTGCGCGGCGTGAAGCTGGTGATCTCCGACGACCACAAGGGCCTGAAGGCCGCCGCGACCCGGATCCTCGGCGCCACATAGCAGCGCTGCCGCGTGCACTTCGCCCGCAACCTGCTGGCCCATGCCGGCCGCCAGGGCCGGCGCGTCGTCTCCGCCTTCGTCGCCACCGCCTTCGCCCAGGAGGACGCCGACAGCGCGAAGGTCCAGTGGCGCCAGGTCGCCGACCAGCTCAGGCCCAAGGTGCCCAAGCTGGCAGTTCTCATGGACGAAGCCGAGCACGACGTCCTCGCCTACATGAGCTTCCCCAGGGAGCACCGCCAGAAATTGCACTCCACAAACCCGATCGAACGGCTCCATGCCGAGGTCAAGCGTCGCACCAACGTCGTCGGTATCTTTCCCAACGAAGCCGCCATCACACGGCTCGTCGGCGCCATCCTTCTCGAGCAGAACGACGAGTGGGCCGTCTCAAGGAGATACATGACGCTGGAATCCATCGCTCCGCTGAGCGATGGTGTCCCCATCACGCTGCCCACCGTGGCAGCCTGAACGTCCCGGCCCTACCCGCCGGGAGCCGCGTAGAGCGCAACGCTCTTACACCACTCCGCGGGACACGATCCCATCTCGGACGATTTCCACGATTCGAGCAGGAAGTGATCGCCGTTTCGAACAACAAGGTTGCGAAAGGTTCGGGGAGGTCCGAAGGCGGGATGAACGAACCTTGCCTATCCGGTTAACGCCCATGACCGCTACATGTAGGGTGCCGCCACTCTCCCGAGTAAAGCTCGGCATAGGTTGGAGCAGAGGTGTCGCCCGCGATGCCGAGCAATGAGCGGAAGGCGTTGAACGGGTAGAACCGCCTGTTGAAGCGGAAGGTGAACTCGTTGAGGTAGGCTTGTAGGTGCTGGTGGCTAACGCCGTGGTGGATATCGATCAGCCACGTCTTCAGGTTGGCGAAAACCAGATGGATGATCGGCAGGTATTGCTCGGCAACCTCTGGATCACCACACTCGGCAACAGCGAAGTGCTCATAGCCGCGCTTACCGAGGCCAGCATAGCCGCTCCAATCGTCAGTAACGATCAGCGATCGCGGCGCGACGGTGCTCTCGACGAACCCACAGAGCGACTCGGCGCTACGGTCGAGCACGACGGCGAGCCGAACGCGTCCGGCATAGCGTCCGTCTTTCCGGTTGTCGAGCTTGGTGCCCGGCTTTCGATGACGCACCTCGATGGCACAGGAGACGGGAACCTTGTGGTGAACACCACGGCCTTCCCCACGCGTTCGCCCGCCAACCCAGGTTTCGTCCACCTCAACATGGTTCTTGGGCTGTCCACCGATCCTGTCTTGGTTGGGCCGCACCATGCCCGAGCGGAGCTTGTGGAGAATTTGAAAGGCCGTCTCGTAGCGCGAAAGACCAAGTTGCCGCTGAAACTGCACGGCGGACATGCCGGGCGTCTGACTGGCGACCAGATAAGCGGCCCAGAACCAGACGTTCAGCGGAGTGTGGCTACGCTCCATCACTGTTCCCACCGTCAGCCCGGTGTTCTGGCGGCACTTGCGGCAGCGCAGGACGCCAGGGCGGTTTTCAAAGTGGAACGGCTCTCCCGCCGTGCCGCAGTGCGGGCAGGCAAAGCCGTCTCCCCAGCGGGCTTTCTCCAGGTAGGCGGCGCAGGCCGCATCATCGGGGAAAAGTCGCTGGAACTCGGGTAGCGAATGCGGGAATGGGAGATCGGCGCGGTCGAGAACATCCATGGCGCGCTCCCCTATATCCGGGTTGCGCCCATTCTAGTCCTAGTGGGTGAGTGTAAACCGGATAGGCAAGGAACGAACTGGCTCCACGGCACCCCGTCCCGGTTGGCGAGGAGTTCGGGCCGCAAATGTTTGCAGCCGGCGGCATTTATCAGCGCCGGTAGGTAATCCAACGCACCCTGCGCAAAGCGAAAGTCGCGTAGATAGCTCGTCTCGGCGGGGCGTGCGCGCTTGAGCGCACGCAAGGCTAAACAGTACCCGGCTTTCGTTTGGTAGACCCAGTGGGAATCTTCGTCGCTGTTTTCGTATTGGTAGCCCTCATCGGTCCATTTCAAGTAGGCGACGCAATTACCGATGGGCTGCGCATCGAGCGAGCCCCACTCGCCCGGATAGGCGGCCGCACCCGTGCCGATCATGCGGCGGCCGAACTTGTGGAAGCGCGCCCGCTTGCCCTCGGGAAACGGGCGCGCGAGCGCCGCGTCGATCTCGTCGGATCGTGTCCCGCGGAGTGGTGTAAGAGCGTTGCGCTCTACGCGGCTCCCGGCGGGTAGGGCCGGGACGTTCAGGCTGCCACGGTGGGCAGCGTGATGGGGACACCATCGCTCAGCGGAGCGATGGATTCCAGCGTCATGTATCTCCTTGAGACGGCCCACTCGTCGTTCTGCTCGAGAAGGATGGCGCCGACGAGCCGTGTGATGGCGGCTTCGTTGGGAAAGATACCGACGACGTTGGTGCGACGCTTGACCTCGGCATGGAGCCGTTCGATCGGGTTTGTGGAGTGCAATTTCTGGCGGTGCTCCCTGGGGAAGCTCATGTAGGCGAGGACGTCGTGCTCGGCTTCGTCCATGAGAACTGCCAGCTTGGGCACCTTGGGCCTGAGCTGGTCGGCGACCTGGCGCCACTGGACCTTCGCGCTGTCGGCGTCCTCCTGGGCGAAGGCGGAGACGACGCGCCGGCCCTGGCGGCCGGCATGGGCCAGCAGGTTGCGGGCGAAGTGCACGCGGCAGCGCTGCCATGTGGCGCCGAGGATCCGGGTCGCGGCGGCCTTCAGGCCCTTGTGGTCGTCGGAGATCACCAGCTTCACGCCGCGCAGCCCGCGCCGGGCCAGCGAGCGCAGGAACTCGGTCCAGAAGGTCTCGGCCTCCGACGCGCCGATCGCCACGCCCAGGACCTCGCGGCGGCCTTGGTCGTTGACGGCCACAGCCACGGTCACCGCGACCGAGACGATGCGTCCGGTCTGGCGCACCTTCACGTAGGTGGCGTCGAGCCACAGATAGGGCCAGTCGCCCTCCAGCGGTCGATCGAGGAAGCCGGTGACCTTATCGTCGATCTCGCCGCACAGCCTGGAGACCTGGCTCTTGGAGGCGCCCGACATCCCCATCGCCTGAACCAGATCGTCGACCGAGCGGGTCGACACCCCCTGGATGTAGGCCTCCTGGATCACCGCAGCCAGCGCCTTCTCGGCCATCCGCCGCGGCTCCAGGAAGCCCGGGAAGTAGCTTCCCTTCCTCAGCTTCGGGATCTTCAGCTCGACCGTGCCGGCCCGCGTCTCCCAGGACCGGTCGCGGTAGCCGTTGCGATGGGTGATACGATCCGCCGAGCGCTCGCCGTGCCCGGCGCCGGTCAGGCCCTCAACCTCCAGTGCCATCAGCCGCTCGGCCGTGAAGCCGATCATCTCGCAAAGCAGATCGGCATCGGAGCTCTTCTCCAAAAGCGCGCGCAGGGTCATCATGTCCTGGGTCATCGTGGTTCTCCTTCGGGTCAGGTTGGTTTGCACTAGCCTAACCCTAAACCGGAACCGCGATGGCCTCCGCTGTGGATAGCCGGCTTGCCTACGCCAGACTCTCGGCGGTCGCTACGGCAAGCCGCCTACCCACAGCTAACAGAGGCTCCAACAACTCCTACACCACGTCCTGGGACACGACCTCTCGTCGAGGCTTTCAAGCCCAAGCTCGGGCGCCCACCATACGGGGTAGGTCTCGCCGGCCCGCGCGCCGCCGGAGGCCGCGACGGCGGCGAGAACCAAGCCAAGGGCTAGCGCCCATTCGGCTGCGTTGCTCATCAGGCGTCTCCGATTGTTTGGAGCAGGACATCTCTACCATGACGCTCGATTGGGGCAAAAGGTGGGCTGGTTGACCTTTGCGGCAACAGTCTCGCCTAAGCCCGCCCGAGGCGCGCAACCGCCAAGTACGGGTGTGGCACGCCCTTCCGGTTGGCGATGATCACCGTCGGCAGAAACTTGCAGCCAGCAGCATCCACCAGCGGCGGAAGGTAGTCCAACACATTCTTCGTAAAGCCGAAGTCGCGCAGATAGCTCTTAGTGGCGGGGCGTGCCCGCTTCAGCGCTCGCAGGGCGTAGCAGTACGCCGCCTTTATTTGGGGCTTACATACTTAACTTGACAGGCGGCAATCCTGCGCTCGCGTCAGTCGGTACGAACGTAACACAACAGCCCAAGACCGGAAAAACCACTCTTCGGCGACCGCATTGCAGCTAAGACGGGGGCCACGGCAGCCGGCGAACCTGCCCGTCAAGCTAAGTATGTAAGCCCCCTTTATTTCATAGACCCAATAGGAATCTTCGTCGGTGTTTTCGAATTGGTACCCCTCGTCGGTCCATTTCAGGTAGGCGACGCAGTTGTCGATGGGCTGCGCATCGAGCGAGCCCCACTCGCCCAAATAGGCGGTCTCGCCTTCGCCGACCATGTGGCGGCCGAACTTGTGGAACACCGCGCGCTTGCCCTCGGGAAACCGGCGGGCGAGCGCCGCGTCAATCTCGTCGAGGTTTTCAAGCCCAAGCTCGGGCGCCCACCACACTGGGTAGGTTTCACCGCCGCTGGCGCCACCGAGCGCCGCCCCGCCGCCGAGAAACAAGCCTAGAGCCGCTGCCCATCCGGCTGCTTTGCTCACCAAGGTTCCCCGCCTGTTTGGACCAGGATATCTACCATGACGTGCGATTGGGGCGAAAGAAAGGCCTGCCGTGCAGCACCGGAAGGTGGCGGCGGCGGAATCGCATCGCACGCAGCCGAGCGAGGACCGTAACCGATGGGGTGGACGCCCCTCCCGACGGCATCGCGATGTGCCAGGTTGGCGGTGTTGTTAACGCCAAGCGAGGAAGGGGGCGTCCATGGAACAGGTTCACATGATCGGGATCGATCTGGCGAAGAACAGCTTTCAGCTGCACGGTGCGCGGGCGGATGGGTTGGTTGCGTTCCGCAAGAAGCTGAGCCGGGCGAAGCTGTTGGACTTTGTGGCTGCGCAGCCACGCTGCACGGTGGCGATGGAGGCGTGCGGCGGCGCGCACCATTGGGGCCGGGAGATCGGCAGTCTCGGCCATGCGGTGCGACTGGTCCCACCGATCTACGTCAAAGCGTACGTCAAGCGGCAAAAGAACGACGCGTCGGATGCGGAGGCGATCTGCGAGGCGTCGTCGCGGCCGACCATGCGCTTTGTGGCTGTGAAGACGGAGGAACAGCAGGCTCGGGGCATGCTGTTCCGGACGCGCGATCTTCTGGTGCGCCAGCGCACCCAGACGATTAATGCGCTGCGCGGCCATCTGGCGGAGTTCGGTGTCATTGCCCCACAGGGGCCGGCTCATGTCGGCCGGCTGACCTCGGCGCTTGAGGGACCGGCTTCGAGGTTGCCGGAAGCGGTCCGCGAGCTGGCCGGCCTTCTGCTTGAGCAGATCGCCGGCCTCGATGCGAAGATTGCGGGCCTGGAGAGGGAGGTCCACGTGAGAGCACGGCAGGATGAGGAGGCGAGGCGCCTGATGAGCGTGCCGGGGATCGGGCCGATCAGCGCGATGGCAATCCAGGCCTTCGCACCGCCAATGGAGAGTTTCCGGCGCGGCCGCGACTTCTCCGCTTGGCTCGGCCTCGTGCCGCGCCAGCACACGACCGGCGGCAAGCCGAAGCTGGGCAAGATATCGAAGATGGGCCAGCGCGATCTGAGACGGCTGCTGATCACAGGCGCGATGACTGTGGTCCGCTGGGCGGTTCGGCGCGGCGTGACGACGGACCCCTGGCTGGCCGGGATGCTGGCGCGCAAGCCGAGGATGCTCGTCGCGGTGGCGCTGGCCAACAGGATGGCGCGCATCGTCTGGGCGCTACTGACGAAGAAGGAGAGCTACCGGGCTCCCGCCACCGCCTGAGAGAACGGCGAAGTGCGGGAAGCCGTCGGGGATGTGGGCAGGACGGAGGACAGGTAAGGGCAAAGGTCAACGAGACCGGGTTGGGAAAACCAGCATCCGAACGGAGAGCTTTCAAGCTCGCGTAACCGATTTGGACCCAATCCGCGTATCTCCATACGGGCCCGCGGCGTGTCATCTGCCGCATAGAGAGGCCGGACACACGACAGCACCTGACCGCATGCACCGAGCCGACCAAAAACTGCTTGCATCAACGGGGGCGTCCACACACGGGCGGTGCGGGAGATGTTCGAGAAGGCGCTGAAGCAGGAGCCGTTCTTCGTCCACCCGACGTGCAAGAAGCCCTTGAAGACCCTGCACAGCCGCGGCCGTTAATAGTAGCTGAGAATCTCGGGGTTAAGGCACGACCTGCTGTTGTCCCCGCGATAGCCATGTGCGTCGATCACCCGGAGCACGGCGCCCCGCCGGTCGAGCGTCAGAAAGAACAGAACCGTTGTCGGCAGGCCCCTGGGTTTGCCAAGAAAGAATCCGAGGAAATCCCGCCTTACCAGTAGATCGTCCAACCCATCCCCGTTGAAGTCGCCGCGGCCGATGATGGAAAAAGCATCCTCATCGTATTTTTCCGTCATCTCGGACGAGCTCCACGCCTCGTAGACGAAATGCTCCGGGTCGCGAACGACCAGGTTGACAAAGTGCTTCGGCGGTCCGAAGGCGGGATGGACGAATTGGCTCCACGGCACGCCGTCCCGGTTAGCCAAGAGTTCGGCCCTCAGGAACTTGCAGCCGGCCGCATCTAGCAGCGCCGGGAGGTAATCCAATACGTCCTGCGTGAAACCGAAGTCGCGCAGATAGCTCGTCGCGGCCGGGCTTGCGGGCTTCATCGCACGTAGCGCCAAACAGTACGCGGCCTTCAATCGGTAGACCCAGTAGGAATCTTCGTCGCTGTTTTCGAAGCGGTACCCCTGATCGGTCCATTTCAGGTAGGCGAGGCAGTTGTCGATGGGCTGCGCATCGAGCGAGCCCCACTCGCCCAAATAGGCGGTCTCGCCTTCGCCGACCATGTGATGGCCGAACTTGTGGAACACCGCCCGTTTGCCCTCGGGGAAAGGCTCGGCGAGCTTGGCGTCGATCTCGTCGAGGCTTTCAAGCCCAAGCTCGGGCGCCCACCACGCGGGATAGGGGCCCTCGGCCTGCGCGGCGCCGGAGGCAGCCACGGGGGCGAGAACCATGCCAAGGGCTAGCGCCCATCCGGCCGCGTTGTTCATCAGACGTCTCCGATTGTTTGGAACATCTACCATGACGTGCAATTCAGCCGAAAGAAAGGCGCGGGTAATGGCGCGACTGGGGCAAAGGCGGCGCTACCTCCGCCCCGCGTTCTGCAGCGCCCTCAGTCGGCGAAGGGGTCGCGCACCAGGATGGTGTCGTCGCGCTCGGGGCTGGTGGACAGCAGCGCCACCGGGGCCTCGATCAGCTCCTCGATGCGGCGGATGTACTTGACTGCGGTCGCCGGCAGGTGGGCCCAGCTGCGCGCGCCGCGGGTGCTGTCGGGCCATCCTTCGAGGGTCTCGAACTCGGGCTCGACGGCGGCCTGGCGCGCGGCCCCGGCGGGCAGGTAGTCGATGCGCTCGCCGTCGAGACGGTAGGAGGTGCAGACGTTGAGCTCGGCCATACCGTCGAGCACGTCGAGCTTGGTCAGCGCGATGCCGTCGATGCCGCCGACCTTGACCGCCTGGCGCACGAGTACCGCATCGAACCAGCCGCAGCGCCGCGGCCTTCCCGTGACCGTCCCGAACTCGAGGCCGCGCTCGCCCAAGCCTCGCCCGACCTCGTCGTGCAGCTCGGTCGGGAACGGGCCGGCGCCGACGCGCGTCGTGTAGGCCTTGGTGATGCCGAGTACGTAGCCGACCGCGGCGACGCCGAGGCCGCTGCCGACCGCGGCCTGGCCGGCCATCGTGTTGGAGGCGGTAACGTACGGGTAGGTGCCGTGGTCGACGTCGAGCATCGCCCCTTGCGCGCCCTCGAACAGGATGCGCCGGCCCTCGCGCTTCGCCTTATCGAGCCGGCGCCACACCGGCTCGGCATAGGGGAGCAGCTCGGGCGCCACCGCTTTGAGCGCCGCGATCAGCTCCACCTTGTCGATGGTCGGCTGGTCGAGGCCGCGGCGCAACGCGTTGTGGTGCGCGAGCAGGGCATCGACCTTGGCCTCGAGGCCGGGACCGTCAGCGAGGTCGCAGACGCGCACCGCGCGCCGCGCCGTCTTGTCCTCGTAGGCCGGCCCGATGCCGCGCCGCGTGGTCCCGATCGGCACCGCGCCCTTGGCCTCTTCGCGCAAGCCGTCGAGCTCGCGGTGGAGCGGCAGGATCAACGCCGCGTTCTCGGCGATGCGCAGGTTGGTGGGCGAGACGGCGACGCCGGCCTCGCGTAGGCTGCGAATCTCGTCGAGCAGCGCCCACGGGTCGATGACCACCCCGTTGCCGATGACCGACAGCTTGTCCGGGCGTACGACCCCGGCGGGCAGGAGGCTGAGCTTGTAGGTCGCGCCGTCGATGACCAGCGTGTGGCCGGCGTTGTGGCCGCCCTGGAAGCGGACCACGACGTCGGCCCGCTCGCTCAACCAGTCGACGATCTTGCCCTTGCCCTCATCGCCCCACTGGGCGCCGACGACCACCACGTTCGCCATGTCCTTCGCCCCGCGCTCAGTCGAGCGGCTCGATCGCGCCGTCGCGAAGGAGGTGGCTGCAGCCGAGCCGGCGCGCTTCGGCCGCATCGCCACCAACGCCACCGGCCTCGAGGCCGTGCAGGGTGCGCCAGCCCTTCCCGCGCAGCCTTGCGCCAGCCGTGCGCTCGGTACCAAAGGGCAGGTAGAGCAGCGCCGCGGGCTCGCGCGGTGCGGCCGCCCGCAGGAGCGAATCGAGATAGAGGGTGAAGCCGGCGGCCCGCTCGCCCGACTCGAGCAGGTAACGCCCGCCGCGCCCGAGCTCGCCGCGGATGCCCTTGGCGAAGAGCGTGAACGACAGGCCCGTGTGGTACTCGAAGCCGCGGAACTCGGCCGGATCGATAGTGATGCCAACGCCGGGCACCGCCACCGACGCGAGCTCGACCACCTCGGCGAGCTCGGCCCACAGGGCCGCCGCCGGAGCCGGTAAGTCGAGTCGATCGAGGCGCGAGAACACCTCCGCCGCCGGCCCGGCCGCCGCCAGGAGCGCGCTCAACAGCGAGTCCTTGGTGATTCCGAGGTCGGCCAGCGCCGCGGCGTCCTTGCGGTCGAGGGCGTGGCGCGCGGCCTCGGCCGTCGCCGCGTCGAGGCCCAACCCCTCGCATACCGCGGGAACCAGGTTGGGCAGGGTCATGTCGATGGAGAGATCGGCAACACCGACCTCACCGAGGGCCTCGGCCGCGAGCACGATGAGCTCGGCGTTGCCGGCGACCGGCGGCGCCCCGACCAGCTCGACTCCGACCTGGCCGAACTCGCGCTCCGGGCGCAGCTGGCTCGCGCGCACGCGCAGCACGCGCCCGGCGTAGGCGAGGCGGGCGGGGCGCGGCGCGCCGGCGAGCCGTGTCGCGGCGATGCGCGCGACCTGTAGGGTCATGTCGGGGCGCACGCCCATCATGCGCTGCGATATGGGGTCCATGAGCCGGAACATCGACGCCGCCACCGCCTTGCCGGGGCCCGTCAGCAGGGTCTCCTCGAACTCGACCAGCGGCGGCTTCACGGGCTCGTAGCCGTAGCTCGCGAAGCGGCGCATCAGGGTGGCGCTGATCTCGGCCTCGAAGCCCGCGAGCGGCGGCAGATCGTCGCGCAGGCCGGCCGGCAGCAGGCCGCTATCGGGATAGCCGTTCATCGCGTTCGAGTGTAGCCGAGTTGACTCGGCTTTCGCTACGGGCCGGCGCCGCTCCGGCCTAGCAGCAACGCAGCGACTTGACCTCGCGCACGTGCTCGATGCCGCGGACCGCGGCGAGCACCTCCTCGGGCAGCTCGTCGTCGACCTCGACGAGCGCGATGGCGTTGCCGCCGCGCACGCCGCGCCCGAGATGGAAGCTCGCGATATTGACGCCGGCATCGCCTAGCGCGGCGCCGAGGCGGCCAATGAAGCCGGGCCGGTCCTCGTTGTTGACGAACAGCATGTGGGGCGCCAGCTCGGCCTCGATCGAGATGCTGTCGACCTCGACGATGCGCGGATGCTCGTCGGCGAACAGCGTGCCGGCCACGACGCGCGTCCCCGACTCGGTGATGACCGACAGCCGGATCAGGCTCTGGTAGTTGCCGGCGCGCTCGCGGCTGACCTCGGACACGTCGATGCCGCGCTCCTTGGCGATCAGCGGCGCGTTGACCACGTTGACCGACTCGAGCTGCGGCGACAGCAGTCCCTGGAGGACGAGTGCGCCGAGCGGGCGGACGTTGAGGGTGGCGACGTGACCCTCGAACTCGATGGTCGCAACCGTGATGGAGCTGTCCGTGATTTGGCCCATGAAGCTGCCGAGCTGGAAGGCGAGATCCTGGTAGGGCTTGAGCTTGGGCGCGTCCTCGGCGCTCACCGGCGGCATGTTGATGGCGTTGGTCACGGCGCCGTCCAGCAGGTAGTCGGACATCTGCTCGGCGATCTGGATCGCCACCTTCTCCTGCGCTTCCGTGGTGGCGGCGCCGAGGTGGGGTGTCGCCACGAATTGGGCGAGCCCGAACAGCACGTTGTCGCGAGCCGGCTCGTTTACGAACACGTCGAATGCGGCCCCCGCCAGCTGGCCGGACTCGAGCGCGGCCTTGACGTCGTCCTCGACGACGAGGCCGCCGCGCGCGCAGTTGATGAGAAACGCGCCGCGCTTCATCTTGGCGAGCGCCGCGCCATCGATGATGGCGCGTGTCTGGTCGGTGAGCGGGGTGTGCAGCGTGAGGAAATCGGCGCGCGCGAGCAGCTCGTCGAGCTCGACCTTGTCGACGCCCAGTTCCTCGGCGCGCTCGCCCGAGAGGTAGGGGTCGTAGGCGACGACGCGCATCTTCAGCGCGAGCGCGCGCTCGGCGACGATCGAGCCGATATTGCCGACGCCGACGATGCCGAGCGTCTTGCCGTACAGCTCGACTCCCATGAAGCGCGACTTCTCCCACTTGCCGGCCTGGGTCGAGGTGTTGGCGGCCGGGATCTGTCGCGCCAGCGCGAGCAGCAGCGCGATCGTGTGCTCGGCCGTGGTGATGGCGTTGCCGAAGGGCGCGTTCATGACCACCATGCCATGCTGGGTCGCCGCTGCGACGTCGATGTTGTCGACGCCGATACCGGCGCGTCCGATGACCTTGAGCCTGGTGGCGGCGGCCAGGACCTCGGCCGTGACCTTGGTCGCCGAACGCACCGCGAGGCCGTCGTAGCCGCCGATACAGGCGAGGAGGTCGTCAGGACTCAGTCCTGGCTTCTCATCCACGTCGATGCCGCGGTCGCGCAAGATCGCGCTCGCCTTCGCGCTCAGCTCATCGGAAACCAGAACACTGACCATCAGGCCATCCTCGCCATTGTCTATTCCGCCGCGGCCGCCCGCGCTTCGCCGTAGCCCCATTCGAGCCACGGCAGCAGGGCTTCGACGTCGTCCCGCTCCACCGTCGCGCCGCCCCAAATCCGCAGGCTCGGTGGCGCATCGCGGTGGTTGGCGATGTCGTAGGCCACGCCCTCGTCCTCGAGGCGAGCCGCGAGCCGCTTCACGACCGCGCGCTGGTCGGCCTCGTCGAGGCCGGTGAACCACTCGTCGACGAACTTGAGGCAGATCGAGGTCGACGACCGCGTCGCCGGCTCGGCGGCCAGGAAATCAACCCAAGAGCGCGCCTCCACCCACCGCGCCACGGCGGCCAGGTTGGCGGCGCTGCGCGCGACCATCTCGGCATGGCCGCCGATGCTCTCGGCCCAGCGCAGCGCGTCGAGCACGTCCTCGACGCACAGCAGCGAGGGCGTGTTGATGGTCTGGCCGGCGAACAGGCCCTCGTTGAGCTTGCCGCCCTTGGTGAGGCGGAAGACCTTGGGCAGCGGCCACGGCGGCGTGTAGGACTCGAGCCGGGCGACCGCGCGCGGGCTCAAGATCAGCATCCCGTGCGCGGCCTCGCCGCCGAGCACCTTCTGCCACGAGTAGGTGGCGACGTCGAGCTGCGGCCACGGCAGGTCCATGGCGAACACCGCCGAGGTCGCGTCGCACAGGGTCAGGCCCTCGCGGTCGGGCTCGATCCAGTCGGCGTTCGGCACCCTGACGCCCGATGTCGTGCCGTTCCAGGTGAAGACCACGTCACGATCGCCGTCGACGCCCGAGAGGTCGGGGAGCGCACCGTAGGGCGCCCGGAAGAACCGGGCATCGTCGAGCTTGAGTTCGTCGGCCACGTCGGCGAGCCAGCCGAGGCCGAAGCTGTCCCAGGCGAGGACGTCGACGCCACGGGCGCCGAGCAGCGACCATATCGCCATCTCGAAGGCGCCGGTATCCGAGCCCGGCACGAGGCCGATGCGGTAGTCGGGCGGGAGGCCGAGGAGCGCGCGGCTGCGCTCCAGCACCTCGGTGAGCTTGTCGAGGCCGGCCGGGGCGCGGTGAGAGCGCCCGAGGCACGCCGCTTCGAGGGCGGCCGGCGACCAACCGGGGCGTTTGGCGCAGGGACCGGATGAAAAATGCGGCCTCTCGGGCCGCGCGGAAGGCGTCAACACACTCTCCCTTGCAGAAGAGACGCGGCCCGTTGGGGGGCCGTGGCCCGCCGCGGATACTAGGGGCTGCCGGTTAAATGTCAATTACGATGGGCGTTGGCGGGCGCGGTCTCGCGGTTGACAGGCGCACGCCGGCATGGCTCCGTCTCGCGGACCCGCCTGCTCGAGACGGACCGACCTCGATGATCCCCTGCCAGCGCCACCTGTTCGATATCCCCGCGGAGGTCGCGTATCTCAACTGCGCCTACCTGTCGCCGCTGCCCAATGCGGTGCGCGAGGCGGGGATCACCGGCGTGCGCCGCAAGGCGAGCCCATGGGAGCTGCTGCCGGAGCATTTTTTCGATGAGTCGGAGGCGGCGCGCGGGCTGTTCGCGGCGCTCCTCGGCGCGACCGCCGACGATGTGGCGATTCAGCCCTCCGTCAGCTACGGGCTCGCGATCGCGGGACGCAATCTCGCGCTCGATGCGGGCGACTCAATACTCGTGCTGGCCGAGCAGTTCCCCTCCAATGTCTATCCCTGGCGCGAGCTCGCGCGCGATCGCGAGGCGCGCATCGTCAGCGTGCCCGTGCCCGTGGAAGGCTCGTGGACCGATGCCATCCTCGGGCTGCTCGACGAGCGTGTCCGCATCGCGGCCCTACCGCACTGCCACTGGATCGACGGCGGCCTGATCGACCTCGAGGCGGTCGGCGCGCGCTGCCGCGACGTCGGCGCGGCATTGGTGGTGGACGCCACGCAGTCGCTCGGCGCGCTGCCGTTCGATGTCACGGCGGTCCAACCCGACTTTCTCGTCGCTGCCACCTACAAGTGGTTGTTCGGTCCCTACAGCCTCGGCTTCCTCTATGTCGCGCCACGCCATCAGGACGGCCGGCCGCTCGAGCACAATTGGATCGCGCGCGCGGGCGCCGAGGACTTCGCCCGCCTGATCGACTACCGCGACGCCTTCCAGCCGGGCGCGCGGCGCTTCGACGTCGGCGAGCGCTCGAACTTCACGCTGATGCCGATGGCCTGCGCCGCCCTGCGCCAGGTGCACGATTGGGGCGTGCCCGAGATCGCGGCAACGCTTCGCGCCCTCACCGACCGGATCGCGGCGCGGGCGGAGGCGCTGGGGTGGAGCGCGCTGCCGCCCGGGTTGCGCGCCCCCCACTATCTCGGGCTCAGCCACGCCGGCGGGGTCCCGCCCGGGCTCGCCGAGCGCCTGGCGGCCGAGCACATCTACGTCAGTGTCCGCGGCGCCGCGATGCGGGTCACTCCCCACCTCTACAACAACGACCCCGACCTCGACCGTCTGTTCGCGGTGCTGGGGGCTGAAGCGTAAGGGCGGGCAGAGTAGTAGGGAGTTTAGCCTCCCAAGGAACCACCCATTGCCGCAGTATGAACTTCAAGAAACTGTTTGGCCAACATTGTGCCGATCATTTCCTCAAGCTTCGATACGTCTATCTTCCCGTCGGCATACGCTCGATCGGCGGCCTCCAGCGCTTCATAATAGGGGCGTTTATCGGTCGCGATCTGCGCTGGGATCGTGCTTTCCCCGGGTAGTCTGTAGCCTACTCTAATGCACAGGGCCGCATAGGAAACGGCGCGCGCGGTTCGTCCGTTGGCTTTGCGATATCTCCATCGCGTGCGGGCGATACACGCCATCGACAAGGTCAAGAACCGAGTCGAATTGGTGCAGCGCATTCCGCGCCTCCAGACGTGCTATTTGTTCGCGGTCGGTGGGCAGTTCGGCACGGCGAGGTACGCTCTCGCGTTCAAACTCAGGTTTCTTCGCCATCTTCCTCGGCTAATGCGTCCGCTTCCCGATCAATCGTTTCGCGCGTGATGTCTTCGTTTTCGATCTTCGTGTTGCCATACGCGAAACTTCGCCGCTGCTCCTCCTGTTCCTCCGGCGTCATCCGAACTGGCCGAGGATCCAGCCCTCGATGCGGCGCACGTTCCTGTCGTCGGGGTCGCCCGGCGGGCGCCGGCCGAGGACGACGTTGAGCATGCCGAGCACGCCGACGGTGGCATCGAACCTGTCCTCGCCGTCCACACCCGTGTGGAAGCCTCGATCGAGCAGCGCGACGAGGTCGCTATCCAGGGCGACGCCCGCGTCGCGCGCCCACGCCGCGAGAACCTGCCCCTTGGCCGCACGATCCTCGCTCACGCGTTTGCTCCAGCGCTTCCGGTCCGCGCGCAGGCCGAGGTGGCCGTAGAACTCCCCGGGGTAGGATTCGGCCACGACGACGCGGCCGGGCGCGAATTCGATTGCGCCGGTAAACGGCCACAGGACGAGGTCCTGGTCCCCGGCCCGAAGCGCCGGCGCCAGCAGGTCGCGCCAGCCGATGATCGCCGACTTGCCGACCTGCTTGGGTCCGAGCGTCCAGAACAGCGGCGCGGCCGCGGGCCGCGTGCTCGTCGGGTGGTCGCAGCGGCGCATCAGCTCTGCCGTATCGGCGAGCCCGAGCGCCGCGACGAGCTGGCGTCGGTTGGTGCCGCCCGGGCGGTCGGGGAAGAAGGGCCGGCGCGGGTTGACTTCCTTCGGTGTTCCGGCGACGTCGTAGAAGCGGCTCCATCGGCCACGGCCGAGCCGGGGCAGGGCGCGGGCGAAATCGGCGATACCGATCAGGCGCGCATGGGCCGCAGGCAGGCCGAGCGGGAAATCGAAGCCGGCGAAGACGGCGCCGGACGGCCCGGCGAGCGCGCGCATCCGCTCGAACAGGGTCGCGAGTGGGCCCACAGGCTCGGGTGCCCCGACGCGCCAGCGCCCGCGCACGAAGTGGGCCCGGCACATCCAGCGCCGGCGCGCATCGACGCTCCAGTCGGCATGAACGACGAGGCCGGGGCGCATCGTAGCCAGCGGCGCCCGCGCTTTAGCGCTCGGTGAGCTTGAGCTCGATACGGCGGTTGCGGCGATAGGCGATCTCGTCGTCGCGGGGATCGAGCGGCTGAAACTCGGCGAAGCCGGCGGCGGCGATGCGCTCGGACGGAATGCCCTCGCTGATCAGGAAGCGGGTGACCGAGATCGCGCGCGCCGTCGACAGCTCCCAGTTGGACGGAAACTGGAAGGTGCTGATGGGTATCTTGTCGGTGTGGCCGTCGATGCGCAGGACCCAGGGAATGTCGGCGGGAATGCGGGCCGCGATCTCGAGCAGGGTCCGCGCCAGCGCGGCGAGCTGTATTTGTCCCTCGGCGCCGAGCTCGGCCGAGCCTGACGCGAACAGGACCTCGGACTGGAAGACGAAGCGGTCGCCGACGATGGTGATGTCGCGGCGCTCGCCGAGCACCTCGCGCAGCCGGCCGAAGAACTCCGAGCGATAGCGCGACAGCTCCTCCACCTTTCGCGCGAGCGCGAGGTTCAGGCGGCGCCCGAGATCGACGATCGTGGACTTCTGCTCGGCATCGAGCGCTTCCGACACTTCGAGCGCGGCCTCGAGCCGCTGCAGCTGCTGGCGCAGGGTCTGGACCTGCTGGTTGAGGACGCTGATTTGGTCGTTGGCGCGCGCCGACAGGTCCCTCTCGGCGGCGAGATCGGCCTGCACCTCGGCGGCGCGCTCGCGCAACTCGGCGAGGCCGATCTCGCGCTCCTCGATGGTTTTTTGCGCGAGCAGGGTGCGCTCGCGCTCGTCGTCGAGCCGCGCCTCGAGCTCGGCCGAGCGGTCGCGCGCCGCCGCCGCGGCATCGCGGCTGTCGTCGAGAGCGCCGGCGAGCCGGCCGACCTCGGCCTCGAGATCGCGGCGGAGCAGGCGTAGGCTGTCGACGTCCGCCTTCAGGCTTACCAGCTCCCGCAACTGAAGCTCGACCGTCGCTTTGTCGGCCTCGATCGTGCGCTCGGCCTCCTTTAGGCTCTCTTCGAGCCGGGCGCGGATGTCGCGCAGCGCTGCCACGTCCTGCTTTAGCCGAGCGAGCTCGAGCACCTGCACCTCGATGGTTTCCCTGTCGGCGGTGATCGTGCGCTGAGCCTCGTTGAGGCTCTCCTCGAGCCTGTTGCGGAGGTCGCGGAGTTCGGCGACGTCGTTGCGCAGCCGCGCCAGGGTGCCGACCTGAAGCTCGATCGTCTCGCGATCGGCGGCGATGGTGCGCTGGGCTTCGCTCAAGCCGGCCTCGGCACCTTCGGCGCGGGCCGTCATGTCGTCGAGGTCGAGCACGAGTTCATCGAGGCGCAGCGACATTCGGACGCGCTCCGCCTCCTCGGCGGCGAGCTGTTCGCCCGCCTGGCTCAGCTTGGTCTCGGCGGTCTCGGCGCGCGCCGTCATTTGCCGGTACTCGAGCGACAGTTCGTCGAACCGGACCGTGAGCGCATCCCGGGCGACCGCCGAGTCCTGTAGGGAGGCCGAGAGCTGGGCGATGTTGAGCCGCATTTCGGTGTTGGCCTGACGCTCCAGCGAGAGCAGGTCGCCGAGCTCGCTCACCTGCCGGGTGAGCCGGGCCAGCGCCTCGTCGCGCCCCGACAGCGCCTGGCTCAAGAAGAACTGCGCCAGCATGAAGACGACCAACAGAAAGATGATCGCCAGCAAAAGGGTGCTGAGGGCGTCGACGAAGCCCGGCCAGATATCGTTGCTGCGCTGGGTGCGGGCGCGCGCCATGGGGTCGGCCGCGCGTCGCGGCTAGTCGCGCCCCCCGGCGACGCCGGCGACGGTGCGGGCGAGCAGCCTGATCTCGCTGCGAATATCGTCCGCGAGTTGCACCCGGCCCTGCGCCGACTCCTCGAGCAGGCGCATGACGTAAACATCGAGGTTGCGCAGGTGGGCGCGGCTCGCATGATCGAGGCCGGCATCGGAGGCCCGCTCGGTCGCCTCGGCGAGCCGCTGCAGCACCGGCTTCACCTCCATTTGGGTCTCGACCAGCTTGACCATGAGATCCTGCTCGGCCCGCATTTGGTCGGTCAGGGTAGCTAGCCGGTCGGCGAGCGCCATCAACGTGGCGTTGGCCGACACGCGGCCATCCTCGCCCCGCGAGAGGGCGCGCTGCAGGTTCTCGACACTATCGGCGGTCTGTTCGAGCAGGGCGCTGATATAGGCCGGCACCGACTGATCGCCTTCGCCGATCGCGCCGCTCGACAACCGCGTGATGCTCGACAGCCATTCCTCGAGATCGTTGTAGAAACGATTTTGCGCCTGACCGGCCTGGAGATCGAGGAACCCCAGGACCAGCGACCCGGAAAGCCCGAACAACGACGACGAAAAGGCGGTTCCCATTCCCGACAACGGCGCCTCGAGCCCGCTCAGCAGGTTGGCGAATAGGGTCTCGAAGTCGCCGGCCCCGACCGACAGGTCGCCGATCGTCGCACTGACCGCTGCCACGGTCTCGAGCAGACCCCAAAACGTGCCGAGCAGCCCGAGGAAGATGAGCAGGCCGATGAGGTAGCGCGAAATATCGCGCGCTTCGTCGAGGCGCGAGCTGATGCTGTCGAGCAGGCTGCGCAGCGACTGGGCCGACAACGACATGCGCGCGCCGCCGCGCTCGCCGAGCATGGACGCCATTGGCGCCACCAGCACCGGCGGCTGCTGTATCGAGAGCCCGGGCTCGTTGCGGCGGTACGTTTCGATCCACTCGACTTCGGGCCGGAGCTTGAGGACCTGACGGAAGGCATAGGCGATGCCGAGCACCATGACGCCAAGGATCACGCCGTTGAGCTCCGGACGGGCGAGAAACGCCCGCTCCAGCGACTGGTAAAGGACGGCCGCCAGGATCACCACCGCGACGACGAACACGATCATGCGTGTGAGATATCGCTGCGGTTGCGTCATCGCCCTGTCTCTACGCCGGCGCGAGCGGCGTTGCCATGGGAGCCGGGTCGCACGCGGCGTGCGTTCTTACTTGGAGAGGTAGACGACGTCCACCCGCTCCTGCGGGCCGTCGTCGTTCGCGGCACCGAGAGCCCGGACATCGATGCGCGTGCTCTTTACGCCTCGCTCGATGAGGAAGGTGCGCACCGCGAGGGCGCGCTGCAGGGACAACCGTCGTGTCGCGCTGACCGCCCCGCCTGACGTTCCGGCGAAGGCCTTGAGCTGAAGGCGGCCGCTATCGGCGCCCATGCGCCCGGCAAGGTCGGTCAGATTATTTTTGGCGGCAACGCTGATATCGGTCTCGGCGCCGCTGAAGGTGACCTGCAAAGCAACGCGGTCGGGAATGAGCTGGGCCGACGGAGTCCGCGCCGCCACCGCGACCGGCGCGCTTGGCGGTGGCGACTTGGCGGCGGGTGGCGTGACGCTCGGCGGCGGCGGCGGCGGCGCGACGGGCTTCGGGGTCGGTGCCGCGACCAATGGCGCGCGCACGATCTTGGGGCGCGGTGCGGGCGGCGGCGCGGCGCGCTTGGTGGTCGCCGGCGTCACGGCCGGGGGCGGGCTGAGCGCGGCCGTGGCCACCACGGGCTTCGGCGCGGCGGGCGCCCGCGCCTCGGGCGCCGGCTGTACTGCCGGTGCCACCACCGCAGCGGCCGTTCTGCGCGGCTCCGGCGCCATCTCACCGCTCGCAACCTCGGCGGGGAACAACACGGCGGGGACGCGCGGCACGGGTGGGCGCGCCGGCGTCGCCTCGGGTGTTGCCGATTTCTCTTCGGCCGGAGGCGCCGGCGAATCGGTCGTCGGTGTGCGCGTTGTCGGGGGTCGACGCTTGGCGGCGCCAGGTTGTGGCCGCGGTTGCGGCGCGACCTCGGGATAGCGGGGGCCGCCGCTCGGTAGGGTCTGCACGCGGATACGGGGTCGGCCGGGCGTCGCTTCCGCCGGCGCTAGCGCGGTCACGTCGACCTCCACCGCCGGGAGCCCACTCCCCCCAACAAAGACGGTGCCGTCCGTCGCGCTCGTCCGGTTAGTCGCAGAGACGGTTTCCTGGGCGTTGGCCGGGCTCGGAGCGACAGCCATCAGCGTCGCCGCAGCTGCGCCGAACAGGGTCGCACAGGGCCGGCCAAACCAGCCCCAGCGGAGCCGCGCTATCCTCAACGGCACATTCCTCGCCTTTTTGGACGCCCACACGCTCCAGCAAAATAGCTTAGGGACCATCCCAGGACAACCGGTTTGGCTGGCGAAACCCTTACTGCGAGGGCGTTGCGGCGCGCAGCAGTTCACCCAGCGGCGCCACGAGGCTGTCGTTGGCGGCCAGGATATCGCCGCTCGCGAGCATGGCGTCACCGCCGCTCGTCTCGCTGACATAGCCGCCGGCCTCGCGGACGATCACGATGCCGGCGGCGATGTCCCAGGGGTTGAGATTGGTTTCCCAGAAACCGTCGTAGCGCCCGGCGCCGACGTAGGCGAGGTCGAGGGCCGCCGCGCCAAAGCGCCGCAGGCCCGCGGCGCCCGCCATGACCGCCTCGAGCCGGGCCAGGAACGCGTCGTGCTCGGGGCGGCCGAGATGGGGAATGCCGGTCGCGAAGACCGCCTCTTCGAGGCGCCGGCGCGCCGAGACGCGCAGGCGCCGACCGTTGAGGTACGCGCCCGCTCCGCGCTCGGCCCAGAACAGCTCGTCGCGCAGCGGATCGAACACCGTGCCCGCGACCAGCTCGCCGTCGCGCTCGAGGGCGATCGACAGGCAGAAGTGGGGGATGCCGTGCAGGTAGTTGGTGGTGCCGTCGAGGGGATCGATGAGCCAACGGTGGCGCCCGTCACCGGCGATCTCGCCGCGCTTCTCGCAGAGAAAGCCGTAGCCCGGCCGGGCGCGCTCCAACTCGCGCAGCAGCACCTGCTCGGAGCGCCGATCGGCGGCGGTGACGAAATCGGCTGGGCCTTTGAGCGATACCTGGAGTTGCTCGACCTCGCCGAAATCCCGGATCAGGCCGCGCGCCGCCTTCGTCGCGGCGCCCGCCATGACGTTGATGAGCGCCGACCTCAAGGCCATGATGCGCCCAGCACCCTGGCTCAGGCGTCGGCGCGCTTGGCGTAGGTGGCGTCGGCGGTGTTGACGACGACGCGGTCGCCCGCGGCAATGAACGGCGGCACCATGACGCGCACGCCGTTCTCGAGCAGCGCCGGCTTGTAGGAGGCGGCCGCCGTTTGACCCTTGACCACCGGCTCGGTCTCGGTCACCGCCATGACCACCGTGTCGGGAAGCTGAACCCCGAGCGGCTCGCCCTCGTAGCCCTCGACGGTAACGATCATGCTGTCCTGCAGGAACGCGGCGGCCTCGCCGATGAGATCGCTCGACAGCGTAATCTGCTCGTAGGTCTCGGTGTCCATGAAGCTCAACATGTCGCCATCGGCATAGAGAAACTGGTGCGACTTCTGATCGAGGCGCACGCGCTCGACGTCCTCCGAGGCCCGGAAGCGCTCGTTGAGCTTGCTCCCGTCGCGCACGTTCCTGAGCTCGACCTGCAGGTAGGCGCCGCCCTTGCCGGGCTGAGTATGCTGAATCTTGACCGCCACCCAGAGCTTGTTCTGGTGCTCGATCACCATGCCGGGACGAACGGCGTTGCCGCTGATCTTCATGGGCGTCACATCACGGAGATTTGGTTTGGTTACCGGGGTTTCGGCGCGCCGAGCGCCATTTCCAGCGTGTTGACAACGGCTCGGCAGACGCGGCGCGGATTCTATCACCTCACCCGGGGCGAATCAAACGCGGCGCTTGCCGGGCGCCCGCATTCGACGCTAGAACATCCGGCTGGAGCGGGCCCCACGGCGGGCGCCCGGCCCCTGGAGGGGAGGAAGGCATGACCATTGAGCGTCTCGAGCCGCGCCTCGGCGCGGGTCCACACATGAGCCGCATCGTCGTGCACGGCGACACGATTTATCTTGCCGGCCAGGTCGCGCAGGACCGCTCGGTCGGCGTGCGCGAGCAGACCGAGCAGATCCTCGCCAACATCGACCGCCAGCTGGCTACGGTCGGCAGCTCGCATTCCAAGGTGCTGTCGGCCGTCATCTGGCTCACCGATATGTCGAAGTTCGAGGAGCTGAACGAGGCCTGGAACGCGTGGGTCGATCCCGGCAACCTGCCGGTCCGCGCCTGCGTCAACGCCCAGCTCGCGCACCCCGACCCCAAGGTCGAGATCATGGTTATCGCCGCCAAGTAGCGGCGGCGCGGTCGTTCAGTCGCGCTCGGCGAGCGCCTCCTCGATCGCCGCGGTGAAGGCGGCGACGGCGGCCGCGGGTCCTTCGCGGTGCTCCCACACGGCGCCGATCACGGCGAGGAAATCAGCGCCTGCGACGACCAGCGGCCGGCAGTTGGCGGGCGTAATGCCGCCGATGGCGACGCACGGTATTACCGTCGCCTCGCTCCACCGGCGCAGGAGCTCCGGCGTGGCTCGTGTCGCCGGCTCTTTGCTGGTGCTCCCGTAAAAGGCGCCGAAGGCCACGTAGTCGGCGCCAGCTTCGCCTGCCTCCATGGCGAGGTGGAGCGAGTCGTGGCAGGTCACGCCGACGATCCCGTCGGCGCCGACCGCGGCCCGCGCCGCGGCGACATCCGCGTCCTCCTGGCCGATATGGACGCCGTCGGCGCCGGTTGCCGCCGCGAGATCGGGCCGGTCGTTGATCAGGAGGGCGACATCGCGTTCGTGGCAGGCCGGGCGTAGCAAGTCGGCCGCCCGGCGAACCTCGTCGTCGGCCGCCCCCTTGAGCCGGAGCTGCACGCAGGCGACGTCATCGGCGTCGAGCGCTTCGCGCAGCGTCTCGGCGAAGACCGCGGGCTCGAACGCCGGCGGCGTAATCAGGTAGAGCCGGCAGGCGGGCACGTCCTCGTCAGGTCCCGCCGGCCGACGCGCCATGCCGGCCTCACGCGGCGGCGAGCTCATCCTCCATGCCTGGCTCGTAGCGGCCGTAGCGCGCGGCGCCATTGAGCTTGGCGCGATGCCGTAACGCCGCCTGCGCCGCCGCGACGTTGGCCGCGTCGCCGCGCCAGGCGGCGAGCACCGACGCCTGCAGCGCCCGCCCGTAGGAGAAGCTGAGCTGCCACGGCAGGTTGTCGGCGGCCGTGTTCATGGCGTTGAGATGGCGCGTGGCCTCCGCCTCGCTTTGGCCGCCGGACAGGAAGACGATGCCGGGCACCGCCGCCGGAACGACGCGCAGGAAAGTCGAAACGGTGGCCGCGGCGACCTCCTCGACGCCCGCCTTTAGTGGCGCGCCGGCCCCGGAGGTGATCATGTTGGGCTTGAGGAGCATACCCTCGAGAGCGACGCGGTGGACGAAGAGCGCATCGAAAACGGCCTGCAGTGTGGCCGCGGTGATGTCGCGCGAGCGCCCGATGTCGTGGTCGCCATCCATCAGCACCTCGGGCTCGACGATCGGCACCAGCCCGGCTTCCTGCGACAGCGCGGCGTAACGGGCCAGCGCATGGGCGTTGGCGTCGATGCAGTAGGCGCTCGGGATGCCGGCTCCGATCGTGATGACCGCGCGCCATTTGGTAAAGCGGCCACCGAGATCGCGATACTCAGCCAGTCGATCGCGCAGCCCGTCGAGCCCCTCGGTCATCTTTTCACCGGGCGCGCCGGCGAGGTCCTTGGCCCCCTTGTCGACCTTGATGCCGGGTAGGATGCCCTTGGCCGAGAGCAGCTCGGGGAACGGCGTCCCGTCGGAGGCCTTCTGGCGGATGGTCTCGTCGTACAGGATGACGCCGCTGATCTGCGCCTCGACACCCGGCGCCGTAAAGAGCAGTTCGCGGTAGGCGCGCCGGTTGTCCTCGGTCGAGGGAACGTCGATCCCGGCCAGCCGTTTCTCGATCGTGCCGGTGCTCTCGTCGGCGGCGAGGATGCCCTTGCCCTCAGCTACCAACGCGCGTGCCGTCGAGTCAAGCCCTTGAGCCGTCATGATCGGACCTCCCTTCGCTCGGCCGGTGGCGCGAACGCGAGCCTCCTCCATATCGCAGCGCGCAGGGCCATTGCAACGTCAAGTCGCAACGTGGGTGCTGCGCCGGCGGCTCCGCTGGAGCCACGCCGTGCAGGCGGCCCGCGCATCGCCGTGGTCGAGGAGGTCGAGGGCCCGCGCCGCGCGGGTATACAGGCGCGCGCCCGCGCTTTCGGCTGCTCCCGCAACCTGCTGCCGTGGCCCCGGCCGGCCGGTGAACAGCAGGTCGCGCCAGCCGGCGCGCAGTGCGGCATAAGCGATCGCGGAATCGTCGCCGCAGTCGAGGACGACCGCGTCGATGGCGCCGGCTTGCGGCCACTCGGCGAGCGCCGCCTCGACGAGCTGGCCCAGATACAGGGGCCCCGCGTAGGCGTGCGCGCCCGGCGCGGTGAGTAACGTCGCCGTGGTGCCGAGGGCGGCCGCGGCCGCCGCCGCGGCGCGCGCGTGGGCGACAGTGTGAAAGACGATGGGACGGCCCGCGAGGAGGCGGTGCCGGTCGGCCGGCGCAGCCGGCGCCTTCTGTGGTCGAGGGGCGGCGCGCCTAGCCAAGCTTCCCGACGGCGACGGCGACGTCGACCATGCGGTTGGCGAAGCCCCACTCGTTGTCGTACCACGACACCACCCGGCACAGGCGGCCGACGACGACATGCGTCTGCGTGAGATCGAAGATCGAGCTTGCGGGGTTGTGGTTGAAGTCGACCGAGACCAGGGGCTCGTCGTTGGTAACGAGGATGCCCTTGAGGCGGCCGCGGGCGGCGCGCACGATCGCCGCGTTGATCTCCTCGACGCTGGTCTTGCGCTTGGCGGTGAAGGCGAAGTCGACGAGCGAGACGTTGGCGGTCGGCACCCGCACCGCGGTGCCGTCCAGGAGGCCGGCGAGCTCCGGTAGTACCAAGCCGACGGCGCGCGCCGCCCCGGTCGAGGTCGGGATCATCGACTGCGCCGCACCGCGCGCCCTCCTGAGATCGCCGTGCAGCGTGTCGAGCACCGGCTGATCGCCGGTATAGGAGTGAATCGTAGTCATGAAGCCCTGGGCGATGCCGACCGCCTGGTTGAGCACGTGGGCCACGGGCACGAGACAGTTGGTGGTGCAGGAGCCGTTCGAGATCACGCGCTGCGACTTGCGCAGCTTGCCGTGATTGACGCCGTGGACGACGGTGAGGTCGGCGTCGGCGACTGGAGCGGAAACGAGAACCCGCTTGGCGCCTGCCGCGAGGTGCTGGGCCGCGGCCTCGCGCTTGGTGAAGAGGCCCGTGCACTCGAGGGCGACGTCCACGCCGAGCGTGCGCCACGGCAGCTTCCCCGGATCGCGCTCGGCCGTCACCTTGATCGCGCCGGTACCGAGGTCGATGGCGTCCTTGCGGGCCTTCACCGTCCCCCGGAAGGGGCCATGGCTGGAGTCGTGGCGCAGCAGGTGGGCGTTGGTCGCGACCGGACCGAGATCGTTGATGGCAACGACCTTGAAGTCGCGGCGCCGCGCTTCGTGGCCGGCGCGCACCACGAGCCTGCCGATGCGCCCGAAGCCGTTGATTGCGACCCTAGTCACCATGTCCCCCTCCGCTAACCCTGGGCGCGGCGGTGGGCCAGGCGCTCGCGCGCTGCCGCGGCCACCGCCTCCGCCGTGATTCCGAAATGGGCGTACAGCTCCCCGCCGGGTGCCGACGCGCCGAACCCAGTCATGCCGATAAAGGCACCATCCTCGCCGACATACCGGGCCCAGCCCAGTGGCGAGGCCGCCTCGACGGCGACGCGCACCGTGTCCGGCGCCAACGTCTCCCGCCGATACCCCTCGTCCTGGGTATCGAACAGCTCCTGGCACGGCATCGACACCACGCGGGTTCCAATTCCCCCGGCGTGCAGCCGCTCGCGCGCGGCGAGCGCGATCTGCACCTCCGAGCCGGTCGCGATCAGGGTCACCTGCGCCGCGCCCTCGGCAGCGGCGATCTCGTACGCGCCGCGGGCGCACCGATTGTCCTCGGTATGGGCGCTTCGCATCGGGGGCACGCCCTGGCGCGTGAGCGCCAGCACCGTCGGCCGGTCGCGCGCCGCGAGCGCGAGCATCCAGCACTCGGCCGTTTCCACCCCATCGGCGGGGCGCATGACCAGCAGCCCGGGGATTGCGCGCAAGGCCGCCAGATGCTCCACGGGCTGATGGGTCGGGCCGTCCTCGCCCAGGCCAATGGAATCGTGCGTCAGGACGTAGATGACGCCGAGGCCCATGAGCGCCGCCAGCCTCAGCGCCGGACGCATGTAATCGGAAAACACGAGGAAGGTGCCCCCGTACGGGATAATGCCGCCGTGCAGCGCGAGTCCGTTCATGACCGCCGCCATCGCGTGCTCGCGCACCCCGTAGTGCACGTAGCGCCCGCCATAGTCGCCGGCCCGTACAACGCCGAGGTCGGCGGTCATCGTGTTGTTCGAGTCGGTGAGGTCGGCCGAGCCGCCGAGGGTTTCCGGTACCGCCGCGTTGACGACCTCGAGGACCATGTTGGAGGCCTTGCGCGTGGCCCATTTCTGGGGGCCGTCCGCGGCCCTTTCGAGGAGGTCGCGCTTGCATTGCGCCAGCGCGGCAGCCGCGCCGTCAGCGGCCTGGCCCGCGAGGCGGCGCTCGAAGTCAGCGCGCAGGCGCGGATCGAGCGCCGCGAGCCGAGCCTCCCAGGCGTCGCCGGCGGCACGCCCGCGCGCGCCGATCGCGCGCCATGCGGCAAGGATGGGCGGCGGAACCTCGAACGGCGGCGCCGACCAGCCGAGCCGTTCGCGCGCCGCCGCGACCTCGCTCGCGCCGAGAGCCGCGCCGTGCGTGGCCGCGGTGCCCTGCTTGTTCGGTGCCCCGAACCCGATGACGGTACGGCATGCAATGAACGAGGGCCGATCGCTCGCCTCGGCCGCGGCCAACGCCGCCGCCGCCGCGTTCGGGTCGTGGCCGTCGATGGCGGTGGTGTCCCAGCCGCTGGCGGCGAAGCGCGTGAGCGCATCGTCGCCCGTCGCCAGCGACGTCGGGCCGTCGATCGAGATCGCATTGTCGTCGAAGAGCACGGTCAGACGGTCGAGCCGGAGATGGCCAGCCAGCGACACCGCCTCATGGCTGATTCCCTCCATCAGGCACCCGTCCCCGGCGATGACGTAGGTGCGATGGCCGGCGACCTCGTCGCCGAACCGCGCCGCGAGGTGGCGCTCGGCGAGCGCCATGCCGACCGCGTTGCCGAGCCCCTGGCCTAGGGGACCCGTAGTGGTCTCGATACCGGTGGCGGCGCCGTACTCGGGGTGTCCCGGCGTACGGCTGCCGAGCTGGCGAAACCGCTTGATCTCGCCGATCGTCATGTCGGCGTAGCCGGTCAGGTGGAGGAGCGCATAGAGCAGCATCGAGCCGTGCCCCGCCGACAGCACGAAGCGGTCGCGCGCCGGCCAGTCAGGCCGCGCCGGATCGAAGCTGAGGAAGCGCGAGAACAGCACCGTCGCCACGTCGGCCATGCCCATCGGCATGCCGGGATGGCCCGACTGCGCCGCCTCGACCGCATCCATGGCGAGGGTGCGAATGGCGTTAGCGAGGTCGCGATGCGACACCTGTTGCGCGTCCTCAGCCGCGCGCGCGTGTCCGGCGCGGGCGGTGGCGGAGGGTTCCCGGCGCAGCGTCATCGCGGGGTTCATGGCTTCGTCATCGCAGGTTCATGGCTTTCCGCCGGCGCCGGAGGGACCGGCGCCGATGACGCTCCAGCGCTCGCGTCACGCCGCCCCGGCCGCCTGGATGTGCCCTAAAATGCCGCGGCAAGATGACCGGCAATGGGCGCGCCGTCAACCTGCTAGTTGACCTCCTTAAGACCCCGCGCAGGTCCGGCTGCGGCGGTTGACGGGGTTGTCGAACGGACCCTATTCTTTGGGCGCGCGACGATGCTCGAGGTCCTCGCGACGTGAGTTTCCGCCTGCGGCGGCACACGCTGAATCCGCTGCGTGATCGAAGGGACGAGTCGGGCCGGTCGTGAAAGCCGAACCATTGGCAAACATCGATGCCGCGAGCGCACGCCTCGAACAGGCGTTGGCCCGGCTCGAGGCCGCGATGGCGCAGGTCAGCGAGAGGGCGGGCCGCGCCGCCACGCTGGAGACGGAGCGCTCGCAGCTCGGTGACGAGTTCCGCACGATGCGCGCCGACCACGCGGCGATGAGCAAGCGCCTCGGCGCCGTCGAGACCGAGTACCGCGAACTCGAGAAGATCATCGACAACGTCGCGGCACGCCTCGATTCGACGATCGGCCAGCTCAAGGCTCTGGCGGACGGCTGACATGCCGAGAGTCGACGTCAAGATCAACGGACACGCTTATCAGGTCGCGTGCAAGGAGGGCGAGGAGTCGCACCTCGCCGACCTCGCCGAATACGTCGACCGGCGCGTGTCGGAGCTGATCGATACCGTCGGCCCGGCGAGCGAGACCCGGCTTATGTTGATGGCCGGCCTGGTGATCGCCGACGAGCTGTCGGAGACGCTCGACAAGGTGGAGGCGCTCGAAGCTTCCGTCACCGATGCCCGCGAGCGCCGCGAGTCCGACAGCGCGGCCGTGGCCGAGAAGGCGGGGCGTGCGATCGACGTCCTGGCGCAGCGCCTGGAAGCTATTGCGGCACGCCTCGAGAGTGCTTAACTTAAGAGGCGGGCGGGCACTGCCCGGTACGACGGCCTGTACATCCCTGCGGCCAATATCGATCCAAACGGGAGCTGTCCCTGCCGGAGTCGAGGCTTTGGTATATGGCGCCCACCTGCAACTGCAGGCCACGGCGGATCGTTTCGGACCGACGGCCATGGCGGTCCCGCCCACTACACCCCCTTTGATGATGACCCTCGCCGAAGTGAAGAGTGCGCTTCGCGGCCGCAGCGCCGAGCGGCGTCGTGCGGCGAATGCCGACGCCGGGGCCGCGCACGCGGTGGCGACGCTTTTCATGGCGGCGCACGCGCCCGTGGCGGGCGCGGTGGTCGCGGGCTATTGGCCGCTGCGCGACGAGCTCGACCCGCGGCCGCTCATGGAGCGGCTCGCGGACGCCGGCTGCGCGCTCGCGCTGCCGGTCGTGGTGGCGCGCGGCGAGGCACTCGCGTTTCGCACCTGGACGCCGGGGGCGGCGCTGGTGCCCGGCGTCTTCGGAACCTCGGTGCCGCCCGCGACGGCGCCGCTCGTGCGCCCCGAGGTGCTTCTCGTGCCTCTCCTCGCGTTCGACGCCGCGGGCTACCGGCTCGGTTACGGCGGCGGCTACTACGACCGCACCCTGCGCGCGCTGCGGCGCGGGCCCGGGCCTGCGTTAGCGGTCGGCATGGCCTACGCCGACCAGGAGGTGGCAAGCGTCCCCCACGGCGCGCGCGACGAGCGCCTCGACGGGGTGGTCACAGAGGCGCAAGCGAGGAGCTTCCGGTGAGGCTGCTGTTCCTCGGCGACATCGTCGGCCGCGCCGGGCGCAGCGCCGTGTGCGATGGGCTGCCGGGCTTTCGCGAGCGTTTGGCGCTCGACTTCGTCGTCGCCAACGGCGAGAACGCAGCCGGCGGATTCGGCATCACCGCCGCGATCTGCCAAGAACTCTACGCGGCCGGTGTCGATGTCATCACCACCGGCAATCACGTCTGGGCGCAGCGCGAGATCATTTCCTATATCGATAGCGACCCGCGCCTGCTGCGCCCGCACAACTTCCCCAAGGGGACGCCGGGCCGGGGCGCCAAGGTCTACGACCTCGCAGGCGGCCGCAAGGTCCTGGTGATCAACGTGTTGGGCCGCATCTTCATGGATCCGCTCGATGATCCTTTCGCCGCCGTCGAGGCGGAGCTCGACAAGGTGCGCCTCGGCGGCACCGTGGCCGCTATCCTCATCGACGCCCACTGCGAGGCCACGAGCGAGAAGGCCGCGCTCGGGGTCGCATCGGACGGGCGCGTGTCCATGGTGGTGGGCTCGCACAGCCACGTGCCCAGCGCCGATGGGCGCATCCTGCCGGGCGGCACCGCCTATCAGTCCGACGCCGGGATGTGCGGCGACTACGACTCCATCATCGGCATGGAGAAGGACGAGCCGCTCGCCCGGTTCGTGCGCAAGATGTCGGGCGGCCGTTTCACCCCGGCGCTCGGCGAGGCCACCGTGTGCGGCACCTACGTCGAGACCGACGACAAGAGCGGCCTCGCGACCTTCATCGCGCCCCTGCGCCACGGCGGCCACCTCAAGCCCGCCTGGCCGCTGCAGAACTAGCACCGGGCCGCGCCAGGCTTCTCGACCGGCCGGATGGCACTGTGGTGATGCCGTCGTGGACCGACGACGATGACCGGCCCTTCGACGCGACGCAGACCCGGGCTGCCGCCGATCTTGGGGTCGTTGCCGATGCGTTTTGGAAGCTCCCGCGCGTCCGCCGGAGCGCCCACCCTTTCGCCTTCGCCGCGAGCGGGCCGAAGGCGGCACAGATCCTCTCCGATCCGCTCGCGCTGCCGCCACATCAGCACGCTAGCCCGGCGGGGAAGGTCATGGATCACGACGGCCGGATCCTGTTGATCGGCGTGAACCACGATGCCAACACCACGCTGCATCTGGCCGAGCTATTGGCGGGCGTTCCTTACGGAATACCCAAGCACGTCACCGTGCTCGAGGACGATAGGCCGGCGCGAATCGACTACCTCGAGAACGACCACTGTTGTCGGCTGTTCGAACTCGCGGATGTCTGGATGACGCAAAACGGCCTTCAATCGGAAGGTGTTGTTGGCCACGCCCCGTCCAAGCTGATGCGCTCGCGCGACCTGGTCGATACGGCGCTTTCCCAGCTGGTGCGCAATCCCTTCACTTTCCTTCACCCCGAGAGAGTCCGGTTGCGAAGCGTGCGCGCGTGCCTGGAGAAGCGTCCTGGACCGAGAGTGATATCAACGCCGTCCCCATCCCGGCGGAGCGGCACGTTAGGACAAGTGCGCGAGATCGTCGGCGGACAGGGTCAGGCGCGCCGCGGCGACGTTCTCCTCGAGGTGGGCGAGCGAGGACGTACCCGGAATCGGCAGCATCACGGGCGAGTGCGCGAGCAGCCAGGCGATCGCGACCTGGGCCGGCGTCGCATCATGGCGAACCGCCACCTCGCCGAGGGCGCCCTGGCCGCTCGCGTGCTGGCCGCCCTCGAGCGGAAACCAGGGCAGGAACGCCAGGCCCTCACGCTCACACTCGCTGAGTACGTCCGCGGACTTGCGCAGGCCTAGGCTGAAGCGGTTCTGCACGGACACGATGGCCGCGAGGCTGCGCGCGCGGCGCAGCTCCGCGACGCTCACGTTGGACAGGCCGATGTGACGGATCTTGCCCTCGGCCTGGAGGTCGACGAGCGTGCCGACCGAATCCTCGAAGGGTACGCGAGGGTCGGGCGAGTGGAGCTGATAGAGATCGATGCGCTCGAGCCTGAGGCGCTGCAAGCTCCCCTCACAGACGGCGCGCAGGTGCTCCGGGCGGCCGTCAGGGTCCCAGGCTCCGGGCCGCGGCCGCGTCAGCCCGCCCTTGGTCGCGATCACCAGGCCCTCGGGATAGGGGTAGAGGGTTTCCGCGATCAGTCGCTCGCTGACCTCGGGCCCATAGGAATCGGCGGTGTCGATGAGCGTGATGCCGAGCTCGAGCGTTCGCCGCAACACGCGGCCCGCCTCGGCCGCATCGCGCGGCTCACCCCACACATCGGGTCCGGTGATCCGCATGGCGCCGAACCCGAGCCGGTCGATGACCAGATCACCACCGATGGTCAGCGCGCCCGCAGGGCCTTCATGTTGCGGCATGTCGACTCCGATGTTGTGGGCTGGCGAGCCCCCGTTGGGTTCAATCGATCCCCATCAAACCAGATTGGTCACGCCATACCAAGAGGTCGATGTGGGTCTCGCCGGATCGCTTCGCCCGGGTTCGTCCCGGCCGCAGAGGACGCAGCCCCCGCCGCCGCGCCTCAATGTTGCCATAAAGGATTGGTAGTTGTGAGGCGTGCGGCCGCACACAATATCTGGTACTAATTCGCCGGACATTCCCCATATCGCGCAAGGAACGTCGTCACGGCATCACATGGCGGGTCACTCCCAGTTCAAGAATATCATGCACCGCAAGGGCGCGCAGGACGCCAAGCGGGCCAAGCTGTTCGCCAAGCTCATTCGCGAGCTCACGGTGGCGGCGCGATCCGGCCAGGCCGACCCATTGGCCAACCCCCGCCTGCGCACCGCGATCGCGGCGGCGCGCGCGGCCAACATGCCCGGTGACAACATCGAGCGCGCCATCGCGCGCGGCTCCGGCGGCGGCGAGGGCACAGCCTACGAGGAGGTGCGCTATGAGGGCTACGGGGCTGGCGGCGTCGCCGTCATCGTCGAGGCTCTGACCGACAACCGCAACCGCACCGCGGCCGCGGTGCGGACCGCGTTCAGCAAGCATGGCGGCACACTGGCCGAGAGCAACAGCGTCACCTTTCAGTTCGCTCGCGTCGGCTCGATCCACTTCGCTGCGGGCGCGGCGGACGCCGACGACATGTTGGAGGCCGCTATCGAAGCCGGCGCCGAGGATTGCGCCTCCGACGCCACTGGTCACGACATCACCTGCGAGCCGGCCGACTTCAACGACGTGCGCGATGCCCTTGCCGAGCGCTTCGGTGCGCCCGAGCGGGCCGAGCTGATGTGGAAGCCGAACGCGACGGTGCCGCTCACCGAGGATCAGGCGCCGACCCTGCTCAAGATGCTCGAGGTCCTCGACGACAGCGACGACGTTCAGCAGGTCGCCGCCAACTTCGACGTCGATGAGGCGGTCCTCGAGCGCCTCGGCGCCTAACGACAACATGCGGATCATCGGACTCGATCCCGGCCTGCGCACGACCGGCTGGGGCGTCATCGCCGTCGCCGGCAATCATCTGCGCCACGTGGCCAATGGTGCGGTGAAGACCTCGGCGGCGGCATCCCTGGCCGAGCGCTTATGCGAAATCCACGACGGCCTAAGCGCGGTGTGCGCCGAGCACGCCCCAGAAGAGGCGGCGGTCGAGGAGACCTTCGTCAACCGCAATCCGGCCTCGGCGCTGAAGCTCGGCCAGGCCCGCGGCGTCGTGCTCCTGGTGCCAGCCCGGGCCGGCCTTGCCGTCCACGAGTACGCCGCGAACCTGGTCAAGAAGACGGTGGTCGGCACCGGCCATGCCGACAAGGCTCAGATCAACGCCATGGTCCGGGTGCTGCTTCCGGGCTGCGCCGTCGCTGGCGCCGACGCCGCCGATGCGCTCGCCGTGGCGATCTGCCATGCCCATCACCGTAACGCGCGCACGCTCGCGGCGGCCGCCGCCGCCGCCGCCGCGGGAGCGGCCGCGTGATAGCCAAGTTGACCGGGCGCCGCGACGCCATCGACGAGGACTCGGTGATCGTCGACGTTGGTGGCGTCGGCTATCACGTGTTCTGCTCGGCGCGCACGCTGGCCGCGCTGCCGCCCGCCGGCGCGCTCGTCAGCCTCACGGTCGAGACCCACGTGCGCGAGGACCACATCCATCTCTATGGCTTCGCCAGTACCGACGAGCGCGACTGGTTCCGCCTCCTGCAGAACATACAGGGCGTTGGCGCGAGGCTCGCGCTGCGCCTGCTCGCGGTGCTCGCCGTGGGCGAGCTCATCGAGACGATCGCGAGCCAGGACCACGCGCGGCTTACGCAGGCCAACGGCGTCGGTGCCAAGCTCGCGCGCCGCATCATCGGCGAGCTCAAGGACCGGGTGCCGAGCGTGGGCGCCCCCGCGGCGACGGCCGCCGTCGCCGCGCTCGGCGGACCCACGGGCGATGCGGTATCGGCGCTCGTCAATCTCGGCTACGGGCGCAGCGAGGCGTTCGGCGCGGTGGCGGCGGCGCAGCGCGACCTCGGCCATGAGGTCGGGATCGAGGCGCTGATCCGCGGCGGCCTACGGGAGCTCGCCGGTTGAGCGAGGAGCGCCTGGTGGCGGCCGACGCGCAAGGCGATGACGGGCCGGAACTGAGCCTGCGCCCGCGCAGTCTCGACGATTTCGTCGGCCAGCGCACGGTGTGCGCCAATCTGCGCGTATTCATCGAGGCCGCCCGGGCGCGCGGCGAGGCCCTCGACCACGTGCTGTTTGCCGGTCCCCCCGGGCTCGGCAAGACAACGCTCGCGCAAATCACCGCGCGCGAGCTCGGCGTCAATTTCCGAGCCACCTCCGGGCCCGTGATTGCCCGCCCCGGCGACCTCGCCGCCCTGCTCACCAACCTGCAGGAGCGTGACGCCCTGTTCATCGACGAGATCCACCGCCTGAGCCCGATCGTCGAGGAAATCCTGTACCCGGCGATGGAGGACTTCCAGCTCGACCTCATCATCGGCGAAGGGCCAGCGGCGCGCTCGGTGCGCATCGACCTTCCGCGCTTCACCCTGATCGGCGCGACCACGCGCTCGGGCCTGCTGACGACGCCGCTCCGCGACCGCTTCGGCATACCGGCGCGGCTCGATTTCTACGAGCCCGACGATCTCCAGACGATCGTCTCGCGCGCCGCCACCGTGCTCGACGTCGCGCTTACCGCCGCCGGCGCCGCCGAGATCGCGCGCCGTGCGCGCGGCTCGCCCCGGGTCGCCGGGCGCCTGCTGCGGCGCGTGCGCGACTACGCGGCGGTCGCCGGCCTGGCCACCATCGATGCGGCTGAGGCCGACGGCGCGCTCGACCGCCTCGAGGTCGACGGCCGTGGACTCGATGCCATGGACAGGCGCTATCTCATCCTCATCGCCGAGGCCTATGGCGGCGGACCGGTCGGCATCGACACGCTGTCGGCGGCACTGTCGGAGCCGCGCGACGCCATCGAGGACATCATCGAGCCGTTCCTCATACAGCGCGGGCTGGTGCAGCGAACGCCGCGTGGCCGCCTGCTTACGGCCGGCGCGTTCGAGCATCTCGGCGTTGCCATGCCGCCCGCAGCGACGCGCCAGTTCGAGCTTTTGGCGAGCGCAGGGGCCGGGCGCGCCACGCCCGAGACAGCGGACTGACATGACGACGCGACGCGAGAGGCGTATCGCCAGGATCATCGTGATTACCAAGGGAGGGGTCCATGGAACAACCAGCCGTTGACGCCGCGGCCCTCGCCGGGTCGGTCGCCACCGACCTGTCGCTGTGGGCCCTGATGCTGAAAGCCGACATCGTGGTCAAGGCGGTGGTCGTCATCCTGCTGCTGGCGTCGGTCTGGAGCTGGGCCATCATCTTCAACAAGTACACGCGCTTCCGCCGCCTCGGCGAGCAGGCCGACGCCTTCGAGGAAGCCTTCTGGTCGGGAGGCTCGCTCGAGGAGCTCTACAACCGCATCGGCAGCCACCCGGCCCATCCGATGGCGATGTTGTTCGCCTCGGCGATGCAGGAGTGGCGCCGCTCGACGCTCAAAGGGCTGGCGCCCGAGGGCACGTTGCAGGCTGGTATCCGCGAGCGCATCGGCCAGGCGATGCAGCTGGCGCTGGCACGCGAGATGGAGCAGCTCGAGAAATATCTCGGCTTCCTCGCCACCGTCGGCTCGACGGCGCCCTTCATCGGCCTGTTCGGCACGGTGTGGGGCATCATGAACAGCTTCAGCTCGATCGCGCTGACCAAGAACACGAGCATCGCCGTGGTCGCCCCCGGCATTGCCGAAGCGCTGTTTGCGACGGCGCTCGGCCTGTTGGCCGCGATCCCCGCCGTCGTCGCCTACAACAAGTTCTCCAACGACGTCGGTCGCTACGCCAATCGTCTCGAAGGGTTCGCCGGTGAATTCTCGGCCATCCTGTCGCGCCAGCTCGAGGGGAGGGCGGCGTAATGGCGGGCACCCTCAACGGCTCACCACACAGATATCGCGCCGTACGCAGCTACCGGCCGATGAGCGAGATCAACGTCACCCCCTTCGTCGACGTCATGCTTGTGCTGCTCGTCGTGTTCATGGTGACGGCGCCGCTGCTGACCGTGGGCGTGGCGGTCGACCTGCCCAAGGCCGACGCGCCCATCCTGCAGGGGCAGGACGAGCCGCTGACGCTGACCGTCGATGCCGCCGGCGCCATTTTCATCCAGGAAACGGCGGTGGCGCTCGAGGCGCTGATGCCGCGCCTCGTCGCCATCACCGGGCGCAAGGCCGATACCCGTATCTTCCTGCGCGGCGATCAGAGCGTCAGTTACGGCCGCATCATGGAGGTGATGGGCACCATCGGTGCCGCCGGGTTCACCAAGGTGGCACTGGTCGCCAAGGCGCCCACGGTGCCGGGCGCGGCGGTGCAGGTTGCCGAGCCCGAGGAGAAGAACTGAGCCCGTGCGCGACGCGGTGACCATATCGGCTGCGCTGCACGTCGTCGTCCTGACCGTCTCGTACTTCGGCCTGCCCGCCCTGTTCGATGCCGGGCCGCCGGCCGACGTCATCATTCCCGTCGAGGTCGTGACGATCGCCGCCGAGACGACCCCGGTGCCCGTCGAGCCGCCGGCCGAGAAGAAGCCGGAGGTGCCGCCGCCCGTGGCCAAGCCCGAGCCGGCCCCGCCGGAGAAGAAACAACCCCCACCGGAGCCCGCGGCCGCACCGCCCGAGCCGGTGCCCGAACCGGAGACGGTGGTCGCCGCGTTGCCGCCGGAGTCCGAGGCCAAGCCGGAGCCGCCACCCAAGCCTGCAGCCAAGCCGCAACCGCCCAAGCGCCGGCCGGCGCTGCGCCGGCCGCCCAAGCCGCTGCCCAAGCCGGCCAAGCCGGAATCGTTCGATTCCGCCCGCATCAGTGCGCTTATCGACAAGAGCCGGGAGCGCAAGCCGCAGGTGCTGAAACCGCCGCCAACGGCCGCGGCGCCGGCACCCACGGCCGCCGCCGTCGCCCCGCCGAGCCCGATCGAGACCGCCCTCACGGTCAGCGAAAAAGACTTCATCCGCCTCAAGTTTCGCGACTGCTGGAGTATTCCGAGCGGCGCCAAGGACTTCGAGGGGATGGAGGTCACCGTCCGCATCTACCTCAACCGCGACGGATCGCTTAGCGACGAGCCGAAAGTCGTCGACCAGGCCGAGCGCCGCCGCGCCGCCGCCGACGTTTTTTACCGCGTCTTCGTTGAAAGCGCCGTGCGGGCCGTGCGCAAATGCGATCCACTAGAAATGCCACCACGGATGAGCTATGAAAAATGGCGCGAAATAGAGTTCACCTTCTCGCCCCGGGACATGCTGGGCTGATGCGCGCCGTACTTCTCATGAAGCGATCGCGCGCGCGTGCGGCCGTGGCCGCGATCGTCCTCCTTGTCGCGAGCCTCGCTGCCGGCTCCGCACATGCCGTGCTCAAGATCGACATCACGAGCGGCAACGTCGATCCGCTACCCGTCGCGGTGACTGATTTTCTCGGCGAGGACGCGCGCGCCGCGCGCACGGGCGCCGACATCGCCCGAGTCATAAGCGCCAACCTCGAGCGCTCGGGCCTGTTTCACCCGATCGATCCCGGCGCGTTCATCCAGAGCCCGGAGGCGATGCGCGTGCAGCCGCGTTTCGGTGACTGGCGTATCATCGACGCCCAGGCCCTGGTCACCGGTCGGGTCGAGCTCGCCGACGACGGCCAGCTGCGGGTCGAATTCCGCTTGTGGGACGTGTTCGCCGAGCAGCAGATGACGGGCTTTCGCTACGCCACCACGCCCGAGAACTGGCGCCGCATCGCCCACATCGTCTCCGATTCCATCTACAAGCGGCTGACCGGCGAGGACGGTTATTTCGACTCGCGGATCGTTTATGTCGCTGAGACCGGGCCGCAGACGCGGCGCATCAAGCGCCTCGCCATCATGGACCAGGACGGCGAGCATCACCGCTTCCTGACCGATGGCCGACACCTGGTCCTGACCCCGCGATTCTCGCCGACGCGCCAGGAGATCACTTACCTGTCCTACTTCAACGACCGGCCCCGGGTGTACATCCTCGATATCGACAGTGGTCAGCAGGAGGTGCTCGGCGACTTCCCGGGCATGACGTTCGCCCCGCGCTTCTCGCCCGATGGTGAGCGCGTCATCATGAGCCTGGCCGAGGAGGGCAACTCGGACATCTTCACGATGGACGTGCGCACGCAGCTGATCGAGCGGCTGACCAACCATCCCGCGATCGACACCTCGCCCTCCTATGCGCCCGACGGCAGCAGTGTCGTGTTCAACTCCGATCGCGGCGGCAGCCAGCAGCTCTACGTGATGGATGCAGACGGCCGCAGCATCCGGCGCATAAGCTTTGGTGATGGTCGGTACGCGACCCCGGTGTGGTCGCCCCGCGGCGATCTCATAGCCTTCACCAAGATGCGGCGGGGGCGGTTCTTCATAGGTGTCATGCGTCCCGACGGCAGCGGCGAGCGGCTGCTCACCGAGAGCTTTCTCGATGAGGGACCGACCTGGGCGCCCAACGGTCGTGTCCTGATGTTCTTCCGGCAAACGCCGACCACCTCCGCGAGTGGCTCGGTGCGCCTGTACTCGATCGATCTCACCGGCTACAACGAGCGTCCGCAGATCACGCCGACGGACGCCTCGGACCCGGCGTGGTCGCCTTTGTCCCCTTGATTCAACGAGTTCGCCGCTCTATAGTCGCTCGGGGTCCAAATCAGATAGAGTGCGCGCTAGAGCAATTCGTTGTGGCCAGCAACTGCGCGGTAATCGTGCGCCACTTTTCCTTTCGTTATTTCGATCATCATTACTCGCTTTCCTTTGAACGGAGAATCTTCGATGCGCCTTAGGTTATTCTCCTCGTTTGCCGCCCTCCTGCTTTTAGCCGCGTGCGAAACGGCAGGCACGGGAGAGGGCGAAGCCGGCGGCTCCGGCGAAGGGACCACCACGACCACGACGCCAGTGGCTTCGCAGCCCGCGCCCGCGCAGGCGACGCAGCCAGCGCCAGCGGGTCCGACGCCGGGTAGTGCCGAGCACCTGGTGGCCGAGGTGGGCGATCGCGTGTTCTTCGATTTCGACAAGTATGACCTCAAGCCCGGTGCCCGCGACACGCTGCGCGAGCAGGCGAACTGGCTGAAGCAGTTCCCTTCCGTGACCGTGACCATCGAGGGCCATTGCGACGAACGCGGGACGCGCGAGTACAACTTGGCGTTGGGCGAGCGGCGCGCCGCCTCCGTCAAGGACTACCTCGCCGGCCTCGGCATTTCCACGAGCCGCATCGCCACCATCTCCTACGGCAAGGAGCGGCCCGAGGCAGAGGGCCATATCGAATCTGCGTGGTCGCAGAACCGTCGCGGAGTGATGGTCGTCAACTAGGCGGTCCGGGCTGGGTTGCGGCTGAGGTCGCGCCAGGCGCTGCCGGCGCCGGCCCGTGTTCTTAATCTCGCCAAATTGTGCGTGCATACTCGGCGCCGGACGCCCCAGGAGTCGTCTGCGCGAAACCGGCAGGAGAGACACGCCATGAGATGGCGGCACGTGCTCGGACTCGCGGCGGTGGTCGGACTGGCGGCCATAGCCGGACCCGATAGGAGCGCAGCCCAGAGCAACGAGGTGCGCGCGCTCATCCTTCAGGTCGAACAACTCCGGCGCCAGCTCAACGATTTGCAGCGCGAATACTATCGCCGCCCGTCGACAGGCACAGCGGCAGCCACCAGTGGACCGGGTGCGGGCGCGGCACCTCCCGCGGTGGCCGAAAACCTGCTGGAGCGGCAGGAGAAGCTGCGCGCCAACTTCGAGAGCCGCGTCGGTCACCTGACGGGGATGGTGGAAAAGCTGGTCTTCGACATGGCTCAGATAAAAAAGAGGCTCGACAAGCTGGTGAGCGACGCCGATTTCAGACTCGGCGAGATCGAACAATCGGTCAGCGCTTTACACCAAAGCCTCGCCGGTGGGTCGGTCATCGCAGGTGCCGTGGAGGATGCGCCGGCGGCGTCGGCCTCGGGGCAGGCCGTGTCTGCGGCCGGCGCACCGACCACGGTCGCTGCGGCGACGCCCCCCGCGCCGACCGGCGTGCTGCCCGAAGGCACGGTGCAAGAGCGCTTCGACCACGCGTTCTCGCTCATCCGCCAGCTCGACTTCGAGGCCGCCGAACGGGCGTTCAAGGAGTTTCTCGAAACCCACCCCGACCATGAGCTGGCCGGCAATGGCCACTTCTGGCTCGGCAGGACCTACTTTGTGCGCCGCAGCTACCCCGATGCCGCGGCCGCCTTCCTCGATGGCTACAACAAGGCGCCCGCGGGCCAGAAGGCGGCCGACAATCTGCTCAATCTCGGCATGGCGCTGAGGCAGATGGGACAGAACGAGGAGGCGTGCACGACCTTCGCGGAGCTCATCGAGAAGTTCGACGAGGCGCCGGCGCGGATCAAGTCGCGCGCCGAGAGCGAGGGTCAACAAGCCGGATGCACCTGAGTGGCCGCGCGCGAGCCCGCCGCAGCCCCTCCACTGACGCCCGAGGCGTTCGCCGCCCTCATCGCCCCGTTGGGGCCCTTCACCCAGGCCCACATCGCCGTCGCCACGTCGGGCGGGCCCGATAGCCTCGCGCTGTGCCGCCTCGCGCACGCCTGGGCCCGCGCCCAGGGGCACCGCATCACGGCGCTGACCGTCGATCACGGACTGCAGCCAGGGAGCACACGGGAGGCGCGCCAAACCGGCCGTTGGCTGAGCTCGCACGGCATCGCGCACCACGTCCTGCGCTGGCGCGGAGCCAAGCCGGAACACGGCATCCAGGCTGCAGCGCGCGACGCCCGCTACCGCCTCCTCCTCGACTGGTGCCGCGCCCACGGCGCGGTCCACCTCCTGCTCGGCCACCAACGAGAAGACCAGGCCGAGACCGTGCTGATGCGGCTCGCACAGGGTAGCGGCGGTGACGGGCTCGCGGCCATGGCTCGCGTCAGCGAGCGCGCTGGCGTGCGCCTTCTGCGGCCCTGCCTCGGTGTGCCCCGGGCACGCCTCGTCGCGACACTGGTAGCGCTCGGGCAGCAGTGGCTCGATGATCCTTCCAACGTCGATATCGCCCACGCACGGGTTCGTATGCGGCGCGCGATGGCAACGCTACGGGCCGCCGGGATTACGGCGCCGCGGCTGGCCGCCGCCGCGCGCCGCGCAGGCGGGGCTCGCGCCGAACTCGAAGAGGCGACGTGCGCACTGCTCGGCCGCGCGGCCGCGCTGTATCCGTCCGGTTATTGCCTTCTCGATCCGGCCGGCTTCGCCGCCGCCCCGGCGGCCATCGCCCGGCGCGCGCTCGCGCGAATCCTCATGTGCGTCGGCGGCGCCCCCTATCCGCCGCGCGGGCACCGGCTCGAGCGCCTCTTCGCGGCGCTCCGCGGCGGCAGCCTGGGCGGTGGGCGGACGCTGCTCGGCTGCCGCGTCGTCCCCATCCGCGGGGCGCTCCTGTTTTGTCGCGAGGCGCGGTCGACCGCCCGAACGATCGCCATCGCGCCGGGCGAGGAGGTGTTGTGGGACGGCCGCTTCGTCGTTCGAGCGCGCGCTAGCGGCGCCGTCGCGGCGCCCGCTCGCCCCATCCTCATCGTTCGCACCCTGGGGCGCGAGGGTTGGGCCGAGATCGCAGGCGCCGCGACGGGGGCGCGATCGTTACTCGTACCGGCGCCGGCGCGCGCGACCCTGCCGGCGTTGTGGCGCGGCCGTCGCGTCGCGGCGGTCCCGCCGCTCGACTACCGGGCCGAGGACCTGCTCGGCGATTACGGGGCGATCAGCGCTCATTTCAGGCCGGCGCAGGCCCTGGGACCGGCGCCGTTTTCGGTTGTTTGAAGGCCGCGACATCCCATTTAATGTCTACGGTCGCCACTAATGTCTACGGTCGCCACGATAGATTACGTGGGTCCGCGGTTTCTGGTGTAACCTAGGGATTGGGAGGTGCGCCGCGTGCGCCCCCGAGAAGAGGCTGGAGGTTTGAACAACTTCGGAAAAAATCTGGCGCTGTGGGTCATTGTTGTCCTGCTGCTGATCGCGCTGTTCAACCTGTTCCAGAGTTCCAACGGGCGCGGGCCCGTGCCGAATCTCGCGTTTACGGACTTCCTGGCCGAGGTCGAGCAGGGCGAGATCCACGACGTCACGATCAAGGGCAACGCCATCTCCGGCCACTACAACGACGGCCGCCCGTTCACGAGCTACGCACCCAATGATCCCAATCTGGTGCAGCGGCTGACGCAGCGCGGCGTCAGCATCAGCGCGGCGCCGGTCGACGACAACGTCCCCTCGCTGTTCGGCATCCTCGTGTCCTGGTTCCCGATGCTGCTGCTGATTGGGGTATGGATCTTCTTCATGCGCCAGATGCAGTCGGGCGGCAGCAAGGCCATGGGCTTCGGCAAGTCCAAGGCGCGCCTGCTCACCGAGCGCCAGGGCCGGGTCACCTTCGACGACGTAGCCGGCATCGACGAGGCCAAGGAGGAACTCGAGGAGATCGTCGAGTTCCTCAAAGACCCGGCCAAGTTCCAGCGCCTCGGCGGCAGGATCCCCAAGGGCGCCCTGCTCATCGGGCCGCCCGGCTCGGGCAAGACTTTGCTCGCGCGCGCCATCGCCGGCGAGGCCAACGTTCCCTTTTTCACCATCTCGGGCTCGGACTTCGTCGAGATGTTCGTGGGCGTGGGCGCGAGCCGCGTACGCGACATGTTCGATCAGGCCAAGAAGAACGCCCCGTGCATCGTTTTCATCGACGAGATCGACGCCGTCGGGCGTCACCGCGGCGCCGGGCTCGGCGGCGGCAACGACGAGCGCGAGCAGACCTTGAACCAGCTCCTCGTCGAAATGGACGGCTTCGAGACCAACGAAGGCGTGATCCTCGTGGCCGCCACCAACCGGCCGGACGTGCTCGACCCGGCCCTGCTCAGACCCGGCCGGTTCGACCGCCAGGTGGTGGTATCGAACCCCGACATTCTCGGGCGCGAGAAGATTCTCAAGGTGCACATGCGCAAGGTGCCGCTCGGGCCCGACGTCGAACCCCGCGTCATCGCCCGCGGCACGCCCGGCTTTTCAGGGGCCGACCTCGCCAACCTCGTGAACGAGGCGGCACTGCTGGCGGCGCGCAAGGGCAAGCGCCTCGTCACCATGTCCGAGTTCGAGGAGTCCAAGGACAAGGTGATGATGGGGGCCGAGCGCCGCTCGCTCGTCATGACGGACGAGGAAAAGCGCCTCACCGCCTACCACGAAGCCGGCCACACGTTGGTCGCGGTCCACGTGCCGGGCCACGATCCGTTGCACAAGGTGACGATCATTCCACGCGGCCGCGCCCTCGGCCTGACCATGGCGCTGCCCGAGAAGGACCGCTACGGCTTCTCCAAGCACGAGCTCATCGCCAAGCTCACTATGATGTTCGGCGGCCGCGTCGCCGAGGAGATCATCTTCGGCGCCGAACACGTCACCACGGGCGGCGCCGACGACATCCGCCAGGCTACGGGGCTCGCCCGGCGCATGGTGACCGAGTGGGGCATGAGCGAAAAGCTCGGGCCCCTGCGCTACAACGAGAACGAGGAGGAGGTCTTCCTCGGCCACTCGGTCACCCAGCGCAAAAACGTTTCCGACGCGACGGCGAAGACGATCGACGACGAGGTGCGCCGCTTCATCGACGAAGCCGAGGAGCGGGCCCGCGCGATCCTGACCGAGCACCTCGACGAGCTGCACACGCTGGCCTCTGGGTTACTCGAATACGAAACCCTCAACGGCGACGAGATTCGGGCGGTACTGCGGGGCGAGCCGATCAGCAAGCATGAAGACCAGCCGGCACCGGAGGACCGCGGTGAGCACTCGTCGGTGCCTTCGAGCGGAGGCAAGAACTCGCCCGGCGACCTCAGTCCGGAACCGCAGCCCGGTTCCTGACCCCTCGCCCGGAAAGTGAGCGGCACGGCACCGCGCGCCTCGTTGCCGCCGCGCCTGCCGGCGGCCGCGCGCCTCTATCTCGAGCCCGTCGGTATACAGCCGGCCGATGATGTCGCGGAGGACATCGAGCGCGGCGAGGCGATGCGGCTCGCGGGTGGCCCGCTTGCGTTCGCCGATGTCGCGCTGACGGCGCGGCTACCCGACGGCGGCCTCGCTCGGGCGCGCGCATCGCTCGCCGCTTTGCGCGGCTGGGCGGCAGGCCAGCCGGAAACGGTGGCGGCGCGCGCCCATGCTCTTCTCGATAATCTAAGTACGCCGCGCGCGACCATCGCGGGGCTCGCATTTTCGCGCCCCCTCGTCATGGGCGTCATCAACGTCACGCCCGACAGCTTCGCCGATGGCGGCCTTCATTTCGAGCCCGCTGCCGCCATCCGCCACGGGCACCGCCTCATCGAGGAGGGTGCCGATATCCTCGATATCGGCGGCGAATCGACGCGCCCGGGAGCCGAGCCCGCCGGCGAAGCCGAGGAGCGGCGCCGGGTGCTGCCCGTGGTCGCCGGGCTCGCGGGATCGGCCGTGCCGCTCTCCATCGATACCCGGCGCGCGCGCATCATGGTGGCCGCCCTGGAAACGGGCGCGCGCATCATCAACGATATCAGCGCCCTCACCTTCGATCCGGGGAGCCTGGAGGTTGCCGCCACGAGCGGTGCGCCCGTCATTCTCATGCACAGCCAGGGCGATCCCAAGACGATGCAGCAGGCGCCGTCCTATGACGACGCGGCGCTCGATGTCTTTGACTACCTCGCCGCGCGGGTGGCGACTTGTACGACCGCCGGCGTGCCGCGCGACCGGCTCATCGTCGATCCCGGCATCGGCTTCGGTAAGACCGTGAGCCATAACGTCGAGATCCTGCGCGGGCTCAGCCTGTACCACGGGATCGGTACGCCGCTGCTGGTGGGCGTCTCGCGCAAGAGCTTTATCGCACGCCTGAGTCGCGGCGAGCCCGAAGGCGCGCGCCTGCCGGGTTCGCTGGCGGCGGCATTGGCGGCGGTCTCGGCTGGCGCGCAGATCGTGCGCGTCCACGACGTTGGCGAAACCCGGCAGGCGCTCGCGGTCGCGCGCGCTCTCGCCCACGGGCCGGCGGCGCCGCCCTAGATAAAACGGAACCTGCTTATCCCTGAAAGTCATCCGGCGATGAGGAGGCGATAGGGCATGGGCTGGTTTCGTGCGGCGCTATGGACGAAACGCGGGATCATTGTCTGGAGTTGATAGCGCCGGTTGTAGCGCCAGGCGAAGCTGGCGAGATAGCGTCCGGCATGGTCGGGGCCGAGCTTGCGATAAGTCCCGGTGATCGCGCTCTTGATGTTGCCGAGCGTCGTGTTCACCCATTTGAACGATGCCATGCGGGCCGCCTGGCGGCCCGACCCGGTGCGGATCGCCTGGTGGCTGCAGGCGGCTTCTTCGAGTGCGCTCCAGCAGCCCAGGCGGTCCGTCACAACCGCCGCGCCGGGGGCCAGCCAGTGCTTGGCGCCGCGCGCGATCTCGCGCTTGCGGAAGCCCTTGACCGGCGCCAGCTTCAGCTTGCGCGGGCGCCCCTCGGGACTGGTCGAGACCGCCGCCACGAAGGGCGTTTTGCCCGCCGCGCCGCGGCCCCGCTTGCCGCCGGAGCGCACCCCGCCGAGATAGGCGTCGTCCATCTCGACCCGCCCCGTAAGCGCCGTCTCCCCCTCGCGCCGCGCCATCACCGCCATGATCTTGTGCTTCACGGCCCAGGCCGTCGGCTGCTTGACCCCGAGACGGCGGCCGAGTTCCACCGACGAGATGCCGTTCTTCGCCGTCACGATCAGGTGGATGGCGGCAAACCAGACTGTCAGCGGCAGCTTGGTCGCGTGGAAGATCGTGCCCGCCGTGGGCGATGTCTGCTTCTTGCACCGGTTGCATTGATAGAGACCCCGACCCGCCAACACGCAATGCTCCCGATGGCCGCAGCAGGGGCAGACGAAGCCGCCCGGCCAGCGCAGCCGGACCAGCGCCGCGCGGCACTGCTCCTTGGTGCCGAAGGCCTCCCGAAACGCCTCGTCGTTCAGACCACGCACGCGCGATGCAACCTTGAACCCCATAACCGTGACCCCCTCATACAGAACATATTGAGAACATACATCCCCATAGGCGGAGTGTCACGGATAAGCAGGAAACGGAATAATCCTGCGACAGCGGCCACACAGGCGTTGCGATTCACGGTACTTTTAGGGTCTTGAAGCACACTGGGGGCAAAGGGGTGGCCAACACTCGGATCTATTTCGGCACCGATGGTATTCGTGGGCTAGCCAACAGCGAACCCATGACCGCGGAGACGGCGCTCAAGGTCGGCGTCGCCGCGGGCAGCCAGTTTACCCGAGGCGCACACCGCCACCGCGTGGTCATTGGAAAGGACACGAGGCTTTCCGGCTATCTGCTCGAGCCGGCACTGACCGCCGGGTTCATTTCGGTCGGTATGGATGTGATCCTGGTCGGTCCGATGCCGACGCCCGGCGTCGCCATGTTGACGCGCAGCCTGCGCGCCGATCTTGGGGTCATGATCTCGGCCTCGCACAATCCTTATGAGGACAATGGAATCAAGCTCTTCGGGCCCGACGGTTACAAGTTGTCCGACGACGTCGAAGTGGCCATCGAGGCGCGCATGCGCGGCGATGTGCACACGCGCGCCACGCCGGGGAAGCTGGGGCGGGCGCAGCGGCTCGATGACGCGGTCGGTCGCTATATCGAGTTCGCCAAGAACACCTTTCCGCGTGGCCAGACCCTCGAAGACCTCAAGATCGTGGTCGATTGCGCCAACGGTGCGGCCTACCGGTTCGCTCCCCCCGTACTGTGGGAGCTCGGGGCCACCGTCATCGCCCTCGGCGACGAGCCCGACGGCTTCAACATCAACAAGGATTGCGGCTCGCTGACGCCGCAGGCCATGCAGAGAATGGTGCTCGAGCAGGGGGCCGACGTCGGAATCGCGCTCGATGGCGATGCCGACCGCCTCGTCATGGCTGACGAACACGGCGAGCTGATGGATGGAGACCAGCTGATGGCGCTGGTCGCGGCGTACTGGCAGCGCTCGGAGCGTCTTCGCGGCGGTGGCATCGTCGCGACGGTGATGTCGAACCTGGGGCTCGAGCGCTATCTCGCCGGCCTCGGCCTCGATCTCGCGCGAACGCCGGTCGGGGACCGCTACGTGGTCGACTACATGCGGGGCCACGGCTACAACGTGGGCGGCGAACAATCGGGCCACATTATCCTCAGCGACTTCGCCACGACGGGCGACGGCCTGATTGCCGCGCTGCAGATACTCGCCGTGATCGCCGCCGCGGGACGTCCGGTGAGCGAAGTCGGCCGCGTGTTCGAGCCGCTGCCGCAAACCCTGCGCAGCGTCCGTATCGGCAACGGGGGCCCCGGCGCGGCCAAGCCGCTGCACAAGGCGAGCGTGAAAAAGGCCGTGCGCGAGGGCGAGAGCCGACTCGGCGATCACGGGCGCGTCCTGGTGCGCGAATCGGGCACCGAGCTGGTCATTCGCGTCATGGCCGAGGGCGAGGACGCGGCCCTCGTCGCTGATGTGGTGGCCGACATCGTCGGCGCGCTCGAGCAGGCCGCCGGATGAGGTCATGACGGGAGACTCGGGGGCGCCCGGCCGTGTCCTCCTCGTCGCCGGTTCCGATTCCGGCGGTGGTGCCGGAATCCAGGCCGACATCAAGACCGTCACCGCACTCGGCGGCTATGCGGCCACCGCGATCACGGCGCTGACCGCGCAGGACACCAACGCCGTACATGAGATCTTCGCGGTCCCGGCGGCGTTCGTTGCCCGCCAGATGGAGGTCGTGCTCGCCGACATCGGCGCCGACTGCATCAAGACCGGCATGCTGCACAACGCCGAGGTCATTACCGCGGTGGCCGACACGCTCGAGCGCGCGGCCGGCGATGTTCCGCTCGTCGTCGATCCCGTCATGGCGGCGAAGGGCGGGCACTTGCTGCTCGAGCCGGAGGCGAGCCAGGCGCTCAAGGCGCGGCTCTTTCTGCGCGCGACCATCGTCACGCCCAACATCGAGGAGGCGACGTTCCTGACCGGCGTGTCCATCGCCTCGCGCGAGGACATGACGCATGCCGCCGCTATGCTGCTAACGCTTGGACCTCAAGCCACGCTCGTCAAGGGCGGTCACCTTCCCGGCGATACCCTCTACGACGTGCTCGCCGGCGAGGACGGAATCGAGGTGTTCGAATCGCGGCGCATCGAGACACGCCACAACCACGGTACCGGATGCGCTCTGGCATCGGCCATCGCTATCGGGCTGGCGCAAGGCGCGAACGTGCGCGCTGCGGTGGTTCGTGCGCGCGCCTTCGTCCGCGCCGCGCTCGCCCACCCGCCGGGCTTCGGAGCCGGTCACGGCCCGCTCGATTTCACGCATACGGTGAGGCGGTAACCGAGCGCGGCGCCGCCCCGCCGCGGAGGCTGGGCGGGTCGGCAAGTTAAGAAAGCGGGTATAAGTTCACACGAAACTGGGGCGGCGCGCAGCCGGCTGGGGGGCTCGTAGAATGAGGCGGTTCGGAAGCGCGCTAGCCTTGAGCCTGGTTCTCGTGCTTGGGCTAGCCGCGGTGCAGGCCCAGGAGGTGCAGGTCGGGGTGACGGCGGCGGTCAACCCGGCGATCACGGGTAAGCCGCCGATCTCTGACAAGCGCGCGCTACTGGTCGGCACCAACGTCTTCCATGACGAACTCATCGTGACCGAGGCCACGGGCCAGGCGCAGATGCTGTTCCTCGACGAATCGGCGCTGACCATCGGGCCCAACTCGGAAGTGGTGCTCGACGAGTACGTTTACGACCCCGAGCAGAAGACGGGCCGGCTCGTGCTCAACGCGACCAAGGGCGTGTTCCGGCTGGTCGGCGGGCGTACCACCAAGAAGACGCCGGTGGTGCTGAACACGCCGACGGCGACGATCGGCATCCGCGGCGGCATCAGCATCATCAACGTGGCCGCGAACGGGGCGACGGACGCGACGTTCCTGTTCGGCGATTCGATGTCGGTGACCAGCGGCGGCGTAACCAAGCAGGCGCTGCGGCCGGGCTATACGATCAGCGTGGCGGCACCGGACGCGGCACGCTCGGACCCCGCGCCGACGACACCGGAGACGCTGAACGCGGCGCTCGGCTCGCTCGAGGGCTCGGGCGCGGCGACCGATGACGAGGGCGTCCCCCAGGACGAGGACGTGGCCGCGAGCGGCGTGGGCGAGCTCGGCTCTGACAATGATCCCGATGCGGTGGCCCCGGGCGGCGCAGGTTCGCCGGGCGACGCGGTGGCCGCGGCGGGCGCGACCGATAAGGCCGAGGGCACCGGCGACATCGACGAGACCAGCCAGTTGATCGTGACCGAGGAGATCGCGGGCGGCATCACCATCAGCGGCACCCTGGGAGGCCGCATCAAGCACGCCACCAACCCGCTGCTCGGCACCGATGACACCAGCCCCTCGTTCAACCTCGCCTTCGCCGGCGCGACCGTCTCGAACGGCATTTTCGACGTCGAGATCGCGAGCCGCTTCACGGCACCGATTAAGGCCGGGAGCTTCACGGTCACAGCGACCGAGCAGCCCTTCGGCTCGGGCGTCCTGACCGGCAACGGCTTCCTCACCAGCGATCAGGAGTTCGTCATCTACGAGCTCACCGACCAGGGCGACGGCCACAAGATCGTCGGTTGGGCCGGCGTGCCGACGACGATCTTCCCGACGACCGGCGCCACCTTCTACAACTTCCGCCGCGACTTCGTGATGGACTCGGACGTCCCCTTCGTCTCCAAGGCTTCCGGCGGCAGCAGCATCAGCAATCTCGACACGGCCGAGGCCGACGCGGCGATCTTTTGGGATACCAGCGGGTCGTCCTCCGCGCTGCGCCCGTTCGGTGCCCGCTTCGGCGGCCTCAGCGGCGAGGGCGCCAGCCAACAGTCGGTGATCAGCCTTTTCATCGGCGAAGTCAAGACCCTCAGTGGGGAGACCTTTATCCAAGGGCGTATGAGTGGCTCGTCGCGCGTCAGCGGCGAGGCGCGGAGTCATTTCCTTACCGCTCCTTTTGCCACCTCACATGATTGTGCCTCGCCGACAAACGACTTCTACGGCGGCACCTCGCCCGACTACTTCGTATTGGAGGGCGACCCCAACGTCATTGACCGGCTCGGTACCTCGGAAGTGCTGTCGCAACCAAACAGCATCGCGCTGGCCACCACCAACACTCTCGGTGGGTGTGGGTCTGGTATGGGTCTGGTATGGAGAATCTAAGTCATTGATTTAGTGCGTTTTTGTGTCGAGACGAACGGCCGAAAACGGCTATTCGTGACAATGGGCCGCTCCAAGGCAGGATTTTGTCACGACGGCAGGGTCGAGCAGGGGAAGGTGGGAACGCTCCGCACCGCCAGAAGCGGTACGATGCCGTGTCTCGAAACCCAACATCGGGAGCATTCCCATGGCAGTATCCCGCCTCCGGCGCCTTCGTCCATCGATCTTTCCGGCCTGCCTCCTCGGGTCGTCGAGGCGGCCGCCCGGGTGCTCGCACTGTGTCGCGAGGAGCTTCGTTCCGAGCCGCGCCCCGAGGCGCCCGAGGAGGTCGAGTTGCGGGTGCGTGAGGCCACGAACGAGTTCGCTCGCGATGTCATGGGCGCCGTCATCGAGAACCGGGACGATGGCGCTTCCCGGATCGAGCGGGACGGGCAGAGCTGGTTCCGGGTCGCGGTGACGCCGAAGACGATCATGACCTCGCTCGCCTACCGGCGAGCGCGTTACCGCAGCGGCGCGAGCGGGGCATCGCCGGTGGCCGGTCGACGAGAGCCTGGGCCTCGTCGACGATTACCTGACGCGGCCGGCGGCCGAACTCGGTCTGCTGATGATGGGTCGCTGCACGGCCCGGGAAGCGGCGGCGTTCTTTGCGAAGACCGGCGCCATGACGCCGTCGGTGAGCGCCTGACCCTGAGCATTCACGAATGCTGGGAGAGCCTCGGCCCGGAGACGCTGGGCAGCATCCGTGAGGCCGAGGGCATACCGCAGGACGCGACCACCGCCTCGGTCTCCCTCGACGGCGTCATGGTGCCGCTGAGACCCGGCGAGGACGGTCGCGCCAAGGCCTCCTGGCGCGAGGCCGCCTGCGGCACGGTCTCCTTCCACGACGCCGAGGGCAAGCGCCTGAAGACCCTCTATCTCGGCCCCATGCCGGAGAGCGGCAAGCTCACGCTGAAGGCGCAGCTTGCAAGCGAAGTCGCACACATCAGGCGAGCACGCCCCGAGATCGGGATCGTCGCTATCGCCGATGGCGCCGCCGACAACTGGACCTTCCTGGAGACCCTGTCGCCCGAAACCGAGGTGATCGACTTCTGGCATGCTTGCGAACATCTGCAAACCGCGTCCGACCATGCCGTGGCGCCCGGCTGGTTCGAGAAGTACCGCGAGATCCTCCGTCACGATCCCCGTGGCGTCGCCAAGGTGATCCGGGCGCTGCGCCACCTTCGCGATGCCGCCGCTGCGCCGGACCGGGCCGAGACCGAGCGGGAACTCGCCTTCTTCCGCAAGCATCGCCATCGCATGCGCTACCACGCCCTGAAGGAAGAGGGCATCGCCATCGGCTCAGGCGTGGTCGAGGCTGCCAACAAGATCCCTGGTGACACAGCGCATGAAGCGCTCCGGCATGCGCTGGCGGATCGTCGGCGGACAGGCTGTTCTGACCTTCCGCGCCCTGATCAAATCCGGCCGCTTCGAGCGCGCATGGAAGGCCCTGATCAGCGCAACCGACACACCGGCCAACGACAACATCAGTCCACGTGCAGCAGCCATGGCAATCGCTGCCTGAACTCAACGAACCAAGCCGCAGACATCACTGCCATGCGAGACTCGCACCCGGTGCATCGGCGTTTGGGAAAGGTCGCTGACGCCCGGCAAATACTACATCAACCAGCGCGCCTTCACGGTCACGATGGTGGATACCCGCGTCCAGACCTGGGAGTACAAGGGCGGCTATCGCAGACGGATCATCGATCTTAGCGTGAACCAGAAGGGCGATATCGCCCAATCCGAGCGGTCGGAAACGATCAGCGTCCCCAGTAGCGCTGTTGGTGATGCGTTGCTGGTCAAGGTCGAGGGGTGGGACGTCCGCCAAGAGCTTCGCGTTCTGGTTCAGGTCACGCCCGAGAATGCGCCCTATGTCGTTGCCTCTGTCGGAACTCTCGAGGACGTTGAAACGCGCATCCTCACCCCCGCCATCCGTTCCGTGGTCCGGAACGTATTGGGCAGCACGATCCATCTGTCGAGACCGGTCACGGACAGCGAGGGCAATACCTTGCTGGACAGCAGCGGTAATCCGAGATTCGAGACGGTCAGGCGTCCTACGGTGGTCATCAATGCTTGCCTATCCGGTTTACACCCACACCCACTAGGGCTAGAATGGGCGCAACCCGGATATAGGGGAGCGCGCCATGGATGTTCTCGACCGCGCCGATCTCCCATTCCCGCATTCGCTACCCGAGTTCCAGCGACTTTTCCCCGATGATGCGGCCTGCGCCGCCTACCTGGAGAAAGCCCGCTGGGGAGACGGCTTTGCCTGCCCGCACTGCGGCACGGCGGGAGAGCCGTTCCACTTTGAAAACCGCCCTGGCGTCCTGCGCTGCCGCAAGTGCCGCCAGAACACCGGGCTGACGGTGGGAACAGTGATGGAGCGTAGCCACACTCCGCTGAACGTCTGGTTCTGGGCCGCTTATCTGGTCGCCAGTCAGACGCCCGGCATGTCCGCCGTGCAGTTTCAGCGGCAACTTGGTCTTTCGCGCTACGAGACGGCCTTTCAAATTCTCCACAAGCTCCGCTCGGGCATGGTGCGGCCCAACCAAGACAGGATCGGTGGACAGCCCAAGAACCATGTTGAGGTGGACGAAACCTGGGTTGGCGGGCGAACGCGTGGGGAAGGCCGTGGTGTTCACCACAAGGTTCCCGTCTCCTGTGCCATCGAGGTGCGTCATCGAAAGCCGGGCACCAAGCTCGACAACCGGAAAGACGGACGCTATGCCGGACGCGTTCGGCTCGCCGTCGTGCTCGACCGTAGCGCCGAGTCGCTCTGTGGGTTCGTCGAGAGCACCGTCGCGCCGCGATCGCTGATCGTTACTGACGATTGGAGCGGCTATGCTGGCCTCGGTAAGCGCGGCTATGAGCACTTCGCTGTTGCCGAGTGTGGTGATCCAGAGGTTGCCGAGCAATACCTGCCGATCATCCATCTGGTTTTCGCCAACCTGAAGACGTGGCTGATCGGTATCCACCACGGCGTTAGCCACCAGCACCTACAAGCCTACCTCAACGAGTTCACCTTCCGCTTCAACAGGCGGTTCTACCCGTTCAACGCCTTCCGCTCATTGCTCGGCATCGCGGGCGACACCTCTGCTCCAACCTATGCCGAGCTTTACTCGGGAGAGTGGCGGCACCCTACATGTAGCGGTCATGGGCGTTAACCGGACAGGCAAGCCTTGAGGCTGGTTAGGTGCAAGTAGAGGTTGTGTCTCGAAAGTGGTGGAAATTGGTTTTGGCGCCTCTCCGAGCGGGTTGAGTTTTGCGGCGGTCAGGCTGCGCGGTCAAGGGTTTCGTCGGCGATTAGCTGATCGAGGGTTTCCCATCCATCGACTTTGCGCATCTGGATTTGGCCGGAAGCGAGGAGTGCCCAGAGGAGCATCGGCACTGTTTCGGGACACGGCAGCACGGTCTGTGTTTTGATCCGGCGCTTGAACTCCTCGTTGAGACGCTCAATGGCGTTGGTCGTTCGGGCTGATTTCCATTGGCTCTTGGACAGGCGCGTGAAGGTAAAGAGCTTGTCGCCCGCTTCTGCGAGGCTGTCCGCGACGGCCCTGCATTTCAGCCGCCACTTGCGGACAAACGCCTTGCGGCGGGTTTCCACCTCGGAGGCAGTGTCGGCATAGATCATATCGCGGTAATCTTCGCTCAGCTCGTCATGCATGTGTTTGGGAGCATGACCCAGAAGGTTGCGGTGCTTGTGCACGGTGCAGCGTTGAACGGGAAGGTCATCGCCCCAAAGCGCCGACAGAGCCGCCTCCAGTCCCGGCGCGCCATCGACGATGACAAACCCGGGCCGTTTCAGTCCACGCGCATCAAGGTCGTCGAGGAACTGGCGCCACGCCGCCTGGCTTTCTCCGCCCATATTCCCGATCGAAAGCAAGACCTTCTGGCCATCCCGGCGCACCCCTATAGCCGCGAGAACCGAGATGTTGGTGGCCTTGCGGTCCAGTCGGGTCTTGATCACAGTGCCGTCAAGGATCAGCCGAACGATATCCTCATCCGCGAGGCCACGGCTGCACCAGGCGTCCCAATCGACCTTCACCTTGCGCCACGCCCGGCTCACAACGTCCTTGCTCACAGCACCCCGGAAGAGCCCGAACAGCGCGCGTTTCACCCGCCGCGTGTTGGTTCCGGACAGATACACCGAAGCGATCAGCGCCTCGGCCTTTCTGGTCAGCCGCTGGTAGCGCGGCAGCGCCCGCGAACGCCATTCCGACGCCCGACCGTCTTCCTCAACGATCCGCGCACGCGGCACGCTCACCCTCTCGGTCCCGAATGTCCCCGTCAGTTGCCGCTCCCGGTGCCCGTTCCGATACCCTTGCCGAAGCGCGTCCTCTCGACCGTATCGGCAGCGCCCGAGAAACTGCGCAAGTTCCTCCTCAAAAACGGCCTCGATCGTGGATCTGATGTTCTCCCGCAGCCGGTCCTCGAGCGGATCATAGCCGGCGTCATTGGCCAGTAGCGAAAGCGCGGAAGTCTCGGTAGTGTTCTTCATGGCGTGATCTCCTTGGCGGTGCTAGCCGCCGATTGGGTGGTTGTCTTGTCACCCGGAGATTACGCCATCCTCAAATTTCCACCACTTTCGAGACACAGCCCAAGTAGATAGCAAAGACCCACTTGCGGAGAGGGATATGCGACTTGTGCATCACTGTCCCGGTCTTGACCGAGAAGTAGCCGCGACAGTCCGAGCACCGATAGGGCATGTTGTTATGGCCGGCCTCGTGGGTGTGTGTGCTCCCACAGTGGGGGCAATGCCTACCGCTTGGCCAGACACGGGCCTCAAACCACTCGCGCGCGCTTCCCTCGGTGGGAAACATGTCGCAAAGCTGCACTAGAGTGATGCCTTCACGGTCTGATTTTCCTGGAGATTGATGGGCCATTGATCTCGTCTCCCTATGCTCTGAATATAGGGATTCATGGGCCCCATGTCAATACAAGCTTATAAGCCCCTTTTTTTGCCAGCGGCGGTCGACGGAGGAGGGGATGCGCATCGCCTCGCGGTACTTGGCCACCGTACGCCTGGCGATTTCGATGCTGGCGCTGTGCAAGATTTCGACAATCTTATCGTCCGACAGAACCGCCCCGGGTGATTCGTTGTCGATGAGGTCACGGATGCGATGGCGCACGGATTCGGCGGAGTGGGCCTCGCCGCCGGCCGATGAGGGGATCGCGGAGGTAAAGAAGTACTTCATCGGATAGATGCCGCGCGGCGTGGCGATGTACTTGTTGGAGGTGACGCGGCTCACGGTGCTCTCGTGCATCTCGATGACCTGCGCGATGTCGCGCAAGTTCAGCGGCCGCAGGTGATCGACGCCGTGGGTGAGGAATCTGTCCTGCTGCGCCACCAACTCGGTCGCGACCTTGAGGATCGTGTTGGCGCGCTGGTCGAGCGACTTGAGGAGCCAGCTCGCGGACTGGAACTGTTCGGTAATGTAGGTCTTGTCCGCCTGGCTCTTGGCGAGGCCGTTGATGCGCCCGTAGTAGGTGTGGTTGACTAGGAATCTGGGCAGGGTGTCGCTATTGAGCTCGATATGCCAACCGCCGTCGGTCGCGGGCCGTACGAACACGTCGGGCGTTACCGTCTGAATCGTCTCGTTGTGGAACGCGAGCCCGGGTTTGGGGTTGAGAGTGCGGATCTCGGCCAGCATGTCGTCGATGTCGTCGGTATCGACGCCGCACAGCTTGACCAGCGCGTTCGTGTCCCGGTGGGCGACCAGGTCGAGATGCTCGAGGAGCGTCGCCATTGCCGGATCGAGGCGGTCGCGGTCCTTCAGCTGCAGCGCCAAGCACTCCGCGAGGTTGCGCGCGAGCACCCCGGGCGGGTCGAACTCCTGCAGCTTTGCCAGCGTGTCTTCGACCCGGGTCAGCTCGCAGCCGACGCGCTCGGCGATCGACTCGAGGTCGCCGGTGAGATAGCCGGCGTCGTCGAGCAGGTCGATCAGATTGGCGCCGATCAGCCGGTCGACCGGATCGACGACGTCGACATTGAGCTGGCCGGTCAGATGCTCCCTGAGGCTGATGGCGCGGCTCAGGCTCTGCTCGAAGCCGCCGTCGTCGAAGGTATGCGAGCCGCCGCGCCCCGCCGGTTGACCGCCCGCGTAGTTTGCGTCGTATCCGGCTTCGGGACTGGCCGGGGCGGCCACCGGCTCTTCGCCTCCGTAGGCGGTCGCGTAGTCGACGTCGAGCGGCGCGTCATTGTCGGCCGGCATCGTTTCGCGATCCGAGAGCTGGGCGCTGTCAGGCGGCGTCACCTCGGCGTCGCCGGCCGCGCGGTCCCCGGCCTCGCCGCCGCCTTCTGATCCCGCCGCTGCTTCCTCGCCGCCGCCGGGCTCGGCCTCGTCACGCTCGGGCTCCTGGTGCTCGAGCAGCGGGTTACGCTCCAGCTCCTGCTCGACGTAGGCGGCGAGTTCGAGGTTAGACAGTTGCAGCAGCTTGATCGCCTGCTGCAACTGCGGCGTCATGACCAGCGTCTGGCTCTGTCGCAGCTCCTGCTTGGGGGTCAGCGCCATGACGGTGGCCGTTTAAAGCCTGAAGCGATCCCCCAGATAGACGCGCCGAACGTCCTCATGGGTGACGATCTCCGAGGGCACGCCCTCCATGAGCACGCGACCCTCGTGGAGGATGTACGCGCGGTCGATAATGTCCAGGGTTTCGCGCACGTTGTGATCGGTGATCAGCACGCCGATGCCGCGGTCCTTCAAGTGCGAGACGAGGTCGCGGATGCCGCCGACAGCGATCGGGTCGATCCCCGAGAGGGGCTCGTCGAGCAGCATGAAGCTGGGCCGCGACGCCAGCGCGCGGGCGATTTCGACTCGCCGGCGCTCGCCGCCCGAAAGGCTGAGCACCGGAGTCGTTCGAAGATGGCTGATGGAAAACTCGCCGAGCAGATCCTCGAGCATGACCTCGCGCTTGTCGCGCACCGGCTCGACCACCTCGAGCACCGCCCGAATGTTGTTCTCTACCGAGAGGCCGCGGAAGATCGAGGCTTCCTGCGGCAAGTAACCGATCCCGAGGCGGGCGCGACGGTACATCGGCAGATCGGTCACATCGTGCCCATCGAGCGCGATGCGCCCGTAGTCGGGCATGATCAGTCCGGTGATGATATAGAAGCACGTCGTTTTTCCGGCACCATTTGGGCCCAACAATCCAACCGCCTCGCCCCGATTGACGGACACGCTCACGTCGCGCAAGACAGGGCGCTTGCGAAAGCGCTTGCCGAGATTCTGGGCCGTCAGGCCACGATTGTCAGCCACCAGCTGAGGCCCCATGGACGACTCGTCGCTCGGCTCGCCTAACTTGGTACGGTTATTGCTGCTAAGCATTAACAAATCGTTGAGAAGTTGGGTGTGGCGCGTTCACCATTCGCCCCGTTTACTTGCTTTGTTTCTGGCCCGGAACGAAGCGTCCGCGTACGCGGCCCTGCGCTCCGCCCGCGGGAGCACCCTCGATCCTGCTCTCGCCGGTGACAAGGTTCAACACCAATCGCGCTCCGCGAATGACGTTCTTATCGCGCGTCAGAACGACCGAGCCGATCAAAGTGATGCTTTCCGAGTCGACGTCGTAGACGCCGTGGTCGCCCTGCGCCGTCTCCTGGGGTGAGGAGACGAAGACATTGCCGGTCGCGTCGATGCGTGAAATGCGGGGCGGCGTCGAACCTTCCGCCTGGGCGTAGTGAACCGTGACCTCATCCGCAGTGAGCCGCAGCGTACCTTGGGCGGCGGCGACGCTACCGCGAAACACGGCTGTCTTCTGGTCCTGCTTGACCTCGAGGCTGTCCGCCGTGATCTCGATGGGAAGGCCTCGGTTGCCGAGGCTGGGCCCGGTTTGCGCGTGCCCCGCCGCGGCGCCGAGCGCGAGGGCGGCCAACACGACGAGGGCGTGGCGAACAGCTCCCGTGGCGAGCGGTGCTTCGCGTAGTCTCCCCACCGCTAGCCTCCGGGGCGCATGACGAGCCTCACGCCGCCCTCGAAGAGGAGGTGCGTTCCCTTATCCCGGGCGCGAAAGCTCTGGGCCTCGATGGTGCCGAATGGACCCTGCCCGCGCACCGGTGAGGGGCCGACGATGGTGCCCTCGGCAAGGTCGACGAGCGCCGATGCCGTGTTGAGCTCATAGCCCTGGTTGGAGAACACGTCGACCCGGCCCGAGAGGGCCAACGTCTGGCGGTCGCGCTGATAGGTGCCGGTATCGGCCATCACCGTCACCCAGGCGCCGCTCTCGAGGGTCATGTCGGCCTGTAGCTGGCGCAGCCGGAAGCGCTCGGAGTCGGCATCGTCCTGTTGCGCGACCTCGGCCGTCACGGTGTAGGGCCGGTCGGCCCCGTCGCTGCCGACATAGCGCACCCGCTGCAAGCCGGGCGCGTCGTCGTCGCCGGATCGCAATCCGGCGAGCAGGATGCGGTAGCCATCGCCGCGCTCGTACAGGCCCGGCCAAGCCACGACCACGCCGACGAGGACGGCCGCCGCCAACGGCAGAATGAGCTTCATGGCGCCGACGAAGCGGCTGTAGTTGGCGCCGACCCGCGCGACGACCGCATCCGCGCGGTTGACATCGAGCCGGAACCTGCGGCCGGCGCTCGCCGTCGGCGACGCGTTCATGCCGCTCCCGCGCGCAGGCAGTCATGGATGTGAAGGACGCCGACCGGCTTGCCCGCCTCGGTCACCATCAGGCTCGTGATTGATCGCGCGTTCATGAGCCCCAGCGCCTCGGCCACCAGGGCCTGCGGCCGGATCGTCAGCGGCTCGCGTGTCATCACCTCGGCGGCGCTCTGGCGCAGCAGGCCATCGTGCATGTGACGCCTGAGATCGCCGTCGGTGATGATACCGGCTAGGCTTCCATCCGGCTCGAGGACGCCGACGCAGCCGAAGCTCTTTTCCGTCATCACCAGGAGGGCCTCGGTCATGGCGGCTTCCGGCGCCAGCAGCGGCAGCGCCGCGCCGGTGTGCATGATGTCCGCGACCTTGATGACGGCCGAGCGGCCGAGCCGGCCGCCGGGATGCAGGATCCGAAAATCGTCGGGCGTGAAATCCGCACGCTCCAGGAGCGCCATGGCGAGCGCATCGCCGAGCGCCAGCGCCGCCGTCGTCGAGGTCGTTGGCGTGAGGCCCATGGGGCAGGCCTCGGGTGTCGGCGGCAACACGAGTGCCACGTCGGCGGCGTCGGCGAGAAAGCGGCCGGGCCGGTCGGGCGTCCCGTGCGGTCCTACGATGGCGATCATCGGCACCGCGAATCGCTTGCAATAGGCGACGATGTCGGCGAGTTCGGGGGTCTTGCCCGAGTTCGACAGCACGAGCACGGTGTCGCCCTTGTGCGCGATCATGCCGAGATCGCCGTGGCTCGCTTCTCCGGGGTGAACGAAGAGTGCCGGCGTTCCCACCGAGGCCATGGTGGCCGCGATCTTGCGGCCGATGTGTCCGCTCTTGCCCATGCCGGTGACGACCACGCGGCCGGAAATGGCCGCGAGGATGTCGACGGCATCCGTGAAGGCCTCGCCGAGAGAATCGGCGAGCGCGTTGAGGGCCTCCGCCTCCAGGGCGAGGACGCGGCGCGCCGTATCGAGGTCGGCGCGTGCCTGCGCCGATCCCGCATCGCCGACCGCCTTCGCCTGCGGTGTCGAAACGGACATGTTCAGGATCCCGAGCGCCCTCAGCCCGCCATCAGGACCGCGCGGCGCGCTTTCGCGACCGCTGTGTCCCGCTCTACTGACACACCAAGTATGGGCGCTAAGGGACTGGAAATCAAATGACTGGGACGCTCCTTCGGTGATTTCGATAAGCTTCGTTCTCTCCCCTTGAAATACCCTCGTTGACTCTTATGTCAATACGCGATGAGATCAGCGACCTAGTTTTGCGGCGGCTCCTGTTCCGGGTCCCGCCATTTGTCCCTGGAGCGCCCGAGGAACGAGTGCTGATGGCCGCTCCCGACATTTGGCAGATGCTGACCGGACCGTGGAGCGACGTCAGTGAAGAATATCGTTGGAACCAACCTTGCCTATCCGGTTAACGCCCATGACCGCTACATGTAGGGTGCCGCCACTCTCCCGAGTAAAGCTCGGCATAGGTTGGAGCAGAGGTGTCGCCCGCGATGCCGAGCAATGAGCGGAAGGCGTTGAACGGGTAGAACCGCCTGTTGAAGCGGAAGGTGAACTCGTTGAGGTAGGCTTGTAGGTGCTGGTGGCTAACGCCGTGGTGGATACCGATCAGCCACGTCTTCAGGTTGGCGAAAACCAGATGGATGATCGGCAGGTATTGCTCGGCAACCTCTGGATCACCACACTCGGCAACAGCGAAGTGCTCATAGCCGCGCTTACCGAGGCCAGCATAGCCGCTCCAATCGTCAGTAACGATCAGCGATCGCGGCGCGACGGTGCTCTCGACGAACCCACAGAGCGACTCGGCGCTACGGTCGAGCACGACGGCGAGCCGAACGCGTCCGGCATAGCGTCCGTCTTTCCGGTTGTCGAGCTTGGTGCCCGGCTTTCGATGACGCACCTCGATGGCACAGGAGACGGGAACCTTGTGGTGAACACCACGGCCTTCCCCACGCGTTCGCCCGCCAACCCAGGTTTCGTCCACCTCAACATGGTTCTTGGGCTGTCCACCGATCCTGTCTTGGTTGGGCCGCACCATGCCCGAGCGGAGCTTGTGGAGAATTTGAAAGGCCGTCTCGTAGCGCGAAAGACCAAGTTGCCGCTGAAACTGCACGGCGGACATGCCGGGCGTCTGACTGGCGACCAGATAAGCGGCCCAGAACCAGACGTTCAGCGGAGTGTGGCTACGCTCCATCACTGTTCCCACCGTCAGCCCGGTGTTCTGGCGGCACTTGCGGCAGCGCAGGACGCCAGGGCGGTTTTCAAAGTGGAACGGCTCTCCCGCCGTGCCGCAGTGCGGGCAGGCAAAGCCGTCTCCCCAGCGGGCTTTCTCCAGGTAGGCGGCGCAGGCCGCATCATCGGGGAAAAGTCGCTGGAACTCGGGTAGCGAATGCGGGAATGGGAGATCGGCGCGGTCGAGAACATCCATGGCGCGCTCCCCTATATCCGGGTTGCGCCCATTCTAGCCCTAGTGGGTGTGGGTGTAACCCGGATAGGCAAGGAACCAACTCCGCGCCTATTTCGATTTCTTCACGGAAGGTCGGCTAATTCACATCGGTCGATCCGGCTACATGCGCCCTCTCGACAAGCGTAGAGAAGAGGTTTGGGAAATACGGAGCCCGCGGCCGCGGCCAAGCCTCCGGGTGTTCGGAAGATTCGCGGAGCGTGACGTGTTCGTCGCGACAAATTGGGCGGAGCGCAAACTTCTTAAGGGTAGAGGGTCCCGCGAATGGCGAGATGAGATCGAGAGGTGTAAATCGGAGTGGCGGACTCTGTTTCCGGCGCACGACCCCCTCAGAGGAGATAGCGTTCATGATTACGTCTCGGGAAACGTCACTGATGACGGCAATCTCAAATAGCGATCCCTTACGCCCCGCGCATTTCGCGTATTTTCGCGAACGGACGCGTAATAACCTATACGACCTTGTTCTAAGTACCTTTGTTCGTGGCTCCAAAGAAAACGGCCTCAAGAAGGCCGATTTGGCCAGACGTTTGAAGAAAAGGCCGGAACAGATCACTCGGTGGCTATCCGGGCCTGGGAACTGGACGCTGGACACAGCTACGGACCTCTTGCTTGCAATGGGGGTAGAGCTCGAATTTTCCGGGAATCAGTTAAATTCAAGGCCGGCGCGCAACTACGCGCACCCCTTGGTGATCGAAATGGGCAAAGTCAGCTCCAAACCGGCGGTGCCAAGTAGTAGCGGCTCACGCCCGCTCCTGCTGGCGTCCATCGAACTAACCTGATGGAGCAGCCGCGCGTCAGGCTCGTTGCGGCCGTAGTGTGCGATGAAGTTCGGCTTGAAGCCAACGGCAAGACATTCCTGATAGGTGTCTATTCAGGCGGCATCAGCGTTCCGGACCTACCCGCCACAATTAAGGTCAGCGCCTGGCTTTTGGCAGAGGCGCCAGAGGTTGGCGAGATACCCTTCGATGTTGAGTGTAGGGCTCCCGGGGGAACGCTCAAGGGAACCGGGACTTTGTCGGTCGTAGAATCGACCGAAAAGAATGAAACGGCCGGATTTGCCCTCAAGCCCTTTTCACTGACGATCGAGCGTGAGGGTTACATCGATCTCGCAATAAGGCAATACGATGACGAATGGACGATAGTGAAAAGGATAGCTGTCACTACGGATCTGAATCGAAACCAAACTTAGTTTTCTTTCACCCTCCGTCTCGTACCCAATAAGCGCTCAATGCTCGAAAATGTCGCTGCCGGCCCAGCCCGCGAGATCGAGCTCCGCGCGTGCCGGCAGGAACCCAAAGCATGCCTCGGCGAGCTCGCGACGGCCCTCGCGCACCAGCATCTCGTCGAGGCGCTCCCACAGGCTGTGCAGGTGGAGCACGTCCTCGGCCGCGTAGCGCACCTGCTCGTCGGTGAGTTGGGCAGCGCCCCAATCCGAGGACTGCTGCCCCTTGGCGAGATCCACGCCCAGGAGCTCGCGGCACAGGTCCTTGAGGCCGTGGCGGTCGGTGTAGGTGCGCGCAAGCTTGGACGCGATCTTGGTGCAGCGGACGGGCACGCAGGCGATGCCGAGGTAGCGCCGGATCACCGCGATGTCGAAGCGCCCGAAGTGAAACAACTTGGTGATCCCGGGATCCGCCAGCAGGGCCTTGAGATTCGGTGCCGCGTAATCGGCGCCGCCCCCCGCCGCGGGCGGAAAATGCACGACGTGGGCGATGCCGTCGCCCGTCGACAGCTGCAACACGCACAACCGGTCGCGCTGCGGATGGAGTCCGAGGGTTTCGCTGTCGATGGCGACGACGGGCGCACCGGCGAAACCCGCCGGCAAGTCGTTGCGGTGAAGTTCGACCGTCACCGCGCCGCCGCCGGCCGTGCGGGCCCCGCGCGTCGGGCGCGCCCGCGGCGGAATGGTGCCCAGGAGAAGACTCGAACTTCCACGACCTTGCGGTCACTAGCACCTGAAGCTAGCGCGTCTGCCAATTCCGCCACCTGGGCGTTTCGGGATGAAGGTCGTTAGCCCCTGAGACAAACGATGTCAACCGGGCATGCGCGGCGCGGGTGGCGCGCTAGCCGCGCCCGCAACCACGGCTTGGCCGCAGGCCGGCCCTCGTTCTATCATGCGAGGCGATCGTGGGCCCCGGGGGACGCGCAATCCATGGCACAGCGCCTCGTTACCGTTTTCGGCGGATCGGGATTTCTCGGGCGCCACGTCGTGCAGCACCTAGCGCACGGCGGCGCGCGCGTCCGCGTTGCGGTGCGCGACCCGGAGGCGGCGGCTCACCTTCGTCCCATGGGCGACGTCGGTCAGATCGTCGGCATCCAGGCCAACCTGCGCGACGACGACTCGGTCGCGGCGGCCGTGGCCGGCGCGCACGCCGTCATTAACCTCGTCGGCATTCTCTTCGAGTCCGGGCGCCAGACCTTCGATGCGGTGCACGCGCGCGGTGTCGGGCGTGTCGCTGTGGCGGCCAAGGCCGCGGGCGCCGAGCACTTCGTGCACATCTCGGCCATCGGGGCCGATGCCGGCGCACCCTCGCGCTACGGGCGCACCAAGGCCGCGGGCGAGGCGGCCGTGCGGGCGGCGTTCCCTGCGGCCACGATCGTGCGGCCGAGCATCCTGTTCGGCGCCGAGGATCACTTCTTCAACCGTTTCGCCACACTCGCACGCCTGCTGCCGGTCCTGCCGCTCTATGGCCGCGGGCTCGCCGATGCCGGGGCCACGCGCTTTCAGCCGGTTTACGCCGGCGACGTCGGGTTGGCGATTGCACGCATCCTCGATGGCCCGGCCACGGCCGGCGCCACCTACGAATTCGGCGGCCCGCAAGTGTATAGCTTTCGCGAGCTGATGGAGTTCGTGCTGCACGCGACGGGACGGCGCTGCCTGCTCGTGCCCATTCCCTTCGCGGTCGGCCGGCTGCAGGCGGCGTTCCTCGAGTGGCTGCCCAATCCGCCGCTCACGCGCGACCAGCTCAAGGAGCTGGGGCGCGACAACGTGGTCGCCGCGGGCGCCCTTTCGCTCGCCGATCTCGGCGTCACGCCGAGCGCGATCGAAGCCATCGTGCCCACCTACCTGCGCCGTCATCGGCGCGCCGGCCGCGGCCTCGAGGGCGCCTCGGCGTGAGGGCACCCTAGGCGTACACCCACGTCAGGATCGCGACGCCGACCACCACCCGGTAGACGACGAAGGGGGTAAAGCGCGCACGCCGAAGCCAGCGCATCATCGCGGCGATGGCGAGCAGGGCCGCGACAAGGGCGAACAGCGCGGCGAGAAGTGCCTCGAGGCCGAGAGCCGCATCGCCGGCGCGCACGATCTCGACGGTGCTCGGCACGGCGCTGGCGAGGATGGTCGGAATACTGAGCAGGAGCGAGAATCGCGCGGCTTCCGTTCGCTCGTAGCCCAGCATGCGCGCCGCCGTCATGGTGATGCCGGCGCGGCTGGTGCCGGGGACGAGCGCCAACACTTGGGCAAGGCCGATGGCAACGGCGCCGCCGACCCGCAGGTGTTCGAGCCGGCGGATCGTCATGCCGAGGCGATCGGCGGCCAACAGGACGAGGCCAAAGCCCGCCATGCTCCAGCCGATCATCTCGATACTGCGTAGGCCCGCCAGCGCGCCGCTCTCGTAGCCGAAGCGCAGCAGGAGCGCGCCCGCGACCACCACTGGTACGGTCCCGATGATGACGTTGACCACGAGCTGCGTCTGCGCTCCGGCTCGCCCGCGCATGAGGTCGGCCAAGCCGAGGAACATCGCCACCACGTCGCGGCGGAAGAAGATCAACACCGCGCCGAGGGTGCCGACATGCACGGCGACGTCGATGGCGAGGCCCTGGTCGGGCCAGCCGGTCAGCGTCGGGATCATGCGCAAGTGGGCCGACGAACTGATCGGCAGGAACTCGGTGATGCCCTGGACGATGGCGATGAGGATGAGTTGCAGCGTGGTCACTGGCCTGTGCGCGTTACCGCCGCCGTGGGCGCGGCGCTTATAGCACCGCCCTCGCGCGGCCCCAAGTCCGCTGCGATGTGCGACCTCGGCCGCGAATACTATGCCTTGGGCTGATCGCGTGCCGCGGCGTCGTCCCGCTGGTGCCGGCGTTCAAGGGCTGTCGACGCCACCAGAAGACCTATGCTGAGGCAGCCCACTAGCGCAGCCACACCCACGATAGGAAGGAGCCACTGCGCCGATTCCTGGCCGATAAACCATCCCAGCAGCGCGACACCAGGAGCGAGGAAAAGGACGATCAGTCCGTATACTCTTAGATCACGAGCCAGGTGTTTGCTTCCGCCCTCGCCCAGCGACGATAGTTCGTCCATGAGTGCCCGATCGATAGGTTGGCCGTTTTATATCGTGCGGCGCAGCGTGTCGTGTTGAAGCTCCCGTTTGCGGATACTATTCCAGGTGGCCGCCACGACGGCAGCGGCAATAAATGTCCAAAACCCCAAAGCCGCCAGTCCTATTCCGATCGTGTCCCGCGGAGTGGTGTAAGAGCGTTGCGCTCTACGCGGCTCCCGGCGGGTAGGGCCGGGACGTTCAGGCTGCCACGGTGGGCAGCGTGATGGGGACACCATCGCTCAGCGGAGCGATGGATTCCAGCGTCATGTATCTCCTTGAGACGGCCCACTCGTCGTTCTGCTCGAGAAGGATGGCGCCGACGAGCCGTGTGATGGCGGCTTCGTTGGGAAAGATACCGACGACGTTGGTGCGACGCTTGACCTCGGCATGGAGCCGTTCGATCGGGTTTGTGGAGTGCAATTTCTGGCGGTGCTCCCTGGGGAAGCTCATGTAGGCGAGGACGTCGTGCTCGGCTTCGTCCATGAGAACTGCCAGCTTGGGCACCTTGGGCCTGAGCTGGTCGGCGACCTGGCGCCACTGGACCTTCGCGCTGTCGGCGTCCTCCTGGGCGAAGGCGGTGGCGACGAAGGCGGAGACGACGCGCCGGCCCTGGCGGCCGGCATGGGCCAGCAGGTTGCGGGCGAAGTGCACGCGGCAGCGCTGCCATGTGGCGCCGAGGATCCGGGTCGCGGCGGCCTTCAGGCCCTTGTGGGCGTCGGAGATCACCAGCTTCACGCCGCGCAGCCCGCGCCGGGCCAGCGAGCGCAGGAACTCGGTCCAGAAGGTCTCGGCCTCCGACGCGCCGATCGCCACGCCCAGGACCTCGCGGCGGCCTTGGTCGTTGACGGCCACAGCCACGGTCACCGCGACCGAGACGATGCGTCCGGTCTGGCGCACCTTCACGTAGGTGGCGTCGAGCCACAGATAGGGCCAGTCGCCCTCCAGCGGTCGATCGAGGAAGCCGTTGACCTTATCGTCGATCTCGCCGCACAGCCTGGAGACCTGGCTCTTGGAGGCGCCCGACATCCCCATCGCCTGAACCAGATCGTCAACCGAGCGGGTCGACACCCCCTGGATGTAGGCCTCCTGGATCACCGCAGCCAGCGCCTTCTCGGCCATCCGCCGCGGCTCCAGGAAGCCCGGGAAGTAGCTTCCCTTCCTCAGCTTCGGGATCTTCAGCTCGACCGTGCCGGCCCGCGTCTCCCAGGACCGGTCGCGGTAGCCGTTGCGATGGGTGATACGATCCGCCGAGCGCTCGCCGTGCCCGGCGCCGGTCAGGCCCTCAACCTCCAGTGCCATCAGCCGCTCGGCCGTGAAGCCGATCATCTCGCAAAGCAGATCGGCATCGGAGCTCTTCTCCAAAAGCGCGCGCAGGGTCATCATGTCCTGGGTCATCGTGGTTCTCCTTCGGGTCAGGTTGGTTTGCACTAGCCCAACCCTAAACCGGAACCGCGATGGCCTCCGCTGTGGATAGCCGGCTTGCCTACGCCAGACTCTCGGCGGTCGCTACGGCAAGCCGCCTACCCACAGCTAACAGAGGCTCCAACAACTCCTACACCACGTCCTGGGACACGACCCCTATTCCTTCCATTTCTTTTTCCTTTGGGATGAAGAGCTTATGTCTTGAATCACGCGGTCGAAGGGCTGCGAACACCGGTGTCGGTTAATCAAACCTCACGCCGCTGCATGACGTTCCGGCGCGTCCCCACCTTGCCGGCTTTCGCGAATCCCGCTCGCTCAAAGTGCGCGACGAAACCCATGAAACGATAGCTGGGCGACCATCGCTCCACGGGGTATTGGTGCGCGGATCGCATTTCCGCTCCAAATCACCGGCCAATCGTCGAGATCAACAATCAACGGCCGCCAACCGCGGGCTTGAATATTCGCCACGCAACGCCATCCCTGCTGACAAACATATGCTTCGCCGCACCCAACAGGTGGAGGATGAGGAGCGGCGGAAACACGTGGCCAGCCGTATCATGAACCTCCTCCACGAGCATATGAAAACCCGGGCTTGATGCGATGGGCGAAGGGATGGCGATCACCCCGAAGAGGTCCAAGGGCCGCCCCAACGACCATGGCAACATATATCCGGAGATCACCACCACGACGATGGCCACGAGGAATCCCCAGAGGACGATTTGTCGAACGGCGTTGAGGGCGAAGGCCTGATCCGGCCGTGTCGGTATGCCGTGTCTTATGCGGTGCCACACGCGCCACCAAAGAACCAGGCCCACGATGGCGCCGCCGCTGACGTGAAAGACGTACTCGGCGCTACCGCGTTCCCCCTCGTGGGTCAGAAACAGGGCGACCACGAATATCGCTGCAAGCCAGTGAAGGGCGATCGACAGCGGTGAGTACCGATCCCTTGCTGGTGGCAGCCATGGGGTGTCTATGATTCGCGCGAGCCGTTACGATAGCCCCCGGAGGCAAGCGTTTGAGGCTGCCGATCGGCGCACGAGTGTTCCATGATCCCACCATTCGATCCAGCGGTCGCTACCGTATTCGCTTCGTATCCTGCGCACATACGGCCGAAGATGGCGGCGCTGCGAAAGCTCATCTTCGAAACCGCCGCCGCCACCGATGGCGTCGGACCGATCACCGAGACTCTCAAATGGGGGGAACCGGCCTACCTCACCTCGGCCAGCAAGAGCGGAAGCACCATCAGAATCGGCTGGAAGAAGTCTGCGCCGAGGCGCTATGCAATCTACTTCCAGTGCCAAACCAATCTCGTTGAGACCTTTCGATCCCTGTTCCCGGACGCGCTTAGATTCGAGCGCGACCGCGCTATTGTATTCGACGCGTCCGACGCCGTACCGGCCGACGCCTTGGCGATCTGCATCGCGGCTGCGCTGACCTATCACCGCAACAAGAAGTCTGCGCCGCGGGTCGCGGTGTCGGGTAGGGTCGCGGTTTAAGGAGGCGGGGCGTTTTCGCTCCCGACAAGCCTATCGCCGGGTCGACCAAACCTCGTTCCTCGAAGGCCGCGAAGGCTGTCATTAAGCACCCCGTTGGAGTGCGCAGGAGGGTCGCGCGCGGCACGCGCGAGGAGCGTATCGTCGCCGCGGCTATGGATTTCTTCGCCGAGCACGGCTTTCGCGCCTCGACGCGCGATCTCGCCAAGCGACTCGGCGTGACGCAGGCCCTGCTCTACCGCTACTTCAAGAGCAAACAGGCTCTGATCGATCGCGTGTTTGCGGAAGTATTCGTCGATCAGTGGGACGAGGACGACGCGGCAAGTCTGCTCGATGCCGAGGCGCCGCTTGCCGCTCGTTTGACGACCTTTTACCAGTCCTTCGCGCAACGTTTCTCGAGGCAGCGCGTGCGCCTGTTCATGCGCGCCGGTCTCGACGACCTGAACCTGGCGGTTCGCTATACGCCTCCTCTCAACGAGCGCATCCTCACGCCCGTGATTGTCGCGCTGCGACGGGAGGCCGGGTTGCCGTTGCCGGCGCGGCGGCGGATTCTGCGCGCGGAGCGCGAGCTGGTGCTGACCCTGCACGGCGCGATCGCTCACCTCGGCATACGAAAATACATCTACGGCTCGCCGCTACCGGACGATCTCGGGGACCACGTCGCTCTCTACGTTGCCTCTTTCCTGGAGGGCGCTATCCCCTCGATCAGGCGACTCCACGAGCGCCGCCCGCGTGGCCTCCTCGGCGAACGGCTAGCCGACGGCGAGGACGCGCAAATCGAATAGGAGAGAGCCTATTCGCGGCTCACTTCTTTATCGCCGCGAGGAATGCCGGGAAGGTAAAGGCGTAGTCGTCGGATTCGGCGAGCTTCTTGTGGCGGGCGAAGCATCCATCGAAACTGATGTTGGGCCCGGTGCGCGGCTCGGTCGATGGCTCGAACCAGACGTACTCCCACTTGCCGTTGCGCTTCTCGGCCGTATACTCTGCGCCCCAGCCGGCTCGCTTCTCTTGGACGAAGATGTTCGTGATCTCGGATGTGGCGACGAAGCGGCCGCGCGCGTCCTTGACGGGGTTTCCGTCGCTGTCGAGCTTCGCCTTGTGATCTTCCATGATGAGCACTGTGCCGAGCGGCGCCGGCTGGTTCGCCCTGGCGTTGGCCAAGCTCTCGGGGTTGACGTACATGAAACGGACCGTCTTGCGCTTGGATTTGTCAACGGTCGTGTACCTGACGAAATGGCTTTGGTATCCTTCCGGGAACGCCACCTTTTCGGGCCCGGCATGGACCGTGCCCGCGACCAGCATGCTCAGCGCCACCGCTCCAGCCAACCTGTGCATCCTCACTCCCCCTCTTCGAGCCAGCATCCGCAACCGATGCGCCGGCGATTGGAAGCCGATAGGCGATAAGTTGTCAAGTGACAACATATCTCGAGGGCCTGTCCGATGGTCTGGGCGCAGGAGGCGGCGAATCGGACGGGCGAGGAGCGGCGTCCATGGGTAGATCGATCGTTCTGACGGCAGCCGATGGGCACGAGTTCGGTGCCTACGAGGCCCAACCGCCGGGCCCGTCCGCGGGCGCCTCGTCGTCATCCAGGAGGCGTTTGGCGTTACCAGCCACATCCGCAACGAGTGCGAGCGCTACGCCGGCGAGGGATACCAAGCGGTCGCCCCGGCGCTCTACGACCGCATCGAGCGTGGGCTCGAGCTCGGCCACAGCGCCGACGACTTCAAGAAGGCGCGCGCCCTGCACGGGCGCATCGACCGCGAGAAGATGCTGTTGGACGTCCGCGCCGCCGCCGACCATCTCGGTCCGCCGGGCACGCTCGGGGTGGTCGGGTACTGTTTCGGCGGCTACGTCGCGTGACTGGCGGCCTGTCGCCTCGAGATGGCGTGCGCCGCCGACTTCTACGGCGGCTCGATCGATGAAACCGTGGGCGAGAAGCCGAAGTGTCCGACCGCCTGTCACTTCGGCGAAAAGGACCATCTGATCCCGCTCGAGGACGTCGAGAAGGTACGCGCGACTCACCCCGAGGTGTCCGTGTTCCTGTACCCCGCCGGGCATGGCTTCATGTGCGAGGAGCGCGAGAACTACCACGCCGAGTCGGCCGCCATCGCGAGGCAACGAGCGCTCGCGTTCCTTGCCGAGCATCTGAAGTAGAGCGGTCGCGGGCCGGCCGCGCCTGCCCTATAGTGCGGCGCGATGCGAACCCTGTACCACCTCTGGCTGTCGCCGCTCTGCCGCAAGGTGCGCGTCATGCTTCAGGAGAAGGGGCTGGAGTTCGACATCAAGGTCGAGGAGGTGTGGGAGAGGCACGAGCCCTTCCTCGCTCTCAATCCCGCCGGCGAGGTCCCGGTCCTGATCGAGCCCGACGGCCTCGTGCTGTGCGACAGCGCGGCGATCTGCGAGTATCTCGACGAGGTGTTCCCCGAGCGCCCACTCATCGGCGCCGGCGCAGCCGCGCGCGCGGAGACGCGCAGGCTCATCGCGTGGTTCGACCTCAAGTTCGACCGCGAGGTGACCCAACTGGTGCTCGAGGAGAAATTCACCAAGCGCTTCATGGCGATGGGTGCACCGGATTCGCGCGCCGTGCGCGCCGGCCTCGACAATATCCACTACCACCTCGATTACGTCGCTTACCTAGCCGAACGGCGCAACTGGCTCGCCGGCGAGGACTTCAGCCTCGCCGACATCGCCGCCGCGGCTCATATCTCGGCGCTCGACTACCTCGGCGACGTGCCGTGGGAGGCGCACGAACCGGCCAAGGACTGGTACGCGCGCATCAAGTCGCGGCCGAGTTTCCGGCCCCTGCTCGCCGACCACATCCCCGGGCTCGCGCCGCCCGCGCATTACGCCGACCTCGATTTCTAGCGGCGCCGCTGGTGGGCGATGAAGCACAGCAACCCGACCGAGCCCGACGCGAGGACCGCGATCCGCGAGCGCGCGCTCATCCTCGGGTTCGGCGCGGTCGGCTTCACCAGGCCCGACCGCGTCCGCGCCGCGGCGGCGGAACTCGCGGAGTATCTGCGCCGCGGCTACCACGGCGACATGGCCTGGCTGGCGCGCGGGGCGCAGCGCGGCGCTCCCGACCGGCTGTGGCCCGAGGCGCGCTCGGTGGTCATGCTGGGCCTCAATTATAGCCCCGAGGGCGATCCGATGGCCGCCCTCGCCGAGTCCGACCGCGGCGCCATCTCCGTCTATGCCCAAGGGCGCGACTACCACAAGGTGCTCAAGCGCGGCCTCAAGGCGCTCGGCGGCTGGATGCATCGCGATCTCGGCGCCGAGGTCAAGGTGTTCGTCGATACCGGGCCGGTGATGGAGAAGCCGCTGGCCGCGGCCGCGGGGCTCGGCTGGCAGGGTAAGCACACCAACCTGGTGTCGCGCGAGCTCGGCTCGTGGCTGTTCCTGGGCGCGCTGTTCACCACCCTCGATATCGCCGGCGACGGTGCGCACGCCGACCTGTGCGGCACCTGCTCCGCCTGCCTCGATGCCTGCCCCACGGCAGCCTTTCCCGCGCCCTATCGGCTCGATGCGCGGCGCTGCATCTCGTACCTCACCATCGAGCATAAGGGCCACATCGCGGCTGAGTTCCGCCGCCCCATGGGCAACCGCATCTTCGGTTGCGACGACTGCCTCGCGGTGTGCCCGTGGAACAAGTACGCGCGCACCGCGACCGAGCCCGATCTGGCGCCACGCGCCGATCTCGGCGGCGCCCGCCTCGCCGACCTCGCGCGCCTCGACGATGCCGCCTTCCGCCGCCTCTTCGCCGGGACCGCGGTCAAGCGCACCGGGCGCGACCGCTTTGTCCGCAACGTACTCATAGCGCTCGGCAACGCGCGCGATCGGGCCGCCGTGCCGATCATCGCGGAGCGCCTCGACGATGCATCGCCGCTGGTACGCGCGATGGCCGTGTGGGCCCTAGGCGAGATCTGCTCGGATGCGGAAATGGCGCGGTATCGTGGGCGCTGCATGGTCCACGAGAGTGATGCCGCGGTGCGGGCCGAGTGGGCGGCGCTCGAGGGCGCCGCGTGAGCGCCGCGCATCGGCTCTTCTGCTTCGGCCTCGGCTACACCGGCACGGCTCTCGCCGAGTCCCTGTTGGCCGAGGGCTGGCGGGTCGCCGGTACGACGCGCGATGCCGCACGGGCCGTGAGCGCGATGCCGTGCGAGGTGCTGCGCTTCGACCGCGATCATCGGTTGAGCGACCCCGGTGCCGCGCTGGCCGGCACCACGCACCTGCTGCTCTCGGTGCCGCCCGACGAAGCGGGCGATGCGGTGCTCGATGCCCACGCCGCGGATATTGCTGCGCTACGCGGCCTGGTCTGGGCCGGGTACCTGTCGACCACCGGGGTCTATGGCGACAGCGGCGGTGCCTGGGTCGACGAGGCGAGCCCGCTGCGGCCCACGGGCGCGCGCGGCCGGCGCCGCGTCGTCGCCGAGGCGGGTTGGCTCGCGCTGCGGCGCTCGGCCGGCGTGCCGGTGCACGTCTTTCGCCTCGCCGGCATCTACGGGCCCGGCCGTAGCGCCCTCGATCGGGTGCGCGCCGACAACGCCCAGCGCATCGAGGCGCCGGGCCACGTGGTTTCTCGCATCCACGTCGAAGACATCGTCGCCAGCTTGCGGGCCTCGATGGCGCGGCCGCGGCCCGGTGCCGTCTACAATTTGTGCGACGACGAACCGGCGGCGCCGGGCGACGTCGTCGCCCACGCGTGCGCCCTGCTCCGCGTGCCGGTGCCGGAGCTAGTGCCGCTGGCCGAGGCGGACCTGTCGCCGATGGCGCGGAGCTTCTACGCCGACAGCCGCCGCGTCGCCAATCGGCGCCTCAAGGAGGAACTGGGGATTAAGCTCGCGTATCCCGACTACCGTGCCGGCCTCGCGGCCATCCTCGCGGCGGAGGCCGGCGGCTAGGGTGTGTACCCATGAACTGAGGGTCCGCCTACGGGCCACATTGCAGACCTCCAGCGACCCGCCACGGAGTGCCGGTCGTGACCCGAAGCCGACCTTCACGACAACCGCATAGACTCTCGTCGTAGCGCTGCTTACGCTTTGAGCGACGCTGTCAACCGGGTGAGGGGAGGGCCATAGCGGAGATGGTCGAGCGCAGACTCTCCGCGATCCTCAGCGCGGACATCGTCGGCTACACGCGCCTCATGCGCGCCGACGAGGAAGGCACGCTCGCCCGCTCTCGTGCCCATCGCACCGAACTCGTCGAGCCCAAGATCGCGGAGTACGAGGGCCGCATCGTCAAACTGATGGGGGACGGCTTGCTCGTCGAGTTCGCGAGTGTCGTCAATGCCGTCCAATGCGCTGCCGAGGTTCAACGCAGGATGGCCGCGCGCAATGCTGGCGTGCCCGAGGATGAGCAGATTGTTTTCCGCGTCGGCATCAACCTCGGCGACGTGATCGTCGAGGGCGACGACATTCACGGCGACGGCGTCAACATCGCAACTCGCATGCAGGAGATCGCGCCGCCAGGTGGGATCTCGGTCTCCGGCGTCGTCTACGACAGCGTGAGGGACAAGCTGGCCCCGGGCTTTGAGGATCTTGGTCCGCAGCAGGTCAAGAACATCGCTGAGCCCGTACGCGCCTACCGGGTCGTGCTGGACCCAGAGGCGACCGGGACGAGGGAAGCTCCGCAGGTCGCGATCGCGTCCCGCGTCCGCGAGGCCGAGCGCGTGTTGACGATTTGCAGTGGCGCCCAACGCCAAGGCACGTGGCGAGTGCCCAAGGATCTGCGCGTGGTCGTCGTGATGGGCGGCATCGATCTAGACTTTCGCGAAGCCGAGTTCGGTCTTGGCGTCACCGAAGTCAAAGTGACCGCCGTGATGGGGGGTATCGCCATCATCGTGCCACCTCACCTCCAGGTGGAGTGCGACGGCGGCGGCATTTTGGGCCTTTTCGAGGGAATGCACCGTGGTGCTGGCGAGCGGGATCCGAATGCGCCGCTGTTGCGCATCACTGGGGTCGCGGTCATGGGCGCCCTGGAAATCTCCACGCGACGCCAGGGGGAGACGATGAAAGTCGATGCGCGCGCAAGCGTCGGTCAGATCGGTCGTCGATAGGGGAGTGGGCAGGCCGGGTTCTTACACGGCTGAGGAGCTTCGCTCCTCGCGCGGTAAACCGGTCTCCCGACTCTCCGCACCCCACTTCGAGGCAAGCACTTGTGTCCGGTAGTGGCTATGCCCGGAAGCAACGGAAGCTCCGCCGGAAGTCTGCTTCAGGCACCTAGCGTACATCGGTGCGGTATTTTGTCATCTAATCACGACGTCATTCATGAGCGCATGAGTTAGGCCGGCGCCACGGCCCACGCCGCCTCAATCTCGTCGCAAAACCCGAGAACGGCGGCGCATAGGAAGGCGATCTGGTCGGGCTCGGAGAGGCGGTGCTCGCCGTCCTTCAGCAGCGTGAGGCGCACGTCGTCGCCGGCGATGGCCTCGACCAGCGCCAGCGCGTGGCGCCACGGCACCTCGGCATCCCGCATGCCGTGGACGAGGCGCACCGGGCAGGCGAGCGCGATCGGCGACTCCAGCACGAGGTGGTTCCGCGCCTCGGTAATGAGCCGGTAGGTGATCGGGTAGGGGTCGCCGTAGTCGGAGGGCTCCACGTATAGGCACTCGGTGCGCAATGTTTCGCGCACGCTCTCCTCGTAGCCGCGCCACATCAGCACTTCGGTGAAATCGGGGGCGGCGGCGATGCCGAACAGGCCAGCGACGCGCTCGGGCCGCGCGAGCGCCGCGAGCAGCATGATCCAGCCGCCCATGCTGGAGCCGACCAACACCTGCGGGCCCTCGGTGAGCTCGTCGAGCACCGCGGTCGCGTCCTCGGCCCAGCGGCCGATGGTGCCGTCGGTGAACGCCCCGGACGAGGCGCCGTGGCCGAAATAGTCGAAGCGGGTGAACGCGCGGCCCGTACGCCGGCAGACCGCCTCGAGCGATGTCGCCTTGACGCCCGTCATATCCGACATGAAGCCGCCGAGGAACACCACACCCGGTGCCTTCCCCGGCCACGCATGGTAAGCAAGGCTCGCGCCGGCGGGTCGGACCAGGATGCGCGGTGCGGCGGGTGCAGGCGAGTCGCCGGTCATGGCGGTGCTTCGAGCGGGAAAGAGTGAGCCAGTCTAACATCGCGATGGCAGGGGGACCACGGGCGGCCGCGGTGCTGCAGGTCCTGCCGGCGCTGGAAACCGGTGGCGTCGAGCGCGGCACCGTCGATGTCGCCGCGGCGCTCGTCCGCAATGGCTGGCGCGCGATTGTCGCCTCGAGCGGCGGCGCCATGGTGCGCGAGCTCGATCGCGCCGGCGCGGTCCACGTTACGCTCCCCGTGCACAGCAAGAGCCCGTTCGTGATGGCGCGTAACGCAGCACGACTTTCCGGCCTCATCGCCGCGCATGACATCGCCATCGTGCATGCGCGCTCGCGCGCCCCGGCGTGGAGCGCCGAATGGGCGGCGAGCCGGCGCCGGCGGCCCTTCCTCACCACCTTTCACGGCACCTACGATGCGGGAACGCCGGCCAAGCGCTGGTACAACTCGGTCATGACGCGGGGGCGCCCCGTGATCGCCATCTCCGAATTCGTCGCCGACCATATCCGCGCTATCTACGGCGTGGACGAGGCGCGCCTGCTGACGATTCCACGCGGCGTCAACGTCCACGCCTTCGATCCGGCCGCGGTCTCGGCCGAACGCATCGTCAAGCTGGCGCGCGACTGGCGGCTGCCCGACGGCGTGCCGGTCATCATGCTGCCGGGCCGGCTGACCCGATGGAAGGGCCAGCTCGTGCTCATCGAGGCGATGGCGCGCCTCGGCCGGGGCAATGTGTGCTGCCTGATCGTCGGCGCCGACCAGGGCCGGCGCGCCTACCGCGCCGAGCTCGAGGCCGCCATTCGCCGCCGTGAGCTCGGCGGGACGGCGTACATCATCGACAGCTGCAACGACATGCCGGCCGCCCTGATGCTGGCCGACGTCGTCGTCTCCGCCTCGACCGATCCGGAAGCCTTCGGCCGTGTGGCGGCGGAGGCGCAAGCCATGGGCCGGCCGGTGGTGGCGACCGACCACGGCGGCTCTCGCGAGACGGTGATCGACGGCGCGACGGGCTGGCTCGTACCACCCGGCGACGCTGCCGCGCTGGCACAGGCGCTCGGCGAGGCGATCGCGCTCGGCGAGGCCGAGCGTGCCGAGCTCGCCGCCACCGCCCGCCGCCACATCGCCGAGCGCTTCACGGTCGATCGCATGTGCGAGCAAACCCTGGCGCTCTATAGCAGCTTGCTCGAAACGGGCACCGCGCCTTGACGAGTGGTCCGCGAGAACTGGTAGGCGAGCGGTTACAAAGGAGCGAACACGGGGCCACGCCACTCTTTCTCTGAACGATCATGCCCCATGACGGCTCGACCGCGACCAACCGCTTGTTGGCCGGCTCATAAGAGCCCGCGCCGGCACCAACGTTGAGAAGTATGTTCAAGTCTGTAATGCAGGACGCGATCAGTGCCGCAATACGAGGATCGGGGCGCCGCGTTGTCGCGTAGTCGGTCCCAATATTGTCGTAGTTTGTATTGGTGTTCATGTCGCCATCGGCCTCGGCCATCATAACTGATACCGCGGGGCCAATGGTCCAAGCCACTTAGTAGCCCGATTCGAGCGCCGAAACATTCACCGCCGCTGCGGCGCCTTGACAGGGGGGCCAAAGGGGCTACCTTGCGCGCGTTTTCCTGATCCCGCAGGCGTCCGAAGGTGGCGTCCCATGCTTGCAGCCGACATGGTCGCGATCACATTGCCGGACGGCAGCGTCCGCAATTACGACTCACCGGTGACGGGCTCGGATGTCGCCGCCGACATCGGCCCCGGCCTCGCCAAGGCGGCGCTCGCGATCCGCGTCGATGGCGAGCTGCGCGACCTGAGCCGTCCGATCGAGGGCGATGCTGCCATCGCCATCGTGACCCGGCGCGACGCCGACGCGCTCGACCTGCTGCGCCACGACGCCGCCCACGTCATGGCCGAGGCCGTGAAGGAGCTCTATCCGGACACCCAGATCACCATCGGCCCGGTGATCGAGGACGGCTTCTTTTACGACTTCGCGCGTGAGGAACCCTTCAAGCCCGAGGACCTCGAGCGCATCGCGGCGCGCATGCACGAGATCGTCGACCACGGCGAGCCGATCGCCCGCGAGGTATGGGACCGCGACGAGGCGATCGCGCTGTTCAAGGGAATGGGCGAGGACTACAAGGCGGAAATCATCGCCGACCTGCCGAGCGGCGAGGCCATCAGCCTCTATCGCCAGGGCGCCTTCGTCGATCTGTGCCGCGGGCCGCACCTGCCCTCGACGGGGGCGCTCGGCCACGCGTTCAAGCTCGTCAAGCTGGCCGGCGCCTATTGGCGCGGCGATTCGCGCAACGCCATGCTCCAGCGCATCTACGGCACGGCGTGGCGAGACGAGGCCGAGCTCGGCGCGTACCTCACGCGGATCGCCGAGGCCGAGCGCCGCGACCACCGCAAGCTCGGCCGCGAGATGGATCTGTTCCATCAGCAGGAAGAAGCGCCGGGCATGGCGTTCTGGCACCCCAAGGGGTGGACGCTGTACCTCACCCTCGAAGGCTATGTCCGACGCCGGCTGGCGGAGGCGGGCTATGTCGAGGTGCGCACGCCCGAGCTCCTCGACCGCAGCCTGTGGGAGGACTCCGGGCACTGGGAGAAGTTCGGCGAGCACATGTACACCACCAAGGCCGAGAACAAGGTGTACGCGCTCAAGCCGATGAACTGCCCGTGCCACGTCCAGATCTTCCGCCAGCAGCTGCACAGCTACCGCGACCTACCCCTGCGTATGGCCGAATTCGGCTCGTGCCACCGCAACGAGCCCTCGGGCGCGCTGCACGGCCTCCTGCGGGTCCGCCATTTCACCCAGGACGACGCCCACATCTTCTGCACCGAGGACCAGATCAACGCCGAGACCAAGGCGTTCTGCGATCTCTTGATGAGCGTCTACGCGGATTTCGGCTTTACCGACGTGATCGTGCGCTATGCCGACCGCCCGCCGGTGCGGGCCGGGAGCGACGCAACCTGGGATCGGGCCGAAGCCGCCCTCGAAGCGGCCGTCGACGAGAGCGGTATCGCCTGCGAGCGCAATCCCGGCGAAGGCGCCTTCTACGGCCCCAAGCTCGAGTTCGTGTTGCGCGACGCCATCGGCCGCGACTGGCAGTGCGGCACGCTGCAGGTCGATTTCGTGCTGCCCGAGCGGCTCGACGCGACCTACGTCGGCGAGGACGGCGCACGCCATCGGCCGGTCATGCTGCACCGTGCCATCCTGGGCTCGCTCGAACGCTTCATCGGCATTCTGATCGAGCACTATGCCGGGCATTTCCCGCTTTGGTTCGCGCCGCTGCAGGCGGTGGTGGCGACGATCACCCGCGAGGGCGACGCCTTTGCGCGGGTCGTGGCCGAGCGCCTGGCCGCCGAGGGGCTGCGGGTCGAGCTCGACCTTTCGAACGAGAAAATCGGCTACAAGGTGCGGCAGCACTCGCTGGCCAAGGTGCCGGTGCTCATCGCGATCGGCAAGCGCGAGGCGGCCGAGGGCACGGTGTCGGTGCGCCGCCTCGGCTCCGAGGGGCAAGAAGTCCTTGCGCTCGACGAGGCAGTGGCTAGACTCGCGCTCGAATCCACCGCACCGCACGTTAGCGGCCCGGTAAGTAAGCAGTCGTAGGCTCACGAGCGCAGGGCGGCTGAGGGCAGCCGAGCGGCGCGTGCGTCCAACGCCCGCAGCAGAAAGGAAGACCTAGATAGCAAGAAGACCCTTCGCAGCGCCTCCCCCCACCAAGGGCCCCAAGGTCAACACCGAAATTGCGGTGCCGAGCGTGCGCCTCATTGACCATCGCGGCAACATGGTGGGCGTCGTCGAGACGGAAGAGGCCCTGCGGCGCGCCGAGGAGACCGGGCTTGACCTGGTCGAGGTGTCGCCCACCGCCGAGCCGCCGGTATGCAAGCTGCTTGATTACGGGAAATTCAAGTACGAGGCCCAGAAGAAGGCCGCGGTCGCCCGCAAGAAGCAGAAGAATATCGAGGTCAAGGAAATCAAGATGCGGCCGGGCATCAACGGCCATGATTACGATACCAAGATGCGCTTGATGCTCAGGTTCCTGGACGAGGGCGACAAGGTCAAGGTGACCATCCGCTTCCGCGGCCGCGAAATGCTCCACCCCGACCTTGGCATGAAGGTCCTGGAGCGCATCCGCGAGGACCTCGACGAGCAGGCCAAGATCGAGCAATTCCCCAGGATGGAAGGCCGGCTCATGACGATGGTGATGTCGCCGCGTTGAGGCGCGCCACGGCCCTGGGGGCCGGGGCCCGCGCGGGCTCGACCCCGACGAAGCCTAGCCCTAAGCGCTGATATCGACGGCGCGGCTTCCGTTGGCAGGCGCCGCGCCGGCGCCGACTTGCTCGGCCACCGCGCGGGCCTCCTTCAACGCCTCCAGCGCGACCGCGCCGTCGGCATTGCGGATTGCCTGCTTGATGACGCTCGTCACAAGCTGCACCGAGACATCGTAGGTCATCGCCGTCGTCCTTGCCGTTGAGGCATTTGTTGTAGCGCGCAACGGGTAAAGAAACGGCGAACGGGCTGCCGGGCGCGAGGGCCCGGCTACGCGGCGGCGCGCGGGGCGCTCCTAATCTCGCCTAAGGCCTGGCGCGCGATCTCGAGGGCGCTGAACAGTGCGAGGCCGGCGAGCAGCAGGCCGACCGCGAGGTCGGGCCACAGCGTTCCGCTCGCCAGAACGCCGCTCGCCGCGACCACCACCGCGATATTGCCGAACGCGTCGTTGCGCGTGCACAGCCACACCGAGCGCATGTTGGCGTCGCCCTGGCGGTAGCGAAACAACAGCAGCGCGCAGGTGACGTTGGCGACGAGCGCGAGGGTGCCGACGCCGCCCATGACGAGGGCGCTGGGCACGCCACCGGTGAGCGCGTGGTAGAGCGCGCTGCCCAGCACCCATAATCCGAACACGACCATGGCCGCGGCCTTGGCGAGCGCGGCGCCGGCGCGCCAGCGAATCGTCCGGCCGAGCACGAACAGCGCCAGGGCGTAGTTCACCGCGTCGCCCATGAAGTCGAGCGAGTCGGCCTGCAGCGAGACCGATCCGGCGCCCAGGCCGGCGCTGCCCTCGATGACGAACATCGCCGCGTTGATCGCCAGTACCGCCCACAGGATGCGGCGATAGCCGCCGGCGGCGACCGCGGGGTGGGCCTCCATCTAGGCCTCGTCCACCTCGGGCTCGCGCTCGATGGCGTGGGCGACCATGTCGGCGACGACGCGGCTGATATGGGCATCGGCGGCGGAATAGAAGACCTGCTTGCCACGGCGCTCGGCGCGCAGGATGCGCGCCGAGCGCAGCAGCCGCAGATGGTGGCTCACGAGCGAGGGCGAGAGCCTGAGCCGGCTGGCGATCTCGCCGACGGCCACCGGCGCGGCGAGGCAGGTGAGGATGATCCGCAGCCGGCTCGCATCGCCCATCATGCGAAACATCTCGGCGAGCATGGCGGTGTCGTCCTCGGCCAGGCCGAAGCGGCCGAGCCCCGAGGCGAGATCGTCATCGTGCGGTGATGGACCAAGCATGTAACACCCATACATCTGAGTAGGTGTTCATATTAACACTTTAAAACGAACACTCTGTTAAGACACACACTTCCCCGCCGGTGACGTACTGTTGCCCGTGACGACCGAGCGGTTCGACTCGCACATAGGCGAGTGCCGGTCGACCGACAGGGACTGCAGAACAGGGCACCACATCATCGAGCTCGATCTTCCGATCCGCTGAGCACGGTGAGCGTGCCTTGCGATTCCGTGGGGCACTCGCTATAACCCACGCCTCGGCGCCCCTTGGGCGACCGGACAAAACCCTTTACCAGCGCCCAGCGGGCCAGTCGCAAGCTCATGCCCAAGCTCAAGACGAAAAGCGGCGCCAAGAAGCGCTTCTCGCTCACTGCCAGCGGCAAGGTGCGGCGCAACCACGCCCGCAAGCGCCACGGCATGATCAAGCTCACCAACAAGCAGATCCGCAACAAGCGCGGCACCACGGTGATGGCGGCGAGCGACGCCAAGATCGTACGCCGCTTCATTCCCTACGGCTGAGGCAGGACGATGGCACGGGTCAAGCGGGGCGTTACCAGCCATGCCCGTCACAAGAAGGTGCTGGGGCGCGCCAAGGGCTATCGCGGCCGCGCGCATGCCGCCTTCCGCATCGCCATCGAGCGCGTCGAGAAGGGACTGCAATACGCCTACCGCGACCGGCGCGCGCGCAAGCGCACCTTCCGGGCGTTGTGGATTCAGCGCATCAACGCGGCGGCGCGCGACAACGGCCTCACCTACGGCCGATTTATGAACGGCCTCAGCCGCGCCGGCGTCGAGGTCGACCGCAAGATCCTGGCCGACCTCGCGGTGCGCGAACCTGAGGCCTTCAAGAGCCTGGCCGATCAGGCGCGCGAGGCCCTCGGCAAGGCTGTCTGACCCCGGCCCTCGTCCGGTAACGCAATGCTAGGAGCGTGCGCCGCAGAAAGGTCCGCGCGGCAAAGTTGATAGCGGACGGGTTGTGGGTGGATTTGCGCAGGGGGAAGTATGATCCGATACGCCAGTTGCGTGTGGGAACTCCCGATGCCGACCACGTTTCGTGCCTACCAGCCGGACCAACCCTTGCTTTTGCCGCCGGACTTGCAGGAGTGGGTTTCCCCAGGGCACCTGGCTCATCACGTCAGCGATGTGGTCGATGCACTGGACTTGACGGCGTTCTATGCGCCCTACGAGGGGGACGGTCGACGCAACGCCCCCTACGAGCCGTCGATGATGGTCAAGGTGCTGATCTATGCCTACGCGACGGGCACATTCTCCTCGCGCGCGGTGGCGAGGAAGCTGGAGGAGGATGTAGCGTTTAGGATGCTCGCGGCGGGCAACTTCCCGCAACATCGCACGGTATGTGAGTTCCGACGCCGACATCTGGCGGAGTTCAGCGAGCTGTTTGTGGGGGTGGTGCAGGTGGCGCGCGAGATGGGACTGGCGCGGTTCGGCAAGCTCTCGGTCGACGGGACGAAGGTGCGAGCGAACGCGAGCAAGCGCAAGGCGATGAGCTATGAGCGGATGGGCAAAGAGGCGGCTCGCTTGCAGGCGGAGATCGAGGCGCTGCTGACGACGGCGGGGATGGTGGACGCCGAAGAAGACGAGCGTTGGGGCGAGGATTTCCGGGGCGACGAGTTGCCCGAGGAGTTGCAACGCAGGGAGAAGCGCCTGGCGGCGATCCAGGCAGCCAAAGCGCGTTTGGAGGCGGCGCAACGCGGGCGCGACGATGAGCGCGGGCGCGAGCCGGGGCAGGACCGCAATCCCCGGGGCGGGCGGCCTTACAAGCGGGCCTACGGCGAGCCCGAGCCGAAGGCGCAGAGCAATTTCACCGATCCCGAGAGCCAGATCATGAAGACCAGCAGCGAGGGGTTCCAGCAGTGCTACAACGCGCAGATGGCGGTCGATGGGGAGCACCAGATCATCGTCGCGACTCAGGTGGGGCCACAGGCCAGCGACCAGGGTCAGCTGGTGGGGATGCTCGACGAGATCAACGAGACGTTTGGGGTCGAGCCTGCGGTGGTACTGGCCGATGCGGGCTACTGCAACGAGCCGGATCTGTTGGAGCTGGAAGATCGCGGCATCGACGCGCACGTAGCGCTGGGGCGTGAAGGCAAGTCCCAGGTGGCGGTCGACCCGGCCCGGCTCCCTGCCACGCACCGCATGGGTGAGAAACTGGCGAGCCCCGCGGGCAAAGCCCGGTACGCGCAACGCAAGTGGCTCTCGGAGGCGCCGAACGGGTGGATCAAGGAGGTGCTCGGATTCCGACGATTCAGCCTGCGAGGCTTGGCGAAGGTGCGCGGCGAGTGGGACCTCGTGTGCTTGGCGTTGAACATCAAGCGGATGGGGACGGTGGCCACGTGCTGAGGCAGGTGCTGGCCTGCCAACGCACTTGATCCGGGGCGCGCAGTGCCCATCGACCGCGTATGAAACGCGAATCTCTTCCCTTCCGGCCTTCCGGTCTGGGATTTCCATCCCAGAGTCGGGCGGGCCAGATATCCACACTCGGGCCAAAATCCCACCTCTCCGGCGGCCGCGCGCCAATCGCCCAACATCAAAACTTCTACGGCGCACGCTCCTAGGGGGCCGCCGCCGTTGGCCCTCTTTCTCGTGAGCGCAGCGATGCAGCACTTATCTGAACTTGAACGCGGCATCGCGGCAGACATTGCCGCGGCGGCCGATCTCGAAGCTTTGGAGCGCGCGCGCGTCGCCGCTCTCGGGCGCAAGGGGACGCTCACCACACTGATGCGCGGACTCGGCGCCATGGAGGCCGAGGCCCGAAAAGAGCGCGCACAGGCCCTCAACGACATCAAGGAGCGCGTGAGCGCGAGCCTCGGCGAGCGCCGCGCCGCGCTCGAGGCGGTCGAGCTCGAGGCCCGCCTCGCCCGCGAGAGCGTGGACGTGACCCTGCCGGTGCGGCCCGAGGCGAGCGGGCGTATCCATCCCGTGAGCCAGGTCTTCGACGAGATCGCCGCGATCTTCGCCGACATGGGCTTCACCATCGCCGAGGGACCCGACATCGAGGACGATTTCCACAACTTCACCGCCCTCAACATCCCTCCCGAGCATCCCGCGCGCCAGATGCACGACACGTTCTATTTTCCCGAGAAGGCCGACGGCGGGCGCATGCTGCTGCGTACCCACACCTCGCCGGTGCAGATCCGCGTCATGCGGGCCGAGCCGCCGCCGCACCGCATCATCGTGCCGGGGCGCACCTACCGCTGCGATTCCGATCAGACTCACACGCCGATGTTCCACCAGGTCGAGGGCCTGTTGATCGACCGCTCGAGCCATATGGGCCACCTCAAGGGATGCCTGTTCGAGTTCGCGCGCGCGTTCTTCGAAATCGACGACCTGCGCATGCGCTTTCGGCCGAGCTACTTTCCATTCACCGAGCCCTCGGCCGAGCTCGACATCGGCTGCGCCTATCGCGGCGGTGAGCTCAGGATCGGTGAGGGCGAGGACTGGCTCGAGATTCTCGGCTGCGGCATGGTCCACGCGCGGGTACTCGAGCATGTCGGCCTCGACCCGAGCGAGTATCAGGGCTTCGCCTTCGGCCTCGGCGTCGATCGCGTCGCCATGCTGAAATACGGCATCCCCGACCTGCGCGCCTTCTTCGAGAGCGACCTCAGGTGGCTGCGCCACTACGGCTTTCTCGCCCTCGACGTACCGACGCTGTCCCAGGGGCTGGGGCGATGAAGTTCACCTTGGCGTGGCTCGCGGAGCACCTGGAGACGCGTGCCGGCGTGCGCGAGATCGTCGACCGCCTCACCGAGCTCGGCCTCGAGGTCGAGGAGGTCATCGACCGTGCTCGCGACCTCAACCCCTTCACCGTCGCCCGCGTCGTTGATGCGCATCCCCACCCCGACGCCGACAAGCTGACCCTGTGCACCGTCGATACGGGCGCGCGCTCCGTTCAGGTCGTGTGCGGCGCGCCCAACGCTCGGACTGGGATGAAGGGCGTGTTCGCCGCGCCCGGCACTACCCTCCCCGGCACCGGCATGGTGCTGAAAAAGGCGCGCATCCGCGGCCAGGACAGCCACGGCATGTTGTGCTCCGAGCGCGAGATGGGGCTCGGCGAGGACCATGCCGGCATCATCGAGCTGCCCGAGGATGCGGCCGTGGGCGAGCCCTTCGCCAGGTCCCTCGGCCTCGACGATCCGGTCATCGACGTCACCGTGACGCCGAACCGGCCCGACTGCCTGGGCGCGCGCGGCATCGCCCGAGACCTCGCCGCGGCCGGCCTCGGCACCCTCAAGCCGCTCGTCAACGAGGCCGTGGACGGTGGGTTCACGAGCCCCGTCGGCGTGCGCCTCGCGCGGACACCGGGCGCCGAGAACGCGTGTCCGCTGTTCGTCGGCCGCTATTTGCGCGGGGTCACCAACGGGCCGAGCCCGCGCTGGCTCGCCGACCGGCTGCGGGCGGTCGGCCTGCGGCCGATCTCGGCCCTCGTCGACATGACGAACTTCATCACCCTCGATCTCGGCCGGCCGCTCCACGTCTTCGACGCCGATACCCTGGCCGGAGGCATTCACGTCCGCCTGTCGCGCGCGGGCGAGACGCTGGCCGCGCTCAACGACAAGGACTACACGCTCGACGACGAGATGACCGTGATCGCCGACGACGACGGCGTGCTCGGGCTCGGCGGGGTCATCGGCGGAACCTCCTCGGGCTGCACCGAGGCGACCCGCAACGTGTTCATCGAGGCGGCGCTGTTCGATCCCGTGCGCACGGCGATGACAGGCCGCAAGCTCAACATCGAGAGCGACGCGCGCTACCGCTTCGAGCGCGGCGTCGACCCTGCTTTCGTTTACGAGGGCATGGAAGCGGGCACACGCCTCGCGCTGGCCCTGTGCGGCGGTGAGCCGAGCGCTCTGGTGGCGGCCGGCGCCGAGCCCGACTGGCGCCGCGATATCGCGCTCCGGCCCTCGCGCATCCACCATCTCGGCGGCATCGACCTGCCCGAGGACGACACGGTACGCCTCTTGGGTGCGCTCGGCTTCGGGGTCACGACCGAGGCCGAGGCGTTGCGCGTGGCCGTGCCCTCGTGGCGCGGCGACATCGAGGGCGAGGCCGACCTCGTCGAAGAGGTGGTGCGCCTGCACGGCTATGGGCATGTCCCCGAGGTGGCGCTCACGCGCCGCGACGCGGTGGCCCGGCCGATCGTCTCGGGCACCGCGCGCCGCCGCGGTCACGCGCGCCGCGCGCTCGCCGAGCGCGGTCTCGTCGAGGCGGTGACCTGGTCGTTTCTGCCCGCGGCCCAAGCCGACCTGTTCGGCGGCGCGAGCGACCACCTCCGCCTCGCCAACCCGATCAGCGCCGACCTCGATGCCATGCGGCCGAGCCTGCTGCCCAACCTCATCGCTGCGGCCGGGCGCAACATCGACCGCGGGGCCCGCGATGTGGCCCTGTTCGAGGTCGGGCCCGTGTATGCCGACGACACGCCACAGGGGCAGTCGACGGCCGCCGCCGCGGTACGCTCGGGCGAGGCCGCGCCGCGACACTGGGCGCGTGGCGCCCGCAACGTCGATGCGTTCGATGCCAAAGCCGACGCACTCGCGGCGCTCGAGGCCTACGGCGCCCTGGTGTCCAGCCTCGAGGTCGGCCGCGGGGCGCCCGCCTGGTTTCACCCGGGCCGCTCGGGCGTCCTCAAGCTCGGCCCCAAGACCTCGCTTGCCGCGTTCGGCGAGGTGCACCCCGCCGTGCTACGCGCCATCGACGTCAAGGGTCCGCTGGTCGGCTTCGAGGCGTTCCTCGATTCGGTGCCCGCGGGCCGCGCGCGCGCCGGGCACACCCGGCCCCGGCTCGACGTCGTCGACCTGCCCGTGGTCGAGCGCGATTTCGCGTTCGTGCTCGACGAAGGGATCGCGGCGGCCGCGGTCATACGCGCGGTCAAGGGTGCCGACAAAGCGCTCGTCCGCGAGGTCGACGTGTTCGACGTCTACCGGGGCGACGGCATCGGGGTGGGCAAGAAGTCGATCGCGCTCAGCGTCCGTCTCGAGCCCTCCGAGCGCACCCTCACCGACAGCGACATCGACGCGGTCGCACAAAAGATCGTGGTCGCCGTCGCCAAGGCGACGGGCGGAAGTCTGCGCGGCTAGCGTGGTTCATACCGGAATTGGCTGTGGCAACGGCAAAGCCAGCAAAACGCTGTGAGTTCGTCTCACCGCCCCTGTAGCGCAATTGCATGACCGACCCGTCGCATATCCGCAACTTCGCCATCATCGCGCACATCGATCATGGCAAATCGACGATGGCCGACCGGCTGATCGAGGCCTGTGGCGGGCTGTCGGCGCGCGAGATGAAGGCCCAGGTGCTCGATTCGATGGAGCTCGAGCGCGAGCGCGGCATCACCATCAAGGCCCAGACCGTGCGCCTCACCTACACCGCGGCCGACGGCGAGACCTACTGCCTCAACCTGATGGACACGCCGGGCCACGTCGATTTCGCCTACGAGGTCAACCGCTCGCTCGCCGCCTGCGAGGGCTCGCTGCTGCTCGTCGATGCGAGCCAGGGCGTCGAGGCTCAGACCCTCGCCAACGTCTATCAGGCGATCGACGTCAATCACGAGATTATCGTCGCCCTCAACAAGATCGACCTCGCGGCGTCCGAGCCGGAGCGGGTCCGGCGCCAGATCGACGAGGTCATCGGGCTCGACGCCGAGGGCGCGCTACTCGTCTCGGCCAAGACCGGCGCCGGCGTGCCCGAGGTGCTGGAGGCGTTGGTCGCACGGGTGCCGCCGCCCGGCGGCGCGCGCGAGGCACCGCCGACGGCGCTGCTCGTCGATAGCTGGTACGACCCCTATCTCGGCGTCGTCATCCTGCTGCGCGTGCGCGACGGCATTTTCCGGCGCGGCATGCGCGTCAACATGATGGCCGCCGGGAGCCGCCACGTGGTCGAGCGCGTCGGCATCTTCACGCCCAAGCCGGAGACCGTGGACGAGCTCGGGCCCGGCGAAATCGGCTTCGTCACCGCCGGCATCAAGGCCGTGGCCGACACCCGCGTCGGCGACACCCTGACCGACGAGCGCAACCCGGCGGAGGCTGCGCTGCCCGGCTTCAGGCCGAGCCGCCCGGTCGTCTTTGCCGGCCTCTACCCCGAGGATGCAGCCGATTTCGAGCGCCTGCGCGAGAGCCTCGCCAAGCTGCGCCTCAACGACGCGAGCTTCGAGTACGAGCCGGAGACCTCGGCCGCGCTCGGCCTGGGCTTTCGCTGCGGCTTTCTCGGCCTCCTCCACCTCGAAATCGTCGAGGAACGGCTGCACCGCGAGTTCGATCTCGATCTCGTGGCCACGGCGCCGAGCGTGGTTTATCGAATAGCACTCACCAACGGCGAAACGATCGAGCTGCACAATCCGGTCGACATGCCCGATCCGACGCGAATCGTCCGAATCGAGGAGCCGTGGATCCGGGCGACGATCCTCACACCCGACCCCTATCTCGGCGCCGTCCTCCAGCTGTGCGAGGAGCGTCGCGGTATCCAGGCCGAGCTCACCTATGCCGGCAAGCGCGCACTGGTCGTCTACCGCCTGCCGCTCAACGAGGTCGTGTTCGACTTCTACGACCGCCTCAAGTCCGCAAGCCGGGGCTACGCGAGCTTCGATTACCAGATCGACGACTACGTCGCGGGCGATCTCGTCAAGGTCTCGATCCTGGTCAACGGCGAGCCGGTCGACGCTTTGGCCAGCATCGTCCAGCGCCGACGCGCCGAAGCGCGGGCGCGGGCCATCTGTGAGCGTCTCAAGGAGCTGATCCCGCGCCAGCTCTTCCGGATCGCGATCCAGGCCGCGATCGGCGGACGCGTCATCGCCCGCGAAACGGTGAGCGCGCTCAGGAAGGACGTCCTCGCCAAGTGCTACGGCGGCGACGTCACGCGCAAGCGCAAGCTGCTCGAGAAGCAGAAGGCGGGAAAGAAGCGCATGCGCAGCGTCGGCAGAGTCGATATCCCGCAGGAGGCTTTTCTCGCGGCCCTCAAGGCGGGCGACCGCGGTCCCGGGTAAGGCTGCCTCAGTGCCGCCGGCGACGACGGCGCTGACGCCGGCGAAACGCGACGACGAGGATGAGCCCGAGGCCGGCGAAGACGGCCCACGCCGGCCACAGCAATACGGTCGCGATCGCCGGGTCCCAGACCGCCGGGTGGACGTAGCGCTGGATCACCGCTTGGCTGAAATTGAGGCTGCCGACGTCGATCGTGTACCACAGGCTGCCGAGCGCCATCCCCTGATAGGCGCCGGTGTTGATCCACCCGACGAGATCCCAGCCGACGGCGACGACCGCGGCCGCGATGAACAACAAGCCGAGAATGCGTCCGACGATCATGGTCCCCCGCCCAGGCCGGCCTGGCCCTAGAGTAACCTGTTGTGGCGGCGAGGCAATGCCCGCTCGAAATTGCAATCACGCGAGGCGTGACTATAGTGCCGGTCTCGGTGCCGGCGCGCGCGAGGGGCTGGAGGTGGCCGGCGCCGGCGCGGCGGGCGCGAGCACGGAGGGGTGGCCGAGTGGTCTAAGGCGCACGCCTGGAGAGCGTGTACACGCCGCAAGCGTGTCGTGGGTTCGAATCCCACCCCCTCCGCCATTTGATCGTTTGGGTGTTTGTGGGGAGGGATAGTGGCCGGCGACGATAAGAAAGAAACGAGCCCTGCTCCAAGCAAGGAGACTCCCTCAAAGGGCAAGGACGAGGGCGCTCGCAAGGGCAAGGGCGCTTCTGGCGCGGATCCAGCCAACGCCGACGGCGGCGAGGCGGCTGGCCGCTCACCCTCGGGCTACAGTCGGGGCGAGCGCCAGAAGCCGATTTCCAAGGCTTACAGGGATAACTGGGACGTGATTTTCGCAAGGAAGAAGAAGTGATGATTGCGCCGTGGGAGACAGAAGCGATCGTGTCCCGCGGAGTGGTGTAAGAGCGTTGCGCTCTACGCGGCTCCCGGCGGGTAGGGCCGGGACGTTCAGGCTGCCACGGTGGGCAGCGTGATGGGGACACCATCGCTCAGCGGAGCGATGGATTCCAGCGTCATGTATCTCCTTGAGACGGCCCACTCGTCGTTCTGCTCGAGAAGGATGGCGCCGACGAGCCGTGTGATGGCGGCTTCGTTGGGAAAGATACCGACGACGTTGGTGCGACGCTTGACCTCGGCATGGAGCCGTTCGATCGGGTTTGTGGAGTGCAATTTCTGGCGGTGCTCCCTGGGGAAGCTCATGTAGGCGAGGACGTCGTGCTCGGCTTCGTCCATGAGAACTGCCAGCTTGGGCACCTTGGGCCTGAGCTGGTCGGCGACCTGGCGCCACTGGACCTTCGCGCTGTCGGCGTCCTCCTGGGCGAAGGCGGAGACGACGCGCCGGCCCTGGCGGCCGGCATGGGCCAGCAGGTTGCGGGCGAAGTGCACGCGGCAGCGCTGCCATGTGGCGCCGAGGATCCGGGTCGCGGCGGCCTTCAGGCCCTTGTGGTCGTCGGAGATCACCAGCTTCACGCCGCGCAGCCCGCGCCGGGCCAGCGAGCGCAGGAACTCGGTCCAGAAGGTCTCGGCCTCCGACGCGCCGATCGCCACGCCCAGGACCTCGCGGCGGCCTTGGTCGTTGACGGCCACAGCCACGGTCACCGCGACCGAGACGATGCGTCCGGTCTGGCGCACCTTCACGTAGGTGGCGTCGAGCCACAGATAGGGCCAGTCGCCCTCCAGCGGTCGATCGAGGAAGCCGTTGACCTTATCGTCGATCTCGCCGCACAGCCTGGAGACCTGGCTCTTGGAGGCGCCCGACATCCCCATCGCCTGAACCAGATCGTCGACCGAGCGGGTCGACACCCCCTGGATGTAGGCCTCCTGGATCACCGCAGCCAGCGCCTTCTCGGCCATCCGCCGCGGCTCCAGGAAGCCCGGGAAGTAGCTTCCCTTCCTCAGCTTCGGGATCTTCAGCTCGACCGTGCCGGCCCGCGTCTCCCAGGACCGGTCGCGGTAGCCGTTGCGATGGGTGATACGATCCGCCGAGCGCTCGCCGTGCCCGGCGCCGGTCAGGCCCTCAACCTCCAGTGCCATCAGCCGCTCGGCCGTGAAGCCGATCATCTCGCAAAGCAGATCGGCATCGGAGCTCTTCTCCAAAAGCGCGCGCAGGGTCATCATGTCCTGGGTCATCGTGGTTCTCCTTCGGGTCAGGTTGGTTTGCACTAGCCCAACCCTAAACCGGAACCGCGATGGCCTCCGCTGTGGATAGCCGGCTTGCCTACGCCAGACTCTCGGCGGTCGCTACGGCAAGCCGCCTACCCACAGCTACCAGAGGCTCCAACAACTCCTACACCACGTCCTGGGACACGACCACAGAAGCCCCGGTAGTTTCAAACGGCCATGAATCCGTGATCACTTTACCTTTAGCGATCACGCGCCGCCCCCTCGACCCCTGATTCCAGCCACAACCGGCGCCCTCCACGGGATATGCGGGTTCGCCGCGGCGTTTTGTTCGTCCCTAGTGGACGGCGGCGGCGCGCACCGCGCGGCCGACCTTGGCCACCGCTTCCTCCTCGATCTGGCGGATGCGCTCGCGCGAGACGTTGTACTTCTGGCCCAGGGTCTCGAGGGTAGGCCGGTCCTCGGCCAAGCGACGCTGACCCACGATGTCGCGCTCGCGCTCGGTCAGATTCCTGAGCGCGCCCGACAGCAGAGCGCGCCGCTTCGCGAGCTCGTCGCGCTCCGCGAGCTGCGCCTCCGGGTCCGCGGCTTCGTCGACGAGCAGGTCCTGCCACATGGCGCCCCCGTCGCCGCCCAGGGTCACATTAAGCGAGGAATCGCCGCCGCTCAGTCGGGCATTCATAGCCAGGACCTCGGCCTCGCTGGCGCCAACCTCATGGGCAATCGACGTTGCCGACTCGGCGGACATGCCGTGCTCGGCGAGCTCGCCGCGGGCCGCCTTCAGGCGTCGTAGGTTGAAGAAGAGCTTTTTCTGGCGCGCCGTGGTGGCGAGACGAACCATCGAGGCGGAGCGCATCACGTACTCGAGAATGGCGGCGCGAATCCACCAGGTGGCGTACGTGGCGAAGCGGACGCCGCGCGCCGGCTCGAACTTGTGCGCGGCCTGCATGAGGCCGAGGTTGCCCTGGGAGATGAGGTCGGCGAAAGGCACGTCGTAGCCGGTGAAGCCCCTGGCGATCTTGACGACGAGGCGGAGGTGGCTGCCGGTGAGCAGCTCACCGGCGCGCGCATCTTTGCGCTGGCGCCAGCGGCGCGCGAGCTCGCGCTCCCGCTCGGCGCTCAGCAGCGGGTATTTGTCGATCCTTCGAAAGTAGCCGGACAAGCCGTCTTCCGGCGCGAGGTTCAGCACGATGGTCTTCCTCCGTGAGAGAATGCGCATCGCGCGCGTTAGCCTTGCGCGACCGGCGCTCGAATTGACCCTACGCTAGCCTGAAGAGTAGGGCTCCCGCATGAATGAGTCGGGGCGCCTCTGCCTCCGTAGGTACTTAGGAACGAACGTGGAACGTTTCAAGGGGCGCGCATCCCTTGTGCGACGGTGCGTTCGTCGCGCACCGGTTCGTGCGGAGGACGACGGGCCTCAACCGGGAACGGATCGGCGGCCGGGCGCCCCCGTGATCGCGCGCCACACGCGCTCCGGCGTCGCCGGCATGTCGATGTGGGTCACCCCGAACTCGGCCAGGGAATCGACGACCGCGTTGATGACCGCGGCCGGTGCCCCGATCGTGCCGGCCTCGCCCGCGCCCTTCATGCCGAGCGCATTCGTGCGACACAGAATCTCCCGCCAGCTCGTGTCGAGCATGGGCAGGTCCGAGGCGCGCGGCATGCAGTAGTCCATGAAACTCGCCGACAGGAGCTGGCCGGCGCCGTCGTAGACGGCGTGCTCCCACAACGCCTGCCCGGCGCCCTGCGCGATACCGCCGTGGATCTGCCCGGCGAGCAACAACGGGTTGATCACGCGGCCGAAGTCATCGACGACGACATAGTCGACGATCTCGACCGCCCCGGTGTCGCGATCGACCTCGACTTCGCAAACGTGGCAGCCGTTAGGAAAGTTCGCCTCGCCGGGCGTGAACTCACCGGCACCGGTGAGCGCGCCGGGGCCTTCGCGCGCTTCGGCTCGGTAAGCCGCGGCGACCTCGAACAGTGTCACCGACCGGTCGCTGCCGACGATAGTGTAACGGCCCTCGCTGTACTCGAGGTCCTGGGCCGCGACCTCGAGGAGATCGGCGGCGAGGTCCTTGCCCTTGGCGATGGCGTCGTCGGCCGCGCGGCTAATCGCCGTGCCGCACACCAGCACCGTGCGCGAGCCGCCTTGGCCGATGGTTTCGGTGATGTGCTCGAGGTCGGCCTGGCGCAGGTTGACGCTCTCGAACGGCACACCGAGGGCCTCGCTCAGGATCTGCGCGAACGCGGTCTCGTGCCCCTGACCCGTGGCATTGCCGCCGACGAACGCGCTCACCGTGTCGTCGTCCTCGAAACGAATCACGGCTTCCTCACCGCCGAGCAGCGGTCCCGCGCACTCATCGATGTAATACGACATGCCGATGCCGCGGAGCTTGCCGCGGCCGCGCGCCTCGCGGCGGCGCGCCTCGATGTCGTCCCACGCGGCCGCCGTCCTGGCCTGTTTCGCGTTGCCCGCGAAATCGCCGCTGTCGAAGGTCGCGCCGGATGCGTTGGTGAAGGGCATGGCCGCGGCTGGCACGAAGTTCCGTTCGCGCAACCGGCCGGGGTCGAGGCCGAGCTCGCGCGCCGCCACGTCGATCAGGCGCTCGGCGCGATAGTTGAGCTCGGGCCGGCCGGCGCCGCGGTAGGCGTCCACGGGCACCGTGTTGGTGAAGACCCCGCGCACACGGGTATAGACGGCTGGCGTAGTGTAGACCGTGGTTTGGATATGCTCGCCCTCGACCGTCGGGATTGCCGGCCCGAGGTTCGAGTAGTACGCCCCCATGTTGGCCGTCACCTCGGCGCGCATGCCGAGGAAGCGACCCTCGGCATCGAGGCCGAGATGCATGCGCGTGACGTGATCGCGCCCGTGCGCGTCGCTCACGAAGGCTTCGCTGCGGTCGCTGGTCCACTTGACCGGGCGCCCCACCCGCCGCGACGCCCATAGGGTGAGCGCGTACTCCGGGTAGAGCGTGTATTTCATGCCGAAGCCGCCGCCGACGTCGCGGCTGATGACGTTTACCCGCTCCGTGGCCACGCGGAAGATGTCGCCCGCCAGCAGGCTACGCAGGATGTGCGGGCTCTGGCAGCCGACATAGAGCGTGAAGCATTGTCCCTCGGCGTTATAGTCGCCGACCGCCGCCCGCAGCTCGATTGGGTTGGCGTTGACCCTGTTGTTGACGAGGTCGACGACGACCACGCGGGCGGCCGCCTTCAGCGCGGCATCGACCGCCTCTCGGTCACCGTTGTGCCACTCGAACGCTATGTTGCTCGGCCAGTTCTCCCAGATGCGAGGGGCGCCGTCGTCCATCGCATCTGCCGCCCCGCCGACCGCCGGCAAGGGCTCGTAGGAAACCTCGATAAGCTCGGCCGCATCGCGCGCCTGGTCGAGCGCCTCGGCGATGACGAGCGCGACCGCATCGCCCACGTAGCGGACGCGCCCTTTGGCGAGCACGGGGCGGGAGGGAATTTTGGCGCCGGGACCGAGCACGTAGTCGCGCATCTCGCCCGTCGGATCGAAGGCCTTCGACATGCACGGCATGTCGCCGATCCCATCGGCCTCGACGTCGGCGCCCGTAAGTACGGCAAGGACTCCCGGGGCCGCCTTGGCGGCGTTCGTGTCGGCAGCGCGGATTTCGGCGTGCGGGTAGGGCGAGCGCAGGACCTGGGCGAAGGCTTGATTCGGGAGGTTGATGTCGTCGGTGTAGGTGCCTCGCCCGGTGAGGAAGCGCGGGTCTTCACGGCGGCGGACCGGTTGCCCAATGCCGAATTTCAGCGGTGGTGCCATCGCGGGAGCTCGGTTTCAAGCGGACTGGGCGGGCGCGCCGCCCTGTTTCGCGCGGCGATACGGCATTGCACCCGATATCAAGACGCACGACCGCCTCGCCACCGTAAGATAGGCCGCGGACCTCGCCCTTGTCGACGATCAGGTGATGTCGGAACCCATCGGCGGGGTCAACCCGCGGCGGTCGACCGGGAGCCCGATACCATCGGGTTCAGGTTGAAGCCGACGACCAGTCCGTCGCAAAACAGGTCGCGTATCGCCGCCACCAGATCGAAGAACGGATCGATGTCGAGCGCGGCGGACAGGGAGGCGCCAACACTGCGGCCATCGGCCAACGCCCGGCGGACGTCGTAAACACCGAGGTCGAGATGCCGGAAGACGACGTGCGTGCCCACTCGGCGCACTTCGAGCCGCACCCCACCTTCGTCGAGGCTCACGTGCCTGCTTGCCTCGGCTGTTGACTGATTCGCCCACCAGATTCGCGTGATCGCCATGGGGAGGCGAGGTAGTTCAGGGTCGGCTGAAGCTTGAGCGTGAGGGCCGTCAGGTCGAGGAGGCCGACACCCAACAGCGTTTCGGCAGACCGGGCCGGCAGCGTAGCGCCGTGCCGTGCCGCGTCGATCGCCCCTTCCAGCCGCGCGACGTCGGCCAGGTATGGCAGCCCCTGGCACGGCGCGAAGGTGCTAAGGAAGGTCGGAAAGGAGGCACCATCGCTTTGGCGCGCGAATTCATTTGCCGCGTACGCAAAGAACCGCGCGTCGACAAGGCGGACGACGGCCGGGAAGCTCGCCATCAGCGCATCGGTCGCGGGCGCGCGCCGGTCGCTTGCAGATGCCTGTGGGCGAGACGTCTCCGCCGCGTTCGCTGCCGCCGCGGCGCGGCGAAGTGCGCCCGGCAAAGGCGGCACCATCCGTTGAAAATGCGCCGGATATTCATACGGCGTTATCATGGGGTTCCTCCTTGAGCGTCGTGGCGGTGAGGATGCCGTAGGTGATTTGCCGGCAGGTGCCGGCCGGAAAGCGCAACCAGGTCTCGACCCCGCCCTGTTTGACGGCATCCCGGTTGGGGGAATTCGTTAACCCAAGTCGTTGGTCCTCGCCGGCCTTGGCGATGCCGAAGCACTTGTCTCTCATGGACCTCCGCACGCAACCCTTGTGCCCGTTCGCGGCGGCCAAGGACAGGGCGGCCGCGAACGCGGAGGCGATCAACATCGTGGTCGTCGTCATGGATGTCTCCCTCGACTGGGCCATGATCAGCGTGCTCGGGCGATCGGCCAAGGCCATTGGCGAGTGGGAACGCTTGGATGTCGTGGCTCTAGAGGGTACGGAGCCGGGCCGCGCCGAAGAGCACGGCGAACTCCTCGCACCAGATGCCGACGGACCGATACAGACGCGGATCGAAATCCTTCGGCAGGCGGTAGGATTGGTCGCCGGTCAGCGCCTTGCGGGCGGCAACGGTGATGTAGCCGGCCCCCTCGACCGCCGCATTGCTCGTGAGCTCGGGTGCGGGCAACAGGATGATGTTGATGTCCGGTCCGCGGTCCGAGGCGAACTCGGTGAACGTTAGCCAGTAGGTGCCGTCGGCGCCCCTGCTGATGCTGGCGGTGCCGGTCGCCCGATGACCGTGTGGGCCGTCGTAGAACGCTCCCTTCGCCACCGCCTGAGCCGCGCAGGGATTGTACGCGGCGACGGGTTTGCACGGGTTGGCCGCAGCACACGGATTGCACGGATTGGCCGCTGCTTTCGGCTTGCAGGGATTAGCCGCGCAGGGGTTGCAGGGATTGGTCGCCGCGCAGGGATTGCACGGCTTCGCGGCCGCAACCGGATTGCAGGGGTTGGTTGCGGCCGGGTTGCACGGGTTGGTCGCGGCGGCAGGATTGCACGGGTTGACCGAGGTCACAGGCCGCGCGCTTGCCGAGTTAATGCGGTCCGCACCGCTCGTGCATGCGCCCAGGAGCGTCAGACTGGCGAGAGCCGCGCCCGTGATAGCGAGCGTGCGCAGGCTCACCGTGGCTGTGGCCGTCAACGACCAAGGCCGCCGCGAGGTCCTGGGCGTGGCGATCGGCGCGTCGGAGGCCGAGACCTTCTGGACCGAGTTCCTGCGCTCGCTGGCCCGGCGCGGGCTGCGCGGCGTGAAGCTGGTGATCTCCGACGACCACAAGGGCCTGAAGGCCGCCGCGACCCGGATCCTCGGCGCCACATGGCAGCGCTGCCGCGTGCACTTCGCCCGCAACCTGCTGGCCCATGCCGGCCGCCAGGGCCGGCGCGTCGTCTCCGCCTTCGCCCAGGAGGACGCCGACAGCGCGAAGGTCCAGTGGCGCCAGGTCGCCGACCAGCTCAGGCCCAAGGTGCCCAAGCTGGCAGTTCTCATGGACGAAGCCGAGCACGACGTCCTCGCCTACATGAGCTTCCCCAGGGAGCACCGCCAGAAATTGCACTCCACAAACCCGATCGAACGGCTCCATGCCGAGGTCAAGCGTCGCACCAACGTCGTCGGTATCTTTCCCAACGAAGCCGCCATCACACGGCTCGTCGGCGCCATCCTTCTCGAGCAGAACGACGAGTGGGCCGTCTCAAGGAGATACATGACGCTGGAATCCATCGCTCCGCTGAGCGATGGTGTCCCCATCACGCTGCCCACCGTGGCAGCCTGAACGTCCCGGCCCTACCCGCCGGGAGCCGCGTAGAGCGCAACGCTCTTACACCACTCCGCGGGACACGATCCCGCAGGACTACAGCGAGGCGGTGAAGTGGTTTCGCTTGGCGGCGGTCCAAGGTGGAACCGGCGCCCAAAATAACCTGGGCAACATGTACTACTATGGCCGAGGCGTGGCGCAGGACTTTGCCGAGGCCGCGAAGTGTTATCGCAAGGCGGCAGATCAGAACTGGCCCATCGCCCAAAAGAACCTCGGGGAAATGTACCGTGATGGCCGAGGCGTGCCGCAGAACTACGCCGTGGCCGCGACATGGTTCAAGCACGCCGCTGGGCAGGGTGACGCCATCGCCGAAACCAACCTCGGTGTCTTGTACGCCAATGGCCGAGGCGTGCCGCAGAGTGACGCCGAGGCGTTGAAATGGTATCGCAAGGCAGCCGTGCAGGGCCAAGCCTCGGCTCAGTACAACCTCGGCAATATGTACCGCGAAGGCCGCGGCGTGCCGCAGGACGACGCGGAGGCCGCGAAGAGGCGGCGGAGCAGAATCGGGCCAGCGGCCAAGAAAACCTCGGCGTCTCTTATGCCGAAGGCCGAGGTGTTCCGCAGGATTACGTACAGGCCCTCATGTGGCTTAACCTGGCAGCAGAGCAGGACAAAGACGCGGTCAAGAACCGCGATGATCTTGCAAAACGAGCGACTCCCGAACAGATCGCCGAGGCGCAGCGTCTTGCCCGCGAGTGGATCGCAGCGTTCGAGAAGCGGAAGAATAATCCTTGCCTATCCGGTTTACACCCACACCCACTAGGGCTAGAATGGGCGCAACCCGGATATAGGGGAGCGCGCCATGGATGTTCTCGACCGCGCCGATCTCCCATTCCCGCATTCGCTACCCGAGTTCCAGCGACTTTTCCCCGATGATGCGGCCTGCGCCGCCTACCTGGAGAAAGCCCGCTGGGGAGACGGCTTTGCCTGCCCGCACTGCGGCACGGCGGGAGAGCCGTTCCACTTTGAAAACCGCCCTGGCGTCCCGAGACGGCCTTTCAAATTCTCCACAAGCTCCGCTCGGGCATGGTGCGGCCCAACCAAGACAGGATCGGTGGACAGCCCAAGAACCATGTTGAGGTGGACGAAACCTGGGTTGGCGGGCGAACGCGTGGGGAAGGCCGTGGTGTTCACCACAAGGTTCCCGTCTCCTGTGCCATCGAGGTGCGTCATCGAAAGCCGGGCACCAAGCTCGACAACCGGAAAGACGGACGCTATGCCGGACGCGTTCGGCTCGCCGTCGTGCTCGACCGTAGCGCCGAGTCGCTCTGTGGGTTCGTCGAGAGCACCGTCGCGCCGCGATCGCTGATCGTTACTGACGATTGGAGCGGCTATGCTGGCCTCGGTAAGCGCGGCTATGAGCACTTCGCTGTTGCCGAGTGTGGTGATCCAGAGGTTGCCGAGCAATACCTGCCGATCATCCATCTGGTTTTCGCCAACCTGAAGACGTGGCTGATCGGTATCCACCACGGCGTTAGCCACCAGCACCTACAAGCCTACCTCAACGAGTGAGGTGGCCCCGGAAAATCGGACAGGTTTTTAAGGTGTATTCCGCCGACTGAGGAGGGATACGCGATGAGTAAGAGACGCAGGTTTTCCGGGGAGCTGAAGGCGAAGATCGCGCTTGAGGCGCTTCGTGGCGACCGGACGCTTCAGGAGATCGCCTCGCAGCACCAGGTTCATCCGAACCAAGTGAGCACATGGAAGCGGCAGGCGATCGATGGTCTTGGCGAAGTGTTTTCGAACGGGGGCGAGCGCCGCCGTCGGGACCATGAGAGCGAGATCCGTGATCTTCACGCGAAGATCGGCGAGTTGACGGTGGAGCGGGATTTTTTGTCTCGAGGGTCCGGTCGATGAGCCGGGCCGAGAGGCGAACGATGGTGATACGCGCTCACCCGGCGCTGAGCTTGAGCCGTCAATGCCGTTTGCTGTCGATCGGACGCTCCTCGCTCTATTACACGCCCAAGGGCGAGAGCCCGGAGACCCTGGCGCTGATGCGGCGCATTGATGAGTTGTTCCTGAAGTATCCGTTCTACGGCGCCCGTCAGATGGTCCGTCATCTACGCCGCGAGGGCGTGCGCGTCGGTCGTCGCCGGGCCGGTCGTCTGATGCGCCTGATGGGGCTTCAGGCGATCTATCGGGCGCCGCGCACCAGCGATCCGCATCCCGAGCACCGGGTCTACCCCTATCTGCTCAGAGGCTTGACGATCGAGCGGGCGAACCATGTCTGGTGCGCCGACATCACCTACATCCCGGTGCGGCGCGGCTTTCTTTACCTGGTGGCGATCATGGACTGGGCCAACCGGCATGTGCTGGCTTGGCGTCTGTCGAACACCCTGGATGCGGGCTTCTGCACAGACGCGCTCGACGAGGCGCTGGCCCGCCATGGCACGCCGGAGATCTTCAATACCGACCAGGGCAGCCAGTTCACCGGCTTCGCCTTCACCGGGCGCTTGCGGGAGACCGGCATCCGGATCTCGATGGACGGCAGGGGCCGGTGCCTGGACAACATCTTCATTGAGCGGCTGTGGCGCTCGCTCAAATACGAGGCCGTCTATCTGCGCGAGCTCGCCGACGGCTTCGAGGCCCGGCGCGTCATCGGCGAGTGGATCGACTTCTACAACACCGAGAGGCCGCACTCGGCGCTCGGGGGGGAAACGCCGGCCGAGGCCTACCGCGGCGCCCCGCCTGTGGATATGATGGACAAGCCGCTACGCGCCTTGCCCACATCCCCACAGGCGCAACAACAACGGCAAGGAGATCGATGCAAAGGGATTCTGGCGGCATGAACGACAACTGGAATACACCTTAATCAAGCCGCCAAGCTGTCCGACAAACCGAGGCCACCTCAGAGTTCACCTTCCGCTTCAACAGGCGGTTCTACCCGTTCAACGCCTTCCGCTCATTGCTCGGCATCGCGGGCGACACCTCTGCTCCAACCTATGCCGAGCTTTACTCGGGAGAGTGGCGGCACCCTACATGTAGCGGTCATGGGCGTTAACCGGATAGGCAAGGATTATCCTTCTATGTTCGTCCCGGGTTATGGACCGGCCACTCCCTGGCGGGGTCTCCAAGGGCCCGCGATGGGGCCGTAGGCAGACCCTCGGTTCATGAGTACACACCGTAGGTCGAAAGCGGGAGGGACAGCGTGAGCCGAATCCACCGCTGCGGCGAAGAGATCCGGGCGCGCGCCGGAATTCAGCCGGCCGGCGCGGCGGTGGACGCGAGCGCCTTGTCGGCGCGAATCGCTGGGATCATGAAGGCGCCCGCGGTGGCGAACATCAACAGGCTGTAGATGCCGCCCGGCACCGACATGGCCGTGTTGCCGAGCAGGGTGACGGCGACGAAAATGGCGAGCGTCCCGTTCTGCAGTCCGCATTCGAGCGTGATCGCCGTGCGCTGGCGAACGCCGAGCCCGAAAAGCATGGTTAGGGCAAAAGCGAGCGCCATCATGACGAGGTTCAGCGCCAGCGTGACCGGCCCCGCCTGGATGAAGTAGCTCACCAGGTTCGCGCGCTCGCTCAGGATCGCCCCGAGAATGATCAGGACGAAGAGCACCGTCGCGACGATACGCGCCCGGCGCTCGAAGGCCAGGGCGAACGCCGGGCTAAAGTGGCGTAGCGCCATGCCGAGGGCAACGGGCACGGTGGTGATGAGGAACACGCCCAGGATCGTCTGCCCGACCGATATCTCGGGCGCCGTCTCGGCGTCCATGAAGAACACGATCGACCCGCCGACGATCAGCGGCAGCGTGACCACGCCGACGATGCTGATCACCGCGGTGAGAGAGACCGACAGCGCCGTGTCGCCCCGCGCGAGGTGGGTCATCAGGTTCGAGGTGACGCCGCCGGGACAGGCGGCCAGGATCATCACGCCCACTTTGAGAACCGGGTCCATCGGCCACGCGAGCACGAGTCCAAAGGCAATGGCGGGCAACAGGACGATCTGGCTGACGGCACCTACGGCGAAATCCTTGGGCCGTACGACGACGCGCTTGAAGTCGTCGAGCACCAGCGCCAGGCCAAGCGAGAACATGATGAAGGCCAGCGACACGGGCAGCAGCACTTGGGTTACGACATTGCCGTCTTCCATGGTTCGGGTTCCGAATTAAGGGTTGTGCGCCAAAAGGAGCCGCCGCCCTACTCCGCCGCCCGCGCTTGGCACAGGCCGGTGTGGCCACCGTCCTTGACGTAGCGATCGATCAGGTCGCGGCCGGCCTGGCGCAACAGCTCGGCGTCGGCGGCCGCGTCCGCCGCCTTGGGCACGCGCAGGGCGGTATCGCCCGCATAGCTTGGCATCAGCTTGCCGTCGCGGAACACGTTGGGCGGATCCCTGCCCTCCGCGACCACCTCGATCGCCTCGCGGATGCCGCGCCGCATCATGGCGACGCCACGGTCGGAGACGCCGAGATGTTCGCGCGCGTGGACCGCTATGGCGCCCTGGCCGATCTGCGCCTCGTAGTCTCCGGGTTCGCGCTGCATATCCTCGTAGGTACGGCCCGAGGCGTTGAACGTCAGCGCCGGCGCCTCGTCCTTGGTGCGCGGGTTGCTCTCACCCTCCGGCGTCAGCACCAGGCTCACCTCCATCATGTTGACGTTGTCGATCGGCACCGCCCACAGCATCAGATAGGGGATGCTGTGCAACTCGTCCTCGCCCTCGGCAAGTTTCGGCGGCCAGGTCGGCATTTGGCCGAGCGCGGCGATGTTGGGCCAGATGTATTCGATGTTGCGCACCCACACCGTCTCGTCGTCGAGCCGGCGCATCTCCAGCGTCACGATGCTGGTCGGCGTCTCGATGTATTCGGCCTCACCGAGCAACCTCAGGGGCTCGACCACCGTGCCGTCGGGCGTTGTGAACTGAACCCCGGAGTGCTCCGCGTGCAGCCATTCCTCGTGCTGCGGGTCCACGAAGTTGTCGACGATCTGCAGCCAGTTGCACTCCTTGATGTTCGGCCCACCGTGCACCTCGCCGCATTCCAGGCGGTAGCCGGGGATGTTGAGGAGGTCGAGCGCCCACAAGTCGGGCATTTGATCGGGCGGTCCCATATAGGCCCACACGGCGCCCGCGTGTTCGCGCGTCGGGTAGGCGCCGTGATAAAAGCGGTCCTTGAGGGTGCTGCCGGCGGGCTCGAGCGGCGTATCGAGGATGCGCCCGTCGACGTCGAACTGCCAACCGTGATAACAGCAGCGGATGCCGCGTTCCTCGATACGGCCATATTCGAGCGAGGTGCCACGGTGGCTGCAATGCAGCTCGAGCAAGCCGATCTCGCCGCGCCCGTCTCGGAACACGACCAGATCCTCGCCCATGATGCGGCGCCGGAGCGGCAGGTCCTTGAGCTCGTGGCTGTAGGCGACGGGCTGCCAGAAGCGCCGGAGATATTCGCCGCACGGGGTGCCCGGCCCGACGTGTGTGAGGAACGCATCCTCGGACGCCGCGTCGCGCTGCTGATAGGCCGCGAATGGCTCCTTGATGAATCGGGTCTGGGTCAGGCTCATGCCGATTCTCCCAGCGAAGATGTCGAACTTGGGCCAAGCATCGTAGCCCATTCTGACAGTTTGAGACTTCCTCGTCCGGCGAGATCCGCTTGAGAAAATGGATGTGGGGAGGAGAGGCACCAAGCAGGAGAACCAACACTCTCGTGCAAGCGCGGACACCGTTGAACGAGTACATGTAGCGCAGTGTCATGCGCTCCGGCTCTCAAGTCCCTTCGATTCCGTCATCAGGAAGGCACATAATAGATACCCATCCACTCTGGACTGGAGGATGCGTCAGCGATGTGGCGGTGAGCGGACCCTCGGTTCGTGCGCGCACACCGAATCACTAGAAGGAGGGAGAGGGTGAGCCGACCACTGCCGTCAGGCGTCGAGCGCGTGGGTGTCGTCGGCACCGGGGTGATCGGCGCCGGGTGGGCCGCCCATTTCCTGCGCCAGGGGATGGACGTGATCGCCTGGGACCCGGCGCCCGATGCGCCCGCCAAGCTCGCCCGCACCCTCGACCAGGTGTGGCCGACGATGGAGCGGCTCGGCCTCAAACCCGGAGCCAGCCGCGACCGCATCACTGTGGCAAACTCGCTCGCGGCGCTGGCGGACGAGGCCCAGGTCGTGCAGGAGAGCGCGCCCGAGAACCTGGAGGTGAAGATCGACCTCCTCGCCGAGCTCGACGCGGCGGCGCCGCCGGAGGTCGTCCTGATCTCCAGCACCTCCGGCTTCGCCATGTCGGACATGCAGGTGCGCTGCCGCCATCCCGGGCGCACCGTCGTCGGCCATCCGTTCAATCCACCCTATCTCATGCCGTTGGTCGAGGTGGTGGGGGGCGCACGGAGCGACCCCGAGGTCGTCGACTGGGCGGTCGCGTTCTATCAATCCATCGACCGGCGCGCGCTCAGGATGGCGCGTGAGCTACCCGGTTTCGTCGCCAACCGGCTGCAGGAGGCGCTGTGGCGCGAGGCGCTGCACATGGTGGCGGCGGGCGAGGCCACCGTCGAAGAGATCGACGCCGCGATCGTCGATGGACCTGGCCTGCGCTGGGCCATCATGGGGCCTTGCCTCACCTTTCACCTCGCCGGCGGCGAGGGCGGCATGGCGCACATGCTCGATCATTTCGGGCCCGCCCTGCTCGAGCCGTGGACGCGGCTCGAGGCCCCCGAACTCACGCCGGATTTACGCGATCGCATGGTCGCCGGCTGCGAGGACGAAGCCGGCGCACGCAGCGTGGCCGATCTCATCGCCGAGCGCGACGACGGCTTGATTCGCATTATGGGGGCGCTGGCCGAGAGCCGCCGCCGCGGGAGCGGCAGCTAGGGCCTTCGCGCGCGCGGAGATCAGCGCCCGCGCCAGATCGGCGGGCGCTTTTCGGCAAACGCGCGCGGCCCCTCGCGCGCATCCTCCGAGCCCAGCATGCGCGCATACGCGGGAAGGCTGCCTCCGCGCTGCAGGGCAAAGCCCTGCTCGACGCTGAGCGTTTCGCTGGCGCGGATGACCTCCTTGAGGGCGGCCCCGGCGAGTGGCGCCGACGCCGCGACCTTCTCGGCCAAGGCTCGCGCCGCGGCCGCGAGCTCGGCCGCCGGGACGACGGCATTGACGAGCCCCCACCGCGCCGCCTCCCCCGCCGACATGCGCCGGCCCGTGAGCAGCATCTCCATGGCGATGGCCGGTGGTAGGCGGCGCGGCAGGCGCAGCGCCCCACCGGCATCGGGAATAATGCCGATCGTGACTTCGGGCAGGAAGAACTCGGCATGTTCGGCGGCAACGATGAGGTCGCAGGCGAGCGCGAGCTCAAACCCGCCACCCGCTGCGATGCCATTGACGGCGGCGATGATGGGCTTGTCGAGATCGAACATCTGGGTCAGTCCGGCGAACCCCCCGGGGCCGTGATCGGCATCCACAGCCTCGCCCGAGGCGGCCGCCTTGAGGTCCCAACCGGCGGAGAAAAAGCGATCGCCCGCGCCGGTGACGATGGCGACGGCAAGTGCCGCATCGTCACGGAAGGCGGCGAAGGCCTCGCCCAACGCCCGGCTCGTCGCCATGTCGATGGCGTTGGCCTTGGGTCGATCGAGGGTGATCTCGAGCACCTTGCCGTAACGCTCGCTGTGCAGCACGTCTCTCATATCCGGACGTCTATGCGCGGGCTCACCCTTCGTAGCGCCGCAGCAGCGCGCGCGAGATGATGTGGCGCTGAATTTCGCTGGTGCCGTCCCAGATGCGCTCGACTCGGGCGTCGCGCCAGAAGCGCTGGATCGGAAGCTCGTCCATCAGGCCCATGCCTCCGAAGATCTGGACCGTGTGGTCGGTGACGCGGCCCAACGTCTCCGAGGCGTAGAGCTTGGCCATCGCCGCATCGGCGTTCGTCATCGTCCCCTGGTCGAGCTTCCAGGCCACGTTCAGCGTCAGCAGCTCCGCCGCCGCGATCTCGGTGGCCATGTCCGCGAGCTTGAACGAGGTGCCCTGGAAGCGGCCGATCGGTTGGCCGAACTGGCGCCGGGTGGCGGCCCATTCCGCGGCCATTTCAAGCGCCCGCTGGGCACGGCCGACGCACATCGCGGCGACCGAGAGCCGGCTTGCCGCGAGCCATTCGTTGGCCAGCTCCAGGCCTTTGCCCTCCTCGCCCAAGATTTGGCGCGCGTTCACGCGACACTCGGTGAAAACGAGCTCGCAGTGGTGGTAACCGCGGTGCGACAGCGCGCGGGCGCGGCGGTTTACCTCTAGCCCGGGCGTGTCCTTGTCGACGAGAAAGCACGTGATCCGCTTGCCCGCCGCGTCGGCCGGGTCGTCGGTGCCGGTGACCACGAACAGGATGATGAAATCGGCGACATCGGCGTGGCTGATGAAGTGTTTGGTGCCGGTAATGAGGTAGTCCGCACCCTCCTTGACCGCGCGCGTCGTCATGGCCCGCAGGTCCGAGCCTGCGCCGGGCTCAGTCAGCGCCAGGCAGTCGACCCTTTCGCCGCGCACGCAGGGCGCGAGGTAGCGCTCGATCTGGTCGCCGGTACACGCGCACAGGATGTTGCTCGGCCGACCGACGAACACCTGCAACGCGAACGAGGGCCGCCCGAGCTCGCGCTCCATCAATGCCATCGACACCGCATCGAGCCCACCCCCGCCGTGAGCCGCCGGTATGTTGGCCGCATAGAACCCCTGCGCAACTGCCTTATCGCGAATGGCGTTCGCGATGTTCACCGGCACCTCGTCGCGGCGCTCGACCTCGGCCTCGTGGGGATAGAGTTCCCGCTCCACGAAGGCGCGCACGCTGTCGACCAGAAGTTGCTGCTCCGCGGTGGGTTCGAAGTTCACGACGTTCCTCCGATTGGCCCGGTAGCGGCGCTCAGTCCGCCAGGCAGATCATCGCATCGACCGCGACGGCGCCCTCGCCGAGCGCGAGCACCGCCAGGGGGTTGACGTCGAGCGCTATCAGGCGGTCGCCGAAGTCGAGGGCCATGGCGGCGATGGCCTCTATCGCGTCGAGCGCGGCCGCACGGTCGCCTGGTGGACCGCCGCGAAAGCCGGTGAGCAAATACGACACCCTGAGCGTATCGAGCGCCTCGCCGATCGCGCCCCGCTCGGTCGGTAGCAACAGGGTGCGGCTGTCCGCGACTAGATTGACCAACACGCCGCCGCAGCCGATGACGAGCGCCATGCCGAACCGCGGATCGCGTGTGACGCTGACGATCAATTCCACCGTCGCTCCGACGACCATTCGCTCGATGAGATAGCGGTCCGCCGCGTGCGCGGACCCGGCGAGCGCGGCGTCGATGTCGGTGACGGCTCGCGCTACCGCATCGCGCGCGTGAAGGTCGAGTCGGATCGCATCCACCTCGGTCTTGTGGACGAGCGTCTCGGCGACTGCCTTCACGACGACCGGAAAGCCGATCTGGTCCGCTGCGTCCGCGGCGTCCGCGGCGCTCGCCAGCTGGCCCTCGGGGACTCCCACGCCGAAGGCGGCCAGCCAGCGCTTGCCCTCATGTTCGCCGAGGATGCGGCGTGTGGCCGGCAGTGGATTCGGCTCGGGCAGGCGGAGCCCGCCGGTGCCACCTCGGGCCGCAATCGCGCGGCGCTTGTCCGCGTACCAGGCGGCACCGCCGAGGGCGGCGCGCAGCTCATCGAGGCCCTGGAGTGGCGCGATCCCCTCCGCCATCAGCCGCTCGCGCGCGGTCCGCGGCAACCCCTCGGGCAGGGTGCTCGCGACCACGGCCCGCCGCCCGGTGCGCCGCTTCGCCGCGATGAAGGCGTCGCACGCGACGTCCCAATCGGCGCCGCCCTCGCGCGGATAATCGAGGATCAGCAGGGTCTGCTCGACCTCGCCCTCCATCATCGTGCTGAAGCAGCGCTCGAGGCCGGGCGCATCGCCCCACAGGGGGTTGTTGTAGTCGAGCGGATTGGAGATGGCCGCGAACGAGGCGAGCTGCTCGCGGAACGCGTCGGTCTGGCCGTCCAACAGCGGCGGAATCTCGAGCCCCGCGCGGGCGGCGAGGTCGGCCACCAGGGCGGCATCGCCGCCCGACGCGGTGAGCACGCCGAGGCGGCGTCCCTGCGGCGGGCCCGATATCGCCAGCAGCTTGAGCGTCTCCAGGAGCGCCGGGAGCGAGCCCACGCTGACGATTGCGAGGCGGTCGAACAGGGCCTGGTAGAGCTCTTCCGGGCCCGACAGAGCGGTGGTGTGGCTTAACGTCATCTGGGCGCCGATCTCTGACGTGCCGACCTTGAGGGCCACAATCGGTACGCCCTTGTCGATGGCCGCCGCGGCCGCGGCCGCAAATCCGGGGATATCGCCAAGGCCCTCGAGGTAGAGCCCGATGGCGGTAACCCGCGGGTCCTCGAGCAGTACGCCTAAGTAGTCGGAGAGATCGAGGACCGCCTGGTTGCCGACGCTGATGACGTAAGCCAGTGGTACCGACCTGTCGTTCCAGGTGAGATTGAGTCCGACATTGCCGCTCTGCGAGAGGATGGCGACGCCGCGCTCGGCTCGCGCACCACCGTGAGGCGCCGGAAACAGGGCCACCCCGTCGAGGTAGTTGAGCAGGCCGTAGCAGTTGGGGCCGACCAGAGCCAGTGCGCCCGAGGCCGCCACCAGCTCGGCCTGAAGGGCCACGCCATCGCCACCGGCCTCGGCAAAACCCGCGGCATAGCAGATGCAGCCGCCCGCGCCCCGCGCCGCCAAGGCGGTCACGACGGCAACGGTTGCCTCGCGCGGGACCCCAACGAAGGCGGCATCGGGCGCGGCGGGCAGCGCCTCGATGCTGGGGTAGCAGCGGTGTCCCGCGATCTCGGGGTGCGTCGGATTGACGACCCACGTCTCGCCTTGAAAGCCCATCATCCGGCACTGGCGCACGGCGTCGGCCACGCCGCGTCCGCCGACGAACGCAATGTGCCGCGGGTTGAGTAGCCGTTTGAGGTTGTCCCGCCGCTCCATCGTCGCCGCCCCGGGCCTTGGAAGGGGGCTGTTCGCGATCGCTCGCTTCAATGCCGAGCGCCTCGACTCGCGTCGCCTTCTTCTACCAGAACCGGTGTCCGAAATCCCTTACTCTCCTAGGGATACGGGCAAGAATATGTTCTTTTTTCGCAAATCTTTGTGTACAATAATCGGCAGCGTTTCCTGTCGGCGTACGTCAACATGTCCAGCGGCCTCGTACGAGGGGAGGGACCCCGGGCCTATCCGGCCCATCGCCGGATCGCGACGGCTATTTGCGGCGAGCGATCGGTCCACGTCAACGTGGGATGACGGCTGCGAGACAATTGTGGGTGCGCCGCGTGCTGGCACCCGCTTACGCACGAGCGCACCTTCGATCTTCTGTCGGTCCCGGATGACCTCGATCCGGTAGCGGTGGACATCACCGAGGCCGGTGCGCTGTGGGTGACGTGGCGCGGCGATGGGCACGAAAGCGAGTACGATCCGGCGTGGCTGAGGCAGTACGGCTGTTCCGCCGAAGCCCGCGCGGAGAGCGAACCGGGCGTCATTCTGTGGGCGGCGGAGCTGGCCGAGGGCCTGCCCACGGTGACGTACGAGGAGGTCGTCGCGGACGCCCCGGGTCTACTGCGGTGGCTCTACATGTTGCGCGACCACGGCGTCGCCTTGATGCGCGAGGCGCCCGTTGATCCCAAGGTCGTGGTGAGCCTCGCGCGGCGCATCGCCTACCCGCGGCGGACGAATTTCGGGGTTCAGTTCAAGGTGGTCTCGCGGGCGCGGCCCAACAGCAACGCCTACACTGCGCTCGCCACGCCGGCGCACGTCGACCTGCCGTACTATCGGAATTCTCCCGGCTATCAATTCCTGCTTTGCCTCGAGAATTCCGCCGACGGCGGCGAGTCGGTCTTTGTCGACGGCTTCAGCGTTGCGGAGACTCTGCGCCGCGAGGATGGGGCGGCCTTCGACCTGCTCGCCCGAGTGCCGCTCGAGTTTCGATTTCGCGACTACGGCCAGGACATGCACTTCCTGAGCCCCGCGATCGTCCTCAACGCCGGCGGCGAGCTCGAGGCGATTCGTTTCAACATGGGAGTCATGGGCCTGGGGAGCGCACCGGCCGAACTGATGGATGATCTGTACCGCGCCCATCGCAAGTTCGCCGCGTTGATCCGCGATCCGCGGTTCGAGGTGCGCCTGCGGCTTGCGCCCGGCGAGTTGATCGCCTTCGACAACCGGCGCGTTCTGCACGGGCGCGGTGCGTTCGACCCGGCTTCGGGGCGGCGGCGCCTACAGAGATGCTACGTCGATGGCGACGAATTGCTCAGTCGTATTCGCACCCTGGAGCGTCGCCTCGCCGCCCGCTTGGACTAACCGAGCGGGCTGGCCCACCCGGCCGCTCACCGCATAAATCAGGGAGCGCCGCCACGCTTCGCCAAGACGCCATCGAGCCAATCGGGGTTCATCTCCGGCACCGAGGAGAGGAGCAACTCGGTGTATTCGTGATGCGGCGGGGTGAGGATTTCCTGCCTGCCGCCTTGGGCAACGATCTTGCCCTGTAGCATGACGACGATCTCGTCGGCGATCGCCTTCACGGTCGCGAGATCGTGGGTGATGAACAGGTAGGTAACTTGAAGCTCGTCCTGCAGCCTCTGCAGCAGCTTTAGAATCTCCTCGGCGACCAGTTGATCGAGCGCCGAGGTCACCTCGTCGCACAGGATGAGTTCGGGCTCCGCGGCCAGAGCGCGCGCGATGCAGACGCGTTGCTTTTGGCCACCGGATAGCTCTCCCGGATAGCGGTCGATGAAATCGTCCGGATCGAGCTCGATCATCGTCAACAGCCCTCTCAGCCGCTCCTCGCGCACATCGCCCTTCAGGCCGAGATAGAATTCGAGCGGGCGGCCGATGATCTCGCGAATCCGCTGGCGCGGGTTCAACGCCGTATCGGGCATCTGGTAGATCATCTGCATCCGGCGCAGCTGTTCGCGGTTGCGCCGGTCGAGCCTGGGCGGCAGCACCTCGCGCCCGTAAAGTACGCGGCCTTCCGTCGGCGGCAACAGGCCGGTGATGGCGCGCGCGAGCGTGCTCTTGCCGCTCCCCGACTCGCCGACCACCGCCACCGTCCGCGCCTTGTGGATTTCGAGGTTGATGCCGTCGAGTACCTTGACCCCGCCGCCATAGCTCGCCGACACGTTCTCCACCGACAACAGCGGCCGCTCGTCCCCGGCCTCATCGGCTTCGGGCTTGCGGAAGTCACGCACCGAGATCAGCCGGCGCGTGTACTCCTCCTTGGGGTGGGCGAGCAGCTCGCGGCCCAGGCCTTCTTCGACCAGGTGCCCGTGGCGCAATACCATGATGCGGTCGGCCATCTGCGCGACGACCGCGAGGTCATGGGTGATGTAAATGGCGGCGGTGTCGAACTGCCTGACGACGTCCCGGATGGCGGCCAGGACTTCGATCTGAGTGGTCACGTCGAGCGCCGTCGTCGGCTCATCGAAGATGATGAGGTCGGGCCGGCACGACATCGCCATGGCGGTCATGGCGCGCTGCAACTGCCCGCCGGACACCTGATGCGGATAGCGAAAGCCGATGTTGTCGGGGTCGGGTAGGCGGAGCCGGCGGTACAGCTCGACCGCGTCTTCCTCGGCCTCCGCGCGTCCCTTGACCCCGTGCTGCACGGGCGTTTCGGTGTATTGGTCGATGAGCTTGTGCGCAGGATTGAAGGCCGCGGCCGCACTCTGCGCCACATAGGCGATGCGCGAGCCGCGGAGCTTGCGCTTCTCGTCCTCGGTGGCGCCCCTGAGGTCGACGCCGTCGAAAAAGATGGACCCGCCCGAGATGCGGCAGCCGGGCCGCGCGAAGCCCATAGCGGCGATGCCGATGGTCGATTTGCCGGCGCCCGACTCGCCGATCAGGCCCAGGACCTCGCCGCGCCGTAGCACGACGTCGACGCCATGGACGATCTCGCTCCACTGATCGTCGGACAGACCCTCGATTTTGAGGTCCCGCATTTCGAGCAGGATGTCGTCGTCGCTGCCCCCGCCCTTAGTGCTCATCGCGCAACCCGCTCGTTATGTTGAGGAACCAGTCGACCACGAAGTTGACACCGACCGTCAACAGGGCGATGGCGGCTGCCGGCAGCAACGGCGTTATGTCGCCGTAGGTGATCAGCGTCGCATTGTCGCGCACCATGCTGCCCCAGTCGGCGTCCGGCGGCTGAACCCCGAGGCCGAGAAAGCTCAGCGCGCTGAGGAACAGGAACACGAAACAGAAGCGCAGCCCGAACTCCGCCACCAGGGGCGCCATCGAATTGGGCAGCACCTCGCGGCGAATGATCCACCACAGGCCCTCACCGCGCAAACGCGCGACCTCGACATAGTCCATGACCACGACGTTCATGCCGACGGCGCGGGCGAGTCGGAAGACACGCGTCGAATCGAGGAAGCCGATGACCAGGATCAGAACCGGAATCGACGTGCCGAAAATGGTGAGGAGCAGCAGCGCGAAGATCAATGAGGGGATCGCCATCACCACGTCGACGAGGCGGCCCAAAACCTGGTCGACCCAGCCGCCCACCGCGGCCGCCAGGAACCCGCCGAAGGCACCGACGAAGAAAGCGAGGCAGGTCGTGAGGAAGGCGATGCCAATGGTGTTGCGCGCCCCGTAGATGAGACGCGTGAAGGTGTCGCGGCCGAGATTGTCGGTGCCGAGCAGGAACTGCGCGCTCCACGGCTCATAGGGCGAGCCCACCACTTCGGTTTGGCCGTACGGCGCGATGATCGGTGCCGTTGCGGCAATGATGATGTACAGCAGGATAACCACGAGCCCGAACCAAGCCGACAGCGGCGCCCGGCTCAGCCCGCGCCAGAACTGGACGGCGGCAAAGGCGTACATCTGGACCAAAACGAGGCCGATGAACGTGGACCAGGGCCAGGCGCTGAACGTGTCCCAGAACAGGGCGGCGATGAGCACATATTCGAGGGTCAGCGCGACGATGGCCGTATCGCCCGCGGCCGAGCGCTTCAGGTTGCCCCACAGGCGCAGCACCCACCAGGTGTAGGCGTGGATGGCCAGAAAGCCCACCACCGCCGCCCAGGTGGCCTCGCGCACGTTCTGCAGGAACAGTACGAGCACGAAGAAGTGCACGGCCGTGACCGCAAGCCGGCTGGCCCAGGGCGAGGGCTGGGCCGGGAGCGGGCTCTCTAAGGCTACCGTCGTCATCGCTTTCCGCCCTTCAGCGCGGATGCATGAGCCGGGGGTTTGTCATGATCGACAACACATCGGCCGTGAGGTTGAGCAGGATGTAGGTCGCGGCGAAGATCAGGCTGCTCGCCTGAACCACGGGAATGTCGCGCTTGGACACGGAATCCACGAGCAGCTGGCCGAGCCCGGGATAGACGAACACCACTTCGACGATGACGACGCCGACCACCAGGTAGGCGAGGTTGATGACGATCACGTTGATGATTGGCGCGAGCGCGTTGGGCAGCGCGTGCCGGACGATGATGTGCGAGCGCCGCAACCCCTTCAGCGCCGCCATCTCGATGTAGGTGCTGGCGAGGAGATTGATGATCGCCGCGCGTGTCATGCGCATCATGTGGGCGACGACGACGAGCGTGAGCGTGAAAGCGGGCAGCGCGCTTCGGTAGGCGCGATCCCAGAACCCTAGTTCGTCGCCGATGTTCGAGATGCTCGGGAAGACGCCGAGCTGGACGGCGAGGAAAAGGATGAGGATGTAGGCGATGAAGAACTCGGGGAAGGAGATCGAGCTCAACGTCATAACGTTGACGGCGCGATCGAAGATGCTGTTGCGGTAGAGCGCGGCGAGCACACCTAGCGTCACCGCCAGCGGCACCGAGATGATCGCGGCCAGCGCCCCGAGGAAGAGGGTATTGCCGAGCCGCCCGCCAATGAGCTCGGAAATCTCGCGCTGGTTGGCCAGCGACTTGCCCATATCGCCCTGCAGCATGCCGAACAGCCACTCGATGTAGCGCTGCCACGCCGGTAGATCGAGTCTGAGCTCGCGCCGAAAGGCTTCGACCGTCTCGGCCGTCGCCGCCTGACCGAGGATAGCCTGCGCCAAATCCCCGGGCAGGAGCTCGACGCTGATAAAGATGATCAGCGATACGACGAACAGGGTCAGGAGGCCCAGCGCCAAGCGCTGGGCCACCATCTTCAGTATCTTGTCCATAGGACCCGCTGCTTATTCGGGCGGGCCTATGCGAACCACCAGCGCTCCATGCCTCTCATACTGTCGAGATCCATGTTCGCGCCCATCTCGTCGTGCTCGACCTTCTTGGACATGGCGAACACGTAGTTGGCGAACATCGGAATAACGACGCCGCCTTCGTCGCTGACGATCTGCTGCATCTCGCCGTACTGGGCGCGCCGCTTGGCCTGGTCGAGCTCGGCACGAGCGGCAACCAGCAGCTCGTTGAAGCGGGCGTGGGACCAGAAGCTGTCGTTCCAGGGGGAGTCGCTCGCGTAGGCGGTCGAGAACATCAGATCCTCGGTCGGGCGGCCACCCCAGTACACCGCACACCACGGCTTTTTCATCCACACGTTGTTCCAGTAGCCGTCGTTGGGCTCGCGGATCACGTTGATCTCGATTCCGGCCTTGGCTGCGTGCTCCTTGTAAAGCACCGCCGCATCGACGGCACCGGCGAACGCCGCGTCGGCCGCGCTCAAATCGAGCTTGAGGCTGCTCATGCCGGCCTTCTTGAGATGGAACTTAGCCTTGTCCAGATCGTACGTGCGCTGTGGCAGGTCCGTTGCATGGAACGGGTTGGAACGGCCAATCGGGTGGTCGTTGCCGAGCACGCCGTGGCCGAGCAGGATCGTCTTGAGTAGTGCCTCGCGGTCGAGCCCGTACTTGAGCGCGAGCCGTACGTCGTTGTTGTCGAACGGCGGCGTATCCGTTCGCATCGCGAACGTATAGTGCTGGGTGCCGCTCGTCTCCTCGATGCGGAGTTTCCGGTTGCGCCCGAGCAGGTGCACCGTCTTGAGGTCGGCCCGGTCCATGGCGTCGACCTCGCCGGTCGTCAGGGCATTGGTACGCGCCGTTACGTCGGTGACGGAAAGCACCTCGGCCTCGTCGAAGTGGGCCCGGCCCTGCTTCCAGTAGTTGAGATTGCGCTTGAACGTCGCACGCACGCCGGGCTCGAAGCTCGCAAGCGCGTAGCCCCCCGTCCCCACGCCCGAGTTGGGATCGAGCTGGCCGTCTTTCGCCGGCATCATCGCCACGTGATAGTCGGTGAGGATGAAGGGAAAGTCGGCGTTGCCCGCCTTGAGCTTAAAGATCACCGTGTTCTTGTCGTCGGCCTTGACCTCGTCGATCGCAGAGAGAATGGCCTTGGCCGCGGATTTCGAGTCCTTGCCGAGGTGATGGTTGATGGAGGCCACGACATCGTCCGCATCCATCGTCTTGCCGTTATGGAATTCGACGCCGCGCTGGAGCTTGAACGCCCACGTGACGGCGTCCTCCGTGGCTTCCCAGGCCTCGGCCAGCTCGGGCACGACCTTGCCGGCACTGCTCACTTCGGTCAGGTTGTTGCGCAGGCCGAAGCCCGTGAACTGCGTGAAGTTTTGCAGGAAAGTGCCGGGGTCGAGCGTATCGGTTGTCGACCCGGCGCCGATGGCGATGCGCAGGCGGCCGCCCTTCTTGGGCGCGGCCTTCAGCGCCTTGCTCGCGACGCTCGTCGCGGCCGCCACCGTGGCTCCAAGAGCCACCGCGCGCCCCATGAACTCGCGCCGGCCGATTTTGCCCTGCCGCAGCAGACTTGCGTAGTGATTGAGCTCCTTCATGTGCTCGGTCCTCCCTTAATTTGCGTCGCGCCTGGAGCCGCCGGCAATGATGCTTATTCCGCCGGCGTTGCAATCCGGCTCATTCCAAATCGTTGCGCCCATGACCCAAACCCGCGCGGCGGGTTCGATAACTGGCCGGCTAACAACGATTCCCGAACACTCAACAGCACTGCCGCTGGTTGAAACTCAGGGAGTGCACGGGTCAGGACTGGCCCCCTAGATATGCGATTCAACCACAAACCGCCGAGGCAGGCAACACGCCGGCGGTTTGGCGGTCTCCCGCGCCGTTGTATGAATGGCCTCGTCGGGGTTTGCTCGATATCCCGACGAGACAGGAGCCAGAGCCGGTTAGGACCAGTCGATTTCTTTTGTTAGGCTAGCGGCTCATGACGACCCACGAACCCGCCTCTCCTTTTTGCATCGCCATATTTGGCGGCGCGGGGGACCTCACGCGGCGGATGCTGATGCCGGCCCTGTTCCGGTGTCATTTGGACAAGAGCCTTCCGGCAGGGGACATCATCGGCATCGGCCGCAGGGCCATGGATCGGGCGAGCTATATCGACTCCTTGGCCGGCCCCTACCCTCATTCGGGCATCGACCCGTCTAGCGCTCGTCGAGAATGGGACGACTTCGCGCAGCGCCTCGACTACCTGGAGCTCGACGCCAGGGACCCCGATGGCTATCGGGCGCTGGTCGGCGCGCTCGATTCAAACAAAGAGCGCATCCGAATCTTTTACCTGGCGACCGCGCCTGACCTGTTTGGCGAGATCTGTGGCCATCTCCAGGAGGCCGGTCTGGTGACGCCCGAGACGCGCGTGGTCCTCGAAAAACCGATTGGCCATGATCTCGGGTCCGCGCGGTCGATCAACGATCTGGTGGGCGCCGCGTTCCGCGAGGATCAAGTGTTTCGCATCGACCACTATCTCGGAAAGGAGACGGTGCAGAACCTCATGGTTTTGCGGTTCGGCAACGCGCTGATCGAGCCCCTGTGGGGAGCGAGCATGATCGACCACGTCCAAATCACCGTGTCGGAACAGCTCGGGGTGGAGGGTCGTGGCGGCTATTTCGATCACGCCGGCGCTCTGCGCGACATGGTGCAGAATCATATGCTGCAACTCGTCTGCTTGGTGGCCATGGAGCCGCCAAACAGTCTGGATCCGGACGCCGTTCGCGATGAGAAGCTCAAGGTGCTTCGCGCCCTACGCCCCATTACGGGGACGGACGTCAGAAGCAAGACGGTCCGCGGGCAATATCGGGCCGGCGCCAGAGAGGGCCGTCCCGTGCCGAGTTATGTCGACGAGGTCGGAGTCGGCGCGGACAGCAGCACCGAGACTTTCGTGGCGCTCAAGATCGAAATCGAAAACTGGCGCTGGGTCGGCGTGCCGTTCTATTTGCGCACCGGCAAGCGCCTGCAGCAGCGCATGACCGAGATCGTCGTGCAGTTCAAGAGGGTGCCACACTTCATCTTCGAGCAACCCACCGGTCGAATACCCGCCAACCGAATAATCATTCGGCTGCAGCCGGACGAGGGAATCAGGTTGCTCATCGAGGTTAAGCAGCCCGGCCGCGGCATGGCGCTGCGCCCGGTTTACCTCAACCTCAGTTTCGCCGAGGCTTTCGAGACCCGCCGGCTGGACGCCTATGAACGCTTGCTGATGGACGTCATCCGCGGCGATCCAACGCTGTTCATGCGGCGCGACGAAGTGGAGGCGGCGTGGCTCTGGGTCGAGCCCATTCTCGAGGGATGGCGGCAGAGTGATGACCGCCCCGCGCCCTATGTGACTGGAACCTGGGGACCGGCACCGGCCATCGCACTGATCGAACGGGACGGCCGTACGTGGCTCGAGGAGTGAACGTGGGCGCCCCACAACACGCCCCATTGGAGGTCGCCGGCCGAGTGAGCGAGTCTTGTTTCGTCGCTGGCGAGCCCCTCGTGGAAGCACTCTCGGATTCGATCGCCGCGCACCTCGCCCGCGCGATCGAACTCCGCGGCGCCGCGAGTTTGGTCGTTTGTGGCGGCACGACCCCGAGGCCTCTCTTCGAACGTCTCTCGCGAGCCTCCCTCCCGTGGAGTGCCGTAACCATCACCCTAACGGACGAGCGTTGGGTGCCCCCGGATTCCGACCAGAGCAATGAGTTTCTCGTCCGCGGCAGCCTTCTGGTCGGCCGCGCGGCCGAGGCCAGATTCGTGGGTCTCAAAACCCCGGACCCGACACCCGAGAAAGCCGTCGGCGTCTGTGAGAGGGCCCTCGCTCCAATTCCGCATCCCTTTGATATCGTCTTGCTCGGGATGGGCAAGGACGGCCATTTCGCGTCCCTGTTCCCGCAAGACCCGGGGCTCGACGCCGCGCTTGCCGCGTCGGGCGACCAGCTCTGTGTGGCTTCACGCCCGGCCACCGCGCCACATCCGCGGTTGAGTCTGACGCTTTCTGCTTTGCTCGACAGTCGTCGGGTCACGGTATTGATAACCGGGAAGGAAAAGTGGCGCGTGTACCGACGAGCGGCGCGCCCGGGTCCGGTTGAGGAGCTACCCATTCGCGCTGTTCTTAGACAAAACCAAGTCGATGTCGACGTCTATTGGGCATCCTACCGGGAGGCATGATGAGGCAATGACCGAGGTTCAGGACACGATCCGACGTGCCACGGAAAGAATCAGGCGCCGCAGCCGGAGCTCGCGTGCCGCGTATCTCGACCGACTTGATCATGCCGCCAGCGCGTGGCCGGTGCGGCGCGGACTCTCGTGCACGAACCTGGCGCACGGCGTCGCGGCGTGCGGTCAAGCGGACAAAGAAGCGCTGCGCGACACCGACAAGATCAACATCGCCATTGTTTCTTCCTACAACGACATGCTTTCGGCGCATCAGCCATTCGAACGATTCCCGGAGTTGATCAAAGAGGCGGCGCGCGAGGCCGGTGCGGTGGCCCAGTTCGCCGGCGGAGTGCCGGCGATGTGCGACGGCGTAACCCAGGGTCAACCCGGCATGGAGCTGTCGCTTTTCAGCCGCGACGTGATCGCCATGTCGACCGCCATCGCCCTATCCCACAACATGTTCGACGCCGCGCTTTGCTTGGGCGTGTGCGACAAGATCGTGCCCGGGCTGCTGATCGGGGCGCTGAGCTTCGGGCACCTACCCGTCATCTTCGTCCCTGGCGGCCCCATGCCGTCGGGCATGTCGAACTCCGAAAAAGCGCACACAAGACAGCTCCATGCCGAGGGCAAGATCGATACCAAGACGCTGCTCAAGGCCGAGTCGAAGTCATACCACGCCCCCGGCACCTGCACCTTTTACGGCACCGCCAATACCAACCAAATGCTGATGGAGGTGATGGGCCTACACTTGCCGGGCGCCGCTTTCGTCAACCCCAACACGCCTCTGCGCGACGCGCTGACGCGGGCCGCGGCCCACCGCGTCTGCGAGATCACCTCGTCCGGGAACGCGTACACCCCGATCGGCAAGCTCGTCGATGAGCGCGCCATCACCAACGCGGTCGTCGGCCTGGTCGCAACGGGCGGCTCGACGAACCACACGATCCACCTCGTAGCGATCGCGCGCGCCGCCGGGATCATTCTGAACTGGGATGATTTTGCCGATCTTTCCGCCGCCGTTCCCTTGCTGGCGAGGATTTATCCCAACGGCGCCGCGGACGTGAACCACTTTCACCAGGCCGGCGGAATGGGGTTTCTCGTCGCGCAGCTGTTGGATGCCGGGTTGCTTCATGCCGACGTCATGACCGTCGCCGGAACCGGTGGTCTGGACCACTACCGAGAAACGCCGGTGTTGGACAGCGGGGCTCTAGCCTGGCAACCCGCGCCGGAAGACTCCGGCGATCTTGACATATTGCGACCGGCGCCGGACCCCTTTAGTCCCGACGGCGGCCTGAGGCTACTGACCGGGAATCTCGGTCGAGCCATCATCAAGGTCTCCGCCGTTCAGAGCCAGCACCGCACGGTCGAGGCTCCTGCCTTGATCTTCGATTCGCAGGAAGAAATGATCGAGTCCTTCAAGCGCGGTGAGCTGCAGCGCGACTTCATGGCCGTCGTCCGCTATCAGGGCCCGCGCGCCAATGGCATGCCCGAATTGCATAAGCTGACGCCGCCGCTCGGCGTTCTTCAGGACCTCGGCTACAAGGTTGCGCTGGTGACCGACGGGCGCATGTCCGGCGCCTCCGGCAAGGTGCCGGCCGCCATTCAGGTCACACCGGAATGTCTTGCCGGCGGCCCCCTCGCGCGGGTGCGCAACGGCGACGTGCTGCGTCTCGACAGCGACTCCGGGGTGCTCGAGGCGAAGGTGGACGCGGCGGACTGGGAGGCTCGCGATCCAGAGGTTCCCGACCTGTCCGCCAACTATTTCGGTATCGGCCGGGAGCTCTTCGACGGTTTCCGGGCGGGTGTCGTCAGCGCCGAAGAGGGCGCCGTTTGCGCGCCCGCCTAGCGCCTACCCGGTGCGCTTGCTAGCTGCCTCGCGGGCGCGGGCGGTAATGCCATCCCAGTCGGCTTCCGCGATCGCGGCGGCGGATGCAATCCACGATCCGCCGACGCAGGCGACGTTTCCGAGGTTTAGGAAGTCGTCGAGGTTTCCGGGGGTGATGCCGCCGGTAGGGCAGAACGTAACATCGGGGTAGACGTCGCCGAAAGCGGCGAGGACGGGAACGCCACCGGCCGCCGCCGCCGGAAAGAACTTGAGCTCGGTGAAGCCCATTTGGCGAGCGGCCAGCACCTCGGAGGCGGTCGCCGCTCCCGGCAGATACGGCAGGCCAGATTCACGGGCGGCCTCGGCGAGCGCCGGGGTGAGCCCCGGGCTGACCGCGAATGCGGCGCCCGCGGCGGCCGCGGCCGCGAACTGGGCGCGGCTCAGCACCGTCCCAACGCCAACGACCGCGTCCGGAACTTGCGCTCGCATCTCGCGAACGGAATCCAACGCGGCTTCACTCCTCAGCGTTACCTCGATAACGGACAACCCGCCCGCCAGCACGGCACGGGCGAGTGGAACGGCGCGCATGGGATCGTCCACGACGACCACGCAAATAACCGGGGAAAGGCGCAAAATATCGTTGATCGTCATGAGCAACCCTTAGCCTCGACTCACTCCTCGGACGCGGTGCTGATGGCCTCGTTCCACGTGAGGCTCAAGCGCCACGCGCAGTTGATCAGTCCGACATGCGAATAGGTCTGCGGGAAATTGCCCCAAAATTCACCCGTCTCCGGATCGAGGTCCTCGGACAGTAGGCCGAGCGGATTGCAACAAGACAGGATGTTGACGAACCACTCTCGCGCCTCCTCGATGCGACCGACGCTCCACAAGGCGTTGATGTACCAGAAGGTGCAGACGTTAAACGCCGTACTGGGCGCACCGAAGTCGTCCGGCCGCGCGTAACGGAAGAGGTGGTAGCCCCGGACGAGCGATTTCTCGACCGCCCGCACCGTGCCATGAAAACGCTGATCCTGGGGCGAGACGAAGCCGACTTCGGCCAGCAACAGGAGGCAGGCGTCAACGTCCTCGCCATCAAACTCCGAGACAAAGCTGTCCAGTCGCGGATTCCACGCTTTCTCCAGGATCAGCTGCTTGATTTTCTTTGCCTTCTTGCGCCAATACTCGGGCCTTTCCGGCAGCCCCAGGTGACTCGCGATGTTCGCCAGCCGGTCGCAGGCAGCCCAACACATCACGCTCGAAAACGTGTGCACCTGTGAGATGTTTCGGAACTCCCATATTCCCGCGTCGGGCTGGTCGTGAAGCTGAAATGCCTGCTCGCCGAGCGGTTCGAGCCGGTCGAACATGCTCTCGTCCGCCGGGCTCAGGAGCCTCAGGTCGAAGAAGGCCTGAGTGGCGGCGAGAATGACCTCGCCGTAGGCGTCATGTTGATCGTGCTCGAAGGCCTGATTCCCGCGCCGTACCGGGCCCATACCGCGATAGCCGGGTAGGTTGGTGACGATCTCTTCGTCGAGGTGACGTTCCAGAGCGATGCCGTAAACCGGCTGCAGCCGACCGTCGGTCGAGTCCGCGACGATGTTCTCGAGAAAGAGAAGGTGGTCCTCCATCGTCTGATGGGCGCTCACGCTATTGAGGGCTTGCACCGTGAAATACGCGTCCCTCAGCCAACAGTACCGGTAATCCCAATTGCGCTGGGTACCGGCCGCCTTCGGAATCGAGGTCGTCAGGGCGGCGACGATGGCACCGGTGGATTCGAAGCTGCAAAGCTTGAGCGTGATCGCCGAGCGAATGACGGCGTCCTGCCACTCGAAGGGTATGGACAGGCCGCGGACCCACACTTTCCAGTATTCGGCGGTCCAGTCGTGCCATTCGCGGGCCGCCTCGAACACCGACGTACCAAGGGTTTCATCGGGCCCGAAAATAAGAGCGGCGGGCCCGCGCAGGAGGAACGGCCGTTCCTCGAGGATATAGACAATCGGTAGGTCCGTGGTGAGGCGCAGGCTCAGCGCACTGTGCGCGTAGCGGATGTGGTTGCTGCCGTGGATGACCTGGGGCTCGCTCGCACCATAGGAAAACACAGGTCGTAGGCGGACGATAATGCGCGGTGTTCCGCCAATCGGTCGGACCATGCGAACAAGGGTGGTGGGACGGGCACGGCGACCGGCCCGGGTGAACCTCGGCGCATAGTCGGTTATTTCTATTCCAGCGCCCGACTCATTGTAGAGCCGGGTAATGAGAATGGCCGTGTTCGAAAGATACTCCTGCTCGGCCCGCGCGAAACCATCTAACTCGATCGCAAAGAACCCGCTATCGGCGTCATCGTTAAGCAGGTCGCAAAAAAACGGGGTCCGAGTCGAATCGGGGAAAGCAGCACCAAACGATCCGTCCTTTGCCATCGATCAGCGCTCCAATGCAGCAGTTACCAACTATTCCGAGATCGAGTGTCGTCATTAGATGATGTCCACCGAGTCCAGCCAAGGCGCCGACAATTGTATCTCAGATCGCGAACCTGCGTCGCCGCCGCGATGAGCGCATAGGGCGATACCTAATGTCCCCCGCCAGGGGGCAGAGGCTTGGCCGCGAGCCTGGAGTCGAAGCGGTGCTCCGTTGTAGGTTTGGTGCGGTGCCGGGAAGGTGGTGCTCCACGGAGTTAGCGAGTGAGCGACCAGCTAGGATTCGCGGGAGTCGGTGCGCTAGTGCGCTAGCGGTTATCAGCGTCTTTCTCCTGGTCACCGAAACCGGGCGGGCGCAGACGTCCGGTTTCGCAGACTTGCCGACCTCGGTAGTTGCGGTTCACGGAGCGTCCGCTAGACCGAGTCTTGCCGGCTCGGCGGCGCCAGTTACCTAAGGCTTGCGCTTCCCTCCAGGTACGGCAGCGCCAGGGATTACAAAGCCCTCTTCAAATACAACTCCGATGAGGCAAGGGGGATGTATGTCTGGCGCGGCGCCTACTTTGAGGCCGACGCCGAGACTGACGGTAAGTAAAGGGTGCGAATCTCATCACGGACACTGCGACCTGATCGCCTTAGGTAAGAAAGTAAGAATTGCCCCCGACGAACTCTTCATCGCCAAGGCTGATTTCATCGATCTCGGTACGGACTCTGAACTCGTCCGAATCGGAAAGGTCGACGCGCCGATCGCGGTCATCGGCTACCTGTCGCTGACATGCCCGAACTGCAGGTCATTCTTCACCTCGGTCTTGCCCAAACTCAAAGCGGACTACATCGACAGGGGGCTCGTCCACTCGCGAGCGCTTATCTGGGCTGCGCTCCTGTCGTTGCCGGCACCGGCGCTGGCCTGCGGCGGGGGTGGCGGCACGGTGGGTGCCGGCGAAGGGGGTGGCGATGGCGCTGGAGTCGCGGACGGTGGCGCGCCGATGACGGTCGCGACGGCGCTCGCGGCCGCCGACGCTTCGGCCGAAATGTCCACGCAGGCTGCCGCCGCGATCGCCGAGTTAGCGGCCGCGTCAGGGATCCCCGGGCTCTTCATCGAAGTGTCCAGCGTTTCCGGCCGCACCAGCACGACGAGCATGTCGGTCGAGGTCAGGATCACCGACAGCGCTGGCGAGCGTATCTTCCGCCGCTACGTGGTGCTTCGGATCCCGCTCCAATCAGCCTCGGTGAAACCGAATGCCCTCGCGGTGGCGCTCTCGGGCGTCGTCAGCCGGATGCTCATCGAAGATGTTGCGCGGCGCGTTGCCAGCCGGCCACAGCTTGCGGAGGGTGTCATGAGGGCGGCGGACCGTCTGGCGAGCGTCGGCAAGGGTGATTTCAACCTCAGCGCGGGCTGAGTTACCTAGCGGGCGCCGGGGATAGAAACGCATGCGCTCATGGATCGCATGCGTCCTTGCCGCGGCGTCGCTATTTCTCGTCACCGCACAGGCGCGGGCCCAGGACGAGGATCACGTAGAGCGGGAGGTACGTGAAGCCCAGCGACTCCTTGAGAGCGGGGACAGCGAGGCCGCCTGGATTCGTTTGGGGACCGCCCTCGAGATCGGCAATCGCATACTCGACGAACAGCCGGAAACGCTTGGCCAGCTGCACGCCCTTCGCGGGCATCGTCGCCCTCGATCTCGGTCGTCTCGACGAAGCAGAACGTCTGTTCCGTGGGGCCCATACGCTAGTCCGACGCGCGAGGGGTGCGGAGCACGGCGAAACCGTGAAAGCAGCGCGCAACCTCGCGACCATGTTGGCGGCGCGCGGCAAACTCGTGGAGGCCGAATCCCTCATCGTGGCCGCGCTACGGGCGACGGAGCGCGACCTGGGCCCGGATCATGCCGAAACCGGCACGGTCCTGTATGAACTCGGCAGCCTCAAAAGCTCGGCGGGGCAGCTTGCTGAGGCCGAGGCGGCGCTTCGTCGTGCCGCCACGATTCGCGAGGCTGCAGGAGCGCCGGCACCACTAGCCGAGGCGCTCGATGCCCTGGGGGCAGTATTTCAGGGCCAATGGCGGCTTGGCGAAGCGGAGGCGGCGCACCGGCGCGCGGCCTCCCTGGTGGCGGTCGCGCGCGGCGAGGGTTACGGCCGGGCCACCTATCTCAACAACCTTGCGGTCGCGGTCGAAGCGCAGGGTCGGCTCGCCGAAGCGGAGGAGCTCTACAAATCCGTGCTCGAACAATGGGCGCGGGTCGCGGGAACCGAGAGCGACAACTACGCCGTGGCTCTTAACAACCTGGCGCGGGTCGAGCATCAGCTTGAGCGCTTCGAGGAGACCGCGGCACTGCTCGGGCGCGCCACATCGTCGATCGAGAAGCGAGGACGGACGAGCCACCCCGACTACTGCGCCATGCTCTCGAACCTAGCGCTCGGCGAGCTCGAACTCGGACGGCTCGAGCCCGCGCGCCGCCTGTCCGAGCGCGCCATCACGACATGCGAGCAGCGGCTGGGTCCGCGCCACATCGACCTCGTCGAACCCCTTAATACGCTTGGTCGGATCGCCATGACTCAGAGCGATGTCGTCGTCGCAACGGAAGCCTTCGGCCGAGCCCTCGATCTCGTCGCGGGCACGAACGGGCCGCTGCATCCGACGACGGCGTTGCCGTTGCACAACCTCGCTGGCGTCTTGTTGGCCGCCGGCGACACAGGTTCGGCGCTCGAGCTTCTCGTCCGGGCTTCGGCCAGCGCTGAGCGCGCGCGGGGTGGACTCGACGTGCTGCACGCGACCACTCTGGAGGTCCTCGCGCTGGCCCATTTCAAGCTCAATCGAACAGGCGAGGCTCTCGCTTCGATGCGCCACGCTTCGAGCCTCACGCGTGCGCGCCTGGCCCGTGCTCTGCCGGGGCGCGGCGCCGGACCTAGCTCGTCGTGGGCGGATCTTCGCAAACGCTTCGCCTTCCACGCCGCTCTCGCGGTTGAGGCGGCTGCCCGGGCGCCCTCGACCGAGGCGGGCGAACTCGAGAACGAAGGGTTCGCCTTCGCCGAGTTGGCGCGTGGCTCCAGCGCGGCGCACGCGATCGCGCAAATGGCGACACGGTTTGCCGCGGCCACCGGTGCGCTGGCCGAGCGCGTCCGCGAGCGCCAGGACAAGTCCGAGCAATTGCGCGAGGTCGAGCTCCAGCTCCAGCAGATCAATACCCTTGGCCGGCTCGGCGCCGACTCGCCCGTAGCCCTCTCGCTGCGCCTGGCGCGCGCGAGCGCGACCGCCCGAATTGCTGCGATCGATCGCCGTCTCGAAGTCGAGTTTCCCGAATATGTGGAGCTGGCCAATCCCGAACCACCCGGCGTCGCCGAGGGTCGTGTCCCAGGACGTGGTGTAGGAGTTGTTGGAGCCTCTGGTAGCTGTGGGTAGGCGGCTTGCCGTAGCGACCGCCGAGAGTCTGGCGTAGGCAAGCCGGCTATCCACAGCGGAGGCCATCGCGGTTCCGGTTTAGGGTTGGGCTAGTGCAAACCAACCTGACCCGAAGGAGAACCACGATGACCCAGGACATGATGACCCTGCGCGCGCTTTTGGAGAAGAGCTCCGATGCCGATCTGCTTTGCGAGATGATCGGCTTCACGGCCGAGCGGCTGATGGCACTGGAGGTTGAGGGCCTGACCGGCGCCGGGCACGGCGAGCGCTCGGCGGATCGTATCACCCATCGCAACGGCTACCGCGACCGGTCCTGGGAGACGCGGGCCGGCACGGTCGAGCTGAAGATCCCGAAGCTGAGGAAGGGAAGCTACTTCCCGGGCTTCCTGGAGCCGCGGCGGATGGCCGAGAAGGCGCTGGCTGCGGTGATCCAGGAGGCCTACATCCAGGGGGTGTCGACCCGCTCGGTCGACGATCTGGTTCAGGCGATGGGGATGTCGGGCGCCTCCAAGAGCCAGGTCTCCAGGCTGTGCGGCGAGATCGACGATAAGGTCAACGGCTTCCTCGATCGACCGCTGGAGGGCGACTGGCCCTATCTGTGGCTCGACGCCACCTACGTGAAGGTGCGCCAGACCGGACGCATCGTCTCGGTCGCGGTGACCGTGGCTGTGGCCGTCAACGACCAAGGCCGCCGCGAGGTCCTGGGCGTGGCGATCGGCGCGTCGGAGGCCGAGACCTTCTGGACCGAGTTCCTGCGCTCGCTGGCCCGGCGCGGGCTGCGCGGCGTGAAGCTGGTGATCTCCGACGACCACAAGGGCCTGAAGGCCGCCGCGACCCGGATCCTCGGCGCCACATGGCAGCGCTGCCGCGTGCACTTCGCCCGCAACCTGCTGGCCCATGCCGGCCGCCAGGGCCGGCGCGTCGTCTCCGCCTTCGTCGCCACCGCCTTCGCCCAGGAGGACGCCGACAGCGCGAAGGTCCAGTGGCGCCAGGTCGCCGACCAGCTCAGGCCCAAGGTGCCCAAGCTGGCAGTTCTCATGGACGAAGCCGAGCACGACGTCCTCGCCTACATGAGCTTCCCCAGGGAGCACCGCCAGAAATTGCACTCCACAAACCCGATCGAACGGCTCCATGCCGAGGTCAAGCGTCGCACCAACGTCGTCGGTATCTTTCCCAACGAAGCCGCCATCACACGGCTCGTCGGCGCCATCCTTCTCGAGCAGAACGACGAGTGGGCCGTCTCAAGGAGATACATGACGCTGGAATCCATCGCTCCGCTGAGCGATGGTGTCCCCATCACGCTGCCCACCGTGGCAGCCTGAACGTCCCGGCCCTACCCGCCGGGAGCCGCGTAGAGCGCAACGCTCTTACACCACTCCGCGGGACACGATCGGCGCGCAAGAGCGAATCGCCAAGCCTTCATTATGCCGCTCGACAATCGCGATGCCGAACGATAGTGCGATAATTGACGAGTTGTGCAAGCAAGGAGCTGATCAAAATGGCCAGTCGGGTTCAAGGTTCACGACCCGCGAATTGGGAGGCATTTTCTATTTTTTCTCTTGATCGGTGCGGCGACTGGAGCGGCTGCTCTAGACACTTACCTCATCGCGACGTCATCGTCGTTTATTGGGCTTGGCCTTTCCGCAGGTGTCACCGGTGGGATCATTGGAGGCGGCATCGGATTTGTCTCAGCCATTTTTGTTGATTTCGTCAAGAATCTGCTTTTCGGTCTTCGGCTCCAACTTTCGATTGGCCAAGGGCCCGACTATCTATCGTTCGTCACGTGGCCGAACGAAGACGAGCATGGGGACCTCAGCGCTTGCTATGTCCGGGTGAAGGTTCAAAACGCAGGTCGACCGCTAGCGCGGCAATGTAGGGCGTATTTAGTTAGCGTCGAAAAAAGAGAAAACGGTCGCTTCGTCGAAACCGGTTACGTGGACACAATTCAACTTGCGTGGTCAGCACAAGGAGCGCCAAAGCACGATCCCGAGCGGCGCTACTTACCCATGGACATACCAAACGGTATCAATCAGTTTTTCGATGTGTTTGCGACCGATAACCGTAGCGAAGAACTCCACCCTCAATGGCGCGTGCACCTCATGCGCTACGACGACATTTTCTTCGACTGGGGGAAACTATTCGCATACCGGCTAACTGTCCAGGTGGCCGGTGACGGAGTGAAACCGCAAACGCTGACTTTTGTTTTTCACCGCGGCGCGAGTTGGGATGATCTCCATGTAGAGTGACGATGGTGGGCGCGGCTGGGATTGAACCAGCGACCCCTACGATGTCAACGTAGTGCTCTCCCGCTGAGCTACGCGCCCGCGCTCCGGAACCAGGCCGGGAACCGGCGGCCGTTATAGGACAATGGCCGGCCTTTGCCTAGGGGGCGGGGCGCGCTTGCGCGGGCGTTCTCGCCGCCGCGCGCGCGTGCTATGATTCGTGGCCGCGCAACCGGCGGCGGCGGGCGGGCGATCCGGGGCACGATGGATACACGGGCGGGCGTAGCGCGAGCCACCGGCGACACCGGTACCACCCGCGACACAGGCGGAGCCGGCGCACCCTTCGAGATCCTGGCGCCGGAGGTGCAGACGATTCCCTTCGTCTACTGCTCGCCGCACAGCGGTACGGCTTATGCGCCCGAGTTCCTCGCGGCCTCGCCGCTCGATCTTGCAACCCTGCGCCAGTCCGAGGACGCCTTCGTCGATGAGCTCTTCGCGGCGGCGCCGAGGCTCGGCGCGCCGCTGCTCAGGGCGCTGTTCCCGCGCGTCTACCTCGACCCCAACCGCGAGGCCTACGAGCTCGATCCGGTGATGTTCGACGGCGCGCTCCCCGACTACGCCAACACCCGCTCGACGCGCGTCTCAGGCGGGCTCGGCACGATCGCCCGGGTGGTCAGCAACGGGGCCGAGATCTATCGGCAGAAGCTGCCGGTCGCCGAGGCCAAGCAGCGCATCCGGCTGTTCTACGATCCGTTCCACGAGGCGCTCGCCCGCCTCCTCGCCGAGACCAAGGCGCGGTTCGGCTGCGCGGTCCTCATCGACTGCCACTCGATGCCCTCGGTGGGTGGGCCGATGGACCGCGATTCGGGCCGCTCGCGCACCGAGATTGTGCTCGGCGACCGCTTCGCCACCAGCGCCGCGGCCATCCTCACCGACGTCTGCGAGGCCGCATTCAAGGGCATGGGCTACCGCGTCTTCCGCAACAATCCCTACGCCGGCGGCTTCATCACCCAGCACTACGGGCGCCCGGCCGAGGGCGTGCACACGCTGCAGATCGAGATAAACCGGGCGCTTTACATGGACGAGGCACGGATCGATCCGGCGCCGGCGATGGCCCGGGTGGCCGAGAACATGACGGCGCTGATGGGCGCGCTCGCGGCCATCGAGCCCGTACACCTCGCGCCCCGAGCCTGACGCGCCTTGCGCGGCGCCTCTTTTCGGGCAAAAAGGCACTTTTCACAAAAAAAGGGGCCCGCCCGCGTGAAGCGAGCGGAGCCCAAGTCAAGGGAGGATAAACCCATGATGGGTCTCCCACGGCTGAGAGAGCCGCAGATAGAGAAGATTATAGTCATTTTGACGAAAATTGCAAGTACTTGTTTGGCGATTCTCCCTAGTTTTCATCGAGTTATCCCCAGTTCCGCAACAACGGCCGCAAGACGGCCCGCATAGCGCGCTGGCAACGCGCCCAAAATGGCGACGGGGCACAAACGTGCGGCTCCGCAGCGGCGCGTCTGGCACGCGAATTGCTCGGATTCCGGCATGCGGCTCGGTGCACAGACAGTTATCCACAGCCGGTGGGCGGTCTACGCCGGCCGCCTGTGCGCGGCCGCGCTCTTTTTCGCCCTTGTGGCGGGCGAACCGGCAGGTGCCGCGGCCAAGGCCGGTGCCGACCCGGCGGTCGGCTTGTGCCGCGATGCCATCGCCGCGGCCGAGCGCGCGAAACGCATCCCCCAACAACTCCTGAGCGCCATCGCTTTGGCCGAATCGGGGCGCTGGGACAACGGCCGGCGCGTGTCCGACCCGTGGCCGTGGACCGTGACTTCGGGTGCGCGCTCACGCTATTTGCCGACGCGGCGCGCAGCTATCGCCGAGTTCAGGCGGCTCAAGGCGGCGGGCGTAGCACCGCCACGCCGTCATGGCCGCCCACCGCGCCAAGCGCGCGGCCAGGGAGGGCGCCAACTAGGCGGGAGGCGCCGCCGGGGCGAACTCGCCGAGCCTTACGGGCCGCCGCTTCGACCCCCAGGTGCCGGGCGCGCCGTCGAAAACCCCGGGCACGCGCGTGCCACAGGAGCGGCAATGGCCGTCGTCGGACAGGTGCCACGTCCCCAGCACGTACCAGTCGCGGCCGATCACCTTCGTGCCGCAGCCGTGGCAGAACGTGCTGCCGGCGGCGTCGTCGTGAACGTTACCGACATACACGTAGCGCAGGCCGTGATCGCGCGCGATGGTGCGCGCACGCGTCAGGGTCGCGTGCGGCGTGCGCGGCGTGTCGAGCATCTTGAAGTCGGGGTGGAAGGCGGTGAAGTGGAGCGGCACGTCGGGGCCGAGATTGTCGGCGAACCACGCGGATAAGGCGGCGAGCTCGGAATTGGAATCGTTTTCGCCCGGGATCAGCAGCGTGGTGACCTCGAACCAGACGTCGGTCTCGCGCTTGAGGTAGATGAGCGTCTCGAGCACCGGCGCCAGGTGGGCGCTGCACAGCTTGTAATAGAACGCCTCGGTGAAGCCCTTGAGGTCGATGTTCGCCGCGTCCATATGGCGGTAGAACTCGGCACGCGGTTCGGGGCAAATGTAGCCTGCCGTCACCGCCACGGTCTTGATGCCGCGCTCGCGGCAGGCGGCGGCGACGTCGACGGCGTACTCGAGGAAGATCACCGGGTCGTTGTAGGTGAAGGCGACCGAGCGGCAGCCCAGCGCCTCGGCCGCGCGGCCGAGCGTCTCGGGCGAGGCGGCATCGGCCAGCGTGTCGATCTCGCGCGACTTACTGATGTCCCAGTTCTGGCAGAACTTGCAGGTCAGGTTACAGCCGGCCGTGCCGAACGAGAGCACGGGCGTGCCCGGCAGGAAATGGTTGAGCGGCTTCTTCTCGATGGGATCGACGCAGAAGCCGCTCGAGCGCCCGTAGCTGGTCAGCACCATGGCGCCCCCTTGGGCCGCGCGCACAAAGCACAAGCCGCGCTGGCCCTCGCGCACGCGGCAAAAGCGCGGGCACACATCGCACTGCACGCGGCCGTCGGCGAGGGGGTGCCAATAGCGCCCCGGGACGACGCCGGGGGTGCTCGCCGCCGCCCCATCACTCGGCAGATCGACCATGGCTAACCTCCCTGGACGCCGGGGATGACGGCGGCCGGCTACATTTATAGTATGCTGTCACCCGCCACGAAGTACTAGGCATAGTCGGTATAAACGAAGGCCCATGAGCGAACTTGCCGGCGCCAGCGTCCGTGATCCCGCCGTTGCCGGGAGCTTCTACCCGGCGGCCGCGGAGGCGCTCGCGTCGCAGGTCGACGAGATGCTCAGGGAGGCGATGGCGAGCGGCCAGCGCGCCGGCGCCGATACGCCCAAGGCGATCATCGCGCCGCATGCCGGTTTCGTCTATTCGGGCCCGGTGGCGGCGTCGGCCTATGCGCGGCTTGCGCGCGCGCGCCACCAGATCAAGCGCGTGGTCCTTCTCGGTCCCTCCCATCGCGTCGCGGTGCGCGGGCTCGCTCTGTCGGGCGCCGAGGGCTTTGCCACGCCGCTCGGCGTCGTGCCCATCGACCGCGATGCGGTCGCGCGCCTGGCGTCGCTGCCGCAGGTCCACCAGCTCGATGCCGCGCATGCCCAGGAGCACAGCCTCGAGGTCCATCTGCCATTCCTGCAAAAGGTGCTGGCCGCGTTCACGCTGGTGCCGATCGTCGTCGGTCAGGCCGAGCCTGACGAGGTCGCTGAGGTCCTGCGGCTGGTGTGGGGCGGGCCCGAAACGCTCATCGTCGTCAGTTCCGACCTCAGCCACTACCACGACTACGACACGGCCCGGCGGATGGACAGCGCCACCGCCGCGGCCATCGCGACGCTCGATGTGGAGTCGATCTCCGACGAGGGTGCGTGCGGCCGCATGCCGATCCGCGGGCTCCTGGTGGAGGCGCGCCGGCGCGGCCTCCACGCGGCCCTGATCGATCTGCGCAACTCTGGCGATACGGCGGGCCCGCGTGACCGCGTCGTCGGCTACGCCTCCATTCTGTTCACCGCCGATCCGGCGCAACGAATAGCAGAACCCGATCGCCGCTAGCTCATGGACGTCGCCACCGGCGCGATCCGCGTCGGCCTGCGCAAGGGCAGCCGCGCCAACGTCGCACTCGAGACGTTCCCGGCCGCCCTGCAGGCAAAGGGTGCATGCTTCGTCACCCTCGACATCGCCGGCCGTCTGCGCGGCTGTATCGGCACTTTGCGGGCTGTGCGTCCGCTGGTCGCCGACGCCGCCTGGAACGCCTACGGCTCGGCTTTCGAGGACAAGAGGTTCGAGCCGCTGACCGAGGCCGAATACGAGAACCTGCGCATCGGTATCTCGGTGCTCGGCGACCCCATGCCCCTGCGCGTCGCCTCCGAAGACGATCTGGTCAGCCAGCTGCGGCCGGGCGTCGATGGCCTGATCCTCGAGGACGGCAAGCAGCGCGGCACCTTCCTGCCCCAGGTATGGCAGCAACTGGCGGAGCCGCGCGAGTTCGTGGCGCGGCTGAAGGCCAAGGCAGGGATCGCTCCGGGCCAGTGGCCGGATGGTATCGGCGTGTGGCGCTACACCACCGAATCCTTCGGCGGCACGGTGGCGAAACCCGCGGCGCCGTGACGCGCCGTGCGCGTTCGCCGCGCCCTCGAAGCCACCTTGACCCTCAGAGTGACTTGATTCAAAAGACAAAAATTGTTGACTTCGTGGGCCGAGATTTGCATGGTGGCGCGCGCTAAGGGTATTCTTGGGGGGTAGCCGTGCGTGAGCCGGCATATCTGCGCCGGGGCCGGGACGGCCTCGCGCATCAAGACGACGCCTTCGGTGGCCGCGCCTTGCGGCCTCGGCTCGCCGCCGCCGCCGGTGCGGTCATGGCGGTGATCCTTGCCGGAGGCCTCTTCCTCGCCGTTCAGCTTCCCGCTTTCGGTACCACGGGAGCGCTCGATGGCCGCTGGTCGCGTACCGTCGCCGCGACGACGGGCAGCGACGAAATGGCGGCGTTGCGCGCCCTCGAGCCGGCCTTCGCGCCCGCCGCCTCGGAGCCCCTATGGATGCGGGCGGACGAGGCTTTGGTGGCGCCCGCGCCGCGCACCGAGGTTCGCGGCGTGGCCATCGCCAAGCGCGGCACGTTGCTCGGGGCGCTGACCAAGGGCGGCGCGGGTTCGCGCGACGCGCACCTCGCCATCGCCGCGCTCAAGCCGTTGTTCGATCCGCGCAAGCTGCGCCCCGGCCACAAGGTGAGTCTCACCTTCCCGGTCGCCACGGGCGCCGACGAACGTCGGCTCCTCGCCGTCGCCATCGCCCTCGAGGTCGACCGAGACATCATCGCGGAGCGCGGCGAGGACGGCGCGTTCGCGGCCCGCGAGGTGCGCAAGGATCTCGTCCGCCAGCCGGTTCGCGCCGTCGGCGCCATCGAGGACAGCCTGTTCGTGGCTGCGGCCGATGCCGGCATCCCGCTACCGGTGATCATGGAGCTCATCCGCATCTATAGCTGGGACGTCGATTTCCAGCGCGACATCCATCCCGGCGACGGCTTCGAGGTGCTGTTCGAGCGCTTCGCCGACGAGCACGGCCGGGCGCTGAAGAACGGGGCGGTGACCGTGGCCGCGCTCAGCGTGCGCGACACCACGCTACGGCTGTTTCGCCACGAGACCGCGGATGGCCGCATCGACTATTACGATGAGAAGGGCCGTTCGGTACGCAAGGCGCTGCTGCGCACGCCGGTCGACGGCGCCCGGCTGACCTCGCGCTACGGCAAGCGCCGCCACCCGATCCTGGGCTACACCAAGGTTCACCGCGGCGTCGATTTCGCGGCTCCGCGCGGCACGCCGATCATGGCCGCGGGCGACGGGGTCATCGAGAGCATGGGGCGCAACGGCGCCTACGGGCATTACGTGCGCCTGCGCCACAACAGCCGCTACAAGACGGCCTACGGGCACCTCCACCGCTACGCCAAGGGCTTGCGCCGGGGCAAGCGGGTGCGCCAGGGCCAGATCATCGGCTTTGTCGGATCGACGGGCCGCTCCACGGGGCCGCACCTGCACTACGAAGTGCTTGTTGCGGGCCGCCAAACCAATCCGATGAGCCTCAAGCTGCCGAGCGGAAAGAAGCTCGCCGGTGCCGAACTCGCGCGCTTCGACGAGACGCGGGCGCGGCTGCTCGGTGAGCTCGCCGCCGCGCCGGGGATGCGGTAGAACGTCATTGGCTCCGGTATGCCTTGAAGGGTGGCGGAGTCCTGCTGCAGATCGGTGTCGGCGAGTGCCTCCGCCGTCGCGGGGTCGGCCATGATGTCGTCCGACAGCACGATGTCGCCGCCACGACTCTCCTCCTGAAGCCGCGCCGCGATGTTCACAGTGGTGCCGAAATAGTCGAGCACGCCGGCCGTGTTGACGGCGATGCACTCGCCGCGGTGCATGCCGAACTTTACGACCAGTGCCGCCGGGCCGTGCTCCGCGTTGAAGGTGGCGACGTCGCGCTGGACCGACAGCGCCGTGGCGAGTGCGTCGGCCGGCTCGGCGAATGCCGCCATGACCGCATCGCCCATGGTCTTGACCAGGACGCCGCGATGGCCGCGGATGCGCTCGGCCATGAAGGCGAAGTGATCGCGCACCAGGCCGTACGCGGTGCCGTCGCCGATCTCGGCATAGAGCGCGGTCGATCCCTTGAGGTCCGAGAACAGGATCGAGACCTGGCCGATGGTGACGTCGTCGCCCGGGCGCAGCACCTGCTCCGGGCACAGCTCACGAAAGGCCGGCATGGCGATCACCTGTGGTCCCGTCAGGGCATCCGCCGTCCACTCGCGCTCCTCGACGACGAGATGGAGCGGGCGCGCGCTCTCGTTGCGCAGGACGATATGGCCGGGCGCGGCCGCCGCTCCCGCATCGACGCTCTCGCTCCGCGCGACGATTTCGGGAAAGCGGACGCCGTCGCACTCGACGTCGGACTGCCCGCCCGCCTCGACGGTGCGCAGGCGATAGCCGCCCGCGGGCAGCGCGAGCTCCTCCGATAGCATGCCACCGGGCTCGACCAGGCGCTGTACCTTGACGTGGGGCGCCATCATGCAGAACTCGCCCTCGGGCAGCTCACGCAGCCAGCCGGCGGGCGTGAACAGCAGCTCGACGTTGGCCGCGAAGTCGCGCTCGTAGTCGATGTTACAGGACTCGCAGTGCACGCCTTTGGGGAGTTCGTAGAGGTTGGTCACCTCCGCCTTGGCGCCGCGGCAGCGCGGGCACAGGATGCCCCAGTGCAGGGTGAGCAGCCCGGCGCTCTTGGCGGCGAGGCAGAGATCGACGACGGCGGCCGCCGGGACGCCCCATTCACGGGCCAGCGCGAGCGGCCGCATGCGCTTGAGATCGACGGCCGAGGCCGTCATCAGGAATTCGCCGAGCCGATGCGCGAGCCCGCCTTCATCGGCGATCTCGGCGATGCAGGTCTCGAGCCGGGCGCGCTGCGCATCGTCGAGCGTGGGCACCGTCTTGGACACGGGCGCGGCGGCCACATCATCGAGCGCGGCGATCATCGCCTCGGCCGTCTCCACGATCTCGTTGGCGACACGCTCCAGACCGCCGAGCCGCACAATAAGGCCGCCGAGCAGTGAATCCCAACTCACCTCGTAGTGGTATTGGACGCGCGTGCCGCCATTGTCCGCCACGAGCCTCATCTCGCCGCTCAGCGAGCGCAGCGGCCCTGTCGTGTAGTGGCGCACCTGGCGCCAGTAGCGGTTCTCGACCCACTCGCCGAAGCCCTCCTCCCACTCGACGCGGAGAGGCCCGAGGCGGCCGCGCGCGTGCCGCCGCACGGAGCCGTCTGGGGCAGGCTCGGCCTCGACCGTAAAAGCCTCGATCCCCTGGACGACCTCGTTGCGGCGGTTGGTATCGGACAGGATCGGCCAAACCTCGGCCGGCGCGCGCGCGAAGCGCGTCTCGCCATGAAACACCGTGCGGGATTTGACCATAGCGGCGTGCGCATGCCTTCAAGCGAGATCAGGACGGCCGGCGCAACGCCCTTTACGCCGCCTTGACCAGTTCGCCGTTGATGACGAGGCCCGAATCGCCGGCGGTGATGGCGACGGTGTCGTCCTCGCTGATCGTGCCCTCGAGTAGGTGCTCGGCGAGGGTGTTCTGGAGGTGGCGCTGGATCACGCGTTTTAGGGGGCGCGCGCCGTAGACGGGATCGTAGCCGGCCTCGGCGAGCCAGGCGCGCGCGTCGTCGTCGAGCGACAGTGTGATCTTGCGGTCGGCGAGGAGGGCCTCCAGGCGCCCGAGCTGGATGGCGACGATGGCGGCCATGTTGTCGCGGCTCAGGCGGTTGAATTCGATGATGTCGTCGAGCCGGTTGAGGAACTCGGGCCGGAACGCCGCGCGCACCGCCGCCATCACCTGCTCGTGCGCGGCCTCCTTGTCCTGCTCGGCCGTGTGCGCCGCAAGAAACTCGCCGCCCAGGTTCGAGGTCAGGATGATCATGGTGTTGCGGAAGTCGATGGTGCGGCCGTGGCCGTCGGTGAGGCGGCCGTCGTCGAGCACCTGCAGGAGCACGTTGAAGACGTCGCCGTGCGCCTTCTCGATCTCGTCGAACAGGATCACCTGGTAGGGCCGGCGGTGCACGGCTTCGGTCAGCGCCCCGCCCTCGTCGTAGCCGACATAGCCGGGCGGCGCGCCGATCAGCCGCGCCACCGTGTGTTTCTCCATGTACTCCGACATGTCGATGCGGATCATCGCGTTCTCGTCGTCGAACAGGAAAGCGGCCAGGGCCTTGCCGAGCTCGGTCTTGCCGACGCCGGTGGGACCGAGGAAGAGGAAGGAGCCTATCGGGCGGTTAGGGTCCTGGAGTCCGGCGCGGGCGCGTCGCACGGCGCTGGAGACAGCGGCGAGCGCCTCGTCCTGGCCGACCACGCGGGCGCGCAGAGCGTCCTCCATGTGCACGAGCTTGTCGCCCTCGCCGGCCAGCATCTTATCGACCGGTATGCCGGTCCAGCGCGACACCACCGCGGCGATGTCGGCGGGCGCCACGGACTCGTTGAGCATGCGCTGGTTGCCCGAAGCCTCGGCCTCGGCGAGGCCGCGCTCGAGGTCGGGGAGGATGCCGTAGGTGAGCTCGCCGGCGCGCGCCAAGTTGCCCTCGCGGCGCGCGATCTCGAGCTCGCCGCGGGCCGCCTCGAGTTGCTCCTTGAGGTGGTGGGCGCCGGCGAGCGCGTCCTTCTCCGCCTGCCACTGGGAGGTGAGCTCGGCCGAGCGCTCCTCGAGCTCGGCGAGCTCGCCTTCGAGGGCCTCGAGCCGCGCGCGCGAGGCCTCGTCGGTCTCCTTCTTCAGCGCTTCGCGCTCGATCTTGAGCTGGATGATGCGGCGGTCGAGTTCGTCGATCGCTTCGGGCTTGGAATCGACCTCCATCCGCAGCCGGCTCGCCGCCTCGTCGACGAGGTCGATCGCCTTGTCGGGCAGGAATCGGTCGCTGATGTAACGCTGGCTCAGCGTCGCCGCGGCGATGATGGCGCTGTCGGTGATGCGCACGCCGTGGTGGATCTCGTACTTCTCCTTGATGCCGCGCAGGATCGAGATCGTGTCCTCGACGTCGGGCTCGGCGACATAGACGGACTGGAAGCGCCGTGCCAGGGCCGCGTCCTTCTCGATGTGCTTGCGGTACTCGTCGAGCGTGGTGGCGCCGACGCAGTGGAGCTCGCCGCGTGCCAGCGCCGGCTTCAACAGGTTGGAGGCGTCCATCGCCCCCTCGGCCGCGCCGGCGCCGACCAGCGTGTGGAGCTCGTCGATGAAGAGCACGACCTCGCCGTCCGAGGCCGTGATCTCGGCCAGCACCGCCTTGAGACGCTCCTCGAACTCGCCGCGATATTTGGCGCCCGCGATCATGGCGCCGAGATCGAGGCCGAGCAGGCGCTTGCCGCTCAGGCTCTCGGGCACGTCGCCATTGACGATGCGCTGCGCCAGCCCCTCGACGATCGCCGTCTTGCCCACGCCGGCCTCGCCGATGAGGACGGGGTTGTTCTTGGTCCGTCGCGACAGCACCTGGATGGTGCGGCGGATCTCCTCGTCGCGGCCGATCACCGGGTCGAGTTTGCCGTCGCGCGCGGCCTGGGTCAGGTCGCGGGCGTACCTCTTGAGCGCCTCATAGGTGTCTTCGGCGGACGCGCTATCGGCGTGCCGGCCCTTGCGGATATCGTTGATGGCGGCGTTCAGCGTCTGTGGCGTGACGCCCGCGTCCTTGAGGATGTCGGAGGCCGGCGTGCCGACGGCGAGCGCGAGCGCGAGCAGCAGCCGCTCGGCCGTGACGAAGCGGTCGCCGGCCTTGTCGGCGAGCTGTTCAGCGGCGTCGAACAGGCGCGCCGTCTCCGGCGCGAGGTGGAGCTGGCCGGCGCCGCCGCCCTCGACCCTTGGCAGCTTATCGAGTGCGGCGCGCGCCGCCTCGAGCGCCTGCTCGGGCCTCCCACCTGCGGCCGCGATCAGATTGGCCGCGAGGCCTTCGCGGTCATCGAGCAGAACCTTGAGTAAATGCTCGGGCGTGAAGCGCTGGTGGCCGGACGACAGGGCGAGGCCCTGTGCCGCCTGAACGAATCCGCGTGAGCGCTCTGTGTAGCGTTCGAAGTCCATGCGCGAGCTCCTCGATCTGGCAGCTGCGTGCGGCCGCCCCGGCCATGCCGCGAATGGCGCGCATTCTTTTCACTCGGTCCTGCGGTCTCTAGGCGAACCCCGCGGGTGCCGGCGCGTGGCCGGTCCTAGGCTAACCGGAGCCGGTCAATCCACATATAGTGTCGGAGGGGTGTGCCGCAAGGGAGCCGGGCGTTGCCTCGATCCCCCTCGGGCTCAACTCAGGGTTGGTTCCGAACCTTCCTGGTCGGGATCGGGCGTATCGGTTTCGATCGGCGCCTCGATCTCGACCGGCGCCGGCGGGTCGAAGAGCGCCACCTGCGGTTCCGGTGCGGGCTGCGGCGGCGCCGTGCGCGGCTGCCCGTCGGCGCCGTTCATGAGCCGGAAATAGTGCTCGGCGTGCTGAAAGTAGCCCTCGGCGGCGATGCGATCGCCCGCGACCGCGGCCTCGCGCGCCAGGGTCAGGTATTTCTCGCAGATCTGGTGCGGGGTGCCGCGCACCTTCACGTCCGGGCCGTTGCTCTCGAAACTGCGATTGCCGCCGTTGGAGAAGGCCCGCTTGCCACCATTTCGGCCGACTCGCGATCGGCGCGAATTCATAGGCTTCATACGCTTAATGCCTCGCTTCGCTTGCTGTATCCGCGCCCCCGTCACATCCCACGAATGGGGTGGCTCGCTCCAAGCAAAAGACGGATCACTGCGCGGTAATGTCAGGAGACGTGAGAACCACACAACGTGTGCACGCACTCTCCAACACCAAACGTAATGTCCTTACGCCCTCTTTCCAACCATTTTTTGTGCCGACGGCGAGATTTCCGGGGCACCAGCAATTATGCAACGCTCGCGCCCGGCCAGGTCACGGTACGTGCCGAGCGCGACCAGGCCGGCGGCGGTGAGGATCGCGCGTACCGGCGCGGCCTGGTGCGGCGCGACCTCGACGACGGCGTGGCCGGAGCCCGCGAGCAGGCGCGCAAGTTGCGGCGCGAGCGCACGGTAGGCGGCGAGCCCGTCCCTGCCGCCGGCGAGCGACAGGGTCGGCTCGAAGCGAACCTCAGGGGCCAGGGCGCGCACCTCCGCCTCGCTGAGGTAGGGCGGATTGGTGACGATCACGTCGAATCGCGCGGCCAGCGGCGCACCCCAGTCGGCGACCACGAACCGGGCGCGGGGCGCCACGCCGAGCGCGCGTGCGTTGGCTGCGGCCGTTTGGGCGGCCTCGGCGCTGAGGTCGATGCCAACACCCAAAGCATTGGGGAGCTCGTGCAGGAGCGATAACAGTAGGCAGCCGGTGCCGACGCCGAGATCGGCGATCGCGAGAGCCGCCGAGCGATCCTCGATGCGGGCGAGCGCGGCCTCGACCAGGGTCTCGCTGTCGGGCCGCGGATCGAACGTCGCCGGGGTCACGGCGAACGTGTGGTCCCAGAACGCTCGCCGCCCAAGGATGCGCGAGACCGGCTCGCGGCGGCCGCGTCGCTCGACAAGCTCGCGAAAGGCGAGCGCGGCCGCGCCGCCCAGGGCGCGCTCGGGATGAGCCACCAGCGCCCCTCGCGGCACGCCGAGCGCGGCACCCAACAGCAGGCCGGCATCGAGCCCCGGCTGCGCCACGCCGGCCGCGCGCAAACCATTGCGTGCGTGCGCCAGCGCCGTGGCGACGGTCGCCGCCGGCGCTTGAGGTCGTGGCGCCACGCCCCTCATCGTTCGTCGCCAATCTCGGCCAGTCGGCGCGCCTGGTCGTCGGCGATCAAGGGCTCGATAATCTCGTCCAACGCCTCGCCCTCCATCATGCCGTCGAGCTTGTGGAGGGTGAGGTTGATGCGGTGGTCGGTCACCCTGTTTTGCGGGAAGTTGTAGGTGCGCACGCGCTCCGAGCGGTCGCCGGTGCCGACCTGCCCCTTGCGCTTGGCGGCGCGCTCGGCGTCGCGGGCAGCGCGCTCGCGGTCGTAGAGGCGGGCGCGCAGCACCTTCATCGCCTTGGCACGGTTCTTGTGTTGCGACTTTTCATCCTGCTGCTGCACGACGATGCCGCTAGGCAGGTGCGTGATGCGCACGGCGCTGTCGGTGGTGTTGACCGACTGGCCGCCCGGTCCGCTGGAGCGGAACACGTCGATTCGCAGGTCCTTGTCGGCGATGTCGATGTCGACGTCTTCGGCCTCCGGAAGCACGGCGACGGTCGAGGCCGAGGTGTGAATGCGCCCGCTCGCCTCGGTCTCGGGCACGCGCTGTACGCGGTGAACGCCTGATTCAAACTTGAGCCGCGCGAACACGCCGCGCCCGGTGATCTCGGCGATCGCCTCCTTGTAGCCGCCGCGCCCCGTCTCGGCCAAGTTCATGATGTCGAAGCGCCACCCATTGTGCTCCGCGTAGCGCTGGTACATGCGAAATAGATCGGCCGCGAACAGCGCCGCCTCCTCGCCGCCGGTCCCGGGGCGCACCTCGAGGATCGCGTTGCCGGCGTCGGCCTCGTCCTTGGGCAGAAGCAGCACTTCGAGGTCGCGCCCGAGCTCCGGCAGGCGGTGCGCGACGGCCTCGCGCTCGGCTCGCGCCAACTCGCGCATCTCGGCATCGGACGACGGATCGGTAGCGAGGGCCTCGAGCTCGGCGAGCTCTTTCTGGGCGCTTTGCAGCTCGTTGATATGGGCGACAAGCCCGGAGAGCTCCGCATGCTCCTTGGACAGCCGCACGAAGGCCTCGCGGTCGAGGTCCTGCGCGCCCGCGAGTGCCGCCTCGATCTCGTGGTGGCGGGCGATCAACTTGTCGAGCTTGTCCGCGGCGATCATGGGTGGGGCCGAGCCAACGGCGGCAAAGAATAGGGCGACATCAGCGGTAGGGGGCGAGGCGATTGGCGACATCGGCGAGCGGCACCGACGATTGCGCGCCGGTGTCGAGGTCGCGCAGCGTGGCCGCTCCTTGCGCCAGCTCGTCCTCGCCGAGGAGCAAGGCGCACCGCGCGCCCAGCTTGTCCGCCCGGCGCAACCGGCGCTGTAGATTGCCGCGATAGCCGAGCTCGACGACGAAGCCCGCGCGACGGAGCTCGAGCGTGAGCGCCAAGGCCCGAGCTTGGGCCGCCTCGCCCACCGGGATCACCGCAACGGGGCGTCGCTTGGCAGGCGCGTCGCCGAGGAGCATCACGAGGCGGTCGATGCCACCGGCCCAACCGGTGCCGGGCGTCGGCGGCCCGCCCATGGCCTCGATGAGCCCGTCGTAGCGGCCGCCGGCGATGACGGCGCCCTGAGCGCCGAGCGCGGTGGTGGTGAACTCGAACGCCGTGTGCGTGTAGTAGTCGAGGCCGCGCACGAGCCGCCCGTTGACCGTGTAGTCGACGCCGAGCGCATCGAGGCCGGCGCGCACGGCGGCGAAATAGTCGGCGGCCTCGGGCGTCAGGTGGTCGGCGATCGGCGGTGCTCCGTCGACGATGCGGCGATCACCGGTGTCCTTGGAGTCGAGGATGCGCAGCGGGTTGCGCTCGAGGCGGGCGAGGCTGTCGGGTGACAAGGAGTCGCGGTGGGCGCTGAAATAGTCGGCGAGCACGGCCCGGTGGGCGCCGCGGCTCGCCGCATCGCCGAGGGTATTGAGCTCCAGCGTGCAGGCGTCGTCGACGCCGAGGGCTTCGAGCAGGTGGGCGCCGAGCGCGATGATCTCGATGTCGGCCTGCGGCTCGGCGACGCCGAGCACCTCGACGTCGATTTGGTGGAACTGGCGCAGACGCCCCTTCTGCGGCCTCTCATAGCGGAACATGGGGCCGCTGGCGAAGAATTTGAGCGGCAGGTCCTGGCCCATGCCGCCCGAAATGAAGGCGCGCGCGATACCGGCCGTGAACTCGGGTCTGAGCGTGATCTCGTCACCGCCGCGGTCGTTGAACGTGTACATCTCCTTTTGAACGATGTCGGAGGAGTCGCCGAGCGTGCGCCTGAAGACGTCCGAGAACTCGAAGACGGGCGTCGCGATCTCGCCAAAGCCGTAGCGCTCGGCGAGCTCGCGCGCCGTCTCCACGACGAGGCGGTGGCGCGAGCCGTCTTCGGGCAGAATGTCGTGCGTGCCGCGTACCGGCTGTAACGCGGGCAAGAGGCTCTCCCTCGGGCTAGGAGGCGGGGGCGGCCGGCAACGGCGCAGGCTTCGTCTTGCCCTCGATCTCGGCGGCCTTGCGCTCCACCAGCTCGACCACGTGGTCGATCAGGCCCTTATCGTAGACCTTGTGATCCGCGACCCCGCTCAGGTAGATGAGGTGGTTGCCGTGGCCCCCGCCGGTGAGCCCGATGTCGGTCTGCATCGCCTCCCCCGGACCGTTGACGACGCAGCCGATCACCGACAGCGTCACCGGCGTCGTCACGTGGGCGAGCCGGCGCTCGAGGATCTCGACCGTCTCGATGACGGGAAACGCCTGCCGCGCGCAGGACGGACACGCGATCACGCTGACGCCGCGCCGGCGCAGGCCGAGCGCGCGCAACAGATCGTGGCCGACACGCACCTCCTCGACGGGGTCCGCGGACAATGACACGCGGATGGTATCGCCGATCCCCTCCATGAGCAGGACACCCATGCCGAGAGAGGACTTGACCGTGCCGCTGCGCAGGCCGCCGGCCTCGGTGACGCCGACGTGAAGCGGGTAGTCGCACACCGCGGCGAGCTGGCGATACGCGGCGACGGCGAGGAACACGTCGGATGCCTTGACGCTGATCTTGAAGTCGAGGAAGTCGTTGTCTTCCAGGAGTCGCGCGTGGCGCAGCGCGCTTTCGACCATGGCCTCCGGGCAGGGCTCGCCATGCGCCTCGAGAATGTCGCGCTCGAGCGAGCCGGCATTGACTCCGATGCGCATGCTCAGCCCGTGCGCCCGCGCGGCCGCAATCACCTCGCGCACCCGCTCGACCGCGCCGATGTTACCAGGATTGATGCGCAAGCAGGCCGCGCCCGCCTCGGCCGCTTCGATGGCGCGCCGGTAGTGGAAGTGGATGTCGGCGACGATCGGCACCGCGACCTCGGCAACGATGTCCGCGAGCGCGCGCGTCGACTCGCGGTCGGGACAGGAGATGCGCACGATATCGGCGCCCGCCGCTTCCATTTCGCGCACCTGGGCCACGGTCGCGGCGACGTCCGTGGTCAGCGTGTTGGTCATCGATTGCACGGTTATCGGCGCGCCGCCGCCGACGGCGACGGTACCGACATTAATGCGCCGCGAACGGCGCCGAACGACGTCGCGATAGGGTCTAAGGCTCATGGCACGGCTCGCTCCGGGACCTGGCCCACGCAGGCGCCGCTCCCGTCGCGCGTAACATGGCGCCCTCACGCGGCGAGATCAAGCGGCGCGCACGGCCACCGGGTTCTAGGGCGTGACCGCGGTGCCAGCCAGCAACCGCTCCGGACTCAACGAGATATTGCGGCGCACGGCGCCGACCGGGCCGAGCGGCGGCACGGTCTTGCCATCGACCGCAAGTTCGAGGGCACCGGCGTTGCCGGTCGTCAGCATCAGGTCCGGGCGATTGGGGGCCATGTATCTGTCGCCGCCCCTCAGGATGCGAGTCAGGTGCAGTGCGTTGTCGGTGCCGGTCACCTGGACCCAGCTGTCCATCAATGCGGTTACGACGACGCGCGCATCGGTATTGCCCGCGCCGTAGACCTGCGGGACGTACCCGCTGCCGGCGTCGGCCCCGGCCGCTTCACCGGCGTCCGCTGACACGGATTCGGTCACCGCGCTAACCGCGACCATGGCGGGCGGAAGCACGGGCGGCGTCGTGTCCGTGGTCTCCGCCGATGCGATCGCCGCTGGCAGGGTTGCGGGCGCCGTCTGCGGTGCGACCGCCCGAGTCGGCTGCGGCGAAGGCGCCAGAGCCGTCGATACTGGAACCGGCGCGCCCACGCCGGTTTCCGGCGCTGGCGCCACCACGCGCGCCGCTGAGGCAGGCACCGGCGCCGGCTGCGGTGAGATCGCGAGCGCGGCTACCGACGGCGTGCGCGTCACCTCGGCCAAGGGCGCGTCCGGCGTTGCTGCCGGCGTCTCCTCCGCGAAGGGGGCGACCGCGATGCCGCTGCCACCGCCGGTCGGCGGCGCCGTGAACTCGACCTGTGCGGAGGGTCCGCGTGCCGCGCCGGCCGGGCGGGATGTCGCGATGAGGTTCGGGCCCGCTTGCGCCCCGTCCGCGGACGACTCCACCGTAGTTATTTTCGGGGGCGGCGAACCGCCTCCCAACGCCATGGGCGACAGCGTCGGAACCCCGGCCAGCCGGGCAATGCGTTCGGGAACATCGGGGATCAACTCGATCGCCACGCGGTTCTGCGACGACAGGTAGTTCCATGCACCGTAGGCGCCGATCACGATCACGGCCGATATCACGAGAAGGCGCCACCCCGGCAAGCGGCCTTCGGGAATCGGCTCCGGGAAGTGGAGCTCCGTATCGCCACCGGTTGCAGAGGTTTCCTCCTTGAACTCCTTGACCAACAGATCGCCGTCGAGCCCCATGGTCTCGGCATAGGAGCGCACGAAGCCAATGGCGTAGACGGCGCCGGGGAGGTCTTGGTAGCGGCCCTCCTCGATAGCCTCCAGATAGACCCGGCGGATGCGCAGGCGCGTCGCGGCATCCGCCAGCGACAGACCGGCCTCGAGGCGCGCCGCGCGCAGCGTGGAGCCAACACGGTTGCTGAGCGTCGGGCCCGCGGCTTCGGGCTCACCTCCACCCAACCAGGACGGGTGATAGAGGCGCGGCCGCCGGGCCAGCAAGGGTTCGCGCTCCGCCATCTCGGTCCCCCTGCGAATGATCCTCCTCGGAGGCCATTCGCCTCAGCCCGCCGGCGCGGCGCGACCGTTTCGCGAGCGGGTGCGGTCTAGGGATTGGTATCTGAACCGCAAGTGGTTACCATGATATTAAAGCACGACCAAAAAAGCAAACGCCAGCAATAAGTTAAAAGCGGGAAGCCATAACTTGCATGAGTTGGGGCGGGCTCGTCGGGAAGGCACTGCGTCGACCCAGCAGCGCTGGCGCCGCCGCAGAGGTCAAGACGCCCCGCCTCACGGCGCGTCGAGGCCGTAGGCTGTGTGCAGCGCGCGCAGGGCGAGTTCGGCATATTCCTCGGCAATCACCACGCTTACCTTGATTTCCGAGGTCGAAATAACCTGAATGTTGATGCCCTTCTCGGCCAGCGTGCTGAACATGCGCGCGGCGACGCCGGCGTGGCTGCGCATGCCGACGCCGATGACGGACACCTTGACGACGCCGGCGTCGGACAGGAGGTCGCCGTACTGTATCTCGCCCTTCGCCGCCTCGATCACGGCGACCGCCCGCGGCAGACTGTCGCGCGGAAGCGTGAAGGTGAGGTCGGTCGCGGTGCCGCCGGCGGCGGCGCTTTGGACGATCATATCGACGTTGATCGCGGCGTCGGCGAGGGGCCCGAAGATGCCCGCGGCCACGCCCGGGCGGTCGGCGATCCGCGTGAGCGTGACTTTAGCCTCGTCGCGCGAGTAGGCGATGCCGCTGACGACTTCCTGTTCCATGATCTCTTCCTCATCGACCACGAGGGTCCCGGGGGCTTCCGAGAAACTCGACAAGACCTGGAGGCGCACGCCCTGGGTCATGGCTAGCTGAACCGCGCGGGTGTGCAGCACCTTGGCGCCCTGCGACGCCATTTCGAGCATCTCTTCGTAGGTGACCCTCTCGAGCTTGCGCGCCTTGGCGACAATGCGGGGATCGGCCGTGAATACCCCCTCGACATCGGTGTAGATGTCGCAACGATCGGCGGCCAGGGCCGCCGCCAGCCCGACCGCGGTGATGTCGGAACCGCCGCGCCCGAGGGTGGTGATGCGCCCGCGCGGGCCGAGCCCCTGAAAGCCGGCGACGACCGCCACCTCGCCGTCGGCCATGCGGCGCTCGATGTCCTTGGTCTCGAGGCGCTGCAGGCGGGCGCCCGAATGCATCCCGTCCGTCGTCAGGGGCAGCTGCCATGCGAGCCAGGAGCGTGCCGATATGCCCAAGTCCTGGAGCGCCAGGGCGAGCAAGCCCGCCGTGACCTGCTCGCCACTGGAGACGACGACGTCGTGCTCGCGGGCGTCGTGGACGGGCGCGCTCTCGCGCGTCCAATCGGAGAGCTGCTGGGTAGCGCCAGCCATGGCCGACACCACGACCGCGACCTCGTTGCCGCTGCCGATGCAGGCCTGGACGCGCCGCGCGGTACGCTTGATTCGCTCGACGTCGGCGACCGAAGTGCCGCCGAACTTGCAGACGATGCGCGCCATGGGCGAGACGGTGCCGTGTCGTGGTGTCAAGGCCGCGCGGGCGCGGCCCGCCGCCTGCGGCCTTGCCCGGGCAAGGGCGCGTATTCATACTCGCTCGCTCGCCGCTCCGCAAGCCGGCCCGGCGTCGATCGCTCCTGAAGAAGGCGGCCGCGACATCGCCCGCTCGGCAACCACCAGACACCCGAATCGTCGCGATAGCGTGGACGCGCGCGAGCTCGCCCGCTTCGCTCGCCTGGCCGACTCGTGGTGGGACGCGAACGGCCCCCTGCGCGCCCTACACCGCCTCAACCCGGTGCGGTTGCGCTACATTCGCGATCGCCTGTGCGGGCACTTCGGCCGCGATGCGCTGTCGCCCTCGCCGCTCGCCGGCCTGCGCCTCCTCGACATCGGCTGCGGCGGCGGCCTACTGGCCGAGCCCATGGCCCGGCTCGGGGCGCGGGTGATGGGCGCGGACGCGGCCGAAGAAAACATCCTGGTCGCACGCCGCCATGCCGAGGGCGGCGAGCTCGACATCGATTATCGCGCCGCGACCGCCGAGGCGCTGGTCGATGCGGGCGAGGTATTCGATGCCGTGCTCAGCATGGAGGTCATCGAGCACGTCTCCGACGTCGACGCCTTCGTCGCGGCGTGCGCTGCTTTGGTGGCGCCGGGCGGTGCCATGGTGGTGGCCACGCTCAATCGCACGCCGAAGTCCTTTGCGCTGGCGATCGTGGGGGCCGAGTACGTGCTCGGCTGGCTACCGCGCGGCACCCATCGGTGGGAAAAGTTCGTGCGCCCGGCCGAGCTCGGCCGCGCGGCCCGTGGCGCTGGCCTCAGTCTCGAGGACCTCACGGGCGTGGCCTACGACGCGGCCTCGGGCGACTGGCGCCCGGGGCGCGACGTCGCGGTCAACTATATGGGGTTCTTCATCAAGGGGCGCGCCGGCCACACCGCCGCGCGCTAGGCGTCGTGGCGCGGCCAGGGAAGGGCGTTGAACTCGACCCCCTCGTCCTTGAGCTCGCGCGATTCCTCGGTCGTCGCTTCGCCATAGATATTGTGCTTGTCGACCTCGCCGTAATGGATCTTGCGGGCCTCGTCGGCAAACTTGGGACCGACGTAGTCGCAAGTCTTTTCCACGTGATCGCGCATTTGGTAGAGCATCTGCATGTAGTGCGCCGCCTTGGGATCGGCCGGAGCGGTCGCCGGGGCGGGCTCGTTCGCCTTGCCGCGGGCGACGTTCGGCGCCATAAGCGCCTTGTCGATGAGGGTGCTTCCGCAGGCCGGGCAACTGACGGCGCCGCGCTTTACCTGCGCGTCGTAGGCGGCGCTGTCGGCGAACCACGCCTCGAAGACGTGGCTGCGCTCACATTTCAGGTCGAAAACGATCATCGCTCATCCGCAGGCACTATGGCGCCGCACCGTCGCGGCGACCCGCAACGATATCACAATTCGCTATAAATGGGACTCGGCGACCCTGGAACAAGGGGTCGGGTCACTCGGCGGCACGCGCCGGTGCGGCATCGGTGCCGTCCGGCGGGGCGAAGTCGCGGTCGTGGTCGAGCGCCGGAATCATCGCCCTCGCCTCTTCGATCCGGGTGGGGTCGATCGTCGTCACGACAAAACCCGGTGCTTCGCCCGCATCGGCGAGCACGGCGCCCCATGGGTCGACGATGAGGGCGTGCCCGAACGTCTGGCGCCCGCCGGGATGATCGCCCGCCTGCGCCGGCGCGAACACGTAGGCGCCGGTCTCGATGGCGCGGGCGCGCAGGAGCACGTGCCAATGGGCCCGGCCGGTGACGCGCGTAAACGCTGAGGGGACGGCGAGGTAGCCCGCGCCGGCCCGCGCCAAGGATCGGTAGAGGTGCGCAAAACGCAAGTCGTAGCAGATGGTGAGGCCGAAGGGCCCCCACGGCGAGGCCGCGCTCACCGCTGCCGCGCCCGGCCGGAAGCTCTCGGACTCGCGGAAGCGCTCGCCGCTCGGCAGATCGACGTCGAACATGTGGATCTTGTCGTAGCGCGCGCGAATGCCGCCATCGGGCGCGATCCAGTAGGACCGGTTGGCGATTCGCGCGCCGCGCAGGCGTACACCGAGCGAGCCGATCAGCAGCCACACGCCGGTCTCGATCGCGAGCCTGCGGAACGCGGCCAGTGCCGGGTGCGATCCTTCGGGTCGCGCCGCCGCGCGGATGGATTGCCCGCTCGCCGCCATCATCGCCACGTTCTCGGGCAGCGCGACGACATCGGCACCGGCGCCGCGCGCGTCGCGCACCAGCGCCTCGGCGGCCGCGATATTGGCGGCCATGTCGTCGCCGGCGTTGACCTGAACGCAGGCGAGCGCAAACGGTGGGACGCTCACCCCTCGGACCCCGCGCCGCGCGGCGGCCTCAACCATTTTCGCCCTTCCCGACCCGGTCTGGCCTAGGCTACGCGGCGCTGGCACGTGGCCTGACGACCCGCGCCAGCGTTAGCACGTCGACGTTCGCCGCGCCGGCTCGGCGCAGCGTCGCGACGCAGGCGTCCGCCGTGGCGCCGGTGGTCATCACGTCGTCGACGAGCACGACACGCCGGTCGCGCACGCGTGCGGCCCGGTCGCGGCCCACTCGGAAGGCGCCACGCACGTTACGGGCCCGCGCGGCGAGGCTGAGGCCCGTTTGGGGCGGCGTTCGGCGCACCCTCTCGAGCAGGTCGGGAACGACCTCGATGGCGCGCGCCCGGGCGATTCCCTGTGCCAGCAACGCGGCCTGGTTGAACCGGCGCGCGAGAAGTCGGAGGCGGTGTAGCGGCACCGGCACGAGCATGTCGGCATTGTCCAGGAGCGCGGCGCCTGCGTGCGCCATCCAGGTCGCGAAGCGCGGCACGGCCTCCGTCCGGTCGCCGTACTTGAAGGCGAGGACGAGGCGCCGCGAGTGATCGTCGTAGCGCATAACCGCGCGCGCCCGGCCGTAGCGCGGACGCTCCCGCGTGCATGCGCCGCACAGCGCTTCCGCGCCGACATCGAAGCTGAAGGGAAAGCCGCAGATTGCGCATTGGGGCGCGTCGATAAAGTCGACGCGGCGCCAGCAATCGGCGCACAGGCTACCCTGGCGATCGACGGGCGCGCGGCACGACAGGCACTGCGGCGGCATGAGCGCGTCGAGCACGACGCCCGTGCCCCATCGCGCATGATTGCGGACGATATCGATCGCGCCCATGGCCAGTCATTGAACGCCTCATTGGCGGGCCGCGTCAACGCCGCCCGGCGCGCCCGCTATGCCGGGTCGGTATGGCGTGGCATAAGAGTGGCGTGGTGCAGCCTTCCTCCGATCCCATGCGCGTGTTCGACCGCATCGCCGTGCGCCGCCACCGCGAGCGCGCGGCCGCCGGGCTCGAGCGCCACGACTTTCTCGCGCGCGAGATCGGGAACCGGCTGGTCGAGCGCCTCGCCGCCGTGAAGCGGACGTTCGCGCTGACGCTCGCGCTCGGCGCCCCGGCCGAGGCGCTCGCCGGGGCGGCGCCACTCGCCGGCTGCGCGCTCGTGACGAGCGACCTTTCGCCCGCGATGTTGCGGCGCGCTGGAGCCGGCCGGCGAATAGGCGCGGTCGCCGCTGATGAGGAGTGGCTGCCGTTCGCGCCCGAGCGCTTCGACCTCGTGCTCGGCCTCCTGTCGCTGCATTGGGTCAACGACCTCCCCGGAGCGCTGGTGCAGATCCGCCAATGCCTGAAACCCGACGGGTTGCTGCTCGCGGCCATGCTTGGGGGTGAGACGCTGTCCGAGCTGCGCCGCGCCTGGGTCGAGGCCGAAGCGGCCGAGGAGGGCGGCGCCAGCCCGCGCATATCGCCGTTCGTGGATGCCGGCGAGGCGGCTAGCCTGCTCCAGCGCGCGGGTTTCGCACTGCCCATCGTCGACGTCGACACGGTTGCCGTCACCTACCCCGACGCGCTCGCCCTGATGGCGGAACTGCGCGGCATGGGCGAGGCCAACGCCGCGTGCGCGCGCACCCGGCGCTTCACCCGCCGCGCCACTCTGATGACGGCGGCGGCGGCCTACCGCGAGCATTACGGCGACCCGGACGGGCGCGTTCCGGCGACCTTCCAGGTCCTCACGCTCACCGCCTGGAGGCCTCACCAGTCGCAGCCCAAGCCCTTACGCCCAGGCAGTGCCGAGGGCCGGCTCGCCGAGGCCCTCGACACGGTCGAAATTGCGGCTGGCGACAAGGCTCGGCCGCGCTAGCGCGGGCCCGAGCCGGTCCCGGCCCGTCCGACCTAACTTAGGTTAAGCGCCGAGGCGCTCGGAGCGAGCATGCTGCGCTAGCTGTTACGCCAACAGGGCGCAAAAACAAGGGGGTTGCTATGGCTGCGGAGCAGCGTTTCCTTACCCACGCCTACGGCTCCTACCACCAGGCGGCGCTGCCGCCGGCCGACGATACGCTTGTGCGCGTCGGGCGCGGTACGCCGGGCGGCGAGTACCTACGCAGGTTCTGGCATCCGGTGGCGCAGTCCGAGATGGTTGCGGACCTGCCGGTGGCGATCCGCATCCTCGGTGAGGACCTCGTCGTCTTTCGCGATCGCGGCGGCGCCGTCGGCCTTCTCGACCGGCACGAATACGGCAAGATCGAGGAGCGCGGCATTCGCTGCTGCTATCACGGCTGGCTCTTCGACGTCGACGGCGCCATCCTCGAGACGCCGGCGGAGCCGGATGGCAATCCCTACCAGGGCAAGCTCTATCAGGGCGCCTACCCGGTCATCGAATACAACGGGCTGATCTTCGCCTATATGGGGCCGCCCGACAAGAACCCCCCGCTGCGCAAGTTCGAGATGTTCGACCAGCCCGGCTTGAAGATGGGGCTGGGCGAGCCGCTCGGCGGAAATCTCAAGCCGTGCAACTGGCTGCAGATCATGGATAACGTGGTCGATCCGGTGCACGAGGCCTATCTACACGCCTCGATCTCGGGCGTGCAGTTCAAGGACGCCACCGGCCGGCTGGTGGAGGAGCTCGCCGACCGCGGCGTCGATGACTACTGGGAGACCGCACAGGGGATCACGTGCAACGTCGCGCGCCGCGTCGGCGACACGGTTTGGGTGCGCTCGATGGAATATGTGTGCCCCAACGTCGTCCAGCTCAGGCGCATGCCGATGCTGCCGCCCGACTACCCGGACGGCGAGGACACCCTCGGCACGGGACCGTTCGTGACGCGCTGGCGCGTTCCCGTCGACGACGAGCAAACGGTGGAGTTCGCCTTCGTCTTCTATCTCGAAGGCGAGGCCCGGGACTATACGGTCAACACGTCGACGGCCTTTGCCACCAACTTCGGCGACCGGCCCTATGATGAGCGCCAGCGTATTCCCGGTGACTGGGACGCGCAGGTGAGCCAGCGCCCGATCGCCGTCCATGCCAACGAGCATCTGGCGTCGTCGGACCGGGGCGTTGCACTGATGCGGCGCATGGTCCGCGAGGGCATCGAGGCGGTCCAGCAGGGCGAGGACCCGCGCGGCGTGGTGCGCGACGCGGACGCGCTCATGCCGGTCTACGCCAACGAGATCGTCCGCCGTCTGCCGCCCGCGCCGACGCCTGAGGAGGACCAGGAGCTCCTGCGCCAGACCTCGCGCGCCGCCTTCGAGGACGCCCGCGCCGGCCGCCGCCCGCGCCTCACCGCCAGCGCCCCGGACTGAGGGCCGCAAGCCAGCGGCTTCATCCTACGACCCCCGCTCGGGCCCTGCGCCCCGCGCGGGGCGACGGCGCCGGGGGGGGCGGGTTTGAAACCCGCGCGCTCCTCCCTACAGCAAATCGCGCAGCATCGCGATGAGGGGGGCGTCGGCGGGCGGCATCTCTAGGTCGCCGAGGCGGGGCGCGCTTACCCAGCGCAGCTCCTGTCCTTCCTGGGGGCTGACGGTGCCGTTCCAGACGCGGCAGACGAACAGCGGCATCAGGAGGTGGAAATCCTCGTAAGCATGCGAGGCGAAGGCGAAGGGTGCGAGACAGCTGTGCTCGATGTCGATGCCGAGCTCCTCGCGCGCCTCGCGGATGACCGCGGCCTCCGGCGTCTCGCCGGGCTCGACCTTGCCGCCCGGAAACTCCCACAAACCGGCCAGGTGCGACCCCGCCCGGCGGGTGGCGACCAGAACCCGGCCATCGGTGTCGATGAGCGCGAGCGCCGCAACCAGCACCAGCGGGCTCGCGCTCATGCGCTCCAGTCGGCGCGCGAAAGCTCGTACACGTCGGCCAGGTGGTCGCCGCCGCGCGCCGGGGCCGGCCACGTCTCGCGGCCGGTGTAGCGCATGCCAACCTTCTCCTGCACGCGAATCGACGCGGCATTGTCGAGGAAGGCACCGGCGCGCACTCTCTCGAGGCCAAGGTCGCGAAAGGCGTGGCGCAGCACGAGCCTCACCGCCTCCGTCATGTAGCCCTGGTTCCAATGGGGCTTGCCGAGCCAATAGCCGAGCTCGGCTTGCTGTTCCCCGGCCGCCATGACCAGCCCAACGGCGCCGAGCAGCGTGGCGACCGTACGGCGCTCGATCGCGAACACGATCTTAGCGACGGCGCCGTCTTCGGCCTCGAGCGCATCGAGCCAGCGTTCGGCGTCGGCACGCGTATAGGGGTGCGGGATGCTGGCCGTGAACTTCGCGACGTCCGCGTCGTTGGCGAGGACCGCGATGGCTTCGACGTCACCGCGGTCAAGGGGGCGAAGGACCAGGCGGCGGCCCGCGAGCCGGGGCCCGGCCCTTGGCCTAGGAGCGGTAGTCGGCATTGATGGCGATGTAGCCGTGGGTGAGGTCGCAGGTCCATACCGTGGCGCGGCCGCGTCCGACACCGACATCGACGGCAATGGCGATCTGATCGCCGCGCATGTAGCGGGCGACCGGGGCCTCGACGTAGTCGGGACGGACGGCGCCTCCGGCGGCCACCGGCCACGCGCCGATGCGAATGGCGAGCCGGTCGCGCTCGGCCGCCTCGCCCGACTTGCCCACCGCCATGACGATGCGGCCCCAGTTGGGGTCGCCGCCGGCGATGGCGGTCTTCACCAGGGGCGAGTTCGCGATCGAGAGCGCGATGCGCCGCGCCGCGCGCGCCGACTCGGCGCCCGAAACCGTGATTTCGACGAACTTGGTCGCCCCTTCGCCGTCGCGCACGATCTGGCGCGCGAGGTCCGCCATCACGGCTTCGAGCGCGCGCGCGAAGTCGGCCAGGCGGGGATCGTTCGCGCGTGTGATGCCGGCGGCGCGCGCCCGGCGCCCCGTGGCGAACAGCAGCACGGTATCGCTCGTCGAGGTATCGCCGTCCACCGTGATGGCGTTGAAGGTGCGCTCGTTGGCGCGGGCGAGCAGGCGCCGGAGCACGGGCGCGGGCAGGCTCGCGTCGGTGAAGAGGAACGCGAGCATGGTCGCCATGTCCGGCGCGATCATGCCGGAGCCCTTGGCGATGCCGATAATGTTGACCGGCTGGCCGGCGATCCGCGCGCGCGCGCCGGCGCCCTTGGCGAAGGTGTCCGTGGTCCGGATCGCCTCCGCCGCCTGGCGCCAGCCGCCGGGCTTCAGCGCTCGTGTAAGCCGCGCTAGGGCGGCCGTGATGGGGGCGGTGTCGAGGGGCTCGCCGATGACACCGGTGGCGGCCACCATCACCTCCCGAGGCCGGCAACCGATGTGCCGCGCGGCCGCGGCGGCGGCCGCCGCCGTCGCCTCGGTTCCAGCCCGGCCCGTGAAGGCATTGGCGTTGCCGGCCGTGACCAGCAGGGCCCGCGCGCCGCCGCCCTTGAGCGCGGCGCGGCACCAGTCGACCGCCGAGGACGCGGTTTTCGAGCGCGTGAGCACGCCGGCCACGCTCGTCCCGGGCGCTACCTCGACGAGTAGCAAGTCGCGGCGCTTGCGGTAACGCACGCCGGCCGAAATGGTCGCCAGGCGCACGCCGGAAACCGGCACGAGTAGGGGAAAGGAGCGCGGCGCGAGCGGCGAGCGCGGGGGCCTGGGCATGGCGGTACGGATCGCCTCTCCTGCGCCGCCGGGTGCGGGCGGCGGCGGATGTTACAGGCGCTCGCCAGGGCGAACAAGCGGCGCCCGGGCCGGCGCTTGCGCGCATTCCGTGCGGTCGTTGACACAGCGGGCGCCGCCCCTTATCTGTCGAAGGGAAAAGCCGCGACGTGGCGCGGACGACGCCCTCTCCCGGAAATCGGACATGCTGCAAGGGCTGGCAAAGCGACTGTTCGGCACGGCCAATGAGCGCCTCGTCCGCGAGCTGGAAAAGCCCGTGGCGGCGATCGGCGCGCTCGAACCCGAGCTCGAGCGGCTGAGCGACGAATCGCTTAAGGCCCGCACCGATGCCCTGCGGCGCCGCCTCGAGGCCGGCGAACCGCTTGAGGACCTGCTCGTCGAGGCGTTCGCCACGGTGCGCGAGGCGGCCAAGCGCGCCCTCGGCGAGCGCCCCTTCGACGTCCAGCTCATGGGCGGCATGGTGCTGCATCGCGGCATGATCGCGGAGATGAAAACCGGCGAAGGCAAGACGCTGGTCGCCACCATGCCCGTCTATCTCAATGCGCTGGAGGGCCGCGGCGTCCACGTCGTCACGGTCAACGACTACCTAGCGCAGCGCGACGCCGCGTGGATGGGCCGCATCTACGAGTTTCTCGGCCTGTCGGTCGGCTGCATCGTACACGGCCTCACCGATCCCGAGCGCAAGGCGGCTTACGCCTGCGACGTCACCTACGGCACCAACAACGAGTTCGGCTTCGACTATTTGCGCGACAACATGAAGTTCGACCTCGCGTCGATGGTGCAGCGCCCGTTCCACTACGCGATCGTCGACGAGGTCGACAACATCCTGATCGACGAGGCGCGTACGCCGCTCATCATCTCGGGCCCGGCCGAGGACAGCTCCGAGCTCTATACGACGATCAACAAGTACATCCCGCACCTCGCCGAGGAGGGCTTCGAGAAGGACGAGAAGGCGCGCTCGGTGGTGCTCACCGACGCCGGCGTCGAGCACATGGAGACCATGCTCCACGAGGCCGGCCTGCTCAAGACCGAGAGCCTCTACGACATCGACGCGGTGACCGTCCTTCATTACGTCAACCAGGCGCTGCGGGCGCATAAGCTGTTCGCGCGCGACATCGACTACATCGTCAAGGACGACAAGATCGTCATTATCGACGAGTTCACGGGTCGCATGATGGAGGGCCGGCGCTACTCGGAGGGGCTGCACCAAGCGCTGGAAGCCAAGGAGGAGGTGTCGATCCAGCAGGAGAACCAGACGCTCGCTTCGATCACCTTCCAGAATTACTTCCGCAGCTACCCCGAGCTCGCCGGCATGACCGGCACCGCGGTGACGGAGGCCTCCGAGTTCGGCGACATCTATCAGCTCGACGTGGTCGAGATCCCGACCAACCTGAACATGATCCGCGAGGACCTCGACGACGAGGTCTACCGCACCGCCGACGAGAAGTACGCCTCCATCCTCGAGCTCATCGCCGAGTGCCGCGAGCGCGGCCAGCCGGTGCTCGTGGGCACGGTGAGCATCGAAAAGTCGGAGGTGCTGTCGGAGCATCTCAAGACTAAGGGCGTGCCGCACAACGTGCTCAATGCGCGCTACCACGAGCAGGAGGCGCACATCATCGCCCAGGCCGGGCGCCTCGGCACCATCACTATCGCCACCAACATGGCCGGCCGCGGCACCGACATCCAGCTCGGCGGCAACGTCGAGATGCGCCTCGCCGACGAGGCCGCCGAGACCACCGACGACGCTGAGCGCGAGGCCCGCGCCGAGGCCATCCGCGCCGAGGTACGAACCGAAAAGGCCAAGGTGATCGCGGCGGGTGGCCTCTACATCGTCGGCACCGAGCGCCACGAGAGCCGGCGCATCGACAATCAGCTGCGCGGCCGCTCCGGGCGCCAGGGCGACCCCGGCGCCTCGAAGTTCTTCCTCTCGCTCGAAGACGACCTGATGCGCATCTTCGGCTCCGATCGCATGGACGGCATGTTGCGCAAGCTCGGCTTGCGTGACGGCGAGGCCATCGTTCATCCGTGGATCAACAAGGCGCTCGAGAAGGCGCAGCAGAAGGTCGAGGCGCGCAACTTCGACATGCGCAAGAACCTGCTCAAGTTCGACGACGTGATGAACGATCAGCGCAAGGTGATCTACGACGAGCGCCGCGACCTGATGAGCGCCACCGAGATCGCCGGCGACCTCGCCAATTATCGCCAGCAGATCATCGACGGCCTGGTCGCGCGCTTCGTGCCGGAGAGGGCCTATGCCGAGCAGTGGGAGCTCGAATCGCTGGAGTTGGAGGTCGCACGCATCTTCCACCTCGACCTACCGATCACCGACTGGGGCCGCGAGGAGGGCATCGCCAACGACGAGATTCGCGAGCGCCTGATCGGCGCGGCCGACCGGACGATGGCGGAGAAGGCCGCGAACTACGGTCCCGACATCTGGCACATGGTGGAAAAGAGCCTGATGCTGCAGCTCCTCGACCAGAACTGGAAGGACCACCTGTTGGCGCTCGACCACCTGCGCCAGGGAATCGGGCTCAGGGCCTACGGCCAGCGCGACCCGCTCAACGAGTACAAGGGCGAGGCGTTCGAGATGTTCGAGGACATGCTCGGGCGGCTGCGCGAGAACGTGACCACCGTGCTCGCCCACCTCGAGCTCAAGCTCGAGGGCGAGGCGCCGCCGCCGATTCCGCGGCAGCGCCTACAGGTCATGGAGGAGACCCACGTCGACCCGTTGACGGGCGAGAACGAGCTCGACGTGGTCGAGGCTGCGGGCCTGGCAACGGCCACGGTGCGCCGGCGCGCCGCCGAGGCGGCTGACCCGGCCGACCCCGCGAGCTGGGGCCGGGTGCCGCGCAACGCCACCTGCCCCTGCGGCTCGGGCAAGAAGTACAAGCACTGCCACGGCAAGGCGGCGTAGCCGCGCCCGGCGCCCGTGTTCCGCCGCGCGGGTCCGCCGCGGCCGATAGTGCAGAGGAGGGCGCCATGATCATCGGTGCGCACACCATCGTTTTCAGCAAGGACGCCGAAGCCGACCGCGCCTTCTTTCGCGACGTTCTCGGCTTCAAGGGCGTGGATGCGGGCGGCGGCTGGCTGATCTTCGCTCTACCCCCGGGCGAGGCCGCGTTTCATCCCTCGGACGAGAACGACGTCCACCGGTTCTACCTGATGTGCGATGACCTGGCGGCCGAAATGGCATCGCTTAGGGACAAGGGCGTCGCCTGCTCCGAGGTCGACGAGCAACGCTGGGGGTCGATCACGGAAATCGAGCTTCCCGGTGGCGGCAAGGTCGGCCTCTACCAACCCAAACACGCCACCGCGTTTTCCCTAGGCTCGGACTGACGCCGCTACCGCCGAGGTCGGCGCCCCTCAGCCTCGGGCTTGAACCACCCGATAAATGTCGTCGTAGAGGTGGAAGGTCATGTCGACGGTTTGTTGGACGACCTTGAGGACGTGGGCGCGCGCGGCCTCATCGGCCGCGAAGTCGTCGAGGAGTTCCTTGCCGATCCCGGAGTGATCCTCGTCGGCCTCGTCGTGGACGACCCAGAAGGCGACGGCCTTATCGTCGAGGCCGAACTTCTCCTTGAGGCCTGCGGCCAGGTACCGGAACACGCCCGGCCCGTGGGCCTCGGCCGCCAGCATGTGGGCCGACACCGCCTCCAGAAAGCTCGCATTGCAGCGCCCCTGGTACCAGCCCTGCCAGCCCAGTGCGCCGGGACAATAGGCGCAGCCGAAGAGGTCGTCGGGCGAGAGCCCGAGGCCGGCGCCAAAATCGAAGTAGAGCTGGTTGTGGGGGATGCCGTTGGCGTAGAGGCTGCCGGTGCCCTCTTCGTAGAGGACCTCGGCGATGCGCTCGCGCCACTTCGGCTGAGGGCAGTTGACGTAGATGGGGCCGTGATAGTTGTGGTTATGGAGCGGGATGATGCCGAACTGGCGCGCGAACTCGCGCACCTGTTCGAGGTTGAAGCGCCCCTTCAGCAGGCCGCGCCACAGCGGGTGTTCGTCGAACGGATTGTCCTTGTGGATGCGCTCGATCGCAGCCAGCACGCCCTCGGTGGTTAGGGTCATGGCGCCGCTCCCCATTGGCCCGTGGCGTCGCCCCACCCGGGCACTAGTACGTGGTTTGCAAGGGTTTAAGTGACTCATTATTCGTCCCGCTCCTCTTATTCGTCCTCCTCCCCCTACCCCCTCCCACCAGGGGAGGGGAGATTATGGCGCGATGTCGAGTTCTTGGCCCTCCCCCTTGATGGGGGAGGGTAGGGTGGGGGTGACACGCGGACCTACCCAAGCACGCACTTGTGCGCCAGGGGGTGGTGCTGCACCGCCGCCTTAAGGCGCTCCTCCTGGATGTGGGTGTAGATCTCGGTGGTGGCGATGTCGGCATGCCCCAGCATCTGTTGCAGGGCCCGCAGATCGGCGCCGTGGGCCAGCAGGTGGCTCGCGAAGGCGTGGCGCAGCACGTGCGGCGAGACCTTGGCCTCGTCGATACCGCAGTCGCGCGCGAGGCCCTTCAGCAGCTGCCCCAGGCGCTGGCGGCTCAGGTGCCCGCCGGCGGCGCGCGAGGGGAAGAGCCACGGCGAGGTGTTGGAGCCCACGGCGAAGCGTGCGCGCACGGCGAGGTAGCCATCGAGGGCCGCCCGTGCGGGAGCGCCTAGCGGTACCAGGCGCTCCCGCCCGCCCTTGCCGCGGACGAGGAGGAAGCGGTCGTCGCGCTGGGCCGCGGCGAGCGTGAGGCCGACCAGTTCGGAGACGCGCAGGCCAGTCGCATACAGGACCTCGACGAGGGCGACGAGGCGGGCACCCTCGGGCCCTTCACGCGCGTGGGCGGCGGTAAGCAGGGCCTCGACTTCGCCCTCACCGAGGATCTTGGGCAGGGCGCGGCGGCGCCGCGGGCTGTCGAGGGTCAAGGTCGGGTCGTCCGTGCGCACACCCTCGGCCAGGAGAAAGCGGAAGAACTGGCGCATGGCCGAGAGTTGGCGTGCGGCGCTCGAAGGCGCGAGGCCGCGCCCCGCGAGATGGTTGAGGTAGGCGCGCAGGTGCTTCGTCTCGGCGTCGGCCATGGCCGCGCCTCGGCGCGCGACGAAGCGCGCGAGGGCGGCGAGATCGCGCTGGTAGGACTCGACCGTGTTGGCGGCCGCGCCGCGCTCGGCCAACAGCATTTCGAGGAAGCTCTCGACGTGGCGCTCGGTTGCGCCGGCGCCGGCCCGCGAGCGAACCTGCGCGCCGCCGTCAAACGCCGCGGGCAAGCGCCGCCTCGACCGCCATGGCCCGTGCCTCGGTCTCGAGGCCGACGGCGCTTAAGGCCGCGATCACCTCCCCGAGGATCGTCACGTTGGCGCCGGCGGGCCCGCCGTCGCCGAGCACCAGGAGCGCGAGCAGCACCGTCTCGCCGACCCGCCCGTGCGCCGCCGCGTCGCGGAAATCCCGCCACAGGCTGACCGAGGGCACATAGGCCGTCACGGTGGTCGGCGCTTCGTACAGCCTCTGCCAATCGGCGGCATCGATCTCGTAGCCGAGCGCCTCGAGCAGGGTGAGAACCAGCGCCGCATTCTCCTGGCGCTCTTCCTCCGGCAGCCCGGCCTCGTTCAGGCCGGTCCACCATAGCGCCACTAGGCCGGGATCCCACGCCGTGCGGTAGGCGGGGTCGGCCATGAAGATGAGCGGCCATGCATCGAGCACGGTGGCCGCCGCCTGCGCATCGTCGGGTGATGCGTTCTCGCGCGCGAGATCGAACCAGCGCGAGGCCGCCTTGACCTCGCCGGCGCCGAGCAGGGCCCGCACCGCGTCGCCGGCGAACCAAGCGAGACCGGCGGCGGGTTCGATGGCGAGCGCGGTGTCGCGGTTGACGCGGGCGGCGGTGCCGAAACCGCCGCGCTCGCGCCCCAACCGCCAGGCCAACTGCAGCGCCTGTGCCCTGAGCGTGGGGTCGCGCTGGATCTTCCCCGCCTGGTAGAGGAGGGCGTTGCCGAGTGGGCCGGGCTCGTCCCTGGCGACCGTGAGGCTTGCGGCCACGTCCTCGGGCGAAAAGATGACGCTCTTGTAGATTTCCGCGAGCGCGTCGGCCGCCAGGCCGCCCACCGCTTCCGATTGCTCGGCGGCCGTCAGCCTGACCTCCAGCGCGGCGTTCGGCGCCCTGGCGATGGCCCGCAGAATGGCCGGTGGGGCTCCGGCCACCGCATCGTCGGGGATCGCCGTCCGCGACGCCTGGAGCATGGCGAGGTGCAGCGGATCGGGATCGAGCAGGCTGGTTGGGCCGGTGGCTTCGCCGCCGCCGAGCGCATCGATGAGGCTGAAGAAGGCGGTGTCACTGTCGGCGCCGAGATCGTGGAGGAGCTCGACCCCGAACTGGGCCACCCCCTGATCGCCGCTCAGCGCCTTGCAAAAGGTCAAACCCTTGAGCCAGTACGTCTCGCTCGGGTCTTCTGCGACAAGGGTCTGGAACTCGGCGCAGGCGCCGGCGTGATCGCCGGCCAACAAGAGGGCGTGGACGCGGGCGCGCGCAAACGCGGGATCGTTGACGTGGGCCGGTGCGAGGCGCAACAGCTCGTCGGCGGCCTCGGTGTCGCCGCCCGCCGCGATTCGCTCGAGGCGCAAACCCAGGAGGCTCGGCACCGTGGGTTCACCGGCCGGAACACGCGCGGTCGACAGCAGCAGCCTGCGAGCGAGGCGCTGCATCGAGCGCGACGGCGTGCCGACCGGAAGGCGTGGTAGCAGCTGCTCGACCATGGCCCGCCGCGATCCCTGCCACATGTCGAGACCGAAGCCACCGTTGCTCTCGTCGAGGAGGCCAACCGATGAGGGGTCGACGGCCGAGAGCATTTCGACCTCCACCGTCTCCCCGGCCTGCGTCTGGGCCGGGCCGGGGGTCGACGGGGCGGGCTCCGCCGCTTGCGCCGGCGCCGGATCAGAGATCGTGGGCAACAGCTTGACCGGCGGCCCGACCTGGGCCGCCGCGGCGCCGGCCGCAGCCCACAACAGTCCCGAGAGAAGGAGGACCGAGCGCGCTCCGGCGCCGCGCGTCCGGCGCCGCCTATTTGGGGAAGCGGTCATTCGGCACTACCTTCTCGATGCGCGTCAGCGGCGCCGGAATGTCCCAAGCCGCCAGGAAGATTCCGCCGCCGACAACGAGCGCGACGAATATGGCGAATACGATCAACGACGCCTTGGACATGCGCGCACGTTCGCTAGAGCGATGACCCTCGTGGACAAGGACAGTCCCTTCGCTGCTATGCTAGACTTGGAATATGGCAAGATCGCGACAGTGTATCGGCGCGTCCGTGTCGTTTCAACGGCCCGCCGAGCGCGGATGCGGCCAGCTGGGGCGGCCCCGGGACAATGGCTAGGGGGCCCGAGCCCGAGCTTCGACGTACGCTCGTGCTCGTCGGCATGATGGGCGCCGGCAAGAGTTCCATCGGCCGCAGGCTCGGCGCGCGCCTTGGCGTGCGCTTCGTCGACGGCGATAGCGAGATCGAGGCCGCGGCCGGGTGCTCGATCAGCGACATCTTCGAATTCCATGGCGAAGAGGCGTTCCGCGACGGTGAGCGCCGCGTCATCGCCCGCCTACTCGAAGCGCCGCCCCACGTCCTGGCGACCGGCGGCGGCGCGTTCGTCGACCCCGATACGCGCGCCCTTATCGGGCGCAAGGCGATGTCGATCTGGCTGCGTGCCGATATCGAGGTGCTGGTGCGCCGCCTCAAGCGCCGCAGCCGGCGGCCCCTGCTCAAGGACGACGATCCGCGCGACACCATCACCCGCTTGATGGACGAGCGCTACCCGATTTATGCCGAGGCCGACCTCACCGTCGATAGCATCGAGGCGCCGCACGAGACGCTCGTCGAGGGGATCATTCGCCTGCTTGTCGAGCGTCCCGAAAGCGGCCTGACCGGGGCGGCCCTATCCGGAGCGCCGCGCACGACGGCGGGGGAGGCGGCGGGACGCGCGCCATGACCAACGAGCCGGGCGCTCCCTCCCGGGTGAGCGTGGCGCTGGGTGAACGCAGCTACGACATCGTTATTGGAAACGGCCTGCTCCGCGACGCCGGCACTTGGGCCGCTCCGCTGCTGTCGCGACCGCATGCCGCGATCGTTACCGACTCGACTGTCGCCGCGCTTCACCTGCCGACGCTGGAAGAAGCGCTCGATAGTGCCGGCATTGGCCATCGCGCGATCGTTCTCGATCCCGGCGAGGCGACCAAGGCGTTCACGCCTCTCGCGCAGCTGCTCGACGACCTGCTCGATGCAGGGGTCGAGCGCGGCGACACGATCCTCGCCCTCGGCGGCGGCGTCATCGGCGATATCGCCGGCTTCGCCGCCAGCGTTCTGCACCGCGGCGTCGACGTCATTCAGCTGCCGACGACGCTGCTGGCGCAGGTCGACAGCGCGGTCGGCGGCAAGACCGGCATTAACACGCGGCACGGCAAGAACCTCGTCGGAAGCTTCCATCAGCCGCGGCTCGTCCTGGCCGATTCCGGCGTTCTCGATACCCTGCCGCGCCGCCAGCTGCTTTCCGGCTACGCCGAGACCCTCAAATACGGCCTCATCGACGATGCCGATTTCTTCGCGTGGCTGGAGGCGAACGGGGCGGCCGTCATCGCCGGCGATGGGCCCGCACGGCGCAAGGCGGTCGCTACCGCGTGTCGCGCCAAGGCTCGGGTGGTGGCGGCGGACGAGCGCGACAGGGGCGCCCGCGCGCTCCTGAATCTGGGTCATACCTTTGCCCACGCGCTCGAGGTCGAGACCGGATTCGGCGCGAGCCTGCTGCATGGCGAGGCGGTCGCCATCGGCCTCGCCATGGCGTTCGACCTGTCGGTCCGGCTCGGCTTCTGTGCGGCCGAGGATGCCGAGCGGGTGCGCCGGCACTTGGCGGTGGTCGGCTTGCCGACCTGCCCCGCGGATGCGGGGCTCGCGGCGGGCGAGGCCGATCGCCTGTTCGCCCACATGGGCCACGACAAGAAGGTGAGCCGCGGCAAGCTCATGCTGGTGTTGGTGCGGGGCGTCGGACAGGCCTTCCTGAGCGGCGACGTGGAAGGCGATGAAGTGTTGAACACCCTGCGGCGCGCTATGGCCGCTTGAGGCCGCGACCGCGGTGGGCGAGGTCATCGGAGACAGACGCCGTCAGCCGCCCGGCCGCGTGCGCGGCGCGTCCTGAACGGCCCCCCAATGGACACGGCACTCGTCATCTCGCTAGCGGTGATCCTCGCCCTTCTCGTTCTGTCGGCCTTCTTCTCCGGCTCGGAAACCGCGCTGACGGCGGCCTCGCACGCCCGCATGCATCATCTCGAACGCCGCGGCAGTCGGCTCGCGGGCACGGTCAACCGGCTGACCGAGCGCCGGGAGGCGCTGATCGGGGCGATCCTTCTCGGCAACAACCTCGTCAACATCCTCGCGTCGGCGCTGGCCACCAGCCTCCTTATTGGTGTGTTCGGCTCCCTCGGTGTCGTCTACGCCACGGTCGCGATGACGGCGCTGGTTGTCGTGTTTGCCGAGATTCTCCCCAAGACCTATGCCATCCGCCGCCCCGAGCGGGTTGCGCTTGCGGTTGCCCCGGCCATTCGCGTGGCGGTGTGGCTCCTGGCGCCGGCGACGACGGCGGTCCAGGCTGTGATCGCTGCGACCTTCAGGCTGTTCGGCTACTGGCCCGGCGAGCGCCGCAGCCTGGTGTCGCCGGCGGAGGAGATTCAAGCGGCCGCCGATCTCTACACCCGTACCGGCGGACTCGTGGGCCACGAACGCGACATGATCGGCAGCATCCTCGATCTGTCCGAAGTGGCCATTTCCGAGGTCATGGTCCACCGGCGGGCGATGTTCATGGTCGATGCCGACGAAACCCCCGAGGCGATCATCGGGCAAATCCTTAGCAGCCCCTATACGCGCGTTCCGGTATGGCGGGACAACCCGGAAAACATCGTCGGCGTACTCCACGCTAAGGACGTGCTCGCCGCCATCATCAAGAATGGCGGCGCCACGGAGGGTATCGAGGTCGTCGCGCTGGCGCGCGAGCCGTGGTTCGTGCCCGAGACGACGATGCTGCACGAGCAGCTCAACGCCTTCCGCCGCCGCGCCGCCCACTTCGCGCTGGTCGTCGATGAGTATGGGGCGCTCATGGGAGTGGTCACCCTCGAGGACATCATCGAGGAGATCGTCGGCGATATCACCGACGAGCACGACGTCGCGGCGGCGGGCATTCATCCGGCGGCCGACGGTAGCTGCGTGGTCGACGGGACGGTGACGATTCGCGATCTCAACCGTCAGTTCGACTGGGACCTGCCCGACGAGGAGGCGACCACGATCGCCGGCTTGACCCTGCACGAGGCCAAGGTGATCCCCGAGGTCGGCCAGGTCTTTCGCGTTCACGGCTTTCGCTTCGAGGTCCTGCGCCGCCAGCGCAATCAGATCACGGCGCTTAGGGTCACCCCCCCGGTGCCCACGCCCGATACGCCGCCCGCGTAGCGCCGATTTTGTTGCGGATAGGAGCGCGAGCGGCGCCGGCCCCGGCATGATCGCCCAGCTGTTCGGCGTGATTGCGCCCTTGATCGCGTGCTCGGCGCTGGGCTACGGCTGGGCGAAGACGGGCCAGAGTTTCGACACGCGCGGAATCGCCGCGTTGGTGTCCAACATCGGGCTGCCGTGCCTCGCCTTCACGACGCTGGTCACCGCCACCATCGACTCGCGAGCCGCCTCGGAGCTGGCGATCGCCGCCGCTCTCGCGCTGTTGGCCTTTCTCGGCATCGGCCTCGTGATCCTCAGGTCGGTCGGGCTCCCCGCCCATACCTACCTGCCGGTGGTCGCCTTACCCAACGCCGGCAATATGGGCCTGCCGGTGTGCCTCTTCGCCTTTGGCGAGCTCGGCTTGGCCTACGGCATCGTGTGGGCCATCATCGCCGCGCTGATGCACTACACCTTCGGCGTGTGGATCGCGAGCGGGCGCGGCTCGCCGGGCTTTCTGGTGCGCACGCCGCTCGTCTACGCCATCGCCATCGCGTTCGCCTTCGTGCTCACCGACGCGGCCCCGCCGGGCTGGGTGCTCGATACCACCCATCTGCTCGGGGGGGTCACCATCCCCTTGATGCTGGTCACGCTCGGCGTGTCGCTCGCGCGCCCGACCACCGTCCGACTGGGGCGCGGCCTTGCGCTCGCGCTGGCGCGGCTCGCCATGGGTTTCGGCGTCGGCCTCGGTCTTGCCGAGCTCTTCGGCCTGCACGGGATCGCCCGCGGCGTGATGATCATCGAATCGGCGATGCCGGCGGCGGTGTTCAACTACATCCTGGCCGAGCGCTACGCTCGCGCCCCGAGCGAAATTGCCGGTATCGTCGTTCTCTCGACGCTGCTCTCCTACGCGACGCTACCCTTGCTCTTGCTCGTGGTGCTGTGAGTGTCGGGCGCGGTTTTACCGGCGCCGCCCTCATCGATGCCGGCTTCGGCCGGGGTTTCGGTGACGAGCGACAGCGCGTGGATCTGGTTGGCGAGCTCGGGCGCCAGGATCTCGTAGACCGCGCGCTGGCGGGCGATCCGCGACTGGCCGGCGAATGCGGCGGCGACGATGCGCACGCGGAAATGGCTCTCGCCGCCGGCTCGCGCGCCGGCGTGGCCCGCGTGTAGGTGCGATTCGTCCGTGATCTCGAGCGCCGCGGGCTCAAGGGCCGCCTCGAGCTTGCGCTTGATCGCCTCGGCCACGCTCATATAGAGCTTCCGCTTCTGCCGCCGTGGCCGCAACCATGAGGGTCGAACGGGGTCGATGTCAAGCCGCCGACGGGCGCGGTCGCGCCCTTGCATGGGGCTTCGCCAGCCCCCATAATTCGACGCGATGGATGGATTGGATCTCGCTGGCTTGGATCCGGCGGGGCCGGAGGCGCGGCACTGCGAGCATCCGGGCTGCGCTGAAAACGGCGAGTTTCGGGCGCCCAAGTCGCGCGATAATCTTGGCAACCACTATTGGTTTTGCCTCGCCCACGTGCGCGAGTACAACTCGGCCTGGGATTACTTCGTGGGCATGACTCAAGAGGAGATCGAGAGGTATCAGCGCGAGGACGTCACATGGCACCGCCCCACTTGGCGCCTCGGGGCGCGCGCCGCGGATGCGGCGACTTCGCCGCCGCGCGATAATTTCGGCTTCTTTGGAGCGAGGGAGTCGGGACGGCACGAGCGCGGCGCTGGCGCGGCCGAGCCGTCAACCCCGGTGCGCAACGCCCTCGCGGTCCTCAATCTCGAGACGTCGGCGACCCCCGACGAGGTGAGGACGCGCTACAAGGAGCTCGTGAAGCGCTTCCACCCCGACCTCAATGGCGGCTCCAAGGACGCCGAGGAGAGACTCAAGGTTATCAACCAGGCGTACGCTCATTTGGCCGCGCGCGGCCCCACGGGGCCCTAGCCTCGCCGGTCGCGCGGATTTTCATATGTCAACGGATCAAGGTGATATGACCGATTTGGACTCCATCGGCGTCACGGATGGAATGCCGAGCGGCCTGCCGGACATTCAGGTTTCGGTGCGCCAGCTCTTCGGCATCGACAGCGATCTCGAGGTACCCGCGTTCTCGCAAACCAGCGAGCACGTGCCCGATACCGACGAGGCCTACTGCTTCGACCAGGACACCACCCTCGCCATCCTCGCCGGCTTCGCCTTTAACCGCCGCGTGATGATTCAGGGCTATCACGGGACGGGCAAGTCGACCCACATCGAACAGGTGGCGGCGCGCCTGTGCTGGCCCTGCATCCGCGTCAATCTCGACAGCCATATCAGCCGCATCGATTTGGTGGGCCGGGACGCGATCGTGCTGCGCGACGGCAAGCAGGTGACGGAGTTTCGTCAGGGCATGCTGCCTTGGGCGCTGCAGTCGCCGACCGCGATCGCGTTCGACGAGTACGACGCCGGTCGCCCCGACGTGATGTTCGTGATCCAACGTGTCCTCGAGGCCGACGGCAAGCTGACTCTGCTCGACCAGAATCAGGTGATCCGCCCACACCCGGCGTTCCGCCTGTTTTCGACCACCAACACCGTCGGCCTCGGCGATACCACCGGGCTCTACCACGGCACGCAGCAGATCAACCAGGGCCAGCTCGACCGCTGGAACATCGTCGCGACCCTCAATTACCTACCTCACGACGACGAGATGAGGATCGTCCTCTCCAAGGTGCCGTCCTACGACACCGCCGACGGGCACAAGACGGTAAGCGCCATGATCGTGGTCGCCGAGCTTACGCGCGCCGGATTCATGGCCGGCGACATCTCGACGGTGATGTCGCCCCGGACGGTCATCCACTGGGCCGAGAACGCGGAGATCTTCGGTGGTGACCTGTCGTTCGCCTTCCGGGTGACCTTCCTCAACAAGTGCGACGAGACCGAACGCGCCAGCGTGGCCGAGTACTTCCAGCGCAGCTTCGGCCTCGAGCTTCCCGAATCCAGCGCCAACGCCACGATGGGATGATACGGGCCGGATGATCGAGTCCGACGAGCCGGTCGAGGTCTTCACCCGCGCGGTCGCCGCCGCGATGCGGGCCGTCGCCGAAGAGCCGGAACTCGCCGTGACCTTCGGCCGCGAGGCGCCGCGACTGGTCGGTCACGAGGCGCGCATGCCGATGCCGGCCGACACCTCGCAGTCGCGCGAGGTTGCCGCCCTGCGCGGCACCGGCGATGTGATGGCGCTCCGGGTGCGCTATCACGATGCCGGCGTCCACGCGGCGCACGCGCCCGCGGGCCAGGACGTCCGGCGCGTGTTCGATGCCCTTGAGCTCGCGCGAATCGAGTCGCTCGGCGCGCGCCGCATGCAAGGCGTCGCCGACAACCTCCACGTCCTGCTCAACGAGCACTGCCGGAGCGCCGGCTACGCCCATCTCGCCGGTAAGGACGAGGCGCCGCTCGCCGAAGCGCTCGGCCTGATGCTGCGTGAGCGCATTACCGGCCGCGCGACGCCGCGCGACGGCCATCGCCTGGTCGAGGTATGGCGCGACGAGGTCGAGCAGAAGGCAGGCCAGGATGTGCGCGCACTCGTCGACGCCGTCTCCGATCAGGAGGCGTTCTGCCGCCACGCGCGCAAGCTCATCGTCCACCTCGACCTCGCGCCCGAGGAAGACGACGAGGACGAGGAACAGGGCGGCGAAGGCAGCGACGAGAATCGCAGCCCCGGCGGCGGCGAGGGGTCCGAAGGGGACGACGCGGCGGCCGAATCGCTGAGCGGGGCGGCCGAGCTCGACGGCAGCGCCGAGGACCAGGGCGAGGAGCTGGCGGCGACGAGCGACCAGAGCCAGCCCGCGGGCGGCGAAGAGGTCGGCCGCGCCCGGCGCCCCTCGCGGCTCGATGCGTCATCGCCCGATGCCACCAACTCACCGACCTACGGGATCTACAGCAGCGCCTTCGACGAGGTCGTCAAGGCGTCCGATCTGTGCGAGGCAGCGGAGCTCGCGCGCCTCAGGAACCATCTCGACCAGCAGCTCCAGCACCTCCAGGGGTCGGTCGCGCGCCTCGCCAACCGGCTCCAGCGCCGGCTGCTGGCCAAGCAGCGGCGGTCGTGGGAGTTCGACCTCGACGAGGGCATCCTCGATGCGGCGCGGCTCGCCCGGGTGGTCGTCAACCCGGTCCACTCGCTGTCCTTCAAGGTCGAGAAGGAGAGCAAGTTTCGCGACACCGTCGTGACCATGCTGGTCGACAACTCGGGTTCGATGCGCGGCCGGCCGATCAGCGTCGCCGCAATGTGCACCGACATCCTCGCGCGCACCCTCGAGCGCTGCGGCATCAATGTGGAGATCCTCGGCTTCACGACCCGGGCGTGGAAGGGCGGCCAGTCGCGCGAGCAATGGTTGGGTGCCGGCAAGCCGGCCAACCCGGGGCGCCTCAACGACCTGCGCCACATCGTCTACAAGTCGGCGGACGAGCCGTGGCGGCGGGCGCGCCGGAGCCTCGGCCTGATTATGCGCGAGGGCCTGCTCAAGGAGAACATCGACGGCGAGGCCGTGCTGTGGGCGCACAGCCGGCTGCTCGGGCGGCCCGAGCAGCGCCGCATCCTGATGGTGATCTCGGACGGGGCGCCCGTGGACGACAGCACCCTATCGGTCAATTCCGGCAACTACCTCGATCGCCACCTGCGCGACGTGATCGGCTGGATCGAGGCGCGCTCGCCGGTCGAGCTCATCGCCATCGGCATCGGCCACGACGTCACCCGCTACTACCACCGCGCTGTCACCATCGTCGATGCCGAGCAGCTCGGCGGCGCCATGATCGAGCAGCTCGCGGGCCTGTTCGAGGAGGAGACCGCCCCGCCACGCCGCCGCGCCGGCGCAGGGGCGCGTTAGTCGTGTGCTCATGAACTGAGGGTCTGCCTACGGCCACATTGCAGACCTTCAGAGACCGGCGCACGCGGTGCCGGTTATGACCCCATTTCGGACATCGTGACACCGGGCGTGGACCAAAACGTGCGATGGTCTACCTGCGACACGCATGTTTGCTCATGAGGCCCCAAATGGCGGACGCGAAGCGCCGGTTGGCTAGCAACGTTGAGGGTGATTTCTTCGTCGACTCGAGCTGCATCAATTGCGGCGTCAGCCGAAGCTACGCGCCGAAGACCTTTGGCGACGATGGTGCTCACGCGTTCGTCAAGAATCAACCGTCCTCGGAGCCGGATACTCTCGCCGCCCAAATGGCCCTGTTGGCTTGCCCGGTCGTCGCCATTGGAACGTCGCAAAAGCAGGACCTATCCCTCGCACGCAGTTCGTTCCCATTTGCCGTCGCGGACAGCGTCTTTGTCAACGGATACAACGACCGCTCCTCTTACGGAGCTCACAGTTACTTTATTCGTGGTGACAATGAGAATTGGATGGTGGACGCGCCCCGCTTCACCAAGCACCTGGCGAACAACATCGCTTGCCTATCCGGTTTACACCCACACCCACTAGGGCTAGAATGGGCGCAACCCGGATATAGGGGAGCGCGCCATGGATGTTCTCGACCGCGCCGATCTCCCATTCCCGCATTCGCTACCCGAGTTCCAGCGACTTTTCCCCGATGATGCGGCCTGCGCCGCCTACCTGGAGAAAGCCCGCTGGGGAGACGGCTTTGCCTGCCCGCACTGCGGCACGGCGGGAGAGCCGTTCCACTTTGAAAACCGCCCTGGCGTCCTGCGCTGCCGCAAGTGCCGCCAGAACACCGGGCTGACGGTGGGAACAGTGATGGAGCGTAGCCACACTCCGCTGAACGTCTGGTTCTGGGCCGCTTATCTGGTCGCCAGTCAGACGCCCGGCATGTCCGCCGTGCAGTTTCAGCGGCAACTTGGTCTTTCGCGCTACGAGACGGCCTTTCAAATTCTCCACAAGCTCCGCTCGGGCATGGTGCGGCCCAACCAAGACAGGATCGGTGGACAGCCCAAGAACCATGTTGAGGTGGACGAAACCTGGGTTGGCGGGCGAACGCGTGGGGAAGGCCGTGGTGTTCACCACAAGGTTCCCGTCTCCTGTGCCATCGAGGTGCGTCATCGAAAGCCGGGCACCAAGCTCGACAACCGGAAAGACGGACGCTATGCCGGACGCGTTCGGCTCGCCGTCGTGCTCGACCGTAGCGCCGAGTCGCTCTGTGGGTTCGTCGAGAGCACCGTCGCGCCGCGATCGCTGATCGTTACTGACGATTGGAGCGGCTATGCTGGCCTCGGTAAGCGCGGCTATGAGCACTTCGCTGTTGCCGAGTGTGGTGATCCAGAGGTTGCCGAGCAATACCTGCCGATCATCCATCTGGTTTTCGCCAACCTGAAGACGTGGCTGATCGGTATCCACCACGGCGTTAGCCACCAGCACCTACAAGCCTACCTCAACGAGTTCACCTTCCGCTTCAACAGGCGGTTCTACCCGTTCAACGCCTTCCGCTCATTGCTCGGCATCGCGGGCGACACCTCTGCTCCAACCTATGCCGAGCTTTACTCGGGAGAGTGGCGGCACCCTACATGTAGCGGTCATGGGCGTTAACCGGATAGGCAAGCAACATCGAGGCGGTGGGTGGCCTCGATTGCATCTTCCTCACACACCGCGACGACGTCAACGACGCTCATGAGTACGCGGCATTCTTCGGCGCCGAGCGCGTCATCCATGAGTTCGAAAGGGCGGCCCAGCCGGGCGCTGAAATCATCCTAGAGGGGGAGGACGACCACAAGGTTAGAAGCGCGCGGATCTTGTTTACCCCGGGCCACACGAAAGGTCACATGGTACTCTTGTGGCGGGATGCCTACTTGTTTGTCGGCGATCATTTCGCGCCTAGCACCGCCTGCTGGCACTCTTGGGACGCACAAATTGAGTCCACCAGGAAGCTTGACGACTTGACCGGGGTGGAGTGGGTATTTCCCGGTCATGGCAAGTGGTTTCCGGTTCCGCCAAGAGATTTCCCAAAGGTAATCAGACAAAGAGTGCGCAAGATGGTTGCGGAGCGGTGATCGACGCTGATAAGCGCGCGCTAGTCGCTACCCCCGAAATTCCGTCTGCTTCGCCTGGCGGAGCAGACTCTCTAGCGATCCCGCCGTTCGTCCGGCCATGACCTGGAGCGGATGCTCGCAGAATTCCTAAAGGGTCTGTTTGAGCGCTATTTTGGTGTCGGCGGGCGCGTCCATGCAAGCGTAGCACCTGATGCGGCCGCCTCCGTTGCGCACGAGCACCTCGGCGCGCTTGAACGTGGCCCCTAGTTAAGGGCGGCACAATGTTGAACCAAATCATCGTGGCAAGACTGAAACGCATCATTGACTGGTACGCCCATACACCGCCGGAATTGCCGACCGGTGAGGCACGCATCCATACAGGCGCGAAGATTGGGTACAGAGTATGGATGATGGTTCGGGCTGCAACCGCCCTCTGGCCGGGCTGCCCGCCTCCCGCGACGACCGCGCCCAGGCCATTGCGCGGTTGGCGCTTGCCATGGTCGCAGTCGCAGACGATGTGATCGTGTCCCGCGGAGTGGTGTAAGAGCGTTGCGCTCTACGCGGCTCCCGGCGGGTAGGGCCGGGACGTTCAGGCTGCCACGGTGGGCAGCGTGATGGGGACACCATCGCTCAGCGGAGCGATGGATTCCAGCGTCATGTATCTCCTTGAGACGGCCCACTCGTCGTTCTGCTCGAGAAGGATGGCGCCGACGAGCCGTGTGATGGCGGCTTCGTTGGGAAAGATACCGACGACGTTGGTGCGACGCTTGACCTCGGCATGGAGCCGTTCGATCGGGTTTGTGGAGTGCAATTTCTGGCGGTGCTCCCTGGGGAAGCTCATGTAGGCGAGGACGTCGTGCTCGGCTTCGTCCATGAGAACTGCCAGCTTGGGCACCTTGGGCCTGAGCTGGTCGGCGACCTGGCGCCACTGGACCTTCGCGCTGTCGGCGTCCTCCTGGGCGAAGGCGGTGGCGACGAAGGCGGAGACGACGCGCCGGCCCTGGCGGCCGGCATGGGCCAGCAGGTTGCGGGCGAAGTGCACGCGGCAGTGCTGCCATGTGGCGCCGAGGATCCGGGTCGCGGCGGCCTTCAGGCCCTTGTGGTCGTCGGAGATCACCAGCTTCACGCCGCGCAGCCCGCGCCGGGCCAGCGAGCGCAGGAACTCGGTCCAGAAGGTCTCGGCCTCCGACGCGCCGATCGCCACGCCCAGGACCTCGCGGCGGCCTTGGTCGTTGACGGCCACAGCCACGGTCACCGCGACCGAGACGATGCGTCCGGTCTGGCGCACCTTCACGTAGGTGGCGTCGAGCCACAGATAGGGCCAGTCGCCCTCCAGCGGTCGATCGAGGAAGCCGTTGACCTTATCGTCGATCTCGCCGCACAGCCTGGAGACCTGGCTCTTGGAGGCGCCCGACATCCCCATCGCCTGAACCAGATCGTCGACCGAGCGGGTCGACACCCCCTGGATGTAGGCCTCCTGGATCACCGCAGCCAGCGCCTTCTCGGCCATCCGCCGCGGCTCCAGGAAGCCCGGGAAGTAGCTCCCCTTCCTCAGCTTCGGGATCTTCAGCTCGACCGTGCCGGCCCGCGTCTCCCAGGACCGGTCGCGGTAGCCGTTGCGATGGGTGATACGATCCGCCGAGCGCTCGCCGTGCCCGGCGCCGGTCAGGCCCTCAACCTCCAGTGCCATCAGCCGCTCGGCCGTGAAGCCGATCATCTCGCAAAGCAGATCGGCATCGGAGCTCTTCTCCAAAAGCGCGCGCAGGGTCATCATGTCCTGGGTCATCGTGGTTCTCCTTCGGGTCAGGTTGGTTTGCACTAGCCCAACCCTAAACCGGAACCGCGATGGCCTCCGCTGTGGATAGCCGGCTTGCCTACGCCAGACTCTCGGCGGTCGCTACGGCAAGCCGCCTACCCACAGCTACCAGAGGCTCCAACAACTCCTACACCACGTCCTGGGACACGACCGACGATGTGGCGGGGGAGACAGGCGAACCGCTGCAAATCCGGGTTGGCATCCATTCCGGCGCGGTGGTCGCCGGCGTTATCGGCCAGCGCAAGTTTGCTTACGATATCTGGGGCGACACAGTGAACGTCGCCGCATGGAGAGCCACGGGGTGGCGGGACGGGTGCAGATCAGCGCTGAGACAGCCGACTTCCTCGACGGTGACTTCGACGTGGAAGCACGAGGCGAGATTGAGATCAAGGGTAAGGGCATGATGATGGCGTATCTCTTGAATGGGGAGAAAGCCGCTGCGGTTGCACAAGCGATTTAGGCCCCATTTCAAGATCCCCTGAACAAGGACTGCTATCGGCTCTACCCGGAAGTGAGGGGAAGCTCCGTCAGAGGTCTGCTTTCAGGCGCCGAGCGGACATCGATGCCGCACTCCGTCGTCTAATTCCGACGTTTCATAATGATATGGCCCAGGCCGGACCACGCTTTCCGGGGCGGGCCGTCCGACTCCATTACCCGTGATCTACCGGTTGCGCCAGCGCACGGCGTCCCACCTTTCGCTCCATTGCGGCCCACGGCGTATCTTCGACGGGATGCTAACCGGCGAGGCCATACATCGTGGCCAACAGAACCGCGCGTCGGGGCGCCGACAGCGGTCTTCGCACCTCCATTGCCTATCGGCTGCGGCCCCGCTAAGAGCGATGGTAGGGGTGGTGCGACAGGATCGCGTGGGCGCGGTAGAGCTGTTCGGCGAGGAGGGCGCGCACCAGCAGGTGGGGCCAGGTCATGGCTCCCAGCGACAGCACCAAGTCCGCGCGGGCGAGAACTGCCTCGCCGTGGCCGTCGGCGCCGCCGATGAGGAAGGCGAGGTCGCGGCCGTCGTCGCGCCAGCGCGCGAGCCGGTCGGCGAAGGCGCGGCTCGACAGGGGCTCGCCCGATTCGTCGAGGGCGACGGCGAGGGTGCGCTCGGGCACGAGCTTGAGCAGCGCTCGCGCCTCGCGCTCGCGGCGTTCGCGGGCGTGCGCGGCTTTCGCCTCGGCCACCTCGTGCACGGATACGGGCCATGGCAGCCGCCGCGCATACTCGTCATAGAGCGCCTTGATGGGGCCGGCGCGCAGGCGGCCGACCGCCGCGATCGTGAGGCGCATGCGAGCGCCCTTCGCGTCCTTACGCCGTCGCCTGGTCGGCCGGCGACTCGGCCGACCACAGCTTCTCCAGGTTGTAGAAGGCGCGCACCTCGGGCTGGAAGACGTGGACGATAATGTCGTCGGCATCGACCAGGACCCAATGGCACTGCGGCACGCCTTCGATGCGGGGCGCGCCGCCGCGCGCCTTGAGGCGCTCGCGCAGGTGCTCGGTGATGGCGCCGACGTGGCGCGTCGAGCGCCCCGAGGCGATGATCAGGTAGTCGGCGATGCTGGACTTGCCGGCGAGGCTCATGACGACGACGGCTTCGGCCTTGTCGTCGTCGAGCGAGGCCAGGATCGCGGCGCGCAAGGCGGCGACCGAGGCCGGGGGGGTTGCTCTGGCTATCTGATCCTTCTCCCTATTCGTCGCTATTTGCGTTCGCGCGCAAGGCGGTGGCCGATACCGGATCGTGGGCCACCGGCAGGAACACCCACGCCGGCGGCGTTCGGCCGGCCAGGCCGCGGGCCCGCTCCTGGACGATGCGCGCCGCCCGGTAGCGCCGGGCCGCCTTGCCTGCGAGCGCAACCAAAGAATAGGTGGGGCGGTCGAACACCGCAATGGGCACGGTCGCGAAGATGCGCGTCCAGTGGCGCCATAGCGGCATCTGCGCGAGATTGTCAGCGCCCATGATCCACACGAAGCGAGCGGCCGGAAAGCGGCGCACGACGGCGCGCAGCGTATCGTCCGTGAAGCGCGTGGCCAGGCGCCGCTCGAGATTGCTGACGCGAATGCGCGGATGGCGGGCCACGGCGCGGGCGCGAGCGAGCCGTGCCTCGTAGGGTGCCAGCCCCGCGGGCGGCTTGAGCGGGTTACGCGGCGTCACCAACCACCACACCTCGTCGAGCCCGAGCAGCCTCAGGGCGAGCAGGCTGATGCGGCGGTGGCCGCCGTGGGCCGGGTTGAACGAGCCGCCGAGAAGGCCGACGCGCTTGCCCGGCGCCGCGCGCCGTGACGACCGTGCCCTTACGGTGGGGCCGAATCCGTGGATCGCCACTCAGGGGCGGGTCTGGCCCGAGCCGCGGACGACGTACTTGAAGATCGTCAGTTGCTCGACGCCGACGGGCCCGCGCGCGTGCAGCTTGCTGGTCGAGATGCCGATCTCGGCGCCCATGCCGAATTCGCCGCCATCGGCGAACTGGGTCGAGGCATTGTGCATGACGATGGCGCTGTCGACCTCGGCGAGGAAGCGGTCCGCCGCCGCCTGATCGCCGGTGACGATGCTCTCGGTGTGGCTCGATCCGTGGCGCGCGATGTGGCCGATCGCGGCGTCGAGCCCCTCGACGAGCGCGACCGAGATGACGGCGTCGAGATACTCGGTGTCCCAGTCCGCCTCGCCCGCCGCGACGATACGCGCATCGAGCGCGGACGCCGCCGCGTCGCCGCGCACCTCGCAACCGGCGGCCGCGAGATCATCGACGATGAGCGCTAGATGTGTGGGCGCCACGGCGCGATCGACAAGCAGGGATTCGGCGGCGCCACAGACTCCGGTGCGCCGCATCTTGGCGTTGACGACGATCTTGCGCGCGAGCTCGATGTCCGCGCCCTCATGGACGTAGACGTGGCAGTTGCCGATGAGGTGGGCGATGACGGGGATACGGCTTTCCGACTGGACCCGCTCGATCAGCGATTGCCCGCCGCGCGGCACGATGATGTCGATGTAGTCGCTCATCGCCAGCATCTCGCCGACGGCCGCGCGCTCGCGCGTCGGCACCAATTGAATGGATGCCGCCGGTAGCCCGGCTGCTACGAGCCCGCGCTCGAGACAGGCATGAATCACGATCGAGGAGTGGAGGCTTTCGGAGCCGCCCCTTAAGATCGCCGCGTTGGCCGATTTCAGGCACAGCCCGCCGGCATCCGCGGTGACGTTGGGCCGCGACTCGTAGATGATGCCGACCACGCCGAGCGGCGTGCGCACGCGTGCGATGCTGAGCCCGTTGGGGCGCGTCCATTCCGCCATGACCTCGCCGACCGGGTCGGGGAGGGCGGCGATATCCTCGAGCCCCTTGGCCATCCCCTCGATGCGCCCCTCGTTCAGCGCGAGCCGGTCGCGCAGGGTGGCACTCAGTCCGTGGGCATCGTCGAGGTCACGCCGATTGGCGTCGAGGAGCACGGCCCGGTCCTCGCGCACGGCCTCGGCCGCTGCTACGAGCGCCGCATTCTTGGTCTCGCTCTTGGCTCGGGCGAGCGCGCGGGCGGCGGCGCGCGCCGCCTTGCCGAGGCCGATCATGAGTTCGTGGATCTCGGCCGCGGCCTCCGCCGCCGTATTCTCTCCCACGGCGTGGGCTACCGTCATGACCGCGTCACCCCTTCGTCGCGAGCGTTCCAGGTCAGCACCAGGTCGTCGCGATGAATCATTTCGTCGCGCCCACGGTAGCCGAGAAGGGCCTCTATTTCACGGCTTTTGTGACCCATGATGCGTTCCGCATCGGCGGCCGCGTAGGCGCACAGCCCGCGCCCGAGATCGGTCCCGTCGCGGTCGCGCACGGCGACCGCATCGCCGCGGTCGAAGTCGCCGGCCACCCCGACCACGCCGGCCGGTAGTAGGCTTTTTCCGTCCGCGAGGGCCCGTTTGGCGCCGGAGTCGATGGTGAGGGTGCCGGCGGGCTCCAGGCTGCCGGCGATCCACTGCTTGCGCGCGGCCCATGGCGTTCGCCCGGCGGTAAACCAGGTGCAGCGGGCGCCCTCGGCGATCGCGGTCACCGGGTGGTCAACGCGTCCGTCGGCGATGACCATGTGGCATCCGGCGGCGAGCGCAATGCGCGCGGCCGCGAGCTTGGTCACCATGCCGCCCGACGCGTCCCGCAGCCGCTCCTTGCCCGCCATCGCGACGATCTCGGGCGTTATCTCGCGAACCTCGGGAACGAGCTCGGCCTTTGGCGAAAGGGCCGGATCGGCGCTGTACAGGCCGTCGATGTCGGACAGCAGAATCAGGCACTCGGCGCTCGTCATCTGCGCTACCCGGCCGGCGAGGCGGTCATTGTCGCCAAAGCGAATCTCCGCCGTCGCCACGGAGTCGTTCTCGTTGATCACGGGCACAGCGCCGCGCCGCAGCAGCGCGTTCAGCGTGTTTCGCGCGTTGAGGTAGCGCCGCCTCTCTTCCGTGTCGCCGATGGTGAGGAGGATCTGCGCAACGGTGAGGTCGTGCCGCGCCAGCACCTCCTGATAGGCGTGGGCGAGGCGAATCTGTCCCGCTGCGGCCGCGGCCTGGCTGTCCTCGAGCTTGAGCGGCCCCGGCGGCAGGTCGAGGTCGCGGCGCCCGAGCGCGATGGCGCCCGAGGAGACGATGACGATCTCCTGACCCCGCGCCCGGCAGCGGGCAACGTCCTCGGCCAGCGCCTCGAGCCAGGAGCGGCGTAGCTTGCCCGAACCTTCGTCGACCAGCAACGAGGAGCCGATCTTGACGACGAGGCGGCGCGCGCCGGTGAGCCGCTCGCCGCCCGCGCCCGGCGCACCCGAACTCACCCGCTCGCGCTCCGTAGTGGTGGCCGAGGCTCGCGCCTCGCGAGGTGCGATGCGAGCCGCTCCAACGCCTCGCCCCGGCCCCGCCCGCTGAGCGAGGACAGGGCCACCACAATGGCCCCCGAGGCCTCCTGAAGGGCGGTGCGGCCGGCCTCGATGGCGCGGTCATCGAGGCTGTCACACTTGGCGAGCGCGACGACTTCGGGCTTGGCGGCGAGGCCGTGGCCATAGGCATCGAGTTCGCGGCGCACCGTGCGATAGTTTTCGGCGACGTCGTCGGCGGTGCCGTCGACGAGGTGCAGCAGCGCGCGGCAGCGCTCAATATGGCCGAGGAAACGGTCGCCGAGGCCGGCGCCAGTGTGGGCGCCGGCGATAAGGCCCGGAATGTCGGCCAGCACGAACACCTTGTCGCCGATTGCGGCGACCCCGAGTGTCGGTGCGAACGTGGTGAAGGGGTAGTCGGCGACCTTCGGGTGGGCCCGCGACACCGCGGCGAGGAAGGTCGACTTGCCGGCGTTGGGCAGGCCCACGATTCCAGCATCGGCGATGAGTTTCAGCTTCAGCCACAGGGCGCGCTCCTCGCCCGCCCGGCCGGGCTCGGCGAAGAGCGGGGCGCGGTGCGTCGAACTCTTGAAGTGGGCGTTGCCGAAGCCGCCGTCGCCGCCGCGCGCGAGCTCCATGGTCTGATCGGGTTCGGTGATATCCCACAGCGCGACTTCGCCGTCCGCATCGCGGATCTCGGTGCCGGGGGGCACCTCGATCGTGAGGTCGGACGCGTTTGCGCCGGTACGGTTTTGCGGGCCACCGGGCCGGCCGTCGCGGGCACGGAAGTGCTGGCGGTAGCGGAAGTCGATGAGCGTGTTGAGGGCGGCATTCGCGCGTACCCAGACGCTGCCGCCGCGGCCGCCATTGCCACCGTCGGGGCCCTTGGACCTGCCACGCTTGTCGTGCAGAAAGCTCGCGCAGCCGGCACCGCCGGCGCCTGCGCGTACGAAGATCTTGGCCTGGTCGAGAAACTTCATCCCGCGTTTAGGGGGGCCGGGTCGGCCACAGAAGCGGAGCCGATTTCCTCCCCTCGCCCGCGCCGGTAACGGGTCCGGCGTCTAGGCGGGCGGCACCACGGAGACGGTCGTTCTCTTGCCGCCCCGTCCCTTCTTGGCGAAGCAGACGCGGCCCGCGATCAGCGCGAAAATAGTGTGGTCGCGGCCGAGCCCGACGTTGCCGCCCGGATGCCAACGGGTGCCGCGCTGGCGCACGATAATGTTGCCCGGCACGACCGCCTCATCGCCGTATTTCTTGATTCCGAGCCGCCGGCCGGCCGAATCGCGGCCGTTGCGCGAGCTGCCGCCCGCCTTCTTGTGTGCCATCAGTCCTTCTCCTCGGCCGGCTTGGCCGGCGCCTTGGGCTTGGCGCGGCGCGCCTTGGCTTCCGGCGCCGCTTTCGGCTTCGCCGCTGCCTTCGACGCGGGCTCCGCCGTCTCCGTCGCCGCGGGCTCCACCTTCGGCTTGGCCGGCGTCTTCTTGCTGGCGCCCTTGGCCGCCGGTTTGGCCTTGCCGTCGGGTAGGATGTCGGTGATCCGCAGGACGGTGAGGTCCTGGCGATGGCCACCCAGGCGACGATAGTTCTTGCGCCGCTTTTTCTTGAAAATCAGGATCTTGGGGCCGCGGCTTTGCTCGACCACGCTGGCCATGACCTTGGCGCCATCGATGAGCGGCGTGCCCGCCGTCGTGCTTCCATCGTCGCCGATCAGGAGGACGTCCGCGATCTCGACCGCGTCGCCGGCCACGCCAGCGAGGCGTTCGACCTGGATGACGTCGTCCTCGGCGACCCGGTATTGCTTGCCGCCGGTCCTGATGACAGCGTACATGGCGTCTCACTCGGGGGAACCAGCGCTAAGGGCGACACTACAGCCGCCTGCGCGCGAGCGGAATATAGCCCAGGCGCGCCCCCTGTCAACGCCCTTGAGCGCCGCTGGCGCCGCGCCCGCCGCCGCTCAGGCGCGAGTGGTTCCGAGCAGGCCCTGCGGCCGGAATACCATCATGACGATGAACAGCAGCCCGAAGAACACGAGCCGCAGCTCCGGCTGCACGAAGTACAGAATCCACGGCAGGTAGACCACGAGCGCCATGCCCACGACCGCGCCCCAGAAGTTGCGGGTGCCGCCCAGGATCGGGGCTAACAGCAAGAGCACGGACATGACGAAGCCGAACTCCGGCGGTGAGATGACGCTCACGCGGTGGGCGTGGAGCGCCCCGCCGGTTGCGGTCACGCTGCAGCCGAGCATCCACGCCAAGGTCTTCATCGCCTGAACGTTCACGCCCATCGACCCGGCCACGACCTCGTCGTCACGAACGGCGCGGAAGGCCATGCCGAAGCGGGAGATCTCCAGCCGATGGGTGAGGAACAGCAGCACCGGGACCAGCAGCAGCACGTGCAGTGGCCGCGCTTCCATGGGAATGCTGTGAAAGCCGATGGCTGAACCCACGTAATCGACGTTGAGCCAGAACGTGATTATTGCCTCGCCGAGCGCGAAGGTCCCGAGCGCCAGATAGATGCCCGACAGGCGCGACGCAATGACGACGGCGATGATGAAACCGGAAGCAGCACCAACGAGGGCGCACAGCGGGATGACCGCGTAGTACGGCACGCCGAGCTTGACGGTCATGATAGCGGCCGAATAGGCGCCGATGCCGACGATCGCGCCATGGCCGAGCGAGAGTTGCCCGCACAGCATGAGAATGTGCAGCCCCAGCCCGAACAGCAACCAAACGCCGTAGTCGGTGAGCAGATCGAGCGCGAACGAGGCCGACATGGGCCTTACACCGCGCGCCCGGTGCGGGCCTCGTGGCCGAACAGGCCGGTCGGGCGAAACAGCAGGATCAGGATGAGGCTCAGATAGGCGATGATGTCGCGATAGGTCGCCTCCCCGAAGATGACGACGAAGGACTCGAGCAAGCCGAGAAGGACGCCGACGGCGAGCGCGCCACGCATGTTGCCGACCCCTGCAACGATGATGACAACGATTCCCTTGAGGCCGAAGAAGGTACCGATATAGGGCTCGGTCGAGCCGAACGTCACGGAGTTGATCATGCCGGCAACGCCGCCCAGCGCCCCGCTCAGCGCGAAGGTGTACATCGTCACCCGCCGTGTATCGATGCCGACGCACTGGGCGATGTCCTGGCTTTGGCCGAGCACGCGAATAGCCTTGCCGAGCGCCGTACGGGACAGGAACAGCACGACCCCGACCATCAGAAAAAACGACAGGATGACGAGGAGGATCTGGAGGTTCGAGACTTCGGCGTCGCCGACCACCCGGTAGTAGGTGACGTTCTCGAACGGGCGCGGAAAGCTCTCGGGGCGCGGGTTGGTGACGTAGCTGACGATGTTTTCGAGAAAGAAGGCGCACCCCACCGTGGCGACGGCGGTAGTCCATTGATTGCCCTTGAGCGGGCGCACCGCGAAGCGCTCGATCGCGAGGCCAACGGCGGCGGCCCCGATGACTCCCATCAAACAAGCGAGCCAGAAGCTGTCGGTCAGTAGGAAGAACGAGTACAGCGCCGCGTAGGTGCCGACCATCATGATCGCGCCGTGGGCGAAGTTGAAGACGTTGAGGACGCCGAAGACGAGATTGAAGCCGATGGCGATGAAGGCGTAGACGGCGCCGGTGGTCAGGCCGATGGCCAGCGCCTCGACGGCGAGTGACATCATGGCGCGCGCCCTCGTTTTCCGCCCGCGCCGCGAGCCCCGCGCACCGCGCGAGACCTAGCGCCCACCAGCCTAAGGATCAATGGGCCGCCCGCGTTTCTGCACACCCCGAAGGCGAGCCTGGGCACCCGGCCTCATGCCGCGCCGAGGGAGTGGTCCGCCGCGGGCCGCGGCCATACCCGGGGGAACAGATCGTGCGCGGGCGGAAACGGATCGCCGTGCGCGAGGCCGGCCTCGGCCAGCAGCGGCGGCGCCGCCTTGCGCACCGCGAAGGTCGCGTCGTCCCCGGCCCAGCGGTAGGTCAGCGCCCGGCGCCGGATATCCGAATCGTTGCCGCGCGAGTAGTGCAGCACGAGCAAATGGTTGACCAGGATGTCACCCGGTTCCATGTCGAAATGGACGATGTCGTAGCGCGCGCGTTCGCCCTCGATGTCGGGGATGGGCTCGAACTCACCCCTGGCGAACGATTTGGTGGGGTCGAACGCTTCGGCTTCGTACCAGTGGCCCCAACGGTGCGAGCCGCGAATCCACTCGGCCGCACCGTTGGCCAGAGACGCCGTATCGAACGGGATCCACATTCCGCAAACCTGCCAGCCATTGACGCAGTTGTAGGGCTGATCGTGATGCCAGGGGGCCTCTTTCGGCGTGTGTGGTTCCTTCACCAGCAACATGTCGGCGAGTATGTTGACGTGGGCCGAGCCAAGGCAGGCGGCGGCGATCTCGGCCACCGGCGAGTCGAAGGCGAAGGCGCGAAACTCCGGATCGCGCGCCCACATGTACACGTCCTGGAAGAAGCGGCCCGGCGAGCCGTCCTTGTTGAGGTCGGTCCCGAGCGGCCCGGGGTCGGCCATGACGCGATCGGTAGCGGCGCTCATGCGCACGATCCACTCGCGGTCGAGCATGCCGCGCAGGCAGACCAGCCCATCGTCCGAAAAAGCGCGCACCTCCGAGTCGGTAATGGCGCGTAGCGGGCGACGGTTCATCACCCTCCCTCACTCGGCTCAGCAACGGGCCGGCAACCGGTGTCCGCGGCAGCATGCCGCGGACACCGTCACCACACGGGGAGGCCGAGCCGGGCCGCCCCTGACACGTAACTCACGGAACGCTACGCTACTCCCATGGCACCATGACGCCATCCTTCCAGGTGATCATCACCGGCTTGGACCGGACGACGTCACCGGGCTCGCTCCAGGTGATCTCACCGCTGATCGTCTCGAAGTCCTTGACCGCGAGGAACGAGCGCCGGATGGCATCGCGCGAGAGATCGTCCGAGGTGTTGAGGACGTGGGCCAGCGCAATGAGCATGTCGTAGTACTGGACCACGAAATAGTCGGGAAAGTCCTCCGGCTTGCTCACCGTCTTGCGCCACAGCTGGATGAAATCCTGGACGATGGGCCGTTTGTCATGGGGATTGAAGATGCTGTAGGCGTAGGCGTTCTCGCCCTTGCCCTTCGACAGCCGCCAATAGTCGACACCCAGGATTCCGGGATCGCTCAGGATGGGCACGTCGACGCCGCGCTCGCGCAGCTGGAAGGTGAACACGCCGGCGGTCCAGGGCTGTGAGGTCAGAACCACCGCGTCCACGTTGGCCGCGCGAATCTTGGCCACCTGCGCCGCCATGTTGGTGTCGTCGCCCTTGTAGGTCTGCTCCTCGACGATAGTGATGCCATGTCGCGGAAGCATCTTCCTGAGCTCGTTCGCATTGTTGACGTTGAACTCATCGTCCTGGGTATAGGCCAGCGCGACCTTTTTGGTACCGAAGACCGCCTTGGCCTTTTCCAGGATCGGCGGCATGGACGTCGCCACCTGCGGCCCGTAGCGGAAGGTCCAATTTCCGAAGCTCGGCTTCGGCCATTTGGCCAGCGACCCGGTGTAGGTCGGGACCTTGTACTCCTCGGTCAGGTCGATGATGGCGAGATGGCTTTTCGACGGACCGATGGGAAAGATGATGGGTATTTTCGGGTCGGACGCGAGGCGGCGGAAATCGGTGATCCAAGGCGCCGTTTCCGGAAAGCGGACGTCGACCTTGTAGAACTCCAGCGGGCGTCCCTTGATGCCGCCCTTCTTCTCGTTGAGTTCGGCAACGAAGGGAACCACGGCCTCGTTCCAGACGCGATCGCCGAAGTCTTGGGCGGTACCGCTGAACACGTAGGCGAAGGGCAGGCGCACGGGATCGCCCTTGGCCATCTGCGCCATCGCCTGGCCGCTGACCAAGGCTGCGGGAATTGCCAGCGCGACGAGCGCCAGGAGCATACGTCGTATCATTGGTTTCCTCCCTCGATGTTGTGCGCCCTTACCGCAGTGGCGGACGCAATCGGAATGGTAGCGCAGATAGGAGGGGTTGCCATGAAGAAAAGCCGCCGCGGCGCCGCACCGAGGGGTGCCTTGCCTTGCCCTGAGCGAGGCGATAGCGTCTTCGGGCGTGCATGAAAACCACGGGTGAGGAGGCGATGGCGGGACGCCTCGATGGCCAAACGATGCTCGTTACCGGTGGCGGGCGCGGCTTTGGCGAGCACATGAGCCGCGCTGTCGCGGCCCTCGGCGCCAATGTCGTCATCGCCGACCTCGACGCCGACGAGGGCGGGCGCGTGGCCGGTGGTATCGTGCAGGAGGGCGGCACCGCGATCGCCGTGGCCACGGACGTCACCGAGGCGGCGCAGGTCACCCGCATGGTCGAGGCCGCGACGGAGCGCTACGGCGCCGTCGACGTGCTCCTCAACAATGCCGGCATCGCCGGGCCCGCCGGCGACTTTGCCTCCATCGCGGCGGACGAGTGGGACCAGGCCTACGCCGTCAACGTCACCGGCTGCTTCCTGTGCGCGCAGGCGGTAATCCCGGCGATGATGGCGCGCCGCTCAGGCCACATCGTGCACATCTCGTCGGGCACCTGCCGGCCCGGCATAAGGGCGTTCCGCGGACTCGTCTACATGTCGACCAAGTACGCGGTCGAGGGCCTCTCCTATGGCCTCGCCGTCAAGCTCGAGGAGTTCGGCATTCGCGTCAACTGCATCCGCCCCAACATTGCGGCGACCCATTTTTGGGAGGGCGTGGACAGGAGCCTGCTGGCCGGCGCACGGGTGTGGAAGCCCGACCACACGGTGGCGCCGCTGTTGCATCTGCTGACCGGAACCGAGGCCACCGGCGTGGTCGTCGACTCGGCGAACTGGCACGAGTCGCACGGCACGGCCGAAGCCTTCAGTTACGTCCACGAGTGAGCGCCCCGGCCGCGCCGAGGGAGGGCCTCCGGTGATCGAGCTCTATCATTATTGGAACGCGGTGTGCGGCCAGAAGTCGCGACTGTGCGTGGTCGAAAAGGGCGTTGCGTGGACGAGCCGGCACCTCCAGATATTCAGGCAGGAGAACCTCGAGCCCGACTATCTCGCGCTCAATCCCAACGGCGTCGTTCCCACCCTGGTGCATGACGGCCGCGTCCTCGTCGAATCGAGCATCATCAACGAGTACCTCGACGACGCCTTCCCCGATCCGGCGCTCGCGCCCGCGGACCCGTACCAGCGCGCGCGCATGCGGCTGTGGAACAAGTACGTCGACAATTTCGTCCACAGCGCGACCCGGATCGCGTCCTTCAACATGATCATCAAGCCGGCCTTCGACTGGCTCTCCGAATCGGGGCTCGAGGCCGCGATAGCGCGCATCCCGACCACCGATGGCGGCGGCACGCGGGACCGGCGGCGGCGCTTTCGCGAGGGCGTGCGCGTCGGCCTCGGCGAGGCCGAGACCGCCGACAGCTTTGCCCGCCTGGAGCGCGTCCTCGACAGGATGGAGCACGATCTCGCGGCCGCGCCATGGCTCGCCGGCGAGCGCTATTCGCTGGCCGACATCAGCATGGCGCCCTATGTCCACCGCCTCGAGCAGCTCGGCAGGAGCGCATGGTGGAGTGCCGCCGTACGGCCCCGCCTCGGCGATTGGTACGCCCGCCTCAAGGCGCGGCCCGCGTTCCAGGAGGCCTTTTCCTTCTACGTCGCCGACGACCTTGGTGCCCCGTACCCGATCGGGCCCGAGATGATCTTCCTGCCCGCGGCGGTGAAGGCGCGCTACGCGCCGGGGTAAGCGGATCGGCGGGCGCACTGGACGCCGGGGTGCGTCGGCGTTAGAACGTGCCCCTCGCGGAGGGGTGCCGGAGTGGTCGAACGGGGCGGTCTCGAAAACCGTTGTACCCTTTGGGTACCGTGGGTTCGAATCCCACCCCCTCCGCCACACTTAAGCCATTGTTATAGAATGTTTTTTCAGGACTCGGGATGGATTCGAACTTGTCCCGAAACTTCCGGGGCTTACGCCTGATACGCCTTTCCGTCGTGGCCTAATGAGACCGGTCAGGTCCGGCCAACGGGTAGCTGATATCGCAAAAATCTCTTACGCTGGTTTTGGTGGTACGGCTAAACAGGCGTTGGCGAGACACCGTCGGCCGGAATGTGGGTCGGATTCACACGGGAAAACATGCCGCCCCGCGCCTGGTCAACGAGGGGCCGCGGTCGAGCAAGCAACCGAGACCCTGGCTCAGGCGATCCCGAACCGGGCGCGCTGTTCTTCCCATGCGATTGGCAGGCGCGTGTCGCCTGCAAGCTTGTTCGCGGTCAGCTCGAGCGGATGGCGGTCCCGGAGGATGGTCTTCACGACCTCCGGCGCGAGGAAGCTGAGCCGCAGGATCCGGGTGAAGTAAGACCCACCGACGCCCGCCTCGATGGCAAGCTCCGTCATCGTCCTGCCCCGGTTGTGCAGCACCATTTCGTGGAAGCGCTGCGCCTGGCTCAAAAGTCTGAGCAGACTGCGATCCGGGGATTTTCGTGCGCTGCCGTCCGCGCCTTCGATCAGAAGTCTGGTCTCCATTCCGGCGCGCTTAAGATGCGCCGGAACCGTGAAGGTTACGGTCAGCTCGTTGTCCCACAAAGCTGGCTCAAAGGTTTTTGGGTTGTCCTCTTCCCAAAGAATCTCCAGCAACCGGCTCGGTGCAATCCGGATTTCAAGTGTTTCCTGCGTAAGGTTGATCCGACTGACGAGACGTTCGAATATCTGGCGTTTCGTCGCCGGCTCCAGGTCCGGCCAGCGGGCGGCAAGGTCCGCGGCCAGGTCGACAACCTCCTGCCTTCTGTTCACATCATCAAAAAGCGGTTCGACAGCGTCGAAGATTTCACCCTGGCTTTTTAAGAAGACCGTAAGCCGTTCTTGTACCAACCGCTCGACATCACTTGCCGGGACCCGTCGAGCTCTCGGCGCGGAACGCCGGATACCGCTGACCAGGGCTTGCGACACGTAATAGCGGTAGCGCGTCCCCTTCTTGTTGGCGTGGCTCGGCGTCATGCGCTGGCCGCTGTCGTCGTAAATCAACCCCGCTAGAAGGCTCGGCTCCGCGGCATGAGTGCCGGTCGCGCGGTCGATATGGTTGGCCGCCAGTTGCCGCTGCACCTCGTCCCAGAGCGCCTCGTCGACGATCGCCTCATGCTCGCCCGGATAGTGCTTGTCCTTGTGGACGATCCGGCCACGGTAGATGCGGTTCTGCAGCATCGTATAGAGCGCACCACGGGCAAGCGGGTTTCCGCCGGTCGCACGCCCGTACCTGTCGACCCGCACTTTGCTGACCACGCCATCGCGGTCAAGCTCCTCCTTGAGGGTCCAGACCGAGCCGAGCGTGGCGTATCGCCGGTAAATATGTCGGACCGTCTTGGCCTCCGCCTCGTCGATCAGAAGTTTCCGGTCCTTCACCACATAGCCGAGGGACACGTTGCCGCCCATCCACATGCCCTTCTTCTTCGAAGCCGCGATCTTGTCGCGGATGCGTTCGCCGGTGACCTCGCGCTCGAACTGGGCGAAGGAGAGCAGCATGTTGAGGGTCAACCTGCCCATCGATGTCGTGGTGTTAAACTGCTGGGTCACCGAGACGAAGGACACGTTCCGCTTGTCGAAGATTTCCACGATCTTGGCGAAGTCACCGAGCGAGCGTGTCAGTCGATCCACCTTGTAGACGACCACAGTGTCGATCCGGTGGGCCTCGATATCCGCAAGAATCCGTTTCAGGGCGGGTCTCTCAAGGGTGCCGCCGGAGAGGCCGCCGTCATCGTACATCTCGGGCAGCGCGGTCCAGCCCTCGTGCTTCTGACTGAGGATAAAGGCTTCGCAGGATTCCCGTTGGGCATCGAGCGAGTTGAAGTCCTGCTCGAGGCCGTCCTCCGATGATTTCCGAGTGTAGATGGCGCAGCGGATTAATGCTTTGCCGTTCGTCCCCTTGCGAGTCGTGGATTTACCCATCGCCCGCCTCCCCGATCGCGACGCCTGCCTCCGCTTTCCCGTTCAGACCAAAAAAACGCGGGCCGGACCAGTGAGCGTCGGTGATCTCGCGGGCGATCACCGACAGCGATCGCCATCGTTTGCCCTGCCATTCGAACCCGTCTTCGAGAACGATCACCGTGTGGGTTTGGCCGCGCCATTCACGCACCAGCCTCGCCCCGGGTTTCAGCCGTGCAACACGACGCCGGGCGAGGTCGCCGTCCTGTTCCATGGTCTTCGCCAGATCGGCGAGGCGCCGCTTGGTGGCTGCGCCAAGGCCGCCATAGGCCTGCTCCTGAATCTTCCAGGCGACACCAAGCACGAGCAGATCGCGCGCCACCCGCTTCGGCGGATGGGCGCGGTAAAGCCGCCGCCATTCGACGCGCAATCCGTCGTAGGTCATACCCTCGAGAGCCCGAAGCCTGGCAGACACTGCGTCTTCGGAGCCCGCGTCACCTGGCGCGCCGTCTGCGCGCGTCGGGCTTTCTATGCGCGTCGGGCTTTCCATAGTGTGGATTTCCGTAACTGACATGGCTTACGCCTCGGCCGGTGCGAGCCGATAGGCCTTCCGTCCCACCGTCAATTCCAGACGAATGGCGAAGCCCGCTGACCGGAGCCGGCTCAGAGCGCCGTGGACCGAATGTTTCTGCCATCCCGTCGCATCGACAAGTTCCTCGATCGTCGCTCCGGCCGTTCGTTCGAGCCGGTCCACGATCAGGCCGAGCTTGCCGCTCGGGCGTCTGGCCGCATCCGATGTCGGAGTGCTCGTCGCGGCGCTCTTCTTCTTCGCACGGGTGCGCGGGCGCGTTTTGTTCGGGGTTCGCTTGGTCATGGGGTGGTCCTCCGTCTCCGGCCGCGCCCCCTGCGCGGCCTCCCACCACCCCAGGCCCGGTAGGGATATGACCCCGGTCCGGGCGGGCGGAGAGCGGGGCCTGTCCCGTTCCTCGACCTGACGACAGTACCGCTTCCTTGCGCGCAGCAGTCCAGTACAAAGAGCTCGTTTGGCGCGGGTTTCTCAGAGCCTGAAGTGCTGAAAACACTCCGAAAAAACAAAGCGGTACGCAAAGCATACCGTTGGTTCGAAGCCCACGCCCTCTGACACCGCCCAAGCTATTGATATAAATGGTATAAATGCCAATTCTGCGATCCTGAATCTCCGCTATTCATCAGGGGGTTACGGGCTTCGGTCAGCGCCCTGCCGAGCGTCGAGACCCGAGCGGTGCGCGGCCATCTGCCTCATAACCTGAAGGTCGTTGGTTCAAATCCAACCCCCGCAACCAAATAATCCCCGCTATTCCACGAGGTTAGCGGGGATTTTCTTTTTTTGGTATAGAACAGTGTTTTTCCAGGTACCACATAGGCACCGTTTTGTTTCCAAGTCGTGCGCAGCCCTGCGCAGGGTGAAAGGTAACGATTCGGTCGTGCCGTGGAGGCGGACGTGCTTCTGCGGCCGAGTAGGCGGGGGCATTGCTGCGCCCCGCCCCTCAGTTGCAGTAGGAATGCGCATTGCTGCGCACCTGTGCCTCCCATTTATCTCATCCGGGGTGCATCAAGAACGCCGACCGGTCCGCCGGCACTGGTGATGGCACCATCTTCGCTGTGAGGCGGGCATAGTCATCTTCGGAAACGACGCCCACATCGATCGGCAACCGGCTTGGGGGGCCTTGCCATAGTAAGACGGATTGCTGAGGTTACGGCGACCCCGACGGCGTCAGAATCATCGCCGCAAGCCGATTATACGATAGCCGGTGCCAGTCAGGCCGCCAACCGCTGGTACCGATGATGCAGCCCGCCGACCTGTGGAAACGCCACGATCTTCCCGGCGCCAGCCGGCTGAACCGATCGCCGTTCAGGGGTATCCTTGCCTAGCGCCAGGTGCGTGCGGGATCGCTGGTAGTAGTCGATGTACGACAAGAGTATCGCCCGCAGATGCCGTTCGTTTAGAACGATCACGTGATCCAGACACTCTCGCCTGATGGACCCGATCACGCGCTCAACGTACGGCGACTGCCACGGCGATCGCGGCGCCGTCACGACCTCTTCGATGCCCATCGCCTTTATCCGCGAACGAAAGGCAATACCGTACACACGATCCCGATCTCGGATCATATACCGTGGTGCTGTCTCCCACGGAAAGGCCTCCCGGATCTGTTGCGCGACCCACGCCGCAGTCGGGTGTGCCGTGGTGCCGATGTGAACAATCCGCCGACGCTCGTGCCGCAGCACAACGAGCACGAATAGAAGACTGAACGTCGCGGTGGGTACGACGAAGAAGTCTGTCGACGCTAGGCACCCGACGTGGTTCTCGAGGAACGTCCGCCATGTCTGCGAAGGTGGCTTTGGATGGCGCGGCATGTACTTGGACACGGCCGCCTCGGAGACCTCGAAGCCGAGCATCCTGAGCTCACCGTGGATTCGGGGAGCGCCCCACAACGGATTCTCCCGAGACATCCGGCGGATAAGCCCTCGGAATTCGCTCGACACGGGCGGTCGTCCCGGCTTCCCCCGTCGCGACTTCCGGGTCCAGAAACGTCGGAAGCCCTTTCGATGCCAGCCGATAACCGTCTTCGGCTTGACGATCACCAGGATATCCCTCCAACCCGACCACAGCCGAGACAGGACGACCCAGAAAAGGCGATCGGCCATCCGAAGCGATGGCCTGGCTCCTTTCCGATCTAAGGCGGCAAGCTGCTGTCGCAGGGCAAGGTTCTCAAGATGCAACGCCGCGCGGCTGAGGAAAGCCTCACGGACCATGGCAAGGACAATTCGAATGGTCGTGCACATGTCGGAGACGCTATCCGGCACAAGCCGGGAATACTAGGATTTCTGCGGCAGATAGGATTTATGGGAGCCACAGGGGCTGTCCAAACGCGAGATCATGCGCTGCCTGAAGCGTTACGTGGCCCGCGAGATCTACCGCGTACTCACCGCCCCATCGAGTGCTTGACAAACATGAGAGCGTCAGCCAAGACGAAGAACCGGCGCAAGATCGGCGATGGCCTGCCGATTGAGACAACTCTTTGGCTTGGTGGTACTCGCATAAAAATACCAAGGATGTGATCGCGTGGAAAGCAGTGGAAGCCATTCGGGCCCAAGTTCCAGACCCACAATGTGCCCACTGCGCCTTCGAACATGGACACCGGGACTAGGCCGGAACTGGTGGAATGCCCGACTTCGCTGGTCCGGGTCGTCGCTGTCATCGTCCCGGGATGTCGCCTGCCGGAGACGGCTGCGGGCATTCGGATTTTCGGTCGGATCGATTCGATGCGAGAATCGTGAAGGCACGGCGGACGACGTATCCGCATGAGTGCTTGCACATGGTGCGACGCTCGGCCACAACGGGGCGATGACGGGAACGAACAAGAAACTGACAGCGGCAGTGGAGGCTTACTGTGCCGATCTTGGACGGGTGCGTGCCTCTGGCGGCGCGACCGGCGAACGGTCGAACTACGGGCCGCTCGCCAACCTGCTGAACGCCATCGGCGCGGCGCTCAAGCCGAAGGTATTCTGCGTCGGCGAACTGGCAAACCAGGGCGCGGGCCATCCAGACTTCGGCCTGTATGCGGCGAAGCAGGTGCAGCGGGGTCGGCCTCGCGAAGGCCAGATACCGGAACGCGGCGTGGTCGAGGTGAAGGCGGCGGACGACGATGCCTGGCTCACGGCGGCGGGCGATCAGGTCAGCCGCTACTGGGGCCGCTACCGGCTGGTGCTCGTGACCAACCTGCGCGACTTCGTGCTGGTCGGCGAGGACGCGGCGGGCCGCCCGGCGAAGCTTGAGACCTTCCGGCTGGCAGACAGCGCGGACGACTTCTGGCGCAAGGTGGAGAAGCCGCGCGCGTTGGCCAACGCGGCCGGTGCTGGTCTCGGCGAATATCTCGCCCGCGCCCTGTCGCACCGCGCCGCACTCTCCGAGCCGAAGGATCTGGCTTGGCTGCTAGCATCATACGCGCGGGACGGGCTCGCGCGGGTCGAGGCGGCGGGTGATGCACCGGCACTTGCAGCGGTGCGTGGGGCGCTGGAGGACGCGCTCGGCGTCCGCTTCGAGGGCGCGCGCGGCGCACGCTTCTTCCATTCGACGCTGGTGCAGACGTTGTTCTACGGAATCTTCTCCGCGTGGGTCCTGTGGGCGCGGCAGAGTTCGACTCCGATCGGCGGGTTCGATTGGCGCACAGCGGTTTGGCACTTGCGAGCGCCGGTGCTCGCGGCCTTGTTCCAGCAATTATCGCAGCCGGGACGGCTGCAACCGCTCGGTCTGGTCGAAGTGCTGGATTGGACCGCTTCCGCGCTCGACCGGGTGGACCGGGATGCTTTTTTCTCGCGCTTCAACGAAGGCGAGGCAGTTCCGTACTTCTACGAGCCGTTCCTCAAATCCTTCGATCCCGCGCTGCGCAAGCAACTCGGCGTTTGGTACACGCCGACGGAAGTGGTCCGCTACATGGTTGCCCGGGTTGACAAGTCGCTGAAGGACGATCTCGGTATCCCGGAGGGGCTGGCAGCGGAGAATGTTTATGTGCTCGATCCTTGCTGCGGCACTGGGGCTTATCTCGCAGAAGTGCTGCGCCGCATCGCGGCCAATCTGGAAGGACAGGGTCTCGGCGCACTTGCTGGCGCGCGGGTGAAACAGGCGGCGACCGAACGCGTGTTCGGTTTCGAGATCATGCCCGCACCCTTCGTCGTCTCCCACTTGCAGATCGGGCTCACGATGCAGGACCTAGACGCGCCGCTCGCCGACGATGGGACCGAGCGGGCCGGCGTGTTCCTGACCAACGCCCTAACCGGCTGGGAGCCGCACACGACCAAGCCGTTGCCGTTCCCCGAGCTGGAGGAAGAGCGCGACCGCGCCGAGCGGGTAAAGCAGGAAAGGCCGATCCTCGTGATCCTCGGCAACCCGCCCTATAACGGCTTCGCAGGAATGGCGGTGGACGAGGAGCGGGAACTGTCGGAAGCATACCGCTCCACGAATCGGGTGCGGCGGCCCGAGGGCCAGGGGTTGAACGACCTCTACGTTCGCTTCTTCCGCATGGCAGAAAGGCGTATTATCGAAAAGACTGGCCACGGCGTGGTCTGCTTCATCTCCAACTATTCCTGGCTCGACGGCCTTTCCTTCACGGGGATGCGGGAGCGGTATCTCGATGCGTTCGACGCGATTCGCATCGACTGCCTGAACGGCGACAAATACAAGACTGGCAAGGTCGCTCCGGATGGCACACCCGATCCCAGTATCTTCTCGACGGAGGGCGATCCGGTGGGAATCCAGGTCGGGACTGCGGTCGCGACGCTGGTGCGTAAGGCGGAGCACAAGCCCGCAGACGGGGTGGATTTCCGGCACCTCTGGGGCCAAGCGAAGCCAACGGAACTGATTGCGACGGCGGAAACGGAACCGGACGCGCTCTACTCACCGATCGAACCCGTCCTGCCTCTCGGCCTTCCTTTCACGCATACGGCGGCAAGCGTTGGCTGGTTTGATTGGCCTTCTTTGCCCGAGCTGTTTCCGGCGTCGTTTCCGGGAGTAAAGACGAGCCGCGACGGGTTCCTCGTCGATACCGATCTCGACCGGCTCCGGGCGCGAATCGCGGACTACTTTGACCCCGGTCTGAGCCATGAGGACATCGCCCGATGCTATCCGGTGGTCATGAAGACGACAGCGAGGTTCGACGCTCGCGCCGTGCGCGACGCGCTGCTGAAACGCGGTGGACCGAACGAGGCCGGTTTTGTTCCCTTCGCGTATCGGCCCTTCGACAACCGTTGGCTCTATTGGGAGAAGGACACAAAGCTGCTCGACGAGAAGCGGGCCGACTACAGGCCGCATGTGTTCGAGAGCAATCTGTGGCTTGGGTCCAGCAAGCGGGAGATTCAGGCCAATTTCACACACGGCACCTTGGTTCATGACCTTGCGAATTGGAAGTATGGTTTCTGGGGAGTCCATCTCTTCCCCGCTTGGCTCCTCGGTGACGGTCTAGACAGCAACGACGGCGCACGCCGTGCCAATCTCTCGGCGACCGCGCAACGCTATCTCGACCGACTTGACCTGAATGTCGAAGATCTGTTCCACCATGTCCTTACCGTCATGCACGATCCCGCCTACCGCGAAGACAATGCTGGCGGATTCCGCATGGGATGGCCCCACATCCCATTACCAGGCTGGCCCGACGGTGACGCTGAAAGCGCGAAAACGGCACTCGCCCGGTCAGCAGCGCTCGGGCGCGAACTCGCTGCGCTGCTCGATCCTAATACCCCCGTTCCCGGCATTACGCAGGCACCGCTGAGGCCGGAGATCGCCACCACCGCTGTTCCCGCCACCGCCATCGGGCGCAATATGGTGAATGACGATTTCACGGTTACCGCAGGCTGGGGCCACTACGGCCAAGGTGATGCCGTGATGCCCGGTCAAGGTCGAGTCACTGAACGCGCCTTCGCGTCGGAGGAACGCGCCGCAATGGGCGACGCCCTGCCTGTTCTTGGCGAAACGACCTTAGACGTGTACCTCAATAGTACGGCGTTCTGGCGTAACGTCCCGGCAGCCATCTGGGCCTACAAGCTCGGCGGCTATCAGGTTCTCAAGAAATGGCTGTCGTACCGCGAAAGCGGTATTCTAGGCCGCCCGCTCAACGCAGAAGAAGTCCGGCACTTCACCGACACAGCAAGAAGGATCGCGGCGATTATAATTGGACAGGGTCGGAACATCATACATGACAGATAACCACGCCATTCAGAGTTTGCAGAAACTAGGTGCTGCGGTGCAACGATTGGTAGAACCCCTTCAGCCCTTCATTCAATCAATGCAACGTGTCTCTCAGGCTATCGCGCCTGTCCTCGAAGGGATAGCTCCGTACATCGAACACTTTGTGAAATATCACAAATTCATCGATTCAGTCCGTCCAACGGGCTGGCTACCTTATCATACTGTATCATTGGACTATGTTGAAGAATGTGGAGACGATGTTTCTCTGCTCGAAGCCCGTCTGGCAGAATTCTACGAGAACAATTGGCAAGACATCCGTCAAGATATCAAAACAAGAATGGATCGCTATCACATATCAGGGGAAACCAAAGCGACATTTCTCGAAGCGCTTTCTGCACATGACGTGGGACACTATAGGTGTGTTTGTCGTGTGTTATTTCCGGAAATTGACAGAGAGTTTCGGATTCACTTTTTTGAAGACGCCGCTGGTTCAATTTCCTCGAAGAGAATGCTGGAGAGATTTGAGAATCGAACAACACTAAGAGACGTCCTGCCAAGAGAGGCATATGGTTGGATACTATTTGATCGACTTGTTCATCACTTGTATGAACCAGTCCATGATAGTAATAGGGCTAAATATGAGGAGGATTACGTTCCAAACCGTCATGCATCTACCCACGGACTTGTTCCATACTCTACGTTTAAACACAGCATGAACATGATTATTATGGCAGACTATATTTTTCAGATACTTACTTCGAGGGTTGAGCTGACATCGCCGAAGCAATAATGCTCCCGATCTGTTCGGTGGCCTCCACGAGATGGTTGTTGGCGAGATGCGCATAGCCCGCCGTGGTTCGGTGCCGTCGGCACCCGAGCAGGGAGAAGAACCCAGATTCGGATCGGGGCGAGTACAGGACTACGGGGCAGCGCCCGCCCGGAGGCTGGTTTGGTGAGTGGGGGCCTGAAGGGCTCGCAATGGAGCCGTTCGTGAGCGTCCCGCGTGACCGCCCTTCTGGCGGGTCAATGTGATGCCGCAGTTTTCTATGGTGACGATCCGGAGGTCGATGGTGCCGGACCACCTGCCGCGCGAGGAGACGGTTCTCGCGCCGGGCGATCACTGCGCGGACTGCGGCGGCCGTCTCAAGCGTCTCGGCGAGGAGCTGGAGTACAGACCGGGACGCTTCGTGGTAAGGCGCATCGTGCGCCCGTGCCTGGTCTGTCGTAGGTGTGCGACGTTCCACCAGGCGCCCTTGCCGATGCGGCCGATCGAGCGCTGCCGTCCCGGCCCCGGCCTTCTGGCCCATGTGCTGGTTGTATGGACGCCTCCCGGAGCGCAAGTGCGATTTTCGTTTGGTGTAGACGTGCGATTTCAGGGCGACGGCGAAGGCCGACACCCCTGCCTGTGATGCCCTGCCCTCATTGGGGCACCTCGCTGGATCGGCGCTCGCAAATCGATTCGTGGGGCCGGCATCGTTTGGCAGCACGTGCCACCGCCGGTCGCCGGTGCGCTGCGGGAAACCATGCCCAAGCGGCCGCACCATCGGAGGAGAGAATATGACGGTTGTGGTACCCGGAAAGGAGCGGAATCGACACGTGGTTTCAATGCGATAGCGAAGGCCGGTGCCTTGCCTGAGATGATCTACCGTCATCGAGGGTAAGCGTGACAAGGCTGCGCTTGTCGTTCCAACGGTGCTGACTTTCATGGCTCCAGGTTCTTCCCAACCTGGCAATGAGTGCCGAGGATACACGCGGGTTTGAGTCTTGTCGGAGACCCATACGGTGCCCCGACGGGCCGAGAAAGGCGGCGGCTCCAATGCCCCGCTCCCGATGCAGGAGGAGAACCGCTCTGGAGCTACCCGGCCTGCGGCGCATGCCGGTCGATCGCGCTGTCGCGCAGCGTCTGTTCGAGCAGGCGGAACGGCTCGAGGTCCTCGGCGGCGCGCCGGGTGACGAAGCCGGTGCGTCAGCGGCGCCGGCCGAAGGCGAGCGGCAGCGGCCTGAGCCGCGGCGCGGCCAGCCGGTCGAGGTAGTCGAGCGGCAGCCAGGCGAGCCAGGGCCCGGTCGACATCGGGAACAGGCCGGCGGCGCCGGCCCGGAGCACGGTCGCGGCGCGCCGGCCGGTGTCGCGGAACAGCCTCTCCAGCAGGCGGTCGAGGGCGGGCGGGTCGAAGTCGATCCACGGCCAGGCGGTGAGATCGCCGGGTGCGGGAGTGCCCTCCAGCAGCGGATGGCCCTCGAAGGAGGTCCCGCCGGACGACCTGACCCTGGAGCAGGCGCTCGCTCTGCTGGAGCCGCAGGAACGATGAAGCGCGGCAGCGGCATGCGGGAGGGTATCGTCTTTGGTGGTCGGTGCTTGCGCTCGCCGTTGTTGTTCCGGCCTTCTTCCTGCTCGGCGTATTGGTCGAGTTGCAGTTCGAGATTGTTCCCCGGCACGATCCGAGCGGCGGCTGGAGCCGCCACATCTGGGACAACTATGGCCCTGCCATCGCCGAGTGCGCGATGGAAGCAAAGCGGGCGGACCGGGCGGTGAAGTGTTCGTTCGACGTTCGTAAACCATAATCGGCGCAGGCGCTGAACCGCCGCCGCCGAACTGTGTTTTCCATGCTGTCGATCACAGGAGGCATGTCAATCAGGCAATTATCGAGATCAGCCACGTCGCTGGAACCTACTCCCCATCGGTCGGCTGCACGGAAATGCCGTCATCCACGGCAGTCATGTCTACTGCCACATACCGCATAAACTCCAATCCGATCGTCGTTACCTGCCCCTACGCACGCCGGGAAGCTGCAGGGCCTCGGTGTTTCCGAACTGCTCAACATTGTGCTCAACTGTTGGGACACAAAGAGATTTTCCGTATTGTGCCGCCTATGGGTAGCCCAGAGAACATTTGCCAGGATCGGTCTCCGTCGCCGTTTGTTAAGAGAATGCGAGCTAACACTTGCAAGTTCTAATGCGCAGGCGAAACTGACTGCATACCTGTTCATGATGCGGCTGGTCACGAGATGCCGACCAAACGAGAACCTGTTTATCCCTGAAAGTCATCCGGCAATGAGGAGGCGATAGGGCATGGGCGTGAGTGTCGCGGATAAGCAGGAACGAGAATGCTACTTGATTTTGGATCGAGACTTATGATTCGGTCTCAAAGACCGAGCTTCCCCGCATCCCATGTGCTCTCGATGCCTCCAGCCATCTCGCGTCAAACCAATTCTCTCCATCTGTGGCAACCAATAATTGGGTCTTGCTACGTTTCTAGAGTTATGCGCAATTTGTGACAAGCACCTAACGGAAGGCATTGGGTATGATCGGAAGAAAGTCTTTAACCGTTCATTATCGTCGAATGGAGGATCCTGTGGGTGCCCTGAATGGCACGACACTTGAACTCGCCGTCCGCAAGGCAATGGATATGCCGATCAATGGCACAACCATTTCTGCAAACTGGAATGAACGAGCGTGGCTTTTTCCTCCCGAAAATACCGACACTTACCTAATGAACATTTTCCATGATGACGGGATAAGTTTTTTCGGAGATCTTACTGTCTATACAAGTGGGTTTTTGCAAACACTCCTCAAAAATGAGCCAGACGTCCCTATGCTATCAGTCGAACAACACGCTCCGCCTAATAATCGTGAATATATTCATTCTATGATGTATTGGCTAATTGTTGGGAACCACGTTCTCCTAATTCAAAGCCGATCGTTAACCTCCAAACACCTTGAACAATATCTGACTTGGCTTCTTAAAGACAAGACCCAGGAGATGGCAGGTAACGGCCACGTCATCCTAAATGCCAAGTTTGACGGTGATCAAGTGGGCGGTGACTTAGACGACGTTAAGGAAATCATTGTAGGCGGCACGGGAGTCCTCCAAGCTGCTATGCTCGACCGGCTCCCTCCACCTCCTGCCCAGGAACGTGATGTTGAACGCCATGTCGACATCGATGAGCAAAGAGGGTGGGGAGAACGAGCCCTACGTGTCTTGACGGCTATCATGAGCAATGAAGCGGACGTTCAGCGGTTGCTGAATACCATCCCTCAAGATGCCGACCTCGATGTCTCAGTGCGCATAGGATACAAAACCTTACGTCGAACAGTGTCTCGCGCACCCATGCAACAAGCGCTTCGTAATTTACCTGATGGGGAAATTACGGCGATTGGAAAGTATGGTCGTGTAACAGGCGAGGACATTCGCCTTAGCTATCCAATTCGTGTTCAAACGAATGGTAGCCTTTTAGACCTCGAAGACGTACGTTCAAAACTCCGCTCGGCTTACAACCACTTTGTGGAAAATGGGAAGATCGACCCTTGACGGTAGCAGGATGTCTGCGGTGCGATGGGTAAAGACTAGGTGGGACTTCGCCTCTGCGTTGATTCTAGCGCTGATAGGGGGGTTGGCGCTCACGCCAGATGCACCCAAGGCAGTAACTACAGAACTCATATCGTTTTTCAGTATTCAGGCAGCGGTAATACTTCCAGCCATGATCTTTACTGCTGGCATAATGCGTTCCAACGGTTTAGAGCATTCGCAGGCTAAGCGATATCATGAGGCCCTCAAACAACAAATGACCTTTTGGTCGGTATTGCTGGCCCTCGACTTCTCGTCAGTTGTTCTGTTAATTATTGGAAAGGCTACATCATGGTCCTTGCCAGCTTTACTGATAGGTAATGACTATAGCGTGAACCTCGACGCATTATATATCGCTTGCCTTTCCTTTGTTGGCTCTCTCGCTCTCTTGCGAACCATTCCTTTTATTCGCGGCGTATTTAGTCTACTTTCTTTGAATAGCGAAATGATTTTGGCGGAGATAAGACGTAGAAATCAACAGGAGGCCAAAGAGCGCAGAAGCCACACCGAACAGAACCCTATTAAGTTGCCGAAGGGATATGGAGCCATTGTCCCCAACGAAGAAAAAGACAATAGCTGACTATTGCTTCAACGCCGTTGTCTTGGCGTTTAGTTTGCTTTCCTCCAATCAGGAAAGTCGTTGGAATTCTGTGCTGTCTCGAGAAAATGCTGGGCGTTTTACAACGCAACATCACAACAAGAAACAAACCTTACTATCAACTTCTAGCGCCCTACTCAGCCTGTAGCCTAATTCACTGTGCATCGCACACATCGTGATTCATTGCCCTCCGGAATGACGACACAAGTGCAGATGCGTGTGCGATGTTGATCTGGTCCCCGTCAGTCATCCTCAGATTTTTATCGGCAAGTGCTTTGGACCAGCGCTCTGCTTCATGTCGCCCCGCGTTTTGATCTTCTGGATCGATTGATAGGGTTGGTAAGGGTTCGCCTAGCCGACATACCATCACGGCATCCCAAGAAATCGATCGCGCACGCTTGTGTAGACTTGCACTGCTATCGCCATAAAGGGGAAACGTACAAATTGGCGTCAACCCCGCCTTGGCCATTGCAGAGGCGATGGCGTGCCAACCACGCCCGTCCAGATTTTGGTAGGTGAATACAACCCGGCCCTCAGGCTTGCAGACTCGGCGGATCTCTCGAAAGACGTTAGCCAGTTGTCGGGCGAAACGACGCTCTGACTTACTTGTTCGAGTCATCTGTGCGATTTGCCCCTTCGGAAAACCGCCCTTTCCACGTCTGCTTATTAATCGAAAACGACGAAACCATGGACTAAAGAAATGACCGAGTTCCGAATAGGAAATGTAATCGAAGTAAGGCGGGTCGGTGAGGACAAGATCGACTGTCTCCGATAGTATATGTTTCATTTTGCGGGCATCACCGCAAATAACCTCCGTTGAACCACCGACTGAATCCCTGGTTCGCTTGAACAGTCCTCTCGGGCTTGGCTCTCGCGGATCCTTCAGTCCTTGCGAGGCCCGCGTTACGGCGCGTACTGAATTGGGGTAGGTCCCTCGCCCGTTATTTCGGAGCCATGGGTTGATCTCCACTGGTCGAGCTATATGGCGGTATGCGCGAATCGCGAACAGGGGAGCAAGCCGGCGCCACCCGCCAGCGTAGGTACACAACATGTTGGTCGTCGTTAGGTGGTCCGAGAAGGCAAACGCCAAACCGTCACGTGCTGCACCTTTTACATCTTCAATTGCCGCTCCCAGTAACGCGAGATGAAGTTTCTGCCGTGCGTTGAACATCTCGAGGTAGTCTCGATAGCCGTAGTCGATCAGACGGTTGTCGGATCGACCCGTTCGCGGAATCGGACCTGCAGGCAAGGTATCCGGGTTCTCCAAAAGGAGTTGCTCAAGCCGACGTTCCGCCTTCCGGTAACAAATTCGATCGAATTCAGTAGCAGAGCGGATCGTTCGATCACGGATCTTTACCCTTCGGGCGTCGCCAACCGGTAGAGTCTCTACCGCAAACATGCGGAACGTCGGGGGTACCCCTATCCGACGCGCATAGTCAATGAGCGCCTCCTGTTGACGACATCGGGGACAACTGGCCTTGCCATGTTCAACGCGGCCACCAGAGCACGGAGTTTCCGCTCCGCATGCACAAGTCACGCTTACAGCGTCCACATCCGCCTGAATGATGGAACTGCATGCGCCACAGGCAACCCACTGCCGGGATTCAACATCACTCCAAGCAAGGCGGAATTTCGGATGCGCATCGAACAAGAAACCGCACGTTTGACAATGAACCGTCTGAACCCAGAAGGCGTGCAGCAATGTTTCGGATCGGCCGTTAGCATCCTGTGCCTCATAGAATGGAGCTAGCTCGCATCCGACAGTTTCCACCAAGTGCTGCAAGGGCTCTTCTAAGTCGGGTAGATCGCGAAGCCTCGTCTGGAAGCGCGCGATCGCCGCAGCCACCGGCTCGATATCTACTCCCCGCGCGGACGCGCCAAGACGGGAAGCCTCAAGCAGCATGACACCACCGCCGACGAAGGGATCGAGTACGGTGTACCCCTTCATCACGTCGCCCTTGTAGAAGTTCCGCCAGAACGATTCCGAATGATCGCACGCGGAACCGACTAGAAGGGCACGTGCAGTGACGGCAAGCCGCCGCGCGAACCATTTGTGTGCTTGGTAAACATCTCGAGGACGAACGCCCTCGCGCATTGCAATTCGAGCCAGTTCGGCAACAGGCAGGTCGCCCTTGTCCAATATAGATTCGGAGGGCAACGACCGAGTCATCGAAATTTCAATTCACATGTCCCGAACACCGGTAAGCTAATCTGTTCCGAGCGAGTGAGAAAACCGTCAACGAAATGTTTAAGCAAACGCGACTCTTCCAACGTGCGCCGGTCACGCGGGAGATAGTCGACAAGCGATCGACTGATAAGAGCAATGAATTTTGCTTGCGCCCGCGAGGCCGTGACATTGAAACGGTTGAGAGAATACATAAACGTCTCTTCAGCGGCGATCTGATCCGCATCCCCTAGTCCGAAACTCGCGAGCATCACTGCCTTTTCCTGACCTTGGAAGCGTTCGACAGTATCGATACTGTCGAATACGGCATTACGATCGACCTGATCCGGGAGTACCGCAGCCAAACGATCAAATACAGCCGCCTGCTGTGCTCGATGTGGCGTGACGACGCCGACACCTCTCCGGAAAAAGTCTTCCGCTGAGTAGGGTTGTCCCTCTTCAGCTTCTAAGTCACAGAGACCGGCCCGGAACAAAGCGAGGATCAGCCCCGCGGCAAGATCCGCCTCACCGTCATTGCGCTGGCTGCTGAAGCGATCACTGTGAACGACAGCAACGAGCGGGTACTCCGGAGCGGTGATACGGGCTAAATGCGGAGAAAATGGTAATTGCTCAGGCCAGTCAATCGGCTGGATCGTTTCGATCTCCCGAACAGTGTCGATTCTTAGGTCAGCATTCCCTTCGGCAGCTTCCAAGTCTTCGCCGTATCCGGCCTCGCGCACGAACTCAACAATCTCACAATTGGAGCGGAAGCTGCGGTTTAGCATCACCGGTTCAATCTCGAACTGCGGTCCTTCATGCTTACGGTAGTGGCGGAAAAAGTCGTAGATCGACCCCACCAGGTGCTCCAAGCCGTCAGGCGCCTCAAGCGGGTGAATGGGCGCCATCTGCTTGTCATCGCCTACTACGACTACGCGGGCACCTTCAGCGAGCTTACTAAACGCTACGACAGCGTGCGCCACGTCCAGTTGGGATGCCTCGTCGATCAATATGATGTCAAATAGTGATACGCACTGGGCTGGTGCGCCCAGCTTGTACAATTGATCCACTGTGCTTGCGACGATCGTTACACCGTCCTCTTCGCTCAATCTTCGCTCCAGTTCCACCCGCCTGGGATTGGCGTCGTCCATGGGGACCACGAAGTCGGCCAACTGAGGATCCACGCCCCTCGTCGTCGCCCTGGAATTCAGCCGGCTCAGGCGGACATCCTCCGCGACAGCAGCGTTCACAAGAAGCTCCGGCAGACGACGAGCGACGTTGTCTATCGCCACCCATGTAAATCCGGAAATAGCGATGCGGAGCGGACGCCCCTCCCTAACGGCCTCAACGGCAATTGCGGTGAGATACGCTTGCGCTGTACGGCTCTTTCCCGTGCCAGGAGGGCCCCACCAGAGGGCGAGGCGGCGTGTAACGGCTCGAGTAATAGCTGCACTTTGACGCTCCGTTAGATCAGGCATCGACCGTTGCGCAATAGCAAGTACCGGACCTGGTGCCGCCGCTGATTCTGTTCTAGCCAACTGGTCGGCATTCCAGATGAACTCAGCGGCGGTACTGTCCGCGTCCCCGACACGCGGCCGACCTCCCCGCACCCGAGCTACATGTTGAGTCGGAAACAATGGACGCTGCTGCGCGAGCGGAGGATTGCGGATTCCAGATCGATCCTCCAGGGTTCTGCGAAGCTTTTGGGTAAATACATCCATGGCCACGAGGTCCAGGATTCCGAAGCGACCTCTTGGGCCATCAAGGTTCATCTGCAGGAGGCCGAGCCGCAGAGTCTCGGCAAGCAGTTCACTAACTTCCACTGCTAGCAACTGATTCCTACGATCAACTCTGAGGATATTGACCTTCAAGTCCTCACGGAGTTTTGTCCGCCACTCCCAGGGATTAATGGGTAAGGCATCCTGGATGGCCGGGTTCGTGGTTTTGAACTGCGCCACAGTAAGATCCTGGAGTTCCGGCAGATCCGCCTCGGGCAAAAACGACCAAGTGAACTCGCCTTCTTTTAAGCGCGCTTCCCTGGATCGCGCGGAAAGACGAAACAAATAAACAGTATCGTCCGCCGCCCGACCAGCAAGGCCAACTGCTTGAAGACCATCCCTACGCTCAGCCCCCACCAATACGGCCTCGACTCGTGCCGAGTGATAGCGTGCCTCACGCTCGTGAGGAGGCATCGCCATCAAGAGGTCGACTTGTAGCCGTTGAGCAGCGGCCATGAGGCGTGTGTGCTGGTAAAGTATCTGTCCGTCGTCCCCCACTCCCGTAACCCTACCGGCTGGCTGGAAAACATCGCCGACCCGAGGTGCTTGGGATCTGAGGTCGTCTTGTAGAAACCCGATCAGCTTTTCCGCCACATAAGTGATGGCATGCAACTTTCGCCGGACTACCTTTCGCATCTCCTCCTGGTGCCACTGGAAGTCCTGATTCAAGAACGGCGAGGTTCGATTCCAGATTTCATGGCCACGCTCGGAAGGTACTTGGTCAGACAAAGGATCCCGGTAAAACTTGTTAACGTGGAACCACCATCGCTCACCGTTAGGAAGGTTTCGGCTCTCTGGCTCCAGTTCATTTGCCAAATCGATCAGGCCGTAGTGGTGCGGAATAGGCACTGCCATGAGGCTATTCACGGCGTCGGAGACAATTGTAATCGGAGAAGAGCGACTGACGAAATCGGGCTCCTCAAGCAAGCTATCTGCCGGAAACACCCAAGCTATCGGGTTGAGATCTGCTTGCCCTACCAATACTGGATCCTGCACGATATCCAAGTGACGTCCGAAAATGCGGCATAAATGATGGTACGTAAGCTGGTCCCACAAGAAGAACTGTACTGTGACGTCAGCCTTATCCGCATCACCCTGGTTGTGGTAGCCTTCCAGAATATCTGTCCGAACCCGGTGGATATCCTCGACTAGGTGTCGAAGCCACAACCGCAAGGTTGCGCCTTCGTCTCGTAAGGTTCGTTCCAGAACCAAAATTGGTCGTTCTATAGTAGCAAAGGCGCGCCCATACTGGGGACCGTCCATTCCATGTGGCCGTACCTGGTTAGGAACCCCGTAGTTGATTCGGTAGCCAAGAGCGAAGGTCAGACCGCTGCCAACATCAAAATCGGCGGATACACATACCCGGATATCTGCGAACCTTGGCAAGACCGCGGATGTGCCCGCCCGATCCGGGATGTTCGCCTCCATTTGGTCGTGCAAAGTGGCTGCGCGGGCACTGAGAACTGTCCGTTTGGCCCGAAGCATCTGGTGGATTTCAAAGGCAGGACTGCCCGCCGGCAGCGCTGCAACCGCCGCGATATCAAGAACACGTGCTTCCCGAAGCTTGCCGCATGCACCCTCTGTTAGCCCAGCCACTCGACTGAGGTGTTGAGTTTGCTCTGCCATCGGCCAGCAGTACCGCTCGTCAGGACGACGGTCATCATCAGGACGGCCCTCGGCACCTTCGTCGTCGTGACGAGACCAGCGATATCCAAGGTAGTCGCAGCCAGCACACCGATTGTCTATGTGCCAATCAAGTTCACGCCAATTCGGTTCGGCCAAGACCTCACGGAGATCGACTCGCAGGAAGCGCTGGATTCGACCGAGTACTACTTCGGGAGGCATGGCTTCAAGATCCGCCTCAAGGCCCTCTCGATACCGTTCAGGGTCGAGAACCGGGACGCCAGCGGCACGATCGTCCAGGAGAAGCCGACGGATAGTAGAGCCCTCGTGTGCACCAGGCCATATTGCCGCTTCAGCAAGCACAACGAAACGATCGCTCCGTCCGGTATCCCCAAGCCATCCAGCTAAAGCCATACCGTAATACGCCAGCTCCGAAAAATGCGAAGGGGATGGTTCTCCCGCAATCTTGATGTCGATGATGCGAAGACCCAACCGTTCATCCTGAGGATCGATACGGATCAAGGAGCCAGACTGACTAATGATCCGACGCCCCTCCCGTAGCACGGGAGGCTGCACCTGGAGAATGTCTGGACGGAGTGCCCCGAACCCTAGAGGCTCGCCCCCCGCCACTGCTGTTCCGTCCGCAAGATCCGCCAAACCGTGGGCAGCACGGAAGCTATCGGTCGTCTCGAACTGTGCCTCAAGTGCGAGTTGGTGCGGCTCCAAGCCATCAATTATCGAATTAAGTTCGATGATCTCAAAAGCACGATCCTCTTCGGCCTCATATGCCCGAAGCGCACCACGAACCACCAAGCCCCCAAATACATCTTCCAGCTCGCGGAACTTCGTTCGTTCGTACTCCTTGCCCTGCTGTGTCAATAGGGCAAGTCCGGGTCGGCCAGCATCCTTTTCGGGAACACCAGCCAATCGTCGCTCCTGGACACCACTGTAGAGATCTAGCCGCAGTCGGCGACGGCAACCCGTACGAATGTACTGCGAAATGAGGCTCTTACCCAAGCGATACAACCGAAACCTCCTTAGTTTGCACCCGCGTCCATTGAGGTACAGCGCAACGATGGCCGCGCATCATTTTTGGGGCACGGATGCCCGCGCCGCTAGCACCAACACGGCCGAAAAGCGACTGGTTGGCAACCGCTGAGAATCAAGCGCAGCCGCGAAGGGCTTTTCATTTCGGTGCAAATGACATTAGCTTCGAAACATATACGACCGCACTTGATGGGAAGGATTCCGCAACTCGGCAAATATCGTATTCTCTCCCAACACTTAGCTAAGTCCGAAATGCCTCGCCTTTATGTGCTCTACTAATCGAAATTTCAATCATCCTGTCGATCACACTGTCAATCGGCTCGGAGTTTTCCATTTCATTACCAACCTCTCCTGGTCCATCCCATAATCTGCGACGATGTACTTGAGCTGATCTAGCCTCAACGGCGCCGGTTGGCCGCGAAGGGCCTCCTCCCCCCGTTGGGCAACAGCGAGGGGATCTAAGACCGTCGGAGGTAGACGGTTAGCCGGTCCGCGGACGCCGCTACCATTTTTCCCTTACGTGATGTCGCCTTAGCTTAGAGTCCGTCCGGGGACTTTATGTAGGATTACAGAGTTTTCGGAGCATGAGTCGAATGGACGCGAGCTTGATGAAGGCGAGCGCGTTGCGGTTGAGGTTCTCCCAGTCCTTGGCCAGTCGGCGGCAGCGGTTGAGCCAGGCGATGGTGCGTTCGACCACCCAACGCCTGGGCTGGACGACGAAGCCCTTCACCCGATCGGATCGCTTGACGATCTCGGTCTCGAGATCGGGCAGGATGCCGGCCAGGGCGCGGTGAAAGACCGGGCCCTGATAGGCGCTGTCGGCGAACAATTTCCCGAGAAAGGGAAACAGACCGAACAAGGTCGCCAGCAGCGCGAGACCGCCGTCGCGATCCTGAACGTCGGCGGCGGTGACGATGCCGTGCAGCAGCAAGCCTTGCGTATCGACCAGAACATGCCGCTTCTTGCCCTTGATCAGCTTGCCGGCATCGAAGCCGTGGCTGTCGATGCGAGCCCCCCTTTTTCAGCGCATTTCACACTCTGACTGTCGATGATGCAGGCCGTGGGGCTGGCTTCGCGCGCGGCTTTCTCGCGGCACTTGAGGTAGAGCGCATGATGGATGCGATCCAGCGTGCCGTCCCAGTTCCACAGGCCGAGGTAATCATGCACGGTGCTTCTGGGCGGCAAATCCTTGGGCAGCGCGCGCCACTGGCAGCCGGTGCTCAGAATGTACATCACGCCGTTGATCACCTCGCGGATAGCGACGCGCCGTTTGCCGTCGCCGGGCTTGCCCGGCGGGATCAGCGGCTCGATATGCGCCCATTCCGCATCGGTCAGGTCGCTCGGATAACGCAGTTTGTCGCGGTTGTAGCGCGGGCGGTTGTCGGCAGTCCACATGGGGCACCTCAAGAGCAAATTCACCACCCCAGAGAATCACAGCTGATTCAGCTCTTCAAGAGGGGCCGCCGGATAACCGATTCATCCGACTCATAAAGTCCCCGGACGGACACTTAGCAGGACGTTTCTTCGCCTCTAGATCCAAGGCGCTCCGCAGTTCTCATTGAATTGAGGGTTTCGATCAGCTTCGTCACTTATTGCTTCTTGTGTGAGCTCTTCCAATTTCTCTGCCAAATGTTGATACCCCCATTTCTGTTTTTGAACTGAGCCGCGTTCCGCGGCGGGGTGTCTTGCCCGCCGGGTGTTCGCAGTGATCTCCCTACACCAAGCTAGTTGAAGCGGACCTTGCGGCTCGGCTTGCCGGGGCAAGTCCTGATCCGCGTTTCTCCCTCATTGATAAATGGTCGTCGACTGCCTCACCGGCGAGCGAGAGCATAGGCGTGTTTTCGTGACCGCTCAGACCCAGAGGGAGAAGACCCATGACACAGCTGCGCCAACGCATGACCGACGACATGACCGTTCGCGGACTCGCCGAGAACACCAAGAAGTCGTACCTCAACTCGGTTGCCGGGCTCGCACGTCACTATCGTCGCAGACCCGACCGGATCTCCGCTCCGGAAGTCCAGGACTACCTCCTCCATTTGCACGAACAGAAGGGGTTGACCTGGCAGAGCTGCAACTGCGTTCGCCACGGCGTCCGCTTCCTGTACCGCATCACGCTCGGTTTGCCCGACCCGCACTTCTATCTGCCGGGTGCCAAGACGCCGTCCACCCTGCCCCGGATCCTCAACCGCGACGAGCTCGTGCGGCTGTTTACCGTGACCACCAACCGCAAGCATCGCGCCTTGCTGATGACGGCCTACGCCGCAGGGCTTCGGGCGAGCGAGCTGGGGCGGCTACAGCTCAGCGATATCGACTCCGAACGCATGTGTCTGCGCGTCGATCAAGGCAAGGGCAATAAGGACCGCTACGTCCCCCTCTCGCCCCGGCTGCTCGATGAACTTCGCGCGTACTGGCGCCGGCATCGTCCCCGGCACTGGTTGTTCCCCAGTGATCTCCGCAGCCGGCCGATGATGACGCGCGCGGGACCTGCGCACATTTACAAGGCAGCCAAGGACAAGGCCAGGATCGACAAGCCCGGCGGGATCCACACGCTGCGGCATTGCTACGCCACCGGGCTCCTCGAGGCCGGGGTCGAGCTACACGTCATTCAGCGCCGGCTCGGGCACAGCTCCATCCGCTCGACCATGCGCTATCTGCATTTGGCCCACGACAAGACTTCCGCCACCCCGTCTCCCCTGGACCTCTTAGAGTTCCCGCGGTCCGGCCAGTCCTGACCGGTGGCTCATGTCAGTCACGCAGCGCCGGCCACCCGGCCGGCGCTGGAGGTCGCGGACATCCTGCGCGAGCGTGGCGATGCTTATCGTGAGACGCATCGGCTCTCGGCCCAGCAACACAAGGTCGTGGACGCGCTGGTGAACTGTCGCACCGCCGCGCTCGGCGGGTTCAAGGCGCATTGCGACCAATGCGGGGCGGTGACGATCCAATACGCGTCGTGCAGGAACCGTCACTGCCCCAAGTGTCAGACCCTCTCGCAAACCCGATGGGTCGAGCGTCAGTGCGCCGATCTGTTCGACATCGACTACTGGCATGTGGTCTTCACCTTGCCCCACGACCTCAACCCCGTGGCTCAGGGCAATCCCGCGCTCATCTACAAGCTGCTCTTCAAGGCCGCATCCCAGACCCTGCTAGAGTTCGGCCGCAATCCCCGCTGGCTCGGCGGCGAGCTCGGCATCACCATGGTGCTGCACACCTGGGGCCAGAATCTGGGACAGCACATCCACGTCCACTGCATCGTCACCGGCGGAGCCTTGAGCCCGGACCAGCAAAGCTGGATCGCCCCCGCGCGCAAGGGATTCCTGTTCCCAACGGCCGCTCTCTCCAAGGTCTTCCGCGGGAAGTATCTCGACTTCCTCACCGACGCCCATCGCAAGGGCGAGCTGCGCATGCCCGGCCGCGATGGTCTCGACGGCAGCCGCGCCTTCGAATGTTTGAAGACCTCGCTTCGATCGAACAACTGGGTGGTCTATACCAAGGCCCCGTTCGCCGGCGCCGGCCAGGTGCTGGCCTATCTCGGGCGCTACACCCACAAGACCGCCATCGGCAACCACCGTCTCGTCGAGTTCGACGGGGAGCACGTCCGCTTCCGGTGGCGCGACTACGCCGACGGCAACAAGGCCAAGGTGATGCGTCTCGACGCCGACGAGTTCATCCGCCGCTTCCTCCTGCATGTGCTGCCGCGCGGCTTCACCCGGCTGCGCCACTACGGATTGCTCGCCAATCGTTCCAGAACCGGCAAGCTCGCCCTGTGCCGAGCCATGCTTGGTCAGCCAGACCCGGAACCGCTCGAGCCGGAGACGACGCAGGAGATGATGCTGCGTCTGACGGGAATCGACATCACCGTGTGCCGGCAGTGCAGGAAGGGAACGCTGCGGTAGATCCTCATTCTCGATCGGCGACTTCAAACGTCGATGCGGGCAACGAAGACCGGACCTCCGTGACGATGCGCCAGAGCCGACCAAGACCCGATATCAACGCGCCGATCAACGCGCCACGGCCGCCCTTGTGCTGCTCTCATCCCGAGCGCCGGAGAAACATCGCCGGGTGCCGCTGCTCAGGCTCGGAAATCTCTTCCGAGCCCACTTTCGCAGTGGCCTCGCCTCAGCTGTGGGCAATCAACCCGACCGCTTTGATCTAATCGACACCCACCAAGCGGTTACTTTCCCCATAGCGCGGCACCGTCAGTGCCGCGCGGCTCAGCTCAATGCTCTTATCGGTCCTGCTGCGCACGACCGATAAGAGCCTATTCATAAAGTCATCTTGCCCCTGTGCTCCGCTACTGCTGCGAACTGATTTGCCCATTGTGCCTGCTTGATTTCCGCCACCAATGCGACGTGACATTCAGGATCGCCGACATCGCACCGAAAGCGCCCGGTTTCAACTTCCCGAACCTCGCCGTCCTCACTTGTCTCCGATCCGCGTCCGCTCCCGGTTCACTACCCGTTGCCCTCATTCACGGCATTCCTGAGCGCCTTGCCCGGCTTGAACGCCGTCACCCGTCACCCCGGTCCTTGGCATGTCGTCGAAGTGCGGCGTGGATGCGCTCTTGGGGTGCGAGACGCTGCCGGGCCTCGCGCTCGACGATCCCACGCCGCAGGCCGGGCGTCTCAGCGCGGAAGCGGCCTACGGCTTCCCGGTGTTCGGCGGGCGCTTCACCGGGACGGCGTATCTCGACATCGCGCTCGGAGTGGAGGGCACGCGCCGTGTGAGTTGGGATGGGTCGCCCGAGCACGGGACCATGCTGCGCCTGATGTTGCGCTGGTAGCGGGCCGGAACCGGTTGAGGCGCCGGAAGCCTCGGGGTCCCCTCAAGTAACTACTCTCTACTCTACTGAATTTCTCGTTTCCGTGGATGGCTATCGGGCATTTGGTCTTGGGTAACCAAGCGCCACAAGGCGAGCGCGACGCTGCTATATGCCCATGCTTCGTCCCCGGGATCTTTTGTAGGTCTGGCGTTCTTCTTCCTCGACCGTTTCGCGCTTTTGAGAGTGGCGCTCAACATAGTCGTCGAATTCCTTTTGCGCCGCCTTGCGTTCTGCCCCCGTCGCGTTGTACGCGGCTGATTGAAGCCGGCTGAACTCGCGGGCCTCCCTTTGCGCCCGGTGCTGGCGTTCCTCGTGCGTCTCCTGAGGTGCGGATTGTTCGCTTTGGCGCTCCCGTTCAGCGGCCTGCGATATCTGCTTGTCGTCCCTGCCGATCAGCCTGCCGATATCGGTGAGCGCCCAGCGCACGTGCTCCAGGCCGAGCGAGATGCCGTTGAGGTGGGGGGCATAGGTATCTTGGTCGTCTATGATACGCCGACCGGTCTCGGCCAGCCTGTCGATGTCCGCCCGCCACCTGTCATAGCCAGTGAGACCGGTAACCGGTTTGTTTAAATCGATCGCGACGGTTTCCAGCACCTCGCTGCGATATTCCAGCCGGTCCTTGACTGCAGCGAGATAATCCTCGATTTCACGGCGGGTTTCGGTCCCTTCGTCGAGGTGGGCGAGCACGTTCCCGAGCGACCGGCGTGGGCGGTCTTCAAGGGCCGGGTTTTCGGCCAACGCTTCCATGCGGGCGCGGAACTGCTTGTAGCCGTCCACATATATGGCATGGACACCGGCCCGTTCCGCGGCCGCGAGGTGACGACTCCAGTCCTTTCTCAAGGCCGAATAGGTGTCCCAGGCGACCTGTTTTTCCGTTGGTACGGTCGGTTTATCCACTGGCGGCGCCGGCGCCACTGCTGGAGGACCTCCGGCCAAGTCCCGTTCGGTTGGCATGGCAACCGTTTCAATCGGGGGTGTGGCCTGCGCCGGGGTATGCGGTCTGCCATCGCCCGGCCTAGCCGGTCGACTGCGCCCGGGGGGCACGCCACCCGCTGTCTCGGCGGCTCCGCCCCCGAGCGGCTGCACGCCCTGGCGCATCTCCGGCTCGAGCCCCTGTTGATCCGCCTCCCGCTTGATCCGATGCACGTAGCGCATCGTGGCCGCGCGCCGGTGACGCCGCGCCCGTGTATGGAGATCCTCGAAGGCGTCAAGATCCTTGCGCCCGATACCGCAGCGCTCTGCCAGCAGGGAGGCGAAGTCGTCCGGCCGGGCGCGGAAGGCCGCGGCCTGTTTAAGCAGTGCCGAGTGACGGGTGAGCGTCTCCTGGTAAGCGGGCCCAAGCGCCACGGTATCGCCTTGCGTGCGGGTGCGCTCGCGCAGATCGTCGTATGCCGCCAGAATTTCCTCGCGGCCAGCGGCGAAGGTGGAGACTGCCTGGGCATGGCGCCAACCGAAGGCGGTGCGCCGGATATCCCGCGCGATGCGGGACAGCGCGTTGTCGTTGGCTGCCGGACGAGCTTCCAGCGGCTCTTCCCGGGTTTCTCGGGTTTCTCGGATTGACCGGGAATTGTCCTCCCGAACATGCTCCCGTCGGTCTTCCCATACGCCATCGGCCATGTAATCGAGCGCCGCTTCTTTGGGCTGCGACCGTGACCAGCGTTCGGCGAGATACGACCGGATCTCGGTGTCCGTCACCACCGCTTTCCGGTCGTTGTCGGCCCTTCTATCGGCAATATCGAGAACGAGCGGCGCCCGGTTAACGTAAATGTCGAGCCCTTCGCGATGGCGTGTCGCCGCGGGATAGATGGTTTCACGCGCCGGCCGTGCATCGGCCAGCAGGAACGTCCGGTCCACGGTCAACCCCTGGGCCGATGTGATCGTGAGCGCATAGCCGTGATCGAGGCGGATATTGCCGTACCAGTCGCGGATTTCGTCGTGATGGAACGATACGGCTCGTCCGTCCTCGGTGCGCGCCGATATCAGGACACTTGGCTCCGTACCGGCCTCGCCTCTTTGAACCTTGAAGTCGTCGACCGTGACCACGGTGCCGTTGAACAGCTGCTTCTCCCAGTGGGTGGCGCCAATGCGCAGCCGGTCGCCGCGCACGATCTCCAGTGGCGAGGCTGTTCTCTCGTCTTCCGTGCCCCTGCTTACAATAATCGTCACTCGGTCCGCATGGACCCGATCCGGATCGGGCCGTTCCCCATTCGGCAGGGCGGTAAAACGACGTTCCCGCATCAGATGAGACAGTGCCCGCACTTCGGCCCGCGTGCGCGCCAGAACCACGCTGGATTTGTCGGGATGTTCGCGCTGGTAGCGATCCCAGTCATCGATCAGACCGGTCAACGTCTTTTCTTCATCGTACCCGATATGGAACCGGCCCCTTGCGCGGTGGGCCGCTATGGCCGATGCCGCGTCGCCATCGCGAAGCGCTTCCGATGCCGCTACCTGCCACGGTGTGAATGCAGGCTTATCCTCCATCGCCTCGTATTCAGCAACAATTCGGGTGCGTTCCTGCTCCCCCATCATCCCCGTGCGGAACCGCGCAGCCTCCGGTGCCTCGCCATGGACATGAACCAGGATGTCTTCCAGGTCGGCCTTCTGGCGGCGGATTCGGTCAACCCGCACGCTGCCAACGGCGTCGCGCACCAACCTCAACCCCGGACCTGCTTCTACCGGCTGTTGCTGCTGCGTGTCGCCCGCGAATACGATCTTCGCTCCATGACGTTCTGAGAGTTGGAGAATATGATGCGCCTGGCGGGTCGACAGCATCCCCGCCTCGTCGACGATGATGGTGGTGTTTCCATCGATCTCGATCCCGCCCCGCGCGGCAAGGCGCAGCAGCTTGTCGACGCAGAACGGCCGCGCATCGACATCGTTACCCAGCGCCACGGCGGTGCGCCAAGCCACAGCCGTGGCGATGATGTTCTTCCCGTGTTCACGGTAGAGATCGGCGATTGGCCGGAGCGTCGTGGTCTTGCCTGAGCCCGCCGCCCCTTCGATGATGGCTACACGTCCGCTCGAAGACGTTACGGCCCGAATCGCCTTGATCTGTTCTTGGCTCAACGGATAACCCGCCGCCAGAAGCCCCGCCACCTTGTTCTCGATTGCCTGGGCAGACAAGGAATGTCCCGTACCGGCGGCCATTCCTGCCGCCATGTCACGGACTTCAAGCTCCATTTGGAGGTTGTGACGGGTTGAATAGAGCCTGGTATGCGCCATGTCGGCCCGGCCTTCGGCCGCCCGTGGCGGTCGGGTCAAGCGCACGACCTCCGGGCTTAGAAGCACACGTTCGATGCTTGTTGCTACCGCCTCATGGTTCAACAGCCCGGCGGTGGCATTGCCAACCCGCTCGACGATATCCGGAAGACGGAACACCGCCTCCTCTCGCGTGAGGCGTTCCGGCAGGTCTTCCAGGATTTCCGTCAGCGCCCGGATCTGCTGCTGCGTAATGGCTTCCGCCTTGCCCAATATCGAGGCAATCAGTGCTTCGCGCTCGACATACCCCTCCGCTTCGCCGCGCCAGCGCGCGTGCCGGATTTCCGGGTCATTGTCGGGCGACTTGCCGGCCCGCGTGATCTTGTTCGCCGCTGCGGCCCGTGGCGCGTTGCCCTCGACCGTAAAGCCCATCTCCCGGGCCGCTTCGATAATCGCCGCCCGGCGCTTCGACCAGTGACCGATCAGGTTCCCGGGCATGCCTGCAATGCGCGTGAACTCTCCATCCTTCCCATACTGTTCCATGCGAATGCCGAGACGCTCTTGGAGGCTCCATGCCATGGCATTGCGGTAGACTGCCCCCGCCGCCTTCATCCAGGTGTAGACCGGGTGCTGGTGCAGTGCCCGGTACTTGCCGTCCCGGTGTGTGCGGGCCGCATTGAAGATCACGCAGTGGGTGTGCAGTTGCGGGTCGTTGTCCCGGCTGGTTCCATGTTGGAACATCGCCGCTGATATATCGGCGGGCAGCACCTCGATCTCGCCGTCCCGGTTACGGATGCGGGTATAGGCGCAATGCCTCAGCACTGTTTCCTCAAGTGCTACTCGGGCCGCATCGTTATGCGCCTGCTCGATCTCCGAACGCAGGTCTGGGTCGGCGACGGCCCACAAGGCGGAGACGCTCTTATCGGCGCTGAAGGTCATGTCGAGACCCGCGGAGCGCCGCTCGCTGCCCGCGTTTTGTGTGAGCTTGCCTCCGGTGTTCGGTGCGAAGCCGTTATACAGCCGGTGGAAGTCGCTGCTGTCGACCTTGCCGTCGTCGGTAAGGCCGAACAGGCCCTTCGGATTGAACCAGACGCCATCCGGTTCCTCTCCCGCTGTGTAGTACTCATTGGGATGACGAAAGGAGCGCTGGCTCTCCAGGTAATAGGCGGCCGATGCGGCCTGGGCCAGAGTGGCTACCATGACGCCAGCCCGGTAACGACGTTGCCGGATAGGGATACAACCTGGGCGGAGTATAGCCGGAATATGACTGTCGTAGCTCTCATGATTCCAGCCTTGGGAATTCCTGTATTTTAAAGAGGCTTAACGAAATGGCCGTGCGGTCTTTACAATTCTGGGCAAAGTTCATTACATATATCGAGATCAAAGCACCAAGGTGCAGCGGTGTGAGATGACTAATATAGTCTCTCATGTTTCGAGAAAGGATATAGACTGCATAATCGGAGATCAAGGGGAATTTGGCCCTGCCTTGGAACGTGGCGGCGCACTTGAAATGGCCGTTCGAATGGCGGAATTGACCGGCTGTCGGGCCAATGGCAGAATCCGGGCTTGATCGCGGATTCTGGAAACAGCGGGGAGATGGACGATGCCGGCGAAACGCTTCAACGAAGCGGATATCGACTTCGATGGCATAGACGGTGAGTTGGCGAAACTTGAGCCGCCGAAGCTGAGCCTGACTGATGTACTGGACCGTTTGCGGAAGCGGCTGGTCAAGCAACAGGCGAAGGGGGTGACGGTGGCTCAAATGCATGAGGTGTTGAAATCAGGCGGCATCGCTATCACGGAGCGCAGTCTGCGGACGTTTCTGGACAAGGGCGTGTTGCCGGGAAGGAAGGTTGCCGAGGCTGCCAGGGCTATGGTGTCCGAAGAAGGTAAAGATCCGTTCTGAGACGAATGACGGCGCATATGGGTTCGTCGTGGCGGTTTTCGGGATGCGGATAATGAAGTTGCAATGGGGGATGGCCGGGCGCCAGCGTGGCGCTTCAGCGCCCGCATACGGCGATGGCGCGAAGCGGCCGATCCGATAGGCGGCGATGCATCGTTCGAAGAACGAGGAGCCGACAGCGAGCGTAAGCTCGCACAATTGGCGGTGGCGCGAAGCGCCCCGCCATGGGCCGTGACTTTATGCACACGGCATAAAAAAGGGGCCGACCTCCGCTGTGTGATGGCGGGGGCCGACCCTGAAGGGTGCCGTTATGCGGCGGCGAGAAGGACGGGGATTCCGATCTTGCGTGCCTTGTCGATCATGTTATTCGTGATGCCGGAGCCTGGGAAGGCGACGAGGCCTTTCGGCAGGAAGTTGAGCAGGACGTCGTTACGCCGGAAGGGCGCGGCCTTGCCGTCCCGGTCCCAGTTCGGCTTGCAGACGACCTGGTGAACGCCGTTCTTCTCGGCCCAGCTTGCGGCGATCTTCTCCGCGCCGGGTCCGCCGCCGTGCAGCAGGACCATATCGTCGTACTTGATCTTGATGCTGTCCAGCGAGCGCCAGATGGCGGTGACGTCGGCAAAGTCCTTGCCGCCGGTGAAGGCGACCAGGGTGCCCTCGGGCAGATGTGCGTTGGTCTCACGGTCCTTGCGGGCGCGGAGGTAGTCGCGGGCGTCGATGGCGGCGGAAGTTAGTTTGCCGGTCTGGCTGCTGTGCGACCCGTTGCGCGGACGCCAGGTATCGCCGGTCTCGGTGCGGTATCCCTCGGCGGCGAGGTCGCGCATGGCCTCGAAGGCATCGCTGGCCGGTCAGGTATCGCCGGTCTCGGTGCGGTATCCCTCGGCGGCGAGGTCGCGCATGGCCTCGAAGGCATCGCGCCGGTCACCGAGGTTCTGGACCCGGTCGGTCAGGCGTTCGAGTTCGCAAGACTTGATCTCGGAGCCGTCTTGCTCGCGTTGGAGGTCCTTCATTTCGGGCGCGATCTTGTCGATGCCACGGTCGAGGCGCTGGACCTGGGCGTGCAGCGCATTGACGAAGCCCCAGAGGAGGCTCTCGCGTTCGTCGGCGAGCTGCGTGCCATCCGGTGCGACCACACCGGCCAGGATGTGGATGGCTTCTTCGATCCCTGCAAGGGCTTCGTCCTCGTCCCAAGTCTCGCGGTTGTCGAACTCATCTCGACCGGGGGTCGCGCCGAACAGAGCGGCCTGTTCGCATGCCATTGCGGTCTGTGACGATGTTTCGGTGCTGATGAAGTTCTGCATGAGTCTCTCCAATGCAATGTCGATATCCTCCGAAGCGGGCTGCCCCGTCGTGATGTCTCTTTGGGTCACGCGCTCGCAGCGGAGCCACGATGGCCGGAATGCCTGCGCCGGGGGGATGCGCGAGTGGTGCGGGCGCAGGGAGCGCAGCGACTGAGCCACGGTCGCGTATTGCACCGGCGCTAGCCGCGCAGCGGCGTGGCATTACGCGCTATCGCCGTAACGGAGCGCAAGCGGAGTGAAGGACCCCACAGGGGTTGGCGCAGTGAGAACGTGTGGGACAATGAGACATCATGGCGGGGTAATTATTCTCCCACTTATACGCCTCTCTTCCACCGTTTCCCCGGACTCGGTGCTTGCAATAAGGGGCGCGATTTGAGCTGCGAGGGTTTCTTCCCCGAAGGCAATAAGATCGTCATTAAAATCGGAGTGTTCGGGGACAATCACGATTGAGGGAATTCTGCGTTCCACGCAACGGCGCTGAAGACGGTTTGCGGCGTCCCCGCCTTCCATGTCTTTATCGCGGGCGATGACCAACAGGGCGAGGTCTTGGGGCGGTTCGAAGGCGCCCAGGCTTCCTGCCGATAGAGCCGCTGCGGCATGAATGCCGGGAACGGCGGTAACCAGCGACAGCACGGTTTCGATGCCCTCGCCGGCAAGCAAGGTCGCGCCGGAGGCGGACCCGCCGAAGCGAACGGCCCGGCCGTGGACGCGCCCAAGCGCTTTGCGCGGGCGGGTGAGGTTGGCTTTCTCGGGTAGCTTGGGGTCAAGCCAGGTGCGTTGCACGCCCTCGACGGCGTCGTCATCGTCGGTGACGGCGGCGACCAGTGCCGGCATGTGGTGGATGCTGTCATCGCCGCGATGGATGAGATCGGGATGAAACCGTAGCGCCGGGAAGCGGCAATGGCCGATGGCGCGGGCGTGCAGGTAGGCTTCGGCATGGGTGCCATCGATGGGCCGGCAACGCCGCCAGAGGCGGCGCGCCGCTTCCTCACGGTCATAGCCGCCGGCGTTATCGCCGCCATTAGCAGGAGCAGACCGCGGCAATGAGAGGAACGCGAGGGCTTCCTCCATGGCCTGCCGCAGCGATGCTCCGCCGGTGTGCAGACGGATGAGATCGAGCAGATCGCCATGCTCGTTGGTTGCGGCGTCGGTCCATTTTCCGGGTATGCCTGGAGGCGCCAGGCGCACGAAGAGCGAGCGCCCCTTGACGCCGCTTGTGTCGCCGATGGTCCAGTATCTGCCCTGCCTGCGTCCGCGGGGAAGGTAGCAGCGGCAGACATCTTCTGCCCGTGTGCTTAACGCAGCGGCAATTTCAGTGGCGTTCATGGGGCGCGATCCCTTAGGGGAGCGATGGTGCGAAACGGGTGCATGGGGAACCTCTCCTGCCTGTCGTGGGACGCCCCCTTCAGGCCCGCCGCGAACTCTTGACGGTGAGGGCCGCGAGAGCGGAGCGCGTAGCGCGGCCGCTCCGCGTCCAGGGTTTGGGAACGCTGTAGAGGCGGGCTCGAACGGGACTCCAAAAAAAGGGCCAGCCCCATGCCAACTTGGCGGGGACTGGCCCTGAGTTATGCGGGATGGAGGAAGCCCGCTAGAACGGAATTTCGCTGTCATCCACCGTCGCGGCGGTTTCGCCGGAAGGCACGGTCTTGCCGTTCATCGCCGGTGCGCCGTTGCCGTTCGGCTTGTCTAAGAACTGGACCCTCCCGCCGGGGACCAGAAGGATCTCGGTCGAGAACCGGTCGCTGTCCTCGCCGTCCTTGCGCCACTTGCGGGTCTGGAGCTTGCCCGAGACGTAGACCAGGCGGCCCTTCTTCGCGTGCTTCTCCATCATCTCCACCAAGCCCTCCTGGAAGGTGACGATGCGGTGCCACTCGGTGCGGTCCACCTTGTCGCCCGAGTTTTTGTCGAGGAAACTCTCGTCGGTCGCGATCGAGATGTTGGCGACACGGCCGCCGTTGGTGAGATGGCTGATGGTGGCGTCGGCGCCGAGGCGTCCGATCAACTGTGCGTTATTCAGTCCGAACATGATCAATCTCCTATGATCCGGGTTATGACATCGGGTTAGCGAACGGGGTCAGGCCTCTCTCGACCCTTCCCCCTTCACACTTCTCTAAGCCCCCCTCTTCCTCTATTCAGCCGTCTGCCCCGGTGTAGGTTCGGGAGCCGAGAACTTCGCGGATCGCGTGGGCCGGCATTCCGACCGCGGCCAGTAGCGCGCCGGCGTCGGGAAGCGGTGCGGTGAAGCCGGGATCGGAATCGCCTGTGCTGCCGGGATTGAAACGGGTGTCGTTGGACTCGGTTGAGCTATGAATGTGATCGAACATTTTGCATCTCCGCTGGTAGGGGTGAGACGCAGCCCGGAGGGAACTCTCTCTTCGCCTTGGGCGCGTCGCCCTTCTCTTTGCCTTCCTCAAACTCTCTTGCACGTTGGTCGAGGCGGGCCGGAGAGTCCGGTGGCATCGCACGACGGCAACCGTTGGCACGATTGTGCGCGGCAAGCGCCGCGCGGGTTGTCAAAGGGCCGCGTCGTTGGCGTCCATGATGGCGATGATGACGTCGTCGAGGCTGCCCCTCGCGCTCATCAAGGTGTGCTCGAGATGGAGAAGCTGGTGGCGGAGCCCGGCGCGGTCGTCGCAGGACGGGTTGCCGGGCAGACGCATGATGGCGTTCCGCAACTCGGCGAAGCGCTCCGCCAGATCCTTCATGTGGCCGGCAGCCTCGCGTGCGCCGGTTCGGGCTTCCGGCAGGAACCCGCCGGGATCGGACCGGGCGCCGGCCATGGTTTCGAAATCACCCGTCGCGGAGTGTGGTGTGAGGGTGTCGAACATCGGGTTCCTCCGTGGATTGCATGACAGAATGGCGGCGATGCCGGGAAAATTGCCTCCCGTACACCGCCTGAATCACCCCTGCCGTGCTGCCCTCGGCCTCTACATCTTGTTGGGTTCAATGGGTGGCTTCATCGCGAGTGGCGGACATGGCGCGGGCAGCGATGGCGGACCAGGCATTGCGGTCGAGGCCGATGCGGGCGTTGAGTCGGTCGCAGATTCGCAAGGCATCGTCGAGGCTCAGCGCCACCAGCGCCGTGGGGACGTAGCCCGGCATCGAATCGAACACGATTCGTATTTGCTGCGGCATGTTGTCGAAGTCATAAGCGGGACAAAACGCATAGACGGGATCGTCCGGCAGGGTGTGTGACGAAGGCATGGCAATGTCCTTCCTATGGCAGGTAGTGCAATTGGCGGCAGTGGGCGGCGCAAAGGCGCAAATCCCCGGAAGCGCGCGTAGCGGGCGGCGGCAAGCGTTCGGACGCCCCGCGCCGGATACCGGGTGGGAGCGTGCGGATTTACGCCGGGTTCGCAGCCGCGAGGGGCCAACGATCGAGGATGCGGCCGAGGTCGATGTATTGGGGCACGAACACACGGGTCCGCCACGAAACGATCTCGGTGGCGCACCCCATGCGCTTGAGCGCCGCGAGGTCGCCGTCGTCCGGCCCCTCGATCTCGACGCGCCCGGCGCCCATCAGGCGCCGCCTTGCGAGGCGCCAGCCGTTGGCGAGATCGAAGGACGCACCGCGGGTCAGGATCGCTTCGTGCATCTCGGCCGGGCTCATGACCGGTCCTCCGGCCAGCCCGAAGGCGTCGCGGAAGGCGTGCGCCTGCTCGGGCGTCAGAACCCGGCCGAGCAGGCTTTCCCCGGCATCGGTCGCAAGCCGGCGCACCCGCATGTTCTCGCCCGGCAGCCGGTCCCATATGGGGAGCAGCAAACCGGTGACCAGCCACAGGCGGGATTCGGTGTGGCTGGGCAGCCCTTCGATCTCCGCATCCCACAATGCGCGCCAGTGATCTTCAACGGAATCCTCCCAGTTCGAGGCGGCAAGGTCGGCCGTGGCCATGGGCTCGCGGGCGGCGGGACGGACCAGGCGGACCCGGGCCTCGACCCCGCCGTCCTCGAACATCCGCGACGGCGCGGGCAGAACAACGGCGGCGCGCTTCGAGCGGGTGTTGATGACGGGCCGCCCGTCGCGCAAGGCGAGGGCATCGTCGGCCTGGAGCGGCACGAGCCGGTCGCGGCGGACGATCTCGACAAGTTCGGTGGCGGCGCCCGAGGCTTGATGAACGTGAACCGCCTCGCGCGAGGCCACGGTGAGGGAGTCGGCCCGGATGGTCTCGACGCCCTGCTCGTGGGTCCCGGCCTCGATGGCCTGTTCGATATTGGCCTCGATGCGGGTTTCCAGCTCGGCGAACAGTTCGTTCTGCTCGGCGATGGGCAGGGCCAGTAGCCGGTTCAGGAACCGGGGCATCGGCGGCAGGTCTTCCTTGAGGGAGCCTTCCCAGATGAGCTTGAGTCCGGTGGCGTCCTCGAAGCGGTCCATGGACCAGCCCGCAATGTTGCCGCGCCACAGCGCGATGTAGAACTGGCGCAACGCCACCTTGGCGTAGGGGCTTTCCAGATTGTCGCTGGCCCGGAACAGGGTGGCGTCGCCGCCGCCCATGGCGGTCTGGCTGTCCCGCTGTCCCCGGGTGATGGCGCCCAGGCTGTCGAGACGCCGGGCAATGGTGGCGATGAACCGCCGCTCCCCCTTCACATCCGTGGTGACGGGGCGGAACAAGGGGGCCGAGGCTTGGTGCGTTCGATGGGTGCGGCCCAGGCCCTGGATCGCCTGGTCGGCCCGCCAGCCCGGCTCCAGCAGATAGTGGATACGCCGTGCGGTATTGCCGCAGCCGAGATCGGCGTGATAGCTGCGCCCGGTGCCGCCGGCCATGGAGAAGACGAGGATGCGTTTGTCGCCCGCCATGAAGGCGGCGGTCTCGGCCAGATTGGCCGACGCCGGACGGTTGCGCAGCGCCAGGCGCTCGCCGGACGAATCGGCGATACGCAAGACCCGGCGCGAGCGGCCGGTGACCTCGGCGACGGCCTCGCCGCCGAAACGGTGCAGAATCTGGTCGAGCGCCGCCTGCACCGGCGGCAATGCCGCGAGCTTCTCGATCAACGCGTCTCGCGCAGCGACTGCTTCCTGGCACAGGACGGGGTTGCCCTCGGCGTCGGTCACGGGCCGCGACATGAGATTGCCCTCGTCGTCGGTGAAGGGTTCCTGCAATTGCACCGGGAAGGCGTGCGCCAGATATTCCAGGCACGCCTCCCTCGGCGTCAGGTCGACGGAGATGTCGTCCCATTCCGAGACGGGGATATCGGCGATGCGCCGGTCGAGCAAGGCCTCGCCGGTGGAGACCAGCTGGATGACGCAGGCATGGCCGGCCTCGAGATCGGCCTTCACGGACCGGATCAGGGAGGGGCATTTCATGGCGGTCAGGAGATGGCCGAAGAAGCGCTGCTTGGCCCCCTCGAAAGCCGACAGCGCGGCTGACTTCGCGTTCTTGTTGAGGGTGGCATCGCCCTCCATGATGCCGGTGGCTTTCAGGGCGTCTTCTATATTGCGGTGGATCACCTTGAAGGCCCCGGCATAGGCGTCGTAGATGCGCCGCTGCTCGGGTGTCAGGGGATGTTCGAGCAGCTCGACCTCGACCCCGTCATAACTGAGCGCACGGGCCTGGTAGAGGCCGAGGGCCTTCAGATCGCGGGCAACCACCTCCATCGCCGCCACCCCGCCGGCCTCCATGGCGGTGACGAAATCGGTGCGTTGCTCGAAGGGCGTCTCGCCGCCTGAATCCGCGCCGCCCCACAGGCCGAGACGGCGGGCATAGGCCAAGCCGGGCACCGTGGTAGCGCCGGTAGCGGAGACATACAGGATACGGGCATCCGGCAAGGCGTTCTGCAAACGCAATCCGGCGCGGCCCTGTTGCGAGGGGGCCGTGTCGCCGCGCGATCCCTTGGCCCCGGCGGCGTTGGCCATGGCGTGGGCCTCGTCGAACACGATGACGCCGCCAAAGGCATGGCGGGAGTCTTCGTCCATGCCATCCACGAGCCAGCCCACGATCTGTTCGAGGCGCGAGGACTTTCCCTGACGGGCAGGCGAGCGCAAGGTTGCATAGGTGGCAAACAGGATCCCGGCCTCTTGAGGAATTTCGGCCCCTTGGCGGAACTTGCCCAAGGGAATGATGTCGGCCTCCTTGCCGCCGATCGCGGCCCAGTCGCGGCGCGCGTCTTCCAGCAACTTGTCGGAGGCGGAGAGCCACAGCGCCCGGCGGCGACCGCGCAGCCAGTGGTCGAGGATGATGGCGGCGACCTGGCGGCCCTTGCCGCAGCCGGTGCCGTCGCCCAGCATCCAGCCGCGCCGGAAACGCACTGGCGCGGACAGGGCTTCGCCGTCGCCGGCCGCATCCGCGCCGGGTTCAAGACCGGCGCTTACGGCTTCTCCCTTATCTGCTTTATTGGCGGTCTCCGGGACGCTATCGCAGTCATCGCTGTTGTCATCGTCATCGTCCGCGACGCGTGCGACGGTCTCCCAGCCCTCGCCAATGCGGTAGAGCGCGGAAAGATGGCGGCCGTGGGCCTGACCGGCGAGGATGACGCTTTCGAGCTGGGCGTCGGACAGCAGTTTGTCCGTCACGACACGCACGGGCAGCATCGGGCGGTACGACGGCACGGGATGGGGCACCGCCGCCATGGCGGCGGATTGCACCAGCGGCGTCGGATGTTCGCAGGCGCCGGGAATGCGCGCGGTCCGGGGACACCAGGGCTCGTAGACGCCGGCATGGGTGGCCTCCGGTTCGCTTACCTTGCCTTCAGGGTTGGCGGGTGAAGTTTCGTAGTCGAGTTCGGCCACCGGTCCCCAGTCGCGGACTTGCGGGTCTGCGGGTCTGGTGTTGGGCGCGGTGGCCGCTGCCCGCTTACGCGGGGCCGGCCGTGCGGCGGCATGGCCGAACAGATCGCCGGCCGGAACAAGGGCCGCGGCTATTGGCACGACCGCCTGCCGCTGCGGCACATTGGCGGCGATAGCTGCAAGCAGCCCGGCAGCGGTGGGGACGGATTCCCGCGCGTCGATCGGAACGCCGGATGCGTTCGCACGATCGATTACGGTCAGCCGGGTATCGAAAGTCGTGCCGCGCCGTGCGTAGGCGCGCCCGTCGATGGCGATGGAAAAGACGGTGCGCGGCGGTGGATCGAGGCGCTCGAAGGCGCGGCTCCAGGCGGCATCGCCCGGGATGCAGCCGGCCGACGTGATCGCCACCAGCCGCCCGCCCGCCGGGAGCATGGAAAAGGCGGAACGGATGTGGCGCAAATCCGCCTCATGGCGGATGCGCTGGACCCCGGGGCTTGCCGAGAACGGCGGGTTCATCAACACGATGGTGGGATGCAGGCCGGGCAGATAGTCGGCGATGGACTCGGCGTTGTGGCGGGTGACCGGCGCGTGTGCGAACAGGCCTGAGAGCAACCCGGCGCGAACGGCGGCAATCTCGTTCAGGTGCAGAGGATCCCCCGATCGCGCGTCATCGGTGCGCTTGCCGAGGGCGCATTCGGCCATAACGGCGAGCATGCCGGTGCCGGCCGAGGGCTCCAGCACGATGTCGCCGGGCCGGATGGCGGCGGCTTGCAGCGCGGCGTAGGCGAGCGGCAAGGGAGTGGAGAACTGCTGCAGGGCAAGCTGTTCCTCCGACCGCCTTGTCTGGGACGGCTCCAGCGCAGCCAGGGTTTCCAGCATGGCGAGCATGGCGGCGGCGGATCTCGGTCTGGCGCCGGCCTCGCGGCGCATGAGGCGGCCGTAACGCTGGATGAACAGCACCATTGCGGCCTCGGCCGCTTCGTAGGCGTCCTTCCAGACCCAGGCGCCTTGCGTGTCGCTGGCGCCGAAGGCCGCGCTCATGGCCTCGCGCAGGGTCTTTGCATCGAGCGCCCGGCCCGCCTCCAGGTCGGGAAGCAGAGCGGTTGCGGCGGCCAGCAACGCGGCAGGCTTCGGGCGGACGCCTGGGGTATCGGCAATAGCTGGGGATGCGGGAAGGGGCTGGACGGCGGGCGGACGCGCGGGCGCGTTCGCCGCCGGTTGGGCGTCGAGCATGAATGATCTCCCGAATGGATAAGGGCGGGCCGGAGCCGGAGCCCCGGGGCCTTACGGCTCCGGCGAAGGGCTGGGTGGTGCCGGAAGCCGGTGTCCTCGCTCTCCCGGCCCCGGTTCACCCGGCCCGGGCGCAACCCGCCTCCTTGCGGGCGGGAGCACGGATATAGAGGATTATGCGGGCGCGGCCCGCGGTATCAGGCTGGTCCGATGTCGATGCGCTCGCCCCAGGGCTCTCGGTTCCTTGTGCCCGGCGGCGGCCCCCAGACGCACCAGGCCACAGGATATAGGGGCGCGATTTCGGGGTAGCTGTCGCATTCCATGTCGGTCAGGTAGAGGCAGCAGCCTGGATGTACCCCATGCTCATGGAGCCAGGCGAAGCCAGGCCGGAAATCGGTCCCGCCGCGTCCCTTGATCGTGATGCTGTCCGGTAGTTCCCCGGCGGGATATTCGGCCGCGTCCTGCAGCACCGCGTCGACCTGAAGGACGAAGATGCTTTCGGGCTGCAGTTCGGCGGCGATTTCGCGAACCTCGGCCCAGAACAGGGCCAGCGTTTCGCCCGGCAGCGAGCCGGAGGTGTCGATGATGATGGCGATGGTATCGATGCCCTCCGAGTGCATCGAGGGCAGATAGAGGCCGCTGTCGATGAAGCGCCGGTTGGGAACGCTCCAGCTATAATCGCGGCGCGCGGCATCGGTCATGTAGCGGCGCAACAGCGACCGCCAGTCGAGGATGCTGCGATGCGCTTGCCGGATCGTCTCCTCGACCGCGCCCGGCGCGTTGCCTTGCGCCCGGGCGAGGCTCGCTGCCTGATGCATGGCCTCGTCCCACGCCTGCTCCTCGGCGGGCGTGTCCAGAGGCGATTCGCCGGACTGGCCGGTGGCGTCGCGGCGCTCGTCCGCGTCCATGACCTCGCCGGTGCCGCAAGGGTCGTGGCTGGCGGGCATTTGCCCGGATGGTTCCGAGCTCGAGCTCACGTCACTCACACTCGATTCGTCCTGCTCTTGCGGTTCGCAGTCATCGGTTGGATCGGACGGATCGCTTTGGTCTTCGTCGCCGTCACCGCATTGGGGGCCGGCAGCGCTGCCACTGTCATCCACATCGCTGGATGAAGACGCATCGCCCGGATCCTCCCCATCGTCGGACGGTTCCGGGAGCCGGTCGTAGGCCTGCTCGGCGCTGATGCCGTCCCAGGCCTCGGCCTCGGGCGGCAGTGCGAAGCCCGCGTCGCGCAGCAGGCCGTGGGTGACCAGCTGAGAGGCCCGTTGCCAGCGCTCCGGGTCGCGGCCGCCCCGCCGGGTGTGATGCTTCAACGCACAGGCCAGGACCACGCGCGCAAGCGCGGTCTTGATGTGATCGGCGTCCGTGTCCGCCACCCATTGGGGCGCGTAGCGAATGTCCTTGCCGTCACTGCCCAGGGTCTCGCGGGTTTCGTCGGGGCGGATCGGCAGCCTTAACGCCAGGCTGCCGAAAAAGGGCTGGTCGCGCAGCAGCGCGGTCACGCAGTCGCTGACACGCCGGGCGGATTCGGAGCGGGCATGGGCGGCCATCAGGCTGCCTCCCTGTTTGGGATGTGCCCGTCCGTGGCGGCGGGCGCGAAGTAGCCCGCGAATTGCGCCGTGAGCGCATCGGCGTCGCGCTTGACCTGCCGACGGAGGTTGGGATCGAAGCGGCCAGACGGGCGCAGGGCATCGGGCTCGATACTGGCGAACTTGTCCTTCACCTCCCGGCACAGCATGGCCAGGTCGTCGTCGGCGAAGATGTTGAGCCGGGGCACGACGTCCACCAGCTCCCTGATGTTCTCGATCAGGCTGTCCCGGAACACCAGCGGTTTGCCGTTCTCGTCCTCGCGCAAGCGTTCGCCGACACGCTCGACCGCCTCGCCGAGGCGGCGGTAGAGATCGCGCTGGGCATCGTTGAGGCGGGTCCGGACCTGTTGCTCGATGTCCCGCCTGACCCGCTCGGTCTCGCCCTGGGCCAGATCGGCCATGAAGTGGCGCGCGTCGGGGACCGGGACGATGCGGTAGCGAATGGCGAACTTGCCCTGAAGCGCCTCCGTGTCGGGATAGTCTTCCAGGCGGAACAGCCGGCCGAGGTCAAGGCGGGCCTGGTCGACGTAATCGTCGTAGTCCTCGATGAAGCGGGCGCGCTCGCGCACCACGCGCTCGACCAATGTGTCCAGCGCCGCGGTGTAGCGGTCGTAGTTGGCGACGGTGAGCAGGCGCCCGCCCTGGTCGTCCCAGGGCAGGGTGTTGGCATAGTGGCTGGTCCTCGCATTGCTCATGGTCGCGGCCAGCACGGCGAAGGCCTGCTTGGGCAAGAGGCGTTTGTTGTAGCGCCCGGCATTGGTGTCGGCGTCGTGATGGATGGCGACCTGTTGGCTCGCCTGGCGGTCGTAGAGCCTGCCGGACCAGGAGTTGATCCGCAGGCTGACGAGCATGGCGTCATGTGTGAGGTTCATGGCATGGGTCTCCTGGGGTGGGGTCAGCGGGTTTTGGCGGCGGCCCACTGGATGAAGGCCTGGGTGTGCTGAAGCGCGGGCTCGCGGCGGATGCAGGAGCCGACGAGGAACTCGCCGACCTCGCGCCGGAGCCGTGTGGCGTAGGTGACAATGGCACCGAGATTGATGTCGTCGGCCATCCTGTAGAGCGAGCCGCAGAGCGCGATCAACGCGCTGGCGTTATCGGGGACCACGGCGCCTTCGGGATCGTCGATGACGGTGCGGGGATGGGGCAGTTCGTGCCAGACCTGCAAGAATGCCGAGAACTCGACCGCCGCGGCCTCGCCGACGGTGCCCCGGAACAGTGCCCGCTCGGCGACGGGATCGAGGCCGTTCCGGCGGTGCACGATGTTCGAGACCATTTCCCATGTCCTCGGACATGGAAAAGCTTTCTCCGTCGATTGGGGGTTGAAGGCGTGCAGCAACTCGGGGCGCATCGACACGAAAAAGAGGACCTCCGGAGCAATTCCATTCGCCGCACCCCAGGCACACCAGTCCGACGCATCGACCCGGATCTCCAGGTGGACGAAGCGCGAGGCCAGCGGCGTCGGCATGCGGTGGACAACGCCGCGGTCGCCCTCGCGGTTGCCGCAGGCGATCAGCGCGGCGCCTTCGGGGAGTTCGTACTCGCCGCACTTGCGGTCGAGCACGAGCTGATACAGGGCGGCCTGCACCATCGGCAAGGCCGAGGGCAGTTCCTCCAGATTGATCAGCCAGCTTCCGTCCGCGTCCGAGGGCGGCAGGAAAGCGGGCGGCGCCCAGCGGGTGCGGTCGGCGCTGTCGCGCCACGGGATGCCGCGCAGATCGACCGGGTCCAACAGCAGGGCGCGGACATCGACATACTCACGGCCGGCTTGCGCCGCGACCTGCTGGGCGATCTGACTCTTGGCGCACCCTGGGGCACCCCAGACCACCACCGGTTGGCGGGCTTCGACCAGCAGCGCCAATGTGCTGGCGAGTTCGCTCGGGCGCAGCGAGTAATCGGCGGAGATGGTATCGGGCTCGGTCATGGCATGCTCCAGGCTGGCACGTGGGATGGATGAGTTGCGGCGCGGGCGGCCCTCTCGGGCGCCCCGCCTTTTGCCCCGCCTCCGGCTTCGACACCGGCTCTCGCCGGCCTGTGGCCCGGCATGTGCTCGGGCGGGGTTCGTGGAGCGCGGCCGGGAAGCGGTCGCGGTGCCGCCGTTCAGGGTTGCCGGCGGTGGGACGCCGTCCTGCCGCTTACGGTTCCCGCCCGTCAGGCCGGTTCGCCGGCTTTGCCGAAGCTGTGGCGACGGCGGGCTTACCGGCAAGGATGCGAGCAGCGGCTTCGAGTTCGGGTCCCGATTCGACGATATGCCCCGCGGCGCGCGCGGCTTCGGCGTAAATGGACAGGGGAAAGGCCGCGGCAAAGTGAATATCGCGCTCTATACCGAGCCCGAAGGGTCCCCGGTATTCGGTCAATTCGAGCAAACCGATTGACCCTAATTCGGGTGTGCCCAAGCCCAAATCAGCCAGGCCGAATCCACATTCGTCCGGGAATTCGGGATCGAGTTCCGAGAGCAGCCAAGTGCCCGCGCGGCATGGGTTGAACAGTTTGACCACGGGCTTATGGTCGGCGCCTCTTCGTGTCCCATTTGCAAGCAGCTTCGTGCGCTGTTCTTCAGTGAACAGTTTCATGGAATGGTCCTCTCTAATATCGGTGATCGGGATGCAGCCGCACCAAGGCCGTCCGCGGCGAGCCGAAAACCGGCCCCCGGCCCGGAGTGGCGCAAGGCAGGCGGATAGCGATGGATGAATGCCGTCGGCGGTCAGCCGGCCGGCGTCGTTCCGGTATCGCCGGGATTCAGAATGAGCACGCGTGCAGGGCCTCCGCTGACGGCACATCCGGAGCGCCATCGGCTCTGCGGGCGATGGTGACCAGAGGCTTGTTGCCCGGCGGGGCCGGCGGATCGGCGACCTCCGTCGTGACCGTGCCGGCGTCTTCGACGAAACGAATACGGACGGTGCCGCCCGTGACCTCGATGCCGCCGGGCGGTCGGAGGCCGGTTAGCGTGACCACGGGCGGTTCGCCGTTCTCAGTGAAACGGTCGGGAACGGGGAGCGCGGTATCGCCCCAGGGGTCGGCATCCATGCCCTCGGCCAGGGCCTCGACGAATGTTTGACTGGCTTGGTCGATGGACTTCCAGTGGGGATCGTCGCCGGCTTGCTCGATGGCCTTTTCCAGCGCCGCGTCGAGGGTATCGGCTTCGATCGTTACAGTGTTGTGGTAGTGCGATGCGTAGCCGCAACAGACGGTATAGTGAGTCATTGGGCCGCCTCCACATTACCGGCATCGGTTGTGGCTTCCGTGCATGCGGGTCCGATATCGACGCTGACCTTGCCGCCGCGCACCACGATGGTGACCGTGCGGTCGCGCGGCATGAGCCAGAAGATTTCCCGCCATACCGCATCGGCGATGGTGCGCTGGCGGGCTTCCTCGACCGAGCACATGAGCTTGAGCGACATATGCAACGCTTCTTCTTCGAAGCGGGTGAGTTGCGTTTCCCAGGAGTCCGCCTCCGCGTCGTCGCTGGGACTGAAGAACGCGGCGCGCAGCAATCGGGCGAGTTCCTCGGGCGCGATACCGCTGTCCGCGGTCACCAGGGGCAGCGCGTCATGGAGCGATGACCATGCCTCGCCCGCGAAGGCGAGATCGGCGGGGACGGCGATGCTGCCGCACTTGCGGAAGCAATGGCGTGGCGATTCGGGTTGATGCAGAATATTCAGGTGCATCACGATGGTCTCGGGCCGTTCCGGCTCGCCGCCGTCCTCCCCATTGAGGAAACTGTCAAGCGAACGAACGGCGCCATCCACGGTGACAAGGGTCTCGATGCCGGTGACGCGCGCGAGCGCGTCGTACCAGGGATAACCCTCGAAACGCGGCTCGGGGGCTAACAGCCGGAGCGCGGGCTTCGATCCGCCCTGGAGCCCGGTAAGGCCGAGGGCGCGGTGGAGCGCCTGGGCCTCGGGCGGCTCGGGGTCGGCCTGCATCATCAGCGCGCCGGAACCCACAGCCGTGAAGGCAGACCGCTCGTCCCAATAGTCGGTGTCGGCGATGGCGGGACGCCAGGGACGCAGGTCGGCGGGCGGCTCGGGCATCTCGATCCCGGCCTCTTTCGCCTTGTGCCAGTCGGTCCAGGTAAGCCGCGGAGCCGGATCGGCGTGCGCCATGGCGCGGTAGACGGCAAGCCGCGCGGCTTCGCGCATCTCTTCCAGAAACGGAGTCTCCACCGCCTCTTTCCTCGCCGGCAATACCAGCTCCAGATGGGGGCACGAGTCGATGTCGGCTCGTGCCGACCAGACACCGCCTTCCACCGTGTCGATCTGGGGCAGGCGTACCGGCAGGGTCAAGCCATGGAAGTTGACATCGGGGACGCGGTAGCCCGCATGGCTGTCCTTGAAGACGCCGAACACGAGGCCCTTCCATGGCTCGGCATGGAGTGCGCCATCGAGGAAGGCGCGGCGTTCGACGGTCTTGCCGTCGATGGTGACCGGCAGGGGATAGTGGCGGGCAGCGGTCTCGAGAAAAGCGCGGACCGCGTGGGGCGCCTCGGACGCTTCGAAGGTGACCGCGGTTCCATGGGGCCAGGGGGCGCTGTCGTCCGGGACGACATGGGCCGCATCGCGGCCGAGGAAGTGAGCGGGCTCCAGCACCAGGCGGCAGCCGGGGCTCGGATCCTGGCCGGGGACGCGCCAGCGCAGGGTGCAGCCCCGGCGCGAGAGGGCGAGGAGGCCGAACCCGGCGGGATCTTCCGCCTCGGCGATGCCGGCCTTCCAGTTGCTTTCGCCGAAGGTCAACAGGACGGCGGGATCGGCGATCCCGTCGCCGTCGTCGGCGAGGGTAACGCGGGTGGTGTCGCCGTCCTGCTCGATGGTTGCAGCAACCCGGTTGGCGCCGCCACGGCGTGAGTTTTGCAGGGTCTCGGTGAAAATATCGGCAAGGCCAGCCGAAAACAGCCGTGTCACCTTGTCGATGGCGCTGTCGCCGACCCGGGCGTGGATCGTGGCGGAACCATTGCCGGCCTCGGCCGTAACGGCATTCTGTGGGGTAGACATGCGGGTTCTCCTGGTTGTCGATGCGGGAATGAAAAACGCCCCACCGGACTGAAGCCGGCGGGGCGTTGTCGTGAGGGAAGAACGCGGTGGTTCAGCCGCGGCGCAGGAAGGCCGGTATCTCCAGCAACTCCACTTTGTTGTCGTGGCCGTTGCCGCGCGGCGAGGCCAGGACCTGTTCCGGCTCTACGGACACATCATGGCCGCCGCCCGCGATGGTGATGCGCATGGCGTCATGATCGGCTGGGCCGGCGTCTCCGGCAGGCGGATCGATTGCTTCCGGCGCGGATTCTGGCGTTGGCGCGGCATCGCTGTTTTTGGCCGAGGCGAGGGCGGCGGCGCGGCGTACGGCCACGGTGGGAGCATCGATGCTCTCGACGACGGAATGAACGCGTGCGTTCATGGGCTGCTGTGCCTCCACCGGAACGGGATCGGTGTCATTGTCCGCCGGAGCACTGGCCTCGGGATCCCTGGCTTGCGAGGTTTCGGCCTCGACGCCCGATGGATCGGGGCCATCATCTTCCGGCGCATCGCCCAACGGCGTGTCTGCCACAGCCGGTTGCGGTTCGGGGGCGGTTGTCCCCTCGTCACTCACCGTGCCTTCGTCATCGACGGTGCCGGTATCGAAGGCGCGGAAGCCCGGCGGCGTCCAGGCGATCGCCGCGGCGCGGCCCTCGGCCGTGACCCCGGCGGGCACGCCGCCGCCGTGGGCGAAGGCGTCCTGCATCGCCTTCGCGATGTCTGCCTTCTTCCGCTTGGCCTCGGCTTGCGCCCAGGTCTCGCCCAGCGTCTCGCGGGCGACGGCGAGGATGCGGTCCTTGCGCAGCCGCGACCACAGCAGATCGGCGGTCCAGATCTGATCGCGGTTGCCCCGGACGGCTGCGGCGAAATCGATGCCGAGGCGGGCGACGGTCGCTTCGACCTCGGGCCGGGCCTTGGGTTCGAACGCCAGTTGACCCTTCAGCGTGCGCGCGACACAGGACGCGAACAGGGTCCGTTTGTCCCGTTCAGAAAGCGCCCGCAGCTCGGCGAAAGCCTCCGCATCGGGCAGGCCGGTCCAGTCGAGCTTTTGTCCGGCACGGTCGATCTCGAGGTGCTTCTCGCCGACATTGGTGTTGCCGAAAGCATCGTCGTTGACCCGCATCGCCGGACGGTCCGGCGTCTCGGCCGCCCTGATATCGAGTGCGTCGTCATGGTAGCCGTTGGTGAACACGCCGCGGGCAAGCTGGAACAGCAATAGATCGAAGGCTGCCTCGAAGTCGCAGGCGAGTTGGCTCTTGACGATGGCCGTGCGGATGGCCCGCAAGTCGTCGGCAAGACCGATGCCGACGCCCGCTTCCTTGCGCGCCTCGGCTTCCGCATCGCCGGGCGAAGCGAGGGGAGCCCCAAGTGTGGGAGCGTCGATGCCGGAGATGGTGTTCTCCTCGTCGCCGGTATCGTCGTGTCCGGCCGCGTCCGCTTCGCCTGATTCGCGAGCGGGCATGTCCTCGGGCCTGACCAGGCCCTGGATCAGCTTGAGCTCGCCGTCGTTGCCGACGGTGACGATGCACCCGGCGATGGCGATATCCTCGCGCCGGTAGACCGCGCGGGCCTCGATCGTGCCCTCGATCTCGTCGAGACGCGTCTCGTTGGCATCGGCTTCCTCGACCAATTCTTCGGTCCAGCCGTCGTCGTCCATGTTGGCGAGTTCGTCGTTGCGGGTCCTCAAGCGTTCGATCTCGGCCTTCTCCTCGTCCGTCGGCTCGGCCGGTTGCGGACGCACGCGCCCGAAGGCGGCGGTGGCGCTCCAGTCCATGTCGAGCCGCGCCTCTGCCCATTTCCAGCGAGTCTCCAGTTCCCTCGGCGCCGCCTGGAGGCTGTCCATGGCGAGCTTGTTCAACAGATCGGGATCGTCGAACCAGATCCCCCGCTCGTCCTCCTCGGCGAACAGATCGCGGTCGATCTTGCCCCCCGCCGCCTCGTAAGCCTCAATGCCGACGAAACGCGCGATGGCGGATGTAGCGGCTACCCGGTCCTCGGTCAGTAGGCGCTTGATCTGCCAGGCGCCGGGCCGGTAGCCCTGTTGGCTCACCGTCTCCCAGACCGCGCTCTGGTGCGCCTGATCCGTGGTGACGGCGAAGGCCATCAACGTTTCCAGATCGATCTCGCCCGCCCGGTAGGCCTCATGCAGCACCGGTGCGGCGTTGCCGAGCCGCAGGCGTTTCTCCACGGTGCGCTCCGAGACCCCGAAGCGCGCCGCGATGGCGGCCGCCGTGCTGCCCGCATCGGCAAGGCGGCGGAACGCCTCGACCTGATCGGCCGGGTGCATGGCGGCGCGGACAGTGTTCTCGGCCAGCGAAACTTCTTCGGCCGCCACGATACCGCCGATCATGCGGCAGGGCACGGGGTGGTCCTCGTCCAGCGCGCCCTCGGCGGCCAGCGCCTGCATCGCGGCCAGCCGCCGTCCGCCGGCGATCACCGCGTAGCGCCCGATACCGTCGTGGCCGGGTCCTATCGCGCTGGCAATCAGGTTCTCGAGCAGCCCGTGGGCTACGATCGAGGCCTTGAGCTCGGTGAAGGCTGAAGCGTCGGCCGGCGTCTTGCGCACATTGCCGGGAGAGAGTTCGAGTTGGGGCAGCGGGATGTCGCGGATTTCGCGTTCGGGGTCGGGCATATCGGTCTCCGGGATTGCGTGAATGCGGAACCGGGCGGGGACACCCTCTTCGGCATCCGCCCTCGCCCGCCTTCGGCTCAAGCTCTCGCTCTCGGCGATGTAACGGAACCGGATGGGGCCGGAACGGCTGGGCCGTGCAAGGACGGTTGAATCGATCCCCGCCGCTACTGCGTCGGGCAGGTCACCATGGGCAAGCGCGGCGCCAGTTCGATACCCGCCACGCGCCATCGGGATGGCGGCAGGCGCTGCCGTGTGCTTGCCCGGTGCCGCCCGCCGGCGCTCACGGTGAGCTGATGTTCCCTGTAGTAGATTCCGCCGGCCGATCTGTCAGTGTGGGTCGGCGTAATCGCGCCTGCGTTGCCGGTATTGGGATTGTGCCAGCGCGAGGGCGCCCGGCTTGGACGGGTCTCCAGCGCCGCTTGCCGTGTTCGAGCCGCATAAAGCTTGTCGAGCGAGGCGTCGATCCCGCTGCCGGGAAACAACCCCGCCATGGTTCCCGCCACCGTGGTCGCGATCCCGAGCTTTCTGGCCGTGAATCCGTACACGCCCCCAGCGATACCGCCGAGCCCCCGCGCCGGCCATCCGCTTCACCCCATGATCGCCGGACTGTTGTTAAGCGTGGAAAATTGACCCCCTATTGGAGTGCGCCCCTGGACCCGGACAGGTGATGTATAAGGAGTTAACCGGGGACGCCGGGCTTTCAGAGGATGAAAGCCATGGCAAAGCACCGCACATACAGTATCGAATTCAAGCGGCAGGTGGCGCAGGAGTTTCTCGCCGGGGAGAGCCTTCACGGGCTCTCCCGGCGCCACGACGTCTCGCGTAACTTGATCCGTGTCTGGGTGGCGAAGCTGGAAGCCGGCACCTACGACGAAGATGCCGAGGCTGCCGATCTCCTGCAGGAATACGAGGCGAAAACCGCAGCCTGATCTTGTCCACCCTCAGGGGCGCACTCCAGATCGGGGGTCAATATTGAAAGCCGTTTGACATGCTGGACGACGGATATCGCACCCATAATGAGCAATGGGCGCAAATCGCGCTGTCCCATGGCTTGGTGACGTTGCATGTCACCAAGCCGTAATCCGAGTCAGATCTTCCGGGCGCGACCGTCGGGGCACCGCTCCCGACCGCGCAGGCACTACTAATAACCTGGCCCGCATGGGCCGGAGCGCATTGGCCTGGATCTGGTGGTACGGACTTGACTACCCGGCCACTAATCCAACCAAATCAGACTAAACCCAGCGAAACAAGCATCATTTCCGTTTACTCCGGGTCGATTGGGTGAGATACTCAACTCTTAAATTAGGCTGCCTGTTGAAAGGCCGCACCATGTCCGACCGCTGGGTCTCCGTCGAGGAGATCGCTGAGTATCTCGGTGTCAGCAAAGACACGGTCTATGGGTGGATCGCGAAGAAAGACATGCCGGCCCATAAGGTCGGGAGGCTTTGGAAGTTCAAGACCGACGAAGTCGATGACTGGGTAAGGCACGGAAAAGCATCGGAGGATCACAAGGGAAGCGAGGCGGCCGAGCCCATTCCACAGAAGGGGAAGCATGCGCGAGGAGAGAAAGCGGATGGCTGATGTCGCGTGCGTCGATCTTTTCTGTGGGGCTGGGGGCCTCACCCATGGCCTAATTTCGGAAGGCATCAAGGTCGTCGCGGGCATAGACGTCGATGAAGCATGCCGTCATCCCTTCGAAGCCAACAACGCAGCGCGATTCATCAATGAAGACGTCGGGCGCCTAGCTCCGAAGCGCCTCAACGAGTTGTTCGGTGCTGCTGAAATCCGAGTACTCGCCGGCTGCGCCCCCTGCCAGCCATTCTCTACCTATGCCCAGCGCTACGATGTCGTTGGGAGCCCCCGTTGGGGCCTGCTCTACCAGTTCGGACACCTGATTAAAGCTACACGTCCAGACCTGGTCACGATGGAGAATGTTCCGTCGGTGGCCAAGCACGCGGTGTTCGACGATTTCGTCGAGACGCTGCAGAAAATGGGATACCACGTCCACCACGGGGTGGTTGATTGCTCCCTTTATGGGCTGCCGCAGAACCGGCGACGCATGGTGCTGCTCGCCTCCCGCCTCGGTTCCATCGAACTGGTCGCCCCGACACATGCTCGCCCGACGACCGTTCGCGCGGCGATCGGCAAACTCGCGCTGATCGCTCAGGGTGGGGCCCATGCTAAGGATCCGCTGCATACCGCGTCCAAGCTCTCCGACCTGAATCTTGAAAGAATTTGTGCCTCCCGACCGGGCGGTACATGGCGGGACTGGCCCAAGCATCTCGTCGCCGACTGCCATCGGCGTGAGACGGGCCATACCTATCCGGGCGTCTATGGCCGGATGGTATGGGATGAGCCCGCTCCGACTTTGACGACCCAGTTCTACGGCTTCGGGAACGGCCGGTTCGGACATCCCGAACAGGATCGCGCCATCTCCCTGCGAGAAGGGGCAATTCTTCAAGGCTTCCCCAAGTCCTATTCCTTCATACCCGACGGGGCTCCCGTTCATTTTAAGGCCTTGGGGCGGATGATCGGGAACGCGGTACCGGTCAGGCTCGGTAAGGTGATCGGCCAAAGCATCGCGACTCATCTCAGTATCGATTCCGAGAAGACGAAAGGAAAGATGAAGGGAGACGTCGCGAATGTCGCGCGTAAGTCCCTCGTCGCATGAGGCCAGCCGTCGAATGGCCCGCGTGCGGCAGAAAGGCACGCGAGCGGAGATCGACCTTCGCAAAGTTCTGTATGCCAGGGGCCTGCGCTATCGCCTGCAGGTGGCGTTGCTGAAGAACCCCCGACGCGTCGCGGATATCGTCTTCTCCAGTGCGCGGATAGCCGTGTTCGTCGACGGATGCTTCTGGCATGGCTGTTCCGAGCACGCTTCGTGGCCAAAGAGCAATGCCAATTTCTGGCGCGAAAAGATCGAAACCAATCGGTCGAGGGATGCCGATACCGATCGGAGGCTTGATGCCCTTGGTTGGAAGGTCGTCCGGATCTGGGAACACGAAGACGCCAGCGAAGCCGCGAACCGCATCGCCGAGCTAGTCGACGCACGCAAGAAGAATGGGACTGGCCAATGTCGATGACCGCGGATGAAATGGTGGCCGAGGTCGCTCACGCGACTGCCCCCGAGCCGGGCCAGCTGGTCGAGGCTCGTCGCCGCCAATGGATAGTCTCCGAGGTCGATGGAGGTTCGGTTGCACCCGGACTCCCCAAGTGGCATCTCGTCCGCTTGGCTTCAATCGACGAGGACGCGCTGGGCGAAGAAATCGAAGTTCTCTGGGAGCTCGAGCCGGGGGCGCATGTTATCGAGCGGGCCGGGCTGCCGCGCATGACCGGGCTGGATGACCCCTCGACGCTTCAAGCCTTCCTCGATGCGGTGGTTTGGGGCGCTGCAACGAACGCGGATCGCGGCTATCTGCAGGCACCATTCCGCAGCGGCGTCAGCATAGAGGACTACCAGCTGGACCCGCTCGTGCGCGCGATCGACATGGCGCGCACCAATCTGCTGATCGCCGACGACGTCGGCCTCGGGAAAACCATTGAGGCCGGACTCGTCGTTCAAGAGATGCTGCTGCGGCATCGTGCCCGCACCGTTCTCGTGCTTTGCCCGGCCTCGTTGCAGGAAAAGTGGCGCGTCGAGATGCAGGAGAAGTTCGGGCTCGAGTTCCGGATCGTCGACACGGAATACGTCAAGCGCCTGCGCCGGGAAAGGGGCCTGCACGCCAATCCGTGGACGTCTTTTCCCCGCCTGATCACTTCGATGGACTGGGCCAAGCAAGGCGAAGGCCTCCGTCTCCTGCGCGATGCGCTGCCTCCGCACGTGAGCCATCCCCGAAAGTTTGACCTGTTGATCATCGATGAGGCCCATAACGTCGCCCCCACTGTCGGCCGTTATGCTGTCGAAAGCCTCAGGACACGGCTGGTCCGTCTGGCCGCGCCACACTTCCAGCACAAGCTGTTTCTCACCGCCACGCCGCACGACGGTTACATAGAATCCTTCACCGCTCTGCTCGAGCTCCTAGATGATCAACGGTTCGCGAGAAACGTCCTCCCAAGCGACCCGCAGCTCGCCCGGGTCATGGTCCGCCGGCTGAAGAGCGATCTCGTCGATGCGAATGGCAAGCGCATCTACCCCGAGAGGCGCCTGGAAGTGCTGCAGATCGATTATTCGGATGAAGAGAGGGATGCTCGGCGGCAGCTCGAAGCATACATCAAGAGTCGCGAAAGCGGGGCTGATGGTGGGCGTGCCGTCGATCACTTCGTGCACCAATTGCTGCGCAAGCGCCTCTCATCGTCTCCCGCGGCATTCGCAGCCACGCTGGAACGGCATATCGCGACGATCGAAGGTCGGGCGTCGAGCCAGCGCAGCCAGAAGAAATTCGATGATCGTATCCTTCGGCGGGCGATAGCGAAGACCGAAGAGGACTACGCAGACGACGCCCAGCGGGACGCCGCCGAAGCAGAAGCTATCGAGGAAGCCGGGAAATACGTTCGACCGCCAACCGACGAAGAACGCCAGATGCTCGACCGGTTGCGCTCATGGGCCCAGCAGGCGGCTCGCCGAACGGATGCCAAGGCCAGTGCTTTGCTGGACTGGCTTGCCAAGCACCTAAAGGACGGTGACCGCTGGACGAACGAACGGGTGATCCTGTTCACCGAATACCGCGCCACTCAGCAATGGATGCAAGAGATCCTCGCCGCCCAAGGTTTCGGGGCTGAGCGACTGGCTCTGATATACGGCGGCATGGATCCGAAGGAGCGCGAGGCCGTGAAAGCCGCGTTCCAGGCCAATCCCTCGGAATCCCCTGTGAGGATCCTCTTAGCGACGGACGCTGCGTCGGAGGGAATCGATCTCCAGAACCATTGCCACCTGATGATCCACCTCGAAATTCCCTACAACCCAAACGTGATGGAGCAGCGGAACGGCCGTATCGACCGGCACGGTCAACGCGCCAGCGAGGTCGTCATCTGGCACCCGGTGGACGCCGAGGGTGGCCACGGAGACGACATCCTGCGTGCCCTCCGGAAGCTGGATGCGATGCGTGCCGACATGGGGAGCGTCAACCCGGTCATCGCGCCTCAACTGCCAGACCTACTCGAGGGTCGCCGCCGCGAACTCGACACGCGACAGGCCGAGGCCCGGATTGAGAAGTCTCGTCGTTTTGTGAAGGCCGAGCGCGATCTTCGCGATCGTGTTGCCAAACTCCATGAGCGGCTGAACGAGACTCGGCGCGAGCAGAGTTTGGTGCCCGATAACATCGAACGGGCCGTGCGTACCGCCCTGCGTCTCGCCGACAAGCCCGACTTGGAACCCGTCTCCCTATCGGGAACACCGGATGGGACCGTCTTTCGTATGCCGCCCTTGTCGGGGTCATGGTCCCGATGCCTGGAGGGGCTCGAACATCCCTATACCCAGAAGATACGCCCCATCACCTTCGACCACGATGTCGCCAAGGGACGTGACGACGTGGTTCTCGTCCATCTGAACCACCGTCTGGTCCAAATGAGCCTCCGCCTCCTGCGTGCGGAAATCTGGGCGCGAGACGACGTGAAGAAGCTGCACCGTTTCACCGTTCGCTCGTTACCGGATGGGCGGATCGAGGGACCGGCGGTGGTCGTGATGTCGCGGCTGGTCGTGACCGGCGGGAACCATCACCGTCTGCACGAGGAACTCACCGAGGCTGGGGGGTATCTCCGCGATACCGGCTTCCGGCGGGAGGACAGGGTTACGGAGGTCCGCCGCTGGCTCAAGGAATCGCAACCCGCAGCCCTGTCGGATTCGACGTTCGACGCCTTGCGGACCCGCTTCGATAAGCAGCGTGATTCCGTTCTGGCCGCCGTCGAGGCGCGCTCGAAGGACCGATTGCGCTTCCTCGTGAACACGATCGATACCCGGAAGCGCAAGGAGGCCGACGACATCCGCCAGGTACTGGACGATCTCGAACGAGCGCTGAAGACCGAGATCGCCGCAGAACAGCAACCCTTGCAGCTTTCTCTGTTCTCCGAAGACGAACGCAGCCAGCTCAAGCGTGACCGGGCGGCCCTCGAAGCGCGCCTGGCCAGAATCCCGAAGGAGCGCGAGCAGGAACTGCGCGCGATCGAGGAACGGCACTCCAATGCCGTCGAGCATACCTTCCCAGTGGCCGTCATTCTGTTGGTGCCAAACTCCCTCGCGACGGAGAAGCGCGGATGAGCAACGATCACGAATGGATGAACCTCATCGAAGCCTCCGGGCCTTTCCTAGCGGTGCCCGTACTAAGGGATGTCTTTCCCCAAGGTCTCGAAGCTCTGCCTTCTGGGCGACCCCAGCGGCTGCGTCGAACGTATGAGGAATGGCGCGATGCAGTCGACATGGACGACCTCGACCTTTCGGCCCTGCACACTGCCTGGATCGACGACGTGCTGCTCACTGCGCTGGAGATGGATGAGATGGTGTTGCGCAAGGGCGCGACCCTGCCCGAGCGCCTGACGGTCTCGATGCCTGAACACGGGGTCACGGTCGCGCCCGATCTGGCGGTCGTGAACCAGACGAACTCCGACGAACCGCTCCTGCTCATCCACGTCTACGAGCCCGACACCGATCTCGACGCGACGCGCCGCTTCGATGGCCTCGCAATCACACCGGCCGACCGGATGGTCGCTCTGCTCCGGGCGACGGGATGCCCCACTGGCATCGTGACCAATGGTGAGCGCTGGATGCTCGTCCACGCGCCCGTCGGCACCGTGGCAGGCTTCGCGAGCTGGTATTCTCGCCTTTGGGGCCAGGAGCCGGAAACACTGCGCGCCTTCGTCAGCCTTCTGGGCGTCCGTCGATTCTTCGGCCCGGATGATGGCAAGCTGCCTGCGCTCTACGAACGGTCTCTGAAACACCAGGACGACGTGACCGAAGCACTGGGCGAACAGGTCCGGCGCGCAGTCGAAGTGCTCGTCCAGGCTCTCGATCGCGCCGACCAGGACCGCAATCGCGATCTCCTGCGCGACGTCGATCCGCGCGAGCTCTACGAGGCCGGCCTCACGGTCATGATGCGGCTCGTCTTTCTGCTGGCTGCAGAAGAACGCGCCCTGCTGCTGCTCGGCGATCCCCGCTACGACTCCTTTTATGCCATCTCCAGCCTGCGGATGCAGTTGCGTGCGGATTCCGAAGAGATCCTCGAGCATCGCCGGTCCGCTTGGTCGCGGTTGCTCGCCCTGTTTCGTGGCGTCTATGGAGGCATCGACCATCCGACGCTGCGCCTTCCGGCGCTCGGTGGTTCGCTGTTCGATCCCGATCGCTATCCCTTCCTCGAAGGACGCAAGAAGGAGACGAGCTGGCGAAGTGATCCGGCCGAGCCGCTGCCGATCGACGACCGAACAGTTCTGCTCCTGCTGGAAGCGATCCAGACCTTCGAAGGCCGCACGCTCTCCTATCGCGCGCTCGACGTGGAGCAGATCGGCCACGTTTACGAGGGTCTGCTCGAACGGACGGTGAAACGCGTCGAGGACGTGACGCTCGAACTCGATAGCGGCGCAAAGACCAAGAGCCCGCGCGTGACGCTCGGCGAGATGGAGTCGGCACGCCTGGACGGCCCGGCGAGGGTCACCGAACTGTTGAAGGAGCGGAGCGAACGCTCGGAGTCCGCCATTCGCAACGCCCTGGAGCGGGCGACCGACGACCGTCTTGCCGCGCGCCTGCTCACCGTTTGCCGCGGTGACATCGGTCTGCGCGACCGCATCCTGCCTTACGCAGCCCTGCTGCGGACGGACCCTTGGGGCTATCCGCTCGTCCATCACAAGGGCGCCTTCGTCGTCGTCCTTGGCGCCGATCGGCGCGAGAGCGGCACGCACTACACGCCGAAGAGCCTGACTGAGAAGATCGTCGAGGAAACCCTCACGCCGGTCGCCTATCGTGGACCAGCCGATGGCAAGGCGCCCGAGGAATGGGAGTTGAAGAGCGCCGAGGAACTCCTGGATCTCAAGATCTGCGATCCTGCCATGGGCTCTGGTGCTTTTCTCGTTGAGGCCTGCCGCTGGCTCTCCGACCGGCTGGTCGAGGCCTGGTCGGTGACCGAGAAGAGTGGCAGGCGGATCGACAGCGAGGGCCGCATCGTCGAACAGGGGGATATCGCGGGGTTCGAGCGCCTGACGCAGGATGCCGAAGAGCGTGCGATCCTCGCTCGGCGTCTCATTGCTGAGCGATGCCTCTATGGCGTGGATCGCAACCCGCTCGCGGTCGAACTGGCCAAGCTCTCGCTCTGGCTGACGACGATGTCCAAGGGGCGGCCCTTCGGTTTCCTCGACCACAACCTGCGCAGCGGCGACAGCCTTCTCGGCATTCACGACCTCGGTCAGCTCGTCGAACTCGACATGACGCCGAAGGGTACAAAACAGCTCAGGCTGTTCGGGAGGGGTATCCAGGCGGCGGTGGAAGAGGCGATCGCCTTGCGAATGCGCCTAAGGGCCATCCCCATCCGGGATATGCGGGATGTGGAAGCAATGTCTGCGCTCGACACAGAGTCCAAAGCGGTATTGCAGAGGCCAATTCTGGTTGCGGACAAGTTACTCAGAATATCTATTGATCTCTCAAAAAAATCCCGTGTGCTCCGAGCTGAACTGCAGGTCCTCGCATCCAATGCGGATGATCTATTCTCGCGAGAGAATAATCCATCAAGATACGAGGAAGAGAATTTCTTTCACTGGCCTTTGGAGTTTCCAGAGGTGTTCATGATAGGCAGCTGTGGATTTGATGCAGTTATAGGCAACCCACCTTATGTCAACGCGGTCGTACAGTCTGATGCCGATGTCACCGGCAATCTAAAAAAGTTTTTTGCGAGCAATTACGAGTCCGCCACGGGAAGCTATGACCTCTACGTTCTGTTCTTTGAGCGTGCGATGCACGTCAGCGCAAGCGCTGGCACTGTTGGCTTCATAGTTCCAAATAAAATACTTAGCGCTGAGTATGCAGAATCTCTCAGGAAGATTCTTGTGAGGGATGCCGAGATACAATCAATCTCCGACTACTCATCAATCAGAGTATTCTCGGCAAGCGTGTATCCAGTCGTGCTCGTTCTTAGGCTCCTAAAGACACACGCCGATGCTTTTGTAGAGGTGGTGCAAAAGAGTCCACGTCAGCCTGTGAGGCAATCCGCCTTCGCGAATGCACCGTCCTGTCTTTGGGGATTCATCCTAACAGATTTCGCCGAAATCATTGAAACTGCGCTGGTTGACACTGTCGAGCTAGGTACAAGAGCCTCAGTTTCGGGCGCAGCGACCGTCGCAGAAGCATACGAATTGATTTCCGCTCTAGAGGAATCTGACACGCAGGAAATCCCGTCGGGCTTCAGCAAGTTTGTTGTTAGCGGAAACATTCGGCCATTTCGCGTCACATGGGAAGATGCGCCGGTACAATATCTGAAACGGCGCTACACGAAGCCAATTGCCAACCTAACCGCTATCCCTGAAAAGCGACGTAATCAGGCGTTGAAGCCAAAGATAATTATTTCTGGAATGGCCAAGCGACCTGTCGCGTTTGAAGATTCAAAGGGTGAATATTTATCTGGCAAGTCTACTGTTATCATTATTGACTCCAAAGATGGCATAAACCTTAAGACCATTACCGCTGTGTTAAATTCAAAACTTGGGTCCCTCATCTACTTCGGGCTTTATAGCGGCCTTGCTCTATCTGGAGGCTACCTAAGATTTGGCCCGCCTCAGATATCAGCTTTCCCAATACCTAAAGACCTGGAATCGACGATTTCCCACGAAGAGGCCGTTGAAGATCTCGAGACGCTGATCTGCCAAGCCTACTCCGTTGATGTCGCCAGTGTTGAATCGGCATTTGAAAGAAACTTCGGGGAAGTTGGTGACCAAGACAGCTCTCTGCCTGAGGACGACGGAGATGAAGGGTAGCTCTATATGACTAATTCTTCTCTGAGCCTTTCATCAGCGGAAGGCGCTTGGCTCTGCAAAACCGCAAATGCAAGTAATCCTTACACGGTCCGGGTAGATGTCGGCCCGACCAATCACAGCGCGATCGCTCCGGATGACTGGGCGCTTGTTTTGCGACACGATGAAGCCGTCGCGATCGTCGGACGTATCCTTCGCATCCGCTCGGACCTCGATGGCGCCACGTTCCATTTCGACCGTTGGCACCTCGTGGAGCCAGCCGTGCCGCTCGCGGCCCTCGGCATGACCGCGCCGACCGGTCCGGTCGCGCGGCTGCTATGGGGCGAGTTTCTCCGCATCCTGCCACTCCTCGGCGTCGCCGACCCACACGGGGTGCCGCTGATCGACGATGTCGTCTATACCCGCGACCTCCTCGAACACGCCGTGCGTGACGATCTGCTCGGCCCCGCTGGTGGACCCCACGAGCTGATCAAGGACATGAGCGTCCGCGACCGCTACCTCGTCGGCAAGCTGGCGCCACGTCGGCCGGATGACGACCAGGCGGCTCGGGTCGAGCCTGCCTCGGCGGCCGAGGAGGCTGGTGACCTCGAGGACGAGCGGGCGGCGCCACTTCACGAGCCTGGTGCCGAGTTCGCGAGCGCATCGGGCCGCGTGGAGCCCGAGGACGATGCGCTCGACGAGATCGACACCACGAACAATCAGTCCCTGGTCCCGTCCAGCATGGGCCTCACCTTCTGCGTGGCGCTCGACGTCGAGAAACTGACCATCGATGCACGATGGGGACGTTACGAGCGTGTCCCCAACGATGAGCACGACATCGTCAAGACCCGCAAGAACCGCGCAACCGGCCACGAGGAGGAGGTTAAGGTCAGGGTCTGGCAGCGCATCCCGTGTGGTGGCGTGGTCACGCTGCCACTTGTCGACGGACAGATCCAACCATCGACGCCAGATCGCGATCAGCCGGACGTCCGCCTGCAAGGCACGGTGCGAACGAACAACAAGGGGGAACGGCTCGTCACACTGTTCCTCGTGAACGGTCAGTTTGAACCCGACGACAACAAGGATCGGGCCTGGCTATTCCAACCTGAGATCTCTGTCGAAGCCACCGAGGACCAGACCGAAAATTCGGTGTTCCGGCGCCGCCCATCCAACGAGGTCGTGGTCGACGACCCAGAACGCGACCGGCTCGCACTCATCTATCGCAACCGCCTGGAATTCGCGGTTGGACATGGGGTGTCTGTCCATGCCGAGACGACCCTCGAAGATCCGACGAAGGCGCATCTCGTCCGAACCGAAATCATCCCCTGCTACGAAGTCGCCGTCACGGAAACCCCGGGTCTCGACCCGATGGACCGTCCAGCCATGCGCCGCATGCTCGACGAGGGCTGGCTCGACATGACGCGACTGGCGGAAATGGCGCCGGACGCGCTGCGCGAGGCGCTCTCGTGCCTTGTCGACGATTACGCCGTTTGGATTGGCGAGCAGAAAGCGCGACTGGGGTTCGAGATCACCGGCTTTGACGATCCGGGCAAGGACGTCATCGAGCGCTGCGAGGAGATCCTGCGCCGCCTTCGGGAGGGCATGAAAACTCTCTTCGCGGATCCGAAAGCGCTGGAAGCGTTCCGCTTCGCCAACCGGTCCATGGCGATGCAGCGTGTCCGAAGCATCTACGCTCTGAAGCGCAGACGAAACGAGACCGTGGATATGACCACGTTGGACGTGCCGAAGAACAGATCGTGGCGCACGTTCCAGCTGGCATTCCTGCTGCTGTCGATCCCGTCGCTCGCCGATCCGGCTCATCCGGACCGGACGAAGCCAGTCGAGGCGTTCGCCGATCTGCTCTGGTTCCCGACGGGTGGTGGCAAGACCGAAGCCTATCTCGGCGTGGCGGCTTTCGCCATGGCCATGCGCCGCCTGAAGAAAGATCTGGGTGGCTTCGACGCTTCCCGCGGCCTTACCGTCATCATGCGCTACACGCTGCGACTGCTGACGCTGCAGCAGTTCCAGAGGGCAACGACGCTTCTCTGCGCGATGGAAGTCATCCGTCGTGCAGACGGCAAGACGTGGGGCAAGGAACCGTTCACACTCGGCCTCTGGGTCGGCAATCGTGTGACACCGGGGACGACCGAAGCGTCTCACCAAGCTGTCGAGGCTATTCGAAACAACGACCGCAACAAGGCGGGCATCGCTTCGCCTGCACAACTGACCAGCTGCCCTTGGTGCGGTTCGGAGATCTACGGTGGACGCGACATTGAGGTCGACAGGATCGCCGGCAGGACGCTGATCCACTGCGGGGACAAGCTCGGTAGTTGCGATTTCTCGAAGGCGAAATCCAGCGGCCAGCCTCACCCGGGGCTTCCCGTGAAGGTCGTCGACGAGGAAATCTATCACCGCCCGCCGACGATGATGATCGCGACCGTGGACAAGTTCGCGATGATGGCTTGGCGCCCTGAGGTGCGGAACCTGTTCGGCCGCGTCGATCACGAGTGCGGACGCCATGGCTTGCTTTGGCCGAACCACGACTGTGGCACCGGGCACCGAGCCAGAGGGGCACATCCCGCCACGAGCGTGAAACCGGTTCGCGCGATAAGGCCACCCGAACTGATCATCCAGGACGAGTTCCATCTCATAAGCGGCCCGTTAGGCACTATGGTCGGTCTGTACGAGACGGCCGTCGACGAGCTGAGCAGCTGGGCTCTGGACGATACGAAGGTCCGCCCCAAGGTCGTCGCCTCCACAGCGACCGTGCGGCGGGCCGATGATCAGGTGCGCAATGTGTTCATGCGCCGGATCTCTGTGTTCCCACCTTCGGGACTGGACATCGAAGACAACTTCTTCTCGGTCCAGAGACCGATCAGCGAAAAGCCCGGGCGGCGGTATATGGGCGTCTGTGCACCCGGCAGCTCGCGTCCTGCGGTGCTGATCAGGACCTACACGGCGTTCCTGACCGCCGCGCAGGGGCTGTTCGATCGGTTCGGCCCGGTGGCCGACCCCTATATGACGCTCGTCGGCTACTTCAACTCGCTGCGAGAACTCGGCGGTATGAAGCGGTTGGCGGAAGACGACGTCCAGACGCGTTCGTTCCGCGTCAATATGAGCTTGGTGGACCGACCGGGGCTCTCCCAGCGGCGTGTCGAGGAAATCAGCGAACTGACGTCGCGCGTCTCAAGTCAGGACATTCCGCGATACCTCGATCAGCTCGAGGTTCCCTTCGAAGGAACCTTCGATCCGGCACAAGGCAAGTGGGTGACCAACAGGAAGCCCGGAGAGGCCCGGCCGATCGATGCCGTTCTTGCGACGAACATGCTGTCGGTCGGTGTCGACGTGAATCGTCTCGGGGTGATGGTCGTAAACGGTCAGCCCAAGGGAACGGCCGAATACATCCAGGCGACCAGCCGTGTGGGCCGCACGCCGCCGGGACTCGTGGCGACCGTGCTGACTTGGGCGCGGCCTCGCGACCTGTCGCACTACGAGACGTTCGAGCACTACCACGCGACCTTCTACCAGCATGTCGAGGCCCAATCCGTCACCCCGTTCTCACCACGAGCGCTGGATCGAGGGCTCACCGGCGCGATGCTTTCGATCATGCGCCACACCTATGATCCCTTCGCGGCGAATGATGGAGCTGGCGCCATGAACAGTCCAAGTCTCAACGAGATGCTGGAAACGATAGGCGCCGTCGCAGCTCGCACCTGGGAAGTCACCGAGGACTCGGGGAAGAAGGCTTTGACCGAAGCCGAGATGAAGAGCCGAGCCGACGAATGGGCCAATGAAGCGGGCGTTGGCGGCCGTACGCTCGTCTACCAGAAGCATGGCGCAGGTCCCACCGCCTATCCGCTGCTCTCAGCTCCGGGCATCAAGCCTTGGACCGACTGGACCGTCCCAATGTCGATGCGCGAAGTCGAGCCCGGTGTGAGGCTCGTGATGGAGGACAACCGATCAACCAGTGATCCGACTTGGCGACCGCGGGTGACGAAGCCCGAGGAGGATCAGCAATGAGCAGAACTCCCGTAGGAGAAATCCGACCGAGCCAGCTGCTTTGGACCTACGGTCCAGGAGCCTTGATCGACCTCCCGAACATGTCGGTGGTCACGATGGGGATCGATCGCTGGGAGAAAGACAGGTGTCAGCCGATACAAGAGGCACGGTTGCTGGCCAATGTCCGGAGCGTGCTCGGTCCCCAGGTCGATTCATTGCGTATGCCCCCTATCGGCGAAAGGGACATCGTAGATCCTTTTTCAGCGGCGGCGCTGATCGGCGTGCCCGTAAAGCCCTTCCCGAGATGGCTGCGCTGCGTGAAATGCGGCCTGCTGTCGCCCTATGATGCCGGGTTGTTCAAGCTGAAAGAGAACAGGTACCGCCCGGAATCGACGCGCTTCGTTCATGAGGGTTGTCGAGGATCGAGCAACAATCAAAGGGCCAGAGATGCCGATGCGGTTCCGGCCCGCTTCCTGATGGCATGTCGTGCTGGGCATCTGGATGACTTTGCGTGGCACTGGTTCGTTCATGGCGGGCCGAGCACATGCCGAGCAACGCTGAGATTCTTCGAGAGCGGCGCATCGCTGCAAACCGAGAACCTGTGGGTCAAGTGTGACGGCTGTGGCGCATCGAAGAACATGGCGCAGGCCTTCGGTCAGGCAGGTCGAGATAATCTGCCGGGCTGCCGAGGGCGACATCCGCACGTGGATCGGTTTGAGGACGACTGCAGCGAGGAACCCCGCGCAATCCTTCTGGGCGCGACCAATGGCTGGTTTCCCGTTACGCTCTCGGTTCTCGCGATTCCGCAGACAGGGAGTCCTTTAGCGCAACTGATCGCGGACGGCTGGACTTTCTTCGAAGACGTCAGTTCCGCCGCCGAAGTCGCCTTCGTCATCAAGACCCTCAAGAAGACCGCTCAGCTGCCAGGCATCGAGCAGTTCATCGACGAGCATATCTGGTCCGCAATAGAAGTCCATCGCAATGGCGGATCGACCGTCGAGCAGAGTGATCTCAAAGGGCCGGAATGGGATGTGCTGACGGCCGACAACCCGCCCACCGACTATCCGCATTTCATGAGCAAAATGGTCGGCATTCCTTCGGGCTTTGGTTCGGCGATCATACGCGTTCTATTGCTGGAGCGCCTTCGTGAGGTGAATGCACTCCTTGGGTTCACGAGGGTCGAGTCCCCAGACGAGGGCACGGGAGATGACGCAGCTCCAAGGGCACCACTCGCACGCGCCGCGCCGAACTGGGTACCGGCCACGCAGGTCCATGGGGAAGGCATTTTCATCCGCTTCGATGCCGATGCTATGAAGGCTTGGGCGGACAAGGATCCCGTGAAAGCGCTGGATGCTCGGCTCAAACAGGGGCACCGCGGATGGCGTCACAAGCGAAATCTCGACCCGAACCAGGGTTATCCGGGTGTTCGCTTCGTCATGCTACATACCCTCGCACACATGCTGATCCGGGAACTGGCTCTGGAGTGCGGCTACAATGCCGCCAGTATTCGTGAGCGGATATATGCGGATGTCGATGATGGCAAAGATCAAGCCGGATTTCTCATCTACACGGCTGCGGCAGACTCCGATGGAACTCTGGGGGGACTGGTAGAACTCGGCAAGCCTGAAAATCTCGGCCGACTTCTACGCCAAGCGCTGGACCGCGCCCACATCTGTGCCTCCGATCCCCTCTGTGCAGAACATGATCCGAGCAAGGATCAGTCGCTTCACGGCGCAGCGTGTCACGCCTGTTCGTTCGTCTCGGAAACTTCATGTGAGCGGGGAAATCGCAACCTCGATCGGTCCTTGGTCGTACCGACGCTCGAAAATCCCGATGCAGCATTCTTCGAGACTGTCTGATGGAAGCGATGCTGATCCCAGCTACGGACCTCGTGGCCCTGTTGTCTCCGTCGAGGATCGAAGCACTTGCTGATCGTGTCCGCGGCTCGCTGTCGGCCGAGAGAGATGGGAGCCTGCACCAGCTTGTGACCACGCCGGCTGCTCGCGCAGCACTTGATCGTCTAATCGTCACTTGGAAGCAGACGGGAATCTCAGGCGATGTATTGGCCGGTATCTTGGTCGGCGCGGCGTACGCCCGCCAACAGGCACAGCGCGAGAGCAATCTCGAACTCGTTTGGACGGGCCCGACGACACCCTTCGTCGCCACCCGTCGCACAGAGCAGGTGCTTTTGGATCTCATCCGTCACGCGCAGAGCGACCTCTTCCTCGTCAGCTTCGTCGCATATGACGTCTCCTCGGTCGTCGACGCATTGAACGCTGCAGCCGCTCGCGGCATCGACGTCCGAATTCTGCTGGAGACGTCCACGAGTCATGGCGGGAGCCTGTCTGTTGATCCTGTCGCCACGATGCGGAGCTGTGTACCTCTGGCAGCCTTGTATGTCTGGACAGGCCGGCCATCACCGTTCACCGAAGGAAGGGTTCACGCGAAAGTGGCTGTCGCCGACGGGAATATAGCTTTTTTGACCAGCGCCAACCTGACCGGACACGCACTCGAGAAAAACATGGAGGCGGGCGTCGTGATCAGCGGCGGACACATTCCAACGGGCCTGCGCGCACATCTGCACGCCCTCATAGAGACGAAGATCATTCGTAAGATTTAGCGGGGGTATACATCACTCTTGGCACGCGCGCGCCTGATCCCGCATGACGGCGTAGTCGCTCAACATCTCAGCAATCGCAGACCATTCTGTTATTCGGCGAGGAAATTTGGGTCTGTCGCGGTCTCGATGATGTCAGCGGCTTATGGACGCCAGATCGACAATCTGGAGGCCTTCCAGAGCCAGATTTTGGGGATGTGCCGATCAGGATGTGCTCAGAATTCGCCTCGTCTTGTTGCCCGAAGCCACCATCATTAAGATTGAGTCAGACCCGAAATTTGACCCCCCAGAATCAAGGGATCTCAAAGTGTTAGCGCGCCGATCGGCGTCGAGCCTGCGCGCCGAATAACAAAGGCGGTCGCCATCGCGGTGCGCAACGCTTCGGGACGTCGGCGCTGGTCGAAGCTGGACGAGTGGCTGGCCCATCCGACGGGCGGTGCGGAATCCGGCATACCCGCCGGTACCGGGGTACAGCAGGGATCGACGTTGACCGGCGCGATGTCATACGGATAACTGCCGGGCCATGACCGACACGGACCCGGAACTCGACCGGCTGCAGGGCGTGCTGAACGCTATTCCCGCCGAACGCGACGGCATGACCATCGCGGAGCTGGATGGCTATGTCGCCGCCCTGATCGTCTGCCCGGAGATGATCCCGCCCTCCGAATGGCTGCCGGAGGTCTGGGGCGGAGAACACGAATTCGGGGATGTCGCCGAGGCCGAGGCGACGATTGCCGCGGTGATGGGGCATTACAACCGGATCGCCCGGGAACTGGCGGAGCATCCGGAGGATTACGCACCGGTCCTGGAAATCGACCCCAACGGCGGCGAGACCTTGTGGGAACCGTGGATCGACGGCTTCGAACGGGCCATGCGGCTGCGTCCGGATGCGTGGGAGGAGATCGCACTGAGCGACGACAAGGAGGCGTCGGCGTCGGTCAGCATGATCGTTGCGCTGAACGATTTCTATTACGGCCCGTCCGAGTTGACGGAAGAGGCAGAGGACGAGCTCGACCGGCTTGCGCCCGGAATGGTCCCGGAGTTCGTGCGCAATCTGAACGCCTGGACGAAGTACCGGCAAATCGGGAAGCGCGGCAGGGGCGGCGCCGGGTTTCATGCCCCATCTGTCCATGACGATCCGCCGGCATTCGGCCGCAAGGTGGGCCGCAACGAGCCCTGCCCGTGCGGCTCGGGCCGCAAATACAAGCGCTGCTACGGTGCGCATTGACCGGGCATTTGCAACGACGCGAAGACGGAATTCTGCCGGCCGAGACTAGAGCGTGGTGCCGTAGTGGCCGCAGAGAACTCAGCAAGCGGGCCGGAATTGCACGAAAGCGAACATTGCGCTGCCGACCCGTGCGGATCGAAGCGGGTGCGGGGGAAGGAGCGGCATGAAGGAGGTGCCATTCAGGGTTTGGTTGAAGGTCGAGAGGGGGATGAGCGCCGGCACCGTGGGCAGTCGAATCAGCAACTGCCGGAGAGTAGAGCGACATGAAGGCGATCTCGACGCCCACTACGATTCCGACGAACTGGACGGCCTGTTGCAGCGCCTGAATCCGGAAGAGCCGGCGCACGGGATCGCGATTGCAGGAGACGTGTACAACGGCACGGCGACGCTGAAGAACGCGGTCAGCCTCTATTGCGATTTTCGGAAAGGTGGCAGCAGAACGGTTTCTTCGGGGGACAATCCGGAAAAGCGACAGCCGCGACAGGGGCGGAATCGGCGATCGCGAGCACAATGGCCCCCCTGGCCGCAACCGAAGGACGAGGATCTCCTCGCACTCGCCCGGCACCATGTGGAGGACACGCTGTCCCGGATCTACAACGCGGCCGAGGATCAGGGGCAGATCCCGGAAGCAAGCAATCCCTGCCGACTGGTGGTCAAGTACAGGGAGCGCAAGCGCGAGCGGTTCCTGACCGACGAGGAGTTCCGGCGGCTCGGCCGGGTGCTCGACGAGTCGGAGACCTGCAAGGGGGTAACCGGGTAGGCACGCACGCATCTACCATGTGCCTGGCGGCCATTACTACGAACGCACCAGGATCAGTCCTTCAAAGGTGAGCACTGGTTCTGCTCGGAGGCCGAGGCCCGGTCAGCGGCGTGGCGCAGATCGCAGCGGTGATGCCGAGTGTGCCGAGCAAGGATTGCAAGTCATCTTGAAATCATCGGCAAATGTCGTTCTCGGCTATTGCGATCCCCGAAATTGGATCACGCCCTGATAACACAGACTTTTTCGAGGCTTTTTGACTCCGGCGTTGGCGCTGTTCTATCCAACCATCAATAACGCCGTTTGTAGTGCCGCCGCCAGCCCAGCGCAGCTCGGCGAACTTGCGATAGCCGTAGCGGCCATTATCTTGTCCCGCCCAAAAGCACGGTGGCGGCGCGGGGTCAGGGACGGGTTGTAGACGTCATCGCCCGAACGGCACCGCGCCGATGTCTTCGATCCGTTCGTCCCCGGTGAAGCGCCAGATGCCGATGTGGCCACGGCGCAGATCGCCGTTCTCGTCCCAGTCCATGCTGCCGGCGGCGCCCTCATAGTCGATTTCTCCGCCTTGGGCGAGAATGCGGAGCGCATCGGCCACGCCTTGCGGGCCAGCGGACACTACCGTGCCCGGACCGCCTCCAACCGCGCGCAACCGGTCGCGGATCGCCGCTCCATTCCCGCTGTTGGCGGCCTGGGCCGCAAGCGCCAGGGCGACCGTAGCGTCATAGGTTTCCTTGACATAGGCGAGCACCGGCAACGCGCCGTACTCGGCGACGTACGCTGCCTCCCAAGCAGCGGACGCCGTGTTACCGGGCGCGGTCGCGGGTCCGGTGCCGTACATGCCGCCGAGGCGGGCTCCGCCTATGGACTGGACCAGTCTCAGCCGTTTGGCGGCGTCGCCGAACGTGAAGTGGTCGCAGAGGCCGTTGTCGATCGCCTCGCGGACCATGATCCCCGCCGCCGTCTCGAAGGCGATCACCACTAAGGCTTGTGCCCCTTCGCTCGTCGACTCGCGCAGTTCGGCGAGGAAACTGGTTTGGCCGCGTTCGACCGCGACAGCCTTGATTGCGCCGTCCCAGGCGGCTTCGAACGTGCGGGCAAGACCCCGCCCCCACGCGTCGTCGATGTAAAGCAGGCCGACATTGTTGAAGCCTCGCTCGCGCGTGACGCGGGCAAGGACCGGTCCCTGCGAAATATCAGAAAGGGCGGTTCGAAACAGGAAGTCGTTGTCGGTGGCCGCGGTCAGCTTAGGGGAGGTGGCCGAGAAGCTGATGGTGGGGACTCCGGCCGGGCCGATCACCCCCTCCGCGATCAGCAGCGCGTTGGCGCTGGCGTTGGGGCCAACGATGGCATGCACGCCCTCGACCTCGACGAGACGTCGCGCTACCGCGACCGCCGTCTCCGGGTTGGCTGTGGTGTCGCCGACCGCGACCGACACGGCTCGGCCGAACACGCCGCCGCCGTCGTTGACATGCTTGATCGCGAGGTCGAACGCCCGCTGCCTGTCCCTGGCGGCTTCGGTCGAGCCGCTGCTGAAATCCATTAGCAGCCCGATCTTGAGAGCATTGGGTCTGTCCGACTGCGCTACCGCGGGTTCCGCTGCCGCGCCGGTTAGCAATATTCCTGCCGCGCCCAGCAGCATCCAGACCGCGCGCCCCACGAACGGCGTCCTATTCATCGGGATTCCCCATGTGTGAGCCTTCCTTGGCACCCCGCCTCGACGACCTCCAGAAACGACGAAACACCGCCGCCCCACGCACGCTTCACAAGCTCGACGTACATTCCCGGGCTCAGGGGACACCGGCCCGTCGTCATCGACGGGCGCCTACCAATAGTGGACCGTGACGAACTCGCCGTTTCTGATCTCGACCTCGCGGTAGCTGCCGGCCGATTCGCCAGGACCGATCAGCTCTACCGCGGAGCCGCCCACATAGTCGACCTCGCCGCCGTCCTTGAGGATGCGGAGCCCCTTTGCGAGCTCACCTGGGTAGATCTTCTCACCCGGCGCGTTGGCGACGGTCATGATCTTCTCCTTGTAGAGCGCGGGATTGGAAGAACCGGCAGCCTGCATTGCAAGCATCAGGAGAGCGGCAGCATCATAGGACTCTGCCGCATAGGGTGCGCTTCCATTCAGGTTGTTGGCCTCGCCGAGTTCCTTCATGCGCGCTGCGCCCGGCGTGTCGGAACCGGGAAGTTGGCCGAATGACCCCTCGAGGTCGGCGCCGAGGTTCTCAATGAGGGAGTCCCCGATCATGCCGCTCCCGAGGACGAATAGGTCGAAGGCGCCGGTATCGAGCGCGCTACGAATGATTCCGAGACCGCCCTGATCCACGTAGCCCGCGACCACGAGAGCCGTACCGCCAGCCGATGCCAGGGTGCCAACCTCGGCCAAATAGTCGGCCCGCCCGTCTTCGTGAGCAAGGCTGATGGTAATGTTGCCGCCGCGAGCTTCGAACGCGGTTGCGAACGCATTGGCGAAGCCCTTCCCGTAATCGTTGTTGGTATAAGTCAGGGCAACGTCTTTGATGCCGCGTTTCATGAGTATTCTGGACATGATCTTGCTCCCGCGCGCATCGGACGGTGCGGTGCGGAAGAAGAGCCCGTCATCCTCGGCCGTCGAGAGGGAGGGCGACGTCGCCGACGGCGAGATCATGACCATCCCGTGCGGGCGCGCCACGCTCTGCAAAATGGCCCCCGTGACGCCCGAGCAGTCGCCGCCGATGATGCCCTTGACCTTGTCTGCGGTGACGAGACGCTCGGCGGCGGTAGTCGCTGCCGCGGAATCGACGCATGTCGAATCCGCCCGCACCGTGGCGACAGTGGCGCCGTTGAGCAGGAGCTTAGAGTTCGTGACTTCCGTTACGGCAAGCTCTACCGCGGCGGCCATCGGTGGCGTCAGGGATTCGACTGGGCCGGTAAATCCGAAAATGACGCCGACCGGGATTGTCTCCTGGGCGGACGCGCTCGTTACCATTGCGGCCAACGTGGAGATGGCCATGAACAGCTTTCTCATGATTGGAGCCTACTTCGAGAACCGGACAGACTGACGTTAATAACCCCAAAATCCGGACCGGGTGGTTCTTCATCTATGCGGCCTGAGGATGGTCATGTCCCTCATGGCCTGTGCCGGCGTACGGTAGCCGCTGCTCGAGTGGGGTTGTCGTTGGTTATAGAAAATCTCGATATATTCGAAGAGCGCAGCCCTGGACGGATATTGCTTGAGAATAGATAGAGAATCGTGCCGACGCTGATTTTACCGCCTTACCCGCTGACTTCGGCGATTCTGCTCGCAATCCGATTGGCAGCGGATTTGACCGGATCGTTAGCGAGATGGGCGTAACGGGCGGTAGTCTGGACCTGGGTGTGGCCGAGCAATTTTCCGATCATTGGCAAACCCTCGCCGACCAGCAGCCCGCCGCTGGCGAAAGAGTGCCTCAAGTCATGAATTCGTACATCGTCGAGCGCGGCGCGCGCGCGGATGCGCCGCCAGGGATGTTGCAGGTCAGTAAGATGACTTCCCGGTTTGCGCCCCGCTATTACCCAGGGGTTGCCGTCACGCCTGTCGATGCGCTCAAGGACGGCGATCGCCGGATCGCCGAGATACACCACCTTGGCGCCCGTCTTGGAGTCCGGCAGGCGCAACTCACCCGCCTCCAGATCGACATGCTCCCAGAGCAGCTTCTGTATCTCCGATAGACGGCACCCGGTCAGCATCAGCAACCGCACCGCGGTGATGGCTGAGGCCGTCTCCGAACCGTCCACCTCGATATCTTTCAGGGCTGCGCCCAGACGTTGATACTCGACATCCGATAGAAACCGCTCGCGCTTCTCCTCTCGGAATCGCTTCACATGCCGGCACGGGTTCGAGCCGTCGGGGCGGAGATCCCACAGCTCCGCCAGATTGAACATCTTGGACAAAACCCCAAGCGTACGGTTGGCCTGATAGGGCGTGTCGCGCATATCGTAATGGAGCGCCGCGATATCGCTCCTCTGAATATCAGGCACCCGGTACCTGCCGATCCGGGGATCGATGAACAGCTTGACTGAGCGGCGGTATTCCTCGGCCGTGCTCGGCTTGCAATGGGTGGAGACATATTCCTTCAGGAACCGTTTCCCCAGCGCGATCATGGTCGGCGCGTCGGCATTGCGCCCCGCGGGGTTCTTTCCCGCTCTCGCGTCGGTGATGATCTCGGCGGCGCGGACGCGGGCATAGGAGGGGGTAACGGCGCCATGGGGGCCTATGGTCATCTTTATCACCCGGCCGCGATAGCGGGTCTTGACGATATAGACCTTGCGTCCGGTGGGGTGAACGCGCACCCCGAATCCTTTGAGGTCGTCGTCCCAGACAACGCGTTCGCGCTCTTGGCCGGCCAGTGCATCGACGGTGCGCTTGGTAATTTTGGCCACCGCGCTTTATCCCCTTGCAATCGGATATCAGGCACCTTATAGGTACCTAGAGAGAGCAAGTCAAGGCGCATTGAAGCGCACCCCTGCGCACTCGAAAGGTCCATAAAGCTACAGTTTATCGCACTAAAGCGCACTCCAGCGCATGTGTGTCATGACGATAATTTCAAACTCATAACCTGAAGGTCGCTGGTTCAAATCCAACCCCCGCAACCATCATAAACCCCTTAAAACAAACATGTTTTCAGGGGTTTATGATTCACTGTATTTGTCAAAAAATCCTTCAGTCAACACATGGTCAACACGAGAGTGCGAGCGCGAATTTTGTATTCGCGCTCTGGTCCCGTATCTGTTCGGCCAAGCCGTGGAATCGTCCAACCTGCGGATGAGGTCGAGCGCGCACCCGCCCCATTTGCTGCCATTGCTGCTGTTCACCGCCATGCTCAATTCGATGCAGCACGGTCTGAACGAACGCTTACCTGGTCCCGGACTTCTCACGAGGCGGTTTTTGTTCGGTCACGGCGTGATGAAGGGCCGCAAGGGGTGACGGAGGACCCTGATCTCACCGGTTGAGAGTGCGACGCCAGTCCTTCCGCAGGGGTCGGAGCCAGATGTCCTTCTTCGGTTGATCCCGTCTGGTGTGTCGGTCGTATCGGCCCCGTCCCTTGGTGGCGACGAGAGTCCAGCCGGACGCCTTGTACAAGGCGCCGGTGAAGCGCGGGGTCACGACGAAGGTCTCGATGAGCACGGGCGTGGTGTTGTAGCGCTCGGTCCAGTCGTCGGGCAGTTGCCGGCGGACCAGCGAGAGGATGTGCGAGCCCAGGTTGGGGATCGTGATCCAGGGCAAGATGAGGAACCGCGGATTGTCGGTCACGAGGGGAAGGTTCTTCTCGCGCAGTTGCGGCGTCCATCCGATGAAGCTGTCGCGGGGTGCGAGCTTGCGTGCCGCCGTGCTGAAGCCGAGCATGGCGAGCGGTGCGCCGTGGCGGTCGTGGACGGCGTAGCGCATCTGTGCGCCGACTAGAGTCTTGTAACCGAGGTAGTGGTAGCGGGCGACGAACTCGTTCCACCGCTTACCCTCGCGCGTGTAGCGCGCGACGGGCCGCAGGCTGAGCGGGCAGACCTCATCGAGGGTGGTCGGCGCCGGGACGGCGGCGGTTCGGTGTCCGGTCCGAAGACCATGGGCCGGCGCGGAGGGCGTGGGCATTTCGGCGGCGGTAAGACGATCAGCCCGTCCTTGTGCATGGCCAGCATGGTCACCCTGGCCATCATGTCCTTGAGTCCGCCGTCGGGCTTGAGCCAGCCGATGCGTCGGCAGAACTCCCTGGACAGCGCATGGCGGTTGGGCGGCGGAGAGGCGGCGATGAGCGTGCGCAGCACCACCATCTCTTGGGTGGTGAAGTCGCGCCCGTAGTACCGGCACTCGGCGTCGGCCGTCATCCTGGCGCCATCAGGGCGCGCCTGCGTTCCTCGCTCATGGACCATGGAAGCCATGGCGACCGGTCGTCTGGCAGGTTGGCACTCCGGTCTACGCGCGGCGCTCTATCAAGCCGCCACGGTGATGCTGAACCGCGCGGGACCGAACTGGCTGAATGCCTGGGCGCTACGTCTGGCGAAGCTTCGCGGCAAGAAGCGCGGGAGTATCCGGAATTTTGTGCTTTGGGCCATAGTGATGAAAAAGAAAGGAGCATCCTATGGCAATCGAGAAGGAACTATTGGACCAGCTGTTGGAGGGGCGTGATCCGGAAACGGTATTCACCCAGGACGGTCTGCTTGACGAGTTGAAGAAAGGGCTGTCGGAACGTGTCCTGAATGCGGAGCTCGACGCGCATCTCGATGCGGAAACGGCGGATGGAAAAACCAATCGCCATAACGGCCGATCGCAGAAGACGGTCCTCACGGGTACGTCGAAGGTGACGCTGGATATTCCACGTGACCGGGCCGGCACCTTCGATCCGCAGCTGATCGCTAAATACCAGCGCCGGTTCCCGGACTTCGACGAGAAGATCATCTCCATGTATGCCCGCGGCATGACGGTCCGCGAGATCCGCGGTCACCTTCAGGAGCTGTACGGTATAGAGGTCTCACCGGACCTGATCTCAACGGTCACCGATGCCGTTCTCGAGGAGGTGAGCGAATGGCAGAACCGGCCGCTGGATGCCTGCTACGCCATCGTTTTCTTCGACGCCATCCGGGTCAAGATCCGCGACGAGGGGTTCGTTCGCAACAAGGCGGTGTATATCGCCCTCGCCATTCTTCCCGATGGCACCAAGGAGATCCTCGGTCTGTGGATCGAGCAGACCGAAGGCGCCAAGTTCTGGCTGCGCGTCATGAATGAGCTCAAGAACCGGGGCGTGCAGGACATCCTGCTCGCCGTCGTCGATGGTCTCAAGGGCTTCCCCGAGGCGATCAACGCCACCTTCCCCGAGACTGTGGTTCAGACCTGTATCGTCCACCTGATCCGCCATTCCATGAATTTTGCGTCATGGAAGGATCGAAAACATGTGGCCAAGGCGCTCAGGGACGTATACCGGGCCAAGGACGCCGATGCCGGCCTGGCGGCGCTGGATGCCTTCGAGGCCGGCCCCTGGGGCGAGGGCCGCATGTCGGCTAGATGCTCCAGGTTCATATCTACGTTCGGGACTCATGGCCTTGACCTGCATCGTCTCCCGCGGTGGCTGTGGCGGGGCGACAACCGGGTTCGCTGTGAAATCGAAGGGGATGCCGAAAACATCGGCGTATTCCACATTGAAGAGCCCTTCGTCAGGCCCTTCTTCGTTCACTTCGTAAGATTGGCGGCGTAGGGCACGGCCGATGACCTGCTCGCACAGAAGCTGGGTGCCGAAGGCGCGAATGCCGAGAACGTGGGTGACGGTATTGGCATCCCAGCCCTCGGTGAGCATCGATACGGAGACGACGCAACGGATGGCGCCGCCAAGCTGGTCGGGCTTGCCGACGGTGTTCATGACCTCGCGGAGCAACTCCTGGTCGGTGATGTTGTCGCCGGCACGGGGGTCGCCGCTGCGCTCTACGATCTCGCGACGAAAGCGCTTGATTTCGCTGGCCGCCATGCCGCGAAAGTTCTTGTCGAGCGCGTCGCCGGCTTCGAGTTGCTCGCTATCGATGAGGAGCGTGTTCGGACGCGGGAGAGGGTTGCCAGTAGTTTCGTCGAAATTGCGGAATAAGGCGAGGCGTCCGTTCACCAGGCTGGTCGTGTCGTCGTCGTTTTTGCGACGAAAACCGGAAATGAAGTCGTAAACAAGTTTCGAGATGGCTGTGTTCTGGCAAACGACGATGAAGCAAGGGGGAACTTTGATGCCCCGTTCGTCCCAAAGCTCGAAGGTCTTCTCGTAGTGGCCATAGAGAGCTTGAAGCGCCGTCTGTAAGCGCGTAGGGAGTTTAAGGGGGTCGAGTTCTTCGCCTTTGCCGCGCCCCTTCTTGGGCATGTCTTTTCGGATGTTTTCCCAGAGGTTTCGGAACATCGGCATTTCGTTGCCAGGAATATTTTCTGCGACAGGGACGCGCGGTAGTTTGACGATGCCGCACTCGATAGCATCCATGAGCGAAAAGTCGCTCATCGTCCACGGGAACAGCGTCCCCTCGGCGTAACCGGAACCCTTTAGAAAAAATGGCGTTGCTGACAAATCAATGACGCCGCTAAGGCCGAGCCTGCGATTCACTGCTTCAAGGCCCGAAATCCAGAGGCGTGCTGCCTCATTGGCTTTCTCCGCCTCTTTCCTCTCGTCACCTTTCAGATCTGCATCGTCGGCGTCTTTGAATTTCTCCCGATAGCAATGGTGCGCTTCGTCATTGATGACGAGGATGTTCTTCATGCCCATCAAGCCGGGCATAACCCGCTGGAGCATTTGGCCTTCCGTCTCCAACATCTTCAGTTCCTCGCCGCCACGTCCTTGCAGGAGTTGGCGCCCACCTTTGGACAGGGCGATGCGCTCGCGCAGCTTGAAGGCGTGGTAGTTGGTGATAACGATCTTGGCCCGGTTCACGTCATCGAGCATGTCGCCAGGAACGAGTTCGCGGTTGGCGTAGTAGCTATCGGGATCATTGGGCTGGAGGCGGAGCGCGTAGGGTACTGGCAAGAGGCTGCCGGGAGCGGGGATCTGCATGAAGGGTCCGGAGAGCGGATCCCGAACTACGAGGATCACGACTGGAACGAGCAGCGCGAGCATCTTGCTGAAGATCTGGCCAGTTCGTCAGCGGTGTTCCAAAGGCCCGTGTTTCAGTTCTATCAGGCGGCAGCAGCGCATCGCGTGTACGTGCTGAGAGATCTTCTGCCGGGCCACGGATTGCTCGGTAACTGACCGGCGGGCGAGGCATGCAATTTGGGCTTGCCCGGGTAATCGGAGTAGGGATGCGGTCAGCATCGGCCGGCGGGAGACCATGACGCGATTTGGTTCAATGCAATCCGTGGACGGGGGAGAGGGGTTGTGAACGATAGGACATCGGGAGCGGCCGCTGGCGCCGTCGAGGCGGGAAAACCGGCTGCGGAGGCGAAAATACCGACAGCCAGGCCCGACGACGTGAAGCCGGGGCGGGATTTGGAAGATCTGATCGCAGAAGCCCGGGCGCTGGCCCTCTACGTTTCACGTCACGGCGATGCGCTGTCGAGCGACAATCACAAGCTGCACGAGGAGCTGTTGGCCGCCATAGCGAAGGTGGTCGATGAACCGTCCACGAGCGGATGGCGGGAACTGATGACCGCATATGCCAAGGTAACGGCGGTGACGTACAAGGACCGCGGGGTGAATGGGCGCACAATTCTCGATACCAAATTGGCTGGCAACACCAGATTCTGGCGTTTCGGATCGCCCAAGGATCGGCCGATACGCATTGGTATCCTGTTTTTTGTTCTTGCCCTGTTACTCGAACTGTTGATGCATTGGAGTGGCGGTGTATCGGACGCCACGACGCTGGGCTGGATTGGTAGCTTGGGTCACCTGATCGGCACGACGCTCTCCAATCTCTTGTCACCCGCTCTATGGGGTGGCCTCGGGGCCTGTATCTTCCTGACCAAGCGGATATCGGACAAGCTGTTCGAACTGGCCTATGAAGAATCCCGCATGCGGGGCGATGTCACGCGTATTTTCCTCGGGTCCATGCTCGGCGTGGTGGCGGTGGTGCTGATCTTTCCCGACTTCACCGAGCGTGTCGTGCTCGGAGATGCGAGCCTCGGCCCGGCAACGGTTGCTTTTGTCGCCGGACTGGGTGTGAAACCGGTCTATGCGGCATTCGAGTCGTTGAGCGAGGAGCTCGCGCGCCGTTTCAGCGGCAAGAGACAGGCGGACCAGGGATGAGCGGGTTGAGATTGGTTCTGGCGGTCTTGTCGATTCCGGTCTTCCTGGCCGCTGCGTCAACGAGTTTGGCTGGAGGCCGGCCGGTTCAGGAGCCCCCGAAGGGCTACGACCATGACCGGTTTGCCCCGAAACCCGACATATTGCGCGTGTTTCGGGGTTTCGTGGTGAGCTTCGATTCCAAGGATGACGATGACGGCCGATCGGGTGGCGATCTGCTGCGTGTGCCGCATTGGGTAAGCCAGGAACTGAGGAGTTGGGAGCCGCCGAAGGCGGTACAGGATGACGCCGCCGCTTGGTGTCTCGATACGCTTCGTAACCGGCCGAAATGGTTTACCGATGAGGATCTGTTCGAGACCGGCGTCGCCCCGAATGACGATAGCTACCGGAGCAGCGGGTTCGATCGAGGTCACATGGCGATGAAGCTGCTCGTCGAAAGGCTTGGACAGGACGCAGCCTACAATACGCATACGGTACTGAATGCAATCCCGCAGAGGCCGAAGTTCAACCAGGGGATATGGCAGAACCTGGAATTCCTGACGGGTGCATGGGCGCAGAAGTACGGAAAAATCTGGGCAATTCAGGGTCCAGTTTTCTACAAGAAGACGACTCTTGCATGGATAGGAGACGAAGGAGAACGGAAGGTGGCGGTCCCCGACGCGGCCTTCAAGGTAGTTGTTCGCGAGAAAACGGAGCAGGAGAGAAGCGTGGCGAAGGAGAGAGATCGAGATGCTCCCGAAGTTCTTGCGTTTTTGTATCCACAATTGGGCCCAGGGTATTTTGAATCGAGAAAGGACTATCGCCATTCGAGATTTCTAACTTCGGTTGATGAAATCGAGGAGCTGACGGGCCTGGATTTCAAACTGTCTCCCGACTCAGCTGTGGAGAAGCGGCTGGAACGTCGTCGGGCGACGGTATTGTGGGAGCCGAGTGAGGTGGATCTGAAGCAGCGTCGCCTGTTTCTTTCAGGATGTCGTAATTGATTGGCTTTGCCGCTGTTCGTTTGCACTCGTGACATGGGCGTGGGGAGAACGTGGTCCGATCAACTGGCGCATCAGTCAACGTCGCAAATGGTTACGGACAACAGGGGACATGCTGCGACTGGATATAGATAGAATCCGCTTACTATACGATTTCGGTTCACTGGATAGGTAGAAGTGGTGGGTCTGAGAGAAACCTATTTGTCAACATATTTCAAAGGTGTACGACCGAGCAAAACGGCGGACGACTAACTGGCGTCACACAAGAGTGCCGTAGATCGCGAGTTGTGTATTCCGGCGGTACGGGTTCGGGGCAGACTTTGTTTCTTTGCCCGCGGCCATTCCGGGCAAGCAAGCACGAACGCGATTCGGGCCGGATCGATCTCAGCGCCAGGGGGCGATCAGGATCTCGTCGACCACAGAGATCGTGTCGTCGCGCCCGATCTTGAGCAAGAAGACCTCGCCCGAGGCGGGGATCCGGCCCGTGAGCGCCGTGATGTTCACCTGATGGGTAACCAGGACAACGGTTTTCCCGGGCTGCAGGCCGAGCAGGAATTGCCGGAGTTCGGCGGTCTGCCGGCCAGCCCGGTCCCGGTTCCGGAAGAAAGAGTTCAGCGCGGGCAGGTCCGCGGCGGGGCCGAGGTCGAGGAATCGGGCCGTGTCGCGGCAGCGGCACCATTGGCTGGTGACGACCCGGTCGACGGTCGCGCCGGCGGCGCGAATCGCCGCCCCGATCTTTCGCGCCTGTTTCCGGCCCCGGGCGTCGAGATTGCGCTGGGTGGCGCAATCGTCGAGCGCGAACGATGCGGGGTCTCCGGTCCCCGGCGCGAAGGCGTGGCGCAGGATGGCGACAATGCCGGGCTCGGACAGGCGGGCAAAACGCGCGTCCGCGGCTGTCGGCAACGGGGAGAGAGAGAAGGCCGCCACCAGGGCGGCGGCGAGAAGCAGGCGCGTCATCGGCAGCTGTGTGAGACGGAGTGGCAATCGGGGCCGGCTGGACGAATCTAGCCCCCGGATTCGGAAGCTTCCAGTCATGTTGAGCATGCAATGCGCCGGTTGACGATGGCCAATGCCGGTCCTAACGGTGTCGGGTAAATGGAAGACCGACGGAATGGGGCGGTGAGCGAACGGGTCGCGCGGCTGCGCATCGAGCTGCAGGAGCTGGAGCCGAAGATCTGGCGGCGCAGCCCTGACAACGCCGTGTCTGGCACGCTCATCGGCGAAAGGACGGGTCTTCCCGATCAAGGATCTCCTGTAGTTCCCTGAAGTGATCCTCGCTCAAATCCGGATAGTCGCGCCATTGTTGCGCTGTCTTCGCCGCCACGCGGCCGGAGACGATGCCGAGTTCCCGGCCGGTCTGCAGGGCCGTAATGTAAGTCGAGCAGGCGCGCTCGAAATAATAGAGATCGTCGAACGCCCGGGCGACCGTTTCGCCGATCGCCATCACCCCGTGGTTGCGCATGAGCAGAATCGGCTTGTCTCCCACCAGCCGCGCGATGCGTTCGGCCTCATCATCGAGACCCATGCCGTCGAAGTCCTCGTCGATGGTTATGCGTCCCCAGAACCTCATGGCGTTCTGGTCGATAGGCGGAAGCGTCGGATCGCCGAGGCAAGCAAGCACCGCGGCATATCTGGAGTGAACATGAAGCAGGCAGCGCGCATGCGGCATGCGCCGGTGGATGCCACCATGGAGCGCCCAGGCCGTGGGATCGGGAGCATCCGGCCGCACCATCGTCGCCTTGTCTTCAGCATCGAGCAGCAGAAGCTCGCTTGCCTTGATACGCGAGAAATGACGGCCCCTCGGGTTCATCAGGAACTTCGTTCCCGTTTCGTCGACGGCGAGACTGAAATGGTTGGCGACCGCTTCGTGCATATCGAAGCGGGCCGCCCAGCGGAAGGCGCAGACAAGAGCGATCCGCTCTTCTTCGAAGTCCATGCCGGGCCTATCGATAACGGCGGGCTGGGCCGAGGCCATGCCATCCTTTCCCTATTCGAACGTCAGTCTCTTTACCGTAGCGGCCCGTTGGCCTGCCTGTCCATCATGCCGGCTCGCAATATCCGTGGCCGATTCACCCATTGATCCGGTACGGCGGCGGCGAAGCATTGTCAGACTCGCTCTGTCAAGTTAACCGGATGCACTCCGAAATCTCGTTAAATATTCGATGACTGCTTTGTTCATTTTCAATGGCGTAGCCTCATGGAGAAATGCCGAAAACAGCCTACAATCAGTTAACTTGACAATGCTGGTACAACGAATGGGATTTATATCGGATAGTGCCGAGGCGATTCTTATCGAACCCCGCGACATGCTGAACCATAGCGCCGCGCAGTTGCTCGAAGAAGAAACTCTAAGCGGAGATCAACTTGCCGCAATCGTCGGGTCGCCCGCCAGGCAGCCATCCACCTCAACGGCCGACTGAGACGCCAGTTGGCGCATACCTAACCGGGTGCGTTTTCGATGTCTGCCTCCGACAGCAGCCAGTCGCGGAAGATCTTGACCTTTGGGCGGTCTGCGTTCGCCAGCGGACACATGACGTAGTATGCCTCATCAAGCGGCAAGGAGATGTCGAACGGCCTGACCAGACGGCCGTCGGCGAGCGCCGTGGCGGCTATGGCACTGCGTGCCACGGCAACGCCCTGTCCGTTGATGGCGGCCTCGATGACCACGTTCGAATGGTTGAAGGTCGGCCCGCGTGCCGCGTCAGCGCCGGCGACCCCCATCTCCTTGAGCCAGCGATGCCAATCGGCAGATGTCTCGTCGTGTAACAGTGTGTGGTAACGTAAGTCCTCGGGTGTTCGCAGCGGATGCGGTCCTTCGTTGACCAACCGCGGGCTGCATACGAGGAATTGCTCCACGTTTAAAAGCCGGTCGCTCCTCAGCCCCGGATGGTTATCGCTGCCGTAGCGAATGCCCATGTCGACGCCGTTGCGCTCGAGGTCGATGATCTCATCGGTGGCCGATATGCGGATATCGATCTCGGGGTGCGCGGCCCGGAAACGGGTCAACCGTGGCACCAGCCAGGTCGCTGCGAACGACGGCACGGTGCTCACCGTCAGCACACCGGATTCGTCCTGCCGGGTGAGCGCCTCGGTCGCATCGCGCAGCGCGTCCAGCGCATCCCGCACGACCGGCAGGTAGCGTTGGCCCGCTTCGGTCATCAATAGCGATCGATTGAGACGGCGAAAGAGCCGCACGCCGATGGCTGTCTCCAGCGCTTTGATCTGGTGGCTGATTGCCGCCTGAGTGACATGCAGCTCTTCGGCGGCGCGTGTGAAAGAGAGCAGACGCGCCGCGGCCTCGAAGGCGCGGAGTGTGTTCATTGGCGGAAGTCGGCGCACTGTCAAACCTATACTATTTCAAATAAGAAAAAATAATCCAATACATGAAAAAATGTCGTTTGTCATCCGTCTCGTCCGACCATAGGTAACCCACAGAAATTGCGAGCTAAGGCGATCTTACTGAATTTTCGCCGATGACTTGAGGTTTGGGATGGATGATCGAAATGAGTAAGTTTTCCTATGGGCATACGGCATCTTTGGGATCATTTGATCGAGGGCTGCGGTTCGGCCCGAATGCAACGGGTTCGGTGCGGTCCGAGCGTGGGCATGACGTCGGAGTCAGCATAGCCTGTCTGCTCGCCCACGCTGCAAATGGCGTACTAAGAATGATCGGCGTCCTGCGGGATTGGAACGAACGGGCACGCCAGCGTCACCAGCTGGCCGCGCTTGGTGATCACTTGCTGCGAGATATTGGCATCGACAGGGATGCCGCGCGTCGTGAATCTTCAAGACATTTTTGGGACATCTAGGCATGAACGCGACGATCACCGGCAGCGTTACGCCGGTGGATAGCGGATCGTCGTTTTATTGTATTGGTTGAGACTCTCGTACAGTGCGCTGAATTGCTGGTGAAACGCGATCCAGTCGATGTCTGCTCCCAACTGCCGATGAATTTCCTGAAGGGGCTTGCTGCGATCCGTCAAACGCAGGATCGCCGCCGCGTGCGGTGGTAAGTCAGTCGACGACTTTTCCAGCTAGACATGTGAGCGGCGGTGCCATGTCGGCGTGCTTCTTCTGTGGTGCGTACACCGGGGTGCACCACATCAATGGGAGTGGATCAACTCCCTTCCTTGCTCAATGCGCGATCGGACACCTGCATATCGATCTTGAGGACCGTTGGAATTAGGCCTGGGTGGCGAGTGCTTTGACTGTCCCGACGAGGCGGTAGACGCGTACAGGTGCAGTGCGGCCCTTAACCTCCATCTCTCCGACCGGCTCGATATCGAAACTGCTGTCCAGATCCGCGTCGAGCTCCGCATTCAGGACACGTTCCGACAGCCCTTTCTTCAACTCGTCAAGCAGACCGTCCTGGGTGAATACCGTTTCCGGATCACGCCCCTCCAACAGCTGGTCCAATAGTTCCTTCTCGATTGCCATAGGATGCTCCTTTCTTTTTCATCACTATGGCCCAAAGCACAAAATTCCGGATACTCCCGCAGAACTCCCTGGACAGCGCATGGCGGTTGGGCGGCGGAGAGGCGGCGATGAGCGTGCGCAGCACCACCATCTCTTGGGTGGTGAAGTCGCGCCCGTAGTACCGGCACTCGGCGTCGGCCGTCATCCTGGCGCCGTATTGTGCCGGAAGGCGACAAGTGGATGCGCATGGAAGCGCAAACGCCGCGCTTCGAAGCCGGTCACGTGTTGCTGCCGAAAGAGGCCCCGTGGCTCGCCACTTTCCTGGACGAACTGCTCGCCTTCCCGCGGGGACGGCACGACGACCAGGTCGACAGCGTCTCGCAGTTCCTCAAGTGGGCGTGGACCCACTCGCAGCGGTCGAAGGCGGTTGGAGGCGGCGCGATACTTGTCACACATGAAGGCAAATTCATGGATCAGCCGTTCCCGTAATCCCGAATCGAGGATCAGGTCCTAACGAATCATCCTTGCATATCCGGTTAACGCCCATGACCGCTACATGTAGGGTGCCGCCACTCTCCCGAGTAAAGCTCGGCATAGGTTGGAGCAGAGGTGTCGCCCGCGATGCCGAGCAAGCTCGCGGATATGGCGCCAGTCCATGCAGATGTAATGGATGGCGCCGTCGCGGCTGTGCGTGCACAGGTGCTGCAGGACGGTTTCGAGGAAGTTTGAGAATTCGGCCTCGGACATCTCGCCCGATGCCATGGCGAACTCCTTGTGTCGCACACGCCCAAGTCCGCAGACATTGCCGTCGATCGGGACGTTGTAGGGTGGGTCCGTGAACACCATTTGGGCCAATTCGCCGTCGAGCAGCGTCTCGAAGGAACCCGGGTCCCTTGCATCCCCACACAGGAGCCGATGCTTGCCGAGTTGCCAGAGATCACCCGGGACGGTGATCGGTGGTGCGTCGGCGTCGATCTCCGGGACCCGGTCCGCATCGTCGTCGGGCTCGGTGGGACCGAGGACAAGGCCGTCGATCTCTGCCGTGTTGAAACCGATGACCTCGATATCGAAGTCGAGGTCGATCTCGCAGAGCGCCTTCAGCTCTATCGACAACAGTTCCTCATCCCAACCGGCCAGCTCGGCCAGGCGGTTATCGGCGATGACGTACGCCTGAACCTGTGCTTGGGTGAGGTCGCTCAGCCGGATTGCTGGGATCTCTTCGAACCCAAGCAGCTTCGCCGCTGCCAGACGCCCGTGGCCCGCGACGACCTGCCGGTCTTCATCGATCAGGATGGGGTTCGTCCAGCCGAATGTCTCGATGGACGCAGCAATCTGCCGGATCTGCTTTTTCGTATGCGTACGGGCATTTCGCGCATACGGCTTGAGGGTCGAGATCCCGAGATGCTCAACCTTGAGATCCCGAACGCGCTCAGACATCGGACGAGCTTTGTCAAGTTGACCGGATTCACTCCGAAATATCTGTAAATTGTCGATGGCTTCTCTACGCAATTTCAATGGCTTGGCCTCATGGAGAAATGCCGAAAACAGCCTACAATCAGTTAACTTGATGGTATGGACGCCCCCTACGGCTTCACGATGAGCCATACTGGAGTGTGTTGAACAACCCAGACAGAGGGAGCGTCCACGATGGATATTACGACAATTGGGTTTGATCTGGCAAAGACGGTGTTCCAGGTTCACGGTGCTGATGGTGAGGGACGACCGGTACTACGGCGGAAGCTGCGCCGCGGGAAGGTGCTGGCGTTCTTCGCCGGATTGCCATCCTGTCTTGTCGGTATGGAAGCCTGTGCCTCTGCGCACTATTGGGCTCGGGAACTGCAAGCACACGGGCACAAAGTTCAGCTGATTCCGCCTCAATACGTTCGTCCCTTCGTCAAAACGAATAAGAACGACGCAGCGGATGCGGAAGCGATCTGTGAGGCAGTGACGCGTCCGACGATGCGCTTTGCACCGGCGAAAAGCGCCGAGCAGCAGTCGGTTCTGATGCTGCACCGGGCCCGAGAGCTGTTGGTCCGTCAACGCACGATGGTGATCAATGCGCTTCGCGGCCACTGTGCGGAGCTCGGACTGATCGTCGCTCAAGGGGCGTCGAAGGTGGAGGAACTGGTTGCCATCATCGAAGATCCCGGCGATGTGCGACTGCCGCCTCTGGCACGCGAGGCGCTTGGCTCTCTGGTTGAGCAGCTCCGTTCTGCTCAGGCCCGGATCAAGCAGCTGGAAGTGACGCTTTTGGCATGGCACCGCTCCAACGAGGCGAGCCGCCGTCTTGCGACGATCCCCGGCGTCGGTGTCATCACCGCGACGGCGCTGGTCGCGACGATCGGCGATGGCGCACAGTTCCGCTCGGGCCGACAGCTTTCGGCCTGGCTCGGTCTCGTGCCCCGGCAGCACTCGAGTGGCGGCAAGGATAGACTGGGACGGATATCGAAGCGCGGGGATGGCTATATCAGGCGCTTGCTCGTGCATGGTGCGCGAACCGTGCTGCGCTGGCGCCGCGCCAAGCCGGGCACGGGGCCTGGCTGGACCGACCGGCTCCTGGCGCGGCGGCCGACAAACGTGGTGCTGGTCGCCATGGCCAATAAGGCAGCCCGTGTCGCCTGGGCACTGCTCAGGTACGAGCGTATCTACCGACCGACGCCGGCATAGCCAGCTGGCAAACCGGGATCAAATTGCGAGGGTGACGACGATTTGATGGCGAAACAGGGTTCCACCCGAGATCGGCCAAACCCGAGGCATTGTCCGAGCATCAAGCTCGTTAGTCTGACTGGGCGTCGATCTTTCGGATTCCATCAGGGCCAGCGGTCAGCGTACCGCAGCGAAAAGGCCGGATACATGACTGCAAGCTCTACCGCCGATTCAAATCAGTTTTCCCCTTGCAACACCGGGGGCGTCCATACATGACAATGCCCGCAGCTGTTCGCTGGTCATATTAGTGAGCTTGATCGTGGGAACATGATCCATGCCGAGCATCTTTGCAGCTTCGTGCCGGCCGTGACCCGCAACGACACGATTTTCTTCATCAATAAGAATTGGATTCGTCCAACCGAAAGTCTTTACGGATTCAATAATTTGACGAATTTGTTTTGTTGAGTGCGTGCGCCCATTTTTTTGAGTGCGCACGTCGAGATCTGATACAGGCCGGACCTCGACGTTCAGGTCGCAAATCCGAGAATGTCCAGGAGGAGTTGCCGGCTTGGGCAACGAAAGGTTCCTTGCCATTTCTTGGCTTCCAAGATTAGTTTTTGAAGGCGCAAGGATTCCAAAAAAATCCAAGTGAAAAAATTCGTCTACAAAATTTTGGACAGGTTTATTTGTCTTTCTTCCGTGGTCTTCCGGCGGATTTTAACTCCGACATGTATTCGTCCGGGATCTGACATACAGCTATCTTGCCCGTATTAGGCCATCCTTCTGTCCATTGGGGGGACCTCCAGTCTCCGGGAACGCGCCAAATATCGCCTTGCAACGGTGGTGCCGCCTTAGCGTGCGAATGGGTCCATGTCTCGCCCCAGTGGCGCAAGGCTTCCGACTCCAGCAGAAACGCCTGGAAATCCGTTGCATAATCATATCCGACTTCCGGCTTTTCCATAAATCGGAGGTCTCTCAACACCCAGGCTCCCCACAAGTGAGCGACCGACCGATATCGGGACCAACAATCATGAAGACTTGAGCGAGAACCGGATTTGCAATGCTGGCCTGCGACTCTTTCCACAATTTCATTACGTTGTTAAGCGTAGCCAATCCGGGGTCCGTATAGCGCAGACCGAAATAAGTTTTAAGAATCTGACCCGCTGCTGTCGCTTGGTACCATCTCTTCTCTAAATCCGTTAGTGGTTGTCCCGCACCTTCTGCAATACGTTTCAGGTCGGAATACGGTAACTCTCCTCCTCGTCGATGAAACTCCTTATGTGGAGCAGCGAGATACTGAGAGGCAAACGCTTCAGATTTCGCTTGATCTTCTTTTAGGGGATGCAACATCACACCGAGAACTGCAGCGAAGGGTTCAGGGTGAGAAAGAGGTAGAATTGGCATGATCGATCTCCGAAAATTCCCGCTGTTCCTTCAGAAGACCCCATCCACACGGAGTTATAGATGAGGTCGCGGAATGGGAATTTGTCAACGGCGGAGTAAAATGGGGCCACCGCGGCGGTGTAAAGAAGAGCCACCGGCGGCTGCGAGCTTGTCCCCGTAGATCCTATGAGGCGACTCGGCGAGCGGCGCTACGGTGCCGCCGGCCAGGAATCCTTCGCCGTTGTCGCGCCGCACGATGTTCCGCAGCGCCGCGTTGGCCTCCATGGTCGAGGCATCGACGCCGATGCGCTCGCCCTTGATCAGCCCCGCCTCGGCGATCAGCACCAGAACCCAGTCGAAGACCGCCGCGTGGACTTCATGGGGCAGGCGCGTGCGGCTCCGTGACAGCTAGGAATGGTCCGGTACCCGATCACGGCTCCCCAGTCGCAGGAACGCCCGCAGCGGAAGCGAGTCCGAGCAGCGCCACTCCAGACCGCGCTCGCTGTCGATGCCCTCGAAGTAGCCCACCAGGTGCATCCGGAAATAGCGCCCGGGCGGCACCGAGGGCGCGCCCATCCGGGCCGCGTAATAAGGCCGGCAGCTCGCCTCGGCAAAGGCGTCGAAGCCGCCCTCGATCAGCTCCGACTGCAGGCGGTCATAAAACACATGACCCGGAGAGCGCGGCATCTCCGACCAGCTCACCATCAGGTCCCCCTGACCATCCTTCTGCCGTCCCACCGCCATCGGCGAATCCCCCTGCAAATCAGGGAACCAGAGAATCAGACGGCGCCGACTTAATCAACGGGCTGCTGAGCCCCATGCTGATCAGCCCGTGCAGCGCGGCGGAGGAACAGACGAAGGTATCGAGGGCTTCATTGCGCTCGCCATCTGGCGAACAAGATGGCGCGCATCATCTGGGCGCCGACGGTCAAGAAGGAAACCTACCGGGCGCCAGCAGCGGTTGCCGCTGGTCCGGAATAGCTACCCGGAAGAGAAAGGCTGTTTAGAATTGGAACGCCGGGCTCTGCGGACACGGTCTTGAGGGCGTGATGCGCGGATAACCCCGGTTGGTGCGGTTGGGACGAAAGACAACATAGGGGCGAAAGGTCAGAAAAACGGGGTCGGAAAAACCAGTATGAGACGCAGGGCTGTGAAGCATACCGCCTCACCGATTTGGATCCGATCCACGAACACCATATGGGCCCGCGGCGCATGAATGCCGCTTCACAGAGGCCGGACATACGACAGTACCTGACCGCATGTCACAAGTTGTTCAAATTCCTTCTCGCGCTGCAGGGGGCGTCCACATACGTCTCATGGCAGACATCGATACCGCGCTCGGACAAGAGATCTTCGACTTGTCTCAGCGACAACGGGTAACGGACATACATCATGACCGCGAGGCGGATGATCTCGGGCGAACTGTTGAAGTAGCGGAAGGGATTTAGCCTATCTATCGGACGTTGCCGAGTATTACCATCTTGCGCTTGGCGCCGATCCGGCATTCGGGCCTGTCACGTAATCCAGCGCATCCCAAAGCCGACACCGTTTGGGGTCGGCGAGAGCCGTACTCGCTTCATGAGTTGTCGTCAGTCATTTCGTTCAATTGGCGCAAGCTGCTCGGTCTGGATGAACATAGCTGCTCCGGTGGTCTGTGCGGCGGCGGTGTGCAGGGTGAAATAGCACGAATTCGGCGCCGATCAATTCTCGCCTCCGCCGGCTCCGGAAGCGGGGGTGCCGATGTGATGGCGGTTCAGCAACGGCAGCTGGGTCAGAATGAACAGGAAGGTCAGCCCCATGATGCCGAACACCTTGAAGCTTACCCAGAAATCGGTGCTCTGGGTACGCCAGACCGCTTCGTTGAGGAGCGCCATCGCGACGAAGAAAATTCCGAAGCGGAAGGTGAGCCGGCGCCAACCTTCGTCGTTCATCTGCCAGGCCGCGCCGAGGACCGGCTTGAGGAGGGAACGCCTGAAGGCGAGCCCGCCCAGCAATACGGCCGCGATCAGCCCCTGCACGATGGTCGGCTTGAGCTTGATGAAGGTCTCGTCGTTGAGCCAGAGGGTGAGGCCGCCGAAGACGCCGACCACCCCGGCGGTGATCAGCGGCATCAGCGGCACCCGCCGGCTGACAGCGTAGGAAAGCGCGAGCGCGGCCGCGGTGGCGATCATCAGTGCGGCGGTTGCGGTGATCAGGTCGAAGAGGACATAGGCACCGAAGAAGACCACCAGGGCGCCGTACTCGGTAACGGGTTTGACGGCCCGGTTCCGTTCGCTTGTCGTGGTCGGCATCGGCGACTAGTGGATAAGATCTGACATTTGAATCCCGAGGGGGATTCCTGCCGGACTCTCTGTGTGCGAGTCTGGCTCATGCGCCCAGGAATCAGCATCATCTTGAGCCCTGCCGACCGTCGTCGTCTGGAGGCGCTCGTCGAGGACCGCAACGTCGCCCAGAAGCATGTTTGGCGCGCACGGATCGTACTGCACAGCGCTGATGGCATCGGCACCAATGGGATCATGCGCCGGACCGGCAAGTCGAAGACCTGCGTCTGGCGCTGGCAGGAGCGCTTCGCCCAAGAGGGCTACGACGGTCTGCTGCGCGACAAGACACGGCCATCGCGCATCCCGCCGCTCGGCCCGGAGGTGGCCGAGCGGGTGGTCGCCCTGACGCTGAGCGACCCGCCCGCCGAGGCGACCCACTGGGTCGCCGCCATGATGGCCAAGGCGACCGGCATCAGCGTCAGCTCGGTGCGGCGCATCTGGCGCGCACACGGGCTTCGGCCGCATCGGGTGCGGCAATTCAAGCTTTCGAACGATCCCGACTTCGTCGCCAAACTGCGCCATGTGGTCGGGCTCTACGTCGACCCGCCGGCCCACGCCATCGTGCTCTCGGTCGACGAAAAGTCGCAGATCCAGGCGCTCGACCGCACCCAGCCCGGCCTGCCGATGAAAAAGGGCCGTCTTGGCACCATGACCCACGACTACAAGCGGCATGGCACGACCACCCTGTTCGCCGCCCTCAACGGAGTCGGGCGGGCACCGCGTCCGGTCCACGCTCCATTCGCCTTCGGCGGACATAGCAAACAGTCGCTGCGCGAGGAGAACGGTCGTCTGGGCGCACTGCCGAGTCACGAACTGGTGTCGGCTACGTGGATACGTTGCGGGCATTGTCATGTATGGACGCCCCCGGTGTTGCAAGGGGAAAACTGATTTGAATCGGCGGTAGAGCTTGCAGTCATGTATCCGGCCTTTTCGCTGCGGTACGCTGACCGCTGGCCCTGATGGAATCCGAAAGATCGACGCCCAGTCAGACTAACGAGCTTGATGCTCGGACAATGCCTCGGGTTTGGCCGATCTCGGGTGGAACCCTGTTTCGCCATCAAATCGTCGTCACCCTCGCAATTTGATCCCGGTTTGCCAGCTGGCTATGCCGGCGTCGGTCGGTAGATACGCTCGTACCTGAGCAGTGCCCAGGCGACACGGGCTGCCTTATTGGCCATGGCGACCAGCACCACGTTTGTCGGCCGCCGCGCCAGGAGCCGGTCGGTCCAGCCAGGCCCCGTGCCCGGCTTGGCGCGGCGCCAGCGCAGCACGGTTCGCGCACCATGCACGAGCAAGCGCCTGATATAGCCATCCCCGCGCTTCGATATCCGTCCCAGTCTATCCTTGCCGCCACTCGAGTGCTGCCGGGGCACGAGACCGAGCCAGGCCGAAAGCTGTCGGCCCGAGCGGAACTGTGCGCCATCGCCGATCGTCGCGACCAGCGCCGTCGCGGTGATGACACCGACGCCGGGGATCGTCGCAAGACGGCGGCTCGCCTCGTTGGAGCGGTGCCATGCCAAAAGCGTCACTTCCAGCTGCTTGATCCGGGCCTGAGCAGAACGGAGCTGCTCAACCAGAGAGCCAAGCGCCTCGCGTGCCAGAGGCGGCAGTCGCACATCGCCGGGATCTTCGATAATGGCAACCAGTTCCTCCACCTTCGACGCCCCCTGAGCGACGATCAGTCCGAACTCCGCACAGTGGCCGCGAAGCGCATTGATCACCATCGTGCGTTGACGGACCAACAGCTCTCGGGCCCGGTGCAGCATCAGAACCGACTGCTGCTCGGCGCTTTTCGCCGGTGCAAAGCGCATCGTCGGACGCGTCACTGCCTCACAGATCGCTTCCGCATCCGCTGCGTCGTTCTTATTCGTTTTGACGAAGGGACGAACGTATTGAGGCGAAATCAGCTGAACTTTGTGCCCGTGTGCTTGCAGTTCCCGAGCCCAATAGTGCGCAGAGGCACAGGCTTCCATACCGACAAGACAGGATGGCAATCCGGCGAAGAACGCCAGCACCTTCCCGCGGCGCAGCTTCCGCCGTAGTACCGGTCGTCCCTCACCATCAGCACCGTGAACCTGGAACACCGTCTTTGCCAGATCAAACCCAATTGTCGTAATATCCATCGTGGACGCTCCCTCTGTCTGGGTTGTTCAACACACTCCAGTATGGCTCATCGTGAAGCCGTAGGGGGCGTCCATACCATCAGAGTAAATGGGCTTGAGCTATTACGCTTCAGATTGGGTGGTGCTGTTTCAGTTAGGCTGATAATCGACGACTAAAGTTTCCTTCCGTGGCGTCTCACGCGGGCGCCAGATAAATCCCCTCTAACCCACTTTCGTTAGCAGCGTTTTCTTTGGTGCGGGGCAGGATTTGTTGAAGCCCCTACAATTCGTCGCCCCGTTCAAGTCCCTTTTCGCCCCATCACGTCAGGCCAAGGCGGTTTCCAACAAGGCCAGCAACCGGCTCCAGGCCCGCTCCGCCTGGGCCTCGTTGTACACGGCGGAATCCGGAGGGCACCAGCCGTGCTGGGTGCCCGCGTACACTTCGATCTCTGCCGGCAGCCCGGCGGCAGCAAAGACCTCGCGCAGCACGTTCTTGGCCTCCGGGTCTTTCCTGTTGTCGTTCTCGGCGATCGCGAACAGATAGTGCGCTCGCATGTTGTCGACGAGCAGATGAGGGCTGTCGGGTGTATCGGTCACGAGTCTGCCGCCATGAAACGATGCGCCGGCACCTATCCGGCCGGGAAGCGCCGCTGCGGTGCGCATGGTGATGGGGCCACCCATGCAGTATCCCATCGTCCCCATCTTCCGATCGCTGGCCACCGCGTCCTGACTGTCGAGGAACCCGACGAAGGCCCTCGCGTCCGTCACATTGGTCTCGGGGCTCAACGAGCGCATCAGGGGAAAGATCTTGTCGCGCGTCACTTTGTCTCGAAACGAGGCGCCCTCCGGCAGGACCGGCGCCTTCATGGTGCGGTAATAGGGATTGACGACCAGCGCTGCATACCCCGACTCGGCCAGCCGCCGCCCCATCTGCTCGAAGGCGGGCCGCAGGCCGAGCGCATCGGGCCAGATCAGCACGCCTGGATGGACGCCGCTCGAGGGGTGCACGAAGTGACAGTCCGCCGTGCCGTCGGGCGTCAACACCTCGACATCCCCGGCCGCCACTTCCAGCGCGTTCGCGGCCCGCGGCAAGAGCATGGCCAGCCCCGTCCCGACCGACAGCGCCGCGAACTCGCGCCGGGTCAGGTTTTTCGGACGGCGCAAGTAGTCCTCCGCGTCACGGAGTGCTCTCTCGTCGCACACGAGTGCCTCCCATCTCACCATGGTTCGCATTTTAGCCTAACACTTTTTTGCCCAGCAGCACGGCTCGCGTGGCCGCGTTTCGGCGCGGCGCTCGGGCGGGTGCCGGGATGCCGTAACAGCTCGGACCGAGAGCCGGAGCTCCCACGACCGCGCTCGGCCGCGACGCAGCCGCCAACGATAGTGCCCATGCGACCGCGTCGCGCGCGTCCACTGTTTTTCGACCCCGACCCTGGGGGGGGGGACTCCCCACCATTTGTAAATGGAGTTTGGCGGCTATTGTGCCCGCCGCTCGATGCCCTGGGTATCGGCTACGCGGCATGGCGTTGCCTTGGGTGTTCGGGATCGAAGGGGGTCTGGTTTTCGAGCATGGCACAGGCGACGGCGATGAGCCGGTCGGCGACGGATCGCAGGGCACGGGCATGGCCGTGGCCGCGGGCACGGAGGGCGGCGCGTATTTGGCACGGCTGGTTGGGTCGCGTTGCACGGCGACGCGCGCCCAGTGGTAGACGGCGTCGCGCAAGCGGTTGTGCGCGGCGAGGCGGCGGACAACGATCATGCTCTTGCCCGAGCGCCGGGTGACCGGGGCGGTGCCGCACAGGCAGCGCAAGGCGACCAGGGCAAGAAAACGCATTCCGTCCCCCCGGATCACGATGGGCCAACGCCCGTCCAGCGCGTGCGGTCGGCGCCGTCGCCCCTATGCCGCCGCCGATGGCCCTGGGGCGACCCCGAACGACAGACCTGCACGATGTGGTAATGCCATCCTGACGTTGCTCCCGGATCCCGGACCAGGCGGTAAATTAACTGCCGACCTGGAGGGACGAGATGACAAAGCAGACGAGGCGGCGATTTTCGCCGGACCTCGGCTATTTCTCTCAATGGGCGGCCGCCGCCCATGCTTGGGCGATCGACGTCTATCTTTCACACCTCTTCGGATGTTGAATTATTGAGGGATGGCGAGACGCGGCTGCGCATCCCCAAGCGTGTCTGTCGAATGGCTCATGTGCCGAGCCCGGCGCAGCTTCGCCAAACTGCGCGATGTGGTCGGGCTCTACGTCGACCCGCCGGCCAACGCCATCGTGCTCTCGGTCGACGAAAAGTCGCAGATCCAGGCGCTCGACCGCACCCAGCCCGGTACAGAAATTCGATGTGACCGTAAAAGGTGACGCGGTGGAACTACAAGTGCCTGCACTGGCATAAGCTAGTTCCGCTGCTTTACGAAACCTTTTTCCGCTTCCAAATATCGCTAAGCGTGGTACCGCGTGGCTGCTGAGCAAAGGAGGAATAGATGTTCAAGGTTAACGGCTCCCTGTTCGGCGAGTGAATTTCCCTGTTCACCCTGGAAAATTCCCTGTTAGGCCAATAATAATTCCCTGTTCCGTGGCGTAGGGAATTGGGTCTCGATTCCCTATGATATCAAAGCCTTAGACGGCCCACTCCCGCCGATTTAAGGTCGAATCTGCAATAATTCCCTCTATTTTCCCTGTTTAACAGGGAATTGGCGCAGAGACAGGTTCGCAGCAGACTGCGTCCACCGCCACACTTAAGTCATTGTTATAGAATGTTTATTCAGGACGCTGGATGGATTCGAACTTGTCCCGAAACTTCCGGGGCTGTTCGGGTAGCGGATTGAAGTCCCTATTTCTGCTTCCGTCAAACTCCTGGACCCGGACCTCGGAAACATCGGTCAATGCGCCCAATTCAGGGTGCTCCTCTAATCGTAGCTCCTCCATGTGGCTTTCACCGTCGTTTCCCGTGAAAATTCGATGTATTCCCATAGTGCCCCTCCAGATAACATCCAAATATGTTTGAGTTCTGATCTCCGTCGAGAGTTCCTGTGTAGTGCCATAAACCGCTGAATACAGCCTTATTTCGCAAGGCCTAACAACCGTTTGGCGTACATGAGGCCGAGCCAAGTCTGGGCGTCGGCAAGTCCCTGCTCGGCAGCTAGGCGATACCACTTCAACGCCTCAGCGTAGTCCTGGGTGACGCCCCGGCCGTTGTCGTACATGAAGCCGAGGTTGTACATGGCGAAACGGCGGCGGTCGGTTGTACTGCGTCGACCTGATTCCGAGTGCCGGCCACCCTCAGCAGACGGTATAGGTGCCACGTCGGTTCTGCGGGGAGCTACGTTCGGCCGATTGGGTGGTGCGCATGTCGCCCAACATCAGGCACCTTGAACCGAGCTTAATCGTACATTCTGGAAAGAGAGTCTATGTCACCCACCAACGTCCTGTTCATCACATCCGATGAGCACAATCGAGACATCGCGGGCTGCTATGGCAACACGCTTGTGAAGACGCCCAACCTCGATGCCTTGGCTGAACGCGGGACGCTGTTCACCAACGCCTACACCAACAGTCCAATCTGCGTGCCGGCGCGTGCAAGTTTCGCCACCGGCCGCTACGTCCACCAGATACGTTGCTGGGACAACGGCAATCCCTACGATGGCCAGTGGCCCTCGTGGGGGCACCGTCTCATGGACTCGGGTCATCAGGTCACGTCGATCGGCAAGCTTCACTACCGGTCAGCGGACGATGACAACGGCTTTGTCGAGGAAGTTCTACCTCTCCATGTCGTCGATGGAATTGGCGATGCCCGCGGCCTTTTGCGAAAAGACATGTCGCGGCGAACGACGGCCAGCAACTTCGCTGAGCGAGTGGGCCGCGGAGGCTCAAGCTACTCCGACTACGATCGCAGCATTGCTGATGCGGCCAGCGGATGGCTCAACGAAGAAGCACCGCGGCATACAGACAAGCCGTGGGCACTTTATGTCTCGTTTGTCACGCCCCATTATCCCTTGATCGCGCCGGACGAATATTTCGATCTCTACGATCCAGACGAGATGCCAATGCCTCGAATGTACAGCGCAGCAGAGCGCCCTCGACACCCCGTGATCGATACCCAACGGCGTATCTGGAACTATGACGATTACTTTGATGAGGAGCGTGTCCGACTTGCCGTCGCCGCCTATTACGGCCTTTGCAGTTTCATGGACTCCTGCATTGGCCGTGTTCTCGCAGCGTTGGATGACTGCGGCCTTCGTGACTCAACCACAGTGATCTACTCGAGCGACCACGGTGAGAATCTTGGCAATAAGGGGTTATGGGGGAAGTCGGTGCTGTACGAAGACTCGACCGCCGTTCCTCTCATCATGGCCGGTCCGAGTGTGTCGGAGGGAAAACGTGTCTCCGCGCCCGTGTCGTTGGTGGATATCTACCCGACTATCATCGAGTGTACCGGGGAGGAGGACGCTCCGGACGAAGCCCCAAGACCAGGCACGTCTTTGCTATCCGTCGCTGCCGGTGACGTTCCGGAGCGTACGGTCCTCAGCGAATACCACGCTTCGGGTTCGATAACGGGTGAGTTCATGTTACGGGTCGGCCGCTGGAAATATCATTACTATGTCGGCTACGAGCCGCAGCTATTCGACCTGGAAACCGATCCTCATGAAACCGTGGACTTGGCGGCCGATCCGGAGCATGCCGAGACACTGGCAATGTGTGAAGTTGAGCTCCGCAAGGTCGTGGACCCAGAAGCCGCAAACGACCTCGCTTTCCAGGATCAGGCAGCAAAGATCGAGGCGCTTGGCGGTCTCGATGTTATCTCCCAGCGGCAAGAGCACGGCTACACCCCCGCCCCCGGTCAGCCGATCGAGTAGTCGGAACCGGAGGCCACCCCCATCCGGCTCAGCGTCGCCCAAGAAAGGAAACGGCAATGGATGAGATCAGCGTCGGGTTTATCGAGAAAGCCAAAACCTCAGACGTGCGGGCCAGGCTCGTCGAATACCACGGCCGGCCGCATGCCCTGGCTCAACTCTCGGTCGGCAAAACGGAAACATGTTTCCGATGTGCGGCCTCTCGTCGACCTTACTGAAGGGGCGGCTGGCCCAAACCCGGCTAACGACGAGCCCAGTACCGGAGTTCGCCCATTCGCCTAACGATGAGGCCAATAATAGACCTGCGGACACGATGTCCGCAGGTGAGACCGAATACCAGCGGGCGTTGGCTGAAACCGGGCTAGATGAACGGATTGCGCGGCGCTAGCAGGTAATATCGCATTGCCCGCAGGCCGGCGACGGCGCCGATCTTGTCGGGGGTATCCCCGCCATCCGACGCAGACCTTCCGGAAAGTTTCCGGGAGGTTGCCTCCGCTGCCACTGCCGGCCCCAACGCCCGTCGGATTGCATCGATCTCGGTCGGAAGGAAGTCCTTGCGGATGGCATTCTCCGCGTATCGCGAACGTCATCGCCAGTTCGGGAGCTTTTGGTGTCAGAGCCACCCCGAGGACGCAATTCTAGTGGATTGATCGGAACGAAAGAGTCCGATTTGAGATTCCGTATTGTGCGGTGTCATGCGAGTCTGTGCTATGCGCACCGGCATCCATTTTACTGTCACGTCTGGCGACCGTCAGCGATTGCAAGCTATCGTCGCGGACCCGAAGAGCTCGCAGAAACATGTCTGGCGGGCGCGGATCATCCTGAAGAGCGACGAGGGGCTCGGGAACTCGTCGATCATGGCCGAGACCGGCAAGTCCAAGACCTGTGTCTGGCGCTGGCAGGAGCGGTTCATGCACGAGGGTGTCAACGGCTTGCTTCGCGACAGGTCCCGTCCGCCTGGCAAAGCGCCGATCCCGCCGGAGCGCGTCGCCGAGATCGTCCGCCTGACCCAGCAAGCGCCGCCGCACGAGGCGACCCACTGGACGCTGCGCGCGATGGCGAAGGTTGCTGGCGTCGCGGCGTCGACGGTCCAAGCGATCTGGAAGGCCCATGGCCTCAGCCCGCACCGCTGGCGGCACTTCAAGCTCTCCAATGATCCCGCCTTCGCCGAGAAGCTCACAGATATCGTCGGCTTGTATGTCGATCCGCCGGCCCATGCCGTGGTGCTGTCGGTTGATGAGAAATCACAGATCCAGGCGCTCGACCGCACCCAACCCGGCTTGCCGATGAAGAAGGGCCGCGCCGGTACGATGACCTATGATTACAAACGGCATGGCACGACGACGCTGTTCGCCGCGCTCAACGTGCTGGACGGTACGGTCATCGCACAGAACATGCAGCGCCACCGCCATCAGGAGTTCATCCGCTTCCTCAACCGCATCGAGCGCGAGGTGCCGACGGACAAGGCCGTCCACGTCATCCTCGACAACTACGCCGCGCACAAGAAGGACAAGGTCCGCGCCTGGCTCGCCCGCCATCCACGCTGGACCTTCCACTTCACGCCAACCTCGTGCTCGTGGCTCAATGCCGTCGAGGGCTTCTTCGCCAAACTAACGCGGCGCAGGCTCAAATACGGCGTCTTCCAATCCGTCGTCGACCTTCAGGACGCCATCAACCGATTTGTCCGCGAATACAATGACGCAAACCCAAAACCCTTCATCTGGAAAGCCGACCCCGATCATATCATCGCCGCACGAAACAGAGGGTTCCAAACGTTGGAATCAATCCACTAGGCCCCTCTACGGCCTTCCCAGTGACTTTCTATGTTCCTAGACTGTTCTCGTGGGCAGGCGGGGCCGCTACAAGAGCATTCTGGGCAATTCAATCAAACTACAGCGCTTGCGGGCGCATCTCTGACGTAGCTCCCGCTTAACAAACGGGGTGGCATTGCTGCGCCCGTAAAGGTTCGGTCGGGCCGGTATAGGTCGACGTTGGGTGCGCCAGGCTAACTGGTGCCAGTGCAGCCGGTGAGAGTCCGGCAGGAAGGAGAAGGCAAGCCACCACTTCCACCCCGAGTCATGGGCCGTCATTCGCGAGGATGGGGGTTAAGCGTTGACAGGGGCGCGTGTGGGCGGGGCTATTGAGCACCGAAATAGACCATGTTCGGGATGCCGAAGCTGACCAATGGGCTGAAGGCAACATCTGACCCACCGATATGGCGAGGGGGGCCAGAATCCCGCGGTGTCTAAGAATCCAGGCACGCACGTACGCACTGCACCGGGACCTGGGAGGTCTCCATGCCATCCCGCTGCCGTGGCGGGATCGCAGAGGAAAGGAGTAATCCACAACCGATGATGAACGGCATGGAGAAGTCAGACTCGGTAATAGTAGCTGTGAAGTCGGTGAACAAAGGGACGCCCGTCCCGGCGGAGCCGATGGAGCCAAGGACCGAGCCCAAGGGGAATCCGAAAAGCCAAAGCATGCGCCGGACACAGGACCGGGAAAGCGTGTCACAGGCGGCCGATCGGATACGGCAGTTTGTACAACGGGAACCAGGGATGCGTCTCACGGCGCTTCTCCACCATATCACGGTCGACGCGCTGCGCGAGCGGCAGCACGCCCGTGCGGAGCGGGAACGGGCGCGGGCGGACGCGGCCGAAGCACGCTGTGAAGAGCTGCGCCGGTCAGATGTGGATGCTCGTTCCCGGGCGGGTTCTTTCAAGTGGCAGCTCGACAGCTGTCGGGGCAAGCTGGAGGCGTCCCGCGTCGAGGTGAAGGAACTGCGTCGCGCGGTGAAGGCCGCGCAATCATCGAAGGCGGAAGTGACGCGGTTTGAGCAGCGGCCTTCGGAATCCCGCATTGAGGCCGCCAGGCAGCCCCCGGTTGTGTCGCTCACGGAGGTCAACCAGCTGCGCAAGGCTCTGAAGGTGGCGCAGGGCACCGGGTGGTCCTCGTCCAGCGCGCCCTCGGCGGCCAGCGCCTGCATCGCAGCCAACCGCCGTCCGCCGGCGATCACCGCGTAGCGCGCGACACAATCGGTGCCGGGTTCCATGGCGCGGGCAATCAGGTTCTCGAGCAGCCCGTGGGCGGCGATCGAGGCCTTGAGTTCGGTGAAGGCCGAAGCATCGGCCGGCGTCTTGCGCACATTGCCGGGCGAGAGTTCGAGTTGGGACAGCGGGATGTTGCGGATATCGCGGTCGGGGTCGTGCATGTCGGTCTCCGGGATTGCGTGAATGCGGAACCGGGCGGGGACACCCTCTTCGGCATCCGCCCTCGCCCGCCTTCGGCTCAAGCTCTGGCTCTCGCCGGCGTAACGGAACCGGATGGAGCCGGAACGGCTGGACCGCGCAAGGACAGTTGAATCGATCGCCGCCGTTCCAGCGCCGGGCAGGCCGCCATGGGCAGGCGCGGTGCTGGTTCGATACCCGCCACGAGCCGTCGGGCTGGCGGCAGGCGCTGCCGTGGGCTTGCCCGGTGCGCCCGCCGGCGGTCGCGGTGAGTTGGTATTCCCTGCAGTAGATTCCGGCGGCCGATCTGTAGGTGCGGGTCGGTGTAATCGCCCCTGCGTTACCGGTTTCGGGATTGCGCCAGCACGAGGGCACCCCGCTTGGACGGGTTTCCAGCAACGCTTGCCGTCTGCGGGCCGCATACAGCTTGTCGAGCGAGGCGCCGATCTCACCACCGGGAAACGACCCCGCCATGGTTCCTGCCACGGTGGCCCCGATCCCGAGCTTGCCGCTTCCAACCGTGGATCCGAGCACGCGCGGGCGACTCCGCCGAGCTACGCCATCCGTTTCACGCCATGATCGCCGGTCATGTAACCGGCGAGAAACAGCGCCGCGATTACCGCGATCGCCGTCCCGATCGCCGCCGTCTTCGAATGGGTCAATCGAGGGCTCCCGGCGGGGCGGCGAGAGCCGTTCTCTCGCCCTCGTTCCCGCCGCCCGAAAGGCCCCGGCCTCATTCTCTCGCCGGCGCGCCAGGTTCTCGCGGTGGCAGCGCGTCCGTAGTGTAACTTTCTGCTTGTGGACCGCTGCCCGGATCGACGCCCGGGTCTGCCGAGGCTCAGGTTTTAACCTTCGGAATGTCTTCCCAACGGGTTGTGTAGTTGGGCGAGCGGAACGCGCTGCTCGATCGCCAGGCCGCGGCCTGCGCCGCGGGGCCGAATTGGATCGCTCCCGGCCCCAGCCGGTCGTTGATGGCGTCGAACGCTTCGATCAGCTTGTCGTCCCTTGGATCCTGCGTATCGAATAGCGAGATTGGCGCCCGGCCGGCTTCTACGAGGTCGAGCAGCATCACCCCGGCGCGCTTGTACGCCAGCCCCTCGCGGTAGATGTGCTTCAGAGCGGCCAGTGCGGCTCGCACGACATGCCTCGTGTTATTGGTCGCGGGCGACAGTGCTTCCGAGCGGGAGGGAGCGTGGTGTGGGCTCTTGCCGAAACGGTTGGTCTCGATGAACACGCTCACCGAGGTTGAGACAAGATTGGCCCTGCGGATCGATCGCGCCGCATCGGTCGCGAACATGGCGATCGCATTGGCCAACTCGTCGTAGTCGCGCACTTCCGTGCCGAAGGATCGCGAGACCATCGTCGTTTGCTTGGGCTGGGGCATGTCGTCGAAGCCTATACAGTCACCGCCGCGTAATTCCCGCACCGTCTTCAGCCCGCCGACGCCCATCTCCTTGCGGATCCAGCCATCGGGCCGCCGCGCGAGATCGAGGGCCGTCATGACGCCGTTGCGGTTGAGTTTCTTGGCGTACTGCCTGCCGATGCCCCAGATATCGCCGACTTCCGTTGACGCCAGCGCCCTGTCGCGCCAGCGCTCACCGGTGAGATCGAGAACACCGTCCGTTTTGGCGGAGGTCTTCGCGAGGCGGTTGGCGATCTTGGCAAGGGTCTTGGTCTCGGCGATGCCGATGCTGATCGGCAGCCCGGTCCATTGCCGCACGGTGCGTTTCAGGTCCTGGCAGAATGCAGTGAGCTCTTGCGGTATTCCCGTGAGATCAAGGAAGCATTCGTCGATCGAGTATTTCTCTACCGCCGGGACCAGTTCCCCGAAGGCCTGCATCACCCGGTTGGTCATGTCGGTATAGAACTGGAGGTTGCCGCTGATGACCGCGATGCTGTTCCGCTCGATGAGGTCTTTCGCCTGGAACGCCGGCTGCGCCATCTTGACGCCGAGCGCCTTGGCCTCGTCGCTGCGCGCCACGATGCAGCCGTCGTTCGACGACAGGACGACGGCCGGGCGGCCCTCGAGCGCGGGCCGGAAGACCCGCTCGCAGGAAACGAAGAAGTTATTGCAGTCGGCCAGTCCGTAGACGCTCATGGCAGGCTCCGCACCACCCCGGCGACGATGCCCCAGACTTGGGCCTCCTCGCCATCGAGGGCGGCGAACGGACGCGCGGTCAACTCGCCTTCGATTGACGCGATGACGATGGAGCCCGCGCCCGGCGTGCGCGAACGGTCGACGATCAGGGTATCGCCGGCAAGGATCGCGTGTTCGGCCATGCCGCCGCCCTCGACCGTGACAAAGAATGTCGCCGCCGGACGCTTTATGAAATGATCGTCGAGGCTAAGACTCGTCGTGGGGGTGACTACGGTGAACATCAGGCAATGGCCTGTAAATTTCCCTTATCGGCGCCGGCGGCGATTAACTTGGTTTGGCGGTAGAATACATCCAGCACATCGGTTCAAGTAGAACGACGTGAAAAGGGAAACGGAAAGCTGGCGTGTAACAGGGGCAATCAGTTGCACCAGCCGGGCCACGCGACAGTATAAGAGGCTTGAAATGAGGGGTTTAGGAAATGGCTATCGATGAGACCGGACTCACCAAAGGTCTGGTGAGAAAATTGAACGCGCTTAGGAAATCCGTCGGCGACGACCTCGCCGAAGAGGTCTTCGCAAGGTGGCTGGAGCGGGAGGCTGCCTTACAAGCCAGGAGCAAGCCAGATCCCGTGGCGATGAAGATCGTCGAGGCTCTCGCGGGCTTTGAAGCCGATAAAGCGCTGACCCCGTCTTCTGAAGTTGAGGAGCCCAATCGATGACCGCCTTTGATGACCGCAAAACAGCCGCCGAAGCCAAGTTCACGCATGATCAGGAGTTCCAGTTTAAGACCATCGCGCGGCGCAACAAGCTGCTCGGCCTGTGGGCAGCGGAACAAATGGGCATTTCAGGCGCGGATGCCGAGGCCTACGCCAAGCAGGTCGTGATCGCCGATTTTGAAGAGCCGGGAGATGCCGATGTGTTGCGGAAGGTGCTCGGCGACCTGACTGACAAAGGGATCGCGACGGACGAGAACAAGGTGCGTCACGAGATGACCCGCCTGCTCGAGGAAGCCAAAATGCAGGTTTCGACCGAATAGAACGCGATCATTGGGTTAAATCAACAGGCTGGCACCGCGGGATCACGGTGCGTCAGCAACGCAAAGCTATGCAACCTGAAAGTCATCCGGCGATGAGGAGGCGATAGGGCATGGGCTGGTTTCGTGCGGCGCTATGGACGAAACGCGGGATCATTGTCTGGAGTTGATAGCGCCGGTTGTAGCGCCAGGCGAAGCTGGCGAGATAGCGTCCGGCATGGTCGGGGCCGAGCTTGCGATAAGTCCCGGTGATCGCGCTTTTGATGTTGCCGAGCGTCGTGTTCACCCATTTGAACGATGCCATGCGGGCCGCCTGGCGGCCCGACCCGGTGCGGATCGCCTGGTGGCTGCAGGCGGCTTCTTCGAGTGCGCTCCAGCAGCCCAGGCGGTCCGTCACAACCGCCGCGCCGGGGGCCAGCCAGTGCTTGGCGCCGCGCGCGATCTCGCGCTTGCGGAAGCCCTTGACCGGCGCCAGCTTCAGCTTGCGCGGGCGCCCCTCGGGACTGGTCGAGACCGCCGCCACGAAGGGCGTTTTGCCCGCCGCGCCGCGGCCCCGCTTGCCGCCGGAGCGCACCCCGCCGAGATAGGCGTCGTCCATCTCGACCCGCCCCGTAAGCGCCGTCTCCCCCTCGCGCCGCGCCATCACCGCCATGATCTTGTGCTTCACGGCCCAGGCCGTCGGCTGCTTGACCCCGAGACGGCGGCCGAGTTCCACCGACGAGATGCCGTTCTTCGCCGTCACGATCAGGTGGATGGCGGCAAACCAGACTGTCAGCGGCAGCTTGGTCGCGTGGAAGATCGTGCCCGCCGTGGGCGATGTCTGCTTCTTGCACCGGTTGCATTGATAGAGACCCCGACCCGCCAACACGCAATGCTCCCGATGGCCGCAGCAGGGGCAGACGAAGCCGCCCGGCCAGCGCAGCCGGACCAGCGCCGCGCGGCACTGCTCCTTGGTGCCGAAGGCCTCCCGAAACGCCTCGTCGTTCAGACCACGCACGCGCGATGCAACCTTGAACCCCATAACCGTGACCCCCTCATACAGAACATATTGAGAACATACATCCCCACAGGCGGAGTGTCACGGATAAGCAGGAACTTTTTTGCCTGCTCCTCGGTGTGTCCCCCAGCGGAAAGCACGACCTCAAGTAGCTTCAGCGACCCCCATCCCTTCGCGTATGTACCTCCACTAGCAGTGACAATTGGCCTGAGCCCCTTAACAAGAAAGCCCTCGACTACCAAATGATCGAGCGCAAGGATTTCGTTGCCCCATTCTTCGATGGAGTTTGTCGCGGGGTAGAGCGCTTTCTCAAGCAGCATCGGCGTCGATCTCGGGAACGAGGTCCGCGTCGTCGTCCGCCGCCACGGGGCCGATGACGAGGGCGTCAATCTCAGCCGTGTTGAAACCGGTAACCTCGATATCGAAGTCCAACTCGATTCCGGTGAGCGCCTTGATCTCGATCGAGAGCATCTCCTCGTCCCAGCCGGCCAGTTCGGCCAGGCGGTTGTCGGCGATGACGTACGCGCGAACTTGTGCTTCCGTGAGGTCACTCAGCCGGATCGCCGGAACCTCCTCCAGCCCGAGCAGCTTCGCCGCTTCCAGGCGCCCGTGGCCCGCCACTACCCGCCGGCTCTCGTCGATGAGGACGGGGTTGGTCCAGCCGAAGGTCCGGATGGATTGGGCGATCTGCCGGATCTGCTTCTTGGTATGCGTACGGGCGTTACCCGCGTACGGCTTCAGGGTGGAGACCGCTATACGCTCGACCTTGAGGTCGCGAATGCGCTCAGACATCGGACGAACCCCCAGCGTCGCCGAAAACGTCGGGGACGGCGTTGCCTGCCGCCGGAACGCCGGCGTCAGGGCTGGTCGATTGGAACTCGGCTCTTCGCCCTAGCGCGCCGTGCCGGATCACCGCTCACCTCACTGTCTCCAATGACTGGAGACCTAAGGATGGCGTGATCCTTGGCTGGTCTCATTCAAAATAATTAGCGTCTTTTTCGGTATTCGGACGAGAGGGTTTGGACCGAGCGCCAGGCGTCCTCGCCGTAGTCATAGTTTCTCGCAACGATGCGAGCAGCGAGCTCTGCCGGCGGATAGGGCAGGCGGGTCCAGCCGGCGGCCCTACCTTCACGGGCCTTCCGCTTGATGAGCTGCTGCGTGTGGCGCCTGTACACACCATTGACGATCATATCGCGCTGACGCTTGTCGATTGGCGGCAGTGGCGGTCGACCCCGGGGCGGCTTGATATTCCCGGTGAAGAACTTACAGATGTACTCCAGCAAAACATCCGGGATCTCGCCGGTGTTTTCACGTCGTAAGACATCGGCGAGTTCCGGTCCGCTGACATAGTCGCCCGACTGTATTCGTTCCGTGATGTGCTCCAGGCAGCACCGGTGGATCTCTCCGAGGTGTTGACCTTTGGAGTGGGGAACTTTCGGCCGACCTCTCCGTCTCCTGACTTCTCCGGCGAGCAATCGGCACACGTAGTCCAAGAAGATTCTCGAGAATGGAAGCGTATCCCTACTTTGGAGGGCGTCCGCAAGCTTCTCACCGTCGATGTAGTCACCTTTATCTATGCGCTGTGTTAACCATCCGACGAGATCGGTCTCTATCCTAAATTCTACCATCGTTTCTCTCCTGAACAATTCTTCGGCGCCAATCTGGTGACCAATTTGTCGAAATCTCTATGAGCAAACAGATGATTGCCTCCGATTTGAGTGGTCAGGTTTGTTCGTTAGTGTGTGATTGCCGTAGGTCAACGGCAACGATGGTTCCTGGATCCTATCCGCGACGACGAGCACTTGCGTTGAACCCCTCACCGCCCGGACTCCCGCCGGGTGGCGAAGGGGGAGGCACAGCTAACTCGGTGCATCTGACGCTGCTGGATGTGCCGAACTAGATCGGTATCGCGCTTCTGCTGCTTCCGCCGCTGATGGCCATGAAGCCCGTAGCGGTGCCGCCGGCCAACGCAACGATCCCCGTACGCCGGTCGAGGTAGGTCGATTGGGAAAACGCATCGTGGAAACCTACGTCGCGCCTGAAGGCCACCATGAACAGTGTCTGGTCGATCTTCATCGGTCCGAGCCTTCGTCTCAGAACGCGTAGCGCAGCAAGAGCCGGAGTCGTGACTCCTGAGCCTCGCCCGCGTTGGAGCCAGATGGAGCAAACGTCGCCTTCGATTCCCGTCGTGCCGACGCTACGATGTCCTGCAGCGTCACACCGTCCGCTTCCAGGCGCCCGTGGCCCGCCACGACCCGCCGATTCTCGTCGATGAGGATCGGGTTCGTCCAGCCCAAGGTCTGGATGGATCGGGCGATCTGCCGGATCTGCCTTTTGGTATGAGTACAGGCGTTGCCCGCGTACGGTCGAAGGGTGGAGGTGGCGAATGCGCTCAGACATCGGACAAACCCCCGGCGTCGCCGAAACCGTCGGGGACGGCGTTGTGTGCCGCTGCCGGAACACGAGCGTCAGGGATGGTCGTTTGGAACTCGGTTCTTCGCTTCAGCGCGCCATGCCAGGTCACCGACCACCTCACTGCCTCCATCGGCGGGAGACCGGAGGATCGCGTGATCCTCAGCTGGCGGGTTTGGACCGAGTGCCAAGCGTCCTCGCCGTAGTAATAGATTCTCGCAACGATGCGAGCAGCGATCTCTGCCGGCGGATAAGGCAGGCGGGTCAAGCCGGCGGCATGACCTTCACGGGCCTTCCGCTTGATGAGGTTCTCCGTACCGAGCGCCAACACCAGGCCCGAGGTATGAAGGGCAGGACACCCGCAGACGTCTTCGTCCGCTGCCTGCCCACACCCAAAACGACCAAGAAGGAAAAGATTGAAGAAAGCCGCCTGAACCAACCCCCTACCGGGAGCGGCCCGCGGCCTCGGGATCGAGCCGCCAGGTCTTCAACTGCGTTGGCGTGACGCCCAGCTCGGCAGCCACACTGCTATGCGTCGCACCTGGCTCCGACAGCCGGGCAACCGACTGATCCTTGTATTCCGGCGAAAATCGCCGCCTCGTCTGCTTTGCCATCTCGTCCCTCCAGGTCGGCATTCAATTTACCGCCTGGTCCGGGATCCGGGAGCAACGACACACACCCAGCCGCGGCACCGCGCCCGGTGATCGGATAAGATGGCCTACGAACAACGAGGGGATCGCGCGATGTCATTCGACGATATGCCTGAGATGCCGCCGATGTTTCTGCCTGGTGCCGAAGAATATGCGGCGCGAATTCTGGCCCGCTCGAAGGATGTGGCGGCGCGTTATCGGACGGTGATGGACGTCGCTTATGGCGAGGATTACTGGCAGAAGGTCGATTTCTATCTGCCGCAAGACGTTGGCGCCGGTGATCTGCCGGTGCTGTGCTACATCCATGGTGGCGCCTTCCGCAATGGCTTCAAGGAGTGGATGGGTTTCGTCGCGCCGCCGTTTCTCGAGCTACCCGCGGTTTTCGTGTCGTTCTCCTATCGCCTGGTGCCGAATGTCATCCAGCCGCGGGTGGTTGACGATTGCTTCGATGCGCTCAAGCTGGTCTACGACGGCGTCGGCGATCATGGCGGCGACCCGAATCGCATTTTCGTCGCCGGTCATTCCGCTGGCGCTAATTTGGCGGCGATGCTGGCACTGCGGCGCGACCTGTCGACCGCCCGCGGGATGCCGGCCGACGTAGTCAAGGGCTGCTTCCCCAATGGGGGCACCTATGATGTGCGGCCGGAAAGCGTTGTGCCGGGAAGCGTGCTCGAGCGCTCCTACGAAGGGCGGTTCGACACTGAAGATCAAGCTGCGGAGTGCAGCCCGATCCTGTACGCGGCCGGCAACACCACGCCGTTTTTGATCGCCTGGGGCGGCGGCGACCTGGACCAAGCCAGGGCGTCTGGTCCTAAGCTAGTCGCGGCACTCGGCGGCGAACCGGGTCCCGTGCGCAAACATGTGTGGCCCGACCTCGGCCACTTCGCCGCGAACGAAGCGCAGGCCGATCCCGACGATCCATGGACACGGTTGGCCCTGGAGTGGCTGACGTCGCCGCCCACGGCCACGTAGGAAATCGTATGGCGTTGCTCATAATGCGTTCTCCTCGAAATACGAAGACCGGCTTGAGTTCGTTCGCGGTTAGGTTATCGTGGATTTCACCGAGCCTTAGCACATGCTCGAAAGCCGCCATGCATCGGGGTGTCGAGGTCGTCATCGGTCATCGGGCTGTGATCCGCCCTTCGATCGCCGGCGCGACCGTGCCGGCCGCAATGATGTGATCGATCAGCTGGCCGGCCATCAGGGTGCCCGACGCCGAGTCGACCAGCACCTCGCCCGCCCTGAACACGCGATAATCGTCGCCGCCGCGCGCGAGGAAATTGTTGGTCGCAAGCGTATAGGTCTTGCCATCCTCCAGCGTTGCACGGCCCACCGTGACGCTCGTCACGCGGTCGCCCGGAGGTCTGCGCGCGTCGAAGGTAAAGGCGAGACCCGAGATCTGCGGGAAGCGGCCCGAGGGGTTCTCCGCCCGGCTCACGCCGGTCTCCAAGGCTTCTCGCACCTGGGCGCCGGTGAGGCGGAGCACCACGGTCTTGTTGCCGAAGGGAAGCTCCGTCAGTACCATCTTGCGGGTGAGCTTGGTGCCGGGCGGATAGACCGTGTCGCCGCGAATGCCGCCGCCGTTAGTGAGCGCGATATCGCTGCCTGTCGCCTGCCGCATGGCGTCTGCCAGCAGATTGCCGAAGGCGGTCTCGGCCGATCCGCGGGCTTGTGTTGTGGTCAGGAGGGCGTTGTCAGGCATTGTCATGTATGGACGCCCCCGGTGTTGCAAGGGAGAAACTGACTTAAAACGGCGGTAGAGCTTGCAGTCATGTATCCGGCCTTTGCGCTGCGGTACGCTGACCGCTGGCCCTGATGGAATCCGAAAGATCGACGCCCAGTCAGATTAACGAGCTCAAAGCTCTGACAATGCCTCGGGTTTGGCCGATCTCGGGTGGAGCCCTGTTTCGCCATCAAATCGTCGTTACCCTCGCAAGTTTGTATCCGCTTTCCAGCTGGTCAGGCGGGCGACGGTCGGTAGATACGCTCGTATCTGAGCAGTGCCCAGGCGACGCGGGCTGTCTTATTGGCCATGGCGACCAGCACGACGTTTGTCGGCCGCCGCGCCAGGAGCCGGTCGGTCCAGCCAGGCCCCGTGCCCGGCTTGGCGCGGCGCCAGCGCAGCACGCTTCGCGCACCATGCACGAGCAAGCGCCTGATATAGCCATCCCCGCGCTTCGAGATCCGCCCCAGCCTGTCCTTGCCGCCACTCGAGTGTTGTCGGGGCACGAGACCGAGCCAGGCCGAGAGCTGCCGGCCCGAGCGAAACTGCGCGCCATCTCCGATCGTCGCGACCAGCGCCGTCGCGGTGATGACACCGACGCCGGGGATCGTCGCAAGCCGGCGGCTCGCCTCGTTGGAGCGGTGCCAAGCCAAAAGCGTCGCCTCCAGCTGCTTGATCCGGGCCTGAGCGGAATGGAGCTGCTCAACCAGAGAGCCAAGCGCCTCGCGTGCCAGAGGGGGCAGTCGCACATCACCGGGATCTTCGATGATGGCAACCAGTTCCTCCACCTTCGACGCCCCTTGAGCGACGATCAGTCCGAGCTCCGCACAGTGGCCGCGAAGCGCATTGATCACCATCGTGCGTTGACGGACCAACAGCTCACGGGCCCGGTGCAGCATCAAAACCGATTGCTGCTCGGCGCTTTTCGCCGGCGCAAAGCGCATCGTCGGACGCGTCACCGCCTCGCAGATCGCTTCCGCATCCGCCGCGTCGTTCTTGTTCGTCTTGACGAAGGGGCGAACGTATTGAGGCGGGATCAGCCGGACCTCATGGCCCAGCGCTTGTATCTCACGCGCCCAGTAGTGCGCACTGGCGCAGGCTTCCATGCCGACAAGACATGATGGCAATCCGGCGAAGAACGCCAACACCTTCCCGCGGCGCAGCTTCCGCCGTAGTACCGCTCGCCCCTCACCATCAGCACCGTGAACCTGGAACACCGTCTTTGCCAGATCAAAACCGATTGTTGTAATATCCATCGTGGACGCTCCCTCTGTCTGGAGTTCAAACCAAACTCCATTCTGGCGCACTCGACGCCGAAAAGGGGGCGCCCATACCATCAGAGTAAATGGGCTTGAGCTAAAAAGTAAGATCTCGTAGCCTCCGGCGATGCACAATCCTTTCCGTTATTTCAACAGTTCGCCTGTGGCAATCCGCAGCGCGGTGATGCTGTATGTCCGTTACCCCTTGTCGCAGAGCCGTGCGGTACTGGTAGATTCTTCAGTTCCGACCCAGTTAGTCTGATGGTATGGACGCCCCCTTTTCGGCGTCGAGTGCGCCAGAATGGAGTTTGGTTTGAACTCCAGACAGAGGGAGCGTCCACGATGGATATTACAACAATCGGTTTTGATCTGGCAAAGACGGTGTTCCAGGTTCACGGTGCTGATGGTGAGGGGCGAGGGGTACTGCGGCGGAAGTTGCGCCGCGGGAAGGTGCTGGCGTTCTTCGCCGGATTGCCATCCTGTCTTGTCGGCATGGAGGCCTGCGCCTCTGCGCACTATTGGGCTCGGGAGCTGCAGGCACTCGGGCACAAAGTGCGGCTGATCCCGCCTCAATACGTACGTCCCTTCGTCAAGACGAACAAGAACGACGCGACGGATGCGGAAGCGATCTGCGAGGCGGTGACGCGTCCGACGATGCGCTTTGCACCGGCGTGGCCAAGTCCCAGGTGAGCCGGCCGTCGGCACGCACCCGCACCGTCTCGCGCGGCGGCTTCGCCGTCCGCGCCGCCAGCTAATCCACAGCTCGCCGCCTGCGGATCCAGGAGCGGATCGGCGATGTCGAGCGCTGATGGCGGCCCGGTCGTGAACGCCATGGCCGGGCGTCTGCAGCCGGTGCTGGTGCTGGTGGGCGTGATCTGGGCGGTCGAGATCGTCAACCTGCTCACTGGCCATGTGCTGGTGTCGTGGGGAATCCTGCCGCGTTCTCTGAGCGGCCTGATCGGCATACCGCTGGCGCCGCTGATCCATGGCGGTCTCTGGCATACGCTCTCCAACACGGTGCCGCTGGCGCTTCTCGGTACGCTTACGCTCGCGAGCGGCCGCAAGCGGTTCTGGCAGACCACGATCGCAATCGCCTTGCTCTCCGGCGCTTTGGTATGGCTGTTTGCGCGCGAAGCCTACCACGTTGGCGCCAGCAGCCTGGTGTTCGGCTATTTCGGCGCGATTTTGGCGCGCGCCTTCACCGAACGCAGTCTATCGTCGATGGCGATCGCCTTCGCTACACTGGTGATCTATGGCGGGTTGCTGTGGGGGCTGCTGCCGCTGCGCAACCACATTTCGTTCGAGGGACATCTGTTTGGCTTTGTCGCCGGCATCGCGGTGGTATGGATTGGTCGGCGATTGGCCCGGGAATAGCGTCACCGGATCGGGCTTGGTTAGCGGAGCGAACGGCTGAGGCGGGGGCGCCTGATCCCTGCGGAAACCGGCTCCCCATGCGCAACTGTCTTGATATTTGTTCCTTGCCTATCCGGTTAACGCCCATGACCGCTACATGTAGGGTGCCGCCACTCTCCCGAGTAAAGCTCGGCATAGGTTGGAGCAGAGGTGTCGCCCGCGATGCCGAGCAATGAGCGGAAGGCGTTGAACGGGTAGAACCGCCTGTTGAAGCGGAAGGTGAACTCGTTGAGGTAGGCTTGTAGGTGCTGGTGGCTAACGCCGTGGTGAGATACCGATCAGCCACGTCTTCAGGTTGGCGAAAACCAGATGGATGATCGGCAGGTATTGCTCGGCAACCTCTGGATCACCACACTCGGCAACAGCGAAGTGCTCATAGCCGCGCTTACCGAGGCCAGCATAGCCGCTCCAATCGTCAGTAACGATCAGCGATCGCGGCGCGACGGTGCTCTCGACGAACCCACAGAGCGACTCGGCGCTACGGTCGAGCACGACGGCGAGCCGAACGCGTCCGGCATAGCGTCCGTCTTTCCGGTTGTCGAGCTTGGTGCCCGGCTTTCGATGACGCACCTCGATGGCACAGGAGACGGGAACCTTGTGGTGAACACCACGGCCTTCCCCACGCGTTCGCCCGCCAACCCAGGTTTCGTCCACCTCAACATGGTTCTTGGGCTGTCCACCGATCCTGTCTTGGTTGGGCCGCACCATGCCCGAGCGGAGCTTGTGGAGAATTTGAAAGGCCGTCTCGTAGCGCGAAAGACCAAGTTACCGCTGAAACTGCACGGCGGACATGCCGGGCGTCTGACTGGCGACCAGATAAGCGGCCCAGAACCAGACGTTCAGCGGAGTGTGGCTACGCTCCATCACTGTTCCCACCGTCAGCCCGGTGTTCTGGCGGCACTTGCGGCAGCGCAGGACGCCAGGGCGGTTTTCAAAGTGGAACGGCTCTCCCGCCGTGCCGTAGTGCGGGCAGGCAAAGCCGTCTCCCCAGCGGGCTTTCTCCAGGTAGGCGGCGCAGGCCGCATCATCGGGGAAAAGTCGCTGGAACTCGGGTAGCGAATGCGGGAATGGGAGATCGGCGCGGTCGAGAACATCCATGGCGCGCTCCCCTATATCCGGTTTGCGCCCATTCTAGCCCTAGTGGGTGTGGGTGTAAACCGGATACGCAAGCTTACGCCATGCTATGTGAAGTGACGGTCTTAGACCAGCCGCGGCGCGCCCGCGTCCCGGCCGGCCACCCGCCGCCACCGCGCGAGGTCGGCGGCGCAATCGACGTCGATGAGGGTCTCGAGCCAGGCGGCGGTGGAGGCTCGCGGCAGGTTGGCCCGTGTATCGGCGAGCGCGTGCGGGCTCGACCAGCGGACATCCGTGAACAGGCTCTTGCGCGGGAACGAGGGGCCGGTGCGGCGCAAGCCGATGAGCCAGTATCCTCCGTCCGCGGCCGGACCGAACACGACGTCGTCGCGCCGCAACGCCTTGAACGCGGCCGCGACGTGGCGACACCCGAGTGCGGGTATGTCGCTGCCCACGATCACCGCGGGCCCCGGCGGCAGCGCCCGAAACACGCGAGCCATACGCCGGCCGAGATCGCCCGTGCCTTGCGGTGCGCGGTCGACGCCGCCGGGCCAGAAGCCGGGGCCGCGGGCGAAACGGTCCGGCGTGACCGCGAGCCAGCAGCGCCAGCGCGGATCCCGCGCGACGCGGGCGATGAGCCGCGCCGTCGTGCGCCGGTAGAACTGCCACGCCGCCACCGCACCGGCCTCGCGGGCGAGCCGGGTTTTGACCGCCGCCACCTGGGGCGCCTTGACGAAGATCACCAGGTGATTGGTAGGCCGCGCGCGCGGCCTAGCCATAGATCCTGACGATCAGGCGCGGCGGCAGGCCGAGGAAGTACAACGCCAAACAGAAGAGGTTGCGCAGGCTGCGCCATGAGTAGCCGGCGCGCTCGAAGCGGGCGGCCGAGGTGACCGCGGCACACGGCAACAAGGTCAGGCGGGCGCGACCGATACGGCGCACGAGATCGACATCCTCCATGATCGGCAGCGGGCGGATGCCACCAATCTGTGCCAGAAAGGCGCGGTGGATGAGCAGCCCCTGGTCGCCGTAAGGTATCCCCAGGGCGCGGTAGCGCCAGGCGACCGCGCGCTCGAGCCGGCGCGCCGCCGCCGATCGAGCGTCGAGAGCGAAGCGAAATACCCCCGCGGTTGCGCGGTTGCGCGGATCGCCCACGAAGTTGGCCGCGGCTTCCGCCCACCCGGCCTCGAGCCGCGTATCGGCATGGACGAACAATAGCCACTCATGAACGGCCGCGGCGGCGCCGGCCGCGAGCTGTGCGCCGCGCCCGGCCGGACCGCGAACGATGCGCGCGCCCCGGGCCTTCGCAAGCTCGAGCGTAGCATCGCGCGATCCGCCGTCGGTCACGATAATTTCGGCCGTGAGCCCAGTACGCTCGGTGCTCAGCGAGTCCAGCGTTGCCGCCAGCGTCGCCGCCGCGTGCAGGGTCGGAATGACGATGCTGAGGCTCGCTGCCGGCGGTTCAGCGTTCCCGGTCACCATGCGCGACATCATACTTCACCATCGGCGAGTATCCGTGAGGCGATATGTTCTTGCTTTGTTCGATCATTGACGCGTAGACTTTCGCCATGGGAACGGAGTCGCAGGCGGGCGTTCATCCCGAGGCGCGGCGCGGGCGCGGCGCGGCGAGCAACACGACCAACCGCTTCGAAACGTTGAAGCGCGTGGCGCGCGACGCCGACTGGGTGTTCGACGACGGCTGGGGCGGCGCCGACGAGCCGCCGCCCACCATCGCCACCACGGTCACGGTCGATGCGACCCGCACCATCATTGCCACCAACGATTCACCCGACATCGGGTTCGACCGCTCGATCAATCCCTATCGTGGCTGCGAGCACGGCTGCATCTACTGCTTCGCGCGCCCGACCCACGCCTGGCTCGGCTACTCGCCGGGGCTCGACTTCGAATCGCAGCTCGTCGCCAAACCCGAGGCACCGCGCCTGCTCGCGCGCGAGCTCGCGCGCCCCGGCTATCGCTGCCGTATGATCGCGCTCGGCACCAACACGGACCCCTACCAGCCGATCGAACGCACCTGGCGCATCACGAGGGGCATCCTCGAGGTGCTGGCCGCCCACAGCCACCCGCTCGGCATTGTCACTAAGTCGGCGCTGGTCGGGCGCGATATCGATATTCTGGCGCCGATGGCGGCCCAGGGCCTGGCGCAGGTGTTCGTCTCCGTGACGACGCTGGACCGCCGCCTTGCGCGCCGCATGGAGCCGCGGGCGGCAACACCCGAGAAAAGGCTGGAGATCATCCGACGCCTGACCCAGGCGGGCATCCCGACGGGCGTCATGGCGGCGCCGGTGATCCCGGCGCTAACCGATTCCGAGCTCGAGGCGATCCTGCAGGCCGCGGCCGCGGCCGGCGCACGCACGGCATCCTACGTGCTCTTGCGCTTGCCGCTAGAGATCAAGGACCTGTTCCGTGAGTGGCTCGCCGAGAACGAGCCGCTCAAGGCCGAGAGCGTCATGCGGCGGGTCCGCATCATGCGCGGCGGGCGCGACTACGACGCGACTTTTGGGCGGCGCCAGACCGGCGAAGGCAGCGACGCCGAGCTGCTCGCGCGTCGCTTTCAACTCGCGTGCCGGCGCCTCGGCTTCAATCAGGCCCGGACCGAGCTCGACACCTCGCTCTTTCGCGTGCCTCCGGCACCCGGCGATCAGCTCAGCCTGTTGTAGGTAAGCGAGGCGCGGAGTTAGGCCGCGGCGGGATGGCGTACCGTCATCAGCGCCTGGCCCATGACCGCGACGATGATGATGGCGCCGCCCAGCAGCGTCGATGCGCTCGGCACTTCGCTGACGACGAGCCACACCCAGATCGGGCCGAGCACGATCTCGAAATTCGACAACAGGGAAGCTTCGCCGGCCCGCACGTGCCGGGCGCCGAACGTGAACAGGACAAACCCGGCCGCCAGCTGAACCGTACCCATCAGAATACAGAGCACCAGGTCGCGGGCGGAAATCGCGAAGGAGTCGACGAGCGCCGCCGCGATGATCATGGCCAAGGCCGCGCCCAGGCAGCTGACGGGCGTCATGTCCACGGCGCGCCCGCCGCGCAGGGTGACCACCAGTGCGGCGTAACCGCAGATGCCGACGAGCGCGATCAGGTTGCCGAGCGCGCGGCCCTCGAGGATGCCGCCGCCGACCATGATGGTGAGACCCGTGAGCGCCGCCGTCATGGCGATCCAGGTGGCGCCGAGGACTCGTTCCCCGAGCAGCAACCAGGCGAGGACCGCGGAGATGAAAGGAAGCGCCCCGAACACGAACACCGCGTTGGCGACCGAGGTGTAGAACAGGGCCCACACGAAGCAAACCGAGCCGATGGCAAGGCCGCAGGCACCGGCCACGCCGCGCCAGCCGATGGCGACGAACGCGGCGCCGGTGCGCGGCCCGTAGCGCACCGCCGTCAGCAACAGGATGGCGAGCGAAAACGCGACCGAGCGGTAGAAGACTACCTGCCAGCCGTCGGCCGCCTCCAACAGGCGCACCAGCAGGCCCGCGAGGCTGAAGCAAACGCCGCCGGCGAGGACCGCGGCCGCGCCGAGAACGTGGCGCCGGTCGGCGGCCAGGATCGCAAAAGCTCTCATCAAACGCTGGGATGCCCGGCCGGGGTTGTCATGGCGCCTCGCGCAGGCGCGCGGTCGCGACCGCTTGGCCGGCGATGGCGAGGATGACGATGCCGCCGCCAATGAGGGTCACGAGGCGGGGGATCTCGCTGACCGCAAACCACACCCACAGCGGCCCGAGAATAATCTCGATGTTGGAGAGCAGCGTCAGCTCGCCGGCCCGCACGTAGCGTGCACCGACGGTGAACAGCGAATAGCCGATGGCGCTGGGAACGGTCCCCATGAGCACGCAGATGGCGAGGTCGTGCGCCGAAATCGCGAAGTCGGCGGCCAGGGGCGCCGAAATCAGCGCGATCAGTAGGCTCGAGAGGCCGACGACGGGGACCATGTCGACCGAGCGCCGCGCCCGCAGGATCACCGTCATGGTCGCGAAGCTGATGGCCGCGGTTACCGCCAGGAGGTTGCCGAGCACACGCCCGGCCGCGAGCCCGCCGACCACCATGATGGTGATGCCGACAAAGCCCCCCGTCATGAAAAACCAGGTCGCCCGCCGCACCCGCTCGCCGAGCGCGAGCCAGGCCAGGATTGCCGTCACGAAGGGCAGGCCGCCGAGGACGAAGATGGCGTTGGCGACGGTCGTGTGAAGGAAGGCCCAGATGAAGCAGAGCCCGCCCAGGCCGAGGCACGCGGCGCCACCCACCCCGGCCCAGCCGATTCCGACATAGGCGCGAAACACCCGGCCGCGGTGCCGCAGCGCGACGATCGAGAACACGGCGAAGGACGCGACCAGCGAGCGATAGAAGAGCATCTGCCAGCCGCCCGCCGAGTCGATGAGGCGTACGAACAGGCCGGTGGTGCTGAAGCAGGTGGCCGCTGCCAGAACGAGAAAAACCCCGAGCAGGTGGCGCCGGTCGATAGTCGTGTCACCGAGGGTCGCCACCGGACCTCCTGGCGAGAGGGGATGAGCGACAGGCTCCACCGCTCACCGACCGCCGGCCGGGCCGGCAACGATGGCGCACTATATTCACAGCGACAGGCGAAACCGAGCACGAATCGGGATTCCAGCGGCGCGGCCGTACGCGCCGGTCATGCTATGCTCATGCCATGCCGGGCCACGCCGAGATCACGGGAATCGCCGTCGTCGCGGTCGTGGCCCTGGTTTGCGGCATCCTGATGGCGCGGCTGCGCCAGCCGGCCATCGTCGGCTACATCCTCGCCGGGCTCCTGCTCGGCCCCTCTGGTTTCGGTTTGGTAGCCGACCGCGCGCAGGTCGCGCTGCTCGCCGAGCTCGGCGTGCTGCTGCTTCTGTTCCTCATCGGCATGGAGCTGAGCCTACGCGCCTTTGCCCGTGTGTGGCGCGTCTCCCTGGTTGGCGCCGCCCTTCAAATCGCCATCGCCGCCGCCGTCACCCTGGCGCTCTCCGGCCTCCTCGACTGGTCCTGGAGATTCGCCGTCGTTCTCGGTTTCGCGGTGGCGCTCAGCAGCACCGCGGTCGCCATCAAGACGCTCGAGGACATCGGCGAACTGCGCACCGGCGTCGGGCGCACGGCGATCGGCGTGCTCATCGCCCAGGACCTCGCCGTCGTGCCGATGCTGCTGATCATCGACGGCATGGGCCGGGAGCGGGCGTTCGACATGGCCATCCTTGGCAAGATCGGCATCGCCGTGCTCGGGCTCGGCCTGATGATCCGCATCCTCAGCCGCCGCGACCGCATCAGCCTGCCGTTCGGCCGCTTCTTCGCGCGCAGCAACGACCTCACCGCGGTTGGCGCGCTCGCCTACTGTTTCGCGGCGGCCGCGGCCTCGGGAGTGCTCGGCCTGTCGCCGGCTTATGGCGCGTTCCTGGCCGGCCTGTTCATCGGCAACACCACGAGCCGCCGCGCCATCTACCGCGCCACGCTGCCGGTGCAGAGCGTGCTCATCATGGTCTTCTTCCTGTCGATCGGGCTGCTCATCGACCTCGCCTACATCTGGACCAACCTCGGCACGGTACTGCTGTTGCTCGCCGTGGTGACGATCTTCAAGACGGCAATGAACGTGGCCCTCCTGCACGGTCTCGGCGAGCCGTGGCCGCGCGCGTTCCTCGCCGGCGTCGTCCTCGGGCAAATCGGCGAGTTCTCCTTCTTGCTCGTGGCCGCGGGCGTCGGCGCCGCGATCGTCGGCGCCGACGAGCAGCGGCTGATGGTCTCGGTCATCGCGCTTAGCCTCGTCACCAGCCCGCTATGGCTGGTAACGGCGCGCAGGCTCCACAACCTCGCCTCAGGCGGCATCTCCTCGCTCGGCGAACTGCTCGATCAGGTCTACGGCCACGAGGCTCGCCTCGTGGCCGTGACCTCGGGCCGCGCCTACCGCCTGAGCTACAGGCTCGGGGCCGGTGCGCTTCGGGTCGTCAACCGGCTGCGGCCGCATCCGGCGGCCGACAGCGCCCCGGCCGAGCCTCCGCCTTGTGCCGCCACGGCGAAGCGCAGGGCGCCGCGCCGGCGCAAGTCCCCCACCGATGACGCCTGATCTGAGCCGGGAGGCACGGTTCGCGGGGCCCGTCGCCGGCATCGACGAGGCTGGCCGCGGCCCCCTCGCCGGGCCCGTGGTGGCCGCCGCCGTAATCCTCGATCCTCGATGCATCCCCGACGGCGTCGCCGACTCGAAGGCGCTGCCGCGCGCGGACCGCGAACGCCTGCACGACGCGCTTCGGGCGAGCGCATGGGTCGGCGTCGGCGCCGCCAGCGTCGCCGAGATCGACACCCTCAATATTCTCGCCGCGACCCTACTCGCCATGCGGCGCGCGGCCGCCCGCTTGCCGGTGGCTCCCGTCTACGCCCTCGTCGACGGCAATCGACCCCCCGAACTCGCCTGCCCCGCCGAGACCGTGATCAAGGGCGACGCGCTATGCCTCAGCGTGGCCGCGGCGTCCATCATCGCCAAGGTCGTGCGCGATCGCATCATGGCTCGTCTGGCCCCGCTTCATCCCGGCTTCGGCTGGGAGCGCAACGCGGGCTACGCGACGCTCGAACACCGCCTCGCCCTCGATCGCCTCGGGCCCACGCCCCACCACCGCAAATCCTTCGCGCCGGTGCGCCGACTGCTCGCGCAAGCGTCCGCCGCGAATCAGGACGGCGCTTCCGATTTATTCTCTAACTTATTGAATCAACAAGACTATTGACGAAAGGGCGGGCATGACTCATTGTGGCCCGCCATGTCACGAGACGCCCATGCCGCTGAACCAGGTCCTGCGCGGCGACTGCACCACGCTGCTGCCGACGCTGCCGGCGGGCTCGGTCGATATGATCTTCGCCGACCCGCCCTACAATCTGCAGCTCGGCGAGGGCCTGCGACGGCCCAACCACAGCCTCGTCGACGGCGTCGACGCCGCCTGGGACAAGTTCGCCGATTTCACCGCGTACGACGCGTTTACCCGGGCTTGGCTCGGCGCCGCGCGCGAGGTGTTGTCCGAGTCGGGCACCCTGTGGGTGATCGGCACCTACCACAACATCTACCGGGTCGGCGCCCTCCTCCAGGATCTCGGGTTCTGGATCCTCAACGACGTGATCTGGCGCAAGACCAATCCCATGCCCAACTTCCGCGGCCGGCGCTTCACCAATGCGCACGAGACCCTGATTTAGTGCGCCAAGAGCCGCGACCAGCGCGGCACCACCTTCAACTACGACGCCATGAAGGCGCTGAACGACGATTTGCAGATGCGCTCGGACTGGCTGCTGCCGGTATGCGCGGGCGGCGAGCGCCTCAAGGAGGCGGGCCGCAAGGCGCACCCGACGCAGAAGCCTGAGGCCCTGCTGCACCGCGTCATCCTGGCCTCGACCCGCCCCGGCGACGTGATCCTCGATCCCTTCTTCTGCACCGGGACGACAGGTGCGGTCGCCAAGCGCCTCGGCCGCGACTTCATCGGTATCGAAAGCGACCCCGGCCATGCGGCGCTGGCGGAGAAGCGGCTCGCGGCGATCGCTCCGGGGCAAGCCGCGGAGCTCGCCGTCACGCCCTCGCGTCGCGATGAGCCGCGCATTCCGTTCGGTGCCGTCGTCGAGCGCGGGCTGCTCAAGCCGGGCGACATCCTCTGCGACATGCGCCGGCGCCACAGCGCCAAGGTGCGCGCCGACGGAAGCCTGGTCGCCGCCGACGTCACCGGTTCTATCCACCGCGTGGCGGCCGAACTCCAGGGCGCCCCCGCCTGCAACGGCTGGTCGTTCTGGCACTTCGAGGTCGCCGGCGACCTCAAGCCGATCGATCTCCTACGCCAACGCCTGCGCGCCGAACTCTCCTGAACACCGGCGCTACGTTACGGCGCGTCGGCCCGCGCGTGGGCGATGACCTTTTTCATCAGCGTCGGTAGCGCGACCCCCTCGAGCCCGTCGAGCGGACACCAGAGGCCGTCGGCCGCACCTTCCGTGACCGCGGCGGCGAGTACGCGGAGTTCGAGCCGGAAGTGGGTGAAGCCGTGGTCGACGAGGCCATCGAGGGCGCGCCAGCATGCGCGCAGCGGCGCATGGCGGCGGGCCTCGGCGTGGCTCCAAGCGGCCTCGCGCCAGGGCGTGGATGGGACCTCCATCATACCGCCGAGCAGCCCCTTGGGCGGGCGCCGCCGCAGCAATACCGCACCGTCGGCGCGCACCGCCCAGAAGGCCACGCCGCGCCTCGTCGGACGCTCACGCCGGGGGCTGCGTTTCGGCAGCGTTTCGGCGACGCCTTGCGCCCGTCCCAAGCAGGCAGCACCCCACGGGCAGGCGGTACAGAGCGGACGGCGCGGCGTGCACACCGTGGCGCCGAGATCCATGAGCGCCTGGGCATAGTCGCCGGGGCGCGAGCGCGGCGCCAACTCGGCCGCGAGGGCGCGCAGGCGCCGGCGCGCCGCGGGGAGCGGCTCGTCGATTCCGCGCAGGCGCGCGATCACGCGCTCGACATTGCCATCGACCACGTTCGCCGGCCGGCTGAAGGCGATTGCCGCGATCGCCGCCGCGGTGTAGGGGCCGATCCCGGGCAGGGCGCGCAAAGCCGCCTCGTCGCCCGGGAAGCGGCCGCCGTGATGGGCTGCCAGCTCTTTCGCGCAGGCGTGCAGGCGGTGCGCGCGGCCGTAGTAGCCGAGCCCCTGCCAGGCGTGGAGAACATCGGCGAGCGGCGCCGCCGCGAGTGCCGCGAGGCTCGGCCAGCGGGCGACGAAACGCTCGAAGTAGGGGATGACGGTCGCCACCGTGGTCTGCTGCAGCATGATCTCGCTGAGCCAGACACGGTAGGGGTCTGGTACACTCCCCTTCGCGCGCCACGGCAGGTCGCGCCCGGCGGCGTCGTACCAGACGAGCAGTTGCGCAGACGGGCGATTGACGGCGGCGCTCACGCCGTCGGCCCACATTTGCCCGCCCCATCGGGGATGACGCGGGTGCGCTTTTGGCGCACACTCGCGCCATGAGGAAGCGGCGATGGCGGGGGCCCGAGAATATAGCCGCCTTCCTGCCGGCGGTGACGAAAGCGGCCCGCGGCCCGCGCGGTTTCGCGGCGGCAGAGGTCATCGCCCATTGGCCGGCCATCGTCGGCGAGGCACTCGCGCGCCAGTGCAGCCCGGAAAAGCTCAGCATGAGCGGGCGCGCCGGTGGCGTCCTGCGCGTGCGCGCGCCCGGAAGCCTCGCGCTTGAGCTGCAGCATCTCGAACCCCAGGTCATCGACCGCATCAACGCGTATCTCGGCTATCGCGCGGTCGGCCGGCTCGCCTTCACGCAGGCGCCCGTGCCGGAGCGGAAGCGGGCGCCTGCGGCGGTCGATCCCCCGCTTGCGCCGGCCGCACTCGTCGCTGGCGCCGTATCGGGCATCGTCGATCCCGGCCTGCGCCGGTCGCTCAGCGGGCTCGGGCGCCGCGTCGCGGCGGCGCCAGCGCGCGGGCGCGAGGGCCGCGGGAGATCGCCCAAGAGTCCTTGAGGTCGCGCAGCCCAACCCCTATACTTTCACCATATCTTGTAGTCACAGTCTGTGATGGCCCAAATTAGCGGTTTTTTCGCCACGTCGCTCGCTGCCGCCCTCGGGCTCGCGGTGGTGCTTGCCGGAGCGGTACAGGCACAAGCTCCTGTGGCGGAGACCGAGGTCGCTCTGGGCGCCGAGGACGCGCCCATCACCGTCATCGAATACGCGTCGCTGACCTGCCCCCACTGCGCCGCGTTCCACCGCGAGACGTTTCCGCGCCTTAAGTCCGACTATATCGACACCGGGCGGGTGCGCTACGTCTTTCGCGATTTCCCCCTCGATCAGCTCGCGTTCCGGGCGGCGATCCTCGCCCGCTGCGCCGGTCCCAAGCGCTATCTCAGCTTCGTCGAGGTGCTGCTAAGCCAGCAGGAGAGCTGGTCGGGCCATGCCGATCCGATGCTGGCGCTGAAGCTGCTCGCCGGCCTCGGCGGCATTTCCGAAGAGAGGTTCGACGCCTGTTTCAACGATAAGGAATTGGGTGAGCGCGTGATCGCCTCGCGTCTGGAGGGCGAACAGCGTTACGACGTCTCGTCGACCCCAACCTTTTTCATCAATGGCGAAAAGCACGTCGGCGCGCTCAAGTTCAAGGACTTCGACGCCATCCTCAAGCCGCTGCTGGGGGTAGCGTCGGCGCAGGCCGCCCCGTCCGAGGCGGCGCCCGCGTCCGCGGCCACACCTGAGGCAGCGCGCAGCGGCAGCACAACCTGGCTCGTCGTCGCCGCCCTGCTCGTTGCGCTTGCCGCCGGCGGCGCCTCCTTCTGGTGGCGGCGCCCAAGCCCGGATCAGGACCAGGGTTAGCGGCCGTGCAGTTCGAGCGCCTTCGCGTCTCCGGCTTCAAGTCGTTCGTCGATGCGACCGAGCTCCTCATCGAGCCCGGCCTCACCGGCATCGTCGGACCCAACGGCTGCGGCAAGTCGAACCTGGTCGAGGCGATACGCTGGGTCATGGGCGAATTCTCGCCCCGGCGGGTACGCGCCGGCGAGATGGACGATGTGATCTTCGGCGGCACCAGCGAGCGGCCGATGCGCAACCTCGCCGAGGTATCGCTGCAGCTCGACAACGCCGACCGGCGTGCGCCGGCCCCGTTCAACGCCAACGACACCCTCGAGGTCACGCGCCGCATCGAGCGCGGCAGCGGGTCGCACTACCGGATCAACGGCCACGAGGTGCGCGCGCGCGACGTGCAGCTCCTGTTCGCCGACGCTTCCAGCGGCGCGCACTCGACGGCATTGGTGAGCCAGGGCGAGGTCGGCGCGATCATCGACGCCAGGCCGCTCGACCGGCGCGCCATTCTCGAAGAGGCAGCCGCCATCACCGGGCTGCATTCGCGGCGCCACGAGGCGGAGCTACGATTGCGGGCGGCGGACACGAACCTGGGCCGCCTCGACGACGTGATGGGGACGCTGGAGAGCCAGCTCCACGGGCTCAAGCGGCAGGCGCGGCAGGCGACCCGTTACCGCAACCTCAGCGGCCACATCCGCCGGGCCGAGGCGGTTCTGCTGTACTTCGCGTGGAGCGAGGCGATGGCCGAAGGAGCGGCGGCCGCGGCCGCGCTCGCCCAGGCGCAGGAATGCGTTGCCGAGTTGACGCGAGACGCGGCCGGTTGCGCCGCCGTCGTCGCCGAAGCAGCTTCGATCGTGGACGGGCTGCGCCGGGCCGAGGTTGAGGCCGCCGCCGCCCTGCACCGGCTCGCGGTGGCGCGCGACCGTATCGAGGCCGACGAGGCGAGGGTTGCCGAGGACCGACGCGAGCTCGCAGGCGTCAGCGAGCAGATCGTGCGCGACTTCGCCCGGGAAGAGGAACTTGCAGCCGACGCCGACGCCGCCCTCGCCCGGCTGCACGGGGAGGATGCGGAACTCTCAGTCCGCGACGACCACGATGACGCGCGGCGCACCTCCGAGGAGCGCGCCGAGACCGCGGCCAACGCCCTCGCCGAGCGCGAGCGCGAGCTCGATGCGCAGACGGCAGCGGCCGCAGGCGAGGAGGCCCGGCGCGACAGCCTGGCGCGCGAGGCCGCGGAGCTCGCGCGTACCCAAGAGCGCCTACGGGCGCGCACGGCCGAGCTGGTCGAGGAACGCGGGCGGCTCGCCGCCAAGGCGCAAGCCTCGCCGGGAGAGCCTACGGCACCGCAGGCGGCCGAAGCCGCGTCCGCCGCCGGCGCGCGGCTCATCGAGGCCGAAGCGGCGCGCGACCGGGCCGAGGCGGTCGCCACCGAAGCGGGCGAGTCATACCAGACGATCGCCGCCGAGGCGGCACGGCTCGACGCCGAGGAACAGGCGCTCGCCCGTCTGGCCGCCGGAGCCGGCGGCGAGCGCTGGCCGCCGATCATCGATTCGGTCACCGTCGCCAAGGGCATCGAGGCGGCGCTCGACGCCGCGCTCGGCGACGACCTCGCCGCCGCCACCGAGGCCGAAGCCCCGGCCCATTGGCGCGCGCTCGCCGCAAAGGACGAGCCGCGGCCCCTGCCAGAAGGCGCGACTCCGCTTAGCGAGGTTGTCAGTGCGCCGCCCGCGCTGGGGCGCCGCCTCAGCCAAATCGGCCTTGTCGATGGCGACGAGGGGGCGCGCCTACAGGAGCGCCTCGCCCAGGGGCAGAGGCTCGTGAGCCGCGAAGGAGCCCTGTGGCGGTGGGACGGTTATTCGGTGGAGTCGGGCGCGCCAACCGCGGCCCAGGTGCGCGCGCGGCAGTGCCGGCGCTTGCGCGAGGTGCGGGCCCAGCGCACCGAATTAATGCCGCGGCTCGAAGAAGCGCGGGCGAGTCGTGACGACGCCCTAGCCCGCTCGCGGGCCGCCACCGAGCACGCGGGCGCGGCGCGGCGCACCGCCCGCGAGGCCGACGCCCACGCCACACAACTCCGCGAGGCCGATGCCGAGGCCACGCGGGCGACGCTAACGCGCGCCGCACGGCTGGCCGCTATCAATGACACGGTGCGCCACCTCGAGGCCGAAACGGCCGCCGCCACGACCCGGCTCGACGAGGCGCTCGGCGCGCACGAAGCGCTCCCGGCGCCGGAGGTGGCGCGTCAGCGTTTGGCGGACCTGAGGCCGGACGTCGCCGCGCAGCGGCTCGTGCTCGCGGCGGCCGAGCGCGAGCGCGACTCCCTCGAGGAGCAGGCGGCCGCCGCCGCGGCGCGGCGCGGCGCCATTGTCGACGAGCGCCAAACCTGGCAGGCGCGGGCGCAAGCCGCGAAACGCCAGCTCACCCAGCTGGAGGCGCGCCGCACCACCACGGCGGCACGGCGCGCCGCGCTCGATCGCAAGCCCGACGAGATCGCCGAACGCCGTCGCGCCCTGCTCGACGAGCTGAGCACCGCTGACACCGCCCGCAACCGCGCCGCCGACTCGCTGGCGAGCGCCGAGGCTGAGCTCGCCGGTGGCGAGCGAGCAGCGCGCGCGGCGGAGAAGGCGCTCGCCGAGGCGCGCGAGGAGCGTGTTCGTGCCGAGGCCGCGGCAACGCGGGCTGACGAGCGCCGCGAGGAGGCGGCGACACGTATCGGCGAGCGCCTCGACTGCGCGCCCGAGGATGCCGCCGCCGAAGCCGGCCTCGATGCCAATGCCCCGGTACCGGACGTCGGCGCGGTTGAGGTCCGTTTGCAGCGGCTGAGGCGCGAGCGCGACACCATGGGGCCGGTCAACCTGCGCGCCGAAGCGGAAGCCGCCGACATCGACGACAAGCTCAAGGCGTTGCGCGACGAGCGCGCCGATCTTGAGGCGGCGATCGCGCGGCTGCGGCACGGCATCGGCCGCCTCAACCGCGAGGGGCGCGAGCGCCTGATCGAGGCTTTCGGCCGCGTCGACGGCCATTTCCGCGACCTGTTCGTGCGCCTCTTTGGCGGCGGCCGCGCCCATCTCGCCCTGACCGAGTCCGACGACCCGCTCGAGGCCGGGCTCGAAGTCATGGCCAGCCCGCCGGGCAAGCGCCTGCAGGCGATGTCGCTGCTATCGGGCGGCGAGCAGACGCTGACGGCGGTCGCGCTCCTGTTCGCCGTGTTCCTGACCAACCCGGGGCCGGTGTGTATCCTCGACGAGGTCGATGCCGCGCTCGACGACGCCAACGTCGAGCGACTCCTCGACCTCGTGACCGACATCGCGCGGCAGTCCGAGACGCGCTTCGTGCTCATCTCCCACAACCCGATCACCATGGCGCGCATGAACCGGCTGTACGGCGTCACGATGAGCGAGCGCGGCGTGTCACAGATCGTCTCGGTCGATCTGTCGCGCGCGGAGGCTCTTCGGGCCGCCGAATAGAGATCCTGACAGCCCCGCCATCATCGCAGTTTTACCAAATAATTCAGGCGCTTAATCGGTTGGTAGCCCACCTTGACAGGGCCCAGGCGAGCCCCTATGGTGGCGCCGCCTTGGGCGGGCCGGCTGGACCGTCGGATCGCGCGGGGCCGGCAGGGTACAATGGGTGCAACGAAGCCGCCGCCGCCTCTCGAGGATCTCGACGCCCGCCTGAAGAAAGCCCGCGAGACCCAGCAGCCGCCACAGCGCGCGCCGCTGATGACGAGCGGGATGGCCCAGGCGCTCAGAGTCGCGCTGGAGATGGCGTCGGCGCTTTTCGTTGGCGGTGCGATCGGTTGGTTCCTCGACCGCTGGCTCGGTACGCGGCCGTGGCTGCTCTTGGTGTTCCTGTTGCTCGGCGTCGCCGCCGGTATCCTTAATGCCTACCGCGCGGCGACGCGGATAAGCGCCGAGGCGAACAGGTCGGAATCGCCGGACGAGCGTTCCGGCCAGGGGCGGTAGCGTGGCGGAATCTCATAGTCCTCTCGAACAATTCACCATCGAGCGCTGGGTGCCGATGAAGATCGGCGGCGTCGACGTTTCGCTCACCAACTCGGGCGCCTGGATGGTCATTGCGGTAGCGTTGATCACGCTCTTCCTGACCGCGAGCATGCGCGGGCGGCACATGGTGCCGAACCGATGGCAGTCCGTCACCGAACTCTCCTACGAGTTCATCGCCAACCTCTTGCGCGACAACGTGGGCAGCGAGGGGCGCCGCTATTTCCCGTTCATCTTCTCGCTGTTCATGTTCATCCTGTTCGCCAATACCCTCGGCCTCGTCCCCTATAGCTTCACGCCGACGAGCCACATTGTCGTGACTTTCTCCATGGCGATCTTCGTGTTCGTCGGGGTCACCCTGATCGGCATCGCGCGCCACGGGTTTCGGTTCCTCACCCTGTTCCTGCCGCAGGGCATTCCGGTCGCGCTGGCGCCGCTCCTGGTGGTGATCGAGCTCATCTCGTATCTAGCGCGCCCGGTGACCCTGTCACTGCGGCTGTTCGCCAACATGATGGCCGGTCACACGCTGCTCAAGGTGTTCGGCGGATTCGTCGTCGCCCTCGGGTTCGCCGGCATCGCCCCGCTCGTCTTTACGGTGGCGCTCTATGGACTCGAGGTCATCGTCGTCTTCCTGCAGGCCTACGTGTTCACGGTGCTGACCTGCCTCTACCTCAACGACGCTCTCCACTTGCACCACTGAGTACGCCCCGCTTCGCTCTACCCTGTCGCTACAACCACGAGAGGACCCTGATCATGGATGTTGAAGCAGCGAGAATGATTGGCGCCGGGCTGGCAACGATCGGCTTGGCCGGCGTTGGCATCGGCATCGGCATTATCTTCGGCGACTACGTTTCGGCCGGCATTCGAAATCCGGCCGCCGCGCCGGGCATGTTCGGCAACGTGCTGCTGGGCTTTGCCCTGACCGAGGCGGTTGCGCTCTACGCGCTCGTCATCGCCTTCCTCATCCTGTTCGGATAGGCCAAAGGGCTTCGGAGAAGCTAACAGGCCGCTCGCGGAGGGCCGCATGCCGCAGCTCATCGTTCCCGACTTCGCGCCGCAGATCGTGTGGCTGGTGATCACCTTCGCCGCGCTCTACCTGATCATGGCGCGGGTCGCGCTGCCGCGAATCGCCGAGGTGCTCGAGGAGCGCCAAGACCGCATCACCGATGACCTCGAGCGGGCCGAATCGCTGAAGGAGGAGGCCGAGCGCGCGGTCGCCGAGTACGAGGCGGCGCTGGACAAGGCGCGCGCCGAGGCGCAGGCCATCGCCCAGGCCGCGCGCGATACGCTGGTGGCCGAGATGGACAAGCGACGATCCGAGGTCGAGGGCGACTTGGCGGCCCGGGCCGGCGAAGCCGAGGCGCGAATCGGCACGGCGCGGCGCGGCGCCTTGTCGGCGATCGCCGAAGTCGCGGCCGACGGGGCTATCGCGGCCACCGTGCGCTTGATCGGCGTCGAGCGTGACCGCGAGGCAGCGGCGGCCGCGGTTGCCGCGGAGACCAGCGTTGGCTGAGTTGTTCGCCGACGCGGAATTCTGGGTCGCGGTCGCCTTCGTCATCTTCTTCGCGGCCGTCGGCCGGCTCGCGTTCACCCGCATCACCGCGGCGCTCGACGGTCGCAGTGCCCGTATCAAGAACGAGCTCGACGAGGCAATGCGCCTGCGCGAAGAGGCCCAGGCCCTGCTCGCGAGCTACCAGCGCAAGCAACGCGACGCGGCTCGCCAAGCCGAGGAGATCATCGAGCACGCGCGCGAGGAGACGAAGAGAGCTGCGGAACAGGCGGCGCAGGACTTCGATGCCGAGATCGCGCGGCGCGCGCAGCAGTCGCTTGACCGCATCGCACTGGCCGAGGCGCGGGCGCTACAGGACGTGCGCGATGCCGCCGCCACCCTGGCCATCGCGGCGACACGGCGGCTCATCGTCGAGTCCCTCGACGAGAAGCGGGCCGACGCGCTGGTCGACGATGCGCTGGCCGAGGTCGCCGACAAGCTGCACTAACAGGCTGCTGAAAAAGTCATCATTGCCGGGCCTTGAACTCGGATTCATCGCCGAAATGAAATGAGATTTCGTGTCTTAGGGTGAAACCGTCTTCAATCTCGACCGATCCGATGCCCTGGGCTTCGTCCAGTTCGATGATCTGCCACTTTGCGGTCAGCGGCGTGCCGGCATCGCCCGTCATGTTGGCGCCTCCGCCAGCAGTCTGGGTAGTCGGACGAGGTTATAGGCGGCCAAGGCCAGGGTGAACGAAGCGTCGACCCGGTGGCGGCCCCGGAATTTGGTCTTGCTCAATCCCGCGCTCGTCTTGACCCAGCCGAAGACCTCCTCGATGCGCTTGCGGCAACGTTGGCTGACGCCGTAACCGGGATGGCGCGTCGTGCGCCCGTCTATCTTGGTCTTGCGCCGCTTGCCGGTCTTGGTGACGTGGTCCTGGACGGCGATATGGGGGGTCACCTTGCGGTGCCGCAGTTCCTCGACAAAATCCGCGACGTCAAAACCCTTGTCCCCGCCCACCGTGATCCGACGCCGCCCGCCTCTACTCTCCACCGGGCGATGCCTGTCGATCAGATCAAGGGCGGCTTCGCGTTCCGCCGTGCCCGACGCAATGGTCACGCCGCCGCCGACTGCCAGACCATGGCGGTTCTCCGTCAGCGCATGGCCCATGTAACACAGCTTGCTTTCCCGGCCATTACCCTTGCGATAAAGCCGGGCGTCCGGATCAGTGGTGCTTGCATGGGTCGCGTTCGAGCGTTTCTCGCCATGAAAATCCCGCGCGGCGTTGCGCCCCGATCCCCCGTCGCCATCGTCCTCACCTTTGGGACGAAAGCTCTTCATCGACGCCCAGGCCTCGATCAATGTTCCGTCTACCGAAAAATGATCCCGGCTCAATAGTCCCCCTACCTTGTGGTGCTGGATAACCCCCGCAAGCAGCTGCCCCGAAACCTCCGCCTCCAGAAGACGGTCCCGGTTGTGGCAGAACGCGCTGGCGTCCCACACGCCATCGTCCAGCCCAAGCCCCACAAACCAGCAAAACAGCATGTTGAAGTTTAGCTGCTCCATCAGCTGACGCTCCGAGCGGATCGAATAAAACGCCTGCAACAGTAACGCTCGAAGAAGCTTCTCCGGCGGGATCGATGGGCGACCCATGTGGGAATAAAGCGTCTCGAACTCCGAAGATAGAGACCCCAATACGTCGTTCACGATCTCACGGATCAGACGCAGCGGATGATCATCCGGAACACGCTCTTCCAAGTCTACGTAGCTGAATAAATTGCCACTGCTTTGATCTCGACCCCGCATGCCATCCTCCATCACTCGAAGAAATCACAGAATCATGTCACAACTGCAAAGGCGAGGACTTTTTCAGCAGCCTGCTAAACCGCATTCTCGGATCGTTGGTAGGGGCGGGTTTGAAACCCGCCCCTACGCGTTGTGTGCGGGTCGACGCCGCGGGCGCCTATAGCATGTAGCGCCGCTCGTCTGCGCTGGCCTGCGCGATGTGGTCGAAGCCGGGCTCACGCTCGGCATAGAACTCGACCCGCATGCCGTCGGGATCCTCGAGGAAGATGCTGCGCTTGGCCGCGTTGTCGACCTCGCGGTCGATGCCGTGGCCCAGCGCCGCGAGCCGCTCGGCCGCGGCGGCGAAGTCGGACTCGTCGGCGAGCTCGAGCGAGTTGTGGTGCATGTGCGACTCTTCACCGGACTTGGCCTGAATGAGCGCGGTATCGTACGCCGAGTTCTTGCCGTGCAGGCACATCCAGCTGCGGTCCGCAGCCTCGGCCGCGACGCCGAGCCCGAGCACGTTGGTGTAGAAGTCGATCATCCGCTCCATCTGCTGCACGACCAGGACGATGCGGCTGATGCGGCGGGGCCGGAACGGTGCCCCCGGCACCACCGCCACCGGCGGCGTCGGATCCCAGAATGTCTCTTTCGTCGGCTCCTTGGAGAGCGGCTCCCAGCCGCCGCTGATCAAGCCGGTGATGTCACCGCCGAGGATCGAGCGCCAGTCGGTGGTCATGTCGGCGTACATCTCGTGGAGGAACCCTTCCGGGTCGAAGATGTAGATGCTGTGGGTTGTCTGATGGTCAGTGAGACGGTGTAGCGGGAGGTCGGCCGCGCTCGCCCGCTTGTACGCTTCAACCAGCTCGTACTCGTTCTCCATCTCCCAGCCGAAATGGTTGAGGCCGGCCTTGAGCCCGCGGCCCTTGTGGAGCTGCACATGGCCGTCGCGGCCGCGCCTCTCCTGGCCGTCCGGGGAGACCCGCACCAGGCCGTAGTCGTGGTGGGTGTTGCCGTTGCTGATAAAGATCGCCGGAATCGCCATCTCGCAGCCAATCTCCTCGACGCCGCACACGTTGGTGTAGAACTCGGCCGAGCGGAACACGTCGGTGACGAAGACGTTGGCGTGACCGATGCGCCGTGGCGAGAATTTGATCGCGGCAAAGGACTCGGCCTTGGGCATGTGGTCCAGATAATTCACGCTCATCGTCCATCCTCCAGAATTTCGGGGTCACGCCGTGGTCGGCGGCAGGCGCTCGCGCCGCGCCTCTTGATGCCGCCATTATGGGGCGCCGGTCGGCGTTGTCCAGCCGCGCCTGCACCGACCAGCGCAAAAAAAGACGGCGGCTCCAAGGAACCGCCGTCTGGGTCCGTAGAGGGGGGATCTACGAGACCGGCGCTGCCCGCAACGGCCGGGGAGACCGCAATGAAACAGCGCGAGCGTGCTGCCTCAGGTTGGGGTCGGTGCGGGCCGCCGTTGACCGGCCGCTCTCCCCACCTCACCCGAAGCCTTACATCGGTGTATTTAAGCAATTACCACGCCAACCTTTATTTCTCCTTTATTTCAATGGTTTAGGTCCGCCGCGCCGGGGCGGCGTCGCACCGAGTGTAAATATTTCTGACGCTCGGGCGCGAGCCCCATGGCGGCGATCGACGCCTAAGTCCCTTTCACGAAGCGTTTTTTCCGTAGCGCGGCCATAATCGGTCGGGTGTAGGCGAGCTTTACACAATGGGGCGACCGCACGCGCCTCAATGGCCTCGGGCGGGCGGAGAACGGGGTGGGCCCGCGCTCCGGGCGGCTACTCGGCGGCCGCGCTCGGCGCCGGCGGGTGCCAGCGCAGGACCGGACGGCGCGCGGCGCGGGCCTCGTCGAGCCGACGCCGCGGCGCGAAGCGCGGCGCTTCAGTAAATCTTTCGGTATCGCCCTCGGCGGCACTCTTGGCGAGGGCCCGCAGCGTCGCGATGAAGTGGTCGAGACTCTCCTTCGACTCGCTCTCCGTCGGCTCCGTGAGCAGCGCGCCGTGGACGACGAGCGGAAAATAGATGGTCATCGGATGGTAGCCCTCGTCGATCATCGCCTTCGCGAAGTCGAGCGTCGTGACCCCGCTTCCCGTGAGGAAGCGATCGTCGAACAGCGCCTCGTGCATGCAAGGCCCGGAATAAGCCGGCGTCATGACATCGCCGAGCCGCACCATCACGTAGTTGGCCGCGAGCACCGCGTCCTCCGCAACCTGCCTGAGCCCGTCCGCACCGTGGCTCATCATGTAGGCGAGCGCGCGCACGAACATGCCCATCTGGCCGTGGAAGCCCTTCATGCGGCCGAACGATTCACCCTCGGCGTGCTCGACCAGGGTCAATCCGTGCGCATCGCGCGCCACCCACGGTACTGGGGCGTAGGGCGCCAGCGCCGCCGAGAACGCCACCGGGCCGCTACCGGGCCCGCCGCCGCCATGCGGCGTCGAGAAGGTCTTGTGGAGATTGAGGTGCATGGCGTCGACGCCGAGATCGCCGGGCCGCACGCGACCGACGAGCGCGTTGAAGTTGGCGCCGTCGCAGTAGAGGAAAGCGCCGGCCGCGTGCGTCGCCTCGGCGACCTCGAGGATCTCGTTCTCGAACAGTCCGCACGTGTTGGGGTTGGTCAGCATGATCGCGGCGACGTCGGGGCCGAGCTTGGCCCTGACGGCCCCAAGATCGATGCGTCCCCGTTTGTCGCTTGGCACCGAATCGACGGTGTAGCCGCAGTGCGCCGCCGTGGCCGGGTTCGTGCCATGCGCCGAATCGGGCGCGAGCACGCGCGAGCGCGCATCGCCGCGGTCCTCGAGGGCGGCTCGGATCGCCATCATGCCGCACAGCTCGCCGTGGGCGCCGGCGGCCGGGGCCATCGCCACCGCGGGCATACCCGTCAGCGTCTTGAGCCAGCCGCCGAGCGCGTCGATGAGGCCGAGCGCGCCCTGCACGGTCGAGACCGGCTGCAGCGGGTGTATGTCGGCGAAACCGGGGAGCCGGGCGAGCGCCTCGCCGAGCCGCGGATTGTGCTTCATCGTGCACGAGCCGAGCGGGTACAGGCCGGCGTCGATGGCGTAGTTCATCCGGCTCAGGCGCACGAAATGACGAACGACCTGGGGCTCGGCGAGCCCCGGCAACTCGACCGGCCGGTGGCGGCCGAGCCCACCGAGACGCTCGGCAAACGGCATCGGCTCCGGGACATCGACGCCGCTGCGGCCCGGCTTGTGCTGCTCGAAGAGCAGGGGCTCCTCGAGATCGAGGCCGCGGTTGCCGGAAAAGGTTGCGGGCGCCGCCATCACAGGACCTCGCGCAGGCCGGCGGCGAGGGTGTCGATGTCGGCCGCCGTCGTCATTTCGGTTGCCGCGACCAGCAGCAGATCGGCGAGCTCGGGCAGGTCCGGGTAGAGCCTGGAGACCGGCACGCCGGCAAGAATACCGCGCGCCGCCAGGGCCTCGACCGCGGGCGCGGCAGGGCCCGCGAGACGCACCGTCAGCTCGTTGAAGAAGCTCTCGTTGAGGACCTCGACGCCGGGCACCCCGGCGAGCGCATCGGCGAGTGCAACCGCGGCGGCGTGGTTGGCGCGGGCGAGTCGCTCGAGCCCTTCGCCGCCCAGCAGCGCCATGTGAATACAGAAGGCCAACGCGCACAGGCCCGAGTTGGTGCAGATGTTGCTCGTCGCCTTTTCGCGGCGGATGTGCTGCTCGCGCGTGGCCAACGTCAGCACGTAGCCGCGCCGCCCGTCGGCGTCCACGGTCTCGCCGCACAGGCGTCCCGGCATCTGGCGGGCGTAGGCCACGCGGGTGGCGAACAGGCCGAGATGGGGGCCACCGAAATTGAGCGAATTGCCGATCGGCTGGCCCTCCCCGGCGACGATGTCGGCACCCATCTCGCCCGGCGGCACGACGGCGCCGAGGGCGACCGGCTCGGTCACGACGACGATCAACAGCGCGCCCGCGCCGTGGCACGCCGCGGCGAGCGGACGCAGATCGCACAGGCGGCCGAACATGTCGGGGTACTGAACGACCACGCACGAGATCGCGTCGTCGATGCGGGCGCCGAAGTCCTCGACGCCGCGCCAGTCGGGAGGCTCGAGCTCCACCGCGAGGTTCATGAAGGTGGCCGCCGTGCGCGTCACCTCGCGGTAGTGCGCGTGCAGTCCACCGGACAGGATCGCGGAGCGCCGCTTGTTGAGGCGGTGCGCCATCAACACGGCCTCGGCGCAGGCCGTGGCGCCGTCGTACATCGAGGCGTTGGCCACCTCCATGCCGGTGATGACGGCGACCTGGGTTTGAAACTCGAACAGATACTGCAGCGTCCCTTGGCTGATCTCGGGCTGGTAGGGCGTATAGGAAGTGAGGAACTCGCTGCGTTGAATGAGATGGTCGACCGCGGCCGGCACGTGGTGGCGATAGGCGCCGGCGCCGAGGAAAAAGGGTGCCGAGCCGGCCGTGATGCTGTCCGCCGCGTACGCGGCGATGGAGCGGCCGACGTTCATCTCATCGGCGTGGAGCGGGAGGTCGAGCAGCCCGTCGAGGCGAGCACCTTCGGGCACGTCGCAAAACAGCTCGTCGATCGATGCCGCACCGACGGCGGCCAGCATGTCTTGGCGGTCGGCATCGGTCAGCGGCAGGTAGCGCATCACTCGAGCTCCTCGATGAAGGCCGTGTACGCGGCTTCGTTCATCAGTTCGTCGAGCTGGCCCGCCTCCGAAATCTTGAGCTTGAAGAACCATCCCTGGTCGGTGGGCGATGCATTCACCAGCTCCGGGCGCTCGTTGAGAGCCTCGTTGGTCGCCACCACCTCGCCGCTCACCGGCGCGTAGACCTCGCTCGCGGCCTTGACCGATTCCACCACGGCCGCCTCGTCGCCCATTGCCATCACCGCGCCCTGAGGCGGGAGCTCGACATACACGATGTCGCCGAGTTGGCCCTGCGCGTAGTCGCTGATGCCGACCGTGCCGACGTCGCCTTCCACGTTGATCCACTCGTGCTCCTTGGTGAACCAGACCTCGCTCATGTACTCCTCCTCACTCGGTTCCGATTTACGTTTTGGCGTAGCGGTGCGGGACGAACGGCAGGGCCACGACCCGGCCGGGATGGGTTCGCCCCCTGACGCGGAGACCGACCTCGGTACCGGTCGCCGCGAACGCGCTTTGGACGTAGCCCATGGCTATGGGTGCCCCGAGAGTCGGCGCGAAGCCGCCGCTCGTGACCTCGCCGATCAGCTCGCCCGAGCTCGCGAGAATGGGGCTGTGTTCGCGTGCCGGGGCCCGGCCCTCGGGTCGGATGCCGACGCGACGGCGCGCCGGCCCCTCGGCGAGCTGCGCGCGAACGACATCGGCGCCCGGGAAGTCGCCGGCCTCGCGGCGGCGCTTGGCGATGGTCCATTGCAGCACCGCTTCCACGGGCGTCGTGGTCGTATCGATGTCGTGGCCATAGAGGCACAGCCCGGCCTCGAGGCGGAGCGAATCGCGGGCACCGAGACCCGCGGGCGCGACCTCGGGCTCATCGAGGAGACGCCGCGCCACCTCGATAGCGTTTTCCGCCGCTAGCGAAATCTCGAAGCCATCCTCGCCGGTATAGCCGGAGCGGCTCGCCACGCACGGGGCGCCCGCAATCTCGACATGCGCCGTTGACATGAAGGCGAGGGCGGCTGCGGCCGGCGCATGCCGCGCCATCACCTGCGCCGACGCCGGTCCCTGCAGCGCCAGCAGCCCGCGATCCTCGAGGTGCGAGAGATGCGCCCGGCCGGCGAGGCCGCCCTCGATGTGATCGATATCGCCGGCCACGCACGCGGCATTGACCACGAGGTGAAGCCCGTCGGCCTCGCGCGTGACGATGAGGTCATCGAGAATGCCGCCGGCGGCATTGGTCAACAGCGTGTAGCGCATGCGGCCCACGGCGAGGCCGCGGATGTCGCCGGGCACCAACGCTTCCAGCGCCGCAGCCGCGTCCGTGCCCTCAAGGCGCAGCTGCCCCATGTGCGAGACGTCGAACAGGGCGGCTTGGGCGCGCGTGTGGCGGTGCTCGGCCATGATGCTGCCCGGGTAGTGCAGCGGCATGTCGAAGCCCGCGAAACTCACCATGCGGGCGCCGAGCTCGAGGTGGAGGGCGTGGGCGGGCGTGACCTTGGCCGGGGCTTCCGTCAAACGGACCTCCTCTGTCGCCGACGCTTGCGCCGGCACAGCCCCCTCTGTCGTCGGACCTGAAAGATTGACCCGCTGGCGCTCGCGCGCCCTCGGGCTTGCCCCTTCGGTGAGGCGCGCCGCCAACGGCCTCGCGCCTGCTTTCCAGAGTGCCATCCCCTTGCGGTCCCGGTGCCTGAGAGTTTCCGGGGCGGTTGCTCCTTCGGCGCCGGCGCAGCGCGAGCAGCCCGCCGGTCTCTCCCGCAAAGATCAACTGTATGGTCGGCCGCGCTCATGCACCCGATGACGGCATGATAGTGGACCGCCCCGGCGAGTCAACTGAGCCTCACGTCGCAGCACGGCAGCATTGACGCCACGGTATCGACGTTTCACTGTCGCGTCCGTGGCCAGTACGCGAGGCGGACGATGACACCGCTTGCCCGGCATATGGCGGTCTATGCCGCCTATCATCGCGACCCGCGCAACCGGCTCACGCATTTTATCGGCGTTCCGGCGATCGCTTTCGCGATCCTCATTCCCATGGCCTGGGCTCGGACCGACATCGCTGGCGTCACGCTGTCGCTGGCGATGCTGTTCACCGCGGCGGTGCTTGTCGTGTACCTGTGGTACGACCGCACCCTAGCGTTGGCCGCCATGTGCGCGTTCGCGCCGCTCCTCTTCACTGCCGAGCGGGTGGCGGCGCTCACGCCTTTCACGGGATGGACCGTGTTCGCCGTCTTTTTCGTCGGCGGCTGGGTGTTCCAGTTGGTGGGACATGCCTTCGAAGGCCGGCGGCCGGCACTGGTCGACAACATCCTGCAGATTTTCATCGCACCCCTGTTCCTGATCGCCGAGATCTTCGTCGCTCTGGGATTGAAGACGGAGCTTCACCGCCAAGTGGCGGCGGGCCTGGCGAGCCACCCGGCCGATCCCGCGTCAACCGCGCGCTGGCCATCCCCCTAGGCGAGGACGCGCGGGACGCGTGACCCGGTCCGGCGCACTATGCGCGCCGCTAATCGCGCGACGCTCCGGTGGGGCGATTAGCCGCCTCGATTGCCTTCGACCGGCAGCGTCCGCACGACCGCGGTGAGCGCGTTTACCGAAGCGGAGTTCAAGAAGATCGTTGGGGGGGCCGTAGGCGGGCGGCGAGACGCGCCAGCCGGATCGGGCGGCGGCCGGCGTCGCGTCGCCCGAACCGGCATCGTTCGCGGCTCCGTCGCGCCACGCGACCTCGACGAGTTCGACCGGCTCCTTGAAGCCCTTGAAGTCCTGCGATCCGCCGTCGACGAACGTGATGTTCTTGCCCGCGCATAAATCGCGCACCGCGGCCGAGACGAGAATGTCGTTGCCCTTGGCGGCGCCGCACAGGCGGGCGGCGAGCTGTACGGATGTGCTGAACAGATCCCCGTCCTCGCGGATAGGCTCTCCGGCGCTGATGCCGATGCACAGGCCGAGCGGCAATTCCGGACACTCGCGCGTATGCCACTCCGCACCCCGCTGCATCTCGACCGCGGCCTCCACGGCCGCCGAGATGCGCTTGAACGCGGTCATAATGCCGTCGCCGGTGTGTTTGATCTCGCGGCCCTCGAACCGCTGGATGGCACGGCGCACGATGTCGTTGTGGGCGTGCACGAGAGCCTGGCTGTGGGCGTCGCCGTGATCCTGGGTAAATTGAGTCGAGGACACGATGTCGGTGAACAGCACCGCGACGGTGCCCTCGCCGCTCCGCTGGTCGCGCGGCTTGTTCCAGGCATCGAGGGCTGCCACGAGGTCGGCGCCGATTCCGGGCGGCGCATCGCCGGCACCCGTTGCGACATCCCTATCGCGCAGATAACGCTCGATCGCGTGGCGCCCGGCGTCGAACATCTCGCTGCTCCGCGGATCGGCGAAGTAGCTCTCGTAGTTGGCGACGAAGCGCCGCGCCTTGCGCGCGTTACGGCCGAGGACCTCGATGCAGCTTCGCAGCACCTCGGGGTAGGCCGCCCCGTCGAGGTCCTTGGCTTCCAGGTAAGCCTCGCAGGCACCGGCGACGAAGAGGTGACAGCCGAAGGTGTTGGACGCGTTGAGCCGACCGCCCTTGACGTATTGCTGCGAATCCTTGAGATGGCCGAGGCAGCGGCCGAAGAAAACGAGGATGGCTAATTTCGCTTCGTCGAGCAGCTCCTCGCTCACCACCGCATTGATATCGACTCCGGCCTCGTCATCGTCAAACCACGGGTGGTCCTCGCCCGCCTCCGAGCGTGCGCCGTCCTCCTCCTGGTCGGCCGCATCGGCCACGGTTGCGGGCGCATCGTTCTTGTTTCGTGAGTTGCCCGCGGGGGCCTTATCAGCGGCCGCGGCCGCGACGGTGGCATTGAGGAGCGCCGTAAACTCTTCGCGCGAGTAGAAAAAGGGAACGAGCGCAACGACGAAGAGAATGGCGGCGACCGCGAATATCTTGATTTGCGCGTTCTGCTGACCCGCGAATGCGGCATACTCCCCGAACGCGGAAGAGTTGCCCGCGGCCGACAAGAGGTAAACCAGCCCCAGCGCCAACACCGCGCCGCCCGCTAGTACACCGAAGATCTTGTAGGCGAAGACGTAGGGCGCGGGGCTCGCTGCGCGCGCGGGCATCAACGCCGACCCGACGGTCGCGTGGCCTTCGGGCCTACTGGGCGGCGCGGCGGCGCGCGCCTCCACCCGGCTCTCGCGCGCGGGCTCGCGCTGTTGTTGTGCGGGCGCGGACTTGGACCGGCGATCCGCGCGCGGCCGAATCGCGGCGCCCCGAAAGTTCGTCACGCCGGTGCGCTTAGCGTCGCTGTAGGTCTCGACTTCTCGCGTGGTTCCGTCGTTCTGGTTGAACACCTCCTTGATGACGCTGACCGCCTCGACGGACGCTTCGTCGAAGACGGCCTCCGCGCGCGCGACGGCGTCGTCCCGGCCTACGCCCTCGACGCGATCGCTCAGCCGCCAGCGGCGCTCCTGGTAGGCATAGATTTCGTATGTGACAACGGGCATGGGGAACCACCGTGCCGGCCACCTTAACCGGCTAGCGTAAAGCGCGCCCGGCACCGGTAAACCCGGCCTTAAGCCTCGCTGCCGTCTAATGCCAAGGCACGGGCGCTGGCTCGAGCGATTGACACCGGCTGGAAATGGCGAAGTCGAGCGGCGAGGGCACGTCCACGACCTCCGATGGTGGCACCAGTGTCATCCTCAAGGATCGATTCCGCATCCATTTGGATTCGCCGCTCGAGGAACTCGATTCGCCGACCGCGAAGGCCTTTCTCGCCAACGACCTTAAGAACGACGAGCGCCCGTTGTTCGCCCTCGTATGCGAGACCGGCGTGCCCTACAGGGCCAAGACGCTGTCGGCGCTGACGGGTCGCGAGATCCCCTACGTTCTGCCCGTTTCCACGGCCGGGGTCGTTCGCGTTCGTGCGGCCAAGAAGTTTTGCCTTGCACTCGTCCTCCAACGCCCCCGGGGTCCGCGCCTGAGCACATTGTTGGGCCCGGGCGGCGGCCCCATATCGGAGACCTTCGCCGTCACCCGTTTGCTGCCGGTGCTCGCGGAGGCGCTCGAGGGGTTGGCCGCCTTCGACCTCGCGCACCGCGCCTTGAGGCCCGACAACATCTTCTTTGTCGACGCCGATCGTACCGAGCTTGCCCTCGGCGAATGCGTCAGCGCGCCGGCGGGATCCGGCCAACCCATGGTCTACGAGCCCGTGGAGCGCGCGATGGCCTCGCCGGCCGGCCGCGGAGAGGGCAACCCCGCCTGCGACTGCTATGCGCTGGGCGCGGTATTGGTTGCGCTGTTGAGCGGCAAGGACCCGGCCGCCGGTATCGACGAGCGCGAGCTGCTGCAGGCCCGCATCGTGAAAGGCTCCTTCCGCGCCCTGACCAGGGATGTGCGCTTTCCAGGCGCGATCAGCGAGCTCATTCGCGGGCTACTGTGCGACGACTCGTCACTTCGCGCGAGCGCCGCCGACATCAAGGCCTGGTGCCAAAACCGTCGCCTCAACGTCAAGCCCGGAGCGCCGGCCCGTCAGGCGCGTCGACCCTTTGTCTTCCGGTCGCGAGAGATCCTTTACGACCGCACGCTGGCGAACGCGTTCGGCGAATCACCCGCCGAAGCGGCGCGCGTGATCCAATCCGGCAACGTGGAGGCCTGGGTGCGCCGCGGTCTTGAAGACGCCAAGGGAGCCGACCTCATCGGCCCCCTCGTGAGTGCGGCGCGGCCCAGCACCGGGGTCGCAAGCGAGCGCGACGACGCCGAGCTGGTCGGCCAGTTCTGCCGCGTCCTCGACCCGCTTGGCCCCATCCGCTTCGGCTCCCTGGCAGTAGCGGCCGACGGTATCGGCGGCGAACTCGCCGACGCCGTCCGCAAGAATGACGGCACGCGCGTGAGCTTGGTGGCGGATTTATTGCGTAGGGACCTTGCGACCGATTCGATCCAGTCGCGCGGTCTCTCAGGGGTGAAGAAAACAGCCGCGTTAGGACTGTTGCTGCGCCTGCGCGGGCACGTGGCCAACGGCTCGCCCGGCTTCGGCATCGAGCGCTGCCTCTACGAGCTCAATCCCAGCCTGCCCTGCATGAGTCCGCTCGTCGCCCGCCTCCACGCGAACGGCGTCCATACTCTCCTTCTTGCCCTAAATCGCGTTGCCACGGCGGCCGACGAGTCGGTCGAACTGCTGGATGCCCATGTTGCCGCGTTCATTGCCGAGAAATGGGAGAATGGGCAGCGCCGGCTCAGCGCCGTCGCGAGCGCGGGCAGCGATGAAATGGGGCGGCGGCTCGCCGTCCTGCGCCTGCTCGCGGCCCTACAGAGCGACGTGCGTAGTGACCCGCTCGTTGGCTTGACGGGCTGGTTCGCCAAGCGCCTCGACTCGTTGGTGAGCACCTACCGCAACCGCAACCGGCGCAGCGAGCTCATGCGGAGGCTCGAACAGATCACGGCCGGCGGCGACCTGCAGGCGATGGCGAAGCTGTTCCGCTCCTATCAAGGTCACGACCTCGACGAGCGCGCCTATCATCGGGCCGTCGCCGAGTACGCGGCGCTCGAACGGGGCGTCCTGCGCCTCAAGGCCGAGCAGGACGGTATCCCGTTCGCCACCTCCAGGCTCACCAGCCGAATCGTCGCGAGCGCGGGCTACTCGCTGCTAATGGTCAGTGTGGTCGGCGCGGTTATAGCGGCGGCGCTGTGATGGCACCGAGGGCGCCCCTCGAACGCACCCGCGCAGGCGGGCCGCCCCGCGATCAGGGGCGGGTACTCGGCCAGGTTGTGATCGGCGGCGCCGGTTTTGTGCTTGGCATCGTTCTCCTGCTGCCGACGGTCGTCCTTTTCACCGTCGGCATGGCGCCAACTCTGGTCAGCGCCCTCCTGGTTTCGCGCGGAAGCGGTGGTGCCGGGTCGGGGGTGCCGAGCTTCAACCTCGCGGGCGTCGTCCCCGTTCTCGGCTGTCGCGGCCGACATCGCGGAGCGCAAGGCGCGCCAGAAGGCGCTCGTCGAGGAGTGGGGCCTCGACGTCGTCTCGACCGCGCTGGATGGGGTAGCCGAGCCGCGCGCCAAGCAAGCGACACCGAAGCCGGCGCAGCGGCACCCCTCCGACCAGGAGGCCGTCAACGACGTTGACGGCGCGCTGGCAACGGGGGAAGAGGGCGAGGTAGTGGCGGCGCGCTAGGCGGCGGCGCTAAGCGTAATGCTTGGCGAGTGCCGCGTTGCGCATCGCCTTTTGGATCTTTTCGAAGGCGCGCACCTCGATCTGGCGCACCCGCTCTCTGCTGATGCCGTATTTCTTGCTCAGGTCCTCGAGCGTCGTCGGCTCGTCCTTGAGCCGCCGCTCATCGAGGATGTGCCGCTCACGCTCGCTCAGGCCCTTCATGGCCTGCTTCAGCAGAGCGCGGCGCTCGTCGAGCTCCTCGGTCTCACCCAGAACCCGTTCCTGGCTCGGCGCCTCGTCGACAAGCCAATCCTGCCATTCAGCATCGCCATCACCGCGCACCGCCGCGTTGAGCGAGTGGTCCGGCGCCGCGAGCCGGCGGTTCATGCTGATGACCTCGGTGTCCGAGACGTTAAGCTTGTCGGCGATCTCGCTGACGTGCTCGGGCGTCAGGTCGCCCTCTTCAAGGGCGTGCAACTGCGCCTTCATCTTGCGCAGGTTGAAGAAGAGCTTCTTCTGAGCCGCGGTCGTGCCGATCTTGACCAGCGACCAGGAGTGAAGGATGTATTCCTGAATGGACGCACGAATCCACCACATGGCGTAGGTGGCGAGTCGGAAGCCGCGGTCGGGATCGAAACGCTTGACCGCCTGCATCAGACCCACATTGCCCTCCGCGATCACCTCGCCGATGGGCAGGCCGTAGCCGCGGTAGCCCATGGCCATCTTGGCGACCAGCCGAAGATGACTCGTGACCAGCTTGTGGGCGGCTTCGATGTCCTCGTGCTCGCGCCACCGCTTGGCGAGGATGAACTCCTCTTCGGGCTCGAGCATGGGGAACTTGCGGATCTCCTGAAGGTAACGGGAAAGACTACCCTCGGGGGTGAGCGTCGGTATGGTTGTTCGCGCCATCGCGCACTCCGTGTCCTCTAGCGGCGCATCCTAGCGCTCGACTTTGTCAATATTGTGACTTCGAGGCGCCCCTTCCAGGGCGTTGACCGGTTGGCTCCGGAGCCAACTATCCTACAGACTTTCTAAATGAGTGATTAACCGGCGTAAATCATTCGGTAATTGGCTAACCAATTGTATCGCCTCGCCGGTCGAAGGGTGGTCAAACCGGATAAAATGGGCGTGAAGCGCCTGTCGGCGCAGACCTGCCTCGCGCACGGCCGCCGTCATGGCCTGCGGCGGGCCGCGACGCAGGCCATAGAGCGGGTCGCCGATGACCGGGTACCCGAGATGGCGCAAATGAACCCGGATCTGGTGCGTCCGTCCGGTCTCGAGGCGGCACTCGAGGCGACTCGCGGCGCCGCCGAAGGCGCGGCGCACCCGATAGTGGGTGCGGGCCGGCTTTCCGCCCGCGGGTACGACCGCCATCTTCTTGCGGTTGGACGGGCTGCGGCCGATGTTGCCGGAGATGTCCCCCCTCGCGGGCGCTGGAACGCCCCATACCAGGGCGGTGTACGCGCGCACCACGCTGCGGCGAGCGATGTCGGCGGCGAGGGCGCGGTGGGCGGCATCGCTCTTGGCCACGAGCATGAGGCCGCTCGTGTCCTTGTCGAGTCGATGAACGATGCCCGGCCGGCGCACGCCGCCGATCCCGGAGAGGCTGGCGCCGCAGTGCGCGATGAGTGCGTTGACCAGGGTGTGTTCGCGGTGGCCGGGTGCCGGGTGGACGACGAGGCCGGCCGGCTTGTCGATAACGATGAGGTCACGGTCCTCGTAGGCGACGACGAGCGGAATGGCTTGGGCGCGCGGCGCCGCGTCGACCGCCTCGGGAAGGCGCAGCGTCCATGACTGTCCGGCCTTCACCCGCGTGGCCGCCGCGGCGACGGCGGCACCGTTGCCGCCGAGGCAGCCCGACTCGATCAATGACTTGATGCGCGAGCGCGAAAGGCTGGGCCATGCTCGTGCCAGCACGCGGTCGAGGCGCTCGCCATCGTCCGCGCGCGTGCACACATAGGTGAGGCTTTGCGGTTCCGCCATCGCCCGCGAGATTGGACCCAAAGACGCCCCGCCTCAAGGTGCGACCGAGGACCGCCGGGGTGCGTTTGACCCCCCACAATGGCACCGGTATCGTCTAAAGACATCGGCCGTACGCGGCGGGGCGGCCCTAATTCAATCCATCCGGTCCTCGACCATGCAGATTCTCAAGGCCGTCGTCATCGTCATGGGGGTGCTTATCGTCGCCGGCTTCACCGTCATCGCGACGACCATCTACAAGCGCGCCGGACAGCGGGCGGAAACCAGCGCCGGCGCCGAGGGGAAGCCCGCCGGACGCGCCGCACCGCTACCGTTTACGGCGCGTCAGCTCGTGATCCCGCCAGGCAGCGCCGTGCGCCACGTCACGGCGGCCGACGAACGCTTGATCGTGTGGTTGTCGGACTCCGGCGGCACGCAGCGAATCATGGTGCTCGATCTCGGGACTGGCGAGGAACTCGGAACGTTCGAGATCAAAGAGTCGCCGTGATCCTGTTCGAGCCCGAGGATCTGCGCGCGCTGGTGACGGCGGTCGAAACGGCGTACCCCAACGAGGCATGCGGGCTGCTGGTCGGGCGCGGCGAGAACGGCGGGCGCTGGCGCGTCGCCCGGCTGGCGCCGAGCGCCAACCTCTCGGCCCACCCCGAGCGCGGCTTCGAGATCGACGCCAGGCTCCGGCTTACCCTGCAGCGGCGCCTGCGCGGGAGCGGCGACCGCGTGATCGGACTCTATCACTCCCATCCCGACCAGAGCGCCCAGCCCTCGGCTGCCGACCTCGGCCAGGCGTGGGAGCCCGACCTCGTCTGGGTCATCGTGTCGGTCCTGACGGGCGAGGCGGTGCTCACCTGCGGCCACGTCCTGAGCCGGCACGAAGACGGTCTTCGGTTCGACGAAATCGCGGTGCACACAACGGATTGGACCGCCGATCCGGTGCGCTCCGAACCCCTCGGGCCCGGCCTCCCATGAGGCTCGCTCACACGCCACAGCCATGAACTTCGCCAGCGACAACGTCACCGGCGTGGCCCCCGAAATCATGGCCGCGCTCGAACGCGCCAACGCCGGCAGCGTCATGCCCTATGGCGAGGACCCCGTGACCGATCGGTTGACGGCACTGTTCAGCGGGCTCTTCGAAACCCCGGTTACCGTGTTCCCCGTTGCCACCGGCACCGCCGCCAACGCGCTGTCGCTCGCGCTGCTGGCGCCGCCCTTCGGGGCGATCTATTGCCACGCCGGGGCGCACATCGAAAACGACGAGTGCGGCGCGCCCGAGTTCTACACCGGTGGCGCCAAGGTGGTGCCGCTTCCCGGCGCCCACGGCAAGATCGCCCCCGAAACCCTGGCGGCCGCGCTCGAGGGCGCGGGCGCCGGTGTCGCGCACCACGTGCAACCCGCGGCACTGAGCCTGTCGCAGGCGAGCGAGGCGGGGACGGTGTATGCGCCGGCCGAGGTAGCGGCGCTGAGCGCCGCGGCGCGCGCCCACGGCCTCGGCGTTCACATGGACGGCGCGCGCTTCGCCAACGCCGTCGCCGCCCTCGGCTGCACGCCGGCGGACCTCACCTGGCGCGCGGGCGTCGACGCCCTGTCCTTTGGCGCGACCAAGAACGGCGCCATGGCGGCCGAGGCGGTCATCCTGTTTCGGCCCGAGCTGGCTGCTGATTTCGCCTATCGGCGCAAGCGCGCGGGCCACCTGTTCTCGAAGCTGCGCTTCCTGTCGGCCCAGCTCGAGGCTTATGTCGCCGAGGGCCGCTGGCTCTCCTTTGCCGCCCACGCCAACGCCATGGCGCGGCGCCTCGAGGCCGGCATCGGCGCCATCCCCGGCGCCCGTATTGTCCATCCCGTCGAGGCCAACGAGGTGTTCGCGGAGCTCCCCGCGGTGGTGCTGCGCGGCCTCGAAGCCGACGGCGCGCGCTTTCACCGCTGGGAAGGCGAGGCGACGACCATCCGCCTGGTGACCGCCTTCAACACCGACGCGGGCGAGGTCGAAAGCCTGCTCGCCGCCGCCCGCCACCACGCGGGCGCGGCTTGAGGGCTCGAGTTCGCGCCGGGATGACGGCGGCGAGGGGCAGAGGCGGGGTGTTGCCATGGATACCCCCCGCGTAGCGGGCGAGAAGCCGGCGGCGCCGGTGCCGCCGGCCGCGTGGCCGACCCTCGAGCAGGCGCGCAGGGTCGTGCGCGACAACGTCCTCGCCATATGGCCGCGCTCGGCCTACGAGGATGCCTTCATCGATCGCTCCAACGCCCTTGTCCGGGTGTTCCTCATCAACGACCCGGAGGCGGTTCAGCACGTCCTCCTCGGCAACGCCGCCAACTACGTCAAGTCGGTCGCCGTGCGCCGTCAGCTGCGCCCGGTGCTGGGCGACGGCCTGATCACCGCCGAGGGCGCGCGTTGGCAGCATGCCCCTCACCTCCTCGCCCCCGCCTTCCGCGGCGAGCGCATCACGTCCTACGTGCCCGCGATGGCCAAGGCGGCGGCGGAACTGGGGGAGCGCTGGACGCGGCCGGCATCGGCGCCGACCATGGATGCCGGCGCCGAGATGACCGACCTCACCCTCGCCATCATTTCGCGCACCATGTTCTCGCAGGATCTGGGGCCGGCCGCGGCAAGCGTGTGCGCGGACCTCGCGCGCTATCGCGAAACCCTCGGGCGCGTCGGTCTCGCCGACATTCTTCAGGTGCCCGAATGGGCGACGCCGTGGCGCCAGTGGCGGGCACGGCTGATGCTGCGCCGCTTCGACCGCGCGGTGGCGGGGCTCATCGCGCGCCGCCGAGGGACGGCGCCGGCCGACGATCTGCTCGCCCTGCTGCTCGAGGCGCGGGGCGCCGACGGGCGAGCGCTGCCCGCCGCGCACATCCACGACGAGGTCGCGACGATTCTGGCCGCCGGCCACGAGACGACGGCGAGCGTTCTCATCTGGTGCTGGTACCTCCTGTCACTCCATACCCGGGCGCGCGAGCGCATGGAGCGGGAGCTCGACGGCGTGCTCGGCGGCCGGCTCCCCGAAGCGGGCGACGTACCGCACCTCTCTTTCACTGGGCGGGTGATCGAGGAAGCCATGCGGCTCTATCCGCCCGTCCACGCCATCGAACGGCGTGCCCTAGGCGCCGATGAGGTCGCCGGTCATCCCATCCCGGCGGGCTCGGTCCTCATCATCGCGCCGTGGCTGCTGCACCGCCACCGCCGGCTGTGGGAGGACCCCGAGCGCTTCGATCCGGACCGGTTCGCCCCCGAGCGCGCGGCGTTACGCCACAGGTTCGCATACGTGCCGTTCGGCGGGGGTCCGCGCGTCTGCCTCGGCGCCGCCTTCGCCCTGACCGAGGCGGTGGTGGTCCTGGCCACGCTCGGGCAGCGCTTCCGCTTGGACCTCGTGCCCGGGCAACGCGTGGAACCGGTCGGCCGGATCACCGTGCGCCCGCGCGACCCGCTCATGATGACGGTCACCGAACGCTAAACGGCTAGCGCACCGTCGCCGCGGTCGCCGCGGTCGCGGCGGCGGGCTCGAGCAGGTGGGCGATGGCGTTGGCGTAGTAGCCGAGCAGCGGCCGCTCCTCGGCTCGCGCCCGGTAGAGGCCGTCAGCCTCGACGACGAGGCGGCGCAGCGTCAGCGTGCGCAGGCCGACGACGACGGCATAGTCGTGATCGGCGCGCGGGATGTAGACGTGGGCGCCCTTGGCTTCGAGCTCGCGCACGAGTGCGAACACGGCGGCCTTGAGCTCGAGCTCGCTGTACCAGCGCTCCTCGTCGCGCACGAAGACGCTCGCCACGAGCGATACCGGCAGCACCGGGATAACGCGCCCGACCGCGTCCATCAGCTCGGCCCCGAGCGCCTCGACGGCGGCGAAGCGCGCGGCCTCGTCGAGGCGGGCGAAGTCCGTGCCATGGCGCGCGACGTAGGCCCGCATCGACAGCGGCGTGCCGAAGGTGACGCAGGCATAGCCGAAACGGTACCAGCGCCGGCGCAGCATCAGGCCAACCTGGCGCGCCAGGAAGCCCACCGTGGTCAGGGCGACGGCCGCGCCGCCGCGCCGACTCGCCTGCGCATCCTGGGCCCGCACCAGGCTGCGGTCCTCGATGACGCGGTCGTAGTTGATGCCGACGGGGACGAACACGAGGTCGCGGCCGGCCGCATCGAAGTCGCTCACCATATAGGCGATGAGGCCGAGCCGGGGCGGGCGCAGGCGGCCGTCGCGGCTCAGGCCCCCCTCCGGATAGACCGCCTGCACGACGCCCCCCTCGGTCGCCATGTGGATGTAGCGCGCCAGCACCTTGCGGTAGAGCGGGTTGTCGGAATGGCGGCGGATGAAGTAGGCACCGAGCGAGCGGATCAGGGTGTCGAGCGGCCAGATGCGGGCCCATTCGCCAACCGCGTAAGAGAGCGCCGTGCGCGTCGCCGCCAGGTAGGCGACCATGATGTAGTCCATGTTGCTGCGGTGGTTCATCACGAAGACGACGGAGGCATCGCCCGGGATGGCGGCGAGAGCGGCGTCGTCGGCGTAACCCAGTCGGACACGGTAGAAGAGCTGGGCGAGGCGCCGTGCCAGACGATAGCCGATGCGGAAATAGGCGTAGGCGTTGAACGAGGGCACGATCTCGCGGGCGTAGCGCTCGACCTCGGCGAGCACGACCTCGCGCGGCTCGCCGCGCTCGGCGCCGCGGGCCTCGATAGCGGCGACGACTTCAGGGTCGAACAGCAGGCGGTCGATCAGCACCTGGCGTTTGGTCATGCTGAGCGCCGGAAGGCGGACCTCGAGGCGGGCGTTGAGGTCGTCGATGACGCGATTGACGCGGCGCCGCAGATACCAGCGCACGCTCGGGATCAGGAGCCGTTCGAGCACCGCCCAGGCTGCGAGCACCCCAAGGCCGGCGATGACCCACAGCGGCAGCGCGACGGTCTGCGTCATCGCTTCCTCCCCACGAGCCATGATAGCAGGCCGCGCGGCCAACGCGGCGCAAAGCACTCCGATCCGCCGGCTATCGGTGAACGCAAGCCGCGCGATCTAGCGGGTGTTGTCAATCGGCGGCCCAACCCGTCCGCGTTTACCCCCCCAAACATAGCCCAAGGCATGCCGATCACCGTCCTCCTCCGGCCGCCCACCGCCGACGGAGCGCGCGGCCGGCGTGTGCCAACGCTCCGTGGTGGCCCGCGGCGGTCGGTAAGAGAGCGCCACTACCTTCACGAGGTACAACTTGGGGACGGCGCTGCTTGTTCGCGACCTACCCGCGTCTGAGCGGGAGCCCGTCTTTCTAGCCCGCCGCGACGCGGCGTGTTGAGCGCACGATATGCCTTGACAGCTCGGTATGGAAGTCTGACCGTAACCGTTACAACCGTTAGTGGAGCGGCTACGTTATTGTACGAAGTGCAACAGTAGTGTCTTTGTCGTCGCGTTCGATTGGTATGTTTTAACTTACCCACGGCATGGAGCAATTCCGTGAATATTAATTGGGTAAATCATGCCTTCCTTCGTAATAGAAGCGAACGGTGTGCGGCTCCTCACCGCTTCATGGACCCACGGTCGGGTATTCAACAATAGCTGGGATCTGGTCGCCTTTACTGTGTTCAATGACTATGATAGCATTGACTACATCTGGCTGTCTCATGAGCATCCCGACCACTTTTCGCCGCCCGTCCTCGCCGCCATTCCAAAGGAGTCCCGAAATACCATAACGGCACTCTTTCAGGAGACGAGCGACCAACGTGTTGTCGGCTTTTGCGAGAAACTGGGATTTCGCGTGCGAGAATTGCCGGATGGTACGCGTTCACGACTCTCGGACGATTTTCATCTAACTCTTGGTAAAGTCCCATTTTACGATAGTTGGTTACTGATTGAGGCAGCGGGTGCACTGATATTGAATCTAAATGATTGCGTACTAAGTACTCCAGCCATAATGAAAGCTCTGGCAAGAAAGGCTGGTCACATAGACGTACTATTGTGCCAATTCTCATTCGCTAGTTGGCACGGATCCGCTAACCAAGTCGAGTCATGGAAATCGGCGGCTCGAGAGAAGTTGGACCACATCTCGAAACAGATTGCTGTATTTCGACCAAACCAAGTAATACCATGTGCGGGTTTTATGCGCTTTTGCCATACTGAAAACAGCTTCATGAACGCTTTCGCTAACCGGGTGTCCAAGCAAAGGTGGATTTCGAAAACTTATAATTGTGTTTTCTCCGGGTTCACTGAACAACATAGGACGACGCTTTGGTTTTGGCCTCCATGAAAAACAGGGTGTTGTTGCGGCGAGTTCTTAGAAAAATTATCCGCGCGCGATGACGAGTCTAACGCGAGCCCGGCGATGATCCACAGCGGCGGCGCGACGGTCTGCGTCATCGCATCCCTCCCCACGAGCCATGATGGCAGGGCGCGCGACCAAGGCGGCGCAAAGCGCTTGATCGGGCGCCGGGCGGAGGTTAAGTGTGGGGCCGGGCCGTCCCCTTCGTCTAGCGGCCTAGGACATCGCCCTCTCACGGCGAAAACAGGGGTTCGATTCCCCTAGGGGACGCCAATCATTTCAATGGGTTGGTTGATCGTGTCCCGCGGAGTGGTGTAAGAGCGTTGCGCTCTACGCGGCTCCCGGCGGGTAGGGCCGGGACGTTCAGGCTGCCACGGTGGGCAGCGTGATGGGGACACCATCGCTCAGCGGAGCGATGGATTCCAGCGTCATGTATCTCCTTGAGACGGCCCACTCGTCGTTCTGCTCGAGAAGGATGGCGCCGACGAGCCGTGTGATGGCGGCTTCGTTGGGAAAGATACCGACGACGTTGGTGCGACGCTTGACCTCGGCATGGAGCCGTTCGATCGGGTTTGTGGAGTGCAATTTCTGGCGGTGCTCCCTGGGGAAGCTCATGTAGGCGAGGACGTCGTGCTCGGCTTCGTCCATGAGAACTGCCAGCTTGGGCACCTTGGGCCTGAGCTGGTCGGCGACCTGGCGCCACTGGACCTTCGCGCTGTCGGCGTCCTCCTGGGCGAAGGCGGTGGCGACGCGCCGGCCCTGGCGGCCGGCATGGGCCAGCAGGTTGCGGGCGAAGTGTACGCGGCAGCGCTGCCATGTGGCGCCGAGGATCCGGGTCGCGGCGGCCTTCAGGCCCTTGTGGTCGTCGGAGATCACCAGCTTCACGCCGCGCAGCCCGCGCCGGGCCAGCGAGCGCAGGAATTCGGTCCAGAAGGTCTCGGCCTCCGACGCGCCGATCGCCACGCCCAGGACCTCGCGGCGGCCTTGGTCGTTGACGGCCACAGCCACGGTCACCGCGACCGAGACGATGCGTCCGGTCTGGCGCACCTTCACGTAGGTGGCGTCGAGCCACAGATAGGGCCAGTCGCCCTCCAGCGGTCGATCGAGGAAGCCGTTGACCTTATCGTCGATCTCGCCGCACAGCCTGGAGACCTGGCTCTTGGAGGCGCCCGACATCCCCATCGCCTGAACCAGATCGTCAACCGAGCGGGTCGACACCCCCTGGATGTAGGCCTCCTGGATCACCGCAGCCAGCGCCTTCTCGGCCATCCGCCGCGGCTCCAGGAAGCCCGGGAAGTAGCTTCCCTTCCTCAGCTTCGGGATCTTCAGCTCGACCGTGCCGGCCCGCGTCTCCCAGGACCGGTCGCGGTAGCCGTTGCGATGGGTGATACGATCCGCCGAGCGCTCGCCGTGCCCGGCGCCGGTCAGGCCCTCAACCTCCAGTGCCATCAGCCGCTCGGCCGTGAAGCCGATCATCTCGCAAAGCAGATCGGCATCGGAGCTCTTCTCCAAAAGCGCGCGCAGGGTCATCATGTCCTGGGTCATCGTGGTTCTCCTTCGGGTCAGGTTGGTTTGCACTAGCCCAACCCTAAACCGGAACCGCGATGGCCTCCGCTGTGGATAGCCGGCTTGCCTACGCCAGACTCTCGGCGGTCGCTACGGCAAGCCGCCTACCCACAGCTACCAGAGGCTCCAACAACTCCTACACCACGTCCTGGGACACGACCTCGCTCTCTGATTCGGCCTCCTCCGCACTTCGCGCGTAGGTCATCGCGCAGGAGCCAGCGGCACCGCCACTTGTGGCAGGGTTGGCTGCTGTGGGTCACCAGCAGACCTCCGGCCACATTGCTGTGTAGTTCCGCTTACGGCCAAGAAGCGGGCATGATCGCCCGGAAAGCGGACATCACGTCACCGATGTTGAGTTATCGCTCGATACCATCGACCCCCGGTGGGCCCATCCGCCCGGCCTGACGCGACCAATTGGCGGGATCGCCTTCGTCCAAAAGGGCCCGGACGGCAGAGTCCGGTATTTCGCGCATGCCAACACCGAGGGCTTTTACCGGGAGATCCACAATCCCGATGGACCTCCTCAGGCTAACGTGAGCGCGTCGGAGGCCTCTGCCCCTACCCCCCCCTCTTGCCTAGCCAGTGCGCCTGCAACGTGACCTCAGCGCACACCCAGGTCACTCGCGGTGAGACGCCATCCGAAGGCCGGGCGCATCAGCTGCGGCTCAACGGGACGGGTGACGCGCTACGCGGTCGCGTTCGCCCCTAGTGCCAAGGTCCGATGCTGGAGAGGGCCACACCCGGGCAGGCCGCGGCGGTTCTGCTCCGCCTCGTACCAGTCGGCGGCCCTGATTCCCTGAGGTGCGCAACCCATAACGGCGAATTGCTCCGTCGGGCAGGTTTCTTCTATATACTGGGGCTCTTCCCACGTGCGGCCTTGTGCCGCTTTCAGCCTCGCCGCGGCGGGTTTCGCCACGTGGGCACAAACAGGGAGGTATCCCATGAAAAAGCATTTTGGTCTTGTGGCCTCGCTATCGGTGATCGTGGGCCTGGCCCTGGGGACTCTGTCGCCCACTGAAGCGGCGGAGGCCAAGGGCGAGCCCTTCCGCGTGCCCTTCCTGGCGACATTCAGCGGCGCGCTCGCCTACTACGGCCACGACATGTTCCAGTCGGCCGAGATCGTGCAGAACCTCATCAACAAGGAGGGCGGAATCAAGGGCAGGCCGCTCGAGCTCTATAAGGTCGACGGGCCCTGGGACGACATGCCGACCACGGTCACCTGGGTCAAGAAACTGTCTTCTGATCCAACGGTGCCGCTGATCATCGATTCGGGAACCACGAGTCAGGTGATTGCCGCCCACGACATCGTTAACAAGAACGAGGTGCCGTCCTTCGCCTTTGCCAACAGCGGCTTGTGGCCTACCAACACCATCAGCCCGTGGCTGTTTCGGCTGATGCCGCAGGTCGAGACGGCCTTTCCGGCCATGTTCCCGAAGATCATGCAGAAGTGGAACCCGAAGACGACGGCGGTCGTCTACACCCACGACCAGGAGTACGCCGTCAACAACGCCAAGGTGTTCCGCGAGTTCGCGAAGAAGTTCGGCATCGAGATCGTGGTCGAAGCGACCGGCAAGGCCAAGGACCCCGACTGGTCGCCGCAAATGATCCGCGTTAAGGCGGCCAACCCCGACCTCCTCTTCCTCATGGGGCCCGGCAACGACACCGGTCTGATGGTGAAGACGGCGCGCGATATGGGGATCACCGCTCCCGTGCTCGGTGACGCGGGGATGACACACCAGGACTACTGGGACATGTCGAAGGGCCGAGTCGGGACGTCCATTTTTTATAACTTCTATGATCCCGAGGACACGCGACCCTATATCCGGAAACTAGTCGCCGACCACAAGGCGATCACCGGCAAGGTACCGGATCAATGGCGGGCCATGGCCGCCGATGCCGTCTACATCCTGGGCAAGGTGCTGAACAGCGCCGACGACCTTTCGCGCGACGGCATCCGCACGGCGTTCGCCAACGCATCCAGCGTGGAGTCCCTGACCGGAAAGGTGGGCTGGAAAGGCTCGGGGAACGCGATGCGCGAAGAGGTCATCATCGCCACCTGGAAAGACGGCGAGATCGTCCGCGTTCCCGAGAGTTTCTGGAACGAGTAGAGGCCGGTAGCGTTCGCGGGGGCTGGGCGGCTGGTGCCGTACCGCCAGTTGCCCAGCCCCACGCGGTGGGCCAACGCCCGTATTCGATGACCGGGCGCCGGTGCGCCGACGGATAGCCTAGGTTCCCGGCCCGAGAGCCCATGGGAACATTCATTCAACAGCTGACCACCGGGCTGACAATAGGTTCTGTCTACGCGCTTATCGCGCTCGGCTACAACCTGATCTTCGGCGTCCTCAACGTGCTGAGTTTCGCGCACGGGGCGATCGTCATGGTCGGTTCGTATTCGACCTTCTTCCTGCTCACCCAGTTGGGCGTCAATTTCTACGCCGCCATCCTCGCCGGCATCGTGTGCGCGACCCTGCTTGGGCTTGTCGTCGAGCGCGTCGCCGTCCGCCCCATTGTCGAGCGCTCGGAGTGGGGGGTCATCGTGGCGACGATCGGTGCCGGGCTCTTCATCCAATTCGTCGTCCGGCGCTTCACCAGCGGCCGGCCCGTGCCGTTCCCGGTACCGTTCGAGCCTACCTACTTCGAGACTTTGTGGGGCGCCCGCATCAGCGACACCCAATTGATGCTAATGGGGGCCGGGCTCATCATTCTGACTGGTCTGCTGCTGCTGATCTATCGCACCAAGCTTGGCGTCGCGATTCGTACGGTGGCGCAAAGCCCTGACATCGCCAGCTGCCTCGGCATCGACCGGACGCGCACGAGCGTTATTACCTTCGGCGTCGCCTCGGCCGTGGGCGGCGCTTCGGGCATCTTGTACAGCGTCCACTATGGCGTCACCGACGTGTTCATGGGCGTAACCCTGGGGCTCAAGGGGCTCGTCGTGGTCATCGTCGCGGGCGTAGGCAACCTGTTCGGCTGCCTGGTCGTAGGTCTGCTGCTGGCGACGACCGAGGTAATGGTCGTCGGCTACGGGCAATCGACGCTCCGCGATTTCGTTGGTTACGCGGCGCTGCTACTGATCCTCATTGCCCGGCCCGGCGGCCTGTTCGGCGAGCACGGGCGCGCCCAGTACGAGGTGTGAACGGTGCTCGACCCACACATCGTCTCGTTCCTGCTCAATATCCTGACCGACTACGGGGTCTTCCTCATCCTTGCGCTCGGCTGCTACTTCACGCTGATGGCCGGGCAGATCTCGATCGGCCATGGCGGGCTCGCCGGGATCGGTGCCTATACGACGGCCGTGCTCACGGCCAAGCTTGGATTTCCGCCCTATGTCGGCATACCGCTCGCCGGCGCCGCCGGCGCGGTGGCCGGGCTGGCGGTCGCGTATCTCATGGCCATGCGACTCAAGGGCATGTACCTCGCCATCGGTACCTTTGCCTTCGGTGAGGCGATGTCTGTCGCCTGGATCAACACCGACTATGTCCGGGGCGCGGTCGGCATGATCGGGATCCCGCCGGTCACCGACTTCAAGCTGGTGCTTGCGGTGGTTGCAATCGTGAGCTTCGCGCTGTGGCGCTTCGAGGCCTCCCACATGGGCCGCGCCTTCCGCGCCACCTTCGACGACGAGCGCGCCGCCTCGGCGCTCGGCGTCAACATCACGTTTGTCAAGGCGCTAGCATGGTCGATGGGCGGGTTCATCACCGGAATCGGCGGGGCCCTCTATGCGCACAATCTGAGCGTCATCCGGCCCGACCAGTTCGCCTTCGACATGTCCGTGCTGGTGCTGCTCGCGCCCTGCATCGGCGGCTATTTCACCTTTTGGGGGACCTACATCGGGGCGGGCGTCATTATCTTCGCGCCGTGGATCCTCAACCTCGTCCATCCTCTCGACAAGCGTATCTTCTTCGCCGCCCTCTACGTCATCATCATGCTGTGGCGCCCCGACGGCATCATCGGACGCGAGGGCGTCAGGGTGCCAGCGATTCTGCGGCTCCTGCGCAGCGAGCCCAAGGGCGGGTTGTAGAGAGCGGGATGTAGGGCGAAGCGCGGCTTGATCCTACCACCATGCTGACGGCCGGCGTGGCCGGGCCGCGTCAAGGATAGCGCGCCCAGATCGAAGCTTGCCTATCCGGTTAACGCCCATGACCGCTACATGTAGGGTGCCGCCACTCTCCCGAGTAAAGCTCGGCATAGGTTGGAGCAGAGGTGTCGCCCGCGATGCCGAGCAATGAGCGGAAGGCGTTGAACGGGTAGAACCGCCTGTTGAAGCGGAAGGTGAACTCGTTGAGGTAGGCTTGTAGGTGCTGGTGGCTAACGCCGTGGTGGATACCGATCAGCCACGTCTTCAGGTTGGCGAAAACCAGATGGATGATCGGCAGGTATTGCTCGGCAACCTCTGGATCACCACACTCGGCAACAGCGAAGTGCTCATAGCCGCGCTTACCGAGGCCAGCATAGCCGCTCCAATCGTCAGTAACGATCAGCGATCGCGGCGCGACGGTGCTCTCGACGAACCCACAGAGCGACTCGGCGCTACGGTCGAGCACGACGGCGAGCCGAACGCGTCCGGCATAGCGTCCGTCTTTCCGGTTGTCGAGCTTGGTGCCCGGCTTTCGATGACGCACCTCGATGGCACAGGAGACGGGAACCTTGTGGTGAACACCACGGCCTTCCCCACGCGTTCGCCCGCCAACCCAGGTTTCGTCCACCTCAACATGGTTCTTGGGCTGTCCACCGATCCTGTCTTGGTTGGGCCGCACCATGCCCGAGCGGAGCTTGTGGAGAATTTGAAAGGCCGTCTCGTAGCGCGAAAGACCAAGTTGCCGCTGAAACTGCACGGCGGACATGCCGGGCGTCTGACTGGCGACCAGATAAGCGGCCCAGAACCAGACGTTCAGCGGAGTGTGGCTACGCTCCATCACTGTTCCCACCGTCAGCCCGGTGTTCTGGCGGCACTTGCGGCAGCGCAGGACGCCAGGGCGGTTTTCAAAGTGGAACGGCTCTCCCGCCGTGCCGCAGTGCGGGCAGGCAAAGCCGTCTCCCCAGCGGGCTTTCTCCAGGTAGGCGGCGCAGGCCGCATCATCGGGGAAAAGTCGCTGGAACTCGGGTAGCGAATGCGGGAATGGGAGATCGGCGCGGTCGAGAACATCCATGGCGCGCTCCCCTATATCCGGGTTGCGCCCATTCTAGCCCTAGTGGGTGTGGGTGTAAACCGGATAGGCAAGGTTCTTCGGTCCGGGCTCGATGCTGACCGAGGAGGCAAAGCCCGCGGGCGCGCACGGGGGACGCACGGCCGAAGCGGAGCTTACCGGCGGGACCCAGGTGACGTTCGCGCGCTCGGGCGTGACCGCGAGCTGGGACCCGGCGTGCGCGAGCATCCTGGACCTGGCGGAGCACCATGGCCTGAGCCTGCCCTACAGCTGCCGTTCGGGCATCTGCCACACGTGCGTGTGCGAAGTGACCGAGGGCGATGTCGAGTACCTGGACGAGCCCCAGGACGAACCGGACGAAGGCCATGTTCTGATCTGCTGTTCCGTGCCGACGACCAACCTCGTGCTCGAGGCGTGAGCGTGGAATTGTGGCCCCAGCGCCAGCCCCAACCAATGGGCTCCCTACTCCAAAGGCCCTGTGTTAGGCTCGGCCGCATAAAACCACCAAACCTCCACGGAGGATTGCCATGACGACGCGCGGCTGGATCGTTGCTCTCGCCCTCGGCTGCTTGCCGCTGATGAGCCTGCCTGTGCACGCCGGGCCATGCGACGGGCCGGCGGAGGCCACGAAGGTCACGCTGCTGGGCGACTGGCTGCCCTGGGCCTCACAGGGGCTCTTCATCGCCGCCGAGCTCGAGGGTTACTACAAGGAAGAGGGGCTCGAGGTCGAGCTCATCTCGCCGGCAAACCCGACGGACACGATCAAGCCGCTGGGGACGCAAAAGGTCGAGTTCAGCCTGACTTATCTGCCGGATGTCATGCAGGCCCGCGAGCAGGGGATCCCCGTGATCAGCATCGCCGCCCTGCTGAGGCCGTTGCCGAGCGGGCTGGTGATCCCCGGTGATTCGGAGATCAAGTCCGCCAAAGACCTCAAGGGCAAGATTCTGGCGGTGAATTCGATTCCCTCGGCGCTGGCGGAGATGCGGACGTTGCTGAGCTCCGCCGGCCTGACCGAAAAGGACGTCAAGGTCATCGACCCGGGGTTTGGCGGCATTACGTTGCTGCTCGAGGGCAAGGTCGACGCGCTGTTCGGGCTCAGCATCGCCGATCCCTACATCCTCGACCCGATCTACAAGGAGCAGGGTCGGCCCCCGATCAGGTTCTTCCAGTACACGGACTACGGCGTCCCCAACAACTACTTCATGGTGATCGCCGCGAACGAGGATTGGACCAAGGCCCATCCCAACGCGACCTGCCGCTTCCTGCGCGCCAGCAGCCGCGGCCTCGATACCTGGCTCGCCGACCCGGAGCCGATCATTCAGGAGATCCTGCGGCGCAACGAGCTCTATACGCACCAGCAGCAAACGGACATCGCCGAGGGGACGCGCGCGAGCTGGAAAAAGGCGGACGGGACCGTGTTTGCGCAGGATCGTGCGGTCTGGGAGAAAGCACGGGACTGGGCCTTCGAGCACAAGCTCATCACCAAAAAGCCCGATCCGAGCACCTACTTCTCGAACGCCTTCCTGCCGCCAAGCTAGGCGAGGCTGCACCGCCCTCAGGGGTCGCGGCGTTTGCCCTCGCGCTCTAGGGCGGCGAGGTAGTCGCGCCACAGCTCCTCGTGGCGGCGGCCGATCTCGTACAGGTAGTCCCACGAGTAGATGCCGGTGTCGTGCAGGTCGTCGAAGAAGATGCGCACGGCGTAGTGGCCGACCGGCTCCAGGCGCGTGATGCCGACGTGACGGCGGCCGGCGACGGTGATGCGCTGGTCGGGAGCATGGCCCTTGACCTCGGCCGAAGGGCTCTCGACGCGCAGGAACTCGGCCGGGTAGGTCAGGGTCTCGCCGCCCTCGAAGTCGATCTCGAGGCGCTTTTCGGCGCTGACGAGCCGCACCTCAAGGGGCCGCGGTACGCCGTCGGCCGGGTTCATTCGGGATCGACGGGCGGCGCGGCTGGCGCGTCCTCGTCGAGCCGCCGCGCCTCCTCGATCAGCATGATGGGAATGCCGTCGCGGATCGGATAGGCGAGGCCGGCCTGCTCGCTCACCAGCTCCTGGGCCTCGCGGTCGTAACGCAGCGGCCCCTTGGTCAAGGGGCACACGAGGATCTCCAGGAGCTTGGGATCGACCTCGCCAGTGGGCTCGTTCATTGCCGATGTCCTCAGTGCAGGGGGGAGTCTTCGCTGCCCGACTCGAGCACGGCCATCTCGATGAGGCTGGTGACGAGTTCGCCGCGCACGCCGAGCGTCGGCGCCTCGAGCAGGGCCTGCTTCTCGCGCGGCTCGAAGGGGCACATCATCGACAGCGAGGTGACCAGCGTCGCGCTACCGACCTTCTCAAGGGTCTCCCAGTCGGCCTTGATCTGGTGCGAGTCGAGGAACGGACGCAGCGCGCGCAACAGGCGCTCGCGGTCGACGTCGCCTTCGTCCTCGGGCTCGAGGTCGTGGCCGAACGAGTCGTAGGAGGCGATGACCTGGCGGTACATGGTGGTGGCGGACAGCTCCTCGACGATGGAGAAGCGGCATACGCCCTTGAGCGCGATGAGGTAGCGCCCGTCGTCGGTCTCGCGGAAGGCGGTCATGCGGCCCGCGCATCCGATGCCGTAGACGGCCGGGGCCTGGCTACGCGCGCGCGGCTCGGTCGGCTGAACCATGCCGATGATGCGCGCCTCGGTCAGCGAATCGCGCACCATTTCGAGGTAGCGCGGCTCGAAGATGTTGAGCGGCAGGCGCCCGCCGGGCAGCAGCACGACACCCGCGAGCGGGAAGATGGCGAGCGTGCGCGGAAGGTCCGCGAGGATCGGCGGCGGCCCCTCTTCGCTCATGCGAACAGCAGCGAGGACAGTTGGCGCCGCCCCGCGACCGTCATCTCGTGCGTCGGGCCGAGCACGTCGAACAACTTGACGAGTTGCTGGCGGGCGGCCTGATCGTTCCACTCCCTGTCGCGGCGGAAGATCTCGAGCAACTCGTCGATCGCAGCCTGGTGCTCGCCCGCACTGATCAGCGCGTTGGCGAGGTTGAGCCGCGCCTCGTGGTTGTCGGGCTCTCCCGCCACCTGGGCGCGCAGATCGTCGACCTCACCCGCCTCGCCCGCCGCCTCGGCGAGCGAAACGGCGGCCTTGGCGCTGGTCACCTCGGCATGGTTGGCGTGCTCGGGCGGTACCATGGCGAGGGTCTGCTCGGCGAGCTGAAGGTCGCCGCGCCCGACATAGCAGCGGGCGAGGCCGGCCAACGCCGAGGGGTTGCTGGTTTCATGCTTCAAGACTTGGCCGTAGATGTTGGCGGCGGCGCCGAGATCGCCGGCATCCAGCGCGCTGCGGGCCTGCTCCAGCGCCTCGTCGACCGGCGAGGGGCCCGGCGCGCCGCCGAGCCGCTCGATGAACGCCTTGACCTCGCTCTCGGGCAGAGCGCCGATGAAACCATCGACCGGCTGGCCGTTGCTGAACGCGAACACCGCGGGTATCGACTGGACACGGAGCTGCTGCGCGATCTGCGGGTTCTCGTCGATGTTGATCTTGACCATCCGCACCGATCCCGCGGCGCCCTTGACGACCTTCTCCAACGTCGGGGTCAGCTGCTTGCAGGGCCCGCACCACGGCGCCCAGAAGTCGACGATCACCGGTACTTCCTGGGACGCCAGCAACACGTCCTCCTGGAAGGTGGCGGTGCTGCTGTCCTTGATGAGGTTACCGCTCGGGCCGGTGGGCGGGTTGATATCGATCAGATTCTCCATGGTCGTCCCCCTATGCGCGGCGCTGTGCCTTAAGTGGCGCCGCTGCGGCGTTTCGGCAAGGCCTCGGCCCGCGGCCGCGCCTATTGTAGCAAATCCGGGCCGAGCTGAAACGGCAAGCGCGCCGCCGCCGGGCGGCCAGGGTGGTTATGGAGGCCGCCGCTAGGCCGCGTTTTCCGCCGCTTCCGGCACCTCGTCACCCGCGTGCGCGGCCAGATAATCGAGGGCCGCCTGTACGCCGCCCTTGCGATGGGGCACGCCGGCTACCGCCAGTCCCATCTCGACGCCGCTCAGGGTCCCGGCGAGCATAAGATCGTTGAAGGCGCCGAGATGGCCGATGCGAAAGACCTTGCCCGCGAGCTTGCCGAGCCCAGCGCCGAGCGACATGTTGAAGTGCTCGAGGATAACGCCGCGCACGCGATCCGCATCGTGGCCCGCGGGGGGCACGACCGCGGTCACCGAGGCGCTGTGCTCGGACGCGTCGCTCGCCTGGATCTCGAGGCCCCAGGCGCCGACCGCACGGCGCGTGGCCTCGCCATGACGTTGATGGCGGGCGAACACCGAATCGAGCCCCTCCTCGTCCAACATGCGGAGTGCCTCGCTGAGGCCGAAGAGCAGATTCGTGGCCGGCGTATAGGGGTACATGCCGCTCTTGTTGGCCGCCAGGACCGGCCCCCAATCCCAGAAGGCACGCGGCAGGCGCGCGCTCGCCGCGGCCGCGAGCGCCCTCTCGCTGACGGCGTTGAAGGCGAGGCCGGGCGGCAGCATCAGGCCCTTCTGCGAGCCGCCGATGGCCACGTCGATGCCCCACTCCGCGGCCTGCATCGCGGTCGCGCCGAGAGAGGAGACGACGTCGGCCATGAGCAGTGCCGGATGGCCCGAAGCGGCGATGGCCTTGCCGATCTCGGCAAGACGGCTGGTGACCCCGGTGGACGTCTCATTGTGCACCACGCAGACCGCCTTGATGTCGTGCCCGCGGTCCTCGGCGAGCTTGGAGCGGACGAGGTCCGGATCGATGCCGGTGCGCCAGTCCCCGGCCACGAAGTCGACCTCGAGCCCGAAAGCGCGGGCCATCGCGCACCACAGGGTCGCGAAGTGTCCGGTCTCGAACATCAGCACCCTATCGCCGGGCGAGCAGGTGTTGACGAGGGCCGCCTCCCAGCCGCCGGTGCCCGAGCCCGGAAAGATCAGCACCGGCCCTTCGGATGCGAAGAGGCGCCGCGTGCCTTCGATCACCTCAAGGGCGAGCGCTGCGAACCCCGGGCCGCGATGATCGATGGTCGGCGCCGACATGGCGGCGAGGATACGGTCGGGGACGTTGGTCGGCCCCGGGACCTGGAGAAAGTGGCGTCCCTCGGACGGTCGCATGGCTCTATCGAATCGTTGTGAGAAAAACGCCCGCTGGCCCGCGTGGCGTGCGCGGCGGCCGGGGAACATCGAGCGCTGGGCTTAACATGGGCCTTTCGCCGATGCAATCGCGTTTGCGGTGCGCCGCTCCCCTGTGCCGCCGTTGCGCCGGTCGGCTCGCCGCGCATACTCTCCGCCCAACCCGGCCGCCCACGAAGTTGTGACCTTATGAGCCCACACGCCCCACCTCCCGGCCGCGCGCGCGCGGCCAGCCCGGGTGAGCCCGCGTTGGCGGCGCGGCTTGCCGCCGAGCTCGAGGGCGAGGTGCTGTTCGATCCATGGAGCCGGGGTCGCTACGCCACCGATGCCTCGATCTACCAGATCGAGCCCATCGGCGTGGTCGTGCCGAGGACGACGGCCGACGTGGCACGCGCTATCGCGATCTGCGCCGATGCGAAGGTGCCGGTCCTGCCGCGCGGCGCCGGGACCTCGCAGGGCGGTCAGGCGGTCGGCGCGGCCGTGGTCCTCGACACCAGCAAGTACCTGACCCGCGTGCTCGCGGTCGACAAGGAGGCGGGCACCGCGACCGTCGAGCCGGGCGTCGTGCTCGAGACGCTGAACCAAAGGCTCGCGCCGACCGGCCTCCACTTTCCCGTCGACATCTCGACCGCCAACCGGGCGACGATCGGCGGCATGGTCGGCAACAATGCGTGCGGCGCACGCTCGATCCGCTACGGCAACATGGTGCACAACGTGCGCGCCATTGACGCGGTGCTGGCCGACGGGGCTACCCACCACTTCGGCGCCGTGCCGGCCGACCTCGGCGCGCTCGACGCACCGCCCGCGACCATCGAGCTGATCGGCCGGATGCGCGCGCTCGCACGCCGCGAGGGCGCCGAGATCGAGGCGCGCTTCCCCAAGCTGCTGCGCCGCGTCGGTGGCTACAACATCGACACCATCGATGCCGGCGACCACAACATGGCTCACCTCCTGGTGGGCTCGGAGGGTACGCTTGGCTGTGCCACCCGGATCACGCTCGACCTCGCACCCGTACCGCCGCACCGCATCCTCGGCGTGTGCCACTTCGCGAGCCTGCATGCGGCGATGGCGGCGACCAAGCCGATAGTCGCGCTCGGGCCCTGCGCCGTCGAGCTCGTCGACGGTACGATGATCGAGATGGCCCGCGCCCAGCCGCGGTTCGCGGCCACGGTCGAGGCTTTCGTGCGCGGCCGGCCCGAGGCCGTTCTATTGGTAGAGTTCGCCGGCGAGGACGCGGCCGAGCCGCGCCGGGGCCTCGCCCGGCTCCAGGAGTTGATGGCGGACCTCGGCGCCGAGGGCGCGCTCGTGCGCGTGAGCGAGCCCGCCCTGCAGCATGGCATCTGGGAGATGCGCAAGGCTGCGCTCAATATCCTCATGGCGATGAAGGGCGACGGCAAGCCGATCTCTTTCGTCGAGGATTGCGCGGTAGCGCTCGACGATCTGCCGGAATACACCGCGCGGCTCAACGCCATCTTCGCGAAGCACGGCACCCGCGGGACGTGGTACGCCCATGCCTCGGTCGGCACCCTCCACGTCCGCCCCATCCTCAACATGAAGGACGAGGCGGACGTGCGCAAGATGCGCGCTATCGCCGAGGAATGCTTCGCCATGGTGCGCGCCTACAAGGGGTCGCACTCGGGCGAGCATGGCGATGGACTGGTGCGCTCGGAGTTTCACGAGGCGATGTTCGGGGAGCGCATCGTGCGCGCGTTCGAGGAGGTCAAGGACGCCTTCGACCCGGGTGGCCTGTTCAACCCCGGCAAGATCGTGCGCGCCTCTCGCATGGACGACCGGGCGCTGTTCCGCTACCCGCCGGGTTATGGGGTGCAGGCAACAACCACCGTGCTCGATTGGTCGGACGGGCCCGGGCTCGGCGCCGCGGTCGAGATGTGCAACAACAACGGCGCCTGCCGCAAGCGCGACGCCGGCGTGATGTGCCCCTCCTACCGGGTCACCGGCGACGAGGTCCACTCGACGCGGGGCCGCGCCAACTCCCTGCGCCTCGCGCTGTCGGGCCAGCTCGGCGCCGAGGCGCTCACCTCGGACGAAATGTTCGCGACCATGGCACTGTGCGTCGGCTGCAAGGGCTGTACGCGCGAATGCCCGACCGGCGTCGACATGGCGCGCATGAAGATCGAGTTCCTCCATCACTACCGCCGGCGCCACGGGCTGAGCTGGCGCGACCGGCTCATCGCCTATCTGCCGCGCTATGCGCCGTTCGCTGCCCGCCTCGCGCCGGCGCTCGGGGTGCGCGATGCGGTGCCCGGATTCGCGCGCCTGAGCGAGCGAGCGCTCGGCTTTGCCGCCGCCCGTCCCTGGCCGCGCTGGCGCCGGGACCGCTTCCGCGGGAGCGTCGGCGCGCGGGGAGCGGGGCGCGAGGTGGCCCTCTTCGCCGATACCTTCAGCACCTACTTCGAGCCCGACAACGCGCGCGCCGCCGTACGGGTCCTTGAGGCGGCGGGCTACCGCGTGGCGACGCCCGCCGCGGCCGATGGCGGCCGGCCGCTGTGCTGCGGTCGCACGTTCCTCGCGGCCGGGCTCGTGGACGAGGCGCGCACCGAGGCGCGGCGTACGCTTGCGGCGCTGGCCCCGTACGCCGCGCGCGGCACCCCCATCGTCGGCCTCGAGCCCGCGTGCCTGCTGACCCTGCGCGACGAGTACACGGTGCTGCTAGACGATACGGAGCCGGTGGCCGCCCGCGCGCTCCTGTTCGAGGAGTTCCTCATCGCCGAGGGTGGTGCCGCGCGGCTTCGCCTGCGGCCCGTGGCCACGAAGGCGCTGGTCCACGGCCACTGCCACCAGAAGGCGCACCGCGCCTTCGCGCCCGTAACGGCGCTGCTGGCGCGCATCCCCGACCTCGAGGTCGAGGCCATCGAGTCGAGCTGCTGCGGCATGGCCGGCGCCTTCGGCTACGAGGCCGAACATTTCGAGGTCTCGATGGCGATGGCCGAGCTCGCGCTGCTGCCGGCGGTGCGCGCGGCCGATCCGGCGGCGCTGCTGGTCGCCGACGGCACCAGCTGTCGCCAGCAGATCCGCGATGGCACGGGACGCGAAGCGCTGCATGCGGCCCGCGTGCTCGACATGGCTCTCGATACGCGGAGCCCCGGCGGCACCGCCCTTGCAAACGCGGAGCCGTCGTCTCTATGATCGGGACGCGGGCGCTTCGGCGCCCCTCGGAGCGCGGGCGTAGCTCAGGGGTAGAGCACAACCTTGCCAAGGTTGGGGTCGTGGGTTCGAATCCCATCGCCCGCTCCAACGTTTCAGAGTAAAAACAAGGCGATTATTAACTTGACATAAGACGCGGTGATCCCCATATCTGGAACATAGGGGGTCACAATGACTACGTTTTACGAGTTTCAGAAGCAGTTTCCGGACGATGAAGCATGCCTTCACCATATTATGGTCGCGCGTTACGGAAGCACTACGATCGACTGCCCAAAGTGCGGCGCGTTTGGCAAGTTCTACCGCATGACGAAGGATCGCGGGTACGTATGCCAGCATTGCGGCCACCACCTGCATCCGACGGCCGGGACATTCATGCACCGGACGCGCCTGCCTCTGCACAAGTGGTTCTTCGCGATGTTCCTGTTCTCGACCTCGCGCCATGGTGTGGCCGCCAAGGAACTGGAACGCCAGTTGGACGTGTCCTATCCGACCGCTTGGCGCATGGCTCGGCTGATCCGCGAGCACATGGCGGAGACTGACGGCGAGCACCCGCTTGATGGCGAGGTAGAAGCGGACGAAACCTATGTCGGCGGGCGGACAACTGGCGGGAAGCGCGGCCGCGGAGCGCCGAATAAGACAGTCGTATTCGGGATGCTGGAGCGCGACGGCGACGTGATGGCGAACGTAGTTCCGAACGTTCGCAAGCGAACCTTGCAGCCAATCGTTATCGAAAACGTGAAGTTGGGTAGCACGATCCATACGGACGAACTGCGGTCCTACTTTGGTTTGGGACGGGCAGGATACCGGCATGAAACCGTGAACCACAGCGCCGGTGAGTATGTGAGCGGCTCTAGCCATGTGAACGGGATCGAGGGGTTTTGGGCGCGGCTGAAGCTGTCGATACGCGGGACCCACGTTCACGTTTCCCGGAAGCACCTTCAGAAGTACGTGAAGGAGTTTGAGTATCGCTACAACCGCCGGAAACGGCCCGACGCGATCTTCCGTGATCTGGTTTCGAGCTTCTAATCGCCGCGTCCAGAAGAGCGTGAAACCGGCGCCACGTAACATCAAGAGGGTAGTGATCATTGTTGGTGGTCATTGGCGCCACGTCTGTTCGGACGTTATCTTCTTGGCTTTGCATAAATTACCAGCCGTTGCACAACCCACCATCTTCGGAAGCCACCTATACCATTCTTGGCCCTGGCGTGTCTCTGGCGGGTAGATCCCGAATTTCCCCATCTTGTTGGCAAGTGTTTCTGCCTTCGCACTTGTTTCAGCGGACATGTGAAAGTAGCTCACCCTGCCGTCGCTGTAACAATTCTCCTGGTGTGCGCTCACCACCTCCATCATCTCCTCAGCTAGAAGCCTGAATCGGCCTGATTTTGTGAGCCACTTGTGTAGCGGCCACGCGCAGAGAAATAGCCAAACCCCACTAGCAACCATAAGGCCAAACCATATCCCGGGGGCGATGGCCACGTCCTTCACCACCATCACCGCTCCAGTGAAAAAGTTGTAGCCGGACGCGGCCAGAAGAAAAAGTGAGAAGACGCCGCCTCGGCGACCACCTCCGATGTTCTTGATCCACCCCATCCGCGCAAGGTAGCGAAAACATCACTTAGGTCAACTTGATAATCGCCAAAAACAATGACTAAAAGGGGTCGGCCTAAGCGGAGCTGCCCCTCGTTTTTCTAGGGAAGCACCGGGGAAGCAGTCGGAAGGAAATTGCGGCCAGCCCCGGCCACCGCAGCACCAGGGCGAAGAGGGGGATTCCTAGGAACGAAAGAGCTAAAAGCCCCTCCTCCTGGTCGGAACAAACATGGAGTTAAGGGCGCTCCAAGAGGGGGGAAGGCGGTCCTATACCCCTCCGGCGCACGCGCAACAACGCAACACTTCGAGGGTCAGGTCACGCAGGCCGCCTCAACAGCCGCCAGGGCCGTGGTCAGCGGCCGCCCTCGTGCACGTGGTTTCGGCGGTCATCGACGACAACCGATGACGCTTAAACATGCAAATAGTTTGAGTACCTTAGTCACCGACCCTCACGGTATGCGCGGGTTCGAGTGGACCGAAAGGAGTAACGTCGCGTTTCGCTCTCATTCGCCCAACACCCGATGTCGTAGCACCTGAAAGTTGGGCGTTTTGCGCACGCTATGGGCTTTTGCACACGTTATTGCCAACGTTTCTCCGATGAGTCATGCGTTTGTTGGTAGCGACCGTAAATTTCCCATTTGTAACGACCCAAAATTTCTCACTTTGGGCTTGTCGCTGAAGGCGTCCCGGGCCGCTCTGTTGGCTTTGCCAACAGAGCGGGATCGGTGCGCGGATGTACAAATGGGAGACCAGGATGTTGTTGAAGCACTATCTGGACCGGGGTGTCTCGAAGGCGGAGCTGTCGAGGCGGTTCGGGGTGAACCGTCGGACGATCCACAATTGGGTCGATACCGGCCAACTGGACCGGGATCTGGCGGCCGGTGCGCGAGGGTATTCGCCCCGTCCGCCGGTGGCCCACAAGCTGGACCCCTACAAGGCGATCATCGACGCCCGTCTTGAGGCGTTCCCGAAGCTGTCGGCGAAGCGGCTTTTCGATGAGGTCCGCGCTGCGGACTACCCGGGCTGCTACTCTCGCGTGAACGACTACGTGCGGGCGACGCGACCGCGCGAACCGGTTGAATCGCTGGTCCGGTTCGAGACGCCGGCGGGGCGTCAGGGCCAGGTGGACTTCGGTACGTTCACGCTGCCCTGGGGCCGGCGCCATGCCCTGGTGATCGTCCTCGGCTTCACCCGGCTGCTGTGGCTGCACTTCTATACTCGGCAGACCATGCCGGTCCTGATGGAAGGTCTGGAGAGCGCCTTCGACCGGTTCGGCGGGGTTCCGGAGGAGCTGCTGTTCGACCAGATGCGCGCCGTGGTGCTGTCCGACGACCGCGGGGCCGGCGGCGGCCTGGTGCTGAACGAGGAGTTTCTGCGGTTCGCCGCGCACTGGGGGTTCATGCCGCGCTCGTGCCGACCCTATCGGGCCCAGACCAAGGGCAAAGTGGAGCGCCCGATCCGCTACATCCGCGAGAGCTTCTTCTACGGCCGCTCGTTTGCGAATGACAACGATCTCAACGAACAGGCCGTGCGCTGGCTGGAGGGCACAGCCAACGTCCGCCGGCATGCCACGACCGGGGAGCGTCCTGTCGACCGCTTCGAGCGCGACGAGCGAGCGGTGCTTCTCCCCTTGGCGAACCATCCCTATCGACGTCTCGGCGTCCGGCATGCTCCGGAGCCCGCGCCGCGGCGACTGCCGGCAACCGTGAAGGTCGAGCGGCGACCGCTTAGTGTCTATGCGGAGGCGCTGCAATGAACGCTCCGGCGCCGGCCCGGCGCGACCGGCTGCGGGCAATGCTGGCGGACCTCAAGATGCCGGGCGCGCTGGAGGCCGTCGACGGCATCCTCTCGGACGCCGACGGCGGCACGATCTCGGCGGCGCATGGACGGCGTCGTCTGCATCCGGGCGCAGGGGCGCGCATCCGCCTCGGGCCTGTATCGCGCCGTCAACTACCGCGTGGCCGTGCATCCCTGGCTCGAATGGCGCTGGCGCGTCGATGCGCTGCAGGGCGCGGCGGACATACGCGTGAAGGAGCGCGAGGACTTCGCGGCCGCTATCTTCCTCATCTTTGGGCGTCCCGGGCTGCTCAGCCGGGATGCGCCGACGCTCGCCTATGTCTGGACCAACGAGCGCGTCGCCCGCGACAGCATCGTCGTAAGCCCGCGCTTTCCCGCGCAGATGCGGAGCGTGGTGGTTGAGAACGGCAGCGGCCGGCTCGGCTCGTGGCGCACCGAACGCCGCAACGTGGTCGCCGATTTTAAGCGCGCTTTCGGCCGCGACCCGCCCGAGGTCGTCGAATTGATCGCGATCTTCACCGACAACGACAACACCGGCGAGCCGGTGGAGGCGTACTATGGCGCCATCGCCGCCCGGGCCCAATAGGAAAAACGGATCGTTCCAACTGCAACATTTCTTGCCGTGCGCCCCCCGCTCGGTCGTGCCTGTGCTGGAGGGTGAGTAAGCCGTGGCCCGCGTTCCGCTGACCATCGTCACCGACAACTACGACCGCATCCAGGCGCTGCGCGACGGCGAGGTGAAGGTCGAGGGGTGCGAGGTCACCTACCTCAACCTGCCGCCCTCGTCGACCTTTCCGCGCCTCATGCGCTACCAGGAGTTCCAGGTCTCGGAGATGTCGCTGTCGACCTACATGCTGGCGCGCTCGCGCCGCGACCTCCCCTACCGGGCCATCCCCGTCGCCGCATCGCGGACCTTCGCCCATGGCTCGATCTGGGTGCGCGAAGGTGGGCCCATCGCAGATCCTGCGGACCTGAAGGGCGCGACCATCGGCATGCCTAACTACCACTTCACCCGCGGGCTGTCGGTCAAGGGGATGCTGAAGGACGAGTACGGCATCGACTATGAGGGCGTGAAGCTCCGCTTCGGCGGCGTCGATACCGCGTTCGACCACGCCTACATGGACTTCGACATCGCGCTCGAGATCGAGGCGCGGCCCATCGCCGCCGGCGAGACGCTGAGCCAGCACCTTCTCGACGGCCGGATCGACGCCCTCATCGCGGCGCGCGCACCACAAATCTTTCTCGACGGCGATCCGCGGGTGCGCCGGCTGTTCCCCGACTTCCGCGCCCGTGAGCGGGACTACTGGACGCGCACACGCGTGTGGCCGGTCATGCACCTCATCGGCATCCGCCTCGACGTGCTCGAGGCCTACCCGTGGCTGCCGCTCAACCTCATGAACGCGTTCGAGCTCGCCAAGCAAGCGGCGATGACGCGCCTGTTCGAGTTTCACCCGATGAACGCGAGCCTGCCCTGGCTCCAGGCCGAGGCCGAGGAGACGGTCGCGCTCATGGGCGAGGACTTCTGGCCCTACGGCCTCGAACCGCTACGCACGACGCTGGCAGCCCAGACGCGCTGGTCCTTCGAGCAGGGCATCTCGGCGACCAAGTTCGAGCCCGAGGACCTGTTCATCGAATCCACGCGCGCCTGGCGCCCGGTCGACGCTCTGCGGCGCTAGCGCGGCCAGCCGGCCCCTTTCACAATTGCGCGGCGATGCCCGCCAGCAGCTCGAGGTGGCGCTCGTGCTCGCCGGCGAAGCGCAGCACGAAGTGGCTGACGCCGGCGCCCTGATAGGCCGCCATGAGGTCCGCGGCGCCGGCGAGCGGGCCAGCGTAGCAGGGCTGGCGCTTGCGCAGCAGGTCGGGGCGCTGGCCGTAGTAGCTCTCGATGAATCCGTCCATCCGGCGCCCCGCCCGCACCGCGTCGTCGTCGATCGCGAGGGTGAGGTAGACGGCCCCGGTGAGCTCGCCGGGATCGCGGCCCGCATCACGCGCGCACGCGACCATGCGCGCCCATATCTCGGCGTACTCCTGCGGGTTGGGCCCGTTCGGGAACCAGCCGTCGAAATGGCGGCCGACCCGCTCGATCGTCGCCGCCACCGAGCCGCCGATCCAGATCGGCGGACCGCCGGGCCGGTGCGGTGTCGGGCCCAGGGTGCCGCGGACGCTCCAGCACCCCTCCCAGTCCACCGGCTCGCCGCTCCATAGCGCGCGGCACAGGCGCAGGCCCTCGAGCATGCGCCCGGCGCGCTTCGCGAAGGGTACGCCCGCGGCCGCGAACTCGGCGCGCACGTTGGCCACGTCCGAAGCGATGCCGACGCCGAGGATGACGCGGCCCTCGGAGACCTGGTCGAGGGTCGCGATCTGGTGCGCGAGCACGACGGGGTTACGCAACGCCGGGAGCAGGACCGCGGTGCCGAGCGCGACGCGCCGGGTGCGCGCGGCGACGCCGGCGAGCAGGGTGATCGGCTCGTGGCGCGGCCGCGCGAGCAGCGAATCGCCGACCCACACCGAATCGTAGCCCAAGGCTTCGGCGCGCTCGGCCAGCGCCAGCAGCGGCGCCGCCCCAGGCCGGCCCTCCATGACGCTCTCGCGCGTCGGCAGCAGGTATCCTATGCGCGGGCCGATGGCGTCCTCCCGGTCGTCGATCAGCGTGGCTTGGCCGGGCCGCCGAACTCCGACGAGAAGCCCATCGTCATGAATTCGCCAAGGGCGGCGTAGTTGGGCCCGCCGAGGCGCGCCAGCGGGCGCAGCGCCGCCGTCACGATGCGGCCGCCCGCGAGCAGCTCATCGCGCACATGGAAATGGACGACCTCACCGATCACCAGCCGGTCGCGCTCCTCGCCGAGCTCGATGATCTGGTGCAGGCGGCACTCGAGGTGAATGGGCGAGATCGCGAGGCGCGGCGGAGCGACTAGCGTGCTCGGCAGCGTCTCGAGGCCGAGCGCCTCGACCTCGCTCACGTCTGGCGGATAGTCGGCCGATGTCTCGTGCATCACCTGGGCCGCATCGACCGTCACCACGTTGACGACGAAATCGCCGTGGGCCTCGATGTTGGTCGCGGTGTCCTTCAACCTGCCCTCGCGGCGCCCGATATTGCGGCAGCTTCTTGCAGACGAAGGTGTAGCAGCTGAATGGAGCGGCATTGAGGCGACCCGCCTCGTCGAGCGAGGTCACCCACGCGATCGGCCGCGGCACCACGACCCCGACCAGTAACTCCACCGCATCAAGCTCGGCCGCGGCAATCTCCATCATCCACCCTCGATTTCTGTTGGCGTCTCGGCAGAGTTCCCTCGCGGCGTCCGACCCACTCACACTTCGACAGGCTCAGGGTGGGGTCCATACGAAGGCACCGGAGGGAGGGCCTCGATCGTCCCACACCGCGAGGAATCACACAAATGTGGTTGCGGCACCGATCTCGACGGAATCGCGCACGGCCGAGCCACGAGGCCACCCCTGCCGTCAACCTTGTCGGGTGTCAGAATGACCGCGCTAGGGCGCGGAGCGTGCCTGTGCTGGGAAGGCGAGACCTTGCGCGGTCTTCAGCCCATTCCTCGCGCTCGCGTTAGGCGAGTTGATGCTCGACCGGACCTGCGACGCCGGCCCTTCGCCCGATCCTGGCGGGCCGCGCCACCCGCGGTCTCGGAGCCATCGTTCCGACTCCGAGTTGCATGCCCTCGCGGGCCACGAAAGCGCCGGCAAACTCGCGCTTCGCGGCGCGCGCGATCTGCTTCATCGTGGCGTCGTCATGATCTGGGTCGTGATGAAATATGGCCAGATTGCTGACGTTCGCCGCCCGCGCGATCCTCACGCCCTCCTGCCAGGTCGAATGGCCCCAACCGATCTTGGTCTCGAATTCTTTATCGGTGTACGTCGAGTCGTAGATCAGCAGATCGGCGCCCTCGACCAGCCCGAGCACGTTTTGATCGGGCCTCCCCTTGCGATGTTCCGTGTCGGTGACGTAGCACAGCGAGCGGCCGTCGTGCTCGAAGCGGTACCCGGTCGCACCGTTCGGGTGGTTGAGGGAGGTCGTGCGCACGCCAATCGTGGCGTTGCGGCCCAACCTGAGGGTGTCTCCGGCCGCAAAGTCCTCGAACGTGAGGCTCCCCTTCATCGCCTCCAGCGGCACCGGGAAGTAGGGGTTCTTCAGCTGGCCGGCAAAGACGCCGGCGATACCACCGAAGGCGCCGAGGTGGCCGGCCATGACGCGAAGCGAGCATTCCTCGTGGAAGGCCGGCGAGAAGAAGGGCAGGCCATGGATGTGATCCCAATGGGTGTGCGACAGCAGGATGGTCGCGCGCCGGACGTCCTTGCGCAGCAGCCAATGTCCGAGATTGCGAATCCCCGAGCCGCCGTCGAGAATGAATCGTTCGCCGTCGATCGCAATCTCGACGCAGGAGGTGTTGCCACCGAAGAACGCGTGCTGCGTGCCGGGGCATGGGATCGATCCCCTGACCCCCCAGAATTTCACCTTAAAGCTCATCTCCGCCTCGCTGGCACTAGAGAACAGACAAAAAGTAGGTGCCTGGCACCCCCAATAATGATCCTTTTGGTTAAGAAACCTGTAAGCCGATGGACGACGGCGTTGTCGGCATCGCGGACCCCTCGGCTCCTCGGTCGGCCGCGGCGCCCGTCGAAGAGCACCGTCCGTCCCGCGCGCGGACCATGACCCAGGGTTCCGCGCGGGCGCGGGGTGCGGCGATGGGCGCGGTCGAGCGCCGCCTGCGCGCGGCTTTCCTCGGCTACAAGCTGTTCCGACACGCCCAGTTCAGCGGGCCCGTCATCGTGCCCTTCTATCTGCTCGTGGGTGTTCCCCTCGAGCGCGTGTTCGTCTTCGTCAGCGTCTATACCTTTGCGTGGGCGATGGCCGAGGTGCCCTCGGGCATCCTCGCCGATCGCCTCGGGCGCCGGCTCATCCTCGCCGTCGGCCTGGGCTCGCGCGTGGCCGGCTTGCTCGCACTCTTCGGAGCCGCGATCCTTGCCGAGACCCTCGGCTTTCCCGCCATCACGGTGATCTTCGTCGCCGGCAACATCGCGCTCGGTATCGGCGAGGCGTGCCTGTCGGGGGCCGACGCGGCGCACGTCTACGACACCCTCGAAGCGCCCGACAAGGACCGCAAGTTCCGCGACATAACGGGCCAGGGCGCGGCCGTGCGGCACGTCTCCTCGGGAACCTCACCCATCGCCGGCGGCTTCATCGCGTCGTCGCTGGGCTTGCCGCTGACCGTGCTGTTCAGCGCCGCCGCCGACTTTATCGCCGCGCTGTTCGTGGGCTTTTTCCCGCCCGCCCGCCAAGCAGCCGCCGAGGATGTGCCGCGCGGGCTTACTGGCGCCGTGCGGGAGTTCTGGAACACGCCCTACTTGCGTACAACGGTCATCTTCCTTGCGGCGATCGCCGTCTATCTGTTGTTGTCGATGTTCATCATCCAGGCGATCCTCGCCGACTTCGCCGTCGACATCGTCTGGTTCGGCCTCACCTTCGGTGCCATCCATCTGGCCGCATCCGTTGCCGCGGCGCGTAACACCTACTTCATGAGGTGGCGGCGGGCCACAATGGCGACGGCCCTCGTGGCCGCGATCTTCGCCTTCCTCGTGCTCGCTGCGGCCGGCGTGTGGCTCGGCGGCACAGGCGGCCTCGTGCTCGCCGGCGCGGGCTTTCTTCTCTATGGCCTGGTGCGAGGGCTCGCCGCGCCGATCCTACTCGCCTGGATCAACGCCCATTGCGGCTCGACCAACCGCGCCGGCGTGATCTCGATCGCCTATCTGCTAGGCACGCTGACCGTGGCCTTCGGCTCGCCGCTCTTCGGCTACGCGGTCGGCTGGATCGGGCTCACCGCGTCGCTCATCGCCGCCGCGCTGCTGTTGATCCCGGCAGGCCTCGTCCTGATCCCGATGGTGCGCGAGACCGAGCGCGGCTAGCCGAGCGAGCGCGAGCGCGGCTTTTGCGCGAGCTCGATGGTGATGCCGTCGGGGTCGCGGAAGTAGGCGGTGCGGGCGCCGCGCTCGGGGCGCTCGACGACGCGGTTGTACATGACCAGGCCGTAGTCCTTGGCGCCGGCAAGCGCGCCTTCGAGGTTGTCGACCTCGAGCGCGAAGTGCCAGGCGCCGGTATCGCAGATGCGCGCGTTGACGCGTTGACGATCCGCCGGGGCCTGCCACTCGACGAGCTCGATCATGTGTCCATCGGGCGAGCGGATGAAGCCGAGATTTACGTCGGCGCGCACCCCCGTGAGGGTTTCGACGAGTTCGGGCTCGCCCACGTCCTCGGCCACGAGCTCGAAGCCGAGAAAGTCGCGGAACAGCCGGATCGTGCGCTGGAGATCGGACACCGCGAACGCCGTATGGACCGTGCCGAGGACCTTGAAATCCGCCATCGAAAACCTCCCCCTTCGCGTTAGATGCTTTTGTCGGCGAGCATAACGGCCCGCGCGCGCCTTTGGAAGCAATGGAGGCGCTGCGCCGTTGACCACTGCCCGCGCCAGGGTCCACCATGGGGATACTCGAACCCGGGAGAGGCTATCATGGCGCAATCAAGCCAGCTCAAGACCAAAAGCGGATTTCACCCCGACCCGGAACTCTCGGCCACGCTGCCCGGCACCTACTACTACGATCCCGAGATCTTTGGACGCGAGCGCGAGGAGATCTGGTTCAAGACCTGGCAGCTCGCGGGATATCTCGGCGATCTCAAGGAGCCCGGCAGCTACGTCACGTCCGACATCCTCGGCCAAAAAGTGTTCGTCGTGCGCGCCAGGGATGGGCGTTTACGCGCGTTCTACAACGTGTGCATGCACCGCGGCCACACTCTGCTCGAGGGCAAGGGCAATACGCGCATGATCATGTGCCCGTTCCACGCCTGGACCTATGATCTCGAGGGCAACCTGAAGGCGGCCGGCAACTCGGAGAACGTCGCCGGCTTCGACCACGACGACTTCTGCCTGCCCGAGATCCGCGTCGAGGCGTTCCTCAACATGGCGTTCGTCAATCTCGATGCTGACGCACCGCCGCTGTCCAGCCTCATGGGCGGGCTCGAGGCCGAGGTGCGCGCCGTCATACCGCGCTTCGACGATCTCGCCTTCGGCCGGTCCGACCCGTTCGACGTGCGCGCCAACTGGAAGTTCGTGTTCGACCAGGTCGAGTGCTACCACTGCCCGCACCTCCACCCCGAGGTCATCAAGGGCAAGAAGTTCGAGTGTCGGACCTCGGTCGCGCACGAGTACTACTCCTCGCACGTCAACCCCGGCGACCGGGAGATGATCGACGAGGGCAGTTCAGAGCTCCCCTACGCCTTCAGTCCCGACGACGAGTTGCAGGACGTCCACGTCTGGTGGATGTGGCCCAACATGTACCTGGCGGCGCACCAGGGCCCGGCCAACTTCAAGATCATCCGCGCCGTTCCCGTGACCCCGGAGCTCACCTTCGAGACCGTCGACCACTTCTTCCTCAGCGATCCGCCGAGCGCCGGCGAGACCGCGATCATGGACTACTTCCGCGACCTCGTTCAGCCCCAGGACATCGGCGCCATGCAGGGCCAGCAGCTCGGCATCCACGCGCGCGGCTACAAGCAGGGCCGTCTCATGGTCGATGCCGAACGCTCGTGGCGCAGCGAACACATCGTCCACCTGTTCGACAATCTCGTCTGGACCTCGCTGAACGGCCCCAACTACTGATGGCGAGCGTGGAGAAGGTGTTCGTCACCCCGCAGGGCGGGGCCGCGATGCGGGAGGTCGCCGAGATCGAAGCCATCGAGGGCTGCGGCCTCAAGGGCGACCGCTACTGCGAGCGCACCGGCTTCTACACCGCGATCGACGAGTGCGAGGTGACACTGATCGAGGCCGAGGACCTCGACGAGATCCAGTCCACGACCGGAATCAAGGTCGATGCCGGCGAGCACCGGCGCAACCTCGTGACCCGCGGCATCCGGCTACTCGGCCTCGCCGGCCAGCGCTTCCGCATCGGCGAGGTCGAGTTCGCCTATGACCGGCCGCGCCCACCTTGCGGCTACATCCAGTCGCTCACCGAGCGCGGCATGACCCGGGCCCTGTGGGGCCGCGGCGGCATCTGCGTTCGCGTCGTCAAGTCCGGCATGATCCGAGCCGGCGATCCCATCACGGTACTCGAGCGCTAACACCCGCGCGGGCCGCACGGCGGCGGCGGTGCCGGACTGTAATCTCAAGCAGGTAAACGCGGGATGCGGCACGGCAAGACGGCCGCGTGGCCCTTGTGGGATACGAACCCGGTTTCCGTACCCCGACCAATCCGAGCCGTGACACAAACCCGGATGGACAGACGATTGCGCGCCCCTGTCGATCTACTCCCGGCGAGTCTCGAGGAAGCGGAGCGCAACGCGGAACGCATCGCCGCCCTGGCACGGGCAGGTGCCGCCCTGGTGATTGGACTGGCGGTCGCAGCGGCGATCTTGCTGTTGCCCGACGAAACCCGCGCCTACCTGCTACCGCGCCTTTACACCGGCCTCGTGACAATGGCGGGCTTTCTGGTCGTGGCCGGCGCTTCGTACTATGCGAGCAAGCGCGAGCCCTTTCGCCTCGGTTATGCGTACCTGTTCGTCGCCATGGACGTCGTCCTGATCGGGGTGGCGCCCTACGCCGGCCTGGCTTTGGCAGGGCATCCCGGTCGTTACGTATTCGCCCAGCCGGCGGTGTGGATCATCCCCGTCATTTTGGCGATCCAGGCCATACGGTTCCGCGACGGACCGTTGATTTTTTCCGCCGCGCTCTATGTCGTGGTACTGGCGGCCCTCTTGTTTGTGGCCACGCCGCGCGCGGTCGATCCGGGTGGAGGGGATACGCTGGTCTTGCTGCTCGATACACCGCCCGGTGCGGTGCGCATTTTGATGTTGGCCGTCGCCTCGGCGGTGCTGGTGTTCGCGGTTCGCAACAAGCGCGACATGCTCGCCCGCGGCATCGGTGCGACGCGACGGGAAGCCGAACTCAACCGGTTCCTGCCGCCGGAGGTTTCCCGCTCGCTCGATCCGCAAACGCCGACCGCGGCGGAGCAGCGTGAACTCGCGGTTCTGTTCGTCGACCTGGTGGGCTTTACGCGCGCAGCGGAGCAGACAAACCCGCCCGACATCGCCCGCTGGCTCGGATCCTATCGCGACCGGGTCCATACGGCGGTCCGGGCCCATGGTGGCTTTATCGACAAATTCATTGGCGATGGCGTGATGGCGATCTTTGGCTACGAAACAGACGCCCCGACGACGGCGCGCTCGGTCATGGGAGCCATCCCGGCGCTGGCCGCGGCGATCGGGGACTGGCATGGCTCGGAGCCGCAGGCCCCCAAGTTCGAGCTGGCCATCGGCGGCGCGCTTGGACCGGTATTCGTTGGGGTGATTGGGGCAGGCGAGCGGCGCGAGTTCACGGTTATCGGCGACGCGGTCAACGTCGCCGCGCGCCTAGAAGGCATCGCAAAGGAGCGAGGTGCGCTGGCGGCGCTAAGCGGCGACCTCGTCGCGGGCGCGACAAGCGCTGAGATCTTCGAACTCGGACCGACCGAGCTGCGCGGACGGGCCGGTGCCGTTGAGGTCTGCCTGGTTCCGCGCCCGAAACCCGCGGCTGACGGTAGCGCTACATGACCGGTGGCATTCTGCTCTATGGCGCGACGGGGTACACCGCCAAACTCGTCGCTGCATTAGCGCGCGAGCGCGGTGTCGCACCGGTGCTGGCCGGCCGCAGCGAGGCCGGTGTCAGGGCGGTCGCCGACGCCCACGGCATGGAGGCCACGGCCTTCGGCCTCGACGACCGCGACGGTATGGACAAGGCGCTCGCCCCCGTGGACGCCGTGCTCCATTGCGCGGGACCCTTTTCTGCGACGTCCAAGCCGATGGTCGACGCGTGCCTCCGCACCGGCACCCACTATCTCGACATCACCGGTGAGATCGACGTCTTCGAGGCCTGTGCAGCTCGCGGCGATGAAGCGGCAGAGAAGGGCGTCATGTTGCTACCGGGCGTCGGCTTCGACGTCGTCCCGAGCGACTGCCTGGCGGCCCACGCGGGTGCGAAGGTCGGCGGCGCCACCCGGCTCACGCTCGCGATCGCGGGGCCAACCACGTTGTCGCGAGGTACTTCGAAAACCGTCGTTGAGGGCATCGGCCAGGCGATCCAGGTGCGCCGCGCTGGCCGGATCGTGACCCTAACGAAGCCGATCCGGCGCGAGATCGACTTCGGCGATCGAACGGAGTCTTGCGTGTCGATCAGCTGGGGCGACGTTGCGACCGCACATTATTCGACCGGCGCCCGCGATATCGAAGTCCTTTTCCGTTCGATGCCGGAGGTCGAACGGGCCGTGAAGCTCGGTCCGTTGATGCGCTTCCTGCTCGCAACGAGGTTCGCGCAAGCCATGCTCAAGCGCCAGATCGACAAGCAACCGGAGGGTCCCGACGCGGCCGAGCGCGCGCGCGGCTCGAGCACCCTATTCGCCGAGGCGGTAAGCGCCGGCGGCGAGACGGCGCGCGCGATCCTGCGCACGCCGGAGGCCTATTCGCTGACCGCTGATAGTGCGCTAACGATTGCCTCGCGCGTCGCCGCAGGGGATATCAAGCCCGGTTTTCAAACACCGGCGACCGCGTTCGGGGCTGATTTCGTCCTCGAGCTGGAGGGCGTGAGCCGCGAGGACGTCCCGTAGGGCGCCACCCTAGCCGACGGGGCGGACGATGAGTCCGTCGACGGCGACGACGCCGCGCTCCTTGACGATCAGCGGGTTGATCTCGGCCTCGGCGACGAGGCCGGCCGGCAGGTGGGCAAGTTGCGACAGTGCGGCGATCGCGCCGGCGAGCGCCTCGAGGTCGCCGCGCGTGCGGCCGCGGAAGCCTTTGAGCAGCGCCATGCCGCGCACCTCCTCGATCATCGACCGCGCCTCCGTGTTCGTGACGGGCGCGCAGCGCACGGCGAAGTCGCGCCACAGCTCGGCCAGCGCACCGCCCATGCCGACCAGCACCAGCGGTCCGGCCGCGAGATCGACGCGGTAGCCGACGATCACCTCGGCGAGCCCGGGCTCGAAGCGCTGCACGAAAATGCCCGACGGCTTCACCTCGGGCCGGGCGCGCGCGACCTCCTCGAGGATGAGGCGGTGGGCGCGCGCGAGCGCGCTCGCATCGGCGATGTCCGTGACGACGCCGCCGACGTCGGCCTTGTGGGCGATGTCGGCCGCCGAGACCTTGGCCACGACCGGGTAGAAGTCGATCGCCGCCAGGTCCGGCGTCTCGGCGTCGAGCACGATTCCTTGGGCGTGGTCAATGCCGAGGGCCGCGAAAACCTCGAGGGCCGCGCGCTCGTCGAGGCTTCCCGCCTCGATCCGTCGCGCGACTTCGGTAAGATTGCCGCTCGCGGCCGGCCTCGATGGCCGCGGTGCGGACCAGCGGAACAGCGCCACAAAGGCCTCGGCGCAGGACTCCGGGGTGCGAAAGGCGGGCACGCCCGCATCCGCCAGCCGCGCCAGCGATTGCGGCGCGTCGGGCGCCAGGAACACGCCGAAGGGTTTCGCCGATCGCGCATGCTCGATGAGCGGGGCAACCGTGGTGTCGGCGTGGAACTGGGCCGACGAGCCGACGACGGCGACGACCGCGTCGCAATCGGGCGAGGCGAGTAGCGCGCCGAGGACGCGGCTCACGAGGTCCGCCCGGGCGCCGGCCATGGTGAGGTCGGTGAGGGGTCCGCGGCCGATGTCGATGCCATCGGCCGCGAGGCCCTCGACCACCGCATCGGGCGGCGGGGCGATCGTGAGACCGCCGAGCGCCAGCCGGTCGACGACCATCGCCGCGCCGCCACCCGTCGTCGTCATCACCGCGACGCGGCGCGAAGGCGGCATCGGCGGCTGCCGGCCCATGGCCAGCGGGGCCATTTCGAGGAAGGCCTCGAGCAGGTCGACCCTGAGGATACCGGCATCGCGGAAGAAGGCGTCGATGGCCTCGTCCGAGCCGGCGAGCGCGCCGGTGTGGCTCGTCGCCAGCGTCCGCCCCGTATCGGAGCGCACCGGCACGAAGGCGAGGACCGGCTTGCGCGCCTCGGCCGCGCGCCGCGCCATCGCCGCCATCGCCTCGCCGTCGCGGATCGTTTCCAGGAACAACAGGATCGCGCGCGTGGCCGCATCATCGACCAGCCAGGAGCCAATGTCGCCGACGCCGAGGTCGGCCTCGTTGCCGATCGAGACCAGCTTGGAGAATCCGAAGCCGCGCGCCTGGCCGCGCGAGATCAGCGTGCCCAGTAGGCTGCCGCTCTGCGAGATGACGCCGATAGGGCCGGGCTTGAGCGCGGGCGCATCGAGTGCGGCGTTGACGCTGAGCGCGACGCGGTCGGTCACGTTGATCACGCCCATGCTGTTGGGGCCGAGCAGGCGCATGCCGTGCTCGCGCGCGACCGCCAGGAGCTCGGCCTGGCGCGCCCGACCCTCGGCCCCGGCCTCGGCGAAGTTGCCCGCGAGCACGGTGACGAACGGAATACCCGCGGCGCCGCAGGCCTGGACGGCCTCGACCGCACCCTCGGTCGGCAGCAGCACGTAGGCGTGGTCGATGCCCTCGGGCAGCTCGGCGATCGAGGGCACCGCCGGCACGCCCTGCACCTGCGCGCGGCCCGGGTTGACGGGCCACACCTCGCCGCCATAGCCGTGCCGGAGCAGGTAGCGCTGCGGGCGCCCGCTCGTCTTGGCGGGATCGTCCGAGGCGCCGATCAGCGCGATGCGCCGCGGCCGCCAGAACTGGGCGACCCGGGCGTGCGGGGTCATGTCGGGCGGCCTCAGTTCGCGGGGCGCGGCGGGCGCGGTGGGCGCTGCGAGAACCGGCGCTCGAAGACGCTTTCGGCGATCCGGTTCTTCATCATCTCGACGGAGCCGCCGGCGATCATCCAGCCGCGCACCTTGCGGAAGCAGTATTCGACCAACGCCTCCTGCGAGTAGCCGGTGCCGCCCATGATCTGCACCGCCTCGTTGCACACCTCGAAGCCGGCCTCGTTGCAGAAGGCCTTGGCGATCGCCGTCTCCTCGGGCGCCGGCAGGCCGGCCTGGGCGTTGCAGGCGGCGCGGTAGAGCAGGAGCTGGCCGGCATCGAGCTTGATGCGCATGTCGGCGAACTTCCACTGCAAGCCCTGAAACTCGCACAGCGGGCGGCCGAACTGGTGGCGCGTCGCCGCGTGCTCGCGGGCGATGTCGAAGGCGCAGCGCGCGACCGCGAGAGCGCGCGCGGTATTGCCCAGGCGCTCGGCGTTGAAGCCCGCGATCTGCTTACGGAAGCCGCCCGGCCCGAGGAGCACGTCCTCGGCCGACACGTAGACGTCGTCGAAATAGAGCGCGCGCCAATCCTCGCCGTTCATGTAGCGCGAGGGTTGGCCGAAGCTCAGGCCCTCGGCATCGCGCGCGATCAGAACCGAGCCGATACCGTCGGTCCCGGGGCCGTAGCGCACGTAGGCGAGGAAGGTGGTGGCATCGCCGCTGTTGCTGGTGAACACCTTGCTGCCGTTGATGCGAAAGCCGGCACCCGTGGGCGTGGCCATGGTCTTCAGGTCGGTAACGGCGGAGCCCGAATCGGGCTCGGTCATGGCTACCGCGAACAGCGCCTCGCCGGCCAGGAGCTTTGGCAAATAGCGCTCCTTCTGCTCCGGCGTCGCATACTCGGCAAAGGTGCGGATGGCACCGAAGTTGCCGGCCTGGATCACGTCGGCGCTGCGCGGGCACACCTGTGCCACCTGCTCGATGGCGATGATGGCGTCCATCAGTGTGCCGCCCTGGCCGCCGTCGGCTTCGGGTACGGTGATGCCGAGCAGCCCCTGCTCCGAGAACAAGCGCGCGATGTGCCACGGCCAGCCCGTCTCGTGGGCGCGCTTGAGCGCATCCTCCTTGAGATGGCGCTCTGCGATTCCCCTTACCGAGTTCTGGAAGGCTCGCGTTTCCTCATTGAGCTCAAAATCCACGATTTGTCCCGCAGCCTCCCGTACGGCCCCCGGCCCCCGGCCGACGCGCCTTAGCGCCGGTAGTCGGCGCCGCTGCGCTCGAGCTTGCGCAGCAGGGCCTGCCACTCCCGATTCCCTTGCGTGCCCGCCGCGAAGCGCTTGTCCCACAGCGCGAATGTCTTGCGCTGGACCTCGCCCGATATCAGCACCGGCTCCTGGCCGCCGGCCATCGCGGTGCACTGAATCTGGCACGCCGTTTCGAGATAATACATGCGCTTGAAGGCGGCAGGAACGGTGGCGCCCAGCGTGAGCAGGCCGTGGTTGCGCAGGATGACGACGTCGTGGTCGCGGCAGTCGCGACCGACCTGGTCGCGCTCCTCGAGCACGCCGGGTCCGTCGTAGTCGTGGTAGCCGAGCTGGCCTAGCACCATCAGCGACTGTTGGCTGATCGGCAGCAGGCCGTTCGGTTGCGTGGCGACCGCCGTGCCCGCCCCGGTATGCAGATGAATCACGCAGGCGACGTCGGGGCGGGCGCGATAGGCGCCGCTATGGATGGCGAAGCCGGCCCAGTTGACGCCGTCCCGGCCCTCGTCGGCCTCGCTGTTGATGTCGAGTTGCAGCAGGCTCGAGGCGGTGATCTCGTCGAACAGGTCGCCGTAGCGGTTGATCAGGAATGTGTCGGGGTCGTCGGGCGAGCGCACCGACATGTGGGTGTAGATGAGGTCGGTCATGCGCAGGTGATCGAGAATGCGGTAGAGCGCGGCGAGCGTGCATCGCGCCTCCCACTCGGTGTCGCTGAAGCGCGTTCTCGGGAAGCGTTCGGTGGCCACCATCGTCCCGTCCGGATGTACTTGGTTGAAGCGGGCGCTCACCGGCTCGCCGGTTCGCGGGCCCCGAGTTTAGCGGCCGCTGCGAGCGCGGGAAAGCCGTTCGCGGTCTTGTCTCGCCCCGGCGATTGCGACAAGCTCCAGCCTCATCGGCCGATGATGGCGGCCGATCTCCTGCGGAGGATCACCCTGACCCTGCGACTCTACGCCATGACGTGCGGCTGGCTGACCCTGCCGAGGTGGACCTTTCTCGTTGGGGCCGAGGGTACGCTGCACGTTCCGGTCCCGTCCTACCTGATCGATCATCCCAAGGGGAAGCTGCTGTTCGACAGCGGCCTCCACCTCGCCACCCAGACCGATTCGGTTGGCTACCTCGGTACTACCCGCTCGAAGCGCCTGGCGATCGAGTTCAAGGCCGGCGACGAGCTCGCCGCGCGCCTCGAGACGATGGAGGTCGACGTCCGCGATATCCGTTATCTCGTCAACTCGCATCTCCACTTCGACCATGTCGGCGGTAACGCCCAGATTCCGAACGCGGCGCTGGTGATCCAACGGCTCGAGTGGCAGGCCGGGCGCGACCCCGACTTGATTGCCGCCATGGGCTACCAGCCGTCGGACTATGACCTCGGGCACGACGTGATCGAGGTTGTGGGCGAGCACGACGTGTTCGGCGATGGCACCGTGGTGTGCCTGCCGACGCCCGGCCATACGCCCGGCCATCAGTCGTTGCGCGTCAGACTTGACGGCGGCGAGGTCGTATTGGCCGGCGATGCCTGCTACCTGCGCGAATCACTTCGCGACCTGCATCTGCCGAGCTTTCTACACGACGAGGCGCGGTTGCTCGCCTCGCTGCGGCTCCTGCGCGAGTTCGCGGCGCGGGGGGCGCGTATCTTCTACGGCCACGATCCGCGGTTTTGGCAGGGTGTGCCGCAGGCGCCGGCGGCGGTCGTCTAGGCTCCGGGCGCGGGCGCGGGAGCTGAGCGCTTCTTGCGGCCGCGGCCCGTTTCGGTGCCGAGGCCCATCGAGCGCGCCAGTTCCGAGCGGCGTTTCGCGTAGCTCGGGGCGACCATCGGGTAATCGGACGCCAGCTTCCAGCGTGCGCGGTACTGATCGAGGCTCAGCTGGTGCGCGGCCCACAGGTGGCGCTTCAGCGCCTTGAGGCGTTTGCCGCACTGCAGGCAAATGACGGCGTGCGGCGTGATCGAGCGCGCGAGCGCGACCGCCGGCCTGCCGTCCACGGCCGCGGTACCGCCAAGATCGAGTGAGGACAGGGTTTGATGGACTTCGCGCAGCAGGTGCGGCACACGGTCGGCTGCCAGTGTGTTCCGGCCGGCGTAGGAAACGACGATTTCCGCGGTCATATCGAGCAATTGTCGGTCGATGCGCATGACGAAGCCATCGCTGTATCCGCGCGCGGAGTTCGCACGATGCCAGAGTAGGGGTGCAGATCCGGTTAAGCAGTAGCGTCCGTCACAGCCCGCGTCCGGGCCCTAGCGCGAGCCGCACGGCGTCAGCTGACGCGCGAAGCCAACAGGAAGAACAAGCCGACCAGGAACATGCCGCCGCCCAGGAATGTCGCCAATGCGGCGACATAGAATCCGATGTCGCTGGTCGGCAAGCGCGGCGGAGGTGGGTCTTGCCGGTCCGCGCGCTCGAGCTCGCGCAGCGCCCGATGAACCTCCTTAAGGAGCTGGGGCAGGCGGTCGGGATCGAACGTGTTGTTGGCCGCGTAGGACATGACGATTTCTGTGGTCCGCTCGAGAAGGCTTCTCTTGTGGTCGCTCACGACGCGGTCCGGAGGCGAGCGACGAGCCTCATCGGCCGCCACGGCCGCCGGCGAGCTGACTTCCGTACGATAGGAGGGTGGGGCCCGCGCGTTGGAGGCGCAGTAGCGTCGGTCACAGGTGAGATGACTCGCCGCGCCGACACGGGCGTCACTAGCTGCGGCTTAGGGGCAGCCTTGCGGGCTCCCGCCCGGTCCGGCCGCCGGCGCGATGTTGGAAAGCTCGCCAATGGCGGCCATCAGATGGAACTCCTGCGCCTCGCTGCGGATCGCCGCGATTTCGCTCTCCGAGAGGCTCCTCGTGAGAATGTCGAGGAAGTGCTCCGCATTCGCCGCGTCCTGTGACTTGGCGATCTCGAACCAGTAGTACGATTTACGGTAGTCGCGGGAGACACCTTCGCCAAGATGTACATGCGCCCGAGGAAGACCTGAGCCCTCGCGTGACCGTTCTTCGCTGCGATCTCGAAATGGCGCGCCGCCTGGTCGAGGCTCTTGCCGACGCCGTGTCCACGATAGTAGAGGCGCCCGAGATCGAACTCGGCATCGCTCAGTCCCGCCGCTGCGGCGCTCGCGAACAACTCGGCGGCGCGACCAAAATCCTTCGGCACGCCGGCGCCGAAATAAAACAGATAGCCAAGGTCGCGCCTGGCGCGGCTATCTCCTTGGCGCGCCGCCTTGTCGAAGAGCGCCGCCGCTCGGGTCGGGTCGGCGGCGCTCCCCTTGCCGTCGCGGTACAGGACCGCGAGCTTGCGCTGAGCCTCGGTGTTGCCCCGGTCGGCGGCCTTGAGATACCACATGAGTGCGCGCTCGTAGTCCTGCGCGATCCCGTTGCCCTTGGCGTAGTAGTCGCCGGCCCGCAGTTGTGCCGCCGGATGCCCCTGCTGTGCCGCCCGGATGAACCAGGCGAACGCCTCGGTCGCCGACTCCTGAACGCAATGTCCGCCCTCGTACAGGCGCCCGAGCCAGAATTGGGCGTCGGGCTCACCGGCCTCGGCCGCCGGTTTGAACTCGAGGTACGCCGCGCGATAGTCCCCCGCCTCGAAGGCAGCTTGGCCGGTCCCGATATCGGACGCGTCAGCCCCGGCTGCACCGAGCCAAGCGAGCGCAAGCGAGCGCAAGCGCGGAAACCAGCACGGCGGCGGCGTGGCGCAGGCTCCGGGCGCGCGGATTCGCGGACAACCGACCCCCTATCGGCAGAGCCGATTGCTCGCACCCTGGACGCCGTGTTGACACGTATTCGCCCGCCCTCACCGGGTTGTTGCCTGCCCTACCAAAAGCAATTTCTAGGCAAATATCACACCGTTTCCGATTGTTGTATTATTTCATATGGTTAATCGATCTCAGAGAAGGCCGCTATGAAAAAGTGTAAAGTTTGCCGACATTCTGGTTAGAGGCGCGTGCTGCCGTAAGGGACGGGTGGCCCTACGATTCCCGCGGTATTCTCGCGGCATCGCGGGCACAGGCCGGAGTGTAAAGAGCCTTTACACCTTTACACGCGGGCCCGGCTTACGCGACAACGATCCGGTGAGATTACGTGGCCGCACCCACCTATTCCACCATCGATCGGCGCATCGACGGACGCATCGCGCGGGTCACGATCGCCAACCCGGCCGAGCTCAACACCCTGCGACGCCGCTCACCCGCCGCCCTCGATAGGGTCGCGCATGAGTTCGGCGCCGATCCCGAGCTACGCGCCTAGGTTCTTGCCGGCGCCGCGAGCACGCCTTCATCGGCGGCGCCGACGTGCGCGAGATGGCGAAACTCTCGGCGCGAACCGGAGTCCTATCGCGGCGACGAGCCCCATCGGCTGATGACCGCCGTCCCGGCCCGGCGGCGCCGAAAACGCACGCGTAGCGGTTGAATGACCGGTTCCAAACAGAGGCTTTCTTGGCTACAGTGTCGCGCATGAGCCCGGGCCAGCCGGGGCACGAGGGAGGGGACAATCATGACGCAGGATATCAAGCAGGCGGTAACGTTCGACGCCAAGCCGGTCGTCATCTTCGAGACGCTGATGGACACGAAGAAGCACGCCGCCTTCAGTGGCGCGCCGGCCAAGATCGACCGCAAGGTCGGCGGCAGCTTCACCTGCTACGGCGGCTACGGCGGCTACATCAACGGGGTCAACATCGAGGTCGTCAAGAACAAGTCCATCATACAGGCTTGGCGCGCCAAGAACTGGCCCAAGGGCGCATAGTCCGTGATCAACTACAAGCTGGCATCGGCCAAGGGTGGCAAGACCAAGCTCAGTTTCTCGCGCATGTCGGCGTACCCGACAAACAAGCGCCTCATATCGCCGAGGGGTGGAAGAAGTCGTACTGGGATCCGATCAAGGCGATGATCAAGGCGAGTGCGGCCAAGCCCAAGAAGAAGGCGCCCGCAAAGGCGCGCAAGAGCCCGGCCCGCAAAACCAAGGCAAAGGCGAGAGCCAGGGCCGCTTAGGTAGTGCGGCCAGCACGCCTCCCTCAGGCCCCCCGGCTCGGTGGGCCGGCGCCGGAATAACCTGCTGGCACCGCGCTGGCTCGCGGCCGCCGGCGGCGTTGCCGCATCGGCGAGGCCCGCGAAAAAAAAGCCCGGCACTGCCGGGCTTTGAGTTTAGGAAGGTATACCGAGAGAGGGTATGGAGGTGACCATACGCATGCCGGCCTCTGTCGGCTGTGACATTAATCACAGCCGATGCCAATTCTCTCCGGCGGTCGCGGCCGAGCGGTAACGCGCCCGAGAATCATGACACCCGTATTCGAACGGCGGATCGATCACCCCGGTGCGTGGAGGGCGAGCGACTTCGCGAGCAAGGACGATCTCGCCATTGACCTCGAGCCGCGCCACCGGCGGGCGCTCGAGGAGGCCCTGCAGCGGACGCTCGAACGCGGGCTCGGCATCGACGAGCTCGACGCGGTGCGCTTCCCGCTTGCCGACATCGCCGAGGATGTCGCCGCGATCTTGGCCGACGTTCAGCGCGGACGCGGCCTCGCCCTCCTGCGCGGCTTTCCGATCGAGGGTTATAGCGAGGACGAGATCGGCCTCATGTATTTCGGGCTGGGCTGCCATTTCGGCGCCGCGGTATCGCAGAGCGTGATGGGCGACCGCCTCGGACGCGTCACCGACATGTCCTGGGACGACCCCAACGAGCGCGCCTACCGCAACCGGATGGCGCTACCGCTGCATACCGATATCAACGAGATCATCGCCATGCTCAGCCTGCGTACGGCGAAGGTGGGCGGCGCGAGCCAATACGCGAGTGCGCTCGCCGTGCACAACGAGATGCTGGCCCGCCGCCGCGATCTGCTGCCGCATTTGTACGAGGGCTTTCCCTATCACCGGCGCGGCGAAGAGGGTCCGGGCCAGGCCCCGGTCACACCTTACGATGTGCCGCTGTTCTCGCAGCGCGACGGCTTCGTGAGCTGTCGCTACATCGACAGCTACATGGAGGCGGCGGCCAAGGAGCTCGGCGTCCCCATGCCGGCACCGCTCCTCGAGGCGGTCGCCTATTTCGCCGACACCGCGCAGCGCGATGACTTCAGGCTCGACTTCGTCATCGAGCCAGGCGAACTGGTCATGCAGAACAACTTCGTCGTCCTGCACGGCCGCAGCGCCTTCGAGGACGACCCCGCGGCGCGCCGCGTCCTGCTGCGCCTGTGGCTCGACGTCACCGATGGCCGCCCGGTCGTACCCGAGGTCGCGATCTATGAGGGCGACTCGATTGCGCGCCAGGAGGGACGGCGACCGATCTACGCGGGCGACGCCTTCGAAGACACCAACTTCCCGCCGGCCCGCTAGGGCGCTCGCGCCGGCCGTGGCAGCAGCCCGTGCTTTCTCAAGGCATGGCGTAACTGACCGTAGCTGAGCCCGAGACGTTCGGCGGCGGCACGCTGGTTGAAACGGTGTGCCTCGAGGGCCTCGGTCAAAAGCCGCACCTCGAAGCCGGCGACTGCGCCGCGGAAGTCCGCAGGCCCCGGCGCATGGGCGTGCGGTGTCGCGCTTGGCGGCGGGGCGGCCGCCGGCGGCGCTTGCGATCCGGGCCCGCGGTAGGGTGAGTCGAAGGGGTCGAAAACGACGGCGCCGATGCGCGTGTTCGGCCGCGGGCAGCTGTAGACGGCACGCTCAACCACGTTCTTGAGCTCGCGTACGTTGCCCGGCCAATCGTGGCCGGCGAGCGCGTCGTACGCCGCGGCCGTGAATCCGGGAAAGACGCCCCACCCGAGCTCGTACGCCATGGCGCGCCCGAAGTGCTCGGCCAACAGCGCCACGTCGCCGGCGCGTGCCCGTAGCGGGGGCAGCGTAATGACGTCGAAGCTCAGTCGGTCGAGCAGATCGTAGCGGAACCGGCCCTCATCCGCCAGGGCCGGCAGGTCGAAGTGGGTCGCGCCGACGACGCGTACGTCGACGGCCACCGTCGCGTTGCCGCCGATGCGCTCGAACTCGCCGTACTCGACGGCGCGTAGGATCTTCTCCTGGACCGCGGGGCTCGAGCCGGCGATCTCATCGAGGAACAGGGTCCCGGAATCGGCGAGCTCGAAGCGGCCGAGGCGCCGCCGGGCCGCGCCGGTGAAGGCACCGGCCTCATGGCCGAACAGTTCGCTCTCGAGCAGGGACTCCGCCAGGGCCGCGCAGTTGAGCTTGATGAACGGCGTGTCCCACCGCGCCGACAGGTAGTGGAGCCGCGCCGCCACCAGCTCCTTGCCGGTACCGCGCTCCCCGATCACCAACAGCGGCCGATCGAGCGGGGCGGCGCGGCTGACCTGCTCGGAATGAGGAGAGAACGGGATGACCACGATGAGTATCTCGGTAGAGGTTCCGGCGCGCGGCCATCGCCCGGCGCGCGTGCTGGCGGCCGTGCGAAGCCGGCTGCGGGCGTGGCGGATTCGTGCTCGCGATGCCCGAGCGCTCGCGCGCTGGCACGAGCGCGAGCTGCGCGACATCGGTCTCTCGCGCGTGGACGCGGACGAGGCGGACCGACTCTTCCTCCGCAACTGAATGAGGTGAGGGACCGAACAGGAAGGACGCCCGATGATGAAGACTGAAGATTATTCGTTTGACGATACGCGCGGCGCGAGACCCGGCGCTTGGCAGCGCCTCGGCCGGCAGCTCGCCCGCTACCTCGGCAGCCGAGGCGCCCTCCTCGGCTGACCGGCTTTTCAGGTATAACGGAGATCACCCATGGGCATCTTTTCGCGACTGACCGACATCATCAACTCCAACCTCAACGCGCTGCTCGATCGCGCCGAGGAGCCGGAGAAGTTGATTCGGCTCATCATCCAGGAGATGGAGGACACGCTCGTCGAGGTGCGCAGCACGGCCGCGCGTACCATCGCCGAGAAGAAGAACGTCAAGCGCGCGCTCGAGCGTATCGATGCGGCACAGGCCGAGTGGCAGCGCAAGGCGGAGCTCGCGATCGCCAAGAACCGTGAGGATCTGGCGAAGGGCGCGCTCGTCGAGAAGGCCCGGCTCGGCGCATCGGCGAATGCGATGGCCGAGGAGTTCGCCTACCTCGACGAGGGTCTCGCGCGCAGCGACGAGGACGTCGGCAAGCTCGAGGCCAAGCTCATCGAGGCCAAGGCCAAGCAGAAGACCTTGCGCGCGCGCCATGCCACCATCGGCGCCCGCCTCAAGGTGCGCCGCCGCCTGCACGATGCCCGCGTCGAGGACGCCTTCACGCGCTTCGAGCAGATCGAGAAGCGCCTCGATACGGCCGAGGGTGAGGTCGAGGCCTACGACCTCGGCCAACGCAAGACGCTGGCCGACGAGATCGACGACCTCGAATCCGAAAGCGCCATCGAGAAGGAGCTGTCCGATCTCAAGACGCGGGTCGCCGGCGGCCGCGGCGGCGCCAGCGAGTGCTAGACTGAGCCATGCTCGACGACAACATCTACGTGCTGCTGATCCTGTTTCTCACGGTCGTCGCACCGATCTGGATCATCGCCCATTACCTCACCCGCTGGCGCACCGCCAAGACACTCTCGGGCGAGGACGAAAAGATGCTCCAGGAGATGTGGGAGAGCGCCGCCAAGATCGAGGAGCGGCTCGGTAATCTCGAGCACATCCTCGATGCCGAGGCGCCGGATTGGCGCGACCGGCCATGACGGCGCGCCCGAGCCCGAGCCGCCTCTACCGCAACCGGCGCAAAGGCAAGATCATGGGCGTCTGCGCCGGCATCGCGGACTATTTCGGGGTGAGCCCGCTGCCGCTGCGCATCGCCGCCATTCTAGGGCTCGTCTTCGCCACCTTCCCGACGCTCGTCATCTACTTCGTCGCCGCGTGGGTCCTGAACGATACGCCCGAGGACCTGTTCGCCTCGGAGGAGGAGGCGCGGTTCTGGAAGTCGGTACGGACCGAGCCGAGCGGCACGGCCCGCGCCTTGCGCCACAAGTTCAGGGGGCTCGAGCAGCGCCTGCGCGCCGTCGAGGCCCAAGTCACGTCGAGCGAGTTCGCGCTCAACCGAAAATTCCGCGACATCGACCCGTAGGCGCGCCGGCGCGTCGCCCGTGCTAGCGTTTCGGTCGCGACCGCCGCGATCAGCGATTATCCTTGCCCCGTCATGACGCCAGACCAGGCCATCGCCTTCGCCGTCCTCGCCGGGGCCCTCGTTCTCTTTATCTGGGGCCGCTGGCGCTACGACGTCGTCGCCCTGCTCGCCTTGCTTGCCGTCGTGCTCAGCGACCTCGTTCCAGCGCGCGATGGGTTTCTCGGCTTTGCCCATCCAGCCGTCATCACGGTGGCGGCGGTTCTCGTCATTAGCCGCGCCTTGCGCAACGCCGGCATCGTTGACTTCGCCGTCCAACTCCTCACGCCGCTGCGCGGGCGCGAGGTCACCCAGCTCGTCGCCCAGAACTCGAGCGTCGCCTTGCTGTCGGGATTCATGAACAATGTCGACGCCATGGCATTGATGCTGCCCGTGGCCCTGCGCAACGCCTATCGCGAGGGCTATGCGCCGGCCAAGGCACTGATGCCGCTGGCCTTCGCATCGCTGCTCGGTGGCCTAGTGACACTGGTCGGTACGCCGCCCAACATCATCATCGCCGCCTTTCGCGGCGAGCATTCGGGCACGCCCTTCGCGATGTTCGACTTCGCGCCCGTCGGGCTGCCGGTGGCGATCATCGGGGTCGCGTTCATCAGCATCATCGGCTGGCGCCTCATCCCGCGCGAGCGGCGCGGCCAAAGCGATCCCGAGCAGCTGTTTCAGATCGAGGAATATGTCGCCGAGGCGCGGATCGACGAGGGCTCGGACTACGCCGGCAAATCGGTTCAGGAGCTCGAGGCCCAGGCCGAGTACGAGGTGACCGTGGCCGGCGTCATCCGCGGCGAGCGCCGGCTGCTGATTCCCTCGGGCTACGAGCGTCTCGGCATCGGGGACATCCTCATTCTCGAAGGCGACCCGACGGCGCTCAAGGCACTCATCGACACCGCCTCCCTGCAGCTCGTGGGCGGCGACAAGCCGGTGGCCCAAGACCTGCGATCCGATGAAGTCGGCGTGGTCGAGGCCGTCGTCAATCCGGGCTCGCCGCTCATCGGCGGCTCACCGCGCTCGCTGCGGCTCCGCACCATCCACGGCATCAATCTCTTGGCCATCGCACGCTACGGCAAGCCGGTGCGCAGGCGGCTGCGCGAGGCCCGCTTTCAAACCGGCGACGTGCTCTTGCTTCAGGGCGTAAGCGCGAAAATAGCCGACACCTTGCAGGCGCTCGGTTGCCTGCCGCTCGCCGAGCGCGGCCTGCAGATCGGTCGGCCACAGCGGCTAACGCTCGCCACTGGCATCTTCGGCCTCGCCATCGCGGCCACCCTAATCGGCCTGGTGCCCGTTTACATCGCCTTCATGAGTGCGGTCGCGCTGCTGGTGCTGCTCGAGATCGTCTCGCCGGCCGAGGTCTATGACAGTATCGAATGGCCCGTCATTGTGCTGCTCGGGGCGATGATCCCGGTTGGCGCCGCGCTCGAGGCCACAGGCGGCGCGGCGCTCGTGGCCGATGGCATCGTCACCATAACGGCGGGGCTGGCGCCCGCCTGGGTCCTGCTGATCCTGTTCGTCGGCACCATGTTCATCTCCGACGTCATCAACAACAACGCCACGGCCGTCCTGATGGCGCCCATCGCCATAGGGGTCAGCGAGCAGCTCGGCGTCAGCGCCGATCCGTTTCTGATGGGCACCGCGCTCGGCGCGTCGTGCGCCTTCCTGACGCCGATCGGGCATCAATCGAACACCCTCGTCATGGCCCCGGGCGGCTACCGGTTCGGCGACTACTGGCGCCTCGGGTTGCCCGTCGAAGTCCTGATCACCGCCGTCGGCGTCCCCATGATCCTGCTCGTGTGGCCGTTTTGAGATTCGATGTGCCTACCGCTCACCCACCGCGCGCGCTCTAATGACGCCCAACCGAGGGTCACGCCCATGACCTGGCGCTTGCTGCGCCCCATCCTGATTTTCCCCGGCACGGTGCTCGTCGTTGTGCCGGGGATCCTCGTTTGGCTCGCGGCCGGGACTACTTTCTCGGCCCAGCCGGCCCGGCCTGGAGGGCTCGTATTCTGGCTCGCGCTTGCGGCCGGTGCCGTTGGGCTCGTTCTCAAGGTCAGCACGGTGGCGCTGTTCGTCGCTACCGGAAGGGGTACACCGGCGCCGTGGGATCCGCCCCTGAACCTTGTCGTGCGCGGCCCCTACCGCTACGTGCGCAACCCTATGATCAGCGGCGGCGTCCTGTTCCTGCTCGCCGAATCACTTATGCTGCGCTCGTGGCCGGTTGCGGCCTGGATGGGCTTTTTTTCTGGCCGTCAAAGCCATCTACTTCCCGCTCAGCGAGGAGCCCGGACTCGAGCGCCGGTTCGGCAACCCCTACCGCCGCTACAAGGCCAAAGTGCCGCGCTGGATACCGAGGCTCACGCCCTGGGACGAACCAACCCATGAATAAGTTACTTGCCGGACTTCGCGTCATCGAGGGCTCCGCCTTCGTCGCCGCACCGTCGGCGGGCATGACGCTGGCGCAGCTCGGCGCCGACGTCATCCGCTTCGATCCCATCGGCGGCGGGGTCGACTATCGGCGCTGGCCGGTGACGGACGCCGGCCACAGCCTTTATTGGGCCGGCCTCAACAAGGGCAAGCGCTCGATCGCCGTCGACATCAGGCGCCCGCAGGGGCGCGATCTCGTGGCCCGGATGATCGGCGCGCCCGGGGCCGACGCCGGCATCTTCCTCACCAACTTCCCGGCCACCGGCTGGCTCGCCTACGAGGCGCTGCGGGCGCAACGCGCCGATCTCATCATGCTCGCGATCTCCGGCAACCGCGACGGCTCCTCGGCCGTCGATTACACCGTCAACTGCGCCACCGGCCTGCCCTACCTCACGGGCCCCAAGGGACACGAGGCGCCCGTCAACAACGTCCTGCCGGCCTGGGATCTGATGTGCGGGCTCGCGGCCGTGAACGGCCTGCTCGCGGCCGAGCGCCACCGCCGGCTCACCGGCGAGGGCCAGCTCGTGACGCTGGCGCTCTCGGACATCGCCTTCGCGACCATGGGCAACCTAGGCTACTTCGCCGAGGTCGAGATCAACGGCGCCCGACGCGAACGCTCCGGCAACGAGCTCTACGGCGCCCTGGGTCGCGATTTCGAGACCGCGGACGGGTGCCGTGTCATGATCGTGGCGATCACCAAGCGCCAGTGGGAGGCGTTGGTCAAGGCGACCGGCTTGGGCGAGGCCTTCGCGCGCGTCGCCGCCTCACTCGGCCTCGACCTCGCCCGCGAGGGCGACCGCTACCGGGCCACGGCCGAGATCGCGGCCGTGCTCGAGCCCTGGTGCCGCGCGCGCACGCTGGCCGAGATCACCACCATCTTCGAGGCCGCCGGCGTGCTGTGGGGACCCTACCGGCGCGTCGCCGAGACCCTGGCCGAGGATGCCCGCGTCTCGCCCGACAATCCCCTGTTCGCACGCGTCGAGCATCCCGGCATCGGCGCCACGCTGACACCGGGCTCGCCCCTCGACTTCGGCGCGGCGCCACGCCACCCGGCGCAACCGGCGCCGGCGCTCGGCCAGCACACCGACGAGGTTCTGGCCGGCGTGCTCGGCCTCGGCGGGGGCGAGATCGCGGCGCTGCACGACGGCGGCGTCGTCGCCGGATCGGGCTAGGCGGGGATCGGGGTCGATATGGCACAGCGGCTCAAATTCTGGGGCTGGGGATACGAAAACGAACGGCTGAGCGCAGCCGAGGAGGGCAGGCTCGCGGCGTTCTATGGCGAGCGCCTGGGAGCGGGCGACGCCGAGCCCCTGCCGGTGCCCGAGGTCGACGACATCGCGCTCGCGCCGCCGCGGCTTGCGCCGCCCGCCGCGCTCGCCGCGATGTGCTCGAGCGATCCTTACGAGCGCCTGCTCCACACCTACGGCAAGTCGTTTCCCGACACCGTGCGCATCTTCGACAAGGATTTCGCCAACGCGCCCGATGTCGTCGCCTACCCGCGCGACGATGGCGGCGTGGCCGCGATCCTCGACTGGGCCACCTCGGCCAACGCGGCCGTCATCCCCTTCGGCGGCGGCAGCAGTGTCGTCGGCGGCGTCGAGCCGGCCGTCGGCGACGGCTACGCCGGGACCATCAGCCTCGACGTCAAGCGGCTCGACCGCGTACTCGAGATCGACCCCATGAGCCGGGCCGCGCGCATCCAGGCCGGCATCATGGGGCCGGCCCTCGAAGCGGCGCTCCGTCCCCACGATTTGACCCTGCGCCACTTCCCACAGAGCTTCCAGTACTCGACGCTGGGCGGCTGGATCGCGACGCGCTTGGGCGGGCATTTCGCGATGCTCTACACGCACATCGATGATTTCGTCGAGAGCCTGCGCCTGGTGTGTCCGGCCGGCATCCTGGAGAGCCGCCGGCTGCCGGGCTCGGGCGCGGGGCCCAGCCCCGACCGGCTGGCGATAGGCTCGGAAGGCGCGCTCGGCGTGATCACCGAGGCATGGATGCGGCTACAGGCGCGGCCCACCTTTCGGGCGCGCGCCAGCGTCCGCTTTGCGAGCTTCGGGGCCGGCGCAGCCGCGGTGCGGGCGCTCAGCCAAAGCGGACTCTATCCGTCGAACCTGAGGCTCCTGGACCCGCTCGAGGCCGAGATCACCGGCGCCGGCGGGGGCGGGCAGGCGCTGCTGGTGCTGGCCTTCGAATCGGCCGATCATCCAGTCGAGGCGTGGTTGGAGCGGGCGCTCGTCATCGCCGCCGATCACGGCGGCTCTGCCGATGATGACGGCGCGGCCGACGAGGGCGGACGCGAGAGCGGTGCCGGGGCGTGGCGCGAGGCGTTTCTCCGCATGCCCTACTACCGCGAGTACCTCACCGCCATCGCCGCGCTCAACTTCACCTTCGAGACCGCCATCACCTGGCAGCGCTTCGCGCCCTTCCACGAGGCGGTCATGGCGGCGGCGGCGGACGCGATCGCCGAGGCCACCGGGGCGCCGGGCCTCGTCACCTGCCGCTTCACGCACGTCTACCCCGACGGTCCCGCGCCCTATTTCACCGTTCACGCGCGCGGCCGCCACGGCGCATTGCTCGAGCAGTGGCAACACATCAAGGACAGGGTGTCGGACGCCGTCATCGCCGGCGTCGGCACCATCACGCACCATCACGCCGTCGGACGCGATCACATGAAATGGTATGCGCGGCAGCGCCCACAGTTGTTCGGCACCGCACTCACCGCCGCCAAGGCCGCCCTCGATCCGACCGGCATTCTCAATCCCGGCGTGCTGGCGGGCGGGCGCGAGGCGTGAGCGCGCGCGGCGGCGAATTCATCATTGGTGTTGCGCCGGTGACGCGCTAGCCTGACCCTAGGGTGCCCGCGTAGAGGAGTCCCATGACGCGCATAGAACGCGCCAACGGCCGGCGTCCCGGCGGGCTATCGCAGCTCCTGCAGCCGGACCTGAAGTCGGCCCCACGGCCCAAGCCCGAGGACCTGCGTTTCGATCTCGATGAGCTGCTCGCCGCGGTGGTCGCGCTCACGGCCGAGGTGCCCTCGGACGCCTATACGGCGCCCATGCTCGGCACCGAGCGCGAGGGCAACGGGGTCGTCATCGACGACAGCGGGCTCGTGCTCACCATCGGCTACCTGATCGTCGAGGCGAGCGAGGTCAATCTCACCGCCGCGGACGGCCGCTCGGTCCCGGCCGAGGTCATCGCCTACGACTACGATACGGGCTTCGGCCTGCTGCGCGCGCTGTCACCGCTCGACGTGACACCCATGGCCTTCGGAACCACCTCGGCGGTTGCGCCCGGCGACTCCGTCATCGTCGCGGCCCATGGCGGATCGGGCCAGGCGATCGTCGCCCGCATCGTCGCCAAACGGGAGTTCGCCGGGTATTGGGAGTACATGCTCGACGAGGCGGTCTTCACGGCGCCGCCCCACCCGAGCTGGAGCGGCGCCGCGCTGATCGGCGACGACGGCAGCCTGCTCGGCACGGGATCGCTCTATCTCGAGGAGGCCCGGCCCGGGAGTACGCCGGTTCCGGGCAACATGTTCGTGCCCATCGACCTGCTACCGGCGATCCTACCGGACATGTTGGCCACCGGCCGGGTCAGCCGCGACTCACGCCCCTGGCTCGGCGTCTTCGTGACCGAGGCGTATGGCCAGCTCATGGTCAGCGCGGTCGCCCCCGGGGGGCCGGCCGATCGCACCGGCATGCGCGCCGGCGATTCGATTCTGCGGGTCGCGGGCGCCCACGTTGCCGATCTTGCCGAGATGTACCGCAAGATCTGGAGCCGTGGCGGCGCCGGCGTCGATGTCCCGCTTACGGTGCTGCGCGACGGCAACGCCTTCGAGTTGGTGATCCGCTCGACCGACCGCTACGCGCTCCTCAAGCTACGCCAGCGCCACTAGTCATTGTTCGTCCCCTCCCCCCCCCAACCCGGGGAGGGGGGTGTCGCGCGATGTCGAGTTTTTGGCCCTTCCCCTTGATGGCGGAGGGTTGGGTGGGGGTGAAACCGGGATTTACGCTCGCAAGCGCTAGGCCTGGGCGGTCCAGGTCGGGCCGCGGCGCAGCAGGGCGTTGAGGTCGCCGTTCGGCCGCTGCGTCGTGACCTCGGCGATCTGCTGCGCCACCGCGGCTTCGTAGCTCGGCGCCGGATCGCAATACAGGACGCCGAGCGCAACCGGGAAATCGGGCGGCTCCATCGCGGCCAGGATCGAGGCCAGCGCCCGGTCGGTCTCGTCGTGCTTCATCAGGTCGCTCTCGCTCGCGCCGCCCGCGCCGAGGTCGACGACCTCGAGCGCCAGCGCTCCGGGCTTGAGCCGCAGCCCGTGCTCGCCCTCGGCACCGAAGACGAGAGGCTGGCCGTGCTCCAGGTGGATTTGGGCATTGGCGGCGACGTCACGCTGGGTGAAGTCGTCGAACACGCCGTCGTTGTAGACGATGCAGTTCTGGAAAATCTCGACGAAGGAAGCGCCGCGATGATCGCGGGCCCGCTTGAACAGCTGAGGCAAGCGCTTTTGCAGCGTGTCGACGCCGCGGGCGACGAAGCGGGCGCCGGCGCCAAGCGCGAACTGCGCCGCCGATACCGGGTTCTCGACCGAGCCGATCGGCGTCGAGGGCGAGCGGGTGCCGGCGCGCGAGGTCGGCGAGTACTGACCCTTGGTCAGGCCGTAGACCTCGTTGTTGAACAGCAGGATCTGGAGGTCGACGTTGCGCCGCAACACGTGCAGCAGATGGTTGCCGCCGATGCTGAGCGCATCGCCATCGCCACTCACGACCCAGACGTCGAGGTCGGGGTTGGCGAGCTTGACGCCGGTGGCGACCGCGGGCGCGCGGCCGTGGATGGTGTGAAAGCCGTAAGTCGACAGGTAGTAGGGGAAGCGCGCGGCGCAGCCGATGCCCGATACGAACACCGTGTTTTCGCGCGCCGCCTCGACTTCGGCGAGCGTGTTCAGCATGGCCTTGAGGATCGCGTAGTCGCCGCACCCGGGGCACCAGCGGACCTCTTGATCGGACGCGTAGTCCTTGGGCGTCAGTTTTTCGAGCGGTGTCACAACGTTCATGTCAACTCTCCGAGCGGGCGCGGATCGCGGCCTCGATTTCCGAGATCTTGAAGGGCTGCCCCGCAACCTTGTTCAATCCTTCCGCGGCCAGCAGGTACTCCGCTCGCAGCACGGTCACGAGCTGGCCCTTGTTCATCTCCGGCACCAGGATCTTGTCGAAGCCGGCCAACAGCTCGCCCAGATTGCGCGGCAGCGGCCACATGTGACGTAGGTGTATTTGCGAGACCTCGACGCCCGTCGCGCGCGTGTTGCTCACGGCGCGGCTGATCGGGCCGTAGGTCGACCCCCATCCGACGACAACAAGCGGGCCGCTCGCTTCGCCCTGCTCCACCGCCTGCAGGGGGATATCCTCGGCGATGCCGGCGATCTTGGCGGCGCGCACGTCGGTCATGCGCTGGTGGTTGATGGGGTCGTACGAGATGTGCCCTGTGTCGAAGTCCTTCTCGATGCCGCCGATGCGATGCTCGAGCCCCGGCGTGCCGGGCACGGCCCACACGCGCGCGAGCGTCTCGTCATCACGCAGGAAGGGGTGAAAACCCTCGGGTTCGGTGCGGAACGTGACCGGCATCGGCGCGAGCTGGTCGATATCGGGAATGAGCCAGGGCTCGGCCGCATTGGCGATATAGCCATCGCTCAGCAGGAACACCGGGGTCATGTACTTGGTCGCGAGCCGCACCGCCTCGATGGCGGTGTCGAAGCAGTCGGCCGGCGAGCGCGCGGCGAGCACGGCGACCTGGATGTCGGCGTTACGGCCGTAGATCGCCTGGTAGAGGTCGGATTGCTCGGTCTTGGTCGGCATCCCGGTGGAGGGGCCGGCGCGCTGTGAGTTGACGATGACGAGCGGTAGCTCCGCGGTGGCGGCGAGCCCTATGCCTTCGGTCTTGAGCGCGACGCCGGGGCCGGAGCTCGAGGTCACGCCGAGCGAACCGGCGTAGGAGGCGCCGATCGCCGCGCACACCGCGGCGATCTCGTCTTCGGCCTGAAAGGTGATGACGCCGTAGTTCTTGAGGGTCGCGAGCGCGTGCAGGATGGTCGAGGCGGGCGTGATCGGGTAGGAGGCGAACACGAGCTGCAGGTCCGCCAGATGCGATGCCGTCACCAGGCCCCAAGCGAGCGCCTCCGACCCGGTCACCGTACGGTAGAGGCCGGGCGCGATCTCGGCCGGCGGCACCGTGTAGCCGCTGATGTCGCCAAGCTCCGCCGTCTCGCCGAAGGCATGGCCCGCATTGAGCGCGGCGACGTTGGCCGCCGCCAGCTCGCCCCGCGCGCCGAACTTCTGGTTGAGCCAGTCCACGGTCGACTGCCGATCGCGGTCGTACATCCAGTACACCAGCCCCAGCGTCCACATGTTCTTGCAGCGCAACGACTCCTTCTGCGACAGGCCGAATTCCTTGACCGCCTCGAGCGTCTGCTTGGAGACATCGAGCTCGATGGTCTGGTATCGTTTCAGGGTGCCGTCCTCGAGCGGGTTGCCGGTGAACCCCGCCTTCTTGAAGTTCTTGTCGGTGAAGGTGCCGCTATCGAGGATCACCAGCCCGCCTGCCTTGACGTCGCGCAGGTTGACCTTGAGGGCCGCCGGGTTCATCGCCACGAGCACGTCGGGCGTATCGCCCGAGGTCATGATGCGGTGGGCACCGAAATTGATCTGGAACGCGGAGACGCCGTAGGTCGTGCCCACGGGCGCCCTGATCTCTGCCGGAAAGTCGGGGAACGTGCCGAGATCGTTGCCCGCCAACGCCGTCGCCTGGGTGAACTGGCTGCCGGTGAGCTGCATGCCGTCGCCGGAGTCTCCGGCGAAGCGAATGACGACCGATTCGAGACTCTGCCGGAACGCTTCTACCGGCGCGTGCTTGACTGCGGTGGTGGTTGCCATGGTTGAGAAAAATGGTCCTCCGAGCCTGCTTCGCCGACCTCCCCAGGCGGCGTGAAACGAGGCAAAACTGTCTTTACTGGCGCCGGGGCGGTCACTCGACCGCGGCCCGATGCCGCGCCGGTGCCCTTAATACAAAACGTGGGCCCAGGCTGATAGGACGCCCGTCACCACCAACCCAGGAACGCCACGACAACCGGGACTTTGCCCTCGGCGCAGGCCGCTACGGAACCCAAGGCCCCGCACGATTGTTCAAGCAATTCAACAGACTGCGATGGGGCCGGACCCTAGCCTATCGTCCGGTCCATTCCCAATAAAATTTTCGTGCGTTTCCGCCCGCGCCGAGGGAACTTTTGTGCCCGCGTTGGCCCGCGGATCGTCGGCTCAGGTCGCGCTCCGGCGCTCCTCGGGACGCTCGAGCGCGGCCAGCATCTCGGCCACGGTGACGAACTTGCAGCGCGGGGACTCTGGCGCCGCCGCCGCGATCTCCATCGCGTCGAGCCGATGCCATTCGTCGTAGGAGAGGGCGCGCGCGCCGCGCTCGTCGAGGAGCGCCACCAAGGCGCTGCGGCCCGGCTTGGTACCGGCCTTGAAATCGGCGCCGATGTGGGCGGCGACGGTCACGCCGTCGGGCCGGTTGGTCGAAATGACGCCGGTGGGGCCGCGCTTGACCCAGCCGACCGCATACAGACCGTCGGCGATGCGGCCGTCGGCGTTGCGCGCAATGCCCTCGCGCTCATCGAACGGCATGCCCTCGAGGGGCTCCGCGCGGTAGCCGATGGCCGGAACGACAAGCCCGCAGGGAATTTCGAAGAACGCGCCGGTGCCGACGGCCCGCCCACCTTCGACGCGAGTGCGCTCGAGGCGCAGGCCCTCGACGCGTTCGCCGCCGAGGATCTCGACGGGCGCGGCGTAGAACGCGAAGTGCACCCGCTTGGGTGCCTCGTCCGCCTTACGCGGCGCGAATTCCTTCAGCGTCGCGAGGTTCTTGTCCTTGAGGCGGCGGTCGCGCTCGGGCATGTCGCCCTCGACGCCGTCGGGAAGCTGGGCCGGGTCGACCTGGGGTACGCAGTTCTCGAGCCGGCCCATCTCGCGCAGCTCGACGTTGGTGAATTTGGCGTCGTTGGGGCCGCGCCGCCCGAACATATAGACGTCGCTCAACGGTGAGTCGAAGATCGTCTTGGCGGCATAGTCCGGCAGGTCCGAGGCGGCCATCTCGGCCGGCGTCTTGACGAGCACGCGGGCGACGTCGATGGCCACGTTGCCGACCCCGATCACGGCCACCGCCGAGATATTCAGGTCGGGGTCGAGGTCGCGAAAATCGGGGTGGCCGTTGTACCAACCGACGAACGCGGCGGCGCCGATGACGCCCTTCTTGTCCTCGCCGGGCAGCCCGGCTGGGCGGTCGAGCGGCGCGCCCACGGCCAGCACCACCGCGTCGTACAGCGCGCGCAGCTCTTCGATGCTGACGTCGCGGCCGACCTCGACATTACCGTAGTAGGCGACCGGCTCCTTCAGCGCCGTCTTCTCGAAGGCGCGCCACACGCCCTTGGTCGTCTGATGATCGGGCGCCACGCCGCCGCGGATGAGGCCAAAGGGCGTCGGCAGCCGCTCGATGATGTCGATCTCGCAAGCCAATCCGGACTTGATCAGCGCCTCGGCCGTGTAAAACCCGGCCGGCCCCGATCCGACGACCGCTACACTAACCGGCATGCGCCTCCCTCTCGTGCTCCGCTGTTTCGGGCGGGGCGCATCTTTCCATTTGCCGCGGTCAGCGTCCAGAGGCGAGAGACGGCGTGGGCCGTACCGGTGGTTGGGCCGGCAAACCCATGCACGCTAAGATGCGAGCCCGGGCGGACGCGGCCCGGCTCGATGCCAATCAACGTCCGAGGGAGCCATGACCTATCCACAAGCCATCGTCGCCGCGGCCGCGCTCTTCGCCGTCGCCCTCATCGTCACCGATTCGCGACCGACCACCGCGCAGGCGCGGCGCGCCGGGTCGTATCAGATCGCGCCGCAGGCCGTCACCGGTAACGTGTGGATCGTCAATACCGCGACCGGCGATCTACGCCTGTGCAAGCCGCCTCCCACCTTCGCCACGGTCGTCGTCGACTGCACGCAGCTACCGCCGCCGGCCAAGAAGAAGGAATGATCCGAACGCGGCACCGCGGAAACGGTTGCGGCGCGTCGAGCCAGCCGCTAAGAAGCCGACGCTCCGGCCGACGGCGCGGGGCGTAGCGGACAGGGGGACGCATGGCGAAGTTCGAGAACATCGAGGTCTTCACGCCGCCCGGCCTGGGCCCCGTGCAGGGGCTCTATTCGCAGTGCACGCGGGTTAAGGCCGGGACCGACACCTTTCATATCGCCGGTCAGCTCGCGGTCGGCATGGATGGCAGCATCGTCGGCCGTCACGACTTCGCGGCCCAGTTTCACCAGGTGTTCGACAACATGGGCGCCGTATTGGCGGCGCTCGGCGAGAGCTTCGACAGCGTCATCGTCTTTCGCACCTACCTCACGCACTCGCAGGACATCGAGCTGTTCATGGGGCTCAGGGCCGCGCTGTTTCCCAAGATCTTCTCGACGCCCGACTACCCGCCCAACACGCTCCTTGTCATCGATCGGCTGGTGAAGGAGGATTTTCTGATCGAGATCGAGGCCGTCGCCGCGGCCAACGGCTGACGGGCCGTGGCGGCACGCAAGATCGGGAGGGCGGAGCCGTGAGCGAGAACCGAGACGTCACCGCGGGCACCATCGTCGAGGACACGGTGGTGCCCGCGCGCGAGCCGTGGAGCCGGGTGGTGCGCAAGGGGCAGATGATGCGTATCGTCGATCTCGAGGGCAAGCAGGCGGTCGATTTCCTGTGCTACAACGCCGACGACTCGGATGACCGCTACTGCGCCGCCGACACGATGAAGATCGGCGGCTCGCTGTTCCTGGCCAAGGGCACGGTGCTCTACACCGACCGCGACCACGCGCTCTTCACCATCACCGAAGATACTTGCGGCTTTCACGACACCATCGGCGGGTGCTGCTCGGACGAGATCAACATCACGCGCTACGCGGCGCCGGGCCAGCGCAACTGCCGCGACAACTTCCTCACCGAACTCACCAAGCATGGCCTCGGCAAGAAGGACATTGTCGCCAACGTTAACTTCTTCATGTACGTGCCCGTGGCCGAGGGGGGCGCGATGGATATCGGGCCGAGCCTGTCGAAACCAGGCGACTACGTCGATCTGCGCGCCGAGAGGGACGTGCTCGCGGTCATCTCGAACTGCCCGCAGATCAACAATCCGGCCAACGACTACAACCCGACACCGATCCGCGTCATCGTCTGGGAGCCGGAGTGACCGGGCGCACCGGGCGCTAAGGGCCCGACCGCCCGCACCCGAAAGGGCCGTGATGGATTCGGACACGGTGAACGAGCTACGCGATACGGTGCGCCGTTACGTGCGCGAGCGCCTGGTGCCGCTCGAGCGCGAGGTCGAGGAGGCCGACCGTGTGCCCGATGCGGTGCGCCGCGAGATGGCGGCGATGGGGCTCTACGGCCTTTCGATCCCGACCGCCCATGGCGGGCTCGGCCTCGACCTCGCCGCCGAGGCCGAGCTCGCGATCGAGCTCGGCTGGACCTCGCCCGCCTTTCGCTCGGTGATCGGCACCAACGTCGGCATCGGCTCGCAGGGCATCGTCATCGACGGCACCGAGGAGCAGAAGAGCCGCTTCCTGCCGGGGCTCGCCTCGGGTGAGCTCGTCGGCTCGTTCGCGCTCACCGAGCCCGACTCGGGCTCGGACGCCGCCAGCCTCAAGACGCGCGCGGCGCGCGACGGTGAGCGCTACCTCCTCAACGGCACCAAGCGCTACATCACCAACGCGCCGTTCGCCTCACTGTTCACGGTCATGGCCCGTACCGACCCCGAGACGCCGGGCGCGGCCGGCATTTCCGCCTTCATCGTCGCCGCCGACACGCCGGGCCTCAGCCTCGGTGCGCCCGACCGCAAGATGGGCCAGCGCGGCACGGTGACGTCCGACCTCGTGTTCGAGGATGCCGCCGTGCCGGCGGCGAACCTCATCGGCGGGATCGAGGGCCGGGGCTTCAAGACCGCGATGAAGGTGCTCGACCGGGGTCGGATTCACCTCGCCGCAGTGTGCGTCGGCGCGGCCGAGCGCCTGATCCACGAAGCGCTGAGCTACGCCGGCGAGCGTCGGCAATTCGGCAAACCGATCGCCGAGTTTCAGCTCGTTCAGGCGATGCTCGCCGACAGCCGCGCCGAGTCCTACGCCGCGCGGACCATGTTGAGCGATGCGGCCGCGCGTTACGACCGCGGCGAGAACGTCGCGCTCGAGGCGGCGTGCTGCAAGTACTTCGCCTCCGAGATGGTCGGCCGGGTCGCCGACCGCGCGGTCCAGATCCACGGCGGCGCCGGCTACATGGCGGAGTACCCGGTCGAGCGCTTCTACCGCGACGTGCGCCTGTTCCGCATCTACGAGGGCACGAGCCAGATCCAACAGCTCGTCATCGCCCGCGAGATGAAACGCCGCGCCGAGGGCGGCTGAAACCGGCGGCGATTGCGCGGCTTTCGTGCGGGCGCTACCATCGCGGGGCGCGCAACGGTGCGCGACAGGCGGGGTTAGATACATGCCCTTGGTCGAGCTTGAAACGCTGGTCAAGCGTATTCCAGACGGCGCCCTGTTGGCGGTGCCGCCCGATTACAGCGGTGTCGCCATGGCATCGACGCGGGCCTTGATCCGGCGCGGGGTGCGCGATCTGCACCTGCTCGCGGTGCCGACGAGCGGCTTGCAGGCCGACCTCCTGATCGGCGCCGGCGCGGTGGCGACGCTCGAGGCCGCGGCCGTCAGCCTCGGCGAATGGGGTCCGGCACCGCGCTTCGTGGCGGCGGTCAAGGCCGGCGCGCTCGCGATCAAGGACTCGACCTGCCCCGCCATCCATGCCGGGCTCCAGGCGGCGGAAAAGGGCATCCCGTTCATGCCGCTGCGCGGCCTACTCGGTTCCGATCTCATGCGCCATCGCGACGACTGGCGCGTGATCGACAATCCGCTTGCGGCCGGCGGCGAGCCCGACCCCATCGTCGTTCTGCCGGCGATCACCCCCGACGTCGCCCTGTTTCATGCGCCGCTCGGCGACCGCTCGGGCAACGTCTGGGTCGGCCGCCGGCGCGAGCTCGCGACGCTTGCCCATGCCGCGCGCGAGACGCTGGTCACCGTCGAGGCAGTCTCCGAGGTCGATCTGCTGGCCGACGAGCGCCTGGCGGCGGGCGTCGTGCCCGCGCTCTACATCGGCGCCTGCGCCGAGGCGCCGCGCGGGGCCTGGCCGCTCGGGCTCACCGAGCACTATGGCGTGGATGGGCCGCACCTCGATTCCTACGCCGATCTCGCGGCGAGCGCGGTGGGATTCCGCCGCTATCTCGACGAGCGGGTGTATGCCCGGCCGGCGGCCTGAGAGATGGCTGACCCCTTCACCGCGCGCGAGCTACTGATCGCGACCATCGCGCGGCGCCTACGCGGTGCGCGCCACATCGCCGTCGGCGCGGCGTCACCCATCCCCGCGGCAGCGGCGCTGCTCGCCCAGGCGCTGTCCGAGGGAGGCACCCGGGTGAGCCTGCTCGGCAGCCGCGAGCACAACTTCTTCACCGACGGCGGGCGCGAGCTTTTCGACTGCGCGGCCCAGGGGCGCATCGACGCCTTCTTCCTCGGCGGCGGTGAGATCGACGGCGAGGCCAACGTCAACCTCGTGGGCGTCGGCGGCTACCCGGCATCAAGGGTGCGCTTCGCCGGCTCCTACGGCTCGGCCTACCTCTACTTTCTGGTGCCCAACGTGATCCTCTTTCGCGAGGAGCACAGCCCGCGCACGCTGGTCGAGCGCGTCGCCTTCATCAGCGCGCCCGGCACCAGCCCCGAGGGCGTCTACCGTCCGGGCGGCCCACGAGCGCTGATCACCGGGCGCGCCGCCTTCTCCTTCGACCGCGGCGAGCGCCGCTTCCGGCTCGACAGCGTCCATCCCGGCCACAGCGCGGCGGAGATCGCCGCACAAACAGGCTTCGCGTTCGATCGGCCCGAGCGCGTTCCCCAGACGCCCGCGCCGCCGACCTCGTGGCTCGCTCTCATGCGCGGGCACATCAGCGAGCAGGTCGCCGAGGCCTACCCCCGGTTCGCCGCCGCAGCGCCGGCACAAGGGGCAGGCGCGGTCGAGGCGAGCCTTTGAACACGGCGCAGACCGGCACGGGCGCGCTCGCCGGCTGGCGCGTCGTCGACCTGTCGCGCATCCTCGGTGGGCCGTTGTGCGGGCAGATACTCGGCGATCACGGCGCCGAGGTCATCAAAGTCGAGCCGCCCCATGGCGACGACACGCGCGGCTGGGGGCCGCCCTTCCAGGATGGCGAGAGTGCCTACTACACCGGCCTCAACCGTAACAAGCGGAGCATCTCGCTCGATCTGTCGCGGGCCCAGGGCCGCGAGGTCCTGCTGCGCCTGCTCGAGGGCGCCGACGTCCTCCTCGAGAACTTCAAGATCGGCACCATGGAGGGCTGGGGGCTCGGCTACGAGGAGGTCCTCAAGGAGCGCTTCCCGCGCCTCATCTATTGCCGCATCTCCGGCTTCGGCGCCGACGGGCCCTATGGCGGGCTGCCCGGATACGACGGCGTGGCGCAGGCGCTGAGTGGGCTGATGAGCGTCAACGGCACGCCACAGTCGGGGCCGACGCGGATCGGCGTCGCGCTCGTCGACCAGGGCACCGGCATGATGGCGGCGATCGCGGTGCTGGCGGCGGCGCAGGAGCGCACGCGCTCGGGCCTCGGCCAGTTCATCGAGGCGACCCTATTCGACACCGGGGTGAGCCTGCTCCACCCCTATGCCTATAATTGGTTCATGTCGAACAAGCCGCCCGTGCTCACCGGCAACGAGCACGCCAACGTCGTGCCCTACAACAAATTCGAGACGGCCACCGGGCCGATCTTCCTCACCGCCGCCAACGACCGCCAGTTCCGCCGCCTGTGTCATGAGATCGGCGAGCCGGACCTGGCCGAGGACGCCCGCTTTCTCAGCAACGCCGACCGCGTCGCCAACCGCGCGGCGCTCGCCGAGGCCCTGGCGGGGGCGCTCGAGGACAGGAACGGAGAGGCTGTGTGCAAGGCCCTCCTGGCGGCCGGGATCGCCGCCGGGCCGGTGCTCGATACACCTGCGGTCCTCAACCATCCGCACACGCGCCACCGCGACATGGTGGTCGAGATCGACGGCTATCGCGGCACCGGGATCCCCGTGAAGCTGAGCCGCACGCCAGGCTCGGTGCGCCGCGCGCCGCCGCGGTTCGGCGATTCGGGCCGCGCCGTGCTCGCCGAGGCCGGCTACGGCGCGGCCGAGATCGAGGCGCTGGTCGAGGCCGGCGTGCTGGTCGAAACCCGGCGTACGCTGACGTGACCGCCATGAGGGGGCTGCTCCGCGCGCTGCCGACAATGCTCTTCCTGGCCACGGCCGTGCTCGGGGGGTCGCTCGAGGTCGATGCGGCCGGCGGCGGCGGTGGTGGCGAGAGCAGCCAGCCCGAGGGCACCGTGGTCTTCATCAAGCTCGACCCTTTCCAGGTGCCCGTGGTGCAGGACGGCAAGCTCAAGGGGCGTATCGTCGTCGTCCTCAACCTCGAGACCAAGGTGGGCCCCGAGCGGAACAGGGCCGAGCACTATCTGCCAAGGATGAGGGCCGAGTTCCTCACCTTCCTGCGGCGCTACGGCAGCCTCGACCGCGGCGCCCGGATCAACATCAATCTGATCAAGGCGCGCCTGCAGCGAATCGCAGACGACGTCGTCGGCCCCGACACCGTGGTCGTGCTGATCCGCGAGGCGACGCGCGTCAGGTAGCGCCGCCCGCCGCCGTCAGTGATCGAGCCAGATCGCGAGGAAGCGGTTGAGCCAGCCGGGAATCGCGCGCTCGTGGCGGCGGCGGTGGCGGAATTGCTCGTCGCGCGATTGCGCCCCGGGCAGCGTCAGGCGATGCGCGGCCGCCGTGGTCCATCGCTTCATGATCGCCCCCGTTACCTCGGGGTGAAACTGGATGCCGTAGGCGTTCTTCCAGCGGAAGGCCTGGTTGGTGAAGGTCTCGCCCTCGGCGAGCAGGGTCGCGCCCGGCGGAAGGTCGAAGCCCTCGCGGTGCCATTGGTAGAAATGGGTCTCCTCATTCAACACATGCCGGCCAGCCGACGTCGGCCGCACGGGGAAGTAGCCGATCTCGCACCTGCCCTCGGGGTGCTCCTCGACCCGGGCCCCGAGGGCGCGCGCGAGCAGTTGGCCGCCGAGGCAGATGCCGAGAAACGGCTTGCCCGAATCGAGCGCCGTCGGAATCCACGCGAGCTCGGTGCGCAGGAAGTCGTGATCGTCGTTGGCGCTCATCGGTCCGCCGAACACGATGGCGGCCGCGTGATCATCGAGCGTTTCGGGGAGCGCATCGCCGCCACTCGGCCGGCGGACGTCGAGCCGGTAGCCCATGCGTGCGAGCGATCGACCGACCCGCCCCGTGTTGGAGCCCGCGCTATGGACGACGAGAAGGACCTTGCCCCGCATGGCCACACCTAGATAAGGGTTGCGGCGGTGCGGGGCAAGCCGCAGGCGCGGCGCGCCAAGCGCCGTAGAGTATGCGACCTCAAATATCCCAAGCGGGGAACACGATGAGATACCGTCTTGCCCAACTGCTCGCGGTCATCGTACCGGCCCTCGTCCTTGCACCAGCGGTACAGGCGCAGGGCGTTAGCGATCAGACCGTCGGCCAGCGTATTCATATCCGCGCCGCCGACCTGCCGGCGCCCTACGCCACGCCGAGCACCGGCAACCCCGCGCGACGCATCGCCCGCCCCGCGGCGCCGAGGTGGAACCTGCCGCCGGGCTTCCGCGCCAACCTCTTCGCCGACGGCCTCGATCACGCGCGCTGGATGGCGGTGGCGGCGAACGGTGATGTCTTCCTCGCCGAGCCCCGGGCCGGGCGCATTACGGTCCTGCGCGACGGCGACGGCGACGGAGCTGCGGAAACGGTGGCGCCGTTCGCGCGCGGGCTCGGGCGCGTGCATGGCCTCGCCTTCCACGGCGGCTACCTGTATTTCGCGGACACCGGTCAGGTATGGCGCTTCGCCTATCGACCCGGCGACCTGCGCGCCGCGGCGCCGCCCGAGCCCGTAACCTCGGCGGCCGCGCTCGGGGCGGGCGGGGGCCACTGGACGCGCAACATCGCCTTCGGCCCCGACGGCCGCCACTTCTACGTCTCCGTCGGTAGCCGCGGCAATATCGGGATGGAGGCGCCGCCGCGCGCCACCGTGCAGCGCTTCGATACGGACGGCGGTGGCCAGATCACGTTCGCGCACGGCCTACGCAATCCCGTCGGCATCGCCATCCATCCCGGCTCCGGCGACCTCTACGTCGTCGTCAACGAGCGCGACGGGCTCGGCGACGGGCTGGTGCCGGACTACCTCGCCCGCATCGTCGAGGACGCCTTCTACGGTTGGCCCTACGCCTATGTCGGGCCCAACCCCGACCCCACCTTCGGCGCCCGCCAGCCGGCGCTGGTTGCCAGGACGCGCGTGCCCGAGGTGCTGTTCCGCTCCCATTCGGCGCCGCTCGGCCTCGTCTTCTACGATGCCGGCCAGTTTCCCGGCGACTACCGCGGCGACGCCTTCGTCGCCCTGCACGGCTCGTGGAACGCCTCGCGCCCGACCGGCTACAGCATCGTCCGCGTGCCCTTCGCCGAGGGCCGGCCGCAGGGGCATTACGAGATCTTCGCCAGCGGCTTCTGGGCCTCCGGCGAGCGCACCGCTCAGGTCTGGGGCCGCCCCGCCGGCCTCGCCGTGGCCCGCGACGGCAGCCTGCTCGTCGCGGACGACGTCGGCCAGGTGGTCTGGCGCCTCAGCTACGGCGAGTGAGGGGGCACTTTGCGCTATCAACTAGGCGCTTTGTCGCGCTGCCTGTCGGTGGTTTCGTCTTGCACGATCTTGTCTCGCCGAAAGGTGTGAGCTCGATGCTCCGCTGGTCCTCGCGCTGACGGATCGATAGCTGACTGGGGGTCAACTATTGATCTACAGCATTGACAGGTTGCGCGCTTTGGAGGCGATTGGCTACAAGGCGGAACTACTCCCGCAGGTCTGCGAAGTCTATCTTGACGCACGCGATGCAGGTGTCCTGCTGCCCTCGCAAGAGCGAACAGGTGCTGTCTGTGAACTACTCATGCGTGGGCTGGCCCACGTAGGGATCATCGCGTTAGTAGATGAGGCGACCAGCTACCAGGAGATACGCGATAGGAAATCCCTTAATCGGCTTCTCGACAAATACCTCTTGGCGCAACAGGCCAAGTGGTCGAAGCGTTTCCCGGACGAGTTCTACAAGGAAATTTTCCGCCTGCGTGGATGGGAGTGGCAGGGCATGAGGGTAAACCGACCCCAAGTCGTCGGACACTATACAAATGACATCGCGATTATCAACTTGACACGTCACGGCGGGCGAGTACGCTTCGGGCATGGACCAGAGCAAGATTCTCCTGGGCAAGGCCCTGTACGTGGTGCGGCTTCTGGGCTGGTTGTTGTTCTTCGGAGGTCTCGTATGGAGCGTCGTCTCATGGATTTGGGGCGGAGGCTTGAAGGAGTTGAGCACACCGGAATATGCCGCCTTCACTGCCATGTTCAGTGTGGCGTTCATTTATATGAGCTGGCATCTGCACCAGCCTTTCCGCCCATCCAATCGCTTGGGAGGTATGACCGATGAATTCACCAGCGTGCGGGTCAGTCTTGAATGGTATGTGAACCCCGGCCGAATTGGGCAGGTAGAAATAGAAGGGCGTAATGAGGAAAACGTTCGCAAACTAGCGAGAGCTTTAGACGGATTACGTATTCCCCATCCACCTGTGACAGGGAAGGGGATCACTGCGGGCTGGCACAGATTTCTCGTCCGCCTTGGTGCTGAAGCGAGAGTTCGGAACATACGCGGCGCTCGGCGCCTATGGGGAAAGATGCAATCGGAGGCGGGCGGTGAATAAAGACAATGCCTATCCGCCCGAGATCGCATGGCAACGCTTCGATGCGCTCTTGGACCGGATGCTTAGAAGCGGGCCACCAGATCGCCAAACATCGTTCCAGGCCGCTTCCGGCGGTTATAGCGATACTCAAACTCCTTCACATACTTCTGAAGGTGCTTCCCGGACACATGAACGTGCGTCCCGCGAATCGACAGCTTCAACCGCGCCCAAAAGCCCTCAATCGAGTTCACATGGCTAGAGCTGCGCGCGTACTGGCCCGCGCTGTGGTTGACGGTCTGGTGCGTATACCCAATCGTCGCCAATCCGCTGTAAGACTTGAGTTCGTCAGTATGAACGGTGCTACCCGGCTCGACGTTCTCGGAGATAAACGCCTGCAAAGTCCGCTTTCGAACGTTCGGGACAACGTTCGCCATCACGTCGCCGTCGCGCTCCAGCATCCCGAACACCACGGTCTTGTTCAGAGCGCCGCGACCGCGCTTGCCACCGGTCGTACGGCCACCAACATAGGTCTCGTCGGCTTCAATATCGCCGTCCAGCGGCCACTCTCCGTCAGTATTAGCCATGTGCTTGCGGATCAAATGGCCCATGCGCCAAGCCGTGGGATAGGACACGTCAAGTTGGCGCTCCAGTTCCTTCGCGGGGACGCCGTGGCGCGATGTGGTGAACAGGACTATGGCGTAGAACCACTTGTGAAGCGGCAGATGCGTGCGGTGCATGAATGTGCCTGCGCACGGATAAATGTGGTGTTTGCAGTGCTGGCAGAGATACGCGCGATCACGTGCCAGGCGGTAGAACTTCCCATGCGCCCCGCACTTCGGGCAGTCAATCTCGGTGCCGCCGTAACGCTTCACCATTATGTGGTGAAGGCACGCCTCGTCATCGGGAAACTGCTGCTGAAAATCGTAGAAAGTCGTCATTATTTCCTCCTGTCCCCTGCATATGGGGATTGAGGCGTGACGTGTCAAGTTGATAATCGCGTAAAAATATGGTGCATTGATAGCGGTTATTATTCCGAACCTGGATTTCCCGATAGAGTGCACTCTGTTGGCCTTCGACACCGATTCGTATACAGGAATCAATGTTTTGTGGCGATATAGAGGAATCGGTCATGGCGTGCCCATTGGATGGTGAAACTTGGACAGAAGCGACGCATTTCCTTCGGCGGCCGGCCGAGGGGCCGCTTGAGCAGGAGCGTGATGCACTCTTGTAGCGCTTGATCGGCGGGAGGGCGGATCGCGCCCTTTTGATCAATACGCAATAGTGCTACCGTCTTCGTCGCTTGGGGGAACCAACTGGGAAATCCCGGTCAAGAGCGCTGGCTCGGGACCGCGCCCATGGCCCGGCCGGGTCGTCGGCGGAATGGGTAGGCGGGTCGGATACCGGCGGGCACGACGCGCGGACTGACGAAGGAAGGAGGCAGCACGGCATGAGGGATACGAGCGCGGGAGCCGACCAGCCCATCGGCGCGACGCCGCAAGTAGGCGCGCCTGTATGCAGCGATGGGTTACCTGCGGTGAGGGACCACAGTCGACGACGGGCGCGACGACCGCACCTAGCGCGCGGCGTGGTGCTCGTGTTCGCGGCGGCGCTGAGCCTCGCCCTCGCCGTCGGTCCCGCGGCGGCGGGCGACGCCGAGGCGGGCAAGAAAGTCTTCAAGAAGTGCGTGGCCTGCCACACCCTCGCGGAGGGTAAGAACAAGGTGGGACCGAGCTTGTTCGGCATCGTCGGCCGCCCGGCCGGCGTCGTCGCAAAGTACAAGTACTCCTCATCGATCAAGGCGGCGGCCGAGAAGGGGCTGGTGTGGACGGCCGAAAACATTATCGCCTATGTCGAGAACCCCAAGGAGTTCCTCAAGGCCTATCTCGGCGAGAAGAGGGTCAAGAACAAGATGGTCTTCAAGCTCAAGAGCCTGCCGCAGCGCGAGAATGTGGCCGCCTACCTCGAGCAGGTTGCAAAGACGAACTAGGCCTGCATTGCTATCGAACGGCCGGATTCCGAGTCATGGAGGGCAACAGCGCGGCGTCCTTTCGATGAGCTTTCAGTTGTCGAGCGACCGGACGAGCCGCCATACGGCATACATGATCAGCCCGCCCAAGATCAAACCGACTATCAACCCCGTCCACATCGATATCCGCCCCAATTAGCCCGCCCCTCTATACCCACACGTCGGGGTGCGGTCACGCATTGACAAATGTGCCGATCGGTATGGCTCGAGGATCCGGCTCTTTCGTAGCCGACAACTCGGGCAGGTGTTGAGCGTTTCAGCGGGCGGTAAAGACTTTTCCTTGCCTATCCGGTTTACACCCACACCCACTAGGGCTAGAATGGGCGCAAACCGGATATAGGGGAGCGCGCCATGGATGTTCTCGACCGCGCCGATCTCCCATTCCCGCATTCGCTACCCGAGTTCCAGCGACTTTTCCCCGATGATGCGGCCTGCGCCGCCTACCTGGAGAAAGCCCGCTGGGGAGACGGCTTTGCGCTGCCGCAAGTGCCGCCAGAACACCGGGCTGACGGTGGGAACAGTGATGGAGCGTAGCCACACTCCGCTGAACGTCTGGTTCTGGGCCGCTTATCTGGTCGCCAGTCAGACGCCCGGCATGTCCGCCGTGCAGTTTCAGCGGCAACTTGGTCTTTCGCGCTACGAGACGGCCTTTCAAATTCTCCACAAGCTCCGCTCGGGCATGGTGCGGCCCAACCAAGACAGGATCGGTGGACAGCCCAAGAACCATGTTGAGGTGGACGAAACCTGGGTTGGCGGGCGAACGCGTGGGGAAGGCCGTGGTGTTCACCACAAGGTTCCCGTCTCCTGTGCCATTGAGGTGCGTCATCGAAAGCCGGGCACCAAGCTCGACAACCGGAAAGACGGACGCTATGCCGGACGCGTTCGGCTCGCCGTCGTGCTCGACCGTAGCGCCGAGTCGCTCTGTGGGTTCGTCGAGAGCACCGTCGCGCCGCGATCGCTGATCGTTACTGACGATTGGAGCGGCTATGCTGGCCTCGGTAAGCGCGGCTATGAGCACTTCGCTGTTGCCGAGTGTGGTGATCCAGAGGTTGCCGAGCAATACCTGCCGATCATCCATCTGATTTTCGCCAACCTGAAGACGTGGCTGATCGGTATCCACCACGGCGTTAGCCACCAGCACCTACAAGCCTACCTCAACGAGTTCACCTTCCGCTTCAACAGGCGGTTCTACCCGTTCAACGCCTTCCGCTCATTGCTCGGCATCGCGGGCGACACCTCTGCTCCAACCTATGCCGAGCTTTACTCGGGAGAGTGGCGGCACCCTACATGTAGCGGTCATGGGTGTTAACCGGATAGGCAAGGACTTTTCTTTCCGCTCGTTCCTTCGGAACGCTACCCTCTTAGGCTCGGTAACGGTTTATAAGGGCCTCAAGAACCTAGGTTGCCCAAAACTCAGTACCGGGAATGCTGGTGCTTTGAGCCGGCAGCCCTAAAGATTTACGAGAATACCTACTAATCCCAACGAAAGGACAATAATCGCGATTATTGCGGCGACCGTTCCCACATGTCGTAGCTCGAAATGATTAGACGTCATTGTCGGTTGCTCCCGTTGCCTTGTATGGCTTTCATCCACCCCGCTGCCATCGCTTGCGTTCAAGGTGATTGTCGGGCCTCGAAATCTCTCGGGCCGAATGCTTCGCTCATCGTCACAGCCACTTCAACCTCGTCATGCCAGTCTCAAATCATAACGCATTCCCCGCGATCCGAAAACCATTGGATGCACCCGGCTCCAATCTGTTCGACACTCGCCCTGGATTCTTATTAGCAGACAGACGGCACACCGCGAGCGACGTCGCAACGATTGTTCAACGCCCCAGCGGACAGCCGCACGTTTTCACGTGCTACCTTGTTTGGCAGTCATATCGATGGGTCAATTTGGCCTCCGGCTCGACCCGAATTGCGGCGTGGAACGGAGCATCAGCAGGGACGCCCACGAATCACCCGCATGAGCAATGGTCGAATCGACGGCTCAGGCGGTCGCCGAGGCGTTCCGCACCCTGAGGAAGAGCTCGGCGACGATCAGGTTCGGTACCCACGCGAGCCAGGGCTGAAGTCGTTGATCTTGCGGGTAACCTTGCGAAATATGTTAGGCGCATCGAGCGTCAGCACCGTGTCGCGCCGTTCCTCGGGCTTGCCTCTGTCGAGGAGCCAGAGTTCGCAGGGCACCGCATCCAGTATTCAAGCACCCTTCGGATGGGACCCGGCGGTAACATCATGATGGACGTCACCTACGGCGAGAAACCATACCGCGTCGTGATTCTGCGTGAGGTCATCAACGACACGGATGGTTCATCAACCGGTAAATCCAGAAGAAGTTGCGCGCGCGGTTAGCGCCCGGCTGCGTGTCTACGTTGCAACCGCCGAGCGAGCGATCAAGGCGGGCCGAATCTCAGACAACGGCTACGTGTTCCTATCGCACGAGAAGTTCGAGCCCGGGACGTTCTAGTGAGCCCCGCCGCAGCAACACGCGGGTGCAATGGCTGCACTATGTGCTGCAAGTTGCTCAGCATCGCCGAGCTTGCGAAGCCGAGACTCAAGTGGTGTCAACACTGCGCACCGGGGGTTGGGTGTCGGATTTACCCGGACCGGCCGCCATCATGTCGTGCATTTGTCTGCGGCTACTTGGGCGACAACAACTACGGAGAACATTGGCGCCCATCGGTCTGCAAGATGGTGGTGGCATTTGAAGAGCACGCGAACCGTCCGGACCTACTGATTACGAATCAGCTAAGTCCGCCAGGCCGACACTGTCGAGGTTCGTACGTGCGCCGCTAGGGCCATCGTGGAGGTCAGCAGCAAATCAAGGCAGTTGCGGGCCCCCGTAACCAGCGTTAATTGCGCCCCGGCTTCCTTTGAGCCGGGGCGTTTTTTCGTGCCGAGGCCGAGCATCGCGGCGAGGTTGCCGATGAGGTAGATGCCGAGTCCGTCGTCGACGGGGACGAGGCGGATCTCGTCGATCAGGCCGCGGAAGATCTCGGCGGATGCGGCTCGAACATCGTCCTGATCGAGCGCTTGGCGCAGGTCTTCGACCCTCTGCCGGTATGTTTCCGCGACGTTGGGATGCAGCCTCACCGGGGCCGGTGGCTCGGCGGCGAGCAGCGCCTGCAGGGTCTGCTTACGCACCTCGAGCGATTCGAGCTCGGCCGCCATCGAAGCGCTTCGAATACCTGCTTTGATGGCGTCGATGATCTCGCGGATTTCGCGCTCCAGGGCGGCAAGCTCATGGGCGAGCCGCTTGTGCTCGCCGTCGCGCATCGCCGCCAGACGGTTGATCTCGCGGTGGTACTCGGCGACGAACTCCTTCACCAGCTCAAGGTTCATCAGCTCTTTCTTCAAACCAGACAGAACGCTCTCCTCGATGACATCGCGCCGGATGGTCAGTCGGTTATCACAGATGCCCCGGTTGCGGGCGTTCGAACAGCCGTAGTGGGTGGTGTTGATCATGGAGAAGCCGCCACCGCAGGATCCGCACTTGATGAGACCGGAGAGCAGGTAGCGCGGCCGCCGTGCCCGTTCCGATCGGACCCCTTGCCGATCGTTGACGAGGATCGCTCGGGTAGCTTGTTGCCGCTCCTTCACCGCCTGCCACAGCTCGTCACCGATGAGGCAGAGGTCGGGGACGGCTTGGATGATCCACTCGCTCTCGGGGTTGGCCTTGGCGATGCGCCGCCCTGTGTCGGGGTCCTTGACGAAGCGCTGGCGATTCCAGACCAGGTGGCCGATGTAGAGCTCGTTGTTGAGGATGCCAGTACCGCGGCGCCAGTTGCCATAGATGGTCGACGGGCCCCAAGGGCGACCCCGCGGGCCCGAAACGCCTTCACGGTTAAGGGTATGGGCGATCGTCTTGGGCGACCGCCGATCGTGTCCCGCGGAGTGGTGTAAGAGCGTTGCGCTCTACGCGGCTCCCGGCGTGTAGGGCCGGGACGTTCAGGCTGCCACGGTGGGCAGCGTGATGGGGACACCATCGCTCAGCGGAGCGATGGATTCCAGCGTCATGTATCTCCTTGAGACGGCCCACTCGTCGTTCTGCTCGAGAAGGATGGCGCCGACGAGCCGTGTGATGGCGGCTTCGTTGGGAAAGATACCGACGACGTTGGTGCGACGCTTGACCTCGGCATGGAGCCGTTCGATCGGGTTTGTGGAGTGCAATTTCTGGCGGTGCTCCCTGGGGAAGCTCATGTAGGCGAGGACGTCGTGCTCGGCTTCGTCCATGAGAACTGCCAGCTTGGGCACCTTGGGCCTGAGCTGGTCGGCGACCTGGCGCCACTGGACCTTCGCGCTGTCGGCGTCCTCCTGGGCGAAGGCGGAGACGACGCGCCGGCCCTGGCGGCCGGCATGGGCCAGCAGGTTGCGGGCGAAGTGCACGCGGCAGCGCTGCCATGTGGCGCCGAGGATCCGGGTCGCGGCGGCCTTCAGGCCCTTGTGGTCGTCGGAGATCACCAGCTTCACGCCGCGCAGCCCGCGCCGGGCCAGCGAGCGCAGGAACTCGGTCCAGAAGGTCTCGGCCTCCGACGCGCCGATCGCCACGCCCAGGACCTCGCGGCGGCCTTGGTCGTTGACGGCCACAGCCACGGTCACCGCGACCGAGACGATGCGTCCGGTCTGGCGCACCTTCACGTAGGTGGCGTCGAGCCACAGATAGGGCCAGTCGCCCTCCAGCGGTCGATCGAGGAAGCCGGTGACCTTATCGTCGATCTCGCCGCACAGCCTGGAGACCTGGCTCTTGGAGGCGCCCGACATCCCCATCGCCTGAACCAGATCGTCGACCGAGCGGGTCGACACCCCCTGGATGTAGGCCTCCTGGATCACCGCAGCCAGCGCCTTCTCGGCCATCCGCCGCGGCTCCAGGAAGCCCGGGAAGTAGCTTCCCTTCCTCAGCTTCGGGATCTTCAGCTCGACCGTGCCGGCCCGCGTCTCCCAGGACCGGTCGCGGTAGCCGTTGCGATGGGTGATACGATCCGCCGAGCGCTCGCCGTGCCCGGCGCCGGTCAGGCCCTCAACCTCCAGTGCCATCAGCCGCTCGGCCGTGAAGCCGATCATCTCGCAAAGCAGATCGGCATCGGAGCTCTTCTCCAAAAGCGCGCGCAGGGTCATCATGTCCTGGGTCATCGTGGTTCTCCTTCGGGTCAGGTTGGTTTGCACTAGCCCAACCCTAAACCGGAACCGCGATGGCCTCCGCTGTGGATAGCCGGCTTGCCTACGCCAGACTCTCGGCGGTCGCTACGGCAAGCCGCCTACCCACAGCTAACAGAGGCTCCAACAACTCCTACACCACGTCCTGGGACACGACCCGACCGCCCCGACGCAAACTCCTGGAAGATGCGCCCAATGATGCCTGCTTCCGCTTCGACGATCAGGCGGCGACCGCGGATCGGCGAGCCGTCGGCCGCGCGCTCCTGGAGAACCTCGTAGCCGTAGCAAACCCCCGCCCGAGCGACCCTGGCGGACCCGTCCCTCGAGGCCGCGGCGGGTTTTTTGCGCAAGGTCTTTCAAGAAAATCGCGTTCATCGCGCCTTTGAGACCAACATGCATCTCGTTGATTTCGCCCTCGGCGATGGTGACCAATTTGATGCCGAGGAAAGAGAGGTGCTTGTAAAGATTGGCCACGTCGGCTTGATCGCGGGAGAGGCGATCGAGTGCCTCGGCGACAACGACTTCGAATGCGCCATTTCGGGCGGCCTCAAGCAGCTGCTGATAGCCCGGCCTCAGTGCCGAAGCGCCACTCAGCGCCTGGTCTTTGTAGATTTCGACGCAGGTCCAGCCCTGGCGAAAGATAAACGCCTTGCAGGCCCGCAATTGATCCTCTGCCGACGCCGCGTTCTGAAGCTCGCTGCTGTAGCGCGCATAGGCGCTGCATTTCATGTCTTAGCCCTCCGCTTTCCAGGATAGGTTCGTTCGCGCAAGGCGGCCAGGGCCTCCTGGTGGGCCTTGGCGGCTTACAGGTTGCTTGCGAGGATATAGTTGTTGCGCGTGGTCGAAGGATTGCGGTGTCCGAGCAGGTGCTGGGCGGCGCCTACCTGGTCAGGCCGATGTATGGCAATGGTCGTGGCCCCGGCGCGGCGGAATTCGTGTGGGCCCACCTGCCGCCCGAAGGCCTCGCGCGTGCGCTCGTCGGGAAGGTCGTGGTCGGCACGCCGGCCAAAGCCAGTACCTTGTGGTTGTAGGCCTAGTCAGTGAGCTCTTAGATAACGAACTCCTGGTCGCTAGTAAGAATGCCGGTCCCCGACAGAATGCCACTGCCGAACGACTGCTCGGTGACGGTTACCGTGAAGCTCCCCGCCTGGACCGGCGCCGTGAAGCGCGAATTGAGTACGGCGTCGAAATGCCGCTCGTGGCCGGTGGCGCCGGTGAACGCGATATTGAGCGTCGCGCGGCGCCGATCGCATCTTCGTGCGGCAGGACGGCCGCATCGTCGAAACCGGCCCGCATGACGCGCTGATCGAGAAGGGAGGCCTCTACGCCACGCTGTGCGCCTACAACTACGCGTCGTTCGACGACGTACTCGCGGGTCTAGGGGTCGAGAAGACCCACCCGGGGCAGACCTAATCCTTGCACCCGCTGTTGCGATTTCAACGGGCGTTCACTCGCGGGCCTGGTAGCGGATTTCGCCCTCGTAATAGTCGGGGAATCCGACCAGCGCCTTGATCTCCTCGAAGGTGAGCTGCGCCGGGGCCTCGGCGTGGCCCTTGCCGATAGCCGCGAGCGCCTCACGCGCGGCGTACATCGCCGGCGCCAGGACCGCCAAGGGGTAGAGCGCAATCTTGTAGCCCATCTCCTGCAGCCGCAGCGGCGGCAGGACGGGCGTTTTTGCCGCCGACCACCATGTTGGCCAGCGTCGGCTGTTCGAACGCATCGCAGAAGCGAGCCATCTCCTGCTCGTTGTCGGGTGCTTCGAGGAAGATGATGTCGGCGCCCTCCTCGGCAAAGATATGGCAGCGTTCGAGCGCATCCTCAAAGCAATGCACGGCGCGCGCATCGGTGCGCGCCAGGATCAGGATGTCGGCCGCTTGCCCGGCATCCACCGCGGCGCGAATCTTCATCCGCGCCTCGCCGCGCCCGATCACCTCCTTGCCCTTGGTGTGGCCGCATTTCTTGGGGCTGACCTGATCCTCGATCATCACGCAGGCGGCCCCGGCGCGCGCATAGTCGCGCACCGTGCGCTGGACGTTCATCGCGTTGCCATAGCCGGTGTCGCCGTCGCCGACGACCGCAAGGCGCGGCACCGCCAGGCAGATGTTCTGCAGCTGGTCGCGCATTTCGGCGAACGAGATGAGGCCGGTATCGGGCATGCCGAGACGTACCGCCGATACGGCAAAGCCGCTCATGAACGTCGCCCTGTAGCCGGCCTCACCGATCAGCCTGGCCGATAGCGCGTCGTAACACGATGGCATGATGATAATGTCGGGGCCGTCGAGCAGCCCTTTCAGGTCACCGGCCGAGCTCATGGCTCTTCTCCTTGTTGATCCCCGTCCGCCGCCGCGCCGGCACGGGTGGCTCACATCATGGCGGTGCGCCACGGCGGTCACAAGCCGCCCATCCGGGCTCCAACCGCTAAAGCTTAGACCTTTCCTATCCGGTTTACACCCACACCCACTAGGGCTAGAATGGGCGCAACCCGGATATAGGGGAGCGCGCCATGGATGTTCTCGACCGCGCCGATCTCCCATTCCCGCATTCGCTACCCGAGTTCCAGCGACTTTTCCCCGATGATGCGGCCTGCGCCGCCTACCTGGAGAAAGCCCGCTGGGGAGACGGCTTTGCCTGCCCGCACTGCGGCACGGCGGGAGAGCCGTTCCACTTTGAAAACCGCCCTGGCGTCCTGCGCTGCCGCAAGTGCCGCCAGAACACCGGGCTGACGGTGGGAACAGTGATGGAGCGTAGCCACACTCCGCTGAACGTCTGGTTCTGGGCCGCTTATCTGGTCGCCAGTCAGACGCCCGGCATGTCCGCCGTGCAGTTTCAGCGGCAACTTGGTCTTTCGCGCTACGAGACGGCCTTTCAAATTCTCCACAAGCTCCGCTCGGGCATGGTGCGGCCCAACCAAGACAGGATCGGTGGACAGCCCAAGAACCATGTTGAGGTGGACGAAACCTGGGTTGGCGGGCGAACGCGTGGGGAAGGCCGTGGTGTTCACCACAAGGTTCCCGTCTCCTGTGCCATCGAGGTGCGTCATCGAAAGCCGGGCACCAAGCTCGACAACCGGAAAGACGGACGCTATGCCGGACGCGTTCGGCTCGCCGTCGTGCTCGACCGTAGCGCCGAGTCGCTCTGTGGGTTCGTCGAGAGCACCGTCGCGCCGCGATCGCTGATCGTTACTGACGATTGGAGCGGCTATGCTGGCCTCGGTAAGCGCGGCTATGAGCACTTCGCTGTTGCCGAGTGTGGTGATCCAGAGGTTGCCGAGCAATACCTGCCGATCATCCATCTGGTTTTCGCCAACCTGAAGACGTGGCTGATCGGTATCCACCACGGCGTCAGCCACCAGCACCTACAAGCCTACCTCAACGAGTTCACCTTCCGCTTCAACAGGCGGTTCTACCCGTTCAACGCCTTCCGCTCATTGCTCGGCATCGCGGGCGACACCTCTGCTCCAACCTATGCCGAGCTTGGCGTATAGCCCCATCAGCACGCTGAATGGTTGCTTTGGAGATGCCAGTGAACGGCGGGTTTGGAGACAACTGCCGTTGGAACCGGTGATCGCGTATGTCCGCTTCTCAGCTATACCCGGAGGTGACGGAAGCTCCGCCCCAAGTCCGCCTTCGGGCACCTAGCGGACAACGGTGCGGCATTCTATCATCTAATCGCGACGTCATTTTGTGAGTACATAGCGTAGGTCGGGCGCCGGCGCGGTGGAATGCGGATGACAGAGATCAAGGAAATCGATGCGCTCGCACTCGCGCGCGAACTGGTGCGCTGCGACAGCGTCACGCCGCACGAGGCGGGCGCGCTCGACCTGTTGGAGCGCACCCTGCGCGAGATCGGCTTCACCTGCCATCGCCTAACTTTCGACTCGGGCGGCACGGCCGCCGTTGACAACCTCTACGCGCGCTACGGGACGGCGCCGCCCAACTTTTGCTTCGCCGGGCACACCGACGTCGTGCCCGTGGGCGCGCGCGAGAGCTGGAGCGTCGATCCCTTCGCCGCCGAGATCGTGGATGAGGCGCTTTATGGGCGCGGCGCGGCCGACATGAAGGGGGCGATCGCGAGCTTTGTCGCCGCCGCGACCCGCCTCCTTCGCGGCCGCAGCGGCACGCTTCCCGGCTCGCTCAGCCTGCTGATCACGGGCGATGAGGAAGGCCCGGCCGTGAACGGTACGGTCAAGGTGCTCGAGTGGATGCGCGGGCGCGGCGAGGTCATCGATTCCTGCTTGGTCGGCGAGCCGACCAACCCGACGCGGCTCGGCGAGATGGCCAAGATCGGGCGCCGCGGCAGCCTCAACGCAACACTGACCGTCGCCGGCACGCAGGGCCACGTCGCGTATCCCGACCTTGCCGACAATCCCATCCCGCGCCTTTTGGCCATGCTCGGGCGCCTCACCGAGAAGCCGCTCGATGCCGGCAGCGAGCACTTCCAGCCCTCGGGCCTGCAGATCTCCAGCATCGATGTCGGCAACGAGGCGAGCAACGTCATTCCGGCTCGTGCGAGCGCGCGCTTCAACATCCGCTTCAACGACCGGCATCGCTCCGAGGACCTCATCGCCTGGATGCGCCGCACCTGCGACGAGGTCGGGGGCGCCTACGAGCTCAAGGCCGAGGTCTCCGGCGAGGCGTTCCTGTCGCCGCCCGGCCGGCTCACCGAGATCCTGGTCGCCGCGGTCAAGCAGACCCTCGGCGTCGAGCCCGAGCTCAGCACCAGCGGCGGCACCTCCGATGCCCGCTTCATCAAGGATGTCTGTCCGGTCGCCGAGTTCGGCCTTATCAGCCAGACCATGCACAAGGTCGACGAGCATGCGCGGCTCGGCGACATCGCGGCCCTGACCGAGGTCTACGCCGCCGTTCTCGACGCCTATTTCGCCGACTGAGCCGGGCCCGCGATGCCGGATCGCGACAGTGTCATTCGCTCGATCTATGGCGCCTGGCGGCTGGCCCTACTCGACCCCTCGGGCCTGAACTGGTTCGACGTTTCGATCGAGGGATTCTGGCGCTCCTTCTTCGCCGCCGCGATCGTCGCACCGTTCTATGCCCTGGCGCTGGTGCTGAACAGCGAAGCGGCGATCGCGGCCGCCGGCGTGGGCGCCCTCATTCTCGTCAAGGGCGCGGCCTACATCCTTAGCTTCATCGCCTTTCCGGTGGTGATGATCTTTCTGTGCCGCCTGCTCTCGCTCACCAACTACGTCCCCTACATCGTCGCGGTGAACTGGTCTGCGGTCATCCAGATGGCGGCGTTCCTGCCGTTCGTCCTGCTCGGCGCCAGCGGCGCCGTTTCAGCCGGCGTGGCCGGCAGCCTGCTGATAGCGGTATCGATGGCCGTCTTGTTCTACGCCTGGTTCATCACCACCGTGGCGCTGCGCGTCAGCGGCGTGACCGCCGTCGCCCTCGTGCTCGTGGACCTCCTACTCGGCATTGTCATCGACGCCGGCTCCGACCGCCTGCTCTCGGGGACGACGGGCCTGGGCTAACGGGGGGTGCTCGCGGGGACATGCAAGCGAATAACAGTCGGCTCACCGCCTTTTCAGGAGAACCAGGGCCGCAAATGCGCGCTTATCTGGGCGAGGCGCTTTCTTGAGTCTGGCAATCGCCTGCTCGGCATTCGAAATCAGAATCAGCGTCTCCGCACGGCTATATCTCGCGCGCGGGTCATAGTCTGCGCGATGCCGCTCCTCCTGCAGCGACACGAACGAGTCTGCGAAGTTTAGAATATCCCTTGCCTATCCGGTTTACACCCACACCCACTAGGGCTAGAATGGGCGCAACCCGGATATAGGGGAGCGCGCCATGGATGTTCTCGACCGCGCCGATCTCCCATTCCCGCATTCGCTACCCGAGTTCCAGCGACTTTTCCCCGATGATGCGGCCTGCGCCGCCTACCTGGAGAAAGCCCGCTGGGGAGACGGCTTTGCCTGCCCGCACTGCGGCACGGCGGGAGAGCCGTTCCACTTTGAAAACCGCCCTGGCGTCCTGCGCTGCCGCAAGTGCCGCCAGAACACCGGGCTGACGGTGGGAACAGTGATGGAGCGTAGCCACACTCCGCTGAACGTCTGGTTCTGGGCCGCTTATCTGGTCGCCAGTCAGACGCCCGGCATGTCCGCCGTGCAGTTTCAGCGGCAACTTGGTCTTTCGCGCTACGAGACGGCCTTTCAAATTCTCCACAAGCTCCGCTCGGGCATGGTGCGGCCCAACCAAGACAGGATCGGTGGACAGCCCAAGAACCATGTTGAGGTGGACGAAACCTGGGTTGGCGGGCGAACGCGTGGGGAAGGCCGTGGTGTTCACCACAAGGTTCCCGTCTCCTGTGCCATCGAGGTGCGTCATCGAAAGCCGGGCACCAAGCTCGACAACCGGAAAGACGGACGCTATGCCGGACGCGTTCGGCTCGCCGTCGTGCTCGACCGTAGCGCCGAGTCGCTCTGTGGGTTCGTCGAGAGCACCGTCGCGCCGCGATCGCTGATCGTTACTGACGATTGGAGCGGCTATGCTGGCCTCGGTAAGCGCGGCTATGAGCACTTCGCTGTTGCCGAGTGTGGTGATCCAGAGGTTGCCGAGCAATACCTGCCGATCATCCATCTGGTTTTCGCCAACCTGAAGACGTGGCTGATCGGTATCTCACCACGGCGTTAGCCACCAGCACCTACAAGCCTACCTCAACGAGTTCACCTTCCGCTTCAACAGGCGGTTCTACCCGTTCAACGCCTTCCGCTCATTGCTCGGCATCGCGGGCGACACCTCTGCTCCAACCTATGCCGAGCTTTACTCGGGAGAGTGGTGGCACCCTACATGTAGCGGTCATGGGCGTTAACCGGATAGGGCCCAAGCCGCTTCGCTGCGAGCTGCCCCGACTCCGACAAAGAGGTCCGCGCACTGGCGTGCGAGGGTATGGAACAACGCGAAATAGGCGGTGCTGACGGCCCGCCTCAAATCAGCATGTCTTGGGCGGCGCGGATTTGCTCGCGCGAGGCGTCGCGCGGTCGTAATCAGGTCGTCGCTCAAGACGAACGGGCTACCTGCTGCTGCTCGTCAAAATGGTGACGTATGTGGGGAAACCTCGTCTCGCCGGCGGCTTCAAGCGCCTCGCGCAGTGCCCGGAGCAGCCCAAACGTGACTCCCGCATCGATCGGTCTGTCGCTTAGATTGTAGCGAGCTTCGATGAAGAGCACGGGATCACCGTCGTGATCCCAACCCGGGTCAACCTTCGCACCTTGAAAGCCGAATGGCCCCATCCGCTCTTTCAGCACGCGTTCGACCGCCTCGATGGCCTTTCTGGCGACGCAATCCGTTTCCCCGTTCCCGCTCATTTTCACATCATAGCCCAATGGGCTCACGGCCGCTACGTGCGGGCGGCAACGAGGCACCCTTCCAACGCCCTGTCCCGTCACCATAACCCGAATTCGCCCCTTGACCTGCGACAGATTAACACCCATTTAGGGCATGCTGGTGGGAGCAAAAGCTCCGTAAAATAACGCCTTGACGCATCCGCAAGGTTTCAGCGGCCCACGTCGAGGTTTTTCAGCCGACAGGCTTTACTCCGTAGCTTTTTTGAAGCTTGTTCAGGTGAGCAATCGCCTGCGAATTGCTGTGTGCGGCCTGCGGTTGAAGTTCGGCATAGGCACCCAGCAAAGGAGGAGTGTGGTGGCAAGACTTGATTGGGAAAAAAACAATCGGCAAGTACGACTGCGGAAGAGAGGTCGCGGTCGCGCTGGCGAAGAGGTTATTTCGACTGAAGAAGCGGTTTGGCGGGCCCCAAGAGTTCCCCGACCCCCCGAAGACCGACGTCGAGGAGCGGAAAAGAAAAGAGCCTGATTCGGTGGCGAGGCTGGGAAGATGTGACCGAGGAACCGTATTGGGCGGCCGGGGCCCCGTTCCTCGTCCAGCTTAGCAGGCATCCTCGGGCGAGCACGTCTTCCCAGCAATCCCGTAAATTTGTCGCGCGGGTGCCATCACCGCATCAAGGCGCTGCAGCCTGCTGGGCCGCGCCACATGAGGAATGCCGGGCTATTCCGCCTCGCCGTAGGCGACGCACGCAAGGTAGAGGCCGCACGCGGGGGCTGTGGGGCCGCAGGCGGCGCGCTCGCGGGCGGCGAGTGCGGCGGCGACGTCGGTGGTGCGCCACTTGCCCTCGCCCACCAGCTTGAGCGTGCCGACCATGGCGCGCACCTGGCGGTGGAGGAAGGATCGCGCCCGCGCCTCGATGCGGACCTCCGAGCCGCGGCGCGTCACGCTCAGCGCATCGAGCGTCTTCACGGGCGAGCGCGCCTGGCAGTGGACCGAGCGGAAGGTCGTAAAGTCGTGGCGGCCGACGAGGGCCTGCGCGGCACGGCGCATTGCCCGCACGTTGAGCGGCGTCGGTGTGTGCCATACCCGGCCCACATCCAGCGCCGGGGCCGAGGGCCGGTCGAGGATGCGATAGAGGTAGCGCCGCTCGAGCGCGGAAAAGCGGGCATCGAAGGCGGCGGATACCTCGCTCGCGCCGATCACCGCAATGCGCGCGGGCCGGAGATGGAAGTTGACCGCCTTGCGCACCGTATCGGGGGCGAAGTGCCGGGCGAGATCCACATGCACCGCTTGCGCGAGCGCGTGCACGCCGGCATCGGTGCGCCCGGCCGCACAAGTGGTGACGGCCTCGCCGGTGAAGGCGGCGATCGCCTCCTCGAGCGCCTGCTGCACCGACGCGCCGTTGGCCTGGCGTTGCCACCCGACGAAGTCGGTGCCGTCATATTCGAGGACCAGCTTGTAGCGCGTCATGGCGCCTCGAGGTGGGCGCCGGGCGCGATCGCGAAGCCGCGCACAAAATCGGCCGCTTCCATCGGCTTGCGGCCCGCGCGCTGGAGCCGCTCGAGGCGGAGCGCGCCGGCCGCGGTGGCCATGGTGGGCCGCGCATCGAGCACCACACCCGGCGCGCCCGAACCCTCGACGACGCGCGCCGCCAGCACCTTGACGCGCTCGCCGGCGAAGACGAACCACGCGCCTGGCGCCGGCGCCAACGCCCGCACCTGACGTTCGAGCTCCGCGGCCGGCCGGCGCCAGTCGAGGCGCTCCTCGTCCGGGGTGAGCTTGGCGGCGTAGCTCACGCCCGTATCCGCCTGCGGTGTCGGGCGCAGCCTTCCCGCGGCGAGCCCATCGAGCGCCTCGACCATGAGTCGGGCGCCCAGGCGCGCGAGCTCGTCATGCAGCCCGCCGCCCGTCGTCGCCGGCCCGATGGCGACGCTCTCGCGCAACAGCACCGGGCCGGTATCGAGGCCCTCGTCCATCTGCATGACGCACACGCCGGTCTCCTCGTCGCCGGCCATGATCGCGCGCTGGATGGGGGCGGCGCCGCGCCAGAGCGGCAGCAGTGAGGCGTGCACGTTGAGGCAGCCGAACCGTGGCGCCGAGAGGATCGGCGGCGGCAGGATGAGGCCGTAGGCACACACCACGGCGGCGTCCGCGGCCAGCGTCGCGAAGGCCGCGGCTGCCTCGTCATCGCGCAGACTGGCGGGTGTGTGTACGGTCAGTTCACGTGCCAGCGCGGCCTCGTGCACCGGCGAGCGGCGCAGGGCCCGGCGGCGGCCGGCGGGGCGCGGGGCGCGCGTGTAAACGGCCGCGATCTCGTGGCCGGCCGCAACCAGCGCATCGAACGTCGGTAGGGCGAATTCAGGCGTCCCCATGAACACCAGCCGTAGCCGGGCCATCAGTCGCTCGTCTGGTCCTTCTGGCGCTTCGCCTTGGCCATCTTGCGCATGATGATGCTGCGCTTCACCGCCGAGAGACGGTCGACGAACAGCGTCCCGTCGAGGTGATCGATCTCGTGCTGCACGCAGGTCGCGAGCACGCCATCGGCTTCGAGCGTGCGCGGCTCGCCGTCGTAGTCGGTGTAGCGCACCTCGACCTCGGCCGGGCGGGCGATCTCGGCGAAATGGTCGGGAAACGACAGGCATCCCTCTTCGTAGACGATGAGCTCGTCCGAGACGCGAACGATCTCCGGGTTGACGAGCCGGGTGAGGCGGGAATCCTCGCCCTCGCGAGTCGGGTCGACGACGACGATGCGCTTGGCGACGCCGAGCTGGACCGCGGCGAGGCCGATCCCCGGCGCCGCATGCATGGTCTCGACCATGTCGTCGATGAGGACACGGATCGCCTCGTCGACGCGCTCGACCGCGACCGCGGTCTTCCTGAGGCGCCGGTCGGGCGCGATGATGATGGGCAGGAGGGCCATCGACCACTCCGTCTTGTTCGCTACGCAGGCTAAGTAGACGCGCCGGCGCACCCGGTCAAGCCGCCAACGCCCTGCGCGGCGTGGCCCGCCGTGCTAGTGGATTGATCGGAACGAAAGAGTCCGATTTGAGATTCCGTATTGTGCGGTGTCATGCGAGTCTGTGCTATGCGCACCGGCATCCATTTTACTGTCACGTCTGGCGACCGTCAGCGATTGCAAGCTATCGTCGCGGACCCGAAGAGCTCGCAGAAACATGTCTGGCGGGCGCGGATCATCCTGAAGAGCGACGAGGGGCTCGGGAACTCGTCGATCATGGCCGAGACCGGCAAGTCCAAGACCTGTGTCTGGCGCTGGCAGGAGCGGTTCATGCACGAGGGTGTCAACGGCTTGCTTCGCGACAGGTCCCGTCCGCCTGGCAAAGCGCCGATCCCGCCGGAGCGCGTCGCCGAGATCGTCCGCCTGACCCAGCAAGCGCCGCCGCACGAGGCGACCCACTGGACGCTGCGCGCGATGGCGAAGGTTGCTGGCGTCGCGGCGTCGACGGTCCAAGCGATCTGGAAGGCCCATGGCCTCAGCCCGCACCGCTGGCGGCACTTCAAGCTCTCCAATGATCCCGCCTTCGCCGAGAAGCTCACAGATATCGTCGGCTTGTATGTCGATCCGCCGGCCCATGCCGTGGTGCTGTCGGTTGATGAGAAATCACAGATCCAGGCGCTCGACCGCACCCAACCCGGCTTGCCGATGAAGAAGGGCCGCGCCGGTACGATGACCTATGATTACAAACGGCATGGCACGACGACGCTGTTCGCCGCGCTCAACGTGCTGGACGGTACGGTCATCGCACAGAACATGCAGCGCCACCGCCATCAGGAGTTCATCCGCTTCCTCAACCGCATCGAGCGCGAGGTGCCGACGGACAAGGCCGTCCACGTCATCCTCGACAACTACGCCGCGCACAAGAAGGACAAGGTCCGCGCCTGGCTCGCCCGCCATCCACGCTGGACCTTCCACTTCACGCCAACCTCGTGCTCGTGGCTCAATGCCGTCGAGGGCTTCTTCGCCAAACTAACGCGGCGCAGGCTCAAATACGGCGTCTTCCAATCCGTCGTCGACCTTCAGGACGCCATCAACCGATTTGTCCGCGAATACAATGACGCAAACCCAAAACCCTTCATCTGGAAAGCCGACCCCGATCATATCATCGCCGCACGAAACAGAGGGTTCCAAACGTTGGAATCAATCCACTAGAGTGGGCCGTCGATCTCGCCGCGGCAACTCTTGGCTGATGGAAACCGGTCTTCTCCTCCTGGCGGGTGCCGTTGTCGGCGCCGTGGTGGTTGTGCTCGCCGCATTGCGGCTGCTGCGCGGCCGTAGATCGGGCGAGGAGGCGCAGCTCGGGCGCACGGTCCATGAGCTCGCCGGCCGCCTCGATCAGATGGCGAGCGAGGATGCGGCGCGCTGGGCGAGCTTCGGCAAGACCCTCGAGGACCGCCTCGATGCGGTGTCCAAGCGGCTCGGCGACGGCTTGACCCAGTCGGCGACGACGACGGCGGAATCGCTCGGCGACCTCAAGAAGCGCCTCCACGTCATTGACGAGGCCCAGAAGAACATCACCGAGCTCAGCGGCCAGGTGGTCGGGCTTCAAGACATCCTCGCCAACAAGCAGGCGCGCGGCGCCTTCGGCAACATCCAGCTCGAGAACCTGGTGCGCGCGGCCCTGCCGCCCTCGGCCTACGCCTTCGAGGTGACACTGAGCAACAAGCGCCGCGCCGACTGCCTGATCAAGCTGCCCAACCCGCCGGGATCGATCGTCGTCGACTCTAAGTTCCCGCTCGAGGGCTACAGCGCGCTGCACAACGCGCGAGACGAGCCGGCCCGGATTGCAGCCGGCCGGGCCTTCGGCCAGTCCATCCTCAAGCACGTCCACGACATCGCCGAGCGCTACATCCTGCCCGGCGAGACCGCCGAATCGGCGCTCATGTTCCTGCCCAGCGAAGCGGTCTACGCCGAGCTCCACGCCAACTTCACCGGCGTGGTCGAGAAGTCCTACCGGGCGCGCGTGTGGATCGTGTCGCCGACGACGCTGATGGCGACGCTCAATACGGTGCGCGCGGTCCTCAAGGACGCCCACATGCGCGAGCAGGCCGGTTTCATCCAGACCGAGGTACACACCATGCTGCGCGACGTCGGCCGCCTCGACGAGCGCGTCGCCAAGCTACAGCGCCACTTCGACCTCGCGCGCGAGGACATGCGCGAGGTCCGCATTTCCGCCGACAAGGTGGGCAAGCGCGGCGAAAAGATCGAAACCATGCAGCTCGGCCCGACCGAAGCGGCCGAGGACCTGGAACAGCCCCGCCTCCGCATCGAGGCTGAATAGAGCATCCCTCCTCCCCGCCGCCAGCGCGGGCCCACGCCGCAAGAAACGGAATGCCGCCGCCTCTTCGGTCTCGTAGTGTCGAGACCGATCACCGAACTGGCGGGCGCAGGCGACGATGCAAAACGAGATCACGCGGGCGATGGGTCCCCTCACATGGGCCCTGCTCATCGCGCTGTCGATTCTTTGGGGCGGCTCGTTCTTCTTCGTCGGCGTCGCGCTCGATGCGCTGCCGCCGTTCACTATCGTGGCCTTGCGCGTCGGGCTGGCCGCGCTCGCGCTCAATCTGGTCGTCGTCGCCGTGGGCCTGCGCATGCCGACGGACCTGCGGACTTGGGCCGCGTTCTTCGCCATGGGGCTGGTCAACAACGCGGTTCCCTTCAGCCTCATCGTCTGGGGGCAGACCCACATCGCGAGCGGCCTCGCCTCGATCCTCAACGCGACGACACCGCTCTTTACGGTCGTGGTCGCGCATGTCCTGACTTCCGACGAAAAGATGTCGCGCGGCGGCGTGGCCGGCGTGCTCGTCGGCGTTGCCGGAGTCGTGGTGATGATCGGCCCCGAGATGCTGGGCGGATTGGGCACCAACGTCGTCGCCCAGATCGCGGTGCTCGGCGCCTCGCTCGCCTACGCCCTCGCCGGCGTGTTCGGCCGCCGTTTCGGGCGCATGGGCGTAGCACCCCTGCTCACGGCCACGGGTCAGGTCACGGCCTCGACGCTCCTGCTCATACCCGTCGCGCTCGTCGTCGACCGGCCCTGGACGCTGGCCGCGCCCGGCGCCGAGATCTGGGCCGCCGTGGTGGCGCTGGCGCTGCTCTCGACGGCACTCGCCTATGTCCTCTATTTCCGCATCCTGGCGAGCGCCAGCGCGACGAACCTGCTTCTCGTGACCTTCCTGATCCCGGTCAGCGCCATCGTCCTCGGCGCGAGCCTCTTGGGCGAGCAGCTTGAGCCCAAGCACTTCGCCGGCATGGCGCTGATCGGCCTCGGGCTCGCCGCGATCGACGGGCGGGCGCTCGGCTGGCTCGCGCGCCGCGTCGATAAGCCGCGGTAGCCGGATCGAGGCGCTAAGAGCGCTCGCCGTAAGGCCGGCGTTCATCGAGGGCGGCCGACAGAGTGCCCTCGTCGAGGAAGTCGAGCTCGCCGCCGAAGGGGACGCCGTGGGCGAGGCGCGAGACGATGACGCCGCTCCCGGCCAGCGCGTCGGTGATGTAGTGGGCGGTGGTCTGGCCATCGACGGTGGCGTTGGTGGCGAGGATGACCTCGCGCACGCCCGTCTCGCGGGCGCGGGCGATCAGCGCCGGGATGCCGAGGTCGTCGGGCCCGACGCCGTCGAGCGGCGACAGCACCCCGCCGAGGACCTGATAGCGGCCGCGGTAGCTGCCCGAGCGCTCGAGCGCCCACAGGTCGGCGACCTCCTCGACGACACAGATGAGGCCCGCGTCGCGCTCCGCATTCGCGCAGATGGCGCATGGGTCCGTGGTGTCGAGGTTGCGGCAGATCGAGCAGCCGCGCACGTTCGCCGCCGCCGCGACCATCGCCTCGGCCAACGGCTCGAGCAGCGCCTCCTTGCGCTTGAGCAGATAGAGCGCGGCACGGCGCGCCGATCGCGGCCCGAGGCCGGGCAGCTTGGCGAGCAGCTGGATAAGGCGTTCGATGTCGGCGCCGCGCATGGCCCGCGTCACGATAGATGCACGGCCCGCGGGTGCGCCGCCGTCAAAACGGCAGCTTCATGCCCGGCGGCAGCGCCAGCCCGCCCGTGAGCTTGCCCATCTCCTCGGCCGCCCGGGCCTCGACCTTGGCCTTGGCGTCGTTGTGGGCGGCTACCACCAGGTCCTCGACGACGGCGGCCTCGCCGCCCTCGAGCAGCGATGGCTCGATCGCGAGCTTGCGCATGTCGCCCTTGCCGTTGAGCGTCACGCTGACCATGCCGCCGCCAGCCGACCCGGTCAGCTCGATACGCTCGAGCACGGCCTGCATCTCGCCCATGCGCTCCTGCATCTCCTGCGCCTGCTTCATGATCTGGCCGAGGTTCTTCATCACCGCTTCACCCCTCCTGGTCCCCGGCACCGCCGGCCCGCGGCCCGGCGTCTGCCGCCGCCTCGGCGTCGCCATCGAGGTCCGCATCCATCGGCTCGCCCTCGGCCGCCAAGGCGGCGATCCCGGCCGCGATGCCCGGCCGCTTGCGCACCTCGGCGATCTCGGCGCCGGGAAAGGCGGCGAGTGCGGCCTTGACCAGGGGATGCTCGGCCGCGGCCTCGCGCTCGCTCGCCACGCGGCGCACGTTCTGTTCGGTCAGCGTCGGCGCGCCCGCTTCGTTCGACAAGGTCACGACCCAGCGCGCCCCGGTGCACTCGCTGAGGAAGGCGGTGAGGCGGGCCGCGAGATCGGCGGGTGCGTGGGCCGAGGGGCGGAACTCGATGCGTCCCGGCTCGAAACCAACCAGGTGGACGTCGTTGACCAGGTGGGCATAGAGCCGGACCTCGCGCCGCACTGAAGCGAGCTTTGCCACGGCAGCGAAATCGGCGACCTCGGATCGCGCCGAGGGCGCCGGCTCCGAGGCCCGGGGCGCCGCGCGCTCTGCCGGTTCATCGGGCGCCGCCGCGTCCTCGGGCACCGGCTCGGGCACCTCGGCGAGCGCGGCCTGTGGGCCGGCCTGCGCGCCGGACGGAAACGACGGCACCGGCTGGGCGGGGGGAGCGGGCGCCGGCGCGTCCGCACCGGCAGCGTCCGCGCCGCCGCCGGCCTGAATGAGCTCGGCCGGCGTCAGCAGGTCGGCGACGTAGGCGAGGCGCACGAGTAGCATCTCGGCCGCCGCCAGCGGCGCCGGCGCGAGACGGGCCTCGCCCAAGCCCTTAAGCAGCATCTGCCAGGTCCGCGCCAGCATCGCCATCGACAGGCGCCCGGCCATCTCGGCGCCGCGGCGCCGCTCGGCGGCCGCGATCGCGACGTCCTCGCCCGCGCCGGCAACGATCTTGAGCCGCGTGAGCCAGTGCGTGAGGTCGAGCAGGTCCTGCACCACGACGAGGGGATCGGCGCCAGCGTCGTACATGTCGCGTAGCACCGCCAGCGCGTCGCCGACCTCGCCTTTCATCACCAGGTCGAACAGGTCGAACAGGCGCGCACGGTCGGCGAGGCCGAGGATATCGCGCAGCGCCGCCTCGCCGACCGTACCCTCGCCGTGCGCGATCGCCTGGTCGAGCAGCGACAGGCCGTCGCGCACCGAACCCTCGGCGGCACGGGCGATGAGAGTGAGCGCGGCCGGCTCGACCACGGCGCCCTCGCGATCGGCGATCTCGCCGAGATAGTCGGCGAGCACGTCGAGCTCGACGCGGCGTAGATCGAAACGCTGGCAGCGCGACAGCACGGTCAGCGGGATCTTGCGGATCTCGGTGGTGGCGAAGACGAACTTGACCCGCGGCGGCGGCTCTTCGAGGGTCTTGAGCAGCGCGTTGAACGCCTGCGTCGACAGCATGTGCACTTCGTCGATGATGTAGACCTTGAAGCGCGCGGAAGCTGGCAGGTAGCGCACGCCGTCGACGATCTCGCGGATATCGGCGACGCCGGTGTGGCTGGCGGCGTCCATCTCGAGGACATCGACGTGGCGGTCCTCGGCGATGGCGCGGCAGTGCTCGCACACCCCGCAGGGCGTCGCCGTCGGGCCGCCCGCGCCGTCGGCGCCGATGCAGTTGAGCGAGCGCGCGATGATGCGCGCGGTCGTCGTCTTGCCGACGCCGCGCACACCGGTCAGCATGAAGGCATGCGCCAGGCGCCCGCCGGCGATGGCGTTCTTCAGCGTGCGCACCATCGCCTCCTGGCCGATGAGCTCGCCCAGGCTCGCCGGCCGGTACTTGCGGGCGAGGACGCGATAAGCGGGTTGCGGGGCCTCGGTCATGAAGATCCTGTACCCCGAGGGCTTCGGGGCGGGCGGTGGCGCCGGGGCGGGGGGCTGAACGAGCGAACCGGGCCTGGCTCGTTACGGCTGCTTCCTTCCGGACCTGACCGGGTTGGCGAGGGACCCGTCCACCGCCAACCCCCCTGCACGCATTTCAGCCCAAGGGGCGAGCCCATGCAAGCGCGTTCGCGGGCGGCGCGCCGTCGACGGCGAACCGCTAGTCGCTTCCCGTGCGGAACACTTTGTCGAGGAAACGCGCGAGGTCGGCGTTCGAGCGCGCGCGGACATCATCGTCGCGGCCGATGAGGTAGCCGGCCTGGTCCGCGCACAGGGCCAGGATGAGCTTGCGCGTCCACGGGTTGAGCATGGGCAGGAGCCAGCGGCCGTGGTGGACGCCGCCGTCGCGCTCGACGACGAGGCGGCAGCCGGCCAAGTTGCGGCCGATCTCGCGCGGGCGGGCGAACCGACCGTCCCACTGGTGGTAGGCATCTTCGTAGACGACGACCTCGACCGGCGCACCGCCGGATCGCAGCGCGCCCGCCGTCCCTTCGCAGCGGCCGCGGTCGACGATGGCGTCGCGGCCGCCGAACAGCATGAGCACTGGGGCGCCGGTGGCGCGGTTATCGCGGAAGGTGACGATGCACGGCGCGTAGAAGGCGACGTGGCCGGCGAAGCGCTCGCCGCCCGGCGCGAAGCGCCGCGCCACCTGGTCGTAGGCCGCGTAGGTCGCCGCCATCCCGCCATAGGAGAAGCCGATGAGCGCGACGCGGCCGGCGTCCACGTCGGCGCGCCCCGCGAGATAGCGCAAGCCGGCGAAGGCATCGGCCAGGACCATGGCCTCTGTGATCTCGATCAACCGGTCGATGAAACGGCTTGCGCGCTCGCGCCGCGCCGCGAAGGCATCGATGACGAGGGCCGCAACCCCCATCGATGCGAGCTGCCGCGCGTACGTAAGCTCGCGCGCCCACATCACGCCGGCGGCCCCGTGGAGGATGATCGCGGCGGGTGCCGGCGATTGCGCCGAAGCCCCCGGTGGCAGGAACAGGGTGGCGAGCGCCGCGGTCGGCGCCTCGCACGAAGCGCGGCGATCGGAGAGGACGAACGGGCTGGAGCTGGGAAAGGTCACGCGGGTGCCAGCGATGTCAGCGAGGCGCTGCACGCTCGGCCACGGCGGCGTGAGGTCGGGCGCGGCCCGGCCGGGTGCACATACCGCGAGGACGAGAGTTGCGGCGAGCACCAGGGTGGGCGGTTGTGGCATTCTCATGGCGCGCTGCGATTCTAGGCGAGGCGGACGCCGACGCCCACCCGAGGAGCTGCGCAGTAAGTGGAATGCGCCTGTCGTACCCGGCCCACCCGGCCTAAGATGCGGGCGGCGGATCGGGGCGCGTGGGACGAGATCGATGGGCGCGGGCTTGGCGAGACTCCTCGTACTCATCGCGGCCCTCGTGACGGCGCATCCGGCAGCCGCCCAGAATCGCGGCGCGCCGGTGAAGGTCGACCTGGAGCTCGTGCTCGCCGTCGACGTGTCCGGCTCCATGGACGCCGAGGAGCACGCGGTCCAGCGCTCGGGCTACGTCGAGGCCCTGCGCCACCCGGACCTATGGGCAGTCATCTGGAGCGGCGTCCACCAACGGATTGCGCTCACCTACATGGAGTGGGCGGGGCCTCACTCGCAGGTCATCGTCCTGCCGTGGCGGGTCATCGACAGCCCGGAGGCGGCGCGTGGCTTCGCCGAGGATCTCGCGGCGCGTCCCATCGCCTACATCCGCGGCACGTCGATCTCGGGCGCGCTGCACTATGCCGCCAGGCTGTTTCACAGCAACGGCTTCGAGGGCTCAGGCCGGGTGATCGACGTCTCGGGCGACGGGCCGAACAGCGCGGGGAGCCCGGTAGAGCCGGCGCGCGATGCGGTCCTCGCCCAGGGTATCACGATCAACGGCCTCCCCATCATGCTGCGCCCGACGCGCGGCGCCGTGGAGCTCGACCGTTACTACCACGACTGCGTGATCGGCGGTTTCGGGGCCTTCGTCCTGCCGGTGACGCACCCCGCCGAGCTCGCCAAGTCCATCCGCCGCAAGCTCGTTCTCGAGATCGCCGGCGGCGCCGCGCCGGCCGTCGTGCGCGCTCAAGCGCGCGCCCGCGCCGACTGCACAACCTACCGGCTCCGCCGGATCTGGGAGGTCCCCTAGGCGGGCGCAGTCGAGGCAATCGGAAACCGATCCAGATCAAGGCGTGCGCGCCGAGCGCGCTGCTATGGGGTGGGCACAGGCGTTTAAGTCGCAATCCAGGCGACCCTGTGATCGATGAAGGCTGGAGGAGAGTTTATGGCTACTGGCAGCACCCGGTCGGAGGAGCGCGCCGTGGGTCCGATGCCGATGTGCCCGATGGGCGAGACCTGCAAGCGCATGGTCGGGCGCCGCCCGTCGCGCTTCCTGATCTTCGTACCCGGGCTCGCGTTCATCGCCGCCGGCCTATTGATTTTCGTCGCGCCCCAGATCCTGGCTTGGCTCGTCGCCGCCGCGCTGCTCCTCGCCGGTCTCGCCATGCTGGGCGGCGCCTATTTTGTCCATGCGATAGGCAGGCGGCTCATGAGGACGCACCCCTAAGCCTACCCGCGCGGCCCCGGCTCCGCAGACGCCCCGGCCGCAACACGGGCCCTTCCACGAATTCCTGGCGGCCGATGATTTGCGCTGGCGCCGGCTTCCATGGCACCCTCGGCCGCCGCGATGACCGCCCCCGTCAACGTATTCGCCGGAAGCCCGCTCGACCGCGCGGGAAACCTGCGCCGTGACGCGGGCTGGCTGGCCTCGCGCCTCGTCGCCCCGGAGACCCGCTTCGTGCCGCTATGGCGCCTCCATCCGCTGGTCGGCGGCGGCGAAGCGCCCTCGATCGCCTGGCAGAGCCGCGAAGCCATGCGCCCCTTCGTCGAGGGTGGCGCCCCGTGGGTGCTGCTCGGCCTCGAGGGTGACGTGGCCCACTTCGCCGTCGACATCTCGCGCCTCGAGGCGCCCGAGGACAGCGCGCCCTTTGCCGGCGCCGGCACCTTCGCCGAGCTGCGCGCCGCCGCGGCGAGTCTGCCGGCCGGCGATGCGGCGATCCTGGCCCAGGCGCGCTCGCTGATCGATTGGCATGCGCGCCATGGCTTTTGCGCGGTTTGCGGGTCGCCTACCGTGGCCCAGGAAGGCGGCTCCATGCGGGTTTGCAGCCGCGAGCCCTGCGCCGCCCAGCATTTCCCGCGCACCGACCCCGTCGTCATCACCATCGTTGTGCACGACGATCACTGCCTCCTCGGCCGCAACGCGCGCTTCCCCGGAGGCTTCTACTCGGCGCTCGCCGGGTTCATCGAACAGGGCGAGACGATCGAGGAAGCCGTGCGCCGCGAGGTCGGCGAGGAGGCAGGGGTCGCCGTCGGCGCCGTCCGCTACCACTCCTCGCAGCCGTGGCCGTTCCCGTCCTCGCTGATGATCGGCTGTATCGCCGAGGCGGCCGCCACGACCATCAAGATCGATAAGCACGAGCTCGACGACGCGCGCTGGTTTCACCGCGACGCGGTACGCAAGGCCCTGGCCGGCGAGGACGAGGCCTCGGGGCTGCGCATGCCGCCGCCACTCGCCATCGCCCACCAACTCGCGCGCTGGTGGATGGAGACGTCCTGACCGCTCGAATCGGCTCACACAAACCCGGGGTGTCACCCCCGCCCCACCCTCCCCCATCAAGGGGGAGGGCTAGAACTCGGAGTCGTTCGGTAATACCCCCTCCCCTGGGTGGGAGGGGAGTAGGGGGAGGGGGACGAATCGAACAGGGGGAGGGGCGAGTAAGTTACTTCCTTCGCGAGCGGGTACTAGTCCGTGGCGCGAAACGGGTGCGCGGGATAGACGCCGAGGATCTTCACCTCGGCTGAGAAAAAGCCGAGCTCCTCGAGCGCGAGGCGCACCGGCTCGTCGTCCGGGTGGCCCTCGATATCGGCATAGAACTGCGCCTGGTTGAAGCTGCCGCCGACCTGGTAGCTCTCGAGCTTGACCATGTTGACGCCGGTGGTGGCGAAGCCACCGAGCGCCTTGTACAGGGCCGCCGGGACGTTGCGCACGCGGAAGACGAACGTCGTCATGACGAGCCCCGACGATGGCGCCGGGTCGATGCGGGCGCGCCCCATGACGCCGAACCGCGTCGTGTTGTGTTGCGCGTCCTCGATATCGGCTTCGAGCACGTCGAGGCCGTAGATCTCGGCGGCGAGAGTGGAGGCAATGGCCGATTCGGCGGCGTCGCCGCGCTCGGCGATATCGGCGGCCGCGCCGGCCGTATCGGCGTGCACCTGCGGCTGCAACTCGTGCCGGCGGATGAAGTTGCGGCACTGGCTGAGCGCCTGCAGATGGCTGTGTACCGTCTTAAGACCCTTGAGCGAGGCGCCGCGGGGCGCCAGCAGCTGGTGGCGCACGCGCTGGAAATGCTCGGCGACGATGTAGAGGTCTGAGTCGGGCAGCAGATGGTGAATGTCGGCCACACGCCCCGCGAGCGAGTTCTCGATTGGGATCATGGCGCGGTCGGCGCGGCCCTCGGCGACCGCGCCGAAGGCATCATCGAAGGTTGCGCACGCGAGCGGCGCGAGGTCGGGATAGACCTCGCGGCAGGCGAGGTGCGAGTAGGCGCCGAGCGATCCCTGAAAGGCGATCGTGCGATCGGGCGCCGCGGGTTCGGAGGTGGGCATGGGCGGGGTTAGTTCGCGCGCCCGGCGCCAAGCTCGGCGCGCACGCGCTCAAGATCGGCCGGAGTATTGACTTCGAGGATCGGACTGTCAACGAGGGCCGCGTCGATGCGCATGCCGGCCTCGAGCGCGCGCAGCTGCTCGAGCCGCTCGCGCTTCTCGAGCGGCGCCGGCGGCAGCGCGACGAAGCGGGCGAGCGCCTCGGGCCGAAAGGCGTAGATGCCGAGATGATGGTAGAGCGGGCCCTCGCCCGCCGGCGCCGCGGCGCGGGTAAAGTACAGCGCGCGGCCGACGTCGGCGCCGGGCGCCAGCGACAGCACGACCTTGACGGTGTTGGGATCCACGGCCGCGGCGGCATCGCTCGTGGCTATAGCCAGGGTCGCGATATCGACATTCCGTTCTTCGAGCGGGCGCAGCACGGCGCGGATGACGTCGGGATCGATGACCGGCAGATCGCCCTGGAAGTTGACGATGGCATCGAAGCGCCCGCCCGGATTGACCTTGCCGAGGGCCTCATGGACGCGGTCCGAGCCCGAGGCATGGTCGGGTCGCGTCATCACCGCCGCACCGCCCGCCGATTCGACGGCGGCGGCGATCTCGGCCTCGCCGCAGGCGACGTACACCGGACCGATGTCGGCCTCCTCGGCGCGCCGCAGGACATGGACGATCATTGGCGTTCCTGCGCCGTCGATGGCGGCGAGCGGCTTTCCCGGCAGGCGCCGCGCCGCCATGCGGGCGGGAATGATAACGACCGGATGGGTGGGGAGAGTCATCGCAGTAGTGCTCGGCGCGCGCACTTATACGGGTTGCGCGGTGTCGGGGGAAGCCGCTAATCTCCCCGCGCACGAAACTCCGCTTTGCCGAAGCTTGCGCATGAGCGCGTTCGAGTTCAACAAGTTTGCCGGCGCCTTCCTCGGCACCGTGATTCTGATCGTGGTCCTCAACCTGGTCGGGAACGAGCTGTTTGCGCCGCACGAGCCCGAGCAGCGCGCCATCGCCGTCAGCGAGCAGGCGGCACCGGCTGCGACCGAGGCGGCCGCCGAGACGCCGCCGCTCGGCGTTCTCCTGGCTGCCGCCGACGTCGAGAAGGGCAAGAAGGTCGCGAAAAAGTGCGCCTCGTGCCACACCTTCGTGCAGGGCGGCAAGAACAAGATCGGCCCCAACCTGTGGGCTACCCTTGGCGCTCAGCGGGCGCGCGTCGAGGGCTTCAAGTACTCCTCGGCCATGGCCGGTGCCGGCGGGGCCTGGGGCTACGACGAGCTCGACGCCTTTCTCGCCAACCCCAAGGCCGCGATCAAGGGCACTAAGATGACTTATGCCGGCGTCAAGAAGGCGACCGACCGGGCCGCCCTCATTCTCTACCTGCGGACGCTGAGCGACGCGCCGCCGCCGCTGCCGGCGGCGAACTAGCGGCCCGCCCTCGGCGCCGCCGACGCGGTCCATGGGCGGCGCCTGTCCCGACGCCTTCGTAGCTCTCGCCGAGCGCCTCGCGGATGCCGCGGGCGCCATCATCCGCACTCACTTTCGCACGCCCGTGGCGGTCGAGCACAAGCCCGACGCGAGCCCGGTGACGATTGCCGACCGCGAGGCCGAGGCGGCCATGCGCGAGTTGATCGAACGCGCCTATCCCGATCACGGCATCCGCGGCGAGGAGCTCGGAGACATCCGCGTCGACGCCGAGTTCGTCTGGGTCCTCGACCCAATCGACGGCACGCGCTCCTTCATTACCGGCAAGCCCCTGTTCGGCACGCTGATCGCGCTGTGCGGGGACGGCCGCCCGGTCCTCGGCCTTATCGACCAGCCGATCAGCCGCGAGCGCTGGCTCGGGCGCGCCGGCGAACCGACGACGCTGAACGGCGCGCCGGCGCGCACCCGGCCCTGCGCCGATCTCGGCAAGGCCGCGCTCTACACCACCGGCCTCGAATGGTACGCGCCCGACGAGCGCCGCTCGTTCGAACGCCTGCGGGCCCGGGTCGGCATGACGCAGTACAGCGCCGACTGCTACGCCGTGGGGCTGCTCGCCAGCGGGTTTGTCGACCTGGTCGTCGAATGCGATCTCGAATGCTACGACTTTTGCGCCCTCGTGCCCGTGGTCGAGGGCGCCGGCGGTACCATCAGCGATTGGCAGGGGCGGCCGCTCGATCTGGCGAGCGGACGTCGCATCCTGGCGGCCGGGGATGCGGCCGCGCACGCACAGGCACTGACCCTTCTCGGGCCCTAAGCCCTCGGCCGGCGCGGGGCCGCGCTCGCCATCACGACGGGCGAGCGTCGCCGGACACGATCGGTTATGGTCACGGGCCGAGGATCGCGAGAGAAGGTGCGCCATGAGACTCACCACACCTGGGTTGGCGGTCGCGTTAGTGGCGCTGGGGATTGCCGGCGCCGCCGCCGAGGAGAAGGTCACGGTCAGCCATGCGCTGTCCCTCACCGGGAGCCCCAAGTACGGGCCCGACTTCGAGCAGCTCGACTATGCCAACCCGGCGGCACCCAAGGGCGGGGTCTTCCGCCAGCACGCCATCGGCAGCTTCGATACCCTCAACCCGTTCATACTGAAGGGCGCACCCGTGGGCGGGACGGGCCTCACCTTCGAGGCGCTGATGACGTCGACGAGCGATGACATGTCCGCCGAATACGGGCTGCTCGCCGAGAGCATCGAGGTACCCGACGATCTTACCTGGGTTGCCTTCACCCTGCGCCCCGAAGCGCGCTGGCACGACGGCACGCCGGTCACGGTCGAGGACGTGATCTTCAGCTTCGAGACACTGAAAGCCAAGGGCCGCCCCTTTTACCGCTTCTACTATGCCAACGTGGTCAGCGCCGAAGTGACCGGCCCGCGCAAGGTCACCTTCCGTTTCACCGGCCAGACGAACCGCGAGCTTCCGCAGATCATGGGCCAGCTGCCGATTCTGTCGAAGGCGTACTGGTCGACGCGCGACTTCGAGAGGGCGACGCTCGAGCCGATGCTCGGCAGCGGCCCCTATCGCGTCGCCGCGGTCGAGGCCGGGCGCTCGATCACCTACGAGCGCGTTCCCGACTACTGGGGCAAGGATCTACCGATCAACCGCGGCCGCTTCAACTTCGATCGGCTTCGCATCGACTACTATCGCGACGATACGGTGGCGCTCGAGGCGTTCAAGGCCGGGAAGTACGACTTCCGCCTCGAGTCGACCTCCAAGGTTTGGGCGACGCTCTACAACTTTCCGGCGCGCACGAAGGGCGATGTCATCAAGACCGAGGTGCCACATTCGCGGCCCACGGGGATGCAGTCCTTCGTCTTCAATACCCGCCGCGACAAGTTTCGCGACCGCAGGGTGCGCCAGGCCTTGGCGCACGCTTTCGACTTCGAGTGGAGCAACAAGACGCTGTTCTATGGGCAATACACCCGCACCTCGAGTTACTTCTCCAACTCCGAGCTGGCCGCTCGGGGCATGCCGACCCAGGCCGAGCTCACGATACTCAACCCGTTCCGCGGCGTGGTGCCCGACGAGGTGTTCACCGACCTGTATCAGCCGCCGATCACCGGCGGCTCGGGCAACATCCGCCGCAACTTGCGGACCGCCAGCAAGCTGCTCGCCGAGGCCGGCTGGGTGATCCGGGGCGGCAAGCTAGTGTGGCCCGAGACCGGCGCACCTATGGAGATCGAATTCCTCCTCGTGCAGCCCGCGTTCGAGCGCGTGGTGTCACCGATCATCAAGAACCTCGAGCGCCTTGGCGTCGTCGCGGGCATTCGCACGATCGACAGTTCGCAGTACATCAACCGCATTCGCGAGTACGATTTCGACATCGTCGTCAGCAGCTGGGGCCAGTCGGAATCGCCGGGCAACGAGCAGCGCGATTTCTGGAGTTCGGAGGCCGCCGACCGCCCGGGCAGCCGCAATCTCGCCGGCATCAGGGACCCGGCGGTCGATGCGTTGATCGAGAAGATCGTCGCCGCGCCCGACCGCGCAAGCCTCGTCACCGCGACGCGCGCGCTCGACCGGGTGCTGCTGTGGGGCCACTACGTCATCCCCAACTGGCATATCCGCTTCGAGCGCATCGCCTACTGGAACAAGTTCGGCAAGACCGGCGAGACACCGAAATACGGCATCGATTTATTCGCATGGTGGATCGACCCGGCCAAGGCAGCGGCGCTCGGGCAGTAGATCGAGCCCGAGGGCGCGGCAATGCGGGAGCAGGTGATGAAAGCGTGTGGGCCCGCGACGGGGGCGATCGTGGCCCTTGCCCTTTGCTTCGCCGCCAGTGCGGCAACCGCCGAGCCCAAGCACGGCATATCGGTGTTCGGCGACCTCAAATACGGGCCCGATTTCGCCCACTTCGAGTACGTCAACCCGGACGCCCCCAAGGGCGGCGAGATGCGGCTCTCGTTCATCGGCTCGTTCGACAACCTCAATCCTTATATCCTCAAGGGTGATGCCGCGGAGGACGCGGGGCTGCAGTTCGATACCTTGATGGCGGCGGCTGGCGACGAGCCGGACGCGCTCTACGGCCTCGTCGCAGAGGGCATCGAACTGGCACCGGACCGCTCGTGGGCGTTGTTCACCCTCAGGTCCGAGGCACGCTGGCACGATGGCAGCCCGATCACCCCCGAGGACGTCGTCTTCTCCTTCGAGACGCTCAAGAGCAAGGGCCACCCACGCCTAAGGCTCGTCTACCGCGACATCGAGGGCGCCGAGGCGGTGGCGCCAAATCAGGTCAGGTTCCGCTTCAAGCCCGTGGAAAACAGGGATCTGCCGGTCATTGCCGCAGGCCTCCCGGTGCTCTCGAAGGCCTACTTCAGCGCCCATCCCTTCGAGCGCACGACACTCGAGCCGATCATGGGGTCCGGTCCCTATCGGGTCGCCAAGGTCGAACCGGGGCGCTCGGTCACCTACCGCCGGGTGACCGACTACTGGGCGCGCGACCTGCCGGTCAACCGCGGCCGCTACAACCTGGATGTGATCCGCTACGACTACTACCGCGACCGCGACGTCGCCATGGAAGCGTTCAAGTCCGGGGACTACGACTTCCGCGAGGAATTCACCTCCAAGGTTTGGGCCACGGGCTACAACTTTCTTGCGATCGAGCGCGGATGGGTGGTGCGCGAGACCCTACCCGACGCGCGGCCCGCGGGAACGCAGGCCTTCTTCCTCAACGTCCGCCTCGACAAGTTCGCCCACCCCAAGGTGCGTGAAGCGATCGGTTACGCCTTCGACTACGAGTGGCTGAACAAGAACATGTTCCACGGGCAATATGGCCGCACCCGCAGCATGTTCCAGAACTCGCCTTTGGCCGCGAGCGGCCCGCCCTCGACCGCCGAGAGCGCCGTGCTCGAAGCGTATCGCGACCAGCTCCCGGCGCACGCCTTCACCCAGGAGTACAACCCGCCGGCGACCGACGGTAGCGGCAACATCCGCGGGCAGCTGCGCGCGGCCGCCAAGCTGCTCGCCGAGGCCGGTTGGGAGATCAAGGACGGCGTGCTCGTCGGGCCCGACGGAGCGCCGCTCGAGATCGAGTTCCTGATCGACGAGCCCACGTTCGAGCGCATCATCGGCCCGTTCATCAAGAATCTCGAAAAGCTCGGCATCGCGGCGCGCATTCGTACCGTCGATTCGGCCCAGTACCAGAACCGCTTCGAGCAGTTCGACTACGACGTGGTCGTCGCTCGCTTCCTGATGTCGATGACGCCGGGGGTCGAACAGCGCAACATGTGGGGCTCCGAAGCCGCCGACCTGCCGGGCAGCTACAACCTGAGCGGAATCAAGAATCCGGTCGTCGATGCGCTGATCGAGCAGGCCGTCGCGGCCCCCGACCGCGCCAGCCTGACCACCATCGTGCGCGCGCTCGACCGGGTGTTGATGTGGAACCACTACGTCGTCCCGCAGTGGTACAAAGCGGTGCACAACATCGCCTATTGGGACAAGTTCGCGCGCCCGGCGATGAAGCCGAAATTCGCGCCCGGCTATCACGACACCTGGTGGTTCGATCGAGACAAGGCCAAGGCCCTGGAGGTCGCGCGCAGCGGCAGCAAGGGGTGAACCGGCGCTATGTTCGCCTACATCGTCCGCCGACTGCTGCTCATCATCCCGACCCTGTTCGGGATCATGGTCATCAACTTCGCCGTCGTGCAGGTGGCGCCGGGAGGTCCGGTCGAGCAGCTGATCGCGCAGATCACCGGCACGGCGGTCGATGCGACGGCGCGCATCGGCGGTAGCGCCGGCGGCGAGCTCGGCCCCGGCCAATCGAGCGGCGGCACCGCCGCCAGCGACGTCACCAGCAAGTATCGCGGCGCGCGCGGTCTCGATCCCGAGTTCATCAAGGAGCTCGAGCGCCTCTACGGCTTCGACAAGCCGCTGCACGAGCGCTTCATCCACATGATGGGGAGCTACCTGCGCTTCGATTTCGGCGAGAGCTATTTCCGTGACCGCTCGGTCATCGACCTCGTCCTCGACAAGATGCCGGTGTCGATCTCGCTCGGCCTGTGGACGACGCTGATCGTCTACCTCGTCTCCATACCGCTCGGCATCCGCAAGGCAGTGCGCGACGGCAGCACCTTCGACGTGTGGACGAGCGGTGTCATCATCGTCGGCCAGGCGGTGCCGAGCTTCCTGTTTGCGGTGCTGCTGATCGTCCTGTTCGCCGGCGGCAGCTACTTCGACTGGTTCCCCTTACGCGGGCTGACCTCGGAGAACTGGGCGGAACTATCGGGGCCCGAGCGCATCCTCGACTATTTCTGGCACCTCGCGCTGCCGATTCTGTCGCTGGTGATCGGCAGCTTCGCGGGGCTCACCATGCTGACCAAGAACTCCTTCCTCGATCAGATCAACCAGCAATACGTGCTGACCGCCCGCGCCAAGGGGCTGAGCCAGCGCCGCGTGCTCTACGGCCACGTGTTCCGCAACGCCATGCTCATCGTCATCGCCGGTTTTCCGAGCGCGTTCATCGGCATTCTGTTTACCGGCGCGCTCCTGACCGAGATCATCTTCTCGCTCGACGGCCTCGGCCTGCTCGGCTTCCAGGCCGTGATCAACCGCGACTATCCGGTCTTCCTCGGCACCCTGTACGCGTTCACGCTGCTCGGCCTCGTCATGACCATCATCAGGGACCTGATGTACGTCATCGTCGACCCGCGCATCGACTTCGAGACGCGCGAGGTCTAGGGGCCATGAGCGAGCGCATCCTCGGAATGAAGCTCACGCCGCTCGGGCGGCGGCGGCTTCGCAACTTCAGGGCCAACCGGCGCGGCTTCTGGTCGTTGTGGATATTCCTCGTCCTCTTCGCCGCCACCCTGCCGGCCGAGTTCGTCGCCAACGACCAGCCCTTGTTGGTGCGCTTCGACGGCAGCTTCTACGTCCCGGTGTTGTTCGGCTATGCCGAAACCGAGTTCGGCGGCGATTTCGCGACCGAAACCGACTACCGCGACCCGTTCGTCAAGGAGCTCATTACCGAGCGTGGGTGGATCCTGTGGCCGCTGATCGAGTACGACTACTCGACCATCAACCTCGATCTGCCGGTGCCGGCGCCGGCGCCACCATCGGCGGAAAACTGGTTCGGCACCGACGACCAGGGGCGTGACGTGGTCGCGCGCCTGATTTACGGCTTCCGCATCTCGGTGCTGTTCGGCCTGGTGCTCACCTTCTTCAGCTCGATCATGGGCGTCGCGGCCGGCGCGGTGCAGGGCTATTTCGGCGGCTGGACGGACCTCCTGTTCCAGCGCTTCATCGAGATCTGGTCGGGGCTGCCGACCCTGTTCCTGCTCATCATCCTGGCGAGCATCGTCGAGCCCAATTTCTGGTGGCTCATGGGTCTCATGCTGCTGTTCAGCTGGATGGCGCTGGAAGGCGTGGTGAGGGCCGAGTTCCTGCGCGCGCGCAACTTCGACTACGTCCGCGCCGCCCGCGCGCTCGGCGTCGGCAATGTCACGATCATGTTCAAGCACCTCCTGCCCAACGCCATGGTGGCGACGCTTACGTTCCTGCCGTTCATCCTCAGCGGGTCGATTACCGTGCTGACCTCGCTCGACTTTCTCGGCTTCGGCCTGCCGCCGGGATCGGCCTCGCTCGGCGAGATGCTCGCGCAGGGCAAGGCCAACCTCCAGGCGCCGTGGCTCGGCATCGCCTCGTTCCTCGTCATCGCCATCATGCTGAGCCTGCTCATCTTCATCGGCGAGGCTGTGCGCGATGCCTTCGATCCGCGCAAGATCATCGCCGCGGTCGAGGACGATGCGCCAGCGCCGGCGGCGCCGGCACTGGCCACGGCGAAGGCCGAGGTCGGCGGCGAGAGCGGCGCGCACGGCGGCGGCGGCGGGTCGCGCGATGGCTAGACCGTTCCTCGACGTCAACGACCTGTCGGTCTCGTTCGGCGCCGGCGCCCGCGAGGTCAAGGCGGTGCGCCACGCCTCCTTCACCATCGACCGGGGCGAGACGATGGCGCTCGTGGGCGAGAGCGGCTCCGGCAAGTCGGTGACGGCGCTCGCCGTCCTGCAGCTCCTCCCTTACCCGTTCGCCTGGCACCCCACGGGCTCGATCCGCGTCGCCGAGCAGGAGGTAATGGGGGCCGACGATGCGGTGCTCCGGGGCATGCGCGGCAACCGCATCTCGATGATCTTCCAGGAGCCGATGACTTCGCTCAATCCGCTGCACACCGTCGAGCGCCAGATCAACGAGGTGCTGTTCCTGCACAAAGGCCTGAACCGCCAGGAGGCGCGGGCGCGCACGCTCGAGCTCCTCGACCTGGTCGGTATCGCCGATGCGGCCAAGCGTCTCGGCTCCTACCCCCACCAGCTGTCGGGCGGGCAGCGCCAGCGAGTCATGATCGCGATGGCGCTCGCCAACGAGCCCGACCTGCTGATCGCCGACGAGCCGACCACGGCCGTCGACGTCACCATCCAGGCGCAGATACTGAAGCTTTTGGGTGAGCTGCAGCAGCGCCTCGGCATGGCGATGCTGTTGATTACCCACGACCTTTCCATCGTGCGCAAGATGGCGCCGCGGGTATGCGTGATGCAGGAGGGCGAGATCGTCGAGGCCGGCGAGGTCGCCGAGGTGTTCGAGCGCCCGCGCCACACCTACACGCAGCTGCTGCTCGCGGCCGAGCCCAAGAGGCAGCCGCCGTCGGCAACTCGGCCGGCCACGAGCGTCATGTCGGCGCAGAACCTCAAGGTATATTTCCCGATCAAGGCGGGGGTATTGCGCCGCACCGTCGACCACGTGCGGGCGGTCGATGACGTGACGCTCGACGTGCGCGAGGGTCACACCGTGGGCGTCGTCGGCGAGAGCGGCTCGGGCAAGACCACCCTCGGCCTTGCACTCCTGCGCCTCATCAAGAGCACCGGTGCGATCCAGTTCAACGAGAGCGAAATCCAGGGCCAGGGCTTTCGCGAGCTCATCCCGCTGCGGCGCGAGATGCAGATCGTCTTCCAGGACCCTTACAGCAGCCTGAGCCCGCGGCTTTCGGTCGGCCAGATCATCGAGGAGGGGCTGATCGTGCACCGGCTCGGCGGCAGCCCGGAGGAGCGCCGGCCGCTGATCAGCGCCGCGCTCGCCGAGGTCGACCTCGATCCCGAGGTGCAGGACCGCTACCCGCACGAGTTTTCCGGCGGCCAGCGCCAGCGCATCGCCATCGCCCGCGCGATGGTGCTCAAGCCGCGCTTCGTCGTGCTCGACGAGCCGACCTCGGCGCTCGACATGTCGGTGCAGGCGCAGATCGTCGATCTGCTGCGCGAGCTGCAGGAGCGCAACCGGCTCGCGTACCTGTTCATCAGCCACGATCTCAAGGTGGTGCGCGCGCTGTCCGACGAGGTCATCGTCATGCACGACGGCAAGGTCGTCGAGCGCGGTACCGCCGAGCAGATCTTCGAGGCGCCGGAGACCGAGTACACCCGCGCCCTGATGCGGGCGGCGTTCGAGCTCGAGGCGACGGAGGGCGGCGCGGTCAGGACATGAAGCCGGCCGCGCTGTTCACGAGCGACTACTACCGCGCCGAGGATTGGCTGCCGGCGCTCGCCCGGCGGCTACCCGAGCTCGAGGTTCGCGTCTGGCCCGATATCGGCGCCGCGGACGAGATCGACATCGCGCTCGTCCACAATCCGCCGCCGGGCTTCTTCGCCAGCCTACCGGGCTTGCGCGCCATCATCGCCATCACGGCGGGGGTCGAGAACCTGCTCGCCGACCCCGAGCTGCCCGAGGTACCCATGGCCCGCGCCGTGGACGAGCGCTTCTCGCTCGACATGGCCCAGTACGTGGTGTTGCACGCGCTGCGCCACGCCCGCCACATGCCCGAGGTCGTGGCCCACCAGCGCGCCCGGCGCTGGCGCCCGATGCTGCCCCGGCGCGAGGCCACCGCCGGGGTCATGGGCCTCGGCGCGATGGGCGCCACAGCGGCGCGGGCCCTTGCGGCCGTCGGTCTCGGCGTCGCCGGGTGGAGCCGCACCGCCAAGGACATCGCCGGGATCGACTGCTATTCCGGCGCCCAAGGGCTGGGGCCGTTCCTCGCCGCGACCGATATTCTCGTCTGCCTGCTGCCGCTGACCCCGGCCACGCGCGACCTGATCGACGCTGAGATGCTCGGCCGCCTGCGACCCGGCGCCTGTTTCATCAACGCCGGGCGCGGCCACCAGGTGGTCGATGCCGACCTGCTGGCGGCGCTCGACTCGGGCCAGCTCGCGCACGCCACCCTCGATGTCTTCCGCGAGGAGCCGCTGCCCGCCGATAGCCCCTACTGGGACCACCCGGGCGTGACCCTCACCTGCCACAGCGCGTCCGACCCCAACCCCGACTCGATGGCGGTCACGATCGCCGAGAACATCCGCCGCGCCCGCGCCGGCCAACCGCTGCTCGACCCCATCGACCGCGCGCGCGGGTATTGAGGGGGCCTGCTCCGCGGCCGCAAGGCCAGCCCTGAGGACACAAGGCGTGAGGACATCAGGCATGGGGACGCGAGGCCGCCCCATGACGCCCGAGGCCGTCCATGAGGACATGAGATATGAGGAGGCAAGCCGCCCCATGAGGAGGCGAGACCAGCCTTGAGGACGCAGGCAGGCGATGAGGGCACAGGGCCGTAGGGCACGAGGACATGAGGCATTAGAACGGCGAGACCGGCCATAAGGACGCAAGGCGTGACGACTTCGCGTTGACAGGTGGCTTCGGCGCGGAGATACTAATAGGAGTTATACTCCTTTTAGTAGGTGTGAGACTCGTGCCAACCATCGAGCTGACCGAGGAAGTTTGGAAGGAGATCGCTCGACGGGGGCAATTCGGAGAGACCGAAGACGTGGTCTTGCGCCGTCTCTTCGGTCTCGAACAGATCCGCCACCCAAACCCCGCCGCGCCGGCCAATCGAAGCTCGCAGGGAACACCTCGCAGAAGATTCGCGACGGACCGGCAGTCGGTGTATTCGCGCGGTGATCGGTTGATCGTGTCCTACGAGAGTGGCGCACGCCAACAGTGGTCCCTACCGGCCCAGGACGACAAGCTCTCTATTCGCCGCTTGATCGACGAAGTGACGGTGTTCGGCCATGCGAACGGCGCCACTCACGGGCAGGTCTTGGCGCTCCGCAAATGGCTCACCGAACGCGGCTGGCACCTGACCAAGTAGCGACCGCCGCTGCCCTCAACCCTCGATCTGTTCGCCGGCCTTGGTGATTAGCCAGGCGAAGTCGCTCAGGTACACCGAGCCCTTGATCGTCGGCAGGACGAGCACGCTGCGCCGGTCGGCGCCGTCGCGCGACCGCCGTACGAAACCGAGCCGGCCCAGCGAATCGAGGGCCCGCGTGATCGCCGGCTTGGAGACGTTGAGGGTGGCGGCCAGGCTACCCGCCGTGTGCGGCTCCGGCGTCAGGTACACGGTCAGCATGAGCGCCATCTGCCGGGCCGAGAGATCGGGGCCGTCGCGGCGCACGTTTTGGACCAGCGCCTCGCGCCACAAATTGAGCGCCTGCCGCATGGTGTAGCTTGCTTCCGTCATGCCGCCTCTCCGCGGCTGCCAGATCGTTCCGGTTCCGGTTTAATATAGCACGGATTGCCGCCAGCGGTGCGGCGGCCGGCGATCAGCCCGGATAACGCTCGGCGATCAAGGCGTAGAGTGCGCGCAAGCCTTGCGCCTCGCCGCCGAGGGGGCGGCCGGGCCGAGGTTTATGGCTCCAGGCATAGAGGTCGAGATGGGCCCAGCTCGCGGCACCGGCGACGAAACGCTGCAGGAACAGCGCCGCGGTGATGGCGCCCGCGAAGGGCGAGTCGCCGGCATTGTCGAGGTCGGCCACCCGGCTGTCGAGGACAGTCGCGGTAGGGCGCCCATAGGGGCAACCGCCACAGCGGGTCGGCCTCGGCCTCGGCGTGGCGGGCGAGCGCGCCGGCGAGCGCATCGTCGGGCGTGAACAGGGCGGGCAGGTCGGGGCCGAGGGCGCTCCGCGCGGCGCCGGTGAGGGTTGCGCAATCGATCACCAGATCGGGCGCCTCCTCGCCCGCGAGCGCCAGCACATCGCCTGGCCGGATCGCATTGCCGGCGACGCTGTTCTCGACCGCCGGGATCAGCACCCGCAGCCGCACCGGCAGGCGCGCCGCCATGATCATTTGGGCGAGCCCGAGGACCGTGGCGGCGCCGCCCATGTCCTTCTTCATGAGCCGCATGGTGCGCGCCGGCTTAAGGTCGAGGCCGCCCGAATCGAAGCACACGCCCTTGCCGACGAGGGTCACCTTTGGTGCCGACGCCTCGCCCCAAGCAAGATCAATGAGGCGCGGCTCCCGCGTGCTCGCTCGCCCCACCGCATGGATGGCCGGCAGGTTTCGCGCCAATAGGGCGTCGCCGGCGATGGTTTCGCAGGTGGCGCCGTGCGCCTGGGCGAGATCGGCGGCCGCGGCGGCGAGCTCGGCCGGTCCCATGTCGGCGGCCGGCGTGTTGATGAGATCGCGCACGAGGAAGACGGCGCGCACGCAGCGCACGACGTGATCGGCATCGGCCGCCGCCGGGGTCAGCAGGGTCGCGGCGTTCTCGTTCGCGCCCGCCTTATAGCGGGCGAAGCGATAGCCGCCGAGGGCGAAGCCGAGCGCGGCGTGGGTCGCTTCGCCGGCTTCAAGGGCGGCGTCGATGCGGTAGGCGGCGGCCGGCAGCGCACCCGGCAACACCGCATAGGCCCACGGGTCGATCTCGTCCGCAACCCCGAGGGCCACACCGGCAAGAACCCCGCCCTCGCCCGGCACCAGCAGCACATGGCCCGCCTTGGCGGCAAAACCCGCACGCTCGACCCACGCCGCAACGGCGGCGGGCTGCGAGCGCCGCCACGCATCGAGCCCGGCGGGCGTGAGCGGCCAAATCGGGATGGCGCCCGAATCGGGCGCGGCGGGTGCGACGGGGGCGGCGGTGTCGTCGGACATGGCACGGACCTGATATGTAGGCGGGGATAGGAGCGGACTCTGCATCAACAGTCTCTCACCAGCCCCGTGCCGGCAACCCCGCGAGGCTCGGTATTGGTGCCGCCGAGGTGCGGCACCTAATCTCGGAGCGTCCGCCCCGCCGCGCGGGCACGTTGGCCCGCTCGCGCCTCGGCGCTCGAGGAGATCGGACGGCAACTCGCCGCGATTGCCGAGCCGGGCCGCAATTAGCAGAGATCGAGGGGCTCGATCGCACGCAATACGGCGTCCGGTTGCGTGCGCGTCATCGCCATCAGGTCGTGCTTGTCGGGCGACACCTCAGACGGCGCGCCGCTATGGCCGACGACCACATCGTCCCAACCGTCGCCGTTGAAATCGCCGCGCGCGACGATCTCCAGGTAGCGCCCGCCACGCTCGGTTAGCACGACCAGCAATTCCGCGCTCGGCACTTCGACCAGCGGCGTGTCCTCGAAACGGCGCCATGGGACGCCCTTGTCGTTGGCGGCGCGGGCCCGACAGTACTGGTCATCGGAGGGGTTGGGCATCAGGACCGCCGGCAGGTAATCTGCACGTGGACTGATGTTGTCGTTGGCCGGTGTGTCGGTTGCGCTGATCAGGGCCTTCCATGCGCGCTCGAAGCGGCCGGATTTGATCAGGGCGCGGAAGGTCAGAACAGCCTGTCCGCCGACGATCCGCCAGCGCATGCCGGAGCGCTTCATGCGCTGTGTCACCAGGGATCTTGTTGGCAGCCTCGACCACGCCTGAGCCGATGGCGATGCCCTCTTCCTTCAGGGCGTGGTAGCGCATGCGATGGCGATGCTTGCGGAAGAAGGCGAGTTCCCGCTCGGTCTCGGCCCGGTCCGGCGCAGCGGCGGCATCGCGAAGGTGGCGCAGCGCCCGGATCACCTTGGCGACGCCACGGGGATCGTGACGGAGGATCTCGCGGTACTTCTCGAACCAGCCGGGCGCCACGGCATGGTCGGACGCGGTTTGCAGATGTTCGCAAGCATGCCAGAAGTCGATCACCTCGGTTTCGGGCGACAGGGTCTCCAGGAAGGTCCAGTTGTCGGCGGCGCCATCGGCGATAGCGACGATCCCGATCTCGGGGCGTGCTCGCCTGATGTGTGCGACTTCGCTTGCAAGCTGCGCCTTCAGCGTGAGCTTGCCGCTCTCCGGCATGGGGCCGAGATAGAGGGTCTTCAGGCGCTTGCCCTCGGCGTCGTGGAAGGAGACCGTGCCGCAGGCGGCCTCGCGCCAGGAGGCCTTGGCGCGACCGTCCTCGCCGGGTCTCAGCGGCACCATGACGCCGTCGAGGGAGACCGAGGCGTCGGCGGCGAGCGGCTCCAGCCTGTCGCGGCGCAGGACTTGGCCGACCAGGAAGATCGTTACAAGGGCGAGCACGATGACGCTTTCCATGGTTTCCTCCCATGTCTGAATGATGTTCACTCATACCAGAGAATTATACATCGTTTAAAACTATTTTTGAACAATGTCCATTTCCTTGGAAAAGGCGGATTCTCGCCCTGTTTATCCGTCGGTAAACAGTGTTCAAATAGTTTTCGAACGAGCGTCAGTTATGTGCGAGGATAGCCGCCAATGGCGCGACGCACGGACCACACCCGCGAGGAACTCTACGAAGCCGCCCTCGCGGCTGCCTGGGAAATAGCTGAATCAGAAGGGCTTAGGGGCTTGACCGCGCGGCGAATAGCAGGCCGGATCGGCTACTCGCCCGGCACTCTCTACAACATTTTCGAAGATTTGGACGATCTGGTCGTCCATCTGCTCGTTCGGATTCTTGACGCCATGTACAAGGCATGCGCCGCCGCACCCCCTGACCCGCGGCCGGCAAAGGCCCTCAATGCACTTGCTCAAGCCTACATAAGCTTCAACCGCGACCATCCGAAGCTGTGGGGCCTCCTGTTCGAGCATCACCTGCCCGACGGCCGCGAGCTCTCCGACTGGTACAGAGCCAAGGTGCTGCGCCTGCTCGGCCTCGTCGAGACCGCACTGGCACCCCTGTTCGCAGCCGGGTGCGAGGAGGCACGGCTCCATTCGGCCCGAGTGCTCTGGGGCTCCTTACATGGAATGTCTTCACTCGCCGCCGCCGAGAAGTTGGCGCGCCCACGCCCGGTTGCTGACTCGTCTGGCGAGACCTCCGAGATGAAGTCGCGCACCGAGATGCTCTCGGCCCTCGTCGAATCGCTGGTCGAGAATTACGTGGCCGGTCTCGAGCAGACGGTTTCAAGGACCACCGGTTGACCCCGCCGCTGGGGCCTATCGAGCGCTGCCCGCAAGCATTCCTGGAAGATGCCGGGCTGTGGCGAGGCCATTCTAGCCCCCCCCGAGGTCGGCCACGGCCTCGAGCTCCATCAGCCACGCCGGGTTGGGCATCGAGCTCACGATCATCCCGGTGGCCGCCTGATCGTCGGTGCCGAAATACTTGGCCCGCACGTCGCGGTAGACGGGGAGCTGGGCCGGGTCGGTGAAATAGACGTTGAGCTTGACGATGTCCTCGAAGCCGCCGCCCGCCTCGGCGAGGATCGCCTTCATGTTCTCGAAGATCTGCGTGAGCTGAGCCTCGGGATTTTCGGGCTCGACATCCTCGTCCGCCGGGTTCTTGGCGACCTGACCGGAAATGAACAGCAGCCCGGCGCTCGTCAGCACGCCGTGAACGTATCCTTGCGTGGGGTGAAGGGTGGGGGGTCGAATGATTCGTTTGCTCACCTGATCCTCCCTGGTGCCGCCGCCTTCCGCGGCTAAGCTCCCTTTTTACTTCGTGCCCGCGCCGCCGTCGAACGGTGACGGCGCCTCACCGGGCGTCGCCGGCGGGGCCCGCGTCTTGTCGCCCGATCCGCCTTGATCATATACTTGTCCGGACCTGGACCCCACGACATGAACCGCAAACCGCCCCGTCCCATATCGCGCGAGGAGATCGAGCGCTTCGAGCGTGACGGCGTCGTGTGCGTGCGGGGCCTGCTCGACGATGACTGGGTGGCGCGGATGCGGCGCGCGACCGATGACCTGCTCGACCACCCGGGCCCGCGTGGCGGGGACCTCAACGACGACGACGATGGGCGCTTCGCCTACGACAACTACCTGTGGACCTTCAATGCGGACTTCCGCGCCGTCGCGTTCGAATCGCCGCTGGCCGAGGTCGCCGCCACGCTCATGCGCTCGAGGAGGGTGAACGTCATTTTCGACTTCATCCTCGTCAAGGAGCCGCATACGTCCAAGGTCACGCGCTGGCACCAGGACATGCCCGCCAACGCCTGCCAGGGATCGCAGACCTGCGGCGTCTGGGTCTCGCTCGATCGCGCCACGGTCGACAGCGGTGCGCTCGAGTCTGTTCAGGGCTCGCAGCGGTGGCCGGCCTACTCGATCGCGAGCTCGAGCGATCCGGCCCGGCACAAGTACCTCGAGGGTTTCGGCAAGGACGCGCCGGCCGACGCCGCCGGGGCCGCCGAGGCGGCGGAGCCCCTGCCCGACATCGAGAACAACCGCGACGCTTACGACATCGTGTGCTTCGACACCGAGCCCGGAGACTGCCTGTTCTCGAGCCTCATGACGACCCACGGCGCGCGCGGCAACGCGACCGACCGGCGCCGGCGTGCCTTCGGCTACAAGCTGATCGGCGACGACGGGACCTATGCGGTGCGGCGCAGCCCGGTGGCGATCAAGCCGCTACGCGATCCCCACCTCGCGCACGGCGACCCCTTCCCGCAAGACCCCGATCACCCGGTCTTCCCGATGCTGTGGCCGCGCCCGCAGGCGCGCTGAGACAGGAGCGGCCGCCTACAAGCCGTAGAGCGCGGCGGCGTTGCCGCCGACGACGCCGGCGAGGGCCTCGGGCGCGAGCTCCTTGAAGTGGCGGGCGAGCACCGCCGGCGTGTCCTTGGTGATCGAGCGCACGTGGGGATAGTCCGATCCCCACAGGATTTGGCTCGCGCCGATCGCCGGAATCGCGAGCGCCGCCGCCTGGTCGTCGATCACGCCGTGCCATATGCGGCGGCGCAGGTAGTTGGAGGCGCGCTCCTTGATCGGGCGCAGCTTGAGCCGGTGCGCCATCGACGCCTGCATCTGGTCGAGCCGGTACATTAGATACGGGATCCACGAAATCTCGAACTCGCTGCACACGAGCTTGAGGTCGGGAAACCGGTCGAGCAGGCCACCGAAGACGAAATCGTTGGCGAGCACGACCATGATCTCGTTGTAGCCGCTCAGCAGCACGCCGGGCCCCTCCTCGCGCTCCTTGTCGGTGCCGAAATGGAAGGGATCGTCGAAGCTGCCCGAGCCCGAGTGCAGGGTGATCGGCACCCCGGCCTCGCTCGCGCGCCCCCAGAACGGATCGTATACGGGGTCGCGGTAGGGCGGACAGTCGCGCGGCGCCCCGAGATTGATCAGCGCACCCTTGAAGCCGCGAGCCAGGTTGCGGTCGAGCTCGGCCACGGCCCACTCGATGTCGTGCATCGGGATGACGGCGATGGCGACGAGGCGGGCCGCGTCGTAGGCGCAGAACTCGGCGAGCCAGTCGTTGTAGACGGCCGCGGCTGCACGCAGGACTTCCGCGTCGCGGCCGCGCAGCTGGCCGAGCATGGCCGAGGTGTACATCAGCTCGCAGGCGACGCCGGCCTCATGCTGAAACGCGATGCGCTTCTCGGGCACGTAGCCGTCCTCGCTCGAGCCCCGGGTCTCGGCGTCCTTTTCGATATCGCCGAGGTTGCGCACCTGCCCCCCGGTATAGAAGAAGCGCCCCTTCTGGCCCTGCCACTCGCCCATCACTCGCGGCGTGCGGTCCCCGAACTTGTCACCGAGAGCGTTCCACCACAGATCCGGCGGCTCGACGACATGGGAGTCGCCGGAAACGATATAGGTTGGGATCTCGCTCATGGGTGCTACTCCGGTGGCGGTCGCGGCCCGCCACCATAGCGCGGGCGGCCGCGAAAACCATGCTAAACTTACTGGTACTCGTCAGCGTCGGGAGCACGGAGACTAGCCATGGCCGAGAGAGCCAGCGCCGCGGTCGCGAGCGAGGCCGCCCACGCCGAGCCGATCGCACGCAGACTCGCCGATTTCGCCCACACCCTGCGCTACGAGGACATTCCCGAGGCGGTGCGCGAGCGAGCGCGCTACCTCATTCTCGATGCGGTCGGCAACGCCTACGCCTCCACCCACTACGAGTTCTCGAAGGACATACTGGCCGGCTTGACCGAGCTTGCCGGTGCCGGCGAGCACCCGGTGATCGGCCTCGCGGCGCGCCTTCCCTTGCGCGACTCGGTGGTCATGAACGGCGCGCTCATCCACGGCCTCGACTACGACGACACCCATCTCGAGGCGATCGTCCACCCGACGGCGAGCGCGTTCAGCGCCGCGCTCGGTATGGCGGCCCATCTCGATCTTTCGGGCCGCGACCTGCTCACGGCCTATGTGGTCGGCATGGAGACGGTGATCCGCATCTCGCTCGCCGCCCGCGGCGGGTTGCACCGATACGGCTTCCACCCGACCGGCATTGCCGGCCATTTCTCGACCGCGCTGGCGGCCGGCCGGCTCCTCGGGCTTTCGCGGCCACAGCTCGCGATGGCCCAGGGCCTCGCCGGCAGCACCGCCGCGGCAAGCCAGGAGTTCCTCGAGGAGGGCGGCTGGAACAAGCGCTTCCATCCCGGCTGGGCGGCCGCCTCGGGCATCACGGTCGCCTACCTCGCGAAGAACGGGTTCATCGGGCCTACCTATCCCTACGAGGGCCGCTTCGGCCTCTACCGAAGCCACATGCACGATGATGCCGACACCATCGACTACGAGGACGCCACCAGCGGGCTGGGGCAGGTTTGGGAGACCACGCGCACCGCGGTTAAGCCCTTCCCGACCTGCCACTTCACCCACTCGATCGCGGATTCAGCCCTGGCGATCCGCGAGGCGCATGGGGTTGCGGCCGCCGACATCGTGCACATCCGCGCCCAGATGCCGGAGGTCGCGGTGCCGCTGATCGCCGAGCCGGTCGCGCGCAAGCGCCGGCCGGTCAGCGATTACGACGCCAAGTTCTCGACTCCCTTCATGGTCGCGGCCTGCTTCGTGCGCGGCAAGTTCGGCCTCGCCGAGCTCGAGCCGGAGGCCCTACAGGACCCGGAGATATTGGCGCTCGCGGACAAGGTGGACTACGAGCTCGACCCCAAGACCGGCTTCCCGCAGTACTACTCGGGCGGGCTCATCATCACCACCCGGGACGGCGCCGAGTACGTCCACCACGAGCGCGTCAACCGCGGCGCCGGTGAGCGCGCGCTCACCGGTGACGAGATCGCGGCCAAGTATCTCGACAACGCGACGCTGGTCATGGGCCAGGGCGAGGCGCAAGCCGTACGCGACCGGGTGCTCGCGCTCGATTCGGTCGGCGCGAGGGACTTCGCCGAGTCGCTCGCGCGCAGCTAGTGGATTGATCGGAACGAAAGAGTCCGATTTGAGATTCCGTATTGTGCGGTGTCATGCGAGTCTGTGCTATGCGCACCGGCATCCATTTTACTGTCACGTCTGGCGACCGTCAGCGATTGCAAGCTATCGTCACGGACCCGAAGAGCTCGCAGAAACATGTCTGGCGGGCGCGGATCATCCTGAAGAGCGACGAGGGGCTCGGGAACTCGTCGATCATGGCCGAGACCGGCAAGTCCAAGACCTGTGTCTGGCGCTGGCAGGAGCGGTTCATGCACGAGGGTGTCAACGGCTTGCTTCGCGACAGGTCCCGTCCGCCTAGCAAAGCGCCGATCCCGCCGGAGCGCGTCGCCGAGATCGTCCGCCTGACCCAGCAAGCGCCGCCGCACGAGGCGACCCACTGGACGCTGCGCGCGATGGCGAAGGTTGCTGGCGTCGCGGCGTCGACGGTCCAAGCGATCTGGAAGGCCCATGGCCTCAGCCCGCACCGCTGGCGGCACTTCAAGCTCTCCAATGATCCCGCCTTCGCCGAGAAGCTCACAGATATCGTCGGCTTGTATGTCGATCCGCCGGCCCATGCCGTGGTGCTGTCGGTTGATGAGAAATCACAGATCCAGGCGCTCGACCGCACCCAACCCGGCTTGCCGATGAAGAAGGGCCGCGCCGGTACGATGACCTATGATTACAAACGGCATGGCACGACGACGCTGTTCGCCGCGCTCAACGTGCTGGACGGTACGGTCATCGCACAGAACATGCAGCGCCACCGCCATCAGGAGTTCATCCGCTTCCTCAACCGCATCGAGCGCGAGGTGCCGACGGACAAGGCCGTCCACGTCATCCTCGACAACTACGCCGCGCACAAGAAGGACAAGGTCCGCGCCTGGCTCGCCCGCCATCCACGCTGGACCTTCCACTTCACGCCAACCTCGTGCTCGTGGCTCAATGCCGTCGAGGGCTTCTTCGCCAAACTAACGCGGCGCAGGCTCAAATACGGCGTCTTCCAATCCGTCGTCGACCTTCAGGCCGCCATCAACCGATTTGTCCGCGAATACAATGACGCAAACCCAAAACCCTTCATCTGGAAAGCCGACCCCGATCATATCATCGCCGCACGAAACAGAGGGTTCCAAACGTTGGAATCAATCCACTAGGCCACCCCAGGCCACCGAGCCCATGCATCGGCGCGCCGGCATCGCATGAGCGTTCTCATTATCGGCGGCACCGGCTTTATCGGCGCGAGCCTGGCGCGGCGGCTCGCGGGCGCGGGCGAGACCGTAGTATGCATGGACACCAGTCTGGACCCGTGGCACCTGCGCGAGACGGCCACGCGGGTCAAGCTCGTGCGCGGCGATATCTCCCAGTTCGACGAGGTCGCCGCGGCCATTCTGGAGAACCGGGTCAACCAGGTGGTGTGCCTCGCCTACGTCCTCAGCGCGGCGAGCGAGACGGCCCTGCACCTCGGCGTCCGCGTCAACGTCCTCGGCATGGACAACGTCTTCGAGGCGGCCCGGCTGACGGGCGTCCGCAAGGTCCTGTACGCGAGTTCCGTGGCCTACCACGGGGCCAATCCTTCGCCCGAAGCCTCCACGATCACCGAGGAGACGCCGGCGCGCCCGCTCGGCGCCTATGGCTGGCAGAAGCAGTTCAACGAGGTGATGGCGGCCCGCTACGCGAAGGCCCACGGCATGACGATGGTCGCGGTCAGGCCGCCCGTGGTGTTCGGCCCGGGGCGGCGGCTCGGCCAGATCGCGCAGGCGCAGATGATCAACGAGGCCGCGCTCGGCCGCCCGGTTCGCGTGCCGGCGCGGCCGAAAGCGAGGGCCGCTCTCGTTTATGTGGACGACGTCGCCGAGCTGTTTTTCCTGCTCGCCACAGCGCCGAGCATACGCCACGCGGCCTATCTAACCGGTGGTGAGGTCGTGAGCTATGAGCGCCTCGCCGACATTGTCCGTGAACTGATTCCCTCGGCCGAGATCTCGTTCGACCCCGTCGCCACGTCGACCGGCTACGGCCTCTCCTACGACTACGACCACACGAGGGCCCGCGAGGAGTTCGGCTATCGCCTCCCGCCGCTCGCCGAGCGCGTGCGCGACAGCATCAACGCCACCCGGACGATCGCCGGGCTACCCGATCTGGCGCCAAGCTGACTGGCGGACCGGAATGGGTCGCGGGCGTTTCGATATTTCTCTCAAGCGCGCCTATGACGCGCCTTCCAGCACCGACGGGGTGCGCATTCTCGTCGAGCGCTTGTGGCCGCGCGGCGTGACGAAGGAGAAGGCACGCATCGACCATTGGCTCAAGGACATCGCACCGAGCCCGGCCCTGCGGCGCTGGTATAGCCACGAGCCCGAGCGCTGGCCCGAGTTCACCACGCGCTATCGCGCCGAGCTCGCGGCCAACGCCGCCGGCGTAGCGGAACTCGAGGCCTTGTGCGCCGCCGTCCCGATCAGCTTCGTCTTCGCCGCTCGCGATACGGAGCGCAACAGCGCCGTCGTCCTCAAGGACTATCTGGCCGGGCGCGCCCGCTAGTACTTGGTTGCTTGGTTGCTTGCCTATCCGGTTGACACCCACACCCACTAGGGCTAGAATGGGCGCAACCCGGATATAGGGGAGCGCGCCATGGATGTTCTCGACCGCGCCGATCTCCCATTCCCGCATTCGCTACCCGAGTTCCAGCGACTTTTCCCCGATGATGCGGCCTGCGCCGCCTACCTGGAGAAAGCCCGCTGGGGAGACGGCTTTGCCTGCCCGCACTGCGGCACGGCGGGAGAGCCGTTCCACTTTGAAAACCGCCCTGGCGTCCTGCGCTGCCGCAAGTGCCGCCAGAACACCGGGCTGACGGTGGGAACAGTGATGGAGCGTAGCCACACTCCGCTGAACGTCTGGTTCTGGGCCGCTTATCTGGTCGCCAGTCAGACGCCCGGCATGTCCGCCGTGCAGTTTCAGCGGCAACTTGGTCTTTCGCGCTACGAGACGGCCTTTCAAATTCTCCACAAGCTCCGCTCGGGCATGGTGCGGCCCAACCAAGACAGGATCGGTGGACAGCCCAAGAACCATGTTGAGGTGGACGAAACCTGGGTTGGCGGGCGAACGCGTGGGGAAGGCCGTGGTGTTCACCACAAGGTTCCCGTCTCCTGTGCCATCGAGGTGCGTCATCGAAAGCCGGGCACCAAGCTCGACAACCGGAAAGACGGACGCTATGCCGGACGCGTTCGGCTCGCCGTCGTGCTCGACCGTAGCGCCGAGTCGCTCTGTGGGTTCGTCGAGAGCACCGTCGCGCCGCGATCGCTGATCGTTACTGACGATTGGAGCGGCTATGCTGGCCTCGGTAAGCGCGGCTATGAGCACTTCGCTGTTGCCGAGTGTGGTGATCCAGAGGTTGCCGAGCAATACCTGCCGATCATCCATCTGGTTTTCGCCAACCTGAAGACGTGGCTGATCGGTATCCACCACGGCGTTAGCCACCAGCACCTACAAGCCTACCTCAACGAGTTCACCTTCCGCTTCAACAGGCGGTTCTACCCGTTCAACGCCTTCCGCTCATTGCTCGGCATCGCGGGCGACACCTCTGCTCCAACCTATGCCGAGCTTTACTCGGGAGAGTGGCGGCACCCTACATGTAGCGGTCATGGGCGTTAACCGGATAGGCAAGCTTGGTTGGAAAGGAAAGTAACTCATTACTTCGTCCCCCTCCCCCTGCCCCCTCCCACCAGGGGAGGGGGATTTGTGGTGCGATGCCGATTTCGTCAGCCCTCCCCTTGATGGGGGAGGGTTGGGAGGGGGTGACCGAAAACTTACTCAGGCAAATATTGGCCAGTCGGGCAAGGCCACGGGACGAGGCGACGGACGAGCGCCGCCCCGTTCCCGCTTCCGCTATGCGGCTAGCGTCCCGCCGCGAAGTACTTGCGGATGCGTTCGTTGAACCAGTCCTTGGAATGGATGCTCCATAGCCGGTTCGCGTCCATCGGCTCCATCATCGCGTCGTTGAGGCGGGCGAAGCCGCCCGGGCGGTTGGCAGGATCCGCGGGGATCTTGCCGGTGCCGCCAATAATCTCCTGCGCCTCCGGTGTCAGGATGAAGTCGACGACGAGGCGAGCCGCGTTCGGGTGCGGTGCCGACTTGTTCGCCTGAACGGTGAGGCCGACGAAGAACATCGGCGTCGGCGTACCCCAGTCGATCGGCGCGCCCTTGATCTTCAGGGGCTCGGTGTAGTCGGGATAGGCGGCGAGCTGGATCGCGATCTCACCCGAGGCGAGCGATTCGCGGATCGGGAAATAGCGGCCGAACTTGCCGATCTGGCCGCCCATTCTTGTCCATGAACTCGAACCACCTCTCCTCGCCGTAGACCTGGTACATCCGCGCCACCCAGGCGTGGGCGCCGCCGCCGCCGGACTTCGGGTCCTGCATGCCGACCTTGCCCTTCCACTTGGGATCGAGCAGGTCCTCCCAGGTCTTGGGCGCCTCGCTCGGCTTCACGAGGTCGGTGTTGTAGGCGAAGCCGACCGTGTTCAGGCCGTAGTTGTACCCTTGCCTATCCGGTTAACGCCCATGACCGCTACATGTAGGGTGCCGCCACTCTCCCGAGTAAAGCTCGGCATAGGTTGGAGCAGAGGTGTCGCCCGCGATGCCGAGCAATGAGCGGAAGGCGTTGAACGGGTAGAACCGCCTGTTGAAGCGGAAGGTGAACTCGTTGAGGTAGGCTTGTAGGTGCTGGTGGCTAACGCCGTGGTGGATATCGATCAGCCACGTCTTCAGGTTGGCGAAAACCAGATGGATGATCGGCAGGTATTGCTCGGCAACCTCTGGATCACCACACTCGGCAACAGCGAAGTGCTCATAGCCGCGCTTACCGAGGCCAGCATAGCCGCTCCAATCGTCAGTAACGATCAGCGATCGCGGCGCGACGGTGCTCTCGACGAACCCACAGAGCGACTCGGCGCTACGGTCGAGCACGACGGCGAGCCGAACGCGTCCGGCATAGCGTCCGTCTTTCCGGTTGTCGAGCTTGGTGCCCGGCTTTCGATGACGCACCTCGATGGCACAGGAGACGGGAACCTTGTGGTGAACACCACGGCCTTCCCCACGCGTTCGCCCGCCAACCCAGGTTTCGTCCACCTCAACATGGTTCTTGGGCTGTCCACCGATCCTGTCTTGGTTGGGCCGCACCATGCCCGAGCGGAGCTTGTGGAGAATTTGAAAGGCCGTCTCGCCAGGGCGGTTTTCAAAGTGGAACGGCTCTCCCGCCGTGCCGCAGTGCGGGCAGGCAAAGCCGTCTCCCCAGCGGGCTTTCTCCAGGTAGGCGGCGCAGGCCGCCGGCGGGATAGCTCTTGGCAACCGGCGAGTTGGTGTCCAGCAGCAGCCCGTCCCTGGTCATGTTTTCGCTGTCGGTGGCCGTGAGCATGAGCACGTCCGACAGGTGCCGACCCGCCGCCGCCTCGGCTTCGAAGCGCTGGGCGATCTGCGTACTGTCGCCGCGGAAGAAGTCGAAATCGATTCCCGGGAAGCGGGCCTTGAAGGCATCGGCGAGCTCTTGGATGAGCTCGATCGATTCGACGCTGTACATGACGACCTTGCCTTCGGCCTTGGCTGCCTCGTAGCGCTGCTTCAGCTCCGCATCGTACGGGGCCGCGGCAACGCTGGATGCCGCCACAATGGCGGCAGCAACGACCGATAGTGCGGTCGAGGAGTGGGTACGCATGGTTATCCTCCGACTGGTTGCTTGTCGGCTTGGCGGCGGAGATCGAGCGTCTACCGCATGGAGCGATGCTCGCACAGCTAAGTCGCGCGATCGGTCCGGCCGATCAGCCCGCGCGTAGTACGCGGCCCGGGTAGCGGCCGCCGGTCACCGGCATGTCCTCGCCGTCCCGCCGGATCACGGTGCCGTCCACGATCACGGCGTCGATTCCGACCGCCTCGCAAACGATGCGATCGCCCCCCGCGGGTAAGTCGAACACGCGCTTGAGCGGCCCCGCGCCCACGGTCTCCGGATCGAACACGACCACGTCGGCCTGCAGGTCAGGCGCCAGGCGACCGCGGTCGGCGAAGCCCGCGACCTCGGCCGGGCGGCCAGTCAGCATCTGGACCGCGCGCTCGAGCGACAGCGTACCGGTCTCGCGGACCCAGTGCTGCAGGATGTGGGTCGTGTAGTGAACGTTGCAGAGCTGGCTCGCATGGGCGCCGGCGTCGGAGAAGGCGACGACGCCCACGGGGTCCTGCAGGATCTCGCCGACCTCGTCCTCTTCGTAGTTGAGGACGGGGAGGCGGAACTTGGCCTTGAGATCGCTGTCGGCGGAGAGATCGAGCGCCAGGTCTATGGGATGGACGCCGCGCTCGCGCGCGACCTCGGCCAGTGGACGCTCGGCGAGGTCGGGCTCGTCGGGCACGTCGACGATAACCGTGCGCTCGGTCCATCCCTGCAGCGATGCATCCATGCGATCGGGCTTGTCTTCCCGGAATGCGCGGCGGAACTCGGGGTCGCGATAAATCCGGCACTTGCCGGCACGGTCGGCCTTCATGCTCGCGGCCAGGAACTCGCGGCGCTCGAATGGCACCGGCACCTCGAAGTCGAACTCGAACTCGACCGGGAGCGGTGAAAACTGCGGGAATACCTTCAAGCCGCTGGCCTGGACCTCGTGCGCGTCGGCCAGGTACTGCCGGTGGGAGCCGGGTCCGGTGAGCCCCGAGAGGATCCCGGTCCAGCTGAATGTAAGGTCGTGCCGGCCGACGATCTCGTTGAACTTCTCCAGCCATTCGAGCTTCCCGATCGACGCCTGCATCATGCCGCCGCCGGCCTCGGCGAAGGCCCCGGCGAGCTGGTCGATTTCGTCGAAGTCGGCCAGCCGGCTCGGGATCGGATGTCCGTCGTAGGCGAACTGGCCGAGCGAAAGCGAGGTCGTGAAACTCATGGCACCGGACTTGCGGGCAGCGCGAACCAGATCGCGCATGGCCTCGATCTCCTCGGCGTTGGCGGCGCGCTCGACCGCGTCCTCACCCATGACGTTGAGCCGCACCGCGGTGTGGCCGACCGAGAAGGCGACGTTGACGAGAACCCCGCGGCGCTCGATGGCATCGAGGTAGGCGGCGAAGTCGTGGAGCGGAAAGTCGGCGTCGATACCGGTCCGTAGCACGGCCAGGTTCATGCCCTCGACGCGCTCGAGGGTGCGCAGGATCAAGTCGCGGTGCTCGGGCCGGGTGGGCACGACCGAGAAGCCGCAATTGCCCATCAGCGCCGTGGTGACGCCGTGCCAGGGCGAGATCGAGATGGTCGGGTCCCAGGTGATTTGCGCATCGTAGTGGGTGTGCAAATCGATGAAGCCGGGGCACACGACACGGCCGGCGGCATCGATGGTCGCGTCCGCGACGCCGTCGACTTCACCGAGGGCGGCGATGCGACCGTCCTCGATCGCCACATCGCCGCGGTAGCCGGGTGCGCCCGTCCCATCGAGGATGGTGCCGCCGATGATCTTGAGGTCATAGGCCATGTCGGTCACCGTCGCTGGTTGATCTTTCGCATTGTACGCCCGGCAGCCGCGCGGTCTACACGGCAGTGGCCCCCGTGGTCGGCACGGTGCTATGCTTTTTGTCTCCCTTCATCCATAGGGGCGGGGGCTCTCATGGCCGCGTTCTTCCGCTGCGGCAAGCTCTTTACGGGGCGCGACGAGCAGGCGCTCGCCGACCACACCGTCGTGGCCGAGGACGGCCGCGTCACCCATGTCGGCCCGACCGCCTCGGCGCCCGAGCCGGGTCCCGGCGACTCCCTGATCGACCACAGCGCGCACTTCGTCATGCCTGGACTGATCGACGGGCACGTCCATGTCCACGCCGGCAACGCCCAGGCCGAGGAGAACATGGACATTTATGCGCCGCTCGAGTTTCGCGCGCTGCGCGGCCTGGTCAATGCCCAGCGCATGTTTTCGGCCGGCTATACCGGCATGATCGACGGCGGCACCACCGGCCGCGTTTCGTTGGCGGTACGCGATGCGATCAATGCCGGGCTGTTTCCGGGGCCACGCATGATGTGCTCCGGCGGCTTCCTGACGACGCGCCAAGGCGCACCCGATATGTACCCGAGCTGGTTCAACAACCCCTACTCGCTGCGGCTGCTGGCGACCTCGATCGACGGCGCGCTCGAGTCCATCCGCACCATGGTCAAGGACGGGGTCGACTGCGTCAAACTCGGCCTCGACGGCCGTCAGCTCAACTTCGAGGGCGGGCTCGCCGCCGCCTTCAGCGAGGGCGAGACGCTGCGGCTGGCGCGAGAAGCCCAACGGCTGGGCAAGTGGGTGAAGGTGCATGCCAAGGGTACCCAGGGCTTGCTCTACGGTGCGCGCGCCGGTGCCCGCGTGATCAACCACGCCGCCGACGTCACCGACGAGGTGGTCGATGCGCTGCTCGAGAGCGGCACCGCCCTGTGTCCACAGCTCGCGCTCATTTACAGCTTCACCTGCTTTACCCAGCCGACCGACAACTATTACCAATTCACCGCGCGCGGCCTGGACGAGTGGGCCCGTACCGTCGCCTCGATGCGCAAGGCATACGAGGCCGGCGTGCCGATCATCGCCGGCAGCGACGCCGGGTTCGCCTGCGTTCCCTTCGGCGAGTGGCACGCGCTCGAGATGAAGCTCCTGGTCGACTACTGCGGGCTGACCCCAGCCGAGAGCCTGCGCGCCGGGACCTCGCTACCCGGCGATTTATTCCCGGCGGACGCTCGGCCCGGCACGCTGGCACCCGGCTACTTCGCCGATATCGTGGCCTTCGAGGGCGACCCGCTCGCCGACATCGGCGTCATCGTCGACAAGCGCAACGTGCGCGGCCTCTATCGTGGCGGCGAGGCGGTGACATGCGTCGCGCCCGAGATCAACGCGGATACCGAGACCAACTTCTCCTACCGCATGTGGCAGCAGATTTACGATCAGAAGACCGTCGCCGGGCTGGAGAAGAAGCCGCCGCTTCACGCCCCGGCCGGGCTCGCGTAGGCGGCCCGGCGCGGCCGCGCTGGCGTCACGCGCCCAGTCCGGCCTTGCGAAGGCCGTCGAGCACGTGATCGAGCTCATCGGGAGCCAAGTAAAACCAGCCGCCGTGCCAGTTCGTCGCGAGTTCCGGTTGAATGCGACGGCACCCGCCGAGAGCCTCCTCAGCCTCCGATTCCTGACCCAGATGGCCGAAGCTCGCGGCTAGAACGACATGAGCATCGAGGTGGTCCGCCCGTCGGCCGATCGCCTTCTGCGCCCATTCGACTGCCTTTTCGTAGTCTCGGCATTGCATGTGCGCGCCGGCCAGCCGCGTCATGAAGAAGTGATTGTAGGGGTCCTTTGGACTGATTTCGAGCCCCTGCTCGATGTAGGGAATGCCTTCGCCCGGCCGGCCTAGATAGATGAGTTGGACGCCATAGGCGATCCGACCGGCGCCGGTCGGATCGAGTTCCATGGCGCGCATGGATTGCGCAGCGGCGAGTTCGAACCGACCAGCCCGGGCGAGCGCCAAGCCGAGGATGACGTGGGCCCAAGCGTCATCGTCGTCGAGCGCCACGGCCCGTTGCGCGGCCGCGATGCAGAGGCGCGAAGATTCGGCCCGATCTTCGCCATAACCGAAGACGACATCGCGGTGATGGGAATGGGCTAAACCGGCATAGGCCTGACTGTAGCCGGGGTCGAGCGCTAGCGCCCGTTCGAACATGGTACGCGCCTCGATCGTTCCCCGTTTGGTTTGTTCCTTTCCTATCCGGTTTACACCCACACCCACTAGGGCTAGAATGGGCGCAAACCGGATATAGGGGAGCGCGCCATGGATGTTCTCGACCGCGCCGATCTCCCATTCCCGCATTCGCTACCCGAGTTCCAGCGACTTTTCCCCGATGATGCGGCCTGCGCCGCCTACCTGGAGAAAGCCCGCTGGGGAGACGGCTTTGCGCTGCCGCAAGTGCCGCCAGAACACCGGGCTGACGGTGGGAACAGTGATGGAGCGTAGCCACACTCCGCTGAACGTCTGGTTCTGGGCCGCTTATCTGGTCGCCAGTCAGACGCCCGGCATGTCCGCCGTGCAGTTTCAGCGGCAACTTGGTCTTTCGCGCTACGAGACGGCCTTTCAAATTCTCCACAAGCTCCGCTCGGGCATGGTGCGGCCCAACCAAGACAGGATCGGTGGACAGCCCAAGAACCATGTTGAGGTGGACGAAACCTGGGTTGGCGGGCGAACGCGTGGGGAAGGCCGTGGTGTTCACCACAAGGTTCCCGTCTCCTGTGCCATCGAGGTGCGTCATCGAAAGCCGGGCACCAAGCTCGACAACCGGAAAGACGGACGCTATGCCGGACGCGTTCGGCTCGCCGTCGTGCTCGACCGTAGCGCCGAGTCGCTCTGTGGGTTCGTCGAGAGCACCGTCGCGCCGCGATCGCTGATCGTTACTGACGATTGGAGCGGCTATGCTGGCCTCGGTAAGCGCGGCTATGAGCACTTCGCTGTTGCCGAGTGTGGTGATCCAGAGGTTGCCGAGCAATACCTGCCGATCATCCATCTGATTTTCGCCAACCTGAAGACGTGGCTGATCGGTATCCACCACGGCGTTAGCCACCAGCACCTACAAGCCTACCTCAACGAGTTCACCTTCCGCTTCAACAGGCGGTTCTACCCGTTCAACGCCTTCCGCTCATTGCTCGGCATCGCGGGCGACACCTCTGCTCCAACCTATGCCGAGCTTTACTCGGGAGAGTGGCGGCACCCTACATGTAGCGGTCATGGGCGTTAACCGGATAGCCAAGAAGAACTCAGAGCAGCCATCCCCCATTACGTCGACTTGACGGATGGCGACATGGAAGACTCCCCTAGCCGACCCGGCGAGCAACGCTGGGAACAGATTATGCGGAACATCCAGTCACACCACTTAAGCCCGAATAACTTCATCAACCTCGGGTACTTGGAGCACGTACCGGGCGGTGGCCTCAGGATAACCCCTGATGGATACGATCTCATATCAAATCTCGACGCTTCGTAGGCGTTATTGCTGTGTGGGGGGATGCAATTCGGTTCCGTCGAACTCGCCCCCCCATCCGATGACGGGAATCTTTCCAGCGTCCCAAAGCGGCTGGCATATGGCCAGCGTTGCTTGCTCTGTCTTTTCAAGGGACAGTCCGGGCGGACAGGGCGGGATGGGAATGCGAACTCGCGGCCAGTCGGGTTTTTCCATCGGTTCCTCCTTGATGAAGGAACCGTCGCAGAATCTACAAGAATGCCAAGGACTTAGTGGAATCTAGGAGAGAAAAATGGTGTCTTAGTCGGCTACGAGATCCCGGTACATCAACCGTTTGCCGACCATTCCGGCAACGATGTTCTGCATCTGCGTGATTGTGTCTTGCTCGCGGACACCGTGGCGACCGGAAAACTCGTCAACATAGCGTTGCAGGTGTTTCGGGCTGATCTTGTGGTAGACGCCCTTGTGGGCTCGCTTCAGCATCGACCAGAAGCTCTCGATGCCGTTGGTATGGGCCATGTCCCGGACGTACTCGCCAACGCTGTGGCGGACGCTCTCATGGTCGAAGGGCATGCCCTTGTAGGCCTTCGCGTCGTCGGTATAGACGGTTGCGCCATCGGCGGCGCTGTCTGCGACGAACTTCTGTAGGGTCTTGGCGTCGGTATTCTCAACGACCTTTGCCTTGACCTTGTTGGTCTTCCGATCCTTCGCGCCCACGACAGCAGCTTTGCCGACGCCGCCCCTGCCAGCCCGGAGTTTCTTTCTGGAGTGCTTGTTGCTTTCCTTGCCGCCGAAATAGGTTTCGTCGATCTCGACCGGCCCGGCGAATAGCTTGTCGTCTCCTTCCCACGCCTTGCGGATGCGTTGCAGCATGAACCACGCGGCGGGCTGGGAAACCCCGATATCCCGGTGTAGCTTCATGCTCGACACGCCCTTGAGGCTGGTTAGGTGCAAGTAGATAGCAAAGACCCACTTGCGGAGAGGGATATGCGACTTGTGCATCACTGTCCCGGTCTTGACCGAGAAGTAGCCGCGACAGTCCGAGCACCGATAGGGCATGTTGTTATGGCCGGCCTCGTGGGTGTGTGTGCTCCCACAGTGGGGGCAATGCCTACCGCTTGGCCAGACACGGGCCTCAAACCACTCGCGCGCGCTTCCCTCGGTGGGAAACATGTCGCAAAGCTGCACTAGAGTGATGCCTTCACGGTCTGATTTTCCTGGGGATTGATGGGCCATTGATCTCGTCTCCCTATGCTCTGAATATAGGGATTCATGGGCCCATGTCAATACAAGCTTATAAGCCCCTTTTTTAGGGCGGCCGCGAGTCTCATCTGGAGCGCCCGATCCAGCCGCAAGTCCCACTCGGGGTCCCCTCGGCGTAGCTCGTTGCGCAGCTCCTCCAGCGAGAAACCCTCCGGGTTGTCAACGAGGCACATCGTGGCAGCCGCGCGAACATCGTCCTCTCCGGCGTCGCGGTCCCGGTGATCCTCGGCGCGCTCCGCCGCCAGTGTGTGAAGGTCGCGCGGCAGATTGGCGCGCTCGCCTTTTTTGTAGCGCGCCAGCGCCTCGCTCCACCACTGATTGCGGTCAACGGACGCGGCCGAAACATCGCAACCACGCGCTAGCTCCACCACAACGAACCGGCGATTTCCGGACGGGTCGTTGGGCAGGCACTCGGAATCGTTCGTTGTGCCGATGAACACGCAACCGCGCGGGCTGGGTACGGCCGCCCGCGCGTAGGCGTGGCGGAATTGTCCATCATCTTGCCGCGATAAGAAACTTTTGAGCCGCTCAAGTTCGGCCTTGCGAATGCCGGTCATTTCCGACAACTCGACAACGACCTTGCCGGCAAGCTGCTCCGCTTGCTCCTTCGGCCTCGCGCCCAGGTCTACGGCGTCGCCGTGCCACTCGTGCTGCCACTCAGTGAACCAGTTCCTCGGAAACGCGGATTTGCCGACGCCTTGCTCGCCGAGGAGGACGGGCACTTCGTCGAGTTTGCACCCAGGCTCGTGCGCCCGCTGGACCGCGCCGATGCCGATGTACGAAGATGCCCAGCGGGTCAGCGGGTCGTCCTCGGCCCCGAACAGATTCGTACGCAGCCCGTCAATCCGCTGAACGCCATCCCACGGGGGAAGCGTCTCCAGCCAATCGCGGAAGGGGTCGCGCCGCAGGCCGTTGCCGAGGGCGCGGCGGAGGTCGAGGAACACGTCGGGCGAAAACTTAAGCGGCATCACCGCGTTCGACCCGCCCTTTGTTAAAAATTTCCCCGCAATCTCATGGCGCAACCAAGCATCGCGCTCGTCGTCGGCGACCTCCCACTTGCCGCCGAGGAGATATTCGTAGCGTTTTGCACGGGTGTTTAGTTGCAGTTCGATGCCCAGGCTCGCCAGGCAGAACGCCAGGCCGGCCGGCGTGCGGGCGTTGTCAACGGGTGTCCGCGCGCCCTGCCGCTTGCCGGCCGCTACGGCGCTTTTGACCGTTTCCGCAATCTCGCGCTCCGGCAACCCCGCTTGGCGCGCGGTTTCAACATGCCCCTCGATGGGCGCACCGTTGATGGTCGCCAGGAAGACCTTCCGATTGAGCGTGTTGTTGCGATTGCCGACCTCGGGCACGCCGGACTGCTCCTTGGGTTTGGGGGGCAGCTGGGCGAGGTCGGCCAAATTAAGGTTGCGCAGCGAGTGCGACGGCTCGGCCAGGGCCGCCGCGACTGCGCCAGCGTCCCACAAAATCGCATGCCCAAAGCCGCCGCGAATGTCGCCGTCTCGCCACTGCTTATTGTGAACGTCGGCGGCGTCACGGCATCGGTACCAAAGGTGCCAGCGACCCGCTTGCCTCGACGGCAGCTTGGCCAGTGGGAGGCCAAACCGCTCGACAACTTCGTCGGCCGCCTCGTCGCCGCCGTAGTCCACGTCGATCACGACGCAGCCGAGAGAAGCGGGCATTACTCCGACCAGTTTGGTGTGCCTTAAAACCCTGTCGAGGGGCGCCGCGTTTTGCGGCTTTTGCCATTTCTTCCACATGGCCTTCTTGTTCAGCCAGCACAGAACAAAATGTGCGCCGGCGTCTGCCAGGGCCGTCAGGGCCGCCCGCGCGTCGCCTTGAATTTCGGTCGCCCGGGCGCTAGCCATCGTCCGCCTCCAACTCCGCCTCCGCGCGCGCTTCTAGCTGCGAAAGCGTTGTGCCGGCTTCGCGCGCTTCGATCTCCCCAAGCGCCTGAATCCAGGCGGTTGGGTCGTTGGTTGATAGCCACGCATCCAATAAGGGATTGCTGGACTCGGGGGGATACTCGGGCAAAAACCGCCACCACAGGCCGGGTGGGTTGCTGGCCTCGGGCCGGTTGGGCAGGTTGGGACACGCGCGAAATTCGTCTTTATAATAAATGCCCCTGTTTGGGGCGGCTGGGACACCTAACTTGTTGATTTCATTAGTGATCCCGAGTCCTGCCCGGCCCACCAACCCTCGACGGAAGAGGGCACCGGATCCCGGCCTGCCGCCAGAGCGGCTGCCAGGGCTGCGGGGCCGAAGCTGATCAGGTCGCGGAAGAAGCGCGACAGGCTGTGGACGATGATGAGGTCGACCGGGCGGTCGGAGCGATGCGCATCTTCGATCATGCGCTGGAACACCGGGCGCCGATCATCTGTGGCGCTCGCGCCTGGTTCGATGTAGGTCGCGGCGACCTGCCAGCCCTTGGTGGCGCAGAGGGCTCGTGTTGGCGACGCCGGACGTTCGTGTATTTGGGACGGGCCAGATTGACCTTAAGGAGGAACAGATCCGACTTGAGTTTCGACCCGAAACGAAGAACCGTCAGCTCATAAAACTCGCGACACCGTTTGCAATGAGCAGGCCTCTGGTCTCGCCGAAGATCGAAATAAACCCCGTGGGTGCGGCCGCGACGAGCGTCGGTGTCGTGGCGGCCTCGCCTCTCAACGCCTTGGGCGCATTGGTTTCCAGGGTTATCGACGGTGGGGCCGATGCCGCGAACCCTTGCGCTCAGTAGTAGCGAGCGTTCGAGGCGCATTGAGGTGGCCTCGGTTTGTCGGACAGCTTGGCGGCTTGATTAAGGTGTATTCCAGTTGTCGTTCATGCCGCCAGAATCCCTTTGCATCGATCTCCTTGCCGTTGTTGTTGCGCCTGTGGGGATGTGGGCAAGGCGCGTAGCGGCTTGTCCATCATATCCACAGGCGGGGCGCCGCGGTAGGCCTCGGCCGGCGTTTCCCCCCCGAGCGCCGAGTGCGGCCTCTCGGTGTTGTAGAAGTCGATCCACTCGCCGATGACGCGCCGGGCCTCGAAGCCGTCGGCGAGCTCGCGCAGATAGACGGCCTCGTATTTGAGCGAGCGCCACAGCCGCTCAATGAAGATGTTGTCCAGGCACCGGCCCCTGCCGTCCATCGAGATCCGGATGCCGGTCTCCCGCAAGCGCCCGGTGAAGGCGAAGCCGGTGAACTGGCTGCCCTGGTCGGTATTGAAGATCTCCGGCGTGCCATGGCGGGCCAGCGCCTCGTCGAGCGCGTCTGTGCAGAAGCCCGCATCCAGGGTGTTCGACAGACGCCAAGCCAGCACATGCCGGTTGGCCCAGTCCATGATCGCCACCAGGTAAAGAAAGCCGCGCCGCACCGGGATGTAGGTGATGTCGGCGCACCAGACATGGTTCGCCCGCTCGATCGTCAAGCCTCTGAGCAGATAGGGGTAGACCCGGTGCTCGGGATGCGGATCGCTGGTGCGCGGCGCCCGATAGATCGCCTGAAGCCCCATCAGGCGCATCAGACGACCGGCCCGGCGACGACCGACGCGCACGCCCTCGCGGCGTAGATGACGGACCATCTGACGGGCGCCGTAGAACGGATACTTCAGGAACAACTCATCAATGCGCCGCATCAGCGCCAGGGTCTCCGGGCTCTCGCCCTTGGGCGTGTAATAGAGCGAGGAGCGTCCGATCGACAGCAAACGGCATTGACGGCTCAAGCTCAGCGCCGGGTGAGCGCGTATCACCATCGTTCGCCTCTCGGCCCGGCTCATCGACCGGACCCTCGAGACAAAAAATCCCGCTCCACCGTCAACTCGCCGATCTTCGCGTGAAGATCACGGATCTCGCTCTCATGGTCCCGACGGCGGCGCTCGCCCCCGTTCGAAAACACTTCGCCAAGACCATCGATCGCCTGCCGCTTCCATGTGCTCACTTGGTTCGGATGAACCTGGTGCTGCGAGGCGATCTCCTGAAGCGTCCGGTCGCCACGAAGCGCCTCAAGCGCGATCTTCGCCTTCAGCTCCCCGGAAAACCTGCGTCTCTTACTCATCGCGTATCCCTCCTCAGTCGGCGGAATACACCTTAAAAACCTGTCCGATTTTCCGGGGCCACCTCACATCCCGCGTAGGACCGGGAACGCGGGTCGTGTCCCAGGACGTGGTGTAGGAGTTGTTGGAGCCTCTGTTAGCTGTGGGTAGGCGGCTTGCCGTAGCGACCGCCGAGAGTCTGGCGTAGGCAAGCCGGCTATCCACAGCGGAGGCCATCGCGGTTCCGGTTTAGGGTTGGGCTAGTGCAAACCAACCTGACCCGAAGGAGAACCACGATGACCCAGGACATGATGACCCTGCGCGCGCTTTTGGAGAAGAACTCCGATGCCGATCTGCTTTGCGAGATGATCGGCTTCACGGCCGAGCGGCTGATGGCACTGGAGGTTGAGGGCCTGACCGGCCGCCGGGCACGGCGAGCGCTCGGCGGATCGTATCACCCATCGCAACGGCTACCGCGACCGGTCCTGGGAGACGCGGGCCGGCACGGTCGAGCTGAAGATCCCGAAGCTGAGGAAGGGAAGCTACTTCCCGGGCTTCCTGGAGCCGCGGCGGATGGCCGAGAAGGCGCTGGCTGCGGTGATCCAGGAGGCCTACATCCAGGGGGTGTCGACCCGCTCGGTCGACGATCTGGTTCAGGCGATGGGGATGTCGGGCGCCTCCAAGAGCCAGGTCTCCAGGCTGTGCGGCGAGATCGACGATAAGGTCAACGGCTTCCTCGATCGACCGCTGGAGGGCGACTGGCCCTATCTGTGGCTCGACGCCACCTACGTGAAGGTGCGCCAGACCGGACGCATCGTCTCGGTCGCGGTGACCGTGGCTGTGGCCGTCAACGACCAAGGCCGCCGCGAGGTCCTGGGCGTGGCGATCGGCGCGTCAGAGGCCGAGACCTTCTGGACCGAGTTCCTGCGCTCGCTGGCCCGGCGCGGGCTGCGCGGCGTGAAGCTCGTGATCTCCGACGACCACAAGGGCCTGAAGGCCGCCGCGACCCGGATCCTCGGCGCCACATGGCAGCGCTGCCGCGTGCACTTCGCCCGCAACCTGCTGGCCCATGCCGGCCGCCAGGGCCGGCGCGTCGTCTCCGCCTTCGTCGCCACCGCCTTCGCCCAGGAGGACGCCGACAGCGCGAAGGTCCAGTGGCGCCAGGTCGCCGACCAGCTCAGGCCCAAGGTGCCCAAGCTGGCAGTTCTCATGGACGAAGCCGAGCACGACGTCCTCGCCTACATGAGCTTCCCCAGGGAGCACCGCCAGAAATTGCACTCCACAAACCCGATCGAACGGCTCCATGCCGAGGTCAAGCGTCGCACCAACGTCGTCGGTATCTTTCCCAACGAAGCCGCCATCACACGGCTCGTCGGCGCCATCCTTCTCGAGCAGAACGACGAGTGGGCCGTCTCAAGGAGATACATGACGCTGGAATCCATCGCTCCGCTGAGCGATGGTGTCCCCATCACGCTGCCCACCGTGGCAGCCTGAACGTCCCGGCCCTACCCGCCGGGAGCCGCGTAGAGCGCAACGCTCTTACACCACTCCGCGGGACACGATCGCGCCAGACAGCTGTCGATCGGCTGGGGATCTTCGGGTTGGTACCAGCTTTCCGTTGCTGTCCTCGTCCAGACGTACTTGTAGAGCCGGTGGCGGTATTCCTCTGGAAACGGCTTGGCGAGCAGCGCGTCGATCTCGTCGAGGCTTTCGATCCCGATCTCCGGCGCCCTCGTCGAGCCTCACCTTGAGCGCCTCGACGATCTCGCGCGTGACCTCGTCCTGGACCGCGAAGATGTCCTCGAGGTCGCGGTCGTAGCGGTCGGCCCAGAGGTGACCGCCGGTCGAGGCGTCGATAAGCTGCGCGGTGATGCGCACCCGGTTGGCGGCCTTGCGCACGCTGCCCTCGAGCACGTAGCGCACGCCGAGCTCGCGCCCCGCGTCGTGGACGTTGACGGACTTGCCCTTGTAGGCGAACGCGGAGTTGCGGGCGATGACGAACAGGGCCGAGAGCTTCGACAGGGCCGTGATGATGTCCTCGGTGATGCCGTCGCTGAAGTACTCCTGCTCGGGATCGGTGCTCATGTTGTCGAACGGCAGCACCGCGATCGAGGGCTTGTCGGGGAGCGCCGGCTCCGCCGCGGCCGCGCTCTCGCTGGCGCCCGCGACGGGCGCCGCCGCCGCAGCACCCGCAACGCCCGCTCCGCGCAGACGCAGGCGGAAGGTGTGCACCGGCTTGGCGATGTTCTTGAGCTCCTTGCGGCCGAGATCGTCGCCGGCCGCGAATCTGGTCGCGCACGGGGCGCGAGACGTAGATGCCGCCGGGCTCGGCCAGCCCCTGCAGGCGCGCCGCCACGTTGACCCCATCGCCGAAGATGTCGTCGCCGCCGACCATGACGTCGCCGAGGTTGATGCCGATGCGGAACTCCATGCGGCGGCCCTCGGGCAGCGGGGCGTTGCGCGCGCCAAGTTCCTGCTGCACCTCGATCGCGCAGCGCACCGATTCGATGGCGCTCGTGAACTCGGCGAGGACGCTGTCGCCGGCCGAGCTGACGACGCGCCCGTGGTGCGAGGCGACGAGGCCATCGAGGACCTCGCGATAGGCGTTGAGCGTTCTTAGGCTCGCCTCCTCGTCGGCGCCCATAAGGCGGCTGTAGCCGACCACGTCGGCGGAGAAGACCGTCGTGAGTCGGCGCTCGACCTCGTCCTGTGTCACCTTTCAAAGCTCCGCGGGCATGCCCGCCGCGAGTCAAGGTCACGCCCCTGCGCGAGTCCAACGGCGTGCCGGCCGCGAGAGCGGGGCGCCCGAAAAAGAAGGGAGCCCGCGCGGCGGGCTCCAAGTCATGGAGGAGGATATACCGAGAGAGGGTATGGGCGCCATCCTAGCACCAGTGCCGGGGCCCACCTATGACTGCCGTCACACCCGTGCGCATTTTCGCAGGCCCGTGATAGCATCCGGCCCGGCACGAAGCGGGGGCAAAGGGCGAGCGAGATGATCGATCACTACACGGCGTCGACGCCGAACGGGCAGAAGGTCCAGATCATGCTCGATGAGGCCGGGCTCGAGCATGAGCTGCGCTGGGTCCGCATCGGCAAGGGCGAGCAGTTCGAGCCCGCGTTCCTCAAGATCAGCCCCAACAACAAGATCCCGGCCATCGTCGACCGCGACGCGCCCGGCGGGCCGCTATCGGTGTTCGAATCGGGGGCGATTCTGATCTACCTCGCCGAGAAGACCGGCCGCTTCCTGCCGACCGAGCCGCGCGCACGCACCGAGGTCCTGCAGTGGCTGATGTTCCAGATGGGCAGTGTCGGCCCGATGCTCGGCCAGGCGCACCACTTCCGCGCCTATGCGCGCGAGAAGATTCCCTACGCCATCGAGCGCTACACCAACGAGGCGGCGCGCATCTACGGCGTGCTCGACAAGCGCTTTGGGGAGAGCGAGTTCCTCGCCGCCGAGTACTCGATCGCCGACATGGCGGTGTTTCCCTGGATCCGGCTGCACGGGCGCCAGGGCCAGAAGCTCGAGGACTTTCCCAACCTCGTACGCTGGTTCGAGAGAATCGGCGCGCGCCCGGCCGTTACCAGCGGCATGGACGTGTTCGAGGACAAGATGCCTCCGCTCGACGACAAGACCTGGAGCATCCTGTGGGGCACCGAGCAGTTCCGCAAGCGCTGACGGACCGTTTCTTGGCTCACGCTCAACCCGATAGCGCCGGCGCACCCGGCGCACCCGGCGCCTCGCCATCGATCGTCATCGAGGCCGAGGCGGTCTCCAAGCGCTTCGGTGAGCGCGTCGCCGTCGATGAGCTCGACCTCGCCGTGCCGCACGGCGGCTGCTTTGGCCTGCTCGGTCCCAATGGCGCCGGCAAGACGACGACGCTGCGCATGATCTACGGCGTCACCAGACCGACGGCCGGGGCGGTGCGCGTTTTCGGGATCGACGTGGCAAAAGATCCGCGCGCGGTGCGCCGCCGCCTCGGCGTGACCCTGCAGGAGAACGTCCTGATCGATAGCCTATCGACGCGCGACAATTTGCGGATCTTCGGGCGCTACTACCTGCTCGGCGAGGCTCAGCTGACGCGGTGCATCAAGGAGCTGCTCGATTTTCTCGAGCTTCGCTCGCATGCCGACGCACTGGCCCGAACCCTGTCCGGCGGCTTCAAGCGCCGCCTTTCGGTCGCCATGTCGCTGATCAACGAGCCCGAGGTTCTGGTCCTCGACGAGCCGACCACGGGCCTCGACCCGGCCGTACGCCACGTCTTGTGGTCGCGGATCCGCGACCTGCGCGCGCGCGGCACAACGGTGTTGCTCACCACCCATTACATGGATGAGGCCGAGCGGCTGTGCGACCGGGTGCTCATCATCGATCACGGCAAGGCGGTAAGCGCGGGCGCGCCACACCAGCTTATCCAACAGCATCTCGCGCGCGAGGCGGTGGAAGTCGACTGCACCGAGGGTGAGGAAGAGGCCCTGTTCGACGGCGCCGTCGACGGTGGCGGCACCCGGCTCAAACGACTGCGCGCCGGCAATCGGCTGATGCTGTTCACCGACGATTCGACGGCGCTCGTGGAGCGCATCCACCACACCGACGGCGGCGCCCGGCGCCCGTTCGTCGTTCGCCCGGCCAATCTCGAGGACGTTTTCCTGTCGATCACCGGCACGGCGTTGCGCGAGGGCGCGTGATGGTTCCATCGGTCGCATACGCGCTTTCGGTGTGGCGCCGCAATGCAGCGCTCTATCAGCGCAGCTGGAAAACGACGCTGCTGCCCAACTTTTTCGAGCCCGTGTTCTTCCTCACGGCGATCGGCATTGGCGTCGGCGCCTACATTCGCGAGATGGCAGGCGTTCCCTACATCGAGTTCCTGGCGCCCGGCCTGATGTGCGTCTCGGCCATGAACGGCGCGAGCTTCGAGGTCACGTTCAACGTCTTCATCCGCATGGTGTACGAGAAGACCTACGACGGGGTTCTGACGACCCCGGTCAACACCGACGACATCCTGATCGGCGAGGTGCTGTGGGCGCTGACGCGCTCGGGCCTGTACGGCGGTGGCTTCTTTGTCGTCGCCACGCTGTTTGGCCTCGTCACCCTTCCGCAGGGGCTGCTGGCGGTTCTCGTGATCCCCCTGGCCGGCCTGTTGTTTTCCGCGATCGGCATCGTCTTTACGCTGAAGATGAAGACGGTCGATCTGTTCAGCTTCTACTTCACGCTGTTCCTGACGCCGATGTTCCTGTTCTCGGGCGTGTTCTTTCCGCTCGCGGAGCGCTTCCCCGGCTGGCTCCTGCCCGTCGCCGAGGCGCTACCGCTGCTCCACCCGGTGCGCCTGTCGCACATGGCCTTCAGCGGCCAGTGGTCGTGGATCGCGCTGTGGGACGTGGGCTACGTCGTGGTGATTTCGGGCGCGCTGTTGATGTGGGCCAAGCAGAGCATCCGCAAGCGGTTGATGAGCTAGCCCGCATCGACAGGCCGGCGCCTTTACGGCACACTGAGCGCTTGGTGTGTCCATCGCCAGAGCTACGGAGGGTTCCATGGCAGCAGCGAAAGATGAGCGGCCGGCGCTCGCCATCGGCCATGTGAGTTTGCCGGTGAGCGACGTGCCTGCCGCCACCGATTTCTTCGTCAAACAGGGCATGCGCTCGATCCACCCGGACGAGCATTTCGCCGTCCTCGAGCTCCGGGGCGGCACCCATCTCGTACTGCGCGAAACCGCGGAGCCGGCGGCGGCCGGCACCAAGGCGCCGTTCGACCTGATGGTGGACGACGTGAAAGCGGCCCGCGCCACCTGTGTGACGCATGGTATGAGCGTGTCCGAGATCGAGACCGGGCGCATCCATTCCTGGTTCACGCTGGGCGGGCCCGACGGCTACGAGATCACCGTCACCTCGTCGCACGTCTCCAACCAACCGGTGTAGCGCGAGCCGATAACCTCATGGTCGACGCCCGCCAGGTCCTTGCGGCCGTCGGGCTCGACGCGGCGGCGCTCGATGCGGGCGCGCTTGTCGTTCGCTCACCCATCGACGGTTCTTTGATCGCGAGGCTCGCGCCCGATGCGCCGGAGCAGGTCGGCGCAAAGATCGTGCGCGCGCAAGAGGCCTTTCTCGCCTGGCGCGGGGTGCCCGCACCGAGGCGCGGCGAGCTCATCCGCCTGTTCGCCGAGGAGCTGCGCGCGGCCAAGGACGATCTCGGTGCGCTGGTCACCCTCGAGGGTGGCAAGATCGGCGAGGAGGGCCGCGGCGAAGTTCAGGAGATGATCGACATCTGCGACTTCGCCGTCGGCCTGTCGCGCCAGCTCTACGGCCTGACCATCGCGTCCGAGCGCCCGCATCACCGCATGATGGAGACCTGGCATCCGCTCGGCGTGGTCGGCGTCATATCGGCGTTCAACTTCCCCGTCGCGGTATGGTCGTGGAACTTCGCGCTCGCCATCGTGTGCGGCGATTCGGTGGTGTGGAAGCCCTCGGAGAAGATCCCGCTGACCGCGCTCGCGTGCCGCGAGATCTTCGCGCGCGCGTTGACTCGTTTCGGTGATGCGCGGAATGGGCTGCTCGAAATCGCGATCGGCGATGCGGGCGTCGGCGAGGGCCTCGTCGACGATGCGCGCGTCGCCCTCGTCAGCGCCACGGGGAGCACGCGCATGGGCCGGGCCGTCGGGGCGCGGGTGGCGGCGCGCCTGGGGCGCTCGCTGCTCGAGCTCGGCGGCAACAACGCCATGATCGTCGCCCCCTCGGCCGACCTCGACCTCGCGGTCCGCGCCATCCTGTTCAGCGCCGTCGGCACCGCCGGCCAGCGCTGCACGACGCTGCGGCGCCTCATCGTCCACAACAGCATCGCCGATGCCCTGCTCGCCCGCCTCAAGCGCGCCTACGCCGGCATCGCTATCGGCGATCCGCGCGCGCCGGCGACGCTCGTCGGCCCCCTGATCGATGGGCTGGCGTTCGAGGCCATGGAGGAGGCGCTAGCGCGCGTTACGGACGAGGGCGGCGCGGTGTTCGGCGGCGGGCGCGTTCTCGCCAACGAGTTCCCCGACGCCTGGTACGCCGCGCCCGCGATCGTCGAGATGCCGGCACAGACGGACACGGTACGCGCCGAGACCTTCGCGCCCATTCTCTACGCGATGAGGTATGGCTCGCTCGATGATGCGATCGCGATGCACAACGACGTCCCCCAAGGGCTCGCCTCGTGCATCTTCACCACCGACGTGCGCGAGGCCGAGACGTTCCTCTCGGCCGCGGGCAGCGACTGCGGCATCGCCAACGTCAATATCGGCCCTTCCGGCGCCGAGATCGGCGGCGCCTTCGGCGGCGAGAAAGAAACCGGCGGCGGCCGCGAATCAGGCTCGGACGCCTGGAAGGCCTACATGCGCCGCGCCACCAACACCATCAACTACGGCCACGACCTCCCGCTCGCCCAAGGCATCACGTTCGGGGCGGAGGAGTAGTGGCCCGGTCGAACCCTCTGAGATGTGCTTGGCTTCGAAGGGATACTCGGGCCGCCAGAGTCTCCTTTGACCGCAAACGGACGTTGGCGGGCCAGCGAAAAGGCAGGCTGTTTCCGCGCCCTCGCCCTGGATGTTTTGCGACCGAAGTTGCGGTGTCCTTGATTTGGCCAAGAGTGGGATGGGATCGCATGTGGCCCAATCGTGAATTGCTCGACCTCATCGGCATCGACTTGCCGATCATCCAGGCGCCCTTGGCGGGGGCAAACGGCCCGGCTATGGCGATTGCGGTGAGCGAGGCCGGCGGGCTGGGCTCGCTCCCTTGCGCCATGCTCGACGCAGCTAAGGCGCGCGCCGAAATGGGCGTCATCCGCGAGCAAACGACGAAACCCCTGAACGTCAACTTCTTCTGTCACAAGCCGCCGGCGCCCGACCCGGACCGCGACGCTGCATGGAAGCGGCATCTGGCCGCCTACTACGTGGAACTCGGACTGGATGCGTCCGCTTCGGCACCAGCCGTCAATCGGGCCCCGTTCGACGAGGCTATGTGTGAGGTCGTTGAGGACCTCAAACCTGAGGTCGTGAGCTTTCAGTTCGGGTTGCCGGCAAAACCGTTGCTTGGCCGCGTCAAGGCAGCGGGCTGCCGCGTGCTCGGCTGCGCCACCACGGTCGAGGAAGCCCGCTGGCTTGAGGACAATGGTTGCGGCGCCGTCATCGCGCAGGGCTTTGAGGCGGGCGGGCATCGTGGCATGTTCCTGACCGACGATATCGCGACTCAAGCGGGGACCTTCGCCCTGGTGCCGCAGGTCGTCGATGCCGTGAAGGTACCGGTAATCGCCGCCGGAGGCATTGCCGACGGGCGTGGCGTCGCGGCGGTCTTCGCGCTCGGCGCGGCAGGTGCCCAGATTGGCACGGCCTACCTTTTCACCCCGGAATCCCTGATCTCCGACCTTCACCGGACGGCTCTCGGGGCGGCCCGCGACGATGGCACCGCCGTAACCAATCTGTTCTCCGGTGGACCGGCGCGCGGCGTGATGAACAGGATCATGCGCGAGATCGGGCCCATGTCCGACCTGGCGCCGGCGTTCCCGACGGCCGGCAGCGCGTTGGCGCCGTTGAAGGCGGCTGCCCAGGCCCGAGGGGCGAGCGACTTCACCAACCTATGGTCGGGGCAGGCCGCCGGCCTCTGCTACGAAACCAATTCCGGCGATCTCACCCGCCGGCTGGCCGAGGACGCGGCCCGGCGGCTCCAGGAGCTAGCCCTACCCGGTTGACCGGGGGCCTGACGTTCCGCGCCGTGATGCTTTCATGCTTGGATTGGCAATTCCCAGGGGCGCCCACCCGCGACGGCGGAAAGCGAGGCCGATAAGCCCTACCAATAGGGACGGATCGAGGCCGATGCCGGCGATACATTCGGACAACAGTCGCGCATATTGACGGGTCGTGAGGCAGCGCTGGTTTCCCTTTGACCCGAAACGGACCAGCCCGATGGCGATATCAACTTAAGACCCGGTCGCTATTTGCAGTTTGCCTTTGACGCCATGCTTTTTGATCAGCTCGGCTACCAATCCACTCTCTTTGGCTTCCTGGATAAACTGTTCGACGAAGGTTTTGAGGCCGGTGTTCTCCGGTTTTGTACCAACGGCCTGGAACACCGATGTAAAGCGCCCGTCCAAAACGCGCGAACCGGGCAGGGTTTCGGCATTTTCCTTCAATGCCGGAACCAGGCCCGCCAGCGCATCCAACTTCTCCGTCACGAACAAGTCGATTGAACCAGCAAGACCCTTCGCGCGGTGCAGTTCCGCATTCTTCAACGTGCGCGACAGGTATAGGTCGTAAGCGGCGCGGTCCGATACTGCGATCCGCACACCCGGCTGGTCCACCTCCTCGATGGATTGAAAAGGCGAGTTTGCGGGAACAAGATACGTGGCCTCGATCTCAACATAGGCGTCACAGAAGGCAATCGACTCGGCGCGCTTCGGCTCCACCGCGATCAACCCGATATCCCATTCGTCCCGTTCCACCGCATCAGCAACTTCGCCCGGTGTGGCGAAGGTAACGTATGTCACAGCGACGCCAAGGCGCTCAGCGATCGCCGCCGCCAGATCCGGTGCGACCCCTTCCGGATCGCCCGTGGGACTGGTGCCCGTCACCAGTAGGATGTTGCCGAGATTGATGCCGACGCGCAGCGTACTGGGATCGGTGAGTTCGGATAGGGCGTCTTGGATCATGGTCGGCCTCTTGCTCAAACTTAAAGGGACAATCGGTTGAGAACGCGCGCGATCCGTCAACGGAAATCGACGCCCCCCGGGCGGGTTGTCCCAAGGCAGCGGCGATGTCCGCTCGTGCCAGAAACGGAAATCAACAGCGGCCGGAGCAAACGGACGTTTGGGGGAATTACTTCGAGAACAAGGGCTTACGGATCACCTAACCCCCTCGCGCGATCGCGAGTAATCTAGACTTTGGGAACCGGAGCAAGAAATGTTGTTCGGCATCAACTTGGGCGGCGGCAACCTTTCCCATGAATCCCGTGTGGAGGCTCTGGAAGGCCGTTTGGAAAAATCGCGCCTGGCCAAGCGGTACGGATTCCACTCCCTGTGGAGCGGGGCCGGCTACCTGAACAACGACTTCCATCCCATGCTCTTGCTGTCCAGGGCGGCGGCGGAGGCTCCCGGCCTGGAGTTGGGAATGGTCGCACTGCTACCTTTGTACCATCCGGTGGAGGCCGCCGAGCAAATTGCCACGCTGGACGTTATCAGCGGCGGCAAGTTCGTGCTGGCGCCGGCCTTGGGCTGGCGAGACTTCCAGTTCAACGCCTTCGGAATCCCCAAGGGCGAGCGCCTCTCTCGGTTCCGGGAGGTAAGGGAGGTCATGAAGCAGCTCTGGACCGAGAGCCGGGTTACCCACCACGGTCAGCATTTCCAAATGGAAGACGTGCCCGGCGGCGGAACCCCGTTGCAGAAGCCCTACCCAAGGATGTACCTGGCGGCCAACCAGGACCGGGGCGTGGTTCGGGCGGCCCGGCAGGCCGATGGCTGGCTGATCAGCTCCCGGGCGACTTTGACCACCCTTCGCCAGCAGGTGCCAGTTTACCAGGAAGCCGCGAGGGCGACGGGCAGGGAAGGCTACATGTCCGCCTGGCGGGAGATGTTCATCGCGGAAACTCGGGAAAAGGCCATAGAGATAGTCCGACCCCATGTGGAGCGGTTATACCAGGACCGGGCCGCCTCGGGCCACAGCCAGGAACTGCCCGCCGCCGACCGCATCGACGTTCCCTTCGAGCAGGTGTTGGACGGAAGGTTCATCATTGGCAGCCCTAGCGAGTGCGCCAACGAAATCAAAAAATACCAGGAGTTGGGCGTCCAGGAGCTGATATTACGCTGCCAGTGGCCCGGCATGCCCAACCAGGACTCCAACAGGGCGGTGGAAATGTTCGGCCGCGAAGTGCTCCCCCGGTTCGCGTGAGGTCCGCAACTCTCCCTCCTACCCGGCTGTATCGATCTCTACGATTGGGCGTGAACGTCCTAGCCCCTGGACGCAGTTTGGCTAGAAGCTTTTCAAGAAGTTTGTCATAAGCCGGCAGGTCTCGTCGGGCTGCTCAAACCCGTAAAAGTGACCGCAGTTCTTGATTATCTTCATGTAGGAGTTGGGTATGGCTTTGTTCAGGCCCTCCGACATCTCCACAGGGGTGCGGGCGTCGTCTTCGCCAACGATTATCAGTGTGGGATGCCCGATTTCGCCCAGCTCCGGACCGAAATCGGATCGCGTGGCCTTGATCACGTCGGCGTAAGACTTGGGGTCGTTTCGGAGGAGGGTTTGCCGTAGCTTCTCCACCGCCTCGGGTTTGTTCTGAACACTATGCGGGCTGTAAGCGCCCTTGCTGAACTCGAAGGTCTTTTCTACGATCTCCTCGATACTGGCGCCCTCTTCGGCAAGCCTTCGCCGTGTCTCGAACCCCGAGCGGTCCATGGGGGTGGAGGTGGGAAGCGGGCTTCCCGAGCCGAGCAACATGAGATGGCTGACCATCTCGGAATAGCGCAGGGCAAACTTCATTACCACCATGCCTCCCAATGACCATCCAGCCAGAGCAGCCTGCTCGAGGCCCAGTTTCCCCATCAACCCAGCCAGGTCGTCGGCCCATAGGTCGTCGGACAAGGGAACCTGGGTCGGCCTGACCGTCTCGCCAAAGCCCCGCATGTCGTAGGCGTATACCCTGAAGTCCTTGCTCAGTAACGGAATCATATCCTCGAAGCTCTGGGCGTCGGCTCCGGTGCCATGCACCAAAATCAACGGTTTGCCCTCTCCGCTCACCTCGTAATGTACGTTGCAGTCATTGACCTGTGTGAACATGGTGCAGCCCTCCTTATGGTGTGGCCCATGGCCGCTCCAAAGATAAAGCGGTTCGGGCAGACGAGTCCTGGTTGGTCACCTCGTTCGTAGCGAGAGACCCGCGACGCTGAAGCGCTGGCGCACTATCGGGCTTGTCACCATCTAGCTTGTGGTACCTCACGACCGCCCGGACGAATAAAGCGGGGCCAAGATGTATGGCTTTGTCGCCCTTTGGAAGATCGATGATCCGGAACCTGCGCACCGGATGATCGCTAGGATTGCCCATCGCGGACCCGACGATGTGCGTGTGAGCCAAGCGCCGAACGTCCCCGCCGCAATGGCCCACTGCCGACTGTCGATCATTGGCCTCGAGGACGGAACCCAGTCAATTTACAGCGCTGAGAACGTCCTGGTCGCCAATGGCGAGATATACAATTATGCCGACCTGCGGGCAATCCTTGGCGAAAGTGCCTTCGAGACCCAGAGCGATAGCGAGACCATTTCTGCACCTGTTCCGCAAGGACCAATTGCGGTGGGTCGCCAAAGTCGACGAGTCGGCGTGACGCAGCCCGTCGATCGCGGGAGCGAAGGCCGACTTTACGAGCGTCTCCTTCGCGAACAATACCAGGATCCCGACCTCATCCTCGACAACGCTGGCACGTGGACGGCCGGGCGCGTTGCGGTTTGATGGCCGTTATTGCAGCCAACTATCGCGCTGTCCTGGTGTCGGCGTAGAGCAATCGCCGCAATGTCGCCTTTGGCTAGAACCGGACATCACCGGGCCACGCTCCGGCGCTAGATCAGTACGCCTCCAAGTCCGCGCCGCTACGCCTCGCCAAACACGCGGTCGAGGATGCCGTTGATGACGTGATGGATGGGCTTTTCCATTTCGGACATCGGGCCGGGGCGGTAGTTGGCCGACATCATGCCATTCTGCAGCGAGGCCACCATGGTGCGGTCCTCCTCCAGAATGAACGCGATATTGTCGTGGTAGACCTTGATGCGCTCGGCCGCGTCCTCGCGCTCCAGGTGTACCTTCGGGAACAGGCTGTACATCAGGAGCTGGCACTTGTCGGGGCCGAGCGGCCATACCGTGAGCGGGCGGATCTGGTCGCTCCGCGCGACGAGCTGCGTGTTGGGCTGCATATAGCCCATGGTGGCGAAGGTATCGGCCCTGTCCTCGAACCACGGCATCTTGCCGAAGCGCGTCTTGCCGTCGGGCGTCGCCGGGGCCGAGAGGTACTCGAAATTGATCATGCCGCGGGGCTTGAGCTTCACGTGGTCGGGGTCGGTGAAGGTGTGGGCGCCGAAGGTGCCGGCGTGGAGCACGCCGACGTGGTACATGTCCATCGCGTTCTCGACGAACAGCTTCCAGTTGCATGGCATTTCGAGCACCAGGCGGCCGGCGAGACCGCATTCCTCCATATGCAGGAAGGAGAACGCGTCGGCGAACGGGGCGATGAACTCCTCGAGGGACGGGGCCTCGTCGTCGAAGGTGACGAACACGTTGCCGGCCCAGGTGCCGAGCCGCAACGGCGCGAGGCGGCAGGTCTCGGGATTGAAGTCCTCGGCCTCGTCCATGTACGCGGCGCCGATGAGCTTGCCTTTGAGGTCGTAGTTCCAGCCGTGGTAGGGGCAGCTGAAGCTCTTGGCGTTGCCCGAGCCGGATGCGACCTCGACACCGCGGTGTGCGCACACGTTGGAATAGGCGTTGAGGCTGCCGTCGTGGTCGCGGGCGATGACGAGCGGCTCGTCGAGGATGCGGAAGGTCATGTAGTCGCCGGGGTTGGCGAATTCCTCCTCGCGCCCCATCAGGAGCCAGTCCTTCATGAAAAGCTTTTCCTTCTCGAGCTGCAACATCTCGTCCGAGGCGTACACGTAGCCCGGGGCGTGGCGCGCGGTGGCGAGCGGCGCCCTGATCTCGTGCAGGCCCTGGCCCGGTGCCTGGCCTGAGATTTCGTCGGTGAGTGCCATGTGATCCTCTCGTAACCGGCCGCCCGCGAAGGCCAACCCCGTCGACCCCTTCGGCTCAGCTCATAGTATAACCCACTCGGCGGCGCATCGGGCGAGCCGTAAGCGTCGCACTGGCGAGCAATGGGGAGAAGAGCCGATGAAGAAAGAAATCGTTCACGTGCCGACGATCAGCGACACCGAGGCCGAGGCCAACGTGCCGCTCTCGGCCGCGGTGAAGGCCGGTGGCTTCGTGTTCGTCTCCGGCCTCCCGCCCATCAACCCCGAGACCGGCGTGATCGAGCGGGCCGACATCAAGCGCCAGACCGAACTCTCGCTCGACAACCTCAAGGCCACGCTCGAAGCCGCCGGCTCGTCGCTCGATAAGGTCGTCAAGGCGACAGTCTATATCTCGAATGCCGCCTACTTCGACACCGTCAACGACATCTACCGCCGCTACTTCCCGCACGATCCGCCGGCGCGCACCTTCGTGACCGTGGGCTCGTGGCCGTGGCCCTTCGACATCGAGGTCGACTGCATCGCCATCGCCTGAGGCGCAGCCCTCGCCTGAGGCGCGGCCCTCAGAGGTAGAGCGGCTGGAGCTCGTCGCTGAGCTTGGCGAGATCGGGCGGGCTGACGATGGTGCCGTCGGCGACGACCTGCTCGCCGTCGACCCACAGCGACTGCATCTTGATGACGCCGTCGGGGTGGTTCTCGCCGCCGCCGGGCAGCCAGAAGGGCACGCCGAAGCCGCAGGCGTTGTTGCCCGTGGCGCGCATGTCCTCGACGAAGCAGGTGCCGGTCCAGCGCGCCACCGGATGGATGCCGTTCGTGAAGTGGATGATGTGGCCGTACTCGCCACCGCCGGCGCGCTTGAGCGCCCGGTCCATGAACCGGCGCTCGTTGCCGCCGCCGCTGATCGCTTTGATGCGGCCGTCGACCTCGACGGTGATCGGCTCGGGGAGCAGCGTGTAGTACTCGTGGAAGGCGGCCTCGATGACGACTTGGCCGCGCACCGACTCCGGGTCGGGCCAAAGCGCGACGACGCCGGGAATGGTGTAGTTGCCCGGGCTGTTGGCCTGGCGGCGCTTGGCGAACGGCGGCTCGGCGAGGCTGAAGGTCACGTCGGTACCGGCTTCATTGGTGATGTGGCACGGCGTACCCGGTGCGAGCAGCGCGGTGAAGCGCTCGAACACGGCGAAGAACTTGTCGAGGTCGGCCCTCCCGAACAGGCGGATCATCGATCCGGTCGGCACCTCGCCGCCCAGGAAATAGCGCACGCGCTGGGTCTTCATCGCCTCGTCGTGGGCGTGTGAACCCGCCACATACGGGTAGGCGAGGTCGATCCACACGTCGCAGGCGGAGACCACCGCGACCAGCGAATCGGAGATATAAGGATCGGCGAGCCCGCCTTGGAAGGGGAGCTGTGGGATGACGAAGATGCCGGGCTTGGCGCCCGCGAGCACCGCGGCGTTGAGCACCGCGTCCGCGACCATTCGGTCGCCGGCGGTGTCGGTCGTGATGACGACGCTCTCGCCCTCCTCGACCGCCAGGAAATCCTTGACCAGCACGTTCGCGGCCCGCGCCAGTTCGGGGCCGATGGCAGATGCGTTCATGTGCGGAGCCTCCCTCGCCACGACGTCCGTGGAGCTATGTCCCGTTGCACCGAAGTGTGTGGGACACGCCGTGTACTGTCAATCGGTGGGCGCGCTAGTGAACCTAAGCCGACGCGGCGCGCCCCGCGTGCTCGGAGGAGACCTCCTCGACGTCGATGTCCGGGTGATCGCGGGCCACGGCGACGCGGAACCAGATGAACGGCAGCAAGGGGTTGGGCAACCAGTACAACCAGGCGAGGCCGCCCGTCCGGCTTCCGTCGCCGGTAGCGAGCGACAGCCATTGGTAGAGCCCCTTGTAGGGGCATAGGCCGGGCGCGTAGCTCGGCTTGAACCGCGCCGCGAGGTAGCGCCTCCGAACGTAGTATCCCTGTTCGAACGGCGTGATGCCCCATCCCACCGGGCCCTCGGCGATCACGGTCCCGGTCGGCCGGTGCGTGAGGCGCACGCTACGTCGTGCCCGCGAAAACATGAACCTCTCGAATCTTGCTGGCCCAGGGCGCCTAGCATAGCGTAACGCGCGAGTGGTGCGGCCCCTCCATTTTCCGCATATCGTCGGCCCCGCCGCCGCCCTAGGATGAGGCGGAACACTCGTGAGCACAGGCCGGTCAAGGCCGCCAACCCGAGGAGAAGGATACATGCCCAGGCAGGTCTACAACCCGACGACGCTCGGCGAGCCCGTGGGGCCGTTCTCGCGCGCCGTGCGCATCGGCAACGTTCTCTACATCGCCGGCACCTCGGCCATCACCCATCAGACCGGGCCCATCTGGGACCGGCCGCTATCGCCCGACTTCGACGTGCAGGCACGCGAGACCTTCGAGAACATCAAGAAGGTGCTGGAGGATGCCGGCGGCAAGATGTCGGACATCTACAAGATTACGGTGCTGCTCAAGGACCGTAAGTACTTCGACCAGATCAGCAAGATCCGCGGCGAGTACTTCCCCGAGAAGGCCTACGTCAGCACGGGCTTCATCACCGAGCTCATGCGCGAGGACATGCTGGTCGAGGTCGACGCCGAGGCGCTGCTCGAGTAGCGCGCGGCGTGCGGCCCGGCCGCCAGCCTCAGCCCTGGGCGGCCAGGCTCGCGGCCTCCGGCACCTCGATGCCGTAGAGGCGGGCGGCGTTGCCGCAGGTGAGGTCTTCTTGCACGTCCGCGGGCAGGGTGGCGAAGGTCTCGGTCACGATCTTCAGGCTGTTGGGAAACGTGCACCGGGGATGCGGGAAGTCCGAGCCCCAGAGCAGCGTCTTGGGATCGACGATGTCGAGGGTGCGGTCGATGTAGGGGTCGTCGACGGTGCCGTGATAGACGTTGCGCATGAACTCGGCGACCGGCTTGTCGGGCATCTTCATGCCGAGCGCCGGGCCGAGCGAGAGGCGCCGCTGCTCGGCCCGGAACATCCAATAGGGCAGCCACGAGACCTCGAACTCCGAGAGCACCACCTTGAGGTCGGGGAAGCGCTCGAGGATGCCGCCGAAGATGAACTCGTTCGACAGTACCGGCGCCGCCTCGCTGAGCACGTGCCAGCTATAGCGCGGCGCGTCGTTGCGCTCCTCGCCGTGTAGCGTGAACGGATCGCGCGCATTGCCGGTGATGATGTGCAACACCACCGGCATGCCGATGGCTTGCGCACGCGCCCAGAAGCGATCGTAGCGCGGCGATCGGTAGGGCTCCCAATCGGGCCGCGTATCACAGTTGATCATGGCCGCGACCAGCCCCTTCTTGGCCACCCGCTCGAGCTCCGCGATCGCCCAGTCGACGTCCTCCATGTAGACCATGGCGGTGCCGAGGAGGCGTTTGGGGTTCTCGCTGCAATGCTCGGCCAGCCAGTCGTTGAAGACGCGGCAGCAGTCGCGCGCGAGATCGTGGTTGCGCGCCCGCATGGTGTAGAGCATCGAGGTCGCGTTGAGGACCTCGGCCCAAATACCGTCCTCGTCGTCGCAGGCAAGGCGCACCGCCGGATCCTCGGTGGCGGCCACCATCTTGTCTTTCAACGCGCCCTCGCCGTCGACGAGCTCGCCGACCTTGAAGCATTCGTATCCGGTGAAATAGAACTTGCCGGCCTCGCCGCGGAACTCGCCGACCTCGCCCGGCGTTTCGTCGCCGTACTTTTCGCGCAGCGGGCGCGAGAACAGATCGACCGGTTCGATGACGTGGGAGTCGGCGGAGATCAGCAGTCGGCCCGGCATGTCGTCCTCCCCTTTGTCGCGGCGGCCCGGCAGGCGGCGGCGCGAGCTTTGCCCGCATGTTGACCCTGGCGCCGGCCGCGGTCAACGCGCGAAAGTGCGTGGCCCGAGTGCTAGAATGCTTGAAGCCATGACCTATGACCTCAAGATTCGCGACGCCACTATCGTCGATGGCACCGGCGCGCCTGCCTACCGCGGCGACATCGGCATCGCGGGCGGGCGCATCGTCGCGCTCGGTGGCGCACCGGGCGCGGCGCGCGAGAGCATCGACGCCGGCGGCCTCGTCGCCGCCCCCGGCTTTATCGACATCCACACCCACTACGATGCACAGGTCATATGGGACTCGACGCTGGCGATCTCGCCGTGGCACCGCGTGACGACGGCGGTGATGGGCAATTGCGGTTTCGGTATCGCGCCGACGCGGGCCGCGCACCGCGACATGATCCTGCGCACGCTGGAGCGGGTCGAGGCGATGAGCCTGGCGTCGCTGCGCGCGGGTCTCGGCGAGGACTGGGGCTTCGAGACGTTCCCAGAATATCTCGACGCGGTGGAGGCGCGCGGCACCCAGATCAACATCGGCTGCTACCTCGGCCACACACCGCTGCGCCTCTACGTCATGGGCGCCGATGCGGTGCGCCGCGAGGCGACCGAGGCCGAGCTCGCGGCCATGTGCCGCCTCGTTCGCGAGGGTATGGAAGCGGGCGCCCTCGGCTTCTCGACGACGCGCTTTACCGGCCACAACGGCTTCGACGGCGAGCCCGTGCCGAGCCGGCTCGCGAGCCTCGCCGAGCTCGACGCTCTCGTTGGCACCATGGCGGAGGCGGGGCACGGCATCATGCAAACCACGGCCGGGGATCTGCTCCTGGACGGACTGGAGGACCTGGCGCGCGCGCACGGCGTTACCATTGCCTGGTCGGCGCTCCTCAGCGGCATGCGCGGGCCCGGCTCGCACCGCGATTATCTCGAGCATACCCGCCGCCTGATCGAGGACGAGGGCCTGAACATCGTCCCGCAGACGTCGCCGCGGCCCCTGTGCATCGACTTCACCTTCGACGAGCCGTTCCCGTTCGAGCGTCAGGCCCTGTTCGTGCCGACGATGAAGACCGACCGCGAGGGCCGCAAGGCGATCTATCGCGACCCCGCCTTCCGGGCCGCCTTCAAGGAGGACGAGCGCGGTGCCGCGGCGGCCGTGGTCGGCTGGGCCGGGCGCACGGTGATTTCGCACTCGCCGTCGCAACCGGAGATCACCGAGCGGCTCGTCGCTGACGTGGCACGCGAGCGCGGCGTCCACCCGGTCGATCTCGTGCTCGACCTCAGCCTTGATTCCGACTTCGGCGCGCGCTTTCGCTTCGCCACCCTCAACGACGACGAGACCGCGGTCGGCGAGATCCTGCGCGACCGCCACGCGGTGATCGCGCTGTCCGACGCCGGCGCCCACAACAGCCAGCTCTGCGATGCCTGCTACACCACCGACCTGCTCGGCCGCTGGGTGCGCGAGAAGGGGGTGCTGAGCCTCGAGGAGGGTGTGCGCAGCCTGACGGAGCGCCCGGCCGAGGTCCTCGGGCTCGACGACCGTGGTCGCCTCAAAGAGGGGCTGGCCGCCGACATCGTCCTGTTCGATCCGGAAACGGTGGGCGCCAGCGAGCTGCGCCGCGTCCACGACCTGCCCGCCGGCGCCGACCGCCTGATCTCCGATGCCAGCGGCATCGCCGCCGTCTTCGTCAACGGAACGCTCATCCGCCGCGACGGCGCCGACGCCCTGCCCGCGGGCGCGCCCCTACCCGGCCGACTGCTACGCGGGCACGCGACCCGAGCAGGCCCCGGGGCATAAATGACCGAGGTCACGGCCGCGGTTCTCGAGGAGACCGAGGGTGCCTTTCGGCTCCAGTCTCTCGACCTCGACGAGCCGCGCGAGGACGAGGTCCTGGTGCGTATCGTGGCGGCCGGCATCTGCCACACCGATTCCGGCGTCCAGGCGTTGGTGCCCAAGCCGGCGGTGCTCGGCCATGAGGGCGCGGGTGTGGTCGAGCGGGTCGGCTTGCGGGTGACCCGAGTGAGGCCCGGCGATCACGTCGTGCTGACCTTCGGCAGCTGCGGCGCCTGTCCGGGCTGCGCGGGCGGCACGCCGCACCTGTGCGAGAATGGGCATGCGTTGCAATTCGCCTGCCGGCGCGGCGACGGCAGCACCACCCTGTCGACACCGCAGCACCCGGTCTTTGGTGCGTTCTTCCAGCAATCCTCGTTCGCCACGCACGCGCTGGCGACCGAGCGCAACGCGGTCGTCGTGGCGCGCGACGTCCCGCTCGAATTGCTCGGCCCGCTGGGTTGCGGTTTTCAGACCGGCGCCGGCGCGGTCATGAACTCGCTCGATGTGCGTGCCGGTCAGAGCCTCGCGGTGTTCGGCGTCGGCGCCGTCGGCCTGAGCGCGGTGATGGCGGGCGCGGTCGTCGGTGCGGCGCCGATCGTAGCCATCGACGTCAACGCGGCACGGCTCGATCTCGCGCGCGCGCTCGGCGCGACGCACGCCCTCAACGCCGATGTGGGCGACGTGGCCGACGAGATAGGGGCCATCACCGGCCGCGGCGTCGATGCCGCGCTCGAAACCTCGGGCGTCGAGCAGTCGTTCAACGACGCCATCGCGTGCCTCGCCATGGGCGGCGCCTGCGGCTTGGTCACCATCCCCCATATCGGCACCACCTTTCCCTTCACCCCGCGCGGGCTATTGGGCAAGGCGGCGAGCTTGCGCGGCGTTATCGAGGGCTCGAGCGTGCCCGAGACCTTCATACCGCAGCTGATCGAGCTCTACCGCGAGGGCCGCTTTCCCATGGATCGCCTCGTCACGTACTACCCGTTCGCCGAGATCAACTCCGCGTTCCGGGATGCCGCCGCCGGCACCGCGATTAAGCCGATCCTGCGTATGGCGTAAGCGCGTGGAGCCAGGCGGCTTCAGCCCACCACGCCGAAGCCCTTGGCCGCGTTCCACAGGAAGAGCAGGCCGCCGAGGGTGACCACGACCTCGACGACGAGCGTGTGAATCCGGATCGAGGTGCGCTCGAGGATCCAGCGGCCGACGAAAGTGCCGGGCAGGGCGCACAGGCCGACGAGCACGCCGGCCAGTGCCATGCCGCCATCGAGCGTCGCCAAGCTCCCGAACACGACCGTCTTGGTGAAATTGAGCGTGACGGCGATGGCCGCCAGCGTGGCGACCAGCTGCCCGCCAACGACACCGGTGCCGAGCAGGAAGGGGACCAGCATCATACCGGCGCCGATGGTGCCGCCGGCGAGCACGCCCCAGCTGCCGCCGAGCACCGCGAGGGTGGCGCGGCCGGCGCGAAACCTGCGCCGTTCGAGATAGCGCCGGAGCGGTGCCGTGCCGATCAGCAACAGCCCGAGCACGAGCGCGATCGCGTGTGCCGGCAGGTAGTTGTAGATCGCGGCGCCGATGATGATGGCCGGCAGGCCGCTGATCATGATGGCGCGATAGGTGGGCCAATCGATGGCGTGGCGAAAAACCCAGGCGCGGCTCGTATGATTGATGAGCAGCACCACCGACATGACCGGCACCAAGGCCTTGACGCCGATGACGGGCGCGAGCACCAGGGCCAGGAGAATGCCGCCGGCGAACCCGCTGACGCTCTGGAAGATTGACGCCGCGAAGGCCGCCAGCGCGACGATCAGCAACGCCAGCGGCGCGATATCGGCCAGGAATGCGGGCATCGTGAATCTAGCCGTCAGTAGCCCGTGCCCGTTGGGGCCCGGCGTGCGCGCCGGCGCTGGCTAGAAATTCCCGGATTGGTAATCGCGGATGGCCTGCTCGATCTCGGCGCGGGTGTTCATGACGAATGGGCCATACTGCACGATCGCTTCGTCGAGCGGGCGCCCGGCGACGACGAGGAGGCGCGCGCCGTTCGCACCGGCGGCGAGCGCGACGCCGTCGCCCGCGCCCAGTACCGCCAAGGTGCCCGCGCCCACGGTTTGACCCGCGCCCCCGCCGCCGCCGCCGATGTTGGCCTCGCCCTCGAAGACGTAAGCGAACGCCGTGTGCGCCTCCGGGAGGGGGACCACGTAGGCGGTGCCCGCCGGCATCGCCAGGTCGAGATAGAGGGGGGCGGCCGCGATGCCGCGCACCGCGCCCTCGATACCCTCGGCCTCGCCCGCGATTACGCGGACGCGAATGCCGTCCTCGCGGGCGACCTCCGGGATCTCGTGGGCCTCCAGGTTCTGGTAGCGCGGCGCGCACATCTTGTCGGCCGCGGGCAGGTTGACCCAGAGCTGGAAGCCGCGCATCAAACCGTCGCGCTGCTCCGGCATCTCCGAGTGGACGATGCCGCGCCCGGCGGTCATCCATTGCACCCCGCCGGGCCCGAGCAGGCCGTTCTCGCCGGCGTTGTCCTCGTGGCGCATGAGGCCGGCCAACATGTAGGTCACGGTCTCGAAGCCGCGATGCGGATGGGTCGGGAAGCCGGCGATGTAGTCGGCGCCTTCCTCGGAGCCGAACTCGTCGAGCAGCAGGAACGGGTCGAGATGGCGCTGGTCGTGGCCGCCGATGCTGCGCCGCAGCTTGACGCCGGCGCCATCGCTGGTGGCGCGCGAGGGCACCAGCTTGAGGACGTCGCGAAGCGCTTGGGTCATGTCGTGCGAGCGAGCGCGCCGCGCGCGGCTAGCGCCAGCCGGCCACGGCGGAGGGGCAGCCGTTGGCCGTGGCCGCGTTGATCGCCGCCGGAACCTCGCCGGCGAGCGACCACGAGTCCGAATCCTCCGGCGCCCTGAAGACCTGGCCGCGCTCGGTGGCGATCCAGGCCGCGCCGTTGGCGAAAAGGACGACCGGCACCCGGTCGTGCTCCGTCGGCAGGGGCGCGCCCTCGACCTCGCGCCACCGCTTGCCGGCGTCGCGCGAGAGGTAGACGCGGCCCGCGCGGCCCGGCGGACCCGTGCCGGCGGCGACCAGCACCTCGCCCGCCCGCTGTGGATTGACGTGCAGGCCGACGGTATAGCGCAGCGCCATTCCTTCCATCCGCGCCTCCCACGAGGCGCCGCCGTCCTCGCTCGCATAGAAGCCGCCGCCGGTGACGGCGAGCAGCCGGCCGGGGTGCGAAGGGTCGGGCCGCACCGCATGGACGTCGGTGTGCACGCCTGTACTGAGCTCGCGCCAGGTCTCGCCGCGATCGTCGGACAGGAGGACGCCGCCAACCTCGACGCCGGCGAGGACGCTGTCGGGCGCCTCGGGCAGGCTATCGATCGAGCGCACGTGGGGCGCGCCCGGCGGCGCCGGGAAGTACCAGCTCGCGCGGCTCGGCAGTTCGTCGATGTGACCCAGGCGCTGCCACGTGCGCCCGGCATTGGTGCTGCGATGGATCATCGCCGGCTCGGTCCCGACATAGAGGTGGCCGGCTGGCGAGACGGCGCAGGCGCGCGCATCCCCCTGCCACAGGCAGCGCTCGCCCTCGGTCCCGAGCTCGTACAGCCCGTCCTGTGGCGCCGCCGCGACGACGGCGCTGTTTCGCCTCGCCACATGGCTGATCCGCTTGCCGGCGCAACCGAGCCGGCTCGCCGCGCCGCCGTCGTCGAGCTGCCAGACGCCGTCGCTGGTGCCGAAAACGACTGTCATCAAAGGCGCTCCCCTCGTGGGCTCTGTTCCCCCTTACCCACCATAACAAAGTCGATATCGCATGCGAACGCGGGTGCTCAACGCGCGGGCGGTGGCGCGAGTCGGCTCGGCTCGCGGCCGCCGAGCCGCCTGCGCTCGGCCTCAGGCAGAACGTGCACCGAGACCGTGGCGTAGAGGCCGAGGTCCATGCCGCGCATCATGAGGCGGATGAAGTCGCCCAGAGCCTCGAGCAGGCGCGCGTTGCGCGTGCCGCCGCAATCGACCGGGGTGAAGCCGATCTCGCGCGCGAGCTCCATCGCGGTGCTTCGCGCGTCGGCGTCCTCGCCGCACACGAAGCACGAGACGTCGTGCTCCTTGAGCGGGCTCGGCGACAGCTCGAAGACTTCCTGGGCCATGGTGTTGAAGGCCTTGACCACGTTCGCGCCCGGTACGTCGGCGGCGATGCGCTCGGTTAGCGATTCGCCGGCGATGGTCTCGAACGCGAAGCCCGGCGGGATCACGCCGTTGTTGCAGTCGATGAGGGTCTTGCCCTCGAGCGCCGCGGTCGAGGACAGCATGGCCGACGGTAGGACGTCGCGCGCCGTATGCAGCACCACCGCACCGAATGCGGCGGCCTCATCGAGCGTCCCACCCTGGCAGCCGTGGCCGGCGGCCTGCGCGACGCCCCGCGCCCGGCTCGCCTCGCGCGAGCCGAAAAAGACTTCGTGACCCAATTCGGCCCACAGCGTACCCAACGAGCGGCCCATGTTGCCGCTCCCCAAAATGCCGATTTTCATTGTTCGTCCTCCCGACGCATGTCCGGATCGTAACCCGAGACAGCCGGCGGAGTCCGGGTGCGGCCTCGCGGCGGGCCTCGCCTTATTGATTGCGCGCGTAGGTTGGGATGTCACCCCCACCCAACCCTCCCCCATCAAGGGGGAGGGCGGAAACTGGACATGGCGCGATGAATCCCCCTCCCCTGGTGGGAGGGGGTAGGGGGAGGGGGAGCGATAATGAAGCCCTCACCCTGGCAACCGAATGCTGGGGGTCTCGGGGTGGGTGGACGCAGCTCGGCCCGGTCTTGGCCTAGCTATCGAGCCAGTGTGAGAAGGTCGGGCGCAGCTCCCGCCTTTTGAGCAGGTCTCCGAGCCAGCTCACGACGTGGGTAGCGAGGGTCTTGGCCCCGGCCGAGGCGCCGCAGCGGCCGTCCGCCGCGCGGGGGTCGCGCCGCGTACCGTAATCTCTCGTTTCCACCATCGGATACTCCTCTTCTCGGCTTACCAAACTATTTGGTGACCCTAAAAGGGGACCGCAAGTGACAACCGTCACATGGGCGTCAAATAATGGCGGGCGCCAAGGCCTTAGGCCCGTCTCACCAGGCCCTCCATCGCGCGCGCGCCGCGGCTGTTGGGAAAGATCCGGTCCTCGAGCGCGGCTTCGCTCACGCCCAAATGGTCATGCAGCAGGCCCTTGAAGATGCCGCGGTAGTCGTTTGCGGGCATGACGTCTCGCCCGTCCAGTAGTGCGCGCCGGGTGAGGCCCGGCCAGGTGCCGGCAATGCGCCCGCCATCGACGGCGCCGCCTAAAACCAGGGCGAGGCCGCCGACCCCATGATCGGTGCCGCGGCTGCCGTTCTCGGCGACGGTGCGACCGAACTCGGAGACGACCGCGATCACGGTTTCGTCCCAGGCGCCGCCGAGGGTCTCCGCCAGCGCGGCGATTCCCGAGGCGAGGTTGGTCAGCAGGTTGTTGAGCCGATTGACCTGGCCGGCATGGGTGTCCCACCCGCCGACCTCGAGGACCGCGACGCGCGGCCCGTCGCGCGATGCGAGCAGCTGTCCCGCCGCCTTGCCGGAGGTGGCGAAGTACTGTCTTGGCCCGCCCCGCCGGCGATCCATCGCCATACTCGGCGCGGAGGAGGCGCGCGCCTGCGCGAACGCGGCCTTGAAGAGCGGATCGCCTTCGTACACGAAACTGAGCCATTCGAGCGTCTGGTCGCCCGCTTTGGGGAGGCGCGAGGGGGCCCAGGTCTGGACCTCCGTAGCGCCGCGCAAGACGAGCGGAATCGTATGGCCGACGGCGAGGCCCAGGCGCGCGCCCGTGGGCGCGGCCATCTCGGCCAGAGCCCGGTTGAGCCAGCCGTCCCTGGCGCCGAAGGGCGTGTCAGAGCCGTTCTCGAGGACGTCCTGGCCGTCGAAGTGGGAGCGCTCGCGATAGCCGGTGGTCGCCGCCCGGATGATGGCGAGCCGCCGGTCGCGATACATCGCGTACAACGGCTCGAGCGCCGGGTGGAGGCCGAAATAGCCGTCGAGGTCGATGGCGCCCTCGGCGCCCGGTGGCGGCACCGCGAGATGGGGCCGAGCCTTGCGGTAGTCCCTGTCGGCATAGGGCGGTACCGCGTGCAGCGCGTCCAGGCCGCCGCGCAGGATGACGACCACGAGCCGCTTGTCGGTGGGCGCGCGGGCGAAGGCGGCGCCCATCGGCAGCAACGAGCCGTAGAGCGCCGCGCCGCCCACACCGCCAAGCATCCCGCGCCGCGAAATCATCGTCATCTCCTCTGAAACTCCGGACTCGCGAGAACGAGGGTGAGGGCCTCCTCGCCCGAGGGCGCCGCGTCGATCGCCTCCTGCGTGGCAGGCGAGATCACCGGGCCGATCGTTTCACCCACGAACGTCGCCACCGATCGCGATCGGGGCACGCGCGCGGCCATCGCCCGCACCCACTCGATGCGCCGCATCAGCGCCTCGGGCGAGATCCAGTCGCTCGCCGTGTCGGGCCACCCCTGCGGCGAGGGCGCGTGCCAGGGCACCTGCCCGAGCTCGTGGAAGGTCCCGATGAAGGCGCGCGCGGGTAGCGAGTCGATGGCGGTCGCGCGCAGGGCCGAGATCACGAGCTCGTGGGGGCGCTTCACTTTGGGCAGCGGCGTGGCCCAGACCGCGTCGATCGTGATCAGCGCGCGGCTCACGGCGGCCAAATCGCCGTCGGTTTCAAGGAAGGTCGTCGCCAGTCGGGAGATCGCCTCGGCGGGTGGATCGTCGGCGATGAAGTGGCGCGCGAGCTTGGTGGCGATAAACCGGGCGGTCGAGGGATGGCGCGCGAGATCGCTCAGGGCGTCGGCCGCCTCGCGCTCGCCGTTTTCGCGGTAGCTCCTGCCGAGGAGTCGCTTGCGGCCGGGCTCGTGGGCGGCCTCGCGAAACTCGAACCCGCCATGGACCGCGCCAAGGCGCCGCACGGACCGCTTGTCGCGAATGCCGCCGTGCGACCAGCCGGTGAGGATCTTGGCGAGCGCGATCACGTCGTCCTGCGTGTAGCCGCCGCCCACGCCGAGCGTATGGAGCTCGAGGATTTCGCGCGCCAGGTTCTCGTTGAGGCCGCGCCCCGAGCGTCGGCCGATGAGCGAGCCGGGGCCGATGGACAGCGCATTGTCGAGGTAGGACAACATGACCGGGTGACGGGCGACGGCGAGCAGCATGTCGTGAAAACGGCCGAAGACGTGCGGTCGGATCGCTTCGCGCTCGTAGGCGGCGGCCGTCGGCCCGATGGGAAACCTGGCTCCCGAGACCGTGAAGTGGTTGCTCCAGAACGCGACCATGCGCTCGGCGAAGGGCGCGCGCGTGCGCAGCTGGGCCTGCGCGTGGGCCGCCACTTCGCGGACGAGGAGGTCGCGCAGCACTTCGTCGGTGAGCCGCTTGAGGGTTTGCGGGCCCTCGATGCGCGCCTCGTGGATGCGCTTGATCGTATCGGCCGACAGGCGGTAGGCCTAGGAGCTCCGCAGGCATTTGCGGGCGCGGCGCGATCTGTCGCTTGAGCCACGCATGGGGATCGCGGTCGACGGAGGTGAGCTCGCCCGGCCGCGGGCCGAGGCCAAATCGATTGGTGGCGATGAACGCCTGAACCGATTGCATCATCGATGTTAACACGGGCCCGACCCGCCTTTTCCGTCGCGGCCCGCGCTGTTTCCGGTCGACACGCTATGACGCGCGATCGTACCTGAAGCCAGCAATCGCTTCCAGGAAGGGCGCGGCCAAGTCCTCGAGCTTGGCCGCGCCGACCCCATGGATGGCGGCGAATTCGCTGCGGTCGCGCGGGCGCGAGAGCGCCATGTCGGCGAGCGATCTGTCGGCGAAGATGACGTAGGCGGGCACGCCGCGCTCTTGCGCGAGGGCGAGGCGCAGCTCCTTGAGGGCCCCGAGCAGCGCGGCTTGCTCGTCCGAGAGCTCCGGCGCCGGTCGCTCGGGCCGGCCCTTGTCGCGCGCTTTTGCCACGCCCTCTATCGTATCGTGGCGATAGCGGAAGCTCTCCTCGCCCCTCGCCAGCGCCTGGCCTTTGTCGGTGATCGCGAGCCCGCCATAGCCCTTGACATCGACCTGAAGGAATCCAGCCGCCACGAGTTGGCGGATCAACGACCGCCATTCCTCCTTCCTGCGCTCGCCGCCGGCGCCGAAGACGGGCAGCCGGTCATGGCCCGCGGCGACGGCCTTGTCGGTCGCCGTTCCGCGTAGCACGTCGACGATGTGCGCGGCGCCAAAGCGCTGCCCGGTGCCGTGCACGGTCGAGAGGATCTTCTGGGCCTCCGTCGTGCCCTCGATCATCTCGATCGGGTCGAGGCAGACGTCACAGTTGCCGCACGGCTCGATCGCCTCGCCGAAATAGGCGAGCAGCGCGCGACGGCGGCAGCTCGGCGCTTCGCAATAGCCGATCAGCGCGTCGAGGCGCCGGTGCTCGCGCCGCTTGCGGTCTTCGCCGGCGTCCTCCTCCTCGATGAAGACCCGCCGCATGCGGATGTCGCCGAGGCCGTACAGCATGTGCGCCTCGGCGGCCGTGCCGTCGCGCCCGGCACGGCCGATCTCCTGATAGTACGCCTCGACGCTGCCCGGCAGGTCGGCGTGGAAGACGAAGCGCACGTCCGACTTGTCGATCCCCATGCCGAAGGCGATGGTCGCCACCATGACGACGCCCGGCGCGGTCATGAAGCGGTCCTGGTTGCTATCGCGCGCCCCCTTGTCCATGCCCGCGTGGTAGGGCAGGGCGGCGACCCCATTGGCGGCGAGGAAGGCGGCCGCTGCTTCCGTTTTCTTCCGCGACAGGCAGTAGACGATGCCGCTCTCGCCGGGGTGGCCCTTGAGGAAGGTGAGGAGCTGCCGCTTCCACTCGCGCTTGATCTCGACCGAGAGCTTGATGTTCGGGCGGTCAAACCCGAGGACGACCGCCTCGGCGCGACCAGCGAACAGCCGGTCGGCGATGTCCTCGCGGGTGAGTGCGTCAGCCGTCGCCGTGAGGGCCGCTATGGGGACGCCGGGAAAAAGCCCCGGCAGCCGCGAGAGGTCCTCATATTCGGGCCGGAAAGCGGGCCCCCATTGCGAGATGCAGTGGGCCTCGTCGATGGCGAAGAGCCCGACGCCGACCCGCCCCAGGGCCGCCAACATGCGCTCCGTCATCAAGCGCTCGGGCGCCATGTAGAGGAGCCGCGTCTCTCCGGCGGCGACGCGGCGCCATGCGGCGACGTTATCGGCGCGATCGCGCGAGGAGTTGATGGTATCGCAGGCGACGCCGGCGAGCCGTAGCGCGGCGACCTGATCGTGCATCAGGGCGACGAGCGGCGAGACGACCACCGTGAGCCCGCCGAGAATGAGCGCCGGCACCTGGAAACACAGCGACTTGCCCGAGCCCGTCGGCATGACGGTGAGCACGCTGCGGCCGGCGAGCAACGCATCCACGACTCGTTCCTGCCCAGGACGGAAGTCCGCGAAACCGAAGACCTCGCTCAGGACTTGGCGCTTGGTGTCGCGATGGTTGGGGTTGGGCTGCATATGGACACTATAGCGGCGTGCACGAGCCGTCCGGCGTCCGGCTCTTGCGACTGCCGGGCGTGCTCATGAGCCCGGCTCGGGCAGGCTCGGATAGGGCTTCAATCCAGCGGCCTCGCGATCCCTGAAGGCCACGTTGCCGCTCGCCTGCACCAAGCCGCCCACGCTCGGACTGCCGATGATCCGGTTGTTGCGGTAGACGATGGTGCCGAGGGCCTGCTCCTGGAAGATTTGGCCCGTCTTATCCAGCGGCCCGTCGAAGATGATTGTGTTGCCCTCGACGATTGCGCCGTTGATCTCATGCAAACCCTTTTCGCGTTCCATCGACAGACCGATCAACCCCGCGTTGCCGCTGAACGGGCCCTTTTCGAGGACGTTGTTGCGGATCAGGACTTCGCCGCCAACCGGAATGTCGATCGCTCGGCTGTCGCGCCCGCCCAGTCCCGCGATGACGTTGTTTTCTATGACCGTGCGCCGGGCTCGGCTCTTGATGCCGTGCCCCTCGCCCTTCGTTCGCAGCACCGTGTTGTTGCGAAAGATCAACGTGTCCAAGCGGCTGCCGGCGTAGATGCTGCCGTGCGCGAAGCCGTCTTTGCCGTTGCGCTCGAATCTCGAGTTCTCGACGATCACCGTACCGCCGAAGCCGCCGAGGATGCCCTGTTCGCTATCGTGGAAGTAGACGTTGCGGACCACGAGCCCCTCCGCCTCGAGCTTGATACAGGAGCCGTTTCTATCTTTTACGGCGATACCCGAGCACTCGATCCCCTCGACGACGGTATCGTTGCCCTTGAGCACCAGCGCGCCCTTGCCCTGTGCGGCTGTGCCCATCAAGTGGGCGCCCGCCTCGCCTCTAATGGTGAGCCGATCCCGTCGCACGACGGCGGCCTGGCGGTAAACGCCCGGCGCGAGCACGATGACGCTTCCAGGTTCGGCGTCGTCGACGGCGCGCTGTAGAGATGTGTATCCACAGCCGGCCCCCGGCTCATCCGGCGGGCATACGCGCAGCACGGCACCCTCGCCGCTCTTGCCCATGATCGCCCCCACCGAGGGTGGGGCGGTGGCGATGCGATTCGAACCGGCAGCCAAGGGCTCGTCGGGCATGCGGTACACCCAGACCCCCGAATCGACGCTGTTGACGCCAACGAAGACGTCGTGCGCAACCAGGTACACCCATTTGCTGTAGACGGCGGCGTCGCGCCGCGGCGGCTTGGGACCCGAGGCGGCGCGGTCAAACAACGCGAGCTCCCAGGTCTCGGGATCGAGCGTGTAGACCTCCGGCGAGCCCGTCCACAGGACGAACTGCTTGCGGCCGCCATGATAGACGAGCGCCCAGCGGTACATGTCCTCGTGCGGTAATTCGTCGAGCACCGACTCGAAGGATTCCTAGGTTTTCACCATCGAGCTTGACGGTTCGCACACCGGAGGCGTCGTCGATCGCGACCAGCAGCCGGCGGCCCGCATCGATGGCGGCAACCCCGTTGGTGACGAGTCGGGTCCGTGGCGAGCGCCGCGTGTACTGCTTCGCCGTGACATCGAACTCCCAGGCGTGGTTCTTCGTCGCGACGATGACGGCGCCGGTCGCGGGGTCGACCGAGGTTACGGCGCCCCACCGGCCCGGGTGCGCCGCCGCGTAGGTCCACGTGCGCTCTTGCGGCTCGAACTCCCAGACGCCGGCGCGCCCGCCGCCCCAGCCGTCGTGGCAATAGACGGGCGAGTGCCACACGAACAGGCTTTGCGTGAGCCGAGACCACACGACACCGTCGTTCGTCGCGCTTGCCGGGGGGCGATCCTCGTCCACCAGCCCGGCGCAGGATTTGCCCGCCGCCGGATCGCGAAGCCCTGTCGGCTCGGTGAGGCGCTCCCACGTCAGGCTTGCTAGATCGAAGGCGTAGACTTCATTGCCGCCATAGATTTTGGTGCCGCCGCCGTGAACGTACAAGCGACGGTCGTCGAATGCCGCACCGCTGTCGTCGAGAACGGCCGCCGGCCCCCGCGTACCGTGCGCGCCCTCCGGGACGGCGTCCGGCTTAACCAGCACTTGACGCATCTGCGTGTCGGGTATCTCGAACCACTCGCCCGGCGACACCCGAGCCGCAATCTCGGCGAGCCCCGCGAGCTCATCCGCGCTCGCGTCGGCGCCCGGCCGGACGGCCGACGATAGCCCGAGCGCGAGCGCCACGGCGACGGTACAGATGGACCGCTTGTTCATGATCGAACTGGGATCAGTTTCGCGCGGCATTGAGGGCCATCAGCGGGGAGCGGACATGGAGCCAGCCTTGCCCGGTCCGCGCGCCTTCCAGGAACCGGCCCTAGATCGACGGGCCCTTGTCGCGCACCAGCGGGAGGGTCGAGCAGATCGGGCCGCGGCCGGCGATGCGGCCGCCCTCGAAGCCCATCTCGAAAACCTCGATGCCGCGCTTCTCGATCTGCTCGCGCGTCTTCGGGTTGCCTGCGGTCACGATCACCTTGCCGGGTTCGGTCGCGAGCAGGTTGCAGGCATAGTTCTGGCACTCGTCGAGCGGGACCTCGATCAAGTCGAGGTCCTTCTTCTTGAGGTAGCGCAACGTGTCGTAGCCGAGCCCGGCCGGGTAGACCACACCGAGCCCCTCGGCGACCATGCTGAAGACCATGTCGAGGTGGTAGAAGCCGCCGGCGCCCCCCGCGCGCTGGCTCCAGTTGTTCAAATAGCCGGGCAGGTGGGCGACGTGGATTTCCTCGACCCCAGCCATGCGCAGGATCGGCTCGACCTCCGCGATCCCCTCCATGCTGGTGCGCAGCCCGCAGCCGATCATGACGTGCGTCTCGTCGAGCCAGACGACGTTGCCGGCCTCGAAGACCGAGCCCGGGCCATGGACCATGTAGAGAATCGGGCAGCCGATCTCCATCAGCCGCTGCGCGTGCACCTTCTCGAGCCCACGCTTGGACGCTATGCCGGGGCGGCCGACGAGCGCGCCGCCGTTGAGGATGACGGGCTCGCGTGGGCCATCAAGCGCGATCAGCTCGGTGTAAGTGCCGCGCACCGATTCGGGCGCGTTGAGCGAGACGACCTCGATCCCCTCGCGCTCCAGGATCGCCACAAGCGACTCGTAGTTGCGGATCATCGCGCCGAGGTCGGGCAGCCCCGCCGGCCAGCCGAAGAAGGCGGGGTCCTCCGCGACGACGGGTGCCTGAATGGCACCCGAGGTGGGCTTTTGGACCATGACGGCGCGCAGGCGCCCGAGCTCGCTTTGCGCACCCCAGCGCCGCCCCCAGGTCGCCTCGAGCTCGTCCATGTAGTCGATGTCGAACAGGGGCTGCGGCGGCTTGCCCTTCTCGTAGAGCGGAATGCGGGCGAGCTCGTCCGCGGGCGAGAGGCGCGCTTCCCGGGCGACGGGCTCGATGGCTTCAACACTCATGGTCGTACTCCTTCGACTCGCGGCGCTCAGAGGGTCGGTCCGCTGTCGCGGATCAGCGGCAGGATCGAGCAATCCGGCCCGCGGCCGCTCACCTCGCCGCCCTCGAAGCTCATCTCGATCACCTCGATGCCGCGCTTCTCCAGCTGCTCGCGGGTGCGGTGGTTGCCGGGCGTCGCGATGATGCGGCCGGGGCGAATCGGGGTGACGTTGCAGGCGTAGTTCTGCGCCTCCTCGATCGGCACCTCGATGAGGTCGACGTTCATCTTCTTGAGGTAACGGATGGTGTCGTAGCCCACGCCCGCCGGGTAGATGACCGCGACTCCCTCATCGACCATGTTGAACACCATGTCGAGGTGGTAGAAGCCGCCCGGGCCGCCGGCGCGCTCGGTCTGGAAGTTGAGGTAGCCCGGCAGATGCGCGACGTGGAACTCCTCGATGCCGACCGAGCGCAGGACGGGGATGACCTCCTCGATGCCTTCCAAGCTGGTGCGCACGCTGCAGCCCAGGATGACGTGCGTCTCGTCGAGGAAGATCAGGTTGCCGCCGCCCTCGAAGGCCGAACCCTTGCCGTGCACCGTGTAGAGGATGGGGCAGCCGATCTCCATCAGGCGCTGCGCGATAATCTTGTTGATGTCGCGCTTGGACGCGATGGCGGTGCGGCCGATGAGCGCGCCGCCATTGAGGATGATCGCCTCGTGCGGCGCATCGTGGCCGATGAGCTCGCTCGTATAGACGCCGGGGAGCGATTCGGGCGCGTTGAGGTAGAAGACCTCGACCCCTTCGTCGGCGAAGATCTTGACCAGCGACTCGTGGTTCTTGCGCATCGAGTCGATGTTGGGCAGGCCCTTGGGCCAGCCGAAATAGATCGGGTCCTCCCTGACGATCGGCGAGTCGACCTGGCCCCACGTCGGCGGCTGCAGCATAACAGCGCGGAGCTGGCCGATCTGGGTCTGGGCGCCCCACTTGCGGCCCCACGTCGCCTCGAGCTCGTCGAGGTAGTCGATGTCGAACAGCGGCTGCGGCGGTTTACCCTTCTCATAGTGCGGAATGCGGGCGAGCTCGTCCGCGGGCGACAGCCGGGCGGTGCCCGACGCCTTGGTTCTCGGCTTCTCGTCGATCGTCATGGGGTTCTCCGCCGTGATGGGGTGGGACGCGAGCGATTAGATAGAAGGTCCGCGGTCGCGCACGCTTAAATCGAAGGTCCGCGGTCGCGGACCAGGGGTAGCGTCTTGCACACGGGCCCGCGGCCGCTCACGCGCCCGCCCTCGAACGCGACCTCGTGGACGTTAAGGCCGCGCTTCTCCAGTGCCGCGCGCGTGAGCGGATTGCCCTCGGTGAGGACGACCTCGCCGGGCTCGATCACCAAGAGATTGCAGGCGTAGTTCTGCACCTCCTCGAGCGGCACCTCGATGAGGTCGAGGTCCTTCTTCTTGAGGTAACGGATGGTGTCGTAGCCGACTCCGGCGGGGTAGATGACGGCTAGTCCCTCGCCCGCCATGCCGAACACCATGTCGAGGTGGTAGAAGCCGCCGGGCCCGCCGGCACGCTCGGACTGCACATTGAGGTAGCCCGGCATGTGGGCGATGTGGATCTCCTCGACGCCCGCCATGCGCAGCACGGGCTCGACCTCGCGGATGCCCTCCATGCCGGTGCGCACGCCGCAGCCGATCATGGCGTGGCGCTCGTCGAGCCACACGAGGTTGCCGGGTTCGAACAGCGAGCCCCTCACCATGTGGAGGATGGGGCAGCCGATCTCCATCAGGCGCTGGGCGATAAGCCTCTCGAGCCCGCGCTTGGACGCCGTCGCCGGCCGGCCGACGAGGGCGCCGCCGTTCAGCACCGTCGCCTCGCGGGTGCCGTCGATGCCGGTGAGCTCGGTATAGGCGCCCTTGATCGTCTCCGGCGAGTTCAGGTAGACGAGCTCGACGCCCGCGCCCTCGAGAATCGCCATCAGCGACTCGTGGTTGCGCATCATCGCGTCGAGATTGGCGAGCCCCTTGGGGAAGATGAAGAAGCCGGGGTCTTCCTTGATCACCGGCGAGGCGACCTGGCCCCAGGTCGGCGGCTGGACGAGAACGCTGCGCAGCTTGCCAAGCTCGGTCTGGGCGCCCCAGCGACGGCCCCATGTCGCCTCGAGCTCATCCATATAGTCGATGTCGAAGAGCGGCTGCGGCGGTTTGCCCTTTTCATAAAGCGGGATGCGGGCGAGCTCGTCGGCGGGCGACAGCCGGGCTTTACCCGATTGCTTCGCCTTGGGCTCCTTCTCGTCGATGGTCATGGTGCCCTCCGGTTCAGATCGACGGCCCCCTGTCGCGGACCAAGGGGAGCGTCGAGCAGGCGGGCCCGCGGCCGCTCACGTTGCCGCCCTCGAAGGCCATCTCCAGCACCTCGATGCCGCGCTTCTCGAGCCTCTCCCGGGTGCGCGGGCAACCCGCCGTCATGATGATGCGCCCGGGCCGAATGGCGCACACGTTGCACGCATAATTCTGCACCTCCTCGAGCGGCACCTCGATGAGCTCGATGTTCTTCTTCTGCAGGTAGCGGATCGTCTCGTAGCCGACGCCGGCCGGGTAGATCAGCGCCAGGCCCTCGGCCACCATGTTGAACACCATGTCGAGGTGATAGAAGCCGCCGGGACCGCCGGCGCGCTCGGTCTGGAAGTTCAAATAGCCGGGTAGCTGGGCGACGTGGAACTCCTCGACGCCGACCGAGCGGTAAATCGGAATGACCTCGTCGATGCCCTCCTGGCTCACGCGCACGCTGGTCGCCAGCATGACGTGCGTCTCGTCGAGCCACACCAGGTTGCCGCCGCTCTCGATGCCGGAGCCCTTGCCGTGCACGGTGTAGAGAATGGGGCAGCCGATTTCCATCAGCCGTTGGGCGAACAGCTTGTTGATGTCGCGCTTCGACGCAATGGCGGTGCGGCCGATAAGGGCGCCGCCGTCGAGGATGATGACCTCGCGCGGGGCGTCGTAGCCGATCAGCTCGGTATAGACGCCGCGCATCGAGTCGGGGGCGTTGGCGTCCACCACCTCGACACCCTCGTCCTCGAGGATCTTGACCAGCGACGCGTGATTGCGGTGCATGGCGTCGAGGTCGGGCAGGCCCTTGGGCAGGCTGAAGAAGACCGGGTCCTCCTTGACCACCGGCGAGGCCACCTGGCCCCAGGTGGTGCGCTGCACCATGACGCTACGCAATTGCCCGAGCTCGGTCTGCGCCCCCCAGCGCCGCCCCCAGGTCGCCTCGAGCTCGTCCATGTAGTCGATGTCGAACAGCGGCTGCGGCGGCTTGCCCTTCTCGTAGAGTGGGATGCGCGCGAGCTCTTCCGCGGGCGAGGGGCGCGCGCCCTCCTTCTCCCGCTTCTCACCCTTGGCCGTCATAATCGGCCTCCCTTCGATGGCCCCGCATCCGTCAGATGGAGGGCCCCTTGTCGCGTATCAGGGGGAGCGTGGAGCAGGCCGGCCCGCGGCCACTCACCTTACCGCCCTCGAAGCTCATCTCCACCGTCTCGATGCCGCGCTTCTCCAACTGCTCGCGCGTGCGAGGATTGCCCGCCGTCACGATCAAGCGGCCCGGCCGCAGGGCGAGCACGTTGCAGGCGTAGTTCTGCATCTCCTCGTAGGGCACCTCGATGAGGTCGAGGCCCTTCTTCTTGAGGTAGCGGACGGTGTCGTAGCCGACGCCCGCGGGATAGATCAGCGCCACCCCCTCGGCCGCCATGTTGAACACCATGTCGAGGTGGTAGAACCCACCAGGCCCGCCGGCGCGCTCGGTCCAATGGTTGAGGTAGCCCGGCAGGTGGGCGACGTGAATCTCCTCGACCCCGACCGAGTTCAGGATCGGGCTGATCTCCTCGATTCCTTCCATGCTGGTGCGAATGCTGGCGCCCAGCATGACGTGGGTTTCGTCGAGCCAGATCAGGTTGCCGCCGCCCTCGAAGGCGGAGCCCTTGCCGTGCATCGTGTACAGGATGGGGCAGCCGATCTCCATCAGGCGCTGGGCCAGGATGCGCTCGATGCCACGCTTGGCGGCGACGGCGGGCCGGCCGATGAGCGCCCCACCGTTGGCGACCACGACTTCGCGCGGTCCGTCGTAGCCGTAAAGCACGGTGTAGGCGCCGCGCGCGAATTCCGGCGCGTTGAGGTAGATGACCTCGACCCCCTCCGCCTTCATCAGGTTGACGAGCGATTCGTGGTTGCGCAGCATCGCGGCCATGTCGGGCAGGCCCTTGGGCCAGCCGAAGTAGATCGGGTCTTCAAGCACCACCGGGGACTCGACCGGGCCGCGCGTGATGGGCTGAACCATGACGCTGCGCAGGCGCCCGAGCTCGGTCTGGGCGCCCCACTTGCGCCCCCAGGTCGCCTCGAGCTCGTCCATATAGTCGATGTCGAACAGGGGCTGCGGCGGCTTGCCCTTCTCGTAGAGCGGGATGCGCGCGAGCTCCTCGGCCGGCGAGAGGCGTTTGGCCGTGGACTTGGATTTGGGTTCGGATTTGGGCTTGGACTTCGACCTGGCGGCTTGGCTTACGTCTTCGATAGCCATCGCACTTCTCCCTCACTGCGGCCGGCGCGGTGCCACGGGGGCCCGTCGCCGATCCCGCGCATCGTCTTGGTCTACAGCGTCGGGGGTGAGGCCCGCGCCTCCTTCGGCGCCACCTCACCCCCCAGGACAGCTACATCATACCGAGGTCTTTGATGACTTCGTCGACGAGCGAGCGATCGACGATCTCCTCATACGTGATCGGCCGCGAGATCGCGCCGAGGCTGTGGTAGGTCTTGGACGAGAACTCCGTCACCTCGCGCCCGAGCCCACCATTGGTGCCCCAGACCCCCTGATCGTTGAGGGAGGGGATGATCTGTTTGATCAGAGCCATGTCGACGGTGGGTGTCCGATTCTTCATGATTTCCGCGGCTTTGTCGGGGTCCTTCTGGATCAGCCGCACGCCCTCGATTCCGCCTCTGACGAAGATCTTGAGAGACTTGCGAAGGGCGGGATCGGCGACACTCTTCTTGGTCGCGACCGAGTAGAGGTACCCGAGGCCGGGGAACTCCTTGGCGATCGAGGCGACCTCGATCAAACCCTGCTGCATGCCGATGGCCGTGAAGAAGGTGTCGACCATCGTCACCTCGACCTTCTTCGCCACCACCGCCTGCATGCGCGAGCTCATGCCACCGACGGACAGGAACGTGGCGTCCCTCGGATCGAGCCCGTACTTACGCATGACCATCTTGGGGATTTCGGCCGACATGCCGCCGGTGCTGAACGAGGCCCATTTCTTGTCGCCCAGGTCCTTGATCGAGCTGCCGACCTCGGGCCGGGTGATGACGTGGTAATCGGTGACCGGCTGCCATGACGAGATAACCGTGACCGGCGCGCCCTTGATAATTCCGTTCATCACTGTGTTGGGGCCGAGGACCGTGACATCGGCGTCGCCCGCAATCAGGACGCGCAGGGAGTTGGCGTCACCGGTGACGACCTTCTCCTCGACCTCCAAACCCCACTCCTTGTACCAGCCGAGGTCCTGGGCAACGAAGAACGGAAGCAGGTACGTCGCCGGGCCCGTCGGCATGACAAAGCGGAGCTTGTCGGCGGCGGCCGCTGGTCCGGCGCCGGCCACCACCATCATCACGGCGGCGAGGGCGAGGCCCGCCACGAGTCGAGTCGCAAAGCTTCTCAGACGTGTCATTAAGAGTCCTCCCGTTAGGCTCGTTCGGCCGGCGGCCGATGCGCCATTTCTAATTGTGCGTCGCCGCGTTCTCGTGGCGGCGCCAAAACCGTCATCTCGGACACAGTGAGCGGATGATCAGTTGGTCAACCTTACCCGCATTGCAACCCGGCGTCACCCCGCCGCGCTGGCCTCAGGAGAGAAACGCCTCCTCGAAGGGAAACTTGGTCAGGATCTCGACGCCCCCCTCGGTGACCAGGACCTGTTCCTCGAGCTTGACGCCCTCGCGCCCGCCCTCGGCGCCGATATAGCTCTCGATGCACAGGACCATGTTCTCCTCGATAAGCCCGTCGTACCCGGACGCGTCCCAGTCCTGCAGGTGATAGATCGCGGGATACTCGTCGCACATGCCGACCCCGTGGGCGACGACCGAATAGCGGTTGGCCTCATATCCCTTCGGGTAGGTCCACGCCTTGTCCGCGACCTCGCGAAAGCTCGTGCCGGGCTTGATCAGCGCCAGGTTGTGGGCGAGCTCGTCCAAAGCCAGCTTGTAGAGGTCGCGCTGTGCCGTGCTCGGCTTGCCGGGGCCGCAGTAGAAGGTGCGCGAGACGTCGGCGCAGTAGCCGAACGGCCCGATCATGTCGGTATCGAACGCGACGAGCTCACCGGCGCGTATGACCCGGTCGCTGCATTCCTGCTGCCACGGGTTGGTGCGGTCGCCGGACGCGAACAGGCGGCCGTCGATCCAGTCGCCGCCCATGGCGATGTTGGTCTGATGCAGGAGCGCCCATAGCTCGTTCTCGGTCACGCCCGGCCTCAGGGCCTCGCGCATGCGGGCGATGCCCACTTCGGCGGCTGCGATGGAGAAGTTCATGCACAGGATTTCCTCCGCCGACTTGATGGCGCGCGCATGCTCGAGCGGCTCCTGGGCGTCGACCATCTCGAGGCCGCGCTCGGCGAGCAGGGCTGGCGTCCTGAGGTCGTGGCGGTCGACGGCGAGGCGCCGGTTGCCGCCGCAGTGGCTCGCCACCAGCTCGGCGACCGTATCGGCCCAACGGCCGAGCAGCTCTTCGACCCGTGGTCCGGCGAAAAAGAAGTTGAGCGGCAGCGAGGGGCGGAACTCGGCGATGGTTTCGTTCTGCTTGGACGCCTGCCGCTCGGGATGCGAATCGAAGACGAAGACCGGTCCCTCGGCCGGAACGAACGCGTAGCGGCCGAGCATGTGGAGCTGGAACACGGGGTGATTGCGGGCGCCCGTCGCATAGCGGACGTTGACCGGATCGAACAGGACACAGGCGCCGTAGTCGCGCGCTATAAGCTGCTCGCGCACGCGCGCCAGCCGGTGGGCGCGCAGCGCCACCATGTCGATCCCGGCCTCGATATCGGATGCGCGATTGATCGGAGTCGTCGCCGCGGCGCGGAGGATGTCGGCTTCGGGCATGGCGTGCCTCCCTGGCGTGCGTTGCCGTTGTCGGATGCGGGGGTCGCTTCCGAGGTGTCTCGCCTTATCGCACATTTCCCGGCGCGCGGCGTGCACCGGAGCGCGGACCGCAGGAATCGCCTTTTTCGCGGCCCCGTACCGACATAGGATGAGGAAAAGGTAGTGGAGGAAGGACAAACCCATGACGACGACAGAGGTCAGGCTGGCGCGGCGCGAGGACGAGCTGTCCCCCGCGCAGGAACTCGAGCGCATTCCGCTCTACGAGAAGGGCAAGCCGCCGCAACCGCTCTTCGATATCGACTATATGGACGAGCTCGAGGCGACGTGGGGCCGCAAGTGGGGCGCCCAGACGGAGCTCGGACAGCTTCGCGCGGTCATGATGCAGCCGCCGACGATGGGGCAGACCGACACGCCCCTGTACCGCGAGGATCCGGTCTACTTCATGTGGCCCAAGGGCGTGCCCGACTTCGAGGCGATGAAGCGCAACCACCAGTCGCTGGCCGATCTCCTCAAGGGCGAGGGTGTCGAAATCGTCTACCTCAACGCGCCCGATGCCGTGCGCGGTACCTACACCTTCATCAAGGGCTACGATGCACCGCGCGAGCCGGTGATCCTGAACGGCGGCGCGCTCGTCTGCCGCAACGCCATCGGGCCGCAGCGCGGCATCAACAAGCTCATCGCGACCCGCCTGATGGAGATCGGCTGCCCCATCCTGTACATGGCCCACGGCAAGGGTTCGTCGATCACCGGCGGCAATTTCGTCTGGCTCGACGAGCGTCACGTGATGATCGGGTGCAGCGTGCACACGAGCATGGAAGGCATCGAGGAGGTCACGCCAATCCTGCACAGGGCGGGCGTCGAGGAGATTCACGTGGCGCACATGCCGGGTTATCTCAACCAGATGACCGAGCGCGCCGGGGGTGCCGGGGGCTTCTACCACCTCGACATGATCTTCCAGATGGTCGACCAGGGCGTGGCCGTGATCTACCCGGCGGGCGTCGGCTACGACACCATCCGCTACCTCAAGAAGCGGAACATCGATCTCATCGAGATTCCGCTCGAGGAGGTGCAGAACTATGCCTGCAACCTGCTGCCGATCCGGCCCGGGCGCGTGGTGCTGACCGCCGGCAACCCGCGCACCCGCGAGGCGCTGGAGAAGCGCGGAGTCGAGGTTCTCGAGATGACGTTCGACGGCGGCCGCCTGAGCGGCCGTGGACCCGTGTGCTCGACCTTACCGCTGGTGCGTGACGTGGGTCCGTCGATCTGAAGCTCTCGCAAGGTGAGGGCGACCAAGACCGGCGCGGCCCGTTCGCTGGGCCGCGCCCCACGGGGGAGCGCTACGGCCATGAAGGGTGTCATCAACTACGTCTTCGAGCGACCCACGGCCCACCGCACGATCGTCGTCATCATCTTTTTCATCTTCTGGGAGTGGGCCGCGCGCAACGCCAATCCGCTCTTCATCTCCTATCCGACGGCGATCTTTGTCGCGTTCTGGGAGCTGCTGCTCAACGGCGAGCTCATCCGGGCGTTCCTCGCCAGCATGGTGCCGTTCGCGATCGGCATGGCGATCTCCATCGCCGGCGGCATCGCCCTCGGTGTCGTCATCGGGCAGTGGTGGTTCTTCGAGCGCACGCTCGATCCCTTCGTCAACGCGCTCTACGCGATCCCTCGGGTCGCGCTGGTACCGCTCATCATGCTGTGGGCCGGCCTGGAAACCACGGGCAAGGTCACGATTCTGGTGTCCATCGCCATCTTTCCGGTCCTCATCAACACCTACTCCGGCATCAAGGACGTGCGCGGCTCCTTCCTCGAGATCGGCAAGGCCTTCGGCGCCACGGAACGCGAGATCTTCGTCAAGATCACGATGCCGGCGGCGGTTCCCTTCGTCATGGCCGGCATCCGCATGTCGGTCGGGCTCGCCATCATCGGCATGGTCGTCGCCGAGTTCTTCACCGCCATCACCGGGCTCGGCGGTATGATCGTCGAATACGCTAACGTCTTTGCCACCGACAGGCTGTTCGTGCCGATCATCCTCATCGGCCTCATGGGCGTCGGCCTGACCGAGCTGGTGATGTACATCGAGCGCCGGCTCTCGAAGTGGCGCACCCTCGAGCGCGACCGCATCGGGTAGCAAGGCGACGCGCCGGACCTACAGGATCGTCGAGGGCGAGAACTCGAGGCGCCGCGTGTCCATGCGCACCGTGCGCTCGGCGAGCCGCGGCGCCGCGCCATCCAGCGCTATGTCATCGTGGTAGGTGACCACGGCAAAGAGGCGGCTCGTCCCTTGCGGATCGGTGTGATAGACGATCACCGAGCTCTCCATCCTCACCCGCGCCTCTGAGCGCTCGATCTCCCGGCAGCGGCCGGCGTGGCGGCGGTAAGTACCGGGCACGACGAGGTGGCGCGGCAGGTCCTCGAAGCGGACGCGAAGCTGCTCCAGGCTCTGGTCGAGCCACACCATCTCCTTGCCGATCTCGTCGCTGTAGGCGGTGATGCGGTAGCGGAAGTCGGGCGCGCACAGGCCGAGCCAGGACTCGTAGGCCTCGGCGTCGAGGAGGGCGCAGGAGGCGTAGACGAGGTCGACCAGCGCGGCCCGATCGGTGCTCACGCCGCCCCCGCGGCCCCCGCGGCGGCGAGCGGATCGCGCGCCGAGCGTCCCATGCGGCGCTCCCACTCGGCGTAGTACTGGCGCAGGTTGGCCTCGTCGTGGGCCATCAGGTTTTCCTCGCGCGCGATCACGCTGTAGCTCGCGCTGCCGTAGGTCGCCTCCTGCTGGATAATGGCGGCGGCGTTGTCCTCGGGCACGTTCCAGCCGAAGGGCCCCCACAGCGTGTTGTGGTCGTTGTAGCGGGCGAGGCGCGCCGCCTCGGGCTCGCCCTTGACGCCGATGCCGCGAAACTGCACCAGTGTCCGATCGACGCCGTGCGGCGTCATGGTGTCGATGCGCATGGCCGAATCGCGCATGATCATCGCCGTGTCGGGCCACACGTCGACGACTCGGAACTCGCGCGGCCCGAGCCCCGGCAGCGGCACTCCTTCGCGCTCCTTCTTCCAGCCCGGCTGGGCGTCGTACTGAACGATCAGGGGCCCGAGCAGCGTCGCGTGCCCGCGCCGGTAGAACTTCCAGGTGCGCTCGTGGTAGCCGGCCGCGCGGATGGTCTGGCGGCGATTAATGCTGTGCATGAACGCGTGGTAGGACTCGCAGTTCACCTCCTGCAGGTGCTTCCAGTTCGCGTCCACGATCTGCTCGTGATAGTGGTAGACCTCGAGCGGCTCGGTGCCGAGAACAGCGGCCGCGTTCTCCAGCCCATCGCCCAGGAAATCATCGATGGGTTCGGCGTCATCGTCGAAATTGATGAACACCAGGCCCAGGCGTACCGCCGTCCGGATCTCGCGCAGGCCCATGTCCTCGGCGCGGCAGCCGGCGCTCTCGTAGGCTTCGTTGCGCGTCATCGAGACGCAGTTCCCTTGCGCATCGTACACCCATAGGTGGAACACGCAGGTGAAGCGCGTGGCGTTCCCGTGCAGGCCCTGGACGACCTTGGCGCCGCGGTGCGAGCAGGTGTTCTGGAAGGTGCGCACCGCGCCGTCCTCGCCGCGCACGACCAGGATGGGAATGCGCGCTACCTCCATCGTGCGGTAGTCGCCGGGCTCGGCGACCTCGCTCTCGTGACAGACGAACTTCCACACCTTGTGCCAGATGTTCTCGATTTCCGCCTCGAAGATCGACTCGTCGGTGTAGATGCGATTGTCGAGGAAGTGGGTGGGGGGAAGCTGCGGGGCGCGCTCCCACTCCCGGGCCGTGCGCGACATGCCTGGTCCCTCCCTGAAGGCGCGGCATCGAGCCGCCGGCAGATGGAGAAATCCTAGCCCTTAAGGCGGCCCGCCTCAAACGCCAAGGTGACACTGTACGATCGCGTTAGGCCGAAGACGCGACGATGACATGGTATTGTGCGCTGACACCCGTCCAAACCGGGAGAGAAACATGAAGGGCGCGGAGTTCATCCTCGATACCTTCGAGCGCAACAAGGCGGCGCTGCACCGGGAGTTCGAGGACATTACGCCCGGCGAACTTGCGTCCGAGCCCCATCCCTCGATCACCTGGCTCGCGTGGCATCTGGTGCGGGTACAGGACGTCGAGATGGCGAAGCTCGCGGGGCGCTGCCAGACGTGGATCGTCGATGGCTGGCACGACAGGTTCGGTATGCCGTCCGACCCGCAGGACTACGGGCCGGCGCACACTCAGACGCGCGCACAGGTAAGTGCGCTCCAGGCGGAAGCGTCATTACTACTCGCCTACCACGATACGGTACACGGGCGTAGCGCCGAGTTCCTTGCCGGGCTCAGCGACGACGATCTCGACCGCGTGCTCGACGAGCCGCGCTTCCAGCCGCTGCCCACGGTGGGCGTCCGCCTCGTGAGCGTGATCAACGACAACATCCAGCACGTCGGCCAGATCATGTACCAGAAGGCGTGCCTCCGGGCCGGCGGCTGGTTCCCCAACCCGCGGCCGGCCTGAAACGATCAAGAACCCGCCGGGAGGTCGCCGATGCCCTTGCTCCGTAGCCTGCTGATGCGCGCCGCCCTGCGGATCGCCTCCGATCCGCGCGTTCAGGCCAAGGCGGCAGAGGTCTACGACGGCGAGGTCAAGCCGCGCGCCGAGGCCGCCTGGTCGCGCGCCAAGCCCAAGCTTGCAGCTGCCAAGGCGGAGCTGCGCGAGGTGGCCCGCGAAGCCGACCCGCGAGGACGAGCCCGCGAGCTCGCCCGGAAGCTAAAGCGGCGCCTCGACGAGGGAACGGGCCCCAAGGATCGCTGATCTCGTGGGCGAGGAACGGCGCCGCCGCGACGCCCCGCCAGTGATTGCGGTCGCGCATTCCGACCGATGAGACGCATGTGGCCCGTTCAGGGCTTGAGGTGGCGCCGCAAACCGCACGCCGTCCCCGTGCGGACACCGATGAAGACGCGTAGTAAGGTGATCCCCCAAATGCTGTCGGTGCAGGCGGTATTGACGAGAGCGGGGCACACGATGAAACGGTACATATTGATGGCGGCAATAGCGTCCGCGGTAGGCTTGTTGGCGCCTCAAACCACTGCGGCGGACGAATTCGCATTTGATTTCGAATGGGGGGACATCTCCCTATGTACCACCGGGTATCCGAATCGAGTAACGAACCCGATCTTTTCAATGTTGGCTGTGCCCGCCGGCACACCGACCTCGATGCACCCAATTACAACCACGGTGGCGGGCGCGTAGCGTACTCGGGTCAACAAACCATTCAGCCGGGTGCGTTTAAGTACGACAGCCCATGCCCGCCCAACGGCCAACATAGGTATCGCTGGACCGCGCGTGCGAGAGACAAGGACGGCAAGACGCTCGCCAGAACCAACGCAATGAAGAAATACCCGTGATCGGCGAGGCTGGGCGCGTCGCTCCCAATCCCGATGTTTGTTTCTTGCCTATCCGGTTAACGCCCATGACCGCTACATGTAGGGTGCCACCACTCTCCCGAGTAAAGCTCGGCATAGGTTGGAGCAGAGGTGTCGCCCGCGATGCCGAGCAATGAGCGGAAGGCGTTGAACGGGTAGAACCGCCTGTTGAAGCGGAAGGTGAACTCGTTGAGGTAGGCTTGTAGGTGCTGGTGGCTAACGCCGTGGTGGATACCGATCAGCCACGTCTTCAGGTTGGCGAAAACCAGATGGATGATCGGCAGGTATTGCTCGGCAACCTCTGGATCACCACACTCGGCAACAGCGAAGTGCTCATAGCCGCGCTTACCGAGGCCAGCATAGCCGCTCCAATCGTCAGTAACGATCAGCGATCGCGGCGCGACGGTGCTCTCGACGAACCCACAGAGCGACTCGGCGCTACGGTCGAGCACGACGGCGAGCCGAACGCGTCCGGCATAGCGTCCGTCTTTCCGGTTGTCGAGCTTGGTGCCCGGCTTTCGATGACGCACCTCGATGGCACAGGTGAGGTGGCCTCGGTTTGTCGGACAGCTTGGCGGCTTGATTAAGGTGTATTCCAGTTGTCGTTCATGCCGCCAGAATCCCTTTGCATCGATCTCCTTGCCGTTGTTGTTGCGCCTGTGGGGATGTGGGCAAGGCGCGTAGCGGCTTGTCCATCATATCCACAGGCGGGGCGCCGCGGTAGGCCTCGGCCGGCGTTTCCCCCCCGAGCGCCGAGTGCGGCCTCTCGGTGTTGTAGAAGTCGATCCACTCGCCGATGACGCGCCGGGCCTCGAAGCCGTCGGCGAGCTCGCGCAGATAGACGGCCTCGTATTTGAGCGAGCGCCACAGCCGCTCAATGAAGATGTTGTCCAGGCACCGGCCCCTGCCGTCCATCGAGATCCGGATGCCGGTCTCCCGCAAGCGCCCGGTGAAGGCGAAGCCGGTGAACTGGCTGCCCTGGTCGGTATTGAAGATCTCCGGCGTGCCATGGCGGGCCAGCGCCTCGTCGAGCGCGTCTGTGCAGAAGCCCGCATCCAGGGTGTTCGACAGACGCCAAGCCAGCACATGCCGGTTGGCCCAGTCCATGATCGCCACCAGGTAAAGAAAGCCGCGCCGCACCGGGATGTAGGTGATGTCGGCGCACCAGACATGGTTCGCCCGCTCGATCGTCAAGCCTCTGAGCAGATAGGGGTAGACCCGGTGCTCGGGATGCGGATCGCTGGTGCGCGGCGCCCGATAGATCGCCTGAAGCCCCATCAGGCGCATCAGACGACCGGCCCGGCGACGACCGACGCGCACGCCCTCGCGGCGTAGATGACGGACCATCTGACGGGCGCCGTAGAACGGATACTTCAGGAACAACTCATCAATGCGCCGCATCAGCGCCAGGGTCTCCGGGCTCTCGCCCTTGGGCGTGTAATAGAGCGAGGAGCGTCCGATCGACAGCAAACGGCATTGACGGCTCAAGCTCAGCGCCGGGTGAGCGCGTATCACCATCGTTCGCCTCTCGGCCCGGCTCATCGACCGGACCCTCGAGACAAAAAATCCCGCTCCACCGTCAACTCGCCGATCTTCGCGTGAAGATCACGGATCTCGCTCTCATGGTCCCGACGGCGGCGCTCGCCCCCGTTCGAAAACACTTCGCCAAGACCATCGATCGCCTGCCGCTTCCATGTGCTCACTTGGTTCGGATGAACCTGGTGCTGCGAGGCGATCTCCTGAAGCGTCCGGTCGCCACGAAGCGCCTCAAGCGCGATCTTCGCCTTCAGCTCCCCGGAAAACCTGCGTCTCTTACTCATCGCGTATCCCTCCTCAGTCGGCGGAATACACCTTAAAAACCTGTCCGATTTTCCGGGGCCACCTCAAGGAGACGGGAACCTTGTGGTGAACACCACGGCCTTCCCCACGCGTTCGCCCGCCAACCCAGGTTTCGTCCACCTCAACATGGTTCTTGGGCTGTCCACCGATCCTGTCTTGGTTGGGCCGCACCATGCCCGAGCGGAGCTTGTGGAGAATTTGAAAGGCCGTCTCGTAGCGCGAAAGACCAAGTTGCCGCTGAAACTGCACGGCGGACATGCCGGGCGTCTGACTGGCGACCAGATAAGCGGCCCAGAACCAGACGTTCAGCGGAGTGTGGCTACGCTCCATCACTGTTCCCACCGTCAGCCCGGTGTTCTGGCGGCACTTGCGGCAGCGCAGGACGCCAGGGCGGTTTTCAAAGTGGAACGGCTCTCCCGCCGTGCCGCAGTGCGGGCAGGCAAAGCCGTCTCCCCAGCGGGCTTTCTCCAGGTAGGCGGCGCAGGCCGCATCATCGGGGAAAAGTCGCTGGAACTCGGGTAGCGAATGCGGGAATGGGAGATCGGCGCGGTCGAGAACATCCATGGCGCGCTCCCCTATATCCGGTTTGCACCCATTCTAGCCCTAGTGGGTGTGGGTGTAAACCGGATAGGAAGGTTTGTTTTTAGCCTATGAGCGGGCATCCGGGCCGGGGAGGCCCGACCTCCGGCCTCGGGAGCCATCGACGGACTCGGCGAAGACGAGGTAGCGCAGCGGACCCCCCGGCGTTAGGGCATCGAACGGATAGCACGTCGCAAGGACGAGCCTCCGGCGCGAGCCGATGACGTCAATGCGGACCCTTCGCGCATCCGCGACTTCGGTCGCCGTCACACGGAAACGGCGCGCGACACCGGTGTGATCCTCGACATAGAGCTCGTCGCCAGTCTGGAGACGTGCCAGGAAACGGAAATGGGGATCGCGATGCCCCGCGATGAGGCTCGTCCCGGGCTGGTCGGGCAGCGGCGAGCCGTCGACGTGTCCGGGCCCGAAGGCGAGCGTCCTGCCGCTGCCGCCGGCGAGCATACAGATCGGCCAGGACGCTCATCGAAACCTCCGCCGCCGTCGCGCTCGGCCAGTCGACACGAATGTCCGTGAGCACCGGGTGCTCGAGCTTGGCCAGCAGGCTCGCCATGCGGTCGCCGACCTCGTGGAGCTCGCCGATGTAGGTGAACGTGCCGCGGCCGGTCTCGGCCGCCTCTTGCATGAAGTAGCTGTTGGGCGCCGTGCCAATGCCGATCGTAAAGAGGCCCGCGCCGGGCCGTTCGTCGCTTGCCTATCCGGTTAACGCCCATGACCGCTACATGTAGGGTGCCGCCACTCTCCCGAGTAAAGCTCGGCATAGGTTGGAGCAGAGGTGTCGCCCGCGATGCCGAGCAATGAGCGGAAGGCGTTGAACGGGTAGAACCGCCTGTTGAAGCGGAAGGTGAACTCGTTGAGGTAGGCTTGTAGGTGCTGGTGGCTAACGCCGTGGTGGATACCGATCAGCCACGTCTTCAGGTTGGCGAAAACCAGATGGATGATCGGCAGGTATTGCTCGGCAACCTCTGGATCACCACACTCGGCAACAGCGAAGTGCTCATAGCCGCGCTTACCGAGGCCAGCATAGCCGCTCCAATCGTCAGTAACGATCAGCGATCGCGGCGCGACGGTGCTCTCGACGAACCCACAGAGCGACTCGGCGCTACGGTCGAGCACGACGGCGAGCCGAACGCGTCCGGCATAGCGTCCGTCTTTCCGGTTGTCGAGCTTGGTGCCCGGCTTTCGATGACGCACCTCGATGGCACAGGAGACGGGAACCTTGTGGTGAACACCACGGCCTTCCCCACGCGTTCGCCCGCCAACCCAGGTTTCGTCCACCTCAACATGGTTCTTGGGCTGTCCACCGATCCTGTCTTGGTTGGGCCGCACCATGCCCGAGCGGAGCTTGTGGAGAATTTGAAAGGCCGTCTCGTAGCGCGAAAGACCAAGTTGCCGCTGAAACTGCACGGCGGACATGCCGGGCGTCTGACTGGCGACCAGATAAGCGGCCCAGAACCAGACGTTCAGCGGAGTGTGGCTACGCTCCATCACTGTTCCCACCGTCAGCCCGGTGTTCTGGCGGCACTTGCGGCAGCGCAGGACGCCAGGGCGGTTTTCAAAGTGGAACGGCTCTCCCGCCGTGCCGCAGTGCGGGCAGGCAAAGCCGTCTCCCCAGCGGGCTTTCTCCAGGTAGGCGGCGCAGGCCGCATCATCGGGGAAAAGTCGCTGGAACTCGGGTAGCGAATGCGGGAATGGGAGATCGGCGCGGTCGAGAACATCCATGGCGCGCTCCCCTATATCCGGGTTGCGCCCATTCTAGCCCTAGTGGGTGTGGGTGTAAACCGGATAGCCATGGTTCGTCGATGAGGCGAAAGAGCGCCGCCTCGTTGCCGACGGCCCCGTCGGTCAGGAAGACCACCTGCCGGAGGTAGCCTTGCGGAGGCGCGCCCGCGAGCGCCGCCATTAGCGCCGGCGCCATCTCGGTGCCGCCCGAGGCCGACAGGGCGCGCACGTAGCGCCGTGCGCGGGCGAGTCTCTCCGCCTCGACGGCAAGGGGCTGGGCGAACAGTGCCGAGGTCTCGTCCGCGGGTTGTGTCTCGAAAGTGGTGGAAATTGGTTTTGGCGCCTCTCCGAGCGGGTTGAGTTTTGCGGCGGTCAGGCTGCGCGGTCAAGGGTTTCGTCGGCGATTAGCTGATCGAGGGTTTCCCATCCATCGACTTTGCGCATCTGGATTTGGCCGGAAGCGAGGAGTGCCCAGAGGAGCATCGGCACTGTTTCGGGACACGGCAGCACGGTCTGTGTTTTGATCCGGCGCTTGAACTCCTCGTTGAGACGCTCAATGGCGTTGGTCGTTCGGGCTGATTTCCATTGGCTCTTGGACAGGCGCGTGAAGGTAAAGAGCTTGTCGCCCGCTTCTGCGAGGCTGTCCGCGACGGCCCTGCATTTCAGCCGCCACTTGCGGACAAACGCCTTGCGGCGGGTTTCCACCTCGGAGGCAGTGTCGGCATAGATCATATCGCGGTAATCTTCGCTCAGCTCGTCATGCATGTGTTTGGGAGCATGACCCAGAAGGTTGCGGTGCTTGTGCACGGTGCAGCGTTGAACGGGAAGGTCATCGCCCCAAAGCGCCGACAGAGCCGCCTCCAGTCCCGGCGCGCCATCGACGATGACAAACCCGGGCCGTTTCAGTCCACGCGCATCAAGGTCGTCGAGGAACTGGCGCCACGCCGCCTGGCTTTCTCCGCCCATATTCCCGATCGAAAGCAAGACCTTCTGGCCATCCCGGCGCACCCCTATAGCCGCGAGAACCGAGATGTTGGTGGCCTTGCGGTCCAGTCGGGTCTTGATCACAGTGCCGTCAAGGATCAGCCGAACGATATCCTCATCCGCGAGGCCACGGCTGCACCAGGCGTCCCAATCGACCTTCACCTTGCGCCACGCCCGGCTCACAACGTCCTTGCTCACAGCACCCCGGAAGAGCCCGAACAGCGCGCGTTTCACCCGCCGCGTGTTGGTTCCGGACAGATACACCGAAGCGATCAGCGCCTCGGCCTTTCTGGTCAGCCGCTGGTAGCGCGGCAGCGCCCGCGAACGCCATTCCGACGCCCGACCGTCTTCCTCAACGATCCGCGCACGCGGCACGCTCACCCTCTCGGTCCCGAATGTCCCCGTCAGTTGCCGCTCCCGGTGCCCGTTCCGATACCCTTGCCGAAGCGCGTCCTCTCGACCGTATCGGCAGCGCCCGAGAAACTGCGCAAGTTCCTCCTCAAAAACGGCCTCGATCGTGGATCTGATGTTCTCCCGCAGCCGGTCCTCGAGCGGATCATAGCCGGCGTCATTGGCCAGTAGCGAAAGCGCGGAAGTCTCGGTAGTGTTCTTCATGGCGTGATCTCCTTGGCGGTGCTAGCCGCCGATTGGGTGGTTGTCTTGTCACCCGGAGATTACGCCATCCTCAAATTTCCACCACTTTCGAGACACAGCCCGTCCGCGAATCGGATGGTCGAACGGGCACGGCCTACCAGTTCCCGGGTCGAGACGGCGGGCGCATCGAAGCAGGAATTGAGCCGGCGGCCGATGGATTTTCAATAGTTGTAGTAGTAGCCGTCACAGACAGGGCGGACGGCGCCGTCCCGCGCGACGATGTGTATCCGGCGTCACAGCCATCCACGAGCAACTCGTTATCCTCCGCTCACCGATTTCGATCATTTGTGATCGGACAAAGGAGAGGGAGCCCCACGATGGCATCTCAACCCGGGCGTGGCGCCCGAACGGAGAACAAGCTTCGCAACGGTCTGTTGGCGACGGCGGGTGCAGCGGCTCTTATGCTCGGTGCCCCCCAGGCCGCCAACGCAACCTCCTACGCGCTGTCCCAGCTGGACGTGCGCAACCTCATCGTCAGCGGCATCCCGGCCTTTGGCACCTTCTTTTCTTCTCGGCCTCGGTAAGCGCCACCCTCGAGGATACCACCGGCGGCTTCTCGGCGTCGGACGGTCCCGAAGGTCCACACAGCGCCGGGCCGGTGCTGGCACCGTTCTCCTTGGACCGCGGCATCTCGCCCGGCCTCGTGATGGATCCTGCGCTCGCTTCGGTGACCCTGGGCGGCGGCGGTCCCATTCCGGCGGAGAACTCGTTCACGCCCATCGGCTACACCGGTTTCCCGGGTCTGCCTAGCTACTCCTACGCCGATCACATCCTGACCGACACCTTGATCAACGGTCTACCAGTTGGCCTCCCGACCTTCGGCGGCGACTGGGAAGGCATCGCCGAAACGGCGGTCGTCGGCGACGTCAAGGGCGCTGGCCTCAGCGGCAACCTGCAGAGCTGGAATTCTTCCTCTCGATCGCTGCGCCCACCATCTCGGTCATCGACTTCGACATCGATGCCACGACCATCGCCGATCCCACGAGCGAGGGGCTCCTTGGCAGGACCGCCACCGGCGACGTCTCGCTCGCGTTCGACTTCATCGGCGACCCCTCTGGTCCCAGTTTTGCGGGTCCCGATGGTCAAGGCGCCACCTACATCCTGAAGTCGACGACGGCGATCGGCGGTTCGATAGTCAGCAAGACCGACGCTGTCGGAATCGTGGCCTCGACGGGTGTTGGCGGTGCATTCAAAAGCCCAAGTGGACTCGGCCCGGCATACACCCACGTGACGATGTTCGTCGACCTGGCTCCCGGCGACTACACGTTCGCGGTCACCTCGACGCAGAAGTCTGAAGCCTTGGCCGTTCCCGAGGCCATGACGCTGGGGCTGTTGGGTGCGGGCCTGATCGGGCTGGGGCTGCTGTCGCGGCGCCGCCGCAAGGCCTAACCGCTCCGACGGACCACCCGACACTTCACCGTTGAATCCAAGAGACCACCGGGAGAAATCCCGGTGAGTTTCTTTTTGCGCTGTGCGCTGACTTCGAGGGCTGATCAGCGGGCGGTATGAGCCCACGATCCTCTCCGTCTTAAACCATTGAAAGACTTGGCGCGCCCGGCGGGACTCGAACCCACGACCCCCTGATTAGGAATCAGGTGCTCTATCCGGCTGAGCTACGGGCGCGCGGCTTCGTTGTAGGCGCGCGCGCAGGGTCCGTCAAACGTGGCGCCAAGGCCTACGCGACTTCCTGCGCCGACGGCTCCCAGTGGAACGCCGGGCCGTGCCGCATCATCTCTTCCAGGGTCAGCCTGGGGCAGAGGTGGCGTTCGATGTAGTCGATCAGGCCCGTGGCCACGCCGCGGACCATCTTCTCGACCTCCGGGTTGGCGCAGCGCCCGTCTTCGCCGAAGACGCTCCGCACCCCGGAAACCGATACCCCGCCCGGCAGAACGATGGCGCCGACGTGGGAGAGGACACCCCTCAGGTGCTCGAGCGCCTTGATCGCGCCGATCTGGCCTGCGGCAACGCCGAGGAGCGCCACCGGCTTGGTCGCCAGCACCGAGGGGAAGCCGAGGTTCTCGATGATGAACTTGGTCACGCTGCTATAAGTGCCGTGGTACTCGGGCGTCGCGAAAATGATTCCGGTGGCGGCGGAAACCGTTTCGCGCAGCGCCTTCATCTCCGCCGAATCCGCGTCGGTGCCGGGGAGCGGAAGGGCCATCCCGGCCGGGTCGATCACGTGAGCGTCGAAATGGGCGTTGCGATCGATCTCGTCGATCACCAGCGCGAGCGCCTTCGAGGTGAAGTTGCCGGGACGCCCGGTGCCCAGGACGACCGCGATTTGCGGCTTGCCCATGCTTTGATCGGTCATCGTGAGTGTCCTCCCTTCAATCAATCGATCCAATGTCCTCGCTCCGTCGCCGGGTAACCGCGGCGGGCTGTGCCGCTGAGAGCTAGCGAAGGAAGACCGCGAACGGGACCGCGTAGGTGAGCGTGAGCGCTTCGGTGCCGGGGTTGCGGTCGTCGAGGCCCGCGTTCGAGGTGTGGCTGAAGCTTAACCCGACGCGGGCGCGGGAATCGAAGCGGTAGGCGAGCTCGATCTGCGAGCGGAACTCGACGGCGTGGCCCAAATCCTTGCCGGCGCCGTCGTGATAGAGCCCGACGGCGAAGCTCGGGCTCGCCACCAGGCGGCGGCCGAAGAAGACGTCGACGAGCACCCCGCCGTAGCCGTAGACCGCCGAATCGCTCGTGATGGCGAGCCCGGAAAACGGCTTGAAAAACCACAGCCGGATGTCGGAGCGGTACTTGAGCCGAACCTCCGCCGCCTCCTCGTTGTCGTTGACGTCGAAGCCGCCGAGGCTGAAGGCGAGGAAATCGGGATCGTCGGCCCGCGCCGGCGATACCAGCAACAGAGCCGCCGCGAGCACTACAAGCGCCGGGGGGGGGCCGCTCGCGCGCGACGCCCTCTATCGCTGTTGGACCGCATGACCCCTCCCGTTTGCCGCGCCCCTCGGCGGCGGGGAGTGTAGTGGAAGCGCGAGGGGGCGCAAAGTAGCGCCAAGCGGCGGAGCCGGCGCGGGCCGCGCGGGCTCCGCGGGCGGTGATATAGTGAGCACCATGACGCACCGGCGAGCCCTCGTGGCCGGCCTCGCCATCCTGTTGTGGCTCCTGCCGGCGGTGACGCCGGACGCGGCGGAGGCCGACACCACGGCGGGCGCGACCGTGGCCGAGGTGGTGGACGGCGATACCCTGATCCTCGCCGACGGCACCGAGGTCCGGCTCGTCGGCATTCAGGCCCCCAAGCTGCCGCTCGGGCGCAAGGGCTTCCGCGCGCAGCCGCTGGCCGAGGAGGCCCGCGCGGCGCTCGCGCGCCTGACGGCGGGGCGCGAGCTCGCGCTGTCCTACGGCGGCGCCGAGATCGACCGCCACGGCCGGGCGCTCGCCCACCTCCACGACGAGGCCGGCACCTGGATTCAGGGAGCGCTGCTGAGCCTCGGCCTCGCCCGCGTCTACACCTTCCGCGACAACCGCGCCCACGTCCCGGCGATGCTCGCGCTCGAGCGGGCGGCGCGGGAGGACGGGCGCGGCATCTGGCGCCACGCCTACTACCGGGTGCGCAGCGTAGACGCCAGCGCCGACCATATCGGCAGCTTCCAGATCGTCGAGGGCCTTGTGCTCGATGCCGCCGTCGTGCGCGGCCGCGCCTACCTCAATTTCGGCCCCGACTACAGGACCGACTTCACCGTCACGATCGCGCCGCGTGATCGCCGCGTCTTCACCGCCGCCGGCATCGACCCGCTCGCCTACGAGGGCCGGCGTATCCGGGTGAGGGGCTGGCTCAAGTCCTATAACGGGCCGGTGATCGATGCGACCCATCCCGAGCAGATCGAGGTGCTCGGCGAATGAGGGGGCTTTTGCGCGCGTTCGCCCTGGCCGCCGCCGTGCTGCTCGCAGGTTGCACGGAGATCAACCCGGCGACCGGGCGCGAGGGCTTCACCCTGTTCATGCCGCCGGCCGAGGAGGCCCGCGTCGGCGCCGAGGAGCACCCCAAGGTCGTCGCGCGCTTCGGCGGCGTCCACGACGATACCGAGCTCGGCGCCTACGTCGCCGGCATCGGCGGCCGCCTCGGGCATCATGCCGCGCCGAACGGCTCGCAATTTCGCTTCACCGTGCTCAACAGCCCGGTCGTCAACGCCTTCGCCTTGCCCGGCGGCTACGTCTACGTGACCCGCGGGCTCGTCGCCCTGGCCAACAGCGAGGCCGAACTCGCCGGAGTGCTGGCCCACGAGATCGGCCACGTTACCGCCCGTCACACGGCCGAGCGCTATAGCCGCGCCGTCGTCACCCAGCTCGGCACGGCGCTGCTCGGCGCGATCGTCCAGAGCCGCGAGCTCGCCCAGCTCGCCAATATCGGCGGCGAGCTTTATCTCGCCGGCTTCTCGCGCGAGCAGGAGTTCGAGGCCGACCAGCTCGGCGTGCGCTACCTCCAGAGTACCGGCTACGATGCGGCCGCAGAGGCGCGCTTCCTCGAAAGCCTGATCCTCGAGAAGGAGCTCGCGAACAAGATCGCCGGGGCCGAGGGCCGCGAGCCCGAGGCGGCCTTCTTCTCGACCCATCCGCGCACGCCCGAGCGGGTGGCGCGGGCCATCGCAGCCGCCGGCGGCGATGGCGGCGGGCAGGTTCGGCGCGATGCGTACCTCGGCCGCATCGACGGCCTGCTGTTCGGCGACGACGCGGCCCAGGGCTTCGTGCGCGGGCGCGCGTTCTTCCACCCGGTCAAGGGCTTCGCCTTCGAGGTGCCACCCAGCTTCCGCCTGTTCAACACCGCCCGTCGCCTCATCGCCAAGGGCCCGCAAGGCGCGCTCATCGTGCTCGATGACGCCGGGCCCAAGACACATCCGGACGTCCTCGCCTATCTCACCCGCGTGTGGGCGCCGAGGCTCGGCTTGCGCGAGGTCGAGCGGCTCGATATCAACGGCTTCGCGGCGGCGACCGGGTTCACCCGGGTCGCCACCGCCGGCGGTACGCGCGACCTTAGGCTGATCGCGATCCGGTTCCGGCCCGACACCATCCTGCGCCTGCAGTTCGCGACGCCGCCCGCGCTCACGGCGCGGCTGTCCGAGGATCTGCGCCGCACCACCTACAGCTTCCGCGCGCTCGGCGCGCGCGAGGCGGCTGCGCTCAAGCCGCTTAGGATCAGGGTGGTGAGGGTGGCGCCCGGCGATACGGTGGCGAGCCTGGCCGCGCGCATGCGCTACGACGACTTACGCCTCGAGCGCTTCACCGCGCTCAACCGGCTCAACGCCGGTGTCGCGCTCGAGCCCGGCGAGCGCGTGAAGCTGGTGGTCCAATGATGGTGAGACCGAGCGCCGCGGCCGCCGCCGTGCCGGCTCGCATCCTCGATGCGGTGCTCGCGCGCGCCGCCGAGGTCGGCTGGGCGCGCGTGCGACTCCACGAGGCTGCTCGCTCGCTCGGCATCGGGCTCGATGAGGTTTATCGCCATTACGCCGACCTCGACGCCGTCGGCGAGGCGCTCCTAGCGCGCGCCGACGTCGCCATGCTGGCGCTCGCCGAGGAGCCCGGATTCGCCCATCTGCCGGTGCGCGACCGCCTGCACCTCCTGATCGCGTGTTGGCTCGATTCGCTGGCCCCGCACCGCGCCGCGGTCGCCGCCTTCCTCGGCTACAAGTTCCGTCCGGCCCATGTTCACATGCGGCGCGCCCTGATCGTGCGCCTGTCACGCACCGTACAATGGCTGCGCGCGGCCGCCGGGCTCGATGCCGCCGGCCGGCGCAAGGACCTCGAGGAGGTCGGCCTCAGCCTCTTGTTCGTCGCCACGGTGCTGCGCTGGCTCGGTGATCGTTCGGAGGACCAGGAACGCACCCGCCGCTTTCTCGAGGCGCGCCTGGCGGCCGCCGATACGGTGATGGCGCTACTGTGGCCGCCGCGCGGCGAGCCATAGATCGGGAGGGCGGTGCGATGAGGCTCTATCTCGTGCGACACGGCGAAGCGGAGCAGGCGTCGGGCGATCCGGACCCGCCGCTCAGCGCGCGCGGGAGCGAGGACGTGAGGCGCCTGGCCGCCTTCCTCGGCGACGGCGTTCGCGTTGTGCGCGTCCTCCACAGCGGCAAGCGGCGCGCGCGCCAGACGGCCGAGCTGCTCGGCGCCACCTTGGCGCCCGGAATCGCGGCCGAGGAGATAGCCGGGCTCGCTCCCAACGACGACACCTATGCGGTCGCACGGGACATCAAATCGTGGCACGAGGACACGCTGATCGCCGGCCACCTGCCCTATATGGGCCGGCTGGTCGCCTGCCTCGTCGCCGGGACGGAGGCGGGCGCGCTCGTAACCTATCCGCCCGGCGCCGTCGTTTGCCTCGAGCGCGCGGGCGGCGCGGGCTGGGTCATCTGCTGGGCGTTGTCGCCGGAGCTTTTGGGTCCGAGTGCCGGACCCTAATGGACGACGAGGCCGACCGCGGCCGGATCGCCGACGCGACGTGTGATCGATTCGCGCAGCTTGCCGAGCGCCTCCTGTTCGATCTGGCGCACCCGTTCCTTGCTGATGCCGAGGCGCAGGCCGAGCGCGGCCAGGGTCAGGCCCTTGTCGCGCAGGCGACGCTCGCGAATGATCGTCTGCTCGCGCTGGCTGAGCTCGCTCACCGCGGCTTCGAGCCAGCCTGCCCGAACCTCGGCCTCGAGGCGCGCGATCGTGGCCTCCTCGGGCGAAGGTGATTCATCGACCAGCAGATCCTGCCACTCGCTCTCGCCGAAGCCGCCGACCAGGTCGTTGAGCGACTTGTCGCTGGCGGCGAGGCGCGCGTCCATCGCGCCGACGTCGCGCTCCGGGACGCTCAGGGCGCGCGCGATCTCCGCCCGCCCCTCGGTACCGAGATAGCCGGCGTGCGCGCCATCGATGCGGGCGCGCAGGCGTCGCAGGTTGAAGAACAGCGACTTCTGGGTCGCGGTCGTGCCGGTGCGCACGATCGACCAGTTGCGCAGCACGAACTCCTGGATTGCCGAACGGATCCACCAGCTGGCGTAGGTCGAGAAGCGCACCCTGCGCTCGGGTTCGAATCGCGCCGCCGCCTGCATGAGGCCGACGTTGCCCTCCTGCACCAGGTCGCCGAGCGGCAGGCCGTAGCCGCGAAAGCGCGTCGCCGTGCTGACCACGAGCCGGATGTAGGCGGTGACGAGCGCGTGCAAGGCGTCCTCGTCGCCGTGGTCGCGCCACCGTCGCGCGAGCTCGAACTCGCGCTCCTCGGCCAGCATCTCGCTCTTCATGGCGCGCCGGATAAAGCGCCGGTTGGCGAGTTGGGTATCGCGGGTATCGATGTAGCCCATGGCACGGTCCTACGGCCTCGCCGCCAGGGCGCGACCAGTAAGCATTATATCTGATCGAATATAACGCTCGTCAAGTGGCCACCCGGCCGGTTTGGGCGCGTGGCCGCCCGAAAGGCGAGGGCACTCCTTGTCGGACCGGTTTAGAATGCCGCTACTTGGTCCCTGCAACGGGAGGAGAGGGCATGACCAGCGCCATCGACGTTGTGCGCGCGTACCACGACGCGTTCTCAAAAAAAGACCTCACGGCGCTCCGTGCGGTCTTGAGCGACGACTTCACGTTTCACGGACCCATGATGACGGCGGCGAGCGGCGATGAGTTCGTCAGCCAATTCGAGCATTTTCCGTTCACCATGCAATTCGACAGCTCGCGCATGATAGTCGACGGCGACAATGTCGCGCACCTATTCGATTTCGTCGTGATCGCACCGGCGGAGGGGCGCGTTCGGATGTGTGAGTGCTTCGAGGTCAAGGACGGGAAGATCAAGTCCTCCGAGCTCTATTTCGATCCCGCGACCTTCCCCAATCCCGAGGCCTAAGCGATGGCGTTCGACGAGGGCCTCGCCACGCGGGTGCGCGAGCAACTCGCGGCCCGTATCGATATCGACGAGCGCAAGATGTTCGGCGGCCTCACCTTCATGCTGGCCGGGAACATGTGCTGCGGTGTCGCCAAGGACGAGCTCATGGTGCGCGTCGGAGTGGAGCGCGAGGCCGAGGCCCTCGGCGATCGCCATGCCCGTCCCTGCGACTTCACCGGCCGGCCGATGACGGGCCTGGTCACGGTCTCGACCGAGGGCTTCCGCACCGACGCCAACTTACAGAAGTGGGTCGAGATGGCGGTGGCCTTCGCCTTGTCATTGCCGCCTAAGTGAGGCGCGGCGCCGCCGCTCACACCTCGATGGCGTCGACGCGGGTGCCTTCGAGGTCGAAGCAGGCCGCCATGAGGGGCCCGCCGAAACCGGCGCCCGCGTCGATGGAGGCGGTGAAGGCGGTTTCCGCTGGTCCCCGGTGGAGCCGGTCGTAGCCGCGCACGACGCGGCGGAAGCCCGCGTAGGGCTCGGCGATGTCGGCGAAGTAGCCGCTGCCCCACCACAGCGTGTCACCCTGTTCCGTGAGCGGCCGGCCGGGATCGATACCGGCGTGGAGGAACAACAGCTCGCCGCCTTCGGTGTAGGCCGCCCGGCGTAGGGCGTACAACAGGTCGTCGTGGCCGGGATGGCTGTGCATCGCCGCCCGGGTCTCGCTCGTCCAGCGCGTCGTCGCCAATGCGCCTTCACGAAAGCGCGAGCGCGCCGCATCGGCATTCCCGCCATAAGCCATGAGCGTGGCCGCAACGCCCTGGGTCATCATCCAGTCGAAGACCTCGCTCGGCCCGACGGCGAACTGGAGCTGCAGCAGCTTGTGCCACATCTCCTCCTGGGCGCCCCGCAGGTACACGATGTCCTCGCTCTCCATGCCGGGCAGGGTCAGGATAAGGCGGCGAAAGCGGACGAGCGCGTCGAGCGTCGCGCAGATGTGCTCGCCGCGGCCGAGGTAGTTGCCGAGATAGACGAGCCGGTCGCCGCGCTCGAAACGCTCGCCGACCGCCTCTTGCAGGGCTTCGAGCCGCGCCGCCTCGCCGTGGACGGCGGCGACCGCCCACACCCGGCGCGCCGCGGTCAGGACGGCGAAGCGTTCGTCGCTGGCATCAGCCATGGCGTTGTCCGCAAAGCCTTGAAGTCGCGAAAATTTGGGCTCGGTGAGCGTTCACCCGCAACGTGGGCGCGCGCCGGTGCCCTGGATCACGCGGCGCGCAGGACCTTTTCCAGCCGCTCCGTGGCCACGTCCTCGTCGATCTGCTCGACCGCGGCGAGCTCCCGCGCGAGGCGGTCGAGCGCGGCGTCGTAGAGCTGACGCTCGCTGTAGGACTGGTCCGACTGGCCGGCGCCGCGGTGCAAATCGCGGATCACCTCGGCGATCGATACCGGACTGCCCGAGTTGATCTTCGCCTCATATTCCTGCGCCCGGCGGCTCCACATGGTGCGTTTCACCCGGGCGCGGCCCTTGAGCGTCGCCAATGCCGACTGCATCTCATCGCGCGTGCTCAGCTTACGCATGCCGCTGCTGGCCGCCTTGGCGATCGGAACCCTCAAGGTCATGCGGTCCTTTTCGAACTCGACCACGAAGACGCGCAGCTTGGTGCCCGAAAACTCCCTATCCTCGACCCCGCTGATCACACCCACGCCATGACTTGGATAGACCACGTAGTCGTTGGTCGAGAATTGTGATTCTTTCGACATTCTTCCGTTCTCACCCGAAACGCTGGCTTCCCGACAACACGAACCATCCCAACGCACCGCCTGGGTGCGCTCCCGATGGAACCCCCTTGAGGCTAACTCGCTCCAGGACGCGAGGACCGATACGGCGCGCGGGCCCTGCTCAACCCGCCCAAACGACCATCACCACGATGGCAGCCACCATACCACAAGACCGGGGCAAATCCTAGCCCCAGCGTGCCTTATCGACGCTCGGACGGTGTCAGAACGCGGCCAACGGGTGGCCCGAGCGGGCGGCCTCGCCGGCCCTAGAAGATCAATTCGCCGCGCCGGGATTGGCGTTGAAGTATTTCTCGAACTTGTCTTTCTCGTCCTTGAAGTCGTCGGCGTCCCCCGGCGGCTCGCCTTTGCGCGTGATATTGGGCCACTTCTCCGCATACTCGCGGTTGATCTCGACCCAGCGCTCGAGCCCCTCGTCGGTATCGGGAACGATGGCCTCCACCGGGCACTCGGGTTCGCAGACGCCGCAATCGATGCATTCGTCGGGGTGGATGACGAGCATGTTCTCGCCCACATAGAAGCAGTCCACGGGGCACACCTCGATACAGTCCATGTACTTGCACTTAATGCACTCTTCCTTGACCACGTACGTCATCGCACCCTCTTTGACCCTGGGCCCTGGCGGCGTCCAGGGCGTAAGTTAGTGTCGCTGCCCGGCCGAGGCAAGGCGCGCGGCGACGCGTTTCTGGGCCGCGCCGCGCTCGCGGTCCGACACGTAAATGAGGCCGCCGATGCGGCGCAACAGGTTGGCCTCGAAAGCATCGACCCGGCCGTCCGCGTAGACGACCTCCCACAACATCTCCATGAGCTCGATGCGCTCGGCGTGGTCGAAGTTCTCCTTGATGGCGCGGGTGAAGCGGACCAGGTCGTGGGCATCTCGCTGCACGCGGTGCGCCGCCTCAATGAGGCTCGCGGCCTCGCCGTCAGAGAGCTCGAAGCGGCGCCGAACGATATCGAGGATGGCATCCTGCTCGGCGGCCTCGAAGCTCTCGTCGATGTAGGCCGCCTCGACGAGCAATGCGGCCGCGGCGAGGTGCTTACCGCTGGGGCCGCCCTCGGCCGCCGCAACTTCGGGTTCGACCGCGAACAACGCCTTGATGCGGTTGATCATGGCGTTGCCTACCATGGCCCCGACGCAGCCGCAACCGAGGCCGGCGTAAGCGCGGAGAGGTCAGTCCGAGCGGCGCCGGCCGAGGGTTTGGGCTTGCCGTCTCGCCGTAGCTGCGTGGCGCCCACCCCAGGGGCCCGGCGCCGGGGCGGCGGCCGCCGCGGGCGGGCAACGTTCACCGGGCGGCGTCAGGTCGGCATAGAGGGTACGGGCCTCGCTCGCCGGGCCGCGGCGCGTGGCGAGCGCGACGATTCGCACGACGCAAAGGCGCTCCCCCTTCACGAAGGTGAGCACGTCGCCGACCCGCACGAGATGGTGGGCCTTGGCCACGACGTTGCGGTTGAGGCGCAGGCCCCGGCCGCTACAGGCGCGGCTCGCGAGCGAGCGACTCTTGAAGAAGCGGGCGTGCCATAGCCACTTGTCGAGGCGCGCCGCTTCGCTCATCGGACCTCGCGCGTGGCCCCGGCCGCGACGATGCGCAGGGACGCGAAGGGCGAGTCTGCGCGGTCGCTCCGGCGCCTCCCCCTGCGGTGCTCGCCGCGCGTGCGGGGCGAGACTTTCGGCGCGGCGGCGAATCGAATCGATCCAGCATCCTCGAGGGCGCGATATCCCAGCGCCGCCAGGATCGCGGCAAAATCCTCGCTCGGTGCTCCGACCAGCGAAAGCAGCTCCGGCGTTGCGGCAAAGGGGCCGCGCCGCGCCAGCCGCCGCGCCTCACTGGCGAGCCGCTCGAGCATGTCGACGCGAACCGCGCGCCCGCCCGCGGGCCGGAACCCGGCGGCTTCGTAGAACCCGTCGGCCACGCCCGCGACGCGCGGCACCGAGACGAGGCCGGCCCGCGGCGGCTCCGACGTCTCGCGGCCTTGATGGGCGGCCCAGGCGATGCAGGCCGCCTGCCGGCGCTCGGGCTTGAGCATGGCCGGGACGTAAACGCTGACCTCGCCGAAGCGGACGCCGAGGCGGCGTAGCGCCGCGCGCTCGGGCCCGCCCAAGTCCTTCGCCTGCGCCGCGACCTCGTGGCGCGCCAGGGCGCCGAACGCCTCGCTGAGATGGTAGGCGAGCCCCTTCGCCGCACCTTCGAGCCGGTTCTCGCGCAGCCGCAACAGGGGTGCGAAGGCGCGCGCCAGGTGGCCGTCGAGCCACTCCTGCAGGCGGCGGCGCACGCGCTCGCGCAAGCCCGCGTCGACCAGGTCGTTGGGCAGCGGGGCGACGCGCGGCTTGAGGGGATCGCGCCTGCCCATCAGGGTTGCCACCGGCCAGCCGCGCCAGCACAGCCGGCCCTCGGCCGACAGCGTGAAGGCCTCCGCCCCATCCTCGACCAGGAGCCGGGCATGCCCATTCGCGGCGCCGCCGAGGGCCCGGTTCGCGGCGCGACGCAAGGTGCCGCCGGCGGGTCCGGCCGCCGTCGGATCGGGAACGAAGCGCAGTCCCTCCAGCCGCCCGACGGTCACGCCGGCGACCACCACCTCACCGTCGTCGGCGACCACCGCGTCGGGTCCCGACTTGTCTTCGAGGCGGCGCGCCAGCACGGCTGTCCGGCGGTCGAAGAAACGCTGTGTCAGGCGCTGGTGGAGCGCGTCCGAGAGCTTGTCCTCGATGGCCCGGGCCCGTTCCTGCCAGTGGCGCGCGTTGGCGACCCACTCGGCGCAGTGCGATACGTAGGTCCAGGTCCGAACGTGGGCGATGCGGGCGGCGAGCGAATCGATGTCGCCGTCGGTGCGGTCGAGGCGGGCGAGGTGAGCCGCGACCCAGTCAGTCGGCAGGACGCCTTCGGGCGCCATCAGATGGCGGTAGATCTGGCCGAGCAGGCGGGCATGGGCCTCGGCCATGGTCTTGCGGAAATCGGGAACGCGGCACACCTCCCATAGCAGGCGCACGGCGGCCGGGGAGCGTGCCAGGCCGGCGATGTCGGCCTCGTTGCTGAGCGCCTGCAGCGCCGCCTGGTCGTCGGCGGCGCGCGGCCGTACGAGATGGCGCGCGGGCGGCGGCGCATCGAGGCTGCGAAACAGGCGCGGCAGGGAGCGGAAGTCGAGGTCGGCGTTGCGCCAGTAGAGCGACTTGAGATTCTCGAACTCGTGCGACTCGACGCAGGCGACGATGGCCTCGTCGAGCGGCCCGGCGTCGGAGGTCGTGCCGAAGGTGCCGTCGCTCATGTGGCGCCCGGCGCGGCCCGCAATCTGTGCGATCTCGGCCGCCCCGAGGCGGCGCATGGCGCGACCGTCGTACTTGCGCAGGCTGGCGAAGGCGACGTGATCGATCGCCATGTTGAGCCCCATGCCGATGGCATCGGTGGCCACGAGGTAGTCGACCTCGCCGGACTCGAACAGCGCCACCTGGGCGTTGCGCGTGCGCGGGCTGAGCGCGCCGAGCACGACGGCGGCACCCCCGCGCTGACGGCGCACCTGCTCGGCGATGGCGTAGACCTCGGCCGCGGAGAAGGTGACGATGGCGCTGTGCGGCCCGAGGCGGCTGAGCTTGCGGCTTCCCGCATGGCTGAGCCGCGAGAAGCGCGGCCGGCTGATGAATTCGGCCTCGGGCACGAGGCGGCGGATGAGGCTGCGGATGGTGGCGGCGCCGAGGAACATCGTCTCCTGGGTGCCGCGCGCGCGCAGCAGCCGGTCGGTGAAGACGTGGCCGCGCTCGGGGTCGGCGGCGAGCTGGATTTCGTCGACGGCGACGAACGCGGCGCTGTGGTCGAGCGGCATCGATTCCACCGTGCACACGAAATAGGACGGGTGCGCGGGGACGATTTTTTCCTCGCCCGTGATGAGCGCGACCTGGCCCGGGCTCTTCAGCGCCACGACGCGGTCATAGACCTCGCGCGCGAGCAGCCGCAGCGGCAGCCCGATGACACCGCTGCGGTGCGCGAGCATGCGCTCGACCGCGAGGTGGGTCTTGCCAGTGTTGGTCGGCCCGAGGACCGCGGTGATCCGGGCCCCAAGGGGCCGGTTGCGCTGCGCCATGCCAGCGCCAACAATCAGGGCTTACCCGGTGCTTGGCAAGCGAATGTTGGCAATGGGGCGACAACGCCGCCTACGGCGCCTCGACGTTGGTTTCGATCCAACGCGCCAATTCCGCCTCCTCGATCTGGCCGCCTGCGAGATCGCGCATGACCGCCACCGCCTCGACCTCGGGGGCGATGATCTCGTAGCCGTTCAGTTGCAGGAAAACGTCGGCGGCGGCGAGACCGATGCGTTTGTTGCCGTCGACGAAGGGGTGGTTGCGGACGAGCCCGTAGGCGTACGCCGCCGCGAGCTGGACCAGGCTTGGGTCGCCATAGGCGAGCAGGTTTTGGGGTCTCGCCAGCGCCGAAGCGAGCAGGCCAGCATCGCGCACCCCGCCAAGTCCGCCATACGTCACGATGAGCTCGTCTTGGAGCGCGCGGACGGTGTCCTCGGTGAGCCAGACCGGGTCGCTCACTTGGCCAATTCGCGGAACGCGTTGCGGTATTTCTTGGTGGTTCTTTCAAAGGCCCTCATCGCTTTGACGAAGGTCTCGTCGTAGGGGGTCACGCGAAATCCGTCGGGCGCGCTGGTGAGGACGAACAGATCGCCCTCGCCGACCTTGAGTTCCTTGAGGGCATCTCTGGGCAGCGTCACGCCGAGCGAGTTGCCGATGCGGCGAACCTTGAGGGTATAGCTGGACATGGCCGGTCTCCGGTGGTGAGAGTACGAACGTTATAACAATGATTTGGTGTCACCGATAGGGTCGGGTTTGAAGCCCGACCCTACGAACGGCATCCGGGGTCTGCGGCCGGCGGCCGGGCCGCGTTGACAGGCTCGGACCCACTTTCCATACTTCGTTGCTTACGTAGGGACAAAGGAGCAGTCATGGCGGCCAGGAAGACGGTCGGCGCGAAGCGTTCTTCGCCCGCCGAGACGCGCAAGCCGAAGCAGGAGCCTCGTGCGGCGGGCCTGGCCGATTGGCGCGCTGCCGCGACTCGCGAGCTCAAGGGCGCCGATCCGGACTCGCTCGTCTGGCACACGCCTGAGGGGCTCGACGTCAAGGCGCTCTACACCGCGGCCGACCTGGAGTCGCTGGAACATCTCGATTCGCCACCCGGCCTCGCTCCGTTCGTGCGCGGCCCGCGCGCCACCATGTATGCCGGCCGGCCGTGGACCCTGCGCCAGTACGCGGGCTTCTCCACGGCCGAGGAGTCGAACGCCTTCTACAAGCGCAACCTAGCGGGCGGCCAGGCGGGGCTGTCGGTGGCCTTCGATCTCGCCACCCACCGCGGCTACGATTCCGACCACGAGCGCGTGGTCGGCGACGTCGGCAAGGCAGGCGTGGCCATCGATTCCGTCGCCGACATGAAGATCCTCTTCGACGGCATTCCGCTCGATGAGATCAGCGTGTCGATGACCATGAACGGCGCCGTGCTGCCGGTCCTGGCCGGCTACATCGTCGCCGCCGAGGAACAGGGCGTGGCCGCGGAGAAGCTCTCCGGCACCATACAAAACGACATCCTCAAGGAGTTCATGGTCCGCAATACCTACATCTATCCGCCGGCGCCGAGCATGCGCATCGTCGCCGACATCATCGCCTACAGCGCACGCCACATGCCCAAGTTCAACTCCGTCTCTATTTCCGGCTATCACATGCAGGAGGCCGGCGCGACAGCGGTGCAGGAACTCGCGTTCACGCTCGCCGACGGGCTCGAATACGTGCGCGCGGCGCTTGCGGCGGGCCTCGATATCGACTCGTTCGCGCCGCGGCTGTCGTTCTTCTTCGGCATCGGCATGAACTTCTTCATGGAGGTCGCCAAGCTGCGTGCCGCGCGCCTGTTGTGGGCGCGGCTCATGGAGCCGTTCGGTGCGCGCGATTCGCGCTCGACGATGTTGCGCACTCACTGCCAGACCTCGGGCGTCTCGCTTACCGAGCAGGACCCCTACAACAACGTCGTACGCACCGCCTACGAGGCGCTGGCGGCCGTGCTCGGCGGCACCCAGTCGCTGCACACCAACGCCTTCGACGAGGCGCTCGCGCTGCCCACCGACTCCTCGGCCAAGATCGCCCGCAACACCCAGCTCATCCTGTTGGAGGAGACCGGGATCACCCACGTCATCGATCCGCTGGCCGGCAGCTACTACGTCGAGCACCTCACGCACAGCCTGGCCGCGGCTGCCACGCAGCTGATCGACGAGGTCGAAGCCCTCGGGGGCATGACGCGGGCCGTGGAGAACGGCATGCCGAAGCTGCGTATCGAAGAGAGCGCGGTCCGGCGTCAGGCGCGTATCGAGCGCGGCGAAGAGGTCGTCGTCGGCGTCAACAAGTACCGCTCCGAGGCAGCCGACACGGTCGAGCTCCTCGATATCGACAACGCCAAGGTGCGCGCGCAGCAAATCGAGCGCTTGCGTGAGGTACGTGCGGGGCGCGACGAGGCCGTGTGCCGCGCGGCCCTTGCGGCCCTCGCCGAGGGCGCACGGGGCGAGGCAAACCTGCTCGAGCTCAGCATCGCCGCCGTGCGCGCCCGCGCCACTGTGGGCGAGGTGTCGGACGCGCTCGAGGGCGTCTTCACCCGCCACCGGGTGGCGACCCAGGGCGTGACCGGCCTCTATGGCGGTGCCCTGGCCGCGGACGAGGGCTTCGTGCGCACGCGGGCCAAGGTCGCGGCCTTTGCCGAGGCCGAGGGCCGGCGCCCGCGGCTGCTCGTGGCCAAGCTCGGCCAGGACGGTCACGACCGCGGTGCCAAGGTGATCGCCTCGGCGTTCGCCGACCTCGGCTTCGACGTCGACATCGGGCCCCTGTTCCAGACGCCGGAAGAGGCTGCCCGCCAGGCGATCGAGAACGACGTCCATGTCGTCGGCATCTCTTCCCAGGCCGCCGGGCACAAGACGCTGGTGCCGGCGCTGGCCGCCGCACTCGCGGCCCAGGGGGCCGGCGACGTCGTCGTCGTGTGTGGCGGTGTCGTGCCGCCGCGCGACTACGAGTTCCTGAAACAGGCCGGCGTTGCCGCCATATTCGGCCCCGGCACCAACATCGCCGCCGCCGCCGGCGAGGTCCTCGGCCTCATCGAGCGCCGCCGCAAAGCGGCGTAACGCAAACCGCTGGTCTGTCTAAGCGGCCGCGGGCGGTGCGCCGCCTTCGTCGGGGGCCGCATCGGTTCCGCTCTTGCGCCGGCGCGGGCGCGACCGCTTCGCGCTCTTGGTGGCCGCGGGCGTCGATTCCGCGCTCGGCCAGGGGCCGAACGGGTAGGGCATGTCCTCGCTGGCGAAGGTCAGGAACACGATGATCTCGCGGACGTAGCTGGCGAGGCTGTGGCCGAGCTCGCCGAGCCTGTCGAGCGCATGGCCCGTCAGCAGCTTGAACAAGAACTGCACGACGACGATGACCCCGATCACGAACTCGGCGATGTTGAACACCACCACGAACAGGATCATGTAAAGGAGCCGCAACCACGTACTCCGGTCGGCCAGGTTTTCCCGCGTGTCGCCGCTCATGATCGCCGTTCCCCCGTCGCTTTCGCGCCTTCCCTCATTAAGTGGTCATTTTGGTACGCACCGCAAGCCGGCACGCCCCGGCGGGTGCTTCCGCCGCGCTACTCGCTGAGTCGCGAGATGGTCTTGGGATCGCGCAACTCCCGGAGCGCATCGCGCGCGATCCAACGGGCGGCCGCGGGCTCGCGCGCCGCAATCCGCTCCGCCGCCTCGATGGCAGCAAGACGGAGGGCCCCGTTGCGCTTGCCGATCTGGCGCAGCGCCCAGTTGACCGATTTCTTGACGAAATTGCGCCCGTCCTCGGCGCCGTTCTCGATGAGCGCCAGGTAGGCGAGGAAGCGGGCGTCGGGCGCCTCCTTGTCGTGCACCGCGAGGACCGCGATCAGGCTATACCCGGCGCGCTTGACGAACTCGCGCGCATCGCCCGCCCAGGCGCGTGCGGCCTCGTGCGCCAAGGGCGATCGCCGGAAAAGGTTGGTACAGCACTGGTCGCACACGTCCCACGAATCGAAGTCCGCGACCCACCTGTCCATCTCATCGCGGGTGAGCTTCGCCGGCTCGGCGATCATCGAGGCCAGCAGGTAGCCCTCGTGGATGCCGGTGGCCCAGAGCTTGTGCGCAAGTTCGTGGTCGCGGCCCAATCGCCTGGCGAGGGCGCGCAGGACCGGAATCTTGACGCCATAGGCGTGCGCCACATTGATGCCGAAGCGCCCCATTCCGGCGAGGTCTTCCGGTTTTGCCTTGTTGGCGTCGAACTCGGCAATGATGTCGGCGATGTCCATCGCAGGCTTGGCGCCGTTGTCCCTTCGGCGTGGCGGCCTCGAGCGAGAGCCGGTACACTCGGCTGGCCTGTGCTTGGCGCCGGCGACAGCGAGAATAGCGCGAATGGCGAAGGGCTTCCTGCGTAGTCTTTTGAGCCCAGGGAAGGACGCGAAGGCGGCCCCGAAACCGGCGTCGCGGGCCGATCCCGCTGCGGCCGGCGTGGCGCCGGCAGAGGCGCCGCCCGCGGCTCCGGCGAGCGAAGCGCCTGAAGTGCAAGCGACGCCGCCGGAGCCCGCCCCGGCGCAGGGCATATGGCCCATGACGCCCGAGCGCCGCAAGCTGTTCGACGAGCTGATGAGCCAACGCGCCAAGATCCTCGCCAACATCCCGAAGAGCAGCCGGCGCCGGCTGACCGCGCTCGTCGAGGCGCAATTGGGGATCCGTACCCAGGACCGCGATGGCGACTAGCGCGGCGCGCGTCGCCCGACCGGCCACCGCCAAGGGCGATACCGCGGCGCTCGCGCGCGATGTCGTCGCCGGCGATCGGCGCGCGCTGGCACGCGCAATCACGCTCGTCGAATCGGCTCGTGCCCAGGACCACGAGCGCCGCGCCGCCCTGCTCGCGCGCCTACTGCCCGATAGCGGCGGCGCCGTTCGCTTGGGCATCAGCGGCCCGCCGGGCGCTGGCAAGTCGACCTTCATCGAGGCGCTCGGCATGCACCTGATCGATTCCGGCCGGCGCGTCGCCGTGCTCGCCGTCGATCCGTCGTCGCGCCGCTCGGGCGGCTCGATCCTGGGCGACAAGACGCGCATGACGGAGCTCGCGCGTCACGCCCACGCGTTCGTGCGCCCCTCGCCCTCGGGCGGCGCGCTCGGCGGCGTCGCCCGGCGCACGCGCGAGGCCCTGCTCCTGTGCGAGGCCGCCGGCTTCGACGTCGTCATCGTCGAGACGGTCGGGGTCGGCCAGTCGGAGACCGCGGTTGCCGACATGACCGATCTGTTCCTGCTGCTGCTCGCGCCGGGCGGGGGCGACGAGCTGCAGGGCCTGAAGCGCGGCATCATCGAGCGCGCCGAGCTGATCGTCGTTAACAAGACCGACGGCGACCTCCTCGGTGCGGCGCGTCACGTCGCCGCCGGCTATCAGGCCGCTCTCACGCTGCTCCGGCCGCCCTCGCCCCACTGGACACCCAAGGTGCTGCTGTGCTCGGCCCTGACCGGGGACGGCCTCGCCGAGACCTGGGCGGCGGTGAGCGAGCACGCGTCCGCGCTCGGCGAGAGCGGCGAGATGGCGGCGCGGCGCGCGGAGCAGGCGGCGAGCTGGATGTGGAGCGAGGTCACCGACACCCTGATCGAGCAGCTGCGCCACGATACGCGCACGCGCGCGCTCGTCCCCGACCTCGAGCGCAAGGTGCGGGCCGGTGCGATGACCCCAGGCGCGGCCGCGGAGGCGCTGGTCGATAGCTTTCGCCGGCAGGACGAGCCTGGCGCTTGACGCCCGGCCGGGGCTCACCTAAAAGACGCGCGGCCGGCCGGGCCACCGGCGGCGCAGGTTAGAGAGGCGGATAAGCATGGCGCGACGCTGCGAGCTCACCGGCAAGGGCGTGCTGGCCGGCAACAATGTGAGCCATGCCCACAACAAGTCGCGCCGGCGCTTTCTCCCCAACCTGCAGGATGTGACGCTGCTGAGCGACGTGCTCGACCGCCGCGTCAGCCTGCGCGTCTCGGCCGCCGGCCTGCGCGCGGTCGAGCATGCGGGCGGGCTCGACAAGTTCCTCATCAAGAGGAGCGAGGCCGACCTGTCGCTGCGGGTGCGCCGCCTCAAGCGCGAGATCGGCAAGGCCACGGCGGCGCAGCCGCAGGCCTAGGACTCAGACCCTAATCCGAGAGCGAGAGCGGGTTGAAGCGGGTTTCGGTGTCGTAGACGTCGAGGCCCTCGCGGCGCTTGAGAAAATTGACCACGCCGTAGGTCAGCGGTGTCGCTACCGCCTCGTAAGCCGACTTGGCGAGCCACTGTGTGATGATCGCCGTCGCCAGCGCGCCGGGCGGGATAATCCCGGCGAAGGCCACGGTGATGAAGATCGCTGAATCGAGCCCCTGGCCGACCAGCGTCGAGCCGATGGTGCGAGCCCACAGCCAGCGCCCCCCGGTGGCGATCTTCATCTTGGCGAGCACGATGGCGTTGGCGAATTCGCCGACCAGGTAGGCGAGGAACGAGGCCAGCAGGATGCGCGGCACGGCGCCGAGGATCTGCTCGTAGGCCTCCTGGGCGTGCCAGAACGGCGCCGCCGGCAACAAGCCGCCGATCCAAATGGCGGCGACCACGACGAGGTTGGCGAGAAAGCCGAACCAGATCACGCGTCGCGCCCGGCGGTAGCCGTAGACCTCGGTGAATACGTCGCCGAGGATGTAGCTGATGGGGAAGATGACGATCGCCGCCGGCACGATGAGCCCGGCCACGGCGACGAGCTTGACCGCGGTGATGTTGGCCGCGATCAGCGCGGCGATAAAGATTGCGACGAGGAGGAGAAACCACGGCGAGGCGCCGTCCGACGCATCGGCCGCCGCCGGGCGCCCCTCCTTGCCGCTGTCAGCCCGGGTCATCGGTGTACTATAGCGGCCTTCGCGGGCATCGCGGCAGCGACGAGGAGGAGCGGGTGTCAGACGGCGAACCGGTGCTCGGGCGCAAAGCGGCGCTGCCGGACTCACCCGAGGCGGCGGTGTTGGACAAGGTCGCCAACCCGCATCGGGGCACGCCTTACGCGGTGCGCTTCACGGCTCCTGAGTTCACGACGCTGTGCCCGATTACCGGCCAGCCCGACTTCGCGCATCTCGTGATCGACTACGTGCCCGATGCCCACCTCATCGAGAGCAAGTCGCTCAAGCTCTATCTCGGGTCCTTCCGCAACTACGGCCATTTCCACGAAGCCTGCACGGTGGGCATCGCGCGGCGCTTGGTGGACGAGCTCGCGCCGCACTGGCTGCGCATCGGCGGCTACTGGTACCCGCGCGGCGGCATGCCGATCGACATCTTCTACCAGACGGGCGCGCCGCCCCCGGACCTGTGGATCCCCGACCCCGGCGTCGCCCCCTACCGCGGCCGCGGTTAGGTCGAGCAGCGTAGTTCGCCGGTGTCCGAGCGTTGTTGATTCAGTTCGTACCGCCCCAGAGATTCAGGTCGGTACGAGCAAGTGAGAAGGAAACCTCGGAAGATGAGCGGCTCCAGTTTTGCATCGGTATCAACCTCAGCGTCGGCAGGCCACAACGACGCTTGCGCAAGCGGGCCCCGCCTCGCGCTGGGCTTGTCCCTCAGAAAACATTCGCACTGTAAAGTTTCCCAACAGTTCTTGCGGGCGCCCCTCCAGCGTTAAGTGTTTAAATGATCTCAACGGGTTACGCTTGAACTTTCGCTGGCTCAGCGGCCGGCGGACTGTCAGGATTCCTGACACTCGCCTGTCCATGGCGCCCCCCCCCATGAATCGTTAACCTATTGAAATACTTCATGGTTTCCTGGAGGTCCCAAACTTGCGTGACAAGTGGCGGCGTCAACCCGGGGTGTGTCGCGACGTGAAACGCTGGATTTGCTCGGCATGGACTAGCCAGTGTCGGTTGCCATTATGAATCAATTACTTAAGCAGGCCTTACTCGTCGGCGCGCTCGGCGTGCTGGTCGTTTCGCCCGCGAAAGCGATACCAATAACCACGCCGACGGACCTTAGCTTCGGTGATCAATATCGGCTGGCCTTCGTAACGACCGACACCCGAAACGGTCGTGTCCCAGGACGTGGTGTAGGAGTTGTTGGAGCCTCTGGTAGCTGTGGATAGGCGGCTTGCCGTAGCGACCGCCGAGAGTCTGGCGTAGGCAAGCCGGCTATCCACAGCGGAGGCCATCGCGGTTCCGGTTTAGGGTTGGGCTAGTGCAAACCAACCTGACCCGAAGGAGAACCACGATTACCCAGGACATGATGACCCTGCGCGCGCTTTTGGAGAAGAGCTCCGATGCCGATCTGCTTCGCGAGATGATCGGCTTCACGGCCGAGCGGCTGATGGCACTGGAGGTTGAGGGCCTGACCGGCGCCGGGCACGGCGAGCGCTCGGCGGATCGTATCACCCATCGCAACGGCTACCGCGACCGGTCCTGGGAGACGCGGGCCGGCACGGTCGAGCTGAAGATCCCGAAGCTGAGGAAGGGAAGCTACTTCCCGGGCTTCCTGGAGCCGCGGCGGATGGCCGAGAAGGCGCTGGCTGCGGTGATCCAGGAGGCCTACATCCAGGGGGTGTCGACCCGCTCGGTCGACGATCTGGTTCAGGCGATGGGGATGTCGGGCGCCTCCAAGAGCCAGGTCTCCAGGCTGTGCGGCGAGATCGACGATAAGGTCACCGGCTTCCTCGATCGACCGCTGGAGGGCGACTGGCCCTATCTGTGGCTCGACGCCACCTACGTGAAGGTGCGCCAGACCGGACGCATCGTCTCGGTCGCGGTGACCGTGGCTGTGGCCGTCAACGACCAAGGCCGCCGCGAGGTCCTGGGCGTGGCGATCGGCGCGTCGGAGGCCGAGACCTTCTGGACCGAGTTCCTGCGCTCGCTGGCCCGGCGCGGGCTGCGCGGCGTGAAGCTGGTGATCTCCGACGACCACAAGGGCCTGAAGGCCGCCGCGACCCGGATCCTCGGCGCCACATGGCAGCGCTGCCGCGTGCACTTCGCCCGCAACCTGCTGGCCCATGCCGGCCGCCAGGGCCGGCGCGTCGTCTCCGCCTTCGTCGCCACCGCCTTCGCCCAGGAGGACGCCGACAGCGCGAAGGTCCAGTGGCGCCAGGTCGCCGACCAGCTCAGGCCCAAGGTGCCCAAGCTGGCAGTTCTCATGGACGAAGCCGAGCACGACGTCCTCGCCTACATGAGCTTCCCCAGGGAGCACCGCCAGAAATTGCACTCCACAAACCCGATCGAACGGCTCCATGCCGAGGTCAAGCGTCGCACCAACGTCGTCGGTATCTTTCCCAACGAAGCCGCCATCACACGGCTCGTCGGCGCCATCCTTCTCGAGCAGAACGACGAGTGGGCCGTCTCAAGGAGATACATGACGCTGGAATCCATCGCTCCGCTGAGCGATGGTGTCCCCATCACGCTGCCCACCGTGGCAGCCTGAACGTCCCGGCCCTACCCGCCGGGAGCCGCGTAGAGCGCAACGCTCTTACACCACTCCGCGGGACACGATCTTCCGACCCGGACGGCACGAGCATTTTTCCATCGGTCGACACGGTGGCGAAAAAAACCGGCTTGTCCGCGCGCCCGGTGCAACGGCACATGCGGGCGCTCGAACGCGAGGGCGTGTTAGTCCGGGTGGCAAGATCGAGGCGCCACCGGCCGAACGAATACCGGATAGACCTGCAGGCTTTAGGGGTGTCGCCAGCAACACCCCTAGACGGTTTAGAGGCGTCAGCAGCGACACCCCTTAAGGGGCCTAGGGGTGTCGCTGCGAGCGTTAGGGGTGTCGCTGCTGACGCTAAGGGGTGTCGCTGGCGGCACCCTACCTACCAGGACCAATCATTTGACCTGCGTAACTCGCCGCTCGCCTCGCCTGCCGAAGGGCAGGCTCGCGGCGAGACACCGACGCGGGAAGATATCGAAGCTGAGATTGCGAGCTGGCAAGCAGGGCTGGACGACCTTGACCTGACCAATCCAAATCAATGCACGCTTGCTACGTTGCCGCGGCGAAAAATCGACGAGTTGCGCGCCAAATTGGAGGACGCCGCATGACCGAGGCCGCGTTCCTAAGTACCGTGCGCGCCATAACCGAAAGGACACCTACCGATGACCGATGAACAGAACAAGCGCCCCTCAATGTCAGCAACAGAAACTGCCGCCTTGGCTGCGATGCTTTACATCCGAATGGCTGCACGCGATCCGAATAGGCCGGAAAGCCGACACGTCGATTTCCAATTCCCACTCGACGACTGGCGTTTGCTGTTCGACCGGGCGTTGAACGTCGCGCTAGGGTTTCAAGACAGGGAATCCCTGGAAGATCGGGTGTGCACCGTCACGAAGTGGCTCATAGACGGACATGACAAGCAATACCCATAACCTGCTCCTGAATGTGCCATGCCTTGTTGACGCCAACGAGGGCGAAGCGGCCACCTTGGACGCGATGATAGCCGACTACCAAGACCAGCTTGCCGAGATTGACCAGCTTGAAAGGATCGCAGCATGAACTGGTGCGCCAGTCAAAAGAGCGGCAGCGCATGGCCGAATTGGGCCGCGCCGAAAGTCTCACCGACGAGACCCGCGCCGAACTCGACACCATCGAGACCGGCACGCCCGACCTTGAGCGCCAGTTGCGCGCCGCGACGGTCGCCGTCGATGACGAGGAGTCCGAGCAGCGCGCGGCCGTGAAGGCCGGCGACAAGCCCGAGGGCGACACCGAGGACCGCGAGCGCGCCGAGCTGCGCGCCAAGGTGCGCCTTGGCTCCTACGTCGCAGCGGCAATCGAACAACGCGCCGCGGCCGGACCCGAGTCCGAATACATACGCGAGCTTGGGGATCGCGGGCAATCGCCTCCCGCTGGAACTTCTGGCGCCACCGCCCGAGCGACGCCGCGCCGCCGGCGACGAGCACCGCGAGACCACCTCCGTTGACACTCAGACCATGCCGCGCACATGGCTTGATCGCCTGTTCGCCGAGACTGCCGCCATGCGGCTCGGAATCAGCATGGAGTCTGTCCCTGTGGGCGCCGCGAGCTTCCCCGTCACCACGGCGGGCGCCAGCGCGGCGCAGCGCGGCAAAGACCAAGCGGCGGCCGATACCGCCTGGACGGTTGGCGTCGTGGAAATGAAGCCCAAGCGCAACGCCGCAACGCTCAAATTCAGCATCGAGGACACCGCCCGGATTCCGGGCCTGGAGTCGGCGCTGACGCGCGATCTACGCATGGCGTTGACCGAGGGCATTGACCGAGCGATTTTCACCGGCGATGACGGGGCGAACCCGAACGCGGGCGATATCGTCGGCCTGCAAACTGCCGCGATCACCGAAACCACGATCACCCAGGCGAGCAAGATTCTTGGCCCCGGCACGCTCGGCGCGTTTACCGGCATGGTTGACGGGATTCACGCCAACATGCTCGGCGACCTGAACGTGGTCGCGGCCGTGGGCGCCTATCGCCTGTGGGAAAACACGGTCATCAATACGACCTCCACCGTGACGACGATGGCTAAGTTCCTCCGCGATGCCGGGCTGTCGTGGTCGGCGCGTGGCGAGATCGAGGAGAACACCGCCAACGGTGATTTCGGCGCGTACGCGCTGTGGGACTTCGGGCTTCCCCGGACCTCGAACTTTCCGCGTATCAAGTTTGTGAACTGATGGCGGGAGTCGAACGCCCCGCGGCGCTCGGCGAGATTCGCGTCGAAGGCCGCAAGCTCACCGGCACCGTGATGCGCTATGGCGAAGTGTCGCCGTCGCACCGCGAGCGGTTTGCGCCCGGCGCGATCCGCATGGCCGACGTCGTACACCTGGACCTCGCGCACGACCCCGAGCGCGTGATTGCGTGGGCGCCGAACGGCGGGCTCGAGCTGGCCGGCGGCGACGATGCGCTTGAGCTGGCGGCAGAACTGCCGCCTATCGCTGCCGCTAACCGCGCGCTCGAGGAAATCCGCGCCGGCAAGACCACCGGCTTGAGCGTCGAGTTTCGCGCCGTCAAGGAGTCGCGCGACGGCGACGTGCGCGTGATCGAGGACGCAATCTTGTCGGGCGTCGGGCTGGTAGGCGATCCGTCCTATGGCGGCGCCCGCGTTGAAGCGCGGGCGCGGAGGCGCCGCATATGGCTCTGATAGGGGAGCTCACCGAGGCCGATCTGGCGACCCTCACGGCCCTCGTCCTAAACCGAATCACGGAGTCCACGGCCAGCATGTCGGCGCCGTCGGATGCGACCGCCATGGAGATCGCGGGCGCGGCCGTCGTGTTCATGGTCCAAGTGGCACCCAAGGCGCCGGAAGCAATCGGGCGTGAGGCTGCCGTGAGGCTCGGCGGCTGGTTGCTCGACAACCGACCGGCCGTTGTCTCGCATGAAATCACCGACCCCAGCGGCACGGCCGTCAAGCTGCAATTCGCCAACACGGCGGCGACCGCGAACGGATTTCGGCACTCGGGCGCGTCGGCGTTGGTAGCGCGCTACATCGTGCGCCGGGGCGGGATCATCGGCTAATGCGCTGGCCGTGGTCGAAGCCCGAGGCGCGCGAGGCCATAGGTTGGAGCAGAGGTGTCGCCCGCGATGCCGAGCAATGAGCGGAAGGCGTTGAACGGGTAGAACCGCCTGTTGAAGCGGAAGGTGAACTCGTTGAGGTAGGCTTGTAGGTGCTGGTGGCTAACGCCGTGGTGGATACCGATCAGCCACGTCTTCAGGTTGGCGAAAACCAGATGGATGATCGGCAGGTATTGCTCGGCAACCTCTGGATCACCACACTCGGCAACAGCGAAGTGCTCATAGCCGCGCTTACCGAGGCCAGCATAGCCGCTCCAATCGTCAGTAACGATCAGCGATCGCGGCGCGACGGTGCTCTCGACGAACCCACAGAGCGACTCGGCGCTACGGTCGAGCACGACGGCGAGCCGAACGCGTCCGGCATAGCGTCCGTCTTTCCGGTTGTCGAGCTTGGTGCCCGGCTTTCGATGACGCACCTCGATGGCACAGGAGACGGGAACCTTGTGGTGAACACCACGGCCTTCCCCACGCGTTCGCCCGCCAACCCAGGTTTCGTCCACCTCAACATGGTTCTTGGGCTGTCCACCGATCCTGTCTTGGTTGGGCCGCACCATGCCCGAGCGGAGCTTGTGGAGAATTTGAAAGGCCGTCTCGTAGCGCGAAAGACCAAGTTGCCGCTGAAACTGCACGGCGGACATGCCGGGCGTCTGACTGGCGACCAGATAAGCGGCCCAGAACCAGACGTTCAGCGGAGTGTGGCTACGCTCCATCACTGTTCCCACCGTCAGCCCGGTGTTCTGGCGGCACTTGCGGCAGCGCAGGACGCCAGGGCAGTTTTCAGCCCGCCCCCGTTTCCTCCAGGAATCTACGCTTCTTCCTCCCATCGCAAGATATCTTCCTGCAACGCCAAAAGCTTCTGCTCCAGCGTTGTGCCGAACAGCGGATCATCGGGCGGCTCGCTGAGCTGGCCGCCGATCTCCGCCCAGTCCTGTCAGCGGAGGATCTCCAATGCGGAGGGAAAGAAGAACTCCTCCTCTTCCTCGATATGGCGGTGATACGCCTCCACGAAACGATCGGCCGCGTCGCCGAATTGTTGCCGGGAAATTGGCGCATGGAACAGTGCTTGGTGGGCCATGATACGAAAGTTGGCCAGCAGGTCCCTGAGTTCCGCGTGTGATGCCTCAAGATCGTCGAACGGCCCGGCAGCGCCTTCGTCGCGCTCACGCAGTCTGCGATAAACGGCATCTTCGAGGGGATGGTGATAGAGGGCGGGGTAATACTCGAGGTAGGCGAAAAGACCGTCGATGATTGGCTCGTCCAGGAAATCACCTGCCATGAAGAGGACGCGCTGCCGCTCGGCGACGCGGAGCAATTTTCGCGTATTGCCGTGATCTCGGCGGAGCCTGAAGATGAGATCGGACATCGCCACGTTTGCCAGCCCCACACTGGCTCGTTCGCTTGCAGCAAATAGGCTTCACAATTTACGTAATCACTCGCCGCAGTCACGGGAAGTCGCGCCCGCCAACACAAAACCGTGATCGCTGCCCGAGGGTCTGAGCCGCCGGATCCTATTCTCGGAGGGATTCCTGGCTCTACTCGGCTGGTGCTAGCGGGGCGCTCGGCGCGTCTTGGGGTGCCTCGCGGCCGAAGGTGCTGAGGCCGAAGTCTTCGAGGATGGCGTAGAGCGCGGGTACCAGGAGCAGGACCAGTATGGTCGCGGTCACCATGCCGAAGACGATGCTGACGACGAGCGGGATCAGCACCTGAGCCTGCAGGCTGCGCTCGGCGAGCAGCGGCAGGAGGCCGGCGATCGTCGTCAGCGAGGTTAGCAGCACGGCGCGGAAGCGGTCGCGGCTCGCCGCCGCGGCGGCCTCGTGGAGCGGCTGGCCGCGGCGCCCGTGCTGCTTGGTGAACGCGACCACCAGGATCGAGTTGTTGACCACGATGCCGGCGAGCGAGACGAACCCGATCATGCTCGGCATCGACAGGTCGAGCCCGAGTATGAGGTGCCCCCAGACCACGCCGATCAGCGCCGTCGGGATCACCGCCATGACGATAAGCGGCTCGATGTAGCTGCGGAACAGGAAGCACAGCAGCAGATAGACCCCGGCCATCCCGAACAGGAACCCGCGGCGCACCGAGGCGCCGGTCGTCGCCGACTCGCTCGCCTGCCCCTCGAAGGTGACGCTGATGCCGGGATGGCGGCGTTCGAGGCCGGGCAGGAACCGGGCCCGGGTGTCGGCGATGATCTCGCTTGCGTTGGTGCGCCGGGTGTCGATCTCGCCCCGCAGGCTGACGGCTCTCTGGCCGTCGATGCGGGCGATGCGGGCGTAGCTGCGCCCGCTCTCGAGGATGGCCAGCGCCCCGAGCGGCACGTGGCGGCCCTGCGGCGTGGTGACGGCGAAGTATTCGAGGTCGGCGAGGCTGTCCTGATCGACGGGCGCGAGCCGCACGTCGATCTCGTAAGACTCTGTCCCGACCTGGATCTCGCTCGCCGTGGTCCCGAAGAACGCCGAGCGGAGCTGCTGGGCGATCGTTGTCGAATCGAGGCCGAGCGCCATCGCGCCGTCGCGCAGGCGCAATCGAATCTCGGGTTTTCCCGGGCGTAGATCGTCGGTGACCTCGGCCACGCCGTCATAGCCGGTAAGCCAATCGCGGAGCTCGGTCGCCGCCCGTTTGAGGACATCGAGGTCCTCGCCCTTGATGCGGATGTCGATCGGCAGCCCGCCCGGCCCGAGCTGAAACTGCTTGTAGGTAATGGCGATGGCATCGGGCACGGTGCCCACAGCCGCGCGCCAGCGGTCGAGAAAGTCTTGGACCCGGGCGTCGCGCGTCTCGGCGCTCAGGAGATCGATGGTGACCGTGGCGACGTGGGGCCCGCTCTCGAACGCGTCCGCGTTCTTGTTGTATTGGACGTTGACGTTCCTGATCAGCGTCGTGCCGCTCGGCTGGCGCGGTGCAAAGTGCGCGGCCACCGGCTCGAGCCCGGCGACGACGCGCGCGACAACCCTCTCGGTGCGGGCGAGCGGCGTTCCCTGGGGCAGGAGAATGCGGGCCTCGATGGCATCGCCATCGATCTCCGGGAAGACGCGGAACTTAAGCACGCCGCCCACGACGGTCGCCAGCGAAGCCAGGATCAGGAACACGACGACGCCGACGAACAGGTAGCGCCAGGCGATGGCGAAGTCGACCGCCCGGCCGAGCACCCGTTCGCGCACCCACTCGAGCCCCTCATCGAAGCGGCGCCGGAAGCGGGGCTGCGCGGAGGCGTCGGCGTGGACGAAAGCGCGACTCAGGTGGTGGGGTAGAACCAGGAAGGCTTCGACGAGGCTGACGACGAGCGTCAGGATGAGAACGATCGGCATGATCCGCAGCACTTGGCCGATGTTCCCCTGCATGAAGGCGAGCGAACCCATGACCATCACCGTGGTCAGGAAGGACGCCACCACGCCAGGCGCGACCTCGCGGGTGCCCTGGGTGGCGGCGGCCAGCGGCGTCGCGCCGCGGCGCAGATGCGTGGCGATGTTCTCGGAGATGACGATGGCGTCGTCGACCATGAGGCCGATGGCGATCAGAAGCCCGACCATGGTGATGAGATTGAAGGAGAAGCCGAGCACCGACATCGCGAACACGGTGCCGAGGAAGGCGATCGGAAGCCCCAGCGCGACCCAGAAGGCGAAGCGCAGGTTGAAGAACAGCGCCAGCGTCAGCAGCACCAGGACCAGCCCGGCGGCGCCGTTCTTGAGCAGCAGGTTGAGGCGGTCGCGCACGATCGAAGACACATCCTGGGTCAGCTCGAAGTGGACGCCAGGTGGCGCCGCCGCGCGTTCGCGGGCAACGAACGCCTTGACCGCCTCGACCACGTCGAGCGTGTCCTCCGCCTTGGTCTTGGTCAGCCGCAGCAGGCAGGCGCGCGCGCCATTGAAGACGATGCGCTCTTCCGCGTGCTCGAAGCGGTCGACGATGGTGGCGATGTCGCCGAGCGGGATTTCCGCGCCGCTCTCGGCACCGACGACGATCAGGTCCTCGAAGCCGCGCGGCGAGCGCCGTTCCTCGGCGAAGCGCAACAACACGTCCCGGCCCGAGGTCTCGAGAGTGCCCGAGGGCAGGGTGAAGCTCTGCCGGTTCACCGCCGCGGCGACGTCGGCCACGCTGAGGCCGTACTGGCGTAAGGCATGGGCCGGCAGCTGGATGCGGATCTGATGATCCGAAAAGCCCTGCAGCGAGCTTTGCGAGACCACGCCCTCGAGGCGCATGCGGTCGCGCAGGCCTTCGCAGTAGGCCTTGAGGTCGGCTGCGGCCATGGGGCCGCTCACGGCGAGGGAAGCGACGAAGTCGGTGAGGCCGAGCTGGCGTATGATCGGCTCTTCGACCTCTTCGGGGAAATTGTCGATCGCGTCGACCTCTGTCTTGACCGCGTTGAGCAGGCGATCGAAATCCTCTCCCTCGCGCATTTCGGCGATCACCGTCGCCGTCCCCTCGCGCGCCTCGCAGCGCACTTCCTCGATCTCGTTCACGCCGTCGAGTGCGTCCTCGACGCGGCGGCAGATCGCTTCCTCGACGTCCTCGGCGGCGGCGCCGGGGTAGGCGATCCGGACCTCGACCTCGTCCGGGGCGATGGCGGGGAAGGTGGCGCGCTGGATCGACGGCGCGGCGGAGATGCCGAGCACGATGAACACCACCATCAACAAATTGCCGGCCGTGGGATGGGCGGCAAAGAATTGAATCATTTCACGGTGCTCGCGCCCATAGCTTCGGCGATCAGCGCGGCCACGGTGTCGTCGTCGACCGGCGCCAGCAGCATGCCTTCGATGGCCGGCGATATATCGGAAACGACGACCCGCTCGCCGGCTTGGAGCCCCGCCTCGACGACCGCGAAGTTGGTCTGCCGAAAGGCGATCGTGAGTTCGCGCGACTCGAGCCGGTTGTCCCGGTCGACGACGTAGACGCGCGTGCCCGCCAAGGCGGTGCGCGGCACCACCACGCGTTCCGGCAAGGGCCGGCCGCGCAGCTCGACCTCGACGAACAGGTTCTTGAACAGCGGCGGGCGGACGCCGCGCTGGGCCTGCCGGTAGGGATCGTCGACGGCGATGATCAACCCCATCGTGCGGGTCTGGGGGTCGACGGTTTCGCTGACGCGCGCGAAGCGGCCCTGCCACTCGGCGACGAAGTCGCCGCTGCGCAGGCGAACGATCGCCTCGAGCCCGAACAGCTCGGGGAGGCGGCGCATGTCCGCGAGCGTGAGCCCGCCGCTGTCGGGATCGGCGCCCACCAGGTGGCGCAGGCGGTCGATCGGGAATTGCGCGGCGACCTCGGAGACGTCGATCCCGTCGCCGACTGCAAGCACCTGGCCGGCACCGGCGAACTGGCTGTGCTCGACGTTGACGGCGCCGATGCGGGCATCGAACGGCAGCACGATCGTGGTGCGCTCGAGATCGAGGCGCGCGTCCGCCAGCCGCGCCTCATAGAGGGCGACCTTGGCGCGCAGGATCTCGCGCTCGGCAGGAACGAGGTTGAGGGCGTTGCGCATCGCCTGCACGCTCTGCTGGCGCCCGAGGAGCACGCGCTCCTCCTCGTCGACCCGGGCCTGGGCCAGCGTGCCGCGGGCGAGCAGCGTGCGCTTGCGGGCGAGGTCCGTCTCGTTCAGCTTGAGCGCGCGGACCTCGATGTCGAGCGAGGCGCCGTAGTTGCTCTCCTTGACCGCGAGCTCCTCGATCGCGGCGACGGCGCCGCGGACGTCGGCCTCGATCTGGGCCACCGCGAGCCGGTAGTCGGCGGGATCGATGCGCAGCAGGACGGTTCCCTTGGGCAGAATCTCGCCGCTCTTGAGGCGCGGGTGGATTTCGACGATCTTGCCGCCAACCTCGGCTACGGCCTCCCACACCGTGGCCGGCTCGACGCTGCCGTAGCCGAGCGCGCGCGGCACGACGTCGACTGCCGGGACGGCAACGACGCGCACGGCGCGCGCCCGTTCCTCGGGCGCCACCCGTTGCGGCTCCTCGCGGCCGCGTACGACGAGGACGACGAGAAGGATACCGAGCACGACCGGCGGCACGATCAGCCATCGCCGCAACCTGCGTCCCGTCTTGTTCTTCCATCCTGGCGCCCTAGCGCTGACACGGCCGCCGCGGCGGCGATTCATCGCGGGATCATAAACAAATGCGCCCCTGTGCGAGCAAATGCTTACTGCGACCGCGCGATCCGAATTGTGCTACGGTGGCGCGCACGAAAAAGGGATGGGAGGTCGGCCTCGCGGGCACGCGTGGGTCGAGCTCAGACCCTTCCTAGGGGGGGTGCGTATGTCGCTGATCGAGGGCCGCAATCTCGAGGGAATCGCTTTTCTGAGCGGGCTCGCCGACGCGTCTCTTCGCGCGCTGGAGCAGAAGTGCCGATGGTACCGCTATGTGGCCAACGAGCAGATCCTCGACCGCGACAGCGAGAACCGCGACGTGTTCTTCGTCGTCAAGGGCGAGGTGCGGGTGGTGAACTACTCGCGCTCGGGTCGCGAGATCGCCTATGCGCGCGTCGGCCCGGGCGGCTATTTCGGCGAGCTCGCGGCGATCGACGGGCAGTCGCGCTCGGCCAGCATCGTCGCCGCCGAGGAGTGTTTGGTCGCGGCGCTGCCGCCGGACGTCTTCGTGGGCCTGCTCGCGGACAGCCCGGACTTGACCGTGCGCGTGCTCAAGCGCCTGTCCGGCATCATCCGCAGCTGCGACGACCGCATCATGGACCTGAGCACGCTGAGGGCGGTACAGCGCGTCTATATCGAGCTGCTGCGGCTCGCCGAGCTCGACGCCGCGACGCAGTCGCACTGGGTGATCTATCCCATGCGAACCCAAAACATGATCGCGACATGCGAACCCAAAACATGATCGCGAGCCGCGCCGGAACCACCCGTGAGACCGTCGCGCGCGTTCTCGGCCAGCTCACCACCGCCGGCATCGTCGAGCGCAAGGCGAAAACCCTCTACGTTCGCGACCGCGCCCGCCTCGAGTTCCTCGCCGACGCGAGCGACCCCAACCGCGACGAAGAGGTGTCGCGCTAGCCCACAGCTTGCGCGAGCGCTCGCACGCGGGGGCGCTGTCCCCCCAACCCCCTTCTTCGAAGCTTGCCTATCCGGTTAACGCCCATGACCGCTACATGTAGGGTGCCGCCACTCTCCCGAGTAAAGCTCGGCATAGGTTGGAGCAGAGGTGTCGCCCGCGATGCCGAGCAATGAGCGGAAGGCGTTGAACGGGTAGAACCGCCTGTTGAAGCGGAAGGTGAACTCGTTGAGGTAGGCTTGTAGGTGCTGGTGGCTAACGCCGTGGTGGATATCGATCAGCCACGTCTTCAGGTTGGCGAAAACCAGATGGATGATCGGCAGGTATTGCTCGGCAACCTCTGGATCACCACACTCGGCAACAGCGAAGTGCTCATAGCCGCGCTTACCGAGGCCAGCATAGCCGCTCCAATCGTCAGTAACGATCAGCGATCGCGGCGCGACGGTGCTCTCGACGAACCCACAGAGCGACTCGGCGCTACGGTCGAGCACGACGGCGAGCCGAACGCGTCCGGCATAGCGTCCGTCTTTCCGGTTGTCGAGCTTGGTGCCCGGCTTTCGATGACGCACCTCGATGGCACAGGAGACGGGAACCTTGTGGTGAACACCACGGCCTTCCCCACGCGTTCGCCCGCCAACCCAGGTTTCGTCCACCTCAACATGGTTCTTGGGCTGTCCACCGATCCTGTCTTGGTTGGGCCGCACCATGCCCGAGCGGAGCTTGTGGAGAATTTGAAAGGCCGTCTCGTAGCGCGAAAGACCAAGTTACCGCTGAAACTGCACGGCGGACATGCCGGGCGTCTGACTGGCGACCAGATAAGCGGCCCAGAACCAGACGTTCAGCGGAGTGTGGCTACGCTCCATCACTGTTCCCACCGTCAGCCCGGTGTTCTGGCGGCACTTGCGGCAGCGCAGGACGCCAGGGCGGTTTTCAAAGTGGAACGGCTCTCCCGCCGTGCCGCAGTGCGGGCAGGCAAAGCCGTCTCCCCAGCGGGCTTTCTCCAGGTAGGCGGCGCAGGCCGCATCATCGGGGAAAAGTCGCTGGAACTCGGGTAGCGAATGCGGGAATGGGAGATCGGCGCGGTCGAGAACATCCATGGCGCGCTCCCCTATATCCGGTTTGCGCCCATTCTAGCCCTAGTGGGTGTGGGTGTAAACCGGATAGGCAAGGATCGTAAGTATGTGAGGAAGTCGAAACGGCAGTGGACAACTTGCTACGCACAGAAACGAACAGACGTTTCAAGTATAAAATAGGTAATCATCCTCTGTATTATTGATTGGTGTCCGAATGAGATCTATAATCGTTGGTGCGATGACGGCGCTGTAGATGCATCGAGTTTCACCGAATCCGCCGCCCGGCCAGAGGCGTCCGCCATCGCAAGCTAGTCGTCCAGCTCCCTTCGGGAGTGCTGGCCGGCGGCAGACCATTGAGGTGCTGATGGTCACTGCAGGAGAACTCGCCCAACTCCGTGACACGGCCGAAGCGGGCGATATCGACGAGGAGTTCCACTCGTTGCGTCGCGCTGCCGATGCGGGTTGCACCAAGGCCATGCTGCCGTTGAGCGCTATCTGCATTGCGGGCTGGGGGCCCGTACCTTCGTAACTTGCCTATCCGGTTAACACCCATGGCCGCTACATGTAGGGTGCCACCACTCTCCCGAGTAAAGCTCGGCATAGGTTGGAGCAGAGGTGTCGCCCGCGATGCCGAGCAATGAGCGGAAGGCGTTGAACGGGTAGAACCGCCTGTTGAAGCGGAAGGTGAACTCGTTGAGGTAGGCTTGTAGGTGCTGGTGGCTAACGCCGTGGTGGATACCGATCAGCCACGTCTTCAGGTTGGCGAAAACCAGATGGATGATCGGCAGGTATTGCTCGGCAACCTCTGGATCACCACACTCGGCAACAGCGAAGTGCTCATAGCCGCGCTTCCCGAGGCCAGCATAGCCGCTCCAATCGTCAGTAACGATCAGCGATCGCGGCGCGACGGTGCTCTCGACGAACCCACAGAGCGACTCGGCGCTACGGTCGAGCACGACGGCGAGCCGAACGCGTCCGGCATAGCGTCCGTCTTTCCGGTTGTCGAGCTTGGTGCCCGGCTTTCGATGACGCACCTCGATGGCACAGGAGACGGGAACCTTGTGGTGAACACCACGGCCTTCCCCACGCGTTCGCCCGCCAACCCAGGTTTCGTCCACCTCAACATGGTTCTTGGGCTGTCCACCGATCCTGTCTTGGTTGGGCCGCACCATGCCCGAGCGGAGCTTGTGGAGAATTTGAAAGGCCGTCTCGTAGCGCGAAAGACCAAGTTGCCGCTGAAACTGCACGGCGGACATGCCGGGCGTCTGACTGGCGACCAGATAAGCGGCCCAGAACCAGACGTTCAGCGGAGTGTGGCTACGCTCCATCACTGTTCCCACCGTCAGCCCGGTGTTCTGGCGGCACTTGCGGCAGCGCAGGACGCCAGGGCGGTTTTCAAAGTGGAACGGCTCTCCCGCCGTGCCGCAGTGCGGGCAGGCAAAGCCGTCTCCCCAGCGGGCTTTCTCCAGGTAGGCGGCGCAGGCCGCATCATCGGGGAAAAGTCGCTGGAACTCGGGTAGCGAATGCGGGAATGGGAGATCGGCGCGGTCGAGAACATCCATGGCGCGCTCCCCTATATCCGGGTTGCGCCCATTCTAGCCCTAGTGGGTGTGGGTGTAAACCGGATAGGCAAGGGCGTATCCTTCCTTCGTGGAAATGGCGACTTAGATCATCGCCAGGATACGCCGCCTTTACTTCACCCCATCACCAAGATTCAGCTATAGCTAAATATCAACCCGCCCCGCGGTCGACCGCTGCTGCCCCCAATCTACAAGAGGCGGCGCGACATGATCGTGAATGGTCTGTACAGGCGCTACGCGGAGAACCTCATTAAGCGGAAGGCCCGTGAAGGTCATGCCGCCGGCTGGACCCGCCTGCCTTATCCGCCGGCGGAGAACCGGCGCCTGTTGATCACGCAGCCGCCCCGCTCTCTCAAATCGATCTGCGCCTCGGTCGCGTTCCCGGCCTGGGTGCTGGGCCACGATCCCACCGTGCGCATCATGTGTGTGAGCTACGGCGAGGGCCTTGCCCACGAGTTTGCCCGGCAGTTTCGCATGGTCACCGACGGCGAGTGGTACCGGCGGGTCTTTCCCCGCATGCGTCTCAAGACGGAAACCAGGACCGAGGCGGTCACGACCAGGGGCGGCGGCCGGGTCGCCCTGTCCGTGGGCGGCTCGATTACCGGCCGCGGTGCGGACTTCATCATCATCGACGACCCGCTCAAGGCCGAGGACAGCGCTTCCGAAACGGCCCGCGCCAGGGTCATCGACTGGTACGACGGCACGCTCAGCACCCGGCTCAACGACAAGGAGCTGGGTGTCATCATCCTGGTCATGCAGCGGCTGCACCAGGAGGACCTCGCCGGCTTCGTGATCGAGCGCGGCGGCTGGCTTGAGCTCAGTCTCCCGGCGATCGCCCCCGTTGACCAGGAGGTGTCGGTCAGCCCGGATGAGCTGCATTATCGCGAGGCGGGCTCGATACTCCATCCCGAGCGCGAGTCCGGCGAGACCCTGGAGCGGATCAAGGCCGAGATCGGCAGCCTCCAGTTCTCGGCACAATACCAGCAAAGCCCCGTTCCGCCGGAGGGCAACCTCATCAGGCGCGACTGGCTCAAGACCTACGACACCGCCCCCTCTCGCGGTCCCGGGGTCAGGATCGTGCAAAGCTGGGACATCGCGACAACGACCGATGAGCGCAATGACTGGTCGGTCTGCACCACCTGGGCCATCAGGCAAAAGGTCTTCTATCTCCTCGATGTCTGGCGCGCCCGGGTCGAGTTCCCTGCGCTCAGGCGCCAGATCGTCAACCACGCACTCGCTCACCGGGCACAGACCGTGCTGATCGAGAAGGCCGGTCCAGGACTGCAGCTGGTCCAGGAGTTGCGGAACGATCCGACGCCCCAGTTTCCAAAGCCGATCGGCATCGTGCCGGAAGGCGACAAGCGGATGCGCATGGAAGCGCAAACGCCGCGCTTCGAAGCCGGTCACGTGTTGCTGCCAAAGGAGGCCCCCTGGCTCGCCGACCTTCTTGACGAGCTGCTCGCCTTCCCGCGTGGGCGGCACGACGACCAGGTCGACAGCGTCTCCCAGTTCCTCAAGTGGGCGTGGGCCGACTGGAGGCGACCGAGTATTGCTCTGACCGCCCCCGAACTTATCAGGCTCGACGACGGAATCATGGATCAGCCGTTCTCGAGATATTGCTGAAATAGATGATCAGGCCTGACGCAGCACCTTAGCTGGCGCTTCGGAATAAGTGCGCGCGCCGGGTTTGATAACCGCCGTCGAAGGGTGTGCGCAGCCCAGCGACACTGGTGGGACACTTGACCGATGTGAGCTCCATTAAGCCGCCTTCGAAATCGAAACGAAATGCCTTTGTCGACCGATCAACGCTGGATGCTATTACAAAAGCACCAAATTTTTTTGAATGAGGATGCCGAGAATCTCGACGAAGGTGACCACGGCTTTCGGAAATCATGCTGTGGGACTTAGGGGGTTGTGTCTCGAAAGTGGTGGAAATTGGTTTTGGCGCCTCTCCGAGCGGGTTGAGTTTTGCGGCGGTCAGGCTGCGCGGTCAAGGGTTTCGTCGGCGATTAGCTGATCGAGGGTTTCCCATCCATCGACTTTGCGCATCTGGATTTGGCCGGAAGCGAGGAGTGCCCAGAGGAGCATCGGCACTGTTTCGGGACACGGCAGCACGGTCTGTGTTTTGATCCGGCGCTTGAACTCCTCGTTGAGACGCTCAATGGCGTTGGTCGTTCGGGCTGATTTCCATTGGCTCTTGGACAGGCGCGTGAAGGTAAAGAGCTTGTCGCCCGCTTCTGCGAGGCTGTCCGCGACGGCCCTGCATTTCAGCCGCCACTTGCGGACAAACGCCTTGCGGCGGGTTTCCACCTCGGAGGCAGTGTCGGCATAGATCATATCGCGGTAATCTTCGCTCAGCTCGTCATGCATGTGTTTGGGAGCATGACCCAGAAGGTTGCGGTGCTTGTGCACGGTGCAGCGTTGAACGGGAAGGTCATCGCCCCAAAGCGCCGACAGAGCCGCCTCCAGTCCCGGCGCGCCATCGACGATGACAAACCCGGGCCGTTTCAGTCCACGCGCATCAAGGTCGTCGAGGAACTGGCGCCACGCCGCCTGGCTTTCTCCGCCCATATTCCCGATCGAAAGCAAGACCTTCTGGCCATCCCGGCGCACCCCTATAGCCGCGAGAACCGAGATGTTGGTGGCCTTGCGGTCCAGTCGGGTCTTGATCACAGTGCCGTCAAGGATCAGCCGAACGATATCCTCATCCGCGAGGCCACGGCTGCACCAGGCGTCCCAATCGACCTTCACCTTGCGCCACGCCCGGCTCACAACGTCCTTGCTCACAGCACCCCGGAAGAGCCCGAACAGCGCGCGTTTCACCCGCCGCGTGTTGGTTCCGGACAGATACACCGAAGCGATCAGCGCCTCGGCCTTTCTGGTCAGCCGCTGGTAGCGCGGCAGCGCCCGCGAACGCCATTCCGACGCCCGACCGTCTTCCTCAACGATCCGCGCACGCGGCACGCTCACCCTCTCGGTCCCGAATGTCCCCGTCAGTTGCCGCTCCCGGTGCCCGTTCCGATACCCTTGCCGAAGCGCGTCCTCTCGACCGTATCGGCAGCGCCCGAGAAACTGCGCAAGTTCCTCCTCAAAAACGGCCTCGATCGTGGATCTGATGTTCTCCCGCAGCCGGTCCTCGAGCGGATCATAGCCGGCGTCATTGGCCAGTAGCGAAAGCGCGGAAGTCTCGGTAGTGTTCTTCATGGCGTGATCTCCTTGGCGGTGCTAGCCGCCGATTGGGTGGTTGTCTTGTCACCCGGAGATTACGCCATCCTCAAATTTCCACCACTTTCGAGACACAGCCACTTAGGGCGCCCACAAACTGACATAAAGAGGATGTTTTTCCATGCGACAACAAACGACTCCCGAATCGGGAACCCTGACGGCTCTGGCGGCAGCTAGTGAGCCGCCGGAGGATCCGCGTGAGCGGGCCGCGTTCTACTGGACCCGCGCGAATCACTTTGCTCGGCGCGCTGTCGAGGATGCGTGGCGTTGCGGCCAAGCGCTCAATGAGGCCAAGGCCGCGTTGCCTCATGGAGCGTGGCACCCCTGGTTGGAAAGCAGAGCCATTGCAAGGCGCACCGCGACGCGATGGATGGAGCTCGCCCGCGAGATTGAAATCGGCCAAATTGGCCGATTCGAAAGCGTGGAGGCCGCGCTCAAGTCGGTTGATAAGTGGAGACTAGACGAGTACGCCGCACGCGCGCGCTCGGCAACGGGAGGCCCGCGAAGCGATTGGCGGATATACCGAGATCATTTCCCGGCTGGTCGAGGCGCAAGCGGCGGGAACCACGCAACTCGCGAGCGCGACCGCCGCGACCGAGGCCGTGGCCGGCTTGCTCTCACGATCCCTCGCGGCGGCGCTGGTCGAGGGCTCGGGGGCGTCCGAGGTCGTGACACCGCGTGTCCTGGGCCAGATGGGCCGCGACCTGATCCGCGTTGGTGAGTCGTTGCACGTCATTCGTTTCATGGGTGGGCGCCTGCTGCTGATCCCGGCGAGCACTTGGTATTGGGAAGGCGACACGGACCCGGCGACGTGGCTTTGCACGGCGACCGCCTACGGGCCGTCGGGATCGTCGACGTGGCGGGTGCCGCAATCGAGCGTCGTTTTTGTGACCTGGGGAAGTCCGACCGCGCGGCCATACCATGGCTTGTCGCCTTCGTCCTGGGCCGCCGATACGGCACGGCTGAACGCGAACACCGAGCGATCCTTGGCCGATGAGGCCGGCGGACCCGTCGCCCAACTCTTGCCGGTTCCGCATGACGGTGGCGACGACGACGCGCTCGCCGCATTGAAGGGCGACATTAAAGAGGCACGCGGTAAGGCGTTGCTGGTCGAGACTGTCAATTACGGCTGGGGCGAGGGCAAGGGCGCCGCCCCCATGGCGGACTGGAAGCAACAACGGCTTGGGCCGCAACCGACCGAGGCAATGGTCAAGCTCGCCGGCGCGGCGTTTGATCGCGTGCTCGCCGCGTCGGGCTGTTCGCCGGCGTTGTTCGACGACTCGGACGGAACGGCGAAACGCGAGGCGTTGCGGCAATGGCACTTGGGCGCCGTCATGCCGCTGGCCCGGCAGATTGAGCACGAACTGGCGGCGAAGCTCGAAACCGACGTGCGGCTCCGTTTTGATTTGTACAACGTGGATCTCGCCGGCCGCGCTCAAGCGTTCCAGAAACTTGTCGCCGGCGGCGTGGCGGTGAACGAAGCGCTGGTTACGGCCGGCCTGTTGGCGGGCGAGTGATGCCACGGCCGCCGCAGTGCACCTTTGAGTGTTGACAAATATATTAATGCAGTTTACTAATGTACATCAAGCGAGAAATCGGAGGTTGCCGATGGCGAAGCGAAAGGCGCAGGCGGGCCGCAAACTCGTCAGCGTGCCGAACGAGACATACGACGCGCTCGCTCAGCTTCAACGGGAGCTGGCGGCGGTCACCGGGCAGCGGGTGACCATCGGTGATGTGGTCGCGCGTGGAGCGCAATGCCTCTGCGACGCGCATGCGGGGCAGACGTGGCTGACTCCCGCCGAACAGGAAGCACCGCTGAGGGAGCGGGTTCGAACGGCCGTAATGTCGAACCTGATCGCCTTGCGCGAAATGGTGCCGGGAATCGGCATCGGCGAAATCGGGTACGACCCGGACAACGATGCTGTCTTGGTGAACGTCGCGGGCGAAGATGAGCCGGTGCCGCTCTATCCCGATTCGCCGACCGCTTGGGCCGCGCGCCGAAGGCCAAACTGAGGGGATGGGCCGCGGCTGATGGCGAATCAGAAAGCTGCCATCACGCAAGCGGAGGTCGCGCGCCTCGCCAAAGGCATGCGCGCCGCCGGCATCGACGAATTTTCGATCAAGGTCGAGAAGCCGGACGGCACCAAGATTTCCATCGACACGGGCAAAACTTTTGAGGCCGTCAACACGGGCGACGATATCGACGCGATGATCGAGAGGTTGCCGTGAAGCATCGCCGCAATCCCTTCCCCGGCGTTTCGACGAAGCCTGACCGCCACGGCAAGCTGCGGCACCGGTTGCGGCGCACCGTTATGGGGCGCAAGGTCGACACATATCTGCGCGGACCCTACGGCTCGGCAGAGTTCCGCGCGGCCTATGAGGAAGCCTGCGAGGGTGGGCGCGTGGCAGGACGGCGGGCGCCGCCCGGCACTATCGCCTACCTGATCGAGGCATACCTGGACTCGGCCGCGTTTCGGAACCTCGCGCCCACGACGCGCACGGACAAGCGACCGCGGCTTGACTGGATCAGGGCGGCCATCGGCGACGCCCGCTATGCCCGGATGCAGCCGCGCCAAGTCGAAGCGCTGATGACGAAGAAAGGCGGCCCGGAAGCTTCAAACCGGCTGAAGAAAGACTTGGCCCAGCTTTTCCGCTTCGCGGCCAAGCACTTCGCATTCAGCAGCCCGAACCCAGCTGCGCTCGCCGACTCGTACAAGATCAGATCGTCGGGTTTTCACTCGTGGACGAACGAGGAAATAACCAGTTTTCGTCACCAATTCCCATCGGGATCACAGGCGCGGTTGGCGCTGGAACTCTTTCTGGGCACCGGCGCGGCAAGGCAGGACGCAGCGGGCTTGACGCGGGCGAACATTCGCGGCGCTGAAATCCACTACAGCCGGCAAAAAACCGGGCAAGACGTGGTAATCCCGATACTGCCCGAGCTGCGGCTCGAATTGGCGCGTATTCCGCCGACCCGACTTCCGATTCTGGCGCATGGTCGCCCGGAGCGACTGTATACAGCGCGCGCTTTGGGGGGCCTGTTCCGCCGCTGGTGTACGGAGGCCGCCTTGCCGGATCATTGCCGATCCCATGGGCTTCGCAAGGCGGGCGCGCGGCGACTGGCCGAAGCGGGGTCGTGTCCCAGGACGTGGTGTAGGAGTTGTTGGAGCCTCTGTTAGCTGTGGGTAGGCGGCTTGCCGTAGCGACCGCCGAGAGTCTGGCGTAGGCAAGCCGGCTATCCACAGCGGAGGCCATCGCGGTTCCGGTTTAGGGTTGGGCTAGTGCAAACCAACCTGACCCGAAGGAGAACCACGATGACCCAGGACATGATGACCCTGCGCGCGCTTTTGGAGAAGAGCTCCGATGCCGATCTGCTTTGCGAGATGATCGGCTTCACGGCCGAGCGGCTGATGGCACTGGAGGTTGAGGGCCTGACCGGCGCCGGGCACGGCGAGCGCTCGGCGGATCGTATCACCCATCGCAACGGCTACCGCGACCGGTCCTGGGAGACGCGGGCCGGCACGGTCGAGCTGAAGATCCCGAAGCTGAGGAAGGGAAGCTACTTCCCGGGCTTCCTGGAGCCGCGGCGGATGGCCGAGAAGGCGCTGGCTGCGGTGATCCAGGAGGCCTACATCCAGGGGGTGTCGACCCGCTCGGTCGACGATCTGGTTCAGGCGATGGGGATGTCGGGCGCCTCCAAGAGCCAGGTCTCCAGGCTGTGCGGCGAGATCGACGATAAGGTCAACGGCTTCCTCGATCGACCGCTGGAGGGCGACTGGCCCTATCTGTGGCTCGACGCCACCTACGTGAAGGTGCGCCAGACCGGACGCATCGTCTCGGTCGCGGTGACCGTGGCTGTGGCCGTCAACGACCAAGGCCGCCGCGAGGTCCTGGGCGTGGCGATCGGCGCGTCGGAGGCCGAGACCTTCTGGACCGAGTTCCTGCGCTCGCTGGCCCGGCGCGGGCTGCGCGGCGTGAAGCTGGTGATCTCCGACGACCACAAGGGCCTGAAGGCCGCCGCGACCCGGATCCTCGGCGCCACATGGCAGCGCTGCCGCGTGCACTTCGCCCGCAACCTGCTGGCCCATGCCGGCCGCCAGGGCCGGCGCGTCGTCTCCGCCTTCGTCGCCACCGCCTTCGCCCAGGAGGACGCCGACAGCGCGAAGGTCCAGTGGCGCCAGGTCGCCGACCAGCTCAGGCCCAAGGTGCCCAAGCTGGCAGTTCTCATGGACGAAGCCGAGCACGACGTCCTCGCCTACATGAGCTTCCCCAGGGAGCACCGCCAGAAATTGCACTCCACAAACCCGATCGAACGGCTCCATGCCGAGGTCAAGCGTCGCACCAACGTCGTCGGTATCTTTCCCAACGAAGCCGCCATCACACGGCTCGTCGGCGCCATCCTTCTCGAGCAGAACGACGAGTGGGCCGTCTCAAGGAGATACATGACGCTGGAATCCATCGCTCCGCTGAGCGATGGTGTCCCCATCACGCTGCCCACCGTGGCAGCCTGAACGTCCCGGCCCTACCCGCCGGGAGCCGCGTAGAGCGCAACGCTCTTACACCACTCCGCGGGACACGATCCGAAGCGGGCGCCACCGAATTTCAGATTATGAGCTTCCTCGGGCACAAGACCCCTACTGAGGCGGCGCGCTACACCGCAGCGGCCAATCGCACGAAGTTGGCCGCGTCGGGGATGGCGAAGTTGAGGGCCATACCGCGAACAGAGTTGTCCAACCTTGACGAAAGGTTAGACAATGAAGGGATATAAAGCATTAATTAATAAAGATAAATCATCAGTGTGCCCAGTCCTTCCGGGAATGGACCTCGGTGTTCGCCAGCGAGCGGCTCACCGGCGCGCTGCTCGACCGCCTCACACACCATGTCCATATCATGGAGATGAACGGCGAAAGCTACCGGCTCAAGCAGAGCAGGTCCCGACGCCGGCCCTCCTCCGGATAACCCCGCTTGTCCTCGTAGCCCACAGGCCCCTCCCATGGACTACGAGGACAAGCTACCGACGCGCCCGTGGTACAATTTTGCGCCGCCGCGCCGGTACATTCTTGTGCCGCCGTTGACAGGGTTCCGGAACAGAAGTTCGATCAGGCCGCGTAGGCCAGATCGCACGCGGACCGCTCCGCTCCGAGCCAGCCGCTGCTCAAAATCAGACTGAACACCCCCGCGGTCTTCGGCGGATGCATACCGCCCGAGGCAGTGGAAGGCAGTCGCACCGCGCTTCCAAATCGGAATTTGCGGGGACCCGTGAGCCAACGCGAGGAGCCGTTCTTAGCAAGGGCTCCGGTTTCACTTTGCTGACGGGGGGTGCTAGTCTCCCCGAGACAAGCCCAAAGCGCAAAGTTTGGCTCGCGCCGCATTCGCGCAGCGATTTCGTGTTGTCCGGCCGATATGCCGGGTGGCGGTCGAGGCCGCCATGCGACCATTGCGGGTACAGCAAAGGGCGACGATGGAGGACACCACGGAGAGTGCCAATGACGGGCGATACCGCCTTTGAGGAGATCAATGAAGCCAAAGCCAACATGGACTCGATCTACAATCAGTCCGACCCAAGGGCTTACTTCCGGGAACTGAAAAAACTCGGCTACGCAATACCCGGCAGCGCCAAGCCCATCTTCCAGAAACTGATCCACCACTTGCGGCGACGCTGCGACGACACGGTCCACTTGCTGGATCTGGGTTGTTCCTACGGCATCAATGCCGCGCTCCTCAAACATGACCTTTCAATGGAGGAGCTGTACGAACATTGGGGCCAGGAGGAGCTGACGGGCGCCGCGCCCGAGGAGGTCATTGCGTACAACCACAATTTCTTTGCCGATCTTGACGAACCTAAGGACATCGAGGTGATCGGGCTCGACTTGGCCGAAAACGCCATCGCATTTGCCGAAAAGGTCGGCCTGTTGGATGAGGGTCTCGCCGTGAACCTCGAGACCGAGCCGCTTTCAGCGTTGGCGAAGGAAGATCTGGCGTCGGTCGATTTGGTGACATCGACGGGGTGCGTGGGCTATGTGACCGAGAGGAGTTTCGACCGCTTGTTGCCGGCGGTGACGCGAGGTCGGCCGCCGTGGATAGCCAATTTCGTGCTGCGGTTGTTTCCCTTCGACGCGATCGAGGAGACCCTGAACAAATGGGGCTACGTGACCGAAAAGCTCGATGGCCAAACCTTCTTTCAGCGTCGGTTCGCCTCAGCCGATGAGCAGGAGCAAGTGCTCGAACGGCTGCGCGGCCGAGGTATCGACCCGACCGGCGCCGAGGCCGAGGGCCATCTTCTCGCCGAGTTCTACCTGTCCCGCCCGATGAGGGATGCAGCTGAGATGCCGATCGAGCGCCTGCTCTTAGCTTGAGCTCGTTGTTCGGCTGTTGGCGGACATCGAGAGCCGCGGCGCCTTCTTGCGAAGGGCCGGAGAACCGGCTAGAAATGACGGTGCAAGAGATTTGCCGGCGCGCCCCAGGGGATGCGCGGGCGTAGCGGTGCCTAACATCCCGTCATGCGTTTCTATTGCACGAGCGTCTTGCCTCTTTTGCAATTGCACATCCAAGCCGCCAGCGAGTAAACCCGCAAGCCAAGGGCCACGCTGGGTTTTCCAACCAATCAGGCGGCGAGGCCTGGAAGGTCCGTCATCGTATCGTAATCGGCTGATTTCCATAGCGTGTCTATGCGTGGCGTGTCCGATCCTGATTCACGGTCATCCTCCGTCTACGTCTTCTGATCTGCATTCAGCGAATCCTTGAGCGTCGTGCCAGCCTTAAAGGACGGAGACTTCGACGCCGATATCGAAACGGGCTCGCCGGTCCTTGGATTGCGGCCGGTACGGGCCGGTCGGCTCCTGGTGCCGAAGCTCCCGAAGCCGGCGATCCGCACCTCCTCGCCGTTTGCCAGCGCCTCGCCGATCGTCTCGAACACACTGTCCACTGCGACCCTCGCAGCGGCCTTGTTCAGGCCGGTCCGGGCAGCCAGACGATCGGCCATTTGCCCCTTGTTCATGCTCTTCTCTCCGTCGCCCCGCGGCGCCACCCCGCGATACTCGGCCAGCCGCTTCACACAATCGACTACCACGAATTGCCACAGGTCGCGACGCCCGGCGGATCTCGGTTTGCTGTCCCCTCATTGCCGATCCACGATCAGTTTGCACCGCAGCAGCGCTTGTATTTTCGGCCCGAGCCGCATGGGCAGGGCTCGTTTCGGCCCACCTTGCGGCCGAATGCCGGCGGATCGTCATGGACAGATGGGGCATGGAACCCGGCGCCGCCCCTGCCGTGCTTCCCGATTTGCCGGGACTTGGTCCAGGCGTTCAGATTGTGGACGAACTCCGGGATCATTCCGGGCGCAAGCCGGTCGAGCTCGTCCTCGGCCTCTTCCGTCAACTCCGAGCGGCCGTAATAGAAATCGTTCAGCGCAACGATCATGCTGATCGATGCCGACGCCTCCTCGTCGTCGCTCAGCGCGATCTCCTCCCACGCATCCGGACGCAGCCGCATGGCCCGTTCGAAGCCGTCGATCCAGGGTTCCCACAAGGTCTCGCCACCGTTGGGGTCGATCTCAAGGACCGGTGCGTAATCCTCCGGATGCTCCGCCAGTTCCCGGGCGATCCGGTTGTAGTGCCCCATCACCGCGGCAATCGTCGCCTCGGCCTCGTCGACATCCCCGAATTCGTGTTCTCCGCCCCAGACCCCCGGCAGCCATTCCGAGGGCGGGATCATCTCCGGGCAGACGATCAGGGCGGCGACATAGCCATCCAGCTCCGCGATCGTCATGCCGTCGCGTTCGGCGGGAATGGCGCTCAGAAGATCATGCAGCCGGTCGAGGTCCGGGTCCGTGTCGCTCATGGTCCGGCAGTTATCCGTATGGCATCGCGCCGGTCAACGTCGATCTCTGCCGGGCCCCGGCAGCGGCGGATATGCCGGATTCCGCACCGCCCGTCGGACCGTCCAGCCACTCGTCCAGCTTCGACCAGCGCCGGCGTCCCGAGGCGTTGCGCACCGCGATGGCGACCGCCTTCTTCTGGCCCACCAGCACCACCAGCCGCTTGCCGCGCGTGACCCCGGTGTAGAGCAGGTTCCGCTTCAGCATCGCGTAGTGCTGGGTCAGCACCGGGATCACCACCGCCGGATACTCCGAGCCCTGGCTCTTGTGGACCGTCGCGGCGTAGGCCGGCACCAGCGTATCCAACTCGCCGAAGCCGTAGAGGAGATCGCGGCCCTCGAACCGCGCGGTCAGCTCGCCGGCGTCTGGATCCACATCGGCGACGAGCCCGATGTCGCCGTTGTAGACCTCCTTGTCGTAGTCGTTCTCGATCTGCATCACCTTGTCGCCGGGGGCAAAGGTCCAGCCGAAGCGCTCGACCTTCCGTTCGCCGGCTGGGTTGAGCGCGGCCTGCAGTTCGATGTTGAGCGAGCGGGCGCGGGCGCCGGCGCCGCCCCGGTTCATCGGGCACAGCACCTGGATGTCCTGCATGGCGTCGAAGCCGAAGCGCTGCGGGATACGGGTCTTCACCAGCTCAACGATGCGGGCCGCCGCCGTCTCGGGATCCTCGGCCGGCACGAAGTAGAAGTCGCTGTCGCCCTCGGGCCGGGAGAGGTCGGGGATAGCGCCTCGGTTGATACCGTGGGCGGTGGTGACGATCCGGCTTCGCGCCGCCTGGCGAAACACCTCGGTCAACCGCACCACCGGCACTGCGCCGGAGGCGATGATGTCGGCCAGAACCTGGCCCGGCCCCACCGAGGGCAGTTGGTCGACGTCGCCCACGATCAGGAGGGCGGCTTCGTCGGGGACCGCCGCCAGCAGCGCCCGCATCAGCATCACGTCCACCATCGACGTCTCGTCGATCACCAGCAGGCCGCAGTGGAGCGGGTTGTGCGCGTCGCGCCGGAACCCGCCGTTCCTGGGATCGACCTCCAGCAGGCGGTGGATCGTCTTCGCCTCCAACCCGGTGGCCTCGCTCATCCGCTTGGCCGCGCGCCCGGTCGGCGCGCACAGCAGGATATCGACGCCCTTGGCGGACAGGATGCGCAGGATCGAGTTGACGATCGTCGTCTTGCCGACGCCCGGTCCGCCGGTGATGACGGAGACCTTCGAGGAGAGCGCCGCGCGTACCGCGTCGGCCTGGCCGGGCGCCAGGGCGAGCCCGGTCTTGCCCTCCACCCAGGGCAGGGCCTTGCTCGGGTCGATGTCGGGCCATGGGAGATTGCCGGCCGCAATCCCCAGAAGACGCCCGGCGATCGCGCGTTCGGCCCGGTGCAGGCCGCCGAGGAATATGGAGGGGATCTCCACCACCGTGTCGGCAACCACCGTGCCTTCGGCCAGCTCCAGGTCCAGCGCGGCGCGGATCAGCTCGCCGAACCTCCAGGAGTTTGGCCGCGAGCGGTCCGAGCTCTTCTTCCGGCAGGCCGCAATGACCCTCGTCCATCGCTTCTGTCAGCGCGTAGCCGATGCCCGCGCGGACCCGGACCATGGCCGTCTTCGCGAAGCCGAGCTTCATCGCGATCGCGTCGGCGGTCACGAAACCGATGCCGCGGATGTCGCGCGCGAGGCGGTACGGGTTCTCCGTCATGACCTCGACCGCATCGGCGCCGTAGGTCCGGGAATATCCGCACCGCCCGCGCCGTGCCGACGCCGTGGCTGTGCAGGAACACCATGATCTCGCGGATCACCTTCTGCTCGGCCCAGGCATCGGTGATCCGCTTCGCCCGCACCTTCCCGATGCCGGTCACCTTGCGCAGGCGTTCGGGCTCGGCCTCGATGACGTCAAACACCTTCTCGCCGAACGCCCGGACCAGCTTGCGGGCATAGACCGGGCCGATGCCCCGGATCGTGCCGGAGCCGAGATACTTCTCGATGCCCTCGACCGAGGACGGCTCGGAGGTGCGCATGAAGCGCGCCTTTAACTGTTGACCGTGGGTGCGGTCGTTGACCCACTCGCCCGAGGCGGTGATCCACTCCCCCGGTCCCACCATGGCGGCATGGCCGACCACGGTCACCAGGTCGCGATGCCCCCGCGCCTTCGTCCTCAGGACGCAGAAGCCGTTCTCCGGATTGTGGAAGGTGACGCGCTCGACCAGACCGGCCAGGACCTCCCGGTCCGAGGACTCTGGATGCTGGCCGGCGCCGGGTTTCACGACGTGCCGAGCGCCGGAGCGGTCAGCAGTTCCTTCACCAGGTCGAACTGCCGTGCAGCACGCTCCGCTGTCGCCTTTCCATCCGCGAAGCCTGGATATTCATCGTCCAGTGCGGCTACTTCCATCTCGCGTCGCCGCCGTTCGGTACGCGCAAGATGCGCGGCCATTTCCTCAGGCGTGAACATGCCTCTTACCCTGGATACGAATTGCGGCAGCGCCTGCGCGAATTCGGGATGTCCCGCCGCCGCCTCGGCGAAATTGAGCAGCTTCTCTCCGACCACGTAGTCGAAAGCCGACTCCACACCGTATCTGAGCTTTATCGTTTCCGCGGCTTCGCACTGTTCGAGCCAGATGTCATGCCAGCGGCGCTCTGTCATCGACTGCATCCCGACCTCTCTCTTCTACAATGACCCTCTACCGCGCCCATCCGCGCCCATTCGCGGAAGTCCGGTCGGACGCAGGCCGGCGTCCGTCGACACGGCAGTTCAAGCCGCTTCCCATGCCAGCCGCCCGGCGCGCAATCCCGATCCCGGCGCCCTGCAGACGATATCTTCCTCGCTCCGCCATCCGGGAAACCCGGTCACCCCGGCCCGAACAATGCATCGATATCCTCTTCGGTGAGCGCCAGGGGGCCTTCACCCGTTCCTTCGAACAATGCGTCCGCGAGGGCCTGCTTGCGGATCTGCATCTTCTGGATTGCCGCCTCGACGGTATCTTCAGCAATGAGACGATGTACGAATACTGGCTTGTCCTGGCCGATCCGGTGCGCCCGGTCCATGGCCTGCCGTTCCACCGCCGGGTTCCACCAGGGGTCGTAGACAATGACGGTGTCGGCAGCGGTCAGGTTGAGACCCGTGCCGCCCGCCTTCAGGCTGATCAGGAACAGCGGCAGGTTTCCCGACTGGAAGTTCGACACCTGAACGTCACGGTCCTTCGTGCTGCCGTGCAGCATGGCATAGTCCCAGCCGCGGGCGGCGACGTCGCCTTCGATCAGTCTCAGCATCTTTACGAACTGGGAGAAGATCAGGATGTTTCGCCCTTCGGCCACGAGTTCCTCAAGCAACGCGAAGAGGCGCGCCCGCTTGGCGCTCTCGGTCACCTTGCGGGCAGAGTCGAGCCGGACCAGACGCGGATCGCAGCAGACCTGCCGCAGCTTCAGGAGCGCGTCGAGAATCGTGATGCGGGATGCGGCCAGGCCCCTCGCCGCGATGGCGTCGCGGATCCGCGCATCCATCGCCGTCCTGATGCTCTCGTAAAGCGCGGCCTGGCCGCCTTCGAGAGGGATGAGCTCGTCGATCACCGTCTTCTCGGGAAGGTCGCGGGCGACCTGCTCCTTGGTGCGCCGCATCAGGAAGGGCTTGATCCGGGTGGAGAGCAGGCGCTGTCTCGCGCGGTCGCCCCGCTTCTCGATCGGAGTTCGATAGTCGGCCGTGAAGGATTTTCGGTTTCCGAGCAGGCCGGGGATCAGCCAGTCATAGAGCGACCACAGCTCCCCGAGATTGTTCTCGAGCGGCGTCCCGGTCAGCGCCAGACGCTGCCGGGCCCGAACGTCCCGGATACGTTTGGAGACGGCCGCAGCCGGGTTCTTGACCGTCTGTGCCTCGTCCAGGATGGCGGTGTCGTAGTCGTGGCCGAACAACGCTTCATGGTCCCGGTTCAAGAGCGGATAGGTCGTGAGGACGAGATGGTGGTTAGGGATTTCAGAAAAGCGCTGCCGCCGGTCGGGCCCGTGAAGCACCAGGAGCTTCAGGTCCGGGACGAAACGTGCGGCCTCCCGTTTCCAGTTGCCGACCAGACTTGTCGGCACCACCACGAGGCTCGGGCGGTCGGTCCTCTCCTCAAGGTGCCGATGGGCGAGCAGGGCGAGCGCCTGCACGGTCTTGCCGAGCCCCATGTCGTCGGCAAGCATGCCGCCGAAGCCGCTGTCGGAGAGCGCCCTCAGCCAGCCGTAGCCGGCGCGCTGATAGGGACGCAACTCTCCGCGCAGCGCGGCGGGGGCCGGCAGCTCCGGGGCCTCGGAGAGAGACCGGAGGCGGGCGCCGAGATCGAGCAATTCCCGGCCCCCGGTCCACGGCGCACCGCAGCCCTCCAGGGCTTCGGCCAGTTCGGACAGGCGGCCCGCCTCGGCCCGATGGAAGCCGAGCAGCCCCTGCGCTTCCAGAAAGGCCTCGGCGAACCGCGCGAACCGTGCCCCGTCAATCGCAAGATACGTCCCGTCCTCGAATCGGGCATGGATGACCCTGCCGGCAAGATGCCGGTCGACGTCGAAGCCGTCTTCCAGCTGTCCCCATTCGTTCACGGGCAGGGCGTCGACGATCTGCAGGACGATCGGCGAGATGTCGAACGTCTGGCCGTTCGCCTCAAGCGACAGGGCAAGCGAGAACCAGTCGGAGTCCGACGATTCCAGCGCGGTCGAGAACGCGACCGGCCCCTCGTAAATGCGGAACGGCCCTGTCTTGTCGATCTCGACGCGCCAGCCCTCGGCGCGGAGCGCGGGAAGCGTCCGCGAGACGAATCCGATGCCGGCCGCGGCCGCCTCCCCGTCGTCCCCGTCCCGGAGCGGCGGAAAGACGAAATCCGCATCGAGCACCCCGGGCAGCAGCCGGATCTCGTGACGCAGCGCGCTTGGATCCTCGCCGCCATGGCGCTTCGCCTCCTGCACGAGCGCCTCCCGGAAGCCGGCTTCCCGCACGGGATCGCGCCGGATGACGGCGGGACGGCAGTCGCCGTCGGCCTGGAGGCCGCCGATCCCGCCGGGCCGCAGCCGCCTCCCGGCACCCTCGTAGGTGATCTCCAGCCGGGCGCAGGGAAAGACGGCCGAAACGTCTTTGCCGGGGCCCCTGCGGTATTCGCCAGGCGCGTACAGGGTCACGTTCTGCTCGCAGCCGTAGAGCGTCAGGACCGGTTCGGGCCGCACATCGGTGCGCTCCTCGACACGTTGCAACCGGGGCACGGGCGCATGCTGGCCGACCCGCGACAGTTTCGCCGTGACCGTCCCGACCGATTCATGCGGCACCGGCGGAGCGGAGGCGAACCAGGGTAACGATTCGGTCGTGCCGGGATGGGGGGCGTGTTCGTCATGATCCTCCACGTAATGGGGTAACCCTCAACAACTCACTGGTAACGAGATTCGTCATGCCCTATCGTCAAGCGCATGGTGGCTCGCGACGAGGATTTTGACGCGGCGCTGACGCTGGCCCAGGAGAGCGACGGGACTTGGTCGCCCTCTGAGGCCGTGCCGTCGCGCGAGCCGCGCGACTGGCGCCCGCGGTTTGAGCAGGAGCGTGCCCGCGCCGACCGGGACCGGGAGCGGGCAGACGCGGCGGAGGCGCGCCTTTCGAAAGCCGCTGTCGAGTCGGCGAAGCGCCGTAAGGTCGTCTCGCCGTCCGGGCAGGTGAGCCGACTGCAAAAGGAGAACGCTCGGCTGTCCAGGGAGGCCGCTCGGCTGGACAAGCGGCTGGCCCTCGAATCGCAGTCGTCGGAGAGCCACAAGGAGACCATTAGGTCACAGAACCGCGAGATCATTCGTCTCGTTGCGGAGTTGAGGCGATTGCGCGACCAGAAGGATACGGTCAAGCGGCTGTCCGAAGAGGCCTACCGACTGCGCTTTGCCCGGCTGCTGCGTGCGACCGAGGCGGTGCGGTCGAAGTCGCCGCCCCGCGATACCGCTGAGCTGCGCGCGGCTTTAAGACGATCACGGCGCCAGAAGACAACGATCAGGTCGCTGAGCAAGGAGAACGCCCGGCTGCACAGGACGGTGCGGAGGTCGGAGACCCGCAAGGAAGCGCTGAAGGGCCGGCTTGCCAAACTTCGCGCAGGGAAGACGCTGTCCGACACCGTCGGCGATCTGCGCAAGGCCCTTTCAAGATCGCGGCGCCAGAAGACGACGATCAAGTCGCTGGGCCAGGACAATGCCCGGTTGCACAGGGCGGTGCGGAAGTTGGAGACCCGGAAGGCGGCGTTGGAGTCTCAGCTTGCCAGGCTCCGCGCGACCGGGACGACCCTGTCGAAGGCGCTCTTCGGGCGCCGGAGCGAGCAGCAGGAGAAGCCGCGCTCGGAGCGCAAACGCGGCCAGCAGCGCGGTGCTGCCGGCCATGGACGCACCCAACGGCCCACGATTGAGGAAAGGACGGAAGAGCACAACCCGTCGCCGGACGAGCGCGTCTGTGCCTGCTGCGGGAAGCCCTACGTGGCGAACGGCGCCGAGGAATCCACCCTCATCGAGATCGAGGTCCAGGCCCACAAGCGCGTCATCCGCCGTCCGAGGTGGCGCCGGGGCTGCACTTGCGAATCGTCGCCGCGGGAGGTGTCGGCCCCCCCGGTGCCGCGCCTGTTCGACAATACGCCCTACGGGATCAGCGTGTGGGCGCGCGTGCTCTTTGAGCGCTGTGCCTACTTCCGCCCGCTGAACCGGGTCGCGGCCTGGCTGTCGGACCAGGGGCTGGCGATCTCACCGGGGACACTGGGCGACAGCGAGAAGCGGTTCGTGCCGATGTTCGAACCGGTGGCCGAAGCGATCCTCGCGCACCAGAACAAGGCGGCAGTGCGCCACGGGGACGAGACCGGGTGGCGCATCCACTCGCTACGCGAGCAGGGCCGGTCGAGCCGCGCCTGGCTGTGGACCTCGGTCAGCAACGACGCGGTCTACTTCCACATCGACCCCTCGCGCAGCGCCGAGGTTGCGAAGACGCTGTTCGGCGCCGTCATCGGCATCGTGTTCCTGATCTGCGACCGCCTCTCGACCTACAAGAAGATGGCGCGCGAGCTCGACGGCAAGGTGGTTCTGTGCTGGTGCTGGGTCCATCACCGCCGCGACTTCATCCACTGCGCTGCCGGCCAGGTGCGCATGACGCAGTGGTGCCAGGCATGGATCGAGCGGATCGCGTCGATTTACCGGCTGAACGAGGCGCGACTGATCCACTACGACCCTTGTCGCGACCGGCAGAGAGCGGCCTTCACCGCAGCGCAATCCGAGCTGAAGGCGACGGTCGACGATCTGTTCTCAGGGGCCGAACGGGAACTGGCCGCCCTGCCGCCGGAGGCGCGCGAGGGCAAGGCGCTGCGCTCTCTGGTGAACCACCGCGAGGGGCTGAGCGTCTTCGTCGACCGGCCTCAGGTGCCGATGGATAATAATGCGGCCGAGCGCGCGCTCAGAGGTCCAGTCATAGGAAGACGGCTGTCGTTCGGCTCCGACAGCGAGACCGGCGCGCAGTTCACGGCGCTGACGTACTCCGTGCTGGGCACTCTCGCGTTGAACCGCATCGACGTCCTGCGCTGGCTGGAAGCATGGCTGGGCGCGTGCGCGGAGAATGGCGGTCGACCACCGGACGACCTGTCGCCCTGGCTGCCATGGTCGATGGACGAGGAACGCAGACGCGTCCTGACGGCGTCAGGATGACCGGCGCCGTCGAGTGCCGCTACTACGGACGCGACTTCAGCGCCGAGGAAATGGCGCTGCTGCGCGCGCTGATCGCCGGCCCTCCGCCGCTGAACCGCCACGCCCTGTCGAAGGAGTTCTGCCGGCGCATCCGCTGGCTCAAGCCCGATGGCGGGCTCAAGGACATGATGGCCAGGGTGACCATGCTGGCCTTGCACAAGGACGGCCTGATCGCGCTGCCGGCGCCGAAGTGGCGGCAGAACCGGCCAAAGCCGATCGTCTTCGGACCGGAAACCGAGCCGCCGCTGTTCCCGGCGCCATCTACCCTCGACGAGGTCCGTCCGCTCGACCTGCGGACCGTCGCTCGCGGCACCCAGGAGGGCAAGCTGTGGAACGAGTTCGTCGCCCGCTACCACTATCTCGGCTACAGCACCCTGGTCGGCGCCCAGATGCGCTACGCCGTCCACGACAGAAACGGCTGGCCGCTCGCCATGCTCGGCTTCTCAACCGCCGCGTGGAAGCTCGCCCCGCGCGACACCTTCATCGGATGGACGCCGCAGCTGCGCGAGAAGAACCTACCCCTCGTCGTCGACAACCCGAGGTTCCTCATCCTGCCCTGGATCGAGATCCCCAACCTCGGCTCGCACATCCTCGCCCTAATCCGCCGGCGCCTGCCCGACGACTGGACCGAGCGCTACAACACAACGCCCGTGCTCATCGAGACCTTCGTCGAAACGCCGCGCTACACCGGACACGTCTACAAAGCCTCCGGCTGGCTCCGTGTCGGAACTACCCAGGGCCGGGGACGCTACGACCGACACACGAAGCGCGCCCAGCCGAAAAAGGACATCTGGCTCCGGCCCCTGAAAAAAGATTGGAAGCGGACACTCAACCGATAAAATCAGTGGCCTATCCCGGCACGACCGAATCGTTACGAACCAGGACGCCATCCGGGGCGACAGCGACGTTTCGGCGACACCGGTCTCCCCGGTTGCGGGATCGAGGAAGAACGGTGACGGGAACGGCAGCAGCGTCATGGTGGAACCGGCGCCGTCGCGCGCCACGATCGACTGCTCGCCGGCCGGGCCGACCTCCCAGGCGAGATCGAGCCTCCGCGGCGGCGACCACGACAGGGCCATGCCCCGGATTTCGTGAGCCCGGGCGCGGCCCGTCTCGACGATTTCACGCACGAGGCCGGTCAGCTCTTCGCCGTCCGGCCAGTCGTAGCTCGGCTGAAAGCCGCCATCGGCAAAGAAGTCGAGCTTCCCGAGGATCGCGGCGTCCTGCACGGTCAGGTTCTTCCGGGCCCAAGACGATCGGCGGTTGAATTCCTGGAAGTTGGAGCCGATCGTTTCATCCTTCCTTGCCTATCCGGTGTACACCCACACCCACTAGGGCTAGAATGGGCGCAAACCGGATATAGGGGAGCGCGCCATGGATGTTCTCGACCGCGCCGATCTCCCATTCCCGCATTCGCTACCCGAGTTCCAGCGACTTTTCCCCGATGATGCGGCCTGCGCCGCCTACCTGGAGAAAGCCCGCTGGGGAGACGGCTTTGCGCTGCCGCAAGTGCCGCCAGAACGCCGGGCTGACGGTGGGAACAGTGATGGAGCGTAGCCACACTCCGCTGAACGTCTGGTTCTGGGCCGCTTATCTGGTCGCCAGTCAGACGCCCGGCATGTCCGCCGTGCAGTTTCAGCGGCAACTTGGTCTTTCGCGAACGCGTGGGGAAGGCCGTGGTGTTCACCACAAGGTTCCCGTCTCCTGTGCCATCGAGGTGCGTCATCGAAAGCCGGGCACCAAGCTCGACAACCGGAAAGACGGACGCTATGCCGGACGCGTTCGGCTCGCCGTCGTGCTCGACCGTAGCGCCGAGTCGCTCTGTGGGTTCGTCGAGAGCACCGTCGCGCCGCGATCGCTGATCGTTACTGACGATTGGAGCGGCTATGCTGGCCTCGGTAAGCGCGGCTATGAGCACTTCGCTGTTGCCGAGTGTGGTGATCCAGAGGTTGCCGAGCAATACCTGCCGATCATCCATCTGGTTTTCGCCAACCTGAAGACGTGGCTGATCGGTATCCACCACGGCGTTAGCCACCAGCACCTACAAGCCTACCTCAACGAGTTCACCTTCCGCTTCAACAGGCGGTTCTACCCGTTCAACGCCTTCCGCTCATTGCTCGGCATCGCGGGCGACACCTCTGCTCCAACCTATGCCGAGCTTTACTCGGGAGAGTGGCGGCACCCTACATGTAGCGGTCATGGGCGTTAACCGGATAGGCAAGCATCCTTCTTCAGATAGGCCCTGTAGGGCGTGATGCACATGCCGCGCACCCGATCCCGGTGGATGACGTAGAACAGATGCTCCTGTCCTGGCGCCGGAGGGCCCGGCGGCCGGACCTCCAGCGCGGGGGCGATCCTTCCGGGCCAGAGATCGAGCCACCGGCTGACCTCGCCCGGCAGAAGGGCGGGGTCCGCCGGGCCGTGTGCCCCGGTCCGGCGCTCCGACATTCCCCGCGCGTCAAGCAGCAGGGCGGCGACATGCTTGCAGTTGAAACCCACCGGGCAGGAACAATGCCCCTCGACCCGGCCAGGCATCGGATAGGCAAGGAAGGATCATGAGAGAACCTTGCCTATCCGGTTAACGCCCATGACCGCTACATGTAGGGTGCCGCCACTCTCCCGAGTAAAGCTCGGCATAGGTTGGAGCAGAGGTGTCGCCCGCGATGCCGAGCAATGAGCGGAAGGCGTTGAACGGGTAGAACCGCCTGTTGAAGCGGAAGGTGAACTCGTTGAGGTAGGCTTGTAGGTGCTGGTGGCTAACGCCGTGGTGGATACCGATCAGCCACGTCTTCAGGTTGGCGAAAACCAGATGGATGATCGGCAGGTATTGCTCGGCAACCTCTGGATCACCACACTCGGCAACAGCGAAGTGCTCATAGCCGCGCTTACCGAGGCCAGCATAGCCGCTCCAATCGTCAGTAACGATCAGCGATCCCGGCGCGACGGTGCTCTCGACGAACCCACAGAGCGACTCGGCGCTACGGTCGAGCACGACGGCGAGCCGAACGCGTCCGGCATAGCGTCCGTCTTTCCGGTTGTCGAGCTTGGTGCCCGGCTTTCGATGACGCACCTCGATGGCACAGGAGACGGGAACCTTGTGGTGAACACCACGGCCTTCCCCACGCGTTCGCCCGCCAACCCAGGTTTCGTCCACCTCAACATGGTTCTTGGGCTGTCCACCGATCCTGTCTTGGTTGGGCCGCACCATGCCCGAGCGGAGCTTGTGGAGAATTTGAAAGGCCGTCTCGTAGCGCGAAAGACCAAGTTGCCGCTGAAACTGCACGGCGGACATGCCGGGCGTCTGACTGGCGACCAGATAAGCGGCCCAGAACCAGACGTTCAGCGGAGTGTGGCTACGCTCCATCACTGTTCCCACCGTCAGCCCGGTGTTCTGGCGGCACTTGCGGCAGCGCAGGACGCCAGGGCGGTTTTCAAAGTGGAACGGCTCTCCCGCCGTGCCGCAGTGCGGGCAGGCAAAGCCGTCTCCCCAGCGGGCTTTCTCCAGGTAGGCGGCGCAGGCCGCATCATCGGGGAAAAGTCGCTGGAACTCGGGTAGCGAATGCGGGAATGGGAGATCGGCGCGGTCGAGAACATCCATGGCGCGCTCCCCTATATCCGGGTTGCGCCCATTCTAGCCCTAGTGGGTGTGGGTGTAAACCGGATAGGCAAGAGAGAACTTTCGGCGGCAAGTAAACATTTGGCTTGCCTTGAGGCCAAAGCCTACCAAATTGGAGGTGGAGTTTCTACGCTCGCCTCAATCCTGAGGCGAGAGAGGTCCGTAGATGGTTATGTATTCGACAATGACGATTGGCCCGATGGGTATGAAATAGAGAATCTTTTCTTGGATATGGCTGCCACTAAGGCAACAATATCCAAACTCACGAACCAGAAGGAAAGCCTAGGCATCTAATGGATAGCATCGAAGCACTTTGGGCCGTCTATTTCGGTGACGCAGACGATAACCCGAACAATCCCTTTAGTTTTTTACCCGGCATGTCCAATGCAGGTGTCGCTGTCATAGAGACCACGCGGGTTTTTGGTGGCGACTCGCAGTTCTTCTATCTCGGGAGCGTCAAAGTCACAGGAACGCGCGTAACCGCTAAGATCACGGTGACCCATTTTAACGGCCCTGGTATGACGGCCTTTGGTGTCAACAGAACCGAACCGTTCGATGTTGAGGTAGATGGAAGTCGCGACGGAAATACGATTAGTGGTGAGATGTGGACATCTGATCAACCAAATGTGCGCCTGAAAATCATGTTTCAACGCTTGACAGAGCTACCATTATTCAAGGTCACCGTAGTAGTCGTAAGTAATCCAGATGACCAAAACCTCTAAGCCGCCCGCCCCTAAAGCCGCCCAAGCCCGCCGATATTGAGATAGAGGTGGTCAATCCTTGCCTATCCGGTAAAGCCCATGACCGCTACATGTAGGGTGCCGCCACTCTCCCGAGTAAAGCTCGGCATAGGTTGGAGCAGAGGTGTCGCCCGCGATGCCGAGCAATGAGCGGAAGGCGGCCGCCATCCGATTGGTAGCCTTCGCTCTACTTGTGTCAATTTTTCTCAAACGCTTCCGCCGGAGGTAAGGTGCATATTTATGCATTCGGATCGATCTGCAGAGGAGACCTGACTATCGACTCAGATATCGACCTTTTGGCGATCGTCGTAGGTCTAGATGAAAGATTTGACCCAAGCAAATTCTCCATCTACTCGTACAATCGAATTACGAAACTATGGAACATTGGTAACGCCTTCGCTTGGCACTTGCATTATGAAAGCCGACTCATTTTCGCCGAGAACGGTCTCGATGACCTGGCGGAGCGCGGCCCGCCCGGTCCATATTGTCGGGGAGCATTAGATTGCGAGCGATTCAAGAACATTTTTGAGAATGCCTATGAATCCTTGAGGACGGATAACGTGAGCACCGTGTTCGAGCTCTCAACAATCTTCTTCAGCATACGGAATTTAGCGACTTGTTAGTCACTCGGCGTTTGTAAGGAGCCTAATTTCGGTCGAGACGCTGCGCTACGGCTCGGGCAGTTGAGCGTGCTCTGAAGTAGTCCGCCTACTCCGACGAACCGCGGATCGCAGTGTACTCCGGGGACTGGTCCCGAGAACTCTGCTACGGTCGGCTTCTTTTGCTCTACGAGATCAAAGCCGGAACTGGAGCAGACTGCCAGCGAGCAGAACAGCTCGCCGACGCCCTTCCTTCGCTTGTCACGGTTGACCAACAACGGCAGGCCGAGCGCCTCTTCAGAGCTTCTGATAATCGAGCTGAGGCCCTTTCTCCTGAGTCCTTACGCTTTATTGCAACAGCTGAGCATGTCGCAGCGCAACTGGAATTGAACGCACAGCTTGAGTGGTCACCCGCTGTAATAGGCGGTAGCGCATGCGATGGCGATGCTTGCGGAAGAAGGCGAGTTCCCGCTCGGTCTCGGCCCGGTCGGGCGCAGCGGCGGCATCGCGAAGGTGGCGCAGCGCCCGGATCACCTTGGCGACGCCACGGGGATCGTGACGGAGGATCTCGCGGTACTTCTCGAACCAGCCGGGCGCCACGGCATGGTCGGACGCGGTTTGCAGATGTTCGCAAGCATGCCAGAAGTCGATCACCTCGGTTTCGGGCGACAGGGTCTCCAGGAAGGTCCAGTTGTCGGCGGCGCCATCGGCGATAGCGACGATCCCGATCTCGGGGCGTGCTCGCCTGATGTGTGCGACTTCGCTTGCAAGCTGCGCCTTCAGCGTGAGCTTGCCGCTCTCCGGCATGGGGCCGAGATAGAGGGTCTTCAGGCGCTTGCCCTCGGCGTCGTGGAAGGAGACCGTGCCGCAGGCGGCCTCGCGCCAGGAGGCCTTGGCGCGACCGTCCTCGCCGGGTCTCAGCGGCACCATGACGCCGTCGAGGGAGACCGAGGCGGTGGTCGCGTCCTGCGGTATGCCCTCGGCCTCACGGATGCTGCCCAGCGTCTCCGGGCCGAGGCTCTCCCAGCATTCGTGCATGCTCAGGGTCAGGCGCTGCAGGGTGCTCACCGACGGCGTCATGGCGCCGGTCTTCGCAAAGAACGCCGCCGCTTCCCGGGCCGTGCAGCGACCCATCATCAGCAGACCGAGCTCGGCCGCCGGCCGCGTCAGGTAATCGTCGACGAAGCCCAGGCTCTCGTCGACCGGCACCGGCGATGCCCCGCTCGCGCCGCTGCGGTAACGCGCTCGCCGGTAGGTCACCGGACCGAGCGAGGTCATGATCGTCTTCGGCGTCACCGCGACCCGGAACCAGCTCTGCCCGTCCCGCTCGATCCGGGAAGCGCCATCGTCCCGGTTCTCGATGACGGCGCCCATGACATCGCGAGCGAACTCGTTCGTGGCCTCACGCACCCGCAACTCGACCTCCTCGGGCACCTCGGGGCGCGGCTCGGAACGAAGCTCCTCGCGACACAGTGCGAGCACCCGGGCGGCCGCCTCGACGACCCGAGGAGGCAGGCCGGAAAGATCGATGGACGAAGGCGCCGGAGGCGGGGATACTGCCATGGGAATGCCCCCGATGTTGGGTTTCGAGACACGGCATCGTACCGCTTCTGGCGGTGCGGAGCGTTCCCACCTTCCCCTGCTCGACCCTGCCGTCGTGACAAAATCCTGCCTTGGAGCGGCCCATTGTCACGAATAGCCGTTTTCGGCCGTTCGTCTCGACACAAAAACGCACTAAATCAATGACTTGGATTTTCCATACCAGACCCACACCCTTGAAATTCCGCAACGAGCACAGGCGAACAGCCGTGTCATTTGCCGTGATTGCGGTGGTGTTCACACGCTGAGCACGTTATTGAGGGCTCTCGACGAACGTTATGAGCGGAACAAGTCCGGAGGCGATCCGCAGAAATGAACGAGTGGCTTCCGATCTCGACATCTGGCGCGCCGCCCAAGGACGATACAGCAGCATAGCGACGGCGCGGCCCTACATCACACCTCCGCTCCCGCGCACTCCCACAACTGCGTTCGTTGCCGTAAGCTGATCAACCGCAAGCGATCTGGAGGATGGCGAGATGGGGTTTATGTTATTCTTGGAAATTGTCGCGCTCGCCGCGATGGTGTGGTTTTTGTACCGGATCGATTCCAAGCTCCAGGCGATCGGTGACATGATCAATGAAGCCCGCAGGCACGAGGCGCCACGGAGGCTGACGGACTAAGCCGGAATCGGCCCTGAAGGCCCTGACACACCGATTCCGACCTTCCGCGCAACAATCTGTCGCGTTCAGCCGGCCGCTGAATGGCCTTCCCGCACTTGGCCGGGACAGGGATACTCCCCATATCCTTGGATAGGACGCCGCAGGGAGCCGCGCGGCACACCCTCGTGCCCTCCAGGCTCGGCTCCCTGCGACTCGCGGGATCATCAAAGCTGTGTCCTGCCGTGGTCCCGCGATTTTTGTTGGCATCGATAATCGGAATTTCCCAGTTTAGGGTCGGACTAAGGATGGCTTCATATGACGTATTGAGCGAACTTGAAAACCAGTTCACAGAGCTATTTGTGAATAATCCGGTACTCGAATCCTACAATTCAATGAAGCTCTGATTTCCTGGAATATTCCATCGGTGTCGTTCACCTCCGATTTCAGATAAATTTCAATGAAGTGACGGTCCTTTATGCAACGTGGCGTTTTGCCAAATCCGACTCAATGATTAGGATTTCCGCCACGCTAAAGTGTCGCCTAAAAGCCGCTACAATGCCGTCCGAGTCCCTGCTCGGCATCGCCGGAGATATCTCCGCTTCGACCTGCACCGAGCTTTACTCAGGAAAATGGGTGCACACTACATATAGTGGGTGTGGGTGATAACCGGATAGGCAAGGTTTGTTGTTTCATTCCGTGACCGTTTCCGCGTTTCTGTCGTGGCCGTCCGGGGGCATCCGGGCGCCGTCCTCGGTAACAGCCTGTCGCGACAGAGCTGAGCCGACGGGACTGGAAGGCTAGTCGGGCGTTGTCCGAAGGTAAAGCGCGAGGGTTTGCCGTCAGTGTTGACCGGCGTCGAATGTTGACCCCTCACAGTCACGCAATATCAATGCATTAGCACGCCGATCGGCGTCGAATTGGCGCGCCGATCAACAGTCTGGGACGAACCGCAGCCCGAACCCCGGCACAACACCCACCCAAAGCGGCGCCTCTCGTCCCGTCGGTGACGGCGACGAACCTGCTCACCGCACTCGGCGCCTGGCTTTTCCTCACCAGCTGACATCGGCTAGTGGATTGATCGGAACGAAAGAGTCCGATTTGAGATTCCGTATTGTGCGGTGTCATGCGAGTCTGTGCTATGCGCACCGGCATCCATTTTACTGTCACGTCTGGCGACCGTCAGCGATTGCAAGCTATCGTCGCGGACCCGAAGAGCTCGCAGAAACATGTCTGGCGGGCGCGGATCATCCTGAAGAGCGACGAGGGGCTCGGGAACTCGTCGATCATGGCCGAGACCGGCAAGTCCAAGACCTGTGTCTGGCGCTGGCAGGAGCGGTTCATGCACGAGGGTGTCAACGGCTTGCTTCGCGACAGGTCCCGTCCGCCTGGCAAAGCGCCGATCCCGCCGGAGCGCGTCGCCGAGATCGTCCGCCTGACCCAGCAAGCGCCGCCGCACGAGGCGACCCACTGGACGCTGCGCGCGATGGCGAAGGTTGCTGGCGTCGCGGCGTCGACGGTCCAAGCGATCTGGAAGGCCCATGGCCTCAGCCCGCACCGCTGGCGGCACTTCAAGCTCTCCAATGATCCCGCCTTCGCCGAGAAGCTCACAGATATCGTCGGCTTGTATGTCGATCCGCCGGCCCATGCCGTGGTGCTGTCGGTTGATGAGAAATCACAGATCCAGGCGCTCGACCGCACCCAACCCGGCTTGCCGATGAAGAAGGGCCGCGCCGGTACGATGACCTATGATTACAAACGGCATGGCACGACGACGCTGTTCGCCGCGCTCAACGTGCTGGACGGTACGGTCATCGCACAGAACATGCAGCGCCACCGCCATCAGGAGTTCATCCGCTTCCTCAACCGCATCGAGCGCGAGGTGCCGACGGACAAGGCCGTCCACGTCATCCTCGACAACTACGCCGCGCACAAGAAGGACAAGGTCCGCGCCTGGCTCGCCCGCCATCCACGCTGGACCTTCCACTTCACGCCAACCTCGTGCTCGTGGCTCAATGCCGTCGAGGGCTTCTTCGCCAAACTAACGCGGCGCAGGCTCAAATACGGCGTCTTCCAATCCGTCGTCGACCTTCAGGCCCCCATCAACCGATTTGTCCGCGAATACAATGACGCAAACCCAAAACCCTTCATCTGGAAAGCCGACCCCGATCATATCATCGCCGCACGAAACAGAGGGTTCCAAACGTTGGAATCAATCCACTAGGTGTCCGCTAAACTCTTGGCGGACATCTACGAAGTTTCCGCTCCCCGGTCGCCCAGCCTGCCCAATCTCACCCGATCAGAACAGGTGGCCGACGTAGGATGGATACTTTGGCTAACTCCTCGCTCATGGAGAGAACAAAATCCATGCCCGAACAGCATTCACTGGAGAGCATGCTGAGTTGATGGGATTCGAACCAACGGTATGCTTTGCGCACCGCTTTGTTTTTTCGGAGTGTTTTCAGCGCTTTAGGCTCTGAGAAACCCGCGCCAAACGAGCTCTTTGTAGTGGACTTCCGGGCGCCAGGAAGCGGTACTGTCGTCAGGTCGAGGAACGGGACAGTCCCCGCTCTCCGCCCGCCCGGACCGGGGTTCATACCCCTACCGGGCTTGGGGTGGTGGGAGGCCGCGCAAGGGGCGCGGCCGGAGACGGAGGACCGCCCCATGACCAAGCGAACCCCGAACAAAACGCGCCCGCGCACCCGTGCGAAGAAGAAGAGCGCCGCGACGAGCGCTCAGAAATCGGATGCGGCCAGACGCCCGAGCGGCAAGCTCGGCCTGATCGTGGACCGGCTCGAACGAACGGCCGGAGCGACGATCGACGAACTTGTCGATGCGACGGGATGGCAGAAACATTCGGTCCACGGCGCTCTGAGCCGGCTCCGGTCAGCGGGCTTCGCCATTCGTCTGGAATTGACGGTGGGACGGAAGGCCTATCGGCTCGCACCGGCCGAGGCGTAAGCCATGTCAGTTACGGAAATCCACACTATGGAAAGCCCGACGCGCGCAGACGGCGCGCCAAGTGACGCGGGCTCCGAAGACGCAGTGGCTGCCAAGCTTCGGGCTCTCGAGGGTATGACCTACGACGGATTACGCGTCGAATGGCGGCGGCTTTACCGCGCCCATCCGCCGAAGCGGGTGGCGCGCGATCTGCTCGTGCTTGGTGTCGCCTGGAAGATTCAGGAGCAGGCCTATGGCGGCCTTGGCGCAGCCACCAAGCGGCGCCTCGCCGATCTGGCGAAGACCATGGAACAGGACGGCGACCTCGCCCGGCGTCGTGTTGCACGGCTGAAACCCGGGGCGAGGCTGGTGCGCGAATGGCGCTGCCAAACCCACACGGTGATCGTTCTCGAAGACGGGTTCGAATGGCAGGGCAAACGATGGCGATCGCTGTCGGTGATCGCCCGCGAGATCACCGACGCTCACTGGTCCGGCCCGCGCTTTTTTGGTCTGAACGGGAAAGCGGAGGCAGGCGTCGCGATCGGGGAGGCGGGCGATGCGTAAATCCACGACTGGCAAGGGGACGAACGGCAAAGCATTAATCCGCTGCGCCATCTACACTCGGAAATCATCGGAGGACGGCCTCGAGCAGGACTTCAACTCGCTCGATGCCCAGCGGGAATCCTGCGAAGCCTTTATCCTCAGTCAGAAGCACGAGGGCTGGACCGCGCTGCCCGAGATGTACGATGACGGCGGCATCTCCGGCGGCACCCTTGAGAGACCCGCCCTGAAACGGATTCTTGCGGATATCGAGGCCCACCGGATCGACACTGTGGTCGTCTACAAGGTGGATCGACTGACACGCTCGCCGAGGATCCGGAGATCACCAGCTTCACGCCGCGCAGCCCGCGCCGGGCCAGCGAGCGCGCTCCCCTATATCCGGTTTGCGCCCATTCTGCCCTAGTGGGTGTGGGTGTAACCGGATAGGCAAGCAGTCACCAGGTGCGGCGGCTCGAGGAATTCCTCGGTACGGCATTGATCGACCGCGCGGGCAAGCGCCCCAGACTGACCGATACCGGCCGCCGCTACCTCGAGCAGATCGAACCCGCGATACACCAGATCCAAAGGGCAACCGAAGCCCTACTGCCGGCGGGCGGCCGCAGCATCGTACGCCTCACGCTGCCGCCCTCGCTCGCCGCCACATGGCTGATCCGAAAATGCTCTAGCAGGCTGCTGAAAAAGTCATCATTGCCGGGCCTTGAACTCGGATTCATCGCCGAAATGAAATGAGATTTCGTGTCTTAGGGTGAAACCGTCTTCAATCTCGACCGATCCGATGCCCTGGGCTTCGTCCAGTTCGATGATCTGCCACTTTGCGGTCAGCGGCGTGCCGGCATCGCCCGTCATGTTGGCGCCTCCGCCAGCAGTCTGGGTAGTCGGACGAGGTTGTAGGCGGCCAAGGCCAGGGTGAACGAAGCGTCGACCCGGTGGCGGCCCCGGAATTTGGTCTTGCTCAATCCCGCGCTCGTCTTGACCCAGCCGAAGACCTCCTCGATGCGCTTGCGGCAACGTTGGCTGACGCCGTAACCGGGATGGCGCGTCGTGCGCCCGTCTATCTTGGTCTTGCGCCGCTTGCCGGTCTTGGTGACGTGGTCCTGGACGGCGATATGGGGGGTCACCTTGCGGTGCCGCAGTTCCTCGACAAAATCCGCGACGTCAAAACCCTTGTCCCCGCCCACCGTGATCCGACGCCGCCCGCCTCTACTCTCCACCGGGCGATGCCTGTCGATCAGATCAAGGGCGGCTTCGCGTTCCGCCGTGCCCGACGCAATGGTCACGCCGCCGCCGACTGCCAGACCATGGCGGTTCTCCGTCAGCGCATGGCCCATGTAACACAGCTTGCTTTCCCGGCCATTACCCTTGCGATAAAGCCGGGCGTCCGGATCAGTGGTGCTTGCATGGGTCGCGTTCGAGCGTTTCTCGCCATGAAAATCCCGCGCGGCGTTGCGCCCCGATCCCCCGTCGCCATCGTCCTCACCTTTGGGACGAAAGCTCTTCATCGACGCCCAGGCCTCGATCAATGTTCCGTCTACCGAAAAATGATCCCGGCTCAATAGTCCCCCTACCTTGTGGTGCTGGATAACCCCCGCAAGCAGCTGCCCCGAAACCTCCGCCTCCAGAAGACGGTCCCGGTTGTGGCAGAACGCGCTGGCGTCCCACACGCCATCGTCCAGCCCAAGCCCCACAAACCAGCAAAACAGCATGTTGAAGTTTAGCTGCTCCATCAGCTGACGCTCCGAGCAGATCGAATAAAACGCCTGCAACAGTAACGCTCGAAGAAGCTTCTCCGGCGGGATCGATGGGCGACCCATGTGGGAATAAAGCGTCTCGAACTCCGAAGATAGAGACCCCAATACGTCGTTCACGATCTCACGGATCAGACGCAGCGGATGATCATCCGGAACACGCTCTTCCAAGTCTACGTAGCTGAATAAATTGCCACTGCTTTGATCTCGACCCCGCATGCCATCCTCCATCACTCGAAGGAATCACAGAATCATGTCACAACTGCAAAGGCGAGGACTTTTTCAGCAGCCTGCTAGACGCGTTGCGCCGCCAGGTCGAAGAGATCGGCGATGATTTCGATCCCGACGGCGCGCTTGCCGATGCCATAGAAGCCGCCGGCAACGTGATACTCCCTTTCTCCTTCATCTTTCGCGCCGATGATGATCCCTTGCGGAGCCGGGAGCGCGCCGCTTCCAGGGCGGTTGGCAGCTGGGCCTATCAGGGCACGCGCCTCGCCGAGTCTGAGGAGCCTCGCCTGCCGCTACGCGCGGATGACCTGTTCCCTCCGGTGAACCGGATCGCTAAGCGCGCCCTGAGCGGCGGCCACGTGAACGTCGGGCGCGAATCCGACGGCACCACGCGCTACGAATACCCGGTGCTCGCGTATCAGGGAAAGTACTACCCCTCGCTCTCGGTCCAGGCGGCGCGCGCTTTTCTCGGCATTGCGCCGGGTGAGGTTGTCGTCACGCTCAACAAAGGCCTTCAGCTCGGCCCGCTTTGGCTTCCGACCGATGATCGCATGCGTATGGTCGTCAACTTCTATGGGGTCGGCGGGACCATCCCGATCCACTCGTTCACCGATGTCGTCAACGGCAAGAAGGCGCCATCCCACTTCGCCGACAAGATCGTCCTGATCGGCGCCAACGCCACCGGCATCAAGGATGAGTTCATCACGCCGTTCTCGCCAAACCTCTCCGGTACCGAGCGGCTCGGCATCGTCATTGACAACATCCTGCAACAGCGCTTCATCGCGCGGCAGAGCTATTACTGGTTCATCGATGCGGCGATCGCCATTACCGGCGGCCTGATCCTCGGAGTGGCGGCGTCCAGGCTCTCGGCCTTTGCGTTCAGTTTCTTCACTCTGGCACTGGGGGTGGCGCTCATTGTCGGCAATCAGCTGGCCTTTGCGGTCTACAACCTGTGGCTCAACGTCACCCTGCCGGCGGCGGCCCTGCTGATCGCCTATAGTTCGCTCAGCATCTACCGCTATTTCGTGCAGGAGCGCAGCGCACGCGAGATTCGCTCGGCCTTCAGCCATTACATCCACCCCGATATGGTCAGGGTTCTGGCCGCCGACCCGGAGCGGCTGGTTCTCGGCGGCGAGATGCGGACGATGACGCTATTGTTCGCCGACATTCGCGGCTTTTCCACGATCGCCGAGCACTTCAAGAGCGATCCCCAAGGGGTGACCCGCCTGATCAACCGTTTCCTGACGCCAATGACCGACATCATCATGGACCGCCGCGGCACCATCGATAAGTCCATGGGCGACTGCATCATGGCGTTCTGGAACGCGCCGCTCGATGATGCCGAGGACGCGGCACACGCCTGCGACGCGGCGCTTGCCATGATCCGCGACCTGGCCGTTCTCAACGACGCCTTGAAGCGGGAGGCGGAGGCCGAGGGACGCCCCTTCCACGTCATCGAGATCGGTGTCGGCCTCAACACGGGCGAATGCTGCGTCGGCAATCTCGGCTCGGAGCAACGATTCGATTACTCGGTGCTCGGCGATGCCGTGAATCTGGCTTCGCGGCTGCAGGGGCAGTGCAAGGCCTATGGCGTCGACATCGTGATCGGTGAGGAGACGCGCAGCGCGGCGCCTGACTTCGCGACCGTCGAGCTCGACCGCATCGCCGTCTCGGGCAAGACCGAGGCGATCCGCGCGTACGCCCTGGTGGGAGACGAATCGTACAAGGCCGATCCACGGTTCCAGGATTTCCTGGCCGTTCACAACGCGATGCTCGCGGCCTATCGATCGCGCGACTGGGCCCGGGCGCGTAATTTGATCCGCGAGTGCCTGCGCCTCAATCCGGACCTTCGCGCCCTTTACGCTCTCTACGGCGCGCGGATCGCCCAGTTCGAGGAAGCGCCGCCGCCAGAGAGCTGGGATGGGGTGTTCGTGGCAGTTGCCAAGTAAGGCGAACCATTGAGGGGCAGGTACCTCGGAGGGATCGCCGCACTGGGTGTGCTTCTAGGCCCGGTCGTTCAACCCGGGGCCCAGACCTTTATCGAGGCCCTGGTGGACGGCCGGCCAACCATCGACGTGCGCTACCGCCTCGAGAATGTCGATCAGGACGGTTTCGCCCGCGAGGCGCTGGCCTCGACCTTGCGTACGCGGATCGGCTACGAAACGCGAAGTTACGAAGGCTTCTTCGCCTTCGTTGAGATCGAGAACGTCAGCGCCGTCGGCAACGAGGCGTTCGATGACACGATCGAGGGTCGAGCGCGGTTTCCGGTCGTCGCTGACCCGGAGACCACTGAAATCAACCAGGCGGTGCTCACTACCGACCGGTTGCCCGATTCGCTGGTGCGGCTGGGGCGCCAGCGAATCGACTTCGACAATCAGCGCTTCGTCGGCAACGTCGGCTTCCGCCAGAACCAGCAGACCTTTGACGCCGCGCTCATCACCAACCGCTCATTGGTCGATACCATCGCCACCTACGCCTACGTTCACAACGTGAACCGGGTGCTCGGTGATGATTCGCTCGACGGCGATTTCGAATCCGAGAGCCACCTGATCAATCTCGCCTACGAGGGGCTCCGCCTCGGCCGCCTCTCGGCCTACGCCTACCTCATCGATCTCGACAACCAGGCCGCCCTGTCGTCGCGGACGTTCGGGCTCCGCTTCGCCGGCAGCCATCGCTTCTGGTTCAACCGCGACGTCGGTATCGTTTATGCGGTCGAGTTTGCCCGGCAGAGCGACCACGCCGGACACCCGGGCGATTACGACGAGAGCTACGTGCTCGTGGAACCCGGTATCATCTATGGCGATCTGGTGGCGAGACTCGGCTATGAGCTTCTCGGCGGCGACGGCGCCAACAGCTTTCAGACGCCGCTCGCTACGCTGCACGGCTTCAATGGCGTTACCGATAAGTTCCTGGTGACGCCGACCGCCGGTCTCGAGGACCGCTTCGCCCGGGTCTCGTATGAGCTGGAAGAGCTCGGGCCGTTCGAATCGGCGGTGCTCAGTGCCGCCTATCACGACTTTCGCTCCGACCGCCTCGACCTCGACTTCGGCTCGGAATGGAGCGTCAAGGCGGAGCTGAAGGTCAGCACCGCGTTCTCCGTGTCGCTGGAATACGCGGATTTCGACGCCGATCTCATCTCGACCGATACCCAGATCATCTGGACCACGCTGCAAGTTCGATTTTAGGGTCGCCGGTCAGATCTCGGTTCGACGTGAAGCGGCCCAATCCTGCCTTTTTCGTGCTTGCCGCCGGCTTCGTCCTGCTGCTGTTCAACGGCGGTTCGCGCTTCATCATGGGCCTGACGCTGGGGCCCATGACGGACGATCTAGGTTGGAGCCGCAGTACGCTATCGTTGACCGTGACCGTCTTTCTGGTCGTGTCTTCGCTTGCCCTCCCGATCGCGGGACGACTGATCGACCGCTACGACGCCAGGTTCGTGCTCGCGTCGTCGGTGCTCCTTGCCTGCGTGAGCATCGCCCTCATGGGTGCCGTCGAGACGCCGCTTCAAGCGGTGATTCTCTACGGAATCCTGTTTGCGCTGGCCAGCGCTTCCACCTCGGTACCGGCGATCGGCGCCATGATCAGTCAGTGGTTTCCTGACCGGATCGGCGCCGCCAACGGCATCGCGATATCCGGGTCAGGCATCGGGCAGCTCGTGATCATCATGGTGCTCACGACGCAGCTTGAAGAGCTTGGATGGCGTGGCTCGTTCCTGGTTCTGGGCGCCGCCGGACTGGTGCTGATCCTGCCGATGGCGTTTTTCGCCGTCTCGCCGAGCTCAGCGCGTGGTGTGGCGGGCGGGCGCAGAGCCGGGCGCGACCAGATCGTTCCGGTGGTACTTTCAGCTCGCGCGATCCTGCGCTCTCGACAATTGTGGCTGCTGTTGGCGGTCTATGCCATCTGCGGGTTTCAGGATCATTTCGTGGCCACCCACGTGGTCGCGTTCGCCCGCGACCAGGGCATCGGCGTTTTGCTCGCCGGCAATCTCTTCGCGTTCATGGGGCTGTTCGGGCTCGTCGGCGTTATCGGCTCGGGCTATCTGTCGGATCGTGTCGGTCCCGTTGTGCCGGCATCGATCTGCTTCGCCTTGCGAATCGCCATCTTCACCCTCGTGATAGCGAGCAGAGAGCCATTCGCGATCGCTGGTTTTGCCCTTCTCTACGGGCTCACATTTTGGATCACGGCGCCACTCTCGGTTGTCTTCACCCGCCAGCACTTCGGCGCTTCGCACCTTGGTACCATCGCCGGGTTCATTACGATGGTCCACAATGCTGCCGGGGGGCTGGGAGCCTACGTCGGCGGAGCCGTATTCGATACGTCCGGGAACTATGACGCGGTATTCCAGCTGGCACTCGGGCTATCGATCGCGGCGTTGTTGCTGACCACGATGATTCGGCCACAAAGCTAAGCCGCGACCCTCGCACTGGGTTGCTTGGAGCAATTCGCGCCGTCATTCACTCGCGCGTGCCGCGCGTCCGGCGCGCCGCGACATAGAGGCCGGCGAACACCAGCGCCGTGCCGACGAGGTGAAATGCCTGCAGGGTCTCGCCCAGCAGGGCGACGGCCAGGGCCGCGGTGAAGACCGGCATGAGGTAGAAGACCGTGCCCGCCTTTCCCGGTCCGACGTGGGCGATGGCGGTGTTGAGGAGGAGGACCGCGCCTATTGAGACGAGGATCGCGATGTAGAAGATCGTTCCCACGGTCGCGAGGTCGAAACGGACGCGCGCGCCGCCGATCAGCATCTCGCCCAGGTAGACGGGCAGGGTGCAGAGAAACGCTGCAACGAGAATCGCTTCGAGCAGGACCAACGGCGAGAGCGCGGCGGGAACGCGGCTGACCGCCACCGCGTAGGCCGCGAAACTCAAGATCGCGAGCTGGACCCAAAGGTCGCCGACCACGAATTCGAGGGCGAGCAGGGACTGGAAATCGCCGCGCGCGATGACGGTCAGGGCGCCGGCGATCGCAATCGCGAGGCCCAGGATCTGACGCAGCGAGATCTGGTGGCCGAGCAGTAGCCAGGCGAGCGCGATGGTGAGCACCGGCCGCGTCGCATCGATCACGCCGGCATTGATCGCCGTCGTCGTGTGCAGCCCGACATAGAGAAACGCCTGGCCGCCGACGGACTGGGTAAAGCCGAGCACGAGGATCAGCTTCCAGTGCTCGCGCAACACGGGAAGCTGGGCCCGGAGCCCGCCCAGCACGAAGGGCAGCAACAGGAGCGCGGCCACCGCGCCACGCCAGAAGGTAAACCCCATCGGCGGGATGTCCTCGCGCACGGCCCGGCCGACGATCGAATTGCTGGCGAACAACAGCACCGTCACCGTCACCAGGAAGTAGGGCGCCCACGCATGGCGCGTGAGGAAGCCTGGCGGCGGCCCGAGGCTCACTTCCGTTGCATCTCCGCTTTCATCGCGACACCCCTTGTGACTGCCGGGCCCTGGGCGGGGTATAAGAGCCCGTTCGCTCGACGATAAATATAGCCTGGGCGTCGCGCAAAAGCCGGCGTCAAAAAGCCCGGGAGGCCCTCATGGCGTTCGACGACATGCCCGATCGCGGCCGGCTCATGCTGCCCGGGGCCCATGACATCACCGACCGCATGCTGGCGATGTCGAAGGACATCGTGCCCGGCCAGCGCTGCGACCTCGACGTCGCGTACGGCGCCGACTTCTACCAAAAGCTCGACGTCTTCCTGCCCGCCGCGGAAGGCTTGAGCGGCTTACCCGTGCTGATGTTCTTTCATGGCGGCGCCTGGCGCCACGGCTTCAAGGAGTGGGAGGGCTTCATCGCGCCCAACATCACGAGCTTGCCCGCCATCTTCATCTCCGGGAACTACCGCCTCGCGCCCGAGGCGAAATGGCCGGCCCCGCTCGACGACGTCGCCGACGCCCTCGCGTGGGTGTGCACGAATATCGCCCGCTACGGCGGCGATCGCGATCGGGTCCTCATGGGCGGGCACTCCGCGGGCGGCCACCTCACCTCGATGCTGACGCTGAGGCCAGAGTATTTGGGCGCGCGCGGCCTGCCCGAGGACGCGATCAAGGCCTGTCTGCCGATGAGCGCGGTGTTCGACCTCAGACTCGACCGCTTCCCGGCCGGCGGGACGCGCGAGAGGGGCGCGCTCAACCTGTTGGTGGACCGCGCCGACGCTTACGACGCGACCCCGGCCGAGCACGCCGCCGGCAACCGCACGCCCTTCTACATCAGCTACGGATCGGACGACACCGACGACATCAAGGCCGACGCGGCCACCATGGCGCCGCTGCTGGAGCGCGAGGTCGGGGTCGTCGAAGTAGAGGTGTTCGACGGCTTGAGCCATTTCGCGACCAACGAGGCCTGCGCCGACCCCGATTTCGCGTGGATAAGGAAGGCGCGCGCGTGGCTCAGCGCGCCGCCCGCGCGCCCTTAGGCGCCCGCGAGCAGGTCGTGCAACCAGCCTGCGTACGCGAAGAGCGCCGCGTCGCGCTCGGCCAACCCGATTAGCTGCAAGCCGACGGGCAGGCCCTGAATCGTCATGAGCGGCAGCGTGAGCGCCGGTACGCCGAGCACCGAGGCCGGCAGGTTGAAGGCCGGGTTGCCGGTGTGTTCGAGCCCCACCGGAGCCGGCCCCGTGGCGCCGAGGGTGAGAAAGCCATCGGCCCGGTCGGCGAGCGCTGAATACCGCTCGCGCAGGCGCTCGCGCTCGGCCGTGGCGGCGCGATAGTCATCGAGGGTCATGGACTCGACCGTCTCCAGCACCCCCTCCAGGATGGGGCTGAGGAGACCCGGGCCGCGATCGCGATAGTCGTTCAACGGCCAGCGAATTTCCCAGCTATTGATCGTCCGCGAGAGCTCGCCCGCGCGGTCGATGGCCGCTTCGAAGGCCTCAATTTCGGGCCAGTCCCTCCGTGATACCACCTCGACGCGCGCGTCCCGTAGCCGGGCGAGGTAGTGCTCGAGTGTCTGCTTGGCCTCGCCGTCGGCCTTCTCCCATCCCCTGGTCTCGAGCCGGATGACGCGGCGCAGCGGCGCGGACTCGGGCACGCCCGCGTCCCCGTACAGCCCGGGAGTGCCGGGATCGCCACCGACGCGGCGGGCGATGTTGTGGGCGACGAGCCACGAGTCCGTGAGGCTCGCGGCAATGACGCCGAGGCAGCTCTGCGACATGTAGTCGTGGCAGCCGCCACGGTTCGGCTTGAAGCCGTAGGCCCCGCAGTAGCTCGCCGGGCGGATAATGGAGCCGACCACCTGCGTGCCCAGCGCGGCCGGGATCATGCCGGCGCCGACGGCGGCACCCGAGCCGCTGTTCGAGCCGCCCGGCGTCCGGCTCGTATCGAGTGGGTTGCGGCTCGGCCCCGGAAAGGGCCCGGCGAACTCGCACGTCACGGTCTTGCCCAGGATGACCGCGCCGGCATCCCTGAGTGCGCGCACACACGCCGCATCGCGCCCCGAGTGCCAGCCCTCGTACACGGGCGAGCCCATCTGTGTCGGCATGTCGCGGGTTTCGATGACGTCCTTGATGCCGATCGGCATGCCGTCGATGGGCGAGAGCGGCGTGCCGGCGCGGTAGCGGGCCGAGGCCTCGTCGGCGGCCTTGCGCGCGCCCTCGACGTTGAGCGTGACGAAAGCCCGGACCTCGGCCTCGCGCGCCTCGATCCGCGCGAGGCACCCCTCGAGGTAATCGCGCGGCGATTGAGCGCCCTCGAGAAACGCCGCTGTCGAGCGGGAGAAAGGCCGGAGTGCGTCTCCTTCAGCCATGACATCTCCCTCGGGCACGGCCGTCTCGATGCGCCGGCGGTGGGCGGTGCTTTCGGTGCCTAACCGTGGGCGCTGACGCGGCGGAACGCCACGCGTCCACCGCCGCTGTAGTCGCCGAGCGCGTTGTGAAGGTTGCACCGGTTGTCCCAGATCACGAGATCGCCGGGGATCCAGTGATGGCGGCAGGTGAACGCCGGCTGCGTGCAATGCGCGGCCAGGAAGCCGAGCAGGGCGTGGCTCTCGGCAGGCGTCAGCCCGACGATCTCCGTCGTGAAGCCGGGGCTGACGAACAGCGTCGTGCGCCCCGACTCGGGATGCTTGCGGACCAGCGGGTGGACCGCCGGCGGGCGCTCCTCGTGGCCGCGCACGAACGCCGCCGCGCTATGCACCGCCTCCAGCGTCGCGAGATAGCCCTGCATGATCGGCGAGAGCGCCTCGTAGGCGGCATAGAGGTCGGCGAAGCATATGTCGCCGCCCTTGGGCGGCATGGCCTCCACATACAGGAGCGAGGCGCCGGCCCACTCGTCCTCGTTGGCGTAATCCGAGTGCCACGCGCTGCCGGTGTCCACGAATTCGCGGACCGTCGGCGCCTGCCCGACGTCGTAGGAAACCTGGTAGATTTCGGGATGGCCGGGCACCGCATGCTCGCGCGAGTCGGCCTCGAAGAGTGCCCCGAAGCGGGCGCCGAAATCGACTTGGTGGCGCGGCGTGAGGACCTGATCGCGCACCACCATCACGCCGTCGTGATCGAGCCAGGTCTGGTGGAGTTCGTTGAACAGGTTGTCGCCCAGCGGTTTGGCCAGGTCGATGCCGACGATCTCGACGCCGAAGGCGCCTGCCAGTCGGCTCGCGGTGTACGTCATGCTCGCCCACCTCGTCGTGGTCTTTGAGGCCACTAGGATAGTTGAGAATCGACGGCGGCACTAGACGTGGCGGCGGTTGTCTGCCGGCGCCGGGGCCTTTCGGCGGTTGCGCGAAAGGAGCGGCTGGCGGATGCTGGGCCGGGCAAGGGAAGGCGCACGGAGGTGGGTCATGGCCGACGGCCACGCGATTCAGGAGGTCGAGAACGCGCTCGAAAAGATGGACCTGCGGGATCGCCCCGACGTTCGCCGCGTGGCGCGATGGCTCGTTTTCGTGTTGCGCGGTGGCAAGGACCCGCGTGTCGAGGCCGGCGCCACCATTCTCACGGCCGTCGGCATGCTCGCGATGGCCGCCGAGAGCCCGGGACTCGAGCCGCAGGAGGCCGACTACGTACGCCGCGCCGTCGACCGGGCCGCGGGCCGGCTCAAGCTGATGGCCGAGGACATGCGGGACCTCGCACCCGAGGAGCCGTTCCCATGGAGCGACGCCGGCGGCGAGGCCGGGTGAGGCTGTTCGCCTAGAGCGGCAGCGGCCAGCCCGGTAAGCGAGGCGTGTGGCCTGACGCCGAGGCGGCGCGGCGCCTGCTTGATTCGACTATGGACCGACGGACAGTACGTTCTGGGTAACGTCGTCGTCGATCAGCAGGCTGGCGAGACCGTTGGTGTAGAGGGTAAAGCCGGGCTCCGAGCCCTCGGCCCCGGCTGGCTGCTCCGCCCAGGTCTCGGTGTCGGCCGTCAAGGAGTCGCCCTCATCGCCGAGGATCTTGAGCGTGTTCGAGGTATCGGACATATCGAGCACGTCCTGAAGGTCGAGCGTGAGGGCGTTACCGGACCCCCCGAGGTCGATGGCTTCGACGCCCGTGATCTTCATGTTGCCCTCGAAGCCTTTGCCGGCCGCCGTGAGGTCGAGCGACAGGCCCGCGCCGTCGAGGCGGAGCACGTCTTCGCCGGCGCCGCCGGCGATGCGCGCGAAGCCGAGATCGCCGACACCCAGGATGTCGTCGCCGGTACCGCCCCGGAGTACGTCCTCGCCGCCGCCGACCATGACATCGCCGGCGCCGGTGCCGGATAGCGAATCCGCCCCCGTGCCGCCCTGGTGCGTCACCGCGCCCGAGAAGTCGCCGCCGAAGATGACGTAAGACTCGCCCTCCGCGTTGAATCCCGCGCCGCCGGCCGGGCCGGCCCTCGGCGCGCCGACGAGGAGGTCGTCGAAGCCGTCGCCGTTGACGTCGCCCGCACCGCTGACCGCCTTGCCAGTATAGTCGTAGTCCTGGAAATCATTGACGACCAGGAAGCCGTCCGCCTCGGTGAACGTCGTGATATCGAGGCTGCCGCCGGCGCCGACATCCTCGCCGCCGAAGACGACGTAGGTCGCGCTGTAGCCGGCGTAGCTACTGTCTCCCGGACGGCCGACGAGGAAGTCGTCGAAGCCGTCTCCGTTCACGTCCCCGGCGCCGCTCACCGAACTGCCGAACTCGCTATATCCTTCAGTGACGCCCTCGATGACGAAGCCGCCGCTGCCGTCGCCTTCCGCGATGTCGTCGAGCTCGATGGTGCCGCCGGTGCCGACACCGGCGCCGCCAAAGACGACGTAGGCCTCGCCCTGCTGGCGGTCTTCGTCGGTTTCGGACACATACGGCGCGCCGATGATGAGGTCGGCGAAGCCGTCGCCGTTAACATCGCCCGCCCCGCTTACCGCGCGGCCCGACTGGTCGCCTTCACTGAGGCCGCTGATGCCGTTGGGGACGAAGCCGTGGGTGCCGCCGCCGTCGGCAAGGCTCGACAAGTCGATGGCGCCGTCCGTGTCGCCGTCCGCGGCATCCAGGTCGGACAGATGGTTACCGAACACGACGTAGCTCTCGCCGGCCTCGGATTCACCGTTGGGGTCGGCCTTCGGGGCGCCGATGATGAAGTCGGCGAAGCCGTCGCCGTTCACATCGCCGGCCGAGCCGACGGCGTAGCCCGACCTATCGCTCTGGTCACCGCCGTTGAGAACGAAGCCGTCGTTACCGTAGCCGCCCCTAATCTCCGAAAGATCAAGGCTGGCGGCAAAATCATCGCCGCCGAAGACGACGTAGCTCTCGCCCGGGCGGCTGTAGCTGTACGAAGGCCCGTAGGCATAAGGGGCGCCGATGATGAGGTCGTTGAAGCCGTCGCCGTTGAGATCGCCCGCGCTGCTGACGGCAGAGCCGGACCGATCACTAAAGACAACGCCCTCAATGACGAAGCCGTCGCTGCCGTCGCCGGCGGCAAGGCTCGACAATTCGATCACGCCGTCGGCGTTGCCGTCGAGATCGGACAGGCTGTCGCCGCCGAAGACGACGTAGCTCTCGCCGGCGTCGTTTGGCTCGTCAGCACGCGGTGCGCCGATGATGAAGTCGTCGAAGCCGTCGCCGTTGACGTCGCCCGCACCGCTCACCGACCGGCCCGATTGATCGCCGGCGACGATGCCGTTGAGCACGAAACCATTCGTTCCGTCAAGGTTCGAAAGATCAATATTACCGTCCGTCGCGCCGTCGGCGGCGTCGAGGACGGACAAACCGGACCCACCGAACACGATGTAACTTTCTCCCGACTGGGAGCCGTTCGGATCGGCCCGATGGGCGCCGATGAGGAGGTCGGTGAAGCCGTCGCCGTTCACGTCCCCCGCGCCGCTGACGGAATAGCCTGATTGGTCGCCTTCAACGATGCCGTCAATGGTGAAGCCGGTGCTGCCGTCGAAGAGGTTGGTGTCCATAAACGGCCGGCCGGCGCCGCCCACGTTGGGGCCGCCGAAGATGATGAAGGTCTCGCCCTCGTTACCGACTTCGTTGCCGACGATTGGATCGGCTTCAGGCGCGCCGATAATGAGATCGTTAAAGCCGTCGCCGTTGACGTCGCCGGCGCCGCTGACCGAAGTGCCAGCATAGTCTCGCTCTTCGCGACCCGCGAAGCGAAAGCCGTCGCTGCCGTCGAGCGTCGCCAGGTCGATGCTGGCGGCGAAGCTCCCGCCCTCGCCGCCGAACAGCACGTAGGTGAAGCCATTTGGGTTGGCGTCACGGTCCTCACCCGGCGCGCCGATCAGAATGTCGTCGAAGTCGTCGCCGTTGATGTCGCCCGCCGAGCTTACTGAAACCTGCTTATCCCTGAAAGTCATCCGGCGATGAGGAGGCGATAGGGCATGGGCTGGTTTCGTGCGGCGCTATGGACGAAACGCGGGATCATTGTCTGGAGTTGATAGCGCCGGTTGTAGCGCCAGGCGAAGCTGGCGAGATAGCGTCCGGCATGGTCGGGGCCGAGCTTGCGATAAGTCCCGGTGATCGCGCTCTTGATGTTGCCGAGCGTCGTGTTCACCCATTTGAACGATGCCATGCGGGCCGCCTGGCGGCCCGACCCGGTGCGGATCGCCTGGTGGCTGCAGGCGGCTTCTTCGAGTGCGCTCCAGCAGCCCAGGCGGTCCGTCACAACCGCCGCGCCGGGGGCCAGCCAGTGCTTGGCGCCGCGCGCGATCTCGCGCTTGCGGAAGCCCTTGACCGGCGCCAGCTTCAGCTTGCGCGGGCGCCCCTCGGGACTGGTCGAGACCGCCGCCACGAAGGGCGTTTTGCCCGCCGCGCCGCGGCCCCGCTTGCCGCCGGAGCGCACCCCGCCGAGATAGGCGTCGTCCATCTCGACCCGCCCCGTAAGCGCCGTCTCCCCCTCGCGCCGCGCCATCACCGCCATGATCTTGTGCTTCACGGCCCAGGCCGTCGGCTGCTTGACCCCGAGACGGCGGCCGAGTTCCACCGACGAGATGCCGTTCTTCGCCGTCACGATCAGGTGGATGGCGGCAAACCAGACTGTCAGCGGCAGCTTGGTCGCGTGGAAGATCGTGCCCGCCGTGGGCGATGTCTGCTTCTTGCACCGGTTGCATTGATAGAGACCCCGACCCGCCAACACGCAATGCTCCCGATGGCCGCAGCAGGGGCAGACGAAGCCGCCCGGCCAGCGCAGCCGGACCAGCGCCGCGCGGCACTGCTCCTTGGTGCCGAAGGCCTCCCGAAACGCCTCGTCGTTCAGACCACGCACGCGCGATGCAACCTTGAACCCCATAACCGTGACCCCCTCATACAGAACATATTGAGAACATACATCCCCATAGGCGGAGTGTCACGGATAAGCAGGTACTGAAAAGCCGACATAGTCGAACTCGTTGAGGCCGGTGATCTTGAAGCCGTCGCTGCCGTCGAGGTCGGAAAGCTCGATGCTGCCGCCGGCGCCGATCATTTCGCGGCCGTCCTTGTCGTCGCTGCCGAATACCACGTAGGCCTCACCCCTATCGCTGCCCTCGAAGCCGCGATTGGCCTCCCAGGCGCCGATGAGGAGGTCGGCGAAGCCGTCGCCATTAACATCGCCGGCCGAGCTCACGGCATAGCCCGCTTGGTCGGCCTCCTGGACGCCATTCAGAACAAAGCCGTCGCTACCATCGCTGGCGGTGATATCGGCAAGATCGATGGTAGCTGCAAAGCTCTCGGTCGAGAGTTTGCCGAAGATGACGTAGCTCTCACCTTCTTCGCCGAACCCGAGACCGGTTCCGTTCGGGTCCGCGTACGGGGCGCCGATGATGAGGTCGTCGACGCCATCGCCGTTCACGTCCCCCGCGCCGCTGACGCTGCGGCCAGAACCGTCGAACCTGTCATCGCCGATGATGCGGAAGCCGTTGTCGCCGTCGAGACCTCCAAGGTCGAGGCTGCCGCCGGAGCCGATGCCGCTGCCGCCGAACACGACGTAGCTCTCGCCTTCCCTGTCGTCTTCGTTCCGGTCTGCGTATGGGGCGCCGATGACGAAGTCGTCGATGCCGTCGCCATTGACATCGCCGATGCCGCTCACCGCGTGGCCCGAATCGTCGAAGTTATCGAGGCCGTTGAGGACGAAACCGTGGCTGCCGTCGCCGGCGGCAAGGCTCGACAATTCGATCACGCCGTCGGCGTTGCCGTCGAGTTCGGACAGATGGTCGCCGAAAATGACGTAGCTCTCGCCTGCGTCATAGAGGCTGCTCCCCTGTGCGTGCGGCGCGCCGATGATGAAATCGTCAAAACCGTCGTCGTTGACGTCGCCGATGCCACTGACGGAAGTGCCAGCGTTGTCACCTTCGGTGTCGCCGATGAAAACGTAGCCGTTGGTGCCATCGAGCGAAGATAGATCGATGTCGCCGTCCGCGCCCACGTCGGGGCCGCCGAAAATGATGTAGCCCTCGCCATCCTCTTCGACGCCCCCGTGGGGCGCGCCGATGAGGAGGTCGGCGAAACCGTCGTTGTTGACGTCGCCGGCGCCGCTCACGGACGTGCCGGATTCGTCGTTCTCATGGATGCCGGAGATGGTGAACCCGAAGCCATTTACGAGGCCGCCCGGATGCAGCTCACCGGTGGGCGCATGGGCGTTGTTAAGAATGCGGCCGTCGGCCTCGCCATCGGCGATGGTGGCATCGCCCGTTGGGTTGCTGAGCGTGATCTCGAACCGTTCCACGGGCTCATAGAGGTTGTCCGCGGTGACATCGACTTCGATGGTGAGTTCGGCGACGCCGGGCTCGAAGGTGAGGGTGCCGGCGGCACCGGTGTAGTCGACGCCCTCGGTGGCGGTGACGGCGTTGGTCTGGTAGTCGACGCTGACGGTGCCCGAGAGGTCGCCGGTGCGGGTGACGGTGAAGATCGCGGCACCGGGGTTCTCGCTGCCGGTGGCGTCGGCGATCGCGAACTCGGACGGCTCCGGCTCCGGCTCCGGCGGTGGCTCCACCGGGAGCTCGGCGACATCGGCGACGTTGACGGTGAGGGTGCCGGTGACGGGCGCGGTAGCGCCCGATGCGCCCTCGATGGCGGTGGCGGTGATCTCGAGGTCGAAGCTGCCGAAGAAGTCGGGCGGCGGGGTGATCGAGAGGCCCTCGAGGTCGCCCGGGGTGACGTTGGCGAGCAGCAGCGTGTTGGGCGAGGCATCGGTGCCGCTGGGATCGAAGGTGATGCCGCCCGAGGGCAGGTTGATGGTCGCGTTGTCGGGGATGCCGGTAATCGTGACCGACAGCGTCTCCGAGCCGTCGAGGTCGGTGAGCGCGGCATCGATATCGAGCGCGATGGCGCTGTCCTCGTCGCCGCTCGTGGTGCCGGTGAGCTGGTTGCCGGCGGTGTCCGGATCGAGGTCGAGCGTCGGCGTCGAGGCCGAGGTGTCGGGTGTCGGGGTGATGAACGTCGTGCCACCGCCGTCGCCGCCCTCCTCGCCCGCCGCCGGCGCGAGTTCGCCGAGCGCCTCGGGGTCGACCTCGCCGTCCTCTTCCTCGCCGCCCTCGTCTTCGCCTTCGCCCTCACCGTCCTCGCCGTCCGCGGCCCCGGGCTCGCCCGCGGTTCCGTCGTCCTGCGCCCCGGCCGCGGCCTGCGCCGGCAGCGCGCTCAGCGCCGCCCCGTACTGGGCCTCGACCTCGGCCGCCGTCTTGATCTCGGGTGCGCTCGGCGCCACCGAAAAGCTCGTCGCCGTGATCTGCTGGTAGGCGATGTTGATGAACTGCGTGCCGCCGCCGTTGGTGAACACGATCTCGCCCGTCGAGCCGTCCTCGTCGGGCAGCAGCGTGATCGTGCTCTGCTCGCCCTCGGCCGCGATCTCGGCCGCCACCGTGGTCCCGCGGATGCCGATCGAGCCGACCGGCGTCGTCACCACCATCGCCTGGTCGCCTGACTTGGCGATCTCGCCCGAGACGAACACGAACACACCCTGGACCACGGAAAACGCCGAGCTCCCGGTGTTCGTCGACGGATCGTAAATCAGCTCGTCGAGCACCATGCGCGCGTCCTCGCCGAGCGAGAACGTGGTGTCGTCGACGAAGACGATGCCGAGCGAGGCCCCCGAGCCGGTCTCCAGCACATCGCCCTGGAACACCGGCGAGCCCGAGGTCAGGCTGACCTGCGTGCCGTCGGCGCGGGCCACAACGACCTCGCCCTCGACCGTATCGACGCGCCCGATCGGCTGCGCGGCCGCGGCCGGCGCGGCTTGCGCGACCTGACCCGGCGCCGCCGGCCCGGCCAGCGCCTCAGCGAGATCGCCCGAGACGCGCGCGCCGCCCTCGCTCACCAAATCGGGCGGCGTCTCGGACGCAAAATAATCGCGGATCAGCACCTGGCGGCCATCGCCGCCGATCAGCAGGAGGTCCGGACCCTCGCGCACATAGTCGGCCACCAGCAAGAACGCACCGCCCGGAACCACCAGCGAACCACCCGCCGAACCCGCATCGAGCACCAGCGAAACCCCACCACCAGCCGCCGCACCACCCGGCCCCGCCGACACCAACTCCGACCCGCCCGAGCCCTCCACAACGGCACCCGTCAAGTCCCGCCCCCGATCATTCAATGCCATGAAGTGCCTCCGATGTTCTAGGAGAGCTGCGCTGCCGGCATCTCATTTGATTCGTGCCCAGCCGGCGCGGTTGGTTGCCGATACTCCTATACGCGAGCCATCTTAGGGTTAGTGAAGCGTTTCGGCAGTGATGCCCGTCACATGCGCCATCAGGTCCTCGTGGCCTCATCTTCCATGGTAATGCCAACGGGCTGACCTCGAAAAGCCCAAGTCGCCGCGATCGTGACCTGTGGAGAATGCCGCCGTCTCGCGCGGCGACCTATACGGCACCCACCTCGGCAGTACCGGCTCGCGGCCACACCATAGGGAAGACGGGATGCTCGCGATCGGCCGGAAACGGATCGCCGTGATGCAGGCGCGGATCCGCCCAGGGCCTGATGGTGTTCGCGCTCGGGCGCACCGCATAGGTCGCGTCGTCGCCCGCGAAACGGTAACCGAAGGCGCGCCGGCGGCTATCGGTGGCGTTACCCGGCGCGCCGTGCACCATCGAGAGGCTGGATATGAGGCAATCGCCGGTCCAGGTCTCCATGGCAACGATATCGTACTCGCGTCGATGCCCCGCGATATCGGGCATTGGCTCGGTCTTCTCAGTGGGCACCCCGGCGATTGCCGGGCGATCGGAGCCCTGCAGATATTTGTGCCTTGTCGGGTCGCCGGTCGTCACCGCCTCGAAGCGCCGGCCCCAGCGATGCGAGCCGCGGATCCACTCGACGGCGCCGCTTTGCGGCGTCACGTGATCGAGCGAAATCCACATCCCGCAGGTCTGTATTCCCTCGCACGGGTTGGCTTGGATGTCCTGGTGCCAGCGCGTCTCAGCCGGGGTGTGCGGTTCCTTGACGAGAATAAAGTCGAACACGATGCTAGCGCGCGCCGAGCGCATCATCGCGGCGGCAAGCTCGCCGACAGGCGATTCGTACGCCATCGCCCTGAAATCGTCGTTGAAGGTCCATAGGTAATTGTCGTAGGCGAAGCGTCCCGGTGCGCGATCCGGCTTGAGCTCGGCGGCGCGCCAGCTGGGATGAGCGAGAACGTCGTCGACGGCGCGGCGCATACGCCCGACCCAGTCGTCGTCGAACATGCCGCGAACGCGGACCACGCCCTCGTCTTCGAACGCGCGGATTTCTTCGACGCTCGGCGTGCGCGGTGGTCTCGTGATCATGGCTTCGGGTCCCGGCGACCAGGCCCTCAGCCTACACCCCCGCTCGTCAGAGTCGAAGCCCAGAACCGAAAGCGGCGGCACCAGCCGGTTAGCGCCGATCCACGCTCGGTCGACGCCGGTGTTACAAGTTCGTAAGCATGATCCGCATCGCCTTCGCCAAGGCGAGCTGGGCCTCGGTGTGCGAGCCGGACTTGTGCAAGGATTCACCCTCATCGCGCAGTTGCTTGACTTCGCTGGACTGCGAGGCGTTGAGGCTGACCTTCGACATGGCGGCGTCGATGGCCTTGACGTCGGCGGGACAATGGAACGCGAGCGCGGGTGCCGAGAGCGCGACGACGAGGGCCCCGGCAAGGAGCAGACGTCCGATCATGGCTTCCTCCTGTTTGTTGCGACCCGGTTTGCGAGCACCGAGCTCGATAAGGAGTAAACACGCCGGGCGTGGGTCTATTCCCGAGACCGAGAGGCCCTCGACTCGCCGCCCGCGCGCTCGAGGGCGGCGAGGAAGCCGCGCTGCCACGCGTCGACATCGTTGCGCCGGAGCCGCTCCATCATGTCGAGCCAACGCTCGCGGCGCTCGCCGAGCGGCATGTGCAACCCGCGCTGCATGGCCTCGGCCATCTCCTGGCTATCGAAGGGATTGACGATCAGTGCCGCCGTCAGCTCGCGCGCCGCGCCGGCGAAACGGGACAGGACCAGCACGCCGGGGTTGTCGCCGTCCTGGGCCGCGACATACTCCTTGGCCACCAGGTTCATGCCGTCGCGAAGCGGCGTCACCAGTCCGATGACGCTGGTGCGGAAGAGCCCGGCGAGCGCTTGCCGGCTGTACACGCGGTTGATGTAACGGACGGGCACCCAGTCGAAGTCGCTGAAGCGTCCATTGATGTGGCCCGACACCTCGTCCAGCTGTTGGCGGATGTCGGCATACTCGGGCACGTCGCCGCGCGAGGGGGTCGCCACCTGCAGCAGGGTCACCCGGCCCCGGTTTTCCGGGTAGGCCTCGAGTAGCGCGCCGAAGGCGTGGAGGCGTTCGGGCAGTCCCTTGCTGTAGTCGAGGCGATCGACGCCAATAATGAGCCCCTGCGCCAGCACCGGGATGCGGCGCGCCCGCTGGGCCAGGCGTTGGGCTCCGGACGAAACGGCGAGCTTGGCGAAATCCGCGCAATCGATTCCGATGGGGAAGGTGCCCGTGTGCACCCGCCGGCCGTACGCCTCGACGACGCCGTCGGGGTTCACCGTGCCGCCGATTTCGCCGGTGACGTAGTCATGGAATGCCTGGAGATCGCCGGGCGTCTGAAAACCGACAAGGTCGTAAGCCAAAAGATGGCGCACGAGGCGCTTGTGGTTGAAGAGCGTGGTCAGGATCTGGGGCGCCGGGAACGGGACGTGGAGGAAGAACCCGAGCGGCGCGGCCGCGCCGGCCGCGCGTAGCTCCTCGCCCAGCGGGATGAGATGGTAGTCGTGCACCCACACCGCGTCGCCGGGCTTGAGGAGAGGCCGGAGGTGGCGGGCGAACAGGGCGTTGACGCGCTGATAGCCCTCATAGTAGCGGCGGTCGAAAACGGTGAGGTCGACGCGGTAGTGGAACAGCGGCCACAGCGTGCGGTTCGCATAGCCCCCGTAATACTCGGCGTAGTCTTCGGCCGTGAGATCGAGGGTCGCGTAGGTGACGCCATCGGCCTCGGCCAGGGTCGGCTCGGCCGGCCCCTCGGCGACCGTGCCGCTCCAGCCGAACCACAGCCCCCCGTCCGCCTGCAGCGCCGCCTTGAGACCAACCGCGAGGCCGCCCGCCGTGGCTGTCTTGACGATCGGCGCGACGCGGTTCGATACAATGACGAGGCGGTCCACGATTCGGCGAGCGATCGGGGCCGGCTCGCGCGCCGCTAGCCGCGCGAATCGTCGTTGATAGGGGTTCGGTAGGCGGGCGTGGGCGCCGCCGGCGGTTCGAGGTCGGTCGGAATGTCCGCGAGGTAGCGGTAGATGGCGGCGGCGCGGTTGATGAACGAGGCCTCCTGGCCGTTGACCAGGAACGCGTTGGTAACGCGCGCGCGAACGAGATTGTAGTAGCGCCACACGCCTTCGGCTTCCTGGTCGAGGAAGTACAAGAGCTGAAAGGCGCCGGGCTCGAACACGGGCATGAAGAGGAAGCGCACCGGGGTCGCATTCTCGACGGCGAAGACGAGCTTGCGCGGCGTTCGCTCGACGATGCGCATGCGGTAGACGACCTCGCCGAGCGGCGTGTTCTCGTTCTGGAAGAAAAACAGCTCGCGCCCGTTGCGCAGGTCGTCGGGCGAGAAATCGGGGCGCGCCGTCTTGGTCTCGGGGTCGGCGACCACATAGGCTTCGCTCACCAGATCGCGCCAGCGCTGGAGCGTCACCGACCAGTATCGGATGGCCCGCTGCGCGGAGACCCGTGCGAGCCGGCGCAACAGCCCGTCGGCCTCGCTATCGTGGCTGAAGCGCCCCGCCGCGGCCATGAGCAGGGTGAAATCGCGGCTCTCCCAGCCGGTGCACGCCGGCGGGCGCCAATTCTCGCCAACATCGACGACGTGCCACACGCGCACGTGCAGGGGCTCGTTGATCTTTCCGTACTCTGGCGTCGGGGCCTGCCCGCAGGGCGGCAGGGGTCCCTCCTCGGCAGCCGCGGGCGACAGCCCGATCGCCAACACCGCGAGCCACAGCGCGCGCCGCAGTGATGCGCGCATGGCCGCCGGCGCCCGGTAAGGGGCGGCAACGGGCTTACGTGGCTCGCGGTCGCGGGGTTGTGACATGGCAGGGCCTTGGGGGTCTCTCGGGGGGCCTATTTCTCCATCTCCTCGCGGCTCCTGTCTAGTGCTCAATGGGGCTGCCCGGCTGACCACGGGCGCAGAGGAGCAGCCGCGGCGCTCGACTCGGTCCGACGCATAACCGACAATAGCGCACTCATGCCCGCCACACTCCGGTTTCTACGCGCCGTCAGGCAATGACTACCGAGCCCAGCGGCAAGTCGGCGGGACAGTTCGCCGTCAAAGCAACGCTTCTTGCGGCGAGTGCGCTGACGGTGATGTCGGGCGCGACGATCGCGCCCTCGCTTCCGGCGCTGTACGAGCACTTCGCCGGCACGCCGCACGCCGACCTCCTGACCCGGCTGGTACTGACGGCTCCGGCCCTGTCGATCGTCATCGTCGCACCACTGGCCGGCATCGTGATCGACCGGTTCGGGCGGCGATCGCTCCTACTCGGGGCGACGGTGGGCTACGCGATCGCCGGCAGCGCGGGGCTCGTGCTCGACACGCTCTACGCCATTCTCATCAGCCGGGTGCTGCTCGGTGTCGCCGTCGCCTGCATCATGACCTGCGTGATGACGCTCGTCGGCGATTACTTCGCTGGCGAGGCCAGGGCGCGCTATATGGGCCTGCAAGCCTCGTTCATGTCATTCGGCGGGGTGGTGTTCATTCTGCTCGGCGGCGCCCTCGCCTCGGTGCATTGGCGCGGGCCGTTCGTCGTCTACGTCCTGGCTCTGGTCCTACTGCCGGCGATGGCATCGCGGCTATACGAGCCGGCGCACCAGCAGGCACCGGCGTCGGCGCCGCCGCTCGCCGCAATGCCTATGCGGCTGACGGGGCTGATCTATGGGGTGGCGTTGCTCAGCATGATGTCGTTTTACATGATCCCGGCACAGCTGCCCTTCTACCTGACGTCCTTCGGCATCCGCGATCCGGCGCTGGTCAGCGCGACGATGTCGCTCGCGATCTTTGTCATGGCGATGACGGCTGCATTCTACGGGCGCATTCGCCGGCACCTCAGCCACGCCGCCATCTATGCCGTGGGTTTCGCCTTCTTCGGCGCCGGCTACGCCCTCATGGCCATCGCCGACACCTATGTCGGCGTGATGTTCGGTGCCACGGTGGCCGGCATCGGCATCGGCATGAACATGCCCAACTCTTCGGTGTGGCTGCTCGCGATGGCGCCCCCGGCCGTACGCGGGCGCCTATCGGGGGGCCTGTCGACGAGCGTTTTCCTGGGCCAGTTCCTCTCGCCCCTCGCGGCCCAGCCGGTCATCAATTCCTACGGCCTCGCCACCGCCTACGGCGTGGCGGCCGTTGTGCTGGCCGCGCTCTCGCTCGCCTTCATGGTTGGCGTCGTGACCCGCGCCCCCATACTCGGCCGCACCTGACGCCGTCGCGCGGCCCTATCCGTGCGCTGGCCGCCAGCCCGCGTCCTCTGCCTCGGTTTTGCTACAGAACCAGCGCTCGCCGTTTTCAGCCTCGATCCTGATCAGCGGGTAGGATTGCGCTTCGGGAAGGTAGTAGATCCCTTGCCTATCCGGTTAACGCCCATGACCAGATCCTTCGGCCGTCGTGGGCGACGGAGCCTTTGATGGGGCACAGGTCGGGGTCAACGGCCGTCGCAGCTTGTTCGAAGCGTTTACCGGCGCGCCAGTCTTGTGGGGCGACGAACACACCGCGCCACATGCCCCTTCGCGCAGCCTTCGCCGCCTGCTGTTCGGTGGCGTAGGCGGAAGCGTTGTGGCCGCCCGCCAGGGCCCAGCCCTCGGCGACCATCCAGCCGTTGAGATCGGCCTTGCCGTCGAGCAAACAGACCGCCAGCAATCGGCGCTCGCGGTCACGATCGACGCCGAAGCAATTGACCTCGCGATCGCCGATGTGCGCCGCTAGCGCGCTCGCAGCGTGTTCGCCACACGGCCACGGCTTGCGGTCTTCGAGGCAGACCTGGTCGCGCGCTGGCGCCTCGACGCCGCTCAGGCGAATGTCCTCGCCGAAGATGTTCAGTGTTTGACCGTCGATAACGATGTCGTGGCCCGTGATCTCGGCCAACGCGATCGCGGGCACCAGAAAGAGGAAGAGCGGTAAGGCGCGTCATGGGGTCGGTGAGGGTCGGTCGCAGGGCTTCAGGTCTGCCACGACGATCTATCAAACCAACCTTATCGGCCGGTTAAACGGCCTGCCCTTGCCGCGAGCACCGCTTGCGGCGACCCTGCCCCCGGCATAGGATCGTGCCCCAGGTACGGCGACGGGACGGCGATATGCGGCTTGCGCTATTGGGACTGCTGTTGGCGATGATCGCCGCGGCCGAGGCGCGCGCGGCGCCGCCGGTGGTGATCCTCGAGGTCAAGGGGCCGATCGGTCCCGCCACCAGCGACTACATTGGGCGCGGCCTCGAGACCGCGGACGAGCGCGGCGCCGGCCTCGTCGTCATTCGCATGGACACGCCCGGCGGGCTCGACACGTCGATGCGCGACATCATCCGCGACATCCTGGCCTCGCCGGTGCCGGTGGCGACCTTCGTCGCGCCAGGTGGCGCGCGCGCCGCGAGCGCCGGCACCTACATCCTGTATGCGAGCCACGTCGCAGCCATGGCGCCGGCCACCAATCTTGGCGCGGCGACGCCGATACAGATCGGCGGCATGCCGGGCGCGCCGCCCGTCGAGGAGGACGAAGAGGACGACGGCGCCGGCGGGAAGGTCGGCGAGACCGGGCTGCGCCAGGATGAGGAAGAAACTGCCGCCGCCCACCCGACGCTCGAAGACAAGATGGTCAACGACGCGGTCGCCTACATCCGTAGCCTCGCGCAAATGCGTGGGCGCAACGCGGAATGGGCGGTCAAGGCCGTCAACGAGGCCGCGAGCCTGTCCTCGGAGGACGCCGCCAAGCAGGGCGTCATCGACCTCATCGCCGCCGATGTCGACGAGCTGTTGGAGAAAATACACGGGCGAAAGGTGAGCGTCCTCAACCGCGAGCGCGAGCTCGACACCGCCGACGTCGAGTTGATCGAGATTCTGCCCAATTGGCGCACCGAGCTGCTCGCGATCCTGACCAACCCGAACGTCGCCTACATCCTCATGATGGTCGGCTTCTACGGGATCATCTTCGAGTTCTATAGCCCGGGCGCGATAGCGCCGGGGGTGATCGGCGCGATCTCGCTTGTGCTGGCCTTCTTCGCGCTCCAGGTCTTGCCCATCAACTACGCGGGCCTCGGCCTGATCGTCCTCGGCATCGCGTTCATGACGGCGGAGGCCTTCTTGCCCTCCTTCGGGATCCTTGGTATCGGCGGGCTCTCCGCCTTCGTCATCGGCTCGGTCATGCTGCTCGACACCGACATCCCGGGCTACGGCATTGCCTGGCCCCTGATCACCGCGGTCGCGGGAACCTCCGCGGCGTTCTTCCTCTTCGTATTGGCGATGGCGGCGCGCGCCCAACGGCGCCCGGTCGTGAGCGGGCGCGAGGACATGATCGGTAGCGTCGCCCGCGTCGCCGATTGGGACGACGGCCGCGGCCACGTGCGCGTACGGGGTGAATCGTGGCGCGCCGAAGGGAGTGAGCGGATGGAGCCCGGCGCCGAGGTGCGCATCGTCGCGATGCAGGGCCTCACGCTGAGGGTCGAGCCCGCCGAGGGGAAAGGATAGGACGATGTCCATCGCCATTTACGTGTACGGCGCGCTCGCCATCCTCGTCCTACTGCTGGTCCTACTGAGCCTGCGCGTGCTGCGCGAGTATGAGCGCGGCACCATCTTCCTGCTCGGCAAGTTCTGGAAGGTCAAGGGCCCGGGCCTCATCATCGTCATTCCCATCATCCAGCAGATGGTGCGCGTCGACCTGCGGACCGTCGTGCTCGACGTGCCGACCCAGGACGTGATCTCGCGCGACAACGTCTCGGTCAAGGTCAACGCCGTCATCTATTACCGGGTGGTCGACCCGCAGAGCGCGATCATTCAGGTCGAGCATTTTCAGGCAGCGACCAGCCAGCTCGCGCAGACGACGCTGCGCTCGGTGCTCGGCCAGCACCATCTCGATGAGATGCTGGCCGAGCGCGACAAGCTCAACACCGACATCCAGCAAATCCTCGACGAACATACCGATGCCTGGGGGATCAAGGTCTCGAACGTCGAGATCAAGCACGTCGACCTCAACGACAGCATGGTCCGCGTCATCGCCAAGCAGGCGGAGGCCGAACGCATCCGGCGCGCCAAGATCATCGACGCCGAAGGCGAGTTCCAGGCCGCCACCAAGCTGTTGGAAGCCGCGGAGATCCTGTCGGCACGGCCCCAGGCGATGCAGCTGCGCTATCTCAGCGCGCTCGCCAACATTGCCGGCGAGAAGAGTTCGACCATCGTCTTTCCGCTGCCCATCGACCTCATCAGCGGCCTTTCGCGGATAGGCGGCGGTGGCGGTGGCGATACCGGCCCCGAGGCCACGTAACGCGCCCACCATTCGCTCGCGCGCCATGCGCTGCTTCTTCTATGGCACGCTGATGGACGCGAATGTCGCGGCCGTCGTCCTGGGGCGCGCCGCGCCGCGCCGGTATGGCGCCCGGCCGTACTCTGGGGGTACGTCCGCCGCGGCGTCGTTGGGGCGACCTACCCGGCCCTTGCGCCGCGCCGCGGCCATGCGGTCCACGGCATCTTTGCCGCCGGACTCTCGGCCGGGGATTTGAGCCGCCTGCGCTATTTCGAGGGCGGGCGGGAGTATTCGTCCCATACCCGCCGTGTCGTCTTTGCCGATGGCGACGTGACGCGCGCCACCGTGTTCCTACCGACGCGCACCGTCAAGCTCGACCGCCGCGGCTGGGATTTCGCCCCCTGGCAGGTCAATGGGAGGGCCGCGTTCGTCAAGGAAGCGCGCGCCCACATGGCGCGCTACCGCGCGCGGCCGGTTACCCGCGTCGGCGCCTTGCCGCGCACTGCGCACCGATAAACCCCGACATGGCCGAGCCCACGAGACCAGCGCCCAGGCTGCCGGCTCTCGATCCGGCGACCGTGACGGAGCGCAAGGGCTCCGCATACCCGGCGCCGTTCCGCGAGCGCGCCGCCGGGCACAGCAAGCGGGCGCTCGGCGATGCGGCGGGGCTGACCAATTTCGGGGTCAACCTGGTGACGCTGGCGCCCGGCGCCGCGTCTTCGGTGCGCCATTGGCATGCCCGGCAGGATGAGCTCGTCTACGTGCTCGAGGGCGAGATCTCACTGGTGACCGATGCCGGCGAGCAGCCGCTCGGCCCGGGCATGGCGGCGGGCTTTCCGGCCGGCCGCGCGGACGGCCACCATCTTGTCAACCGTACGAAGGCCGCGGCGAGCTACCTCGAGATCGGCGATCGCTCGCCGGGCGATGCGGTGACTTACCCGGACGACGATCTCGAGGCGCGCCAGGCCGCGAGCTGGCGCTTCGCGCACAAGGACGGCACGCCTTACTGAGGCGGCGCAGGCGCGCCGCCGACCGCAGCGAGCGCCCGCGCCGCCGGCGCCGCCGGCGTCGCCGCTATCTCGAGCACGAGCTTGCGCCGGATCGCTTCGGCGAACTGTGCCCGCGTCTCGGCGGTCTCGACGAAGGCGCCGAAGCCGCCGATCACGTCACGCGCGTAGTGCGTCTCGAGCGGGATGCCACCAGGTCCGCGATAGGTACCGCCCGGCGATTTGATCACCAGGGCGTTGATGGTGATGTCGAGATCGAGGGCGGCCGCGCGCACCAAGGCGAGCGGCGGCCCGTTGATCTGGGGCCCGTCGCCGGAGATGTCGATGATCTTGCGCGCAGCCCTGAAATCGTTGCTCTCGATGAGGCTTGCGGCGTGAACGATGGCGGCGCTGATCGAGTTGTAGCCGCCGGCGACGCGCGGCGCCAAAATCAGCCTATCGGCGAAGACCGCGGCGGAAGCGGCGTCGCGAATGACCATCCAGTCGACGATGGTATGAACCGATGTCGGCGCGGCCCACTCGACATAGGCGATCGCGATCGCCTGGCTGTAGCCGGACAGTATCGCGCCGAGAACGTCCGGATGGGTGATCGCCTCAGCGTAGCCCGCCCGCTGCAGGCTGAACTCGGCCGCATCCATCGAGCCCGACCCGTCGGCCGCCAGCACGAGTTCGAGGTCGACGCGCTCGGCCGCCTGCGCGGCGCTCAGCGCCAGCGCCAGGATGGCCAAGGCAGCGACAAAGGCTCGGCCCACGGTGCGGATCCTGGTACCCGATTGTGCAGGACAGCGGCTCATCTTTCGTCCCCCTCCCCCTACCCCCTCCCACCAGGGGGAGGGGGATTTAGGGTGCGAGGTCCGGTTCTTGGCCCTCCCCCTTGATGGGGGAGGGTGGGGAGGGGGTGACACGCAGACCCCAGGCACTATTCGTGCATGACGAAGGTGTTGCCGTCGGGGTCCTTGAACTGGGCCATCAGTCCACCCCACGGCTGGCGCGTGGGCGGCTCGGAGAACTCGACGCCGCGGCGCGCGAGCTCGGCGCAGGTTTCCTCGATGTCGGGCGCGGAGAAGACGATATTGGCGAAGCCGCCGATACGCTCCTTCATGCCGGGCGGCGTGAATAGCGCGAGCGAGGTCTCGGCGCCCGGGGGCCTGACCTGCAGCCAGCGCTGGCCGTCGCCGAAGGGGTTGTCGGCCACGAGCTCGAACCCGCCCATGACCGCTACATGTAGGGTGCCGCCACTCTCCCGAGTAAAGCTCGGCATAGGTTGGAGCAGAGGTGTCGCCCGCGATGCCGAGCAATGAGCGGAAGGCGTTGAACGGGTAGAACCGCCTGTTGAAGCGGAAGGTGAACTCGTTGAGGTAGGCTTGTAGGTGCTGGTGGCTAACGCCGTGGTGAGATACCGATCAGCCACGTCTTCAGGTTGGCGAAAACCAGATGGATGATCGGCAGGTATTGCTCGGCAACCTCTGGATCACCACACTCGGCAACAGCGAAGTGCTCATAGCCGCGCTTACCGAGGCCAGCATAGCCGCTCCAATCGTCAGTAACGATCAGCGATCGCGGCGCGACGGTGCTCTCGACGAACCCACAGAGCGACTCGGCGCTACGGTCGAGCACGACGGCGAGCCGAACGCGTCCGGCATAGCGTCCGTCTTTCCGGTTGTCGAGCTTGGTGCCCGGCTTTCGATGACGCACCTCGATGGCACAGGAGACGGGAACCTTGTGGTGAACACCACGGCCTTCCCCACGCGTTCGCCCGCCAACCCAGGTTTCGTCCACCTCAACATGGTTCTTGGGCTGTCCACCGATCCTGTCTTGGTTGGGCCGCACCATGCCCGAGCGGAGCTTGTGGAGAATTTGAAAGGCCGTCTCGTAGCGCGAAAGACCAAGTTGCCGCTGAAACTGCACGGCGGACATGCCGGGCGTCTGACTGGCGACCAGATAAGCGGCCCAGAACCAGACGTTCAGCGGAGTGTGGCTACGCTCCATCACTGTTCCCACCGTCAGCCCGGTGTTCTGGCGGCACTTGCGGCAGCGCAGGACGCCAGGGCGGTTTTCAAAGTGGAACGGCTCTCCCGCCGTGCCGCAGTGCGGGCAGGCAAAGCCGTCTCCCCAGCGGGCTTTCTCCAGGTAGGCGGCGCAGGCCGCATCATCGGGGAAAAGTCGCTGGAACTCGGGTAGCGAATGCGGGAATGGGAGATCGGCGCGGTCGAGAACATCCATGGCGCGCTCCCCTATATCCGGGTTGCGCCCATTCTAGCCCTAGTGGGTGTGGGTGTAAACCGGATAGGTAAGGATGGTTCGTCCTCCCAGCACCAATGTTGGCGCAGCGAATGTGCCTCGGGGTAGGGTGGCGCGCAACGGCGACGCCTCTGCCACGATCCCTTCAGCCACGGCCGACCTGCAATTGTTGGGTGCAGCTTGGACGCCACTTTGGTTGCCGCGCTCTCCTCGTACCTGGTTGCACCGGAATGTGCTTCACGACGTCTCTCCCTTCCCCTGGCTCCCACCTTTCCGCAGAGGAGGGGGAATCATGGTGCGATCTCATTCTCTTAGCCCTCAGCGCTGGTCGAGAGGGTTGGGTGGTGGTGATCTGTGGACTTCCGTGAGCCAGGATTACGGCGCCGGACATGACTGACGACCCGAGCGGCTTCCTGCCGCACACCGACGCCGCGGCCGCCTCGCGCGAGCGCACGCTCGGCCTCATCGCCGTCATCGCCAGCATCGCCATCGTCAGCGTGACCTTCGGGATCACCTCACCGCTGCTGTCCATCCTTCTCGAGCGCCAGGGAGTCGACAGCGTCCTGATCGGTATGACCGCGTCCTGTTCGGCGGCAGGTTTCATCACGTTCGCGCCCCTGCTGCCGCGAGCGGTCCGCCGCTTCGGTACCGCCAACGTCATGCTCGGCTGCATCGCCGCGGTGCTCTTTGCACTCATCCTCCTGCCGCTGTTCCCCAACGTGTGGGCGTGGGCGGCCATCCGGTTCTTCTATGGCATCTGCAGTGGCGGCCTATTCGTCGTCAGCGAAACCTGGATCAACCAGCTCGCCCCGGCGGCGACGCGCGGCCGGGTGCTTGGCCTTTACGTCATGTCGATGTCGATCGGGCTCGCGCTTGGGCCCCTCGTCCTGTGGGCCATGGGAACGGACACAACGGCGCCGTTCTTCGCCGCCATGCTCGTCGTCGTGGTCGGCGCCGTTCCGGTCGTGCTCGCGCGGCGGTCGGCGCCACGCATCGCCGCGCGCCCAACAGCGCCGCTGTGGCGTTTCCTGCGCATCGCACCGACCGGCACCTTTGCCGGCCTCGTCCTCGGTTTCGTCGAAACGAGCGTGCTGTCGCTACTGCCGCTGTACGCGCTGCGCAGCGGGTTTCCACCTGGTATGGCCGCCGTCCTGATTTCGGTCTTCACCGCCGGCGCCATCGTCATTCCGCCGTTCTTCGGTTGGCTCGGTGACCGCATCGCGCTGCGCAGCGCGTCCTTTCTCGCGGCCCTGATCGCGGGCCTGTCGATCGCGAGTTTCCCTCTGGTCACCGGCTCGCCGCTGCTGTGGGTCGCCGCCTTCATCTGGGGCGGCGCCGCGACCTCGATCTACTCGCTCGGGCTCACGCTGCTCGGCGAAAGATTTCGCGGCGCCGATCTCGTAGCGGTCAACGCGGTCATGATCTTCATGTATTCGATCGGCTCGCTGAGCGGAGCGATCTTGACGGGCGCTGCGATGGACATCTGGGGCACGAGGGCCTACCCCGGCTTCTTGGCGGTGGTGTGCCTGTCCTACGCGCTGCTCGTCGGGGTGCGCCGGATGACCCACGGCAAACGAGGTTAGGCGCGCGGGCGGGCCTTCTCACGCTTGCCCTAGCTCGGCGCTGCCGGCTCGTGTACAAAGTCGGGCGCGCGCCGGGCGGCGCCATAATCCGAGCGATAGGAAGGCAGGGAGCGAGATGGAGTACGGACTGATGATGCGCGGACAGTACGCGCAAGGCGATGACATGCATGCGCGTTTTCACGAGCTGTTGGCGCAGATCCGGCTCGCCGACAAGCTCGGGTTCAACTCCTACGTCATGGGCCAGCACTACAGCACCAGCCCCCTGCAAATGCTGCAGCAGGCGCCTTTCATGGCGCGCGCCATCGCCGAGGCGCCCTCGATGCGGGTCGTCGCCGGCATCGTCCTGATCCCGTTGCACAAGCCGCTCGACATCGCCGAGCAGCACGCGACCATCGACGTGATGTCGAACGGCAAGCTCATCTTCGGCGCCGGCCTCGGCTATCGCGAGGTCGAGTTCCGCGCCTTCGGCACCACCCAGAAGGATGCCGGCGCACGCCTCGAGGAGGGACTGGTCGCGATCAAGCGGCTGTGGACCGAGGACACCGTGGACATGGTGGGCTCGCACTTCGAGCTCAAGGGCGCCTCGGTCTCGGTGCGGCCGATCCAGAAGCCCCATCCCCCCATCTGGATCGGTGCCAACGCCGACAGCGCGATCCGCCGTGCGGCGCAGATCTCCGACGCCTGGTACGTCAATCCGCACAACCGATTGGACACCATCGAACGCCAGGTGGAGGTCTACAAGCGGGCGCTCGATGACGCCGGCAAGCCCTTCCCGGCCGAGTTCCCGATGATGCGCGAGGTCTTCGTGGCACCGACGCGCGAGGAGGCGATCCGCAACTGCGCGCCGACGCTCGGGACCAAGTACAAGGCCTACCACCAGTGGGGCCAGGACAAGGTCATGCCCAAGGGCGACGACAATTTCGACCTCGAGTTCGAGGAGCTAACGAAGGACCGCTTCCTGCTCGGCGCGCCCGACGAGGTCGCCGAGCAGATCATCGGGCTCGCCAAGCGCTTCGGCGTCACCCACACCGTGCTCGGCATCCAGTTCCCCGGCATGGCGCAGAGCCTGATCACCGAACAGATGGAGCTGCTCGCGGCCGAGGTCTTCCCCAAGGTCGAGCAGGGACTGTAGGGACGGCTCGCAGCGAACGCGGCCCGGCAATCACTCCGCGGTCGGGTTGAGGAACTTCGTTCGGTACTCCTCGGGAACGAAGAACAGGTGGTCCTGTTGATCGCCCGCCGCGATGTGACACTCGCCACAGAATTCGACGCGCTCCGAGCCCTCACCGCCCGTCGTTCCGAACAGGCTGCCGTCGGGCATGATCATGGTGTAGCGCCAGTCGCGAAACCGCGGGCTGAAGCCCGGCGGCATCTTTTCCATGAGCGATAGCGGCGCGGACAGGACGTCACCGCGCTCGGTTACCTCGAAGGCATCCTTGGCCAGTACCGAGCCGATGGGTAGGGTTCCGGCCTCCTCCGCCTTGCCGTAGTCGATGGCCGCTGAATTGGCGTAGTTGTTGACGTAACGCTCGCCGTGCGTCGCCGACAAGTAGGGCGCTACGTTGTAGCGGCGCCACGTGCGGTAGACCTCCGCGAAGGGGTCTCCCGACTTGCCGTAGGCGGCCACCATGTCCTCGAGGATACGGTCGTAGATGACGAGGGCGTCAGCACCCGCGAGGTCGGCGGGCCGCTCGACGCGGAAATGCCGCGTCGGACGCGCGACCTGCGGGAAAGCTCCGCCGTCGTCGGACGCCCCTTCCCGTAGCGGCGCGCCGAGCCACAGCGCGGCCCCGACGCCGGCGGCGGCGATGACGACCACCGCGACAGCGATCAGCGCGAGCCACGGCCGATCCTTGCCCTACACGCCGATCAACTAGCCCGCGGCCTCGGGAGCCGTGAGGACGCGGTAGACGACGACCGGCTCGGCGATGTTCTTGACCGCGTGTTCACCCATCTGCTCGAAGCCGAGCGAGACCCTGTTCCTGATCTGCTGATAGACGCTGTCGGAGATGCAGATACCGCCGGCAGGGGCGAGCTCCTGGAGCCGCGCGGCGATGTTCACGCCGTCGCCGAACAGGTTCTCGCCTTCCACCATGACGTCGCCGAGGTTGATGCCGATACGCAGGCGCATGCGCCGCTCCTCGGGAACCTCGGCGTTCCACTCCTCAAGCTCGGCCTGAATCTCGGCGGCGCAACGGACCGCTTCGACGGGGCTCATGAACTCGCCCATCATGCTGTCGGCCATGAGGCCGAAGGGCCGGCCCTCGTGCTGGCGCACCCGCCGCTCGACGATCTCCCGCACGCTGTGCAGTGCGCGCAGGGTGCCCTCGTCGTCCGCGCCCATGAGACGGCTATAGGACCACGTCGGCCGCCAGGATCGCCGCCAGCTTGCGGCGCACGCCCTCTTCCGCCATCCAGGTCTCCCGTAGTGGAGGCGCAGCTTAACGACGCCGCCCGGCGTTATCCATACCGGCCTCGGGCGCCGTAGGGGCTATTCGGCGGGCAATCCGGGGCGGACGAGGGCGCGCGTGCGGGTGCGCTCGAAGCCGGGTGCCGCCGGGTAGACGGGGGCGGTAAGCGGGGGTGCCGCAAACGAGGCCTCGGTCCGCAGGGCAGGTGGGGGCGTGTAAGTCGTCGTCCGCTGCGCCGGCTCGCGGTCCGCGCTCCGGATCAGGGCTTCCATCGCTTTGGGCGGCAACTCCTGGCCGTGCTCGGTGCCCGCGGCGCGGGTAATGCTCTCGTTCATGAGCGTCCCGCCGAGATCGTTGGCGCCCGCCGCGAGGCACGCCCTGGCGCCGTCGGGGCCCATCTTCACCCAGGAGGTCTGGATGTTGGTCAGGTGCGGATGCAGCGCGAGGCGCGCGACCGCATGCATGAGCACGGCCTCGCGGAAGGTGGGCCCGCGCCGGGCGCGGCCCTTGAGGTAGAGCGGCGCCTCCATGTGCACGAACGGAAGCGGCACGAATTCGGTGAAGCCGCCGGTTGCCGCCTGTAGCTCGCGCACGCGCAGCAGGTGGCGCGCCCAGTGCCGCGGTGCATCGACGTGGCCGAACATGATGGTCGCCGTGGTGCGAAAGCCCGCGGCATGCGCCGCCGCCATGCCATCGAGCCATTGTGCCGTGTTGATCTTGTCGGGGCAGATCACGGCGCGGACCTTGTCGTCGAGGATCTCGGCCGCGGTGCCCGGCAGGGTCCCGAGCCCCGCCTCCATGAGCGCGGCGAGGAAGGCCGGCACTTCGAGCCCGAGGGTGTGGGCACCCTGCCACACTTCGAGCGGCGAGAAGGCATGCACGTGCATGTCGGGCACCGCCTCCTTCACCGCGCGACAGATGGCGAGATAGGTCTCGCCCGTATAGTCGGGGTGGATGCCGCCCTGCATGCACACCTCGGTCGCGCCGCGCTGCCATGCTTCGCGGGCGCGCCGCGCGATCTCGCCGAGATCGAGGTCGTAGGCGCGGCCGCGCAGGTTTTCGCTGAACTTGCCCTTGGAGAAGGCGCAGAACTGGCAGCGGAAGTAGCACACGTTGGTGTAGTTGATGTTGCGGTTGACGACGTAGGTCACGCTGTCTCCCGAGACCCGGGCACGCAGCTCGTCGGCGGCCCCGCACACGGCCTCGAACTCGGCGCCGCGGGCCGCGAACAGGCGCACGATGTCGGCCTCGGACAAGCCCTCGCCAGCTTGAGCCCGGCCCACGATGCGCGAGACCTCGGCCGCCGGGCTCGGGGCGTGGGGGGGCGCCGGCGGCGGCGCCGTCGACACGCCAGGCGACCACGCCTCCGCCCGCGCAAAACCATCGGCGTCGATGGCGCGCAGCACGTGTGGCCGCAGGTTCGCGTCGAGCCAGCGCTCGCCGTTGAGCGCGTAGGCGGGGTAGAGGGCGAGGCGCTCCGTCAGTAGCTTGCCGGCCGCCGCCGTCTCGCGCGCCAGCGCATCGAGCTGCGGCCAGGGCGCCTCGGGGTTGACGTAGTCCGGCGTGACCGGTGACACGCCGCCCCAGTCGTTGATGCCGGCGCCGACGAGCCGCGACAGCGCGCCGGGGCTTAGGTTGGGGGGCGCCTGGATGTTCATCGCCGGCCCGAACAGGAGGCGGGCGACGGCGATCGTCCAGCACAGCTCATCGAGCGAGGGCTCGGGCGCGTCGGCCATGCGCGTCGCCGGCTTGGCGCGGAAGTTCTGGACGATGATTTCCTGGATGTGGCCGTAGCGGTCGTGAAGCGCGCGCAGGGCGAGCAGCGATTCGATACGCTCGGCGCGCGTCTCGCCGATGCCGATGAGGATGCCCGACGTCATCGGAACCGCCATCTCGCCGGCGAGCCGCAACGTCTCGAGGCGCACGGCCGGGTCCTTGTCGGGCGAGCCGTAATGCGCCCCGCCCTTGGCGCACAGCCGCGGCGCCGCACTCTCGAGCATGATGCCCTGCGAGACCGACACCTCGCGTAGGGAGCGCAGGTCGTCGGCCCCCATGACGCCAGGGTTGAGGTGCGGCAGGAGCCCGGTTTCGTCGAGGACGAGGCGGGCTGCGGCGCGCAGATAGGAGAGCGTCGTCTCATGGCCCACTTCGGCGAGCTCGCGCCGCGCCACCGCGTAGCGCAGCTCCGGCTTGTCGCCGAGGGTGAACAGTGCCTCCTTGCATCCGGCGGCGGCACCGGCGCGCGCGATGGTGAGAACCTCGTCGAGCGTGAGGTAGGCGCGCTGTCCCCGCCGCGGCGGGTGCGCGAAGGTGCAGTAGTGGCACACGTCGCGGCACAGTTGCGTGAGCGGGATGAACACCTTGCGCGAATAGGATACGAGGTCGCGATGGCCGGCATCGCGCAGACCGGCGCCCGCCTCGGCTAACGGCCCGAGTTCGCTCCGTGTGAGTTCGCTTGCCGAGGCGTCCTCGAGGCGATCGCGGTCGCCGAGGCGGCTGAGCCACGGGTTTTCGCGCCCCCTCACGCCGAGAGCTCCGCGGCGGCCATAGCGCCCATGTCGTCCTCGGCGAGCACGGCGTGCGTGCGCGTGCGCGCCGGCCGGCCGCGCAGGGCGGCGAGGTCCTCGGGCGTGTCGATATCGAGGGCGAGCCCCGGCAACCGCTCGATGCGGGGCGCGATACCGCGCCGGCGCGCGGCCGCGAGGTGGGGGAAGAAGCTGTCGGCGCCGAAGCGTAGCGGCACCGAGTCGGGCGGCGAGCAGACGACGCAATTGGACCCGCGCTCGTCGCGCGAGGGCACGATCGTCATCGCCGGTGCGGAGCCGTGGGCGGCGAGGACCTGAGCAAGCTCGGTCGCGCTGAGGAGGGGAACGTCGCCCGGCACCACGACCATGCCGGCTGTGCCCTCGGCGCTCAGCACATCGGCCGCGTGCGCCACCGCCTCCGTTTGACCGCGGTTCTCGGGCTCGGCTATCAACCGGGCGCCGAAACGCTCGGCGAGGCCGGCGCCTTCCGAGCCCGGCTTGGCCACCACGGCAATCCCGTCGAGGCCCGGCGTCGCCGATAGCGCCGATAGCACGTCATCGAGCATGGCGGCGAACAACCGGCGGCGCTCGTCGGGGCTCAGCACCCCTGCGAGCCGCTGCTTGGCGTCGGCAAAGTCCTTGATCGGCAGGACCGCCCACATAGGTCCCTCCCCACAAGCGGGCGTACCCTTGGCCGTGTCATATACCAGCATCGCAGGCGAGCGCGCCAGCAAAGTCAAGCACCACATGGGCCAACGATACGCGGTCCTCCAAGCTCTCCATCACCGTTGCGGCGACCACGACGCGGAAGCCGAGATCGCCCACCGCGCCGGCCAGCCCAGCGTCCGCCGTGTCGAGGACGAAGCCGTCGAGCAGGTCGCCGTAGTGGCGCGCGACGGCCAGGACGGACGCATCGAGCCCGAGCTCTTCCATCATCTTGGCCGTCGGGCCCTTGAGTGCGCGCCCACCGATAATGGGCGAGACCGCGATGACCGGCGCCGGGCCAGCGGCGAGGGCTTCGCGCACCCCGGGCAGGCTGAGGATGGGATCGATGCTGATGAACGGGTTCGAGGGGCACAGCACCACGGAGCGCAAGCCAGGCGCCCGCAGCGCGCCGAGAAGAACGGGCTGAGGGCGGGCCGCCGCGGCGCCATCGAAGCGGAACCCGGTGACCACGGGGTTGCACTGCCGGCGCACGAAGTACTCCTGGAAGGCGATCTCGCCCTCGGCCGCCTCGACGATCGTGCGCACGGGATCGTCCGACATCGGCAAGAGGCGCGGCTGGACGCCGAGGCGGGCGGCGACATCGGCCGTGATGGTGCTCAGGGGCTCGCCTGCGGCGAGGCGCCGGGTGCGTTCGACGTGGAGGGCGAGGTCGGCGTCGCCGAGGTGAAACCAGGTCTCGCCGCCGAGCGCCGCCATCGCGGCCATGAAGGTCGCGGTCTCACCGGCACGGCCCCACCCGGTGTCGGGGTTGGCGAGGCCCGCGAGCGTGTAGGTGAGGGTGTCGAGGTCGGGACAGATGCGCAAGCCCAGATGGTCGAAATCATCGCCCGTGTTGGCGACCACCAACAGCGCCTCAGGCGCCAGCACCTTGGACAGGCCGAGCGCGAGCTTGGCGCCACCCACACCGCCGGACAGGGCGACGCAGTCGATGCCGCTCGCATCCAACGCGCTCACCGGAACAAATCCTCCTCGGCCGAGCGGACGAGAGCGGCCGCGTTGGTGCCGGCCTCGGCCGCGAGGCCGCGCACGAGAACGACGGGCGTGCCCTCGTCGGCCTGGCCCTGCACGAGCGAGGCGGCGGCCGCGAGCTCGTCGGCGAGCCCGACCTCGGTGGCGATCAGCGGGCGCCCGAACAGATCGAGCCGGCCGCGCAGGTCCTGCAGCGCGGGCAGGCCCGCGGCGCCGAGCGCCATGCCCATCGTGCCGTTGCGAAAGGCGCGGCCGGTGCTGTCGTTGATGACGACGGCGACGGGCATACCCGTGCGCACCGCCAGCGCATCGCGCAAGGAGGCGCACGTCGCGTCGGGGTCGACCGGCAGCAGCAGAACGCGCTCACCCTCACCCGCGGGCTCGACGTTGGAGGCGTCGATACCGGCATTGGCCATGACGTAGCCGAGCCGATGGACGACGATCAGCACCCCGGGCCGATGGCGCAACACCTCGCCCGACTCCGAGAGGATGAGCTCGACCAGGCGCGCGTCCTTGTGCGCTGCCGTGGCCAAGTCGCGCGCCCGCGCCGATGGCGTCACGTCGCGCAGATCGACGAAGCGGTCCTCGGCCTTGGAGATGATCTTTTGCGCGATCACCAGCGCATCGCCGGCGCGCAACGCCTCGCCCGCCCGCTCGACGCCCTCGAGGATGAGCCCGGCGAGGTCGTCGCCGGGCTGCACCAGCGGCATGCCGGGGAGCGCGACGAGCTCGATTCTGGCGTAAGCCACCCCGGCCGATCCGCGCCTAGCCTATCGGTCCGCGGCGCTCGGCGCCGACGGGTCGCCGGTGATGCGGATGCCGGCGCCGTCGATCTTGTAGTGCCGGTTGATGAAGATCAGCGCCGAGGTCAGCGCCTCGGCGATGACCGAGTTGGCGATCGGCCCGGCGTGCCAGGCGCGCAGGCCGGCGGACGCGGCCAACCCGACCACGGTCTCGCGTGCCTCGGCGTCGTTGCCGCACACGAGCACGTCGCAATCGATGGTCGTATCGCCCTCGCTGAGGCGCTCGGCGGCGATGTTCTGGAAGGCCGACACGACGCGAACCTCATCGCCAAGCAGCTCCTGCGCGGCCTGCGCCACCGACCCGCCCGCCGGCAGCGTCACCGTGCTCACGCGCGGCGGCACCAGCGGTACCGTGGCATCGATAAGGATCTTGTCGGCGCTGCCGGCCCGCACCTCCGCCAGCATCGCGTCGTGGCTCGCGAACGGCACGGCGAGCACGACGATCTCAGCCGCCTCGGCCGCGGCCCCGTTGGCCATGCCGCGCACGCGCCCGCCGCTACGCGCGCCCAACTCTTGCGCCGCCGCCGCCGCCCTATCTGGCGAGCGCGAGCCGATGATGATGTCGTGGCCGGCGCGCGCCCATCGTAGCGCGAGCCCGGCGCCGAGCGCGCCGGTGCCGCCAATGACGGCGATGCGGGTGGGGGTGTCGGTCATGGGAGGTCCTGCCTGGCGAACGGGCGGCTTTGACGGTGAGCCCGCGAAAGATGTTATTTAGCACCGTCCGCCGGGCTCGGCCACGGCGGGGACCCCCTCCCCCTACCCCCTCCCACGAGGGGAGGGGGAATTGTGACGCGATGTCCAGTCGTTAACCCTCCCCCTTGATGGGGGAGGGTTGGGTGGGGGTGAGGCCGGCGGCGGCCACGGGATGCAGGGCGGGGGGTGGCGTGATGGGTGACTTTCAGTTCGGCCTCATGATTCGCGGCCAGTTCTCGCCGCCCGACGACATGTCGGTGCGCTTCCGCGAGCTGATGGAGCAGGCGCGGCTCGCGGACGCGCTGGGTTATGCCTCGATCACCAACGGCTCGCACTACAGCACGAGCCCGTTTCAGGACTTCCAGCAGTTCCCGTTCCTGTCCCGCGTCATGGCCGAGGCGCCGCGCGTCCGGCTCAATGCCGGCATCGTCCTGCTCGCGCTGCACAAACCGCTCGACATCGCCGAGCAGCTCGCCACCATCGACGTGATGTCGGGCGGCAAGCTCATCTTCGGGGCCGCGCTCGGCTACCGCGAGGTCGAGTTCAAGGCGTTCGGCACCACGCACGCCGAGCGGGTCACGCGCTTTGAGGAGAATCTCATCGCGATCAAGCGGCTGTGGACCGAGGACGGCGTCGACATGGTGGGCTCGCACTTCGAGCTTGAGGGCGCGAGCTGCGCGCTCAAGCCGACACAAAAGCCTCACCCGCCGATCTGGATCGGCGCCAACGCCGACGTCGCGATCCGGCGCGCGGCCCGGCTCGGCGACTGCTGGTACGCCAACCCGCACGGCCGCATCGATACTATCGAGCGCCAGGTCGAGGTCTACCGCCGCGCGCTCGACGACGAAGGCAAGCCCTTCCCTGCCGAGTTCCCGGGCCGGCGCGAGGTCTTCGTCGCCGCCAGCCGCGACGACGCGGTGCGCCTCGCCGGCCCCTACCTCGCGACCAAGTACAAGGTCTACCACGACTGGGGCCAGGACAAGGCGATGCCGCAGGGCGATGACGACCTCGGCCAGGATTTCGACGAGCTCGCGCGCGACCGCTTCATCCTGGGCGGACCGGACGAGGTCGCCGAGCAGATCCTCAACCTCCACGCCCGCACCGGCCTCAACCACCTGATCATGAGCATCCAGTGGCCCGACATGCCGCAGGCCCTGGTCAACGAGACCATGCACCGCCTCGCCGAGGAGGTCTTCCCGCAAGTCCGCGACGGGATGTGAGGCGGGGCGCCTGCGCGGCGTTCAGGCCATGACCACGGTCGCGACGGCGCGGCGCGGGCTGGGCGGCGCTTCTCGCGTCGGATGGCCCATGCGAAAGGCGAAGGTCGGCTTCCAGTCCGGGCCGCCCTCCGTCAAGCCCGCCAACACCGCCGCCGTGCGCGGTGGCAGATTCAGCTGACGTTCGCGATCGACCATCTCGGGCAGTTGGTTGAGGGGCTGCATCGCGAGACCCGCCGCAGTCGCCCACAGGTGCATCCGCTGCCACAGGCGGCCGACCTCGAGGGCGGCCGGTCGGTCGTAGAGGTCGTGCACCGACAGGAAGCCGGTCATGCGCGCGGTCGCGAGATGCACGTCTCGCGCCGTCTCGAGCCATATCCGGTGGCTCTCCTCGCTGGACGGCGGCGGCAGGAGCCGCGCGGCCGTGCGGATGAGCGGCGGCAGGCCAACCGAGCGCAGGGTGACGCCGTCGCGATGGCGCGCTACGGCGGCCGGAGTGAAGCGGAACCATGCCTCGCTGTCGTGCACCATTTCCGCATCGGCGACGATCATTCCCGTGGCCCGAACCGTCGCCAGGTCGAAGCGCTCGCGCGCCGGGCCGTCGCGGTAGAGGTCGAGCTTGACGTCGGGCTGGTTGGCCAGGCCGGCAAGTAACGCAACGAGTTCTTCCGCTACCGGGCGGTCCGCGTCATAGGCGCCGCGATTCGTGTGGCGCTCGGGGATCGCCTTATAGAGATCGGATTCCCCCCGCTGACCGGGCCGCATCTGCACCCGCGCCACCAACAGCGGCGGCGGCGCATCCGGCGGAGGATCGAGCGTGCCGGGCACGAGTTCGACGTCCGGCACGAAACCCTGTGCGCGGGCGGCGAGCACCATGTTCTCCAGCGCGCAACCAAGACTGATGAACATTTCTTGCCTATCCGGTTTACACCCACACCCACTAGGGCTAGAATGGGCGCAACCCGGATATAGGGGAGCGCGCCATGGATGTTCTCGACCGCGCCGATCTCCCATTCCCGCATTCGCTACCCGAGTTCCAGCGACTTTTCCCCGATGATGCGGCCTGCGCCGCCTACCTGGAGAAAGCCCGCTGGGGAGACGGCTTTGCGCTGCCGCAAGTGCCGCCAGAACACCGGGCTGACGGTGGGAACAGTGATGGAGCGTAGCCACACTCCGCTGAACGTCTGGTTCTGGGCCGCTTATCTGGTCGCCAGTCAGACGCCCGGCATGTCCGCCGTGCAGTTTCAGCGGCAACTTGGTCTTTCGCGCTACGAGACGGCCTTTCAAATTCTCCACAAGCTCAGCTCGGGCATGGTGCGGCCCAACCAAGACAGGATCGGTGGACAGCCCAAGAACCATGTTGAGGTGGACGAAACCTGGGTTGGCGGGCGAACGCGTGGGGAAGGCCGTGGTGTTCACCACAAGGTTCCCGTCTCCTGTGCCATCGAGGTGCGTCATCGAAAGCCGGGCACCAAGCTCGACAACCGGAAAGACGGACGCTGGTGTCGTAGGCTCGCCAAACGAGCCCGCCCGCGACGATCACGGTGACCGCCCCGGCGCCTTGCAGCACCCGACGGCGTTTCACGGCCACTCCATCGACATGCGGTCTGCCGCCACAGCCCTCAGGTCAGCCCGTGCGTAAGCAGGCGACGAGGTCGTCGGTGTTGGCGAGGTCGTCGAGCGCGGCCACTGTGGCGATGATGCGCTCAGTGGTCGCCTTGTCGATCCGCTCCGCGGTGAGGTCGCGGAACTTGGCCTCGACGTCGTCCGGGCCGAGCGGGTTGTCGGGGCTGCCGCGGCGCTGCAGCTGGAGCTTCTCGAGGCGGCGCCCGTCGCGGGTGGTGAGCACGATGCGTGCGGCGTGGCGGTGGGGCTCGCCCAGGGCTTCGATCTCGGGGTCGACCCGGGCCTCGATGCGCCCGATCAGGTCGAGAATCTTGGGATCTTTGAGGCGGTCCTTGCGGTATTGGCTGACGAACGCGGCGCCGTCGAGGATCATCACGGCGAGCCCGTAATACAGGTTCATCTGCGCCGCCGTCACGCTCTGCGCCTTGTACTCCCAGGCGCAGTGCTGGTAGGTCATCGGCGCCACCCCGGCCTCGACCAGTTCGATGTCGTCGGGGCTCAGGCCGTTGTCCTGCATCAGCGCGGCCAGCGCATCGAGGCAGGCATGGATGCTGGTCACCGAGGCGTGCGGCTTGAAGCCGACATTGAGCACCTCCCATTCCGAGCCGAGCCCGGCGGTGAGCTTCTCGGGCGCCGGATCGGTGCTGTAGGAGCTGAGGAAGCCGCCATAGGCCGCCTCGAGTACGTCGGGGATGCCAGTGAAATCGGCCTGCGCCATCAGCGCGGCGTAGACGCCGCTTTGGGCCGCGCGCCCCGAGTGCAGCCGCTTGGCCATGGCCCCCTCCTGCGCCGCCATCAGGCCGGCCGCCTGCGAGCCCGAGATGCCGAGCGCGTGCTGGGTTTGGCCCGGCGGCAGGCCGAGGAGGCGGGCGGCGGTGGCGCCGGCGGCGAACACTCCCGTCGTCCCTTGCGGATGAAAGCCGCGGAAGAACAGCGCTTGTGTCGCCGCCATGCCGACCCGGGTGCCGACCTCGTAGCCGGCGACGATCGCGGCGATGAGCTCGCGCCCCGTCACCCCGCCGCGCCATTCGGCCAGCGCCAGCGCCACCGGCAGGCCGAGCGAGCCGGCGTGGAGGATGGCGCCGCGGTGGATGTCGTCGAGCTCGAAGGCGTGGGCGGCGGTCGCGTTGGCGAGCACGGCCTGGGACGCCGAGGTGCGCACGCCGGTGCCGAAGATCGCCGCCTGGGGATGGCCGCCCTGGCTCTCGATCATCGCGATCACCTTGCGCGTCCAGGGCAGGCCCGAGCCGTGCAGCGCACAGGCGATACCGTCGAGCACCAGCAGCTTGAGATGAGCGAGTGCCGCGGCCGGAATGTCCGCGAACTGGAGCTCGGAGGTAAAGCGCGCGAGGCGGGCCGTCGCGTCGGCGGCCAACGGCGGTTGCGAGGCGGTCATCGGTCCTGGGATCCTCCCCATTGGGCTGGGCGCGACGCTAGCCCCTTTTGCCCCGCCCCGCCACGGCGGCAGACGGGAAGTGCGGGGCGGCGGGAAAACGACTACGATGCGCCGACACCTCGCCGACGGCACGCCCGGGTCGCGCCCCGTCCCTGCGACCGCCGCCACTGGACAACCGCCGCTCATGATCAGCAAGCTCCGCGCATTCCTGTGGCCGCGAATCGACGACCTCACCTCGGCCCATCGCGCCGCTCAGCAGGGCCTGATCGCGGCACTGTTCGCAGCCGCCATCACGGTCGTTTCGTCCCCGGTCGCGACGTGGGGCCCGGCGGCGCTGCGCGGGCGGGTCTGGCATATCGCCGACGTCGTCCTCTGGCTGGCGATTGCCGCCGCCCTTTATTACAAGTCCCGTAGCGCCGCCGTGGTCGCGCTGGCGCTGTTCGTCGTCGAGCGCGCGATCGAGTTCTCGCACAGCGTGCGCGCCCTCGGCATCATCCTCGCGGTGTTCTTCGTCTTCTTCTTCATCAGCGCCGTGCGCGGCACTTTTCGCCACCACGAGCTTGGCGGACAGCGGACTCCGAGCGCGCCTGAGTAGGCTGGCGCCGGCACGGGCGCTGGCGCTGGTTGGGCTGTTCGCGGGCGCCTTCGGCTTCTCGCTGACGCCGATCTTCGTACGCCTGAGCGAAGTCGGCCCGATCGCCACCGGCTTTTGGCGCATGCTGTTCGCGCTGCCCATCGTCCTGGCGTGGCTGGCCGTCCAGGCGCGGCGCAGCGAAGCGCCGGCCCGTGAGGTCTCGGCGCGTGACTATGGGTGGCTGGTCCTGGCCAGCCTGGTCCTCGCGGTAGACCTCATGCTGTGGCAGTCCTCCTTCCACCTGACCTCGATCGCCAACGCGACCCTGCTCGGCAACTTGCACCCCATCGTCGTGACAGTCGGCGCGTGGATGTTCCTGCGCGAGCGCATCACCGGGTCGTTCCTCTTGGGCATGGCGGTGGCGCTGGCGGGTGCGGTCATGCTCGCGCGTGCCGGCGCGACGGAGCTCGAGCCGGTGGCGCGCGGCGACGTCCTTGCGGTGCTCTCGACCACCCTATTCGCGGTCTTTACCCTGATGCTGAAGCGATTGCGCGGGCGCTTCTCGACGGCCGCCGTGATGACCGGAACCGTCACCGTCTGCTCCATCTCCATGCTGCCCGCGGCCGTGGTCATCGAGGACGTGCTGCTACCGACGAGCTGGGTCGGCTGGGCGTGGCTGGCGGCCTTTGCGGTGGTCGTCAATCTGGGCGCGCAGAGTGCGTTCACGTTCGCGTTCGCCCACCTCTCAGCGTCGTTCTCCTCGGTCGGCCTGCTGATTCTGCCGCTGTTTGCTTCGGCGCTCGCCTGGGCGATTTTCGGCGAGGCCGTCTCCGGCCTACAGGCCATGGCCGGCGCGCTCGTTCTGGCCGGTATCGTCCTCGCCCAGCGCGGGCATCACTGAGGGTGCTCCCTGGCCCGTGGATTTCGTGCCGCGCCGCGCCTATAATGTGCCGGCACAAGAAGCCGTGCCGCCACAACGGCACGTGTACGCGTTGAGTAGAACGGCGGGTGTGGGGGTCTGGACGCCCGTTCGAATCGTCGCCGCTCCGCGGTGTGTGGAGCCTGGGAATCGCATCCTACGGGAGGACGCTATGAAATTCAGTTTTCGCTTTTTGACACCGGTGCTGGCGGCGATCGGCCTGGCCCTGGCGAGCGCACCGGCGGCGCTGGCCGCGGAAGCCACGGGCGAGCCGATCCGCATTCCGATGATGGAGAGCTTCAGCGGCGCCGCCGCCGACTGGGGCGAGGACATGTGGACGGGCGCTGTCGCGGCGCAGAAGATCATCAACATGCGCGGCGGCATCAAGGGACGCCCCCTCGAGTTCTACAAGGCGGACGCGCCCTACGACGACCTGCCGACAGCGGTCTCCATGTTCAAGAAGCTGGCCCGCGACCCTAACGTCACCATGATCTTCGATGGCGGTGCCACCAGCGTCATCGCCGCGGTCCACGATCTCACGGGCGATGCGAAGCTTCCTCTGTTCGCGTTCTCGTCCGGTGGGTTCTGGCGTATGGGCCATTTCAATCCGTGGGTGTTCCGCGCCCTGCCGCAGGCCTATACGGCGCTGCCGGTCCTTCTGCCCAAGGCCAAGAAGAAGTTCGGCATCAAGAAAGCGGCCCTCATCTATACGCATGACGACGAGGCCGAGGTCGCCAACGCCATCGTGTGGCGTGATCTCGCCAAACAAAACGGCATCGAGATAGTCGAGGTCACCAACAAGACCAAGGAGACCGACTTCTCAGCCCAGCTCACCCGCGTGAAGGCGGCCAAGGTCGATGCCTTCTTCGTCGCCCTGCAGGCCTTCGACGGCGGCACGATGATGGCCCAGGCCCGCGACATGGGCCTGAAGCAGCCCGTCCTCGGCACTATGGGGTCGAGCAACAAGGACTACTGGAAGATGTCGAAGGGCAAGGTAGCCGAGGAGCACGGCGGCCCGACGATCCTCTACAGTAACTACGACCCGACCGATCCCAGGCCGTACGTTCAGGACATCAAGAAGATGTACAAGGAGCATTACGGCACGGATCCGACGACCTGGGCCGCGCTCACCGCGGACGCGGCGTTCGTCACCGCCCAGATCCTCAACCGGGCCACGGACTTGACCCGCGAGGGCATTCGCAAGGCCTTCGCCGAAACCGGGGCGATCGAGTCGCTGAGCGGCGTGATCGGCTGGGACGGCTCGGGCGATGCCATCCGTGACTCGGTCCTGTTCGTCAAGTGGGTGGACGGCAGGCTGGTTCCGGTGCGCGACGAGTACTGGGACGACACCGGTAGCTAGTGTACTTGCTTGGGTTAAGTCTGCGTGTCACCCCCTCCCAACCCTCCCCCATCAACAAGGGGAGGGCCAAGAGTCGGACCTCGCGCCGTAACTCCCCCTCCCCGTGGTGGGAGGGGGTAGGGAGAGGGGGTGGCTAAGGAGTGTCACGCTCCTTGGCAACCAAGGACGAGGACGCGGGCTTGGATTGAACGGCCCCCGGCGGCGCGCGCTTTTATTGAGGCGCGCCGCCGGGGGCGGCTGCCTTGCGGGAGGGTGCGCCCGTGACCACGAACGCGAACGACGTCGATCTCACCAAAATCCCCGGCTACGAGCCGGACAAGCCGCCCCGGCGCCTCGACGAGGCCACCTGGTACGACGAACTCGAGGCCATGTGGGGGCGCAAATGGGGCGCCTGCTCGACCATCGGCAAGCTCCGCACGGCCATGGTCACCCGGCCCACCGACGCCTACATCGAGACGGTGATCGGCCATTTCGGCTCCGATGCGCGCGCCCTCAACCTCGGCAGCAACGCGCGAACACCCGACGCGGAAAAGCTCAAGCACGACCACGACACTTACGTCCAGCTCCTACAGAGCAACGGCGTCGAGGTCCTCTACGCCGACCTGCCGGAGCCCATGTTCGGCATCTACACCCGCATCCGCTCCCACATCGCGCCCGAGCCGACCGTCATCCGCGGCGGCGCCATCATGGCGCGCACCGCGATCGCCGTGAAACGCGGCATGGAGCCCCATTGGCAGAAGGTCTTCGCCGACCTCAAGATCCCCATCCTGGCGACGATCCACGGCGCCGGCATCTATGAGGGCCGGATCGACTGGCTCGATCCCCATCACGCCTGTCTCGGCTACGGCGTACGCGCCAACTGGGAGGGCATCCAGCAGATGGAATACGTGCTCCGGCTCAGCGGGGTCGAGGACGTGCACGTCGTCCACCTGCCGGCGTACCTCGAATCGCGGCGCTACTCGCACGGCCCGGTGCATCTGTGCAACGTCTTCTGTCTCGTCGACCGCAAGGTCGCGCTCGTCTATCCGCAGAGCCTGCCCTACGAGTTCCTCGAGTACCTGCGCGGCTTCGGCATCGAGTTGATCGAGATTCCGGAGGACGAGATGGAGTTCATGCCCGGCAACTCGCTGCCGCTCGAGGCCGGCCGGCTCGTCATCCCCAAGGGCTCGCCGCGCACGGTCGATAAGCTCACCGCCGCGGGCGTCGAGTGCATCGAGGTCGATTTCGAGCAATTCACCAACGTCGGCGGCGGCCCGACCTGCCTCACGCTGGCGCTCATCCGCGACGACGGACCCCTGCTCGACGCCTAGCGGCTGCCTCAGTTCGCGCCTTCCTCCGCCAGCGCCTTGTCCAAAAGGCTGCGGCCTTCGGGCGTGAGCTCAAGGGTGCGCGCCGCCGCGTGGCCGGCGGGTGACATCTTGGCCCAGGTCTTGCGCAGGATGCCGATCACCTTGACCTTGTCGTGCTGGCGCGCGAAGTCCGCGAACGTGCTCTCGAGGAAGACGAGACAGATCACGTCCTCGAGGAGCTGCGCTTCCGGGTCGCGCTTGAGCCCCTGCTTGCGCACGAGCGACGCGACCCGCGCCGCCGTCGCCTCGTCGTAGCCGGCCTCGCGCACGATGGCCGCGGCGGTTTCGGCGTGGAAGCGGGCGAGGGTGGTACGCCAGCGTAGGTAGCCGTCGCGGCCGGCCGGGAAGTCGCTCCGCGGCATGGTCCAGCGCCTGATGTGCTGGGCGCGGGCGGCGAGGCGTAGCGCTTCGGAGGCGTCCGGCGCCAGGCGCGCGAGCCAGGCCGTCATGCGCTCGGCGTAGAGCTGCTCGCGCGGGGCGATCCTGGCGGCGAAGGTCTCGCTGCGGGGATCGTCGGCGTTGGCCGCGTCGATCGCGGCGATGGCCGCGCGAAAGCGTTCGTCGGGGCTGGCCATGGCGCCGGAAGTATAGCCGAACCCATCGTCCACGCGGCTTCCCGCGGACGCATCCGGTTTGTATCCTGATGCGATCAGCACAAGGGGGTGAGACGTCATGATCCTGGTAACCGGAGCGACGGGTACGACCGGCGGCGAAGTGGCTCGGCAGCTCGCGGCGAAGGGCGCACCGCTACGCGCCCTGGTGCGTAATCCCGCCAAGGCCGATGGATTGAAGCAGTTGGGGGTGGAGATCGCGGTCGGTGACATGACCGACCCCGCGAGCCTCGATCCAGCGCTCGCCGGGATCGAGCGCGTCTATTTGGTGACGCCGCCCGAGGCCGACCTGGTCGCGCTTCATGCCAACGTCGTCGACGCCGCGGTGCGCGCCGGCGCACGCCACGTGGTCAAGATCTCGTCCTTCTTCACCAGCGCGACGACGCCGGTGGTCTACGCCCGCCAGCACTGGCAGGCGGAAGAGACGATCAGGGGCTCGGGCCTCGGCTATACCTTCCTGCACCCGTCGTTCTTCATGCAGAACTTCCTCTTTTTCGCACCCGCGATAAAGAAGGACGGGGTCTTCGCGGTGCCAATGAGCGAGGGCCGGGTCAGCATGATCGATGCCCGCGACATCGCCGCAGTCGCCGCCGCGGCATTGACCGAGGACGCACACCTCGGCAAGACCTACGTCATTACCGGGCCGCAAGCCCTGACTTTTGGCGACGCTGCCGGGCTGCTCGGCGAGGCCATCGGCAAGCCGGTGAGCCATGACAACATCACCCCGGAAGCCGAGCGCGCCGCGCTGATCGCCGCCGGCGATACGGCCGAGCACGCCGACGACCTCCTCGCCGTCTACGAGGCTTTCGATAACGGGGCCGGCCTCGCCGTCGAGCCGACGGTGCGCGACATCGGCAAGACCGAGCCCCACACCTTCGCCGACTTCGCCCGCGACTACGCGCACCGCTTCAAGGACTGAGCGCGGCGCCCGGCGCTCGGCGCCCTCACGCGATCGTGCGCCCTATTTGATGGGCGCACCGGCGCCCGCCGGCCCATCTCTCGTCATGGGGACGGAGGGATGGGACGATGCATGTTCGCAAGAAGAGGCGCGCGGGACCGGCGATCCTATTCGTAGCCCTGGCCGCGTTGGCGCTCGCTGGATGCCAAAGCAGCTACGCGGCGCGGTCCTCACTCGTCGTCGGAGGGATCGAAAGCGCCCGGCCGTATAGCGTCAACCCCAGCCACGGCACCCGTTATGGCTATGGCCCGCGCTACGGCTACGGATATTCGCGCGGCACGCGTCACCATTTCGGATCGCCCCGCCGGCGCCACTGGCGCCGCGTTCACCGCTATTAGTCAACCGCGGACCGAGAGGCCTACGGCGCGCGCCTAGACCAGATAGGGCCGGAGCTCGGGCTCGGCACTCGCGACCGCCGCGAGGTCAGGGGAGCGCGGGACGTAGAACTCGCAGCGCAGCCCGTCGGGGTCGCGGATGAAGAAGCTCCGTTTCGCCGCGTTGTCGATGCGCTTTTCGACATCGATCCCGGCCTTCTCGACCGCGGCTTCCGCGGCCCCCGATTCGGCCTCGTTTGCCACCTGATAGCTGTAGTGGTGAACGCTAGGTTGCGTGTCCGGCGCCTGGCGGAACAGCGCCAGATCGAACGCGTACCCCGAATGCGTACCCGCCAGGCACACGAAGTCGCCGGCGGGCGATTCGTAAGCCGTGTCGAGCCCGCCGACCTCGCGGTGGAAGGCGAGCATGTCGTCGTAGCGGCGCGTCATCAGCACGCCATGGGTGAAGCGCGAGGGGTGGATCAGAGCTTCGTCGACGCGCCGAATCTCGGGGTCGACGGGGTAGCCCTGATGGGTGAGTGCGGGCGCCGCGTGCGGGTCCCAACGGCCCGAGATGAGTTGGCCGGCGTTGTCGTCGAAGAACGAGCGCCAATCCTTGAGCACGTCCGAGTAGTACTCCTGCATGAAGCCGTCGGGGTCGAACAGGTAGATGCTGTGGGTCGCCTGATGGTCGATGAGGCCGCGCATCTCCACATCTGTGGCAACCGCCCGGTCGTAGGCCGCGATCAGTAGCCCATCGGTTTCCATTTCCCAGCCGAAGTGGTTGAGCCCGGGCTGCGTCGCGCGCCCGCTCGACAGGGTCTTGTGGCCGTCGCGCCCCCTCAGCTCCTTGTCCGTGCACTCCACGAGGCCGAGGTCGTGGTGGGTGTTGCCGTTAGAGAGGAAGCCGGCGCTGATCCCGGGCTCACTGAAGACCTCCTCGAAGCCCGCCACCTTGTTGTAGAAGTGCATCGAGCGCTCGAGATTGCCGACGAACAGGTTGGCGTGGCCGACCCGGCGCGGCGAGAACATCGCGGCCGGTGCGTCTTGCGTTTGCGCGGTCATGAACCTATCTCCTTGGCCCGGCGTTAGAGCAGGAAGGGCCGGTCCACCGTGGCGGCCCCATCGATGGCGCTGAAGTCGGGCGTGCCGGCGACGTAGAACTCGCAGCGCAGCCCGTCCGGGTCGTTGATGAACAGGCTGCGCTTGACCGCCGTGTCGATGCGCCGCTCGATGGGGATCTCCGCCTTGGCTAGTGCCGCGACCGCCTCCTCGAGCTCGGAAGTGCCCGCCAGCCTGTAACTATAGTGGTGGACATCGGCTGCCTGCCCGGGCTCTTGCGCGACCAGCGCCACATCAAAGGCATAGCCGGCGTGGCTGCCCGCGAGGCAAACGACGGCGCCGTCGGACGAGCGGTACACCGTTGTGAGGCCGGCGACGTCGCGGTAGAAATCGATCATCGCCTCGTGGCTCGCGGTCGACAGGACGGCGTGGGTGAACTTCTCGGGATGGATGAGGGCGTCTGGCACGCGCCGGATTTCCGGGTCGACCGGATAGTTCGCCTCGGTCAGGGGCGGCTCGGCGTCGATGTCCCAGGTCGTGCTGAAACCCTTCTCGACGTGGCCCTTGAACACGCTACGCCAGTCCTTGAACCGGTCGCCATAGAACTCGTGCAGGTGGCCGTCGGGGTCGAACAGGTAGATGCCGCGCGAGATGTAGTGGTCGATCACGGACCGGATGGCGACTCCGCTGGCCTCGGCGCGCCGGTAGCCCTCGGCCGCGGCGAGCTCGTTTTCCAACTCCCATCCGAAATGGTTGAGGCCCGGCTGCGTCGCACGCCCCTGCGAGGGGATCGGTTTGCCGTCATTGCCGAGCAGGTCTTCTTTGGTGACCTTCACCAGGCCGAGGTCGTGGTGGGTGTTGCCGTTGGTGTGAAAGCCGGCGCGATCACCGACGCGGCGAATGGCCTCGAAACCCGCCACGTTGCTGTAGAAATCCATCGAGCGGTCGAGATCGCCGACGAAGAGGTTGGCGTGACCGAGCCGGCGCGGCGCGAACGCAGCGGCGGTCGATTCCTTCGCTTGAAGGGACATGGTTTTGCCTCGTCTGATGCCATCGTGACGGCGCGCGGCCGGCTGGTGGCCACTCTAGCACGGTCCTCTCGTGACCGCCTATCCCAGGCGCGCTAGCGCTCTCAGTTGCGCCGGCTGATGCGGGCCTCGAGCGCGCGCAGGTAGGCGCGGTCCGATTCGTCGAACTCGCCGTCGGCCAGGTCATCCTTGTAGCCCTCGAGCTCCTCCCGCGTCGCCTCGGCGATGTCGTCGCGCGCGAGCAGGCGCTCGATCGCGGCGAACACACCGGCGTCGCCTGGCGCCACGGGCGCGGGCTTGTCCTCGTCGGCGTCCGGCTCGTCCTCGTCGGCGTCCGGTTCGTCCTCGGCATCGTCCTCGTCGGTGTCCGGCTCGTCCTCGGTATCGTCCTTCTCGGCGTCCGGCTCGTCCTCGTCCTCGCCTTCGTCGGCGTCCGGCTCATCCTCGTTGGCGGGCGGCTCGCCCTCGTCTTCGCCGACCAGCAGCTCGTCCCACGACAGCCCGGCGGCGGTTAACGCGGCGTGGATTTCGCGCGCCGCGGCCAGGGCGTCCTCGTCGCTCTCGCTGCCGAGTCGCTCCAGCCGGCGCATCATCTCGTCTCTGTCGAGTCCCTCGCTCATGCCCGCCCCACCTTGCCGTGTGCGCCAAGCTTACTGTAGTGGCGGCGCCACCGCTACCGGGGCGCCACCACACTCGGCCCGGGACGGGCAAGGGGATGCGAGCTACGCGTGGCGCGACCGGGTCGTGCGCTGTCCGCTGATCCTGGGCCACACGAAGTGGTCGAGCGAGAGCGGCCCTGGTCCGCGAACGGCAATGACGATCAGTAGGATCATCCAGTAATAGTGCGCGATGTTGTCGAAGGCGGGGTTGGCCGCACCGAGCGCGAACTGGATAACGAGCGCCATGGCCAGTAGCGGCAGGGCGGCGAGCCGGGTCGTGAAGCCGGCGACGAGCAGGACCGGCATCGCGAGCTCGAACGCGGTGGCGAACCCGGCGGCCAGCACCGGCGGCAGCACAGGCACCTGATACTCGAACTCGAACAGGAACACGGTGTTTTCCCAGCTGGCGATCTTGGTCAGTCCGGAGCTGAAGAACACCTGCGCCATCCACAGCCGCAGACCGAGGGCGAGGACGGGCTCGATCCACTTGTGCGCGAGCGCGCGCGCCGTTGCGAGCGCGGCCACCACGACGGCCGGCGCGGATGAGGAAATCATGGGGGCGGGAGCGGTCGTCATGGGAGGTTCTCCTTCGAATCAGTCGCCGCTGAAGGCACGGAAGGTGCCGTGGGTGAGGTGGTGGAGGAGCGATCCCAGGAGATCGAAATCGGGGGTCGAGCGCTGCGCGGCCTGCGCCGCCCGCTCGAGCGTGACGCCGGCGGTCAGCGCCAGGAGGAAGGTGAAATCGCCGTTCGCTAGGCTCTCGTGCCGGACGTGGGCCTGGGGACGAATGACGAGGATTCGCATCGCCGCGCCGGAGGGCTCGATCGCCGGGTCCGGCACCTCACTTCCCTGATGCGCCTGCCAAATCCCGTCGACGGCAAAGCGCGAGGCGATGAATGCCGCGGAGGGGTGGAGCTCGAACTTGAGCGCGGCGTAGCTCGCGGGCGGGACGTCGCGTAGATGCCAGGCCGTGAGGGGTTCGGCGTCGGCGGCGAAGTAGGCGACATTGTGGGCCCATTCGAGGCGTGCGAGGTCAGCGAGAAAGGGCGTGCTGCGGGCCGGCTCGAAGGCGTCGAGGAAGTCGGCAAAGCGGTCCCCGTAGGCCGAGAGCTGCGGCCTGCGCGGCGGATGAGCGCGGACGTACCGGTATGCGGCAACGCGGAAATTGGCCGCGCCGACGACTTTGGAGAGCACCGGATAGGCGGCGCCGAGGACCGAGATGAGCGAAGCGAGCGTATTGTTGCGGTAGATCGCGAGGCGCTCGCCGGCCGCGACGGAGCCGTCGGCGACCAGATCGGTCAGTAAGGCGCCATCCGCGGCCATGCCGTCCGTCTCGAAGGCGGCGCACCGAAAGGCCTCCTGCAGCTCATGCAGCATCACGGCCTCGCGCGTGGCTGCGCGCCGCGTCGAGGGCGCCGTCGGCCTGGCGCGCTTCGGCCAGGAGTTCGCCGAGCGGCGGGATGTTGGTGTCGCGCTCGATGAGGGTTGGTACCGGGCCGAGCCGGCGCAGCGTCGCCTCGAACAATCGCCACACTCGCGAGTCGATCGGCGATCCGTGGTCGTCGATGAGGACCTCTTCCTCGCCGACCCGCTTGACGGCATGGCCGGCCAGGTGAACCTCGCGGACGGCCTCGCCGGGGATGGCGTGGAGATAGCGCTCGGCGTCGAACCCCAGGTTCGAGGCGCTGACATGAATGTTGTTGACGTCGAGCAGGAGGGCGCAGCCGGTGCGGCGCACGACCTCGGCGAGGAACTCGGGCTCGGGCATCGTCGAGTGGGTGAAGGCTATGTAGGATGAGGGGTTCTCGATCAGGATCTGGCGTGCGAGTCGGTCCTGGGCATTGTCGACATTACGGCAAACGACGGCGAGCGCTTCCGCGGTATAGGGGAGCGGCAACAGGTCGTTGAGGTAGATACCATGGCTATCCGGTTTACACCCACACCCACTAGGGCTAGAATGGGCGCAACCCGGATATAGGGGAGCGCCATGGATGTTCTCGACCGCGCCGATCTCCCATTCCCGCATTCGCTACCCGAGTTCCAGCGACTTTTCCCCGATGATGCGGCCTGCGCCGCCTACCTGGAGAAAGCCCGCTGGGGAGACGGCTTTGCCTGCCCGCACTGCGGCACGGCGGGAGAGCCGTTCCACTTTGAAAACCGCCCTGGCGTCCTGCGCTGCCGCAAGTGCCGCCAGAACACCGGGCTGACGGTGGGAACAGTGATGGAGCGTAGCCACACTCCGCTGAACGTCTGGTTCTGGGCCGCTTATCTGGTCGCCAGTCAGACGCCCGGCATGTCCGCCGTGCAGTTTCAGCGGCAACTTGGTCTTTCGCGCTACGAGACGGCCTTTCAAATTCTCCACAAGCTCCGCTCGGGCATGGTGCGGCCCAACCAAGACAGGATCGGTGGACAGCCCAAGAACCATGTTGAGGTGGACGAAACCTGGGTTGGCGGGCGAACGCGTGGGGAAGGCCGTGGTGTTCACCGCAAGGTTCCCGTCTCCTGTGCCATCGAGGTGCGTCATCGAAAGCCGGGCACCAAGCTCGACAACCGGAAAGACGGACGCTATGCCGGACGCGTTCGGCTCGCCGTCGTGCTCGACCGTAGCGCCGAGTCGCTCTGTGGGTTCGTCGAGAGCACCGTCGCGCCGCGATCGCTGATCGTTACTGACGATTGGAGCGGCTATGCTGGCCTCGGTAAGCGCGGCTATGAGCACTTCGCTGTTGCCGAGTGTGGTGATCCAGAGGTTGCCGAGCAATACCTGCCGATCATCCATCTGGTTTTCGCCAACTTGAAGACGTGGCTGATCGGTATCCACCACGGCGTTAGCCACCAGCACCTACAAGCCTACCTCAACGAGTTCACCTTCCGCTTCAACAGGCGGTTCTACCCGTTCAACGCCTTCCGCTCATTGCTCGGCATCGCGGGCGACACCTCTGCTCCAACCTATGCCGAGCTTTACTCGGGAGAGTGGCGGCACCCTACATGTAGCGGTCATGGGCGTTAACCGGATAGGCAAGCAAGCAATTACTAAGGTGCAAGCAATTACTAAACTGTTCGGCTTTTAATGCCTAAGCGCACCGACATCGAATCGATTCTGATCGTCGGCGCAGTTGCCGAGTCCCCTCCCCCCTTGTGGGGGAGGGTTAGGGAGGGGGGGATGATTAACCAATGGTCAGCAAAATCGCTCGGCAGCTCCGCACGAACCTCACCGAGGCCGATCAGCGGCTATGGTCACGGCTCCGGCGCCGACAACTCGGCGGATGTTATTTTCGGCGCCAAGCCCCTATCGGAGATTACATCGTCGACTTTGCCTGCTTCGAGCGGAATCTCGTGGTCGAGGTGGACGGCGGCCAGCATACGGAGCGGGTGGCGCAAGACACAAAAAGGTCCGAGTGGCTCGAGAGCCAGGGCTACAGGGTCCTTCGCTTTTGGAACAATGACGTGCTCCAGAACGTGGACGGGGTCGTGGACACGATTCTGGCGGCGCTTCGGGAACCATAAGAACACCCCCTCCCTAACCCTCCCCCATCAACAAGGGGGAGGGAGCAGGCTCTGACGTCGCCCGCGACTTTATTCCCTGCGTTCAAAGTCGAGCGGCGTCGTGGTACCTGTGCGCACTTCCGCCAAGGCTTCATCGGCGAGCCTAGCCAGAACGTCCTGAGAATCAGCGAATGCCTTGGCCCAGCGCTTTTCCGAACGCAGTTCATCGAGTATGAAGACGGCTAGCTCGCACTGCTCTTCGGGCGCAAGCTTGGCGGCTTCGTCTAGAACCTTCTTCAGCAACGTGTTCATGTGGCGCGGTATACAGCGACACACTACCCCCCGCGAGCGATAGGGGGGCGATGGCCATGCCTAAGCGCACCGACATCGAATCGATTCTGATTATTGGCGCCGGGCCGATCGTGATCGGGCAGGCGTGCGAGTTTGATTATTCCGGCACCCAGGCGTGCCGGGCGCTCAAGGACGAGGGCTACCGCATCGTTCTCGTCAACTCGAACCCGGCGACGATCATGACCGACCCAGGCCTCGCGGATGCGACCTATATCGAGCCGATCACGCCCGAGCTCGTGACCAAGATCATCGAGCGCGAGCGGCCCGACGCCCTGCTCTCGACCATGGGCGGGCAGACCGCGCTCAACATCGCAGTGGCGCTCGCCGACTCGGGCGCCCTGGCCGAAAACGGTGTCGAGATGATCGGCGCCTCGCGCGAGGCCATCCGCAAAGCCGAGGACCGTCAGCTGTTCCGCGACGCCATCCGCGGCATCGGGCTCGAATGCCCGGAGAGCGCCGCCGCCGCCTCCCTCGACGAGGCGCGCGCAGCCCTCGCCGAGTTCGGCCTGCCGGCCATCATCCGCCCCTCCTTCACCCTCGGCGGCAGCGGCGGCGGCATCGCCTACAACCGCGAGGAATTCGACACGGTCGTCGCCCACGGTCTCGACGTCTCCCCCATCGGCGAAGTGCTGATCGAGCAATCGGTGCTGGGCTGGAAGGAATACGAGATGGAGGTGGTGCGCGACCGCGCCGACAACTGCATCATCGTGTGCTCGATCGAGAACATCGACCCCATGGGCGTGCACACGGGCGATTCGATCACCGTCGCCCCGGCGCTGACGCTGACCGACAAGGAGTACCAAGTCATGCGCAACGCAGCGATGGCCGTGCTGCGCGAGATCGGCGTGGAAACCGGTGGCTCCAACGTTCAGTTCGCCGTCGACCCGGCGAGCGGCCGACTCGTCGTGATCGAAATGAACCCGCGGGTGTCGCGCTCCTCGGCACTGGCCTCGAAGGCGACCGGCTTTCCCATCGCCAAGGTGGCGGCGCGCCTCGCCGTCGGCTACACGCTCGACGAACTCACCAACGACATCACCGGAGTCACCCCGGCCTCGTTCGAGCCGACGATCGACTACGTCGTGACGAAGGTACCGCGCTTCACCTTCGAGAAGTTCCCCGGCGCCGAGCCGCTGCTGACCACGTCGATGAAGTCCGTGGGCGAAGTCATGGCCATCGGCCGCAACTTCGCGGAATCGGTGCAGAAGGCGCTGCGCTCGATGGAAACCGGCCTGACCGGCCTCAACGAGGTGGCGATCCCGGGTCTCGATCCGGGCGCCGTCGACAAGAACGTGGTGCGCGCGGCGCTCGCCCGTCCCACCCCGGACCGCCTGCTCGTCATTGCGCAGGCCTTCCGCGCCGGACTGTCCATCGACGAGGTGCACGAGGCGTGCCGCTACGACCGCTGGTTCCTGGCGCAAATCGGCGAGCTCGTCGCGGCCGAGCAAGAGGTGCGCGCGAAGGGCCTACCATCGGATCGCGGCGGTCTGCTCGCGATCAAGCAGCTCGGCTTCTCGGACGCCCGCCTCGCGGGGCTCGCCGGCGTGGCCGAGGCCGAGGTCACGGCGGCACGGCATGGCGCCGGGGTACGGCCCGTCTTCAAGCGCGTCGATACCTGCGCGGCCGAGTTCGAATCGCAGACACCCTACATGTACTCGACTTACGAGAACGGCGGCGACGCACCAGAGTGCGAGGCCTTCCCGTCAGACCGGCGCAAGGTGATCGTGCTCGGCGGCGGGCCCAATCGCATCGGCCAGGGCATCGAGTTCGACTACTGCTGCGTGCACGCGGCCTACGCGCTGAGCGAGGCCGGCTACGAGACCATCATGGTCAACTGCAACCCCGAGACGGTGTCGACCGACTACGACACCTCCGACCGACTGTATTTCGAGCCGCTGACGGTGGAGGACGTGCTCGAGCTGGTGCACGCGGAGCGGGCGCGTGGCACGCTCGTCGGCGTCATCGTCCAGTTTGGCGGCCAGACCCCGCTCAAGCTCGCCGCCGGCCTCGCCGCCGCAGACGTGCCCATCCTCGGCACCTCGCCCGACGCCATCGACCTCGCCGAGGACCGCCAGCGCTTCCAAGAGCTGCTTTCGCGCCTCGGCCTGCGCCAGCCCGCGAATGGCATGGCGGCGTCCCTCGCGGGCGCGCGCCGGGTTGCCGCGCGCGTCGGCTACCCGGTCGTCATCCGACCCTCCTATGTACTCGGCGGGCGGGCGATGGAGATCGTGCACGACGACGCCGCGCTGAAGCGCTACATGGCGCAGGCCGTCGACGTCAATCGCGGCAGCCCGGTCCTGATCGACAGCTACCTGCGCGACGCCATCGAGGTCGACGCCGACGCCGTCGCCGACGGGCGCGACGTGTTCGTGGCCGGGATCATGGAGCACATCGAGGAGGCCGGCATCCATTCCGGCGACTCCGCGTGCTCGCTGCCGCCGCACTCGCTGGCGACGGACATCATCGACGACATCCGCGATCAGACCCGGGCGCTGGCGCGGGCGCTCGAGGTCGTCGGCCTGATGAACGTTCAGTTCGCGGTCCAGGGCCGCGATGTGTACGTGCTCGAAGTCAATCCACGGGCGAGCCGCACGGTGCCCTTCGTCGCCAAGACCATCGGCATCCCGGTCGCCAAGGTGGCGGCGCGGGTGATGGCCGGCGAGGCGCTCGCCTCCTTCAACCTCGCCCTGCCACGGCTGCACCACGTAGCGGTCAAGGAAGCGGTCTTTCCTTTTGCCCGCTTCCCCGGGGTCGACGTGATCCTGGGGCCGGAAATGAAGTCGACCGGCGAGGTCATGGGCCTCGATACCGACTTTGCGCACGCCTTCGCCAAGTCGCAAATGGCCGGCGGCACCATGCTGCCGAGTGAGGGCAGCGTGTTCGTCTCGGTCAAGGACAGCGACAAGGAGGCGATCGTGGCGCCGGCCGCCGAGCTCGCCGCCATGGGCTTTGACCTCGTCGCCACGCGCGGCACGTGCGCCTATCTGGGGCAGCGCGGCATCGCCGTCCGCCAGATCAACAAGGTGCTGGAGGGCCGCCCCCACATCGTCGACGCCCTCATGAACGGCGAGGTGCAGCTTCTCATCAACACGACCGAGGGTGCCCAGGCGATCGCCGACAGCTTCGCGCTGCGCCGCACCGCGCTGCTGTCGCGCATCCCCTACTACACCACCGTGGCCGGCGCCGGCGCGGCGGTGCAGGCGATCGCCGCGCTACGCGCCGGCGCGATCGAGGTTGCGCCGTTGCAATCCTATGCAGCCGTTCCATAATAGGCGGAAGGGATCGGGCGCCGCCCGCTCTGACCGCGGGCGAGCTAGGTCCGTCCAGGGACTGGTGACATGGACAAAGAGCCGATGACTCCGGCGGGGTTCGAGCGCCTGCAGCAGGAAGTCAAACACCTCAAGACCGTCGAGCGGCCGGCCTTGATGAAGGCGCTCGAGGAAGCCCGCAGCTACGGCGACATCTCGGAGAACGCGGAGTATCACGCGGCCAAGGAGCGCCAGGGCTTTATCGAGGGCCGGGTTTATGAGCTCGAGGACAAGCTGCGCCGCGCGGAGGTCATCGACGTAACCAAGCTGTCAGGCAGCGGCATCAAGTTCGGCGCCACCATCAGGCTCGCCGACGAGGATACGAACGCCAAGGTGACTTACCAGATCGTCGGCGCGCTCGAGGCCGACATCAAGGAAGGCCGGCTGTCGATCACCTCGCCGCTCGCACGGGCGCTGATCGGCAAGTCCAAGGGAGATTCGGTCGAGGTCAGCACCCCCGGCGGCTTCAAGTCCTACGAAATCGTCTCGGTGAAGTACGGTTGAGCGTGGCCGTTGCGGCGCCCGTCCGCGTGGTCGCGAGCGCCGCTACTCGAGCGGCACGCCGGGCAGGCGTTTGGACGCACGAATGGCGAGCGAGCTCTTGACTTGACCGACGTTGGGTGCGGCCGTGAGCTCGGTGGTCAGGAAGACCTGGTAGGTGTCCCAGTCGGGCGACACGATCTTGAGCTGGAAGTCGGCCTCCCCGGCCAACATGTAGCACTCGCGCACCATCGGCCACGTCGCCACCAGCCGCTCGAAGGCCACGAGATCCGACTCGGCCTGGCTCTTGAGGCCGACCTGGGCGAACACGGTGACGCCGTAGCCCAGCGCCTGGTCGTTGAGGTCGGCGTGGTAGCCGCGGATGTAACCCGCCTCTTCGAGTGCGCGCACCCGCCTGAGGCACGGCGGAGCCGAAATCCCGGCGCGGCGGGCGAGTTCGACGTTGGTGATCCGGCCGGTGTCCTGCAGATCGCGTAGGATGCGACGATCGATCTCGTCGAGCTTCACGCGCGCCATGGTTTCTCCCACCGTGCCGCGGGCGTCTTTATAACATTGTTTCGCATGCGAGTAATGATATTTCGCGTTCTCGCGAATCCGCGCAACGACGCACAACAGGTGCCACGTTGCTGAAGGAAACTCCACCTTCGGACCGCGCCGCGGACCACGACGCCGGCGGGGCGAGTCGCACCTGCTGGGTCGTCACCGACGGCAAGGCGGGCACGCAGAACCAGTGTGTCGGGCTCGCGGAGGCGGTCGGCCTGCCGACCACCGTGAAGCGGATACGGCCGCGGGCACCGTGGCGGTTCCTGCCGCCCCGGCTCTGGGCGGCGCTGCTCGGGAATGATCCGACGCGAACGCTCGCGCCCGACAGCGACACCCTGTTGCCACCGTGGCCGAGCCTCCTCATCGCCGCCGGTCGTGCCAGCGTTCCCTACGCCATTGCATTGGGCCGGTTTAGCGCCGGCACCACGTATCGGGTCCAGCTGCAGAACCCGCGGGTGCCCTCGCGCTTGTTCGATCTCGTGGTGCCGCCGCGGCACGACCGCGTCTCGGGCGCCAACGTTTTGGCGACTCGCGGCGCGCTCCACCGGGTGACGGCCGAGCGCCTCGCCGCGGACGCCGCCCGCGTCGCCCCGAGCCTCGCGCACCTACCGCGGCCGCTGGTGGCGGTCCTCATCGGCGGCGCCAACAAGTACTACCGGCTAACGCCACGGGTCGCGCAACGCCTTGCGGCGCAGCTCGCGGGCCTGTGCCGCGAGGCTGGCGCGGGGCTTGCGGTAACTCCATCGCGGCGCACCGGGCTCGAAAATGCAGCCCTGTTGCGCGCACACCTCGGCGACGCCCCGGCCGTCGTCTGGGACGGCACCGGCGACAACCCCTATTTCGGCTACCTCGGGCTCGCCGACGCCGTCGTCGTGAGCCCCGATTCGGTCTCGATGGCCTCGGAGGCGTGCGCCACCGGCAAGCCGGTCTACGTCATCGAGCTCGAAGGCAGCGGGCGCAAGTTCCGCGCGTTCCACGAGGCGCTGCACCGCGACGGCCTGACCCGGCCCTTCTCGGGGAGGCTCGACAGCTGGAGCTACACGCCTCTCGACGACACCGCGGCCGTGGCCGCCGAGGTCAAGCGCCGCATGGGCCTGCCGGTGTGAGCGCGGCCTGAAAGCGGCCGCGGCGGGACGCCGCCGGCGCGATGGTCTTGCGCGGCTCGCGCCGGGCTCGTAAATAAGGATCATCCGCGCACGTCGGTGTACTTACGCCCAGGAGACGGACATGTCCCACCACCGCCACGCCAAGGTCCTGATCCTGGGATCGGGTCCGGCCGGCTACACCGCAGCGGTCTACGCCGCCCGCGCCGGCGTGAATCCGATGCTCGTGCAAGGCATGCAACCCGGCGGCCAGATGACGATCACCACCGACGTCGAGAACTACCCGGGCTTTGCCGACGTGATCCAGGGTCCCTGGCTGATGGAGCAAATGGAGGTCCAGGCCAAGCACGTCGGCACCCAGATGGTGCAGGATGTCGTCGTCGCGGTCGATCTCAGCCAGCGCCCGTTTCGCTGCACAGGTGATTCGGGCGATACCTACAGCGCCGATGCACTGATCATTTCCACCGGAGCGCAGGCGCGCTGGCTCGGGCTCGAGGGCGAGGAGCGATTCCAGGGGCACGGCCTCTCGGCCTGCGCGACCTGCGACGGATTCTTCTTCCGCGGTGAGGAAGTAGCGGTCATCGGCGGCGGCAACACCGCGGCCGAGGAGGCGCTGTTTCTCACCAACCATGCGAGCCGCGTCACACTCGTGCATCGCCGCGACCGCCTGCGTGCGGAAAAGATCCTGCAGGAGCGCGTCTTCGCGAACCCCAAGATCGATATCGTTTGGGATCACGTGGTGGACGAGATTCTCGGCACCGATGAGCCGCCGGCGGTGACGGGCGCGCGGCTGCGCCACGTCAAGACGGGCGCCTTGCGTGAGCTGCCGATTGGCGGGCTGTTTATCGCCATCGGCCACGACCCCAATACGGCGCTCTTTCGCGGCCAGGTCGCGATGGCCGAGGACGGCTATATCCTGACCGCGGGCGACTCGACGGCGACCAACGTGCCTGGCGTCTTCGCCGCCGGCGACGTCCAGGACCGGGTGTTTCGCCAGGCCGTCACCGCCGCCGGCACCGGGTGCATGGCGGCGATCGAGGCCGAGAAGTTCATCTCCGAACACGCGGACACGGCTGCGGCCGCGGCCGAATAGCGTGGATCGATTTCGCCCGCGGGCGGGCGAAGACAGCCTGAAATCATGGACTGGGACAAGCTCAGGATCTTTCACGCGGTCGCCCGCGCCGGCAGCTTCACCGGCGCCGGCACGGTGCTTAACCTGAGCCAATCCGCGATCAGCCGCCAGGTCAGCGCGCTCGAGCAGAGCCTGGATGTCGTGCTGTTTCATCGCCACGCGCGCGGCATCATTCTGACCGAGCAAGGAGAGACGCTCTATCGGACCGCGCAAGAGGTATCGACCCGGCTGTTGATGGCCCAGGCGGCGCTCAGCGAGGCGGCCGAGATGCCGAGCGGGGAGCTTCGCATCACCACCACCGTCGCCTTCGGCTCGACCTGGCTCACGCCGCGCATCGGCGAGTTTCTCGACCTTTATCCCGACATCTCCGTGACACTGCTGGTCGAAGACCGCGAGCTCGACCTCGGCATGCGCGAGGCCGACATAGCGATCCGCATGAGGAGGGCGGCCCACCCCGACCTCGTGCAGCGCCGACTGCTGACCGTGCACAACCATATGTACGCCTCGCCCGAGTACCTTCAGCGCTACGGCCGACCCCAGACGGTGGCCGATCTCGACCAGCACCGGGTTCTCGGCTGGGGCGACGTGCCGGCGCCGGTGGGCGACGTCAACTGGCTGGTCACGATGGGGAATCGGCTGAAGACCGCTCGCCGTCCCGTCCTGACCGTGAACAATGGATACGGGCTGCTGTTGGCGGTCGAAAGTGGCATCGGGATCGCCGCGCTGCCCGACTACATGGTGCGCGCGAATTCCCGCGTCACGCGCATCCTACCGGAAATCGAGGGCCCGGTTCACGACACCTACTTCGTGTACCCCGAAGAGCTGCGGCACACGAAACGGATCGCCATCTTCCGCGACTTCCTGCTCGACAAGGTCGCGGACTGGGAGTTCTAAGGCGCCCTGCGCCGAGATACCAAGTATCCCGAGATTATTAGCAGCGGCCAAGTTCAAGGGGGATAGAATCTCTGGAGGTCTGAGCGACACGCTCGAGCACGACGCCTAATCTGGACAAAGGGCCGATCCCTTGGGATCGGCCCTTTGCTGTGTGTTGCCGCGGCCGGCCGCGCTAGGCGAGATAGGGGCGGCGTGCGGCGGGCGCCTGGTCGATGGCGTCGAAGTTCAGCGAGCGGTCGGCGTAGAATTCGACGCCGGTTCCCGAGGGGTCCCTCAGAAACATGCTGCGCTTGCGTGCGTTGTCGACCTCGAAATCGACGGTGATGCCGGCCGTGGCCAGCTTATCCTTGGCGTCCGCTAAGTCGGACTCGTCGGCGAGTTCGAACGACACGTGGTGGAGCCCCGCCTCGCCGCCGTTTTCGAGGGCGAAGAGCGCCAGGTCGAACTCGGACGCGCCACCGCGGTAGCAGGCGAAATCGGCATCCGGCGAGGCATATATTTCGACCAGCCCGAGGAGGTCGGTGACGAATCGGCGCATCAGATCGAAGCGCTTCGTCACCAGCACGCCGCGGGCGATCCGTATGGGATGGAACGGTGCCTCCTCGACCCGCGTGATCTCGGGATTGACGTGGTAGCGCCGGTCCGTGGTCGGCGGCGGATCGCCGGGCGTCCACTCGCCCGAGATCAGCTCGATGTCGCCGCCCGTGAACATCTCCCACCACTCCTTCTTGGCGTCGGCCTTGCCTATCCGGTTTACACCCACACCCACTAGGGCTAGAATGGGCGCAACCCGGATATAGGGGAGCGCGCCATGGATGTTCTCGACCGCGTCGGTCTCCCATTCCCGCATTCGCTACCCGAGTTCCAGCGACTTTTCCCCGATGATGCGGCCTGCGCCGCCTACCTGGAGAAAGCCCGCTGGGGAGACGGCTTTGCCTGCCCGCACTGCGGCACGGCGGGAGAGCCGTTCCACTTTGAAAACCGCCCTGGCGTCCTGCGCTGCCGCAAGTGCCGCCAGAACACCGGGCTGACGGTGGGAACAGTGATGGAGCGTAGCCACACTCCGCTGAACGTCTGGTTCTGGGCCGCTTATCTGGTCGCCAGTCAGACGCCCGGCATGTCCGCCGTGCAGTTTCAGCGGTAACTTGGTCTTTCGCGCTACGAGACGGCCTTTCAAATTCTCCACAAGCTCCGCTCGGGCATGGTGCGGCCCAACCAAGACAGGATCGGTGGACAGCCCAAGAACCATGTTGAGGTGGACGAAACCTGGGTTGGCGGGCGAACGCGTGGGGAAGGCCGTGGTGTTCACCACAAGGTTCCCGTCTCCTGTGCCATCGAGGTGCGTCATCGAAAGCCGGGCACCAAGCTCGACAACCGGAAAGACGGACGCTATGCCGGACGCGTTCGGCTCGCCGTCGTGCTCGACCGTAGCGCCGAGTCGCTCTGTGGGTTCGTCGAGAGCACCGTCGCGCCGCGATCGCTGATCGTTACTGACGATTGGAGCGGCTATGCTGGCCTCGGTAAGCGCGGCTATGAGCACTTCGCTGTTGCCGAGTGTGGTGATCCAGAGGTTGCCGAGCAATACCTGCCGATCATCCATCTGGTTTTCGCCAACCTGAAGACGTGGCTGATCGGTATCCACCACGGCGTTAGCCACCAGCACCTACAAGCCTACCTCAACGAGTTCACCTTCCGCTTCAACAGGCGGTTCTACCCGTTCAACGCCTTCCGCTCATTGCTCGGCATCGCGGGCGACACCTCTGCTCCAACCTATGCCGAGCTTTACTCGGGAGAGTGGCGGCACCCTACATGTAGCGGTCATGGGCGTTAACCGGATAGGCAAGCCTCGTCTATTGGATGTTGAGTAGCCGAGCGGCATTCCCGCCGACAATCTTCTCCTGGTCGTCGCGATCTAAGTTGGCGAGCAGCTCCGTCAGCTTGCTCTGCGTCTCCAGGCCGATGGAACGGATGTGCGGAAAGTCCGAGCCCCACAGCACGTGAGTCGGGCCGATGTGCGGGATCGCCTCGGCGCCGTGCGCATCGTCGATCATGCCGTGCCAGATGCGCGTGCGCATGTAGGCGCTGGCCCGCATCTCGAGCTTACGCAGGGGCAGGCGCCACGACATCGCCTGCATGCATCTGGTCGAGGCGCCACATGAAATACGGGATCCATGAAATCTCGAACTCGGTGCACATAAGATTGAGCTCGGGAAACCGGTCGAGGATGCCGCCGAAGATGAAATCGTCGGCCAGGACGCCCATGACCTCGGTGCCGAGCGCGATAAGCGTGCTCGGGCTGGTCTCGCGTTCCTCGTCGCTATGGTAGTGGAGCGGGTCGGGGAGCCGGCCCGTGATGATGTGGAGCTGGATCGGCACGCCCATCTCCTGGCAGCGGGCCCAGAACGGATCGTAAGCCGCCTTGCGGTAGGGCGGGCAGCCGGGAGGTGGGACCAGGTGGATATTGGCGCACCGCAGCCCCTTTTTCACGGTCCGCTCGAGCTCGGCGGTGGCTCACTCGACGTCGGCCATCGGGATCGTGGAGACGCCGATAAGGCGGCCGCTGTCGTAAGCACAGAATTCGGCGAGCCAGTCGTTGAAGACCCGGGCCGAGTCCTGCAGCACGTCCTGCGCCGGGTGCCGCATGATGAGCAGCATGGTCGTCGCGTTCATGATCTCCGCGGCGACGCCGGCCCTCTCCTGGAACGCGACCCGCACAGCCGGATCCCATCCGGCCTCCTGCATACCGATCTTTTGGGAGTCGGCATCGCCCTGGCCCCAGTACAAGACCTGGCCACCGGTGTAGAAGAAGGTCCCCTCCTCACCGTTGTAGCCTTGAAGGACGCGCGGCGTCGCGTCGCCATACTTGTTGCCGATCGTCTTGAACCACAGGTCGGGCGGTTCGGCTAAGTAGCAACAACCTCACCAGAGCCGCGGCGGCACGGCTTTGATCCAGGTTAATGGCGGGGGATGCCTCGGCCATCCGACCAAGGGGTCAAACACCGCCGCGCGGCCGTGCACAGCGTCCCACCCCGTCGAAAGTGGGGGGCTCTCAGGCATGGCCGGGCGAGACGACATGCGCAGCTAACATAGCTGGATTGCAGAAACTGCAATTTCGACCTTTGGTGCGCACGGCTATATTGCACCTGCAACGGGTGTCGGGTGACGGCATTCGTGCCGGCGGGGCCATCCCCGGCGATAACGGATCGCCAGAATTGCAGGTGATTGACGTGCGTCTCCCAGACGTGAAGCCTCCCTGTTGAAATCTCGGCCGGAGCCTTACAACTCCGGCCTCTTCTTGTGCCCGCCGGAGTACCGGCCAGCCCGCATGGGCCACGCAATAGTGTAACAACCGCCACATTTCTTTACACTCGACGGAACGCCGGTTCTTGGACCCGGAGTTCTCCGTAATTTATTGTTCGCAAGAGATTATTCCACGCGGCCCCAGTTCAAGCTCGGCGCAACACCGGGCGGCGAGGGGTCGGACATCGGCAAGAACATCAAGCTCGTGGATTTCGACGGTGGCCCGGTGAGCGGCGGGCGCAAGCACGGCCACTCCTTCATTTACGCGCTCGACGACCATCGCCTCGGCAACAAGGGCCACTGCGTCCTCCTCCCAACCCCCGACGAGTTGTGCAGCCGCCACGTCGGCCGCGGCTGGATGAACCACAGCGAAACGTTCAAGGATGACAGTTTCGTGGTCGCTCAGACCGTCGCCAAGATCGTGTCCCGCGGAGTGGTGTAAGAGCGTTGCGCTCTACGCGGCTCCCGGCGGGTAGGGCCGGGACGTTCAGGCTGCCACGGTGGGCAGCGTGATGGGGACACCATCGCTCAGCGGAGCGATGGATTCCAGCGTCATGTATCTCCTTGAGACGGCCCACTCGTCGTTCTGCTCGAGAAGGATGGCGCCGACGAGCCGTGTGATGGCGGCTTCGTTGGGAAAGATACCGACGACGTTGGTGCGACGCTTGACCTCGGCATGGAGCCGTTCGATCGGGTTTGTGGAGTGCAATTTCTGGCGGTGCTCCCTGGGGAAGCTCATGTAGGCGAGGACGTCGTGCTCGGCTTCGTCCATGAGAACTGCCAGCTTGGGCACCTTGGGCCTGAGCTGGTCGGCGACCTGGCGCCACTGGACCTTCGCGCTGTCGGCGTCCTCCTGGGCGAAGGCGGTGGCGACGAAGGCGGAGACGACGCGCCGGCCCTGGCGGCCGGCATGGGCCAGCAGGTTGCGGGCGAAGTGCACGCGGCAGCGCTGCCATGTGGCGCCGAGGATCCGGGTCGCGGCGGCCTTCAGGCCCTTGTGGTCGTCGGAGATCACCAGCTTCACGCCGCGCAGCCCGCGCCGGGCCAGCGAGCGCAGGAACTCGGTCCAGAAGGTCTCGGCCTCCGACGCGCCGATCGCCACGCCCAGGACCTCGCGGCGGCCTTGGTCGTTGACGGCCACAGCCACGGTCACCGCGACCGAGACGATGCGTCCGGTCTGGCGCACCTTCACGTAGGTGGCGTCGAGCCACAGATAGGGCCAGTCGCCCTCCAGCGGTCGATCGAGGAAGCCGGTGACCTTATCGTCGATCTCGCCGCACAGCCTGGAGACCTGGCTCTTGGAGGCGCCCGACATCCCCATCGCCTGAACCAGATCGTCGACCGAGCGGGTCGACACCCCCTGGATGTAGGCCTCCTGGATCACCGCAGCCAGCGCCTTCTCGGCCATCCGCCGCGGCTCCAGGAAGCCCGGGAAGTAGCTTCCCTTCCTCAGCTTCGGGATCTTCAGCTCGACCGTGCCGGCCCGCGTCTCCCAGGACCGGTCGCGGTAGCCGTTGCGATGGGTGATACGATCCGCCGAGCGCTCGCCGTGCCCGGCGCCGGTCAGGCCCTCAACCTCCAGTGCCATCAGCCGCTCGGCCGTGAAGCCGATCATCTCGCAAAGCAGATCGGCATCGGAGCTCTTCTCCAAAAGCGCGCGCAGGGTCATCATGTCCTGGGTCATCGTGGTTCTCCTTCGGGTCAGGTTGGTTTGCACTAGCCCAACCCTAAACCGGAACCGCGATGGCCTCCGCTGTGGATAGCCGGCTTGCCTACGCCAGACTCTCGGCGGTCGCTACGGCAAGCCGCCTACCCACAGCTAACAGAGGCTCCAACAACTCCTACACCACGTCCTGGGACACGACCTAAATCAGTGGCGCCGAAGCGCAACATATCGCCATGACGGATCATCAGGTCGCCATAGAAAATGGAACCAAGGATGAGGTTTTGGAGCACCTAATGCTGGTGGCTTTCAAGGAGATACCTGCGGCGAGGGAGAGATAAACCACTCCACTTGCCAGGCCCAAGGGCCGTTTCGCTCGGCAGGCCCTAGGGCGCGCGCCCTATCTCAACTCGTCAATGAAGAGCTGATAGAGCGTCCGCTGGTCCGGGAGGCCCGTGGCGGAGATGTTTTCGGCGTTCTGGAAGGCTTCGATGGCGGTCCGCGTGGCGTCGCTCCACGCCCCGTCGGTGGCGCCCTGCTAGTGCCCGCGCTCGGCGAGCGCGAGCTGTATCTTGCGCAGCACCGCCTGGTATAGGCTCACCTTCTGGTCGGCCTCACCGGTGGTCACGACCGGTGAGTTCTCGCTTATCCGGCCCTTCAGCAGCGAGTTGGTCAGCGTCATGACGGCGAGCCCAAAGCGTTGCTCGAGGTTGCGCTTGCAGAACGCCTCGAGCAGGGTCATCAGGATTTCTATGCTCTGCCACGGCGCGACGTCGAAGGTCTCGAAGCCGCGCTGGTTGATGGCTGTAATGTAGCCCATGGTCCAGCCGGCGAAGTTGGGGTAGCTCGGCAGCTTCTCGGCCCGCGCCTTCAGATAGTTCTCGCAGGTGACGAGCCCCGCCCCCTTCATCGCGAATTTGTTCGATCGGTCGGCCGCGTCCGCGGCGCCTATAGTGCCGATCCAGACAACCGCAAGGGCCGCCGGCCACGTCAAGCGCTTCATCGGCCCCTCCGCTCCACTGATGCCCGGCGGATTGCGGCCGCGGGGGCCCTAGTTGTCGTCCGCGTTGATCTTTTGGCGGAGCTGGGCGATGAGGCCCGATACCTCGCCACCCTCGCGCTGGATCACGGACGAGAACTCGTCGCGCTGGGTGATGGCCATGCTGAGGCCCTCGACGACGACGTCGATCACCTTATAGTCGCCGTCGCGGTCGCGGTCGCGCACGCGCCAGTCGACCCGCACGGCCCGACCCGAGGAGCTGCGAATCTCGCTCGAGACGATAGTATCGTGGTCGCCGTGGGTTCGCGCGCCATCGACGTGAAGTGTTTCGCCGGCGTACTGGCCGAGGCGCGAGGCGTAGGCGATGACGACGAATTCTTCGAAGAGCGTCGCGTATTCGCGACGCTCCTGCACGTTGGCGCGCCGCCAATAGCGGCCGAGCGCGAAGCGGCCGATGGTCTGGAGGTCGAAGCCCTCGCCGAGCAGGCGTCGGAACTCGTTGGTCCGCGTCTCCTCACTGATCCGCGAATCGCCGAGCACGCTGATCGCCTCGCCGCCGAGCGCGCGGACAAACTCGACGGGCGTGTCGGGTGCTGCCAGGGCCGGGCCGAGGGACCCGCCCGAGCCCAGCATGAAGCCGCCGAGCATGACGATGGTTAGCGCGCGCCAAGGCATGGAAGGGCTGGTCGTGGCTAGGGCGAGGTCAAGGTCAAGGCCGCCTCACCGGTGTCCTCGTCGAGGTCAATCGAGATCTGCGGCACCGGCACCAGCGGCGCCAGATCACCATTGCGGATCTCGTCGGCTCGACGCTGCCGGTAGAGGCTGCGCACGGTCGCGTAGAGATCGATGGAGGTGCGCTCGATCTCGTCAAAGGCCTCGAGGTTGCGCCCCTGGAAGTCGATGGCGTCGACCGCGTACCGGGTAATCGGAATCCAGTCGCGATCGGTGTTTCGGGCCCACAGGTTGAGGGGATCGAAATAGCCGTCGACGAAGGTGCCGACCGCGTCGCGCGGCGGCGCCGGCCCGAGTAGCGGCAATACGAGATAGATGCCCTCACCGACGCCGTAGACCGCGAGCGTCTGGCCAAAGTCCTCGTCGTGCTTCTCGAGGCCGAAATGCGCCGCGACGTCGAACAGCCCGAGAATGCCGATGGTGCTGTTGGTCAGGAAGCGGCCCGAGGTGGTGGCGGCCCGACTCATTTCTCCCTGCAGCACGTCGTTGGCCAGGATGACCGGCGTCTTAAGATTGTCGAGGAAGTTGCGCACCGCATCGCGCCCCGGTTCCGGGACGATACCGACATAGACCTCGGCCAAGGGCCGCAGCGCCATGATGTCGATGAAACGATTGACCTCGAAGATGTACCGGTTGAACGGCTCCAGCGGGTCGTTCGCCTCTTCGAAGGCGGCCTTCGCCAGGGGATCGTCAGCGGGCGCCGAGGCGCAGCCGGCCAACGCTATCGCGAGCAGCCAAAGCGGCGCGCTGAGGAGCCCCGATCGCGACCAGCGTCTACGCGTGCGAATGATCGCCGTCACCCTAGCGTTGCTTGTCGGCGCAACCTCGACCCACTCGGCCACGTCCCCGTACCCCCAACAAGACTCAGCCCATCCCCGCCGCCGCCGAGCCCGTGACCTGCGGCCAAGCGAGCGGACCGGACGCCGCAAGTGCGTCCGGGAAGGGCATTTTTCCTACCATAGCGCTAGGCCAAAGACCAGCGGGTGTTCCTCCCCGTGCGCCCATTTTGTCACCCCTGTTGCCAATATGTCGCGCCTCGCGAGTGAGCGGGCGCTGAGGCGAATTGGCGCAGCACCTCTGCCGTCTCCATCGAGCATGCTAATCTATTATTAATCAATATATATGCATATTAACATTACATCATGAATGGCATAACGTTCGCGTCGCTCGGTCCACGAATGCCTTGATGATGTCGCCCGCGACGACCGCTGCACTATGGCGCTGGCGGATGGACAAGGCGTAAACGCCGGGGGCCGGGTTTCGGGGGGACTCCGTTCCGAGCCGTGGTTGCTAGACGGGATCATAAAGACCAACGCACCGGGGGCGATCCGCGAACCGTGATCGGCAGAGGCATGTCACACCATGATTGACCTTTTAAACGGCCTCAAGGCGGCGGGCGAGCCTTCGCGGCTTCGGCTTTTGGCGCTGTGCGCCCAGGGCGAGCTCACCGTGCGTGAGCTGACACAGATCCTCGGCCAGAGCCAACCGCGCGTGTCGCGCCACCTCAGACTGCTGTGCGAGGCGGGGCTCCTCGAGCGTCGACGCGAGGCGACGTCCGCCTTCTACCGCCTCGCCGACGCCAACGGCTCGGTCGCGCTCGCGCGTACCCTCGTCGATCTGGTGCCCGAGGACGATCCCACGCTGGCGCTCGACCGCGACCGGCTTACCGTCGTCAAACAAACCCGGGCCGCCCAGGCCACCGCCTACTTTCGTGCCAACGCGCCACGCTGGCACGAGGTCCGCGCCCTGTATGCGCCCGAAACGAGCGTCGAGAAGGCGATGCTCGACCTCCTCGATGGACCCATTCATGATCTGCTCGATGTCGGCACTGGCACGGGCCGCACTCTCGAGCTGTTTGGAGAGCGCATACGCTCGGGCGTGGGTGTCGATCTGTCGCGCGAGATGCTGGCACTGGCGCGCGCCAATCTCGAGCGTGCCGGCCTGCGCCATTGTCAGGTACGCTACGCCGACATGTACGCACTACCATTTGAAGAACCCTGCTTCGACGCCGTGACCTTCCACCAGGTGCTCCATTTCGCCGACGACCCGGCGCGCGCGATCGCCGAGGGCGGGCGCGTTCTCAGGAAGGGCGGCCGATTGGTCATCGCCGACTTCGCTCCCCATGCGCTCGAACATCTACGTGACGAACACGCGCATCGCCGGCTCGGTTTCCCTGAGCACGAGGTCGCGGGCTGGTGCCGCGCGGCCGGGCTCGAGGTGGCCAAGGTCGTCAACATAGCCGGCGATCCGCTGACGGTGACCTTGTGGGCCGCGCATCGGACCGACAACGGGCGGCGCGCATGAGCGCGGGATCCGCACCGGCCACGGCGGTGCCGCTCGCGGCGCCGGGCGCCCCTCGCCCGGACGTTTCGTTCGAGTTCTTTCCCCCGCAAACCGCGCAAGCCGAGGCCAACCTATGGGTCGCGGTCGAACGACTGGCGCCGCTGGCACCCCGTTTCGTCTCGGTAACGTACGGCGCCGGCGGCAGCACGCGCGAGCGTACCCACGCCACGCTGCGCCGAATCAAGCACGAGACCGCCTTGACGCCGGCCGCCCACCTGACCTGCGTCGGCGCGACCCGAGACGAGGTCGATGCCGTCGCTCGCGACTACTGGAGCACCGGCATCCGTCATATCGTCGCGCTGCGCGGCGATCCTCCCGCCGGTACCGAGCGCTACATCCCCCACCCCGGCGGCTATGCCTTCGCCGGTGATCTCGTCGCGGGCCTGAAGCGGATCGCCGATTTCGAGATCAGCGTCGCGGCCTATCCCGAAACCCATCCCGAGGCGACGAGCGCCGCCGCCGACCTCGATCACCTCGAGCGCAAGATCGATGCCGGCGCGACCCGCGCCATCACCCAGTTCTTTTTCGATACCGACCTCTACCTGCGCTTCCTCGATCGCGTCGCCGCGCGCGGCATTGGCGTGGCCATTGTGCCCGGCATCCTGCCGGTCACCAACTTCACTCAGGTCGCCAAGTTCAGCGCGCGCTGCGGGGCCACCGTTCCGGGCTGGCTCGCCGACCTGTTTGAAGGCCTCGACGACGATGCCGATACCCGCAAGCTGGTTGCCGCCACGGTCGCCGCGGAGCAATGCCGTCGGCTGCAGGACGCGGGCGTGAACGAGTTTCACTTCTACACGCTCAATCGCGCCGACCTCGCGTACGCGATCTGTCACATCCTTGGCCTGCGTCCTCTCGTGCGGACGACCTCATGAGCGGCTTTCTCGATGCCCTGAGCGATCGCGTTCTGCTGTGCGACGGCGCCATGGGGAGCCGCGTGCAGGCCCTCGATCTCGAGATAGAGCGCGACTATGACGGTCAGGAGAACTGCACTGAAATCCTGACCCGAACCCGCCCCGATATCGTGCGCGACATTCATGCGGGCTACCTCGAGGCCGGCGCCGACGTCGTGCAGACCAATACCTTCGGCGGCTCGCCGATCACGCTCGGCGAGTTCGGCCTCGAGGACGAGGCCCATGAGCTCAACCGCCGCGCGGCGGAGATCGCCCGCGAGGCGGTCGATGCCTTCGCCCATGACGGGCGCCCCCGCTACGTCCTCGGCTCGATCGGACCCGGCACCAGGCTTCCGAGCCTCGGCCACGTCGCCTACGACGCGCTCGAGGAGGCGCTCGCCGTTCAGTGTCGCGGCCTGATCGCCGGCGGCGTTGATGCCCTCCTCATCGAGACCTGCCAGGACCCGCTGCAGATCAAGGCCGCCGTCAACGCGGCCAAGCGCGGCCGCGCCGAAGCGGGCGCGGCGCTGCCGATCGCGGTGCAGGCGACGGTCGAGACCACCGGCACCCTGCTGGTCGGCGCCGACATCGCGTCGGCGGCCACCATCGTCGAGGCGCTCGGCGTCGACATGGTCGGTCTCAACTGCGCCACCGGACCGCAGGAGATGGCCGAGCACGTCAAGTGGCTGCGCGAGAATTGGCCCGGGCTAATTTCGGTGCAGCCCAATGCTGGCCTCCCCGAGCTGGTTGACGGAAAGACCCACTATCCGCTGACGCCGCCCGAGATCGCCAAGTGGCTCGAGCGCTTCATCGTCGAGGACGGCGTCAATATGGTCGGCGGCTGCTGTGGCACCACGGTGGAGCACATCGCCGCGCTCGACGCCATGCTCGCCGGCCTCGACAACGGCGCGCGGCGGCCGCGACCTGCGCGCCGGAGCGTGCACTGGGTGCCGGCGGTGGCGTCGCTGTTCAGCCAGGTGCCGATGCGACAGGAAAACGCGTACCTGTCGATCGGCGAGCGCTGCAACGCCAACGGGTCGAAGAAGTTTCGCGAGGCCCAGGAGGCGCAGGATTGGGATAGTTGCGTCGCCATCGGGCGCGATCAGGTGCGCGAGGGCTCGCACGCGCTCGACGTCTGCACCGCCTTTGTCGGCCGCGACGAGCGCGGCGAAATGTGCGAGCTGGTGGGGCGCATGCGGGGCGCGGTCGATGCGCCGCTGATCATCGATTCGACCGAGCTCGAAGTGATCGAGGCGGCGCTGAAGCTCTACGGCGGCAAGGCGATCATCAACTCGATCAACTTCGAGGATGGCGAGGAGCCCGCGGCAAAGCGGCTCGAGCTCGCACGCCGCTTCGGCAGCGCGGTGATCGCATTGACCATCGGCGAGGAGGGCATGGCCAAGACCACCGAGGACAAGGTCGCGCTCGCCCATCGCCTCCACGACTTCGCTTGCGGTACTCACGGACTACCGGCCTCGGACTTCCTCTTCGATCCGCTGACGTTCACCATCTGCACGGGCAACGAGGACGATCGCAAGCTCGGCCTATGGACGCTCGATGCCATCGAGCGCATCGCCGGGGAACTGCCGCGTTGTCAGATCGTGCTCGGGCTGTCGAACATCTCCTTCGGGCTCGCGCCCGCGGCGCGCCAGGTGCTCAATTCGGTCTATCTCGACCATGCATTGAAGCGCGGCCTCACCTCGGCGATCCTCCACTTCGGCAAGATTCTACCGCTGCATGCGATTCCCGCCGAGGAGGTCACGGTCGCCGAGGACCTGATCTACGATCGCCGGCGCGAGGGTTACGATCCGCTGCATGCATACCTCGCGCTGTTCGAGGACCGCGCGGCCGCGCCAAAAGCGGCGAAGGAGCCGCCGGCGAACGTCGGCGAACGCCTCACGCATCGCATCATCGACGGCGACCGGCGCGGCCTCGAAGGCGACCTCGACGAGGCGCTCACCGAGACCCCGGCGCTCGATATCATCAACACCTTCCTCCTCGACGGCATGAAGGTGGTCGGTGAATTGTTCGGCGCTGGCAAGATGCAGCTGCCGTTCGTGCTCCAATCGGCCGAGACGATGAAGGCGGCCGTCTCCCATCTCGAGCCGCACATGGAGAGGGTCGAGGGCCAGGAGAAGGGCACCCTCGTCGTCGCCACGGTCAAGGGCGACGTGCACGACATCGGCAAGAACCTGGTCGACATCATCCTCACCAACAACGGCTATCGCGTGATCAATCTCGGCATCAAGCAGCCGATCGCCAATATCATCGCGGCGGCGATCGAACACGGCGCCGACGCTATCGGCATGTCCGGGCTGCTCGTCAAGTCGACCGTGGTGATGCGCGACAATCTCGTCGAGATGACCCGCGCCGGGCTCGATCTGCCGGTCCTGCTCGGCGGTGCCGCCCTGACCCGCGCCTACGTCGAGGAAGATTGCGCGCAGACCTACGGGACGGGGCTGGTGGCCTACGCGCGCGATGCCTTCGACGGGCTCGGCCTCATGGAAAAGGTGAAGAGCGGCACCTTCGCCGATCACGTCGCCGAGGCAACGCAGAAGCGCGACCAGCGCCCCTCACGCAATCGCCGCCGGCTCGGCCAAGCCGCACCCGAGGCGCTACAGCGGCCCGTCGACCTCGAGGAGATACGGCTCAAGCGCGCCGAGCTCACGAACGGCATCGAGGTGCCGGAGCCGCCCTTTTGGGGTGCGCGCCTGGTCGAGCGGGTGCCGCTCAAGGCACTCCTGCCTTACATCAACGAGACCATGCTGTTCCAGTTCCAGTGGGGCTTTCGCAAGGCCGGGCGCGACCGCGAGGAATTTCGTGCGTGGGCGGAGCGCGAGGTTCGACCGATTCTCCATCGTATGATCGAGATCGCCAATCGCGAGGACATCATCCACGCCGGCGCCTGCTACGGCTATTGGCGGGCGGCGGCCGAGGGCAACGACATCATCCTGTTCGAGGACGGCGCCCGCGAGGTCGCGCGCTTTGCGCTGCCGCGCCAGGATCGCTCCGGCGGCCTGTGCATCGCCGATTTCCTGCGCGACGTCGACTCCGGTGAGACGGACGTGATCGGTCTGCAGGTCGTGACCATCGGGCAGCGCGCGTCGGAGGTGGCGCGCGCCTGGTTCGCCGAGGACCGCTACCAGGACTACCTCTATCTCCACGGCCTCGGGGTCGAGGTCACCGAGGCGCTGGCCGAGTACGTGCACAAGCGGATTCGCGGCGACCTCGGCTTCGGCCACGAGGACGAGCGCGAGATCGACAAGCTCCTGAAGCAAGGCTATCGCGGCTCACGCTACTCCTTCGGCTATCCCGCGTGCCCCAATCTCGGCGATCAGCGCGTCCTGCTCGAACTCCTCGGCGCGGAGCGCCTCGGCATCGCCATGGCCGAGGAGGACCAGCTCCATCCCGAGCAATCGACCTCGGCGATCGTCATCCACCACCCCCAGGCGAAGTACTTCTCGGCGTGAGCCGCGAGGTCCTCAATCGCCGAACATGCGCTCCAGATAGTCGTTGATGTAGTTGTGGACGAGAAACTCGCCGCTCGACATGCGGCCGGGCTCGAAGGCGCCCGAGCTCATCACCTTCTGCAGCGATTCGATCATCGGCCGGTCCTCTTCGAGGATCTCCAGCATGAGATCGTAGGTGGGCTTTCGTTCCTCGAAATCAGGGAGGTCGAAATAGGCCTCCGGGAACGTCCGGTACTGAACGATGCGGCACTGTCCGGGCGATAGGGGCCAGACGATGATCTGCGAGACCCCGTAGGGGCGGGCGAAGGTCGTGAAGTTGGGCGTCAGGAAACCCGCACCCATGTAGCGCACCGGATCCTTGCCCTCCATCCACTCGGTGAGCCACGGCGCCGTGTCGAAGATCTTGTCGGGGTCCGTCGCCGCGGCTTGCGCCTCGTAGAAGGTGGCGTAGCCGCCATGCTTCATGCGCCGGTATTCGTAATTCTCGGGCCGTGGCCAATCGGTGAGCGTGTCGCCGTGCAGGGTGATGAGGTGATAGACGTCGACGAAGTTCTCGTTGACGAGCTTCCAGTTGCAATTGAGGACGGTCTCGATCTTGCCGGGCAGGAGCCGGCAGCGGCCCTGCTGGAAGACGCCGAACTCCTCCGCGAACTCGGCGACGAAATCGGCGAGCGGTGCCGCGTGCTCATCGAAGTTCACGAACACCCAGCCCTCCCAGACGCCGAGCCGGAGCGGGCGCAGGCGGCAGTCGCCCGCGTCGAAGCCCTTGACGTCGTCCATGTAGGCCGCGCCCAGAAGCTTGCCCGATAAGTCGTAGGTCCAGGCGTGGTAGGGGCACTGGAAGTGCTTGAGGTTGCCCTCGCCGGCGGCGACCTCGACGCCGCGGTGGGCGCACACGTTGTAGAAGGCGTTGAGCTCGCCGGCGTGGTTCCGCGCAACGACAATGGGCTCGCCCATGATGTTGAAGGTCATGTAGTCGCCGGGCTTCTCGACCTCCTCGGCGCGGGCCACCGCGAGCCAGTCCTTCATGAAGATCTTCTGCTTCTCGATCTCGAACAGCTCGGGCGAGGTGTAGATGTAGGCCGGCAGGTGGCGCGCCTCGTCGAGCGGCCGTTGCGTCGCCTCGAGCCCTTCGCCGAGGGCGTTGCTTCCGTTGCCGGGTGGGAATGCTTCCGCGAGCGCCATGGCATCCTCCGCTAGGGGCGCATCGTTCACGTAGCATAGCGCGATTCGCGAACCGCCAAAAGCCGAGCCTACCGACGGGCTGCTTCTATGTGGTCTGGGCGTAGGCGTCCATGACCGCGGCGATCACGCGTTCGGATTCATTGATTACGGGCTGCCACGCCGGCGTCACCGGATCGGCGTGGAACAGGACCTTGTGGCGTGCGAAAAAATCGATCTCCGGGTAGTGCCGGAACAGCTTGCGCTTCAATTCCCGCAACACCTCGGCCAGGGTCGCGGTTGAGAACCGGTTCTCGGATTCGGGACGGCCATAGTAGTAGTCGGCTGGTGCCAGGCATCCGGCGCAGATCGCGTCGCTGTCGCCGACCACGTGGATGCGCTCGAGCTCGGGGATGACGGTGAAGATAAAGCCGCCGTCGATCTGGTCGTTCGCCTGCGGTTCAGCATGACGGGTCGGCCGGATGGCCAGCGGGTGCATGGCGAACCACCTCTGGACCAAACCGCCGTCACCGACGTGCCACAGGAGGTTGTGTTTCCACTGCGGGAACCACTCCGAATCGACGAAGGCGCCGGCCACGCTCGGATGCAGGCAGTCGAGCGCAAGCCGCACAAGGTCGCGCGGCGGCACCGTGATAGAGAACTCTTCAGGGCGCGCGAATTTCTCGGCAATACGATGCGCCGCGGGCTCGTGAACCATGTCGAAGGGCGCGAAGCAGATACCACGTGCCCCCGACTCCAGCAGCTCGACGATCGCGGGGAAGGTGCCGTCCGCGTAGACGACGTCGGCGGTGGCGATGACCAGCGCCGCGTCCGCCGCCGCGCCCGCACGGATACCGTCGAAATAGCACGCGGACTGCAGGTTGAACTTGCTCATGTCGTAGCGGTCCATCGCGCGGATGTTCTTGGTCTGATCGGTCTTGTCGCTCCCTGGCTCTCGGGTGAAGGACACCTCGTCGGGGAGCGGAACCCAGTCGATCTTGGCGAAGTCGGCGAGCCGCTTGATCAGGCCGGGCGCCTCGCGAACGATGGCCTGATAGTCGGTCTGCGTGCTGTAGATGCGGTAACTGACGGCGACGTCCTTGGCGATCGCGGGCAGGTTGTTGGCCGACAGGTGCGACGGCAGGACGTAGTTCTGCGTGAGCTTGCGGAAGTAGGAGCCCCAGGCCGGAAGGAGAATATGGAGGTCCATGGGGGGTCCTACTTGAAGGCCGCGGCGGGTATTCGAGAGGTGGCGGCGCGGCCCGCTACCAGGGAATTTCGCTTCCGTCGTAGTTGAGATAGCGGCCCGAATCGCCGGGGCCAAGCTCGGCGATCACCGCGCGCAGGGCGGTGACGCTCTCGGTCGTACTCAAAGCCGCGTTCTTGCCACCCATGTCGGTCCGCACCCAGCCCGGATGGACGACCACCGCGGTTGCCCGGCCGTCGAGGTCGCGGGCGAGGTTGCGCGTCACCGCGTTTACGGCCGCCTTGCTCGACCGGTACAGATAGGCGCCGCCCGGCGCCTCGGTGATGCTTCCCATGCGGCTCGACACCGTGACGACCAGTTTTCGCTCGCTGCGTGCGACGTGATCGATAAAGGCCTCGATCATCTTCGTCGGCCCGAGGAGGTTCGCCCGCAGCACCTCCTGCCACTCCACGTAGTCGATCTTGCCGAACACCTGCGGCCAGCCGCCCGAGACGCCGGCGTTGTTCAACAATAGGTCGATCGCTTCGCCCCCGAGGGCACTGGCGAGCCGGTCGACACCGCCGAGATCGGTAACGTCGAGCGCGTGCACCGATAACCGGCCCGCGCTCGCCTCGGCGAGCCGGTTGAGTGCATCGGCGCGGTCGGGATCGCGCGCGCCACCGAACACGCGCCAGCCATCGCTCGCGTACTGCTTCGCGAATTCAAGGCCGAGGCCGCGGTTCGCCCCGGTGATGAGCGCCGTGGGCATGCCGCTGCTCTAGGGCGGGAACTCCTCGCCGTGCCACCAGTAGAGGCGGCCGGAATCGGCGGGAGTCAGCGAATCCATGATCTTGCGCATGCCCTGGATGCTCTCTGACGGAGCGATCAGCAGGTCTTCGGTCTGGCCCGGATCGAGGTCGGCCCGGCCCATCTCGGTGTTGGACCACCCCGGGTTGATCGACACGACCGTAGTGCCATCGCCCTTAAGGTAGCCCGAGAGCTCCTTGGTGATCAGGTTGATCGCCACCTTGCTCGAGCGATAGACGTGCTTGTTGTCGCCCCACTCGATGTACTCGCTGCCCGTCGAGGACACCGAGCCCAGCGTGCTCGTCATGTTGAGGATGATCTTGCGCCGGCCGCGCGCGACGTACGGCGCGAAGGCCTCGCACATCTTCATGGTGCCGAAGAGATTGGTGCGCAGGACGGCGTCCCACTTGGCGTAGTCGGTGGCACCAAATACGTCGCGCGTGGGTAGGACGCCGGCGTTGTTCACGAGCACGTCGATGGCCTCGCCGCCGAGTTCAGCGGCCAGCGCATCGATACTCGCGTGATCGTCGATGTCGAGGGGATGCACGCTGACGCGGCCCTTGGAGGCGGCGGCGATGGCGTTGAGCTCCTGGGCCCCGGCGGGATTGCGGCAGCAGGCGAGGAGGCGCCAGCCCGCTTCGTCCAGCTGCCGCACCCACTCGAGGCCGAGGCCGCGATTGGCGCCGCTAATCAGCATCGTGTCCATGGCAGGCGAGGTTAATCGCGCCGCCGCGCGGCGTCAAAGCCTTCGATTACCAGGGGACGTCGGTTCCGTCATAGCGGATGAAACGCCCGGCGTCGGCGGCCGCGAGCCCGTCGATCACCCCGCGCATGCCGGCGATACTGACCTCCGGTGTGAGCATATCGGCGAGCTTCGCGTCGGGCTTGAGCACGCGCCCCTCCTCGTCGCGGTCATGCAGGCTCGCGATCCCCATGTCGGTCGCGACCCAGCCCGGCGTCAGCGCCACGGCGATGATGCCGCGCGGCGCCAGGGCATCCGCCATCATGCGCACCACCATGTTGAGGGCCGCCTTCGAGGTGCGGTAGGCGAGCGCGCCGTCGCCCCGGGCATTGGCGATGCTGCCGAGGCCACTGGAGAGGGTGGCGAGAACACCGCGCCGGCTCCGCGCCACGTGAGGCGCAAAGGCCTCGGCCATCCTCATCGGCGCAAAGACGTTGGTCCACATCGTCTTCGCCCATCGCGCATAGTCGGTGTGCCCGAACGCCTGGTAGAGCGGCATGACGCCCGCGTTATTGATCAGCACGTCGATGGTCTCGTCGCGCAGCGCATCTGCCAGCGCAGCGATTGCTGCGTGGTCGTCGATGTCGAGCGCATGGACCGCGACGCCGCCCGCGCCCCCGGCCAGCGCGGTGAGCGGGTCGGCCTGCGCTGGGTCGCGGCAGCAGGCGAGGACGCGCCAACCGGCGCCCGCGTACTGCCGAACGAATTCGAGCCCAAGGCCGCGATTGGCCCCGGTGATCAGAAGCGTGTCCATGGGAGACTCGTGCGTTGCTGGGTCGGGTGCCGCCAGACTAGGCGTTTTCCTCGCCGCTTGAAAACAGGGGCGCTCGCGCGCCTACTCCGGCGTGCCGTAGCCGCCGCCGCCGGGGGTGGCGATAACGAATACATCGCCCACGTCCATCTCGACCTCGGCCGTGCCCGCGAGCTCTTCGAGGGTGCCGTCGGCGCGCTCGATCCAGTTGCGCCCGACCTCGCCGGGCCTACCGCCGCCGGCGCCTGGCGGCGGCACGACGCGGTGGCTCGATAGGATCGCCGCGGTCATCGGCTCGAGGAAGCGGATGCGGCGCAGCGCGCCGTCGCCGCCGCGAAAGCGTCCCGTCCCGCCCGAGCTGCGCCGAATGGCGAAGCTCTCCAGCAGCACCGGGAAGCGCCACTCCAACACCTCGGGGTCGGTCAGGCGCGAGTTCGTCATGTGGGTGTGGACGGCGGGCGCGCCGTCGAAGCCGGGTCCTGCGCCCGAGCCGCCGGCGATCGTCTCGTAATATTGCCAGCGCGGGTTGCCGAAGGTGAAATTGTTCATCGTCCCCTGCGCCCCCGCGATGATGCCGAGCGCGCCGAACAACGCATCGGTGATCGCCTGACTGGTCTCGACGTTGCCGGCGACGACGGCCGCCGGGTAGGCCGGGTCGAGCATCGAGCCCGTGGGAATGACGATGTCGAGCGGCTCCAGGCAGCCTTCATTCAGCGGGATGTCGTCGACAAGCGTGCGGAAGACGTAGAGCACTGCCGCCCGGGTCACCGCGCGCGGCGCGTTGAAGTTGCCGGGGTGCTGCGCCGAGGTGCCGGTGAAGTCGATGGTCGCACGGCCGCGCCCCCGATCGAGCGCGATGCGCGCGTGGATGGCGCTGCCGTCGTCGAGCGGATAGGTGCAGGTCCCGTCACTCAGCCGATCGAGCGCCGCGCGTACCGATTGCGCGGCGTTGTCCTGGACGTGGCGCATGTAGGCGCGCACCACGTCGAGGCCGAAATGGGCGACCATGCGCCGCAGCTCCTGCACGCCGCTTTCGCACGCCGCCACCTGGGCCTTGAGATCGGCGATGTTCTGCGCCGGGTTTCGTGCGGGCCACGGGCCGGCGCCGAGCAGGGCTGCTGCTCCGGCCTCGTCGAAGCGGCCGCCCTCGACCAGCTTGAAGGTGTCGATCAGGACTCCCTCCTCCTCGACGCTACGGCTCGCCGGCGGCATCGAGCCCGGCGTGATGCCGCCGATGTCGGCGTGATGGCCGCGCGCACCGACGTAGAACAGGACCTCGCCGGTCGGCGCGAACTCGGGCCGGATCACGGTGACGTCCGGCAGGTGCGTGCCCCCGTTGTAGGGCGCATTGAGCATGTACACATCGCCCGGGCCCATGTCGGCGCGGCGCTCGCGGATGATGGTCTTGACGCTCTCGCCCATCGATCCGAGGTGTACCGGCATGTGCGGTGCGTTGGCGATGAGACGACCCTCGGGGTCGAACAGCGCGCAGCTGAAGTCGCGCCGCTCCTTGATGTTGACCGAGTGCGCCGTGTGCTCCAGCGTAACGCCCATCTGCTCGGCGATCGACATGAACAGGTTGTTGAAGATTTCGAGCATCACCGGATCCGCCTCGGTGCCGAGGGCACGCCGCATCGGGCGCGCCGCGATGCGGGTCAGAACCAGGTCGCCGCGCGCCGTCTGCTCGGCCTGCCAGCCGGCTTCGACGACGTTGGTGCCGTGGGGCTCGACGATGATGGCGGGACCGGCAACGTTGCGGCCGGGGCCCATGCTCGCGCGGGCCACTACACCCGCCTCGTGATGCGCGCCTTCCGAATGAAAGCGCGTACGCGCCAGGACCGCCGGTTCGCCGTCGCCAGGTACGGCCGCGGGCCCCGCTCCCGTATCGGCGGCACCGATCGCTTCCACCGACGCCGCCTCGACGATCAGGGCCTTGTCGGGCGCGATGAACCCAAAGCGCGCGCGATGGGCCTCCTCAAATCCTGCGCGCATCTCCTCGAGGGTCCCGAACGGGACGACGAGCGGCGCGTCGGTACCGGCGTAACGGACGTGGGCCCGGCGCTCGATGCGCAGTGCGTCCTCGGCGACGCCTTGCGTGCGCAACTCGGCTGCCGCCACCGCCGCCAGCTCGTCGAGCGTGTCCTCGAGCGCGGTCAGCGCCGCTTCATCGAGCGTCGCCTCCACCGTCCTTTCGCGCATCGCCGCGACATCGGCGAGACCCATTCCGTAGGCCGACAACACCCCGGCATGGGGGTGGACGAACACGGTGGTCATGCCGAGGGCGTCGGCCACGCGACACGCATGCTGGCCGCCGGCGCCGCCGAAGCAGCACAGTGTGTACTCCGAAACGTCATGGCCGCGCTGAATCGAGATCTTCTTGATCGCGTTCGCCATGTTGTCGACGGCGACGGCGAGGAAGCCATCGGCGACCTGTTCGGGTGCCGGCACAACCCCCGTCGCGGCGCCGATCTCGGCGGCAAGTTCCTCGAACTTGGCCCGCACCACCGCGCCGTCCAGCGGCTCATCGCCTGCGGCGCCAAACACCTCCGGGAAGAACCGGGCATCGAGCTTGCCGACGCACAGGTTGGCGTCGGTCACGGTGAGGGGTCCGCCGCGGCGGTAGCAGGCCGGGCCCGGCTCGGCTCCGGCGGAGCGGGGGCCGACCCGGTAGCGCGCGCCGTCGAAGTTGAGGATCGAGCCGCCGCCCGCCGCCACCGTATGGATCGCCATCATCGGCGCGCGCAAGCGCACGCCCGCGACCTCGGTCTCGTAGGCACGCTCGAAGGTGCCGTCGAAGTGTGAGACGTCCGTCGAGGTCCCGCCCATGTCGAAGCCGATGATCTTGGCGAACCCCGCGGCCGCGCTGGTGCGCGCGGCGCCGACGATGCCGCCGGCCGGGCCCGACAGGATGGCGTCTTTGCCGCGGAAGCGCTGGGCGTCGGCGAGGCCGCCGTTCGACTGCATGAACATCAGGCGCGCGCCGGCGAGCTCCTCGGCGACGCCGTCGATGTAGCGCCGCAGCAGCGGCGTGAGGTAGGCATCGACGACCGTGGTATCGCCGCGGCCCACCAGCTTCATCAGCGGGCTCACCTCGTGGCTCACCGATAGCTGCGTGAAGCCGACCTCGCGCGCGATCTCCGCGACGGCGCTCTCGTGCGCCGGGTAGCGGTAGCCGTGCATGAATATGATCGCGGCCGCCCGCAGGCCGGCGGCATGCGCCTCCTCGAGCGCGCGCCGGGCGCCGTCGCGATCGACCGGCGTCAGCACCTCGCCCGCCGCGGTGACGCGCTCGTCGATCTCGATCACGCGCTCGTACAGCAGTTCCGGCAGCACGATGTGGTGGGCGAACAGCTGCGGCCGGTTCTGATCGCCGATACGCAGCGCATCGCCAAAGCCGCGGGTGATGACCAGCGCACAGCGCTCGCCCTTGCGCTCGAGCAGGGCGTTCGTCGCCACCGTGGTGCCCATCTTGACCGCGTCGATGCGTGCCGCGGGGATCGCCTCGCCCGCTTCGATCCCCAAAACCTCGCGAATGCCCTGGAGCGCCGCGTCGCGGTAGCGCGGCCCCTCCGAGAGCAGCTTCGCCGTCTTCACGCGCCCGTCGGGTGCGCGCGCGACGACGTCGGTAAAGGTGCCGCCGCGGTCGATCCAGAACTGCCAGCCGCCCTGGGTCATGATCCGCCCCACTCGCCATAGGCGGCGCACAGGCGGGCGGCCATCACCTCGCCTGCGACGCGGTGGCCGCGGGCGTTCCAGTGGCCGCCGGCGAAGGACTTGGAGCCGTGCAGGCGAGCGGCGTTGGCTTCGGCGTAGTGGCGTAGAGGCTCCACGAGCGTGATGGCCGGGATGCCGCGCACGGCGGCGAATTCGGCGAGCCGCCGGTCGGGATAGTCGAGGCTCTCGACCCCAAGAGCGCGGCGACGGGTGTCGCGCACCGAGGCATCCGGATAGACCTGAATGGGGTTCGTCAACGTCACCAGCCAGAAATCGGCGTCACGCGCCGCGGCGGCGTCCCGCATGTGCGCGATGAGTGCCTCGCTGACGCGCCAGGCCTCGCGCCACGGCCCGGTGGGCTCGCGGTAGAGTTCGGCGCCGAGGCCCGCGCCAAGCTGATCGAGGACATCGCCACCCGCCGCACTGCCGCCACGCACCCGCCGGTAGGCTTGGCGCGCCACCTGCAGGGTGCGCGACGCGTTGTGGAGCGCGTGTTTTAGATCGGACCAGGTCTTCTTGGTGCGGAAGCGGGCCGAACGCAGGTTGCCGTCGTCGACCACGAGCGCGCCGTCGCGCAGGACGAAGTAGGGGCGGTCGGGATGGCCGTCGAGGGCGCGGCTGTTGTTGGCCACGTCGTTGCCGGTGAAGAACGCGAGCATCACGACGTCCGGGGAGTAGGGCCACACGCGGGTTTCGAGCACGATCGCGGCTTGCGCGGTGCCGTAGCCGTTGACCCCGAAGCCCAGGACCTCGACCGCGCCGACGCAGTCACTCAGTTTGCGCTCGGCGACCTTCCAGAAAGTATCCTCGAGCGCCACCTCACGGCCCTCGGTAAAGGAGTCGCCGAGCACCGCGACGCGCAGCGTGCCGGGGGGCTTGGCGAGCGCATGCGCTTCGTCGCGAAAGCCGGCATCGTTGATGCGAATGTGCGTCCTTCCCTCGAACGCATAGGTCCCGGCGAGACCCGGCCGCGGCGACCAGCCGAGGACAGGGTCGAGACGGTTGATCTCGGGGTACGAGATGCCGAGCAGCCGCAACACGACCTCGCCGACCACGAGGGCGAGGACGAGGCTCGCGGCAACGAGGAGCAGATTTCCCTTGGCCATCATCCGCGAGGCTCGCCGGTCGGGGCCCCCCTCCCTAACCCTGCCCCACGAAGGGGGGAGGGGATGTTGGAGCCGGTCGGGCCGGCGCGCTACGATCGCCCGTGGACAACGAACCCTCCGAGCTTCGTCACCCTCCCCCTTGATGGGGGAGGGCTGGGGCGGGGGTGGCATGCGGGTTCAACTGTTGGATCACCACCCCTAGTCGGGCGCGAAGGTGTTCTTGTAGTCGCGCGCGAGCGCCGGGTCCTGGTCCAGCTTGCGCAGGTAGCAGTCGCCGATGGCGAGCGCATCGAGGTCGGTGCCCATGAAGCAGCGGAAGGCATCTTCGGGCGTACACACCATGGGTTCGCCGCGCACGTTGAAGCTCGTGTTGACCAGGACCGGGCAACCGGTGAGCTCCTTGAAGCGGGTCAGTAGCGCGTGATAGCGCGGGTTGGTTTCGCTGTGCACGGTCTGGATACGGGCCGAGTGGTCGACGTGGGTGACGGCCGGGATCGTCGAGCGCGGCACGTTGAGCTTGTCGATGCCGAACAGCGCCTGGTCGGCATTGGTCATGGCGCGGCGCTGTGCCTCCGCGACCGCCGCCACGATCAGCATGTAGGGGCTGTCCTCGTCGAGCTCGAACCACTCGGCCGCGTCCTCGCGCGGCACCGAAGGCGCGAAGGGGCGGAAGGACTCGCGGAACTTGACCTTGAGATTAAGCACCGACTGCATGGTCGGCGAGCGGGCATCGCCGAGGATCGAGCGCCCGCCGAGCGCCCGCGGCCCGAACTCCATGCGGCCCTGGAACCACCCGACGGCCTCGCCCGCAGCCAGTGCGCGCGCGCAGGAATCGATGAGCGCCGCATCCTCAAGCACCTCAAACCGCGCTCCCACCTCGCCGAGCCGCGCCTCGATGTCGTCCTGGGCGAAGCCGGGCCCGAGGAAGGCACCCTGCATGGCGTCGGCACCGTTGGTTTGGCGCGGCGCGCCGTTGAGCAGGTGGGTCGCGCACAGCGCGGCCCCGAGCGCACCGCCGGCATCGCCCGCCGCGGGCTGGACCCACAGCCGCTCGAACCGGCCGTCGCGCAGGACCTTGCCGTTGGCGACGCAGTTGAGCGCCACACCGCCTGCGAGGCACAGGTATTTCGCCCCGGTGTCCTCATGGAGCGCCCGGGTGAGGCGCAGAACGACTTCCTCGCACACGGCCTGGATCGATGCCGCGAGGTCCATGTCGCGCTGCGTCACCAGCGCGGCCGGATCGCGCGCCGGCGCACCGAACAGCGCGTCGAACTTGGGGTTCGTCATCGCCAGCCCGGTGCAATAGTCGAAATAGGACTGATCGAGGCGGAAGGTGCCGTCGGGCTTGAGGTCGATCAGGTGGTCGAGGATGGTCTGGGTGTATTTGGGCTCGCCGTAGGGTGCCAGGCCCATGACCTTGTGTTCGCCGGAATTGACCTTGAAGCCCGTGTAATAGGTGAAGGCGGAGTAGAGCAGGCCGAGCGAGTGGGGGAAATAAATCTCACGCAGCATGTCGAGCCGATTGCCGTGGCCGGCCGCGACCGACGTGGTCGCCCATTCCCCGACCCCGTCCATGGTCAGTACGGCGGCCTCGTCGAACGGCGAGGGGAAGAAGGCGCTGGCGGCGTGGCTCTGGTGATGCTCGGTGAACAGGAGCTTGGCGCGGGCATCGAAGTCGGGATCGAAGCGCGCGAGCTCGCTACGCAGCAGCCGCTTCTGGAACAGCTTCTCCTTGAGCCACAGCGGCATCGCCATGCGGAACGAGCGATAGCCCCTGGGCGCGAACGCCAGGTAGGTCTCGACGAGGCGCTCGAACTTGATGAACGGCTTGTCGTAGAAGGCGACGTGGTCGACGTCGGCGAGCTCGAGGCCCGCGTGTGCGAGGCAGCTCGCGATGGCGTGCCGGGGAAAGCGGGCATCGTGCTTGCGGCGGGTGAAGCGCTCCTCCTGCGCGGCCGCCACGATGTGCCCGTCCTCGACGAGCGCGGCGGCGCTGTCGTGATAGAACGCGGAGACGCCGAGGACGCGCACGCGCGGACGTCAGAAGATCGTGTAGATGAAGGGGGCCACGGCCGAGCCCTGGCTCAGCACGACGAGGCCGCCGAACAGCAGCAGCATGGCGAACAGCGGCAGCAGCCAGAACTTCTTGCGCGCCCTGAGGTAGGCCCAAAACTCGATCAGGAAGTCCATGCACAGCCCCACCGCCGGCCCGTGGCGCGCCGCGCGAGCCCCGGACGACTGCTACTATACCGCACGGCACCGGTCGGTGCAGCCGCGGGGCGCGCCACGGGTACGCGTCTGGCGCGCGCGCGGCGAAGGGAGTAAGTTGCGGTGGGCGCGGCAGCTCCGCCCGATGCGGACGATACGCGCGCGATCATGACCATCTGGGGCAAAATTCTCGGCGGAACCGTGGGCTTCGCGCTCGGCGGTCCGCTCGGTGCGCTGATCGGCGGCTTCGCCGGCCACGCCATCGATCGCATGCGCGCCGAGCCTGAAAGCCCCGATGCGACCAAGGAGATCGCCTTCACCATCGCCGTTGTCGTCCTCGGGGCCAAGATGGCGAAGGCCGACGGCGTCGTCACCGACGACGAGGTCGCCGCCTTCAAGCAGGTGTTTCACGTACCGCCCCACGAGATGCGGAACGTCGGTCGCCTGTTCGACCGGGCGCGCCGCGACGCCCACGGGTTCGAGCCCTACGCGCGCCAGATCGCGGGCCTGTTCAAGGACAACCCGGCCGTGCTCGAGGACCTTCTCGACGGCCTTTTCCATATCGCCAAGGCGGACAACGTCGTCCACCCCAAGGAGATCGACTACCTGCGCCGGGTCGCCGCCATCTTCGGTTTCGGCGACGCCGCCTTCGCGCGTATCCGCGCGAGCCATCTCGGACCCGACGAGGCCGATCCCTACGTCGTTCTCGGCGTCGCGCACGAGGTTTCGGACGCGGAGCTGAAAAAAGCCTATCGCCAGCTCATCCGCGAGAATCACCCCGATGGGCTGATCGCCCAGGGCCTGCCGCAGGAGTTTATCGACGTCGCCAACGACAAGCTGGCGGCGATCAACGACGCCTACGACCGCGTAAGCGCGCAACGAGGCCTCAAATAGCGGTGGTACGGCGTGCACGAACGGCCGCCGCAACGGCCGGCCGCGGGCCGGCGCCGTGAAGCCCCGACACATCGGGCTCGCGATCCTCGTCAACGTCGTCTTTGCCGTCAACGTCATGGCGGGCAAGATCGGCGTCGATCATTTTCCGGCGCTGTTCTTCACCGCGTTGCGGTTCGCTGTCGTGGCGCTTGCGGTGGCCGCCTTCATGCGCCTCCAGCCCGGGCGCATGGGGCAGCTGGTGCGGCTCGCCATGGTCATCGGCGTTTTTCACTTCGCGTTCATGTTCATCGGCCTCAAGCTCGCGTCCGGCATCTCGTCCGTGGCCATCGGCGCGCAGTTGTACATCCCGTTCGCGACCCTGCTCGCGGCCGTCTTTCTCAAGGAAAGGGTCGGGCTGTGGCGCCTGGCCGGTCTCGTGCTCGCGTTCTCGGGGGTGATGTTCATCACCTTCGATCCCAGCGTGTTCGACAACCTGGTATCGCTCGCGTTCGTCGTGCTCGGCGCTTTGGCGATGGGGGTCGGCGTCATCATGATACGGCGCAGCCATGCCGTCGACGTCGTCAACCTACAGGGCTGGATCGCCGTCATCTCGGTGCCGCAGCTGCTGATCCTGTCGTTCATCCTCGAGGACGGTCAAATCGAGGCGCTGCGTACCGCCGATGGCATGGTCATCGGCGCGCTGGCGTTCACGGCCCTGATCGGCACGCTGGTGGGGCATGGCGGCTGGTACCACCTGCTGCGGCGCTACCCGGTCGGCCTGGTAACCCCATTCCTACTGCTCGCGCCCGTGTTCGCGGTGATCGGCGGGGTGCTGTTCATGGGCGACCTCTTCGGCTGGGCCATGGTTATCGGCGGCGCGATCACGCTCGCCGGGGTCGGCATCATCATCGTGCGCGAGGGTGCGGCCGCGGCCCGGCCCGCACCCGCGCCGGGCCGCGGCTAGAGCTACGCCCGCGTGATCGAGCGCGCCTCGCCCAACCACGATGCGCGGCCCGCGCGGCCTGCGGGCGCCGCGATCGACATGTTGATCTTGCACTACACCGGGATGCCCGATACCGACGGTGCGTTGGCGCGGCTGTGCGACCCGGCAGCCAAGGTGAGCGCCCATTATCTCATCGACGAGGACGGCACCTCGTATCGGCTTATTTCCGAGGAACGGCGCGCCTGGCACGCCGGCGTGGCGAGGTGGGCCGGAGCGGCCGACGTCAACGGCCGCTCGATCGGGGTCGAGCTCGCCAATCCCGGGCACGAGTGGGGCTACCGGCCGTTTGCCGAGGCGCAGATGGCGGCGCTGGTGGATCTCGCCCGCGACATCCTCGCGCGCCATCCGATCCCTCCGCGCCACGTGCTCGGGCACGCGGACGTGGCGCCGAGCCGGCGCATGGACCCGGGTGAACTGTTCGATTGGCGCCGGCTCGCCGCCGCCGGCATCGGCCTGTGGCCGCGCGCGGAGCTGGCGCCGGCGGCCGAATACGGAGCCGGCGAGCTGCAGCGCAAGCTCGCGCGCTTCGGCTACGCGCTCGCGCCCTCGGGCACCCACGACGCCGAGACGACGGCCGTCGTCACGGCCTTTCAGCGCCACTTCAGGCAGGACCATATCGACGGCGTCGCCGATGCCGACACCCGCGCCCGCCTCGACGATCTGATTCGCCAGATCTCGTTATGAGGCCGCGCTTCCACACCCGGGATCGCAATCGCTTCGCCCCTTGACCGGGGTTCGGGCGGTCGCTACGTACAATGGGTGCCAGATGGCCGGATGGCCGCCTTCGCTGTCGCTTCGCGCGGCGCGGGGGAGGAAAGTCCGGGCTCCACGGAAACACGGTGCCGGGTAATGCCCGGCGGGGGCGACCCCAGGGAAAGTGCCACAGAAAGCAAACCGCCCGCGAGCCTCGGCCTGAAAGGGTCGTGACGAGCGGGTAAGGGTGAAAGGGTGCGGTAAGAGCGCACCGCGCCGGCGGCAACGGCGGCGGCATGGTAAACCCCACCGGGAGCAAGACCGCATAGGGGCGGCACGCCGCGCGGCGAGAGCCTCGCGGCAGGCTGGTTTTCGGGCCGGTCGCCCGGGTAGGTCGCTCGAGGCGTCCGGCGACGGGCGTCCCAGATGAATGGCCATCTCCCGCTGAGCGCCACGGCGCACAGCGGAGACAGAACCCGGCTTACAGGCCATCTGGCACGCTTTGCCTGCAACGGGCCGAGGGAGTCGGAGAAATGGCGAAAGTATCGAAGTCGGCACGCATCGGCCGCCCCGCGGGCGAGGTGTGGGCGCTCATCCGCGGCTTCAACGATCTACCGAAATGGCTGCCCGGCGGCGCCACCTCGACGATGGAGGGCGAGGGCGTCGGCGCCGTGCGCACGCTCGTCGGGCATGGCCGGGTCAAGGAACGCCTCGACGCCTACGATGAGGCGGGGCGCACCTTCTCCTACAGCATCGTCGAAGGAACGCTACCGGTTGCGGGCTACGCGAGCACCATGCGCGTGATCGCCGAGGGCGACGATGCGTGCATCGTGGAATGGTGGAGCACGTTCGAGCCCGACGGCGCGCCCGAGGCCGAGGTCGTCGCCGACATCGAGGCCCTCTACGACCGAGGCCTCGCCGGCATCAAGGACACCCTAGTCTCCGAACGTTCTTGCGGCATGGTTTATGACCGGACAGACTCGCTTATCGAGCGAGGTCCACGCCTGGTCGAGGTCTTGAAGGACTTAGTCACATCATGGAAGCGTGGCGATTTGCGCGGGAGGCTCACCAATGACTAAGATTCGTGCCTTTGTGGGCCATAGTTTTGTTGATGACGATGCAGGAGTCGTAGGTAAGTTCCTATTGTACTTTGACCAATTGTCAAAATCGAGTTTGGATTTCTCATGGGAACATGCCGAAGCTGCAGAGCCTAAGGCTCTGGCTGAAAAGGTGATGCGCCTCATGTCAGATAAGGATGTTTTTGTGGGGATTTGCACCAGGAGAGAACGCGCGATTTCTCCTGCATCTCTTAAGCCAACGTTGCTTAGATCCAATGTCCTGAAGGCACAGGAGAAGGAGTTCTCTCTCTTGGAGGGTGCGAGTCTCGCATGGCAGTGATGTCTGCGGCTTGGTTCGTTGAGTTCAGGCAGCGATTGCCATGGCTGCTGCACGTGGACTGATGTTGTCGTTGGCCGGTGTGTCGGTTGCGCTGATCAGGGCCTTCCATGCGCGCTCGAAGCGGCCGGATTTGATCAGGGCGCGGAAGGTCAGAACAGCCTGTCCGCCGACGATCCGCCAGCGCATGCCGGAGCGCTTCATGCGCTGTGTCACCAGGGATCTTGTTGGCAGCCTCGACCACGCCTGAGCCGATGGCGATGCCCTCTTCCTTCAGGGCGTGGTAGCGCATGCGATGGCGATGCTTGCGGAAGAAGGCGAGTTCCCGCTCGGTCTCGGCCCGGTCCGGCGCAGCGGCGGCATCGCGAAGGTGGCGCAGCGCCCGGATCACCTTGGCGACGCCACGGGGATCGTGACGGAGGATCTCGCGGTACTTCTCGAACCAGCCGGGCGCCACGGCATGGTCGGACGCGGTTTGCAGATGTTCGCAAGCATGCCAGAAGTCGATCACCTCGGTTTCGGGCGACAGGGTCTCCAGGAAGGTCCAGTTGTCGGCGGCGCCATCGGCGATAGCGACGATCCCGATCTCGGGGCGTGCTCGCCTGATGTGTGCGACTTCGCTTGCAAGCTGCGCCTTCAGCGTGAGCTTGCCGCTCTCCGGCATGGGGCCGAGATAGAGGGTCTTCAGGCGCTTGCCCTCGGCGTCGTGGAAGGAGACCGTGCCGCAGGCGGCCTCGCGCCAGGAGGCCTTGGCGCGACCGTCCTCGCCGGGTCTCAGCGACACCATGACGCCGTCGAGGGAGACCGAGGCGGTGGTCGCGTCCTGCGGTATGCCCTCGGCCTCACGGATGCTGCCCAGCGTCTCCGGGCCGAGGCTCTCCCAGCATTCGTGCATGCTCAGGGTCAGGCGCTCACCGACGGCGTCATGGCGCCGGTCTTCGCAAAGAACGCCGCCGCTTCCCGGGCCGTGCAGCGACCCATCATCAGCAGACCGAGCTCGGCCGCCGGCCGCGTCAGGTAATCGTCGACGAGGCCCAGGCTCTCGTCGACCGGCACCGGCGATGCCCCGCTCGCGCCGCTGCGGTAACGCGCTCGCCGGTAGGTCACCGGACCGAGCGAGGTCATGATCGTCTTCGGCGTCACCGCGACCCGGAACCAGCTCTGCCCGTCCCGCTCGATCCGGGAAGCGCCATCGTCCCGGTTCTCGATGACGGCGCCCATGACATCGCGAGCGAACTCGTTCGTGGCCTCACGCACCCGCAACTCGACCTCCTCGGGCGCCTCGGGGCGCGGCTCGGAACGAAGCTCCTCGCGACACAGTGCGAGCACCCGGGCGGCCGCCTCGACGACCCGAGGAGGCAGGCCGGAAAGATCGATGGACGAAGGCGCCGGAGGCGGGGATACTGCCATGGGAATGCTCCCGATGTTGGGTTTCGAGACACGGCATCGTACCGCTTCTGGCGGTGCGGAGCGTTCCCACCTTCCCCTGCTCGACCCTGCCGTCGTGACAAAATCCTGCCTTGGAGCGGCCCATTGTCACGAATAGCCGTTTTCGGCCGTTCGTCTCGACACAAAAACGCACTAAATCAATGACTTAGATTTTCCATACCAGACCCATACCAGACCCACACCCGATGCACCCCACCGGGACCAGCGGAACCGCGAGCTCGCCGCCCCCGATCTGCTCCGTTCTCGTCGGTGAACAGTCCGCCGGGGCGGCGGTCTTCAGGTTGCCAAACTCGACCCGGGAATAGACGTTCGATTTAATGACTCCAACAAAACCCTTAGGGATGTTGGTAACCTCGAATGTTTCCACGTCCCACAGGTAAAGGTTCATGCGGTACTTCCCGGGGGTGAGCACCGAAGTTTGTGGTCCCTTTTGGCCCCCACCAAGGTTCAGGAAGTAGGTCGCATCACTGACCATCCTGGCGGTTGCACCGGCCGCAAAGGGGTCGGCGTAGGTCTGGTCCGGACGCATCGGTCGGCCGTCGACGGCAACAATGTACCCGTAGCGGTCCTCCGGAATCTCGACCAACTGCCTCACGTCCACTTCGTAGAAGACGTTTAGGAACGGCTCGAAGTGGAACCCCGGGGGCAGAATGTCGGCCTGCGGACTCTTTTCGCCATTGGTGGCGATGATCGCACCCGCCTCGAGGTTACCGCCGAAATAGATCTTGTGCCTCAGGCCGGTCTCATCCTCACCTACAAAGACATACGAAGTAGAGGCCACAATCAAGAGGATGAGAAGAACGCCGACAACTCGCACTCCCTGACGAACCGCCTGAGCCAAGTCCTGCCGCGCCGGATCAGTTGTCGTGATGAACCGCGGTCCAAGAACGACGAGAATTGCGGCAATGATGGCGAGTAGGATTGTGAGCATAGCCAACTCCCGTATCCGCGAGTTTAAGCGGAATAGCGCCAACGTTCACTGCATGGACACAGGTGTCCTCATCGCGTACGACAGCGCCCTGAAGGGCGCCGAAGAGGCAGTGCCGGCAACCGCCTAGCCCGCCCCCACGTCGTCGGGGGAGCGCGCGAGGGCCACGCCGACCAGAGAATCGCGGGTGACGAGCTTGGCGAGCTCCGCTTCGGAGAAGCCCTCCGTGCCCTCGGGACGCAAGGGGATGACGATGTAGCGCATGTCGGCGGTCGAGTCGGCGACGCTGAGCTCCACGTTCGCGGGCAGCTCGGTGCCGAACTCACGCAACACGCCGCGCGGGTTGATGACGACGCGCGATCGGTAGGCCCGGCTCTTGTACCACGCGGGCGGAATGCCGAGCAGCTTGCGCGGGTAGCACGAGCACAGCGTGCAGACGATGACGTGGTGGCGCTCGGGCGTGTCCTCGAGAGCGATCAGGCCGGGCGAGTTGCTGAGGTCGATGCTCAGGCTCTCGGCCGCCGCCTTGGCATCGGCCAGCAGGAAGCGCTTGAACTCGGGATCGACCCAGGCCCGCGCCACCACCTTGGCGCCGAGCGCTGGGGTGCGCGATTCCATGTCGGCGATCTGCCGGGTGATATCGACCGCCGTGAGGTGGCCGCCCTCGATGAGGAGCTCGCGCACCGCCTGCTCGAGGATCTCGTAGGGCCCCGGTGGACCACCGCCTTCGTCGACCGCCTCGTGCGCGTGGCCGTGGCTCGCCGCATCCGCCATTACCGGCGCCTCACGACAGCTCCAGCCAGTGCTCGTAGATGTCGGCGACCAGCGAATCGCGCACCGCGGCGGGGTAGCCGGACCACAGGTCCGCCTGATCGAAACGCACCCGATAGAGCTCGATCTTGGGCAGGCCGGGCCTATGGTAGGCGAGCTCCTCGGGGTTGCGGTACGCGCCGAGGTCGCTCTCGATCACGCCGTTGCGGCCGCGCAGATAGTAGGGCGTGCGGCAGTGGCCCTCGTGCTCGCGGGTCATGACCCGCACCCGGTCGCCGGCCTTGTAACGCGCCGCCATCAGCCCGCGGCCCCGGTCGCGTGTTCGGCCACGATACGGGCCTCGATTTCGGCCACGCGCTTCTCGAGCGCCTTAGGGTTGATCAGTCCCTTCTCCAGGACCAGACGCTTGATCGATTCCATCCACAGCTCGTAGTAGGACAGGCTCTTGTACATTTCTTCCGGGACGGTCTCCATGACGCGGCGCTGGGCGTCGACGGCAAAGTGCGAGCGCGGCGGGTCGGCAAGCAGGCGCAGCAGGGCATCGACACGCTTCTCGAAGAAGGTGAGCTCGTGCTCGCTCGTGTCGATGGCGCCGGCTTCGCGCCCGCCGAGATCGCTCTGTGCCCGCATCGCTCCACCCTAAGACGAATGCGTTCGAGTATAGGTTTGCGGCCGCCGGGGCACAACGACTCGGCGGTGGACGGCGCGCCGGGTTCGGCCCTACTGTTGCCCCACGAGGGAGGCTCGGCCGCGCCGGGCGCCAGCCGGAGGGGGGGCGACAATGACCACGGCGCGTTTCGAGGGCCAGGACAAGGCCATGAAGAGCGCCGGCTACGGCGAGCGCCTCGGCTTCGGCGAGCGCCCGGCCCTTCTGATCGTCGATATCACCCGCGGCTTCACCGAGAAGCGCTACAAGTTCGCGTGCGACATGGACGGCCCCGTCGAGGCCAACAACCGCCTCATCGCGGCGGCGCGCCCCAAGGGCGTGCCGATCGTTTTCACCACCGTTTGGTACGATGACCCCGATTTCGCCGATGCCGGCATCTGGGGGATCAAGCTCAAGGGTGCGCACGAGCTCCGCGCCGGCTCGCCCGCCGTCGAGATCGACCCACGGCTCGACCGGCGACCGGGCGATGCCCTGCTGATGAAGAAGTACGCGTCGAGCTTCTTCGGCACCGACCTGTCCTCGCGCCTGGTTTCGCAGCGTATCGACACGGTTATCATCACGGGCGCCTCCACGAGTGGCTGCGTCCGCGCCACCGCGGTGGATGCGATCCAGTACGGCTTTCGTCCCATCATCGTGCGCGACGCCGTCGGCGACCGCTGGCCCGCCGCCCACGAGCAGGCGCTCTACGACATGCACGCCAAATATGGCGACGTGCTCGACAGCGCCGAGGTCGTCGGCTACCTCAACGGGTTGGCAACGACCGCGCACGCCGCCGCCGAGTGAGGCGACTCCCCGGATTGCGGTTGCCACCGCGTCGGGGCACGACCAGAATGAGCGCCTCGCCGGTTTGGGCGAGGCGAAACGCGACGAGGTCACCATGGGGGTCCACAGGCTAGACCACTACAACATCGTGACGGAGAAGCTCGACGAAACGGTCGCGTTCTACGTCAGCGTCCTCGGACTCGAGGACGGCAAGCGGCCCACCTTCCAGTTTCCCGGCGCGTGGCTCTACAGTGGCGCCAGTCCGCTCGTCCACTTGATGCAGCTCGGCGAGGACCGCGGCCAAGGCACGGGCCCGATCGATCACATCGCCTTCGAGGCGAGCGACTATGACGGTTTCACGCAGCATCTGAAGGACCACGGCGTCACCTACGACGAACGCTTCATCGAGGACGCCAACCTGCGCCAGGTCTTCCTCCTCGATCCCAACGGCGTCAAGGTGGAGATCAACTTCCCGCAGTAGCCGGCCGCGGCAACGGGGGGGCATCCGCATACCCGATGGGCCGCCGGGCCGCGCGCACTCGCCCCGGCGCCCCTCTCGTACGCCGCGCACGCGAGCACACCGATCCAGCAGCAGAATCTAAGGAGAGAACTAACATGAGACTCGTCAACTTCAAGAGAGACCGCACCGTCCGTGTCGGGGCCGAGGACGGCGGCGAGATCGTCGACCTCATCGATGCACTGGGGGGTGATCGCAGGGCCGCCGCCGCGGACCGCGCCATCCTCGGCGATACGATTTCGCTCATTGCCGCCGGCCCCAAGGGAATGCGCCTCGCGCGCAAGGCCGTACGCCTAAGCCGCAAGGGCGGCAAGGGGCGCATGCCGCGGTCCAAGGCGAAGCTCACCGCGCCCCTGCAGCCGAGCATTATCCTGTGTTCCGGCGAGAACTACTGGGACCACCGCGAAGAGAAACCCAAGGTGGATCCCAAGGAGCCCGAATTCTTCGTCAAGGTGCCGCAGGCGGTGTGCGGGCCGCGCGACACCATCCTCTACGATCGCTCGATCACCAAGAAGCTCGACTACGAGGCGGAACTAGCCGTGCTGATCGGCAAGCCGGGTCGCCATATCCCCAAGAAGCGCGCCCTCGAGCACGTATTCGGCTACACCATCATGAACGACGTCACCGCGCGTGATCGCCAGGTCATGTTCAAGCCCGACGGCTCGATGTTCTACATCGTCGGCCCGAGCAAGAACTTCGACACCAGCGCGCCGATGGGCCCGTGCATCGTCACCGCCGACGAAATGCGCGACCCGCAGACGATGGAGATCAGCAGCCGCGTCAACAAGGAGGTGCGCCAGCACAACACCACGGCCAACATGATCTGGAAGGTGGCCGATCTCGTGGCGTTCTTCTCCGCCAACCTCACGCTCAAAGCCGGCATGGTGATCTCCACCGGCACACCGGGCGGCACCGCGTGGGGCACCGACCCCGAGCTCGGCGGCCGCGCCAAGAAGCGCGGCGACGTCGTCCTGCCGGCGGGCTACCTCAGGCCCGGCGACGTGGTGACGTGCGAGATCGAGGGCATCGGCAAGCTGCGCAACAAGGTAGCGGTCTACAAGCGCGCGGCCTAACGCGCTTCGGCGGGCGGCGGCGCAGGCGCCTGCCCGCCCGCCAGCGGTTTGCGACAGATGGCGGGGTTGGCGCTACACTGGCGCGCATGCAGAGCGTCCTGGTGGTTCTCATTGGCGTCGCCCTCGCCGCCACCCTCGGCGTCCTCGCCACGGGCTTCATCAGCATGGCGAGCGGCGGCGCCTTCAACCGCAAGTACGGCAATATCCTGATGCGCGCCCGCATCGGCACGCAAGGAGTGACGGTGCTGCTGATGCTGCTGTACGCCCTCACGACCTGGTTGTAGGAGCGTTCCTGGCGCGCCATGGTCAGGCTCACCAAGATCTATACGCGCGGCGGGGATGCTGGTGAAACTTCGCTCGGCGGCGGTGCGCGCGTCGCCAAACACGATCTGCGCGTCGCCGCCTACGGCACGGTCGACGAGGCCAACGCCACGATCGGCCTCGCGCGCCTGCACGCGAGCGGCGAGGCCGACGCCATGCTGGGCCGCATTCAGGACGACCTGTTCGACCTCGGCGCCGACCTGTCGACGCCGGGCGAGGACTTCGTCGATCTGAATGCGCTGCGCATCACTCAGGTACAGATCGACCGGCTGGAGGCGGAGATCGATGCGATGAACGGGCGCCTCGCGCCGCTCGATTCGTTCGTCCTGCCCGGAGGGACGGCGGCCGCCGCCCACCTTCACCTCGCCCGCACGGTGACGCGCCGGGCCGAGCGCCTGATGTGCGCGCTCGCCGCCCGCGAGGCGGTCAACCCGCTCGCCATCCGCTTCGTCAACCGGCTGTCCGATCACCTGTTCGTGCTCGGCCGCCACCTGAACGAGGACGGCGCCGGCGACGTGCTGTGGCGCCCCGGCGCCAACCGCTAGGACTTGGCGGTTTCGGCCTCTCGGGCGGGCGGCGGGTGAGACGGTATGTGAGGCGGCAATAATGGCTTCCGGTCGCAAGAAAATGAAGATGGAGTCGACGGCGGAACCTACGGCAGGGGCCACCAAGGAGCGTTATGATGCGCAAAAGCGGCGAAAGGAGGTCGAGCGCAAGGCGCAACTGAGAAAAAGCAAACTCAAGCGGGCGGGATCGATGGCCGCTCGGCGGCTGCCGTACGCCGGGCTAGCGGTGCTGCTGGCAGTGGGTGCGGTCTGGTGGTTCGAGCGCGGACCGTCGCTCCCTCCGACGAGCATGGAGGGCCACGTGGAGGCGCTTCCGCCGGGTCACATTCTGACGGCTCCGATGGCCGAGACCATCCAGCGTCACATGCTCGAACACGCCGATGGCAAGGGGGCTCCGGGCGTTATCATCCAGTACAACAGCGACGATTTCGACTGCGGACCCGACCTCGTACGGAAGCTCACCGAACTCGCCCGCGACTATCGGGCAAACGTGTATCTCGCTCCCAGCAGCTACGACGGCAAGATCATTCTGACCAGGCTTGGTCGGCGGCAGGTCCTGGATGGTTTCGATGGCCCGGCGATCCGCCGGTTCATTGTCCGTTAGGCGCGATAATGCGGGAGGCCCGGAGCGAACGCGATGACGCGCCGCGCCGAGCGCTTGATCCGCGAACTCGTTGCTCGCGAAGCGGTGAGCCCGGCGGCAACCGCTAAGTGTTCGCCTCGAACCGTGCGGCCAATGGGGTAGGGGCGGGTTTTCAAACCCGCCCGTACGGCCCGCACAGCCGATGGCCCTTCAGACGACGAGGCCGGCGCGGCGTAGGCCCTCGAGGAAATGCTCGAGCAGGCCTGCGTCCCGGAACGGCGCGATCTCTGTTACCTTGAGCCATGAGATTTCCGAACTGAGCCGCCGCGTCTCCGCCGCCTCGGCGTACGCCTTCTCGAGGTCGCCGGTGTAGGCGTACGTCGCCGCGAGCAGGAGGTGGTTGCCGGTGGCGTCGGGGTTGCGCACGACGCCGCGCTTGAGGATCGAGATTGCCTCGTGGTAGCGCCGCAGCGTGAAGTAGGCCGACCCGAGGATCGAGAGGTACCAAGACGGATACACGGGATTGAGGCTCATCGCCTTGTCGATCAAGGGAAGGGTCTTTTCGGGCTCGCCGATCCAGGTGCGGATCTCGCCCAACGTCGCGTAGCTGTCAGCGGCGCTGGCATCGAGGCCAATCGCGCGCTCGGCCTCGGCGACGGCGTCGTCGTAGCGCTTCTTCCATAGATAGGCATAGCTCAACGTCTCGTGCGCCGCCGCCAACGAGCCGTCGAGCGCCACCGCCTGTTCCGCCAGCTCCAGGGAGCGGTCGCGCGCGGCTTCCGGTTCCGCGGACCAGCCCTGGTTGCATTCACGCATGTAGGTCAGCGACAGCCCGGCATAGGCGGGTGCGTAATCGAGGTCGAGGGCGCGCGCCTGCTCGAACATCCCGCCCGCCCGTTGGCCTCGCGCGTAAAGCGTGAGAGGTAGCCGCGTCCGCGCAGCAGGTAGTCGTAGGCGTCGATGTTGGCGGTATCCCGCCGCGCCAGCCGCGCCTGCTGGTGCGGGCTCAACGTCATCCGCAGCGCCGCGACGATCTCCCGCGTCACCTCGTCCTGGACCGCGAAGATGTCGACGAGGTCGCGGTCGTAGCGCTCGGCCCACACGTGCGCGCCGGTCGCCCCATCGACGAGCTGGGCGCTGATGCGCACGCGCCCGCCCGCCTTGCGCACGCTACCCTCGAGGACGTGGCGGGCGCCGAGCTCGCGGCTCACCTGCTTGATGTCGGTCGGCTTGCCCTTGTAGGCAAAGGCCGAATGGCGCGCGATCACGTTGAGCTGCGGGAGCTTCGACAGGGCCGTGATCAGGTCTTCGCTGATTCCGTCGCTGAAATATTCCTGCTCGGGATCGGCGCTCAGATTGTTGAACGGCAGGACCGCGATCGAGTCGCGCCGGTCGGCACTCCCCTCAGCAGCCCTCTCGCCGCCGCCGTCCGCCCTCAGCCGGTAGGCGCGAACCGGCTCGGCGATGTTCTTGAACGCCTGCTCGCCGAGCGAATCGTAGGCGAACTCGAGCTTGTTGTGAACGCTGTCGTAGACCGTGCCCGACAGGCACACGCCGCCGGGGTCGGCGAGCGCCCGCAGGCGAGCGGCGATGTTGACCCCGTCACCGAAGATGTCGTCGCCCTCGATGAGCACGTCGCCGAGGTGGACGCCAACGCGAAACTCGAGGCGCTCGGGCACCGCGCGCTCGCGGTTACGCTCGGCCAGCAGCGATTGCATCTCGGCCGCGCACGCCACCGCCTCAACGACGCTGGCGAACTCGGCGAGCAGCGCATCGCCGGCCGCATTGACGATGCGCCCGCCGTGGCTCGCGATGTTGCCCGACATCTCGCGGCGATCGGCGGTCAGGCGCGCGAGCGTCGCCTCTTCGTCCTCGCCCATCAAACGCGCATACCCGGCCACGTCGGCGGCAAGGATAGCGGCGAGCTTGCGTTGGACGCCGGGCGGTGACACCGCGTCTGGCTCCCTGTGGGGTGGGCCGCGGCGTCTAGGGGAGGGCCAATGCAATGTCCAACCGCGCCCGGGCCGAGGCGCCCGGCACGCTCGGCGTCCCGCGTTGACAGGCTCAGGACGCCACACTAGTTTGCCGCGCGAGCCGGCTTTCGCCCGCGCTCGCTTCGTCCAGGGGCCGACCATGAAAGTGCTCGTCGCGATCAAGCGGGTCATCGATGCGAACGTCAAGGTGCGGGTCAGGGCCGACCACACCGGCGTCGAAACGCAGAACGTCAAGATGGCCATGAACCCGTTCGACGAGATCGCCATCGAAGAGGCGATTCGCCTCAAGGAGGCGGGCAGCGTCGAGGAGATCGTCGCCGTATCGATGGGTGCGCAGACCTGCCAGGAGACCATACGCACGGCGCTCGCGATGGGCGCCGACCGCGGCATTCTGGTCAAGACGGACGCCGAGCTTCAGCCGCTCGCCGTGGCCAAGCTGCTCAAGGCCATCGTCGAGGCCGAGGCCCCCGACTTCGTCATCCTGGGCAAGCAGGCGATCGACGACGACGCCAATCAGACGGGCCAGATGCTCGCCGGGCTGCTCGGCTGGCCGCAGGGCACCTTCTGCTCCAAGCTCGTCTTCACGGACGGCCGCGCCGAGGCGACGCGCGAGGTCGATGGCGGCCTGCAGACCGTCTCGCTCGCGTTACCGACGATCATCACCACGGACCTGCGCCTCAACGAGCCGCGCTACGCCTCGCTGCCCAACATCATGAAGGCCAAGAAAAAGCCAATCGACCAGAAGACGCCAGAGGACTTCGGTGTCGACGTGACGCCACGGCTCACGGTGCTCAAGGTCGAGCCGCCGCCCAAGCGCGAGGCCGGGGTCAAGCTCGAGAGCGTCGCCGACCTCGTCGACAAGCTGCGCAACGAGGCGGGGGTGATCTGATGGCGGTCCTGGTCCTCGCCGAGCACGACAACGCCGAGCTCAAGCCGGCGACGCTGAACACGGTGAGCGCGGCGGGCGAGCTCGATGCGGAGGTGCACGTGCTGGTCGCCGGGCCGGGTGCGGCGCCGGTGGCCGATGCGGCGGCCAAGATCGCCGGTGTCGCCAAGGTCCTCCTCGCCGATGACGCGCGCTACGACCATCAGCTCGCGGAGGCCGGGGCCGCCCTGATCGTCGCCCTGGCACCGGCCTACGCCGCGGTGCTGGCGCCGGCGACCACGACCGGCAAGAACATCATGCCGCGCGCCGCCGCACTGCTCGACGTGGCGCAGATCTCGGACATCAGCGAGGTCGTCTCGGGCGATACGTTCGTGCGGCCGATCTATGCCGGCAACGCGCTGGCGACGGTGCAGTCGAGCGATGCCATCAAGATCATCACCGTGCGCACCACCGCGTTCGCGGCTGCTCCGACCGAGGGCGGTAGCGCCGCCGTCGAGGCGGTAGCTGCGGCGGCCGATCCCGCGCTGTCGAGCTTCGTCGGCGAGGCGTTGAGCGCCTCGGAGCGGCCCGAGCTCACGGCCGCGCGCATCATCATATCGGGGGGCCGCGGCATGCAGAGCGGCGACAACTTCCCGCTGCTCGAGAAGATCGCGGACCAGCTCGGGGCCGCCGTTGGCGCGAGCCGCGCCGCGGTCGATGCGGGCTTCGTGCCCAACGATTACCAGGTCGGCCAGACCGGCAAGATCGTGGCGCCCGAGCTCTACATCGCCGTCGGCATCTCGGGCGCCATCCAGCACCTCGCGGGGATGAAGGACTCCAAGGTGATCGTCGCCATCAACAAGGACGAGGAGGCGCCCATCTTCCAGATCGCCGACTACGGGTTGGTGGCCGACCTCTTCAAGGTGCTGCCGGAGCTGGCCGAGGAGCTGGCGAAATAGCGGCGCTCGCGGTGATCGAGAAGGTCGCCGTCATCGGCGCCGGCCAGATGGGCTCGGGTATCGCCCACGTGTGCGCCCTCGCGGGCTTCGAGGTGACGCTGTCCGACATAGACCGCGCCCAGCTCGACAAGGCGCAGGGGACGATCGATGCCAACCTCGCGCGGCAGGTGGCGCGCGCGAGGATAACTGAAGAAAACAAGGCGGCGGCGCTCACCCGCATCGCGGCCGCGCAAGGCTTGGACGCGGTGGGGGACGCCGACCTCGCGATCGAGGCGGCGAGCGAGGACGAGGAGGTCAAGGTGCGCATCTTCGGCGAGCTGTGCCCGCGCCTCAAGCCGGGCGCCCTTATCGCCAGCAACACCTCGTCAATTTCGATCACGCGGTTGGCCGCGGCGAGCGACCGCCCGGCGCAATTCATCGGCGTCCACTTCTTCAATCCGGTGCCGATGATGAGCCTCGTCGAGCTGATCCGCGGCATGGCCACCGAGCAGGCGACGTTCGATACGGTCGAGACCTTCGTGCGCGCACTCGGCAAGACGCCGGTCGCAGCCGAGGACGCGCCCGGCTTCATCGTCAACCGCATGCTCGTGCCCATGATCAACGAGGCGGTGGTCGCGCTCCACGAGGGGGTGAGCTCGGTGGCCGATATCGACGCGGCGATGAAGCTCGGCGCCAATCACCCAATGGGCCCGCTCGAGCTCGCCGATTTCGTCGGCCTCGACGTCTGCCTCGCGGTGATGCGGGTCCTGCACGCCCAACTGGGCGATGCCAAGTACCGGCCGTGCCCGCTGCTCGTGAAGTTCGTCGACGCCGGCTGGCTCGGCCGCAAAACGGGCCGCGGCTTCTACGACTATTCCGGCGAGACGCCGGTACCCAAGCGTTGAGAGAACAGCGGCGGACTTAGCCGCGCATTCTTGGTTAGGCACCTGGCTTCAGCCATTTGTTGTCCGTTCGTAGCCAACGTGAACACCTACGCTAACATCGTCGCGCGATGAAGCGGCGCGTCAGGCGATGGCATCGGGGCTGTCCAATAGTGGAATAAAAATGGGTTCTGTGACGTTTTTCCGCGAGGGACCCGCACGGCCCTGCGGTTTTCGCCACGTGTGTAACAGACGGGGAGTGAGAACCATGAAGCGCAAACAAGCCGGTGACTTCGATCAGGGGTTGCTCGATCTGTACGACCGCTTTATCCACGGCGCGGTGAGCCGCCGGGAGTTTCTCGACAGGGCCACGAAATATACCGTCGGCGGCATCACCGCTGCGGCGCTACTCGACGCGTTGTCGCCCAGATATGCGCTGGCGCAGCAGGTCGCGCCGAACGATCCCCGCATCAAGGCGGAGTACATCACCTACCCCTCACCGGACGGGCACGGTTCGGTGCGCGGGCTTCTTGCCCGGCCCGCGAATACCGGCGGAAAGGTGCCCGGCGTGGTCGTCGTGCACGAGAACCGCGGCCTCAACCCCTACGTGGAAGACGTCGCGCGCCGCGTCGCCGTGGCCGGGTTTGTGGGCCTGGCGCCGGACGGCCTGACCTCGTTCGGCGGCTATCCCGGCAATGACGACGACGGCCGCAAGATGCAGCGCCAGCTCGACGGCGGCAAGCTGCTGGAAGATTTCATCGCCACATTTCGACACCTTCACGGGCGCGACGATACCGGCAAGGTGGGGGTGGTCGGCTTCTGCTACGGCGGCGGCGTGTGCAACGCGATGGCGGTGCGCCTCCCCGAGCTCGCGGCCGCGGCGCCGTTCTACGGCGCCCAACCGGCAGCGGCGGACGTGCCCAAGATCCGGGCGCCGCTCTTGCTGCACTACGCAGCGCTCGACACCTACATCAACCCCGGCTGGCCGGCCTATGAAGCGGCGCTCAAGGAGCACGGCAAGGACTACACGGCGCACTTTTATGCGGACGTGAACCACGGCTTCCACAACGATACCACGCCGCGCTACGACGAGGCCGCGGCCACGCTCGCGTGGGACCGCACGATCGCGTTCTTCGCCGACAAGCTGGTGTAGGGGAGCGCCTTCGCCCCGTCTACGGGTTCGCTGTCTCCGTCGCTCCATAGACCACGAGAACGCACATGACAGTTTATCGTCCCTGCCCAATAGTCGGTGGCACGGGAAAGTAGCTCATTGTTCCTTGCCTATCCGGTTAACGCCCATGACCGCTACATGTAGGGTGCCGCCACTCTCCCGAGTAAAGCTCGGCATAGGTTGGAGCAGAGGTGTCGCCCGCGATGCCGAGCAATGAGCGGAAGGCGTTGAACGGGTAGAACCGCCTGTTGAAGCGGAAGGTGAACTCGTTGAGGTAGGCTTGTAGGTGCTGGTGGCTAACGCCGTGGTGGATACCGATCAGCCACGTCTTCAGGTTGGCGAAAACCAGATGGATGATCGGCAGGTATTGCTCGGCAACCTCTGGATCACCACACTCGGCAACAGCGAAGTGCTCATAGCCGCGCTTACCGAGGCCAGCATAGCCGCTCCAATCGTCAGTAACGATCAGCGATCGCGGCGCGACGGTGCTCTCGACGAACCCACAGAGCGACTCGGCGCTACGGTCGAGCACGACGGCGAGCCGAACGCGTCCGGCATAGCGTCCGTCTTTCCGGTTGTCGAGCTTGGTGCCCGGCTTTCGATGACGCACTTCGATGGCACAGGAGACGGGAACCTTGTGGTGAACACCACGGCCTTCCCCACGCGTTCGCCCGCCAACCCAGGTTTCGTCCACCTCAACATGGTTCTTGGGCTGTCCACCGATCCTGTCTTGGTTGGGCCGCACCATGCCCGAGCGGAGCTTGTGGAGAATTTGAAAGGCCGTCTCGTAGCGCGAAAGACCAAGTTGCCGCTGAAACTGCACGGCGGACATGCCGGGCGTCTGACTGGCGACCAGATAAGCGGCCCAGAACCAGACGTTCAGCGGAGTGTGGCTACGCTCCATCACTGTTCCCACCGTCAGCCCGGTGTTCTGGCGGCACTTGCGGCAGCGCAGGACGCCAGGGCGGTTTTCAAAGTGGAACGGCTCTCCCGCCGTGCCGCAGTGCGGGCAGGCAAAGCCGTCTCCCCAGCGGGCTTTCTCCAGGTAGGCGGCGCAGGCCGCATCATCGGGGAAAAGTCGCTGGAACTCGGGTAGCGAATGCGGGAATGGGAGATCGGCGCGGTCGAGAACATCCATGGCGCGCTCCCCTATATCCGGGTTGCGCCCATTCTAGCCCTAGTGGGTGTGGGTGTAAACCGGACAGGTAAGCATTGTTCGTCCCCCTCCCCTACCCCCCTCCCACGAGGGGAGGGGGAATAAGGGCGCGACATCAACCTCTTAACCCTCCCCCTCGATGGGGGAGGGCCGGGAGGGGGTGAACCGACACAACAGCGAACCTAGGTCCGGCGGGCGATGAAGTGGCGCATGAGAGCAACGGCCTCGGGGCTGTCCCATTCGGCCGGACCGACGAGACGGCCGAGCTCGCGGCCCTCGCGGTCGAGCAGCACCGAGGCCGGCAAGCCGAAGGCGCCGAAGGCGCGCGTCGCGTTCATGGGTTGGTCGACGTATGCGGCCAGCGAGCGGAGGTCGTGCTTGTCGAGGAAGGCCTTGACCGCCTCCAGCCCTTTGCGTTCCTGGGCGAGCGCGAGCACCAGGAAGTCGTCGCCGCCGAGCTTGGCGTTGAGCCGGTCGAGCGCCGGCATCTCGCGCAAACAGGGTGCGCACCAGGTCGCCCACAGATTGACCAGCACCACCTTGCCCTGGAAGTCGGCGAGCGTGCGCTCGGCGCCGCCTGCGTCGACGAAGGCCACCGCCGGCGCTGGCTTGAGGTTGTCGGACAAGGTAAAGTTGATCATCTGCCCCTTGATCAAGAGCTTGGCCGCGTCTCTGCTGGGCCCGACCTGCGGCACCACGGACTGGTCGATGCGCGTGGCCAGGAAGAGCACCGCGATCAGCCCAGCGGCGCCGACGAGAGCATGTTTGAGGGGTGGGAGTTTCATGAAGTTCGAGACCGTGCCATGAGTGATCAACCGCCCGCCGGTGGCAACCCGATGTGGGGCGGCCGTTTCCGGGCCGCACCGAGCGACGTTCTGCAGCGCATCAACGCCTCGATCGATGTCGACCGGCGCCTGTACGCCCAGGACATTGCGGGTTCGCGCGCTCATTGTAACATGCTGCAGGCTTGCGGAATCCTGTCCGAGGCCGACGCTCACGCAATTTTGACAGGACTTGATGCCATCGAGCGCGAGATCGTCGAGGGTGAATTTCGCTTCGATCCCGCGCTCGAGGACATCCACATGAACGTCGAGGCGCGGCTCCATGAGCTCGTCGGCGAGCCGGCCGGGCGGCTGCACACGGCGCGCTCGCGCAACGACCAGGTCGCGACCGACCTGCGCCTGTGGCTGCGCGAGGCTCTGGACCGGCTCGACGGCGATCTGCGCGGGCTCCAGGCGGCTCTCATCGACCAGGCCGAGCGCCACGCCGAGACGGTCATGCCGGGGTTTACGCACCTTCAGGCGGCGCAACCCGTGACCCTAGGGCACCACCTGCTGGCCTACGTCGAGATGTACGAGCGCGACCGGGGGCGGGCGCGCGACTGCCGGGCCCGGCTCAACGAATGCCCGCTCGGTGCCGGTGCGCTCGCAGGCACCGCCTTCCCTATCGACCGCGACATGACCGCACAGGCGCTCGGCTTCGACCGGCCGTGCGCCAACTCGCTCGATGCCGTGTCCGACCGCGACTTCGTGCTCGAATACCTCGCCCAGGCGGCGATCACCGCGGTCCACCTGTCGCGCCTCGCGGAAGAGATCGTGCTGTGGTCGAGCCCGCAGTTCGGCTTCGTCGCCCTCGGCGACGGCTTTACCACCGGCTCCTCGATGATGCCGCAAAAGCGCAACCCCGACGCCGCCGAGCTCGTTCGCGCCAAGGCCGGACGCATCCTCGGTGCGCTAACAGGCCTGATCGTGGTGCTCAAGGGCCTGCCGCTCGCCTACGCCAAGGACCTGCAGGAGGACAAGGCGCCCGCCTTCGAGACCGCCGACACGCTCGAGCTGTGCGTCGCCGCCATGACCGGGATGGTCGCCGACATTCGCGTCGATCAAGCTGCCATGCGCGCCGCCGCGGGCCGCGACTACGCGACCGCGACGGACCTCGCCGATTGGCTGGTGCGCGAGCTCGGCCTGCCGTTTCGCCGCGCCCACGAGGTCACGGGCCGCATCGTCGGCACGGCCGCCGCCAAAGGGGTCGATTTAGACGCCCTCGACCTCGCCGATCTTCAGGCCGTCGAGCCTGGAATCACGCCCGAGGTTTTCGACGTCATCGAGGTGGCGCGCTCGGTCGCGAGCCGGACGAGCTTCGGCGGCACGGCGCCGGCACGGGTGCGCGAGGCCGTGGCGCGGGCGCGGGCGCGGCTTTCGTGATGCGCGTCCTCCTCGCTCTGCTACTCGCCGTCAGCCTCGCCGGCTCGCTCGCCGCCTGCGGTAAGAAGGGCAATCTCGACCCCCCGCCGGGCAAGCAGGAAGCTCCCAAAAAGCCACCGTCGGGCTGAGGCCGCAGGGAATGGGCGGATCAGGGCACTTTGCTTACCGCGACCGCGAGCTGCATGCCGAGGAAGTGCCGCTCGCACGCATTGCGGCCGATGTAGGTACGCCGTTCTATTGCTATGCGACGGCCGAGCTGCGCGAGCGCTACGGCGCCTTCGCCGAGGCGTTTGCCGGGATGGACGCGGGCATCTTCTATTCCGTCAAGGCCAACTCCAACCTCGCCGTCATCCGCACCTTCGGCGAGCTCGGTGCGGGCGCCGACGTGGTATCCGAGGGCGAGCTGCGGCGAGCGTTGGCGGCGGGCATCGACGGTGGGCGCATCGTCTACTCGGGGGTCGGCAAGACGACGCGCGAGCTCTTGGCCGGGCTCGACGCGGCGATCCTTCAGTTCAACGTCGAGTCCGAGGGCGAGCTGCGCCAGCTGAGCGAGCTCGCCGCCGCCCGCGGCGCGGTGGCGCGGGTCGCGCTCCGCCTCAACCCCGACGTCGACGCAGCGACCCACGACAAGATCGCCACCGGCAAGGCCGAGAACAAGTTCGGCATTCCGTGGCCCGAGGCGCGCGAGGTCTACCGTACGGCCGCCGACCTGCCCGGCATCGAAGTCACCGGCATCGCGGTCCATATCGGCTCGCAGCTCACCGACCTCGCGCCCCTGGAGGCCGCTTTCGGCGTGCTCGCGGACGCGGTTCGGACTTTGCGCGCCGATGGCCACGCCGTCCGCCGGCTCGATCTCGGCGGCGGCTTGGGTATCGCCTATCGCGATGAGACCCCGCCCTCGCCAGACGCCTACGCGGCCATGATCCGGCGCGTGTTGGGGCCGCTCGATGCGACGCTGATCCTCGAGCCGGGCCGCCATCTGGTCGGCAACGCCGGCGTCCTGGTCGCCCGCGTCGTCCTGGTCAAGCAGATGGGTGCGCGCCGCATCGTCGTCGTCGACGGAGCGATGAACGACCTGATTCGCCCTTCCTTCTACGAGGCTTGGCACACGATCGTACCGATCCGCGAGCCCGCGGCGGGGGACGCCGAAGCGCCGGCCGACGTCGTCGGGCCGGTCTGCGAATCAGCCGACGTCTTCGCGGCGGGGCGACCCCTCACGGCCGTGAACACGGACGATTTACTCGCCTTTTACTCGGCCGGTGCTTATGGTGCTGTGATGGCATCGACGTATAACAGCCGCCGGCTGGTGCCGGAGGTGTTGGTGTGCGGCTCGGAGTATGCGCTCGTGAGGGCGCGCCCCAGCTACGACGACATGCTGGCGCTCGAAACGATCCCCGAATGGCTGGCGATGCCGGCGGTCGCGGGGGGCGTATCGTGATGCGGCTCGAAGCCATTCTGCGCCGCAAGCAGCGCCTGGCGCGCGCCGCCCTGCTGTGGGAGCGCCTGTGGCCGGCCCTGTGGCCCGCGGTCGCGACCGTCGGGCTCTTCCTGGCGCTGACGCTGGGCGGCCTGTGGTTGGCGCTGCCGGGATGGCCACACGTGGCTCTGCTGTTCGTGTTCCTGGGCCTCCTTGTCGTCGCCCTGTGGACGGGCTTGCGGGCCCTGTCCCTACCCGACGAGGAGGCGGCGCGACGGCGGCTCGAGCGCAACAGCGCCCTCGACCACCGCCCCCTGACGGTGCTCAACGATCGTCTCGCCACCCGCGCCCAAGACGCACAGAGCGCGGCGCTGTGGCGGCTTCATCGCGAGCGCGCGGCGGCGGCCCTGCGACGGCTCAGGGTCGGCATTCCCCGCGCCGGCCTCGCCGAGCGCGACCCGTGGGCGATGCGCGTCGCCGTGGCGCTTGTCGTCCTGGTCGCCTTTATCGGCGCCGGGAGCGACGCGGAGCGGCGCCTGGCGAGCGCCTTCAGACCCGACTTCTCCACCCCGGCCGCCGCGCTCGCGGTCCTCGAGGCGTGGCTGACGCCGCCTGCCTACACCCGCCTTCCCCCCATCTTTCTGACGACACCCGAGGCGAGCGCGTCGGTTCTGCGCGTGCCCGAGGGGAGCACGCTGCTGGCGCGCGTATCGGGTGGTAGCGGGCGCCCCGTTCTTACCCTCGATGACGAGGCCGTGCCGTTCACCGATGTCGATGCCTCGGCCTACCAGATCGAGCATGCCATTGGCGGCGGGCGAGAGCTCGCCGTGGTTCAGGAGCGTAGTGAGCTCGGCCGCTGGCTGCTCGATGTGGTCACCGACGAGGTGCCGCGGGTGGCGCTCGTCAAGGAGCCGGCGCCCTCGGCCCGCGGCGCCCTCGGGATCGAGTACGAGGCCAGCGACGACTACGGGCTAGCCTCGGTCAAGGCGACCTTTCGGCGGGCTGGCGCGAGCGACACCATCGAGCTCGATCTACCGCTCGCGGGGCTGCGGCTCAAGAGCGCCCGCGAGAGGAGCTTCCACGACCTGACACCGCACACCTGGGCGGGCCTCCCGGTGACGTTACGGCTGTCGGCGACCGACGCGAGGGAGCAGCTCGGCGAGAGCGAGGACGTGGACCTCGTGCTGCCCGAGCGCAACTTCCGCCATCCCGTGGCGCGGGCAATCATCGAGCAGCGCAAGATCCTCACCCTCGATCCGACCCGTCGCGACAAGGTGGCGGCGGCGCTGCGCGCGCTGACGCTGCTGCCGGGCGACTATTTCGACGACGCGGTCGTCCATCTGGCGCTCAGGATCGCCTCCCGTCGCCTCGTCGATGATAGCGGTGACGATGTGGTCAGCGGCGTCCAGTCCTTGCTATGGGACACGGCGCTCCGCATCGAGGACGGCAACGTCTCCATCGCCGGCGGCGAGTTGCGCGCGGCGCAGAAGGCCCTGATGGACGCCCTGGCGCGGGACGCCTCCGATGAGGAGATCCAGCGCCTGATGGACGAGCTGCAGCGGGCGATGGCTCAATACCTCGAGGCCCTCGCCGACCAGGCGATGCGGATGGCGGAGCGGGGCGCGCCGCCGCTCGACCCGAACGGCACCTTGATGCGCGGGGACGAGCTGCAGAGGATGCTCGAGCGGGCGCGCACCTTGAGCCAGATGGGGGCACGCGAGGCGGCGCGCCAGCTGCTGGCGGAGCTTCAAAACATCCTCGAGAACCTGCGCGCCGGCGTGATGGCGCGCCCGGGTGAAGAGGGCGGCGGCCAGGCCCTGCGCGGCCTCAACGACCTCATGCACCAGCAGCAGGAGCTGCTCGACCGGACCTTCCGCAGTCATCGCCAAGGGGTGCCGCCCGATGGCATGAGCTTCGGTGACATGGCCGCCCGGCAGGGCCAGCTGCGGCGGATGCTGGGTGAGGTCATGCGCGCGATCGGCGAGGGCGGCTTCGAGATCCCGGGCGCCCTGGGCAGGGCCGATCAGGCGATGCGCGAGGCGCTGGACGCCCTCGGGCAGGCCGCGCCGGGCGAGGCCGTCGGGCCGCAAACGAGTGCGCTCGACCAGCTCCGCCAGGGCGCCGGCGAGCTCATGCGCTCGCTGATGGCGAATGGCGGTCTCCTCGACAGCGAGCTCGATTACGAGGGCGCCGGCGAACTCGGGCGCGATCCGTTCGGGCGGGTCACCGGAGGGCGCGGCGCGATGGACGATCGGCGTGTCCGCATCCCCGACGAGTCGGACGTGCAACGAGCGCGCGAAATCCTCCAAGAGCTCTACCGGCGCGCCGGACAGCGCACGCGCTCGGCCACCGAGCTCGACTACATCGGGCGCCTGCTGCGCCGGTTCTAGGCGCTCTTCTTCTTCCGTGCGCGGCCCTAGGGGCCGCCGGCCAGCACCCGCTCGACGGCGGCGTTGATTTCGTCCGCCGTGAAAGGCTTGGCCACGAGGTCGCTGATCAGCACGCGTAGGTTTTGCGCGCGCTCGATCTCGTCGCCAAACCCGCTCATCAGCAGGACGCGCACGTCCGGGTGCTCCTTGACCACCTTCAGTGCCAGCGCGACGCCATCGACGATCGGCATGCGGATATCGGCGAGCACGAGATCGAGGTTTCCCAGGGCCAGGGCGCGGACGGCCTCGGCGCCATCGTGCACGACTATCACCTCATGGCCGTGGGCGGCGAGCGCCCGCCGCACGAACTCGGCGTGATCGAAATCGTCCTCTGCAACGAGAATGCGCGGCACCGGCCCTCCCCGGATTGCCCCGCCTATGTTAGCCGAAAAACGGCGTCCCCAGGTAGCGGGCCGGCGTTCTCGCGGCGGCGCTCAGCCCTCCTGCTCGCTGGCAAAGAACTCAACCTCCAGGCTGCGCGCGGCCTCGGGCGGATCGGGAACCTGGGTGTCGAAGGCTGTCATCTGGGTCGGCGCCAGCTCATTCTGGGCGGCGGAAAAGGTCCAGCTGAAGATCTCGCGCTTGCGCACGTCGAGGAGGCTACCGCGCAACATCGGCACCGGTCGCGCCTCGCCCGAATTGTTGACGATCTCGCCGACGACGACCAACGTCGGACGATTGTTCTCGATCTGCTGCGTCGAGGTTACGTTGCGAATATCGAGCCCAACGCCGACCTGGCCCACGCTGAGGCCGACGACGCTGTAGAAGCCCGCCGCCGGGGGCCACTGGACGACGATCCAATCGCGGCCAAACCAACCGCCACCGACGATAAGGACGATGACGGCAGCAAGCGCCGACCAGCCCACGATCTGGCCGATCGAGCCGCGCTGAGCCTCCGCCGCCCCGCGTCGACCGCTGCGGCCGGTTTCCTGGAGAACCGACGCCCCGATGTCCCCGTCGACGTCTGGCACCGGCAGCGCTCCGACGCTAGCCGGAACATCGCCGGGCAGGCGCTCGGTCCAGGTGTGTCCGCATCTTACGCACCTGACGATGCGCCCATTGGGGGCGAGCAACTCAGGGTCGATGTTGTAACGGGTCTCGCAATTGGGGCACGTCGTAATCATCGAGGACCCTGAGCTTTTTGCGGCCACACCTTATAAGCCGCTGGCCGAATCGAGGCAAGAGTAGCACGAGACGCGCGCACTGGACGCGGCGGTAGACGGTGTGCGATGCTTGAGGGTCGGTGACGGGACGCGGGCGGCGCCTGCACGAGGACGAGAGGCACGTGGTTCGCTTTGAGAAGGTCGCCATGCGTTACGGCTGCGGGCCGAACGTGCTGAGCGATATCTCGTTTCATCTCGAGCCAGGTTCGTTCCATTTCCTGACCGGGCAGAGCGGCGCCGGGAAAACCTCGCTGCTGCGCCTGCTCTACCTCGCGCACCGTCCGTCACAGGGCTCCATCGTCATGTTCGGCCGCGACATGACGCGCCTCAAGCGCCGGGCGCTGCCCGCCTACCGCCGCCGCATCGGCGTCGTGTTCCAGGATTTTCGCCTGCTCGACCATCTGACGGCGCTCGACAACGTGGCCCTGCCGCTGCGCATCGCGGGCGCGCGCCGGGCCGACGTCGAGGTCCACGTCGCCGAGCTCCTCGCTTGGGTCGGCCTCGGCGACAAGATTCACGCCACGCCGCCGACCATGTCGGACGGCGAGAAGCAGCGCGCCGCGATCGCGCGCGCCGTCATCGCCCGGCCGAGCCTGCTACTGGCCGACGAGCCGACGGGTAACGTCGACCCCGAGCGCGGCCTTAAGGTGCTCCACCTCTTCGGGGAGCTCAACAAGATCGGCACCACCATCGTCATCGCGACGCACGATCGCCATCTGGTGACGCGTTTCGACCACCCCGAGCTGCGGCTCGTCGACGGCGAGCTCGAAACGATTCGGCCCGCCGCGCCCCCGGTGCTCCGGCCCCTGCGCGGGAGGGCCTGAGCCGTGGCACGGCGCGCGGAGGCCCCCTTTCGACCGGCCGCCTCGGGCCGGTTGCTGCCGCTCATTATCGCCGTCATGGTGTTCCTGGCGACGATGGCGCTGATCGCGGCGCTGGCGCTCAACAATGCCGTCGGGCGCTGGGACGACAACCTGTCCGGTGGCCTGACGGTTAGAATCGCCACCGGCAACGCCAGCGTTGCCGCGACCGCCGCCGAGGTCCAGTCGGCGCTGGCCGAGCTGCGGCAGACGCCTGGCGTCGCCACGGCACGCGCGCTGTCCGAGGGCGAACTCGCGGCGCTACTGGAGCCCTGGCTCGGTAAGGGCAACCTGGGGCCGGATCTACCCGTACCGCACCTCCTCGACGTCACCCTCGAGCCCGGCGCCGATGTCGATCTCGCCGCACTCACGCAGCGCCTGACGGCGGTGGCGCCAAGCGCCGTGCTCGACGATCATCGCACTTGGCTCGATCAGCTGGTGCGCCTCGCACGCTGGGCCCAGATCGTCGCCGTGGCCGCGATCGTCGTGCTCGGGCTCTCCGCCATCGTCGTCGTCGCGTTCGCGATTCAGGCCGACCTCGCCTCCCAAACCCATGCCGCCGAGGTCCTGCACCTGATCGGCGCACGCGATTCCTATATCGCGCGCCAGTTCCAGGGCCACGCGCTGGCGCTGGGCTTGCGCGGCGGCGTGCTCGGCATGGCCCTGGCGCTGGCCACCTTTTTGGCCCTCGCGCGCTTTGCCGCCGGGTTCGATGCGCCTCTGCTGCCGCGCCTCGACTTGGGCCCATTCGATTGGGCCGCCGTTGCGGCGGTACCGTTGGCGGCGGCGCTCATCGCCACGACGACGGCGCACCTTACCGTGATGCGAGCGCTACGCCGCTTGCCCTAGCCCATGCTGGTTCTGCTCGACCGAGACGGCGTGCTCAATCGTGATCGGCCCGACTACGTGAAGACGCCCGACGAACTCGTCATGATCGAGGGTTCCGCCGCCGCCGTCGCTCGCCTCAATCGCGCGGGTCACCGGGTCGCGGCGGTCACCAACCAGTCAGCCGTCGGCCGCGGGCTCATCGATGCCGCGATGCTCGGGCGAATTCACGATCGTTTGCGCTCTCACCTCGCGGCGGCGGGCGCCCACCTCGACGCCCTCATCGAGTGCACCGACCCCCCCTGGGCGCCGAGCGAGCGTCGCAAGCCCGAACCCGGCATGCTGTGCGAGGCATTGGCCCGCTTCGGCGCCGCCGCGGCGGAGACGCCGATGATCGGCGACTCGCTGCGCGACCTGGAAGCCGCCGCCGCCGCCGGCTGCCGGCGCTATCTCGTGCGCACCGGCAACGGCCGCAAGACGGAAGGGCGCGTGCCCCGCGATCTGGAGCCAGTGCGCGTTTTCGACGATCTCGGCGACACCGTCGATCACCTGCTGAGCCCGGACACATGGCGCAGCTGACCTTCCGTGCGCGAAAGCGGCGCTTGTTGCCGCTGGTCCATGGCCTGCTCGCCATCGCCATAGCCGGGCTCGCACTTTGGTTCGGGGGGCTCGTCTGGTTCGTCGACGGCATCAGAAGCGAGACCGGAGACGCCACGAGCGCCGCCGACGCCATTGTCGTCCTCACGGGCGGAAGCGGGCGGATCGACGCCGGGCTCGCCTTGCTCGGCGCCGGCCGCGCTCAAATGCTCTTCATCTCGGGCGTCGATCGGGGTACGTCGAGGGCCGAGATACGTCGCCGCGCCGAGCGCTACCCCGAGGCCTTCGAGTGCTGCGTCGTGCTTGGGCGCGAGGCCACCAACACCGCCGGCAACGCCGAGGAAACCGGGCACTGGATGGTCGAGCGGGACTTTACGAGCTTGTTCGTGGTGACCACGGATTTTCATCTGCCGCGGAGCTTGATCGAATTCCGCCGCGTCATGCCCAATGTCCGCCTCATCGCGGTTCCCGTTTCCGCCCGCAACATCAAGATCGACTCCTGGTGGCAGTGGCCCGGAACGGCCTGGTTGATCTCACAGGAGTTGGGCAAATACCTGGTCAGTGTGGCCCGCCTGTATTTGTCGCGCGGTATGCACGCGCTGGCGCTGGCCTAGTCGGAAACATAACGAGAACATTGAAACACGCCGCCGGCCTAGGGTAAGATGCCATGGGGCCAGTGCGCCGCCGCGCGTTGCGCTGGATCTCGGGTCAGGGTTCGACACCGCATGGAGTTCAGCGTGCCCAAACCGGCGCCGATCTCGCAACAGATCTGGGACATGAAGTACCGGCTCAAGGGAGCCGACGCATCGCCCGTAGACAAAACCATCGCCGATACATGGCACCGCGTGGCCCGGGCGCTCGCAGCCGTCGAGGCCGAGCCCGAGCTGTGGGAGGCCCGGTTCCTCGAAGCCATGGAGGATTTCCGCTTCCTGCCCGCGGGGCGCATCCTCGCCGGCGCCGGCGCCGGGCGGCGCGTCACCCTGTTCAACTGCTTCGTCATGGGCAGCATTGAAGACGACATGACGAGCATCTTCGAGAACCTCAAGGAAGCCGCGCTCACGATGCAGCAGGGCGGCGGCATCGGCTACGACTTCTCGACGCTGAGGCCGCGCGGCGCGCCTGTCGCTGGCGTCGGCGCGGACGCCTCGGGGCCCCTGAGCTTCATGGACGTGTGGGATGCGATGTGCCGCACCATCATGTCGGCCGGCTACCGCCGCGGCGCGATGATGGCGACGCTGCGCTGCGATCACCCCGACATCGAGGCCTTCATCGAAGCCAAGCACGATCCCGGCCGGCTGCGCATGTTCAACCTGTCGGTGCTGGCGAGCGACGCGTTCATGAGCGCGGTCAAGGAGGACCAGCCCTGGGAGTTGACCTTCGGCGGCGTCACCTACAAGAGCCTACCCGCGCGCGAGCTGTGGGATCGCATCATGCGAGCGACCTACGCCTACGCCGAGCCCGGCGTGATCTTCATCGACCGTATCAACCGCCGCAACAACCTCGCCTACGTCGAGACGATCAGCGCCACGAATCCCTGCGGTGAACAGCCGCTGCCGCCCTATGGCGCGTGTCTGCTGGGCTCGATCAATCTCGCGCGCCTGGTGGACAACCCCTTCACGCCCCAAGCCGCGCTCGATGTGGCCGCGCTCGAGCGCCTGGTGCCGGTCGCCGTACGCATGCTCGACAACGCGATCGACGTCTCCAACTTTCCGCTCGCGGCGCAGGAGCACGAGGCGAAGAACAAGCGGCGCATTGGCCTCGGTGTCACCGGGCTCGCGGACGCACTGATCCTGTGTGGAGCCCGCTACGGCTCGCGGGAAAGCATCGCGCTCGTTGAGTCTTGGATGGGCACGTTGCGCCGCGCCGCCTATCTGGCCTCCGCCGAGCTCGCCGCCGAGAAGGGTGCCTTCGCGCTGTTCGATCGCGACGCCTACCTCGCGGGCGAAAGCGTACTGGAGCTCGATGCGGACGTGCGCGCCGCCATCGCCGCCAAGGGCATCCGCAACGCGCTGCTCACGTCCGTTGCGCCGACCGGCACCATCTCGATGTTCGCCGACAACGTCTCGTCCGGGCTCGAGCCTGTCTTCGCCTTCAGCTACAAGCGCCGTGTGCTGATGCCCGACGGTGCCCGCCGCGAGGAGGACGTTACCGACTATGCCTACCGCCTGTTCCAGCGCGTCAAGGGGGAGCAGGCGGTGCTGCCGGACGCGTTCGTCGACGCGCAGGCGCTGGCGCCGGTCGACCACGCCGCGATGCAGGCGGCGGTGCAGCGCTACGTCGATTCGGCCGTCTCCAAGACCATCAACTGCCCGGTCGACATCGCGTTCGAGGCGTTCAAGGACATCTACCTGCTGGCCTACGATTCAGGCTGCAAGGGCTGCACGACCTATCGCCCCAACGAGATCACGGGCGCCGTGCTCGAGGCCGGAGCGGGACCCGCAACCCCGCCCGAAGTGGCGGCCCAGTCGGAGTTGCCGCTCCAGGCGCCGCCGACCAAGCCCCACGACGTGTACGAGGCCGGAGGCGTGGTCTACATGACGCAGCCGCTCGACCGTCCCGGCGTGCTGCCCGGCAGCACCTACAAGGTGCGCTGGCCCGACAGCGACCACGCCATGTACATCACCATCAATGACGTCGTCACCGACGGGCGGCGCCGCCCCTTCGAGGTGTTCATCAACTCCAAGAACATGGAGCACTATGCCTGGACGGTGGCGCTGACGCGCATGATGAGCGCCGTGTTCCGGCGCGGCGGCGACATCTCCTTCGTGGTCGACGAGCTCAAGGCGGTGTTCGACCCGCGCGGCGGGCAGTGGGTCGAGGGCCATTACGTCCCCTCGCTGCTCGCGGCCATCGGCGAGGTGATCGAACGCCACCTGATCACGATCGGCTTCATCGCGCCGCCCGAGGCCGAGATGCGCGACCGCGCCGAACTGCTCAAGGCCGCCGGCGCCGAGGATTTGGGCGCCGACGTCCGCTTCCGCATCTGCCCCAAATGCAGCCAACCCGGCCTCATCCGCCTCGAGAACTGCGACACCTGCACGAGCTGCGGCTACTCGAAGTGTAGCTGAGGCGCCTTAGGTATGGACTCATGAAACGATGGACATACTGAAGCGGCCAAGCCATGAGAATTCTCGTCACGAGAAGTGCCGGCCATCTCGGTGAGGCCGTCATGCGCACCCTTGCACGGACCGACCGAGACGCCCTCGGCATCGACATCCTGGCGTCGCAATTCACCCAAGCGGTTGGCTCGATCGTCGACCGTAGCTTCGTGGAGCGCTGCATGGCGGGCGTCGACGCGGTCATTCACACGGCGACGCTGCACAAACCGCATGTCGCGACGCATAGTCGCCAGGACTTTGTCGACACCAACATCACCGGCACCCTCAATTTGCTGGAAGAAGCAAGCCTGGCCGGCGTTGAAAGCTTTGTCTTCACCAGCACGACCAGTGCCTTTGGCGCCGCGCTGGTGTCGGCGGACGGCGCCCCCGCCGCCTGGATCACGGAGGACGTGACGGCAATACCCAAGAATATCTACGGCGTCACCAAGACCGCGGCCGAGGATCTATGCCATTTGTTCCAGCGCCAAAAGGGGCTCCCCTGTGTCGTGTTGCGCACCTCGCGGTTCTTTCCCGAAGAGGATGACAGCAAGGCCCGGCGCGCGGCGTACCAAGACGATAATGCCAAAGCCAACGAATTCCTGTTTCGCCGGGTCGACCTGGAGGACGCCGTGAGCGCCCACCTCAATGCGATGGAGCGTGCACCGGCGATCGGCTTTGGCCGCTATATCATCAGCGCAACGACGCCGTTCTGGCCGGAAGACCTCGCCGAATTGCGCGAAGATGCCGCCGCAGTCGTGCACCAGCAGGTGCCGGCCTGCGAAGCCGAATATCAGCGCCGCGGCTGGCGCCTGTTCCCCAGCATCGACCGGGTTTATGTGAACCGGAGGGCCAGGGGCGACCTCGGTTGGCGCCCCAAATACGATTTCGGCCATATCGTTGGTCAATTGAGAGCCGGCGAGGAGCCTGGCAGCGACCTCGCCCGTACTGTGGGCGCGAAGGGTTATCCTTGCCTATCCGGTTAACGCCCATGACCGCTACATGTAGGGTGCCGCCACTCTCCCGAGTAAAGCTCGGCATAGGTTGGAGCAGAGGTGTCGCCCGCGATGCCGAGCAATGAGCGGAAGGCGTTGAACGGGTAGAACCGCCTGTTGAAGCGGAAGGTGAACTCGTTGAGGTAGGCTTGTAGGTGCTGGTGGCTAACGCCGTGGTGAGATACCGATCAGCCACGTCTTCAGGTTGGCGAAAACCAGATGGATGATCGGCAGGTATTGCTCGGCAACCTCTGGATCACCACACTCGGCAACAGCGAAGTGCTCATAGCCGCGCTTACCGAGGCCAGCATAGCCGCTCCAATCGTCAGTAACGATCAGCGATCGCGGCGCGACGGTGCTCTCGACGAACCCACAGAGCGACTCGGCGCTACGGTCGAGCACGACGGCGAGCCGAACGCGTCCGGCATAGCGTCCGTCTTTCCGGTTGTCGAGCTTGGTGCCCGGCTTTCGATGACGCACCTCGATGGCACAGGAGACGGGAACCTTGTGGTGAACACCACGGCCTTCCCCACGCGTTCGCCCGCCAACCCAGGTTTCGTCCACCTCAACATGGTTCTTGGGCTGTCCACCGATCCTGTCTTGGTTGGGCCGCACCATGCCCGAGCGGAGCTTGTGGAGAATTTGAAAGGCCGTCTCGTAGCGCGAAAGACCAAGTTGCCGCTGAAACTGCACGGCGGACATGCCGGGCGTCTGACTGGCGACCAGATAAGCGGCCCAGAACCAGACGTTCAGCGGAGTGTGGCTACGCTCCATCACTGTTCCCACCGTCAGCCCGGTGTTCTGGCGGCACTTGCGGCAGCGCAGGACGCCAGGGCGGTTTTCAAAGTGGAACGGCTCTCCCGCCGTGCCGCAGTGCGGGCAGGCAAAGCCGTCTCCCCAGCGGGCTTTCTCCAGGTAGGCGGCGCAGGCCGCATCATCGGGGAAAAGTCGCTGGAACTCGGGTAGCGAATGCGGGAATGGGAGATCGGCGCGGTCGAGAACATCCATGGCGCGCTCCCCTATATCCGGTTTGCGCCCATTCTAGCCCTAGTGAGTGTGGGTGTCAACCGGATAGGCAAGGGGTTATCATGCTGAGGTCTTCGCCGAGGGACCCTATCCCGTCGAGTGAGTTCGACAAACGCCTGGTAGCGGCTACTCGAAGTGTAGCTGAGGGCTTTGGGCGTGATTGTCCCGAAGGTCGCGAACCGTTCGTGACAACCGGCGCATAGAATTAGGCGTCGTCGATGCCGCGTAGCGCCGTGGAAGTCCAAGCGGGTATCGCCGGGGGGGGGGCGTAAGACGCATGATCCGGTCGACGCGTGCGCTGGAGGAGACAGGGCGTGAGCGATGAGCCATTCGAGTTGGGCGAGCTTCGGACCTCTTTGGCGGCCCGCCTGAAGGCCCTCGACGCCGCGAGCGACAGAACGGCAGGCGATCGCCGTCCCGTCGATCTCGATCAGGCGTCGGTCGGCCGCCTTTCCCGTATGGATGCCATGCAGGTGCAAGCCATGGCCCAAGCGGTCGAGCGTAGACGCACTCAGGAGCTCGAGCGCATCAAGGCTACCCTGAGGCGGATCGATGACGGGGATTTCGGCTATTGCGTAACCTGTGGCAATGAGATTTCGCCGAAGCGCCTGGCGGTCGATCCCACGGCCGCGACGTGCATCGGCTGTGCCTCGGGCATCAGCCCCTGAGACTTGTGGAGCCGATCGACTTCGAGAGTACCGGTTGCGACCTCGGAGCCGTTGGCGGTTTGATCGGCCTCGGTCGATAAGCGGAGATGATCGTGAATAAGCCAAGCAAGTTTTGGGACAAATTTGCCGAACGCTATTCGAAACGACCCATTGCCGACGAAGACTCCTACCAGGAAAAACGGTCGTGTCCCAGGACGTGGTGTAGGAGTTGTTGGAGCCTCTGGTAGCTGTGGGTAGGCGGCTTGCCGTAGCGACCGCCGAGAGTCTAGCGTAGGCAAGCCGGCTATCCACAGCGGAGGCCTGAGGTGGCCTCGGTTTGTCGGACAGCTTGGCGGCTTGATTAAGGTGTATTCCAGTTGTCGTTCATGCCGCCAGAATCCCTTTGCATCGATCTCCTTGCCGTTGTTGTTGCGCCTGTGGGGATGTGGGCAAGGCGCGTAGCGGCTTGTCCATCATATCCACAGGCGGGGCGCCGCGGTAGGCCTCGGCCGGCGTTTCCCCCCCGAGCGCCGAGTGCGGCCTCTCGGTGTTGTAGAAGTCGATCCACTCGCCGATGACGCGCCGGGCCTCGAAGCCGTCGGCGAGCTCGCGCAGATAGACGGCCTCGTATTTGAGCGAGCGCCACAGCCGCTCAATGAAGATGTTGTCCAGGCACCGGCCCCTGCCGTCCATCGAGATCCGGATGCCGGTCTCCCGCAAGCGCCCGGTGAAGGCGAAGCCGGTGAACTGGCTGCCCTGGTCGGTATTGAAGATCTCCGGCGTGCCATGGCGGGCCAGCGCCTCGTCGAGCGCGTCTGTGCAGAAGCCCGCATCCAGGGTGTTCGACAGACGCCAAGCCAGCACATGCCGGTTGGCCCAGTCCATGATCGCCACCAGGTAAAGAAAGCCGCGCCGCACCGGGATGTAGGTGATGTCGGCGCACCAGACATGGTTCGCCCGCTCGATCGTCAAGCCTCTGAGCAGATAGGGGTAGACCCGGTGCTCGGGATGCGGATCGCTGGTGCGCGGCGCCCGATAGATCGCCTGAAGCCCCATCAGGCGCATCAGACGACCGGCCCGGCGACGACCGACGCGCACGCCCTCGCGGCGTAGATGACGGACCATCTGACGGGCGCCGTAGAACGGATACTTCAGGAACAACTCATCAATGCGCCGCATCAGCGCCAGGGTCTCCGGGCTCTCGCCCTTGGGCGTGTAATAGAGCGAGGAGCGTCCGATCGACAGCAAACGGCATTGACGGCTCAAGCTCAGCGCCGGGTGAGCGCGTATCACCATCGTTCGCCTCTCGGCCCGGCTCATCGACCGGACCCTCGAGACAAAAAATCCCGCTCCACCGTCAACTCGCCGATCTTCGCGTGAAGATCACGGATCTCGCTCTCATGGTCCCGACGGCGGCGCTCGCCCCCGTTCGAAAACACTTCGCCAAGACCATCGATCGCCTGCCGCTTCCATGTGCTCACTTGGTTCGGATGAACCTGGTGCTGCGAGGCGATCTCCTGAAGCGTCCGGTCGCCACGAAGCGCCTCAAGCGCGATCTTCGCCTTCAGCTCCCCGGAAAACCTGCGTCTCTTACTCATCGCGTATCCCTCCTCAGTCGGCGGAATACACCTTAAAAACCTGTCCGATTTTCCGGGGCCACCTCAGTTGGGACTCAGTATTTTACACTTGCTGAATAACAAGGATGCTTTCCTATCCGGTTTACACCCATACCCACTAGGGCTAGAATGGGCGCAAACCGGATAGGCAAGGAAGGATCTTTGGACTGATGCCGCTGGTCAATGTCTTTACCAGGAAGGAGTTGGAAGACAGTTTGACCCATGCCGGTTTTGCAATCGACTATCAATGGCAGCCGGGTAAGGGCAAAGCCGTTTTTATCGTGGCGAAGAAGGGCTGAGCCGCAGCGATCTTCCTTTGCCGTGCACCCCGTCTAATGACGACGCGGAACAGGTCCTGGCTCCGTTGGATTGGACACGTCTACGAGCACGCGGCCTAGCCGCGCTGGACCAGCGCGACGCCGATGAGGGCGAGCGCCATGCCGGCGAGGGCGACGCGGCCGAGGGTTTCGCCGAACAGCACGAACCCGAAGAGCGCGGCGACGGGCGGCAATAGGTAGAACAGGCTCACCACCTTCGCCGCCGCACCGCGCCGGAGCAGATAGAAGAACACGATCATCCCGAAAAAAGACACGAACACGGTGATGTAGGCGAGCGCGGCCACGAACTCGAACGTCCACTCGATGCGCATGGTCTCGAGCAGGGCCGCCAGCGGCAGCAGCATCAGAAAGGCCAGTGTGTACTGGACCGCGGGCCCGGTACGCAGGTCCATGGCGACGAGATAGCGCTTCTGATAGAGCATTCCCGCCGTGATGCCGAGGAGCGCGATGAGCGCGAGCACGAAGCCAGCCGGCGTGCCGGCCTCGACCGACAGCCCGTTGCCCACCACCATCGCGATGCCGGCGAGGCCGAGCGCGAGACCCATCCACTGGCACGCGCTGACGAGCTCGCCGAGCAGGGGCCCGGCCAGCGCCGCGGTGAGCACGGGTTGGCAGCCGACGATCACGGCGGCGATACCGGCGGAAACGCCCTGGTCGAGAGCCCAGAAAATGCAGCCGAGATAGGTGCAATGGAGCAACGCCGCCATCACCGCGTGGTGGACGAACTCGCGCCGGGTCCGCGGCCAGCGCGCGCGCATCAGCACCGCCGTCACGGTGAACAGGACGGCGACGACGGCGAGCCTGAGGAGCACGAAGGTGAGCGGCTCCGCGTGGGGCAGGCCGTATTTAGGGCTCACGAAGCCCGTGCTCCACAGGACGACGAGGGCCGCCGGTAGGGCGGCCAAGCCGGCGTTTTGCCAGCGTCCGGCGGTAGAAGCGGTCATTGGCCCCGGTGCTCGCTACGACAAGCGTCGGACCCTAGCCTAACCGCGCCATTGTCGGCCGGAAAGCCACCCCCCGCCGGCGGCACTGGCCCGTGCGCGGGGCGCCGGCTATAAGGGCTGACCCGATGGTGCCCCGACGACCGAAGGCCCTCATGCGCCGCCTCGCTCGGCCGCTTCCGCTCGGCCTCGCCGCACTGGTGGCGCTGGCCGTGGCCTATACCGGATACTGGTTCTTTGCCGCGAGCGAGCTGGCGGCGAGCCTGGACCGATGGGCGGCGGAGGCACGCGCGGCCGGCTACGAGGTCGGCGCCGCGCAGGGTCACGTCACCGGGTTCCCGTTTCGCGTCAGGATCATGCAGGCCGAGGCCCGCATCGCGCGACGTGCCACACCGGCGTGGTCCTGGACGGGACGCCGCATCGGGGCGAGCGCTCGCGCGTGGTCGCCAGCCCGACTCGCCGTCTTCGTCGGCGAGCAGCGATGGACATTGGAGACTGCCGGCTTCACGGTCGCCGTGCGCGACGCAAGCGCCGTCATCTCCTTGGGTCGGAGTATCGAGACCATCACCGCCGAGCTGCCGGGCTTGCGGATCAGAAGACACGACTGGAGCGAGCCACTCGAGGTCACGCGCCTGGCCCTCGAGTGGCGGGCGCCGGCGCTGGCGCCCGCGAGCGGCGCGCCGGACGCCATGTCGCTCAGCGCCGATGCCGAGGGTATCGTCCTGCCGGCGGCGTTCGCAGCCCCCTTGGGCCGCGCCATCGCGCGCCTTTCGGCAACCTTGCGCCTGGCCCGGCCGCCGATCAAGGGAACCCTGGCCGACGCCATCGCCCGCTGGCGCGACGATGGCGGAGTGCTCGACGTCGATGGGATTCGCGTGCGCTGGGGCGAGCTCGACGTCACCGGCGAAGGCACCTTGGCGCTCGATTCCGAGATGCGCCCGCTGGGCGCGCTGAGCGCGACGGTGAGTGGCGTCGACGCGGCGATCGCCGCGTTGCGCGAGGCTGGGCAGTTGTCTCCGGCCCAAGCGGCCGCGGTGGCGATCGGCCTCAGGCTGGTGGCCAAGGAGGGTACGCGCGGGCCCGGCAGCATCGCCCTTCCGATCACCCTGCAGGACGGGCGGCTCTATCTCGACCGCTTCGCGGTGGCCCGCCTGCGGCCCCTGTTCGGCGCTCCTTAAACCGCGCTCACGCCTGGCCGGCGTCGATGATGCCGCGGCGGATTTCGCGCGTGCGTGCGAACAGCTCGTGGAGCGTCTCGCCCTCACCCCAGCGGATCGCGCGCTGCAGCGCGGTGAGGTCCTCGGTGAAGCGCCCCAGCATCTCGAGCACTGCCTCGCGGTTGTTGAGGAACACGTCGCGCCACATCACCGGGTCGGACGCGGCGATTCGGGTGAAGTCGCGAAAGCCGCCGGCGGCGAACTTGATGACCTCGGACTCGGTCACGGTCTCGAGGTCGGCCGCGGTGCCGACGATGTTGTAGGCGATGAGGTGGGGCAGGTGGGAGGTGATGGCCAGCACCAGGTCGTGGTGCCGCGCCTCCATGATCTCGACCCGCATGCCGACGGCGCGCCAGAACGCGGATGCCTTTTCGACGGCGGCCGGGTCGGCGTCGGCGGGCGGCGTCAGGATGCACCAGCGGTCCTGGAACAGTTCGGCGAACCCGGCCTCCGGCCCCGAGTGCTCGGTGCCCGCAACCGGGTGGCTGGGCACGAGGTGGACGCCGGCCGGCACGTGCGGCCCGAGGTCGCGCAGCACGGCCTGCTTGACCGAGCCCACGTCGGTGAGGAGCGCGCCGGGCGCGAGGTGCGGCGCGATGGCCTCGGCGAGCGCCGGGTACGTCCCCAGTGGCGAGCACAGTATCACCAGGTCGGCGCCGCTCGCCGCCCGCCCCGGGTCGGCCTCGACGCTGTCGGCGATGCCGAGCTCCAAAACCTTGTCGAGCGTCGCTCGCGTGCGCGCGCAGGCAACGACGTGGCGCGCCAAACCTTCGCGCTTGACGACCCGGGCGACGGACGAGCCGATCAGGCCGATGCCGATCAGGCAGACGCGCTCGAACATCGGCTCGCCGGTCATGCCTGGGCCGCCAGAAACGCGGCCAACGCATCGACGACGGCGCGGTTCTCCTCCTCCAGCCCGACTGTGATACGCAGGCAATCGGGCAGGCCGTAGCCCGCCGTGGCACGCACCAGGATGCCGCGCTCGGTGAGATAGGCGTTCGCGGCCGCCGCACTCGCGGTACCGGCGGGGAAGCGCGCAAGCACGAAGTTGGCGACGCCCGGCACGACCGCGAGGCCGAGCGCCGACAGTGCCTCGGCGAGCCACGGTCGCCAGGTATCGTTGTGCACCTTGGCGCGGTCGGCGAAGGCGGTGTCGGCCAGGGCCTCGATACCGGCGGCCTGGGCCGGCGAGGCGACGTTGAACGGGCCGCGTACCCGGTGCAACACATCGGCGACGTCGGGCGCGCAGTAGCACCAGCCGAGACGGAGCGCGGCCAGGCCGTGGAGCTTCGAGAAGGTCCGCGTCACGACGACGTTGTCGAAAGCGTCGACGAGCTCGTGGCCGGGCGTGTAGTCGTTGCGGTCGACGAACTCTGCGTAAGCCGCATCGATCACCAGCAGTACATCGTCGGCAAGCCCGGCACGCAGGCGCCGCAGCTCGAGGGGCGTCAGATAGGTTCCGGTTGGATTGTTGGGGTTGGCGAGAAACACGAGGCGCGTGCGCCCGCCGGCGCGCGCGAGCAGCGCGTCGACGTCGGCCGTGAAGTCGCGCTCCGGTGCCGCCACGGGCGTCGCGCCAGCGCCGCGGCTCGAGATGGGGTACATGGCGAAGCCGAACTCGCTGTACAGCACCTCCTCCCCTGGCCCCGCATAGCACCGCGCGAGCAGGCCGATGATCTCGTCCGAGCCCGCGCCGCACACGATGCGCTCGGGATCGAGACCGTGATGTCGACCGATGGCATCACGTAGCGCGGTGGCCTCCCCGTCGGGGTAGCGATGCAAACTCGCCGCCTCGCCCCGGTAGGCCGCGACCGCGCGCGGGCTCGGGCCCAGCGCCGACTCGTTGGAGGCCAGCCTGATGGCGCGATCCACGCCGGGGGCGGCGGATCGGCCGCCGACATAGCGATCGATCTCGAGTATGCCGGGTCGGGGCGTGAGCGGATTCACGAGCAGGCGACCCCTCAAGCGCCGCCGCGTGCGGCAAACGGCACCGCGTAGCCACCGATTGGGACGACCGCCCGGGCGATACCGCGCGCGCCCTGGATGAGGGCCGCGAAACGCTCGTCCTCGTCGGCGACGTAACCGGCGAGCTCGACGAGGCCCTTGCGCCGCGATGCGCGGCCCGCCATGGCGATCACGCGCGCCTCAAAACTGGCGCGGGCGAGCGCGGCCGACAACCTGGGTCGCGTCATCGTGGCAGCGCCGGTGACGATGCACAGGCTCACGTCCTCGCCCGTGGCACCGCGCTCGCACGGCGCCACCGCGAGCGCGGCCGGCCCGCGGCGGCCCGCCGCACGGTCGCAAAACGGCAGCCGCGCGAAGACGCGCACGCCGCCGCGCGCGAGGCCCGGCCACCACGGCGCCGCCTCGCGCCCGCGCGGCAGCGGCAGCACCCCGACAAGGCCCTTTTGCCGGCGCACCTCGGCCAGCACACGCGCGGCCGCGCGGTAGGGCACGAGCGGCGTCGCCGAGCCGAAGTGATCGCGCGCCAGGTCCCAGGAGGCGAAGCCGTGGGCGGGCGCGGCGACGGCAACGGCGAGTGGCATCTGTCGGCGCACGGCGGCGCTGATGATCTCGCGCCACAGGCGGCCGATGACGGCGGCCGAAGGGGGCTCCCGGTGCCGTGTCAGCAGGCGCCGCAGGATAGCCGCCTCGCGGGCCGGAAACATGATATTTGCCATAGTCGTGCCGCCGCGCTTGGCGGCCGATACCCTGGCCACGAGGGCGCTGCGCCGCATCAGGAGGTCGTGAAGGGCCTCGTCGACGCCATCGATTTCGCGGCGAAGCGCGGCGAGCGCCGTTTGATTTGCGTCCATGATGCCCGTGTCGCGCGACCGCCAGGGAGCGGTAGTGATAGACTGGGGCGCCAGCAAAATCAAAGCAAACGTTGACAATTGGAGCACCGTATCCAACTTATGGCGTACTTTTTCGACGGTCCGAATTCGGCGAGAAGATGAGCGAGCTGCTGGCGCAAACGCCGGGCGCCAAAGGGCGTGCTGCAAAGGAAGGCCCACGCGTCGTCCTCGGCACCGAGGCGCCACTCACGTTGGATTGCGGCGTCGACCTCGGGCCCTTCACCGCCGCCTACGAGACCTACGGCGAGCTCAACGCCGACAAGTCGAACGCGATTCTCGTCTGCCACGCGCTATCGGGCGACCAGCACGCGGCTGGCACCCATCCCCTTACGGGAAAGCCGGGCTGGTGGCACCTGGCGATCGGCCCCGGGCTGCCGCTCGATCCCGACCGCCACTTCATCATTTGCGTCAACGTGCTGGGCGGCTGCATGGGGACGATCGGGCCCTCCGAGATCAACCCCGCGACCGGCCGCGCCTATGGCCTCGACTTCCCCATCATCACCGTCCGCGATATGGTGCGCGCGCAGGCCATGCTGCTCGATCAGCTGGAGATCCCCGACCTGTTCTGCGTCATCGGCGGGTCGATGGGGGCGATGCAGGTCCTGCAGTGGGCCGCGAGCTTTCCCGATCGGGTGTTCAGCGCCGTACCGATTGCCGGCGCGGCCCGCCATTCGGCACAGAACATCGCCTTTCACGAGGTCGGGCGGCAGGCCATCATCGCCGATCCCGAATGGCAGGGCGGCGACTACATCGAGCGCGGCACCAACCCGCGCAAGGGGCTCGCGGTGGCGCGCATGGCGGCCCACATCACCTACCTCTCCGAGGCCGCGCTGCGCCGCAAGTTCGGTCGCAAGCTGCAGGACCGCGCCAACATCACCTATGGCTTCGACGCCGACTTCCAGGTCGAGAGCTACCTCCGCCACCAGGGCATCAGCTTCGTCGACCGCTTCGACGCCAACTCGTACCTCTACATCACGCGGGCGATGGACTATTTCGATCTCGCCGCCGACCACGGTGGCAAGCTCGCCGCGGTGTTCCGAGGCAACCAAGCGCGCTTCTGCCTGATCTCGTTCACCAGCGACTGGCTATTCCCGACGTCCGAGACGTTAGAAATCGTCCACGCGCTGAACGCCAGCGCGGCAAACGTGAGCTTTGTCGAGATCGAAACCGACAAGGGGCACGATGCGTTTCTGCTCGACGAGCCGGAGTTTCACTCCACCCTCAAGGGCTTCCTCGAGGGAGCGGCCGATCACCGCGGCCTCGAACGTCGGTGACCCTGCCCGCCCCGTTGATACGGCCCGGCGCCATCCGGGTCGATCTGCTGTTGATCGCCGACATGATCGAGCCGGAATCGCGCGTGCTCGACATCGGTTGCGGCGACGGCACCCTGCTGCACTATCTCCAGCGCAGCAAGAGCGTCGACGGCCGCGGCATGGATTTGAGCCAGACCGCGGTCAAGGAGTGCGTGAGCCACGGTCTTGCCGTCATCCAGGGCGACGCCGACGAGGACCTCTCGGATTACCCGGCGCAGGCCTTCGACTGCGTCGTCCTCAGCCAGACGCTACAAGCGACGCACAATCCGCGCCGCGTAGTCGAGGAGCTCGTGCGCATCGGCCGCTACGCCATCGTCTCGCTACCCAACTTCGGCTATTGGCGGGTGCGCTGGAACCTGCTCGCGGCCGGACGCATGCCCGTGACCCGGACGCTCAATTACCACTGGTACGAGACGCCCAACATCCACATGTGCACGATCCGCGACTTCGTCATTCTGTGCCGCGACATGGGTGTCACCATCGAACAACACATCCTCGTCAACCACCGCGGTCGCGCGGGCGTGTTTCAGTCGCTCGGGGCGCTCGGCAACCTATTCGGCGAACAGAGCCTGTTTCGCCTCAGCCACCGCTAGCGGCGGCGGGCTCGCGGCGCCGGGGCGAACACGAGGCGGGGGTGCCGCTGCGCCGCGCGGCCGCGGGAATCAGCACCGGCGCTCGCCGGCGCTCGGCCGGCGCGCGGTGCGCCGCCGTCAGCGCGTAAATCTGCTTGCTCGCCTCGACGACGAGAACGCCCGAGAAGACCTGGCCCCAGCGTGCGCCAATATTCTCGAACGCTGACGCGGCTCGGATCAGGGTGCGCCACCGGGTTGGCGGTAGATAGAGGGCGCGCGCGGTCAGCTCGGGCGAGAACATGGTGTCGCGCAGTAGACGGTTGAGCTGTCGCGGGCTGAACGGAAAACCGTAGCCGAACGGGGTCCGCTCGACCCGCGCCCAGATGCCGCGGCGGTTCGGCACGACAACGATGAGGCGACCGCTCGGCGAGAGCACGCGCCAGACCTCGCGCAGCATGGGCCGTACCTGCTCGCTCGTCTCGATCGCGTGAACCATGAGGATACGGTCGATCGAGCTATCCTCGAGCGGCAGCTCGGCTTCGTCACTGAGCGTCACTAGGCCGGGCTCGGCGCGCGGCCAGCGCACGACCCCTTGCGCCGCCGGCATGAGCGCAACGACGCGCTCGGCGTCGGCGAGAAACGGCAGCAGGTAGGGCGTCGCATAACCGAGACCGAGGAGCTTGAGGCCCCCCATCTGCGGCCATATCGCGCGGACACGGCGGCGGATGAGGCGGCATGCGACTTGCCCCAGGGGCGACGCATAGAATTGGCTGAAATCAACGACGTCAGGCCGCATAGCGGCAAACTCTAGCATACGCGAGCCGGCCGCGGTCACGTTGGCGGGCGGTCCCGCGCGGCGGCGGACGAGCCGGTTCGGCGCTTCGCATTGACCGCCCCGGCCGCCCGCGCCACACTAGGTGGTCACGTTTGGAACCGGCGGTCCCCGGAGGCACTCCATGTCGATCACTGCGCTGCGCACAAAGAGCAAGTTTCACCCCGATCCCGAGCAGTCCTACACGCTGCCCGGCACCTACTATTTCGACCCCGACATCTACGAGCGCGAGCGCGAGGAGATCTTCTTCAAGACCTGGCAGTTCGCGGGCTATCTCGCCGACCTCGAGAACCCCGGCGACTTCATCACCATGGACCTCCTGGATCAGAGGATCGTGATCGTCCGAGATCGGAAGCGGCGTTTGCGCGCCTTCTACAACGTGTGCGCCCATCGCGGTCACACGCTCCTCGAGGGCAAGGGCAACAGGCGCATGATTACCTGCCCGTTCCATGCCTGGACGTACGATCTCGAGGGCAACCTCAAGGCGGCCGGCAACTCGGAGAACGTGGCCGGCTTCGATGCGGACGAATTCTGCCTCTCGGAGGTTCGCGTCGAGGAGTTCCTCCACATGGTGTTCGTCAATCTCGATACGGGCGCCGCAACGCTGGAGAGCCAGGCCGCGGGGTTGGCCAAGGAGATACGCGAAACGGTACCGAATTTCGATCAGCTCAAGTTCGCCCGCCGCGATACTTACGAGATCAAGGCCAACTGGAAGTTCATCTTCGATCAGCTCGAGTGCTATCACTGCCCGCATCTGCATCCCCAGGTCATGGGCCGCGATGATTCCTACATGGACACCAACTGGGAGTCCGTGGAGCATGGAATCTGGGCCACCCACATCGCGCGTGGCGGCCCCGACATTCTCGAAAAGATCGCGAAAAAGCTGCCCTACGACATCGGCGGCCAATCGATGGTGAAGGATGTTTTCATCTGGTACCTGTGGCCCAACCTGTTCCTCGAGACACACCACGGCCCGAGCAACTTTAAGGTCGCGGTGGCGGGGCCGACGGGCGTCGAGGTCTCGATCCGGCATATGGACCACTTCTGCATCGACGATCCGCCCACGGCCTACAACATCGCGCAGATGGACAACCACATGCAGGTCGCCGTGCCGCAGGACCTCAAGGCCATGGAAATGCAGCAGCTCGGCGTTCACGCCCGCGGCTACACGCAGGGCCGCCTGATGGTCGACAAGGAGCGCTCGTGGCAGAGCGAGCACGGCGTCCATCATTTCGACAACCTGGTGTGGAACGCGCTCCACGGCGATAGCTACGACATCGATCCGGCGGCCTAAGCGCCCCGCATGCATCAGGCCTAAACGGCCCTCGCCAGGTCGAAGGGGCCAGAGGAGATAAGGCATGGCCGGCGGTTCGGCGCTGAAGACCAAGAGCGGATTCCATCCCGACCCGGAGCACTCGTACACGCTGCCGGCGCACTACTACTACGACCGGGAGATCGAAACCCGGGAGCGCGAGGCTATCTGGTTCAAGACCTGGCAGCTGGTCGGCTACACCGCCGACCTCGGGTCCACGGGTAGCTTCATCACCGAAACCATCCTCGACCAGCCGGTGTTCGTGGTGCGCGGTAGGGACGGGGACTTGCGTGCCTACTACAACGTGTGCATGCACCGCGGGCATATCCTGCTCGAGGGCAAGGGCGACGTGCGCATGATTACCTGCCCGTTCCACGCCTGGACCTATGATCTCGAGGGCAACCTCAGGGCCGCAGGGAACTCGGAGAACGTCGCCGGGTTCGATGCGGGAGACTTCTGCCTGCCGGAGATCGGCGTCGAGGAGTTCGCGGGCATGGTGTTCGTCAACCTCGATGCGGAGGCGCCGTCGCTCGCCAGCCAGGCACCCGGGTTGGCCGAGGATTTTAGCGCTTCGGTGCCGCACTTCGATGCGCTCACCTTCGTGCGCCGCGATCCGTACACTATCGAGGCCAACTGGAAGTTCATCCCCGACCAGAACGAATGCTACCACTGCCCCAGCCTGCACCCGCAGGCGATGGGCACCAAGGAGACCTACCTGCAGCCGAGCTGGGAGACCACCGACCACGGCATGTGGTCGAAACACGTTGTGCGCGGCAACCGCGCGGTCAAACCGGAGAATCTCCCCTACGGCTACAGTCCCGACGACGCGATCCAGGACGTCAACATCTGGTTCCTGTTTCCCAACCTGATCTTCCTCACCCACCAGGGCCCGAGCAACTTCAAGGTCACGCGCATCATGCCGACGGGAGCCGAGACGGCGACCCAGACCATCGACAATTTCTGCCACAACGACCCGGCTACCGACATCGACATCGGCACGATGGACAACTACCGCGACGTCGTGATTCCGCAGGACGTCCCGGCCATGGAGCAGCAACAGCTCGGCGTGCGTGCGCGCGGTTACACCCAAGGGCGCCTGATGTGCGACCGCGAGGTCTCGTGGCGCAGCGAGCACGGGACGCACTTCTTCGACAATCTGGTGTGGCGGGCGCTCAACGGCGATCGCTATTAGTCGAGCGCGCCGGCTCGCTACTGGAGGGGAACAGATGGCAGGGAAGGCAGCCAAGAGGACGGCACGCGCAAAGCGCAAGGTCGCGATCGTCACCGGCGGCGGCACCGGGCTCGGGCGCTCCTGCGCCAACGTGTTGACGCGCGAAGGTTATGCGGTCGCGATCGTCGGGCGCCGGGCAGCAAAGCTCAAGCCGAAGCGCGGCGAAACGTTGTACCCCTACGTGTGCGACGTTGCCGACCGGGCCCAGATCCGAGCCACCGTCAAGGCCGTGCTCGCCGATTTCGGGCGCCTCGACGCGCTCGTGAACGGGGCCGGCTCGGTGCGCATCAAGAAGGCGGAGAACGTTACCCAGGACGACATCGACAGCCTGATCGGCACCAACCTCGTCGGCACGATGAACTTCTGCTACGCCTGTGTGCCGGCATTGCGCAAGGCGCGCGGCACCATCGTCAACATGAGCTCCAGCATCGCCTATCGCCCGTCGGCCGAAAGCAGCATCTACGCCGCCACCAAGGGCGGCGTCGAATCTTTCACCAAGGCCCTCGCGGTCGAGCTCGCGCCGCGCGTGCGCGTCAATACGGTCAGCCCGGGGCTCGTGCGCAGCGAGGTCTATCTCGCCGCCGGCATGGACGCCAAGACTTACAAGAACCTGCTGAAGTGGGCCGGCAGCCTCTATCTTATGGGACGCGCGGGCGAGCCAGAGGACGTCGCCGAGCTCGTCGCTTTTCTCGCTTCCGACAAGGCGTCCTGGATCACCGGCCTGTGTATCCCGGTCGACGGCGGCTACAGCGTCGGCCAGACCATCGAGGTGCCGCGGACCGAGCTCCACGGCTCGTAGGGCGGGCCGCAACCCGGCCCGGTTCCTCCGCGTCCGTCACCGGCGCTGTCATGGCGACGTCGGCAGGCGGCAACCAAGGAGCGTCCGATCAGTAGCTACGAGGCGTACGACAAAACTGCATGCAACTATGACGCGACGCGCGGGCCAATTGGCATCGAGATCATCCTCGGCTGTCTCGCTCGCGGGATTTCGCCGCTGAACGAGCTCACCGTCCTCGACGCCGGCTGCGGCACGGGCAACTACGCCGCGCAGTTGGCGCCCAACGTCCATCGCCTCACGGGCGTCGATTTCAGCGCGGGCATGTTGGCGGTCGCCGCGGGCAAATTGGCGCCCCACATCAGCGCCGGCCGTTGCGCGCTGCATCGCGCCGACATTCTCGGGCTTCCCTTCGCGGACGGCGCCTTCCACGCCGTCACCGTCAATCAGGTGCTTCACCACCTGCCCGACGATCCCGCGGCCGGCTACCCCGTACTCAGGCGTGCGCTGCGCGAGTTCGCCCGCGTGCTCAAACCCGGCGGGAGCCTGGTCGTCAACACCTGCGACCAGCATCAGCTCAGGGAGGGGTACTGGTTCCTCGCGTTGGTGCCGGCGGCGATGGAGGCGCTCGCGGTCCGGCTCGCCCCCCTCGAGACCCTGGTTGAAATCGCCGGCGAGACCGGTTTCGGCGCCCGCGGGCGATTCGTACCGGTCGACGCCGTTGTCCAGGGAGAGCGCTACTTCGATCCGCGCGGGCCGCTGAGCGAGGAATGGCGCGACGGCGACTCGACCTGGGCGCTGGTGCCCGAGACCGAGCTAGCGCAAGTTTGCGCGCGCCTGAGTTCATTGGATGCGGGTGGCGAGCTCGAGGCCTTTGTGCGGCGGCTCGACGCGCGGCGCCCGCAAATCGGCCAGATCACGATCCTGCATTTGGTCAAGAAGGCGACTTGAGCGGGCCGGCGAGGAGGCAAGCGACATGCAGAAGCGCACGTTGGGCAAGACCGGGCTGGAGGTGTCGGCCCTCGGGTTCGGGGGTGCTCCGGTCGGTTACCTGGAGACGGATCGGCGTCAAGCCACCGAGATCCTCAATACCCTCCTCGATCGCGGCGTCAACCTGATCGACACCGCCGCGAGCTACGCGGGCTCCGAAGAGGTGATCGGCCAGGCCATCGGGCAGCGGCGCGACGAGTACGTCCTGGTCTCGAAATGTGGTCAGGCCTTCGATGACATCGAGGGCGAGGCGTGGTCGGCAGCGGCCATCGGACAGACCGTGGACCGCGCCCTTCGCCGTCTGAAGACCGATCATCTCGACGTCATGCTGCTGCACTCGTGTGGCATCGAGACGCTGAAGACGGGTGAGGCGATCGGGGCGCTCGCGCACGCGCTCGAGGCGGGCAAGGTCCGCTACGCCGGCTATTCCGGCGATAACGAGGCCGCGGCCTACGCCGCCCAACTCGACGTCGTCTCGGTGATCGAGACCTCCGTCAGCATCTGCGACCAGGCCAACATCGATGCCGTCCTGCCGGAGACCCGGCGCAACGACATCGGCGTCTTGGCGAAGCGGCCGATTGCCAACGCGGCCTGGAAGGACCCTTCCGAGCAGCCGGGCATCTATGCCGGCTACGCACGAACCTACACCGAGCGATTGGCGAAGATGGGCATCACGCCGGAAGAGCTCGGCTTCGAGGGCGCGGGCTCCGAGGCGTGGCCCGAGCTCGCCCTGAGGTTCACGCTTTCGCACCCCGGGGTGTCGACGGCGATCGTGGGTACGACGAAGCTCGCGAGCGTCGAGGACAACATCGCCGCGGCCGCGAAGGGGCCACTATCGGTCGACGTCGTCACCGCGCTGCGGCAGGCATTTCAGCGTGCCGAGGCGGCAGCCGGCGAGAAGTGGACCGGCCAGACCTAGTCCCCAATTCGGATCGGGCCGCGCGCCGTGAGTCGGCGCCCCTCGGTTGACCGGGGTTGCGGTTTGGTTCAGCATGGGGTTGTGCGGTCGTAGTGTGCCTGCCACACCTCTTTACACGATTCCGGGAGTAAGATCATGGTGTCCAACCTCGCCGCCGAGCCCAAGTTCCACCCCGACCCAGAGCGCTCCTACACGCTGCCGGGCACCTACTACTTCGACCCCGAGATCTTTGAGCGCGAGAAGGAGGAGATCTGGTTCAAGACTTGGCAGTTCATCGGCTATCGCCACGATCTTAAGGAGCCCGGCGACTACATCACGGCGACCATCATCGATCAGCCGGTGTTCGCGGTCCGGGCCAAGGACGGGCGCCTGCGGGCCTACTACAACGTGTGCATGCACCGTGGTCACATCCTGCTCGAGGGCACGGGCAATACGCGCATGATCACCTGCCCGTTCCATGCCTGGACCTATGATTTCGAGGGCAACCTCAAGGCGGCGGGCAACTCCGAGAACGTGGCCGGCTTCGATCACGGCGACTTCTGCCTGCCCGAGATCCAGGTCGAGGAATTCGCCCACATGGTGTTCGTGAACCTCGATGCGGGGGCGCCTTCATTGGCGAGCCAGGCGGGCGATCTCGCCCAGCACTGGCAGGACAACGTGCTCAATTTCGACAAGCTCAAGCTCGCGCGCCGCGACCCTTACGTTATCGAGGCCAACTGGAAGTTCGTCGCCGACCAGAACGAGTGCTACCACTGCCCGGTCATCCATCCCGGCGTCGCCAGCGTCGAGGGTGGGCCCGGCGCCTGGATCACCACCGAGCACGACATCTGGTCGACGCACCTGGTGCGCGCCAACGAGCAGGTCACCGCCGAGCGCGTGCAGAACCTGATCGAACCCATCCCGCCCGACGAGCTCCAGGACGACACCCACCTCTACTTCCTGTTCCCCAACCTGATCTTCGTCACCCACTGGGGCCCGAGCAACTTCAAGGTCATGCACTTCATGCCGAGGGGCATCGAGTCGACGCTCGAGATCGTCGACAATTTCTGCCTCAACGATCCGCCGAGCGAGGGCGACATGGCCAACATCAACCGCTTCAGCGATATCGTGCAGCCGCAGGACATCCACCCCATGGGACAACAGCAGCTCGGCGTGCACTCGCGCGGCTATACGCAAGGCCGCCTCATGGTCGATCGCGAGCGCACCTACCGCAGCGAGCACTCCGTCCACCACTTCGACAACCTCGTGTGGACCGCGCTCAACGGCCCGAACTACTAGGCCGCCAGGGGGGAGCTCCATGTCATCGAGCGCCGCGCCGCGCACCACCAACCGGTTCCACGCCGACCCCGAGCTGTCCTACACCCTGCCCGGCCGCTACTACTTCGACGCCGGGATCTACGCGAGCGAGAAGGAGGAGATCTTCTTTAAGTCCTGGCAGTTCGCGGGCTACGTCCACGAGCTGCGCGAGCCCGGCGACTACGTCACCGCGCGCATCGTCGACCAGCCGGTGTTCGTCGTGCGCGCCAAGGACGGAGCTTTGCGCGCCTATTACAACGCCTGCATGCACCGCGGCCACATCCTGCTCGAGGGCAGCGGCAACGTGCGCATGATCACCTGCCCGTTCCACGCCTGGACCTATGATCTCGAGGGCAACCTCAAGGCGGCGGGAAACTCGGAGAACGTCGCAGGCTTCGACCACGGCGATTTCTGCCTGCCGGAGATCGGGGTCGAGGAGTTCGCCAACATGGTGTTCGTCAACCTCGATGCGGGCGCGCCCTCGCTCGCCAGCCAGGCCGGCGACCTGGCCGAGGACTTCCGGACCAACGTCGTCAATTTCGACCGCCTCCGCTTCGGCCGGCGCGACCCCTACAAGCTTAAGTGCAATTGGAAGTTCGTGATGGACCAGAACGAGTGCTACCACTGCCCGATCATCCATCCGCGGGTCTCCAGCGTCCAGGACGGTCCCGACAACTGGACGACCACCGAGTACGCGTTGTGGTCCAAGCATCTCATCCGCGCCAACCCGACCATCCGCGCTGAGCGCGAGCAGGCGCTGCGCGAGCCCATTCCGGCGGACGATCTCCAGCTCGACATGTACATCTGGTTCCTGTGGCCGAATCTGGTGTTCGTCACGCAGTGGGGTCCGGCCAACTTCCGTGTCATGCACTGCATGCCCGAGGGGCCCGAGCTCACCATCGAGAACGTCGATACCTTCGTCCTCAACGACCCGCCGAGCGGCGACGACATCGACGCCATGAACCGCTTCCGCGACGTAGTCCAGCCGCAGGACACCCTGGCCATGGAGCAGCAGCAGCTCGGCGTGCACGCACGCGGCTACTGGCAGGGCCGCCTCATGGTCGACAAGGGTCGCACCTGGCGCAGCGAGCATGCGGTCCACCACTTCGACGACATGGTGTGGAGGGCGCTGAACGGCCCCGACTACGGCCCCGATACCGCCACCGCCGCGCGCTGATGACGAGCGTCGCGCCGACGGCTCGGGAGAGCCGGTTCGGTCACGATCCCGAGCACTCCGCGACGCTGCCCGGGCATTACTACATGGACCGGACGATCTTCGAGCGCGAGAACGAGGAGATCTGGTTCAAGACCTGGCAGTTCGTCGGCTACCTCCACGATCTCGAAGGGCCCGGCGACTACATCACGACTACTCTCCTCGACCAGCCGCTGTTCGTGGTCCGCGCCAAGGACGGCAACCTGCGCGCCTTCTACAATGTGTGCATGCACCGCGGGCATATCCTGCTCGAGGGCACGGGCCATACGCGGATGATCACCTGCCCCTTCCATGCCTGGACCTACGATCTCGAAGGCAACCTCATGGCGGCGGGAAACTCGGAGAACGTGGCCGGCTTCGATGCGGGCGAGTTTTGCCTGCCCGAGATCCAGGTCGAAGAGTTCCTGCACATAGCGTTCGTCAATCTCGATGTGGGCGCACCCTCGCTCGCGAGCCAGGCCGGCGGGCTCGAGCGCGAGATTCGCGCCACCGTGCCGCAGTTCGAGCAGCTCAAGCTCGCCCGCCACGACCCCTTCGTGCTCAAGTGCAACTGGAAGTTCATCCTCGACGGCATGGAGTGCTACCACTGTCCCCACATCCACCCTGGCGTTTTCGACGGCAAGAAGCCCGAGCTTCGCGAGTCGATCGAGCACGACGTGTGGGCGACGCACATTTCCTACGGCGACGGCGAGGTCACCCGACATCAGCGGGACAAGCTGCCCTACGAGTTCGACGCCGACGATGCGCTCCAGAACGTCTACATCTGGTGGCTGTGGCCCAACCTGATCTTCGTCCCCCCCAGGGGCCGAGCAACCTCAAGGTCATGCACATTCGCGCCGACAGCGTCGAGCGCTCGTTCATGGGGATCGACAACTTCTTCGTGAACGACCCGCCGAGCGCGGCCGAGATCGGTAGCATGAACTGGTTCCGCGATGTGATTCAGCCGCAGGATACGCGCGCCATGGAGCTCCAGCAGCTCGACATGAGCGCGCGCGGCTACAGCCAGGGCCGCCTCATGGTCGATCGCGGGCGCACCTGGCGCAGCGAGCACACCACTCACCTGTTCGACCTGCGGGTGTGGCTCGCGCTCAACGCCGAGGGCACCCAGGTCGGCGGAGGCGAGGCATGACGGCAAACATCGTGCGAGACAAGCGGCGTAGGTTCCACCCCGACCCGGAGCATTCGGACACGCTGCCCGGGACCTACTACTGGGACCCCGACATCTTCGCCCGCGAGAAGGAGGAGATTTTCTTCAAGACGTGGCAGTTCGTGGGCTATGTGAGCGAGCTCAGGAGCCCGGGCGATTTCGTCACCGCGACTATCATCGACCAGCCCGTCTTCGTGATCCGCGCCAAGGAAGGGGCTTTGCGCGCCTACTACAACGTGTGCATGCACCGCGGTCATATCCTGCTCGAGGGCAAGGGCAACGTGCGCCGCATCGCCCATCTTGGCGGCACCGCGCAGCTGCACCGCGTGGGGCGCGCGGCTCCGAAACCCTCACCCAACGGCCGGTTCGCAAGGCCGATAGGATCGATCGCTTTCTGCCCGGTCCGCAGCGGCCCAACGATGCGCTTGCCGGCACCCGCCGCCGCGTGGGAGGCGCCAACGCCGAGCGGCCGGGTGCGCGCCCCGGTAACGTGCGCCCCACCGCGGGCGAGGCACGCGCTCGGGAATCGCTCTCCACCCAGGCGGGCCACTCGAGCGCCTTCGTCACGCAGTTCATCGCCCAGGAAGTGATCCCCGACGACGAGCGCGGGCGGCCCGGTTTTCACGATGGCGGCGTCGCCGCGTACGAGGCCACGACCTGCGCGCGCGGGTCTATTTCGGGCCTAACCAGCCGATCGAAGTCCGCGCCTGAGCCGTTCTCCTATCGCGGGCGCGCGCCTCGGCTGCTGTGCCCGAGCGGGTGTTTCATGATATGACCCCGCCGGGCGCGGGCGCGCGATGCGCAGCCGGCGCCGAGGCGCAACTTGCGGGAACACTCCCATGCCCGACGCCATGACGGCGGCCGAACTTGTGGCGCGCGGCGCCGACGCCGATATCGCGATCGGCGCACCGGGGAGAGCACCGCTCACCTTCGATGGCCTGCGCCGCCTGGTCACCGCCACCGTGCGCGACCTCAACGATATGGGCCTCGGCCGCGGCGACCGCGTCGCGATCGTGCTCCCCAACGGGCCCGAGATGGCGGCCTCCTTCGTGGCCATCGCCGCCGGCGCCAGCACCGCGCCGCTCAACCCCGCCTACCGCACGGACGAGTTCGCGTTCTACCTCGAAGACCTCGCGGCGAAGGCGCTCGTGGTAAGGGCCGGCAGCCCCACGCCCGCGCGCGAGGTGGCGGTAGAGCGCGGCCTCCGCCTGATCGAGCTCGACGTCGCGGACGGCGCCCCGGCCGGGAGCTTCAGCCTCGGCGGTGCCTGCGGCGGCGGCGCGGTACCCGTCGCCCGTGGCGGCATGGCGGAGGCCGACGACGAGGCGCTAGTGCTGCACACCTCGGGCACCACCTCGCGCCCCAAGATCGTCCCCTTGAGCCAGCGCAATATCTGCGCTTCGGCCCGCAACGTCCGCGCGACCCTGGCGCTGACGGCTGCCGACCACTGCCTCAACATCATGCCGCTGTTCCATATCCACGGCCTGATCGCGGCCACGCTGGCGAGCCTCGGCGCCGGCGCCGCGGTCACCTGCACACCGGGTTTTAACGCGCTGCGCTTTTTCGCCTGGCTCGAAGAGGTACAGCCGACCTGGTACAGCGCTGTCCCCACCATGCACCAAGCGATCGTGGCCCGCGCCCCCCGCAACCGCGAGATCATCGCCGCGAGCGAGCTGCGCTTCATCCGCTCGTCGAGCGCCTCGCTGCCGCCGCAGGTGATGGAGGAGCTCGAGGAGACCTTCGGCGCACCGGTGATCGAATCCTACGGCATGACCGAGGCGGCACACCAGATGACGAGCAACCCGCTGCCGCCGGTGGCGCGCAAGCCCGGCACGGTCGGCATCGCCGCCGGCCCCGAGGTGGCAGTGATGGACGCGGCCGGCGCGCTCCTCAGGCCCGGCGATGTCGGCGAAGTGGTGATCCGCGGCGACAACGTCACCGGCGGCTACGACCATAATCCTACGGCCAACGCCGAGGCCTTCACGGAAGGCTGGTTCCGTACCGGCGACCAGGGCCGCCTCGACGGCGACGGCTATCTCACGATTACCGGCCGCCTGAAGGAGATCATCAACCGCGGCGGCGAAAAGATTTCGCCGCGCGAGGTCGACGAGGTCCTGCTCGACCATGACGCCGTCATCGAGGCCGTGACCTTCGCCGTGCCGCACGACAAGCTCGGCGAGGACGTCGTCGCCGCCGCCGTGCTGCGCGACGGCGTGCATGCGAGCGGGCGCGATCTGCGTGCCTTCGTTGCCACGCGACTTGCCGACTTCAAGGTGCCGCGCCAGGTGCTCATCCTCGATGCCCTGCCCAAGGGCGCCACCGGCAAGGTTCAGCGCATCGGTCTCGCCGACAAGCTCGGCCTCGGCCGGGCGCGGGAACCCGCCGCTTGAAGATCTCCCTCGTTGGCGCCGGCGCGATCGGCGGCCTATTGGGCGCGCGGCTCGCGCGCGCCGGCGAGGACGTCACCCTGATCGCGCGCGGCGCCCACCTCGCCGCCATCCGCGAGCATGGCTTGCGTCTCAGGAGCGGCGGCGAGGAGGACAGGGTCGAGGTCAAGGCGACCCACGATGCGGCCGCCGTCGGGCCACAGGACTACGTCGTCGTGACGCTGAAGGCCCACTCGGTACCCGCCATGGTCGAGCCCATGCAAGCGCTTCTCGGGCGCGACACCGCCATCGTCTCGGCCGTTAACGGCATCCCGTGGTGGTACTTCTACAAGCTCGACGGACCGTGGCGGGACACGCGCGTCGAGGCCGTCGACCCAGGCGGCCGGCAGTGGTCGCTGCTCGGCCCGCGGCGCGCGATAGGCTGCGTCGTCTACCCCGCCTGCGAGATCGTCGAGCCGGGTGTCATCGAGCATGTTTATGGCGACAGATTCAGCCTCGGCGAGCCCGACGGTGTGCGCTCGGAACGTTGCGCCGCCCTGAGTAGGGCGTTTATCGCTGCCGGCTTCAAGGCACCGGTGCGGGGCAACATCCGTAACGAGATATGGGTGAAGCTGTGGGGCAATCTCTCCTTCAACCCGGTAAGCGTGCTCACCCATGCGACGCTCGACGTTATCGCCGGCGATGCCGGAACGCACGCCATCGTGCGCTCGATGATGGTCGAGGCGCAGAGCGTTGCGGAAGCCCTCGGGGCCAAGTTTCCGCTCACCGTCGATGCGCGTATTGCCGGGGCGGCAGAGGTCGGCGCCCATAAGACCTCGATGCTTCAGGACCTCGAGCGCGGGCGCGCCATGGAGATCGACGCCATGGTCGGGGCCGTCATCGAGCTCGGCCGGCTCGTGGCCGTACCGACGCCGACGATCGATATGATGTTTGCGTTGCTGGTCCAGCGCGCGCGCGCCGCCGGCACCTACGCGGGGTGAGCGACCCGCGCTCCTCGACCACCGGTGGAGGGGTGTCGACACGGCGCCCGTTCGATACGCCCCGGATCGCGAGAATACTCAACCGAATCAATATCTTAATTCTCGATGTGGGCCTATCCGGTTTGCAATTCTTTCCGGCTGCCACCACATGGTTAACGTTATCGAAGACTCCCGACGACGGGGAGAATCGGAGCACCAGGGAGGATTACACCGCCTTATGGAGGTGATGACATGGCGCGCATCGCCGCGCTCGTCTTCCTGGTTGTGGTTGCCGCCTTGCCCGCGGCAGCGCAGGTATTTTGTGCACCCCACGATGCCATCACGGACCTGCTCGGCAAGCGTTACGCCGAGGCGCCGGAGGCCTGGGGCCTCACGGCCGACGGCAACCTGATCGAGGTGTTCACGTCGCGCGGCGGCTCATGGACCCTCGTCGAGACCACCCCGGCCGGCACGAGCTGCCCTCAGGCCGCGGGCCAGGGCTGGACCCAAGTGCCAGTTCAGGCCCGTAAGCGCACGCCCTTCATGTAGCGCCAAGGCGCGCCGCTCAGTAGCCGAGCGCGATGCCGTCTTTGCGCGGCTCGGAGCCGCCGATCAGGGCCCCGTTCTCCCAGTCGATCCAGATCGCCTGACCGCCGCCGTGCGGATATTTGTTGCGGCCGACGCGGTGGCCGAGTGCCGCGAGGCCGTGCGCGGCGGCATCGCCGATGCCGCGCTCGAGCAGCAGATCGCCGCCGACGTGGAAGGCGCGCGCGAGGTCGAGCCCCTCCTGCACGTCCATCCCGTAGTCGATGATGTTGGTGAGCAGATGGGTGTGGCCCACTGGCTGGTAGTAGCCGCCCATGACGCCGTAGGACAGGACCGCGCGGCCGTCCTTCTGCACCATGCCGGGGATGATGGTGTGGAGCGGCCGTTTGCTGGGCCCGATGCAGTTGGCGTGGCCGGCCGCGACGACGAACCCTGCGCCCCGGTTCTGCAGGAGGAACCCCGAGCGCGGCGCCACGAGGCCGGAGCCGAAGGAGTTGAACAGCGAATTGATAAAGGAGACCGCGTTGCGGTCGCGGTCGACGACCGTGAGGTAGACGGTATCGGGGTGGACCGGGAAGTTGGAGGCGCCGAGGTCGCCCATGGCGCGGTCGGGCGAAATCTGGCCGCGTAGGCGCTCGGCGTAGTCCGCCGACAGGAGGCGCTCGACGGGGACGTCGGCTTGTGAGGGATCGCCGATCAGCGTATCGCGCGCACGGTAGGCGAGCCTGGTCGCCTCGGCCTCGAGGTGCAGCCGCTCGACGCCGAGAGGATCGAGGTCGCCGAGCGGGTAGCCGGCCAGGATGTTGAGCATGAGCAGGACGGTGATGCCCTGGCCGTTGGGCGGAATCTGGACGACCTCGTAGCCGCGGTAGGTGGTGCGGATTGGCGTCACGTAATCGGAACGGTGATCGGCGAAATCATCGAGCGTGTGCAGGCCACCGAGGCCGCGTAGGTAGGCCACCACCTCCTCGGCGATAGCGCCGGTATAGAAGGCATCCCGGCCGTCGCGTGCGAGCGCTTTCAGGGTCTCGGCGAGCAGCGGCTGGCGGTGGACCTCGCCGGCCCGCGGCGTCCGCCCCTGGGGCAGGAAAATCTGCCGCGCCGTTTCATCGACGCCGATCTTGCCGACCTCACGCTGCCAGTCCCAGGCGACGCGGGGCGCCACGACGTAGCCGTTTTCGGCATGGTCGATGGCCGGCGCCAGCACGGCGGCGAAGTCCATCGTCCCGTGATCGGCGAGGAGCCGCGCCCACGCGTCGACGGCGCCCGGCACGGTCACGCAGTGGGGGCTCAGATTGAGCGGCACCGCGTCCATCCCGCGTTCGAGATACCACTCGGCCGTTGCCGCCGCCGGCGCCCGGCCCGAGCCGTTAAGCCCAATGACCTCGCCCGTGCCACCAGGACACAAGAGCATGAAGCAATCGCCGCCGATGCCCGTCGACTGCGGCTCGACGACGGCGAGCACCGCGCTCGCCGCAATCGCCGCATCGATGGCGTTGCCGCCCGCGCGCAGCATGTCGATGGCGGCCAGGCTCGCCAGGGGATGCGAGGTCGCAGCCATGCCGTTCAAGGCATGCGCGGTTGAGCGGCCGGGAAGCTGAAAATCACGCATGGAGTCCCTCAGGCGGGGCGCGAACACCGAGGCGGGGAACGGGACGCGCCAGTATGCAACGGCGCGCGACGCAGGCGCAAACGCGCGCGCTGCGGCACGCTGGGACCGGCGATCGACGCAGGGCACCGAAGGGAGGGCGCGTGGGCTGCGGCGGGAGGAGCCTTACGGTCGTCGATCGAGGTTGGGCTCGAGAAGCCGGTGGAGGTGAACGATGACGTATTTGGTGTGGGCGTCGTCGACGGTGGCCTGGGACTTCCTGCGCCAGGCGTTGAGAGCGGATTTGTAGTCCGGGAAGACGCCGACCAGATCGAGCGCGGCGGGGTCGGTGAACTCGACGCCGCGCGGGTCCGCGACCGTGCCGCCGGACACGAAGTGTAGAAGTTGCTTGGCCATTGGAGTCCGATCCTGTGGAGGCCGAGCGCGGGGGCGCGCCCGTACTCCTATTCGGCGGCGCGCCGGGGGGTGGCGGGCGCGCCCGAGTCGGCGGCGGCCCGCGAGGCGCTCTCGGCATCGGCCGAGCGCGCGGCGAGGCGCAGCGCCTGGTCGCGCGCAGGGATATAGGGGTTGGGCCAGACCTGGTCGGCATAGCCGTAGTGGGCGGCGGCGCGCAGCGTGAAATGGGGATCGGTGAGATGGGGCCGGCCGAGCGCGCATAAGTCGGCGCGGCCCGCGGCGATGATGGTGTTGATTTGGTCGGGGCTCGTGATGTTACCGACCGCGATGGTCGGAATGCCGGCCTCGTTGCGAATCTGGTCGGCGAAGGGTGTCTGGAACATGCGCCCGTAGAGCGGCTGCGCCTCGATCGTGGTCTGGCCCGCGGAGACGTGCACGATGTCGCAGCCGTGGGCCGCGAGCGCAGTTGCGATGCGCACTGAATCGTCGCCCCCGAGCCCGCCTTCGGCCCAGTCGGTGGCTGAGATGCGCACCGAGATCGGCTTGTGCGCGGGCCACGCCTCGCGCACCGCCTCGAGCACCTCGAGCGGATAGCGCAGCCGGTTGGCGGGGGTGCCGCCATAGCGGTCGCCACGCCCGTTGGTCAGCGGCGAGAGAAAGCTCGACAGCAGATAACCGTGCGCGCAGTGCAGCTCGAGGGCGTCGAACCCCGCGGCCTCGGCCATCTCGGCCGCGGCGACGAAGGCCTCGCGCACCTCGCGCATCTTGGCCCGGTCCATCTCGATCGGCACTTGGTGGCGCGGCGTGTAGGGCACCGGCGAGGCCGAGTAGACGGGCCAGTTGCCGTGCGCCAGCGGCTCGTCAGCGCCCTCCCAGCCCAGGCCGGTCGAGCCCTTGCGCCCGCAGTGGCCGAGCTGCAGCGCGATTCGCGCCCGGCTGTGGGCGTGCACGAAGTCGACGATACGCTTCCACGCCGCGACGTGTTCAGGTGCGTAAATGCCGGTGCACCCGAGCGTGATACGCCCCTCGGCGGAGACGCAGGTCATCTCGGTGATGACCAGGCCGGCACCGCCCCGCGCCAGCGCGCCGAGATGCACCAGGTGCCATTCGCCGGGCACGCCGTCGACCGCGCAGTATTGGTCCATGGGCGAGACCACGACACGGTTGTCCACCACCATATCGCGCAGGCGGAAAGGGGTGAACATCGGCGGGCGCGCCGGCTCGAGCGGGACATCGAATCCCTGGCTCGCGCGCACGTGGCCGGCCCACCATCTGTCGACCCCGTCGATATAGGGAGCGTCGCGCAGTTTTAGGTTCTCGTAGGTTACCTGTTTGCTGCGTGAGAGCAGGCTGAACGCGAGCTGCATCGGCTCCATGCGCCAGTAGCGCTCGACATTCTCGAACCACACGAGGCTGAAATCGGCGGCGCGCTGGGTGATCTCGACCTCGAGGCGGCGCACCGCCTCGAAGCGGTCGAGGGCGCCGTCGACGTCGTCCGGGCAGGACTGGAACGCGTCGAATAGGGCGATCGCGTCCTCCATGGCGAGCTTGGTGCCCGAGCCGATGGAGTAGTGCGCCGTATGCAGGGCGTCGCCGATCAGCGCGATATTACCGTGGTGCCAGCGCTCGTTGCGAATGGTCGGAAAAGTGCGCCACACGGAGCGGTTCGCGAGCAGCGGATGGCCGTCGAGCTCGTCGGCGAAGACATCCTGGCAGAAGGCGAGCGTATCGGCCTCGCTCGCCTTGTCGAGCTTCGCCCGGCGCCACGTCTCTTCCGTGGCCTCGACGACGATCGTAGCCAGCCCCCGGTCGTAGCTGTAGGCGGCGAGCTGGAAGATGCCGTGCGGGGTTTCGCGAAAGCTGAACAGGAAGGACGAGAAGTACTTGGTGGTGCCGAGCCACACGAACTTGTTCTTGCGCCAGTCGAAGGTGGGCCGGAAGTGTTCCTGGTAGCGTTCGCGGACGGCGCTATTGATGCCGTCGGCGGCGAGCACCAGATCAGCATCGCGAAATTGCTCGACGTCGCTGACCTCGCTCTCGAATCGCATCGTCACACCGAGATCGGCGCAGCGCTCCTGCAAGATTTTCAACAGCTCGACCCGGTAGATCCCGGCAAAGCCGTGGCCGCCCGAGCGAACGACGGCACCCTTGGCATGAACCTCGATGGCATCCCAGTAGGCGAAGCCGCTGGTGATCCGCTCGTAGGTCTCGGCGTCGTAGGCGCGGAAGCGGCCGAGGGTTTCGTCTGAGAACACCACGCCGAAGCCGAAGGTATCGTCGGCCCGGTTGCGCTCGTAGATCGTGATGTCGTGCTCCGGGTCGGCCTTCTTCATAAGGATGCTGAAATAGAGGCCGGCCGGGCCCGCACCGACGACGACGATTCTCATGGCCTTGCTCCCCGCGAGGCGACGATGGCCGGTCGCACGACGAGGCCGCGCACCGGCGGCGCACGCACCGGCGGCGCAGGCACCGGCGGTGCAAGCACCGCCGACGATATAGTTTAAGTATAAAGTAGTTCGAGGGAAAGCCGATTCGAGAAACATCGAGGGGCGGCGCCTCGCTTGCGTGGCGCGGCGCCCCTTGTAGAGTGCGGGCGATGTCGCGCCCCCACTACCCCCCTATCCACCTGCTGCCGCGCCAAGGCGGGCGCGTACGCCGCGGCCACCCATGGGTCTACGCCAACGAGCTCAACCTCGACGCGGAAGCCAAGGCGGTCGCGCCCGGCTCGCTCGTTACGTTGTGTGCCGAAGACGGCAGCCCCGTGGGCATCGCCAGCTTCAACTGGAAGTCGTTGATCGCGGCGCGCCTCTTCACGCCGGATGCGCGCGCGGTGATCGACGCCGCGTTCTTGGCCGAGCGCCTCGAAGCGGCGCTCCGCCGGCGCGAACGGTGGTTCGATACGCCTTTCTACCGCCTCGTCCACTCCGAGGGCGACGGCCTGCCGGGGCTGATCATCGACAGGTTGGGGGATATCCTCGTCGGCCAGATCAACACGGCTGCCATGGCGGGTCTCGAAGCACCACTGCTCGCGGCCCTGGACCAGGTGCTCGATCCGCACGCCGTGGTGTGGCGCAACGATCGTGCCGTCCGCGCCCTCGAGGGGCTGGACGCGCATGTGCGCATAGCCAAGGGCGCGGTCAGCGAGGCCCCGGAGCTCGACGAAGATGGCGTGGTCTTCCCGGTCGATGTGCTCGAGGGCCAGAAGACGGGCTGGTTCTTCGACCAGCGCCCGGCGCGCGCCATGGTGGCCCGGCTTGCGCGCGGCCGCCGCGTGCTCGACCTCTACGCCTATAGCGGTGGATTCGCGGTTCGTGCCGCGGCCGCAGGCGCCGCCGAAGTGGTCGCGATCGAGCGTTCGCAAGCGGCGCTCGCCCTGGCACAGCGGGCCCTGTCGCGCAACGCCCTCGACGGCCGCTGCGATCTGCGGCGCGGCGAGGCCTTCGCGGAAATGGGTCGTCTTGGTGCCGCCGGCGAAGGCTTCGATATCGTGATCGCCGACCCGCCCGCCTTCGTGCGCTCGCGCAAGGAATTGGGGGCCGGCCTCAAGGGCTACCGCAAGCTCGCGCGGTTGGCCGGCGCTCTGGTCGCGCCGGGCGGGCTCCTCTTTCTGGCTTCCTGCTCGCACCTCGTCGATGGCGTGGCGCTGGCCGCCGAAATCCGCCGCGGCTTGACCGCGGCGCGGCGCTCAGGCCGCATCCTGGCCAGCGGCGGCGCCGGCCCCGATCACCCTGTCCACGCGTTCCTACCCGAGACCGCCTACCTCAAGTGGCAGCTGATCGAGCTCGATTGATCGAGCCCATCGGCCGACGGGGGCGACGACGCATCCGGCGGGTAGCATCCCGCCGCTCACGAAGCCTTAACGACACTGTGCCACATTGCCCGGGCCGCACCCCAAGGAGGCGTGGATTCCGGTTCCTCGGGATCCGGGGAGCTCCACCACAAGGTCGCCAGGAGGCCAGCACGATGGCGATGGAGAAGAACGCCACTAGCGCCCGCCGCGCGCCGCGAGAGGTTGCGGAGGAAGGCGCGGTTTTGGCACAGGCCGTTGTCGACAACCTCGTCGATGGCGTGATCGTCATCGACTCGCGCGGCACCGTCGAGACCTTCAATCCCGCGGCCACTCGGATGTTCGGCTACGCCGCCGCCGAGGTCGTCGGTCACAACGTCAAAAAGTTGATGCCCGAGCCCACCCGCGAGGAGCACGACGGCAACATCGGCAATTACCTGAAGACCGGCAAGGCGAAGATCATCGGCATCGGGCGCGAAGTAACGGCGCTGCACAAGGACGGCATCCATTTCCCGATCGACCTGACGATCACCGAGATGACCATCGCCGACCAGCCGAAGTTCGTCGGCATCACGCGCGACCTCACGGAACACAAGCAGGCGGCCGCGTTGATCGCGGAACAAAGCCGCGCTCTCCTCGAATTGTCGACCCCGGTCATCAGCGTATGGGATGAGATCGTGCTGCTGCCGATCATCGGCGTCATCGACAGCGGGCGTGCCCAGCAGATCATCGAGAATCTCCTCGGCAGCATCGTCCGCACCGAATCCCGCGTCGCCATCATCGACGTCACCGGCGTGCCCGTTATCGATACCATGGTGGCACACCACCTGTTGAAGACGGTCGCCGCGGCAAAGATGCTCGGAACTCAAGTTGTTCTCGCCGGAATCAGCCCGGAGATCGCACAAACTCTCGTTAAGCTAAGGATCGACCCTTGCATATCCGGTTAACACCCATGACCGCTACATGTAGGGTGCCGCCACTCTCCCGAGTAAAGCTCGGCATAGGTTGGAGCAGAGGTGTCGCCCGCGATGCCGAGCAATGAGCGGAAGGCGTTGAACGGGTAGAACCGCCTGTTGAAGCGGAAGGTGAACTCGTTGAGGTAGGCTTGTAGGTGCTGGTGGCTAACGCCGTGGTGGATACCGATCAGCCACGTCTTCAGGTTGGCGAAAACCAGATGGATGATCGGCAGGTATTGCTCGGCAACCTCTGGATCACCACACTCGGCAACAGCGAAGTGCTCATAGCCGCGCTTACCGAGGCCAGCATAGCCGCTCCAATCGTCAGTAACGATCAGCGATCGCGGTGCGACGGTGCTCTCGACGAACCCACAGAGCGACTCGGCGCTACGGTCGAGCACGACGGCGAGCCGAACGCGTCCGGCATAGCGTCCGTCTTTCCGGTTGTCGAGCTTGGTGCCCGGCTTTCGATGACGCACCTCGATGGCACAGGAGACGGGAACCTTGTGGTGAACACCACGGCCTTCCCCACGCGTTCGCCCGCCAACCCAGGTTTCGTCCACCTCAACATGGTTCTTGGGCTGTCCACCGATCCTGTCTTGGTTGGGCCGCACCATGCCCGAGCGGAGCTTGTGGAGAATTTGAAAGGCCGTCTCGTAGCGCGAAAGACCAAGTTGCCGCTGAAACTGCACGGCGGACATGCCGGGCGTCTGACTGGCGACCAGATAAGCGGCCCAGAACCAGACGTTCAGCGGAGTGTGGCTACGCTCCATCACTGTTCCCACCGTCAGCCCGGTGTTCTGGCGGCACTTGCGGCAGCGCAGGACGCCAGGGCGGTTTTCAAAGTGGAACGGCTCTCCCGCCGTGCCGCAGTGCGGGCAGGCAAAGCCGTCTCCCCAGCGGGCTTTCTCCAGGTAGGCGGCGCAGGCCGCATCATCGGGGAAAAGTCGCTGGAACTCGGGTAGCGAATGCGGGAATGGGAGATCGGCGCGGTCGAGAACATCCATGGCGCGCTCCCCTATATCCGGGTTGCGCCCATTCTAGCCCTAGTGGGTGTGGGTGTAAACCGGATAGGCAAGGATCGACCTATCAGCCGTGCACTGTGCGGGATCGCTCCGCGCCGCCATGGCCGAGGCTTTGCGTGCCGTGGGTCACAAACTCAGCACCGAGGCCGCGCCGTGAAGGTTCCGATACTGAAGCTCGGTGACATCCTGCTGACCTCGATTCAGGTCGAACTTACCGACCAGGAGGCGCTCGAGTTTCAGGCCTACGTCACGCAAACCATCAGCAGGACCGGCGCCCGCGGCTTGGTGATCGATATCACGGCCCTCGACGTGGTCGACTCCTACCTCGCGCGCGTCCTCAACGATACCGCCAACATGGCCCAGCTTCTCGGGGCCAAGGCCGTACTCTGCGGCATGCAGCCGCTCGTTGCGCTGGCCCTCGTCGAAATGGGACGTGAGCTGATCGGCGTCGATACCGCGCTTCACCTCGACCAGGCCATGACCACGCTGCGGCAACAGCTCGGTTGAGCGCGCCCGTGCAGACACTCGCCATGGGCAAGACGACGACTCTCCCCATAATCAAGGACGCGGACGTGATCCTCGCGCGCGCCGCCGGACGCGAGATCGCCCGCGATCTCGGCTTTAGCGCCGCAGATCAGACGCGGCTCGCGACAGCCATCTCCGAGCTCACGCGCAACGTTCTGTGCCACGCCGGCACGGGCGAGTGCAGCATCACCGATGACTCCGATTTCCACCTCGCCGTGGTCGGTGTGGTGGTCGACGATACCGGGCCAGGCATCCCCGACGTCGACCTTGCGATGCAGGACGGCTTCTCCACCGGCGGCAGCCTCGGGTGGCGGGCTACCCGGAACAAGGAGGCTCGTGCACGACTTCTCGATCGAGAGCAGTCCTGACGGTACGAGGGTCGCGATCGCCATGGTCCGGCGCAAGACCGAAGCACCACCGCCGGCAGTTGCGTACGCTTAGCGCAGGCGGCCCACCCATGCGAGCTAGCCATGTCTGACCGAGCGAGGCGGGCAGAGTACGGTGCCCTCGACGGCCAGATCGGGCGTGCCATGCGCAGTCGGCGCGGCGACCCCCATTGCGGCGACGCCTGCACCGGATGGCGGGGGCATGGCCGGGTGACGTTGTGTATGGTCGACGGCCTTGGGCACGGGCAGGAAGCGGAGGCCGCCGCGCTCGCCGCCCTTGCGTACGTCGGCGATCGCCAGGCGCACGCACTGGCCGAGGTTTTTTCGGGATGCGACGAGGCGCTGCGCGAGACCCGCGGCGCTGCCATGGGCATCGCCATCATCGAGGAGGCGACCGGCCGACTCTCCTACGCCGGCGTTGGCAACACGCGCGCCCTAGTCGCCGGGGCCCGAACGATCAGACTCCCGGAAAGCCGCGGCATCGTTGGCGGCGGCTTCGGCGCGCTCTGTACCGAGAGCACAATGCTCCGCCCCGGCGCATTGGTCGTGATGGCGACCGATGGCATTGCCGCCAACCTCGACATCGTCGACTACGACCCCACCCTGTGGGCCCGCCCGCAGGGTCTAGCCGATCTGATCCTGCGCGATTGGCGTCACAACGACGACGACGCCGCCGTCTTCGTGTTCCGCTTCGCGGGGATGTGATGGCCGCGCTGTTCCCTGGAAGCCGCTATTATGTCGCGCTCAGCAATTATCTTACCGAGCCGCACGAGAAGCATTTGCTCAGTGCGCAGGAATTGGGTCGTGAGCTCGTCGCCAGGGACGTACCGCCGGAGGAAATCGGCGCCCTGCATGACGACGCGATGGCCCGCCTTACTTTCGAGCTCGTTCGTCATGAGCCGAGTGTTATCCTGCGCCGCACCACCGCCGTGCTGCTCGAAGTGCTCATGGCGTATGGACTTGCGTTCCGCCAACAGGTGGCCGAGCTGAAGCGCCGGGAGTTGGCGCTACAGGAGAGCGAAGCTCGTTTCCGCAGCATGACCGCCAACGTCCCGGGAGCCATCTTCCGGCGTGAGCTAGCCTCCGATGGCGTTCCGCATATGCCCTTCGTCAGCCCCCGCTTTGCCCGATTATTCGGTCATAGTCCCGAGGCCGTCATGGGCGACCCTGGCTTCTTCAAGCACCACCTATCCGGAGAGGACCACAGGCGGCTCGAAAAGGCGATGCGGCAGTCGTGCAAGGGACTCGAAGCGCTCGACATCGAGGTCCTGCTCGCCGCACCCGATGGGCCGGCGAAATGGATGCGCACGATCGCCCAGCCGAGGCGGCTCGCGAGCGGCGACACGGCCTGGGACGGCATTTTCCTCGATGTAACCGAACACAAGCACGCGCGCGAACGAATCGAGCACCTCGCCCACCACGATCCCCTTACCGACCTTCCCAACCGTCACGTGCTCAACGATCTGCTCGAGCGCACTTTGGCTCGCCACCAGCGCTATCGCCGCCAGTTCGCCGTGCTGTGGATAGACCTCGACGGCTTCAAGGCAATCAACGACGGCTTCGGACACGCCGCCGGCGATGCCGTCCTGTGCGAGGTGGCGGCGCGTCTTACTGCGAGCCTGCGTGGGATCGACACCGTCGCCCGGATCGGCGGCGACGAGTTCATTATCGTGGTCGAGGACATCAACCGGCGCGCCGACGTGGACGTCGTGGCGCGCAAGGTGCAAAAGGCCTTGGCCCGCCCCATGCTGGTGCACGATCATCGCCATCACACGGGCGCGAGCATCGGTATCGCGCTATTCCCCGGCGACGGCCAAGACGCCGAGTCGCTGCTGCGGAACGCGGATCGCGCCATGTATCGGATCAAGGAATCCAGGCACGGTGCAGGCCGCCGGTACGGCGACGCCGACTCGAGCGCCCCATCACCAGGGTTGGCTCCCGCTCGCTGATCTGAGATTGAGCGGCCGGCGGCGCTGCGCCTTGCGCCGGCGACCTGGAAACGCTGGTCTTAAACCCGTGCCGCGACGATAATCCGCCCCCGCGCCGCCGACGGCTGCGCGATCGCAACGGCGTGGTGGTTTGGACATGATCGGGCACGGCATTGGTCAGGCGGTCCCGCGCGTCGAGGATCACAGGCTGCTGAGCGGCGGCGGCCGTTTCACCGATGATCTTCATCTCGCCGGGGAAGCCCACGCGTTCGTGCTGCGCTCGCCGCTGGCTCACGCGCGTATCGCCGCGCTCGACACCACATCGGCGCGGGAAGCGCCCGGGGTGATCGCCGTGTTCACCGGCGCCGACACCGCCACCGACGGGCTCGGCGACCTCCCGTGCCTGGTCCCCAGGAAGCGGCGCGGCGGTGACCCGATGTACCTGCCGCCGCACCCCGTAATGGTCAAGGACAGCGTCAAGATGGTGGGCGACTACGTCGCCTTGGTGGTGGCCGAAACGCCGGTACAGGCGCGCGATGCCGCCGAGCTGATCGAGGTCGATTACGTGGCGCTGCCTTCGGTTACCGCCACCGCCGCAGCGCTCGAGCCGGGGGCGGCACCGGTGTGGGAGGCGTGCCCCGACAACGTCTGCTTCGTGTACGAGCTCGGCGATCGCGCCGCCGTCGACGCCGCCTTCGCCGGAGCCGCCCACGTGACCTCGGCGAGCTTCGAGATCAGCCGCGTGAGTGCCGCCCCGATGGAGCCGCGGGCCGCGATCGGTGCCTTCGATCCCTTCGAGGACCGCTACACCCTGTACGCCGGCGTGCAGGGGCCGCACGGCGTGCGCGGGCTATTGGCCCCCATCCTTAACATCGCCGAGTCGCGCTTGCGCGTCGTCAGCCCCGATATGGGCGGCGCCTTCGGCATGCGCGGCAGCCCCTACCAGGAACTGGCGCTGGTGCTGTGGGCCGCGCGCAAGGTGGGCCGACCGGTACGCTGGACGGCCGAGCGCAGCGAATCCTTTCTCGCCGACTATCAGGGCCGCGACAACGTCACCACGGCCGAGCTCGCGCTTGATGAGGCCGGCACCTTTCTAGCCCTGCGCGTCCGCACCGTGGCCGCCATGGGCGCTTACCTTGCGGCCATGGGCCCGCACTCGCCGACCAACAATCTCGGCGGTCTTGCGGGCGTCTACACGACGCCGGCCGTTCACGTCGAGGTCACGGGCGTGTTCACCAACACCAACTCGACCTCGCCCTATCGCGGCGCCGGCCGCCCCGAGGCCACCTTCGCCGTCGAACGCGTGATCGATGCAGCGGCGCGCGAGCTCGGGATCGACCGCGCCGCGCTGCGCCGCCGCAACATCATCCCCGACGACGCCATGCCCTACCGCACCGGCCTAGTCTTCACCTACGACTGCGGTGAATTCACCAAGAACATGGACACCGTCCTCGCGATGGCCGACTACGCGGGATTCGAGGGCCGCCGCGCCGAAGCAAAAAGCCGCGGGCGGTTGCGCGGCTTCGGGCTCGCCAACGCCATCGAGCAGGCGGCAGGGGCGGGCGAGGAAATGGCCGAGCTACGCTTCGATCCGAGTGGCGGGGCAACGCTGTTGGTCGGCACGCACTCGCACGGCCAGGGCCATGAGACGGTATTCCGCCAGCTGCTCGCCGACACGCTTGGCCTCGCCTTCGACGAGGTGCGCTTCGTGCAGGGCGACACCGATCAGGTCGCCCACGGGCGCGGCACCTTCGGCTCGCGCTCGCTCGTTCTGGGCGGCTCGGCGGTCCGCCGCGCCGCCGACAAGGTGATCGCCAAGGCGCGCCAGATCGCGGCTCACGGGCTCGAGACCGCCGAGTCCGACATCCTGTTCGCCGACGGCATGTTCACGGTGGCCGGCACCGATCGCGCCATGAGCCTGAACGAAGCCGCGCGCCGCGCCTACGACACCAGTGCATTGCCGCCGGGCCTCGAGCCGGGCCTGTGCGAGCACGCGATGTTCGCGCCGCCGGCTCCGACCTTCCCCAACGGCAGCCACGCCTGCGAGATCGAGATCGATCCGGAGGCCGGCGCGCTCGTGCTCCTGCGCTACTGCGTCGTCGACGACGTCGGCCGCGTGATCAACCCTATGCTGCTCGAGGGCCAGGTCCACGGTGGCCTCGTTCAGGGCATCGGCCAGGTACTAATGGAACAGGTCGTGTGGGATGGCGAGAGCGGCCAGCTGCTCGCGGGATCGTTCATGGACTACGCGCTACCGCGGGCGGCCGACATACCCTTCTTCGACGTCGGCAGCAACGAAGTGCCGACCGCCCTCAACCCGCTCGGCGCGAAGGGTGCGGGCGAGGCCGGTACGGTCGGCGCGTTGGCCTGTGTGATGAGCGCGATCCTCGATGCGCTCGCGCCGCTCGGCATCCGCGACTTTGACATGCCGGCAACGCCAGCGCGCCTATGGCGCGCGATCCACGAGGCCCGCTAAGGCTGGCAGGGGCGCCGCCGGCCTCCCCCCTCCCGCTCGGCGGGAATGTGGGGAGGGGGGCGGGGCACAGGCGTACGCTAGATACCCAGCCCCGTCATGGCCGGGCTTGACCCCGCCATCCACGTCCTTACGCGAGTCGGTCGTAAAGGTCTTCCCGACCGGGGTTCGCATCGAGGATCAGCCGCACTTTCCAGGAGCGGGGCCAGTGCTTCAGGTTCTTCTCGTGCTGTATGGCGGAGCGGATGTCCTCGTGTCCGCTCGATGTAGACGAGCCGCTTGAGGCCGTAGCGCTTCGTGAACCCCTCGGCCACGCCCGCACGGTGCTCCCGGATGCGGCGGGCAGGATCGCTCGTCACGCCGACATAGAGCGTGCCGTTGGGCCTGTTCGTCATGATATAGACCCAGCCGTCCGGCATCCTATGACCCTAGAGGTGCCTCGATGGTTTCGCCACCACCCCTCCTGGATGGCCGGGTCGAGCCCGGCCATGACGGGCGGACGGAGACGTGAATCTTGGGACATCGTCGGCCTCCTCAGGACCCCATGACGGAATATCCCGGGAGCGCCGTCACCTGATGATGGAGCCGTCCGGTGCGCGTCTTGCCTTCGCTTCACCGCCTGTTCCCCGCTGGAGCCCGCCAAACTAGGCCGCCTGCGCCGCTCTGCCTGGCAACAGCGAGGCGAGTGCATTGCGGATGATGAGGCGGCCGACATCCCCGTCGAGCGACAGGATCGACTCGGGATGGAACTGCACCGCGGCGATCGGTAGCTCGCGATGGTGTACGGCCATCACCAGGCCGTCCTCGTTCTCGGCCGCGACGACGAGGTCCTCGGGCAGCCGATCGCGCACTGCAAAGAGCGAGTGGTAGGCGCCCACGCGACAGGGGTTCGGCACGTCGGCGAACAGGGCGACCCCGTCGTGGTAGAGCATCCAGTACTTGCCGTGCCGGGGGATCGGCAGGGTTCCGATCTCGCCACCGAAGGCCTCTACGATGCCCTGCAGCCCAAGGCACACGCCGAACTGCGGGATCGCGCGGCCGGCGACTTCCGTCACCAGGGCGGGCACGCCGTGATCGCGCGGCCGACCGGGGCCGGGCGAATGCACGATAAGGTCGGGCCGCTCCTCGATCGCGGCCAGCACCGCCGCTCCGCGGCGAAAGGTGCTGACCTCGGCGCCAGTTTGCCGCAGATAGTCGGCCAGGGTGTGAACGAAGGAGTCCTCGTTGTCGACCATGACGATACGGACGCCGGCGTAGGGCGCCTCGGGCGCGACCGGCGGTGCCGAGGCGGTCGGCGCCGTCAGCGTGGCGAACGCGCGAAAGAAGGCGGTGGCCTTGAGCTCGGTTTCCTTCTCCTCCTCGGCCGGAACCGAGTCGTAAACAAGCGTCGCGCCCGTGCGGTAGTGGGCGCGTCCGCCCTCGAGATGAGCGGTTCGGATCGTGATGCCGGTCTTGACCGAGCCGTCGAACATGACCGCTCCGACGGCGCCGCCGTACCAGCGCCGGGGCGAGACCTCGACTTCCTCGATGATGGCGACCGCCTTGCGCTTGGGCGCGCCGGTGAGCGTCACCGCCCACATGTGCGAGAGAAATGCGTCGAGGCCGTCGAAGCCCTCGCGCAAACGCCCCTCGACGTGATCGACGGTGTGGAAGAGCCCGGCATAGCGCTCGATCGAGCGCCGCGCGAGCAGCTTGACGCTGCCCGGCTCGCAGATGCGCGCCTTGTCGTTGCGATCGACGTCGGTGCACATGGTGAGTTCGACCTCGTCCTTTTCCGAGTTGAACAGGGCCTTGACGCGCTCGGCGTTCTCCATCGGGTTCGCGCCGCGCCGGATCGTCCCCGATATCGGGGCCGACTCCACCCGCCGGCCGTCGACGCGGACGAACATCTCCGGCGAGGCGCCGACGAGCTGTTCCTCGCCGAACTGCAGGAAGAACTCGTACGGCGAGGGGTTGATGCGCGACATCAGGCGGTAGAGCGCCGAGGGCGGGCCACCATAGTCGACGGTGTAGTCGCGCGACAGCACGACCTCGAAGATATCGCCCGCGTGCATGCGCTCGCGGGCCGCACCGACCTTGGCCATGTAGGCTTCTGGCGTGTGGTCCGAGGCGATCGCGGAACCGACCGAGATACGCCCGGAATCGGCACGCGGCAGGGGCGCGAAGGCCTCCTCCGAGCAGCCGACGGTGCTCATGCCGCGCTTTTCGAACTCGTACTCGTAGCTGCGCGCGACCTCGAGCCGGCGGTCGACCACGAGAATGCGGTCGGGCAGGTAGAGGTGCAGCACCTTGTCGGCGGCGCCGCGCGGCATGCGCAGGGGCAGCGGGTCGAACTGAAAGATGAGATCGTAACCGAAGGCACCGTAGAGCCCGAGGAAGCCGTCCTCGAAGCCCACGAGCTCGCGCAACAGGGACCGGATCGGCGTGAATACCGAGGGCCGGCGGCTCCGCTCTTCCTCCGCGAACACGCCCTCGGACTCGGCCACCGCGAGCACGAGCTCGCGCGCCTCGCTCGTCTCCAAGACCACCGCCGGATCCTCGAGCAGGATCGGTTTCGCCATCGCCAGGATCGACGTCCCGCGCTCGTTGAGCGCACGCACCCACAGCCGGCGCCCGCGGGCCACGAGCTCGAGCGGTGGATCGACAAAGCCGAAGTCCCAACGCGTGTAGAGGGCCTGGTCCTCGACACCCGAAGACAGATAGGCCCCGCGCTTGCGGTCGAGGGCCTCGGCCACGAACTCGATGCCGCGCTTGAAGTCGATATCGCGATCGGTGCGGCTGATGAGAAGACCGGAGGGCGAGGCGAAGGTATAGCCGGTCATGAAAAACTCCTGTGTCGCTTGCCCGGCGCGGCCGGGCCGCGCCCGAGGCGAACTCAATGTGTGAAAGCTGGAAGGTGCGGCGGGTGCCGCTCAGGCGCGCGGGCGCCTCACCATCGGAAGGCGACGAATGGAGGTATGAGTCCCCGTGCCGCTTGCGCGCGCGTCATAATGGCGCGGACGCTACCAGCATCGCGCCCCAGCGTCCAGCGGGGGCCCGTGAAGGCGCCAACTCGTGAGCCTCGCCATGCGAAGCGCCTGGCCTCACTCCCGCCTGGCCTCACTCCTAAGGGCTTGAGGTCGCCCAGCATCGTTGGGATCAGCTCGGTCACCGTGGGGTGGATGTGCATCGCGCGCTGGATCACGGTATAGGGCGCGTCGGCGTACATGACGTCGAGCACGGAGTGGATGATCTCGTCGCCGCCTATACCGAGGATGGAGGCGCCAAGGATCCTATCGGTCTCCGCGTCGACCAGCATTTTCATGAAGCCTTGGGTTTCGCTGCGCTCGCGGGCGCGCCCCACGCGCGCCATCGCCATCTTGCCGACCAGCGCCTTGCGTCCCGAATCGCGGACCTCGCGCTCGGTCAGGCCGACCCGGCCCAGGGGCGGATCGATATAGAGCGCGTAGGCCGTGATGCGATCGGTGACGCGGCGCGGATCGTCGTCGAACAGGTTGGCGGCGAGGATCTCGTAGTCGTTGTAGGAGGTGTGCGTGAAGGCGCCGCGGCCGTTGACGTCGCCCATGGCCCAGATGCCGGGAACGTTGGTGCGGAGCTCGTCGTCGACCACGACGTAGCCGCGCTTGTTCGTCTCGACGCCGGCCTCGTCGAGCCCGAGATCGCCGCTGTTGGGGCGGCGCCCCACCGCGAGCAACAGATGCGAGCCCTCGACCTCGTCCGGGCCGTCGTCGCAGCTGAGCTTGACGGCGACGCGCTCGCCCCGCTTTCGACGGTCAGGCACTCGGCGTTGAGGCGCACGTCCACGCCCTCGTTCTCGACGATCTCCTTGACCGCGGCGGAGACGTCCTCGTCGTCCCTCGAGATCAGCGCACTACCCTTCTCGACCACCGTGACGCGGCTGCCAAAGCGGCGGTACATCTGCGCGAACTCGAGCCCGATGTAGCTACCGCCGATGACGATCAGGTGCTCGGGCAGGAAATCCACCTCCATGACACTCGAGTTGGTCAGGTAGTCGACCCCCTCGATCCCCGGCATGTCGGGGACCAAGGCGCGGGCGCCGACGTTGAGGACGATCTTGTCGGCCTCGAGCACGTCGCCGTTGACGCGCACGGTATTGGCGCTCTCGAATCTGCCGTGGCCCTCGTAGACCGTGAGATTCTTCATGTTCCTGAGCCAGTTGGTGACGCCCTCGTTCGACTGGCGCACGACCCCGTCCTTGCGCGCCTTGACCTGCGCCATGTCGACCCGGATGGCGCCGTCGATCATGACTCCGAAATCGGCGCCACGCCGCGCCATGTAGGCGGCGCGGGCGCTGGCCACCAGCGTCTTGGTCGGGATGCAGCCGACGTTCACGCAGGTGCCGCCAAACAACTTGCGCTCGATGATGGCGGCCTTCATGCCCTCGCGCGTCATGCGTGCCGCCAGGGCGGGCCCGGACTGGCCGGTGCCGATGATGATCGCGTCAAACTTTTCCGCCAAGAGTGCCGCCCCCGATTGGCCGAACGCGTGCGGTCCGACTCATGCGTTTTCTGCAGTCTAGCGCAATCGGGAGCGCGCCCAAACGCAAGCTTTCGGCCCTTTGATCCAGGTTAAAGCGCGCGGCAGCCGGGAAAATCAACAATCGCACCCAGAATCGCGATCGCAGCCAGGGGCCGTCCACGTGCAGCCGAGCTACGTTCATGGGACATCCGAAGAGCCGCTGATCGGCGAGACCGTGGACGGTGTGCTGGCGCGGGCGGCCGTCCGTTGGCCCCAAAACGATGACCTGATCGTCTGCCATCAGGGCGTTCGCTGGAGCTACGCCGAGCTCGACGCGCGCGTCGACCGGCTTGCCGCCGGGCTTGCGGGCCTCGGCCTGCAGCCCGGAGAGCGGATCGGCATTCTCTCGCCCAACAACGCCGAGTGGGTGCTGACGCAGTTCGCGAGCGCAAGGGCGGGGCGGCGCGTCGCCGAGTCCGGCCTGATGTCGCTGGAGGCGCCCATTCAACGCGTCGCGGGCTATGATACGGCCATGCCTCTGCCGCGCCTCGAGCGGCACTACATGCCGACGAGCGAGCGCATCGCCGCCGCCGCTCGGCGCGCGCTCGATTACGCATAAAGCGTTTCGAGGGAGGCGACATGAGCGAGGCGGCGTTTCGGTTCTGCGACGACCTCGGCCCCGTGAAGGTCGTCCACGTTCATGATCCGCGCATCGGACTCAAGGCGATCGTCGTCATTGACAACGTCGCCTGCGGGCCCTCGATCGGCGGCGTGCGCATGGCACCCGACGCGAGCACCGAGGAGTGCTTCCGCCTGGCGTGCGCCATGACCCTCAAGAACGCCGCGGCGGCGCTCCCGCACGGCGGCGGCAAATCGGTCATCCTCGGCGACCCGGCCATGCCCGAGGCCGAGAAAGAGCAGCTGATCCGCTGTTTCGGCCACGCCATTCGCGGTCTTGAGGACTACATCCCCGGACCCGACATGGGCACCAACGAGCGCTGCATGGCATGGATGGCCGATGAGATCGGCCGCGCCGTCGGGCTGCCGGCTGAGATTGGTGGCATCCCGCTCGACGAGATCGGCGCGACTGGGCTCGGCGTCGCCATCTGCGCCGAGGTCGCCCACGAACTCGCCGGCCTATCGCTTGCGGGATCGCGCGTCGCCATCCAGGGCTTCGGTGCCGTCGGCCGACACCCCGCCAGGTTTCTGGCCGCGCGCGGGGCGGTCGTGGTCGCGCTCTCCGATTCCGGCGGCGCGGTCCACAACCGCGACGGCATCAACCTCGACCTAGCGCTCGGGCTCAAGGGCGCGGGCCAGAGCGTCGCCGACGCGACTCTCGGCGAGGTCCTGTCCGGCGACGATCTGATCGGCGTCGACTGCGATGTGTGGATTCCCGCGGCTCGGCCGGACGCGATCCGTGCCGAAAATGTCGATCGCCTGAAGGCCAAGCTGGTCGTGTCGGGCGCAAACATTCCGGTCACTGCCGATGCGGAGGAGACGTTACATCAGCGCGGCGTTGTCGTCGTTCCCGACTTCATCGCCAACGCCGGCGGCGTCATCTGCGCGGCCGTCGAATACCGCGGCGGCACCGAGCGGGCGGCGCTCCAGATGATCGAGGAGAAAGTCCGCAGCAATAGCCGACAGGTGTTGGAGACCGCGCGCCGGGAGGCGCTCGCCCCGCGCGCCGCAGCGGTGGCTCTGGCCGAACGGCGGGTGCGCGCGGCGATGGAGGTGCGCCGCTGGCTGTGAGACGCGCCTAGGGCCGGCGCCGGCTCATGCGCTTGTAGATCTCCATGATGACGACGACGCCGGCGGCCAACGGGAGCACCGCACCCCAGGTCCCGGCCGACACGGGCCCGGCATTGATGAGGACGCCGAGGGGCGTGTACATGGCGGCGAGCTGGAGCCCCAGCGCCCCGGCGACCGCCACGATCAGGAACCGGTTGTCGCGGAGCGACAACGTGAATGTCGAGCGTGATTCCGAGCGGCAGTTGAAGGTATGCCCGTTCTCGAAGAGGACGAGGAACAGCAGGACCACGTTGCTCGCCTGCTCGACGGCCCACCCGGCCTGAAGCGCCCACAGGAACAGCAGGTAAGACGCGCCGCCGCCATAGAGTCCCGAAATCAACGTTTGCTCGATCATCCAGCGATCGAAGATGCCCTGCCGCGGTGGTCGCGGCCGGCGCTCGAGAACACCGGGCTCCCCCTTCTCGAAGGCGAGGGCCACGTGTTGCACGCCCTCGGTCACCAGGTTAAGCCACAGGAGCTGGAGCGCATTCAGCGGCAGCGGCACGGCCGCCGCGATAGCGAGGATGAACAGCACGATTTCGGCCGCGTTGGTGCTGATCAGCAGATAGATGACCTTGCGCACGTTGTCGTAGGCGATGCGCCCCTGCTCGACGCCATCGACGATCGAGGCGAAGTTGTCGTCGGTGATGATGAGGTCGGCGGCGTCGCGCGCGACATCGGTTCCACCGAGCCCCATGGCGACGCCGATGTCGGCGGCGCTGAGCGCGGGCGCGTCGGCGGCGCCGTCACCCGTGACGGCGACGACATGGCCGAGCCGCTTGACCGCCTCGACGATGACGAGCTTTTGTAGCGGCTCGACGCGGGCGAACACCCGCGCGCCGGCAACGAGCGACACCAGGGCCTCGGGATCGGCACCGGCCACCTCCAGATCGGTACCCGTTACGACCTCGTCGGCGCGCTCGGCCATGCCCAGCTGGCGCGCGATCGCCAGCGCCGTGGCCGGGTGGTCCCCGGTGACCATGGCGACCGTGATCCCGGCGTCGCGACATCGCCGGACGGCGTCCGACGCTTCCGGCCGCAGGGGATCGATGAGGCCGAGGAAGCCGAGGTCCGCAAGCGCGCTCCTCTCGGCGACGGAGGCGACGGAGGCGCCGGCGGTGCCGGGGATCGCCGTTTCGCCATTGGCGAGCGCAAGGATCCGGAAGCCGTCGGCGGCGAGCTCGTCGGCTTGACGCAGGACCGCGTCCCTGTCGATGCCGGCGCACATCGGCAACAAGGTCTCTGCCGCGCCCTTGACGTGGGCTACCACCTTGTCGCCCCGCATGTTGAACGAGGCCGCGAATCGGTTACCCGATTCGTAGGGGATGACCGCGACCTGCGGGTAGCGGCGCACCAGTTCCTCGGTGCGCAGGCCGAGCTTGCGCGCCGCGACCAGGAAGGCCACGTCGACGGTGTCGCCGAAGTGGCGCGCCGAGCCGTCCGGGAGCTCCTGCAGGCTGGCCTCGTTGCATAGGGCGCCCGTGGTCATCATGTCCTCGACCGCGGCCCGCTCGCCGCTCCCGAGCGGGCGATCTTCACGCGTGGCCTAGCCGCGCGGAAGGTAGCCCTCGCCCGACAGATCGACGGCCTCGCCGCCAGCGAGGACGAGGCGACGCAGGGTGAGCTCGTTACACGTGAGGGTGCCGGTCTTGTCGCTCGCGATATAGGTGCAGGCCCCGAGCCCCTCGACGGCGGGGAGCAGGTGCACGATGACATGGCGCTGCGCCATTCGGTGGACCGCAACGGAGAGCGCAACGGTCAGCGCCACCGGTAGGCCCTCGGGAATGGCGGCGACCGCGAGCGCGGCGGCGACGAGGAAGACCTCGGCCACACCCAGGCCACGGGCGATCTCGATCGCCGCCAGAGCGACGATGAGCGCCATCATCACGGTGGCGACGTTGCGCGTGAAGAGGCGCATCCGCACCATCAGCGGCAGCGGCACCTCCTCGGCCTTGCTCAACGTCTGGGCGATGCGTCCGAGCTCGGTGGCGGCGCCGATGAGCGTAACCACGCCGATTCCCCGCCCGGCGCCGACCGTGGTCCCGGCATGCAGCATGTTGCGGCGGTCGGCGAGGCCGGTGCCGCGGTCGAGCTCGGTCTCGGCCGACTTCGTGACCGGCGTCGATTCGCCGGTCAGCAGGGACTCGTCGATCTCGAGGTCGAAGGACTCGAGCAGGCGCACGTCGCTCGAGATGAGGACGCCGGATTCGACGAGCACGACGTCGCCGGGAACGAGATCGGTCGCGGCGATGCGCATCCGTTCACCGTCGCGCCGCACGACCGCCCAGTTTCTGATCAGCGCCCGCAGGCTCTCGGCCTCGGCGGCCGCCTTCCACTCCTGATAGGTGCCGATCGCGGCATTGGTCTGCAGTACGACGAAAATGAAGATGGCATCGACGATCTCGCCGATGAGCAAGGATACCGCGGCGGCACCGAACAGCAGGTAGATGAACGGGCTCCTGAACTGCGCGAAATAGGTTCCGAGCAGACTGGGCGGCTTGGGCTGCGGCAGGACGTTGGGGCCAAGGGCCTCGTGGCGCCGTGCGGCCTCGACCTCGGCCAGGCCGTGCGGGCCCGTGTCCAAGGCGGCAAGGGCATCGGCGGGCGAGAGCGCATGCCACGCCACCTCGGCGAGAGGCGTTGGCGTCGATTGGCGAAGCCGGTCAGGGCTCATCCGAGGATGCGAAAGACCACAATCGGCGCCGTAGGTGACGCCCTGCCGACGCTATCCTTAGACGCCGCGGCTTTGGTCAGGCGGGCGACTCGCCGGCTTCGACGCGGCGCTGCCTCCCCGCCACCTTGCCGATCAGGTGCAGGGCACCGCCCTCGTCGGCCACGTCGCCGAGGATGTTTCCCGTCATCCATACGACGGCATCGCGGCCGATCGTGAGATCGCCCTGAATGTTGCCCGTCATCTTGAGCGAGACGCGGTCCGTCACCCGCACGCTGCCCTCGATATTGCCGACCACGCGCATTTCGCGGTCGAACGTCACGTCACCCGAGATGTTGCCGAAGCGGAGCCCGCGCGCGTGCCGCCCGCGGCGACGGTCGCCGCCGGACACGTTGATTTCCACGTTGCCGTGCCGCCCGCGCCCGCGGCGGTGTTCGCCGCCGTACACGCTGACCCAACGAAACGCGAGGTAGCAGCCGATCCCGAGCGCCGGCCAGACAAACCACCAGGAGCCGAACGAGGTGATCACGTTGATGAGGAAGAGGAAACCGACGATGATCGACATGCGTGCAGCGCTCCTGCGGAACTTGGCGTGGGCCTTGTCGTCACCGTCGGGCGAGCGCGCGGCCCGGTCCGTCCCTCGCTGCTCCGTTGTCGCGGCGCTGCCATCGAGCGCGACTCGATAGACCGGGACGTCGTCGGATATGTTCTTGACGTTTTGTGGGCCCAGGAACTCATAGCCGAGGGTCAGCTTATTCTTGACCTGGTCGTACACCGTCCCGCTGATACAGATCCCGCCCGGCTCGGCGAGGCCCTCGAGCCGCGCGGCGATGTTCACCCCCTCGCCGTAGATATCGTCGCCCTCGACAATGACATCACCGAGATTGATGCCGATGCGGAACTCCATACGCCGATCGTTCGATAGGTTCCCGTTGCGCACCGCCAGTTCGCGTTGAACCTCGGCGGCGCACTGCACCGCCTCGACGACGCTGCCGAACTCGGCCAGCATACTGTCCCCGGACATGTTGACGACGCGACCCTCATGCCGGGCGACGAAGCCAGTAATGGCTTCGCGGTATTCCTTCAGTGTCGACAGTGTCGCCACCTCGTCCGCGTCCATGAGGCGGCTGTAACCCTTGACGTCGGCACACAATATGGTGGTGAGTCTACGCTTGACGGCGTCCGGCACGGTGTCCCTCTTCACTCGCCTGAAGCCACGGAACAGCTACCCTACCAAACATCGCACTCGTGTGCGCACGCTGACCTTCACATGGGAGCGCAGCGCCAGTATCACATGGGAGCGCAGCGCCAGTATTCCAAGGGCACCACGAACCTCGCGGCTGCAGGACGAAGGTGGCGGGCGGCCGTGGCCGTAGTCGGCGCTCGGTCATCCTGATCCAGGGAGGAATAGCGTGGAACTGACCCTCGATAGGCGGCTGAGCATCGGCCTCCAGGGCATCCACGGGCGCCCCGAATCGACGGCCGGCGAATGGCGTCCGGAGGCGGAGAAGGGCCGAGAGCTGGTCGAGCGCATCGAGCGGTTGGGCTTCGATTCGATCTGGGTCGGCGATCACGTGGCATTCGCCGTGCCCATCCTCGATCCTCTGATCCAGCTCGCGCAGGCGGCGGCCTACAGCAAGCGGCTGACGATCGGTACCTGTATCTACCTGCTGCCCCTGCGGCATCCCGGACCGGTAGCGAAACAGGTCGCCTCGCTCGACCTCTTGTCGGGCGGGCGCATGGTCTTCGGCGTCGGCGCCGGCGGCGAGTTTCAGTCTGACTTCGACGCGTCCGGCATCGCCATGAAGGAGCGCGGCGGCCGCCTCGGCGAGTCGATCGAGGTCCTGCGCAAGCTGTGGTCCGGCGAGACGGTCTCGCACCACGGGCGCTACTTCGCGTTTGAGGACATTCGGCTGCTGCCGGCGCCGCTTCAGGCCGGTGGACCACCGATCTGGTGTGGCGGGCGATCGCAGGCGGCGCTCGAGCGTACGGGCCGCATGGCCGATGGTTGGGTCTCCTACGTGGTCACGGCCGAGCGCTACGCGCAATCCCTTTCGGTGATCGATGGCGCGTACGCGCAAGCCGGGCGAGGCCTGGACCGGTTCGCCACCGGGCACCTGCTGTTCGCGCGGCTCGACAAGGACTATGAGCGAGCCCTCGACACCGCGTCGGCGCTGCTGAGTGCGCGCTACGCCATGGACTTCCGCCCGGCGGCGGAAAAATATTGTGCGCTCGGCACCGGCGAGGACGTGGCCGCCGCTATCGCGCGCTTTTACGAGGCCGGCGTGCGGTGCCTCGTCGTCGATCTCATCGGGCCGCACGAGGAAAGGCTCGAGCACATCGACGCCTTCGCCAGCGAGGTGCTGCCCAAACTGGCGAGCTACCGTGAGTCGTGATTTCCGCCGCCAGACTACGGCTGCAGCGCGCCGCTCCGGTCCCACTCGCCGCGATCGGTTAACCGGATGCTAAGGGCGGGGTGACTAGGCTTCGCCCCACCAGGCCGTGATCGCCACATCGAAAGTCGAACCAATGTCCACGTCGAACGTCGAGACACGGGCCGGCAAAGGCCGCTGGCGTTCGGATGCGCGGCCGGCATTCACCGCCCTATTGCCGGCGCGGGAGAACAGGGGTCCAACCCTACGAGTGGTCCTGTTCACGGCTCTCGTCCTGATCTCCACCGTACCGGTGATTGTCCTCGCATTTTGGGTTCAGCAGTCGGCCCTACGGCACGAAATCGCTTCCGTGACGGAAAAGCACCTGCTGATCGCGCGGAACCTGAGCGGCGCGCTGAGCCGATACGTCACCGACGTCAAGGAGGGCTTCCGACTTGCGGTCGCGAACGGCGTGGGCGGCTCGGACACGATCGGTATGGAGCGGCTCCTACGATCCTTCAGTTTCCGCCATGTGTGCATTTTCGATGAACGTAACGAGCTGGTTTCCTACCTGACGAGTAGGCCGGACGGCTCGCGTCGCGCGTTGCCCCCCGAGGAGACGATCAACTTGCTTCGGGAGAAGGCCAGAGCCAAGAGCGGCGAGATCGTCGTCAGCGATCTCATGCGTGACGGCGGCGAGCCTGTCTTTTTCGTACTCCAGGCGCTGGACAACGGGTACCTCGCCGTCGGCGTCCTCGGGACCGATTTCGTGCGCCAGGTACAGCGTGCTATCGCGTTTGGCGAGCGCGGCCATTCCATGATCGTCGACCGTCTCGGGAAGGTCGTAGCTCACCCCAACGGCCATTGGGAAGCGACCTCAAAGGATGTGTCCGAGGTATCGGTCGTCGCCAAGATGATGAACGGCGAAACCGGTGTCGCCACGTTCTTCTCGCCACCCATGCAATCCGACATGATCGCTGGCTACACGGTCGTGCCCGAAGTCGGCTGGGGGGTTATGGTGCCCCAGCCGATCTCCGAGCTCGAGGAAAAGGCCGAGGGTGTGCGGTCCGTTGCGATTGCGCTCTCCCTCATCGGTGTCCTGGTGGCCGCCCTCATCGGGTGGTGGCTCGCGAAAATCCTGGCGCGGCCGATCGTCGCGGACGCGGACGCGGCAAGCCAGGTGGCCGCGGGCAAGCTCGACACGCGTGTCGGATCCCCGGCCCGGCGTACGCCGCGCGAGCTGCGGCGCCTTTTCGAGTCGTTCAACGCGATGGTCGGAGAACTCAAGCGGCGCGAGGAGGGTCTTCAGGAAGCCAGGACCGAGGCGGAAGCGGCCAACTGCAGCAAGACCGAGTTCCTGCACAACATGAGCCACGAGCTGCGCACGCCGCTCAACGCGATCATCGGCTTCGCCGACGCCATGAAGCAGGAGATCTTCGGCCCTGTGGGGAGGCCGGAGTACCGTGACTATCTGGACAACATCCAGCAGAGCGGCGACCACCTCTTGGCGATCATCAACGACATTCTCGACCTCGCCAAGATCGAATCCGGCAACTACGCACTGCACGACGAAAGCATCGACATGGCGGGCGCCGTCGCTCTCTGCGTGCGGCTCGTCGGTGAGCGTGTGGAACAGACCGGTCCGACCGTGCACGTCGACGTTGCCGATGGCGTGCCGCCGCTCAAGGCGGATGACCGCGCCGTCAAGCAGATCCTGATCGATCTGCTCTCCAATGCCGTCAAGTTCACGCCGGCGGGCGGGCAGATCCGCGTGCGCGTCAGCCTCAACACCCTGGGCGGCGCCGACCTATCGGTGTCCGACACCGGAATCGGCATCGCCAAAGAGGATATCGTCACGGCGGTCGCCCATTTCGGCCAGGTCGACGGCAGCCTGTCGCGGCGCTACATGGGGACGGGCCTCGGCCTGCCGCTGGTCGCCTGGCTGGCCAAGCTGCACGGCGCCGACATGCGCATCGACAGCGAGGTCGGTCTGGGTACGACGGTCACCGTGTCGTTTCCGTGCGAGCGCCTTAGGCCGGCGTCCCCGGACAAGACGCTGCCCGGCACGTGGCCGATTGCCACGGCGGTGGTCTGAGCCTGGGGCCGCACAAGCGGTCGCGGGGCTCAGTCGCTGGGTAACGGAAATTCGTCAAGCAAGGCGCGATAGTCGTCCTCGACCTCGACCCGCATCGCCGCGAGCAGGCGTGCCGTCCCGTTGTAGACCGTAATCGTGAAGATCAGCTCGACAAGGCGCTCGCTGTCGAGCGCCTCGCGAAGTGCGTCAAAGGTCTCGTCGGTCAGTCTCGCTTCGAGCGTGATCTCGCGCGCCGCCCGCAGCACCGCGCTCGCCAGCGGGTCTAGGCTGCTCGGCCGGCCGGCCGACTCTTCGTAGAGCGCCCCGATGTCGCCGTCGGATACGCCGAATTCGCGTCCGATCTTCAAGTGATGCGCGAACTCATAAGCCGATCGCGTCGAGAAGCCGACCTGAAGGATGGCGAGCTCGCGCAGCCTCGGGTCGAGCTTGCTGCGGTGGCGGATATGCATCGCCGTCGCCTGGGCGCAGCGCGCGGTGCCGGGGCTGTGCGCGAGCAGCCGAACGAGGTTGATGTTGCGCTCGAGCAGGTCTCTGTCCTGCGGCGCGAGGTCGGATTCGTCGAGATAGGGCAGACGCGCCATCGCCGGGGTCCGCCGGTTGCTCGCGCCGCGCCGCTCAGCCCCCGAGCTCCACGCCGATTCCGGCGAAAAGCTCGAGGTGCCGCTCATGGTCGCCGATGAAGCGGAGCACGAAGTGGCCGACGCCAGCGCGCGCGTAGGCGGCCATCACCGTCCGGGCGCCCGCAAGCGGGCCCGCGTAACAGGCTTGGCCCACGCGGCCCACTCCCGACAGTGAGCCGTAGTATTGTGCCATGTAGGCGTCCATCCGCCCTTCGGCGCGTTCGACATCGTCGTCGATGGCGAGTGTGAGGTAGGTCGCCCCGGTGAGCTTGTCGGGATCGCGCCCCGCATCGCGGGCCGACGCCTTCATCTGCGCCCAGGTCGCAGCGAACGCGTCAGGATCCGGCCCGTTCGGCAACCAGCCATCGAAATGACGGCCGACACGCTCGATCGTCGCCGGCACCGACCCTCCGATCCACAACGGCGGGCCGCCTGGACGATGCGGCGTCGGGCCCATCGTCGCCGCCTCCAATGGCCAGCGCCCGTCCCAGTCGACGGGTTCGCCGCCCCATAAGGCGCGGCACAGGCGCAGGCCCTCGAGTAGGCGCCCGATGCGCTTGTCGAAGGGCACGCCGGCGGCCGCGAAGTCGGCGCGAATCATCGGCGCGTCGGAGGCGATGCCGATGCCGAGGACGACGCGCCCCTCCGAGATCTGGTCGAGCGTCGCGATCTGGTGCGCGAGCACGACGGGATTACGCAGCGCCGCGAGCAGCACCGCGGTGCCGAGCTCGACCCGGCGCGTGAGGCCGGCGACTGCGGCGAGGAGGGTGATGGGCTCGTGGCGCGGCAGGGCGAGCAGCGAATCACCGACCCAGAGCGAATCGTAGCCCAGCGTTTCCGCCCTCTCGGCCAGCGCCAACAGCGGTCTTGCCGCAGGACGGCCCTCCATGACGGCCTCTCGCGTCGGTAGCAGGTATCCAATCCGTGGCGCCATGGCGGTCCCTCGCTTCGTCCTCTGGTGCCCGGGCCGTCACGACGGCTCACGCTCCGACTCCGGCCATTCACCAAGCGACAACGAATCTACGTCGGAGCGATAAGAAGCGGCATCGCTCGGTGCAAGCGGAACGATAATCCTCGAATCGGGGCTCGAAAAGAGTCGAAGTGCCCGAAAATACTCGACGCGAGTCAGACTCGATTGGGGGAGGTCTCTACGCCACCGAACGTCGAAACCCAAGGTGGCGCGGGGGCCACTTCTTCCGCGCGATGGTTCGCCGCTCCCGAAGACCCGAGAAGCGCTCTAGCAGACTTCCGCGCTAGTCACGGGATGCCCGCTCAACAACAACGCGACCCCGGCCGCGCCTCACCAGGTAGCCGCCACGAGGGATCTTAAGGCTGCTTTTTTGCACCAACGGATACAGGGTTTCCGCAATCGTGATGGCATCCTTGTCAACCGCGCTAGCTGCCGCTTCGGGTTGCGCCGTCAGCCATTTCGAGAACGCCTCCGTTCCCAATTCCGTCCCTATGGATTTTCGAAGCGCATTAAGCTTTCGAAGCTGTCCTTTGGTAAGGCCCTTTTCGCTCAACGCCTGAGCCGCTTTCTTTGCCATGGCTTTTCCTTTTTTCAAACATTCCCCACACGCCAGCGGTTTAGATAATTCAATTCTTGCGAACTGTGAAGCGGTCTTTCTTCAAACATTAACTTCTTTTTTCCACGCTCGTTCAGACCTCGACACCGCCCGTTGATTCGTGATGACCCTGTACCGACGCGGCAGCGTTCGCGTACTCCGCGCTCGCATCGAGGAGCCAGGCCGCCAGATGGCGCGCAAAGGAGCAGCGCACGTAGAGGCGATAAGTGGGCGCGTCGGCGGTCTGCTGGAGGATGATTTGCGCGTGGGCCACCAGAGTCTGCGCGCATCGGCCGGCGGTAAACGCGCGCGGATGTAGGTCGAGGCTGCAGCCCTTGGCGAGCACGGCCCGTATTCGCGCCCCGCCGGTTTCGATGATCGTGCGGTTGGCCGAGACGTCGACGATGGAGGCGTGGCGCCCTTCGAGGGCGGTGCACAGGTCGGCTTCGAGCGCAGCCTGCTCGCCGTCGGCGCCGACGATGAGCCACTCATCGGGGCCCAACCATAGGACGCCGCGCGCGCCCGTCGAGACGACCGTATTGGGCCGCTGCGGCGGCGCAACTCCGACGACGCTCGCGACCGCATCGCGGAAGCCCGCATCGCCGGCGTCGCCGCGCAGGTTGATCTGGGCCCGGAAAGAGATTTCGCGCAAGGTGACGGCGTTGCCGGAGGCGCCGGCCAAGGCGTCGTGGAGGGGCGCGAGCGGGCTACGCCTAACCGGCTCAGCCATCGCGCCGCGCTCCGTCGGGATCGTAAAACACCGGCGAGCGAATCGTAGCCGCGACGAAGCGCCCGCTGACCGAGGCATGCAGCGTCTCGCCCATGCGCTCCGCGCCCGCCTTGACGAGCGCGAGAGCGATCGAGCGCCCGAGCGTGGCGCTGTCGTAGCTCGAGCTCACGTGCCCCTCCATGGGCACCGGCCGGCCGAGCGCCCGCGCGGTCTCGAGGTTGCTCGCGGCGATCAGCTGCGCGCCCTCGGGCAGCACCTGCGCCGGATCTTCGGTCTCCAGGCCGACCAGCTGTTTGCGCCCGGCGCGCGCCGTATCCGGGCGGGCGAGCGAGCGCCGGCCGATAAAGTCCTTCTTCTTGGAGACCGCCCACCCCATCCCGAGATCGAGTGGCGTCACGGTGCCGTCGGTGTCCTGGCCGACGATGGGGAAGCCCTTCTCGGCGCGCAGCACGTGCATCGTTTCCGTACCGTAGGGCGTGATGGCGAAGGCCTCGCCCGCCGCCATCACCGCCCGCCAGACGTGAAGACCATGGTCCCAGGGAACGTTGATCTCGTAGGACAGTTCGCCCGAGAAGCTGATGCGACAGATCCTGGCCGCGACGCCGGCAACCTCGTGATCGCGCACGGACATGAAGGGAAATCTCTCCCTATCGAGCGCAAGGCCGGGCGCCAACGGCGCCAGCACCTCTCGCACGTGCGGCCCGGCAATGGCGATCGTCGCCCACTGTTCGGTCACCGAGGTGCAATACACCTCGAGCTCGGGCCATTCGGTCTGCAGCCATTCCTCCAACCATTCCAGCACGAGCGCCGCGTTGCCGGTGGTCGTGGTCATCAGAAAGCGGTTCTCGGCGAGGCGGGTCGTCGTCCCGTCGTCGAACACCATGCCGTCCTCGCCGCACATGAACCCGTAGCGGATGCGCCCGACGGCGAGCGTGGTCCAAGTGTTGGTGTAGATGCGGTTGAGGAACTCGGCCGCGTCGCGCCCCTGAATGTCGATCTTGCCCAGGGTCGAGGCATCGAGCACGCCGACGCCGGTGCGCGCGGCAAGGCACTCGCGGTGCAGCGCGGCGCGCATGTCCTCGCCGGGCCGCGGGTAGAACCAGGGGCGCTTCCACTGGCCCACATCCTCGAACTCCGCGCCCTTCTCGACGTGCCAGTCGTGCATCGGGGTGATGCGGGCAGGGTCGGACAGCGCACCGATGTCGCGCCCCGCTAGCGCCCCGAACGTGACCGGGGTGTAAGGCGGGCGAAAAGTCGTGGTCCCGACCTCGGCGATCGGACGTGCGCTCGCCTCGGCGACGATGCCGAGCGCATTGATGTTTGCCGTCTTACCCTGATCGGTTCCGAACCCGGTGAGCGTGTAGCGCTTGACGTGCTCGATCGAGGCGAAGCCCTCGCGCACGGCAAGTCGCAGGTCGGCGGCGGTGGTGTCGTTCTGGAAATCGACGAACTGCTTGGCTCGCGCCGCGGGCCAAGCCGGCACCTGCCACAGGGCTCTAATCGGGCCGTGCCGCGGCTCCTCGATCTCGGGCGCAGCGGGCGCCTCGGCCGGCCCAAACCCGGCGCGCGAGGCCGCGTCGGCGCCCGCCGCGGCGCCGCTCCGCAGGCTCTCGGCGAGGCCGGTGCAACCGGCCAGCGCACCCGCGCACTCCTGCGCCCGCCCAGGCGCCGCCGGCCCAAACCCGGCGCGCGCTTCGTCGAACGCGAGTTTGCCCTGGGATTGGCCGAAAAGGTGGACCGCCGGCGACCAGCCGCCCGACACGGCCATGAGATCGCAGGTGATGTCGCGCTTGTCGCCGTTCAGCTGGCCGTCAGCGCCGAGCCGGGCCACGGATACGGAACGGACGCGTTTGGTTCCGCGCGCCGCGACGACGACATGGCCGGCCAACACCTCGATCCCCCGGGCGCGCGCCGCCACCGGGAGATCGGCGTCCGGGTGCTCGCGGGCATCGACGACGGCCGCCACCTCGGCGCCCGCATCGCTTAGAGCGAGAGCCGTTTCGTAGGCGCTGTCGTTGGTGGTGAACACGACGGCGCGGCGCCCGGGCAGCGCGCCATAGCGCCTGACGTAGGTCAGTACCGCGCCCGCCAGCATGATACCCGGGCGGTCGTTGTCCGTGAACACCAGCGGTCTTTCGTGCGCCCCGGTGGCGAGCACGACCTCGCGGGCGCGGATCTGCCACAACCGCTGGCGCGCTGCGTGCGGTCCGCCTTCGCCGTGGTCGGAGCGCCGTTCGAGGGCGCAGACGAAGTTGTCGTCGTAGTAGCCGAACGCCGTCGTGCGCGCGAGCACGGTGACCTCGGGCATGGCCGCGAGTTGCGCCGCCGCTGCGTCGGCCCATTCGGCCGCTGGTAGGCCGTCCACGCTCGCCCCCGAATCGAGGAGGAAACCGCCGGGCTCCGGCTGCTCGTCGACCAGGATCACCCGCGCGCCCGTCGCGGCCGCCGCACCGGCTGCCGCCAAGCCCGCTGCGCCCGCGCCGACGACGAGGACGTCGCAGTGGGCATACATCTGATCGTAGCGGTCGGGATCGGCGAGGGTCGGCGCGCGGCCGAGCCCCGCCGCCTTGCGGATCAAGGGCTCGTAGAGGCGCTGCCATAGGTGCCCCGGCGCCATGAAGGTCTTGTAGTAGAAGCCGGCGACGAGCAGGCCCGACAATAGGCTGGTCGCCGCCAGCGCATCGAACGCGAGGCTCGGCCAGCGATTGACGCTGAGCGCGCGCAAGCCGTCATAGAGCTCGACCTCGGTCGCGCGCGCGTTGGGTTCAACACGTCCGCCCGCGCCCACTTGCACGATGGCGTTGGGTTCCTCGACTCCGGCGGCGAGGATGCCGCGCGGGCGATGGTACTTGATGCTGCGCCCCACCAGGTGGACGCCGTTGGCGATGAGAGCCGAAGCCAGCGTATCGCCCGCGAAGCCCGTGTAGGTGCGGCCGTCGAACGTGAAGTTGAGCGGCCGGCTGCGGTCGATGCGGCCGCCCTGCGCGAGACGGTAGGGCTGGCCGGGCACGACCGTGTTCATGGATCGGTGAGCGGCGGCCCGGGCGCGCCGATCTCGTACACAGCCTTGATCTCGTGGGTGGCGGTATCGCGGACGACGTTGAACCAGCGCCGGCAGCCATGGACGTGAACCCAGCGCTCGGCGTGCAGGCCCCTGGGGTTCTTGCGCATGAACACGTAGTCGGCCCACTCGGCGTCGCTTTGCGCATCCACATCGCGTGGCCGCGCGATGTGCGCCTCACCGCCATAGCGAAACTCGATCTCGTCACGAGGACCGCAATAGGGACAGGCGATCAGCAGCATAACGCGCCGCTTAGTGGGCGACGGCGGCGGCGCCGTGCTCGTCGATGAGGGCGCCCGTGGTGAAGCGATCGAGCGTGAACGGCGCGTTGATCGGGTGCGGCGCGTCGCGGGCGATGGTGTGGGCGAAGGCCCAACCTGACCCCGGTGTCGCCTTGAAGCCGCCGGTCCCCCAGCCGCAGTTGAGGTACAGCCCGGCCACAGGCGTCTTGCCGAGAATGGGCGAGGCATCGGGGCAGACATCGACGATGCCGCCCCAGGCGCGCATCATTTTCAGGCGGCTGAAGGTCGGGAACAGCTCCAGGAGCGCCCCCATCTGCCCCTTGATGGTTGGGAGGCTTCCGCGCTGGGCGTAGGAATTGTAGCTGTCGATGCCGGCGCCGATGACGAGTTCGCCCTTGTCCGACTGGCTGACGTAGACGTGCACCGCGTTCGACATGACCACGCAATCGAGTACCGGCTTGATGGGCTCCGACACCAGCGCCTGCAAGGGGTGGCTCTCGATCGGCAGGCGCACATCGGCCATCGCCGCGAGCACCGAGCTGTGCCCGGCGGCGACGAGGCCGATCTTGCCGGCGGCGATGGGGCCGCGCGTCGTCTCGACCCCGCTCACGCGGTCGCCGCCGCGGCGAATAGCGGTGACCTCGCAGTTCTCGATGATGTCGACGCCGCGCGCGTCGGCGGCGCGGGCATAGCCCCAGGCGAGGGCATCGTGGCGGGCGACGCCGCCGCGCCGCTGCAACGTGGCGCCCATCACCGGATAGCGGGCATCGGCCGCGATGTTGAGTAACGGGCAGAAGTCCTTGACCCCACCCGGCGTGAGCCACTCGGCATCGACGCCGTTTAGGCGGTTGGCGTTGACGCGCCGCCGCCCCTCGCGGATGTCGCCGAGGCTGTGGGCGAGGTTGAGCACGCCGCGCTGGCTCAGCATGACGTTGTAGTTGAGGTCCCGCGACAGGCCTTCCCACAGCTTCAGCGAATGCTCGTAGATGGCAGCGCTCTCGTCCCACAGGTAGTTGGAGCGGATGATGGTCGTGTTGCGCGCGACGTTGCCGCCGCCGAGCCATCCCTTCTCGAGCACCGCGACGTTGGTGAGGCCGTGCTCCTTGGCCAGGTAGTAGGCGGTCGCGAGGCCGTGACCGCCGCCACCGACGATGACGACATCGTAGACCGCTTGCGGCTCGGGACTTCGCCACTGGCGCGGCCAGCCGCGGTGACCGGCGAGCGCTTGGCGCGCCAGGGACAGGATGGAGTGGCGCTTCATGTCAGTCGGAGACGTCGCGCAGGCGGCGGTTGTCAGGGTCCCACGGCGATTCGGGGACGACCGCCGCCGGCCGCCGATCGCCGAGAATCTCGATCTCAACGGCGGTGCCGGGTGCGGCGTGCGGGCTCGCGATATAGCCGAGCCCCAGGCTCTTCTCGAGGCAGTGGCCGTAGGCCCCCGCGGTCAGGCGGCCGACCATGTGCCCGTCATGATAGATCGGCTCGTTGCCGAGCGCATCGGCATCGCCGGCGTCGACCTCGATGGTGACGAAGCGCCGCAGCACCCCCCGCTCTTGCTGGCGCAGCAGGGCCTCGCGGCCGATGAAGTCCGGCTTGTTGAGGTTGACGAAGCGGTCGAACGAGGCCTCGAAGGCGGTGTATTCGGTCGTCAGGTCCTGACCCCACATGCGGTAGGACTTCTCGATCCGGAGCGAGTCCATGGCCCGCATGCCGCACATGCCGATACCGAACTCCGCGCCCGCATCGACCAGGGCGTCGAACAGGGCACGCTGGTATTCGATGGGGTGGTGGAGCTCCCATCCCAGCTCGCCGACGAAATTGATCCGCAACGCCCGCACCGGCGCCATCCCGATCTGGATGTGCCGGCCCGAGAGCCAGGGGAACGCCGCGTTCGACAGGTCGGCATCGGTGAGCTGGGCGAGAACGTCGCGCGCGCGCGGGCCGACCAGCACTAGGACGCCGTGGCTGGTGGTCAGGTTGTCGATGCGGACGCCGTCACCGTCGGGCAGGTGGCGGCGCAGGTGGTCGCCATCGTGCCGTTCGGCCGCACCCGAGCTGATCAAGTAGAAGCGGTCGGGCGCATCGCGCATGATGGTGAACTCCGAGCGCACGCCGCCCGCGGGCGTGAGCGCGTGAGACAGGTTGACCCGCCCCACCTTTTTCGGCAGCGAGCGCGCCACCAAATGATCGAGATAGGCCTCGGCGCCGGGCCCGGAAACCTCGAACTTGGAAAAGCTGGTGATGTCGATGATCGCCGCCTTTTCGCGCGCCAGTCGGCATTCGGCGCCGACGTGAGGAAAATAGTTGGAGCGGCGAAAGCTCCACACGTCCTTGCCTTCGACGCCCTCGGGCGCGAACCAGTTGGGCCGCTCCCAGCCGTAGCGTTGGCCCCACACGGCGCCGCGCGCCGCGAGCTTGTCGTGGATGGGGCTCGTTTTGGCGGGCCGGGCGGCTGGGCGTTCCTCGTCCGGGTAGTGGATGATGAAGACGTGCTCGTAGGCCTCGACGTCCTTGGCCACCGCATAGGCCTTGCTGGCGTAAGCGCCGAAGCGGCGCGGGTCGACATCGAGCATGTCGATGCCGGCGTCGCCCTCGACGATCCACTCGGCGAGCTGCCAGCCGGCGCCGCCGGCCGCGGTAATGCCGAAGCTGTGGCCCTCGTTGAACCAAAAGTTCCTGAGGCCCCAGGCCGGCCCGACCATGGGGCTGCCGTCGGGGGTGTAACAGATCGGGCCGTTGATCACCTCCTTGACGCCGACCTCGCCGAAGATCGGCACCCGGCGGATGGCCGCGTTGATATGCGGCTCGAGGCGATCGAGGTCGCCTGGCAGCAACTCCTGGCCGAAGCCCTCGGGCACGCCGTCCACGGCCCAGGTGCGGGCGCCCTTTTCGTACGGACCCAGGATCAGGCCCTGGCGCTCCTCGCGCATGTAGTAGGACTCGTCGCTCTCGCGCAGGACGGCGAGCTCGGGCAGCCCCTGCTCGTGCCGTTCGATCAGCGCGGCGTGGGGCTCGCTGACGATGTATTGGTGCTCGACCGGGATCACCGGAATGTCGAGGCCTACCATCGCCGCCGTCGCGCGGGCGTAGAACCCCGAGGCGGCGACGACGTGCTCGCAGGCGATGTCTCCCTGGTCGGTATTGACCGACCACTCGCCGCTCCGTGTTCGCGTAATCCCGCTGACCTCGGTGTCGCGGTAGATCTCGGCACCGCCGTTGCGGGCGCCGGTGGCCATGGCTTGCGTAACGTCGGCCGGCGCGATGTGGCCGTCGTCGGGGTGGTAGAGCGCGCCGACCAATCCATCCGTGTCGCACAGCGGCCAAAGCTCCCTGATCTCGTCCGGCGTGATGATCTCGAAGGGCACGCCGATCGTATTCGCGGTACCGCAATACTTATGGTACTCGTCCATGCGCTCGTTGTTGGTTGCGAGGCGCAGGTTGCCGGTGACGTGGAAGCTCACATCCTGGCCGGTCTCCGCCTCCAGTTTCTTGTAGAGGTCGACGGAATATTTGTGCAGCTGGCCCACGCTGTAGCTCATGTTGAACAGCGGCAGGAGGCCGGCGGCATGCCAGGTCGAGCCCGCCGTGAGCTCCGCACGCTCGCACAGCACGACGTCGGACCAGCCCTTCTTCGTGAGGTGATAAAGGGTACTCACGCCGACGACACCGCCGCCAACCACGACGACACGCGCGTGTTCCTTCATCCTCCCCCTCCTCGAGCCGCCGACCGGATTGTAGCCGTCACACCTGTTCGAAGCGGCACATTTATCAGTGTGATTCGAACCCCTCGGGTAGGAGAAGAAATGATACGCGCGACGCGCCGGAGGCGACAAGAGGTGCGCGAGATGCGCATACAGGTGGGACGACCGCCACCGGCCAGGGTGGGCCGAAAGTGACGGCGGCACCGACAAGCTCGATTCGCGGTGTTCTGTTCGACAAGGATGGCACGCTGGTGGACTTCTTCGCCAGCTGGATCCCGGCCTTCCGGGCCACCGCCGAGGGGCTTGCGAGCGCAGCGGGCCGGCCCGACAGCGCACCGCAGCTCCTGCGCAGCGGCGGTTACGATCCGGCGACGGGCGCACTCGACCCCGCCTCGCTGCTCGCATGCGGCACCTCCGCCGAGCTCGCCTCATGCTGGGCGCCGCTCCTCGGGCTCGCCTCGGCTTCGAACCTCGAGTCCCAGCTCAACGCGTTGTTCGCTAAATACGGCGTGACCGACTCCGTCCCGATTGGCGACCTGCCGGGTTTGTTCGGCCGGCTGCGGGCGCGCGGACTGGCCATGGGTGTTGCCACGTCGGATAGTACCGCCGGCGCGGGCGCCATTCTTGAGCACCTCGGCATCATTGGCCTGTTGGACCACGTGGCCGGCTACGATAGCGGCACTGGCGTGAAACCGGATCCCCAGATCGTGTTCGCGTTTTGCGCTGCCGTCGGGCTCGAGCCGCGCCAGGTCGCGGTGGTCGGCGACTCGGTGGTCGACCTCGGCATGGCCCGCGCGGCCGGCGCCGGTCTTGCGGTCGGGGTGCTCAGCGGCGTCTCCGCGAGGGAGTATCTCGCCCCCCTCGCCGACCACGTGCTCGACGACATCGCGACACTTGAAACCGTGCTTGGGCTCGCGGATAGCTGAGAATCGCCGACGCGCCGCGGCGGCCGCTCTACCCCTGCCGTCGTCGGCCTTCAGCCGAGTGGCGCGTAGCTACCGACGTCGGCGCCCGATAGGACGGTAGCGCCGGGGCCACCCCAACAACTGCGCGGCCGGCCGGCGGGGGCGGTGCTTCATTGTCATCACAAATCGACCGCGCGAAGCGTCGGCGGTATTGAAATCCGGCGGCAGCGGGATCACATTGGAGCTGTCGAGGTGACGTGGGACATGTCGGCCGGAACCGATCACGACGGTTCGAATCCGCCCGAGACGCCGGGACCAAGCGGCCACGGCGGCGGGCGCCTGCAGGGCGCTCGAGTGACGGACGGCGGCGGCCTCGTCACGATCACCTGGACCGACGGCGGCGAGGCCGTCTTCCACGCGATTTGGCTGCGTGACAATTGCGCCTGCCCAGCGTGCCGCGACCCCGGCAATGGGCAGAGACTGTTCCTTGCCTGTCCGGTTTACACCCACACCCACTAGGGCTAGAATGGGCGCAACCCGGATATAGGGGAGCGCGCCATGGATGTTCTCGACCGCGCCGATCTCCCATTCCCGCATTCGCTACCCGAGTTCCAGCGACTTTTCCCCGATGATGCGGCCTGCGCCGCCTACCTGGAGAAAGCCCGCTGGGGAGACGGCTTTGCCTGCCCGCACTGCGGCACGGCGGGAGAGCCGTTCCACTTTGAAAACCGCCCTGGCGTCCTGCGCTGCCGCAAGTGCCGCCAGAACACCGGGCTGACGGTGGGAACAGTGATGGAGCGTAGCCACACTCCGCTGAACGTCTGGTTCTGGGCCGCTTATCTGGTCGCCAGTCAGACGCCCGGCATGTCCGCCGTGCAGTTTCAGCGGCAACTTGGTCTTTCGCGCTACGAGACGGCCTTTCAAATTCTCCACAAGCTCCGCTCGGGCATGGTGCGGCCCAACCAAGACAGGATCGGTGGACAGCCCAAGAACCATGTTGAGGTGGACGAAACCTGGGTTGGCGGGCGAACGCGTGGGGAAGGCCGTGGTGTTCACCACAAGGTTCCCGTCTCCTGTGCCATCGAAGTGCGTCATCGAAAGCCGGGCACCAAGCTCGACAACCGGAAAGACGGACGCTATGCCGGACGCGTTCGGCTCGCCGTCGTGCTCGACCGTAGCGCCGAGTCGCTCTGTGGGTTCGTCGAGAGCACCGTCGCGCCGCGATCGCTGATCGTTACTGACGATTGGAGCGGCTATGCTGGCCTCGGTAAGCGCGGCTATGAGCACTTCGCTGTTGCCGAGTGTGGTGATCCAGAGGTTGCCGAGCAATACCTGCCGATCATCCATCTGGTTTTCGCCAACCTGAAGACGTGGCTGATCGGTATCCACCACGGCGTTAGCCACCAGCACCTACAAGCCTACCTCAACGAGTTCACCTTCCGCTTCAACAGGCGGTTCTACCCGTTCAACGCCTTCCGCTCATTGCTCGGCATCGCGGGCGACACCTCTGCTCCAACCTATGCCGAGCTTTACTCGGGAGAGTGGCGGCACCCTACATGTAGCGGTCATGGGTGTTAACCGGATAGGAAAGGACTGTTCGACATTGCGGCGCTACCCGATGCGATGGCCGTGGGCGAGGCCGAGATTGACGGCGATACGTTGGCGCTCCGTTTCGCGCCGGAGGGTCATCGCGGCCGCGTCGACGGCGCCTGGCTGCGCGCCCACCGCTACACGGGGGGAGCCCAACGAGAGCGTTACGGCGCGCCGCGCAGGTGGGGGCGTGAGTTAGGCGACGACTTGCCCGTGGCCGAACACGACGCCGTCATCCGGAGCCAGGCGGAGATGGGGCGCTGGCTCGGCTTAATTCGCGCCTACGGCTTCAGCATACTGCGCGGCGTCCCGAGGGTGCCGGGCGAGGTCGCCCGGGTAGCGGAGCGGTTCGGTTTCGTGCGCGAGACCAATTTCGGCCGCATCTTCGAGGTGGTCGCCAAGCCGGCCGCGAACGATCTCGCCTTCACCCGCCTTGCGCTCGGTCCCCACACCGACAACCCCTACCGCGACCCGGTGCCGGGACTGCTGTTGCTGCATTGCCTGGCCTCGGGGGCGAGTGGCGGGATATCGCTCGTCGTCGACGGGTTTCGCGCCGCCGAGCGGCTGCGCGCCGAAGCGCCGGAGCGCTTCGCCTTGCTCGCGAGCCACGAGGTGCCGTTTTGGTTTCGCGACGCGGACTACGATATCCAGACCAGCGCACCCATCGTGACCGTCGATCACGGCGGGGCGGTAACGGCCATCCGTTACAGCAACCGCACGGGCGCACCCTTCGACGTGCCCGCCGATACGATGGCGGCCTTCTACGACGCCTATCGCCACTTCGGCCGCCTGCTCGCGGACGCCGAGGCCCAGGTCACCTTCCGCCTCGACCCCGGCGATCTCCTCATCCTCGACAACCGGAGGGTCCTGCACGGGCGTCGCGAGTTCGCCGCCGATGGGGCGCGCCGTCTGCAGGGCTGCTACGCGGATCGCGATGCGCTCGATTCACGGTGGCGAAAGATCGCGGCCGCATGATGGCGTCGTCCGGGTGGCGAGAAGGGCGGCCGTGAGGCGGATGGATTGCATTGACGATCTAGCCGCCCTCTTCGATTCGCGGGGCGGTGGCGGTGAGGGCTATTTCGGCGAGCCGGTAACGATTACCGAGCATATGCTGCAGGCGGGTGCGCTGGCCGCCGCGGCCGGGGCTGCGCCGGCCCTCGTCGTTGCCGCGCTGTTGCACGACGTGGGGCACCTGACGCAGCCGGCCGCGGCGCAAGACGATTGGCATCGCGAGCACGATCGCGTCGGCGCGGAGTGGCTGGGCCGCCACTTCCCGCCCGAGGTGTCCGAGCCGGTCCGCCTTCACGTAGGTGGCCAAGCGCTATCTCTGTGCCGTTGAACCCGACTATGTGGGGCGCCTGTCGAGTGCTTCGATTCGTACGCTCGAGCTGCAAGGGGCGGCGCTCTCAACAACGGAGGCGGCCGCGTTCGCCGGCCACCCGCACTGCGACGAAGCCGTGCGCCTGCGCGGCTGGGACGAGGCGGCCAAGGTGCCCGGGCGCGCGGTCGCAACGTTCGCGCATTACGTCCCGCTCGTCGATTCGCTTTTGGTTTCCTAGGGGCTGGACGGCGACCCCCCGATCCGTGGCCTCTTCCATGCCCATCCCGACGACGACCATCGGCGCCTATCCCAAGCCGACCTACGTGCCGATCTCCGACTGGTTCGCGGCGCCGGCGACCGAGGAGGCCGCGGCAACTACGCAGCAATACGCGGCGGCCCTGGCCCATGCTCGCGACCGATATGAGTCCGCTCTAACTGACGCAGGCGAGAGCGCCGAAGCGCTGTTTGTGCGCGCCACACGCGAGGCGGTGCGCGATCAGGTCGAAGCCGGAATCGATGTTCCGACCGACGGCGAGGCGCGCCGAGAGAACTACATTCACCCCCACTGCCGCCACGTCGCGGGATTCGATTTCGAGCGCATCGGCGAACGCCTCATGCGCGGCCATTACGTGGCACGCCTGCCGACCATCACCGGGCCTATCAGCGCGCGCGAGCCCTTCTTGCCCGATGAGTGGCGCATCGCGCAGTCGGTGAGCGAGCGGCCCATCAAGGTCACCATGCCGGGGCCGATGACGATCGCGGACACGGCGGTAGACGAGCATTACGGCGATCCCGTCACGCTCGGGCGCGATTTGACCACCGCCCTGAACGCCGAGGTTCTGGCGCTCGCGGCCGCCGGCTGCACCTATATCCAGATCGATGAGCCGGTCATGGCCCGTGCCGCCCAACAGGCGCTCGATCACGGGATCGACAACCTGGCGCGCTGCTTCGACGGCGTGCCCGAGGGCGTAACACGCGTCGTGCATGTGTGCCTCGGCTACCCCGACCGCCTCGACAGCACCGACTACCCCAAGGCACCGAGGAACGCCTACCTGCAACTCGGCGACGCGCTCGATGCCGCCGGATTCGACCAGATCAGCTTCGAGGACGCGCACCAACCCAACGATCTCGCCGCGCTGCTGCCGCGTTTCCGCTCCGCTTCGATCGTGCTCGGCGTCGTCGCTATCGCCAAGAGCGAGGTCGAGACGGTGGCGCGTATCCGCGCGCGCCTCGCGACCGCGCTCGAGCACATCGAGCCGGAGCGGCTGATCGCTGCGCCCGACTGCGGCCTCGGTTTCCTGGGCCGTGACCTGGCGCTCGCGAAGCTGTGCAACATGACGGCGGCGGCGCGCTCCATGGCGTGACGATTGGCGCTTGATTGCGGGCGCGCCGTGCCGCAACGTGCGGAGTGATGAGGAACCTTCCCGAGCAGAAGCTCTATATCGGCGGCGGCTACGTCGATGCCACCTCGGGCGAGGCCTTCGTCACGCGTAACCCGGCCGAGGGCGAGGTCATCTGCGAGGTCCAGGTGGCGGGCGCCGCCGATGTCGATGCGGCGGTCCACTCGGCCGCGGCGGGCTTCCGTGCCTGGTCGGCGATGCGCGGCGCCGAGCGCGGCCGTGTGCTCATGAAGGCGGTGGCGCTGCTGCGCGAGCGCAACCGCGAGCTCGCCGAGCTCGAGGTCGCCGATACCGGCAAGCCGATCGCCGAGGCGAGCACGGTCGACATTCACTCGGGCGCGGACTGCATCGAGTATTTCGCGGGGCTGGCGGCGAGCCTCCATGGCGAGCATTTCGAGCTCGGCACCGCCTTCGCTTACACGCGGCGCGAGCCGCTCGGCGTGTGCGCCGGCATCGGCGCGTGGAACTACCCGCTACAGATCGCCTGCTGGAAGTCGGGGCCGGCGCTGGCGTGCGGCAATGCCATGGTGTTCAAACCGGCCGAGCAGACCCCGCTGAGCGCGCCTAAGCTCGCCGAGATCTACAGCGAGGCCGGCGTGCCCGACGGTGTATTCAACGTCGTTCAGGGCGCCGCGGCCACCGGACAGCTGCTGTCGCGCCACGTGGGTATCGCCAAGGTCTCGTTGACCGGCGAGGCGGCGACTGGAAAACAGGTGATGGCCGATGCCGCGGGTACGCTGAAGCACGTCACCATGGAGCTCGGCGGTAAATCGCCCCTCGTGATCTTTGCCGATGCCGACCTCGACAACGCGGTCTCGGCCGCACTCATGGCGAACTTCTATACCCAGGGCGAGATCTGTTCGAACGGCACCCGGGTCTTCGTCGAGGAGCCGATCCACGATGCGTTCGTGGCCAAGCTCACGGCCCGTGTCGCCAACATGAAGGTCGGCGATCCGATGGACCCGGAGACGACCATCGGCGCCCTCATCAGCGAGGATCACCGCGCCAAGGTGCTGAGCTACGTGGCCGGGGCCGAGCGCGAAGGCGCGAGGCTCATCGCCGGCGGCGCCGCGCCGAGCGACCCGGCGCTGGCCAAGGGCTACTTCGTCATGCCGACCGTGTTCGACCGTTGCACCGACGACATGACGATCGTGCGCGAGGAGATCTTCGGCCCCGTGATGGCCGTCCTCACCTTCCGCGACGAGGACGAGGTCGTGGCCCGCGCCAACGCCTCGGACTATGGCCTCGCCGCCGGCGTCTTCACCCGCGACATCACGCGCGCCCATCGCGTCGTCGCCCGCTTCGAGGCCGGCACCTGCTGGATCAACAATTACAACATTACGCCCATCGAGATGCCCTTCGGCGGCACCAAGCACTCGGGCTTGGGGCGCGAGAACAGCCTGGTCACGATCGGCCACTACACGCAGCTCAAGAGCGTCTACGTCGAGATGGGCGACGTCGAGGCGCCGTTCTGAGCGGGCCGCACGCCGGCGGGGAGGGAAGGCGATGAGCGATAGGTTCCTCGCTGGGCGTGTAGCCTTGGTGACGGGCGGCGCCTCTGGCATGGGCCGGGCGATGGCGCTTGCGTTTGCCGGCGCCGGCGCCCAGGTGGCCATCGGCTCGCTACTGGCCGATCGGGCCGATCGCGCGGCGGAGGGCGAGCTCGCGCACCTGCCGGGGCGCGAGGCCCCCGACGCCGCCGCGCGAGACATCGAAGCACTCGGCGGCCAGGCGCTGGCGATGGAGCTCGACGTCACCTCGTCCGAATCGGTGGCCGCGTTCCACGGAGCTGCGCTCGCGCGCTTCGGCAAGGTCGACATCCTCGCCAACGCGGCCGGCATCACGGCCGAACAGACCATCGTCGGCCACGAAGACGCCCTGTGGCACAAGGTAGTCGACGTCAACCTCAACGGCACCTACCGGACCATCAAGCAATGTCTTCCCGGCATGATCGAGCGTGGCTGGGGCCGCATTGTCAACATCGCGTCCACGGCCGCGTCGGTGGGGGCGCCGACGTCTGCTGCCTACGCCGCCGCCAAGGCCGGCGTCGTCGGGCTCACCCGCTGCGTGGCCCTCGAGGGCGCCCCGCACGGCGTCTCCTGCAACGCCATCAGCCCGACCTGGGTGGAGACCGATTTCGGTCGCCGGTGGATGTCCGATATCGCCGAGAAGCAGGAGGGCCGAGCCGGCGCGGAGTATATCGCCGAGGTCAAGGCGAGCAATCCGCAGCGGCGGCTGATCCAGCCCGGCGAGGTCGGCGCGCTGGCGCTGTTCCTGTGTCGCGACGAGGCCCTGGGCCTGACGATGCAGGATCTCGTGGTCTCCGGCGGCTCGTTATGGTGACGCCCGGCGCGCGCGCCGTTCACGACAATTTGGGCGAATTCGGTCACACTTAACGCCCTTGAGCCAGGGGATCGACGCCCGGCACTACCGGGTAAGGAGGAGCGTTCCATGAACCAATTGAAAGCGCGTAGCGTTCCCGTAAACCTGCGCCAGAGCGGCAACAGCGATGCCCGTATGCTGATCTCGACCCGCGTGCGCAAGTCGCCCTATTGGCACCTGTCCAAGGCCGCCGGCTGCCGCGCCTACACCGTGTACAACCACATGTACCATCCGCGCTCCTACGTCAGGCCCGAGGACGGCGGCCTGCTCAAGGAATACGAGCACCTCACCACGCACGTCAGCATGTGGGACGTCGCCGTCGAGCGGCAGGTGCAGATCAAGGGGCCCGACGCGCTCGCCTTCACCAACCTGCTGGTGACTCGCGACCTCACCAAGAAGTGCCCGGTCAACCAGGCCCGCTACGTCATCCTGTGCGACGAGCGCGGCGGCATCATCAGCGATCCCGTCCTGCTCCGCGTCGCCGAGGACGAGTTCTGGCTGAGCATCTCCGACAGCGACACGCTGCTGTGGGCACGGGGCGTGAACTACAAGGTGGGCTACGACATCGAGGTCAACGAGATCGATGTCGCCCCGATACAGATCCAGGGCCCGAAATCGAAAGACCTGATGCGCAAGCTGTGCGGCGACGACATTCTCGAGGTGCGCTACTACGGCCTGTGGCAGACTAAGCTCGCCGGCATGGACGTCGTTATTTCGCGCACCGGATGGTCGGCGGAGGTGGGCTACGAGATCTACCTAAAAAATGCCATGACCAACGCCGACAAGCTATGGAACCTGGTGCTCGAGGCGGGCGAGGAATTCAACCTGAAAGTCATTGCGCCGAGCCACATCCGCAGGCTCGAGGCGGGTATCCTCTCCTACGGCCAGGACATGGACCTCGAAACCAATCCGTTCGAGGTCGGCCTCGACTGGCAGGTCGACCTATCCAAACCCGACTTCATCGGCAAGCCGGCGCTGGCCGAGATCAAGGAGCGCGGCGTGAGCCAACGCCTCGTCGGGCTCAAGATGGGGGGCGAGCCGATCGATTGGTATATCCCGGACTTCTGGATCGTGCGCGACGGCGGCGGCGCCGAGGTGGGCTACGTCACCAGCGCGTTCTACTCGCCCAAACTGGAGTCGAACATTGCGCTGGCCATGCTGCCGAACGCCTGCAACGCGCTCGGCACGCCGCTGAGCGTGGCCATACCCGATCGTGGCGAGGCGGTGGCGGCGACCGTGGTGGAAACCCCGTTCTACGATCCCAAGAAGGCAATCCCGGCAGCCTAGGCGCAAGGCGCCCACCGACGGGCCGAGGACGCGACATGGCGACATCGCGCAAAGTGATCATCACCTGCGCCGTCACCGGGGCGGCGCACACGCCGACCATGTCGCCGCACCTCCCGTGCACGCCCGATGAGATCGCCCGCGATTCGGTCGCCGCCGCCGAAGCCGGTGCGGCCGTCATCCACGTCCATGCGCGCGAGCCCGACGGCAAGCCGACCAGCGACGTGGACGTGTTCATGGAGTTCCTACCCCGCATCAAGCAGGGGTGCGACGCGATCGTCAGTATCTCCAGCGGCGGCGGCACGGGCATGAGCGTGGAAGAGCGCCTCGCGGCGGTATTCCGCGCCGAGCCCGAACTCACCACCCTCAACCTGGGCACGATGAACTTCGGCTACTACCCGATGATCGAGCGGCATCGCGGCCAGTGGCGCCATGACTGGGAGGAGCCCTATCTCGAGAGCTCGCGCTCCGAGCCCTTTATCAGCACGTTTGCCGGCATGGAGTCCATGATCGAGAAGGTCGGCGAACTCGGCACCCGGTTCGAGTTCGAAGCCTACGACGTTGGCCACCTCTACACGCTCGCCCATTTCGCCGATCGCGCGCTGGTCAAGCCGCCGCTGTTCGTCCAGACCATTTTCGGCAACCTCGGCGGTATCGGCACCGACATCGACAACCTCGTGTTCATGAAGCGCACCGCCGACCGCCTGTTCGGCGATGACTTCGTCTGGTCGGTGCTGGGCTCGGGCCGGCACCAATTCGGGCTGGTGACGACCGGCGCCATCATGGGCGCCAATATCCGCGTCGGCCTCGAGGACAACCTCTACATCGCCAGGGGCGAACTCGCCGCGTCCAACGCCGAGCAGGTCGCCAAGATCCGCCGCATTCTCGAAGAGCTATCGCTCGAAGTCGCGACGCCCGCCGAGGCGCGCGAGACCCTACAGGTCAAGGGCGCCGATCGCGTCGCCTTCTAGGGTCATGCATTCATGCTTGCCTTTCCGGTTAACGCCCATGACCGCTACATGTAGGGTGCCGCCACTCTCCCGAGTAAAGCTCGGCATAGGTTGGAGCAGAGGTGTCGCCCGCGATGCCGAGCAATGAGCGGAAGGCGTTGAACGGGTAGAACCGCCTGTTGAAGCGGAAGGTGAACTCGTTGAGGTAGGCTTGTAGGTGCTGGTGGCTAACGCCGTGGTGGATATCGATCAGCCACGTCTTCAGGTTGGCGAAAACCAGATGGATGATCGGCAGGTATTGCTCGGCAACCTCTGGATCACCACACTCGGCAACAGCGAAGTGCTCATAGCCGCGCTTACCGAGGCCAGCATAGCCGCTCCAATCGTCAGTAACGATCAGCGATCGCGGCGCGACGGTGCTCTCGACGAACCCACAGAGCGACTCGGCGCTACGGTCGAGCACGACGGCGAGCCGAACGCGTCCGGCATAGCGTCCGTCTTTCCGGTTGTCGAGCTTGGTGCCCGGCTTTCGATGACGCACCTCGATGGCACAGGAGACGGGAACCTTGTGGTGAACACCACGGCCTTCCCCACGCGTTCGCCCGCCAACCCAGGTTTCGTCCACCTCAACATGGTTCTTGGGCTGTCCACCGATCCTGTCTTGGTTGGGCCGCACCATGCCCGAGCGGAGCTTGTGGAGAATTTGAAAGGCCGTCTCGTAGCGCGAAAGACCAAGTTGCCGCTGAAACTGCACGGCGGACATGCCGGGCGTCTGACTGGCGACCAGATAAGCGGCCCAGAACCAGACGTTCAGCGGAGTGTGGCTACGCTCCATCACTGTTCCCACCGTCAGCCCGGTGTTCTGGCGGCACTTGCGGCAGCGCAGGACGCCAGGGCGGTTTTCAAAGTGGAACGGCTCTCCCGCCGTGCCGCAGTGCGGGCAGGCAAAGCCGTCTCCCCAGCGGGCTTTCTCCAGGTAGGCGGCGCAGGCCGCATCATCGGGGAAAAGTCGCTGGAACTCGGGTAGCGAATGCGGGAATGGGAGATCGGCGCGGTCGAGAACATCCATGGCGCGCTCCCCTATATCCGGGTTGCGCCCATTCTAGCCCTAGTGGGTGTGGGTGTAACCCGGATAGGCAAGAGTTCTTCTTGGCTAGCTTCACCATCCGGCTGATGGTGCAAGTATCTCAGGACGGCCACGGACATTTCGAATTCGGTGGTTCTTCCGATCTTGCTGGGCACGATTCGCCTTCCTTTGCGTCAATAGAAAGGCGCACTTGACGGGCGGTCAGGAATCCGCGATGATTCTTCCTGACGCTGTTTCGCCGTTCCGCGCGCCTTCGTGGGTTTACGCGGGACCATCTGTTACCGAAAGCCTGGGGGCAACCAGGCTTTTTGGCGTTCAGTGGCATATGTCGTGGGTACTATAAGGAAATTCGCAACATCTCGTCAACCGAAATCAATACAAGCTTATAAGCCCCCAAAAAAAAGCAGTCCGCAACACGCTGAGGCGCCGCGCCGCGGCACGATGATGGTGCGAAAACAGAGGCCTAGGGGCGCCGGTTGACAGCCACGGGAGCCGCCAACTATGGTCCGCCGTCCTGCGCTCCATCGTTGATCCCCGGCGGCATGACCGTGGCGGGCAACGATTTGGAAATCCCTGACATGCAAGTATCGGTGCACGGCAAGCAGCTCGATGTAGGTGATCCGCTGCGCGCCCAGCTGAGCGTGTTCTACCGGCGCGCCGACGGCAGCAGCGGTTGGATCGAACCGGGCCAATCCGGCGACGGCTGACTTCAGGTACGGATCATGGATATCGCCGATCTGCTGAGCCTCGAGGGCATCGTCGCCAACCTCAAGGCGACCAGCAAAAAGCAGGTGTTCCAGGAGTTGGCCGCCCGGGCGGCAACGCTGAGCGGCGCCGATCCGCGCCATATCTTCGATGTCCTGCTCGAGCGCGAGCGCCTCGGCACCACCGGGATCGGCCGCGGCATCGCCATCCCGCACAGCAAGGTGACGGGAATCGAGACGCTCTACGGCCTGTTCGCGCGCCTCGAGCACCCGGTCGACTTTGCGGCGATCGACGAGCAGCCGGTCGATCTCGTGTTCCTGCTGCTCGCACCGCAATCGGCGGGTGCCGAGCACCTCAAGATTCTCGCCCGGATATCGCGCCTGTTGCGCGACGAGATGATGTGCGAAAAGCTGCGCGGCTCTCACACCGCGGATGCGATCTACGCTCTGCTCACCGAAACCGCCTCCTCACACGCCGCCTAGCGCGCAGAACACCAGGACCTTGTCGGCCGCCGTCGTTTCCTGGGCGAGCTCGTCCATGGTGCTGCGCCGCGCGCCATCCATCACGTCGCCCTCGCCGATGCCGCGGGCGTCCATGCAGGTGCCGCACAGCAGCACCTGGCCGCCGCCCGAGGTCACGCGCCTCAACATACGCTCGACGTTGTAATACCCGTTCGGCGTCTTCTGCCCCCTGCGCGCCGCGGCGACCGCATCGGCCATCAGGAACACGGAGACCTGCGGTGCCGAACCGCCCTTGAGCGGCGCATGCGCGAGGCGTAGCGCGTTGTAGCAGCGCTCCGTCCCGTAGGGCGGATCGTTGAGCGGGTCGACCGCCTGCTCGAACAGGGGAATTCGGGTTTCATCCCAGAGCACCCGACCGAATGCGAAGGGCGCGTTGGCGCACGCCGCGAGGATCGGTCCCGACACCATGAGAGACGCGTTGTAGTAGCGGTGCGCCAGACGCGCCGGCGTCTTGAGGTGGATCTGGAACGCCGTCGTCGCCGCCTCCGGCATGACGTCCCTGTGCTCCGTGACGAGCCGCTCGCGCCCGCCGATGTCGATCTTGAGCGGCCGGCCGTGGCGCTGGCGCAGCACCTCTCTGTTGAGCTCGTAATAGCGCTTCAGGGGCGAAATATTGGCGACGGAGAGATCTTCGCCGCGTAGCGTCGGCAGCGTGCCGATCAGCACCATGTTGGCATTGAGCCCATGGGCGACAGCATTGGAGTGGGACCAAAGATCGCTGAGCTCGGCGGTCGCCCGCCGCAGCACGTCGCCGCGGAGCTGCAGCGGGGTGGAATTCAGCTCCACGTTGAAGCGCGAACGTTTGGGCACGACGAGGGGATGGTCGAGCGCGTCGAGGAAGGCCTCGTTGATGGAGTACGGGAAAGTCCCGTGGTCCAGCAGCCAGGCCTCGACCTCGAAGCCAATGGCGTAGCCCGTCTCCGAGAGTTCATTGCGGGCGAACAGATTGGAGGCATGCCGCGTTTCGTCGCGCAGCCGGCTCTGGAACTGGTCGAAATCGGAGGGATCGAACAGTGTTTGTTCGATTTCTTCGCCCATCGGCCGCCTCAATGCCCGCGTCTGCTTGGCGCGGGGTCAAACGCGACGCACGCCCCCGCTTGCGTCATGGCGCCGCGCGCCGTCTTCGAGCCGGATACCCTCGGCCGGAGCGCCGATTCTCACCCAACCTAGTGGACGCTGACGGGATCGAGATCGTTCTGGATGGCGACCGCGAATGCGGCCCCGCGGCTCGCCACGACGGCGATCCGTGTGCCGTCGGCGGCGAACAGGGCATACAGCGACGACCCCTCCCACACGACCGGCTTGACGTAGGCGAGATCGGGCGCACCCCAAGTGGCCAGCGCTTCCGGCGATATCGCGTTGATGTGGGACGTGCGCGTCATGCCTCGCCTCCTTCTGCGCGGGAATCTGGCGCGTCGCTGGCGCCCGCGTCCACCGCCACGAGCGTCGCTTTGGCCCGCTTGCTCTTGCTGCTCGCGATCTCGATGTTGCGGACGCGCGCCACCGGGCGCGGGCGTACCAGATCGACCGCAAGGAGGCCGTTATCGAGGCTCGCGCCCTGGACCTCGATCCCCTCGGCGAGCACAAAGGCACGCTGGAACTGGCGCGCGGCGATACCGCGGTGGATGAACACGCGCTCGGCGCCCTCGTCCGCCTGCTTGCCGCGGATGATGAGCTGGTTGTCCTCGACCGTGATCGACAGATCGGCGACGCCGAAACCGGCGACCGCCACGGTGATGCGCAGCCGGTCGGGGCCGATCTGCTCGATATTGTAGGGCGGGTAGCCATCGCCGACCGATTTCGTCACGCGATCGACGGTGCGCTCGAAATGCTCGAATCCGAGCAGCAGCGGGCTATTGAAGACGGAAAGCCGCGTCATGGTGGCTGACCTCCTCGAGAACGAGCGAGCGCGCCGGTGGCAGCCAACTTACGGCGCTCCACCAGCGCCAACCTGCGGCAGCCCGAACGGCACCGCCGCCCCATAAATGTAGGCGTGGCCGCGGCTCTTTCAAGGCGGCGCCGGCTAGCCGGCCGGGCGCCCGTGCTGCTACAAGTGGTCGGCGCAGGCGCGCCCGGCCGCGCCACCAGAGGGGAGCAAATCGTGGCGCTCGACGCAACCCGCAGCGACCTTCGGGTCGGCATCGTCGGTGGCGGAGCCATGGGGCGCGGCATAGCCCAGGTCGCCATCGCGGGCGGCATCGCGACGCTGATCCACGACAGTGCCCCCGGTGTCACCGAAGCGGCGCGCGACTTCATCGCACGCATGTTGCGCCGCCAGGCCGAAAAGGGGGCGATGTCCGGCGACGATGTGGAGGCGGCTTTGGCGCGGCTCGGTATCGCCGCACACCTCGACGATTTGGCCGCGTGCGACGTCGTCGTCGAGGCGGTGGTCGAGGACCTCGAGGCCAAGCGCACTCTGTTTCGTGAACTCGAACGTATCGTGGGCGCGGAGGCGGTGCTCGCGTCCAACACCTCGTCGCTCCGCATCGCCGCCATCGCCGCCGCCTGCGAGCATCGCCGCCGCGTCGCCGGCATGCACTTCTTCAATCCGGTCCCGTTGATGAAGCTGGTCGAGATCGTCAGGGCGCCCGACACCGACCCGGCGGTGGTCGAGCAGCTCGCGGTACTCGGCCGGCGCATGGGGCGCACGGCGGTCGAGGTCGCGGACGGACCCGGCTTCCTCGTTAATCTCGGGGGGCGCGCCTTCGTCACCGAGGGCCTGCGCATCGCCCAGGAGCGCATCGCGCCACCCAGTGCCGTCGACGCCGTCATGCGCGATGCGTGGGGTTTTCGCATGGGACCCTTCGAACTCATGGACCTGACCGGTATCGACGTGAACTTCCCGGCCACCATGGCGATCTATGACGGCTACTTCCAGGAGCGGCGGATCGCCACCTCGCCACTCCACGAATCCCTGCACGCGTCGGGCCGCTTCGGGCGCAAGGCGGGGGCGGGCTACTACGCCTACGACAAGGGCGGAAGCAAGATCGCCGAGAGTCCCGACGCGCCGACCGACGCCGATCCGGCGCCGCTCGTATGCCTGGCCGAGCCCGACGATGCGCTGGCGGCGCTCGCCGATGCGGCCGGCGCCGAGATCGTTGGCGACGGGGGCACCGAGCCGATTCTCGCGGCACCGCTCGGCGAGGACTGCACCGCGCTGGCGGTGCGCGCCGGTATCGACCATCGCCGCCTCGTCGCCGTCGATTTGACGGGCGACCTCATGAAGCGCCTGACCGTGATGACGGCGCCGGGGGCCGACGCTGCGGTCCGCGCGCAAGTCGTCGCGCGCCTCGCCAACACCGGCGCGCCCGTCACCGCGATCGCCGATTCGCCGGGCTTCATCGGCCAGCGCATCGCCGCCATGGTCGCCAACCTCGGTTGCGAGATGGCGCAGCTCGGCATCGCCCGGCCCGACGACATCGACACCGCCATGAAGCTCGGGCTCAACTACCCGCTAGGCCCGCTCGAGTTGGCGCAATCCATGGGCCCGGCACGCGTGCTGGCGATCCTCGAGCGTCTTCAGGCGATCACCGGCGACGACCGTTACCGCCCGAGCCAATGGCTACGGCGCCGGGCCATGCTCGGCCTGCCGATCAGCGTTCCGGGCTGAGCGAGGCGAGCTCGCGGATGTAGTTGGGGAGGGCGAAGGCCGCGCAGTGAACCTCGGGGTTGTAGTAGCCCGTGGCGAGCTCGGCCGCAGCGCAGCGCGCGGCGATCGTCTTGCGCTCGGGCTTGGCCAGCTCGAGCGCGTCGCTGGCCCAGCCGAACGCCATGGCGCCGCCGTAATAGGCGGGAACAGGTGCGAGGAAAAAGCCGCTGTGGGCGAACAGCTCGGCGAACAGCCGGTGGCATCCGACGACTTCCTCGGGCTGAAAGAACGGAACCCCCGTCTGCGCCGCGATGAGCCCCGACTCCGCCAACGCGCGGCGGCAGTTCTCGTAGAAGGGGCGCTCGAACAGCGCCGTCGCCGGGCCGATCGGATCCGGTGAATCGACGATAATGAGGTCGAAGGCGTCGGCCGCGTCGGCGACGAACTCGGCGCCATCGCCGATGACCAGCATGGTACGCGGATCCTCGAAGGCACCACCGCAAATCCCGCCCAGATGCTCGCGGCAGACATCGACGACGTTTTGGTCGATCTCGACCATCGTCACCGCCTCGACGCCGTGCTTGAGCAGTTCCTCGAGCATGCCGCCGTCGCCGCCGCCGATGATCAGAGCGCGCGAGACGTGGCCGTGGCCGAGCGCCGGCACGTGGGTGAGCATCTCGTGATAGATGAACTCGTCGCGCTCGGTGGTCTGGACGATTCCGTCGAGCACCAGAACGCGCCCGAAATGGGCGTTCTCGAACACCTCGATGGTCTGAAAGGCGCTCTCGCCCCGGTAGATCGTCTTGCTGATTTCGAGAGCCTGCTTGGCGGAGTCGTGCAGACGCTCCCGAAACCAGGTCACGGGCGCAGGCCCCGCCGGTGCTTGGTGAGACGGACGTCGGTGGGGCGAAAATGGGCGCGTAAAACGGGCACCGCCTTCTCGGCATCGCACGCGCCACATACGAAGATGTCGATCGCGGCGTAGCCGGTCTCGGGCCAGGTGTGGATGCTCATGTGCGATTCGGCGAGGATGGCGACCCCGGAGACACCGCCCGTGGAGGAGTACTGGTGGAGGTCGACCTTGAGGAGCGTGGCACCCGCGGCGGCGACCGACTCGGTGAGCGCGGCCTCGATGGCGCGCACGTCGTCGAGGCCGACTCCGCCCCACATGTCGAGCAGCAGATGGGTGCCCGCGAAGCGCACGCCATCCTCCTCGACGTAGTACGGGCTCGTCGCTTCGGCCTCGGACCAACGCGTGTCTTCAACCACAGCTTCGTGCGCCATGGCCGGCCTCCCTGCCTATTTATGGTGACGCGCTCGGGCTGCGTTGTTTGGCGTAAAACAGCCGAAAATGCAAGACTCTTGCGCGGCCACCGGGCGCTGCCTGGAACGGCCCGCGGTGCGCCGGGCGCAGGCGCACGGGGGCACCGCCACGAGGGAGGGAATGATGGCACCGCGCCCACCGACGCCGGCGAGAATCGCGGCGATGGCCTCCGAGCTCGGCCTCGCGCTCGAGCCCGCGGACATCGCCTTCTTCGGCGAGCTGATCGCCGCGAGCGTGACCCGAAGCTACGGCGCGCTCGACGCGCTGCCCGACGACATGCCGCAGGTCACGTACCCGCGCACACCCGGCTACCGCCCGGACGCGAACGAGGACCCGCTCCATGCCTGGTCCGTAAAGACGCGCATCAAGGGCGCGGCCGCGGGCAAGCTCGCGGGGCGCACCGTCGCGCTCAAGGACAATGTGTGCCTCGCCGGCGTGCCGATGATGTGCGGCGCCTCGACGCTGGAAGGCTACGTGCCCGACATCGATGCCACCATCGTCACCCGCATGCTCGACGAGGGCGCAGAGATCGCCGGCAAGGCCCATTGCGAGTACTTCTGCTTCTCGGGCAGCAGCCACACGAATGCGACCGGGCCGACCCACAATCCCTATCGACACGGCGTTTCCGCGGGCGGATCGTCATCGGGCTCGGCGGCGCTGGTCGCGGCCGGCGAGGTCGATCTCGCGATCGGCGGCGATCAGGCGGGCTCGATCCGCAACCCGGCCTCCTTCTGCGGCATCTACGGCATGAAGGCGACCTGGGGGCTGGTGCCCTACACCGGCGTGATGCCGGTCGACATCACCCTCGATCACGTCGGCCCGATGACCGCGACGACGGCCGACAACGCGCTCCTGCTCGAGGTCATTGCCGGCGCCGACGGCCTCGACCCGCGCCAGTACGCGCCCCGCGTCGCTGCCTACACCGAGGCTTTGGGGCGCGGCGTCGAGGGCCTTAAGGTCGGCATCGTCAAGGAGGGCTTTGCCCATTCCCATTCGGAGCCGGCGGTCGATGCCAAGGTGCGCGCCGCGGCCAAGCGGCTTCGCGAGCTCGGCGCCCGAGTGGCGGACGTGTCGATCCCCATGCACACACTCGGGGTCAGCATCTGGATCCCGATCGGTATCGACGGCACGGTCGAAATGATGATGAAGGGCAACGCCTACGGCACCAACTGGCGCGGCCTCTACGTCAGGAGCCTGATGAGCGCCCACAGCCGCTGGCGCGAGCGTGCCGACGAGCTGCCCGATGGCCTCAAGCTCGGGCTCCTGACAGGCCACTACATGCACACCGAATATGGCGGGCGTTACTACGCCAAGGCGCAGAACCTCGCGCGCAGGTTGACTGCCGCTTACGATGCGGCGCTCGCGCGCCACGACATCCTGGTGATGCCGACGGTGCCGACCAAGGCGCCGCCGCTGCCCGGGCCGGAGGCCTCGCGGATCGAGATGATGGCGCCGGGGCTCGGCAACATCACCAACGCCGCGCCCTTCAACGTGACCGGCCACCCCTCGCTGTCAGTGCCCTGCGGCATGGTCGATGGATTGCCGGTCGGCATGATGCTCACCGGCCGCCACTGGGACGAGGAGACGCTCTACCGAGCGAGCGACGCCTTCGAGCGGGGGTTCGACTGGAAGACGCTGTGAGGGCACACAAAACCGTGTCATCGCAGGGTCTTGCAACGGCTCGCGGCGCTCCCCATATCGCGTTTTAACGAGGTCAACAGGCGCCGCAAACAGCCGGCGCAGCGAGTGGGAAGGGGCGTTGTCCGTATGGGACCGCCACGAGGGTTCTGGAGGAGATTGGGGATGTTTAGGCGCGAGATAATGGCGGCTTGGGTTGTCGGTGGCGGTCTCTGGCTCACGGGCATGATGGGCCTGATGATCTTGCCCGGCCCGGCCGATGCTGTTCAGCGTGCCACGGCCAACGGGCCCTCATACTTCGTCCCCACGGGGACCCTGTCGTCCTACCAGCCGCTCTCGGGCAAATACACCGTCTTCACGCGCAGCCTGCGCCCGGCCTCCTAGTGGATTGATTCCAACGTTTGGAACCCTCTGTTTCGTGCGGCGATGATATGATCGGGGTCGGCTTTCCAGATGAAGGGTTTTGGGTTTGCGTCATTGTATTCGCGGACAAATCGGTTGATGGCGGCCTGAAGGTCGACGACGGATTGGAAGACGCCGTATTTGAGCCTGCGCCGCGTTAGTTTGGCGAAGAAGCCCTCGACGGCATTGAGCCACGAGCACGAGGTTGGCGTGAAGTGGAAGGTCCAGCGTGGATGGCGGGCGAGCCAGGCGCGGACCTTGTCCTTCTTGTGCGCGGCGTAGTTGTCGAGGATGACGTGGACGGCCTTGTCCGTCGGCACCTCGCGCTCGATGCGGTTGAGGAAGCGGATGAACTCCTGATGGCGGTGGCGCTGCATGTTCTGTGCGATGACCGTACCGTCCAGCACGTTGAGCGCGGCGAACAGCGTCGTCGTGCCATGCCGTTTGTAATCATAGGTCATCGTACCGGCGCGGCCCTTCTTCATCGGCAAGCCGGGTTGGGTGCGGTCGAGCGCCTGGATCTGTGATTTCTCATCAACCGACAGCACCACGGCATGGGCCGGCGGATCGACATACAAGCCGACGATATCTGTGAGCTTCTCGGCGAAGGCGGGATCATTGGAGAGCTTGAAGTGCCGCCAGCGGTGCGGGCTGAGGCCATGGGCCTTCCAGATCGATTGGACCGTCGACGCCGCGACGCCAGCAACCTTCGCCATCGCGCGCAGCGTCCAGTGGGTCGCCTCGTGCGGCGGCGCTTGCTGGGTCAGGCGGACGATCTCGGCGACGCGCTCCGGCGGGATCGGCGCTTTGCCAGGCGGACGGGACCTGTCGCGAAGCAAGCCGTTGACACCCTCGTGCATGAACCGCTCCTGCCAGCGCCAGACACAGGTCTTGGACTTGCCGGTCTCGGCCATGATCGACGAGTTCCCGAGCCCCTCGTCGCTCTTCAGGATGATCCGCGCCCGCCAGACATGTTTCTGCGAGCTCTTCGGGTCCGCGACGATAGCTTGCAATCGCTGACGGTCGCCAGACGTGACAGTAAAATGGATGCCGGTGCGCATAGCACAGACTCGCATGACACCGCACAATACGGAATCTCAAATCGGACTCTTTCGTTCCGATCAATCCACTAGGACACCCCCCAGCGCCCATTATCGCCGGAGGGCCACTCGGCCCTTCGGGCGCGCCTGACATGGCGCTTGCGGCCCGCGCTTGGCGCCGCTGAGCGATCTTGCGGGTCTAGCCTTCCGTCATTCCGTAAACGATTGGGAATCCGCTTCCCGGTTCGCCTCTGACTATGGGGAAGGCGTCATCCGCGGCAACAGCTGTGCTCGGTGGATCACTTTTTCATCAGGTGCCGGCCGGTGAGGTCACCCGAGAGTACGGCCACGCCAAACAAGATGAGCAAGACCGGCACGAGGGGCCACGGCACCTGGAAGAGGGTCCCTAGGCCGCCGAGCAGGAACGCGATCCCGAGAGGAATCCAAAACCTCTCGATTCTCAAGCTCATATAACCTTCGGGTTGCTGCTTCAACGAGGATGATGACGCCGACGCCGAGCAGGCCCCATCCCCAGCCAAAGTCGGCCAGCAACGCCGACCCAGAAGAAGAAAACGCCCCAACCGGCTGCGTCTGTAATGCCCCTGTTCGCCTTCCTTAGGGGCGTTTGGCGCCGTACGGCTTTGTGACGCCGCTATCGCTCGGAGCGACCGCCGCTAACGCCCCCTAGTCGCGCCAGGGATCGTAGGTGCCGAAGTTCCAGATGTGGCCCTCGGAATCGCGGCAGGTATAGGCGCGCCCGCCGTGCGGCTGATCCTCGATATCGTAGAGGATCTCGGCGCCGGCGGCCTTCGCTTGCGTGCAGTGGGCGTCGGCATCGGCGATGACGACATAGGGCGCCTGCGTGACGCCGCCGGCGTCGGCGGGATGCCGGATCAGTTGGTCGTAAGCGTCTTCGCGGGCCGATCCCAGCATGATCATGCCCTTGCCGAGCACGAGCTGGGCATGGGCGATCGTATCGCCGTCCCCGGGCACGACGAGGTGGCGCTCGAACCCGAACGCCCGACACAGCCAGTCGATGGCGGCGGGCGCATCGCGGTAGCGCAGAGCCGGGATCATTGTGGCCATCGCCCGCAGCTCCGCGCCTAGTAGTACTGCCAGACGTTGTACATGTTGTAGTACACCTCGGCGGTGTGCAGGACCGTGAAGCGGATGCGGTCCTGGGTATAGGCGGTCGTGGCCCAGCGCGCGAAGGCGTCGGGCCCGAGGCTGCCGTGCTCCTCCTCGACGTGCGAGGCGTGCACCGCGACCGACATCAGCGCCTCGTCGCTGATGTCGTAGTTCTTCTTCAGCCCCTCGTAGACGCGGCCGAGGACGAACGGGTTGAGCCGCTCGGCGGTGAACGAGAGCGCGGCGATCGACTCGACCACCGGGCGGCAGGTCACGACGACCTCGAACCAGTGGCGCAGCGCCCAGGTCTCCGGCTTGACCTCATCGGCGGCGCGGCGCGCCTCGTCCCAGCCGAGCTCGTCGAGGAAGCGCCAGTTGAGCTGTATGTGGCCACCCGTCTGCGAGTAGGTGCCCGACAGCTCCTCGACCATGTTCTCGAAGATACCCTCGCTCAGGTGGTCGTCCTGGCAGCGTGACCACATGATCCCGTAGAGCTTGTTCGTGGGGTGCGCCCACTGCGTGATCTGGTTGCGCCAGCCGGCGATCTGATCGATCGTCGCCTCGCCGCGCTCGACGGCGAGCACGAAGGGGTGCTCGGTGCGGTCGCGCCCGGGTTGGTGGATGGCCGCGTCGAGCTCCTTGACGAACGCTTCGGTACTCAGCACCTCGCCGGTCGTTCTGAACTGGGGCATCGGCAACATGGTGGACTCCCTCGCTCACTCGCCCTCACGGGATTTTGTTCGCCATCTTACTGTGGCCCCCCGGGGTCGAACAAGCCATCGGCCGGGGTCGCGGGTGCTTGGTGTTGGGGCCCCGAAGCGGTATGTAGGGGCAGACGCCCCTCAACCTTCGAGGTCAGCCATGATCGCCTTCCCGACGCGCCGCATCGGCCACGCCAATTTCTATGTCAGCGAGCTCGTGCGGACGATGGATTTCTACATGAACGTGTGCGGCTTCGAGCAGACCGCGCGCGAGACCCACAACGGCGCCGGTTTCCTCTCGAACGGCAACACCAACCATGACCTCGGCGTCGCGGTCCGCGATCATCCGGTGGGGCTCAACCATTTCGGCTGGGAGATGGCGAGCGAGGCCGATCTGGTGGGCGCCTACAAGCGCGCCCTGAATCAAGGCGAGACCCTGCGCCACATCGACATGGGCACCGGGCGCTCGGTCTACGCCACCGACGACGACGGCTTGCTGCATCAGTTCTTTGCCAGCCAAATGCGCGATTGGCGCAAGGTCTTCACGGGCGGCGAGGTCGAGCTCCATGCCAATCCGCCGTGGGATCCGCTGGGCCAGCTGCCGAGCACCGAGGAGAAGTTCGATCTCAGCATCGACATCCGGCGCGTCGAATCGGCCCCGCTGCACCCGATGCGCATCACCCATGCCGTGATGGTGGCGCCCGACCTCGACCGCTCGATCAGCTTCTACACCGACGTCGCCGGGCTCAGGGTGGTGGGGCGCCTCGACGATGGCGCCGGAGCCTACCTCGCCGGCTCGGCCGCGCGCCACGACGTGGTGGTTCTGGCCGAGCGCGATTCGCTCACGCGGGGGCTGCATCACGCCGCCTTCGAAGTCTGGCCGGAGGACGATCTCGGCGCGGCGGCGAACGCGCTCGCGGGGCTCGGCGTGCCGGTCGCCCTCGAACTCGACCTGCCCTACAAGCGCAGCCTCTTCATCCACGACCCCGACGACATCCGCCTCGAGTTCTACCAGCACCGCGCGCCGCCGGCGCCGTCCGGCCTGCGCGGCGAGGCCCTGGCCGACGCGGCTTAGTATGTCGTAAGCGCCGACGGCGGCGGCGCGAGCAGCACGAGGAACGGCGTTTCTTTGGGCCCAAGGGATGAAGGTTTATGGAGATCTCGCATCGGGCAACTGTTTGAAGGTCAAGTACACGGCCGATTTCCTGGGTATTCCCTACGATTGGATCTTGCCTATCCGGTTTACACCCACACCCACTAGGGCTAGAATGGGCGCAACCCGGATATAGGGGAGCGCGCCATGGATGTTCTCGACCGCGTCGGTCTCCCATTCCCGCATTCGCTACCCGAGTTCCAGCGACTTTTCCCCGATGATGCGGCCTGCGCCGCCTACCTGGAGAAAGCCCGCTGGGGAGACGGCTTTGCCTGCCCGCACTGCGGCACGGCGGGAGAGCCGTTCCACTTTGAAAACCGCCCTGGCGTCCTGCGCTGCCGCAAGTGCCGCCAGAACACCGGGCTGACGGTGGGAACAGTGATGGAGCGTAGCCACACTCCGCTGAACGTCTGGTTCTGGGCCGCTTATCTGGTCGCCAGTCAGACGCCCGGCATGTCCGCCGTGCAGTTTCAGCGGTAACTTGGTCTTTCGCGCTACGAGACGGCCTTTCAAATTCTCCACAAGCTCCGCTCGGGCATGGTGCGGCCCAACCAAGACAGGATCGGTGGACAGCCCAAGAACCATGTTGAGGTGGACGAAACCTGGGTTGGCGGGCGAACGCGTGGGGAAGGCCGTGGTGTTCACCACAAGGTTCCCGTCTCCTGTGCCATCGAGGTGCGTCATCGAAAGCCGGGCACCAAGCTCGACAACCGGAAAGACGGACGCTATGCCGGACGCGTTCGGCTCGCCGTCGTGCTCGACCGTAGCGCCGAGTCGCTCTGTGGGTTCGTCGAGAGCACCGTCGCGCCGCGATCGCTGATCGTTACTGACGATTGGAGCGGCTATGCTGGCCTCGGTAAGCGCGGCTATGAGCACTTCGCTGTTGCCGAGTGTGGTGATCCAGAGGTTGCCGAGCAATACCTGCCGATCATCCATCTGGTTTTCGCCAACCTGAAGACGTGGCTGATCGGTATCCACCACGGCGTTAGCCACCAGCACCTACAAGCCTACCTCAACGAGTTCACCTTCCGCTTCAACAGGCGGTTCTACCCGTTCAACGCCTTCCGCTCATTGCTCGGCATCGCGGGCGACACCTCTGCTCCAACCTATGCCGAGCTTTACTCGGGAGAGTGGCGGCACCCTACATGTAGCGGTCATGGGCGTTAACCGGATAGGAAAGCGTCCTTCATGCGTCGTGCGATTTCAGTGCCATAGGCCGACAGCAGCATCCGACCAGAAGCTCTCCAGATAGTGCCGCAGGTCGTCCAACCCATCGCGCTTGATGGAATACAGACGGCGATTACCCCGTGGCTCCATACCGACCAATCTCGCCGACTCGAGCACCCTGAGGTGTTGCGATACGGCGGGCCTGCTTACGGGCTCGCCTTCCGCCAACTCACCCACGGTCCTGGGCTGCTCGCGCAACGCCTCGAATATGTGCCGACGGGTTGGATCTGCTAGTGCCGTAAACGCTTCTGCGTAAGCCATGACTAACCGTAAGCTACGACTTACTCACCTGTCAAGCAGCGGCTGGCCGCCGAAGACAACGAGGTGGCTCTGAGACAAAAACATTGACCGATCGATTTAAGTATCTATATTGGCTTCATGGCGAGGGGACCTGACAAGCAATTCGACCCTGAGATCGCCCTCGAGAGGGCGATGCAGCTCTTCTGGGCGAAGGGGTATGCCGCGACCAGCTTGAACGAGCTCCTGGCAACGATGGAGATCGGCCGGAAGAGCCTGTACGACACGTTCGACAATAAGCGGGCGCTCTTCATCAGGGCGCTCTACCGCTACTCGCATACGATCGTGAGCGAGATCGATAGCGGGCTCAACAACACGGATAGACCAGCGCTGGAGAACGTGCGGGCGGTGATGCGCGACATCGCCGCAAAGAATTCCAAGCCGATGAGCCCGGGCTGCCTGCTCGGCGTCAGCATGGCGCAGTTCCGCACGGATGATGCGGAAATGGCTGGCGTTCTCCGCAAGCACATGCAGCGTGTCGAACGCGCTTACTACAAAGCGTTCGCCAAGGCCCAAGCCGAGGGCGACCTGAAGCCGAGCACGAATGTGCGCAACCTCGCGCGGCTCTTCATGGGCGCCTACCAAGGGTTGGTCCTGATTGGGCGTGTGACCCAGACGCGGGACGTGCCGCACGGCATCGTGGACGGTGCGCTTGCCGTTCTCGAGGCGGCGTAGTTTTTTTTGTCGAAACATAGATCGATCGGTCAATGAAAGACCAAGTAAACGCTAACCCGAAGAAAGGAGCATCCCATGACGACGTTCACCATCCATACCCTCGACTCCGCACCGGCCGAGAGCAAAGAGCAGCTCGAAAGCACCCAGCAGCGTGTCGGGCGTATCCCAAATCTCTACGGCGTGCTGGCCGAAGCCCCGATCGCCGTCGAAGCCTACGACAAGCTCGCCAGCTCGTTGATGCGATCGAGCTTCACCCCGATCGAGCGCCACGTCGTGTGGTTCACGATTAACGCGTATCACGACTGCCACTACTGCATGGCGGCGCACACGTTTCTCGCCAAGGGCGAGAAGGTGCCCGAGGACGTGATCGAAACCGCCCGCGCGGTTGGCTCCTATGAGGACCCGACTCTGGAGGCCCTACGGGTCTTCACGCTGAACCTGGTCGAAAACCGCGGCTGGGTCTCGCCGGAGGCCCTCGACGCGTTCCTCGCCGCCGGATTCACGAAACAGAAGGTGCTCGAAATCGTCGTGGTCATCGCCCACAAGGTCCTCTCGAACTACACCAATCACATCGTGGACACCCCCGTGGACGATGCGTTTGCGCGGTTCACGTGGACCAAGCCCGTACCGAACGCCGCATAGGCGCTATCACCTTTTTGTCGTTCCAGGCATGACGGGCAACCGACCGGCGGACAAACGGTCGGTGTGCTCACAGCTCTCGGCAAAAGCCTTCCTGCTTATCCCTGAAAGTCATCCGGCGATGAGGAGGCGATAGGGCATGGGCTGGTTTCGTGCGGCGCTATGGACGAAACGCGGGATCATTGTCTGGAGTTGATAGCGCCGGTTGTAGCGCCAGGCGAAGCTGGCGAGATAGCGTCCGGCATGGTCGGGGCCGAGCTTGCGATAAGTCCCGGTGATCGCGCTCTTGATGTTGCCGAGCGTCGTGTTCACCCATTTGAACGATGCCATGCGGGCCGCCTGGCGGCCCGACCCGGTGCGGATCGCCTGGTGGCTGCAGGCGGCTTCTTCGAGTGCGCTCCAGCAGCCCAGGCGGTCCGTCACAACCGCCGCGCCGGGGGCCAGCCAGTGCTTGGCGCCGCGCGCGATCTCGCGCTTGCGGAAGCCCTTGACCGGCGCCAGCTTCAGCTTGCGCGGGCGCCCCTCGGGACTGGTCGAGACCGCCGCCACGAAGGGCGTTTTGCCCGCCGCGCCGCGGCCCCGCTTGCCGCCGGAGCGCACCCCGCCGAGATAGGCGTCGTCCATCTCGACCCGCCCCGTAAGCGCCGTCTCCCCCTCGCGCCGCGCCATCACCGCCATGATCTTGTGCTTCACGGCCCAGGCCGTCGGCTGCTTGACCCCGAGACGGCGGCCGAGTTCCACCGACGAGATGCCGTTCTTCGCCGTCACGATCAGGTGGATGGCGGCAAACCAGACTGTCAGCGGCAGCTTGGTCGCGTGGAAGATCGTGCCCGCCGTGGGCGATGTCTGCTTCTTGCACCGGTTGCATTGATAGAGACCCCGACCCGCCAACACGCAATGCTCCCGATGGCCGCAGCAGGGGCAGACGAAGCCGCCCGGCCAGCGCAGCCGGACCAGCGCCGCGCGGCACTGCTCCTTGGTGCCGAAGGCCTCCCGAAACGCCTCGTCGTTCAGACCACGCACGCGCGATGCAACCTTGAACCCCATAACCGTGACCCCCTCATACAGAACATATTGAGAACATACATCCCCATAGGCGGAGTGTCGCGGATAAGCAGGAAAGCCTTTTGCCCTCGGTTCACCCGCCCCCACCGAGGGTTGGGGTGGGCGAAGCGCTCAGGCGCGCGGCTTCTGGATGAGCTCGATGGCGAGGCCGTCGGCGTTGCGTAAGTAGACGATGCGGCCACCCTTGTTGGGGCCGGCGTCGGTGATGGCGACGGTCCCGAGCGGTGCGAAGCCGGCGTTCGCCGATGCGGCGATCGCGGCGTCGATGTCGTCGACGTCGAAGGCGATGTGGGTGGCCCCGGTATCGCACGGGCGGGCCGCGATCCGGCTACGGTCGGCGGGCGCCGCGTACTCGATGAGCTCGATCCGGTGGCCGGGCGCATCGACGAAGGCGACCGTGATCTCGGCGCCTTCGATTCCCGTCACGTCGCGCACCACGTTGGGCCCGCGCGGCAGCTTGGGCGTTGCCGCAAAGCCGAGGACGTCGCGGAAGTAGGCGAGCGTCGCGTCGAGGTCGGAGACGGTGAAGCTCGTGTGATTGGTGCCCAGAATCTTGAAATCGCTCATCGCTCGCCCTCCGGCTTGCCTGGCGCGGGGTTTGCCGCCATCATCGCGCGGCCAGATCACATCAGGGATAGTTGCGGAGGTAAAGTCATGAGCGAAGCCGCGAGCGCCACCCGCAAGCCTTCGGGCTATGCCGCCCACCCAGGCTACCGCATCGACTTCGAGCCCAGCCCGCGCCGCGTGCGCGTCCTGTTCGCCGGCGAGACGATCGTCGATGCGCGCCAGCCCATGCTGTTGCACGAGAGCCACCACATACCGGTCTACTACTTCAACCAGGCCGACATGCGCATGGATCTGCTAAGCCCGACGTCCCACACGACGCACTGCACGTTCAAGGGCGACGCCGCCTACTGGACGCTCCGGGTCGGCGCCAAGGTCGCCGAGAACGCGGTGTGGGGCTATCCCGATCCCTATGACGAGGTGGCCGAGATCAAGGATCACGTGGCGCTGTACTGGGACCAGATGGATGCCTGGTACGAGGAGGACGAGGAGGTCTTCGTGCACGTGCGCGATCCCTACAAGCGCATCGACGTGATCGACTCCTCGCGCCCCGTCGCCGTCGTGCTCGGCGGCGAGACGGTGGCCGAGACGCGGCGCGCCCGCTTCCTGTTCGAGACCGGCCTGCCGACTCGCTACTACATTCCGCGCAAGGACGTGCGCACCGAGTTGCTCGAGGCGAGCACCAACCAGACGCGCTGCCCCTACAAGGGAATCGCCTCCTACCACAACGTTCGCGTCGGCGATTCGCTCTACGAGGATATCGTGTGGACCTACCCCGACCCGATCCCCGAGTGCCCAAAGATCAAGGACTACCTGTGCTTTTTCACCGAGAAGGTCGACGCCATTCTGGTCGAGGGCGAGCCGGTGCCCAACGTCAAAACGCCGTGGTCGTAGCGACTCAGGGCGCAGGGGCGGTAGGCGCCCGCGCCTCGCGGCTCGCGAGGTAGGTCGCGCCGGCGACGATCATCGCACCGCCGACCCACGTCCAGGGATCGGGCGTCTCGGCGAAGGCGATGTAGGCGACGAGGGTCGCCCACAGCAGCTGGGTGTATTCGATCGGCATCAGCGCCGACACCTCGTCGGCTATCCGTACCGCCTGCGTCATCGCCAGATGCGACACGCTGCCGAGGCCGCCGAGGACCGCGAGCCACATCCACTGCGCGAGCGTCGGCGTTTGCCACACGACGAGCGTGGGCGCGAGCGACATCAGGGTGAGGAGGAGCGAGAAGTAGGCGACGATCGTGACGCTCGAATCGGTCCGCCCTAGAACGCGCACGATTAGCTTGGTCACCGCGAACAGCGCCGCGGCCGCGAGTACGTACAGCATGCCGAAATCGAAGGCCTCGAACCCCGGCCTCGCGATGAGGACGACGCCGAGGAAACCGACGGCGATGCCGCCCCAGCGCCACAGCCGGCTCGATTCGCCGAACACGAGGATCGCGCCGATGGTGACGAAGAGGGGCTGCGAGAAGTTGAGCGCGGTCGTATCGGCCAGCGGAATGCGGCGCAGGCCGTAGATCAGCGACATCAACGCGACGAGCTGGATGACGGCCCGCAGTACGTGGAGCCCGTGCTGGTGGCTGCGCACCTGATGCCATTTCAGGCTCAAGAGCCAGGGCATCAGGACCGCGAAGCCGATGGCATAGCGAAAGAACGCGATCTCGATGGCCGGGAGGTCGCCGATGAGGCGCACCGCGCTGTTCATGCCGACGACGCAGGGCGCGGCACATGCGATCCACAGGATGCCGCGCACGTTCGCCCGCTTTGGGGCGAGCGCCGCGGCCGCGCCGAACAGGCCAGCCATCAGGAGCCGTCAGAAGCGGGCGCGCTGGCGGGCGCTTGCGGCACCGCGCTCAGATCACGCCATCGCGTTCGAGTTCGTCGAGCTCGTCGTCCGATAGCCCGAGCAGGCCGGTGTAGACCTCGCGATTGGCGTTGCCGAGCTCGGGCCCGAGCGCCTCGATCCGCCCCGGCGTTTCCGACAAGCGCGGCATCACCGAGGGCACGACGATGGGACCCAGGCCCGGCACCTCGACGCTGGCGAGGTTGCCGCGCGCCGCGAACTGGGGATCCTCGAAAATGTCGGCGATGGTGTTGAGCGGCCCGCACGGCACCTCGCCGGCGATGCACCGGTCCATCACCTCGTCGCGGCTCAGCGTCGCCGTCCACTCCTCGACGATGGCCTCGACCGTCTCGCGCGCCTCCACACGCTTGCCGACCTCGCCGTACGCGTCCGGCGCCGCGAGGTCGGGCCGGCCCATGACCTCGGCCAAGCGGGCGAACATCTTGTCCGAGGTGCAGGCGATCGACACCCATTGATCGTCCGCCGTGCGGTAGTTGCTGTGCGGGCACACGTTGGAGGAGCCGCGGCCGAGCCGGCCGCGCACCTTGCCCGTGTAGGCGTAGGCCGGCGCGATCTCGTCGAGCACCCGGAACGCGGCCTCGTAGAGACCGATATCGATGGATTGGCCGCGGCCGGTCGCGGCGCGCGCGCGCAGCGCGATCATGACGCCGACCGTGCCGTAGAGCCCGGAGATATAGTCCGCGAGCGAGGTCGAGCCCGGCGTCACCGGCACGTCGCCCGGCATGCCGGCGAGGTGGGCGATACCGCCGACAGCGTGGGCGATTCGGGCAAAGCCGGGCCGGTCACGGTAGGGGCCGTCCTGGCCGTAGCCGGTGACTCGCAACATGACGAGGCCCGGGTTGAGCTCTGCCAGGTCGTCGTAGCCGAGGCCCCATTTCTCGAGTGTGCCGGGACGGAAGTTCTCGCACACGACGTCCGACTCGGCGGCCAGGCGGCGGAAGAGCTCGGCGCCCTTGGGTTTCTGGAGGTCGAGCGTGATCGACTTCTTGTTGCGCGATTCGCTGAGCCAGGCCAGGGTGTCGCCGCGCGGCGTGGGCGTGCCGAAGCGCCGCATGGCGTCGCCGCCGCCCGGTTTTTCGACCTTGATCACGTCGGCGCCGAATTCCGCCAGCATCGTCGCGCAGTAGGGCGCGGCGATGAAGGTCGCGCAATCGAGCACGCGCAGGTCCGAGAGCGGTAAGTCGGGTGCCGCCATGTCTCTCCTTCCGGTGCCGAGGGCACGGCGCCCGCGCGGTGGTGGTGCGGCGGACGAGGGCGGTGATGGGCCCTAGTTTCGCTTGCGCTCGAACAGCGCCAGCACCTCGTCCTTGGTCATGACGTCACCGAACTGCTGGATAAACGTCTCCAGCGTCGCCAGATGCTCGCGGTCGGTGAGCGCGGCGCAGCAGTCGGACACGAGGACCGCGTTGAAGTCCAGCATCATTGCGTCGCGACCGGTCGACTCGACGCACACGTTGGTCTTGGTGCCGGCGAGGATCAGCGTCTCGATGCCGAAGCCGCGGAGCAGGCGCTCGATCTGCGAGGCGCCGCTGGTGAAGGCGCTATAGCGGTTCTTGGAAACGCGCAGGTCGGCCGGGTCAACCTCGAGTTCGCGCCAGATCAGGGTGCCGTGCGCGCCCGGCTCCATGTTGTCGAGGATCGCCGCGATCTTTTCGGGGTCGCCGACGATGTGGTCGAAAAAGCCGCGCCAATCGGTGGCCAGCCCGTCGCGGCGGTTGGCGTGAGTGACCCAGATGACGCGGACGCCGAGGCCGCGCACCGCGCGCGCGAGTTCGTTGATGCCGGGCACGACCTCGCGCGCCATCGGCACCTCCGCGGGCGCGCCTGGCTCGACAAAGGTGTTCTGCATGTCGACCACCACGAGCGCGCAGCGCGCCGGGTCGAGCGCATCAAACAAGTGGACGCGACCGCGCCGCGCCAACACTCGGTTGAGGATGTCTTGGCCGATATCCACGGCATGCATGAGCCCGCCTCCCCGCTACGCGATTGTTGCCGATGGCGCGCCGGCAAGGCAAGCCGCATCGCCGGGCCAGCGCCGCGTGCTCAACGACGGATTGGCACCGCCTATGCCGCGGAGATCGTCAGCCCACGCCTTGGACGAATTCGGGAGAGCTCAGCCGTCGGCTACGGCCTTTAGCACTGCCGCTACCTCGCTCGGCGGCAGGCCCGCAGGGGCCTCGCTAGAGACGGCGAGGAGGCGCGCCGGCAACTGATTGCCGCGGACCTGCGACCACGCGCGACCGAGCCGGAGTTCGGCAGGAGAAGGCACGACATCGACACCCAGTGCGAGCGCAACATAGAGGTGCCGGACCCGTTTGCTCTCCCTTAGCAGCACCTTAGTGTGTCGGACGTGGAAACATTCATTGTCCGTGCACGCTTTGAGCGCCTGATTGGTTGCCGGCATCCAGGCGCCATCGCCGGTCAGATTGACGCTGCCACCAGTGACCTTATCGCGCCGCCCGGTGGCTGTGGCGAGAAAGACATCGATGACGCCGAGCGGGCCGCTGTACGACGCCAAGGTCGAGGAGGCGGCGCCGTGCGCGGTAGGTGCCCAATCCGTGTCATGAGGGTACCGCTGCCATCCCGCGAGGTTCGCCGGGAGAAGCGCGCTCACGGTGGCTTCCGCGACCGGCGGTTGGTCGTCGAGTACGTAAGGAGCCATCGCCGGTAGAGCTGCCGCGAGCAGCGCGTAAACCACGACCTGTGGTCGTCCTCTGCCGAGCCCCCGCCTAAGGCGCTGTGGCGTCTCGGCGCTTCTTTCCGGCTTCAACACTGCGACAAGCGCCATCAACAGAAGAATGGTCGCCGCAAGTGCGGCCCATTGGAAATAGCTGTGAGTGAGTTCGAGCTGTGTGGTTGTGTCTCGAAAGTGGTGGAAATTGGTTTTGGCGCCTCTCCGAGCGGGTTGAGTTTTGCGGCGGTCAGGCTGCGCGGTCAAGGGTTTCGTCGGCGATTAGCTGATCGAGGGTTTCCCATCCATCGACTTTGCGCATCTGGATTTGGCCGGAAGCGAGGAGTGCCCAGAGGAGCATCGGCACTGTTTCGGGACACGGCAGCACGGTCTGTGTTTTGATCCGGCGCTTGAACTCCTCGTTGAGACGCTCAATGGCGTTGGTCGTTCGGGCTGATTTCCATTGGCTCTTGGACAGGCGCGTGAAGGTAAAGAGCTTGTCGCCCGCTTCTGCGAGGCTGTCCGCGACGGCCCTGCATTTCAGCCGCCACTTGCGGACAAACGCCTTGCGGCGGGTTTCCACCTCGGAGGCAGTGTCGGCATAGATCATATCGCGGTAATCTTCGCTCAGCTCGTCATGCATGTGTTTGGGAGCATGACCCAGAAGGTTGCGGTGCTTGTGCACGGTGCAGCGTTGAACGGGAAGGTCATCGCCCCAAAGCGCCGACAGAGCCGCCTCCAGTCCCGGCGCGCCATCGACGATGACAAACCCGGGCCGTTTCAGTCCACGCGCATCAAGGTCGTCGAGGAACTGGCGCCACGCCGCCTGGCTTTCTCCGCCCATATTCCCGATCGAAAGCAAGACCTTCTGGCCATCCCGGCGCACCCCTATAGCCGCGAGAACCGAGATGTTGGTGGCCTTGCGGTCCAGTCGGGTCTTGATCACAGTGCCGTCAAGGATCAGCCGAACGATATCCTCATCCGCGAGGCCACGGCTGCACCAGGCGTCCCAATCGACCTTCACCTTGCGCCACGCCCGGCTCACAACGTCCTTGCTCACAGCACCCCGGAAGAGCCCGAACAGCGCGCGTTTCACCCGCCGCGTGTTGGTTCCGGACAGATACACCGAAGCGATCAGCGCCTCGGCCTTTCTGGTCAGCCGCTGGTAGCGCGGCAGCGCCCGCGAACGCCATTCCGACGCCCGACCGTCTTCCTCAACGATCCGCGCACGCGGCACGCTCACCCTCTCGGTCCCGAATGTCCCCGTCAGTTGCCGCTCCCGGTGCCCGTTCCGATACCCTTGCCGAAGCGCGTCCTCTCGACCGTATCGGCAGCGCCCGAGAAACTGCGCAAGTTCCTCCTCAAAAACGGCCTCGATCGTGGATCTGATGTTCTCCCGCAGCCGGTCCTCGAGCGGATCATAGCCGGCGTCATTGGCCAGTAGCGAAAGCGCGGAAGTCTCGGTAGTGTTCTTCATGGCGTGATCTCCTTGGCGGTGCTAGCCGCCGATTGGGTGGTTGTCTTGTCACCCGGAGATTACGCCATCCTCAAATTTCCACCACTTTCGAGACACAGCCGAGCTGTGTTCCGTGGACATAGTCGGTCGCAACGATTGCCACGACCCGTATGGCGTTCGCCAAAATGCCGAGGACGCCACCGGCGAGGGTAAGCGCGATGATTCGGCCCTCGCTGCGATAGAGGAGTAGCGCGAACGTGAGGCCGAGGAACAGGCCAACAAGAACGAACGGCAGACCCGCACAGGAATCCACGACGACGTAGCGTTGCCCGTCGAAGTAAAGCGAGAAGCCCTCTCTCGCGAACGGGAGCCCCGACACGTACGCGAACCCTTCAATGAAGGCGACGGTCAGCCTCCGGAGCGGGAGGAGAAGGAATTCTCCGGTCGGGATCACGAACGCCAGCAGCGCCAGGAAGGGCAAGAGACGCCGGAACACCTGCCATCCGACGGCGGCCATGACGATCGCGGCAACGGACCCAACGAGCGCAACCTGGCGCCCTTCCGAGACGTTCAACACGTCGGCGGCGAGCCAGAGAAGGGCAGCCAACGTCGCTGCCGCGACGCCAATCAGGTTTGCCGCGGGCGACGTCGCGGCCAGGCGCCTCCGGCTGTACCACAGCACACAGCCGAGCGTCGGCAGGACGGCCCAACCGTACTGGTAGGTGGTACTGCTGGCCCACGTTCCGCCGATCTCGATGACCGTGGGGGCATGAGCGCCGAGCACGCCAGCGATGCCGAGGGTGACGGCGACCAACGCCGGAAACCAGGGATGCCGCACGAGTGAGCGTGCGTCCCAGCCGGCGAGCACGGCGCCATCGTGGCGCGCGGCGATACTCATGATGCGATCTGTCTTCCACCGCCCGGCGCGGTGAGGGGCGCAGGCGGTCGCCCTTGTCTGGGCAAGAAGGGCAAACACAGCACCCGGTCGAGGCGGGCGGAGCGGTTGTCGCGAAAGGCCTCGAGGCCCAGGACTCGCGCACGATCGGCGTTCTCGTTCGAGCCGCAATACGTTTCGAACATCCGGTCCCACAGCGAAAGCACGATGCCAAAGTTGCTATCGGTTTCGCGCTGTTCTGCGGAATGGTGAACCAGGTGGACGGCGGGCGTTATCAGCGCCGTCCGGAGCGCTCGGTCAAGCGCGTCCGGTAGTCGGATGTTGGCGTGGGTCAAAACGGAAAATACGCCGGCAATCAGCATGTACACCCCAACCGCCACGGGCGGGACGCCGCCCACGAAGACCACCAACAGAAAGCCGCCCGCGCCCACCAGGATCTCGAGCGGATGGTGGCGTTCCGACGTCGTGAAATCGACATCAACGTCGGCGTGGTGAACCACATGGAATCGCCAGAGGATCGGGACCACATGTAACAACCTGTGCTCAGCGTACTTCCAGACGTCGAGCAACAGTACGCCGAGGACGATCGTCACCGCCGCCGGTAGCGAGCCGACCGACAGGAGACCGAATCCCTCGTGCGCCGCCGCGTACGCCACCGCAAGCCCCGAGACCGGCACGATTAGCCGGATACAAAGCTGTCCGATCAGAAAAAGCCCGATGTTGGTGAGCCAGCGTCGGCCCAGGCTTATCGTCGACTGGCGCCACGGGGCCACGGTCTCTGCGACCGCGAACGTCACGATAGCGCCGTAGAATGCCAGCATGGCAAGCAACGTCAGCACTTCGGCCATCGCGCCCTCGTGACCCCCCTACGAAGGACGAATACCGCTTTTGTGAGCGCTATCGTGCCTCGGATGCGGAGCTAGCCGAACTACCGTTTGCGGCGAATGAGCCAAGCCCCGCCAATGACGCTTGCAGCGACCAGGGCGATGAGACCGCCTCCCGCAATTGGCAGCGACGTACCGAGGGGGGGCGCTGAGCGACTGACCCAGCGGGACTGCGTTGCCGGCCAAGGCGGCCGATATCGTGGTCGCGAGCACGGCCGCGGCCGATCCGCATGAAACGACGAAGCGATGCATCTTGGACCTCCATCTTCTCGCTGCTTGAGTGCCTTTGCACTCGTACCCGGTTTGCTTAGCATGGCCGTGACGTGGCGTATGTGATGGGCGTTACACCGCGCCCGGGCCGGAGGACGGCGAGACGGCGGCCACAATGGGCCGATAGGGCAGCCGTACAGCGCCCGCCCTAGTGCATGGAGTCCTCATACTCCTCCTCGGGTACGGGCTGGGTCGTGGGGCCGGCTTGGTGGTGGACCATTTTCCAGCGCCCGCCCTCGAGCACGAAGATGTTGGTGGCGATCAGGAAGCCGCTGCCGATGTGCTCGTGGCAGATGACGAATGCGCACGCGCCCTGGAGCAACGCGCGCGCATTGTGGCAGGTAATGGCGGGGGCGCCGCCGCCGCCGAGAATCCGCCGCCAGCTCGCCATCACCTGGTCGCGCCCGGTCAGCGCGTTCCAGCCGGGATGGATGCAGGCGACGGGGGCCTCCGCGGCCCAGACCGCGTCCATCGCCGCCGAGTCGCGATCGGCGAAGGCCCGGTAGAACGCCTCGTTGGCAAACAGAACCGCCTCGTGCTCGGCCATGCCGGCCCCTCCGTCGCCCGCCCCGCGGTAGCGGCATCCCACTTCGTCCGAGCTGGCGTTGTGCGCGGATGGTACGCGCGCGCGGCCCTGCCCTCAAGCATGGCCCGCGCCGGCCGCCTCCACTTAAAAGCTTGACAGTAGACACAAGATTTTGGGTATATACCGCGTGGCGCTACTAAACATGCCATTGTTAGGTAGCGTAAACGATGAATTGGGGGATTCAAATGCCAGATTGGCTGGATCGGATTAAGAGGGGCGTCGGCTCGTTGACCGAGCTGGTGCTCTTGTTGGCTGCCTTGGCGATTGTGTTCCAGGTGTTGATCGGCCAAGGGAACATGTGGATCTTTGCCGACGTGATCGGGCACCTAATGGACATCATCACCCAGATTGGTGATCGAGGCATCGTTGGCTTGATCGCGGTTGCCGTCGTGCTGTGGCTATTCAGCAGACGAACCATGTCCTAAGCGTTTTCCTCAGCCATCGGAGCAACTCAGAATGGTTGGCTATACCTCTCCCGATCGTTCTGGGTTCTCCGGCTGAGGTTTCTGCGTAGCGGCCGCCCCTCTTATTCGTGGGGCGAGTCTAGGTCGGGTTTCATCGGTTACTTTCCGGCCGGCGCCGTCGCAAGGACGTGTTCAGGGTCCGTGGTGCCCTACTTGGGTCCCCGGTTCGGCGTTATGCACGCCATGGCGGCGTCGACTTGAGATCGGGAGAATTGCATGCCTGACTGGCTCGGCGGGTTTAGGAAAGGGATCGGTTGGACGATCGAGATCATCGTTTTGGTGGTGGCTCTCATCGTCGTCCTTCAGATTCTCATCGGCCCGGAAAACATGTGGGTGCTCGCACCCGTCGTCACCAACCTCATCGACTTGTTCAACCAGCTCGGCGGAGCCGGTGTGGTCGGCTTGATCGCACTCGCCGCCGTGATCTGGGCCTTCGGTCGGCGGCCCGCAAGCTAACGCGAATCGCTCGCCGTCCCTGAGGGCGGCGAGCGATAGCGGGCGGCTTCCGCGGCCCGAACCCGTTCTGATTCTCCTGTGGCTAGGCTGGCCGTCGCCAGTCCGCGAACCGCGTTCTTAGCGTTCGCGACCGACCGCGCGCCCGTTCGGCCCTGGCCATGTTCAACCGATACCCTCGGCTTGGTGGCATGCCACCAAGCGGCCCTCGAGCGCGCGCAGCTCCGGCCGCACCTCGCGGCACAGCTCGCTCGCGCTTGGCCTGAATCAACAGATCGTCGAAGGGCTTGTGGCACCACTGCGCCCGGTTCGAGCCACCGACCGCGTCGCAGCCGAGCAGCACATGTAGGAAGTTGTCGGGATCGCCGTTGTCGCCGGTCCACCCCAGCAGAACGGTCTGGTGCTCGCCGTCCTTGGAGCGCTTCAGGTACTCCGGCCAGTCGAAGGTGACGATCTTGGCCTTGACGCCCACTTTGGCGAAGTCGGCCTGGATGAGCTCGGCCATACGCCGTGCGTTGGGGTTGTAGGGCCGCTGCACCGGCATCGCCCAGATGTCGGTCTCGAAACCGCCACCCAGACCCGCCTCGGTAAGCAGCTGCTTGGCCTTGGCCGGATCGTAATCGTAGTCGTTGATGGCATTGTTGTAAGACCACATGGTCGGCGGGATCGGCTTCTTGGCCGCCTTCCCGGCACCCTGGAAGACCGCCTCGATGATGGCCTGTTTGTTGATGGCGTGGTTGAGCGCCCGGCGCACGCGAGCGTCCGTGTACGGCGCCTTCTGGGTGTTGAACGCGAGATAGCCGACGTTGAGCCCTTCCTGCTCCATCAGGTTGAGGTCGGGGTCCTTGCGCATGGCCGCGATGTCGGCCGGGTTGGGATAAGGCATCACGTGGCACTCGCCGGCCTTGAGCTTGGCGTAGCGTACCGAGGGATCGGGCGTGATCGCGAACACCAGGTCGTCGATCGGGGCCTTACCGCGCCAATAGCTGGGGTTGGCCTTGTAGCGGATGACCGCGTCCTTCTGGTAGTTGACGAGCTGGAAGGGACCGGTGCCGACGGGTTCGAGGTCGACCTTGTTCGGCGTGCCGGCCGCCATCATCTTGTCCGCGTACTCCGACGAATGGATCGACGCGAAGTCCATGGCCAGATTGGCGATGAAGGGCGCCTCCGGCGCGTTCAAGACGATGCGCACGGTGTAGTCGTCGGACTTGTCGACGCTCTTGATGAGGGCCGGCATGCTCATGGCTTGCCTATCCGGTTTACACCCACACCCACTAGGGCTAGAATGGGTGCAACCCGGATATAGGGGAGCGCGCCATGGATGTTCTCGACCGCGCCGATCTCCCATTCCCGCATTCGCTACCCGAGTTCCAGCGACTTTTCCCCGATGATGCGGCCTGCGCCGCCTACCTGGAGAAAGCCCGCTGGGGAGACGGCTTTGCCTGCCCGCACTGCGGCACGGCGGGAGAGCCGTTCCACTTTGAAAACCGCCCTGGCGTCCTGCGCTGCCGCAAGTGCCGCCAGAACACCGGGCTGACGGTGGGAACAGTGATGGAGCGTAGCCACACTCCGCTGCCGGCATTGTCTCCAAGAAAATGGGGTAAGGGGGCGGTGCCACGGCTTTCAGAACAGGAGGAAGTGGCAGAAACTAGCAAAGATCAGAAGTGGTTCGGACAGCCCAAGGAGGCTTGACCTCCTTCGCTCCACTCACGAGAGCTACCGCAGGGTCAGCCCGCCACACCGATCAGGTCAGCGAAGGAGGTGCCAGTTGCCGCTCTCGTCGCGGCAGGCATAGACGGGTGACCATCCGTCCTCGAGCACGCGGCATTCCGTATGAGCGCTGCCACGTTGGCGCGGCGTCACCCTCGCGGAGCCCGAATGGACGTAGTCGACCGCACCGGCAGGTTCCGGCGCGCGGACCACCGGGCGCGGCTGGACCACCACCGGGCGCGGCGGCTGGATCACCACCTGTCTCGGTGGCAGCACGATGGGGGCGTACGCCTGCGGCTGCTGCCACCCGTGATGATAGCGGTCGTGATGCCGGCGGTGGCGCGGTGCCGGCCACGCATGGTGGTAGCCCCGGTTCCCATACCAGCCGTGATGCTGCCGATGCACCGGGCGATGATGCACCCGCGGCGTGTGATGCTGCTCCGCCAAGTGACGGCCATAGAGGCTGCCCAGCAAGGCGCCGGCGCCGATGGCCGCCAGCCTGCCTCTGCCTTTGCCGATCTGCGAGCCGATGGCGCCGCCGATGCCGCCGCCCAGCACCATGCCGTTCCACGAGCGCTGGTGATCGGCCTGAACAGACGTCGATGCCACGGTCGAGGCGAGCGCAACGGCGGCCGCGAACGCGATCCCACCGCCCAGGTAGCGTCTCCAACTCCTCATCATCGTCTTCCTCCGCTTGCGTTCCCAAGCCGACGAAATGCACTCACAGGGCTTTACAGGCGATTGAGGTAGTCGGGCAAGCCGTCGCCGTCCTCGTCCTGGAAGCTGGGCCCCTGGTCGACCCGCCTGACCCCGCCCCCGGTATCGACGGTCCTCCGGCGGAGAACCATGCCGCGAGAAAGCTCCGCACTCCCGGAAATAAGCTCCGCTACGCTATATTTTGGTTTCACATCAACGATTTGCGCAATGCCGACGGACATCTCGATGCGGTCGAGGGGCTCACCCGTATCCGGATCGATCAACTGTTCGCCGAGCACGAATACCTCGAACAGGTCGCCCGCGGCGACCGTTTTCCCGCCCCGATTCACGACAAATTGACCGGGTGCCACCACCGCCGTCACCTTCGGCGGATAGATGTTCTCCGTCAACTCGTCTACCATCGCGGCCGCCACACCCTGCAGCACTGCCGCAGCAGCCGCCTCGGGGTGAATCCTCGCGGGAAACACCCGATCCATCGCGATGGACGATGACCATTTGACCTGCCGCGTGGCGGTCGCCAGCACCGTGAATCGGATCTCGGCAAGGCCGACGAGCCGGTTTTTCCGCTCGCCGGTGATCTCGATCGTCTTGGACTGGTTTTCGACGACCACGCGGTCAATCACGCCATAGAGCAGATAGTCGGCACCCAATACCTTGCCGAGCCGCGCGCGCTCGCCGGGGCCGGCGTCACTCGACTGCAGAAGCTGCTTCTCGGCCTCATACACATCCGGACGGCTCCGATCGAGCACGCCGAAGCGGCGCCCCTGGGTCAGCAGCGCCTCGACACTTCCCCGGAACTCGTCCTGGAGATTCCACACATTCTGGACGTCCACGTCGATGCCGACTCGAACGACCCGACCATCGATCCTCTGCAGCCGGCCGCCGCCGACACCATAGAGGTGAACTTCCTCCATCGGGAAGTCGAGCACTGCGATGCGCCGCCGTTCCATGGGCGGGCCCGGCACCTTGTAGACCGAGTAGTGGACCCTGAGCGTTGCGCGCGCGCCGCTGCCGTCGCCGGAGATGTCCAGCACGTCGTAGCCCTCGATCTCGCACTCCTGCTTCGCGGTGCTGGCCTGGATGCTGCGGTTGATCCAGTCGATCATCCGCACGCCGTCGTCGTCCTCGATCTGCGTCGACTTCACGTCCAGGGTGGAGCTGATGCGGACGCCGCAGATCTGGAAGGTCGCCTCCTGCAACGCACTCAGGGTGGCAGCCATGTCGTCGGCGCCACTCCCGGCGATCTCGCGCTCCACCCGTTCGCTCTGCGCGTTGGCGGTGGCGAGAACGAGGACGGACAACGCAAAGACCGCGGCGCTCCCCACCGCCACCAGACGAAGATTCAGGTATCGTCGAGCGAATCCGCTCATGGCCTTCTCCCGCCGGCACCCGCCGGCTCGTTCAGAAATCCGCCGGGTCCATGAGGTCGCGGCTCTCGGCGGTCCCGCTTGAGACGCTTGTCTTCTGCACCGTCTTCTCCGCCGGCGGCTGGTGCTTGGGCTTCTTCCCCAGCCCCGCCCGGACCCGGTCTTCCTGGGCCGGCGACCACGAGACCACCACGCCGACCAGCTCATGACCCTCCAGGTCGGGGTGCGTGCCGGACCACTCCCGCCGAACCTCCAAGCCGGTGAGGCTCACCGTAGAGTTCACCTGCGCCTCTTCCACCACCCTGTCGATGATCTTGACCGTCTCTTCGTCGCTCACCGTGCCGTCTGGCGAGACGAGACTGAATTCCTCGGCCTCGGTGCCCTGCTCGCTCACCTTGGTAAAGCGCGTGCTCGCATTCACGAAGGTCGTCAGGTGCGCGTTGGCGTCGCTCAATGCCTGCTCCATGGCGAAGGCACGGCGCCGGGCCTTCTTGCGTTTGTCGAGGCCTTCGGGCGACCACGCCCACTGGCCGAACGCGACGATGGTCGGATATCCGTGCTCGTCCCACCAGACGCGGGGGCCGAACTCGTTGACGAGCTCATCGTCGGAGAGGGCGCCGACCTGATCGGCGATGGGCGTCCGCGCCCGATCGCCGTCCGGCCGCATCGGCCTCCCGGCCGCGACCCGACCGGCCAGCTGCCGCATGTTGGATGACACCGCTGCCACCACACCGATCGCCGAGTTGCCTTCGTCGTCGAAGGCCTCGAAGGTCTTGATCGGCATCAGGCCCGCCGCGGACCCGAATGCCTCGACAGTCACCTGCCGCACCAGTCGCTCATGGAATGCGACCTTCTTTTGGGGCGGAGTCAGCCTTGCGATCTCGTCCGGGCTCGTGCCGGTCTCCGCGAGCGCCTTGTCCAGCTTGCGCTCTGCGAGAACCACCGCCTTGGTCGCCACGCGCGAAATCAATTGGTTCGTCGACTCGCCCGTCCGGTAGACGAACTCGCTCTCGTCGAGATCCTCTTCGAAGTAGTTCCGCAGCAGCCTGCTCGTCGTTCTCGTGCGGATACGCGTGACGTATTCGTTCATCGCCTCGACGAAGGCCTGGGTGTAGGCGAGGGAGCGGGACTTGCCCCATCGCTTCTCGTCGGTTCCGAGAGAAGCGGTCACGACGCTATCGACGAGAGCGATCTCGCCATCTTCGAAGCGTGCCTGGAAGCTGCGTCCGACGGGATCGGTCGTCTTCCACTCGTCGATCATGCTCCAGACACGACCGGCGGCGTCCCAGTCCTCCGCCGCGTCGTCCTGCGCCCCGACGCCGCCGGCAAGCGAGAGCGGGACCGCCAGCGCCAGCGCAGCCAGCAGGGGCCGCCAGGAACGTCCCGCGAGACCGCCCATGCCTCCCTCCTCAGTCCTGCGAAGGCTCACGATTCCCAGGAGAACGAGCTGTTACTGCCCAGCTTGGCGATCACCTCCTCGAACTCCCAGTAGGCGAGCCCGGTCTCGATGTTGGTCGCGGTGAGCTGGAAGTAGTAGTCGACCTGCTGCTTGCCGCCGACCCGGTTGGTGCGCTGGATGATCTTGCCCGAGAGGCTGAGGTCGGGCGCCACCATGGTGCCGCGCTTGGCCACCGTATCCTGGTTGAACAGGTCCGACTCTTCGAGCTCCCGCACCTGGGCGCTCATGCTGTCCTCCGGCCCGCCCGCGGCGACCGCCGTCGTGGTGACCACGCGCCCGCTGTACAGCAGGGCGATGCGGATCTTCTTGACCAGTTGATCGGTGTCGATGTTCAGCGTCGTGTCGTTGATGATACGGCTGATCGCCATGATCCAGGGCGCATTGGTGCCGGGCTTTTGCGACAACGGGCTGCTCAGGAACGAATCGACCGCCTGCTTGGCGGAATATTCGAAGTCGCGGTAGTCCAGGCCGAAGGTGGTGTCCCCACCGGTCGCCGGCCGCGAGGAATAGGCGGGGTCGGTCAGGCTCACGACCTTCGTGCCGCCGCAGCCGATCGGGCCCGCCACCGCCACGACACAGATGGTCAGGGTCACCAGGAAGCGCTTGCCAACGGCCATAGCGTTCATGACGTCACTCCTCAGCGTGTGTTTCGTTGGTTGTGCGTCGTCTCGCCCGTGCCGAACGCACGGGAAACCGACGACAACTCCAGGTGAAGGTCGCCAATGTCGTCTCGGGGTGCGGTGCCGTGGAAACGCGCGTACGTCCCCGGCAAGGCATGCACCACCTGCCAGCCCGAGAGAATGCTGTCGACGGGGACGCCGCCTGCGTCCAGCCAGGTGAAGCGGTACATGGCCGAGAGCTTGTGGCTGGAGTGGTTGTAGAACTCGCCCACCACCCGCGCGAAGCCGCCGGCGTTGAGCGACTGGGTGAAGCTCAACTGCCGCAGCCCCTTGTTCTTCAAGGTCCTGTCCACCGAGACATGCGGTTTCCACCAGTCGGGGCTGGCGGAGGTATGCTTGGCGGTCGCATGGGCGACGACCAGCTCCTCGGATTCGGCCAGGGTGTCGTGCCCGTTCGTGGTATCGGTGCTGCTCGCGCGAACAGTCTCCGCCGCCGGCTCCAATTCCATGGCCGCGAGACGAATGTCCATGGCCGCGAGACGAATGGCGACATCTTCCGGAACCGTATCGATCGCCGCCACGGACCGCACCACCATGTCGCCCGAGCCGCTGGACGTTGCCCCGTCGCTGCTGAGCGCAGCGACATGGACGGCGGCTGGCGCGCTGGCGCTGACAGTCTTCACCGTGACAATCACGAACGCCGCCGACGGTAGCTGGACATCCGCGATCTCGCTGCCGCTACCTGCCGTGATCAGGATCCTGTCGTCGGCCGGCCAAGGTAGGCTTGCCACGTTGATCGACTGCGGCAGCGCCCGCCACATGCGCGTGTCGGCCTGCGTCGTTGCGGCCGCGGCCATGGTCGTGCCGACCTTCAGCAGCGCGCCGAGCAACGCATTACCCGTTTCATCAGCCGCCTGATGCACAGCAATCTGGGCGACTACCTTCACCACTGCAGACGCGACCGCCTTGGCGATGATCGCATCGTACCCGGCGCGAAACTCCGTCGCCGCGTAGCGGTCGACGTTCAATAGGGGCTCAGTGCGGTAATTTGCGCCGCCGGCCTCCACAATCAGTGAGCCGACCCCGGTAGTCCCGGTTACGAACTCCGGCACAGCGATACCCGCGTAGAGTTGCCCGGTCGGCATGAATACGGGGAGATCGACGCGAAACTCATCAAGACGAGGGCCAATCCCGTCCTCGTGAACGATCCACACTCGGCGGGGTGCCCCGGTAGTGCTGCCGGCTGCCTCCTCGGCCACACGGAAATCTTCCTTCACGTGGCTGTTACGTTCGCCGTTGAGCACGACAGCATTGCGGAACAAGTCAGATGCCCGGTTTGCTTCACCTGTCGCCAGCCGGAACGCACCGTGGAGCCAGTCCGTGAAGGGATTTCTCAAGTCCCTGTATTCACCCAGCGCCCGCACAGCCGCCAAGCGTTTGCCGAGTTCGCCGTCGGGCTTCGTGGCCTCTGCGAGGGTCTGATCGACCTGCTGCGACTGCTCCTCGCTATCCGCCGCCTCCTCCGGATCCTCCTCGGCCAAGGCCCGCACCTTCGAAGCAAGTTGATGGACCGCGTTGGCCTGTCGTTGGTCCGCCCGGTTGAGCTCCACCCGCGCGCGCGCCTCGTCCCCCATATCGAGGGCATTCATCGCCTTATAGGTGTTGATAAGCACGCCATCGTAGATGTTGCCGTGATAGGACGAGATTAAATCGCTTCCGACGATAGTCAGGCCTTCTTCGAGGAACTCACCAACGTCGGAGATCTCGTCCGCTTTCCACAGGAGCTTCGCCTCGGCCCTGTCGAAGGCAGTCTGCGAGGCGTCGTACGATCCCGCCGCTCTCAGTGCGGAGCCCACCTGGAGCGAGGTAAGCAGGTTCTCCTCGTCATAGTCGAGCCCGTCTTCGCCGCCGAGCATCGCCGCTGCCCCCGCATAGTCACCTTGCGAGTAGGGATTCTGGAAGCTGCTGGTTCTTTCGAGATCCGCGGCTCCCGTGCACCCTGCGGCAAGCAGCAGGAGTCCGAGGAGCCCAAAGCAGGCCGACAGCCGCGCCGACCGAGCTAAAGGAGACAGGAGCACGCGCAACATCTGTAACCTCCCATTTTACCTTATCCGGGATTCCCCGGATTGCTTCTCCCAACCGCCGACAGTGATAGCAGAATGGGCATCCGACCGCGAATCCGGCCCTGAGCCGTCATGATAGGCTGTAGTCCGCACTTGATCGGGCTGATTTGGTGATGAGAAGCCCGACCCGGTGACCACTCCGCATTGGGAGGGCGCACTTCGACCTGCGCAGCACACACCTGTCCTGTCGGGCGGCCGGGATTGCCACTGGATGGGCCGTTGTCACGGCGGCACAGGGGCCGGCCGCAGCCCATCGATGAGGCGGAGGATTTTTCGGAACAGCTCCCTCGGCACCGCAACCTCCGCCAGTTGGAAAGTGACGTACCGGCCGTGGCTCACGACCTTGGCACCAATCTTGATCAGCTTCTCCCTGAGCGTGGTCAGAGACCAGTGCTCCACCGCCTTCGGCAAGGCCAGCGTCCGCATGAAGTTGCCGAGGTTGTAAGCCAGGGCGTGAAGCTGAAGCCGGACCTCGTTGTTGCGGAATTTCTGGCACGACAGGCGCGTCCACCGGATGGCATTCTTGCCTTCCTTGATATGCTGTTCCGCTGTGCCCCGCTGGTTGTAAAAGGCCACCACGCGTTCGGCGGGTCGGGTCAGGTTGGTGACGATGAAGCCGACCCGGGGAACCAGTTCCCCGGGATGCCATTCAACCCTGGCGACCACCCGGCGCTTCCGGTTCCACGAGGCGGCCTGATAGCTGAAGCTGGCATGGAAACGGCGCACATGGTTGGGCGGGCGACCGACGGGACGCGTGAGCAGGTGAGCGATGCTTGCTTGAAGAACCGCGTTGGCCTTGAGACGGATCGCGTACTTGTAACCCTCGGCTTCCAGGAACTCATAGAGGTCCGGCGAGGCGAAGGCCGCATCGCCTCGGAAGTAGCGCCGCACCTTCCAATCCCGATAACGGGCAACCACGGGTTCCAGAACGTCGTGCCAGCCATGGGCGCTATGGACGTTGCCGGGGCGCAAGGCGCACCGCTCCAGATCGCCAAACTGGTTGAACACAAACAGCGGATGATAGCAGGAACACCCGAAGTGCCCGTTGTAGGCCGTGCCCTCTTGATCGCCGTGGGTTGGGCTCACACTGGAATCCATGTCGAGGATGATCACCCTCGGCGGGTGCCGCGCATGCACGCGGTCGATCCATTGGCCTGACAAACCAGCAAGGGCGGTGAGGTTCTCGTCGGTGGCAAGGAACTCGGTCTCGAAGCGCCCCATCTGACTGGTCGATGCAGCAGCCTTGGCCACGGCGCGACCGCCGACGATCCAGCGCATCGCCGGATCACGACCCAGGCGGTCGGCGTCGTTCACGTCCTCGTAGCCGCCAAGGCGGCCGAAGACGGACTGCCGGAACAAGCCCTTCATCGCGTGCTGGCCATTCTTGCCCGTGCGCGGATCAACGAGTTCATCGCCGACCATTAGGGTCAAGCTTGCCTATCCGGTTAACGCCCATGAACGCTACATGTAGGGTGCCGCCACTCTCCCGAGTAAAGCTCGGCATAGGTTGGAGCAGAGGTGTCGCCCGCGATGCCGAGCAATGAGCGGAAGGCGTTGAACGGGTAGAACCGCCTGTTGAAGCGGAAGGTGAACTCGTTGAGGTAGGCTTGTAGGTGCTGGTGGCTAACGCCGTGGTGGATACCGATCAGCCACGTCTTCAGGTTGGCGAAAACCAGATGGATGATCGGCAGGTATTGCTCGGCAACCTCTGGATCACCACACTCGGCAACAGCGAAGTGCTCATAGCCGCGCTTACCGAGGCCAGCATAGCCGCTCCAATCGTCAGTAACGATCAGCGATCCCGGCGCGACGGTGCTCTCGCACGAACCCACAGAGCGACTCGGCAGGCAAGGAACGAACTGGCCCAACGTTGTGCGTAGCAAGTGTTCATGCCTCTTCCCTGTCCTGCTCTCGCCAGCGTTCCAGCATGGCCTGCCCAGGCGCGACGCTACCTTCCTTTTCTATCCACAGGTCCTTAACCCTCCCGAAGGAGAGGTGCCCGCCTTCTTCCTTCGGCAATACACGCGCGACGGCATCACAAGGCGTCTCGTCCTCTGATGCATCGTTGCGCGTTGGGTGCCTGCCGGTCAGGTAGGCGAGAGTTGCAACGGTGTGGATGATGTATCTGTCGCGCAACCAGTTCTGCCCCGGCCTCCCTCCCCCTCGCGGCGGCGGCTCCTGAAACCGGGATGCTGCTGACCACTCGCGGAGCTCTCGCGGGATAGGCTCGCCGGTCCGATCGAACATCGCCAAGAGAGATCGGAGGATACGCTGCCCCTCCTTCCCCGGATCGCCATCGCACCCGGCGTGTTCAATGCGCGATGTACAATTCAGGCACAGGCCGTTGCGGTAGTATTCAAATAGAAACTTGACGAAACTTGCTTCCCAAACCTCAGCCTGCGTCAGCGCGTCGCCAAACACCGGGTGGTTCACATTGTCAAGCGGGCGGCCATCGCTCCTGCCGAACAGGCGAGAGCGCGCCTCCTTCACCATTCCGTCGAAGTCGAGGTCGTCACTAAGGGAGCCGGCCCGGAAGGGCGGTTTCCCCGTACCCAGGAGTTCCAGGTCGCGCAGGTCGGCGCTTGTGGTGCCCGTCGGGATACTTGTCAGCAACATTCTTCATCACCGCTTTGCTATCTTCAAACTGGCGGAGGAAGGCGTCGTGCTTCTCTTGCTGAGCCTCCGTGTGCGGCTGACAGGGACATTCCGAGCTATTCATGCGCCCGGACCATCGGCACGACACGCCCAGTGCCCCCTTCCAGGTAGCCCGCCCACTGGTCCATGAGCCCACGGCGGCGTTCGAACAGATCGGAGCGCGCATAGGCCGCCTCAACGGCGTTGCCGACGGAGTGGGCAAGGCTCAACTCCATGACGGCGTGCTTCGCATTCGTGCATTCAGCGGCGAAGTCGCGAAACGAGCTGCGGAAACCGTGGACCGTCGCCCGGTCAGCGACCCCGATCCTGCGCAACAGCGCGGTGAGGGTCATGTCGCTCAGCGGCCGGCCGGGCAGGGAAGGTGACGGGAACACCAGACCGCTTCCGTCGTCGATGGCGCGTACCTCTTCAAGAATTTCCAGTGCGCACCCGCACAGGGGAACGCGATGTTCGGCGTTCGCCTTCATGCGGGACGCCGGCACCGTCCAGGTGGCCGCGTCCATGTCGATTTCGCTCCAGGCGGCACCCCGCGCCTCGCCGCTCCGCACGGCCGTCAAGATCAGAAACTCAAGGCACCACTTGGCCGCCAGGGACGCTTGAGACTGTCGTACCGCCTCGACTAACCCTCCGACTTCCTGATAGGGCAACGCCCGCAGGTGGTTCTTGACCTTCGGCATCGCCGGCAGCGCGCCGTCGATGACCTCGCCTGCCGCGTTGTGCTCGACGAAGCGGTGAGCCTGGGCCCACTTGAGGATGGTACGGACACGCTGGCGAACCCGGCGCGCGGTCTCCGGCGTGGTCCCCCAGATCGGCGTCAGGACGCGAAGCACGTCCTCCTGGTTGATGGTGTCCACCGGCATGTTGCCAAGGACCGGGTAGGCGTGGCGTTCGAGCGACTGGAGCCAAGTCACCGTGTGCTTGCCGTTGCGCCAGCGCGGGCGGTTTGCTTCGAAGACCCGTTCGGCCGCCTCGTGAAAGGTCGGAACGGAGGTCCGGCGCTTCTCGGCGAGCGGATCGCCGCCCGATGCGATCAGCGCTCGGTTGCGCGCTGCCGCCTCACGCGCTTGGGCGAGCCCCACATCGGGGAAACGCCCGAGACCGATATCGCGTCGCCGACCCCCATACTTGATGCGCTGTATCCAGGAGCGCGCGTCACCACGTCCGATCTTCAGATAGAGCCCGACGCCATCGCCGTACATTCCGGGCGCCTTTAGCGTCCGCAAGCGCGTCGCCGTCAGCTTTCCCATCGCGCCATCCCCTCACTCCCAACATGTATCCCCACACGGATGCTGAGAAGACATGTATCCCCACACGGATGCTGAGAAAATAAGAGAATGTGCCGGAAGGTTCAAGAACAAATATCCCTGTAATTCAAAGTCTTAAGTGAATTCCCCGGACACCTGAGGAATGTCCGGGGAGGGGGATTGGTGGAGCCGAGGGGAATCGAACCCCTGACCTCGACATTGCGAACGTCGCGCTCTCCCAACTGAGCTACGGCCCCATGGGGCGCCGCGGCAAGATCGCGCCGCGGGCGGGGGCGATCATCGTGCCGCGCACCAGGGCTGTCAAGGCGACCGCGCGCGCGGGTGCGGAGGGCACGCGAGCGCCGCTTTGACCCTGGCCCGTGCGCGGCCCGTGATGTAGGGTACGCGCGCGAAACCTCCCGTCCTGAGCCGCGGACGCCCGCGATGCACCCTATCTTCGAAGTCCTGTTCATCGTCATCGACCTCTACACCTGGGTTCTCATCCTGGCGGTGATCTCGAGCTGGCTGATCGCGTTCAGCGTGATCAACCGCAGCAACCAGCTCGTCCACATGATCACCGACCTCCTGTTCCGCATCACCGAGCCGGCGCTGGCGCCGATTCGCCGCCGCCTGCCCCACCTCGGCGGTATCGACATCTCACCCTTCGTGCTCATCCTCGGGCTCTATTTCCTCAAGCGGCTGATCGTCTACTACGCCTGAGCCTCGGGCCCCCGAAACCTCGCCCTTTGCCGCCGTCGCCGGTGGCGTGCGCATTTGGTTGCGCGTGATCCCGAAGTCGGCGCACGCCGGCGTGGACGGCATCGTGAGCGATGCGCGCGGCGCGGCCCTCAAGGTGCGCGTCACGTCGGCGCCCGAGAGGGGCCGTGCCAATGCCGCGCTGCTCAAGCTGCTCGCGCGCGAGTGGGGGCGTGCGGCAAGCCGGCTCGCTGTGGTCGCCGGCGCGGGCGCGCGGCGCAAGACCGTGCTCGCCGCGGGCGATGCGGAGGCGCTGTTGCGAAGCTTGCGCGCTTGGGCTAAACGGCATCATGGGCAGCGAGGCTGAGGGCGGCGCGCGCCTCATCGACGGCAAGGCCATGGCGGCCGAGATGCGCGCCCGGCTGGCGGCCCGGGTCAGCGAACTCAAGGCGCGCCACGGCCTCACGCCCGGGCTCGCCGTGGTGCTCGTAGGCGATGATCCGGCGAGCGCCATCTACGTGCGCAACAAGGGTAAGGCGGCAGCGGGCGCCGGCATGGCGGCGGCGGACACGCGCCTGCCGGCGGACGCCAGCGAAGAGGCCGTACTCGCCGAGGTCGCACGCCTCAGCGCGGATACACATGTGCATGGTATCCTCGTGCAGCTGCCCCTGCCGGCGCACATCGACGCCGCCCGCGTCGTCGCCGCCATCGACCCCGACAAGGACGTCGACGGCCTGCACGTCGTCAGTGCCGGCCGCCTCGCCACCGGCCAGCCGGGCTTGGTGCCGTGCACGCCGACGGGCTGCCTGCTCATGATCCGCGCCCATGCCGGGCCGCTTCCGGGCCGGCGGGCACTGGTCGTCGGGCGCTCGAACCTGGTCGGCAAGCCGCTGGCGGCGCTGCTGCTCGGCGAGCACTGCACCGTCACCATCGCCCATTCGCGGACCCGTGAGCTCGCCGCCGAGTGCCGCCGCGCCGACATCCTGGTCGCCGCCATCGGGCGGCCCGAGCTCGTGCGCGGCGATTGGATCAAGCCCGGGGCCGTGGTCATCGACGTTGGCATCAACCGGGTGGCCGCGAGCGCGGCGGGCCGCCTCGTGGGCGACGTCGCCTTCGCCGAGGCGCGCGCCGTGGCCGCAGCCATCACCCCGGTGCCGGGGGGCGTGGGCCCGATGACCATCGCCTGCCTGCTGGAGAACACGTTCACCGCCGCCTGCGCGCAGAACCGCATCGAGCCGCCGGCCGCACCTACCGCACCTGCCGCACCCCCGCAGTCGTAGGCTCGCTGCCGCCCTTGCGCCGTGGTGAGAAATGTATATACATGTATTGTGGCGCCGGGCACTTCGACAGGGGTGGCGGTGGGCAAGAAATGGGAGGCCGCGAGGCGGCCACCGGTCGGGGCGTGCGCGCCCGTGAAGAGGAGGTTGGCAACGATATGAGGCGAAAACGGGACGGCGAGCCGAGCGCCACCGGGCCGGGTCGCGCCGCGGCGCCGCTATCGTCGCAGGTCGCCGAGGTGAAACGGATTTGCGTGTGCGCGCACCTGCGCGGCACCGCGCGCGCGGTCACCCAGGTGTTCGATGCCGCGCTGCAGCCGACCGGCCTGCGGGCGACTCAGCTCACGGTTCTGATCGCCGTCGCGGCCGCCCCCGGCGCGCCCATGAGCAGCCTCGCCGAGGCGCTAGTGATGGACCGCACCACGCTCACGCGCAACCTTCGGCCACTCGAGAGGCAGGGCCTGATCCGCATCGCCCCGGGCCGCGACCGGCGCAGCCGCGAGGTCACGCTGACCCGGAACGGCGGCGCTCTTCTGCGCCGGGCGCTGCCGTTGTGGGAGCGGGCGCAGGCGCGCATCGTGGGCGGCCTTGGAGATGAGCGCTGGCGCGGCATGCTCACTGACCTGTCAGCGACCGTGGCGCTCACGGGCGAGGCCTAGGGGCATTCGACCGTGAGCGCCGCCACGCGACATCGAATGAGCGCAAAGCAACGGTTGGACCCAACTCGCATTTGCACTTCGTCGGCCCCCCCGTCCGCCCTAGAATAGCCCCACACGATCGCGCCTCGAGGAAACCGAGGGCCGACCCGGTTCGCCCCTCGACCGCGTGGCGCGATCCTCCGCGCGGTCCCGTCTTCGGGCGGCGCTAAGGCGGAGACTGTAGGGGGACCCGATATGTCGACCGAACTGCTTTATCTCTTTCTGACGTCGATCTTGCTCGCGATGATGTGGATTCCGCACATCACCCTGCAGGTACGCCATTACGGACTGCTGCAGCCGGAGGACTACGTCACGCTGCGCGATGGCGCGGCGGCGCCCAACTGGGTCAAGCGCGCCGACCGCGCGCACGTCAATCTGGTTGAGCAGTTCGGCGCCTTTGCGGGCCTCGTCGTGGTCGGGCAGCTCGTGCAAGTGTCGACGGCGCTGACGGCCGGCGCGGCGGCGGTCTTTTTCTGGGCCCGCATCGTCCATGCCGTCGTGATCATCAGTGGCTTCAAGCATTTCATGGCGCGGACGATGATCTTCACGGTCGCCTGGATCGCGCTGCTGGTGTACGCATGGGAGATTGCAGCAGCGAAGCTCTTTTGAAGCCGCGCTCCCGAAGCTCCTCACGGCCCCGGCCCAGGGTCGGGCCTCACGAGCCGAGAGCCCGGACGCCGTTGGCCCTCGTTTCGGCGTACGTGTCCTAGAGCGGGGCGCCGCTCAGCAGGCGCGGTAGCTTGCCGGTGTTGCCGCCGGCGTGGCGCATGAAGAAGCGTTTCACCGGGGCGAGGCGATCGACCGCCGCGAGGCCGGCGCCGCGGGCTACCTTGAGCGGCGCGATGTCGTTGGAGAACAGGCGGTTGAGGCCGTCGGTCACGGCCAACAGCACGACGTTGTCGAAGCGGCGCCAGCGCTGGTAGCGCTCGAGCACGTCGAGCGCGCCGATGTCGAGGCCGAGGCGCGCCGCCTCGATCACCACCTCGGCGAGCGCGGCGGCATCGCGCAAGCCCATGTTGAGGCCCTGCCCGGCGATCGGGTGGAGCCCGTGCGCGGCATCGCCGATGAGGGCTAGTCTTGGTGCGATATAGCTCTCGGCGTGGTGCAGCGCCAGTGGATAGCTCCAGCGCGGCCCGACGACGCGCATGAGCCCGAGGAAGTCGCCGAAGCGGCGCGCGACCTCGGCGCGGAAGGCGGGCGCATCGAGCGCCATGAGGTCCGGGACCAGCGCCTTGTCCTCCGTCCACACCAGCGACGAGCGTTGACCGGTGAGCGGGAGAATGGCGAACGGGCCGGCCGTGAAGAAGCGCTCGTGCGCGATACCGCGGTGCGGCTCCGCGTGCGATACGGTGCACACGATCCCCGCCTGGCCGTAGGTCCAGCCGAGCGCCGCAATGCCGGCCGCGGCGCGGGTCGGCGAGTTCCTGCCATCGGCGCCCACGGCCAGCCGAGCGCGCACAACGGCGCCGCCCTTGAGCCGGGCCGTGACCGCGCCGGGTCCGCGCTCGAGCGCCGAGACGGCGGCGGGCGCGCGCAGTGTGAGCCCCGGGACCCCGCGCACAGCGCGATAGAGCGCGCGGCGGATGTGGCGGTTCTCGACCATGAAGCCGATGGGCGAGTCGCCGATTTCGCGGTGATCGTAGTGCAGGAACACGGGTCGGTCGCCCTCCGACACCCGGATGTCGAGAATGGACTCCGCCTCGGCCGCCATGCCCGGCCACACGCCGATCGCCTCGAGCGCCCGTTTGGAGCTCTCGGCGAGGGCCGAGGCGCGCCCGTCGAAGGGGAGCGCGCTTGCGACCTCGGGCGCCTCGCGGTCGACGACCGTCACGCCAAACCCGGTACGCGCGGCGGCGATGGCGAAGACGAGGCCAACCATGCCGCCGCCGACGACCAGGATGTCAGCATAGGGGATTCGCGGGCGCGCGGTCATCGCGCCACCATGTCGGCCGGCCGCGGCGTTGTCCAGCCTCACCGGTTTGACTAGAGTGCGCCGATGGACAAGCCCTGGCACGAGATGACCGCGCTCGAGCTCGGCGCCGCGGTTGCGGTTGGCACGATCGATGCGCTGGCGCTTACCGAGCACTTCCTCGACCGCATCGCGCGCATGGACGAGGACCACGCGATCTACATCCGCGCCACCGCCGAGCGCGCCCTCGCCGAAGCCGGCGCCGCCGGCGAAAGAGCGCGCCAGGGCCTTTCGCGCGGGCCGCTCGACGGCGTGCCGATCTCGTGGAAGGACCTCTTCGATGCCGCCGGCACGGTGACGACCAACGGCTCGCCCCTGTTCGCCGACAGCGTCGCGGCGCTCGATGCCAAGGTGCTGGTGCGGGCAACCCACGCCGGCATGGTCTGCCTCGGCAAGACCACGATGTCCGAATTCGCCTATTCCGGCCTCGGCATCAACCCGACGATGGGGATGCCGGTCAACTGTTTCGACAACGAGACCAGGCGGTCCCCGGGAGGTTCGTCATCGGGCGCCGCGGCCTCGGTCGCGAACGGCCTTGCGGCGGCCGCGATCGGCAGCGACACCGGCGGCTCGGTGCGCATCCCTGCGGCTTGGCACGGTCTCGTCGGGCTCAAGACGACCTACGGTGCCCTACCGCTCGAGGGGATGGTGCCGCTATGGCCGAGCGTCGATACGGTGGGGCCGCTCACCCGTGACGTCGCCGACGCGGCCGCCCTGTTCGCCGTGCTCGCCGCGAGACCCGCGCTGGACCTGAATGGCGCGAGCCTCGCGGGCGTGCCTCTCCTGGTACCGACGAACATGGTGTGGGACGAGGCCGAGGCGGGCGTGGTCGAGGCCATCGAGGACGCGATCGGGCGGCTCGAGGGGGCGGGCGCCGTCGTGACACGCGCAGAAATTCCGGAGTTTCACGCCGTCGGCGAAGCGAGCGCGGCGATCGGCAAGCTGATGAGCGGCGAGGTCTACGGCTTGTGGAGGGAGGCGCTCGAGGCCCACCCCGATCGCGTCTTCCCGCCGACCCTCGCGCGTTTCCGGGGCGGGCGCGACCAGGCGGCGCCCGACAGCTCCGCCATGCGCCAGCGCCTCGCCGGCCTCGCCCGCGACTACCTGGCGCGCACGGCCCCCTATGCGGTCGTGCTCGCGCCGACCTCGGTCATCACGCCGCCCGCCATCGCCGATGTCGAGGACGGTGGCGAGACCTACGCGGCCACCAACATCCGGACCCTGAAGAACACGCGCATCGGCAACCTCTTCGGCCTGTGCGCCCTCACCCTGCCGTGCGGCTCCGCGGACGGTCTGCCGGTCGGCCTGATGCTCTACGGCGCACCCGGGTGCGATGCGGAGCTGCTCCGCCTTGCGGCCGCGGCGGAGACGGCGCTAGCCGCCGCGGCACCCGAGCCCGCATTTCCGCACCCCGCCACATGATGTAGTTGATAGGTACACAAGGGCTACCCCTTGTATCGGCGGGCGCGCGCGGATAGATTTGTTTGTGTTTTGTACGCGCTTTCTCTCTCAAAGCCCGGTGCGCGGCGAGGCTCGAGGGCCCTATGTACAACCAGCGCCTCGACGTTCTCGGCGAGGGCCCGTTCAGGCGTCTGGCGGCGCTGCTCGACGGCATCACACCCGTGAGCGAAGGGCAGCCGGTGCTGATGTCGCTCGGCGAGCCGCGCCATCCCTTCCCCGACTTCGTGGGTGAGGTGCTGAACGCGAACCGCTATCTCTACGACCGCTATCCGCCAGCCAACGGCACCGCCGCGTTTCGCGCCGCCGTCGCGGCATGGCTCGGCGAGCGCTACGGCTTGCCCGAGGGCATGATCGACCCCGAGCGCCATGTCGTCGCGCTGGCCGGGACGCGCGAGGGGCTGTTCATGCTGGCGCCGCTCGTGGTGCCGGAAGCGAAGTCGAACCGCCGGCCGCTCGTGTTAATGCCGAATCCCTTCTATCACTGCTACGCTGGAGCCGCCGTGGCCGCGGGCGCGGAGCCCATATATCTGCCGGCGACCCGGGAGACCGGGTTCCTGCCCGATTTCACCCAGTTGAGTGAGGAGGCCCTGGCGGCGACGGCGCTCGTCTATTTGTGCTCGCCGGCCAACCCGCGGGGTGCGGTCGCCAGCCTCGACTACTTAGCCGATCTCTTCGCCCGTGCCCGAGCCTACGATTTCGTCGTCGCCGTCGACGAGTGCTACGCCGAAATCTACGACCGCGAGCCGCCCCCCGGAGCGCTGGAAGCGTGCGCGCGCGACGGCGATGTGGCCAACGTTGTCGCCTTCCACTCCCTGTCGAAGCGCTCGAGCGTGCCCGGCCTGCGCTCCGGCTTCGCGGCCGGCGATCCCGACCTCATGGCGCGCTTTCGTGAGCTCCGCGCCTATGGCTCGGCGACCACGCCGCGGCCCGTCTACGAGGCCGCCACCGCATTGTGGCGCGACTCCGCCCATGTCGAGGCCAATCGCGCCCTCTACCGCGAGAAGTTCGACATCGCCGAGCGTATTCTCGACGGCCGCTTCGATTTCTATCGGCCACCGGGCGGATTCTTCCTGTGGCTCGACGTCGGCGACGACACGGCCGCGGCGCGCACGCTGTGGCGCGAGGCGGCGATCCGCGTCCTGCCCGGCAGCTACCTTGCGCGCGAGGTCGCGGGCGGCACCAATCCCGGTGCGGGCTATGTCCGTATCGCGCTGGTCGCCGACAACGAGGAAATCGCCACCGCCCTCACCGAGGTCGGGCGCGTCCTCGACGGTCGTAACCGGACATGAACCAGCCCTCGAGCACGACTCGGCCGACCTTTCTGCCGCGCTCGCTCGTCTACTTCATGCGTCGCCGGGTCACCGAGCTCGCCGCGCTCGCGCTCTTCCTGGTGGCGGTGCTGCTCGCCCTCGCGCTCGCCAGCTACGCCCCTGGCGACCCCAGCTTCAACAACGCCGCCGGCGGTCCGGCCGCCAACCTGATCGGCCGCCCGGGGGCCTTCGCCGCCGACTTCCTATTGCAGACACTTGGCCTCGCAGGGGCCCTACCTTCGCTGGTGCTGGCAGGCTGGGCGTGGCGCATCGGCAGCCATCGGGGCCTGCGCCGCGTGTGGCTGCTGGTCGCGCTCATGCCGCTGGTCTTGATCGCGGGCGCCACTTTCGCGGCCAGCCTGGATGCGTTCGAGGCATGGCCGCTGGCGACCGGCAGCGGCGGCTGGCTCGGCCACTTCCTGCTGCTCCAGTTGGTGCAGCTCGGCCACGCGGCCGGCGTCGTGCTTGCGCCATCGCTGCTGACCCTCGCGCTCGCGCTCATCAATGTGCCGCTGCTCGTCTACGGCTTGGGCCTCGGCCGTGCCGACTGGCGCGGCCTGGCGCGCGGCGGCCTATGGCTCAGCCGAGGGCTCTGGCGCGGTGTCGCCGGCGCGACGGGAGCGCTGGTCCGGCGCCGCCGTCACAGCACACCTCGGCGCGGCACCGGCGGCGGCGCCCGGCGCGACCCGGACGTAGTCGCCCGACGCGCGTCCGACCCCGACGCAGACGGGCTTCGCGCCGTCGCCGAGGATGCCCTCGTCGAGCGCCGCGAGGGCGCCCAGCCGCGGGTCGAAAAGCGCGCGGCGCGGCCCAAGGCGGGCAAGCGCGCCGTGGCCGAGACGCAGCCGACGCTCGATCTCGTGCCCGGCGAGTACCGGCTGCCACCGCTCAGCCTGCTCGCGCTGCCGGGGAGCCGCATGCGCCAAGCCACGCTCCATGAGGACGCGTTGGCGCAGAACGCCCGACTGCTCGAAGCGGTGCTCGAGGATTTCGGTGTCACCGGCGAGGTCACGCGGGTGCGGCCGGGACCGGTGGTGACGCTCTATGAGCTCGAGCCCGCGCGCGGTACCAAGACCTCGCGCGTGATCGGCCTCGCCGACGACATCGCCCGCTCGATGATCGCCATCTCGGTGCGTGCCGCCGTCGTGCCGGGCAAGAACGCCATCGGAATCGAGCTCCCCAACGCCACGCGCGAGAAGGTCTACCTGCGCGAGCTGCTGGCCAGCACCGACTACGAGAATTCCACGGCCAAGCTCACGCTGGCGCTCGGCAAGGACATCGCCGGCGCACCGGTGATCGCCGATCTCGCACGCATGCCCCACCTCCTGATCGCCGGCACCACCGGTTCGGGCAAGTCGGTCGCGGTCAACACGATGATCCTATCGCTGCTCTATCGGCTGCCGCCGAACGAGTGCAAGCTGGTGCTGATCGACCCCAAGATGCTCGAGCTGTCGGCCTATGACGGTATCCCGCACCTGCTCACGCCGGTGGTGGTGGATCCGGGTAAAGCGGTGGTGGCGCTGAAATGGACGGTGCGTGAGATGGAGGAGCGCTACCGCGCCATGTCCCGGCTCGGCGTGCGCAATATCACCAGCTTCAATCAGCGGCTGGCCGATGCCCGGGCCCGCGGCGAAGACCTCAAGAGGACGGTGCAGACCGGATTCGATGCCGAGACCGACGCCCCCGTGTTCGAGGACGAGCAGCTCGACCTCGAGCCGATGCCCTACATCATCGTCGTCGTCGACGAGATGGCCGATCTCATGATGCTCGCCGGCAAGGAGATCGAGGGCACGATCCAACGCCTGTCGCAGATGGCACGCGCTTCCGGAATCCACATTATCATGGCGACCCAGCGGCCCTCGGTCGATGTCATCACCGGCACCATCAAGGCCAACTTCCCGACGCGTGTGAGTTTTCAGGTGACCTCGAAGGTGGACAGCCGCACCATCCTCGGCGAACAGGGGGCCGAGCAACTCTTGGGGTCGGGCGACATGCTCTATATGCAGACGGGCGGGCGCATCACGCGGGTCCACGGTCCCTACGTCTCCGAGGAGGAGGTCGAAGCCGTGGTGGCATCTCTCAAGCGCCAGGGCGAGCCGACCTATCTCGAGGCCGTGACGCAGGCGCCCGAGGACCTCGATCCGCTCGATACCGGGCCGGCGGACGAGCTCTACGACCGGGCCGTGGCCCTGGTGTGCCGCGAGCGCAAGGCGTCGACGAGCTTTATTCAGCGCCATCTACAGATCGGCTACAACCGGGCCGCGCGGATCGTCGAGCGCATGGAGCAGGAAAACGTCGTGACGCCGGCCAATCATGCCGGCAAGCGCGAGGTCCTGGCGCACGACACGTTCGAGTAGCCGCCGTGGCGAGGGGACCCGAGTTCACGCGCAACTGCGCCATCGCCGTGGTTGCCGGCGTGCTGGTGTGGGCGTCGCCTCCCGCGGCGGCCCTGACACCGGAGGACGATGCCGACCTCGGGCGGGTCGAGAGCTACCTCAACTCCATCGAAACGCTGCAGGGGCGCTTCCTGCAGGTCGCCGAGGACGGCGCGCAGGCGCACGGCCGCTTCTTCCTCAAGCGCCCCCGGCGCCTGCGCTTCGAGTATGCGCCGCCAACCCCGGTCCTGATCGTAGGCGATGGGATTTGGCTCGTGTTCCACGACAAGGAGATCGGCCAGGTGAACCGCCTTCCGCTGTCGTCGACGCCGGTGGGCCTGCTCGTCGAGGACGTGATCTCCTTTACCGGGCGCGTCGCAGTCACGGCCGTGGAGCGCCGGCCGGGCCAGCTGCGGGTGACGATACGCGACCGCGACAATCCGGGCCAGGGCGAGTTGCGCCTCGTCTTCAGCGACCCGCCGCTCGAGCTGCGGCAGTGGCACGTCATCGACGCACAGGGCCTGACCACGCGCGTGTCCCTGTTCGAGGTGCTGGCCAATGCGCCGCTGGAAGCGGGTTTGTTCGTGTTCCGCGACCCCCCGACCCCGGACCAGCGGGCCGACTGAGGCATGCGACATCGAATCACGATCCGCCAGGCGGGCGCGGCGATCGAGGTGGCGGGCGACGAGTTCGTCCTCGAGCGCGCGTTAGCCGAGGGGCTCGCCTTCCCTCATCTGTGCCGCACCGGGCTGTGCGGCACCTGTAAGGCGATGGTGCTGGCCGGGGCCTTCGACCTGGCCGACCACGATCGCGCCGCGCTCACCGACGAGGAAGAATCGCTGGGCCGCATCCTGGCCTGCCGGGCGCGGCCGCGCGGCGACGGCGAGATCGCCTACGTGCTGCGCGACGGCGTGCCGGCGCACGCGGTCGGCACGCTCGCCGGGCGCATCGTCGACCTCGAGCCCGCGACCCACGACATCACCATCATGCGGCTCGAAGTCGAGGCGGGCGGGCCGATGGCGTTCGCGCCCGGCCAGTATGCGAGCCTGGCATTCCCCGGCGCCCCGGCGCGCGACTTCTCCATGGCCAACCGGCCCGGCGAGCCGGCGCTCGAGTTCCATCTCCGGCGCGTCCCCGGCGGGGCGCTCGGGGACTACCTCGCGCGCCATCTCCGGCTCGGCGACCGGATCGGCCTGGAGGGGCCGTTCGGCACCGCATTCCTGCGCGAGAATCACTGCGGCCCGATTGTGGCGGCGGCCGGGAGCACCGGCCTCGCGCCCATCAAGTCCATCGTCGACACGGCGCTCTGCCTGGGCCGCGAACGTGACATCCACATCTATCTCGGAGTTCGCGACGAGCCCGACGTCTACCTTGAGCCGCATTTCGCCGAGCTGGCGCGGCGCCACGACGGCGTGACCTTCGACATCGTTCTGTCCGAGCCGGCGCGGCCGACGCGGCGCCGCACGGGACTGGTCGCCGACGCAGTGTCCGAGGACCTCGATCGCCCGCATGGGTGGAGCGCCTATGTGGCCGGGCCGCCGGTCATGGTGGCGGCGACGGTCGCGGCGCTCGAGCGATGCGGCATCGCCCCCGGCCACTGCTACGCGGATCCCTTCTACTCGGAGGCGGAAAAGGCGGGCGCCGTCAACGTGGCGCCGTACGCATGAGCGACGACGACCCCGATGAGATGCCCGACCTCGATGATTTCGCCAACCTCATCGCCGTCGCCCGCTTCGCGCGTCGAATCGAGCACGTTCCCTGGTTCGAGGCCGTTGGCCAACCGCACGACGATTCGATTCGTGCCGAGGCCGAGGCCTACCTTGGGGCGCTCGGATTTCCCGACACCTTCATCGCCGACGTCGCCGGATGGGGCGAGGCCGAGATCGTCGCCGAAAACCCGAACTGGAACCCCCAGTGGTGGGAGGCCGAGGAGCAGCTCCGCGCCGCGCTCACGACCGATGCGTTGACCCTGGTGGCGGAATCGGAGCTCGCCGCTGCGATGACGCACGTCGCCGCCGTTGCCGCCGAGGTCGTGCCCGCGGGCGCCGAGGCCGCGGCGGCGCGCGCCGGAATGGCCGACGAGGAACTGATCCGGGCTGCCACGGGCGCCGCCACGCAGGCGTGCCACCACGCGGCTCTGGTGTTGGCCGCGGCGGCCGAGCCCGACCACCCGCTGGCGCTGAAGTTCCACCTGTTCGAGGTCGGCCGCTGGCCCCTCGGCATTACCGGCACGACATTTCACCTGTTCTAGCGGCGCCAAACGCATGCCAGCCGCCACGGACAAGCTACGAATCGCGACCTGGAACATCAACTCGATCCGTCTGCGGCTGGCCGGCCTGCGCCGCGTCACCAAGGCCTTCGCGCCGGACGTGATCTGCCTCCAGGAGATCAAGGTGGCGAACGAGCTTTTCCCGCACGCGGCGGTGCGCGCCATGGGATACGCCCATGTCGCGGTCCACGGCCAGAAGAGCTATCACGGTGTGGCCATTCTCTCGCGCCTGCCGCTCACCGATATCGCGACACGCCAGTGGTGCGGGGTCGAAGATTGCCGCCACGTCCAGGCGCGCTTGCCCCACGGCATCGTGGTGCACAACTTTTATGTCCCCTCCGGCGGCGACGTCCCGGACCCGCAGCACAACCCGAAGTTCGCCCCCAAGCTGAGGTTCCTGAGCAAGACGGCGGCGTGGTTCGAGGCCGAGCCGGTCGGCGACAAGTCGATCCTTGTCGGCGATCTCAACATCGCGCCGCTCGAGACCGACGTGTGGTCGCACAAGCAGCTCACGGGGGTCGTCTCGCATACGCCGATGGAAGTCGCGCACCTGGCGCGCCTGCAGTCGGCCTCGGCATGGATCGATGCGGTCCGCCACTTCGTACCGGCGAGCGAGCGCCTCTATACCTGGTGGAGCTATCGTGCCCGCGACTGGGCCGCCTCGGATCGCGGCCGCCGGCTCGATCATGTGTGGGCGACTCCGACGCTGGGGCCGGCGCTACGCGGCGCGCAGGTGATCCGCGAGGCGCGCGGCTGGCCCAAGGCCTCGGACCACGTCCCCGTCGTCGTCGACCTTGGCGTCTAGGGCGCGATGGTGTCGGCGCGGTACATGAAGTAGCGCTCGGGGGCGACGCCCTCGGGCAACGCCACCTCGCTCAGCGCAGATGCCGACAGCGGCTGGTCGGCGACGATGACGCCGCCACTGGCCATCAGGGGCGCAAGCACCGGGCCGAGCCAGGCGGCAAGCTCGCCGGTCGCCTCACGATCGCCGCTGCCGATGTCGCAGTGCGCGAGCGCGGCGGGCGCGCCGGTCCGCGCCAGCGCGGCCGGTAGGGTTTCAGAGAAATCGCCGAGGATGAAATGGCTGGAATCGGGCGTGCTGTCGGGATGGGCGGCGCGGTGGCGGTCGAAGACGAAGATCGCCCGATCGGGGCACAGGGCGCGCAGATGATCGTAGGTGCGGCCGTTGCCGAGCCCTAGTTCGAGCACCGGTCCCGGCAGCTCGCGGACGAGCGCGGCCGCCGCGTCGAGGCAGACGCGCTGGGCCCGCAAACGTGCGATGAAGCTGTCGAGGCGGCTGCGCCGCCGTGGCGCGCGATGGCCCGCGGAAACCGTCACCAGCGCTAGTTGTTGGCCGCCGATTTCATCAACTGCGAGGTCATCTTCTCCAGGCGCAGCGCCAGCACACGCATGATCTCGACCGCCATCTGCGGAAACTCGCCGACCAGCCGGAAGAACAGATCCTTGGAGATCTTGAGCGCGGTCAGTTCGCCCTGCGCCTTGACCGTGGCCGTGCGCGGCACGTCGCATAGGATCGCGATCTCGCCGACGAAATCGTTCTTGCCGGCGTTGGCCACGGTCAGCGGCCCGTTGGGCGTGTTGACGATAACATCGGCATTGCCGTCAATGATGATGTAGGCGGCGTCGCCGATGTCGCCCTGGACCATCAGGTCCTGGCCGGGATGAAATGTCAGCCGCTCGCTCGTGAACGCCAGCAGCTTCAGCTTGGAGGGCTCGATCCGCGCAAACAGCGGGATGTTTCGCAGTAGTTCGACTTCCTCGGTGAGGCTCAAGGCAGTTCTCCCGGCAGCCCTATTCGGCCGCCAACATCTCGTTCAGATGCGTGCCGTCATGGTTGAGCTCGGCAAAGGTCCCCTGTTCGATGACCTTGCCTCCCCTCATGACGAGCACCTTGTCAAAGTCTTGGGCGAGATCGGCACGGTGAAGCGACCACACGAGGCCTCGGCCCGCGAATTCCTGGCGCAGGTTCGTCATTATCTTACCCTGGGACGCGCTATCCAGGGCCGCGGTCGCCTCGGACACGATGAGAATGTCGGGCCGCTTGAGCACGGCCCGAGCGATCGACAGCTTTTGCCGCTGCGCCCCGGACAGGCGCGAACCGGCGATGCCGACGTTATAGCCGAGTCCGACTTCGATCACCGTGTCACGCAATCCCTGCTCCCGCACCACCTCGGAGACGAACTCGCCGACGCGCTCGCTCGAATGCGCCTGACCATAGGCGATCTTACCGAACAAGATGTTATCTTGGATGTTGGCGACGCTGTTGTACTCCTCGGGATCGAACACCTCGACCGCGTCCTTGAGGTCTTCGGGCAGGTCGCGGTGGAAGGCCTCGCGTGCCTCCAGGAGCTTGGGCCGGATGTTCTCGTCGATAAGGCCCAGGCGGTGGCGCGCAGGAATGAGCATGAAGGGGAGGGAGAGCAGCTTGGTCCGGTCCTCCGGGCCCAACGTGTCGAGGTGATCGCGGTCGACGCGCGTCATCATCGCCTGCACGTCCGGCAGATCGTCGGAACTGATAAAGCTGAACTGCTGGAAGAGCTCGTGGTCCGGCGGCAGGTCGGCAAACAGCTCGACCATCGTCGCCGCCACCTGATAGCCGATGGACAGCAAGTCGGCGGTGAGCCCGACCTTGTCGAGGACGGACAGCACGTAGGCGTTCTCGGCCAACCGCTCGACGTTGAACACGTCCTTCACGGGGTGGCCGAACAGTAGGTTCTCGCCGACGGTCGCGTTGGTGTTGTACTGGGTGCGGTCGAAGGGCTCGATAAGCGCGGCGATCAAGGGTTCCTTGATGCGCTCGCGCAACGCCACTCGTGCGCGCAGGACCGCCGCGGCGAGTTCGGACTGGCTCTTGGGATCCACCGTGCCGCGCAGGCCCAGGCGGTAGACGTCCTCGTCGAGCCCGACGAGCTTGAGCACCTTGAGGCCGTAGGCCCGGAGCTCCTCCGGGCCTGCGGCACCGACCGAGCCATAGTCGATCCAGTCGGCCTCGATGTCGGCGGTCGAGTTGCCGGACCGCTCGGCCTCGTCGGCGAAGTCGCTGCCTGAGTCATTGTCGGCGCCGTCGGGTGGGCGGTGCTTGAGGCCGTAGAAGAGGTTGTCGCCGAGGGAGGCGGCGAAAACGAAGCCGTCCTGGCCGACGTAGGAAATGCGCCGCCCGGTGACGGCTTCGGGAAGTTCGCCTAGATCCGTGCCGTTGACGGTGATGCGGCCCTTGCTCGGCTCCAGGAGCCGCGCCATCAGTAAAGCAAGGTCCTCTTTGCCGCTGCCGCTGGAGCCGACCAGGGCGATGTGCTCGTCGAGCTTGAGCTTGACCGAGACGGCGTCGAGAACGTTCATGTCCTGATCGTCGGTGAGCGTCAGATTGGCGGTGGCAAGCTCCCCGGTAAGCCGCTCGACATCCGCCTCACCGGGCGCCTGGTACGATTCGTCCCGCATGCCCGGCGGCGCGAACTGGCTCACTACCTGGTCGTACTTGATGCGCGCGTCCTCCATCATCTGGTAGTAGCGAAGCAGCTCCTTCCAGGGCGCCGCCAGATCCTTATGGGCGGCGATCGCGGCCATCAGCGTACCGATCTCGAGCTGACCGTCGATGACCAGGTAGCCACCGATCGAATAGAAGAAGAACGGCCCGAGTTGTTGGATGAAGTTGTTGAGAAACTTGATAACGAACTTTTGCCGATAGATCTCGTAGCGGACGTCGAAGATATTGCCGAGTCGGTGCGAGAACTCGGCGCGCGCCAGGTTCGACGTGTCGTGGGCATGGATCTCCTGCACCCCCTGGACCGTCTCGCCGATACGGTCCGACAAACGCCGCACCAGCTGCACGCGCTGTTTGCCGAGCTGGTTCACGCGCATCTGCAACTTGGGAATGATGTAGAGCTGCAGCGGATAGAGCGCCACGGCGGCGGCCGCCATCACCGGGTTCTGGACGAAAAGAAAAGCGAGAATGATCATCAATTGCCCGCCCTGGAAGGCGGGCAGCGAGTAGGCGTCGCCGACGAACCCGCCGAGCGGTTCGACCTCCTGGGTGATCATCGGAATGATCTCACCCTGCGACATCTTGCGGAACGTCGGCAGCGGGAAGCGCAGCACCCGGCTGTAGAGGTCGTAGCGCAGCCGTCTGAGCATGCGCTCGCCGGTCAACCCCTTGTAAACATTGATGATGTACTTGAAAGCCTGGTTGATCACCACCAGCGCGAGGAATAGCCCGCACATGACGAAAAGGTAGGTCGTCTGGCTGAGGTCGTTACCGAAGAGGGAATAGGGCTCGGCGCGCCCCAGGATGGCGCCGTTGACGATGGCCTTGGGCACTTCATAGAAGGCGTAAAGGAAGGGAAACGAGACCGCGGCGAAGATCGTCAAAGTGACCTGCTGGCGCAGGCTGTAGCGCAAGATGTACTTAAATATACCCGGTTCCATGCGTTCGCCCTGTACTGGCCACCGGCGCCCCCAAAAAGCCGTGATCTCGGGGCCGGCCGGCGCAACTGTAGACCAGCCGGCGAGGTCGGTAAACGCCGCGGTAGCGCCACAAAAACCTATTTCGCGGCCCTGGGCCCTGTGCGATAGTGGCGCCCATGTCCGACGACGGGGGAAAACGGCGCGCGGCGCGCGGCGCCGAGGGTGCGCGTGTTCTCATTTACAGCCACGACACGTTCGGTCTCGGCCATCTGAGCCGCTGTCGCACCATCGCCCACTCCCTGGTCGAGAACAACAAGCACCTCTCGGTGCTCATCCTCTCCGGCTCGCCCATCATCGGCAGCTTCCCGTTTCGCGCCCGCGTCGATTTCGTGCGCATCCCGGGGGTGATCAAGCTGCGCGACGGCGAATATACGGCGCTCGGGCTGCACATCGACATCGGCAACACGCTCGAGATGCGCTCCTCGATCATCCAGCGCACGGCCGAGACCTTCGGGCCCGACGTGTTCATCGTCGACAAGGAGCCGTTGGGCCTGCGCGGCGAGGTCCACGAGACGCTGCGCGAGCTCAAGGAACGCGGCCGCACCCACATCGTCCTGGGGCTGCGCGACGTGCTCGACGAACCCACGCTCCTGGTCCCCGAGTGGCAGCGCAAGAATGCGGTTCCGGCACTCAGCGACTACTACGACGAAATCTGGATCTATGGTCTGCCGCAGATCTGGGAGCCGCTCGCCTACTTCGATTTACCCAAGGACGTGCTACGCAAGATCGCCTATACCGGTTATCTGCGGCGCTCGGCCTCGGGCACGCCGCCGACGACGCCCGTTTCGGAGATCACGCGCGGGCCCTATCTGCTGGTGACGACGGGCGGCGGCGGCGACGGCGAGGGGCTGATCGAGTGGGTGCTGCGCGCTTACGAAACCGACCCCATGCTGCCGTACCCGGCGCTGCTGATGCTGGGGCCCTTCATGGTTCCCGAGCTGCAGGAGGGTTTCAAGGAGCGCGCCGCCCGCCTCAGCCGGGTCGAGGCGATCACGTTCGACCCGAACATGGAGAACCTGGAGCGCGATGCCGCCGGCATCGTCTCGATGGGTGGCTACAACACCTTTTGCGAAATCCTGTCGCACGACCAGAGGGCGGTCATCGTTCCGCGCACGGTGCCGCGGCGCGAGCAGTATATCCGGGCCTCGCGGGCGCACGAACTCGGCCTCGCCCGCATGCTCGAAGACGACGGAAACTACCAGCCCGAGGTCATGGCCGAGGCGCTCAGGGCTCTGCCCCGCCAGCGCCGGCCGAGCGAGGTCGTGGTCTCCGGGCTGTTGGAGGGCCTCGTCAACGTCAACCGGCTGGTCGAGCCCTGGATCACGCGGCGGGCGGAAAGCGACGACACCACGGTCATTCCGCACCGCGCCTGAGGGCCATTCCTTGACCGCGACGGTCGCCTTCGTGCTCAAGGGCTATCCGCGCCTGTCGGAGACGTTCATCTCGCAGGAAATCCTTGCCCTCGAGCGGCGCGGGCTCGATATCGCCATCGTCTCGCTGCGCCGGCCCACGGACCGCAAGGTCCATCCGCTCCACGGCCACATCAAGGCGAGCGTGCTGTACCTGCCGGAATACCTGCACCAGGAGCCGCTTCGCGTGTGGCGGGCGTGGCGCCAGGCGCGGCGGCGGCGCGGCTATCGCGCGGCGCGCGCGGCGTGGTGGCGCGACCTTGCGCGAGATCCGACGCCGAACCGCGTGCGCCGCTTCGGTCAGGCGCTGGTTCTGAGCCACGAGCTTCCCGCCAAGGTCGACCGGCTGCACGCCCATTTCATCCACACGCCGGCCTCGGTCGCACGCTATTGCAGCCTTCTCACCGGGTTGGCGTGGTCATGCTCGGCCCACGCCAAGGACATCTGGACGCTGGCCGACTGGGAGAAGACCGAAAAGCTCGAGGCCTGCGCCTGGGCGGTCACCTGCAGCGCCGCCAACCACAGCCACCTGACGCGCCTCGCACCGCCGGGGCAGGTCGAGCTCGTCTATCACGGGCTCGACGAAGCGCGCTTCCCGGCCCGCAACGAGCCGCTGTCCGCGCGCGACGGCGGCCGGGCCGAGGAGCCCGTCATGCTGCTTTCGGTCGGGCGCGCCGTTGAGAAAAAGGGTTATGACACTCTGCTTGCGGCGCTGGCGCTGGTGCCGGCCGAGCTGTGCTGGCGGCTCGTCCATGTCGGCGGCGGCCCGCTGTCGCGCCGCCTCCGGCGCACGGCCGAGGCGGCGCGGCTCAGCGCGCGCATCACCTGGCTTGGGCCTCAGGGCCACGACGAGGTGCTCCGCCAATACCGCGCCGCCGATCTGTTCATCCACCCGAGCCGGATCGCTCGCGACGGCGACCGCGACGGACTGCCCAACGTGTTGCTAGAGGCGGCCTCGCAGTCGCTCGCATGCATTGCCTCGCGGGTCTCGGGGATACCGGAGCTCGTCGATGACGGCGTTACGGGGCGCCTCGTCGCGCCCGACGATCCGGCGGTCCTCGCGGCTGCGATCGCGGAGCTGATCCGCGATCCGGCGCGGCGCCGGGCGCTCGGCGAAGCCGGCTATGCGCGCGTGCGCGAGGGCTTTACCCTGACCGCCGGCATCGATCGCCTGGCATTGAAATTCGGCCTCGGCACCTGAGGTTTCATGCGGATCGCCTTCTATGCGCCCCTCAAGCCGCCCTCGCACGAGGTGCCCTCGGGCGATCGTCGCATGGCGCGGCTCTTGATGACCGCGCTGCGCGGTGCCGGCCACGAGGTCGCCGTCGCCTCGGGCTTTCGTAGCTTCCAGCGCGAGGCTGATCCCGACCATCAGGACAAACTCGTGGCGGCCGGCGAATCCGAGGCCGAACGCCTCATCGCCCGCTACGCGGCCCTCGACGAGGATCGACGCCCGCACGCGTGGTTCACCTACCACTTGTACTACAAGGCGCCGGACTGGCTCGGCCCGAGGGTCGCCGATGCCCTCGCCATCCCTTACATCGTCGCCGAGCCCTCCAATGCGCCCAAACGCGCGCGCGGACCGTGGCGCATCGGACATCGCGCCGCGGCCCAGGCGATCTCGCGCGCCGACGCGGTGATCTGCCTCACCTACCACGACATGGAGTGCGTGGCACCGATTGTGGAGCCGGCGGACAAGCTGTCCTATCTGCCGCCCTTCCTCGATGCCGGCCCGTTCGCCGCGGCCGCGCTCCATCGCGAGGCGTCGCGCCGGGAGCTGGCGGCCGAACTCGAACTCGATGCCGCGGCGCCGTGGCTGCTCGCGGTGGCGATGATGCGCCCCGGCGACAAGCTCGCCTCCTATGTCGAGTTGGCCGCGGCCCTGGCCGAGCTTGGTAGCCGCGAGTGGCGCCTGCTGGTCATCGGTGAGGGCGAGGCGCGCGAGGCGGTCGAAGCGGCGTTTGCCGGGCTCGGCGAGGCACGGGTCAGGTTCGCCGGCGCCCGCCCCGCCGCCTCGCTACCGCCCATCTACGCGGCCTCCGACCTCTTCGTCTGGCCGGCGGTCGGCGAGGCTTATGGCATGGCCCTGCTCGAGGCGCAGGCGGCCGGCGTGCCCGTCGTCGCAGGAAGGGAGCGCGGCGTGCCGGACGTCGTTACCGAAGGAACCACCGGACTCCTCGCGCCGCCCCACGATCCCGCGGCGCTGGCGGCGCTGATCGCGCGCGTGCTCGACGATGCCGCGTTGCGCGGGCGCCTCGGCGAGGCGGCGGCCGCCATCGTCGCGCGCGAGCGCAGCGTCGAGCGCGCGGGCGCGCTCCTCGAGCAAGCGCTGACCCGGGCCGGCGAGGGCCTTGCCGCCCGCACCAGCTCGTGACGCGCCTCAGCCTCATTCGCCACGGCGATACGGCGTGGAACGAGGCGCGGCGCCTTCAAGGCTGCACCGACATTCCGCTCAGCCCGAGAGGTCGGGCGCGGCTGGCCGGGTGCGCGGTCACGACCGAGCTTCGGAGTGCGCGTTGGATTTCCAGCCCGCTGCGGCGCGCCGTCGAGACAGCGCGGCTCCTCGCGGGCACGAACGCAGCTATCGAGCCTCGCCTGATCGAAATGGACTGGGGCGAGTGGGAGGGGCGAACGCTGGCCGAGCTACGCACCGACCTCGGCGCCGAGATGGCGGCCAACGAGGCCCGTGGACTCGATTTCACCCCGACGGGCGGCGAAAGCCCGAGGCAGGTGCAGGCGCGGCTGCGGCCTTGGCTCGCCGATGTGGCCGCGCATGGCGAGGCCACCGTGGCGGTCACGCACAAGGGCGTGATTCGCGCGATCCTCGCCCTGGCGGCGAACTGGGACATGATGGGTAAGCCGCCCGTCAAGTTCGACTGGCGGGCCGCGCACGCCTTCTCGCTCGACGGCGACGGCAACCCGGCCATCGAGCGCGTCAACCTCGCCCTCGGCGCGGCCCGCGAGGGCCGGGAATGAGCCGCCGGCGTGCCCTCTTCTATGTCCAGCATCTACTCGGCATCGGCCATCTCAAGCGCGCGGCGATACTCGCGCGCGCGTTCGTCGCCGCGGGGCTCGACGTCACGGTGGTGTCGGGCGGCTACGAGGTGCCGGGCCTTGACCTCGGCGGCGCGGACCTCGTGCAGCTGCCGCCGGTGCGCGCCACCGACCTCCGTTTCAACGAGCTCGTGGACGAGGGCGGCGCGCCGATCGACGACGCCTGGCGCGACAGGCGGCGCGCCCTGCTGCTCGCGGCCTGGCAAGAGGTGCAGCCGCACGTGCTGCTGCTCGAGCTTTTCCCGTTCGGACGTCGGCAGATGCGCTTCGAGCTGATGCCGCTGCTGGATGCGGCGACCGCGGCGGCCCGACGGCCGGTTATTGTGTCGTCCGTCCGCGATATCCTGGTCGCCCGCACCAAACCAGGCCGGAACGAGGAGATGCGCGACCTCGTGGAGACCCATTTCGATCACGTGTTGGTTCATGGCGATCCGCGCTTCGTCCCGTTCGCGGAGACCTTCGGCTATGCCGATCGGATCGCTACCAAGTGCCACTACACGGGCTATGTCGTCGATCGGAGCGAGGTACAGCAAGGGCCCGGAAGCCCCGGCTTCGGCGAGGTCGTCGTCTCGGCGGGTGGCGGCGCGGTGGGCGAGGCGCTGCTGAGAGCGGCCATGGCCGCGCGGGCGCGCACGCGCCTCAAGGACGCGGTGTGGCGGGTGCTGGTCGGAACCAAGGTGCCCGAGCCGACGTTTCGATCGCTTCGCGCGGCGGCTGCGGCCGGCATTGTCGTCGAGCGCGCGCGCCCGGATTTCACCACGCTGCTCGCCAACGCCGTCCTCTCGATCAGCCAAGGCGGCTACAATACGGTTTTGGAGGTGCTGCACGCAGGTGTGCGCGCCGTCGTCGTCCCCTATTCGGGCGGCATCGAGACCGAGCAGCCGCTGCGGGCGGCGCGCCTTGCTCGGCGCGGGGGAATCACCCTCGTCGCCGAGGCTGAACTCGGGCCCGAAGCCCTCGCCGGGGCCGTGGAGCGGGCGATGGACTCAGCACCCGGCAGCCTCGCCGGGATCGATACCGACGGCGCCGCGCAAAGCGCTCGCCTGGTCAGCACGTGGGCGGCAGCGGTCGGGTGGTAGGTTGGCGCGCCTTGAGCGGCGAGCTCGACGCCTGGGCCGCGGCGGGGCGCACGGCCACCCTGTGGTGGCGCGACGACGACGCGGTGGCGCCGACGCGCGCGCTCGATACGCTGATCGCGCATGGTGAGCGCCATGGTGTGCCGCTATGCCTGGCCGTGATCCCGGCTCGGGCCGAGCCCGCCTTGGCGACACGCATCGCCGAATCCGCTCAAGTCGCCGTCGCCGTTCACGGCTACGACCACTTCAATCGCGCGGCGCCGGGCGAGCGCAAGTGCGAGTTGTGCCCGAGTCGCGATCCTGAGGAGGCCGCGGCCGAGCTCAGCGCGGGCCGCGCGCGGCTCACCGAGCTGTTTGGCGAGCAAGCGATAGCGCTGCTCGTGCCACCGTGGAACCGCATCGCCGCCGCGGTCGTGCCGCACTTGCCGGCGGTTGGTTTTGCCGGCCTGTCGGCGCTAGGCCCGCGCGCCAGCGCGCTGCCGGCGCCGGGCCTGGTCGCGGTCAACACTCACGCCGACATCATCGATTGGAAGGTGCGCCGATTTATCGGCACGGCGACGGCGAGCGAGCGCCTCGTGCGTCATCTCCAATCCCGGCGCCTCGGCACGGCGGACGCCGACGAGCCCACGGGCCTCCTGACCCACCACTTGGTTCACGATGGCGCCGCGTGGGCCTTTCTCGAGCACCTGTTTGCGCTCACCCGCGAGCACGGCGCAACACGCTGGATATCGGCCGCACAAATCTTTAACGTTCCATCGTGACCGATTTGCGCTACCCCTTGGCCGCTCTCCGGGCCGATTACGGGCGCGCCGCGGTCGGCTTCGCGCTGACCGCGGGGCCACTCGCGTTCGCTTTTCCTTCACCGGCGGTGCGTTATGTTCTGATCGTGCTCGCGGGGCTGTTCGGGCTTTTCGCGCTGCGCACCGTGAGACGCCAGCTGACCCGTTTCGAGCTTTCCGAGGCAGGTCTTCGCGCGATCGGACCGCTCGGGTCGTCGCTGCACTGGGAAGACCTTCGCAGCGTCGAGCTGCGCTACTTTTCGACGCGTCGCGACCGATCGGGAGGGTGGATGCAACTGCGAGTTAGAGGACGGGGACGCGCCTTGGCCCTCGATTCCGCGCTCGCCGGGTTCGATACGATCGTGCGCTACGCCTTGGCCGAGGCGCAGGCGCGCGACGTCGTGGTGAGCCAAACGACCCACACCAATCTCTCGGCCTTGCCGAACCTGGAGCACGATACCCCGGCACGGCTCGGAGGGCGGTGAAATGGGCAACGTGCTGGTGGTTCGCGACCTCAAGGTCTGCTTCGAGCTCGCTGGCGGCCCGCTCACCGCGGTCGACGGTGTCTCGTTCCGCATCCCCGAAGGCCGGACCGTCGCTCTCGTTGGCGAATCGGGCTCGGGCAAGTCCGTCGTCGCGCAGTCGATCATGGGCATTCTACCGACCGCCGCATCCATCGCCGGCGGCGAGATTCTGTTCATGGACCCCGAAGGGGAGGGGCGCAAGCAGAACATCGCCGAGCTCGAGCGCGGCAGCAGGGCACTACGCAGCCTTCAGGGCGGGCGCATCTCTATTATTTTCCAGGAACCGATGACGTCGCTATCCCCGCTGCATACCATCGGCAATCAGATCGGCGAGGCCTTTCATCTGCACACGCAGGCGAGCAAGAGCGCGGGCACCGACGCGACCCGGGACATGCTGCGACTGGTCGGCTTCCCCGATCCGGACACGGCGCTCAGGACCTACCCGTTCGAGCTGTCGGGCGGCCTGCGCCAGCGCGCGATGATCGCCATGGCACTCGTGTGCCGGCCGGCAATCCTGATCGCGGATGAGCCGACCACCGCGCTCGACGTCACGATCCAGGCCCAAATCCTCAAGCTGATGCAGGATCTGCAAACCGAGCTCGGCATGGCGATCCTGATGATCACGCACGACCTCGGCGTCGTTGCCAACATGGCCGAGGAAATCGTCGTCATGTACCACGGCAAGGTGGTGGAGCATGGTCGCCGGGACGACATCTTTCGCCGCTCGCGCCATCCCTACCTGAGCGCGCTGCTCCATGCGGTGCCGCGCTTCAACATGAAGCGCGGCGAGCGGCTGGTGCCGATTCGCGAGATCAAGTCCGAAGGGGGACGCCTGCTCGCGGCCAAGGAACCGTGGCCCGACGGGAGCGACAACGGCACCCCGCTGCTGCAGGTCAAGAACCTGTGCAAGGCGTTTACCATCCGTAAGAAGGAGTGGTTTGGCGGCCGCGCCGGGGCTACGGCGACCGCCGTCAACGACGTATCCTTCGAAATCCATCGTGGCGAGTGCATGGCTCTCGTCGGCGAATCGGGCTGCGGCAAGACGACCACAAGTAAGATGTTGATGCGCGCGATTGGCGCCGACTCCGGGGAGATCGTCTTTAACGACCGCGGCCGCCCCATCGACGTGCTAGGCCTCAACGAAACTGAACTCAAGGACTACCGCCGCAGGGTCCAGTACATCTTCCAGGACCCCTTCGGCTCGCTCAACCCGCGCATGACCGTGCTCGACATCGTGAACGAGCCCTTCGTCATCCACGGCATTGGCGACGAGGCGGAGCGCATCGAGCGCGTGCGTGAGCTCATGACACTGGTCGGGCTCGACCTGCGCCACCTGCGGCGCTATCCCCACAGCTTCTCGGGCGGCCAGCGACAGCGCATCGGCATTGCGCGGGCGCTCGCTCTCCAGCCGGAGCTCCTCATTTGCGACGAGCCGGTGTCCGCGCTCGACGTTTCGATACAGGCCCAAATTCTTAATCTTCTCAAAGACTTGCAGTCCAAACTCGGTCTCACTTATCTGTTCATTTCGCATAACCTGGCGGTGGTCGACTATATCTGCGACCGCATTGCCGTCATGTGTGCGGGCCGCGTCGTCGAGCTGGCGCCACGCGCGGCCTTCTTTACCAAGCCCATACACCCCTACTCGAAGGCGCTGCTCGCCGCGGTGCCCGAGCCCAATCCTGAGGCGCGACTCGATTTGAGCGCGCTCATGGCGGGGCGCGCCTCGGACCCGGCGGCGTGGCCCGCGCCCTTCACGGTCGATGGCGGGCGGGAACCGGGTCTGGTCCATGTCGGCGACGGTCACTACGTGCGGGCCGCCGAAAACAGCTCGTTGAGGGAACTCGCATCATGAGCCGCACGCTTGCCATTGCTTTACCGAAGGCCCTCGCTGTCGCGGCGATCCTCGCCGGGCTGGCACTACCCTTGCCGTTAGCCGCTGCACCGTTTGTCGAAACGCCGATGCTGAAAGAGGCGATCGCGGCGGGGACGTTGCCGCCAATAGCCGAGCGCCTGCCCAACTCGCCGCGCGTCGTGGCGCTGACGAAGGGCAAGACGGTCGGCAAACACGGCGGCGAGCTTCGCACCCTTGTGGGCCGCGCCAAGGACGTCCGCCTTCTGGTGGTTTACGGCTACGCCCGCCTCGTCGCCTACAGCGATCAGTTCGAGCTCGAGCCCGACATCCTCGAGTCCTTCGAGGTCGAGCACGGCCGAATCTTCACCTTCCGGCTCCGGCCCGGCCACAAATGGTCGGACGGGCACCCGTTGACCACCGAGGATTTCCGCTACTTCTGGGAGGACGTGGCCGGCAACGAGGAGCTCTCACCAGGCGGTCCCCCGCACGTCATGCTGGTCGACGGCGAGCGCCCGGTGTTCGAGGTCATCGACGAGACCACGGTCCGTTACACCTGGAGCCAGCCCAACCCCTACTTCCTTTCGGCGCTCGCCGGTGCCACTCCGCTCTTCGTCTATCGCCCGGCGCATTACCTCAAGCAGTTCCACATGCGCTACGCCGGGGAGCAGAAGATCGCCGACATGGTCGAGGCCGAGGGCCAGCGCGACTGGGTGGCGCTGCACTTTCGCAAGGACCAGCTCTACAAGTTCGCCAATGTCGACATGCCGACGTTGCAGCCGTGGCGCAACACGACACGGCCGCCGGCGAATCGCTTCATCGGCGAGCGCAACCCCTTCTTCCACCGCGTCGACGAGCGCGGGCAGCAGCTCCCCTACATCGACCGGGTGATCCTCGTCCAGGCCAACTCGAAGCTGATCCCCGCCAAGGCCGGCTCGGGCGAGGTCGATCTTCAAGCGCGCCACGTGTTCTTCAGCAACTACACCTTCCTCAAGTCGAATGAGGAGCGCAACGACTTCACCACCCGTCTGTGGAGCGAGGCCAAAGGGTCGCACTTCACGCTCTACCCCAATCTCAACATCAGCGATCCGGAGTGGCGCCGCGTTTTTCGCGATGTGCGTTTCAGGCGAGCGATATCGCTGGCCATAGACCGTACGCTCATCAACGAGGTGCTGTTCTTCGGCCTGGCGCTGGAAAGCAACAATACGGTCCTGCCGCAGAGCCCGCTGTTCCGCGAGGAGTACCGGGTTACCTGGACCGAGTTCGACATCGACAAGGCGAACGCGATTCTCGACGAGATGGGCCTCGAACGCGGGAGCGACGGGATCCGCCAGCTGCCGGATGGACGTCCGCTCAACATCATCGTCGAAACCGCGGGTGAGAACACCGAGGAAACCGACATCCTCGAGCTCATCCACGATACCTGGGGGGAGATCGGCATACGCCTGTTCACGCGGCCCTCGCAGCGCGAGGTGTTCCGCAACCGAATCTTCGCGGGACAAACCATGATGTCGGTGTGGACCGGCTTCGAAAACGGCGTCCCCTCGGCCGACATGAGCCCGGCCGAACTCGCCCCGACCACGCAGCAGAACCTGCAGTGGCCGAAATGGGGCCAGTACTACGAAACCAGCGGCGGCGCCGGCGAGCCGCCAGACTTGGAGCCCGCGGCCGAGCTCCTGCGCCTCAACAACGTCTGGCGCAACGCGACGACGCGCACCGAGCGCGAAGAGATCTGGTCGCGCATGCTCAAGATCCACATGGAGCAGATGTTCACCATCGGTGTCATCAGCGGCGTTCGCCAGCCGATCATCGTACACAACAGCCTGCGCAACGTTCCCGAGGAGGCCGTCTACGGCTGGGACCCGGGCGCGCAGTTCGGGGTCTACCGGCCAGACACCTTCTGGTTCGCCACCGACGATTAGGCCGTGGCGCGCGCGCCGGGACCTCCGCATGCTTACTTACACCGTTCACCGCATCCTCATCATGATCCCCACGCTGTTCGCGGTCAGCGTGCTCACGTTCATCATCATCCAGCTGCCTCCCGGCGACTACCTATCCAACCAGATCGCCGAAATGCAGGCACAGGGCGAGTCGGCGAACACCGAGAAGATCGAATTCCTGCGCCGCCAGTACGGGCTCGACCGGCCGCTCGTCATGCAATACGCGATTTGGGCCGGCGTGTGGCCGGGCGAGAACGGCTTCTCGGGCCTGCTGCAGGGCGACCTCGGCTACTCCTTCGAGTTCGACCTGCCCGTCGTCGACGTCGTCGGCGACCGGGTGTGGCTGTCGTTCCTGGTCTCGTTCTCGACCATCGTCTTCACCTGGGTCGTTTCGTTCCCGATCGGCGTCTACTCGGCGACACACCAATATAGCTGGGGAGACCATTCGCTCACGTTCATCGGGTTCCTCGGCCTGGCGACGCCCAACTTCCTGCTCGCCCTGGTGCTGCTGTACTTCGCCAACGTGACCTTCGGGACCGCGATCGGCGGGCTCATGGACCCGCAGTATCTCGACCAACCCTGGACGTGGGCCAAGGCGCGCTCGGTCCTCGCGCACCTCTGGGTGCCGGTCGTGGTCATCGGCACGTCGGGCACCGCCGGCATGATCCGGCGCCTGCGCGCCAATCTCCTGGACGAGCTGCAAAAGCAATACGTGACCACCGGCCGCGCCAAGGGCCTGCCGCCCTTTCGGCTGCTGCTGAAATACCCGCTGCGCATGGCGCTGAACCCCTTTATCGCCGACATCGGCAGCCTCCTGCCGCAGGTCATTTCCGGGGCGGCGATCGTATCGGTGGTGCTGTCCCTGCCGACGACCGGACCCATGCTCCTGCAGGCCCTGCAATCTCAGGATCAGTACCTCGCCGGCTCCTTCCTCATGGCGCTCGCGATGCTCACCGTCGTCGGCATGTTCCTCTCGGACCTGGCGCTGGCGGCGCTGGATCCGCGGATCCGGCTCGGCGGGGGAACGATGCGATGAGCACCACCGCGTGGGAGCGCGAGAGCGGGCCGCTCGACCACTACGTCTCGGCCGAGCCCTTCGATCCCTACTCCGTCGAGGCCATGACGCCGGCGCAGGAGCGCTTCTATATGGCGTCGCAGTGGAAGATGATGTGGTGGAAGCTCAGGCGCCACCGCATCGCCGTGATCGCCGGTGTGATTCTTCTCGTCGCGTATCTATCGATCTTCATCTCCGAGTTCATCGCCCCCTACGACCTGCACACGCGCGATGCGCGCCACATCTATGCGCCGCCCCAGGGGATACACCTGTTTCATGAGGGGGCGTTCGTTGGGCCGTTCGTGTACGGCTACAAGCGAAGCCTGAACATGACGACCCTGCAGCGCGAGTACACGCCCGACCCCGCCAAGGTGCAGCGCGTGCGCTTTTTCTGCCGCGGCGACGACTACCGCTTCTGGGGCCAGATCGAGGGTCGCTTCCACTTCTTCTGCCCGGCCGAGCGCGGCACGCTCCATCTTCTCGGCACCGACCGCCTGGGCCGCGACATGTTCTCGCGCATCGTTTACGGGACGCGCATCTCGCTCTCGGTGGGATTGCTCGGCATCACCGTGAGTTTCCTGCTCGGCCTCTTTTTCGGCGGCCTGTCGGGCTATTACGGGGGTTGGGTCGACACCGCGGTGCAGCGGCTGATCGAGATCATGCGCTCGTTCCCCGAGCTGCCGCTGTGGATGGCGCTGTCGGCGGCGCTGCCGGTGACCTGGAGCCCGATCTTCATCTATTTCGGGATCACCATCATTCTCGGGCTCCTGGACTGGACGGGCCTCGCCCGGGCGGTCCGATCCAAGCTTCTGGCGCTGCGCGAGGAGGACTTCTGCACGGCCGCGATCCTGCTCGGGGCGCCGCCGTCGCGCGTGATCGTGCGCCACCTGCTGCCCAGTTTCATGAGCCACCTGATCGCTTCGGCGACCCTGTCGGTGCCGTCGATGATTCTCGGCGAGACCGCGCTCTCGTTCCTCGGTCTCGGCTTGCGCCCGCCGATCACGAGCTGGGGCGTGCTGCTGAACGAGGCCCAGAACATCAACGTCGTCGCCCTCTACCCGTGGCTCATGCTGCCGGTGGTCCCGGTGATCATCGTGGTCCTCGCGCTCAACTTCTTTGGCGACGGGCTGCGCGACGCCGCCGACCCCTACAAATAGGCGCGCCTAGGGTTCGCGTTTGCGCAGCCACAGGCTCGATTCGTAGGCCCCTGGGGGGAGCGGCAGCTCGGCTATGACCGACGCCGAGACGCGATCGGCCATGGCCTGCGTAGCGTAGTGGCTGGCGAACAGGGGCTGCCAGCCACCGCCCTGAAGGAGCGCCGCCACCGCCTGCTGCTCGTTGTAGCCGCGCCACGCCCACTCCGGGGGATAGGGGTCGGGCAGGAAGATGTCGTGCAGGTGCACGAGCACGCCCGGCGCGAGGCCGGGCAGGACGTGGTTGAGCAGTACATCGACATCACTGCCCGGCATCAGCACGTGGCTCGAATCAACGATCAGCATGTCGCCCGCGGCCAGCGCCGCGAAGGCCGCGCGGCCGGCGCCGCCCGCGCCCTGGACGGTGGAGCGAATGAGCGTGATGGGGAGACCCGCGAGCGCCGCCCGCGGGGCCGGGTCGATGGCGGTGATGTCGCGCGCGATACCGGCGTCGCGCGCGGCGCGCGCGACGAAGCGCGTCGAATGGCCCGACCCCACCTCGACGATGCGCTCGGGCCGATGATGGCGAACCATGGCATAGAGCGCAGCCCCATCGAGGCGCGGAAACCAGTCCTGCGCCCAGCGTGGCGCGGGCGCCGCCTCGCCGCCGATGGCGCGCAACTCTGCGGCATAACGATCGATGAGCGACAGCATCTCGGCAAACGCCCCGGCGCGCGCGGCAAAGAGCGCGGCCGTCGACTCATAGCGCCGGCGAACGTCGCTCGGCGTGAGCGCCGCGGCATAACGGTAGGGGATGAAAAAGCCCCGGCGCGCGAGCCCGAGGACCGTTGCCAGGCCCATCACGAGGCGGCGCGGCGTCACCGCTGCCCCCGCTCAGGCCACCGCAATCACGGCCTCAGCACCATACCCTCACGGGCCACCACCGAGCCCGGCCGGCGCTGTTCGACCAGGGCTGCGATCTCGTCCATGAACGCGTCGTCGTGGTCGGGGTCATGGTGAAACACGACGAACTGCTTGACCCCCGCGGCGTCGCACAACCTAACCCCTTCCTCCCATGTCGAGTGGCCGAAGCCGCGGCGCCGGGGAAGCTCCTCCTCGGTGAACATCGAATCGTAGATGGCTATGTCGGCGCCCTCGATAAGGTTGAGGATGTTCTGGTTGGGTTCGCCGTCGACGTGCTCGGTGTCGGTCAGGTAACAGATCGACTTGCCGGCGAATTCGACGCGATAGCCCGTGGCCCCGTTGGGGTGCCTGAGGGGCGCGGTGCGCAGCGTCACGCCGGGCTTGGGGTTGAGCGTTTCGCCCATGCGAAAATCACGAAACGAGATCTCTGCGGCGAAGATCTCGAGCGGCACCGGGAACAAAGGCGCCATCATCATCTCCGACAACACGATGCGCAGATTGAGCTCGGGCATCAAATGGCCGGCCCACATGCGAAAGGTATTGTCGGGGTTGAACGCGGGCTTGAAGAAGGGCAGGCCGACGACGTGGTCGAAGTGGGTGTGAGTGAGAAACAGATCGGCATCGAGTGGCGCTTCGGCGAGTAGCGAATCACCGAGCTTGCGAAAGCCGGTCCCGGCGTCGAACATGAGCAGATGCTCGCCGCAGCGGATTTCGAGGCTCGAGGTGTTGCCGCCATAGCGGACCGTTTCGGGGCCCGCGCAGGCGACGCTGCCGCGCACGCCCCAAAAACGGACGAGAAAATCCTCCTTGGCGGCCACATCACCTCCCGCGCGTGGACGATGCAGGGTTAATCGACACGGTAATGTAGTCATATAGGAGAATCGGCGCCGAATTCAGCCAATATTCTGTCGCGATGTGTGACCGATGAGGGGGTTGGGCCAGGTTAGAGGCCGTCATGCAGCGTTTGAAGGGACAAAAAGCGGTGTATCCTGCCGCGAATAGTGATCGATGGCGCCGATGAAGGAGTTCGTATCGCTTGAGGTGACCGGCGACAGGGCGACCATTACGCTCGACCGCCCCGACCGTCACAACGTCATCGAGCCCGCGGATCTGCCGGGCCTCGATCGCGTCCTCGACGAGGCGGCCGCCGCGCCCGCGGTGCGCGTGCTGGTCCTTACCGCCAGCGGCGCCACCTTCAGCGCCGGTTTCGACATCGCCGGCATCGCCGCCACCGACTGGCGCGCGAACCCGTTCGAGAAGATCGCCGATCGCATCGCGGGCTTGAGCGTGCCCACCCTGTGCGCGCTCAACGGCAGCGCCTATGGTGGTGCCGTCGACCTGGCGCTGGCCTGCGACTTTCGCGTCGGCGTCCACGGCATGCGCCTGGCGGTCCCCGCGGCGCGAATTGGGGTCGCCTACTATGTCGGCGGAGTGCGTCGCCTGGTCGAGCGCTTCGGCCCCGGCCTCGCGCGCCGCCTGCTTCTTGCCGGCGAGGAGTTGGGCGCTGAAACCCTGGCGGAGATCGGCTTCCTCGACCGGCTCGTCGTCGCCGACGAGCTCGCCGAGACCACGCGCTCGATGGCGGCGCGCTTGAGCGCCGGGGCGCCGCTCGCGCTGGCGACGATGAAGCGCCTCATCAACGGCATATCGCAAGGCGCGCTCGATGAGAACCAGGCGCGCGAGGCGGTGGTCAGGGTCTTCGGCTCGGCCGACGCCGCCGAGGGCCAAGCCGCCTTCGGCGCCAAACGCGAGCCCAGGTTTCAGGGACGCTGAGAGGCGTGCGGGCCTCGGGCCCGGCCTACGGAACCAGCCGATAGCCGCCGGGCTCGGTCACCAGGAGCACGGCGTTGGCGGGATCGCGTTCGATCTTCTGACGCAGCCGGTAGATGTGGGTCTCCAGCGTGTGCGTGGTGACGCCGGCATTGTAGCCCCACACTTCGCTTAACAGCACGTCGCGGTGCACCACCTTGTTGCCGACCCGATAGAGGTATTTGAGGATCGAGGTCTCCTTCTCGGTGAGCCGGACCTTCTGCTCCTTCTCGTTGTCGACCAGAAGCTTGGCGCTCGGCCGGAAGGTGTAGTGACCGATGTTGAAGACGGCATCCTCGCTCTGGTCGTGCTGGCGCAGCTGGGAGCGGATGCGGGCCAGCAGCACGCCGAGGCGGAATGGCTTGACGATGTAGTCGTTGGCCCCGGAATCGAGGCCGAGAATGGCGTCCGAGTCCGTATCCGCGCCGGTCAGCATGAGGATCGGCGCACTGACGCCGGCCCGGCGCATCATGCGGCACACCTCGCGCCCATCGAGATCGGGGAGGCCGATGTCGAGCAGCACGAGGTCGAAGTGCTCGGCCTTGACGCGCTCAAGCGCCTGCGCGCCTTTTTCGACCTGAACCGTGGAGAACTCCTCGTGCATCTCGAGCTGCTCGGCGAGCGAGGCCCGAAGCGACAGGTCGTCGTCGACGAGAAGTACCTTTTTGGTCGCGCTCATGCTGGTTTCCGTGCCGCCTAATACATCCAAATGGCATCGAGGACAACGCCAAACAAGGCGAGCGCCAAATATTGGGCGCGCGAGGACCGCTCGCCGCCGGGTTGAGCTGTGTGATCGATGTACCCAACCGTAACGGTCGCGGAACTACTCCAGCGACATCTGACGCAGCATGGCGCGCGTCAATTCGTGGTCCGCGCGCCCGAGTCCATCGACGATGGTGTAGTGGTTGTCGCCCGCCGGTGTCATCGTTTGCACGGGATGGCCGAGGCTCCGCAGGCGCGCGGCATAGGCTTCGGACTGGCGCCGGAACTCATCGGTCTCGTCGCCGCCGACGGCGACAATGAGCGGTGCAGCGTGCTTGGGCGACACATGTATCGGTCTGTTGTGGCGAGCTTGCGCCTCGTCGAGCCCGAGCTTGTCGTTCACGTAGCATAGGCGCATCGGCTCGAGATCGAAGAGGCTGCTAATCGCGCACGCGCCCGCGATCAGATCGGGCGGCAGGTCGGGCTCGATGGCGGGCCAGTCCGTCGCCAGCATCATGCCTACCAGGTGGCCGCCCGCCGAGTGGCCGGACACGAACAGGCGATCCGCGTCGGCACCGAATTCGCCCGCGTGGCGCCACAGCCACGCCACTGCGGCCCGGTTCTGGCGGACGATCTCGTCGATGTCGGCGGCGGGCGCGAGCGTGTAGTCGATCACTGCCAGCGCCGCACCGGCATCGACGATGCCATCCGCGACGTAGCTGAAGTCGTCCTTGCTCATCGCCTGCCAGTAGCCGCCGTGGATGAATACCTGAAGCGGCGCCGGCGACTCGCCGTTGGCCGGGAAGACGTCGACCCGCTCGTCGGCGCCGGCCCCTGTAGGCAAGGTCGAGGTGAGCCGCGCGCTGGTGCCGCGCGTCGCGGCTCGATTCGCCCCATTTCTTGAAGAAATCGGCCCATTCCGGGATGAGCCCGCGCATGTAGTACTGGGCATCGAGACCGGCTCGATCGTAGTCCCGGTAGTGCGTCACCCCGGCGCGCACCGGCCGGAAACGGCAGCATTTGCCGCGCCGCCTTCCGCGCGTATCGGCGGCGTTGTCTTAACCATTTGAGATGTCGCCACTTTTTCGCCCCGCGGACTGGCGCGCGGTTTGCTACACGCGAATGAGGAGCACCGTACCATGAGCATTGGCCCGGTCGATAGCGAGACCGGAAGCGACCACGCCGACTCGATCCGCCGCGACGGCCTCATGTTTGGCGCCAGCGAGCCGGGCCGGTCCCGTGCCGCCGGCACCGCCAGTACTGGCGATGCCGCCAGCGGGACTGACGCGCCCGCGGCCGCGGAGGCCGACGGGTTTTGGGGCGACGACGGCTTCACCTTCGCCGATGTCCTCGACATCATCAATCCGTTGCAGCACATCCCGGTCGTTTCGACCCTGTACCGCTCGCTTACCGGCGACACCATAGCGCCCTCGGCTCGCCTGATGGGGGGAGCGCTGTTCGGCGGCCCCATCGGTTTCGCCAGCGCCATGATCAACTCGGTGATCGAGGGGGCCACGGGCGCCGACGCGGGTGAGCACCTCCTGGTGCTGTTGGGCCACGGCACGCCAGCGGCCGAAGGCACGCGCGTGGCTGCCGCTGCGACGCCCGCCGCCGCCAACACGCCCGTACGAACCGCGGCGCGAACGCCGCTCGTGCTCTCCGTCACGCCCCTCCCCGCATCGCCCCCGCAAGTCGCCGTGCCCACCCCGGCCGCCCCGGCCGCCCGCGCCGCGACCCCGGTACCGGCCGTACTGATCCTCGCACATGCACAAGCCGCGGCCGAGGGCGCAGTAGCCGGCTCAAAGGGCGGCGTTCCCACGATTTCCGCGGCACAGGCCGGCGGCATCGCCGTGTGGCAGCCAATGTTGAAGGCGCCGTTGTCGCTGCCGGTGAGTGCGGTCAAGGATACGGCGTCGGAGGTCGAGGCTCACGCCGAGACGGGCCGCAAGCGTCGGGCGGAGGAGTTCACCGCCCAGGAACTCGCCCAGCGCCTTAGGCTCTACGCCTCACGCCGCGAATCCATAGGTCCGAGCGCAAAGCTATACTGACTGGGTCTTGACCGGAGCGGGGCATGGCGCTCATCACGGTGGCAGCCGATGGCCGGCTGGATTGGCGGGGCCGCGCGTACCGATGCGCCATTGGCGCCGCCGGCATCACGGACAACAAACGCGAAGGGGACGGCGCGACGCCAACGGGCTATCACCGTTTGCGCCGGGTCCTTTTTCGTCCGGACCGCAGGGCGCGCCCGGCCACTCGGCTCGAAGCGGCTGCGCTCGCGCCTGACGATGCGTGGTGCGACGACCCCCGTGACGCAGCCTACAACCGGCCGGTCAAGTTGCCCCATTCGGGACATAGCGAAGCGCTGTGGCGCCCGGACAGCCTATACGACTTGGTCGCCGTCCTCGGCTACAACGACGACCCCGTGGCGCCCGGGCGGGGAAGCGCCATCTTCCTCCACGTCGCCGCGCCGGATTTCGCGGGCACGCGCGGCTGTATTGCCGTTGCGCGCGAGGATCTTCTAACGATTCTCGCGCAGTCCAGCGCGGCCGATAGCCTGTTCGTGCGGGCCTAGCCTAGTTACCTTTTTGCGCGGGTCCGCGCGTCACCCCCTCCCAACCCTCCCCCATCGAGGGAGAGGGCTAAGAGTTTGACATCGCACCATAATTTCCCCTCCCCTCGTGGGAGGGGGAAGGGGGACGAATCGAACAGGGGAAGGGGCCAATAATGAGCCGCCTTCCTGTGGGACCAGGTTACCAGACGGTCGTGACGTCGCGCGCTAGGCGCCGCGGGGGCCGAAGATGGCGGTGCCGACGCGCACGTGGATCGCGCCGAACGCGATCGCCACCTCGAAATCGGCGCTCATGCCCATGCTGAGCTTGGTCAGGCCATTGCGGCGTGCGATCTCGCGAAGCAACGCAAAGTGGAGCGACGGCTCCTCCTCGAGCGGCGGGATACACATCAGTCCACCGACCGCAAGGCCGTAGTCGTCGCGGCAGGCGGCGATGAAGGCATCGGCGGCTTCCGGCCACACGCCCGCCTTTTGCTCCTCCTCGCCGGTGTTGACCTCGACGAAGCACTCGGGTCGACGGCCGCTGCGATCCATCTCGCGGGCCAGCGCGCCCGCTAGCTTGGGCCGGTCGAGGGTCTCGACGACATCGAACAGCGCCACCGCCTGGGCCACCTTGTTGGTCTGGAGCGGGCCGATGAGATGGAGGGCGATGTCGGGATGGGCCGCCTTGAGGGCGGGCCACTTGGCGTCGGCCTCCTGCACCCGGTTCTCGCCGAAACGGCGCTGCCCCGCGGCCAGTGCCGGCAGAATGCGCTCCGACGCGTGGGTCTTGGTGACGGCCACGAGCTCTACGCTGCCGGGGTCGCGGCCGCATCCCCGAGCGGCCGCCGTGATACGCTCACGCACAGCCGTCAATCCGGCGGCAACATCATGAGTGGGGGCGGAGGTTTGCAGGCCGGCCTCGGCCATGGCAGTGTCGGCGGCTCAGATCATGAGGCTAGCAGCGATCGCCCGTCAACTCAACGCGCCCCGCGGCGCGGCGCGGCGGTTGCCGTCGCTGGTCCTCGTCACCGATGCCGAGCGCCTCGTCGACCCCGTCCCGGCGGCCGGGCGCCTGCCGCGCGGGAGCGCGGTCATCTTGCGTCACTACGGTGCCGCCGGGCGCGCCGCGCTCGCGCGCCGGCTGGCTCGGCTGTGCCGCGCGCGCGGTCTCGTGCTACTCGTCGCCGGTGACGCCAGGCTCGCCGCCGCTGTCGGCGCCGGCGGCATCCACCTGCGCGAGCGAGAGATCAGGCGCGCGAGTGATTGGCGCCGGCGGCGGCCGACCTGGTTGATCACCGTGGCCGCCCACTCGCGGGCTTCACTGGTTGCCGCGCACCGCGCCGGTGCCGACGCCGCCCTGCTCGCCCCCGTTTTCACGACGGCGAGCCATCCCGGGGCCCCCACCCTGGGTCCCGTCCGGTTCGCGGCCCTGGCGTGCGCCAGCCCCTTGCCGGTTATCGCCTTGGGTGGGATCGATGCCCGGACCGCGCCGCGCCTCAAGGCGAGCGGCGCCGCGGGTCTTGCGGCGATAAGCGGCCTTGCGGGCGGCGCGGCGCTCAGTTCGTGCGCAACGCGAAATGCGCGAGGACGTAGCTGACGATCTGTTCGACGCACTCGGTCTCGTTGAATTGCGCGGTGTCGACGACGAGTTCGGCGCGCTCGGGCGCCTCGTAGGGCGCCGAGATGCCGGTGAAGTCGGCGATCTCGCCGGCCCGCGCCTTCTTGTAGAGACCCTTGGGGTCACGGGTCTCGCAGGTTTCCAGGCTGCACTTGACGTAGATCTCGTGGAACCCCGCGGGCAGCGCCGCGCGCGCTCGGTCACGGTCCGAGCGGTAGGGCGAGATGAAGGCGGTAACCGTAATCATGCCGGCTTGGGCGAACAGCGCCGCAGCCTCGCCGATCCGGCGAATGTTTTCCGCGCGATCCTCCGGGGAAAACCCGAGATTGGCGTTGAGGCCATGGCGCACGTTGTCGCCGTCGAGGATATGAATATGGTAGCCGCGGCTGAACAGCTCCTTCTCCAGCGCTATGGCCAACGTCGACTTGCCGGATCCCGACAGTCCTGTGAGCCACAGGACGCCACCTCGGTGGCCGTTGCGGGCGGCCCGCATGTCGTCGCTCACCCGATGCTCGACCCGCGCGACGTTGGTGGCGCGCACCGTAATCAGATCGCGCTGGTCGGCATAGCCGCGCATGCTGACGCGTCCGCCGCCGACCAGGACGCCGTCGTCGTAGAGCAGGAACCGGCCGGTGGCGGCGCACGCCTCGAAGGGATCGAGGGCGATCATCTCGGAGACGCGGAGCACGGCCTCGAGGTTTCCGGCGGGCTCGCTTTCGGAGACCGACTGCACGCTGACGGGCAGTTCGCGTCCGTGGAGGCGCAGCGTGTAGCTGGCGCCGGCCGCGGGCGGCGTCGCGCCGAGCCAGCACAACTGCCCGAGGAAGACGTCGGTCTCTACCGGTAGCGTGACCATGTGGCTCGCGAGGTCGCCGGGGCGCGGCACTACGTGCTGATCGATGTCGAGATCGGCGAGCTCGCCTCTGTCGGCCTCGCCCGCCGGCCGACCGGCAACGTGCAGCCGCACGACCTCGGCCTCGCGATTCGACGGCGACAGTACCAATCGATCGCCCACGCCGACGCGGCCGCTGACGACGCGAGCGGTCAAGGCGGCGCCCGATTCGGTCTCGCTCGCGGCCTCGATGACGGCGCGCAAGGGTGCCTCTCTACGCGCCGCGGAAACGAGCTCGCCGAGCGCCGCCTTAAGGGATGCGGCGTCGCTATCAAGTGGCAGAACGAACAGGGGCGCGATGCCGTGCACCTCGAACAAGGAGGCGACTGGGCGCTCGCCAGCCGCGACGACGCCGAGCGGGGAGACGCCGAACTGGCCGAGAATGGCCGCCAGCCCACGAATCGCGTCTTCGGTCGTGTCGTCGAGTACGCAGATCGCGGCATCGACGACGCCGTTCGCGGCAACGGCCGTGAGAATGCCGGGATGATCGTTAGCCTCAATGAGGCGGTAGCGGCCGTACTCAAGCCTGACTATGGGCGTAGCCCCAGGCCGTCGGGTGGCGAGCGCGGCGTCGAGCGCGGCGGCAGCGCCTTCGCGACCAACGACGAGAACCGCGCGCGCCGCGTGAGCGGCTTCAACGGGCGCCCGCAGACGATGCTCCTTCTTCTTGGCGACGGGCTCTTTCACGCCGGCCGCACCCCCTCTGCGCCATCGCTTGGTTAAAGAATGGTCCGGCAACCGCCGACCGGCGCAAGAAAGACGACGACGGCCCTTTAAGTCAAGCGACCGACTGCCGTCGCGGCCCGCTTCCTTGCGCGCCGCGAAGGCCCCGGACTAGACTGGCGCACTCCGCTTGGGTCGGCAAAGCAATGCGTCTCAACCTCGGCTGCGGCTTCGACAAGAGGGAGGGCTACGTCAACGTCGACAGGAATCCGGCCTGCGAGCCCGATCAGCTGCTGGACTTCGATGCCATGCCGTGGCCGTGGCCCGACAGCTCCGCGGACGAACTGCTGCTGAAGCACGTTCTCGAGCACCTGGGCGCCGATCCCGGCGCCTATCTCGGCACCATCAAGGAGATGTGGCGCATCCTCAAGCCCGGGGGCACGGCCACGGTCACCGTGCCGCACCCGCGCCACGACCATTTCATCAACGATCCGACCCACGTTCGCGCCATCACCCCGGCCGGGCTCGAGCTGTTCTCGCAGGCCAAGAACCGCGAGTGGATCGATAAGGGACTGGGCAACTCGCCGCTCGGCCTCGAGACCGGTATCGATTTCGAGATCGATTCAGTGAGCTTCGTGCCCGATGAGCCGTGGCGCGGCCGCTTCCAGCGCGGCGAGATCGAGACGGCGGAACTCACGAAGGCCGCCCGCATGTACAACAATGTCATCGTCGAGACGACCATCGTCCTGCGCGCCGTGAAGCCGGCCTCGGGCCCGACGTGACGCAGGGGCGTGCCCCCTCGCATGGCGGGACGGCGGCGCGGTCGGTGACCTCGACGCCGCTGCTCGAGTTCGCGGCGACCGCCGATTTCCACTTTCGCCAACCCAACGCCTCGGCCGAGGCAGCCCAGCACGGCCGCGGCGGTGAGCGCTTTTTCACGACCTCGGAACAGTTCGCCAATCGCGCGCTCGCCGCCAACCCGGGACAGTTCCGAATCCTCAGCACGCGGCGCCAGGTTCGGGCGCTGGCCCGCGAGCGCTGGGCCCACACCTACTATGCCGGCAAGCGGGTGCTGTTCCTCCTGCCCTCCCAGGCGCTCGGCAGCAACGTGGCGACGCTCTTGTTCCTGCAGGCCTTCATCGAGCGCCATGCGCCGGGCGAGATTGGGGTCTTTTGCGCGCGCGCCGCGGTCGACATCTTTCGCACCAGCGACGCCGTTACCGTCTATCCCCTGTGGATCGAGCGGCGCGAGCTGGCGAGCTGGAACGTGGTCATCGATCTCGGCCAGCTCGAGAGCCGGCGCGACATCGAAGTTTGCCCGGTCGACATGGAGGCGGACCTGCTCGAGGCTTTCGAGCTCGAGCCCGCCCGCCGTTACGGCCCCGATGCGCGCCCGTTCGTGCAGGGCGATGGCGCTCGGATCGGGATATTGCCGCTGGCGTCGTCACCGCTGCGCACGCTTCCGCCGGCGGTCACCGAGGCGTTGTGCGCGGCGCTGGCGCCGCGCGGCGCCGTGACCCTGTGCCTCAACCGCAACCAGCATCAGGGCGTGCTTTACCGCCAGGTGCTCGCGGGCAGGCTCGCGGACCACGTCGAAATCATCGACGCGTTCGATTCGATCGCCGAGCTGCTCGCGGCGATCGAGTCGTTCGACTACGCGGTGTTGGCCGACAGTGGCCCGGCCCACATGACCAAGCTGTTCGTAACGCCAGGGGTCGCCGTGTTTACCTCAGCACCGGGCGAGGTATTGCAGGGCCGCTTTACCAACCTCGCGCGCTGGACGGTACCCTTCGCGGGGCCCCATTGCCGCGCTCCCTGCGGGCTCGCCAAGCTGCGCCAGACTGTGGACGGTAGGGTTGGCTGCATGGGCTCGCTCGGCGTGGCGCTCGATGTGTTGCCGGAAGTGCCGAGGCGGCGCGACGATGCCTTGACCGAGCGGCTGCTGCTCGCCGAGCCGGTACCTTGTGTCGGCGCGCTTGCCGCCGATCCGACGCCGCTCGTTGACTTCGTGATCGCCGACATAGACCGTCGCGCCGGTCAGGGCAGGTAGCCGAAGCGCTCCATCTGCTCGGCGTTGGCGGCAACCACGGCGTCGAGCTGCGCGGGGCTGAGTGCCTGGCGCCATTGGCCCGATCTGCCGACACGAAAGAAGTGCTCGGCGTGGGGGCTGCGCTCACCGAAGCCGTGACGATCCTCCTGCTGGCGCAGTGCCTTGAACGAGGAGAACTTGATCGCCCGCTTGAGCCGCTCGCGCGGCGGCGACAGCCCTAGGAACCGGGCTGTCGCGGAAAACGTCTTTTGCGCCGTCGCTTGCATGTCCTCGTAGCGGACAACGTGGAGCCCCCCATGAGGTTGCTGGGTCCAGCTCTTCACATGGTTCGACCACGAGGTGACGCCGATCACCACGTGCTGATTGTGCGAGACCGAGGCAAAGTCGCGGTCGTTCAGCGCCTCGATCGCCCGATCGAGGGTGAGGCCGAAGTGCGGGGCCATCGAGACCACCACGTCGAGCGGGTTACGCACGACGTAGATGGCGCCCACGGTGTGGTCCATGGTGATGAGCGGGACACCCTGGTCCTCGCCAAGATAGTTGTGGGTCTTGACGAACACGGAGTCGGCCGAGGTCCGCGCCATGCGCGCATGCACGCGCAAGCGCAGCGCCGCCATCTCGGCCCGGCTCAAGCCCTTGGCGGGACGGCCGGCCTCGGCCTCGTACCAGGAGTCGGCCGCATCGTCCAGGGTGAAGCGGCCGAGGTCGTTGACGTCCGCCGGGGCTAGCGTGTCGAGAAATAGGTTGTGCAGGAAGGCGCGCAGCCAGGTGTTACCCGATTTGGGGTAGGAGGCGAGCCAAATGATGCCGCCCATGGCCAATCGATACGCTGTTTTGGTTTCGCCCGCCCGGTTCGCGCCGGGCACTCTAGGCGTTCGCGGCCCCGGCAGCCAGCTTTTCCGGGGTTGGGCGAGACCCCCCTCCCTAACCCTCCCCCACCAAAAGGGGGGAGGGGACAACGCCGAGTCGGCAGGAGGCGATTTGCGCCACCGGAGGAGATGATTTCACCCCATGATCCCCCCTCCCCTTGTGGGAGGGGGTAGGGGAAAGGGGGCCGATGCGTTAAGTAGGATCGGGCGCCCCGCGCAATGTCCGAGGACCGCGTGCGTAAGACGTGAGGTAGGGGCGGTTTTGACACCCGCCCCTACCCGTTACCCCCCACCATGCCTTTGAACGCTGTGCTTGACGGATGTGCGCACAAAAAGAAGGGCGGACCGAAGTCCGCCCTTCCCCATCTCTGAAGATGTTGGCGTAAGCTAGAAGCTCAGGCGCGTGCCGACAGTGACCGTGGTCGCCGTCTGTTCCGCCGTGGCGGTACCGGCGTTGTCGTGCCAGTCGTAGTTCTTCACGCCGGCCCTGAGCGTCATCCCCGGACCATAGGCGTAGTTGACGCCGATGCCGAGAACCGAGAGTCCGTCCTCGCCCGCCTCCTGGTTGGCGTAGCCGATCCCGAAAGTCATTGCGCCCATTCGGTAACTGCCGGAGGCCGCCCAGGCTTCGATGTTGGTATCACCCGTTTTGCCCTGGTCGTCCTCGCGGTAGCCTGCGCCAATGGTGAAAGCGCCAAAGCCGAGGTTGGCGTGGACGGACCAATCGTTCCGGTCCTCCAGCGTCGCCTCCGCATTTTGCGCCTCGAGATTGCCGGACGAGGCACCAGCCGAGATCGAGAGGTTCACATCGCCGAACTTCTGCCGGAAGTTGCCGCCGATTTCAATGATCTCCGACTGCTGTGCGGCCTCATTGTCCGCCGGTAGCCGTGTATTTTTGCAGTTCTTCTTCCCCGCCTGGCAGAACTCCGGCATGTAGGAGATGCCGACCTGCAAGCCGCCGATCCTCGGCGTGAAGTAGTTCACCTTCTCGCGGTCGCCCGACACGAAGTAACCGCCGTAGGTAACCACACTGCCCACTTGGTTGTCGACCGGCGTGTTGGGCCAGATGACGGTCGCGAAGTCGGGTCCGCCGCCGCCGAAGGCAGACGGGTTGAAGACGTGCGTACGGGCATGGGCACCGTCGATGGCGCCGAACTCGAGGCGTCCGAACGCACCATCGAAGTAAATATAACTTTCGTCGATCTGATCGGCGCAGACCTCGGCCTCGAGCTGGACGTTGACGCCGACGGTGATGCCGTTGTCGAGCTCCGTCTCGCCGCGGAAGTAGATTTCCGCCTCACGGTAGAAGCCATGATTGCGCCGGTTTTCGCCGGCCTCGCCGGCACCGTCGTCCTTGTTGGCGTAGCCCCAGTAGGCCTGGAAATAGCCCCCCAGGGAGAGCTTGATCGGGTCGGCGGCCTGTGCCGGTGCGCCGATCGCGCCTGCGGCCACGAGCGCCGTCGTTCCTAAGAGCAGTCTCTTCATTGTTACCCCTCTCCCATGAAACGGCAACGCACCCCCCAAGGCGCGCGGCCTGTCATCAACTGGCAGCATAGAGCCTGTTCGCTGCCTTTGCGTCAAGTGCCGCGGGCGCGGCTTATGCCAGTTTTCGCGCAGTGTTGCGATTTGGCAACTATCGGGCACGCCCTCTGGCGCGCCCTTTTGCGCCTCATGGGATCAGCCGTCACCGCCCAGCGCGGCCAGCAGCGGCTCGAGATACCGGCTGTAGTGGCGCCAGCGTTCCAGCGAGGCCGTGTAGATCGGGCGGCGCACATGGTCGTAGCTTGCCGTGCCCACGAATCTCGGGTTGTCGAAGAATCGCAGGCACGCCTCATCCCATGGGAGTCCGCAAAAGTCGACGATCTCCCTACTCACCCGCTCCGGCTCGCGCACCAGGTCCTCATAGGCGACGCCGAGGATTGGAACGTCCAGCGTCTCGCGCCAGTGGGCCATGATACGGCGGTAGTCGTTGTGGAAGGTCCCAAGATGGGCGAGATGCCGGCTGTACCCGTGGCGTTCGCCAAAATTCTGGAAATAGCACGACAGGCAGGTGTCCCGGGGATCACGCGTCGTGTGAATCACGCCCGCACCTGGAAACAGCAGCGCGATCAGCCCGAGGTGGGAGAAGTTGAGCGGCGTCTTGTCGGTGACGCGCGTTGCGCCGCCTCCGATGGCCGCGAGACGGCCGAGACAGCGGCGCGCGCACTCATCGACAACGGCCTGGGTCAGACCGGAGATACAATCGGGGTAGTCCTCTTCGGTGCCGAGTCGGCCCGGCAAGGAGTTGGCGATATCGCTGATGTCGGTCAGCTCGCCGCCGCCTGTCACCTCGGGATGGCTGGCCAGGATCTGTTCGACGAGAGTGGTGCCGGAGCGCGGCATGCCGACGATGAAGACCGGAAGCGTGCTGGCGACTCCCGCGCGCGGCAGCGCGGCCATGGTGTCGCGCGCGAACGCCGCTATCAGGCCCGCGAATGCGCGGGACTGGTCCCACGGATCGTAGCTCGTCTCGAAGAGGTCGTTGGCCGTCTGAAAATGGGCGAACGCCATATCCCAGGCCTCGCCGTCGTCGTAGAGCTTGCCGAGGGCGAAATGGAGGAGCTGCTGTTGCTGGGCGAGCAGCCCGCCCTCTTTGAGGATGCGCTCGATGAGGGCCACGGCCTGTTCGCGCTCGCCGAAGCGCTCGGCCAGACGGCCGTAGGCGAGGGCGATCGCCGGGCTTGCGTTCCCGGCCTCGACAAGCGGAACCAGGAGCGCGCGCGCGGCGGCGAAGTCGCGCTTGCGCTCGTGGATGTCGGCCTGGCCGGCGAGCGCCTGATTGAGGCCTGGGCGCATCGCCAGCGCGGTTTCGTAGGCGGCCATCGCCTCGTCGAGCGCGCCCGAATCGCGCAAGGCATTGGCGAGGTTGACCCAAGTCTCGGCCACCATGGGATGCATGGGCTCGAGGCGCAGCGCCTCGCGGTAGGCGGCGACGGCCTGGTCGAGCCGGCCCCGGCGGTGCAGCACGAAGCCGTGCCCCGCGTGAAGCTCGGCGCTCACCGGATCGAGTCTTATCGCCTCGCCGTACGCCTCGATGGCCTCGTCGAAGCGGCCCGCCGAGCGGCATGCGAGCGCCAGGTTGGTGCGCGCCGGGGCGTTGTCGGGGGCATGCTCGACCGCTAGGCGCAAGCTCGCGACCGCGCCGTTGAAATTCCCCAGCGTCGCCAAGGTGTTTCCTAGGTGGAAATGGGCGATCGCGTCGTCGTGCTTGAGCTCGACCGCTTCGCGCAGGCTCGCCTCGGCGTCCCTCGCGCGCCCGGCCGCGAGCAGGACAATGCCGCGATTACCGTGATAGGTGGACGCGAGCGGGCGGATGGCGATGGCTTGGTCGATGAGCTCGAGCGCGCCTTCGTTGTCGCCCGCCTGATGCGCGATCATGCCGAGCAGGTGCAGGGCGTCCGGATGGCCCGGCGAGGCCGCCAGGACTTGGCGGTAGCCGCGCTCGGCGCCAGCCAGGTCGCCGGCCTGGTGGCGGCTGATCGCCTGATCGAGGAGCTGCGAAAGGTGGGGCGCCGCACTGTCGCTCATCGCCGTCTCGGACCGGCCGCTACCGTGATGCGCGCGCATCTTATCGAGATTACATCAAGCGCGCACCCCCGGCGCGCTTGCGGCGCGCATTTGGCGCGGGCGGCGCCCGCCGCAGACCATCACGGCGTTGTGAAAACACCCGCGTTCAGGGTAAGATGGGCCGACAAACAAGCCGGGCGGCACGAGGGGCGTCGCAGAAGGGCCGCGCAGGGCGTCGGGGATACACTGGCATGAGCATCCGCAGAGAGAGCTTTGGGCTCGCCGCGCGCGCCATCGCGGGCTTCCTGCTCGTGGCGCTCGTCGGCTGCGACCTGCCGCGCGAATACTCCTACCCGATTTCGGACGGAAAGCGCTCCACCATCTACACCGGCGAGGTGCGCGAGTCGGTGTTCGGCCCCGGCGGAATCACCTTCGGCGGCCCCGACCGGCCCGAGACGCAGGGCGGCGGCGGAATCGGGGTCAACAGCTTCCTGTGGCGGGCGTCGCTCGATACGCTGTCCTTCATGCCCTTGGCCTCGGCCGACCCTTTCGGTGGCGTGATCATCACCGACTGGTACAGCCCGCCGGAGTTCCCCGACGAGCGATTCAAGATCACGGTCTACATCCTCGACCGCCAGCTCAGGGCGGACGGCCTCAAGGTCGCCGCGTTCCGCCAGCAGCGCAAGGGCGCCGCGTCGTGGCGCGATGCGGCCGTCGCCAAGGAAACGGCGACCGACCTGGAAAACGCCATCCTGACCCGCGCGCGCCAGCTGCGCATCGCCACCGCACCCTAGGCGCAAACAGGAACGCGTCGGCCTCTGCCGCAAGCGCGAAGGCGCTTGCACGGCAGCGCGGTCGCGAACATGATCGTGCGCCCGGCTCGGAGCGCCACAAAGACGGCACGGCATGACGCGCTACAACGCCAGAGACATCGAGGCGAAATGGCAGACCATTTGGGCCGAGCGCGAGACTTTCCGCGTGCAGGAGGACCCTTCACGGCCCAAATACTATGTCCTCGAGATGTTTCCCTACCCGTCCGGGCGTATCCATATGGGGCACGTGCGCAACTACACGCTCGGCGACGTGCTCGCCCGCTACAAGCGTGCCCGGGGCTACAACGTCCTGCACCCGATGGGCTGGGATGCCTTCGGCCTGCCGGCGGAGAACGCGGCCATGGAGGTCGGGGTCCATCCCGCCAAATGGACCCACGAGAACATCGAGCGCATGCGCAGCGAGCTCAAGGTGATGGGCGTCTCCTACGACTGGAGCCGCGAACTGGCGACCTGCGATGTCGGCTACTACCGCCACGAACAGAAGCTGTTCCTCGACTTCCTCGCCGCCGGGCTCGTTTATCGCAAGGAGTCGCTGGTCAATTGGGACCCCGTGGAGCAGACGGTGCTGGCCAACGAGCAGGTGATCGATGGCCGCGGCTGGCGCTCCGGCGCGCTCGTCGATCAGAAGAGCCTGAGCCAGTGGTTCTTCCGTATTACCGAGTTCGCCGAGGATTTGCGGGCCACGCTCGATACGCTCGAGCGCTGGCCCGAACGGGTCCGGCTGATGCAGGAGAACTGGATCGGCCGCTCCGAGGGCCTGATGATGGCGTTCGACCTCGTCGGCCGGGGCGAGCTGCTCGAGGTCTACACCACGCGCCACGACACGCTGTTCGGCGCCAGCTTCTGCGCCGTCTCGCCGCACCATCCGCTGGCCGCGGCGCTAGCGCCGGGCGATGCCGGTTTGGCCGCGTTCATCGACGCCTGCAAGCGCATAGGCACCAGCGAGCAGGCCATCGAGAGCGCCGAGAAGGAGGGCTACGATACCGGCGTCCGGGCTCGGCACCCGTTCCGCGAGGGTGTGGAGCTGCCGGTGTTCGTCGCCAACTTCGTTCTGATGGATTATGGCACCGGCGCCATCTTCGGTTGCCCGGCACACGACCAGCGCGATCTGGAATTCGCCCGCAAGTACGAACTCGCCGTGCTGCCTGTGGTCGCTCCGACCGACATGGGCGAGGCCATGACCATAGGTGAGGAGGCCTACATCGGTGACGGCGCCCTCATCAACTCCGACTTCCTCGACGGCATGAGCGTCGCCGATGCCAAGGAGGCAATGGCCGCGCGCATGGCCGCAATGGGGCGCGGCCGCAAGACCGTGAACTACCGGCTGCGCGACTGGGGCGTGTCGCGCCAGCGCTACTGGGGTTGCCCGATCCCGGTCATCCACTGCGCGGAGTGCGGCATCGTTCCGGTTCCGGAGGACGCGCTGCCCGTGGTCCTGCCCGAAGATGTGACCTTCGATCAGCCCGGCAACCCGCTGGCGCGCCACCCCACCTGGAAGCACGTCGACTGTCCCGCCTGCGGCGGCCCCGCCGAGCGCGAGACCGACACTTTCGACACCTTCGTCGATTCGTCGTGGTACTTCGCGCGCTTCTGCTCGCCCCACGCGGACACTCCGCTGGCGCGCGCGGCGGTCGATTACTGGCTTCCGGTCGATCAGTACATCGGTGGCATCGAACACGCCATCCTCCACCTGCTGTATTCGCGCTTCTTCAGCCGCGCGCTGATCCGCTGCGGCTATGTCGGCATCGAGGAGCCGTTCGCCGGGCTCCTCACCCAGGGGATGGTGTGCCACGAAAGCTATCGCGACGGGGGTGGGCGCTGGCTGTTTCCCGACCAGGTGACTCGCGACGCATCCGGCCAGGCCGTCCTTGCCGCGAACGGCGAGCCGGTCGTGGTCGGGCGCATCGAGTCGATGAGCAAGTCCAAGAAGAACGTCGTCGAGCCGGCCGAGATCATCGACCAATACGGTGCCGACACGGCGCGCTGGTTCATGCTCTCCGACAGCCCGCCCGAGCGCGACCTGGAGTGGACGGATGCCGGCATGCAGGGCGTGTGGCGGTTCACCAACAGGTTGTGGCGGCTGGCGGACGAGGCGGCGCCTCATCTGCCGGCGTCCGGGACGGCGGCGCCGCAGTTCGGCGACAAGGCGCTGGCGCTCCGGCGCGCCACACATCGCGCAATCGCGGCCGTGACGCAGTTCCTCGAGGACTTCCAGCTCAACCGTGCCGTGGCCGCCATCCACGAGCTCGCCAATGCCCACGGCGGCCACGCCGCCGAGGGGGCGGGCGCCGATGTCGCCTGGGCCCTGCGCGAGGGCCTGGAGGCGCTGGCGCGGCTGGTCGGGCCCATGATGCCGCATCTCGGCGAGGAGATGTGGCAGCGCCTCGGGCACGAGAGCCTCATCGCCGAGCTCGCGTGGCCACAGGCCGACGCCGAGCTCGTGCGCGAGGACAGCGTGACCGTCGCCGTTCAGGTCGCCGGCAAGCTGCGCGCGACCCTGGCCCTGGCACGCGACCTGCCCGATGCCGAACTCAAGGAAGCGGCGCTCGCCCACGCCAACGTCCTCAAGGCAATCGATGGTCGCGCCATCCGCAAGGTGATCGTCGTCCCCAATCGGGTGGTCAATGTGGTGGTCTAGGCGTCTGACCGCGGGCGCTCTCCTGCTTGGCCTTGCCGCGTGCGGTTTCCAGCCGCTGTACGGCAAATACGCCGACGGCAATGTTCCCTCCCGGTTCGCCGGCATCGAGGTGGTGCCGATACCCGATCGTGTCGGCCAGCTCCTGCGCAACCACCTGCTCGACGCGCTCACGCCGGCGGGCCCGCCCGCCACGCCGCGCTACCGCCTCCAGGTGAGCATCCGCACCTCACAGGAGGCGGTTGTGCTACAGAAGGACGATTCGGCGACGCGGCGCAACCTCACTCTGCGGGCCGAGTATGTCCTCGCCGATCTCTCCAGCGGCGCGACAATGGCACAGGGCGTGACCCATGCGGTCGCCTCCTACAACGTCGTGCGCTCGGATTTCGCCACCTTGACGGCGGAGCAGGACGCGGCGCGCCGCGCGGTGCGCACGGTCAGCACCGACATCGTGACGCGGCTCGCGGTCGCACTCGCGGTGCCCGGTCGGGGCGCGTAGGCACGAGCCATGAAGCTTAGCGGTCGGCGCGCCGAGGCGTTCGTCGAGCGGCCCGATCCGGCGGTGCGCGCGGCGCTCCTCTATGGCGCCGATGCCGGGCTCATCGCGGAGCGGGCGCGCGCGCTCACCCTCGCCGTGGTCGAGAATGCGAGCGATCCGTTTCGCATTACCGAGCTTGCGGGGGCCGCGATCGAACGCGAGCCTGCGCGCCTCTCCGACGAGGCCGCGGCCTTGGCGTTCCTCGGCGGGCGTAGGGTCGTTCGCGTACGCGATGGGGGTGATGGCCTGGCGCCGCTGTTCGCGCGCTGGTTCGCCGACTCGGTGGGCGAGGCGTTGGTCATCGTCGAGGCCGGAGAGTTGCGCCCGCGCTCGGCACTGCGCCGCCTTTTCGAGGAGACGCCTGATGCCGCCGCCCTCCCCTGCTACCCCGACGAGGGCGGCGCGCTCGATCGCCTGATCGACGACGCGTTGAGGAACTTCGGCCTCGCGATCGACGCCGACGCCCGCGCCTATCTCGGCCAGCGCCTCGGCGGCGACCGCGGCGTCAGTCGCCGCGAGCTCGACAAGCTGGCGCTCTACGTGGCCGCCGGCGGCAACGGTGAGCGGAGTGTCGCGATAACCCTGGACGATGTGCGCGCGTGCGTTGGCGACAGTACGACGATCGGACTCGAGGATCTGGCGATGGCGGTCGCCGACGGTGACCCACGGGCCCTCGATAGGCTGATGGCGCGGTCGGCGCTCGAGGCCGCGGCGCCGGTGGCGCTACTGCGCGCGACCGCCCGCCACTTCCAGCGCCTGCACCGCGCGTCGGGAGCGCGCGATACGGGCGCGTCCGAGAAGAGGGCAGTTTCGGACTTGAAACCACCGCTGTTTTTCAGGCACGTGGAGGCCGTCATCGATCAGCTCAGGCGGTGGCAAACGCCTGCGATTAATGACGCTCTCGAAATCATTTCGGAAACAGAATTACTATGCAAATCCACCGGCGTCCCGGCGCGCGCCGCGTGCGGACAGGCACTACTGAGGGTCGCCGCGCTAGCGCCCCACGGCACCCGCTAGGTGGCCTGGCCGCGCCGGCCATCGCCGTCGCGGGCTACCGAATCTTACTCTACTCAGGGTTGTGGCAGAGGCGCTGGCACACCAGATCGAGCTGGTCGAGGGTGCGAAAGCCGATGTTCATCTCGCCCCCCCTGTCCGGGCGATGGCGGATGGTGACCTTGAGCCCGAGGGCCTGAGACAGGTCGCGCTCGAGCGATACCGTGTCAGCATCCTTCGCCGCTTTCCGGCGGCCACGCGGCGTGGGCGCCCGCGTCTGGGCGAGGCGTTCGGCTTCGCGCACCGAGAGCCCGCGGCGCACGATCTCGTGGGCGAGCTTCTCGGGATCGTCGGTACCGAGCAGGGTCCGAGCATGGCCCGCCGTCAGCCGGCCATCCTCGATCATCGCCTTGACCGTGTCCGGCAGGCCGAGCAGGCGGAGCACGTTGGCGACGTGGCTTCGGCTCTTGCCGATGGTCTGCGCGAGCTGCTCCTGGGTGTGCGCGAACTCGTCGATCAGGCGGCGATAGGCCTGAGCTTCTTCGATGGCGGTCAGGTCCTCGCGCTGGAGGTTTTCCACCAGCGCGATTTCCAACACCTCGGCATCGGCGAGTTCTTTAACGATGACCGGGATCTGGTGGAGCTGGGCGACCTGGGCGGCGCGCCACCGTCGCTCGCCGGCGACGATCTCGTAGGTGTCGGCGTCGTCCCCACTGCGCCGCACGACGATGGGCTGGAGAATGCCGTGCGCCCTGATCGAGGCAACGAGGGCTTGGCCCGCCTCGTCGTCGAATCGGCTGCGCGGCTGCAGCGGGTTTGGCCTGAGGAACTCGACCGGGACCTCCTTGGTCGTACGAAGGCGGTCGAGCGACGCATAGTCGTCCGTGTCCTCACCGAGAAGCGCCGACAGTCCGCGACCCAAGCCCAGGTGCTTGCCCTCCTCGCTCATGCGACCGCCGCCGCCGCTTCTGCCTCAGCCTCGCGGTTCAGCAGTTCCCTCGCCAGGCGAATGTAGGCGTCGCTCCCGGCACAGCGATGGTCGTAGAGCAGCGCTGGCTTGCCGAACGACGGCGCCTCGGAGACGCGCACGTTGCGGGGGATGACCGTGTCATAAACCTTGGCGCCGAGGAAGCCGCGCACGTCGGCCGCGACCTGTTCGGAGAGGTTATTGCGCTTGTCGAACATCGTCAGCACCACACCATCGATGTCGAGCTCGGGATTGAAGTTGGCACGCACGCGCTCCACCGTCCGCATCAATCGGCTCAGTCCCTCGAGCGCAAAGAACTCGCACTGCAGGGGCACCAGTACCGAGGTCGCGGCAACGAGCGCGTTCAGCGTCAGCAGGCCGAGCGCCGGCGGACAGTCGATGAGAACATAGTGGTATTTTCCTGAGCACTGGTTAAGCGCCATGCGCAGTCGGTGGCTGCGCTGGGGGAGGTCGATGAGCTCGAGCTCGGCGGCCGTGAGATCGGCGCTCGAGGGCACCACGTCGAGCCCGGGCACGTCGCTCATCGTCGTCGCCTGGCCCACGGTGGCCGAACCCAACAGCACTTCGTAGCTCGACACGGCGCGGGCGGCGTGCTTGATTCCGAGGCCGGTACTAGCGTTGCCCTGAGGGTCGAGATCGAAGAGCAGGACGCGGCGCTCGATAGCCGCCAACGCCGTCGCCAAGTTGATTGCCGTCGTCGTCTTGCCGACCCCGCCCTTCTGATTGGCGATCGCCAGGACGCGGGTGCGGCGTGGCACGGTAGCGACGTCAAGCACGCTTAAGTCCTCTGAGCCGCAATACGGATCCGTCCGGATCGGACAGGCTCGGCAGTTGCTCGACGGTCATCTTCCAATATTTACCGGCGTCGGTCAATTCCCGCGCGACCGATCGCCCCTTGGGAAACAGGCACACGGTGGCGCGGCCGACGAACGGATGCGCAAGCCCGCACAGCCGCGCGAGCGGCGCCACGGCGCGCGCGGTGACGACATCGACGGGCCACGGGGTGAGGGCCTCGATACGCGCACGGTGGATAACGACCGGTGCTGCCGTGACCCGCGCGGCCACCGCCAGAAACGCGCATTTCCGCGCGTTGCTTTCGACGAGATGGACTTCGGGTGCGCCCATGATGGCCAGCACCAGGCCGGGGAAACCGGCGCCGCTACCGATGTCGATCCAGGTTCGCGCGGACGCCGGCGCGAGCGCCAGTAGCTGCACCGAGTCGAGAATGTGGCGGCGCCAGACATCGCCGAAGCTCGCCGGGCTGACGAGGTGGGTGGCACTCTGCCATTTGGCGATCAACGCGACGAGCTCGGCCAGGCGGTCTAGTGTTTCACGTGAAACGCCGGCGGCTGAGCGAAACTCCGAAGCCGTCAGCGGCGGCAGCTCCAACGATGGTGTTCGACTAGGGGTAGGCACTGGCGCCGCCGCGCCGGACATGGGCGAGGAGCGCGGTCAGCGACGCCGGGGTCACGCCCGAGATGCGCGCGGCCGCGCCCAGCGTGGGCGGGCGGGCTGCCTGCAGTTTTCCCCGCACCTCCGTCGACAGGGCGCCGACCGCCGCGTAGTCCAGGTCGTCCGGCAGCAGAAGGCTTTCGTCGCGCCGAAACGCCTTGATGTCCGCCGCCTGGCGCCCGAGGTATCCGGCATAACGGGCGTCGATTTCGAGCTGCTCGGCGACCTCCGCACGGACCCCGGCGAGCTCGGGCCAGATCATCGCCAACTGTTTGACGTCGACACCGGGTAGAGCCAACAGATCTGCCGCGGAGCGCCACTCGCCATCGCGATTGACGTTGAGGCCGCGACGACACGCGGCATCCGGCGTCAGCCCGAGCTCGGCGACGATCGCGCGCGCCGCGCCCAGCGCTTCAGCCTTGTGAGCAAAATCGTGGCGCCGTTCGGCGCCGACACACCCGGCGGTTATCCCCTTCGGCGTCAGGCGTTGGTCCGCGTTATCGGCGCGCAAGCTGAGGCGATACTCCGCGCGCGAGGTAAACATTCGATAGGGCTCGGAAGTCCCCTTCGTCACGAGGTCGTCGATCAAGACGCCGATATAGGCGTCCGCCCTATCGAGCACGACGGGACCCTCCTTGCCGGCCGCTCGGGCCGCGTTGAGGCCGGCCACGATACCCTGCGCGGCCGCTTCCTCGTAACCTGTGGTCCCGTTGATCTGCCCGGCGAAGTAGAGGCCGGCTATACGGCGCGTCTCCAAGCTCGGCCGCAACTCGCGCGGATCGACGAAATCGTACTCGATGGCGTAACCGGGCCGCGTCATCCGGGCCTGTTCGAGGCCGGGAATGGATTCGATGAGCTCTTGCTGCACCTCGCGCGGCAGCGAGGTCGATATACCGTTGGGATAGATCGTCGAATCCTCGAGTCCCTCGGGCTCAAGGAAGATTTGATGCCGGGCGCGGTCGGCAAAGCGAACGACCTTGTCCTCGATCGAGGGACAGTAACGCGGCCCCGCGCTTTCGATCTGCCCGGAATACATGGGTGAGCGATGCAAGTTCGCGCGTATCAGGGCGTGCGATCTCGGCGTCGTGGCGGTGATGTGGCAGGGGATCTGCGGCGTCGTGATCGCGCCCGTGAGAAACGAGAAGGGTACCGGCGGATCGTCGCCGAGCTGTACCTCGAGTTTCTCCCAGTCGATCGTATTACCATCGAGGCGGGGCGGCGTCCCGGTCTTAAGGCGGCCGAGAGCGAAACCGGCCCGTTCGAGGGTGAGCGCGAGCCCGCGCGCCGGTGCCTCGCCGACGCGGCCCGCCGGCGTCCGCTCCTCCCCGATGTGAATCAGCCCACGCAGGAACGTGCCCGTGGTCACGACCACGCGCGCGGCCGAGATCGCGCGCCCATCGCCTGTGACGATGCCGGTAACCGTGCGCCCGCTGAGGAGCAGATCCTCAACCGCCGCACCATGAACATCGAGGCCCGGCGTGGCGTAAAGCGCGCCCTGCATGGCCCGGCGATAGAGCGCGCGGTCGGCCTGCGCCCGGGGCCCGCGCACCGCCGGCCCCTTGCGCCGGTTGAGCACGCGGAACTGAATGCCGGCCCGGTCCGCAACCCGCCCCATCAAGCCATCGAGGGCATCGATCTCGCGCACGAGGTGGCCCTTGGCGACGCCCCCAATCGCCGGGTTGCAGGACATCTCGCCGATGGTCGCGGGGTTGTGGGTGATCAACAATGTGGCGGCGCCGAACCGGGCGGCGGCCGCTGCCGCCTCGCAGCCCGCGTGGCCGCCCCCTACGACGATGACATCGTAACAGGACTTCGGATCGACCTTCCCCGTCATGGCGCTCAAACTAGTGCCGCCAACCGGGCCTGTCAAAGCTCCCGCACCATAGAGGCGAGGGCCTTCACCGACACATCATTTTCCGATGCAGAAGTCTCGGAACACTATATCTAGTATGTCCTCGACGTCGACACGACCGGTGATGCGCCCCAGCGCACGGGCCGCGAGGCGCACGTCCTCGGCCATCAGGTCGACGTCACCGCGGGCCTCCGCCGCGGCGAGCGCACGCTCGATCGACCCCGCGCAGTCCTCCAAGGCCCGGCGGTGGCGCAACCTGGTCAGGCTGGGCCCACCGCTTAGGCGCTCCGACACCGCGTCCACCAAGGTGGCGAGCAGCTCCGGTACGCCCAGCCCCGAATGCGCCGATATGGCCAAGGCGGGGCGGCCTCCGGACGCGTGCGGGGTTGGCGGCGCGCGCAGGTCGGATTTGTTGATCACGACCACCGTATCGCCATCGACGAGGCCCGCAGTCGCCTCGTCGAGTGCTGGCCAGTGGCAGGCGTCGAAGAGCGCGAGCTTGAGATCGGCAACCGCTGCCCGCGCCATCGCGCGGCGTACGCCCTCGCTCTCGACAGCATCGGTACTGTCGCGCAATCCCGCGGTGTCCGCCACGGTCACCGGGTAGCCCCCGAGCTCGAGGCGGACCTCGATCACGTCGCGGGTGGTGCCGGTGGTCGCGGCGACGATGGCCGCGTCGCGCCGCGCGAGCAGGTTTAGCAGGCTTGATTTGCCAACATTGGGAGCGCCGACAATGGCCACGTACAGCCCCTCCCGGAGGCGCTCGCCGCGGCGGTTGTCGTCGAGGTGGCCGACGATTTCGGTGCGAAGGACGGCGATCTCGCCGATCGCCGCGGCCGCGACCGACGGCGGTAAGTCCTCATCGACGAAGTCGATCTCGCTCTCGATATGCGCGAGCCCGCGCAATAGGCGGGCTCGCCAGTCCTCGTAGAGAGCGCCGAGAGCGCCGTCGAGCTGGCGCAGGGCCTGGCGCCGCTGGGCCGCAGTTTCGGCGTTGACGAGATCGGCCAGGCCCTCGGCCTGCGTGAGATCGAGCTTGCCATTCTCGAAGGCGCGGCGGCTGAACTCGCCGGGCTCGGCGGGCCGCAAGCCGGGCAGGGCGCCAAGGGCCTCGACCAGGGCGCTACGACCGCCGTTCCGCCGTGGACGTGAAACTCGGCCACGTCCTCGCCGGTGAAGCTCGCCGGCTCGGGAAACCACAGCACGAGACCGCGATCGATGGTGTCACCGTCACCGCCGCGCAGGCGCGCCCGCCGCGCCGCGCGGGGCGGCCCCGGCGCCCGCCCGGTGAGCGCCCGTAGCGCCGCGTCCGCCGCAGGGCCCGAAACCCGGACCACGGCCACGCCGGCGCGGCCGGCGCCCGATGATAGGGCGAAAATCGTGTCGGAGGTCGCTGGGTCTATTCCCGAGCCTCGGTCTCGTCGACGCCCAGCATCAGGCGCTCGACGCGATCGTCCTTGACCAGGTGCGTCTCGATGATCTCGTCGATATCGGACTCGTTGACGAAGGTGTACCACGTGCCTTCGGGGTAGATCACCATGTTGGGGCCGAGTTCGCAGCGATCCAGGCAGAGAGCCTGGTTCACGCGCACGCCCTCGACCTTGAGCTCGCTCACGCGCTGCTTCATGTAGCCGCGCATCTCGACCGAGCCCTTCTCCTTGCAACAGCCGCGCGGGTGCCCGGGCGCACGCTCGTTCAGGCACACGAAGACGTGCTTGCGATAGAACAGGGGCTCGTCCTTGGCCGCCCCGGGCGCTTCGTCGCGCACCGTGTCATTCATGCACCCCGTCTCCTCTGCTGCACGCGGCGCTCGTCCGCCGTTGCGGCGAGCGCTCAACCACCTAGCGCCATTCCTACTGCATCGACGGCGCCGCGGGCAAATCCTAATATCGCCTTGCCGGCACCAACCATCGATCAATATCGCTAGCGGGCGCCGCCGGCCCAGAGCCTTCCGCGATCCTCGGAGATGCCCCAGATGCGAAACAATCTCGACCGGGAAACCAGTCCATATCTGCTCCAGCACAGCGACAACCCCGTGCACTGGCAGGCCTGGGGCCCGGACGCGCTCACCCAGGCCGAGCGCGACAACAAGCCGATCCTGCTCAGCGTCGGCTACGCGGCCTGCCACTGGTGCCACGTCATGGCCCACGAGAGCTTCGAGGACCCCGAGATCGCCGCCCTCATGAACGAGCTCTTCGTCAACATCAAGGTCGACCGCGAGGAACGACCGGACATCGATGCCATCTACCAGACGGCGCTGGCACTGACCGGTCAACAGGGGGGATGGCCGCTCACCATGTTTCTCAGCGCCGACGGCAAGCCGTTCTGGGGCGGCACCTACTTCCCGCCCCAGGAGCGCTGGGGCCGCCCAGGGTTTCCGGCCATTTTGCGCCACATCGCCGAGGTCTACGGCAGCGAGCGCGCCAAGGTGACCCAGAATACGACGGCCCTGCTCGAGGCCCTCAACCGGCTCTCCGAACCGGCGACGGACGCGCCCGATGCCGCCCTGGGGCCGGCCCTGCTCGACCGGATGGCCGACCAGCTCGTCGACACCGTCGATCTCGAGCACGGCGGCCTCAAGGGCGCGCCCAAGTTCCCGCAACCGACCACGTTCGCGCTGCTGTGGCGGGCCTATGTGCGCACCGGAGAAGCCCGCTATCGCGACGCGGTGACGCTGACGCTGGATCGGATGTGCCAGGGCGGCATCTACGACCACCTCGGCGGCGGCTTCGCGCGCTACTCGACCGACCCCTATTGGCTCGTGCCGCATTTCGAGAAGATGCTCTACGACAACGCGCTGCTCATCTCGCTCCTCACCGAGGCCTGGCAGGACAGCGGCCGGCCCCTCTACGAGCAGCGCATACGCGAGACCATCGCCTGGGCCGAGCGCGAGATGGTCGCCGAGGGCGGCGCCTTCGCCGGCTCGTTCGATGCCGACAGCGAGGGCGAGGAGGGCCGCTTCTACGTTTGGACCGAGGCCGAGATCGATGCGCTGCTGGGCGCCGAGGCCGAAGCCTTCAAGGAAGCCTACGACGTCACGCCGGCCGGTAATTGGGAGGGCAAGACCATCCTTAACCGGAGCGCCCGTCCCGAGTTCGGCGGCGAGACCGAAGAGGCCGCGCTCGCGAAAGCCCGCGCGATCCTCCTCCGCGCCCGCGCCGGGCGTATCCCGCCGGCATGGGACGACAAGGTGCTCGCCGATTGGAACGGCCTCATGATCGTGGCCCTTGCCGAGGCCGCGGCCGCGTTCGGCGAGCCCGCCTGGCTCGCCGCCGCGATACGGGCCTTCGACTTCGTCGTAAGCTCGATGGCGGAGGGCGACCGCCTGCTCCATGCCCACCGCGGCGAACGCGCGCGCCACGCCGGCGTCCTCGACGATTACGCGAACATGGCTCTTGCGGCGCTGGCCCTCCATGAGGTCACCGGCGAGGGGCGCTTTCTCGCCCATGCGCGGGACTGGGTTGCCGCCGCCGACGCCCACTTCTGGGACACCGAGCGGGGCGCCTATTACTTCACCGCGGACGATGCCGAAGCGCTCATCGTGCGTACCCGCAGTGCCATGGACAACGCGACGCCATCCGGTAACGGCACGATGACCGGCGTGCTCGCCAAGCTCCACCACCTCACCGGCGAGGATCGCTATCGTTCCCGCGCGGAAGCGTGCGTGGCCGCGTTCGCGGGCGAGTTCGCACGCAATTTCCTTCCCCTTGCGACCCTCGTCCACGGTTACGAACTGCTGACACAGGCGGTACAGATCATCATCCTCGGCGAGCGCGGCGAGGCCGGGTGCGAGGCGCTTCTCGCGGCCGCCCACGGCGCCGCGGTGCCCAACCGGGTCCTCCAGGTGGTGCCTCAGGGGGCAGCGCTGCCGTTGGGCCACCCGGCCGTCGAGATGACGCGGCGGGAGGGCCGTGCGACCGCTTATGTGTGCTTTGGCCCGACCTGCTCGCTGCCGCTCACGGCGCCCGAGGCGCTGAGCGCGGCGCTCAGGCCCGGAAGCGCGGCCATCGCGCCGTGACAACCCTAGATCAAGGCGCTAGAGTGTGCGCACGACAGGGTGAACGGAGAGCGCCAGGGGGGCGGGGGCCCACGACAAGTAAATCCGGCCGGCACCGGCCGTAGGGGCGTAGAGCCCTCCGCCGGCGCCGCGTTCGCGCCCCTAACAGCCCAGCGGACGTCCGCATCGGTCCGGTCCCACCAGGCATCGATTCACGAACCACAAGAGAGAGCCCATGCCGAAAGCTATCCGATTCTACAAAAACGGTGGTCCGGACGTTTTCCGGTGGGAAGACGTGACGCTCGGTGACCCTGGCCCCGGCGAGGCGCGCATCACGCACAAGGCCGTCGGCCTCAATTTCATCGATTGCTACTTCCGCAGCGGGCTCTATGCGCCGCCCTCGTTCCCGAGCGGTGTGGGCGTGGAGGGTGCCGGGGTGGTCGATGCCGTCGGCCGCGGCGTCAAGAACGTCAAGCGAGGCGACCGCGTCGTGTACGCGCTTGGGCCCCTCGGCGCCTATTCCGAACAGCGCGTGCTGCCGGCGGGTATCCTCGTCAAGCTGCCGGCTGGCGTCAGCTTCGAGCAGGGCGCAGCGGTGATGCTCAAGGGTATGACGGCGCAATATCTCATCCGCCGCACCTACCGGGTGAAAAAGGGCGACACCATCTTGTGGCACGCGGCCGCCGGCGGGGTTGGCCTGATCGCCTGCCAATGGGCCAAGAGCCTCGGCGCCAGGGTCATCGGCACCGTCGGCGGCGCCGAGAAGGCGAAGCTCGCCAAGCGCCACGGTTGCAGCCACGTCATCGACTACAACAAAGGGGACTTCGTCAAGCGCGTGCGCGAGATCACCAAGGGCAAGGGCGTGCCGGTGGTCTATGATTCGGTCGGCAAGCAGACCTTCCTGAAGTCGCTCGACTGCCTCGCGCCGCTCGGCACGATGGTGCTGTTCGGCCAGTCGTCGGGCCCGCCCGATGCGCTCAACGTCGGTACGCTGGCGGCCAAGGGCTCGTTGTTCCTGACCCGTCCGGGCCTCGCCAACTACACGGCCACGCGCGACGACCTCGAGGCCTGTGCGCGCGATCTCTTCCGCGCCGTGCGATCGGGCGCGGTCAAGGTTGAGATCCGCCAGAGGCTGCCACTCAAGGACGCCGCCAAGGCCCACCGGGCGCTCGAATCGCGCAAGACCACGGGCTCAACGGTGCTGATTCCGTAGCCGGCACGCTGGGCCGTCGCGTTGCGCCGAGCTATCTCAACCGGCGAACTGCTTGGCGATGCGGGCTTGGTAGGCGTCGGCCGCGGCACGCGGGTTCGCGGCCGTGAGGATGGGGCGGCCGACGACGATATAGTCTGCGCCGGCTTCGAAGGCCTCCTCGACATCCACCGTGCGCTTCTGATCGTCGGCCGTGGGCTGCCCGGCGGGCCGAATGCCTGGAACCACGATCAGGAATTCCGAGCCGAGCTCGCGCCGCAGTCGCTGTGCCTCGAGGCCGGATGCAATTACCCCATCGCAGCCGGCCGCGTGCGCGTCGCGCGCGCGCGCGACGACTACATCAGTCACGTCGCGCGCCGAGCCCCACCCGGCCAGGTCGCGCGCGTCGTGGCTGGTCAGGACGGTGACCGCGAGTATGCCGAGGCCGCCCTTGGCGGCCACCGCGGCTTCGAGCATCGCAGCCTCGCCGTGGACGGTGGCGAGGCTCGCGCCGCGGCCGTCGAGCCCGCGCACCGCCGCCGCCACCGTACGCGGGACGTCGAAGAACTTGAAATCGGCGAAGACCTTCTTGCCGCGCTCGCGCAGCCACTCGATCAGCTCGAAGCAGCCGCCTGCCATCAGCAGCTCTAGCCCGACCTTGTAGTAGCCGACGCTGCCATCGAGCTCCGTGACGAGTCGCTTGGCCGCCGCCGCCTCGGGGACATCGAGCGCGACGATCAAGCGCTCGTGCACGGCGATGGCGGACATCGGCGACTGCTTACTCCAACGCCGCCGCGTTTTCCACCAAATCTCTTCTTGGGATTGCGGTCATCGTGGCAAGCATGTGCCTATTGCCGCAAATAGATGGCGCCCTTAGTAAGACGCCAGAAGTACTCGATCGTCAGGTATTCATCGACTTGAAGAACTCGGCGTTGTCCTTGGACTGCTTGAGCTTGTCGAGCAGGAACTCCATCGCGTCGCCCACGCCCATGGGCATGAGGATGCGCCGCAGCACCCACATCTTGGACAGCGTGCCCTTGTCGACGAGCAGCTCCTCCTTGCGCGTGCCCGACTTGGTGATATCGATGGCCGGCCAGGTGCGCTTGTCGGACAGCTTTCGGTCGAGGATGATCTCCGAGTTGCCGGTCCCCTTGAACTCCTCGAAGATGACCTCGTCCATGCGGCTGCCGGTATCGATCAGCGCCGTCGAGATGATCGTCAGCGAGCCCCCCTCCTCGATGTTGCGGGCGGCGCCGAAGAAGCGCTTGGGCCGCTGCAACGCGTTGGCGTCGACGCCGCCCGTGAGCACCTTGCCCGAGGACGGCACGACGGTGTTGTAGGCGCGCCCTAGCCGGGTGATCGAATCGAGGAGGATGACGACGTCGCGCTTGTGTTCGACGAGCCGCTTCGCCTTCTCGATCACCATCTCGGCGACCTGCACGTGGCGCGCCGCCGGCTCGTCGAAGGTCGAGCTGATGACCTCGCCCTTGACCGAGCGCTGCATGTCGGTCACCTCCTCCGGCCGTTCGTCGATGAGGAGGACGATGAGGTAGCACTCGGGGTGATTCTCGGCGACGGAGTGGGCGATGTTCTGCAGCAGCATCGTCTTGCCGGTGCGCGGCGGCGCCACGATCAGGGCGCGCTGGCCCTTGCCGAGGGGCGCGATCAGGTCGATGACGCGGGCGCTGCGGTCTTTCAGGGTCGGGTCTGCGGTTTCGAGGCTGAGCTTATCCTCGGGATAGAGCGGCGTCAGGTTATCGAAGTTGATCTTGTGGCGCGTCTTCTCGGGCTCGTCGAAATCGATGCTCGCGATCTTGAGGAGGGCGAAGTAGCGCTCGCCGTCCTTGGGCGCCCGGATCAGGCCGTCGACCGTGTCGCCGGTGCGCAGGCTGAAACGGCGGATCTGACTCGGGCTGACGTAGATGTCGTCGGGGCCAGGTAGGTAGTTGGCCTCAGGCGAGCGCAGAAAGCCGAACCCGTCCTGCAGGATTTCGAGCACACCACCGCCGGAAATCTCGACGTCGCGGTCGGCCAGCAGCTTGAGGATGGCGAACATCATGTCCTGCTTGCGCAGGGTGCTGGCGTTCTCGACCTCGAGCTCCTCGGCGTAGTCGAGCAGTTCGGTCGGCGACTTGCGCTTGAGTTCCAGTAGATTCATACGCGGGCTTCCTTAACCGAGATCGGGGCGAGACGGGGACGAGGTGGCGCGCGTGACCACGCTCTCGTGGACGGCTTGGCCAAGACTCGCGGAATTGTCGGGGGAGGCGACAAACCAAGATGCGGTCCCGAGCGGGCCGCCTGGATGTAGCCAAGCATCCTCTATTGGCGTCGATAAGTCAAACCAAGAGTTCGCGCCCGTTTCGATTGCTAAGGGGCGACAACCACCTGGTCCTGCCTAAGATTCCGGTGAAGGTTTAGAAAGGTTTTACGACCACGAGCACAACAATGAAGACGAGCAACACCGTCGGCACTTCATTGGCGATGCGGTAGAACCTTTCGCTGCGGCGATTGGTTCCGGCGGCGAAGTCACCGCGCCAGCGCGAGAACGACCCGTGCAGCGCCCCGAGCGCTAGCACGCACGCGAGTTTCACCCATATCCACACCTGCCCCCAGTCAATCAATCCCGGCGTCGCAAGCAGCAGACTGCCGAAGACGAAAGCCGCCGTCATAGCCGGATTGATGATGACGCGGAGCAGCCGGCGCTCCATCACTTCAAGCATCTGCGCGCTCGCCGACCCGGGCTCCGCGCGGCAGTGGTAGACGTAGAGGCGCGGCAGATACAGCATGCCCGCCATCCAAGCGATGACGCCGATGATGTGCAGCGCCTTGATCCACAGATACCAGGCTTCAAGCATCGCCGGCCCTTCCAAGTTCGCGCATGCCCGTCATGCCATGGCGCAGCGCGCAAAATGCGCCGGGCATAGGCGCGCGCCGGTCGCCGAAGCGAGCGCGGGCTTTCCGCGCTCGCGCGCGTTCTCGACGAGCTCGGCGAGGCACGAGATGAACAGTGGGTGGGTGGCCGCCGCGGGCACACGGACGTACGCAGGCACGCCCGCCGCCTCGGCGCGGCGCCGATAGGTGATGTCAAGCTCGACCAAGGTCTCGGAGTGCTCGGACACGAAGGCGATAGGCACGACCACGACGGGGACGCCGTCGGCGCCGGCGCGGTCGATCTCATCGTCGATCGCGGGCCCGATCCATTCCATGGGGCCGACCCTGCTCTGATAGCACACGACCCAGTCGCCGATGGCGTCGCCGCGGGCTGCCGCCGCTTTGACGACCGCCGCGGCCGTCTGCTCGATCTGCCACTGGAAGGGATCGCCGCGGGCGACCGTGCGCTTGGGCAGGCCGTGGGCCGAGAACAGGAAGCGGGGTCGGCCGGCAACCGCGGCCTCACCGAGCGCGGGCCCTAGCAGGGTCGCCTGGCAGGCAATCCACGACTCTTCGTAGGGATAACAGCACACCGCCCGGGTCGGCGCGCGCACGCCGGCGGCACCCGCTGCACGCTGCCATGCCGTCAGCGAGGACGCGGTCGTCGCCGTCGAGAACTGGGGGTAGAGGGGCAACAGGATGACTTCATCGGGGGCAAAGGCCGCGACCTCGCGGGCGACCGCCTCGCTCATCGGGTGCCAGTAGCGCATGGCGGTGAACACCCGGACCCGCGACGGACCGCCGAGCGCCACCTCGAGGGCGCGCGCCTGGGCCTGGGTTTGTTCGAGCAGCGGCGAGCGGCCGCCGATTTCGGCGTAGATGGCCGCCGCAACCGGGCCGCGCCGGCGCGATATCTGCGCCGCCAGCGGCCGGCGCAACAGACTCGGCAGGCCGATGATCGCGGGGTCGTTGAAGAGATTGAACAGAAACGGGCGTACCGCCGCCGGATTGTCCGGACCGCCGAGGTTGAAGAGAACGACGGCAGTCCCGCTCACGGGTGCTGCGCGGGCGCTCCGCCATGCCAGCCACGAACCATTGCTACGAGCTCGGCGACGTGCTCGGGCGGCGTGCCGGGCAAGATCCCGTGGCCGAGGTTGAAAATGAAGCGCCCACCGGCCAACGATTCGAGGATGTACGCGGCCTCACCTTGCATGGCGACGCCGCCCGCCAACAGGGCCACCGGGTCGAGGTTGCCCTGTACCGTGCAATACGGCTGCAGGTTGTGTGCCGCCCAGGGCGGCGAAACCGTGGTGTCAATGCCGATGCCGTCGACCCCGCTTTCCTCGACCAGCATGGCCAGCAGGGTCGCCGCACCGCGCGGGAAGGCGATCAGCGGGACATTTGGGTGGACGCTGCGAAAGCGGCGCGCGATGGTCGCAACGGGCTCGAGACACCAGCGCCGAAACGACCGTTCGGGTAGCATCCCCGCCCAGGTATCAAAGAGCTGCACGACATCGGCACCGGCATCGGCCTGCGCCACGAGATGGCGCACGGTTGCATCGACCAGCAAGTCGATCAGCGCCGCGAAGCCCTCCTCGTCGGCATAGGCCCAGCGCTTCGCGGACAACGCGTCCGCACCGCCGCGGCCCTCCACCATGTACGTCGCCACCGTCCATGGTGCACCGGCAAAGCCGATAAGCGCCGCCGACTCATCGAGCTCCGCCGCGAGCCGGCGCACGGTTTCGTATACCGGCGCTAGGTGGTCCTCGAGACGGGCCGCATCAAGCTGCGCCACGTCATCGCGCGAACGAATCGGCTCGAGCCGCGGGCCTTCGCCCTCGACAAAGCGCACCGGCTGTCCCAGTGCATCCGGCACCAGCAGGATATCAGCGAACAGAATGACCGCATCCAGATCGAAGCGGCGCAGCGGTTGCAGCGACACCTCCACCGCCAGGTCCGGCGTGTAGCACATATCGAGAAAGTCCCGAGCCCGGCCACGCAGCTCACGATATTCGGGCAGATATCTTCCGGCCTGGCGCATGAACCACACGGGCGGGCGATCGAGAACCTCGCCGCGCAGCGCCCTTACCAGGGGCAGCCCGCTCTGGTGGGATGGCCGTGGATTCACTCGGGGGCTCAGGGGTTGACGCTGGGAAAGGCAACCATACTTTCACACCTAAACATACTTTACTGTTTGTTGTAGTTGATAGTGAATGCCTGTGGACGTCGGGGATTACATTGTTTCCGCGAAGGATTAACAAGTCGCTGTGCGCAGGAGTGCGACGTTGGATGATCCGGTGTGCAAGCACGCCGATCGCGCAGGGTTCGGTGCCTCAAGCTCGCCAAGGAAAGCGTTGATTAGGTGCTGCGCGAGTGCTCTTGGGGCATTTATACCGGCCTGGGGACAGGCCGGCGCATCGTTTAACATCTGGAGGGCGGTTTTGCGCATCACCGGGACAATTGCGGGTGCCGACCGCCGCATCCTTACCTTATCCACATGTGTGCACGTGCTGAGGTCGTGACCCAGTTTAACCTCCATCTCGTCTCGGATTCGACGGGGGAGACCCTCAACGCGGTCGCCCGCGCCGCCATCACTCAGTTCGATGATGCGGAGCCGGTGGAGCACATGTGGTCGCTGGTAAGGACCCGCAAGCAGGTCGAGAAGGTGGTAGAGGCGATCGATGCGCAGCCCGGAATCGTCATGTTCACCATGGTCCGGCGCGATGTGCGTGACGTGCTCGAAGCCGGTTGTCGGCGTCTCGGCGTGCCCTGTATCGCCGTTCTCGATCCCGTGTTGACCACCATCGGCGGCTACCTCGGTGCCGAGAGCCTCGGTCGGCCCGGCCTGCAGCATTCCATGGATGCCGAGTATTTCGGGCGCATTAGCGCCATGGACTATTGCCTGGCGCACGACGATGGCCAGTCGCAGGTGAGCCTCAGGGATGCCGACGTGGTTCTCGTCGGTGTCTCGCGGACGTCGAAGACGCCGACCTGCTTCTATCTCGCCAACCGCGGCGTGCGCGCGGCCAACGTACCCTTCGTTGCCGGGCATTCGCTGCCATTGGAGCTGGTCGGGCCCGGGGGGCCACTCGTCGTCGCGCTGACGGCGAGCCCCGAGCGACTCGTGCAGATTCGCCGCAACCGACTGTTGCAGCTCAGCCAAGCCGGCGATTCGAGTTACGCCGATATCGAGGCGGTGAGGGCCGAGGTTGCCGAGGCACGCCGGCTCTTTGCGGCGCAGGGTTGGCTCGTGATCGACGTGACACGTCGTTCGATCGAGGAAACCGCGGCGCGCATCCTGACCTACTGCGGACAGTGTGCCAGGACATGAGCGTGCCCGTCGTGTTGGCATCGGCGAGCCGTGCGCGCCAGGCGCTGTTGGCGCGCGCAGGGCTGGCGTTCGAGGCGGTCGCGGCGGCGATCGACGAGGCGGCGGCCATGGAGCGCGCGCGGGCCGAAGTACTCGATGCCGCCGCGCTCGCCGCGGGCCTCGCGGAATCCAAGGCGCGGGCGGTTGAGGCGGGGTGTGCGGGCAGCCTCGTGATCGGCGCCGATCAGGTGCTCGACGTCGATGGTGAATGGCTCGGCAAGCCGGCCGACAGGGCCGAGGCGCGGGCGCAGCTCGCGCTGCTGCGGGGCCGCGCTCACGACCTCCACACCGCCGTATGCCTGGTCCGCGATGCGGCCGTGACGTGGCGCCACCTCGATACCTCGCGGCTCACGATGAGGACCCTGAGCGACGCCTCGATCGAGCGTTACCTCGATGGCGCGCTCCCCGCGGCGCTGGGCTCGGTCGGCGCGTATCAGCTTGAAGGCCCCGGCGCCCAGCTCTTCAGCTTCGTCGAGGGGGACTTCTTTGCCATCCTCGGGCTGCCGCTCCTGCCTCTCCTCGAGGCGCTGCGCCAACAGGGAGCGGCGCCGCCATGATCATCTCCGGAAAGGCGCGGCTCGCGTGCGTCATTGGCTGGCCCGTGGCGCACTCACGCTCGCCGCGGCTACACGGGTACTGGCTCGATCACTATGGCATCGATGCCGCCTACGTACCGCTTGCGGTCGCCCCGGCCGAGTTCAAGCGGGCTTTTCGCGCACTTGTCCGCCTCGGATTTCGCGGCGGCAACATCACCTTGCCGCACAAGAGGGTGGCTCTCGGCCTGGTCGACGAAGTGGACGCCGCGGCGAGCCGGATTGGGGCCGTCAACACGTTCACGGTGCGCGAGGACGGGAGTGTCCTCGGCGCCAACACCGACGGCTTCGGCTTCATGGCGAACCTTACCGAGGGCGCGCCGGCGTGGCGTGCCGCGACCGGGCATGCGGTCGTGCTCGGCGCCGGCGGCGCCGCCCGAGCGATCGCGGTGGCGCTCGTTGGCGCTGGTGTGCCGGAGATCCGAATCATCAATCGGACACGCTCGCGAGCTCGCGCCCTGGCGCGCCAGTTCGGCGGCGTCGCCCGCGTTTTTGCGTGGGAGCGGCGCGGCCAGGCGCTCGAAGGCGCGGCGCTGCTGGTCAACACCACGGCCCTCGGCATGACCGGCCAAGGACCCCTCGCGATCGACCTCGCGGCCTTGCCGCGGGACGCCGTAGTTGCCGACATCGTCTACGACCCGCTCCAAACCGAACTGCTGGTCGCCGCCGCGGCGCGCGGCAATCCGGCGGTCGACGGGCTCGGCATGCTGCTCCACCAGGCGCGGCCCGGTTTCGCCTCCTGGTTCGGAGTCGAGCCGGAAGTAACCCCGGCGCTCCGTGCCTTTGTGCTCGCTGCCCTGGCGGGGTCCGTCTGAGCGGTGGTCAAGTTGGGGCTCACCGGCTCGATCGGCATGGGCAAGACCCAGGCGGCGCGCGCCTTCGCCCATCTTGGTGCCGCCGTGTTCGACGCCGACGCGACCGTCCATGAGGTGCTTGCGCCGGGCGGAAGCGCCGCGGAGCGGGTAGCGGCCGCGTTCCCCCAGGCGGTGTCGGAAGGCGTGGTCGATCGCGAGGCGCTCGGGCGAATCGTGTTCGCCGATGCGGCGGCGCTCGAGCGGCTCGAGGCGATTGTCCACCCCGTGGTGCGGCGCGCCGAGCGCGCCTTCCTCGCCGCCGCGCGCCGCCGCCGGGTCGCCCTTGCCGTGCTCGACATTCCTCTGTTGTTCGAAACCGGCGCCGCTTCCCGCGTCGATGCGACAGCGGTCGTCAGCGCCCCGCCGGTCGTCCAGCGCACTCGGGTCCTGGGCCGGCGCGGGATGAGCGCGGCGCGGCTCGCCGCCATCCTCGAGCGCCAGATGCCGGATCGTGAGAAGTGCCGGCGTGCCGATTTCGTCATCCTGACCGGCCTCGGGCGCGGCTTCAGCTTGCGGCGGATTCGCGACATCGTCACAATGCTGACGAAGCCACCCGGCGCGCACCAGCAGCGGAGTGGAGCAACATGCGCGAAGTTGTTCTCGATACCGAAACGACCGGCCTCGATCCCGCGTCCGGCCACCGGGTGGTCGAGATCAGCTGCGTCGAGCTCGTGAACCACGTGCCGACGGGCACGGTGTATCAGGCCTACGTCAATCCCGAGCGCGAGATGCCTGATGGAGCGCTCGCCGTGCACGGCCTCAGCAACGCCTTCCTAGCCCAGCAGCCGCGCTTCGCCGAGGTCGCCGAGGCCTTCCTCGCGTTCGTCGACGATGCGATTCTCGTGGCCCACAACGCCGAGTTCGATCTCGGGTTCATCAACGAGGAGCTCAGGCGCATCGGGTTGCCGCGGCTGTCGCACGTTCAGGTGGTGGATACGGTGGCCCTGGCGCGGCGAAAATATCCCGGCATGCAGGCGAGTCTCGATGCCCTGTGTCGGCGCTTCGGCATCGACAATTCAGCGCGCGAGAAGCACGGCGCGCTGCTCGATGCGGACCTGTTGGCGCAGGTCTATCTGTATCTCGTGGGCGGCCGCCAGCCGGCGCTCGGCCTGTCGTTCGAGGCCGCGCCGGTACCCGGGTCCGCGGTGCCGATTATTGCCCGGCCGCCCCGGCCTCACGCGCCGAGCCCGGCCGAGCTAGCGGCTCACGCCGCGTTCGTCGCCACGCTTCCCAATCCGATCTGGCTTCAGTGATCCGTGGGAGGGCTGAGCTCAGCCCTCGATCCCGCTTCAGCCGTCTTTCGCGGCCTCGGCCTGCTGCGTAAGTTGTTGGCGGTAAAGGGCGGCGAAGTCGATCGGGTCCAGCAGGAGAGGCGGAAAGCCGCCGTCGCGGGTCGCATCGCCGACGATGCGCCGGGCGAACGGGAAGAGCAGCCTGGGACACTCGATGAGGCAGACCGCGTGGCGGCTGTCCTCTGGAATGTTGGCCAACGCGAATACGCCGCCGTAGACGAGCTCGAGCACGAAGGCGGTCGCCTCGCCGTGCCTCGCCGACGCGGCGATCTTGATATGGACCTCAAAGTCGGTCTCCGCGAGCAGCCGCGCGCCGACCTCGACGCGCACGTCGATCTTGGGCTGTTCCTGCGTGGTCGCCAGGCTGAGCGGGGCGTTGGGGTTCTCGAAGGAGAGATCCTTGACGTATTGGCCGCGGATCGAGAGCGTTGCCTGCGTCGCTCCCGGTAGTGCTTCTGATTGGCCGTTGCCGTTGTTGGACATGGGCAGCCTCGGCTTGAGGGGCGGTTTCGGCGGACGCGCATCCCATCGTGGCTATCACGGAAGGCGGCGCCGGCACAACCGTGCGGCCGCGCAGGCTGCGCCAGGCGGGATCAGCTATCGCGCTCGATCTCGCGGTAGTCCCCGTCGATGACGGGACCAGCACCGGGATCTTGGCCCGGCGGCGGGGCTTGTGCCGTGGGGCCACCGCCGAGGCGCCGAACGACTGTACGGCGCAGCCAGGCGCGCACCCGCGGCACGAACAGGGCGGCCCCGGCGATATCGGTGACGAAGCCCGGCGTCAGCAGCAGCAGACCGGCGACGGCGAGGCACACGGCATCGAACAGCTCGGCCAGCGGAGGCTGGCCCGCGCGCATGCTGGCACGAGCCCGCGCCAGCGTGGCCACGCCCTGGTGGCGTAGCAGCGCGGTGCCGGCAACCGCGGTAGCCACGACGATCGCGAGCGTCGGCCACAGGCCGATGCGGCCGCCGACCTCGATGAAGACGCCGATTTCGAGGAGCGGAACCGCGAGCAGTGCGAAGAAAATGTATCGGGCCAAGGTTGTCCTCTTACCTGGAGGGGCTATCTCTATCACGTCTATCCGGGCTGCTGGACCCTGGTCCGGCAAACGGCTATCCTGACCCGTTGCCGCCGGGAGCACCCCAAGGCAAGCGGCGCGGCGACGCCGAGAGCGCAATCATGAGCGACGGTTTTCCTGTCCTCGAGATCATATTCTTCGCCATGGTTGCGGCGTTCATTTTCCTGCGCTTGAGGAATGTGCTGGGGCGGCGCACGGGACATGAAAAGCCCCCGATGGACTCGATCTCGGCGCGCAGTCGGGGGGCCCCGGACGATCAGGACAAGGTCATCGAACTGCCGGACCGCACGCCACGCGGCGAGGAGCCAGCAGCGGTGGCATCGGATGGCGACACAGTCGTCACGTTCGGGCTCGCCCAGGTCAAGGTCGCCGATCCCAAGTTCAGCGAGCGCGAGTTCCTCGAGGGCTCGCGCATGGCCTACGAGATGATCGTCACGTCCTTCGCCAACGGCGACAAGGACACGCTACGGCCGCTGCTCGACGACGCCGTCTACCGCGAGTTCGAGGTCTCGATCGACGAGCGCGAGGCGGCCGAGGAGACGCTCGAAAACACCCTCCTCGCGATCAAGTCGGCGGACCTCATCGAGGCCCGGATCGTGGGCAGGACGGCCGAGCTTACGGTCAAGTTCGTCAGCGAGATGGTGAAGCTCACGCGCGCGGCCAGCGGCGAGATCACCTCGGGCGACCCGCGCGCGGTACAGGAAGTCACCGACTTCTGGACGTTCGCCCGCGACACCCGACAACGCGACCCCAACTGGACCCTGATCGCGACTCGCAGCTCCAATTGAAGCAACGCGCGTTCGTTTTCGCGCTCGGCGCCGCGGCGCTCGTGGTCGCCGGCGCGGTGGCATGGTGGTGGGCCGTGCCGCGGCCGCCGCTCGAGGATCGGCTACGCCTGCGCGTGACCGCGTTCACGGCGCTAGGGGGGTGGGCCGACGATGATCATGGCGCGGCGCTGGCGGCGCTCCTCAAGAGCTGCGCCCGGCTCGCGGGCCGAGCCGATGGCGCGGCGGTTGGCGCCGGCGCCATCGGTGGCCGGGTGGCCGACTGGCGCCCGGCGTGCCGTGCCGGGGCCGAGGTGCCGGCGGGCGCGCGGGCAGCGGCCCGCCGGTTTTTCGAGGCCCATTTCACGCCGCTCGACGCCGCCAACAACCGCGAGCCCGAGGGCTTGTTCACCGGCTACTTCGAGCCCGAGCTGCGTGGCAGCCGGCGCGCGCAGGGGCGCTACCGGGTACCGCTGTACGCACGGCCGGAAGATCTGGTCAGTGTCGATCTCGGTGCCTTTCGCGCCGCCCTGCGCGGGCAGCGGCTGGCCGGCCGCGTGGTCGCGGGCAGGTTGCGGCCGTTTTCGAGCCGCGCCGATATCGACTCCGGCGCACTTGCAGGGCGCGGCCTCGAGCTCGTCTGGGTCGACAGCGCCATCGACGCGTTCTTCCTCCACATCCAGGGCTCGGGCCGGGTCGTCATGGATGACGGCGCGATCCTGCGCCTCGGCTATGCGGCGCAAAACGGCCACCCCTATTTCGCCATCGGCCGCGAGTTGATCGCTCGCGGCGCACTGACTCCGGAGACGACCTCGCTGCAGTCGATCCGTGCGTGGCTCGAGGCCAATCCGGACGAGGCCGCGAAGGTGATGGCCAAGAACCCGTCCTTCATCTTTTTCCGAACGCTCGACGGCGAGGGCCCCGTGGGCGCCCAGGGCGTGGTCCTGAGCGCAGGGCGTTCGCTTGCCGTGGATAGGCGCTACCTACCGCTCGGGGCACCGGTATGGCTCGACACGGTGGCCCCGGCCGCCGATCCCGGCGCACCGGAGGCGCCGCTACGGCGGCTGTTCGTGGCCCAGGATACCGGTGGCGCCATTCGCGGTCCGGTGCGCGGCGATGTGTACTGGGGCTCGGGCGCGGCCGCGGGCGCCGTGGCCGGCCGCATGCGCAGCCGCGGCCAATACTATCTGCTGCTGCCGAAGTCGGTGGTCGCCCGCGGCGATCCGTGGGCGCCGCCCGACGGCGCGGCCAGGTAACCCCTCCTCCCGCTGATCTCGATCAAGGCGCGCCTTTGCGTGGCGCCTAGCATCGCCAGGACCGCGTCGACTTGCGTCGGCGTGTGCCTGCGCGGAGGGCGAGCGCGATGTTCAAAAAGATCCTGGTGGCGGTCGATGGCTCGGAGCACGCGTTGCGGGCGGTCGACATGGCGGCCGGCTTGGCCGAGACATGCGCGGCCGAGCTTTCGTTCGTTCACATCGTGCGCGACCCGCGCCTCCCCGAGGGCCTGAAGCGGTTCGTGGAGGAGGAGTACCCCGGCGAATCGCCGGAGTATGTGGCCCTTCACCTTGCGGCCGACAAGCTGCTGGCAGAAGCGGCCGAGCGGTCGGGCCGAAAGGGTATGGCAAAGCTCACGGCGGAGGGCGATCCCGCCGGGCGGATATTGGATACCGCGAAAAACGGCGGCGCCGACCTTATCGTCCTGGGGAGTCGCGGGCTCACCGACGTGGCCAGCCTGCTCCTCGGCAGCGTATCGCACAAGGTGCTGCACCTCGCGCCCTGCGCCTGCCTGATGGTGAAGTAGCGCGCCCCACGGACCGCCGGCGTGGCGGCTTTCTATCGCCCGCGCTGGCGTTCGATGTAGGCGATAAGGTCGTCGATCTCCTGCCGGGTGAGGCTGAGGTCGGGCGTCGGCTCGTGCGGGTTGCTGAGAAAGACGCGGAGATAAGCGGGCGTCTTGGTCGCGTCCTCGATGATCGTCCGAAAATGCGGCACGGCGTCGCTCGCCCGGCCCGTGCCTGCCACGACGTGGCACCAGCTGCACCATTTCGTGACGATGCGCCCGCCCTCTTCGGCGTCGCCCGCGGCCAATGCGGGGAGCGGCGTCAATGCCGCCGCGAGTATGGCTAGACATGCATTACGCATGTGAACTCCTGATCTATCCGGGAACCGGCGGGGCTACACCACGACCATTAGATAGGGAATAGCTACACCCCGAAGCAAACGGTGGCGCCGAGAGAAATGGCTCGCGGACCTCAGGCGCGCGCCGCGATTGACCTTGCGAAGGGGCGTGGGCTGCGGTTTCATGGGTGGATGGCGCCGCCACCCCGCAACGTCGCGCTGTTCGTCACCTGTCTCGTTGATCTGTTTCGGCCGACGGTGGGATTTGCCGCCGTCAAGCTGCTCGAAGATGCGGGCTGCATCGTGCACGTGCCCGGCGCGCAAACCTGCTGCGGGCAGCCCGCTTACAACTCGGGCGCCTCCGAGGATGCGCGCGCCATCGCGCGTCAGGTGATCGCGGCGTTCGAAGGCTTCGAGCATGTCGTGGTCCCCTCGGGAAGCTGCGCCGGGATGCTGCGCCACCACTACCCGGCGCTGCTGGCCGAGGACCCGGCCTGGGCGGCGCGCGCCGAGGCGCTGGCCGAGCGCGCCGTTGAGCTCGTGGCGTTCCTACACGATGTCCTCGGCGTCCGCAGCGTCGCGTCGTCGTTCGCGGGCACCCTCACCTACCACGACGCCTGCTCCGGGCTGCGCGAGCTCGGGATCCGCGCGCAACCGCGGGCGCTGCTCACAAGTATCGCCGGTGCCGAGCTTACCGAGGTCGCGGACCCCGAGGTGTGCTGCGGTTTCGGCGGCACCTTCAGCGTCAAGTACCCCGACATCTCGGTCGAAATGGTCGCGCGCAAGGCCGCGTCCGTGACGGCGACGGGCGCGGCGACGCTGCTCGGCGGCGACCTCGGCTGCCTGCTCAACATCGCCGGCCGGCTGCACCGCGAGGGCTCGCCCCTGCGGGTGCGCCACGTGGCCGAGGTGCTCGCCGGCATGACCGATGACCCCGCCATCGGCGAAGGGGGCTCGTGATGGAGGCGACGAGCCGCGCCTTCAAGGCCAACGTCGCGCGCGCGCTCGACGATGCCAATCTGCGCACGGCGATGACGCGGCTCGAATCGGCGATCGGGCCGCGCCGCCTGGCGGCCACGGCGGCGCTGCCCGAGTTCGACGCGCTGCGCGCCGCCGCCCGCGACATCAAGGACCATGTGCTCGCCCACCTGGACGCCTATCTAGAGCGCTTCGAGGCCAAAGTCGTGGAGGCCGGCGGCGAGGTCCATTGGTGCCGCACCGCGGCCGAGGCGCGCGAGACCATCCTGGCGCTGTGCCGCTCGGCCGAAGCACGCACCATCACCAAGGGCAAGTCGATGACCGCCGAGGAAATCGGGCTCAACGACTTCCTGAGCGAACACGGGATCGAGCCGGTCGAGACCGACCTCGGCGAGTACATCATCCAGCTCGCCGGCCAGCCGCCGAGCCACATCATCGCGCCTGCCGTGCACATGACCAGAGAAGAGATCGCCGACCTGTTCGCCGACAAGCACCGCGTCCACGGCCGCACCGTGCGCCACGACGACGCGCAGGGGCTGGTGCAGGAGGCGCGCGAGCTGCTGCGGCCGCGCTACCTCGCCGCCGACGTCGGCCTCACCGGCGCTAATTTTCTCATCGCCGAGACCGGCAGCTCGGTGATCGTCACCAACGAGGGCAACGGCGACCTCACGCAGACACTGCCGAAGATGCACATCGTGATTGCCAGCATCGAGAAGGTGGTGCCGACGCTCGAGGACGCGACGACCATCCTGCGCGTCCTCGCTCGCTCGGCGACCGGCCAGGAGTTCGCCGTCTACAACACCTTCTCGACCGGCCCAAAGCGCGCGGACGACCTCGACGGCCCGGCCGCCTATCACGTCGTCCTGCTCGACAATGGGCGCACCGAGCTATTGGGCAGCGAGTTTCAGGACATCCTGCGCTGTATTCGCTGTGGCGCTTGCCTCAACAACTGCCCGGTTTACGCCACGGTCGGCGGCCACGCCTATGGCTGGGTCTATCCGGGCCCGATGGGCGCGGTACTGACGCCGAGCCTGATCGGGATCGAGGAAGGGTTTCACCTCCCGCAGGCCTCCAGTTTCTGCGGCCGCTGCGAGGAAGTGTGCCCGATGCACATCCCGCTTCCGCGCATGATGCGCAAGCTTCGCGAGCGCGCGTACGCGGGGCGGCTCGGGCCGGCGCGCGAGCGGGCGGGTCTGCGCCTGTGGGCCTACGCCGCGAGACGGCCAACGCTCTACCGCGCCGCCACCGGACTCGTCGCGCGCCTGCTCGGCGCGTTGGGGCGCCGGCGCGGGGCCCTCCGCAGCCTGCCGCTGGCTGCCGGCTGGACGCGCGGCCGCGACCTTCCGGCGCCCCAGGGCCGCACCTTCCACAGCCTGTGGCGGGCGCGCATTGCCTCGGCTGAGCGGCGCGAGTGATGGCCGCGCGCGAGGACATCCTCGGCCGGATCGCGGCCACGCTCGGCGGCGGGGAGCGTGCCGAGGCCGCGGCCACGCGCATCGCGCGCCATGCCGCCAATCTCGTCCCGGCCCGGGCGCAGGTCGGCAGGGCCGAGCAAATCCGCCTGTTCACGACCATGATGGAGAGCGTCGAGGGTACGGTCGTCGAGGTGCCGGCGCCCGAGGTTCCGCAGGCCGTCGCCGACTACCTGATCGAGCGCAACCTGCCGAGCGCGGTAGCCATGGCGCCGGACCCCGCGCTCGATGCCCTGCCGTGGGGCGATCAGCCGCTGCTCGCACTTCGCCGCGGCCGGGCCGAGGAGTCGGACGTGGTTGGCATTACCGGCGCCTTCGCCGGCATCGCCGAAACCGGCACGCTCATGCTCCTGTCCGGGCCCGGGCGCCCGACGACCCTCGGCTTCCTGCCCGAGAACCACATCGTCATTTTGCCCGCCTCCGGCATCGTCGGCACCTACGAGGAAGCATGGCAGCGGCTGCGCGAGGCTTGCGCCGCGCCGCACCGGGACGGCTTCCTGATGCCGCGCACCGTCAACCTGATCACCGGCCCCTCGCGCACGGCCGACATCGAGCTCATCCCGACCCTCGGTGCCCACGGGCCCAAGAGGCTGCACACCCTTATCGTCGACGATGGCCAAGCGGCCTGAGGCGCCCGAGCGCGAGGCGCGCGCCCTTAGTGCCGAGGAGCAGGCGCTATGGCAGGAGGCGATGCGCGATGCGAAGCGCCTCGCTCCCGCGAACCGGCGAGCGGCCGAGCAGGCCGCGCCACCGGCGCGGGCGGCAGAGGCGGAGCCCACACCCCCGTCGCGGCTAGCCGCTCCGGCCGAACTGCCGGCGGCCCCGTCACCGCCTGCGGAGCCGCCGGCGCCCGTCGAGCGCCCGCCGACCGCGCCGACCGCGCCGGCCGCAGCGCGACGCGCGGTCATCGTCGAGCGTGCGCCGTTGCCCGGTGCCACCGCCGCGCGCGGCCAGTGGCCGGGGCTCGATGCGCGATCCGCACAGCGCCTACGGCGCGGCCAGATCGCGATCGAGGGGCGTATCGACCTCCACGGCATGCGCGAGGCCGAGGCGCGGCGCGCCCTCGATTCCTTCCTCGGCGCCGCCGCGCAGGCGGGCAAGCGCTGCGTCCTGGTAATCACCGGCAAGGGAGCCGAGCGCGAGGCCGAGGGCTTCATGCCCGACCGCTCGGCCGGCCTCCTGCGGCGCTCGGTGCCGCGCTGGCTCGGCGAAGCGCCGAACCGCGCCCACGTCATTGCCTACCACCCGGCGCGCCCCGCCGACGGCGGCACCGGCGCGCTCTACGTGCTCCTCAGGCGCCAGCGTTGAGGCCGGTGCCTGCGCGCGACTCGTCCCGCCCACTGTGTTAGGGAGCGGCTACCCCGAGCCGCCGACGGTAGACCGCCACCGGTCCGCGAAGCGATTGGCTCGCCCCGAAGGCTTCCCACCCGCGGCGCTTGAGCAGGCCCTCGGCGGTGCTGGTCGATGTGTAGAGGCACTCGAAGCCGAGACGCCGGGCCTCCGCCTCGATCGCGGCGACGAGGGCCGTGCCGACACCCTGGCCTTGATGCTCCCTCGGCACCAGCACCGCGGCGAGCCACGGGCCGACGCCGAGCTCGCTGCCCACGGACTCGGACCTGAGGCTCGCGGTGCCGAGCACGTCCCCGCTCTCGCTCAGGGCGACGAGACAGATCGGCAGCGCATCGCGGCTGCGGCAGGCGGCGAGATCGCCTTCCGCATCGCCTTCACCACCGGGCCCGTACCACGGCGCCCACTCGTCTGCGAACCACTCCGCCACAATGTTCATGTAACATATTGATAAATAACGAGTGTTTTAGGCTATTGATTTCCATTCCCACCAGGGCTTCCATTTGGGAAACGAGGAATGGACGATAATCCTCGGGCACGAACAGGAACACTCTCGCGCGGCTGAACCCGCGTGGCCCAGGGGTTCGCGTTCCTTGCCGTGGTCAAGTTCGAGCGGTGCTGGAATGTCTTGGCTTGGTGTGCGGGAGCTGAGGTCTTTGCGCCGAGGCCGTTCTGTGCCTCCTACTTGCGATCGGGGTCCTCTCTGACAGCACGCATCTGACGTCGTTTGAGCTCGCCGACCCGGCGCGCCAGCACCCGGCAGCGCGGCTCATGGCGCCAAACATCAGCGTGCCGCCTCGGACTACACATGTGCCCCGCACACTTCAACCCAGATCGACCTCAATCAGAAGCCGGCAATGGTCGCTCGAACCCCATTCTTGCAAGCCGTTCAGCGTGCGCACCCCTATCCTTTCGTGGAAACCGCGCGAAGCGACGGCATAGTCGAACTGGCGATCGGCATTGGCTGGCGAGCGCTGCTGCGGGCTGTAGTACGTCGGGACGTTCCTGGTATCGGCCAGCACATCCAGCTGAGCCGTCGCCGCCGGCCGTCCGTTCGGCAGTTGCGGCACGAGAAACTCCAGCCCGAGCGCCGCGATCCGGTCCCACACAACACGTTCGCGTTCGGGCAGCGAGAGCGCGCCGCCGGTCGCCCCGTAAATGATGTTCAGATCGCCCGCCGCGAGGATGCGATGCTTCGCCGGGTTCTCATGCCTGATGAAGGCCGACAAGTCCGACAGAATCCGGTGCGCCGAGACATCGGCCGCGCCGACGCGCCACGGCGTTCCTGTCGACGGATGGGGTTTCATGTAGCGCGCATACATCGAGGCCACGACGAAACTATCTTCGGGCCGGCCCCTTGGCGCCACCCTGGCGGCGGCAATCGTCCCGATGCCGCTGACGCCGATGTCGTTCTCGCCGAGTTCGCTGATCGGCGGCACCTGCCGGAACCATTCGACCTCGACTTGATCCGACAGTTTGACCACAAGGGGCCAGCGGTCGCACAACTGCCGGTTCCAGAACACGTCGTCGCCATACCGGACCAGGTGCGCAAGGTCGCCGGGCGGGCCGCCCGATTCCTGCAGCAGCGCGACATCGGCCTCTCCCCGCGCCGCCGAAGCAGCGGTCGCCGAAGAAAGCCATGATGGCTCGTTACCGACTCTTGGGCGCCACCAGCTAGTTGTGGATCACGTGGAAGTACCGGAGCGCATGCTCGATCCCATTGGTGATCACCATCGCCCGCCCCTCGCCGCCGACCTTGTTCGTCATCCATCGTCTTGGCGAGCTTTTGGTGGTTCGCGATCGGCGAGCAGTGCACCAGCACGTCGATGATGAAGGCCTCCGCGCCATACAGCACGAACGCACCCTGACCCGCGACCCCCACCCCGCCCATGAAGGCACACCCCGGTACCCCCTATGACTGCGATGCACCTGGCTATTCGGGCGGAAAACCGAAAACGGTTTGGGGCTCTATGGTTCGCGGGAAGAGTCCGGCTCGGATGGGCCCCGTGGGCGAAGAAAAATTTCCTAAAATTTTCGTGAATTATCACCTTGAAACATTGTCGCTCCTTCTCCTCGTCAATTTCGTGCCACCACCGGGCCGGGTTGGATCGATTCGGAAAGCCCGAACCCGTGGTGGGAAATCGGTGGCGAGAAGCCGAATTGCGGGCTGTCGATTCTATACGACGATCTCCGCGTCGGGGTCGCCGGCGGCGAGGGCGTTCATCCAGGCGAGGCAGAACTCGCGGGAGCGGTAGGCGCCATGCGCGGCAGTCTCCTCGCGCTCGACGATCGGGAAGGTGGAGTACACATAGCGCACGTCGTCGCGGCCAGTGACGCCGTAGAGGTGGAAGAAAACCGCATCCAGCTTCGCGCGCAGGAACAGGCGCCGCTCTTCGTCCCACACGAAAGGCGGCAGTAAGTCGCCGGCGGCATCGACCTGGCCCATGTCGCGGGCGAAGGGGGCCATGTCGTGGGCGGTGTAGGTCAGCTCCAGCACCGCCTCGCGGACGATCTCGCCAGCCGTGCGGAGTCCGAAGCGGACGGTCTCGTAGGTCTCGGGTGGGACGACGGGAAGCTGCTCGACAATGAACCAATTGAGGTGTTGGCCTTGAATCTTCTGACGCGCCACATAATCGAAGGGTACAGCGTCGAAATTTGCGAGAAGCAGCGCCGCATCGGCCGCAGCCGGACCATCTATCGACACGATGGGGAGCGTGTTCCCCACGCCAGAGCCCGGTATCACGGCGGAGATCATGGAGCGCACGTTTGTTGGTGCCGTGACGTCCTTGAACCCAAACAGATATGAAGCATCTGGGAACGACGTCTCGCTCCGCATAACCCAGAACTGCGGATCGGGGAGCCACGCCGGGTCCCGGTGTTGATCAAGGGTGGCCGGCTCAGGCTGTGCGGGCCGGTGCTGGTTTTCGAGATTGACGACGACGCTGGCGGCGCGGTGGTCGAACGCCTGCACCATTTTACCTTCATAGAGCGGAACCCACTCGCCCGCCGGGCTGGCGAAGCGGTTGCCGCCGGTGGGATACGCGCCCTCCTGCTCTTCAAGCTCCGTGCGCGTGCGGAACAGGCCGGAGTCGTTGGTCATGTGAAACATCGTCGAGTACTTCACCGACCACGCCTTCACCTCCTCGCCCGACGAGCGGTCCACCAGCACCGGCAGGCGGCCGTAGATCGCCGTAGTCAGCGCGGCATCACGGCGGGTGCGGAAGATGGGTGCAGTGCCGGTGTTCGGGTTGACGCGGGCGAAGCTCTCCGCCGTCAGCGGGAAACAACGCTCAGGGTCGTCGCGCTCGGAGACATCGTGGAGGTAGAACGCGCAATTGGCGGCCTCGCCCATCGGCGATGGGCTGGCGACAAAGATGCAGAACTTGAAGGACGCGTGAACGTCGGGGAAGAACACCTTCTTGTTCTCAAAGTCGTAGAGCGCCTTCAACCCTCCTTCCGTCGCCACACGCTTGAAGAACCGCGCCGCCGTTTTGTCCGACGCGATGCCGGAGGGCGTGAGTAGCCCGACCATGCCGTCGGGCTTCACCAGCGTCATCGCGCGCTCGACGAAGAGCGAATAGAGATTCAGGTCACCACCGGAGAGCAACGGATAGTCGCCGCCACTGCGCGCCATTCGGGCAGCGGCCGTCGCCCGTTCGCTCGCCAAGGCATAGTCCTGCGCCAGGGGATCGTCAGCTTGTTTCAGCGCCGCGATCATACGCTTGCGGTCGGCCGCACGCGGTGCGAGCGCGATCTCGCGCCGGCGAGTGGCGAACCATTCCACCTGTTGCAGCTTCATCCGGTCCCACGGCGGATTGCCGATCACGGCGTCGAAGCCGCCGGCAGACCTCGCGCTATGCCAATTCTTCCAGACGCCGGGGAAGGCCGCCTGCCAGTTGAGGAAGCGTTCCTCGTCGATAAGGCGGCGAGCCTCGTGCAACAGTTCGGCGAAGTGCGCGCTCTCGGGCCGTTCCGCCGAGGCCTCGGCCCGGCCCAGCGCGATCTCGATGGGGTCGCCGAGAAAGCCGCCGAAGAAGGACTGCAGCGCTGTCTTGCTTTCGCGGTCCCGCACGTCCAGCCAGTCGAGGGCGTGCACCAGGGAGAGGATGGCATCCAGCGGTGCGGTGGCCTCTTCCACCTGGGCAAAGGTCTCAGCGGAGCGGTGCGCCTCGGCGATCTCTGCGTCGGTCAGCTCCTCGATCGTCTGCATTTCCCGCGCGGCAAGTCCCGCCTGGGTGACGGAGCCGTGCAGAAGCAACGGGCTGCCATACTCGGTCGCCTTGTCGATCCCGCCCCGCGCCCAGGCGCCGAATAGGCTGTCGCCGCAGCGAAGATGGTGATCCAGGAAGCTGAGCGGCGCCCCCACCGTGAAGGTGTGCAGCCAGAGCGCGACCTTGGCCAGCTCGACCGCCATGGGGTTCTTGTCGACGCCGTAGACGCAGCGCTTGAGGACCATGCGCCGGACGATGTGGCGGTCGTCGAGCCGGTCCCGGTCGATGGCCCAAGCGCGCTCCTCGGCGTTCGCCACGATCCTGTCGCGGATGTCCTGGATGCGGCCCACGAGCGGCGAGACATAGCCGTCTGCCAGCGCTTCCGCTTCGGCCATGGCCGCGATCACTCCGTCGGCGAGGTAATCGACCAGACTGACCAGGAAGTGCCCGGACCCCATGGCCGGGTCGCAGACCTTCAACTCAAGAATCTTCTCGGCTGGGTCGAGCGCTGCGAGCCGCGCAACCGCCCGCTCGCGCTCAAGTCCGTCTACCGGCATTCGCCCGGCTTCCGCCTCGAAGGCGTCCGCGCGCGCCTGCACGAGCGGCCCAATCGTTTCCTCGACGATCAGCCCGACCAGGTCGTCCGGCGTGTAGTAGCTGCCCGAACCCTTGCGGGCGAAGATGTTGAGGCGGACGGCCACCCCGTCACCGTCTAGCGCGAGTTCGTGTTCCAGCAGACGCTCGTAGATAGAGCCGAGCTGGCGGACGCCGAGGTCGCGATAGTTGATATAGCGGCGGCCCGCCGGTCCTTGCTCGAACGAAAGGGCGTCGATGACATCGGCCATGACCCGGTCGCCGAGCCGGATGCGGTCGAGAAGCGGCGCACGCTCCCGATCGAAGAGGCCACCATTGTAGGGCGGCAGGCCGATGGCAACGTCGCCCTGGTCGATGGCGCGGCAGAGATCGGCCACAACCGACCAATAGCGCGCCGCGGTCTCGGAGAAGACATCGTCCTGGTCCTTGCGGCGGCCGACATCGCCGCGAACCCTGTCGCGGAGCGCGTAGTCGTCGTAACGCCAATCGCGGACGGGCAGCAGGTCGCGGTCTTCGGCATAGAGGATGAAGAGAAGCCGGTACAGCAGCAGGGCGGCCTCGCGCACCTCCGACAGAGGCGCGTCCGGCTCAGCCGCGGCGATCGCACGTGCGAGCTCAGGAAAGACCTGGCCGAAGACCAGATCGGACAGACTGGCGGTAACACGCTCCTCGTAGAAGCGGCCTTCCGCGATGGCGCGCTGATGGAAGGTGCGCGCGTCGGCCACGTCCGGTACGAAGGCTTCGCGCCGGAAGACTAATTTGAAGACCTTGAGGCAGTGACGGCGTTCCGCCTCGTCGAGCGCAAACAGACCGTCGTTGTGGCCGGGGAGGTCGAGGATCGCCGGGAGATCGACCTCGAAGAACTGTTCAGAGACCGACCGCGCGCCCTGATAGTAGAGGCGCCATCGTGCGCCGTTGGTGAGAATGCCCCAGCGGAGCCTGCCCGTGGTTACATCGTCGATCCGCCGCAGGTAGCGCAGCATCTGCGTCGACGGGGCCGTCTCTTCGCCATGCCGCCCGGAGCGGCGGTCGAGTGGACGCAGCGGCGAAGCCGTTGGCTTGGCCCTTCGCCGCTTCATCCGCGAACAGCAATCCGTCCGGCACGTCCACCCGGCCGTATGCGCTTAGGTTTTGCTGTCGCAGGCTCGCCGTCCACCCAAGCCGTGCGAGGACGGGCCAGATCAGATCATCCTCGGTCTGGCTTTCGTTGGGCGATGCGGCGGCCGGGAAGCGGTCGCAGATCGCGCGCAGCGCGGCCTCGAGGTCTTCAAGCGACGCGTCGTCCAGTTCCGGCCAGTCGGGCGATCGGGTGATGGCATCGCGAAGGAAATCGCTGGCGAAGAGGCTCCCCTGAAATGCGGTGTCGAGGCTCATGCGCCTATGATCCACGATCCAGTTCAATATTTCAGCATCACGCCATTGGCGTGCGGCATCACGACTGTGGGGGGCGGGCTATGCGTGATCATACCTTCACTAACTTTCGGACGTTGCTCAAATGTAACTACCCAGGTCTGATTGGCCCGAGCGTTTGTATGTGAGGGATCGTGGGGGTCCGGGCTGGTAGCGGTGCCGGTGTTCTCAGAGGCGCAGTTGGGGGATTAGTTGCATCGGATCGGGATGCACCAGGGTCTGGAGGACGTTCCAGCCTTGCTTTCGGGCGGTGGCGATGACGGCACGCATTCTGGCGAAGTTGTAGGCACCCCTCTCGCAGCGGAAGCCACCGGAGATCTTCTGGCGCAGCTTGGCCATTCGGAGGTCACGTTCGGCCTCATTGTTCGTAAACGGCGTGCGCGGGTCGGTGAGGAATCGCAGGCATCCCTCCTTGTGCTTGCGGAGGCGGAGCGCGAGGTTATGACCGATGCGGCGTTTCTTTCGTCCGCGCTTGCCGGTCCGGAGCGGCGGCTGCGCCTCGTGGAAGGCGATGGCGTGGTCGAGGATGCGGGCCCAGGCCCGCGAGATCCGGGCCCCCAGGGAGGCGGGCACGTCGCGGCCGTTCTCACGGGAGAAGCGGGTAGCCCTGTGTGCGCGCTCAAGGAGGCGGTGCATGCTCTTTGCCCAGTCTTCCTTCTCGATGTCGATCAGGGCCTGGAGTTCGCGCAGGTGATGGGCGTTGCAGGCGCCGTGGCGCACGCCCTTGAGGGTGAAGTAGGCGGCGTAATCGTCATGGATGAGGATGCCTTCGAGGTCCTTTTCGACATCGCCGCGTCCCGCGCCGATGCGCAGGACGGTCAGGAATGGGGTGCACAGCACGTGGAGCCAGCGGGTACGGGCGGCGATCCGCAGGCCGGTTTCGTCGAGGTGCTTGACCGGGACCGCTGTGCGGATCACGTCTGCGACATGGGCGAGGAAGGGCTCGAAGCGCCTGGCGGTTCGCCGGCCCATGGCGGTGATCGTGGCTGTGGAGATGGACACTGCGAAGAGGTCGCTCATGAGTTCGGCCAAGCGCTTCTCGGGAACGAACTGGGCGTACAGCAGGTAGCTCACCCAGGCGGTGATGCGTGGCCCGTACTGGACCGGGGCGGTCACGCCGTCCGCGAAGACGGCTCCTGTCACGGTGGCGCAGGCGCCGCAGAGGCAGCGATGGGCGCGGTGTTCGGTGACCTCCAGGGGGCGTGGCTCGGGCACATCGAAGACCTGTCGACAGACGGGCGCGCGGTGACGGTCGGCGTCCGACAGCGGTGCGCCGCAGCCCGAACAGGCGGAGGGGTCATGATCCACAACATGGTCCGGGCTCTCGGTCCGCGCCAGCGTCGTTCCCTTGTGGCCCGGCTGGCCGCCGCTTGGCCTGCCGGACTTGCCGCGCTGGCTTCGGGTGCGCCTCTGGGTTCGGCTCTTCTTGCGCAGGCCGTCGCTGGCGGGCGGCTTGCTGCTGGTGGTGCTGTCAAGCGCCGCGCTCCGCTCGAGCTCGGCGATGCGGTCCCGCAGGGTCGCGTTCTCCCGCTCGAGCGCGGCATTCTCCCGGACGAGCGCCGTGGCCAGGCGCAACAGCCCCTGGCCCCATTCCCGGAAGGCCTTGACGACTGTGGTTGCGAAGGATGAGGGGTCAAGAAGATCTTGCAGGCACGCGAAGGCCTCGTCATGGGCGGCGAGGTCCTCGTGCCAGCGCGACAGCGTCACGGGTCCTCGGCATCGACGGCCATCATGGCGGCCAGCACCGCGAGGCGTTCGCCCGCCGGCAAGGCCTTGTAACGCCGGCCCCAGTTGGCCGCCTTACGCTTGATGCGCTGGCGGTCGGTGAAGTTCCGGCCTGCGTAGCTCGCCCAATGCACCCGGTCGGGCGCGAAGTTGAACCACACGACCTCGGTCCGCACCTGGGCCTGGGTCGTCACCTGCAGCGCCAGACTGCGCCAGCCCGCCAGCATCTCGTCATAGAGCGCCGAGGGATGGCCCGAGACCATCACCTGGCAGGGCAGATCCTTGAGCAGGTCCAGGAGCGCGACATGGTCGACCTCCTCGTAGTCGAAGCGATAGCGCCGTGCCGAACGGCGGGTCGCGTGCAGATAGGGGGGATCGCTGTAGACCAGCTCCGGGCCCAGAAACGGGAACGAGGCCAAAAAGGCATGGGCACAGCCATGCACCAACTCGACCGGGTAGTCACAGGCAAAGGCCTCGAGCGCCTGCGCATCGCGGTCGATACCGATCGAGCGCACGCCCGTTGGCTTGCGCTTCATCAGCGCACCGCCCCCCAGGTGGCTCTCGATGTAAACGCTGTGCGGCGGCATCAGCGCAATCAGCGCCTGGCACAGACCGCTCGTCGCCTTCGACCCGAAATATCCCACGCGCCGCTCCCGTCACACGAGAGCGCAACCCATAGACGCCCGATTCTATGGAGTCAAGAGACGATCAACGACGCGGCGGCGGAAACCCGGGCCGGTAAACAGCTTGCCGCAACGCAAGTGCATCGCCATTGTCGTCCTCCTGTCTCCGCCGCGCGCGGGCCGGCGGCCAGATCACCTACTGAACCGCTTGCACGCGCCGGTAGATCTCTCCATACATAAAAAAGACGACGTCCTTGTACGCGTCGACGATCTTGATGACGCGCTTACGATCGGCCTGGGTCGGCGCGAACTCTTCGAGGAGCTCGCGCCCGATCCCCGAATGGTCACCGTCGGCCACATCGTGCACGCGCCAGAACGCGACCTGCTGCTCGCTCAGCCCGAACTTCTCCTGAAACTTGTCGGCGATACGCCCGAAGGTACCGGGGATCATGGCCTCGCCGGAGAGCATGTGGGCGGTCGCCCCCTCGAGGAAATCCGACTCGCACAGCTTCTCCAGGTACGCCTTCCAGGCGAGCGCGGTCGGCATGTAGTCGGCCTTCCACAGCTCCTCCTCCGTCCAACCCACCGCCGTCCCGAAATCGATGTACAGCTCGCAGTGCGGGCGGCCGCCGGCGAACAACTTGCCGGTTCCCTCCTCGTAGCAAATCTCGGCGATCAGCTTGCGCCAACGGTAGTCCGGGCAGTGCAGGTACAACCGGCCATGGTAGTTGTAGTTGGGCAGCGGCACGATGCTGTAGTGGTAGGCGAATTCCTTGACCTGATCGCGGCTTAGATTGCCGTCCACCAAGTCGCGCCACAGCGGCTGCGAATACAGCGGCCGCTCCTCGTGCATCTGGGCGATCCGTTTCAGAACGTCATCGATACTCAGGGTCATGCCAAGCCATCCGTCCTCGGCGGTCTAGAGAGCGCCTCCGCGAAAACGCATAGGGGGAGGACCGCGCGTGCGGCCCTCCCCCTTGAGAGTACTCAGCCCTTATAGGGGCCGATCTCGGCTAGCACCTCTTCCACCAGCGTACGGTCAAGAACGTCCGCCGCCGTGAGCTTCTTTTTCAACCCGCCCATTTCCATCTGTACCTTGACGGTGAACTCGGTGATCTCAGGCTCGACCCCACCGTTGACGCCCCACACCTTCGTGGCGTTGAGCCGCCCGATGACTTCGACCAAAATGTCCTTGTCGACGTCGGGAAGGATCTTGTGCATGATCCCCGCCGCCTGCTCAGGGTTGTCCATGATAAACCGTGCACCTTCGATGGTGCCGTGGACGAACCCTTTCAGGGCCTTGCGCATCTTGGGATCCGCTAGGTCCCCTTCACGCACCGCGAGGTAGGTGTAACCAAGCCCGGGGAACTCCAAGGCCACCGGCGTGATGATGTTGATGTCGCCGGCGCGATGGCCGATCGTCGTATAGAGCGTATTGATCATCGTCGCCTGGACGCGGCCCGCGATCACGGCCTGTAGGCGCGCGGCGTGACTGCCGACCTGCTGGAACTTCACCGTGCTCGGGTCGACGCCGTTCTTGCGCAGCACCATCTTCGGAATCTCGGTGGTGAGGTCCATCGGGCCCGCCGACGCGAAGGTCAAGCCCGCCAACTCGCTCAGTGTGGTGGCGACGCCCTTGCGGGCGATGATGTGGTAGTCGACCACCGGCTGCGAGGCGACGATGACCTTGACTTTGGCGCCCTCGCTCAGGGCCGAGAACATCGTCGTCGGACCGACGCCGCCGACCAGAGCCTGGTTGGCGAGCAGCGCGCGCATGCTGTTGGCGTCGCCCTTGACGTAGACCTCCTCGAACTTGATGCCATGCTTGGCGAAGAAGCCCATCTCATCGGCGACGTACCATGGCAGTCCGAAGGGTTGCGGCGCACCCGATCCATTGGAGCGCTTGACGACCATGAGTTCGGCCGCGCTCGCCCCGCCCGCGACGATCACCGCCGCGAGCACGCCGACCGCCGTCCCCAAGAGCGCGCGTCGTGACCTACTCCATAAACCCGTCCCCATGACTCTCCTCCCTTTCCTCGCCTGATCGGATGTTGTTTCCGATCCATCGGCCCGACCTGATTCGGTGGGCCACATTATTCCTTTTGCCTAGCGGCGCCGCTAATCGACCACCGCCGCGGCGCGATGATAGCCGTCGCCATGGCGCAGTTCAACTCGCCACTCTCGGGCCGTCGACCGCCTACTTGATGCGCTCGCGCTCCAACGTGCGCCACTTCGACAGTCTGCGCTCCGTATGCTGGACGAGCTGGGTCAGGGCGACGCCCATGAGGCCTACGATAATGATCGGCACGAACATCTTCGAGGTCGCGAACACGGCACCGTAATTGACGATCATCCCGCCGAGCCCGGAGATCGCCGTGAAGAACTCGGCCACGATCATTGCTGTGATGCCGAGCCCGACCGAGAGGCGAATGCCGGCCATCACGTAGGGCGTCGCGGCCGGAAGTGTGATCTTGAAGAAGATGTCGCTTTCGCTGGCGCCGAAGGCGCGGCCGATCTCCAGCAGCGAGCCGCGCACGTCCTTGATGCCGGCGTAGGTGTTGATGATCACGGGAAAGATCGCAATCGAAATGAGAATCGTTAGCTTGCCAGCGGTCTCCAGCCCGGCCCACAGGATGATGAGGGGCAGGAGCGCGATCCGCGGAGTCACGTAGAGCGCGTTGACGAAAGGGTCGAGCGTGTATTCGATGAACCACCACTGGCCGAGCATCACGCCGAGCGCGATGCCGCCGACTATCGAAACGGTCATTCCGACCGTAAACAGCAACAAGCTTTCCTTGAGCGCCACGGCGAGATCACCGCTCAGGATGACCTCCCAGGTCGCCACGAACACCTTTGTCGGCGAGCTGAGAAAGAGTGGGCTGACCGAACGCCCGAAGTACTCCCACGCGATGAAGAAGATAGCGACGACGACAACGCGGATCAGGTTGGGATGCAGGCGCAGGAAGCGAACCGCCGCCGCGCCCGGGCTTAGTTCCCGGCCTGCGACCGGTTCCCTGCTAGCCATCGGGCGGCGGCCGGCCCGCGATGCCGCTACCTAGGCGGCTTCGATGTGACGGATCGCGCCGCCCTCGGCGCCGAGCGCCTTGACCCGCTCCTGATCGTACATGTCCTGCCAGAAGCGATAGGAGAAGGTGCTGACGCCCTGCGTCTGGATCGGCGGCAGATCGAGGGCGATCGCATCGCCCGCCAGATAGACCTCCTCTTGCCCAGTTGAACGGGGTCGCGTGGGCGCTTGAGGCGATTTCCTGTCATAATCGCAGCATACCACGATTTGGGCTGAGGATTCAAACTGGCGCGATTCAAACTGTACCACTACCCGAATTAGAGATCGGCTTTTCCATGCGAGGACCCGCAGCGCGGCCAGGGTAGAGGGCCCCACTTACGTAGGGTCCGAGCGTTGTCGGATTTCGTCGTGTTGTCGCGCGACAAAATACAGAAGGTGATTGTCGAACCTCTCATCTGGAGCTGAATAGCCTCCATATCACGCCCAAAACAGTGGCAGGGGGCAAGGCGTCGGGTAGGGGTCTGTCGAGAACACTCTTGCAACGTCGTTTGGGTTAATGCCCTGAGGACTCAAATCCGTGGCAACCTCGTCGGCATGGGGAAACCGCCTTTGTCCCGGGGCTTATAAAGGAAGCTTGACAGAGCGTGACCCATTCGTGGGGAGGTGTCTCAGTTTGAAATATGGCGAGGCTGGCTTGGGAATGGGCCATGCATTTCAGTTGATTTCAGTTGATTTTAAGTGAGTCTAGGTGCGATCGTGTAGCCGGGCGTGAGGCCCTAATCATCGACGAGGGAGGATCGACCATGGACATGTTGAACTGGGGCGAGCGACTGCCCGACGCGGAACGGCTCTAGCCGTGCCTAAGGGGCCACAGGGCCGGCGGCGCCCTGCCGACGTGATCGGTGCCGTCCACGTCGCCAGGATCGCTACGGGCGAAATCGAAGAGGCGCCACCAAACGAAGCCGCCAAAGTGCGAGCGGGTCAGGCCGGTGCGCGCGTGCGCGCGGCGTCCCTAACGCCGGATGAGCGTGGCGCGATCGCACGCCGCGCCGCAGCTGCACGATGGACAAGAGAATGACGATGCCAAAGAAGGGTGCGGAGTGGGTCCTGCATAACTTCCACTTCGACGGCTCTATTCTGGAAAAGGCCTTGGATTCTTGGGGCAGTGCGGGTGATGTCCATGTGAGCTTCCATGTCTTCAGGTATCCGAAATCTGCGCATCTCCATGATTGGAACCGTGTGGGAGAAAGCCTGTATGGTGCGATAGGGGCTTACGATGAACCAAGAATCGAACGGAGAGAAGAAGGCCCGGGAGAGCAAAGAGGGTCCAAATCAAGCCTCGTTGCAGCCCGCTGACCAGGAAGAAGTTCTCCCTCCCGAAGTCCTTGACGCCCTTCCAGAAAACTTACGTTCGGTAGCTATCCGGGCTGCGTAGTTTAGAGGCCCCCTTCCGCCTCCGACGATGTTCTCCGCCTACGAGGAAAGCCTTCCTGGCGCTGCTGAGCGCCTGTTCAGGATGGCCGAAAAAGAGCAAGACCATCGGATATCGTGGGAACAAGGCGCCCTGCAAGGATCGCACGACACGACGAGACGCGGTCAGTGGCTAGGCTTTGCCATGTCAATCTTTGGCAGGTTTCATTGCCATGAATGGCGCCACAATCGTGGGTGCGCTGATTGCAGGCGGGAGCTTCATTGGCCTGCTGAGATCGCTTATCAAAATTTTAATTGATAAAAATGCTGACAGATAGCTTTTCCTGCTTATCCGTGACACTCCGCCTATGGGGATGTATGTTCTCAATATGTTCTGTATGAGGGGGTCACGGTTATGGGGTTCAAGGTTGCATCGCGCGTGCGTGGTCTGAACGACGAGGCGTTTCGGGAGGCCTTCGGCACCAAGGAGCAGTGCCGCGCGGCGCTGGTCCGGCTGCGCTGGCCGGGCGGCTTCGTCTGCCCCTGCTGCGGCCATCGGGAGCATTGCGTGTTGGCGGGTCGGGGTCTCTATCAATGCAACCGGTGCAAGAAGCAGACATCGCCCACGGCGGGCACGATCTTCCACGCGACCAAGCTGCCGCTGACAGTCTGGTTTGCCGCCATCCACCTGATCGTGACGGCGAAGAACGGCATCTCGTCGGTGGAACTCGGCCGCCGTCTCGGGGTCAAGCAGCCGACGGCCTGGGCCGTGAAGCACAAGATCATGGCGGTGATGGCGCGGCGCGAGGGGGAGACGGCGCTTACGGGGCGGGTCGAGATGGACGACGCCTATCTCGGCGGGGTGCGCTCCGGCGGCAAGCGGGGCCGCGGCGCGGCGGGCAAAACGCCCTTCGTGGCGGCGGTCTCGACCAGTCCCGAGGGGCGCCCGCGCAAGCTGAAGCTGGCGCCGGTCAAGGGCTTCCGCAAGCGCGAGATCGCGCGCGGCGCCAAGCACTGGCTGGCCCCCGGCGCGGCGGTTGTGACGGACCGCCTGGGCTGCTGGAGCGCACTCGAAGAAGCCGCCTGCAGCCACCAGGCGATCCGCACCGGGTCGGGCCGCCAGGCGGCCCGCATGGCATCGTTCAAATGGGTGAACACGACGCTCGGCAACATCAAGAGCGCGATCACCGGGACTTATCGCAAGCTCGGCCCCGACCATGCCGGACGCTATCTCGCCAGCTTCGCCTGGCGCTACAACCGGCGCTATCAACTCCAGACAATGATCCCGCGTTTCGTCCATAGCGCCGCACGAAACCAGCCCATGCCCTATCGCCTCCTCATCGCCGGATGACTTTCAGGGATAAGCAGGTAGCTTTTTGCCCTTATATCAGCTGCGGCAGGGCGCCTGGACCAGCGCGTAATGCTGCATGTTCTGTCAAGCTTTCTTTGTAAGCCCCTTTGTCCCTGTCGATAGGGAGAGGAGTTCGTCAAGTTCGGAATGTGTAGATGCCTAGGGCTTTGGCGGGAACCGACTTGGCCTGTATGGTGCCGCCGGCTATGGCTGTGACGCACACATCGCCGTTTCCAAGCGTATTGGCCGCTGTCCTCGAGCGCGACGGCATAGCGCTCCCAGGGCACAGGGCGGAGCACGCGATCGCGTGCTTCAATCCCCACCACCGGGATGACGCGGCGATGTCAATGCGGATCGACACCGTGCGGGGGGGCTACCGCTGCTACGGGTGCGGTATCCGTGGGAACTCCTGGACCTATCTGACCCGGATAAGGGGCCTCGAGCCAAGGGCCGCCGAGGCGCTGCTTACGGAGCTGGGCTGGCCCGAAGAGCTATTCCGCGTGTCCCACGTCTGGCTCGAGGAACAGGAGCGCGTGAAATCGGGTGCGGCCAAGTAACATGGACGAGCCCTGCATGACGGTCGGCGGATGCAACGGCGTGCCCCTGGCCAGAGCCATCGCCAAGCATGTCTACCGGCTCGCTAGTGGGAGCCTGGTATGCTTGCGCTTGAGGTACGAGGCCATTCACAGACGCATCCCGAAGTGCTTGACGTTCACGCCTTCCCACAGGGGCGGCTGGTGGGAGGCGCTTCCGAACAGCACCGCTGTACCGTCCGAGGACCGGCACGGGGGCGGACTACCGCTCTATCGCCTTCCCGAGCTCTTGAAGGCTATCGAGGGCAACGACCGGGAGATTTGGATCGTCGCGGACGAGAGGTGCGTCGATGCCGTTCTGGCGCTGCCGGACACAGACTTTTCCAAGGACGGAAAGGTCCCCGTCACATGCCTGTTCGGCGACTACCGGGGAAAACCCGGACAATGCGACCTCGCTCCACTGCGGGGCCGAAGGTGCCTTCTGATCGCCGACACCGACACCAGAGACCGGAACGCCGTGCTGGCGACCGCGCGGGCGCTAGCGAAGCTCGATTGCGGTATCCGGCTTTGCCTGCCTGACGGCGAAGGCGGCTACGGCGTTGCCGATGCCATCGCCGAGGGCGGCTACCGGAACATGATCGCCTGGATACGGAATGCGGGCATCCATCAGTTCCGCTGTGGCCCAACGCTACCGGCCGTCGCGGCTTACCTCGAAGACCTTCCGGCCGGACAGTGGGTCGTCGATCCCGCCGACCTCTACGCTGCCGCCGGCGTCGAGAAACGCCCGGATCGTCACACTGTTGCTTTGATCCGCGAGACCGCCGTTTCGACGGGCTGGGAATTCCGGCGGGTAAAGCGCAAGCCGTTCCGGGACCGGGCGATGTTCGTCCGGAAGGGAGCGAAACCGAAAGGACTACCCCGAGGGCGCCCGTTTGCGCTGATCGCCACCCACGCAAGCCTATGATATTCCTGTAGTCCCGCGCTGATGGGCACCTCGGCATTAGCCAGTTGCTCTATTCCGGGAGCGCCTCGGATCCAGGCAAACAGAGGCAAAAATGGCCGATTCTTACTGGTCTCTTGAGGCGAGGGTGATCGGCGTCGGAGATTGCCGTCCGATTTGGAGTGCAAAGGTGATCACTCTGATTGGGACATCCCGGTCGTCAATAGGGGACCCGCGCGGCTTCGTGTGGCGCCCTGCGACATGTGAGCGAGGCCGTGTGGGAGTGCCTCGACCCACCGGGGCAACCGGGCCGCAGGGACCGCCGGCGGCGCGTCAGGAGCGGTTCTTGAAGCGCCAGCTCTCGTTGCCGGTTTCGATGATCTCGCAATGATGGGTCGGGTGGTCGAGTAAGGCCTGGTGATCTTGGGGTCGTCGAAAACACTCTTGCCCACGATCGACTGATATGGCCCACGAACGCCGCTCGCAAGAGGAAACTCCTGGGGTTTGGCGTTCTAGCTAACCTCGACTTGTGCCAGCGCGGGGCGATCGGGTGCCTTTCTCCATCGCCAAGCACCAAATCGGCAGCCCGTATGTTGGGCCGCGCGCCCAATACAAGACCGCCTCGCGGGAACAAGCGGGAACCCTCGCATAGCTGCTTTGGTTGTTTGGCGACCGGCCCGGCATCCCACCGGCGACATCGGCGGGTGATAGATCGTAGATCGATCGTACCGCGGGCCTCCTAGAGATTGGTCGGAAGGTCATCCGTATCTGGCACGACCAGAGGCTTGACTTCCTCGCTGGACAGACCGCCGCCGTTTTCCATGACCTCAGCACGTTTCTCGACATCGTCTGATGCACCGTTTTCTGTAGAGGGGGGATTCGTAGCCGCCACAACGCCACAACCGTTGCCCACAGCGGAGTTCAGCGATTTCCCATCCGCCACACGATCGGGGCTTGTGGCGGATACGGAATCACCAAACCCCGCGCTCACCTTGAGTTGTGGCGTTGTGGCGGATGGTTTTGGGGGGTCTTCGGAAGAAGGGATGTCATAGCGTTTCCAGGCCGGCTCAAAGGCAGCGCGCTTGTACCCCTTCGGCGTCGCGCCGCCATTCACGCGTATCGTGCTGGGAGCGATCCCGAAGCTCTTAAGCAGCGTCGCCAGGCCGCGCGGCGACAGCGGTTTGCCGCGTGACCATTCGGACCAGGGGACGCGCTACCGGCGACCTCGACGTGCGACAGCGCGGGCTTCGATTTTATGATCGCGGATAACGGGGCGTACTAGAAATCGGTCGGATAGTCCGCATTCGGTTCGTCACCGTCGTGCCCCGTGATCGTCGCGCGTTTCTCGACATCGTCTGATGCACCGTTTCCTGTAGAGGGGGGATTCGTAGCCGCCACAACGCCACAACCGTTGCCCACAGCGGAGTTCAGCGATTTCCCATCCGCCACACGGTCGGGGCTTGTGGCGGATACGGAATCACCAAACCCCGCGCTCACCTTGAGTTGTGGCGTTGTGGCGGATGGTTTTGGGGGGTCTTCGGAAGAAGGGATGTCATAGCGTTTCCAGACCGGCTCAAAGGCAGCGCGCTTGTACCCCTTCGGCGTCGCGCCGCCATTCACGCGTATCGTGCTGGGAGCGATCCCGAAGCTCTTAAGCAGCGTCGCCAGGCCGCGCGGCGACAGCGGTTTGCCGCGTGACCATTCGGACCAGGGGACGCGCTACCGGCGACCTCGACGTGCGACAGCGCGGGCTTCGATTTTATGATCGCGGATAACGGGGCGTACTAGAAATCGGTCGGATAGTCCGCATTCGGTTCGTCACCGTCGTGCCCCGTGATCGCCGCGCGTTTCTCGACATCGTCTGATGCACCGTTTCCTGTAGAGGGGGGATTCGTAGCCGCCACAACGCCACAACCGTTGCCCACAGCGGAGTTCAGCGATTTCCCATCCGCCACACGGTCGGGGCTTGTGGCGGATACGGAATCACCAAACCCCGCGCTCACCTTGAGTTGTGGCGTTGTGGCGGATGGTTTTGGGGGGTCTTCGGAAGAAGGGATGTCATAGCGTTTCCAGACCGGCTCAAAGGCAGCGCGCTTGTACCCCTTCGGCGTCGCGCCGCCATTCACGCGTATCGTGCTGGGAGCGATCCCGAAGCTCTTAAGCAGCGTCGCCAGGCCGCGCGGCGACAGCGGTTTGCCGCGTGACCATTCGGACCAGGGGACGCGCTACCGGCGACCTCGACGTGCGACAGCGCGGGCTTCGATTTTATGATCGCGGATAACGGGGCGTACTAGAAATCGGTCGGATAGTCCGCATTCGGTTCGTCACCGTCGTGCCCCGTGATCGCCGCGCGTTTCTCGACATCGTCTGATGCACCGTTTCCTGTAGAGGGGGGATTCGTAGCCGCCACAACGCCACAACCGTTGCCCACAGCGGAGTTCAGCGATTTCCCATCCGCCACACGGTCGGGGCTTGTGGCGGATACGGAATCACCAAACCCCGCGCTCACCTTGAGTTGTGGCGTTGTGGCGGATGGTTTTGGGGGGTCTTCGGAAGAAGGGATGTCATAGCGTTTCCAGACCGGCTCAAAGGCAGCGCGCTTGTACCCCTTCGGCGTTGCGCCGCCATTCACGCGTATCGTGCTGGGAGCGATCCCGAAGCTCTTAAGCAGCGTCGCCAGGCCGCGCGGCGACAGCGGTTTGCCGCGTGACCATTCGGACCAGGGTCGGTCCTCCATAGTAACCAGGGCCGGTAGGATGGCGGGCTCTAGCGAGATTTGGGCCACATCGGGCTTGCCGGTTGGCAGGTGAGCGGGGTCGCCGGCGCCGCGGAATACTTGCCATAGGTCGGCAAGCAGCATTTCACGGGCACCGGTCTCAGATTCAGCGGACGCGTTGATCGCCTCGCAGGCTCGATATGCCCGGCCCGTTCCTCCAGCCCACTCGCCACCGGCAACCTCGCCGATCGCCAACAGGGCTTCCCAGGCGTCGCGGGTCCGGTCGTTCAGGACGGGTGGGAAGGCGACGGCGTTGCGGCGCTCCAGGACGGCGTCGCCGTCGTCGGCGATCCACCGGGCGAGCTTGCAGTTCAAATCCGCGATGGCTTGCTCGTCTCGGTCTCGCCAGCGCGGGAGATCGCCGACGTTGGGCGCACGACGCTCCAACCTAATCAGCAATGAGCGATCAAGGACGGTGTCGTGCAGGCTGCCGATCCCGCTTATCACCTTTGCGCACCAGATCCCAAAGAGGCGCGGTTCGTAATTGTCGCCCACCGTGCGCATGACATATGCCAAGTCGCGACGTTGGGAACCGTTGACGAGGCCTCTCAACTCCTTATCATCGCCCAAGAAGGTATCGGCTTCATCGAGTAGCAGCGTCGGCGCGTATAGTTCGATAGTGCGGAACAGGGCCGCCGGCGTGATTCTTCCGGAGGCAGCCAGCGGCTTGCACACCAGGGCGACAAGAACCTCCATCAACAGAGACTTGCCGCAACGCTTGGTTGCGCTCGTGATGTTCAAGAAGGTCGATATCTTGAGCCGGTCGTGCATCCATGTGTGGACAACCCACAGCGCCGCGGCGTCGGCCGACGTCTCGGGCATGTCCACATAGCGCCGGATCAGCTCGGCAATGGCGTCGAGCAGCGCAGCACCGTCGACCGGGCCGGGCCAGGGTTCGACCTCGTCCCACTGTAGAGGCTGGCCTTGCAAACCGTCGCTATCCCTGCTCTCGGTGGCGGCCATGGCAGCTTTAAGGTCGCCGATCATGACCTTGGCTTCCCGCAGTTTGCGGAGTAGCCGTTGCCATTCGGCGGCGTTGTCGCGCCGAAGTTCCGCCAGCCTCGCCGGCATATCCGGCTCGAATGGCGCACCGGGATCGCTCTTGGCGCGCTCAGCAAGCTCATCCTTCCAGTCCATCGGCGTCCACTGCTTCGCTCCGGCTTCGATCCGTTCGCGAACATCGTCGGCGCCATCCGCCTCGATCCAGTCGAAGATGTCCTTTCCGTCGTCGCCCTCCGGTAGGTAGATGCGCACCTTGCATCCGAGCGAGTGGAGATGCTGGGCGAGAGCCTCCATCGCCTTGCGTCCGGGATCATCGGCGTCTGCGACCAACAGCACTTCTCGGCCCGCGAGCGGTTGCCAGTTCGTCCTATTCAGGGCTCTGCACCCGCCGGACCATGTAATGACGAGTTGGAACGCAAAAGCGTCGTGGGCACCGTCAGCGCACTTCTCACCCTCGACCACGACGACGGGGCCGGCGGACTTGGGGATGTCGGGGAGCCTGTAAAGCGGGCGCGGCGCAGGCATGCCCTTGAGCCTCCACTTGGAGCCATCCCAGGTCGCGGGACGGATGACCTTGTCGTCGTCAGGATCCTTGGGCAGCCACCGCGCCACATAGAAGGCAACGCCGCCTTCCGCCGTAGGGTAGGTCGAGATCTTCACCGGATCGCCGATGGCTTCCTGCGGTCGCAATTTGTCCCAATCCGGGGCGGGCGCGTCTGGCGGAACAGGACTGACCGGTCTGTAATCGGTCATGGCGCCACCCGGAGCATTTCGGCGAGCTTGCGCGCAGCTTCGACTTGCGACAGATCGAACAGATACGCGGCAAGGCTGATCGGATCGCCGCCCCTGGCATCGCTCAGGGCGAAGTCGGCCCAGCGGCCGGTTTCCAGGTTCACCTTGAACGAGCCGGTATGGCGGTCCGCGCGGAGCCGGTTCAGCGCGACCCACTCCCGGCCTTCTCGTCGGCCGCCCGGGAGCCAGCCCATGACTAGCGCCGGGAGACAAGCGAGCGCGGCCGCGTTGACTGCAGCGAAGTCCGGTCCCGCCTTGTTGCGGGCGCGGGCTACGGTTGTAGAATCAACTCGTGAGTATCGAGAGACACTACGCGCCGTTCCGGCTTCCCGTGCCGGACGGCGCTTCCATTTCCGGCGCATGCGTCATGCCCTGCCCGGGGCCTTTGGATCGGCGATAGGCCGCGACTCGATCCATTTCTGGATATCTGACAGGCGCCAAGCGACTGCGCCTCTCGGGCCGCTGCCGATGCGGACGGGACGTGGAAACCAGCCTTGGTCCATCTTCGCGTAAATGGCTGCGCAACTCATGGCGGTCATCGCCTCGACTTCGGGCCGACGCAGCAACCGGTCAAGAGTGTTCGAGGGTGGTTTCGTAAAGGATGCGGTTTTCATTGTGCGACTCCGTTTCTTGGAAATCGCTACCCATTATTGGCATTTCGCAAGAGTTCGCAGGATGATAAATCGCATTTATCCTCACAAGGAGGGCACGGGCGCCGGTGTTCAGTTCAGGGTGCGGCCCTGTTCTCGCCAGCGTCGCAGAATGGCTCGTATCTGCACAACAATTGCGCTTACCCGGTCCTGCTCGCGCCAGCGTTCCAGCATGGCCGGCCCTAGCGCAACACCGTTTTCCTTGTCCTTGGTCGGCTCCCACACTGATCTTGCCGTCTCGTACGAGAAGTCCCCGTCTCCGTTCTGCTGAAATGCAAGCGTCACGGCGTCCAAAATTGACTTGTGCCGAGGAGCGCTTTTGCGGGTTGGGTCCATGCCCGTTAGGTAGGCGAGGTGCGCGACGGTGTAGTTGATGCGCCTGTCGCGCAACCAGTTCTTCGTCGGCGGCCCCTTACCACCGTAGCGGGGCAGGTTCTCAAACCGGGACTTTGCAGAACGCGCGCGGAGCTCACGTGGGAGAGGCTCACCCTCTAGATCGAACAGCCCCAAGAGAGCACGGAGAACAAGCTCCCCCTCATAAACTTCCTGCTTGGCATTTAGAAGAAGACTTGAACAATGCAGGCAGCCGCCATTGCAGTAGATCTCAAACAGCAATTCGGCGAAGCTTTGGACCAAAACCAGATCTTCGGGTGGCACACTGTCGAAACGGGGGCGGTTCTTACTGTTGAGCGCGGAACCATCGCGCATACTCTTGTCGAATAGGAGGTTTTCTGCCGCCTTTACCATTTTATCGAAGTCGAAGGCGCGACCCATGCGACCGGCGGTGACGGGCGGGCTCCCTTTCTGTGAGGTTTCCCGGCCCCACAGGTCGGCGCTTGTAGCGCCGTCGGGATGCGCGTCGGAAATGCTCTCTAAAAGCGCGTCGTCATCATCCTGATATCTACGAACGAAAGCATCCTGCTTCGCTTGCAGAGCCGCCGTGTGTGGGCGGCAGGAGCATTCCGGGCTATTCATGGGGGCTTATCCACGTAGCTTGACAAGGAACTTACATACCTAATGCCAAACCCCTAGGAGGGAGCTATGGCTGACGCAACATCCTCTCAGCCAACTCAACAAGGCTCTTTCCAATTTCCAGAGCCTCTTCAGCCGGAAGAAGAATGGTTAGAGCTTTATGATGCTCGGTTTTATCTTCTGGAAAATCAAGACGTACCGACTTTTGTATTCCATGTGGCAGCTTCGCGGTTGTGGCGGCCGTGACCTGGATTTTGCCCATAACTCACTCCTCTCTGTATCAATCCCCATATGCGTACCAGCGGGCGGAGCGCTCATGCTAGCTGTACAGGGCGCCTGGACCAGGCAGGTAGTTGCTGCGGGTTCTTGTCAAGCTTTCTTTGTAAGCCCCTATTCATGCGCCCGGACCATCGACACGACACACCCGGTGCCGCCTTCCAGATAGCCCGCCCATTGGTCCATGAGCCTGCGGCGGCGCTCGAACAGGTCCGTCCGGTTGTAGGCTCGCTCCACTTTGTTGCGGACGGTATGCGCCAGCGCCGCCTCCGCGACAGCAGGGGGAGCGTTGGCCCGTTCCGCCGCCCAATCGCGGAAGCTCGATCGGAAGCCATGCGGCACGGCTTCGATGTTCAGGTCGCGCATAAGCTTCGATAGCGTCAGGTCCGCAAGCGGTTTGCCGGCCCGTGTGCCGGGGAAGACAAGACCGCTCGCGGCTTCCAGCGCCCTCGCTTCGGCGAGAATCTGCACGGCACGGGCGCACAGCGGGACCCGGTGTTCCTGCTTTGCCTTCATCCGCTCAGCCGGAACTGTCCAGGTGCGTGCATCAGTGTCGATTTCTTCCCAAGTCGCAAGCCGGACTTCGCCCGAGCGCGCGGCTGTCAAAACCAGAAACTCGAACGCCAGCTTGACAGCCATCCCGGCACCGGACCCCCGCACCGCCTCGATGGCGTCTGCAACCTTGGCATGGAGCAACGCCGCGTGATGGCGCTTGCCGTTGTCGGTCTTCGGCAGGGCCGCGCCGAGGGCCTCTCCTGCCGGATTATCGGTCCGGTGGCCTTGCGCGATGGCCCATTTCATGATCGTGCCGATCCGCTGGCGGACGCGCCTCGCGGTTTCCGGCTTTTCGGTCCAGATGGGTAGGAGAGCCGCCATCACGTCCTTGGTGTCGATGTCCGAGACCGGACGCTTGCCCAAGCGAGGGAAGGCATACTCGCGAAGCGTCGAGTCCCACTGTGCTGCGTGCTTCGCATTGCGCCAGCCTGACCGATGGATCGCGATCACGGTCCGTGCCGCTTCCTCGAAGGTAGGCACCTCGGACTTGCGCTTGTGAGCCAGCGGATCGCCACCCTGCCGGGCGAGTTTCCGATTATGAAAGGCTGCCTCTCGGGCTTCGGCCAGTGACACCAGCGGGAAGCCGCCCAGGCCAAGCTCGCGCCGGCGTCCCCGGATGACTAGACGCTGCACCCACTGCCGCGAGCCGGAAGGCTGCACCGCGAGATAGAGCCCGTTGTCGTCGCAGTAGAGCTTCGTTCGGGTTTCCGGCTTCACGGTCTCGACGAAACGGGCCGAGAGCCCGCGTTTGAGCTTTCGCTCTGTCAATGTCCGTCTCCACCATTATACCCATCTTATTTGATGGGAACGTACAGGAACGGAGAGGGCCGGTCAAGAACGATGGAAACATTCAACATATTGATATTTATATATTAAATTGAATATATGAGAATTGTTGAGAATGGTAATAGGCGGAGAACCACTCCGCCAGCGTATCCACGGCCCCAGGTGCTTCGAGCAGATGGACGATGCCAAGGTCGTGCGCAAGGGTCACGCCTTCGCCGGATCCCCTTACAGGATGAAGCGGCTGAGGTCGGCGTCCTTGACCAGGTCGCCGACGCGCATCCGCACGTAGGCGGAATCGATGGTGATGGTGGTGCCGGGCTGGTCGCTGGCGGTGAAGCTGATCTCGTCGAGCAGGCGCTCCATCACCGTGTGCAGCCGGCGTGCGCCGATGTTCTCGATACCGGCGTTGACCTCGGCGGCCAGGTTCGCGATCTCCTCGACCGCATCGTCGGTGAACGCCAGCGTCACGCTCTCGGTCCCCATTAGCGCGATGTACTGGGTGATCAGGCTCGCCTCGGGCTCGGTCAGGATGCGCTTGAAGTCCTCGCGCGTCAGCGCCTGGAGCTCGACCCGGATGGGCAGCCGGCCCTGGAGCTCGGGCAACAGGTCGGAGGGCTTGGCGAGGTGGAAGGCGCCGCTCGCAATGAACAGGATGTGGTCGGTCTTGACCGTCCCGTGCTTGGTGCTCACGGTGGTGCCCTCGATGAGCGGCAGCAGGTCGCGCTGCACGCCCTCGCGGCTCACGTCGGCGCCGCCGCGCTCCTGGCGCGCGGTGATCTTGTCGATCTCGTCGAGGAAGACGATGCCGTCCTGCTCGACGCTGTCGATCGCTTCCTTGACCAGCTTGTCGGGGTCGAGAAGCTTGTCGCTCTCGTCAGCCAGGAGCGCCTCGTAGGACTCGGCGACCGTCAGGCGCCGCTTGTGCGTGCGCCCGCCGAACGCCTTGCCGAGCATCTCGTTGATGTTGATCATGCCCATCTGCGCCCCCGGCATGCCGGGGATGTCGAACGTCGGCATGCCCCCGCCACCCGAATCGGCGACCTCGATTTCGATCTCCTTGGAATCGAGCTCGCCCTCGCGCAGCATCTTGCGGAATTTGGTCCGCGTCTCGGCGCCCGACTGCGCACCGACCAGTGCATCGAGGACCCGCTCCTCGGCGTTGAGCTCCGCCTTGGCGGCGACCTCTTGTCGGCTGCGCTCGCGCACCATGGTGATGGCGATCTCGACGAGGTCGCGCACGATCTGCTCGACGTCGCGGCCGACGTAGCCGACCTCGGTGAACTTGGTCGCCTCGACCTTGAGGAACGGCGCCTGAGCGAGGCGCGCGAGCCGGCGCGAGATCTCCGTCTTGCCGACGCCCGTGGGGCCGATCATCAGGATGTTCTTGGGCAGCACCTCCTCGCGCAGGTCCCCGCTCAGCCGTTGGCGCCGCCAGCGGTTGCGCAGCGCGATGGCGACCGCGCGCTTGGCGTCGTGCTGGCCGACGATGTAGCGGTCGAGCTCGGAAACGATCTCGCGCGGGCTGAAGGAGGTCATGGGCGGCGTGGCGGCGGCAAGAGGGGGGAGCGTTAGAGGCTCTCGAGCGTGACGTCGGTGTTGGTATAGACGCAAATGTCGGCGGCGATCGCCATGGCCCGGCGGGCTACCGCCTCGGCGTCCATGTCGTCGCGGTCGACCAGCGCCCGGGCCGCGGCCAAAGCGTAGTTGCCGCCCGAGCCGATGCCGATGAGGCCGTCGTCGGGCTCGAGCACGTCGCCGGTGCCCGACAGCAGGAGACTGACCTTCGAATCGGCCACCGCCATCATCGCCTCGAGGCGGCGCAGGTAGCGGTCGGTGCGCCAGTCCTTGGCGAGCTCGACGCAAGCGCGGGTGAGCTGCCCGGCGTGCTTCTCGAGCTTGCCCTCGAGGCGCTCGAACAGGGTGAAGGCGTCCGCCGTGGCGCCGGCGAAGCCGCCGATCACGGCGCCGTCGGTGAGGCGGCGCACCTTGCGCGCGCGTGCCTTGATGATGGTCTGCCCGACCGTCACCTGACCGTCCCCGGCGATGACCACATGGCCGTTCTTGCGCACCGAAAGGATGGTCGTGCCGTGCCAGGGCTGGCTCATCGTCGGACGCCTCATTGCGAGACAAAGCCGGGGAGACGCTGCGTCGAAGGGCCGCCTCCCCGGTGCTCACCATGTGGCGATTCGTCGCGCAGGGTCAAGGGCGGTGGATCAGACGCAGGCCGTCGCGACGGGTCGGACTGGCGCGCCGCGGTCCTTCTTGCTATATGGGCGCGCGAGTCGGCCGTTTGTCCGGGCAACCTCATGCGAAGCGTCACCGTTGAACGCAAGACCCGGGAGACCGAGGTCAAGGTGTCGGTTAATCTCGACGGCACCGGGCGCTACGACGTGAGCACCGGCATCGGCTTTCTCAACCACATGCTCGAGCAGCTCGCCCGCCATTCGCTCATCGATCTCGAGGTGCGCTCAAAAGGCGACCTGCACGTCGATTTCCATCACACCAACGAGGACACGGCGATCGCGCTCGGCGAGGCGGTGAGCCAGGCGCTCGGCGAGCGCGCCGGCATTAGGCGCTATGGCAGCGCCATGATTCCGATGGACGAGACGCTGACCCGAGTCGCCCTCGACATCTCCAACCGGCCCTACCTCATCTGGAAGGTGGCCTTCACCCGGCCCAAGCTCGGCGACATGGATACGGAATTGTTCAAGGAGTGGTTTCAGGCCTTCGCCCAAGCCGCCGGCATCACCCTGCACGTCGAGAACCTCTATGGCCTCAACAGCCACCACATGGTCGAGTCCTGCTTCAAGGGGCTGGCGCGCAGCCTGCGCGAGGCCGTGGAGATCGACCCGCGCGGCGCCGGCGCGGTGCCCTCGACCAAGGGCGTGCTCGGCGGCTCGCTACCCTAACGCCGCCGATGCGCATCTACACCGTGCACGAATCGCCCTTCTGGGCGCTCGCCGAGGAGGCCGTCCCGGGTGCCGACGTGGTCCTCATTGCCGAGGGTTTCTGCTGGCCCGCGGCGCTGTTCACGGTGCTGTGGGCGGCGTGGCATCGGCTATGGCTGGTGGCGCTCGCGATCCTCGGGGCCGGCGCCGCGCTCGATGCCGCCTCGGCTCTGGTGCCAATCGGCGACGCGGCGCGCACGGTGCTCGGGCTGGCGGTCCTGCTGTTCATCGGCTTCGAGGCCAACGACTGGCGCCGCTGGACGTTGGAGCGACGCGGCTGGCGCACCGTCGGCATCGTTGCCGGCCGCTCGCGGAGTGAGGCCGAGCACCGGTTCTTCACCCTGCCCGGCCGCGCCACGATGCTCGCACCAACGCCCAAGCCGGCCTGAGAAATCCTTTGATGCGGCTCGCGCGGGCGCGCGGGCCGTCGCCATAAGACATGGTCACACACGTCGCCATCATCGACTACGGCTCGGGCAATTTGCGCTCGGCGGCCAAGGCGTTCGAGCGCGCGGGCCGTGAGGCCGGCGCCGCATGCACGGTCGCCGTCACCGCGGAGGCACGCAGCGTGCGTGAGGCGAGCCACATCGTGTTGCCCGGCGTCGGCGCCTTCGCCGCTTGCATGCAGGGCCTGAGCGCGCTTCCCGGTATCGTCGAGGCGCTGGACGAGGCCGTGTGCCGGCGCGGCCGGCCGTTCCTCGGCATCTGCGTCGGCATGCAGCTGATGGCCACGCGCGGGCTCGAGCACGGTTCGCATGAGGGGCTGGGCTGGATCGCCGGTGACGTCGCGCCGCTCGCGGCCGCATCGGCCGCCGCCGCGGCCGATGCGGGCCCGCCCGGCCTGCGCATCCCCCACATGGGCTGGAACGAGCTCGATATCATCGCCAGTCACCCGCTGCTCGATGGTATCGCGCCCGGCAGCCACGCCTATTTCGTGCACTCCTACGCGCTCGCCTGTGCCGATCAGGGAGACGTGCTGGCGCGCACCGACTATGGCGGGCCCCTGACGGCGGCCGTGGGCCGTGCTAACGTGGCGGGAACTCAGTTCCATCCCGAGAAAAGCCAGGCGACGGGCCTGCGATTGATTGCCAACTTCCTGGGCTGGCGACCGTAATGCAAACAGATGTCGAGCGCTTGACCGACTTCCGCGCGGGCGATCTCGAGGGCCTGTGCGAAGCGACCGACGAGGCGATCTCGGACGGTCTCGGCTTCGATTGGGTCGAGGTGCCCTCGCGCCAAGTGCTCGAGGCCTATTGGCGCGGCGTCCTTCTCGTGCCCGATCGCGAGCTCTTCGTGGCCCGCCTCGATGGCGCGGTTGCCGGCACCTCGCAGCTCGTCAAGCCGCCGGCCAACAACCAGGCGGGCGCCTTCAACGCCACCATCACCGCCTTCTTCGTCGCCCCATGGGCACGCGGTCACGGCCTGGCGCGCCGCCTCCTCGAGGAGGTCATCGCGTTCGCCCGTGCCGAGGGCTTCGAGATGCTCAGCCTCGACGTGCGCGAAACCCAGCAGGCGGCGATCAGCCTCTACGAGAACGCCGGGTTCGCGCGCTGGGGCACCAAGCCCAAGTACGCGCTGGCCAACGGCCGCTTCGTCGCCGGGCACTTCTACACCAAGGACCTGTAGCCGCCGCCGGCCATGATCCTGTACCCCGCCATCGACCTCAAGGATGGCGCCTGTGTCCGACTCCTCCGCGGCGCGATGGACCGGGCGACGCGCTTCAACGACGACCCGGCGGGCCAGGCCGAGACGTTCGCGAGTGCGGGCGCGGCATGGCTCCACGTGGTCGACCTCGATGGCGCGGTTGCCGGCCGGTCGATGAACGAAGCCGCGATCGGCGCGATCCTGGACGTGGTCGACATCCCGGTGCAGCTCGGCGGCGGTATACGCGAGCTCGCCAGCATCGAGGCCTGGCTCGCGCGCGGCGTGGCCCGTGTCATTCTCGGCACCGTGGCGATCACCGATCCGGAGCTCGTGGACACCGCCTGCGCCCGTTTCCCCGGCCGCATCGCGGTCGCCATCGACGCGCGCGCGGGCCGGGCCGCGCGCGACGGCTGGACCGAAACCTCGACCCTCGCGCCCGCCGACCTCGCCAAGCGCGCCGAGGAAGCCGGCGCCGCCGCGATCATCTACACCGACATCGAACGCGACGGCGCGATGACCGGCGTCAACGTGGGCGCAACGGCGGCACTCGCCGAACCTCTGTCGACGCCCGTGATCGCCTCTGGCGGCGTCGCCGCGCTCGACGACTTGCGAGCGCTCAAGCGAGTCGAGTCGGCGGGTATAGAGGGCGTGATCTGCGGCCGCGCCCTTTATGCCGGCGGTCTCGATCTCGGCGAGGCACTGCGCCTCCTTGCCGGCGACGAGTCATGCTGAAGGCCCGCATCATCCCCTGCCTCGACGTGAAGGACGGCCGCGTCGTCAAGGGCGTCAACTTCGTCAACCTGGTGGACGCCGGCGATCCCGTCGAGCAGGCGCGGCTCTACGACGGCCAGGGTGCGGACGAGCTGTGCTTCCTCGACATCACCGCGAGCTATGAGCGGCGCGACACGCTCTACGACGTCGTGCGCCGGACGGCCGAGCAGTGCTTCATGCCGCTCACCGTGGGCGGCGGCGTGCGCACCCCGGACGACGTGCGCAAGCTGCTGCTGGCCGGCGCCGACAAGGTCTCGATCAACACCGCCGCCGTGGCGAATCCTACGTTCGTGGGCGAGGCGGCGGAGCGCTTCGGCAGCCAGTGCATCGTCGTCGCGGTCGATGCCAAGGCGGCCGGGCAGGGCTGGCAGATCTTCACGCACGGCGGCCGGCGCGCGACCGGGATCGATGCGCTTGAGTGGGTGCGGCGCATGGCGGATTTGGGCGCCGGCGAAATCCTGCTCACCTCGATGGACCGCGACGGCACCCGCCAGGGCTACGACATCGCGCTCACGCGCGCGGTTGCCGACTCGATCACCATACCGGTCATCGCCTCGGGCGGCGTCGGTACCCTCGATCACCTGGTCGCCGGCGTCGCCGAGGGCCACGCGAGCGGCCTGCTCGCGGCCTCGATCTTCCACTTCGGCGAGTTCTCCATCGCAGAGGCCAAGTCCCGCATGAAAGCCGCCGGCGTCCCGGTGCGGGACTAGGCGATGGGGCCCGGATGACATCACCGGAGAAATCTGTTAGGCGAGGCCATGGCTGATTCGAAGGATGCGGGGGGCGGCGAGGGGGCGGTCATCGAGCGCCTGTTCGCCGTTATCGAGAGCCGGCGCGGTGGTGATCCGGCGCGCTCGTATGTTGCCGGCCTGCTTCAAGCGGGGACCGCGCAGATCGCCAAGAAGCTAGGCGAGGAGGCGATGGAAACGGCGATCGCGGCCCTTGAAGAGGAGCCCGCCGCCGTGGTGCGCGAGGGCGCGGACCTCGTCTTTCATCTCCTCGTGCTGCTCGCGGATGCCGGCGCCACACCGGCCGATCTCTATGCCGAGCTCGCGCGCCGCGAGGGTGTCTCCGGCATCGATGAGAAGGCGGCCCGCCCCGGCGGGCAGGGTGCAGACGAGCAGTCTTGAGAGGGCGCCATGGCCTATGATCCCGACAACGTATTCGCCAAGATCCTGCGCGGCGAAATCCCCTGCAATAAGGTCTATGAGGACGACTACGCCCTCGCCTTTCACGACATCAACCCGCAGGCGCCCGTGCACGTGCAGGTCATTCCCAAGGGCGCGTACATCTCGCTCGACGACTTCACGCAGAAGGCGCCGCCCGACGAGGTTGCCGGCTTCTTCGCCGCGGTGGGGCATGTGGCGCGCGCGCTCGGCGTCGTCGAGTCGGGATACCGCATCCTCGCCAACCACGGCGCCGACGCCATGCAGGAGATTTTTCACTTCCACGTCCACATCTTCGCCGGTCGTCCCCTCGGCGGCATGTTGAAGCGCCCCTCGGCTTGAGCGCATGAACGCCGGCGCGCCCGACCCCGGCGCTCCCGGCCCGGGCGCCGCCGGTGCCATTGCGCTCATCGTCCTCGCCCAGCTCGTGCTCGCGAGCAAGGGCATCTTCGCCAAGGTGCTCTACGCCGAGGGCGTCGGCGTGGTGACGCTGATCGCGCTGCGTGGTGCCATCGCCCTGCCGCTATTCTGGGCCTTCGCGCTGTGGCGCCTGGGCGGGCGGGCGCTGATCGAGGTCAGCCCGCGCGCGGTCGCGGGCTCTGCCGCCGCCGGCTTCGTCTGCTACTACATCGGCTCGTACCTCGATTTCACGGCGCTCGAGCTCATCGATGCGAGCCTCGAGCGCGTCCTGCTCTACAGCTTTCCTGCCATCGTGGTGCTGATCGAGGCGGCGCGCCGGAAGACGCTGCCGGCCGCGCGGCAATGGGTCGCTCTCGTGCTCGCCTACGCCGGCATCGTCCTCGTCATGGGTGGCTTCGATGTCGGGCTGTTGGCGGCCAACCTGGTGGGCGCAGCCCTCGTCCTTATCTGCGCCGTCACCTTTGCCGCCTACTTTCTCGCCGGCCAGGCGATCAGCCCGCGCATCGGCAGCATCCGCTTCACCGTCTATGCGCACACCGCCGCGGCCGCGGGCCTCGGGGCCCACTTCGCCGTCACCGCGGTGCCGGGTGCGCTCACCCTGTCGGCGACGGCGTGGGCCATTGTCCTTTTCATGGCGACGGTCGGGACCGTGATCCCGTTCTTCATGCTGTCCGAGGGCATCAGGCGCATTGGGGCATCGCGCGCGGCGCTGATCAGCACCGTCGGCCCGCCAGCGACGATCGTCATGGCCTACGCGTTTCTCGGCGAGGTGATGACGCCGGTGCAGCTCGCGGGCGCGTCGAGCGTGGTGATCGGCGTTATCGCGCTCGAGGCGCGCCTGCCCCGGCTCGCGCCGCGCGGCCGCGCCGCGTAAGCCCAGGCTTGGACTAGGACGCCGCGGCCGTCACGGACGCGCTGGGCCGTGCCGGCACCTCGGCCGCGCGGTCGAAGGTATAGACGCTGAGGAGCTCGCTCCGGCCGCGCACCTCGATCTCGTGCGGGGTCAGGCCGGTCAGGTCGAGGCCGGCGCGCTCGACCACTTCAGCCGAGAGCACGAGCTGCGAGTGGAACTCCTTGGTCATCGTCTCGAGCCGGCTCGCCGTGTTGACGGCATCGCCGATGGCGGTCACCGAGCGGACGTCGCGATAGCCCATCTCGCCGACGATCACCGCGCCGACGTGGATGCCGATGCCCATGCGGAAGGGCTCGTCGAGATTGTCGGCGATCGAGCGGTTGAGCTCGTCGAGCGCGGCGCCCATGGCGCGCGCCGCCTCCACGGCCTCGCGGCAGCCGTGCTCGGCACCGCTGTCGATGCCGAACAGGGCCATGATGCCGTCGCCGATGAACTTGTCGAGGCGACCATTCTCGCGCTCGATGGCCTCTCCCATGGCGCGGAAATACTGGTTGAGGACGAACACCACGTCATAGGGCAGCTTGCTTTCCGAGAACTTCGTGAACGAGCGCAGGTCGGCGAACAGGACCGCGATCTCGCGCTCGCTGCCCTCCAGGTAGCTCGGGCGGCGGAAGCCGTCCCGCGCCGTCGCCGTGGGCGGCAACAGCGGCGTGACCTCGAGGTTGGCGGTCGGGCGGATCTGGCAGGCCAGCCGCACATCGGGCGGTACGCCGACGCGCTCGAGCACGCGCGCCTCGTCGGCTGAGGGCGGCGTCAGAGACTCGCCGCCCTTGCCGATGCGGACCCGGCACGTCGAGCAGCGCCCGCGCCCGCCGCACACCGATGCGTGCGGGATGCCAGAGAGGCGGCTGGCTTCGAGCACGCTCGTGCCTGGCGGCACCGTGACCACCCGGCCGTCGGGGTAGGTCAGGCGAACGCGCCCCTCGCGCAAAGCGCGTATCGTGCGCGGCAGCCGCGCCGCAAGAACGATGAGCATGACTACCGCCATGACCACCCAGGCCTGGTCGCGCAGCTGGTATGCCCAGACGCCGGCCTGGTCGCTCGGCCAGTTGATGGCTTCCTTGGCGCCGTCGAACCAGCCTGGGATCTGCATCAAGACTTCGACCTCGCGGCCGGCGCTCATGAAGCCGCCGAGCGAGATCACCGGCAGCAGCAGCGCAAACGCGAAGGCATAGGGGAGCGCCAGCGGATACCACGGCCGTAGCCGTAGCCAGTAATGCAGACCGAGGCAGCCATGTAGCCACACCCCAATGAGTAGGATGGATTGGCGCAAACCGTCCATTGGATTGAACACCCACAGCGACATGACGACCCAGGTGTAGGTGTCGTTGATGTCGTAGAACACGTGCAGGCCGCGGTTGCCGATGATGTGCAACGCGAGTAGCGGCGGGATCGCGAGCCCGACTAGAATCTGCACCGCCTCGCCGGGCCTCATGCGCCAGCTCCGGCGCCGGTACAGTGAGTAGAGGACGAATCCGATGTGCAGTATCAGCGCGCCGTAGAGCACGACCGTGCCGAGCGGATTGCGCCACAGGAAGAGGAAGCCGATGCGCACCCACTCCATGGCTGTGAGCGAGATCAGGCCGACTGCGTGATTCGCGAGGTGCATGCCGACATAGACGAACAGCACCACGCCGCTGACGATGCGGACGCGCCCAACCCAGTTCAGCCGTGCGGTCATGGAGCCCAGCCTATCGGATCGCCTGTTCGACCAGTGGCGCCAGTGCTGTTTCCGGTCTCGCCCCGTAGTGGCTGATGATTTCTGCGGCGGCCTCGGCGCCGAGACGGCCGCAGGCTGCGAGCTCGAAACCATGTGTGAGACCGTACAGAAAGCCCGCGGCGTAGAGGTCGCCGGCGCCGGTGGTATCGACCACGCGCGCCACCGGCGCCGCGTCAATCACGTGGACCTCGTCGCCCTGCACCACGACCGAGCCCTGCGCGGACCGGGTCAGCGCCACGATGTCGCAACAGCCGCGCACGCGCTGGAGCGCCTCGTCGAAGTTCGCGACCTCGTAGAGCGCGGTGATCTCGGCGGTGTTGGCGAACAGGACATCGACGTGGTGCTCCACGAGATCGCGGAACTCGTCGCGATAGCGCTCGACACAAAAGGCATCCGAGAGCGTGAGCGCGACCATGCGGTGCGCCTCGTGGGCCAGCGCCACCGCCTTGCGGAAGGCCTCCTTGGCGGCGGGCGGGTCCCACAGGTAGCCCTCGAGATAGGTGATCCGCGCTCGCGCGATGGTGGTGGCGTCGACGTCGTCGGGACCGAGGCCGACGCAGGCGCCGAGGTAGGTGTTCATGGTCCGTTGTGCATCGCCGGTCACGAAGATCAGGCTGCGCGCCGTGGCCGGCCCGGCCTCGGCACGCGCGGTCTCGAACTCGACCCCGGCGGCGCGCAAGTCGTGGGCGAAGACCTCGCCGAGTTGATCGTTGCGCACCTTACCGAGGAAGGCACAGCGTGCGCCGAGCAGGGAAGCACCCGCCACCGTGTTGGCGGCGGAGCCGCCCGATATTTCGATGCCCGACGGGCTGGCGGCATAGAGCCGGTCCGCGGTTTCACCGTCGACCAGCGTCATCGCGCCCTTGACGAGATCGTGCTTGATCAGGAGTGCATCGTCGGTATGGGAAATGATATCGACGATGGCATTGCCGATGCCGACGATGTCGAGCGGCGGTGGAGTCATGCGGTCTCGGGCCCCGGCCGGTTTCTGGCGGGCGCAGTTTAGCGGGGTGGCGCGCGATCTGTCGCTGTACAATTGCGCAGCTTAGGGCGGCCGTGCGCGCGCGTATCGGGCGAAGGGTGGCGATGAGAGGACTCGGTGAGGACAGGGTGCGGCCGCCGGCCGCGGCAAGCGGCGTCGGCCACGCGGCGGGCGAGGGCGGCGGCGTGCTATGGGCCTTCGTTCTGGCCTTTCGCCAGCTGCTCGATCCCTCGTTCATGGCGGTCACGCTGCGCGCGATCGGCCTGAGCCTCGTCGTGTTCGCGGCGCTGGCGGCGTGCGTGTGGTGGCTGCTCGCCGGCGCCGGGCTCTACGACGGGTGGTTCAGCTGGGTGTTCGCGGTCCTGGGGTGGCTCGGCGTGAGCTGGCTCTTCGACGTGCTGGCATGGCTCATCTTCGCGGGTGTCGTGTGGATGCTGTTTCCCGCCGTCGTCACGCTGTTCGTCGGCGTCTTTCTCGAGGACGTGGCGCGCGCGGTCGAGGCGCGCCATTACCCCGACGAGCCCGCCGGCGCCGATTTGTCGATGGGACGCTCGCTGATCGTCGGCGCCAAGCTGACGGTGGTTATCGTACTCGTCAATCTGGTGGCCCTTCCGGCCTATCTGGTCTTGTTCTTGTTCCCGCCAACAAATCTCTTTGTTTTCTATGGGTTGAACGGCTATCTTCTGAGCCGAGAGTATTTCGATCTGGTGGCGCTGCGGCACGTTGATGAAGTCGCCGCACGCGGCCTGAGGCGGCGCTACCAGGGGCGCCTGTTCGTCGCGGGGCTGATGATCGTCTTTCTACTCACTGTGCCCCTCGTCAACCTGGTGGCGCCGATAGTGGCAACCGCCGCCATGGTTCACCTGCACAGGTCCCTAAGCGCCGCGGACCGCGGAACGCCCCGACGAGGATGACCATGTCCATACCCGATCCGTCCAACACGCCGTTTCGTCCCGAGATCGCGCGCCGCGTGACGCCCCTGACGGGTTCGCTCGGCCACGCCGGCACCGCCGACAGCAAACAGCTCATCGTCGGGCGGGACATTTCGCTGACCGGCGAGATCAATACGTGCGAGAAGCTGATCGTCGAAGGCCAGGTCCAGGCCACGCTGTCGGACTGCCGCAGCATCGACGTGGCCAAGACCGGCACCTTCACCGGCTCCGCCGAGGTCGGGGAGTGTGAGGTCAGCGGGATCTTCGACGGCGAGCTCACCGTGCACGGCCGGCTGTACGTTCACGCCAGCGGCAAGATCACCGGCCGCATCCGCTACGGCGAGCTCGAGGTCGAGCGCGGCGGCGAGCTCGACGGCGATGTCCTCAGGACGGGCGCCGACGCGCCGGCCCTTCCGGTCGCGCCGCGCGCCACGCCGGAGGGCGCGTGAGCGCAGGAGCGGCGTGCCCGGCGCCGGTTTGCGCCAGGCACCCCGGTGACAGCCACATGAAGCGGGTGGACCGCGCGCGGTGATTCTCGGCCTCAGGGGGGGAAGTGAGCGCCGGCGGGGCGTCCGCGCAACGGTTCCGGCTGCGCTGATCGGTGTGTTGATCCTCGCCGCCTGTGCTTCACAACCAACGCCTGTGACGCCGGTCGCCAAGACCGCGACGAGTACCGCTACGGGGAACTCGCCTCAGCCCCGCACGCAGGCGTCGGCGACCGCCGTCAGCGCGCCAGCGGCCGGCGCGACGGCGTCGCAAGCCACGCCAGTGGCGCTGGCGCCACCGCCTGCGCCCGCGCCCCGCGTGGCACCGCCGCCACCCAAGCTCATCGGCATGTCGCGCAGCGATCTCTTCGTGCTGCTCGGCGTACCGAGCTTGATTCGCAACGACGCCCCGGCGCAGATCTGGCAGTACGCGAACTCGGCCTGCGTGCTCCACCTCTTCCTCTACGAGCGCGGCGCGGGGTCCTATCGGGTCGAGCACTACGAGGTCAGCGAGCGCGGCGCGGCACCGGCGGGCGGGCAGGCGTGCGTCGGTGGGTTCCTCGGGGCCGCCCGCCGCGCCGTCGGCATCAGCTAGGCGGATTCCTCACACCGTCGTCTTTGCGCGATAGGCGCAGAGGTCGCGCACGTCACAGCCCGGGCAGTCAGGCCGCCTAGCCTTGCACACGTAGCGCCCGTGCAGAATGAGCCAATGGTGCGCGTGCGGCTTGTAGTGCTCGGGTACGGCCGCCAGCAACTTGCGCTCGACCGCCAGCGGCGTCTTGCCGCGCCCGAGCCCGGTGCGATTGGCGACCCGGAAAATGTGCGTATCGACGGCGATGGTCGGCAGCCCGAAGGCCATGTTGAGGACGACGTTGGCGGTCTTGCGGCCGACGCCCGGTAGCGCTTCCAAGGCCTCGCGCTCGCGCGGCACCGCGCCGGCGTGGTCATCGAGCAGGGCCTGACTGAGGCCGATAATGTTCTTGGCCTTGGTGTTGAACAGGCCGATCGATTTGATGTGGTCGCGGACCCGCGTCTCGCCGAGCGCCACCATCTTGGCCGGGGTGTCGGCGGCGGCGAACAGCGCCGGCGTCGCTTTGTTGACGCCGGCATCGGTGGCCTGTGCCGAGAGGACGACGGCGACCAACAGCGTGTAGGGCGATGCGTGCTCGAGCTCGCCGCGCGGCGCCGGGTTGGCCGCCGCGAGGCGTCGGAAGAACTCCTCGATTCGCTCCTTCTTCACAGCGTTCACTCTACGGCGCCCGGGCGATGCGCACAAAGGCGATGCGCCCGCCGCCTAGGGCGCCGTTGCCGGCGCAGAGCGGGCCTACTATCATCGCCAGGCATGGACTATGAGGACTCACCACGCGCGCCGCGCCTGTGGTTCGATGCCGTGCTGCGGCCCCATCCTCGCCGACGGGCTTCTGGCTCCTGATGGCGGGCGTCGCCTGCGTGAGCTTCACCGCCGGCCTCGCGTTCTTTCTTGCCGGGGCGTGGCCGGTGATCGGGTTCCTGGGGCTCGACGTGGCCCTCATCTACGTCGCCTTTCGCGCCAACTACCGCAGCGGCCAGATGAGCGAAACCCTGCAGCTCGGCGATCGCGAGCTCGTGGTCCGCCGCGTCAGCCCCTATGGCCGGGTGCGAACATGGACCTTTCAGCCCTATTGGCTGCGCGTGGCGATCGACGATCCGCCCGCCCATCACAGCCAGCTCACCCTGTCCTCGCACGGGCGCTCCCTGGTGGTCGGCGCGTTCCTGACCGCCGAGGAGCGGCTCGAGCTCGCCCGGGCGCTGCGCGATGCTCTGGTGCGGCAGCGCGAGATGGCCCCGATCACGACTTCGTAAGCGCCGCAAGATCCGGGTGGCGCCGGGCGGCCTGGGGCCTTATTTCAGACCCGTTGGCACGCGATCTTCGAGGGGTGCGACGATGAGCGCGAATTCCGGGCGAGGCCCGAGCGACTACGACAGGGTGGCGCAAGCGATCCTGTTCATCGAGGACCATGCCGGCGAACAGCCGGACCTGGCAGCGGTCGCCGCCGACGTCGGCCTCAGCCCCTATCACTTCCAGCGCCTCTTCCGCCGCTGGGCCGGCATCAGCCCCAAGCGCTTCCTGCAATGCCTGACTGTGGAGCACGCCAAGCGCGCGCTTGCGGAGTCGCGGAGCGTTCTCGATGCCGCCTTTGAGGTCGGCCTGTCGGGGCCCGGGCGGCTGCACGATCTGTTCGTCGCCACCGAGGCGATGACGCCGGGTGAGTACAAGCAGCGTGGCCGCGGCCTCGATATCCACTACGGCTTCCACGCGACGCGGTTTTCCGATTGCCTGCTGCTCGTGACGAGCCGCGGCATCAGCGGCCTCGCCTTCACCGAGCATGCCGGCCGCGAGGGTGCGCTCGCCGACATGCGGCGGCGCTGGCCGCACGCGCGGTACGTCGAGGACCACGGCCGCACGGCCCCGCTCGCGCGCCGCATCTTCGCATCCGATGCGGGCGCGAACGGCGAGCCGTTTCCGCTCTTCCTCGGCGGCACCAACTTCCAGATCAAGGTGTGGCAGGCGCTGCTCACCATCCCGCCGGGGTGCCTCGCGACCTACGATTGGATCGCTGGCGCCATCGGCCAACCGAGCGCGGCGCGCGCGGTCGGCGGCGCGGTGGCGGCCAATCCGATCTCCTACCTGGTGCCGTGCCACCGTGTGATCCGCAAGAGCGGCGTCATCGGCGACTACGCCTGGGGCCCGACCCGCAAGAAGGCCATGCTCGGCTGGGAAGCGGCACGCTCCACGGGCACGGGTGAAAGGGCCGCCGCTTAGCCTCACCCAAAGGCCTATCCCGGGGCCGGTGTTTGCGGGCAAGATGAGCGGTCCGCACCGCCGGCTCACAGGCCCTCATGTCCTCTTCGATCACGCTTCGCGCGGTCGCGCTTCTGCTTCTGCTGTCGGCGCTATGGGGCGGCTCGTTCGCGCTCATCAAGGTGGCCGTGGACACCATCCCGCCGGCGACTGTCGCGCTCGGGCGGCAAGCAGTGGCCGTGGTGGTCCTGCTCGCCATCGTCTATGCGCGGGGCGAGAGCCTGCGCGCGCCGCGCTCGGTGTGGCTCGCCTACATTGCCATCGGCATTTTGGGCAATACGGTGCCCTTCGTGTTGATCCATTGGGCCGAGACCAAGGTGGACAGCGGCCTCGCCGCCATCCTCATGGCCATCGCACCGTTGTTCACGATGGTTCTGGCCCACGTGTGGACGAGCGACGAGCACCTCACCCCCACCAAGACGCTCGGCCTTCTCGTCGGCCTATCCGGTATCGCGGTGCTGGTTGGGTGGGACGCGATGTCCAACCTCGGGACAGCCGTGATCGCGGAACTCGCGCTGATCCTCGCGGCACTCGGCTACGCGTTCGCGAACGTGGTCTCGCACGTGTACCTGCGCGGCATTTCGCCGACCACCCTCGGCGCCGGGGTGCTCCTCGTCGGCACAATCTCGGCGCTGCCGGTGAGCCTGATCTTCGACGCGCCGTGGCAGCTCGCGCCCTCACCGGGCTCCATGGCCGCTGTCCTGGTGCTGGGTTTGGTGGCGACGGCGGCGGGCTGGGTCGTCTTCTTTCGCCTTGTCATCACCGTGGGCGCCACCTTCGCAGCGCTGAGCAACTACCTCGTTCCCGTCCTTGCGATCGGCGCCGGCGTCGTCTTCCTCGCGGAACGGCCGAGCCTCCAATCGGGGATCGCCCTCGTGCTGATTTTGAGCGGCGTGGCGCTGACTACCGTCGGGATCCGCAACCGCGCCCGCCGCGCGGCCGGACCGATCACGGGCGGTTAGCCGGCGCCCAGTCCGAGAACGTCGTCCATGCCGTAGAGCCCGGGGGGCCGGCCCGCCACCCACAGCGCGGCGCGGATGGCGCCGCGCGCGAATACCTGCCGGCTCGAGGCCTTGTGCGCGAGTTCGAGCCGCTCGCCCTCGGCGGCGAAGATGACCGCATGATCGCCAACCACGTCACCGCCGCGCAGCGTGGCGTAGCCGATGGTGCCGGCCTGCCGCGGCCCGGTAATCCCGTCGCGCACCCGGACCTCGGAATCGGCGGGCTCAATCCCGCGGCCCGCGGCGGCCGCGCGTCCCAACGCCAGCGCCGTCCCCGACGGGGCGTCGACTTTATGGCGGTGGTGCATTTCCAGGATCTCGATGTCGTAGTCGGCATCGAGCGTGCCCGCCACTTGCCGCACGAGCCCGAGGAGCAGGTTGATACCGACGCTCATGTTCGCGGCCTGCACGATCGCGACCTTGGCCGCGGCGCCCTCGAGCACCGCGCTCTCGGCAGCGCCGAGGCCCGTGGTGCCGACGACGAGGGCGGTGCCCGACTCGGCGGCGAGCGCGGCGTGCACGACGGTCGCGGCGGGCGTCGTGAAATCGAGGACGACATCGGCCGCGGCGAAGAGCGCGCGCGCATCCCCGGTCACGCTGAGCCCGACGGTCCCGAGCGCCGCGAGCTCGCCGATGTCTTGGCCGAGCGCCGGATTGTCCGCACCCTCGGACCCGGCCGCCAGCACGCACCCCGTCGTCAGCGCCGCCTGGCGCACGAGCATCGTGCCCATGCGCCCGGCGCAGCCGGTGACGCCGATTTTCACGTCCGCCATCGTCGATGCGCGCCCCGTCAATCGCCTCTCGGCGAGTGTAGCGAGGCGCGCGCCGGGGCGGTGCGAAAAATATTTTGCGGCGGACAGTCTCCGCCGATGTTGCGAGCGAGAGCTTCGGGCCTCGCCGCTCAGCCGCCCATCGGCGAACAGATCTCGACGGTAACGCCGTTGGGGTCGCGCACGTAAGCCACCGTCTGGCCCCACGGCTTCTCCTGTGGCGGCGTGATGGCCGCGGCGCCTTGGGCCACCGCGTTGGCATAGGCGGCATCGACCGTGTCCGTGACCAGCGCTACCTCGAAGGCCGCGGCCTCCTCGTCGCTTCGGCTGCGGCGGTAGGTGAAGCCGTGGCTGGCCGCGAGGGTTTCGGAGGCGAAGGCGAGCGCCGTCGTTCCGGTGTCGAGCTCGCCATACTCGCCGCTCTCGTGCAGGAAATGACGCTTCAACCCGAAGGCGCGCTCATAGAACGCCAGCGCCTCGCCAACGTCCGGCACGTAGAGGATGATGTAACCCAATTTCATGATATGCCTCCCTTATAGTGGGAACATATCAAGAACATGAGGAATGAGTCCAGAAACGATGCCGTGGTCGGCGTTCCCGGAGCCGCCCTAGTCCCGCAGGTCCTCCCATAGCTCCTTGACCTTGGTGAAGAAGCCCTCGGACTCGGGGTTGGTCTTGGCGGTGCCGCCCTTCTGGAACTCGCGCAACAGTTCCTTCTGCTTGGTCGTGAGGTTGACCGGCGTTTCCACGGTGGCCTGGATGTACATGTCGCCATGGCCGGACGAGCGCAGGATCGGCATGCCCTTGCCGCGCAGGCGGAACTGCTTGCCGGACTGGCAGCCGGCGGGGATGGTGACCTTGGCGCGGCCGCCCTCCAGCGTCGGCACCTCGATGCTGCCGCCGAGCGAGGCCGTCGTCATCGGGATGGGGACGCGGCAATAGATGTGGGCGCCGTCGCGCTGGAAGATGCGGTGCGGCGCGACCGACAGGAAGATGTAGAGATCGCCCGGGGGTGCGCCGCGCACGCCGGCCTCGCCTTCGCCCGCGAGCCGAATGCGCGAGCCGTCCTCGACCCCACGCGGGATATCGACGGCGAGCGTCTTTTCGCGCCGCACCCGGCCCGCGCCGTTGCACGCCGGGCACGGATCCTTGATGACGCGGCCCTGCCCCTGACAGGTCGGGCAGGTGCGCTCGATGGTGAAGAACCCCTGCTGGGCGCGCATGCGGCCCGCGCCGCCGCATGTCGGGCATTGGCTGGGCGCCGAGCCCTGGGCCGAGCCCGTGCCGGTGCAAGGCTCGCAGGTGACGGTCGTCGGCACCCGCACCTGCGCCTTGCGCCCGCGGAAGGCCTCGTCGAGGGTGATTTCCAGGTTGTAGCGCATGTCGGCGCCGCGGGCCTGCTGGGTGCGCCGCGTACCGCCCATGAATTCGCCGAACAGGTCGTCGAAAACATCGGTGAAGCGGGCCGTGAAATCGAAGCCGTCGGCGCGGCCGCCGGCGCCCGCCTCGAACGCCGCGTGGCCGTACTGCTCGTAGGCGGCGCGTTTTTGATCGTCCTTGAGGACGTCGTAGGCCTCGCTGATCTCCTTGAACTTGTGCTCCGCCTTCTTGTCGCCGGCGTTGCGGTCGGGGTGGTACTTCATCGCGAGCGCGCGATAGGCCTTCTTCAGCTCGTCGGCTGAGGCGCCGCGGCTGACACCGAGAACGTCGAAGTAATCCTGCTTCGCCATGGGCCCCTATACCCAGCCGCTCAAGGGCGCGCGGTACGGCCCATGCCGCCGGTTAACGAGCGATCCTCGTTCACGAGATTTCCGCGCCCCTGTCTCGGTCGGGCCGCGGTCAGGCGGACTTATTCTTCTTCTCGTTCTTCTTCTCGTCGTCCACTTCCTCGAAGTCGGCATCGACGATGTTGTCCTGGCCGGCGTCTCCGGCCTCGCCGCCACCATCGCCCTCGTCCGCACCCGGAGGCTCGGGCTCGCCGGCGGCCGCGCCCTCGCCTTCGGCCTTGTACATGGCCTCGCCGAGCTTCATCGAGACCTGGGACAGCGCCTCCATCTTGGCCTGAATGGCGGCGATGTCGTCGCCGTCCTTGACTGCCGCGAGCTCGTCGAGCGCGGATTGCACCGCGGCGCGGTCGTCCTCGGGCACCTTGTCGCCGTGCTCGGAGAGGAGCTTACCCGTGGCGTGATGCATCGAGTCGGCCTGATTACGGGTCTCGGCGACCTCGCGCCGCTCCTTGTCCTCGGCGGCGTGCTGCTCGGCTTCCACGACCATGCGCTTGATCTCGGCGTCGTCGAGGCCGCCCGAGGCCTGGATGCGGATCTGCTGCTCCTTGCCGGTGCCCTTGTCCTTGGCCGAGACGTTGACGATGCCGTTGGCATCGATGTCGAAGGTCACATCGATCTGGGGTACGCCGCGTGGCGACATCGGGATGCCGACGAGGTCGAACTGGCCGAGCAGCTTGTTGTCGCCGGCCATCTCGCGCTCGCCCTGGAAGACGCGGATGGTGACCGCGCTCTGCCCGTCCTCGGCGGTCGAGAACACCTGCGACTTCTTGGTCGGGATCGTGGTGTTGCGGTCGATCAGCCGGGTGAACACGCCGCCCAGTGTTTCGATACCCAGGCTCAGCGGCGTGACGTCGAGCAGCAGCACGTCCTTGACGTCGCCTTGCAGGACACCGGCCTGGATCGCGGCACCGATGGCCACGACCTCGTCCGGGTTCACGCCCTTGTGGGGCTCGCGGCCGAAGAAGTTCTTCACCGTCTCGACGACCTTGGGCATGCGCGTCATGCCGCCGACCAGCACCACTTCCTCGATCTCGCCGGCACTGAGCCCGGCATCCTTGAGGGCGGCTTTGCAGGGGCCGATGGTGCGCTGGATGAATTCGTCGACCAGCGCCTCGAGCTTGGCCCGCGTAAGCTTCATCGTCAGGTGCTTGGGCCCCGCCGCATCGGCGGTGATGAAGGGCAGGTTGACCTCGGTCTGCATCGCGCTCGAGAGCTCGATCTTGGCCTTCTCCGCCGCCTCCTTGAGGCGTTGCAGCGCCAACTTGTCCTCGCGCAGGTTGATGCCCTGCTCCTTCTTGAACTCGTCGGCGAAGTAGTTGACGAGGCGCATGTCGAAGTCCTCGCCGCCGAGGAAGGTGTCGCCGTTGGTGGCCTTGACCTCGAACACGCCGTCGCCGATTTCGAGGATCGAGATGTCGAAGGTGCCGCCGCCGAGGTCGTAGACCGCGATGACGCGGTTGACGCTCTTGTCGAGGCCGTAGGCCAAGGCCGCGGCGGTCGGCTCGTTGATGATGCGTAGGACCTCGAGGCCCGCGATCTGGCCCGCGTCCTTGGTCGCCTGGCGCTGCGAATCGTCAAAATAGGCGGGCACCGTGATCACGGCCTGGGTGACCGGCTCGCCGAGGTAGGCCTCGGCCGTCTCCTTCATCTTCTGGAGGACGAACGCGCTGATCTGGCTCGGCGAGTAGTTCTTGTCCCCGACCTCGACCCAGGCGTCTTCGTTGTCGGCCTTGACGATCTCGTAGGGGACCATCCCCTTGTCCTTCTCGGTCATCGGATCGTCGTAGCGCCGGCCGATCAGGCGCTTGATGGCGAAAAGGGTGTCCTTGGGATTGGTCACCGCCTGGCGCTTGGCGGCCTGGCCGACGAGGCGCTCGCCACTATCGGTGAAGGCCACCATGGAGGGCGTCGTGCGGGAACCTTCCGAGTTTTCGATGACCTTTGCGCTCGCGCCTTCCATGAGGGCGACGCACGAGTTGGTCGTGCCGAGGTCGATGCCGATAACCTTAGCCATTTCGTCCTTCCTTGCGGCAGGTCGCGGCGGCCATGCGGTGCACCGCCGGAACCCCCAGGGTCGATGGGCGTGGAAACGCTGTTGCGATATATATGTTGCATCCCCCCGGCCCGCAACCGTTGGCGTGGGATTCGGGGGGCGGGGGCTGACACCGCGGGCCGCAAACCATGATCGTCTCGGCGAGCTACCGGACCGACATTCCAGCCTTCTACGGCGACTGGTTCATGAGCCGCCTGCGGGCCGGTTACTGCCGCGTGATCAACCCGCGGGGCGGCCAGCCCAGCACCGTTCCGCTTGACCCCGAATCGGTCTCGGGCTTCGTTTTCTGGACCCGTAATGTGGGCCCCTTCCTCGGCCACCTCGCCGAGGTGCGACGGCTCGGTTACCCGTTCGTCGTCCAGTACACCATCACCGGTTATCCGCGGGCGCTCGAAGAGGCGGTTCGGCCCGCGGCCACGATGGTCGAGCTCGCGCGGCGCGTGGCCGGGGAGTTTGGGCCGAGCGCGCTGGTGTGGCGCTACGATCCCGTCGTGTTTTCGTCGCTGACCCCCGCCGAGTCGCACCTCGCGCGCTTCGAGCGCCTGGCGCGCGGGCTCGAAGGCGCGGCCGACGAGGTCGTCACCTCGTTCGCCCACGTCTACCGCAAGACGCGCCGCAACCTCGATGCCGCCGCGGCGCGCGCGCGCTTCACCTGGTGGGACGAGCCGAAGGAGGGCAAGCGCGCCCTGGCGGCGCGGCTCGCAGCCATCGCCGAGGGCCATGGCATGCGCCTCACGCTATGCTCGCAGCCCGAATACCAGGTGGCCCCATCGGGCATCGCCCGCTGCATCGATGCCGATCGGCTCGGGCGCGTCGCGGGACGGGCCATCGGCGCACGCGAGCGCGGCAACAGGCCGGGATGCGCGTGCCACGAATCGCGCGATATCGGGGCCTACGACACGTGCCCGCAGGGTTGCGTCTATTGCTACGCGGTCAGCACCCGCGCCGCCGCCCAGGAGCGCAGGCGGGCGCACGACCCGGGCGATGCGTTCCTCCTACCGCCCGGGCGGCGGACCGGCGGCCGGGTCAATGCGTAGGCCTACACCGTGGTGTCTATGTGCTCGCCCGGTTCTTCCGGGCTTTCGTTCTTGGCCACGCCGACCATGGCCGGGCGCAAGAGTCGATCGGCGATGAGGTAGCCCGTCTGCATGACCTGGACGATGGTGCCGGCCGGCTCGCCGGTGCCGGGAACCTCGAACATGACCTGATGGAAGTTGTGGTCAAACTTCTCGCCCATAGGGTTGATCGCCGAAATGCTGTGCCGCTCCAGCGCGCTCAGCAGCTCGCGCTCGGTCATCTCGACGCCGGCCAGCAGGCTGCCGAGGCCGGTCTCGTCGTCGCGCGCCTCGGGCGCAGCCGCCTCGAGCGCGCGACGCAGATTGTCGGCGACCGGGAGCACGTCGCGGGCGAAAGCCGAAACCGCGTACTTGCTGGTCTCCAGGCGTTCGCGCTCGGCTCGCCGGCGCGTGTTCTCGACCTCGGCGACGGCGCGTAGCAGCCGATCCTTGAGTTCGCTGATCTGCGCCTCGAGGCTCTGCTCGGGCGCCACCGCATCGGCGTTCTCGTTCGCCGGCGCCGCCGGCGCCGCCGGCTCGGTCGGCTCGCCGGCCTCCTCGTCCTCGCCCTCGCGCGCCTCGCTCGCCACGGGCGCCTCGCCATCCGGTGCCTCGGCGGCGCTCGCCGCTTCGCGCTCCTGCGCCTCGGTGGCTGCGGCGCCCCCATCGCGGCTCGTCTCAGCGCCCTCGCCGGGGGTGCCCCCGGGCGCCTCCGGGGCGCCCTCGGGCGATGCGTCCTTGTCGCCTGCCACGATGTCGCTAGCTGACCAACTGGCCGACGACCTTGGCCGTGTAGTCGACCATGGGAATGATGCGGCCGTAGTTGAGGCGCGTCGGCCCGATCACGCCGATGGCGCCGATGATATGCTCGCGGTTGTTGCGGTAGGGGGCGACGATCATCGAGCAGCCCGCGAGCCCGAACAGCTCGTTTTCGGAGCCGATAAAGATGCGCACGCCCTCGGCGCTGCCGGCGAGATCGAGCAGGCCGATCAGCTCCTTCTTGGCCTCGAGCGCATCGAACAACCCGCGGATGCGCTCCAGGTGCTCGATCGCGGTGATGTCCTCGAGCAGATTGCTCTGGCCACGCACGATCAGCATCGAGTGGTCGTCGCCGCCCGCCCAGGTGGCGAGCCCGGCTTCGACGACCCGGCTCGTAAGGCGGTCGAGCTCGCCCTTTTGCGCCTCGATCTCAGTGAGCGCTTCCTCGCGCACTTCCCTCAGCGAGCTTCCGCCGACGCGGGCGTTGAGGTAGTCGGTGGCCTCGCCGAGTTGGGCCGCGGTCACACCCTCGGGCACGTCGATGATGCGGTTTTCGACCGTGCCGTCCTCGGTGACGATGACCACCAGCGCGCGCTTGGGGCCGAGGCCGACGAATTCGATGTGTTTGAGGGCTGCGTCCGCCTTCGGCGCGACCACCAGGCTGGCGCAGTGCGAGAGGCCCGACAGCATACTCGTTGCCTCGGTCAGCAGCTCCTCGAGGCTGCGCCCGCTGGCGGCGCAACGCGCCTCGATATTGGCGCGCTCGGCATCGCTCAGGGCGCCGATCTCGAGCAGGCCATCGACGAAGAACCGCAAGCCGGCGTCGGTCGGCAGCCGCCCGGCCGAGGTGTGCGGCGCGAACAGCAGTCCCATCTCCTCGAGATCGGCCATGACGTTGCGGATCGAGGCGGGCGAGAGGTTGATGTTGAGGCGGCGCGACAGGGTACGCGAGCTGATGGGCTCGCCGGTCTCGACGTAGGCGTCGACGATGGTGCGGAAGATCTCCCGCGAGCGTTCGTTGAGTTCTTCAATCATCATGGCGGTCTTGACCGTCCGCGCGGACCTTCGCGGTTGCCGCAGGACGTGTTCAATCTAGTAACGCGGTGGTACGTCGTCAACGCGGGCCGGTGCTGGCGCTCGGCGGCGACGGGCGTGGGCGGCCACTGGACGCACCGCCGGCGAAAGCGATAGAACGAGGCAGCGTGCACGGCGCGGCGTCGCTTCATGGGTGCGAGGATGACCGATTCAAGAACGACCGGCCAGGGTCAGGTCGAGCGTCCCTCGGGGCGGGCAGCGAACGAGCTGCGGCCAGTGACCCTCGAGCCCGGCTTCAGCAAATACGCGGAGGGCTCCTGCCTCGTGCGCTTCGGCGACACCCACGTGCTGTGTACGGCCAGTGTCGAGGAGCGGGTACCGCCGTTTCTTCGCAACAGCGGCAGCGGCTGGGTCACCGCCGAATACGGCATGCTGCCGCGCTCCACGGACACCCGCAGCGACCGCGAGGCGGCGCGCGGCCGGCAGTCGGGGCGCACCCACGAGATCCAGCGCCTCATCGGCCGCAGCCTGCGCGCGGTTACCGACCTCGAGGCGCTCGGCGAGCGTCAGGTGCGCCTCGATTGCGACGTGCTTCAGGCCGACGGTGGCACGCGCACGGCGGCGATCACCGGCGCCTACGTGGCGCTGCACGCGGCGCTTGCCGGCGAGGTCGCGAAGGGCAAGCTCGGCGCGCTCCCGCTCGGCGATCAGGTCGCGGCCGTAAGCTGCGGGCTTTACCAGGGCATGCCGGTGCTCGACCTCGACTATGCTGAGGACTCGACGGCCATGGCGGATGCCAACTTCGTACTCACCGCGCGCGGCGGTATCGTCGAGGTCCAGGGGACGGCCGAATCGACGCCGTTCTCGGAAGCCCGCTTTCACGCCATGTTCGGCCTCGCCAAAGAGGGCGTGGCGACCCTCGCGGTCTTACAACGCCAGGCCCTGGGCTTGGCCTAGAGCGCCCATGGCGCGCGCCTTTCGCGGCGGCACCCTCGTGGTCGCGAGCCACAATGCCGGCAAGGTGCGCGAGATCGGCGATCTGCTCGCGCCGCTCAATGTCACGACGCTCGCGGCCGCCGATCTCGGGCTCGCCGAGCCGGCGGAGACGGGTGCGAGCTTCACCGCCAACGCCGAGCTCAAGGCCCATGCCGCCGCGCACGCGAGCGGACACGCCGCCCTCGCCGATGATTCGGGGCTCGTGGTGCCGGCGCTTGGTGGCGCGCCCGGCCTCCACTCCGCGCGCTGGGCCGGCCCGAAGCGCGACTTCGCGGGCGCCATGAGCCGCGTTGCGCGGGAGCTCGAGCGCGGCGGCGCGGCCGTCGAGGGCTGCCCGGCCCGCTTTGTCGCCGCCCTGTCGCTCGCCTGGCCCGACGGCGATTGCGAGACCTTCGAGGGTCGAGTCGAGGGCCGGCTGGTGTGGCCGCCGCGGGGCGAACGTGGCTTCGGCTACGATCCCATGTTCGCCGCCGATGGCCATCGGCTCACCTTCGGCGAGCTGGAGCCGGCCGAAAAGCACCGCATCAGCCACCGCGCCGATGCCTTCCGCAAGCTCATCGATGCCTGCTTCCAGGCCTGAGGCGCGCGGCGATCTCGGTATCTACGTGCACTGGCCGTTCTGCGTCCGCAAATGCCCCTATTGTGACTTCAACGTTCATATCCGCGCCCAGGTCGACGACCGTGCCTGGCGCGATGCGCTGGCCACCGAGCTTGCGCACTTTGCCCGTCTCATGCCCGGCCGGACGCTCGGGAGCGTCTATTTCGGCGGCGGTACGCCCTCGCTCATGGCCCCCGACAGCGTCGCCGCCCTGCTCGATGCGGCGGCGGGGCACTTCGCGCTCGCGCCCGACGTCGAGGTCACCCTCGAGTCCAACCCCGAGGATTCCGGGCGCCTCGCCGGCTACCGCGCCGCCGGCGTCACCCGCCTCTCGCTAGGCGTCCAGAGCCTACGCGATCCCGACCTCGCGGCCCTCGGCCGCGGCCATTCGGCGGCCCAGGCGCGCGAGGCCGTGGCGCAGGCCCAGCGCTTGTTTGCGGCGACGTCGTTCGACCTCATCTACGCCCGGCCGGGACAGGGCCCCGAGGCGTGGCGCGACGAGATCGGCGAAGCGCTCGCACTGGCCGCCGGCCACCTCTCGCTCTACCAGCTCACGTTCGAGCCCGGCACCGCCTTCCACCTTGCACTGCGGCGGGGCGCGCTGGCGGCGCCGGGCGAGGACACCGCCGCCGCCCTCTACGAGCTCACGCAGGAGAGCTGCGCCGCCGCGGGCTACTCGGCCTACGAGGTCTCCAGCCACGCCGTCCCGGGCCAGCAATCGCGCCACAACCTCAACTACTGGCGCGGCGGCGACTATGTCGGCATCGGCCCCGGGGCCCACGGCCGGCTGACGCTGGAGGGCCAGCGCATCGCCACGCGCCAGAGCAAGCATCCGGAGACGTGGCTCGCGGCGGTGGGCTCGGCGGGACATGGTACCGAGGCGGGGGAGGTCCTCGACCGCGACACGGTCGCGGCCGAGTTCGTGATGATGGGCCTGCGGCTTGTTGAAGGTGTCTCGCTACCGGCTTTCGAGGAGGCCGTCGGGCACCCGCTCGCCGAGCACCTGGCGGGCGAACGCCTCGAGCGCCTCGTGCGCGGCGGGCTGCTCGCGCTCGACGCAGCCACCCTACGGGCCACCCCTCGCGGCCGCCCCGTGCTCGACGCGGTAATCGGCGAGCTTCTCGCTTGAAGCTCCGCCGCGAGCGAGCTACTCGAGCCTCGGGTACGGCCCGCCGCTGGCGCGCCACCGCGGTGATCCTCGCGGCGCTCGCCGCCGTCTACATCGTCGTACAGTTCTACCGCGTCGCGGTCTCGGTCATCGCGCCCGACATGATGCGCGAACTCGCACTGACCTCGGAGGCGGTGGGCGGCCTGACCGCCGCCTTCTTCGTTGGGCTCGCTCTGGCACAGATTCCGGTTGGCATGCTGGTCGATCGTATCGGCCCGCGGATCACGATGCCCGCCATGCTTGGGTTCGCCGTGTTGGGCTCGCTCCTGTTCGCGGCGGCGACCTCGACGGTGGAACTCACCATGGCGCGCCTGCTTACCGGTGTCGGGTGCGCCGGCGCGATCGGCGCCATGGTGGTATGCGCACGCTGGTTCGCGCCCAAGCACTTCGGCACCCTGGCCGGGGTTCTGGCCGGGCTCGGCAACCTCGGCAACTTACTGGCAGCGACGCCTCTAGCCGCAGCGGCGCAGGCGTTCGGTTGGCGCGCCCCTTTCGTTGCCGTCGCGTTCATCACCGCGGTGGTCGCGGTAATAGTCTTTGCCATGGTTCGCGACACGCGGCCGGGCCGCGAGCCTGAGGTGCGCGTGCCGGAGAGCGGCGCCGTTATCCTTGCGGGCCTCGCGCAGGTCATTCTCAATCGCCGCCTCCACCCTATCGTGGCAATGAGTTTTGTCGGATACGCCAGCCTGATCACGGTAATGGGCCTGTGGGCCGGGCCCTATCTCCACGACGTGCATGGTCTCGGGCCGGTGCCGCGGGGCAATGTGCAGCTGGTCATGACACTGGGGCTGATCGCGGCGCTGTTCGCGATCGGCCCGATCGAGCGCTATTTCGACACGCGCAAGGGCGTGGTGGTTTGGGGCGCGGCGGCCACGATCGCTGTGTTCGGGGTTCTCGCTCTGTGGCCCTCGCCGCCCCTGTGGGCGGTCACGGTGCTGTTTGCGCTTTTGGCTCCGCTCAATGCGTACAGCATCATCGCCTTCGCCCACGGCCGTGCGATGATCCCCGACCGCCTTGTCGGGCGCGGCATTGCCGTGCTCAGCGTGATCAGCATGTGTGGGATCGCGACGCTGCAAATTACGACTGGTTTTATCGTCGGCGCCTTTGCCGAGGACGGCGTGGTGGGGCCGGCCGGCTACCGCTGGATGTTCGCCTTTCTCGCTGCCATCGTGTTGGCATCACTCCTTCGCTACCGGCGCAGCGAGGACATGCGGCCGAGCCGCGATAGAGCAAGAGCCGGGGCATAGGCACGGCTAACGGGCCGCAGCCCGGGGGGCTCGGGGGCCAGCCCGCTAGGTCCCGGGTTTCTGGAAGGTGGTTGGAGCGTCGCTGATGACGCGCAAGGAGCGTGGGCGCACCTCCATGACCGCGAGGCCGCGTTCGGCGATGCCGTCGGGGCGGAAACGGAAGATGCCGTCGATACCGGAGAAACCGCTCGAGGAGCCGAGCGCCGAGGCCGAGAAGTCGGGTCCGTCCGGTGCCCGCGCGAGGACCGCGGCGAGCGCCACGGCGTCGTAGGCGAGGCTCGCAATGCGTGGCGGCGCCCGGCCATAGGCGGCCGTGAAGCGGTCCCGGAAGAGCTCGGCCTCGCGTGGCGGCGGGCCGGCGAACCAGCCGCCGACCAGGCTCGGCTCGCGGCCGATCGTCGGGTCGTCCCACAGGGCCGTGCCGAGAAAGCGAATCTTGTCGGGATCGATATCGTAGAAGGCCATGGTCGGCGCCAGCTCGCGTAGCCGGTCGCCGCCCTCGGGCAGCAGGACCGCGTCATAGCCCAGTTCGCCGAACGTCTCGAGTCCCTCGAGACGACGCAAGGCCTGGCGCGAGGCTTCATCCTCCTGTGCCGCGAGCTGGGCGCGCAACGCGTCGAGCTCCGCCCGGCGGCTTCCGAAGCTCGCCAGACGCTGCACGGGCTTGGCGTAGTCTCCCGATCCGGGCACGTAGCGCACGATGCGGGCGATGCGGACGCCACCCCGCTGCGCCGCCGCTTCGAGCGCGGATTCGACGGTCGCGCCGTAGGCCGTGTCAGGGATGAGCGCTGCGACGCGCCACAGCCCCTGGCGCCGCGCAAACGTCACGACGCGCTCGATCTGCTGCTCCGGCATGACGCCCATGAGGTACACTCCCGGCGCCGCCACCGCGCGGTCGGTCGAGAACGCGACCATGTTGACGCCGCGGGCCCGCGCAGGCTCGACCGCGGCCGCGACGGAGGCACTGAACAAGGGCCCGAGCACCAGAAAGGCCCCCTCCTGCAGCGCCAACTCGGCGGCCGCGCGGGCGCCTTCGGGCGTCCCGCCGGTGTCCCTGGGCAGCAGCACGAGGCGGGCGTCGGAGACGTCGAACAGGGCGAGCTGCGCGGCATCCAGCATCGCCGCGCCGATCTCCTCGTGGGCACCGCTGAGCGGCAGCAGCAGCGCCACCTTGATCGGCGGCGGCGCGTCCAGCGCCGGTGGCGACAGCAACGGCGCGACCGGCTCGACGGTGACCGGCGTTTCGGCCGCGACGGGAGGCGGACTCGGCGCCGGTGCCGGCTGCGGGGCCGCGGGGGCGACGGGAACCGGCGTCGGCGCCGAGTCCGGCGGCGGCACCCGGCGCGTGACGTCGGTGGGCGGTGCGCTCGCGGGCGCTGCTTCGCCCCCTATCCCGAGGCGCCCCTTAATGTCTAGAGTCGGCGACCCGCATCCCGCGAGCAGTGCGAGGCTGGCCGCGAACAAGGTCGTGGTGAGCGATACCGGCACCGGTAGATTTTGCAACGCACTTCCCGTACACAGTCCGGGAGCCTATGGAACAGAAAACAAAAGGTAACGAGGCGGTGGCGGGAAGTAAACTGGAGCCCGGACTCTACGTAACCGCGACGCCCATCGGCAATATGGGCGATATCACGTTACGCGCCCTCGAAGCGCTGCGCGCCGCGGACGTCATCGCCTGTGAGGATACGCGCCGCACCGGCCGCCTGCTGGCCCGCTACGACATCAAGCGGCCGCTTATCGCCTACCACGATCACAACGAGATGCGCATGCATCCGGTGCTCATCGAGCGCTTGATCGCTGGCGAGCTTATCGTCCTCGTCTCGGATGCGGGCACCCCGCTCGTGTCCGACCCCGGCTACCGCCTCGTGCGCGCGGCGCGCGAGCATGGCGTTTTCGTCACCGCCTTGCCCGGCGCCTCGTCGGTCCTCGCCGCGCTTTCCGTCGCCGGCCTGCCGGTGCAACCGTTTCTCTTCACCGGCTTTCTGCCCGCAAGGCAGGGCGCGCGGCGGCGTGAGGCGACGCGCCTCGCCGCCATCGACGCGACGCTCGTCCTTTTCGAATCGGCGCGCAGGCTGCCGGCCAGCCTCGCCGACCTCGCGGCCGCGATGGGGCCGCGCGCGGCGGCCGTGGCGCGCGAACTCACCAAGCTCCATGAGGAAGTCCGGCGGGGATCGCTGGCCGACCTCGCGGCCGGGTACGCGTTCGAGGGCCCACCCAAGGGCGAGGTCGTCCTGGTCATCGCACCGCGCGGTTCGGGGCGCGCCGCGGCGCCGTCGGAGGCCGAAATCGATGCCCTGTTGGGCGAGGCGCTACGGACGCGAACGCCGAGCCGCGCCGCCGCCGCCGTGGCCGTGGCCGCGGGACTGCCGCGCCGCGCTGTCTACGCGCGAGCGCTCGCGCTCCGGCGTGGCAGCGGCGCGGCGTGAGCGGGCGGCGCGCGCGAAAACGGCGGCGTGCGCAGCGCGCCGGCCGCTGGGCGGAGGTGGCCGGCGTATGGTATCTGCGCCTCAAGGGCTACCGCATTCTCGCCCGGCGCTACCGCGTGCCGGTCGGCGAGGTCGACATCGTCGCGTGCCGCGGGAGCACGCTCGCACTGGTCGAGGTCAAGGCGCGCCCGAGCCTCGATAGGGCGGCCGAGGCCCTGACCGCGCGCCAGCGCGCGCGGATCGGCCGCGCGGCGCGCATGTTTCTCGCCCACCATCCCAAGCTCGCCGCTCTCGCCGTGCGCTTCGACGTTCTCCTCGTGGTATCATGGCGCCTGCCCGTCCACCTTGAAGATGCATGGCGCGAATGAGGGGCGGTGAGGGTCTGCGCGGGGCGCCCGAAATCCGCCGCTTGGGTGCCCGGGTCGCCAACTCAGAGGGTCAAATGCAGCGTCCTCCCGGCATCCAGTTTCGCTTCCGTGCGCCTGCGATCGTCGCGTTTCTGGCCTGCGCCCTGGGCCTTTCCGGCTGCGTCGGCATGGCCGCCGGCGGCGCCGCGGCGGTCGGCGTCGCCGCCGCGCAGGAGCGCAGCATCGGCGCCGCCATCGACGACGCCACGATCGACATCGAGATCAATCACCTGCTGCTGCAAAAGAGCGAGGCGTTGTTTCGCCGCGTCGGTATCGACGTCGTCGAGGCCCGCGTCCTGCTGACCGGGAACGTTCCGACACCGGACGAACGGGTGCAGGCCGCACGACTCGCGTGGCAGGCGGCGGGTGTCCGCGAGGTTCTCAACGAGATCCAGGTCGATGACCGCAGCGGCATCATCGATTACTTCAAGGATGCCCGAATCTCCTGGCAGCTGCGCTTCAAGATATTGACCGATCGTGACATCGGCGACATCAACTACACGATCGAAACGGTCAACGGCGTTATCTACGTCATGGGAATCGCCCGCGACCAGAAGGAGCTCGACAAGGTGACGGGCCACGCCAGCAACATTCCCGGCGTCGTCAAGGTGGTCGGCCACGTCCGGCTCAGAGACGATCCGCGGCGCCGCACCTGAGGCGGCGTGAGCGAGCGCGAAACGCTCGAGGAGACCCTGCGCGCCGTCGGGGCGGCCGACGACGAGGCCATTGACCTCGCCGCGGCGGCACTCGCGCTCGCCGCGCTCGATCATTTGGGCACCGCGCTCGAACCGTACCGGGAGCATCTCGGCCTGGTCGCCGAAACCTGCGGGTTGGTTGCCGGCGACGGCGACTTCGAGGCGTGCCTGGCGGCGCTCCAGGACACGCTCGTGCGCCGCTACGCCTACCACGGCGACGCCCTGACCTACGACGATCCGTGGAACGCGGACCTCATGTGCGTCATCGACCGCCGCCACGGCCTGCCGGTCGCGCTCGGGATTCTCTACATCCACACGGCGCGCGCCCAGGGCTGGGCGATGGCCGGGCTCAACTTCCCCAACCACTTCCTCATGCGCCTGGAGACGCATGGCAAAAGTGCCGTTCTCGACCCGTTTCGCGGCGCCCAGGTGCTCGAGCCGGAGGCACTGCGCGAGACCTTGAAGCGCGTCCTCGATCCCGACGCGGAACTCTCGCCCGGGCACCTCAGCGTCGCCGACAACCGCTCCATCCTGATGCGCCTGCAGAACAACATCAAGACGCGCGCGCTCGCCGCCAACGACGTCGACCGTGCCATCGAGATCATCGAGCGCACCCTGCTGTTTGCCCCTGATCACGCGTCGCTGTGGCGCGAGCTCAGCGTCATGTGGGCGCATCAGGGTACGCTCAGGAACGCGATCGAAGCGGGCGAGGGGTGGTTGATGCGCGCCGCCGGGATGGGCGCGCGCCACGACGCGCAAGCCTGGCTCGACGAGCTCAAGCGGCGCATCAACTGAGGCCCATAGTTCGCGCTGGGAGCGTCCCGAGCGCTCGACTATAGTGGCCGCCACGCCCGCCTCGGAGCCTTGGCATGAGTCTCGCCGTCGCCATCCAGATGGACCCGATCGAGACGATCGACATCGAGGCCGACAGCACGTTCGTTCTCGCTCTGGAGGCGCAAGCCCGCGGTCACGGGCTCTTTCACTATTTGCCGCGCGACCTGTTTCTCAAGTCGGGGCGGGTTTACGCGCGCGCGCGCGCGCTCGAGGTGCGGCGCGAGGCCGGCCGCCACTATTCGCTCGGCGCGCCCGAGACCCTCGACCTCGCCACGCTCGACATCGTGCTCATGCGCCAGGACCCGCCCTTCGACATGGCCTACATCACGGCCACCCACCTGCTCGAGCACATCCACCCCGAGACGATGGTGGTCAACGACCCGGTCCAGGTCCGCAACGCGCCCGAAAAGCTCTACGTCACACACTTCGCCGACATCATGCCGCCGACGCTTATCACCGCCGACCCGGTGCAGATTCGCGCCTTCCGCGACGAGCACCACGACATCATCATCAAGCCGCTGTTCGGCAATGGCGGCGCCGGCGTGTTCCACATCGCCGCCGGCGACGACAACCTGAACGCGCTGCTCGAGCTGTTCACCGAGCTCTACCGCGAGCCCATCGTCGTGCAGCGTTATCTGCCCGAGGTGCGGGCCGGCGACAAGCGCATCATCCTGATCGACGGCAGGCCCGCCGGCGCCATCAACCGGGTACCGCCCGAGGGCGAGGTGCGCGCCAACATGCACGTCGGCGCCAAGCCCGAGAAGGCGACGCTGACCACGCGCGAGCGCGAGATCTGCGACGCCATCGGCCCGGCGCTCGAGCGCCGCGGGCTGGTGTTCGCCGGCATCGACGTAATCGGCGGCTTCCTCACCGAGATCAACGTAACCTCGCCGACGGGCTTGCAGGAGGTCAACCGCTTCGACGGCACCCGCCTCGAGGCCGACATCTGGGACGCGATCGAGCGCCGCTACCACGACCACCGCAACATCCGCCCGGCATGAGCGCGTCGCCGAGGGAGATGCGCGAGCGGCTGCGCGCCATCGTCACAGCGCGCTCGCTGAGCGTGGGCGAAGAGGTCCGCCTCGCCTCGGGTGCCGCGAGCCGCTTCTATTTCAACATGAAGGAGACGATGTTCGACCCGGAAGGGGCGAGCCTCATCGCCGACCTGGTGCTCGACGCGCTGGCGGGCGATGCGCCCGACTATGTCGGCGGGCTCGAGATGGGCGCGGTGCCGATCGTCGCCTGCGTGAGCCAGCGCAGCTTCCAGATCGGCCGCCCCGTACCCGGCTTCTTCGTCCGCAAGGAGGTCAAGGACCACGGTACCAAGCGGCGCATCGAGGGCCGCCTTGAGGCGGGCCGGCGCGCGGTCATCCTCGAGGACGTAACGACGACCGGCGGCTCGGCGCTACAGGCGGTGGAAGCGGCGCGCGGCGCCGGGGTCAGCGTCGAGAAGATCGTGACCATCGTCGACCGCCTCGAGGGCGCGGCCGCCCGCCTCGCTACCCACGACCTCACCCTCGTCGCCCTCCTCACCGCGCGCGACTTCGAGATCGAGGCCTAAGTCCGGGCGAGCGGTGGGCGCCGGAAGCGTCTCAGGTCGAAAACAGCCGTCTGGTACGCCCTCGTGAAGCATCACAGCGAAGGTGCCATCCAACAGGGTCTGGAATTCCTAACCCAAAGAGCGCATATTTCGTGACTTATGGAAGGAGAATCGCATGGCCGAACGCAAATCAGCCCTTAGGCGGGCGCCTGAGCGCCCAGCACTCGCCGCGCTTATAGACCATGCGAAAACGGTTGATCTGACCGACGATCAACTGTTGGAGCAACGTGCCAGCTTCGTGTACGGCAATGCACCCGAGCGCTCGCGGATCACAAGGGAGTCGGCGGCGAGGTCTGTCAGGAGGGTCCGCGTTAGAACGGCACCCGCATGACACCGGCGGGAGTGGCTCACGCGTAGCGATGTTCATCCTCGAAGAGGAGGATCAGGAGCTCTACGATCGGGTTCAAGAGCAGAATCTGAATCGGCAATATGAACTGCTCACCAACTGTATCGAAATCGGATTGATGAAAGGGCCCGCGGCGTTCGACAAGTACCTGCTATGGGCCCTCAACCATGTCGCTGTGGCGAATATCTCTCAGTTCGGCGGGAGATTCCGCAGGGAACCTGTCTACGTGGGAGACCACAAGCCACCGCACTTCAATGAGGTTTACGACTGGATGGACCGCTTCATCTCGACGGTCCAAGAGAACTGGTATGTCTGGACGCCGACAGAATTGGCCGCATATGGGCTCTGGCGACTAAACTGGATTCATCCGGTCCCTTCGCTGATATCTCAAACAGCCCGTTCTCCTTTGTCTCGACCCATTCGACAAACTCCCTTTCAACAAGTGCATCAATGGTCTTTCTGGCTACGAGTTCTGATTTGTCATGAGGCACAAACCGACCCATCTGATAGATGCTATTTGCTTCTTGACGAGGAGCGTAGGCCGCGTCCCAAATCAGGTAGAGCACCTCTTCTTGCGCATCATCGAAGAGGGACATCAGTGCTCCTCCATCATCGCCACAAAACGCTCGAACAAGTAGTGGCTGTCTTGGGGGCCGGGGGAGGCCTCGGGGTGGTATTGCACGCCGAACACGGGCTTGTCGGCGAGCGCGAGGCCCTCGAGGCTGGCGTCGAAGAGCGAGGTGTGGGTGGCGGCGACGCCGGCCGGCAGGCTCGACGCCTCGACCACGAAACCGTGGTTCTGGCTCGTGATCTCGACCTGGCCGGTCTTGAGGTCCTTGACCGGGTGGTTGGCGCCGCGGTGCCCGCGCCTCATCTTGGAGGTGCGCGCGCCCAGCGCCAGCGCCAGTATCTGGAAGCCGAGGCAGATTCCGAAGAGCGGCAACCCGCTCTCGAGCAGCGCGCGGACCACCTGAACGGCGTAGGCGCCGGTCGCCGCCGGATCGCCCGGGCCGTTGGAGAGGAAGACGCCGTCGGGGCGGTGCGCGAGGATGTCCTCGGGCCGGGCCGCCGCCGGGACCACGGTGACGCGGCAGCCGGCCGCCGCGAGACAGCGCAGGATGTTGTGCTTGACGCCATAGTCGATCGCGACGACGTGGAACCGCGGCCGCGCCGGCGCGCCGTAGCCGGCGTCCAACGACCAGACGGTCTGGTCCCAGCGGTAGGTCTGCGTGCACGACACTTCCTGCGCGAGGTCCATGCCTTCGAGGCCGGGCCAGGCGCGCGCCGCCGCAGCCAGCGCCGCCGGGTCGATGCCGCCGCGGCGGCCGGCGTGGCACAAGGCGCCGGATTGCGGCCCGCCGTCGCGCAGCAGCCGCGTCAACCGGCGCGTATCCACCCCGCTCATGCCGACCAGGCCCTTGCGCTTGAGCCAGGCGTTGAGATGCTGGGCGGCGCGAAAGTTGGACGGCGCCGAGATCGGCGCGCGCACCACCAAACCCCGCGCCGCCGGGCTCACCGCCTCGACGTCCTCGTCGTTGGCGCCGACATTACCGATGTGGGGAAAGGTGAAGGTGATGATTTGGCCGGCGTAGGAGGGGTCGGTGAGGATCTCCTGGTAGCCCGTCATCGAGGTGTTGAAGCAGACCTCGCCGACCACCGTGCCCTGTGCGCCAACCCCGGTGCCACTTATCAGGGAGCCATCGGCCAGCACCAACGCCGCCGGCGCCCCGCGGGCGGGAGGCGCGGCGCGACTCGTCGATGCACGAACCAATGCTTGCGCTCCGGCCGGGTTGATCCGCAGGGCCCGCGGGCGATGACGGGCGCGCCTCGCGCGGGCCGGTTGGATGGTATCTAGGCTGCCTTCGCCGCCGGCCTGCGCGGGCGAAAGCCGGGCGCACCATAAGCAACAAGCGTGCCGCCGTCAACTCCTGGCCTCAACCGAATTTCCCTTAGTTATCAATTGGTTGGCAGGAAGAATCCCATTGCTTCAACGGCCGCATGGGTGTAGGATTCACGTCTCTCGCAGACATCCGGATCATCCTTTCATGCTGCGTGCCCGCCTGAGCGAGGCATCGAAAGCTGCGATGAAGTCCAAGGATAGCCGCCGGGTTTCCACCCTGCGGCTCATCCTCGCGGCGCTCAAGGACCGTGACATTGCCGCCCGCGCCGACGGCAACAACGAAGGCCTGAGCGACGAGCAGATCATCAGCATGCTCGGTACCATGGTGCGTCAGCGCGGCGAAAGCATCACCCTGTACGAGGGCAGTGGGCGGCCCGATCTCGCGCAGCAGGAGCGCGAGGAGATCGCCGTGATCGAGGACTTCATGCCGGTCAAGCTCGGCGATGAGGAGGTCTCGCGGGCAATCCACGACCTCGTCGCGGAGCTCGGCGCCGTCGGCCTTAAGGACATGGGACGCACAATGGCGGCCATGAAGGCGCGTTACGCCGGGCGCCTGGACTTCGCCAAAGCGAGCGGTATCGTCAAACAGCTGTTGACGGGGACCGATGCCCACTGAGGCATTGGCCGGCGCTTGCCGGACCGCGTATGGGCGAGAACCCCGGGGCCAACCGCCACGGCCCGCACGAGCCGCGCCGTCGCCCTGATGGCGGTCCCCGCGACCTTTCTCGACGAGCTTCGCGAGCGCCAGCCGTTGTCGGAGATCGCCGGCCGTCGCGTCCGGCTCGTCAAGCGCGGCCGCGAGCACACTGGGCTCTGCCCCTTCCACACCGAAAAGACGCCATCGTTCACGATCAACGACGACAAGGGTTTTTATCACTGTTTCGGGTGCCAGGCGCACGGCAGCGTGTTCGACTTCGTGATGCAGACCGAGGGGTTGAGCTTCGTCGAGGCGGTCGAGAAGCTGGCCGGCGTGGCCGGCATGGCGCTGCCGACGCGCTCGGCAGCGGCCGAGGCCCGCGCCGACCAGGCCGCCGGCCTCTATGACATTATGGAGCGCGCCGCCGGTTGGTTCGAATCGCAGCTCGCCGCAGGCGTCGGCACGCCGGCCCGCGAATATCTGGCGGGCCGCGGCCTGAGCGGCGATACGATCGCGCGGTTCCGGCTCGGCTTCGGCCCCGATGGTTCGGGCCGCCTGAGGGATGCGATGCTGGCTCGCGGGATGAGCCGGGACGGTCTGGTCGAAGCCGGCCTGTTGATCGTGCCCGACGACGGTCGCGAGCCCTATGATCGCTTCCGCAACCGCATCATCTTTCCCATCACCGACCGCCGTGGCCGCGTCATCGCCTTTGGCGGGCGCGCCCTCGGCACGGCCCGCGCCAAGTACGTGAACTCGCCGGAAACGGCGCTGTTCAAGAAAGGGAGGGTGCTCTACGGCGCCGCCCTCGCCCGTGAAGCCGCGCGCGAGAAGGATGCGGTGCTCGTCGCCGAGGGCTACATGGACGTGATCGCGCTGGCGGCGGCGGGGTTTCGCCATGCGGTGGCGCCGATGGGGACGGCGCTCGGCGAGGATCAGATCCGCGAGCTGTGGCGCCTGGCCCCGGAGCCGGTGCTGTGCCTCGACGGCGACGAGGCCGGATGGCGGGCCGCCATGGCGGCGGCCGAACGCGCTCTGCCGCTGCTCAAGCCCGGTCACTCGCTGAGGTTCGCCCTGCTGCCGCCGGGCGAGGACCCCGACAGCCTCCTGCGCGGCGCCGGCGCACCCGCCATGGGTCAAGTCATCGCGGGCGCGCTTCCGCTCGCCGACCTGCTGTGGCAGCGCGCCGTCGGCGGCCGAGCCCTCGCGACCCCGGAACAGCGTGCCGCGCTGGCCGAGCGGCTCGGCGAGCTCGTGGAGCGCATCGGCGATCGGACGGTGAGGACCTACTACCGGCAATACGTTGCGGAGCGGCTACGCGAGGCGTTTCCAGGGGCGGCGCCGCGCACCGCCGGTCCGAGCCGCCGACGGCCTGCGCCGAGGCACCCGGCGCGGGCCCTACGCAACCCGCACCGGCGCCGCGAACGGCTGCTGGTGGTCACCGTTCTCAACCATCCCGAACTGCTGGCGCGCCATGCCGAGGACTTTGCCGCGCTCGCCATCAGCGATCCCGCGCTTGACGCGCTGCGCCGTGCTATTCTAGAAAGCGCCGGCGCGGCCCCGGACCTTGATTTGTCGGCCCTGAAGCAACACCTGATGGAACAGGGCCATGCGGCGCTCCTGGAGCGAGTCGTCGGGGAGAGTGTGTTCGAGCTCGAATGGTTTGCGCAGCCCGAGGCCGCGCCCGAGGACGCCGCCATGGGTTGGCTGCACGCGTTGGCGCGCCACCACCGGGCGGTGTCGTTGCCGCAGGACGTGAGGGCTGCCGAGCGAGCTTTTGGAGAAAACCCCAACGACGAGACCCAGGCGCAGCTACTGGCGTTAAAGGCGGAAGAGGAGCGCGGCGAGGGCAACGAGGCGGCGCTCGAGCAGTTCGGCCTGGCATCGGGAAGGAAAACATCGATCTGAGCCCAGGGACACCGCGCGCCTGCTGCGGCGGGCGCCGGCCGGGCAGGCACGGATCGTGCACAGCGTTGACATCAGGCGAATCGTTTTGTCGAGGAGTGAAGCGTCGATGGTGACAAAACCTGCAGTCGCGGAAGAGACCGAGGAGTCGCGGGACTACGCTCCCGACAGCCCGCTCATCGACTCCGCCACCCAGGCCGTGAAGAAGATGCTCGCCAAGGGCAAGGAGCGTGGCTACGTCACCTATGACGAGCTCAATTCCGTGCTGCCCCAGGGCCAGGTGTCGTCCGAGCAGATCGAGGACATCATGGCCATGCTGTCCGAGATGGGGATCAATGTCGTCGATAACGAGGACGGCGACGAACCGGCCGCCGAGGAGGGCAAGGAACGCCCCGAGAGCGCCGCGGTCGTGGTCGTCGCGGCCGAGGAGGAACTCGAGCGGACCGACGATCCCGTGCGCATGTACCTGCGCGAGATGGGCACCATCGAACTGCTCTCGCGCCAGGGCGAGATCGAGATCGCCAAGCGCATCGAGGCCGGCCGCGAGACCCTGATCGGCGGCATTTGCGAGAGTCCGCTGACCATGCGCGCCATCGTCCAGTGGCGCGACGAGCTGGTTGCCGGACGCATCCTCTTGCGCGAGGTCATCGACCTCGACGCGACCTACGGCAGCGGCCCGGGAGCCGCGGCGCCGGGCCCCGGGGCGGACGGCGCGGATCGAAGCGGCGAGGCCGCGCCAGCCAAATCCGGCAACGGTGCAGCACCCCCCGCACCCCCCGCACCCGCCGCGGCCCCCGCGGCCGCGGGAGAGGCAACGCCGAAGGAGGGCGCGGGCGAGGCTGCCAGCACCGGGACCACCGAGGCCGCCGCCCTCGACGACGACGATGCCGATGACGACAGCGGCATGTCGCTCGCCGCCCTCGAAGAGGCCCTCAAGTCCCAGGTGCTCAGCACCTTCGACGAGATCTCGGCGACGTACAAGAAGCTGAGCCGCCTACAGGAGCTCCGCATCAAGGGCGCGGCGACCAACGATCCGATCACGCCAACCCAGGCCAAGCGTTACGAAAAGCTCAAGCGCGAGCTCGTCGGCTTGATGAAGGGGATCCACCTCAACGCCGGCCGCATCGAGGCGCTGGTCGACCAGCTCTACGGCTGCAATCGGCGCCTCAAGCGCGCCGAGGGCCGGCTGCTGCGGCTCGCCGAGAGCTACGGCGTGCCGCGCGACAGCTTCCTCAAGCACTACTTCGACCACGAGCTCGATCCCAACTGGCTGCGCCGGGTGCGCCGCCTCAAGGATCGCGGCTGGGCCGAGTTCGCGCGCGAGGAAGGCAAGGACATCAAGCACATCCGCGGCGACATCGCTAGCGTTCCCGCCGACACCGGCCTCGATATCGGCGAGTTCCGGCGCATCGTCGGTACCGTGAAGCGCGGCGAGCGCGAGGCGGCGCGGGCCAAGAAGGAGATGGTCGAGGCCAACCTGCGCCTCGTCATCTCGATCGCCAAGAAGTACACCAACCGCGGCCTGCAGTTCCTCGACCTCATCCAGGAGGGCAACATCGGCCTGATGAAGGCGGTCGATAAGTTCGAGTACCGGCGCGGCTACAAGTTCTCGACCTACGCCACTTGGTGGATCCGCCAGGCGATCACGCGCTCGATCGCCGACCAGGCGCGGACCATCCGCATCCCCGTACACATGATCGAGACCATCAACAAGCTGGTGCGCACTTCGCGCCAGATGCTGCACGAGATCGGCCGCGAACCGACGCCGGAGGAGCTCGCCGAGAAGCTCGCCATGCCGATCGAGAAGGTGCGCAAGGTGCTCAAGATCGCCAAGGAGCCGATCAGCCTGGAGACGCCGATCGGCGATGAGGAGGATTCGCACCTCGGCGACTTCATCGAGGACAAGAACGCGGTGCTGCCGCTCGATGCGGCGATCCACGCCAACCTCAAGGAGACCACGACGCGCGTGCTGGCGACGCTGACCCCGCGCGAGGAGCGCGTGTTGCGCATGCGCTTCGGCATCGGCATGAACACCGACCACACGCTCGAGGAGGTCGGCCAGCAATTCTCGGTCACGCGCGAGCGCATACGCCAGATCGAAGCCAAGGCGCTCAGGAAGCTCAAGCACCCGAGCCGCAGCCGCAAGCTGCGCAGCTTCCTCGATACCTGAGGAGCCGGTATCGGGTATCAGTCAAGTACCGGATGGCACCTTCCGATCCCTGATCCCTGATCTCCGGGCCGGTAGTTCAATTGGCTAGAACCCGCCGCTCATAACGGCGTAGTTGCAGGTTCGAGTCCTGCCCGGCCCACCACACTCTCAGAAAAAGATTTGTTTTTCAAAGGATTACCTCCCCTTATTTCCCAACCGCGCGGTAAGGTTGGGCACTTTTGTTCCCGTTTCAGCCCCCAGCTTCGCTAGGCCGGAGTCGGCCAGCGACACTCGATTGGCGGCTGCGGTGTACCGGCTTGCCTCGCGCGCGGTGCGGTGCCCGAGGAAGGACATGACCTCAAATTCGGTTGCACGGGCCTCAGCCAAGCGCCGGGCGCCCGCCTTTCGGAGCCCGTGCGCGGAGCACTGCGGCAGCCCGGCCTCGGTGCACCGGTCGCGCAACCAATTGCCGAGTGATTCGGGGGTGTAGCCCTTGCCGTGTTCACCGTGCGCCAGGAGCATCATTTGGTCCGGCGGCAGGTGCTCAAGTTCCGTCGCCAGTTCGGGTAGCAGGGGCAGGTCGACCAACTCCCCGGTTTTTCCCCGCCGATACGCAATCCGGCCGCCGCGGATGTTGCGGCGGGTGAGGGCGGCGGCGTCCTGGCGCGCCGCGCCGGTAGCGAGCAGGATTTCGAGTGCAAGGCGCGCCTTCGTGCCGCGTGCGTGCGTAGCCCGATAGGCGTCAATATCCGCGTCTTCCCAGGTTCGGAATCCGCCTCGTTTCGTCGGGTGCCGGTCGGCCAGCGGGGCCGGGCTTTGCCCCTTGAAACCGTGCATCTTCGCGGCGAAGCGGTACAGCTGCGACAAGTCTTTGCGCAGGCGATTTGCGGCGCTCGGGCCGCCCTTCTTCTCCATCAGCATCGCGATGTGGCGGGGTTCGATGCGGCTATATTTCGCGTCCCCAATCGTAGTCTTGATCCAGTCGAGCCGGCCGCGCACGTCCCGGCGCGTGCTGTCCGCTAAGCGCAAGTAGCCCTTGCTCCCCAGGTACGCCTCGATCAAATAGGTAACCGTGCCGGGGCGCGCCCGCCGCCCCGCCAGCCTCGCGCCCTCGCACGCCTCCTCGTAGGCTTGCCGGAACTCGGTCGAGCCGTAGGGGCCGGGCAGGTAGGAGTCGACTTTGCGCCCTTTCACGGTGCGCTTCAGGCGATGCCTGAGCTTGCCGTGGCGGTCGGGGCCGGTGGAGACGCCCGGAAACGGATTACGGCGTCGCAACATGGGGCACCTTATTTATAAGGGCGTCGATGTCATTCGCATCGTCGTCGGCGGCGTCGCCAGTCCTGCCGGCGACGATGGAAACGCGGGTACCGTCCGGCCTCTCGATCTCCACCCGGCCCGTCTCAAAACCGGCTTCGCGCATCGCCTTCAAGTACCGGCGAAGCTCGGCCTGCGTGACTGTGGCCTTTTGGGTCGACATAGGTCGCTACACGCGAAAGGCGGAAATTAGCGACGTCCTCGCGGGAGTTTCGTCGTCGGCAAGCACGTCAATGAATAAGCGCAGCGCTTCGTCCACGATTTGGGCTTCAAAAACTTTCGTCCGCCGGTCCGAGGGGATCGCCTGGCATAAGGCGGCCCGTGCCAAATAAAGGCGCCGTGGATTGGCTTGCACCGCCTTGGTTTTTGCCCTCGGGCGTGGGTTTGCTCGCGCGTACAGCTCCGCGCCCTGCGGTGTGCGAAGGAATTCCGCAGATGCCTGCTCGTACGTCAGCGCCGGGTTTTTGGTGTGAGACTCGCGCGCGTGGCGCTCTAGTTCCTCCTCAGCCTTAATCGCGTCCATGGCTTCGCGGATCGAGACACCGAACGCCCGGGCATACGCGTCGGCTTCATCAATGAGTTCGTCTTGGGTGCGAGTCATGTTGGCCTCTGAAGGTTTGTAAAACCTAACCAGTAACTACCTTTACATTAGCAGTTGGGCACGCCCCGCGCAAGTTTTTCCTCAGGGGCTGGCGGGCCTGGAGGCCAGGTGGCCAGGGATGGTGGCTTGAGTGTGGGATGGCCTGGCGGCCAGGGGGGCTGGCGGGCTTGGAGGCCAGGGGGGCTGGCGGGCCTGGAGGCCGTTGCCACACCTGCCACACCTACCCTATATAAGGCCTACTTACGGAAAAAGTGGTCCTATATAGGGCAGGTATGGCAGGTATGGCAGGTGTGGCACACCCTTCAGAGCCTCGGTTTTGGTTACGCGGCCCACCGCAACGGCCGTGGAGGGTGGGACATGCGCCGCGCGAACTCGCCCACGGCAAGGGTAAGCGCCTGCGCCACATCGTCCCTGGCGGTATTGTTGGTGTCCCGCTTGACGAGCCGGACAGACCCTTGATCGTCGCTCTTGACCAGTGCCCCCGAAAACGACACCTCCAACAACGGCCGGCTGGCAGCCTCGCAGGCCAGGGGGCCATCGGCGGCTATCTTGCGGAGCGCACGGATATCCTCGCTCGCCTCCGACCACCGCGTTACGCGGGGCATAACCGGCACGCTCCGCGCGCAATCGCGCAGCTCGTTGAGCCGGAACCTGTCACAGATGACGACCTCCGGCGCGCCCCAGCGCCCCAGGATGCCCCTCATCAACTCGGCGGGTGGTTGCACGCGCAGCCCCTCGGCGCCGGACAACGCGCCGGACTGCGCCAGCTTGCGGTATAGCCCTGGCGGCACCCGATCCCGCTTCTCCTGCGCCTCCAGCGACGGCAGCCCTGGCGCCACCGCAAGGGCCTCCACCCGGCCGGATCGCCATAGCGCCACGGCCGCCGACCACGCGCGCCCGGCGCCGAGGTCCACACCAACGATGGGCCGCCCCGTGCGCTCCGGAACCGGGCGCGCGCAAACGCGCTCCCAGTCCGCAACGGTCAGCAACACGGATGCTTCATCCCGTGTTGGTGTGTTTAAACGGTAGCTCAGGAACCTGCTGTTGGTAGCGACCGTAAATTTCCCATTTGTAACGACCCAAAATTTCTCACTTTGGGCTTGTCGCTGAAGGCGTCCCGGGCCGCTCTGTTGGCTTTGCCAACAGAGCGGGATCGGTGCGCGGATGTACAAATGGGAGACCAGGATGTTGTTGAAGCACTATCTGGACCGGGGTGTCTCGAAGGCGGAGCTGTCGAGGCGGTTCGGGGTGAACCGTCGGACGATCCACAATTGGGTCGATACCGGCCAACTGGACCGGGATCTGGCGGCCGGTGCGCGAGGGTATTCGCCCCGTCCGCCGGTGGCCCACAAGCTGGACCCCTACAAGGCGATCATCGACGCCCGTCTTGAGGCGTTCCCGAAGCTGTCGGCGAAGCGGCTTTTCGATGAGGTCCGCGCTGCGGACTACCCGGGCTGCTACTCTCGCGTGAACGACTACGTGCGGGCGACGCGACCGCGCGAACCGGTTGAATCGCTGGTCCGGTTCGAGACGCCGGCGGGGCGTCAGGGCCAGGTGGACTTCGGTACGTTCACGCTGCCCTGGGGCCGGCGCCATGCCCTGGTGATCGTCCTCGGCTACTCCCGGCTGCTGTGGCTGCACTTCTATACTCGGCAGACCATGCCGGTCCTGATGGAAGGTCTGGAGAGCGCCTTCGACCGGTTCGGCGGGGTTCCGGAGGAGCTGCTGTTCGACCAGATGCGCGCCGTGGTGCTGTCCGACGACCGCGGGGCCGGCGGCGGCCTGGTGCTGAACGAGGAGTTTCTGCGGTTCGCCGCGCACTGGGGGTTCATGCCGCGCTCGTGCCGACCCTATCGGGCCCAGACCAAGGGCAAAGTGGAGCGCCCGATCCGCTACATCCGCGAGAGCTTCTTCTACGGCCGCTCGTTTGCGAATGACAACGATCTCAACGAGCAGGCCGTGCGCTGGCTGGAGGGCACAGCCAACGTCCGCCGGCATGCCACGACCGGGGAGCGTCCTGTCGACCGCTTCGAGCGCGACGAGCGAGCGGTGCTTCTCCCCTTGGCGAACCATCCCTATCGACGTCTCGGCGTCCGGCATGCTCCGGAGCCCGCGCCGCGGCGACTGCCGGCAACCGTGAAGGTCGAGCAGCGACCGCTTAGTGTCTATGCGGAGGCGCTGCAATGAACGCTCCGGCGCCGGCCCGGCGCGACCGGCTGCGGGCAATGCTGGCGGACCTCAAGATGCCGGGCGCGCTGGAGGCCGTCGACGGCATCCTCTCGGACGCCGACGGCGGCACGATCTCGGCGGCCGAGGCCATCGAGCAGTTGCTGAACGCCCAGATCGTGCTGCGCAACAACCGCCGTCTCCAGACCGCCATGCGCTCTTCGCGGCTGCCGGCTGTGAAGACGCTCGATCAGTTCGACTTCGCCTTCCAGCCCAGCATCAAGCGCGAGCAGATCGAGAGCTTGCACGAGCTCGGCTTCCTGGACCGCGGCGAGAACGTGATCCTGCTCGGCCCACCAGGCGTCGGGAAAACGCACTTGGCGATCAGCCTCGCGATCGCGGCGGCCGAGGCCGGCCGGCGCGTCTACTACGGCACGCTCGCGGCGCTGATCGAGTCCCTCACCGAGGCCAAGGCCGCCGGCAATCTGACCCGGCGGCTGCGCGTGCTCACCCATCCGGCCCTGCTGGTGGTCGACGAGATCGGCTACCTGCCGGTCAACCAGGACGGCGCCGTGCTCTTCTTCCAGCTCATCAACGCCCGGCACGAGAGGGCGTCGACTGTGCTGACGTCGAACAAGGGTTTCGAGGACTGGGGTGGCGTGCTCGGCGACGAGGTCATGGCGGCGGCTCTCATCGACCGCCTTGTGCACCACTGCCACATCGTCAACATCCGGGGCAACAGCTACCGGATGAAGGAGCATCAGAACCTGCTGCAGTCCGGCTCGGATCGACGCAGGAAAAGAGCCGCCGCGTGATCGCCGGCTCAAACGGAGACAGGAGCGGTGACACCCGCCCGTTGTGGATAACCGGGTTGTCGCCGCCAGACTCTTGGCGGTCGCTGCGCCAACCCGGTTACCTACAGCTCGACCAAGTCCGACACCCCAAACACCGCGTCTGGGGGTACGACCGAACGCTCAAAGTGAGAAATATTTCGATCGACAAAAGTGGGAAATTTTCAGTCGCAATTGACACCTGCCCTTTAGCCGGCTGTCGGCACGGGCCGCGTCGCGTTCCTCGCGTAGCTTGCGCTTGAAGTTTTCCGAGATCGCCGTCAGCGGGTTGACCCGCTTGATCTCCCGCCATTGGTCCCACTTTTCGGGGTCGCCCTGTAGCACCATGACGTATGTGCTGCCCCGGCTACCCGCCGCCACCAGATCGTGCCACCACCCCGAGTGCGCGGGCGCCAGCGTGCCAAGGTACAACGCCTGCATTGGCGATCCCGGCTTGCCCATAGCCGTTCCTGCTTATCCCTGAAAGTCATCCGGCGATGAGGAGGCGATAGGGCATGGGCTGGTTTCGTGCGGCGCTATGGACGAAACGCGGGATCATTGTCTGGAGTTGATAGCGCCGGTTGTAGCGCCAGGCGAAGCTGGCGAGATAGCGTCCGGCATGGTCGGGGCCGAGCTTGCGATAAGTCCCGGTGATCGCGCTCTTGATGTTGCCGAGCGTCGTGTTCACCCATTTGAACGATGCCATGCGGGCCGCCTGGCGGCCCGACCCGGTGCGGATCGCCTGGTGGCTGCAGGCGGCTTCTTCGAGTGCGCTCCAGCAGCCCAGGCGGTCCGTCACAACCGCCGCGCCGGGGGCCAGCCAGTGCTTGGCGCCGCGCGCGATCTCGCGCTTGCGGAAGCCCTTGACCGGCGCCAGCTTCAGCTTGCGCGGGCGCCCCTCGGGACTGGTCGAGACCGCCGCCACGAAGGGCGTTTTGCCCGCCGCGCCGCGGCCCCGCTTGCCGCCGGAGCGCACCCCGCCGAGATAGGCGTCGTCCATCTCGACCCGCCCCGTAAGCGCCGTCTCCCCCTCGCGCCGCGCCATCACCGCCATGATCTTGTGCTTCACGGCCCAGGCCGTCGGCTGCTTGACCCCGAGACGGCGGCCGAGTTCCACCGACGAGATGCCGTTCTTCGCCGTCACGATCAGGTGGATGGCGGCAAACCAGACTGTCAGCGGCAGCTTGGTCGCGTGGAAGATCGTGCCCGCCGTGGGCGATGTCTGCTTCTTGCACCGGTTGCATTGATAGAGACCCCGACCCGCCAACACGCAATGCTCCCGATGGCCGCAGCAGGGGCAGACGAAGCCGCCCGGCCAGCGCAGCCGGACCAGCGCCGCGCGGCACTGCTCCTTGGTGCCGAAGGCCTCCCGAAACGCCTCGTCGTTCAGACCACGCACGCGCGATGCAACCTTGAACCCCATAACCGTGACCCCCTCATACAGAACATATTGAGAACATACATCCCCATAGGCGGAGTGTCACGGATAAGCAGGTAGCCGTTTGTATCGCGTCATGGAGCAGCGATCCGCCGTTAACCTCCCACGCGCCCGGCTCATCGCAGATCGCCCACGGGCAGCCGACGAGCCCCATCGCCGTCTTGCCGTTCGAGCCGAGCACCCGAAGCCGGGTGTTCGTCGCCTTGTGGACGATCCCTATCCTCGTATGGCTGTCAAGGAAGCGATACCCGCCGCGCGGCTCCAGCTCCGACCGGGAGAACCTGAAAACAATCCGCGCTTGTTCGATGCTGGCGGCGCAAAGGACCGATTCCGTACCGGGTCGAAACAAAGCGTCGTCCGGGTCCAGGATGCGGGTCAGCAGATGGCCCGCCAGCCACGACTTGCCGTTGCCTCTCGGCAGGGAAAGCGCGGCAGTATCGATGCCGGGGGCGGTGGCTTCGCGGATAAATCGGGCCTGAAAAGGTCTCAATTTCACAGGAAAACGGCCGAAATCGAAAAATCGTTACACATAAGGCCCCGCCCTGCGCACCACCAACCCCCGAAACATCTGCCGCGCAGGGGCCCCCAACACCCCACAAAGGGCCGTGCGCCGCCCCCCTACCACCTGCCCTAGCGAGTAGCGGGCCGTTGGCTCATCTAAGGGATAAATCTGGGGCATCCAACTTCAAGGCAAGTTCCTGCTGCACCGTGCGCGCAACGGGGGCGACCGACCCATGGAGAAACTGCCGCCAGGACTCGCGCAATGCAGCGGCATCGGTGCCCCCAAAGACAAGGCTTAAAGGGACACCGCACGCGCCCACAACGTCCCGCGCCGTCTGACTATGCACAGCGGCCAACGTGGCATGGGGCTCGGGGCCAAGCCGGCGTTGCGCCCAATCCTGCCCAGGCGCATCGCGCGCATCTCCGCCCCACGAGCCGGACATCGAATCGACCACCATTAAGCCCCCCTTGAGGGCCTTCAAGCGGGAGAGCAGAGCGCCTAGTGGATTGATCGGAACGAAAGAGTCCGATTTGAGATTCCGTATTGTGCGGTGTCATGCGAGTCTGTGCTATGCGCACCGGCATCCATTTTACTGTCACGTCTGGCGACCGTCAGCGATTGCAAGCTATCGTCGCGGACCCGAAGAGCTCGCAGAAACATGTCTGGCGGGCGCGGATCATCCTGAAGAGCGACGAGGGGCTCGGGAACTCGTCGATCATGGCCGAGACCGGCAAGTCCAAGACCTGTGTCTGGCGCTGGCAGGAGCGGTTCATGCACGAGGGTGTCAACGGCTTGCTTCGCGACAGGTCCCGTCCGCCTGGCAAAGCGCCGATCCCGCCGGAGCGCGTCGCCGAGATCGTCCGCCTGACCCAGCAAGCGCCGCCGCATGAGGCGACCCACTGGACGCTGCGCGCGATGGCGAAGGTTGCTGGCGTCGCGGCGTCGACGGTCCAAGCGATCTGGAAGGCCCATGGCCTCAGCCCGCACCGCTGGCGGCACTTCAAGCTCTCCAATGATCCCGCCTTCGCCGAGAAGCTCACAGATATCGTCGGCTTGTATGTCGATCCGCCGGCCCATGCCGTGGTGCTGTCGGTTGATGAGAAATCACAGATCCAGGCGCTCGACCGCACCCAACCCGGCTTGCCGATGAAGAAGGGCCGCGCCGGTACGATGACCTATGATTACAAACGGCATGGCACGACGACGCTGTTCGCCGCGCTCAACGTGCTGGACGGTACGGTCATCGCACAGAACATGCAGCGCCACCGCCATCAGGAGTTCATCCGCTTCCTCAACCGCATCGAGCGCGAGGTGCCGACGGACAAGGCCGTCCACGTCATCCTCGACAACTACGCCGCGCACAAGAAGGACAAGGTCCGCGCCTGGCTCGCCCGCCATCCACGCTGGACCTTCCACTTCACGCCAACCTCGTGCTCGTGGCTCAATGCCGTCGAGGGCTTCTTCGCCAAACTAACGCGGCGCAGGGTCAAATACGGCGTCTTCCAATCCGTCGTCGACCTTCAGGACGCCATCAACCGATTTGTCCGCGAATACAATGACGCAAACCCAAAACCCTTCATCTGGAAAGCCGACCCCGATCATATCATCGCCGCACGAAACAGAGGGTTCCAAACGTTGGAATCAATCCACTAGCTGGGTATCGCAGCGGATAGACTCGCCCAGTTAAGCGGGCCGGGCCCTTGCCAGGGGCGCGCGGGATCGTAGGAGTACACCGCATGAATAACGCCGGCGCTCGGTAGGTTCCTTGTCCGCGTCCCGGAAGGCCCGGTGTCCTCCACCCGATATACCCAGCTTGACGGATCGGCGGTGGCGCCTGATACAGCCCAACCCGACGCCGGGGCCAGCATTAGCTCGCCATCGCCGCCAAGAGAAATCGCCAGCAAGCTTTCGCCTTTGCGGATTAGGTCTCTCCCGATTTGCGAGAGGACAAGCGGTGACAGCGCCTCGATAACATCATCCGGCGCATTCTCGACCGCCGCGCTACCAAAGGTTCTCGCCCAAGCACCAGCGGCCGCCTCGACCGCCGCCGTTGTTGCGGACGGGCTTAACCCGGTAATGGCCAAACTTTCGGCCCCGGCGATTAGGAGATCGGTGTAACTAGCCGCTCGCTTCTCTCGTCTCGACCAAGGCCAGCGCATCTCAGCCCACCACAAGCGCGCGCGGCCGCCGCCAGGGCGCGAGTAGGCCAGCCGCGCCGCTGGACCGCATCACATTGCGAGAAGCACTCGGCCGCCAGGTCAGCTTAACGACACCGACATCCGTGGGCATAACGTCGGCTGCGGGCGCTTGCCGCATCCAGCCGGCTGCTCTCACGGTCGCCTCGTTCTTGATAGCGGTTGGCGCGCCGGCCGCGAAACTTTCGACCAAGGCGTTAGCGGCTGAAAGCAATTCCTCGACTTGGGCAATTGGGACATCGCTGGGTATGCGCAGCCGCGCGCGCAGGTCTTCCGCCGTCAGTCCGCCCACCCCTCCGCCGGACGAGCCACCGGACTGTTGTCTTGGCCCGACAAAGCCGCCGGGTGCTACAGCCACGGCCGTCGCCTCCACACTGTGTCGGGGGTGTTTTGAGCGCGTAGGTCGACCGCCGTCTCCGGATAGGCCGGGCGCGTCACAAGCGACATTTCGTACAGTACGGCTTGCCGTATCACCCGGATTTGCACGCCGGGATTACCGGGCTCCGGGATCAGCGCCTCCGCGTTCGGCACTGCGTTTGCAGGCGGAACGGAAAAACCCGGACTAATGCCGCCGACAAGGCCGGCGTTCAACGCCATAACGGCATCCCTCATCCAGATCGGCTGCTCCGCTTCCTCGGGCAGGTCGGCCTCAAACCGAAGCCCATCGTCCCGGTCCTCCAGCCGTAGCGAGCCTCGTCGCTTGCTCGCCAGCGGCCGGTCAAAGCTGTGCCCGCTTAGAAGGTGAATTTCTCGGGCTTCATCTTCGACTGAAAACGCAAACGCCCTTTGCAAGAACATCTCCTTGCGCACCCGCCCACGGTCTCTCACCGTTGCTCGACTCCGGTACGGAAACCTTCCCGACAGGGTCCGGCCCCCGCCGCGTTGCCGCAGCTCAAGGTCTTCCAGCGGGAAGATTGTCCTAATTTCAAGCTCGTCAGTCATCGGCCTCAGTCACTGTTATTTGGGTGGCTCGCCCCTGGAGGTTGTAGTGCCTCGCATACCAGGGGTTCGGACCCTGTCTAATGAAGCGCCCGGGGCCACCAGCATCGAGCGAGTGCCCCCCAACGCTTTCCGGATCAGCACCAAGAGCGATAAGAATGTTGTCACCTGACTTCGACGACGGCCCCAATGACAGCAAATATCCCTGGCCATTTACAAGCGCGAGCGCTGCCGTAATATCGACGGCACCCGCCGGCGGGATCGAAGTGGACCTGGTGGCCATGACGCTAGGTGGCGAACTTGATCCGCGAAAAATTTGACGCGCGCGCTAAGCCGAAATTCCAGAGATAGGAAAGGGTCAGCGCGACCTCGCCCTTACTGGCCCCGGAGTAGGGATCGCGCAAAATTTCCCCAGCGGCCCACACGGCCGCGACGCCCGCGCCTTCGAGCCCGCGGCCGAGGCCGATAAAAGCGCCAAAATCGCCGTTCGCGGTGTTTTCCTCGATCTCGCCCCGGCTCATCCATGACAGCCCGGCCATGCGAAGGAATGCGGCCAGCGTCATGTTGTCGGCGGTCGAATTGATGATGGTGTTTTCCCACAAGCGCCAAGCGCCAACACTGGCCACCACGCGAAGATCGCCCAGGCCCATGGCATGGATACCGTCAACTTGCCCGGTAAATGCACCGAGCGTTTCAGGCCCCTTCACCTTGTCCGCCTGTTTGATTGTCGTTTCGGTGATCGCGGCAGATTGCAAGCCGGTTATATCCGCGTCTGTTCCGGTCGCACCCGCGTCGCCAAGGAAGATTGCGCGGTCGACGCCCTCTACGAGCGCCATCCGCAAATCGCGCGTTAGCGCCGATTCGAGGCCGGGGATACGGGCCGCGTCCTCGATATTGAACACCAGCCGCACCGCGTTTCGCTTCGGCTTCATTTCGGTAACGCCGATGGTCCAGGCAGCATCGGCGGTGACTTGGCTCTTGGCCCGCTGCGCCGCGCTCGCCCCTGCCGTGGTCACGGGGAAGGACGCGATGCCAGCCGGTACACTCTCCATGGTGATCCCGACGCGCTCGGACGCGGTGCCGGCAAAAAGCCTGTCCAGCCAGCGGCGCGGCGTGGTCGCGGTGTCGGTGGTCGCGCGGGGTTCGAGGGGTGGCGCAAGCATTTCGAGCGGAAAGCGGTTGCCGGCAATGCCGCGCGCCGCGTTGTATTCGGCCTCGGCGCCATCGGCAGCTCTTTGCTCGATGGCAGCCGTCACGTAGGCCGGATAATTTAACCCGGCCGCGTAGCTCGCGCAGCTCGCGCTCGTCGGCGGTCTCGGTGGTCATTGTCGTTTCCCGCGTCTCGGCGGCGGCATCGGCCTCGGCCTCTTCCACCTGGCGGGCCGCGCGGATTTTGCGTTCGAGGTCGGGCGTGCCTTTTTCGAGCGTGTCGAGTTCTGATCGAGTTTCATCGTTAAGCTCGGCGGTGGCCGCGAGTTCGGCCATGCGTTGGCGCTCGCGGCTCTGGTTGGCGAGCAATTCGCGAAGACGGCGTTGTGCATCGGTCATCCGGGGTCTCCCAAAGGTACACTTCCTGCCGGCTATATTACGGTATAGCCGCTTTGTAAGTCCATTTATTTCATCAATATCAATTCATTCATAAGTTTTTCTTATAAATCACTTCAACTAGAGCGCCACGCCGACCCCCGGCGTGGCCCTGCCGGCTATATTACGGTATAGCCCCTTTGTGTTCCTATTTATTCCGTCAATATCAAAGATTAAACGAGTAATCCTTATAAATCACTTCAACTAGAGCCCGCCACGCCGCGCGCCCCGGCGTGGCCCTGCCGGCTGCCTCGCCCTCGCGCCGCGACTTGGATATGTGGCAGCCCCGGCAAAGCACCTGGAGGTTGGCCGGGTCGTAGGCCGCACCGCCCCGCTCCAGTGGCACGATATGATCGACCTCGTTGCCGTAGTCGCCGCACGCCGCGCACCGCCAGCCGTTTTGGTCGAGGACGCGGCGGCGGACACGCGCCCAGCGGCGGCTGTTTAAACCTTACCTATCCGGTTTACACCCACACCCACTAGGGCTAGAATGGGCGCAACCCGGATATAGGGGAGCGCGCCATGGATGTTCTCGACCGCGCCGATCTCCCATTCCCGCATTCGCTACCCGAGTTCCAGCGACTTTTCCCCGATGATGCGGCCTGCGCCGCCTACCTGGAGAAAGCCCGCTGGGGAGACGGCTTTGCCTGCCCGCACTGCGGCACGGCGGGAGAGCCGTTCCACTTTGAAAACCGCCCTGGCGTCCTGCGCTGCCGCAAGTGCCGCCAGAACACCGGGCTGACGGTGGGAACAGTGATGGAGCGTAGCCACACTCCGCTGAACGTCTGGTTCTGGGCCGCTTATCTGGTCGCCAGTCAGACGCCCGGCATGTCCGCCGTGCAGTTTCAGCGGCAACTTGGTCTTTCGCGCTACGAGACGGCCTTTCAAATTCTCCACAAGCTCCGCTCGGGCATGGTGCGGCCCAACCAAGACAGGATCGGTGGACAGCCCAAGAACCATGTTGAGGTGGACGAAACCTGGGTTGGCGGGCGAACGCGTGGGGAAGGCCGTGGTGTTCACCACAAGGTTCCCGTCTCCTGTGCCATCGAGGTGCGTCATCGAAAGCCGGGCACCAAGCTCGACAACCGGAAAGACGGACGCTATGCCGGACGCGTTCGGCTCGCCGTCGTGCTCGACCGTAGCGCCGAGTCGCTCTGTGGGTTCGTCGAGAGCACCGTCGCGCCGCGATCGCTGATCGTTACTGACGATTGGAGCGGCTATGCTGGCCTCGGTAAGCGCGGCTATGAGCACTTCGCTGTTGCCGAGTGTGGTGATCCAGAGGTTGCCGAGCAATACCTGCCGATCATCCATCTGGTTTTCGCCAACCTGAAGACGTGGCTGAACCGCCCGCCGAAGTGTTTAAGCTCAAACAGGGCGTCACAATTGCCGATCCCGCACGCTGGTGGAGAGCCATTGCCGCCGATATTGCCGTTGGCCCAGAAGGCCCACGAGCACGGTACGGTGCGCTCCAAGACGATCTGTGGCGGGCCTACAGCATATTTGGGCGAAACCCGGTTCCGACGACCACGCAATGACCGCCGACTGATAGTGGGAGTCGCTTCCTGATGGCAAGTTCAGCGGTCGCGACGATGGTGAGGAGCCGTACACCTCCGACAGTGCGTACTCCAATGACCTGCTTCGTCGGCAGGCTGTGTCCCTCAGGATAGGCGCATCCACGAGGCAGGGAGTCGTTGCGAGAGCTTCCATCATCGCCTCAGGCCGCCTCTTTCCCAACGACGAGAATCTCCTGCTCGACATAAGCGCGGAACGCGGCGACGTCGGTGAAGAAGCGCAAGCCCGCGCGGTTGGCGGCCGCTTCAGTATCCTCTGGCTCGTCGATCAAGAGGGTGACCGGCGCGCTCAGCCCTTCCTGCAACCCATCCGGCCAGGCGAGGTCGAGCACGCCGAACGGCTCGCCGGTTTCCTGATCGGTCAGCTCGAACAAGAACTCACCCTCCGGAAGTCCCTGCTGCACGACCCACTGGTTGACCTCGATCAGCAGGTCTTCCTCGCTATCTCCGGCGATGCTGCCGGGTACCGTCGCGACGTCGCGCTCGACAACGGGCATATCGGCCGGCGCTTCCGGCACGTCGCCCTTGCGCAGAGTGGCGAGGAAATCGTTGGCGGCAGCGGCGAGTAGCTCGCGCCGCGCGGCGAGGAAGTCGGCATAGCGCTCTATACGCCACAGCTCGGGATCGGTCGGGATCCAGTGCGAAATGAGCAATCCTGGATCCCTTTCGGCGTAGGCGGCGAGATAAGCGGCCGGGTCCTTATCTGAGACCTTGAGATTGGTGTCCTTGCTCAGGAAGGTGAAGTTGACGAGTGCGTTAACGTCCGAGCGGTCGTAGCTGGCCTTGTAGAGCAGCGCCTTGGGGAAGATGTGATGCAGCTCCAGCCGGCTCATGTTACCGAGGAGGTGGCCTTTGAGCTCTATCCCGGTCTCCCAGTCGCGCGCCTGCCATACACGGGTCAACATGTAGAGCAGCGGATAGAACCGCGCGCTGCGGCTCCAGCCGAGAAAATCGTCGGGATGCAGGCGCAGATCGCGGCGGTCCTGGCGCAGCCGGTCTGTCAACCGGTCGAGCCCGCCGTTAGCGTCCTCGATCAGGTCGAGATCTTGGTTCAGCACCGTCTCCGTCGAGCCAGCGTACCGTCCCCACAGGAAGCTGTGGATGTACCAGTAGAGCAGCGTATCGCGCTCGGCCGGATCGGCGACCGCACCGCCGCGCTTCTCCAAATAGCGCGCCATCAGCGGCAGTGCGTAGCGCCCACCGAGCACGCGGTCATGGTCGAGGCCGAGGCGCGAGCCGATCAGGTTGAGCAGGGCGTCGACATGTTTTGTCGCCGTTCCGAGGCCGGCTCGGAACGGCGGCGTGTCGACGTCGGCGAGCGCGCTAAACATTGCCTCGCCCGTCAGCGTCGTAGTAACGCAGCGCAGCAGCAGCTCGAGGCGGAAATGGTAGCCAGCCTTGGCCCAGTGCTCGAGGCGGCGGTTCATCTCAGCGCGCGCGTCGGGCCAGCCCGCGCACACCTTGGCGAGCGCAAGGTCGCCCTTCGACAGCTTGGTGCCTCCGCTGTTAACGCGGTTGAAGATGTCGATCACGACGTCGATCGTCTTGTCCTCGCCCGTCACCTCGTCGATGTGGAGGTCGATGTCCTTGATGTTGTCCAGGCGGTTGAGGCGGGTCAGGAACTCGCCGATGCGGTCCCGGTAGGCCGGGTCCGTAACGAAGCGCTGGACCACGGCGGCGGCGCCCTCTTGCAGCAGCTCGGTGACGTCGATCCAGAGCGGATCGTCGCCCATCTTGAGCGGCTGGTAGAAGGCGAAGGTCTCCTCGCCGAGGTGAAAGCGGAGGTCGGTAAACGCGCGCGCTGCTGGCCGTCGAGCAGCAGCTTGACCGTGCGTGGCCTTCGAAGAAGGCGGGCGCATGGCCGCGCACCAGGCCATAGAGCGAGGTGATGCGATCGCCCGCAACACTCTGAGCCACACGGCGCGGCCATTGATATCGCCCTTATCCAGCAACTCATCGGCCAACATGGCGGCGTGGATCGGCGCATCCTCGCCGTGCTGGTCGATGAGGAGCTTAGCCGAGCGCCAAACATCGATATTACTGGTCACAGTTGCTCAGCACCGTTCGGATCGCGTCAGCCTCGGCCTGGTCCATGGAGAGCTGCCACGCCTTCTTCACTTCGATCCAGGCCACGACGTAGGCACAATGGAACGCTTCGTTCGGCGGTAGCCATTCCGCGGGGTCTTTGTCGCCTTTCGATTGGTTCGTGCTGTCATCAACGGCATTCAGGTGGCCGGGGTTATCGAGGTCGTTGGCATACCGCCGACGCTTGTCGTTGTCCCAGGCGTGGGCGCCGCTCTGGTGAGCTTCCTTGAGCGGGACGGGATGGTCGATATCGACGTCGCCGGGCTTCGACCGCGACCACGCTGATGCCGGGCTTGAGTTTCTGCGCGAGTTCGCAAGAACCGACATGGACCTCGACCTCGTGGTCCGTACGGTGCGTGATGCTGCCGAAGTGAATTGGTGGATGTTCGACGACATTCACAAGCGCATCGAAGGCATCCGATAGACTGCGCAAGATACTCCAGGTGGGAGTCTTTCTACACCCCACGCGCAGCTATCCGCCCCTCCGCTGCCTGAATGCCTCCGCCGTGCCAACCTCCGCGAAGTAGAACCGGGCCAAATGGCTCGGAAGAGAAGGTGGTCGGTGCTCGGTGTGGCCGTGCTCGGCCCAGTCCCCAGCTTCTAGTGGATTGATTCCAACGTTTGGAACCCTCTGTTTCGTGCGGCGATGATATGATCGGGGTCGGCTTTCCAGATGAAGGGTTTTGGGTTTGCGTCATTGTATTCGCGGACAAATCGGTTGATGGCGTCCTGAAGGTCGACGACGGATTGGAAGACGCCGTATTTGAGCCTGCGCCGCGTTAGTTTGGCGAAGAAGCCCTCGACGGCATTGAGCCACGAGCACGAGGTTGGCGTGAAGTGGAAGGTCCAGCGTGGATGGCGGGCGAGCCAGGCGCGGACCTTGTCCTTCTTGTGCGCGGCGTAGTTGTCGAGGATGACGTGGACGGCCTTGTCCGTCGGCACCTCGCGCTCGATGCGGTTGAGGAAGCGGATGAACTCCTGATGGCGGTGGCGCTGCATGTTCTGTGCGATGACCGTACCGTCCAGCACGTTGAGCGCGGCGAACAGCGTCGTCGTGCCATGCCGTTTGTAATCATAGGTCATCGTACCGGCGCGGCCCTTCTTCATCGGCAAGCCGGGTTGGGTGCGGTCGAGCGCCTGGATCTGTGATTTCTCATCAACCGACAGCACCACGGCATGGGCCGGCGGATCGACATACAAGCCGACGATATCTGTGAGCTTCTCGGCGAAGGCGGGATCATTGGAGAGCTTGAAGTGCCGCCAGCGGTGCGGGCTGAGGCCATGGGCCTTCCAGATCGCTTGGACCGTCGACGCCGCGACGCCAGCAACCTTCGCCATCGCGCGCAGCGTCCAGTGGGTCGCCTCGTGCGGCGGCGCTTGCTGGGTCAGGCGGACGATCTCGGCGACGCGCTCCGGCGGGATCGGCGCTTTGCCAGGCGGACGGGACCTGTCGCGAAGCAAGCCGTTGACACCCTCGTGCATGAACCGCTCCTGCCAGCGCCAGACACAGGTCTTGGACTTGCCGGTCTCGGCCATGATCGACGAGTTCCCGAGCCCCTCGTCGCTCTTCAGGATGATCCGCGCCCGCCAGACATGTTTCTGCGAGCTCTTCGGGTCCGCGACGATAGCTTGCAATCGCTGACGGTCGCCAGACGTGACAGTAAAATGGATGCCGGTGCGCATAGCACAGACTCGCATGACACCGCACAATACGGAATCTCAAATCGGACTCTTTCGTTCCGATCAATCCACTAGCGTCTCACGGCACCAAGTGAGCATGGCATCAAGGCGACGGCCCAGGCCGTCGGGTGGTACCAGTACATCAACGTGGTGCAGGAGGCGCCTTTCGTCCGCTTCCTTACTCAAAAGGCTCTTGTATCGGCCTCCCCTGCTCATGGGAACAATTTAGGAACATAGAGGGCCCCTGGGAAGGCCATAGAAGGGTCTAGAATTACAATCTTGGGGTGGCGTGGTGCCCTCTTTGCCGTACTCGACATGCGCGACGAGTGTCGTGGTACGACATCTCCGGCAGCGCGCATTGGGTGAACAAGGCCGACATCGGGGTTGTCGTGCATCGCAACCCGAGCGTGATGCCGCCAAAGACGGAAATCCACGTGCGCAAGGTCCGGTTCAAGTCGGGCGGCCAATCGGTTCCGTGACGCTGCGGTACGACCGCTTGACGGCGAGTTCGTGCCGCCTTGGGACTGGCGCCGAGGGGACCGCCTCTCGCTGCCGGCCCGGCTCAAGAACTGATCACCAGCCGACATCTTGGTGCAGGACCGCCCTCAGCGTGCGCAGTTCTTCGAGGGCGCGGCCGGAGCCGAGCGCAACGCACGACAGCGGTTGCTCGGCAACCGAGATCGAGAGCCCCGTGGCATAGCGCAGCACGTAGTCCATGTTGCCCAAGAGCGCGCCGCCGCCGGTCAAGACGATGCCCTTGTCGGCAATGTCGGCGGCAAGCTCGGGCGCGGTGTTCTCGAGCGCCGCTTTGACCGCGTCGATGATCGCGCCTACCGGTTCGGCCAGGCTTTCGGCGATCTGCTGCTGGTCAATCACCAGTTCCTTGGGCACGCCGTTCATCAGGTCGCGGCCCTTGACGCCCATTGTCTCGCCGGTGCCGTCTTCGGGCGGGCAGGCGGTGCCGATCGTTATCTTGATACGCTCGGCGCTGCTCTCGCCGATCAACAGGTTGTGGTTGCGCCGGATGTAGGCGATCACCGCCTCGTCCATCTTGTCGCCGCCCACGCGCACCGAGCGCGAATAGACGATGCCGCCCAACGAGATCACCGCCACCTCGGTGGTGCCGCCGCCAATGTCGACCACCATCGAGCCGGTGGGCTCGGTCACTGGCAATCCGGCGCCGATCGCGGCGGCCACCGGCTCTTCGATCAGGAACACCCGCCGCGCGCCGGCGCTCTCGGCCGATTCCTGGATCGCCCGGCGCTCGGCCGCGGTCGAACCCGAGGGCACCGCGATGATGACCTGGGGGCTGGCGAAGTTGCGCCGGTTCTGTGCCTTGCGGATGAAGTGCTTGATCATCTTCTCGGCGATGTCGAAATCGGCGATGACACCGTCGCGCAATGGCCGGATCGCCCGAATGTTACCGGGCGTTCGCCCGAGCATCAGCTTGGCCTCGTCGCCCACTGCCAGCACCTGAGTCTGGCCGCGGTGGGTGGCGATCGCCACCACCGAGGGCTCGTCGAGGACGATGCCGCGGCCCTTGACGTAGACCAGAGTGTTCGCGGTGCCGAGGTCGATGGCCATGTCCGAGGACATCATGCCGAGGAGGCTGTCGAACATCCGGTTATCCCCGTTTTGCCAGCGACGGCGCCCGATGCCCTACTTCAGCCTGCCGTAGCGCTTGGCGAGTCCTTCGCGAACCAGGCGCTCGATGGCGCCACCGACGAGATCGAATTCGACCTGCCCGGCGGGAAAGAAGACGTGCTCGGTGGCGCCGTCCTCGCCGAATGTGACGATGCCGTGTCCCTCCGGCAGATCGACGACGGCACCGCCGACGGTGGCAGCCTTGGCGGTCTCGAAATAGTAGTTCCACCTCTTCATGGGCGGCCCTTGCGCTGGTTCGCTCAGCCTCAACCTTGACACAAATATCCAGCACCTGACCACCGGCGCCGTAGCCGGGTCAGTAGGCCAGCGAGGCGTGTCCAGAGCGTTCGCATGGGCCCAGCGTAGCGCCCTCACGAGGGCCTGCCAACGGGACACTGCACGGCGCGTCGAGCTTGCCGCACAATCGTGACGGGACTGAAAATCGATTGACGTCCGCCGCGAGGCCGATTTCGGGATCTTCGGGCTCTCGGGCGCCAGCTACGACCGCCTGAGAAGCCCGATAGCGCGTTTCTCGGGGGCGGCCGGTAGGATTTTTGCCCTGAGAAACCGCGCAACATTCTTTCAACACCCCGCGTGGCCCGCTGGGCGCTTTTCCTTGGCGCTGACGTGGCGTACTGTCGGCGCTGGCGATACATCCACCGCTGTTCACACTTTGAGCTGGCCGCGCGCATAGTTTCGGGCACATCACACCCCATGACGGCACCTCGTCCTACGACAACGCCAGGGGGGGTGCGCGCTATGCCGATCAGGCGGATTTTGATTGAAAATATTCGGTACAAGCGTCGATTGCGCGAGGTCAACAACGAGCGGGTTTTAGCTCTCGCGAACAGTATAGATGCTATCGATCTCCAAGTTCCTGTCACGGTTTATAAGGAGGAGGACGGAGAATATGTGCTCGTCGCTGGACTTCACCGTTTAAAAGCGGCTCAGCGGCTTGGGTGGGATTATGTCAGCGCGGAAATCACGTCTTTAGATGAGCTGGACCGCAAACTCTGGGGAATTGACGAGAATCTTTGCCGCGCCGAATTAACCGCGCTGGAACGAGCCCAGCATTTGCAACTCCGGCAAGAAATCTGGTCGGCGAGGCGGAGTTCCGGGCAGACTTCGCCCGAAACTGCCCCCGGCGTAGGGCGACCGAAAGGCTTCGCCACGACGACCGAGCAGGCAACGGGCATCCCGAAGCGCACGATCAACCAAGACATTCGCCGAGCAGATGAAATCCTAGCGGATTTCCAAAGTCGCATCGCCGACACAAGGATAGCCGAATCTGGGGTAGAGCTGGAAGCGCTCGCGTCGGCTCGGCCTGAGCAGCAGCGGGAGGCAGTTCAGAAAGTCCTGAGCAGCGAAGCCGAGACGGTGCGCGAAATCATCGTGAGCCCGGACAATATTATTGACGACAAAAATGCAGATCGGGATCTCAAGAACCTGCGGAAAGCTTGGGACCAAGCCAGCCCAACCGCCCGATTGCGCTTCCTCCAAACGCTGTACGATGAGAGCCACATATAGAAATTCTCGTCAGGCTGACGGCTGTTTTTTCTCGTACGCTTGCTGTGCCTTGTTGGGTTCGCTAAATGCTCTTGGTCAGGCGGGGCCACGGTCTTGATTCGCGCCAGCAGCGGGGGCTGCGATTTGATTCGCACTCTCGTCGGGAGCGCTAGCGCGCTGACAGGCGAGGCCGCCGTAGCGGGTCCGCAAGATCCGGGCCGGCCCACTTCGAGCCCCGGAGCTTGCGCAAAGATGGCGAGATGGAGGTCCGCGGTCGACGCCTGTTCGCGGACGAGGGCGTAGCTCCCGTCCGCCGCCGCTAGCAGGGCCAGTTCACCGCCCGGAGCGACAGGCGCTCTTCCTGATCGATTCCGATTCACGCGGCCTGCTCCTGCAGGTAGTCGAATAAGATCGGGCCATCGCTCAGATAGAGGACCAGCATCCCTGCGGGGCGGGTCTTGGGCCAGGCGCAATGGTGGCCACTAATCCTCTCCTCAACTGCGGCTCGGCGTTTTCAGCTCCCGAGAAAACCGCGCAGCGTCGCCACAAATTTCTCCGGGTGCTCGATTTCCGGGAGGTGGCCGCAGTTCTCGAACGCTACCAGCTTGGCGCCCTCGATGCGCTGGTGGTTGGCCTCGATGATCTCGATCGACGCACGGATGTCCTGGCGCCCGCACAGGAATAGGGTCGGGATCTTGATTCGGTCCGGGCGGATGCGGACAGCGTCGTCGTCCGCGTGCGCGATGAAGTTCTCGCCGAGCTCGGTGTAGGCCTCGAGCCGATCCGGCTGGGCGTAGATCGTGACCTGTATCAGGGCGATGTCGGCCGGCGAACTCTTCCGATCGAAGCAGATGTTCGCCATGCGGTCGATGCAGGATTGCCAGGTGACGTTGGTCATCGCCCTGGTGCCGTTCGCCATCGTCGCGCGGACGCCGCCGGGATCGAGCGTGCCGGTGTCCGAGACCGGCGTGTGGAGGCCGTCGATCACGAGCCTGGTGACTTGTTGGGGTCGCTCGAAGTAGAGCAGAGGCGCCAGGACGCCGCCGAGCGAGCTTCCCACCGCGGCGCCTTTCTCGATCCCGACCGCATCCATGAACCTAGCCAGATGCCGCGCCATGAACAGAGGAGCGGCCTCCTCACCAGGATCGACCCAGTCGGTGAAGCCGTGGCCGAGGATGTCGGGCGCGAAGACCGCGTATCGCTCGGCCAGCGGATCGAGGACCTTGGCCCAGGCGTCGGCGCTGAGGCCAAAACCGTGGATTAGCAACAGCCCCTCGCCGCTACCGTCGTGGAGATATCGGGTGCGGATGCCGTCGATGTCGACGAATGAGACCTTCACGATGGCGCTCCTCTTATCAGTAAGCGCTTCGAAGCCGTTAGAGGCAATGCTTCAATCGTTAGCACGAAAGTGTAAGAATCTGCGACTCCATCACCGGGCCCGCGACCACGCAACCTTGGCTATCCGGTTTACACCCACACCCACTAGGGCTAGAATGGGCGCAACCCGGATATAGGGGAGCGCGCCATGGATGTTCTCGACCGCGCCGATCTCCCATTCCCGCATTCGCTACCCGAGTTCCAGCGACTTTTCCCCGATGATGCGGCCTGCGCCGCCTACCTGGAGAAAGCCCGCTGGGGAGACGGCTTTGCCTGCCCGCACTGCGGCACGGCGGGAGAGCCGTTCCACTTTGAAAACCGCCCTGGCGTCCTGCGCTGCCGCAAGTGCCGCCAGAACACCGGGCTGACGGTGGGAACAGTGATGGAGCGTAGCCACACTCCGCTGAACGTCTGGTTCTGGGCCGCTTATCTGGTCGCCAGTCAGACGCCCGGCATGTCCGCCGTGCAGTTTCAGCGGTAACTTGGTCTTTCGCGCTACGAGACGGCCTTTCAAATTCTCCACAAGCTCCGCTCGGGCATGGTGCGGCCCAACCAAGACAGGATCGGTGGACAGCCCAAGAACCATGTTGAGGTGGACGAAACCTGGGTTGGCGGGCGAACGCGTGGGGAAGGCCGTGGTGTTCACCACAAGGTTCCCGTCTCCTGTGCCATCGACGTCGTGCTCGACCGTAGCGCCGAGTCGCTCTGTGGGTTCGTCGAGAGCACCGTCGCGCCGCGATCGCTGATCGTTACTGACGATTGGAGCGGCTATGCTGGCCTCGGGAAGCGCGGCTATGAGCACTTCGCTGTTGCCGAGTGTGGTGATCCAGAGGTTGCCGAGCAATACCTGCCGATCATCCATCTGGTTTTCGCCAACCTGAAGACGTGGCTGATCGGTATCCACCACGGCGTTAGCCACCAGCACCTACAAGCCTACCTCAACGAGTTCACCTTCCGCTTCAACAGGCGGTTCTACCCGTTCAACGCCTTCCGCTCATTGCTCGGCATCGCGGGCGACACCTCTGCTCCAACCTATGCCGAGCTTTACTCGGGAGAGTGGCGGCACCCTACATGTAGCGGTCATGGGCGTTAACCGGATAGGCAAGGTTCGTTCGTTTCCGCAAGCTACCCAGTGGTGGGTTCCGCCCAATAGCCGCGGCTTTGGGTGCGGCCTTCATCGCCTGCCGCAACCCGTGGAATAGGATCCCCTGCCGGGGCCATTGCCAAGCAAAGCCGCGTTGTCGGTGGCGGGTCGGTGAAGACGAAAAGCTCGAGCCCTACCGGCTTAAGGTCGTGCTGGTCGAGAACCGGCGGGTCAATGGCAGGGTGAAGCAAGAGACCATCGCCGTCCTCGGCAGCATAGAGGCGACCTGGCTCCCGGAATTCTGGGAGGGGATCGATCGAGAGGTCGCCGCCAACCTCAAAGCCGAGAAATGGGAGCTTTACTCGCTCAGGGAGCGTATCTCTTTCTGGAAGATCGCGAATCGCCGGCTGAAGCAGTTGACCAACAGACTAGGCCCCGACGTCAAACGTATCAGGATGGCGGCTCATGCCCGCGTACCCTGGCCGATGGAGGCCGGGGTGAAGCGGCTGGTACTTATGGAGACGAAAGAAGACTTGGATTTTTGGCGTCGCCACATGGGGTGGAGGCATAAGCAGAATGCGAGCCATAAGAAGATCATCGAACGCGCCCGCGTAAACCCACGAAGGCGCGCGGAACGGCGAAACAGCGTCAGGAAGAATCATAGCGGATTCCTGACCGCCCGTCAAGTGCGCCTTTCTATTGACGCAAAGGAAGGCGAATCGTACCCAGCAAGATCGGAAGAACCACCGAATTCGAAATGTCCGTGGCCGTCCTGAGATACTTGCACCATCAGCCGGATGGTGAAGCTAGTGGATTGATTCCAACGTTTGGAACCCTCTGTTTCGTGCGGCGATGATATGATCGGGGTCGGCTTTCCAGATGAAGGGTTTTGGGTTTGCGTCATTGTATTCGCGGACAAATCGGTTGATGGCGGCCTGAAGGTCGACGACGGATTGGAAGACGCCGTATTTGAGCCTGCGCCGCGTTAGTTTGGCGAAGAAGCCCTCGACGGCATTGAGCCACGAGCACGAGGTTGGCGTGAAGTGGAAGGTCCAGCGTGGATGGCGGGCGAGCCAGGCGCGGACCTTGTCCTTCTTGTGCGCGGCGTAGTTGTCGAGGATGACGTGGACGGCCTTGTCCGTCGGCACCTCGCGCTCGATGCGGTTGAGGAAGCGGATGAACTCCTGATGGCGGTGGCGCTGCATGTTCTGTGCGATGACCGTACCGTCCAGCACGTTGAGCGCGGCGAACAGCGTCGTCGTGCCATGCCGTTTGTAATCATAGGTCATCGTACCGGCGCGGCCCTTCTTCATCGGCAAGCCGGGTTGGGTGCGGTCGAGCGCCTGGATCTGTGATTTCTCATCAACCGACAGCACCACGGCATGGGCCGGCGGATCGACATACAAGCCGACGATATCTGTGAGCTTCTCGGCGAAGGCGGGATCATTGGAGAGCTTGAAGTGCCGCCAGCGGTGCGGGCTGAGGCCATGGGCCTTCCAGATCGATTGGACCGTCGACGCCGCGACGCCAGCAACCTTCGCCATCGCGCGCAGCGTCCAGTGGGTCGCCTCGTGCGGCGGCGCTTGCTGGGTCAGGCGGACGATCTCGGCGACGCGCTCCGGCGGGATCGGCGCTTTGCTAGGCGGACGGGACCTGTCGCGAAGCAAGCCGTTGACACCCTCGTGCATGAACCGCTCCTGCCAGCGCCAGACACAGGTCTTGGACTTGCCGGTCTCGGCCATGATCGACGAGTTCCCGAGCCCCTCGTCGCTCTTCAGGATGATCCGCGCCCGCCAGACATGTTTCTGCGAGCTCTTCGGGTCCGCGACGATAGCTTGCAATCGCTGACGGTCGCCAGACGTGACAGTAAAATGGATGCCGGTGCGCATAGCACAGACTCGCATGACACCGCACAATACGGAATCTCAAATCGGACTCTTTCGTTCCGATCAATCCACTAGCCAAGAAGAACTCAGAGCAGCCATCTCCCATTACGTCGACTTGACGGATGGCGACATGGAAGACTCCCCTAGCCGACCCGGCGAGCAACGCTGGGAACAGATTATGCGGAACATCCAGTCACACCACTTAAGCCCGAATCTTGCATATCCGGTTAACACCCATGACCGCTACATGTAGGGTGCCGCCACTCTCCCGAGTAAAGCTCGGCATAGGTTGGAGCAGAGGTGTCGCCCGCGATGCCGAGCAATGAGCGGAAGGCGTTGAACGGGTAGAACCGCCTGTTGAAGCGGAAGGTGAACTCGTTGAGGTAGGCTTGTAGGTGCTGGTGGCTAACGCCGTGGTGGATACCGATCAGCCACGTCTTCAGGTTGGCGAAAACCAGATGGATGATCGGCAGGTATTGCTCGGCAACCTCTGGATCACCACACTCGGCAACAGCGAAGTGCTCATAGCCGCGCTTACCGAGGCCAGCATAGCCGCTCCAATCGTCAGTAACGATCAGCGATCGCGGTGCGACGGTGCTCTCGACGAACCCACAGAGCGACTCGGCGCTACGGTCGAGCACGACGGCGAGCCGAACGCGTCCGGCATAGCGTCCGTCTTTCCGGTTGTCGAGCTTGGTGCCCGGCTTTCGATGACGCACCTCGATGGCACAGGAGACGGGAACCTTGTGGTGAACACCACGGCCTTCCCCACGCGTTCGCCCGCCAACCCAGGTTTCGTCCACCTCAACATGGTTCTTGGGCTGTCCACCGATCCTGTCTTGGTTGGGCCGCACCATGCCCGAGCGGAGCTTGTGGAGAATTTGAAAGGCCGTCTCGTAGCGCGAAAGACCAAGTTGCCGCTGAAACTGCACGGCGGACATGCCGGGCGTCTGACTGGCGACCAGATAAGCGGCCCAGAACCAGACGTTCAGCGGAGTGTGGCTACGCTCCATCACTGTTCCCACCGTCAGCCCGGTGTTCTGGCGGCACTTGCGGCAGCGCAGGACGCCAGGGCGGTTTTCAAAGTGGAACGGCTCTCCCGCCGTGCCGCAGTGCGGGCAGGCAAAGCCGTCTCCCCAGCGGGCTTTCTCCAGGTAGGCGGCGCAGGCCGCATCATCGGGGAAAAGTCGCTGGAACTCGGGTAGCGAATGCGGGAATGGGAGATCGGCGCGGTCGAGAACATCCATGGCGCGCTCCCCTATATCCGGGTTGCGCCCATTCTAGCCCTAGTGGGTGTGGGTGTAAACCGGATAGGCAAGGAAGCTTCATGCTCGACACGCCCTTGAGGCTGGTTAGGTGCAAGTAGATAGCAAAGACCCACTTGCGGAGAGGGATATGCGACTTGTGCATCACTGTCCCGGTCTTGACCGAGAAGTAGCCGCGACAGTCCGAGCACCGATAGGGCATGTTGTTATGGCCGGCCTCGTGGGTGTGTGTGCTCCCACAGTGGGGGCAATGCCTACCGCTTGGCCAGACACGGGCCTCAAACCACTCGCGCGCGCTTCCCTCGGTGGGAAACATGTCGCAAAGCTGCACTAGCAGGCTGCTGAAAAAGTCCTCGCCTTTGCAGTTGTGACATGATTCTGTGATTCCTTCGAGTGATGGAGGATGGCATGCGGGGTCGAGATCAAAGCAGTGGCAATTTATTCAGCTACGTAGACTTGGAAGAGCGTGTTCCGGATGATCATCCGCTGCGTCTGATCCGTGAGATCGTGAACGACGTATTGGGGTCTCTATCTTCGGAGTTCGAGACGCTTTATTCCCACATGGGTCGCCCATCGATCCCGCCGGAGAAGCTTCTTCGAGCGTTACTGTTGCAGGCGTTTTATTCGATCCGCTCGGAGCGTCAGCTGATGGAGCAGCTAAACTTCAACATGCTGTTTTGCTGGTTTGTGGGGCTTGGGCTGGACGATGGCGTGTGGGACGCCAGCGCACGCAGGAACATTGGCTCGTTGGGTGCTCGCCCTGCCGTCAGACGAACGAAGAACTCGTGTCCCTCATCGGTCAGCGCAATGTGGCGAGGCTTGCCGGTCTTGGTGAACCGAACGAGTAACGTGCGGCTTTCCGAATTGAGGTCCGACACCTCCATCGCGGTGAGCTCGCCGTACCGCGCGCCCGTGTACAAGGCAGCTCGTACCGGGGCGCGAAAGTCAGGCCTGCATGCGTTGATAAGCCGCACCGCCTCATCCGTCGATAGGAACCGCACCCGCGGTGCATCGACATTCGCGAACGGCTTGACCCGCCGCCAAGCCCCGTTGCTTACGGCGTGGCCTTCGCGGTACGCAAAGTTCAGCGTTGCCTTGAGCACGGTGAGCGCGCGGTTGGCAGTGGATCGCCGCCGGCGGATACCCTCGGGATCGCTGGGCTGACTTCGGTATCTCTGTGGCTGGCCTCGCCCGGTGCGCGTCTTGGGGGCCCGTTCTGCTAGGTGGGAATGCCATTTCCGGATTGTCCCTGCGTCGAGCGTCGAAAGCTCGATCTCGCCGATGGTGGGGATGATCTCGCACTCGGCTACCCGTTGGGTCTCCTGGAAAGCCCTTGTGTGGCTCACGTCGCCGTCCAGGTAGTGACGAACGGCATCGCCTACTGAGTAGGGCCCCCGAGCAGCAGGGCTTGTCTGCGCCTCGCACCAGGCGCGTGCACCGTCAAGTGCCTGGGAGTAATCGAGGATGGCTGTGCCATCGGCCTCGAGTGCGTCGTCAGCGGATCCCAGTGCTTTGGTCACGTAGGAGCGGTTGGGCTTCCTCCAGCGAACGATCCATGTGCCGCCGTCCGCGCCCTTCCGATAGCCGAGGTGCGCGCCGCGGTCGATGGCACGCCAGTAAGGGGCCTTGCGTGGCGGGAGTTTCGACCGCGCGTTTCGCGTTGTAATAACCGCCTCGTTGACGTGGCGCCCCATCGACTGGCTCAGTCTCCACTATTTCTCTACTATATTCCCACGAACAGCGGTGGACAAGGCGAGCAATAAAGGACTAAAAACCAAGGGAACGGCCGGTTTTGTTTGTTCGTGGAAGTGCGTTAAAGTGCGCTTTTCCGCCCTCTCACGGCGAAAACAGGGGTTCGATTCCCCTAGGAGCGTGCGCCGCAGAAAGGTCCGCGCGGCAAAGTTGATAGCGGACGGGTTGTGGGTGGATTTGCGCAGGGGGAAGTATGATCCGATACGCCAGTTGCGTGTGGGAACTCCCGATGCCGACCACGTTTCGTGCCTACCAGCCGGACCAACCCTTGCTTTTGCCGCCGGACTTGCAGGAGTGGGTTTCCCCAGGGCACCTGGCTCATCACGTCAGCGATGTGGTCGATGCACTGGACTTGACGGCGTTCTATGCGCCCTACGAGGGGGACGGTCGACGCAACGCCCCCTACGAGCCGTCGATGATGGTCAAGGTGCTGATCTATGCCTACGCGACGGGCACATTCTCCTCGCGCGCGGTGGCGAGGAAGCTGGAGGAGGATGTAGCGTTTAGGATGCTCGCGGCGGGCAACTTCCCGCAACATCGCACGGTATGTGAGTTCCGACGCCGACATCTGGCGGAGTTCAGCGAGCTGTTTGTGGGGGTGGTGCAGGTGGCGCGCGAGATGGGACTGGCGCGGTTCGGCAAGCTCTCGGTCGACGGGACGAAGGTGCGAGCGAACGCGAGCAAGCGCAAGGCGATGAGCTATGAGCGGATGGGCAAAGAGGCGGCTCGCTTGCAGGCGGAGATCGAGGCGCTGCTGACGACGGCGGGGATGGTGGACGCCGAAGAAGACGAGCGTTGGGGCGAGGATTTCCGGGGCGACGAGTTGCCCGAGGAGTTGCAACGCAGGGAGAAGCGCCTGGCGGCGATCCAGGCAGCCAAAGCGCGTTTGGAGGCGGCGCAACGCGGGCGCGACGATGAGCGCGGGCGCGAGCCGGGGCAGGACCGCAATCCCCGGGGCGGGCGGCCTTACAAGCGGGCCTACGGCGAGCCCGAGCCGAAGGCGCAGAGCAATTTCACCGATCCCGAGAGCCAGATCATGAAGACCAGCAGCGAGGGGTTCCAGCAGTGCTACAACGCGCAGATGGCGGTCGATGGGGAGCACCAGATCATCGTCGCGACTCAGGTGGGGCCACAGGCCAGCGACCAGGGTCAGCTGGTGGGGATGCTCGACGAGATCAACGAGACGTTTGGGGTCGAGCCTGCGGTGGTACTGGCCGATGCGGGCTACTGCAACGAGCCGGATCTGTTGGAGCTGGAAGATCGCGGCATCGACGCGCACGTAGCGCTGGGGCGTGAAGGCAAGTCCCAGGTGGCGGTCGACCCGGCCCGGCTCCCTGCCACGCACCGCATGGGTGAGAAACTGGCGAGCCCCGCGGGCAAAGCCCGGTACGCGCAACGCAAGTGGCTCTCGGAGGCGCCGAACGGGTGGATCAAGGAGGTGCTCGGATTCCGACGATTCAGCCTGCGAGGCTTGGCGAAGGTGCGCGGCGAGTGGGACCTCGTGTGCTTGGCGTTGAACATCAAGCGGATGGGGACGGTGGCCACGTGCTGAGGCAGGTGCTGGCCTGCCAACGCACTTGATCCGGGGCGCGCAGTGCCCATCGACCGCGTATGAAACGCGAATCTCTTCCCTTCCGGCCTTCCGGTCTGGGATTTCCATCCCAGAGTCGGGCGGGCCAGATATCCACACTCGGGCCAAAATCCCACCTCTCCGGCGGCCGCGCGCCAATCGCCCAACATCAAAACTTCTACGGCGCACGCTCCTAGGGGACGCCAGTCCTTGTTTGAGCGCGCTAGCGCTTTGCGGCGTGGGTCTCCACTACTTCTCTACGACGCGCCGTTTGGCCCTCCCTCAGGCCGAGCGCAGCCGATCGAGCAGCCAGTCGACCTGATAGGGCAGCACCTCGGCCCAATTGTCGACGCTGATGTGCTCGGCGCCGCCTTCCGCCTCGTCGTAGAGACGCAGCTCCTTATCGGCCACTTCCAGCTCCTCGTAAGCGCGGCGCGCCGAGGCGACGGGCACCATGCGGTCACGTACGCCGTGGGTGATAAGGACGGGGCAGCGCACCTGCCCGAGCACACCCTCGAGGCTGAACGCCGCGTATATGGCACGCGCCTGGGCGTCGTCTTCGGCGCCGGCGATCCACCGCAACTGACCGCGCAGCGGCGGGTAATGCGCGTAGATGTCGTCGCACACGCTGTACAGCGCCCCCCATGCGACGCATGCCGCGATGCGGTGCTCGAAGGCGACCGCGCGCAGCGCGTAGTAGCCCGCCATGCTGACGCCGAGGAGGCCGATTTGGTCGTGATCGATGTCGGCTCGCGTCGCCAGGTAGTCGAGCGCCGCCGCCACGGGGCGCTCGTAATCGGCGACGGTGGGCAGGCCAAGAAGGCGGATGGTGCTGCCCTGCCCGGGGCCATTGAAGACGAGGCAGGCGGCACCGCGGGCGGTGATGACGCGGACACCGCGAAAGAAGTTCTCCTCGGGCAGGGCATCGGCGCCGCTGAGGAAGATGACGCATGGCGCCGGCCCCGCGGCGGCGCGGGCTTCGGGTGGGAAGAAATAGCCGGCGAGCCGATGGCCCTCGTAGGCGATGCTCACGGCCTCAAAGGGGTGGCGCGATGCAGCGAGCCCGCGTTCGAAGCAGGCGATGGCCTGGCGATAGAGAGAGAGCTTGCGCGCATCCTGTGCCGGCAACGCGCTCTCGGCCGTACGGAAATAGGTGAAGGCGCGGAAGAAGGCCTCGCTCGCGGTCGCCTCGTGGCCCTCGGCGCGGGCGCCATCGGCCACGGCCCGCGCGCGATCGCCGCGCCGCGCGAACGCCGCCTGCCAATCCTCGCGGTTGCCCGCGCGGATGCCGGAAGCTACCGCCAGCAGCTCATTGACGTCGGCGCCCCCCTGCATGGCCTCGGCCAGCAGCATGACCAGGATGGTCGAGAAGTCGAAGGCCTCTGGCGTACCGTCATTCCAGTAGCGGAACATGGCGGGCCTCCTTCTGCTCGGCCGCTTTCGCGCCGGCCGCCCCCGGGGCACGCCCGCGCCGCCGATGTGTCACGACGCGCGGGACCGGCCGCGATTCACACTACGTTGAAGTGGTCGGGGACGCCGGCCGGCCATACGTCGCCCCAAAGCTGCATGCCGCCGTCGATGGCCAGCACCTCCCCGGTGACGAATTGGCCGCTGCCGGCCGATAGGTACACCACGCCTTGGGCGACGTCCCAACCCTCGCCCAAGCGGCGCATTGGATTGCTGTCCTGAAATCGCGCGGTCGCCTCGGGCGCGTAGAATTTTAGCCCTTCCGAAGCGATCGAACCGGGCGCGAGGCAGTTCGCCCGAATGTTCAGCGGCGCCCACTCCACGGCCACCGTCTTGGTCAGGCCGATGACGCCCGCGCGCGCCGCGCAGGTATGCGCGACCTGCGGCATGCCCCGCGTGACGACCGCGACGATGTTGACGATGTTTCCGGGCTCGGCCCGGTCGCGCCAACGCCGCGCGGCGCCCTGCATCATGTACCAGGTTCCGTTCAGGTTGAGGTCGATGACGGCGTGCCACCCCTTGTGGCTGAAATCGATCGCATCCTGAGCGAATTGGCCGCCTGCGTTGTTGACGAGCGTATCCAACCGACCAAAACGCTCCCAGGTTTCGTCGAGCACGCGATCCACCGCTTCCGGGTCGCGGATCGACATGGGTATGGGGGTGACGCGCGCTCCGACGATCCCGGCCGCCTCGTCGGCAGCCTCCCGCAGGCGCTCCTCGCGGCGCCCACAGATGACGACCTGCGCGCCGAGCCGCGCCAGCAGGAACGTGGTCACGCGCCCCAGTCCGGTGCCGCCACCCGACACGATGAAGACCTGACCGTCGAGGAGATCGGGCCGGAACACGGTCGGGACGCGGGCCAGCTCCGCCATCGTGTGCTCGAGCTTGACGCCCGCGCCGCCCTCGCTCGGAGTCGATGCCTTACCCATGGTCCGGGTCTGTCCTCATCACCGCTACAGTTGGGTCGATTCGCGTCGCCGCCGCAGTTTTACCGTTCGCGACCGCGAGTGCCAGGCATTCACCGCCAGAGTCCACGAAACCTGAGCTGTCATGGTTTCAGATGGCGCCGACATGCCCCATTCGGGAGCGCCGGGAGCCGCTAGTGACGACGCTATTACTTGTATAAAGAATCCGCAAAACAGTATATGGGTGAGCGCCTTGTGTGCAACGGGCGAGCCCGTTTCAGGAGCCCGGACCGCCGGACAAGCCAACATGCAGGGGCCACGCCCCTCTCGTTCCCCTGTACCAACCTACAAAAGAAACTCATCCCGGCCAATGACAGGAGGAAGACCCAATGCTGACAGCACGGCCCACTGAAATAGCTGCTCGTGGAAGCAGGTGGTATGGCGCCGCCATCGTCGCCGCCATCGGCTTTGCCGCATTCCTGCTCGCAGATGGTTCAGCCCATGCGCAATCGGCGAAACTAGGCTCGCCGACCCCGATCAAGATGCTCTCTGTGCCTTACTTTTCGCCCGAGCTGATCGCGCAGGACAGGGGTTTCTTCAAGAAGTACAACCTTGAGGTCGAGTTCGTTAAACAGGTGGCCCAGGGCACGGCAGGAATCCCCGCGATCGTCGCCAACCACGTACAGACGGGTCAGGGGTTCGGCGCGCCGCCCATCATCCAGGCCTTGGCCGGCGGCGCGGAAGTGACGGCTATATTTGCCGGGATCGTTTCGACCGATGGCGACTTCCGGCTCTATGCGCTGGCCGACAGCGGTATCAAGACCGCGCAGGACGTCGTCGGGAAGACCGTCGGCATCCACAATTTCGGCTCGTACGCCGACTATGCGCTGCGCGGCTTCGTGCATAAGAGCGGTATTGGGATCGATCAGGTGAAGCGCTTGACGGTGCCGCTGCCGACGATGTGCCAGGCGCTGCTGTCCAAACAAGTCGACATTGTCGCGATGTACAGCCTCTTTTACATCCCTTGCGTGAGACAGAATCCGGACAAGCTGCACCTCCTCGCCAAGGACAACGAGGGCCTCCCGGCTTCGGCCTTCCTGTACTCGGCCTATGTCTTCAGCAACGACTACATCAAGGAACGGCCCGATGTGGTGCGCGCCTTCGTCGCGGCGCTCAATGACGCAACCGGTTTCGTTCAGGGCAACCCTGACGCGGCCAAGGAGATCATCTCCAAGAACACCGGCATTTCAGCCGATCTCCTGACCGTCCCCACGTTCGCCAAGGGTGGCTGCGTGAGTACCAAGGCGGCATCGGACTGGGTTAAGGTGCTGACGGAATTCGACGCGATCAAGGCCGGCAGCGTCGATTCGACCGGGTGGGTATCAAACAGCTTCAACCCGAACTGCTCGTAGGAGTCGAGGCAGTCACTTCGGGCTGAGGAGTGGCAGGATGCCCGGCGCCGGCACCCTTACCGAGGAGCGACGGGCGGCCGACGGAGCCGGGGCCACCGGCCCCCGGCCCGCCGGCGCGCCCCGCGAACGCCGGCCCGCACCAGCGACGGCGTCGGCGCGCCGGGGCCGGGCGCTTCTCGTGTCGGCCGTTCCGATCGTGTGCCTATTTCTGCTGTGGGAGCTCACCTCGCGGGCCGGCTGGCTCAACGCGACGCTCCTCACTCCGCCGTCCCGCGCCCTCTACGAGGTGTGGAACTACGTCATAACCGGTGCGATCCTTCCCCATCTCGAGGCGAGCCTGAAGCGCGGGGGTGCGGGGCTGGCGATCGCCATCGCGGTCGGAATCCCGCTCGGCCTGTTCATCGGGTCGGTCAAGGCGGTCTCGCGTGCGGCCTCCCCGGTGATCGAGTTCCTGCGCCAGTTGCCGCCGCTCGCCATGCTGCCCGTGTTCCTGCTTTTTCTCGGCCTAGGCTTCCGCGCTCAAGTAGCGATCGTGATATGGGCGGCGATCTGGCCGATTTTGCTCAATACGATCACCGGCGCCCGCGGTGTCGATGTGCGGCTCATCAAGGCGGCGCATACCCTTGGTGCGAGCCGGCGCGACGTGTTCCTGAAGGTCGCCCTTCCGGCGGCCCTGCCGATGACGATGACGGGGATCCGCTTGGGGGCTTCCTACGCCTTTCTCGTGCTCGTCGCGGCCGAGATGGTCGGCGCGGACTCGGGCCTCGGTTTCCTCATCCTCAACAACCAGTACACCTTCCGCATCCCACAAATGTATGCCGCCATCCTCATCCTCGCGGCCCTCGGCGTGGCTCTCAACTACAGCCTTATGTTTCTCGAGCGCCGGTTGACGCCGTGGCAAGGTTACACATGAGTACGGGCGCGGCCGAGGGGGCTCCGGCGACGGCACGGCCCGCTGCAGCCACCGCGGCGCCGAAAATCGTGGTCGAGGGCGTCGCCAAGGAATTCACGACCGCCACCGGCGAGACGTTCGTCGCCCTCGACAACATCGAACTCACGGTCGGGCTGCATGAGCTCGTCAGCCTCGTCGGGCCGAGCGGTTGCGGCAAGACCACGCTGCTCGAGATTCTCGCCGGGCTACAGTTCCCGACCCACGGGCGCGTCCTCATGGACGGCGCCGAGATCAAGCGGCCGGGACCGGACCGGACCGTGGTGTTTCAGCATTTCGCGCTTTTTCCCTGGCGCACGGTCGTGGCCAACGTGGAGTTCCCGATGGAGGCCGCGCGGGTCGGACGCGCCGAGAGGCGGGCGCGCGCCCTCGAGTACCTCGGCATGGTCGGCCTCGAGGGCTTCGGAGATCGCCATATCTGGCAGCTCTCGGGCGGGATGCAGCAACGCGTGGCGCTCGCCCGGGGGATGGCGTGCACACCGGAAGTGATGCTGATGGACGAGCCCTTCAGCGGCGCCGACGCGATCACGCGCGAGCTGCTCCAGGACCAGCTCGCACGGCTGCGCCGGGCGACGCGCCAGACCATCGTCTTCGTCACGCATAGCGTTGACGAGGCGATCCGCCTGTCGGACCGGATCGTGGTCATGGGAACCAGGCCCGGACGCGTCGTCGACGTGTTCGACGTCGACGACGAAAGCCGCGCGCACGCCGACAGAACGGCCGAGCTGCGCGACGCCGTCTGGGCGCTGCTGAGGCAGGAGATCGTGCCCCTCGTGGACGCCGCCGAGGCGCCATGAGCCGGGTGATCGATTTCCGGGCGCGCCCCAACACACCGGAGTGGGCGCGCTACCTTTCCCGGCGCCGCAAGGCCATTCGCTCCGAGGCCGGGGCGGGCTTCGGCGACTACCATGCCCCCGAGGAGACGCTGGAGCAGTACGTCGCCCAGCTCGACGGCGCCGGCATCGAGCGCGCCGTGTTCGCCGCTCGTAATCGCTCGGGGAGCGACCCGGAGTGGACGTTGACCAATGACTTCGTCGCCGATTGCGTGCGCGCGGTTCCCGACCGCATCGTCGGCTTTGCCGGCGTGGACGCGAGCGAGCCCGACATGGCGGCAGCGGAAGCGCGTCGAGCCGTACTCGAACTCGGGCTGCTCGGCGTGTGCTTCGACCCCTTCGCGCTCGGGGCGGCGCCCGACGATCCCCGGTTCGATGGCATCTGTGGCGCCTGTGACGAGCTCGGCGTGCCGGTTGTCATCACGCTCGGCGGGTGGCCCGGCATCGCGGCGCCGCTGCGCGATTCGAGCCCGCTGGCGATCGACGTCCTCGCCAAACGCTTCCCCCAGCTCACCATCATCGCCTCACATGCCGGGTGGCCCTTTGTGCAGGAGATGATCGCGGTCGCGTGGCGCTGCGAGAACGTGTACTTCGAGAACTCCTTCTACCACTTCGCCCCGGGCGCCGAGGTCCTCGTCGAGGCCGCAAACACCATGATCGGCGACAAGATCCTCTACGCCTCCGCCTACCCTTTCGCGCCGCTCGGCGAGACGCTCGAACGGTTTCGCGCGCTGCCCTTCGCGGCCGACGTGGCCGAGCGCGTGCTGTTCGCGAACGGTGAGGGTTTGCTGGCACGTATTGCCGCGGCCGCCGCCACGCCGGCCCGCTCGGCACCATAGGGTCGGGCCGCCGGATGGATCTCCAGCTCGCGAAGCAGCGGGCGCTCGTCGTCGGGGCGACCGGCGACATCGGCGGCGCCGTGGCGACGGCGCTCTCGGGCGAAGGGGTTCGGGTCGTGCTCGGCGGACGCAACGGTGCGCGCCTCGAGTCGTTAGCGCATGAGCTCGGTCCCCGATGCGGCGGGACGGTGAGCGTCGACCTCGCCGATGGCGCATCGGTCCAGACCGCTATCGACGAAAGCTATCGCCTGCTCGGCGAGGTCGACATTCTCGTCTGCGCGGCGGTCGATCAGACCTACGGCTCGCTGTGGGAAATGGAGCGCGATGCGGTGGAGCGGGCGTTCCGGGTCAAGTATGTGGGCTCGATCGATGTCTGCCGACGTGTCGGCGAGCGCATGGCGCGGCGCCAGTCGGGTGTGATCGTCAACCTCATCGGCATCGCGACCGAGGTTCTCTATCCGGCGAATCCGGTGGGCGGCGACGTCAACATCGCCACGGCACGCTTTACCCGCTTTCTCGCGGCCGACCTCGCGCAGTCCGGCGTCCGCGTCCTCGGCGTGAGCCCGGGATTCGTCCACGGCCGCCGACTTGCCGCGTTTCTCGAGGCCGGGCGTGCCGATCTCGAGGCCAGCATCCCGCTCGGCCGCATCTGTTCGCCCGGCGAGATCGCCAACACGGTGACCTTCCTCGCCTCGCCGCGGGCGAGCTACGTGACCGGCACCATCGTCACCGTGGATGGCGGACTGTCACTGCACGTCCCGCCCGGCGGCACCGGCCCTGCCGCCGGTTCGAGAAGGAGAAGCGAGGCATGACGGACGCCAGCGATACCGCATCGCGCCAAGAAATCACCGAGGTCATCGCCAAATATGCCGTCTACATCGACGCCGGCGAGTTCGACCAGCTCGAGTCCCTGTTCGCCGAAGACGCCGTCTTCGACATCACGCCCGATCCCGGCATCGTGCCGGTGCCCGTACGCGGCGGGCGTCAGATTCGCGAGGCCCTCGAGGAGCGCTACCGTCTCGTGTCGCCACAGGCACAGCGGCGGCATCTGATGACCAACACGGTCATCGACGAGCTCGCCGGCGACCGAGCCCGGGCGCGCTCGTTTCTCACGGTGCTATCGGTGCCGAAGTCGGCCGGCGGCGGCGTGGAACTACGCGGAACCGGCGTCTACAACGACACCTTGGAGCGGAGAAAGCAGATGTGGCTGTTTACGGAGCGTCGACTCGTGCTCGACGTGTTGGGCACATGAGCGACATCGACGACAGGACCCGCGCGCGGTTCGAGATCACGCAAATGATCTCGACCTATGGCAACTGCCTCGACCGGGGCGACTTCGACGGCCTCCAGGCTCTGTTCACCGAGGACGCCGCCTTTCACGTCGGCCCCAATCCCGGCATCGAGTCGCCGCTCATCGGTGCGCGAACCATTCGTGAATCGATAGAGCGCCGGTGGCGGTTGTTTTTCGAGGAGGCGCAGCGCCGTCACGTCATGGCGAACATCGTGGTCGAGGAGCTTGCTGAGGCGGCGGCCCGCACGCGCACCGTCATCATGGTTTTCGAAGTCAAGAGGAAACCCGGCAGTCCGATCAATGTGCACGGCCTGGGCGTTTTCGACGATGTCCTGGAGCGCCACGACGGCCGCTGGCTCTTCAAGGAACGGCATCTGACGCTCGACCGCGTGGACTACTTCGCACCCGGCTGGATGAGCCCCGACTGAGGTTGGCGCATGCGGTTTGCCGGCAGGGCCTTGATCGTTACCGGCGGCGGCTCCGGAATCGGCGCCGCCGTGGCGCGCCGGTTCGCGGCCGAGGGCGGCAGGGTCGCGGTCCTTGACCTCGATTCGAACCGCGCCGCCGCGGTAGCCGACGCCCTAGAGGGTGGCATCGCCGTGCAGGTGGACGTCGCCGACGAGGCCTCGGTCGCCGCTGCCGTAGGCGCCGCGTACGAGCACATGGGCAAGATCGACTGCGTCTGCAATGCCGCCGGCCACCTCACCGCGGGATCGATCGACACCTACCCGCTCGCTGAATGGACACGGATGCTCGCCGTGCACGCCACAGGGACCTTCCTGGTCTGTCGCGCGGCGCTGCCCCACCTGCGCGCCGCCGGCGGCGGCTCGATCGTCAATATCTCGTCGGTGGGCGCGCTCATGGCGCGCAAGCACATCGGTGCCTACTCGGCCGCGAAGGGCGCCGTGCTCGCGTTCTCGCGTCAGCTCGCGTTCGAGCTCGGCGACGACGGCATCCGCGTCAACGTGGTCGCGCCCGGCACGGTGAAGACGGGAATGACGGTCCCGTTGTGGACCGAGCGCGGCGGTGGCGACTACGAGGTTGGCGCCGAGCGCGCGGCATCCGATTCGATCCAGCGCCGCATCGCCGAGCCCGAGGAAATCGCGGCGAGCGTGTGCTTCCTGCTCTCCGCCGACGCCGGCTTTTATACCGGCGCGGTGCTGGTGCCGGACGGTGGCATGACCGCGATATAGCTCGGGAAGACTCCATGCGCATCGTCATCAACCGCGAGCTGTGCATTGGCGCCGGGCAGTGCGTCAGCGCCGCACCCGAGGTGTTCGCGCAAGACGAGGACGACGGACTCGTCTTCCTATTGCTTGAGCGCCCGCGGTCGGAGCTACATGATTCGGTGAGGGCAGCGGTTCGAACGTGCCCAGTCAGGGCCATTTCAGCGGAGCCAGAATGACGAAACCGACGCACCAAGAAAGAACTGAGTTGGCCGACGAGCGGTCAGACCTACCCTCTTTCCCCTTCTCCCGGGCCTTTCCCTTGGACCCGCCGCCCGAGTATGCGCAGCTGCGGGCCGAGCGCCCGGTGACCAAGGCCAGGCTGTGGGACGGGTCGACCGCCTGGATCGTGACCCGCTACGACGACGTTCGCGACGTGCTCAGCGACGACCGCTTCAGCAACGTCCCCAGCCAGCCGGGCTACCCCAAGTTGACGCCGACGCGCGATGCCATGCTGCTCAAGGAAGAACAGACCTTCGTCCGGATGAACCCGCCCGAGCACGGCATTTTCCGCCGCATGCTCACCAAGGAGTTCATGGTCGGCCGGATGAACGCGCTCCGCCCCGATATCCAGCGCATGGTCGACGCGCTGATCGACCAGATGATCGCGACGGGTCGGCCCGCCGATCTCGTCGAAGCCCTGGCGATCCCGCTGCCCTCGTTGGTGATCTCGGAGATGCTCGGCGTGCCCTACGAGAATCACGCGTTCTTCGAGGAGCGCAGCAAGGCGCGGCTCGCCCTCGACGTCGACCCGGAGATCCCCGTCGCCGCGGGTCGCGACGTCATGAACTACCTCGACGAGCTGTTCACGAAACGGGAAGAGGACCCGGGCGCGGGTGACGATATCATCAGCCGCCTGGTGATCGATCAGATCAGGCCCGGTCATTTGCAGCACGACGAGGCGGTCCGAATGGTCGAGCTCCTGCTCCGCGCGGGACACGAGACGACCTCGAACCTGATCGGTATGGGGCTGCTGTCCCTGTTCGAACACCCGGAGCAATTGGCGCTGCTGCGCGCCGACCCCTCGCTCATGAGCGGTGCCGTCGAAGAAATGCTGCGCTACACCAGCGTGGTCCACTACATCGGCGCGCGCGCCGCCACGGCCGACGTCGAAGTTGGCGGCCAGACGATAGCGGCGGGCGAAGGCGTCTACGCGCTGATCAGCGCCGCCAACCGAGACGGCGGGGCGTTTCCCGAGCCCGACGCCTTCGACATCCGTCGCGAGGCGCGCCACCACGTCGCCTTCGGATACGGCGTGCATCAATGCCTCGGCCAGACCCTGGCGCGCGCCGAGCTCGAGATCGTGTTCGCCACCCTGATGCGCCGCCTGCCCGAGCTACGCCTCGCCGTCCCCTTCGAAGACGTCGGCTACAAGCACAACTTCTTCGTCTACGGCGTCGTCGGGCTCCCCGTGACCTGGTAGCCATGCCCGACGGCACAAACCAGCAAGCCCCTGACGAGATCGGCGTCACCACCCTCGGTGATTTGTTGCTGGGTGCCGCGCGGCGATGGCCCGAGCGCGAGTTCATCGTGCTGCCGGACGCGCGCTTTACATATAGCGACATGGCCGAGCGGGTGATACGCAGGGCCCGTGGCCTAATGGCGCTGGGTACGCGGCCTGGGGACCATGTCGGTATCTTTCTGCCGACCTGCATCGAGTTTACCGAGGCCCTTTTCGCCATCGCGCTCGCCGGCGCGGTCCCAGTGCTGATCAATGCGCGCTACCGCGGTGCGGAGCTGCGCTACCTGATCGAGAATTCCGATTCGGTGGCCGTGCTGACGACCGGCCGGGTGGCCGATGGCGTGAATCTACTGGAGCGGCTGAACGAGGAAATCGGCGACGCGGGCTCGACTCAGGACCCGCCCCAACTCGACGTGCCGGGTCTGCCCATGCTGCGCCGCATCATCACAATGACCGGTGACGCTCCGGGCGCTCTCGGGTCCGACGCGCTCGACCGCTTGGCCGAACAGGTGCCGGTCGAGGCCGTCCACGAACGACGTTCGCGGGTGCGCGTGCGCGATACCGGGCTCATCCTCTACACCTCCGGCACGACCTCCAACCCCAAGGGCTGCCTGTTCAGCCATGAGGCCATCGTGCGCAACGGGCAGGAGCTGGGACGGCGCTACGACATGACCGGCGAGGACCGATTCTGGTCGCCGCTCGCGATGTACCACATCGGCGCGATCATGCCGATAACGGCCGTCCTCGCGGTCGGCGGCACGTATCTGACCACGCCCTACTTCGATGCGGGCCGCGCGCTGCGTATGCTCGAGGACGAGAAGGTCACGATCAACTATGTGTGCTTCTGGACGATGCTGGCCGACCTCATGAACCATCCCGACTTCGCGACGACGGACCTGTCGGCGACGCGGCTCATGAACAGCAATTTGGCGCTACAGCCCGAGGCCTTACAGGAGCAGCTCGCACGGGCCATGCCGCATGCCGTTCAGGTCAGCACCTACGGGTTGACCGAGGCAGCCGGCACCGTCTCCACCAACGGCGGCAATGACTCCTACAAGGCGCGCACGACCCGGCTCGGCTCGCCCCTGCGAGGTGTTGGGGTCCGTATCGTCGACGCCGAAGACCGCGACGCTCCGGCCGGTGAGCACGGCGAGATTATCGTCAACGGCTACGGGATCATCGACGGCTACTACAAAGACGCCGAGAAAACGGAGGCCGCGCTGCGCGGCGGGTGGCTGCATACGGGAGACATCGGCTCGCTCGACGAGGCTGGCGACGTGATGTTCCACGGCCGCGTGAAAGACATGCTGAAGGTCGGCGGCGAGAACGTCGCCGCCCTCGAGGTCGAGGCGTTCATCGGCGACCACCCGGCGGTCAAGCTGTGCCAGGTTGTGGGCTGTCCGGACTCCCGCCTGGTGGAGGTGCCGGCGGCGTTCGTCGAACTCAAGCCGGACGCGACGGCGAACGAGGACGACATCATCGCTTTTTGCCGCAACAGGATCGCGAGCTTCAAGGTGCCCCGGCACGTCCGTTTCGTCACAGAGTGGCCGATGGGGGCGAGCAAGATCCAGAAGTTCAAGCTCCGCGATGGCTTGATCGCAGAGCTCGGCATCGAGGACACAACGCGGATCACCTAGGCGAAGGCGCCGGCTTCACGATCTCCCCGAACGGCGCACCGGATCGCTGCCGTCCCAGCCGCGCGCCGCCTCGCGCATCACCGCGAAAGCGCCCAGCAGGGCGCCGCTGGGCTGGATAATCTCGACCAGCGGCTCCGATTCCTTCATTTGCGCATAGAGGAACGGGCCCCTGGCTTTGGGCATGGTCCCCTCCTGAACGATAGCCGCGCCGGCGCGCGCGCAGGTCTCGCGCGCCATCTCAAGATCGCCGACGAGGATGCACAGGTGGTGCAGGCCCTCGCGTCCCTCCTGCTGCCAAGGCAGGTAGATGGAGGGCGCGTCATTGTGTTGGTGCGCGAGCTCGATCTGGATATCGCCCCAGTAGCCGATCGCGACCGCCACATCGATGTCACAGGGTTGGCCGCGAAAGCTCAGGCTCTCGAATTTGACGTGGTCGATGACGAAGAAGGGGCCGGCCCCCACGACCTCGGTCCAGAAGCGAAGGGCACCCTCGAAATCGCGCGGCAGGAAGGAGAGCTGCATCACCTCGCCGAGGCCGGCTATGGACTGCGGCAGCGCGTGCGTACGCAGGATCGTCATGTTGCGGCCGCTTCCGGATCCACAAGGCCGGCCACGCCTGTGCTGCCCCTCATCGGGCGGCGCTGCGCGACCCGATCGCCTCCCGGTCGACACCACCCCAGTCCTCGACGTACGCCTCGAGCACGGGCTCGACCCTGAGGCCCTCCTCGATCCGGTCGGCGCCGATCCGGCGGTCGAGCTCCTGGTGCCAGTGATAGAGCCGCCGCTCCTGGTAGTTGAGCGGCATGCCGCCGAAACCCGAGGACTCGACTGACCTCTGGATTGCCTCGGCGAACTGCAGGTCCTCCTCGAGAATTCGGTCGAAATTTTCGAGGCGGGTGTCCCAAACAGCGGGCCGCGGCCCGTCGCCCCAACTCAATCCGAACCAATGGACCTCGATGACCATGGTCGTGAGGTCGACCGGCCAAAAGCAGATGAAGGGCATGCCTGCCGGTGCCACCGGGGTTACCAGGTTGGGGTACAGGTTGAGGGAAATGTTCGCGTTGGCGACGATGGGATCGAGGTCCGCGACCTCGGGCAGGCCGACGGTACCGGGATCAACCCAGTTTTCGCGCCGGTTCGGCGTGACCATGCGCGAGTGCCCGCCGCGCCACAGCGTGATGAACGCGGCGCGATGATCGAGGAAGCGCTCGACCGAATTCATGTGGATCGACTTGAGGTGGTAGACCTCGAGGAACGCGTCCAGAAGGACCTTGATGTTGCACTTGAGCGTAAACGCCTTCTTGTCGACCAGCCGCAGCTCTTCGGGGTGGAAGTCCTGGAGGTGGTCCCAGATCGGTCGAATGCTGTCGGCCAAGGGCTCGGCGTCGGGATTGAGGTTGACGAAGTGCCATTGGCCAAACGATTCGCATCGCACCTCGATGAGCGATCGGCACGACATGTCGAGGCCGACGAAATCGCGCTGATCGCGAAGCGCCACCAGGTGCCCCGCCAAGTCATAGGTCCATCCGTGGTATTTGCAGGCGAGCTTGGGCGCCCCGCCGCGCTCCTCGGTGACGACCGGCGCGCCGCGGTGGCGGCAGGTGTTGTAGAAGCAGCGCACGCGATCGTCCTCGCCGCGTACGAAGAACAACGGCTCGCCCACCCGCTCCCAGCGAACGTAATCGCCGCTCTTGGGAACCTCGTCGCCATGGATGGCGTAGAGCCACGCATCGCGCCACAGATGCTGCCTCTCGAGGTCGAAGAAGCCGGGTTCGACATAGCGCCCGCCCGGTATATCCGGCAGACGCGGGAAGCCTTCGGGCGGCTCGGTCCGGCCCGCCTCGAAGCTCATGCCGGCCGTTATGCGGCCGACTTCCATCGCGTCCATACAACCTCTCCGACGACATGAGCCGACCCCTGGCTCGCTGCCGGCAGAGTGCCAGAAATACCGGGTATGCGCAAAGTAGGCCCTGGATATACAAAACTTGCGCGGCCTCGACCCCGTGGCCCACTATGGAAGCTCGCAACACCGCCTCGCGCGGCCGCCTCCGCAGACCTCGGTGGAGCGGCCGCGTCGCGCTCGAACAGCGGAGACTCGCCGAATGGATCTTGGTTTGAAGGGACGCAAGGCGGTGATTACGGGCGCCACCCGCGGGATCGGTAGGCGGATCGCCGAGCTGCTCGCGCAGGAAGGCTGCGACATCGCCTTCTGTGCGCGCAAGGCCGAGGAGATTTCCGAGACGACCGATGCGCTCAAGGCGCACGGGCGCGCGGTGTTCGGGGCGTCGACCAACGTCAAGGACGGGGAGGCCTACAAAGCCTGGCTGGCCGAGGCGGCCGAGAGCCTAGGCGGGGTCGACATCTTCATCCCCAACGTCAGCGCCGGCGGCGGCGTCGAGGGTGAGAAGAGCTGGTACCGCAACTTCGAGATCGACCTGATGGGCGCCGTGCGCGGGTGCGACGAGCTGATGCCCGTCCTGCGCAACTCGGACGCCGGCGCAATCGTGTTCATCGGCACGACGGCGGCGGTCGAGACCTTCATCGCGCCCATGGCCTACAACGCGATGAAGGCGGCCCTGATCACCTACGCCAAGCAGCTGTCGCAGACCGTGTTCAGGCGGAACATCCGCGTCAACGTGGTCTCACCAGGCCCGATCTATTTCGACGGCGGCTCGTGGGATGCGATCAGGACCGCCAATGCCGACCTATATACGCACACGCTCGCGCAGCAGCCCAACGGCCGGATGGGGACGCCGGAGGAGGTCGCGCGGTGCGTCGCCTTCCTCGCGAGCCCGGCGGCGAGCTGGATCACCGGCATCAATCTTATCGTCGACGGCGGCCTCACCAAGCGCGTGCAGTTCTAACGGGCGCGTCTTGCCGGCATGGACGTGTAGGGCTCGACGATGAAGCCGGCGGCGCCGACCCACTCCGAGATCGTGCGGCTCGCCATCGAGCAGGACATTTTCACCGGGCGGCTGCCGCCGGGCGCGCCGCTCGACGAAGTGGCGATCGCCGAGCGTTTCGCCATTTCGCGCACGCCCGTGCGCGAGGCCATGCTGCAGCTCGTTCAATCCGGATTGGTCAAGAAGAAGCCGCGCCAGGGTGCGAGCGTCGCACGGATCGACATCCGCCGCATGATTCAGATGTTCGAGGTGATGTCGGAGCTCGAGGGTGTGTGCAGCAAGCTCGCGGCGCGCCGAATGTCGAAGCCCGAGCGGACCGAGCTTGCGAAGCTGCACAGCCAAGGCGCGCGCGCGCTGCGCAAGCAGGACGCCGACAGCTATTACATGCTGAGCCGCAGCTTCCATCTCGCGATCATTGCCGGGACACACAACGAGGTCCTTATCGACATGACCAACAAGCTCGGCATTCAGTTGGTCCCTTACCGCCGCTTCCAACTTCGCTATCCCGGGCGGCCGGAAGACAACCTCGCCGACCATGGCGCGATCCTCGACGCCATCGTCCAGAGCGACTCGGATCGGGCCGGCCAGCTATTGCGCAAGCACACGACCGTGCAGGGTGACGTGCTCGCCGACTACATCTCGCTAACCGGCAACGGCGAGGAAAACGCGCCCGAGGACGTGGTGGCGGCGGGTTGAGGCGGTGCGGCTTACGCCCGCCCCTCCCCCTACCCCCTCCCACCAGGGGAGGGGGGAAATTATGACGCTGCGAGAAATTGATAAACACGTCCCCCTCGCCTATGTCGTCCGGACTGCTTTGGGCTCAGCGTGAAAGAGGGCCGTCCCCCGGGGCGGCGGGTGGGGCGCTCCCTCCCAAAACAGCTTTCGTCCACCGCCTGCCACATAGCTCTCGCGATGCGGTCGCGGACCCCGCACCCTCCCCCTCGATGGGGGAGCGCTGGGTGGGGGTGACACGCGGACTTTGCGTAAGCATGACCTATTCCCAGGTGGCGGGCTGGAACGCCGTGACGAACGCGTCGATGTCGGCTTCGCTGACGGCGGGCTCGGCGAGAACCGCGATCAGCGAACCCACCGGCAGCGTGTCGCCGACCGAAGCGACGCGGCGGCGCAGCACGCCGGCGACCTCCGCATCGAGCGTGTTGGTGATCTTGTCGGTCTCGATATCGACGAGGTCGGTGCCCTTCTCGACCTGCGCGCCCTCCTCCAGATGCCAGGCAACGATCTTACCCTCGGACATTTCGAGACCCCATTTCGGCAGGGTCACCGGCTGAATGAGCGCCATAGCCGCGGCTACCGCTCGAGGACGCCGCGGATGGCCGCCTCGATACGCGGCGGTCCCGGTACGTAAGCGCGCTCCAGCTCGCGCGCGAACGGGATCGGCGTGTGCGGCGCGGTCACCTGGGCGATGGGTGCCTTGAGGTCGCGGAAGCCCTTTTCGGCCACGATCCCGGCGATGTCGGAGGCGATGCTGCACCGGGGCGGCGATTCATCGACGATCACCAGGCGGCCCGTCTTGGCGACGCTCGCCAGGATCGCCTCTTCATCGAGCGGCGAGGTCGTGCGTGGGTCGATCAAGTCGCAGGTGATCCCGTCGGCCGCGACCTGATCGAGCGCACGCTCGGCGAAGCCGACCATGCGGGCGAGCGCCACGACGGTCGCGTCCTTGCCCTCGCGCACCCGCGCGGCCTTGCCGAGCGGCACTGTGTGCTCGCCGTCCGGCACCTCTCCCTTGCGCGAATACAGAGCCTTGTGCTCGAAAAAGATCACCGGGTCGTCGTCGCGAATCGCCGTCGTCAACAGGCCCTTGGCATCCGCCGGGTTGGACGGGATCGCCACCTTGAGGCCGGGCACCGACGTCAGCATCGGGTAGACGGTCTGTGAGTGCTGCGCGCCGGCGTTCATGCCCGCTCCCATCGAGGTCCGGATCACGAGCGGCGTGCGCGCTTTGCCGCCGAACATGTAGCGAAACTTGGCCGCCTGGTTGTAGAGCTGGTCGAGGCAGACGCCCACGAAGTCGGCGAACATGATCTCGGCCACCGGCCTCAGCCCGGCGAGGGCCGCGCCGTTGGCGGCGCCGGCGATGCATGATTCGCTGATCGGCGTGTCGATCACGCGATCCTCGCCGAACTCCGTGATCAGCCCCTTGGTGACCCCGAAGATACCGCCGGCCGCATCGCGGGTTCCCGATGTGCCGCCGGCGCCGCCCGAGACGTCCTCACCGAGAACGATCACGGTCTCGTCGCGGCGCATCTCGGCGAACAGGGCTTCGTTGAGCGCCTCCCGCATGGTCTTGGTCGCCATTCGCCGCGCTCCCGCTCAGTAGCTCAGGTAGACGTCTTCGAGGCCGCTTTCGACGGGAGGCGCGGGCGCCGCCTTGGCGGCGACCACCGCGTCCTCGATCAGTGCGCCGACCTCCTGATCGATCTCGTCGAGGTCCTTGGCCTCGAGCACCGCGGCCTCGAGCACGGCGTTGCGGAACTTGAGCAGGCAGTCCTTCTCGGCACGCAATTTCTCGACCTCACCCTTCGCGCGATAGAGCTGCGGGTCGCCCTCGAAGTGGCCGAAATATCGTGTCGCCTCGGCATAGACGGCGCTCGGGCCGTCGCCCTTGCGGGCATGTTGAACGGCGTTCTGTGCCGCCTCGTGGACCGAGAAGAAGTCGAAGCCGTCCGCCTCCCACACCGGAAGGCCGAAGCCGGCGATCCGTTTGACCGGGTCCTTGCAGCCGATGCCGTAGCTCGCCCCGGTGTGCTCGCTGTAGCCGTTGTTCTCGAACACGAACACCTTGGGCACTTGGAGCACCACTGCCATGTTCATGGCCTCGAACACGGTGCCCTGGTTGGTCGCCCCATCACCGCTGAAGGAGACGGCGACGCGGCCGTCCTTTCGCACCTTTGCCGCGATCGCGGCGCCGACCGCGATGGGTGGCCCGCCACCGACGATGGCGTTGGCGCCGAGCATCCCCTTGTCGAGGTCGGCGATGTGCATCGATCCGCCGCGACCCTTGCACAGGCCGTCCTGCCGCCCGTAGATCTCGAGCATCATCCCCCTGACATCGCAGCCCTTGGCGATGCAGTGGCCGTGGCCGCGGTGGGTGCTGATAATGTAGTCGCGATCGCCGAGGTTTTCGCATACACCGACCGCGATCGCCTCCTGCCCGGCATACAGGTGGGTGAAGCCGGCGATCTCACCGGTGCGGTTCTCGACGTGGAGCCGCTCCTCGAACTCGCGGATCGTCCTCATCTGGCGATAGGCGCGGAGCATCTGTTCGCGGCTGTGCTGCACCAGTTCTTCTCCTTGCCGATATCCCTGCCCGAGCGCCGCAGTCTAGCCGTGCGGCCGCCGAGGATATAGGGCGGATGCGCCGACGTGTCGGCTAGGCGGTGTCCTGCGATCCCATCGCCCACCGAATACCGCGCCGCAGCAGCTCGTAGTAGACCGGGAGCTGCCAGGCGCCGCGCTCGACGAACGGATAGAACTGCGCGAGCGGCCGCAAGTCGAACCGGCCGCGGGCATGGCCGAGGGTGAGGTACAACACCTCGCCGCCGCCATGCTCTCGCAAATACATCACCTGGTGCTCGCTATCCGGCCACTCGTCGCGGACGAAGGTCTCGGTGCGGCCCGCGAACCGCGTGACCAAAAGCGGTCGGTTGCCCGGCCGGTGGTCCTGGAGGTACTGCTCGTCCTCGACGACGAATTCTTCGATCCCTCGCACCAGCGGGTGCTCCGCCTCCGCGGGTGTCACCTTGAAACGCCCTATCGGAACGGGGTGCGCCATGAACTGGCTGCCGACCATGTCGAGGAACGCGGCATCCAGCTCGGGGCACTCGACGCGCTTGTCGTCGCGGAAGCGCAGGGTCGAGTTGGTGCCGTGCAGGGCGAGCCAGCGCCGTCCACGGCCGAGGAAGCGGGACAACCCCTCGATCTCGTCCGCGCCGGGGATAACGTCGCACGTATAGGTGACGAGCATGTCGGCGCCGGCGATGGCCTCGATGTCGGCGTAGGAGTCGGCGACGCGCACGCGCAGCGTTTCGTGCTCCGCGAGCAGCTTCAGGAGTTCGAGGCGGGCGAAGTCGATGTCGTGGTACTTGCCGCCCGCCACCAGGTAGACGCTGATCGGGGCAGCCAACCTATGCCTCCGGGCGGCGTCGCACGAGGTCGGTCGAATCGAAGCACAGCACGACCTCGTCATTCTGCTTGAGGACCTCGTGGTGCAGCGTGATCACGCCGGCCTCGGGCCGCTTGGCCGAACGACGCTTCATGACACAACGCGAGGTCGCATAGATCAGATCGCCGGGCCGAACGGGGCGGCGCCACTTCACCTCGTCCCAGGCGACGCCGCAGATGAAGGCGATATCGCCGCTGACCTCGTGATCCATCAGGCGCCATAGCGCCGCCGTGTAGATGCCGCTGGCGATGAGCCCGTCGAACAGGGACTCCTTCGCGGCTTGCCGGTCCGTGTGAAAGGGCTGAGGATCGTACTTGCACGCGAACTCGACCATCGCGGCCTCGTCGACCCGCATAGCGCTCGACCGGGTGGTCTCGCCGATCTCGATATCGTCCCAGTAGCGCATGGCCCTCAGCGCGCCGCGCTCGCCGGTTCGCCGTAGCGCTCGAGATAATCGTCGATGACCTTGTGGAAGTGGCGGATGCGCACCTCTTGCTTGCCGAGCCACAGACCGCTGAAGCCGTTCGAGTGCATCCCCGCCTGAACACCCGGCAGGTTGTGGGCGTCCTGGTTGAGGACCCGGCCGAGCGATACTTCGCCGTGCTTGAAGCGCTGGTGCCGGGGGGCCGGGGGCCGCTCCTCTTCTTCGCGCCTGAGCAGCCTGAAATTCTGCAGGTCGAAGTACATCTTGTTCGGGTCGAACGGGTGCGGGCGGTGTCGAAACAGCATCAGATCGTCGGCGTGCGTGTTGAAGGTGACGTTGGGGAAGACCGCGTAGTGATAGTCGTCGGTCAGCTGGTCGTCGTTGAGATCGGCATAGTCGAGCCCTTCGCTCGGCCCGTGTTCGCGCTTCCAGCGCTGGACGGCATGGCGCACCTCCGAGACGCGGCCGTCGAAATCGGCCGGGTCCATGCCCGCCTCGGTCATGATGAGCTTGATCAGGGGCGGCAGTTCGCTCGTTTCGCCGACCCGCTCGCTGACCGTGGCAAAGGGCACGAGGTAGCGGCTGTGGCGCTCGTAGCAGTCGATCTGGAGGTCGCGGTCCTCGAGGTAATACAGGAGCTGCGGATGAATGCCCTGGACGTGATAGCTCTCGTTGAAGGCATCGACCGCGGTCTTCCAGTTGCAGTCCCATTCGACTGTCCAGTCTCGAATCATCACCATGCGCTCGAAGTGATAGGGATCGAGGTGCGCAGGCAACGGAGCGAGGAAGTCGTGAAGCGGCTCCGGTTCGGGGTTCAGGGTGAACCACACGAAGCTTCCCCAGGTGTCGCAGTGGAGCTCGGCCAGGCCGTTGCAGGGCGTCCCTTGGGCGAAGGTCTCGCCATCCGGAATACGGTGGAACCGGCCGTCGAGCTCATATTCCCAGTGATGGTAGGCGCACCTGAACGTCTCGGCGGTCCCCATGCGTGCCGGCACCAGTCGATTGCCGCGATGCTGGCACACGTTGTAGAAGGCCCGCACGCGGTCGTCGGCCTGGCGCACGAGAAGAACGGACTCGAGCCCGATCTCGTCGACGAAATAGTCGCCGGGCCCGGGAATGTCATCCTCGCGGCACGCCATCAGCCACACCTTGGACCACACGCACGCCCATTCTCGCTGCATGAATTCAGGGCTGGTGTAGCGCTCCTTGGCAATCGGCGCGGTGCCGAAATCGGGATCAGCCTCTTTACCGATTGGCGTCTTGGTGAAGTCGGCCGGCCCGATTCTGCGTACGCTCATCGTGGCTCCGCCCTCCTCAGAAGGGTACGCGACGGGAGAATCCGCCATCGACGAGGAGGTTGCTCCCGCTCATCCAGCTGGCGGCCGGGCTCACCAGGAACAGGACGCTATCGGCTATCTCGTCCACCGTACCCATTCGGCGGGCCGGGTGCCGACGTAGCGCGGCGTTGTAGAGCTTCGGGTCGGCACGCTCCAGCATGTCCCACCTGCTCCCCTCGAACATGGTCGGTCCGGGCGAGACGACATTGACCCGTATGCCACGCTCAGCCTGAGAGAGCTGCTTGGCGTAGACGATCAGGGCCGCGTTGAGGGCATTGTAAGCCGATGGCGCGGCAAACGTCTCGGCCGCCTCCGCGTCCGCCATGAAAACGATCGCCGCGGCATCGGAGCGGCGCAGAAAGGGCAGAATGCACTCGCAGCCGCGGACCGCGCCCATGACATCGATCTCGAAGTTGCGGTACCAGTTGCGCTCGCTGTCCATCCCCGTTCCACCGCTGACGCCGGCAACGAAGATATCCAATCCGCCCAGTGTGTCGCCGGCCGCGGCGAGCCAGCGCCGATACGCCGCGGCATCGCGGACGTTGAGGGCTGCGCCCGACGCGCTGACGCCGCGCGATTTCAGCGCGGCCACCGTCTCCCTGACGCCATCCTCGCCGCGCGCACAGATCGCGAGTTCGCAGCCCTCGTCGGCGAGCCGTTCGGCAAGCTTGCGGCCGATCCCCCGCGTGGCACCGGTCACGATCGCCTTTCGCCGCTGCAGCCCTAATTCCATTCCGCCTCCGCGGCGCATGTGGGGCGCCATCGCTGCCCGCGCCGCCACCACCACGCCATGGCTACGAGTATACAATACAAAGGGATTCGTATATTGATCCCGTCTTTCCGCGGGTCGACCAAGGCGCGACGCGCGGGCGGGTGCGATGCCGCTGGCGCACACTGCGTCACCCCGACTGAAAGAGATTCGCGTGGCAACAGATGGTGCACCCGATCGCCATGCGACCGGGTCAGAATTCCACCCCCCGGAGCCGAGCGATCAGGAGACCAAGGCGCCGGGGGTCCTGTCGGGCATCCAGGTCATCGACATGTCCCGGGTCGTCGCCGGTCCGCTGGCCGGGCAGATTCTGGCCGACCTCGGTGCCAACGTGATCAAGATCGAGCGCCGCGGCGATGGCGACGATGTGCGCGCCCTGGGCCCACCCTGGATCAAGGACGCGGCCGGCGAGGATACGGAACACTCTACGTATTTCCAGTCGGTCAATCGCGGCAAGCGCTCACTGACCCTGGATTTCACCCGTCCCGAAGGAGCCTCGGTGCTGCACCGACTGATCGCCGGGGCTGATGTCGTGCTCGAGAATTTCCGCCCCGGAACGCTGGCAAAGTACAGCCTCGGCCCGGAGGAGCTTCTCACCCGACACCCGCGCCTGATCTACTGCTCGATCAGTGGGTTCGGTCATTCCGGGCCCTACGCCGAGCGCTCGGGATACGACTACCTCGTCCAGGCGATGGGCGGGCAGATGGCGGTGACCGGGCTTCCCGATGGCGCGCCCGGCGCCTCGCCGATGCGGGTCGGCGTGCCGATCGCCGATATATGTGCGGGCAATAACGCGGCGATCGCCATTCTCGCGGCGCTGCTGTATCGCGAGCGGACGGGCGCCGGCCAGCACATCGATATCGCGCTCTTCGACTCGCAGATCGCGATCGTGCTCAACCCGCTCACCGCGTGGCTGAATGGGCGATCAGCGGTGCCACGGACCGGCAACGAGCACCCGAGCGCGGTTCCCTACGGCGTGTTCCCCACGGCCGATGGTCACCTGTTGATCGCCACGTTCAACAATCGCGAATTCGCTCGGCTCGCCGGGGCCCTCGGGAAAGCGGAGTGGGCCGAGGACCCGCGGTTCGAGAATTCAAGCGATCGCGTGGCACACCGGGCCGAACTGGTCGCCGAGATGTCCGCGGTCCTGGCCGGCGCCGGCCGGCTGGAATGGATGGAGCGCCTCAATGCGGCGAAGATTTCGTGCGGACCGATCAACACGATGGCCGATATCGAGGCCGACCCGCAAGTGGCCGCGCGCGAGATGATCGTTACGCTCGCGCACCCGGTCGCGGGCGAGCTACGTGTCGCCGGCAGCCCGCTCAAGATGTCCGCCCTCCCCGTCCGCTACGACCGCCCGCCGCCCCTGGTCGGCGAGCATACCGACGAAATCCTGACCGGCCGGCTCGGCTTGACCACCGCCGAGATCGCGGCGCTCCGGCGTGCCGAGGTGATATGACCGGCGACGGGCGCGAAATGGATGATGCCGCCGTCGCGCCGCCCGCTGCGCAGTACGTGGCGTTCCTTCGCCTGGGCCGGTTCATGCTGCAGCGCTCGCGCGTGACGGGCGCGTTCTTCTTCTACCCGCGCGTGGCCGAACCCGGCACCGGCTCGGGCGAGCTGGAATGGGTCGAGGCCTCAGGTCAGGGCCGCGTCTACTCGACGACGGTGATCCGCAAGCGTTCGCCCGAGCCGAGCTACAATCTCGCCCTCATCGACCTCGAGGAGGGACCACGGATGATCAGCCGGGTCGAAGGGCTGGCCCCGGAAGACGTCCGCATCGGCATGGAGGTGCGGGTCAAGATCGTTGCGGGTGAGCCGCACGCTTACGTCGTTTTCACACCGATCTCCTGACGGTAGGGGCCCCGTGTAGCGATGGCTTCGATGGATGCGTTTCCGCGCGGCGGCGCCGCCATCGTCGGTGCGGCAACGTTCGGAATCGGTGAGGCGCCGGGCTTCGAGTCGATCGACCTGGCCGCCCAGGCCTCGCTCAGCGCGCTACGCGATGCAGGCGTCGCGGTGCGCGAGGTTGACGCACTTTTCGTTGGGCTCCCGCGGGACTATCTCTCGGGGCTCACGCTGTCCGAGTATCTCGGCATCCGGCCGACGCTGACCAACAACAACCGCACCGGCGGTTCGAGCTTCCTGACCCACACGAGCGCTGCCGCGATCGCGTTGTCGGCGGGGCTCTGCGACGTCGCGCTGATCGCCTACGGCAGCAATCAGCGTACCGGCGCCGGTAAGCTCGTCAGCTCGTGGAACTCTTCGCCCTTCGAGGCGGCCTACGAGCCGATGATGCCGGTCGCCGGCTATGCGCTGGCCGCGGCGCGGCACATGCACGAGTTCGGCACCGCGCGCGAGCAGCTGGCCGAGGTCGCGGTCGCGGCACGGGCGTGGGCGAAGCTGAACCCGGAGGCCTTCATGCGCGACGATCTCGACGTTGCGCAGTGCCTCGCCTCGCGCATGGTCGCCGATCCGCTAACGGTGCGCGATTGCTGCCTGGTGACGGACGGTGCGGCCGCTGTGGTGATGACGCGGGCCGACCGGGCGCGTGATGCCGTGAGCGAGCCGATTTACCTGCTCGGTGCAGGCGAGGCGGTGACGCACAAGGAAATCGCCAGCATGCCGGACCTGACGGTGACGGGTGCGCTCGAGTCCGGACGGTGCGCCTACGAGAGCGCGCGCCTCGAACCCTCCGACATCGACGTGGTCGAGCTCTACGACGCCTTCACGATCAACACGATCCTGTTCCTCGAGGACCTGGGCTTTTGCGAGAAGGGTGAGGGCGGGCGCTTCGTGGAGGGAGGGCGCATCGCCCCCGGCGGCGCTCTGCCCGTCAATACCAACGGCGGCGGCCTGTCCTGCGTCCACCCCGGCATGTACGGTCTGTTCACGCTGGTCGAGGCGGTCGAGCAGCTGCGCGGTGGCGCCGGGGCACGCCAAATCGAGGGCGCCAAGCTCGCCCTGTGCCACGGCAACGGCGGCGTGCTTTCGAGCCAGGTCACGAACATCCTCGGCACCGCCGAGACGCTGTAGCGGCGGCGCTCTCTATCTTCCCTGAAAATCGGGCTTGCGCTTTTCCAGCATGGCGGTCACGCCTTCGCGGAAGTCGTCGGTGGCTTGCGCGATTGATTGCAGCGCCGCCGCGAGCTCCAGGCTCTGCGGCAGGGTGAGGCGCTCGGTCTCGCGGAGCAGGCGCTTGTTCAGCCGCAGCGAATGCGGCGGATGGCGGGCCATGCGCTCGGCAATGGCGAGCGCCTGCGGCAACAGGTCCTGCGGCGGATGCACGGCGGAGACCAGGCCCCAGTCGAGCGCGCGCTCGGCGTCGACCGGATCGCCGGTCAGGGTCATCTCGTAGGCGCGAGCTGCACCGACGATGCGCGGCAGAAACCATGCACCGCCATCGCCCGACACGAGCCCGAGGCGGACGAAGCTCTCGGCGAAACTCGCCTGCTCGGCGGCAACGCGGACGTCGCACATGAGCGCGAGATCGCAACCCGCGCCAACCGCCGGCCCGTTGACCGCCGCAACGACCGGAATCTCGAGGTCGTACATCGCCAGCGGAATGCGCTGGATGCCGAAGCGATAGCCGCGCCGCGCCTCGGCAGGATTGCCACCGAACATCCCGGCGCGAGCCTGCATATCCTTGACGTTGCCGCCGGAGCAAAAGGCGCTTCCCGCGCCGGTCAGCACGAGGCAGGAGACCGACATTTCGCGGTTCAGGCGGTCGCATCGGCTCGCGATCGCCTCGGCCAGCTCATCGTCGATCGCGTTGCGCGTTTCGGGGCGGTTGAGCGTGAGGACACCGACGCGCCCGCGCTGCTCGAATAGGACCGCTTCACTCATGTTTCCTCCTCCTCCGGCGCGCGGCCAATGGCCTCGATCAAGGACCAGATTTGCGCGGGCCCGGCATCCATCGCTCGGGCGCCGATGCGCTCGTGCCAATACGCCTCGTTGCCGACCTCGTCGCGCAGCGCCAACAGGCGCAGCGTCGCCAGGTGCAAGGGGTGTTCGATCGCGAAGCCCATGGCGCCCATGACCTGATGCGCGATTTCGGCGACGTGCCCGGCGGCTTCGGCGGTACGAGACTTGGCGAGGCCGGCGGCCAGCACCGGATCGCCGGCGGCAAATGCATCGCACCCGAGATCGACCGCCGCCGCGGCGGCGGCGCCGTGGCCCGCGAGCTGCGCCAGCATCTGCTGGACCGCCTGGAACTTGCCGATCGGCCGCCCGAATTGGACGCGAGTAGCCGCGTGTTCGAGGGAAAGGTCGAGGGCCCGCGCCATTGCGCCAGCCATCGTCGCCGCACGCATCAGCGCGAGCAACCCGAGCAACTCGTCCTCTTTGACACCCTCGGCGGTGCGGATGGCCGCGCCGTCGCCATCGAAGATCAGGCCATCACGTGGTTCGCCGGCGAGGTTGCGGCCCTCGATCACGGTCGCGTCGGCGGCCTCGATTCGTAACAGGCGATCGTCGACGACGGCGAACACCGCGCTCGCGTGGCGGCCGAAGGGCACCCCTTCGAGCCGCCCGCGCAGGCGCGTGGCGCCCCGCCCATGAGGGCGGAAGACCGCCTCCTCGGCGTGGGGTGCAACGGTGGGGATTGCCGACTCCTCGCTCCAGCCGACCCGCATCGCGGCCCACCGCGCGACCATGGCCTCGGCCAGCGGGACTCGGGCGGCATGGTAGCCCGCGAGCGTGACCACGGCGGCGCCGTCGCGCAGCGCGCTCGCCTCACCGGTGATCAATACCTGCTCCAGCCCGGCTTGCTTGCAGGTTTCCCAAAGTTTGCGATCGAAAGCGTCGGCCGGCGGCGGCCTCTCGCGGCGCTCGAACACCCGTCGGGCGAGGTCGGCGATGAGATGGTCGGGCGTGCTCATGGCGGCCGCACGCTCAGCGTAAGCCGAGTTCGCGGGCGACGATGCCGCGCAGGATCTCGCGCGTGCCGCCGCGCAGCGTGAACGAGGGGCCGGCCAGCATTGCGTCCGCCAGCAGCGCCGCGTACCGGTCGCCGCCGCCGGGCTCGGCCCGCCGGTCCACCAGTCTTCGGGCGACGTCGGGAATCTCGCGCTCGAGAGCGCCGCCCAGGTCCTTGACGATCGCCGCCTCAACGTCCGGTGCGGTGCTACCACCAAGCGCTCCGGCGATCGCCAACGACATCCGCCGCAGCGTCGCGATGTGAACGATCAGCCGGCCGACCTCGGCTCGCGCCTGCGGCGAGGCATCGGCACCGAGGCGGTCGACCAGCGCGACCAGGAGGGGAAAGGTGCTGAGAAAGCGTTCCGGGCCGCTGCGCTCAAAGGCGAGTTCCTCGGTCACCAGGCGCCAGCCGTCACCCGGCGCACCGAGGACGAATTCATCGGCGACGAAAACATCGTCGAATGTGATCTCGCTGAAGTCATGGCCCCCGGTGATGTCCCCGATCGACTTCGCTTCAACGCCGCCGGCGCTCATGTCGATGATGAGCTGCGACAGTCCCTCGTGGCGCTTGTCGCCGGGCGGCGCCGTTCGTACCAGGGCGATGACGTAGTGGGCGCGATGGCCGTGCGAGGTCCAGAGCTTGGAGCCATTGACGCGCCAGCCGCCGTCGGCTTTGGCCGCACGGGTCCGCACCGCCGCGAGATCGGAGCCCGCGTCGGGCTCGCTCATGCCGATGCCGATACAGCACCGTCCGGCCGCAATCTGCGGCAAGATCCGGCGGCGCGCCGCCTCGCTACCGTGGCGCAGGATCTGAGGGCCGCTCTGGCGGTCGGCGACCCATTGCATACCCACGGGTGCGCCCGCCGCGAGCATTTCCTCGCACACCACGTAGCGCTCGAGCGACGATCCGCCGCGGCCGCCATACGCCCGCGGGAGAGTAATCCCGACGAAGCCACGCTCGCCGCAGCGTCGTGTGAACGCCGCGTCGAAGCGGAGCCACGCGTTCACCTGCGCGGCGAAGCGTCCTTGCGACTGCTCCTGCGACAGGAAGGCGCGCACCTCGCGCCGAAGCGCTCGCGCCGTCGGCGGCAGGTCGGGCGCGTCGAAACCAAACCTCAAGCGGCTCGTCCTCTCCGGATCCGCGGAATGCGACTCCCTTCGGCGCCACATGGTATACGCGATGGTCGCCTAAATATAATGCAGGCATCGAGGGAGCACACATGAGCGCTACGCACGAGCCGCAAAGCTGCATTCGCTGCGCGATTACCGATCTCGTGAGCCGCTACGCGCACGTCATCGATCGCGCCGGTACGGACGCTGCGGCGGAACTCAGCTCGCTCTTCGTCGAGGACGCGACCTTCGACATTGCGCCCCGACCGGAGGGCTCGGCCCTTCCCGCGCGTGGAGCCACGGCAATCGCCCGGCTCATGGTCGGTCGACGCGACGCGGGCGACGCGCTCGCGAAGCGACGGCACCTGATGTCGAGCGTCCTGGCCGATGACTTGACCGAGTCGCGCGCCCGCGTCAGTTCGGTACTGACGCTCATGAGGCTCGATCAGCCGGTACCGACGATCGTCAACACGGGCTTCTACGACGATATCGTCGTCCGCGGCGACGACGGGCGTTGGCGCTTCGAGAGCCGCTTTCTCACCATGGAGTATGTCTTGGCCAAGCGTCCCCCGATGGATACGGGGTAGGCGCGCTCACACCGTGAGGTGCGCCGTCATGCCCGGTCAAGCGCGGCGGTTTGCGCGCCTCTCATATCCGTATATCATCCGCGCGCTATTTCCGTTGCACACGTTATTCGCGACCGCCGGCGAGCGTAGAACCGGTCGGATGTTAAATCAGGAGGACCACCCATGAAGATAGGTAAGCGTACCTTTAGGCTATTGGCGTCGCTCGCTCTGGGCGTGTTTTTCGTCGTCGCCCAGTCCTTGGGCGCTGACGTGCAAGCCCAGAAGCTCAGCGGCCAGATCGTGTTCGGCGGCGCCGGCGGCACGCCGGGCAAGATGTTCCGCGAGGACTTCATTCCGGCGTTCGAGAAAGAGACCGGCGTCAAGGTCGTCTACGTGACCGGAACGCTCCAGCAGCACTTCGCACGGATTACGGCGCAGCCGGACAACCCGGAGTTCGACGCCGTGTGGTCCACATTCTCCACACACAACCGCGGCAAAGCGGCCGGGGTATTCGCCGCGCTCGATGAAGCGAGCGTCCCCAACCTCAAGGACATCTATCCGCAGTTCCGCGACAGCGTCGGCGTCGCGTCCTCGAACAGCGCGGTCGGGATCGAGTTCAACACCGAGGCCTTCGCCAAAGCGGGTATCCCCAAGCCGCAGTCGTGGAGCGACCTCTGGGATCCTCGGCTCAAGGGACGCGTCGGTGTGTGGACCGTGGCCTCGACCTACGGCAGCACGATGATTCCGTTTATCGCTCAGCTCTACGGCTCCGGCGAGGACGACTACGCAACCGCCTTCGCGAAGCTGAAGGAACTGGCGGGCGGCGACACGCCGCTGCTTACTGCGCCGGCCGCGCTTGAGCCTTTGATCTCACAAGGAACGATCTGGGTGACCCAGAACAGCGATGCGCGCACGTTCCAGGCCATTCGCAAGGGTCTGCCGGTCGAGTTCGTCGTCCCCAAGGAGGGGGCGATCGGGCTCCAGAACTACTTCGACGTGCTCGCCAAGGCGAAGAACCCGGACGCGGCGCGCGGGTTCGTTAATCACCTTATCAGTGCCCAGTCGCAGACCACGTTCGCGAACAGGCTCGCCATCGGACCGACGAACTCGATGGTCAAGCTTGACGCCGACGTATCGGCCAGGGTCCTCGACAGCACGGAGGAGATGAAGACCCTTTTCATCCCCGACTACACCAAGCTGATCGCCAACCTGCCGCAGATCACCAAGGAGTTTAACGCGCAGATCGCGAGATAGCGTTGGCGAGCGGGATCGGGACCGCGGATCTTCGCGGCCCCGCTCGCGGACCGACGAGTTCGAATCTTGCCTGTCCCCGGGGTGTCGGTTAGTCCGACCGACACCCCGGGTGGGCGGGGTTTTCGGGTCGTTGCCATTTTGGCAAGTCGACTTGGGGCGCGTTGCATTTGGCCAGGGAGTTCGACACTGAGATCGCCTACGGGCGCCGGCGAACGAGATCGGAGTCTCGGATCAACACTTTCGGATTCGGTAGCAGGTGCGCCGCCGCGCGCCGGGAGCGACTCCGCTCGCGATAGCACCGCCGGAATCGCGTTGACGACACGGGGGCTCACCAAGTCCTACGGCGGAGTCACCGTGCTCCAGGCCGCCGACCTCGACGTGCACAGCGGCTCGCTCGTCTCGATTCTCGGTCCATCGGGCTCGGGCAAGACGACCCTGCTGCAGTGCATCGCCGGATTCGTGCAGCCGGACGCCGGCACGGTGCGCGTCGGCGGCCACGACGTGACCTGGGCGCCACCGCACAAGCGCAACCTCGGGCTCGTGTTCCAGAGCCACGCGCTCTTCGGCCACATGAGCGTGCTCGACAACGTCGCGTTCGGATTGCGGATGCGCAAACAGAGCCGGGGGGACGCGCGCAGCGGGGCTCGAGACGCGCTGCGGCTGGTTCGCCTCGAGGGCTTCGAGGATCGCTATCCGCGCCAGCTCTCGGGCGGTCAACAGCAGCGCGTCGCGCTGGCGCGCGCTCTGGTCATCTCACCCTCGGCACTCCTTCTCGACGAACCTCTCAGCAGCCTCGATCGGGCGCTCCGCGATGAGTTGCGCTCGGAGATCAGACGCTTGCAGCTCTCGCTCGCGACACCAACCCTCTTCGTCACCCACGACCAGGAGGAGGCGCTGGCGATATCCGACCGCGTGGCCGTGATGAATGAGGGGCGAATCGAGCAGGTCGGGACCCCGGCCGAGCTCTACGACGTGCCGCGCACGCCGTTCGTCGCCAAGTTCCTGGGCTCGAGCAATGTTCTCGAAGGACGGTTCGTCGCGGACGGTGATCGCCCCGTCCTGCGCTGGGGTTCCCGGAGTCTTCCGACGCCGTCGCCTCAGGGGGCGGCGCGGCCTTCGCAGCAGGCCTCCATCGTCGTCAAGCCCGATACCATCGCGTTCACCGAATCCGCGACCGACATCCCAGAGGGGGTGGCGGTCGTTGATGGCGTGCTGATCCAATCGGTCGAGTTTCTCGGCCGGGCGAGCCTCGTCACCTGCGAGATCGACGGTGTACAGTTGCGGGCGCGGGTGGGCCGAGGCGCACCCACGCCGGCTCCCGGCAGCACCGCCTGCATCTTCTGGGATCCGAGCGACAGCCACCTGATCTTGAGCCGCAGCGAGCCCGAAGACGAGGGCCCGGGGTGAGCGCGGTCGCGCCGGAGTTTCGCCTTCGCCGGTCGGTCACGGATCGCCGCTTGCTCGTCGTGCCCGGCGTGACCATCGTCGTCGTGCTGTTCCTGGTCCCTGTGGGTTTCCTGATTCGGCAGAGCATCGTCGGGCCGCAAGGGAGTTTCACCCTCGCCCACTATGGCGAGTTCTTCGGCGAGGCGCTGTACCAGCGGGTTCTCGTCCGCACCGCGGTGCTCAACGCAATCGTCGCGTTGATCGCCGCCGCGCTCGCCTACCCGGCGACGCTCTACCTGGCGACCCGGGCGGGCGCGTCGGCCCGTATCCTGCTCGGCCTGCTCACGCTTCCCTTGCTCGTCGGCGGCACCTCGCTCGCCTATGGCTGGGTGATCATGTTCTCTCGAAGCGGCCCGTTGGATCGCATGGCGGTCTCGCTGTTCGGCGGGTCGAATTTCGTCCTGATCAACAGCGAAGCCGGCATCGTCATCGGGTTGGTCCACATTCTGCTGCCGTTCATGACGTTCTCGCTCCTCGCCTCCTACGACCGTCTCGATTGGAACGCGGTCAGGGCCGCGCGCAGCCTCGGGGCCGGTCCGATCCAGACGTTCCTGCGGGTGACGCTGCCCATGACCCGGCCCGGTCTGATCACGGGCATCGCCATCGTCTTCTCGCTCGGCGCCAGCACCTTCATCATTCCCTACCTCATCGGCGGCGCCCGCATCCTGCTCATGAGTACGCTCAGCTACCAGCAGAACGTCTCGCTTTTGGAGTACGGGTTCGGGAGTGCCATCGCGCTCGTGCTGGTCGGCATGACGGCCGTGATGGTCAGCCTGGTGTTGCTGTTCGAGCGCCAGGGCGGTGAGCAAAGCCATGAGTGAACGGGCTCTACCCATTGCGTCCGGGCCATCGCTCGCGGTGCGCGCGGCCGTGCGCTTGCGGCGGCTCGCCCTACCCTCCTACCTGGTCTTGCTTGCCGCCTTCCTGCTCTCGCCCGTGATCGTTGTGATGGGTACCGCACTGACCGCGAGCCTCTTTCCGCGCTTCCCGCCCGACGGCCTCAGCCTGCAGTGGCTGAGGGAGGCCGTCGAGCGCCGCGAGTTTGTCGAGTCGTTCTGGATCAGCATTCGAATTGCGGTGGTCGTGACCCTGGTCGCGATCGTCGTCGGCACCGCGACCGCAATCGGACTGCTGCGGATGCGGGCGCGGGCACGCGCGGCGTTCTCGGTGGTGTTCCTGTCGCCGCTGATGTTTCCCAACATCGTCATCGGCATCGGCCTTCTGCAGTGGTTCATCTATCTCGGCGTCGTCCGCTCCCAATCGACCATCGTCGCCGGCCACCTCGTGGTTGCGCTACCGTTCGTCGTACGGCTCGTGATCGCCTCGCTGCTCGGCCATGCGGACCTCGAGGAGCGCGCCGCCCGCAGCCTCGGCGCCTCCAGCCTGCGCGCCTTCTTCGCGGTGACGCTGCCCAACATCCGGGCGGGCCTGATCGGCGCCGGCACGTTTGCGTTTATCGTCTCCTTCGCCGACGTGAACCTTTCCGTTTTCCTGTCGTCGATCCGGGTCCAGACTCTGCCGATCACGCTCATGGCCTATGTCGAGACCGAGCCCGACCCGATCGGCGCCGCCGTGTCCGCATGGATCGTGCTCATCGGCATCACGGCGCTGTTCGTCATCGACCGGGTGGTGGGACTGAGGTCACTCTCGGGGCGCGGAGGCGAGGCGGAGGTGCGCTGAGCAGCGCATCAGATCGAAGCGATTTCGGAAAGGGGACACCCGTGAACAAAGATGCACCCGTGGCGGCGGGATCAGTCAGCGCAGACGCTTTCGTCGCCATCAGCGCGCTCGTCGCCGACTACGGCCTCGCCCTGGACGCCAGCGACTTCGAGCGCTTTCGAGGCATCTGGGCCAGGGATGCGCACTTCAACGCCGAGCCCGATCTCGGAGTCGTGCAAGTCCCGTTGGTCGGGCGCGACACCATCGTCGAGGCGTTCAAAGCGATGCGCCGAAAGCCCAGGGATCGTCGCACCCGCCACTACACGATAAACCTGCGCCTCGAGCCCGGCGAGCACGGCACCGTGCATGGCCTCTCGGCGTTGCTCGCCGTCGCGATGCTCAAGAGCGACGGCTCGCAGGTGGTTCACCGCACCGGGTGGTACCGGGACGTGTTCGCGCTCGAAGACGGCGCGTGGCGGGTGCAGAGCCGGCTCCTACAGTACGACGTGGCCGATCCGGTAGTGCCGCCCGCCGCGAGCGAGGTCCAGTCATGAGCACGATCGACTTTCGCCTGCGGGCCGCAACGCCTGCCTTCGTCGCGCACCTTAGGTGGCGGACCGACAAGCACGCGCAGAAGGAATCGTCGCACGTGAGCGCGGCGATCGCGCGCGCGCTGCCGGTTCCCCAACTGATCGAGGCGATGGACGCCGCAGGAATTTCGCTCGGCGTGTTCACCGGCCGCGACTGGGTCGGCGACGACGCCGATTGGCCGCTGACGAACGAATCGATCGCGCACGCCACCGCCGAATCGGCCGGCAGGCTGATCGGTTATGGCGGCGTCGATCCGCGCCGGCCCGACGTCGCCGAGCACTGCCGCCACTCCATCGGCCTCGGCCTCAAGGGCCTATGCGTCGACGGGTTTGTGCTCGCCACGGGCCCCCACGATCCGGCGTTCTTTCCGGTCTACGAGGCGTGCCTCGAGCTCGACGTGCCGATCGTGATCACCGTCGGGGCCCTCCCCGGCGTGCCGGCGCCGATGTCGGCCTCGCACCCCCACAACATCGACGAGGTCGCGCGGCGCTATCCCGGCCTGCGCATCCTCGCATCGCACGCGGGCTGGCCCTACACCAGCGAAATGCTCGGGGTCGCCTTCAGGCACGACAATGTTTGGATTGAGAACTCGTTCTACCACTTCGCCCCCGGGGTTTCCGGGCTGATGGTCGAGGCGGCGAACGGCTGGCTCGCGGACCGCATCATGTACGCATCGGCCTTCCCCTCGGCTCCGCTGCGCGAAACCCTCGAAGCGTTCGCGGCACTCCCCTTCACCGACGAGGCGCGGCGCAAGGTGCTGCACGACAACGCGGCCAGCTTCCTGAGCCTCGCCGACGCTTGAGGGCGTCGTCCACGAGGGCTTATTGGCGGAATGCCCGGGGCCTGCGAATTGGGTTAGAGTGTCGGGCGAAGCGGGAGGCGAGGGAGAGCGCCAATGGTGACAGCGGAGGTTCGTTCCGAGGGCGAGTTGCGCGAGCGCTACGGCCAGCCGAGCGCGACGATCGTCAAGTTGAAGGGGAACCGGCTCGACGGGCACGCGCGCCACTTCATCTCGCTGTCGCCGTTCCTGGTGCTGGGGACGCTGGGAGATGTTTCGCCCAAGGGCGATGCGCCCGGGTTCGTTCAGGTCGTCGACGACGCGACGCTGCTCATACCCGACCGGCCCGGCAACAACCGGCTCGACTCGCTCGGCAACATTCTCGACAACCCGAGCGTCGGTTTGCTGTTCTTCGTCCCCGGATTCAACGAGACCCTGCGCATCAACGGCACGGCTCGCATCACGACGGAGGAGGCGCGGTTAGCGCCGCTCGCCGTTCGCGGCAAGGTGCCGAAGGCCGCCATCGAGGTCGCGATCGCGGAGGCCTATTTCCACTGCGGCAAGGCGCTCATTCGCTCCAAGCTATGGAATGCGACCGAGCAGGTCGAGCGCAAGAGCTTCCCGGCGATGGGCCAGATCGTCGCCGACCAGATCGCCGGACTCGATGCGGCCGAAGTCGAGGAGGGCTACCAGCAGGCGCTGCGCGAGCGCCTCTACTAGCCTGAGCCCGACAAGACCAACGCCGCGGCCTACGCGGCTTCCCCGAACATGCGGTCGAGGTAGTAGTTGAGGGCGTGGTGGATGGGCTTTTCCACGTGCGACATGGGGCCGGGCTCGAACCATCGCGAGCCCGTCGCCCGCTGTAGCGACTGCACCATCTCGGTATCCTCGGCGATCGTGTCGATCGAGGTCTGGCAGTAGGTCTTCACCACGTCCTTGAAGTTGGGGAGCGTGAAGAAATCCTCGGGGAACAGGACGTAGAACATGAGCCGCAGCGAGCTCACCGAGGTCGGCCAGCAGACCAGAACCGAGACGTTGTCGACGTAGGTGAAGGTCTGCATGTTGGGAGCGAGGAAGCCCGCGTGCGCGAAGTCGTCCGGCTTGTCCTCGAGCCACGGCATCTTGCGGTCGAACCACAGCGTGCCCGCAGGCCCGCGCGGCGGCATCTGGTAGGAGAAGGTGTGGCCACCGCGCCGGCGCAGCTCGAACTCGACAGCGGCGGCCTCCCAGCCGTCCTTGCCCAGCGTCGTGTCGTGCAACGTGTTCACGTGGTAGTTGTCCATCGCGTTCTCGACGAACATTTTCCAGTTGCAGTCCATGTCGAGGACGAAGGTGTCGGCGAGGCGAAGCTTGTCCTGCCGGTAGATGGCGAAATCGCGCTCGAAGTCGGCGACGAAGTCGGCCAGGGGCTCGGCCTCGGGATCGAAGGAGATGAAAATCCAGCCGGCCCAGGCGTCGATCCGTAACGGGTGCAGCCGACAGCGCGAGGCATCGAAGGTCTCGGCCTGGTCCATGTAGGCGGCGCCGATGAGCCTGCCCTCGAGGTCGTAGGTCCAGCCGTGATAGGGGCATGAGAACTGGCGCGCGTTACCGCGCCCGTAGGCGACCTCGACACCGCGGTGGCGGCATTGGTTGGCGACGGCGTTGAGTGCACCGTCGGCGCCGCGCGTGACGAGGACCGGCTCGTCGACGACGGTGAGCGTCAGGTAGTCGCCGGGGTTTGCGAGCTCCTCGACGCGGCCGACGCAGAGCCAGTCCTTCATGAAGATCTTTTCCTTCTCCATGCGCAGGACCTCGGCCGAGCTGTAGATGTAGCCGGGTACGTGATGTGCCCGCTGTAGCGGACCGCGCGTGGATGCCAAGCCTCCGCCCAGCGCCGCTCCTGTGGCCTGCTCGATTATGGCCATTTTCCGTCCCTCCTCGCCCGAGGATGTCCGAGCACCCATTGTAGGAACACGCGAGACAGCGGTCCAGAGAACACCGAAGTGCGATCCTCGCCTGGCTACTCCGCCTGCCTCGACGGGTACGGGACGCTGCCGTACGAGCAGTAGACGCAGCAATCGCCCTCCCGCAGCTTCAGCAAGGTGCCGCATCCCTCGCACTCGTAGAAGTATTGGCAAGAATCGGTCGGCATCGTTTCGGTCTTCTCGTGCCCGCAAGCCGGGCAGGTAATGGTCGATTCGAAGATCATGTCGCGCCCCTCGCTCTCTACAACCGCCCTTGGGCTCGCGGCCCAGAAGCCGCAGAATCGCCGCAACCCTCGCGCCCTCGCGGTCGATGATGCCGTCGGGGCGCCGCAGCATGATGATGTCATAAGGGCGCCTCGACCACGATCTCGATGCCGAACTTCTTAGCAAGCGCGGAACACGTTGGCGTGAAGAAGCCCTGCGGCCGGTGGATCAAATCGCCTGGGTTGCGTCCGGGGGCAAAGCGCCGCGGGCTCACCAATTCGTGTTCATGTCCCTGTTGCGCGTGCAACGCTCGGTCATCACGATGTCGCGCGCACGCTGCTGCGTGCCGTCAACGAAAGGGAGGCGACACCATGAGGTTCGGTCTTTGGAAGGGCGTACTCGGAATTCTGGTCGCGGCACCGGCGCTCGCATGGGGTGCGCCGGCGCAGGCCCAACAGGCGCCGCAGCGGGCGCTCGTCAACGTCGCCGGCGATCTCTACCGCTGGCAGAACAACTTCCACTACGGGGTCGTGTACGACACGCCCGACGGACTGATCGTGGGGGACACGATCAACGCCGACGCGTCGCGATGGCTCAAGGGCCAGCTCGCCGAGCGCTTTCCGGGCAAGCAGGTCAAGTACGTGATCTTCAGTCACGAGGACGGCGATCACGCCTCGGGCGGCGAGGTGTTCGCCGACACCGCCACTTTTGTCATGCACGAAAAGGCCGACAAGCTGCCCCTTCGGGTCGACGAATCGAAGATCCTGCGCGTCGGCGACCGCCACGACCTCGCCCTTGGCGGCAAGGTGGTCGAGCTCCACTATTTCGGCCGCAACCACTCCGACAGCCTCATCTTCCCGCTGTTCCGCGACGAGAAAGTGCTTTTCGTTGTCGACCTGGTGACACCTGGCAGCGTCGGCTTCCGCGATTTCCCGAACGCCGACATCGACAACTGGATCGAGAGCCTCAAGAAGGTCGAGGCGCTCGACTTCAACATCCTCGTACCCGGCCACGGCAGGATCGCCGACAAGGGCGCGGCGGCGGCCTATCGCGAGTACAAGACCGCGCTGCGGGCCGCGGTCAAGGCGTAGATTGACGCCGGCAAGTCGCTCGATGAGATCAAGGACATCGTCAAGATGGAGGACTACAAGAGCTGGGGCGGCTACGAGCGCATGTTCGCCCTCAACGTCGAGGGCATGTACCGACATCTCATGGGCCAGTAGCTCCGATCGCGCCCGCGCAATGGGTTCGCCCTTCTCGGAGATATTCGATCTCAACGGCCTCACCGTCTACTCGTCGGAGCCAGCCCAGATCGGGGCCGACAAGAGCGATAGACCAGGCGTCCTCTCCGCCACCCGGGAACGGAGGCCGGCGAGCAAACTTACGCACAAGGGCTCCTTCAGCGCGTTCGCCAAGGTCGTATTCGACCGCGACCTTGTCGAGAGTTATGTCCCCATCGCGGGCGAAGACGGCTCCGTCCAAGGGTGTTCGAGCTCTATGCGGACGTGTCCCCCGTGATCGCTAGGATCAAAACGACGACCATCGAGCTACTGATGGTTCTCGCCGCGATGTTCGGGCTTCTTTACGGCGTGCTGTTTCTGATCGTCCGTCATGCCGACCGCATCCTCAGGCGCTCGCATGAGGACCTGCGCGCCGCCAAGGCGAGTGAAGAGGCCAAGGTGATTGCCCGCACGAGCGAGCTACAGTGGTCCAATCAGGCTCTCGCGCTCGCCAAGGAGGCGGCCGACGCCGCCAATCACGAGAAATCCCAGTTCCTCGCCAACATGAGCCACGAGCTGCGGACGCCGCTCAATGCCACCCTCGGCTTCTCATCCTCGACCTCTCGAGGATCGAACTCGGGCAGCTGGAGATTCATGACGAGCAGGTCGACCGGGCGGAATGCGTGGACGAGTGTGTGCGCGTGCTCGACGGCAAAACCGGTCACGCTGGGCTCGAGATCGAGACGGCCGGTTGTCGCGACCTGCCGGTCATCAGAGCCGCCAACCGCAAGGTCAGGCAGGTCCTCTTCAATGTGCTCGCCAATGCGATCAAGTTCAGCCCTCGCGGCGGCATCATTTCGATCCGAGGGGACCGTGCCGGCGCGGGGGGCGCCGCTCTCAGGGTTTCGGATAGGGCATCGGCATGTCGGCCGAGGACATCGATACGGCCTTTTCGCTATTTGGCCCGGTTGCCTCGGGTATGGACCGCGACTATCAGGGGGCGGGGCTGGGGCTTGCGCTGTGCAAGTCGATCATGGAAGGCCACGGGGGGACGCTCGACATCGAGAGCGAGCTCGGCGTCGGCACGATCGTGACGCTGAATTTCCCTCATGAGCGCGGCTACGGGCCGCGGCACGGCTTGGGTACATGAAGGCGTTGGTGCAACGGGTGAGCGAGGCGCGCGTGCGCGTCGAAGGCGAAGTCTTCGCCGACATCGGCGCGGGACTCCTCGTGCTGCTGGGTGTCGAGGCCGGCGATGGCGAGGCCGAGGCCGAGCACCTATCGGGCAAGATCGCGCGGCTGCGCATCTTCGCCGACGAGTCCGCTAAGATGAACCGCTCGCTGCTCGATACGGGCGGCAGCGCCCTCGTGGTGAGTCAATTCACATTGTGCGCCGACCTGAGCCGCGGCAACCGCCCTGGCTTTTCGCGGGCCGCCGCACCGGAGGTCGCCGAGGCCCTGTACGCCCACTTCTGCGCCGCGCTTGCCGGGCACGGCGTGCCGGTGGAGCACGGCCGCTTCGCCGCCCACATGGAGGTCGGCCTCGTCAACGACGGGCCGGTGACGATCTGGCTCGATACCGGCGCGGGTTGAGCGGGGTTAATCACGGCACCGCCTCTAGCGCGTTTTCGCTTCGATCCAGGTGCCGATCAGGGCGGCGATCTCGTCGCTATTCTCCTCCAGCATGAGCATGTGACCGTTGCCCTCGATGCCGAGATCGGAGAGGAACCAGTTGTCGACGGCAGCGCCGGCTTGCGTGAGCCAATCGGCGATCGCGGCGTCGGCCTCACGGGGGTGGTCGCGGTCTTGCTGTCCCGTCGCGATGAGAACTGGTTTGTCCCGGTAGGCCGTCACGTTGGCGACGACGTACTGGCTCCCCTCGATGTTCATGCGCTCGTGCATGAGGCGCGGCGCGAGCGGTTGCAGCGTGGCCGCGTAGCCGTCGACAAAGGCTCGCGGGAACCGGGTCGTCGTGCCCGCCAGCTTATGCCGCACGAAATCCTCGTCCACGGCCCACGGCTCATGCACCGGGATACGATGCCTGATCCCGCCGCGCTCGATCTCGATGTGGGAGTCCTGGCTATCCACGACCTCGGCGCGCGGCTGGATATTCCCGGGCGGCCCAGGCGCGACGGCGACCAGCGCAGCGATTCGATCCGCGTGCGTTTCCAGGAGCCGCCAGCCGTAGGGCCCGGACATGGAGTGCGTCAGGAGGACGACGGGCACGCCAAGATGATCGAGAAGGCCGGCGAGCCCACTGCAAACCACCTCGCCGGTTAGCGCGTCGGGCGCGACGGCGCCGCTGCGGCCCGTGCCAGGCCAATCGGGAACCGCGACGGGATGGCCGTGCCGGGCGAAAAAGGGGGCCCAACCCGGACGGCCATCCACGGTGTGCAGGTAGCAGGTGCCGGTGTGCGCACCGCCATGCACGAGCACGAGGCACGGCTTGCCGGTCGGCCGGCGCGGCCTGAGAAGATCGAAGTACACCGCAGGCCGGGTGCACGTGAGACCCGACTCGCGGCAAATGTCCATCTGCGGAGGGCGAAGCCCCTTAATCGACGGACGCCGCGAGGATCAGGCTGAGATGGGCCAGCGGGCGCCCGCTCTCGGCGGCCCATTTGTTGAACGCCGCCTGCACTGCCTGGCGCGCCTTCTTGCCCTTGGGCTCGCCCTCGTAGCCGCCCCAGGCGTTGAGCGCCTTGATGACGTCGGGCGAGAGCAGGAAGGTGTCCTTGCCGGTCATGCGCAGGAAGTAGGGCCCGGAGTAGCCGCCGAGCTGGGTGAAGCGCTTGGGTAGGTCGTCCCACAGGCCGACGATGTCGTCGGCGGGCCAGCCCGCGAGCCAGGCGCCGAAACTCCTGTGCTCGGCGGCGAGTTCGCACATCGCGGCCGCGTTGGCCCGCGTCGCCCTGATCTTGCCCCAATGGCGGATGATGCGTGCATCCTTCATCAGCGCCTCGAGCCGCTCGTCGTTCATGGCGTGCACGCGCTTGGGGTCGAACCCGAAAAACACCTCCTCGAAGTTGGGCCATTTGGCGCGCACCATGCTGTGCTTGAGGCCGGCCGAGAAGACGCGCAACGACATCAGCGACAGGTAGCGGTCGTCGCGCTCGGCTTTTAGCTCGGCCGCAGACTTCACCTTGGGCAGCCGCTCCTTAAGCGCCGCCTCGCCGCCGCAGCGCTTCGCCGCCGTCTTGAATATCGTTTCGAATGAACGCATGGCTCCCTCGCGATTGGATGCGCTAGAGGTTAGCGGCTCGATGGGACGTTGCAAGGGCTTGCCTTGCCGATACCATGGTCGCGATGAAGTTCTGCCTCCAGTTTCCCCCCGACCGGCCGATCCCGGAGTTCGCGAAGCTGTGGCGCGCCGCGGACGCGGCCGGCATCGATACCCTCACCGTCAGCGATTCGCCGCTCCGCGTACACGAGATGTACATCCTCGCCACCCTGTGCGCGCGGGAGGCCGCGCAGGCCCGAATCCTCACCTGCGTCACCAACCCCGTGACCCGGCACCCCTCGGTGGCTGCCTCGGCACTCCTGTCGCTCAACGAACTCGCGCCCGGCCGCATCGCCTTCGGCATCGCCACGGGCGACAGCGCCCTATGGGGCGTCGGCCTCAAGTCCGCAACCGTCGCGCGCCTCCGGGAATACATCCTGGCCGTGAAGGCGCTGTTGCGGGGCGAGAGCGCAACCTGGCAGGGCACCACGTTTGCGGGCGCGTGGAGCGATTGGCAGCCGATCAACATTCCCGTTTACGTCGCCTGCTCGGGCCCCAAGACACTGCGCATGGCAGCGCAGGTGGCCGATGGCCTGATTCTCGCCATGGGGTTCGCGCCCGAGGACATCGACCACATCCGTGGCATTATCGACGACGCCTGCGCCGAGATCGGGCGCGATCCGAACAGCCTCGATCTGTGGTGGAACGCCGATGTCACGTTTGCCCCGAGCATCGCCGAAGCGAGCGAAGCGAGCCTCGGTTGGGGCGTCTCGTGGCTCACCATGGGGAGCCTCGAAGGAAAGCGCATCCCCGAGCGCTACAAGGCGGCGCTCCTCGAGCTGAACGCCGACACCCACAATCTCACCGCCGTCTACCGCACGCCCGGGCGCGGGCGGCTCATGGTCGAGCGGGCCAAGAGGGCGGGTCTCTACGATTGGCTGGTGTCGCGCTCACCCCGGCTTTGGGGCACGCCCGAGGACGTGAGCCGGCGCCTCGCAGAGCTGGCGGACATGGGCCTCGCCAACTGGATCTTCTTCACCGGGCGGACCGAGGATAAGTTCGGGCTCATCGACAAGCTCACGCACGAGGTGATGCCGGCGCTGCGCGACGCACGCCTCTCCTCCTAGCTCGATCCGGCGGTTGGAAGCGGCGCCGCCCGCCCGTTATAATCGCGCCTACGACCACGGGAGGGGCAGGACCATGGCGCTCGCGGAAGCATTCCCACCCGGCAACGGAAGCACCTCCCTCGGCGAAGGGCTCGAGGCGACGCGGCGGCCGCTCGACGAGGCGCGCCACCTGCCGGCCTACATCTACACCTCGCCCGAGCTGTTCGAGATGGAGAAGCAGAAGATCTTCATGAAGGACTGGCTCGCCGTGGCCCGCGCCGAGGAGGTCGAGAAGCCCGGCGACTACATGACCTTCAACATCATGGGCGAGCCTATCGTCGTTGCGCGGAACCACGACGGCGAGCTCAACGCCTTCTACAACGTGTGCGCCCACCGCGGCGTCGAGGTCGCCGCCGGCGAGGGCAACCTCAAGCACTTCCAGTGCCCCTACCACGCCTGGACCTACGACTTATCGGGCAAGCTCCTGGGCGCGGCCTATATGGACGACGTCAAGGGCTTCGACGCGGGCGACTGCCGCCTGCGCCCGCTCCGGCTCGGCGTCTGGGAGGGCTGGGTGTTCGTGAACTTCGATGAGCACGCGGCACCGCTCGCCGATTTCATCGCCGAGTTCGCGGAGGAGTTCGGCGTCTTCCAGCAGGGCCGCTGCCGGCTCCTGCGCAAGCTCGAATCGACGCTCGAGTGCAACTGGAAGCTCGTCAACGAGAACTTCGTCGACGTCTATCACCTCATCACCCTGCACGGCGACACGCTCACCGATTGGCCGCGGCCCGAGAACTACGACTACCGCCGTATGAAGAACGGCGGCTACCGCGCGTTCTACCAGAACCGCATGGAGACGCTCGATCCGATCCAAGAGCTCGGAAACATGCCCTGGCTGGAGGAGTGGCTCAAGGACAAGGACGCGGAACTTTTCGCCGGCGCGGGCTTCCTCGGCCCCAACGTCACCACCTTCGTACGCGCCTTCAACATCGCCCAGATCATCGTCTGGCCGATCTCCCCGGAGCGCACCAAGATCGTCCAATACACGACCTTTCAGGCCGCGCACCTCGACTTTCCCGACATCGAGGCGCGCACTGAACGGCTGCACGACGTGATGATCGAGGTCCTGGAGGAGGACCGGCCCATGATCGAATCGCTGCAGCGCGTGGGCCGCACGCGAGCGTTCGCGCCCGGCCGGATGTCGACGAGCGAGTTCCTCGTCCACAACTACATCAGCGACTATTTAGGGCGCATGTTCGGCGGGCCAGCGCCGGCGCAGCCCACCCGTTAGGGCCGGCTCGGTAGCTTAACCGCCTATCGCTTTGGCGGGCGTGCCCTTGGCGGTTCCCGCCTCCATCAGCGCGACGACCTCGTCCGCCGTGCGCACGTCGCCGAAGGCTTGAAACACCGACCACAGTCCGGCCAGGTGGTTCTCGTCGTTGAACGCGGCGTTGGCGTCCGAGACCATGATCACCTTGTAGTCGAGCATCATGGCGTCGCGCGCGGTCGATTCGCAGCAGCCGTTGGTCGCCGCGCCGACGATCAGCAGCGTGTCGACGCCGCGCGCCGTGAGGTGGTCCTCGATGTCGGAGGAGCCCCTGATAAAGGCGCTGAAGCGATTCTTCTTCACGATACGCTCGCCGGACGCGATGTCGAGGCCCGGGTAGAGTGCGTGCAGGGGGCTGCCGTCGATGAGCGCCGCTTTGCACGCGTCACGCCGCTCCGGGCTCTCGAAATAGTCGAAGAAGAGGGTCCACTGGCCGGGCGCGTCGAGCGGCGGCTGCGTCGATTGCAGCCACACCACCTCGCCGCCAGCCTCCCGCATGGCCACAGCCAGCCGGTTGATCGTCGGCACGATGTCGCGCGCGGGCGGGCACTCGTAGGGCGCGCCCTCGGCAACGAAGGCGTTCTGCATGTCGACCACGATCAGCGCCGTGGTGCTCGGCTCGATGGACTCGAACACGTGCAACCGACCGCGCCGCGCGACCAGGCGATCGAGGTAGGCTTGGGGGAAGTTGACCTGGTGCATGGCATCCTCGCGAATAGCCTCACGGCCAGTATGCCAGCGCCGGGCGTCTGCGCCAATGGCCGTAGGGACGGCGCGCCTCGCGGCCACATATCCCTTGCCAATCTGCGCCCCCAATCCCATCCTGCGCCCCTGCGAGGCCGCCCCTCGCGGCGCAGGCAATCGATTCGAGGCACCTCCATGATTCAGAAAGACTTTGCCGAGTACGCGGCTTCGCTCCACGAAGCGGCGCTGCCGCCGGAGATCGTGCATGGTGCCAAGCGGGTGGTGATCGACTGGTTCGCCGCCACCGTGCCGGGCGGCGCCGTGGCGCCGGCAACGCTGCTCATCAAGGCCCTCCAGAAAGAGGGCATCGGCCAGGGCAGCGCGGTGCTCGTGCCCTCGGGCAAGCGCGCGAGCCTGCGCACGGCCGCACTGATCAACGGCACCGCGGCCCATACCGTCGAATTCGACGACATCTACCGCTTCGCCATCTATCACCCCGGGGTCGTGGTCATCCCGGCGGCGCTGGCGGCGGCGCAGACCGAGCACGCCTCGGGCGATCGCTTCCTGCGCGCCGTGATCGCCGGCTACGAGGTCTCAAACCGCATCGGCCGTACCGTCAACCCGGCGCACTACAAGTATTGGCACACCACCGGCACCGTCGGCCATTTCGGTGCCGCCGTGGCGACCGCGGTGGTGCTCGGCCTCGATGCCGGCCAGATAGCGCATGCGTTGGCCACCGCCGGGACCATGGCGGCAGCGTTGCAGCAGGCATTTCGCGCCGATGCCATGACCAAGCCGATGCACGCCGGGCAGGCGGCCTCGAACGGCGCGCTGGCGGCGATGGCCGCGGGCGCCGGGGTGACGGGCGCGCCGTCCATGTTCGAGGGCGAAGTCGGCTTCGGCGCGGCCATGAGCGACAATCCCGATTGGTCGGCGGCGCTCGCCGATCTCGGGAGCCACTGGACCATCCTCGACATGACGCAGAAGAACCATGCCTGCTGCGGCTTCATCCACGCCGCGATCGATGCGCTCATGAACCTGCGCCTCGAACACGGCCTCGAGGCAGACAACGTCGCCCGCATTCGTGTCGGCACCTATGGCACCGCCCTCGAGGTGGCGGGAAACGAGAACCCGAAGACGCTGTATGAATGCAAGTTCAGCATCCCCTATTGCGCCGCCCTCGCACTGCTCACGGGGCGCGTCCGAATGGACGCCTTCGCCGACGAATGGCTCCACGATACGCGCGTGCGCGAGGTCATGGGCCGGGTCGAGATGTACGTCGATGCCGAAGCCGACGCCGCGTTCCCCGGTCAGCGCGGGGCCCTGGTCGAGATCGAAACCACCTCGGGCGAGCGCTACAGCGAACGGCGCCGCACCCGCAAGGGTGACTCCGACGATCCCCTGACCGAGGCCGAGCTCGCCGACAAGTACTGGGAGCTGGTGACGCCAGTGATCGGCGCCGAGGCCGGCGGGCTCCTGCTCGACGGCCTCAACGCGATCGAGACCCTGGACGATATGGCGGCGCTGCCGTTCCAGGGACCGCTCGCCGAATCGCGCTCACGCACCGGTTAGCGCGCCAGACCGCAACCTCGCCGTTAGCCGCGACCTCTCACCGGCGACCTCAGCCGCGGGGCGCCGGGGTCATGAGGCCGACCATGCCGCCGTCGGGGTCGCTGATGATGGCGATTCGGCCGACGCCCGGAATGTCGAAGGGCTCGCGCACCACGCTGCCGCCGAGGTCGCTCGTTTTCTTGGCCGTGGCATCGACGTCGTCGACGCCGATATAAGCCATCCAGGCCTGGGGTGTCGGACCCATCTCGGGCGTGATCTGGAACATGCCGCCGCGGTCCTCGCCGCCAGCCTTCACCAGCGTATAGAAGCCGGACGACATCGGCATGTCCGCCGTTTCCCAGCCGAGCAGGCCGGAATAGAAGGCCTTGCTCTTGTCCATGTCCTTGGCCATCAGCTCGTTCCAAATGAAAGTACCCTGTACGCTCATGCCTTCCTCCCTTGATCCTTGTTGGTCGTGTTCTGGCCGTGAGTCTACACGCGGCGCGACGCGGGAGTGAACCCGTTCACGGCGTTTTGTAGCGCCGGAGCGCTTAGTCGAGACTCGCGATCCATTCGGCCAGCGCGGCGCCGATCGCGTCGGGCGAATCCTCCTGCACGAAGTGGAGGCCCGGCACCGTGACCTCGCGCTGGTTCGGCCAGGTGCGGCAGAACTCGCGCGGGCGACCGACGAGGATGGCGCCGGGCTCGGCGTTGATAAACAGCTTGGGCACGGCGCTCGCCGCGAGCCACTCGGCGGAGCTCGCGACGATGGCCACAACATCCGCCGGCTCGCCTTCGAGGGGCAGCTCGCGCGGCCAGGTGAGCGTCGGGCGACGGCTCTCGCCGGGCTCAACGTAAGGCGCGCGGTAGGCATCCATCTCGGCGTCGCCGAGGGTTCGCAAGATGGAGCCGGGTAGGACGCGCTCGACGAACAGGTTCTTTTCCAGAACCATGCCCTCTCCGGCTGGGGAGCGTAAGCCCTCGAACACCGGCCGGGCGGCCTGCGGCCAGTCGTCCCAGGTCGCGGGCTGCACGATCGCCTCCATGTAGGCGAGGCCGCGCACGCCCTCACGGTGGCGGTTGGCCCAATCGAAGGCGAGCGCGGAGCCCCAATCGTGGCCGACGAAGACGACCCGGGTTGCGACGCCGAGGCCCTCGAGGAGCGCGTCGAGGTAGTCGCGGTGCTCGATGAAGCGGTATCGGCCGGGACCGCTATCGTCGAGTTTATCGGAATCACCCATGCCGATAAGGTCGGGCGCGATGCAGCGCCCGAGGCCCTCGCAGGCCGGGATGACGTTGCGCCACAGGTAGGACGACGTCGGGTTGCCGTGGAGAAAGACGATGGGGTCACCGGTGCCGGCCTCGACGTAGGCCATGGCACGACCCTTGATAATGGCTCGTTTCTTCGTGTAGCGGCCGGCATCGACCATGGGCGCACCTCCAACGGCTGCGGTTGCCTGCTCGTGGCGGGGCGCGTAGTTTAGGCCAGATGCGCCCTCTCACAAGTCATACGGAGCGGTATTTCCGAGGCGCCGCCGATGGCATCACCCGATAGCGAGCCGGCCGCCGATCGCTCGGCCGCGGCGCAACGTGCGGAGCGCCCGGCGATCGCGGTTCGCGGCGTGGTCAAGTCGTTCGGCGGCATCACCGCGGTCGACCACTGCTCGATCGACGTGCGCCAAGGCTCGATCACCGGGCTGATCGGGCCCAACGGCGCCGGCAAGACGACCCTGTTCAACATCGTCGCCGGCTTCATGCGGCCCGACGGCGGGCGCATCGAACTCGAGGGGCGCGACGTGACCGGCATGGCGCCACATCTCCTGTTCGCCCGCGGCCTCGTGCGTACGTTCCAGATCCCGCACGAGTTCCAGCGCATGAGCGTGCTCGAAAACCTGATGGTGGTGCCGGGGCGGCAGACGGGCGAAAACGTCCTCAAGGCGTGGTTCCGTTGGGGCCGGGTCACGCACGAGGAGGAAGCACTGCGCGACAAGGCGGCCGAAGTCCTCGAATTCCTCGAGCTTACCCGGGTTACGGACGAGCTCGCGGGCAACCTGTCGGGAGGCCAGAAGAAGCTGCTCGAGCTCGGCCGGACGATGATGGCGGACGCCCGCGTCGTGTTGCTCGATGAGCCCGGTGCCGGGGTCAACCGCACATTGCTGGCCAAGCTCAGCGACAACATCGTCCGCCTCAACGAGGAGCGCGGCATGACCTTTTGCGTGATCGAGCACGACATGGACCTGATCGCCCGCCTGTGCAATCCGGTGATCGTGCTCGCCGAGGGACGGGTGATCGCCGAGGGCACGATGGACGACATCCGCCACAATGAGCAGGTGTTGGAGGCCTATCTCGGCGGGGGCGCGTCCGCGCACGAGGACTAGCGGCGCTCGCGCCCAGGACGGACGGGGCCGGTACGCATGAGCTTGCTCGACGTCGACGACATCTATGGTGGCTACGGCGGCGCCGATATCCTGAACTCGGTCTCGATGCGGGTCGCGGCGGGTGAGATCGTGGTCATCGTCGGGCCCAACGGGGCCGGCAAGTCGACGGCGATGAAGGCGGTGTTCGGGCTGGTGGCGGTGCGGCGCGGGCACATCCGCTTCGACGGCTCCGATATCGCCAACCTCCGGCCCGACCAGATCGTCCGCCACGGACTGAGCTACGTACCCCAGGAACACAACGTCTTCCCCTCGCTCAGCGTGATCGAGAACCTCGAGATGGGCGCCTATGTCCGGCGCGACGCCTACGGCGCGCAGATCGAGCACGTGCTCAACGTGTTTCCCCCGTTGCGCGAGAAGCGCCATCAGCCCGCGGGATCGCTGTCGGGCGGGCAGCGCCAGATGGTGGCGATCGGCCGCGCGCTGATGCTGGAGCCGCGGCTGCTGCTGCTCGACGAGCCGACCGCCGGCCTGTCGCCGTTGTTCATCGAGATCATTTTCGAACGCATTCTGGAGATCAACCGGCTCGGAATCAGCCTGCTGATGGTCGAGCAGAACGCCAAGCAGGCGCTCGGCATCGCACACCGCGGCTACGTGCTGACACTGGGCACCAACCGCTTCGAGGACACCGGCCCCAACCTGTTGGCGAACCCCGAGGTCGCCGAGATGTTTCTCGGCGGCTGACGCGGCGGCGCGATGCTCGAGGTCATCCAGCTCACCGTCTACGGGATCGTTCTCGGCAGCATCCTGACGCTCGGCGCCATCGGCCTGTCGCTGCTGTTCGGTATCCTGCGCTTCGCCCATTTCGCGCACGGCGACATGATGACGCTCGGCGCCTACCTCGCGCTCGCCGTCGTCGCCGGCCTGGGCCTGCCCATGGTGGTCGCCTTTCCGCTCGCCATGGCCGGCACCGTCGCCGTCGCGCTCGGCATCGACCGTGTGCTGTACCGGCGGCTGCGCCGTACCCAGCCCGTCATTCTGCTGATCTCCTCGGTCGGCGTCGCGTTGATGCTACGCAGCGCCGTGCAGCTGGTCTGGGGCCCGCGCAACCAGGTCTATGAGCCCGGCATCAAGCTGCCGCTGAGCATCGCGGACATCAGGATCAAGCCCGATCAGCTCACTATCGTCGCCGGCGCCGCGGTCCTCGTCATCGCGCTGCATCTGTTCCTGAAGTACACCAAGATCGGCAAGGCGATGCGGGCGATGAGTGATAACGCCGACCTCGCGCGCGTCACCGGCATCGACACCGAGCGCGTGGTCGCCTGGACTTGGGTGATCGGCGGAAGCCTGGCGGCGGCGGCCGGTATCTTCCTCGCCATCGACACCCGCCTGCTACCGACGCTGGGCTGGAACCTACTGCTGCCGGTGTTCGCGGCCGCCATCCTCGGCGGTATCGGCCGCCCCTATGGGGCCATCGCCGGGGGCATGGTCATCGGCATCACGGCGGAGCTGTCGACACTGTTCCTGGTGCCCGCCTACAAGCCCGTGGTCCCCTTCGTGCTGATGGTGGCGATGCTCGTGTGGCGGCCCCAGGGCCTGTTCGGAGGACCGAAATGGAACTAGGCGGCCTGCTCAGCTACCTCGTCTTTTTCGTCACCCTGGTCGGTGTCTACGCGCTGCTTTCGCTCGGCCTCAACGTGCAATGGGGCTTCACGGGCCTGTTCAATATCGGCATCGCCGCCTACTTCGCGGTCGGCGCCTACGCGAGCGCGATCCTCACCACCGACCCGAGCCCGACGCACCTCGGCGGCTTCGGGCTGCCCTTCGTCGTCGGCCTCTCCGGCGCCATGGCGAGTGCCGGCGTGCTCGCCTACCTCATCGGCCGCGCCACGCTGAATCTACGCGGCGACTACCTCGCCATCGCGACCATCGGTATCGCCGAGATCGTGCGCCTGGTGCTCAAGAACGAGGCCTGGCTGACCAACGGGGTGCGCGGTATTCCCGGTATACCGGAGCCCGTGCCCGGCCTCGAGGGCGATGCGCGCGCGCTCGTCTATCTCGCCATCGTCGTCGCCGCGGTGGCGTTGACCTATGTCGCGCTCGAACGTGCTCGCCGGGCGCCGTGGGGCCGAGCGCTGCGGGCACTGCGCGAGAACGAGGCGTCGGCCCAGGCCGCCGGCAAGGACGTCGTGCGCTTTCGCATGGAGGCGTTCGTGCTCGGCTCGATGATCATGGGGCTCGCGGGCGCGCTCTACGCCCACTTCGTGACCTTCATCAGCCCCGAGGCCTTCGATCCCATGTTCGCTACCTTCCTGGTCTGGGTGATGCTGATCGCGGGTGGCAGCGCCAACAACAAGGGCGCCATCCTTGGCGCCTTCGTCATCTGGATCGTGTGGTCGGGGACCGAAGTCCTGACCAACCGGCTACCGCCGGAAATCATGACCCAGGCGAGCGCGCTGCGGGTGTTCCTGATCGGCCTGCTGCTTCAGGTCATCCTGCTGATGCGGCCCGAGGGCCTGCTGCCCGAACCGCACGAGAGATCGCATCGGGAGAACTGACACCGGCGTACACCGCGCCCAAGAAAGAGCGCCCGCAAGGATCGGTTCCCTGCGGGCGCTCGCCTGAGCCGCGCTCGGCCAGACGTTTACATCTTGGGCTCGACGATTTCGAGCGTGACCAGCTTGCCGCCCTTGACCACCCAGTGGGCGAAGGTCCCGGGCACGTCGCCGGCCGCGTCGAAGTCCTGGGAGCCGGCGGCGCCGGTGTAATTGATGGCGCTTCCCGCCGCGAGCAGGCCGCGGGCCTTGGCCCATTGGCCGGGCAGGATCGTCTCGCCGGGCGGGTTGGCGATTTCGCGCAGGGCGTCACGGATCTTGGTGCCGTTGGTCGAGCCCGCCTTCTGGATCGCCAGCGCGAGAAGGAACGTGGCGTCGTAGGCGTTGTCGATGAAGGGCAGCGGCGGCAGCTCGCCGTACTCCTTCTCGTAAGCCTCGCGGAAGCGAATCGCCGCGTCGCTGTCGGCCACCGCCTCCGGTGCCGTGCCCCACATGCCGTTCAGGTGCTGGGCGCCGATGGCCGTGATCATGTCCACCGACTTCATACCGTCGGTGAACACGAAGTCCTTGAAGAGTCCGCCTTCCAGCGACTGGCGCAGGATGGGGATACCGTCCTCTGGGTAGGCGATCAGCAGCAGAGTCTTGGCGCCGCCGGCGGCCGCCTTGGTGAGCTCACCGCGGTAGGAGGCCTGCTTGGGCTCATAAGCGATGGACGTCACCTTGCCCTTGAATCCGGCGGCGAACGCGTCGTTGAGACCCTGGCCGTAGTCGTTGTTGACGTAAACGATGGCGACGTTGCGCAAACCCTTGCCGTAGGCCAGATCGCCGAGAACGACCCCCTGAAGCGCATCGTGCGGCGTACTGCGGAACAGAAAGTCCTTGTCGTTCAAGGTGGTGATCGTCGGCGCGGTCGAGGCGCTCGAGATCTGCGGCACGCCCGATGCGCTCGTGACACTGGTGGCGACCGGAATGGTGACGCCGCTCGACAGCGCACCGACGACGCCGTGGGCGCCCTCGATGGAGACGAGCCGCTTGGCGGCCTCGACGCCGGCTTGGGGGTTGGTCTGCGTGTCGCCGACCGCCATGCCGAGTTCGCCGCCGAGGATGCCGCCGCCCTCGTTGACCTGTTTGATCACGAGCTTCACGCCGTTGAGCGAACTCTGCCCGTATTCGGCGAGGCCGCCGGTGAGCGGCATGAGCGCCCCGATCTTCGCCATCTCCGCGGCCTCGGCCGGCGGGGCGTACGCCAGCGATACGGCGATGCCGACCATGGCAAGTCCGCGCCAGCCGTGCGCGGACAAAGACCCCCCTGACAGATGCGACATGATGTCCTCCCGTGCAATGGAGCCGCGTCCCGTGCGCCAGTGGCCGGGCGCGTCAGCTGACCCAATCTAGTATATTTTCCGAAACCGTCATAAGGGTTTGGCGCGAGGTAGCGGACGTTTTGTTTTGCGCCGCCGGGGCCGGCGCCCCATAGTGGATGGACCTGAAAACGAATCGACAGTGAGGGAGGCCAGTGATGAAAGCAGTGCTCTCCAGAGCCGCGCTCGCCGCGGTGGTGGTATGCGGCTTTGCCGTCTCCGCCTCGGCCAAGACGCTGATTTACTGTTCCGAGGGCAACATCGAAGGCTTCAACCCGGCGCTCTATACCTCGGGCACGACCTTCGACGCGGGCTCACGGCAAATTTTCAACAAACTCGTTGAGTTCGAGCTCGGCACCACCAACGTGGTCGCCGGCCTCGCCGAGTCCTGGTCGGCATCGGAAGACGGCCTGTCTTACATCTTCAAGTTGCGCCGCGGCGTCAAATGGCACACGACGAAGAACTTCACCCCGAGCCGGGATTTCAATGCCGATGACGTGATCTTCAGCTTCACCCGGCAGTGGAACAAGGACCCTTGCATATCCGGTTAACACCCATGACCGCTACATGTAGGGTGCCGCCACTCTCCCGAGTAAAGCTCGGCATAGGTTGGAGCAGAGGTGTCGCCCGCGATGCCGAGCAATGAGCGGAAGGCGTTGAACGGGTAGAACCGCCTGTTGAAGCGGAAGGTGAACTCGTTGAGGTAGGCTTGTAGGTGCTGGTGGCTAACGCCGTGGTGGATACCGATCAGCCACGTCTTCAGGTTGGCGAAAATCAGATGGATGATCGGCAGGTATTGCTCGGCAACCTCTGGATCACCACACTCGGCAACAGCGAAGTGCTCATAGCCGCGCTTACCGAGGCCAGCATAGCCGCTCCAATCGTCAGTAACGATCAGCGATCGCGGCGCGACGGTGCTCTCGACGAACCCACAGAGCGACTCGGCGCTACGGTCGAGCACGACGGCGAGCCGAACGCGTCCGGCATAGCGTCCGTCTTTCCGGTTGTCGAGCTTGGTGCCCGGCTTTCGATGACGCACCTCGATGGCACAGGAGACGGGAACCTTGTGGTGAACACCACGGCCTTCCCCACGCGTTCGCCCGCCAACCCAGGTTTCGTCCACCTCAACATGGTTCTTGGGCTGTCCACCGATCCTGTCTTGGTTGGGCCGCACCATGCCCGAGCGGAGCTTGTGGAGAATTTGAAAGGCCGTCTCGTAGCGCGAAAGACCAAGTTACCGCTGAAACTGCACGGCGGACATGCCGGGCGTCTGACTGGCGACCAGATAAGCGGCCCAGAACCAGACGTTCAGCGGAGTGTGGCTACGCTCCATCACTGTTCCCACCGTCAGCCCGGTGTTCTGGCGGCACTTGCGGCAGCGCAGGACGCCAGGGCGGTTTTCAAAGTGGAACGGCTCTCCCGCCGTGCCGCAGTGCGGGCAGGCAAAGCCGTCTCCCCAGCGGGCTTTCTCCAGGTAGGCGGCGCAGGCCGCATCATCGGGGAAAAGTCGCTGGAACTCGGGTAGCGAATGCGGGAATGGGAGATCGGCGCGGTCGAGAACATCCATGGCGCGCTCCCCTATATCCGGGTTGCGCCCATTCTAGCCCTAGTGGGTGTGGGTGTAAACCGGATAGGCAAGGTTTGAGTATCGCTATAACCGCCGGAAGCGGCCTGGAAACCTTCCGATGCTTCGTAACTTCCGCGTTCTCTGCGTTTTCGTCGCGGTTGTCGGCTACGCGACTGGGGTTCGGGCGCAGGAGTACAGTTCGTTTCTTGCCTATCCGGTTAACGCCCATGACCGCTACATGTAGGGTGCCACCACTCTCCCGAGTAAAGCTCGGCATAGGTTGGAGCAGAGGTGTCGCCCGCGATGCCGAGCAATGAGCGGAAGGCGTTGAACGGGTAGAACCGCCTGTTGAAGCGGAAGGTGAACTCGTTGAGGTAGGCTTGTAGGTGCTGGTGGCTAACGCCGTGGTGGATACCGATCAGCCACGTCTTCAGGTTGGCGAAAACCAGATGGATGATCGGCAGGTATTGCTCGGCAACCTCTGGATCACCACACTCGGCAACAGCGAAGTGCTCATAGCCGCGCTTACCGAGGCCAGCATAGCCGCTCCAATCGTCAGTAACGATCAGCGATCCCGGCGCGACGGTGCTCTCGACGAACCCACAGAGCGACTCGGCGCTACGGTCGAGCACGACGTCGATGGCACAGGAGACGGGAACCTTGTGGTGAACACCACGGCCTTCCCCACGCGTTCGCCCGCCAACCCAGGTTTCGTCCACCTCAACATGGTTCTTGGGCTGTCCACCGATCCTGTCTTGGTTGGGCCGCACCATGCCCGAGCGGAGCTTGTGGAGAATTTGAAAGGCCGTCTCGTAGCGCGAAAGACCAAGTTGCCGCTGAAACTGCACGGCGGACATGCCGGGCGTCTGACTGGCGACCAGATAAGCGGCCCAGAACCAGACGTTCAGCGGAGTGTGGCTACGCTCCATCACTGTTCCCACCGTCAGCCCGGTGTTCTGGCGGCACTTGCGGCAGCGCAGGACGCCAGGGCGGTTTTCAAAGTGGAACGGCTCTCCCGCCGTGCCGCAGTGCGGGCAGGCAAAGCCGTCTCCCCAGCGGGCTTTCTCCAGGTAGGCGGCGCAGGCCGCATCATCGGGGAAAAGTCGCTGGAACTCGGGTAGCGAATGCGGGAATGGGAGATCGGCGCGGTCGAGAACATCCATGGCGCGCTCCCCTATATCCGGGTTGCGCCCATTCTAGCCCTAGTGGGTGTGGGTGTAAACCGGATAGGCAAGGTTCGTTTGTCGTGTTCGGGGACAGCCTGAGCGACTCCGGCAATATCGCTCATGCGTTGGGTTTGCCAACAGGGAGCAGCTTTACCACCAATCCCGATCCGGTCTGGGCGAGGATCGTCGCGCATACCTTCCGCTCGCCAGGGCTACATTCGCTCAGCGGTGGGTCAAACCACGCCTTTGGTGGCGCCTGTGTAAATCCGGACAGTCCGTGCACTGTTCCTGTGCCGGGGATCGGTCAGCAGATCGATCAATATCTTTCCTCACGGCCCTCGGGGGCGGCCGATCCGAACGCCTTTTATGCCGTTTGGGGCGGCGCGAACGATGTGTTGGCCGTCGCCGAGGCTGCCGCAAGTACCAGTCCCGGTGTCCGAGCGGCTAATCCTCGAGCCGCCACTCTGGCGGCGGCTCGCGCCTATACAGATCATATCCGGCGTCTTCAAGAGGCCGGCGCTCGCCATGTCGTGGTCTTCAACTTGGTCGATGCGGGCGAGACGCCGTTTGCACGTCGCGCCGGCGATCCGAGAATTCCGGCCGCGCTTACCGCTCTCGTGACCCTTTACAACGAGGAGCTCGACGCGGGCTTTCGTTCGCTCGATGCGGGGATCGTTCCGATCAACACCTTCGCCCTGTTCGGGGAGGTTCTCCAAGACCCCACGACTTACGGCTTCACCAATGTTCATGGAGCGGCCTGTTCCCCGAGCGAGAGGTTACCTGTATGCGGCCCATCAGGCTCCGGCTCTCGCGTAACCTATGACCCCGGCACCAACCGGAGTCATTATGTTTGCGGATGACAAGCACCCCAGCGGAGCGGCCCACGAGATAGTCGCAAGTGTGGTGACATCAACCCTCGCGGCCCCAGTTCAGGTTTCGCTCGCCGGGGAGGCGGGTGTCGACGCGGTGGCTACGCACCGACGCGTGGTGTCGCGCGAGCAAATGTCGGATTTAGGGCTTGAGCGCGCGGTCGGGAGTTGGCGCGGCTACACGGTGGGACACTTGGGCAAACGTGGTTTGGATGCCCTGCCGCGTCTTGGAAAAGCGCGGACCGACGTGCAAGCGATCACCCTGGGAGCCAGCCAGCGTGTGGCAACCAGCCGTTGGTGGGGCGCCGCACTGAGCGAGCCGCCACGACAATGACGTTTCGGGCGCGGTTCTCGAGAGCAACACAGTCGTCGGCTCGGTCCACGGGGCATGGCGTCAAAGCCGCCTAGACCTGAGCGGTTCGCTGAACCTGGGCAGAAGCCAGGTGGACATCGAGCGTTCGATTGCCCTTGGACCGGCAATGCGCACCGAGCACGGTTCCACGGGTCGTGTCCCAGGACGTGGTGTAGGAGTTGTTGGAGCCTCTGTTAGCTGTGGGTAGGCGGCTTGCCGTAGCGACCGCCGAGAGTCTGGCGTAGGCAAGCCGGCTATCCACAGCGGAGGCCATCGCGGTTCCGGTTTAGGGTTGGGCTAGTGCAAACCAACCTGACCCGAAGGAGAACCACGATGACCCAGGACATGATGACCCTGCGCGCGCTTTTGGAGAAGAACTCCGATGCCGATCTGCTTTGCGAGATGATCGGCTTCACGGCCGAGCGGCTGATGGCACTGGAGGTTGAGGGCCTGACCGGCGCCGGGCACGGCGAGCGCTCGGCGGATCGTATCACCCATCGCAACGGCTACCGCGACCGGTCCTGGGAGACGCGGGCCGGCACGGTCGAGCTGAAGATCCCGAAGCTGAGGAAGGGAAGCTACTTCCCGGGCTTCCTGGAGCCGCGGCGGATGGCCGAGAAGGCGCTGGCTGCGGTGATCCAGGAGGCCTACATCCAGGGGGTGTCGACCCGCTCGGTCGACGATCTGGTTCAGGCGATGGGGATGTCGGGCGCCTCCAAGAGCCAGGTCTCCAGGCTGTGCGGCGAGATCGACGATAAGGTCAACGGCTTCCTCGATCGACCGCTGGAGGGCGACTGGCCCTATCTGTGGCTCGACGCCACCTACGTGAAGGTGCGCCAGACCGGACGCATCGTCTCGGTCGCGGTGACCGTGGCTGTGGCCGTCAACGACCAAGGCCGCCGCGAGGTCCTGGGCGTGGCGATCGGCGCGTCGGAGGCCGAGACCTTCTGGACCGAGTTCCTGCGCTCGCTGGCCCGGCGCGGGCTGCGCGGCGTGAAGCTGGTGATCTCCGACGACCACAAGGGCCTGAAGGCCGCCGCGACCCGGATCCTCGGCGCCACATGGCAGCGCTGCCGCGTGCACTTCGCCCGCAACCTGCTGGCCCATGCCGGCCGCCAGGGCCGGCGCGTCGTCTCCGCCTTCGTCGCCACCGCCTTCGCCCAGGAGGACGCCGACAGCGCGAAGGTCCAGTGGCGCCAGGTCGCCGACCAGCTCAGGCCCAAGGTGCCCAAGCTGGCAGTTCTCATGGACGAAGCCGAGCACGACGTCCTCGCCTACATGAGCTTCCCCAGGGAGCACCGCCAGAAATTGCACTCCACAAACCCGATCGAACGGCTCCATGCCGAGGTCAAGCGTCGCACCAACGTCGTCGGTATCTTTCCCAACGAAGCCGCCATCACACGGCTCGTCGGCGCCATCCTTCTCGAGCAGAACGACGAGTGGGCCGTCTCAAGGAGATACATGACGCTGGAATCCATCGCTCCGCTGAGCGATGGTGTCCCCATCACGCTGCCCACCGTGGCAGCCTGAACGTCCCGGCCCTACCCGCCGGGAGCCGCGTAGAGCGCAACGCTCTTACACCACTCCGCGGGACACGATCCTGGAGCGGTTCGCCGCTTCGGGTCTGGACTGGGCCGAGGCCTGCGACATGGACGAGGAGGCCCTGGAGGCGGCGCTCTATCGGATATCCCGGGCTTCGGATTGGCCGGAGGTGAACTGGGCCATGGTCGAGTAAGACCTGTCCGGCCGCGGCATGACGCTGATGCTGCTGTGGGAGGAATGGCGCGAGACGCATCCCGACGGGATGAGCTATCCGACCTGGTGCCGCCGGTTCCGGGAATGGCGGCCGCGCCGGGACGTGACGATGCGCCAGAACCGCCGTCCCGGCGAGCGTCTGTTCGTCGATTACGCCGGCATGACGGCTCCACTCCTGGTCGAGGGGGTCGAGCACGAGGCGCAGGTGTTCGTGGGCTCGATGGGGGTGTCGGGGCGGCTCTACGCCGAGGCGACGCTGACCCAGAAGATCGAGGACTGGTGCGCCTCGCACGTGCGGTGCTTCGAGGACATGGGCTGGGCGCCGCAGCTGGTGGTTCCGGACAACATCAAGTCGGCGGTGGCTCGATCCATTCCCGGCACCATTCCGTCAGCTTCGCCTGGCCGGCCGCACATTCGATGAAGTCGCGCCGCTGGTGCACCCAGCACCAGCACAGAATCACCTTGCCGTCGAGCTCGCGCGCCATCTTTCCGTAGGCGGTGTAGCGGTCGCAGACCAGGAACACGATGCCCTTGACCGAACCGAACAGCTTCATCGCGACCTCGGCGCTGCGCGAGGGGTCGATGAGGAAGTAGACCGCGTCGGCGCTGACCGAGATCCACAGCCACGCGCGCCGCGAGCGGCCGGTCTCGCTCAGCGACTGGATGCGCCAGCCGGTCTCGTCGCCGTGGCGCACCGCCATCTCGTTCTGGTGCGCGAGGATCGCCTTGGCGAGGGGTTCGAACAGCGGCAGGAAGCGGGGCCCGCTGCCGGCCACCGTCCCCGGCGCGATTGCCAGCCCCTGGTCCGCCATCCACGCCGCGACACGACGCAGGGGCCGGAAGCAGGCAAAGCGCTCGAAGAGGATGCGCGCCCAGACGGTGGTCCCACAGGGCGTCCTGGGAAACAGCCGTGGCACCGGTGGCGCCGCCACCTCCAGGGGCGAGGACGCACAGTCGCAACCCCGGCGGTAGCGGGGACGGACGATTCTGCGGATGTGGGCCTTGACCTCGATCTCGATGACGGTCGAGGAAAGCTCCCCATTGGCGACATAGGGCTTCCCGCAACAGGAACAGACGCGCGCGTCCTGCGGCGGATTGTGCCGTTCCTCCTTCTCCTCGAGCGTCGGCCGCTGGGTGCGGCTGTGCCCGGGAGCGCCGCGTTGCTGGCCTCGCTTGCGCTCCGAGCGCGCCTTGTCCTGCTTCTCGCTCTTGCTGCCGTAGAGCGCCTTCGACAGCACGGCCCGGGTCGTACGAAGCTTGGCAATCCGGGCTTCCAGTCTCGCGTTCAGGGCCCGCAGCACCTTGATCTTCTTGCCCAGCCGTTCGTTCCTTGCCTATCCGGTTAACGCCCATGGCCGCTACATGTAGGGTGCCGCCACTCTCCCGAGTAAAGCTCGGCATAGGTTGGAGCAGAGGTGTCGCCCGCGATGCCGAGCAATGAGCGGAAGGCGTTGAACGGGTAGAACCGCCTGTTGAAGCGGAAGGTGAACTCGTTGAGGTAGGCTTGTAGGTGCTGGTGGCTAACGCCGTGGTGAGATACCGATCAGCCACGTCTTCAGGTTGGCGAAAACCAGATGGATGATCGGCAGGTATTGCTCGGTAACCTCTGGATCACCACACTCGGCAACAGCGAAGTGCTCATAGCCGCGCTTACCGAGGCCAGCATAGCCGCTCCAATCGTCAGTAACGATCAGCGATCGCGGCGCGACGGTGCTCTCGACGAACCCACAGAGCGACTCGGCGCTACGGTCGAGCACGACGGCGAGCCGAACGCGTCCGGCATAGCGTCCGTCTTTCCGGTTGTCGAGCTTGGTGCCCGGCTTTCGATGACGCACCTCGATGGCACAGGAGACGGGAACCTTGTGGTGAACACCACGGCCTTCCCCACGCGTTCGCCCGCCAACCCAGGTTTCGTCCACCTCAACATGGTTCTTGGGCTGTCCACCGATCCTGTCTTGGTTGGGCCGCACCATGCCCGAGCGGAGCTTGTGGAGAATTTGAAAGGCCGTCTCGTAGCGCGAAAGACCAAGTTGCCGCTGAAACTGCACGGCGGACATGCCGGGCGTCTGACTGGCGACCAGATAAGCGGCCCAGAACCAGACGTTCAGCGGAGTGTGGCTACGCTCCATCACTGTTCCCACCGTCAGCCCGGTGTTCTGGCGGCACTTGCGGCAGCGCAAAGCCGTCTCCCCAGCGGGCTTTCTCCAGGTAGGCGGCGCAGGCCGCATCATCGGGGAAAAGTCGCTGGAACTCGGGTAGCGAATGCGGGAATGGGAGATCGGCGCGGTCGAGAACATCCATGGCGCGCTCCCCTATATCCGGTTTGCGCCCATTCTAGCCCTAGTGGGTGTGGGTGTAAACCGGATAGGCAAGGTTCGTTCGCCTTGCGCAGCGACGCAATGGTCTTGTCCCGGTCGCGCAACCTCCTGAAGACCGCGGGCAGCAGGGGACGTTCGGCAAGCTCGGCCTCCAGCCCCTCCTTCTCGAGGGCGGACTTCCTCAGGGCAATTGCCAGATGGTCGACGCGCCTCGTCAGCAAAGCGATGAGGTCCATCTGGTCGTGGTATCCCGCCAACTCCCCACGCAGCAGCTTGGCCTCGCCGGACAGCCTGCGTACTGTCTTCTTGAGACCCTGCAACGGCTCCAGCTCGCGGCCCAGCCGCGGCCCGGGAGGATCGAAGCGCATTACCCTCGGCCGGCATGGCGAGCTCACCGTCGAGCAGGCGCGCAAACAGGCGGTTGCCGTCATCGACCGCATCAAAAGGGGCGAGAACCCGGTGGCGGCACCGCCGGAGCCCGCGTTCACCGTTGCCGATCTGGCGGAACGGTACATGGAGGCGCATGTGGCGGTGAACTGTAACGCGCACACCCAGGGGATCTACCGGGGATCGCTCGACAACCACATCCTGCCGGCGCTGGGAAAGATGCCGATCACTTCGGTGGGCCGGTCCGAAGCGGCGGCGCTGCACTACGAACTCCGCAACACCCCCCGGGCAGCGAACCGTGCGCTTATGGTGCTGTCCAAGATGTTCTCGTTGGCCGAGGACTGGGGACTGGCTCCGGCTGGCGGCAACCCTTGCCGTTTCGTGCGCAAGTACAAGGAAGGCATGCGCGAGCGGTTCCTCACACCGGACGAGTACCGGCGGTTGGGCCGGGTGTTGTGTTCCCTCGATGCCGGTGGCCCGTTATCGCCCCAGCTCGCTCGCCCGAAGCCCTGCGGCGTAGGCCGTCATCAGCAAGGCGGGATGCTTGTGGTTGGTGGTCACGGTAAACAGCCGCACGAGCTCGCCGCGGTTGAGGATCCGAGGCAGGGTGGACGGCGTCTTGGCACCCGGCAGATAGAAGTGCGGGTCGGGCAAACCGAGCGTGATGCGGTACAGGAAGCGGACGCCGTGGCGAACGCAGTTGCAGCTCTGCCAGGTCAACCCCTTCTGTTCGTGCAAATAGATGAGGGAGTGCTGGACTTCCGGAGCGGAGATCCGGTCGGGGCTGCGACGATAGTGACGTGCGAGCCCGCCAACCGAGTTGAGGTACGATTTCTTGGTGTTCTCGGCGAGTCCGCGAACGGTCATGTCGTCGGTCATGCGTTGGCGCAGCGGTGTCATGGGTCGTCTCCCTCTGGGTCTGATCGGTCACGAAAACACGCCTATGCTCTCGCTCGCCGGTGAGGCGGTCGACGACCATTTATCAAGGAGGGAGAAACGCGGATCAGGGCTTGTGCCGGCAAGCCGAGCCGCAAGGTCCGCTTCAACTTGCTTGGTGTAGGGAGATCACTGCGAACACCCGGCAGGCAAGACACCCCGCCGCGGAACGCGGCTCAGTTCTATTCTTGTTATGCAGAGCTCTGCATAACAAGAAGGACGGGGATGCCGATCTTGCGCGCCTTGTCGATCAAATTGTTTGTGATGCCGGAGCCGGGAAAGGCGACGAGACCCTTCGGCAGGAAGTTCAGCAGGACGTCGTTGCGCCGGAAGGGCGCGGCCTCATACGCATGCCGTGCCGCCGGCGAAGAACCCGGCGGGATGCGCGCCGAATTCGCGGCGATGGCACACGCGCCAGGGACGATGGAACCGATGGAACCGGCGGTGCCGTCGTTCGGCCCGGGCTCGGGTATCTTGAAATTCGGACGTTACCGGCCTAGAGTCCGAACCATGCTCAAGGATCGGGACATAGTGACGCGCGTGAAGCCTGTTCGGCGGGCTGCGTGGCGTGACCGGGTCAAGGCCGACCTGGCTGCCCAGGTCGAGGCCGGGGGCACACTGTACGGTTACCGCAAGGACGGGGCCTACATTGCCCGGACCAGGGACGGAGACCGGATCGTCACGCCGGGTGTGCGCGAGAGAGCCTGATCCGGCCGCCAGCGCCCGCGGCCATGCCGACGCTCCACATCGTGGCCGGTCCGAACGGTTCGGGAAAATCTACATTGACGCGGTCAAGGCGATTTGGCGGGGCCCATGTCATCGACCCCGATGCGATCGCCCACCGAATCGCACCGGGCGATCTCGAAAGCGCGACACTGTCGGCCGGCCGCGAGGCAGCGCGGGAACGGCGCGTCATACTCGCCGGCCGGCGGACGCTGGTGGTGGAAACCACGTTGGCGGGCAAGTCGATGCTTCGCGTCATGGAGCAGGCGCAGGCCGCGGGCTACAGGGTGGAGTTGCATTACGTCTCTGTTAATTCCGTCGCCGAGGCGCTGGACAGAATTGCCAGCCGCGTTGTGCAGGGTGGCCATGATGTGCCGGAGGTGGATGTGAGGCGGCGCTTTGCCCGCTCACTGGCGAACCTCCCGGCGGCTATTGCGCGTTCCGATATTGCCAGGCTTTACGACAATGCCAGCACGGAAGAACCGCATCGCGAAGTTGCAATCCTAGCGCCCGGGTCGCGTTGGATTGCCGAGAATCCACCGGGTTGGTTAGATGCCGCGGTTTCTAGCACAGGATCGTCGAGTTAACGGAACGACCTGTCGCAGCGGTGGTGAGGATGATCACACCGCCCGCCAGGGTCAACTGTCGGGCTATCTCGCTCTTGGTTGTCGCGCCCTGAGCGTAGATCAACAGGTTGGTGTCGAGGAATAGCGAGCGCCTCTTTTCCAGCCTGGCCGTACGCCGCCTAGCTCTCGACATTCAGCGCAGCGCGCGGATGTAACTTCAGCGTCTGGTTACAGCGAGGGAGGTATTCGATCTCCGGGTGCCGACGTCGTCGGGGCACGACACGCTTCGCCAGGGCGCGACGGTAACCTGTGAGATCGTGAAGGGTCGCAAGGGCCCGGAGGTCTCGCACATCCACGCAGTCGATGTTCCGACCGCCCAGGGAAGCGACACGGGGGACGGTCAGCCCGGACAGGGCTTCCCCCGGACCCGGAATGGCGCGATCAGGAGATGGCCGCCGAGGTCCGGGGCGCGGTCAAGTTCTGCGATGCGGGCAAGGGCTTCGGCTGTCGTGCCCGACGGCGGCGGCCCGGAGGTGTTCGTCCATTTCAGCGCGCTCAGCAGGTCGGGCATCGACGAACTGCAACCCGGGCAGCGCGCCAGCGTTTGGGCGGAGAAGGCCGCGCGCGGCCTCGGGGCGAGGGAGCTCGAGCTGATCTGAGGATGGCAGCTACGAAGAGGCGAAGAACCACGCAATCAAGTCGGTTCTCGCCTACAAGCTCGAGCAGGCGATGAAAGCACAGAACCTGTCAAGGGCGCGCATGGCGGCGCGCATGGAGATCGTGTCCCGCGGAGTGGTGTAAGAGCGTTGCGCTCTACGCGGCTCCCGGCGGGTAGGGCCGGGACGTTCAGGCTGCCACGGTGGGCAGCGTGATGGGGACACCATCGCTCAGCGGAGCGATGGATTCCAGCGTCATGTATCTCCTTGAGACGGCCCACTCGTCGTTCTGCTCGAGAAGGATGGCGCCGACGAGCCGTGTGATGGCGGCTTCGTTGGGAAAGATACCGACGACGTTGGTGCGACGCTTGACCTCGGCATGGAGCCGTTCGATCGGGTTTGTGGAGTGCAATTTCTGGCGGTGCTCCCTGGGGAAGCTCATGTAGGCGAGGACGTCGTGCTCGGCTTCGTCCATGAGAACTGCCAGCTTGGGCACCTTGGGCCTGAGCTGGTCGGCGACCTGGCGCCACTGGACCTTCGCGCTGTCGGCGTCCTCCTGGGCGAAGGCGGTGGCGACGAAGGCGGAGACGACGCGCCGGCCCTGGCGGCCGGCATGGGCCAGCAGGTTGCGGGCGAAGTGCACGCGGCAGCGCTGCCATGTGGCGCCGAGGATCCGGGTCGCGGCGGCCTTCAGGCCCTTGTGGTCGTCGGAGATCACGAGCTTCACGCCGCGCAGCCCGCGCCGGGCCAGCGAGCGCAGGAACTCGGTCCAGAAGGTCTCGGCCTCCGACGCGCCGATCGCCACGCCCAGGACCTCGCGGCGGCCTTGGTCGTTGACGGCCACAGCCACGGTCACCGTGACCGAGACGATGCGTCCGGTCTGGCGCACCTTCACGTAGGTGGCGTCGAGCCACAGATAGGGCCAGTCGCCCTCCAGCGGTCGATCGAGGAAGCCGTTGACCTTATCGTCGATCTCGCCGCACAGCCTGGAGACCTGGCTCTTGGAGGCGCCCGACATCCCCATCGCCTGAACCAGATCGTCGACCGAGCGGGTCGACACCCCCTGGATGTAGGCCTCCTGGATCACCGCAGCCAGCGCCTTCTCGGCCATCCGCCGCGGCTCCAGGAAGCCCGGGAAGTAGCTTCCCTTCCTCAGCTTCGGGATCTTCAGCTCGACCGTGCCGGCCCGCGTCTCCCAGGACCGGTCGCGGTAGCCGTTGCGATGGGTGATACGATCCGCCGAGCGCTCGCCGTGCCCGGCGCCGGTCAGGCCCTCAACCTCCAGTGCCATCAGCCGCTCGGCCGTGAAGCCGATCATCTCGCAAAGCAGATCGGCATCGGAGTTCTTCTCCAAAAGCGCGCGCAGGGTCATCATGTCCTGGGTCATCGTGGTTCTCCTTCGGGTCAGGTTGGTTTGCACTAGCCCAACCCTAAACCGGAACCGCGATGGCCTCCGCTGTGGATAGCCGGCTTGCCTACGCCAGACTCTCGGCGGTCGCTACGGCAAGCCGCCTACCCACAGCTACCAGAGGCTCCAACAACTCCTACACCACGTCCTGGGACACGACCGGTCGGAATACGCGGCGAGTGCCAGCAGGACGAGTTTGCGCAGGCCGCCGTATCGCTCGCTGTCCACGACGGCGCGCATGACGGGGATGCTCATTATGGCGTCTCGCGCGCAGGGCCACGCGCATTGCCGGAAATCCCGTTAGATTCAGCACCGAAACTGTGCATTTGCACAGTTATTGCCGGTTTAAGCGATGTGGATGAAACCGCTAAGTGATTGAAAAACAGTGGTGCCCACAGAAAGATTCGAACTTTCGACCTCTCCCTTACCAAGGGAGTGCTCTACCACTGAGCTATGTGGGCGCTAAGTTTCGCGAACCATGCCATGCGCGCCCGGCGCCGCGCAAGCCGTGCCCCGACCGATCCGGCGACGCCATGGCGCCCGGCGCTTGACGGCAACGGGCGCGCACGCGAGGGTGCGCCGGGTCAGGTTAGATGCCTCGGGAGTTGGCGATGAAGGCGCGCGATGCGGGGGCGCCCGGGACGCGACGGGCTAATGCGGCGCAGCGCAAGGACCGCCTGGCGGCTGCGCTCCGCGAAAACCTCAAGCGGCGCAAGGCCCAAGGCCGCGCGCGCCAGGCCGCTGATGACGGCGGCTCAGCGGCTACGCCGGCCGGGCGCGCCCGGGCTTTCTAGGGCACGCCGGATTTGCAACCCGTGTCGGATGGCTCTATGAGTGCGCGCGTCTGAACACGGCTGCGGCCGTGCCGGACGGAGCTGGAGTCCAATGGACGCACTACGCATCACCGGGGGGGTGCCGCTCCGCGGCAGTATCGCAATCAGTGGCGCGAAAAACGCCGCACTGCCGCTCATGGCCGCGAGCCTGTTGACCGACGAGGGGCTGAACCTCGGCAACCTGCCCGATCTTGCCGACATCGACACGATGGCGCTGCTGCTGCGCCAGCTCGGCGTCGACATTCGCGACAGCGGCGACCGGGGTACGCCGGCCGAGCCCGGCGGCCGGGCGATGGTGCTCGACGCCGCCGAGATCGCCAGCACGACCGCCCCCTACGACCTTGTCCGGCGTATGCGCGCCTCGGTGCTCGTCCTCGGCCCGCTCCTCGCCCGCTTCGGCCACGCCCGCGTGTCACTGCCGGGGGGCTGCGCGATCGGGCCGCGGCCGGTGGATCTGCACCTGCGCGGGCTGACCCGGCTCGGGGCCACGATCGATCTCGACAACGGATACATCGACGCCTCCGCGCCGAACGGCCTCACGGGAGCCGAGATCAGCTTCCCGGCCGTGTCCGTGGGCGCGACCGAGAACGTGCTGATGGCGGCCTGCCTCGCCGACGGCGAGACGGTGCTCGACAACGCGGCGCGCGAGCCCGAGATCGTCGACCTCGCCAACTGTCTCCTCGCCATGGGTGCCGACATCGAGGGCATCGGCACCGAACGGCTCACGGTGCGAGGTGCCAAGAGCCTGCACCACGCCGACTACAGCGTGCTGCCCGACCGCATCGAGACCGCGACCTATGCCATGGCCGCCGCCGCCACCGGCGGCGAGGTCGAGCTCGTCGGTGCGCGCGCGGACCTCATCGGCGCGGTCGTCGAGGTGCTCCATGAGGCTGGCGTCGTGCTCAAGCCGACCGAGCACGGGCTCATGGCCCTGCGCAACGGGGGTGCGATTACGGGTGTCGACACCACAACCCAGCCCTATCCGGGATTTCCGACAGACCTGCAGGCCCAACTCATGGCGCTGCTCGCGACCGCTGAGGGCGCCTCTACGGTGACCGAGACGATCTTCGAGAACCGATTCATGCACGTCCCCGAACTCAATCGGATGGGTGCGAACATCGCCGTCCATGGCGCCTTCGCCGTGGTCCGTGGCGTGCCGCGCCTCAGGGGTGCGCCGGTCATGGCGACCGATATCCGGGCCTCGGTGTCACTGGTGATCGCTGCTCTGGTGGCCGAGGGCCAGACCACCATCAACCGCCTCTACCATCTCGATCGCGGTTACGAGAAGCTGGTCGAGAAGCTCGCCGGCTGCGGCGCTCGGATCGAGCGCTTCCGGGCATGAGGGCAAACGATGCACGAGCGTCGGGTGGGGCCATGAGGCTGCGCTCAGCGGACGCCGATGACCTGCGGGTCCTCGCCGCTTGCCTCGAGGACGCCCTCGTCCCCTACGGGGCGATGAGCTACCTGCCGAGGCAGCGCCGGTTCGCCGCCGTCCTCAACCGCTTTTGCTGGGAGGCCGAGACGGAGGCCGATGCAACAGGCGACGTGTACCAGCGGGTCAGATGCGGCGTACATTTCGACTCGGTGCTGGCCGTCAAGACCCAGGGGCTCGAGCGCGTGAGCAAGAACGAGGTTCTGTCGCTGCTCACGATTGCCTGCGATCCGGGCGAGGAGGGGGCGGCCACACTCACGCTGGTCTTCGGCGGCGCCGCCGCCATACGGCTCGAGGTCGAGTGCATCGATGGCCACCTCGAGGACCTTGGTGAGCCCTGGCCGGCCAAGCACAAGCCGGGTCACTTCGACGACGAGCAGAGCCCGCGAACCAAGAACGCGCCGACAGCGGCGCCGGTCGCCGCGGGCGATGCGCCGGGCGAGAGCGGGAGCGAGTCGTGAGTGCGAACGAGCCACTCGTCCTCGCGCTGCCCAAGGGGCGCATTCTCGACGAGGCGCTTCCGGTGCTGCGGGCCGCCGGCGTCGAGCCGGAGCCAGAATTCGCCGATCCGGAATCGCGCCAGCTCAGATTCGCGACCAACGAGCCGCAGCTCGAGATCATCCGCGTGCGCAGCTTCGACGTCGCTACCTTCGTTGCCTTTGGTGCGGCCCAGCTCGGCGTCGCCGGCAACGACGTCCTGATGGAGTTCGACTACGCCGAGATCTTCGCCCCGCTCGATCTCGGCGTCGGGCGGTGCCGCCTGTGCGTCGCCGAGCCCGCGGCCTTGATGGTGGACGACGATCCGGCGCGCTGGAGTCACGTTCGTGTGGCCACCAAATACCCCGAGATCACGCGCCGCCACTTCGCCGCCCGCGGCGTGCAGGCCGAGTGCATCAAGCTCAATGGCGCCGTTGAGCTTGCGCCGCGCCTCGGCCTGTGCCGGCGGATCGTCGACCTCGTCGACTCGGGAGCCACGCTGAGGGCGAACGGGCTCGTCGAGGTTGAGCACATCGTGGATGTCTCCTCGCGACTGATCATCAATCGGCCGGCCGTGAAGACGCGGCCAACCGAACTCGGTGGCTGGGTCGATCGCTTGCGAAGAGTCGTCGATGGCGCTTAGGCTCGACTCGGGCGCGTCAGATTTCGACGCCGCCTTCGGCGCGCTGGTCTCGAACCGGCGCGGTGCCCTCGATGCCGCCGCCGCGAGCGTTGAGCCGATCCTCGCGGACGTCGCCGCGCGTGGCGACGCGGCACTCATCGACTACAGCGCCAAGTTCGATCAGGTCACCCTGACTGCGGAGACATTGCGGATCGCGCCCGACGAGATCGAGGCGGCCGCGCAACGGGCGCCTGCAGAGGCGGTCGCGGCGCTGCAGTTCGCGGCCGAGCGCATCATCGCCTATCACGAGCCGCAGCGCCCCGCCGATGGCATGGCCCGCGACACCGCCGGGGTCGAGCTCGGGGTCCGTTGGACGGCGCTGGCGACGGTCGGTATCTACGTGCCGGGGGGCAAGGCGGCCTACCCGAGCACCGTGCTCATGAACGCTCTGCCGGCGCGCGTGGCCGGCGTCGAGCGCATCGTGATGGCGGCCCCAGCGCCGCGCGGCGAGATCAACCCGCTGGTGTTGGCGGCGGCGCGCATCGCCGGGATCGAGGAGGTCTACCGGATCGGCGGTGCCCAGGCCATCGCCGCCCTCGCCCATGGCACCGCGACCATTGCCGCGGTCGATAAGATCGTCGGCCCGGGCAATGTCTACGTCGCCGCGGCCAAGCGCCGGCTTTTCGGCCAGGTCGGGATCGATCTTATCGCCGGGCCCTCCGAAATCCTCGTCGTCGCCGACGGTGATAGCGACCCGGCCTGGATTGCCGCCGACCTGCTGTCACAGGCGGAGCATGACGAGGCGGCGCAGGCGATCCTCATCACCGACGATGCCGGGCTCGCCGAGCGCGTTGCCACGGAGGTCGAGCGGCTGCTCGCCGAGCTCCCTCGCGCCGACATCGCGCGCGCGAGCTGGGAGCGCCACGGCGCCATCATTCGTGTCGCGAGGCTCGCCGAGGCGCCGGCGCTGATCGACCGTATCGCGCCCGAGCACCTCGAGCTCGCCGTTGACGACCCCGAGGCGCTGGCCGCCCAGGTGCGCCACGCCGGCGCCATTTTTCTCGGCCGCTACACGCCCGAGGCGATCGGCGACTACGTCGCCGGACCCAACCACGTGCTGCCCACGGGCGGCAACGCGCGCTTCGCGTCGGGCCTGTCGGTCCTCGACTTCATCAAGCGCACCTCCCTGGTCCGCTGCGATTCCCGCGCCATCGCCGCCGTCGGCCCGGCCGCCATGACCCTAGCCGGGGCCGAAGGCCTGCCCGCCCACGCGCGCGCGGTGGCCCTGCGCTTGGCCGCGTCGGATTGAGGGGCCCGGCGCACGCCATCAATTACCTTGATTTTCGACCCCTCCGTGCGCATCTTGGATGCTCGGTCGAGCGAACGAATGGAGAACGTATGGCGAAGGAACAACTCCTCGAAATGCCCGGCACGGTGACGGAATTGCTGCCCAACGCCATGTTCCGAGTCGTGCTGGAGAACGAGCACGAGGTCTTGGCCCACACCGCGGGCAAGATGCGCAAGCACCGCATCCGCGTCCTCGCCGGGGACAAGGTCCTCGTCGAGCTGACGCCCTACGACCTCACCAAGGGCCGCATTACTTTCCGCTACAAGTAGGCCGTATGGCCGAGCAGGCTGGCGCCGGCTCTAAGCCAGCCCCCAAGCTGGCTCTGGCATCGGCCTCGCCGCGCCGCCTCGAGCTACTGGGCCAAGCCGGCATCGTACCGGCTGCCGTCAGCCCCGCAGACATCGACGAGACACCGCGCCCCCGCGAGCATCCGCGCGCGTGCGCGCAGCGCCTGGCGCGCAGCAAGGCGCTTCAGGTCGCGGGTCGGCACCCGGGCGCCTTCGTGCTCGCCGCCGACACGGTCGTGGCATGCGGGCGCCGCGCCTTGCCCAAGGCGGCGAGCGAGGCCCAAGCCCGTGCCTGCTTGAAGCGCCTCTCGGGACGGCGCCACGACGTTCACACCGCCATCGCGGTGGTCGATCCGGACGGTGGCCTGCATGAGCGCGTGGTCACCACGGGGGTCGCCTTCAAGCGTTTGGATGCGCGCGAGGTGGCCTGCTACCTCGCCAGCGGTGAGTGGTCCGGCAAGGCCGGCGGCTACGCTATTCAGGGTGCCGCCGCGGCCCTCGTCAAGGCGATCAACGGCTCCTACACCGGCGTCGTCGGCCTGCCCTTGACCGAGACGGTCGCGCTGCTGGCCGGTTGCGGCTACAGGTGGCCGTGAGCCACGCGCCGTTCTCGCGGGCCGTGCGTCGTGATGGTAGGCTCGCGACGAGGTTGGCCCGAGAGCCATGAGCAAGCGCGCATCGTCATCGAGCTGTCCCATCTGCGGCGGCCCGCGCGCCGCCCGCTACCGCCCCTTCTGCAGCGGCCGTTGTGCCGATGCGGACCTCGGGCGCTGGCTCGGCGGCGCCTACGCGATCGCCGGCGAGCCGATGGGCGAGGAGAGCGACGAGAGCGCCGCACCGCGCGCCCCTGCACCCGACGACGATCCGCCATGAAGGAGGGCTTGCGCGTTTTCGACAGCGACATGCACGTGATCGAGGGCGCCGAGGTCTACGCCGCCTGCCCCGATCCGCGCTACCGCGCCGACATGCCCGAATATCTCGGCTGGAGCCCCACCAACTTCCCACACTGGAACGTGCGCGGCACCATCATTCCGCCCTGGGCCCAGGCCGACGACGTGGCCGGCCCGCAGGCCTCGCTCGATGCGCCGCGCGAGGGCGTATACCGCGCGATCCGCGAGCGCGGCTACGATGCCGCCTCGATGTTGGCGGCGATGGACGCGGAGGGCATCGACCGCACCGTCGTCTACCGCACCTTCGCCCACATGGTGGTATCGATCGACGACCTGGAGGCGGGCTACGCCATCGCCTGCTGCGCCGCCTTCAACGACTGGCTGGCCGGCTATTGCGCGACCGATCGGCGGCGCCTCGCGCCAGCCGCCATCGTCTCGCTGCACGATCCCGAGTGCGACGTCTTGTGGCGCGAGGTCGCGCGCCTCGGGGTCGCCCTCGTCTTTCATGGCACGAGCGGCGCCGCGTCCGCCGACTACGTCGCCAACCGCTTTCGCGGCCACGTCAATTTCCGCACGCTCAACCACGCCTCCGCCTTCCCGCTCGAACTCATGCTGGCCCTCGCGGCGATGACGGCGGGCGGCGTGCTCGAGCGCTTCCCCGATCTGCGGCTCGGCTTTCTCGAGGGCAATTGTGGCTGGCTGCCGTGGTGGCTCGGCCGCCTCGACGACCAGTGGCGCAAGTATGGCGGCGGCGAGAAGGTTCGGCTGTCGGCGCTGCCGAGCGAGTATTTCCAGCGCCAATGCGTCGTCGGCGCCGATGCGGACGAGGCTTCGCTGGCCGCCGTCATCGATGCGCTAGGCGACGACAATCTCGTGATGTCGATCGATTATCCGCACGCCTACGGCCCGTTTCCGCACGGGGTCGATGCCTTCCTCGCGCAGCCCCGTGTGGGCCGCGATTCGAAGCGCAAGATCCTGTGGGACAACTGCCTCCGGCTCTACGGCGCGGCCCTGGCCGCGGCGTAGCACCCGAGGGCTGCCGGGGTCCCGGCCGCGCCGCCCGCGGGGGCTCGACAGGCCCGGCGGACTTCCTTATAAGGCGGGGCGCCCGACGCCCTCGCCCAGGTAGCTCAGTTGGTAGAGCAGCGGACTGAAAATCCGCGTGTCGGTGGTTCGAATCCGCCCCTGGGCACCAGCTTTTCAAGGACTTAGCACCAGTTACGTCCGGCGCTAGCCAGCGGCTGCGTAATTTCTGTGTAAACGCGTCAACGAATTCGGTCTTGGCCCCAGTTCCGGTTCTGCTTCGCGGCCAGGACCGGTCGGGTCGTGTCCCAGGACGTGGTGTAGGAGTTGTTGGAGCCTCTGGTAGCTGTGGGTAGGCGGCTTGCCGTAGCGACCGCCGAGAGTCTGGCGTAGGCAAGCCGGCTATCCACAGCGGAGGCCATCGCGGTTCCGGTTTAGGGTTGGGCTAGTGCAAACCAACCTGACCCGAAGGAGAACCACGATGACCCAGGACATGATGACCCTGCGCGCGCTTTTGGAGAAGAGCTCCGATGCCGATCTGCTTTGCGAGATGATCGGCTTCACGGCCGAGCGGCTGATGGCACTGGAGGTTGAGGGCCTGACCGGCGCCGGGCACGGCGAGCGCTCGGCGGATCGTATCACCCATCGCAACGGCTACCGCGACCGGTCCTGGGAGACGCGGGCCGGCACGGTCGAGCTGAAGATCCCGAAGCTGAGGAAGGGAAGCTACTTCCCGGGCTTCCTGGAGCCGCGGCGGATGGCCGAGAAGGCGCTGGCTGCGGTGATCCAGGAGGCCTACATCCAGGGGGTGTCGACCCGCTCGGTCGACGATCTGGTTCAGGCGATGGGGATGTCGGGCGCCTCCAAGAGCCAGGTCTCCAGGCTGTGCGGCGAGATCGACGATAAGGTCAACGGCTTCCTCGATCGACCGCTGGAGGGCGACTGGCCCTATCTGTGGCTCGACGCCACCTACGTGAAGGTGCGCCAGACCGGACGCATCGTCTCGGTCGCGGTGACCGTGGCTGTGGCCGTCAACGACCAAGGCCGCCGCGAGGTCCTGGGCGTGGCGATCGGCGCGTCGGAGGCCGAGACCTTCTGGACCGAGTTCCTGCGCTCGCTGGCCCGGCGCGGGCTGCGCGGCGTGAAGCTGGTGATCTCCGACGACCACAAGGGCCTGAAGGCCGCCGCGACCCGGATCCTCGGCGCCACATGGCAGCGCTGCCGCGTGCACTTCGCCCGCAACCTGCTGGCCCATGCCGGCCGCCAGGGCCGGCGCGTCGTCTCCGCCTTCGTCGCCACCGCCTTCGCCCAGGAGGACGCCGACAGCGCGAAGGCCCAGTGGCGTCAGGTCGCCGACCAGCTCAGGCCCAAGGTGCCCAAGCTGGCAGTTCTCATGGACGAAGCCGAGCACGACGTCCTCGCCTACATGAGCTTCCCCAGGGAGCACCGCCAGAAATTGCACTCCACAAACCCGATCGAACGGCTCCATGCCGAGGTCAAGCGCCGCACCAACGTCGTCGGCATCTTTCCCAACGAAGCCGCCATCACACGGCTCGTCGGCGCCATCCTTCTCGAGCAGAACGATGAGTGGGCCGTCTCAAGGAGATACATGACGCTGGAATCCATCGCTCCGCTGAGCGATGGTGTCCCCATCACGCTGCCCACCGTGGCAGCCTGAACGTCCCGGCCCTACCCGCCGGGAGCCGCGTAGAGCGCAACGCTCTTACACCACGCGCCGGGACACGATCGACCGGTCGTCGCGGACTGCTCGCTGTGACTTCCCCTTGTAGCCATTAGCGGACATAGAGAGGCGCGCAAACAAAGGCCCTTCCGATGCGAACCGCTTCCGAGCGCCCTCTTCAACGGGCGGGTCTCCCACCCCAAGGCCCAGGCGGTGCCGAGGTACACTGAGCGGCTCGACAATTTCTGCCTCAACGACCCGCCGGACGCGGCCGACCTGGGCCACATCGCCAACTACCGCGACCGCTTCATGGCCGAGGACATCACCGCCATGGTCAGCCAGCAGAAGGGGCTCAAGGCGCGCGGCTACGTGCAGGGCCGGCTGATGGTCGACCGCGAGCGTAGTTGGCGCAGCGCGCATGGTACCCATCATTTCCAGCGCCTGGTATGGGAAGCCCTGAACGGGGACAGCTACTAGCAAGGGCTGGTGACTTCCGCACCGCGCCCCGGGGCCGAGCCTCGCGGCGAGGGTGCGGACGAGATAAATGCCGAGCCGGCGGTCTGCGGGTGATGCGGTTCTCGTCGCCCTATCTCAACCGGCGGGTATGTTTGAAGTCATGCTTCCCGCGACGACAGCGCCATTCTTGACGACCGCCCGGTGGTTGCGGCGTTGCGCCGCCATCATGATGTCGTCGACCGGATTACCGTCAACGATCAGGAGGTCGGCGTACTGGCCATCCGAGATGCGCCCGCGGTCGGTGAAACGATTGAGGTCGGCGGCGTTGCCGGTGGCCGCCACCAGTGCATCCGCGGGCCGCACACCTGCCTCGACAAGGAATTTGAGCTCGAGCGCGTTGTCGCCGTGATCGGTCAGCTGAGTGCCGGCGTCGGTGCCCATCGCGAGCTTGCCGCCGGCATCATAGAACATCTTTACCGATTGCCGACCCCGCTCGACGACCCGCTCGGTCTTCTCGACGGCCTCGCTCGGGAGGCCGTGATCGCGGCCGTGCAGCATGTTGTTGATCACCGACAGCGTGGCGACGAGGTAGGTGCCGCTCTCGAGCATCTCCTCGACGCATTGCTCGTCCATGAACACGCCATGCTCGACCGAATCGGCGCCGCCGCGGACCGAGTTGAGGATACCGTCCCGGCCCATCGCGTGACAGGCACCGGGCTTATGAAAGCGGTGCCCCTCGGCGATGGCTGCCGCGACCTCGGCCGCGCTGTAGTGAGCGTCCTCGGGGTTGACGCCCGGCGTACTGAGCCCGCCCGTGGCGATAATCTTGACAACGTCGCAGCCAGCCTGAATTTGATAGCGTACCGCCTTGACCACGCCATCGACGCCATCGGCGACGGTCGCCATTTGGCGGCCGTGGCCGCCGGTCATGCAAATCATGTGGCCCGAGGCGCGGATGGTGGGCCCAACGAACCGCCCCTGGTTGCAGGCGTCACGTACGGCGAATTCGAGGAAATCCTTGCCGCCGCAGTCGCGTATCGCCGTGACGCCGCCGCGCAGCGTCGCCTGTGCGTTATCGAGGGCGCTGAGTACGATCTGTCCCGGCGTGCGGCGGATCATAACGTGGAAGGGATCGGGCCCGCCTGAGAACACCAGATGCACGTGGCAATCGATGAGGCCGGGAAGGACGGTCATTCCCGTCGTATCGACCCGTTCGCCCGCGAAGCCCTCGAACTCCTGTGCCGGCGCGACGCGCTCGATGAGCTCGCCCTCGACGAGAACCCCGTGCCGTTCGAGGAGGGTGCCGCTCCCGTCAAACACGAGCCCGCCCGAATACAGCGTTGCCATCATGCCCTCCGCCGTTAATGCCGCCTCAAACCGCGTACGCGCTTGCCCGACCTCATAGGAGCCACCCTACATCAGGTTAGGCAGGAACATGACGATCCCGGGCACGAACAGGAGCAGCGCCAGCCTTACGAAGTCGGCGCCTATGAACGGCGCGACGCCCCGGAAAATGGATGTCACCGGCACATCCGGGAGCATGGCCTTGAGCATGAATACGTTCACGCCGATGGGCGGCGTAATCAAGCCGATTTCGATAACGACCACGACCAGGATGCCGAACCACACGAGATCGAAGCCCAGCGCCTGCGCCACCGGATAGAAGATAGGCAGGGTTAGCAACATCATGGACAGGCTCTCCAAGACGCAGCCGAGCCCGATGTAGATGGCCAATATGACGAGAATGACGACAATCGGCGCGACCTCGAGCGTGGCGATCCACTCCGCGATCATCCTCGGCAGGCCCGAAACCTCGAGGAAGTTGGAGAACAGAATGGCGCCGATCAGGACGATGAACATCATCGATGTGATCTGAGCCGTCTCCATCAGGACTTCGATCACGCCGCGCACGCTCAGTCTGCGCCGCGCCAGCGCAAACAAAAAGGCGCCGCTGGCCCCGATGCCGGCGGCCTCCGTCGGCGTGAACACGCCGAAGTAAATCCCACCCAATACGATGATGAAAAGAACGAGGATCCCCCATACCGCGCGTAGCGCGTGAAGCCGGCCGCGCCAATTCACGCGCTCGCCCCGCGGGCCGATGCTCGGATTGATCCGCGTCATGATGCTGATCGCGCCGATGTAGAGGGTGATGCTGAGGATTCCAGGAACGATGCCGGCGATGAACAGCTTGCCGATATCGGTTTCCGTCATGATGCCGTAGATGACCAAAACCACGCTCGGCGGGATCAGGATGCCGAGGGTGCCGCCCGCGGCGATGGCGCCGGTCGCGAGACTGTCGGCGTAGCCGTAGCGCCGCATCGGCGGCATGGCGACCTTGCTCATGGTGGCCGCGGCGGCGAGGCTGGAGCCGCACACAGCGGCAAATCCGCCGCACGCGGCAATGGTCGCCATGGCCAGGCCACCTCTTCGGTGGCCCAGGAAGGCGTAGGCCGCGTCGTAGAGCTCCTGCGACAGCCCCGACTTCGATACAAAGCTGCCCATCAGGATGAACAGGGGGAGGACCGAAAAGCTATAGGTAATGACGGTGTCGAAGGCGATCTGCGCGACCATTGCAAGGGAGGGTCCGACGCCTACCAGGAACGCGAAGGCGACGGCCCCCACGCTCGCCATTCCGAAGGCAAGGGGCACGCCAAGGAAGAGCAGAGTAAACAGGGCGGCAAAGCCCGCCAGCGCCAGCGCGAGAGACGCCTCCATCGACTAGGGCCGGGCGGGTGACTTCGCCAAGCGCTGCCGCAGATAGCGCCAGGCGAGGGCCATTTGGATCACCGCGGTAAGGCCCGATGCGACGCTCATGAAGTAGGCCAGCGGCGCCATCGGTATGCGTAGAAACGCGCTCATATTGTTGTATTCGGCGAGACCATCGCCCATGACCCACAGCCGCCAGCTCAACACGCCCAGGACACAGGCGCCGAACAGGTTGACGCCGACCGACTGAATCCACTTGCTCGAGCCGAAGACGATGTTGTCGAGCAGAGAAATCGTGACATGGCTCTCGCGGGCGCTGACCAACGGCAGGCCGGCGAAAACCGAGACGCCCAGCACGAGCTGGGTGATTTCATAAGCCGCAGGGACGGGCGTTAGGAAAACGTAGCGGCCGAGGACATGCGCGAAAGTAAGGCACATCATGAAGAAAATGATGCCCGCCGCGAGCATGCCCAGCGTTCGCTCGAGGAATCGGGTCGGCGCGGACGCGGACGGAAGCGGGGGTTGTTGTTCGACGCCTCTTGTTTCGGTCATGGCCCGCGCGACGCCCGTGCCGCGGCGTCGGATCGCCGGCGACGCCGGCCTGCGGCGGGGCGCCGGTCCGCAACGAACCGACCACCCGCGTAGGCCCAGCCCGTCATTTCTTGGAGCTGATGTACTTGTCCTGCTCCTCGAGGAGCATCTTCATGGCCGCCTTACCGTCAAGGCCGCTCTTGGTGGCCCGGGCGTACCAATCCTGCTCCAGAAACTCGAGCTTGTCGCGTAGGGCCGTCACCTCGGCATCTCCAAGTACGTGGACCTTCGCACCGGCTTTGACCATTTCCGCTCGCGCGATCGCCGCTTCCTCGTCCCAGTTGCCGCTGAACATGGCCGCCATCGCCTCGCCCGTGCAACAGGCGGTAATGGCGCGCTGATCCTTTGTCGATATCTTGTTCCACGCTGCCGGGTTCATAACGACGTACAGGCTCGCCGAGTAGAATCCGCCGGGAACCTCGGTCAAGGCATGAATGAACTTCTCCAGCTTGAGCGAGGACCACGCATCGGTGTTGAAGAAGGCCCCGTCCACGACTCCCTTCGAGAGCAATTCGTAGACGACGCGGGCTGATTCGGCGACGGGGACCGCGCCCAGCGCCTTGCTCATGTCCGAGATCGCCGGTGTCGCGACGCGCAGCGTAAGCCCTTGGAAGTCGTCGATCTTCCGGATCGGCTCATCTTTCGTGAAGAGTATGCCTGGGCTCTGCAACCAGAATCCCAGCACCTTCACGCCGCGATGCTCATGCTGCATCTCCGGAGACTGTTGATACACGCGCCATAGGGCGACCGTCATGGCTTCGGCGCTTTTGGTGATGAACGGCAGCTCGGCGATGCGGGTCAGATCGAACTGGCCGGCCGAGTAACCATGGGCCGCCCAGGTGATGTCGGCGACGCCATCACGGGCAATCTCGAACTGCCGGCCGGGGGCACCGAGCGACGACTTGGTGAGCTCGACCTTTACCCGGCCTTCGGTGACCTCTTCGATCTTCGTCGCCCACGGCACGAAGTTTCTCACGGTGAACCAGTGCGTGGGCGGCATCCAATTGTTGAACCGGAGCGTCACGTCTTGCGCGTGCGAGTGCGTCGCTGCGCCGAGGAGTCCCGCGGCGACCAACGATATTTGCAGTATCCGAGAAGTAATCTTCATTTGGTTCTCCGTCCCTTGCGGTTCCGAGGGGTTTAGGTCTCCGCAACTAAGAGTTGGTAGTAGATCGAGAACTGCACTGCGAAAGACATACTCAATTCTTCCGGGGTTGGTTAAAGGCGCCTTGCTCGTAATGCAGGTAGATGCAATCCGTGAAAAACCATTTCATCCGTGCGCATTCGGCAACGTAGTGGACCGCCATGTCCTTGAGCTCGCGGGTTGTACAATGGCGCTCCAATGAATCCATGGCCGAGCCGCCGTGTTTGACGTCGACCTCGCCGTGGAGCCAGAAGTGCTCGATATCGTGCTCGTCGAATTTGTACTTCTCGCGCAAGGCTGGCAGGATACTCGACATCGTCCCGGCGCCTTGAAACTCGCTGCCGACGTGAGTGGCGGCAACGCCCGCCTGCCACGGCTGTTCCCGGCACACGCTGAGCTGCCAGTTGCACCACAGATTTGTCGAGGCCAATCCGCGCCCTGCTTTGGTCTCGTTGGAATCGTAGCCGCAGGCGTCAATAAAGCGAAGGAACAGTGCGGGATGAGGGTTCTTCGGGTCGAACTCCTCGGCGAGATTCTCCAGTTCCAGGTCGACCACGTCCTGCGGCGCCTTTGAGGCAATTTGGAGAAACGCCGCCGGGAGCAGGTTGGTGATCCAATGGTAGGTTTCGGCCAGGGTGCCCATCATGCAGGCCTTGCTCAGCTCACCCTGACTCCACTTCACGTAGAGCGGGTGGTTGATCGTATGGTGGCCGGAGACGGCTTCCTCCAGTTCAAGCCTGAAAGCTGATTTGAGCTCCATTTTGCTCCCCTTTTTGGGCGCTCGGTGGCTGGCACGCCGTCGCGCCACGCCGGTGCGCGCCTACAAGATTCCGCAAATTCGCCAACGAGCGTTGCGGGCCGCTTCAAGCAGAATGAGCGTCGAGCGGCCTGCCGACTGCTAGCCGGCTCGTGGCTGTGGAGGGGTCCGGCCGTCGCCAGGCGTGGCGCCGGCGTGGCCACCAGAGTCGCCGCGCTCGCGACAAGGACACCGCTAATGATGTGGCGAACGAGGCTGCGACGCGCGAGGGGCATGGGTGAATACGTGACTCCGCGTAGGACGCGGCGGACGCGGCGGATGCGGCGGATGCGGAGTATAGCGCGTAAAGACGGATTCGCACCACGCGGCCCGCCGTGGACCGTGGAAGCGCGGTTTAGAACAGCCGGCCGCCGTTGGGTACCGACGGCGATACCGTGACCAGGCTCACCGCGCCGCGCGCATCGGGAAAACCGAGCACCAACACCTCCGACATGAGCTTGCCGATCTGGCGCGGCGGGAAATTGACGACACAGGCGACCTGCCGCCCCTTCAGCTCATCGGCCTGGTACAGCGCGGCGACCTGAGCCGACGACTTCTTGATACCGATATCGGGACCAAAATCGATGCTCAGGCGGTAGGCCGGGTTGCGCGCCTCCGCGTGCGGCTCGGCGTTGAGGATCGTGCCGGCGCGAATGTCGACCCTGAGGAACGCCTCGAACGCGATCGGCGGTGCGACCTCGCTTGCCACGGCGGCCTTAAGTGGCGGGATGCGCCTGTCGCCCGCGGCCGCACCACGAGCTGGCCATGCGGACCAGCGTCTCGGCACCGCGCAGCTGGCGGTCCAGCGTCGCCATGGTCCGGCCCTTGTCATCGCTGTCGTCGCGCAGCCACACCCGCAGCGTGTTCGCGTAGATCACCGCCAGCCCCTTTGTGGCGATAACACCCGATAGGCCGGACGGGCTGAGGCCCGCGCACTCCAGCATCCATCTCAATGACCGCCGAAACGGCCCGCAACTATCGCACAGCACGACCGGGTCCGAGCGCGCATCGCGCAGGATCGACGCGACCGCAGCCTTGTGGGTGTCGAGCGCATCGAGTCGGCGCATGATGAGGTCGAACAATCGGTCGCGGGCGGAGGCCTCTTCGGGCTCGCCCTCACCCGGCGTGGACGCGCCAGCCACCATGCTCGCGTCGACGCGAGCAAAAAAGGCGGCGAGCAGCGCGCGCCGCGAGGGATAGTGGCTGTAAAGCTCGGCGAGCGAGACCTTGGCGGCGGCCGCGATCCGGGCCAGCGTCAGCCGCCTCCAGCCCTCGGTGGCGGCAAGCTCGAGCGCGGTATCGAGGATGCGCTCGGCATCGCCCTTTCGCGGCCGTGCGGCCCGTGCCTGTCTTGCCATCGCCGGCCTCCCGTGGCACCGGTCCCATCATAGGCCCGCGCTGGAGGGCGGCGCAACTGGTGGCCGGCAGCCACCGGCGCTTAGCTCGCGAGTTCGCGCGCCCGTGTAGCCGCGGCCGCGACCGCGCGGGTCATGAGCGGCTGCAGCCCGTCGGCCGCCATCAACACCTCGAGCGCGGCCTCGGTGGTGCCGCCGGGGCTGGTCACGTTACGGCGCAGCGCCGCGGCCTCGGCATCGTCGCGGTAGGCGAGTTCGCCGGCGCCCGTTACCGTGGCCCGCGCCAGGCGCATGGCGAGGTCGGCGGGGAGCCCGGCGGCCGCGCCGGCCCCGGCGAGGCACTCGATCAACAGGAAGACGTAGGCCGGCCCGCTCCCCGACGTCGCCGTCACCGCGTCCATCAGGCTCTCGTCGTCGACCCACACCACCTCGCCGACGGCGGCGAGGAGGCCGCCGCAGGCGTCGCGCTCGGGGCCATCGACCCGCGAATTGGCGCAGGCGACGGCGATGCCGCGGTGGACCGCCGCCGGTGTGTTGGGCATCGCCCGGACCACCGCCGCCGCCCCGAGGTGGCGCTCGAGGCCGGCAATCGTCTGGCCCGCGGCGATCGACAGGAAGACTGCGCCCGATGCGAATCGCCGGTAGGCCGGGAGCGCCGCCGCCATCGCCTGCGGCTTGATGGCGAAGACGACGATGTTGGCGCCGTGGTCGCTCTGCAGTTCGGCCACATCGCCGCACACCCGGACGCCAAGGGCGGCGGCACGGGCGCGGGCTTCGGCATCGGGTTCGACGATCGTTATGGCCGCGCCGGCGATGCCGTGGTCGAGCCATCCGGCGAGGAGTGCGCTCCCCATCTTGCCGCCGCCAACCAGCAGCGGCCGCACGCTCATGCTTCGCCCTGGGTATCGAGAAGCGCCGCGGCGATGGCCTCGGCGGCCGGCTTGCCGCCCCAGATGACGAACTGGAACGCGGGGTAGTAGCGCTCGCACTCGGTCAGCGCGAGATCGATCAGCGTTTCGTACGGAGCCGCGGCGGCGTCCGGGAACAGCACCTGGGCGTGGCGGAACATCACCGTACCGTCGGCGAAATTGACCGCGAAGTGGCCCATCCAGATCGCTTCGTTGATGCGCGCCAACAGGGCGCACACATTGGACTGTTTGGCCTCGGGCACCTTCATGTCGAAGCCACAGTAAAATTGCAGCACGCCGGGATCGTCGCGCCAGCCGAACCATAGTTGGTAGGGGCACCACCCGCCGTTGATCCCGACCATCAACTCCTGCTCGTTCGCACGGTCGAACGGCCAATCGTTTGCGGAGACCATCTCCTCGATGCGATCGAGGGGATTGATCAGGGCCGGGCCGCCTGCGGTCGCGATCGACGCCATGGCGGGTTCCTCCTCAAATGGGAAGTGCGGCTTGTCCTTGGGAAGGCCAGTGGAAAAGGCCCATGGGGCTCCGCCACCAAGCAAGATTTAGTATGGTCGCGTTAAACACACACTACAAAATGTACCGTGCCAGAGATAGGGCGGAGGCGCAACCCCCCTTCTGGGGAGCGCCCGAGGCATCGCGTGGGCGGCCCGGCGGATCGGCTCAACGAGGCTTCCGGCCCCGCGTTCGAGGCTTGGGGGTGCCAGCTCGCGCCGGCGCCTTCTTGGCCGGACTCTTCTTCTTGGCCGGGGGCGCCCGCTTGGCGGCGGCAGCCTTGGACCGCGGCTCGCCGGCGGCAGCGCGCTTGGCGGCCCCGGCCTTCGGGCGTGCGCGCGGATCCCCCTCCAGCGCCTCGAGCCGCGCGGCTAGGGCCTCGTTTTCGGCGCGCGCCACCGCCGCCATGGCCTTCACGGCCTCGAACTCCTCGCGGGTGACGAGGTCCATGTTGGCGAGGATACGCTCGAACTGTTGACGCAGGCGCGTACTCACGTCGCCGCGCACGTTCTGCAGCGTCCCCACGACGCTCGCGGCGACGCGGGCGAAATCATCGAGAAATCGGTTGTCGGTCTGCATCGTATGGCGCCCACGATACGGGCGATACCGGGTCGCGCGCAAGGCCCCGCCCGGCCCGCTTGGCGGCCCGGCTTGCGGCCGTGCCGGCGCGCGCCTATAACGAGACGCCCGACGCGTTATGCAAGCGCCGGCGCCGCAGGCCCCGATGGTTGCGCTCGCTCCCCTGCCCGTCATCGCCTTCCCCGCCATCGACCCCGTGCTCATCGAGCTCGGGCCGTTTGCGATCCGCTGGTACGCGCTCGCCTATATCGCCAGCCTGCTGCTGGGCTGGCGATACGTATCCCGCTTGGCGCGCCTCCCGGGCGCCGCCATGGACGGGCGCGAGGTCGATGAGTTTCTGGTGTGGGCGACCCTGGGCGTGGTGCTCGGCGGGCGCCTCGGCTTCGCGTTGTTCTACAACAGCGCCTACTACGCGGGCGACCCACTGGCACTCCTCATGATATGGCGCGGTGGCATGTCGTTTCATGGCGGCCTGCTCGGCGTCACCGCGGCGCTCGTCCTCTTCGCCTACCGCCGCCAACTCAACCTTCTCGGCATCGCCGACCTCATTGCCTGCGCGACGCCCATCGGCCTGTTCCTCGGCCGCCTCGCCAACTTCGTCAACGGCGAGCTCTACGGTCGCGCGAGCGACGCGCCGTGGGCGATGGTGTTTCCCGCGGGCGGGCCGGCGCCGCGCCACCCGAGCCAGCTCTACGAGGCGGCGCTCGAGGGCCTCGCCCTGTTCGTGCTCTTGCGGTGGGTGTCGCGACGGCCCGCGCTGTTCGCGCGGCGCGGCCTGCTCACTGGCGCCTTCCTCGCGGGCTACGGCGTCGTACGGCCCGCTGGCGAGCTCTTCCGCGAGCCCGACGCGTATCTCGGCTTCCTGTTTGCCGGCGTCACCATAGGCCAGCTGCTGTCGCTGCCCCTGCTTATTGCGGGGGCCTATCTCATAGCGCGCGCCAAGCCCCAAGCCGGAGCCGCCGCGTGAGCGCCCTCGGCCGCGAGCTCGTGGCCCTCATTCGCGCCGAAGGGCCCATCAGCGTCGCCCGCTTCATGACGGAAGCGCTCGCCCATCCGCGCCACGGCTACTACATGAGGGGCGATCCGCTGGGGCAGGAAGGCGATTTCATCACCGCTCCCGAGGTCAGCCAGGTTTTTGGCGAGCTCGTCGGCCTGTGGTGCGCGGAGCGTTGGGCCGCCATGGGTCGCCCGACGCACATCAAGCTCGTCGAACTCGGCCCAGGACGCGGCACGCTGATCGCCGACGCATGGCGCGCGATGGGCGCCCAGGCGGGTCTGCACGCGGCCATCGAGCTGCACCTGGTGGAGATCGGTCCGGCGCTGGTTGCGCGACAGCGCGACGCGCTCGCGCACGCGGCCCCGCCGGTCACGCCGGCTTGGCACGAGCATTTCGCCGCGGTGCCGCCCGGCCCGCTGCTGGTGATCGCGAACGAGTTCTTCGATGCGCTGCCCGTGCATCAGCTCCAGCGCACCCGCGCCGGCTGGTGCGAGCGTCGCATCGGCGCCTCGCCCGACGGCGAGCGCCTAGGCTTCGCCCTGGCGCCGGAACCGAGCGGCGGGAGGCTCGTCCGCGCCGACGCACGCGACGCGCCGCTCGGCAGCGTCTACGAGGCGAGCCTCGCCGGCCGGGCGCTGGCCGCCGACATCGGCGCGCGCGTGACCGAGTTCGGCGGCGCCGCGCTCGTTATCGACTGCGGCTACACCGACGGCGGCCCGCGCGAGACATTGCAGGCGGTGCGCCGTCACCGGGGTCACCCCGTGCTCGAGGCGCCGGGTTCGGCCGACGTCTGTGCGCTCGTTGATTTCGCGGCATTGGCTGAGGCGGCCACGGCGGCCGGCGCCCACGTGCATGGCCCCGTGGAGCAGGGTAAATTCCTGACCGCGCTCGGGGCCACGGCCCGCGTCGCCGCCCTCAAGAAGAGGGCGTGCCGGGGTCAGCTCGACGAGCTCGACGCCGCGCACGCACGTTTGACCGACCCAGCCGGGATGGGCAGCCTGTTCAAGGTCATGGCGATCACCGAGCGCGGCCAACCCGCGCCCGCCGGATTCGAGCGCGATGGCTAAAGGGCGGCTTTGCGTCCGCGGCGCGTCGCTGAGCGAGGTCGCGGTCGCGCGCCATGGCTTCTCCACCCGCGTCGGCGGCGTCTCCGAGGGCGACTACGAATCGCTCAACTGCGGCCTCGAATCGGGCGATCGGCCCGAGCGTGTGGTCGTGAACCGCGCACGCGCCGCGCGCGACGTCGACGCGGACGCTGGAGCCCTGTGCACCGCGCGCCAGCACCATGGAACCACCGTCGTCACCGTGCACGAGGCCTGGGCGGACGCGGCGCGGCCTCCCGCCGATGCCTTGGTAACGGCGGTCCCCAGCTTGGCGCTCGGCGTGCTTACCGCCGACTGCGCGCCCGTACTGCTAGCGGAACCGGACGCCCGCGTGATCGGCGCCGTTCACGCCGGCTGGCGCGGTGCCCTCGGGGGCGTCATCGAGGCCGCCGTGGTGGCGATGGCGCGGCTCGGGGCCCGGCCGCAGCGTATCGTCGCCGCCGTCGGCCCCTGCATCGCGCAGGCTTCCTATGAGGTAGGGCCCGAGTTTCCGGCCCCCTTCCTTGCCGATGACCCGGCCGCGGCGGCGCTGTTCGTGCCGGCTGCGAAGGACGGCCACTTCAGGTTCGATCTCGCGGCCTACGTGGCGCGTCGGCTCGCGGCGGCCGGCATAGCGACGATCGAGAACCTCGGCCTCGACACCTGCACCGAGGAGGCGCGTTTCTTCAGCTATCGCCGGGCCCGGCAGCGCCGCCAGCAGCGCTTCGGCCTCGGCCTCTCGGCCATCGTGTTGGCGCCATGACCGGGGCAGGCTGATGCCTTATGCATGGATGTTTCTCGCCTTTCTGTTCCTCGGCCTGCTCGCGACCTGCGCCCTCTAGGAGCGTGCGCCGTAGAAGTTTTGATGTTGGGCGATTGGCGCGCGGCCGCCGGAGAGGTGGGATTTTGGCCCGAGTGTGGATATCTGGCCCGCCCGACTCTGGGATGGAAATCCCAGACCGGAAGGCCGGAAGGGAAGAGATTCGCGTTTCATACGCGGTCGATGGGCACTGCGCGCCCCGGATCAAGTGCGTTGGCAGGCCAGCACCTGCCTCAGCACGTGGCCACCGTCCCCATCCGCTTGATGTTCAACGCCAAGCACACGAGGTCCCACTCGCCGCGCACCTTCGCCAAGCCTCGCAGGCTGAATCGTCGGAATCCGAGCACCTCCTTGATCCACCCGTTCGGCGCCTCCGAGAGCCACTTGCGTTGCGCGTACCGGGCTTTGCCCGCGGGGCTCGCCAGTTTCTCACCCATGCGGTGCGTGGCAGGGAGCCGGGCCGGGTCGACCGCCACCTGGGACTTGCCTTCACGCCCCAGCGCTACGTGCGCGTCGATGCCGCGATCTTCCAGCTCCAACAGATCCGGCTCGTTGCAGTAGCCCGCATCGGCCAGTACCACCGCAGGCTCGACCCCAAACGTCTCGTTGATCTCGTCGAGCATCCCCACCAGCTGACCCTGGTCGCTGGCCTGTGGCCCCACCTGAGTCGCGACGATGATCTGGTGCTCCCCATCGACCGCCATCTGCGCGTTGTAGCACTGCTGGAACCCCTCGCTGCTGGTCTTCATGATCTGGCTCTCGGGATCGGTGAAATTGCTCTGCGCCTTCGGCTCGGGCTCGCCGTAGGCCCGCTTGTAAGGCCGCCCGCCCCGGGGATTGCGGTCCTGCCCCGGCTCGCGCCCGCGCTCATCGTCGCGCCCGCGTTGCGCCGCCTCCAAACGCGCTTTGGCTGCCTGGATCGCCGCCAGGCGCTTCTCCCTGCGTTGCAACTCCTCGGGCAACTCGTCGCCCCGGAAATCCTCGCCCCAACGCTCGTCTTCTTCGGCGTCCACCATCCCCGCCGTCGTCAGCAGCGCCTCGATCTCCGCCTGCAAGCGAGCCGCCTCTTTGCCCATCCGCTCATAGCTCATCGCCTTGCGCTTGCTCGCGTTCGCTCGCACCTTCGTCCCGTCGACCGAGAGCTTGCCGAACCGCGCCAGTCCCATCTCGCGCGCCACCTGCACCACCCCCACAAACAGCTCGCTGAACTCCGCCAGATGTCGGCGTCGGAACTCACATACCGTGCGATGTTGCGGGAAGTTGCCCGCCGCGAGCATCCTAAACGCTACATCCTCCTCCAGCTTCCTCGCCACCGCGCGCGAGGAGAATGTGCCCGTCGCGTAGGCATAGATCAGCACCTTGACCATCATCGACGGCTCGTAGGGGGCGTTGCGTCGACCGTCCCCCTCGTAGGGCGCATAGAACGCCGTCAAGTCCAGTGCATCGACCACATCGCTGACGTGATGAGCCAGGTGCCCTGGGGAAACCCACTCCTGCAAGTCCGGCGGCAAAAGCAAGGGTTGGTCCGGCTGGTAGGCACGAAACGTGGTCGGCATCGGGAGTTCCCACACGCAACTGGCGTATCGGATCATACTTCCCCCTGCGCAAATCCACCCACAACCCGTCCGCTATCAACTTTGCCGCGCGGACCTTTCTGCGGCGCACGCTCCTAGGGCGGGTGAAGGCCCCATTTACAGGTCGGAGCGCCCTTGTTACAGTCCGCCGCGCCAGCGCGAGCATACGATCTCATCGTGCGCCTGAGCGACGCCGGCAGCCCACATCGAGAAGGACGCGCGGATGAAAGTGGTCGCCGGCAATAGCAACCGGCCGCTGGCCGAGGCGATTGCGGCCTACCTCAACATGCCGCTGACGCGCGCCAGCATCCGCCGCTTCGCCGACATGGAGGTATTCGTCGAGATCCAGGAGAACGTGCGCGGCGAGGACGTGTTCGTTATCCAGTCGACCTCCTACCCGACGAACGACAATCTTATGGAGCTGCTGGTCTGTATCGACGCGCTGAGCCGCGCTTCGGCGCGCCGCATCACCGCCGTGCTGCCCTATTTCGGCTACGCCCGGCAGGATCGCAAACCCGGGCCGCGCACGCCGATCTCGGCCAAGCTGGTGGCCAACCTGATCTCGACGGCGGGCGCGAACCGCGTCCTGACCCTCGACCTCCACGCCGGACAGATTCAGGGTTTCTTCGATATCCCGACCGATAACCTTTTCGCGGCGCCGGTCATCGTCAAGGACATCAGCGAGACCTACAACGGCGACAACCTGATGATCGTCTCGCCCGACGTCGGCGGCGTGGTACGCGCCAGGGCCACCGCGAAGCGGCTTGACGCCGACCTCGCGATTGTCGATAAGCGGCGCGAACGCCAGGGCGCCTCCGAGGTCATGAACATCATCGGCGACGTCGCGGGCCGGCGCTGCGTGCTTGTCGACGACATTGTCGATTCGGCGGGTACGCTGTGCAATGCCGCGGACGCGTTGATGGCGGCCGGAGCGACCTCGGTCGCGGCTTATGTCACGCATGGGGTGCTCTCGGGAGGTGCCGTGGCGCGGGTCGCGAGTTCGACGCTGGAGACGCTGATCACGACCGACAGCATCGTCGCCACGGAGGCGATCCGGGTATCGCAGAACATCCGCCGCATGTCGATCGCGCGACTGATCGGCGAGGCGATGCGTCGGATCAGTGACGAGAAGTCGGTATCGAGTCTCTTCGATTGACGGCGCGGCTTCGGCACGTTTGAGCAAGGTGGAGGAAGGGCAATGGACGAGGTAGTAGCGATCACGGCGCAACCGCGCGATTCCGCCGGGCGCGGCGTATCGCGCGCGCTCCGGCGGGCGGGGCGAATTCCCGCAATTGTTTACGGCGGCGACCAGAACAACCTGCTGGTGTCGGTCGAGCTGCGCCAGCTCGCGCGCGAGATCCATCGCGGCGGCTTCGGCAACCGGCTCTACGACGTCGAGATCGCCGGCGAAAAGCATCGCGTGCTGCCGCGCGAGTTGCAGGTCGATCCGGTCACCGACGTGCCCGTCCACGTCGACTTTCTACGCCTCTCGGGAGCCGCCCGTGTGAACCTCATGGTACCGATGGTCTTTATCGATGAGGAGGGATCGCCCGGCCTGAAGCGTGGCGGCGTGCTCAACGTCGTGCGCTACGATGTCGAGTTCGAGTGCCGCGCCGACGCCATTCCGCAAAGCATCGTGGTCTCACTCGACGGCCTCGATATCGGCGACAGCGTGCATATCCGCGACGTCACCCTGCCCGAAGGGGTGCGACCGACCATCTCCGATCGCAACTTCACCGTGGCGACCATCGCGGCACCGACCGTCCAGGTCGAGGAGGAGGTCGAGGAAGTCGAGGAGGAGGAAGGCATCGAGGGCGAAGCCGTCGAGGGCGAGGGCGAGGCCGAGGCCGAATCGGCGGAAGAATAGGCGCGCCCCATGCTCTGTTTCGTCGGGCTCGGCAATCCCGGGCCCGAGCACGCCCGCAACCGCCACAACATCGGCTTCATGGCGCTCGACGCGATCGCCCATCGCTACGGGTTCGCGAGCTTTCGCGCACGCTTTCACGGCCTCCTCGCCCAGGGCACCATCGGTGGACGCTCGTGCTTCGCCTTCAAGCCGGTGACCTACATGAACCGTTCGGGCATAGCCGTCGGCGCGCTGGTACGGTTTTTCCGTATTCCGCTCGGCGAGGTCGTCGTCTTCCATGACGAGATCGACCTCGCACCCGGCAAGGTGCGGGCCAAGCGCGGCGGCGGCAACGCCGGGCACAACGGATTGCGCAGTCTCGACGCCCACCTCGGTCCCGGCTACCGGCGCGTCCGCCTCGGCGTGGGCCATCCGGGCGAGAAGGACCGGGTTCATGGCCACGTCCTCAAGAACTTCGGTAAGGCGGAAGGCGTGTGGGTCGAACCGTTGATCGATGCGGTCGCCGAGGCGGCGCCGCTGCTCGCGCTCGGCGACGACCCCGGCTTCATGACCCGGGTCGCGCTGCTCACCCAGCCACCAAAGAAAGAACCGCGGGCCGAAGCCGAAGTCGGCGCCTGAGCCGCGGGCCGGCGCCATGGGGTTTCGCTGCGGCATCGTAGGGCTGCCCAACGCCGGCAAGTCGACGCTGTTCAACGCACTCGCCGGTAGCGCGGCGGCGGCGACCGCGGCCTACCCCTTCTCGACGATCGAGCCCAACCTGGCCCGCGTTCCCGTACCCGATGACCGGCTCGAGGCGGTGGCACGGGTCGCGCACTCGAGGCGCATCGTCCCCGCCCATCTCGACATCGTCGACATCGCCGGCCTGGTGCGCGGTGCGAGCCGGGGCGAGGGACTAGGCAACCGGTTCCTTACCCACATCCGCGAAGTCGACGCGCTGATCCATGTACTGCGCTGTTTCGAGGATGCCGAGGTGTCCCACGCGACGGGCCCAGTCGATCCCGTGGGCGACGCCGAGATCGTTGAAGCCGAGCTGCTGCTCGCCGATCTCGAGCGTCTCGAGCGGCGCATCGCGGACTACACCAAGAAGGCGCGCGGCGGTGATGGGGAGGCGCGCACGGCGCTGGTGGTGGCCGAGCGCGCACTGGAGGAGATCGGTGCCGGCAGGCCGGCGCGCGGCATCGCCGTACCTGCCAGCGAAGAGAAAGCCTACGCCGAGCTCCAGCTGCTGACCGCCAAGCCTGTGCTTTACGTATGCAATATCGGTGAGGGCGATTTGCCGGGCAACGAGCTATCGCGGCACGGTGAGGCTTGGGCGCGCGAGGCGGGGTCGCCGGCTCTCGTGATCTCGGCGGCGGTCGAGGCCGAAGTGGCGCGGCTCGACGAGAAAGCGGAGCGCATCGCCTATTTGCAGGCGATAGGGCTCGCGGCGGCCGGCCTCGATCGCATTATCCGCGCTGGTTACGCGCTCCTCGACTACATCACGTTCTTTACCGCTAACGACAAGGAGGCGCGCGCCTGGCCGCTACCGCGTGGGGCGAGCGCGCGCGATGCGGCTGGGCGGGTACACAGCGACTTTGCGCGCGCCTTCATCCGCGCGGAGACCATTTCCTTCGATGACTTTCTCGCCTGCGGCGGCGAGACCGGCGCACGCGAGGCCGGAAAAATGCGCAGCGAGGGCCGCGATTACGTGGTCGCCGACGGCGACCTCCTGCTGTTTCGCGCCAACCCCTAGCCTCCTACCGCCTCGCCGCCTGTCGCACGCGCCCCTGCACGATGCTATAGTGGCGGCAAAACTCACTGAAAGGGAGGGTCATGGGCGAACACATCACATTGAAGGCGGACGACGGCTTCGAGCTCGGCGGCTACGAGGCCAAGCCGACGGGCGAGACGAAGGGTCGCGTCGTCGTGATCCAGGAGATCTTCGGCGTCAACCAGCACATCCGCAACGTCTGCGACCGTTATACCAACGCGGGATACCGGGCCGTGGCACCCGCCATCTACGACCGCGCCCAACGTGGCTTCGAGTCAGGCTACGACGAGCAGGGTATGGATCAGGGGCGGGCGGTGCGCGCCGAGCTCGACATCGACAAGGTGGTGCTCGACGTCAAGGCGGCGGCCGACTATCTCGGTAACCCCGGCGAGGTCGGTGTCATCGGCTTCTGCTTCGGCGGGCTGGTGACGTGGCTCGCGGCGTGCCGCCTCGACATGGCGTGCGCGGCGAGCTACTACGGCGGCTCGATCGCGGCGCATGCCGACGAAAACCCGAAATGCCCGACGATCTGTCATTTCGGCGAGACCGACCACGCCATTCCGCTGACGGACGTGGAGATCGTGCGCTCGAAGCACCCCGAGGTCGGCGTTTACGTCTACGAGGGTGCGGGCCACGGCTTCGTCTGCGACGAGCGGGCGAGCTTCGATGCCGGTGCGGAGGCCAAGGCCAAGGAGCGCACGCTGGCGCTGTTCGCCCAGCACCTGAAGTAGCGGGATCAGCGCCTAGCGCAGGGCGGCGGCGATGTTGCCGCCGTCCACGGTGAGCACCGCGCCCGTGGTCTTGGGCGCCAGGGCGAGGCTGACGAAGGCGCGCGCCACGTCCTCTGGCTTGACCTCGCGCCCGAGCAGGTTTCCCGACATATAGTCGGCCACCGAGACGCCGCGCGCCTTGGCGCGCGCCTCCAGCAGGCCGCCCGCCACCATGCCGGTGCGCAGGCGGTCGGCGTTGACCGCGCAGCTGCGGATGCCGTCGGCGCCGTAGTCGAGCGCGTACTGGCGCGCGAGGTGCAGGGTCGCCGCCTTGGGCAGCCCGTAGGGTCCGAAGTCGGGACCCGGGTTGACCGCCTGCTTGGAGGCGTTGAACAGGAGCACCCCGCCCGTCCCCTGCGCCCGCATCACACGGACCGCGCTCTGGGCCACGCTCTGGTGGGCGAAGAAGTTGAGCTCGAAGCTCGCCCGCAGGTCTTCCTCCGCGACCTCGCCGATGCGTCCCTGCCAGGCAGCGCCTGCATTGGAGACGACGATATCGACGCCGCCGAAGGCCGTACACGCGGCATCGAAGGCGGCGCGCACCTGGCCCGACTCCGTCACGTCGCAGGCCACCGCCAGCGCGCTCGCGCCGATGCCCGCGGCAACACCGCGCGCCGCCGCTTCGTCGATGTCGAGTATCGCGACCTCCGCGCCCTCGGCGGCAAAGGCCTGGACCGTCGCGGCGCCGATGCCGCCCCCGCCGCCGGTGACGAGCGCGACATGTCGCGCCAGCGGCTTCTCCGCGCCCTTGCCGAGCTTGGCCTGCTCGAGCGACCAGTACTCGATGTCGAACAGGTCGGCCTCACCCACCGGGGCGTAGCGGCCGATGGCCTCGGCCGCCGAGATCACCTCGACGGTCGTCTCGGCGAGGTCGGCGGCAATGCGCGCGTCTTTCGTCGACGCCCCGAGGCCAAACAGGCCGAGCCCGGGCACCAGAATCACCCGCGGCAGGGCATCGAGCGCCGTCTTGTCGGCCCCGGTTCGCGCGTTGTGGCGGGCGAAGTAGGCGCCGTAGTCGGCGGCGAAGCGCGCGACCGCGGCCCGGACCTCGGTGGCGAAGGCATCCAGGCCCTCGACTTCGGGCGCCGGCACGAACAGCGGTCGGGCCTTGGTGCGGATGACGTGGTCGGGGGTGACGACCCCGGCAGAGGCGTATCGCCCGAGCTCGGCCCCGCCGACATAGTCGAGGATCGCCGGTGAAGTGCGATACTCCAATATCTGGCGCCGCCACGTGCCTTCACCCTCATCGAGGCAGGCGGCGCAGGCGCCGCGCAGAATTGGCGCCACGGCAGCGACGGGTGCGAGCGCGCGCGGAAGCGCAGTGCCCGCCACCCGGGTGCGAGCTCCCTTTGCGAGCCGCGCCTCGGCGGCGCTCACCAGATCGATCATGCGCTCGTACGACTCCCGCGCATCGGCGCCAAAGGTGAAGATACCGTGCTTGAGCAGGATCAGGCCCTCGACGCCCGGATCCTCGGCGTGGACGCGGGCCGCCAATTTGGCTAACGCGAAGCCGGGCATGACGTAGGGAACCAGCGCCGCGCGCCCGTCGAACACCTCGGCGCAAAGATTGGCGCCAGCCTCCTGATCGGACAGCGCCAGCACCGCGTTGGCGTGGCTGTGGTCGATGAACTTGTCGGGCAGGAAGGCGTGCAGCAGCGTCTCGACCGAGGGATTGGGGGCCGCCGCATCGAGCAGCTGCCCGCGCTGGAGATTGACCATGTCGGCATCACCCAGCGACTCGAGCACGATCAGCTTTTGCAGCGGCGCGAGCCGCAGCGCCGGCAGGCCGCTCGGCTCGATGGTCGCGAGGTCCCAGCCCGAGCCCTTGACGCAGAGCACCTCGATGCTCGCGCCGGTGAGGTCGGCCATGTGCGTCTTGACCGAGGTGTTGCCGCCGCCGTGCAGCACGAGGCGCGGATCGCCGCCCAACAGGCGCGAGGTGTAAACCCGGAGCGCGACGTCGCGGTTGACGCCGCTGCCCTCGTAGTCGGCGACCGCGCGCTCGGCCTCGGTGTCGCTCCAGCGACTCTTCATGGGCTGCGCTCCGGATAGAGCGAGAGGAGCCCGGCGGTGCTTGCGGCGCACACGCCGCGCTCGGTGACAAGGCCGGTGACGAGCCGCGCCGGCGTTACGTCGAAGGCGTAGTTGGCAGCGCGGGTGCCTTCCGGGGTGATCGCCACCGACACCACTTCGCCCGACGCGGTGCGGCCGCTCACATGCGTGACCTCGGCGGGCGCACGCTCCTCGATCGGGGCGTCCTCGAGCCCATCGGCATCCCAGTCGATGGTCGAGTGCGGCAACGCGACGTAGAACGGCACGCCGTTGTCGTGCGCGGCCAATGCCTTCAGATAGGTGCCGATCTTGTTGCACACGTCGCCGTTGGCGGCGGTGCGGTCGGTGCCGGTGAGGCAGAGGTCGACCGCGCCGCGCTGCATCAGGTGGCCGCCGGCGTTGTCGGCGATCACGGTGTGCGCGACCCCATGCTGGCCGAGCTCCCACGCGGTCAGGTTCGCGCCCTGGTTGCGCGGTCTCGTCTCGTCGACCCACACGTGGACCGGCAGGCCCAGGTCGCTGGCGAGGTAGATGGGCGCCAGCGCCGTCCCCCAATCCACGGTGGCGAGCCAGCCGGCGTTGCAGTGGGTGAGCACGTTGACGGGGCCATCGCCGGCGCGCCGCTGCAGCGCCGCTTTGATCAGCGGCAGCCCGTGCCCGCCGATGGCGCGGCAGGTGGCGACGTCGTCATCGCAGATTGCGCCCGCGGCCTCGTAGGCGACGGCGATGCGGTCGTTGTGCGGGCTCGCGCGCAGCGCCTCGCACATCCTATCGAGCGCCCAGCGCAGATTGACCGCGGTGGGGCGCGCCGCCAGCAGCATCTCGCGGGCCCGGTCGAGGGCGGCATCCGAGGCATCCTTGCGCGCTTGTAGGCACATCCCGTAGGCCGCGGTGGCGCCGATTAGCGGCGCCCCGCGCACCCGCATGTCGCGAATCGCGCTCGCGGCCTCCTCGGCGCTTTCGAGCCGAGCCGTGACGAACGCGTGGGGCAGGCGCGTCTGATCGATGATCGCCACCGACCAGCCGTCGTCGGCCACCCAGATCGAGCGATAGGGGACCCCGTTGACTTTCATCCGCGCCCGCGCCGCAACCTCTAATTCCGCTCCAGATTGTTACCATAAATCGCACGCACCCTCGTGCGCCACACCGTTGAGTGCTAGGGTCGCAACCGCCATGGCGACTTACTCCAACCTCGTCTCCGGCGATTCCCACATCTACGAGCCCTTCGATCTGTGGCAGAAGGCACTCGGCCCCAGGTTCGGCGATCGCCTCCCACACCTGATCGACGGCCACGGCGGCGCGAGCGGCAGGTTCTTCGACACCGGCGGGCAGGTGCTGGCCGTGGCCGAGGTCGATTCCGAGCATCGGAGCGCCGGGTTCCACCTCGCGGGCTACGACCCGGCGACGCGGCTCGACTTCCAGGAGCGGGCCGAGCTCAAGGCGGAGATCCTCTACGCCACCTACATGCAGAAGATCCTGCACAGCCGCCACGTCGAAGCGCTGCCGGCCATCGCCGAGGTTTACAACGACTGGATCCGCGAGTTCGCATCGCACGATGCCAGGCGCCTGATCGGCATCGGCGTCATCCCGATGGTCGATGCCGGGTGGGCCGCACGCGAGCTCGAGCGCTGCGCCGCGATGGGCTTGCGGGGCGTCATGATCAACTGCCGCGAGCCGGTCGGCTGCCCGCCTTACCGCGACGCGGCCTACGATCCCTTCTGGGCGCGGGCCTCGGAACTGGGCCTGCCGGTCACACTGCATTCGCTCACCGGCAGGCTGCCCGACCCCTTTCACTTTCACGATGCCGACGCGCAGCAGGACTCGCCGCGCGCCATGGTCGAGCTGTTCTCCGAGATCCAGGGCACGCTCGCCAACGAGTTCATCTTCGGCGGCCTCCTCGACCGCTACCCGAGCTTGAAGATCATCGTCAGCGAGTTCGAGCTCTCGTGGCTGCCCCACTTCGCGTGGCGCATGGATCAGATGCAGGGCGCGTTCGCTGCCCGCATGCCGCTGCCCAAGCTCGGGCTTGCGCGCGCCAGCGACTATGTGAGGTCGCGCCTGTGGTTCGGCTGGATCGACGATCCGCGCGGCGCCGAGACGGCGCGCGAGATCGGTGCCGAGCGCGTCCTCTGGGGCTCGGACTTTCCTCACGTGCGCTCGGCCGGCGTCGATGCGCAAAGCACGGTCGCGGCGCTACTAGGCGGGCTATCACGCCCCGAACAGGAACTGATCGCCGGCGGCACGGCGGGCGAGCTTTACAGCCTTGCTAATTGACGGGTCGGCGCCCTATTCGCCCTCGAAGCTGCACAGGGCGTGGGTCTCGTGCCCGGCCTCGATAAGGCGGCGGCGGCCGCCGAGTTCGGGGAGGTCGATGACGAAGGCGCAGGCCATGACCTGCCCGCCCGCCTGCTCGATGAGCCGGATGGTCGCGAGCGCGGTGCCGCCGGTGGCGATCAGGTCGTCGATCAGCAGTACCCGCTCGCCGGCGCGGATGGCGTCGGTATGGATTTCCACCCGATCGCTACCGTATTCGAGCTCGTAATCCTGGCCTATCGTGTCCCACGGTAGCTTGCCCATCTTGCGCACCGGCACGAAGCCCTTATCGAGCTGGTGCGCCACGGCACCGCCGAGGATGAAGCCGCGCGCCTCGATGCCGGCGACCTTGTCCAGGGTGCGGTCCTGAAACGGCGCCACCAATGCCGCGAGCGTGGTGCGAAAGCCCTCGGCATCGAGGAGTAGCGTAGTGATGTCGCGGAACTGGATGCCCGGCTTGGGGTAATCCGGGATGGTACGGATGCGCGATTTTATGACCTCCACCAGGACCTCCGCGCTCAACCGCCGAGGACCCGTCCGGCGACCGCGGCGAGCCTCTCGACCATGACCGCATCGCGCGCCTCGGGCGCGGTGATGAGTGCCGTGTCGAGGACGCGGTCACAGCCCTGCGGACAGGGGAGCGCCCGCCCCGCCAGGGCTGGCGCGGCCGCCTTCACGAGCGTGCGTGCCGAATCGGCGTTGGTCGCGAGCACCTTGAGGATGTCGGCGACCGCGACGTTGTCATGGTCGGGGTGCCAGCAGTCGTAATCGGTGACCATGGCGACGGTCGCATAGCAGATCTCGGCCTCGCGGGCGAGCTTGGCCTCGGGCATGTTGGTCATGCCGATGACGTCGCAGCCCCAGGCGCGGTAGAGCTCGGATTCGGCGAGGCTCGAGAACTGCGGTCCCTCCATGACGAGATAGGTGCCGCCGCGCACCAGCTTTACGCCCGCGCGCTCCCCCGCTGCGGCGAGGAGATCACCGAGGCGCGCGCATACCGGGTGCGCCATCGACACGTGGGCAACCAGGCCGGCGCCGAAGAAGCTCTTCTCGCGCGCGAAGGTGCGGTCGATGAACTGGTCGATGAGCACGAGGGTGCCGGGCGCCAGCGCCGCGCGGAAGGAGCCGACGGCGCTCACCGAGACGAGGTCGGTCACGCCGGCGCGCTTGAGGGCGTCGATGTTGGCGCGGTAGTTGACCTCGCTCGGCGGCAGGCGATGGCCGCGCCCGTGGCGCGGGAGAAAGACGATGGGCTGACCGCCGAGCGTGCCCCGCAGAAGCGCATCCGAGGGCTCGCCGAAGGCCGAGGGCACCCTCTCCCAGCGTGCGTCCTCGAGCCCGTCGACGTCGTAGACGCCGCTGCCACCGAGCACACCGAGAACGGGTTTGTGGTGAGGCTCGCCCATGCCCAAATCCCTATCGCGGCCGAGATGTTTCGGGCGCAAGTGTTTCAGGTCCGCAGCGGCCGATCAACGTCGAGTGCCATAAGAAAGCCGCCCGGCGGGCGGCCCTCAACGCCAGCATGCGCGTCCCCTAATGGACGTCGCGCCAGACCTTCTGCTTGGCGAGGTAGAACAGGACGGTCAGCGCGATAAGGAAGATCATGACCTTGAAGCCGAGGCGCTTGCGGGCCTCGAGGGTAGGCTCGGCGGCCCACGCGAGGAAGGTCACGACGTCGCCCGCCATCTGCTCGACCGTGGCCGGCGTGCCATCCGCGTACTCGACCACATCCTCTTCCAGCGGCGGCGCCATGGCGATCTGATGACCCGGGAAGTAGGCATTGTACTGCAGCCCCTCGCCGACCTCCACACCCTCCGGCGGTTCGTGGTAGCCGGTGAGCAGGGCGTACACGTAGTCCTCGCCGTAGACGTACAGCGAACGGTGGACCGTGCCCCCGGACCGCGCCTTGACGATCAGCGAGAGGTCGGGCGGCAGGGCGCCGTTGTTGGCCGCGCGGGCTTCGTTGTCATTGGTAAAGGGCGAGGGGAACGGGTCCGAAAGGCGCGCTGGTCGGTCGAACATCTCGCCTTCCGCGTCGGGCCCGTCGGTCACGTCGTACTCGGACGCGATCGCCTTGGCCTCGTCCGCGCTGAAGCCTATTTCGACGAGGTTGCGGAAGCTGATGTATTTGAGCGAATGGCAGGCCGCGCACACGTCCCTGTAAACCAGGTAGCCGCGCTGCAAAGCCCCGCGGTCGAACGAGCCGAAGATGCCGTTGAAGGACCAGGGGTGCGCGGTCGGCTCCTCGCCGGCGGCCGCGGCCGGGCCTTGGCCGGCGAGGGCGAGGGCGAGCGCCACCGCGGCGCAGGCGAGCGCGCGTCGCATTACGATCCGTCGCCGGGTGGCGATGCCGCCGCCGCGCCAGCCGACGCTGGCGCCAGCACCGGCTCGTGGATGCCCTCGGGCGTCGGCTTGGGCCTCTCGAGCCAGCCCACGAGTGGCAGGATGATGATGAAGTGGAGGAAGTAGTAAGCCGTGGCGACACGGCCGATGACCAGCCACACACCCTCGGGCGGGTTGGCGCCGACGACCCCAAGCACCAGGGTGTCGATGACCCAAAGCCAGAAGAACTGCTTGAACACCGGGCGAAAGCGCGCCGAGCGGACGCGCGAGGTATCGAGCCACGGCAGCAGGAACAGAATGACGATCGACGCCACCATCAGGATCACGCCGCCGAGTTTGTCGGGCACCGCGCGCAGGATGGCGTAGTAGGGCAGGAAGTACCACTCCGGGACAATGTGCGGCGGCGTCGCCAGCGAATTGGCCGGAATGTAGTTGTCGGGGTGACCCATGTAGTTGGGCGCGTAGAACACGAATGCGGCGAGCGCGATGAGGAACGCCCCGAGCCCGACCATGTCCTTGATCGTGTAGTAGGGATGGAACGGGATCGTATCCTGCGCGCCCTTGATGTCGACGCCGAGCGGATTGTTCGACTTGTGGACGTGCAGCGCCCACAGGTGGAGGAACACGACGCCGACGATCGCGAACGGCAGCAGGTAGTGCAGGCTGTAGAAGCGGGTCAGCGTCGGGCTGCCGACGGTGAAGCCGCCCCACAGCCAAGTGGTGATGCCCTCGCCCACGAGCGGGATCGCCGAGAACAGGTTGGTGATCACGGTGGCCGCCCAGTAGCTCATCTGCCCCCACGGCAGCACGTAACCCATGAAGGCGCTCGCCATCATCAGCAGCAGGATGACGAGGCCGAGCCACCACAGGAGCTCACGCGGGTACTTGTAGGAGCCGTAGTACATGCCGCGGAAGAGGTGGATGTAGACCACGAGGAAGAACAGCGACGCGCCGTTGGCGTGGAGGTAGCGCAGCAGCCAGCCGTAATTGACGTTGCGCATGATGTGCTCGACGCTGTCGAACGCCATGTCGGCGTGCGGGATGTAGTGCATCGCCAGCACGATGCCGGTGACGATCTGCAGCACCAGCGCGATGCCAGCGATGGAGCCGAAGTTCCACCAGTAGCTGAGGTTCTTGGGCGATGGATAGTTGGTGCCGACCGAATCGTTGATGAAGCCGAAGATTGGCAGCCGAAACTCGATCCATCGAATGATCGGGTTCGACGACTGGAACGAGCTCGAACTCATCGCTCAGCCGATCCTGATCGTCGTTTCGTCGAGGAATTCGTAGTCCGGCACCTCCAGGTTGAGCGGCGCCGGGCCTTTGCGGATGCGCCCCGAGGTGTCGTAGTGCGAGCCGTGGCACGGGCAGAACCAGCCGCCGAACTCGCCCTTCGGCTCGGTTCCCTTCTGGCCCAGCGGAATACAGCCGAGGTGCGTACACACGCCGACCATGACCAGCCATTCGGGCTTTTGCACGCGCTCGCTATCGGTTTGGGGATCGCGTAGGTCGCCGATATCAGCGCCTTGCGCGGCCTCGATCTCGGCCGCCGTGCGACGGCGTACGAAGACCGGCTTGCCGCGCCAGACGATGGTGATGCTCTGGCCCTCCTCGACCGGGCCGAGATCGACTTCGGTGGAGGACAGCGCCAGCACGTCAGCGGAGGGGTTCATCGAGTGGACGAGCGGCCACAGGGAGGCTATCGCGCCAACGACGCCTGCGGTCCCCACCGCCACGTAGAGAAAGTCGCGCCGAGCCACTTCCTCGCCGTGAACGTCTTCCGGCGCCGTCATCCCCCCACCTCGTGCATCGCGCGCGGGCGGCACATTACTAGTCGCTGTCGGCCACCCTTGTCCAGTGCTAGCGCCGCCGCCGCGCCGGGGCTGGCGGCGGCCGCAAACTGCGTTAAGGTGCCGGCCATGCGGCTCGCCCTCTACCAACCCGACATCCCGCCCAACGCGGGAACACTGCTGCGCCTCGGCGCGTGCCTCGGGATCGCCATCGACATCATCGAGCCCTGCGGCTTCCCGTTCGCCGACCGGGCGCTGCGGCGCGCCGGCCTCGACTACCTCGATCTTGCCGAGGTCCATCGCCATCGCTCGTGGGCCGCCTTCCTCGCCTCGCGCGGTGGCGCGGGACGCCTGGTGCTGCTCACGACCCGGGGCGCCACCGACTACACGGGGTTCGGGTTCGAGCCCGGCGACACGATCCTCGTGGGCCGCGAGAGCGCCGGGGCGCCCGACGAGGTGCACGCGGCCGCCGACGCCCGCTTGCGCATTCCCATGGCGCCAGACGCCCGCGCCCTCAACGTCGCCGTAGCCGCGGCCATGGCCCTCGGCGAAGCCCTGCGCCAGACGAACTCGTTTCCGTCATCGGACATGGGCGCGGCCACGGCGGCGCGGGCCGCGCTGTCGTGAGCGGCGATCGGCAGGCCGCGGCGGCGGCCTGGTTCGAAGAGCTGCGCGACGGGCTATGCAGGGCTTTCGAGACGCTCGAGGACGAGGCTCGAGGCGTACCGGGCGCCACGCCGGGGCGCTTCGAGCGTAGCGCCTGGCAGCGCGAAGCCGCTGGCGGCGATAGTGCCGGCGGCGGTGGCGTGATGTCGGTCATGCGGGGCCGGGTATTCGAGAAGATCGGCGTCAACGTATCGACGGTGTACGGCGAGTTCTCGCCCGAGTTCCGCACGCGCGTCCCGGGCGCCGAAGAGGATCCCCGCTACTGGGCGAGCGGCCTGTCGCTTGTCGCCCACCCCTGTTCGCCCAAGGTCCCGGCTGCGCATATGAACACGCGCCACGTCGTCACGACCAAGGCCTGGTTCGGTGGCGGCGCCGACCTCACGCCGATGGTTGCCGACGAGGCCGACACGACGGCGTTTCACGGCGCCCTCAAGGCGGCCTGTGATACCCACGACACGACCTATTACGCGCGGTTCAAAAAGTGGTGCGACGAATACTTCTTCCTGCCCCACCGCGGCGAGCCGCGCGGCGTCGGCGGCATCTTTTTCGACGACCTCGGCAGCGCCGACTGGGCCGCCGACTTCGCCTTCACCCGCGATGTCGGCACCGCCTTCCTCGAGGCCTATCCGGCCATCGTGCGCCGCCACATGAACGAAACCTGGACCGACGCCGAGCGCGAGCATCAACTCATTCGCCGCGGGCGCTACGTCGAGTTCAACCTGCTCTGCGACCGTGGGACCCAGTTTGGGCTCAAGACCGGCGGCAACGTTGATGCCATACTGATGTCGCTACCGCCGGAGGTGAAGTGGCCGTGAACGGAGGGACCGCCGTGGCGACCTGGTGGAGACGAGCGGAACGGCTGGCGGCGCTGATCGCGACCATCGCCCTGCTCGGCGCGGCCCCGGCGCTCGCCCAGGGCCGGGACGCGCCGATCAGCGCCTTTTTTGGACAATGGGTCGGCAGCGGCGTCTCGGAAAGCGCGATCAGCATCGTCTTCCCCTACACCCAGCGCGACCTCAACGTCACGATCCGGCCCGACGGCGCCGGCTTCGCGGTCTCGTGGGTCACCGTCCAGCGTAAGAAGGGTGATCCCAACAATCCAACGCCCGTGCGCAAGACCACGCGCACGTCCTTCATCCCGAGCGGCCGCACCAATGTATGGCGGGCGAGCGACACGGCGGATCCGCTGGCCGGCAACGCGTACACCTGGGCCCGCAAGGAGGGCCAGTCCCTGATCGTGTACTCCACGCTCATCGAGGACGATGGCCGCTTCGAGTTGCAGGTCTACACGCGCACCCTGTCGGGCCTCGGCATGGCCCTCGAGTTTGTCAGCGTGCGCGACGGCGAGATCGCGCGCACGGTCAAGGGCCAGCTCACCAAATTCAGCGATTGAAACGACGGGCGGCGCGGCGTCTGCTCACGCGGTGGCGGTCAGCGCCCTGATCCACGCCAGCAACTCGGCACGATCGGAGCGAAAGTCGCGCTCGATCCACCGCGCCTCGGCTGCGCCCAGCAGCGCGCCGATGGCGGGCCCGCTGGCGATGCCGAGCGCCTTCACATCGCGGCCCCGCACCGGCAGCGCCGGTACCGGCCAAGTGGCGACGTTCGATAGCATGGCGCGGAAGCGGGTATCGCCGCGCGCTGACCTGGCCCACGCCAGTAGCACCGCATCGCGCAGCGCGTCGCGCCCGAGCCTGTAAAGGGCAACCCGCAGCTTGCGCGCGCCCGAGCGGCCGTCGACGGCAATCGGTGGCGCGACCATCGTCACCAGCCTGGCGCGTTGCTTATTGGAGAGGCGCAGGCGGGCCGCCACGGCCGCGGCGCAGGCACCATCGGTGGCCAGCGCGGCGCCGAGGCGGCGCAAGGGATCGCCGCCGCCGCTGGCGGCCTCGATCCGGCACAGGCGGCGTAGGCGCCGCAGGTTGCCGGCCTCGGGCAGGATCGGAGCGAGCACGCCGTTCGCACCCATCAGGGCGAGCGCCGCCGCCGGGTCGGGCGCATCGAGCAGGCGCAGCAGCTCGCCCGCGACGCGCTCGCCCGAGAGCTCGCGCAGGCGCTCGGCGTGCCGCCGGCAGGCGGCGAGCCCGATTGGATCCGGCGGCCCCCGACCGTACCAGGCGTGGAAGCGGAAGAATCTCAGTATGCGCAGTACGTCCTCGACGATGCGCTGCGCCGGCTCGCCGACAAAGCGCACCCGCCCCGCGCGAAGGTCGGCGAGGCCGCCCATCGGATCATACAGCGTGCCATCGTCGTCGAGATAAAGGGCGTTGATGGTGAAGTCGCGGCGCTCGGCGTCGGCGATCCAGTCGTCGGTAAACGCGACCTTGGCGCGGCGGCCGTAGGCTTCGACGTCGCGGCGCAGCGTCGTCACCTCGAAGTGCTCTTCGCCGATGATGGCGGTGATCGTACCGTACGCGATGCCGGTCGGGATCGCGCGCACCCCGGCCTGGCCGAGCAGCCGCAGCACCCGGGGCGGCGTGTCCGGCGTGGCGATATCGATGTCGACGACTTGGCGCCGGAGCAGGGCATCGCGCACGCAGCCGCCGACGAACCTCACCGTGGTTCCCCGCGCCGACAGCGCGGCGACCACGGCGCGCGTTGCCGCCGCCACGAGCCAGGGCTCGCGAGCGAGCCTGGCCGGCGAACGCACGGGCGCCGCTAGCGGACCTCCGCCGGCGCGATCTTGCCGTCGATCAGGCGCGGCGGAACGTAGGTGCCCTCGGTATCTCCGTTGGTGAGCAACGCAAATCCGAGGAGGGTCACGATCATCAGGCTCGCGGCGGCGATACCGAGCCACGTCCAGGGCGCATCGTGCCACCCCGGTGACGAGCCGCCGGCGGCCCGGGCTCGCCGGCCGGCGAGCCACAGATAGAGCGCGTAAAGCACGAACGGGAGCGCGATCGGTACGACGTAGATCAGCAGCTTTCGCAGCATCAGGGGACAAGCCTATCGTAAAGGTTGACCAGCATGCCGGCGGTCGCGCCCCAGATGAAACGCGTGCCGTAGGGCATGGCGTAGAAGTGGCGCTCGACGCCGTCGAAGACGCGGCTGTGGCGGCGGTGGTTGGCGGGGTGGAGGAGGAAGTCGAGCGGTACCTCGAACGCTTCCGCGACCTCGAGGGCGTCGAGACGCAGGGTAAAGCCGGGCGCCACCAGGCCAACGACGGGCGTGACCGAAAAGCCGGTGCCGGTCTCGTAGACATCGAGCCCCCCCATGATCTCGACGCGATTCCGATCGAGCCCGATCTCCTCCTCGGTCTCGCGCAGCGCCGTCGCGACCGGCCCTTCGTCATCGGGTTCGACGCGGCCGCCCGGGAAGCTGATCTGACCGGCATGGTCGTTGAGATGATCGGTCCGTTGGGTGAGCAGGACCGTGGTACCCGAAGCGTGCTCGATGAGAGGTATCAGCACCGCCGCCGGTACCAGCATGTTTCGGACCCGGTGCGCGCCTGGGTTGAGATCGAAATCGCCGCGCCGGCCGGGGGCGGGCGTGGCCGATGCATCGGGCAGGCCGGCGAGCGCCGCGCGCAGCCGTGCGCCGCCCAGGGTGTGCGGGGTCATGCGCCTGCAGCCTCTTCGTCGAGGCGCCCGAGCTCGAAGAAGGTGCCGTGGCTCCACACGCCGACCACGGCCGAGCCCGGATGCGCCGCGACCCCGAGGTCGACCAGCTCGTAATAGACGGGACGGGCGATGAGCGCCTCGAGGCGATCGCGCACGAGGATGTAGGGGGCGAGGTGGCCGCCCGCCGCATCGTGGGCTATTCGGATCGGATGGTCGGCATCCGCGGCGACGAGTTCGTCGAGATTGGTGCGAAAGGTGAGCGCCTGGTCCTCTCCTCTGCCCGAGCGCGTTACGTCGACGGCGACGAACGGCGCGTCCTCGACCGTCACCGCGCACCGCTCGACGGGCGTGACCAGCCAGAAGGAGCCATCGTCGTCGCGCCGGAGCACGCCGGCAAACAGCTTGACCAACGGTTTGCGACCGATCAGCGAGCCGTGGTAGAACCAAGTGCCGTCGCGGGCGATACGCATGTCGATATCGCCACGAGAACCGGCGCCATCCGGTCCGCGTTGGGCGGGTTGAGCACCGCCGAGCGCGACGGCGGGTTCGTTGGTGTCGCGGGGGGAGGACGTCGTCAAAACGGGCCGTGCGCGCGTGCGCGGGGGTTCCTGGCCTTCCATCGTGGTGATCCGACATGAGTATAACCGAGCCCACGCAATCCGCCAGCCAAGGGCCGGCCGGTAAGCAAGACGACGCCCTCGCGCGCGAAATGGAGGAGCTGTGCGCCAAGCTCGCCGTGGTCCGCGAGCGGCTTGGCCGCGTCATCTTCGGCCAGCAGGAGGTGATCGACGAAACCCTCATCACCCTGTTGGCGGGTGGCCACGCCCTGCTGATCGGCGTGCCCGGCCTCGCCAAGACGCGCCTCGTCGAGACCCTCGGTCAGGTACTCGGCCTGTCGTCGCGGCGCATTCAATTCACGCCCGACCTGATGCCCGCCGACATCGTCGGCTCGGAGGTGCTCGAAGAGTCGGAAACCGGGCGCCGCTCGTTCCGCTTTATCAAGGGGCCGGTGTTCTGCCAGCTGCTGATGGCCGACGAGATCAACCGGGCCAGCCCGCGCACCCAGTCGGCGCTACTGCAGGCAATGCAGGAGATGCGCGTCTCCATGGCCGGGCATAACCACGCCCTTCCCGCCCCCTTCCACGTGCTGGCGACGCAGAACCCGCTCGAGCAGGAGGGCACCTACCCGCTGCCCGAGGCGCAGCTCGACCGCTTCCTCATGCAGGTCGACGTCGGCTACCCCGACCTCGAGGCCGAGCGTGCCATGCTCCTGGCGACCACTGGCCCGCCCGAGGTGCCGCCGGGTGAAGTGATGTCGGCCGAGGAACTGAAGGCGGCGCAGCGCCTGGTCCGGCGCATCCCGGTCGGCGAAAGCGTGGTCGAAGCCATCCTCAAGCTGGTGCGCTCGGGCCGGCCCGACACCACCGACCTCGACGACATCAAGCGCCACGTCGCCTGGGGACCGGGACCGCGGGCGAGCCAGGCGCTGATCCTGGCGGTGCGGGCCCGGGCGCTGATCGACGGACGGCTATCGCCTTCGCTCGATGACGTCGTCGCGCTGGCACCGCCGACGCTGCGCCATCGCATGGCTCTCAATTTTGGCGCCCGCGCTGACGGCGTCACGACGGCGCAGACGATCGAGCGCCTGTGCGCGCCCTTTGCCTGAGCACCCATGAGCTTGAGCGCCAGCGGCACCGACGCGTCCTCCCGTGCAGCCACGGCCGGACACGGGCTGCGCCAGCGCGCCGAACAGCTCGCGGCAACGCTACCGCCCCTCCTGGTCATGGTCGACCACGTCGCCGCGACGGTCTCCCAGGGCGTTCACGGCCGTCGCCGGGTCGGCGGCGGCGAGACCTTCTGGCAATTCCGGCGCTATCAGCCAGGCGACGCCGCGAACCAGGTCGATTGGCGCCAGTCGGCCAAATCGCAACACCTGTTCATCCGCGAGACCGAATGGGAAGCGGCCGAGAGCGTGTGGTTGTGGCGCGACGGCTCGCGCTCGATGGCCTACCAATCGCCCTACGCCACGACGGAAAAGAAGGAACGGGCGACACTGCTGCTGCTGGCGCTCGCGGCGCTCCTGCTGCGCGGCGGCGAGCACGTCGGCCTGCTCGGCGAGGACACCTCGGCGCGCGCCGGACGGGTCATGCTCGAGCGCTTCGCCGCGACCCTGCTGCGGCACGCCGGCGGGGCGGTGGCCGATCGCCAGAGCATACCGCCGGTCGCCCGCCTGCCGCGCTTTGCCGAGCTCGTCCTGATCGGTGACTTTCTGTCACCGCTGTCCGAAATCGATGCCCTGATACGCGGCTACGCGGCCGCCGACATCAAGGGCCACCTCCTCCACGTGCTCGACCCGGCGGAAGAGGATCTGCCGTTCAACGGCCGCACCGAGTTCCTTGGGCTCGAGGGTGAGGCGCCGTTGATCGTCAGCCGCGTCGAGGGGCTGCGCGGCGACTATGCGACCCGGCTCGACGCCCACCGGCGCGGCCTCATGACGATCGCCCGCACCGCGGGCTGGACCTTTACGTCCCACCGCACCGACCGTCCGCCGCACACCGCCCTGCTCGCGGTTTACGAGGCGCTGGCGAGCGGGTCGAGATAGGCGGGTCCGGCCGGTCGATGCTGACCCTGGGATCGCTCGCGCTCGTTAATCCGTGGATCCTGCTCGCGCTCGCCGCGCTGCCGGCCCTGTGGTGGTTGCTGAAGGTGACGCCGCCGGCACCCCGCCGCATCCCCTTCCCGGCCATCCGGCTCCTGCTCGGGCTCGCGACCACCGAGCAGACCCCGGCGCGGACGCCGTTATGGCTGCTCGTGCTGCGGCTGCTGCTGGCGGCCCTAGTCATCGTCGCGCTCGCCCATCCGCTGCTCAATCCCAATGCCCGACTCGCCGGAACGGGCCCGCTCGTCATCGTCGTCGACAATGGCTGGGCGGCCGCGTCGCGCTGGCAGCGGCGCAGCGAAACGATGGCGGATCTGCTCGCCCAGGCCGAGCGCGCGGGACGACCGGTTGCCGTGCTGGCGACGGCGCCGCCGGTCGATGGCGGGCCGATACGCGCGAGCGGACTATTGACCGCCGCCGAGGCGCGCGAGCGCGTGCAGTCGCTGCGCCCGCTGCCTTGGCCGACCGATCGGGCCGCGGCCGGCGCCGCGCTCGTCGATCTGGCGCTCGAGGAATCGGCCGAGGTCGTGTGGCTCAGCGACGGGCTCGACGGGGGCCTCGCGGAGCTCGCCGCGAAACTGCGGCGCCTCGGGCCGACCCAGGTGTTGATCGAGCCGGCCGATGCGCTGCCGATGGCGCTGACGCCGCCGTCGGGAGAGGGATCGCGCCTTACGGTCCGCGCCCTGCGCGCGGCACGCGGGTTCGACATATCCCACTGGGTGCGCGCGAGCGATGCCGCGGGCCGGCTGATGACGCGGGCGGAGGTCCATTTCGAGGCCGCTTCGGGCGAGGCCACGGCCGACCTCGACGTGCCGGTCGAGGTGCGCAACAAGGTGGCGCGCCTGGAGATAGAGAACCAGCGTTCGGCGGGCGCCGTGGTGCTGCTCGACGAGCGTTGGCGGCGGCGCCCGGTGGGCCTGGTATCGGGCGGCGGAATCGAGGCGGCGCAACCGCTGCTGGCCAACCTGTTCTACCTGGAGCGCGCGCTCAACCCGTTCGCCGACGTGCGCACGGGCACCATCGAGGAACTCCTGCAGCGCGACCTCGCGGTGCTCGTGCTCGCCGACGTCGGCCAGGTGATCGGCAGCCAGCGCGACCTCCTCGACGACTGGCTCGAGCGTGGCGGCGTTCTGGTTCGCTTCGCCGGGCCCAAGCTCGCCGAGAGAGTCGACGACCTGATCCCGGTGCGGCTGCGCGGCGGCGGCCGCTCCTTGGGCGGTGCCCTGTCGTGGAGCCGCCCCGCGCGCCTGGCGCCGTTTGACGCGGCCAGTCCCTTTGCGGGCCTCGCGGTATCGGACGACGTGCGCGTCCGCCGCCAGGTCCTGGCCGAGCCTTCGCTTGACCTCGGGGCCAAGACCTGGGCCCGGCTTTCCGACGGCACGCCGTTGGTCACGGCGGACCGACGCGGTAACGGCCGGCTCGTCCTGTTTCACGTCACCGCCAACGCGGAGTGGTCGAACCTGCCACTATCGGGACTCTTCGTCGAGCTGCTGCGGCGCATCGTCGCCATCAGCCAGGGCGTCGGAGCAGGCGACGCGGCGGCCAACCTCTCTCCGCTGGCGACCCTCGATGGCTTCGGCGTGATCGGCGCGCCACCGGCCAGCGCCAGGCCGCTGGCAACGTCCGAGATCGCCAACATCAGGGTGAGCCCGACCCACCCGCCGGGCTACTACGGCACCACCGAGGCGCGCCGCGCCGTCAACTTGTCCGCCGGTTTGTCCGCGCTCAGCGCCGCCGGGTCCCTGCCCCAGGGCGTGCAGCGCAGCGGCTACACCCAGGCACCGGAGACCGATCTCAAGCCGTGGCTGCTGGCGGCGGCGATCCTGCTCGGCTTGATCGATCTCGTCGCCAGCTATTGGCTGCGCGGCCTGTTCGCGCTCGGGCTCTCCAGGGCCCGAGCGGCGAGCGCGGCCGCGATGGTAGCGGCGCTGCTCGCGGCGGCACCGGCCGCGGCACAATCGCCGACCGACCAGTTCGCGCTCACCGCGACCTTCGAGACTCACCTGGCCTATGTCCAGACCGGCCTCGAAGAGCTCGACGCCATGAGCCGCGCCGGCCTCTTGGGCCTCGGCGAGGCGCTGGCGCAGCGCACCTCGGTCGAGCCGGGGCGACCGATCGGCGTCGACCTCGAGCGCGACGAGCTGGCGTTCTTCCCCCTGCTCTACTGGACGATCGCTCCGGAGCAGCCGGACGTGTCCGACTACGCCCTCGAGAAGATCGACGCCTACATGAAGAACGGCGGCACGATCCTGTTCGATACGCGCGACCAGGGCGCGATCGCACCCGGCCTCGGGTTCGGTGGCGCATCCTCGAGCGGACCGGGCATGCAGCGGCTGCGCCAGATCCTCGGAGGCCTCAACATTCCGCCGCTCGTTCCCGTCCCCGACAACCACGTTCTGACCAAGGCGTTCTACCTGTTGCAGGAGTTTCCCGGCCGCTGGACCGGCGGCCAGGTGTGGGTCGAGCGCCACGGCGGCGGGGTCAATGACGGCGTCTCATCGATCATCATCGGCGGCAACGACTGGGCGGCGTCCTGGGCCATCGACGACGAGGGCCGGCCGATTGCGGCGGTCGTGCCCGGCGGCGAGCCACAGCGCGAGATGGCCTACCGATTCGGCGTCAACGTTGTGATGTACGCGCTCACCGGCAACTACAAGGCCGATCAGGTGCACGTGCCCGCCATACTCGAACGGCTCGGCCAGTGAGAGGGGCGCGCCCGCCGCGGCGCAACCGGCGATGACCAGCCTCACCAGCGTGGCGTTCTTGCCGCAGCTCCCGTGGGTGGTGATTGCTGCTCTCGCGGGCCTCGCGCTCGCCCTCCTCGTTTACGGCGCAACGCGCGGGGCGCCGGGCACGGCTTGGCGTGCGTTCGCCTTCGCGATCGGGCTGTTGGCGCTGACCGAACCCTCGTTGGTGAGCGAGAAGCGCGACATGCTCACCGACGTCGCGGCGGTTGTGGTCGATCAGTCGCAGAGCCAGCGAATCGGCGGCAGGGCTACGGCGTCCGAGCAGGCGCTCACCGAAATCGAGGAGCGGCTCGGCCGCCTCGAGGGCGTCGAGGTTCGCGTCGTGCGCGCCTCCAACCGGCTCGCTTCCGGCGACGGCGACCAGCGCCGCGAGGGCACGCTGTTGCTGTCGGCGCTCGCGGAGGCACTCGCCGACACGCCGCGCGAGCGCATCGCCGGTGCCATCTTGATTACCGACGGGCAGGTCCACGACGTGCCCGACCAGGCCGCGGCGGCCTCGCCCGGCGGTCCCGTGCACGTCCTGTTGACGGGGCGCCAGGGCGAGCGCGACCGGCGCGCGATCATCGAGCAGGCGCCGAGCTACGGTCTCGTCGGCAAGACGCTCGAGTTGCGGCTGCGCATCGAGGATGCGGGCGTGCCGCGCGGATCGGGCGAGCGTACCGCCGCGCGCTTCACGCTGCGCCGCGATGGTGGTCCCGCGACCCAGCACAGCGCCATCGTCGGGCAGACGCAGCGGGTGCCGTTCACACTCGACCACGGCGGCCAGACGGTCATCGAGATCGAGGCGGCGGGCGGCCCGCAAGAGCTCACGCTGCAGAACAACCGCGCCGTCATCAGCGTCAACGGGGTGCGCGACCGGTTGCGGGTGCTCCTCGTTTCAGGCAAACCACACCCGGGCGAGCGCACCTGGCGGAACCTGCTCAAGGCCGACCCCTCGGTCGACCTCGTGCATTTCACCATTCTCAGGCCGCCCGAGAAGCAGGACGGCACGCCGGTGCGCGAGCTGTCGCTCATTGCCTTTCCGGTGCGCGAGCTGTTCGAGGTCAAGCTCAAGGAGTTCGACCTCATCATTTTCGACCACTACCGCCGACGCGGCGTTCTGCCCCAGATCTACCTCGGCAACGTCGTCGACTACGTGCACGAAGGCGGCGCGATTCTGGAGGCGGCGGGGCCTGACTTCGCCTCTTCCCTGAGCCTCTACCGCACGCCGCTGGCGAGCCTGCTTCCCGGCGAGCCGACCGGCGAGATCTACCGCGAGGGGTTCCGGCCCACCATCAGCGCGCTCGGCCGACGCCACCCGGTGACCGCCGACCTGCCGGGCGCCGCCGCGTCGACGCCGCGCTGGGGGCGCTGGTTCCGCATGGTCGACGTGGTCGCCCACGGGGGCACGTCGCTGATGAGCGGCGTCGACGACAAACCGCTGCTGATCGTCGACCGGGCCGGGGAGGGCCGGGTCGCCCAACTCCTCTCCGACCACGCGTGGCTATGGACGCGGGGCTTCGAGGGCGGCGGACCCCAGGCCGAGCTGCTGCGTCGACTAGGGCATTGGCTGATGAAGGAGCCCGACCTCGAGGAGGAGCAGCTGACCGCCACCGCGAACGGGCAACGGCTGACCATCGTGCGGCGCAGCCTCGAGGCCGGCGATCGCGACATTACACTGACCTCGCCCTCGGAGACCGTGCGCACGGTGCGGCTCGAGGACGGCGCGGACGGGCGCGCGAGCGCCACGGTCGAGGTCGACGAGGTGGGCCTGTATCGCGTGACCGACGGCAGGCGCAGCGGGGTTGCCGCGGTCGGCTCGCTCAACCCGGTGGAATATGCCGACGTGCGCGCCACCGACGAGCTTCTCGGCCCCGTCGCCGAAGCGACCGGCGGCGCGCTGGTGTGGCTCGCGCGCGACGGAATCCCGAGCATCCGCCATGTGCGGCCACGGCGCGAAACCGCGGGCCAAGGGTGGATCGGCCTGCGCCGCAACGGCCAGTACCTGGTCACAGGCGTCAATCAACTGGCGCTGCTGCCGCCGCTGCTGGTCCTGGTGCTCGTGCTCGGTGGCTTCGCGCTCGCGTGGCGGCGCGAGGGGCGCTGAGGCGGCCGGCCGTAGTCGCCGGAGGCTGGACGGGCCCGGCAAATACACCTAGTTTTGAGACGCACCGAGCACCGCCCTCCGGTGCGCCCCTGCGAGGTAGGATCCATCATGTTCTATGAGACCTCGGGCCCGCACGGCCTGCCCCACGATCCGTTCAAGAGCTGCGTCGTGCCGCGCCCCATCGGCTGGATCAGCACGCTCGGTCGCGACGGCGTCGCCAACCTCGCGCCGTTCAGCTTCTTCAACGGCGTCGGCGCCAACCCGCCCCAGGTCATGTATCACTGCGGCAGCCAGCACGCCGACGGCGGCGCCAAGGACAGCCTCAAGAACGTCATCGAGACCGGCGAGTTCGTGTTCAACATGGCGACCTGGGAGCTGCGCGAACAGATGAACACCACCTCGTTGCATGTGGCGCGCAGCGTCGACGAGTTCGCGGCCGCGGGCCTCGCCACCGAGCCGTCCGAGCTGGTCAGCCCGCCGCGCGTCGCGGCCTCGCCCATCCACCTCGAATGCACCCTGGTCAAAACGGTGGACCTGCTGTCGAACGACCCCGACGACTACAACACCATCGTCTGCGGGCACGTGATCGGAATCCACATCAAGGACGAGATCCTGACCGAGGGCACGGTCGACATGTCGAAGCTGCGGCCAATCGCGCGGCTCGGCTACATGGATTACACCGTCGTCGACAACCACTTCACCATGCCGTTCCCGGACGCGAGCCCCAAGGCGCATAAGGCCGAGGCGGCCGAGAGGGTGCCGGCGGAGTAGCGCCCGAGGCGTGAACAACCTCGGCACGGGCGCGCCCGCAATGGTTCACGAGTGAAGGTTTAGGCATGGGCATGTTGATCGACGGCGTGTGGCGCGAGGACGGCGCGCGGCGCGCCAAGGGGGGTGCGTTCGTGCGCCCCGAGTCGGTGTTCCGCGATTGCCGCGACGGCGCCACCGGGTTCGAGGCCGAGGCCGGCCGCTACCACCTGTACGTCTCCGCCGCCTGCCCGTGGGCGCACCGCACCCTCATTCTGCGCAAACTGAAGGGCCTCGATGATGTGGTGTCGCTGTCCGTCGTCGACCCCTTCATGGGCGAGGACGGCTGGATCTTCAGCGAGCGCCCAGGGTGCCTGCCCGACACCGTGAACGGCGCTCGCTGCCTGAGCGAGGTCTACCTCGCCGCCGACCCCGACGTGACCAGCCGCGTGACGGTACCGGTGCTGTGGGACCGCGAGCGGCGCACCATCGTCAACAACGAGTCAGCGGAGATCATCCGCATGTTCAACGGCGCCTTCGACGACATCGTCGACGGCGCGGAGGACTTCTGCCCGGAGGCGCTGCGCGGCGATATCGACGCGATCAACGCGTTCGTCTACGACCGCATCAACAACGGCGTCTACAAGTGCGGCTTCGCCCGCACCCAGGAGACCTACGAGCAAGCGTTCCTCGCGCTATTCGCGGCCCTCGACACTATCGAGGACATGCTCGGGCGCGAACGCTATCTCGTGGGCGGCCGTATCACCGAGGCCGACTGGCGCCTGTTCACGACGCTGGTGCGCTTCGATGCGGTCTACTACGGGCACTTCAAGTGCAACCTGCGGCGAATCATCGACTATCCGAACCTATCCAACTATTCGCGCGAGCTGTATCAGGTGCCGGGAGTCGCCGAGACCGTCGACATGGGCCACATCAAGGCCCACTACTACCGCTGCCACGAATCGATCAACCCGAGCCGCATCGTCCCCCTCGGCCCGGAGCTCGACTTCCCCGCCCCGCACGACCGCGACCGACTCCCCGCCGACTGAGATACGCATGGCGTCACTCCGCGGCGCTCGCAGCGCGAGCGTCGGTCGCGGTGCCGGCTTCCGGCGTTGCGCCCGCCAATCGGCGGCCCGGCGGAAAGAACATGGTGATTTGGGTCCCTATCCCGGGGCGGCTGTTGATTTTCAGGCCGCCCCCATGGGCCTCGGCGATGGAGCGACACAGCGGCAGGCCGAGGCCCGTTCCCTCTTGATTCCGCAGCAAGCCGGAGGCGCCGCGGCCGAATAAAGTCAGGGATTCGGTGATCTCCTCGGGCGTCATGCCGATCCCTGTATCCGACACCGCGACCGATGTCGTCGCGTCGTTACCCACTCCGAGGGAAATCGTAATCTTGCCCCCGCGACCGGTGAATTTGGTCGCGTTGACGAGCAGGTTGAGGAGGACCTGCTTGATCCTGCGCTCGTCGCCCTTGACGTAGACGGGCGCCGGTGGCGTCGACGTCTCCAGTCGGAGCCCGAGCTCGCTGGCGCGCTGGCCCATCAGGTTGAGGCATCCGTTCACGACCGCCTTCAGGTCTATCGGCTCCTCGGCCAGCTCGAAGTGGCCGAGCTCGACCTTCGACAGATCGAGGAGGTCGTTGATGAGGTTGAGTAGATGGTCGCCCGAGGCGTGGATATCGGTCACATATTCGCGGTGCCTTTCGTTCAACGGGCCGCCGATACCGGCGTTCATCGCCTCGGAAAAGCCGAGAATGGCGTTGAGGGGGGTGCGAAGCTCATGGCTCATGCTAGCGAGGAACTGCGATTTCGCCTTGTTGGCGGCGACCGCCTGATTTCGTGCTTCTCGCAGACCTTCGGCTAGACTGCGTTGCTCGATTTGCGCGGACAGCTGGTTCTTCAGAAGGCTACAGAAGTCCCTCGCCGTCATAACCAAGAGCAAGCCGAAAACGATCGTCAAAGGCGCGTAGATCTTGGGAAGGGAGTCCTGCTCAAGGAATTTGAGCGCCAGCGGCCCAAGAACCAGGATGGTGAAGATCGCGGCACTCGGAACGTGGGCAACGAGTGCCGTGACCCCGCCGGCCGCGATGCCAACGAGCACCAACATGAGGAGGAACTGCGACGTGACGTCGGTCGCCGGAAAGATGGCCCAGGCGGCCGAGCCATAGGCCGCGGCGTGCACCGTGAGCGCGACAATATAAACATTGAGCCAATGCCCGGCATCCGGTTGCTCGGTCTGAAAGAATCGGTGCCGGAGGTAACCTCGAACACCGGCGAGGGCCGTCACGGCGAGCCCCCAGCCCACGAGGCGCGAGTGTGGTACCGCGGCCCACAAGGTCACGCCCAACGCGAGGACGGCAAGTGGCGTGACCGCCAGCGCCGCACCTAGGGATTTCCAAAGCGTGCGCACCTGCGCGGCCTGCAGCGCATGCCCCAGCAACTGGGTCGATTTCTCGGGTGCGGGCGAGACGGACATGAGACAACCCAGTTAGCCTCACAGGGTTGTACCCGCGTGATGGTTAAGCAAACCCGAACACCGTTGCCCCAGCCTACCTCGCCGGAACTCTGACCGAGGACCGCATCCGCTTGCCAACCAACTGTCCGGCCGCTAGGCTCCCCGGCTCCCCTTGCCCCGGTGGGCGGAGGAGGGAGGGCCGATGACCGCGATCGCCGAACCGGAAGCGGAACCGCCACCCGAACGAGCGGCGTGGGCGGCCCGCTACGATGCCACCCGCGCCCTGACCGAGCGGCTCGCGCGGCCGCTGTCGGCCGAGGACCAGGCCGTACAATCGATGCCCGATGCGAGCCCGACCAAGTGGCACCTCGCGCATGTCAGCTGGTTCTTCGAAACCTTCCTGCTCAAGCGCCATCTCGCCGGCTATGGCGCCTTCAACGGCGACTTCAACTTCCTTTTCAACTCCTATTACGAGGCCGCGGGCGCACGCCACCCGCGCCCTCAGCGCGGTCTGCTTACCCGCCCGCCGCTCGGCCAGGTACTCGATTTCCGCCACCACGTCGATCACGGGATGCGCCGGCTCATCGAGGCCGCGGGCGACGCCCGTTGGGCGGAAGTGGCACCGCTCGTCGAGCTCGGCCTCCAACACGAGCAACAGCACCAAGAGCTGCTGCTGACCGACATCAAGCACCTGTTCTCGTGCAACCCGCTGCTACCCGGCTACCGGTCGGCAGGCGCGGCGCCGGCGTCGACCGCCGTGCCCCTCGCCTGGTGCGAGGCCGAAGGCGGCGTGGTCGAGGTCGGTGATGGCGGCACCGGATTCGCGTTCGATTGCGAACGGCCGCGCCACATCGTTGCGCTGTCGCCGTTCCGCCTCGCCTCGCGCCTGGTGACCAACGGCGAATACCTGGAGTTCATCGGCGACGGCGGCTACACGACCTTCCGCCACTGGCTGGCCGATGGCTGGGCCGTGGTACAGAGCCAGGAGTGGCGCCACCCGCTCTACTGGCAGGAGGTCGACGGGGCCTGGTTCGAGTTCACCTTGTCGGGCCTCGAACCGCTCGATGCCGCCGCGCCGGCGTGTCATCTCAGCTACTACGAGGCCGACGCCTTCGCACGATGGGCGGGAAAGCGGCTGCCGAGCGAGGCCGAATGGGAAGTGGTGGCGCGCGATATGCCACCACGCGGCAACCTGCTGGCCTCGGGGCGCCTCCACCCCGTGGCCGCCGATCCAGCCTTACCGGCCCCGTTGCAGATGTTCGGCGACGCTTGGGAATGGACGCAAAGCCCGTTCGGGGCCTATCCCGGATTCAAGCCGGCGCCGGGCGCGATCGGCGAGTACAACGGCAAGTTCATGTCCAACCAGTTCGTCCTGCGCGGCGGCGCCTGCACCACGCCGGACGATCACATCCGCGCGACCTATCGCAACTTCTTCTATCCCGACGCCCGCTGGCAGGTGTCGGGGCTGCGGCTCGCCGAGGACGCGTGAGCACCCTCGTCCAAGCCGGGCGGGCGTTGTTCCACGACGAGCACCCGCCGCTCGAAGACTTTCGCGCCGCCGTACTCGCCGGGTTGCGCCAGCCGCAAAAGAGCCTGCCGAGCAAGTTCTTCTACGACGCCCGCGGCTCGGCGTTGTTCGACGACATCACCACCCTCGACGAGTATTACCCGACTCGCACGGAGATCGCGCTGCTTCGCGACCACGCGGCCGACATGAAGGCGCTGACCGACCCGGGGTGCCAGCTCATCGAGTTCGGGAGCGCATCGAGCGCCAAGATCCGCATCCTGCTCAAGACCTTCTCCGATCTCGCCGCCTATGTGGCCATCGACATTTCGCGCGATCATCTGCTGCGCTCGGCCGACGCGTTGGCCGCGGATTTCCCGCACATCCAGGTGATGGCGGTGTGCGCCGACTACACCCGCCTCAGCGACCTGCCCGCGGCCGCCCGCGTTGCCGGGGCCGGTAGGATCGGGTTTTTCCCGGGCTCGAGCATCGGTAACTTCACGCCCGAGCAGGCTGTCGCGTTCCTCGCGCAAATAGCGGGCATGGTCGCCGGCGGGGCCCTCATCATCGGTGTCGATCTCAAGAAGGATGCGGCGACCCTCGACGCCGCCTACAACGATTCGCGGGGCGTCACCGCCGCCTTCAACCTGAACGTGCTGGCCCGCATCAACCGTGAGCTCGGCGGCAACATCGACCTCGCCGGGTTCGCCCACAAGGCCTTCTACGCTGAGGCGCCAGGTCGGATCGAGATGCACCTCGTCAGCCGGCGGCACCAGACGATCCATATTGCCGGGCAGGCGATCGACTTTGCCGAGGGCGAGTCCATCCACACCGAAAACTCATACAAGTACGGCGCCGAGGAGTTCCGCGACATCGCCGTCAAGGCGGGCTTTACGCCGCGCCGGCTGTGGACGGACGCGCGCGACCTGTTCAGCATCCACTACCTCGAAGCCCGCTGATCCGGGCCAGCGGGACCGCGGACCCGCGCCCGAGGGCGTCGCCATGAAGGTCACTCTGCTCGGTCACGCATCGGTGCTGGTGGAGATGGACGGGGCGACGTGCCTCATGGACCCGGTGTTCTTCGATCCCTTCGAAGAGGGCACCGTCGTGTCCTGCCCCAGGCGTACCGTCTACCCCGCGCGCCTACCGGCCATCGACACCCTGATCGTTTCGCACCGCCATCCCGATCATTTCGACATCGCCTCGCTGGCTCGCCTGCCGCGCGATTGCGACGCCATCTGCCCGGCCGATCCACTGATCGTCTACGCCCTCGAGAGACTCGGCTTCAGCCGCATTCACCCGGTCCATCCCATGGCCGAGATTACCTCGGACCGGTTCGAGCTCTATCCCACGCGCTCCGAGGTGCCCCGCGTACACGAGTTTGGCATGGTGTTTCGCGACGCCAGCGGCAGCTTCTGGAACCAAGTCGACACCTCGCTCTCGGATGAAACCATCGCCCGCGTCGGCGAGCGCTTCGGGCGCGTCGATCTGCTGTTCGCCATGTACGCGAGCCAGAACTTCGAGTTCTTCGATAGCCACACCGCGCGCTTTCCGGCCTCGACCCACCGGCGCAACATGGAGACCGCGCTCGCGATCGCGCCGCGCATGCTGGCGCCGGGCTCGGCCGGATTCAGCTTTTGTGGCGAGCGCGCCTGGCTCAATGCCTTTCTCTTTCCGATCTCGCGCCAGCGCTTCATCACCGATCTTGCGGCGCTCGATCCCACCCTGGATGCGCGGGTCATGAACCCGGGCGATGTGTTCGAGATCGACGGCGGCTCGGTGGCCCACCAAGCGGGCGCCTCCGACATCGTTGTGATGGAGCGCGATGATACGGACGCGCTCCAGTTCGACCCGACCGCGCCCATTCCCGACCTCGCCGATCCCAACCCGGAGGGGCACGCGCCTGCGCGCCTCGCCGCCGCGTGCGAGGGCTTCATCGGTGGTGCGATGGCGGACTTTGTCGCGACCGCGTATCGAGACGGAGATGCGGTGGTCGACCTTTATCGGCGCCATCAGGCGTGCTACGCCGTCGGCATCGTCCTTCCCGATGCACAGACGCGTTGGCACAGCTTCGCCTTCGATGAGCAGGGCGCGTCCCACGCGAGCGGTAGCACGGTGCCCCGGGCCGACGTCACCCATCGCATCGCCGCCTCGGCTCTCCTCGGCTGGACCGAGCACCGCAAGAGCTTCTTCTACGTACGCGCCCTGTCGCGGCGCCACGGCGCCCTTCACCACCTCGAGTGGCACGGCGAGGCCGTGGCGCTGACGCCCGTGAACCTGCCGGATCTCCTGACGTACTACGTGCTCAACAAATCGGCGGGAGCCGATCAGGCGGCCAAGCGCCACATCGACCTTCAGATCGCCGCCGCGCAGGGCGACGCGGCGCCGCCGGACTAGGGTTTCAGCGGGGCGACGGCGAAGTTGACGCCGAACTGCCGGCACCAGATGACGACGGACCGGTACTCCTCGAGGTTGACGCCGCTCGGCAATTCGTAAGCCTGATCGCCGGCGGCGGCCGTCAGAGCGCCGAGATTCTGGGTGTCGGCGTTCTTGACCGACTTGCTGTCGTTGGCGTTCTCGTGGGCCACCAAGTAGACGTAAAGATCGGGACCACGGGTGACGCTGAAGTCGGCGAAGTTCAGCCTGCGCTTGCCGTCATCGCCTACCGTAACGGTCGCGGTCCCGGCTCCGGCGTGGCTGCCGACGCCGGTGAATTGGCCGGACGCGACCGACTTCTCGCCCGCTTGGGACGGCGCCACGAAGCCGGCGCCGAGGAAGAACGCCGAGATGAGGACTGGGGCGGCAAGCCGCCGCAGGATTCGCTTTGTCATGGTCGTCACCCCGTAAGGCGAGGCCCGAAAGCCGACCGCGTCAGGTGCCGGGCAACCCGAAGGTCGCCACGAACGGCGCGTGAAACGCGGCGGCGCTGACGCGGTTTTTGCGGTAGGCCTCCATTTCGTCATCGAGGCCCTCATTATACGCGGTCGCGCCCTGGCACAGGATACGCGGTCGTGCCCTGGCACAGGCGATCGAGCGCCGGCGACACGAGAATGTGATCGAGCATGAGCGGCCTACCGCTGTGGCGCACGGTATAGCGCGCCGACGCCGGCACGCGCTCCTCGACGGCCACCATGACCCGCTTTGCCAACGCCGCGTTGCCGGTGTCGTCGACGTCGGCGCGCACGATGGCCACCGGCACCTCGTGGTTGCCCGAGTTGAAGTCACCGCATAGGGCGATCAGCGCGTCTCCATCGGCGTCGAACATCCGGTCGACGAGGAGGCGCGCCTCCAGCGCCTGGCCGTTGCGCTTGAGCGCCGACAGGAAGAATCCCTCGGCCCAGGCCGCCGCCCTATTCCACACGAATGCGCTCGCCTTACCGCCCTCGACGTAGGCCGCGAGCGGCGCCCTCAGGTGCAGTTGACGACCTCGAGCTGGCGGCAGCCGGGCAGCGCGAGACTGACGTGCAGCAGTGGGCGCTCCCAGGTCACGGCCTCGGTCGCCGCCGCCGTGGGCACGGCGGTAAGGCTGCGCCATGCCGGCGCCGGCACGTGGGTGTGGCATATCTGGGAACTGGCCACTACGGGAAATCGGCTGAGCGTCACCAAGTTTTGCACGTCGCGCAGGTGGGCGCCCGTGGCCGTGGTGGTCGCGGTCCGCTCGAAGCTCGCATAGCTGGTTCCCTCCAGGAGCGCGTCCAGGGCCGCGAGGGAGCGCACGCGCGGGGCCGTCGTCTGGCTGTTGATCTCCTGTAGGCACAGGACGTCGGCGTCGAGCCGGTCGAGCTGTGGCCGCAGCGCGGCGATTCGCTCATGGAGTTCGGGGGCGCGGCCCGGCAGGTCATCGAAGTTTTCGAGGTTGAACGTGGCGATCCTGAGGGCTTCGCGCATCGCGACCATGGCCCCTCGTCAACCGTAGCGAGGTTTGCCGCTCGGCGGCGGCAATGACCGCGCATAGGTCTCGATCGCCTGTTCGGGTGTACGGCTCCGGTCGTAATCCTCGGGGGTTTCGCTCCCGAGTGGGGTGCCGGCGATGAGCGCGAACATGTCGTGCGCACCCTGGTGGAAGTGGGGCGTGACGCCGGTCGCCGACAAGGTCGCCGCGATCTCCTCCATCTCCTCGGCCCAGCGCGCCGCGCGAGCCGGCAGGCGCGGCATCTTGGGTTGCATCCGGGCCCACGCCTCAGCTTCGCTGTCGCGCATCTGGGCGGCCAGCGGCTCACTTAGGCCGAGCGCCTCGGCGGCCACGAGGACCGCGGCATACAGTCCTTGCGCGCCCTTGGTCAGGCCGGCGTAGCACATCTTGAGGGCCGATGCCTGGCCGACCTCCTCGCCCAGGATACGAACCTCGAGGCCGCCGCCTTCGAGCACCTCGAGGAGGCCGGCTTGTGCACCGCTGGCGTAGAAGCGCGTCACTCTGCCCCCTTCCGGGGGCGGCCCGATGATACCGGCGTCGATGAAGGCGGCACCGGTGGGGGCGAGTGCGGCGGCGATCTGGCGTACGTGCTCCGGCGCGATGGCGTTGCATTCGGCGAATGCGGGCGCTTTGTCGGTGGCGAGCATGGCGTCCGCAATGCGGCGCGCCACGAGGGCAGCGGCCCGCGACGGCATGATCGAGAGCACGAGATCCGCTGCTGCCACCATCGCTTCGAGGCTCGGCATGTCCTGGATGCCGGCCGCCCCGGCGAGGCCGCGCGTGCGCGCGCTCCGCCCTTCAAGGCACGTGACAACGTCCAATCCGCGCTCGCGCAAGATGCGGCCGACGGCGTGACCCATCGCTCCCGGGCTGACGATAGCGATGGTCCGAATCGACATGCGAGGATTCCTCTAGGCCTGGAGAGAGCGAATTCAAGGCCGCCGGGTCGTGCGATGCGCGTTACAATGACGGACACTCGCACATCGAATTGGAGCCGCCCGACATGACCGGCAAATCCGCCAAGCCCGACGCCGAGTGGCGCGAACAGCTCACGGCTGAACAATACTACGTGTGCCGGCAAAAAGGTACGGAGCCACCGTTCTCGGGCGAGTACAACGACTGCAAGGACAGCGGCGTCTACCGCTGCGTCTGCTGCGGCGAGGCTTTATTTCATTCACGGGCCAAGTTCGATTCCGGGACCGGTTGGCCGAGCTTCACCGAGCCGGTCAGCGAGGAGGCAACGCGCGCGGAGGCGGACGAGAGCTTGGCGATGCGGCGCAGCGAAGTGCTGTGCGCCCATTGTGAGGCGCACCTCGGCCACGTGTTCGACGACGGACCCGAGCCAACCGGCATGCGCTACTGCATGAACTCGGTCGCCCTCAAATTGGAGCGCGACGCCTGAAGCTCGACGGCAGGGCAGTCGCCGCCAGCTCAAATTGGACCGCGACGCCTGAAGCTCGACGGCAGGGCAGTCGCCGCCAGAACGCCCGCGCCAGCGCCGGCTACAGGTCAGATGACGCGCTTGGCCATGGCCTCGCGCCACTTGCCCTCGACATCGTCGCCGAAAACGATTTCGTCATCGGCCGGCACCGATATCCACGCATCTGCGGCGATTTCCGACTCGAGCTGGCCCGGCCCCCAGCCGGCATAGCCGAACGCAAACAGGGTGCGCCTCGGCCCCTTGCCCTTGGCGATGGCACGCACGATACCGACGTGCGCGGTCATGGATACGTCCTTGTTGACCCCGACGGTTCCGTTGCCGAGATAGTCGGCCGAGTGCAGCACGAAAGCGCGACCGAACTCCACCGGACCGCCGTAGTGCACCTTGATGTCGCCGGCGCCGACGATCGTGTCCGAGCCCATCAACTCGAGCAGGGAGGCGATCGGGCGGGTGCCGATCAGACGGTTCACCACCAAGCCCATAGCGCCTCGAGAGTCGTGGTTGATCATGAAGATGACGGTGCGCCGGAATCGCGGGTCGCCGATGTTGTCGGTGGCGACCAGCAGCCGGCCGACCAGGGTGTGGGCTTGCGCGTCCTCGCCTCGACTGGGCGCGGCGGTTCCGCGCTCGACCACTAGGGCGACAACGAGCGCGGCCGCTACGGCGGAAACCAGAAATCGAGCCTTACCCGGCATGGCGCACCCACTCCCGATCCTGGCTGACATCGTAGGGGAAGCCTCGGGCGCTGCAAAGCGGCGGCGACGCGCCTGGGACACACCTCGGAAAGATTAGCGCCCGCCCGCGCCGCCGCCGTCTATGATCGCCCCGGTTTTTGGCGCGGCGCACGACACTGGATGCGCGACATGAGTGATGGGGGGCGAGTGGCCGCGGCGGGCCCGGTGCCGTGGATCGTGCCGGCGTTGCTCATCATGGCGAGCGCGGTCGGCGTGCTCGCGACCGACATCTATTCGCCGAGCCTGCCGCACCTGCCCGCCTATTTCTCGACCGATGCCGCGAGCGTGCAGCTCACCATGAGCCTGCATATCCTTGCCTACGCACTCGCGCAGCTCGGCCACGGTCCTTTGTCGGACCGCTTCGGCCGACGCCCGGTGTTGCTCGCCGGGGTCGCCGCGTTCGTCGTCTTCAGCCTGGCCGCCGCTGGCGCCGGATCGATCGAAACCCTGATCGCCGCCCGCATTCTGCAGGGGATAGCGGCGAGCGCCGAGGCGGTCGTCGTACTCGCCGTGATCCGCGACCTCTACGACCAGGCCGGCGCGGTCCGCATCCTCGGCATATACGGGATGACGCTGGCGATGGCACCTGCGGCCGGGCCGGTGATCGGCGGCTACGTGCATGTAGCACTAGGGTGGCGCGCCAACTTCCTGATTCTCGCTGGACTCGCGGCCGCGGTCACGGTGCTGGTGTGGCGCTACCTGCCGGAGACCACGGCGCCCGATCGCGGCGCCCTGCGCCTGCGCCCGTTGGGCAGGCAGTATCTCGGGTTGCTGCTCAACCGCCGGTATATCGCCTACGTCGCGGTGATGAGCGCCAGCGTCTCCGGCATCTTCGCCTTCGTGACCGCGGGCCCGTTTATCCTGATCGACCGGCTCGGCGTCAGGACCGAGCACTTCGGCTTCTACCAGGCGGTCATCGTGCTCACCTTTTTCATCGGCAGCCTCGTCGCCAACCGCGGCGTCGGCCGCATCGGCATCGAAGCCCTTCTGCGCACGGGCTTGGCCGTGGCGGCGGCGGGCGCACTCTCGCTCCCGGCGCTACTCGCCGCCGGGCTCGAGTCGGCCGCGGGCGTGACCGCCGCCATGGCGCTCTACGCGCTCGGCCTCGGGCTCGTGTTCGCGACCGGCCCCGTGCGCGTGCTCGACATGGCGACGGGTGGACGGGGCGTTGCCGCGGCGCTGCTCGGCACGGTGCAAATGCTGGGCGGCGCCTTCGGCGCCCTGGCCGTCGGTTTCTTCCACGACGGCAGTGCCTGGCCGCTCGCGGTCACGGTCAGCGTCGTGACGACGCTAGCGGCGTGCGTCTACACCGCCGCCGCGCCATGGCGGAAAGCGGGCGTGTCTCGCTAGCTGGCGGCCAAACCAGCTGTGCTCGGGTTTTCGTGCTCCAGGCGTGCCGGTTATCCTTTGGTGCGCCCGAAAGGCTCGACTAAGTCCTCCATTTCATCAAAGAAGGCGATTGCTCGGTCGTGGTTCTTGGCAGGGTCGTCCTCAGTCAGCCGCATCAGGCCATACGTGTTGTGAAAGTAGTCTCCTGATCTAAGGCTGTGCTGAGTGGCCGCGATGAGTGAGGCCTGCGCACCCGTTTCGGTGCTCAGGGAGAGGGCTCCTGCGATCGAGCCCCTGATGCCATTCGTTGCGGCCGCCAAACCTGACGCTACGACGCCCGGATGGATCGCAATGGTCACGAGGTCGCCATATCGCCTGGCCATCTCACTGTATTGCCACATATTGCTGAGCTTTGAGCGGGCGTAGGCGATCATGCTCCGTCCCTCGTACCGATGCACCGGCCAACACATAGAGGTCAGCCGCCGCGTAAACGACACGACAGCTATCTGCTAGCAAACCGCCGCGCCTCAATTCTTGAAGCATGAGGTGATGCCCGAGGCAGTTGACCGCGAATGTTCTCTCGTAACCTTGAGCGGATTGCTCGTAGCGATGGTCGTGTCCCAGGACGTGGTGTAGGAGTTGTTGGAGCCTCTGGTAGCTGTGGGTAGGCGGCTTGCCGTAGCGACCGCCGAGAGTCTGGCGTAGGCAAGCCGGCTATCCACAGCGGAGGCCATCGCGGTTCCGGTTTAGGGTTGGGCTAGTGCAAACCAACCTGACCCGAAGGAGAACCACGATGACCCAGGACATGATGACCCTGCGCGCGCTTTTGGAGAAGAGCTCCGATGCCGATCTGCTTTGCGAGATGATCGGCTTCACGGCCGAGCGGCTGATGGCACTGGAGGTTGAGGGCCTGACCGGCGCCGGGCACGGCGAGCGCTCGGCGGATCGTATCACCCATCGCAACGGCTACCGCGACCGGTCCTGGGAGACGCGGGCCGGCACGGTCGAGCTGAAGATCCCGAAGCTGAGGAAGGGAAGCTACTTCCCGGGCTTCCTGGAGCCGCGGCGGATGGCCGAGAAGGCGCTGGCTGCGGTGATCCAGGAGGCCTACATCCAGGGGGTGTCGACCCGCTCGGTCGACGATCTGGTTCAGGCGATGGGGATGTCGGGCGCCTCCAAGAGCCAGGTCTCCAGGCTGTGCGGCGAGATCGACGATAAGGTCACCGGCTTCCTCGATCGACCGCTGGAGGGCGACTGGCCCTATCTGTGGCTCGACGCCACCTACGTGAAGATGCGCCAGACCGGACGCATCGTCTCGGTCGCGGTGACCGTGGCTGTGGCCGTCAACGACCAAGGCCGCCGCGAGGTCCTGGGCGTGGCGATCGGCGCGTCGGAGGCCGAGACCTTCTGGACCGAGTTCCTGCGCTCGCTGGCCCGGCGCGGGCTGCGCGGCGTGAAGCTGGTGATCTCCGACGACCACAAGGGCCTGAAGGCCGCCGCGACCCGGATCCTCGGCGCCACATGGCAGCGCTGCCGCGTGCACTTCGCCCGCAACCTGCTGGCCCATGCCGGCCGCCAGGGCCGGCGCGTCGTCTCCGCCTTCGCCCAGGAGGACGCCGACAGCGCGAAGGTCCAGTGGCGCCAGGTCGCCGACCAGCTCAGGCCCAAGGTGCCCAAGCTGGCAGTTCTCATGGACGAAGCCGAGCACGACGTCCTCGCCTACATGAGCTTCCCCAGGGAGCACCGCCAGAAATTGCACTCCACAAACCCGATCGAACGGCTCCATGCCGAGGTCAAGCGTCGCACCAACGTCGTCGGTATCTTTCCCAACGAAGCCGCCATCACACGGCTCGTCGGCGCCATCCTTCTCGAGCAGAACGACGAGTGGGCCGTCTCAAGGAGATACATGACGCTGGAATCCATCGCTCCGCTGAGCGATGGTGTCCCCATCACGCTGCCCACCGTGGCAGCCTGAACGTCCCGGCCCTACCCGCCGGGAGCCGCGTAGAGCGCAACGCTCTTACACCACTCCGCGGGACACGATCGTAGCGATGGGCGAAAATACCGGCATCCGCGAAGACTAGGTCGAGTCGTTGCCCATCCAATTCGGCGGCGAGTTCATCGACGAACATCGCCACTGTACCTAAGTCTGACAGGTCAAGCCGCATCTGCATGATGATGCTATGGGGACGGTCGCCCTCGTCTGGCATCTGGCTAACGCCGCGCGACGCTGAAATCACCATCGCGCCCCGTTCGATGAGCCCCTTGGAAATGCCGTATCCAATGCCACTATCACCGCCGGTGACCAGAGCACGTTTTCCGCTCAATGTTGGGGTAGTTGGACAGACGTAGGCGCGGGCATTCTGTCTCCAGATCGCCCCCATGATCCTCAGGTACTTATTTGGCGGCGGCCGATGGGACTGCCCTGCTTCAAAGGTCCGAGGCATCAACGGCCTTCAAGAGGTCTGCCTAGGCAGGCCACCTCAACCGGTAAGCCGGCAGCCTTCCATTCGGGATAACCCTCCTCAAATCGGCGGACGCTGAAGCCGCGCTCTCTAAGTGCAGAAACCGCCTCGAAAGACAACACGCAGTAAGGGCCTCGGCAGTAGGCGATGATTTCCTGGTCGCGTGGCAAATCGGCCAAATGCTCCTCGAGCTCGCGCAAGGGGATGTTGATCGCGCCAGGCAAATGCCCGGCCTCGAACTCATCTCCGGGACGGACATCGAGCAGGGTGACAAGGCCATCCTGCACGCGGTCGATGAGCTCCTCTCGCAACACGGGCTCGAGGGCATCACGCTCGTGGAAATAGCCGTCCAGCACGCGCTGCACCTCGGCGACGTTCCGTTCGGCAACATGGCGCAGCGCGGCCAGGAGGCTCACGACCGACTCGTCTGAAAGCCGGTAGAGCACCCTCTTTCCTTGACGCCGCGACGTTACCAGCCCTGCCCGTTGCAAGCGCTGAAGGTGTTGGGACGCGTTGCCCACGGACAAGCCGGCTCGTTCCGCGAGCGAGTCGACGCTGCGCTCCCCCTGAGCCACAAACTCCAGAAGCTCCAATCGGTGTGCGTGCGCGAGGGCCTTGGCGACCGCCGCGAACTGCGACAAAAGCGCCTGTTTAGGGCTTTCACTTGACACAGTTCTCGAAACATTCCATGTTTCTATTAATCTATGGTTTGATAGAATACACCATGGCATTTGTCAAGTTTCTCAGACCGTCTGCGTCCAGGCCCGACGCGTGACGGAATTAGCCATGGCGAACGAACCGGCTATCCGCCTCGGCTTCTTTCTTGGGATGTTCGCGCTCATGGCGCTGTGGGAGGTTCTGATGCCCCGCAGGCGGCGCGCGGTCTCGCGCTGGGTCCGATGGCCGAGCAATCTGGGTATTGTCGCCCTTAACACGGTTCTCCTGCGCTTCATGATCCCCACGGCCGCTGTGGGTCTGGCGTTCATTGCCGAAGAGCGGGGCTGGGGGCTGCTGAATCGTCTGTCGCCGCCGGATTGGCTGGCGATCCTGCTGGCGGTGCTGGTCCTCGACCTCGCCATCTACCTCCAGCACGTCATGTTCCACGCCGTGCCCGCCCTCTGGCGGTTGCACCGCATGCACCACGCCGATCTGGATTTCGACGTCACAACAGGCGCACGTTTTCACCCGATTGAAATCCTTCTCTCCATGGTCATCAAACTGGCGGTCGTCGTGATTCTGGGTCCGCCTGCCGTCGCCGTGTTGATCTTCGAGGTTGTGCTCAACGCGACCTCGATGTTCAACCACGGCAACGTCCTCATTCCGCCGCACTTCGATCGCGCCCTTCGTTGGCTCGTCGTGACGCCGGACATGCATCGGGTCCACCACTCGGTCATCCCGCACGAGACCAACAGCAACTTCGGCTTCAACCTCCCTTGGTGGGACCGTCTGCTCGGAACCTACCGCGCCCAGCCCGCGGACGGACACCAGGGCATGACGATCGGCCTCGAGCAGTTCCGCACGCAGGGAGATTTGCGGCTCGACCGCATGCTCGTTCAGCCCTTCCGCGGCGGGACCGGCGACTATCCGATCAATCGGCGGGGAGGAGGCGTATGGACCGTCCGCTCCGTTCACCGGCGGCGGATTACGCCGGACGAATAGTCGGGCGACCAGAGCGAGATGGCTGGGGCGGCAGGATTCGAACCTGCGAATGCCGGTACCAAAAACCGGTGCCTTAACCACTTGGCTACGCCCCAACGACGAGCCGGACCATAGGCCCAAAGCCCGGCACCGACAACGGGCCCCCGAGGTCCCCCGGGCCGGCGCGCCCGGTCTAGACCGGCCGCGATTGGAGCGCGCGCCCCACAGCCTGGCCGAGCTCGTGGGCCAGTACCGGCTTCATGAGATAGCCGTCGAGCCCTATTTCCCGTGCCCGCTCCGGGCTCAGCCTGTGGTTGAAGCCGGTGCACAGCAGCACCGGGATGTCGGTGCGCAGCTTGCGAATCTCGCCGAGCAGCGCGTCGCCCGTCATCCCCGGCATGGTCTGATCGGTCACGATGAGGTCGAACCCCGTCGGATTCTCGCGAAACACCTCGAGGGCGGCGCGACTGCCGGTTTCGCCGACCACCGAATAGCCGAGCCGGGTCAGCACCTTTTCCGCCATGCGCACGAGCGCGGCTTCATCGTCGACGAAGAGAATGCGGCCCTTGCCGACAGGCGCGCTCGGCGCCGCCTCGCCTTCGACTTCGCCAACCTCGCCCGCGTAGTACGGCAGCAGCAGCTCGAAGCGGGTCCCCTGCCCGAGCGCGCTGTCGACGCGAATGGCGCCGCCATAGTTGGTGACGATGCCGTGCGCCACCGACAGCCCGAGTCCGGTGCCGCGCCCCACCCCCTTGGTCGTGAAGAACGGCTCGAAGATGCGCTCCATCGTCGCCTGATCCATGCCCGAGCCGGTATCGCGCACCTTGAGCCGCACGTAGGAGCCGGGCGAGAGCTCGCCGGCGGCGTTGGCCGTGTCATCGACGGCCGTCCGGTCGAGCACGATCTCGAGCACACCGCCGGCCTCCTCCATGGCGTGGGCGCCGTTGGTGCAGACGTTCATCAGGACCTGGTGCAGCTGGGAGGGATCGGCCAAGACCGTGGCCGGCTCCGAGGCCAAGTCCTGGCGGATCTCGATCGTCGAGGGCAGCGTCGAGCGCATGAGCTTCATGACTTCCTGGACAATCGGCTGCAGCACCAGCGGTCGCTTGGCCTGCTCGGCATGGCGACTGAAGGTGAGGATCTGCTCGATGAGGTCGCGGGCCCTGCGCCCGGCCTGGATCACCGTCGTCAGGTTGTCCTTCAGTTCAGCATCGTCCGAGTGGCGGCCGCCTTCGTGGTCGTCGAGGACGAGGCTGGTGTAGCCGAGAATGATGGAGAGGATATTGTTGAAATCGTGCGCGATGCCGCCGGCCAGCGTTCCTATAGCCTCCATCTTCTGCGATTGCTGGAGCTGCTGGGCGAGCTCCCTACGCCGCGAGATGTCGCGCATGGTCGCGATAAAAACGTGGCGCCGTGCTCTGCGCCGATCGTGCAGCGTCCACGTACCGCGCATCTCGTTGACGGCGATCTCGAGCGGAAAAGCCGACCCATCGCGGCGCCTGCCTTCGATCTCACGCATGGCGCCGAACACGCCAGCATCGCCGGTGTCGAGATATTGGGCGATGAGGGCCTTGTGCTCTTCGGCGTCCGCGTTCTCCATCAGGGTCGTCATGTCGCCGCCGAGCACGTCGGCGGCCGTGTAGTCGAAGATTCGCTCGGCTGCGGGGTTGAATGTCTCTATCGCGCCGTCGGCGTCGAAGGTCACCACGCCGTCGATCACGGCCTCGATGATCGACAGCGTCTTCTCCTCGTTGATTCGCCGAACCGCTTCGCGGCGCTCGAACTCGGTGATGTCGGTCTGGATCGAGATGATGCCGCCCGCGTCGGTGCGGTATTCGCTGACGAGGAGACAGCGACCGTCCGTGAGGAACTGCTTGATCTGGCCTTGCGGATCGCGGTGCTGCGCGACGCGCTCGCGCAGCCACTCCTCCTCGCGGTCGTCGATTCCGGCGATTAGACCCTTGCCGGCAATGACCCGCAGCATGTCCTCGAAGCGGGCGCCGACGGCGACCGGCGGCTCGGCGTCGACGAACATTTGCCGGAAGCGGTCGTTGCACAACACGAGCCTGTCGTCGCGGTCGAACAGGGCGACGCCCTCGTTCATGCCCTCGATCGCCTTGGCGAGCTGGCCTCGCGCGCGGGCGGCGGGTGACCGGGAGTTACCGCCCCAGCGCCCGCTCCACGACGACAGCGCGGTCCCACCCAGCGCCGCGAGCCCGAGAGCGAGGACGAGCCCGCCGATCGCGAGCCACATCTCGCCGGCGGCCTGCGCATCGAGGTAGCGATAAAGAACCAGCAGGGCGCCGGCGAGCCCGGCGGCGAGGAGGCCGATCCCGACCGCGGCTCGGCGTCGTACGCCCGTCGCCGCTCCTGCTTTCACCGGGCGCCCCCTTGTCGGGCTGTGTCTCGAAAGTGGTGGAAATTTGAGGATGGCGTAATCTCCGGGTGACAAGACAACCACCCAATCGGCGGCTAGCACCGCCAAGGAGATCACGCCATGAAGAACACTACCGAGACTTCCGCGCTTTCGCTACTGGCCAATGACGCCGGCTATGATCCGCTCGAGAGGACGCGCTTCGGCAAGGGTATCGGAACGGGCACCGGGAGCGGCAACTGACGGGGACATTCGGGACCGAGAGGGTGAGCGTGCCGCGTGCGCGGATCGTTGAGGAAGACGGTCGGGCGTCGGAATGGCGTTCGCGGGCGCTGCCGCGCTACCAGCGGCTGACCAGAAAGGCCGAGGCGCTGATCGCTTCGGTGTATCTGTCCGGAACCAACACGCGGCGGGTGAAACGCGCGCTGTTCGGGCTCTTCCGGGGTGCTGTGAGCAAGGACGTTGTGAGCCGGGCGTGGCGCAAGGTGAAGGTCGATTGGGACGCCTGGTGCAGCCGTGGCCTCGCGGATGAGGATATCGTTCGGCTGATCCTTGACGGCACTGTGATCAAGACCCGACTGGACCGCAAGGCCACCAACATCTCGGTTCTCGCGGCTATAGGGGTGCGCCGGGATGGCCAGAAGGTCTTGCTTTCGATCGGGAATATGGGCGGAGAAAGCCAGGCGGCGTGGCGCCAGTTCCTCGACGACCTTGATGCGCGTGGACTGAAACGGCCCGGGTTTGTCATCGTCGATGGCGCGCCGGGACTGGAGGCGGCTCTGTCGGCGCTTTGGGGCGATGACCTTCCCGTTCAACGCTGCACCGTGCACAAGCACCGCAACCTTCTGGGTCATGCTCCCAAACACATGCATGACGAGCTGAGCGAAGATTACCGCGATATGATCTATGCCGACACTGCCTCCGAGGTGGAAACCCGCCGCAAGGCGTTTGTCCGCAAGTGGCGGCTGAAATGCAGGGCCGTCGCGGACAGCCTCGCAGAAGCGGGCGACAAGCTCTTTACCTTCACGCGCCTGTCCAAGAGCCAATGGAAATCAGCCCGAACGACCAACGCCATTGAGCGTCTCAACGAGGAGTTCAAGCGCCGGATCAAAACACAGACCGTGCTGCCGTGTCCCGAAACAGTGCCGATGCTCCTCTGGGCACTCCTCGCTTCCGGCCAAATCCAGATGCGCAAAGTCGATGGATGGGAAACCCTCGATCAGCTAATCGCCGACGAAACCCTTGACCGCGCAGCCTGACCGCCGCAAAACTCAACCCGCTCGGAGAGGCGCCAAAACCAATTTCCACCACTTTCGAGACACAACCCCCTTGTCGCACCTAGCGCCGAGCCCAGAACGCCCGGCGAGCACCATCCGCAGCGCGGCCGCAAAGGTCGCTCGATCCCATGCAAACCTGCGCCGCCTCGGCGGTAACACGCTGGTCGATCATACCGGCGCAGCGCCGGTGGGGGCGCGCGGCGCCGGCCGGCCGCGTCAGGTTGCCTGGCTGCGAGCTGCCGGGCGCCATCGGCCGAGGCCCAGGATCGTGGCGTAGCAGGACAGCGCCAATACCACCAATAGAAGGGTCGCGGTGGGGGCCCGCGCGGCCAGGATTGCGGGCACCGCCACGAGGCCGAGATAGACCCCGAGCGCACCGGGCGGCGGCAGGAGCTGCCACAGGATGTGATGCAGGTGGCGCCGGTCGGAGCTGAAGGGAGATCGCCCGATGATCACCCACGTTACCATGAGGCGCAGGCAATCCAGCACCGGGACGAGGAACCACAGCATGACGAAGTCGGCCGGCAGAGCGGTGAAATTGACGCTGTACACATACAGCGTCAGGGCGCCGACGACGATGCTGATCGCGTAGGTTCCCGAATCGCCGAAGAACAGGTGCCCGCGCAGGTTGAAGGGCAATGCGATCGCGAGCCCGGCGGCAAACACCACCAGGAACGGCCGCAAGTGCATGGGACCGAATGCCACCAGCGCCACGACCCAGAGCAGCGACAGCCCGATGACGATGCCGTTCTTGCCGTCGGCCATGTTGACGGCGTTTTGACCCGCATTTTCCAGGTAGCTCATCTATTTGATGCCGTTTCCGCTTGATTCTGTTATAAGAATCATAGGTTTAGGCTAGATAGAGGGTGGATCGGATCGGCGGCCTCTGCGGCCTTGTTTCGACCGTCGCCTGAAGCTGGAGTTCCACGGTTCACGGGTCACGTCGGACGCCGGTCTGCTCGCCTATCGGGAACTCGATGATATCCTTGGCCTCACCACCCTGGCGAGCAATGTCCTGGCTGACAGCCGGACGGGCAAGAACGGCTGGCACGACGTTGTCGGACTGCTGCGTCCACACCCGCTAGGGCTAGAATGGGCGCAAACCGGATATAGGGGAGCGCGCCATGGATGTTCTCGACCGCGCCGATCTCCCATTCCCGCATTCGCTACCCGAGTTCCAGCGACTTTTCCCCGATGATGCGGCCTGCGCCGCCTACCTGGAGAAAGCCCGCTGGGGAGACGGCTTTGCCTGCCCGCACTGCGGCACGGCGGGAGAGCCGTTCCACTTTGAAAACCGCCCTGGCGTCCTGCGCTGCCGCAAGTGCCGCCAGAACACCGGGCTGACGGTGGGAACAGTGATGGAGCGTAGCCACACTCCGCTGAACGTCTGGTTCTGGGCCGCTTATCTGGTCGCCAGTCAGACGCCCGGCATGTCCGCCGTGCAGTTTCAGCGGCAACTTGGTCTTTCGCGCTACGAGACGGCCTTTCAAATTCTCCACAAGCTCCGCTCGGGCATGGTGCGGCCCAACCAAGACAGGATCGGTGGACAGCCCAAGAACCATGTTGAGGTGGACGAAACCTGGGTTGGCGGGCGAACGCGTGGGGAAGGCCGTGGTGTTCACCACAAGGTTCCCGTCTCCTGTGCCATCGAGGTGCGTCATCGAAAGCCGGGCACCAAGCTCGACAACCGGAAAGACGGACGCTATGCCGGACGCGTTCGGCTCGCCGTCGTGCTCGACCGTAGCGCCGAGTCGCTCTGTGGGTTCGTCGAGAGCACCGTCGCGCCGCGATCGCTGATCGTTACTGACGATTGGAGCGGCTATGCTGGCCTCGGTAAGCGCGGCTATGAGCACTTCGCTGTTGCCGAGTGTGGTGATCCAGAGGTTGCCGAGCAATACCTGCTGATCATCCATCTGGTTTTCGCCAACCTGAAGACGTGGCTGATCGGTATCCACCACGGCGTTAGCCACCAGCACCTACAAGCCTACCTCAACGAGTTCACCTTCCGCTTCAACAGGCGGTTCTACCCGTTCAACGCCTTCCGCTCATTGCTCGGCATCGCGGGCGACACCTCTGCTCCAACCTATGCCGAGCTTTACTCGGGAGAGTGGCGGCACCCTACATGTAGCGGTCATGGGTGTTAACCGGATAGGCAAGGGTCAAGCTTGTCGCACGCTCGGCGTATCGGAGCAGAGTTACTATCGCTGGCGCAAGGAATATGGCTTTGAAGGCCGACGAGGCAGAGCACCGTGAACAGGGCCGCCCATCCCTCCAAATAAATCGCGTTCTCGGCGAAGCTGAACTTGAGGAACGTCACATTGAGCGCCGGCACCGCGTAGAGGACGGCAAAGCACATGGCCACCGAGATCGCCAGTCGCCACAGCGGCCGGACGTGCGCGCGGTCATCGATCAGTCCGAGTAGCAGGGACAGGGTCAGGAGAATGGCGAGAGCGCCGTAGAACGGTACGAAGTCGGTGCGCCGCGCGAGCACCACCGCCATCACCAGGGCCGGGACCATGACGGCGAGGCCGCCGACCTGGGGCGTGTCGCGGGTATGGTCCTTGCGTCGGCCGTCGGGGCTGTCGACGACGCCGATGAGCCGGCCTATCGGCCGCGCCAGCAAGCACAGGCCGAACGCCAAGACTCCCAGCAAGACGTATGTCAGAATCATCTACCGCCGGGTCTTGATGCGCGGCTTCATCGCCGGCGAACAAAAGGGATTTACCTTGCGCTGTCAAGGCGCGCGGGCGAGCGGGCGCTTGCATTTCGCCAGACAACCGGTCAGTTTTCAGGCTTCGCTCACGGCCCTTGCGGTGGCGCGTCGCACAGCCAGCGACGCCGTGCCAAGGCCCTCACCATGCGTCGCCCCGATGCCGAAAACGCCGTCCTTCCACGAGGAACTCGACCGCGCCGATGAGGTCACGGGCGGCTCCAGCCGCGCTTTCGGCCTGGTGTTCACGGTGGTGCTCACGATCGTCGGCCTGTGGCCCCTGCTCGCGGCCGATCGCCCGCGCCTGCTCGTTCTCGCGGCCGCCGTCGGCCTCCTCGCGATCGCGGTGGCGCGGCCCGGCTGGCTCGGTCCCTTCAACAAGGCGTGGCTTCGCTTCGGCGCGCTCCTCGGCCGCGTCGTCAACCCGGTCGTCATGGCGTTGCTCTTCTTCGCCTTCGTGACACCGTTCGCGCTTATCGCGCGGGCGCTCGGCAAGGACCCTCTAAGGCTGCGCTTCGACGGCACGGCCAAGAGCTACTGGATCGAGCGCAAGGGCCCCGACCCCGAGTCCATGCGGCGCCAGTTCTAAGGCGCCAGTTCCAACAGTTCTAAGGCGCCGGCTCTAAACGGTGTGAGCGCGGCTCGGTCGAGCGCCTCGATTGCATAAGGTCCGGCAATTGCGTAGAGTTGCGCCGCCAAAGGGTTCTCGACGTTGGTTTTTTCGCGGTCGTCATCACCGGGGGGGCGGACATGCGGTCAGGTTTCATGAAGCAGAGCGCGGCGGCGGGGATGGCGCTCGTGATCATGCTGGGGCTTGGGCACGCGTAGGCGCAGGACGTGCAAGTTGGGGTGACGGCGGCGTCGCGGCCGGCGATCAGCGGGAAGCCGCCGATCTCTGACAAGCGCGCGCTACTGGTCGACACCAACGTCTTCCATGACGAACTCATCATAACCGAGGCCACGGGCCAGGCGCAGATGCTGTTCCTCGACGAATCGGCGCTCACCATCGGCCCCAACTCGGAAGTGGTGCTCGACGAGTACGTCTACGACCCCGAGCAGAAGACGGGCCGGCTCGTGCTCAACGCGACCAAGGGCGTGTTCCGGCTGGTCGGCGGGCGCATCAGTAAAAAGACGCCGGTGGTGCTGAACACTCCGACGGCGACGATCGGCATCCGCGGCGGCATCAGCATCATCAGCGTGGCCGCGAACGGCGCGACCGACGCGACGTTCCTGTTCGGCCAGGCGATGTCGGTAACCAGCGGCGGGGTAACCAAGCAGGCGCTGCGGCCGGGCTATACGATCAGCGTGGCGGCGCCGGACGCGGCACCCTCGGACCCGGCGCCGACGACGCCGGAGACGCTGAACGCGGCGCTCGGCTCGCTCGAGGGCTCGGGCGAGGCGACCGATGACGAGGGCGTCCCCCAGGACGAGGACGTGGCCGCGAGCGGCGTGGGCGAGCTCGGCTCTGACAATGATCCCGATGCGGTGGCCCCGGGCGGCGCAGGTTCGCCAGGCGACGCGGTGGCCGAGGCGGGCGCGACCGATAAGGCCGAGGGCACCGGCGACATCGCCGAGACCAGCCAGTTGATCGTGACCGGAGAGACCGCCGGCGGCGGCAGCCTCACCATTAGCGGCACTCTGGGGGGCCGTATCAAGCACGCTAGCAGCCCGCCCTTCGGCACCGACGACAACCTGAGCGGGTTCGACTTCCCGTTCAAGGGCGCGACCGTCTCGAACGGTATTTTCGACGTCGCGATCGCGAGCCGCTTCACGGCGCCGATCCAGGCCGGGAGCTTCACGGTCACCGCCACCGAGCAGCCCTTCGGCGTCGGCGTCTTGACTGGGACCGGCTTCCTTACCAGCGACAACGAGTTCGTCATCTACGAGCTCACCGACCAGGCCGACAGCCACAAGGTGCTGGCTTGGTCGGGCGTGCCGACGACGACGTTCCCGACGAGCGGCGCCACCTTCTACAACTTCCGCCGCGATTTCGTGATGGACTCGGACGTCCCCTTCGTCTCCAAGTCGACGAGCGGCAGCATCACCGCGGTCGATCTCGACCCGACCGAGGCCGACGCCGCGATCTTCTAGGACACGAGCGGGTCGTCCTCCGCGCAGCGCCCCTTCGGGGCGGTCTTTGGCGGCCTCAACGGGACCTTGGCTGCGCAGAAATCGGTGATCAGCTTCTTCGTCGGCGAGGTCAAGGACCTCGACGGGGAAACCTTCCTTGCCTATCCGGTTAACGCCCATGACCGCTACATGTAGGGTGCCACCACTCTCCCGAGTAAAGCTCGGCATAGGTTGGAGCAGAGGTGTCGCCCGCGATGCCGAGCAATGATACCGATCAGCCACGTCTTCAGGTTGGCGAAAACCAGATGGATGATCGGCAGGTATTGCTCGGCAACCTCTGGATCACCACACTCGGCAACAGCGAAGTGCTCATAGCCGCGCTTACCGAGGCCAGCATAGCCGCTCCAATCGCCAGTAACGATCAGCGATCCTGGCGCGACGGTGCTCTCGACGAACCCACAGAGCGACTCGGCGCTACGGTCGAGCACGACGTCGATGGCACAGGAGACGGGAACCTTGTGGTGAACACCACGGCCTTCCCCACGCGTTCGCCCGCCAACCCAGGTTTCGTCCACCTCAACATGGTTCTTGGGCTGTCCACCGATCCTGTCTTGGTTGGGCCGCACCATGCCCGAGCGGAGCTTGTGGAGAATTTGAAAGGCCGTCTCGTAGCGCGAAAGACCAAGTTGCCGCTGAAACTGCACGGCGGACATGCCGGGCGTCTGACTGGCGACCAGATAAGCGGCCCAGAACCAGACGTTCAGCGGAGTGTGGCTACGCTCCATCACTGTTCCCACCGTCAGCCCGGTGTTCTGGCGGCACTTGCGGCAGCGCAGGACGCCAGGGCGGTTTTCAAAGTGGAACGGCTCTCCCGCCGTGCCGCAGTGCGGGCAGGCAAAGCCGTCTCCCCAGCGGGCTTTCTCCAGGTAGGCGGCGCAGGCCGCATCATCGGGGAAAAGTCGCTGGAACTCGGGTAGCGAATGCGGGAATGGGAGATCGGCGCGGTCGAGAACATCCATGGCGCGCTCCCCTATATCCGGGTTGCACCCATTCTAGCCCTAGTGGGTGTGGGTGTAAACCGGATAGGCAAGCTTCGACCGTCTTCTACTACGCTCCGCGTGTTGTGGTTTGGTCAGGGATTTGTGCGGTCGTGACCTGGAGTATCGGTACCCTTTGGATCGCCTTTCTTCCTTCAAGCCGAGTTTTCAGCATCAAGACGTTGTCGCAGTTGCCGACCACTGAAGACCAGATTGCCTACATGTTGCAGCCCGAAATGGTGAATCTGACCGCTCTTGCCACACAAGATATCGTCTTTCTCCTGGTCGCGGGGGGGTATGGGTCTGGTATGGAAAATCTAAGTCATTGATTTAGTGCGTTTTTGTGTCGAGACGAACGGCCGAAAACGGCTATTCGTGACAATGGGCCGCTCCAAGGCAGGATTTTGTCACGACGGCAGGGTCGAGCAGGGGAAGGTGGGAACGCTCCGCACCGCCAGAAGCGGTACGATGCCGTGTCTCGAAACCCAACATCGGGAGCATTCCCATGGCAGTATCCCGCCTCCGGCGCCTTCGTCCATCGATCTTTCCGGCCTGCCTCCTCGGGTCGTCGAGGCGGCCGCCCGGGTGCTCGCACTGTGTCGCGAGGAGCTTCGTTCCGAGCCGCGCCCCGAGGCGCCCGAGGAGGTCGAGTTGCGGGTGCGTGAGGCCACGAACGAGTTCGCTCGCGATGTCATGGGCGCCGTCATCGAGAACCGGGACGATGGCGCTTCCCGGATCGAGCGGGACGGGCAGAGCTGGTTCCGGGTCGCGGTGACGCCGAAGACGATCATGACCTCGCTCGGTCCGGTGACCTACCGGCGAGCGCGTTACCGCAGCGGCGCGAGCGGGGCATCGCCGGTGGCCGGTCGACGAGAGCCTGGGCCTCGTCGACGATTACCTGACGCGGCCGGCGGCCGAACTCGGTCTGCTGATGATGGGTCGCTGCACGGCCCGGGAAGCGGCGGCGTTCTTTGCGAAGACCGGCGCCATGACGCCGTCGGTGAGCGCCTGACCCTGAGCATGCACGAATGCTGGGAGAGCCTCGGCCCGGAGACGCTGGGCAGCATCCGTGAGGCCGAGGGCATACCGCAGGACGCGACCACCGCCTCGGTCTCCCTCGACGGCGTCATGGTGCCGCTGAGACCCGGCGAGGACGGTCGCGCCAAGGCCTCCTGGCGCGAGGCCGCCTGCGGCACGGTCTCCTTCCACGACGCCAAGGGCAAGCGCCTGAAGACCCTCTATCTCGGCCCCATGCCGGAGAGCGGCAAGCTCACGCTGAAGGCGCAGCTTGCAAGCGAAGTCGCACACATCAGGCGAGCACGCCCCGAGATCGAGATCGTCGCTATCGCCGATGGTGCCGCCGACAACTGGACCTTCCTGGAGACCCTGTCGCCCGAAACCGAGGTGATCGACTTCTGGCATGCTTGCGAACATCTGCAAACCGCGTCCGACCATGCCGTGGCGCCCGGCTGGTTCGAGAAGTACCGCGAGATCCTCCGTCACGATCCCCGTGGCGTCGCCAAGGTGATCCGGGCGCTGCGCCACCTTCGCGATGCCGCCGCTGCGCCGGACCGGGCCGAGACCGAGCGGGAACTCGCCTTCTTCCGCAAGCATCGCCATCGCATGCGCTACCACGCCCTGAAGGAAGAGGGCATCGCCATCGGCTCAGGCGTGGTCGAGGCTGCCAACAAGATCCCTGGTGACACAGCGCATGAAGCGCTCCGGCATGCGCTGGCGGATCGTCGGCGGACAGGCTGTTCTGACCTTCCGCGCCCTGATCAAATCCGGCCGCTTCGAGCGCGCATGGAAGGCCCTGATCAGCGCAACCGACACACCGGCCAACGACAACATCAGTCCACGTGCAGCAGCCATGGCAATCGCTGCCTGAACTCAACGAACCAAGCCGCAGACATCACTGCCATGCGAGACTCGCACCCCTGCAGACGGAGCACGCAAAGACCCTGATCGGTGGACGGGGAGTTCGTTCCGCAGCAATGGCTCGCATCGTTCAGCCACCGCCCCTGGAGACACTCTACCGAGTTAGCCCGAAATTATCGGTTGGTCCTGTTCATTTCGCTTGACTCACTCCCGCTTCCTTCCCGAGCTCGGCGGAGACTTTACCTGTCTCGAAAAACTCCGCGAAAACTTTATTGAACAAGTCGGGCCGGTCGTTTTGCCCCGAATGCCCGCACCTATCCGGGTAATAGAACTGGAAGTTTCTTAGTATCTTTTCCTGCGCGTACCCAGCCTCCACCGGCGCCATTACGTCATCCTTGCCCCACAAGAAGATGGCGGGTATGTCCAGTTTGTCCAGGCGTCCCTTGAGCCGCAAGCGCTGGGCGTACCTGGGGTCCTTCATAATATTGTTGTTGAACTCGAAGGCGGTGTTCATTGACATTAGCTGTTTCTCAGCGATTCTGAACCTCATCTCCACAATGTCATCAGGGATTGATTCCTTGTCGTACGCGACGGCAAGAATATTCTTACCGATCGTCTCTTTCGTACCGTCCCATGGCGTGGGTACAAAGGCTGGTGGAAACCTCTCCCTAGCCTTGCCATCGTCGTCCAGGCCTAGCTGGGCCATCAGGCTGAAAGAGGCGACAAAGGCGAGGCTGATGACCCTCTCGGGATGCTCGACAACATATTGGGCGGAAACCGACGCGCCCTGCGAGTTGCCGGACAGGTGAAACCGGTCGAGGCATACCGCATTGGCGAAGTCGTCAACGAAATCCGCCCAACTGAACGTCCCATGGTGGGGCCAGTATTCCTCCCTCAGATCGGACAGGCCAAACCCAGGACGGCAGGGAGCGTAGACTCGGAACCCCGCCTCAGCGAGGGCCGGAAGCATGAACCGCCACAAAGCTATTCCACTGGAACCCGGGAAGCCGCCGTGCAGCAAGATGACGTTAGGCCCGACTTCTCCTGCGGTCATGTAATGCGCTTTGGCGCCATTGCTAAGCCTCACCCAACGGCTGGCGACGCCGGTTACGTTGATCAAACCCTCTTCTGTAAGTGCCATATTCCCCTCCTTAGGACACAAGCGGCGGGTCACGGTATCGATTGGAACGAGAGTATGTGTACCAGATGCCCGACGCCGTTGAGATCGATCTTCACTCGACGATCCGAATTTTCGATCACTCCGTCCTCGCGGCGCCCCACTGTCGCCCTCCTCGGACGAGCAAAGGACGCTCGGCCAGCGGTGGATTCGGCATCTGTTCGGTGATCGCGCCAATTTGTTGAAAAGAAGTGTGGTGCCGAAGCGCGGATTCGAACCGCGGACCTACTGATTACGAATCAGTATGAGGGGCGTTTCGTATATTTTAGCCTGATTTAATATACGTTAATATATCCACATAATATCAATTGGTTACTGATCTTTCCTCTTTCTCTTGCGTTAATATCGGTTAGTCGGTATTTTGGCGATCTGCCTACATGGCGCCCACATGGGAGGTAGATCGATGCTCACTGAGAAGCGAATTCGAGACCTAAATCCGGGGACGAAAACGCAGTTCCTATGGGATCGCCAGGTCACGAATTTGGGCGTCCGAATAACAATCGCCGGAATCAAGTCCTTTGTCCTGTTCTATCGCGTCGCGGGCAAGAAGCGTCTAGCGACCCTGGCTCGGTGTTCGGAGCTTTCCCTGAAAGATGCGCGGGAGCGGGCCAGGACCGAACTTGCCGCCGTCCGGGAAGGCACGGACCTGCTTGAGCGACGGCGCCGAGCGACGGCTGCTCCGACCGTGGCCGACCTGATTAACCGATTCCTGACGGTCGAGGGGCCTGCCCGGATCGCGCGCGGTCGCATGGCGCAACGCACATTGGTCGAGTACCGGCGCCAATGCAACAGGTACGTCGAGCCTGCAATCGGCAACCTGCACGTCTCGGCTGTGACGCGAGGGGACATAGAGCGCATGGTGGCCCCTCTGCCCCCGGTCTCACGCAATCGTGTGCTGGCGCTCGCGAGCCGTCTGTTCACGTTGGCGGAAGTGTGGGAAATGCGGCCGCCCGCCAGCAATCCCGTCCGCAAGATCGAGCGCGCACGCGAGGACGCACGTGACAGGGTTTTTTCGCCTGACGAAATGGCAGCGTTGGCGGGCGCACTGAACGAAGCCGAGGACGCCAGCCCTGCGGCAGTCGCGGCACTTCGATTTCTCGCCCTGACTGGCCTACGCGTCGGGGAGGCATTAGCGATCCAATGGGAGCATGTAGACCTATCCACGGGCCGTTTGCTACTGCCAGAAACAAAAACGGGAAGGCGTTGGCATGACGTGCCTGCGCCAGCACTGCAAGTCCTGGCCACCCTGCCCCGTTTCGGGCCGTGGGCCTTCACCACAACTGGACGCGCGGCAATCACCTATAAAACCGTGCGCGCGGTGTTTCGCGAGGCGTGCAAGCGCGCCGGAATTGGGGACGCGAAAATTCACGATCTTCGGCGGGGAGTTGTGTCGGCCGCCGCCGCATCAGGTGCGAACGTGGCTGTTCTGCAGCGACTACTTGGCCATCGGACGCCGCAAATGGCGCTCCGGTACGCTCGCGAGCTTCAAGACCCGGTGCAGGCGACTCGAGAGCAAGTAGCATCGCAAATGGCCGCGATGATGGAAAGAAAGGGCGGCGAGGTCGTGCCGCTGCGGAAACGATGACGCTTCCGCCCGGCCTACTCCGAGACTTTCTCCACCGCGAGTACTGCCCTTTTGCGGAAGTCTCGCTCGACCATGCCGAGGCGGACCCAGTGGCGTGGGAGGGTGCCCTGTCCGAAATCAAAAAGCGCCGCGACGTTGGGTTCCCTGTATCCAAGCTGCTGGCTGATTTTTCCTGTGACGTGGCGACCCAGCGCGTCCCGAAGCCTCCGTCGAAAAACCGCGCAGGCAAAGCGTGGCGCAACTGGAAAATCCGCACAGCCGTCCAAATTCTGATGCAGTTCGAGCTATCGGAGCGAGCCGCGCGACGGTACGTCGCGAACGAATTTAACCTTTCTTATGAGGCGATTAGGTCGGCATGCCGAAGTGTGTGAGCAACTCGAAAACAATCACACAGCAGACTAGGTAAATGTGCATTAGCGTGCCTTCCGATGATTGAATTCACGGAGGGCGAAATGAAGCGTTTTGACCCCGACACCTACTTCCGCACCGACGATGCTGCACTAGAAATCATCGCCACACGCGGGACGATGAGCCAGTGGCGGCACCGCGGCTATGGGCCGCGATACGTGAGATTCGGGAACCGCGTCTTGTATTTGGGTGCCGATCTGAATCGTTGGCTCGACGCGCGCGTGGTCGAACCTCGCGCCGCCTGATCCCAAAAACGAAGCGCCCGCCTGTGGCCGGGCGGGCGCGGATATCAATTGAAGGGAATGTCCGTGGAGGATAGCACAGGCAGCAATGCGGCTGCCATTCTTTTCGAGCTGGCCGAACGCGCTAGCAAACTGTTTCGCAAATCGAATGACGATGCGCTGGCCTGCGGCCGCGTGCTGCTTGAGGCGCGCGCGATCGCCAAGCACGGCTCATGGTCGGCGTTTTTGACCGACGCGGGCATGTCTGCCCGCACCGCTCAAAAATATATGCAAGTTTCTCGATTCGTCGGGAACAGCCCAACCAAATGCGCCCTGGGGTCGCATTTGGGGATTGCCGGAACGCTGGATTTTATGCGCGCTAGCGAGCGCTCGATGGCCGCGTGGCGCGCCGCGTGTGCCGCTGATCCGGGCAACGGCCGACTGATTACAAGCCCGCCAGAGAACGCATTTTTTGGACTGTTCTGGTGCGCCGATCCAGAGGATCGGGCTGTTCTAGCCGAGGTCGCGGCGCGTGATTTTGAGATCGACGTCGCCGACGTATTACAGGCGGTCGAAGCGGCCGAACTGCCGCTGGCTGACGAGGCGGCCGCGCCGTGACCAGTCCGCAACGCGAAATGCCGCTCGGCATCGTCGGCGTGATCGAAGGTGGGCCGTTTCCTGAATTTCCCAAAAGCCCACTAGAGCGAATCCGTTGGGCATTTGCCGCGCCGCTTGAGCGAACGACTGACAAGGCTGTGCTGACCACCTTGGCGACCTACGCCAACGACAAAGGTGTGGCTTGGCCGGGGCTGGCCACCATCGCGCAATGCGGCAGCATGGCACGACGCACGGCTATCAACGCCGTTGGCCGGTTGGAAAAAACCGGTTGGCTCGTGATTGAAAAACGGCCGCACCGAACATCGCAGTACTGGCCGAAGTCGCCCGGCGTGAATCTTTGCTCGGGCTGCAAGTACGTTGTCCCGGCCCGCGTGAGCGTGTGCGGAATCTGTGGAACTGAAACGCCCGAGCTAGTGCAGTACTTTCACCAGGGGGTGAATTAGATGCACCACCTAGTGAATCTGCTGCACCCGAAGAACTAATGAAGTACCAAATAAGTTTTCAGCCACAACATAAAACTCATACTGTGTTTGTATCTACAGGGCTGGTGTTGAGACATTTTGGCCCCCATGAAATGTACACTTGTATGGCACCGGCGAAATCGCCCGCAAGGGTGGATCATCGCTGTGAGTAGTATCGAACTCCATGAAATCAATTTGAAAGATAAAACAATGTCTCAACTTCTATTCATCGTTGCGCCGCACTCGGCGGAGTGCAAGGCGGAAGTGCACCTTGATCGTTCCAAAGCGCGCCGTTTGGTGGACGAACTGGACAAACGGTCCTTTGCCTACCGAGTGATAGTCATCGATCCCGTTTCTCGAAAATGGTGGCAAACCGAAGCTCCCAGCCTCGCCGACCCAGACTGCAAGGAGCGACACTGCCTTCCCCAAGTGTCGGAGACGCCTGAACTTATGTTTATCGTCGCTCCGCATATCGCAGGTCCCACTGCCTCGGTGCACGTCAATTTTGAGGCTGCGGCCAAGGCGTGCGACTTCCCGAAAGGCTGCCGGGTGGTGGTGGTCAACTCCGACACCACCGATATCCCCAAATGGAAGGAGAGACTGGTTGAAGGACCGGTGCACGGCACCGCCCTAGAGCAATTGCAAGGAACCATAGTTGAAGGGCTGACGACGCTGGCGGATGACCTTGCGACAGACGGCTGATTTGATCGCTTACCTGTCCAGCTTAACCGTCTCGCAAGGCCGTCTCGCCGGACAGGCGTTCGCCGTGCTGCCGTGGCAACGGCGGTTTGTGCGCGGCGCCTTCTCGCCGGGCATCCAGGCGGCGGCCCTGAGCATCGGCCGAGGCAACGGCAAGACCACGTTGCTCGCGGGGATCGCGGCGGCGACCCTGGATGGACCGCTCGCGGTGCCGCGTGGCGAGACCGTGATCGTGGCTTCGAGCTTCGAGCAAGCGAGAATCGGCTTTGAGCATGTTCTCGCATTCATGGGCGAGAAGCTGGACGATCACGCGCGCTGGAAAGTTTGGAATACAGCGCAACAAGCCCGAATCGAGGATCGCAAGACAGGCGCACGGGTGCGGTGCATCGGCTCCGATCCGCGCCGGGCGCATGGTCTGGCGCCAGTCTTGGTGTTGGCCGACGAACCTGCACAATGGCCTGAGACCACGGGCGAAAGAATGGTGTCGGCCTTGCGCACGGCGGCGGGGAAGCAACCACATAGCCGATTCGTGGCGCTCGGCACGCGGCCGGCCGATGCCGAGCATTGGTTTTCCAAGCTGCTGACGAGCGGTGCCGACTACGCTCAAAGCCACGCGGCAAAGGCGGACGATCCGGCTTTCCAGATGCGAACATGGCGCAAGGCGAATCCGAGCCTGACCTACATGCCGGACCTGGAAGCGGCGATCCGCAACGAGGCGATCCGCGCGAAGCTGGACCCGGCCTTGCTGGCTGGCTTCGAGGCGCTACGGTTGAACCTTGGGACCAGCGACACTGAGGTATCGACGCTGCTGTCCGCCGGCCTGTGGGTGGAGATTGAGGGCGAGGCCGGGCCAGACGGGCCGGTTGTTTGGGGCGTCGACCTGGGAACGAGCGCGGCGCAATCGGCCGTCGCCGGTTTCTGGCCGGAGACTGGACGGCTTGTAAGCATCGCCGCTTTCCCGCATGACCCGTCGCTTGCCGAGCGCGGACTCCGTGACGGCGTGGGGGGTCTCTACACCGAGTGCGCCCGGCGCGGCGAGCTGCTAACGCTCGGCGGGCGCTCGGTCGACGTTGCGGGCCTGCTTAGGGCTGCCCTGGAGCGCCTGGGGCGGCCTTCTCGGGTGGTAGCCGATCGATGGCGCGAAGCGGAGTTGCGCGACGCCCTGGAGGCCGCTGGAGTGCCGCTTGCCAACTTCGAGGCGCGGGGTATGGGGTATCAGGATGGCGCCGCCGATGTGCGAGCTTTCCGGCGTGCCTGTGCCGATGGTCGGGTGACTTCTGTCCCGAGCCTGTTGCTGCGCAGCGCAATGGCCGAAGCGCGCACCGTGAGCGACCCGGCGGGCAATGCGAAGCTATCGAAGGGCTCCCAAGGCGGGCGCCGGCTTAGGGCTCGCGACGATGCGGCCGCAGCCGCGATCCTGGCCGTTGCGGCGGGCGTCCGGCAACCGGCCCGGCCGCGCCCGCGTTGGCGCTATCGAGGGGTGGCGTGAGCCGGGTGCACCGGTCACTACGCCAGCTTGGTCGCCGACTCCCGGTATTGCGCCGCCATTTTGCGCGCTGCCTGAGCGGTCTTGCGGAGCGTGGCAGCAGAGGGGTGTATTCCTGCCACTCCGGACTCTTCATAGCGCTGCGCCATTTCATTACTGTCGTCAGCTGCTTTGTCAGCGTCCTCGGCCAACTTCAGGTATCTGGCCTTCATTTCGTCCGTCGAAATTATCCGACGAGAATCATCTACGGTCATATGTCTTTGGCTCCGAAGCTTCCGAGACCGGGACGGCTCGCACTGTTTCTAGAATATGATATGTGAGCGGCTGGAACAATTTCCAATGAGCCGCCACCACGTCCAACTCAACGTTCGCCGATGGGCGGCCGTCCGCCGCGCCGTCTTCGAGCGCGACGGCTGGCGTTGTGTCGAATGCGGCAGAGGCGGGCGCTTGGAAGCCGATCATATCACGCCGATGCAGCGCGAGCCGGGCCAAGACCCCTATGACATAAACGGGCTGCAAGCGTTGTGCCGCTCGTGCCATATCGGAAAGACAGCCCGTGAAAACCGGCGACCCCTGACCGCCGACGAAGCGGCATGGCGAGTGCTGGTCGCAAAGGCTTGACCGCGAATAAAGTACCGGCTAGCGTCGCCTGTGATCCTATTGGTTAGCGAGGTGGGATCGAGAGTTCAGCCACTTCGCCAAAGGATCATCCCCCCATGACTACAAATCAGAAGCGGTTGCGCGAGCTTCGCGAGCGGCAATCCAAAGAACGTGGTCGCATGGCCGAGCTGGCCCTGCTCGAAACCCTGAGCGACGAGCACCGCGCCGAACTCGACACGATCGAAAAGGGCACGAGCGATCTTGAGCGCCAATTGCGCGCGGCCACGATTGCGGCCGAGGATGAGGAAGCCGAGCAGCGGGCCGCCGGCAATAGCGCGCGCCAGCCGGAAGGCGACGCTGAAATGCGCGAGCGGGCCGAGCTTCGCCGCAAGGTCTCCTTGGGCGCTTACGTGTCCGCTGCGATCGAGCAGCGATCCGCCGAGGGTGCGGCGGCGGAGTTCAACGCCGCGCTTGGCATCAGCGGGAATCGCTTCCCGCTCGAACTGCTCGCGCCGCCCGAGCAGCGCGCCGCCAGCGCCGAGGTCCGCGCCACAACGGACGTGGACACCATGATCACGCCGCGCCGTTGGCTCGACCGGCTATTCGCCGGCACCGCCGCCGAGCGTGTGGGCGTCACGATGGAGTCGGTTCCGGTTGGCTCCGCCAGCTATCCCGTCACCACGGCCGGCGCGAGCGCAGCGCAGCGGCAACGCTCAACCGACTCCGCCGCCGATGCGGCCTGGACGGTCGGCGTAACCGAAATGAAGCCGAAGCGAAACGCCGTCCGGTTGCTGTTCTCGATCGAGGACGGAGCGCGAATTCCGGGACTCGAATCGGCACTCACGCGTGACCTTCGCATGGCGCTGACCGAGGGCGTCGACCGTGCGATCTTCCTCGGCGATGCGGGCGCGAGCGGCACCGACGCGGACATTACCGGGCTGCAAACGGCGACCATCACCGAGCAGACCATCACTCAGAACAACAAGATTCTGGGGCCGGGCACCCTCGCCGCTTTCACCGGACTCGTCGACGGTATCCACGCGATGAGCTTGAGCGACCTAAAGATTGTCGCGGCAGTCGGCGCGTGGCGACTTTGGGAAAACACGATCATCAACTCGACCGCTGACAACATGACGCTGGCGGCGTTCCTTCGCATGGCCGGGCTGAACTGGTCGGCACGAGGAGAGATCGAGACCGCCACCTCCAACGGAGACTTCGGGGCCTTCATCGGGCGTGGAATGGGAATCAACGGTGCTGGTGTCGCGGCTATCTGGGAAGCCGGCGAGCTGATCCGCGATCCCTACTCCGGGGCTGTCAAGGGCGAGGTCGCGTTGACCTTGTGCTACCTGTGGGATTTTGCCCTGCCTCGTGCGTCGAGCTTCGCCCGAATCAAGTTCGTCACGTAGGCCGGCCTATGACGATCGAGCGTCGAACGGCCGCCGTCGAGCTGCGCGTCGAGGGTCGCCGGCTCAGCGGCACCGTGATGCGCTACGGCGAAGTGTCGCCTTCACACCGCGAGAAGTTTGAGCCGGGATCGCTGCGGATGGCCGAGGCCGTGCACCTGGACCTTGACCACGATCCCGAGCGGGCCGTCGCGTGGCATCCTGGCGGCGGGCTTGCGATCGAGAACGGCCGCGACTCCATGACGATGCGCGCCGAGCTGCCGCCTATTCCCGCCGCCGATCGCGCTCTTGTGGACATCCGCGCCGGCAAGGTGACGGGCCTTTCGGTCGAATTTCGCGCAGTACGCGAGCGACGCGACGGCGATCTCCGGGTGATCGAGGACGCCGTGCTTGCGGGCATCGGGATCGTTCGAACGCCCAGCTACGAGCAAGCCTGCGTCGAGGCCCGCCGCCGATCGGGCCTGACCATGCGGGCGCGAATCCCTGCCGGTCGGAATGTCGAGTGCAGATGTTCTGGCGCTCAATGCAAATTCGCCAAGATCATCGGCGAGGCGTTGGCCGAAGAATTCGACATGGCGTTCGGCCAAGCCCGGAAAGAGATCATCGCCGGTTTCGGATCGTATGACATGCCGCTGGCGTCGAGATCGGCCGGCACGTTGCGGGGCCGGATACTCGCGAGCGGCGACGGCGAGGTCGAGATAGACCTGCCGGACGACGGCGCCGGCACCGCCACGGTCGCAGCGCATGAGGCGGCGGGCGTGATCGTTCGCCCGCATATCGACGCGAGCGCGGCCGATTCCATCGTCGAGGGCGACACGCGCGTCTATCGAACCGCGCCGATCAGGGCATTTCTCGTCAGCGCGACGGATGCCCGCGAGGGCTGGCCAGCGCCTGAGCTGGTCGCCACGGCGGAAGATTTGGCAAGCGCCGATGCGCCTCGCGAGCGGAGGATTCCACGATGGCTGTAACACTCACTGCCGCCGAGATGGCCGAGGCGATCGGCACCGACTCGGCCACGGCGACTCGGCTGCTCGCGGTGGCGACCGAGCTGGTGAACAGATACGCGCCGGACGTGCCGGGCACGATAGGGAATGAGGCGGTTATTCGTGCTGGCGGGTGGCTCGCCGAGCAACCGCCCGCCGCGATCACGAGCGAGACCGAGGGCGATGTCCGCACGTCCTATATGCCAACGGCCGTAAGCGCCCTTCGGCATTCAGGGGGAATGGCGTTGCTTTCGCCGTGGAAGATTCGGCGGGCGGGTCCGATATGAGACGGCTCGCCTTGAGGCGCTTTCCCGACTCCGTCGTGCGGAGACGGCAAGCGGCTGGCGCCTTCAACGAATACGGCGAATTCAAGCCGGGCACTGTGGTCGAAACGATCTTCCCTGCGCGAGTGCAGCCGTTGTCCCTGGAGGATGCCGACTTCGCGGGCGGCGTGTCCCTGGTCGAGCGGCTGAAAGTTTATGTCCCGCAAGGCGTCGCGCGTAACCGTGGCGTGGCGGATGCCTTGGCGTGGGGCGGCTCCGTGCTGACGTGGAACGGCGAACCGATCACTTGGGGCGGCGGCGACGGGACGCTGTACTCGGAGGACTCGGTGCCGTTCCTTGCGGCGTTCGATGACCGCGAGGCCGACGTGCTGGTTTATGCGGGAATCCAGTACATCGTCGAGGAGACCAAAAGCTGGCCGCGCTACACGCGCGCAATCGCGCTCAGGGAGACCTAAGCCATGCGCTGGCCCTGGCAACGCCACGAGACCCGCGAATCGATCGGCGGCTATACCGAGATCATCAGCCGTCTAGTCGAGGCGCAGGCGGCCGGGACAACCCAGCTCGCGAGCGCGACCGCGGCGACCGAGGCGACCGCGGGGCTCCTATCGAGATCATTTGCCGCGGCGACGGTCGAGGGGCCGGGCGACGTCGCCGGGATCGTGACGCCGCGATGCTTGGCTCAAGTCGGCCGCGACCTGATTCGCGTCGGCGAGTCGCTGCATGTTCTCCGCTACATGGGCGGCCGTCTGCTGCTGATCCCGGCCTCAACGTGGTACTGGGAAGGCAACGCGGACCCGGCCACCTGGCTATGCACGGCGACGGCCTACGGGCCAAGCGGATCGAGCACATGGCGCGTTCCGCAATCGTCGGTCGTGTTCGTCACCTGGGGATCGCCGACCGCCCGCCCCTATCACGGACTCTCGCCGTCAAGCTGGGCGGCCGATACCGCCCGCTTGAATGCGAACACCGAGCGCAGTCTGGCGGATGAGGCCAGCGGACCAGTCGCCCAACTATTGCCGGTGCCGCAAGACGGCGGCGACGGAGGCGACGACGATCCCCTCACCTCGTTAAAGAGCGACATCAAAGCGGCGCGTGGCAAGGCGCTGTTGGTCGAGACGGTCAACGCCGGTTGGGGCGAAGGGAAGCCCGCCGCCCCGCAATCCGATTGGAAGCAACAACGGCTTGGGCCTGCACCGACCGAGGCCATGGTCAAGCTTGCCGAGGCGGCGTTTGATCGCGTGCTAGCCGCGTCGGGCTGTTCACCGGCGCTGTTTGACGATAGCGACGGGACCAGCAAGCGCGAGGCGCTGAGGCAATGGCACCTTGGCGTCGTCATGCCGCTGGCCCGACAGATTGAGCATGAGTTGACGGCGAAGCTCGAAACCGACGTGCGGCTTCGCTTTGACTTGTACAACACCGATCTCGCGGGCCGGGCCCAGGCGTTTCAAAAGCTGGTCGCGGGCGGCGTGGGCGTCATGGACGCACTCACGACAACCGGGCTCTTGGCCGATGACTAAGCCGTGCTCGGTTGGGGGCTGCGAGCAGCCCGTGACGGCGCAGGGCCGCTGCGATACTCATTACCGCGGCGCCCGCCGAGCCGGTGAAATTGGGATCGTTCGACCGCGCAACCCCGGCATCTGTTCTATCGACGCCTGCGAGCGCTCAAAAAAGTGTCGCGGTTTGTGCGCGTATCACTACAAACGATGGTGGCTTTGGGGCGATCCCCTGGTGCCGTTGCGCCCTCTTCTGCGGTTTTCGGACGAGGACCTCCGCAGGATGCACGAACATCTCGACGGCATACCGCCAGGCCGACGCGCCGAACAAGGGGAGGTGATCTTTCTTGCCTTGATCCTTGGGCGGGAGCCGCGCGCGGTGCATCGAAAACTTTGCGACTTGAGGGTGGAGCGGCGGGAAGCTCAAGCCGCTCTGAGCTGAAAAGGGGGACATCATGCCCCCCCCTTTTTGCCTACATAGTGCCTACATGGCGCTTATACCGCGTTGACTAAGTTCCTCTAAGTCATTGAAAAGCATGGTGCCGAAGCGCGGATTCGAACCGCGGACCTACTGATTACGAATCAGTTGCTCTACCACTGAGCTACTTCGGCGCCGGCGGGGCCGGGAGATGTCGGCCGCTGCTTTCGCGCCCCGCTCCATCGCGGGCGGCGACCCTCGCGCTGCCCGCGCGTCCCCCTTTGCCAAATACTGCTATCCTTCACAAGCCTTTTCTGCCGCCGGCACGCGGCCGGGACGTGGAGGAGCCGCGCACGATGACGCCGCCCCAGGCCCCGCAGGGGCGTGCGCGCTGGCTGGTCGCGCTCGCGGCCGCCGCGGCAATCGCCGCACTCGTTATCTTCCTCGTGTTCCGCTTCCCGGGCGCGCTTACGGGGCGCGGCGAACGCGCGAGCCTCGTCTACGGGCTGTTGCTGCTGGTGCTCGTCGGCGGCAGCCTGCTGCTGCGCTGGCATGGACGGCCGATGTTTGCTGTGCGCCACGCGCTCATCTGGCTCGGCATCGCGCTGCTGCTGCTGATCGGCTACAGCTTTCGCGCCGATCTCGCGCTCAATCCCCACATCGACCGGGTGTTCGGCGAGCTCGTCCCGTTCTCGGCGCAGGTTGGTGCAGACGGCGCGCTCAGCGTGCGCGCGGCGCGCGACGGCCACTACTACATCGAGGCCCGCATCGACGACCGCCCCGTGCGCTTCCTGGTCGATACCGGCGCCTCCGACGTGATCCTGCGGCCGTGGGATGCGCGCGAGTTGGGTTACGACCTCGCCCGCCTGTCCTTCACCCGCCCGTTCGAGACCGCGGGCGGGCCGGTGCGGGGCGCCGCCGTGCGGCTCGGCCGCTTCACCATCGGCGGGCTCGAATTCCCCGAGGTGAACACCTGGGTGAGCAGCGAGCCGATGGGCCATTCGTTGCTCGGCATGAGCTTTCTCGCCCGCCTCGAGGCCTACGAGTTTCGCGACGATACGCTGACGCTGCGGCCCTGAACCACCGCGCCACCGTCGCTCGGCGCCGGCAGGGTCTCGCCCGGCGGCGCCAGCGCGGGCCGCGCGGCCGCTTCGATGACGCCTACCGGCTCGGCTCCGCCAACCTCGGCCGGGGCGCGCCACGCCAGCTGGTCAAAGGCGCCGCACGTGGGGCAGAAGTGCCGCCACTCGGCGCCGCTCCAGCCGCAGCCCGCGCAGGTCCAGGCCGGAGCGGGCGCACCGTCGGCGCGCCGGCGCCAGGCCTCGGCCCCGGCGCCGGTGCCGTTCTCGCCGACCTCGATCCGCGTCATCAGCAGGCACAAGCGCGCTTCCGGCTCATCGCGCATCACGGGCTCGAGGTGTGCGCGCACATCGGTCCAGTCCTCCGCCGCGAGCGCCGCCTCGGCGAGCGCGATGCGGGTCTCGCGGTGGCCGTGGTTGGCGGCATCGAGCTTGGCGTAGTGGCGCCGGCGCCGGCCCGCGTCTTCGCCCGCGCGCAGATCGTGGAAGGCGGCCGCGAGGTCGGGGTGGGGCGCGAGCGCCCAGGTGGCCAGGATCGCCGACTCGGCCTGGCGCGGCTGCTTCGCACCCGCCGCGAGGCGCGCCAGCAGGACGGCCGCAGGTACGAAGGCGCGCTCCAGCCGATGGGCCTCGCCGGCATGGTTCAGTGCCTCGCGGGTCTGCCCGGCATCCGCGGCGGCCTTCGCCCGGGCGTAGCGGGCGAGCGTACGGCGCCGCCGCGCAGCCGCGGGTTGCAGCGCGCCGGCCTTCACGGCCGGTGCCAACGCCTCTTCGGCGGCCCGCCAGTTGCCGGCCCGGGCTTCGAGATCGAAGAGCGCGCCGAGCGGCCAGGCCGCGCCCGGGCGCAAGACGCGCGCGCGCCGGGCGTAGGCCAGCGCCGCGATATCGTCGCCGGCCCGGTGCGCGTCGCCGGCGAGCCCGCGTAAGCCCAGATGCTCGGTCTCGGGAGCCGCCAGCATGGCCGAAAAGTGGCGCCGCGCCGCCACCGGGTCGCCGGCAAGGCGCGCCGCCTCGGCCGCGAGCAGCCGACCGAGCGGTGGCTCCTCGAGGAGCGCGTCGGCTCGGCTCGCCTGCCGCGTCGCCTCGCGGGCATCGCCCGCGACGACCGCCGCCATGCCATGCACCAGCGCGAGATAGCCGCGGCGCTCACGCTCGGCCGCGCGCTTCGCGGCGAGCCGCGCCGGGCCCCGGCGAAGCCAGCGCCAGGCGCGGTAGATGAACCCAACAGCCACGATCAGCGCCGCCATCATGAGAAGCGCGACGGCGACCGTGGTCTCAACGCGGTAGCCGGGCACGTCGAGCACGACGCGGCCGGGCCGGTCGGCCACCCACACGGATGCCGCGATCACGACGGCGAGAAGAACGGTGGCGGCGAGGAAGCGAATCACGGCCCGGCTTGCCCGCTGAGCGTCGCTACTATGAGGCTGCCGAGGTCGGCCATGGCGCGCTCGGCGGCGAGGCGGGCTCGGGCCTCGATGAGCCAATCGTCGGCCGCCGCGGCGGCCGCGCCCGAGGCCTTCGCGAGTTCGGTGACTTCGGACACCGCGGCGGCGAGATCGCCGTTTGCGAGCCAAGCCTCCGCGCGGGCGATGCGGGCGTCGATCGCGTCGCCGGCCACGATCCCGGTGCGGCGTACGCTGACCACGGCACCTAGGCGATCGAGCGTATTGTCGACCCATCCCGAGCCGCCCTCGCCGCGGGCCGCATGAACCAGGGTGCCGGCGATGGCGCCAAAGCGCGCGCGTAGGGCGGCCAGCGTGGGCACGCCGGCCTCGGCCCGCGGCGCCAGCGTATCGAGGGCCGCGCTCACCCGCTCATCGCCCCGGCCGAGCACCGATACGCTGCGCAACTCGGCGCCATAGGCCGAGCCCGCGGCCACCGCCTGGCGCAGCTGACCCACGGCGAGCGCCAGCGCGGCGGCGCGCAGTCTCCCCGGCTCGATCTCGGCCTCGAGCACGCCAAGGCGGGTGTTCGAGGCGTCGAAGAGGACCGTGAGGCGGCCCACCTCGGTCCGTATCGCGACCACCGCTTCGGTCGCCGGGCGCACACCTTCGAGCGCCGTCTCGAGCGCCCGCAGGCGCACGGCGAACACGGCAACGTCGTTGTTTTCGAGCTCCGCGTCGAGGCGCGCCTCGAAAGAGGCGAGGTGCTCGCCGAGGGCCGCCACTTGGGCGGCATCGACGGCGACCTCTTCTGCCTGCGCCCGCTCGGTGGCGAGCTCGCCGAGCGCGGCCTCCAGCGCCGCCAGCCGGCGCTCCGTTGCGTCCAGCGCCTGGCGCCAGGACTCGGCCGCGGCAACCCTCGCCTCGAGCTCTGACATCCGCCGCGCCGATGCCTCCTCGGATGGCGTCGGGCCGGTGGGCACGATCGCCGCCAGTTGGGGCACGAACGCGGGTGCGAACCAGCCGGCGCCGAAGGCGACGGCGAGGAGGACGAGCGCGGACGCGATGCGCCATCGGGTTGCGGCCGACGATGCTGCCGTGGCCCGGCCCGAGCGGGCCCCGCCCTTGGGCCGCGGCGTGCGCGCCCGAGGCGTGCGTTGCCGCCGCGCCGGCGCCGGCGCCGCTTCCTTGGGCTCGCCTGGCTCGCTCATGGCCCGCCCCGATCGTTGATACCACAGAGCGCGAGCAGCGCCTGCTGTTCGGGCCGCGCAGCTATCGCCACCTTGCGCCACTCGACGTCGGCGAGCGCCTCCGCTATCGACCTGCTGAGGCACAGGGCATCGAGCCGGCGGCAATGCTCGGCCAAGCCCGCGGCCGCGACGAGACTAACAAAGGCCGCCGCGGTACGGGGGGAGAAAAACAGCACCGCATCGAGGCTGCCGGCGCGCAGCGCTTGGGTCGCCACATCGCCCAGCGCGCGCGCGGGCCGCGCCTCGTAGAGCACGGCGCGCTCGACGCTGAAGCCGGCGGCGGTCAAGTGGCCCGCGAGATCACCGGCGACGTGCGTGCCGGCGACGTGAACGAGGCGCCCGGCGCGCGCGTCGAGCTCGGCAACGACCCTGGCGGCCAGGTCCTCGACGGTGCCGGCGGCACTGTGGACGGGATGGAAGCCGGCCTCGGCGGCGGCCTGCGCCGAGGCATCGCCGACCGCGTAGACCGCGAGATCGCGGCGCGCGCCTGCGGCGGCGAGAGAGCGCGCGCCGTTGGCGCTGGTCACTAGCACGGCCTGGACGCCGTCAAGTTCCGCGCCGGCAGCGTGGAAGTGAATCTCGAGCAGGGGCTCGATGAGTGCCTCGACTCCGGCCGCGGCGAGCCGCCGGGCCAAAGGCACCGCGTCGGCGAGCGCGCGCGTGACCAGAACCCTCACCAGGGGCGCGCGCCTTCGTCGAAAAAGCCGGGGCCGGCCTTGGCGCGTAGCTCCTCGCCCAGGGAGTGCCCCAAAGCGGCGGCTTCGCTTCGCTGCGCGCTGCGCTCGGCCTCGTGCAGTACCGCGCCGTCGGGGCGGATGACCCTACCGCGCAACGTGAGGTAGCCGCCGGCCAAGGTCGCGTGGCCGGCGATCGGCGTACGGCACGACCCGTCGAGGGCCTCGAGCATGCCGCGCTCGGCACTCACGCAGGTCATGGCGTCCGCGTCGTTCAGCGGTGCCAGGAGGTCGTGGGTTGCGGCGTCATCGGCGCGGCACTCGATGGCGATGGCGCCCTGCGCGACGGCCGGCAGCATTACCTCCTCGTCCATTACCGCGGTGGCCCTCGCGGCGAGGCCGAGGCGGTTGAGACCGGCGAGCGCGAGCACGATGGCGTCGGCCTCGCCGGCAGCGAGCTTGTCGAGGCGGGTCTCCACGTTGCCGCGCAGCGGCTTGATCTCGAGGTCGGGCCTCGTGTGCAGGAGCTGCGCCTGGCGCCGTAGCGAGGCCGATCCGACCACCGAGCCGTCGGGAAGCGCGCCGAGCGTGGCGACCTGCGCACCGATGAAGGCGTCGCGCGCATCCTCGCGCGTGAGCACGCAGGGCACCGCAAGACCGTCGGGCAGAAGGGTTTCGAGATCCTTCATCGAGTGCACCGCGATATCGATCGCGCTGCTGAGCAGGGCTTCCTCGATCTCCTTGGAGAACAAGCCCTTGCCGCCGGCGTCGGCCAACGGGCGATCCTGGATCCGGTCGCCGCTGGTGCGGATGGTGACGATCTCTACCGCCGCATCGTCGAGATCGGCGTGGGCGGCAAGGAGGCGGGCGCGCACCTCGTTGGCCTGCACGAGCGCGAGCCGGCTGCCGCGGGTACCGAGGCGGACGCGGGCGCGAGGTTGCGGGGTCATGACGGCAATGCTAAGGGCATGGTCGGCGCGCACGGCATTAATAGCGGAATTGTCCGCCGAAAGCGTCAATTTGCGCGGGCCCCGACCCCGATGCTTGTCCTCGGTATCGAAACCAGCTGCGACGAGACGGCCGCCGCCGTGGTCGATGAGGCGCGCACCGTGCACGGCGAGGCCATCGCCTCGCAGATCGCCGAGCACGGGCCTTACGGCGGCGTCGTGCCGGAGATCGCGGCGCGCGCCCACGTCGAGCATCTCGACGGACTGGTGCGCGGGGTCATGAGCCAGGCCGGGATCGGCTTCGATCGCCTCGACGCCGTCGCCGCCACCGCAGGACCGGGGCTCATCGGCGGCCTCCTGGTTGGCCTGGTCACGGCCAAGGCGATCGCGGCGGCGCGCTCCATTCCGCTGATCGCCGTCAACCACCTCGAAGCGCACGCGCTGTCGGTGCGGCTCGTGGACGAGGCCCCGTTCCCCTACCTCGCACTCCTCATCTCCGGGGGCCATTGCCAGCTCGTCAGCGTCGACGGGGTTGGCGCCTATCACCGGCTCGGTACCACGCTCGACGACGCCGTCGGCGAGGCCTTCGACAAGAGCGCGAAGATGCTGGGCCTCGGCTACCCCGGCGGGCCGGCGCTGGAGCGGGCCGCACAGGGTGGCGACGGCGCCCGCTTTGCGCTGCCGCGACCGATGCGCGGCCGCCAGGGCTGCGACTTCTCGTTCGCCGGCCTCAAGACCGCCGTGCGCCATGCCATCGCGGCGCTACCCAGTGAGCCCGCGCCACGCGACGTGGCCGACCTCGCCGCCTCCTTCCAGACCGCGGTCGGCGATGTGCTGTGCGACCGCGCCGCCAACGCGTTCGCCCTGTATCGCGCGGCGCACGGCGGCGTGGATGCCGACGAGCTCTTCGTCGTCGCCGGCGGCGTCGCCGCCAACGCCTACTTGCGAACCCGCATCAAAGCGCTCGTGGCCGAGCACGGGTTCCGGCTCGCGGTGCCGCCCGCGGCGCTGTGTACCGACAACGCCGCCATGGTCGCGTGGGCCGGGGTCGAGCGATTCGCGCACGGCCTCACCGATCCCCTCGACGTGCCCGCGCGGGCGCGCTGGCCGCTCGGCGCAGGCGGCGCCCCCCCGACACCTTGACCGCGCGCCTCAGCGGGCGCTCAGGAGGTCGCTAACGAAACCGCGGTGAAAGGCCGCGTAGCCCGGGGTTACGACCGCGAGGTATGCGCGCAGATCGCGGTGCAGGGCCGGCAATGCGTGGAAGGGGACGGAGGGAAAGCTGTGATGCTCGGCGTGGTAGGACATGTTCCAGCCGAGGAGGCGCACGAGCGGGTGCGTGAGCGTGGTGCGGCTGTTGGCGAGCATGTCGGGGCCTTGCGCACAGCCGCTGTGCTCGGCGAGGAGGAAGGCACGCAAGAAGGGCTGGCCGGCGAGCGCGGGCACGATCCAGTAGAGAAGCACCTCGGGCCACCAGCCGCCGACAACTGCCCACGCACCGAGCACGGCATAACCCACACACAAGGCGCGCGCCTCGGCGACAACGCGCGGCGCGGCGCGGGCCGGCACGAACGGGTGCGCGACGCGACCCCGGGTCTGGTGCCAGGTCGTGACGAGGCGCTCGCCCCACAGCGGCAAGCCGGTGAGGTGAAGGAGATAGGCGGCCAACGTCGCCGGCTTCGGCGCGGCGAGTTCGGGATCGCGGGCACCGTCCTGGGTGTGCCGGTGGTGATCGAAATGGAAGTGGCGGAAATAGGTTGGAGGCAGCACCACCAGCGCGCCCACGGCCCAAGCCACGGCGTGGTTGAACCAGCGGCTGCGAAAGGCGGTCATGTGGATCGACTCGTGCAGCCCCGCGAACAGGAACATCAGCACCGCCCCATAGGCCACGACCGCCGGAGCCACCCACACGGTACCGCGCGCCGCCGCCAGCAGCGCTGCCGTCGCCGCCAGCAGCGCAAGGTGCCGGCCGAGCCGCGCCAGCCCCCTCGCGTCCGAGCGCACGCCGAGTTCAGCCAAGCGCTCGCGCGCCACGAGATCGCCGCGCCCCGGCAAGTCGTCCATGGCGCGATTATACGCCACCCCGGCAGCCGGGTTGCCAGCATCGCGCGGCGCGGTCATAAGGGATGGCTGTTATGGCGAAGATTGGCATCATCGGCGGCGGCGCGTGGGGGACGGCGCTTGCCGTCGTCGCGCGGGGCAACGGCCACGTGGTGACGCTGTGGGCGCGCGAGCCCGAGGTCGTGGCGGCCATCAATGGCGGCCACGAGAACGCGACCTTCCTGCCCGGCGTGGCGCTCGACCCGGCCATTCGCGCGACCGAGGCGCTCGCCGAGGCGAGCGAGGCCGACGCGGTGCTGCTCGCGGTGCCGGCGCAACATGTACGCGCCGTGCTCGCGCGCCTGGCGCCGGACTTGCCGGCCGGGCGCCCTGTCGTTATCTGCGCCAAGGGCATCGAGAGCGACACGGGCGCGCTCATGAGCGAGGTCGTGCACGCCGTGATGCCGGCGGCACCGCTCGCGGTCATCTCGGGGCCGACCTTCGCGGCCGAGGTCGCGCGCGGGCTGCCGACGGCGGTGACGCTCGCGTGTGCGGATACGGCGCTCGGCCCGGATCTGGTGCGCCTGCTGGGGGGGCGCACGCTGCGCCCCTACCTGAGCGGCGACGTCATCGGCGCGCAGGTCGGCGGCGCCGTCAAGAACGTGCTCGCCATCGCCTGCGGCATCGTCGCCGGCCGCGCGCTCGGCGACAACGCGCGCGCGGCGTTGCTAACCCGCGGGCTGGCCGAGATCCTGAGGCTCGGGGTCGCGCTCGGCGCGCGGGCCGAGACGCTGATGGGGCTCTCCGGGCTCGGCGATTTGGTGCTCACCTGCACGAGCCGGCAGTCGCGCAACCTCTCGCTCGGCGTCGCCCTCGCCGAGGGCGCGCGGCTTGGCGATTATCTGGCGCAGCGCAAGTCGGTGGCCGAGGGCGCCTACACGGCCGCGGCCGTCGTTGCGCTCGCGCGCCGGCACGCGATCGACATGCCGATCGTCGCGGCGGTCGAGGCGATTCTGCACCGCGGCGCCGCGATCGAGACCACCATCGGCGACCTGCTGGCGCGCCCCTTCAAGACGGAGGTGGACGCGCCCGGCTAGGGCTTGCAGTTTATTTGCGGCGCCCCATCCGATATGGTGCGCCCGCACCAAAAGCCGGAGGCACGCCTCGTGTACTTCATCATCGTCAACACCGACAAGCCGGGGCAGAACGCACTGCGCTTGGCGACGCGGCCGGCCCAGCACGCGTATCTCGACGGCTTCGCCGAGCGCATCCCCTTCGCCGGGCCGACGGTGACCGAGGACGGCGGCCAGTCGACGGGCAACCTGATCGTGTTTGAGGCCGATAGCTACGCCGAGGCCGAGGCTTTCGCCCGCGGCGATCCCTACGTCCAGGCCGGCCTGTTCGATACCACCTGTATCCGGCCCTGGAAGTGCACTTTCGGCACGTTGATGGAACAAACCTGATGCCACACTGGTTGATGAAGAGCGAGCCCGGCACCTGGTCATGGGACGATCACGTCAAGGCCGGCACCGCCGAGTGGGACGGCGTGCGCAACTTCCAGGCGGCGGCCAACCTCAAGGCGATGAAGCGGAGTGACCGCTGCTTCTTCTATCACTCGGGCGCGACCAAGGAGATCGTCGGCATCGTCGAGGTCGCGAAGGAGTATTACCCCGACCCGAGCGATGCGTCGGGGCGCTTCGGCATGGTCGACGTCAAGGCGCTGGCGCCGCTCGGCACGCCCGTCTCGCTCGCCGCGATCAAGGCCGAGCCGCGCCTCGCCGAGCTCGCGCTGGTGCGCCACTCGCGGCTATCGGTGATGCCCATCGACGATGCATCGTGGAAGCTGATTTGCGAGATGGGCGAGACCAAGCCGTGAGCGACACTGCGCCGGAGGCGCCAGCGCCGCCCGCGCCCGTGCCGCCGAGCCCGCCACAGGCCGGCGTCGAGCTGTGCCGGGCGGCCGACATCGCGGACGGCGGCACCCGCGCCTTCGAGTTCGGCGAGCCCGGGCGGCGCTTCAAGATGTTCGTTGTGCGCCGCGCCGATCGGCTTTACGCCTATGCCAACGACTGCCCCCACATTCGCGGGGCGCTCGATTGGCCGCCGGGCGACTTTCTCACTCCCGACGGCAGCCTGATCGTGTGCGCCATGCACGGCGCGTTGTTCGAGATCGAGGACGGCTATTGCATCGCCGGCCCGTGCCACCGGGACTCGCTGACGGCGGTCCCGGTTCGGGTGGTCGACGGCATGGTGGTCGTCGCCGGCGGCTAGGCACCCCATGTTCCCGCCCTCGGCGCCGGCGCCCGGCACGCGACTGTGCCGCCTCGAGGACATCGCCGACGGCGGCACGCGCGACTTCTCATTCGGCGAGGGCCACGAGGCCTTCCCCCTGTTCATCGTGCGCCGCGGTGGCGCGGTCTACGGCTACGTCAACGTCTGCCCTCATCGCTGGCTGCCGCTCGACTGGAAGCCGGGCGAGTTCCTGACCCACGACGGTAAGTACATCTTCTGCGCCAACCACGCCGCCATCTTCCGCATCGAGGACGGCCAGTGCGTCGGCGGCCCGTGCGCGGGCGCGCGGCTGATGCCGGTTAATCTCCGCATCGGCGACGGCGAAGTGGCGATGGGCCCGTGGCCTACCAAGCCGCCGCAACCGCTGCCCTAGCGCGGCGCTTGCCTTAGCTCGCGTCCTTGGCGCAGCGGAAGCCGATGTGGCGGTGGCCGCGCCGCGGGTTGCGCGAGAACCCGTCTCGGAAATAGGCGGTGAGCTTATCGGCGGCGACGTCGAAGACGTGGTCGCCGCCGCGCGTCACCCGCTCGCCGCGGGCCCTCGGGTCCTCGCGCCCGTCGCCCGCTTCGTAGGGGTAGGGCCGAAACAGGCTCGCCGTCCATTCGGCGAGGTTGCCCGCGAGATCGTGGATGCCTTGGGGGGTCGCGCCGTTCGGGTGGCTGCCCACCGCATCGGTCTCACCGCTCGCGCGGCCGAACACCGCGAGCACGGGCGTCGGCGCGGACTCGCCCCAAGGGTGGGTGCGCCCCACCGTGCCGCGGGCAGCCGCCTCCCATTCCGCCTCGGTCGGCAGCCGGGCACCGCGCCAGCCGCAATAGGCGGCGGCGCCGATCCATGTCGTCTCAGGCACCGGGCGGCTCTCGAACGCAGGCCGGCTCGCGAAGCGGCCCCCGACAATGCCGATGCGGGCATCCGAATCGTCGAGCTCGATGAAGGCGTTGTCGTTGCCCGGGCCACCCCACACGCGGTCGGCGTCGGGCCCGGCCACGTCGTCGGGCCGCAGCGCGCCCGCGGCCACGTCGCGCACGGCCCTGATGTCGAGCGTGTTGAGGAAAGCCGCGAACTGGCCGTTCGTCACCTCGAAGACGTCGATCTGAAAGGGCTCGAGCGTCACGGTGTGCGCGGGCCTGGCGCTTTCGGCGCCGGCCACCGAGCCCATCGCGTAGGTGCCGCCCTCGATCGTGACCATGTAGGCGACCTGCGCCGACGAACCATGCGCGCAGAGGCACGCCACCGCGGCGGTTGCCAGTGCTGTCACTCTCGTTACCAACCCCGGGTCGCCTCGTACTTTTCGCCATCCGACGCGCCAAGCTTGCCATAGGCGCGCGCGTACATACAGGGGCGACGGTGCCGGCCCGCGCGGGCCTTGCCGTCGCGCGGGGATTGAATCAATAATCGACGCAACCGCGCCGGCCGCGCAGGCGGCGCGCCGGAGACTGGGGAGGTGGTGATGAGCACGCGCAAGGCGGCCAAGGAAGTCGAGGCGAGCGAAGCGCAGATCGCGGTTCACTGGCAGGAAGAGGCGCTCATCCCGCCATCGCCGCGCTTCATGGCCCAGGCCAACATGGCCGACCCCGGCATCTACGATCGCTTCTCGCTCGACCGCTTCCCCGAGTGCTTCAAGGAGTATGCCGAGCTCCTGACCTGGTATCGCTATTGGCACACCACGCTCGATACCAGCGATGCGCCATGCTGGAAGTGGTTCGTCGGCGGCACGATCAACGCGAGCTTCAATTGCGTCGACCGCCACCTCGAGCAATACCGCAACAAGGCCGCGATCACCTTCGTGCCCGAGCCCGAGGACGAGCCCCACACGGTGCTGACCTATCAGGAGCTGTACGTGAGGGTGAACGAGCTCGCCGCGCTGCTGCGCGACTTCGCCGGGCTGAAGAAGGGCGACCGTGTGACGCTGCACATGCCGATGGTGCCCGAGCTTCCGGTCACTATGCTCGCCTGCGCGCGCCTCGGCGTCATCCACTCCGAGGTCTATGGCGGCTTTTCCGGCCAGTCGTGCGGCGACCGCATCGCCGATTCGGGGAGCAACGTGCTCATCACCATCGACGCCTACTACCGCTCGGGCAAGCTGATCGACCACAAGGCTAACGCCGACATCGCGGTCGAAACCGCCGAGAAGGCCGGTCAGAAGGTCGACAAGGTGCTGGTGTGGCGGCGCCACGGCGGGCGGTACGCCTCGGCCACGCCGATGGTCGAGGGCCGCGACCATTTCGTCGACGACGTGCTCGCCGACTATGCCGGCAAGCGCGTCGAACCGGTTCCGCTGCCGGCCGAAGACCCGCTCTTCATCATGTACACGAGCGGCACCACCGGAAAGCCCAAGGGGTGCCAGCACAGCATCGGCGGCTACCTCGCCTACGTCGCCGGCACTTCGAAGTTCGTCCAGGACATCCATCCCGAGGACGTCTATTGGTGCATGGCCGACATCGGCTGGATCACGGGCCACTCCTACATCGTCTACGGCCCGCTGGCCTTGGCGGCGACCAGCGTGATGTACGAGGGCGTCCCGACCTACCCGGACGCGGGGCGCGCCTGGCGCATCGCCGAGCGCCTCAACGTCAACATCTTCCACACGGCGCCGACCACGGTGCGCATGCTGCGCAAGGCGGGGCCCGACGAGCCGGCCAAGTACGACTACCACTTCAAGCACATGACGACGGTGGGCGAGCCCATCGAGCCCGAGGTGTGGAAGTGGTACTACGAGGTCGTGGGCAAGGGCGAGGCGGTGATCGTCGACACCTGGTGGCAGACCGAAACGGGCGGCTTCCTGTGCAGCACGCTGCCCGCGCTGCAGCCGATGAAACCGGGCAGCGCCGGGCCCGCGGTGCCCGGCATCCATCCGGTCATCTACGACGAGAACGGCGAAGAGGTCGCGGCCGGCTCGGGCATCGCCGGCAACATCTGCATCCGCAATCCCTGGCCCGGCGGCTTCCAGACCGTCTGGGGCGATCGCGAGCGCTACGTCGCCACCTATTACGCCAAATACTGCCGGGACAAGGACAGCAAGGACTGGCGCGACTGGCCCTATTTCCCGGGCGATGGGGCGATGCTGGCCGCGGATGGCTACTACCGCATCTTGGGGCGCATCGACGACGTGATCAACGTCGCCGGCCACCGGCTGGGAACGAAGGAGCTCGAATCGGCGAGCCTCACGGTGGACGAGGTCGCAGAGGCGGCCGTGGTGCCGCTTGAGGACGAGATCAAGGGGCGCGTGCCCGACGTCTACATCTCGCTCAAGCCCGGCCATGAAGCGAGCAAGGAGATGGAGGCCAAGGTGGTCGCCGCGATCGCCGGCATGATCGGCAAGATCGCGGCGCCCAAGCACGTCTACATCGTGCCCGACATGCCCAAGACGCGCTCGGGCAAGATCATGCGCCGCGTACTCGCCGCCATCTCCAACCGTCTCGAGATGGGCGACGTGATGACCCTCGCCAATCCCGACGTGGTCGAGGAGATCCGCGTCCTCGTGCAAGGGGCGGAGAAGGTCGCCACGCGTTCGGGCCCGGAAGACCTGCGCAGCTTCGGTGACGAGGCTTAGGGCAAGGCGCCGCGCGCCCTCCCGAAAGGAGCAGTGCAATGAGGCAAGTGCCTCTAACCATAGCAATCCTACTCGCCGGCATGGGCGCGGCGGCGCCCGTGCTCGCGCAGCCGAGAGGCGACGAGTACTGGCCGCACATGATGTGGGGAGGCGGCTGGATGCTCTTCGGGCCCTTGTTCATGATCTTCGTCATCGCTGCCGTCGTCGTCGGGGTCGTGCTCCTCGTGCGCTGGCTGGGGGGGGCCGGGCCAGGGCGGGCTGCCAACACAGGCGCCGCGTAAGTCGCCGCTCGATATCCTCAAGGAGCGGTTCGCGCGCGGCGAAATCGACAAGGAGGAGTTCGAGGAGCGGCGTCCTCGAAGAGTAGGCCTCGGAACGGTCGCCGGTTAGCCGAGAACAGACGCGAGCGCCGCGCGGGCGGCTTCCGGCGGTAGGTGGTGGGCGGCAAGATTCGGAGCAACCACCTCGAGCACGCGCTCGACGTCGCCAATTTCCTTGAAGCGCTTGAGCTTGTCTTCATGGGGAAAGCCGAGGGCATCGCCGACGATCGTGTAGACGCTCTTGACCTCGACGCCCCTGCGGTGCTCCTCGCCGCAGAGCTCGCGCTGGCACGAATGGTACAGGGTGGCGACGATGTCGCAGGCGGCGCCGGTCGCGGCCGCGAAGAGCTCATCGATAATCTCGGCATGGCGATCGGGCGTCGCATTGGTCATCGCCCGTGCCGTGCAATAGGCGCCGAGCTCGCGGTATTGCGGCAAATTAACCACCTCAACCCCCGGTATCGCGCGCAGGATGTCGGTGCAGACCTCGCCGTGGCGATCCTGGTGGTGCGACGAGCCGGCGTGGCGGTGCAGGCCGATGCGCTTGGCAAAGTTGCCGCGGATCGGGAGATCGGCAAGGCGCGCGTGCAGGAACTCATAGAACTGCACCATCTCGAAGGGGACCTCGGTCGTCTTCGAGACCACGTTCTCGTACTGGTAGTTGCAGTTGGGGCAGATGGTCACCACGTTGTGGGGCCGGAAGCGCGCGATCTTGGCGGTCGAGGAATCCGACAGCTTTTCGGAGACGTCGTAGTCCTCACCCAGATGATGGACGATGCCGCAGCAGTTGGCGGGCCCGCCGAGGGTAACGAAATCGACCCCCATGGCGTTCAATGTGTCGACGACCGAGAGGATGAGGTGGGGGGTCTTGAGCGCATTGCAGCCGAGAAAGAGGACCGTGTCGCGCGGCTCCGGCTCGGCCGGCACCTGGGTCAGCCAGGGAATCTCGTCCGGCATCATTTGCAGGGCCGCCAGCACGTTGGCCTGGTCGAAGTAGCTCTTGTAGGAGAACGCCGGGCTCGCGAACGCCGAGCGCATGCCCTTCCAGTCCGAGCCCTCATAAAACGCGTGGCGGGCGTCCTCGGCGCAGGGCGCTTGGTTCTCGGATACAGTGGCGTTCGCCGTTCCGGTGGGGTCGCTCGACATCGCCTCTCCTCGACCGACTTCGCCCGTCTGGTCAATACGGGGCCGCGAGTATAGCTCGCTTTGGCACCGCCGCGAGGGGCGACGATACACGGCCCGCCTCGCCGCCGGCGGCCGGCTTACCGTCGGTGGTCGCGGGCCATGCGGCGGGGTATCGTGCGCGTCCATGACGCCGCCCGCCGAAGTCCTCGCGCCCAGCCTGGCGTTCATCATCGCCGTGGCCGTCGTCGGCGGCCTCATGCGCGGCTTCGCCGGGTTCGGCTCGGCGCTGGTGATGTCGCCGCTCATCAGCATCATCATCGGCCCGGCCCAGACCGTGGCCATGCTCATGATCACCGAGGTGCTGGTGAGCGCCCAGCTCCTGCCGCGGGCGCTGCGCAGCACCGACTGGCGGCTGATCGGCCTGCTGTGCGCGGCCGCCGCCGTCACCCTGCCGTTCGGCGCCTACGTGCTGGTCCACGTCGACCCCGAGGGCCTACGCCGCGGCATCGGGCTCGTGGTCCTGGTGTGGGCGCTGGCGATGTTCGTGGGCGTCCGCTACGCGGGCCGGCTGTCGGCGCGGGCAACGCTCGCCATCGGCGGCGCGAGCGGCGCGCTGATGGGCGCGACCAGCCTGGGCGGCCCGCCAGTGCTGCTCTACCTCCTGTCGACCCCGGCGCGCGCCGAGAGCAACCGCGCCAACATCATCACCTATTTCGCGCTGACCAGCGTCTACCTGATCGTCGTCCTGATGGTGAGCGGCGTCTACACGCAAGCGACGCTGTGGCGGGCCGGCCTGGTCGCGCCATTCTTCCTCGGCGCAGCTTGGCTCGGCAGCCGCTTCTTCGGGCGCTCGAGCGAGGCGCTGTACCGCCGCGTCGCGCTCCTCTTCCTACTCGCCGTCGGCGGCGTGGCGCTGCTCGCCTGAACGCGATGCACCCGGCGCTCCGGGCGCCCCGGGCGCCCCGGGCGCATCGCACCATCCCGCTCGGGTGCCGCCGTCGTAGGGCCGCGCGAGGCCCGCCGCGAGCAACGCATCGCTGAGGTTCACGCCCTCGGCGCTGGCCCGCGCCACTACCCGGCCGGCGTATTTGCCGTAGCGGATGTGGCGCAGCGTGAGGCCACCCGGCACGGTCAGCCGGGCCAGCAGTGCGCGTGCCTCGCGCGCTAGCGTGCGCTCCCGCGTACACGCGCCGCGCATCTCCGGGGCGTCGACGCCATCGAGCCGGACCCGGACGTGCACCTCCTGGCCGAGCCAGATGCGCGCCACAACGTCGATGGTGTCGCCGTCGATGATATCGATAACGCGCGCCGGTACGGGCCCGGCCAATACTTCGCCTGCCACCGCCGGCCGCGGCCACCCCGCCGGTATCGAGGCCGAAAGCGCCAACAACGTGACGGCCAGCAACAACCTGTGATGCCGCGACGTCAATGTTCTGTTTACCATAGGTTGCAAAAGCTCAGACACCAAAGCGCTCGCCCAACCGGTCGGGCAAAGTCCCTCAGTGTCTCATCGACCTATGAACAAATCAAGAACGAATATCGTCGGCGGTAGGGCGCCCGCCGGGCGTCAGAAGTCGGTCGCCAGGCCTTTGCGCTCCCAGTCGCCGTAGCGCGTCGGTTCCAGGCCCTTGGGGCCGCCGATTTCCGTTGGCTTGGGCGGCGCCTCGGGTTTCTCGGGCGCCGCCTTGCCGCGCTTGTCGGTGGGCTGTGGATCCGGCGATCCGGTGTCTTTGTCGGTCACGGGCGGTGATCCATACGGCGGCGCGCGATGTCGGCGCGCGCCCATCCTAGTGGATTGATCGGAACGAAAGAGTCCGATTTGAGATTCCGTATTGTGCGGTGTCATGCGAGTCTGTGCTATGCGCACCGGCATCCATTTTACTGTCACGTCTGGCGACCGTCAGCGATTGCAAGCTATCGTCGCGGACCCGAAGAGCTCGCAGAAACATGTCTGGCGGGCGCGGATCATCCTGAAGAGCGACGAGGGGCTCGGGAACTCGTCGATCATGGCCGAGACCGGCAAGTCCAAGACCTGTGTCTGGCGCTGGCAGGAGCGGTTCATGCACGAGGGTGTCAACGGCTTGCTTCGCGACAGGTCCCGTCCGCCTGGCAAAGCGCCGATCCCGCCGGAGCGCGTCGCCGAGATCGTCCGCCTGACCCAGCAAGCGCCGCCGCACGAGGCGACCCACTGGACGCTGCGCGCGATGGCGAAGGTTGCTGGCGTCGCGGCGTCGACGGTCCAAGCGATCTGGAAGGCCCATGGCCTCAGCCCGCACCGCTGGCGGCACTTCAAGCTCTCCAATGATCCCGCCTTCGCCGAGAAGCTCACAGATATCGTCGGCTTGTATGTCGATCCGCCGGCCCATGCCGTGGTGCTGTCGGTTGATGAGAAATCACAGATCCAGGCGCTCGACCGCACCCAACCCGGCTTGCCGATGAAGAAGGGCCGCGCCGGTACGATGACCTATGATTACAAAGGGAATTATATATTTAATTATACCAAACCCTTGTAATTGCCCGTGGTACAACTATGTTATAGATAGTAGGAGGCCGGACCATGAAAGATCATATGAGCATCCCAGAGTTCTATAAACGGTTCCCAACCGAGGAAGCCTGCGCCACGTTCATTGAAGTGGAGCGCTGGGGCGGCGAACCGTGGTGCCCGCGATGCGGTGTTACCAAGACCTACAGGATCAAGGGCGGTATGGGCTTCAAGTGTTCCGGGTGCCGCAAGCCGTTCAGTGTTCGCACTGGAACTGTTATGGAGTCTTCCAGGGCGAAGCTGCAAACATGGCTGTTGGCGATTTACATGATGACCACCGCCCGTAAGGGCATCTCAAGCATTCAGTTCGCCAAGGAGCTGGGCGTGACGCAAAAGACGGCATGGTTCTTGGCGAATCGAATCCGCGAGGCATGTGCCAAGGGCGAGGGCTTGCTGACCGGCGAAGTGGAAATCGATGAGGTCTATATCGGTGGTAAGGAGAAGAATAAGCACGCTAACAAGAAGCTTCGGGCCGGTCGCGGTGCCGTTGGGAAGCAGCCGGTGATCGGCATGAAAGAGCGCTCCGGCTCCGTCCGCGCTATACCGGTCGCTAGCAACGATCAGGCAACCCTTCACCCCATCATCCGAGATAACGTGGAAGCGGGGTCGACGATCTACACCGATGAGCACAAGGCATACGAGGGATTGCCCGAATACAACCGCGAAGCCGTTCGCCACAGCGCAGGCGAGTATGTGAATGGCTCCGCCTCAACCAATGGTATCGAGTCTTTCTGGGCCTTGCTCAAACGCGGCTACTACGGGACGCACCATTGGTGGAGCGTGAAGCACCTTCATCGTTACGTCGCCGAGTATCAGCACCGACAGAATACTATCGGCTTGTCGGGCGAGCGCGCTATTGGTAGGTTGGTTCGAGGCGGAGAGGGAAAGAGGCTGACATACGCCGCCCTTGTTGCCTAGATGGGGAGGCCGCATGCCGAAAACCAAAGAGATAGAGCCGCTAAATGTTAGCTTCAATCAAGGGGTTAGGGCAGTCGTGCAGACTAAGATGCCTAGACAGCCTGAGGAGACCGATGATTCCGTAGTAGCTGGGCAGGAGTCCCGCATTGCAGCGTTCGAGAAGGAGAATCCTGATTTCGTTAAGGAACTCGACCTATTGGGGTTTGAGATAGACGAATATGAAACGGTGCTCGCCAACTCTGACCCGCAGGTAATCTTGTCCACAAATACTACGCTTCCTCATGACGTGGAATGACGTCCGAAAAGAAATCGATGCAACAAGTCCTATAGGAGAATCTAGCCAGTTCGACTTAGTAAGACGCCAAAAGGTCGCTGATGTTGAGAATATCAGTGGCATCCCTCTGGTAATCTACGCTACCGATTTCACAGACGAAAGCAGAGCCGCGCAGTACGGGGCGGGGCTTCAGATAGATCTGGGTGACAAGACGGGGTTTTCACAAGCGTCGTCGGATATTCTGGACGGCCCCCTTGATGTGTTGATTCAGAGCCCTGGAGGGTCACCCACCGCCGCGGAATCAATCGTAAAGTTCCTCCGATCACGGTTTGATCCCATACGCTTTATCGTACCCCATACCGCGAAAAGTGCAGCGACAATGCTGGCATTGTCAGGCGATGAAATTGTGCTGGGGGAGGTCGGCGAACTGGGTCCGATTGATCCGCAGCTTCGGATGTTGAACGATCAGCGCGTGGTAACAGTGCCTGCTGGTGCGGCCATCGATCAGTTCAATGCATTACACCAGGCGGTTATTAAAAATCAGACTGCGATGCGGGGATTGTTGCCCCTCATTCGCCAATATGGCCCTTCATTTTTGCAAGAATGCCATAACGCGGTCGCCCTTTCTGAAGAACTCGTAGCGGAGTGGCTCCAATGCTACATGTTTAAGGGAGAGGAAGATGCGGAACCCCGCGCTAAACGGATAGCGAAGTGGCTAGCTCAGCATGGTAATTTTAAATCTCACTCAAGGCCTGTCTGGATAGACCAGATTAAGCAATTTGATTCTGGAATAAAGGTGCGCTCACTCCGGGAAATAGGTGAAAAATTCGAAACAGCTATTATGAATGTGTACTGGGCGATTGATTTAACCTTTGGCGGAACAACCGCCTTTAAAATCATAGAACATACAAGTAGCTCCGCCGCCTATATTCGCCTTACTCCGCTGGTGCAAGGACAGATGGAGATAGTACAAGGCCAGCCAAGCAACAGGCAGCAGCGGAGGAAACGAGACCGGAAGAATCGATAACTCCGCAATGTCTTAATAGAGACACTACCAAACACTGGTACAACTAGGTATATAATTCCCATTACAAACGGCATGGCACGACGACGCTGTTCGCCGCGCTCAACGTGCTGGACGGTACGGTCATCGCACAGAACATGCAGCGCCACCGCCATCAGGAGTTCATCCGCTTCCTCAACCGCATCGAGCGCGAGGTGCCGACGGACAAGGCCGTCCACGTCATCCTCGACAACTACGCCGCGCACAAGAAGGACAAGGTCCGCGCCTGGCTCGCCCGCCATCCACGCTGGACCTTCCACTTCACGCCAACCTCGTGCTCGTGGCTCAATGCCGTCGAGGGCTTCTTCGCCAAACTAACGCGGCGCAGGCTCAAATACGGCGTCTTCCAATCCGTCGTCGACCTTCAGGCCGCCATCAACCGATTTGTCCGCGAATACAATGACGCAAACCCAAAACCCTTCATCTGGAAAGCCGACCCCGATCATATCATCGCCGCACGAAACAGAGGGTTCCAAACGTTGGAATCAATCCACTAGCGCCATCAGCGCCGCCGCTCCACGCGCTTGTCGGATCACCCATTCGACACGGCGTGCGCCTTGGGCTAGACCGAGGCATGCGACCCCGGTACGACGCGCGCGCCATCGCCCTCGATCTCTTGAACTCGGTGCTGCGTCGCCGCCGACCGCTCGACGAGGCATGGGTCGCGGCACTGGCGCGCGGCCCACTCGCCAGCCTGGAGGCGCGCGATCGCGCGTTCGCCCGGCTGCTCGTCGCGACCACGCTGCGCCGGCTGGGCGAGATCGACGCCGCGCTCGATCGTTGCCTCGAACGGCCGCTGCCGGCGCGCGCCCGGCGGCTCCACGACGTGCTGCGGCTCGGGGCCGTACAGCTCCTTTTCCTCGGTACCAAGGCGCATGCCGCGGTCGACTCGGCGGTGCGGCTCGCCCCCAACGATGCCCGCGCCAAGGGGCTCGTCAATGCGCTGTTGCGCCGGCTCGCCCGCGAGGGTCCGGCGGCGGGTGCCGAGGATGCCGCGCGCAATACGCCCGAGTGGCTGTGGCGCTCGTGGTCCGCGCACTATGGCGAGGCGACGGCGGCCGCCATCGCTGCCGCCCATCTCGCCGAGCCGCCGCTCGACATCACGCTGAAGGCGCAGGATGCCGAATCGCGCCAGGCATGGGCGGCGCGGCTCGAGGCCCGCGTACTGCCGACGGGAACGCTGCGCCGCGCCACGGTGGCCGTCGACGCGTTGGCCGGCTTCGCCGGGGGCGCGTGGTGGGTGCAGGACGCGGCCGCGGCGCTGCCGGCACGCCTGCTCGGCGATGTTGCCGGGCGCGCCGTCATCGACCTGTGCGCGGCGCCGGGCGGCAAGACCGCGCAGCTCGCCGCCGCCGGCGCCCGCGTCGTCGCGCTCGATCGCTCACCCAAGCGGCTCGCGCTGCTGCGCGCCAACCTCGCCCGCCTCGGCCTCGAAGCCGAGTGTGTCCTCGCCGATGCGCGCGCTTGGCGTCCCGGGGCGCCGGCCGACGCCGTGCTCCTCGATGCGCCCTGCAGCGCCACGGGAACGCTGCGCCGGCATCCCGATATCGCCCATCTGCGCTCGCCCGCCGACGTCGCCAGCCTCGCCGAGGCCCAAGCCGGCCTGCTGGAGTCCGCGGCCGCAATGGTGGCGCCGGGCGGGACCCTCATCTACGCGGCCTGTTCGCTCGAGCCTGAGGAGGGGGTGCGGCACATCGAGGCCGTGCTCGCCGCCGGCAGCCTCGCCCGCGCGCCGATCGCGGCGCGCGAGATCGACGGGCAAACCGCGCTGCTCAGCGCCGAGGGCGACCTGCGCACACTGCCGCACCAGTGGCCCGAATGGGGCGGCCTCGACGGTTTCTTTGCCGCCCGGCTGAGGAAGGCTGGCTGACGGCGACAAAGGCGAGCCAGCCACCCGCGGGCGCCTTGCCGGTGCCCGGTGAAGCTGGTAGGAGAGCGCCATGCAGCAGCCGGTCCGTATCGCCCCTTCGGTGTTGGCGGCGGACTTTGCGCGGCTCGGCGAGGAGGTCGCGGCGCTCGAGGCTGCCGGCGCCGACTACATCCACGTCGACGTGATGGACGGCCACTTCGTACCCAACATCACCGTCGGGCCAGCGGTCGTCGAGGCGCTGAAGCCGCATAGCGGGCTACCCTTCGACGTCCACCTCATGATCGCGCCGGTCGATCCGTTCATCGCCGCCTTCGCCGCCGCGGGTGCCGATATCCTGACCGTCCATGTCGAGGCCGGGCCGCACCTCCACCGCACCCTGCAGCTCATCAAATCGCACGGCATCAAGGCCGGGGTGTCCCTCAACCCCGCGACCCCGGCGAGCGCCGTCGCCGGCGTCCTCGGCGAGGTCGATCTCGTCCTGGTGATGAGCGTCAACCCGGGCTTCGGCGGCCAGAGTTTCCTCGCCAGCCAGCTCGACAAGCTGCGCGCGCTGCGGCGCCAGATCGATGCGACCGGGCGCACCATCGACCTCGAGGTCGACGGTGGAATCACCGAAAGCTCGGCCCGCGAGGCGATCGCGGCAGGCGCCGACGTACTCGTCGCGGGCACCGCCGTGCTCGCCGGCGGCGCCGCAGCCTACGCCGCCAACATCCGCGGCCTGCGCGGCCCCGAGGCGGCATAGGTCCGCGGGCGCCCCTCGTGCTGTACACCCTCGCCGAACGCACCCTGGCGGCCCCCCTCGCGGCGCTCGCCCTGACGCACGTGGTCCCCGAGGCGCCGCTCGCCATCCCGCACGATCCTTGGCCCGAGGACGAGGAGAACGCGAACGACCTCTTTCACGGCCTCTACGCGGCCGCTGGTCAGGAGGTGCGCATGCAGGGCGCGCCGCCGTGGGCGCTCGCGCGCCCGTCCCCGGGCTGGGCGGCCGAGATGAGCGGGTTCGCGTGGCTCCGCGATTTTCGTAGCGGCGGCATCGCGTCGGTTCGCTGCGCGCGCGACCTCGTCGCGAGCTGGATCGCGGCGCCCGCGCCGTGGCGGCCCCTTAGCTGGCGGGCCGATATCGTGGGCCGCAGGCTCATGTCCTGGTGCTGCGCGGCCGACCTGCTGCTCGAGGGGGCCGACAACCAGTTTCGCACGGCGTTCCTCGCGAGCCTGGCGCGCCAGGCTCGGCATCTCGCCCGATCGGTGCGTAGCGCGCCGCGCGGCGCGCCGCGCATGGCCGCCGTGGGCGGCCTCCTGTGCGCAGCCGCGGCCCTCGGTCACGCGCGCTGGCGGACGAAGGCCCTGCGCCTTCTCGAGCGCGAACTAGCGATCCAGGTCCTTGCCGACGGCGGCCACGTCGAGCGCAACCCCGAGCGCCACGTCGCGGTGCTGCACGACCTGACGATCATGCACAGCGCCGTGGCGGCCGCCGGGACCCATGTTCCGGTGCTCGCGGCCGCCATCGAGCGCATGGCACCGATGGCGCGCTTCTTTCGCCTTGGCGACCACCGCATGGCGCAGTTCAACGGCGGGCGTGCGGGCGATAGCCGGCGCCTGCACGCCACCCTTGCCGCCGCCGCGAGTCGGGCGCCGACGCCAACCTCGGCGCCCGACACCGGTTTTGAGCGCATGAGCGCGCGCGGCACGGTCGTGCTCGCCGACGTCGGCGCGATGCCGCCGGGGCGCCTGCGCAACAGTGCGCACGCCGGCGCCTTGAGCTTCGAGATGAGCGTCGGTGCGCGGCGCCTGATCGTCAACTGTGGCGCTACCGGCGCCGCCGGCGGCACCGACCCGGCGTGGCGCGAGGCCTGCCGTGCAACCGCGGCGCACTCGACGCTGACGATCGACGACACCAACTCGGCCGACATCGCGCCCGGTCGCGGCTCGGTGCTGTGGCGGCGGCGCATCGCCCGCGTCGACAGCCGGCGCGCGGGCGCCTCAGTACTCGAGGCTGGTCACGACGGCTACGGCGCGCCGTTCGGCCTCAGGCACCACCGAAGGCTCACGCTCGACGCGGGCGGCGAGGCGGTGCGCGGTGAGGATCGGGCGAGCGTGAGCGATCCGGCCCGCGCCGGTGAGCAGGAGCGCCATCTGGCGCTGCGCTTTCATCTCCATCCCGACGTGCGCGCTTCGCTTATCGGCACCGGCGCCCTGCTCCTGCGCCTCGGCGACGGCTCGGGGTGGGTGTTCGATGCGGACGGCGCCGAGCCCCGGCTCGAGGACAGCGTCTATCTCGGCGACGGCGCCATGCGGCGGTGCCAACAGATCGTGCTCGCCGCCACCTGGCCGGCGACCGAGACGATCTCGTGGTCGTTAAGCCGACTCGCGCAACCGGTGCGGCCCATGCCCGGGCGCTAGAACTGCCAGCGCCGCAGCTCTTCTGGCAGCGCCCGGTGGCGCCACAGCCCCTTGACGTCGGCGACGAGGCCGCCGTCCTTGACGAGCGCGCGGAATTGCTCGTCGCCGAATTCCTTGTAGGCATCGTGCGTCACCGCGGCGACAAGGCAGTCGTAACCGCCGAGCGCGTCGAGATCGGTCTTGAGCTCGAGGCCGTATTGCGCTTGCGCGGCGGCCCGATCGGCGAGCGGATCATGGACGTCGACCTCGTGGCCGCGGCTCTCGAGCCCGCTGACGATATCCACGACCTTGGTGTTGCGCAGGTCGGGCACGTTCTCCTTGAAGGTGAGGCCGAGCACCAGCACGCGCGCCGGGGGCGTGAGCCGGCTATCTATCTGCTCGGCGACGAACCGGCCCATGCCGTCGTTGACGCGCCGCCCCGCGAGCACGACCTCGGGCTCATGCCCGACCGCACGCGCGCCGTGAGCCAGGTAGTAAGGGTCGATGCCGATACAGTGGCCGCCGACGAGGCCCGGGGCGAAGCCGAGGAAGTTCCACTTGGTCGCCGCGGCGTCGAAGACGTCGTAGCCCGACAGGCCGAGCTTCTGAAAGATCATCGTCACTTCATTGACGAAGGCGATGTTGATGTCGCGCTGAGCGTTCTCTATCACCTTGGCGGCCTCGGCGGTCCTGATGTCACGGGCGACGAACACGCCACCCGCCGTGATGGCGCCGTAGAGGGCGGCAAGACGCTCGACCGCTTCCGGCGTCTGCCCCGCGACCACCTTGGTGATACGCTCGATCGTATGCTCGCGGTCGCCGGGGTTGATGCGCTCGGGCGAGTAGCCGAGGAAGAAATCGCGCCCGCTCGCGAGGCCCGAGGCCTGCGCCAGCGCCGGTCCGCACACGTCCTCCGTGACACCCGGATAGACGGTGCTCTCGAGGACGACGATGGCGCCGGCGGCGAGGTGCTCGCCAACCGCGCGACACGCCGCAATGACCGGTCCGAGATCGGGCGCGTTGTGCTCGTCGACCGGCGTCGGCACGGTGATGATGAAGACGTCGCTGCCCCTGATCGAGGCGGCGTCGGCGCTACAGTTGAGGCTCGTGCTGGCGAGCTCCTCGGCACCGATCTCGCCGGTGCGGTCGACACCCGCCTGAAGCTCGGCGACCCGGTCGGCTGCGATGTCGAAGCCGACGACCGTGAAGTGCCGGGCCAGGGCGACGGCCAGCGGCAGCCCCACATATCCGAGGCCGATGACCGAGATGCGTGGCGAGGACGGCATGGCGCGACACGGCTGCGCGATTGGGGGGGGACGGGCTGTGGTAGCGGGGCCACGCGCCCTTGTCAATCGACGCCACCGCGCGCAATGGCCTTGACCGGCCGCCCCGGGCCAGGGACTCTAGCGGCACACCCCGTATGACCGGTTCCCGCACATTCTTCCTTCGCGGCCGATCCGCCGCCGCGGCCGGGACCGCACCCTGAATGTGCGGCCTCGCCGGCACGCTCGACCTCGCGCGCCAGACGGCCGAGGACGATCTGCGGGCGAGGGTGGCGCGTATGGCCGCGACTCTGGTACACCGCGGTCCCGATTCGGAAGGCACGTGGGTCGATGCGGCGGCCGGTATCGCGTTCGGCCATCGCCGCCTCGCGATCATCGATCTCTCGCCCACCGGTCATCAGCCGATGGTCTCGGCCGATGGCCGCTTCGTCATCGCCTACAACGGCGAGACCTACAACTTCCGCGAACTACGGCGCGAGCTCGAGGCGCGCGGCACCACCTTCCGCGGCCACTCCGACACCGAGGTCGCGCTCGAGGCGATCGCAGCCTGGGGTATCGAGGACGGGCTGAGCCGCCTCAACGGCATGTTCGCCTTCGCCTTATGGGACCGCACGGAGCGCCGCCTCCACCTCGTGCGCGATCGCCTCGGCATCAAGCCGCTCTACTACGGCCGCCAGGGCGATTCCTTCCTGTTCGCCTCCGAGCTGCGCGCGCTCAGGGCCCACCCGGCCTTCGCAGCGGAGATCGACCGCGACGCCCTCGCCCTCTATATGCGCCACAACGTCGTTCCCGCGCCCCGGTCGATCTTCCGCGGCATCCACAAGCTCGCGCCCGGCACGCTGCTCACGCTCGATGCGGAGGGGCAGGGCGCCCCCCGACCCTATTGGTCGCTGCGCGAGGTTGCCGAGCGGGGCCGCGAGGGGGGCCAGCGGGGCGATACAAAGGAGGTGGCCGAGGAGCTCGATGAGCTGCTGCGCGATGCGGTCAAGCGGCGCATGATCGCCGACGTACCGCTCGGCGTGTTCCTCTCGTGCGGCACCGATTCGAGCCTCGTTGCCGCGCTCATGCAGGCCCAGAGCCGCGTCCCGATCAAGACCTTCACCATCGGCCACCCGGCGGCCGACTTCGACGAGGCCAAGGACGCCAAGAGGGTGGCACACCATCTCGGGACCGATCACCACGAACTCTATGTCGGCGCCGACGATGCGCTGGCGGTGGTGGCGCGCCTGCCCGCGTACTACGACGAGCCCTTCGCCGACTCGTCGCAGATCCCGACCTTTCTGGTGAGCCAAATGGCGCGCCGCAAGGTCATCGTGGCGTTGTCGGGCGATGGCGGCGACGAAATGTTCGGCGGCTATGAGCGCCACCTGTGGTGCGAGCGCATCGCCCGCCACACGGGCGGCTGGCCGGGCTGGCTCAAGCGTTCGGCGGCGTCCGGGCTGCGGGCCCTGTCGCCCGACGGCTGGGACCGTCTGGCGGCGCGCCTGCCGGCCGCGTGGCGCCGCCGCAGCACCGGCGACAAGCTGCACAAGTTGGCCGGCGTCATCGATGCGCACGATGCGGCGGAAATCTATCGCGGCCTCGTGAGCCACTGGCGCGACGACGGTATCGTGATCGGCGGCCACCCCGAGCGCGGACCCGTGAGCGACCGTCCCGCGTGGCCGGACCTTCCCGACTTCACGCGCCAGATCATGTATCTCGACGCCGTCACCTATTTGCCTGACGACATCCTGACCAAGGTCGACCGGGCGTCGATGGCGGTCAGCCTCGAGGCGCGCGTGCCGCTCCTCGACCACCGGGTCGTGGAGTTCGCCTGGCGCCAGCCGCTCGGCCACATGATATCGGGCGGCCGCGGCAAGCACATCCTGCGCGAGGTGCTCTATCGCTACGTGCCGCGGGCACTGATCGAGCGCGAGAAGATGGGCTTCGCCGTGCCCCTGCATGAGTGGCTGCGCGGCCCGCTGCGCGACTGGTCGGAGGCGCTGCTCGACGAGGCGCGGCTCGCGCGCGAGGGTTTTTTCGCTCCTGCGCCGGTGCGCGCGGTATGGCGCGAGCACCTGTCGGGGCGCCGCAACCGCCACCACGAGCTGTGGGACGTGCTCATGTTCCAAGCTTGGCACGAAGCGCTGTGAGCGCGCCGGGCGATATGCTCGTGCCGGGCGTTATGCTATAGGCGCTGTTCTCGGGGGAGTGGCCATGGCCAGCGACGATCGGGCGATCGCCCGAGCCCTTGTTTCGGTGTCCGATAAGACCGGCCTCGTTGAGCTAGGGCGCGAACTAGCGGCCCGCGGCGTCGAGATTCTGTCGACCGGCGGCTCGGCCAAGGCGCTTGCCGAGGCCGGCATCGAGGCCCGCGAGGTCGCCGACTACACGGGCTTTCCCGAGATGATGGACGGCCGCGTCAAGACCCTGCACCCGAAGGTGCACGGCGGCATCCTGGCCTTGCGCGACTCCGAGGCGCACGGCGCGGCCATGGCACGCCACGACATCGGCGCCATCGATCTGGTGGTGGTCAACCTCTACCCGTTCGAGGACACGGTCGCGCGCGGGGCCGGGTTCGCCGAGTGCGTCGAGAACATCGACATCGGCGGGCCGGCGATGATCCGCTCGGCGGCCAAGAACCACGCCTTCGTCACGGTGGTCGTGGAACCCGCCGACTACGACGAGGTAATCGCCGAGATGGCGGCGCACGAGGGCGCCGTGAGCGAGGCACTGCGCCGGCGCTTGGCGGCCAAGGCCTTCGCGCGCACTGCCGCCTACGACGCCGCGATCGCGGCGTGGTTCGCGCGCGAACAGGGCGAGGCCTTCCCGGAGCGGCTGGTCGTCGCCGCGCGCCGCCGAGAGGTCCTGCGCTACGGCGAGAACCCGCACCAGCAGGCCGCGTTCTACGTGAGTGGCGCCGCTGCCTCGGGGGTGGCGACCGCGCATCAGCATCAGGGCAAGGCGCTGAGCTACAACAACCTCAATGACACCGACGCCGCCTACGAGCTCGTGGCCGAGTTCGACCGTCCGGCGGTCGCCATCATCAAGCACGCCAATCCGTGCGGCGTCGCCGAGGGCGAGAGCCTCGTCGAGGCCTACCGCAAGGCGCTGGCCTGCGATCCGGTCAGCGCTTTCGGCGGTATCGTCGCCCTCAACCGGACGCTCGACGAGGCGACGGCGGGCGAAATCGTCAAACTCTTCACCGAGGTCGTCATCGCGCCCGACCTCGATACGGCGGCCGAAAAGGTGCTCCAGGCCAAGAAGAACCTGCGGCTGCTGACGGCGGGCGGCCTCGCCGATCCGGGCGCGCCAGGCTTCCTGCTACGGGCGGTCGGCGGCGGCTACCTGGTGCAGAGCCGCGACGCGGGCCGCACGACGGCGGCCGATCTCAAGGTGGTGAGCAAGCGCGCGCCGACGCCGCGCGAGCATACCGACCTGGTGTTCGCCTTCACCGTCGCCAAGCACGTCAAGTCCAACGCCATCGTCTACGCGCGCGACGGCGCCACGGTGGGCATCGGCGCGGGCCAGATGAGCCGCGTCGACTCGGCCCGGATCGCCGCCCAAAAGGCGCGCGATACCGCGACCGCGGCCGGCCTCGAAGAGCCCGCGACGAAGGGCTCGGCGGCGGCGTCCGACGCCTTCTTCCCGTTCGCCGACGGCCTGGTGGCGACGGCCGAGGCCGGCGCCACGGCGGTCATTCAGCCGGGCGGCTCGATGCGCGACGACGAGGTCATCGCCGCGGCCGACGAGGCCGGCCTCGCGATGGTGTTCACCGGCATGCGCCACTTCCGGCACTAGTCGAGGAGGAGGACATGATCGTCACGACGACACCCAGCGTCGAAGGAAAGAAGATCGCCGAATACCTCGGTCTGGTTACCGGTGAAGCGATCATGGGCGCCAATCTGGATTATGAGACCGTCGGCAGCAAGGGCAGCATGTTGATGGTGACCGCGACGGGCACGGCAGTAAGAACGTCGTAGGTCGGCGCGCTCACGCTCGCGCGGGTTCGCGCACCAACATCAGCAGCACCAGGCCGGTAAGGAAGAAGATAAGGACCGTGGCCAGGCCCCAGCGCTGGCTTGCGGTGGCCGCGGTGACCGTGCTCGCGAGCGTCGGACCGATGAACGCGGTCGCCTTGCCGGAAAACGCGTAGAGGCCGAAGAACTCGGTCCTGAGCTCGGCTGGTGCGAGGCGCGCCAGCATCGAGCGGCTTGCGGCCTGGGCCGGGCCGACGAAGACACCGAGTGCCGAGCCGAAGATCCAGAACCAGGTCACGTCCGTTACCGCTACCGCGCCGGCGGCGGTCACCAGCAGGCCGACGAGCGAGAACGCGATGGTGCGCTTCGAGCCGAGCCAGTCGTCGAGCCAGGCGAAGCTGACGGCGCCGAGGCCGGCGGTGAGGTTGAGCAGAATGCCGAAGATGAGAACCTGCTCGAAGGACATGCCGAAGACGCCGGCGGCGAAGATGCCGCCGAGCGAGAACACCGTCACCAGACCGTCGGCGTAGATCAGGCGGGCGACGAGGAAGAGCGCCACGTTGCGGTGGGCGCGGATGTTTCTCAGCGTGGCGCCGAGCGTCGCCAAGCCCGCGCGGGCGGTCTGCGCCAAGGGTTCCTGGCTCGACTTCCTGTCGGGGGTGAAGACGAAGAGCGGCCAGGAGAAGAGAACGAACCATACGGCCACCAACGGGCCGACGATGCGCACGTGCTCGGCCGCCTCCTTATCCAAGCCGAACCACGGGCTCTGCGCTTGGACGAAAGCGAACAGCGCCAGCGCCAGCGCCGCGAGGCCGCCGAAATAGCCGAGCCCCCAAGCCCACCCCGACCAACGGCCGAGCCGGGCCAGCGGCACCAGATCGGGCAGCATCGCATTGTTGAAGACGATACCGAACTCGAAGGCCACGTTAGCGACGACGATCCACACCATGACCCACAGGATGAAGCGGGAGTCGGGCTCGGCCCACCACAGCATCGCCGAGCCAACGACGCAGAACGCGGTGAAGACCAGCAGGCCCGGCTTGCGCGGACCGCCGGCATCGGCGATGGCGCCTAACACCGGGCTCAGCAGCGCGACGATAATGCCGCTCACGCCGATCGCGTACCCCCACAGGACCTGGCCCTGCACCTCGTCGCCGACGACGGCGCGGCCGAAATAGATGCTGAACACGAACGTGATGATGAGCGTGGTGAAGGGCGAGTTGGCCCAATCGTAGAGCGCCCACGCGACGACGCCCCTGGTCGGCGCGGGCGGCGGCTCGGGCGTGGCGGCGGCCATGGCTCAGCCGACGATCAGGCCGCGAACGTGACGGTTGGCGATGGCGAGGCGCGCAACGTCGATGCCGCCGGCGCTGCGAAAGGACGCCATCAAGTCGGCGCTGCGGGCCACCACGGCGGCATTGTCGGCCTCCCACTTGGCCAGCGCCGCGTCGCCTGCCGCGCAGTCGGCGCCATCGAAAACGCGGCTCGTGAGCGCGCGCTGCTGGCCGTAGAAGTCCTCCAGGATGGCGCTGATGGCGCGCCGTTCCCAGGGTGAATCGGGCGCCAGCTGCTCGGCTTCCGCGCGCAGCCAGTCGAGCCCGAGGCGCGCGCCGAGCGCGAAGTAGACGCGCGCCACCTCGGCGACCGAGCGGCCGCCGAGCCGCGCCACCTCGACCACGTGGCAGGCCGCCGCCAGGGTATCGAGCCGCGCCACGCGGCGCGCGAGGTCGGCCGGCACACCCTCGCCGCGTAGCCCGGCACTGCGCTGCTCGAGACCGACCGCCTCGAATTCGCTGATGACGCCATCGAGCACCGCGTCCACGGCCGCGATGCCGGGCGCCAGCTGCGCGATCGTGCCCGCGATGTCGAGCGGCGCGCGGCGGTTGCGCAGGTACCACTCTGTCGAGCGGTGGATGAGCTGCATGACCTCGCCGAACATGCGCACCTGCAGCGCCGCCGGGACCTTGTTGTCGAGCGCCTCGATCGCGAGCCACAGCGGGCGCAGGGCGAAGGCATCGCGCGTGAGGGTGTAGGCGCGGGCGATGTCGGCGGCCGCCGCACCGGTTTCCTCAACGAGGTCGCTGACGAATGTCGGCCCGGCACGGTTGACGATGCTGTTGGCGACGACCGTGGCGACGATTTCGCGGCGCAGGCGATGGCCCGCCAGCGCCGGCGCGAAGCGCTTGCGCAGCGCGCGCGGAAAATACAGGGCGAGGTCGTTGGCGAAGTACGGGTCTTCGGGAACGTCGCTGGCCGTGAGCGCGTCGAACAAGGTGATCTTGCTATAGGACACGAGGACGGAGATTTCCGGGCGCGTAAGGCCGCGGCCGGCCGCCTGACGCTCGGCGACCGCCTCCTCGTCGGGTAGGAACTCTATGGCCCGGTCGAGCGCTCCGGCGCGCTCCAGGGTATGCATCAGGCGCGCCTGGGCATCGAGGCCGGCGACATCTTCGGCCTCGCACACCGAGATCGCCTGCGCCTGCAGGTAGTTGTCGCGCAGCACCAGATCGCCGACCTCGTCGGTCATGCGCGCGAGCAGCCGGTTGCGCTGACCCGCCACCAGCGAGCGGTCGGCGATGGCGCCGTTGAGCAGGATCTTGATGTTGACCTCGTGATCGGAGCAATCGACGCCCGCGGAGTTGTCGACGAAGTCGGTGTTGACCCGGCCCCCGCCGAGCGCGAATTCGATGCGGCCGCGCTGGGTGATGCCTAGGTTGGCGCCCTCGCCTATCACCCGGCAGCGCAACGCCCGGGCGTCGATGCGCAATCCGTCGGTGGCGCGGTCGCCGGCGTCGGCGTCGCTCTCGGCCACGGCCTTGACATAGGTCCCGATGCCGCCGAACCACAGCAAATCGACGGACGCCTTGAGGAGGGCCCGGATCAGGTCGGCCGGCGTCAGGCTGTCGGCCTCGAGATCGAAAGTGCGCTTGATCTCGGGCGAGAGCTTGATCGACGTCGCCGCTCGGTCGAACACGCCACCGCCCTTGGAGATCAGCGCGGGCTTGTAGTTGCTCCACGATGACCGCGGCAGCGCGAACAGCCGCTTGCGCTCGGCGTAGCTCTTTTTCGCATCCGGATCGGGATCGACGAAGATGTGCTGGTGGTTGAAGGCGGCGACGAGCCTGATGTGCGGCGACAGCAACATGCCGTTGCCGAACACGTCGCCCCCCATATCGCCGATGCCGACCACGCTGAACGGCGTGGTTTAGGTATCGAGCCCAAGCTCGCGGAAGTGGCGCTTGACCGATTCCCAGGCGCCGCGCGCGGTGATTCCCATCCGTTTGTGGTCGTAGCCGGCCGACCCGCCCGAGGCGAACGCATCGCCGAGCCAGAACCCGTACGCCTGCGACACGTCGTTGGCGATGTCGGAGAACGTCGCCGTGCCCTTGTCGGCGGCGACGACGAGGTAGGGGTCATCCTCGTCGTGGCGGACGACATCGCGGGGCGGCGCGATCGCGCCCTCGACGAGGTTGTCGGTCAGGTCGAGGAGCCCGCTCATGAACGTGACGTAGGAGGCGATGACTTCGTTCTGGATCGCTTGCCGGTCATCGGTCGCGGGCAGGCGCTTGGTCACGAACCCGCCCTTCGAGCCGACCGGCACGATGACCGAGTTCTTGACCATCTGCGCCTTCATCAGGCCGAGCACCTCGGTGCGGAAGTCCTCGCGCCGGTCGGACCAGCGGATGCCGCCGCGCGCGATCCTGCCAGCGAAGGATACGGTCCTCGTCGAGGTTCGCGACGGCCTCGAGTTGGGCGTCGATAGCGACGAGCAATCGGCTCGCGCGGCGCCCCGAGGTTTGGGCCTGGGCCGGATCGAAGCGGGCGTGGAACAGCTTGACCAGATTCCGCGAGATGGCGGGATGGCCGCACAGGGTGTCCTCGAGGTAGCGCGGACTGAAGGGAATGTTGGCTTGATGCAAATACTTGGCGTAGGCCCTGAGCACGACGACGTCGCGCCACTCGAGGCCGGCCCGGAACACGAGTCCGTTGAAGCGATCGTCCTCAACCTCGCCGCGCCATATCCGCAATACCGCGTCCTCGAACTTCGCGGCGGTGGCGGCCAGGTCGGGCATCTCGCCATCCGGAGCGGCGACCTCGAAATCATGAATCCATATTGGCGGCCGAGCGTTGCCGCGGTTAACGCGGTAGGGCCACTCGTAGAGGACCCGGAGCCCCATGTGCTCGAGCACCGGTAGCGAATCCGATAGCGCCACCGGCTTCTCCGGATGGTAGATCTTGAAGCGCACCGCCCTTTCTTCGGGGTGCCGCGCCGCGTACAGGTGAACGCCGACCTCATCGATACCACCGAGACCTTCGATCTTGTCGATGTCGAGCACCGCGTTAGCGGCGTCGAAGACCTCGCGGTAGGCCGTGGGAAAGGCCTCGCCATAGAGCGCGGTAAGCCTCCTACCCTCGACCGCGCCGTGGCGGTCGATGAGCGCGTCTTCCAGATCCTCGCGCCATGTGCGGGCCGCGGCGACGAGTTTGGCCTCGAGCGCGGCGACATTGGGCTCGGCTGTATCGCTCGGGGTGCGCCCGATGATGAAGTGCAGGCGGGCCAAGGCGTCGTCGCCGATCTGTGTCGAGAAGGCCGAGTTGCGGCCGCGAAACGCCTCCGCCAGGATCGCCTCGAAGCGCCTGCGGAGCGCGGTCGTATGCTGCTCGCGGGGCACGAAAACGAGGCAGGAGGCAAAGCGCTTGAAGCGGTCCGAGCGGACGAACAGCCGGATGCGCGGCCGTTCGCTGAGGTGCAGGATGCCGGTCGCCGCCTCGTACAGCTCGTCCTCGGAGATCTGCAGAAGCTCGTCGCGGGGAAACGTCTCCAGGATGTGGAGCAGCGCCTTACCGGCATGGCTCGTGGCGCCGAGACGCGAGCGTTCGACCACGTGCCGCACCTTACGCCGCAAGACCGGAATACTGGACGGGCTCATGCTGTACGCGGTCGAGGTGAACAGGCCGATGAAGCGGTGCTCGCCTATCGCGCGGCCCTGGGCGTCGAGGCTCTTCACGCCGACGTAATCCATGTGGACCGCCCGGTGTACCGTGCTGCGCACGCTCGTCTTGGTGATGTGAAGCAGCGCCGGCTGCTTTAGGAAGTGGCGAATCTCCGGCGGCAGGTCGGTAAGACGGCGGGGGGGGGGTCCGAGGACGTGCACCCGGGGATCACGTAGCAGGCCCTTGCCGGAGTCCTTGACCGGCGCGAACAGGGCCTCGCGCCCGTGGTCGCGCAGATCGAATTCGCGATAGCCGAGAAGCGTGAAGTTGTCGTCCTTCATCCACGCGAGGAAGGCCTTGGCCTCGGCCATCTCGGCGGCGTCGATCATGGGGGGGGGCCAGACTCGAGGGTCGCGATGGCGTCGTCGAGCTCGCCCAGCATGGGCCGCCAATCCGCGACCACCGCGCGTACATTGGCGAGCGACTTGTCGAGGTCCGCAACCAGAGACTCGCGCGCCTCGGGCGCCGCCTGATGGTCGATGCCGATATGCATCCATGACTCTTGTATCGACGAATCGCTGCCGGCCGAGGGCGCCGGTGCGGCACGCAGGAGCTTGATCTTGCCCTGAGCGGCCCTCTCGACTAGCAGGACCGGATGAACGACAAAATGCGTGGCGACGCCGGCCCGCGCCACGGCCATGGTCACCGAGTCGACGAGGAACGGCATGTCGTCGTGGATGATCTCGACGATCGTGTGCGATGAGGACCACCCGTCGATCCGTGGGTCCGGATCGTAGGCCCTGATCTTTGCCCGGCCGGGCATCCGCTTCTGGCCGAACCGCCACAGCGAACGGGCGGCGCCGTACAGGGTTTCGCTCGACTGGCTGGCAATGTCCTCGGGTGCCACGTGCTGGCAGTACTGGCGCGCGAAGGCCTCGAACTCGCCCCCGCGGCCCTTGCCGGCCTCGCGCCGAAGGCGTCGGATAACCTCGGCGATGCGGCGCTGCTTAAGCGCTTCGGGCCTGACTACCATGTCGATGGTTCCCGCCGCGCCGTCTCGCCGGCCCTAGCGATCCCGCCGGGAACGGGCGGGCTCCGGCACAGGGCGCTGCGTGTCGACACCGCCCGAAGGCGCGCAGCGCGATGTTGGGCGGTCCGTCAACCCCGTTCGCGCGGAAGGGCTGCGGCGGGCGCCAAGCGCCCTAGCCACTCACGCCGAGGGCTCACACCACGCCATACGCGATCATGGCATCGGCAACCTTGATGAAACCGGCGACATTGGCGCCCTTGAGGTAGTTGATATAGCCGTCCGGCTCCTTGCCGTACTCGAGGCAGCTCCCGTGGATGCCGCTCATGATGTCGCGCAGCAGCTTTTGCAGCTCTTCCTCCTTCCACGAGATGCGGGCGCTGTTCTGGCTCATCTCCAGACCCGACACGGCGACGCCGCCGGCGTTGGCCGCCTTGCTCGGGGCGAACAGGATCTTGGCATCGATGAAGGCATGGATGCCGTCCTGCTCCGTCGGCATGTTGGCGCCCTCGGAGATCCCCTTGCACCCGTTGGCGAGCAGAACCTTGGCGTCATCGGCGCTGATTTCGTTCTGGGTGGCGCACGGAAAGGCGAGGTCGCAGGCGACGTGCCACGGGCGCAGGCCCTCGTGGAACTCGACGCCGAACTCCTCGGCATATTCCTGGATGCGGCCGCGGCGCTTGGTCTTCAGGTCTATGATCCAGGCCACCTTTTCGTCAGTGATTCCGTCGGGGTCATGGATGAAGCCGGACGAGTCGGACATGGTCAGCACCTTGCCGCCGAGTTGGTTGATCTTCTGCGCCGCGTAGGTGGCGACGTTGCCCGACCCCGAGACGAGGCACTTCTTGCCCTCGAAGCCATCGCCCGCGGTCTTCAGCATGTCTTCCATGAAGTAGACGGCGCCGTAGCCGGTGGCCTCGGTGCGGATCAGGCTGCCGCCGAACTCCAGCCCCTTGCCGGTAAGGACGCCGGTGAAGCGGTTGGTCAGGCGCTTGTATTGGCCGAACATGTAACCGATCTCGCGCGCGCCGACGCCGATGTCGCCGGCCGGGACGTCGGTGTCCTCGCCGACGTGGCGATACAGCTCGGTCATGAAGGATTGACAGAACCGCATGACCTCGTTGTTCGACTTACCCCTCGGGTTGAAATCCGAACCGCCCTTGCCGCCGCCCATCGGCAGCCCGGTCAGGCTGTTCTTGAAGGTCTGCTCGAAGGCGAGAAACTTGAGGATGCTGAGCGTGACGCTGGGGTGGAAGCGGATGCCGCCCTTATAGGGGCCGATCGAGTTGTTGTTCTGGATGCGATAGCCGCGGTTGACGCGGATATTGCCGTTGTCATCCTCCCAGCAGACGCGAAAGATCACGATCCGGTCGGGCTCGGCGATGCGCCGCACGATCTGCATTTCATGGTAGATCGGCTTGTCGGCAATGTAGGGGAAGATGTTCGATGCAACCTCGTACACCGCCTGGTGAAACTCGGTTTCTCCCGGGTTGCGCCTCTTGAGTCCGGCCATGAATTGATCGATGTCCACATGATCGGAAACAGCCATAATGAGTTCTCCCTTGCTCAGTTGATAATGGGGCGCCGCCGGGTGCGAGGCCGCTCGCCGTCATACCCCCCGTGGGTCAACGGCTTATTGGTGAAGCGAACGTTTGCCGCGGGCCAGGTCGCCACGGCGGCGCCGAGTGTAACAGGATTGCGAGGCCGAACGCGGCGGGATTACAACCGTGCTTTGGGGGTGAAAACGAGCCATGCCCAGCGAGAGACTCACCTTTACCGGCGCCGCCGGGGCGGCGCTCGATGCCCGGCTCGACCTACCCGAAGGCGCGCCCCGGGCGTTCGCGCTGTTCGCGCATTGCTTCACGTGCTCGAAGGACAGGCTGGCCGCTGCGCGCATCGCCCGCGGGCTAGCCGGCGTGGGCGTGGCGACCCTACGCTTCGACTTCACCGGGCTTGGCGGTAGCGAGGGCGACTTCGCCAACACTGGATTCTCCTCCAACATCGACGACCTGGTCGCGGCCGCCGACCACCTGCGCCGCCACTACCGGGCGCCGGCACTCCTGGTCGGGCACAGCCTCGGCGGTACGGCGGTGCTCGCCGCCGCCCAACGCATACCCGAGGCGCGCTGCATCGCAACCATCGCCGCGCCGGCCGAGCCTGCGCACGTGCGCCACTTGCTCGCACCCGCGGTGCCGGCGATCACGGCCCAGGGCGCGGCCGAGGTCGAGATCGGCGGGCGCCATTTCACCATCGCCCAGAGTTTCCTTGACGACATCGCGGCGCACGACGTGACGGCGGAACTCGCCACCCTCGAGAAAGCCCTCCTCGTCTTCCATGCCCCCGGCGACGATACGGTCGGCATCGACAACGCGACCCGTATCTTCGTCGCCGCGCGCCACCCCAAGAGCTTCGTCTCGCTCGACGATGCCGATCACCTGTTGACGCGGCGCGAGGATGGTGCCTACGTCGCCTCGGTGTTGGCGGCCTGGGCCGCGCGCTATGTCGGTGAGCCGGAGCCCGAACTCGCGCCCGCGCCCGAGCGGCTTGACCCGGGCACGGTGTTGGTCGAGGAGGCGGGCGGCGCGAAGCTCGTTCAGCGTGTTCGTGCCGGGCCCCACCTGCTTGCCGCCGACGAGCCGCGCGAGCACGGCGGCACCGATGCCGGCCCCTCGCCCTACGATCTGCTGCTCGCGGCCCTCGGCACTTGCACCACGATGACGCTGCGCCTCTACGCCGAACGCAAGGGGTGGCCGCTCGAGAGGGCGGGCGTGGCGCTGCGCCACAACAAGGTCCACGCCACCGACTGCGCCGAGTGCGAGACGAGGGAGGGCCGGATCGATCGCATCGAGCGCGATGTCACGCTCGACGGGCCGCTAAGCGCCGAGCAGCGCGCGCGCATGCTCGAAATAGCCGACAAATGCCCGGTCCATCGTACGCTCAAATCGGAGATCGACATCCGCACCCGGCTGGCCGAGGGGACCGTGGGCTAGGCCGGCCACTCGAGAGGTGATGCCATGGACTTCAGGGACCGGCAGGTCGTCGTCACCGGTGGCACCGGCGCGCTGGGGACCGCCGTCGTCGGCGCCCTGATCGATGCCGGCGCGACCTGTCACGTTCCGAACTTCGATACCCGCGAGCTCGCGGGTTTCGCGCACGCGGGAAAGCCGGGCGTCAGCCTGACCACCGGCGTCGACCTCACCGACCAGGACGAGGTCGACTCCTACTACGCCGCGCTGCCCCGGTTGTGGGCGTCGCTCCACCTCGCCGGGGGCTTCGCGATGGCGCCCCTCGCCGAGGCCGGAGCGAGCGAGTTCCACGACCAGATGAACATGAACGTGCTCACCGCCTACCTGTGCTGCCGCGGCGCGGTCGCCAACATGCGCGGCGAGCCTGCCGGCGGCGGGCGCCTCGTCAACGTGGCCGCGCGGCCGGCGCTGGAGCCACGCCAGGGCGCCGGCATGGCGCTCTACGCCGCGGCCAAGGCAGCCGTCGCCACCCTCACGCTCGCGCTCGCCGAGGAGGTGGCGCCCGAGGGCATCTGGGTCAATGCAGTGGCACCCTCGATCCTCGATACGCCGCAGAACAGAGCCGCCATGCCGGGCGCCGACTTCACCGCCTGGCCCAAGGTCGAGGAGGTCGCGAGCACCATTGCCTTCCTCGCGGCGCCGGAAAACCTCGCCACGCGCGGCGCCGCCGTCGCCGTCTATGGCCGTAGCTGAGCCCGCGGCGATTGCGGCTTCGGGCGACGAGTCTCTGTCTGAGAGGCCGCCGCGCCTGTTGTTCCTGATGAACGAGGCGCTGTTCTTCACCACCCACCGCATGCCGGTGGCGCTGGCCGCGCGCGAGGCCGGATTCGACATCCACGTCGCGGCGCCCTACGAGCGCGACTACGTCGCCGCCATCGAGCGCGCGGGCTTTCCCTACCACCCGATTCCGCTGCGCCGGGGCGGGCGCGGGCTCATCGGTGAGGCGCGCCTCGCTCTCTCGTTCTGGCGGCTGGTGGGCCGGCTCGCGCCCGACCTCGTCCACCACGTGGCGATGAAGCCGGTGCTCTATGGCGGCGCGGTCGCGCGGCTGCGGCGGGTGCCGGCGGCGGTCCACGCGATCACCGGGCTCGGCCACCTGTTCATCCGCGAGGACGCGGCCGCGCGCCTCCAGCAGAGGCTCGTCATGGTGCTCTTCCGCTTTGCGCTCGGCCACCGCCACGCCCGCGCCATCTTCCAAAACGGCCACGACCTCGACCTGTTCGTTCGCGAAGGCCTCGTAGACCCCGCACGCGCGGTGATGATCCGGGGCTCGGGAGTCGACATGGAGGCGTTCGCGGCGACGCCGGAGCCCGACGGCGAGGCGGTCGTCATGTTCCCCGCGCGGCTGCTCGGCGACAAGGGCGTGCGCGAGTTCGTGGCCGCCGCTCGGGCCCTGAAGGAGCAGGGCGTGCGAGCGCGCTTCGTCCTCGTCGGGCGCACCGATCCCGCCAATCCGACAGATGTCGGCGAGCCGGTGGTGCGCGCCTGGGAGGCCGAAGGGGCGATCGAGTGGTGGGGCTATCGCACCGACATGGCCGCGGTGCTCGCGATGGCGCATGTCGTGTGCATGCCGTCCTACCGCGAGGGGCTGCCGCGGGTCCTGATCGAGGCCGCCGCGTGCGCACGCCCGATCGTGACCGCCGACGTGCCCGGCTGCCGCGAGATCGTTCGCCACGAGGTCAACGGTCTGCTGGTGCCGCCGCGTGATGCACCGGCCACGGCCGCTGCGATCCGCCGCTTGCTCGAGGACGAGGGCCTGCGCCGCGAGATGGGACGGCGCGCCCGCGACATGGCCGTCGCCGAATTCGCGGTCGATGCGTTCGTCGCCAAGACGCTCGCCGTCTACCGTTCGCTCCTGCCCGCCGCGGCCCTTGCCTTGCCCGCGAACCCGGATTGAACGCGTCCTCAATCAGTCCGACGATATGGTTCAACGTGGCCCTTAGGTTTCGGGGCAGAGCGCCGATTTCCCTTCCGACGCGCTCGTTTAGTGGCTATCGCAGTCAACTGTCCCCTCTACCGCCCCGCGGGTCGGCGCCCAGAACCCGAGCCCGGCTCACGCGTCCGCCTTCATTGCGCACCATGCGCGTATCACCGCTTCGATCGCCGAGCGCTTCGCCTCGACGTCCGGCAAGTCTGCAAAGTACATGTACTTAACGGTGCCGCCGCCACCGACCAGGCTCGGATGGTCGCCCGGAATCTCGGCGCCGCGATGGAACATCAGGCTCACCTTTTTCTTGGTATTAGGATTGATGCTCGCGATGTTTCCTCGGAACGTGAAGGTAGGACTCTTCCATTTGATGCATTCTTCTACGCGCGTGTCCGATTGGAGGATGACCTCGGGGAGCCGCGTGATCGCATCTTTCAGCGGATGATCGAAATCATTCAGCCATCGCTGAACCTCGGTGCTCTTTCCCATGCCCGCCATGCTCCTAAGCGTTCGCCCCTTACGGGCGCCTCGAATAACGCTCGAGATGAGTGGCGGAGCCAGACGTCCGCCAACCATAATGGCTCGAGACTTCTGTCGGCAGAGCCCACCATCGCGTGGGGCAAGGCACTCAGGGCCGGGCCACCATTCAGCATTTCATACGCCATCCAACCATCGCGAATATTGCGATTATGTTGTCGCGTTCAAGAACCAGATGAGTGCTGACGATCTCTCTCAAGCATGCGGCCGTTGTCGCTGAGGCGGTAAAGAGTTGTTTGTCACCTAGCAACCCTGACGGGCGGAGGCGCGCTTTCGCGCTTACGCGCTCGCCGGCATTGCGCTAAGAAGGCCGCCATGGGCTGGCTCGCGCTGATTGCCGCCGCCGCGGGCGCGTTCGTGCTCTCCTGGCTCGGGACCGCAGGGGCGTTCAAGATGCTGCGCCGGCGCGCCGTGCTCGACCACCCGAATGTGCGCAGCAGCCATGCGAGCCCGACACCGCGCGGGGCGGGTCTCGCCGTGCTCGGCGCCATCGCCGTAGTGTGGGTCGCGATCGCCGCGGTGGGCACCGCGCCGACCGCGCTCCCGGTGATACTGCTCGCCGCCTGCGCCCTAGCCGTGGTGTCCTGGCGCGACGATTTGCGCGGGCTATCGGTGGCCGTCCGGCTCGCCGCCCACACGCTCGCGGTGATCGCAGGTCTTTCCGTCCTACCGGCCGAGGCCCTCGTCTTCCAGGGCGTGCTGCCGCCGCTCGCCGACCGCGCCGCCACCGGGTTGCTGTGGCTGTGGTTCGTCAATCTGTACAATTTCATGGACGGCATCGACGGCATCGTTGGCGTGGAAACCGCGGCGATCGCGCTCGGCGTCTGCGTGATCGCCGCTGGCGCGCCCCAGGCCGTTGGGATGGCGTCGCTGTCGGCCGCCCTCGGCGCGGCCGCGCTCGGCTTTTTATGGTGGAACTGGCACCCGGCCAGAATCTTCCTCGGCGACGTCGGCAGCATACCGCTCGGCTACCTCGCCGCCTGGCTGCTCATCGAGCTCGCCGCGGCCGGGCACTGGCCGGCGGCTCTCGTGCTGCCGCTCTACTTTCTCGCCGACGCCACGCTCACCCTGGCTCGGAGGCTCGCGCGCGGCGAACGCGTGTGGCACGCCCACGCCAGCCACTTCTACCAGCGCGCGGCGCGGCGCCTCGGCAACCACGCGCGCGTCGTGCGCGCGGTTGCGCTGGCCAACGCCGGCCTCGTCGCGGTCGCGCTGACGATCGCGCCGGGCGGGCCGCTCGCGCCGGCACCGGGACTGTTTTTGGCGGCCGCCCTGTGCGCCGTTCTGCTATGGTACCTGGGACGTGGCTCCCCCGGCCTGCCGGCGCCGCCGCCCCGCCGTTGACCCGACACCGCCGATGAAACTACCGCGCATCACGCTCGTCGCCGCACACGATATTTTCATGGCGGTGGCCGCGTTCGAGATCGCCGTGTGGCTGCGCTACCTGACCTACGGCGCACCCCAAAGCCTTGGCGTCGTGTGGGAGGGCACCGTCGTCTTCGCCGTGGTGTCGGCGATCGTTTTCTGGACCGTGGGCCTGTACCGCGGCATCTGGTACTACGCCTCCCTCAACGACCTCCTCGCGATCGCCAAGGCGGTGACGCTGGCCGTCCTCGTCTTCCTGCCGGTCCTGTTCCTGCTGACCCGCCTCGAGAACGTGCCGCGTACCGCGCTCTTCCTGACCTGGCCGCTGCTCATCGTGCTGCTGGCCGCGCCGCGGCTGCTCTATCGCCTGATCAAGGACGGTAATTTTCGCTTGGTCTTTGAGCGCGGCGACGAGCGTAGTGTTCCGGTGCTGCTCGCCGGTGCGGGCGATGCCGCCGAGACCTTCATCCGCCAGATGCACCGCGGGGCCGCGGCTTATCGGATCGTCGGTATCGTGGATTCGAATCCGGGGCGTGTCGGACGCGAGGTGCGCGGCGTGCGCGTGCTCGGGACCTTCGCCGAGATTGACGCCGTGGTCGCGCGGCTGGAGACGCAGTACCGCCGGCCGCAGCGCCTGATCATCGCCGGCGAGCGCGCCGACGGCGCCGCGGTACGCGCGCTTCTCGATAGTGCCGACCGGCTCGGCATGACGCTCGCGCGCCTCCCACGCCTCACCGATTTCCGCCGCGATCCTCCAGCCTCGGGCGACGAAGGGGGCAACGGGGCGCGCCTCGACCTGCGGCCCGTGGATGTCGAGGACTTGCTCGACCGCCCGCAGCGGGTGCTCGACCGCACCGCGATGGCGCGCCTCGTCGCCGGTCGGCGCGTCCTCGTCACTGGCGCGGGTGGTACCATCGGCAGCGAGCTGGTGCGCCAGATCGCCGGTCTCGAGCCGGCCCGCCTCGCGCTCCTCGACAACGGCGAATACAACCTCTACGCCATCGACCTCGAACTCGGCGAGAGCCATCCGGCGCTGCCGCGCGCGGCCGTCCTCGCCGACGTGCGCGAGGGCGCACGGCTGGCCGAGGTGTTCAGGACCGAGCGCCCCGAGCTCGTCTTCCACGCCGCGGCCTTCAAGCACGTGCCCCTGGCCGAGGCCAACCCGGCCGAGGCGGTGCTGACCAACACCTTCGGCACCCGCGAGGTCGCCGAGGCAAGTCGCGCCCACGGGGTCGAGACGATGGTCATGATCTCGACCGACAAGGCCGTGCACCCCTCGAGCATCATGGGCGCGAGCAAGCGCATCGCCGAGCTCATCTGTCAGGCGCTGAGCGCCGCCCCCGCGGGCCGCGGCACCCGCTTCATCACCGTGCGTTTCGGCAACGTGCTCGGCTCGACCGGCTCGGTCGTTCCCCTGTTCGAGCGCCAGCTCGCGCGCGGCGGCCCGGTCACGCTCACCCATCCCGACGCCGCGCGCTACTTCATGACCACGCGCGAGGCGGTGGAGCTGGTGCTGCACGCCTCGGCGATGCCCGAGCAGGCGCGCGAGCGCGGCAAGGTGTTCGTGCTCGACATGGGACAGCCCGTGAAGATCGGCGATCTCGCGCGCCAGATGATCAAGCTCGCCGGCCTCAATCCGGACGACATCGCCATCACCCATATCGGGCTCAGGCCCGGCGAGAAGCTCACCGAGGAGCTGTTCTACGCCGCAGAGGAACTCGTACCGACGCCGGTGGACGGCGTCCTCATGGCGGCGCCGCGGATGATCGACTACGAGCTCCTGGCGGCCGAGCTCGAACGGCTGAGGGCGGCGGCGCGCGCTGGGGATGCGGCCGAGACGCTGGAGCGCGTGGCCCTGCTCGTGCCCGAGTACCAAACAGCGGTCGCGCCCGAGCCGCGCCGCGCCGTCTCGGACTGAGGCGGCGGGGCGTCGCGAGGGATTCGCCCGTGAGCGCGCTGAAGGATGGCGGGTCGGCTTACGGGGCGGCGGGAGTCGACGAGGACGCAGCCCGCGCCGGCCTACGCCGCCTTACCGAACAGCTGCGCGGGACCTGGCCCGCGCCGGGCGAGCCCTACGGCGTGCAGCTCGACATGGGTATCGGCGGCAAGTACGCCAACGTGATCGACATCGGCGCCGGAGTGGGCGTCGCGCTATGCACCGACGGGGTCGGCTCCAAGACCCTGGTGGCGCGCATGATGGGCAAGTTCGACACCATCGGCATCGATTGCGTGGCAATGAACGTGAACGACATCGTGTGCGTCGGCGCGCGGCCCGTCTCGATGGTCGACTACATCGCCGGGCAGGACCTCGACGCGGGCTTTATCGAGGAGGTCTCCAAGGGCCTCTACGAGGGCGCGCGGCGCGCGAACGTCTCCATCTCGGGCGGCGAGATCGCGCAGCTCGGGGACACCTTCGCCTCACAGGAAGACGGCCACGCCTTCGACCTCGTCGGGACCGCAATCGGTGTCGTCGGGCTCGACCGGATCATGGTCGGCCGCGAGGTCGTGGACGGCGACGCGGTCGTCGGCGTGGTCAGCAGCGGCATCCACAGCAACGGGCTCACGCTGGCGCGCTCGTCGCTCTTCGGCGCTGGGCTCGCGGTCGATGCCACCCTGCCGGGCCTCAGCCGTACCCTCGGCGAGGAACTGCTGGAGCCCACGCACATCTATGTCCGCGAGGCGCTCGAGGTGCTCGAGCGCATCGAGTCCACGCGGGCGCTCATCCATGTCACAAGCGACGGCTTTCTCAACCTGACCAGGATCGACGCTGAGGTCGGTTTCGTCCTCGATTCCTTGCCCGAGGTGCCGCCGATATTCAGGCTCATCGCGGAACATGGGAGTGTCGCGCCCAAGGAGATGTACAGCGTTTACAACATGGGCGTCGGCTTCTGCTTCGTGTGCGCGCACGCCGACGCGGCGCTGGCGATCGAGATCGCCGAAGCGCACGACCATTCCGCGCGCCTGATCGGCCGGGTGGAAGCCTCGATCCCGGGCCGCGTCGCCATCGCAGCCAACGATTTCACGACCCACGACCTCATCGGCGACGCCAAGAGCAAGAAGTTCCGCCGCGCCTGAAGCCAGCGAGGCCAGCGCCTCCGACCCCCCTAACCCTCCCCCACAAGGGGGGAGGGGATGACTCCTTGCCTATCCGGTTAACGCCCATGACCGCTACATGTAGGGTGCCGCCACTCTCCCGAGTAAAGCTCGGCATAGGTTGGAGCAGAGGTGTCGCCCGCGATGCCGAGCAATGAGCGGAAGGCGTTGAACGGGTAGAACCGCCTGTTGAAGCGGAAGGTGAACTCGTTGAGGTAGGCTTGTAGGTGCTGGTGGCTAACGCCGTGGTGGATATCGATCAGCCACGTCTTCAGGTTGGCGAAAACCAGATGGATGATCGGCAGGTATTGCTCGGCAACCTCTGGATCACCACACTCGGCAACAGCGAAGTGCTCATAGCCGCGCTTACCGAGGCCAGCATAGCCGCTCCAATCGTCAGTAACGATCAGCGATCCCGGCGCGACGGTGCTCTCGACGAACCCACAGAGCGACTCGGCGCTACGGTCGAGCACGACGGCGAGCCGAACGCGTCCGGCATAGCGTCCGTCTTTCCGGTTGTCGAGCTTGGTGCCCGGCTTTCGATGACGCACCTCGATGGCACAGGAGACGGGAACCTTGTGGTGAACACCACGGCCTTCCCCACGCGTTCGCCCGCCAACCCAGGTTTCGTCCACCTCAACATGGTTCTTGGGCTGTCCACCGATCCTGTCTTGGTTGGGCCGCACCATGCCCGAGCGGAGCTTGTGGAGAATTTGAAAGGCCGTCTCGTAGCGCGAAAGACCAAGTTGCCGCTGAAACTGCACGGCGGACATGCCGGGCGTCTGACTGGCGACCAGATAAGCGGCCCAGAACCAGACGTTCAGCGGAGTGTGGCTACGCTCCATCACTGTTCCCACCGTCAGCCCGGTGTTCTGGCGGCACTTGCGGCAGCGCAGGACGCCAGGGCGGTTTTCAAAGTGGAACGGCTCTCCCGCCGTGCCGCAGTGCGGGCAGGCAAAGCCGTCTCCCCAGCGGGCTTTCTCCAGGTAGGCGGCGCAGGCCGCATCATCGGGGAAAAGTCGCTGGAACTCGGGTAGCGAATGCGGGAATGGGAGATCGGCGCGGTCGAGAACATCCATGGCGCGCTCCCCTATATCCGGGTTGCGCCCATTCTAGCCCTAGTGGGTGTGGGTGTAAACCGCGGCGGGTAGGACGGCCCTTTCACCCGCAGCTTACATAAGTGCGCACACCAACTCCCCCTCCCCTTGTGGGAGGGGGTAGGGGGAGGGGGTAACGTGGGCGAGTATCCGTGGCTCGCTCAGCCAGCGCGGCGCGACGCTAAACTCCCGCCTTACGCGAACTCGGGGACGATTTCCTTGGCGACCCTGTCGATCACCGTCATGCGGTCGAAGCCGGGGCCGCCGACGTAGAACACCCAGTTGTGGAGCCCTTGGCCCGCGAGCTCGGCGAGGCGCGCGTTGATGTCCGCCGCGGTCCCCCACAGGCGCGGCGAGCGCTCGATCAGCCAGTCGTGGAGGCCGAGCTTCTTGGCCCGCTCCACCAGCGCTCGCCCGCGCCCCGGCGTCTTGTAGCTGTTCGTCAGGTCGTGGGTATCGGCGTTGAGCTCGAGCAGCGCCTCCTTGTACTCGTCCGGGATTCCCTTGCCCTCGAGGCTGCCCATGGTGAGCCATTGGGCGCCCCAGCCGAAGGTCGACTCCATGGCCGCCGCGGGGCTCTCGGCAAAGGTCACGCTGGCGTTCCACCACACGTCGAGGTCGCTGGCTGCGCGCCCAGCGGCGGCCGCGCCCTCGGCGATGATGCGCTGGACGCCCTCGATATCGGCCGGCGCAAAGCCCATGGTGACAAGCATCCCATCGGCGACCTCGGCGGCCATGCGCAGCACCTTGGGGCCCGAGCAGGCGACGTAGATCGGCACTTCCACCGGTGGCGACCACGCGCTCCACTCGGCCTTGAACGTCGTGCCGCGCCAGGTCGCGGCCTCGCCGCGTAGCAGAGCCTTCACCGCCAGGATGTAGTTGCGCAGGGTCTCCACCCTGGCCGACTTCAAGCCGACGCCCCAGATGGCGCTGTCCCCGGTGGCGATGCCGCAGGCGATGCGACCCGGCGCGAGCTCGTTGAGCGACATCAGCGCCGCCGCGGTGACCGAGGGGTGCCGGGTGAGCGGATTGGTGACCGAGGTGAGGACTTGGATGCGCGAGGTGCTCAGCGCGCACAGCGTCGCCGAGACGTAGAGCTCGCGCAGCAGCGCCGGCGAATCGGGCACACCAACCATCTTGAGGCCGCCGGCATCGCACGCCTGCCACCACTTCGCGACCTCCATCAGCGGCTCCTGCTGTGTGAAGTTCAGGCAGAACTGGATCTTGGGATTGGCCATTCTCACCCCCGGGAGGACATTGGCGCCGCTCGCGCCAGCGCGTGCGACCATTATCACACCCTGGCCGCGCTATGCGAAGGCGGGTGCGCGTCTCGTGGCGTTGTCCGTCGCTGGCGCTGCAAATCGGTTGCGTTTGGCGCTCCGAGACCGCAGGATTAGTATGGGAGCGTTGGCGGCGCGGGCCACACGGGGCATCGCGGCGCGATCGGCGGCAAAGTACAAGAACCGAAGGGAGATTTAACCAATGTCACTTTTTTCCACAATTCGCTGGCGCTGGCTTGGCGCCGCGGCTCTATTTGCGGCCGTCGGGGGCCTGCTCGCGGTGCCTACCGCGAATGCCCAGGCCACCTACGAGGCCGCCAAGAAGGAAGGCAAAGTCGTCTTCTATTCGGGCCAGCCGATCGAGCTACTCCAGAATCTGAAAGACGATTTCCAGAGCACGTATCCGGGCATCGACGTCGACTTCTTCCGCGGCGACACTCGGCAGTACGCCCAGCGTTTCGAGACCGAATCGCAGACCGGGCGCCACAACGTCGACGTGATGCTGTCGACGTCGGTGACGACGCCGAAATGGGTGGCGAAGGACTTGCTGGCACCCTACGTTTCGCCGATGCAGGCGAACTATCCGGCCGAGCTCAGGGACGCCAACGGCTACAACAATCCCTACGCGGTCAACATGACGAGCTTCGCCTGGAACACCGATCTCGTGAAGCCCGGCGAGGAGCCCAAGACCTGGGACGACCTGCTCGATCCCAAGTGGAAGGGCAAGATCGCCATTCAGGACCCGTTGGGGCGCGGCGGCGCCTTCACCTGGACGGTCACGATGCGCCGCGAACTCGGCGAAGCGAAGTGGCTCGACTACATGAAGAAGCTCGCCGCTCAGGAGCCCAAATATGGGCGCTACATGCAGGTGCGCGAGATGGTCATGTCGGGCGAGGTCGCGATTCACGTCGCCGCCTATCCCGATTTCACCGAGCCCGTGAAGGTCAAGGGTGCTCCCGTCGACTGGGGCGTGCCGGAGTGGCTCGTGTTCGTGGGTCTGACGGTTAGCCTGTCGGCCAACGCGCCGCACCCCGAAGCGGGCAAGCTGTTCATCGACTACATGATGTCGGATTCGGCGCAGACGATCCTCGGCGAGTCGGGGCGCATCCCCGCCAAGCCAGGGCTGCGCGGCGGTGCCTACGCCAAGCTCAAGAACGCCAAGATCGTGACCTCGGGTATACCCTCCCAGGTCGTGTCCGACGAGTACTTCAAAGAAAACTTGCGGATGATTTTCGGCAAGAAACAGTAAGTATCGTGTCGGGATCGGCGGCCGGGGTACCGGCCGCCGATTCGACTCCAAGGGGCTAGCAATGTCGGACGCGGCACCCTCCGCGGCGCGCAAGAACACGCCACCCCAGATATCCGTGCGCCGACTGAACCGGGCGCTCGGCGCCGAGATCCGCGGCCTCGACCTGTCGCAACCGCTCGATGACGCGGTGTTTGTCGAGGTGCTGCAGGCCTTCCATGACAATTTGGTGCTGGTCTTTCCCGACCAGAACCTCTCGCCGAGCCAGCAGATCGCGTTCACCAACCGCTTCGGTTACTGCGGACCCAATCCCGACCTCACCCGCAAGACCCTCGACACGTTCCCCGAGGTGCGCACCCTCGTCAACCGCCCCGGCGATCCCGGACCGGCCAACGATTTCTGGCATTCGGACGTGACCTATTTCGAGGAGCCGATCCTGGGTTCGGTGCTCCATGCCCTCGAGGTGCCCGACCCCGGCGGCGACACCTGCTTTTGCAACATGTACAACGGCTACGAGCAGCTCTCGCCAGGCCTCAGGCGCATGCTCGATGGCTTGCGCGCGGTCCACAGCGCGCGCGCCAACTTCCTTAATTCGGGCCGCCCGCTCGAGGAGATGCCACCGCCCGTCGAACATCCGGTGATCCGGACCCACCCGGCGACGGGCCGCAAATCGCTGTACGTCGAGTGGCACTTCACCGAACACTTCGCCGGCATGACCAGGGAAGAGAGCAAGCCCATCATCGACCATGTGGTCGCGCGCGCGGTCGAGCCCGAGAATGTCTATCGCCATCGCTGGAGCGTCGGCGACGTCGTCATCTGGGACAATCGCTGCACCTTGCACCGTAGCGTCTACGACTACGGCGACCGGCCCCGCGTCATCCACCGCACCACCGCCGCCGGCGACAAGCCCTACTAGCCCGCCAAGCCAGCCCAAGGCCCTGGTCTAGGCCTCGCCGAACAGGCGCGCGAGGTAGTCGTTGACGTAGTTGTAGACGAGCAGCTCGTTCGACGACATGCGACCCGGGGCGAAGCCCTGCGACGTCATGGCCCGCTGCAGGGACGTGATCATCGGCCGGTCCTGCTCCAGGATCTTGACGATCCGGTCCATGAAGGGCTCGGTCCGCTCCCAAAAGCCGGGCCACTCGAAGAATTCCGCCGGGAAGGTCATGTACTGGACGATCTCGGTCCTGTTGGGCGCGACCGGCCACACCAGGATCTGAGAGATGCGGTCGCTGGCGATGAAGATCGACATGTTGGGCGAGAGGAACCCAGCGCCGTAGAAGCCCGGGCCGCGCTCGCGCAGCCAGTCCTCGAGCCACGGTAGCGCCCCGAAAGGGGGATCGGTGTCGGCACTGCCGAGATTGGCATCGAAGAAGGCGCTGTAGCCGCCGTTTCGTGCCCGCTTGTACGGATAGTCCCGGGCGTCCGGCCAGTCGGGCAGGGTGTCGGCGTGGAGCGTCTGGATATGGTAGAGGTCGACGAAGTTCTCGTTGACGAGCTTCCAGTTGCACTCCAGCACGCACGACGCCTTGCGGGCGAGGCGGCAGCGACCCTGCCGGAAGAAACCGAAATCGGCGTCGAACTCGGCGACGAAATCGGCGAGCGGTGCCGCGTGCTCATCGAAGTTCACGAACACCCAGCCCTCCCAGACGCCGAGCCGGAGCGGGCGCAGGCGGCAGTCGCCCGCGTCGAAGCCCTTGACGTCGTCCATGTAGGCCGCGCCCAGGAGCTTGCCCGATAAGTCGTAGGTCCAGGCGTGGTAGGGGCACTGGAAGTGCTTGAGGTTGCCCTCGCCGGCGGCGACCTCGACGCCGCGGTGGGCGCACACGTTGTAGAAGGCGTTGAGCTCGCCGTCGTGGTTCCGCGCAACGACGATAGGCTCGCCCATGATGTTGAAGGTCATGTAGTCGCCGGGCTTCTCGACCTCCTCGGCGCGGGCCACGGCGAGCCAGTCCTTCATAAAGATCTTCTGCTTCTCGAGCGCGAGGACCTCGGGCGAGGTGTAGATGTAGGCTGGCAGGTGGTGCGCCTCGTCGAGCGGCCGCCGCGTCTCCTCGAGCCCGAGTGCCGAAGCGCCGACAGCCTGGTGCCGCGCCCGTGCGTCCGCAACAGTCATGATCGCTCGCTCCTCCGCCGGGTGACGCCGCACCATAGCGGCTCCCGCTGCCGCCGTTCAACGACCGGCGCGCCTTGACCCGGCGAAGAGGCCGGGGCTAGGGTTTTCGCCCAGCCTTGTGTGAAGTCGAGGCGGGCGGTGGCGACGGGAAGGGGACGACCATGCGGGTACGCTGCGGCAAGCTGTTCACCGGCCTCGAGGACGAGGCCAGGTCCGATCAGACGCTCCTCATCGACGACGGCCGTATCACCTTCGTGGGGCCGAGCGCGGACGCGCCGGCCAATGGCGAGGAGGCTCTCGATCTCTCGAACGCCTTCGTGATTCCGGGACTGATCGATGCCCACACCCACTTGGCCTTCGGCAACGCCCAGGGCCTCGAGGACGTCGACCTCTATTCGGCGCTCGAATTCCGCGCGCTCCGCGGGCTCATCAACGCGCAGCGCGTACTGACGACGGGGCATACGGCTTTCATCGATCCCGGCTCCTCGGGCCGCGTCTCGCTGTCGGTGCGCGATGCCATCGATGCGGGCCTGTTTACGGGGCCGCGCATCGCCTGCTCGGGGCCGTTCATCGGCAACCGGCAGGGCTTCACCTCCTTCTACCCGACCTGGTTCACCAACCCGACGGCGGTGTGCGATCTGGTTAAAAGCACCGACGAGGCAGTCGAGACGATCCGCCGCCAGGTCAAGGACGGGGTCGACTTCATCAAGATAGCGCTCGACGGCCGGGTCATGAACGGCGACGGCGAGCTCTCGGCCGCCTTCGACGAGGCCACCATTAAGCGGCTGATCGACGAGTGCCACCGCTTGGGGCGCAAGGTCATTGGGCACGCACGCGGCCGCGAAGCCGCGCTCTTTGGTGCGCGCTCGGGCACCGACGTCCTCTATCACGTCTCGTGGATCGGCGACGACGTGATAGAGGCGGCGCTCAAGAGCGGCTCCTATTTCTGTCCCTCGATGACGATCACCCACAACCGCTTCAGCTTCGCGCAGTCGAGCGATCCGGCCACGCGCAAGGGCGACTTCGGCGCCTCCGAATGGGCGGCCTCGACGATGTGGGCGCGGCGCGCCTATGAAGCCGGGGTACCCCTCATGGCCGGCACCGATTCGGGCTTCGCCTCGGACCCGTGCGGCGAGTGGCACGCGCGCGAGATGGAGATCCTGGTCAAGTACATCGGCCTCACCCCGGCGCAGGCGCTACGAGCCGCGACCTCGGTCAACGCCACCTTCTTCGGTGACGCGGACGGCGCGGGCGCCGATTTCGGGGCGCTCGAGGCGGGCCGCCTCGCCGACTTCGTGGTCGTCGACGGCGATCCGCTCGAGGACATCTCGATCTTGCTCGACAAGTCGGCAATCCGCGCGGTTTACCTCGCGGGCGAGCGCGTGGAGGTATCGCCGCCGCCGATCCACGCCGAGGCCGAGACCGCCTTCTCCTACCGCTTCTGGCAGGACACCTACGACCAGAAACGCGTCGCCGAGCTGCGCGGCGACGGCGGAGCGGAGTCCCACATCCGGGCGATCTGAGAGGGCCTAGCCGAGGCTCCTCAGGTCGGCGAGCACCTCGTCGGGGTGGTCGGCGGGTTTGACGGTTGCGTAGGCCTTGGCGATCTTGCCGTCGGGGGCGATGAGTACGGAGACGCGGGTCGGGACCCGCGAGTCGGCCTCGGCGGCGCCGTAGGCGATCGAGGTCGCCTTCGTCTCGTCGCTCAGCAGATCGAAGGGGAAGCTGGACTTCTCGCGGAACGCCTTGTTGGCCCCGGTCGTATCGAAGCTGATCCCGAGTACGGCGGTATTGAGTCCTTCGAAGTCCTGGATTCGATCACGGAATCCCTTGCCCTCGATGGTTCACCCAGGTGTGTCGGCCTTGGGGTACCACCACAGGAGCACGTAGCGGCCGGAGAAGTCGTCCGACTTCACCGCTGCCCCATCCTGATTGCTGAGCTCGAAGCTCGGCGCTCGTTGGCCCACGTCGATCAGCGCCATGCCATCCCCCTTTTGCGCCCCTTATGTGACCCTCGACTATAGCACATAGCGGCGAGGTGTCCGATGGAACGCGGCTCGCCGGCCACGCTATGATGCCTCCCCGGACCAGCGCCCAGGCGTTCGAGCCAGGAGGCGAACATGGCCAAGAACATACTGCTTCATTTTAGCGGCGAGGATCGCCACGAAATCAAAACGGACATGGCGATCCGGATGGCGAACATCTTCGACGCCGGCATCACCGGCCTCTACGCTAGCGAGGTCTGGCACCGCGGCGGGGCGCGCCCTCGCGAAGGCGATATCGGGGGCGACGAGGCCAAGGCCGGGCGCGTCAAGGCTGCTTTCCTCGGCGCGACCGAGGCGCGCGGCGTGGCGGCGGAGTGGCTGATGCGCGGCGGCGATGCCCGCGCCTCCATACTCTTCCTGTCGTGCTTCGCCGACCTGATCGTCATGGGCCAGTCCGGGCCCGAGGAATCCGATCAGGCACCGGACCTGCCCAACGACGTCGCAATGGCCGCCGGGCGCCCCGTGCTCGTCGTTCCGCACTCGGGCACGTTCGAGCAGGTCGGTACGCGTGTCATGGTCGCCTGGAACAACAGCCGCGTCGCGAGCCGCGCCATGCATGACGCCATGCCGATCCTCGAGCAGGCGGCCGAGGTCGTGGTGCTCAGCGTCAACGCCAAGCAGACGGATCAGCCGACGAGCGAGGATGTGCGCGAGCACCTGGCCGGGCGCGGCATCAACGCCGAGGCCGTGAGCACCGCCGTCCAAGAGGTCAGCACCGGCAACGCCCTACTGTCGCGGGCCCACGATCTCGGCGTCGATCTCGTCGTCATGGGCGCGTATGGCGGCTCGCGAATTCGCGAGACCCTGGTCGGCGGCACCACGCGCCACGTGCTCGAGACCATGACGCGCCCGGTCCTGCTGTCGCACTGAGGCGGGACCGCGCGGGGGCGGTGCCGAGGCGAGCTGCCGCTTGTTAGGCCCCGCGCTCCCCTCCGGGCCGCCGCACATAACCAACTTCACACCGATTGAGAGGCACGGCATCGTCGGCCCCGCCGGCGGGGCCCGGCGGGGTTCTCACATCCGGACCTCGAGCGGGCGCGTCATGAAGCCGCGCGCAACGGCTCCGCCGCGGCAACGACGCCCTGGAGATGGAGCTGCCCGCGCTCGGCGGAGGCGCGCCACTCGGCGCTGTCGTAAGCTTGAACGGGGTTGCGCAGCAGCGGATAGCCGCTGTCGCGCTCGAACGCATCCAGGTCCGGCGCCGGCGTCATCAGAATGCGCAGGGCCAGGGAGAGCGCGCCAAGGCTGCTTCCGGCTCTGGCGCTGGAATCGATGAGGGTCGGATCGGCGATGTACCGCCGGGCGATGCTCTCGAACGTTTCGGGGGCGGCACCGGTCACCTCCTGAACGTGTTCGCTCGGCGCGCCAAGGGCAAAGGCCCCGCCCTTCAGCGCCTCGGCGTAGTGTCGCATCTGCGATACCTGCGAGAGCGGGATTCCCTGTGCGCGCGCCGCCTTAGCGAACATTTTGAAGGGCAAATCGCGATAGGTGACGCGTCGGCCGACCACGCGCGACAGGATGCCCGCGATGTCGGTTGGCGAGAGAAGCTCAGGACCCGTAGGCCGGTAGCTCTTGCCGATATGGGACGCCGGATTCATCAGCACGGCCGCCGCGACACGCCCGATGTCCTCGTTTGATGGCGGCGCGTTCATGCCATCGCCGAAGGGGGCGGCCAGCATCCCCATATGAAGGATCGCCGGAAGCCCGAGCAGGTAGAAAAAGGCGAACAACCCCGGATTGACGTGGACGACGTCGACCGACGGCATCCAGCGCAAGACATGGTTGGCGAGCCAGTGCTCGCGGGTCACGAAGGAGGGGTCGGATGGATGGGGGAGCCATTGGCTCATGAGGGCGACGACCTCGAGCTTCGCGTCCTCCGCCGCGAGAGCGAACACCGCTGCCGTATGAAGGAGGTTGGGCCCAAAGGGCAGGCATAAATAGGCGCGCTGCACGCCATCGAGTGCCCCGCGCACGTCCCGATAGTCGAGGAGATCGCCGAGTACGACCTCGGCACCGGCGGCCGCGAGCGCTTCGGTGCGGGCATTCCGGCGCCGCACGAGGGTACGCACGGGGAAGCCATTGGCGAGGAGTTCCATAGTCGCGGGCGCGCCCGTCCGCCCGGCCGCGCCCGTCACCAGCACGCGTGGTTTCGACATCGGTGATCCTTTCTCGTTTTGTGGCTCGCTTGCCGCCCGTTGACTAGGAGTGTATATACATCTAATATTCCCGCCTTCAAGTCGCGACGAGAAGTATTGCGGCGACGCGCGGCAGGGGCGCCGGCGCTTTTCGGCCGGGTGCCTATCGATCCGACCGACGAGCGTGGCGCCTCCTCGGTTGAAGGGCGGTGCGGCGGCAACTATGCTCGACCACGGGCATGACGTTGGCTTCCAAGGGGGGTCGTGATGGCGGGTCCGAAGATGCGCTTCTGCATGAACGGCGGCACGCTCAGGCAGCCCGTACCGGCGGAGGTTCCGCTGTGGCAGGCCTATGATGCCGCCGGAATCGACATCGGCATGCCCGATTCCTCGCGCCAGTACCGCGAGCTTTACGTCGCCACCACGGTGTGCGTGCTCAACACAGAGCGGGTGCGCGTTTTCCCGAGCGTTACCAACCCGGTCACCCGGCACCCCTCGGTAACCGCTGCCGCCATGCTCTCGCTCCACGAGCTCGCGCCGGGGCGCATCGGGCTCGGCATCGCGACGGGCGATTCGGCGCTCTGGAGCGTGGGGCTGAAGCCGGCGCGGGTCGCTTACTTGCGCGACTACATCGTGGCCGTGAAGTCGTTGCTGCTCGGCGAGGAGGCCCATTGGCAGGGCCAGACCTTCCGCGCCGAATGGAGCGCCTGGGCGCCGCCGGTGGACATCCCGGTGTTCGTCGCGTGCGCGGGGCCGAAGGTCCTGCGCATGGCGGCCGAGGTCGCCGACGGCGTGATCGCGGCCATCGGCTTCTCGCCCGAGGACATCGAGGACGTGCACACAATCGTGGGCGAGGGCCTCGCCGCCTCGGGCCGCAAGCCGGAGGACTTCGAGGTGTGGTGGACCGCGGACATCACCTTCGCGGGGAGTGTCGAGGAGGCCGCGGCGCAGAGCCTCGGCTGGGGCACGAGCTGGCTTACGATCAGCACCCTCGAGGGCAAGCGCATTCCCGCGGACTTGCGCGAGCGCGTCAAGGAGATGAATGCCGATGCCCATGTCCTGGCCAAGTCCTATAAGACGCCGGGGCGCAACCGCCTGATCGTCGAGCGCGCCAAGGAGCTCGGGCTCTACGACTGGCTGATCTCGCGCTCGCCACGCCTATGGGGCACGCCAGCCGACGTGGTTGGGCGCTTCGAGGACCTCGCCGGCCAGGGCATCGCGAACTGGGTCATCCACGGCGGCCGCATCGAGGACAAGGCCGCCCACCTCGACCTCCTGACGCGCGAAGTCATGCCCCGTTTCGCCTAGCACGCTCGCCACACACATATCCCGGGGGCTCGAAATGTCGGACGCGAGGTCGCCATTCCACCGCGGCGAGAAGGAGATCCAGTCCCGATTAGGCGTTCGCGACAAGATCGAGGAGAAGGGACGGCGCATCATCCGCGATCGCATCCCGGAAAAGAATCTCGGATTCTTCGCCCAGCTGCCGCTGCTGGCGATCGGCACGGTCGATGAGTGCGGCCGCCCCTGGGCGTCAACCCTCGCCGGGGCGCCCGGCTTCGCCCGGGCCACCGATCCCCTCAAGCTCGAAATCAGGGCCCGGCCCGTCTACGGCGATCCGCTGAACAGGGCGCTGATCGAGGGCACGGACATCGGGGCGCTCGGGCTCGACTTCGAGACCCGCGGCCGATTTCGGGTAAACGGGAGAATTGGCCACCCGAGCGAGGGGGCGTTCGACATTCGCGTGAGGCAGGCGTTTCCCAACTGCCCGCAATACATCCAGGCCCGGGATCACGACCTCGGCGACGATATCGAGACCATCGGGGAGAAGAGGTCGGTCCACCGTGGAGACAAGCTGAACCGGGCCGAGGCGGCCCTGATTGCCGGGGCCGATACCCTCTTCATCGCGAGCCGGTTCGCCGAGGGCGAGGACGACTGGAGCCGCGGGGTCGATGTGTCGCACCGGGGCGGCAAGCCGGGGTTCGTTATCGTCGCCCACGAGAGCCTCCTGCTGTTCCCGGATTACGCCGGCAACTGCATGTTCTCCACCCTGGGCAACATCCAGGTGGACCCGCGCTGCGGCCTTTTGTTCATCGACTTCGACATCGGGGATGTCCTTCAGCTCACCAGCGAGGCCGAGATCCTGTGGGAGCCGGAGCACGTCTGCCGGTTTCCCGGCGCCGAACGGGTCGTGTCCTTCCAGGTCGAGGAAAAGATCCACATCGAGCAGGCGCTACCCCTGACCTGGCAGTTCCGCGGATTCCATCCCATTCTCGACAAGCTGGCGACCGGCGGGACCGAGGAAACGGTCCCACAGGCGCGCCCGATGAGCCTCGAATCGGTCAACGTCTCGATGCCCAAGGAGGTCGCGCATGACGGCAAGACCGTGACCACCGGCATTTTCAAGGAGCGGGTCGAGGGCCGCGTGGCACTGCGCCGGCTCAACCTCGAGGGAGACGGGCAGGCCGACCTATGGGGTCACGGCGGCACCTTCCGCGCCGTCTACGCCTATTCGCGCGAGAACTACGACCACTGGGCGCGCGAGCTCGGGCGCGACGACTTCGCGATCGGCCAGTTCGGCGAGAACTTCACCGTCGCGGGCATGCTCGACGACGAGGTCTGCGTCGGCGATGTGTTCCGCATCGGCGGCGCCCTCGTCGAGGTCAGCCAACCGCGCATCCCCTGCTACAAGCTCGCGCTCAAGATGGGCATCGAGGGCTTCCAGAACCGGTTTCTCGAAAGCGGCCGGGTGGGGTTCTACTTCCGTGTCCTAGAGGAGGGCGAGGTTGGCGCGGGCGATGAGGTGGTGCTCGTCAAGCGGGACCCACGCGGCATGTCCGTTCGCCGGGTCAGCGATGTCCTGTATTTCGACAAGGAAAACCTGGACGCGACCAGGCAGGCCCTCCATATCCCGGCGCTGGCGCATGGCTGGAAGGGCTCGTTCGCGAAGCGGTTGGCGAAGGCGGAGACATCGACGAAAGCCCGCAAGGGCTTGCGCAGCTTCGTCGTCGAGCGCAAGGAGCCCGAAAGCGAAACCATTACGTCCTTCTATCTGGCGCCCGAGGACGGTGCACCGCTGTCCGCTTTCCTGCCGGGCCAGTTCCTAACGCTGGAGCTCGATATTCCGGGCGAGCCGAGGCCGGTGATCCGCACTTATTCGCTCTCCGACGGCCCCCATCGCGAGCGCTATCGCCTGAGTATCAAGCGCGAGCCGGCCCCGGCCGATACGCCCGAGGCGCCGGCCGGGCTGTCCTCGACCTATTTCCATGACCAGGTCGAGGCCGGGACCACCCTGCGCGTCGGCGCCCCGCGCGGCAAGTTCACCCTCGATCCCGACGGCGAGCGGGCGGTCGTGCTGCTGAGCGCGGGCGTCGGCTTGACGCCGATGATCAGCATGCTCAACGCCATCGTCCAAGGCGGCGCCCCGCGGCCGGTGTGGTTCATTCACGGTACCCGCAGCAGCCGTGAGCACGCCATGGGCGCCCACGTGCGCCGCCTCGCCGAGGAGCACGACAACGTTCACGTCCATATCCGCTACAGCGAGCCCGACCCGGAGGACGTCGAGGGCCGCGGGGGCCGCGACTACGACAGCCGGGGCTGGGTCGACATGGCCCTGCTGAAGCAGGTGCTACCCTTCGACGACTACGATTTCTTCCTGTGCGGGTCGCAGCCGTTCATGCGGACCCTCTATTGCGGCCTGCTCTCGCTGGGGATGTCGGAGTCCCGCATCCACTACGAGTTCTTCGCTTGCCTATCCGGTTAACACCCATGACCGCTACATGTAGGGTGCCGCCACTCTCCCGAGTAAAGCTCGGCATAGGTTGGAGCAGAGGTGTCGCCCGCGATGCCGAGCAATGAGCGGAAGGCGTTGAACGGGTAGAACCGCCTGTTGAAGCGGAAGGTGAACTCGTTGAGGTAGGCTTGTAGGTGCTGGTGGCTGACGCCGTGGTGGATACCGATCAGCCACGTCTTCAGGTTGACGAAAACCAGATGGATGATCGGCAGGTATTGCTCGGCAACCTCTGGATCACCACACTCGGCAACAGCGAAGTGCTCATAGCCGCGCTTCCCGAGGCCAGCATAGCCGCTCCAATCGTCAGTAACGATCAGCGATCGCGGCGCGACGGTGCTCTCGACGAACCCACAGAGCGACTCGGCGCTACGGTCGAGCACGACGGCGAGCCGAACGCGTCCGGCATAGCGTCCGTCTTTCCGGTTGTCGAGCTTGGTGCCCGGCTTTCGATGACGCACCTCGATGGCACAGGAGACGGGAACCTTGTGGTGAACACCACGGCCTTCCCCACGCGTTCGCCCGCCAACCCAGGTTTCGTCCACCTCAACATGGTTCTTGGGCTGTCCACCGATCCTGTCTTGGTTGGGCCGCACCATGCCCGAGCGGAGCTTGTGGAGAATTTGAAAGGCCGTCTCGTAGCGCGAAAGACCAAGTTGCCGCTGAAACTGCACGGCGGACATGCCGGGCGTCTGACTGGCGACCAGATAAGCGGCCCAGAACCAGACGTTCAGCGGAGTGTGGCTACGCTCCATCACTGTTCCCACCGTCAGCCCGGTGTTCTGGCGGCACTTGCGGCAGCGCAGGACGCCAGGGCGGTTTTCAAAGTGGAACGGCTCTCCCGCCGTGCCGCAGTGCGGGCAGGCAAAGCCGTCTCCCCAGCGGGCTTTCTCCAGGTAGGCGGCGCAGGCCGCATCATCGGGGAAAAGTCGCTGGAACTCGGGTAGCGAATGCGGGAATGGGAGATCGGCGCGGTCGAGAACATCCATGGCGCGCTCCCCTATATCCGGGTTGCACCCATTCTAGCCCTAGTGGGTGTGGGTGTAAACCGGATAGGAAAGGATGAATCATCGACGGCCTCATGCGCGGCTCCTCCGATAATGGGGACATAACCGAGAAGACCCACATCCTTGTCGCCGATTTCGAAACCACGCCCGACAGCGAAGTCCTGGGGTCGGGGATCGATTTCTTCGGCGGCACTTCGCCCGACTACTTCGTGCTCGAATCGGACATCCACGTCTTCGACCGGTTCGCCGCCACCGCGGTGCTGTTGCAGCCCAACGCCATCGCGCTCGCGACCACCGACACGCTGGAAGCCCGCACGACCCAAGTGTCGTCGGGCGCGCTGCACGGCTATTCCGGGGGCTCCGTTCAATCGATCAGCAGCAGCGGTTTGCTGAATTCTGAGAAGCCCTTTGCCAACAACACCAACGACCCGATCGACATCACGGTGCAGACCAGCGCCGAGGCGAACAAGGTGCTGGCCACCATCGCCGTCAACCAGATCGTCTCGCCCTTCACGCCGATCATCGCGCAGTTCGGCGACGACGACGTAACCGCCTTCGGTACCTCGGGCAACGGCAGCGGCCACAGCGCCTTTTTCGATGACTTCAGCTTCGGCGCTGCCGAGAACGGCACCAGTCTTTCCACCTTTAACGCATCACCGACTTCGACAGCGGCACCTTCTCCGGCACCGGCATCTCGATCGTCTCGGCGAGCGCCGGCCACAAGTTCTCGGGCTCCGTCACAGGCGCCGGCGTACACTCGGGCCGCAGCGGCTCCTACCTCGGCTCGTTCATACAAACCGCCACCGCCACCGACAAGGTCGTCGAAATGGGCGGCCACATCAGCCTGACCGGACCCAACTACGACGCCTCCGGCACGTTCGCCGGCGCCAAGGTGCCTTAGCCAGGCCGAAGAGACGCGAACCCCGGCAGTGCCGGGTAGCTGTCGTGCGGACCCGCGGGGGGGTTGAAACCCGCCCCAACCTCATCGCCACGAACTACGGCCTAACCCACGGCCCTGTGCCAGGCTCTGGGCGCGGTTCTCGTCCTTCGACGAGTTCGGCATCGGGGGTCGGGGTTGTCGCTCAGGCGAAGTGCGGCATCACCTCGCGCGACAAGGTGTTGAGATGGCCGACCTTGTCCTCGAGCCGGCCGCCATAGAAAACCCAGTTCCGTAGGCCGAGCTCGGCGAGTTTTTCGAGTCGATCGATCACGTTTCCGGGCGGGCCCCAGAGCTGCGGCGAGCGCTCGATCAGCCAATCGTGGAGGCCGAGCTTCTTGGCGCGCTCGACGAGGAGCCGATTGCGCCCCGCCGTCTTGTAAGCGGTGGCCAAGTTGTGCGAATCGGCGTTCAGCTCCTTGAGCAGCGGCTTGTAGTCCTCGGGAATGCGCTTGCCCTCGAGGCTACCCATGGTCAGCCAATTCGTCCCCCAGCCGATGCTTTCCGCCATCGCCTCCTCGACGGTCGCGGCGAAAGTCACGTCGGCGTTCCACCACACGGCGAAGTCGCCCGCCTCGCGCGCGGCCGCAGCCGAACCGGCCGCGACGATGGCGTGAACGTCGGCGATGTCCTCAGGCGCAAAGCCCATGGTGACCACGGCGCCGTCGGCGACTTCGGCCGCCATCCTCAGTACCTTGGGGCCCGAACAGGCGACGTACACCGGTATCTCCAATGGCGGCGACCAGGCGCTCCACTCGGCGCGGAAGGTGTGCCCCTGCCACTCGGCCTCCTCACCGCGCAGCAGCGCCTTCACGGCCAGGATGTAGGCACGCAAGTGTGCCACCGTCGCGGTCTTCAGGCCGACGCTCCACAGCGCCGAATCACCGGTGGCGATGCCGAGCCCGATGCGCCCCGGCGCAAGCTCGTGGAGCGAGAGCATGGCGGCCGCGGTCACCGAGGGGTGACGGGTGACGGGGTTGGTGACGCACGGGAAGACGCGCACGCGCGAGGTGTTGAGCGCGCATACCGTGAGCGCGACGTAGAGCTCACGGAATTGGCGCGGCGAATCCGACATGCCGATATCGATCCCGGCCGCGTCGTACCCGCGCCACAGCGGCACGACCTCCGCGAGCGGCTGCTTGAGCGTGCCGCCGTTCATGCAGAAGCGCATTCGTGGTACAGCCATTAGGGCGCCTTTTCGAGCCGGACGGGCGCCCCCGCGTCATCGCGGACGAGCTGCCAGCGATAGTGGGTCGCATAGCGCTGGACGTCGTAGACCTGCCACGCTTGCTCCAACTCGGATTCGGGAATTTCGCTGTTCTCGGTCACGTCGGCGGGCGTGAGCACCGTTTTCGGGGTCTTCGACAGGAGCCAGCACAACGCCTCCCATCCGGTCAGTCCGTCGCGCACGCTCGGGCTCTTTTCCACGAGCCCCGCACCCTCGGCCGCATCGACGATCTCGACGCCGGACCAGAACGCAACGCGGTCCTTGATGATCGCGGCCTGGGCGTAAGGGTCCGGATAGAACCAGGCCGCGCCGCCGTTTTCCGCGCCATCGACGAGGACGTCGTAGTACTCGGAATAGCCCTTCCAGTGGCAGTAGGTTGGCTTCACCGACTCGCTCTTGCGGAAATGCTCCCAGCGCACGCCGTCGGCCGGAAAATAGGCGTTGCCCTCGACGAGCGCGATGTCGTCGCTCTCGGCGATGGTGGCACCGTTCCAGATGGCTTTGGTCATGGGATCCTCCCTAGTCATTCGATACGCCTATTTAAAACGCGTCTGGCCTCAGTAGCGGATACGCACAAGCCGGTCGAGGCCTGATTCAGGCAGCCACACCTCGCCCGCACGCCCCAGGATCTGACGCACACGGGCGCCGCGGCCGCTCCCCGGATAGGCGGTAAAGGCCTCGGTCTCGGGATCGAAGCTGAGGACGGCGTTGGCACCGAAATCGCTGACCCAGACCACGTCGCGCTCGTCGACATAGACGGCATAGGCCCGCGGCCCCTCACCCGGGAGCTTCCAGCTGCGCCAGGCGCCCGAGCCGGGCGTGAAGCGGCTGAGCTGGCCCGCGTTCCACTCGGCGACCCAGACGTTGCCCGAGCTGTCCGCCCATACGCGGCGCGCGCCCTGACGGGGCGTCGGCGGCTCGATCACGCTCACGGCGCCGCTGCGGCCATCGATGCGGCCGACATAGCTGCCGCGAGCGAAGCGTAGTACACCGGTGCCGTCCGGCGTGGCGGCGATGCCGTAGGGGCCGCGGCCACGCGGGGCGGGAAACACCTCGATGGCGCCGGTCGCCGGATCGAGGCGGCCATAGATGCCGCTCTCGCCGGTGAACCACAGCACCCCGCCGGCATCCAAGGCCGCGGTGTTGAGGTTGGCGTAGCCCGCGTCGGCGGGCAGCCGCCACACCGTGACCGCGTCCGCGAGGGGATCGTAGCGGACGATGGCGTTCTGGCCGCCGTCGGTGATCCAGGCGTTGCCAGCGGGACCTTGAATGACGCCATGGGGCCGCGAGCCCGAGCCGAGCGCCACCTCGCGTACGGCGCCGGTGGCCGGATCGAGAATGCCGAGCGCGCCGTGGTGTTGGGCGGTGTACCAGACGGCGCCGTCGGGCGCCGGCGCAACGTCATGGGGATGGGCACCCGCCGGTACCTCGTAGACCCGCACCTCCGCCGCAGCCGCCGCGGCGACCGTCGCGACACAGCCGACGAACAGACCGAGCGCGGCGCTCCTGGGGTCGGAGAGACGGATCATCATGCCCTTTGCGCGTCGTTTCGAAAACCGAACACGTCAGTGCGGAGCTACCTTAGCGCGGCCTCGGGGCCCTGTTAACCGGGCTTGCGCGACTGACTACGCGGCGCGCGCCATGACGGCGTGGTCAAGGTAGTATGGGCCGATGATTGCATTGCTGCGCGCGGGCGACTGGCGCCGGCCCGAGGTTTTGGTGCTGGTCAGTTCCGCGATCCCCTCGCTCGCGCTGGCGACGTGGTTGGTGCTCCTCAACAACTTCGCGGTCGAGGAGGCCGGCTTTACGGCCGTCGAGATCGGTATTCTGCAGAGCCTGCGGGAGGTGCCGGGGCTGCTCGGATTCGCGGCGATCTTCCTGCTCGCGCTCGCGCGCGAGCAGCGCCTCCTCTACGTCACCCTCATCGTGCTCGGCGTGGGCGTCGCCGTCACCGGCCTGTTTCCGAGCGAGATGGGCCTCTACGTGATCACGATGCTGATGTCGCTGGGCTACCATTACGCCGCCGTCGTGCGCAACTCGCTGACCCTGCAGTGGGTCGCGAAGGAGCGCACGCCGGAGATCATGGGCCGCGCGCTTGCCGCCGGCTCGGCAGCGTCGATCGTAGCCTTCGGGCTCGTGTGGCTCGCGTTCGATGTCTTTGGGCTGTCTTTCGCGTGGCTGTACGCGCTCGGCGGCGGGTTGACGGTCCTCCTCACCCTCTTCGTGTGGGTCAGCTTCCCTCGCTTCCCGGCGCCGGTGCCGCAACGGACCACCGTCGTTCTGCGCTCGCGCTATTGGTTGTTTTACGCTCTGCAGCTGCTGGGCGGCGCGCGGCGGCAGATCTTCATCGTCTTCGCGACCTTCCTGATGGTCGAAAAGTTCGGCTTCACGGTCTCCGGCATGGCGGCGCTGTTCCTGGTGACGGCGGCCCTCAACGTGTGGGTCGCGCCACGGGTCGGGCGCTTTATCGGCGCGGTCGGCGAGCGCCGCGCGCTCAATATCGAATACAGTGGGCTGGTCGTGATCTTCGCGGCCTACGCGCTGGTCAACTCCGCGCCCCTGGCCACGGCCCTCTACCTGCTCGACCACCTGTTTTTCGCGCTCGCCATCGCGATGAACACCTACTTCCAGAAGATCGCCGACCCGCGCGACATCGCGGCGACCAGCGGCGTGACCGAAACCATGAACCACATCGCGGCGGTGATCGTTCCCGCCGCATTCGGCGTCCTGTGGGTCGTCGTCGCGCCGGCGGCGGTGTTCCTCGCCGGCGCGGCGCTCGCCGGCGCCTCGCTGGTCCTGTCCCTCTTCGTGCCACGGGCGCCGCGACCCGGCCACGAGGTGGAATGGAGCCGGGCGGCGGCCACTACCGCGGAGGTGCCGGTCACCAGCGCGCGAACAGGTGGAGCAACGGGCGGCAGCGGCACGCCCGCGGAGTGAGGATGGGTACGAGCGAGAACCCCGCCACCGTGGAGCCCCTGACGGAACGACCGCAGGCGGCGCCGCAAGGCGCCCGCTACACCTGTCCGATGCACCCGGAGGTCATGCGGGACACCCCAGGCGTGTGCCCGATCTGCGCCATGGCGCTCGAGCCGATGTTACCGACGGCGGACGCGGGTCCGAGCCCGGAGCTCGCCGACATGACGCGCCGCTTCTGGATCGGCGTCGTTCTCACCGTTCCGGTCCTCTTCCTGGCGATGGGCGAGTTGATCCCCGGCGTCGAGCTGTCGGGCTTAGTGGCCCCGCACGTGTTGGTCTGGGTTCAACTCGTTCTCGCGACCCCGGTGATCGCTTGGTGCGGGCTGCCGTTCTTCGAGCGCGGCTGGAGCTCGCTCGTCACCCGCAACCTCAACATGTTCACGCTGATCGCGCTCGGCACCGGAACCGCCTACCTCTTTAGCGCCGTCGCAGCCGTGGCCCCCGGCATCTTCCCGGCCGCCTTCCGCGGCGAGCACGGCACCGTCGACGTCTATTTCGAGGCCGCCGCCGTCATCGTCACTCTCGTCCTGCTCGGGCAGGTGCTCGAATTGCGGGCACGGGAGCAGACCGGGGCGGCGCTTCGCTCGCTACTCGATCTCGCACCCAAGACCGCGCGGCTCCTACGCGAGGACGGCACCGAGGACGACGTGGGACTCGACTTGGTGGGCGTCGGCGACCGCCTCCGCGTGCGCCCGGGCGCGCGCGTCCCGGTCGACGGCGAGGTTGTAGAGGGGCGCAGCGCGGTCGACGAATCGATGATCACCGGCGAATCCATATCGGTCGAGAAGTTCGCGGGCGCAAGTGTGATCGGCGGCACCCTCAACGGTTCGGGGAGCTTCATCATGCGGGCCGGGCGCGTCGGCGGCGAGATCATGCTGGCGCAGATCGTGGCGATGGTGGCCGAGGCGCAGCGTAGCCGAGCCCCGATTCAGCGCGTCGCCGACGTGGTCGCGGGCTACTTCGTCCCCGCCGTCGTTGCGGTCGCCGTGATCGCCTTCATCGCGTGGGCCGTGTTCGGCCCGCCGCCCTCGTTCGCCTTTGCGCTCATCGCGGCCGTGTCGGTGCTCATCATCGCATGTCCGTGCGCGCTCGGGCTGGCAACCCCGATGTCGATCATGGTCGGGACCGGGCGCGGCGCGCAGGCCGGCGTCCTAATCAGGAACGCCGAGGCCCTGGAGCGCCTGGAGAAGATAGACACCCTGGTCGTCGACAAGACCGGAACCCTGACCGAGGGCAAGCCGAAGGTCACGGAGCTGCGGGCGGTCGAGGGGATTGCCGAGGCGGACCTGATGCGCGTCGCCGCGAGCCTCGAGCGCGGCAGTGAGCATCCCCTGGCCGCCGCCATCGTCGGCGCCGCGCAAGCCCAGGGCTTGACGCTTGTCGAGGCGCGTGATTTCGCGGCCATCACGGGCAAGGGAGTCACCGGAACGGTGGAGGGCCGGCCCGTCGCGCTCGGCAACGCCGCGCTGCTCGAGGAACTCGGGGTCGAAGCGTCGAGCCTCGCCGAGGACGCCGAAAGCCTGCGTCGCGAGGGCGCCACCGTCATGTTCGTGATGATCGAGGCCGCCGTCGCAGGCATCGTCGCGGTCGCCGATCCGATCAAGGACACGACGCCGGCCGCGCTCGACGAGCTCCGGCGCGCCGGCCTGCGCATCGTCATGCTCACGGGCGACGACCGGACGACGGCGGAAGCCGTGGCGCGCCGTCTCTCTATCGACGAGGTTCGGGCCGAGGTGTTGCCGCAGGACAAGGGCGAGACCGTCGCGCGGTTGCGCGGCCAGGGTCGCATCGTGGCCATGGCCGGCGATGGCGTGAACGATGCGCCGGCGCTGGCCGCGGCCGACGTCGGCATCGCCATGGGGACCGGCACCGACGTGGCGATGGAGAGCGCCGGCGTCACGCTGGTCAAGGGTGATCTCCGCGGCATCGTGCGCGCTCGGCACCTGAGCCGGGCGACGATGCGCAACATCCGCCAGAACCTGTTCTTCGCCTTCGTCTACAATGCGCTCGGCGTTCCAGTGGCGGCTGGCGTCCTCTATCCCCTGACCGGGCTGCTGCTGAGCCCGATCATCGCGGCGGCCGCCATGAGCCTCAGTTCGGTCTCGGTCATCGGCAACGCCCTGCGCCTACGCGCCGCCCGCCTGTGAGGTGCGAGGGGCCAGCTAACTTAGCCGGCCACTCCGAACCTCGCGCGTGCCCGCTCTCGCGCCTTGGCCGCTTCTATCTCGCGGTCGTGCGGTGGCGCGTTCGTCGACAGCGAATCGAGCAACCGGCGGGCGACGTCCGCGAATTCGTCCACGGCCCGGTCGAAAACCGCTTCGTTGACCTTTGACGGCCGGGTGAAGCCGCTGAGCTTGCGCGCGAACTGCAGCGATGCGGCGCGGACTTCGTCCTCGGTTGCGGGCGGGTCGAAATAAGCCCCATTTTTTTCTGTGTCGCAAGCAAGGCAGACATCCAGTAGTTGAACCTTTCCCCGGTCACCCTTTCGCCCTCAACCATACTAGCAAGCCGTCCGTTGCAGAACAGGTAATCACGCTGAGGCGTTTTGATTTTTGACGTGTATTTGATTCCCCCTCGCAAAACCGTGGGGCGGATTCCTCTCTCCTCGAGATGCAATTTGACGGCTTCCTGCAATGCTCCTTGCTGGAGATATCCTGACCACTCAAGCAACAGATCGTCGCCATTGGACGAAGCTGGAAATAGCATTAAGGCTAGCGCGGCCAAGATTGCCACGCGTTTCATTGTGGCCTCAGAGGCTCCCGTAACTAGAAATTTCCGAAAAGACTAACGCAACCTGCCGGGCTGTAACGCGTGTGCCACGGTATGGTCGGGCGTCATCGAATTCCAGATTGCGCGTCTCCAAGTCAGTGTCCGTTTGCCAAGTTTGAGATTTGGTGCGGGTGGTGAGATTCGAACTCACACCTCCTTGCGGAGAACGGCTTTTGAAACCGTCACGTCTACCGTTCCCGTTGCAGAGGGAGCCCGTTGATCGCATTTCGTTGGCAGGTCGTGTCCCAGGACGTGGTGTAGGAGTTGTTGGAGCCTCTGTTAGCTGTGGGTAGGCGGCTTGCCGTAGCGACCGCCGAGAGTCTGGCGTAGGCAAGCCGGCTATCCACAGCGGAGGCCATCGCGGTTCCGGTTTAGGGTTGGGCTAGTGCAAACCAACCTGACCCGAAGGAGAACCACGATGACCCAGGACATGATGACCCTACGCGCGCTTTTGGAGAAGAGCTCCGATGCCGATCTGCTTTGCGAGATGATCGGCTTCACGGCCGAGCGGCTGATGGCACTGGAGGTTGAGGGCCTGACCGGCGCCGGGCACGGCGAGCGCTCGGCGGATCGTATCACCCATCGCAACGGCTACCGCGACCGGTCCTGGGAGACGCGGGCCGGCACGGTCGAGCTGAAGATCCCGAAGCTGAGGAAGGGAAGCTACTTCCCGGGCTTCCTGGAGCCGCGGCGGATGGCCGAGAAGGCGCTGGCTGCGGTGATCCAGGAGGCCTACATCCAGGGGGTGTCGACCCGCTCGGTCGACGATCTGGTTCAGGCGATGGGGATGTCGGGCGCCTCCAAGAGCCAGGTCTCCAGGCTGTGCGGCGAGATCGACGATAAGGTCAACGGCTTCCTCGATCGACCGCTGGAGGGCGACTGGCCCTATCTGTGGCTCGACGCCACCTACGTGAAGGTGCGCCAGACCGGACGCATCGTCTCGGTCGCGGTGACCGTGGCTGTGGCCGTCAACGACCAAGGCCGCCGCGAGGTCCTGGGCGTGGCGATCGGCGCGTCGGAGGCCGAGACCTTCTGGACCGAGTTCCTGCGCTCGCTGGCCCGGCGCGGGCTGCGCGGCGTGAAGCTGGTGATCTCCGACGACCACAAGGGCCTGAAGGCCGCCGCGACCCGGATCCTCGGCGCCACATGGCAGCGCTGCCGCGTGCACTTCGCCCGCAACCTGCTGGCCCATGCCGGCCGCCAGGGCCGGCGCGTCGTCTCCGCCTTCGCCCAGGAGGACGCCGACAGCGCGAAGGTCCAGTGGCGCCAGGTCGCCGACCAGCTCAGGCCCAAGGTGCCCAAGCTGGCAGTTCTCATGGACGAAGCCGAGCACGACGTCCTCGCCTACATGAGCTTCCCCAGGGAGCACCGCCAGAAATTGCACTCCACAAACCCGATCGAACGGCTCCATGCCGAGGTCAAGCGTCGCACCAACGTCGTCGGTATCTTTCCCAACGAAGCCGCCATCACACGGCTCGTCGGCGCCATCCTTCTCGAGCAGAACGACGAGTGGGCCGTCTCAAGGAGATACATGACGCTGGAATCCATCGCTCCGCTGAGCGATGGTGTCCCCATCACGCTGCCCACCGTGGCAGCCTGAACGTCCCGGCCCTACCCGCCGGGAGCCGCGTAGAGCGCAACGCTCTTACACCACTCCGCGGGACACGATCCCGGTGTCAGCACGCGTTTCGCGTTCAAGGTGCTATCGGAGAGACGCTCAAAGAAGCGGCCTCTACGGGTTTCCAGCGTTTGCTTCTGCCACGTTCTACCCATTCAAGCGTAGCGCCAACGGGCCAGAGATCTAGGGATGTAGACGTGCTGTAGCCGCACCGCTTCAAGATGCCGCCAACGAAGCCATCGAATCTCACGCGATAAGCATCACGCTCACCGAGCCTCTTTTGCAAAAGGGTAGGCACTCCTTTCCTTCAAGTGAAGCTCGAAGATATCGTCTCCTCCCCTTGTCCGTCCCCCTCCCCCTACCCCCTCCCACCAGGGGAGGGGATTATGGCGCGATGTCCAGTTCTTGGCCCTCACCCTTGATGGGGGAGGGTTGGGCGGGGTGACACGCGGACTTGCGCAAGCAAGTACTAGCGGAAACGAACGTGGACGCAGCAGCTAACGATTTTGTCCATACGCCCTAGGGCCTGCCGAGCGGCCTGTAGCGGATGCGGTGGGGCTGATCGGCGTCGGCGCCGAGGCGGCGCTTGCGGTCGGCCGCGTAGTCGGCGTAGTTGCCGGCGAACCACTCGACGCGGCTATCGCCCTCGAATGCGAGGATGTGGGTGGCGATACGGTCGAGGAACCAGCGATCGTGCGAGATCACCAGCACGCAGCCGGCGAAGTCGACGATGGCATCCTCTAGGGCCCGCAGGGTGTCGACGTCGAGATCGTTGGTCGGCTCGTCGAGCAGCAGGACGTTGGCCCCGGACTTGAGCATCTTGGCGAGGTGGACGCGGTTGCGCTCGCCGCCCGCGAGATCGCCGACCCGCTTCTGCTGGTCGGGCCCGCGGAAGTTGAAGGCGGCGCAATACGCGCGGCTCTGCATCCGCCTCTTGCCGAGAACGATCTCGTCGGCGCCGTCCGAGATTTCCTCCCATACGGTGCGCTCGGCGGTGAGCGCATCACGCATCTGGTCGATGTAGCCGAGCACTACCGAGTCGCCGATGCGCAGGCGCCCGCCCGTGGGCTCCTCCGCACCCGTGATGAGGCGAAAGAGCGTGGTCTTGCCGGCGCCGTTGCTGCCGATGATGCCGACGATGGCGCCCCTCGGCACCTGGAAGCTGAGGTCGTCGATCAGCAGCCGCTCTCCATACCCCATGCCGAGGTGTTGAGCCTCGATCACCTGGTCGCCGAGCCTGGGGCCCGCCGGTATGGCAATCTCGGCGGCCCCCCGAGCCGCCTCGCCCTGCGCGGCCAATAGCGCCTCGTAGGCATTGAGGCGCGCCTTGCCCTTGGCCTGGCGCGCGCGCGGCGAGGCATGGATCCACTCGAGCTCGCGGGCGAGCGTGCGCTGGCGCGCGACCTCGCGCTGGCCCTCGCCGGCGAGCCGCTGCTGCTTGCGCTCGAGCCACGCCGAGTAGTTTCCGTGGAAAGGGATGCCATGGCCGCGGTCGAGCTCGAGGATCCAGCCGGCCACGTTGTCGAGGAAATAGCGGTCGTGGGTGACCGCCACGACCGTACCGGCGTAATCGTGCAGAAAGCGCTCGATCCAGGCCACGGAATCGGCATCGAGATGATTGGTCGGCTCGTCGAGGAGCAGCATGTCGGGCTGCTCGAGCAACAGCCGGCACAGAGCGACGCGCCGGCGCTCGCCGCCGGAAACGTTGGCGATGCAGGTCTCGCCCGGCGGACAACGCAGGGCGTCCATGGCGATCTCGACCCTGCGATCGACGTCCCATGCGTCCGCGGCATCGATACGCTCCTGGAGCGCCGCCTGCACCTCGATCAACGCCGCCATCTCGGCATCGTCCAGCGGCTCGGCGAAGCGCGCGCTCAGGGCCTCGAACTCGGCCACCATCGCCCTCACCGGCGCCACGCCCTCGGCAACGCACTCGAACACCGTCTTACCCGCATCGAGCTCGGGCTCCTGCGCCAGGTACCCAACCCTAATGCCTTCGGCCGCCCACGCCTCGCCGCCGAATTCGACATCGCGGCCGGCCATGATGCGCAGTAGCGACGATTTGCCGGCGCCGTTGGCGCCGACGACTCCGATCTTCGCACCGGGCAGGAACGAGAGCGAGATTCCCTTCAACACCTCGCGCCCGGCGAAGCTGCGGCGCAGATCGTTCATGACGTAGACGAAGGGGCGCGAGGACATGGCAACCGGGCGAGCGAGGCGGCCGAGGTACCGGCCGCGCTGTCGCGGCGTTGTAGACCAGCGCGGCGCGCGCGGCAAACGCGCGGGCCGCGGCACGCTCGCGCGTTTGCCCCTCGCGTGCGCGCTATTCGGCCGGCGGAAGTTGGGCTAAGGTGGCCGGCGCCCACCTCCGTCCGAGAAACCCGCCCGAGCCTTGGCCCGCGGTCCCGGCGTATCGTTTTCATGATTCGCCGCTGCCGGAGGGGTGGGCTGGCGATGATCCGCGGGTCCACGGGGGATACACGAAACCATGCCTCACCTCGCCATGTTCGTTGCGATGGTGCTGGGGGCGTCGTCGTTCCCCGCCGGAAAGGCGGCCGTAGCGGCGATGCCGGCGTCGGAAATCCTGTTCATCCGATTCGCCCTCGCGGCGCTCATCCTGTGGTGCGTCTTTGTGGCGTTGCGGCGCGCCGCGGGGACGCGCAGGTTCGTGGCGCCGGCCTTTCTCATCGGGCTGGTCGAGCCGGGCCTTGCGACCAACGTCGTCTATTGGGGACTGCTCTTCACCACCGCGGTCCACGCGACCGTCATCTTCGCGCTGACACCTCTGGTGACCTCGGTGATGGGGCGCCTCCTGCTCAAGGAGGCGATCTCGCCGGCGGTGATCGTCGGCGCCCTCGTCGCGCTGGCCGGCACCGTGCTGCTGGTCTCGGACGATCCGGGGCGGGTGGGATCGTTGATCGGCGACCTGTTGTGCGGGTTCGGCCTCGTCCTCATCTCGTCGACCCAAGTCGCGATCCGGCACATCGTCCGCACGCACGCGGACCCACTCACCGTGACCACGAACCAGCTGACGGGGGCCACCGTCGCCAGCCTCGTCATCATGGTCGCCTTCGAGAGCTGGATCGGCGGCGTCGGCTGGGTCGCGGTGCCCTCGGGGGAAATTTGGCTGCTTATCGGCTATCTCAGCGTCATCGTCAGCGCCGCCCTGTTCTTCCTCAACGCCTACGCCTTGAGCCACATCCCGGTGGGACAAGTTGGCCTGTACTTCGTCCTGCTGGCGCCACTCGGGGTGCCGATGGCCGTCGTCCTCCTTGGTGAGACCGTGACGCGCGCCGATATCACCGCGATCGCTCTTGTCGCCGTCGGTGTCGCCCTGCCCCAGATCCTGGCGATGCCGCGCTTCAGGGCCCTGCGCGTGTCGCGCCTGCTGGCCGGCGAGGGCCGACAAGTCCCGCCGGCGCCGTGAGCGCGCCGAGACCCACGCCCAGCGCACGCCGGCGCCGATGATTCCTCACCTCGCCGTCCTGCTCGCGACCTTCACCTGGGCCACCACGTTCGTGCCCGGTAAGATCATCGTCGCGGCCGTGCCAGTCTCCGAGGCCGTCGCCGTGCGCACGGCCGTGGGCGCGCTCATCTTGTGGGCGGCGGCGATCGTGAGCCGCCGCACCCTGGGTCTCGGCGGCATGGGCTGGCGCGTGTTCCTCACCGGCATGATCGAGCCCGGCCTCATCGGCATCATCGTCTACACGGCGCTCAAGATGACGAGCGCCGTCCACACGACGACCCTGTTCGCGCTCCTGCCGCTACTGAATTCGGTCCTCGGCCGGCTCGCCCTGCGCGAGCCGATCTCGCCGACAGTCCTGGCCGGGGCCCTGGTCGCCTTGGCCGGAACGGTAGTCCTCATGAGCGGCTCCGCACAATCGGCGACGGCCACGCTCGAGGGCGACCTCGTCATGGCCGTGGCGATCGTACTGATCGGCCTGGCCCAGGTGGTGCTGCGGCGAATCGCCCAGGTTCACGGCAACCCGGTCGTGGTCGGCGCGCTGCTCCTCTCCGGGGCCTCCGTCGCCGCCCTGCTCTACACCGCCGTCGTCTCCGGCCCCGACCGCTTCACCTGGACCGCCGACATCGGCGTCGAGGTCTGGGTCGCGCTCGCCTACGTCGCCATCTTCGTGAGCGCCGCCAACCATTTCCTCTACAACTACGCCCTGCGCCACATCCCGATGGGGCGCATCAGCCTCTATTTCGTGCTCGTCGCGCCGCTCGGGGTGCCGCCGGCGGCTCTGCTGCTGGGCGAGCCCGTCACGTCACGGGACATCATCGCCATCGCCTTGATCGTGAGCGGCGTCGCGGTGCCTTCGCTCGCCAGTCTGCGGCGCCGCGCGGCGCCGACCGATTCCGAACGGTAGACGCGCGCGTGCCCCACCTCGCTGTCCTTCTCGCCGTCCTGTTCATGGCCTCGGCCTCGACCGCCGGCAAGACGGCGGTCTCCGTCGTACCGGTGCCGGAGGTGATCGTCTTCCGTTTCGCGCTGGCGGCGCTGGCGTTGTGGACGGTCGTACTGATCCAGGGCGGGCCCTTGCGCCTGCGGCAGTTGGCACGGCGCTCGTTTCCGATCGGGCTGATCGAGCCCGGCCTCATCACCTCGATCATCTATTTCGGCCTGTTCTTGACGACGGCGGTGCACGCGACCGTGTTCTATGCGCTGATGCCGCTGATCACGTCGCTCCTGGGCCGCGTCTTCCTCAAGGAGGCGATCGCCTGGCCGGTGATCGTCGGATCCGTCATCGCGTTTGGCGGCACGCTGTTGCTCATTTCCGCCGCGACCTCACATGGACAGGCATCGTTGGCGGGCGACCTGATGGTCGCGGGCGGGATCGTCCTCGCCTGTATCGTCCAGCTGTCACTGCGCCGCACCGCGCAGGCGCACGGCCAACCTGCCGTCATCAGCGCCTTCCTCGTAACCGGTGGATTCGTGAGCGGGATGGTGATCCTGGCGGTGGCGGCGGCCCTCGGGAGCCGTGCCGGCTCGTTCGCGTGGCCTAGCGTGGTCGGGGCCGACATCTGGGTCTCGCTCTTCTACCTCGCCTTCGTCAGTGCCTCGGGCTTCTTCCTCTACGCCTACGCCCTGCGCCATATTCCCATTGGCCGATTGAGCCTCTACTTCGTGATGGTGACGCCTCTCGGGGTTCCCATCGCCGCTACGGTGCTGGGCGAAAGCGTAAACGGCCGCGAACTCACGGCCATCTTCATGGTCATCGCCGGGGTGGCGCTGCCGCCGCTGGTGGGCGTCACGCGATCGCTGTCGGGCCGCATCCGCCGCGCGGCGGGCACCCCGTGACCGTTACCCTCTCGCACCTGGCGATGGTGCTCGGCGCCTTTTTCTGGGCCGCCTCGATGGTATCGGCCAAGCTCCTCATCGATCTCGTGCCGGCCTCCGAGATCGCGGTCGTGCGCTTCCTCATCGGCGCCACGATCCTGTGGCTCGTCGTCATCGCATCGCGAGTGCCCATGAGAGTGCATCGGGTGGGCTCGCGCTTCCTCATTCTCGGCATGGCCCAACCCGGGCTGGTAACGATGCTGACCTACTGGGGTCTGCAATATACGAGCGCCATCCACGGCACCGTGATCTTCTCGCTGTTCCCGCTAATCGCCCTGTTGCTCGGCCGCGCCATCCTCAAGGAGCCGATCACCAGGCCTGTGGTCGCCGGGGCTGCCATCGCGCTCACGGGCACCGTGCTGCTGGTTGCCGATTCCGGCGGCGGTCCGGCATCGCTGCTGGGAGACTCCCTCATCGCATTCAGCATCCTGCTTATGGGCTTCGGTCAGCTGCTGCTGCGCCGCGTGGCGCAGCGCCACGACGTGCCGGTCGTGATATCGGCCTACCAGCTCGCCGGCGGCGCACTCGGCGGCTTTGCCGCCATGGCCTTCGAGAGTGGCCCGCGGTCGTTCGACTGGATCGCCATCGCGGCCGTCGATACCTGGGCCTTGCTCGTCTTCCTCGGCGTCTTCGTCAGCGCCGGCGGCTTTTTCCTCTACAACGCCGCACTGCGCCACATTCCCGTCGGCCACATCAGCCTCTATCTCGTGCTCATGACACCGATCGGCGTACCGCTGGCGGCGCTGGTACTGGGCGAGTCGATCGGCTGGGGCGACGGCTTCGCCATCGCGCTCGTCGTCATCGGCGTCGCGCTGCCCTCGCTCGCGGGCCTGTCGCGCAGCCGCCGCGCCCGGCTCGAGGCCTAGGCGTCGCCGAACATCCGGTCGATGTAGGCGCCGATGGCGTTGTGCACCGCCGCCTCGATGTGCGACATCGGGCCCGGGCGGTAGCGCCGCGAGGCCATCGCCGCCTGGAGTGAGCGCACCATGTCGAGGTCCTCCTCGAGGACGAGCTCGTGGAACTCGCGGTACTGGCGCGCCTTCTCCGCGAAGTCGGCGCGCTCGAAGTAGGACTTGGGGAACAGCGGGTAGGCGATCAGCCGCGTCCGGGTCGGCGACAGCGGCCACATGACGAAGGGCCGCGCGTAGTCGGCGCGGAAGATGATGTTGAAGTTGGGGGCAAGGTACGACACGCAATTGAAGCTCTCGCCCGCGCTCTCGAGCCAGGGCATCGTACCGAACAGCGTGCGCCCTCCGGGCACCGCCGGCGCGCGGTCGTAGAAGGAGCAGAAGGCGCCCTGGCCCTTGAGCCGCAGCGGCAGGGTGGTGATGTCGAAGCCGCGCCCCAGCGTCGTCTTGTGCAGCGTCGCGACGTGATAGAAGTCGAGCAGATTCTCGACCACCAGCTTCCAGTTGCAATCGAACTCCATGCTGTGCTTCTCGGCTAGCCGGCATTCCTCCTGGTGAAGGAAGGCGAGGTCGGCATCGAGCTCGGCCACGAACTCGGACAACGGCCCAGCCTGGCCATCGAAGGTGACGAAAATCCAGCCCGCCCAGACGCCGATCTGGAGTGGCGCGAGCCGGCATGCGGCGGGATCGAAACCGTGCGCGCCTTCCATATGCGCGGCACCCACGAGCCGGCCCTGAAGGTCGTAGCGCCAGCCATGGTAAGGGCAGCTGAAACCGGTAGCGTTGCCGGCACCGGCCGCGACCTCGACGCCGCGATGGGCGCACACGTTGGCGAACGCGTGGAGGTTTGCATCACCGTCTCGGGTCACGACGATGGGCTCGCCGAGGACGTCGAACGTCATGTAGTCGCCCGGGTTCTCGACCTCCTCGACTCGGCCCACGCACAGCCAGTCCTTGAGGAAGATGCGCTCCTTCTCGAGCTGGTAGATGTCGGGGTCGCTGTAGATGTTGCCCGGCAGGTGGCGCGCCCGGCGCACGGGGGCGCGGGTGGGCCCGAAGGCCTGGGCCGTCAACGCGAGCGGCGCTTTGAGCGTTGCCATGTCTATCGCTCCGGGTTACGCCCGCTAGTATATATCGGCCGCGTCGTGGTGTGGCGCGGGTCGACCGCGGTTGACCGGGCGCGCGTGCCCGGGCAACAATTCGAGCGCATCTGCGACTTGCAAGGAAGAAGGGAGACGAGATGTCGGTATTCGTCATTGCACACGTCACCGTGAGCGATCCGTCGTGGATCGAGGACTACACTCCCGCGGTACAGGCCCAGGTCGAATCCCACGGCGGCCGCTATTTGGCGCGCGCCACCGAGATCGAGCATATCGAAGGCTCCGGGGCGGTGCCGAGCGCTGCGGTCATCATGGAGTTTCCCGACGCCGAGCGTGCCAAGGCTTGGTACGCCTCGCCCGAGTACCAACCCTATCTCAAAGCGCGACAGGCCGGCGCCACGGCGGACTTCCTCCTGGTCGACGCCCTCTAGCGCGGGGCGGGCGCAAATATCAGGAGCGAACAATGGCTTCCACCCCCATCGGCGCACGCACGAGACCTATCCACGACGACCCCGAGCAGTCCTACACGCTGCCCAGCACCTACTACACCGACCCGGCGATCTACGAGCAGGAGAAGGAGGAGATCTTCTTCAAGACCTGGCAGCTCGTGGGCTATGGCCCGGACCTGCGCGAGGCCGGGGATTACGTGGCCGCGACGATCCTCGATCAGCCGGTGTTCGTCGTGCGCGCCAAGGACGGGGATCTGCGCGCCTACTACAACGTGTGCATGCACCGCGGTCATATCCTGCTCGAGGGCACGGGCAACGTGCGGATGATCACCTGCCCGTTCCACGCCTGGACCTACGACCTCGACGGTAACCTCAAGGCGGCCGACAATTCGGAAAACGTCGCCGGCTTCGAGCATGCCGACTTCTGTCTCCCGGAAATCCAGGTCGAGGAATTCGCCAACATGGCGTTCGTCAACCTCGATCCGACGGCACCGTCGCTCGCCAGCCAGGCCGCGGGTCTCGAACAGGACATGCGCGACGCGATCCCGCGCTTCGACGAGCTCAAGTTCGGCCGCCGCGACCGCTTCGAAATCCGTAGCAACTGGAAGGCGATCCAGGATCAGAACAACGAGTGCTACCACTGCCCGCACATCCACAAGGGTGTCGGCATCGGCAGTCGCGGCCAGGCCTTCTGGGAATCGACGGAAGGCGAGATTTGGGCGCGCCATCTCGTCCGCCCGGTCGAGGCCGACCCGCAAGATGCGCACGCCGACCTCCCCTTCGAGATGCGCTCCGGCGATATCGAGCAGATCTACCTGTGGTTCCTGTGGCCCAACATGTTCTTCGTCGCCCACCGCGGCCCGAGCAACCTCAAGATCATGCACTTCCGGGCCGAGGCGGCGGACTTCACCATCGAAACCATCGACGCCCTGTGCGTCAACGACCCGCCCGACGAGACCGACATCGCGGCCATGGACTACTTCACCAAGGTCGCCGTGCCGCAGGACAACGCGGCAATGGAGAAGGTGCAGCAGGGCCTGTATGCGCGCGGCTACACGCAGGGCCGCCTGATCGTCGATGCCGAGCGCTCGATCCGTAGCGAGCATGGCACGCATCAGTTCGACAAGCTGGTGTGGGACGCGCTGCACCGCGGGCAGGACTAGCGCTCGTCGCCGCGGCGGCGTAAGGCTGGTATAGTGATGACGGCGGGCGGTGCGCGGCGCTGCCTTGCACGAATCCCGGAGGCAGGCGATGTCAGTTAGCGCGACCGCACTAAAGCGCAGGGCGAAGTTCCATCCCGAGGCCGACCACTCCGCAACGCTGCCGGGGCGCTACTACCACGACCCCAAGATCTTCGCCCGCGAGCGGGACGAGATTTTCTTCAAGACCTGGCAGCTCGCCGGTTACCTCGCCGACCTGTGCGAGCCCGGTGACTACATCACGACCCAACTGTTCGACCAGAACATCCTTACTGTACGCGGCAAGGACCGCCGCTTGCGCGCCTTCTACAACGTCTGCCAGCACCGCGGCCACGAGCTACTCGTCGGGCAGGGGAGGCAGAGCATCATCACCTGCCCCTATCACGCGTGGAGCTACGACCTGGAAGGCAAGCTCAAGGCGGCCGGCAACGCCGAGAACGTCGCCGGCTTCGAGATGGACGACTTCTGCCTCACCGAGGTCCAGGTCGAGGAGTTCGCCCATATGGCGTTCATCAACCTCGACGCGGACGCCCCCTCGCTCGCCAGCCAGGCCGGCGAAATGGTCGAGCAGTTCCACGCCGCCATCCCCGAGTTCGACCAGCTCAAGTTCGCGCGCCGCGACCCGTTCGAGATCAGGTGCAACTGGAAGTTCATTTTCGATGCCATGGAGTGTTACCACTGCCCGCACATCCACTCCTCGAAGATGGGGGCCAAGGACTCCTACCTGGAGCCGAGCTTCGAGATCACGAACTACGGCATCTGGGCGCGCCACATCGTCCGCGGCAACCGCGACATCACGTCCGACAACAAGCGCAACTTAGCGTTCATCACCGGCGCCAACGACGCCCAGCAGGACGTGCACATCTGGTGGCTGTGGCCCAACCTGTTCTTCGTCAGCCACCTCGGGCCGGCCAACCTCAAGATCATGCACGGCGTGCCCGTAGAACCCGAATTCTCGTTCGAGCACGTCGATAATTTCTGTATCAACGACCCCCCGAGCGAGGTCGAGATCGCCGGCATGAACCGCTTCCGCGACATCACCCAGCCCGAGGACATCTACCCGATGGAGAGCCAGCAGCGCGGCGTCCACTCGGTCGGCTACAGCGAGGGCCGCCTCATGGTCGATCAGGACCGTTCATGGCGCAGCGAGCACGGCGTGCACCACTTCAACAAGCTGGTGTGGCAGGCGCTCAACGGTGATCGCTACGAAGGGGCGTAGCGCGCGGCGGGATTTTCTCGTCGGGCACAAGCAACATCAGAGTCCCGATAGCGGGCCCGAGCCGCAAATACGCGACCGCGAGCGCTAGGACGAGGAGCGCGAGCGCTGCGATCCCGTTCTGCAGCGGGGGATTGACGGCGTGCGTGACGATCGCCCCGGTGGCGATGATTGCGAGGCCGAGCGCGGCGAAGGTCGCCAAGCCGTTGATGAGAAGCCCGACCACGCCCAATATCTCGCCAACGCCGACCAACGTCATGAACCACAGCGGCAACCCGTAGCTCACGAACTGCTCGGCCATCGGTTCGGCACCCATCACCTTGGCGATGCCGGCCGCGCCGTAAGCAATGACGCAGACGATGATCAGGATCCACACCAGAATGTGGGATCGGCGCGGCTCACTGCCGGTCGAATCGTGAATGATTTGGGACATGGTCCAGACTCTCCGTCGCCCAGCGCCGGCGCGGCGCCGGCTGCGAGTGTGCCAAGGAAGCGCTAGGGGGCGCAAGCGCGGCGGGGCGTGCGGCTAGGCCGGCGCGGTCTCCCGCGAGAACACTATCTTCAGGTACACGGTGAGCAGGCCCGATCAACACGTTTGTTTCTTGGCACTGATTTGTGAAACGAATCTTGCCTATCCGGTTAACGCCCATGACCGCTACATGTAGGGTGCCGCCACTCTCCCGAGTAAAGCTCGGCATAGGTTGGAGCAGAGGTGTCGCCCGCGATGCCGAGCAATGAGCGGAAGGCGTTGAACGGGTAGAACCGCCTGTTGAAGCGGAAGGTGAACTCGTTGAGGTAGGCTTGTAGGTGCTGGTGGCTAACGCCGTGGTGGATACCGATCAGCCACGTCTTCAGGTTGGCGAAAACCAGATGGATGATCGGCAGGTATTGCTCGGCAACCTCTGGATCACCACACTCGGCAACAGCGAAGTGCTCATAGCCGCGCTTACCGAGGCCAGCATAGCCGCTCCAATCGTCAGTAACGATCAGCGATCGCGGCGCGACGGTGCTCTCGACGAACCCACAGAGCGACTCGGCGCTACGGTCGAGCACGACGGCGAGCCGAACGCGTCCGGCATAGCGTCCGTCTTTCCGGTTGTCGAGCTTGGTGCCCGGCTTTCGATGACGCACCTCGATGGCACAGGAGACGGGAACCTTGTGGTGAACACCACGGCCTTCCCCACGCGTTCGCCCGCCAACCCAGGTTTCGTCCACCTCAACATGGTTCTTGGGCTGTCCACCGATCCTGTCTTGGTTGGGCCGCACCATGCCCGAGCGGAGCTTGTGGAGAATTTGAAAGGCCGTCTCGTAGCGCGAAAGACCAAGTTGCCGCTGAAACTGCACGGCGGACATGCCGGGCGTCTGACTGGCGACCAGATAAGCGGCCCAGAACCAGACGTTCAGCGGAGTGTGGCTACGCTCCATCACTGTTCCCACCGTCAGCCCGGTGTTCTGGCGGCACTTGCGGCAGCGCAGGACGCCAGGGCGGTTTTCAAAGTGGAACGGCTCTCCCGCCGTGCCGCAGTGCGGGCAGGCAAAGCCGTCTCCCCAGCGGGCTTTCTCCAGGTAGGCGGCGCAGGCCGCATCATCGGGGAAAAGTCGCTGGAACTCGGGTAGCGAATGCGGGAATGGGAGATCGGCGCGGTCGAGAACATCCATGGCGCGCTCCCCTATATCCGGGTTGCGCCCATTCTAGCCCTAGTGGGTGTGGGTGTAAACCGGACAGGCAAGAAACGAATATGATGGTTTCACCTAGGAGCGGACGATGGACGCGACGATACACCAGCTACACCCAGTCTTGCCATTCGGGCACTACCTTCGTCTTGGTCACACTGGGCACAGGAAGCTCGAGGATCTCCATGCGTCGGGCCGATTCGGGATCGACCGCGTGGTGGTTGACGCGGCTCATATCGACGATCAGAGGGAACTTCTGGATTCTTTACGAAGTTCAGGAACGGAGATCATCCTCGACCCGAAAGTAGCTGAATTGTCAACGCCTTTTGGTTGTCTCAGCCGAGCAAGTGTATTGCCTTGGGCGCACGGGGAGGCGCCCTAGTGGCCGAGCAATTCGATCAAGCTAGGATTTGTGACATGGCAGAACGTATTGCCGAGTTCGCGATCGAGCGCCGTGTCGATGTGGTTTTAGCGCCGACCCGTCTTCTCGACGAGGGTCCGAAGGACAAGTGGCTGGCGATCGATATTGAGACTTGCCAGGCACTGAGGACATCGCTTGATGAGCTGGGTGCGAAGGCTGTTTCGGTCGACTATCCGCTTCTCACACCTATCAGACATTGCTTGACGTTGCAGCCCGGAGGGCTTTGATCTCGCAAATCAAAGACTTGCCGTTTGACCACCTCTGGCTAAGGATAGCCAATTTTGGATCTGACAAGTCAGCTGCAGGCGTGCGCAAATATATTGACGCCGTGCGAGACCTTCATGAAATCGGTCGGGCGATTATTGCCGATGGCGTTGGTGGCTTGCCGGCGCTCGGAATAGTCGCTTTCGGCGCCGCGGGTGGTATTTGCCATGGCGTCGCCGAGAAGGAGCGATTTTATCCTAGCTATTGGCGGCGGCCGCGAGATTCTGGCGGCGGCGGACCAGCGACGCGCATCTATTTCGATCTGCTAGATGCCTACCTAAACGTGGGCAACGCGAGAACTCTCCTCGCTACCCGCAGCGCAAAACCCTTGCTGGGATGTCGCGACACGGGGTGCTGCCCTGATGGCTGGGAGGATACGATCTTAAACCCAAGGAGACACTATTTGATACGGACGACACGCAGGGTACAAGCGTTGGGTCGAGTTCCGGATTCGCGCCGCGAAGACCATTTCTTGTCAAAGCAGCTGGCCCCGGTCGACCGCGCCGCCAGAACAGCCACGCGGCTCAAGGTCCCCAACAAACAGATACTTGAAAGACTCTCGCGAATCAGCCGCAAGACAGACGAGATGCGCCGCGTGCTCGAGGAGCTACACGTGACCGATCACAACCGCCCACGCTCTCGCATCCCGGAGAAAAGAGCTGATCAGTGGCGTCTGGAAGCGTCGACGGGTGCGAGCTGAGCGCATGAGCAACGCGATTTCGAAGACGATCGAGGACCTGAAAGATCGCGGCGGTCTCAAGAATGTAGACGTCGCGAATATCATGAATGTCTCGAAGGCGACCATCACGAGATGGTCTGCCGGATCACACTCGCCGCAACCGAAGGCGCAGCTCGTTTTGTCTGATCTGCGCTACGTAGTCGATAAGCTCGGCGAATTCTACGCGGCCGACGAGATAAGATTCTGGCTCAACTCGCGCAACGAGCTGCTGGACGGCCAACGCGCAATCGATCTGATTCATAGTGGCCACACCGAGGTCGTCCTGGAGGCGATCGAACGCTTTGGCGACACCGCATACATCTAGCAACTCAGATCGTGTCCGACGCTCGCGTTCACGACCCGGACCTGCTCGATGCCCTGGAGGCGCTGGAGCCTCAACCGATGGGATGGACGCCCCTCCCGACGGCATCGCGATGTGCCAGGTTGGCGGTGTTGTTAACGCCAAGCGAGGAAGGGGGCGTCCATGGAACAGGTTCACATGATCGGGATCGATCTGGCGAAGAACAGCTTTCAGCTGCACGGTGCGCGGGCGGATGGGTCGGTTGCGTTCCGCAAGAAGCTGAGCCGGGCGAAGCTGTTGGACTTTGTGGCTGCGCAGCCACGCTGCACGGTGGCGATGGAGGCGTGCGGCGGCGCGCACCATTGGGGCCGGGAGATCGGCAGTCTCGGCCATGCGGTGCGACTGGTCCCACCGATCTACGTCAAAGCGTACGTCAAGCGGCAAAAGAACGACGCGTCGGATGCGGAGGCGATCTGCGAGGCGTCGTCGCGGCCGACCATGCGCTTTGTGGCTGTGAAGACGGAGGAACAGCAGGCTCGGGGCATGCTGTTCCGGACGCGCGATCTTCTGGTGCGCCAGCGCACCCAGACGATTAATGCGCTGCGCGGCCATCTGGCGGAGTTCGGTGTCATTGCCCCGCAGGGGCCGGCTCATGTCGGCCGGCTGGCCTCGGCGCTTGAGGGACCGGCTTCGAGGTTGCCGGAAGCGGTCCGCGAGCTGGCCGGCCTTCTGCTTGAGCAGATCGCCGGCCTCGATGCGAAGATTGCGGGCCTGGAGAGGGAGGTCCACGTGAGAGCACGGCAGGATGAGGAGGCGAGGCGCCTGATGAGCGTGCCGGGGATCGGGCCGATCAGCGCGATGGCAATCCAGGCCTTCGCACCGCCGATGGAGAGTTTCCGGCGCGGCCGCGACTTCTCCGCTTGGCTCGGCCTCGTGCCGCGCCAGCACACGACCGGCGGCAAGCCGAAGCTGGGCAAGATATCGAAGATGGGCCAGCGCGATCTGAGACGGCTGCTGATCACAGGCGCGATGACTGTGGTCCGCTGGGCGGTTCGGCGCGGCGTGACGACGGACCCCTGGCTGGCCGGGATGCTGGCGCGCAAGCCGAGGATGCTCGTCGCGGTGGCGCTGGCCAACAGGATGGCGCGCATCGTCTGGGCGCTACTGACGAAGAAGGAGAGCTACCGGGCTCCCGCCACCGCCTGAGAGAACGGCGAAGTGCGGGAAGCCGTCGGGGATGTGGGCACGACGGAGGACAGGTAAGGGCAAAGGTCAACGAGACCGGGTTGGGAAAACCAGCATCCGAACGGAGAGCTTTCAAGCTCGCGTAACCGATTTGGACCCAATCCGCGTATCTCCATACGGGCCCGCGGCGTGTCATCTGCCGCATAGAGAGGCCGGACACACGACAGCACCTGACCGCATGCACCGAGCCGACCAAAAACTGCTTGCATCAACGGGGGCGTCCACACACGTTCGATGGCGTGGTGTGGCGGGTTAGTTGGACAAACCGGGATCCCTTGGCTGGTGGAACCGGCGGTGGTCGATGGCACCCCCCGAACGACTTCGAAGCGCTGTACACAAGCTTGGACGAAAACGGGGCGCTGGCCGAAATCTACTACCACCTCTCCAAGGCTCCGGTGTTCTCGTCATCGAACGTCACCATAAACAAGCTGCACGTGCGCGCGGAGCGGACCCTGGTGTTCGACGATATCGAGGCCCTTACGCAGGTTGGCGTCGACGAAGAAGCGTTCCGCAGAGGCGACCACTCACGGACCCAAGCAGTTGGCGCCGCGGCTCGTTTCCTGGACATGGAGGGCCTGATCGTGCTGAGTGCCAGATGGTCATGTGCCAATCTGATCCTTTTCCTGGACCGCATGCCTGATCTTGAAGCACTGGAGGTGTTGTCAACGAAGGACGTGAACTGGCCAGCATGGCGTGAGAATACGGCGACCGCCGATTGAAGACGACCAGCGACCAGAAACCGAATGAGACGGGGCGCGGACGGTTCTAACATTGGGACTTATACCTGCTACTTGACAAGATCGCTTTCCCTTGACCCACCACGCCCGGCGGGCGTCGGGTGCGGCGACGGTATTACGTAATCCCCATCCCTATCGCCGTTTCGGGTTCGTTATCATCTTGGCGCTGCATGGGCACAAGCCGGTAACGGCCACGCGGCCCAGTCTGCTCAAAACGTCTAGAGCCGGACAAGGTTTGGTAGAGTTGGAGCGAAATATCTCTCGGCTCACCTCTCAGCAATCCGGCGTCGATAAGCACGGGCCTCACCTGATAGGTGCTTAACTCGCCATCGTTGCGCTCCGCAAACGCTACCAGCGCATCTTCCAAGGGCAAGCTGGACAGGTTGATTTCCGGTATCGCCGCATCATCACCGCATTCTGCAAGTACCAATCGGAAAGCAGCGATCCTTTCTTCGACGCTGGCGGCGCGTTCCAGAAGGTCTTCATGCTCTTGCGTCAATTCGTCGAGCCTGTGTTCCACATTCACTATAGTGATTGTCGTCATCTCTCCTCCGTGCGTTTAGGGGTTGACACCTGATACACGCACGGCAAGGTAACCATGCGGGTTGGTGGCGGAGGCAGTGGGATTCGAACCCACGGAACGCTGGTCCCCCCTCAAGGGTACAGCGTTCAACGGCCCCTATCATTGCATCAAAATCAGGTTGATAACGCGGGCAGAAGCCTATGCCTTCGCCGTGCTAGAGGCGGGGGTTGTCAAGTAGCAGGTATAAGTCCCCTAACATTCTGGGGCGCGTGAGAGAATCTACCCGGTTCCGGAACCCCCGCTATGAAGGACAAGCGTCCCCCGCCCGAGCTTGTTGGCGCCGAAGCCGAGATCAGAGACTTCGCGCTGCGCTTCCCCGAAGCGACCGAGGACACGCCGTGGGGTGAGCGCGCGATCAAGGTCAGAGGCAAGACATTCGTCTTCATGGGCGGCGGCGAGGGGAGCGCGTTCGTGATGAGCGTGAAGCTTCCGGCGTCGAAGGCGTTCGCGCTCGAGTATCCGTTTACATCACCGACCCACTACGGGATGGGCAAGCACGGCTGGGTCACGGCGCGCTTTGAGCCGGGCGAGGACCTGCCCGACGACCTCCTGTGCGTTTGGATCACGGAGAGCGATCGCGCGGTGGCCCCAAGCGGCTCGCCGCGGCCCTCACGCGATAAGGGTCGATCAAGGAATCTCGAGGCGAAACACCTCGATCGGCTCTTGCCGGCCCCGTAGGGTGCGCTGACCTAGGGGGACGAGCCTTACTCGGGAGAGTGGCGGCACCCTACATGTAGCGGTCATGGACGTTAACCGGATAGGCAAGGGCCCTACACCCTGGTAACCCCGCTGAAATCGGAGAGAAGGTGCAGTGTCTCCTTTTGGCTAGGAGGCGAAGTTGGGACCAAGTCGCCGGTACGGCTGCTCTATCCGCGAAAGCCGACCTTCGAGCGGCAACGCCCGCTTTGCCCCCATTTCGACTGTTTCACCTGAGGGAGCAGACGGTCCTGTCGATCCACCCGGTCGTCCGCCCCTGATTCTTTCCGGACTTCCCGGGCGCTGCGCGTACACGGTCACAGGGGCCGCGCGGGGCTGGCTACAGCGGGGTCGAGATCATGTTGGGGACGGCGTAGGTGTCGATGAGGACGGTCTTCTCCTTGAACTTCGGCGCCCCGTCCACGAACACCACCTTGTCTTCGTACTTACCAGCGCTGAACAGCTGGGTCTCGCCCTCGGCATCGGTCTGATAGACGACGAAGCTCGACCACACGCGGTAGGCACCCTCCGCCTCACGGGCCAGCCGGATGTTGCTCACCAGGTGGCGGTCGAAATGCAGGTTGTAGACGAGGGCCTCGCGCAGCACGAGCACTCGATCGCGCAGCATGTCCTTGTTGTCGAAGTAGAGGATCGGGAGCGAGAGGCCCTGATCGGTATTCTCGCGCGGGACGATCTTGTAGCAGCAGTCCTCGACGAAGAAGTCGGGCCACTCCTCGAGCCGGTCGTCGTCTATACAGTGGGCGTAGTCGTAAAGAAGGCCCGTGATCTGCTGGACGATGCGGCCGTCGATGATTTCCGCTTTTCGGCTCACGCCGGGCGCCACACCGATCCGTCCTGCGCCGGAAACCCCATCAGGTGGCAGTAAAATCGCCAGAACCCGCGCACCGGCACCTCGGTCAAGGGCGTGTCCTGATTCTCGATCGCGCCCGTGCCGCCCATCTCGATGACCGAGTGGCGCTCCTTCTCGCGGCCGAGCACGCGCTGGATGAGCGCCCCTGCCTCACCATCCTCGATCGAGACATACCCCGCCGGACCGATCAGATTGACCTGCTTGAGGCGCAGGGCGCGCAACGCCGCATCGTCGTCGGCATAGCCGAAACAGGTCCAGTAGAGCTCGAACTCGTTGGGCCCGCGCGGCCGTATCTGGCGTGTCGCCAGCGTGTTCGACAGGCGCTGGAAGAGGACGCTCGGAAACAGGGCCATCATCATGATGGCTCGCCCGTCGCCGGTCTCGTCGCGGAATTCCAAGAGGCTCGGATCGGCGAGCGACATTGACTCATGAAAGACGCCGAGGTCCTTCAGGTCCTGGTTGCCGTCCGAGGCCGCATCGTCGCTGCCGAACTGGGTGTAGACCACGCGGTGGCGGCGCCACTTGTCCATCAGCGACTCGCCCTTCTGCGTCGTGCGCATGATCCCAAAGGTGGTCTGGAACTGGTGCAGCAGCCCGGCATGGTAGGAGTCCATGAGGTTCTCGAAGTAGAACTTCCAGTTGCCGGGAATGCGCTGGCGCCAATAGCCGAGGATCTCGATCGGTTTGCCGAGCAAGAGGTCGAGATAGTCTCGGTTGGCCTCGTCGAGAAAGTCCTCGAGCGGCTCGACGTCGTCGCGAAAGGAGCCGAAGATCGCGCCCCGATAGCTCGCCACCTTGAGCGTCCGTAGGCCGTGATCCTCTTTCCTAAAGTTTTCCGGCATGCCGCCTTTACCGGCGACGCCGCGCTGGAAGGGCACGCCGATCAGCTTGCCCGTGAGATCGTAGCACCAATGGTGGTAGATGCAGGTGTGATCGGTCGCGTTGCCGCGCAGCTTGCGCACCACCATGGTGCCGCGATGGGCGCAGCGGTTGACGAAGGCATGGAGGGTGCCGTCAGTGGCGCGGCTGACGACCACGGGCGTCTCGCCCACGTAGGTCGACCGAAAGTCGCCGGGTTTGGGAAGCTCGGCCTCGAGGGCGAGATAGCACCACACGGGGCCCTGAAAGATCCGCTCCTGCTCGCGCGCGTACACGTCGGGGTCGTTGAAGACGAGGTAGGGAACGCGGCTGTAGTCCGACGCCGGCCACGTGAGGTCGTTCATGTCGCCCATGGAGCTACGACAAAGAAGAAGGGTTCCTTCTCGGCCCGATACCCTATCACGCCACACCGTCGCGCTACGGCTTTTTGCTCCGGGCCAGGAAGTACCAGGGGATAACCAGCCGCTCCACGAGGCCGACGAGCAGGAACAGCGCGATCGCCATGGTCGCGAGATAGAAGATCGCGGCGAAGATGTCGCCCGTAAGAAACGCCGAATTGGCCGACATGATGACGGGCCCCAACCCCTTGTCGGCGCCGACCCACTCGCCGACGATGGCGCCGATCGCGCTTGCCGCCGCGGCCAGCCGCAGGCCCGAGAAAATGTGAGGCAACGCGGCCGGAAACTGCACCTTGAAGAAGACCTGCCGCCGCTTGGCACCGAGAGACTCCATCAGATTGAGCGCCTCGCTCTCGACCGAGGCGTAGCCCGCCATCGAGTTGACCACCAGCGGGAAGAAGCACAGGAGCGCGGTCACCAGGACCTTGGGCAGCATGCCGAAGCCGAACCAGATGATGAGTATCGGCGCGATGGCAATGACTGGGACGGCCTGCGAGGCGACGACGAACGGCAGCAGCCCGCGGCGCAGAACGCTGGAAAAGAAGATCGCCGTGCCCAAGGAGAAGCCCGTAGCGACGCCGAGCGCAAAGCCGGCGAGGATCTCCTGGAGCGTGACCCAGGCATTGGGGAGGAAGGTGTCGCCGGCTTTGACGATACCGATCTCGACGATCTTGCTGAGCGGCGGCAGGATGTAATCGGGCATGCCCGTGACGATCACGAACAGCTCCCAAAAGGCGATTCCGGTCGTGACCAGTAGCGCCGCCGGCCAGATCGCGTGAACCCGCGCGCGGAGCTTGGCTGCTCGAGCAGGCGTCGCACCGCCCGGGTGCGCGGCCATGCGCGCCGGGCGCCCGGCGGCGGTCATGTCGGCCTCATGGGTGTTCCCGGCGTCGCCGCGGGTGGACCACGATCAGGTTCCACCCGTGGCGATACCGGTTGCGCCTACTGTTTCGGCAGGTAGGCGTTCGTGAAGTAGTCCGACGCCGGCCCGACGGGCGCGTTGACGAGCTTGCGCTTGAGCGCCCAATCCTGGGCCGCTTGCCAAGTGTCCATGTCCTGGAGCAAATATTTCCCGCCCTTGCCCGGGTATAGATCCTTGTGGCCGTTCCACTTGGCCCAGTTCTCGTCCATCGTCAGCGCGCCCGGACGCGCCTTGGTGATGAAATCGATGGTCTCGTCGGGCCTGGCCAACACCGACTTCATGCCCTTCAGGGTGGCCTTGAGGAACCGGCACGCCGTTTGCGAATTGTCCTGCAGCCAGTCGCGGTTCGCCGCCAGCAGGGTGTAGTAGAACGGCGGCACGCCGTAATCCTTGTACAGGAGGATCTTAGCCGCCGGCTTGCCCTCTTTCTTGAGACGAGCCGAGAGCGTCAGCTGCTCGCTGAAGGTGAGCGCATGCGAGGCATCGATCTTGCGGGCCATGAGCAGGGCGAGGCCCGCGAAACCGGGATCCACGACCTTCACGTCTTTGCGCTTCAGCCCCCCGGCCTCGAGCACGGAGGAGAGATAGGCCTGGGCATCGCGTTTGGTCCCGACGCCGAGAATCTTGCCGCGCAGATCAGCGGCGGTCTTGATGTCCTGGTCGGGCATGAACAACAGGCCCGAGCTGAGCTCCTGCAGCATGATTGCCACTGAAACCACCGGGATTGTCAGCTCCTGCGAGATCATGATCTCGGGCACGTAGGTGATGCTGAAGTTCACCCGCTTCATGGCCACGAGCTTGATCGGGTCGGCCGGGTTTGCCGGCGCGATCAGCTCGACCTCGAGACCCTCGTCTTTGTAGAAGCCCTTGTGCTTGGCCTCCCAGAGCGGGGCCTGCTGGGTCACCGGGAGCCAGTCGTTCATGACGACAACTTTGGTGCTCTCGGGCGGGCCTCCGGTGCAGGCGGAACCGACGGTGTCCGCCGTGACCGGACCGGCCCATAGAGTCAGCGCCGTGGCTGCCGCAATGGCGTAAAGCTTGCGCAGAATCATTGGGTATCCTCCTCATCGAATGAGCCGCTGGTTTGCCGGACCGCCAGCGGGCGTGATCGACGCGCCCGCAAGCCTACCGGGTGTCTCGTCGCCCTGCGGCCTCGACTCCTGTGGCAGATCGGCTCGACGTCGACCCTTGCCGCCCAATACGACCGGGCCGCAGGAGCCTTGTCAACACTCGTACGGAAAGGAGTGCCGGCAACGCCGCGACCGGACCTGCCCTCGTGTTAGCTGCGCACACGCGGCCGGAAGCGCCTTCTGATCGACCAGCGGCCCCCGAAAGCGATACTCGCTATTGAAGTCGACCCGCGCCCGATGCCGGTTTTGTCTGCTTCTGGCTACGAGGCGAAGTTTGGACCAGGTCGCCGATACGACCGATCTACCCCCGAAAGCAGACTTTCGAGCGACAACGTCCGCTTCGCCCCCCACTTCGTCTGCTTCACCTTAGGGAGCGGACCTGACCGGCGGTTCCGCCGTTCGTCTGATCCTGACCCAACTCGGACATTGGTGCCTGACTTGACGCACGCGGCAGGCTTTAGGGACCCACAACTCGCCGTAGGTAGACGCGGTAGAGCACAGACGTAGTCAGCAGCACCGGTTTTCAAAGACGGCCTTTATTGCGGCGCTCAGAAACCCCCGCCAAAACCAACTGCGTTAAACCTACTGCGGACGAAGAGGGCCCCATTAGAAATTACAATTCTTTCGGATGGTCTCCTCGACCGGAACACCTCCAACTACGACTCCCTTCTCCAACGCGAAGCCACGGACGCCCGACACGGTGCCGAACAGTTCGCGCGTCGCCCGCGATCACCGGTCGCTCGTGAGGAGGTTCATTGCCCGCGCAAGCAGGCTCATGAGCCGTGCGCCTCGAGCCGGATCGTCGGCCGTCAGCGTGACGTGCTCGGCGCCGAATTCCTCCAAAGTGATGACCCCGTCCGCGACGGCCATCATCGGTTCATAGGCGGTTGTCAGTACGACGTCGGGCGCATCGGGCGCACCGACATGGACGTGGACCGCGCCGTCGCGCACGCTGAGCGTAAAGGGCTCGCCGTCGACCACCAACCCGGCCGTCACCTCGTCCTCCGGCGTCATCACGCGCTGGCAGGCCGTCTGTAGCGTCACGGCGATCGTGCGCAGATTGACCGGTGGGCGCGTTTCCTCATCCGGTGGAAAGCGCCCGCCGAACCGCGCCAGCTCGAACAGGAGATCCCCTGAGCGCGCGCCGAGCTCTGTGAGCTCATAGAGCGTGACCCCGTAGTCCGCCTCCCGCCGCCGCACCACCCCGTCCGCCGTGAGCTGTTGCAGTCGGGTCGTGAGCAGGTTCGAGGCGATGCCCTCGAGCCCACTCAAGAGGTCGGAATAGCGCGCCGGCCCCGCGTGAAGATCACGCAGGATCAACAACGTCCAGCGGTCGCCGACGCGATCCAGCGCGCGGGCAATGGGACAAAGAAGCTGATATCGGCGCGGTCCTGCCATGCCCTCACACCATCGTCGACCCGAGGAATTTCGTCGGATCGTTTAATATATCATTTTTTAACTTGATTTTTTCAAGTTCAAACCTAAATCCTGGTTGTTGCCCAGCCACGCAATGGAGAATGACATGAGCGCATTGATGATCGCCCGTATCACCGTCAAGGACCCAGCAAAATTCCAGGAGTATCTCGCTAAGACGCAGGCGGTCGCAGCGCCTTACGGCGCGGAACTCGTCCATCGCGGCAAGGCCGATAAGGCGCTGACCGGCGAGAGCGCGGACCACGAGCTCGCCGTGATCGTGAAATTCCCGAGCCTCGCGAAGCTCGACGAGTGGTACGGCTCCGACGCCTACCAGCCGCTCAAGGCGCTCCGCGATGCCGGCGCCGACATGAGGATGACAAGCTACGAGGTGACGGGTTGACCGCGAAGCCATACGCGGGTGCGAGCCGCGGCTGCGCCACGTAACCTCGGCGCCCTCCCCTTATCCCGCGTAAATCGCAATAGTGAACACGGCTGAGATATGTGCCATGCCAAGAATACGTTGGCACTGCACGGTGGGGAATCTTGAACCGGGTTTTCACACGGTCTGGTCCGTTTTGACGGGCCTCCCGCGCTCCAAAAGATCGATCTCTAAGAGGTTTGCAAAAGCCCCCGCCAAAACCTTTGAGTTTTGAGGGGGTTTTGATAGCACCGCGTTTGGGCGGGCTCTCATAAACGCGGAGGCTGTGGTGCTGGCTCGCCGCGAATGAGCGGTTATGGCTAGTTCCGGTCGTCAGGGTAGGGAGCAAATTACGACCGGTTTCTGGTGAACAGCAGACATTTGGCGTGACAATGTCCGCTCTACCCCGCATATCGGGCCAACGGCCGCCACCTCGGAGCGCGCCGCGGCAAGGGGAACCCAGTCGCCCATCGCCCGAGGCCCTCATCGGGCGAAGAGTCGAGGAGCCGTGGCTTCGATGCCGGGATGAGCGCTTCACCCTACGCGGCCATCCGACAGTGACGCTCGCCGGCGCCGTTGGCGAACGGCATGCGGATTGCCGTATCGTGGTTCCGCACGGTATGGATGGGCATGGCGGCACCCGGACTGCGAGAGACCGACCTTTATCGACCCATCAAGCGACTGCTCGAAGAGCAGGGCTACGAAGTAAAGAGCGAGATCGGCGCGGCCGATGTCCTCGCCGTACGCGCTGGCGACGATCCCGTCGTCGTTGAACTCAAGACCGGCTTTGGGCTGTCGCTGTTCCATCAGGCGATCGACCGGCAGCGATTGACGGACGCTGTCTACATCACCGTCCCGCACGGCGCGGGCCAAGCGTTTCAACAAGCGCTGCGCAACAACCTGGGTCTGTGCCGCCGCCTCGGATTGGGGCTGATCACGGTGCGCGCCGACGACGACTTTGTTCAGATCCATTGCGACCCGGTACCCTATCGCCCGCGCCAGTCAAAAGCCCGGCGCGGGCGCCTGCTGCAGGAGTTCGCCAGACGGGTCGGCGATCCCAATTCCGGTGGGTCCACGCGGCGTGGCTTGATGACGGCCTATCGCCAGGATGCGCTGAGATGCGTGCAACTTCTTCACGAACACGGCCCGACAAAGGCGTCGGAGGTGGCGACGTGGACGGGCGTGGAGAAGGCGCGGCGGCTGATGGCGGATGACCACTATGGCTGGTTCGACCGCGTACGGACGGGCGTCTACGCGCTAAGCCCGAAGGGCGTCGCGGCGGTCGCTGAATATGCCGAGGCGATCGCGGCGCTCGATAGAACGGCTCTCATGGAATTCCCCCCTGTTGACGGCCGATCCTAGACCTTCCCCTGACAATCAGAATTCCGAACCGGTGCTTATACCGACGCGCAGCGGACGCAATGGGGGAGACGCAACGCGCAGGCTAAAGGTCTGCTGCTGGCTATGAGGCGAAGTTCGAACCGGGTCGCCGGTAGGGCCGCTTTACCGTCGAAAGTCGACCTTCGAGCGGCAACGGGCGCTTTTCGCCCGTTCTTCCGCTTCACACGCTTTGGCGCACCACGTACTGCGATCCGCCGTCGGCCGAGAATCATTGTGGTTCGGACAACCCGCGCGTTCCGATCGTGTCCCGCGGAGTGGTGTAAGAGCGTTGCGCTCTACGCGGCTCCCGGCGGGTAGGGCCGGGACGTTCAGGCTGCCACGGTGGGCAGCGTGATGGGGACACCATCGCTCAGCGGAGCGATGGATTCCAGCGTCATGTATCTCCTTGAGACGGCCCACTCGTCGTTCTGCTCGAGAAGGATGGCGCCGACGAGCCGTGTGATGGCGGCTTCGTTGGGAAAGATACCGACGACGTTGGTGCGACGCTTGACCTCGGCATGGAGCCGTTCGATCGGGTTTGTGGAGTGCAATTTCTGGCGGTGCTCCCTGGGGAAGCTCATGTAGGCGAGGACGTCGTGCTCGGCTTCGTCCATGAGAACTGCCAGCTTGGGCACCTTGGGCCTGAGCTGGTCGGCGACCTGGCGCCACTGGACCTTCGCGCTGTCGGCGTCCTCCTGGGCGAAGGCGGTGGCGACGAAGGCGGAGACGACGCGCCGGCCCTGGCGGCCGGCATGGGCCAGCAGGTTGCGGGCGAAGTGCACGCGGCAGCGCTGCCATGTGGCGCCGAGGATCCGGGTCGCGGCGGCCTTCAGGCCCTTAGTGGTCGTCGGAGATCACCAGCTTCACGCCGCGCAGCCCGCGCCGGGCCAGCGAGCGCAGGAACTCGGTCCAGAAGGTCTCGGCCTCCGACGCGCCGATCGCCACGCCCAGGACCTCGCGGCGGCCTTGGTCGTTGACGGCCACAGCCACGGTCACCGCGACCGAGACGATGCGTCCGGTCTGGCGCACCTTCACGTAGGTGGCGTCGAGCCACAGATAGGGCCAGTCGCCCTCCAGCGGTCGATCGAGGAAGCCGTTGACCTTATCGTCGATCTCGCCGCACAGCCTGGAGACCTGGCTCTTGGAGACGCCCGACATGCCCATGGCCTGCACCAGGTCGTCGACCGAGCGGGTCGACACGCCCTGGATGTAGGCCTCCTGGATCACCGCAGCCAGCGCCTTCTCGGCCATCCGCCGCGGCTCCAGGAAGCCCGGGAAGTAGCTCCCCTTCCTCAGCTTCGGGATCTTCAGCTCGACCGTGCCGGCCCGCGTCTCCCAGGACCGGTCGCGGTAGCCGTTGCGGTGGGTGATACGATCCGCCGAGCGCTCGCCGTGCCCGGTGCCGGTCAGGCCCTCGACCTCCAGTGCCATCAGCCGCTCGGCCGTGAAGCCGATCATCTCGCAAAGCAGATCGGCATCGGAGCTCTTCTCCAAAAGCGCGCGCAGGGTCATCATGTCCTGGGTCATCGTGGTTCTCCTTCGGGTCAGGTTGGTTTGCACTAGCCCAACCCTAAACCGGAACCGCGATGGCCTCCGCTGTGGATAGCCGGCTTGCCTACGCCAGACTCTCGGCGGTCGCTACGGCAAGCCGCCTACCCACAGCTACCAGAGGCTCCAACAACTCCTACACCACGTCCTGGGACACGACCTCTGGCGCTGTTCGAGTGGCTGGCGGCCGACTATAAGTCGCGCGTCGGCGACTGGGATGGGCTCGAGGCCCTTCGCCGGGCGTACGCGTACTGTTACGCGCTGCGCGCGCTCGGCCGCGCCAGGCCGGCGCAGGTGAGTTATGTGCGCGACTTCGTCATGGACGAGAACACCCTTGACTACCTGCCGGCGCTGCTCGGTCCCTGGTGGTGCAATCCCTACTCGTATCCGCGGGCCCTACGAGCGAATCGCGAGGGAGCTCCTTGGAACCGGTTCCTTCTGGAGAGCGGGTCCGGGGGCGGGGGCCATGGGGTGGTGGTGGCGGAGAACCGCTACACGCTCGTGCTTCAAGCCTGGGTCTCGGGCGACAGACGCCCCTTCCATGTCGTGGAAATCATCGGCCGGGGGGACTTCAACGGCGACAGCCTGGACGACCTCCTCTTCCGCGTGACCTCGGTGGACTATTCCCCGGACACCAGGGAATCCGAATACTTCCTGGTGTCTCGCCGCCGTGGCGACGAGGTGCTCCGCGTCGCCGAGTTCCTGAGCCCGCAATACGGCGAGCGCCGGCGTTGCGTAGCGGATCCCGGCGAGCTGTGGGAGCCGCGCTAAGGTTGGCGCAACGCTACCACAAGGCGGGGTCCGCGCGGCCCGCGCTCACAACAGGATGGGGCCCGCATCGAGGGGGAGGGCCGGGTTCGCGCCCCGGCCCCATTGAATGACCGGCTTGAGCTCGACACGTTTCTTGAAGTCGACCCAACAGGGCTCCTGCTTGGCCGCCTCGAGCAGCCATTCGCGGGTCTTGTCGTTCCTCTCGGCTTGAGCCTGTGTGCGATGTGACAGCGCCGCCGCCCGCTTCCAATTCCTCGTATTGACCGCCTTGCCGAATTTCCCCTCTTGATGGTCTTCCGCACCCTTGGCGCCCAGCTGGTAGGCCATGTCGAGGACCGCGAGCTTGGCTTCGTGGGGGTACGTGTCGAAAGCGCTGAATTCCTTCCGTCTCCTGACCTCTTTGATCTTTATGTCGATATCTATTAGGGCGAGTTCTATGGCCCTGTTCTCTCTGATCTCGGCCTCGGTTTCGCTGTGGGCTAGCCACGGCTTGTTTACTTCGCCCTGGTGCGTGACTCTCGCGAAATCGTCGCTTAGGACCTTGTCCGAGGCCGGCGCGCCGCCCACCTTGAGCACGAAGTAGTCGCGTAGGCGATGCGCCTCCCCGACATCGGGGAGCCAATGGCCGAAGCCGACGGTCATCTCGCCGCCCCCGTCGAGGTGCATGAAGCCGATGTAGTTGCCGCGGTAGTTTTCCACCCCTTTTAGGTGTTCCAGGAGCTCGTTCACGTAGTCCTTGTGTTCGGGCGCGGTCATGTCGCGGCTGAAGGTCTCCTGGCTGAAGTCGATGAAGGGGTGGCAGGTGTCGGATTTGACGAGGATCTCCTTGTTGCCCGCGGGCGCCACCGCCCAGCGCGCCGCGCCGAGGCGGAGTAGCTCCTCGGCGAGCACGGCTCGCGGGGTCGCGCGCGCCTTGAGCAGCGCGACCTGCTCGATGCGCTCGCAGAACTGGCGCGCCCAGGCGGGTCCGCCGAGCTTCGCCGCCTTGCACTCGATGTCCGCGCGGGTGGGATCGCCTGCCGTCATGATGCTTCTCCGTCGATGTTGATGCAGATGCGCTGGTTGTTATTGGCCGGATGCGGTGATCACCCCCTCCCCAACCCTCCCCCATCGAGGGGGGGGGGCTATGGGCGCACCGCATTCTCCCTCCCCCCTTCGTGGGGGAGGGTTGGGAGGGGGGCGACCTGCTGGCGTCAAAAAGCATGCGCCGCCCTCAGCGGACGGCGCGGCCGATGGGGCCGTTGCGCAGGATGTCGTCGAGGATCGCGGCCTTGGTGCGCGCGATGATGCGATCGCCCGCGGCGCGAGCACGGCGACCGCCGCCGGGCTCGCGCCGCGGAAATCGAAGTTGAAGGTTTGATGGAAGTGGACGACCGGCCGGGCGGCGGCGGCGGCGCGCACGAACAGCTCGGGCCCCGCCTCGCCCACGAGATAGGGGATGCGCGGCAGCACCGGCCCGCCGTGCTGCTTGCCGAAGATACCGGTGAGGCCGCCCCTGAGCAGCTCCGAAAGCGGCGCGACGACGCCGACGCGCAGCATGTCGCTCGCGATGTCGTCGAGGATGCTGGAGGCGATGTCGCGCAGGCGCTTGAACTCGAACTCGTTCGACCTCACCATGTCGCCGACCACGCGGGCGACGCGCCCCATGCCGCGCTCCATGATGGTCGTGACGGCACCCATGGCCTCGGCAACGGGCCCCACCATCACCGCATCGAGCTGGCCGAACGTCCCGTTGATGGCTTTTCGGCCGCTTTTGGCAGCGACAGTGCACTTTCTGGTTGCGTGGTTCGGCGCTAACATCTGGCCCATGGCGCGCACTCGAATCATAGCCGCCTTAGCCGGCGCGCTCTGCGCATGCGCCAGCGTCCTGTCCGCCCCGGCCGGCTCGGCCGAGCGTTATCCGGTGTGGTGGGCGCCGGAGATCGGGATCGAAAGCCTCGACGAGATCGACGCTCTGCTCGCCAAGCCGTTTCCGCCTGAGCTCCGCCACACGCTATACACGTACGTTTGGCAGGGGAGGCAGATCCCATCAGGGAAGGGGTTTCAACCAAAGGATCCCCAGCCGATTGACAACTGCCTTACGCTGTTCCAGTGGCTGGCGGCCAAATATGAGACGCACGTCTACGACTGGGACGGGTTCCAAGCTTATCGCCGGGCGTACGCCTACTGTTACGCGCTGCGCGCCCTCAAGCGGGCGAGGCCGGCTAAAATCAGCTACGTCCGCGACTTCGTCATGGACGCCCACGCCCTCGACTACCCGCCGGCGCTGGTCGGCCCCTGGTGGCGCCGCAGACGCCAGCGCGCGGCCTAGGGCTTGATGGTGAAGTGGAGGCGGCGGTGGGCCTCGCGCAGGGCGCGCTCGACCGCCGCTGGCGCTTCGCCGCTGGCGAAGAGAAAGCCCAAGTAGCGGTCGCCCTCGGGTAGCGGCACCACGGGCTGGCCGACGGGGATGGTGATGCGCACGTCCTCGATACCGGGGACACCGCGCGCCTCGATCTCTCCGCCGACCGCACGCAAGGTGCCGGCGCCGGGGATCGGGATCATCATGACACCGGCGGCGCGACCCTCGCGGGCGAGCTCCGTGAGCGGCAGCCCGAGCGCGTGGCGCAGGATCAGCTCCTCGAGGCTGATACCGGCGCCGAAGCGCAGCGTGCGCCCGCACAAGCCTCCGATCGAGCGCGCCGCCATCTCGAGCACCCACACGCCCTGCTCGTTGACGCGAAACTCGGCGTGGACCGGGCCCTCCGTGAGCCCGAGGGCCGCTGCCGCCCGGCGCGCCGCTGCGATCACCTCGGCCTGCACCGGCGCAGCCAGGCGCGACGGGGTCACGTAGATCGTCTCCTCGAAGTACGGGCCCTCAAGCGCATCGGGCTTGTCGAACAGCGCCAGCACCTGCAATTCCCCGGCGACCAGCAACCCTTCGAGCGCGACCTCGACGCCGGGGATGTAGCTCTCGACCAGGAGATGCGCGACGAGGTCGGGCCGCACGGGCTCTCGCGCGGTCGCGAGCAGCGCATGGATGCGCGCGAAGGCGGCAACGAAGGCGGGCGCGTCGTCGCCACGGATGACGCCGCGGCTCGCCGACAGCGCGAGCGGCTTGAGGACGCACGGATAGGGGGTGGCGCGCGCTGCTTCGTGCGCGTCCGCATCGAGCCTGACCAGCGCGAAGTTTGGGCTCGCCAGGCCGGCGGCTGCGAACGCCTTGCGCATCGCGTACTTGTTGCCCGCAGCCGCGACCGCATCCGGCGCGTTGTGGGCGAGCCCGAGCGCCCGGGCCGCCTGCGCCGCCAGGAGCGTTGCCGATTCGTCGGCGGCGACGATGGCGGTTAGCGGGTGGGTACGGGCGAAGCCGACGATCTGCTCCGTGCCCCTGGCCGCGTCGGCGAAGTCGAGCGTCAGCGTGCGCCTCTCACCGAGCGCTTCGGGCGCCTGACGGCGCTCGGCACCGACGGTAACCTCGATCCCGATCGCTTGCGCCGCCGCCATGAAGTCGTGGACGCGGTAGGAGGTCGTCGGAACCAGCAACAGCAGTCGGGTCACGACGCTCCGCCCAGCCTAGCCGCGGGCACCGAGGCTACAGGCGCGCGAGCTGTTCGGCGCTCGGCTCCGCACAGCAATACCAGGGCTCGCTCATCTGCGGGGTGTCGCGCGCGGTGCCTGGTAGCGCCGGCGCGGGGCGACCGCACGCCTCGTGGGCGGCCCGCCAGAGCTCGGCGAAAACCTCGCTGCGCGCGCGGCCCGTGCCCTCTTCGACGATACCCATCACGCGGGCCTGCAGGCGATCGATGGCGGGGTCGGGATGGGTCCAGGGGTAGCACAGGGCCGCGTCGTCGAAGGGGCCGAGATGGCGCTGCATCTCGGGCACGGCCAGCAGCAGCGAGCCGCGCGGCACAAGGAGCCGGATCGCGAGCTGCACCGGCGCGACCTCGGCGATAAGGTCGAGCTCGACGAGCGCCTCGAGGAGCTCGAGGTAGCCCGCCGCCGTCGTCCATGGCGCGAACGGGATGAAGGTCGGCGACAGCGTCAGGCCGGCGGCGCGAGCGAGCGTCACGGCGCGCACGAAGTCGGCCCGGGTGTGGCCCTTGTCGAGCAGCGCCAGCACCCGATCATCGATCGACTCGACCGCCGTGGTGACGAACAGGCAGCCGGTGTCGGCCAACGTGGGCAAGTGGCGTTCCGCGCTCAGCAGATGCTCGATCTTGATCGTGACGTCGTAGGTGAGGTCGGGGAACGCCGCGTGAAACGCGCGCGCCAGAGCGATCGCGTGGCCCGGACCGTTGAAGAAATCGGGATCGCCGAACGTGATGTGGCGCGCACCGGCCGCGACCTGGCGGCGGATGTCCTCCATGACGACCGTGCGCTCGACGACGCGGAACTGGCCCTGGTACACCGGGACCACCGGGCAGTGGCGGCACAGGTGCTTGCAGCCGCGGCTCGCCTCGGTGTAGCCGACGACGCGGGTTGCGCCGCCGATCTCGAGATGGGCGTAGTTCTCGAGCGGCGGCAGCCCGCCGCGCTCGGGCACGCGAAAGCGCTGCTTGGCGAGCACGACATCGGCCTGGCCGTCCCCGCTTTCGCCGCTCTCACCGCTGGTGGGCGAGCCGGTGAGGCGCTCATAGAGGGCAACGAGGGGGGCCTCGAACTCGCCACCGACGATGGTCTCGGCCCCGAGGGCGCGCAGGAAACCAGCGTTCATGGGCGCATAGAGCCCGTAGAAGCATAGGTGCGCCGCCGCATTGAGCGCGCGCAGGCGCTGGGCGAGCAGGCCCGCAAGGCGCGTCGCCGTATGCATCGGGACATAGACCGCGATCAGGCCGGCCGCGCGGACCGCCGCCTCGTCGAGCGCCTCGACCGCGAGATCGTTCACGCTCACCTGCGCGCCGGCCTCGGCGAGCCACGCCGCCGGCGAGGCGAGCCCGAAGGGCTGGCGCCCAAGCTCGTAAGTTGACAGAAGAACGGCCTTCATCGCCGTGAAATCCGCGAGCTGCGGCCGCCCGGCCGGCGGGCGGGCGCGCCTACAGGGGGCTCGTGCCCTCCTTGCCGGGCTGGAAATAGGGATTGTTGCCGCCGGCATGGTCCGTCACGTCGAGCACCGCACTGATGGCCGGCACCGCCTCGCGGATTTCCGACTCGACCCCGTGCTTGAGCGTGACGTCGGCCATGCCGCAGCCCTGGCAGCCGCCCTCGAGGCGGATGTAGACGGTATCGTCCTGCACGTCGACAAGCGCGATGTGGCCGCCGTGGCCGGCAACGGCCGGATTGATGCGCTCGTCGAGCAGCCGCTGCACGGCGATGCCGTCGGGTGTCCCCAGGCCGGGCTTGGGGATGGCGTCGCGGTAATCGCGCACTCGCACCACGTCGGGCACGTAATGGCGCAGCATGTTCTCGATGCCGGCCTGCAGGTTGTACCCGCCGCCCTCCATCTCGAGATAGACGACGCCGTCCTTGTAGCCGCGGAAGATCACGTCACCCTCGCTCTGCTGCGCCGCCGGGCGGATGCGCGTCTCGATCAGGTCCTTGATCTGGGCCACGTCCTCGCCGCTGTCATCGAACACGAGGGCCCCTTCGGCCTCGGGCGCGGACTCCGCCGCCGCCGCCGAGTCGTGCAGCACCGGGGTGCCGGCCATGAAGTGCTCCATGATAACGCCGAGGATCGCGGGCTTGAGGAGCTGCCAGTTGGCGTCCGGGGACTTGGACACGGTGATCGCGTCGGCGGCCAGCGTCACGCGCGTCACGGCCTCGATCTCGAACAGGCGGGCGGCCAGCGGCGAGGCCGCCGCGGCGTCGGCATCGGCGAACGTCCGGGTCCCGGCGGCCAACACCTCGCGGCCGGGCAGGAACTTCAGCACACGGGGATCGGCGGTCTCTTCGGATTGAATGAACATGCCGGCGGCTCCTTGGGGAATACAACTGACCCTTGGCGACAAACTTGGGTTGGCGGTGCACGATGTCAACTCGGCGGGGCAGGCGCCGAGCGCCAGCGCGAGGATAGCACAGGCTCCGGCCTCGGCCCAGCCTCGCTGGGCAAAGGCCACAAATGGCCGCAAAGGCCTTGCCAAGGCCCCCAAGGCCGGACTAATACGCGCCCATGACCTCCCCCTCGCTGCCCCTGATTGTCGAGGCCGATGCCCTCGAGGCCCATCTCGGTGCGCCCGAGCTCCTCGTCGTCGATCTCAGCGACGCCGCCGTCCACGCACAGGGCCACGTACCGGGCGCGGTGCGCCTCGACTACGCGACTCTCGTCGCGCAGGCGCCGCCGGCGATGGGGCTGGTGCCCGCCGATGCGCGCTTGAGCGAGGCATTGTCGGCCGTCGGCATGACGCCAGCGAGTCACGTCGTCGCCTATGACGACGCCGGCGGTACCAAGGCGGGGCGGCTGCTATGGACGCTCGACCTTGTCGGCCACGCGCAGGCCTCGCTGCTCGACGGCGGCCTCCATGCTTGGAGCAATGAGGGCCACGCGGTCGAGGGCGGCGAGATCGAGCCCCGGCCGAGCGCCTTCCAAGCCGTGTGCGGCAGCGCGGTCATCGCCGACAAGGCTTACGTGCTGGCCCACCTCGGCGAGCCGGACGTCGTCGTACTCGATACGCGCACGCCAGCCGAGTTCAGCGGCACCGACCGGCGCGCGGCACGCGGCGGCCACATCCCGGGCGCCGTCAACTTCGATTGGATGCTGGCCGTGGACACGGCGCGCAACATGCGCCTCAAGCCCGAGGCGGACCTCCGCGCCCTGCTCGTGGAGCGCGGCGTCACGCCCGACAGGGAAATCATCCCCCACTGCCAAACCCACCACCGCTCCTCGCACACCTACGTGGTGCTCAAGGCGCTCGGCTACCCGCGCATCCGCGCCTATGCCGGATCGTGGTCCGAATGGGGCAACGACCCGGCGCTGCCGGTCGAGGTCTGAGGCGGTTTCCTTACGGCCCGGCGCGGCCCTCGTAGTGGTAGGTGAGGGGCCGCGGCCCGGACATCAGATAACCGGTCTCGAGGCGGCTTAAGGCAAATCCGGCGCCGCGGATGAGCGACTCCGTGGGGCGGTCGAGGTTGCAGCCGCCGACGCAGAACCGCCACATCGGGTTGAGGCGGTGCTGCCACGTGGCGACCGTGGCCTCCGGTGCCAGGCCATGCTCGACGAAAATCAGCTCGCCGCCCGGCTTGAGAACGCGGCGCATTTCCGCGAGCGCCCTTGGTGCGTCCGGGATCGAGCACAACGTCCACGTCATGACGACGGAATCGAAACTCTCGTTCTCGAAGGGCAACGCCTCCGCCGATATGTCCATGAGTTCGACCGCGAACGGCACGCTGGCGGCGGCCTCGCTCGCCTCCTCGAGCTTCTCCGCCAAGGGATCGACGCCCACGACCGCTTCGACCTCGCTGCCGTAGAACGGCAGATTGAGGCCGCGGCCGATTCCGACCTCGAGAACCCGCCCCCGAGCCGCCGGTACCACGCGCTGGCGCAGCCCCGCCATCTCCTCCTGCTTCATCAACAGGTTGATCGCCCACGGCAGGACGTAGTTCTGGTACAGACCCATCTCTGATCCCGCTCCCCATGGACCGCTCGCTAGCGATCCATCGTCCACGATATCACGCGCCCGGTCGGGTGCGCGCGGCCATCTTGGAGGTCGCGTTTCACGCACTCGTGAGAAGAGGTGACCGCACGCGCTGACGCTTTCCGGCCCGCGCGACCCCACATTCAGAGTGAACCGTGTCTCGGCACAAGGAGGGGTCCCGATGGCGAGAACGTCTCCTCATTTAGCGGCGCCCGTACGGCTCGACTGGATAGCCCTGGCCTTGCGCGCGGGTCTCGGTCTCGTTCTGCTGGTCGGCGGCTGGAACAAGCTTAAGCCACCTTATCGACCCGGCGCGCGACGCGGCGCTCGTCGCCCTCTACTTGGGCCCGCAGGGGTACATCAACGATTTCTTCGCCCAATATCTATTTGCCGGCGCGCTCGGCGAATGGATCTCGCCGTGGCTGTTCCTGACCGCACTATCCTCGATCGAGCTGGCGAGCGGCATCGCCCTCATCGCCGGCCTCCTGGTGCGGCCGCTCGCTCTCGTCTGGGGCCTGCTGCTGTGGACCTTCGTGATCGCGATCCCGGTCGTCACCGCTCCGGGCGTGGAGGTCGCGGTCCCGACCTACACCTCGCCCGCCCTGCTGGTGCAGGCGCGCGACGTGGCGCTCTCGGGGATGATGTTCGCGCTCTTCAACCTCGGTGCCGGCTCGGCCAGCTTGGACGCACGCCTCTTTGGCTCGCCGCGCGTGCGCGCAACCGATTGGAACAACCTCGGCCTGCTGCTGCGCCTGTCGCTCGCGCTGCCCCTCCTCGTCGGCGGCGCCTTCGCGGGACTCGATCATATCCAGTCCTTCGCCGCAACGCCCTGGCTGCTCGTGCCGCTTGGCGTGCTGATCGCGGCTGGCGCCGGCGGCGTGAGCGGGCGCGCGGCCAGCCTCGCCACCGCACTCGTCATGCTGTGGTTCATGGCGACCCGCGTAAGCCTCGATGCCACGTTGATCGCCAACCTGAACGCGTTCAAGCGTGAGTTCGCGCTGCTCGCCGCGGCCGGCGTGCTCGCCTACGCCGGCGGCGGGGCGAGGTTCAGTTGGCGCGGCGCCGTGAGCGCACTCAGGCACCCTTCGCCCGCGACCGCGACGCGCGCCTAGGCCAGCGCGCGCTCGAGGTCGGCGATGAGGTCGCCCGCGTCCTCGATCCCGACGGACAGCCGGATCAGGCTGTCGCTGATCCCGCGTGCGGCGCGATCGCCGGCCAGGACCGAGGCGTGGGTCATGATGGCCGGGTGCTCGATCAGGCTCTCGACGCCGCCCAGGCTTTCGGCCAGCGCGAACAGCTCGCAGCGCTCGAGGAACCGGCGCGCCTCGACGAGCCCGCCGTGGAGGATTGCCGTCACCATGCCGCCGAAGCCCCCCATTTGGCGGCGGGCCAGCTCATGCTGAGGGTGGATCGCAAGGCCGGGATAGTGGACCTGCGCGACCTTGGGGTGGGCGGCGAGGAACTCGGCCACGGCTTGGGCGCTGGCGCAGTGGCGTTCCATGCGCAGCGCCAGGGTCTTGAGCCCGCGCAGCGCGAGGAAGCTGTCGAAGGGCCCGCTCACCGCGCCGACCGCGTTGTGGAGGAAGGCGAGACGCTCGCGCAGCTCCGTGTTCTCGCCGACCACGGCGACGCCGCCGACCATGTCGGAGTGGCCGTTGAGGTACTTGGTCGTCGAGTGCACGACGAGGTCGAAGCCGTGGTCGAGGGGGCGCTGCAGATAGGGCGAGGCGAAGGTGTTGTCGCACACCGCGATCACACCGTGTCGTTTGGCGATGGCGGCGACGGCCGCGAGGTCGACGAGGCGCAGCAGCGGGTTGGTCGGTGTCTCGACCCAGACCATCCGCGTGTCGGCTCGAATGGCGGCCTCGAGCGCGGCCGGCTGCGACAGATCGGCAAAGGTGACCGCAAGTCCGGCCGAGCGCTTGCGCACGCGCTCGAACAGCCGATAGGTGCCGCCGTAGAGGTCGTCTCCGGCGATGACATGGGCGCCGCTATCGAGCAGGTCCAGGATCGTCGCGATCGCCGCCATGCCGGAGGCGAAGGCAAAGCCTGCAGGGCCGTTCTCGAGATCGGCGACGCAGGCCTCGAACGCCTCACGCGTCGGGTTCTGGGTGCGGGCGTACTCGTAGCCCTTGTGGACCCCGGGGCTCTCCTGCACGTAGGTCGAGGTCGCATAGATCGGCACCATGACCGCGCCGGTGGTGGGATCGGGGCGCTGCCCGGCGTGAACGGCGCGGGTCGCGAAGGCGGGTCGGTTGGAGGCTCGGGCCATCGGTTATTTGAGCCTGCGGCGCAGGTGGTTCACGAGATCGATCCTGGTGACGACGCCGAGGAATCGGTCGCCGTCGACGACGAGAGCCACGCGATCGGCGCGCAGGATCGGCAGCAGGGCGTCGATCGGCTGCGACGGCGCGATGACCTCCAGGCGGCTCGTCATGAAGTCGCGCACCGGGGCCGCGAACCGCTCCTCATGCTCGTAGACGGCGACCAGCAGATCGGACTCGTCGAGGATGCCGACGATCTGCTCGCCGTCGAGCACCGGGAGCTGCGAGATATCGTAGAGGCGCATGCGACCGTAGGCGGTGTTGAGCGTGTCGTCGGGCGCCACGGCCACCACCGCGCCCTCTTCCGCGCGCCGGGAGATCAGGTCGCGGATATCGCCGAAGCGCTCGCGCTCGATGAATCCCTGATCGATCATCCAATAGTCGTTGAACATCTTCGACAGGTACTTGCTGCCGCTATCGCAGATGAAGGTGACCACGCGCTTGGGCACGCTCTGCGCCCGGCAGTAGGCGAGCGCCGCGTGGACCAGCGTCCCCGAGGACGAGCCCGCGAGGAGGCCCTCCAGGCGCAGCAGCTCGCGCGCGGTGTGAAAGCTCTCTGCGTCGCTCACGGTGATGACTTGCGAGACCAGGCTGAGGTCGCAGATGGGCGGCACGAAGTCCTCGCCGATCCCCTCGACGAGCCAAGACCCCGCCTCGACACTTTTTCCCGTGCGCACCAACTCCGCGAGCACCGATCCTTGCGGATCGGCCAGCACCATCTCGACCTCCGGCGCGCTACGGCGAAAGAAGCGGCCGATGCCGGTGAGCGTACCGAGCGGGAACTCGCCTTCTTCCGCAAGCATCGCCATCGCATGCGCTACCACGCCCTGAAGGAAGAGGGCATCGCCATCGGCTCAGGCGTGGTCGAGGCTGCCAACAAGATCCCTGGTGACACAGCGCATGAAGCGCTCCGGCATGCGCTGGCGGATCGTCGGCGGACAGGCTGTTCTGACCTTCCGCGCCCTGATCAAATCCGGCCGCTTCGAGCGCGCATGGAAGGCCCTGATCAGCGCAACCGACACACCGGCCAACGACAACATCAGTCCACGTGCAGCAGCCATGGCAATCGCTGCCTGAACTCAACGAACCAAGCCGCAGACATCACTGCCATGCGAGACTCGCACCCAAGCTGCCCCTTCAACTTGCAAAGCATTCTTTCGAACCAACACCGCCTATTAGCAAAAGGTACATCGTGCTCTAGGGTTGAAGTAATTTTCGTTTTGTTTCTTCTATCAGTCGGTGAATGGCTGCGACCGATTCCAATAATTGCTGCCGCTGTTCATCACTGAGCCCACATTCCAAGGGATACTCTTCGGCATTCTTCAGCTCCTTCAAGCACGACTTCAATTCGTGGTCGAATTCCGCTAGGCGACGCCTCAGTTCCTTCCTTTCCGGTGTTTCATTGCGGCCTACGATCAGCTTGTAGAGAATGAATCCTGCGAGGCCGGCAAACATCACACCGTAAAGCCAAAAAATCCCACCACCAAGATCGCCTTCATCTCCGATACCGCCGTGAGCGAAAGCGACGCCCGAATTGGCACAGACAACCATCATTGTCACCAGAATTGGCTTGTGTTGCATGATCAACCAACCTCGAAGAGTGGGCACGGGCAGTGACGTTGGAGAGCGCATATGGCAAGGGCAATGGCGCATCTGCTTCCGATGGGCCGCCGGCGATGTGACCGAGGTCGAGATCGTGGACTATCACCCAGGACCGTAGCGATGTGAAGGATGTCGCCATGGCAGAGCCTCGAAAATCTCACCCAGGCGAGATACTCAAGCAGGAGTTCCTGAGCGAGATCGGCATGAGCCAGAACCAGCTCGCCCATGCGATCGGCGTTCCAGGCAACCGCATTCACGCCATCGTCAACGGCACCCGCGACATCACGGCGGATAGTGACCTGCGGCTGTGCAGGTTCTTCCGCCTGTCGGAAGGCTATTTCCTGCGCCTCCAGAACGCCTACGACACGCGCGAAGCCAAACGGCGCATTTCGGCTCAGGTCGCCAAGATCAAGCCCTACAAAGCCCGTTGAAGCGGCCTTAAGCCATGAAGGCGATCATCCTCGCCAGCGCCTCGCCGATTACTGCACCCGCAAGGGGCTCGACGTAATCAGGGTATTCGAGCTGGTTGAGTCCTCGACCCGGGGCGAGCGCAAAGAGTTCACGGCGATGCTGGAGTTCGCCAAGGCGAGGAAGGAATCGATCGCCATCGTCGCCGACGCGGTCGTGGACATCGCCGGGGTCGGTCGTTGGATCCGCTCGTAGTGTGAGCAGCTCTCCGATCTCGCCCAGAGAGAAACCGAGTGCTTGCGCTTGCCGGGATGAAGCGAACCCGGCCTATGTCTTCCTCGGAATACTGCCGATGCCGCCGCGCTCGGGCTTCGGGGGCCGCCGGATGAGGCCCCGTCGCTCGTTGAAGCGGATCGTTTCGACGCCGACGCCAGCCTCCCGCGCAGTTCCTCCAATTGTCATCAACTTCATGCGATCCTCCGTGGCCTCTGATATAGGGTCCGTACATCCTTGCCCTGGCCGCGGAAAGCAAAAAACCCGGCCTTTCGGGCGGGGTTCTTGCTCAGCAAGTTAAGATGGTTGCGGGGGCGCGAAACCACCGAGAGTTGACTCTCTCCGTGGAGGTCTGATTCGCGGGCCCGCAAACAACGAGAATCACTCGTAGTACCGGTAATGCTGTAAGTTCAAATGGGATAGGCCCGCCGAGGGACGATGGGTATCGGGCGCTAACTCAACAACGGTGACGTGATGTCCGCTTTTCGGGCGATCATGCCCGCTTCAGGGCCAAGAGCGGACCTATGCAGTAGCGGGGCCGGAGTTCTGCTGCTGACCCCAAGCAGACATTTCCGGCGTCCGTAATCACGCCTGTTTACATGCCCATCTGTATCATCGGTTATCTACATGTATCCCGGCTATATGAGCAGAAGCGCATGGGCACGGTCGCGCCGGACGCGCTTGGGAAAGGAAAACCGCAGCCCCCAGGCCCGCCGTCTCGCCTTTTCTATAAACCTGCGAGATTAAGCGGTCCGCCTGCGCCGTCTTATGACCCCCAACCCGCCAAGACCAAGGGCGAAAATGGCGAGGGCGGCGGGTTCGGAGACTGCAGCGGCTACCGTATACGTATGAGTGTGGGCCGTCATTTGGGCCGCGGTCATGATAAGCGACTCAACACCTGATTCCTGACCGAGCTGCCAGTTCGTCAGTCCCGGCCCCGTGCCGTCGCCCACGGCGAGCATTCCGCGCAGGTCAGGAAGTGCGAAGGTTGTTCGACCGTCCCCGCCATAGGTGGTGCCGAGCAGCGCGAATAGAGCATTGTTGCTGGAGATCGGCAGTAGTTGACCATTGGCGGATACATAGCCAGAGGGCAAGCTAAAATCATTAGGGGCAAATAGCTCAACGAAGCCGAGAGTCGGGTCGGGTAACACGCTGCCGCCAGAACTAGGAAATAAACCGGTTAGCGGCATCACGTAGTTCAGATCAAGCGACGGCTGCATGTTTGTGTACGTTTGTCCGCCGTCGGATCGTGTCCCGCGGAGTGGTGTAAGAGCGTTGCGCTCTACGCGGCTCCCGGCGGGTAGGGCCGGGACGTTCAGGCTGCCACGGTGGGCAGCGTGATGGGGACACCATCGCTCAGCGGAGCGATGGATTCCAGCGTCATGTATCTCCTTGAGACGGCCCACTCGTCGTTCTGCTCGAGAAGGATGGCGCCGACGAGCCGTGTGATGGCGGCTTCGTTGGGAAAGATACCGACGACGTTGGTGCGACGCTTGACCTCGGCATGGAGCCGTTCGATCGGGTTTGTGGAGTGCAATTTCTGGCGGTGCTCCCTGGGGAAGCTCATGTAGGCGAGGACGTCGTGCTCGGCTTCGTCCATGAGAACTGCCAGCTTGGGCACCTTGGGCCTGAGCTGGTCGGCGACCTGGCGCCACTGGACCTTCGCGCTGTCGGCGTCCTCCTGGGCGAAGGCGGAGACGACGCGCCGGCCCTGGCGGCCGGCATGGGCCAGCAGGTTGCGGGCGAAGTGCACGCGGCAGCGCTGCCATGTGGCGCCGAGGATCCGGGTCGCGGCGGCCTTCAGGCCCTTGTGGTCGTCGGAGATCACCAGCTTCACGCCGCGCAGCCCGCGCCGGGCCAGCGAGCGCAGGAACTCGGTCCAGAAGGTCTCGGCCTCCGACGCGCCGATCGCCACGCCCAGGACCTCGCGGCGGCCTTGGTCGTTGACGGCCACAGCCACGGTCACCGCGACCGAGACGATGCGTCCGGTCTGGCGCACCTTCACGTAGGTGGCGTCGAGCCACAGATAGGGCCAGTCGCCCTCCAGCGGTCGATCGAGGAAGCCGGTGACCTTATCGTCGATCTCGCCGCACAGCCTGGAGACCTGGCTCTTGGAGGCGCCCGACATCCCCATCGCCTGAACCAGATCGTCGACCGAGCGGGTCGACACCCCCTGGATGTAGGCCTCCTGGATCACCGCAGCCAGCGCCTTCTCGGCCATCCGCCGCGGCTCCAGGAAGCCCGGGAAGTAGCTTCCCTTCCTCAGCTTCGGGATCTTCAGCTCGACCGTGCCGGCCCGCGTCTCCCAGGACCGGTCGCGGTAGCCGTTGCGATGGGTGATACGATCCGCCGAGCGCTCGCCGTGCCCGGCGCCGGTCAGGCCCTCAACCTCCAGTGCCATCAGCCGCTCGGCCGTGAAGCCGATCATCTCGCAAAGCAGATCGGCATCGGAGCTCTTCTCCAAAAGCGCGCGCAGGGTCATCATGTCCTGGGTCATCGTGGTTCTCCTTCGGGTCAGGTTGGTTTGCACTAGCCCAACCCTAAACCGGAACCGCGATGGCCTCCGCTGTGGATAGCCGGCTTGCCTACGCCAGACTCTCGGCGGTCGCTACGGCAAGCCGCCTACCCACAGCTAACAGAGGCTCCAACAACTCCTACACCACGTCCTGGGACACGACCCGCCGCCGCCAGCCGTATCCGTGACAGCGCTGGGCGGCGATGGCAGGGTGTGGTTGTGGGCCGGCAGCGGTAGAGAGACGTTTTCAACGCCGATTTTCTGACCAAGCGTCTTTGGAGTCAGCCCCGGCCCCGCGCAGTCGCCGATTGCCGTGCGGCCGCGCAGGTCAGTAAGTGCGAAGGTCGTTCGGCCGTCGCCGCCATAGGTCGTGCCGAGCCGCGAAAATAGAGATGTGTTACCGGAGATCGACAGTAGTTGTCCGTTTGCTTCCGCCCAGCCGCTCGGCGCGAAGTTACCGCCAAAAATGGTAACCTCCCCAAGAAAATCAAAATCTCCTTGGACGCGAATGAGCGGGTTCAATTCCAAAAACGGCTGAATCGTCGTCTGCGCGCCGCCGCCACTCGTTGATCCTGTCATCAATGGAATTGCGGCGGCGTCCGCCGGAAGAAATCCGGTCATCGCCCAGGACATGGCAAGCGCGACAATACTTCGTCGGAACATGACACCCTCCTCCACCAACGCACTTTAACGTCATTTTCGCAAATTCCGTGCCAACTTCAGAATTGAATGATTTCCATTAGTTAACGAGCAAGCCCACGTTAACGTTAACCAGAAGTGTAAAGAATTCCGACACTTTTTGGCAGTTTTCGGTCACTAATACGGGCCATGGCGAGACTCTCGTCTGTGTATCAATGACTTAAGGGTGTTTTGGGCCGATTTTCGAGGTGTAAAACCCACCGACACCCCACATGTTGTGTTTTGGAGCACCATGGCGCGGTGGACGCACGACCGCCGAACTGCCGAATCCAATGCAGTGGACGGCTCCCCTCCAACGGCATTGCAATGTGCTCGTTAAATGAACCGCGAATGTCTCTTATTGGCTAGGAAGCGAAGTTCGGACCCGGTCGCCGATACGACCGCTCTACCCGCGAAAGCCGACCTTCGAGCCGCAACATCCGCTTGCCCCCGACTATGTCTGCTTCACCTGAGGGAGCAGACCGTCTTGTCGATCTAGCCGGTCGTCTGGTCCTGACCATGAGCGGACTGATGGTCGTCGGAACGCGGCGACGATCAGGAACGCATCATCCTGCTGCTAAAGTGAGGGCGCGCAGTACCGTGAACCGCCCATATTCACCACGCCGCGTTAGTTTGAGGCGCTCTTCCGGCCGGCTTCCCATTTGTCGATGCGATCCAATGAACCTTGCCTATCCGGTTAACGCCCATGACCGCTACATGTAGGGTGCCACCACTCTCCCGAGTAAAGCTCGGCATAGGTTGGAGCAGAGGTGTCGCCCGCGATGCCGAGCAATGAGCGGAAGGCGTTGAACGGGTAGAACCGCCTGTTGAAGCGGAAGGTGAAGTCGTTGAGGTAGGCTTGTAGGTGCTGGTGGCTAACGCCGTGGTGGATACCGATCAGCCACGTCTTCAGGTTGGCGAAAACCAGATGGATGATCGGCAGGTATTGCTCGGCAACCTCTGGATCACCACACTCGGCAACAGCGAAGTGCTCATAGCCGCGCTTACCGAGGCCAGCATAGCCGCTCCAATCGTCAGTAACGATCAGCGATCGCGGCGCGACGGTGCTCTCGACGAACCCACAGAGCGACTCGGCGCTACGGTCGAGCACGACGGCGAGCCGAACGCGTCCGGCATAGCGTCCGTCTTTCCGGTTGTCGAGCTTGGTGCCCGGCTTTCGATGACGCACCTCGATGGCACAGGAGACGGGAACCTTGTGGTGAACACCACGGCCTTCCCCACGCGTTCGCCCGCCAACCCAGGTTTCGTCCACCTCAACATGGTTCTTGGGCTGTCCACCGATCCTGTCTTGGTTGGGCCGCACCATGCCCGAGCGGAGCTTGTGGAGAATTTGAAAGGCCGTCTCGTAGCGCGAAAGACCAAGTTGCCGCTGAAACTGCACGGCGGACATGCCGGGCGTCTGACTGGCGACCAGATAAGCGGCCCAGAACCAGACGTTCAGCGGAGTGTGGCTACGCTCCATCACTGTTCCCACCGTCAGCCCGGTGTTCTGGCGGCACTTGCGGCAGCGCAGGACGCCAGGGCGGTTTTCAAAGTGGAACGGCTCTCCCGCCGTGCCGCAGTGCGGGCAGGCAAAGCCGTCTCCCCAGCGGGCTTTCTCCAGGTAGGCGGCGCAGGCCGCATCATCGGGGAAAAGTCGCTGGAACTCGGGTAGCGAATGCGGGAATGGGAGATCGGCGCGGTCGAGAACATCCATGGCGCGCTCCCCTATATCCGGGTTGCGCCCATTCTAGCCCTAGTGGGTGTGGGTGTAAACCGGATAGGCAAGGGAGTTCCGCATGCTCACCGTGATCGATGAGTTTACCAGGCGGTGCATGGCCGTTGTCGTCGAGCGAAGATTGAACTCGGACAATGTACTCCATTGTCTGACCGAGCTCTTCGTCCAACATGGCCCGCCGGATCATATCCGTTCCGACAACGGCTCAGAGTTTACCGCTCATGCCGTCCGCGACTGGCTCGGCAGGATCGGCGTCAAGACCCTCTATATCGAGCCCGGGTCACCTTGGGAGAACGGATACAACGAGAGCTTCAACTCAAAGCTCCGGGACGAAATCTTGAACACGGAGATCTTCTCTACACTGAAGGAGGCCAAAGTGCTGATCGAACGATGGCGGCATCACTATAATACCATCCGGCCGCGAGTGCCTCTTCATCATCCCGACCACGGGGTCTCTTGCGCTGGGTTGAGCGATGTTGGCCTGCAACAGCACAGGCACGTCGCTCGGAGATTCCCAATTCGGCCTGGAGATGATCAACACACTGCCGGCGACGGGCGGGGCTTAGCAATTTCCCTCAAGCGCCTCTTTCAAGATCAGCTTATCCAACGTCAGATCCGAGATCGCCTTCCGGAGACGGCCATTCTCCTTCTCCAGGTCCTTCAGACGCTTGGCCTGGTCAGTACGAAGGCCGCCATATTCCTTGCGCCAGCGATAGTAACTCTGCTCCGATACGCCGAGCGTGCGACAAGCTTGACCAATGGACTGGCCCTGCGCCAAGGCCACCTCGGCTTCGCGCAACATGCTGATAATCTGTTCTGGGGTGTAGCGTTTACGGCTCATTTTGTCCTCCTTTCGAGGGGGCAAAATGCGCCAAACTCTCTTAACAAATCTGGACCACTTTTAGGGGGTCACTCCAAGGGTGGCCTGCCCCCGATTAGTGGTCCAGCGCTTAAGTTAGAGTTTGGCGCGGGTTAAGTTGATGGGCCAACCGTAGCCCCTCAACAGCCTAGGTTGGCCCCTCAACGTTTGGCAAGATGGTTTCTGGGGCCGGCGGTCTGTATCCGAGCGAGCTATGCGGCCGGATGGTATTATAGTGATGCCGCCATCGTTCGATCAGCACTTTGGCCTCCTTCAGTGTAGAGAAGATCTCCGTGTTCAAGATTTCGTCCCGGAGCTTTGAGTTGAAGCTCTCGTTGTATCCGTTCTCCCAAGGTGACCCGGGCTCGATATAGAGGGTCTTGACGCCGCTCCTGCCGAGCCAGTCGCGGACGGCATAAGCGGTAAACTCTGAGCCGTTGTCGGAACGGATATGATCCGGCGGACCATGTTGGACGAAGAGCTCGGTCAGACAATGGAGTACATTGTCCGAGTTCAATCTTCGCTCGACGACAACGGCCATGCACCGCCTGGTAAACTCATCGATCACGGTGAGCATGCGGAACTTCCTCCCATCGTGTGTTCGATCCATGACGAAGTCATAGGACCAGACGTGATTGGGCCAACTCCGAGGGGTAGCGCTCCTGAATCTCGACCAGCTTGCCGTGAGCCTCCTCCAGTAATGCCAGTCGCTCCTGGCTGGATTCCGCTCTTTCCTACATCTGGACCAGGGTCGCCGCTGCGACCCGCAGCCGCCGCGCATCGTCTGCCCAGGCCGCACCGGACACCAGCGTCACGAGGCTGAATACGAGAAACCATCGCATCATGGTCGTTTCCTTCTAACGGGCCGCGCCGATACCGCGTCGGCGGTCACCGCAACAATTGGAACAGGCCGTTCACGGACTTCATAAGCCCAGACATCACCTCGGGAGGCAGCCGCCGGGCCGCGCCGGCGATGGCGACGGCGCGGGGATCGCCGGCGTAGTCGGCCGCGGGGATGTCGGGCGAAAGCCCATCGGGGAAGGGGAAGGTCTCGAACGTGGTGGTCGGCGTGTAGCGCGGCCGGTCCTTGAGGCTGGTGCCGAGCCGCAGCGACCACGCCTCGTGAAACCGGCTGTGCAGGATGCCGAAGGTCGTGTCGTCGTCGCGGGCGATGACGATGAGTTGATGGTCAGGGCAAACGCGAGCGTCGAGCCAGACGAATAGCCGATGCTTGGCGATCGTGGGCGTCGCGATGTAGCGCGGCAGGCCTCCGAGAGCCTTCCACATCTCCGGTCGAGGGCGTTCATGCCTCCACCACTTGTCCCTGATTCTCTTGTCCCGGTTCTGTTGCCGCTTCGGGTAGACGTGTTCCCTGGCGTGCCGAAAGGGCTCCTCATAGAGCGCGGCATCCGCCTCCGACATGTTCCAGCCGAAATCGACGATCCACTTGTTGGCTGGGCGGCGGGTCAGGTCCATACCGTTCGCCCAGGGCTTGAGAACGTCGGCGTTGGGCCGTCCGTTCGGATTTGCGGGTAAGCGCAGCCACTCCCGCGCCAGACCTCCAGAAATGTCGAAAGCACCGCTCTTGGTGTCGCCCATGAAGGCGGTGCCGGAGTTAGCCGATAGACGCTTGGTCTGGGTCAAGTCGATCCCCACGCCCCCGCGCTTCGCCGTCAGGTCGGCGTGAATTTCGTCCACGGGCTCGCCGTCAAGCCGGACCTCGGGCGCGTGCGAGTCCTCCGAGGGGGAGAAGCACACGAGTGAGACCCGTACCGCCGCGCCATCGATCACCCAGGGTTGGTCGCTCCACGCGTCGAAGATCGGGCGTCCTTCGGTCCCGGCCTGCAAGGCCCGCCGGTTGGCTCCACCGCGAATGGAGTTGGTGGCGACCAGGCCGGCGCGGCGCGCCTTGCCCAACCCGATCTGCTGACCCGCCTTCACGAACCAGTAGCAGACGAGATCGGCTTCCGGGGGCACACGGTGCTTATAGGCCGCGAAGATTCGGGAAACACAGTCTTCGCCCAGCTCTTTGATCAGGAGCTTTCCCCCGAGAAATGGCGGGTTGCCCATCACGACATCGACCGTGGGCCAGTCCGGTTCGGTACCATCTGGCGCAAGGATCGCGTCGCGACATTCGATGGTCTCGAGGGGTTTGAGGATCGGGTCGCGGGCCTCGGTGAACCCGTTGCGCCGCATCCACTGGATTTCGCCGATCCAGACCGGCACGCGGGCGAGCTCGGCGGCGTAGGCGTTGATCTCGATCCCCTTGACGTTGGCCGGGCCGACCGCCGGGAAACCGCGTTGCAGGCCGAGCGCCTCGGCCTCAAGTTGCACCCGGTGCTCAATGTCCTTGAGCGCGTGCAGGGCCAGATAGAGGAAGTTGCCCGAACCGCACGCCGGATCGAGCACGGTGAAGGTCCGCAGGCGTTCGAGGAAGCTGCGCAGCATCCCATCCGCCTGCCGGCGCAGCCGGGTGCGTGCCCCCGGAGATCCCGCCGCCTCCGCTCGTTCGACCGTGGCGGCGATGTCGGCCTTCACGGTCTCCCACTCTGCCAGCAGGGGGCGGACGATCACCGGGTCGACGATCCGCATGATCTTGTCGCGGTCGGTGTAGTGCGCCCCGAGCTGCGAGCGCTTGTCGGGGTCGAGCCCGCGCTCGAACAGGGTGCCGAGGATCGACGGGTCGATCTCAGACCAGTCGAGCGCCGCCGCCTTGAGTACGCTGCCGATTTCGTGCCGTTCCAGCGGCAACGCGCTGTCGTCGTCGAACAGCCCGCCGTTGAACCACGCCACCGCCTCGAACCCGATCCGCCCGCCGGTCGCCATCGCCCCGAACAGGTCGCGGGCGAGTTCCGCGAACTCCTGCGGCCGCCGGCGCGCGTGCTCCAGCATCCGGGTAAACATGTCGTCGGGCAACAGACCCGCGTCCTCGGCGAACATGCAGAACACCAGCCGGTTCACGAAGTGCGCTACCGTCTGCGGGTCGTGGCCGCGTTCCCGGAGCGACTGCGCGAGCTCCGCGAAGGTCGCCGCCGCGCGCTCGGTCACCATCTGACGCGTCTCGCCCGGCCGCAGCCGCTCCGGGTCGGACATCGCCCATTTCAGCTTGTCGCGATTAGCGGCGTCGGCGAGATCGTCCAGCGCGAACTCGTGCGTCTCGCTCACACTGTTGGTCCAGTTGGTGCGGATGCGGAACCGCGCCATGTCGGAGACGATCAGCAACGGCGGGTTCTCCAGCGCCAGCGCGTATTGCCGTAACTGGTTGAAGGCCGCGTCGAGGTCGGCACGCCGGCCCTTGTACTCCCAGGCGAAGCAGCCCCGCTTCCACACGTCGGCCCAGCCGTCGCCGCCGGTGTCCTTTCGCGCACCGCGCTCGAAGCAGTAGCTCTCGCCGGTCGGGTCGGCCTCCGCCGGTGTCGGCTCGCCCAGCATCCGGCACAGGTCGATGAAGTGCTCCTGCGCCGCCGAGCTTTCCTTCAACTCGGACGCCCGCCACTCGGCGATGAACGCGTCCGGCGTCATCGCGGCGCCCGTGTGAACGCGCGACGGCGGGGGTATCGGCGCGCGCGTTCGGTTGGTGCGATAACGCTCATCGACGCACGAGCGAGGGGGGCACACGGGGCAAGGACGAATACATCGGCGGGGTGTTCAGCCCAAATCGCAAATTCAAGAATTTATTTTGATATTATTTTTGCACACCCACGGGTCGACCTGGGTCGCACTTTTGTCAATTGTGACTTAAAACTTCCCATTTTTTGCGATCGAAAATTTCCCACTTGGAGGGTTCGGTCGTTCCCCCAAGCGCGGTGCTGGGGGTGTCGAACTCGGTGGAGCTGTGGGTAACCGGGTTGACGCAGCGACCGCTAAGAGTCTGGCGGCGGCAACCCGGTTATCCACAGCGGGCGGCCGCCGCCGTTGCTGTTTCCCTTTTTGGCCGGCGGTCACGACGCACCCCTCTTGCGGCGCCGATCCGAGCCGGACTGCAGCAGGTTCTGATGCTCCCTCATGCGGTAGCTGTTGCCGCGGATGTTGACGATGTGGCAGTGGTGCACCAGACGGTCGATGAGCGCCGCCGCCATCACCTCGTCGCCGAGCACGCCGCCCCATTCCTCGAAGCCCTTGTTCGACGTCAGCACCGTCGACACCCTCTCGTGCCGGGCGTGATGAGCTGGAAGAAGAGCACGGCGCCGTCCTGGTCGACTGGCAGGTAGCCGATCTCGTCGACCACCAGCAGGGCCGGATGCGTCAGCACGCGCAACCGGCGCGACAGGTTGCCGGCGGCCTTGGCCTCGGTGAGCGATTCGATCAATCCCGCGAGCGTGCCGTAATAGACGCGCCGGCCGGATTGCGCCGCCGTGATCGCGAGGCTGATCGCCAAGTGAGTCTTGCCCACGCCGGGCGGGCCGAGATAGATCACGTTCTCCCCTCGGTCCAGGAAGCCGAGCTCGTGCAGGCTCTCGATCTGCTCGCGCTTGATGCTGGGCTGAAAGGCGAAGTCGAACTGGTCCAGCGTCTTCACCGCCGGCAGCCGCGACGAGCGCATGGCGGTCTGGAGGCGACGGTTGTTGCGCAGCAGGATCTGGGCGTTCAGCAACTGCTCGATGGCCTCGGCCGCCGAGAGCGTGCCGCTGTCGGCCTCCGAGAGGATGCCGTCGACGGCCTCCAGCGCGCCGGGCATCTTCAGATCCGCCAGCATCGCCCTCAGCCGGTCGCGCCTGGTCGGCGCCGGGGCCTTCATTGCAGCGCCTCCGCATAGACGCTGAGCGGTCGCCGCTCGACCTGCACGGTTGCCGGCAGGCGCCGTGGCGTCGGCTCCGGAGCCTGCACGAGGCCGAGACGCCGGTAGGGATGGTTCACCAAGGGCCCCAGAGCCGCCCGCTCGTCGCGCTCGAAGCGGTCGACGGGGCGCTCCCCTGTCGTAGCGTGCCGGCGCACGTTGGCCGTGGCCTCCAGCCAGCGCGCGGCCTGCTCGTTGAGATCGTCGTCGTTCGCGAAGGTGCGCCCGTAGAAGAAGCTCTCGCGGATGTAGCGGATCGGGCGCTCCACCTTGCCCTTCGTCCGGGCCCGATAGGGACGGCACGAGCGTGCCATGAACCCCCAGTGGGCGGCGAACCGCAGGAACTCCGCGTTCAGCACCAAGCCGCCGCCGGCCGCGCGATCGTGGGACAGCATCACGGCGCGCATCTGATCGAACAGCAGCTCCTCCGGAACCCCGCCGAAGCGGTCGAAGGCGCTCTCCAGCCCTTCCATCAGGACCGCCATCGTCTGCCGAGGGTAGAAGCGCAGCCACAGTAGCCGGGAGTAGCCGAGCACAACCACCAAGGCATGGCGCCGGCCCCAGGGAAGCGTGAAGGTCCCGAAATCCACCTGGCCCTGGCGTCCCGCCGGTCGCGTCGCCCGCACGTAGTCGTTCACGCGAGAGTAGCTGCCCGAGTAACCCGCGGCGCAGACCTCATCGAAAAGCCGCTTCGCCGACAGCTTCGGGAACGCCTCGAGACGCGCGTCGATGATCGCCTTGTAGGGATCCAGCTTGTGGGCCACCGGAGGACGCGGCGCATACCCTCGCGCCCCAGCCGAGAGATCCCGGTCCAGTTGGCCCGTCGTGACCCAGTTGTGGATCGTGCGCCGGTTCACCCCGAACCACCTCGACAGCTCCGCCTTCGAGACGCCTTGCTCCAAATAGTGCTTCAACAACATCCTGGTCTCCCATTCGTACATTCGCGAACCGCCTCCCGCTCTGTTGGCTTCGCCAACAGAGCGGCCCGGTGCGCCTTCAGCGACAAGCCCAAAGTGAGAAATTTTGGGTCGCTACGAATGGGAAATTTACGGTCGTTACCAACAACTTTCCCCCACGAACTGTAGGATCTTAAACCGTTTTCGGCTTTCCGCCCCAATAGCCAAGTGCATCGCAGTCATAGGGGGTACCGGGGGGTGCCTTCATGGGCGGGGGTGGGGTCGCGTGCCAGTGTGCCTTCGTGCTGTGTGGCTCGGAAGTCTGCCGCATGCTGCTGTGATGAGGGGCTGGAGACTGGCGTCATCCCCAAATCGTGCTGTCTTGGTTCGAAGAGGTCAGCGTCGCTTCCTGGGACGTTTGGTCATCGTCCACTCCGTGAGTACGCCGTGCGTACGACAGGGTTTCTGCTGGCTCTGACCATTTCCCGAACACGTCTAGGCCGGTCTGCGCATTCTCCGCTTCCGTGGCGGTTGTAGATTGGGAGCCTCCTTGACCTGTCGACGCCGTTTCCTTCTACTGGCGCGGGGTGCACCGGCGGCCTCGGTGCGCACCAGGAAGGTCCGCCCCGACATGCCGGACGTCTCGCATTTTCTGCTGCTGCACGGCGCCTTCCACGTCGGCGCGGCGTGGGACAGCGCGATTGCCGCGCTGGCCGAAGCCGGCTTTACCGCCGAAGCCATTACCTTTCCCGGACACGGTCGGTCAGTCGACCGCGCAGGCGTCACCTTCGCCGACTACGAAGATGCCCTGATCGCGGCACTTGACCGGCGACCCGGGCCGGTGATCCTGGTCGGGCATTCCGCCGCCGGCGTGGTCATGCAAACCGCGGCGCCCAGGGCGGCCGGCAAAGTAGCGGCGGTGGTGTTTCACAACGCTTTCATCCTTGAACACGATCGCTCGATGATCGATTCGATCCCGCCGGAGATCGCGCGAAAGTTCCGCGCCGACGCGGCGGCGTCGCCCGACAACAGCCTCGCGGTCGACGCCGACTTCGTCGCGGCGGTGCTGATGGCGGGCGCCGATGAGGAGACGATCGACCAGACCCTCGCCGAGCTGGTACCGCAACCCTTCGGTTACTACACCCACCGCGTCGATACCCAGCCCTTCGCCCGCATGACCTGCCCGAGATACGTGCTGCTTGCGGCCGACGACGCGTCGCTGCCGCGCGCGGCTTGGCTCGCCATGGCGGGGAGTCTGAGCCAACACAAGGTGTTCGAGATTCCGGGTGGCCACGAGGTGCTGTACACCGATCCCGATTCGCTGGCGCGCGCCCTGGCCGCGATCGCGCACGACCTGGACGCGCGGTAGCGGCTGGGGCGTTCGCGGGTGCCTACAGCAGCTTGAGCGTAGCGACCTCGAGTCCCACGACGGCGATCATGGTGAGGAGGGTGCGTGACCTTAGCCAAGAGCTTCGGTGATCGCTGACGCATCGAGTCTGCCGAACTGCAAAAACTGAGTAGCAACACCACGGCGTAATCGTCGCTACCGTCAGGCGCGACGAGCCTCACTGCCGCGATCTGCGCCACCCCGCCGCCCGGGCTTCGGCTTCGGAGCAGAACCAGCGCTCGCCTTTTGAGGTGCTGATCCTGGTGCGGTCGTAGTAGCGCCCGCCGGGCACATGGTAGATGCGCACGCCGTCGCTGGAAATGTTCCCCTTGATGCGGCATCCGCCGCCGCGGTTCGCGGCGCGGGGGATGGCGTGGTTTGTCTCCATGGCCGGCCCGGTGTCTCGCGCGGCGCTCGGCAGGCGCTTGCCCCGGCGCCAATCCCAGGGCGGCACGAAGTCGCCGCGCCAGACCCCCAGCCGCGACGCTTTCGCGTCGGCTTCCTCGTCCACATAGTCCTGCGCGTACCTGCGGTAGGCGAGCGCCCAGCCCTCGGACACCATCCAGGCGTTGAGGTCCTCGCGCCCGGCCCGGCACACCGCCACGATGCGCCCGTAGCGGTCCTGATCCCTTTCTTCGCACACGACCGAGCGTCCGGAGATCCTGTCCTCCAGCATCAGCCGCGCAAGCCGACCGCAGATCCAGAGTTCTCCCTCGGCTTGGCAGCTCTGGCCGCGCTCGGGCGCGTCGATGCCGAACAGGCGGATCCGGGTTCCATCCACTTCGATCGTGTCGCCGTCGATCACCCGTGCCCGGCCCGACACATCCGCGTGGATAGGCCATACCACCGCAACGGCCGACAGGGCGATGCAGGCTATCGTGAGGATGTAGCGCATGGTCTTGCTCTGGCGCCCGAGCCCGGCTTCCGGGGCAGTGCCGATATGGTCGCATGTGGTCATGCTGGTGCCAACGCGAGGCGGCCGGTCGGTGTCGGCCGGCGAAATCACGCTGGTCGACGCTCCTCCTCTCAGCGGCGGCGGCCGATGAGCTGATGCAGGGTGCTCACAAAGGCCGCTGGAAGGGCTCGGTGCATCTCAGCGCTATCGCGATCCTGTTCGCGAAAGCGTTCTGGGCCGCTTAGCCCAATGGGCGCTCGTGTCCGGGTGCGTTACCCTGATACATTCCTGATGGTATGGACGCCCCCTACGGCTTCACGATGAGCCATACTGGAGTGTGTTGAACAACCCAGACAGAGGGAGCGTCCACGATGGATATTACGACAATTGGGTTTGATCTGGCAAAGACGGTGTTCCAGGTTCACGGTGCTGATGGTGAGGGACGACCGGTACTACGGCGGAAGCTGCGCCGCGGGAAGGTGCTGGCGTTCTTCGCCGGATTGCCATCCTGTCTTGTCGGTATGGAAGCCTGTGCCTCTGCGCACTATTGGGCTCGGGAACTGCAAGCACACGGGCACAAAGTTCAGCTGATTCCGCCTCAATACGTTCGTCCCTTCGTCAAAACGAATAAGAACGACGCAGCGGATGCGGAAGCGATCTGTGAGGCAGTGACGCGTCCGACGATGCGCTTTGCACCGGCGAAAAGCGCCGAGCAGCAGTCGGTTCTGATGCTGCACCGGGCCCGAGAGCTGTTGGTCCGTCAACGCACGATGGTGATCAATGCGCTTCGCGGCCACTGTGCGGAGTTCGGACTGATCGTCGCTCAGGGGGCGTCGAAGGTGGAGGAACTGGTTGCCATTATCGAAGATCCCGGCGATGTGCGACTGCCGCCTCTGGCACGCGAGGCGCTTGGCTCTCTGGTTGAGCAGCTCCGTTCTGCTCAGGCCCGGATCAAGCAGCTGGAAGTGACGCTTTTGGCATGGCACCGCTCCAACGAGGCGAGCCGCCGTCTTGCGACGATCCCCGGCGTCGGTGTCATCACCGCGACGGCGCTGGTCGCGACGATCGGCGATGGCGCACAGTTCCGCTCGGGCCGACAGCTTTCGGCCTGGCTCGGTCTCGTGCCCCGGCAGCACTCGAGTGGCGGCAAGGATAGACTGGGACGGATATCGAAGCGCGGGGATGGCTATATCAGGCGCTTGCTCGTGCATGGTGCGCGAACCGTGCTGCGCTGGCGCCGCGCCAAGCCGGGCACGGGGCCTGGCTGGACCGACCGGCTCCTGGCGCGGCGGCCGACAAACGTGGTGCTGGTCGCCATGGCCAATAAGACAGCCCGTGTCGCCTGGGCACTGCTCAGGTACGAGCGTATCTACCGACCGACGCCGGCATAGCCAGCTGGCAAACCGGGATCAAATTGCGAGGGTGACGACGATTTGATGGCGAAACAGGGTTCCACCCGAGATCGGCCAAACCCGAGGCATTGTCCGAGCATCAAGCTCGTTAGTCTGACTGGGCGTCGATCTTTCGGATTCCATCAGGGCCAGCGGTCAGCGTACCGCAGCGAAAAGGCCGGATACATGACTGCAAGCTCTACCGCCGATTCAAATCAGTTTTCCCCTTGCAACACCGGGGGCGTCCATACATGGACCGACCGGCTCCTGGCGCGGCGGCCGACAAACGTGGTGCTGGTCGCCATGGCCAATAAGACAGCCCGTGTCGCCTGGGCACTGCTCAGGTACGAGCGTATCTACCGACCGACGCCGGCATAGCCAGCTGGCAAACCGGGATCAAATTGCGAGGGTGACGACGATTTGATGGCGAAACAGGGTTCCACCCGAGATCGGCCAAACCCGAGGCATTGTCCGAGCATCAAGCTCGTTAGTCTGACTGGGCGTCGATCTTTCGGATTCCATCAGGGCCAGCGGTCAGCGTACCGCAGCGAAAAGGCCGGATACATGACTGCAAGCTCTACCGCCGATTCAAATCAGTTTTCCCCTTGCAACACCGGGGGCGTCCATACATGACAGTGCCCCCGCGTTCTTAGTCACGGTGTGGGTAAGAATGTGGGTAGGAAAGAATCTTCTACCGAAAAATATGCTTGTTATCAATACTTTATGTTGTTTCTTTGGTGGACCGTGGCTCCACCATTGCTTTAGAAGGGGTTAGGCTGATACGGCTTAACCCCTCGTCGTTTCGGCCGACCACAAAGTGACCACGCGAACGAAGCCAAGGGGTGGCCGAAGTCTGCCCGTTGCGTCTCGAAGGCCTGGCTCAACGCGTTCACGCACATGGCCTCGCGCAGGCTCAAGGAAACCGGAATCCACGTGAACGCGTTGAGCGATGACGGACCGTCCGGCGGATTTCTTTCGCGATGGTGATGCGATCTTCTGGTAGGCGGGCGTTCATCCATAGGGGTGCATCATGAAGATTGGCGTTATTGGTTCAGGCAACATCGGTGGCACGCTCGCGAGCCTCTTGCTCAAGGCCGGACACGAGGTGGTGATCGCGAACTCTCGCGGGCCCGAGAGCCTCAGCGAGCTGGTCGCGAAACTCGGTCGCGGAGCCTCCGCCGCATCGGTCGAGGAGGCCGCGTCCTCAGGCGACGTCGTCATCGAGGCCATTCCCTTCAGCAAGCTAGACACGCTTCCCCGCGCGGAGCTCGAGGGCAAGGTGCTGGTCACCGCCTCCAACTACATCCCGCGACGCGATGGCGAGCTCGACCTCGGCGGGCTCACGCAGAGCGAGTACCTCCACCGCCTCGTGCCCAAGACCCCTATCGCCAAGGTCTTCAACACCATCTACTGGGAGCACCTGCTCGCCGAGGGCAGCACCAGCAAGGCGCTGGCGGAGCGACGCGTGCTGCCGTTCGCGGCCTCGGATGCGCAGGCGGAATCCGTTGGCCGGCAGCTCATCGAGGAACTCGGATTCGGACCCCTCTTCTTGGGCGACCTCGCCGGGGTGCGCGGGCTCAGCGAGCCTGGTGATCCCCTCTACAACAAGCAGCTCACGCTGGCGCAAGCCCAGAGCATGATCACCGCCCAGAGCTGACAGAGCCCCGGCCGGGACTACGTCCCTCCGAGACGGGTCTTCTCCGCGCCGAGGCCGGCGGGTGCATCGTCGAACGACGCATAGTTGTAGGCGCACAACGTGGCATAGAGACCGCCCTCCGCGATCAGCACGTCGTGGGGGCCGCTTTCGACGATGCGGCCGTCCTGCAGCACGATGATTCGGTCGGCGCCGCGTACGGTCGCGAGGCGGTGGGCGATAACGATTCCCGTGCGCCCCCCGAGCAGGCGCTTCAGTCCGATCTGGATCTTGCGTTCGGTATAGCTGTCGACGCTCGCGGTCGCCTCATCGAGGATCAATATCTTCGCGTCGGCGACCAGCGCGCGGGCAAAACTGAGCAGCTGGCGTTGGCCGAGCGACAGGTTGCGGCCTAGCTCCACGAGTACCGTGTCGTAGCCGTCGGGCAATCGCACGATGAAGTCATGGGCGCCGACCACGCGGGCCGCGTTCTCGATGTCGTCGCGCGTCGCGCCCGCCTTATTGAACCGGATATTCTCGTAAATCGTGCCGGTGAAGAGATAGGGATCCTGCAAGACCATCGATACGTGGCGCGCCAACGACGCCTTGGCGTAATCGCGCACGTCCCGGCCGTCGATCAGGATGGCGCCGTCCCACACCTCGTAGAAGCGGTGTAGCAGGGCGGCGATGCTCGTCTTGCCGGAGCCGGTCGGGCCGACCAAGGCGACCGTCTCGCCCGGGCTGACCGTGAAACTCAGGTCGTGGAGGACGGGGCGGGCCGCTTCGTAGCCGAACGTCACGGTACGAAATTCGATCCTACCCTCGATCTCGTCCGGATCCGCCGCGCCGGGTCGGTCGGTGATGGCGAGCGGTACGTCGAGCACCTCGAATATCCGCTGACCTGATGCCATGGCCCGCTGCATGACGCTGTACTGGGTGGTGAGCGAGCGAATCGGGTCGAAAAAGCGCTGGACGTAGAACACGAACGCGACGATCACGCCGATGTCGAGCGCATCGTCAAGAACTAGCGTGCCGCCAAGGACGATGACGATCGCGAGGGCCACGCCGGTCAAGGTATCGACGATCGGCACCATGGTCTGGCCGAGCTTGGCTGCCCGCAAATGCGCCTTCAAGTTCAGCCGCGCCTTTTCGTCGAACAAGCCGGCGTTGACCGTTTCGCGGCGCATCGCCTGAACCGTGCGCACGGCACGAATGCCTTCGGCCAGCGCCCCGTTGACGACCGAATTGGTTTCCCGGGCAAGGCGGAAGGCGCGCCGTGCCTGGGGCAACCAGACGATGCGCACGAGAAACAGCGTCGGCACGATGCCGAGCGTGAGCAACCCGAGCTCGAAGTTGAGCGCGAGCATGATCACGACGATGCCGAGTAGCAGCACGAGGTCGCCGATTGCCGTGATCGAATTGTCGAGGAATTCCTGCAGTGCGTTCACGTCGCCTTGCAGGCGCGACATCATACGGCCGACCTCCGTCCGATCCATGAAGGACAGGGCAACGTCCTGGAGGTGCGCGAACATCGCTCGCCGGAGATCGAAGATCACGCGCTCGCCGGTCCATCCCACGAGCCAGTCCTGTAGCCAGCTGGCGGCGTAATTGATCGTGATCACGGCCGCGAAAACGGCGATCGCAATCGACAGGAGCGCCGCGTCTCCGCCGCCGGCCATGATGGCCTCGTCGATCGCGCGGCGCACGATCAACGGAATCGCGAGCTGACTCCCGGTGAAGGTGAGCACGGCCAGGACGGCGATCACGACCGCCCGGCGATAGCCCTGGATGTAGGACATGAAGCGGCGCACCACCTTGCGGTCGAAGGCGGCGCCAAACATCTCCTCGTCGCGGCTGATCTGTGAGCCGACAACGGCGCGCAGCTTGCGGGTAGTGCTCGCCTGAGCGGGATCGGCCGCAGTCATTCGCCGGCCTCCGGCGCGGCGCTCTGCGATTCGGCTCGGCTCTGAAGAGCCTGAAGCGCGGCGTACTTGCCGCCGCTCGCGATCAACGACTCGTGCGTGCCGCGTTCGATCACCGCGCCGTCCTCGATGAAGAGGATCTCGTCCGCGTGCTTCAGCGTGCTCAGGCGATGAGACACGATGATCGTCGCCCGCGAGCCCGCATCGGCCATCAGGGCCTGATGGATGAGCCACTCGGTCCCGGCGTCGATCGACGCCGTAGCATCATCGAGAAGGAGGATGGCAGACCGCAACAGCGCGGCGCGCGCTATGGTCACCCGCTGTTTCTGGCCGCCCGACAGCGAGACGCCGCGTTCGCCGACCAAGGTTGCGTACCGATCCGGTAGGGCATCGACAAATTCGCCGATCTGCGCGCTCGAGGCGGCATCGCGAATGTCGTCCTCCTCGGACCAGGGATCTCCGTAGGCAATATTGTTTTCGATGGAGGACGTGAACAGAAAGGGGTCCTGCTGCACCACGCAGACGGCGTCACGCAAGGAATCGGTGGTGACGTCACGGATGTCCTGGTTATCGATCGTGATGCGGCCGCCGGTCACGTCGTAGTGGCGCGGCAGCAGTTGGGCGATGGTCGATTTGCCGCTTCCGGGCGGGCCCACGATTCCCAGGGTCTTGCCACGCTCGACGGTAAACGCGACATGGCTAAGGACAGGGTGGTCGGCGTCTCCGCCGTAGCCGAAGGACACGTCCTCGAACCTTACTGAGCCGTCGCCGATCTCGAGCGCCGCGGCGCCCTCCGAATCCCGGATGGCAGGCTCGAGGTCGAGCACGCTGAACAACCGACCGCCGCAGGTCGAGGCGCGGGCGAAGGCATTGACCACCATGCCGATCTGGCGCACCGGCTGTTGCAGGATGGTCATGAAGGCGAGGAACTCGGTGAGCGTCCCGACGGTCATCCCGCCATTCAGCACGCGCAGGCTCCCGGCCCACAGCACGAGGCCCATGGCCGTGAAGAAGGCGAACGTCATCGCGCTGCTCGCCGACGAGCGGACCGCGATGCGCTGGCGCGAGATCGCCAGTGCGTCGTTGGAGGCGTCATCGTACTTGCCGAGTTCGTGGCCCTCGGCGCCGAAAGCGCGCACCACGCGAATGCCGGTCATGTTCTCGTCCATGATCCGACCCAGCATCGCAAGGCTTTCCTGCAGCCGAAGCCACAGCCCCCTAAGCCGAAGGCGAACGGTGGCGGACTGCCAGGCGACAAAGGGAACGAAACTCAGGCTCAGGGCGCCGAGCACCACATCGGTCGAAAGCATCAAGGCGCCTCCCGTCGATATCAGAATGACGAGGAGAACCGAGCGCAGGATGCCCGTGTTGACGAGCATGCGGACGCCCTCGATATCGAGGATGCCGCGCGTGACGAGATCGCCGGTGTGCGCCCTGTCGTGAAACGAAAAACTGAGCTGCTGGAGCTTCTCGTAGAACCTCAGCCGTAGGTGATATCCGATAAGGTGGCCGATCGACTCGCCGCCATAGTTGTGGACCAGCGTGAACCCGCCCCTGAGGACCGACGCGCCGAACAGGAGGCCGGCCGTGGCCCATAGGGCGTCTCGCGCGGTTTCGATATCGATCACCGCGTCGTCGAGCGACAGCAGCGCGCTGTCGACGGCATCCCCGAGCAGCCGGGGAATGGTCAGCTGAAACGCGGCCGCAAGAATCGTGGCGCCGAGGGCGATGGCGATGCGCCATCGGTAGCGCAGGGCGAGGCTCGCAATGCGCCACAGAATCGCAAAGTCGCCGCCCGCCGGGCGGCCCTTGGGAAGATCCTTAGTCGGCATCACAGCGGATTATAAGGGGAAGCAAAGGGCATCTGTTGCGGTGCTTGCGCTTCGCGGCAGCGAGAGAGCCTCCGCTCTGTTCTTGGACTGTGGCCCAATCCGGATCGGTTAAGCTCGCCGGAGCATGCGCGGGCACGAGCAACGACACCATCGAGGGGCGGTTAGCCGGAATACGGTCCTAGCCGCGTACCTGCTGCTCGGCATCGCCGCCCTCTGCTGGTCCGGCAACACCATCGTCGTGCGCGCGGTCCACGCCGAGATCCCGCCGTTCGGGCTCGCTTTCTGGCGAAGCATCCTGACGATACTGGTCCTCTTCCCGTTCTTCCTGCCGCGGTGGCGACAGCAGCTTCCCATCCTGCGCGGGCACTGGAAGCTCGTGATCGTCCTCGGCCTCACCCAGTTCGTCGGCGGGCAAGCGTTCATGTTCCTCGCGCTGCAGACGACGACAGCGGTCAACGCCGGCCTCCTCAACGCCACCGAGCCGATCATGACGGTGCTCGTTGCTTGGCTGCTTATCGGCGAACGCTTCAACCGCTGGCAGGGTCTGGGCATCATGATGGCTTTGACGGGTGTCGTCATTATCGTGCTGCGCGGCGACCTCGAGAGATTGCTGGTCCTTCGATTCGTCCCCGGCGATCTGTGGATCCAGCTTTCGATGTTGAACTGGGCGGTCTACGCCGTGCTCCTCAAGAAGTGGGCGCCAGCCGGCCTGCATCCTTTCGTGCTGCTTTTCGCGATGTCGATCCCGGCCTGTGTGACGCTCCTGCCGCTCTACGTCGCGGAGATGACGTTCACCGACAGGATGATCGACCTCAGCTGGGGCACCGCCGCGGTCGTTGCCTACCTGACCTTGTTCGGGACCGTCATCGGCGTCGTCTTCTCCAACGTCGGCATCGCTCGGATCGGGCCGAGCCGCGCCGCCAGCTTCAACTATCTGATTCCGGTGTTCACGGCCGTGCTCGCGGTCGTGCTGCTGGGCGAGCGGTTCCAAAACTACCATTTCGGCGCCATCGTCCTTGTGTTCTCGGGCGTGTGGCTCGCCAATCGCGCGCACCGCCGCAAGCCCGCCGTATGAGCCGATCAAGTGTCGCCGAGAGAGTGTCCAACGGCTACCGGCTCCGTCAAACAGACGTTGCCACATCCGAGGCGCTACTATGGCGGCATCAAATCGTGCAGAGCATGAATCAATCGCGGGAATCAACACGATGAACGACGTACCGAATCCTACCGAGGTGGTCGAGGCTTATGTCAAGGCGGTGCGCGCGAGCGACCTCAAGGGGCTGCGTGCGGTGTTCGCGGACGATGCCGAAACCTTCGGCTTGCCGACGGAGTGGATGGAGAGCGGCCACCTCAAGGGGGCCGACACCATCGTTGCCTTTTACGGCGAGCTGCTCGAAGACCGCGGCGGCGCCAATCCACATCCTGGCCCCCTGATGGTGGTCGGCGACCGTGTCGCTGTCGAAATCGACGTGCATCACCGCGACTACATCGAAGAGGTCTCCGACTTTTTCACGATCAAGAGCGGCAAGATCACCCGCCTCGCGGTCTACTGCGGCCGCAAACGCGCGAAATAGGGCGACCGCCGTCAGGCCAGGATGCGGATCGTGGTTTCCCGATCCCGCCGGCTCGACTACCATCGGAGGCCGAACTGCGGGAGCAAACTATGTCAGGTAGTGCAATGAAGCAGGGATCGCGCGTGGCCAGCCGTGTCGCGCCACTTCTTTGGGCGGCCGGATTGGCGCTGCTCGCCGGTCTTGTCGGTTCCTCGCCCGCTGACGCGGCAGGCGTCGAGCCGGTCGGGATCGTCGAATCGATCGAAGGTGAACCCACGGTCATCCGCGCCGACGCCGAAGAGGCCAAGCCGCTTTCGCTTCATGCGCCGGTCCATCTACAGGACATCGTCGAGACCGACGAAGACTCGCTGGTGGCGATCACGTTCGTCGACGACACCACGATCACCCTCGGTGAAGACACCTCGATCGAGATCAACGAGTATCTCTACGATGCCGGCGCGGAGAAGCGTTCCGCCCGATTCACGGTCTCGGAAGGCATCATCAAGGTGGCGGTGAGGACGATATTGCCGGATTCGCAGTTCGAGGTGCAGACCAGCACGACGGTCGCATCCGTGCGAGCGACCGTGTGGGTGAGTGAGACGCGCTCCGACAGAACGGCGCTCGTCGCCCTCGAGGGCAGCGTTGCCGTGCGCAGCGCCGACCCCGGCATTGCCGGCGAGGTCGTCCTCGAATCGGGCGAGGGCGTCGAGGTCGGAATGGGCCAGGCGCCGGCTACGAAGGGGCGCTGGCGGCAGGGCCGGATCGCTGAGTTCAAGCGCCGCACCACGATCGAGTGAGCGCGGCGAAGGCGTTCGTGCTCAGGTGGTCCGCGCTCCTTGCGGTCGGGTTCCTGGCTGCGGCCTGCGTCCTGGTCGATGTCGAGGCGGTGCGCCGCATGACCCCCGAGGGGCCGAGCCTCAACGCCGCTCTACACGCGGCGTATCTCACCCGTGCCGATTCCGAGCTGGCGCGGGGCGATCGGCTCGCGGCCAGCCTGTTCGCCTACAAGGCGCGCGCCGCGGCACGGGGTGAATACGTGCCGCCGGAAGCCCTTGAGGATTGGAGCCCGGAGCAAGCGAGCCGAAGCCGGCTTGCGATAGCGCGCTCCCGCCTGATGGTCGCACTCGCCGGAACGCGGCGCTTCAAGGCGCCCGAGGAGGCCGCGCGGGCTCAGGTCACGTTCGACTGTTGGATCGAATCCGAGCGCGAGCGGGCGCCGGCACAAGGGGCCGGCGACTGTGAGGCCGAGTTTCGCACCGCCCTCGTCGCACTGCGGCGCACACTGGGGGATCGGTGAGGGCCGATGGGCTGGCTGAAGAGGATCAGCGAGCTGAGAATCGGCGTCGCGTCGGCGCTGCTGACGACCATCGTCTACCTCATCCTGATCGAGACCGCGCCGCTGCGCATCCTCGAGGGGCAGGCCCTGGACCTGCGGTTCCGCCTGCGCGGCGCCCTGGCGCCGGGCGGCGATATCGCCATCGTCCAGATCAACGACCAAAGCATCGCGCAAGAGGGCCGTTGGCCCTGGAGCCGGCTGAAGTTCGCGGAGGCGGTGCGCTGGCTCGACGAAGCTGGGGCACGCGTCGTGGTCTTCGATCTCCTGTTCGGCGAGCCGCAGGAATCCGTCGCGGTGGCCTCGCTGAAAAAGATGCGCAAGGCGATGGCTCGCCTCGGCGAGGCCGAGCCCGAAAACCGCGATACCGCACTAGCAGGGTGCTGAAAAAGTCATCATTGCCGGGCCTTGAACTCGGATTCATCGCCGAAATGAAATGAGATTTCGTGTCTTAGGGTGAAACCGTCTTCAATCTCGACCGATCCGATGCCCTGGGCTTCGTCCAGTTCGATGATCTGCCACTTTGCGGTCAGCGGCGTGCCGGTATCGCCCGTCATGTTGGCGCCTCCGCCAGCAGTCTGGGTAGTCGGACGAGGTTGTAGGCGGCCAAGGCCAGGGTGAACGAAGCGTCGACCCGGTGGCGGCCCCGGAATTTGGTCTTGCTCAATCCCGCGCTCGTCTTGACCCAGCCGAAGACCTCCTCGATGCGCTTGCGGCAACGTTGGCTGACGCCGTAACCGGGATGGCGCGTCGTGCGCCCGTCTATCTTGGTCTTGCGCCGCTTGCCGGTCTTGGTGACGTGGTCCTGGACGGCGATATGGGGGGTCACCTTGCGGTGCCGCAGTTCCTCGACAAAATCCGCGACGTCAAAACCCTTGTCCCCGCCCACCGTGATCCGACGCCGCCCGCCTCTACTCTCCACCGGGCGATGCCTGTCGATCAGATCAAGGGCGGCTTCGCGTTCCGCCGTGCCCGACGCAATGGTCACGCCGCCGCCGACTGCCAGACCATGGCGGTTCTCCGTCAGCGCATGGCCCATGTAACACAGCTTGCTTTCCCGGCCATTACCCTTGCGATAAAGCCGGGCGTCCGGATCAGTGGTGCTTGCATGGGTCGCGTTCGAGCGTTTCTCGCCATGAAAATCCCGCGCGGCGTTGCGCCCCGATCCCCCGTCGCCATCGTCCTCACCTTTGGGACGAAAGCTCTTCATCGACGCCCAGGCCTCGATCAATGTTCCGTCTACCGAAAAATGATCCCGGCTCAATAGTCCCCCTACCTTGTGGTGCTGGATAACCCCCGCAAGCAGCTGCCCCGAAACCTCCGCCTCCTTCCGAGCCTCGTCTCCCAGCGGCTCGAGACCGAGCGCGTACCGTATGCTCTCGATCATCGTCGACTTGCCGGTACCGCGTCCGCCGACCAGGGCATTGAGATTGCCGTTGAAATGGACGGAAGTGTCCCCCAGAAACCCGCCCTCCCACGTCATCGAGAGGAACTCGGCATGGGGTTCCGGCGGCGGATCGCTGTTCAGTCGGATACGGGACTCAGGGTCGAGGAACGCCTGACGGAACGCTTCGACCGAGACCTCCGACATTTTGATGAAGCACGATGCACTGCATTTTTTCCGGTCTTCAGGACTGTTTGCATCCGACGCATTGACGATCGCGACGGCGCGCGGGCGCTTGTGCTCCGCATCCTTGTTCAGAAGGATCTGTCTGAATCCGTCCGGTGCGTCCTCAACAGGCCCGGGTAGCGCGCAGGCAAGCAGGTGGGGCGACGTCCAAACGTCGATCCGCGTCTGGCCCTGAAGGGTTCTGAGCAGGCCACCTTTGGACGCCACGTGGGCGGCCACGACTACGGCGCCCCACTCCCTCGACCTTTCCAAGAGCGCGGAAGAGTCCAAGCTTCCAATTGGCGAGGGACGATCCGGATCGTGGACGCGACACTCTCCTATGAACCTCTCTAGCCTGTCATCCTTGTCGGGGTCGAACAGGCAGAGAAAGTGAACGCCGTCCTTCGATACGGCCTCGAATCCACCAAACGCCCACAAGCCCGCGTCTCTAGCCGCACGCACCAGAGTCATGGAAGACTGAACGCGGTAGTGGTCGGTTATGGCCACGACCTCAATACCCTTCGCGAGGCACGCCTCTACGATGGCGTCGTTGTATTCGCCTTCCGATTCGAATGTAGTGTGCTTGTGATGCCTCTTGAGATACGCGAAGGGATTGATCTGCAGGGCGCAGCGATAGAAACGCGCGCCGTTGGGAAGCTCCAGCGCCGCATGCATGGACTCAGACATAAGGGGTGCTAACTCTGTCCCTACGGCAGCCATATCCGATCCTCCATCAACAATTGGCCAGCGGTGCTCATTCCCGTTCCAGCCCTCTCTCATGTTCCGCGACATATCGGTCGACCGCATCTCGCACGACCCACGCCAACGACACCTTTTTCTTCCTGGCGAGCCGCTTCAGCATTTCGTAAGTGTCGGGTGAAAAACTGATCGAGGCTGTGTCTCGAAAGTGGTGGAAATTTGAGGATGGCGTAATCTCCGGGTGACAAGACAACCACCCAATCGGCGGCTAGCACCGCCAAGGAGATCACGCCATGAAGAACACTACCGAGACTTCCGCGCTTTCGCTACTGGCCAATGACGCCGGCTATGATCCGCTCGAGGACCGGCTGCGGGAGAACATCAGATCCACGATCGAGGCCGTTTTTGAGGAGGAACTTGCGCAGTTTCTCGGGCGCTGCCGATACGGTCGAGAGGACGCGCTTCGGCAAGGGTATCGGAACGGGCACCGGGAGCGGCAACTGACGGGGACATTCGGGACCGAGAGGGTGAGCGTGCCGCGTGCGCGGATCGTTGAGGAAGACGGTCGGGCGTCGGAATGGCGTTCGCGGGCGCTGCCGCGCTACCAGCGGCTGACCAGAAAGGCCGAGGCGCTGATCGCTTCGGTGTATCTGTCCGGAACCAACACGCGGCGGGTGAAACGCGCGCTGTTCGGGCTCTTCCGGGGTGCTGTGAGCAAGGACGTTGTGAGCCGGGCGTGGCGCAAGGTGAAGGTCGATTGGGACGCCTGGTGCAGCCGTGGCCTCGCGGATGAGGATATCGTTCGGCTGATCCTTGACGGCACTGTGATCAAGACCCGACTGGACCGCAAGGCCACCAACATCTCGGTTCTCGCGGCTATAGGGGTGCGCCGGGATGGCCAGAAGGTCTTGCTTTCGATCGGGAATATGGGCGGAGAAAGCCAGGCGGCGTGGCGCCAGTTCCTCGACGACCTTGATGCGCGTGGACTGAAACGGCCCGGGTTTGTCATCGTCGATGGCGCGCCGGGACTGGAGGCGGCTCTGTCGGCGCTTTGGGGCGATGACCTTCCCGTTCAACGCTGCACCGTGCACAAGCACCGCAACCTTCTGGGTCATGCTCCCAAACACATGCATGACGAGCTGAGCGAAGATTACCGCGATATGATCTATGCCGACACTGCCTCCGAGGTGGAAACCCGCCGCAAGGCGTTTGTCCGCAAGTGGCGGCTGAAATGCAGGGCCGTCGCGGACAGCCTCGCAGAAGCGGGCGACAAGCTCTTTACCTTCACGCGCCTGTCCAAGAGCCAATGGAAATCAGCCCGAACGACCAACGCCATTGAGCGTCTCAACGAGGAGTTCAAGCGCCGGATCAAAACACAGACCGTGCTGCCGTGTCCCGAAACAGTGCCGATGCTCCTCTGGGCACTCCTCGCTTCCGGCCAAATCCAGATGCGCAAAGTCGATGGATGGGAAACCCTCGATCAGCTAATCGCCGACGAAACCCTTGACCGCGCAGCCTGACCGCCGCAAAACTCAACCCGCTCGGAGAGGCGCCAAAACCAATTTCCACCACTTTCGAGACACAACCCTGATCGATGCGCGGACCGAAGACACAGTCTCGGGATTCGTGCTCCCCATGTCTGCCTTACGCTGTTCCATACCGCATGACCCCTTCGTATCCTCACCACAATACACCACAATGGTGAATGACCATAGCCCTTGGACACCACATGTGGCGCCCGACCCCACCACCCCTGCCTGAGGGCCGTGCAGGGAATAGGGATGGATCACTTGCCGTCCCCGTACGGACGCTGAAACGCTTCACGCACTCTGGGCACCAAAAGGTGAAAGCGCGCTTACTAGGCCTAATCTCCGCGCATCCGCAACGGAGCGGATCAAGGCCGAGATCGGCAGTCTCCAGTTCTCGGCGCAATACCAGCAGAGCCCAGTTCCGCCCGAGGGCAACCTCATCAGGCGCGACTGGCTCAAGACCTATGACACCGCCCCCTCTCGCGGTCCCGGGATCAGGATCGTGCAAAGCTGGGACATCGCAACGACGACAGATGAGCGCAACGACTGGTCGGTCTGCACCACCTGGGCCATTAAGCAAAAGGACTTCTATCTCCTCGATGTCTGGCGCGCCCGGGTCGAGTTCCCCGCGCTCAGGCGCAAGATCGTCAACCATGCGCTCGCTCACCAGGTACAGACCGTGCTGATCGAGAAGGCCGGACCGGGGCTGCAGCTGGTCCAGGAGTTGCAGACACCCCGGTTTCCACCGGGCGACCGCCGGAACGACAATCCGCCCCAGAACTGTGCTCAGGCGTCTAACTCACTCGCCGTTTTACACCTGCCCTTGGACGGCGACGCCCATGCCGCTATTCCGCAGCCTCCAGCTTGTCCTGTGTTCGAAGCTCAAAGTCCAACGCGTCGTGCCGCTCGCGAAGCTGATCCCCAGGCGGCCCGCCGATCCGGTTGACCTTGCGCCCGCGGACCACCGCATCGCGCGCTGCGATCTCCTCATGCCAGCGCACGACGTTCGTGTAATCTTTCGCCGCGAGGAACTCGGCCGCGTCATAGAGCTTGCCGGTGGTCAGCACGCCATACCACGGCCAGATCGCCATGTCGGCTATGGTGTACGCATCGCCCGCCACATAGCGGGTCTCAGCCAGTCGCTTGTCCAGCACGTCCAGTTGCCGCTTCACCTCCATGGTGAATCGGTCGATCGGATACTCCATCCTGTAGGGGGCATAGGTATAGAAATGCCCGAAACCGCCGCCGAGATAGGGTGCGGAGCCCATCTGCCAGAACAGCCATGACAGGCACTCGGCCCGTCCCGACGGGTTCTCCGGTATGAAGGCGCCGAACTTCTCGGCCAGGTAGAGCAGGATCGCACCCGATTCGAACACGCGTGTCGGCTTGGCCAGCGAGTAATCCACCATCGCGGGGATTTTCGAGTTCGGATTGATTGCGACGAAGCCGGACCCGAACTGATCGCCCTCGCCGATGTCGACGACATAGGCATCGTACTCCGCACCGCTGCATCCGGCCGCCAGCAACTCCTCAAGCATGACAGTGACCTTTACGCCATTGGGCGTTGCGAGCGAGTAGAGCTGGAGCGGATGCTTGCCACGCGGCAGCTCCGCCTCATGCGTCGCGCCGGAGACGGGCCGGTTGATGGATGCAAATTGACCGCCACTCTCTCGCTCCCATTTCCAGACCTTCGGGAGTTCGTAGGCGGGAACATCAGTCATGGCGTCGTCCTCTGCGAGCATCGGGAATGAATGTGTCTTCCGGCATCCACGCCACAAGAGCACCAAGGCCGCTCCCTTATCCCCGTCGCGCAACATCGCCATGCGCGGTCACCGCGCCAAGTCCAACTGAGGTGAGGGCGCGGCGAACGTGGACAGCGGCAAGTGAGGGTGGGAGTCGGGGGGGGGCTGTTCCTCCTCAAAGCGGTTGGGGCTCAGGTAGCAGGAGGCGGAGTGTAGGCGCCTCTCGTTGTAGCTGTCGATGAAGCGCGGCAGGTAGCGCGCCTGACATCCCCCTCACTCTCGAAGGCCATGGGATGGCCCCCCTCGACCTTTAGCGCCCCCTTTAGGAACTCGAACTCCAGGGCCTGCTTGCCTAGCAGGCGTTCGAGTGAGCCCGTGGCCTGCCCCCGATTAGTGGTCCAGCGCTTAAGTTAGAGTTTGGCGCGGGTTAAGTTGATGGGCCAACCGTAGCCCCTCAACAGCGTAGGTTGGCCCCTCAACGTTTGGCAAGATGGTTTCTGGGGCCGGCGGTCTGTATCCGAGCGAGCTATGCGGCCGGATGGTATTATAGTGATGCCGCCATCGTTCGATCAGCACTTTGGCCTCCTTCAGTGTAGAGAAGATCTCCGTGTTCAGGATTTCGTCCCGGAGCTTTGAGTTGAAGCTCTCGTTGTATTCGTTCTCCCAAGGTGACCCGGGCTCGATATAGAGGGTATTGACGCCGCTCCTGCCGAGCCAGTCGCGGACGGCATGAGCGGTAAACTCTGAGCCGTTGTCGGAACGGATATGATCCGGCGGGCCATGTTGGACGAAGAGCTCGGTCAGACAATGGAGTACATTGTCCGAGTTCAATCTTCGCTCGACGACAACGGCCATGCACCGCCTGGTGAACTCATCGATCACGGTGAGCATGCGGAACTTCCTCCCATCGTGTGTTCGATCCATGACGAAGTCATAGGACCAGACGTGATTGGGCCAGCACGGCCGCAGACGGATGCAGGATCCGTCGTTGAGCCACAGCCTGCCCCGTTTCGGTTGCTTCTGTGGGACCTTCAGCCCCTCCCGCCGCCAGATGCGCTGGACCCAAGCGGATGATCGCGGCCGTGAGTGCCTCTTCATCATCCCGACCACGGGGTCTCTTGCGCTGGGTTGAGCGATGTTGGCCTGCAACAGCACAGGCACGTCGCTCGGAGATTCCCAGTTTGGCCCTGCTCATCCGTGACACTCCGCTTGGGGAGGCGCATGTTCTCAATATGTTCTCTCTACGGGAGTCACGGTCATGAGGTACAAGGTTGCATCGCGCGTGCGTGGTCTGAGCGACGAGGCGTTTCGGGAGGCCTTCGGCACCAAGGAGCAGTGCCGCGCGGCGCTGGTCCGGCTGCGCTGGCCGGGCGGCTTCGTCTGCCCCTGCTGCGGCCATCGCGGGCATTGCGTGCTGGCGGGCCGGGGGCTCTATCGATGCAACCGGTGCAAGAAGCAGACATCGCCCACGGCGGGCACGATCTTCCACGCGACCAAGCTGCCGCTGACACTCTGGTTCGCCGCCATCCACCTGATCGTGACGGCGAAGAACGGCCTCTCGTCGGTGGAACTCGGCCGCCGTCTCGGGGTCAAGCAGCCGACGGCCTGGGCCGTGAAGCACAAGATCATGGCGGTGGATGGCGCGGCGCGAGGGGGGGACGCGGCTTACGGGGCGGGTGGAGATGGACGACGCCTATCTCGGCGGAGTGCGCTCCGGCGGCAAGCGGGGCCGCGGCGCGGCGGGCAAGACGCCCTTCGTGGCGGCGGTCTCGACCAGTCCCGAGGGGCGTCCGCGCAAGGTGAAGCTGGCGCCGGTCAAGGGCTTCCGCAAGCGCGAGATTGCGCGCGGTGCCAAGCACTGGCTGGCCCCCGGCGCGGCGGTTGTGACGGACGGCCTGGGCTGCTGGAGCGCACTCGACGAGGCCGCCTGCAGCCACCAGGCGATCCGCACCGGCTCGGGACGCAAGGCGGCCCGCGTGGCGTCATTCAAATGGGTCAATACGGCGCTCGGCAACATCAAGTGCGCGGTCACCGGGACCTATCGCAAGCTCGGCCCCGATCACACCGGGCGCTACCTCGCCAGTTTCGCCTGGCGCTACAACCGCCGTTATCAACTCCAGACGATGATCCCGCGCTTCGTCCATAGCGCCGCCCGAACCGACCCGATGCCCTATCGCCTCCTCATCGCAGGATGAATGTCACGGATAAGCAGGTTTCTATTTAGCCCTCGCCGCCTCCAAAGCCACCGCCTCCGATCCCGTCGTAGCTGCCGCCCACGCCCCCGCCATGCGCGATCAGCGCGTAATCGCTCGCCGCGGCCCCTAGGACAAAGCCGCTCAACAGGGTCATGTCGGCGGCGTGCACCATGCGGCGCTGGCGCAAGATTCGTTCGGCGCGTTCGACCTCTTTCGGATCGTCGGACAGTTTCGCCGCTTCCGCCGCCGCCAACTCATGGAGCAGCCGCTGGTACTTTCGCCATAGCCGATGAATGCGCCAGCCAGTGAAGACAATGACAGCCGCAATAGCCAGCCCGAGCACCAACTGACCGGCGTCGAGCCGCACAATCAAAATCCAAGCCAGAATTGTTAACACTGCCCCATCGAGCAAACGACGTAGCATGCATCCCTCCTCGCGTTGGTTGCTCTATCCAACATTTTCCAGACAGCCTCCAATTTGCAGCCAAACGTAGGCAAATCCTGCCACCGATGGAAAAGTTTTTCCCTTCGGCCCTCCGGCAGTGGTGTTAAGCCAACAACCGCAGGTCTGGACGGACGCTTTACCGATCACCTGCAACGCCGCCCGATATGACCGAAGGCTGTCCGTGACGATCGAAGCCGGCCGGCCATAGCGTTTCATCGCGCGCTTCGGAAACTTAAGCGCAGCCCTGCGATCCCGCTGTTTCGTGGCAAAAACCTCGAGCACTTCTCCAAAAGGTCAGAAAGACGGGGTCGGAAAAACCACTACGAGACGCAGGGCTGTGAAGCATACCGCCGCACCGATTTGGATCCCATCCACGAACACCATATGCGCCCGCGGCGCATGAATGCCGCTTCACAGAGGCCGGACATACGACAGTACCTGACCGCATGTCACAAGTTATTTAAATTCCATCTTGCACTGCAGGGGGCATCCACATACGTCTCGTGGCAGACGTCGACACCGCGCTCGAACAGAAGATCTTCGACCTGTCGCAGCGGCAACGGGTAGCGGACATACATCATCACCGCGAGGCGGATGACCTCTGGCGAACTGTTGAAATAGCGGAAGGGATTTCGCATCTGGCAAAACTATGGATGCCCCATCTGCTGCATCAATCCATTTTTTCTGACAACACCCTGCTGGTTGCTGCACGCGCCGTATCGCCCCCCAGCCGGCGCTTGCCGGCCTCCAGGAACTCTTTGGACCAGCTGCAATAAAGGATCTCTGACGGGGGACAGTCGGAAAAGGGGATTGGCGACAACCGCGTTCCTGCTTATCCGTGACACTCCGCCTTAGGACGCGTATATTCTCAATATGTTCCGCACGCGGAGGTCACGGCTATGGGGTTCAAGGTTGCATCGCGCGTGCGTGGTTTGACCGACGAAGTGTTTCGCGAGGCCTTCGGCACCGAGGAGCAGTGCCGCGCGGCGCTGGTCCGGCTGCGCTGGCCGGACGGGTTTGTCTGCCCCTCCTGCGACCATCGCGGGCATTGTCTGCTGGCCGGCCGGGGTCTCTATCAATGCAACCGCTGCAAGACGCAGACATCGCCCACAGCGGGCACGATCTGCCACGCGACCAAGCTGTCGCTGAAGATCTGGTTCGCAGCCATCCATCTGGTCGTGACGTCGAAGAACGGCATCTCGTCGGTGGAACTCGGCCGCCGTCTCGGGGTCAAACAGCCGACGGCCTGGACTGTGAAGCACAAGATCATGGCGGTAATGGCCCGGCGCGAGGAGGAGACGCCGCTCTCGGGGTGGGTGGAGATGGACGACGCCTATCTCGGCGGGGTGCGCTCCGGCGGCAAGCGGGGCCGTGGCGCGGCGGGCAAGACGCCCTTCGTGGCGGCGGTCTCGACCAGTCCCGAGGGGCGTCCGCGCAAGGCGAAGCTGGCCCCGGTCAGGGGCTTCCGCAAGCGCGAGATCGCACGCGGTGCCGCGCGCTGGCTGGCCCCAGGGTCGGCGGTTGTGACGGACGGCCTCGGCTGCTGGAGCGTGCTCGGCGAGGGCACGTGCAGCCACCAGGCGATCCGTACCGGCTCAGGACGCAAGGCGGCCCGCATGGCGCCATTCAAATGGGTCAATACGACGCTCGGCAATATCAAGAGCGCGATCACCGGAACCTATCGCAAGATCGGCCCCATCATGCCGAGCGCTACCTCGCCAGCTTCGCCTGGCGATACAACCGGCGCTATCAACTCCAGACCATGATCCCGCGCTTCGTCCATAGCGCCGCACGCACCAAACCCATGCCCTATCGCATCCTCATCGCAGGATGACTGTCGAGGATAAGCAGGACCGCGTTTGACCTTTTCGGCATAGTCTGAATTCGGTAACTCTTTAAAATATAGGGATTTATTCTCCCGCGCCTGATGGTGAACAAATCTTGCCTATCCGGCTTACACCCACACCCACTAGGGCTAGAATGGGCGCAACCCGGATATAGGGGAGCGCGCCATGGATGTTCTCGACCGCGCCGATCTCCCATTCCCGCATTCGCTACCCGAGTTCCAGCGACTTTTCCCCGATGATGCGGCCTGCGCCGCCTACCTGGAGAAAGCCCGCTGGGGAGACGGCTTTGCCTGCCCGCACTGCGGCACGGCGGGAGAGCCGTTCCACTTTGAAAACCGCCCTGGCGTCCTGCGCTGCCGCAAGTGCCGCCAGAACACCGGGCTGACGGTGGGAACAGTGATGGAGCGTAGCCACACTCCGCTGAACGTCTGGTTCTGGGCCGCTTATCTGGTCGCCAGTCAGACGCCCGGCATGTCCGCCGTGCAGTTTCAGCGGCAACTTGGTCTTTCGCGCTACGAGACGGCCTTTCAAATTCTCCACAAGCTCCGCTCGGGCATGGTGCGGCCCAACCAAGACAGGATCGGTGGACATCCCAAGAACCATGTTGAGGTGGACGAAACCTGGGTTGGCGGGCGAACGCGTGGGGAAGGCCGTGGTGTTCACCACAAGGTTCCCGTCTCCTGTGCCATCGAGGTGCGTCATCGAAAGCCGGGCACCAAGCTCGACAACCGGAAAGACGGACGCTATGCCGGACGCGTTCGGCTCGCCGTCGTGCTCGACCGTAGCGCCGAGTCGCTCTGTGGGTTCGTCGAGAGCACCGTCGCGCCGCGATCGCTGATCGTTACTGACGATTGGAGCGGCTATGCTGGCCTCGGTAAGCGCGGCTATGAGCACTTCGCTGTTGCCGAGTGTGGTGATCCAGAGGTTGCCGAGCAATACCTGCCGATCATCCATCTGGTTTTCGCCAACCTGAAGACGTGGCTGATCGATATCCACCACGGCGTTAGCCACCAGCACCTACAAGCCTACCTCAACGAGTTCACCTTCCGCTTCAACAGGCGGTTCTACCCGTTCAACGCCTTCCGCTCATTGCTCGGCATCGCGGGCGACACCTCTGCTCCAACCTATGCCGAGCTTTACTCGGGAGAGTGGCGGCACCCTACATGTAGCGGTCATGGGCGTTAACCGGATAGGCAAGGAACCATCAACAACAAGCGGCTTAACATCAATCCAAGATGAGCCAGATCCTCCCTTATGAAACAGACTCAACAGTCCCAAATGTTTTGACGACGGACACCCTTTGGTTCTCTTGAGTTTTCAGCGCCAAGCGCGGCGCGCGAGCAAGTGTAAAGGTTGCTTGACAGTTCGGCGCCATTACGGCCCCGAGTCGGGTACGGCTCGCCGGACCCGCTCTGCCGCGGTGGCAGCTTGAAAAAGGGCCGGAGTCCGAAGCCTCAGTAGCCGGCGCGCGCCTCCTCGGCCACGCCGTAGCGCTCCTCGAGCCGCTGCACCTCGCCCATGCCCAGCAGGTCGAAGAACTCGGTGAACGAGGCGACCTCGTTCATGAGGCCGGCGATCGAGCCCGACGATTTGATCTCCTCGAGCACCCGCCTCTCGGCGCGGATGGCGGCGAGGAGAAGGTGGTTGGGGAAGATGATGAGCTTGAAGCCAAGATCGGCGATGACGTCGGCGGCAAGCACCGGCGTCTTGCCGCTGGCCGACATGTTGTAGAGCAGCGGCACCGACGTGCGGCCCGGAATGACTTCGATCTGCTCCGCGTTGGGCGCCTCGACGAACAGCATGTCGGCCCCTGCTTCCTCGTAGGCCGCGCCGCGCTCGAGCGCCGCCTCGAAGCCCTCCACGGCGATCGCGTCGGTGCGCGCGATCACCACGAAGTCGGGATCGCGGCGTGCGTCCACGGCCGCCTTGATCTTGGCCACCATCTCGGCGGTCGGGATAAGCTGCTTACCGCTCATGTGGCCGCAGCGCTTGGGCAGGATCTGGTCCTCGATGTGGAGCGCGGCCGCACCGGCGCGCTCGTAGGCCTGGACCACGCGGCGTACGTTGAGGGGCCCGCCGTAGCCGTTGTCGGCATCGGCGATCAGCGGCAACCCGGAGGCGTCGGCGATACGCCCGACATTATCGGCCATTTCGGTCAGCGTGAGCAGCCCGACGTCGGGCATGCCGAGCCGCACCGCCGTGGTGCCGGCGCCCGACATGTAGATCGCCTTGAAGCCGCCTTGCGCGACCAGGCGGGCGCTCATGGCCTCGCCTACCCCGGGCGCCAGGATGACGCCGGGCTCGGTCACCATCTCGCGCAGCCGGGTCGAGGGATTGTCGGTCATGTCGGCCTCCTCAGGTGGTTGATGCTTGGGTGCGCATCGTCATGATCGCCTGCCCTGCGACGGCGAGCAAGATGACGGTGCCACCCGCCAGCGAGGCGCCCGCCGGCACCTCGCTCAGGAGGTACCACGCCCATATCGGACTGAGAATAATCTCCAGCGTGCCAAGGAGGGCGACCTCGCCCGCGCGCACCAGGCGGGCGCCAAAAGTGAAAAGGATATAGGCCGAGAGCGCGATCCCAATCCCCAACAGGAGGCACAACCCTAGGTCGTACGCCGAGATTGCGAAGCGCGGCGTCGCCACCGCACCTATGAGCGCCGCGAAGCCGGTGCCGAAGGCGAGCACGGGCATCATGTCGACCGCCCGGCCGGCGCGCATCACGACGACGAAGCTCGAGAATGCGAGCATCGTGGCAAGCGCCATGAAGTCGCCGGCGAAGCGGCCGCGGGCGAGGCCGTCGCCGACCATGATGGCGATGCCGGCGAACGCGGCCAACATGATGATCCAGGTGGCGCCGCTGAGCCGCTCACGGAGCAACAACCACGCGAGAATACCGGTCATGAAGGGAACGGTTCCGCCGATGAAGACCACATTGGCGACGCTGGTGTTGAGAAACGCCCACACGCCGAGGCTTGTTGCGGTCGCCATGAAGGCGCCGCCCGCCGGCCCCTTCCACCCCGCGGCGGCGAAACACCAGAAGAAGCGGTGCCGGTAGCGAAAGGCGAGGATCGCGATCACGGCCACGAACATCGCAATGTTGCGGTAGAAGATGATCTGCCAGCCGTCCGCGTCCTCGACGAGCCGTATGACGCTGCCGATGGTGCTCGATAGGAACGTCGAGCCGAGCACGAAAGCGACGCCGAGACCGCCGCGCCGCGCCGCGCCGTAGGTGGGTGTCCCGAGCACCGAGCGTTGCGACGTCATGGTGCGGCCGACATCCGTCCCAGCGTCCCGACCTCGGGCATGACCTCGGCGATGAGCAACTTCGTTTGCGCGATCACGTCGTCGTCGCTATCGCCCATGGGCCGCAGCACGAACTTGCTCGCCCCGGCGGCGACGTACTCGCCGAGCCGGCCCACGATGTCGCCGGCGTCCCCGACCGCGAAGCTCGGCCGCGCATCGCGCCCCGTGCGTTTGGCAAAGGCGGCGATGCTCTTTTCGACGGCGCCGTCGCCCCAGCCGCCGAAGCGAAAGCCGAACCCGGCGCCGTAGTGGTCGTCGTCGATGCGGCGCCCGAGCTCGGCGGCCGCCACCTTGATTCCGGCAATGACGGGCGCAACCTGCTGCGGGGTTTCGATGCCGCTGAGCCAGCCGGTGCCGACCCGCGCGGTGCGCCTGATCGCGGCGGCGCTCGACCCGCCGATCCACAGCGGCAGACGCTTCTGCACCGGGCGCGGCGCGATCGCGGCACCCGTGTAGTGGAAGTGCTCGCCATGGTAGTCGAGGTGCTCCTGCGACCAGAGCCGCGAGATGATGTCGAGGGCCTCGTCGGTACGGGCCCCGCGGCCACCGGCGCCACGGTGAATGGTCTGCCACTCCGGTCCCGGCGCCCGGCCGATGCCGAAGGCCGGTAGCAGGCGTCCTGCGCTGAGGACGTCGATGGTGGCGCACTGCTTGGCGAGCAGCAGCGGATCGCGCAGCCCGGCGGAGGCAACGTTCATTCCGAACTTGAGCCGCTGGGTCGCGCCCGCGAGCGCCGCCATTACGCTCATGCATTCGAGGAACGGCTCGGTCGAGACCAGTCGGTCGGTTTGCCAGATCGAGTCGACGCCCTCCGCCTCGCACAGCTCGACCCAGCGCCAGAAGCCGCGCGCCCCCGAGAAGGGGAACTCGGCGATGCCGAGGCCGATCCCAATTGTCATGTGGTCCTCCTCGCGCGCTCGAGTGCCCGGCCGGCCCGGCGGTCCGGGAGCCGGCGCGGCTCAAGCTTGCGATCTTACGCGACGGCGCGGTTGGTTGCTTCGCTGGCGCGCGGCCAAAGGCGCGGGAAGATATGGTGATGCGGGTCGTCGGGAAAGGGATCGCCCGCTTCGAGGCCCGGATCGACGATCGGCCGTACGCTGTTCTTGTTCTTGCGCACCGCATAGGTGGCGTCGCCGCCCGCGAACCGGTAGCCGAACGCGCGGCGCCGCCGCGCAGTCGCGTTGCCCGGACCGCCATGCGAGATCATCGGATGATGTATCGTGAAATCGCCGGGCGCCATGCTGTAGGTGAGGATGTCGTAGGCCTTCTTGTTGCCGCCGATGTCCGGCATGGGCTCGAGCTCGACCGCGCCCTGTTCAGGGGTGAAGTGCCGGTAGTGTGAGTGCTTGTAGGGATCGCCGGAAAAGAGGGGCTCGTACCACGTCGTCCATTTATGCGATCCGCGCACGAACTCGACCGCGCCGCTCTCCGGGGTAACCTTGTCGAGGGCGATCCATATGCTGCAGTTCTGCCAGCCGTCGATCGGGCTGCCCGGTTGGTCCTGGTGCCAGCGCGTCGGCGAGGCCGTGTGTGGTTCCTTGACCAGCATGAAGTCGAAGGCGAGGTTGACGCGCCGCGAGCGCATGAACGATGCCGCGAGTTCGGCCACTGGAGAGTCGAAGGCAAAGGTGCGGAAGTCCTCGCTCACGGTCCACAGATAGTTGTCGAAGGCATGGCGGCCCGGAATATCGGGCGTGTTGAGGTTCATGCCGACTGCGGTCGGATGGGCCAGCATGTAGTCGACGGCGGTGCGCATAAACGCGATCCAGGCGTCGTCGAACATGCCGCGCACGCACACCACGCCGTCCGCCTCGAACGCGCGCAGCTCGTCGTCCGTGACCGCCCGGAGCGGCCGCCGGTTCATGGTCCTAGCCACCCACCATCGCGTGCGCCGCCTCCAGCACCTCGTCGTCGCTCGGATGCTTGCCATACTCGCTCGGGTCGCTCAGGGCCTCGACGAAGAGCCAGCGCACGATGCCGCCGCGATCGATCAGGAAGTAGCTGACCAGCGGCGACAGGTCGGCCGGCGGACCCGCCTCATCGGTGGACACAGGTTCGAATCCGTCGATCTCGTCGAGCGCGTTGCTCGCCTCGATGACCGGAAGCGCCTCGGGCAGCTCGCCGGTGGGGTTGAGCCGAATGTTCACCAGGTCTTTCGGGTTCAAACAGGTCGGCCAGTTCGTGGGCTCATCCCGCGTCACGCGGTAAATCGGAACGCCGTAGGCACGGTGGCTGACGAGCTGCGGGTCGGAGGCGAGAGGTAACCCCGGCGGCCGGTAGCGCGAGTACAGGCGCGCCTGCTTCAGCGGCGTCGTCGTGACTCCCAAATAGTCGACGCCGACGTCCGCCAGCTTGTCGGCGGTGCCTTTGGCGCTGGCGATCAGGCGCCGGCAAAAGGGACAACTGAAGGAGCGCAGAAGGCACAGCAGCAGCGGCGTCCTGCCGGTGTAGGCCTGGAGCGTCGCCCGTCCGTCCCCACTCACGGCGGGTAGGTCGAAATCCGGCGCCGGCTGACCCGCTTGCACCAACGCGTTCGTATATTGCGTGTCCATACTATGTCTCGATTTCCGGGCCTAGTCGATCGAGGCAGTCTGCTCCCTTTGACTTGCCGAGGCAACCGCGCGGGGTCGCCACCGAGGCCGCCTTTTGGCGCTATCAGGTCAATCCCGCACCTTGGTCTGGATCAATGCGCGGCGGTGGTTTAACCTCTCCTACTAACAACACGATTTGCGTCTATTGGGAGGCACTCATGGCGACGAAGTCCGCGGCCGCGCGCGTCGAGCGATATTCCCCCGATCCCGATCACGCTCTCACCCTTCCGTCGCACTATTACTTCGACAAGGACATCTACGCCCGCGAGCTCGAGGAAGTCTGGTTCAAGACATGGCAGTACATCGGGTTCACGTCCGAGCTGAAGGAGCCTGGCGACTACATCAGCACCTTCATCGTCGACCAGCCGGTGTTCGTCGTGCGCAACAAGGACGGGGACTTGCGCGCCTTCTACAACGTATGCATGCACCGCGGGCACATCCTGGTCGAGGGCAAGGGCAATACGCGCATGGTCACCTGCCCCTTCCACGCCTGGACCTACGATCTCGAAGGCAACCTCAAGGCCGCCGGCAACGCGGAGAACGTGGCCGGGTTCCGGCACGAGGACTTCTGCCTGCCGCAGATCCAGGTCGGCGTGACCGCCGGCATGGTGTTCGTCAACCTTGACGAGGCGGCAGCGCCCCTCGAGGAGTACCTCGCCGGCTTCGAGGCCGACGTCCGCGCCAAGGTGCCGCGCTTCGACGAACTCAAGGTCGCGCGCCGGGACGACTACGTCATGGACTTCAACTGGAAGTTTGTGATGGACCAAAACGAGTGCTACCACTGCCCTCACCTCCACCCAGGCGTGATGTCGGGCGACGATGCCTACCTCGAGCCGAGCTTTGACATCACCATGTACGACCACTGGGACTCGGTCGTGGTCAGCGCCGAGGGCGATGTCGAGAGCCCCTACGGCGCCGGCAAGGACGACGAGGTCCGCGACGTCTATATCTGGACGGTGTTCCCCAACCTGATCATCTCGACCCACCAGGGGCCGTCGAACTTCAAGGTCCAGCGCGTGTGGCCTACGGGGGCGGAGACGGCGGCCGGGACCATGGACAATCTGTGCATCAACGATCCGCCCACCGAGATGGACATCAAGCAGTTCAACTACTTCCGCGATCGCGTCTGGGCCGAGGACAGTCCGGCCATGACCAAGCAGCAGCTCGGCATGAAATCCCTCGGCTACACCCAGGGCCGCCTGATGGTCGATCCGGAACGCTCGTGGAAGAGCGAGCACGCGGTGCACCATTTCGACAAGCAGGTATGGGAGGCGCTGAACGGCCCCAACTATTAGAGGCCGCCGCTCCGCAGGATAGAGGGCCGATCCCGCCGGGGTCGGCCCTTTTCGCTGCTAGCCAAGGGAAGAGAGCATGACAAGTCATCGACCATGGATCGGCCTCGTGACTTTGGCCGGCGCCTTCCTCCTGCCGCTCCCGGCGCAGGCCGCAGGAGACGGCGTGCACTGGGGCTACACGGGCCACGAGGGGCCGGCCCACTGGGGCGAGTTGTCGCCCGACTACGCGCTGTGCAAAGACGGCCGCATGCAGTCGCCGGTGGATTTGGCCTCGGCGACGACGCGGGCGGACGTGCGCGTCAACATCGCCTACCGGCCGGTGCCGCTCACCGCGCTCCACAATGGCCACACGGTTCAATTCAACGTCGACAACGGCAGCGCCATCACCCTCCACGGCAAGTCTTTCAAGTTGCTGCAGGTTCATTTCCACACACCGAGCGAGCACACCGTCGCGGGCAAGGCGCATGCGCTCGAGGCCCACTTCGTTCACGCGGCCGGCGACGGCGCACTCGCCGTCATCGGCGTGTTCTTTGGCGCAGGCGGGAAAAACGCGGCACTCACCGGCCTGATCAGGCACGTGCCCATGGAGGCAGCGAAACCGAGGTCCGTCGCCGGGGTCACGATGAACCCGCGGGCCATCCTTCCGCGGGCGCCGCAGTTTTATCGCTACATGGGTTCGCTCACCACGCCGCCCTGCAGCGAGGGCGTGAACTGGCTCGTGGTCGAGGCTCTCGCCAACGCGTCCGCGGCCCAGATCGCCGCCCTGCGCCAGGCCATGGGCGCCAATGCCCGCCCGTCGCAACCGGCCAACAACCGCCTCCTCATCGAGCCCAACTGAAACGGGCCGGCCCTCGATGCGGCCCGCCGCGGCGACATCTCGCGCTTGCACCTGGCCGCGGCACACGCTCTAGTTGGCTGGGGTCCCTGGGGAGTTGGAGAGGAGAGTGCGCACATGACGGCGATCGTGACGGCCCACGTCAAGCTCAAGGACCGGGACAAGCTCCAGGAATATGCCAGCCAGGCCGGCGCCACCCTCGAGCCCTTCGGCGGCAAGTTCCTGTTGCGCGCGGACAAGAGCGGCGCGGAGCTCGCCGGCACCTACCCGGACGACTTCATGGTCATGCTCGAGTTCCCGGATGCCGACGCCGCGCGCGGCTGGTACGGCTCCGAGGCCTACCAGGCCTTGATCCCGGTGCGCGAGCAGGCGGCGGACATGACCTTCGTCGTCCTCGAGCGCCAGTAGCCGCCGGCGGCGAATCTGGCCTCTGTCGGGCGGCGACTCGACGACGGCGCCGCGCGTTCACCCGCGCCGAGCTTCCAGCACGATATGAAGCGTCGGTGTGTATCCGCCGCACTTTGCGCGGCCCTCTTGATGATACCGGCGCTCGATTCGTGGTCAGCGCACGCCGGGTCCGCGTCGCTCCACCCCTATGACGGAACGTGGCGGGTCCTACTGAGACCCGAGAGCATCGATCCCGACTGCGTCGCGCTGGAGCTCGCGGCCACCCTGAGGGTTGAGGGCAGCGAGGTCAGCGGGCTCTTCAACCATGCGTCCACGGGGGTGTACGAAGTCCATGGCGAGATCATGAGCCACGGTGCATCGCTCATCGTCGCTTACGGAGTTGATACGAATAACTTCACCGGGCTGTTTCAGGACGACCAAGGGTCGGGCCGCTGGAAGAGCCGCATCTTTTTCTGCAAGGGCTCGTGGGTCGCCGAGCGCGAGAGCGTCGGGCAATAGGGCGTCGGGAGCGCGCCAGGCCTTATCGTAGGGTCATGGGGATCGTTGATAGGCACCGGTGCTGCCGCTGAGGTGGCCCGGAGACGTGGCATTCGACGTTCGACATCGAGTTCGAGTGCATCGCGATCGGCTGAGCGAGCCCGGCGCTGCCCGCCCCCGGGCCATGAAACAGGGGAGCCCGCGTCGAAGAACGGTGTGCTGTTGTCGCGGCGGGACCTTGCCCCTACACTCGCCCCGAGCCGGCGAGAGGGCCTCCGGGTGGGCCTGGCCGGGCCCTATGACCGCCCCGCGAGGAGATAGCGAAATGGTCAACAAGTCGCGGTTCAGGCAGGAATTAGAGGAGGCGGTCGGCGAGCGCCATCTCGTCAACCATCCACTCTATAAGAATTGGCGGGAGGGTGAGCTCAGCCGCCAGGGCATGATGGGTATGATGCTGGAGAGCTGGTTCTGGATCAGCCGGCTCGTGCCCAAGGGCAACTTCCTGATCGCCTCGAAGGCGCCCCAGGACGTGATCGACATGGAGCTCGAAAACGTCGGCGAGGAGCTCGATCCGAAGAATCCGCACCCGGCGCTGTTCCTGCGTTTCATCAAGGCGTGCGGCTTCGATCCCGACGCGTTGACCGAGGGCCGCGGACTACCCTCGACGGAGTGGTGGTGCAACTGGCAGCTTGCAGTCGCCGAGCACGAGCCCTGGCAGGCGGGGGTCGCCGCCATGCACGTCGGCAGCGAGTTCCAAGCCGCCGGCACGATGACGAGCGTGCTCGCGGCGCTCCGCGAGGAGTACAAGTTTTCCGAGCATGACATCGAGCATTTCTGGATCCACGGCGAAGCCGACGTGAGGCACAGCGCGTCGGCATTCGAGGTCCTGGAACGCCATTGCACGACGCGCGAACTCAAGGACCTCGCCGCCCGCCACGTTCGCGACAGCGCCCGCTTCAAGTGGTTCTTCACCGACTGCATCTATCTCCACTACGAAAAAGGCGAGCTCAACTGAGCGTCGCCGCGCGGACCCCATCATGCATCAGATGCCGCAACCGAACCCGGTAACGACCAAGCCGAAATTCGCGATGCCGGAAAAGGCCTGCGACACGCAGGTCCACCTGTTCCACGGCGTCGAGGAGGCCGGTGAGGCCTCCAGCGGGGCGCTGGGTGATGAGTCCGTGCCGGGCCAGCGCGCCTACCTGCCGCCGCACGCGCCGCTCGAAGCGATGCTAAACATGCACCGCGCGGCAGGCATCGAGCGCGGGGTGTTCGTCCATCCCCTGCTCTACGGCGGCGATCACAGCATCATGCTCGATGCCTTGGCGCGTGCGCCCGGCACATACAGGGGCGTCGCGACGGTCGATGACACGACCTCGGATGCCTCCCTCGAGACCTTCCATCGCGCCGGCGTCCGCGGCGCGCGATTCCATTTTCGCAGGCTTGTGGGGGAAATCCCCGATGCCGCCGTCTTCCAACGGACGATCGCGCGGATTGCCGAACTCGGCTGGCACGCGGTGCTGCACGTCCAGGGCGACGAGATGGAAGAGTATGTGCCCTTGTTCAAGTCGCTGACGGTGCCCTTCGTCATCGATCACATGGGGCATATTCACTTTTCCGATGGCCTCGATCAGCACCCCTTCAAGCTGATGCTCGACCTCATGCGCGAGGACAATTGCTGGGTCAAGATCGCGAACGCCGATCGCTTGTCCGAGGTCGGACCGCCCGGCTACAGCGACGCCGTCCCCTTCATCCGCGCCATCGTCGAGGCTGCGCCCGAGCGCGTGATTTGGGCGACGGACTGGCCCCAGGTGTTTTACAAGACGCCGTTCGACCTCACCGACGAGCTACCGGACACGGGCGATCTTCTTAATCTCCTCTACGATGCGGTGCCCGATTCCGTCATCCTGAGAGGGATACTGGTGGACAATCCGGCCCGCCTCTACGGGTTCGACGACTAGGGCGCACGCCCGGGGGGGGGGCGTTTGCAATCCCTACGGGCCGAGCGCATACTTTCGGCGCGAGGCGGACCGAGACGACCCGACACGCGCCTCGAGGCACGGGAAGAGGCAGCCCTAGCATGTGCCGGGCTGCCGGGAGCAGGTCCCGACGCTGCAGACAAATAACTAAATTGGGAGGAGCGCGCAATGTTAGCAAGGCATTGGTATATGGCTGCCGTCTCCGTACTTGCGGTCGCTTTTTTCGGCGCGGCCCAGGCGGCGGAAACGATCGTCGTGTCGTCCCATTCGCCGGGGACACACTTTCTCACGGCCGAACTCCTCGTACAGTGGGGGAAGGACGTCGAAAAGGCGAGTAACGGGAGCTTGAAGGTCAACGTGCTCAAGGCCCCGCTCGGGACCCCCGCGGCGCAGTTCGAGGTTGCGCGCGACGGCGTCGCCGACGTCACGTTCGGCGTCCCCGGATACACGCCCGGGCGTTTTGTGCTCGCCGAGGTGGCGGGCGTGCCGAACATCGGCAACACGGCGGAGAGCCTGTCCGTCGGATTGTGGCGGACGGTGCTGAAGTTTCCCCAAATGGAGGCCGAGTTCGAGGGCGTGAAGCTGCTCGGTCTGGCCGCCGTTTCGCCGCGGCAGTTCTGGAATGGAAAGCGCGCCATCAACTCCCTCGACGACTTCAAGGGCCTCAAGATCCGCGTCTCGGGCGGATTGGACGGGAAGGTCGCCAAGGCCATAGGCGTCACCACTATCCTGCAGCCGGCCGGCAAGGTGTATGAGCTCCTTTCCAACGGCGTTATCGATGGCGTCGTCTTCCCCAAGGAGACGATGAAGAGCATGAAGCTCGAGCGGTTCATCAAATTCGGCACGCTGGTGCCGGGTGGCCTGTCGGGCGCCCCGATGTTCCTGGTCATGAATCAGAAGCGTTTCGACGGCCTGTCGAAAGCGGACCAGGGCGCCATCATGAGCGCCTCGGGCGAGCACTTCTCCAAGCTCAACGGCCCCCTGTGGGATACGCGCGACCAGGCCGGGGTCGATCACCTGCTCGCCCACGGCGCCAAGATCGCGACCGCGAGTCCGGCGCTCGTCAAGCAGATCAAGGCGGTGACGCAGGGCGTGGTCGACGGTTGGATCGCGGAAGCGAAGTCCAAGCGCGGCGTTGACGGTGCGGCCCTCCTGCGCGTGTTCCGCGAGGAGGTCGAAAAGTACGAAGCCACCATGTAGCGGGCCGGCATCGAGGCGCGGGCTCGCTCACTCCGTGAGCGGCGATCCCGCTGGCGGTGGGCGCGATATGGAGAGCGACCGGTTGGGCGTGTGGTTGAACCGGTCGCTTGGCGGCCTCGCCGGCGTGCTCCTGTTCGCCATCATGGTGCTGACTTTCGTCGACGTCGTGGGGCGCTACCTCTTCAGCGCCCCGCTCCCCGGCGCCTACGAAATCACCGAATTGATGCTGGGATCGCTGATCTTCGCGGCCCTGCCGCTGGTCACGGTCCGGGCCGAGCACGTCACGATCGATCTCTTGGACCCCATGGTGCCGCGGCCGTGGCGCGGCCCCCAACGAGTTGCAGTGAACTTCCTTGCGGTGGTGACGCTGGCCGTGATGTCGGCGGTCGTGTGGGATCAGGCCGAGAAGATCTCGGCCGCCGGCTTGTACACCGAGGCGCTCGAGATTCCGAGCGCCCCCGTCGCCTACTTCATCAGCGTCATGGCCGGGTTCACCAGCCTGCTCCTTCTGACAACGACCATCCGCAGCCTCTTGAGACGGCGAATCGACAAGCCCTGATGGTCGATTCGCTGATCGGCTTCGCGGCGCTGCTGGCGCTCGCCCTCCTTCGCCTGCCGATTGGGTTCGGCATGGCGATCGTCGGGTTTTTCGGGTTCGCCATCTACGTCGGCTGGGGCCCGGCGCTGGCCTTGGTCGGCCAAACCACTTACGGCACCGTCCTGAACTACGAATACTCGGTGCTGCCCCTCTTCATTCTGATGGGCAACTTCGTCAACCGCGCGGGCTTGTCGGACGAGCTGTACGCTGCCTCTCACGCCTTTCTCGGCCACTTCCGCGGTGGCCTGGCAATGGCCACCATCGTTGCCTGCGGCGGCCTCAGCGCGGTTTCGGGGTCGAGCCTCGCGACCGCGGCGACCATGGCCAAGGTGGCGATGCCGCCGATGCGCCGCTATGGCTACGCGGACAGCCTCGCCACCGGCTCCATCGCGGCCGGCGGCACGCTCGGCATTCTCATCCCGCCGAGCGTGGTGCTGGTGATCTACGGCATCATCACCAGCACCGATATCGGCAAGCTATTCATCGCCGGGATCGTACCCGGGGTGGTGAGTATCCTGCTCTACGCGGCGGCGATCCAGATCGTGACGCGAGTCTGGCCCGAGCTCGCGCCGCTGGCGGAGCGCACCGGATGGGGTGAGCGGCTGCGGGCGCTCAGGCGTGTATGGGGCGTGCTGCTCCTGTTCGCCATCGTCATGGGCGGTATCTACGGCGGCGTGTTCACGGCCACCGAGGCGGCTGGAATCGGCGCCAGCGGCGCCTTCCTCTTCGCGCTCGGGCGTCGTGCGCTGACGTTACGGCTTCTGTTCCGGGTCTTGGTGGAAAGCGCGCGCACCTCGGCGATGATGTTCTTCGTCCTCATCGGGGCGCTGGTCTTTTCCAACTTCATCAACATCGCCGGGCTCCCGGCCGGGCTCTCGGACTGGGTCCAGAGCTTCGATGTCGCCCCGATCGTCGTCATCCTCCTGATCGCCGGCATGTACATCGTCCTCGGCTGCGTCTTCGAGAGCTTCTCGATGATGCTGCTGACCGTGCCCACGTTCTTCCCGCTCGTGACCGGCCTCGGCTTAAGCCCGATTTGGTTCGGCATCTTCGTCGTCGTGGTCATGGAGATCGGGCTGATCACCCCGCCCGTGGGCATCAACGTGTTCGTGCTGCGCGCGGTCCTACCCGAGGTTTCGACGGCCACGATCTTCCGCGGCGTGACACCGTTCTGGATCACCGACATCGGGCGATTGACGCTGCTCATCTTCGTGCCGGGACTGGCCGTATTCCTGCCTGGCCTGATGATTCGATAGAACGGGCGGCTACGCGACGGCGTGTGGTATCGGCGGCCTCTTGTTCTTTGTGACGACCAGCTGGAACCTTGCCTATCCGGTTAACGCCCATGACCGCTACATGTAGGGTGCCGCCACTCTCCCGAGTAAAGCTCGGCATAGGTTGGAGCAGAGGTGTCGCCCGCGATGCCGAGCAATGAGCGGAAGGCGTTGAACGGGTAGAACCGCCTGTTGAAGCGGAAGGTGAACTCGTTGAGGTAGGCTTGTAGGTGCTGGTGGCTAACGCCGTGGTGGATACCGATCAGCCACGTCTTCAGGTTGGCGAAAACCAGATGGATGATCGGCAGGTATTGCTCGGCAACCTCTGGATCACCACACTCGGCAACAGCGAAGTGCTCATAGCCGCGCTTCCCGAGGCCAGCATAGCCGCTCCAATCGTCAGTAACGATCAGCGATCGCGGCGCGACGGTGCTCTCGACGAACCCACAGAGCGACTCGGCGCTACGGTCGAGCACGACGGCGAGCCGAACGCGTCCGGCATAGCGTCCGTCTTTCCGGTTGTCGAGCTTGGTGCCCGGCTTTCGATGACGCACCTCGATGGCACAGGAGACGGGAACCTTGTGGTGAACACCACGGCCTTCCCCACGCGTTCGCCCGCCAACCCAGGTTTCGTCCACCTCAACATGGTTCTTGGGCTGTCCACCGATCCTGTCTTGGTTGGGCCGCACCATGCCCGAGCGGAGCTTGTGGAGAATTTGAAAGGCCGTCTCGTAGCGCGAAAGACCAAGTTACCGCTGAAACTGCACGGCGGACATGCCGGGCGTCTGACTGGCGACCAGATAAGCGGCCCAGAACCAGACGTTCAGCGGAGTGTGGCTACGCTCCATCACTGTTCCCACCGTCAGCCCGGTGTTCTGGCGGCACTTGCGGCAGCGCAGGACGCCAGGGCGGTTTTCAAAGTGGAACGGCTCTCCCGCCGTGCCGCAGTGCGGGCAGGCAAAGCCGTCTCCCCAGCGGGCTTTCTCCAGGTAGGCGGCGCAGGCCGCATCATCGGGGAAAAGTCGCTGGAACTCGGGTAGCGAATGCGGGAATGGGAGATCGGCGCGGTCGAGAACATCCATGGCGCGCTCCCCTATATCCGGGTTGCGCCCATTCTAGCCCTAGTGGGTGTGGGTGTAACCCGGATAGGCAAGGGCTTTTGTTTGTCCCCATCCACCACAACATCAAGTGATCAATGAACCGCACACTAACAAAATTTATTGAAGATTCGTTTATGACGGCGCTCCTCTCCTCCATGATCTCGCGCCCGTGACAACAACACCCGACGTCCGTCGGGCGCCCCGAGGCGCTCAAACCGGCAACCGGACAAGTGCTCGCAGCCCGCCGAGCGGTGCCGCCTCGAGAGTCAGGTCGCCACCATGGCTTTGCGCCACGTCGCGGGCGATAGCCAGTCCGAGGCCCACGCCCCCGGTTTCCGGATTACGCGAGGCGTCGAGGCGACGAAACGGCAGCAGTGCATCGGCGCGCTGCTCAGGCGCAATGCCCGGGCCGTTGTCGTCGACCGCCACCTCAATGGTCTCGCCGTTGCGCGTCGCCTCGACCGTCACGAGCGTGCCGTAGCGCCGGGCGTTGTCGACCAGGTTGGTGACGCAGCGCTTGAACGCGTTGGGCTTGAGGGCCGCGTTCATGTCGCCCGAGGTGGTGAGGCTGATCTCGCCGCCTTGGCGGCTCGCCGAATTGACCACGTCGCCGAGGATGCGGGCGAGATCGGCGGGCACGGTGGCCTCCGCATCCTGGCCGCGCGCGAAGGCGAGGTAGCCCTCAACCATCGCCTCCATGTCGCGCACGTCGGCGGCGAGGTTGTCGATCTCGGCGCCATCACCCAGCATCGCCAATTGCAGCTTGATCCGCGTGAGCGGGGTGCGTAGGTCGTGCGAGACGCCGGCCAGCATCTCGATGCGCTGCCTGATCTGGCGCTCGATGCGCGCCCGCATGCGCACGAAGGCGCGGGTCGCCTGGCGCACCTCCTCGGCGCCGGACGGCTTGAGATCGGGGACGTCCCGTCCTTTGCCGAAATTGTCGGCGGCCGTGGCAAGGCGGCGGATGGGGCGCATCTGATTGCGCAGGAAGACGATGGCGATGGCGAGCAGGACCAGCGACACGCCGACCATCCACATCACGAAAATGATGGTGGTCGAACTAGACACGCGCTTGCGTGACGTGAACACGCGCAGCGTCCCGTCCGCCAGTTGCACCTTGACCTCGACGCGGTCGCGCAGGCTCGCCGTGTCGATCCGGTACGGGCGCCGAAGGCGCTCGTCGAGCGCGCGAGAGAGCATGCGGTCGAGGGTCCAGTTTCGCACCTGGAAGGGAGGCGGCGCGCCCGCCAGCACGTGGTCGGGCAGCCAGGTGACGTCGAGATTGAGCTGCTTGCTGGCGAGCGCGCGCACTTCCGCCTGTCGCGCCGGCGAGGGATCGGCGCCCAACAGGGTGATCACCATCGAGATGTCGCCAGCGAGGCCAAGCGCAAGGCGGCGGCTCACGTCATCCCAGTGGCGCTCGTAGAAAACATAGGTGGCGATGATTTGCAGCAGCACGAACGGCGTCACGAGGATCACCAACGATCGGCCGAACAAGGTGCGCGGCATCAACTGCTTCAACATCGCCATCCCGGCGTCGTTCAGTGCAACACCCGATCCCTGCGGCCGTCCCGCATGGCTGGGGCTGGCTTCAGTCAGGCCACAGCACGTACCCCTCGCCGCGCACGGTCTGTAGGTATCGCGGCACCCGCGGGTTCGGCTCGATTCTACGCCGAAGCCGCGTGATTTGCACGTCCACCGAGCGATCCCTGGCCCCGCCCGTCAGCCGGCCGAGCTCGGCGCGCGACAGTGTCACCCCCGGGCTCTCGGCGAAAATGCGCAGCAGCTGGATCTCGCCCGAGGTGAGATAAACGGGCGCCCCGCCCAAGCTCAACTCGCCGCGGCCGACATCGAAGGTGTATTCGCCGAGCCCGATGCCTTCGGCCGCCGGCCGCTGAACGCGGCGCAGTATCTTTCCGATACGGAGCAGCAGCTCGCGCGGCTCGAAGGGCTTGACGAGATAGTCGTCGGCGCCGCTCTCGAGGCCGGCGATGCGGTCCCGCGGCTCGCCCATGGCCGTCAGCATCAGGATCGGCACGCGGGTCGATGCACCCAGCGATCGTGTGAGCTCGACCCCGCTCTCACCGGGCATCATGACATCGATGATCAGGAGATCGAACGCGAGCCCGGCCATCTTGCCGCGCGCCTCCGCGGAGTCGGTCGCGGCAGTCACCCAGTAGCCGTTCTCCTTGAGGTATTTGCTGAGCAGCTCTCGCAGGCGCGTATCGTCGTCGACAACGAGAATATGAGGCGTCATAGGCTGTCCGACGTACCGTTTCCAACCGGTCCCGCGCCCGGCAAGCGTACACTTTTTTGCGCCCCCAAAGAGCAGGGATCCTTGCCGACCGCGCCCCGCGGGCCTCGAATCCCGCCGCTTTCGTTGACACCACAAACTTACAATGTTACGTCTGAAGGGTGTATTTCGGACATATTCTGACCTAAGGCGTTCGGTGATGGCCTCCCTTCCTTTTGACGATCGCGACGGTGTTATCTGGTGTGACGGCCAGATGATTCCGTGGCGCGATTGCAAAATCCACGTTCTCAGCCATGCGCTGCACTACGCCTCCGCCGTGTTCGAGGGGGAGCGCTCGTATGACGGCGTCGTCTTCAAGCTGAACGAGCATACTGAGCGGCTGGCCAATTCGGCCCGGGTTATGGGCTTCGAGCTGCCCTATAGCATCGCCGAAATCAATGCCGCGACCGACGAGGTTCTGGCGGCCAGCAACATCGTCGATGGATACGTGCGCCCGGTGGCGTGGCGCGGTAGCGAGGAAATGGGTGTTTCGGCCCAGGCCACCAAGATTCATCTGGCCATCGCCGCGTGGCAGTGGCCGTCGTACTTCACGCCCGAGGCGCGGCTTCTGGGGATACGCCTCAAGACCGCTCGGTGGCGGCGGCCGGGGCCCGACATGGGTCCGGTCAAGACCAAGGCCGCCGGGCTGTACATGATCTGCACGCTGAGCAAGCACGAGGTCGAGGCGGAGGGCTATCACGATGCCCTCATGCTCGACTGGCGCGGCCGCGTCGCCGAGACGACCGGTGCCAACATCTTCCTCACCAAGCAGGGCGTGCTGCATACTCCGACGCCCGACTGCTTCCTCGACGGCATCACGCGGCGAACCGTCATCGAGCTCGCCCGCGCGCGCGGCTACTCCGTGATCGAACGCGCCGTCATGCCCGAGGAGCTCGCCGGCGCCGATGAAATATTCATTACCGGCACCGCCGCCGAAGTGACCCCGGTCAACGAGATCGACGGGCATATGTTCGAGGTCGGTCCCGTGGCCCGGCAGATGATCGAGGACTACGACGCCGTGGTCCACCGCCGGGCTCCAGCCGTGGCCACGGCCGCCGCCGAATAGGCCTCTCTTGCGGCCTCCGCCCCGGCGCCGGCGCTATAGGCCTACTCGCCCATCCGGCGCTGCGCGGCCCCCAGGGCCACATGCTTTCGATCACAGCGGGTGCGAAGCAAGCCGCCTTACCGTTCCCGCCTGATATGGTAAGGAGCGGAACATAAGCGCGGACCCCCTCCGTCGTGTACTAGAAGCGACCGGCTATCTGCCGGAGGGCCAGCCGGCGCCAGGCGTGCGCCTTGGCGAGGACGCTCGCCGCATGCGTCACGGTCGCGCATTTTCGCCCGATGCGTTGTGGCGAGGGTCCTTAGCTCTCACGGTCTATTTTAAGTTCGAGTCCTCGCGTCCGACTGATGAGCTTGTTGGCGCCTGGCGGCGGGAGATATGGAACGAGGGCTTCGCGCCGCTGCTCTGGGTGATCTGTCCAGACCGGATCGACCTCTACAATGGTTTCGGCCGCCCCTTGGAGACAGGGGACGCCGCCAAGCACCGGCTTCGGACTTTCCGCAACATCGACTCTGCGCGCAGTGAACTCGACGCGCTCGCTGGCCGGCTCTCAATGGAGACAGGCCAGTTCTGACGCCAAACGCCCACCATCGATCGGAAGACCAGCGTCGATCGGCAACTGCTGTCCGATCTCGCCTCCCTCGAGCATGACCTAGTGGGCGCGAACCTCGAACGTTCCGAGGCTCAAGGGCTGATCGGGCGCTCCATTTTCACACAGTATCTCATTGATCGCGGTATCGTCGGCGCAGCGCGCCTTCAACGTCTTTGTGGCCATCACGCCCTACCGCGAATCTTGCGCGGACGCGCCACTACGGAGCGGCTGTTCGCTTGGCTTAGCCATACGTTCAATGGCGATATGTTCCCGACTTCGACCGCTGCAGCAACGCCTCGGATCGTGTCCCGCGGAGTGGTGTAAAAGCGTTGCGCTCTACGCGGCTCCCGGCGGGTAGGGCCGGGACGTTCAGGCTGCCACGGTGGGCAGCGTGATGGGGACACCATCGCTCAGCGGAGCGATGGATTCCAGCGTCATGTATCTCCTTGAGACGGCCCACTCGTCGTTCTGCTCGAGAAGGATGGCGCCGACGAGCCGTGTGATGGCGGCTTCGTTGGGAAAGATACCGACGACGTTGGTGCGACGCTTGACCTCGGCATGGAGCCGTTCGATCGGGTTTGTGGAGTGCAATTTCTGGCGGTGCTCCCTGGGGAAGCTCATGTAGGCGAGGACGTCGTGCTCGGCTTCGTCCATGAGAACTGCCAGCTTGGGCACCTTGGGCCTGAGCTGGTCGGCGACCTGGCGCCACTGGACCTTCGCGCTGTCGGCGTCCTCCTGGGCGAAGGCGGTGGCGACGAAGGCGGAGACGACGCGCCGGCCCTGGCGGCCGGCATGGGCCAGCAGGTTGCGGGCGAAGTGCACGCGGCAGCGCTGCCATGTGGCGCCGAGGATCCGGGTCGCGGCGGCCTTCAGGCCCTTGTGGTCGTCGGAGATCACCAGCTTCACGCCGCGCAGCCCGCGCCGGGCCAGCGAGCGCAGGAACTCGGTCCAGAAGGTCTCGGCCTCCGACGCGCCGATCGCCACGCCCAGGACCTCGCGGCGGCCTTGGTCGTTGACGGCCACAGCCACGGTCACCGCGACCGAGACGATGCGTCCGGTCTGGCGCACCTTCACGTAGGTGGCGTCGAGCCACAGATAGGGCCAGTCGCCCTCCAGCGGTCGATCGAGGAAGCCGTTGACCTTATCGTCGATCTCGCCGCACAGCCTGGAGACCTGGCTCTTGGAGGCGCCCGACATCCCCATCGCCTGAACCAGATCGTCGACCGAGCGGGTCGACACCCCCTGGATGTAGGCCTCCTGGATCACCGCAGCCAGCGCCTTCTCGGCCATCCGCCGCGGCTCCAGGAAGCCCGGGAAGTAGCTTCCCTTCCTCAGCTTCGGGATCTTCAGCTCGACCGTGCCGGCCCGCGTCTCCCAGGACCGGTCGCGGTAGCCGTTGCGATGGGTGATACGATCCGCCGAGCGCTCGCCGTGCCCGGCGCCGGTCAGGCCCTCAACCTCCAGTGCCATCAGCCGCTCGGCCGTGAAGCCGATCATCTCGCAAAGCAGATCGGCATCGGAGCTCTTCTCCAAAAGCGCGCGCAGGGTCATCATGTCCTGGGTCATCGTGGTTCTCCTTCGGGTCAGGTTGGTTTGCACTAGCCCAACCCTAAACCGGAACCGCGATGGCCTCCGCTGTGGATAGCCGGCTTGCCTACGCCAGACTCTCGGCGGTCGCTACGGCAAGCCGCCTACCCACAGCTACCAGAGGCTCCAACAACTCCTACACCACGTCCTGGGATACGACCGTCGCCAACCACATCTCGGCGAGCGACTGGCTCTTCACGGGAACGCAGGCCCCCGAGCCGGCTGCGCTGGCCTTGTTCGCCTTCGGGCTCGCCGGGCTCGGCGTAACGATGCGGCGCCGCCGGACCGCCTAACATCTCGTTGCAGCGCTCGCTGTGCGCGGCGCCGCTCCATCGAACCTCCCCATAGGCGGCCGCCCTGCGGCGTGCCGCCCCAGGCAATGCCAGGCCTAAACTGTGGTGCCGCCTGTAGGGTTCGCGGCGGGCGCCCAGATGGCGCCGCCTACATAAAGAGCGACTCGTTCTCCATGCCCTCGTAGAGCTGGGCCACGTATTCGCCGTAGCCGTTGTAGATCTGGGTCGCGACGCGTTCGTCCGTGCCGATCAGCCGCTCCGTCCGCTGGCTCCAGCGCGGGTGCGCGATGTCGGGATTGACGTTGGCCCAAAAGCCGTACTCGTTGGGGCCGACCTCACCCCAAAACGTCTTCGGCCGCTCGGCCGCGAAGGTGAAGCGCACGATCGATTTGATCGACTTGAAGCCGTACTTCCACGGCGCCGCGAGGCGTAGCGGCGAGCCATGCTGCTTGGGCATCGGCTTGCCGTAGATGCCCGTGGCCATGAACGTGAGCTCGTTGGTCGCCTCGGCCATGGTCAGCCCCTCGACGTAGGGCCAGGGATACCAGAACTGCTTCAGCCCGGGCGCGAACTTGGCATCGCCGAAGGTTTCCATGACCACGTATCTGGCCGACGACAGGGGCTGGGCGAAATCGACCAACGCCTTCATCGCAAAGCCGCTCCACGGCACCGCCATCGCCCAGGCCTCGACGCAGCGGTGCCGGTAGTAGCGCTCCTCGCGCGGCATCTTGGCGATCAACTCGTCGATACCGATCTCGATCTCTTTCTCGAGGAGGCCGTCGAAGCGCACCGTCCAAGGCCGGATCGGTAGCTTCTGCGCCGCCTTCCAGATCTGCTTGTGCGAGCCGAACTCGTAGAAATTGTTGTAGGTCGCCGCGACCTTGGGATCGGTCATCTCGCGATCGAGGAAGTAGCGGATGTTGCGCGCGAAGGGATAGAGGTGCTCGGACGGGTCGGCCTCGGTGGCCGCCCGCGCGGCGCGCGGCAGCGCCCCGAGAGCCCCGCCCGCGGCCAGGATGGAGCCCGCCGCGATACCCTTCATCAGGCGCCGCCGGTCATGGAACACGTGCTCCGGCGTGAGCGCGGATTCGGGGATCTCCCAGCCGCGTGGAATCTTGATCAGCATGGCGAACCTCCAGCCGTACGGCGCTGCCCACGAATGTGCCCTGTGTGGCGCTGCGGGCAAGTCAAATCTTCGTGACGCTTTGCCCGCGCGCAGCTGCGTGGAAACCCTAGGTGAAGCTCACGGAGACCGTGCCGAGGTTCCCGAAATCCCCTTCGACGGTGTCGCCGGGAGCGACCTGGACCACGACGCAGGTGCTCCCCGTGGTCACCATCTCGCCGGACTTGAGCCCCATGCCGCGCGCCGCCGCGTAGTTGGCGAGCCAGACGAGCGCGTTGAGCGGACTGCCCAGCACCCGCGCCCCGGTATCGCGCCCCTGTTCGACGCCGTTGAGGGCGATGCTGACTTCGTGCTGCGGTAGCGCCGCCGGGGACCAGTCCTCGACCATGGTACCGGCGACGAACTCGCCGTGTGTCGCGTTGTCGGCGATGAACTCGGCCGGGGGCAGCGCGAGCCAGTCCTCGTAGCGCGACGCGATCACCTCGATGGCGGGACACACCCCGGCCACGGCGGCGACCACCGCCTCCTCCCCATAGGGCGCCCCGGCCGCCGGCAGGTCCGCCTTCAACCGAAATGCGAACTCGACCTCGGCACCGCGCGTGAAGACCGCGTCCGCCTTCAGGTGCGCGCCGCTGTCGTGCGTCTTACCTTCGATCAGGCGGCCGAAAACCGGGTCGGAGAGCTCGAAGCGGGCCATGGCGCGGGCGCTGGTGGCGCCGATCTTCCAGCCCACCGGGGCGCCGCCATAGAGCGGCACCACGCGGCGCTGGATCTCGTAGGCATCGTCGATGCTGGCGGGGCGCAGTCCCTCGGGAAGGCGGGCGAGGCAGCGGCGCGAGCCGAGGGCGCCCGCTAGCAGTGCCGCGGCGCTCTCGTAATCTTCAGCCTTCATGCCCCTACTCCGCCGCGTCCGCCGCCAGCACCTGGTCGGCGAGCCGCCCAACCAGTTCCTGGAGGTGGTCGAAGTCCGATGTGAAGGTGCCGACGCCCTGCGAGAGCGAGCGCAGCTCGACGATCAAGTCCTGTACCTCGACCTGCGGAATGCGGGCGCTGACCACGTCCCAACCCTGCCAGTCGGGCCGCGGCTCGAAGCCGAGGATTTGCCCGCGCCGGCTGCTGACGAGGGTATTGACCTTGGGCGTGTACTCGGAAGGCACGGCGACGTCGACCTTGAGGATCGGCTCGAGCAGCACCGGGCCGCATTGCGGCATGCCCTCGCGCATGGCCAGCGCGCCCGCCGTCTTGAAGGCGAGCTCGGAGCTGTCGACGCTGTGGAAGGAGCCGTCGGTCAGGGTGACGGACACGTCGACCACAGGGTGGCCGAGCGGCCCCTTGCGTAGATACTCGCGCACGCCGGCCTCGACGGCGGGAATGTACTGCTTGGGGATGGCGCCGCCCACGATCATGCTGGCGAAGGTGATGCCGGAGCCGCGCGGCAGCGGCTTGATATCGATGTGGACGTCACCGAACTGGCCGTGGCCGCCGGTCTGGCGCTTGAAACGCCCGTGCTGGGAGACCGGCTTGCGGATCGCCTCCTTGTAAGGGACCTTGGGCCGCTCGGTCGCGACCTCGAGCCCGAACTTGTTCTTGAGCCGCTCTACCGCGACGCGCAGATGCATCTCACCCTGACCGCGCAGCAGTAGCTCGTTGGTATCCTGTATGTGCTCGGTCGACAGCGACGGGTCCTCATCGAGCAATCGAGCCACGGCGCCCGATAGCTTGACCTCGTCGTTGCGATTGGCGGCGCTGATCGCCAGCGCGTAGACAGGCGGCAGGACATCGGCCCGAGGTAAGCCATGGCCACCCTTGGCCGTCGACAGCGTATCCCCGGTTGCCGCCTCATCGAGCCGGCTCAAGGCGATGACATCGCCGGCAGTGGCCTCGCCGAGTTTCTTGGTCTGCTGGCCGAGCATCGCAAAAATACCGGAGGGGCGGGCACCATCGAGCGTGTCGCCCTCGCTGATCGTGCCGCGCCAGACGCGGGCCAGCGACAGCTTGCCGATATTGGGCTGGTTGTATGTCTTGAGCACCTGCGCGATCGCCGGCCCCGACGCATCGATGCCGAGGCGCGTCAGCGTCTGCTGTACCCCCGGCGTGTCGTGCCGCAGGGCCTTCAGCAGGCGGCGCACGCCGTGGTCGACCTCGCCGGCACCGAACATGACCGGCACAAGGTCACCGCCCGCGACGATCTTCGTCAGGTCGGTGAACACCTCCTCGTTCGCAGGATCGACATCCTCGAGCAGCTTCTCCATCAGGCTGTCGTCGAAGTCCGCCATCTTTTCCAGCATGGCGTAGCGTGCCTGTGCCACCGCCTCGGCCTGGGCGGCTGGTACTTCGATCGGATCGGACGCGGCGTTCGGCTTGTAGGCGTACCCGCGGCCGCTCGCGAGATCGACATACCCGGTGAGCATTTCGCCCTCCCTGAGCGGCAACTCACGCGCGACGAGCGGGCGTTCGGACGCGGCCTGCAGGGCGGCGATGACCTCGTCGAGCCCGCCCTCGACGCGGTCGACCTTGTTGACGAAGATCAGGCTCGGAATACGCTTTCCCTCGAGGAACTTGAGGATCGGCGCGAGCGCGGTCGCGCGCGTCGCGTCGGGCTCACAGACGACGACCGCGATGTCCGCGCCGACCAGGGCGTTGTAGCTCTCCTGGAGAAACTCGATCGAGCCCGGGCAGTCGAGAAAGGTGATGCTGTCGCCGAGAAAGCTCGTCGTCGCGACGTTGACCTCGACCCCCATTTGCCGTTCGCGCGCCTCGGCAGAGGCATCGCCCACGGTATTGCCTTCCTTGATGCTGCCCTTGCGCGTCGTTGCCCCGGTGACGAAGAGGATGCTCTCGAGCAGCGACGTTTTGCCACTCAAGTAAGGCCCGACGAGCGCCACGCTGCGCGCCGCCGCCGTCGTTTCGGTCATGGCGATACCCTGAACCCCGCGTCTTCCCGGGCCGCCATGGTTTCAGGGGCGCGCCGGCCATGCAAGAAAAAAGGGCCGGCCCTACCCGCGCTCATCGAGGCGGCGCTAGGCGAGCGCGGGGCGAGAGGCTAGCATGCCCGCACCGGCTCAATCAGGCGAGGGAGGACGCCATCAGTGAGGGGCTGAGGCGGGCCTCTCAAACCGTGCGCGGCATCACCGGCCTCGAGGTCGTGGCGCAAAAGGCCAAGGTCGTCGACAGAAAGGTCACCGAGTTTCGGGCGACGATGGAGCTGACGTTCGTCCTCGAGTAAGGGACGCCGACTCAGGTGAGCCCGGCGCAGGCGCGCTGAATGCGCGCACAGGCGTCCGTCAGCGCCGCGGTCGAGGTCGCGTAGGAGATGCGGAAGTGGGGCTCGAGGCCGAAGGCCGCGCCCGGCACCACCGCCACGCCCTCGGCATCGAGCAGGTAGGTCGCGAAATCGGTGTCGTTGGCGACGACTGCCCCGTCCGGCGTCCGTTTGCCGATGATGCCAGCACAGCCCGGATAGACGTAGAAGGCGCCTTGCGGCGTCGGGCAGGTGAGGCCCTGCGCCTGGTTGAGCATGCTGACCACGAGGTCGCGCCGCTCCGCGAAGGCGGCCTGGCGGTCGGCGATAAAGTCCTGGCGGCCGTTCAGCGCCTCGACCGCCGCCGCCTGACCGATCGAGCTCGGGTTGGAGGTGCTCTGCGACTGGATCGTCGCCATGGCCGCGATCAGCTGGGCCGCCCCGCCGGCGTAGCCGATGCGCCATCCCGTCATGGCGTAGGCCTTGGACACGCCGTTCATCGTCAGCGTGCGCCCATACAACCCGGGTTCGACCTGGGCCGGCGTTACGAAGGTAAAGTCGTCGTAAACCAGATGCTCGTAAATGTCGTCGCTCAGCACCCACACCTGCGGATGGCGCAGCAGCACCTCGCATAGCGCCGCCAGCTCCGCGTGCGTGTACGCGGCACCCGAGGGATTGCTCGGCGAGTTGAAGATCAACCACTTGGTGCGCGGCGTGATGGCCGCCTCGAGGTCGGCGGGCGCCATCTTGAAGCCCCGTTCGAGCGTCGCCGGCACGAACACCGGCGTGCCCCCGCCAATCAACACGATGTCCGGATACGAGACCCAATACGGCGTCGGAATGACGACCTCGTCACCGGGATTCAGCGTCGCCAGTAAGGCGTTGAAGATGATCTGTTTGCCGCCGGTGGCGACCGAGATCTGCGACGGCTCGTAGTCGAGGTCGTTCTCACGGCGGAACTTGGCGATGATCGCGGCCTTCAGGTCGGGCGTACCGTCCACCGCGGTGTATTTCGTGGCACCGCGGTCGATCGCCTCCTTGGCGGCGGCCTTGATGTTGTCGGGCGTGTCGAAGTCGGGCTCGCCGGCGCCGAGGCTGATGATGTCCCGGCCCGCCGCTTTGAGCGCGCGCGCCTTGTCGGTGACCGCGATCGTGGGCGAGGGCTTGATGCGCTGGAGCGACTGCGCGAGGAAGGACATGGCGGTACGCTCACCTGCGGAGGCGGGGACGGCGCGAAATCTACGCCGCCGCCGAGCCCCGCGTCAAAAGCGAAGTTCGCGCCGGCCTGATAGCGCTGGCGCCGGCGGTGCGGGCGGCGCGGCTAGCGGCACCGGCCGCCGTACGCTAAACTGCCGCACATCGACATGTCGCAAGAGCTGTCCGCCCCGGCGCGCCCACCATGGAGGGCGGCGATGACGCGAACCGCCGCCGCCGCCGCGGCCCTCTTGCTCGGCGCCTGTGCCGCTCCCGCAGGTGATGGCCCGCTGCCGGGCGCCGCTGCGCTGATCGCCCGCGCCGACTGGGGCGAGTTGGCGACGGCAAAGCTGATCATGATCGAGTACGCCTTCGCGCCGGCCGAACTCGTGTTCCGCGAGGGTGCCGCTTACCAGCTCGTGATTAGCAATACCGGCAACCACGAGCATCACTTCAGGGCCCCGCGTTTCTTCCTTGCCTATCCGGTTTACACCCACACCCACTAGGGCTAGTGGATTGATTCCAACGTTTGGAACCCTCTGTTTCGTGCGGCGATGATATGATCGGGGTCGGCTTTCCAGATGAAGGGTTTTGGGTTTGCGTCATTGTATTCGCGGACAAATCGGTTGATGGCGGCCTGAAGGTCGACGACGGATTGGAAGACGCCGTATTTGAGCCTGCGCCGCGTTAGTTTGGCGAAGAAGCCCTCGACGGCATTGAGCCACGAGCACGAGGTTGGCGTGAAGTGGAAGGTCCAGCGTGGATGGCGGGCGAGCCAGGCGCGGACCTTGTCCTTCTTGTGCGCGGCGTAGTTGTCGAGGATGACGTGGACGGCCTTGTCCGTCGGCACCTCGCGCTCGATGCGGTTGAGGAAGCGGATGAACTCCTGATGGCGGTGGCGCTGCATGTTCTGTGCGATGACCGTACCGTCCAGCACGTTGAGCGCGGCGAACAGCGTCGTCGTGCCATGCCGTTTGTAATCATAGGTCATCGTACCGGCGCGGCCCTTCTTCATCGGCAAGCCGGGTTGGGTGCGGTCGAGCGCCTGGATCTGGTGCGCCAGGCGAACTGGCAGAAGGTAGGGGGTGCAAGTCCCCCGAAACGAAGGAGTAACCGAACCACGTTTCTCCGCGAGCCGTGCGTCGGCTCCCGCGAGGGGGCAGGCGAAGCGTCGGTAGCGGTACGGATGGGCAGGGCTATTGAGCATCGAAAAAGCGATGGTCCGGGGTGCCGAGGCTTTCAGATCGGTCGAAGGCAACATCGCAGGCATCGTTTTGGTGAGATGTCGGCGAGCCCCGCGGTGTCAGAGAACCCATGCACGTTCGCACGCCTTCTGTCGGGACCCTGGGAGGTCTTCAAACTGCCCCGGATGTCGTAAAGGGGCCGCGTAGGGAATGGAGAAAACCGAAGCCTATGATGAACGGTTTGAAGAAGTCGGATGAGGCCATACGACCTGTGAGGGCGGCGAACAAGGGAGCGCGAGCTTCTGCGGAGTCGCCGGAGGAAAGGGCCTCAACCAAGGGGAATTCGGATTGCCAAAGCACGCGCCGAACTCAGTGTCGGGCAAGCGTGCCACAGGCGGCGGCCCGGATACGGAAAGCTGCGGAGAGAGACCCGAAGGAACATCTCACCGCGCTCTTCCACCACATCACGCCGGATGCGCTGCACCGGGCGTTCCACGCACTAAAGCGGGACGCTGCGGCGGGTGTCGACGGCATCACGTGGGATATGTATGGCGAAGGTCTGGATGAGCGCTTGCTCGACCTGCACCGGCGTCTGCACAGCGGGGGAGCGTACCGGGCGCCGCCGGTTCGGCGGGTAGAGATACCCAAGCCGGACGGCGGAACACGACCGCTCGGGATCGCGGCGCTGGAGGACAAGATCGTCCAGAAAGCGGTTGTGGATGTGATCCTGACACCGATCTACGAGGTGGAGTTTCTTGGCTTCAGCTACGGGTTCCGACCGGGGCGGGGCGCGCACGATGCGCTCGATGCCCTGGCCTTCGGGATAGAACGGCGCAAGGTCAGCTGGATAGCCGACGCGGATCTACGGGCGTACTTCGACACAATCCCGAGGGATTGGTTGATCACGTTCCTTGAGCACCGCATCGGCGACAGACGGGTCATCCGCCTGATCCGGAAATGGCTGAACGCTGGCGTCATGGACGGTGGATCATGGACAGACGCGGGCATGGGCACGCCGCAGGGGGCAGTAGTTTCCCCCGTCTTGGCGAACGTGTTCCTGCACTACGTACTCGACCTGTGGTTCGACAAGAAATGGCGCCCGAACGCCCCGGATGGCGAAGCGATCATCGTCCGTTACGCCGACGATATCGTTGTCGGGTTCCAACACAAGCGGGATGCGGAGCGGTATCTCCGCGACGTTCGGGAGAGGCTGGCCCGGTTCGGTCTCAGCCTCCACCAGGACAAGACCCGCCTTGTGGAGTTTGGCCGGTTCGCGGTGAAGAACCGTCGCCAGCGCGGGGTGGGCAAGCCGGAGACTTTCGACTTCCTGGGCTTCACGCACTACTGCACGACGACCCGGAGAGGACGCTTTCGGCTTGGTCGCAAACCGGTCGCCAAACGGGTCAACAGGACCCTGGCGCGCATCGATGAGGTGCTTCGCAAGCGCTGGCATCACGACATCTGGGAGGTCGGAAAGTGGCTCGGGCGGGTCTGCGAAGGCTGGCTCAACTACTTTGCCGTCCCGGGGTCGGGCCGGTTCATCCGTGCGTTCCACCGCAGGCTGCAACGCCTGTGGATGCGGGCGCTACGCCGGCGGTCCCAGCGAGCCCGATTCAGTTGGAAGCGACTGGAGCGCATAACCGAAATCCTGTGGTCACGCGCCTCCATCCGCCACCCATGGCCGGACCAGCGGTTTGCCGTCAATCACCCGAGGTAGGAGCCGGATGGTTCAACGACCACGTCCGGATCTGCGCGGGGGGTGCGCAGCAATACGCATTCCTACCGCAACTGATTTCTCATCAACCGACAGCACCACGGCATGGGCCGGCGGATCGACATACAAGCCGACGATATCTGTGAGCTTCTCGGCGAAGGCGGGATCATTGGAGAGCTTGAAGTGCCGCCAGCGGTGCGGGCTGAGGCCATGGGCCTTCCAGATCGCTTGGACCGTCGACGCCGCGACGCCAGCAACCTTCGCCATCGCGCGCAGCGTCCAGTGGGTCGCCTCGTGCGGCGGCGCTTGCTGGGTCAGGCGGACGATCTCGGCGACGCGCTCCGGCGGGATCGGCGCTTTGCCAGGCGGACGGGACCTGTCGCGAAGCAAGCCGTTGACACCCTCGTGCATGAACCGCTCCTGCCAGCGCCAGACACAGGTCTTGGACTTGCCGGTCTCGGCCATGATCGACGAGTTCCCGAGCCCCTCGTCGCTCTTCAGGATGATCCGCGCCCGCCAGACATGTTTCTGCGAGCTCTTCGGGTCCGCGACGATAGCTTGCAATCGCTGACGGTCGCCAGACGTGACAGTAAAATGGATGCCGGTGCGCATAGCACAGACTCGCATGACACCGCACAATACGGAATCTCAAATCGGACTCTTTCGTTCCGATCAATCCACTAGAATGGGCGCAACCCGGATATAGGGGAGCGCGCCATGGATGTTCTCGACCGCGCCGATCTCCCATTCCCGCATTCGCTACCCGAGTTCCAGCGACTTTTCCCCGATGATGCGGCCTGCGCCGCCTACCTGGAGAAAGCCCGCTGGGGAGACGGCTTTGCCTGCCCGCACTGCGGCACGGCGGGAGAGCCGTTCCACTTTGAAAACCGCCCTGGCGTCCTGCGCTGCCGCAAGTGCCGCCAGAACACCGGGCTGACGGTGGGAACAGTGATGGAGCGTAGCCACACTCCGCTGAACGTCTGGTTCTGGGCCGCTTATCTGGTCGCCAGTCAGACGCCCGGCATGTCCGCCGTGCAGTTTCAGCGGCAACTTGGTCTTTCGCGCTACGAGACGGCCTTTCAAATTCTCCACAAGCTCCGCTCGGGCATGGTGCGGCCCAACCAAGACAGGATCGGTGGACAGCCCAAGAACCATGTTGAGGTGGACGAAACCTGGGTTGGCGGGCGAACGCGTGGGGAAGGCCGTGGTGTTCACCACAAGGTTCCCGTCTCCTGTGCCATCGACGTCGTGCTCGACCGTAGCGCCGAGTCGCTCTGTGGGTTCGTCGAGAGCACCGTCGCGCCAGGATCGCTGATCGTTACTGACGATTGGAGCGGCTATGCTGGCCTCGGTAAGCGCGGCTATGAGCACTTCGCTGTTGCCGAGTGTGGTGATCCAGAGGTTGCCGAGCAATACCTGCCGATCATCCATCTGGTTTTCGCCAACCTGAAGACGTGGCTGATCGGTATCCACCACGGCGTTAGCCACCAGCACCTACAAGCCTACCTCAACGAGTTCACCTTCCGCTTCAACAGGCGGTTCTACCCGTTCAACGCCTTCCGCTCATTGCTCGGCATCGCGGGCGACACCTCTGCTCCAACCTATGCCGAGCTTTACTCGGGAGAGTGGTGGCACCCTACATGTAGCGGTCATGGGCGTTAACCGGATAGGCAGGGTTTCTTCGATGCCGTGGCCGTGCGTAGCCTCACGACCGTGCCCCTCGAGCGTCCGGATTGGGCCGACGAGGCCGCTTGGCCGCGCCCCACGGCGCTCGCCTATCGCGCCGGCGAAGGTGCCCTACGTATCACCTTCAAGACCGCGCCGCTGACCGGCGAGGGCGGGGACGCGGGCGAGGGCGCCGCCAACCCCTTCGCGGCACCGGCCGACGACGAAGACGACGGCGGTGCGGCGGTGGCGGCCGAGGAGGACGAGACCATCGAAGTCACCGAGGCCGCGGAGCAGGACGACACCATCGAAGCCAAGACCCCCGCCGGGGCGGCAGAGGACGCCGGTGAGGAGATCGTCGCGCTGACCATTCCGCGGGGCGCGATCGTGGTCCCGGCCCGGCGCACCAAGCGGCTCGAGTTCGTCGCTGTGCGCACCGGCACCTACGAGCTCTCCGGCGGCGGGCTCGATCCGATATGGGGCATGCGGGGGCGCATCATCATCGAATAGCCCGGCGCAACGGCGCCCGACTAGGGCTGCCGGCCGCGCAAGTAGATGACGTAATACGCCAGCGCCACGAGAACGGCGCCGCCGACGATGTTGCCGAGGGTGACCGGCACTAGGTTGGCGATGAAGCCGCTGGGCGTGAGATTAGCGAGCGCGCCGTCGCCGAGCCCCGCCGCCGCGACCACGCCCGAATCGAGAGCGGCGAGCCAGCCCGCCGGAATGGCGTACATATTGGCGACCGAGTGCTCGAAGCCGAGCGCGACGAAGGCCGCGATCGGGAAGATGATGGCGAGGATCTTACCGCTGACGCGGCGCGCCCCGTACGCGAGCCACACGGCGAGGCAAACGAGCGCATTGCACAGGATGCCGCGAAAGAACGCCTCCGTAAATGACAGATCGACCTTGACCAGCGCCACCTGCAGGGCGGTCGCGCCGACCTGGTGGCTGCCGAGCGCCAGTGTCCCCGACAGGTACACGAGCAGCGCCGCCCCGAGGGCGCCGGCGAAGTTGGCGGCATAGACGACGAGCCAGTTGCGCAACAGGGCCGCGAGCGTGATTTTGCGGCCGGCCCAGGCCATGGCGATGAGGTTGTTGCCGGTAAAGAGCTCGGCGCCGCCGACGACGACGAGGATGAGGCCGAGCGAGAAGGCCAAGCCGCCGAGCGCCCGGGTCGGGCCGAAGCCGAGCGTCGAGCCGGTGACCACCAGCGTGTAGGCCATGGCGCCGAACGCGATGAAAGCGCCGGCGAGAATGCCGAGCGCGACGAGTCGCAGTATCGGCATCTCCGCCTTGGCGACCGCTGCCGCCTCGACGCGCGCGGCGATCTCCGCCGGCGCGTAGGCCTCGACGTCTGATGGTCCGCTCATGATCCTCCAACCCGGCCCTGGGCTTTACGCCCCTCTGGCCCAGAATACAGGATAGATTTCGAGCTTCGATGCCGAGGTGCACTTTGTCGGTGAACAGAATTCCCGCATAATGCCACCGTACGGGCGGGGAGCCGGGTGATGAAGCCGAACATCGACGTATCGTCGCACGTGATTGCCGACTTCTGCCGGCGCCACCATATACGAAAGCTGTCTCTGTTCGGTTCGGCTCTACGCGCGGATTTTCGACCCGACAGCGATATCGACGTCCTGGTCGAATTCGAGCCCGGGCATACGCCGGGTCTCGCCTTCATCACGATTCAAGACGAACTATCGCAGTTGTTGGGTCGGGAGGTCGATCTCAACACGCCAGCGTCATTGAGCCGCTACTTCCGCGAGCGCGTTCTTCAAGACGCGGTCGTCCAGTATGCCAGCACCTAAGGACGAGGTCCGCCTTCGGCACATGCTCGATGCCTCCCGAAAGGCGATCGCGTTCCTAGAGGGTCGCAGCCGAGAGGACCTTGACCGAGACGAAATGGTCGCGCTCGCATTGGCCAGACTCTTGGAAATCCTCGGAGAGGCCGCCAAATCCGTTTCTCCGGAGCTTCGGCGCGCATCCCCAGATTCCATGGAAAGCGTTAGTTGGCACACGCGATCGGGTGATTCACCAGTACTTCGATGTGGACCTCGATATCCTGTGGAAGATCGTCCCGGGCGACCTGCCATTGCTCGTGAGCGAACTCGAGAGAATGGTTCCGCCGCAATAGTCTTGAGGCTGGCGTCCCAACACATCCCATGAGGGGGCCGGCTACGAGGCACTGGCACGAGGGGCATCAAGCGCCCTATGACGAGCTCATGTCCGCCGAGTCTATTACTTCCGCAATTGTTGTCTCACGGCCTTTGGGATAGTGGTTCGGCCTTTGCTGGTAATCGTCGCGACCGGCATGGCAGCCCAACCTCCCAATGGCGGTTCGCGTTCCCCTAGCGGAACGCGCGCGAGGCGTCCTATAACAACGCCATGACCTCCGAGCCCGTGTTTCACCCGCCGGCCTGGAACCGGCCGCTCGCCGAGGAGCGCCCCGAAGCCGGAATCCCGTTCAGGCTCGCTTCCGAGTTCCAGCCTGCGGGCGACCAGCCGCAGGCGATCGACGAGCTCACGCAAGCGCTGATAGCGGGCGAGCGCGACCAGGTGCTGCTCGGCGTCACGGGCTCGGGCAAGACCTTCACCATGGCCCACGTCATCGCCAACATCCAGCGCCCGACCCTCGTCCTCGCCCCCAACAAGACGCTCGCCGCCCAACTCTATGGCGAAATGCGGAGCTTCTTCCCCGACAACGCGGTCGAGTATTTCGTTTCCTACTACGACTACTACCAGCCCGAGGCGTACGTGCCGCGCAGCGACACCTATATCGAGAAGGACTCCTCGATCAACGAGCAGATCGACCGCATGCGCCACGGCGCGTCGCGCTCGCTGCTCGAACGCGACGACGTCATCATTGTCGCCAGCGTCTCCTGCATCTATGGCATCGGCTCGGCCGAGAACTACTCCGACATGGCGATCGCGCTGAATGCGGGCCAGACCATCGAGCGCGGCCAGCTCATCAAGCGCCTGGTCGACAACCAGTACAAGCGCAACGACACCGCGTTCGCACGCGGCGCCTTTCGCGTGCGCGGCGATTCGCTGGAGGTCTTCCCCTCGCACTACGAGGACCGGGCGTGGCGGCTATCGTTGTTCGGCGACGAGATCGAGTCGATCACCGAGTTCGACCCGCTGACGGGCGAAAAGACGGATTCGCTCTCGCGCATCAAGATCTACGCCAATTCGCACTACGTCATTCCGCGCCCGACGCTCAACCAGGCAGTCAAGCAGATCAGCCGCGACCTCGCGCTGCGCCTCGATGCGCTCAACAAGGAGGGCAACCTGCTGTTCGCCCAGCGCCTCGAGCAGCGCACCCTGTTCGACCTCGAGATGATGGAGGCGACGGGGAGCTGCGCCGGCATCGAGAACTATTCGCGCTACCTCACCGGGCGCAACCCGGGCGAGCCGCCGCCGACGTTGTTCGAGTATTTGCCCGACAACGCGCTCGTGGTCGTCGACGAGTGCCACGTCTCCGTGCCCCAGCTCGGCGGCATGTACCGCGGCGACTTCCGGCGCAAGTCGACGCTCGCCGAGTATGGCTTTCGCCTGCCGTCCTGCATCGACAACCGCCCGCTCAAGTTCGAGGAGTGGAACGCGATGCGGCCCCAGACCGTGTTCGTCTCGGCGACACCGGGGCCGTGGGAGATGGAGCGCACGGGCGGCGTCTTCGTCGAGCAGGTCGTGCGCCCGACCGGGCTCATCGATCCGGTGTGCGTGGTGCGCTCGGTCGAGAGCCAGGTCGACGACCTGCTCGCCGAGTGCCGCGAGGTCGCGGCGCGCGGCCAACGCGCGCTCGTGACCACGCTGACCAAGCGCATGGCCGAGGACTTGACCGAGTACATGCACGAGGCCGGTATCCGCGTACGCTACCTGCACTCCGACATCGACACGCTCGAGCGCATCGACATCATACGCGACCTCCGGCTCGGCGCCTTCGACGTGCTCGTCGGCATCAACCTGCTGCGCGAGGGGCTCGACATCCCCGAATGCGCCCTCGTCGCCATTCTCGATGCCGACAAGGAGGGATTCCTGCGCTCGCGCACCTCTCTCATCCAGACCATCGGCCGCGCCGCGCGCAACCTCGACGGCAAGGTCGTGCTCTACGCGGACAAGATGACGCAGAGCCTCACGGCGGCCATCGACGAGACCAACCGGCGGCGCGAGAAGCAGCAGGCCTACAACGCAGCCCACGGCATCACGCCGGAGAGCGTGAAGAAGGGCATCGCCGACGTGCTCAACAGCGTCTACGAGGGCGACTACGTGACGGTCGACACGGGCGACGACGAGACTCGCAACCTCATCGGCCACAACCTGGCCGCCTACCTCGACGACCTCGACAAGCGCATGCGCGACGCGGCCGCCGACCTCGAGTTCGAGGAGGCGGCGCGGCTCAGGGACGAAATCCGTCGCCTCGAGAACGCCGACCTCGGCATGGTCGAGCGCGGACCGCGCGGGCCGGGAGGCAAGGGCAAACGCGACGGCGGGAAGCGCTCCAAGCGGCGTGACGAGCCCCGCTCCACCGCCGGCCGCCCCGGCACCCGCGTCCGCCGCGGCAAGACCCAGAAGCCGGTGTGGATATAGCGAGTTGCGCCCGCTGCTCGCACCCCTCACAGCATGTTTTTGATGTCGCTGGCGAAGGTCGGGTAGGCGTAGGTCGTGTCGGTGAGCATCGGCGCGGTGATACCGTGGCGGATGGCGAAGGCGAAGAGGTGGACGGTCTCGCCGGCGCCGTGACTCAAGAGGTGGGCGCCGAGGATCCGGCCCGACCCCTTCTCCACCAGCACCTTGGAAAAGGCCGCGGTCTCGGCATAGGTGCGGGCCGAGCGCCATGAGGTGAAGTCGTTCGCCTTGACCTCGAAGTCGAGCCCCGCGGCACCCGCCGCCTCCTCGCCATAGCCCACGCTCGCCAGGGTCGGCACGGTGAACACGGCGGCCGGAATGTCGAGGTAGCTGGGCGCGACCAGCGCCCCGTTCACCAAATTATGGCCGACGATGCGGCCCTCGTAGCTGGCGACGGGCGAGAGCTGCGGGCCCGGACCCGCGTCGCCGGCCACGAACACGTCGGCGTTGGAGCGGCTGCGCAGGTAGTCATCGACGGCGATGACGAGGCCGTCATGGTCGATGTTGCCGGCGGCGAGATCGAGCCCGGCGACGTCGGGCACGCGCCCGGCGCCGTTGGCGACCAGCGCCGCCGCCACGCTCTTCTGCTTGCCCTCGTGCTCGAAGTGCACGACCAGCCCATCGGCACCGCGTTCGATACGGGTCGTGCGCGCGCCGGTGTAGAGATCGACGCCGAGGCGGCGCGTCTCGTCGGCGAGGCGCGCGACCACGTCGGCATCGAGCGCCGGAAGCGGGCGCTCGGCGAGCTCGATGATGGTGACCTTGGTGCCGGCGCGGGTGAAGACGTGGGTGAACTCGAGGCCGATGACCCCGGCGCCGATGAAAATCAGCGACTCGGGCAATGCGTCGAGATCGAGGATATCCTCGCTAGTGATGACGTGCGCGAAACCCGGGATCGGCAGGCTGCGCGGCGCCGAGCCGGTAGCGATGACGATCTTGCCGCCACGGTAGGGTGTGCCGTCGATGGCCACGGTGTGGGGATCGAGGAAGCGCGCGCCGCCGTGGACGACCTCGATGCCGCGGCCCTTCAGCATGTCCTCGAACATCTCCGGCACGCCGTCGACGAAGGTCTGCTTGCGCTCGATCAGCTTGGGCCAATCGAGCCGGGCCGGGCCGACGCTGATGTGGTGCTCGGGCGCCAGCGCGATCGTCTGCAGCGCCTCGGCCGTGGCGACCAGCACCTTCTTCGGTACGCAGCCGCGCAACGGGCAGGTGCCACCTACCTCGCGCGATTCGACCAATGCGACCGAGCGTCCCGCGGCCTTGGCCGCACTGGCCGCGGCGACACCGGCGTTGCCGCCGCCTAGAACGACCACGTCAAAGTCGTGCGTCATGATGTCCTCCGTTGTTGGCTGCGGCTTAGCGGCCGCGTCACGCCGCCCGGCGCCGCAGGCCCGCGATGACGCGGGCGGTGCTGGCGCGGGCGTGGCGCAGTTCCGCCTCGAGCGTGGCGATGCGCCGGTTGAGCTCGTCGACCTGGGGTGCGAGGTCGGCGTCGGTGTAGCGCGGCGTGATGTATTGCGGGCAGTTGCGGTCCCACACCTCGACCTCGAAGAGGATCGCCTGCTCGGGCTCGGGCGCATCGGAGCCCTCGGCGAGGCGCGCCAACAATTCAGGATCGTCGTCGACCACCCTGGCCCGGCCCCAGATCTTGATGCGCCGGCGGTTGGGGTAGTCCATGAGGAAGAGGAACGCCCTGGCGTTTTCCGACAGGTTCCCGGCCGTGATGTACTGCCGGTTGCCGCGGTAGTCGGCGAACGCGAGGGTGCGCTCATCGAGCACCTTGAGAAACCCGGGCGCCCCACCGCGATGCTGCGCGTAGGGCTGGCCGTCGGCGCTCGCGATGGCGATATAGAACGAATCGCGTTCGGCGATGAACCTGGCGAGGTCCTCGGTGATGGTCCTCGTCCAGCCCCCTTTGCCGTCCATCTTGGCGTAGGCTTCGCGCGAGCCCTTGCGCGCCTGCACGGCTTTCACGGCGGGGCTGAAGGCGGTGTCGCTCGCGGGCTTGGTCGTGTCCATGTGGCGTCTCCTTTGCCTCACGCGGCGAGGTGCGTCGCGCCCCGGCCGAGCCGGATCTTCTTCGACTCCGAGGTCACCGTCGGCGCGGTCTTGATGGCCTGGCCTCTGGCATAGGCGCGGCCCGTCGCCGGGCGCGCCGCCACCGCCGCCATCCAGCGAGCGAGGCTCGGGAAGTCGGCGAAGGTCTCGCCCGCGCGCGCAAGCGTCAGGAGCCAGGGGTAGCTCGCCATGTCGGCGATCGAGTAGTCGCCGGCGATGAATTCGCGCTCGGCGAGGCGCCGATCGAGCACGCCGTAGAGGCGCGCGCTCTCGCGCTCGTAGCGCTCGATGGCGTAGGGGACCCGCTCTGAGGCGTAGGCCGAGAAGTGAAGGTTCTGGCCGAGCATCGGGCCGAGGCCGCCCATCTGCCAGAACAGCCACTGCAGCACCTCGGTCCGTGCGCGCGGGTCCGCAGGCAGAAACATCCCGGTCTTCTCAGCGAGGTAGACGAGGATGGCGCCGGACTCGAAGATCGAGATGGGTTTCCCGCCCGCGTCTGGCTCATGATCGACGATGGCCGGGATGCGGTTGTTGGGCGAAATCTCCAGGAACCGGTGTGCGAACTGCTCGCCGCGGCCGATGTCGACCGGGATGACGTTGGCGGCCACGCCCGCTTCCTCGACGAACAGCATCGGCTTGTAGCCGTTGGGGGTGGTCCAGGTGTAGAGGTCGATCATCGCTACTTCTCCTTGCCGGTCCGGCTTCGGACCGGGCGCCTCAGGCGGCGAGTTGTTGATCGACGTCGACGACATCGACGAGCGGGAAGTCGACCTCGGTTTCCGCGACGTGGTTGAAGTAGTTGCTGAAGGTGTTCAACGCGACGCGGGCAGTGATCTCGGCAATGTCGCCATCGCCGTAGCCAGCCTCGCGAACGCGCTGCAGGTCCCGATCGCTGACCCAGCCGCGCTCGGCGACGAGGGCGAGGGCGAACTGCAGGGCCGCCTCCACCTTGGGATCGGCCGAGCGGCCACGCTGGTTTCGCGCCAATTCGTCGGCCTCGACGCCGAGATGGCGGCCGAGGGCGGTATGGACGGAGGTGCAGTAGCCGCAGCCGTTGGCGTTGGAAATCGCGAGGCTGAGCTGCTCGCCGAGCCGCCCGCCGAGACGGCCACCGCCGAGCGCCTTCATGAGGCCGAGATAGGCTTCGAGTGCCGTGGGCGAAACCGCCAGGGTGCTCATCAGGTTGGGCGTCATGCCGAGCGATTTCTGCACGCCCGCGAGGAGGGTCGCGGCCTTGCCTTCGGCGCGCGCCGGATCGATGGGGTCGATGCGGGGCATTGTTGAGTTCTCCTTGGTTTCGAGTTGCGGGGACTGTTGGGGCGGTCAGGCGGGGTCGCCTGCCTGGGCGGCTAGTGCGGTCCACGCCTCGCCGCTGCCGATGACGCAGGCGTTCGCCGTATTGGCGGTGGAGCTGGACCGCCGCATCGTCGCGCACCAAACACATCTGTTGGGCCGACGCCGGCGGCGTCGCGACCGCCATAAGGGCAACGAACGACAGAGCCGAAGCGAGCGCGAAAGCGGCCAGACCTGTTGCGAACTTCGACATGATCTCCTCCGGTTTCTCAAACAAACGATTGTTTGTTACTGTCGACAAATAATCTAGGCGAGCAGGGCGCGCAGTTGCGCGATCGCCCTCGTGAAAGGCGCGGGATCGCCGTCGACGCGCATCAGCATGATCGCGCCTTGGGTCTGCGAGACCGAATCGCGGGCCATATCCCGGGCGCGCTCGGCGCCGTGCTCGGCCTCGAGAACGTGCGCCAACGCCGCGCTCCAATCGTCGAAGTAGCGTCGGATAGGGCTTGCGAATGCGGGCACGCTATTGGTCACCTCGAGGGCGAGATTGCCGAACAGGCAGCCGCCCTCACGGTGAATGAAGTAGTCGTGGAGGGCTTGGGCGAAGGCCTCGAGCCGCTCCTTGGCCGGGCGATCGGTATAGGCGAGGCTGAAGATGCGCTGCTGGTTTTCGTCGATGACCTGCGCCAACGCGGCCTCTGCCAGGGCCTCCTTGCTCGGGAAGTAGTGGTAGATGCTTCCCTTGAGCAGGCCGCAGCCGGCGCCGATGTCGGCCATCGAGGTCTTGTAGTAGCCGTTCACCCTGAACTTGTAGAGGGCGCTGGCCACCACCTCGTCGCGATCTGTCTTGTGAATGCCCATCTTTCACCACCCAAACGACCGGTTGTTTGGCAGGTGGTGACGTTTGGCGGCTGTGTCAACCCCCGGCAGGCCTCCGGTAGGAGAAAATCCTAGTACTTGCTTGCGTAAGTCCGTGACCCACCCCCGCCCCACCCTCCCCCATCAAGGGGGAGGGCTACGAGACTGACGTCGCGCCATGACTCCCCCTCCCCTCGTGGGAGGGGGTAGGGGGAGGGGGACGAATGATGAGTCACTGTCTCGTGCAACCATGTACGAGGCGACGAGGCGGCGCTTCCCGAGCCGCCCTCGGCAGGCCGCCGCGACCTCGACCGTTGACAGCGAGCGGGCAATGCCGCCACAACCGGTGGGCTACCCCAGCCAACGGCCGAAAGTCCAAACGCATCACCCCACCCGATGTTCAGCGCCTTCTTCTCCTTTGCCCGACTGCTCGGCGGTGCACTCCGCGACCTCTCACCCATCATCTTGGTGATCGCGTTTTTCCAGCTCGCGGTCCTGCGCCAGCCCCTGCCCGACCTCGGCGCCATGCTCAGCGGGCTGGCTCTCGTCGTGGTCGGCCTCGCGCTCTTCATCAAGGGTCTCGAGATGGGCCTGTTTCCCGTCGGCGAGGACATGGCCCAGGCGTTCGCGCGAAAGGGGAGCCTGTTCTGGCTGCTGGCCTTCGCCTTTTGCCTCGGCTTCAGCACCACGGTGGCCGAGCCTGCCCTCATCGCCGTCGCCGGGGAGGCGGCGCGAATCGCGGCCGAGGGTGGCGTCGTCGCCACGGCGGAGGGCCGCGCGAGCTACGCGCTGGCCCTGCGCCTGACAGTCGCGCTCGCCGTCGGCGCGGCGCTCATGATCGGGGTTTTTCGTATCATCATGGGTTGGCCGATTCACTTCCTGATCATCGGCGGCTACTTTATCGCCATCGTCATCACGCCGTTCGCGCCGGCGTCCATCATCGGCCTCGCCTACGATGCCGGCGGCGTCACCACCTCGACCGTCACCGTGCCCCTGGTCGCCGCCCTCGGCGTCGGGCTCGCGAGCATGATCAAGGGCCGAGACCCGATGGTCGACGGCTTCGGGCTGATCGCGCTCGCCTCGCTCACGCCCATGATCTTCGTCATGATCTTTGGCATGCTCTGGCACTCGATCTCGGGGGTCTCGGCCGGCCCCCTCACGGGAGGGTAAGCGGTGGAGCTGCTCGAAGGGTTCGCGCGGACGGCGCAGTCGACGCTCTTCGACCTGCTGCCGATCGCCGTCGTGCTCATCGGCTTCCGCGTATTCGTGATTCGCCGGCCGTTGGTGCGGCAGCGCCAGACCCTGCTGGGCTTCGGGTTCGCGCTCCTGGGATTGTCGTTGTTCCTGCTCGGGCTCGAGACGGCGCTGTTCCCGCTCGGCCGCATCATGGCCGAGCAGCTGACATCGCATGCTATCGCCGCCGCCTCGGCCGCCGGCGACGCGGGCGCATCCAACGACTGGCGGAACTACCTCTGGCTTTACACCTTCGCGGCGGCGATCGGGTTCGCCACGACCATCGCCGAGCCCGCCCTGATCGCCGTCGCCCTCAAGGCCCACGAGGTGTCGGGCGGCGTCGTTTCGCCGCTCGCGCTGCGCCTTGCAGTCGCCGTCGGCGTGGCCTTCGGCGTCGCCCTCGGCACCTACCGGATCGTCACTGGCGCGCCGCTATATTGGTTTATCATCGCGGGCTACCTCGTCGTGATCATCCTGACCATACGGGCGCAGCGCTGGATCGTACCGCTGGCTTACGATTCGGGCGGCGTGACCACCTCGACCGTGACCGTGCCCCTGGTCGCGGCGCTCGGTCTCGGCCTCGCCACCTACATCCCCGGCCGCAGCCCGCTGATCGACGGCTTTGGCCTCATCGCCTTCGCCAGCCTGTTCCCCATGATCGCGGTCATGGGGTATGCCCAACTCACCGCGTGGCGGCAGCACGTCGACGCGCCGCAATGGAGGAAGAAATGAAACTGAAGCTGATCATGGCGTTGGCCCGCGACGAGGACACCGGCGCCATTCTCGAGGCGGCCCGTGCCGCGGGCGCAACCGGTGCGACGGTCATCACCAGCGCGCGCGGCGAGGGACTGAAGCCCGAGAAAACGTTCCTCGGCCTTGACCTGAGCGGGCGCCGCGATCTCCTGATGTTCCTGGTCGCCGAGCAGATTAGCCGCGATGTGCTCGAGACCATCGCCAGAACAGGCGGGTTCGAGGACAAGCCCGGTGCCGGCATCGTCTTTCAGGTGGCGATCGAAGACGCCGTTGGCCTATCTTCGCAGTTCGACAAAATCTCCAGCGAGATCGAAGACCAGGTATGAGCGAGATTCCCCACATCAAGGTCAGCGAGGTCATGATCCGCGAGGTGCGCACGATCGCGGCGTTGGCGACGGTACGCGAGGCCCTTAGGCTGCTCGACGAGACCGGCGTCAGCTCGCTGGTGATCGAGCGGCGCAACGAGGAGGACGAACTCGGCCTCATCGCCATATCCGACATCGCCAGCAAGGTCATTGCCGAGAACCGCTCGCCCGATCGCGTCAACGTTTACGAGATCATGCGCAAGCCGGTGCTGACGATCGATCGGGACATGGACATCAGATACGCGATCCGGCTCCTCAACGCCTACGGCGGCTCGCGTGGTCTGGTCGTCGATCACGACCGCAGCCTGGTCGGCATCGTCACGCTGCGCGACATGGTGGTCCGATATGCCCATGTCGGCGAAACAACGTAGCCTGGCAAGCGGCCGATCGGGCTGGGGCCTCGCCCGGCGCCGGCCCTAGCGGCTGCGAGATTGACGATGAACAGCGAGACGCCGCGCGGCGTCGCGCTGGTGACCGGGGCCGGCCAGCGCATCGGCCGCGCCATCGCCCTAGATCTCGCGTACCGGGGCTGGGCGATAGCGGTCCACTATCACCGCTCGGCGGAGGCGGCCACCGACCTCGCACGATGCATCGGCGAGCAAGGGGGCCGGGCTGTGGCCCTGGCCGCGGATCTGACGGAAACGGCGACCGCCGCCGCCCTCGTGGAGCGCGCGGCGGCGGCGCTCGGGGCGGTGACCTGCCTCGTCAACAATGCCTCGGCGTTCGAGCTCGATGGCGTCGGCACGGCGACCCCCGAGACATGGGCCGCGCACATGGAGATCAACGCTCACGCGCCGTTCGTCCTGGCGCAATCACTGGCGCGCGAGCTGCCCGCTGGCGCCACCGGCAATATCGTCAATCTTCTCGACCAGCGGGTGTGGAACCTGACGCCCCATTTCACCACCTATACGGCGAGCAAGGCCGCGCTGTGGACGCTGACGCGCACCCTCGCCCTGGCGCTGGCACCCGCGATTCGCGTGAACGGTATCGGTCCGGGCCCGACCCTGCCGAGCGAGCGACAGAGCGAGGACGACTTCGCCCGCCAGTGCGCGGCGACGCCGCTCGGGCGCGGCACCACCCCGGACGAAATCTGTGCGGCGCTGCGCTTCATCCTGTCGACGCCGTCGATGACGGGGCAGATGATCGCGCTCGACGGCGGTCAGCATCTAGGCTGGGCCATGCCCGGCGCGCGGACGGCGCGCGAATAGGGGTCGCGGGCGATGGCCCCTGAACAGCGCGCCGACGCGCACCGTGGCTGGCGCCACCTGTTCGTGCGCGATCTCGAGCTCGGCGCCAAGATCGGGGTGCACACTCACGAGCGCCGCGACACCCAACCGGTGCGGATCAATGTCGACCTGTCGGTCGCCGAGAGCGGCCCCATCGGCGACGACCTCGCCAACGCGGTGTGCTACGAGGAGATCGTCGAGGCGATCAAGGCGATCATCGCCGCCGGACACATCAACCTGGTCGAGACGCTGGCCGAGCGCATTGCCGAGGCGTGCTTGGTCGAGGCTCGCGTGATGGCCGCGCGTGTTCGCGTCGAGAAACTTGACGTCATCGCGGAGGCGGCCAGCGTCGGTGTCGAGATCGAGCGTATAAAACAACCGTAGAAGCGCGCGCGACCGGCCCGTAAGGCAAGGATCGCGGCCTTTGCGGCCTGCTTTTGTGCACAGGCCGCAACCGGGGGTGTCCGAAGCGGTCGGCAGCCGTCAAATAACAGATTCCGGTCGTGAAACGCGCTTACTCACTATCTTCTTGACATTTCATTTATTGCACGATTACAAGTACTTAAAGTTTTCTGCCTATTTGTTAGGCAGACCGCCCGAATATTAAGGATTTGTTACCCTCGAGGGCCTACCGCGCCGCCTTGTCCACAGAGATATCCCCAGCTTCCGGGGATATTGTCACGCGCCTGTGACGTCTCCAAACGAACGGCCGCGACACGCCGGCGCCTAACGCGCGCTACCGGCCCGCGACGCCGAAGGCCGGCGGTGGCATAATGCGAACGATGGAGCGTACCGGTAAAGAGGCGGCCATAGACGAATCGGCGCGCCGCCGCCCGTGGCGTGACCCTGAAGGCGGCGAGGTCGAGCCCGAGCTACCGCGCCCGGACGCGGGTCGCGCGGTCATTAACGCCCAGCTCAAGACCATGCCGGCGAGCCCGGGCGTGTACCGCATGCTCGACGCCGAGGGCAACGCGCTCTACGTCGGCAAGGCCAAGAATCTGAGGAGGCGCGTCATCAGCTACGTCCGGCTGCGCGGCCAGTCCAACCGTATCCACCGCATGGTGGCGGCGACGGCGGCGCTCGAAATCATCACCACCCATACCGAAGTCGAGGCCCTGCTCCTCGAATCCAACCTGATCAAGGAGCTCAAGCCGCGCTTCAACGTTATTCTGCGCGACGACAAGTCCTTTCCCTACATCGTCATCACCGGTGACACACCCTGGGCCCAGATCGGTAAGCACCGCGGCGCGCGGACCCGCAAGGGCGAATATTTCGGCCCGTTCGCGTCCGCGGGCGCGGTCAATCAAACCCTCAACGCGCTCCAGCGCGCCTTCCCGCTGCGCACCTGCAGCGACGCGGTCTTCGAGAGCCGAACCCGCCCGTGCCTGCAGTACCAGATCAAGCGCTGCACCGCGCCCTGCGTTGGCCGCATCAGCCGAGCCGACTACGACGCCCTGGTCGATGAGGCGCGCAGCTTCCTCTCGGGGCGCAGCCATGAGGTCCAGCACCACCTGTCGCAGCGCATGCAGGAGGCGAGCGGCGCTCTCGACTTCGAGGCGGCGGCGGTCTACCGCGACCGCATTCGGGCGCTGGCACAGATTCAGGCGCGCCAGGGGATCAACGTGGCGACCCTCGATGCCGCCGACGTCATCGCCGCCCACCAGGAAGCGGGCCAGGTGTGCGTGCAGGTGTTTTTCTTTCGCTCGGGGCAGAACTACGGCAACCGCGCCTACTTCCCGCGCCACGACCGCCAAATCGAGGTGGAAGAGGTGCTGGCCGCCTTTATCGGCCAGTTCTACGCCGAGCGAACCCCGCCGGCGCTGATCCTGTTGAGTCACGAGCCGCACAACCATGCTCTGCTCGCGGAGGCCCTGTCGGTGCGAGCCGGGCGGCGCGTGCGCCTCGTTCTGCCCGCCCGCGGCGCCAAGTTCGAACTCGTCGAGCACGCTCGGCGCAATGCCCACGAGGCGCTCAGCCGCCGGCTCGCGGAAAGCGCCTCGCAGCGCCGCCTGCTCGAGGGCGTCGCCGCGGCGTTCGGTCTCGATGCCCCGCCCGAGCGCATCGAGGTCTACGACAACTCCCACATTTCGGGCGCCCATCCCGTCGGCAGCATGATCGTCGCCGGACCGGAGGGCTACACGAAGAACGCCTACCGCAAGTTCTCGATCCGCGACCAGACCATCGCGCCCGGCGATGACTATGCCATGCTGCGCGAGGTTCTGACGCGGCGCTTCTCGCGCCTCCTCCGCGAGGACCAGGCACGCGACAGGGGACAATGGCCCGATCTGGTGCTGATCGACGGTGGCGCCGGCCAGCTGGCGGTAGCGCGCTCGGTCTTCGCCGACCTCGGCGTGAGCGACGTGCCGCTGGCCGCCATCGCCAAGGGACCCGACCGCAACGCCGGCCGCGAGCAGTTCCATGTGCCCGAGCGCGCTCCCTTCGCGCTCGAGCCGCGCGACCCGGTGCTCTATTTCCTGCAGCGCCTACGCGACGAGGCCCACCGCTTCGCGATCGACGCGCATCGCGCCAAGCGCTCCAAGGCGATCGGCCGTTCGGCGCTCGACGACATCTCCGGCATCGGCGCCAAGCGCAAGCGCGCCCTGCTGCACCGCTTCGGCTCCGCGCGCGCCGTGGAGAGGGCGGGCCTCGCCGATCTCGAGAGGGTCGACGGTATCAGCAAGACGGTCGCGCGGCTCGTCTACGACTACTTCCACGCCGAGCGCTGAGGGCTGGGGCGGGGTCCGTGTTATGATGGGCGCGCGCCCGGACCGAGGGTTACCGGCATGATCACGAGCTTGCCCAACCTGCTGACTCTGTCGCGCATCCTCGTCATCCCCGCGTTCGTCGCCGCCTTCTATGTCGAGGGCGCCGCCAGCAATTGGATTACCCTGGCCCTGTTCCTCGGGGCCGCCGCCACCGATTTTCTCGATGGCTACATCGCGCGCAAGCGAGACCTGCAATCACGCCTCGGCCGCTTCCTCGACCCGGTCGCCGACAAGCTTCTGGTGGCTGCCGCGGTCCTCATGCTCGTGGCCATGGACCGGATCACCGGCGCGAGCGTGCTCGCCGGACTCGTCATCCTGTGCCGCGAGATCCTCGTGTCGGCATTGCGCGAGTTTCTTGCCGAGGTTCGAGTCGGCGTGCCCGTGTCGAGATTGGCCAAGTGGAAAACGTCGCTGCAGATGGCGGCCATCGCCTTCCTGCTGGCTGGAGACGCGGCGCCCGAGGCCATCGCGGCACCGGTGATCGGCGAGTACGCTTTGTGGATCGCCGCGCTACTCACGCTATATACCGGGTACGACTATCTGCGGGGCGGGTTGCGCTACCTGTCGGACACGAAATCGGCTGCGCGCCCGCAGGCCTCCGCGCAGGACACAAAAGGAAGCGATGCGGATCTTCGGATTGGTGGGCTGGAGCGGTAGCGGCAAGACGACGTTGGTCGTCCGGCTCCTGCCCGAGCTCGTCGGCCGCGGCCTGCGCGTGTCGACGGCCAAGCACGCCCACCACGGCTTTGACATCGACGCGCCGGGCAAGGACTCCTACGAGCACCGCATCGCCGGGGCACACGAGGTCATCGTCAGCTCGGCCCGCCGGTGGGCCCTCATCCACGAGCATCGCGGCGCGCCGGAACCCGATTTCGATTCCGTCCTAGGCCATCTCGAGCCCGTCGATCTCGCCCTCGTCGAGGGCTTCAAGCACCACGCCCACGACAAGCTCGAGGTCCATCGCGCCGCCCTCGGCAAGCCCCTGCTGGCGCCGAACGACCCGCACATCGTGGCCGTCGCCACGGACGCGACGCTGCCCGACCTCGCGTGCCCCGTCCTCGACCTCGATGACGTCGCCGGCATCGCGGATTTCGTTATCGCCCATTGCCGCCTCGAGGCGCCGGCGGCCGCCGCGCGCGGCGGCGGCTGAAGGCCCCTCACATGGCGCAGCTTAGCGACGACTGCTTCGCCTTCTCCGGCGACCTGATGACGACCCAGGAGGCGCTCGACCTCATCCACGCCCGCGTCGAGCCGGTGACGGAAAGCGAGCCGGTGCGCCTGCGCGAGGCCGTCGGCCGGATCCTCGCCGAGGACGTGATTGCGGCGCTCGACGTTCCCCCGCACGACAATTCGGCCGTCGACGGCTACGCGTTCACCTACGATGCGCTCGGCGACGGCGCTGAGTCGCGGCTCCGTATGACGGGCCGCGCCACCGCCGGGCACCCGTTCGCGGGCGTGCCGGCAAGCGGCGATGCCGTGCGCATCTTTACCGGCGCGCCCATGCCCGGCGGATGCGACACCGTCGCCATGCAGGAGGATTGCCGGGCAGAAGGCGCGTGGATCGTTATTCCGCGTGGCCTGAAGCGAGGCGACAATCGGCGGCGGGCGGGCGAAGACGTTGCCGCCGGCCGCACCATCCTATCGATCGGCCAACGGCTGCGTCCCCAGGATGTCGGCCTCGCCGCGTCGGTCGGGCGCACCGAGCTGGTCGGCTACCGGCGCTTGCGCGCCGCCGTGTTCTCCACCGGCGACGAAGTCCGCGAGCCCGGCCAGGAGCTCGCACCGGGTGCCGTCTACGATGCCAATCGCTATGTCCTCATGGCGTTGCTGCGGGCGCTCGGCGCAGAGGTCGCCGACCTCGGCATCCTGCCCGACCGCATCGAGCGCGTCGGCCCGGCGCTCGCCGAGGCGGCGCGGGACAACGACGTCGTGATTACCTCGGGCGGCGTCTCTGTCGGCCAAGAGGATCGCGTCAAGGAGGCCGTGGAGGCCGCGGGAAGCCTGCATTTCTGGCGGTTGGCGATCAAGCCCGGGCGGCCCCTGGCCATGGGGCAGATCGGCAGGACCCCGTTCATCGGCCTGCCCGGCAATCCGGTTGCGGCGATGGTGACCTTCGTTCGCTTCGCCCGGCCCTTGCTGCTACTCCTCGCCGGCGCCGTCGATGTGGCGCCGCAGCTCTTCCGGGTGTACGCGGACTTCGATCACAGGAAGAAGCGCGATCGTCGCGAATGGGTGCGCAGCCGGCTCGTCGCCGGCGCCGACGGTAAGCTGCTGGCGCGCAAGTTCGAGCGCCAGGGCGCCGGCATCCTGACCTCGCTGGTCGACGCCGACGGCCTTGTCGAGCTGCCCGAGGAGATGACCCACCTCACGGTCGGCACCCTGGTCGACTTCCTTCCCTTCAGCGAGGTCAGTGGATGAGGGTGCTGTACTTGGCGTGGCTGCGCACGAAGGTCGGGCGCGCCGAGGAGGTCCTCGATCCGCCGCCGGCCGTGACCACGGTCGCCGCCCTGATCGAATGGCTCAAGGGGCGTAGCGCGGGCCACGCCGAGGCGCTCGCCGATCTCAGCGTCGTACGCGCGGCGGTGAACGAGGAGTTCGCCGCGCTCGACGCGCCGGTCCGCGCCGAGGACGAGGTCGCCCTGTTCCCTCCGGTGACCGGCGGCTCGTCATGATCCGGGTGCAGCGCGAGGACTTCGACGTGGGCGCGGAGATCCGGCGGCTCGCGGATGGAAACGCCGCGGTCGGCGGGGTCGTGACGTTTATCGGCCGCGTGCGCGCCGGCACCGGCCCGTCGGCGATCCGCGCCATGACGCTCGAGCACTATCCGGGCATGACCGAGCGCAAGCTGGTCGAAATCGAGGCCGAGGCGCGGGCGCGCTGGACGCTCACCGACATCCTTATTGTCCACCGCTTCGGCCGCCTCGAGCCCGGCGAGCAGATCGTGCTGGTCATCACCGCCGCCGCCCACCGCGATACTGCCTTCGCAGCCTGCGAGTTCCTCGTCGACTGGCTCAAGACCAGGGCACCGTTCTGGAAGATGGAGGAAACGGCGGAGGGCGAGAAATGGGTGGCGGCCGAGGCCCGCGACGACGAGGCCGCGAAGCGCTGGACGAACGACTAGGCAGCGCGTACTTACAAGGGCATTGATCTGCCGCCGAAGCATGGCCCCACGATGCCCGCCAGCAGCCAGTTTCGGACGTTTCCGGAATCGCCGGATTTGTCAGCTGATGACGTTCCGTCGGACCCAAGAAGCCGGTTCGGTATGATCGCCGACATTACACGCGACCGCGCCTAAGACGATGCTGCACGAGGCCCGAAAAATGCGTGATGCAGTTTGATTGACGGCAATGGTGTCGCGCGTGCATGGCAGCTGCCCCAGACCCAAGACTCCTTGAGCACCTCTGATAATTCCAGGTGCTCGGCATGGCGCGCCTTGCCGCTCAGGTAGCGGTTGATGCCGGCTGCGGGATCGTGTCCCGCGGAGTGGTGTAAGAGCGTTGCGCTCTACGCGGCTCCCGGCGGGTAGGGCCGGGACGTTCAGGCTGCCACGGTGGGCAGCGTGATGGGGACACCATCGCTCAGCGGAGCGATGGATTCCAGCGTCATGTATCTCCTTGAGACGGCCCACTCGTCGTTCTGCTCGAGAAGGATGGCGCCGACGAGCCGTGTGATGGCGGCTTCGTTGGGAAAGATACCGACGACGTTGGTGCGACGCTTGACCTCGGCATGGAGCCGTTCGATCGGGTTTGTGGAGTGCAATTTCTGGCGGTGCTCCCTGGGGAAGCTCATGTAGGCGAGGACGTCGTGCTCGGCTTCGTCCATGAGAACTGCCAGCTTGGGCACCTTGGGCCTGAGCTGGTCGGCGACCTGGCGCCACTGGACCTTCGCGCTGTCGGCGTCCTCCTGGGCGAAGGCGGAGACGACGCGCCGGCCCTGGCGGCCGGCATGGGCCAGCAGGTTGCGGGCGAAGTGCACGCGGCAGCGCTGCCATGTGGCGCCGAGGATCCGGGTCGCGGCGGCCTTCAGGCCCTTGTGGTCGTCGGAGATCACCAGCTTCACGCCGCGCAGCCCGCGCCGGGCCAGCGAGCGCAGGAACTCGGTCCAGAAGGTCTCGGCCTCCGACGCGCCGATCGCCACGCCCAGGACCTCGCGGCGGCCTTGGTCGTTGACGGCCACAGCCACGGTCACCGTGACCGAGACGATGCGTCCGGTCTGGCGCACCTTCACGTAGGTGGCGTCGAGCCACAGATAGGGCCAGTCGCCCTCCAGCGGTCGATCGAGGAAGCCGTTGACCTTATCGTCGATCTCGCCGCACAGCCTGGAGACCTGGCTCTTGGAGGCGCCCGACATCCCCATCGCCTGAACCAGATCGTCGACCGAGCGGGTCGACACCCCCTGGATGTAGGCCTCCTGGATCACCGCAGCCAGCGCCTTCTCGGCCATCCGCCGCGGCTCCAGGAAGCCCGGGAAGTAGCTTCCCTTCCTCAGCTTCGGGATCTTCAGCTCGACCGTGCCGGCCCGCGTCTCCCAGGACCGGTCGCGGTAGCCGTTGCGATGGGTGATACGATCCGCCGAGCGCTCGCCGTGCCCGGCGCCGGTCAGGCCCTCAACCTCCAGTGCCATCAGCCGCTCGGCCGTGAAGCCGATCATCTCGCAAAGCAGATCGGCATCGGAGCTCTTCTCCAAAAGCGCGCGCAGGGTCATCATGTCCTGGGTCATCGTGGTTCTCCTTCGGGTCAGGTTGGTTTGCACTAGCCCAACCCTAAACCGGAACCGCGATGGCCTCCGCTGTGGATAGCCGGCTTGCCTACGCCAGACTCTCGGCGGTCGCTACGGCAAGCCGCCTACCCACAGCTACCAGAGGCTCCAACAACTCCTACACCACGTCCTGGGACACGACCGGCTGCGGCGGCTGCAGCGTCGCTGGAGAGTAGATATCCAGCCATGAAGCCAACTCTGTGATTCCCCGCGTACTTGCCGGTTCCGAATCGGTCGATGCCCTCAACAACATATTCGCGGCAGAGACTCGCGTTTTTCCCTGCGACGCGCTTGCATTCGATGATGACGTGGGGGTCATGTTCCCCGAGCCGCAGAAAAACCCCTATGAGATAAATCGGTATGTCCGTTCTGCCGTCCGGGATCAGGACCTCTGCGCTAGAACGGGACTCGGCTCCAGGCGCGACAATCATCCTCTTGCTCCAGGGAAAGCCGTTGCCTTTCAACGCCTCGCGCATGCCGTCGCGCAGACGTTCCGTGATCTGCACTTCCCGCGCGCTGGCGTTGACGTCCGGGAAGGACGATGCATGCGCCCAACCGGCTTTGAGGGTCAGCAAGATCGCGGCAGCGACATCCGGCTCGAGGGCGACCACTTCCCGGCCGGCGATGACCGGGGCGTCATACGGTATCCTCATGCGGTGGCACCGGTGACGCTTTCGGCGATGACAGCGTCAGCATCCTCCAGCGCCGACACACCCATCCACTGGCGACGGGCGGCGGGCTTGATGATCACAACCTCATTGCGGCCATGCACCCGCAACTCGCGCTCGCCAATAAGCGAGTTCGCGAGCCGCACGTTCAAGCGTTCGCCGATCCGCGCAAGGAGTTCACCTAGCTCCCCATCCGGTCGGAGAACCTCCACTCGGGAGGGGCCGGGCTTCTCCTCGATCACGAACCGAACGACCCGGAGCGGATCGCGCTGAGGAAGATTGAAGACCTCGGCGCACATCCGCCGTCGGTTCCTTGCGGAGAGCCATACGTCGATCCTTGCCTATCCGGTTTACACCCACACCCACTGGGGCTAGAATGGGCGCAACCCGGATATAGGGGAGCGCGCCATGGATGTTCTCGACCGCGCCGATCTCCCATTCCCGCATTCGCTACCCGAGTTCCAGCGACTTTTCCCCGATGATGCGGCCTGCGCCGCCTACCTGGAGAAAGCCCGCTGGGGAGACGGCTTTGCCTGCCCGCACTACGGCACGGCGGGAGAGCCGTTCCACTTTGAAAACCGCCCTGGCGTCCTGCGCTGCCGCAAGTGCCGCCAGAACACCGGGCTGACGGTGGGAACAGTGATGGAGCGTAGCCACACTCCGCTGAACGTCTGGTTCTGGGCCGCTTATCTGGTCGCCAGTCAGACGCCCGGCATGTCCGCCGTGCAGTTTCAGCGGCAACTTGGTCTTTCGCGCTACGAGACGGCCTTTCAAATTCTCCACAAGCTCCGCTCGGGCATGGTGCGGCCCAACCAAGACAGGATCGGTGGACAGCCCAAGAACCATGTTGAGGTGGACGAAACCTGGGTTGGCGGGCGAACGCGTGGGGAAGGCCGTGGTGTTCACCACAAGGTTCCCGTCTCCTGTGCCATCGAGGTGCGTCATCGAAAGCCGGGCACCAAGCTCGACAACCGGAAAGACGGACGCTATGCCGGACGCGTTCGGCTCGCCGTCGTGCTCGACCGTAGCGCCGAGTCGCTCTGTGGGTTCGTCGAGAGCACCGTCGCGCCGCGATCGCTGATCGTTACTGACGATTGGAGCGGCTATGCTGGCCTCGGTAAGCGCGGCTATGAGCACTTCGCTGTTGCCGAGTGTGGTGATCCAGAGGTTGCCGAGCAATACCTGCCGATCATCCATCTGGTTTTCGCCAACCTGAAGACGTGGCTGATCGGTATCCACCACGGCGTTAGCCACCAGCACCTACAAGCCTACCTCAACGAGTTCACCTTCCGCTTCAACAGGCGGTTCTACCCGTTCAACGCCTTCCGCTCATTGCTCGGCATCGCGGGCGACACCTCTGCTCCAACCTATGCCGAGCTTTACTCGGGAGAGTGGCGGCACCCTACCCGCATCGAGCCTGGCCGCGGCGAGATTGGTGCCGCGCAGGTCGGCGCCCTCGAGCACCGCTCCAGAAAGGTCGGTGTTACCGAACTCGGCGACGCTCAGGCTGGTTCCGCTCAGGTCCGCCAACACGAGGTCGGCGCCCTCGAGCTTGGTTCCGCTGAGATCGCAATCGCGTAGGTCTGCGCCGCTCAAATAGACGTCGGTGAGATCGGCACCCGATATCGATAACCCCGAGAGCCTCGCCCGCCGACCTTCGGCGCCGAACGAATCCACCCACAGGGCGTGCTCGCGAATCGCGGTCTGAATGTCGGTCGGGAGCTTGGCGACACCGACGCTGACCTTGGCCGCGGTGAGGCTGGCGAGCGATAGGTCGACGTCGGCAATGATGGCGCCGCGCAGGTTTGCGCCGTTCAGCCGTGCGCCTCGCACATTGGCGCCCCTGAGATTGGCGCCGGTCAGGTTGGCCTCGTCGAGGCGGGCCGCCTCGAGATTCGCACGGCTGAGGTTGACGCCATGCATGTCCACGCGGGCGGTCGAATCGCCCCTGAGCTTCGACTTCGCCACCGAGGCGTTGTGGACATCCACCTCCGTCAGCGCGACCGGCTTGGGGCCGCCCGGCTCGCCGGCCGAGGCGCCAGCCCTGAGCATGCGCTTTGCGTCGAGCAGTTTTCCGGGGCGTAGGTCGGCCTCGCGAAAGTTGGCCTCCTCCAGCGTCGCGTTGCGAAAACGGGAGCCTCTTAGGTCGGCGCCCTCGAAGCTGGCCCCGGACGATTTGCTGCCCTCGAAATTGGCGCCGAACAGATCGGCCTGAGCAAAGTCGGTCCCCGCGAGATCGCAGCCGCTGAAATCGACCCCGGCCAACTTGGCACCACGAAGATTCAGCGCCGACAGCCGCAGGCCCGCGAGAGTCTGATGGCTCAGATCGGCGCGCGCGCCACCGGTGAGGCCACGCGTGTGGCCTCTCGTGCCGGCGCAGTATGGATACGAACTCTTCAGGCGTCATTCGTGGTCCCCGGTCGGTGGGCCCTCACGAAGACGCTGCTCTACAGCGCTGTTCGTTCCCGCCTATGGGACCGCCAGAATAGCAAACGCGAGCCTCGCGGTCACGTCAGCCTGTCGCGCCCCACGCGCGGACCTGAGGAGCCCGCCCGCCCAGTCGTGGGCGCGATCGTCGCGGGGGCGGTGCCTACGGACAGCGGCGCGAAAATGCTCTATACAACCGGCGCCCGCGCCGCGCTCCGCGCGGGTACCATCGGACGCTTTTGCGGGCGTGGCGGAACTGGTAGACGCACAAGACTTAAAATCTTGGTCCCGCTAGGGAGTGCGGGTTCGAGTCCCGCCGCCCGCACCATCTAGTTGATGAAATCGCGCAGGCGCGACACGCGAGGATTCTGGCCGCGCCACGGTGTATTGGAGGGGATCGTCGCTATCGCCGATGGCGCCGCCGACAACTGGACCTTCCTGGAGACCCTGTCGCCCGAAACCGAGGTGATCGACTTCTGGCATGCTTGCGAACATCTGCAAACCGCGTCCGACCATGCCGTGGCGCCTGGCTGGTTCGAGAAGTACCGCGAGATCCTCCGTCACGATCCCCGTGGCGTCGCCAAGGTGATCCGGGCGCTGCGCCACCTTCGCGATGCCGCCGCTGCGCCGGACCGGGCCGAGACCGAGCGGGAACTCGCCTTCTTCCGCAAGCATCGCCATCGCATGCGCTACCACGCCCTGAAGGAAGAGGGCATCGCCATCGGCTCAGGCGTGGTCGAGGCTGCCAACAAGATCCCTGGTGACACAGCGCATGAAGCGCTCCGGCATGCGCTGGCGGATCGTCGGCGGACAGGCTGTTCTGACCTTCCGCGCCCTGATCAAATCCGGCCGCTTCGAGCGCGCATGGAAGGCCCTGATCAGCGCAACCGACACACCGGCCAACGACAACATCAGTCCACGTGCAGCAGCCATGGCAATCGCTGCCTGAACTCAACGAACCAAGCCGCAGACATCACTGCCATGCGAGACTCGCACCCTATACGTGTATCGGTTTCTTCTGAAGATGGGCCTAGAGCTCCTACATGAAGATGGGATCGATAACGCCCTAACTAGTCGATACCTGGCGGCGAGGCGGTTTGCCCGAATTTGCCAAACGGGTTCCAGGTGGTGGTTCGGCCTCGTCGAACATGAGGTGCCTAAAACTCCAGTAGGACTTGCGATTAACGATGTGAAAGACCGAGATTTCGTGTTCTCGATCTCCAATGGCCGAACGATGCTCTTTACTCCCGTACTATCGAGCATCATCTCTGATAGTGCTTTGGCGCTATCTGGAGCTAGAGTTCGTATTCACCATTGTAAGAGTTGATTTGGAGAATATTGGCTCCCCTTCCGAGTATCTAACAATGCAACTTGTCGCGAGTTGGCCGTGGCCCGTTTAGCTGGAGCAACGGCAGCGTCATCAAACACCGGCCCCAGGTGCCGCTGGATAACAATCTCGCAGAAAGGGTGCTCAGAGGGCCGGCGATCGGAAGACGACTGTCATTCGGCATCAAACTAAGTAACTGATTCTCAAGCATTCTCAACTGATTCAAGATCTTGGTCCCGCTAGGGAGTGCGGGTTCGAGTCCCGCCGCCCGCACCAGTACCGTAGGTCTCGAAGCGCGTTCTCAGGCCGCGCTGCGGGTGAAGATGTCGATCAGCAGTAGCGCGCGGATGTCGGGCCAGCGGTAGCAGACCTCGCCGAGTTCGACGCCGGCGAAGCGAATCTGGCGCTCGCCGTCGGGGTGGCCATCGAGCGTCTCGTAGAAGCCGCGGGCGTCGTTGTTGGCGAGCACCCAGATCGCCAGGTGCTCGGCGCCGCCGGCGGCGAGATGGCGCGCCGCGGTGGCCACGAGCCGGCGTCCGAGCCCACGCTGCTGCCACTCGTCGAGCAGGTAGAGCGTCGTGATCTCGCCGGTCGCGGGCCGGCCGCCGCGCTCGGGCCCGCAGTCGGCGAAGCCGACGACACCCTCGGCCTCGGCATCGGCCACGAAGGTGGCGCCGGAGCGGTTGCGCCGCTTGAGGATTTCGCTCCACGACGCGGCGACCCGAATCTCCGACAGCGTGTCGAGGTAGGCATCGGGGAGGAGCCCCTGATAGCTCGATCGCCAGCTGTCGACGTGCACGCGCGCGATCGGCGCGGCGTCGTTGAGCTCGGCGCGGCGGATCAGGGGCATGGGGCGCGGCCGAACGGGCAGGGGGTGGCGGCGTCACGCGGCATCGTCTTCGACCGGCTCGGCATCGAGCTCGCGAATCAACCGGCGCAAATCCTCGGACGCCGCGTCGAGGCGGGGCGCGTCGGTGCCGCGCAGCACGATCCGCGAGCCCAGCCTCTGGGCGCGAAAAAACGGGTAGCTGCCGATCTCCACGTCGCCATAGGCCTGCTGCAGCCGAGCCAGCGGCGTTGCGATCAGCCCTTCTGGCAGGTAGGCACTGATCGCCCGCGTCAAAATCGGCGGCCCGCCGACGAGGCGATCGCGCAGGCCCTCGAACATGGCCCGCATGATGGCCGGAACGCCGGCGAGTACGAACACGTTGCCCAATTGAAAGCCCGGCGCATGACTAATCGGATTGTCGATCAGCGTCGCGCCCTCGGGGACGAAGGCCATGCGCCGGCGCGCATCGTTGAGCTCGCCCGCACCGTAATAGTGCTGCAGGCGCGCCAGTGCCCTTGAGTCGAGCAGCAAGTCGACGCCGAACGCCTTGGCGACGCTTTGCGCGGTAATGTCGTCGTGGGTGGGGCCGATGCCGCCGGTGGTGAAGACATAGTCGTAGGCGGCGCGGCAAGCGTTGATGGCCGCGCCGATCGCAACCTCTTCATCGGCCACCACTCGAATCTCGCGCACCGAGATACCGAGCTCACCGAGCCGCGTCGCCAGGAACGCGAGGTTCTTGTCCTCGGTACGCCCCGACAAGATCTCGTTGCCGATGATGACGACGCTCGCCGTCTTGGGTCCGCCGGGACCGGTCATGGAATCACTCGAACACCTTCGCCTAGCCACGAGTTATAGCACTCCGGTGCGCGCCGGCCCACGGCTGGGGAGGCGGTGCACCTTGCGGTGCCCGGCGCGCGCGGCTACATGGTAGCGCGATGCGCTTTCACGCTCCCCTCCTCCGTGGCACGCTCCTGCGGCGCTACAAGCGCTTTCTCTGCGACGTGGCTCTCGAGGCTGGCGAGGCGGTTACCGCGCACTGCGCCAATCCGGGAGCCATGTTCGGGCTCACCGAGCCGGGCGCCGAGGTGTGGCTCTCGCCCGCCCTCAACCCCAAGCGGAAGCTGCGATACACGTGGGAGCTGGTGCGCATCGGCGCCCATCTCGTCGGAGTCAACACCTGGCACCCCAACGCGATCGTGGCCGAAGCCATCGGCGGCGGCCGCATCGCATCGCTTGCAGGCTACGCCGGGCTGCGGCGCGAGGTCAGGTATGGTGCCAATTCGCGGGTCGATGTCCTGCTCGAGGAGCGCGGCCGCCCGCCCTGCTACGTCGAGGTGAAAAACGCCCATCTCGTGCGCGAGCCAGGCCTCGCCGAGTTCCCGGACGCGGTGACGGCGCGCGGCGCCAAGCACATGCGCGAGCTCGCGGCGCTCGCCGGGCAGGGGCAGCGGGCGATCGTGTTCTATGTCGTGCAGCGCGAGGACTGCCAGCGATTCGCGATCGCCGACGACATCGACCCGGCCTACGGGGCCGCCTTTGGCGCCGCGCTCGCCTCCGGAGTCGAAACCATGGTCCATGCCTGTAAGCTGTCGCCCGACGCCATAGTGCTGGACCAGCCCTTGGCGCTTGCGCTATAGGCGTTGGGAGGTTCCATGGTTTATCTCGACGCGGGAGAGGCGCCGCCTCGCAACACAGGCGCGGTGAAGATCCACCGGCCGGCGGATTTCGACGGCATGCGCCAGGCGGGTGCGCTCGCCGCCGAGGTGCTGGATTTCATCGTTCCGCACGTCGAGCCCGGCGTCACCACGGGAACGCTCGACGCGCTGTGCCACGACTTCATCGTCGAGCGCGGCGCGGTGCCGGCGCCGCTGAACTACCGCGGATTCCCCAAGTCGATCTGCACCTCCGTCAATCACGTCGTGTGCCACGGCATACCCGGCGACAAGGTGTTGGGCAGCGGCGATATCCTCAACATCGACGTAACCGTGATCGTCGACGGCTGGCACGGCGATACCAACCGCATGTTCTTCCTCGGCCCGGTCGGGCTGAAGGCGCAGCGCCTGTGCGACGTGACCTACGGTGCGATGATGGAAGGTATCAGCGCGGTGCGGCCGGGGCGCACCCTGGGCGACGTCGGGTACGCGATCCAGAGCTATGCCGAGGGCCACCGGTGCTCGGTGGTGCGCGACTTCTGCGGCCACGGCCTCGGGCGCATCTTCCACGACGCGCCCAACGTGCTCCACTACGGTGAAGCGGGCAGCGGCCTCGAACTGCGAGAGGGGATGTTCTTCACCATCGAGCCGATGATCAACCTCGGTGGCTGGCAGGTCAAGATCCTGAGCGACGGCTGGACCGCGGTCACTAAGGACCGCTCGCTGTCAGCCCAGTTCGAGCACAGCATCGGCGTCACCGCGCAGGGCTGTGAGGTGTTCACGACCTCGCCGGGTGGGCTCGACCGGCCGCCCTACTGAGGGCGCCATGAACGATCGTCCGCACTTCCACGGCCATCGACAGCGCCTGCGCGAGCGCTTCATGCGGGCCGGCGGCGAGTCGCTGCACGACTACGAAATGCTCGAGCTGTTGCTCTTCCAGGCCAGTGCCCGCGGCGACATGAAACCGCTCGCCAAGGCGCTGCTCAAACGGTTCGGCAGCTTTGCCGCCACCATCAGCGCCGCGCCCGAGCGCCTGCGCGAGGTTGACGGCGTCGGCGAGGCTACCGTCGCGGCGCTCAAGGTGGTCCAGGCGGCGGCCCTGCGCCTGAGCCGCGATCAGATCCTCGACAGACCGGTGCTGAGCTCGTCGCAGGCACTGCTCGACTACTGCAACGCCAGCATGGGGTTTGGCACTACCGAGCAGTTCCGACTGTTGTTCCTCGATCGCAAGAACGTCCTCATCGCGGACGAGGTCCAGCAAACCGGCACCGTCGACCACACCCCCGTCTACCCACGCGAGGTCATCAAGCGCGCGATGAACCTTGGCGCCTCCGCGGTGATCATGGTCCACAACCACCCGAGCGGCGACCCCACGCCGTCCGGCTCCGATATCGAGATGACCAAGGAGGTGGCGGAGGCCGGCCGGCGCCTCGGCGTCACGCTGCACGATCACGTTATTGTCGGCCGCGGCACGCACGTGAGCTTCAAGTCGCTCGGCCTGCTGTGACGCCGGCGTCGGCTGACGATCGGCGCTACCCAGAGCGCCCGTTCGCCGGGGTCGGCGCCGTGGTGTGGCGCGGCGACCAGGTCCTTCTCGTGCAGCGCGCGCGGCCGCCACGCCAGCACCGATGGAGCATCCCCGGTGGCGCCCAGCACGCTGGTGAGACCGTGTTCGATGCCGCCCGGCGCGAGGTGCACGAGGAAACCGGGATCGAGGTCGAAATCATCGATGTCGTGGCGGTCGTTGATTCAATCGACCGCGATGAGCAGGGCCGGGTGCGGTACCACTACACGCTCATCGACGTCCTCGCCGAATGGCGGGACGGCGAGGCGGTGGCACAGGACGACGCCGCAGCCGTCGCCTGGGCCGAGCTCGCCGAGCTGCAACGCTATGACCTGTGGTCGGAAACCGAGCGGGTGATCCGCCTCGCGGCGGCGCGGCGGCGCTGAGCCGGCGCCCGCGGCAACCCCGGCGCTGGCCCCGGACCCCGGCGGCCGCGCGCGAGCTGCAACGCACGCTCGCCTCCGAGGTCATCGCGACCGACCGGTTTGGTCCCGTGCGTCACGTCGCCGGCGTCGACATCGCTTTCCGCGACGGCGGCAAGCGCACCTGCGCGGCGGTTGCGGTGCTGTCGTTTCCTGGCCTCGAACTCGCTGAGTGGCGCCTCGCCTACCGCCCGACGTCGTTTCCCTATGTGCCGGGCCTGCTGTCGTTTCGCGAGACCCCGGCCGCGCTGGCGGCGCTTGACAAGCTCAGGATCGCGCCCGATCTGCTCCTCATCGACGGTCACGGTTTCGCCCACCCGCGCCGCTTCGGCATTGCCTGCCACCTCGGGCTCCTCGCGGGCGTGCCCAGCATCGGCGTCGCGAAATCGCGACTCATCGGCAGCCACAGCGAGCCGGACACGGCGCGCGGGGCCCGCACCGAGCTGAGCGATCATGGCGAACTCATCGGCACGGTGGTGCGCACGCGTGCCAGCACCCGCCCGGTCTTCGTTTCGGTCGGCCATCGCGTCGGCCTCGAAAGCGCGGTGCGGCTCGTCCTCGCCTGCACGACCCGCTACCGCCTGCCGGAGCCGACACGGGTGGCCGATCACCTCTCCAAGGGCCGCATCCCGCAAGCGCGGACGTCGCGTTGAGGGCCGGCGGGGCACTCCCGTTCATTGTCCGCGTCTTAAGGAAGGACGGCAGCCTCATCTTAACGCATCCCAAGGAGCCAGCCATGACCCGCCAACAGATTGCGCTCGTTCGCGAGACCTTCGCCAAGGTGCTTCCCATCCAAGAGGCGGCGGCGGAGATGTTTTACGCCCGCCTATTCGAACTCGATCCCAACGTCAAGCTGCTCTTCAAGAGCGACCTGAAAGAACGGGGCCGCAAGCTGATGGCGATGATCGCCACCGCCGTCGCCGGCCTCGACCGGCTCGACGAGATCGTGCCGGCCGTGCAGGCCTTGGGCGCCCGCCACGTCGGCTACGTGTCACCGACCGCGACTACGACACGGTGGCGGCGGCCCCGCTGTGGACGCTCGAGAGAGGCCTGGGCGAGGCTTTCACGCCCGAGGTCAAGGCCGCGTGGACGGCCTGCTACGGCCTGGTGGCGGCAACGATGAAGGGCGCGCAGGCGCAGGCCGCCTAGGGCCGCACCGCGGTCACAAAGGGGGGGTGCCGCGGGCGCGCGGGGGGCCCGTCGCCCAACCGCCGCTGAGCGGTTCTCGCTGCGCGCCCGTCTGGTATAAGAGGGGGCATCGCGCACGGGGGAGCCGCATGATCCGGCGATACAGCCGCCCCGAGATGGCCGCGATCTGGGAGCCCGAGACGCGCTACCGGATCTGGCTCGACATCGAGACGCTCGCCCTTGAGGCGCAGGCCGAACTCGGCACCGTCCCCGCCGAGGCGGTGGCGGCGCTGCGCGAGCGTGGCCGCTTCGACGTCGCGCGCATCGATGCGATCGAGCGCGAAGTTCACCACGACGTCATCGCCTTTCTCACCAACCTTGCCGAGCACGTCGGGCCACTCGCGCGCTTCATCCACCAGGGTCTCACGTCGTCCGACGTGCTGGACACCTGCCTTGCCGTGCAGCTCAGTCGCGCCGCCGACATTCTGCTGGGCGATATCGATGGACTGCTCGAGGCGCTGAAACGCCGTGCCTTCGAGCACAAGACGACACCGTGCATCGGCCGCAGCCACGGCATCCACGCCGAGCCCACGACCTTCGGCCTCAAGCTCGCACACGCCTACGCCGAGTTCCGCCGCCACCGCGACCGACTCGCGCGGGCGCGCGACGAGATCGCGAGCTGCGCCCTCTCGGGCGCGGTCGGCACCTTCGCCAACGTCGATCCGCGCATCGAAGCTCACGTAGCCGCTGCCCTCGGTCTCGCGGTGGAGCCGATTTCCACGCAAATCATCCCGCGTGATCGCCACGCGATGTTCTTCGCCACGCTCGGCGTCATCGCCAGTTCCATCGAGCGGCTGGCCATCGAAATCCGCCACCTCCAGCGCACCGAGGTGGGCGAGGCGGAGGAGCCCTTCGCGGCCGGCCAGAAGGGCTCCTCGGCGATGCCGCACAAGCGCAATCCGGTGCTGAGCGAAAACTTGACCGGCCTCGCGCGGCTCGTTCGCTCCGCCGTTGTACCGGCGCTCGAGGATGTGGCGCTATGGCACGAGCGCGATATCTCGCACTCCTCGGTCGAGCGGGTGATCGCGCCCGACGCCACGGTGACCCTCGATTTCGCGCTTCATCGCCTGGCCCGGTTGATCGAGGGCCTCGTCGTCTACCCCGAGCGCATGCGCGAGAACCTGGAGCGCCTCGGTCCCCTGGTCCACTCCGAGCGCGTCCTGCTTGCGCTGACGCAGGCCGGAATGAGCCGCGAGGCGGCCTATTCCGTGGTGCAGCCGGCGGCCATGGCGGCGCGCCGCGGCGACGGCGACTTCCGCCAGCTCATTGCCGACAATGCGGAGATCAGCGCGCTGCTCGACGGCGACCGGGTCGATGCGCTCTTCGACCTCGCACACCACGGCAAGCACGTGGACACGATTTTCGCGCGCGTGTTCGCCGCCTGAGGCGGCCGAGGCGCGACCCGCCTAGGACGGTTTGCCGGCGCCCGCCTCGCCGTCGATCTGCTCGCGCGCGACCTCGGCGAGCCGGGCCATCTCGCGGCGCAGCTGGCGCTCGGAGAGGGCAACGCCCTTAGCCGCAAGATCGCCGGCCACCTTTCGGTAGACGTCCTCTTCGCCGGGCTCATCGAAGTCGATTTCGATGACCTCGCGCGCGTAAGCCTGCGCTGTCTCGCCACTCATTCCCATCTTCTCCGCCACCCACAGTCCGAGCAGCTTGTTGCGCCGCGCGGTGATCTTGAAAGTCGCCTCCTGGTCGCGGGCGTACCTCGCCTCTTCGCCTTTTTCGCGGTCCTCGAACGGTGGGCATGGGTTTAGCGCTCCCGGCCTTTGATGGCAGTTGTCGGCCTCAGGGATAGCCCCTCAGGCGCGCCAAATCAACATTACATATGGCGTCGCGGAGGCCGATCTAGCACCGCATGTTGCGCCCGGTCGCCCGCTGCCGATTGTGTTGCCAAAGGAATTCGTCTAAGGTGTCCGTACCCCGCAAGGCGGCCGCGTCGACCGCCCCTATCGACGCTCCATTTGTAGAAAAACCGCCATGCCGCGTCGCAGACAAGTCTACGAAGGCAAGGGCAAGGTGCTATTCGAGGGCCCCGAGCCCGGCACGTTGGTCCAGCACTTCAAGGACGACGCGACCGCGTTCAACAACCAAAAGCGCGGTACCATCACGGGTAAGGGCGTCCTCAACAATCGCATCTCCGAACATCTGATGATGCGGCTCAACGAAATCGGCGTGCCGACCCATTTCGTCCGCCGCCTCAATATGCGCGAGCAGTTGGTGCGCGAGGTCGAGATCATTCCCGTCGAGATCGTGATCCGCAACGTCGCCGCCGGTTCGCTGTCGGCCCGCCTGGGCATCGCCGAGGGCACGGCGCTGCCGCGCTCGATTATCGAGTACTATTACAAGTCGGACGATCTCGGCGATCCCATGATCGGAGAGGAGCACATCACCGCCTTCAATTGGGCGAGCCCGCAGGAACTCGACGAGATCGTCCAACTGTCGCTCAGGATCAACGACTTCCTGTCCGGCCTGTTCTACGGCATCGGCATCCGCCTCGTCGACTTCAAGCTCGAATTCGGCCGCCTTTACGAGGACGACCAAGTGCGTATCGCGCTCGCCGACGAGATCAGCCCCGATAGCTGCCGCTTGTGGGACCTCCAAACCAACGAGAAGCTCGATAAGGACCGCTTTCGCCGCGACATGGATCGCATTCCCGAAGCCTACCAGGAGGTCGCGCGCCGCCTCGGCATCATGCCCGAAGGTGGTCCCGGCGACGTCAGGGGGCCTAAGCTGGTGCAGTGACCGGCCCGGAGGGAGCCCCGCGCCCACAGTGCTCAAGGCCCGCGTCCACATCACCCTGAAACCCGGTGTTCTCGACCCCCAGGGCAACGCCATAGGCAATGCCCTAAAATCGCTCGGATTCGAGGGCGTGGGTGAAGTACGCCAGGGCAAAGTGATCGAGATCGAGATCGCCGACGGCGATCGCGAGGCGGCGCATCGCACGGTTGACGCGATGTGTACCCGGCTGCTCGCCAACACGGTGATCGAGACCTACGCCATCGAGTTCGAGTGAGGATGGGCACGGTTAGCGCTGACCCTGTCGGACTGACCCCGCCATGAAGGCCGCCGTTATCGTCTTTCCCGGCTCCAACTGCGATCGCGACGTGCGCGTCGCGTTGGCGCGGAGCATGAGTGCCGAGCCCGAGATGATCTGGCACGCCGAGCGCAGCCTGCCCCCGCTCGACTTGATCGTCATCCCGGGTGGCTTCTCCTACGGCGACTACCTGCGCTCGGGCGCCATGGCGGCACATTCGCCGGTGATGCGCGAGGTCGCGGCGCGTGCGGCGCGCGGCGTGCCGGTGCTCGGCATCTGCAACGGCTTTCAGGTGCTGACCGAAGCCGGGCTGCTGCCCGGCGCGCTGCTGCGCAACGCCGGCCTCGGGTTCGTGTGCCGCGACGTCTGGCTACGCGTCGAGAACCCGTTCTCGCCGTTTACCGCCCAATATGACGACGGCGAGGTCGTCCGCATGCCGGTGGCCCACCACGACGGCGCCTATTTCGCCGACCCGGACACGCTAGAGTCCCTGCGCGACAATGACCAGGTGGCGTTCCGCTACTGCCAGCCGGGCGGCGCCGACGATGCGGCCGCCAACCCCAACGGATCGCTCGACAACATCGCCGGCGTCCTCGATCGCGATAAGAACGTCCTCGGCCTGATGCCGCATCCCGAGCGCGTGGCGGACGCGGCGCTCGGCGGTACCGACGGCCGCACCCTGTTCGACTCGCTGGTGGCGGCGCTCGCCTGATGGCGGGCGTCTCGTCCGCGGTCGTCGCCGAGCACGGTCTTACGGCGGCGGAATGGAAGCGCATCATCGAGCTCCTCGGGCGCGAGCCCAACCTTACCGAGCTCGGCATCTTCTCGGCGATGTGGAGCGAGCACTGCTCCTACAAGTCCTCGAAGAGGTGGCTGGCCCGGTTGCCGACCGAGGCGGCGTGGGTGATCTGCGGTCCCGGCGAGAACGCGGGCGTCGTCGACATCGGCGACGGGCTTGCCGCGGTATTCAAGATGGAGAGCCACAACCACCCCTCGTTCATCGAGCCCTACCAGGGCGCCGCGACAGGCGTCGGCGGTATCCTGCGCGACGTGTTCACCATGGGCGCGCGCCCGGTCGCCAACCTGAACGCGCTGCGCTTCGGCGAACCAGGCAACGCCAAGACCCGTCACCTCGTGGCCGGTGTCGTCGCCGGGATCGGCGGCTACGGCAACTGCGTCGGCGTGCCGACGGTCGGCGGCGAATGCACGTTTCATGCGAGCTTCAACGGCAACAACCTGGTCAACGCCATGACGCTCGGCATTGCCCGCGCCGACCGCCTCTTCTATGCCCGCGCCGCCGGCCCCGGTAACCCGGTGATCTATGTCGGCGCCAAGACCGGGCGCGACGGCATCCACGGCGCGACCATGGCATCGGCCGAGTTCGACCAGGAGAGCGAGGAAAAGCGCCCGACCGTGCAGGTCGGCGACCCCTTCACCGAGAAGCTCCTGATCGAGGCGTGCCTCGAATTGATGGCGGGCGATGCCATCGTCGCCATCCAGGACATGGGCGCCGCCGGGCTCACCTCGTCGTCGTTCGAGATGGCGTCCAAGGGGGACGTCGGCATCGATCTCGATCTCGACGCGGTGCCGACCCGCGAGACCGCCATGAGCGCCTACGAGATCATGCTCTCGGAGAGCCAGGAGCGGATGCTGATGGTGCTGAGGCGTGGCCACGAGGACACTGCGCGCGCGGTGTTCGCCAAGTGGGAGCTCGATTTCGCGAACATCGGCACGATCACCGACACGGGGCGCTTCGTCGCGCGCAGTGGCGGCGCCGTCGTCGCCGACCTGCCGATCGACGCGGTCGCGGCGGGGCCGCAGTACGAGCGCCCGTGGACGGCACCGCCGCCCGCCCCGGCCCTCGCGGAGGCGCTTTCCGCGCCGGTTCCCGTCGACGAGGCGCTACTCCGCCTGCTCGAAGCGCCCGATCTCGCGTCCAAGCGCTGGATCTGGGAGCAGTACGACCACATGGTCATGGCCGATACGGTACAGCGGCCGGGTGGCGACGCCGCCGTCGTGCGCGTCCACGATACGGACCGGGGCCTCGCGTTGACGACCGATTGCACGCCGCGCTACTGCGCCGCGGATCCGGCCGTGGGCGCGCGCCAGGCGGTGGCCGAGTGCTGGCGCAACCTGACGGCCGCCGGCGCACGGCCGCTCGCCGTCACCGATTGCCTCAATTTCGGCAACCCGGAGCGGCCCGAGATCATGGGCCAGTTTGTCGCCGCCGTGGAGGGGTTGGGCGAAGCCTGCCGGGCGCTCGACTTCCCCATCGTCTCGGGCAACGTCTCGTTCTACAACGAGACCGACGGACGCGCGATCCAGCCCGTGCCGCAAATCGGCGGCATCGGCCTGATCGCCGATCTCGGCCACATGCTGACGCCGGCGTTTGCGGATGCGGGCGAGGTCATCCTGCTGATCGGGGCAACGCGCGGCCACCTCGGCGCCTCACTCTATGCGCGCGATGTGGCCGGTCGCGAGGCCGGCGCCCCGCCACCCGTGGACCTCGAGGCCGAGCGCCGCCACGGCGACTTCGTGCGCCGCATGGCCGAGGCTGGGCGCGTGAGCGCCTGTCACGACGTGGCCGACGGCGGACTCCTGATCGCGGCGGCCGAGATGGCGCTGGCCGCCGATATCGGCGCGGCACTGTCTCGTCCCGACGATCACATCCCGGCGCACGCCTTCTGGTTCGGCGAGGACCAGGCGCGCTACCTCGTGACCGTGCCCGCGCCCGAGGCGGGCGCCGTCGGCGATGAGGCAAGGGCAGCGGGCGTGCCGCTCGCCGTCCTCGGGCGCACCGGCGGAAACAGTTTGACAGTGGACCGGGAGCACACCATATCGTTAGGCGCGCTGCGGGCCGCGCACGAGGCGTGGCTGCCGGCATATATGACGAACACCTTATCTTGAGAGGCAGGGGCCGCACGCATGCCCATGGATTCAGGCCAGATCGAGCAGCTGATCAAGGCGGCCATTCCGGACGCCGAGGTCAAGATCGAAGATCTGCGCGGCGACGGCGATCACTATTCGGCTCTGGTGGTTTCACCCGCTTTCGCCGGAAAAACGCGGGTGCAGCAGCACCAAATGGTGTATCAAGCACTTGGCAACAGGATGGGTGAGGCGCTCCACGCGCTTGCCCTACAGACCGCTGTTCCTGGCCAGTCGGCATAGGAAAGCGAGGGAAACTCCATGACCGAGCATCCGGCAGTCGAGCGCATTCAGCAGGACCTGGCGGAAAGCACCGTCGTCCTCTTCATGAAGGGCAACCCGGTGTTCCCGCAGTGCGGGTTCTCGGCGACCGTGGTCGAAATCCTGTCGCGGCTCGGGGTGAAGTTCAAGGGCATCGACGTCCTGATGGACCCGAGCCTACGCGAAGGCATCAAGGCGTACAGCCAGTGGCCGACTATCCCGCAGCTCTACGTCAAGGGCGAGTTCGTGGGCGGCTGCGACATCATCCGCGAGATGTACCAGACCGGCGAGCTCCAGTCCTACCTCACCGAGAAGGGCGTCGAAGCCACAGCCCCCGCCGCCTGACCGGCGGTCGCTACGTATCGCAGAGCTGCGCGCTCTGCGGCCAGCAACCAAATATAAATATGCATCTATAGCGGGAGCGCGGCCCGGGCGGGCCAATGCGGTTTAGCGCGAGTAGTACTCGATGACGAGGTGCGGCTCCATCTGCACCGGGTAGGGTACATCGGCGAACTCCGGCGTCCGCACGAAGGTGCCGCGCACGCGCTTGTGATCGACCTCGAGGTAGTCGGGTACGTCGCGCTCGGCCAGGTCCAGGGCCTCGAGGACCACGGCCAGTGACTTGGATTTCTCCTTGACCTCGACGACGTCGCCTTCCTTGACCCGATAGCTCGGGATATTGACGCGTCGGCCGTTGACGAACACGTGCCCGTGGTTCACGAACTGGCGCGAGGCGAACACGGTAGGCACGAACTTCATGCGATAGACCACCGCATCGAGCCGTCGCTCCAGGAGCGCGATCAGGTTCTGACTGTTGTCGCCGCGCCGGCGCACGGCCTCGGCGTAGATGTTGCGGAACTGCTTTTCGGTGATGTTGCCGTAGTAGCCCTTGAGCTTCTGCTTGGCCGCCAGCTGAATGCCGAAGTCGCTCGGCTTGCGGCGGCGCTCGCCGTGCTGGCCGGGGCGGTAGTCGCGCCGGTTCACCGGGCTCTTGGGTCGGCCCCACAGGTTTTCGCCGAGCCGACGGTTGAGCTTGTATTTGGATTCGAGGCGCTTCGTCATGCAGTCATTATCCGTTCGTGGACGTGGCAGCGGGATATACGCTGGCGCCGCCGTTGTCAAATGCCATCGCCCGCGCGCACTGGGTGCTCAGGGCGGCTCGGCCGGTTCGCGCCGGCGCACGAGCGCGGCGACGATGCCGTGCAGGCTCCTGACCTCCTGTTCTGTAAGCCCCGCGCGCTGGAACATGTTGCGAATGTTGCGCACCATGCTGGGGCGCTTTTCCACGGGCAACAGGAAGCCGTGCGCGTCGAGTTCGCGCTCGAGATGCTGGAAATAGCCGAGCAGCTCCTCCTTGGTAGCCGGACGCGAGCGCCGCGTGCCGACGCCGCCCGCGTCACCCTCGGCGCCGGCCTGGAACCACTCGTAGCCGATCAGCAGCACCGCCTGCGCCAGGTTGAGCGAGGCGTGGGCCGGGTTCGTCGGAACCGAAAGCACGCAATCGGCGAGGGTTAGATCGTCGTTGTGCAGGCCTGTGCGCTCGGGCCCGAAAAGGACGCCGGCGCCCTCGCCGGCAGTCGCCGCGCGGCGCAACTCGGCGGCCGCCTGGCCGGGCGTCGTCACGCGCTTCGCCATGTCGCGCCGGCGCGCCGTCGCCGCGTAAACGTGACGCAGGTCCGCGACCGCCGCCTCGGTGGAGGCATAAAGCCGGGCGCGCGCGAGCACCTCGTCCGCTCCCGATGCGGCGGCCACCGCCTTTGGGCTCGGCCAGCCATCGCGCGGACGTACGAGGCGCAGGTCGGTAAGTCCAAAATTGAACATCGCGCGGGCTGCGGTGCCGATATTCTCGCCGAGCTGGGGATCGACGAGGACGATCGCCGGCCCGCCCCCGACACTCGGCCGCGTCCTGTCCGTGCCCGCCATCCTAGCCGGCGCGCCTCCAGGTCGTGCCCTGCGGCCCGTCCTTGAGCACGACGCCTTGGGCCGCGAGTTCGGCGCGGATAGAATCGGCGGTCACGAAGTCCTTGGCCTCGCGCGCCGCGGTGCGACGCCCGATGAGGTCGGCGACCGCCGATTCATCGAGCTCGTCACCCGCCCGCCGCCAGGAAAACCATTCGCGCGCCTCCTGCTCCAGGAGACCGAGCAGGTTGCCCCCGGCCCTGAGGCTGCGCCTGAGGTCCACTTGCCGCTCACCGCTCTCGGGACCGCGAATCTCGGCGTGGAGGCTATGGAGCTCGGCGATCGCCTGGGGTGTGTTGAGATCGTCTTCCAGCGCCGCGATGAACGGTTCCGGCAAGTCCTCGGCGGCTTGCACTTCGTCGACCGCTCGATACCAACGATCGAGCGTACGCTTGGCCTGGCGCAGGCCCTCACGCGTGAAGTCGAGCGGATGCCTGTAGTGGGTACCGAGCAGGGCCAGCCGGATCGCCTCGCCAGGGACTTCGCACAGGAGCTCGCGCACGGTGACGATGTTGCCCACCGATTTCGACATCTTCTCGCCCTCGACCGTGACGTAGCCGTTGTGCAGCCAATAGCCGACGAAGGGAGTGCCGCCATGGGCGCAGGTGCTTTGCGCGATCTCGTTCTCGTGGTGGGGGAAGATGAGGTCCTGGCCGCCGCCGTGGATGTCGAAGGTGACGCCGAGATGGGCCTCGCTCATCGCCGAGCACTCGATGTGCCAGCCCGGCCGGCCGCGGCCCCAGGGGCTATCCCAGCCGGGCAGCCCGGGCGGCGAGGGCTTCCACAGCACGAAGTCGGCCGGGTCGCGCTTATACGGCGCGACCTCGACCCGCGCCCCGGCGATCAGCTCCTCGCGGTTGTGCCCGGACAGCGCGCCGTAGCCCGGCATCGAGGGCACGTGAAACAGAACGTGCCCCTCGGCCGCGTAGGCGTGCCCGGCCGCGACCAGCTTTTCGATCATCGCGATCATCTCGGCGATATGGCCGGTCGCCCGCGGCTCGACGTCAGGCGCGAGTGCGTTGAGCGCCGCCATGTCCTCGTGGAAGGCGGCGGTCGTGCGCGCCGTGATCGCCTCGATCGGCTCGCCGCTGTCGCTCGCGGCGGCGTTGATCTTGTCGTCGACGTCGGTGATGTTGCGCACATACGTGACCGTGCCGAACGCGCGCCGCAGCAACCGGCAGAGCACGTCGAAGACGACCACCGGACGCGCGTTGCCGACGTGGGCGTAGTCGTACACGGTGGGCCCGCACACATACATGCCGACGCGGACCGGATCGAGCGGCGTGAACACGCGCTTCGCGCGCCGCGCCGTGTCGTAGAGCGTTAAGGCCACGGCGCTTACGCCTCCCCGCGGAAGCCGTTGGTGATGGGGTAGCGGCGGTCGCGACCGAAGGACTTGCGCGTGATCTTGACGCCCGGCGGCGCCTGGCGGCGCTTGTACTCGGCCCGGGACAGCAGCCCGGCCACGCGAGCCACCACCTCGGCCGCGTGGCCGCGCTTGACGATATCGGCCGCCGCCATCTCGCCCTCGACCAAGCACTCGAGGATATCATCGAGGGCCTCGTACGGCGGCAGCGTGTCCTGGTCGGTCTGGTCGGGCTTGAGCTCGGCGCTCGGCGCCTTGGTCAGGATGGACTCGGGCACGACCCGCTGCGCCGGGCCGAGCGCGCCCTCCGGCGCGTGCTCGTTGCGCCAGCGCGCGAGCGCATAGACGGTCGTCTTGTAGACGTCCTTGAGCACCGAATAGCCGCCCGACATGTCGCCATAGAGCGTCGCGTAGCCGACCGACATCTCCGACTTGTTCCCGGTGGTGAGCAAGAGCGTGCCGAACTTGTTGGACAGCGCCATCAGCGTGACGGCACGCAGCCGCGCCTGAAGGTTCTCCTCCGTGGTGTCCGGTTCGCGCCCGGCGAAGAGGTCGGCCAGCATGTGCCCGAACGTCTGCATCGCCGCGCCGATGGAGACGGCGTCGAGCCGCGCGCCGAGCCCCTCGGCTACGGCGGCCGCATCCTCCAGGCTCGCCGTGGAGGTATAGGGCGAGGGCAGCATCAGGCAGTGGACGCGCGCAGGCCCAAGGGCGTCGGCGGCAACGACGGCGCTAAGCGCCGAGTCGATTCCGCCCGACAGGCCGAGGACGACGCCGGCGAAGCCGTTCTTGTTCACGTAGTCGCGCAAGCCGATCGTCATCGCCTGATAGATGGCCTCGATCCGGCCCGGAAGCGGCGCCGGCGGTGCCGCCTCGCAGTGCCAGCCATTGCCGTCGCGCTTCCAGTGGGTGAGGACCACCTCTTCGCGCCAGGCGGGCGCCTGCACCGCGAGCGTGCGATCAGGGTTGAGCACGAACGAAGCGCCCTCGAAGACGAGCTCGTCTTGACCGCCGACCTGGTTGACGTAGGCGAGCGGCAGGCCCGACTCGACGACGCGGGCCACGGCCAGTCCGAGGCGCGTGTCGACCTTGTCCGCATCGAACGGCGAGCCGTTGCCGACGATCAGAATCTCGGCCCCGGTTTCCTGGAGACACTCGGTGACGTCGGGTGTCCACATGTCCTCGCACACCATGACACCGAGCCGGACGCCGCGGAAGTTGACGGGCCCAGGGAGCGGTCCCGGGGTGAAGACGCGCTTTTCGTCGAAGACGCCGTAGTTGGGGAGCTCGTGCTTGAAACGGACCGCTTTGACGGCGCCGTCGGCGAGCAGTAGCAGGGCGTTATACAGCGCACCCTCGTCGCGCCACGGGCTGCCGAGGAGCAGCGCCGGCCCGCCATCGCCGGTATCCCGGGCGAGCGCCATGACCGCGGCCTCGGTCGCGTCCTGGAAGGCGGGCTTGAGAACGAGATCCTCGGGCGGATAGCCGGCGATGACGAGTTCGGTGCAGGCCACGAGGTCGGCGCCGGCGCGGGCCGCCTCGCTGCGGGCCGCGCGCACCCGCCGTACGTTGCCGTCGATGTCGCCGACGGTGGGATTGAGCTGGGCAAGTGCGAGAACAAGCCGGTCGGTCGTCTCAGGCATCTCGCGGCGATACTTAGCTTGGCCGGAGCAGGCGCACAATAGCGCGGGCGCGACCCGGCACCCGGCGACGATTGAACCGGCACCCGTTTGCCCCTAAACAAAAGGCAGGCGAGGCCACATCAGGAGAGCTTCATGGTCGCCAACCAGAACCACCAGATTCGCATGGCCGCGCGGCCCGAAGGGATGCCTCGGCCGAGCGACTTCGCCCTTACCTCGGCGCCGATCCCCGATCCCGGCACCGACGAGGTACTGGTGCGCGGCCTGTGGCTCTCGCTCGACCCCTACATGCGCGGGCGCATGGCGGACGCCGCCGCCTACACCCGCCCGCTCGAGTCGCGCGACGTCATGATCGGCGGCGTGGTCGGTGAGGTCGTGCGCTCGAACGCGCCCGCCTTCTCTGCGGGCGACATCGTCGAGGGCCGGCTCGGGTGGCAGGAATACGCGCTCGCCAAGGCGACCGAGGTGCGCCACGTCGATCCCGATCTCGCGCCCCTGTCGACGGCACTCGGCGTCCTCGGCATGCCCGGGTGCACCGCTTATTTCGGACTCCTCGAGGTCGGCCGGCCGGAGCCCGGCGAGACCGTCCTCGTCTCGGCGGCGGCCGGCACCGTGGGCGCCATCGTCGGACAGATCGCCAAGATCAAGGGTTGCCGCGTGGTCGGCATCGCCGGCAGCGACGCCAAGATCGACTACCTCACCGGCGAGCTCGGCTTCGATGCCGGCGTGAACTACAAGACCGGCGACCTCGGTGCGGCGCTGGATGGCGCGTGCCCCGACGGGGTCAACGTCTATTTCGACAACGTCGGCGGCACCGTGACCGACACGGTCATCCCGCGCCTCGCCCAACGCGGCCGCGTCGTCGTCTGCGGACAAATCTCCGAGTACAACCTGGATGAGCCGCCCAAGAGCCCCAACTTCCTGCGCCAGCTCCTGTTCAAGCGCGCGCGCATGGAGGGAGTCGTCGTGTTCGACTACGCCGAGCGCACCGATGAGGCGCTGAGCCAGCTCGGCGCGTGGCTCAAGAGCGGCGAGCTCAAGTACAAGGAGGACATCGTCGACGGCCTCGAGGCCGCGCCCGCGGCCTTCATCCGCCTGATGACGGGCGAGAACTTCGGCAAGGTGCTGGTGCGGCTCGGCGCGCCCGGTTGATCAGTCCTTGCGCAGCAGGAACTCGCGGCCCGTCTTCACGGCCGGCTTGCCGTCATACTCGACGACATCGGCGGTGGCGTAGGTCTCCTCCCACACCTCGGGCAGGTACGAGCCGGTGCCGATGACGTCGATCGGGGCGCCGGCCAGCGCCATCACCTTGCACTTACCCGGGCTGAAGCCCGAGCTGGCGACGATCTTGACCTTGTCGAAGCCCGCCTCGTCGAGGGTTTCGCGCAGCAGCCATATCGCGGCGGCGCTGACGCCCGTGCCGACCAGCCAGCGCAGCTCCACGTCGGTGCGATACTGGCGAATGGCGTTGGGCGCATGGCGCTCGAGCACGGCATAGGAGCGCGGTGGGTCGAGGCCCTCGATGTAGCGGCCGCCGTGGGTATCGAGCCGTACCGACAGATCGCCCGCTCCCGCGCGATCAGGGAAGCGCCGGCACACGGCGAGCGCATCGGTCAGTTCGCGGCCGTAATAGTCGACGAGCACGGTGAACGGCGCGCCATCGAAGGTCTCGCTCATCATCTCGGCGGCGCGCTCGGTCGAGCCGGCGTAGCCGACGAGCGCATGCGGCATGGTGCCCATCCCCTCGTCGTTGCCGAAATAGCGCGCGGTCGAATCGGTGGCGTTGCCGATGAAGCCGAGTGCGCCCGCGTCGCGATGCGCCGCCGCCGACCCGACCGACGCCGCGTAGGCCATCATTTCGGCCATCTCCGAGCCCGCGCAATGGCGCGCGTCCATGGCGAAGAACGCTACCTTCGGCAGATCGCAGCACATGCTGTAGGCATTGTGGGCGGCCACACAGGGTGCGCCGAGGAGCTGCAGATAGTGCGTTTCGAGGTCGACCAGGTGGAGGAGCGAGCCGTTGAGGTAGAGGAGCGGCTCGCCGCCGCCGACCCAGTCCCCTTCCTTGTAGAGCGGCTCGACCACGAACTGCCGCTCGCGTTCGCTGGCAACGCGCTCGAGCCACGCCAGCATGAGCCTGGGAGCGAAGATCACCGGGCGCCGCATGAAAAGGGCGTAGCTCACCCGCTTGTCGCCATAGCGGCGCACGATCTCCTTGGTCTTCAGGAAATACTTGTCCGTACCCTTGGCGAGATCGCGGTCGAGGCCCATGGTGGTAGCGGCCGGCGCCGGCACGGCGTCAGGAAGCTTCGGCGACTCGGCTGTCGGACCCGGCACGGCCCTTCTTCAACATCTCGGCGATGAGGAAGGCGAGTTCCAGGCTCTGCGACGCGTTAAGGCGCGGATCGCAATGGGTGTGGTAGCGGTCGGCGAGCGCGTGCTCGGTGATCTCCTGGGCGCCGCCGATGCATTCGGTCACGTCCTGGCCCGTCATTTCGACATGAACGCCGCCAGCGTAGGTCCCCTCCGCCTGGTGGACCCTGAAAAACGTCTCGACCTCGGACAGGATGCGATCGAAGGGACGCGTCTTGTAGCCGTTCGAGGATTTGATCGTGTTGCCGTGCATGGGATCGCACGACCACACGACGCTGCGCCCCTCGCGCTCAATGGCGCGGATCAGCGGCGGCAGCTTGTCTGCCGCTTGCTCGGCGCCCATGCGGCAGATCAGCGTGAGTCGCCCCGCCTCGTCGCCGGGATTGAGGATGTCGACGAGCTCGAGCAGCGCATCGGGCGGCAGCGTGGGGCCCACCTTGAGGCCGATCGGATTGGCGACACCTCGTAGGAATTCGACATGGGCTCCGTCGGGCTGGCGCGTCCGGTCGCCGATCCACAGCATGTGGGCCGAGGTGTCGTACCAGTCGCCCGAGGTGCTGTCGATGCGCGTCAGCGCCTCCTCGTAACCCAACAGCAGCGCCTCGTGCGAGGTGTAGAAGTCGGTCTGGCTAAGCTTGGCCGATGCCTCCTCGGACAGGCCGCAGGCCCCCATGAACGCGAGCGCCTCGGCGATGCGGTCGGCGAGGTCCTGATAGCGTGCGCCTTGCGGGCTGCGCGCGACGAAGCCCAGGTTCCAGCGGTGCACGCGGTGAAGATCGGCGTAGCCACCCTGCGCGAAGGCGCGCAGCAGGTTCAGCGTCGCCGCGGCCTGGCTGTAGGCATGGAGCTGGCGCTCGGGATCGGGCCGGCGCGCCTCGGCCGTGAAACCGATGCCGTTGATGTTGTCGCCGCGATAGCTCGTGAGCTCGACACCATCGCGGACCTCGACCGGCTCGCTCCGCGGCTTCGCGAACTGCCCGGCCATGCGGCCGACCTTGACCACCGGGCACGCGGCCGCGTACGTCAGCGCCACCGCCATCTGCAGCAGCACGCGAAAGGTGTCGCGAATGTTGTCGGCGTGGAACTCGGCGAAGCTCTCGGCGCAATCGCCGCCCTGTAGCAAAAAGGCCTGTCCGTTGGCGGCCGCCGCGAGGTGGCGGCGCAGGGTGCGTGCCTCGCCGGCAAAAACGAGCGGCGGAAACTGCTGCAGCCGCGCCTCGACGGCCGCAAGGGCCGCGGCGTCGGGATAATCGGGCATTTGCCGCGCCGGTCGGCTGCGCCAGCCGTCGAGGCTCCAGTTCTGCGCCATCGTCGTTTCCGCGTGCTGCAAAGCGGCAGCATATACGCCGTTCGCGCAAGTCTGCCAACCCCGACCGGTGCGCGAACGCTGGCGGATCGCCTACTCGGCCGCCTCCGCGAGCTCGACGTACTTCTCGCGCATGGTGACGAATTCCTCGGCCGCGGTCGGGTGAATGCCGATGGTGGCGTCGAAGACCGCCTTGGTCGCCCCCGCCGTTATCGCGACCGCAAACCCCTGGATGATCTCGCCGGCCTCGGGCCCCACCATGTGGATACCGACCACCCGATCCGACGCGGGGTCGACGACAAGCTTCATCATGGTGCTCTCGTCGCGCCCGGACAGCGTATGCTTGAGTGCGCGAAAGCTCGACTTGTAGACGTCGACGGACGCGAATTTCGTGCGCGCCTCGGCCTCGGTCAGTCCTACGGTACCGATCGCCGGCGCGCTGAAGACCGCGGTCGGAACATCGCGATACGACACCCCTCGCCCCGACGGCTTGAACAGCGCATCCGCCAGCGCGTGCCCCTCGGCGACGGCCACGGGCGTGAGACGCAGGCGGTCGGTCACGTCGCCGATGGCATAGATATGCGGCACCGAGGTCTGCCACGCCTCGTCGACGATGACGGCGCCGGCCTCGTCGAGAGCAATGCCCGCCGCCTCGAGACCGAGTTTCGCCGTGTTGGGGTGGCGCCCCAGCGCGCACATGACGAGGTCGGCCCGAACGCTCGTGCCGTCGCCGAAATCGACGGCGAGGGGGCCACTGTCCCCGTCCCGGGTCACCGCCTCGATCGTCGTGTTGAAGCGCAGGTCCACGCCCTTCCTCGTCATCTCCTCGGCAAGGCATCCGCGGACGTCGTCGTCGAACCCGCGCAGGAACAAGGGCCCACGGTAGATCTGACTGACCTCGGCGCCGAGGCCGTGAAAGATGCCCGCGAACTCGACCGCGATGTAGCCGCCGCCGGCGACGATCACACGGCGCGGTAGATCGTCGAGATAGAACGCCTCGTTCGAGGTAACGACGTGCTCGCGGCCGGGAAAGTCGGGCACCGAGGGCCAGCCGCCGGTCGCGACGATGATGCGCTCCGCCGAGTACGCCGCGCCGTCTACGCGAACTGTATGGGCGTCCGCGAGCTCGGCCCGCCCCCACAGGATGCGCGCCCCGGCCCCTTCGAGGAGACGCCGGTAGACGCCGTTGAGGCGCTCGATCTCCTGGTCCTTGTTGGCGATGAGCCGGGGCCAGGAAAAGCTGCCCTTGTCCACCGTCCAGCCGAACCCGGCCGCGTCCTCGAAGTCCTCACTGAAATGGGACGCGTAGACCAGCAGCTTCTTGGGAATGCAGCCGACGTTGACGCAGGTGCCACCGAGATAGCGGTCCTCGGCAATGGCGACGCGCGCACCATGTCCCGCAGCTATGCGCGCCGCGCGAACGCCCGCGGAGCCGCCACCGAGCACGAAGAGATCGAAGTCGAACATCGCGGTTTTCCTTCCCGAACCGGCCGCCTACTCGACGGTCACCGACTTGGCGAGGTTGCGGGGCTGGTCGACGTCGGTGCCCTTGTGGACGGCGACGTGATAGGCGAGCAGCTGCACCGGAATGGCATACAGGATGGGGGCGACGAACGAATGCACGGTCGGGAGCTCGACGGTGGCGAAGGCATTGTCGCCGAGTACCTCGATTCCCGCCTTGTCGCTCATGAGAACGACGCGGCCGCCGCGCGCCACCACCTCCTGCATGTTCGATGCCGTCTTTTCGAATAGGGCGTCGCTCGGCGCCAGAACGATCACCGGAACGGTCTCGTCGATCAGCGCGATCGGGCCGTGCTTGAGCTCGCCGGCGGCGAAGCCCTCGGCATGTATGTACGAGATCTCCTTGAGCTTGAGCGCCCCTTCCATGGCGATCGGATAAGAGGTGCCGCGACCGAAATAGACGACATCGTCGGCATCGGCGATGGTCAGGGCGAGTTCCTGCAGGCTCTCGTCGTGATTGAGGACCTCGGCCGCGCGCGAGGGCACCTCGGCGATGGCGCCGAGTAGGCGCGACTCCTCGGCCCCCCCGATGGCGCCGCGCGCGCGGGCAAAGAAAAGGACAAGGCAAGCGAGCGTCACGAGCTGACAGGTGAACGCCTTGGTCGAGGCGACGCCGAACTCGGGTCCGGCGTTGGTGTGCAGCACCAAATCCGCCTCACGGGACATCGTGCTTTCGGCGACATTGACGATGGCCGCGATCGACTGGCCCTGCTCGCGGGCAAACCGGAGCGCCGCCAGCGTATCGGCGGTCTCACCCGACTGCGATACGAAGAGCGCCACCCCGCCCGGCGACAGCGGCATCGAGCGGTAGCGGAACTCGGAGGCCACGTCGATCTCGACCGGCAGCCCAGCTACCTGCTCGAACCAGTACTTGGCGACCGCCGCCGCATAGTAGGAGGTGCCGCAGGCGACGATCGTCATCCTCGGTACCTGCGCCGCGTCGAACGCCATTTCGGGCAGCCTGATCGAGCGTCCGGTGGGATCGAAATAGGCCTTAAGCGTCTCGCCCATCACCGTCGGCTGCTCGTGAATCTCCTTCTTCATGTAGTGGCGGTGGTTGCCCTTGCCGACCAGGGCACCACCGGCCGCGGTGGTCGCGATATCGCGGTCGACGATCATGCCGCTCGAGTCGTGGATAGCGGCGCCGGAGCGGTGGAGGACCACCCAGTCGCCCTCCTCGAGATAGGTGATCCTGTCGGTGAGGACCGCAAGCGCCAGCGCGTCCGATCCGAGATACATCTCGCCCTCGCCCCAGCCGACGACGAGCGGGCTGCCCCGGCGAGCGCCTATCATGAGGTCGGGCTCGCCGGCGAAGATGACGCCGAGCGCGAAGGCGCCCTCGAGGCGCGACAGCGTCGCCTTTGTCGCTTCCGGCGGCGCCAGACCCTCATCGAGGTAACGGGTGATGAGCTGGACGATCGCTTCGGAGTCGGTATCCGAGGCGAACTCATAACCGAGCCCGATGAGCTCATCGCGCAGGTCGCGGAAATTTTCGATGATGCCGTTGTGGACGATGGCGGCGCGCCGCGTGCTGTGAGGATGGGCATTGATCTCGTTGGGTACGCCGTGGGTCGCCCAGCGCGTGTGGCCGATGCCGACGCGGCCGGCGATCGGCGCCTCCGCCAGCGTCTCCTCGAGGTTGGCGAGCTTGCCCTCGGCGCGGCGGCGCTCGATCCCGCCATTGACCAGCGTCGCGACCCCGGCCGAGTCGTAGCCGCGGTATTCGAGCCTCTTCAAGCTCTGGAGAAGGAGGGGGCTGACCTCGCCGGTACCGAGCACGCCGATGATGCCGCACATGGACTAGCCGCGCCTCGCACCCTTCGCTTGCGCCGGCGGCGACGGCGCGTCCGTACTCGCGGCCGCCTTGCGTCGGCGCACGCGCTCGGCGAACCCGGCGATCTCTTCCTGCGGCGCCCGCGTGATACCGAGCGCGCCTGCATCGACGTCGCGGGTGATCACGCTACCCGCACCGACCACGGCGCCATCGCCGATCGAGACCGGCGCCACGAGCGAGGCGTTGGATCCGATGAAAGCGCCGGCACCGATGTCGGTGTGGGACTTGGTATAGCCGTCGTAGTTGCAGGTGATCGTGCCCGCGCCCACGTTGGCCGCCGCACCGACGCGGGCGTCGCCAATATAGGTGAGGTGGTTGACCTTGGCGCCCTGCTCGATGCGCGATTTCTTGACCTCGACGAAGTTGCCGATATGCGCGCCAGCGCCGATCTCGGCGCCCGGCCGAAGGCGGGCGAACGGTCCGACCGTGGCCCCCTCGGCGATCACCGTCCCCTCGATGTGCGAGAAGGCGCGCACCGTGACGCCGTCGCCGACGACGACGCCGGCGCCGAACACGACATGGGGCTCGATCGTCACGTCGCGGCCGAGGCGGGTGTCGTGGCTCAGGGTGACGGACGCGGGATCGATCAGCGTGGCCCCGCCCGCCATGACGGCATCGCGCAGCGCGCCCTGCATCTGCGCCTCGGCCTCCGCGAGCTCGCCGCGCGAGTTGATGCCGCGCAGCTCCGCCACCGCCGCCTCCACGACGGCGCAGCCATGACCGCGCACACGCGCGTATGCGACGATGTCGGTCAGGTAGTACTCACCCTGCGAGTTATCGGCGTCGATGGCGTCGAGCAACTCGAACAGGACCTCGCTATCGACAATCATCACGCCGGAATTGCACAGGCCGATGGCGAGCTCCTCGGCAGTGGCATCGCGCGCCTCGACGATGGCGTCGAGTCCGCCATCGTCGCCCAGGACGAGGCGGCCGTAATGCCCGGGATCGGCGGGGCGCATGCCGAGCACGGCGATCTTGGTCGCCGGCCCCGAGCCGCGCGCCTCGATGAGCCGGGTCAGCGTGGATGCGCTAACAAAGGGCGTGTCCGCGTAGAGGATGAGGACGTCGCCGGTGAAGCCTTCGAGCGCGGCGCGCGCGCATTTGACTGCATCCGCGGTGCCCTGGGGCGGGTCCTGCACCACGCTTATCGCGGGTGCCACCTCGTCGGTGAGCGCCGCCATGCCCTCGCCCAGGATCACCACTTCGCGCTCGGCCTCGAGGCTGCGTGCCGTATCCAACAGGTAGGCGACCATGGGCCGGCCGGCCAGGGGGTGCATCACCTTGGGCCGCGCGGACTTCATGCGGGTGCCCTTGCCCGCGGCGAGGACCACGACTGCTAGGGCGCGGCGCGACATTACGAATCCCGCGTGGTCATGTTTGCACTCGCGGCTACAGGAAAGCGGCACGGCGGCGTGGCGACATTGCCACAAAGGCCGTAGGCTCGCCAAGTTTTACGGATTGCCGCGGACCCGTACAGCGGCAGACGTCACACTCGGGAGACTCATGGGTTCCGCCCGCCGCGCGGTGGTCCTTGACCTAGACGGCACCCTCGTCGATACCGCGCCCGATCTGCTGGCGGCGCTGGACCACGTCCTCACCGAGGCCACGCACGCCGAGATCGACTCCCTCGATCTGCGCCGTTTCGTAGGCGACGGGGCGCGGGCGCTCGTCGAGCGCGGGTGCGAGGCGCTCGGGCTCGCGCTCTCGCCCGCCGGCCGCGAGGCCCGCCTCGCCGCTTTCCTCGCCTACTATGCCGACAACCTGTCGCACGCGAGCCGTCCCTTCGCCGGCGTCGCCCACACGCTCGCCGGACTCGCCGCCGACGGCGCCCGCCTCGGCGTGTGTACGAACAAGCCGGAAGGCATGAGCCGCCGGCTGCTCGGCGAGCTCGGCCTCGGGCGTCACTTCGCCGCGATAATCGGCGGCGACAGCCTGCCGGTGCGCAAGCCCGACCCTAGGCACGTCCTCGAGACCATCGCGAGGATCGGCGCGAGCGCGAGCGAGGCCGTGATGGTCGGCGACAGCATGAACGACGTCGCCGCGGCACACGCGGCCGGGGTGCCGGTGATCGTCGTCGCCTACGGCTATGGCGCGACGCCCTCGACCCGCGCGGCGGCGGATACGGTCATCGCCTCGTTCGCCGAGCTGCCGGCGGCGCTCGCGGGCCTGCCTTGACAGAGATTGCCGCTGCCCCATAAATGGGCGCCACGCGTCCAGGGGCGATTAGCTCAGCTGGTAGAGCACCGTGTTCACATCGCGGGGGTCGCTGGTTCGAGTCCAGCATCGCCCACCACGCCCAACGTCTAGAAAACGACGCGTTTACAATGGGCTACCAAGTAGACGGTCCGACCTTGGCACCGCTTGGGTAACACATGGGCAACGGACTGACGTGGTTACGAGGGATTTGAGCCTGCGACGGGCACTAAATCCGCCGCTGACCTGAGGGAGCCCGGTGGAACTCGATCCCGTCACCATCTCGGTGCTGGCCAACCGGTTCGACGCCATCGTGCGCGAGATGTCGAACACGCTGCTGCGCTCGGCGCGCTCGGGCGTGATCGCCGGCGCGCGCGACTTCTCGTGCACCATCGTGACCGCCGACAACCGGCTGCTCACGGCCGACCAGGGCATTCCCGTGCACATCTTCGGCTCGCACCTGCAGACGGCCGCGATGTGCGAGCTCCACGACGACCTCGCCGAGGGCGACGCCTTTCTCCACAACGATCCCTATTTGGGCAATACCCACGCCGCCGATCACACCATCCTGATACCGGTGTTCGTCGACGGCGTGCACCTCTTCACGACCTGCGCCAAGTCGCATCAGGCCGACACCGGCAATGCCGTGCCGACCACGTACGATGCGTGGGCCAAGGACGTCTACGCCGAGGGTGCGCTCATCTTCCCGTGCGTGCGCGTGCAGCGCGACTACGTGACGAACGAGGACATCGTGCGCATGTGCCGCGCCCGCATCCGGGTGCCCGACCAATGGTACGGCGACTTTCTCGCCACCGTCGGCGCCGGCCGCACCGGCGAGCGGCGCCTCAAGGACCTGTGCGCCAAGTACGGCAGCGAAACGATCACCGCCTTCATCGAGACCTGGTTCGACTACTCCGAGCGCCGCATCGCGCAGGCCATCAAGAAGCTGCCCAAGGCGAGCACGGTCGCCGAGGGCGCGCACGATCCGTTCGAGCCGATTCTGCCCGACGGCATCCCGGTCCGGGTCAAGCTCAAGATCGACCCCGACGAGGGTATGATCGAGGTCGACCTGAGGGACAACCCCGACAACTACGACTGCGGCCTCAACCAGTCCGAGGCCTGCGCCATCAACAACGTGGTCACCGGCGTCTTCAACTGCGTCGATTCCGACATTCCGCACAACGCGGGCTCGTTCCGGCGCATCCGGGTACTGTTGCGCGAAGGCTGCGTCGTCGGCAGGCCGGCGTTCCCGCACAGCTGCTCGGTGGCGACGAGCAACATCGCCGACCGGCTCATCGGCCTCACCCATTCCGCCGTCGCCGAGCTCGGCGACGGCTTCGGCCTCGCGCAAGGAGGCTCGTGCATGAGCGCTGTCATTTCTGGGCCGGACTTCCGGCGCGGCGGCGCGCCCTTCATCAACCAGCTCAGTGTCAACGTGAACGGCGGGCCGGCGGGGCCGCTCACCGACGGGTGGGTCACGTTCGGCATGCCGCCCGGGGGCGGGCTCGTCTACCGCGACAGCCTCGAGCTCGACGAGGTCAAGCACCCGATCCTGTTCGAGTGCCAGCGCCTCCATCCGTGCACCGGCGGCGCCGGTCGCCGGCGCGGCGCGCTCGGCGGCGAGGTCATTTATGGATCGCGCAAGGACCCCCTGACGCTGGTCATTCCGTCGGACGGCCATCACAACCCGGCGCAGGGCGCACAGGGCGGGCGCGCCGGTTCGCCCGCCTCGCACTACAGGATCAGCGCCAACGGCGAGGAGGAGAAGCTCCCCAACGTGGTGCAGCTCGTGCTCAACCCGGGCGAGAAAATGCGCTTCATCAATTCCGGGGGCGGCGGCTACGGCAATCCGTTGGAGCGCGAGCCCGAGCGGGTGCTCAAGGACGTACGCCGCGGCTGGGAAACGATGGCCACCGCCCGCAAGGTCTACGGCGTCATCCTGACGGGCGGCGCCGAGGACGAAACCCTCGCCATCGACGAAGCCGCCACCGCGACCCAGCGCGCCACCCTGGGCGCCGCAGCCATTAGGTCACCGATGTTGAGTTAGCGCCCGATAGCCATCGTCCCGCGGCGGGCCCATCCCCCATTTGAACCAACAGCACCACCGGTGCCCCCGCTCCAGCATTCGAAATAGCGCTAGATAACCGCTGGCTATGTAGCACGTCATCCCCTCCGTGTTGGCCTCGGCGAATTTGATCCCGCGTACGATACCGATTCGGTAGGGGCGAATGCTCTCCCAACTCTCGATGGGGAAGTCAATCCCGGCCGAGAACACACTCGCCTCCAGGAAGTTGATGGCGGGCCGTACCTGGACAAGGTTGTCATAGACTTGCTTGACCGCGTCGATGCGCTGCAGCTCGCCATCGAGTGCGCCACCGTTCGACATTTGAATGGCCCGTTCCGCGGGGTACATTCTGATGATGAGCCGTATTCCAAGCCGGCTGTAGGCCTTTTCCAGAATTACCCGGCTCGCGTCCGCGTCGGCCGAGCCATCGACGCCGGCGATGGTAATCACGTCTGCCGGCCACGCAGGAGCCGCCCCCAGGAGTGCGAGAGCGGCCATGATCGCGGCGACCCGCGGCCGGCATGGGCCAGCAGGTTGCGGGCGAAGTGCACGCGGCAGCGCTGCCATGTGGCGCCGAGGATCCGGGTCGCGGCGGCCTTCAGGCCCTTGTGGTCGTCGGAGATCACCAGCTTCACGCCGCGCAGCCCGCGCCGGGCCAGCGAGCGCAGGAACTCGGTCCAGAAGGTCTCGGCCTCCGACGCGCCGATCGCCACGCCCAGGACCTCGCGGCGGCCTTGGTCGTTGACGGCCACAGCCACGGTCACCGCGACCGAGACGATGCGTCCGGTCTGGCGCACCTTCACGTAGGTGGCGTCGAGCCACAGATAGGGCCAGTCGCCCTCCAGCGGTCGATCGAGGAAGCCGTTGACCTTATCGTCGATCTCGCCGCACAGCCTGGAGACCTGGCTCTTGGAGGCGCCCGACATCCCCATCGCCTGAACCAGATCGTCGACCGAGCGGGTCGACACCCCCTGGATGTAGGCCTCCTGGATCACCGCAGCCAGCGCCTTCTCGGCCATCCGCCGCGGCTCCAGGAAGCCCGGGAAGTAGCTTCCCTTCCTCAGCTTCGGGATCTTCAGCTCGACCGTGCCGGCCCGCGTCTCCCAGGACCGGTCGCGGTAGCCGTTGCGATGGGTGATACGATCCGCCGAGCGCTCGCCGTGCCCGGCGCCGGTCAGGCCCTCAACCTCCAGTGCCATCAGCCGCTCGGCCGTGAAGCCGATCATCTCGCAAAGCAGATCGGCATCGGAGCTCTTCTCCAAAAGCGCGCGCAGGGTCATCATGTCCTGGGTCATCGTGGTTCTCCTTCGGGTCAGGTTGGTTTGCACTAGCCCAACCCTAAACCGGAACCGCGATGGCCTCCGCTGTGGATAGCCGGCTTGCCTACGCCAGACTCTCGGCGGTCGCTACGGCAAGCCGCCTACCCACAGCTACCAGAGGCTCCAACAACTCCTACACCACGTCCTGGGACACGACCCGTGCGCGAGTTGCATGACCTTGTAGCAGTTCAAGAGGCCGCCTTCATCTCAGCTGCCTGGGAGTACAATGAGGCTTGCCTATCCGGTTAACGCCCATGACCGCTACATGTAGGGTGCCGCCACTCTCCCGAGTAAAGCTCGGCATAGGTTGGAGCAGAGGTGTCGCCCGCGATGCCGAGCAATGAGCGGAAGGCGTTGAACGGGTAGAACCGCCTGTTGAAGCGGAAGGTGAACTCGTTGAGGTAGGCTTGTAGGTGCTGGTGGCTAACGCCGTGGTGAGATACCGATCAGCCACGTCTTCAGGTTGGCGAAAACCAGATGGATGATCGGCAGGTATTGCTCGGCAACCTCTGGATCACCACACTCGGCAACAGCGAAGTGCTCATAGCCGCGCTTACCGAGGCCAGCATAGCCGCTCCAATCGTCAGTAACGGTCAGCGATCGCGGCGCGACGGTGCTCTCGACGAACCCACAGAGCGACTCGGCGCTACGGTCGAGCACGACGGCGAGCCGAACGCGTCCGGCATAGCGTCCGTCTTTCCGGTTGTCGAGCTTGGTGCCCGGCTTTCGATGACGCACCTCGATGGCACAGGAGACGGGAACCTTGTGGTGAACACCACGGCCTTCCCCACGCGTTCGCCCGCCAACCCAGGTTTCGTCCACCTCAACATGGTTCTTGGGCTGTCCACCGATCCTGTCTTGGTTGGGCCGCACCATGCCCGAGCGGAGCTTGTGGAGAATTTGAAAGGCCGTCTCGTAGCGCGAAAGACCAAGTTGCCGCTGAAACTGCACGGCGGACATGCCGGGCGTCTGACTGGCGACCAGATAAGCGGCCCAGAACCAGACGTTCAGCGGAGTGTGGCTACGCTCCATCACTGTTCCCACCGTCAGCCCGGTGTTCTGGCGGCACTTGCGGCAGCGCAGGACGCCAGGGCGGTTTTCAAAGTGGAACGGCTCTCCCGCCGTGCCGCAGTGCGGGCAGGCAAAGCCGTCTCCCCAGCGGGCTTTCTCCAGGTAGGCGGCGCAGGCCGCATCATCGGGGAAAAGTCGCTGGAACTCGGGTAGCGAATGCGGGAATGGGAGATCGGCGCGGTCGAGAACATCCATGGCGCGCTCCCCTATATCCGGGTTGCGCCCATTCTAGCCCTAGTGGGTGTGGGTGTAAACCGGATAGGCAAGCAATGAGGCTTGCCTATCCGGTTAACGCCCATGACCGCTACATGTAGGGTGCCGCCACTCTCCCGAGTAAAGCTCGGCATAGGTTGGAGCAGAGGTGTCGCCCGCGATGCCGAGCAATGAGCGGAAGGCGTTGAACGGGTAGAACCGCCTGTTGAAGCGGAAGGTGAACTCGTTGAGGTAGGCTTGTAGGTGCTGGTGGCTAACGCCGTGGGTGGATACCGATCAGCCACGTCTTCAGGTTGGCGAAAACCAGATGGATGATCGGCAGGTATTGCTCGGCAACCTCTGGATCACCACACTCGGCAACAGCGAAGTGCTCATAGCCGCGCTTACCGAGGCCAGCATAGCCGCTCCAATCGTCAGTAACGGTCAGCGATCGCGGCGCGACGGTGCTCTCGACGAACCCACAGAGCGACTCGGCGCTACGGTCGAGCACGACGGCGAGCCGAACGCGTCCGGCATAGCGTCCGTCTTTCCGGTTGTCGAGCTTGGTGCCCGGCTTTCGATGACGCACCTCGATGGCACAGGAGACGGGAACCTTGTGGTGAACACCACGGCCTTCCCCACGCGTTCGCCCGCCAACCCAGGTTTCGTCCACCTCAACATGGTTCTTGGGCTGTCCACCGATCCTGTCTTGGTTGGGCCGCACCATGCCCGAGCGGAGCTTGTGGAGAATTTGAAAGGCCGTCTCGTAGCGCGAAAGACCAAGTTGCCGCTGAAACTGCACGGCGGACATGCCGGGCGTCTGACTGGCGACCAGATAAGCGGCCCAGAACCAGACGTTCAGCGGAGTGTGGCTACGCTCCATCACTGTTCCCACCGTCAGCCCGGTGTTCTGGCGGCACTTGCGGCAGCGCAGGACGCCAGGGCGGTTTTCAAAGTGGAACGGCTCTCCCGCCGTGCCGCAGTGCGGGCAGGCAAAGCCGTCTCCCCAGCGGGCTTTCTCCAGGTAGGCGGCGCAGGCCGCATCATCGGGGAAAAGTCGCTGGAACTCGGGTAGCGAATGCGGGAATGGGAGATCGGCGCGGTCGAGAACATCCATGGCGCGCTCCCCTATATCCGGGTTGCGCCCATTCTAGCCCTAGTGGGTGTGGGTGTAAACCGGATAGGCAAGATAAAACCGCCCGTTAAGGACACGTTAACGCGACGTTTACCGAACCCCGCTACTAGTATCCGGTGTCATACTTCAACCGTTCGTATCAGGCCGGCCGCGTGTTCAGCCCATTTCGCACGGCACGTCGAATCGATCGACTCGCGCTCCAGAACCGGAGCATGCGCGGGGAAGGGATGCGATCCCCCAAGACGCGCGTGGCAAAATGATTTGGCAGCTCAAGGAACTGCGGGTGGAATGAAGCGTAGCCCTCGCTTCCGAGTCTACTTTGGGCTCGGTGTCGCGATCCTTTTCTTCCTCGGCAGCCTGTCGTGGAGCTTCTACCGGCTGACGGTTCAGCAGGAGATCATCCACTCAGGCGAATCGACCGGGAGTTGGGCCGCGGTCCAGGCCCATACCGAGTATCTGCGTCTTCTCAACAGCCTCGATCGTTATGGGGCGGGCTTGCCCGGTATCGATCGCGCCGAGCTTTTACTGCGCTTCGATATCATGTGGTCCCGTATGCCGGTCTTACTCATTGGCGCCGAGGCCGAGCAGGTGCGGCTCATCGAAGGCGCACCACAGGCGCTACGGGAGATGCGTGCGGCCCGCCGCGCCGACGGCACGATCTTTCCTATCGAGCTCGCGGTGAGCGAGGTCGAGGAAGGTGGCCGGCGCACCTTTACCGGTATCATCCGCGATATCACCCAGCGCAAACGCGCCGAGAGCGCCATCACCGCCGCTCGTCGCGCCGAGCTCGACAGCCGCGCCAAGTCCGACGTTCTCGCCAATGTCAGCCACGAGCTGCGAACCCCGCTTAACGCCATCATCGGCTTTTCCGACGTGTTGAGCCGCGGCTACTCGGGGCCGCTGTCGGCCAAGCAGGCGGAATATGTGGGCGATATTCGCACCTCGGGCGCTCACTTGCTCGGGTTGATCAATGACATACTCGATGTGTCGAAAATCGAAGCGGGGAAGGTGGAGCTCTTCGAACAGGACCTGAGCCTGGAGCGGACCATCCGGGCCGCAGCGCGTATGGTCCAGGAGCGTGCCGGCACCGCCCAGGTCAAGCTCTGTCTCAATGTCGACGCCAACCTTCCTGCGTTGCGCGCCGACGAGCGCATGGGCAAACGAATCCTTCTAAACTTGCTCTCCAACGCCGTGAAATTCACGCCCGAGGGCGGCCGTATCACGGTTGATTCCTGCCTCGACGCCGACGGCGACCTCATCATGCGCGTGATCGATACGGGTATCGGGATCGCCGACAAAGACCTCAAGGTCGTCATGGTTCCGTTCGGGCAGGTCGACAGCAACCTGAACCGCAGATACGACGGCACCGGCCTTGGGCTTCCACTAGTGCGTTCCATGGCCGAGCTCCACGGCGGCACCCTGGCGCTAGCGAGCAAGCCCGGCGAAGGCACGACGGCGACGGTGCGGTTCCCGGCGTCACGCGTCGTCGCGACCCCGGCTCGGGCCGCGAGCTAGCAGCCGCAAAACCCAACGCTGCTATGACGGACATCGTAGTCGAAAGCGTTCGCGCCGCCATTGTCCTCGCGACCATTGTGTTGCTGTGGCGTAGCTGCCAAAACCGGTTTGCGCGTGCGCGCGAGGGCTGGAACCTTATTCTTGCTGGTTTCGCGCTTCTGCTCTTTGGTAGCGTCTCTTTGGTAGCGTCGTCGACATCACCGACAATTTCGACGCGCTCAACCGGTTCGTCATCGTCGGCGATACCGAGATTCAGGCTCTGCTCGAGAAGTTCGTCGGCTATACGGGCGGGTTTCTCGTACTCGCGCTGGGTCTCGTTCGATGGGTGCCGGGGGCACAGCGGATTTCCGATAAAATGGCCCGGCACGAGCGCACCGGGGAGGCGCTGCGCTAAAGTGAGGAGCGCTACCGGATCCTCGTCGAGACCGCGCCGTACGGGATTTCGGAATGTGATGCCGACGGCATCCTGGTTTACTGCAATGCGGCGCGCCGCGAGATGACGGGCCACGACGAAAGCGAGCTCGTCGGCAGGCCGGTGTGGGATTTTGCCGCGTCGCAGCGCGCAAGAGCGGAGTTCAAGGCGGAGTTCTCCAGATACGTCGCCGAACAGCCCTCTCCGGTCCCGCGCATCGCGAAATACCAGACCAAGGACGGCCGCTCGATCGATGTTCAGATGGACTGGATATACAAGCGTGACGGGGCGGGCTTCGTCACAGGCTTCGTTTCGATCGTCACCGATATTACGGAGCGCACACGGGCCCAGGGGGCGCTGCGCGAACGCGAGGAGCGCTACCGGAGCCTCTACAACGACACGCCAGCCCTTATGCATTCCATCGACCGTGACATGCGCGTAGTCAATGTCAGCGACTATTGGCTCACATTCTTTGGTTATCAACGGAGCGAGGTCCTCGGCCGGGGGATCACGGATTTCATTGCTGATACGCCGGGTCAGGCGCCATTCTCGGAGGCCTGGAAGGACTTCCTGACTCAGGGCGCCGCCCACAATGTCCATCGCCGATATGTCAACAAAAGCGGTGAGATCATCGACGTGCTGGTGTCAGCTACCACCGAGTGCGATGAGGCGGGCGAGGTGACTCTCTCGCACTCGGTCCTGCTCGACGTCACCGAGCGCTTCCACGCCGAAAGTGCGTTGCGCGCGAGCGAGGAGCGCTTCCGGCACCTCTACAACGACACGCCAGCTCTCATGTACTCGCTCGATCGCGAGATGCGCTTCGCCAATGTCAGCGACCACTGGCTGCGCGTCATGGGCTATGAGCGGGGCGACGTGATTGGCCACCCGTTTACCGATTTCCTCACCGAATCGTCGCGCAACCTCGCCCTGGCCCACTTTCCACACTACCTGAAGTCCGGAATCTTGAGCGAAGTCCCGCGCCAGATCGTCAAGAAGAGCGGCGAGGTCATGGACGTGCTCATCTCCGCCACGGCGCATCTCGCGATAATGGTCGACGTAACCGCACGCGAAAAGGCGGAGGAGGCGCTGCGCGAAAGTGAAGGGCGCTTCCGCCGCCTCTACAATGATACGCCGGCTCTCATGTACTCGCTCGATCGCGAGATGCGTTTCGTCAACGTCAGCGACTACTGGCTCGGCGTTATGGGCTATGAGCGGAGCGAGGTGATCGGCCGCCACTTCGCGGATTTTCTCACCGAGGATTCGCGGGAGCGTCTGCACGAGGACTTTCCGTCCCACCTCGAAAGGGCGAGAAATGTCCCGCGGCAGCTCAGGAAAAAGAGATCGTGGATGTGCTGGTTTCAGCCGTCACCGACCGCGACAAAACCGGAGAAATCAAGCGTTCGATGTCGATCATGGTAGACGTCACCGAGCGCAAACGGGCGGAGGAGGCGCTGCGCGCCGGCGAGGAGCGCTATCGTAGTCTCTACAACGACACGCCGGCTCTCATGCATTCTTTCGACGGCGACATGCGCTTCATCAGCGTCAGCGACTACTGGCTGAGGGTCTTCGGCTACGAGAGGAGCGAGGTGATCGGGCGGCCGCTCACCGATTTCGTCACCGAGGCTTCACGACAGCTGATAGCAGAGGAAATTCCTTACTTTTTAAGCACAAGCGTCGTCAATGCTGCCCCGCGCCAGTTCGTGAAAAAGAACGGCGAGATCATGGACGTTCAGGTCTTGCCTATCCGGTTTACACCCACACCCACTAGGGCTAGAGTGGGCGCAAACCGGATATAGGGGAGCGCGCCATGGATGTTCTCGACCGCGCCGATCTCCCATTCCCGCATTCGCTACCCGAGTTCCAGCGACTTTTCCCCGATGATGCGGCCTGCGCCGCCTACCTGGAGAAAGCCCGCTGGGGAGACGGCCTTTCAAATTCTCCACAAGCTCCGCTCGGGCATGGTGCGGCCCAACCAAGACAGGATCGGTGGACAGCCCAAGAACCATGTTGAGGTGGACGAAACCTGGGTTGGCGGGCGAACGCGTGGGGAAGGCCGTGGTGTTCACCACAAGGTTCCCGTCTCCTGTGCCATCGAGGTGCGTCATCGAAAGCCGGGCACCAAGCTCGACAACCGGAAAGACGGACGCTATGCCGGACGCGTTCGGCTCGCCGTCGTGCTCGACCGTAGCGCCGAGTCGCTCTGTGGGTTCGTCGAGAGCACCGTCGCGCCGCGATCGCTGATCGTTACTGACGATTGGAGCGGCTATGCTGGCCTCGGTAAGCGCGGCTATGAGCACTTCGCTGTTGCCGAGTGTGGTGATCCAGAGGTTGCCGAGCAATACCTGCCGATCATCCATCTGGTTTTCGCCAACCTGAAGACGTGGCTGATCGGTATCCACCACGGCGTTAGCCACCAGCACCTACAAGCCTACCTCAACGAGTTCACCTTCCGCTTCAACAGGCGGTTCTACCCGTTCAACGCCTTCCGCTCATTGCTCGGCATCGCGGGCGACACCTCTGCTCCAACCTATGCCGAGCTTTACTCGGGAGAGTGGCGGCACCCTACATGTAGCGGTCATGGGCGTTAACCGGATAGGCAAGGTTCTGGTTTCGGTCATGACCGACCGCGGCGAGACCGACGACATCAAACTGGGCCGGGCGGTCCTGGTCGACATCACCCAGCGCAAACGAGCGGAAGAGGCCTTACGCGAAAGCCAGGCGCTGCTCGCGAGCGTCGTCGGCAACGCGCCTATCGTCCTGTGGGCCGTGGATATCGAAGGCACTTTCACGTTGTCCGAAGGACGAGGCCTCGAGCGCATCGGCCAGAAACCAGGGCAGGTCGTCGGCCGGTCCATCTTCATGATCTATAGCGACTGCCCCGAGGGCCTCAGGTTCGTGCGCCGGGCGTTCGCCGGTCACGAGTCGGACGGCCAGCTCGAAATGCGTGGCGTCGTGTTCGATGCCCAGTGTCGTCCCCTGCGTGACGCGGCCGGCAAGGTCGTCGGCGCCACAGGTGTTGGCGTCGACGTAACGGAGCGGCGGCGCGCCGAGGAGGCTCTAAGGGTCGCCAAGGAGCAGGCCGAACTCGCCAATCGCGCCAAGTCGGATTTCCTCGCCAACGTCAGCCATGAACTGCGCACGCCGCTCAACGCCGTTATCGGCTTCTCCGACATGATGGCGGCCGGGTATCCGGGACCACTGAACACCAAGCAGGCGGAATATATCCGCGATATCAAGGGCTCGGGTGCACACCTTCGAGCTGATCAACGACATTCTCGATCTGTCCAAGATCGAAGCAGGCAAAACGCGGCTCTATGAGGAGCACCTCGACGCGGAGCGCCTCTGCCGCGCCGCGTTTCGCGTCATCAAGCCGCGCGCGGAAGCCGCGCAGCTCGACCTCGTCATGGAAGTAGCGCCGGGTACGCCGGCGCTGCGCGGCGATGAGCGCATGGTGAAGCAGATCTTGCTCAACCTGCTGTCGAACGCGGTGAAGTTCACGCCCAGGGGCGGCACCGTGGCGCTCACAGCCAGGGTGGAGGAGGACGGTTGCTTCCATTTAAGCGTGAACGACACCGGCATCGGCATCGCCGAGCACGAGCGAGCCACGGCCTTCGCTCCCTTCGGGCAGGCCGACAGCCGCTTGAGCCGCCAGTACGCCGGCACCGGCCTCGGTTTGCCCCTGGTGCGATCGATGGCTGACTTGCATGGCACGGAGGTCATACTCGATAGCCGCCCCGGGGCAGGCACGACGGTGTCCATCCGCTTTCCCGCCGAACGGGTCGTTTCGCCGCAGGCGCAGGCCGTCAGCTAGCCCGGTCGAGGTCTCGCCCAAAACCCGATCTTCACTTTCCGACCCTCGCGGACTATGGTCGCGCCGCCCTCCAACGCCCAAACGAAAAGGTGGCTCGCACAATGGCTGGTGAGAAGGTCGACGCTACTTTCGCCGTCAATCCCGACATGGTGGAATTGCTGGAGAAAGCCGGGGCTGAGTATGGCATTCCCGACACCTCGAAGGTCCTACGAGTCATCCTCGACTACGTCGCCGCCGATGGGGACTGGGACCAGATATTCGGCAAGATCCGGTGCAAGCGCTGCATGGGCGGCCCTTTAGGCCGGCTGTAGGGGACGCCGGCGCGGCCGCCGCCGGGGGCTTACACCACGCCCTTGTCGGAGAGCACCTTCAGCGCCTCCGCGTCTAACCCCAAGAGATCGCCGTAAACCTCGCCGTTGTGGTGGCCGAGTGGCGGTCCGAGCGAGCTTGCGGCACCCGGCGTTCGGCTTAGACGTGGCACCACGTTTGGAATCCGAACCGCACCGGCACGCGGGTCCGTGAGCGTGGCGATGTTGCCGCGCGCCGCGTACTGCGGATCGTCGAAGATCTCGTCGATCCCGTAGACCGGTCCGCAAGGCACCTGTTGTTCGACGCATAGGGCGAGGAGTTCGTCGCGGCTGAAACGGCGCGTCCATGCCTCGACCATGGCATCGACCTCGGCCCGAGCCGCTTCGCGCTGGGCAATGGTGCCATATTCGCCATCGCCCGCGACCTCGGTGCGCCCCATCGCCGCCGCTAGGCGCGCGAATATCTTGTCGCTCGTGCACGCGATCGCCACCCAGCGCTCGTCGCGCGTTGGGTAGTGGCTGTGGGGCACCGCGTTGACGGTCCCCGGTCCGAGGCGTTGGCGGACGAAGCCGCTCGCGTCATACGCCGGTGCGAGCTCGTCGAGGATGCGAAAGACGGGTTCGTACAGCCCGATGTCGATGACCTGCCCTTCGCCGGTCAGGTCGCGCGCGCGCAGCGCGAACATGGCACCGAGCGCGCCGTAGATCCCGGCCAGATAATCGGGAATGGTCGCGGATCCCGGGGTCACCGGCGCGCGGTCGGGATAACCGGCGAGGAAGGAGAGCCCGCCGAAGGCATTGGCGATGCGGCCGAAGCCGGGGCGGTCGCGGTAGGGCCCGGTCTGACCGTAGGCCGAAATGCGCACCATGATCAGGCGCTCGTTGTGGCGCATGAGCTCCTCATAGGCGAGGCCCCAGCCCTCGAGCGTGCCGGGCTGAAAGTTCTCGACCAGAATGTCGCACTTCGCGACGAGCCGCTTGAGCAGTTCCGCACCCTCCGGTTTGCGCAGGTCGAGCGTAATCGACTTTTTATTACGGGATTCGCTGAGCCACACGAGCGTATCGCCGGCGGCCGTCGGCGAGCCGAACCTACGCAACGGATCGCCCGTTCCCGGCAGTTCCACCTTGATGACCTCGGCCCCGAATTCGCCGAGCTGCGTGCTGCAAAAAGGGCCGGCGAGAAACGTCGCGATATCGAGTACGCGGATGCCCGTCAGCGGTTGGACACTGGGCGCAGCGGGCGAAGCGTCCTCAGCCATTATTGTCCTCGCTCGTTCGATCGGGTGAGTACGCCTGCGCGCCGCGCCGCGGCCACGATGCGCTCGGCCATGCGCATGGTGTCGATGGCGATGAAGGCGCCGTCGACGACGGCGACCCCCTCGCCGCGCGCGCGCGCATCGCGGTAGGCCTCGACGATTGCCGCGGCCCGCGCGGTGTCCTGCGGCGTTGGCGTGAAGACCTCGTTCACCGGGCCGATCTGGTTGGGATGGAACACGAGCTTGCCCGAAAATCCCAGGTCGCACGCGATCAGCGCATCTTGTCGCGCCGCCTCGGCGTCCTTTACGTCGACAAAATAGGCGGCGTCGATGGCCGCGTGGCCGGCCGAGCCAGCGGCCGCCGCGATCAGGGCCCGCGGCACGCCGAGGGTGTCCGGCGTGATGCGCGCGCCGGTCTCGGCGGCGTAGTCTCCGGAGCCAAAGAACAACGCCTCGGTGCGCTGCGATGCCTGGGCGATGTCGCGGCAGCGGAACAGGCCGTCAGCAGTCTCAATAGTGAGTATGAGGGCCACCGGCGCGCACCCGGCCATCGCCTCGTAGCCCTTGAGCACGCGCTCCAAGGCGCCGACCTCGCCGGCGCTTTCGACCTTAGGCACCATCAGCGCGTCCACGAGCGCCAGCGGCAGCGCCCGTATGTCCTCGATCGCGGCGGCGGTGCGCGCGGCATTGATGCGTACCACCCGCTCGCGCTCCCCAAAGTCGAGCGATCGTAGCGCATCGGAGGCGGCCTGCCGCGCCGTCGGTTTTTGATCCGCCGGCACGCCATCCTCGAGATCGAAGACAACGCTGTCCGCCGCAAGGCCGACCGCCTTCGCCATCCGCGCGGGCTGGTGGCCGGGGGTGATCAGCATGGTGCGGCGGGCGCGGCCCTCAGCCATGTTCGCGCGCCTCGCGCTCAGCGATACCGTCGGACAGCGCGCCGATGAACTCGGCCTTCGCCGCCATCGTTCCGCCTGTGCCCGCGCCGAGCAGATGCCGACAATGGGCGACCTCATCGGCGTCCGGCGCAAAGACGCGGTTGGCGATCTCGACCTGGGCCCGATCGCGGCACACCTTGCCCAGGAAGCCGAGCCCCCGGGCGAAGTGGCATTCGCGCTCGAAGGCCTCGCCGCCCCCGCCGCCGCCGAGCAGCGGCCCGTCGAGCGCTCCCGCGAGGCCCGCCGCGCGGACCGCAAAGCCCACTCGTGCGCGCGCAAATCCGAGGTCGGCGCGCACCCCCTCGCGGCGAACGGCGAGGGGATCAAGATCGATGCCGAGATCGCCGACACCGATCGCGAGAGACAGATTGCGCGGCGACCCCCCGGCGATGGACTCGGCCGCGAGAACGCCGCCGCAGGTCTCGATGACGGGGATTATTCGAATGTCGCCGGCGGCCACGCCCCCGCGACTCTCGGCGGCCGCGATCAACCATTCGAGGGCCACCACATCCTCGGCGTCGCGCGCCTTCGGCAACAGGACGGCGGCGAGGCCCGGTCGTGCGACGGCTTCGATGTCTCCCGCGGTGAGCGGCGTTTCGAAGCCGTTGACGCGGACCGCGACAAAGCGCCCCGCGCGCTCCGCCAGTGCGGCGCGTACCCGCTCGCGGGCCGCGGCCTTATCGGCCTCGGGAACGAAGTCCTCGAGGTCGAGGACAATGACGTCGGCGCCCGTCGCCTCCGCCTCGTGCCACGCCCGCGCATCATGGCCGGGTACGAAGAGGACAGAACGCAACGGCACCGCGCTCGGCCGCGCGCGTGCGTCCTCTTGTTCGTCGACGGCTTTCAAGCCGTCATAGTGCGCGTAGGTGCAAACCGAGGCAAGGCGGGCGGCGCGTAAGGGGTTATTCTCGCCGGTGCGTTGCGCTAGAGTTGGGTGACACGCGCAGCGAGCGAAGCGGAGGACGGGGCATGGCCAAGCACATCCGTTGTGGCAAACTTTTTGACGGTCTCGATGACAAGGTCCGCAAGGATCAGACGGTTGTCGTCGATAACGGGCGGATCAGTTTTGTCGGCGCTTCCGCCGAGGCACCGGCGCCGGCGGGCGGTGACGAAGTGCTCGACCATTCGCAGAGCTTCGTGATGCCCGGCTTGATCGATGTCCACGTCCATCTCAGCTACGGTAACGCCATCGGTAACGAGGACACCGACCTCTACGGGCCGGCGGAGTTTCGTGCGCTGCGCGCGCTGATCGGCGCGCAGAAGGTGCTGCGCGCGGGCTACACCGCGCTCGCCGATCCCACGTCGTCGGGGCGCTGCACCCTATCGGTGCGCGACGCCATCGAGGCCGGCCTATTCCCCGGACCGCGCATCACCACCGCGGGGCGCCAGATTACCTCGCGCCAGGGACTTGCCGACTTCTACCCGACCTGGTTCGGCGTGCCCGAGAGCTCGGTCGGCGTGCTCGGGCGCAACGCGCGCGAGGCGATCGAGGAGATTCGCCGCGAGGTCAAAGACGGGGTCGATCTCATCAAGCTGGCGATGGACGGCACCGCGGTCCACGGCCAGACCGGCGAACTCGTGGCGAGCTACAGCCAGGAGGAAGTGACCGCGATCGTCGCCGAGGCGCACCGGCTCGGCAAGAAGGTGGTGACGCATTCGCGCGGCCGTGAGGCCACGCTCTACTCGGCGCGCGCCGGAGTCGATTTGATTCTGCACGCCTACGGCATGGACGAGGAGTGTCTCGACGCGATCCTCGAGAGCGGCGCCGCCGTCGGGCCGACCTTATGCCTGATGGTCAACGGCTTCGAATTCCCCCAACCGATGGAGCGTGCCTATGTGGTTCGGGCCGATCAGAGCCGGGCGTTCTTCGAATCGGCTTGCCGCAATCTGGAGCGTGCACACAAGGCCGGGGTTCCGTTCATGGCCGGGACCGACTCGGGCTTCGCGGTCACGCCCTACGGCGAGTGGCACGCCAAGGAACTCGAGATCTTCGTCAAGCATCTCGGCTTCTCACCTGCCGAGGCGCTGCATTCGACGACCGCGGTCAACGCGACCCTGCTGCGCGATTCCGAGGTCGGCGCGCTGGAAGTCGGGCGTCACGCCGACATACTGGCGTTCGACGGCGACCCGCTGGCCGACATCACGCAACTGCAGGACAAGTCTCGGATCAAGGAGATTTTCCTCGGCGGCGAGACGGTGGACGTACCTGACGTGGAGTGGGATCCATGGAAGGTGGGCCGGTTCTCCTACGCCATGTGGTCCGACATCTACACCCAGGATCGGGTTACCAAGCTCGACAACGTGATCCGCAGCATCGCCGCCGAATAGCGGCGGCTCACAGCAGGACGGTGCCGCCGTCGACGGCGATGGTTTGGCCGGTGACGAAGCGGCTGTCGTCGCCGGCGAGGTAGAGCACGGTCCCCGTCAGGTCCTCGGTCTCCAGCGTCTTGCCGAGGGCCTGGTTTGCGCGAATCGTTTCCGCCGCGACCTCCAGCTTATCGCCCCAGAACTCGTTGGTACCCTCGGTCAACACGAGGTTCGGCGCCACCGCGTTGACCCGAATGCCGTCGCGGCCGACCTCGCGGGCCAGGCCTCGCGTCAGTCCGATCACCGCGCCCTTCGAGGTCGTGTAGTGAAGCCCATAGGGCATGCCGTAGAGGGCCGCGACCGAGCTTATGTTGATGATGCTGCCGCCCCCGCCGGCGCGCATGTGCGGCACCACGGCCTTGCAGCAGTTCCAGATGCCCTTGACGTTGACCGCCATGCAGGAATCCCATTCGGCTTCGTCGAGCTGATCGAAGCGGCCGCCGTGGAGGGCGCCGTAGAGTGCGGCGTTGTTGATGAGGACATCGATGCGGCCGAACGCCTCGACCGTGCGCGCGGCCAACGCCTCGGCGCTATCGCCGCGCGTGACGTCGACCTCGTCCGCCAGCGCGCGGCCGCCACGTTGGTCGACGATGGCGGCGGTGTCGGCGCAATCGTTGATGTCCGCACAGACGACGGCGGCCCCGGCCGCGGCCAGCTCCACGGCGTAGGCGCGGCCGAGGCCGCGCGCCGCACCGGTAACGATGGCGACCTTTTCACTCAGGCTCATTTCCCTTCCCCCGTCCTTCGTTAGCCGCCTATAGGCTCGCAAAGTCGATCGGCCGATGGCGGTCGAGCGTGCGCCCTCCCGGCGGCAACGGATATTTAAGGCCGGTGCCGCAGTTGAACAGAATTGCGCGCTCGCTCGCGCCGACGCGGCCGTCGGCCAGGGCCTGCTTGTAAGCGGCGTAGGTGGCCGCGCCTTCGGGGCACAGCAGGAGTCCCTCTGCGTGCCCGACCTCGTCGCGCGCCGCGACGATGTCGTCGTCATCGACGGCCACGGCGAAGCCGCCGCTCTCCCTGAGCGCGCGCAGGATGAGGAAGTCGCCGATCGCCGCCGGCACCCGGATGCCCGCCGCCACGGTGGCCGCGTTGGACCACGGCTCGGCGTGCTCGGCCCCGGCCTCGAACGCGCGCACGATGGGCGCGCATCCGCTCGCCTGCACCGCCACCATGCGCGGCCGGTGGCCGTCGATCCAGCCGATCTCCTCGAGCTCCGCGAATGCCTTCCACATGCCGATCAGCCCGGTGCCGCCACCGGTGGGGTAGAAGATCACGTCGGGCAGTCGCCAGCCGAGCTGCTCGGCGAGCTCCAGCCCCATCGTCTTCTTGCCCTCGATGCGATAGGGCTCCTTGAGGGTCGAGGTATCGAACCAGCCCCTCTCGGCGGCCCCCGCGGCGACGACGGCGCCGCAGTCGTTGATGAGTCCATTCACGCGAAAGACGCGCGCGCCGAGCAGGGCGATCTCGCCGAGCATCACCTCAGGCGTGTCTTCGGGGCAAAAGACGTAGCTCTCCATGCCGGCGCGGCTGCAATAGGCGGCGAGCGCGGCGCCCGCGTTGCCATTGCTCGGCATCGCCATGGTACGCACACCCAGCTCCTTGGCCATCGACACGGCCACCGCAAGGCCGCGGGCCTTGAACGAGCCGGTCGGAAGGCGTCCCTCGTCCTTGAAGAGTATGTCGCCGCCGACCTGAAGCGCCCGCGCGCAGGAGGGCGCCGCTACCAGGGGAGTCATCGTTTCGCCGAGCGAGATGATGTTGGCGGCGCGGCGGATGGGCAAGAACTCACGGTAGCGCCACATATCCGGCGCGCGGGTGGTGAGGTCGTCCCGCGTCACGGAACGAGCGAGGCCCGCGAGATCGTAGCGCACGATCAGCGGCCAACCCTCCGGCGACAGGTTGTGCAAGGCGTCGCACGCCACCCTTACCGCGGTCTTCGAGCACTCGAGGTGGGTCGCGAAGGTTGGGATTTCAGAGCTCAATCTCGGGGCCGGCGAGGGCTAGGGCGCGAATTGCTCGTTGAGGATGCGCTCCTCGAGATTGTGCTCGGGGTCGAAGAGTAGGCATAGATCATGAGTGCGATCCTCCCGTACCTCGATACGGGTAACGCCGCGCACCTCGGTATGGTCGGCGACGGCGCTGACCGGCCTCTTCTTGGGCTCCAGGATGTCGAACCGGACCTGGGCGCCGCTCGGCAGCAGCGCGCCGCGCCAGTGCCGCGGGCGGAACTCGCTGATCGGAGTCAGCGCCAGCAGCTCGACGCCGAGCGGAATGATCGGGCCGTGAACCGACAGGTTGTAGGCCGTGCTCCCGGCCGCCGTCGAGACCAGCACGCCGTCGCAGATCAGCTCGGGCAGGCGGACGATGCCATCGACCGAAACACGAATCTTGGCCGCCTGCCGGGCCTCGCGCAGCAGCGATACCTCGTTGATGGCGAGCGCCTCGCGGCGTCGCCCCGATGCCTGTACCGCGCGCATGTGAAGGGGGTGCAGCCGCACGCGCTCGGCCGCTTCGAGCCGCTTCAACAGGTCCTCCTCGCCGTACACGTTCATGAGGAAGCCCACGGTGCCGACCTTCATGCCGAAGATAGCGACGTCTCGGTTCATGAAGCGGTGCAGGGTGTGCAGCATGAAGCCGTCGCCGCCGAGTGCGACGATGGTGTCGGCGGCCGCGGGCGGGGTGCTCGGATAGCGTGCCTTGAGGCGGCGCAGCGCCGCCCTGGACGCCGCTGAATCGCGATCTGCGACGAACGCCGCCCTCAACCCAGCCATACCGAATAGCCCAACCGCCCCCCGCCGTGCGGCCCGAGTATAGCGTCGCGCGCCGCCCCGGCAACCGCGCAACGTCCCCGCATGCTTGTGGCCGCGATGGCTGGTGCGGCCTGTGGGCAGGCCTTAGCCGCCGGTCAGGCTCATGTGCCGCGCGAGCGCGGGCTCGTGGTGGCGCCGGTCGATGATGAAGTCGTGGCCCTTGGGCTTGTGCGAAATCGCCGTATCGATCGCGGCATGCAGTAGCTCGTCGCTGCGGCTGGCCCGCAGCGCCGCACGCAGATCGGCCGAATCGTTTTGCCCCAGGCACATGTAAAGCGTGCCGGTGCAGGTCAGGCGCACGCGGTTGCACGATTCGCAGAAATTGTGGGTGAGCGGGGTGATGAAACCGAGGCGCCGACCGGTTTCCTCGATCCGGGCGTAGCGCGCCGGCCCGCCGCTACGATAGTCGATGTCGGTGAGCGTCCAGCGTTCGCCGATGCGCGCGCGCGCCAGCGATAGCGGGAGAAACTGGTCGACCCGCCGCACGTCGACATCGCCGAGGGGCATGACCTCGATCAGGGTCAGGTCGAAGCCGCGCTCGCCGCACCAGGCGATGAGGGTATCGAATTCGTCCTCGTTGACGCCCTTGAGGGCGACGGTGTTGATCTTGACCTCGAGCCCGGCGGCGGTCGCGGCGTCGATGCCCTCGAGCACGCGGTCGAGTTGGCCCCAGCGAGTCACGGCGGCGAAACGGCGCGCGTCCAGGGTATCGAGGGAGACGTTGACCCGGCGCACGCCGCAGTCGGCGAGGTCGGATGCATACTTGGCGAGCCGGCTACCGTTGGTGGTCAGCGTGAGCTCGTCGAGGCCGCCGCGGTCGAGGTGGCGCGACAGGCTGCGGAACAAGGCCATGATGTCGCGTCTCACCAGCGGTTCGCCGCCGGTCAGGCGTAACTTGCGCACGCCCTTGTCGATAAAGGCGCTGCACAGGCGATCGAGCTCTTCGAGGCTGAGCAGCTCGGCCTTGGGCAGGAAGGTCATCTCCTCGGCCATGCAATACTGGCAGCGGAAGTCGCAGCGGTCTGTCACCGAGACCCGCAGGTAGGTGATGGGGCGCCCGTAGGGGTCGATCATTGAAGGGCCTGGATCTCCCGCGTCGGCGCAGGGCCGAGTAAAGTGTTATATTTAGAGGGATATAACAAAAGTCAAACACGAATTCGACGCCGGGCTTGGCGGAGGCGCCGACGGGGCGCATAGTTCGAGCCATGCGCGAGTTTTTGGTCAAACCCGATCCGGCGGATCCGCGCCTCACGCGCCGCCTCGAGGGCCGCGACCAGGAGGGCCGGCCGGTGACCGCGGCGGTGCCCGTCGAGCGACCGCTGACGCTCTTTCTCAACAGCCGCGAGATCGTCACGATGATGACGATCGGCGACTATCCGGGCTACCTCGCGATCGGCTACCTGCTCAACCAGAACATGCTCGGCGACGACGACGAGATCACGGCCATCGACTATGACGAGGAGACGGAAACGGTCGTCGTGCGGACCGCCATCGAAACCGATTTCGAGGACAAGCTCAAGAAGAAGACGCTGACCTCGGGTTGCGCCCAGGGCACGGTGTTCGGCGACGTGATGGAGAGCTTCGAGGCGGTCAAGCTGCCGGCCGATGCGGTGGTGAGGACGTCGTGGCTGTACGCGCTAGCGAAAAAGATCAACACGACGCCGAGCCTCTACCTCGAGGCCGGGGCCATTCACGGCTGTGTCCTGTGCGAGGCCGACCGCCCCCTGCTCTACATGGAGGACGTGGGTCGCCACAACGCCGTCGACAAGATTGCCGGCTACATGTACCTGAACGCCATCGCGCCCGAGGGCAAGCTCTTCTACACGACCGGCCGTTTGACGAGCGAGATGGTCATCAAGTGCGTGCAGATGCGGCTGCCCATCGTCATCTCGCGTTCGGGCTTTACCGCGTGGGGCGTGGAGCTCGCCCGCCAGGCCGGCCTCACGCTGATCGGCCGCGCCAAAGGCCGGCGCTTCGTCGCACTGTCGGGGGCCGAGCGCATTGTCTACGACGCGGCGCCCGCCGAGGTCGCGGAGGAGGGCGCCCATCTTCAGCGCAAGGCAAGCCGCGAGGACGATGCCGCCTGAGGGCGCTGTTGTCGGCGTCCTGCTCGCGGGCGGCCGGTCGCGCCGGATGGGGGGCGGCGACAAGTGCCTGCGAAGGCTCGGCGGAGAGACGCTTCTCGCCCGTGTCATCGCCCGCGCCCGGCCGCAGGTCGCCACCCTGGTACTCAACGCCAACGGCGATCCCGCCCGTTTCGCCGAATACGGGCTGCCGGTGGTACCCGACGCACTCGCCGGCTTCGCAGGCCCGCTCGCCGGCGTCCTGACCGGCATGGAATGGGGCCGCCTCAATCGCCCGGACGCGCACTGGATCGCAACCTTTGCCACCGACGCGCCTTTCCTGCCCGAAGACTTGGTGGCACGCCTGCGCGACAGCGCGGAGGCCGCCGGCGCAGACCTCGCGTGCGCGTCGTCCGGGGATCGGGCGCACCCGGTATTTGGGCTGTGGCCGGTACGCCTCGCCGAGGCGCTACGCAAAGCCATGACCGATGAGGGGATGCGCAAGATCGATGCCTGGACCGCGCGCTATCGCATTGTCTGCGTCGACTATCCGATCACCCCCGTCGACCCCTTCTTCAATGCCAACGAGCCCGGGGACCTGATCGCCGCGGAACGCGCGCTCGGCTAGCGCGCGGCCTTGACAGCCCGGGCGCGGTGGCGGCTTGATGGGCCAAAGCGCGGGGATCGTCATGCCGCAGGCGCGACCAAAACGCCGGCGCGAGGCGCCGCAGATCCGCATCCTGCTGGGTTCGGCCACGACAATGGGACCGGGCAAGGTCGGGTTGATCGAGGCGATCGCCCGCGCGGGGTCGATCTCCGCGGCGGCGCGCGAGCTCGGCATGTCCTACCGCCGCGCCTGGGTGCTGGTCGACAGCCTCAATCAGCATGCCCGTGAGCCGGTGGTGATCACGGCGACCGGGGGCCGCGGCGGCGGCGGCGCCCGAGTGACGCGGTTCGGTGAAGAGGTGCTCAGGCGCTACCGGGCGATCGAAGCGAAAGCCACCGCCAGCGTGCACGCCGAGCTCAAGGAGTTCTCGCGGTTCCTCGGGGTCCCCTAGCTAGGTAGGGGCAGGTTTCAAACCCGCCTCTGCGGGCGCGCCCTAGATCGCGGCCGCCTTTTCCACCTTGACCGCGCAGTACTTGAACTCGGGGATCTTGCCGAAGGGATCGAGCGCGGGATTGGTAAGCAGGTTGGCGGCCGCCTCGACGTAACAGAAGGGCAGGAACACCATGCCCTCGGGCACACCGGAATCGAGCAGCGCGGCGAGTTCGATGGTGCCGCGCCGGCTCGCGACGCGCACCTGCCCGCCGGGCTCGACGCCGAGCCGCGCAAGGTCGCCCGGCGCCAAGTGGGCGACCGCGTCGGGCTCGAGGGCATCGAGCGTGCTGGCGCGCCGGGTCATGGCACCGGTATGCCAGTGTTCGAGGATGCGCCCCGTGGTGAGCACCATCGGGAAGTCGTCGTCGGGGCGCTCGTCCGGCGCGATGATCCCGGCGGGCACGAACTTGCCGCGCCGCGACGGCGTCGGGAAGCCGTCGCCGAATATGACCTCCTGGCCGGGATCCTCATCGGAGTCGCAGGGGTAGGTGACCGCATCCTCGCGCTCGAGCCGGGCCCAGCTGATGCCCTTGATCGACTCCATGCACTGGCGCATTTCCGCGAACACGTCGCTCGCATGCGCGTAGTCCCAGTCGAGCCCGATACGCCGCGCTATTTCCTGGATGATCCACAGGTCCTGGCGGGCGTCGCCCGGCAGCTCCAGCGCCGTCCGCCCGATCTGCACCTGGCGGTTGGTGTTGGTCACCGTGCCATCCTTTTCCGGCCATGCCGAGGCCGGCAACACCACGTCGGCGAACGCCGCCGTTTCGGTGAGGAACAGGTCCTGGACGACGAGATGTTCGAGCCGCGCCAGCGCCTCGCGGGCGTGGCCGACGTTGGGGTCCGACATCGCCGGGTTCTCGCCCATGATGTAGAAGCCCTTGATCCGGCCCTCGAAGGCGGCGTCCGTGATCTCGACCACCGTGAGGCCCTCATCGGGGTCGAGCGGGGTGCCCCAGAACGCCTCGAACTTGGCGCGCACGCCTGCATCGGTCACCGACTGGTAGTCGGGGTAAAACATGGGGATGAGACCGACGTCGGAAGCTCCCTGGACGTTGTTCTGGCCGCGCAGCGGATGCAGCCCCGTTCCTGGCCGACCGACGTGGCCGCACATGAGGGCGAGAGAGATCAGGCAGCGGGCATTGTCGGTGCCGTAGATGTGCTGCGAGATGCCCATGCCCCAAAAGATGATGGCGGCATCGGCGGTCGCGTACTTGCGCGCGATCGCACGCAGCGTATCGGCGTCGATACCGCACAGCGGGGCCATGGCTTCGGGTGCATAGGCCTCGAGGTGCCGGCGCAGGGCGTCGAACCCCTCCGTGAAGCCAGCAACGTAGTTGCTGTCGTACAGTTCCTCGGTGACGATGACGTGCATGAGGGCGTTGAGCAGGGCGACGTCGGTCCCGGGGTTGAACTGCAGCATGTGGGTGGCGTGGCGCGCCAGCGCCTGCCCGCGCGGATCGACGACGATGAGTTCGGCGCCTTCCTTGACCGCATTCTTGAAGAAGGTGGCCGCGACCGGGTGGTTGACCGCCGGATTGGCGCCGATCACCACGATCACGTCGGCGTTGGCGCACTCGGCGAACGGGGCGGTGACCGCGCCCGAGCCGATCGTTTCCATCAGCGCCGCTACCGAGGACGCGTGACACAGCCGCGTGCAGTGATCGACATTGTTGGTGCCGAAGCCGGTGCGCACCAGCTTCTGAAACAGATAGGCCTCCTCGTTGGACCCTTTGGCCGAGCCGAAGCCGGCGAGCGCCGAAGGGCCGTCGCGCTCGCGCACGCGGCGCAGGCCGGCAGCGGCGACCTCCAGCGCTTCATCCCAGCTCGCCTCGCGGAAATGGGTGAGCGGGTTGGCCGGGTCGATCTCGAGGGAAACGCTCTTTGGGGCATCGGCCTTGCGGATCAATGGCTTGGACAGGCGGTGCGGGTGCTTCACGTAGTCGAAGCCGAATCGGCCCTTGACGCAGAGCCGCCCGAGATTGGCCGGGCCTTCGCGGCCGGTAACGTAAAGGAGCTCGTTGTCCTTGACGTGGTAGGTGAGCTGGCACCCGACCCCGCAATAGGGGCAGACGCTGTCGACCCGTTTGTCGGGCGTGACCGTGGCGAGCCCGCCCCCCGGCATCAGCGCGCCGGTGGGGCACGCCTGCACGCATTCGCCGCATGCCACGCACGTGCTCTCGCCCATCGGGTCGTCGAAGTCGAACACGATCTTGGCGTGGGCGCCGCGCCCGGCCATGCCGATGACGTCGTTGACCTGGACGTCGCGGCACGCGCGCACGCAGAGATTGCAGTGGATGCAGGCCTCCAGATTGACGGCCATGGCGGGGTGGCTGAGGTCTGCCGCCACGGTATCGCGCGCCGGAAACCGGCTCTCCCGCTGCCCCATCGCGTCCGCCCACTGCCACAGCGATGAGCTCGGATCGGGGCTCGCATCGCGCGCCGGCAGATCGGCGAGTAGGAGCTCCATGACCAGCCGGCGCGCCGTCGTCGCGCGCTCGCTCGCCGTGGTCACGACCATGCCCGGGGTCGGCTTGCGAATGCACGACGCGGCGAGCACTCGTTCGCCCTCGATCTCCACCATGCACGCCCGGCAATTGCCGTCGGCGCGGTAGGTCGCGGCGGTCGACCAGCACAGGTGCGGAATCACGGTGCCGCCGCGCCTCGCCACCTGCCAGATCGACTCCCCGTCTTGCGCGGTGACCTCGGCACCGTCGAGGACGAACGTGACGTCGTCGCTCACGAAATTTCCTCGGCGAAGTGCCGGATCGTCATGCGCACCGGATTGACGGCCGCCTGACCGAGCCCGCAGATCGACGCATCCGCCATGACCGTGCACAGCTCTTCCAAGAGGGCCGTATTCCACACCGGCTCGGCCATCAGCTGCACCGCCTTTTCCGAGCCGACCCGGCACGGCGTGCACTGGCCGCAGCTCTCGTGCGCGAAGAAGCGCAGCAGGTTGCGGGCGGCGGCGGCGACGCTGTCCTTGTCCGATAGCACGATAATGGCGGCCGAGCCGATCAGGCAGCCATGCTCCTCGAGGGTGCCGAAGTCGAGCGGGATGTCGGCCAGCGATGCCGGCAGAAGGCCACCGGACGCTCCACCCGGCAGATAGGCCGTGAGTGTCTCGCCCGGTGCCATGCCGCCGCAGTACTCGTCGATCAGTTCGCGCGCGGTGATGCCGGCGGGCGCGAGTTTAACGCCCGGATCGCGCACCCGACCCGAGACCGAGAAGCTGCGCAGCCCCTTGCGCGCGTTGCGGCCGTGTTGGGTGAAGAAATCGGGACCTTGCTCGACCAGGTCGCGGATCCAGTACAAGGTCTCCACGTTGTGGATCAGCGTCGGCTGGCCGAACAGGCCGACCTGCGCCGGGTAGGGCGGGCGATGGCGGGGCAGGCCGCGCTTGCCCTCGATGCTTTCGAGCATCGCCGATTCCTCGCCGCAGATGTAGGCGCCGGCGCCGCGACGCAGGTGGAGCCGCGCCGGGCTCACGGCTTCGCGCTCGAGTTGCTCGATCTCCCGCGCCAGGACGAGCCGCAACTCTGGGTATTCGTCCCGCAAATAGATGTAAACGTCGTCGGCCTCGACAGCCCAGGCCGCAATGAGGGTGCCCTCGAGGAACCTATGCGGGTCGCGCTCGAGGTAGTAGCGGTCCTTGAAGGTGCCGGGCTCGCCCTCGTCGGCGTTGACGGCGAGCAGCCGTGGCGCCGGCTCGGCACGCACGAACTCCCACTTGCGAGCCGCCGGGAACCCGGCGCCGCCGAGCCCGCGGAGCCCAGCCTCGGCCAGCGCGCCGATAACCTCATCGACGGTGCGGCGCCCATCGAGGCAGGCCCCCAACAGCCGGTAGCCGCCGTCTTTTGCGTAGGCATCGAAGGTCCTGTACGCCGGAAGCACCGGCTCGGTCGCGCGGCGCTCGACGTGGTCGGCAACGCGCGCGACGGTCGCAGCCGTGATGTAGTGGTGGCCGAGCGCGGCCACGGGCGCCGCCTCGCAGCGGCCCACGCACGAGGCGGCTATCACCCTGATGTCGCCGCCAAAGCGTGAGCCGAGGTCGGACAACAAATCGCGCGCGCCGCCGATCTCGCAGCTGAGGCCGTCGCAGACCCGGATCGTGAGCTCCGGCGGCGGGGTCTCGCCCTCCTTGACGACGTCGAAATGCGCGTAGAACGTCGCAACCTCATAAACCTCCGCGAGCGCGAGACGCATGTCGGCCGCCAAGGCCACGAGATGTCGGGCCGACAGGTGACCGTAGTGGTCTTGCAGGAGGTGAAGGTGCTCGATCAGGAGGTCGCGCCGCCGCGGCCGCTCACCGAGCAGGGCCTGCACCTCGGCGCGCGCCGCGGGGTCGAGCGGGCGACCCCTTTCACGGAACTTGTCGCGGCGCCTCCCGGAGCCGGGATGCCGAGATTTCTTGAGGTCTACGCCCGCCGCCGGCATGCCGTCGCCCTTCAGAGCCCACAACCGCCACGGACTTTCGCAAAATAGAGCAGGCGTGTAAAACCAATCCTGCTTATCCCTGAAAGTCATCCGGCGATGAGGAGGCGATAGGGCATGGGCTGGTTTCGTGCGGCGCTATGGACGAAACGCGGGATCATTGTCTGGAGTTGATAGCGCCGGTTGTAGCGCCAGGCGAAGCTGGCGAGATAGCGTCCGGCATGGTCGGGGCCGAGCTTGCGATAAGTCCCGGTGATCGCGCTTTTGATGTTGCCGAGCGTCGTGTTCACCCATTTGAACGATGCCATGCGGGCCGCCTGGCGGCCCGACCCGGTGCGGATCGCCTGGTGGCTGCAGGCGGCTTCTTCGAGTGCGCTCCAGCAGCCCAGGCGGTCCGTCACAACCGCCGCGCCGGGGGCCAGCCAGTGCTTGGCGCCGCGCGCGATCTCGCGCTTGCGGAAGCCCTTGACCGGCGCCAGCTTCAGCTTGCGCGGGCGCCCCTCGGGACTGGTCGAGACCGCCGCCACGAAGGGCGTTTTGCCCGCCGCGCCGCGGCCCCGCTTGCCGCCGGAGCGCACCCCGCCGAGATAGGCGTCGTCCATCTCGACCCGCCCCGTAAGCGCCGTCTCCCCCTCGCGCCGCGCCATCACCGCCATGATCTTGTGCTTCACGGCCCAGGCCGTCGGCTGCTTGACCCCGAGACGGCGGCCGAGTTCCACCGACGAGATGCCGTTCTTCGCCGTCACGATCAGGTGGATGGCGGCAAACCAGACTGTCAGCGGCAGCTTGGTCGCGTGGAAGATCGTGCCCGCCGTGGGCGATGTCTGCTTCTTGCACCGGTTGCATTGATAGAGACCCCGACCCGCCAACACGCAATGCTCCCGATGGCCGCAGCAGGGGCAGACGAAGCCGCCCGGCCAGCGCAGCCGGACCAGCGCCGCGCGGCACTGCTCCTTGGTGCCGAAGGCCTCCCGAAACGCCTCGTCGTTCAGACCACGCACGCGCGATGCAACCTTGAACCCCATAACCGTGACCCCCTCATACAGAACATATTGAGAACATACATCCCCATAGGCGGAGTGTCACGGATAAGCAGGAAACCAATTGCTATTCGGGTGCGTTCCACTCCGGGGGAGCGGCGTATGCCACGCTCGGACCCGTTCCAGCTATATTGCCTGTCCTCCGTCCGCTGAACCACCCGCCGGCGCACTCAGTATAGATCACCGGTTTTACTTGAGGTCAATGAGTGGATATTGGGGAGCGGCCACCATGAGTGAGTTTAGACTTGCCGCGCTGTTGTGCTCGCGGCTGTGTCACGATGTGATCGGACCCATCGGGGCCATCAACAACGGCCTTGAAATCCTGTCCGACGACAACGACGCCACTCTTCGCGAGCAAACGCTCGACCTGATCGCGTTCAGCGCCGCCGAGGCATCTACTCGCGTTCAGTTCTACCGCTGGGCGTTTGGCAGCGCCGGCTCGGTGGCACCGACCCTCGACGCCGCCAAGCGGATTATGCGGGCGATGGTCGAGGCCGGCAAGATCGAGCTCGACTGGCCGGACGATGGCCCCGAGATGAGAATGACCCATCTACAATTACTCTTAAACATCATAGTGTTAGCTTCGGAAGCGCTGCCTCGCGGCGGCTCGATCGCGGTACGGCCTACCGTGGTCGACGAGGGCTTTCGGATCCGAGTTGTCGCCGCCGGCAGGAACGCCGGCCTCGCCGATGCCTTCGAGCTCGCGCTGGGCGGCGAGGTTGAGGGCCGCGAGCTCGATGCCCGCACCGTCCAGGCCCACCTGACGGCCCACCTCGCGATCGACCTCGGCGGCGAGGTCGGCCTCGTCGCGGCCGAGGCCGGGCAAGTCGCCATCGAGGCGCGCGTGCCCGCGGTGGCGCCGTAAGCACATGGCGATTAAAGCGAAATTGTAAGTATTACTTTACGCGTTCTTAAACTGTTTCCGCCATTTTCTTGGCCGAAGCGGTGGGCGGCGCCGCGAGCCGTAAAAGCCACCGCAAACCCGGGCCTGGCTCGCAGCAAGAAGGTGGCGATCGTGGACGAACTTCTTACCGAATTCCTGACCGAAACCAACGAGAGTATCGACGTGCTCGACGTGGAGTTGGTCAGGCTCGAGCAGGACCCCAACAGCCCGAAGCTGCTGGACAACATTTTTCGGCTCGTTCACACGATCAAGGGAACTTGCGGCTTTCTCGGCCTGCCACGGCTGGAGCGCGTCGCCCACGCCTCCGAGAACGTCCTCGGCAAGGTCCGCGACAATGAGATCGAGGTAACACCCGAGGCGGTGACCCTGATTCTAAAGGCCATCGACCGCATCAAGGAAATCATCGCGTTTCTCGAGGCGAGCCAAGCCGAGCCGGAGGGCGATGATTCGGATATCACGGAACGGCTCAATGCCTTCGCGGAAGCTGGAGCTCCGCCGGCCCCCGAAGCCGCCGCGCCGGACTTCGACGACGCCCCCGAGGCGCCCGTCGCTGCTGCGGCCGACGTCGCGACGACCGCGGCCGACGACGAGCCCGATGCCGCCGGCACGAGCGTTCGCGAGGACGAGCTGGAGGCAGCCTTTCGTACCGCCGAGGGGCCGGTCAATCGGGCCGTGGCCCGCGCCGAGCGCGACGGCGGCGCGAGGCCCGAGCAGGAGCCTGCCGAGTCGCCGTCAAACGCGGCGGCGGCGCCGGCGCCGGCCAGCTCCGGCAAGCCCGAGCCCGGCGAGTCCTCGGTCGCCAACCAGTCAATCCGTGTCAGCGTCGACCTGCTCGAAAACCTGATGACGATGGTCAGCGAGCTGGTGCTCACGCGCAACCAGCTGCTGCAAATGGTTCGGGGCCTCAACGACAACGACTTCGCGGTGCCGCTCCAGCGCCTCAGCCATGTCACGACCGATCTGCAGGAAGGCGTCATGAAGACGCGCATGCAGCCGATCGGGAACGCGTGGGCCAAGCTGCCCCGCATTATTCGTGACCTCGCCGTGGAGCTCGGCAAGAAGATCGACCTCGACATGCGCGGCGCCGACACCGAGCTCGATCGTCAGGTCCTCGAGATGATCAAGGACCCGCTCACCCACATGGTGCGCAACGCCGCCGATCACGGCCTCGAAGACCCGAATACCCGCCTGCAGCTGGGGAAGCCGGAGACCGGCCGCATCACGTTGAAGGCCTTTCACGAAGGCGGCCACATCATTATCGAGATCGGTGACGATGGGCGCGGCCTGGCCGTCGACGCGATCAGCAAGAAGGTGATCGCCAACGGCCTCGCGACCGAGGCCGAAGTCCAGGGCATGACGGACCAGCAGATATTGCAGTTCATCTTCCGGGCGGGTTTTTCCACCGCGGCCCAGGTCACGAGCGTGTCGGGCCGCGGCGTCGGCATGGACGTCGTCAGGACCAACATCGAGCGTATCGGCGGCACGGTCGAGCTCAAGTCGAAGGAGGGCAAGGGCACCTCGTTCACGATCAAGATCCCGTTGACGCTGGCGATCGTCTCGGCGCTCATCGTCGCCTGCGGCGGCGAGCGCTTCGCGATACCACAGCTCAGTGTCGTCGAGCTCGTCGGCGTGTCGACCGACGGCGACCACCGCATCGAGACGATCAACGAGACGCCCGTGTTCCGGCTGCGCGAGCGACTGCTGCCGTTGGTTTACCTGCGTCAGGTGCTGAACATGCCGGTCGAGGCGTCCGCGGGCAGCGAAGCGTCGGCAGAGGCCTTTATCGTCGTCAGCCAAGTCGGCGCTCACACGTTCGGCATCGTCGTCGACCGCGTCTTCGACACCGAGGAGATCGTGGTCAAACCGGCGGCACCGCTGCTGCGCCACCTCAACATCTATTCCGGTAACACCATTCTCGGCGACGGCAGCGTCATCATGATCCTCGACCCCAACGGGATCGCCGCATCCGTCGGCGAAGCCAGCGTCTCCGAAACCGACGCGGCGGCGGAAGTCGCCAAGCGCAGCGACGTTGGGGACGACAAGGTGGCGCTCCTGCTCTTCCGCGCCGGCGGCGAGGAGCCCAAGGCAGTGCCGCTCGCCCTGATCGCGCGCCTCGAGGAGATCCCGGTGAGCGACATCGAGGTCGCGAACGGCTCCATCGTCGTGCAATACCGCGGCCGGCTGATGCCCCTGATCAAGCTCGAGGAGGGGTGTGCGCTCAAGGAGAACGGACGCCAGCCGGTTCTCGTGTTCGCCGACCACGGCCGCTCGATGGGGTTGCTCGTGGACGAGATCACCGACATCGTCGAGGAGCACCTCGAGGTCGAGCTCTCGGCGAAGCGCGACGGTCTCATCGGCACCGCCGTCCTCAACGGCGAGGCGACGGCGATCATCGACACCACCCGCTATCTGACCACGGCCTTCGAGGACTGGTTCCAGAGCGGCGGCGCGAGCAACGGCGGCACAGCTACGGGCAAGCGCGTCCTGCTGGTCGATGACAGCACCTTCTTCCTCAACCTGATCGCGCCGGTGCTGACCACGGCCGGGTACGACGTCAAGACCGCTTACGACGCGGACACGGCCCTGGAGCTGCGCGACGGAGGCGAGGATTTCGACGTCATCGTCAGCGACATCGAGATGCCCGGCATGGACGGGTTCGAGTTCGCCGAAACGATCAAGAAGGGACCCCGGTGGCAGAACACGCCCATCGTGGCGCTTTCCTCCCGCTCCGAGGTGGCGCACCTCGACCGCGGGCGCGAGGCCGGTTTCATCGATTACATAGCGAAATTTGATCGCGACGCCCTGTTGGCCGCGCTCTCGCAGACATTGTCGATAAATGGGGACGCAGCATGACTGAAATGGCGACGAAGGCGGCCGAGAAGGCCAATGGCGCCGCACGCCCCGACGGCGACGGCGAGCAGTACATCACGATGACGATCGCCGAGCAGCTGTTCGGTATTCCGGTGCTGGTCGTACACGATGTCCTCGCCCCGCAGAGCACCACGCCAATACCCCTGGCCCCGCCGCAGGTTGCCGGCGCCCTCGGCTGGCAGCCCCGGGTAGGGATCGTCGAGGGCGTGCGCACGATGCTCGACAACATCGACTATTGGCGCGACGCCCCGGTGTGGACGCCGGAAAACATCGAAGCCGCGACCAGGGACTGGTTTACCTACCTCGCCAGCGACTGAGAGGCGCCTAGGATCGCACGCCTCAGTCCTCATCCGCGATCGGCGGCACGTCGATATCCGCCGGCGCCTTGCCGGTCGCGCACCTCTCCCCCATGAACTCAAAGCCGCGCTCGATGTGGTGAAATTCGTTTCTGTCTGGGCCATGGCGGGTAGGGCCCTCATTAGCAGGGGCGTGGTTAAGGGCGCGTACAGAGGCGTGGTTAAGGGCGCGTACAGAGGCGTGGTTAAGGACGCGTTGAGGCCATGGCGGGGGCGCCGAGAATCGGTTTGCCCTGATGTCGGTGTGGCCTATAGTGCCGCGCGATTCGCCACGACTGACCCCAGGGAGCAGGCGGGCATGACCCTGGATCGGGGTGCAAGCCGCATCGTAGTCGCCATGTCGGGGGGCGTCGATTCGTCCGTCGTCGCCGCGCTGCTCAAGGAGCGCGGGCACGAGGTCATTGGCGTCACCCTGCAGCTCTACGATCACGGTGCGGCGACGCGCGCGAGCCGGACATGCTGCGCCGGCCAGGACATCCACGACGCCCGGCGTGTCGCCGAGGCATTGGACATTCCGCACTACGTGCTCAACTACGAGCGCAGGTTCGCGGACTCCGTCATCGCCCCCTTCGCCGACAGCTATCGCCGCGGCGAGACGCCGATCCCGTGCGCGATGTGCAATCAGACGGTGAAGTTCCGCGACCTGATGAAGACGGCACGCGATCTCGGTGCCGACGCCATGGCGACCGGCCACTACGTGCGCCGCGCCGATGGGCCGGGCGAGCCCCGGCTGTTGCGGGCCATCGCTGAGGGCCGCGATCAGAGCTATTTTCTGTTCACGACGACGCCGGCGCAGCTCGCGTTCCTGCGCTTCCCGCTCGGCGCCATGGACAAGAATGAGACCCGCGCGCTGGCGCGGCGCTATGCCTTGCCCGTGGCCGAGAAGCCGGATAGCCAGGACATCTGCTTCGTGCCCGACCGCGACTATGCCGGCGCCATCGAGCGCCTGCGCCCGGGCGCCGCCGAGCCCGGCGATATCGTCGACACCGAGGGCTACGTGCGCGGCCGCCACGAGGGCGTCGTCCACTTCACGGTCGGCCAGCGCCGCGGGCTCGGCATCGGCGGCGGCGGCGCGCCGCTCTACGTCGTCGCGATCGATGCTGTTCGCCGCCGCGTCGTGGTCGGACCCAAGGCGGCCCTCGGGCGGACGCTCGTCAGGTTACGCGAGGTCAACTGGCTCGCGGCGGACGGACGGGAAGCCGCCGAAGCGGGCGGCGTGTCGGCTAGCGTCAAGCTGCGCTCGCGCGATGAAGGCCGCGCGGCCACCATCCGTATCAAGCAGGATGGCGCCTGCGAGGTCGAGCTGGCCGCGCCGGCCGAGGGCGTGGCGCCCGGTCAGGCTTGCGTCTTTTACGATGGCGAACGGCTCCTCGGCGGCGGCTGGATCGCGGCCGCGAACGCGCCGCGCCAGGACCTGCGCGCCGCCGGCTACGCCGCTTGACAGTCCCATTGGCCCGACCTATACGCGCGCAAGCCACCGTGGGGCGGAGTAGCTCAGCTGGTTAGAGCAGCGGAATCATAATCCGCGTGTCGGGGGTTCGAGTCCCTCCTCCGCTACCAGCATAAGTCCCTGATATCCTTTGGATATCGGGGCTCTTTCTGTAATGCGTTAGGCAGGCCTTTTTGGAACTGCGTGTACTCTGCGTCGAACAATCTCCGCGAGCGAGCGGAGCGCCGTGACGTCCACGCCGGCCTTATGGTAGTGTGGGCCGCGATCTCGGTATCCGGCCGGCCGTCGACCTCGCGACGCATCTGGTTCCGCAGCCTGCACGCCGTCTGATGATCGCGCACAGGATGAGCGACCAGCGACTCCTCGATCAGGACGATGACGACGGCTGGTTAGCCTAGCGCCGGCGCGGGGCCCTGGCAGATGTATCATCACGTCGTTTTGTTTCGCTATGAGCGGGATGTCGGCGAAGACGTCCACCGTCGCATCCACGACTACGCCGTGCGCATTCGCTCGAGCCTCGGCGGAATCGTCAACTACGCTTATTGCCGCAATCTCAATAGCAAATCAGCGGACTATCCCTACGCTATTATTGCCGCATTTGAATCCGTCGAGGCATTTGCTGCCTACGCCGAAGCCCCACTGCATCAACAGTTGGTCGATTTTTCGATGCAATACATCAGCGCTATCGTAATTCACGACTTCGAATCGGCCGCGGTACCGGTTGGTAGCGAGGAAGGCGACGAAACCTGGCGAGCTACCCGCAACCGCCTCAAAGCGCTGATGTCGACTGAGTCGTATGAAAGTTACTACCAATAAGTTTGCTCGGCCACGGCCGCTCCGCTTCCTCGCTCCCTTCCTGATCCCGGCCGGCCTTTCGCTCCACCTAACCGCCCTGACCGCCATCGGGTCGCGCTAGCTGTAATAGGGCTAGCGCTGCCACGCCGCCTGAACGCTTCGGCTGTGCCGGCCTCCGCGAAGTAGAACCGGGCCAGGTGGCTTGGCGGCAATGCCGGTGATGCGCCCCGTCACCGGGCTCCAAGCTCTCCCCACACCAGTCGAGCATGGCGCCGAGACGACGACTCAGACCGTGTCGCAGCGTAGACTTTCGCGGAACGTGCCATCGTGGGTACACGGGCCCACCACGACTTAACGTCCTGAAATCTGGTCAGTTTTCACCAAAATGGACGTTGATGGAAACAGACCAGCGTGTAATCATAATCCGCGTGTCGGGGGTTCGCGTCCCTCCTACCGACAATATCAAGGCTTAACTTCATACGGTCGGGCGCTTCGCCGTTTTGGCGCGGGCGGGGCCGAGACTTGGAGGGGGCGGCGATGACCGGACGGCTCGAGGGCAAGGTAGCGATTGTCACCGGTGCGGGATCGATCGGCGAGGGGTGGGGCAACGGCAAGGCGGCGGCGGTGCTGTTCGCGCGCGAGGGCGCCAAGGTTTTTCTCGTCGACATCGACCCCGAGGCGCTGGCGGCGACGGCGGACATCATTGCGGGCGAGGGCTTGGGCTGCGCGAGCGGCACGGCCGACGTGTCCGAGGAGGGCGCGGTCGCTGGCCTGGTCGAGTCCTGCATGGCCGAGTTCGGGCGCGTCGACGTACTCCACAACAATGTCGGCATCTACACCTATGGCGGGCCCGTGGACGTCCCGACCGAGCGCTGGGACCGGATCATGGCGGTGAACGTGCGCAGCATGTTCCTGACCGCGAAGTACGCGCTGCCGATCATGGAGGCGCAGGGCGCGGGCGCCATCGTCAACGTCTCCTCGGTCGCCGGCATCCGGGCCGGGCGTCCCGCCGTCGCCTACGGCGCCTCCAAGGGCGCGGTCAATCAGCTCACGCAGTACATCGCGGTCGAGTACGCCGCCAAGGGCATCCGCGCCAACGCCGTGCTGCCGGGGCTCATCAATACGCCGATGATCGTGCACGGCATGGACGGCGCGATCGAAGCGGCCGGCGGGACCGACGCCTGGATCCGCGCGCGCGATGCGCGCTCGCCGACCAAGAAGATGGGGGACGCCTGGGATATCGCCCATGCCGCGCTCTTCCTTGCATCCGACGAGGCCAAGTACGTCAACGGCCACTGCCTGGTGGTCGACGGCGGCCTTTCGGCAACCTACTGACACGGCGCACGCACCGGGCAACCCAAATGCGCATTGTCGACGTTCGCGAGCGCACCGTGCCCTTGCTGGCCGACCCGCCGCCAACCGGCGCCGGCGAGGTCACCGCGAGCGCGGTCGCCGTCCTCACCGACGTCGTGCGCGATGGCCGTCCTCTCGTCGGGTTCGGGTTCGATGGCGTCGGCCGTTTCGCCCACGGATCGCTCCTGATGGAGCGCCTGCGGCCGCGGCTGCTGGCCGCCGACCCAGCCTCGCTGATGGCGGCGGAGGGCACGAACCTCGACCCGGCGGCTGTGTGGGCCGTGGTCATGCGGGGCGAGAAGGGCGGGGCGCACGGCGAGCGCGCCGGTGCGGTCGGCCTGCTCGATACGGCGATCTGGGACCTCGTCGCCAAGATCGAGGACAAGCCCCTGTGGCGCGTCCTCGCCGAGAGATCCGGCCGGGCGCCCGAGTGCGCGCGCGTGTTCACCTATGCATCGCTCGGCAACTACGCCCCCGATGCCGGCCCCCGAGAGATAGGGGAGGCGGTGCAACGCGCCGTCGACGCCGGCTACACGCACGTCAAGATCAAGGCCGGCAGCGTCCCCCTGGCCGATGACCTGCGCCGGATCGAGGCCGCGCTTGCGCTCGTGCCTACGCGCGGCCGGGTCGCGGTCGACGCCAACGCGGGCTTCGATGCGCCGGCCGCGGAGGCCTTTCTCGACGCCGTCGCGCCCTACGGGCTGGCGTGGGTGGAGGAGCCCATCGATCCGCTCGACTTCGATCTTCAGGCGCGCCTCGTCGAGCGCTACGACGGCGCCATGGCCACGGGCGAGAGCCTACATTCGCTTGCCGATGCGACGAACCTCGTCCGCTATGCCGGGCTGCGCCCTGAAGTGGACATCCTGCAGTTCGATATCGCGTTGAGCTACGGGCTGGTCGAGTACTTTCGCATTCTCGACATGCTGGAGGACCACGGCTGGTCGCGGTCGCGGTGCCTACCCCACGCGGGGCACATGATGGCGCTTCATGCGGCGGGCGGGCTCGGCCTCCGCGGTCACGAATCGGGCCTGCCGGGGCCGACCCTGTTCAGCGGTCTGCCCGAAGGCTGCCGGGTCGAGGACGGCTTCATCAACCTGCCCGAGGTGCCGGGCCTCGGCTTCGAGCTCAAGCCCAGGCTCCACGCGATCGCGCGCGAGCTAGCCGGCTGAGGAGGTGCACACAGGGGCCCTCAGCGTAGCACGATCTTGGCTGTGGGGCGCACTGCGGCTCCCTCGACCTGCGAGCGTACCGCGGTGAGGTAGGTGAGCTGCGCCTGGATGTTGCCCATTCGCATGATGCGCCGGCGCTTGGCGACGACGCCGATGATGCCCTGGCCGACCCCGACCTCGGCGCCGATTCCGGCATCTTCGTAGCCGCGGCTCGCCGCAAGCACCAGCTTCTCCCCGGCCACGTCGGCGAGCAGAATCATGCCGTGCTTGAAGCCCGGGGCCGCATCCATGGCCTTGAGCGTGATCTCGAGAATGGCGCCGAGATCGAGGGTCGCGTTGATCTCCGAGGAGACCTGCTGGATGATCCTGATCTCTTCGGTCTTGCGCGCGAGCTGGTCGCCCACGGCAGCTAGGTCGTCGGGCGTGCCGGAGGTCACGCGCTCGCCGTGGGCCGACATCAGAGCGGCTCGCAGCAGACCGGCGTGGCCTCGCGCTTAGCTCTCCGCACGGGCCTTGAGCCGGGTGACTGCGTGCGCCTGGTAGATGTCGGCGGCGCGCAGCTTGAAGACATCGATCATGCCGGTCATCGAGGCGATGGCTTCAAGTTTCATGTCCATTTCGTCAAACACCGGACCGTCGGTCTCCGAGCGATCGTATTGCAAATCGAGCGCCCAATGGTCGTTCGTCTCCGGGTGGCTGACGACGGCCGACACATAGGGATTCTCGCGCACGTTGCGAATGGTCTTGCTGCGAGCTCGAACTTCTTGCCTGCCCCAGGGCCAGGCGTCTGCACGAAGACGTCCTCGATCTTGAAGGTGATGGCGAGACTGGGGTGCGGCGCGTGTGCGGCCAAGTGTCCAGCGTCGATACCGGCCTGCCTAAAATGCGCGATCAGCTTGCTCTGATAAATGTCTTGAATGGCGATGTCCTTTCATCGGTCGGCCGCGAGGACACGTGGCGGCCCTTGAACTGGTAGGTCTCGTGGCTCATCGGCTCGCACACCGTGAGCGCGACCACTCCGTTTTCCTCGAGGTTGCCCGTCGTCCGCTCGCTCTCGGCGACGGGGAGGAACATCGTGATGGTGTCTTCGCTCGCATTGGCGACGGCACCGGCAACGAACGCGACCGACGGCCGTAACTTGGAGTCGCGGGTTCCGATGGCCATCGGATGGGGGCCGTGCACAAACTCAACGAGCTTGTCGAGGATCACGTCGTCTTCCCTCTCACGAGATCGAGCCGGGCTGGCGCGACAGCCGCAAAGACTATCGCGGGGGCGAAACCCGGTACGGAGTCGCGCGCGCCGGCCCTCCCGTGCGAGGATGACGGCCGTGTACGGCAGAGGCCGGGCTGAAGGGAGGAATTGGGCATGGTCTACTTTCCGCTCGCCGGCGGCTGTCAGTGCGGTGCCGTGCGCTACCGCGTCCTCGCGCCCCCGAGAACGGTGTTCCATTGCCACTGCTCGATGTGCCGCAAGAGCACCGGGGCGACATTCGTCACCTTTGCCGTCATGCGCCGCGACGAGATTCAACTCGAGCGCGGCGAGGACAATCTCGCCGCCTTCGACAGCTCCGAAAACGTACGCCGGCTCTTCTGCAAGACTTGCGGCTGCAGCCTATTCCTGGATGTCCCCGGGTCCGCCGACATGCGGGCCTATGCGCCGGCGACCCTTGATGACCGAGCCCGTCCCGGGCACGGCCCGGAGGCCGAGTTCCATTGCTACGTCGGCTCGAAAGTGACGTGGTTCCAAATCGGTGATTCCCTACCGCAATATGACGGCTCGACCCGCGGCGCCGAGCCCGACCGCCTCGGCCCCGGTGCCGCTCCCGCTTGAGGCTTCATTCGAGGTGGATCACCCCGTCGGGGTGGAAGGCGCGGAAGGCGAAGGCGAAGCTCACGTCGTAGGGGACGTCCTCGAGCCCGACGGTGGTGCGGCGCTGCACCACGACGTTGCCGACGTCGCGACCGAGCACGACGGCGCGCGTATCGTGGATCGAGTTCTGGCCGGGCGTCCAGCGCAGCTCCAGATCGCCGGCCCTGACCACGCCTCGGGCGCGCACCAGCGCCAGGCTCCACGACTGCGTGCCGACCACGACGACACGTGCGAACGGCGCGAGCCCGTCCGGCAGGCGGTAGGGCATGCGCACGGAGCCCGACGCGGAGTCGTAGCCCTCATACGGCGTGAGGCCATAGGGGCGGGCGCGCGCGTCGTCGGGGATCAGCAGCTTGCCCTCGGGGGCACGCTGACGAAATAGCGCGAACGACTCGAGGCGCGCCGGCACCATCGCGAGGCGGGTACCCGTGAGCGTCCCGACGATCGCCTCGCCGAGGAACTGCTGCCACCAGCTCTCCGTCTGGCGGTCATACATCACCATGTCGTAGTGGCGAATGCGGCCGGTATTGCCGAAGTCGAGGGTGCGCCCGGCCACGCGCCGGTCGAAGACGACTGCCGAGTTGCACAACGGGCAGTAGCTCACCAACACCGGCACGCCGGCCACGGTGTCGTTGACGATCTCGTGCCACAGCAGGATGCGCAGCGGGTAGGCGCGGGCATCTCCGGCGATCGTGACGCTGACCACTGGCTCCATCGAGCCGATGCCGGTCGCGCTTGCGGCGCCGACGAAGCGCGGCATGTCGATCGGCGGGATACTGTCGCGGCGCGGCCCGTCCGTGACGATCTCGCCGAGATCGATGGAGCGGCGCGCGAAGTCGGTGGCTGGGAACTCGGCGCGCCATACCGCGGCACCGCCGTCGTCGCCTTTTGCGGGAGTGCCTAGGGGAAGCGCTATCAGCACAACCACCGCGACGATCCAACGCCCTCGCCCCATCCTGAAACGGCCTCCCGCCATGGCTCGCGTCGATTGTTCCGCGGCAGCACGTCGTGCGCAAGCGCGCCGCGGCGTCGCGGCACTTGTCTTCGCGGCCGACGGGGGCTACATCCCTGGGGCACGACTGCATGACGGATTCGCGCCCCATTGGCTGGGTGGCGCGGTTGTCGGTTTGGGAACGACCAGTGTCGAAGTTTCGCCGATATACGTGGACGGACCGCTTGATGCGGCTCGCGTCGCATCGCCTCATCGTCCCGCTGAAGCGAAGCCAGCACCCGCCCGAATATTCGGCTCGCGGCATACTCGTCGGCATTGTGTGGGGGCTGACTCCGACGGTCGGCGTGCAGATGGCGGCGGTGTTCGCGACGTGGACGCTCGGGCGCCGCCTGTTCGGCTGGAACTTCAACCTGATCATGGCGCTCGCCTGGACCTGGATCAGCAACCCGCTGACCATGGTCCCGATCTACTACCTGTTCTACGTCACCGGTCAGATCATGTTCGGGCGCTGGTCCGACCTCGCCGGCTACGACGTGTTCGCCACCCTGTTCTCGCAGGCCTTCGCTTCCGGCACCGGGATCCTGGAGTCGGCGCGGGCGACGTTGTCCATTGCGGTCAAGGACTTTGGCCTGACGCTGCTCGTCGGCTCGCTTCCCTACGCGGTGGTCGGCGGTGCACTCGGCTTCTGGTGGGGCGTGCGGTTCGTGCTGCGCTACCGCGCGGCGCGCACGGCGCGCGCGGCCCGCAGACGCAGCCGGCGGCTGGCGCGCGCCCGGCAGCTGGCGCCGCAGCCTGCGGCACCCAAGGCGTCGCGCGCCGTGGATCGGGCTTGACCAGCCGATCACCCCAGGACTAGCGTAGACGAAAGCGGTGTCCGCGTGGCGCCCTTGACGCTGAGACCTGCTCAAGAGGAAAAACGATGGCCAGACACATCAAGTGCGGCACCCTGTTCGACGGCCTCGGCGACGACGCCGAGAGCGATCAGACCCTGGTCATCGAGGACGGCCTCCTCACCTATGTCGGGCCCTCCGACAAGGCACCGCAGGCTGAGGCGGGCGACGAGATCGTCGACCACTCGAAGTATTTCGTTATGCCGGGCCTCACCGATATCCACACCCATCTTTCATACGGCAACGCGCAGTGCGAGGAAGACATCGACCTCTATGCGGCCGTCGAGTTTCGCGCCATTCGGGCGGTGCTGAACGCACAGCGTCTGCTGGCCGCGGGTTATACGTCGATGGCCGATCCTGGCGGCTCCGCCCGCGTGCCGATCTCGGCCCGCGACGCGATCAACGCCGGCATGTTCCCAGGGCCACGGATCACTTGCTCTGGCCCCTACATCACCAGCCGGCAGGGGTTAACCGACTACTACCCGTCCTGGTTCGGATGCCCGGAGACATCGATCGGCCACTTGGTGCAAAACGTGACCGAGGCGATCGAGGTCATTCGCGCCCAGGTCAAGGACGGCGTGGATTTCGTGAAGTTCGCGATGGACGGCAAACAGCTCAACGACAAGGGTGAGCTGGTGGCCTCGTTCAATCAGGCGGAGACGACCAAAATGGTTACGGAATGCCACCGCCTGGGCAAGAAGGTGGTGATGCACGCGCGCGGCCGCGAGGGCACGTTGTATTCGGCGCGGGCCGCGGCCGACGTGATCTTCCATGCGTCATGGATGGACGAGGAGGGGCTCGCGGCGGTGCTCGAGAACGGTTGCGCGATCTGCCCGACGCTCACGCTGCCCTACAACAACATCACGTTCACCCAGCCCAGCGATCCCTCCTTCAAGCGGGTGCGGCCCGACATCGGCTCGGCCGAGTGGGCCGTGGCCATGAAGTCGCTGAGCACCGCGCATAAGGCGGGCGTACCCTTCATGACCGGCACCGATTCGGGTTTCGCTATCACGCCCTACGGCGAATGGCATGCCCGCGAGATCGAGCTCTTCGTCAAGTATCTCGGCTTCACGCCGGCCGAGGCACTGCGTTCGGCGACCTCGGTGAGCGCCTCGTTCCTGTCGGACGGCGAACGCCTTGGGGCGCTCGCGGCGGGCCGTCATGCCGATTTGATCGTCGTCGACGGCAATCCGCTCATGAACGTGTCGGTGCTGTTGGACAAGGCGTTGATCAAGGAGGTCTATCTGGCGGGCGATGCGATCGCCCTCGATCTGCCGCCGATCCAGACGCAGGGCGTCAGCACCTTCTCCTATCGCTTCTGGCAGGACATGTACGATCAGGAGCGGGTCAAGGCGCTCGGCGCCGAGGGCGGCGCGATCCGTCACATCGAAGCCGCCTAGGTAGCGGCATCGCGGGCCGGCCGCCGCCCGATGGCTAGCAGGGAACCGGTCGCAGGCCGGGAACTAAGCCCGGGCGCGGCGGCGGTTCGCTTCCTGCGCCTGCATCCCAACCTGATCCGCGTTGTCGTCGTCGCTATCTTCTTCATCGCGTGGGAGTACTTCGGGCGTTCGGTCAGCCCACTCTTTCTCAGCTCGCCGACAAAGGTGTTCGTGGCGACCTGGGAGGTCATCCTGAGCGGTGATCTCGCCGTGGCGCTCAAGGAAAGCTTGTTGCTGTTTACGGTCGGAATGACCGTTTCGATAGTCGGCGGCATCGCGCTCGGCGTGATGCTCGGCCAGTGGTGGTTCATCGAATACACGCTCGACCCTTTCGTCAACGCGCTCTACGTGACTCCGCGGATCGCGCTCCTGCCCCTCATCATCCTGTGGGCCGGGCTGGAGACCGCTGGCAAGCTAACGATTCTCATTTCGATTGCGATCTTTCCCGTGATCATCAACACCTACGCCGGCATCAAGGACGTGCGCGGCTCGCTGCTGGAGATCGGCCGCGCCTTCGGCGCCAGCGAAAGCGACATCTTCTTCAAGATCACACTTCCGGCCGCGACGCCCTACGTGATGGCCGGCATTCGCCTCTCGGTCGGGCTCGGCATCACAGCAATGATCGTGGCCGAGTTCTTCACGGCGATCTCCGGGCTCGGCGGGATGATCGTCAATTACGGTGCCGTGTTCGCGACCTCGAAGATGTTCGTGCCGATCATTATCGTAGGCCTCATGGGCGTCGCCCTGACCCAGCTCGTCCAGTATACGGAGCGCAGACTGTCGAAGTGGCGCACGTTGGAGCGCGAGCGCATCAAGTAGGCGGTCGACGGCCCGAGAGTGGCGAGTTGAACTGCGCCATGGCGACGGCTATCATCGCGCCGCGGCGGTGGTCGATTAGCGGCGCCGCTAGGCAAAAGGAATAATGTGGCCCACCGAATCAGGTCGGGCCGATGGATCGGAAACAACATCCGATCAGGCGAGGAAAGGGAGGAGAGTCATGGGGACGGGTTTATGGAGTAGGTCACGACGCGCGCTCTTGGGGACGGCGGTCGGCGTGCTCGCGGCGGTGATCGTCGCGGGCGGGGCGAGCGCGGCCGAACTCATGGTCGTCAAGCGCTCCAATGGATCGGGTGCGCCGCAACCCTTCGGACTGCCATGGTACGTCGCCGATGAGATGGGCTTCTTCGCCAAGCATGGCATCAAGTTCGAGGAGGTCTACGTCAAGGGCGACGCCAACAGCATGCGCGCGCTGCTCGCCAACCAGGCTCTGGTCGGCGGCGTCGGTCCGACGACGATGTTCTCGGCCCTGAGCGAGGGCGCCAAAGTCAAGGTCATCGTCGCCTCGCAGCCGGTGGTCGACTACCACATCATCGCCCGCAAGGGCGTCGCCACCACACTGAGCGAGTTGGCGGGCTTGACCTTCGCGTCGGCGGGCCCGATGGACCTCACCACCGAGATTCCGAAGATGGTGCTGCGCAAGAACGGCGTCGACCCGAGCACGGTGAAGTTCCAGCAGGTCGGCAGTCACGCCGCGCGCCTACAGGCCGTGATCGCGGGCCGCGTCCAGGCGACGATGATCAATACGCTCTATACGACGATCGGCCATCGCGCCGGCGACATCAACATCATCACGCCGGTGGCCTTGGAGTTCCCCGGGCTTGGTTACACCTACCTCGCGGTGCGTGAAGGGGACCTAGCGGATCCCAAGATGCGCAAGGCCCTGAAAGGGTTCGTCCACGGCACCATCGAAGGTGCACGGTTCATCATGGACAACCCTGAGCAGGCGGCGGGGATCATGCACAAGATCCTTCCCGACGTCGACAAGGACATTTTGGTCGAAGTCATCGGGCGGCTCAACGCCACGAAGGTGTGGGGCGTCAACGGTGGGGTCGAGCCTGAGATCACCGAGTTCACCGTCAAGGTACAGATGGAAATGGGCGGGTTGAAAAAGAAGCTCACGGCGGCGGACGTTCTTGACCGTACGCTGGTGGAAGAGGTGCTAGCCGAGATCGGCCCCTATAAGGGCTGAGTACTCTCAAGGGGGAGGGCCGCACGCGCGGTCCTCCCCCTATGCGTTTTCGCGGAGGCGCTCTCTAGACCGCCGAGGACGGATGGCTTGGCATGACCCTGAGTATCGATGACGTTCTGAAACGGATCGCCCAGATGCACGAGGAGCGGCCGCTGTATTCGCAGCCGCTGTGGCGCGACTTGGTGGACGGCAATCTAAGCCGCGATCAGGTCAAGGAATTCGCCTACCACTACAGCATCGTGCCGCTGCCCAACTACAACTACCATGGCCGGTTGTACCTGCACTGCCCGGACTACCGTTGGCGCAAGCTGATCGCCGAGATTTGCTACGAGGAGGGAACCGGCAAGTTGTTCGCCGGCGGCCGCCCGCACTGCGAGCTGTACATCGATTTCGGGACGGCGGTGGGTTGGACGGAGGAGGAGCTGTGGAAGGCCGACTACATGCCGACCGCGCTCGCCTGGAAGGCGTACCTGGAGAAGCTGTGCGAGTCGGATTTCCTCGAGGGGGCGACCGCCCACATGCTCTCCGGCGAGGCCATGATCCCCGGTACCTTCGGGCGTATCGCCGACAAGTTTCAGGAGAAGTTCGGGCTGAGCGAGCAGCAGGTCGCGTTCTGGCGCGTGCACGATGTGGCCGACGGTGACCATTCGGGGATCGGGCGCGAGCTCCTCGAAGAGTTCGCGCCGACCCAGGCCGATCGTAAGCGCGTCATCAAGATCGTCGACGCGTACAAGGACGTCGTCTTTTTTATGTATGGAGAGATCTACCGGCGCGTGCAAGCGGTTCAGTAGGTGATCTGGCCGCCGGCCCGCGCGCGGCGGAGACAGGAGGACGACAATGGCGATGCACTTGCGTTGCGGCAAGCTGTTTACCGGCCTCGAGGACGATGCGCGGAGCGGCCAGACCGTGGTCGTCGATGGCGGCGCGGTCGCCTATGTCGGGGCCACCGAAAAGGCGCCGCCCGCGACGCCCGCCGATGAGGTCGTCGACTACGCCGACTACTTCGTAATGCCCGGGCTCATCGACGCCCATACCCACCTCTCCTTCGGCAACGCCGTCACCGAAGAAGACTTGGATATGTACACGCCGCTCGAGTTCCGCTCGCTTCGCGCATTGCTCAACGCGCAACGCGTGTTGGCGGCGGGCTTCATCGGCGTGATCGATCCCGGCTGTTCGGGCCGCGTGATGGTCGCGGTAAGGGACGCCATCAACGCCGGCATGTTCGCCGGCCCCCGGATCGCCTGCTCGGGCCCGTTTATCGCCAATCATCAGGGGTACACCGCTTTTTATCCGAGCTGGTTCAACAACCAGGTCGCGGTCTGCTGCATCGTCGACAGCGCCTCGGAGGCGATCGAGGCGATCCGCAGCCAGATCAAGGACGGCGTCGATTTCATCAAAATCGCGATGGACGGCCGGGCCCGCAATCTCAAGGGAGAGCTCGCCGCCGCCTTCGATCAAGACACTACGAAGCGCATGATCACCGAGTGCCACCGCCTCGGCAAAAAGGTGATCGTCCACGCCAAGGGTGCCGAGGCGATGTTGTTCGGCGCTCGCGCCGGCGCCGACGTCATCTACCACGCGTCCTGGGCCGACGAGGAGGCACTCGACGCGGCGCGCGAGAACGGCTGCGTGATCTGCCCTTCGTTGACCATCATCTACAACAACAACACCTTCACCCAAACGACCGATGCGTCCTTCAATCGGACCGATCACGGGGCCAGCGAGTGGGCCGCTGCCCACGTCTCGGCGCGGCGCGCCCGCGAGCTCGGGATACCGCTGATGGCGGGTTCGGATTCCGGGTTCGCGATCAACCCCTGTGGCGAGTGGCATGCCCGCGAGCTCGACCTCATGGTAAAGCACGTCGGCCTGACGACGGCCGAGGTGTTGCGCGCGGCGACAGCGCTCAATGCTACGTTCTTCGATGACGCAGGCCGCATGGGCGCGCTCGAGGTCGGGCGCCACGCCGATATTCTGGTGGTCGACGGCGACCCGCTCGCCGACGTCGCCGTGCTGCTCGACAAATCGGCGATCAAGGAGGTCTATCTCGAGGGAGAGCCCGTTCGGCTCGCGGTCCGGCCGGCGCAGCTCGCGGGCGAGACCGACAACACATATCGCTTCTGGCAGGACATGTACGATCAGAGGCGTGTGGCCGAGCTCGCCGCCGAGTCGCGCTTGCGGGCGATCTAGCAGGCTGCTGAAAAAGTCCTCGCCTTTGCAGTTGTGACATGATTCTGTGATTTCTTCGAGTGATGGAGGATGGCATGCGGGGTCGAGATCAAAGCAGTGGCAATTTATTCAGCTACGTAGACTTGGAAGAGCGTGTTCCGGATGATCATCCGCTGCGTCTGATCCGTGAGATCGTGAACGACGTATTGGGGTCTCTATCTTCGGAGTTCGAGACGCTTTATTCCCACATGGGTCGCCCATCGATCCCGCCGGAGAAGCTTCCTTGCCTATCCGGTTAACGCCCATGACCGCTACATGTAGGGTGCCACCACTCTCCCGAGTAAAGCTCGGCATAGGTTGGAGCAGAGGTGTCGCCCGCGATGCCGAGCAATGAGCGGAAGGCGTTGAACGGGTAGAACCGCCTGTTGAAGCGGAAGGTGAACTCGTTGAGGTAGGCTTGTAGGTGCTGGTGGCTAACGCCGTGGTGGATACCGATCAGCCACGTCTTCAGGTTGGCGAAAACCAGATGGATGATCGGCAGGTATTGCTCGGCAACCTCTGGATCACCACACTCGGCAACAGCGAAGTGCTCATAGCCGCGCTTACCGAGGCCAGCATAGCCGCTCCAATCGTCAGTAACGATCAGCGATCGCGGCGCGACGGTGCTCTCGACGAACCCACAGAGCGACTCGGCGCTACGGTCGAGCACGACGGCGAGCCGAACGCGTCCGGCATAGCGTCCGTCTTTCCGGTTGTCGAGCTTGGTGCCCGGCTTTCGATGACGCACCTCGATGGCACAGGAGACGGGAACCTTGTGGTGAACACCACGGCCTTCCCCACGCGTTCGCCCGCCAACCCAGGTTTCGTCCACCTCAACATGGTTCTTGGGCTGTCCACCGATCCTGTCTTGGTTGGGCCGCACCATGCCCGAGCGGAGCTTGTGGAGAATTTGAAAGGCCGTCTCGTAGCGCGAAAGACCAAGTTGCCGCTGAAACTGCACGGCGGACATGCCGGGCGTCTGACTGGCGACCAGATAAGCGGCCCAGAACCAGACGTTCAGCGGAGTGTGGCTACGCTCCATCACTGTTCCCACCGTCAGCCCGGTGTTCTGGCGGCACTTGCGGCAGCGCAGGACGCCAGGGCGGTTTTCAAAGTGGAACGGCTCTCCCGCCGTGCCGCAGTGCGGGCAGGCAAAGCCGTCTCCCCAGCGGGCTTTCTCCAGGTAGGCGGCGCAGGCCGCATCATCGGGGAAAAGTCGCTGGAACTCGGGTAGCGAATGCGGGAATGGGAGATCGGCGCGGTCGAGAACATCCATGGCGCGCTCCCCTATATCCGGGTTGCGCCCATTCTAGCCCTAGTGAGTGTGGGTGTAAACCGGATAGGCAAGGAAGCTTCTTCGAGCGTTACTGTTGCAGGCGTTTTATTCGATCCGCTCGGAGCGTCAGCTGATGGAGCAGCTAAACTTCAACATGCTGTTTTGCTGGTTTGTGGGGCTTGGGCTGGACGATGGCGTGTGGGACGCCAGCGCGTTCTGCCACAACCGGGACCGTCTTCTGGAGGCGGAGGTTTCGGGGCAGCTGCTTGCGGGGGTTATCCAGCACCACAAGGTAGGGGGACTATTGAGCCGGGATCATTTTTCGGTAGACGGAACATTGATCGAGGCCTGGGCGTCGATGAAGAGCTTTCGTCCCAAAGGTGAGGACGATGGCGACGGGGGATCGGGGCGCAACGCCGCGCGGGATTTTCATGGCGAGAAACGCTCGAACGCGACCCATGCAAGCACCACTGATCCGGACGCCCGGCTTTATCGCAAGGGTAATGGCCGGGAAAGCAAGCTGTGTTACATGGGCCATGCGCTGACGGAGAACCGCCATGGTCTGGCAGTCGGCGGCGGCGTGACCATTGCGTCGGGCACGGCGGAACGCGAAGCCGCCCTTGATCTGATCGACAGGCATCGCCCGGTGGAGAGTAGAGGCGGGCGGCGTCGGATCACGGTGGGCGGGGACAAGGGTTTTGACGTCGCGGATTTTGTCGAGGAACTGCGGCACCGCAAGGTGACCCCCCATATCGCCGTCCAGGACCACGTCACCAAGACCGGCAAGCGGCGCAAGACCAAGATAGACGGGCGCACGACGCGCCATCCCGGTTACGGCGTCAGCCAACGTTGCCGCAAGCGCATCGAGGAGGTCTTCGGCTGGGTCAAGACGAGCGCGGGATTGAGCAAGACCAAATTCCGGGGCCGCCACCGGGTCGACGCTTCGTTCACCCTGGCCTTGGCCGCCTACAACCTCGTCCGACTACCCAGACTGCTGGCGGAGGCGCCAACATGACGGGCGATGCCGGCACGCCGCTGACCGCAAAGTGGCAGATCATCGAACTGGACGAAGCCCAGGGCATCGGATCGGTCGAGATTGAAGACGGTTTCACCCTAAGACACGAAATCTCATTTCATTTCGGCGATGAATCCGAGTTCAAGGCCCGGCAATGATGACTTTTTCAGCAAGCCTGCTAAGGCAAAACCGGCCCACCGGCGGCACCTCCGGCCAGGTCCGCTCCCCAAGGTGAAGCAGATGAAATCGGGGCAAAGCGGACGTGCGGCTTGGGGGTCGGCTTCGAGCTTCACATGGGGGAGCAGACCATCCCGCCGATCCAGCCGTTCGCCCGCTCGTGACTCCTAGCGGACATTGAGGTCGAAACGCGCTGACTGGGTGAAACTCGCTGATCCCGCTCGACCTCAACAGTCGATCGCCTAATTTTTTACTTCGGCGGGCATCTCAAGTGCAATCGGTTTGGTGGCCGACACCTCTTCGCGGGTCAGGCCTTCAAGTTCGTGCGGAAAGACCAGCCAATCGTCGGTTGCGTGGATGTAGTAGTCGGGGACGAGATCGACCTTTCCCTTATTCGGCTTGTAGTAGACCGTGGCGACGCGAATGATCTCCGGCGCGTTGCGCCGCGAAAGCCCGCTGATGCGCTCCAGGACCGCCAATATGGAGCGGCCAGTATCGAACACGTCATCGACGATCAAGACGGAATTCTCGGCATTTACGTTCTCGACGATGTAGTGAAGGCCGTGGACTCGAATCTCGTCATTCTGCTGTTCGATGCCCGAGTACGACGAGGTGCGGATGGCGATATGATCCGATGGGTGCCCGTGGTAATTCAGCAGTTCCTGCACAGCAATACCAACCGGCGTGCCACCCCGCCAGATGCCGATGATGTAGTCGGGATAAAAGCCGTCCTCAATGATTTTCAGACCGAGGCGGAATGAGTCATCCAAAAGGCCCTGCGGCGTCACGAATGTCTTGTCGGCCATCCCGTCCCTCCCGATAAGCCGGATCATGCGGCAGACGTTTAGCCTAAACCGCCTAACTATGCGATGCCGCGGAGGTCCCTCGGGCGCTGGTTCCGCCCGCGTGCCGAGGTTGTAAAGTGAGTTTCGAGACCAGCACGCGTGGGCGCGCGCGCCATAGGGTATTAGTCGAACCGTGATGCCAAGCGAACGGGCCACTGTGCCCGACGGCCGGTCAACTGTGACGGGTCACAAGACAGACGGAGAGCTGGGCAACAAATGCGGGTTCATCGTGTTGCACCAAGGTTCACGGTTACGCTGGTTCGAGTCCAGCATCGCCCACCATCCCTCTGGCACGCGACATCCGGGTCGAAGCGGTCGCCGAGCAACCGGCCGAAGACGGTCGACGGCGCGTCGCGCTGTCCGGTGAACCCGGCGCCAACCAGTTCGTCGACCAGGAACGCCTGGCGCGCGCTGACGCCGGCATAGGCGAGCGCGCCGGTGGCGCCCTCTACGCCGGCGTCGGCGCTGGCCGCGATGGCGAGTGTCGCCGCAATATTGACGGCGTCGCGCGACTACCGCGGCATGTAGCCCGCGAGCTTCCAGAGGGCGACCGCCGCCCCACCGTTCCCCACGTGCCGTGGGGGTGGCCGCCGGCGCGCATGCGCATGGCGCTGCCGAGCCGAGCCGCCGCCTCGTAGCCGAGAATGACGGCGAGCAGCGCGTCGCAGTGCCGGCGCGATGACGTCACGCCAGCCGCTGATCGCGGCCTTGCCCGCTTGGTTGCTCCCAAGTGTCCAGAACAGCACCGCCGCCGCTGGTCGGTCCGGATGGCCGCGGTCACACAGCCGGTGCAGAACGTCATAGGATTCGAGCCCGAGGGCGGACGGTAGATCATCCCGACGGATGCTGCCTTTCGGACCAGGCCGAGCTGGATAGAACGGTCGCGTGAGAGAGATCTCGGTCTTGGTTGCAGCAGGATCGTAAAAGCAACTCCAGCGGCCCCTGCCAAATCTCTTTAGGCCAACTCGGAAATCGTAAATACCAGCCTTGGCGGCATAGGCCTGGGGCAAACCGATAGGGAAGTCCACGCCAAGAAACGCAGTACCGTTAGGCCCGGCTTCGGCGAGAAGCGCCGGGAATAGATCACTGAGTGTACCGACCGGACGCACCGCCGACGCCGTGTAGCGCTCACCCACTCGTCTGGCGATTGCGATCTGGCGGCCTGATGGGTTCGCGCTCCAGTCGGCATGGGCGACGATTTCAGTCAAGCGCATGCATCAATCTCCAAAGAATGCCGCCGGCATGGCGACTCGGAAGCCGCGTCGGCCCTGGACTTTGCTCGCCTTCTTGCAATTTGGCGCGAAGGTTCGGCCCCGAACACCGCACGAAGACTTCTCCCTAGTTCCTTTGTGGAGATTCAGATTTCGATTCCGGACGAGGCTGCTGCCGCATCGTAGACGCGGCCCACGAAGCCGCAAGCGACGCGCAGGGGTTGTGGTTGCGCGGAACATACCTTGGCGCTGGTGCCGTGAAGGCAACGGCAAGGTACTTGAATGCAAGTGAACGCTACGAATAACGTGATGACCGTACCGCATGAACCACAGTCGAACGCAGGACTTCCATTATGGCAAGCTTGCTTGCCGGCACCGACAGGCTGATTTGTTCAGCGTTGGGAATCCAACGCCGGGAACAGTTGAACCGGGATTCCCCATATGGAACCCTCCCAGCCCGTTGAGTGTGATTCGAAACCGCTCGACGTGCAATTCGCCTTCGAATGCCCGACAACAGCCTCGCGGTCGACGCCGACTTCGTCGCGGCGGTGCTGATGGCGGGCGCCGATGAGGAGACGATCGACCAGACCCTCGCCGAGCTGGTACCGCAACCCTTCGGTTACTACACCCACCGCGTCGATACCCAGCCCTTCGCCCGCATGACCTGCCCGAGATACGTGCTGCTTGCGGCCGACGACGCGTCGCTGCCGCGCGCGGCTTGGCTCGCCATGGCGGGGAGTCTGGGCCAACACAAGGTGTTCGAGATTCCGGGTGGCCACGAGGTGCTGTACACCGATCCCGATTCGCTGGCGCGCGCCCTGGCCGCGATCGCGCACGACCTCGACGCGCGGTAGCGGCTGGGGCGTTCGCGGGTGCCTACAGCAGCTTGAGCGTAGCGACCTCGAGTCCCACGACGGCGATCATGGTGAGGAGGGTGCGTGACCTTAGCCAAGAGCTTCGGTGATCGCTGACGCATCGAGTCTGCCGAACTGCACAAACTGAATAGCAACACCACGGCGTAATCGTCGCTACCGTCAGGCGCGACGAGCCTCACTGCCGCGATCTGCGCCACCCCGCCGCCCGGGCTTCGGCTTCGGAGCAGAACCAGCGCTCGCCTTTTGAGGTGCTGATCCTGGTGCGGTCGTAGTAGCGCCCGCCGGGCACATGGTAGATGCGCACGCCGTCGCTGGAAATGTTCCCCTTGATGCGGCATCCGCCGCCGCGGTTCGCGGCGCGGGGGATGGCGTGGCACGCCCCGATCTGAGCGGCTAGGGTCGAGTCAAGAATCGGCAAATTCAAACTTACCCACTACCGGCGCTCGTGTCCGGGTGCGTTACCCTGATACATTTCTGATGGTATGGACGCCCCCTACGGCTTCACGATGAGCCATACTGGAGTGTGTTGAACAACCCAGACAGAGGGAGCGTCCACGATGGATATTACGACAATTGGGTTTGATCTGGCAAAGACGGTGTTCCAGGTTCACGGTGCTGATGGTGAGGGACGACCGGTACTACGGCGGAAGCTGCGCCGCGGGAAGGTGCTGGCGTTCTTCGCCGGATTGCCATCCTGTCTTGTCGGTATGGAAGCCTGTGCCTCTGCGCACTATTGGGCTCGGGAACTGCAAGCACACGGGCACAAAGTTCAGCTGATTCCGCCTCAATACGTTCGTCCCTTCGTCAAAACGAATAAGAACGACGCAGCGGATGCGGAAGCGATCTGTGAGGCAGTGACGCGTCCGACGATGCGCTTTGCACCGGCGAAAAGCGCCGAGCAGCAGTCGGTTCTGATGCTGCACCGGGCCCGAGAGCTGTTGGTCCGTCAACGCACGATGGTGATCAATGCGCTGCGCGGCCACTGTGCGGAGTTCGGACTGATCGTCGCTCAGGGGGCGTCGAAGGTGGAGGAACTGGTTGCCATTATCGAAGATCCCGGCGATGTGCGACTGCCGCCTCTGGCACGCGAGGCGCTTGGCTCTCTGGTTGAGCAGCTCCGTTCTGCTCAGGCCCGGATCAAGCAGCTGGAAGTGACGCTTTTGGCATGGCACCGCTCCAACGAGGCGAGCCGCCGTCTTGCGACGATCCCCGGCGTCGGTGTCATCACCGCGACGGCGCTGGTCGCGACGATCGGCGATGGCGCACAGTTCCGCTCGGGCCGACAGCTTTCGGCCTGGCTCGGTCTGGTGCCCCGGCAGCACTCGAGTGGCGGCAAGGATAGACTGGGACGGATATCGAAGCGCGGGGATGGCTATATCAGGCGCTTGCTCGTGCATGGTGCGCGAACCGTGCTGCGCTGGCGCCGCGCCAAGCCGGGCACGGGGCCTGGCTGGACCGACCGGCTCCTGGCGCGGCGGCCGACAAACGTGGTGCTGGTCGCCATGGCCAATAAGACAGCCCGTGTCGCCTGGGCACTGCTTGTTGGTAGCGACCGTAAATTTCCCATTTGTAACGACCCAAAATTTCTCACTTTGGGCTTGTCGCTGAAGGCGTCCCGGGCCGCTCTGTTGGCTTTGCCAACAGAGCGGGATCGGTGCGCGGATGTACAAATGGGAGACCAGGATGTTGTTGAAGCACTATCTGGACCGGGGTGTCTCGAAGGCGGAGCTGTCGAGGCGGTTCGGGGTGAACCGTCGGACGATCCACAATTGGGTCGATACCGGCCAACTGGACCGGGATCTGGCGGCCGGTGCGCGAGGGTATTCGCCCCGTCCGCCGGTGGCCCACAAGCTGGACCCCTACAAGGCGATCATCGACGCCCGTCTTGAGGCGTTCCCGAAGCTGTCGGCGAAGCGGCTTTTCGATGAGGTCCGCGCTGCGGACTACCCGGGCTGCTACTCTCGCGTGAACGACTACGTGCGGGCGACGCGACCGCGCGAACCGGTTGAATCGCTGGTCCGGTTCGAGACGCCGGCGGGGCGTCAGGGCCAGGTGGACTTCGGTACGTTCACGCTGCCCTGGGGCCGGCGCCATGCCCTGGTGATCGTCCTCGGCTTCACCCGGCTGCTGTGGCTGCACTTCTATACTCGGCAGACCATGCCGGTCCTGATGGAAGGTCTGGAGAGCGCCTTCGACCGGTTCGGCGGGGTTCCGGAGGAGCTGCTGTTCGACCAGATGCGCGCCGTGGTGCTGTCCGACGACCGCGGGGCCGGCGGCGGCCTGGTGCTGAACGAGGAGTTTCTGCGGTTCGCCGCGCACTGGGGGTTCATGCCGCGCTCGTGCCGACCCTATCGGGCCCAGACCAAGGGCAAAGTGGAGCGCCCGATCCGCTACATCCGCGAGAGCTTCTTCTACGGCCGCTCGTTTGCGAATGACAACGATCTCAACGAGCAGGCCGTGCGCTGGCTGGAGGGCACAGCCAACGTCCGCCGGCATGCCACGACCGGGGAGCGTCCTGTCGACCGCTTCGAGCGCGACGAGCGAGCGGTGCTTCTCCCCTTGGCGAACCATCCCTATCGACGTCTCGGCGTCCGGCATGCTCCGGAGCCCGCGCCGCGGCGACTGCCGGCAACCGTGAAGGTCGAGCAGCGACCGCTTAGTGTCTATGCGGAGGCGCTGCAATGAACGCTCCGGCGCCGGCCCGGCGCGACCGGCTGCGGGCAATGCTGGCGGACCTCAAGATGCCGGGCGCGCTGGAGGCCGTCGACGGCATCCTCTCGGACGCCGACGGCGGCACGATCTCGGCGGCCGAGGCCATCGAGCAGTTGCTGAACGCCCAGATCGTGCTGCGCAACAACCGCCGTCTCCAGACCGCCATGCGCTCTTCGCGGCTGCCGGCTGTGAAGACGCTCGATCAGTTCGACTTCGCCTTCCAGCCCAGCATCAAGCGCGAGCAGATCGAGAGCTTGCACGAGCTCGGCTTCCTGGACCGCGGCGAGAACGTGATCCTGCTCGGCCCACCAGGCGTCGGGAAAACGCACTTGGCGATCAGCCTCGCGATCGCGGCGGCCGAGGCCGGCCGGCGCGTCTACTACGGCACGCTCGCGGCGCTGATCGAGTCCCTCACCGAGGCCAAGGCCGCCGGCAATCTGACCCGGCGGCTGCGCGTGCTCACCCATCCGGCCCTGCTGGTGGTCGACGAGATCGGCTACCTGCCGGTCAACCAGGACGGCGCCGTGCTCTTCTTCCAGCTCATCAACGCCCGGCACGAGAGGGCGTCGACTGTGCTGACGTCGAACAAGGGTTTCGAGGACTGGGGTGGCGTGCTCGGCGACGAGGTCATGGCGGCGGCTCTCATCGACCGCCTTGTGCACCACTGCCACATCGTCAACATCCGGGGCAACAGCTACCGGATGAAGGAGCATCAGAACCTGCTGCAGTCCGGCTCGGATCGACGCAGGAAAAGAGCCGCCGCGTGATCGCCGGCTCAAACGGAGACAGGAGCGGTGACACCCGCCCGCTGTGGATAACCGGGTTGTCGCCGCCAGACTCTTGGCGGTCGCTGCGCCAACCCGGTTACCTACAGCTCGACCAAGTCCGACACCCCAAACACCGCCCGCTGGGGGTACGACCGAACGCTCAAAGTGAGAAATTTTCGATCGACAAAAGTGGGAAATTTTCAGTCGCAATTGACACCGCTCAGGTACGAGCGTATCTACCGACCGACGCCGGCATAGCCAGCTGGCAAACCGGGATCAAATTGCGAGGGTGACGACGATTTGATGGCGAAACAGGGTTCCACCCGAGATCGGCCAAACCCGAGGCATTGTCCGAGCATCAAGCTCGTTAGTCTGACTGGGCGTCGATCTTTCGGATTCCATCAGGGCCAGCGGTCAGCGTACCGCAGCGAAAAGGCCGGATACGCCAAAGGGCACCACCACTCACGCCCTCGTAGCTGCGAGGCGAAACAGAGCCCGGGCCATAGGTCACTTCAAAATCGAACAAGTCGAAACCGTTGGACTCACGGACCCCGACGACCAAACCAACACCAAACAATGCGCGGAAGGCTTTCACGCGAACCGGCGGTTGTTCTTCCGGGGGAAGGTCCGTCGTCCATTCGGCTACCATCCCTGAAACACCGTCAAAGCACTGTGAATCAGGTTGGTCCCCAGCAAGAACCGCCTTTCGTCTCATCCCAAGATTAAAAAAGACGTTGCGTGCTGTGAGAGCGCTCGCATCCCATGGCGACAGTCGCAGAAAGCCTATGTCCGGCCCTTCAGGGCCAAAGTTGTCCGCTGCGACGATCACTTTTTCTGCCTGCGCCATGTCGATCATCGTCCTCTGAGCGACGACCGACTGCACCCTCGGAAATCGTACTAGGCCGACCTCGCCCTGGTCAGGCAGGTTTTTCAAGACGTGCGCTGCCGTAAGAATACCGTGGACTGATCCTACGGCTACCAATGTGCCGGAGCCTGCTGGATTTCCTCCGCGCCGCCGGAAGTTCTGACTATCGCGAAGCCAACGGTGAAGTCAGCGATGTCCGCGCACACCTCTTCGAGGACCGGATCAATCTTGTTGTTTTCCATTCTAATAAATAACCTCGTCGGGCTACGTGTTGGCAGGCTCGAGCCGGCTGCGCTACGCCGCTAACCGACGATGCGGGCGAGAAGCGAAAAGCCGTCGGTCCATCCACCCACGACCCCCAAGACGCCGAGCGCGGTCGGTAGGGCAATATCAAGGACGGGGTGCAGCACCGCCGGCGAGAAAAGTACGCGCTGGCTCGCGCGGAGCCATGCTGCGGCAAAGAAGGATGTGCTCACCAAGTCCCGCCAGCTGACCTTAGGGGGAGCCCGGCGGACGATATTTCGGAAGCGGTACACCTCGGGGATTACAAAGCCCTGATACCTCCACCTCATATACCGCTCCGCGATCTGTGGCCATCTGAACTCCGTCGCCAAAGTTTCAAAGATTGTCTTTGATACCTTCTTGCGCTTCCATTGGATGTAATTCTCGAACGCGTTGAAAACGAACGAGACCAGTAGATACGTGCTGACCAAGGTCAGCACTCCGGCGGCAAGGTTTTCACCGCCAGCCGCCAAGTCAATGCCGACTCCGGGAATCGTTCTTGGGGTTAGCTCGGGCACTCGCTGAAACAGAATCGCCAGAGAAGCAACAACGACAAGATTCCGTCGCGTCCTCCGCGTGTGCGGCGTGAAGGGGTCGTCAGCCACCGGGCTTCCTGCTCCGGTCGAGGTCCGCGTCGACGGCCGCAAACGCAAGGCCGCTACCTATCATGAGAGCCGGGAGCCCCCGACCGAACACTACGTAACCGTACAACACAAGCAGCCCCGGAGGGTGTCGTGCGCGCTGGTCGTAGCTGGCGCCGTCGTCACGGGAGCGGCATCGTGTGGAGGTCGGAACCTGCGAAGCGCATGCTGGTATCCCGTATTCAGAAGTCGAGGGAACGATACAATCGCTGTAGGGCGCTCGATCGCGTGCGTCAAGCCGAGTCCATGGAGCTCGTCAGCCTCCCGCTCGAGATCGAGTGCACCATGGCGACGGAATTGACCATAGACCGCCGACACCGTGAGGGCTCGTGAGGTGCGAATCGAGGACTATCCGCCGCAGGAGCCCCTGTCCGCAGCGAACGCGGCCTACCACGCCGAAGTGATGCGCCGCGCCGCGCGGGCGCCGGCCCCGGACATCGAGGTCGCCTATGGTGACGACCCCCACCAGCGCATCTCCCTGTACCTCGCGCCCGAACCCGGCGGCGGCCTGCTCGCGTTCATCCACGGCGGCAACTGGACCAGCGGATATAGGGAATGGATGGCCTTCATGGCGCCCGCCTTCACCGACGCCGGAGTCACCTTCGCGAGCATCGGCTACCGGCTGGCGCCAGAGCATCTGTTCCCGGCCGGCTTCGACGATTGCTGCACGGCCATGGCCTGGCTGTATGGCGCGGCGCTTGACCACGGCGCCGATCCCGGGAGGCTGTTCGTCGGTGGCCATTCGGCGGGCGGACATTATGCCGCCCTGATGGCGGTGCGGCGCGACTGGGGGCACTCCCGCGGACTACCCGCGACCGCGATCCGCGGATGCCTGCCAATTTCAGGCGTCTTTACCTTCACCGGGGAATCGGGCTTGCCGACGCGTCCGCGCTTCCTCGGCCCCAGGGACGACGACCTCGCGGCGAGCCCAATCCACAGCATTCAGGGACCGGCGCCGCCGTTCCTGATCGCTTACGGCGACAAGGACTCCCCGTACCTGATTACCCAGGCGGCTGCGTTCGAGGCGGCGCTCCGCGATCGCGACGCGGACGTCGAGCGGCTGGTGCTGCGGGGTTGCGATCACTTTGCCGCCAGTTACGCCGGTGGCGATGCCGAGGGCCCGTGGGTGGGCCGCGCGCTCGCCTGGATGGCGGCAAGATAGCCCCCCCGGTGTTTGCGCCTTGAACCCCGCGCTATGGGGGCTGATGAGCGCATTCGGCTGGGGTACGGCCGATCTGGTGGCGCGCCTGACGGGCCGGGCCATCGGGCCGCGCAGCTCCATGTTCGGGAGCGTCACCATCGGCTCGGCCTTGCTCTCGATATGGGTCTGGGTGGCGGCCCCGCCGCTCACCTGGTCGGCCGCGGGGCTGGCGTGGCTCGCGGCCACCGGGATTGCTTCGATGGCCTCGATCCTGCTGCTCTACACGGCCATCAGCCGGGGACCCATTTCCGTGGTTGCCCCCATCGCCGCGAGCAACCCGTTGTTCGTCGTGCTGGCTTCGCTCGCCCTTGGGCTCGTGCCGACGTGGAGCCAGTGGCTGGCGATGGCCGTCGTGATGATTGGCGTGGTCGTGGTCGCCCGTGGCGGCCGCGCGGCGGCACGTAGCGAGCCGACCGGCGCCGAGGGCCTCCCTTTCACCGCCGGCCTGGCACTCGCCTCGGCGGTCGGCTTCGCCCTCGCCGTGCTCACCGCGCGCGAAGCCTCGGCCATTCTCGGCGAGCTACAGACCGTGTGGGGGACCCGCGTCATCAGCCTCGCCGCCCTCGTCGTGTTCGTGCTGGCGTCGCGCACGAGGCTGCGGTTGCCGCTCCGGTGGTGGCCGGCGCTCACGCTTCAGGCCGTTCTCGAGGTCGGCGCCCTGTTCGCGCTGTTCGTCGGTATCGCCGGCGCCGGGGCGCCGCTGGCGTCGGTCGCCGGATCACCCTCGGCGATCGTGACGGCACTGCTCGGCCGCCTTGTCCTGCACGAGAGGATCAGGACGGAACAATGGGCCGGAATCGCGATGGTCGCCGTCGGCGTCGCCGCCCTAGCTTTCGTCAGCGGCTGAGATCGCAGGGCGGAGGGCTAGCCGCCAAGGGCGATCGCCGGGTCGCCATCGAGGTCGTCGCAGTTCGGCGGACTCTTGAAGTAGCGCGCGGCCAAGTCGCGGCCGGCCTCGCGGATCAGCTTCTCGTCCTCGGCTTCGCTCTTGGCCGGCTTAAGCCTAAGCGCCGTGTCACCGCCGTAGGTCGGGACGATCTTGCCGTGGCGGTACACGCCGTGCGGGTCCCTGCCCTGCTGCACCTCCTCGATCCCCTCGCGCAGACCCTTGCGCATCATGGCGACGCCGCGGTCGCTGGTGCCCAAATGCTCGCGCGCGTGGATGGCGATCGGACGCTGCCCGATCTGCGCCTCGTAGTCGCCGGGGGTGCGCTGCATATCCTCGTACGAGCGGCCCGGCTCGTTCGATTGCAGCGCCGGCGAGTTATGCTTTGTGCGCGGGTTCTCGGCACCGATCGGCGTCACCACCAGGCTCATCTCCATCGTGTTGGTGTCATCCATGGGCACCGCCCAGTCCATGGTGATCGGGTAGTTGTGGAGTTCGCCCTCGCCGTCGGTAAATTTGGGCGGCCACTCGTTCAGAGCGCCGAGCACGGCGATGTTGGGCCACTTGTACTCGATGTTGCGCACCCACACGGTCTCGTCGTTGACGCGCCGCATCTCGAGCGTAAGGATGCCGGTCGGCGTCTCGATATATTCGGCCGCGCCGAACATCTCGACTTCCCTGACGATCTCGCCCTTGCGGCTGATGAACTGGTTGCCGGAGTGCTCGGCGTGCAGGTACTCCTCGTGCTGCGGGTCGACGAAGTTGTCGACGACCTGTAGCCAGCTGCACGGCTTGTGGTTAGGACCGCCGGACAGCTCGCCGGGCTCGAGCGTACTGCCCGGAATGGCCATCAGGTCGAGCGCCGGCAAGTCGGGGATCCGGTCGGGCGGGCCCATATACCCCCACACCACCTCGTGGTGCTCCCTGACAATATAGGCGCCGTGATAGAAGCGGTCCTTGAGCGTGCTGCCGGCGGGCTCGAGCGGCGTATCGAGGATGCGCCCGTCGACGTCGAACTGCCAGCCGTGATAACAGCAGCGGATGCCGTGCTCCTCTATGCGGCCATACTCGAGCGATGTGCCGCGGTGGCAGCAATGCAGCTCGAGCATGCCGACCTCGCCGCGGCCATCACGGAAGACCACCAAATCCTCGCCCAGGATGCGCTTGCGGACCGGCAGATCCTTGAGCTCGCGGCTGTAGGCGATGGGGTGCCAGAAGCGCCGCAGATACTCGCCTCCCGGCGTTCCCGGGCCGACATGGGTGAGGAAGGTATCCTCGCCCGGTATGTCGCGATTGTAGTAGGCGCTGAACGGTTGCTTGATGAACTCGGCTCTGGTTTCCATAGAGGGTGCCTCCCGCAACTAGGCCGCGACGGGCTGGAAGTGCAGCATGGTTTCGGACACCTCGCCGCTTACGAGCGCGACCGGCTTGCCATCCTTGATCACCGCGGCGAGGTTTTCCGGCTCCTGCAGGACGCGGATGTCGGCCAGCGGATCGGCCTTGAGGACGATCACGTCGGCGAGCTTGCCGCCCGCGATCGTCCCAACCTCGCCCTCGAGCCCGACGGCCAGCGCGTTGCCGCTGGTATTGGCGACGATCGCCTCCATCGGGCTTAGGCCGACCTCGTTGACGAATATCTCCGCCTCCTTGGCGTGGTACATGCCGTAGGTCATCCAGGTGCAGTTACCGGTATCGCTCCCGGCCAGCAGCCGGATGCCCCGGGCGTGCGCCTTGCGGCAGGTTTCGATGCAGGCGTTCATATGGCGCATGAGCAGCGCCTCCTCGTCGAGGTAGAAGCCGAAGCCGCCCTCGCGCTGCAGCGCCAGGATGGCGCTGGTGAAGGTCGGCATGAGGGCGGTGCCGGCGGCGGCCATCGCATCGAGGTCGTCCTCGGTCGCGAAGTCGGCGTGCAGGACCCAGTCGACGCCAGCCTCCGTCGCCGCGCGGGTCGAGGCCGAGCCGCGCGAGTGGATGGTGACCTTAAGATGGCGGCGGTGGGCCTCAGCGACCACGGCCGCGAGCTCGTTGTCGGGAAAGGCCTGAAAGTCGCCCCAGTCGCTGTCGATCATCTTGATGAAGTTGACGCCGTTCTTGGCTTGGCGCCGCACTTCCTTGACCAGCGCTTCCACGCCGTCGCACAAGACAGAATGGACATGGCGCGGCGTACCGACCCAGGTCGGCTCGCGATCGCCGCCGGCGCCGACCGTGCACAGGATACGGCCGGCACAGAAGATGCGCGGCCCCTCGATCAAGCCGGCGTTGATGGCCTCACGCACGGCGACGTCGGTGAACCAGGCGCCGCCCGGGACCGAGATGCTGGTGACGCCGGCGCGCAGCACCTGCTGGGCGTTCATCGCCGAGCGCAGGGCACCGAATTCCGGGCTGGTGTTGGCTTTTGCGACCTTGACTCCGACGTAGCCGGGTTGGCCGAAGGTCAGATGGACATGCGCGTCGATCAGGCCGGGCATGATCCACTGCCCTGCCGCGTCGATGACCTCGACCCGATCGCGGTCGTCGAGGTTGACGCCGCGCGGGAGCGCGCCGATGCTCATGATGCGATTGCCCGATATGACCACGGCGTCGCTGCTGGCGGCCGGACTGCCGGTGCCGTCGATGAGCGTACCGCCCCGGATCACGATCGTCTTGTCCGCGCTCCCTATCATGCCGATCACCCCTGCAAATCCCGCCTTTCGACCGTCTCTTTCGATGGTAAGGGCGCACCATGAGCCGGTCAACCGGACGCGCGGGGTGTCCCCGCCTGCGCGCTTGCCCGCTGGAGCGTAGGCTTCTCCTCGTGAACCTCGGGACCATTCTCCGCGAGATCGTCGTAGAGGCCGATCCTCAGCTCGGCATCGGCAAGGTCGCCGACTACATCCCGGCGCTGGCGGCGGCCGATCCGCGCCAATTCGGGATCGCGCTGACCACCATCGAGGGCGATCACTTCGAAGCCGGCAACGCGCAACGGGCTTTCTCCATCCAGAGCATATCCAAGGTCTTCACGCTGACGATGGCGCTCGAGCTCGTGGGCCCGCAATTGTGGTCGCGGGTCGGCCGCGAGCCGTCGGGGACACCCTTCAACTCGTTGGTTCAGCTCGAGTACGAGCACGGCATCCCGCGCAACCCGTTCATCAATCCGGGTGCGATGATCGTCACCGACGTCATCCTGTCGCACTGCGCGGCGGGTGACGGGATTGGCGCCATCCTTAGGTTCGTGCGCGGTCTCGCCGACGACGAGACGATCCGCATCGATCCCGAGGTGGCCCGATCGGAGAAGGCGTACGGCCACCGCAACGTCGCCCTGGCCAGCCTGATGAAGAGCTTCGGCAACGTCCACAACAACGTCGAGGACGTCCTCGACATCTACTTCCACCAATGCGCGCTGGAGATGAACTGCGGCGAGCTGTCGCGCTCGCTCCTCTATCTGGCCAACGACGGCGTCGACCCCTAGACCCACCGCACCGTCGTGGCGCCGGAGCGGGCCAGGCGAATCAACTCGCTCATGCTGACCTGCGGCCACTATGACGCGTCGGGCGATTTCGCGTTTCGCGTGGGCCTGCCGGGCAAGAGCGGGGTCGGCGGCGGCATCGTGGCCGTCGTGCCGGGCCGCCTCGCGATCGCGGTATGGTCACCGGCGTTGAACCCACAGGGAAGCTCGCACGCGGGCACCCTCGCGCTGGAAGCCTTCGCGGCCAAGACCGGGTTCTCGGTCTTCTAGCCAGCCGCCCCGTGGGGCGATGCCTAACGGCCGGGGCTCTCGATCACCTCGAAATCGTGCGTGATCTCGGCCGTCTTGCCGATCATCGCCGAGGCCGAGCAGTACTTCTCGGCCGATAGCTCGATGGCGCGCTCGACCTTGGCCGGGTCGAGGCCGCGGCCGGTGACCGTGAAGTGCACGTGAACGCGGGTGAAGACCTGGGGATCCTCCTCCTCACGCTCGGCCTCGAGGTCGACCACACAATCCTCAATCGGCTCACGGCCGCGCTCGAGGATGTGCACCACGTCGAACGCCGTGCAACCGCCCAAGCCGATGAGCACCAACTCCATGGGACTTGCGCACAGCGTCGGCGAGTCGGGGCTCGAGCGTGCGCCCAACGTCATCGTGTAGCCGCTCCCCGATTCGCCGACGAACATCCGGTTTTCGATCCACGTGATGCGCGCTTTCATACGGCTCCGCCTTCCCGGCGCAAGCACGGGCGGGTGTCTATCGAGGCGGCGTGTGCCGCCCTACGTGCGCGCCTAGAAGCGATAGGCGACACCAACGCCGAACACCCAGGGGTCGAGATCGACACCGGCCAGAATGGCCCCACCGTTGAGCGCAACATCCGTATTTAGAAAAACCTTCTTAAGGTCGAAGTTGAGGGCCCAGCGCCGATCGATCGCGACGTCGAAACCGACCTGCAGCGCCCATCCGAAGTTGTTCTCGTAGTCAATCGCGGTCACCGTCCCGCGGGGTGCGTCCTGGTCGTAGAAGATCGTGTAGTTGACCCCGGCACCGACGTAGGGGCGGAGGTTCCGGTCGGGAAAGAGATGATACTGCAGCGTCAATATCGGCGGCAACAATGACACGCGCCCGAGATCGACGTTGCCGAGCGTCGAGCCGTTGTCGTGCATGTTATGGCGGGTCGTGGCGGGAACGAGTTCGGCGGCCCAGTTCTTGTTGAAGAAATAGGTGATATCGAGCTCAGGCACGTAGTCGTTGTCGGCATCGACGCTGCCGCCGATCGCGCTGACGCTGCTGCTGACATCGGGCATGAACGCCACCGTGCGCACCCTCACCAGCCAGGAGTCCGCGGCCTCGGCCAATCCAACGGATGCGCCGAGGACGAACGCCACGATCATCAGGATGTGGGCGCCCTGGCGACGCGATGGCCGCGTCATTCCTGGGGATGGCGTACCGCGACCGGGGCGAGGCCCCGGGTGGCCGCGGCCCGCTGCAAGGGCCCGCCCGGGACGCCGGTGGGGCGCTAGTAGTTGGGCCCGTTGAGCGCGAGCCAGACCAGCTTGTCGAAGTGGTGCGTGCCGTGCTCGCTCTGCCACGACCGCTCACGATCGACCATGAGCCGCCCTTGCGTGTAACCGCGCGCGTGCACGCCGAGCTGCTGCTTCTCCATCGTCGTAATATCCTGGGGCGCGAGCACGTTGCGCCAGTAATTCATGCTTCCAAGGTCCTTCTCGGTGGCCGGCTCGTGGAGGCAGAAATTGTCGACGTTCTGGAGACACGACTCGAGGCCGGTAGGCATGATGTGGATGACCTTGATGTTGCTGTCGCCGCGGTGGGCCACGAAGAGCAGGTTGGGCCAGATGAACCAGATATGTCCGTCGGTGATGTCGTCGTCGGGCCCGAAATCAAAGGGGAGCGTATCCCGCTTCTCACGGATGACTTCTTTGTTGCCGCGGGTAATCGTGGTCGACCAGAACTCGTGCTCGGTGACCTCGAAGCTCGGGACCAGGTAGGTGTCCTTGCCCATGATCTGCGGGTGAATCACCGGGCAGTGGTAGCACTCCATTTGATCGAAGCTGAACTTCCAATTGGCCTCGATCACGTAGGGATCGCGGCGAGCCAGCACGAGGTCGTCGAAACCGGGGATCGCGTCCTTGAACTCCTGCGCGATGCCTCCCGCCATGCTTTCGAGCGTCGGCGCATCCGCATCGAAGTTGACGAACACCATATGGGCGAGCTGCTCGACGCGGATCTCGGGTAGGCAGAAGTCGTCGTGCGCGAACCCGGCGACATTTTCCGAGTTGCCGGCCGCCTTGAGGTTGCCGTCGAGATCATAGGTCCAGGCATGGAACGGGCAGGTGATCATGCGCGTATTGCCCTTGTCCGCCAGCAGGATGTGGCCGCGGTGCATGCACACGTTGTAGAAGGCGCGCAAGCGCCCGTCCTTGGCCCTGACGACAAAGACCGGTTGATCGATGATGGTCGCGGTGATGTAGTCGCCGGGCTCCGTGAGGTCATGCCGGTAGCCGACGAACTGCCAGGTCTTGAAGAAGATCTCCTCCTTCTCGCGGGCGAATATGTCGGGATCGTGGTAGTAATGCCCGGGCAGGGTGTAGGAAAGCTCCGCGTTCGGGTGGAACCTGCTCTTCGTCCGCAACGCCGACACGTTCGATGCCATGATCGACCTCCTTCGACACACCCCGCTCGCGCCCAGCGCGGCGGCGACCGTGCCCGGAGTGTGGCGCGACGACGCCACCCGGTCAACGAATCTGATGACGGCCGCGCCGCACCGGGCCGCGAGCTCGGTGGCCTGCTGGGCCCGACCACGCTGGGCGCTCTGCCTGCTGTCGGCAGCCGCGGGCCTCGTCATGGCGGCTACGGCGGCGGCCCAGGACGGCGGCGCGCAGCGGACCGTGTCGGTGACCGGCCAGGGCCAAGTGGCGATGGCACCGGACACCGCCCGAATCGCCGCCGGCGTGACCACGCAGGCCGCCACCGCCAGCGCGGCGCTCAAGACCAACTCAGCGCACATGAACGAGGTTCTCTCGGGCCTCGCCGGGCTCGGCATTGCGGCCAACAGGATCCAAACTTCGGGCTTCTCGGTGACCCCTCAGCTCGAGCAAAGATCGCCGGGCTCCAGGTCTCCGCCCAGGATCGTCGGCTACCGCGTCGCCAATCGGGTCAGCGTCTCCGTCGACGACCTGGCGCGGCTGGGGACCGTGCTCGACCGCCTGGTTGCGCTCGGCGCGACCGACCTCCACGGCATCACCTTTGGCGTCGCCGAGCGGGCGCGCGCCCTGGACCCGGCGCGCGAAGCCGCGTTTGGGGACGCGCGGCGCAAGGCCGCGCTTTATGCCCAGGCCGTTGGGGCCGTGCTGGGGCCGGTCCTGACGATTCGCGAGGGCGAGGTCGCGGCGCCGCGGCCGCTGGCGGTGATGCGCGCCGCATCCGGGATCGTGCCGGTGGCCAAGGGAGAGCAGATCCTGACGGTCACCATCTCGGTGACGTTCGCGCTCCAGTAGCCGGCTTGGCCGCGCCGATCGCGGCGGAACGAGGGGACGCCGCGATGGCGGACGCAATGATCGAATCTGGGCTGCCCGAGGCGCCGATCTCGGTTCTCGGCAAGGTCGCCCTCGTGACCGGCGCGACCTCGGGTATTGGACGCGGCATCGCCGAGCTTTTCGCCCGCTCCGGCGCGAAGGTGGTACTGAGCGGGCGCGACGAGGCGCGCGGCGCACAAGCCTGCGAAGCCATCACGCGCAGCGGCGGCGAGGCCGCGTTCATCGCCGGCGACATTCGTGACGCCGCATTCTGTGCGACGCTGGTCGAGGACGCCGCGGCCCGGCACGGCCGCCTCGACATTCTCGTCAACAGCGCGGCTATTCTCCATCCGGGTCCTGCCGAGCGCATCAGCGACGCGCAATGGCACGAGACTCTGGCCATCAACGTAAGCGCGGTGTTCTTTCTCAGCCGGGCGGCGGTCGCGGTCATGCAGCGCCAGGGCGGCGGCGCCATCATCAACGTCGCGTCCGACTGGGGGCTGGTCGGGGGGCGCGGCGCCGTCGCCTACTGCGCGAGCAAGGGGGCCGTCATCCAGATGACGCGGGCGATGGCGCTCGACTACGCGACACAGGGCATTCGCGTCAACGCAATGTGCCCCGGCGCGACCTATACGCCGATGCTCGACAACGAGTTCAAGGATCTCGGTATCAGCGCCGCGGAGGGCGAGAAGTACACGAGCGAGGCTGTGCCCCTACAGCGCATCGCTCAGGTTGCGGAAGTGGCGCCGGCCGCCTTGTTTCTGGCCTCGGACGCGGCCGCCTACATTACCGGCATCGCCCTACCGGTCGACGGCGGCAGCACCGCCGATTGACCCATCGGCGCGGCCGCGGCGCGCGGCTCTACTCCTTGGCTTGTTCCCGATCGCTGCCGTCGGGATTGAACAGCGTCACCCGGGCACCCTGGCGCGCGTTGGCGACGATCTCCGTCATCACGCGACGCGCCTCCTCCTCGCGCAGCGCGTCGACCGAATCCTCGAAGCTCGGCGGCGCACCCTGGCGGCGGCCCTCGACCCTGATGACGTGCCAACCGAACTGAGTCTTGACCGGCATCGTCGTGATCTCTCCATCGCCGATGGCGAAGGCCGCGTCGGCGAATTCCGGCACCATCTTGCCGTGGGCGAAGTACCCGAGATCGCCGCCACTGGACGCCGAGGGGCCGCGCGATCTCATACTCGCCAGGTCCACGAAATCGGCGCCCGCCTGAAGCTCGGCGATGACCGCGAGCGCATCTTTCTCGTTTTCCAGCAGAATGTGCCGGGCGTGGACCTCCGTCTCACCGCCCTGCGCGGCGATCGTCTCCGAGTAGGCGATGCGAAGCCGCTCGTCGGTCACCGCTGCGTCGATCCCGCGCACGATGTAGGTCTCATGGAGGATACCCTCGATCGACAGCGCGATGCGGCGCTTGATCTTGGTGTCCTCCAAGAGCCCGGCCCCGCGCGCAAGGTTCGCAACCACGACACGGTCGACAAGGCTCTCGACGAGTTGATCGAAGAGGAGATCGACCGGCATGCGCCGATATTGTTGCGGCAGGGTCGAGTGCAGGAGGGCCACGTCGGAGCTGTAGATCTCGGTGCCATCGACGCGAGCCACGACAACATCGTCCGCGGAGCCGCTCTGCGCCAGCGCTCCGCCGGCCGCGCTGATCGCGCCAGCAAGGATCGCGGCGCGGAAGATGGATCGGCTCATGCATAGCTCCTTCTGTCAGGTCGTCGCTGCGCGACACGCTGTGGCACCGTGGGTAGCGGGGCCCGGCTGACTTTAACCATGGGCCCACGGCGCCCGAAGGGGCGGCCGACACACGATATCGTGAACCCCTCATCGTATCGCTGGGCTACAGGGTTGTCGTGTATATTTGGGATGTTGCCAGCGCCTGGACACCGAGATGGCAGAACCCGCGGAACCCGCAGACTTCGCCACCCTGCGCCACGAGATGGTGGAGCAGATCGCGCTCAATGCGAGCTTGGTGTGCGACAAGACCGGTAGGAGCGCCTTGAGGGAGCGGGTCATGGATATCATGGCCAAGGTGCCCCGCCACGAGTTCGTACCCGCCGAACTCAGGTTGTTCGCCTACATCGATTCGCCGCTACCCATCGGCTACGGCAAGACGATCTCGCAACCCTTCATCGTCGCTCTCATGACCGATCTGCTCGAGCTCGACCCCGACGATCGTGTGCTCGAGATCGGTACCGGTCTCGGCTACCAGGCCGCCGTGCTAGCCGAGCTGGTGCACAAGGTCCGCTCGGTCGAACTCATCGAGGAGCTCGCCGACGACGCCAGGCGGCGCTTGCGCGCTTTGGGGTATAGCGGGGTCGAAATGCGCGTCGGCGACGGCAATCAGGGATGGCCGGAGCACGGACCGTACGACAAGATCATCGTCACGGCGGCACCCGACCTGATACCTCCCGCGCTGCTCCAGCAGATCAAGCCCGAGGGCAAGATGGTTATTCCCGCGGGCCTCGAGTCGTCCCAGGTATTGATGCTGGTCGAAAAGGACAGCGCCGGCCGCACCAGCACGCGCGAGATCCTTCCGGTCCGCTTTTCCCGACTCGTCACCAGCCACTAGCACCTCACGCGGTCACCGTCGATCACCCGGCAGGACGCCGCCATCGAACTCGCCGCCGGACGGCAACGGGGCCCCCACGTCATTTATCCAGGCCAGGATGTCTCGCCACACGACCTCCGCCTGAAGGTCGCGCAGCAGCATGTGGTAGCCATCGGGATAATGGGCGGTGCGGTGGCGCCCCGCGACGCGGCGCAGCATCATCGCCGTCGGCTTCCTGCGAATGATCTCGTCGTTGGCGCCGTATAGAATCAGCGCCGGATGAGCGAGCCGCGGAGCCTCGGCCAGCGCGGCGTCCATGAGGTTGACGAGGCCGTACGTCGAGTCGATCCGCGTCTCCTTGATGACCAGCGGATCGCGCCCGAGCGCGCGTAGCATGTCGGTATTGTCCGATGGCGTGATGCCGAGGCCGCGGGCGCTAACCAGGTTCCACGGCGCGACATGCGCGCCGAGCCACAGCGCCGCCCGGTAGAGCGGGTTCATCGTTGCCCGGCCCCATACGGCGGGCGCCACCAGGACAACCCCGGCGACGCCGCGCGGCGCGGGATCGGCGGCCATGGCGACCATGATCACCGCGCCCCCCATGCTATGGCCGAGAAGGTAGAGCGGCGTTGCGGGGTGTCGGCGATGAACGAACGCCGTGAACGCGCGCAGGTCCTCGACCAACGCCACAATCCCCGGCCACAGGCCGGGCTCCCCGGTGGCGCCGAAGCCGCGCTGGTCATAGGCGTAAGTGGTGATGCCGCCCTCCGCCCACCAGGTGGCCGGTGCCGCGAAGGCGTTGCCGTAGTCGTTGAAGCCGTGGAGCGCGATGATGACCGCGCGTGGCTCGGGTGAGCCGGCGCGCGGATGCCACACGCGATAGGCGAGGACGCGGCCGTCGCCGGCCACGAGGTGGAGCCCCTCGAGCGCCGGCGAACCGCCGAGCGGTCCTGGTGCCTGCACCTGCGGGGCGCAGGTCGTCAGCGCCAGCCCGAGGGCGAGCGCTCGTCCCGCCCCGAACACGCGCTTTGCCTTGCGCGACGCGGACCGCCACCTTACAGCGGTCGCCCCTCTTCCATGCACGACGGGCTCATGGCGCATTGCGGCCCGGCTCGTGTGCGCGAAATCAGCAGCGGGCTTACCGGAAAGGCTTTTCACACGGTTCCGCATTCAATAGGTTTGGCGCCCAGGCGCGGGGGCAGCTATCGCGGCGCCGGGCGGTTTGAGGGGACCCATGGCATCACTAGACGACGAAAAACTCATACATCTCTTCACGACGCCGATCCTCAAATACATTTGGCCCGACAGCGAGCAGCTCAATCGCCGACTACGCCGGGCCATTCTCAAGGAGGAGAGCGTCAGCGCGGGTACCACCTACAGCTCGGTCGGCGGCTGGCAGTCGAACGAGGACTTCCAGAGCTGGGCCGGCGAGGCCGGCCGGACGATCGTCCAGCAGGTCGCGGAGATGGTCCAGCACGCGACCCACGAGATCCACTCCACCTACCGCGGCCAGGTCGAGCGCAACACCTGGTCGATCTCGGTATGGGCCAACGTGAACCGCAAGGGCGACTACCACCGCAACCACCTCCACCCGGGCTCGACCTGGTCGGGCGTCTACATCGTCGACAGCGGCAACGTCAAGACGAGCCCGCCACAGAGCGGCATGCTGGCACTCATGAACGCCAATCTCGCGTCGCCGATGAGCTTCTACCGCGACGCCATTCCGCTGCGCTACGGTATTCACCCTGAGCCCGGGCTCATGGTGATCTGGCCGAGCTATCTCGTCCACATGGTGCATCCGCACCAGGGCCGGCGAACCCGCGTCTCGATCTCCTTCAACATCAAGAAGGAACCTTGCCTATCCGGGTTACACCCACACCCACTAGGGCTAGAATGGGCGCAACCCGGATATAGGGGAGCGCGCCATGGATGTTCTCGACCGCGCCGATCTCCCATTCCCGCATTCGCTACCCGAGTTCCAGCGACTTTTCCCCGATGATGCGGCCTGCGCCGCCTACCTGGAGAAAGCCCGCTGGGGAGACGGCTTTGCCTGCCCGCACTGCGGCACGGCGGGAGAGCCGTTCCACTTTGAAAACCGCCCTGGCGTCCTGCGCTGCCGCAAGTGCCGCCAGAACACCGGGCTGACGGTGGGAACAGTGATGGAGCGTAGCCACACTCCGCTGAACGTCTGGTTCTGGGCCGCTTATCTGGTCGCCAGTCAGACGCCCGGCATGTCCGCCGTGCAGTTTCAGCGGCAACTTGGTCTTTCGCGCTACGAGACGGCCTTTCAAATTCTCCACAAGCTCCGCTCGGGCATGGTGCGGCCCAACCAAGACAGGATCGGTGGACAGCCCAAGAACCATGTTGAGGTGGACGAAACCTGGGTTGGCGGGCGAACGCGTGGGGAAGGCCGTGGTGTTCACCACAAGGTTCCCGTCTCCTGTGCCATCGAGGTGCGTCATCGAAAGCCGGGCACCAAGCTCGACAACCGGAAAGACGGACGCTATGCCGGACGCGTTCGGCTCGCCGTCGTGCTCGACCGTAGCGCCGAGTCGCTCTGTGGGTTCGTCGAGAGCACCGTCGCGCCGCGATCGCTGATCGTTACTGACGATTGGAGCGGCTATGCTGGCCTCGGTAAGCGCGGCTATGAGCACTTCGCTGTTGCCGAGTGTGGTGATCCAGAGGTTGCCGAGCAATACCTGCCGATCATCCATCTGGTTTTCGCCAACCTGAAGACGTGGCTGATCGGTATCCACCACGGCGTTAGCCACCAGCACCTACAAGCCTACCTCAACGAGTTCACCTTCCGCTTCAACAGGCGGTTCTACCCGTTCAACGCCTTCCGCTCATTGCTCGGCATCGCGGGCGACACCTCTGCTCCAACCTATGCCGAGCTTTACTCGGGAGAGTGGCGGCACCCTACATGTAGCGGTCATGGGCGTTAACCGGATAGGCAAGGAAGGAACCGTACCCATGATACGCGGGGCGCGGCGCCGGTCGCGCGGATGGATCCGCCCATGACTAAGTCGACGGCGCCCGAGGGCGATCTTGCGCGTGTCCGAGTGGCAGTGCGGCCACGGATTCCGCCGCGCCTTAGGAAGCGCATAGCGCCGCTGCTTCTCGTCCTCGCCATCGTCCTCTTCTGGGAGAACTTCAACTGGCTGTTCGATCAGCCCGACTACATCCTGCCGCCGCTGTCGCAAATCGTCGAGACGGCGATCGTCGGTGCGCGGGACCGCTACATCCCCAACGGCTGGATCACGCTACAGGAGATCATCTACGGATTCCTGATGGGTGTCAGTGTGGGCCTCATTCTGGGCGTGGCCGTCTTTCACTCCGAAACGATCAAGGACGCGGTGCTGCCGCTGATCATCAGCTCGCAGGCGATCCCAACGCTCGCCATCGCCCCGATACTGGTGATCTGGTTCGGTTTCGGCATGCTGCCCAAGGTGCTGATCGCCGCGATTATCGTGTTCTTCCCGGTGTTCGTGAACACCTTTGCCGGGTTCAACTCGATCGACCGCGACTCGATCAACCTGATGGACTCGCTGGGCGCGAGCAAATGGCAGATATTCTGGAAGGTTCGCACGCCGGGCGCCGCACCGTACATCTTTACCGGCCTCAAGATCGCGGCGACGATCAGCCCGATCGGTGCGATCGTCGGCGAATGGGTCGGCGCGTCCAAGGGCTTGGGCCCGGTCATGATCGCCGCCAACGCGGGCTTCAAGACCTCCATCGTCTTCGCCGCGATTCTCTACCTCGCGCTGATGGCGGTGACCCTGTTCCTGCTCGTTGGCTTGGCCGAACGCTGGCTCATCCCCTGGCACTTCATCAAGACCGAGAAGCAGCGCTCGTAGGGCGCCTTCGGGCGCACCGCTTCTACTCGGCAGCTGCGGCGGCGGCCGCCACAGGAACCCCCATCAGCTCGCAGTAGTTCTTCCAGAAGCCGCGCACCGCGACCTCGGTAATCACGGTGCTCTGGTCCTCGATCGGGCCCTTGCCGCCGATTTCGATCACCGAGTGCGCATCGCGCTCGCGCAGGACGCCCATTTGGACGAGGCGCCCGGCCTCGCCGTCCTCCATGGAGACAACGCCCGCCGGGCCGATGAGATTGTTCTGCTTCAGCCGCATCTCGCGAATTTCGGCGTCATCGTCGGCGTAGCCGAAGACGGTCCAGTAGAGCTCGAAGGAATCGGCGGCGCGCGGCCGAACCTGGCGCGTAGCCAGCGTGTTCGAGAATTGCTGGAACACCGTGCATGGGAAGAGCGAGAGGAAGGTCGACGACACGTTGTCGTCCCACTCCTGCCGATAGTCGACGATCGAGGTGTCGCGGAGCCGGAACTCCGAATTGAAGGCGCTCACGCCCTCGTAGCCCTGCGCCGCCTCCTCCACCGTGTCGGTATCGAGGTAGCCCGTATGTATCTCGTGGCGCTTGCGGCTGTCCATGATCGACTCGCCCGATTGGGTATTGCGCCACAGCCCGAAGGTCGTGGGCACCTGATGCAGCAGGCCCGCGTGATTGGGGTCCTTCAGGTTTTCGATATAGAGCTTCCAGTTGGCCGGAATGACCTGGCGCATGTAGCCCAGCACTTCGATGGGCCTGCCGAAAATGCGGTCGAGGAACTTGAGGGCCTTGGGACCGAAATAGTCGGCCAAGTTCTCGGTATTCTCATCGAAGGTCGCAAAGATCGCGCCCTGGTACGTCTCCACACGGAGCTTCCTGAGTCCGTGCTCGGCCATCTTGAAGTCCGTCGGCATACCCCCCTTGCCGTGAAGGCCGCGCAGGAACGGAACGCCGATCAAGCCGCCCTGCAGGTTGTAGCACCAGTGGTGATAGATGCAGGTGAAGTCCTTGGCGTTGCCGCATTGCTCGCGCACGAGCAGCGTGCCGCGATGGGCGCAGCGGTTGACGAAGCCGTGCAGGGCGCCATCCTCGGCGCGGCAGACCACGACCGCGGTATCGCCAACGAAGGAGGACTTGTAGTCGCCCGGCTCCGGGACCTCGGCCTCGAGCGCGACCAGGGTCCATGACGGCCCACGAAAGATCTTCGCCTGCTCTTCCTCGTAGATCTCGGGGTCGGTGAACACGCCATAGGGAACGCGGCTGTAGTCGGCCGCGGGCCAAGTCAAGTCATGCCAAGTCTGCATGGGCGACGCCTCTCGGTAAAGTCGGGGCTGTGCCGAGTATCGCGTTCTTTTTGGTGCTCGTCCACCGGCCGGCGACGGCTTGACGCCCGCAGGGTGATGGCCGACACTCCGCGCCCTAATCTCATCCAAGAAGAACCGTCGATGCAGGGAGGAGGCGTGAAATGGTCAAATTCAGCGTAGGCACGCTCGGCAGCATGGCCGCGGCCGTCGTGATTTCCATGGGTGTTTGGGGCTCGAGCCCGGCGCAGGCGGCTAGCTGCGCGGGGCCGGCCGAGGTATCCAAGGTCATACTCATGGCCGACTGGATACCGGTAACAGTGTCCCAGGGCCCGTTCTGGGAGGCCCTGCTCCGGGGTTACTACAAGGACGAAGGCCTCGACGTCGAGATCATCGCGCCGGCCAATCCGGCCGATCCGATCAAGCTCGTCGCCCGTGAGAGGGTGACCTTCAGCCTCACCTACGTGCCCGAGGTCATGATCTCGCGCGATACCGGCATTCCGGTCATTGCGGTGGCGACCACGCTGCGTAAGCTGGTCTCGGGCTTCATGTCGCTTAAAGAGTCGAGCATCATGTCGCCGGCCGACCTCAAGGGGAAAATCATCGGCAGCGGTCCCAAGCTCGACGCCCAGGCCTTTCTCGACACGCTGCTCGCGAACGGCGGGCTCACGCGCAAGGACGTGCAAGTCGTCGACCCCGGCTTCGCCCACATTCCCTTCGTGATCGAGAAGAAGGTGCACGCGGCCCACTCGCTCACCTATTTCGAGCAGGCGATCGCCGACTTGATCCTCAAGGGGCAGGGCAAGGCGCCGGTCAACTTCATGCCCTACACCGACTTCGGCGTGCCCCAGTTCTACTATCAGCTCATCGTCGCCAGCGAGAGCTGGACCCAGAGGAACCCCAACGCCACCTGCCGCTTCCTCAAGGCTTCGCTCATGGGCCTGGAGGACTGGCGCAAAGACGGCTCGACGTCGCTCGACTACGTGGTCAAGAACAACGACGTGTTCTCCAGGGCCGAGCACGAGGTCGGCTACCACATGTCGGTCAACGATTGGGTCGCGGCCGACGGCACCGCCTTCCGCCAGGAGGTCGGCCCGTGGAAGACGGCGCAGGACTGGGCGATGAAGTACAAGCTCATTTCCGTCGGATCCGATCCCACCGAGTACTTCACCAACGACTACCTGCCGAAATGAGCAGCCTCTAAGGGACGATCAGCGTCGCGCGGGCCGGATCCGACAATCCGGTCCGCGCTCTCTTTCTGTCCCTAACGATCTGGCTGTCTCTAACGATCAGGCCACACCAGATGGTGTGGGTCGATCACATACGCGTGCTTGTGTTTCTGCGCGTCGTGGCGGTGGGCGTGCCGGTGTGGCTCGGGTCCCTCCCAGCCCTCGTGCGCGTACGCGTGGTGTTCGTCGTGGACGTGAGGGTGCTCGTGCGCCAGCGCCTCGTGCCGGTGCTCGAGCTCACCGGGATCAGGGGCCGGCCACAACACCACGGCGGCGACCGCGGCGGCCACCGCTACGAAGCCCAGTACCGAGAACGCGGCCGCCGGGCCAAAGGCGCCACCGAGCCATCCGGCCAAGGGGCAGGCGATCAGCCAACACGCGTGCGACAAGGCAAATTGCGCCGCATAGATGGCGGGCCGGTCGCCTTCATGGACCGAGCGCTTCAGCAGCCGTCCCGCCAGGGTCTGGACGAGCGACGAGGCAGCACCGAGCCACACCCAGATCGACAGCAGCGCGATGGCGCCGGGAGCCGTCACGCCGAGCACGAGGCCGACGCCCAGAAGCACCCCGCCGGCGAGCATGAAGGGGCGATCGGAGTGGCGGTCGAGGAGGCGCGGCAGCACCAGCGCGACGACCATCGATCCTGCGCCCGCGGCGGCGAAGGCGACGGCGGTATCGCTCTCCGAGCCAGCCAGGTGGTCGCGCACGTAGACCACGGTGTTGACGACGACCATAGCGCCCGCGGCGGCGACCGCGAGCGAGAGAGTCAGCAGCCCGCGCAGCCTCGGCGTCTTGAGGTAGGCGCGAATGCCGTAGGTGATGTTGTGCCATGCGCCCCGCTCACGCTCGGGCGCGCGCGGCGCGGGCAGCGTCACCGAAAGGACCAGCAGGGCCGAGATGAGAAAGGCCACCGCGTTGGCCGCGAACAGCGCGTCATAGCTGAGCACGACAAGGGCGTCGGCGGCCAGCGTCGGGCTCAACAGGTTTTCGAGGTCGTAGGCGAGGCGCGAGAGGGATAGGGCGCGGGTATAGCGGGCTTCGTCGGGCAGGACGTCCGGGATCGTCGCCTGAAGGGTGGGCGTAGAGCCGGCCGAGCAGGCGTTCATGAGGAAGATCAGCAGGTAGATCTGCCACACCTCCGTGACGAACGGCAGGCACGCCACGAACGCCGCGCGGGCCACATCGAGGGCGATCAGCAGCCCGCGCCGGGGTAGCCGGTGCGCGAAGCCACCGACGATCGGGGCGATGCCGACGTAGGCCAGCATCTTGAGGGCGAGGGCGGTACCAAGGACGACTCCGGCATTTCCGCCGGCGAGGTCGTAGGCGAGCAGGGCGAGCGCGACGGTCGACAGACCGGTGCCCCCGAGGGCGACGACCTGAGCCGTGAACAGCCGGCGGTACGTCCTATCGCGAAGCGGCGACGTCACACCCGGAGGGTAACGGACTTTCGGCGCACGCTGTAGGTAATCGCCTTACGCGAGCCGACGCCTCGGCGGAAATTGCCGCGGCGTCGGGGGGTCGTCTTCGTTCAGCCGACGACTGCCTCGACCCCCCGCGCTACCGCCTAGGCGGTCCGCGAAGTAACGAGCTCAGATTCAATTTGGGTCGATGTCGGTCACGCGCCGGGGCTATCGACGACTTTCTCATCGGCATCGCCAGCCGCTTCGCTATCGGCACCGGGTGGATTGCGGCGGTCGGCCTTGGCCTTGAGGCGCGCCGCCTTCTTCGCAGCCTTTGAGCGTTCGCGCTCGAGGCGCTCGAACTTGTAATTAGGTTTGCGTGGCAGGATGTTCCTCCTTCAGCGCTTCATACGGAGCAGGTTTCGATCGGGGGCTGGGTGCTGGCCCTGTCTCCGAGACTAAGGATAGGTCGGGTGGTGCGACTTTGCCACCCTATGTTGGGACCAGCTTGAACCTTCGCAAGGGGCGTACCGGTCGTCCGTGGTTCGCTCGTCTAGTGGAAATCGCGTGAGGGGAAGAGGCGCCGGGACTGACCGCGGGTGTCGGGTCCGCCACCACCGCCGCCCGCCTCGTCGCCGCGTCCGGCGGCGAAGGCGAGGAGGGGTGCGGCCGGCGCGGGCGCAGCGCGCGGGGCATGTGGCATCTGCGCCAGCGCCCTTTTGGCATCGCCGAGCGCGAGCAACCGATCGGTCATATCGATGAGGCGGTCGGCGACGACGTGGATGACGAGGCCTTCGCGCTCGAGCTTGCCGATGACGGCGAGCAGGCGCGATCTCAGCACCGCCTTGCGCGCACGCTCGAACAGGCGCGGCCAGATGATCAGGTTGGCGACACCGGTTTCGTCCTCGAGGGTGATGAAGATGACGCCCGAGGCGGTGCCCGGGCGCTGGCGGCACATGACCAGCCCGGCGACGCGCACCCGCTTGCCGGCGTCGATGTCGGCGAGGCGGCGGCTCTCGACATAGCCCTCTCGCGCCAGACTCGGGCGCAGCAGGGCCAGCGGATGGCGCTTCAGGGTGAGGCGCAGCGCCGCGTAATCATTGATCACCTCCTCGCCGATGGTCATGGCGGGAAGGCGCACCTCGGGCTCGCGATCCGCCTCCGCCGTGGGCGGTGCGGCGGCGAACAGCGGCAGCGGCGCCGGCCCCAATCCCTTGACCGCCCACAGCGCCTGGCGCCGCGTTAGCCCGATCGAGCGAAAGGCATCAGCCTCGGCGAGGCGTTGCAGCACCGGGACCGCAAGCCCGCTCCGCCGCCATAGCGCACGCATGTCCTCATAGCCCGCATCGCCCGCGCCGCCCGCGCCGCGCGCCGCCACGAGCTCTTGGCCTTGCGCTTCGGCGAACCCCTTGATCTGGCGCAAGCCTAGGCGCAGGGCAACACCCGCCGACTCCTCGGCCGCCCCCACCGGGCACGGCTCCAGCGTGCTGTCCCAATCGCTGTGGTTGACATCGACGGCGCGCACCTCGCCGTTATGGTCGCGCAGGTCGCGCACGATCTGCGCGGGCGCATAAAAGCCCATCGGCTGGCTGTTCAGCAGGGCGCAGGCGAAGGCCGACGACCGAGCTCACTATCCCGGCCTGTTCGAGCACCATCGTGTAGTGCGTGCCCACAGAGCGCGAGTCGTCGACGACGAGCACGCGGATCGGCTCGGGCAGTTGGCGCTCGGTCAGGGCATCCAATCTCTCGATGAGGCCAACGACGTCCACCGGTTTGGTGAAGTAGCCGTCGGCACCGGCGCGTGCGGCCCACAGCCGGGCGCCGAAATCGTCGCGCGAGGATATGTAGACCACCGGCAGGACGCGGTCCGATTCGGAGGCTGCACGGGCGTTGTTGATTCCGTCGAAGGGGTGTGCGCCCAGGGGTTCCCCCTCGGGAAAGACGATGTCGCAGACGACGGCGAGGGGTCGGGCGCGCCGGATCGCCTTTTCGACCGAGGTCCGGTCGGCGAACGTCTCGACCTCATAGCCGAAGCATGCGATCTGATGAGCGAGGTCATCGGCCACCTCCTGGTAGTCGTCGACTACATAGATGGCGCTGGCCTTATCGGTCGGCGGGGACGAAATAGCCGCGGGCCGCTCGACCTCCGGCATGGCGGGAAGAGCCTCGGGTAACGATCCCGCGGCGTCGTCGCCGCAGCGCTGAACCTCGCCGAGCATCGCGTCGATCTCGGCGGCGTAGGGCGCCGTGTCACCGTCGGCGTCGCGCCAAATCTCGTTAAGCCTGAGTTCGAGCGCCTTGGCGTGGACGCTGACCTCGGAGAAGCCGAACGTCGCCGCAGAGCCGACGATGTTATGGGCCAGGCGAATGAGCGTTCGCAGGTCTTCGGCAGAATCGCCGCCCTCGCTGTAGCGGCGCCAAACCTGAACGACTTCGCCGATGCGCGCCGCCAGGCCGCGCGCATAGCCAACCCGCAGCGCTTCTAGACGCGAGCGAGTGTGGGCGTCGAATTCAGCCATGATGACGCGCCCAAAGGGTCTGCACGGCTTCCGCGAGGGTCATCGGGTTGAACGGTTTGGCGATGACGTCGATCGCCCCGAGCTCGAGGTATCCCTCGATCTCGTGGGGCTGCACCTTTGCGGTCATAAAGATGACCGGCACCGTGGCCGCTTCCGGAACCGCCCGCAGTGCCCGCAGTGTCGAGGGACCGTCCATGTCGGGCATCATGACATCGAGCAGGATGAGGTCGGGGGGGGGCGCCTTCTGATCTCGGAAAGCGCCTCGGCGCCCGAGCCGCACAGCGTGACCTCGAAGCCGCCCGTGGCTTCGAGCGCGAGCGATGCGACCCTCTGAATATCGGGCTCGTCGTCCACGTACAGGATGCGCTCGAGGGCTGGCGTGGGCATGGCGCTCGCTACTCGCTCTTGCTGGCGCCGAAGGGTCGGCCGGCCGAGGCCCGCGTCGATCCGCAACCGGCGCGCCGGCGCTCGCTGGTGTCGCGTCGATGACCGCCAGTGTGCGCAGGAAAGATGCAGAATTGCTTAAGTGGCGCGGCTAGGGCTTCTTGAGGATGTCGCGCACGGTGGCGAGCAGAGAGGCTCGATCGAAGGGCTTGGTCAGGCTCCCCTCGGCGCCCAGCTTTTTCGCAATCGAGAGGAAGTCGGGTGGACCGTTCAAATCGATTCCCGACATCGCGACGATCTTGTCACCGGGAAACGCCCGGCAAAGGTTGCGGATCGTTTCGATCCCTTCGCTCTTGGGCATGTAAATGTCCGTCAAGACGAGGTCGGCGGGGTTAGCGGCGTACAGATTGAAGCCGCTATCGCCGTTATCCGCGTCAATCACCTCATAGCCGGCGTCCTCGAGGAGATCGCGAAGAAGCGTGCGCACCCCGGAATCGTCGTCAATGATCAGGACTCGGGCCATGCTTCGTATTTAGGCTGCCGGGCGTTTGGAGAGGGCGGCCGCAGCCGCTAACCCTCGCATCGAATGCTCACGCCCGCAAACGAAAAAGTTGCGGCAGAGATCTACTGTTCTATTTATGCGGGCAGCATGCCGGTCGCATCCGCGCGACCTCGCGAGCGAGCGCTAGGCGTCCGCTAGGGCACCGCGCACGGTGTCGACGAGTTGGGCCTGGTGAAAGGGCTTGATCAAGGTGCGACGGGCGCCCAGCTTACGTGCAAAAGCTAGGTAGTCGGCTTCGCCCGCGGTGTGGCCGGTCATGGCGACGATCTTCACGGCGGGGAACATGCGGCGCAGGTTCAGGATGGTCTCCATGCCTTCGCCTACGGGCATGAAAATGTCGGTTATCACGAGGTCTGTCGGGTGGGCGCAATACCGGCTTAAGCCAGTCCTACCATTGTCGGCCTCGGTAACCTCGAACCCCTCCTCCTCCAGGAGTAGTCGCACCAGCGCGCGGACGTCGGCGTCGTCATCGATAACCAGGATACTCGTCATCGCCCCCGGTCCCCTCGGGCTAGGGCAGAGCCGCGAATATGTCCCGTGAGTTGTACCCAAACAGTTAATGCTTTCGACCTTCAGCGAGAGCGCCCGCGGCGCGGTGCTTGACGTCACAAGGCCTCCGGTGTTGCACTCGCGCCGCCTGGGCACGGGCCGTGCTTGCCGGCGGGCCAGACGAGCGAGTGACGTGGGCGTGGGCGATCGACGCGGTGACCTGCAGGCTCTGACAACTTCGGTATGCGAGATTGCGCGCGCCGCGGGCGCGGAGATCATGCGCCACTACGAAGGTGCCGTGCGCGTGCGCAGGAAGCACGATGATTCACCCGTCACCGACGCCGACGAGGCTGCCGAACGGTTGATCCTCTCCGGGCTCCGGGAAATCGCTCCGGCGACCCCTGTGGTGGCCGAGGAGCAGACATCGCGCGGCGGGGCGGCTGCCGTCGGGGAGGGCCGATTTTGGTTGGTCGATCCGCTCGACGGCACGCGCGAGTTCATCAGCCGCAACGGCGAGTTCACCGTGAACGTGGCGCTCGTCGAGAGCGGCCGCCCGATCCTAGGGGTCGTCTACCTACCGGCGCGGCGACTCCTCTATTGCGCCTATGCCCCGGGTGCCGCGTTCGTCCAGGGAGACGGCGCAGCTCCGAAGCCGATCGCGTGCCGGCCCGTACCGCAGGCCGGACTCGTCGTGGTCGCCAGCCGGTCGCACCGCGATGAACGCACCGAGGCGTATATTAATGGGCTCGATGTTGCGCGCTTCACGGCTGCCGGCAGTTCGCTCAAGTTCTGCCGCGTCGCCAGCGGGGAGGCCGACCTTTATCCGCGTTTTGGGCGCACCATGGAATGGGACACCGCCGCCGGTCACGCGGTGCTGGCCGCCGCCGGCGGCAGCGTGAAGACCTTGGACGGTGCCGAGCTGGCGTACGGCAAGCCGGGCTACGAGAACCCCGAGTTTATCGCCCGCGGCCGCGACTCGTGATCGGCGCCTTAGGCCGCGAGGTCGATGACGATGCGCCCGCGCACCTGGCCGGCGAGGATCGCCTCGGCGAGCTTCGGGACGTCGGCCAGCGGCGCGACGTCGGTCATCGAGTCGAGCTTGTCCTTGGGCAGGTCGCGGTCGAGCCGGCGCCACGCCTCACGCCGGACATCGCCCGGGCAGGTGACCGAGTTGATGCCGACCAGGCTGACGCCGCGCAGAATGAAGGGCAGTACCGTGGTCGAGAAATTGACGCCGCCGGCGAGCCCACAGGCGGCAACGGCCCCGTTGACGCGGGTCGCCCTCAACAGGCTCGCCAGCGTTTCGCCGCCAACCGAATCGATGGCCCCGGACCAGCGCTCGGGCTCGAGCGGCCGCGTGGCCCCGGCGGCGAGTTCGGCGCGCTCGATGATCGTCGTAGCGCCCAGCCCCTTCAGGTAGTCGTGGAGTTCCGGCCGGCCGGTCGAGGCGGCCACGCGATGGCCGAGGGCGGCGAGCAGGGCGATAGCGACGCTGCCGACGCCGCCGGCCGCACCGGTCACGATGACTTCGTGCTCCCCCGGTGCGACCCCCATGTGCTCGAGCGCCATCACGCTCAGCATCGAGGTAAAGCCCGCGGTGCCGATCGCCATCGCCTGCTCGAGACTCAAGCCCTCCGGCAAGGGAACGAGCCACGCCGCCGGCACCCGGGCCTTGCCGGCGTAGCCGCCCCAGTGAGTCTCGCTCAGGCCCCAGCCGGTGCACAGGACCTCGGCACCCGGTGCGAAGTCCGGGACCGTCGAGCTCTCGACGGTGCCGGCGAAGTCGATGCCAAGCACCATGGGAAAGCGGCGCGCGATCTTGCCCTTGCCGGTAACGGCGAGGCCGTCCTTGTAGTTGAGCGTGGAGCAGGCGAGCGCGACGGTGACCTCACCCTCCGGGAGATCGGCGGTGCTCAGCTCCCTGAACTCGGCCCTGCTCCTGCCATCGACTTCGTCGGCGACCAGCGCCGTAAAGGTATCGCTCATCGGCGTCTCATACTCCTTCGCCCTCAACCAAATCGCCGCGCGCATAGAGCTCGCCGCGGATCAAATGTTTGGGCACCTTGCCATAGGCCGACTTCGGTACCTCGTCCCAGAAGAAGAACCGGCGCGGACGCTTGTAGCCGGCGATGCGGCCCTCGAGGTAGTCGGCCAGGTCCTGGGCGCTCGTGCTTTCGCCCGCCTTGGTCACGACGACGGCAACGCCCGACTCGCCCCACTTGGGGTCGGGGACGCCGAGCACCGCGGCCTCCGAGACCGCGCCATGCGTGAGCAGCACCTCCTCGATCTCGCGCGGGTAGATGTTGGTGCCGCCGGAGATGAACATGTCCGAGGCGCGGCCCGTGATGTACAGGAAGCCTTCGCCATCGAGCTGGCCGAGGTCGCCGGTGTGGAACCAGCCCTCCCTGAAGCACTGCGCGTCGGCGTCGGGGTTGTCGAAGTAGCCCTTGAGCACCGCCGGCCCGCGCACGCAAATCTCGCCCTGCTTGCCGGTCTCGAGCCGGCGCCCCTCGGCGTCGCGAATGGCGATCTCCATGCCGATACGGGCCAGGCCGCAGGTGCCGGGGCGCGCCATCGGGTCATCATCGTCGGCCGTGTGCATGTGGGCCGGGAGCGCGGTGATGCAGCCCGGCACCTCGCCCATGCCGTAATACTGCACCAGCACCGGACCGAGGACAGCCAGCGCCTTTTTCTGATCCTCGCGATACATGGGCGCTCCGGCATAGACGACGTGGCGCAGCGAGGAATGGTCGTGGCGCTCTACGGCCGGGTGCTCGACCAGCATCTTCACGATCGTCGGTACGGTGAAGAGGTTGCTCACACGGTGCCGCTCGACCAGCCGCCAGCACTCCTCGACGTCGAGGCCTTGGGCCTCCGGGATCACGGTCTTGGCGCCGCGCGCCACGTTGGGCAGCAGGTGCGCGCCGGCGCCGTGCGACAGCGGCGCGACGACCAGCGAGGCGTCCTCGTGCGTCAGCCCCGGGACCAGCTCCGCCAGCATGCTGGTGGTGACGAATCCGAGCAGGCCGTGGGTGAGGACCGCGCCCTTTGAGCGCCCCGTGGTGCCCGAGGTATAGAAATGCCAGCACGGATCGTCGGCGTCGACCTCGGCCTCCCAGGCTGGCGCCCCGAGGTGAGCGGCAACCAGGGCATCGTAGAGGTGGGCGCCGTCGCCGGGCTCGGCGATGGCGATGACGTGGGCGAGTTCCGGCGTGGCCGCGCGCGCCGCCGCCACGTGCTCGTCGTAGCCGGCATCGTGGATGATCGCGCTGGCGCGGCAGTTCTGGGCGATATAGGCGACCTCGGGCGGGGCCAGGCGAAAGTTGCACGCAACCCACACGGCGCCGAGCTTGAATGTCGCCCACATGGCCTCGAACATCTGCAGGTTGTTGCGCGAGAGCACCAGGATACGGTCGCCCTTGGCGAGCCCGAGGCCCTTGAGCGCGGCGACCATGGCGTTGACGCGGTCGTCGATCTCGCGCCAGGTCCGCGACTCGTTGCCCTTGACGAGGCCGATACGGTCGGAATGGAGCCGCGCCGTATCCGACAGCAGCCGGCCGAGATTAGGGGTGGCTCGCATGCGCTCCTTCAGCCCCTATCCGACGGTCTGCCCTAGCGCAGCGCCTCGAGGATGCTGACGAAATTGGCCACCGCCGAGCCGCCCATATTGAACACGCCGGCGAGCTTGGCGTCCTTGATCTGACAGCCGTCGGCGCTGCCGTTGAGCTGGCGCGCGGCCATGACGTGCATGGAGACGCCGGTGGCGCCGATGGGGTGGCCCTTGGACTTGAGGCCGCCCGAGGGATTGACCGGCAGCCGGCCGTCCTTCTCGGTCCAGCCCTCGTCGATCGCGCGCGCCCCCTCGCCCTGCGAGGTCAGACCCATGGCCTCGTATTCGAGGAGCTCGGCGATGGTGAAGCAATCGTGGCTCTCGACCATACTGAGGTCGTCGAGTGCGACGCGCGCGCTCGCGAGCGCCTGCCGCCAGGCCTGCGCCGGCCCCTCCATCGCCAGGATGTCGCGGCGGCTGAAGGGAAGGAAGTCGTTGACCTGCTCGGCCGCGCGAAAGACGATCGCCTTGTCCAAAGTGAGCGCCGTCTCGACGTCGGCCAGCACCACGGCGGCGGCCCCGTCCGACACCATCGAGCAGTCCGTTCGCCTCAGGGGGGCGACGAGGATCGGGTTCTTGTCCGACACGGTGCGGCAGAACTCGTAGCCGAGGTCCTTCTGCATGTGTGCCAGCGGATTGACGGCGCCGTTCTTGTGGTTCTTCGCGGCAATACGGGCGAGCGCATCCGAGCGATCGCCGTAGCGCTGGAAATATTGCTGCATCATGAGCGCGAACATGCCGGGAAAGGTCATGCCCTGCCCCGCCTCTTCCTTGTAGTAGCTGCAGCGGGCGAGGGCGTTGGTAACCTCGGGCGTGGACACCCCCGTCATCTTTTCGACGCCGACCACGAGGACGATGCGGGCGCGCTTGGCGGCTATCACGTTGAGCCCCTGGTGGATCGCGGCCGAGCCCGTGGCGCACGCATTCTCGACCCGCGTCGTCGGCTTGAAGCGCAAGGAATCGTCGAGCTGCAGGACGAGCGAGGCCGGGAACTCCTGGACATCCATGCCGCCGTTGTAGGTGCCGAGGTAGATGGCGTCGATGTCGGCCGGCGCGATACCGGCATCTGCGACGGCCTCGGCGGCAGCTGAGGTGACCAGGCCCTCGAGGTCCATGTCCTCGAGCTTGCCGAAGCGCGTGTGTCCCCAGCCCACGATACAAGCAGTCATGACGGCGCCCTCCAAGGATCGTCGCACCGAGCATAGCAGACTCGCTTACGCCCGGTAACGGCGAGCGGCGCTTGGACCTGCGCTAGGCGCGGCTTGGCCAATGCGCCGTTTTCGTGCGATGAGGTGCCGTCCGCCGAACCAAACGGAGGCCAGATGTACACGCTCTATTGGAACCCGAGCGCATCGTCGCTTGTGGCGATGGCGGTGCTGGAGGAAATCGGCGCCGACTACGAAGGGGTGCTGATAGACGCCGGCGCCGGCGAGCACCGCAAGCCCGAGTACCGCAAGATCCATCCTCTCGGCCTCATACCGGCGCTGCGGCTGGCGGACGGCCGAGTGATGTTCGAGTCCGCGGGTATCGTCCTGCATCTCTGTGACCGCCATGCCGAGGCCGGGTTGGCACCCTCACTGGTGGATCCCGAGCGGACGTTCTACTATCAGTGGCTGCTTTTCCTGGCCGATACCCTCTATCCAACCTACAACCGGTTCTACCACGCCGAACGCTTCTCCTCGGACCCGGGCGATGCGCACAAGGTGATGGATCAGGCGCGAAAGCATTTGGCGGATCAATGGCAGGTTGTCGAGGACGCGCTCCAGGGCCGACGCTGGCTGCTCGGCGAGCGCTTTTCGGCCGCCGACATCTACATGCAGATGGTGACGACCTGGGACGAGAATGGCGCAGCCTTTGCCGCGCGCCACCCGAATATCGCGCGCTGCGCCGCAGGCGTTGCCGAGCGGCCGGCGGTCAAGCGCGCGCTCGACAGGCATGTCATACTCTCGGCCGCCGCCAGCGATCGGGAGGCGTGACGGTCCATGACCATCGAAAAGGTTAGCCGCACCTCAACCCATTGGGGGGCCTACGACGTCAAGGTGGTGGAGGGGCGAATCGTCGCCGTCGAACCCTTCGCGGGCGATCCCAATCCGTCGTCGATCGGCCAATCGATCGTCGACGGGATACAGCACGAGTCCCGCATCGAACAGCCCATGGTGCGCCGCGGCTGGCGCAGTGGCGGGCGAGCCAGCACCGGCAACGGGCGCGGCAGCGATCCCTTTGTCCCAGTAGGTTGGGACGAGGCGCTCGACCTGGTCGCCGGGGAACTCGACCGCATCAGGGGCGCGCACGGCAACGCGGCCATCTTCGGCGGCTGCTACGGTTGGGCGAGCGCCGGACGCTTCCATCACGCGCAGAGCCAGACCCATCGCTTTCTCAATCTGCTCGGCGGCTATACCAGCTCGGTCAACTCCTATAGCTACGGCGCCGCCGAAGTCATCATTCCCCGCGTCCTCGGTCACGGCTTTACCAGCCTTCTATGGCAGTTCACCTCGTGGCCCGTGATCGCCAGACACACCGGTCTGGTCGTGATGTTCGGCGGCATCCCGCTGAAGAATTCCCAGGTGAGCTCGGGCGGCATCGGCGGGCACGCCACCCGCGATTGGCTGAAGCACTGTCGTGACCGGGGCGTCGCCTTCGTCAACATCGGCCCCATCGAGGACGACGCCGCGGACTTTCTCGCGGCCGATTGGCTGGCGCCCCGGCCCAACAGCGACACCGCCCTCATGCTCGGGCTCGCGCACACGCTTCTGGTCGAGGGGCTCCACGATAGCGGCTTCCTTGAAACGCACTGCGTCGGCTTCGAGCGCTTTCGGCCCTACCTCCTGGGCGAGACCGACGGGCAGCCGAAGAGCGCCGATTGGGCGGCCGAGATCTGCGCTTTACCCGCCGAGACCATCCGCGCGTTGGCGCGGCGGATGGCCGCGAACCGCACCCTGATCAGCGTCTCGTGGTCGCTCCAGCGCAGCGATCACGGCGAACAGCCCTACTGGATGGCCGCCGTCCTCGCGGCGATGCTGGGCCAGATCGGCCTCCCCGGAGGCGGGATCGGCTACGGCTATGGCGCCACAGGTGCGATCGGCAACCCGGTGAAGCGGCTCGACGGCATGGCGCTGCCCCAGGGCCGCAACCCGGTCGAGACCTTCATCCCGGTGGCGCGCATCGCCGACATGCTGCTGCACCCGGGTAGCGCCCTCGACTACAACGGACACAAACTCACCTATCCCGACATACGCCTCGTCTATTGGTGCGGCGGCAATCCCTTTCACCACCACCAGGACTTGAACCGCCTGGTCCGCGCCTGGCAGTGCCCCGAAACGATCGTGGTCCACGAGCCCTGGTGGAATGCGAACGCCCGCCACGCCGACATCGTCCTGCCGGCGACGACATCGCTGGAGCGCAACGACATCGGCCGCGCCGGGAGCGATCCCGTCATGTTCGCCATGCATCAGGCCATCGCACCCGTCGGCGCGGCGCGCAACGACCACGACATCTTCGCGGCGCTCGCCGATCGCCTCGGCTTTCGCGAAGCGTTCACCGAGGGCCGCGGCGAGATCGACTGGCTGCGCCACCTGTACGACGTCTTCCGTCAGAAGATCGCGCGCGAGCGGATCGAGCTGCCGGACTTCGACGAGTTCTGGGAGCTCGGGCATGTCGAGGTGGCGGCCGCGCCCGAAGAGAAGGTGTTGTTCGAAGCCTTTCGCCGCGATCCCGAGCGCCACCCCCTGCCGACGCCGTCGGGGCGGATCGAGGTCTTTTCCGAAGCCATCGATGGATTCGGCTACGATGATTGTCCCGGGCACCCGGTGTGGCTAGAACCGGCCGAGTGGCTGGGCGATGCCGCCCGCCGCTATCCTCTGCATTTGATCTCGCACCAGCCGGCAACGCGACTGCACAGCCAGCTCGACTGTGCGGGCACCAGCCTTGCCGGAAAGGTACAGGGCCGCGAGGCCCTGAGAATTCACCCCGACGACGCGGCGCCGCGCGGCATCGCGGACGGCGACGTCGTGCGCGTGTTCAACGACCGTGGCGAATGCCTGGCCGGGGCGCGCGTCACGCGATCCGTGCAGCCCGAGGTCGTCGTCTTGCCCACGGGGGCGTGGTACGACCCCGAGCGATTGGGCGGCCTCGACCGGCACGGCAATCCCAACGTCCTTACACGCGACAAGGGAACCTCGCGCCTAGCTCAGGCGACCACGGCGCACACGGCGCTCGTCGAGATCGAGAAGCTCGATCAAGATCCCCCGGCCGTGCAAGCGCACAAGGCGCCGGCCATCGTGTCTTGACCGCCCTACCCGGCTGATCGTTAGGCGCTCGGCCTCACACCAGGCCCCTTTCGAGGGCCCGCCGCGTCTCGGGATCGCTCTCGAAGTGGGCCGCATCGGGCACCACGCCGAGCGCGCTGGCGACGCGCGCGACGTAGTTGCGGTACGCGGCAAGCGCCGCGATCTCCAGAATCTCGATGTCCTCGAACCCGCGCTCACGGAGCAAGTCGATATCGCTCTCGGTCACGGTGTGGGGCGCTATGGTGATCTGTTCGGCATATTCCAGCATCGCCTCGTCCTGGGCACTCAACCCGGCGACTCGGAAATCGCGTTTGATCGCCACGACCAGCTCGGCGTCGTCAACCGTGTCGAGGGAACACAGCATCGCGCCGTGCGAGATCGTGCAGTACTTGCACATGAGCAGCGAGGACACGAGCACCGCCACCATCTCTTCGCGCCGGCGCCCCAGACTCGAGCCGCCAAAGGTGACGGCACCTGAAAACGCCTGCCACTTCGCCATCAGCTCGGGCTTCAGGCTGTGCGCCTTTAGGATATTGGCGACGAATCCGTGTTGCTGCCGCGTGGCATCGTAGAGCTCCGCGAGTGGGCCCTCCGCCTCGGATTCGTCGACCGTCTCTATCCACGCCATGAACCTCACCGCCGTTGTCAGGGGATTGTCCGCCGATCCGCGCGCGGCGGATCATACCTCAAGTCGCTAAAGGCTAAGCGATTCCAAGAAGCGCATCCGCATGCCCGTGGGCTCGCCGATGATTTCGTCTTCCTTCATGACGACGCGCCCGCGCACCACCGTGGCCACCGGCCAACCCGTAACCTCCATCCCGGCATAAGGTGTCCATCCGCTTTTGCTCGCGATCCAGTCGTCGGCGATGACGCGCTTGTGGCCGAGATCGACGATTGAGAAGTCCCCGTCATAGCCGACCGCGATCCGCCCCTTGCGGGCGATTCCGAAGACCCGCGCCGGGCCTGTGCACACCAGGTCCACCAGCTCGGAGAGCCCGAGCCGGCCCGCGTTCACGTGTTCGAGCATGATCGGCAGCAGGGTCTGGACGCCGGGCATCCCGGAGGGGCTGTTCGGATAGGGGGCCGCTTTTTCCTCGCGCATGTGAGGCGCGTGGTCCGAGCCGATGACGTCGACGATGCCTTCGCGCACGCCACGCCAAAGCCGCTCTCGATGTTGCGCCTCGCGGATCGGCGGGTTCATCTGCGCCAGCGTGCCGAGGCGCTCGTAGCATTCGGGGGCGGCAAGCGTGAGGTGCTGCGGCGTGACCTCGACGCTGGCGATGTCCCTGTTGCCGGCCAGGAAGTCGATTTCCTGCGCGGTCGAGACATGGAGCACGTGGACCCGCCGGCCGGAGACCTGGGCGAAGCTCAGAAGGCGCCGGGTCGCGAGAAAGGCCGTCGTCTCGTCGCGCCATTCGGGATGCTGCGCGACACCCCCAGCCTCAGCGAGGGCGCGGCGTTCGACAAGGCGATCCTCGTCCTCGCAATGAACGGCGATGCGCCGGCGGCCGCTGCTGAGGATGCGTTGAATCGTCGCGTCGTCGGCCACCAATAGATCGCCCGTGGACGAGCCCATGAAAAGCTTGACCCCACAGCAACTCGGCATTTGCTCGTAGCTGCCGAGGTCGTCCGCGTTTTCCGCCGTGGCACCCACATAGAAGGCGAAGTCGCACCAGGCGCGGCCGCGCGCGCGCGCGCGCTTGGCGCTCAGAGTCCCTTCGTCGGTCGTGGCGGGTTTGGTGTTGGGCATGTCGAAGACCGCGGTGACCCCGCCCAGGACCGCACCGCGGGTGCCGGTCTCGATGTCTTCCTTGTGTTCGAGCCCGGGCTCGCGGAAATGAACCTGCGTGTCGATCACGCCGGGCAGCACGTAGAGGCCTGCGACATCGAGGATAGTGCCGGCTGAAGCCCGCGCCAGCGATCCGATGGCCGCGATGCGTCCATCGAGCACGGCGACGTCGGTTTCCTCCTGGCCGCGATGCGAGACGACGGTACCGCCACGTATGATCAGGTCGTAGGTTGGGGCCATTTGTCGGCTCTTCATTCTCCGGTACGGCTCGCGCACAGACATAAACTACGGCACGGCGGCCAAGGTTTCAAAGATATCGCCCTCCGGCGGGCGCCCGAGCACGTGGGCGCGATGCCACAGGGCGTAGAACAGGAGCGTCCAGCCGGCGAAACCGACACGCTTGCCGCGCGCGACGTAGAGTGCCTCGACGCGGCCCGGCAGGCAGATCTCGCGAATGCCCGGCTGCCGGGCCACGAGTGGCCCGAGCTCGCGGCCGCGCGTCGCGATCCATTCGGCGACGGGGACGCTGAAGCCGCGCTTGCGGGAAAAGGGCTTGGCTTCCGGAAAATGCTCTGCCAACCAACGGCGCAGAAGGTACTTGCCGCGGCCCTGGTGAAGCTTGAGCTGATCGGGCAGCCTGAACGCCACGTCGGCCACTGCCGGGTCGAGCAACGGGGTGCGTCCCTCCACGCCGTGAGCCATCAGGCAGCGATCGAGCTTGATCAGGAGATCGTGCGGCAGCCAATCCGTACAATCGGTAGCTTGGGCGATCTGTAACCGCGAGCGCCCGGCCTGCGTGGCCGTGCTCTCGGCGGCCACGATGCCGTCGCGCCAGCCGGCAACCTCGTCGCGCAGCAGGCCAAGCCCATCACAGATGCCGCGCGGGCGCATGGCCCGGCCGCCCTGCCACCACGGTCGCGTCGCGCTGCGGTAGCGGCCATAGCCGGCGAACAGCTCGTCGCCACCCTCGCCGGTGAGGATGACCTTGAGCTCCTGGCTCGCTTCGCGCGCCAGCTTGTAGGTCGGTAAGACGGCATAGTCTGCGGCGGGGTCGTCCATCGCCGCGGTGATCTCCGGCAGCAGGTTCCACAGGTCGCGCTCGTCGACCTCGACCTCGACGTGGTCGGCGCCGACGCGCTCGGCCAGCGCCCGCGCATGGGCGCGCTCGTCATGCACGACGCCGGCAAAGCCGGCCGTGAACGCGCGCACCGGGCGCTCGTTGAGGCGAGCCATGAGCGCCAGCAGTGTCGCACTGTCGATACCGCCCGAGAGGAACATGCCGTAAGGAACGTCGGCGCGCTGATGGACCGTCACGCTTTCGGTCAGGGCCCGATCGAGCCTCAAGAGCGCCTCGGCCTGGTCCCAGTCGGCGGGACCGCCCGCGGGCAACGCCGCGACGCGGTGCCGCTCGATGATGCGGCCGCCGCCGATCACCAGCGTCTCGCCCGGAAGGACGCGCTTCACGCCGGCGAAAATCGTGTCCGGCCCGGTCGTGAATTGGAGCTCGAGGAGTTCGCTACGGGCCTGAGGTGCGAGCTCGCGCTTGGCGAACCCGGCGGCGATGAGCGCCTGCGGCTCGGAGGCGAAGGCCACGCCGCGCGCATCGTCGACGTAGTAGAGAGGTTTGATTCCAAAGGGATCGCGGGCCAGCAGTAGCCTATCCGCGGGCCGGTCGTGCACTGCAAGGGCATACATCCCACGCAAGCCCCGAATGAAATCGGCACCGTCGCGGCGGTAGAGGAAGACGGGGGGCTCGCAGTCGGAAGAGGTGGCGAAGGGCTCCCCTGCGAGCTCGTCGCGAAGCTCAACGTAATTGTAGATCTCGGCGTTGGCTATGAGGGCCGCGCCGCCGGGCTCGCGCAGCGGTTGATCGCCGGTCTCGAGGTCGATAACCGCGAGCCGGCGATGCACCATCGCGACGTTGCGCGCGCGGTAGTGGCCGACGCCGTCGGGGCCGCGATGGGCCAGCGCCTCGCCCATTCTATCGACGCGGGCGAGATCGCCCTCGCCGCCGTCGGCAACCATCAGGCCCGCGATCCCACACATCAGCGGACGATCCGCTCGAGGAAATCGACGTATTTGGCCACGACGGCAGGCTCGGTGAAGCGCGCGTGGTAGTCGCCCCGGCCCGCAGCGGCGAGGCCGGCCGCGAGGTCGGGCGCGGCCAACAGGCGCGAGATCGCGGCGGCCAGCGCCTCGGCATCGGCGACCGGCGCGAGCAGGCCGTTGATGCCGTCAGCGATCAGCGCCTTCGGCCCCACGGCCGCGGCGGCGACCACCGGCACGCCGTGCGCCCAGGCCTCGATCACCACGTTGCCGAGAGGCTCATGGCGCGACGGGCACACGACGACGTCGGCGGCCCGATAGAGCGCCGCGGCGTCGTCGCGCCAGCCCAGGAAGCGAACCTTCGTGCCGACGCCGAGCGCGGCGGCGTCGGCACGAAGCCGCGCCTCGAGCGGGCCCGAGCCGGCGAGCCACAGGTGGCACTCCGGGAGCTCGGCGAGTGCCCGCAGCAACACATCGAAGCCCTTGTTTTCATGGAGCCGACCGAGCGCCAGGATCAGCGGGCCCGAGGCTGGCGTGTCCAGGCTCTCGCGCGGCACCGGGGGCAAGGGATCGGCATCGACGAAGTTGGGCAGATAGTGCGCGCGCGCCGGCGGCCAGCCTGCTTCGACGACATATCTGACGATGTCGTTGGTGTTGGCGATGAGGTGGTCGCAGTGGCGATAGTATTTGAGCTTGTAGTAGCCGCCGAGCCGGGCGACGTGAACGAACCGGTGCCGCATACGGCGCGCGCGCGGGCACAGGCGTGTCGCGCGGCTCATCCAGGTGAGCACGACGGCGGGGCCGAAGGCTTCGATGGCGCGCCGGAAGGCGGGCCGGGAATGAACGTCGAGGCGTCCGCCGAACGGCAGCTCCTCCGTGGCAAGCCCACGCTGCGACAGCTGTGCGAGCGCCGGCGAGCCGTATCGCAGCAACAGATACTGCTCGACGCCGGCGCGCGCCAAGGCCGGGCACAGCCTGGCAAAAAAGGCCTCGGCGCCGCCGAAGCGGGCGCTCCCCATGGCCTGAATCACCCGCACGGCGGCCCCGCCAACCCAACGATGCCACGCGCGCTATTCATTCTCGAGCCGCGCCTTGAGGTGGGACAGTAGCGGATAGAGCCCCGCGAACAGTGCGACCAGGATGCCGAGCGCGCCTTCGCGGTACCCCTTGCGCGCGACGTAGCACTTGTAGAAGCGGGTGAACAACCGCCGCAGGTTGGCGCCCAGGCTTCCGATGTCGCCGGCCTCGCGGAGGTCTTGCGCGCGCGCGGTGGTGTAGCGGTCGAGCCTGTCGATCATGGCCGAGATGTCGCGGTCGACATAATGCGCCATCGGCGCTCGCAAAACCCCGCGCGGCTGCGCCAGGTCGAGGCGGGGGTGGATACGCTGGCGCCCCCATCGCTTGGCGCCGCGCGAGAACAGGCGCGGCGCCGCGGCCACGCCCCAGGACGCGCCCCAGCCGTGGCGGACGAGCCGATCGCCCACATAGTTGTCGAAGGGGACGAGAAAATAGCCGGCCTTCGCCGTCGCCGCGGTGTCGCGTATTTCCGCGGCCAGGGCTTCCGAGACCCGTTCGTCGGCGTCGACCTCGATGATCCAGTCGCCGGCGCAGGCATCGATGCCCGCGTTGCGGCGATCGCCCTCGATGGGCCAGGCGCCCTCGATGAGGCGTTCGGTGAATCGGCGCGCAACCGCGGCGGAGCCATCCTCGCAACGGTCGAGCACGACAACCAGCTCGTCGGCAAATCCGAGGCGCTCGAGGCACGCGGCCAGCTGCCGCTCTTCGTTATGAGCAACGACCAGCGCCGATATCCTGGGCCTCGTCGCCTCGCTCAAGCGGCGTCCCCGCGCGCGCGGCGCCACAATGCGACCGCTGCGTCCTCCACGGCGTCGACGCCGAGCGAGCCCATCAGCGTGTCTTGGCGCCGGTAGTCGTAGCCGGGCGCGCCCACGAGGGCCTCATAGGAGAGCGCCGTGCGCACGACCGCCGCGTATTCGCCGACCGGCGCGTAGTGGACCTCCCGGCTCGGCCCGAACAGCCCCAGCGTTGGCACGCCGCTTGCCGCCGCGAGGTGCATGAGGCCCGAATCATTGCCGATATAGAGTGAGGATCGCTCGAGGCACGCGTACGCCGTCAACAGGTCGGTGGTGCCGACGAGGTCGATACGCCGCGGCTCGGGAATGCTGTCGATGACCGGGGCCGCGGCGCCGCGCTCACCCTCGGCGCCGAGCACCGCGACCGTCGCGCCGGCGAGGGCCGCGCCGGGCGCGGTAAGGCGGGCTATGAGTTCGGCGAAGCGGAGCGCCGGCCATTGCTTGGCACCCCAGTTGGCGGTCGGGCCCACGGCCAGCACCGGCCCGTCGCCGGGGATGAGCCGCGCCGCCGCCTGCCGGTGCGATGGCGCTAGCCAGATGCGTGGCGCCAGCGGTGTCTCCAGCCCGATCGTCGCCGCGAATTGCCGGGTGCGGTGTTCGAGGGCGTCGCTCGGGCGGGTGACGGAGCGGGTACGGGCGCGCACCAGCCAGGCGAGGGCCGACGCCCGAAGATCGACGACGATATCCCAGTGCGTGCCGACCGCTTGGCGCCACAGGTCGAGCCAATGCCCGGCCCAGCGCCGCTTGACGAGGACAATGCGCCGCGTGACGCCCGGTGTGGCCTCGAACAGCGGTGCCGCCGCCGGGCCGCAGGCGAGGGTGATGCGCGCGTCCGGATAGCGCTCGATGAGGTGGTTCAGCACCCCCGACGACAGCACGGCATCGCCGATGCGAGTCGAAGCAACGTACAGGATTCTCACTTTCCGGCCCGTTACAGACGCGCCAGCCAGGCTTCCACCCGCTCGCGGTTGATGCCGAAGTCGGCGCGGCCATAAAGCGCACGGCTGAAGACCGCGAGCGACGCACCATCCGCATCGAGATCGTAGAACCGCACCGTGATGATGTCGGGAAACCGAAACACGGCAGAGCGCTGAACGTAGTCGTGCTGGCGCAGGGAATCGTCGCGCCCGAGTACCACGACACGAGGCTCGAGCGCGATCATCGCCCGCCAGCGGGCTTCGAGGGCGGCCACCGGTTGCACAAACACCGGGCTCTCGGCGTGTGTCGCATCGGCGCATTGGTCCGGCGGGCATGCGAGATACTGGTTCGAGGCCTCCGAGAGCGCGATGTGATCGAAGTCCACCTTGTCGAGCGGGCCGATGCCGAAGATCCGATCGCGAGGGTCGCCGTCGCATGCCGCCAGCAGGGCGGCGACGACGCCGATCACGAGAGACCGGCGGCAAGCGGTGATGGCACCACGGCACAGGCTCATTTCCGGCCCTTATACGTCCGCCCCGAGTCCGTGCCAAGGGCCGTGCGCCACTTGCCAAAGAGGGGCGCTTCGCCTAAGTGATGAGCGATGACGCCCCTCACCTTCCCGTGCCAGGTGCCATGACATCGAAAACCTCGATCGTGCTGGATGACCGCGCCCTTCTCGCGGTATCGGGGGAGGACGCGCGGCCCTTTCTCCAGGGCCTCATCTCCAACGACGTCAACAAGGTTGGGCCTGGGTGCGCGATCTACGCGAGCCTCCTCACCGCGCAGGGCAAGTTCCTGCACGACTTCTTCGTCACCGAGCTCGCGATGGACGGCGAGCGGGCGCTCGTGCTCGACTGCGAGGCCGGGCGTTGCGCTGATCTCGAACGTCGCCTCACCCTCTACAAGCTGCGCGCCAAGGTAACGCTCACGAACCTCACCGACGACTATGTGGCGGCGGCGCTGCTCGGCGAGGCCGTGCTTGCCGATCTCGGGCTCGCGGCTGAGGCCGGTGCCGCCTGCCTATGGGGCGGTGGCGTCGTCTACGTCGATCCGCGCCTCTCCGCCATGGGCGCGCGCGCCCTGTTGCCGCGGCGGGGCGCCGACGAAGCGCTCGCCGAGGCTGGCTTCGCGGCCGCGGACCGGGCCGACTACGACCGGCTCCGGCTCGCGCACGGCCTGCCCGACGGCAGCCGCGACATGGTGGTCGAGAAGTCGTTCCCGCTCGAGTGCGGCATCGAGGACCTCAACGGCATCGACTACGACAAGGGCTGCTACGTCGGCCAGGAACTGACCGCCCGCACCCACTACCGCGGCACCATCCGCAAGCGGCTGATCCGTGTCGACATCGAGGGACCGGTGCCGGCGCCGGGCACGCCGATCATGCTCGGCGACAAGCAGGCCGGCGAGGTGCGGTCGGGTCGGGATGGTTCCGCCATAGCGCTGTTGCGGCTCGAACAGCTGGCGGCGGTGCAAGCAGGTGGCGGCCCCTTCACCGCGGGCGAGGCCCGCGTCACGCCCGTCAAGCCCGAATGGGCCCGCTTCTAGACGATCCGCCCTCGGACCGACCGGGGTGGTGACGCGGTGCCCATGGCCGAGCGAGGACCCGATGTACCTCGCCTACCACGACGAAGAGTGGGGCGTGCCCGAGCATGACGACCGTGCCCTGTTCGAGAAGCTCGTCCTCGACGGCTTCCAGGCCGGCCTGAGCTGGCTCATCATCCTGCGCAAGCGCGAGAACTTCCAGCGCGCCTTCAGCGGCTTCGATCCCGTCAAGATCGCCCGCTATCGCCCCGCCAAGGTCGCCGCGCTGATGAACGATGCCGGCATCGTGCGCAACCGGGCCAAGATCGAAGGCACCATCGCCAATGCCCGCGGGTTTCTCGCGATCCTCGAGGAGGGCCAGAGCTTCGACTCCTACTTGTGGCAATTCACCGACGGTCGGACGATCAAGAACGCCCACCGCTCGCTCGACGATCTGCCCGCGCAATCGCCCGAGTCCAAGGCGATGAGCAAGGACCTGCGGGCGCGCGGCTTCAAGTTCGTCGGCCCGACCATCTGCTACGCCTTCATGCAGGCGGTCGGCATGGCGAACGACCACCTGGTCGACTGCTTCCGCTACCGGGAGGTGGCGCGGCGCCGACCATGATCCGCGACTGCACGTCGGCCGACTTCGCTGCCATCCACGCCGTTATCAACGAGGCCGCGGCCTCCTACCAGGGCGTTATCCCTGCCGACCGCTGGCACGAGCCCTACATGGCGGAGGACGAGCTGCGCGGGGAACTCGCGGCGGGCGTCGCCTTCCTGGGCTACGAGCGCGAAGGGGAGCTGGCCGGCGTGATGGGCATCCAGCCGTTCGCCGACGTTGTGCTGATCCGCCACGCCTACGTGCGCCCCACTAGCCAACGCCGCGGCATCGGCGGCCGCTTGCTGGCGGCCGCGCGTGACCGCGCCCGTGCGCCGGTGGCTCGTCGGCACGTGGGCAGCCGCGGTCGGGGCCGTCAGCTTCTATGAGAGGCACGGGTTCCGCGTCGTCTGCGAAGCGGACAAGGCCGCGCTGCTGGATCGATATTTCCGGAGCTGGCTGGAGTAAGTGTGCTTGATGGACCAACGAAGATTTTTATAAGTATGAATCTTGCCGCCGCCTTGGCCACTATCTTTGCATTGTATCGCCGTGCCGCAAGTATGATGTTGCTCTTGTTTATGATGGTCTTTCTGCAGGATATACCGGATTATGCTTTAGCATTATCTCAGGGGAATACTTGTTCCCGTTTGTTCTATTCTTGATCTTCGTCATCTGGGTGCCATCTGCTTGGGGTGTTCTTGCCTACCGCGCAGTCGCCTGGCGACCGCGCCCGCCTCGCCGCCGTCCATCGACATGATGACGCCAGCGAGATTTCCCATCTCCTCGGCTCGTGCCGCTGATTCCTCGCCGGTAGCCCGCAGCTCTAATGGGACGCACCCTAATCCGTCTTAGGGGGACACACCCTAGTCCGTCGCTCGAGCAGGATCGGCGTCCGTCTGCGTGAGGGCCGCCTGCGCGGCGGCGAGGCGGGCGATGGGGACGCGATAGGGCGAGCACGATACGTAGTCGAGGCCGATGTCGTGGCAGAAGCGGATCGACGCTGGATCGCCGCCGTGCTCGCCACAGATGCCGAGCTTGAGGTCGGGCCGCGCGGCGCGACCGCGTTCCACCGCCAACGACACAAGTTCGCCGGTGCCCTCGATGTCGAGCGAAACGAAGGGATCGACCGCGATGATGCCGCGCTCGCGGTAGGTGGCGAGGAAGCCGGCGGCGTCGTCACGGCTGATGCCGAAGGTGGTTTGCGTCAGGTCGTTGGTGCCGAAGCTGAAGAACTCGGCGTCGGCGGCAATGTCGCCGGCGCGGAGCGCGGCGCGCGGCAGCTCGATCATGGTGCCGAGAAGGTAGCGTGGCGTCTGCCCGCGCTCGGCCGCGACGGCCGCCGCGACCGCCCCGATTCGCTCCTTCACGAACGCCAGCTCCGCATGGGTGGCGATCAGCGGTATCATGACCTCGGGCTCGACGGGCCGGCCTAGCTCCGCTTCGACCTCGAGCGCCGCCTCGAAGATCGCGCGCGCCTGCATCTCATAGATCTCGGGGTGGGAGATGCCGAGCCGGCAGCCGCGATGACCGAGCATCGGGTTGACCTCGCGCAGCTCGCCGAGCCTCTCGCGCAGGCCCCGCGAATCGGTGCCCAGGCTGGCGGCCACCGCGTCGAGCTCGGGGCCCGCGCTGGGCAGGAACTCGTGCAGGGGCGGGTCGAGCAGGCGCACCGTCACCGGCAGCCCGGCCATGATGCGGAACAGCGCCGCGAAATCCTGGCGCTGAACCGGCAATAGCTTGGCGAGCGCCGCCTGGCGGCCCGCCGAGTCGCGCGCCAGGATCATCTCGCGCACCGCGGTGATGCGCTCGGCGTCGAAGAACATGTGCTCGGTGCGGCACAGGCCGATGCCCTGGGCCCCGAAGCCGCGAGCCGTCTCGGCGTCGGCGGGGGTTTCGGCGTTGGCGCGAACGCCGAGCCGGCGGGTCGCGTCGGCCCAATCCATCAGGGTTTCGAACGCACCGCTCAGCGCCGCCGGGACCCGCGCGACGGCGCCGGCCAGCACTTCGCCCGCCGACCCGTCCAGGGTAATCGTATCGCCGGCCCGCACGGTGCGGCCGCCGGTCACGAACAGTCCCGCCTCGACGTCGACGTGGACCGAGCCGGCACCGGCGACGCAGGGGCGGCCCATGCCGCGAGCGACCACCGCCGCATGGCTAGTCATGCCGCCGCGGCTCGTCAGGATGCCCTCGGCCGCGTGCATGCCGTGGATGTCCTCGGGGCTGGTCTCGGTGCGCACCAGGATCACGGCCTCGTTGCGGGCGGCCGCGGCCGCGGCCGCGTCGGCATCGAACACGACCTGCCCGCTGGCCGCGCCCGGCGAGGCCGGAAGCCCGGTCGCCAAGACATCGCGCGGCGCCGCGGGATCGAGCGTTGGATGCAGCATCTGATCGAGCGAGGCGGGATCGATCCGGGGAATCGCCTCGTCGCGGTCGATCAGGCCCTCGCCGACCATGTCGACCGCGATCGTCACGGCGGCGCTTGCCGTGCGCTTGCCGGTCCGGGTCTGCAGCATCCACAGCTTGCCGTGCTGGACCGTGAACTCGAGGTCCTGCATGTCGCGAAAGTGGGCCTCGAGCGTGGTCGCGGCGCCGGCGAGATCCGCGAAGGCCCCAGGCATCGCCTCCTCCATCGCCACCGCACCGGCGGCCGAGTCGGCGGCCTCGGCCCGCGTCAACGGCTGCGGCGTGCGGATGCCGGCGACCACGTCTTCGCCCTGAGCGTTAACGAGGTATTCGCCGTAGAGCGCCCGCGCGCCCGTCGAAGGGTTGCGGGTGAAGGCGACGCCGGTCGCGCAGTCCTCGCCGCGATTGCCGAACACCATCGCCTGCACGTTGACCGCCGTGCCCCACGATTCGGGGATGTCGTGGAGGCGCCGATAGGTGATCGCGCGCGTGTTCATCCACGAGTCGAAGACGGCGCCGATCGCGCCCCAGAGCTGCTCTCCCGGGGTGTCGGGAAAGGGCGCGCCCGCGTCCTCCTCGATGCGCTCGCGAAACGCCGCCGCGACCTCGCGCCAATCGTCGGCGCCAAGCTCGGTGTCGTCGGTATATCCCGCCTCCTGCTTGTGGAAGTCGAGGATGTCGTCGAAATGGCCGCGATCGATCCCAAGGACGACGTCCGCGTACATCTGGATGAAGCGGCGGTAGCTGTCCCAGGCGAAGCGGGCATCGCCGCCGGCCCGCTCCAGGCCCGCCACCGTGTCGGCGTTGAGGCCGAGGTTGAGCACTGTGTCCATCATGCCCGGCATCGAGGCGCGCCCGCCCGAGCGCACCGAGACGAGGAGCGGCGCCGCCGCATCGCCGAAGCGCGCCCCGGCTATACGCTCGACCTCGCGCATTGCGCGATCGACCACGGCTTCGAGGCCATCCGGGTAGCGCCGCTCGCCACCGTAGAACGCCGTGCAGACCTCCGTCGTGAGGGTGAAACCGGGTGGCACGGGCAGGCCGAGGCCCGCCATCTCGGCGAGGCCCGCGCCCTTGCCGCCGAGCAGCTCGGGCATGTCAGCGCTACCCTCGGCCGAGCCGTCGCCGAAGCTGTAGACCCATTTCGTCACGGCGCTGGCGACTACCCTTCGATCTGCGAAAAGTCGGCGACCGTGTCGAACGGCTCGCGAATGTTCGACAAGAAACGCAGCCGCCTCTCCCTAAGTTTCCTATCCACATCGTTTACGGTGATTCGATCGAAGAACATATCGACCGGCTGACGCAACGGCGCCAGTTCGGACATAGCGCCGGTGAAGTCTCCACTCTTCAGCGCTTGTTTACTTGCCGTCATCGAGGCCGTCAGACTGGAGTACAGTGCCCTTTCCTCGGGCTGAGCGTACTCCATCCAGTCGGCCAATTCGTTGTTGGACAATCCCTTGTAAGAACGGCCGTCCTTCTTTTCCTCGATGCGGACGATATTGGCGGCGCGCTTGTAGGCTGTGAGCAGGTTGCCACCGTCATCGGTATCGAGGAATTCTTGCAACGCCTCGACCCGCGCCATGAGCCGCACCAGGTCGTCCTCGCCGGTGAGCGCAAAGACCGCCGCAATGAGATCGTGGCGCACGCCGCGCTCGCGCAGATGCACCTTGAGTCGGTCGGCGATGAATCCTAAAACATCGTCAGCCACCTGCTCCGTTTGATAGCGCAGCATCGCACCCTGCCCAGAGTATGCTTTCCAAGATCCCGCCAGTATCGTTCGCAGCGGAAGTCGAAGGTCGTTCTCCAAAATAATGCGAATCACGCCGAGCGCTGCGCGCCGTAGGGCGAAGGGATCCCTTGAGCCGGTCGGCTTTTCGCCTCGCCCGAAGAATCCGGTTAGTGTGTCAAGTTTGTCTGCTAGTGCCACTGCGACGGATATCGACGCACTGGGGCATGTGTCGTTCGGGCCCAAGGGCGAATAATGATCCCTGATGGCGTCGGCGACGTCCGCCGACTCACCGTCAGCGAGCGCATAATATCGCCCTGCAACGCCCTGTAGTTCGGGGAACTCTGCCACCATGGCTGTCGTAAGGTCAGCTTTAGCGAGTCGCGCCGCGGCGCGTACGTGACTCCGGTCCGTTTGAGGAACAAACGGAATCAAATCGAGGGCGAGTGACTCCATTCGGTCGGCTTTTTGATCGAGAGAGCCCAGACCGGCAAAAAAAACAATGCCCCAGAGCGCCGGTACTCGGCTCTCAAGCGTTGACTTGCGGTCCTGGTCCCAGAAGTACTTGGCGTCGGCGAGGCGGGCGCGTAAGACCCGCTCGTTGCCGGCGATGATGGCGGCGCCGCCGTCCTCGGCCTCGATGTTGGCGACGACGATGAAGCGGGGCGCGAGGTCGCCGGCGGCGTTGCGGAGCGAGAAGTACTTCTGGTGGGTGCGCATTGAGGCGCGCAGGGCCTCCGGTGGAAGCTCCAGGAACGCCTCGTCGAACCGCCCCATAAGCACCACCGGCCACTCGACGAGCCCCGCGTTCTCCGCGACCAGCGCTTCGTCCTCGACGAGGGTCAACCCCTCCCCCGCCGCCAGTTCGTTCGCGCTGTCGCGGATGATGCGCTTGCGCTCCTCCGCATCGAGGATGACGTACGCCCCGCGCAGTCCTTGTTCGTAGTCGGCGAAGTTTTTGACCTCGAATGCTTCGGGTGCGTGGAATCGATGTCCGCGTGTTTTCCCAGTGGCAACCAAACCTCTTCCTACAGGTTCATCATCTATCAGTTCGATGGAATACGGTATCGACTTACCCCCAAAAACTGCCAGCAATGAATGAATGGGGCGGACCCACAGAAACCTATTCGCGCCCCAACGCATCGACTTGGGCCAATGCAACGACGAAATCGCCCACGCCACCGCCAGCCCGGCACCTATTTGGGTCGGCTGCCCTTCCTTTTCGACAACAGCAAACAACACCTTGCCCCTGTCGGTATCGCGCTCCTCGACGCGCTCATCCTGCGCTCGATCGAGCGAGTTCATGAAGCCGTCGATCGCTTTTTGCGGCGCATCGACTCGCGGCCCTTTTCGCTCCTTGTGGACCTTGGGCTGCTGTTCGGGCAGGCCGTCGACGACCAGTGCGAGGCGGCGCGGCGTCGCGAAGGCGCGCGCATTGTCAAAAGACAGGCCGGCCTCATCGAGCCCCTTGGTGACGAGGCGCTTGAGGTCGGCCGCCGCGCGCTCCTGCATGCCGGCCGGAATCTCCTCCGACAGAAGCTCTAGCAGCAGTTCGGCCACGGCTCGGATTCCGCTCGCGAGGAAAGAAGATGCGGCTCGACGCGCCCTCGCCCTACCCCCTCCCACCAGGGGAGGGGGATGTACGGGGTGGGTGCCCGCGCCAAACGACAGCCAAGAGTAGGCTGCGTCGACCAGAGGAAACCTACTCGCCCTCCCCCTACCCCCTCCCACGGGGGGAGGGGGGCTACGTCAGCTCGCGCCCCACGGTCCCGTCCCTCCTTGTGCGGGAGGGATAGGGAGGGGGGTTCGCTGCGGGAGGGGGAGCGGGTGCCGGGCATGGTGCCGGCGTTTCGCCCCTCCTGCCGCTCGGGGGTCATGCGCCCGTTCCGGGCTTCGCCCCGCGGCTGGCCAGCCACGTCTCGCAGCAGCCCTTGGCGAGCGCGCGGATGCGGGCGATGTACTGGGCACGCTCGGTGACGCTGATGCGCCCGCGGGCATCGAGGAGGTTGAACAGGTGGCTCGCCTTCAAGCACTGATCGTAGGCCGGCAGCGCGAGGTCCGCCCGGAGCAGCGCGCCGCATTCGTCTTCCGCATCGGCGAAGTGCCGCACCAGCCGGTCCGCGTCCGCATGCTCGAAGTTGAAGGCGGAGAACTCGCGCTCGGACTGGCGGTACACATCGCCGTAGGTCACGCCCTGGCCGTTCCAGTCGAGATCAAAGACGTTGTCGACCCCCTGGACGTACATCGCCAGGCGCTCGAGCCCGTAGGTGATCTCGCCCGAGACGATGTCGAGGTCGAGCCCGCCGACCTGCTGGAAATAGGTGAACTGGCTCACCTCCATGCCGTCGCACCACACCTCCCAGCCGAGCCCCCAGGCGCCCAGCGTGGGGCTCTCCCAGTCGTCCTCGACGAAGCGGATGTCGTGGACACGCGAATCGATACCGAGGTCGTCCAGGCTGTCGAGGTAGACCTGCTGGATATCCTCAGGTGAGGGCTTGAGGATGACCTGGAATTGGTAGAAGCGCTGCAGGCGGTTGGGGTTGTCGGCATAGCGGCCGTCGGTGGGGCGGCGCGAGGGCTGCACGTAGGCGGCACGCCAGTGCTCGGGCCCGAGCGCGCGCAGCGTCGTCGCCGGGTGGAAGGTGCCGGCGCCGACCTCGAGGTCATAGGGCTGCAACAGTACGCACCCCTGCCCCGCCCAAAACGACTGCAGCTTGAGGATCAGCTCCTGGAACGAGGCGCCGGTGGGCGCGGCGCCAAGCTCGCTCACGCCGAGTAGGGGCAGCCGTCGCGCTCACAAGCGGCGGCGGCCGGCGAGACGTAGGCGCTGCACACGGCGCAGCGCTCGAGGTCTTCCGTGACCGCGGTTGAGCTCCGGCGGAGCCCGCCGCGGGCGCCCGCGCCTGACGAAAGCGTGCGCGACACCAGGCGGTAGCCGTACAACACGGCGGCGATCACCAGTCCGGTAAAGATGATCTTCCAGATCATGGTCGAGGTTTAGAAGGAAGCTCGCAGGCGGTCAAGGAGCGCTCCGTCCTTTTTGGCGACATGGCCCTTATGCCGGGGCCGACGGCGGGTTCGGTCCCGCGGCCCGGCCGCGCGCGCTCCTAACCTGGCGGGCCGCCTTGCTCAGGCGAAGCGATAAACCAGCCTGATGGTATGGACGCCCCCTACGGCTTCACGATGAGCCATACTGGAGTGTGTTGAACAACCCAGACAGAGGGAGCGTCCACGATGGATATTACGACAATTGGGTTTGATCTGGCAAAGACGGTGTTCCAGGTTCACGGTGCTGATGGTGAGGGACGACCGGTACTACGGCGGAAGCTGCGCCGCGGGAAGGTGCTGGCGTTCTTCGCCGGATTGCCATCCTGTCTTGTCGGTATGGAAGCCTGTGCCTCTGCGCACTATTGGGCTCGGGAACTGCAAGCACACGGGCACAAAGTTCAGCTGATTCCGCCTCAATACGTTCGTCCCTTCGTCAAAACGAATAAGAACGACGCAGCGGATGCGGAAGCGATCTGTGAGGCAGTGACGCGTCCGACGATGCGCTTTGCACCGGCGAAAAGCGCCGAGCAGCAGTCGGTTCTGATGCTGCACCGGGCCCGAGAGCTGTTGGTCCGTCAACGCACGATGGTGATCAATGCGCTTCGCGGCCACTGTGCGGAGTTCGGACTGATCGTCGCTCAGGGGGCGTCGAAGGTGGAGGAACTGGTTGCCATTATCGAAGATCCCGGCGATGTGCGACTGCCGCCTCTGGCACGCGAGGCGCTTGGCTCTCTGGTTGAGCAGCTCCGTTCTGCTCAGGCCCGGATCAAGCAGCTGGAAGTGACGCTTTTGGCATGGCACCGCTCCAACGAGGCGAGCCGCCGTCTTGCGACGATCCCCGGCGTCGGTGTCATCACCGCGACGGCGCTGGTCGCGACGATCGGCGATGGCGCACAGTTCCGCTCGGGCCGACAGCTTTCGGCCTGGCTCGGTCTCGTGCCCCGGCAGCACTCGAGTGGCGGCAAGGATAGACTGGGACGGATATCGAAGCGCGGGGATGGCTATATCAGGCGCTTGCTCGTGCATGGTGCGCGAACCGTGCTGCGCTGGCGCCGCGCCAAGCCGGGCACGGGGCCTGGCTGGACCGACCGGCTCCTGGCGCGGCGGCCGACAAACGTGGTGCTGGTCGCCATGGCCAATAAGGCAGCCCGTGTCGCCTGGGCACTGCTCAGGTACGAGCGTATCTACCGACCGACGCCGGCATAGCCAGCTGGCAAACCGGGATCAAATTGCGAGGGTGACGACGATTTGATGGCGAAACAGGGTTCCACCCGAGATCGGCCAAACCCGAGGCATTGTCCGAGCATCAAGCTCGTTAGTCTGACTGGGCGTCGATCTTTCGGATTCCATCAGGGCCAGCGGTCAGCGTACCGCAGCGAAAAGGCCGGATACATGACTGCAAGCTCTACCGCCGATTCAAATCGGTTTTCCCCTTGCAACACCGGGGGCGTCCATACATGACAACGCCACAGGGAAACGACTGGGTTTCTTCCAAGCTCAGCCGCGCGTGGCGCGGGGACCTCTCGAAAAGGGGCAGGCCGCTACCAATCAGCACGGGAATCACAAATAGCTCTATCCGATCGACGGCGTCATGGTCGAGGAATGCTCGGATTGTCTTCGCTCCACCAACGATCCAGACGTCTTCGCCGAGAGCTTTGAGTCGGCTCACCAGAGCCTGAATGCCGTCGTCCGATACTTCCGTATTCTCGGGAGGTGACCCGATAGCTCGAGAAGAAAGCTTGCCTATCCGGTTAACGCCCATGACCGCTACATGTAGGGTGCCGCCACTCTCCCGAGTAAAGCTCGGCATAGGTTGGAGCAGAGGTGTCGCCCGCGATGCCGAGCAATGAGCGGAAGGCGTTGAACGGGTAGAACCGCCTGTTGAAGCGGAAGGTGAACTCGTTGAGGTAGGCTTGTAGGTGCTGGTGGCTAACGCCGTGGTGGATACCGATCAGCCACGTCTTCAGGTTGGCGAAAACCAGATGGATGATCGGCAGGTATTGCTCGGCAACCTCTGGATCACCACACTCGGCAACAGCGAAGTGCTCATAGCCGCGCTTACCGAGGCCAGCATAGCCGCTCCAATCGTCAGTAACGATCAGCGATCGCGGCGCGACGGTGCTCTCGACGAACCCACAGAGCGACTCGGCGCTACGGTCGAGCACGACGGCGAGCCGAACGCGTCCGGCATAGCGTCCGTCTTTCCGGTTGTCGAGCTTGGTGCCCGGCTTTCGATGACGCACCTCGATGGCACAGGAGACGGGAACCTTGTGGTGAACACCACGGCCTTCCCCACGCGTTCGCCCGCCAACCCAGGTTTCGTCCACCTCAACATGGTTCTTGGGCTGTCCACCGATCCTGTCTTGGTTGGGCCGCACCATGCCCGAGCGGAGCTTGTGGAGAATTTGAAAGGCCGTCTCGTAGCGCGAAAGACCAAGTTGCCGCTGAAACTGCACGGCGGACATGCCGGGCGTCTGACTGGCGACCAGATAAGCGGCCCAGAACCAGACGTTCAGCGGAGTGTGGCTACGCTCCATCACTGTTCCCACCGTCAGCCCGGTGTTCTGGCGGCACTTGCGGCAGCGCAGGACGCCAGGGCGGTTTTCAAAGTGGAACGGCTCTCCCGCCGTGCCGCAGTGCGGGCAGGCAAAGCCGTCTCCCCAGCGGGCTTTCTCCAGGTAGGCGGCGCAGGCCGCATCATCGGGGAAAAGTCGCTGGAACTCGGGTAGCGAATGCGGGAATGGGAGATCGGCGCGGTCGAGAACATCCATGGCGCGCTCCCCTATATCCGGGTTGCGCCCATTCTAGCCCTAGTGGGTGTGGGTGTAACCCGGATAGCCAAGGATCATTCTGGTGCCGCTCGCCGGCGTCGGCGACGCCACCGCGCAGCTCGAGACGGCGCTCAGTGTCGGTCGCGCTCACGATGCTCATGTCGAAGGCTTTCACGTCAGCCTAGATCCGCGCGAGGGCGTGGCTTTCGTCGGCGAGGGCATGACGAGTGCGATGGTGGAAGACGTCATGGCGGCGACCGAGGCCGAGACAAGATCGCGCCTCGAGCGCGCCCGCGCCGTCTTCGACGAGACCTATAAGCGCCTTGACGTGAAGATTTCCGAGTCGCCAACGCCGTCCTTCTCGGCGAGTTTCAGCACCGCGACCGGGCGCGAATACGACCTCGTGGCGCGGCGTGGGCGCTTAACCGACCTGGTCGTCGCCGGGCGGCCGGCGGGCGAGGAAGAGGCGGCGGCTCAGGCCGTCCTCGAGGTCGCCCTCATGGAGACCGCGCGCCCGCTCCTCATCGCGCCACCGACGGCGGCCAAAACGTTCGGCCGTTCCGTGATCATCGCCTGGAACGGCAGCGTCGAGGCGATACGCGCCGTCAGCAGCGCGTTGCCGTACCTGACGCGGGCCGAGAGTGTGATCATCCTGGTCATCGGCGAGGGCGATCGCCCGCCTGCACTACCCGACGACCTCAAGACCTATTTCGCTTGGCACGGCATCGCCGCGACGGGCAAGCAAGTGGCGGCGGAATCCGCCCCGGTCGGTGCGCGCCTGCTCGAGGAGGCCGACGCCGCTGGCGCCGATCTCCTCGTCATGGGCGGCTACACGCACAGCCGCCTGCGTCAGCTCATCTTCGGCGGCGTCACGAGCCACGTCCTGCACCACGCCGAACTCCCTGTGCTCATGGCCCACTAGGGGCCAGCTGAACCGTTGCCGGTGTCGCTCGTCGGGGAGCGCGCTAGCGGCCGGAGCCCGCTCGCCACCGCCGCCGCTACGCGGCCTCGCGCAGGCGGTTTTGTGCGACCCAGGCCTCGCCGGCGTCGAGGGCGCGACCGACGCGGTCGAACAGCTCGTCGATCTCGGCTTCCGTAATGATCAGGGGCGGGCAGAAGGCGATCGTATCCTGGAGCGCTCGGATGATGAGGCCCTCGCCCTTGGCGTGCTCGGCGACGCGGCCACCCACCAGATGCGCGGGCTCGAAGGAGCGCTTGGTCGCCTTGTCGGCGACCAGCTCCAACGCGCCGATGAGGCCAACGCCGCGAGCTTCACCGACCAGCGGGTGGTCGGTGAGGGCGCGGAGCCGGCGCTGGAAATGGGGGGCGATGCGCTGGACGTGGCCGAGCACGTCGCGCTCCTCGTAGAGCTCGAGCGTGCGCAGCGCCACCGCGGCGGGTACCGGATGGCCGGAGTAGGTGAAGCCGTGGGCGAAGGTGCCGATCTTCCGGCTCTCAGCCACCATGGCCTCATAGATGGCCTCCGACAGGAGCACCGCCGAGATCGGTAAATAGGCCGACGACAACGCCTTGGCGACGGTAATGGCATCGGGAGCGAGGCCGTACGCCTGGGCGCCCCACAGCGTGCCGATGCGGCCGAAGCCGGTGATGACCTCGTCGTCGAGCAACATCACGTCGTAGCGCTTGAGCACCGCTTGGACCTTGTCGAAATAAGTCGCCGGCGGGACGATGACGCCGCCGGCTCCCATCACCGGCTCGGCGATGAAGGCCGCAACCGTCTCCGGATCCTCGTCGAGGATGAGCTGCTCTAGGCGGTCGGCGAGCCGCGTCGCAAATTCCTCCTCCGATTCGCCGGGCTCGGCGAAGCGGTAATGGTGCGGGCAGTCGGTATGCAGGATGTTCGCGATGGGGAGGTCGAAGTCGCGGTGGTTGGTGGCAATGCCGGTGAGGCTGGCGGCGGCGATGGTGACGCCGTGGTAGGCGCGGATGCGCGAGATGATCTTTTTCTTCCGCGGCCGGCCGAGCGCGTTGTTCACGTACCAGACGATCTTGATCAGGCTGTCGTTGGCCTCGGAGCCGGAGTTGGCGAAGAACACCTTCGACATCGGTACCGGCGCGAGCGCGATCAGCTTTTCGGCAAGGTCGATCACCGGTAGCACCGACTTGTGAAAGAAGCCGTGGTACGACGGCAGGGCGCGCATCTGGCGTACGGCGGCCTCGATGAGCTCGTCCTCGCCGAAGCCGAGCGAGGTGCACCACAGGCCTGACATGCCCTCGATATATTCCTTGCCATCGTCGTCGTAGACGTAAACGCCCTTGCCGGAGGTCACGATGTGGGGCTCGACCTCGGGGTGCAGCGCGAGGTTCGTGAAGGGATGGATGTTGTTCCGGATGTCGCGGCTCGCGGCCGAGTTCGGTTCTGTCATGGCCTCCGCCGCCGTGGGGTCATCCCGCCAACCCACTGACGCGGGCCGTGGGCACCGGTTTTGAGCGACGCCCCCCTAATGTGGTGACGCCCGCGCGCGGTTGCCAGCGCCGCCGCGCGACCGGGCCTCGCGCCCGCTTTGACCGCGCCCGAGGCCCGGTCGTAGACTTGCAGGCGGGATCATAGTCGAGCATCGGGAGTACGACCATGCGTGGCCTCATCATGGACCGGCCGTTGCTGATTTCGGCGCTGCTCGAGTACGCGGCCGACTATCACGGCGAGCGCGAGATCGTGTCGCGGACGGTGGAAGGGCCGATTCACCGTTACACCTACGCCGACGCCCATCGCCGCGCGCAGCAGCTCGCCCATGCCTTGGCCGGCCTCGGCGTCGCCCAAGGCGATCGCATCGCGACCTTCGCCTGGAACGGCTACCGCCACCTCGAGATCTACTATGCCGTCTCCGGCATGGGCGCCGTCTGTCACACCGTGAACCCGCGCCTGTTCCCCGACCAGCTCGTCTACATCGTCAATCACGCCGAGGACTCTTACGTCTTCCTCGACCTCACCTTCGTGCCGCTCGTGGAGCAGTTGGCAGACAAGCTGGAATCGGTGAAGGGCTTCATCATCATGACCGACGAAGCCCATATGCCCGAGACCAAGCTCAAGGGCGCCCTGTGCTACGAGACCCTCATTACCGGCGAGCCCGAGACTTACGAGTGGCCCCTGCTCGACGAATGGACGGCGTCCTCGCTGTGCTACACCTCGGGCACCACCGGCAACCCCAAGGGCGCCCTCTACTGTCATCGCTCGACCGTGCTCCACTCGTTCGCCTGCTGCACCACGGACGTGATGGGGCTCGCCAGTACCGAGGTCGTGCTTCCGGTGGTGCCCATGTTTCACGCCAACGCCTGGGGCATCGCCTATGCGGCGCCGATGTCGGGGGCCAAGCTCGTCTTCCCCGGCGCCGCGCTCGATGGCGCCAGCGTTCACGAGCTGCTCGAGCAGGAGGGCGTGACCATGACCGCGGGCGTACCCACCGTGTGGTTCATGCTGCTCGACTACATGAAGAAGAACGACAAGCGGTTCTCGAGCCTCGAGCGCGTCATCTGCGGCGGCTCGGCGATGCCGCGCTCGATGATCGAGGCCTTCGAGAACGACTATGGGGTGAGGGCGATCCACGCCTGGGGCATGACCGAGATGAGCCCGCTCGGTACGATCGGAGCGCTCAAGGCGGGCATGGACACGTGGCCCGAGGCGCAGCGCATCGACGTCCAGGTCAAACAGGGGCGCGCGCTCTACGGCGTCGAGATGAAGATCGTCGACGACGACGGCGCCGAGGTGGCGCGCGACGGGATCGCCTTCGGCCACCTCAAGGTGCGCGGGCCATGGATTTCATCCGGATACTTCAAGGGCGCGGGCGGCGACATCCTCGATGAGGGCGGCTGGTTCTCCACGGGCGACGTGGCGACCCTCGATGCGGCCGGCTACATGCACATCACCGACCGCGAGAAGGACGTGATCAAGTCGGGCGGGGAATGGATTAGCTCGATCGCGCTCGAGAACACGGCGGTCGCCCACACGGACGTCAAGGAGGCCTGCGTCATCGGTGTGGCGCACCGCAAATGGGGCGAGCGGCCGCTGCTGCTGATCGTGCCGGCGGAGGGCGCGAGCCCGACCAAGGAGAGCCTGCTCGGCTTCCTCGAGGGCAAGATCGCCAAGTGGTGGATGCCCGACGACGTCCTGCTCGTCGATGAGTTGCCGCACACGGCGACCGGCAAGCTCCTCAAGGCGCAACTGCGCGAGGAGTACGGCGACTACCTGCTCTCGCGCGAGGCCGGCTAGCGCCGCTCCCCAGTCAGGCGATAGCGCGCGCCGACGGCGGGTTGCGCGTGGCAGGCCACGACACGTGACTCGATGAGGACGACCAAGTGGGCCAGCACCGAACGTTGGGCCGCCGCGTGCAGCGGCTTTGCGAGACCGACATACATGCGCTCGACCATCGCCGGGATGCGCTCGATCCCGGCCTCGAGGCAGGCGATGATCTGCATTTCACGTTCTTCACGGTGGGCGAGGAAGGCGGCTACGTGCCGCGAGGGCTCGGTGATCGCTGGCCCGTGCGTCGGCCAATAGATGCGGTCTGAGCGGGCGAGGCAGCGGCGCAGGCTCTTCATGTAGGCGGCCATGTCGCCGTCAGGCGGCGCGATCACCGAGGTCGACCACCCCATGACGTGATCGCCGCTGAAGAGCGCGCCTTCCTCGGCCAGGGCGTAGCACAGGTGGTTGGATGTGTGGCCCGGCGTATGCACCGCTTCGAAGGTCCAGCCGGGCCCTTTGATGCGTGCCCCGTCAGCGAGCGCGACATTGGGGACGAAGTCGCGGTCGGCCCCTTCCTCGACCTCGCCTCCCGCTCCCCGCCGCGCCCCACCGTGGGGGCCGAAGCCGTAGGTCGGTGCGCCGGTCGCACCGTGCAGCGCGGCGGCGGCCGGCGAGTGGTCGCGGTGGGTATGGGTGATCAGGAGGTGACTGATGGTCTCGCCGTGCAGCGCGGCGAGGATCGCCTCGACGTGCGCGGGCAGGGCGGGGCCCGGGTCGATCACGGCAACGGTGCCGTGCCCGATAATGTAGGTCCCGGTGCCGTAAAAGGTGAAGGGGCTCGGGTTGTGCGCGACGATGCGCCGGATCAGCGGTGAGACCTGCGCCGCGACGCCGTAATCGAAGGCCAGGTCCCTGACGAATGGAATGCTCGCCATCGCAGCCACTGATGGCCCTGGGAGCTCGCGCCTACTGGATCCGGGTCCAGGTCTGGGTCTTGCAGAAGAACAGGACGCAGCCCTTCACTTTCAGGGTGCTCTCGTCCGCGAGGTTCATTTTCGATTTGTAGGTCTTGCCGTCCTCGGGATTGTAGATCTTACCGCCATCCCAGGCCTGCTCGCCTTTCGCCTTGAAGCCGTTGAGGAGCGGCAACCCGACGATGGGGCGGGCGCGCAGCGCCTCCTTCTCGTTCTCGACGTCGAGCTTGGCCGAACCGTCGGCGTTGGTCGGTTCCTTGAGCCATACGATCGTGCCACACAGTTGTTCTCCGCAGGAGACGATCTCGACGTGAGATTTTCCGTCCACGGTCAGCCATTTGCCGACCGCGTCGGACGCGGCGGCGGTGGTCGCGAAACACGCGAGAGCCGCGGCCGCGCACAGACCACACCATTTATCGAACATGCTGGCCTCCAGAATTAGCGGCCACAGCTTGGCAGAATTGGAGGCCTCGCGAAAGTGAGACGGCGCGATGCTGGACACTAGCGAATCCGACGAGTCGCCGAGCGAACCCGCACGTAGCTCGTGACCGCGTAGGCCACGAGCACGGCGAGCGCGATTCTGCCGCGCCAGGCTGGGCCGAGGACCGGCGCCTTGGCGGCCGGTCGGGCCGCCGGCGCGCGGGCGCCCGGCCCCATGGTGACGAGGTTGCCCAATCCCCAGATCATGACCGAACGATAGCGAAGCGGCAGGTTGGCGGCAGTGACGGCGGTCACCGGCGAGGTCCGATGCGTTATACCGTGAGGCCCGCCTTACGCAGTCCCTCGACGTAGAGGTCGAGGCCCCTTGCCCCCGCTGTTCGGCATTGCCCCCGGCTGCGTTGCTCAGCTCATTGAAACTTATCGGCGTTGACCAGGAAATGAACCCAGATGCTCGCGGCGTAGCCGAGCGCGATGGCCCAGCTCCATTTCAGGTGCGCGAAGAAGGTATAGGTTCCGCGCGCCTGGCCCATGACGGCAACGCCCGCCGCCGACCCGATCGACAACATCGAGCCGCCGACGCCGGCGGTCAACGTCACCAGCAGCCACTGCCCATGGTCCATCTCGGGGAGCACGGACAGTACCGCGAACATGATCGGGATGTTGTCGACGATGGCCGACAGCACGCCGACCAGGATATTGGCGATGGTCGGGCCAAGGTCGCCGTACATGAGCTGCGATCCGAGGGCAAGATAGCCGAGCGTGCCGAGTCCGCCCACGCACAGCACGATCCCATAAAAGAACATGAGCGTATCCCACTCGGCTCGCTCCAGGGACTTGAAGATATTGAAGGCCTTGTCCTCCGCCTTCGCCCTGGCGCTCGGCGCCGATTCCTCGATCTCCAGGCCGATTTCACCGAGGTCCTGATCCTCCGGCGGCGGGAACAGGATATCGCGGCGCTTGAGGCAGTAGCCGAAGAGTTTCAGGAACCCGAGCCCGGTCATCATGCCGAGGACGGGCGGCAGGTGCAGGAAGTTGTGCGCGGACACGGCCATCGCGATGGTAACGATGAAAAGCCCGACCACGACCCAGGCGCCATCGAGCAGCACCGCCTCCTCGGCGATCACGGCCGGCTTCTCCTTCGGCACCACGAATGCCATGATCACCGCGGGGACCAACCAGTTCACCACCGATGGCAGCAGCAGCGCGAAGAATTCGTGAAACGCGATAATCCCCTTCTGCCACACCATCAGCGTGGTGATGTCGCCGAACGGGCTGAAGGCGCCGCCCGCGTTGGCGGCGACGACGATGTTGATGCACGCGAGCACGACGAAGCGCTGGTTGGTGCCACCGATGGCCATGACCACCGTGGCCAGCAGGAGCGCGGTCGTAAGGTTGTCCGCCACGGGCGACATCACGAACGCCAGGCCGCCCGTGATCCAGAAGATGCCGCGGAAGGAGTACCCGCGCGATACCAGCCGCGCCCGCAGCACGTCGAACACGCCGCGTTCGTCCATGGTGTTGACGTAGGTCATGGCGGCGAGCAGGAAGAGGAACAGCTCCGCGAACTCGAGCAGGTTGTGGCGGATGGCCTCCCCGGGGGTCGTGATGTCATCGTTCATCCCGTAGGCGACGGCGACCAGGACCCAGATGATCCCCGCCGCGACCATGACGGGCTTGGATTTGCGCAGGTGCAGCGTCTCCTCGCCGATGACGAGCGCGTAGGCGATCACGAACACCGCCACCGCGATGAACCCCGCCCAATGTCCCGTGAGGTCGAGGAAGCCGCCGCCGGCCTCGGCTGCGACGGCCGGTAGCGGCAACAGCAGGATTAGTGCCGTGGCGAGAATGCGGCGTACGGCTATGGCCGCTCGTGTGTTCTCAGACATCTTGACACCCCGTCAAGGAACGTGTGCTACGCGAGTCCTGCGCGCCCAGGGGGCCCCGCGATGCGGCGACCGCCTCGGCGGGCGAGACCGAGTATGGTTCGCACCATAAGCACAACATGAGGCGCAACCAATTGATTTTGCGTGAGTTAGGCTGACGAAATGGGAGCGCGCGACGTTCGGGCGGGGGGCGGCCGACGCCGGACCAAGGCGCACGAACGCGCGGCCCGCCTCGTCAATCGCGGAGTCGAGGAAGCGGCGAAGCGGCAGTTCTCCTCGGCCTGCGCGCTATTTCGCGACGCTGTCGCGGCGGCGCCCGACTACGCGCTCGCCCACGACAACCTCGCCAAGGCCTATCTGGTGCTCGGCCAGGCCGATTCGGCGCTGCCCCACATGGCGGCGGCGCTCGCGCGAGATTCGGCCCTCGAAGACACCGCACACACCCTGGCCCGCCTGCTCGCCGCGCATCGGCTTGCCTATTCGCGCGACGCGGTGAAGGCGACGGCCGTTTGCCTCGATCTGCCGGATATCGAGCATCAGCGACTCGTGCCCGCCGCGACCGACCTCGTCAAGGAGAGCCCAGTGGTGGGGCGATGCCTCGCACACGCCCGCTCGCATGATTGGGATGCTGCCGCCGGGCGGTTCCTCGATGACGGCGCGCGTGTGGTCGGCGGCACGCTGCTCGCCCGCATCCTGAGTCAGTGCGTCCTCGAGGACGCCGAACTCGAACGTCTCCTGACGGCGGCCAGGCGGGCGATGATGATGGCGGCCCAGACGGCGCGCAAACCGCCGCCGCTGTGGTCGCGGCTCGCCGCGCTGCTCGCGACCCAGGGGTGGAACAACGAGTATGCGTGGTACGTGGACGCCGACGAGACGTCGGTCCTCGATGAGATGGCGCGCCCGCTGGTGGAGGGACCCGATGCGGCGAAGCGTGATTGGAGTCTATTGCGCTGGGCGATGTACCGGCCGCTTGCTGCGTGGCCGGGGTGGGCGTCGGCGCGCCCGCGCCTCAGTGGCGCGCTCGCCGAGCTCGCCGTCGCGACGGTCGCCGAGCAGGAGGTCGAGGCCGAACTCGGCACCGGGATCGTGGCGCTCGGCGAGGTGCGCGATCCCGTGTCGCGGGCCGTCCGAGCGCAATATGAGGAGAATCCCTATCCGCGTTGGCGCTCCCTGGAGGTCTATCCGCCGGGATCGCTGCTCGATCAGGTCCGGCGCTTCGACCGCGGCGACCGGGATCCGGCGCGCCTCGCCGGCGCGATCGACGTCCTGATCGCCGGCTGCGGGACCGGCCAGCACGCGCTCGCGTCGGCGCTGGGCTTCGGCCCCACGGCGCGCGTGCTGGCCACCGACCTGAGCCGGGCCAGCCTCGCGCGGGCGGCGCGTGGCGCGCGCGACTACGGTGTCGACAACATCGAGCTTCGGCAGGCCGACATTCTAGAACACGCCCGCCTCGGGCGCCGCTTCGACGTCATCGAGTGCGTCGGCGTGCTCCACCATATGGCGGCACCCCTCGAGGGCTGGCGCGTGCTCGCCGGCTCCCTCAAGCTCGACGGCATGATGATGGTCGGGCTCTACAGCGAAGCGGCGCGCCGCGGCGTTGCGGCGCCGCGCCGGGCCATCGCCGCGCGCGGCCTCGTGGCGGACGCCGCGGGCATCCGGGCGCTGCGCCGCGAGATGCTGGAGGCGCCCCCGGGCGAGGCGGTGCGGGCGAGCCCCGACTTCTACGCCCTGAGCCCCTGTCGCGACCTCCTGCTCCACGCCAAGGAGCACCGCTTCACGATACCGGCCATCGCTACCGCGCTCGACGCGCTCGGCCTCGAATTCCGCGGCTTCGAGCTTGACGATGCGGGGACCGAGCCCGCGTACCGGCAGAGCTTTCCCGACGATCCGGACATGCGCGATCTCGCCAACTGGGCCGCCTTCGAGGACGACCACCCGTCCATCTTTCGCAACATGTATCAGTTCTGGTGCACGCCACGACGCCGCTGAACACCCTTTTGGAGAAGGGCGGTCAGAGTGCGATCGTTAAGCCGCCGTCCACGGGGATCACGTGGCCGTTGACGTAAGAGGAGGCGGTCGAGGCGAGGAATACGGCGACGCCGCCGAGCTCGTCGGGCTCGGCGAATCGGCGCAGCGGTATGCGCTCGGCCGCGCGCGCCCGGCGCTCGGCCTCCGCCTTTTCCGAGGCCGGGGTGGTGGTCGGGAAGGGCACCGATGTCGTGAAGTACCCGGGCGCGATGGCGTTGCAGTTGATGCCGTGGGGCCCGAACGCGACCGCGAGCGCCTTGGTCAGCCCGATCAACCCGGCCTTCGCCGAGACATAGTGCGCGAGCCCCGCCGCCCCGTGAACGCCCGCCACCGAAGCCGTATTGACGATACGGCCGCTACCTTGCGCCATCATGGGTTTGGCCGCCTCGCGCGCGAGATGGAAAGGAGCGGTCAGGTCGATGTCGATGACCTCGCGCCAGTTCTCGAGCTCGAGCTCGACGGTCGGCGCCATGTTGCCGATGCCGGCATTGTTGAACAGCGCATCGAGCCGCCCGTGCTCGCGCACGATCGAGGAAATGGCGGCGGCGCGTGCGTCGGCGTCGCCGACGTCGAAGGGCAAACCGGTAACCTGAAGCCCGACGCGCTTCATCGCGGCAACCTCGTCCGCCAGCACCTCCGCGTCGATATCGTTGAGGATGATGTGGGCACCGGCGCGCCCGAGCGCGTACGCCATCGGCCGACCGAGCCCGCGCGCGGCACCGGTGACAAGGGCGACCCGGCCCTCAAGTGAAAACAGCTTGTTCATTCATGAACCAGGACGACAGTCCGGGTAACAGGCTAGATTCCGCACAACCATCTCGCCAACGAACCGATAGCCTTTGGCACTGAAGTGGCCAATGAACCCTAACGGATATAGGGCCGCTGGGTCAGGGAGCTGTTCCAGGGCCTCGAAAACGGGGACGACTTGAATGTCGAGTTCTCGAACCAACCTTGCCCGGATAGGCAAGGATATATCTAGGCCATTCCCGACTAACACATTGAAATATCGCACATAAATACACCGTGGAAGTGGTCGGAGTGAGTGGATTCGAACCACCGGCCCCTGCCTCCCGAAGACAGTGCTCTACCAGGCTGAGCTACACTCCGACCGGCGCCGAGGGCGCCGTTATAGCGCCATCAACGGCACGGCGACAAGGTGGTCGCCCCGTTCAATGCGCGCGCTCGACGCAAAAGTCGACGACGCCATCGAGCGCCTGCCGTTCCTCGCTGTCGGGGAAGATGGCGAGGGCATCGCGGGCCATCGAGCTGTAGTGGCGGGCGCGCTCGACGGTATCGCGCAGCGAGCCGTGCTTTTCGAGTAGCGCAACGGCGGTCGCGAAATCACTCGGCTCGCGCTCGCCCCGTTCCAGAGTGCGGCGCCAGAACACACGCTCCTCCTCGATGCCGCGGCGAAAGGCGAGGATCACGGGCAGCGTGATCTTACCCTCGCGAAAGTCGTCGCCGACGGCCTTGCCGAGGGTGGCTTGCCGGGCCGAGTAGTCAAGCGCATCGTCAACCAGCTGATAGGCGATGCCGAGGTTCTTGCCATAGAGTTCGAGCGCCTCCTCTTGGAGGCGTGGCCGCTCGCCGAGAACGGCGCCGATGCGGCAGGCGGCCGCGAATAGGGCGGCCGTCTTCGCGGCGATGACCTCGAGGTAGGCGTCCTCGCTGGTCGTCGTGTCCTGGGCGGTCGCGAGCTGCAACACCTCGCCCTCGGCGATGACCGACGCGGCGTGGCTGAGAATGGCGAGGACCCGCAGCGAGCCGTCCTCGACCATGAGCTGGAACGAACGGCTGAACAGGAAATCACCGACGAGCACGCTGGGCTGATTGCCCCACAGCGCGTTGGCCGTGGCATTGCCGCGCCGCAGGTCGCTGTCGTCGACCACGTCGTCGTGGAGGAGCGTCGCCGTGTGAATGAACTCGACGCACGCCGCCAGGCTGACGTGGCGCCGACCGCCGTAGCCGCACAGTCGTGCCGCCGCGAGCGTCAACATCGGCCGCAACCGCTTGCCGCCGGCGGCGATGATGTGGCCGGCGACCTCCCGAATGAGCTCGACCCGGCTCTGCATGCGCTCGAGGATGGTGTTGTTGACTTGTGTGAGATCAGCCCCGACCAGGCGCTGCAGGGGCAGCAGTGAGGTGGTCGTCGGTGGGCGCTCGCCCTCCACAGGTATAACGCTGGCCAAGTGCCGTCCCTTCTTGACGTCGGTCGAACCGCGCGCGAGCATAGAAGTCACTTCATCGGCTGGTCAAGCTTGCGGCGGGACCCGGCTGTACCACGGTGGGCCGTCACGGCCATGGTAGAACTGCTGAGAACCAACGATCCGGTACTGCTCTCGTGGCTCGTCGCGCTGCTCGCCGATTCGCGGATTGAGGCCGTGGTTTTCGACAGCCATACCAGCGTCGTCGAAGGCAGCATCTCGGCCATACCGCGCCGCCTTATGGTCATCAACGAGGACGAGGCGCGAGCGCGCCGCCTATTGGTGGATGCCGAGGTCCTACAGGCGTGAGCGCGGGCGCGGGCGTGGCCCCGATGACCGAAGACCATTTGCTCGGAGGCCGCGTTGCGCTGCACCAACCGGCGGTCGGGGAGCGCGTCGCCATCGACCCGGTGTTGCTCGCGGCGGCGGTGCCCGCGCGCGCCGGCGACACGGCGCTCGATGCCGGTTGCGGCTCGGGCGCGGCCGCGTTGTGTCTCGCCCACCGTGTGGCGGGTGTCCGCGTGGTCGGCCTCGATCAGGCGCGCGAGGCGATCGCGCTCGCCACCGCCAACGCAGCACGCAACGGCCTCGGCGAGAGCGTGACGTTAACGGCCGGCGACATCCTAGCGCCGCCCCGCGATCTCGCCGCCTCCTTCGACCACGTCATGGCCAATCCGCCGCACCTCGAGGCCGAGCGCGCCGCTCCCTCGCCGGAGGCCCGCAGGCGCGCCGCGCGCATCGAAGGACCTGCCCGACTCCGCCATTGGATCGAATTCTGCGTGGCACGGGTGCGCCGCGGCGGCACCCTCACGCTCATCCATCGCGCCGACCGGCTAGCCGATCTCCTGGGGTGCCTCGGCGGCGTCGCCGGCGGCATCGTCGTGTATCCGCTGTGGCCGGGCGGCGCCAAGCCGGCCAAGCGCGTCATCGTTCGTGCCGAGGCGGGTAGCGCCCGGCCGCTGCGACTGACGCCAGGCATGGTGCTTCATACCGCCGATGGCGCCTATACGCGCGCAGCCGAGGCGGTGCTGCGCCACGGCGCCGGGCTCGAGCTGTAGCCGGCACGCCGGCGATTGCACGACCGGGGTCGCAACCCTATGTTTAGCTCCATGGCAAACTCATCCTGGGCCGAGCGCGCTCCGATGACCTGGTTCCGCGGCCGCCGGCACCCTCCGACGGTTGCGGTGCTGCGTCTGAGCGGCGTGATTGGCGCGCCGGTGCGCTTTCGCGGCGGCCTCAGCCTACAGAGCCTGGCGTCCCGCATCGAGCGTGCCTTCCGCATGCGCGGCCTCGAGGCGGTGGCGCTCGCGATCAACTCTCCCGGAGGCTCGCCGGTTCAATCCGCACTGATCCATCAGCGCATCCGCGCGCTCGCCGAGGAGAACAGCCGGCCGGTCTTCGCCTTTGCCGAGGACGTCGCGGCGTCTGGGGGCTATTGGCTTGCCTGCGCAGGCGATGAGATCTACGCCAACGAGAACTCGCTGGTGGGCAGCATCGGCGTCATCTCCTCGGGTTTCGGCTTCGTCGATCTGTTGAACAAGCTGGGCGTCGATCGGCGGCTCCATACCGAGGGCGACAAGAAGGCGCTGCTCGATCCGTTCGCGCCGGAGAAACCGGCCGACGTGAAGCGCCTCAAGGCGATCCAGAAGGACGTGCACGAAAGCTTCAAGGCGCTCGTGCGAAACCGCCGCGAGGGCCGCCTCAAGGGCACGGAGCGGGCGCTCTTCTCGGGCGAGTTCTGGACCGGCGCGCGGGCGCTCGAACTCGGCCTCATCGACGGCATCGGGGACATGCGCTCGGTCATGCGCGAGCGTTTCGGCGAGCGTGTCCGGCTGCGCCTGATAGGCGGTCGGCGGTCGCTATTGGGCCGCATCCGCTTCACGCCCTCGACGAGCGATGCGCCTCTGATCGCGGGTCCCTGGGTGCACGACCTCGTCGGCGCCTTGGAGGAACGCATGCTGTGGTCGCGCTACGGCTTGTGAGGCGCCCGCAGTTCGGACCCCGAGCGGGCCGCGCGGACGCGGCTGATGGCTTCGCCGCAAATTCAGATATACATCGCCACAAGCCTCGATAGCTTTATTGCGACCGCTGACGGCGGTGTGGATTGGCTCGAGCCTTTTCAGGCAGAGGACCTCGGTTACTCGGCTTTTGTCGCGACGATTGGCACGATCGTTATGGGCCGGACAACCTACGAACAGATCCGCGGCTTTGGGTCCTGGCCCTACGCCGGAAAGCGCACCGTCATTCTTTCTTCCTTGCCTATCCGGTTTACACCCACACCCACTAGGGCTAGAATGGGCGCAACCCGGATATAGGGGAGCGCGCCATGGATGTTCTCGACCGCGCCGATCTCCCATTCCCGCATTCGCTACCCGAGTTCCAGCGACTTTTCCCCGATGATGCGGCCTGCGCCGCCTACCTGGAGAAAGCCCGCTGGGGAGACGGCTTTGCCTGCCCGCACTGCGGCACGGCGGGAGAGCCGTTCCACTTTGAAAACCGCCCTGGCGTCCTGCGCTGCCGCAAGTGCCGCCAGAACACCGGGCTGACGGTGGGAACAGTGATGGAGCGTAGCCACACTCCGCTGAACGTCTGGTTCTGGGCCGCTTATCTGGTCGCCAGTCAGACGCCCGGCATGTCCGCCGTGCAGTTTCAGCGGCAACTTGGTCTTTCGCGCTACGAGACGGCCTTTCAAATTCTCCACAAGCTCCGCTCGGGCATGGTGTGGCCCAACCAAGACAGGATCGGTGGACAGCCCAAGAACCATGTTGAGGTGGACGAAACCTGGGTTGGCGGGCGAACGCGTGGGGAAGGCCTGAGGTGGCCTCGGTTTGTCGGACAGCTTGGCGGCTTGATTAAGGTGTATTCCAGTTGTCGTTCATGCCGCCAGAATCCCTTTGCATCGATCTCCTTGCCGTTGTTGTTGCGCCTGTGGGGATGTGGGCAAGGCGCGTAGCGGCTTGTCCATCATATCCACAGGCGGGGCGCCGCGGTAGGCCTCGGCCGGCGTTTCCCCCCCGAGCGCCGAGTGCGGCCTCTCGGTGTTGTAGAAGTCGATCCACTCGCCGATGACGCGCCGGGCCTCGAAGCCGTCGGCGAGCTCGCGCAGATAGACGGCCTCGTATTTGAGCGAGCGCCACAGCCGCTCAATGAAGATGTTGTCCAGGCACCGGCCCCTGCCGTCCATCGAGATCCGGATGCCGGTCTCCCGCAAGCGCCCGGTGAAGGCGAAGCCGGTGAACTGGCTGCCCTGGTCGGTATTGAAGATCTCCGGCGTGCCATGGCGGGCCAGCGCCTCGTCGAGCGCGTCTGTGCAGAAGCCCGCATCCAGGGTGTTCGACAGACGCCAAGCCAGCACATGCCGGTTGGCCCAGTCCATGATCGCCACCAGGTAAAGAAAGCCGCGCCGCACCGGGATGTAGGTGATGTCGGCGCACCAGACATGGTTCGCCCGCTCGATCGTCAAGCCTCTGAGCAGATAGGGGTAGACCCGGTGCTCGGGATGCGGATCGCTGGTGCGCGGCGCCCGATAGATCGCCTGAAGCCCCATCAGGCGCATCAGACGACCGGCCCGGCGACGACCGACGCGCACGCCCTCGCGGCGTAGATGACGGACCATCTGACGGGCGCCGTAGAACGGATACTTCAGGAACAACTCATCAATGCGCCGCATCAGCGCCAGGGTCTCCGGGCTCTCGCCCTTGGGCGTGTAATAGAGCGAGGAGCGTCCGATCGACAGCAAACGGCATTGACGGCTCAAGCTCAGCGCCGGGTGAGCGCGTATCACCATCGTTCGCCTCTCGGCCCGGCTCATCGACCGGACCCTCGAGACAAAAAATCCCGCTCCACCGTCAACTCGCCGATCTTCGCGTGAAGATCACGGATCTCGCTCTCATGGTCCCGACGGCGGCGCTCGCCCCCGTTCGAAAACACTTCGCCAAGACCATCGATCGCCTGCCGCTTCCATGTGCTCACTTGGTTCGGATGAACCTGGTGCTGCGAGGCGATCTCCTGAAGCGTCCGGTCGCCACGAAGCGCCTCAAGCGCGATCTTCGCCTTCAGCTCCCCGGAAAACCTGCGTCTCTTACTCATCGCGTATCCCTCCTCAGTCGGCGGAATACACCTTAAAAACCTGTCCGATTTTCCGGGGCCACCTCAGCCGTGGTGTTCACCACAAGGTTCCCGTCTCCTGTGCCATCGAGGTGCGTCATCGAAAGCCGGGCACCAAGCTCGACAACCGGAAAGACGGACGCTATGCCGGACGCGTTCGGCTCGCCGTCGTGCTCGACCGTAGCGCCGAGTCGCTCTGTGGGTTCGTCGAGAGCACCGTCGCGCCGCGATCGCTGATCGTTACTGACGATTGGAGCGGCTATGCTGGCCTCGGGAAGCGCGGCTATGAGCACTTCGCTGTTGCCGAGTGTGGTGATCCAGAGGTTGCCGAGCAATACCTGCCGATCATCCATCTGGTTTTCGCCAACCTGAAGACGTGGCTGATCGGTATCCACCACGGCGTTAGCCACCAGCACCTACAAGCCTACCTCAACGAGTTCACCTTCCGCTTCAACAGGCGGTTCTACCCGTTCAACGCCTTCCGCTCATTGCTCGGCATCGCGGGCGACACCTCTGCTCCAACCTATGCCGAGCTTTACTCGGGAGAGTGGCGGCACCCTACATGTAGCGGTCATGGGTGTTAACCGGATAGGCAAGGAATGATCTTAATAGCCATGCAGCCCACTCCTCCTCGTGACCAGCCGCGGAGATGCGAATTGGAGATCAGACTATTCGATCCTTTTTCGGAACGCCATGACGCCCGAGGCGCCTCCTCAATGCCCTACCGGGGCGCGGCGAGGGCCGCCCGCGCGGCTCGAACCACCTCGCCGGGCGTTGCCGCCGCGTCCACGCGGGACCAAGCGATCGTGCCGAGTTGATAGCCGAGCTGCGCGCGCAACACCGCGGCGGAGGCGTCCGAAGCGTCGCCCCGGCGGCCGACGATGCGGCCGGTGAGGACCGCCGCCGGCGCTTCGAGCCATAGCCCGGTGAACGCACATCCCGCTTCGGCCGCGATTCGCTCCAGTGCGCGCCGCTCCGACTCGCGTGCGTGAACCGCGTCAACGACAACGCTGTGCCCGGCGGCGAGCAGTACGGCCGCACGCTCGCGCACGGCCTCGTAAACTCTGTTGTCGACGTCGGACACGTACGCGTCCGGCCCGAGCTGCACCTCGGGCGCCACGTTCATCAGCTCCTTGCGCACCAGGTCGCTGCGCAGGACGATGGCCCCGGGCGCGGGACCAAACCCTGCCGCGAGGGGGAGACGGCGCGCGCGAGGCTCGGCCCACATCTCTAAAGGGTGCCAATCTTCGCGCCGCCGGTATCGCCGGCGCAGATTTCCAGGGCGCCGACCTGAGCGGTGCGACGCTCGCCTCGGCCGACGTGGGCTCCGCCGAGTTCCTTGCCCCCAGTGGCCAGGGAACGGGCCAGTAGCGGGCCACGAGTTTCGCCGGCGCCAATCTGCGCGGCGCCGACCTCTCCGACGTCGATCTTGATCTTGCGACGACAACCGGCGCCGACACTACCGGCGCCGTCATGCCAAAGGTGGAGTCCAAGGCCTCCGAACCGAAACCGTCCGCCGAGCCCCGGCGGGGCGGTCGCCGCCCGGGGGGGCCGCCTATCGGGTGAGGAAGTCGATCACCGTCTTGTTGAACTTCTCCGGATGCTCCGTGTTCGGCATGTGGCCGCATTTGTCGAAGATAACGAGCTCGCCGTTCTGCAGGCGCTTGACCCCGGCATGGAAGTCCTCGATCGGCGAGCGGGCGTCGTTGGCCCCGGCGATTATGAGCGTCGGCACTGTGATCTGCTCGATCCGGTCGCTGCAGCGGTAGGGGAGCGTGAGCTCGGCATCCATGTTCGCCTTGGCGATCTCCTCGTAAGCCGGAAGGATGTAGGGCTGGGCGTAGCTGGTGAGCTGAGCCAGCATCATCTCCTCGGGCACGCCGCTGGCGTCGTAGCAGACGTTGGCGAGGCGGTTGCGGCACGTCTCCAGAGTCGGGTCGCGTAGCGCCGAGGTCGCGTTCTTGTACGAATTGCCAAAGCCCTCGGTGGAACGCTCGGGCGGTAGGAACATGCGGCGCGCGGCGTTGATGACCATCTTGTCGACCTTGTCGGGACGGTCGAAGTAAACGAGCGCGGCGATGGTGCCGCCGTGCGAGTGGCCGCACACGTGGAAGCGGTCGACACCGAGCTGGTCGATGAGCTTGACGATGTGCTCGGTCATCTTGGGATGAGGCGCGCCGCCGTCGAGGCCGGCAAAGCCGGTGAAGCCGTGGCCGATCATGTCGGGCGCGTAGACCGTGAAGTGCTCGGCCAACGCGTCGATGTTGCGGGTCCAGCTGTCGGCCGAGATGCCCAGCCCATGGATGAGAACGAGCGTCGGCCCCGAGCCTTCGTAGAAGTAGCGGGTGCGGATGCCGTCGACGTCGGTAAAGGCCACGCGCATGGCGGGTCCCCTTGTTGAGGAGTTGGCTAGAGGCTGTAGAGTTCGGCCGCGTTGGTGGCGACAATGCGGGCCTGGTCGGCCTCCGGCATGCCCTCGAAGATTTGCGCCACCGCGCTATGCGCATTGAGGCCGATGGAGCGTACGTGGGGGTAGTCCGAACCCCAGAGGATCCGGCTCACGCCGACGTGCGGAATGGTCTCGCGCGCGAGTGGATCGTCAATAATTCCCTGCCAGATGCGGGTGCGCAGGTAGTCGCTGGCCTTGAGGTCGAGCTGCGGCAGCGGCATGCGCTCGGCGAAAGCCGTCTGCATCTGGTCGAGGCGCCACATGAAGTGCGGAATCCATGACAGCTCGAACTCGCTGCACACGATCTTGAGGCGCGGGAACCGGTCGAGGATCTTGCCGAAGATGAACTCGTTGGCGAGCACGTCGGCGATCTCGAAGAACGCGAACAGCATGGTGCGAGGTGATTCCTCGTGCTCCTCGGCGGTGTGGAAGCCGAAGGGCGAGGGCGTGCGGCCGGCCAGCGAGTGCAGCGTAAGCGGGATATCAAGCTCCTCGGCGCGCGCCCAGAACGGGTCGTAGACCGAGTCGCGGTAAGGCGGGCAGCCCTCGGGTGCAAGGGTGTTGATGATGGCCCCGCGGAACCCCATCTTGCTGATCCGCTCGAGCTCGCCTATCGCCCAGTCGACGTCATCCATCGGTACCATGCCGATACCGACGAGCCGCTTCGGATCGTAGGACGCGAACTCGCCGAGCCAATCGTTGAAGACTCCGGCGGCCGCGCGCAACACCTCACCGGGGTGGGAGCGGAACAGGATCAGGCCCAGCGTGGGGTAGAGGAGCTCCGACTCGACATCGGCCTCCTCCTGGAAGCGCACGCGGCGATCGGGCATGAAGCCCGCTTCGCGCGATCCCGGGCCGGCCTCGGCTTCGGGGTCGCCAAGCCGTAAGACCTCGCGACCGGAAAAGAAGAAATGGCCGTCCCGGCCGCGGTAAGAATCGAGGCCGCGGGGCGTTTGATCGCCGAATCTGTCGCCCAACGCCCGAGCCCAGAGGTCTAACGGTTCGTTGACGTGCGAATCGGCTGAGATCACCCTGTCAAACGCACTGGTCATGGCCCCTCATTGCGTGGTGCGCGGATGCGCGGGTCAATGGATAGGCGGATCGCGCGCTTCGCGACGCGCGCGCCGGAGTGAACTAGCCACCCCGGCGCGCGCTTCGCGAAGGCACGTTTCGGACCGCCGGTTAACTGCCCGTTCGGGGCCAGTTGTGCGTGACACCGCCCTCGCCGATCTGAATCAGAACGGCACTGGGCCGGTCGACATCACCGACCGCGCTCCACGTGACCGTGCCGCTGATGGCCTCGTAGTCCTTGACCCGTAAGAAGGCGTCGCGGATCGACTTGCGGCTCAGGTCGGTCGCCGTGTTGAGGACGTGCGCGACGATGTGCGTCGCGTCGTAATAGGCGGTGACGATGTTGTCGGGCGCCGCATCCATCTTGCCCGACATTTCGCGCCACAGCTTGACCCAGTTCTGGACTATCGGTCGCGGGTCGTCGGCGGCATAGAGCGCGTAGCCGATGGCCCCCTTGGCGTGGCCCTTGGACAGCTTCCAGAAGTCGACGTTGCTGGTGACCGTGTCCGAGACCGCCTGGGCATCGACGCCGCGATCGCGGAGCTGCAACAGGAACGTCCCGGCGTCGCCGGCCTGATGGGTGAGCACGACGGCTTCAGGCTTGGCCGCCCGGATTGCCGCCACCTGCGAGGCGAAGTTGGTTTCCTTGCCCCTGAACGAGGTCTCGGAGACGATCTCGAGCCCCTGTTCGGCGAGTACCTTTCTCAAGACGAGGTTGTTGTTGACGGCGTACTCGTCGTCCTGGGTGTGCGAGATGGCGAACCGGCTAATGCCGAGCACCTTGTGCACCTTGGCGATCATCGAGGGGTAGACCTTGCTCGCGATCGGTTGGTAGCGAAAGGTCCACTCGCCGAAGTCCTTGTGCGGCCAGTTTCCGGCGGAACTCGGGTTGAACACCGTAATACCGCACTTGTTGGTGTCCTCGTAAATGGCGAGCGTGCTCTTGGTGGCGCCGATGCCGTAAATCAACGGCACGTTGGGGTCGTTGCACAGGCGGCGGAACTCGCTGATCCACTGGGCGGTATCCGGAAACCGCGTGTCGATCTTGTAGAACTCCAGCGGGCGGCCCTTGACGCCACCGGCCTTGTTGATCTCCTCGACCGCCGGCACGAGCCCGAGGTTCCACGCGCGCTCGCCGTACTCGATGTACGGGCCGCTGAAGGTATAGGCGAACGGCAGCCTGAGCGGCTCCTTCGACTGCGCCGACGCGGTCCCCGTCGCTACGACGGCCAGCGCTACCGCGGCCGCAACTGTTGATAACACCCTCATTGGGTTCCTCCCTGGTTCATTCGATTGTTGGCGTCCCGCAACATAGCATGGCGCCGGCGCGTCGCCAACCATCGCTGGTGCTTGCACGGCTTTGGACCAAGGCCTCTGGACCACCGTATTGTCGGACCCCTGAAGTGGGGAGGCTCCGCGTACGTGCCGGGCTCGCCGCGGCAGCAATTTGTTCACAGCATCCCGGCAGTGAGTATTAACGAAGTAGCTAGTTAACGAATCTCACAAAATGTTGATCGATTTTCTGTGGATAACTCCGTGGATTACTCTGTGGATAAAATTGTAGACCCTTGACCGATATAAAACCGTCCGTTAAGGACACGTTAACGCGACGTTTACCGAACCCCGCTACTAGGGTCCGGACTCACTACAGCCACCAGATGACGGCGGCGGCAAGGGCGATTGCGGCGATGAAGTTTTTGATGTTGCGGTCGAAGCGAGTGGCTATACGGCGCCAGTCCTTGAGGCGGCAAAACATGCGCTCGATGATGTTGCGCTGCCTGTAGACGGTCTTGTCATAATGGTATTGGACCTTGCGGTTCTTGCGCGGTGGGATGACGGCCGTGGTTCCGCGTTCTGCCAGCCAGTCGCGCAGGGCTTTGCTGTCATAGCCCTTTGTCGGCGACGAGTTCGGCGGCGGGCGGCATGGCTTCGATACAGCGCTGGGCGACCTTGCAATCATGGACGTTTCCTGGCGTCAGGAGCAGGACGAGGGGCCTGCCTTTCGCATCGCAGACAGCGTGGAGCTTGGTGTTGCGGCCCCCCTTGGTGCGGCCGATGCCATGGGCCAAGGCCCCCCTTTTCCGCCGCCGGCGCAGCGATGAACCTTGATGCAGGTTGAATCGATGAACAGCCGGTCGGGGACGTCTTCGCCGCCCGCCCGCGCGCTGAATATCCGTTCCCAGATGCCGCGCTCCGCCCAGCGTACAAAGCGGTTGTAGAGCGTCTTCTTCGGTCCGTAGACCTCACGCGGACAGTCGGCCCAGCGCCCGCCATTCCTCAGGGCATGGACGATCCCGCTCAGCACCCGGCGATCGTCAACGCGCGCCATGCCGCGCGTATCCGTCGGCGCCGCGGACCGGATCCCGATCATTGTGCGGTATCGGCGGCGATCCGGGTCGGAGATTAACCCGGCGCCGGAGTGCGGGCATGGAGGCCGGCGGCTCGAACGGCGGCGCGGCACGCGAGAAACAGAGGCATCAACGCTAGGCCGGAAAGGTCGGCTTGGCCCTCGAGATAAGCATTGAGCACGATATTGGCGTGGCCTTCGAGCTGACGATGCCACAGGTCCATGAGCAGGAACGCGAGGTCGTAGAGCACGTCGATACAAGCGATACGCTCGTTGAACTCGATGGCATCGAACAGGGTCGGCCGCCCCTCCCACAGGAAGATGTTGCGCAGGTGGAGGTCGCCGTGGCACAGGCGCACGAAGCCAGCTCGACGCCGCGACTCCAAGAGCGCGGCGTTAGCGGCCACGGCGGCGCGTGATGCCCCGGTGAGCCGGTCGACGCGATCGCGCGAGAAGACGCGCCCGGCAAAAGCCTCGAGCTGGCGGGCATCGCCGTCCACGACCTCCCTCATCGCGTCGGCGCCGCCGCAGTCGTGGCGGCGCTCTGCGGTGGCGTGGAAAGCCACGATGACGCGGGCGAGTTCGTGCGTCAGGGGTCCGCGGAGCGCGCCACGGAGGGCGAGGCGGTCGAGCAGGGTCTCCTCGTCGAACCGGTTCATTTCAACGATCCAGTCGACCGGCTCGCCCTCGCCGCCGAGCACCAGCCCATCGCCGGCCGCGCGCGCTATCGGCATTGCGCGGCGGTAGATGCCCGGCGCGGTCTCGCTGTTACGCACGATTTCGGCGGCGCAGGCGGTACGCCTCTTGTCGAGCGTCGAGAAGTCCATGTAGTCGAAGAGCACAGCGCGCTTGAGCTTGTAGGCGCGATCGCCGACGAGAAACACGACGGCGCCGTGGGTATCGATCCGCTTTACGGGCCCGACGCTGCCATGTGTGGCCGGGTCCGACAGGAACGCGATGACCGCGCTCTGATCCTCTGTGATCATCGCCGTCTCCCGACTGGGCGACCGCCCGAGTGGGCGCGCGGGCGCGCGGACCGGTGGCGTCAGCGATTACGAGAACTCGGCCCGTTCCTCGTCCACGCCCTCTGGGTCCTGATGGATAATGACGTCGGTGTTGGGAAACGCCTCGCGGATCTCTACCTCCACCTCGTCGGAGATCTCATGCGCCCGCTTCAGCGAGATGCTGCCGTCGAGCTCGAGGTGAAGCTGGATGAAGGAGTGAATGCCGGCCGAGCGGGTGCGCATGTCGTGGACGTCTCGGACGTGGGGGTGGCGGAGCGCCAAGTCGCGGATCCGCGCCCGCCTCTCCAGCGGAAACTCGCGGTCGAGCAAGATGTCGAAGGAGCCGCCAACGATCCGCCAGGCGCTGTACAGAATGTAAAAGGCGACGCCGATCGCGAACAGCGGGTCGAAATAGTGGAGGTCGAACACGGTGGCCAACACCAGAGCGGCAATCACGCTGAGATTCATCAGCAGATCGGAGGTGTAGTGGAGCGAATCGGCCGAAATTGCGACCGAGCCGGTACGCCGCACGACAAACCTCTGTAACTGGACGAGGGCGAAGGTCAGGGCAATCGAGAACACCATGACGGCGATACCGGCGGGCCCGTTCTCTACCGGCGCAGGCGCGAGCAAACGCCCTACGGCGTTGATCAGCAGGAAGACGACCGAGCCCGCGATCAGCAGGGCCTGGCCCAGGCCGGCCAAGGGCTCCGCCTTACCGTGGCCGAAGCGATGCTCGCGGTCGGCCGGCACGAGCGCATGACGGATGGCGAAGAGCGTCACCACGGAGGCCACCAGATCGAGCAGCGAATCGATCGTTGAACTCAGCATCGCTACGGAGTCGGTGTGTAGCCATGCAACGATCTTGACCGCGGCGAGCACCGCGGCAACGCTGACCGAGGCATACGTGGCGAGCCGTAGGAGGCGACCCGTCGCCGGGTCGTGGCCGCTTTGCTGCCGCACCGTCATGTTATCGGACTCGCGGACCGGCATCGCGGCGCCTCCGGTTCACGGCGAAAGGAGTACCGATGACCAGCCTGAGTCGGCGCGCGTGTAGAGCAGACGGTCGTGGAGCCGAGACGGGCGCTCCTGCCAAAACTCGATGTGCTCCGGAACCAGCCGGTAACCGGACCAGAACGGCGGCCTCGGAAGCTCTGTCGCCGCGAACTTCTCCGCGTAGCCGTCGAACGCGCGCTCGAGCTCGGCGCGCTCCGATAGCGGCTCCGACTGCTTCGAGGCCCACGCACCGATGCGGGCATCCAGCGGCCGGGTCGCGAAGTAGGCGTCGGCTTCCGCCTCGCTCACGAGGCTCACCACGCCCTCGATGCGAACCTGCCTGTTGAGGCTCTTCCAGTGCAGGCACAGGGCCGCTCGAGGATCGCCCTGCAGCTCACGGCCCTTGCGGCTTTCGAGATTGGTGTAGAAGACGAAACCGCCGCCATCCACCGCCTTGAGCAGAACCATCCTGACCGAAGGCGCGCCGTCGGGCGCCGCCGTTGCCAGCGCCATTGCGTGGGGCAGGCCAGGTTCCGCGGCGCACGCCTCGTCGAACCACCTGGCGAAGGTCGTGAGCGGGTCGGCGTCCCCGGCGATGGCCGGGCCGCTCCACCCTCGCGGCGTATCGGACCCCACGTCATTCACCCTCGTCGCCTCCGCTCAAGGTACAGTCTCGATAAGCCGTACGTGAGAGGCCCGACGCGAAAATGCCGCGGCCGCATTGCCCGGGCGGGTCTGGTGAGCCCCACCATCCGTTACTATATAAATGACTTTTGATAGTCGCGCCAAAGTGTCAAAATAAGCAAAACTGGGCTTTCGAAGAGGTGAGTAGGATGAACGGTATCAAGTTTGCCGGCCTCGGGGCGATTTTCTTGCTCTTGGCTGCGTGCACCACGGATGCGGGGCCCAAACAGCAGTTGGGCACCATCCTTGGCGGAGTGGGTGGCGCGGTTGCCGGTGCCCAGTTAGGCTCCGGCAAGGGTCGCCTTGCCGCGACCGCCGTGGGCGCGGTTCTCGGGGCGTTCTTGGGCAACGAGGTCGGGAAGTCGCTTGATCGCGCCGACCGCATCGCCATGGGGCAGACCATGCAGTCGAGCCTCGAAACGGCGCCCTCGGGGACCACCAGCCGGTGGCACAACCCGGACACAGGGAATTCGGGGACATTCACGCCGCGGCCGAGCCGCACGACCAGCAGCGGTCAGTATTGCCGCGAGTTTCAGCAGACGGTGACGGTCGGCGGCAACAGCGAAGAGGCCTACGGCACGGCCTGTCGCCAAGCGGATGGCAGCTGGCAGATCGTTAGCGGCTAGGCCTCCGGGCGCACGGGTCGGCACCGAATAGGAAGGCAATGCGGGGGTAGAGGCGATGACATGGGGGCGGTCCGCCGAGCGGGCGGCACGCGGGGTGCGTGCCGCGGGCGCTCTGTTGTGCGTGTTGGCGCTGCTGCACGGCAGCACCGTCGCAGCCGAAATCGATGGCCCATTCAAGTCCGGCATAGACGCGTACCAGAGCGGCGACTATGTGGCGGCGTTCAAGGCCTGGCTGCCACTGGCGCACAGCGGCGACCCCGCCGCTCAACGCAATCTCGGCCACCTCTACCGCATGGGCCTAGGGGCCGGGCAGGACTTCAGCAAGGCCGTGGAGTGGTACCGGCGTGCCGCCGAATCAGGCTTGGCGCGCGCCCAGGCCAATCTGGGAAACGCCTACCTGCGGGGTCAGGGGGTGGCGCGGAACTATAGGAAGGCAAAGACTTGGTTCGAGCGTGCCGCCGCCCAGGGCCACACGATCTCCCAGTACAACTTGGCCCTCATGTACGAGAGCGGCCTCGGGATGGTCGCCGACGACGCCGAAGCGCTGAAATGGTTCTACCTTGCATCGAAGGGTGGCCACGGCAAGGCTCTGAGAAAGCTGGCTCAACTGATATCGCAGAATGCGCCCGCGGAGCTCGCGAGCCTGATCGTTGGCGATGCGCGTACGACCGAGGTCGCCGCGGCCAGCGCCGCAGTGCCGGGCGCCGCCTCGGCAGCCGCCCGCACCGCATCGGCGACACCAGGCGATCACGCGGCGCTGGCCGAGACCGCCCCGAACAACCGCGGCTAAGCCGGCAGCCGGCGAGTCGGCGGTCCCAGCCGCGGCGACGGTGGCTGTCCTCGCGGCGCCACCAAAGACTCTGGGGCCCGGTGGCCGAGCCGATCGAGCACCCCGCGTTGGAGCCCGCGTGCAGGCATCCCCCTTCTTCGGCGCCGCCGAATATAGCGACGCGGACGAGCGAGGCCGGCAGTTCCATGCGACCTACGTTCTGGCATCGGCGGCAGCGGGCGCGCCGGCCGATGGTGGCAGCAACACCGGCACGAGCACCGAATCGAGGAGTTGGTGGGCAAAGCTCTTCTTTCCCGACGGCGGCGGCAGCGCGGCAACAGCCGCGGCCCGTGATGGCGCGACGGCGTCATCAGGCGCGCAGGAGCGGAAACAGGACGTGCACCCGCAGGTGGCGCAAGGACCGAGCGTTGCCGTACCCGTGGTACCGGAGTCGGCCATTCTCGATGCCGGCCTCATGGCCTATCGCGCACGCGACTACCGCACGGCGATGGCCAACTGGCTCAACCTCGCCGAGTCGGGCAACCACTACGCCCAGTTCTTTATCGGCGGCCTCTACGCCGATGGTGCCGGGGTGCCGCGGGACATCGTGCGCGCTGCCGTATGGTGGACCCTGGCCGGCAATCAGGGCCACGACAAGGCGTTGGAGTTCCTCGCCACGCTCAAGCCGGAACTCACGGCGGAAGAAACGGTCGCCACCAACCTGTTGGTCAGGTCCTGGACCATCGCTGAATAGGCGCGGCGTCCGAGCACGGCGGCGGCGCGTCAACGCCGCGTTAACCATTTGCGTTTATAGGTTAGGTCGCGAGGCAGACGCCCGCCCGCCACGCCCCGCGCCCAACCCGCCCGAGGTGACGATGAAAGACCTCTACGAAGTCCTCGGTGTTACAAGGAGCGCCAGCCAGGCGGAGATCAAGCACGCCTATCGCAAGCTCGCGAAGGAGCTTCATCCCGACCTCAACCCCGGCCAAACCACTGTCGCCGACCTCTTCAAGGAGGTCGCGGCCGCGTACACGATGCTTAACGACGCCGAGCGCCGGGCACAGTACGATCGCGGCCGGATACGTGGTACCGGTACGCGGCGCCGCCCCGGCGCCGAGCCCGCGACGGCGGGCCGCAGGTTCGGTTTCGAGCCCTTCGCGTTTGGCGCCGCCGCGGCCGAGGACCTATTCAGCGGCCTCTTCTCCGGCCTGGGGCCGACGAGGAAGGCCAGTTTCAAAGCCCAGGGCGCCGACCACAGCTATAAGCTGCGCGTGAGCTTCATCGATGCGGCGCTTGGCGCCAAGCGCCGGCTCGTGCTGCGTAACGGCCGCGCGGTCGAGGTCGCCATCCCCGCCGGAATCCGGGATGGCCAGTCGATCCGCCTCAAGGACCGGGGTGATCCGGGATTTGGCGGCGCGGCACCGGGTGATGCGCTGGTTCGCGTGAGCACCGAGCCCCATCCTTACTTCGGTCGTGAGGGCAACGACATACGGCTCGAAGTACCGGTGACTCTCAGGGAGGCAGTACTGAGAGCGCGAATTCGCGTGCCCACCGTCGCCGGGCCAGTGTCCATGCGGGTCCCGAAGGGCTCGAACACGGCCCGTGTGCTCCGTCTCCAGGGTAAAGGCATCAAGGATGCGGCGACGGGTGCCCTCGGCGACCAATACGTGATGCTCAAGGTCGTCCTCCCCGACAAGACGGACACCGAGCTGGCGCGCCTGATGGCGCAATGGACGCCCCAGGACCCGCGCGGCGTGCGCCGCGGGCTCTGGCCCCTCTAGGCACCAACACCTCCAAGCCCACAACGGCCCGTGCGGCGCGGTAGTGGGTCAGTTTGAATTTATTTTCTGGTAGGGACCGCGAGGGCCGAGATTCGGGGCCGCTTCGTCGACCAACCGCACGATGTCCTCGATATCCCAGAGCCGATCCGTAACGCCAGCGGCCATCGCCGGGCTGATCTTGTTCAGGCTCTTATGCTGGCGGCAAAAGTTGTAGTACATGAAGTGCAGCGCCACGCTGTGCGCGTGGTTCGCGATCTTCTTGCTGAATGCATTGGTCGACCGAGTGAAACGGCGGATCGACATCCGCATGGTCAGGTTGTTGCGCTCGACGTAGCTCGTAGAGACATGGGCGGGGTCCGGCTTGCCCTCGACGCTGCGCTTCCGCGCCCCGATGCAGGTCGGCGGGCTGTAGCGTTTCTCGCCGTCCTTCGCTTTGCCGTAGATTTTGACGAGCTGGGCATAGTCGACATCGCCGCCGAAAGCGCCCTCTACGGCTTCCAGATAAGGCTTGTGGCCATCGCTGGTCAGTTGGACCCGATTCTCCAGCCGAGACCGCAGATCGTCCATGAAGTCGATGGCGGTTTCACCCGAACGATCACCGATCCTCCACGACGGAACTAGCTTGGTGTCGGCGCAGATCGCGGTCCATGTCCAGACATCGCCAGCTTCCACCGGGGCGGACTTGGCGCGGGCGACGTTCTTTTCCTTCGCGTAGATGAAGGACCAGATTTCGTCGACTTGTATACGTTCGCACGGCAGATCGCGCAGCGCCTTGTCCTGATGGTCGGCGCACGCCTGGCCGGCATCAATCAGGAGCTTGGTGACCGTGTTCTTCGAAACGTCCGCAGTGCGTGCAGTCGCCCGGATGCTTTGGCCTTCGACGAGGCACCGGACGATCAGCTTGCGGGTCTTGGGGTCTAGCCTGTTCATGACCATAATATACGTGCGCTAACGGTCAGTTTCAAGACATTTCAACCAGTGTGTGTGAAACACATACATGGGAAAGGGCGGTCGGATCGGGGTTGCTCGAATTCCCGAACATCTGTATATGATGAACCCGCGACGCTGAAGACGTCGCGGGTTCTAACCAATCCCGATGCAGGGGCAAGATAGAGCGGGGTTTAAAAAGATGGGTCCGACATTTTAGAACCCGCCCGAAGCCGGTCTCAACCGGCTTCGGGCACCCCGCCTGCGGAGGTGGCATGACGTGCCACCTCCGCAGGCCTCCTTCTACCAGAAGCAGGGGGCGGCGACAATGGTCGACAAATCAAACGCGTACGATCTTGTGATTGCTGACCTGAAGCGTCAGCGCTCAGAGATAGACGCCATGATTGCCAAATTGGAGGCCATGGCTGGCGAACAGGTAATTCCACCTACTGATGCGCCTGATGCTCCGCCGAGCGAAGGCGATCCGGGTGGTCGGTCAGATCCCGAGAACAATCCGTATTTGGGTATGCGTGTAGCGGACGCTACGGTCTTGTTGTTGAAGAAGACGCGGAGGGCGATGGGTCCTTCGGAGATCGTGCAACATCTTGAGGCCGGCGGCCTTTTACTGAGCGGCAGCAACAGGCCGGGTACGATCACGACGATCCTCAGTCGCCGTCAGGGGAAAAATGGCGATCTGGTGCGGCCGAGACGCGGCCAGTGGGGCCTGAAAGAATGGTACCCTGGACGGAACTTCGGAAAGACCGACGGAGCCGACAAGAACAACTCCAACGACGAGGACGCCACCTCGAAGGCTAGCGTGACCACCGAGCCCGAACAGCCTTCCGAGCCGCGTCAGAGCGCTCCGCCGCCGTCAGACGACTAGCCCTCGCGCGGCCACCGACTTGGCCACCCTTGCGGCCCCTCTCGACTGCGGAGGGGTCTTTCTCTTGGGGGCCTGTGCCTGTGTCTGTCTCTTCGACCTCGCCCGTCGCCAAGTCCACGATGTGCTTGGCGAGCTGGTTGGTGTCGCGGGGCCTCTTGCGCTTCGACATCCCATGAATATGGCACGCCTCGGCCCGAACGGCTAGGGTTCGGCCAACGGTCCGACATTTCACACTGACCCACTACCTGCGGCGCGGGCGCCGTTTGACGCCTGTCCGGGTTGGTGTACGATGCCGACGCGCCGAGGCGCCGTCATTCACCGTTGAGGCTACCCATGGCCGCTTCCGCCCCCCTGATGGCCGGCAAGAAGGGGCTGATCATGGGCATCGCCAATGACCGCTCGCTCGCCTGGGGTATCGCCCGCACGGTTGCCGCGCACGGCGCCGAACTCGCGCTCACCTACCAGGGCGAGGCCCTCGGTCGCCGCGTCCTGCCGCTCGCGGAAGAGGTCGGCGCCCGCCCTGTGATTCCGTGCGACGTCGCTGACGAGGCGAGCCTCGATGCGGTCTTCAGCAGCCTCTCGGAGGCGTGGGGGTCGCTCGATTTCGTGGTCCACGCCATCGCCTACTCGGACAAGGAGCAGCTCAAGTCGCGCTATTGCGACACCACGGCCGATAATTTCGCCACGACCCTGGAGATCTCCTGCTACTCGTTTACCGCCGTGTGCCAGAGGGCGGCACCACTGATGCAGGACGGTGGCAGCCTGCTGACGCTGACCTATTTCGGCGCCGAGAAGGTGGTTCCGCACTACAACGTCATGGGTGTCGCCAAGGCCGCGCTCGAAGCCAGCGTCCGCTATCTCGCCGTCGATCTCGGCGAGCGGGGCATTCGGGTCAACGCGATCTCCGCCGGGCCGATCAAGACTCTCGCTGCTTCCGGCATCGGCGATTTCCGCTACATCCTCAAGTGGAACGAGTACAACGCACCGCTCAAGCGCAACGTCACCATCGACGAGGTCGGCGGCGCCGCGCTCTATCTCATGAGCGATCTTGGGCGCGGCGTGACCGGCGAGATCCATCACGTCGATTCGGGCTACCACATCGTCGGTATGAAGGCGGTCGACGCCCCCGACATCGCCACCGTTTAGGCGAGACGCCGGCAGGCCTCAGCCACGATGTCGGACAACAGCTTCGGCACCCTGTTCCGCGTCACCACCTGGGGCGAAAGCCACGGGCCGGCGATCGGCTGCGTCGTCGACGGCACGCCGCCCGGCATCGCGCTCGCCGAACCCGACATCCAGAAGTGGCTCGACCGCCGCCGCCCCGGCGCTTCGCGCTTCACCAGCCAGCGCCGCGAGCCCGACACCGTGCGCATCGAGGCCGGCGTCTTCGAGGGCCACACCACCGGCATGCCGATCAGCCTCCTGATCGACAACGTCGATTCGCGCACCGGAGACTATACCGACATCAAGGACAGCTACCGGCCCGGCCATGCCGACTACACCTACCAGGTTAAATACGGTATCCGCGACTACCGCGGCTCGGGCCGCGCCTCGGCGCGCGAGACGGCGATGCGCGTCGCCGCCGGCGCCGTCGCGCGCAAGGTTCTCGGCGAGGGGGTCACGATCCGGGGCGCCCTCGTCCAGATCGGGACCCAAAGCATCGAGCGTGCGCGCTGGGACTGGGACGCGGTCGAGCAAAACCCCTTCTGGTGCCCCGACGCCGAGACCGCCGCCGCCTGGGAGGGTTACCTCGACGGGATTCGCAAAGAGGGATCGTCGGTGGGCGCGGTCATCGAGGTAGTGGCGAGCGGCGTACCCGCGGGCCTCGGCGCGCCCGTCTACGGCAAGCTCGATGCCGACCTCGCCGCCGCGCTGATGAGCATCAACGCGGTCAAGGGCGTGGAGATCGGCGAGGGGTTCGGCGCCGCAGCGCTGACCGGCGCCGCCAACGCCGATGAAATGCGCATGGCGGACGGCCAGGTCACCTTCCTCGCCAATCATGCCGGCGGCGTCCTCGGCGGTATCTCGACCGGCCAGGACGTCGTCTGCCGTTTCGCCGTCAAGCCGACCTCGTCGATCCCGACGCCGCTCAGGACCGTCGATGTCCACGGCAACGAGATCGAGATCAAGACCACCGGCCGCCACGACCCCTGCGTCGGCATTCGCGCGGTGCCGGTGGGCGAGGCCATGCTCGCTTGCGTCCTCGCCGACCACACCTTGCGCCAGCGCGCGCTCGGGGTGTGAGCGCCTTCAGCGCGGCCGCGCCTCTCCAACCGGCCCTACGCCCCGCGTGCCCTGTCGTTTGCCGCCCGTGCGCCATCCGCATCGCCGAGCGCCTCGCACGCCTGCGCCGTGCGCCGCCAGCTGCGCGGCGCCTGGGGCTTGAGCGCCGTGCGCTCGGCGAGCAGTGCACGGGCGAGCGTAGGGCGGCCGGCCCGGAGCGCAGCCTCGATCAGCATTTCGGCGAAGACGTCGCGCTGGGCGTGACTGCCGCCTACTCGCACGATCTCGTAGCGAATCGATAGTAAGCTATCGATGCACGCATCAAAAGCTCCGCGCCCGTACGCGAGAACCGCCCCGCACAGGGGTAGCGCGACCTCGGACCACAGCTCGGCATCGGCGCGCGGCCCGCCCGCGACGGCGCGCATGGAGTCCAGCATCTCGGCGCACGCCGCTTCGCGCCCCTCTGCCGCCAACGCCATGATGAAATGGGCGTCGGCGAAGGCGAGAACGTGATCGTGGCCGCGGGCTTCCGCCGTGTCCGCGAGCTCAGCCCAGCGCTCGCCCACGTCGATCCCGTCGTGCTCGAGCCGCCACAGCATCGAGACCGCATTGCTGACGTCGAGATAATCGTCCGAGGGCTCGGTCCGCACGCGGGAATCGTACAGCAACAGTACCTCGTCGACCTCGCCGAGCTCGAGGTGGAACAGGGAGCGGTGCCACCACAGATGGTAGGCGAAGCTGTTGCAGCCCGACCAGCTCCCCTCCAGCCCGGCAATCCAGTCGACCCCCTCGCGCGCGCGTCCGTGCATCTCCATGACGTGCGCTACCGCATGGACGGCCCAGGGATCGGCCGCATTGAGCGCCACGGCGCGCCGCCCGACCTCCTCCGCGGCGGCGTAGTCGCCTGCCTCCTCGAGCCCGAACGCATAGGCGCCGAGCACGAAGCCGTAGCCCGGCACATCCTCGTCCCAGGCCGGGAGGACGCGGGCGATCGAATCGCGCATGTTGCGGGCATCGCCGCGGTAGAAATGGGCGAATCCAGCGAGCCTGAGCGCGAGCATGTCGCGCGGGTGATCTAGCAGGATGGCCTCCCAGGCCTCGCCCGCGGCGGCGAGGCCGCGCTCGCACCACGCTGCGAGGGCGGTGACGTGCTGGCGCTCGCGCTCGGTCGCCCCGTGGGCCGCCGCGGACTGGGCGGCGGCCAAGCTCTGCGCCGCGCGCGAATCGAGCGCCGGATTGCAGAAGAGCTGGAAGAAGTAGCCCTTGAGGCAATGGCCGAGAACGAGCTCGGGATCGGCCGCCAGCGTCTCCTTCAGGCGCGCGCCGGTATCGCGCGCGAAGCCAAGATAGGCGGTGATCGTCTCGTCGTAGTGGCGCACGGCCGCCTCGCTGGCGGCAGTGGTCTCCAGGCCGCGCTGATCACTGTGCATTGCCTGCCCTCCTCCACCCCAACCTAGTCCTCCCGGTATTGCATCGGCAACGGCCGTACGCTTGTCTCGACACGGCCCAGACCCTACTGTCGGGCGGTCGGCGGCTCGGACAATCCCAATGGACCATCGCCTCAGCAATGCGCAAGAGGACCTGAAGGCGCGGGCGCGGGCGCTCGCCGAGGGTGATATCGCGGCGCGCGCGGCCGAGGTCGACCGCAGCGAGGCATACCCCTGGGGCAACGTCGCGGCGCTCGGCGGTGCCGGCTTTCTCGGCATGACCATCCCCGAGGACTACGGCGGGCAGGGCCTCTCCTACCTCGACGCCGTCCTCGTCATCGAGGAGATGGCCAAGGCCTGCGGCGTCACCGCGCGCATCGTCGTGGAGGCCAACATGGGCGCGATCGGCGCCATCATGGCTTACGGCAGCGAGGAGCAGAAGCGGCTCGCCGCGGACCTCGTGCTCGGCGGCGACAAGCCGGCGATCTGCATCACTGAACCCGACGCCGGCAGTGCCGCCACCGACATGACGACGCGCGCCGACCGACGCGGCGACCGCTACATGCTCAACGGCCGCAAGCACTGGATCACCGGCGGCGGCGTCTCACGGCTCCACCTCGTGTTCGCACGCGTCTACGACGAGGCCGGCGCCGAGCTCGGCATCGGCGGCTTCATCGCCCTGCGCGACGAAGACACCGGCCTCGTAATCGGCCACCGCGAGCCGGCGATGGGATTGCGCGGCCTGCCGGAGACCGAAATCCTGTTCCAGGACATGGAGCTTCCGGCGGCGCGGCTTGTCGTGCCGCCGCGCGGACTCGCCCGGGGCTTCGCCGACCTGATGCGGGCCTATAACGGCCAGCGGGTGGGCGCGGCCACGGTGGCGCTCGGCATCGCCGAGGGTGCGTTCCGGCTCGCGCTCGCCTACGCCCAGCAGCGCGAGCAGTTCGGCCGCCCGATCGCCGAGTTCCAGGGTCTGCAATGGATGCTGGCAGACATGTCGACAAAGTTGGCGGCCGCGCGCGCGCTCATCCACAAGGCGGCCACCGGCGGGGATGCGGGCTTTCCGGACGTGCTCGAGGCGGCACAGGCCAAGATCTTCGCCTCCGAACGCGCGATCGAGGTGACCAACGACGCGCTCCAGATCTTCGGCGCCGCCGGCTATTCGCGGGCGCGCCCGCTCGAGCGCATGGTGCGCGATGCGCGCATGTTCACCATCGGCGGCGGCACGGCGCAGGTCCTGCGTAACCTCGTCGCCTCGCGCCTGTTAGGCCGCAGCCTGCCGCAGACGCGCGAGGGTTATGTGGGGGCGCAGCCATGAAGCCTGGATCCGATGCGGACGGCGGGGCGCGGACGGTGCATTGGCTCGACCACGTCCGCGCCTATCACGTCCTGCTCGTCTGCCTCGCCCTGGGGCTCGCGGTCAACCTACTTCGCTACGGCGCCGCCTTCATCGACTTCGTGCTCGGCGCGGCCGGTATCGGCGCCGGCGTTTTTGCCATTTCGGGGGCTGTCGCGGGAGCCCTCTACTATTTCCGCCGCGAGCCGCCCGTGCGCCGCCGCACCATCATGTTTCTATGGCTCGCCGCCACCGCCGTGCTCGCGTTCGCGAGCCTTTACGCCCTGCCCCCGGTCGGCTAAGGACGCCAGCGCGACAGCGCCGTGGAAGCTCAGGGTCGGATTTCGATCTCGCGGCTTACGCGGGCCACCGTCTTGGCGCCGCCGGCCACGGTGCGCTCGATCCAGTACTCCGCGCGGTAGGTGCCGATAGGCCAGGCGCCGCCCTTTCGCCTCTTGCCGGAATAGGACATCCACTGGGCCTTGTGGCGGTCCACCTTGCTCAGCCGCGACTCGAGAACGACCCGCCCCGCGGGACCCACGATCCTGAACACCTCGACGTCACCGGCATGGATGCCATAGACCAGCGCCCACAGAATCAGGGCCGGAGCGTCCGCGGCCAGGGCCGCCGTGCGGTAGCGGCCGGCCAAGACCCCTTTCAACTTCGGCGCCGTATCGGTGAGGCCCGCGGCGAGGACTCCGGTTTCGACATAGGCCAAACCCTCCGCCGCCGCCTCACTCCACATCGGCGCCGCAGTCGAGCCACAAGCGGTCGCGGCCAGCGCGCCCGCGAAGGGGTCGATCACGGCCTTGTCGCGGCGTACCTCGAAATGCACGTGGGGGAAGGTCGCCTGGCCCGACTGGCCAATCAGCCCGAGCCGCTGGCCCTTGTCGACGCGCTGCCCGCGCCGGACCGCGACGCTGTCGCGACGGAGATGACAGTACTGGCTCACCCAGCCACCGCCGTGGTCGATCAGGACCCCATTGCCACATTCGCGTCCCTCGACCGCCGGGTCGCCGCGGCCCGATACGCCGTCGTCCGACATACCATCACGCACGCCGCGAACGGCCCCCGGCGCGGCGGCGGCGACGGCGATGCCCTTGCGCATGGTGAGGAGATCGGGAACCCGGATGTCGGTTCCCTTGTGGCCGTCGTAGGTCAGGAGCCCACAGGCGTGATCGCGCGCAACCGGCCCGGGCTCCCGGTCGACGTAGTTCTGGACGAAGCACACGCGCTCCATCTCGCAATCGACAGGTAGATCGATCCTTGCCTATCCGGTTTACACCCACACCCACTAGGGCTAGAATGGGCGCAACCCGGATATAGGGGAGCGCGCCATGGATGTTCTCGACCGCGCCGATCTCCCATTCCCGCATTCGCTACCCGAGTTCCAGCGACTTTTCCCCGATGATGCGGCCTGCGCCGCCTACCTGGAGAAAGCCCACTGGGGAGACGGCTTTGCCTGCCCGCACTGCGGCACGGCGGGAGAGCCGTTCCACTTTGAAAACCGCCCTGGCGTCCTGCGCTGCCGCAAGTGCCGCCAGAACACCGGGCTGACGGTGGGAACAGTGATGGAGCGTAGCCACACTCCGCTGAACGTCTGGTTCTGGGCCGCTTATCTGGTCGCCAGTCAGACGCCCGGCATGTCCGCCGTGCAGTTTCAGCGGTAACTTGGTCTTTCGCGCTACGAGACGGCCTTTCAAATTCTCCACAAGCTCCGCTCGGGCATGGTGCGGCCCAACCAAGACAGGATCGGTGGACAGCCCAAGAACCATGTTGAGGTGGACGAAACCTGGGTTGGCGGGCGAACGCGTGGGGAAGGCCGTGGTGTTCACCACAAGGTTCCCGTCTCCTGTGCCATCGAGGTGCGTCATCGAAAGCCGGGCACCAAGCTCGACAACCGGAAAGACGGACGCTATGCCGGACGCGTTCGGCTCGCCGTCGTGCTCGACCGTAGCGCCGAGTCGCTCTGTGGGTTCGTCGAGAGCACCGTCGCGCCGCGATCGCTGATCGTTACTGACGATTGGAGCGGCTATGCTGGCCTCGGTAAGCGCGGCTATGAGCACTTCGCTGTTGCCGAGTGTGGTGATCCAGAGGTTGCCGAGCAATACCTGCCGATCATCCATCTGGTTTTCGCCAACTTGAAGACGTGGCTGATCGGTATCCACCACGGCGTTAGCCACCAGCACCTACAAGCCTACCTCAACGAGTTCACCTTCCGCTTCAACAGGCGGTTCTACCCGTTCAACGCCTTCCGCTCATTGCTCGGCATCGCGGGCGACACCTCTGCTCCAACCTATGCCGAGCTTTACTCGGGAGAGTGGCGGCACCCTACATGTAGCGGTCATGGGCGTTAACCGGATAGGCAAGCTTCGAAGCGCGGGCCCGGCTCGGCCGCGACGGCCGAGCCGAAGAGGAGGGCAGCGAGCGAACCCGCGAGGAGGGGCGCCCGGATGGCCATGGGTGTCATTCCTCGCCCGCTCACCGGGCTCTTTGTTTGAACTCAGCCGCGATCAGGAACTCCCGGTTGCCGTCCGCGCCGGTGATCGGGCTTTCGGTAAGTCCAAGGACGCGCCAGCCCGGCTGCGCCGCGAGCCAGGCCTCGATGCGCCGGCAGACCTCCGTTTGCAGCGCCTCTTCACGCACGACGCCGCCCCGGCCTACACGCCCCCGCCCGACCTCGAACTGCGGCTTGATGAGGGCCACGAGCCGGGCCCCCGGCGCCGCCAATCCCAGCGCCGCCGGCAGTGCGAGCTCGAGGCCGATGAAGCTCACGTCGCACACGATCAGGCCGACGGGCTCGGGCACTTGGCGCAGCGTCAGGTGCCGGGCGTTGGTCCGCTCCAGCAGGACGACGCGGCCATCTTGGCGCAGCTTCCACGCGAGCTGGCCGCGGCCGACGTCGACCGCGTAGACGCGGGCCGCGCCACGGTCGAGGAGTACATCGGTGAAACCGCCCGTCGAGGCGCCGATATCGAGCGCGATGAGCCCGGCCGCATCGATAGCGAAGTGATCGAGCGCATGGGCGAGCTTGACGCCGCCGCGGCTGACCCACGGGTGGTCGAGCGATTTCACCTCGAGCGGCGCGTCGGCCGCGAGCGGCAAGCCAGCCTTGTCGAGCCGGCGCGTGCCGCTGTAGACCTTGCCAGCCATGACGAGCGCGCAGGCGCGGGCGCGGCTTGGCGCCATACCGCGCTCGACCAGAATCACATCGAGGCGCTGCTTGGCGATCGACATGTCGGCGTCCCTTGCCCTCGACGCGCGCCCTACCGCGCCACAGGGGCGGCGGCATCGCGAGTCCATACACCGTCGTCGGAGGGTATCTGGTCGCGCGCGGGCCCGCCCGGCGCCATCGCTTCAGGCCCTGGCGGGCTCCTGTGCCGCGCCCTGGCCGAGCGCCTCGAGCGCCACACGAACGATATGCGCTGCGTTGAGACCGGCGACGTCATACATCTTCGCCGGCGAGTCATGATCAATGAAGAAGTCGGGCAGCGTCATCGGGCGGATCTTGAGGCCGGCATCGAGCAACCCCGCGCTCGCGAGATAATGCAGCACGTGGGCGGCAAAGCCCCCGATCGCCGCCTCCTCTACCGTGATCAACGTCTCGTGCTCGACGGCAAGCCGGCGGATCAGGGCCTCGTCGAGCGGCTTGGCGAAACGGGCGTCGGCGACCGTGATGGAAAAGCCGCGCCCGGCAAGCTCATCCGCCGCCTTCAGGCATTCGCCGAGCCTCGCGCCGAACGATAGCAGCGCTATCGTCGTGCCCTCGCGAAGGATGCGGCCGCGGCCGATCTCGAGCGGCGTGCCGCGCACCGGGCGCGCGACGCCGGTGCCCTCCCCGCGCGGGTAACGGACCGCCGAGGGGCGGTCATCGATCGCCGCTTGCGTCGCCACCATGTGCATGAGCTCCGCCTCGTCGGCGGCGGCCATCACCACGAAGCCTGGCAGCGTGGCGAGATAGGTCACGTCGTAGGAGCCCGCGTGGGTTGGCCCGTCGGCGCCGACCAGGCCCGCGCGGTCGATAGCAAAGCGCACGGGCAGGCGCTGGATCGCGACGTCATGCACGATCTGGTCATAGGCGCGCTGCAGGAAGGTCGAATAAATGGCGGCGAACGGCTTGTAGCCCTGGGTTGCGAGGCCGGCCGCGAACGTGACGCCATGCTGCTCCGCAATGCCGACGTCGAAGCAGCGCGTCGGAAAGCGTTCCTCGAAGAGATTGAGCCCCGTGCCCGAGGGCATGGCCGCGGTCAACGCAACGATCTTGTCGTCGGCCTCGGCCTCGGCGATCAGGGCCTCGGCGAACACCGTCGTGTAGCCCGGTGCCGCCGCCTTTGACTTGGCCTGCGTGCCGGTGACCACGTCGAACTTGCTGACACCGTGATACTTGTCGGCCGAGGCCTCGGCCGGTGCGTAGCCATGGCCCTTCTCGGTCACCACGTGAACGAGGATGGCGCCCGACCCCTTCGCGTCGCGCACGTTCTTAAGCACGGGGAGCAGGTGCTGGAAGTTGTGCCCGTCGATGGGACCCACGTAGTAGAAGCCGAGCTCCTCGAACAGCGTGCCGCCGGTGGCGAGGCCGCGCGCGTACTCCTCGGCGCGGCGCGCCGTGCGCTCGATGCGGCTCGGCATCTTTTTGGCCAGCTGCTTGGCGATCTGGCGCAATCCACGATAGCTGCGCGAGGAAATGAGCCGCGATAGATAGGCGCTCATGGCCCCCACCGGACGCGCGATCGACATGTCGTTGTCGTTCAGAATGACGATCAGGCGACTCGCCATCGATCCGGCGTTGTTCATCGCCTCGTAGGCCATGCCGGCGGTCATCGCACCGTCGCCGATGACGCACACGACATTGTGGTCCTCGCCCGCGAGGTCGCGCGCCACCGCCATGCCGAGCCCGGCGGAGATCGAAGTCGAGCTATGGGCGGCGCCGAAGGCATCGTAGACACTCTCGGCCCGCTTGGTGAACCCGGAGAGGCCGCCGCCCTGGCGCAGCGTACGAATGCGGTCGCGCCGGCCGGTCAGGATCTTGTGCGGGTAGGTCTGGTGGCCGACGTCCCAGACGAGCTTGTCGCGCGGGGTATCGAAGATGTAGTGCAACGCCACCGTGAGCTCGACGACACCGAGGCCGGCGCCGAGATGGCCGCCGGTGATCGAGACCGCATCGACGGTCTCCTGGCGCAGCTCGTCGGCCAATATTTGAAGCTGATCGGGCGCGAGCGCTCTCAGGTCGGCAGGGGCGCTCACGGTATCGAGCAACGGTGTTTTACTAGCAACGGCCACGAGGGGACTCCCTTTTTCGCTCAACCGGCGCCGCTCAACGCCGACGCTTAATAACAAATGTCGCTACGGCCCGCAAATTGTCGGCCTTGTCGGCGAACGGTTCGAGATGCTCCGCTGCCTGGCCAGCCAGAAGTCGCGCCTGCTGGCGCGCCCGGTCCGCACCCAGGAGCGACACGAAGGTCGCCTTCCCGCGGGCCGCGTCCTTGCGCACTTCCTTGCCCGTCGCGCCCGCGCTGCCCTCGGCATCGAGCAGATCGTCGATGATCTGAAAGGCGAGCCCGAGGTCGTGGGCGTAGGCGTGCAGCGCGTGGCGCAGCTGCGCTGCCGCGTGCCCGAGGATCGCGCCCGATTCGCACGAAAAGGCGATCAGCTCGCCGGTCTTGAGCCGCTGCAGGCGGGTCACCGTGCCGATATCGAGCCCCGCGTTCTCGGCGACGAGGTCCATCATCTGGCCGCCGACCATGCCGTGATACCCGGCCGCCGCGGCTAGCGCGCGAACGAGCTCGCAGCGAACCTCGGGGTCTCCCGCGGTGTCGGGCGAGGTCAACACCTCGAACGCGAGCGTCAGCAGCGCATCGCCGGCAAGGATGGCCGTCGCCTCGTCGAAGCGGACATGGGTTGCGGGCTGGCCGCGTCGGAGGTCGTCGTCATCCATGCACGGCAGGTCGTCGTGGACGAGCGAATAAGTGTGCACGAGCTCGACGGCGGCGGCGACGCGAAGGGCCGACTCAACCGAGACCTCGAACAGCCGCGCGCTTTCCATGACCAGAAAGGGCCGTAGCCGCTTGGCCGGCGCCAGCGCCGCATAACGCATCGCCTCGGCGACGCGGGCCTCGGGCCCCTCGGGCACCGCAAGAAGCCCGTCGAGCGTGCGCTCGACATCCTCCGCGCCGCCGCGCATGGCCGCATCGAACGGGCTCACACCGCGCCCGTCAGCCGAGGTCGGCGGGTTTGCTCGACACCGCGCCCTCCGCACCGAGAATGATCTGATCCACCCTCTCCTTGGCGGCGCGGAGCTTGGCCTCGCAATGCTGTTTCAACTGGGTGCCGCGCGTGTACATGTCGATCGAATTCTCGAGGTCGACCTGCCCGGCCTCGAGCCGGCGCACGATCTCCTCGAGCTCGCTCAGGGCGGCTTCGAAGCTCAGCTCCTGAATGTCATCGGGGATTATCGGTGTCTCGGGGGGTGCGGCGTCGGTCATTGGGGCTCCTCGGCGCTCCTTGAGTCTAAGCGGAGCGAGCCCGTCGCGGCAAGCGAGCGCCGGGCGCGCCACCTAGGCCGCCATCAGCGCGGCCACATGGGCGGCGGCGCACCGCCCGAGCGCGGCCATGTCGTAGCCGCCCTCGAGCGTCGCGACCACGCGCCCCCGACCATGACGCTGGGCAACGCCGCATAGTTCTTCGGTCACCCAGGCGTAGTCGGCGTCAGCCAGCCGGAGCCCGCCGAGGGGATCGTCGGCGTGGGCGTCGAAGCCCGCCGATATGAGCAGGAAGTCGGGTGCGAAGCGGTCGAGCGCCGGCAGGATGCGCTCGCGCATCGCGCCGCGAAACTCGGCCGAGCCGGCGCCCGCCGCCAGCGGGACGTTGACGAGGTTGCCGAGGCCGATTTCGTCGGCGCCACCGGTGCCGGGGTAGAACGGCCACTGATGGGTCGAGGCAAAGAACAGCTCGGGATCGGCGGCGAACGTCGCCTGTGTGCCATTGCCGTGATGAACATCGAAATCGACCACAGCAACCCTGCGGCACCCGCCTCGCTCGCGCGCAAAGAGCGCGCCGATGGCGACGTTGTTGAACAGGCAGAAGCCCATGGCGCGGCCTTGCTCGGCGTGGTGCCCGGGCGGGCGTACCGCGCAGAACGCGTTCGCCGCCTCGCCAGCGATCACCGCCTCGACGGCCGCAATAAGGGCGCCGGCCGCCCTAAGCGCCGCCTCGCCCGAGCCCGGGGAGAGCGCCGTGTCGGGGTCGAGGAAGGCGCGCCCGTTGTTGGGGACCGCCGCGAGGACCGCATCGACATAGTCGCGATCGTGAACGCGCGCGATGTCCTCGAGCGCGGCCAGAGGAGCTTCGCGCCGCGCCAGATCCGCGAACCCGGGCCCCGATAGCGCATCGAGCACCGCGCTCACGCGGGCCGGAGTCTCCGGATGATTCGAGCCCGGCCGATGGTCGAGACAAGCCGGGTGCGTGTAGAGCAGCGTCGCCACGATTGCCCCGCGGGTGACGGCAAAGTGATGGCGTACTCTCCCGTGGCCATTAGGAAAATGCTAGCCTTTGTTGTCCGACGATGGGTTTGAGAGGCCGACGTGTTGCGAGGTTTGCGGCGACGATGAGGGTCTGGTCGCAGTTTGCCGTGGTCGCCGTGCTAGCGCTCGCGGGTGGGACCGCGTGGTACTACGCGGGCCCGGGAGCGGATGACAGTCAGGCAACGCGAGGGCCCGGCGCGGGGCGCGGACGCGCGGTTACCGTCGAGGTCGTCCCGGCGCGGCGCGGCACCGTCACACTCTCCGTCGAGGCGGTGGGCACCGCACGTGCCAACGAGGCGGTAACGATTACGCCCAAAATGGCCGCGATCGTCGAACGTATCGGCTTTACCGAGGGACAGTGGGTGGTTGCGGGCGACGTGCTCGTTGAGCTCGACGCCAACGAGCTCAAAGCCAACCTCGAGGAGAAGCGCGCGGTCCGCGACGAGGCCCGCAAGCTCTACGACCGCGCACGCTCCCTGCTCAAGAACCGCAATGTCTCGCAGTCGCGGGTGGACACGCTCTTCGCCGCACTCCAGGCGACCGAGGCGCGTGTCCGCGCCGACGAGGCGCGGCTCGGCGAATACGTCATTCGCGCGCCTTTCGCCGGTCGCCTCGGGCTGCGGCGCGTGAGCGTCGGCGCGCTCGTCACCCCGGGCACCATGATCACCACGCTCGATGATACCTCGCGCATCAAGGTCGACTTCCGCGTCCCCGCGACCGCGCTCGCTCACGTGCGACCCGGCCTCGCCATCGAGGCGCGGAGCGCCTCGTATCCCGACCGCGCCTTCGCCGGCGAGGTCGTCACCATCGATTCGCGCATCGACCCGGTGACACGGGCGATCGAGCTCAGGGCGCACTTTGCCAACGCCGACGGCCGGCTCAAGCCGGGCATGTTCCTGATCGCGGCTCTGTCCTTGGCGACGCGCGACGACGCGGTGCTGATCCCCGAGGAGGGCGTGGTCGCGAGCGGCAACGATCATTTCGTGTTCACGGTCGTCGACGGAAAGGCTGTGAAGAAGAGCGTCACGCTCGGCCAACGCCTCGAGGGCGAGGTCGAAGTGCTGGCCGGCCTCATTGCCGGCGATACGGTCGTTCGCGGCGGCATCCAGAAGGTGCGGGACGGCGTCGCGGTCAACCCCGCCGGGGGCAACCAGGCGGCCGGCGCCGGCTAGTTCCTGGTTGCAAGGGAAGAAAGTGACTCATTATTGGTCCCCCTCCCCCTACCCCCTCCCACCAGGGGAGGGGAATGGTGCGATGTCCCAGTTCTTGGCCCTCCCCCTTGATGGGGGAGGGTCGGGTGGGGGTGACGCGCGGACTTACGCAAGCAAGTACTAGCGCGGCCCATGGTCCTCTCCGACGTCTCGATCAAGCGTCCCGTCCTGGCGACGGTGATGAGCGCCGTGCTCGTGATTTTCGGCGCCTTCGCTTACGACAAGCTGCCGGTGCGCGAATACCCCGATATCGACGCCCCCATCGTATCCGTCAGCACCGCCTATCGCGGTGCCTCGGCGCAGATCATCGAGACCCAAGTCACGCAGATTATCGAGGAGGCGGTCGCCGGCATCGAGGGCATCAGGCGCATCCGTTCGACCAGCCGCGAGGAATCCTCGAGCATCAGCATCGAATTTCGGCTCTCGCGCAACATCGAGAGCGCGTCCAACGACGTTCGCGATCGTGTCGCGCGATCGGTGCGACGGCTACCGAGCGCGGCCGATGCGCCGCGCATCGCCAAGGTCGAAGCCGATGCACGTCCCGTCATCTGGCTGACCCTGTCGAGCGATCGGGTGAGCCCGTTGGAACTCAGCGACTACGCCAACCGGTTCCTTGTCGACTCGTTCTCGACCGCGCCCGGCGTCGCCTCGGTGCGCCTCTACGGCGAGCGCCGCTACGCGATGCGCGTGTGGCTCACCAAGGCGGCCTTGGCCGCCCGCGGCCTCACGGTTCAGGACGTCGAGGCCGCCATCCGCCGGCAAAACGTGGAGTTGCCCTCGGGCCGTATCGAATCGCGCGAGCGCGAGTTCGCGGTGCGTACCGCTTCGGCCCTCGAGACGCCCGAGGAGTTCGCCGCCATCGTCGTCAAGCGCGAGGGCGACTACCTGGTCCGCCTCGGCGAGGTCGCCCGCATCGAGCTTGCGGCCGCCGACGAGCGCAGCGAGTTTCGCACCAACGGCCAGGGCACGGTCGGCATCGGCGTCATCAAGCAATCCAAGTCCAACACCCTCGAGGTCGCCAACGGACCCTGCTGGCGCTGGTTCTCGTCATCGGCCTCGTCGTCGACGACGCTATCGTGGTCGTCGAGAACGTCCACCGCCACATCGAGCAAGGACTACCGCCGCTGCTCGCGAGCCTGCGCGGCGCCCGCCAGATCGGCTTTGCGGTCATCGCCACCACGCTCACGCTCGTCGCTGTGTTCGTGCCCATCTCATTCATGGAGGGCAACGCCGGCCGGCTGTTCCGCGAGTTCGGGGTATCGGTCGCCGTGGCGGTCTTGTTCTCGGCCTTCGTCGCGTTGTCGCTGACGCCGATGATGTGCTCGAAGCTGCTGCGCGAGGCCAGTGGCGAGGGGGCGCTGCATCGCTTCACCGAGCCCGCCTTTGAGGGCCTGCATCGGCTCTACCGGTTTCTCCTCGTGCGCGCCCTCGGTGCACCGATCGTCATCGTGGCAGCGACGCTGGCGATATCGGGCACCGCCTACGTGCTGTTCGCGGCGCTACCCCAGGAGCTCGCGCCGACCGAGGATCGCGGCGTCATCTTCATCCCTGTGTCGGCCCCGGAGGGCTCGAGCCTCGCCTATACGCGCCGCCAGGTCGCGCGCATCGAGGCCGAACTCCAGCCGCTGCTCGACGAGGGCGTGGCGCGCAGCGTCCTTAGCATTGTCGCGCCCGGTTTCGGCCGGCCCGGCAACGTGGGTTTCGCGTTCATGATCGTGCGCCTCAAGGATTGGAAGGAGCGCGAGATCGCCCAGCAGGAGAGGAGGTCACCCGGCGCATCTTCCCCAAGCTGCTGGCGGTGCCCGGCGTCCGCGCCTTCGCGGTCAATCCGGCGAGCCTCGGGCAGCGTGGCTCTTCCTCGCCGGTGCAGCTCATTCTTGGCGGTCCGAGCTACCCGATCCTGAACTCCTGGGCCGAGCGCCTGACCGCGCGCGGGCGCGAGACCCCCCGTCTCCTTAACGTCAACGCGAGCTACGACGAGACCCGGCCCGAGCTCCGGGTCACAATCGACCGCAATCGCGCGGCCGACCTCGGGGTTTCGATCGAGGGCCTGGGACAGACACTAGAGACGATGTTGGGCTCGCGCCGCGTCACCACCTTCGAGCGCGACGGTGAGCAATATGACGTGATCCTGCGTGCGCGGCCCGAGGACCGGGCAACCCCGGACGACATCTCCAACATCTATGTGCGCTCGACCACCAGCGGCCGGCTCATCCCGCTCGCCAACCTGGTCTCGTTTCGCGAGGCGGCCAGTGCGCGCGAACTCACCCGCGTCGACCGGCTGCGCGCGGTCACGGTCTCGGCCTCGCTCGGACCCGGCGCCACGCTCGCGGAGGCGCTCGCCGATATCGAGCGCATCGCGGCCGACGAGCTGCCGCCCGAGGCGCGCCTCTCCTACGGTGGCCAGTCGCGCGAGTTCCGGGAGTCGAGCTCGCTGCTCTACTTCACCTTCGGCCTCGCGCTGGTGATCGTGTTTCTCGTCCTCGCCGCCCAGTTCGAGAGCTTCATCCATCCACTCGTCATCATGCTGTCGGTGCCGCTGGCGCTGACCGGCGCGCTCGGTGCCATGCGCCTTACGGGCCTTAGCATCAACGTGTACACCCAGATCGGCATGATCATGCTGATCGGGTTGGTCGCCAAGAACGGCATCCTCATCGTCGAGTTCGCGAACCAGCTGCGCGACGCGGGCCAGGACATCCGCTCCGCTGTCGAGGATGCGGCAGTCACGCGCCTGAGGCCGATTCTCATGACCACCATCGCGACCGCGCTCGGCGCGCTGCCGCTGGCGCTGTCGTCGGGCGCCGGCGCCGAGTCGCGCCAAGCCCTCGGCATCGTCATCATCGGCGGCGTGAGCTTCGCGACGATCCTGTCTCTGTTCGTGGTGCCGGTGCTCTACTTCCTGCTCGCCCGCTTCACCCGGCCCACCGGCTATATCGCGCGCAGCCTCTCGGCGCTCGAGAGTACCCACCGCCAACCCGCCGCCCATCCGGCGGAGTGAGCAGGGTCGTCCATTCCGCTTAGGGGGTTCCGCGAATAAGCGCGTTCGACGGCACGCTGTTGTCGATCGCTTTGCGGGCGCTCTCGACGCCGGCGACCGGCAGGCCGTCGGGATCGAGCAAGCCGAGCTGGACGAGGACGGAAGCCTGGTCCCAGTAGATGTGCTCGTGCGCGAGCTTGCCGTCACGAAAGCGCACGACCACCACCACCGCGACCTCGACCCGCTTTCCGGTCGGCGCGACGCCGGGGAGCATCCAATCCAGCTCGGTGTCGTGCGTGAATTTGAACAGCATCTCATCGACCAATTGATTGTCACCGACGGTGCGCGAGATTTGGATCGACTCCCGGTCGGTCGGCATCTTCGGTATGAAATGCTCGGAATAGAATTCGCGGAGCTGCTGGTGGCCGACGCCCCCAGTTAAGACGGGAATGTGGTTGACGTACGCATCCGCGACCATCGTCCGAAGGGTATCCTCGGTATCACGAGTCTCGAACTCATACTTGATGTGCTCGTCCCAGAGTTCGACCAGGGCCTGCTGCGCGGGCGTGAGATTCTCGTCTCCCGTGGTATAGGTCACGTGGTTTCTCCCCTGGGCGGCTAGCCTCCCGCGCTCTCGCGCTTGGCTCGCTCCTCGGCCTTGAGCTCCTTCTTCGAGAGCTTGCCGACCATGGTCTTGGGGAGCGTATCGCGGAACTCGATGTAGCGTGGCAGCTCGTGGCGCCCGAGCTTGTCGCCCAAGAATTCGCTGAGCTCCTCGGCCGTCAGCGTGTGCTCGGCCTTGAGCTTGACGAAGGCTTTGACGCTCTCGCCCTGATAGTCGTCGGCAACGCCGATGACGGTCACCTCCTCGACCGCCGGGTGGCGGTAGATCGCCTCCTCGACGTTGCGCGGATAGACGTTGAAGCCACCGACCAGAATCAGGTCCTTCATGCGGTCGATGATGAAAGTGTAGCCGTCCTCGTCGGTGTAGCCGACGTCGCCGGTGCGCAGCCGACCCTCGACCATGGTCTCGGCGGTCGCATCCGGGCGCCCCCAATAGCCGGCCATGACCTGCGGACCCGAGATGCAGATCTCACCCGTCTCGCCCTGCGCCAGCACGTTGAGCGGGTCCTCCTTGTCCGTAACAGTGATGGTAGTGCCGGGAACCGGGAGCCCAATCGAACCTTCCTTGTTGAGGCCGAACATGGGATTGCAGCAGGCCACCGGCGCGCTTTCGGTGAGCCCGTAACCTTCGAACAGCTGGCACCCCGACAGGTTTTCGAAGCGCTGCTTGATCTCGAGCGGCAGCGGCGCACCGCCCGATATACACGCCTTGATCGAGGTCAGGTCGTACTTGGCGAGATCGGGGTGGTTGAGGATAGCGGCGAACATGGTTGGTACGCCCGGCATCAGGGTCGGCTTCTTGCGCGAGATGTCCTTCATCACCGGCTCGAGCTCGAAGCGCGGATGCATGATGATCTCGGCGCCGATGGAGATCGACAGGTTCATGACCGAGGTCATGGCAAAGACGTGGAAGAACGGCAGCACACCCATCATGCGCTCGCGGCCGGGCTCGACGGTGGTGAACCACAGCTTGGCCTGTATGGCGTTGGCGTAAAGGTTGGCGTGGCTGAGCATGGCGCCCTTGGCGACGCCGGTCGTGCCTCCGGTGTATTGCAGCACCGCGACGTCCTTGTTCGGATCTATTTCGACCGGCCGGAAGGCGCCCTCGTTGGCGAGCAGCTCGCGGAACGAGACGTGCTCGCGGTCGTTGGGCACGGTCGCGATGTCGCCGCGCTTGACCAGCGGGAAGAGCCAGTTCTTGGGGAACGGGAGCGCCTCCTGCAGGGTACCGACCACGAGCTTGTCGACGCGGCTCTTCTTCAGCATCGAGGCCATCTTGGGGTAGAGCGCCTGCAGGCTCAGCGTGACCATGATGTCGGTCTGCGAGTCCTCGATCTGGTGGAGGAGTTCCTCCTCGTCGTAGAGCGGGCTGTAGTTCACCACCGTACCGCCGGCCTTGAGGATGCCGTAATAGGCGACGATGTATTGCGGGCAGTTGGGCAGAAACAGCCCGACCTTGATCCCCTTGTCGACGCCGAGTCCCTGAAAGCCCGCCGCGGCACGGCCGACCTGCCCCGCGATCTCGGTATAGGTGTACTTGCAGCCCAGGAAGTCGACGAATGCGTTGTTGGGAAACTGGGCGACCGTATCGTCGAGCAGCGCATCGAGCCTCTTGGTCGGGATCTCCTGATCCCAACGCACCTCGTTGGGGTAACTCTTGAGCCACGGGTGATCTGTCACGGCCATACCCCCTCACCTCACCGGGTGCCGCATCGGCGCGGCACCGCTCGCGGGCAAATGCTACCCCCAATCGGGCGTGGGCGCCACGGCACCGCGGCGTGCGAGGGTCGGGGCGCGTCGCCGGCGTGGCGCCGCGCCCCTAGGACGACAGCAGGTCGGGATCGATCGCGAAGAGGGCGTCGGCGCCCGCCGTCACCGGGCCGAGCAGGGCGGCGGCGCGCGGCAGCGCCTGCTCGGCGTAGAACCGGGCGGTCGCTATCTTGGCCCTGAGGAAGGCGGTGTTGGCCTCGCCCTCGGCGAGCCGGCGCTGCGCCCCCAGCGCGCCTTTGGCGAGCACGTAGCCACCAGCGGCGGTGCCGAACATGGCGAGGTAGCCGGTGGCGCCCGCGGCGGCAGCCCGCGGGTCCTCGGCTTGGGCCGCGATGAGCCACTCCGTCGCCTCGCCCAAACGCTCGACCGTTTCCGCGAGCGCGCGCCGCACGACCTGCAGATCGGCCACGTTGGCCCGCGCGAGATCGTCATCGAGGGCGCGCATAAGGTCGAGGAAGGCGTACACGGCGCGGCCCTCTTCGCGCGGCAGCTTGCGGCCCACCAGGTCGAGCGCCTGGATGCCGTTGGTGCCCTCGTAGATCGGCCCGATGCGGGCGTCGCGCAAATGCTGGGCCGCGCCTGTCTCCTCGATGTAGCCCATGCCGCCGTGGACCTGAAGGGCGAGCGAGGCCATTTCGACGCCAAGGTCAGTGCACCAGCCCTTGACGACTGGCGTCAAGAGCTCGACGAAGGCGTGGCGCTCGGCCCGGGTCGCCGGGTCGGGATGATGGGCGGCCAGGTCGATCGCCTCCGCGGCCATGTAGGCGAGGCCCCGCATGGCCTCGATATGCGCCCTCATCGTCATCAGCATGCGGCGCACGTCCGGGTGCTCGACGATCGCCGCCGAGCCCGCGGCCGCCGCCCCCGCCGGCCGCCCCTGGCGGCGCTCCCGGGCGTGCGCCAACGCCTGCTGGTAGGCGCGCTCGGCAACGGACAGCCCCTGCAGGCCGATCATGAGCCGCTCGCTGTTCATCATTGTGAACATGCAGGCGAGTCCGCGATGGGCTTCGCCAATCAGGTAGCCGATCGCACCACCGCTATCGCCGAAGGACAGCACCGCGGTGGGACTGGCGTGGATGCCGAGCTTGTGCTCCAGCGAGACCGCGCGCACGTCGTTGGCCGGACCCAGCGAGCCGTCGGCTTCGACGAGGCGCTTGGGCACGAGGAAGCAGGAGATCCCCTTGCTTCCGGCAGGCGCGTCCGGCAGGCGTGCCAGCACCATGTGAATGATGTTGTCGGTAAGGTCGTGGTCGCCATAGGTGATGAAGATCTTGGTGCCGGTGATCTTGTAATGATCGCCGTCGGGCACGGCGCGCGCTGCGAGCGCGCCGATGTCTGAGCCGGCAGCCGGCTCGGTCATGGCCATGGTGCCGGTCCATTCGCCGCTCACCAACTTGGGCAGGTAGCGCTGCCTCAAGGCTGGCGAGCCATGGCTGGCGAGCAGCTCCGCGGCCCCTTGCGTCAGCAGCGGGCACAGGCTCAACGCGAGATTGGCCGATTCCCACATCTCCGTGACAGCGAGGGCGACGGTGCGCGGCAACCCTTGGCCGCCGACGGTGGGCGCAAAGGTCAGGCTATTCCACCCACCGTCGACGAGCAGGCGGTAGGCCTCGCGGAAGCCGGTCGGCGTGCGCACGCCACCCTCATGGAGGACGCTCTTCTCCGTATCCCCGATGCGGTTGAGCGGCGCCAAAACCTCGGCCGCGAGCCTGCCAGCCTCGCGCAGGATGGCCTCGACCGTCTCCGGCGCCGCCGCCTCGAAGCCCTCGAGCGCGGCCAACCCCTCGAGATCGACGATCTCGTCGAGCACGAAGCGCATGTCCGCCAGGGGTGGCGCATAGTTGGTCATGGCGCTCCAACTATGGCATTGCTCGCGGGATCAGGCCAAGCAGCGCGATGCGGCGGCCCGCGACCGCGAGCCGCGCAAATTCACCTGGCGCAAACGACCCTGTAGAATGATCGCTGGATGTCGCCCACATGACTCGCGAGGCGCAGGCGCGGTGGTAGAGAGCAGCAACGACGTAGCCGGCAACACGCTGCCGAGCTGGACATCAACGGTAACCGCAAACCGCCAGAGCCACTACCATCGCTGCTGCGGCATCGATTCAAGCCTCTACGGCGAGCATGCCGACGTCACGATCCTCGGTGCCGACTGCATGCGGGCCTTGACCGCCGGCCGGATCCCGGTTGACGGACTGGTCACTCGGGCGCAGCACCTCGTGCTACATACGCCGGTTCAGGTCGGCGAGACGCTCGACGCCACGGGGCGGGTCGCCACAGTCGAGGGCGGGGCCGAGGGCGCTGTGACGACGTGCGTGTTCGAGTTCCGGCGCGGCGAGGAAGCCGCGGTCACCATGGAGATCAGCCTGTTGCGCCCAGACCCTAGCGCGGGCCGCGACGAGGCTGGCGCGGGCGCTGGGCGCAGCAGCGCACCCGCGGAGTTTCAGCTGGTCGCGCGCAAGCTGTTGACACCGGGGATGGTGGCGGAGTACGCGAGCGAGGCCGGCAATCGCATCCACCGCGACCCGGCGTTTGCCGCACGCTTCGGCTACCGCGCCCCGCTCGTCAGCAGCCACATGGTGCTGAGCTATCTCGTCGAGGCGCTGCGCGCCACGAGCGTCCCGGAAAGCCTCGACCTCGAGGCGGTTTTTCTACGTCCTTTGTACTGGGACGACGGGTTCGACCTCCTGGCACGCTCGGGTCCCGGCGGAACACCCGTTGCCTTTCAATGCGTCAATCCACGACACGTGCTCGTCATCGAGGCGGCGACCAAGGCCTGATCGCCGAGGCCGCATCGAACGTTCACCTTAAGCCGCCCTTAATCTCCCGCTGCTAGGGTCGCCCCTTACGCGTGACGACCGGGCGGTACCATGCTGAAAGCCGAGGAAAGCATCGAGTTCATCCTCTCCCGCGTAGAGACGCTGGGAGAGGGTGCGACACCCCACGAGCGCGCCGCCTACCGCGCACTCATCAACCTGACCCAACGCTGGGCCGAACCGACCGACCGCTACATCGACAACGATCTGGAGATGGCGGAGCGCATTGGCCAAGACCTCGCCGACCTGCAGCGCCACTTGACCGACCTCCAGCACTCGTACATGCGCGCGCTGTTCGGCGACGACGCCAAGGCTGCCTGAGCCAGCCTGAGCCAACCCGACAAGTGCCGCGCCACGACGCCGGCGTTCGGCTAGACTGCAGCGCCTGATCGCCGCCGCCCTCGCCCGTGCGCCGCCCGTGCCCAGCACCTTGATCGTTCCGCCGAACGCGGCCAACATTGCCGCCGCCGCCGCACATTTGCGGGGCGGTGAACTCGTCGCCTTTCCGACGGAAACTGTTTACGGGCTTGGGGGCGACGCAACCAACGAGCGCGCCGTCGCGGCGATCTACCGGGCCAAGGGGCGGCCCTCGCGCAACCCGCTGATCGTACACGTCGCCGACGCCGCCGCGGCGCGCCGTGTCGCCCGCTTCGACAGCCGCGCCCGCCGGCTCGCCGAGGCCTTCTGGCCCGGTCCGCTGACGCTGGTGCTACCGCGCAGCGAGCCCTGCGCGGTCGTCCCGCGGGTGAGCGCCGGCCTCGCGACCATAGCCGTGCGCGTGCCGAGCCTCGCGCTCGCGCGTGACCTACTCGAAGCGTCGGCAATTCCGGTGGCGGCGCCGAGCGCCAACCCATCGGGCCGCGTCTCCGCCACGACCGCCCAGCATGTCGCGGAGGCCTTTGGCGACTCGGTGGCGATGATCCTCGACGGCGGGCCCTGCCCGCTCGGCATCGAATCGACCGTGGTCGGCCTCGCCGGCGATGATCCCTTGTTGTTGCGGCCGGGCGCTGTTTCCGGTGGCGCGATCGAGGCGGTGATCGGCCCGCTCAGGGCACCGCCCGCCGCCGAGCCTAACACCGGCTTGGCCGCGCCGGGCATGCTCGACCGCCACTACGCGCCGCGGCTGCCGCTCCGCCTCGGGGCCCTTGATGCCGCGGGCGACGAGGGCCTCCTGTCGTTCGGCGACCATGCGATCACCGGCGTCGCGGCGGAACGCAACCTGAGCCCCGCGGGCGACCTCGACGAGGCAGCCGCCAACCTGTTCCGCATGCTGCGCGAGCTCGACCGGCCCGACCATCGCGCTATCGCGGTGACACCGATCCCCGACCACGGCGTCGGCGTGGCCATCAACGATCGCCTGCGCCGCGCCGCCGGCGGTCGATGAGGCGCCTTGCCGGCGCCTGCGGCTCGCGCTACATCGAGGACGACATGACGGGCACGGTGGCGCCAGAGACACTCGAGCGCATTAAGGCGGTGGTCGGCCCCCGCGGCTGGATTGGCGATCCGGCGGGGATCGCGCCTTATCTCGAGGAGCAGCGCGGGCGCTACGATGGCGCTACGCCTCTCGTCGTGCGCCCCGCGAGCACCGCCGAGGTCGCGTCGGTCGTTCGCGTTTGCGCCGAGACCGGCACGCCCATCGTGCCGCAGGGTGGCAATACGGGGCTGTGCGGCGGTGCCGTGGCGGGCGTCGCGGCGAGCGAGATCCTGCTCAATCTCGGGCGCCTCAACGCCATCCGGTCCGTCGACCCGTTGGGCGATACGCTCACCGCCGAGGCCGGCTGCATTCTCGCCGACGTCCAGGCCGCGGCCGCGGCGGTCGGCAGGCTGTTCCCGCTCAGCCTGGCGGCCCAGGGGACGAGCCATATCGGCGGCAACCTGTCGACCAACGCCGGCGGCACGCAGGTGCTGCGGTACGGCACCGCGCGCGCGCTCGTTCTCGGCCTCGAGGTGGTTTTGCCCGACGGCCGCGTCTGGGGCGGGCTCCGCGGCTTGCGCAAGGACAACACGGGCTACGACCTCAAGCAGCTCTTTATCGGCGCCGAGGGCACGCTCGGCATCATTACGGCGGCGGTCCTCAAGCTCTTCGCCACGCCCCGCGAGTCGGTCACCGCGCTGATCGCGGTGCGCGATCCGGCGACGGGCCTCGAGCTGCTCCAGCGCGTCCGTGCCGCGCTCGGCGAGATCGTCAGTGCCTGGGAATTGCTGCCGCGGATCGGATTCGACTTCACGCTCGCGCATATCCCCGAGGTCGTGGACCCTCTGGACGAGCCGAGCCCGTGGTACGTGCTCGCGGAACTGGCCTCGGGGAGCGCCGGCGGTGGGGCGCGCCGTGGGCTCGAGGCCGTGCTCGGCGAGGCGCTCGACGAGCGCCTCGCCGCCGACGCCGTGATCGCGGCGAGCGAGGCCCAAGCCAACGCCCTGTGGCGGCCGCGCGAGAGCTTACCCGAGGCGGAGAAGCGCGAGGGCGGCGGCCTCAAGCATGACGTCTCGGTGCCGCTCGGCCAGGTCGCCGCCTTCATCGATCGTGCGGACGAGGCGGTACGGCGCGAGGTCGAGGGTGTGCGCGTCGTCGCCTTCGGCCACCTCGGCGATGGCAACATCCACTTCAACCTGAGCCCGCCGCCGGGCAGTGACGCGACAGCACTGGCGCGACACGGCGGCCGGCTCACACGCATCATCCATGACATCGCGGTTTCGCTCGGCGGCAGTATCAGCGCCGAGCATGGTGTCGGCCTGCTCAAGCGCGAGGAGATCCGCCGCTACAAGCCGGCCGTCGAGATCGACCTGATGCGCACACTTAAATCGGCGCTCGATCCGCACAACATCATGAACCCCGGCAAGGTCGTGTGATCGCGCCGGCGACCGCGGCGCACCGGTATTGAAGTATGCTAACGCGATGCGGCGCGGCCAACTCATGGCTGTCGGCGGCGAGAGAGACGCGGAAGTGATGACCGGACCTTCCCCCCCGTCCGACGATATCGAGACCTCGCGGAATCGCTCCAGCGAATTGTTCCTGCTCGAGCTCGCGGCGTCGAGGCCGAGCTTCGAGCTCGCCGAACCACCGAAGGCGGCGCTGTCGCATTTGTGGAAATGGGACGACTACTATCCGCTGCTGGTGCGCGCGGCGGCGCAGGTGGACGTCGACGTGGCCTTCCGGCGCAAGCTCGGTCTCTACCGCGAACACGGTCGCTCCACGGACGGCGGTATTATCGCCATCGAAGAGTGAGCCCGCGGGGCGCAGACGAGGCGGAGGCGGCCGGCACGACGCGCTGGGTGACGGTCTGCGTCGTCGTGCTCGCCGCGGTCGCGGCGACCATGCAGATCGGCAAGGCGCCGCCGGCGCTGCCGGCGATTCGGGCCGATCTCGGTCTCGGTATGGTTGCCGCGGGCTGGGCGGTTTCGCTGATTACCCTGATCGGCGCGCTCATCGGCGTCGCGACCGGGATCCTTGCCGACCGCCTTGGCCACCGCCGCGTCGTCGCCGGTGGGCTCGCCTGTCTGGTGCTCGGTAGCGTAGCGGGCAGCATGGCCGATTCGTCGGACGCGCTGCTCATGACACGCTTTTTCGAAGGTATCGGCTATGTGGCGGTCGTCGTGGCCGGTACGCCGCTCATCGTGCTCGCGAGCGCGCCTCGCCATCGTCCCTTGACGCTCGGCGTGTGGAGCGCCTATTTCCCGGCCGGCGTCGGCCTCATGATGGCGCTGTCACCCGCTTTCCTGGAGACGATCGGTTGGCGCGGCCTGTGGCTCGCCAACGCAACCATGTTGGCGGTGCTCGTACCGGCCTTCCTGATCGCCGCGCCCGCAGACCGCACCGCACCGCCGTTCGCGCCAGCCGGTCCCGGCTGGCGCGACGCCCGCGTTGCCGCGCTGCACCCCGGGCCGTGGCTGCTCGCGACCATGTTCTTCCTCGCCGCGCTGTCCCTGTTCGCCGTCATGACCTGGCTACCGACCTTTCTCGTCGATGGCCTCGGCCGCTCGCCGGGCGCGGCCGCGCTGTTGTCGGCCCTGTTCGTGGCCCTGTTCGTTCCCGCCAACATCCTTGGGGGCTGGCTCCTGCGCTGGCGCGTCAAGTCGTGGCACGTCTTTCTTGTCGGATCGCTGGCCATGGCCGTGCTGCCGATCGGGGTGTTCGCGGCGGATGTGTCCGATACGGCCAAGGTCGCCTATGCGGTCACCTTTGCCTTCACCGCCGGACTCCTGCCCGGTGCGATCTTCGCGGCCCTGCCGATCCACACCGCCGCGCCTCGCCACGCCGGAATTGCGGCCGGCGTGGTGGCCCAGGGATCGAACCTCGGCAATCTGCTCGGTCCGCCCCTCCTCGCCGCCGTGGTCGCGCGCCTCGGCGGCTGGGAGCGCTCCGACGCCCTGTTCCTTATCGTCGGCGGGCTCGGCGTGGTCACCGCCCTCGCGGTCCGGCGTGCCGAGCTGCGGCTGATACAACCCGCGCCCAACCAACGACAGGAGTAGCCATGAGCGTACGCACGCTGGCGTTGACGGACGCCCTGTACGACTATTTGATCGCGACTTCGCTGCGCGAGCCAGACATCCTGCGGCGGCTACGCGACGAGACGGCGCCGATGCCGGTCGCCGGCCTCCAGATCGCGCCGGAGCAGGGCCAGTTCATGGCCCTCTTGGTCGAGTTGATGGGGGTCCGCCGCTACCTCGAGATCGGGACGTTCACGGGCTACAGCGCGCTTCGGATAGCGCTGGCGATGCCGCCTGAGGGCCGGATCGTCGCCTGCGACATCAATGAGGAGTGGACCGGTATCGCCCGCCGCTATTGGCGCGAGGCCGGCGTCGACGATCGCATCGACCTGCGCCTGGGGCCGGCGCGCGACACGCTTACCGCCCTCATCGCCGAGGGCTCCTCGGGGACCTTCGATTTCGCCTTTATCGACGCGGATCGGCCCAACCTCGACGCTTACTTCGAGGCGGCGCTCAGCCTCGTTCGCAGCGGCGGCGTCGTCGCCGTCGACAACGCCTTCCGCAGGGGCCGTGTCGCGGATCCGTCCGACACCGAAGACGATACCCTGTTCATCCGGGCCCTCGGCACCAAGCTCCACCATGACGAGCGGATTACGCTCAGCCTCGTTCCCATCGGCGACGGCCTCACGCTCGCGCGCAAGCGCAACTGAAGAGAGCCGAACCGTCGCAAGGCCGTAGCGTTGGTTGGTTGAACCTAACGAATCGGGCGTAAACGAAAGGTCGACGGAACAAGGTAAGAGAACTCCTGGTTTTCGCGGCGCCGATTCGGGTCCAGGGTATTCACAACCGACAGTATTTCTCACGGTGCGAAAGCCCGGTAGGGTTGTATGCGGCCGAGCGCTACGGCTCGAAACTTCTCGGCAGGTAGCGGGAGAGCGAAAATGACGGAAACAAGCGCTGACGAGAGGCCGCACGTGCCGGACCCGGGCCGGCCGAACAGCGGTCGGTACGGTCTCGGCCGCCCGCAGGCGGCTGCACCGATCGCTCCAGCCGAGCACGACGCGGGCCCGGCCGGCCCGGGTCCGAACGCGCGCGAAACGGAAAACGAGCGACGCTTTCGCGATTTCGCGGAGAGCAGTGCCGACTGCCTGTGGGAGTGCGATCTAGATCAACAGCTTACCTATCTGTCCGGGTTTCCAGGGCAGGACGGTTCGGCCGGCGCTATAGGGAGCACGCTCGGCGGCCTGCTCACGGGCCTTGGCGCCGACGCGGCGATCGCCGATACACTCGCCACCTACATGGCATACGGCGAGGCCTTCCGCGATGTAGAATTCGAGCAAAGCAAGGACGATTACTCCGGCAATTGGGTGGCTTGGGCACGGATTTCCGGCAAACCAGTCCTCGACGACGAGGGCGGACCGATCGCGTACCGCGGTGCCATCCTGGACATCACCGAGCAAAAGCGCGGCGAACAGGCGCTGCGCGATAGCTAGGTCCGGGCGGCGCGCGCGCACTCCCAGCTGGTCGACGCCATCGAGAGCATATCCGATGGCTTCGCGCTCTATGACGCCGACGACCGTCTCGTGCTGAGCAACACGACGTACCGCGAGTTGCTACCGGTGGTGAAGACCGCGCAACCCGGCAGATCGTTCGAGGAGCTCCTGCGTGCTGGGGTCACCAGCGGCAACTTGCCCGAAGGGATCGGCGACGAAGAGGCATGGGTACAGAACCGTCTCGCTCAGCACCGCCATCCCTCCGATCCGACGGTGCAAGAATATAGCAACGCCCTATGCCTGCGGATCGCGGAGCGGCGCACCCAGGACGCGGGCACGGTCGTCGTCCTGACCGACATCACGGAGTTGATCCACGGCGAGCGCGAGCTCGCCGAAAAGCCGAAGCTGCTGCACGCCACGCTCCACAACATGAGCCAGGGCCTTGCGGTGTTCGACCGGGATCTGCGCCTCCTCGCCTGGAACAATCGCATGCTGGAGCTGCTGGATCTGGCTCCCGACCTCGTGCACCCCGGTCGTTCCTTCGCCGGCATCATGGATGCGATCACAACCGAAGGTTGCGGCGACGCGTTAGCCGCCATCGAGCACGCCGTCATGCGCACGCGCGGCGCGCCCACCCACGAGATCAAGCGCTCAAACGGGACCGTGATCGAGATGCATACCGGCCCCATGCCCGACGGCGGAACCGTCGCTACCTACACCGACATTACGCCCGCCAAGAAGCGCGAGGCCACGCTGCGGCGCCAGGCCTTGATCTTCGATCGCATGTTCGACGGCGTCGTGGTCGCCAACCTCGAAGGGGAGGTGCTCGACTGGAGCCGCGGCGCGGAGAAGCTGTTTGGCTACTCGAGGGAAGAGGTGATCGGCCGGCCGCTCCACATGCTGCGCTCCGAAGAGAAGGAGAGCCTAGCGGTACAGGGCCGCTGCACCCGCCAGGGCCTCTCTTAACCCACTGATACACTGATATATTTTTCCACCCTCTGGGAGTTCCGGTAGCGCTCGAATTTGCTCTCCGTCAGCACTCCGGAAGCGGATGAATTCCAACTGCCGCGTACCCCTGCGCGCGCATGTCGCTCGAATCCGACAGTGCCCGGGTTTTTGAAATTCGGAAATCATACGGCCCCACCGGACGTATTGGTTACGCCGAGCCGTGGAATCGTCCGGCCGGCGACTGAGGCCGGCGCGTGCAACCAAGCGCACTCCCCCCTCGGGAGCAGGCGCGCCAGCGGGCAGCGCTGATCATCGCCCGCGTCAAGACACTGACGCTGTCTCCGGAGGCACTAAAGGTGCTGGCGGACCTGCCGCGCGCTGCGGACAATCCCTGGGTGATCGCCAGCCAAAGGCCGGGCAAGCGTCTGTCCAACATCAGCACGCAATGGCACCGCGTGAGAAAACGAGCCGGGCTTGAGGACGTTCGGCTTCACGACCTCAGACACAGCTGGGCTTCCCGCGCGCTGACGCTCGGCGAGAGCCTGCCCATCATCGGCCGGCTTCTCGGGCATTCTCAGGTGGAGACAACGGCCAGGTACGCCCATCTGGCGCACGACTCGATGCACGAGGCTGCGGCCCTGATTGCCGCCAGCATCGGGGCCGATCTCCTGAGCTCCGAAGCCGGGAGCGGCACCGATCGACCCACACCGCCATGACGCCTTCGATGCTGCGATCATTCCAGCGGGGCCAAGCTCCATGCGGGACAGCGCATCGCCACGTGAGCAGACCAGCCGGACTTCCGGATTCGACAACACATCCGACGGCGGACGTCACGTCCAGCGACTCTTACGCTCGGCGTGACATTGTATTCCTCCGGCCGACGTAGTATGTTTTTGCCGTGATCCGCTCGTGGCGCAACGCGGCCAGTCGTAGGGTCTGGGAAGGAGAGACGCCGAACCGGTTTCGCAGCCTGGACGTCGCGGCCGCCACCGACTTGCTGCTTGCGCTCAATGCCGCCGACACGCTCCGCGACCTGAGCCCGCTCAAGAGCGTCGGGTTGCACAAGCTCAAGGGGCCGCGCGCAAGTCAATGGGCGATGACGGTGAACGGGCCTTGGCGGATTTGCTTCGAGTTTCGGGCAGGTGACGCCTACGAAGTCGAGATTGTCGACTACCACAGGGGATGAAGGCCATGACCCCGATTTCACACCCCGGCAGTCTGCTGAAGCGCGAACTCGAGGCGAGGGGTCTGAGCGCCAACAGGCTCGCGCTGGACATCGGCGTTCCGTCCGGCCGCGTGACGGACATTCTGAACGGCCGCCGGTCGATCACCGCCGACACGGCGGTGCGTCTCGGCCTCTATTTTGGCAACGGCGCGCTATTCTGGATCGGTCTCCAGAGCCAGTACGACATCGCTCGGGTCGAACGGGAGCGCGGAGCCGAGATCGCTGAACGCGTGCGACCCGCCGACGCCGCGTAATCTGTCCCGTACCGGGACGCATCAGCTCAAATCTTCCACACACCTCTTCAGGAGAGCCGCGTCCGTTGTCAAGTAATGCCTTGCGCTCGTTCTTACCGCGCACAGGCCTCCCGTCCGGCCTAGGCGCCGAGGCAGCGTCTTCGAGTTCGCTATGCTCGAGTTCCGCGTCTGTCCGGTCGTGAAATCGCCGGTCGAGGTCGACGAATCCGATCACGGGCATCGGAGCGGTCCGTCATGCGGTGACCTTGTCAATGGGCCAGAATGAACACGGAGTTGGTGTCGCTGCCGCCGGGGCAGCCACGAAGTGTGGATTGGCATGCTGTGGGGCTCCAATGAAGCCAACGACTACTTCCTGGAATCGCATGGCATTACCACGCCGGACGAATTCGTGAAGCTCGTGTACAGCGAAGAGGAACGCAAGCCGATCCCTTGGCAGCTTCCGAATAGGCCGATTCGCGGCCCGGATCACCATGAGATCGGGATTCCAGATGACCTCCCGTGTCATTCCACCCTCCCCGCTGACATCGTTTCCGCCTGTTCGAGCACTGTCCGCGCCGCCTTTTCCTGACCGCGACTGGTTTCCTGGATCCGTCGGCAAGCGTATCCCATTTGCACCGGCGAAAGCGAAGCTGGGCCTCGATTGACCGAATGTCCGGGCGCCGCTCCGGCGTAGGCCGGGAAAATCGACAAATCAACAGGAGGGGTCTGTCTGGATGATCGAAATTATGGACAAATGGCCTTCCAAACACAGGAAAACCGAAAATCAGGCCATCGGTTGGCTGCGGAGAAAACTCTGTTCGCTCGACGGTGGTACGGGGGTAGAATTTCTGCAAACTTGGAGGTCATTTGGGAACTGTCGGTTTCAAGACCCTGATCTACGTCCCGGCTCTTTGCCTCCTCTTTGTCGCGGCGGGTTGTGGTGGCGGAGGGGGTGGTTCTTCGTCAAGCCAGCCACAAGCGACGCCCCAGTCACCGTCGCAGCCACCAGCACCGCCTCCGCAGCAGCAGCCACCGCCGCCGCCACCAGCACCGCCTCCGGAGCCGCCACCGCCGCCGCCACCAGCACCGCCTCCGCCGCAGCCACCACCAGCACCGCCTCCGCCTCCGCCACCACCAGCACCGCCTCCGCCGCCGCCGCCACCAGCACCGCCTCCGCCGCCGCCGCCGCCGCCACCAGCACCGCTGCCAAACTGCATTCAAACCGTCGATTTCGGTTGCATTTCGCCGCAGGAGTACCGGGACAAGCGCGACACGATCGAGCAGGATCACGTCGGCCAGGAGGACTTCAAGAACCAGTGGGGATTGACGGCGATCCGGGCGGACCGGGCCTATGCGCAACTCGAGCTGGAGCACGGTGCCGGCACGGGGCCCGGCAGCGGCCAGACCGTCGGTCTGATCGACACCGGAATCGACACCGGGCACGATGTCTTCGCCGGCAAGACCGTGAGCGAGCACTTCTTTTCCGGCGCAACCGACGAGACCGGCGATCGGAATTCCCACGGCACGGCGGTCGCGAGTGTCATTGTTGGGCGGCCATCTGACGCATTCACCGCCTCGGTGACGGCGGGGCGCGGCGTCGCCCGGGGCGCCGATGTCGCGATGTTCGCCATCCGGGCCGGTTCAAGCAGCGGCGACTATGTTCCCATATCGCTTGCCGGTCTCAACGGCGGAGACAATCAATGGGCGTCCCGGCTGAATCATGTGATCAACTGGTCGAGCGGCGGCCGATCAATCGACTTCGTGAACATGAGCGTGGGCTACAATGGGATTATCGATCAATACAGTGCACAGGATTTGCGAGACAATTTCGGCGATACGATTGCCGCACTCGCGCAGATGGGCGCGAGCGAAAAGACGGTCTTCGTCTGGGCCGCGGGCAACGCCCACGGAGATCCCTGCGACCCGGCCGACTTTCCGACCAACCCCGATATCTGCGTGGAAGTAAGCGGGAACAGGCAAGTCGACGCCAGGTCGGCCGATATCCTGGCGGGCTTGCCGGCACGCATCTCCGAGCTGCGCGGGCATTCGATCGCCGTCGTGGCCGTGGCCCCGGACAGTGACGACGACGGCGATTACGAGATCGCTTCCTTCTCCAACCGCTGCGGGATCGCCGCCGACTGGTGCCTTGCGGCTCCCGGCGTGCGGGTCCGGGCAGCGTATTTCGGGCCCGACCCCAACGACAGCAGCCCCGGCGCGCGGGGCGCCTACAACGCCAATGGAACATCGTTCGCCGCACCCATGGTGACTGGCGGGCTCGTCGTGATGAAGCACTACTTCCGCGACCAGCTTTCCAACACGGCGCTGGTGGCGCGGCTGCTGGCGACGGCCAACAAACAAGGCATCTATGCCGACCGCGCGATCCTCGGCCAGGGCCTGATGGACCTGGGCGCCGCGACGACGCCGGTCGGCGTCACCAGCGTCGCGCTCGGCGATCGGGTAGACGGCCGCCCCGGCGACAATCTGGCCGGCACCCGCTTCGCACTCGGCGACCCGCTCGGCGACGGGCTGACGCAATCGCTCGCCGGGCTGGAGATTGTCGCCTTCGACTCCATGGGTGCGCCTTTCTGGTTCCATCTTGACGATTTCGCCGGCGCCGCGCCCGGCCCCCCGGCAGCCGCGCGGCTGCGCGCGAGGCTGCGGTCCCTCATGGCGCCGCTGCGGGCGTTCGGGGAGCCCGGCGTCCTGCAGCCCGGCTTCACTTCGCTTACGGCCAATAATCCGGCCGCCGGCCAGGCCTTGCTGAGCCTGGGAGTTTTCGAAGCGCCGTCGCTTGGCACCGACGGAGGCCATCTCTCGCTCGCCGGACAGGCCCTGGTTCTGGGCACGGGGGACCGGGACGGTTTGAGCATTGCCGCATTCTCCACCGAAGGGATAGGCGGGCGGGCGCCGGCAACGGGCGCCGCTTTGTCGTGGCGGCCATCTAAGGCACCTGTCACTCTGCGGAGCGGCATGGTCGCCGAGCGCGAGACCATGCTCGGCAGCACCGCCGCCGGCGCCTTTGGCCGGATCTCGGCGAATTCCGCCTTCGCGGGCATTGAGGGCCACGCGCGGATCGGATCGTGGCGGCTCGGCGCCGGCGCCGAACTCGGCACAGTTAGATCGGCGGTGCGAGGCGGGATCCTCGCCGGAGTCTCTCCCCTGACCACCAGCGCATTCACCCTCCGAGCGGAGAAGAAGTCGGCGGACGAGGACAGTCTGCTGTTCTCTATCTCGCAGTCGCTCCGCGTGGAAGCCGGGCGCGCCAGGCTGTCGGTTCCGGTCGGGCGCACAAAGGACGGGCAGGTATTGCGCAGCTCCGTCAGCGCCGACCTGGAGCCCACGGGCCGGCAGATCGACCTCACTGCGCAGTGGCGCCGGTCTCTGGGGGACGGAAGCGAGCTGCGTCTGGGCGGCGCCTGGACATCGCAACCCGGCCACGACGCCTCCGCCGACCCCGGTTTCAGCCTCCTCGCCGGCTGGCGCCATAGCTTTTGAGACAGGACGGTTGCGTCCGGCCTCGACCGCCCCGACCGGGCATCGCGGCAGCGTCGGGACGGGGCGCGCCAACCTTTCGATCGCGACCGACGAAAGTTATCTCGATAAAAACTCGGGCGACAAGGTGGACCGCACCGAGTGGCACCGCATCGTCACCTTCCAGGGCGGCCTGGTGGAGATGATGGAGAAGCACGCGAAGAAGGGCCGCCTGGTCTACGTCTCGGGCAAGCTGCAGACCCGCAAGTGGCGCAAGGACGGCGAGGACAGCGACCGGTTCTCGACCGAGATCCTGCTGGTCCCCGGCGGCAGGGTGCAATTTCTCGATAAGCCGAACAGCAACGGCGCGTCGGCCTGGACATGCGCTGTGGTCTGGTTGCCAACGACGTCGACGTCGCCGTCCAAGTGTTGCCGGTTTGTCGGTTCTCGACCAGCCGACCGGTAGAGAAGCGCCACCTCCCTGCTTCGCTTGCGTTGCCAGGAAACCGACACGGATATTGGATCACGACATTATGTCGCCGCATGCCCATAATGTCGCCGCACGCCCATAACCTGTTGACATCCTTTTTGAAGTTGGCGCTTGCATTCGCTGGGAGGCCTGTGTTTGAGTGTGGCCCACCTGAGCCTTCGGGAACAGGGATATAAGAGGAATGAGAAATTCGTCGGGCTGGGAGCGCCAAGCTTGGTAGCTCCGCGTCTGGGTCCGAAGCTGGATCACAGTGGGACCACTCGGAAGGATCACTCAGAATCCGAGTTTGCTTTATCGGTGAAGTGGCCCACGCGGCAACATCATTTTCCTGTATCGACACAGTGGAGATCGTTCGATAAGCTAGTGGACGTACGGTTGACGCTGTACTAAGTTTGACATCATATTGAAGTGTAATGAGGGCCTCGTCTCGGGGCCACTTCTGCGCAAAAGGAGAGCCTCGAAGATGGTTACACAGAAAAACTTGATCACGCTGTGCTTCGCGACCGTGTTCGCGCTCGGACTCGCGGCGTGCAGCAGCAGCGACGACGGCAGCACGGCCGACGCGCCGACAGGGACCACCCCGACAGGGACCACCCCGACCACCCCGCCCGCGGCCTCGCCCGTGGAAGTCATGATGGCCCTGACATTGGGGGCGGCGGAGCAAATGGCGCTCCGGGCGGTGCTGGGAAAGACCGGCGATTCGGACATGTTGCAGATCGCGGCGGGCGAGTCCGAGACCCGGGCGGGTGTGCCGTTCTCCTGCGAGAGCGCCTATCCCTGCACGGTCACCCTCACCAACAATCTCGGCGTGATCCTGGCCTCGGTGATGACCTACAAGCTGCCGGACGCCGACGACCCGATGGTCACGGCGATGATCCCCCTGCCGATGGACCCGCTCCACCCGCGCTATACGCTGAATGCGTCGAATGCGGCGAGTGTCCAAGCCATCATCGACGTGGCGTTTGAGGCAGAGGTCACTTCCGGCACGCCGCCCACACCCGAAGGTGCCCGCGACAATGCGAGCACCACGATAGGCGGTCTGGATATTGCCGGCTTCGGCGTCCACGACATGAGCAAGACGACGCTGACCAGCTCTTTTGACCCGAATGTGGCGGACCATATGCCTGTGGACGGCGAAACTGCGGCAATGGGCGGCTCCACGCTGGCGGTTTCGGACAACCCGAAAACCGAAACAATCGACGAAAGCACCGTTGTCACGCTGCACGCGGACAAGACCGCCCTGCCGGGTTGGGCTCACAGCAAGGTGCTCTTCGCCGACTGGGGTGACAGCCAGACGCCGGACAGAGACGGCGGCTACGAGACGGCAGCGCTGCTCTACTCGAGCCATGAAGGGCCTACGCCCCAACCGCTCGACGACAAGCTGGCGGCCAAGCTCGCCAACCGCGGGGCGTGGTTCATGTTCACCGCCATGCAAGACTTCGATATGGACGGTACTGCGAACCAGAACGTGATCGCGGTGGCGGCGTCGGGCGACACTGTTGCTGATCAACGGAAGGGCATGATGGTGACTGTCGAGGCACCGCAGCTCTCGACGCTGGCTACCACGCTACAGGGTATGAGTCGGCACAAAGGGACCTATTTCGGCGCGCCGGTTACCCTCAAGTGCGGCGGCATGGATTGCACCGTAGCCAGGGCAGAAACCCAGGACACGGCGTTCACGGTCACCGGTGGCGCATGGCAGATCCTGCCCGACGCCGGAGCGATGATCATGGTTCCCGATCAGGACTACATGGTCTTCGGCGCATGGCTGACCGTGCCGGATGACATGTCTGGCGAGCACCGGATCGGCGTGTTCCATGACGGCATGCAGAACTACGGGGACGTCGACGAGGCGCTGACGGGCAAGGCCAAGTACGAGGGCGGCGCGGCTGGCGTCTATCGTGACCGGACTGCCTCCGGGATGTTCACGGCCCGCGCCGTGCTGGAAGCCAATTTTGGCACCGACATGCTGTCGGGCCGGATCGACAACTTCGCGAACAGCGCCGGCGTCTACTTGGGTACAGACACAGCCCGCTCCCCCAACGATCCGGCAACGGGCGGGGAGAACGATTGGGTCGTGACCCTGATGAGCAGCGCAATCGGCACCGGCGGAGTAGTTGCCGATAACACCATGGTCTCCGGCTCTGCCGATGGCGTGGAATGGGCCAGCGGCCAGTGGGAGGCCACGTTCTACGGGCCGCCCCTCGACGCGGGAGCCCCGACGGAGCCCAGCGGCGTGGCCGGACAGTTCCGGGCGACGTCCGCAATGCGCGGCGTCGTAGGTGCGTTCGGCGCGCAATATCAGGCGCCCGCGGCCAACTGACCCGGTAACGTGGGTCCAACGATCTGGGGCGGCCCTCGGGCCGCCCCTATTTTTCCCGACCCGGTTCCAGGCCGTCCAATGAAGTCCTTTCCGCATCGGCGCCTGTTTCGCAAGGGCACGATGGCGGTCGACTCCGCAATGCGGACTCCCGACGAGGACGAGCGCGAGGCGAAGCTCGACGAAGCCATAGCCGCCTTCCACGCCATCCTGATCCAGCGCCCCGAGCCACGCGCCGGCGCACCCGGCGCGAAGATCGAATACGCATCTGGCGAGAATGGAGGAATACGATGAAGAGCAAACTGATAATGGCGGCGGTGATCGTCGGATCGTTCGCGCTCGCCGGCTGCAGCGGCGGCGGCGGCAACGACACGGCGGAGATGATGTCGACCGATCCGGCGCCGCCGACCGAAGAAGAGGAGCGGATCGCCGAGCTCGAAGAGGACCTCGAAGACGCCCAGGAAGAGGCCGACGAAGCAAACCGGCTGCGCCAGGCGGCCGAGGCGGATGCCCGGCAAGCGGAGGCGGATCGCCAGCGGCTCGAGGGCGAGGCCGAGGCGCGCCGGAGGGCGGATGCCGCGGCCGACACCCGGAGGGTGATCGTGGGGCTGAACGCCGGCAACGATGGCGAACTTACCCTGGTCGTCGATCTCCCTAACCTCAAACATGGCGCGCCGGCGCCCGTAACCGCGCCGACCGGGCCATTCACGACGACGACGAGCAGATCGGGACAATGGTCGAAGACGGCGCACACCGCCAGCACCGGTGATATGCGTGACATGGTGGAAGTCTACTCCGATGTGGAAGCGCCGACGTCCGTTCCGTTCAAGGACAGTATCTACAATGACGACAATGCCGTTGTGAATGCGGAGGGCATGGTGCTTCCAGGCGGATTCGAATTGGAAACCGCAAACCGAGATGACGTTGCGTCGGGCTCGTTTGATCGCACGAGCGCGCTAGCCAAGTCTTTCGATATGATGGATCGTGGGGAACACACGACTGCGCAGCAAAGGACCGAAGCGATCAATTTAGCGCAGACCGCTTTGGATAACGATCCAACTAACGCTGACAGAAGAGAAGAGCTTGAGACTGCCAGGGCATCGAGGGTCCGCGACACGGATCGCCATCCTTACCGCTGGACCGCCGAAGCGGGGGGCCGCCTGGGCGGTGCGTCAGGCACATTCCGGTGCGGCACTATGAATTCTGTGGCGGACACCTCGTGCACCGTACAGAACACCGGCGGCGGCTTTCTCTTTGTCGGGCCGTGGCGTTTCGTTCCGTCAAGCGGCACAGTTGGCGTCAGGGTTGAAGATTCCGAGCACATGTGGTTCGGGTGGTGGGCTCGGCAGACTGTGGAGCATGAAGATCCGGCCCATCCAACCGACGACTGGGCGTTCGAGATGGGCCATGGCGGGAATGCTGCGACGACCTTTATCGGGGCCACCGGCACGGCGACCTATCAAGGCCAGGCTGCCGGGCGGTACGCGGTCTTCGAGCCAGCCACGGGAGAGTCCAGCCATGGCAGCTTCACCGCCTCCGCGCGCCTGGAGGCCAACTTCGGCACCGCCACGGATTGGGGTACTGTCTCCGGGACGATCACGGGGTTCAGCAACGATCCGGACTGGTCACTGGCCCTGAAGCAGGCGGACATCGACCCCTCTGGCGGGACCGTCGGGCTGGGTTCCACAGCTGACGCGGATGGCGTCACCTGGTCGATCGACGGCGTTCCCGACGATAGCGGACAGTGGGAGGCGGGCTTCTACTCGAATCTGCCAACAGGTACGACCGGGCTCGCACAGGTTCAGCCGCACGGGATCGCCGGCACGTTCGAGGCCCAGTATGACGGTTCCGGGGTAGGCCCGACGGCCGCGATGATCGGAGCCTTCGGGGCGCACAGGTAGTAGCTCATAGCAGCGAGCCGAGTATCACCGGGGCGGCGGCGAGAGCCGCTGCCCCTTCTCTTTCTTCGCCGAAACGCATTCCGCATGAACAAAATCCACGCTGCACCGGTCGTGGGCAAAATTCGTCCACTTGCCCCGGGACTGTTCCTTGCCCTGATCCTTCTGTTCGCCCCTCCGGCCGCCGCACAGGACATGCGCGCGCTGTTCAAGGACGGCATGGTCGCCGTCGAGCAGGCGACCCGGCAGTCCGACGAAGCCCGCCGCGACGCGCTGCTCGACAAGGCGATCGCCGTCTTCCACAAGATGCTGGTGGCGCAACCCGGGCTGGTCCGCGTCCGCCTCGAGCTCGCCCGCGCGTTCTTCCTCAAGGGCGAGGACAAGCTGGCGACGCGGCATTTCGAGCAGGTGCTGGCCGGCAATCCGCCCGCCGGGGTGGCGCTCAACGTCAACCGGTTCCTCAACCTGATGCGCGCGCGCAAGCGCTGGAGCCTGAACCTCGGCATGGCGCTCGCCCCCGACACCAATATCGGCGCCGGCTCGGACGAACGGATCATCTATATCGACGTCGGGGGCCAGCTATTGCCCTTCCGCCGCGACGCCGACGAGCTCACCACCTCCGGCATCGGCGTCTCCGCCTGGCTGGGCGGGGAGTACCAGTACCCGCTGGGCGAACTCGGAGCGGGGTCCGGGGCAAGCCCCTGGCGGTTGCGCGCCGGCGGCAATCTGTCGCGCAGGGAATACCGGGAGAGCCAGTTCGACCAGATGACGCTGACCGGCCATGTCGGGCCGCGCTGGCTGATCGGCCGGACCAGCGAGGCGAGCCTGCTGCTGAGCGGGCTGCATCACTGGACCGGATCGGGGATCGAGCAGCCCTCGCATCACGATATCGGCTTCCGCGTCGAGGGACGCCACCGGATGGGCCCGCGGACGACGCTGAACGCGCGGCTGTCGTGGCACCGCCGGAAATACGTCGAGCAGGAGGGTCGCGACGGGCCGATCGCCGATATCTCGGTGGGCGCGGGCTGGCTGGCGTCGCAGACGCTGCGCATCGACGCGAGCCTCGGCTGGGGGCGCGAGCGGACCGAGACGGAGCGCTGGCGCAACTCACGCCGCTCGGTGCGGCTCGGCGCGACGGCGGTGCTGCCCTGGGGCTTCACCGTCGGCGGCTCGGGCGCGCTGCGCTGGACCGCGTATGAGGGCAACTGGGCCCCCTTCGTGCCGGACGGCGGGGAGCGCAGCGACCTGACCCGCACCATCCGCCTGTTCGCGCATAACCGGGCGCTGACCCTCGAAGGGTTCAGCCCGCAGATCTCGGTGACCCAGGAACAGCGCACCACCAACGCCCAGCTCCACGACTACGAGCGCATCTCCGGCGAGCTCCGCTTCGTCCGCCTGTTCTGAGGGGGGGGTCCGACGATGCGCCCCGGATCGAGTCCGGGGCTACTCGGGATAAGGGGGGCGGGCGTTCCTCGGGGCAGGCTCCGCGGCGCATTGAAGGGCTTGCGGCGTGCCGGGTCCCCAACTCGAAGGCATACGCATTCTGGGCAAGGGCCGGCGCGATCGCGAACTGCCGCTGTGGAAGGAAACGAAGGCTGTTCTCAATGAGTGGCTCGACGTCCGGCCGCCGGTCAACAACCGCTACCTCTTCCTCAACGCACGGGGACGGGTGATGAGCCCGGACGGCTTCGCGTACATCCTCAGCCAGCATGTCGCCAGGGCTATGCTGGCGGTTCCATCGCTCAAGACCAAGCGGGTAACCCCGCATGTAATCCGTCACTCGACCGCAATGACGATCCTGCATGCCACCGGGGACGTCCGGAAGGTCTCGATCTGGCTCGGCCACGCAGACCTCAAGACCACCGAAGTGTACCTCCATGCCAGCCCGGCCGAGAAACTGGAAATCCTTGCGGTCAACGCGCCGCCATCGATCCGGCCCGGGGCCTTCCCTGGTGCAAAGGACAGTCTGATGAGCATCCTCGGCGGCAAGTGACGACACAGGATTAATGCCGAGTGAATCTGTCGAAAATCCGCGTAGATCCGCAGATTCCTGGAGGTCACTCGGCATTAAACACTTCTCGGCATTACCGTAAAGGATGCCGGCCGACTTGGCCTTCGCGCATCTTGCGCGCTCTGCCTTGCGCCGCTTTTCGCCGCAGTGCCGGCACAAGGTGCGGTCGGGCGCGGGCCTCGCCTTCCCGCACCTCGGACAAAGCCCGCTGGTAATGCGGTCGGCGGTGTCCGTCGTCAAAACATTTGGGACTGTTGAGTCTGTTTCATAAGGGAGGATCTGGCTCATCTTGGATTGATGTAAGCCGCTTGTTGTTGATGGTTCAAGCGGCGGTGTTGGATAGTCAGTTTCTTGATCCTGTTCCTCCTTTCAATGATGGCGGTATCGCGCCCGAAGTAGGCATCGGCGGGGGTTACATTCGCGAGGCTCTCGTGGTAGCGGCGGTTGTTGTAGTGATCGACGAAAGCGCCGATCTGGTTTTCGAGATCGCCTGGTAGATAATAGTTTTCCAGCAGGATCCAGTTCTTCAGCGTTTGATGCCAGCGCTCGATCTTGCCCTGGGTTTGCGGGTGATACGGTGCGCCCCGAACGTGATCCATACCGTGGTCCTCGAGCCATTCCGCGAGATCACCGGAGATATAGGACGAGCCGTTGTCGCTGAGCAGCCTCGGCTTGTGGACGACATTGGCGCGGTTGCAGCCTGAGGCTTCTAGCGCCAACTTCAGTGTTGCCGTCACATCGTCCGCCGTCATGTTGGTGCAGAGCTTCCAAGCAATGATGTAGCGGGAATAGTCGTCCAGGATGGTCGACAGGTAAAACCAGCCCCAGCCGATGACCTTGAGATAGGTGAAGTCGGTCTGCCACAGCTGGTTCGGCGCCGTGGTCTTGTCGCGGAACTCATCGGCTGCCTTGATGACCACGAAAGCGGGGCTGGTGATCAGGTCGTGGGCCTTGAGAAGCCGGCAAACCGAGGCTTCCGAGACAAAATAGCCCCTGGTGTCCGTAAACCTGACGGCCAGTTCCCGGGGCGACAGTTGCGTCTCCTCCAGGGCAAGATCGATGATCTGCCCCCGGACATCATCCGGGATACGGTTCCACACCCGGCCTGGGCTGCTGTTGCGATCCTCAAGACCGGCGTCGCCAAAGGCCAGAAAGCGATCGTACCAGCGATAAAAGGTGGTCTTCGGAATGCCCAGCTTGTCCAAAGTGGACCCGACGCCCAGGTGGGACTGCTCGACCAGGCGAATGATCTCCAGCTTCTCGGATGCGGGATACCTCATTCCTCGTCTCCCCCATCCGCGATCATGCTTTTTTTGAAAAGCCGGTTCTCCAGCGAAAGTTCGGCGACCAACTCCTTCAAGTCGCGCATCTCCTGGCGCAGAACTTTAACCTCGCCCGAGGTCGCTTGGCGCCCGGTGTCGCCGGCGAGCCGCTTCTTGCCCGCTTCCAAAAACTCTTTCGACCAGCTGTAATACAGACCCTCGGCGATGCCCTCGCGGCGGCACAAGGCGGCGATGCTCTCCTCGCCGCGCAGGCCCGACACCACAATCCGGATCTTCTCGGCTGTGTCTCGAAAGTGGTGGAAATTTGAGGATGGCGTAATCTCCGGGTGACAAGACAACCACCCAATCGGCGGCTAGCACCGCCAAGGAGATCACGCCATGAAGAACACTACCGAGACTTCCGCGCTTTCGCTACTGGCCAATGACGCCGGCTATGATCCGATCGAGGACCGGCTGCGGGAGAACATCAGATCCACGATCGAGGCCGTTTTTGAGGAGGAACTTGCGCAGTTTCTCGGGCGCTGCCGATACGGTCGAGAGGACGCGCTTCGGCAAGGGTATCGGAACGGGCACCGGGAGCGGCAACTGACGGGGACATTCGGGACCGAGAGGGTGAGCGTGCCGCGTGCGCGGATCGTTGAGGAAGACGGTCGGGCGTCGGAATGGCGTTCGCGGGCGCTGCCGCGCTACCAGCGGCTGACCAGAAAGGCCGAGGCGCTGATCGCTTCGGTGTATCTGTCCGGAACCAACACGCGGCGGGTGAAACGCGCGCTGTTCGGGCTCTTCCGGGGTGCTGTGAGCAAGGACGTTGTGAGCCGGGCGTGGCGCAAGGTGAAGGTCGATTGGGACGCCTGGTGCAGCCGTGGCCTCGCGGATGAGGATATCGTTCGGCTGATCCTTGACGGCACTGTGATCAAGACCCGACTGGACCGCAAGGCCACCAACATCTCGGTTCTCGCGGCTATAGGGGTGCGCCGGGATGGCCAGAAGGTCTTGCTTTCGATCGGGAATATGGGCGGAGAAAGCCAGGCGGCGTGGCGCCAGTTCCTCGACGACCTTGATGCGCGTGGACTGAAACGGCCCGGGTTTGTCATCGTCGATGGCGCGCCGGGACTGGAGGCGGCTCTGTCGGCGCTTTGGGGCGATGACCTTCCCGTTCAACGCTGCACCGTGCACAAGCACCGCAACCTTCTGGGTCATGCTCCCAAACACATGCATGACGAGCTGAGCGAAGATTACCGCGATATGATCTATGCCGACACTGCCTCCGAGGTGGAAACCCGCCGCAAGGCGTTTGTCCGCAAGTGGCGGCTGAAATGCAGGGCCGTCGCGGACAGCCTCGCAGAAGCGGGCGACAAGCTCTTTACCTTCACGCGCCTGTCCAAGAGCCAATGGAAATCAGCCCGAACGACCAACGCCATTGAGCGTCTCAACGAGGAGTTCAAGCGCCGGATCAAAACACAGACCGTGCTGCCGTGTCCCGAAACAGTGCCGATGCTCCTCTGGGCACTCCTCGCTTCCGGCCAAATCCAGATGCGCAAAGTCGATGGATGGGAAACCCTCGATCAGCTAATCGCCGACGAAACCCTTGACCGCGCAGCCTGACCGCCGCAAAACTCAACCCGCTCGGAGAGGCGCCAAAACCAATTTCCACCACTTTCGAGACACAACCATCTTCTCCTCAGCCGAATACTGCTTGCGTGTCTTGCGGCGAATATCCCGAACAGCTCTCTCCGCCGGGTCGTTCTTGCTCATTGATTTCTGTCTCATCTTCGTTCCCTTCGGTCACTACGATGAGCCAGAAATCCTCCGTTATGCAATTACCTCAATTTGTCCCAAAGGCGCTGACGTCAGACAAGCTGGTCGACGGCCGTGCCGCAGGTGACGCTGTCTTCCTCGACAGGCGCCGACAACCGTTCACCCGGTTCGGCGTCTACTAGGTCGTCGAGCGCTGCGCGGCCCAAGTGCCGGCGTTGGCCGGGAGAAAAATAACGCCCCATGTGCTGAGGCATACGACCGCCTGCCACCTGGTGTTCGCCGGCGTGGACATCAACACTGTGCGTGCGTGGCTCGGGCATTCCTCCATCGATACCACCAACATCTATGCCGAAATCAACCTCAAGATGAAAGCCGAGGCGATGGCACTGTGCGATGTCGCGGAACCCGCCCCGGGGCGCCCCTGGAAGGAGGACAAAGACTTGATGGCGTTCCTGAACTCCTATTGAGCACACCAGATTATGTTGCGGCGATCCGAACTCCTTCTCCAGCAAACTCAAGGAACCGGCGGTAGCTCATCGAAGGATCCGTCAGCGCCGCAACATATGACCCCAGACAGCATAAGATCCCCAATACTGAATGCCGGAGCCGGCGATCTTCACGCCGGTGCAGACGATGATCTCGTCCCGCTCGGGCCGCATCCGCTGCACGGCCCCGAGCGACATGACCTGGCGCGGTTGCTTGCGGGTCTTCGACTTGCCCTTGCCGGGCCAACGGACGATCTCGCCGTCGAACGTCGACTTGTACCGCTCCACCACATAGCGGTTATCGTCGAGACCGCGCCTGAACATATGGATAAGAAAGGTGCGCGCGTTGGCGCCGGGCGCCGTGACTGTCTGCATGATGCCGCCTCCCCTGGGATCGGTAGTTGCGAGCGGCGGGGACGCTCTCCGGGCCATCCATCCGCCGCCCTGCTCCCGGCCAGCCTCGGCCTCTTCATGGCGCGCCGGCGTGAAAGTGGCTTGTGATGGGGACATGGCGCAACGCAGGCCAGCTGCCCTGGCGCCCAGAGTCGGCACGGGTCTGTAATATATTCGGAGATTCCGAGTATACTAGGGGCGCAAGGTGATTTTATATTTTGGGCCATGTCAGAGTCAGCGCTCATATTCGACACTCACGAGGACATCCAGGAACTGGTGAAGTCCGGCATGCCGGAACCCCAGGCTGAAACCGTGGTGCGTCAGCGTGTCCGGCTGCTGGAACGCAACCTCGCCACCAAGGCTGATATCGCAGCAACCAACGCCGATATCGAGACGCTGCGGTTGGAGACCAAGGCTGATATTGCAGCAACCAACGCCAATATCGAGACGCTGCGGCAGGAGACCAAGGCCGATATCGCGGCAACCAACGCCAATATCGAGACGCTGCGGCAGGAGACCAAGGCCGATATCGCGGCAACCAACGCCAATATCGAGACGCTGCGGCAGGAGACCAAGGCCGATATCGCGGCAACCAACGCCAATATCGAGACGCTGCGGCAGGAGACCGAAAAGCTGATAGCTCTCGGCAAGAACGATATTATCAAGTGGGTTGTCGGCGCCAATCTCGGGGTCGCCGCCTTGATCGTGGCCGCAATCAAACTCCTCTAATCGCCGGCCTGGATCACGCTCAGTCAGCATCCAGCGTGGCGCCCGCGGGCAGTATGTCCGCGCCGATGCTGGCGGCGACCCTGACCGCCGATAGCTTGATGGAATCGCGCGCGAGATGGGCGTAGCGGACCGTCGTCTGGATTTTGGTGTGCCCGAGCAGCTTCCCGATCATGCTCAGGCTCTCGCCGAGCGCCAGGGTACCACGATGAGGCCTCCAGACCCCAACACGACCTCCACAAGATATGGTTGAAAAACGCCTCGCGGGCGACCAAGCCAAACCGGTGCCGTCGACAGCGCCTCTGGCTGGATCGATGTCGAAACCACCCTGGGCGGGGCGCCACGACCGGCACACCAAACGCGCCCAGCCCAAAAAGAACATCCGGCTCCGGCCCCTCAGAAAGACCGGAAGCGAATTCTCAATCAGTGAATCTACGCCGCGACCGGCGGGTTCGAGATGACTGCCTCAGTCAAATTGGGGGCGTGCCCGCCGCAGACTCGCGCCTCTCTACACGGCACCACCAAATCTGGACCCGAACGGCCGCTGACGAATTCCGACGACAAACGCGCGCCCGGAGGCGGCGGCGGTTCGATGACCAGCATGATGGACGGCAATGGTGGGCCCCCTGGAGAGCCGCCTGCGCCGGGCCCGGCGTGTGCCACATCGGCAACGTCTCAGGCTTGCGTGGACGACAAGAAGATGGTCATGGACGAGGCCAAGAAGGCGCTCGACGCTGCGAAGGCCGACGAGAACTCGACCCAGAAGCAGATCGCGGACGCTCAGAAGGCGTATGACGACGCCAAGATGGCGCACATGACCGCGATGGAGGGCCGGGCCACGTACCTCGCCATGCAGGCGCCGATGTACGACATGAAGGCCATGGCCAAGGCGATCATGACACCGGGCGATACTGATCCTGTTGTGATTGATGGCGGCATGCCGCCGATGGGCGACAAGGCTTATGCCAAGGCGACATGGCCGGTCGGCGACGTGGCCGGCTTCGCAGAGGCCGTTTATGAGGACGCTTCAGAGGGCACGGCCATCATCACCCACACCAACAAGCAGGCCGCGAAGGGAGTAACCTACAAGAAGCTGCTGATGCCCAACACCGCTCCTAACGCCCCGGCCGGGTATATCTATATGACCCGCGCGGCCATGGGGATTGATGGCGATTCCTTAGCCGGTGTGCTCACGCTGTTGGAGAACGTGCCGCCGACTGCGATGATCTCGTTCGCCCATGATGCCGGCATCGGCGCGGTGAGGACGTTCAGTGACGTTGATGCCACCACCGATGTGGATGAAAGCGTGGTGTCGATTATGGGCACCTTCCACGGTGTGCAGGGGACCTATGCATGCGGCACTGCGGGGGAACAAAACAATGCATGCATGGCAGGTACCGATGAGAAGGGTGAGCTTATCACGCTCAGTGCAGATTGGACCTTCACGCCAGCCAAGGGGGCGGAGGCCGGAATCATCGCCGGCGCACAGACGGACGTCGAATACCTCGACTTCGGCTATTGGGTGACCACTTCAGACGATCCGACATCGTATTCGGTGGGCATGTTCGCCAAGGGCATGGGAACAATGAGTACCGGCAATTTTGGTATTCTCACCGGTGACCAGGACGCAGCAATCTCGGCAACCTACAAGGGCGGCGCCGCTGGTCTGTACGCGAAACGTGAGTACAGCGGCACCAGCGATGGTGACTTGCTTGGCGCAGGCCGCTTCACGGCAACGGCAGAGCTGAAGGCCTACTTCGGCACCGGTGACCACACCGCCAACGACGACCAAAACACGATCAGCGGCATGATCAGCAGCTTCATGGATGACGGTTCGCCGATCGACGCCACATGGCGGGTGAAACTTGAGGCGCTCGACTTCGACACAGACAACGATGGCTCCTTCGGAGGAGGCACCGATGATTCATGGTCCGGTCAGTTCTTCGGTGGCAGCGCAACGGCGGCACCAACCGCTGTCACTGGCGAGTTCACGCACGATTTCGACAATGGCGAAGTGATCGGCGCGTTCGGGGCGACCCGCTAGGTGGTAGCAGCCTGACCGGACGGGGACGGGTTCCACCTGCAGGTACCCGGCCTCTCCGGCCCGGCGTTTCAGCGAAGGGGGTGGCAGAGATGTCATCCCCTTTTTCTTTGCATCCGATACCGCCGCACGGATTCATAATGCCGTTCGTCCCGCTCTGCCGCCTGCTTGCGCTTTGCGCCTGCCTCATGCTTGCCGCCCCGGCCTGGAGCGCCGAGGAACTGTCTGCTCCGGCCTCATCCCCCCAAGTTGGCAGTGTGGCCGACGCACGGGCGCTGATCGATGTCGGCCGGTTCATCGACGCGCTGGCGGTGCTGGGCCCGCTGCTCGAGGCGGATGCGATCGAGGCGAACGCGCTCTTCCTCTACGGCCTGGCAGCGACGGGAGCGTCGCAGAGGCCCGACGTTCCCGACGACGCACGCGAGGCGCTGCTGGACGAGGCCATCGCCGCCTTCCGCGCCATGCTGGTCAACGCGCCGGGTCTGGTGCGCGTACGGCTGGAGCTTGCGCGCGCCTTCTTTCTCAAGGGCGAGAACGATCTGGCGCGGCGCCACTTCGAGCTTGTTCTGGCGGGCGAGCCGCCTGCGGAAGTGGCTGCCAAGGTGCGGCGCTTTCTGAACGAGATCAGGGCGCGCAAGCGCTGGAGCTTCAGCGTGAGCTTCGCGCTTGCGCCGGACAGCAACATCGGCGGCACCTCGGACGAGCGGACCATCTACATCTTCAACCTGCCCTTCCAGAGGGATGCACAGGAGCTGACCACCTCGGGCGTGGGGGTCTCGGTGTGGGGCGGTGCGGAGTACCAGGTGCCCGTGAGCGACGGTCTGCGCCTCCGCGCCGGCGCGCAGGCGGCGCGGAGGGAGTATAAGCGCTCCCAGTTCGATCAGCTCTTCCTCGCGGGCCATATGGGGCCGCGCTGGCTTGTGGACCGCAACACGGAGCTGAGTATTCTTGCGAGCGCGCGGCAGCGCTGGCTCGGCACCGTACCCGATCATCGCGATCTCGGCACCCGTTTCGAGGCGGGGCACCGTGTGAGCCCGCAGGTGACGCTCTTCGCGCAGGCGTCCTGGCACGGGCGGCGCTACCGCACGCAGGCGCGGTCCCGTCTGGACGGGCCCGTCTGGGACGCGTCGCTGCGCGGGGCGTGGGTCGTCACGCCGACGGTGCGGGTGGAGCTCTCCGGCGGCTACACGCGGGATCGGCCGCGGCTTCGGTGCGAGCGGAACCGGAGCCGGTGGCTGGGTACGGGGGTGTCCGTGAACCTGCCTCTGGGCTTCACCGTGGGCGGCGGGGGCGAGGTGAGGTGGACGGACTACGAGTGGGGCTGGTTTCCCTTCGTGTCGGACGGCAGCGCGCGCGAGGACCGCACCCTCAGCTTGCGGGCCTCGGTGCACAACCGGGCCTTCACGTTGCTGGGCTTCAGCCCGGAGCTGGTGGTGGTGCAGGAGGAGCGTGAGAGCAACGCGCAGCTGCATGGCTACGGGCGCACGCGGGGCGAGCTCCGCTTCGTGCAACAGTTCTGAACCGGCCGGAGAGGCGCGGCATGGGCGGGGAGCGCGTTGGCGAGACGAGGGCGGTCCCGTCTGCGCCCTGCCGGCCGCTGTCAATCGGCGTTCAATATTGATGGAGTGGACGCCTCCTCCCGACGGCATCGCAGTGTGCCAAGGTGGTGGTGAGACCAACCCCCGGAGGAGGAGGTGTCCATGGAACAGGTCAACATCATCGGGATGGATCTGGCGAATCGCAGCTTTCAGCTTCACGGTGCTCGGTCGGACGGTTCGGTCGCGTTCCGCAGGAAGCTTAGTCGGGAGCTGACGGACTTCCTCGCCTCGCAGCCGCGCTACGTGATGGCGATGGAGGCCTGTGCGAGCGCTCAGGATGCGCGAGCCGAGGTTGAACCTCGCCTACGGTCGCGGACCTATCGCCGAGAAGATTGTCGCAAACTGGGCTGAACGGAACGGTGTCGGATCAGGGCTGCGATCGGGAGTATCCGGAATTTTGTGCTTTGGGCCATAGTGATGAAAAAGAAAGGAGCATCCTATGGCAATCGAGAAGGAACTATTGGACCAGCTGTTGGAGGGGCGTGATCCGGAAACGGTATTCACCCAGGACGGTCTGCTTGACGAGTTGAAGAAAGGGCTGTCGGAACGTGTCCTGAATGCGGAGCTCGACGCGCATCTCGATGCGGAAACGGCGGATGGAAAAACCAATCGCCATAACGGCCGATCGCAGAAGACGGTCCTCACGGGTACGTCGAAGGTGACGCTGGATATTCCACGTGACCGGGCCGGCACCTTCGATCCGCAGCTGATCGCTAAATACCAGCGCCGGTTCCCGGACTTCGACGAGAAGATCATCTCCATGTATGCCCGCGGCATGACGGTCCGCGAGATCCGCGGTCACCTTCAGGAGCTGTACGGTATAGAGGTCTCACCGGACCTGATCTCAACGGTCACCGATGCCGTTCTCGAGGAGGTGAGCGAATGGCAGAACCGGCCGCTGGATGCCTGCTACGCCATCGTTTTCTTCGACGCCATCCGGGTCAAGATCCGCGACGAGGGGTTCGTTCGCAACAAGGCGGTGTATATCGCCCTCGCCATTCTTCCCGATGGCACCAAGGAGATCCTCGGTCTGTGGATCGAGCAGACCGAAGGCGCCAAGTTCTGGCTGCGCGTCATGAATGAGCTCAAGAACCGGGGCGTGCAGGACATCCTGCTCGCCGTCGTCGATGGTCTCAAGGGCTTCCCCGAGGCGATCAACGCCACCTTCCCCGAGACTGTGGTTCAGACCTGTATCGTCCACCTGATCCGCCATTCCATGAATTTTGCGTCATGGAAGGATCGAAAACATGTGGCCAAGGCGCTCAGGGACGTATACCGGGCCAAGGACGCCGATGCCGGCCTGGCGGCGCTGGATGCCTTCGAGGCCGGCCCCTGGGGCGAGAAATATTCGGCCATCGCACAGAGCTGGCGGCGCAACTGGGAACACGTCTCGCCCTTCTTTGTCTTCCCCGAGGCGGTACGCAGGATTGTCTACACCACAAACGCCATCGAGTCGCTCAACGCCAAGATCCGGCGCGCTGTCCGCACCCGCGGCCACTTCCCCAGTGACGAGGCCGCCTCGAAGTTGTTATATCTCGTTCTCGATCATGCGGCCGAGGCGTGGAAACGTCCGCCGCGGGAATGGTTCGAGGCCAAAACACAGTTCGCCGTCATCTTCGGCGAAAGGTTCGTCAATGTCTGACAAAACGGCCCGAGCACAAATCTTCTGACACTCCCCTGCGATCGCACGGTGCGGATCGTTATCAACTCAGTATCCGGTCAACCTTTGAGAAGCCGGATCAACATATGGCGAACATGGTCCTGCCCGCCGAAGAACACCGCCAGAACCCGTACTGTCTGACGTGCGTCATCAATATCGAACCAATAGATCGCCCGGTCGATCGTCAGATGCCTCAGACCCGGCAGGATATTGGCGTGGCTTTCGCCGCGATATGGGGCGGCCAGAATGCGTTCCGCAGTCTCTCGAACGTCCAGAACCCGCGCTTCGGCATGGTCAAGCGCCGCCTCCACACTCTCGCCGAAGCTCCGGTAGCTCTCGAAGAGATGGTCGAAGATCAGCTCGAAATCACGCTCGGCTTCGACCGAAAACTCAAGACGAAAGGCCATGCGCGCGGCGCTTCGCGGCGATCAACTCGGCCAGCTGGCCGCCCATCCGCGCCGCGCTGACGAATTTGCCTTCCCGGCGCCGGGCCAGAACCTCACGCAGTGCCTCGCGTTCCAGTTCTTCGGCGTCCATCCGTCCACGAAGCAGGTCAATGCCCTGTTGCAACACGGCGCTGACGCTGGAATAGCGCCCGGCCTCCACCAGCGCCCTGGCAAAGGCGTGTTGCTCGTCCGTGAGCGAGACCGAAGACTTGATAGTCATAGGCATTTCTCCTCAGCCTCAAGGTAATACCCGGTAGTACCGACGTCAACTTCGGTGCTCTCGGAGGCATGTGCGCTGTGGCGTTTTTCGAGCGCGAACGGCGAGCTGGATGCGGCCAGGAGCCCCGCGTGAGACGAGGCTAGCGCAATACGGTTTAAGCATTGCCGAGGTGCCCAGGCGGACCGAGACCGTGGAGCGGAAGGCGATTGCTTGGCCATCTCAAGCCGGCGCGGAGGTGGCGCTACCTGTACGCGAGCAGAGTCCGCGAGTCCGTGATTGGCCGGCGACTTACATTCGCATGCTCATGTGCCGGCCCTTGCTCTGCTGCTTGCCGGCCTTGCGCTCGGCGCGCTGTTGCCGCAACTCCCGGAGCTTCTCCGGATCGTCGAGCAGACGGGCGACGCGCTCCTCGCGCATCCGGAGGCTCTCGCCCTCGCGTTGCCCTGCCAGGGTCGCCGCGAGGTGCCGGTCGTCGTCTTCAAGCACTTCGCGCACGCGCGAGAGCGCCGACCCGAGGCTCTCCTCCCGGAGCTCGAGGCAATCGAGGTGGATACCGTAATTCCCCCGGTCGTCCATGAGTCCCTCGCAACGATCCACCGCAAAGTCGGTCACGTCCCGCCATGTGTCGTAGTCCTCATGGCCGGGAACCGCCACGCCCCGCTCGGCCGCCTTGGCCTCCAGCGCCTCGCGGCGGTCCATCTGGCTCGCCATGTATTCGCGGCAACTGTCGAAGTAGTTGCGGTTCGACACTGCCTTGCCGAGCTGAGCGAGCACGGCGCCTATCTCCGATTTGACGCCGCGATCCAGGAGCATGTCTTTGGAGACGGTGTCCATCTCCTTGTGCAGACGGTCGTAGCCATCCGTATAGATGACATGGACACCCTCCTCCGCGGCACGCTCCACCTGGCGGTTCCAATCCCGCTTCAGCACCTCCGAGCGCTCCAGGACCTCCCGCGCGAAGGTCGCGGTCCGCAGCCGATCGTGGTAGTCCTGACCGCCGACAAGGTAGCCGATGGCGCGGCCAAAGCGGGAGAGCGCCGCTCGTACAGGCACACCGCCGCTGGACATGGCCTGCGCCCGGTCAGGTGTGTCGCCGTCATCCGATGCGAACCGAGGACCGACCCAGTGGCGGTTTTGCAGGCGCCGCAGCTCGCGCGCCTCCCGTTCGGCCAGCTCCTTGTCATCATCCCGGATCACCCCGCGAAGCGCCGAGAGCGCCATTATCATGTGGGTCTTGGCTTCCACGATCCTGTCAAGATGGGCATCATATGTTTCTTTGCCGGAGAGGATGGCCTCGCCCGCCGCCGTCAGGCGCTCGGCCTCCTGCCGCCAGTCCGGGTAGGCCGGAACCCCGGTCAGCTCGATTTCTCGATTAACCGCAACGTCTTGGAGAGAGGCGCGTGCCTCCATGTGCCGTTGAGCTTCGCCTGGATACTCCAGGATATGTTTTCGGGTCGAGAGATAGCGCTGGTGATTCTCAAGCACCTGGATCAAGGGCGCCCGTGACTTGGCCGGGATATCCGGGTTTTCCATCAGCTCCCTCCCGGATGACGTGGCGCAGCCGCGATAACTCCCGTTCCACGCGCGCCTTGCCGCTTTCCAGATTGTCGAGATGGGCTCCATACGTCTCGCCGTCCGCGAGGATGGTCTCAGGCCGCGGGCTACCTCGTGTAGCGCTGCATTACTGGCGAATGGTCAGCGGCATCGCTGGCAACGTGTCCATTGTAATGTCATGAGCATGCCGTTGCACGGTTTCGGGCCGGTTGACTGGACATAGCCGGGGACACTACGGCCTCCAGCGGATAGCGGCATGCAGGCCGATATCGGGCGCGCCGCGGTGCAGGCCGTCATCTTCGGTAACGGCGATCTCAAGCGTCGCGTGCTCGCTGAGTCGCAACGCGCCGCCGAGACCGATCATGACACCAGGATCGGCGAGCGGCGCGACATCCGATGCACCATAGGGCGAGGAATGGGCATTGATCTGCGCCGTCAGGCTCAGATGGTCGAGGGGCCGCCAGGTCGCGCCAAGATGTCCGAAGGCAATAAATCGGTTGCCAAGGTCCGGAAGTCCGCGCGGCGCCTCCCCGGCAAGCGCTCCCAGGCTCGCACTGTATAACCAGCTGCGTGTGCCGGCGGATCCTGGCAGCGCGCCTGAGGTCTCCGCCCACAGCGAGGCCGAACGACCGCCGGAACCGGCCAGCGAGGCCTCATCGCCGGCCGGAAGCTTGACACTGCCCCGGATCACAAGGCCGTCGTTCGGAAAGGGCCAATGCGGCACCGCATAGCCAACCCCGAGGCTGATATCCCCGAGCGAAGAAACACTCCGGCCGATATCGTAGTAGGTTCTCCCGCCGTTGGCGTAGAACAGCGCGAGGCGGTCGCGTGGCGCGCGGTCCCTGTCGCCCTGGGGCAGGTGGAACACGTCATGCCAGGTCTCGATGAACCCGTCGAACGCGCCGGCGCGGTGGGAGAGGGCGGAGACCTCGAACAGATATTCCCAGCCCTCCCCGAACCCGTGTCTCAGGGCGAGTCCCTGCCTGTGGGTCTCGCCGTCGATCAGGACCCGCTCCGCGCTTGAGTTGGCCTCGATCAGGTGTGACGCCATATCCATCGAGGCGATCAGTTCGGACGAGCCCCGCGTCATCACGCGGGCACCCAGCGAACCGGGCACACCGTAGAGGAGCTGAAACGGGTTCAGGTTGACGATGCGCAGCGGCGTGGCAACATCACCCCAGGCCAACTCGCCGGTGGTGCCGGCACCCGGCCACAAGACCGAGAAAGCGAGCGCGCAAACAAGGCCAAGTCCCGGCCTGCCGGCCCGGCCAGGCACAGGCTTCATTGGGACGCGGCGGGGCACCGGGGTGTTTCGCATGCGATCGGCAGGTACGGTTGGTTTACGCGGTTCAAGGACATCGACGGTGGGCTGGGACTCCGGCGCGGTTGCAAGCATGACAGCAAAGAAGATGCTGGCACGTGATCGCCCTGTGGCGTCAGAAAAGGCGCACGAAGCGCAATTCGCCGCCGGTGCGCTTGTAGTCGTAGAGCTGTGCATTGGTCGTCCGCACCTCGTGCACCAGCGACAGTTGCGGGCTGAAGCCCTTCCACGCGAAGACCCGGTTGTGCACCGAGGCCCGTAAGGAACGGGTCCGGTCCTCCCGGGGCTCGCCGGTGGTCGTGAACGGGAACCAGTTGCCCTCGTAGTCCGTCCAGCGCAACTCGCCGCTGCCGCCCACGGCGAAGCCCCGCGGCAGGATAACCGAGGCGCCCAGTCGCAGCCACCGGCTGTCATGGCGCCATCTCTCCCTCTTCGGCTGTTCCCGCCCCCAGCCCAGCGTGGCATCCGCCCGTATAGACCTTCCCGCTGCTGGGATAGACGCGGATGCCAATGCGGTACAAACCACCGCGCCCTTCCTCGACTCTACCGAGGCCATTTTTATCGCTGGATTTGCGATCTACTGGGCGGGTCTGAGTGGCGGTGTGTCGAGGTTGTGTTTTCTGTTGGTACAAAGTGGGCAGGGCCGCGTAGCTGGGTTCGGAAATGGATTGGCTTCGTTGATTTTGGGTATGAGGGAAGTTTCGCCTGCTGGGACGTCTTGGCCTTTTTCGGTAACCGCAATTCAATCCGGTGGGAATTGGGCCGACCGCGATCGGGGTCAAGGCAATGTCTCGAAGGGGTCTGCCGCCTCGATGCCGAGCGGCACGAAGTGGCGTAAATTGCGCGTCAGGATGGTCAGGCCCCGGCTGCCGGCGGTGGCCGCGATGGCTACATCGGCAAAGCCCGGCGTGTGCCCGGCGGCACGGGCCTTGTCCGTCAGCTCCCCCGCCAGGCGTGCCGCGGATACATCGAATGGCAGCACTCGCTCGCCATAGAGATGGAGCACGACCTCAAGCCAATCGCCGAGACCGGCGGCGCGGGAAGCGGATCCAGTCCGTTGCATCTTGGCGATGCCGCCGGAGACCTCGGCGACAGTCACTGCCGACAGGAAGAGCGCATCGGAGTGCGTGTCCATCCAGTCGATCAACTCGGTAGAGCGCTCGCGCCGGCCGGGCGCCCCGACCGACAGCACGTCGGTATCAACCAGGTACAGGAGACGCTCCTAGAGTGCGATGTCCCGTGATGGGCTCATGTCGCGCGGCGGCAGGTCTCCTTCCTCCAGCGGGGCGGCAACCAACAGCCGGCCGAAGGAAGGAACATCTCGGAGGCGGTTCCATTCATCGACCCCGACGATGACGGCGCGGGGTTTGCCGTGGCGGGTGATGACGGAGGTCTCTCCGTGCGCTGCCTCCTCTACCAGCGCTGATAGCGTCGCCTTGGCCTCCCGCAACTGAATCTTTCGCATGACGACCTCCTCAAACGAACCAATGTAGTCAGTCTAGATCAACGTCCGCAATGGGACAATGCATATCGCGATCGGAATTCGTGCCGGGCGAGAAACTGGCACCGGGCCACCCTGGTTTTATATGCCAACTCACATGGCGAATCGAACACACGCGCTGCGCGGCCCAAGTGCCGGCGTTGGCCGGGAGAAAAATAACGCCCCATGTGCTGAGGCATACGACCGCCTGCCACCTGGTGTTCGCCGGCGTGGACATCAACACTGTGCGTGCGTGGCTCGGGCATTCCTCCATCGATACCACCAACATCTATGCCGAAATCAACCTCAAGATGAGAACCGAGGCGATGGCACTGTGCGATGTCGCGGAACCCGCCCCGGGGCGCCCCAGGAAGGAGGACAAAGACTTGATGGCGTTCCTGAACTCCTATTGAGCACACCAGATTATGTTGCGGCGAACCGAACTCCTTCTCCAGCAAACTCAAGGAACCGGCGGTAGCTCATCGAACGATCCGTCAGCGCCGCAACATATGACCCCAGACAGCATAAGAACCCCAATACTGAATGCCGGAGCCGGCGATCTTCACGCCGGTGCAGACGATGATCTCGTCCCGCTCGGGCCGCATGCGCTGCACGGCCCCGAGCGACATGACCTGGCGCGGTTGCTTGCGGGTCTTCGACTTGCCCTTGCCGGGCCAACGGACGATCTCGCCGTCGAACGTCGACTTGTACCGCTCCACCACATAGCGGTTATCGTCGAGACCGCGCCTGAACATATGGATAAGAAAGGTGCGCGCGTTGGCGCCGGGCGCCGTGACTGTCTGCATGATGCCGCCTCGGCTGTGTCTCGAAAGTGGTGGAAATTTGAGGATGGCGTAATCTCCGGGTGACAAGACAACCACCCAATCGGCGGCTAGGAGCGTGCGCCGTAGAAGTTTTGATGTTGGGCGATTGGCGCGCGGCCGCCGGAGAGGTGGGATTTTGGCCCGAGTGTGGATATCTGGCCCGCCCGACTCTGGGATGGAAATCCCAGACCGGAAGGCCGGAAGGGAAGAGATTCGCGTTTCATACGCGGTCGATGGGCACTGCGCGCCCCGGATCAAGTGCGTTGGCAGGCCAGCACCTGCCTCAGCACGTGGCCACCGTCCCCATCCGCTTGATGTTCAACGCCAAGCACACGAGGTCCCACTCGCCGCGCACCTTCGCCAAGCCTCGCAGGCTGAATCGTCGGAATCCGAGCACCTCCTTGATCCACCCGTTCGGCGCCTCCGAGAGCCACTTGCGTTGCGCGTACCGGGCTTTGCCCGCGGGGCTCGCCAGTTTCTCACCCATGCGGTGCGTGGCAGGGAGCCGGGCCGGGTCGACCGCCACCTGGGACTTGCCTTCACGCCCCAGCGCTACGTGCGCGTCGATGCCGCGATCTTCCAGCTCCAACAGATCCGGCTCGTTGCAGTAGCCCGCATCGGCCAGTACCACCGCAGGCTCGACCCCAAACGTCTCGTTGATCTCGTCGAGCATCCCCACCAGCTGACCCTGGTCGCTGGCCTGTGGCCCCACCTGAGTCGCGACGATGATCTGGTGCTCCCCATCGACCGCCATCTGCGCGTTGTAGCACTGCTGGAACCCCTCGCTGCTGGTCTTCATGATCTGGCTCTCGGGATCGGTGAAATTGCTCTGCGCCTTCGGCTCGGGCTCGCCGTAGGCCCGCTTGTAAGGCCGCCCGCCCCGGGGATTGCGGTCCTGCCCCGGCTCGCGCCCGCGCTCATCGTCGCGCCCGCGTTGCGCCGCCTCCAAACGCGCTTTGGCTGCCTGGATCGCCGCCAGGCGCTTCTCCCTGCGTTGCAACTCCTCGGGCAACTCGTCGCCCCGGAAATCCTCGCCCCAACGCTCGTCTTCTTCGGCGTCCACCATCCCCGCCGTCGTCAGCAGCGCCTCGATCTCCGCCTGCAAGCGAGCCGCCTCTTTGCCCATCCGCTCATAGCTCATCGCCTTGCGCTTGCTCGCGTTCGCTCGCACCTTCGTCCCGTCGACCGAGAGCTTGCCGAACCGCGCCAGTCCCATCTCGCGCGCCACCTGCACCACCCCCACAAACAGCTCGCTGAACTCCGCCAGATGTCGGCGTCGGAACTCACATACCGTGCGATGTTGCGGGAAGTTGCCCGCCGCGAGCATCCTAAACGCTACATCCTCCTCCAGCTTCCTCGCCACCGCGCGCGAGGAGAATGTGCCCGTCGCGTAGGCATAGATCAGCACCTTGACCATCATCGACGGCTCGTAGGGGGCGTTGCGTCGACCGTCCCCCTCGTAGGGCGCATAGAACGCCGTCAAGTCCAGTGCATCGACCACATCGCTGACGTGATGAGCCAGGTGCCCTGGGGAAACCCACTCCTGCAAGTCCGGCGGCAAAAGCAAGGGTTGGTCCGGCTGGTAGGCACGAAACGTGGTCGGCATCGGGAGTTCCCACACGCAACTGGCGTATCGGATCATACTTCCCCCTGCGCAAATCCACCCACAACCCGTCCGCTATCAACTTTGCCGCGCGGACCTTTCTGCGGCGCACGCTCCTAGCACCGCCAAGGAGATCACGCCATGAAGAACACTACCGAGACTTCCGCGCTTTCGCTACTGGCCAATGACGCCGGCTATGATCCGCTCGAGGACCGGCTGCGGGAGAACATCAGATCCACGATCGAGGCCGTTTTTGAGGAGGAACTTGCGCAGTTTCTCGGGCGCTGCCGATACGGTCGAGAGGACGCGCTTCGGCAAGGGTATCGGAACGGGCACCGGGAGCGGCAACTGACGGGGACATTCGGGACCGAGAGGGTGAGCGTGCCGCGTGCGCGGATCGTTGAGGAAGACGGTCGGGCGTCGGAATGGCGTTCGCGGGCGCTGCCGCGCTACCAGCGGCTGACCAGAAAGGCCGAGGCGCTGATCGCTTCGGTGTATCTGTCCGGAACCAACACGCGGCGGGTGAAACGCGCGCTGTTCGGGCTCTTCCGGGGTGCTGTGAGCAAGGACGTTGTGAGCCGGGCGTGGCGCAAGGTGAAGGTCGATTGGGACGCCTGGTGCAGCCGTGGCCTCGCGGATGAGGATATCGTTCGGCTGATCCTTGACGGCACTGTGATCAAGACCCGACTGGACCGCAAGGCCACCAACATCTCGGTTCTCGCGGCTATAGGGGTGCGCCGGGATGGCCAGAAGGTCTTGCTTTCGATCGGGAATATGGGCGGAGAAAGCCAGGCGGCGTGGCGCCAGTTCCTCGACGACCTTGATGCGCGTGGACTGAAACGGCCCGGGTTTGTCATCGTCGATGGCGCGCCGGGACTGGAGGCGGCTCTGTCGGCGCTTTGGGGCGATGACCTTCCCGTTCAACACTGCACCGTGCACAAGCACCGCAACCTTCTGGGTCATGCTCCCAAACACATGCATGACGAGCTGAGCGAAGATTACCGCGATATGATCTATGCCGACACTGCCTCCGAGGTGGAAACCCGCCGCAAGGCGTTTGTCCGCAAGTGGCGGCTGAAATGCAGGGCCGTCGCGGACAGCCTCGCAGAAGCGGGCGACAAGCTCTTTACCTTCACGCGCCTGTCCAAGAGCCAATGGAAATCAGCCCGAACGACCAACGCCATTGAGCGTCTCAACGAGGAGTTCAAGCGCCGGATCAAAACACAGACCGTGCTGCCGTGTCCCGAAACAGTGCCGATGCTCCTCTGGGCACTCCTCGCTTCCGGCCAAATCCAGATGCGCAAAGTCGATGGATGGGAAACCCTCGATCAGCTAATCGCCGACGAAACCCTTGACCGCGCAGCCTGACCGCCGCAAAACTCAACCCGCTCGGAGAGGCGCCAAAACCAATTTCCACCACTTTCGAGACACAACCGCCGCCTCCCCTGGGATCGGTAGTTGCGAGCGGCGGGGACGCTCTCCGGGCCATCCATCCGCCGCCCTGCTCCCGGCCAGCCTCGGCCTCTTCATGGCGCGCCGGCGTGAAAGTGGCTTGTGATGGGGACATGGTGCAACGCAGGCCAGCTGCCCTGGCGCCCAGAGTCGGCACGGGTCTGTAATATATTCGGAGATTCCGAGTATACTAGGGGCGCAAGGTGATTTTATATTTTGGGCCATGTCAGAGTCAGCGCTCATATTCGACACTCACGAGGACATCCAGGAACTGGTGAAGTCCGGCATGCCGGAACCCCAGGCTGAAACCGTGGTGCGTCAGCGTGTCCGGCTGCTGGAACGCAACCTCGCCACCAAGGCTGATATCGCAGCAACCAACGCCGATATCGAGACGCTGCGGCTGGAGACCAAGGCCGATATTGCAGCAACCAACGCCAATATCGAGACGCTGCGGTTGGAGACCAAGGCTGATATTGCAGCAACCAACGCCAATATCGAGACGCTGCGGCTGGAGACCAGGGCCGATATCGCGGCAACCAACGCCAATATCGAGACGCTGCGGCAGGAGACCGAAAAGCTGATAGCTCTCGGCAAGAACGATATTATCAAGTGGGTTGTTGGCGCCAATCTCGGGGTCGCCGCCTTGATCGTGGCCGCAATCAAACTCCTCTAATCGCCGGCCTGGATCACGCTCAGTCAGCATCCAGCGTGGCGCCCGCGGGCAGTATGTCCGCGCCGATGCTGGCGGCGACCCTGGCCGCCGATAGCTTGATGGAATCGCGCGCGAGATGGGCGTAGCGGACCGTCGTCTGGATTTTGGTGTGCCCGAGCAGCTTCCCGATCATGCTCAGGCTCTCGCCGAGCGCCAGGGTACCACGATGAGGCCTCCAGACCCCAACACGACCTCCACAAGATATGGTTGAAAAACGCCTCGCGGGCGACCAAGCCAAACCGGTGCCGTCGACAGCGCCTCTGGCTGGATCGATGTCGAAACCACCCTGGGCGGGGCGCCACGACCGGCACACCAAACGCGCCCAGCCCAAAAAGAACATCCGGCTCCGGCCCCTCAGAAAGACCGGAAGCGAATTCTCAATCAGTGAATCTACGCCGCGACCGGCGGGTTCGAGATGACTGCCTCAGTCAAATTGGGGGCGTGCCCGCCGCAGACTCGCGCCTCTCTACACGGCACCACCAAATCTGGACCCGAACGGCCGCTGACGAATTCCGACGACAAACGCGCGCCCGGATGCCCTGGAGTTGGATTCAATCCGCTTTCGGCTTGATTACGGCACGCCCCGCCGGATCCTGCGGACGGCACCAGAAGGATAAACTTTTCTTTAAGAAAATCAGAAAGCTAAGGGAAAAGCTTGGGAAAGAGGATTAGCCCCTATACTCAGGCTCTCCTCTCGTAGGTTGAGCGGTGGCCCCGAGACGAGGCCTGCGACTTAATCTCGTACAGCGTCAAGCGCGCTTCGGCAAGCATATAAAAACCTCTCCGCCGTGTCGATACCGGCAACGCTCTTCCGCGTCATTTGCTTTGGAGATGAGCATCCTCGGACACGACGCGCTCCCTACCGTCCAGTCGAACAGTCAGGCCAGCGCACGTAACCACAACTCCCGAATCAGTTCAAGCGTCGAATTTCAATGACAAGTCAATCCGTTGCCAGTCGTGGCCGACGGGCACCGCAACCCAAAAATGCCCTCCTTCTCCGGCGGCGCGGCAGCGGAAGACTTGGCCGAGCCTGCCGCATTGCGCGGCATGCGGCGACACACCGGCAAGCGCAATCCGGGCGAGATCGATCCGGCGCGCCATTTTCCCCCGTGCTTAGGCCCTTGCGAATCGGCCCCTAGGGCGGAGCCGTCGCATCGATACCCTTGGCGGAGCTTTAAGGCAGTATGTCCGCGCCGATGCTGGCGGCAACCCGGGCCGCCGATTCCTGCACCGAATCTCGCGCGAGATGGGCGTAGCGGGCCGTCGTCTGGATCTTGCTGTGACCGAGCAGCTTGCCGATCGTCGGCAGGCTCTCGCCCAGCGCCAGGGCACGTGAGGCGAAGCTGTGGCGGAGGTCATGGATGCGTACGTCGTCGAGCTCCGCGCCCTCCCGCACCCGATACCAGTAATAGATAATGTGGGAGAGGCGGCTGCCCGGTTTGCGTCCGGCTATCACCCAAGGGTTGCCGGCGTCACGCGGCAGGTCCGCCAGAACTCTCGCCGCCCCCGGCGACAGCGGAACCACGCGCGGGCCGGTCTTGCTGTCGCGGAGCCGGATCTCCTTTGCCTCCAGATCCACGTCCTCCCAGCGCAGGGTCGTGATCTCGCCACACCGGCACCCGGTAAGCATCAGCAGCCGCAGCGCCGCCGCCGCATGCACCGGGAGCCGGCCTTCCGCCTCCAGCGTGTCCAGCACCTGCCCGAGACGGCGAAACTCTTCCTCCGTCAGGAACCGCTCCAGCCTGCGCGTTCTGTACTTGGCCACAACGCGGCAGGGATTGCCGCCGCGCGGAACCAGACCCCAGGCTTCGGCCTGATCGAGCATCCGTGACAGCGCGCCGATAGCGTTGTTCGCCGCGGTCGGCGTCTTGCGCAGCCTGTAATGCAGGCCGGCCACATGCTCTCGTCCGAGCGCGGTAACGGCCAGCTTGCCGTACACCGGCAATATGTGCTTTCCAATCACCTTCCTATACGCTCTCGCCGTGTTCGGCTTGCAGTGCACCGCCACGTGCTCCGAAAGATATCTCTCGGCGAGCTCGGCCACCGTCGGCCCCGCGGCCGCGGGCACGCTGGGGGGCGGTTTCGGTTCATCGCCCGCCTTGATGCGGGCGATGATTGACGCCGCCCGCCGCCGGGCCCGGTCGGCGGATATCACGCCATGGCGACCCAGGGTGACGCGCTTCGACCCGCCCGGCCCGCGACTTTGGACAAGATATACCTTGGCTCCGGAGGGATAGACCCGTACCCCGAAGCCTTGGAGCTCCCGATCCCAGAAGATGATGTCCTTGCCGTCGCCGGACAGTCCGTCGACGGTGCGCATCGACAGTGACCGGTATTGCAGCTTCGCCATGCCTCCGCTCCCTTTCCACGAATCCGCCTGTTACGCCTCGGCTCTCTGCGCGGCGCTCTCCGTCCGCAGGATGTCGGCCTCGATGCTGTCGCCCACCTTGGCCGCCGCGACCTTCTCCGCATCCCGAACGAGATGAACGTAACGCGCCGTGCTCGCGACATCCGTGTGGCCGAGCAGCCGCCCGATCATGTTCAGGCTCTCGCCGAGCGCCAGGGCGCGCGACGCGAAGCTGTGACGCAAATCGTGGATCCGCACATCCTCCAGCCCGCAGCGCCCCCGCGCGTGGCGCCAGTAGCTGGAGAGCTGCGACAGATGCCTGTCCGGTGTAACCCCAGCGAACACCCAAGGGCTGCGCGGGGCGCGGGCGATCCCCGCGAGCACCGCCGTCGCCGTGGGCGTCAGCGGTACCATCCGTGCGCCCGTCTTGGCGTCGCGCAACCGCAGCTCTCGAGCCTTTCGGTCCACATCGTCCCATCGCAGGGTCAGAATCTCGTTGAGCCGGCACCCGGTCAGCATCAACAACCGCAATGCCGCCGCCGCGCGCGCCGATAACGGGCCACCGGCATCGAGGGAACACAACACCCGGCCCAACCGCCGGTACTCGTCCGGTGTGAGGAACCGCTCGCGCATGCCTTCCTTGTACTTGCGCACGAAACGGCAGGGGTTGCCGCCAGCCGGAGCCAGCCCCCAGTCCTCGGCCAACGAGAACATCTTGGACAGCACCATGAGCGCCCGGTTGGCCGCGCGGGGGGTGTCGCGAAGCCCGTAGTGCAGCGCCGCCGCCTCCGGCGGGCCAACCGAGGTGATCGGCATCGCTCCCAGTGCCGGCAGGATGTGGTTGTCGAGCGATCCGCGGTAGATCCCCGCAGTGTGCGCGTTGCAGTTCACCGCCACGTGCGTCTCCAGGTAGCGCTGTGCCAGATCGGCCACGGTGAACGCGGGCTCCGGCGGTGCCGCCACCGGGTTCTCGCCCCTCTTGATGCGGTCGATGACGGCAACCGCCTGTTTGCGCGCCTGCTCGACGGTGAGCTCGCCATGCCGGCCGAGGGTAATGCGCTTCGATCCGCCCGGGCCGCGGCTCTGCACGACATAGATCTTGCGCCCGGACGGATAGACGCGGACCCCGAAGCCCGGGAGTTCGCGATCCCAGAAGACGGCGTCCTTTGCTTCGACGGACAGCCCGTCGACGGTTCGTTTGGAGATTGTGAGCTCGGCTCGTCTTGGCATCGGATCGGGTCCCCGTTCCCCGTTCGAAACCGTTCGCTTCTCGCTGCCGATCGCCGTCTTCGGTATAGTAAGCACTACGGAAGCGATCGGGATCAAACGCGTGCGCATTGGAGCACGTGTTTGGCGCGGGGTCAATGGATCAGAGAAGAAATCAACCTATTGTAATACCGTCATTTATCATAGCTCTGCGTATGTTTGCGCACGTGTGTCGCCGAAAGTCAGTTTTGTATTGTGTATTAAGGAAAGCCTCGAAGATGTCTACACAGAAAAACTTGATCACGCTCTGCATCGCGACCGTGTTCACGCTCGGGCTCGCGGCGTGCGGCGGCGGCGGCGATGCACCGGTGACCAGCATGATGGACACCACCACCACCCTTCCGACGACGATCGCGGGCAAGACCGTTCCGTCCGGAACGACAATCACATTGCCAGCAGGCACTGACGCTCCAACAGTCACATTCAGTGCCGTTATGGACGAAACGATTACTGTCGAAGATATTGGCACCTTTACGTGTGTCAGCGCTGATGGCTGCTCGGTTGCTGTGGCGGATGACGTAGTAACGACTACCGGCGATATTCTGGTGGTATCAGTAGAAGGCGGTGTTGCTGCCCTGATAGCTGCTGCGCTGCCTCCGGAGCCGGCTGAGCTGAATGAGCTTGAAACCGCTCAAGCAGATGCAGCGGCAGCAGCGACGGCCGCGATGACGGCAGCGGGCAACGCGGAGACATCGGCCACGGCAGCCACGGAAGCGGTGGCGAATCTCGCGACCGTGCAGACCGGCGAAACGTCGCGCGGTCTGGCCACGAAGGCCGGCGAACAGGCCGCCCTGGCGCATGCCGCGTATATGACCGCCAAGACGGCATCCGACGCTGCTGAGGCGGCGATGGATGTGACGGCCGCGGTGCGGGCGCAGGTCGATGCCGAGAATGCCCTGGCGGACGCCACGGCCGCCGAAACCATGGCCGGCGAGTATGGCCAAATGGCGATGGATGCCGCTGGCAATGAGCTGATGATCGTCGACACGGCCAAGACCGTCGGCGGTACGTCTCTCGATGCCATGGCCGGGTCTAGCGTGGTGACCACTGACGGCAATACGGTGGAGACAGGTCTGTTGCCCAAGGGTGACCAGCCCATGGACACGGTCATCGCGAGTGAAGGGGTACCGGGTGCAGTAGGCACGGAGGAAGACCCAAGTCTGTTTAAGGCGACCACGGCAGGTGCGGCAGAACGTAAGTTCCCCATTGGCAAGTTGGTTGATTCAGCCGACGACATGGCTCGCCTGATGATCGTTACCCAATATGCTGGCTCCAAGACGGTGAAGGTGTATGCCACGGATGGCAACACGACGGTGATGACCATGAAAGCGGGTTATCTCACCATTGATGATGACGTAGTAAACAATGGGGCCGGAGAAAGTGGGGCCGACCTGAACAACGTGGCTCTCAAGTCCGAGGGTTCCTACTATCTTGCTGGAACGAACGGCACCATTGAACCTACTGACTCAGTCGCTGCCACCGCCAAAGCAGTGGAAGTGTTCTCCTACGTCGATCCCAACGAAACCGATAATGCGGCTGGGGATAAGACATACGTGGTGTGGACGAGCGCTTTGGATCAAGGTACGACCACCACCACCACCTATACGCAAGTCAACATCCATGTCACGCTCGACCGCGATGGCGATAGCGAGACTGCAGATGACGACGTGGAGGTGACGGCCAAGATCCCCGAGGCGACGGACTACAAGCACATCCACTTCGGTGTCTGGGCTGCTCTCGGGGCAGCTGAGATGGACGGTTCCCAGGAACTCTCCGATCTCGGTATTGGCTTCGTCCAGAGCATCGGTGACGGCCTGACCGGCGCCGATATGCCGAACAACGGCGGTGCCATGTACAGTGGAAACTGGGTTGGTGCCGTGCAGAGGGCGGACGAGGACGGCAACGGCGACATTTCGCTGGTAAACAACGCCGCGACGTTGGACGCGGACTTCGACAAGGCCACGATCACAGCGACCCTGACCGGCTTAGCCACGCTTGAAGGTGCCATTGACACGAACACCTTCTCCGGGACGAAGGCAACGGTTGGGGCAGGGGCAGGTAACATGTATAACCTTGACTCCACTGGTGAGTTCATGGGCTCATTCAGTGGCGGGTTCTACGGATCCAAGGCTGCGGAAGCCGGTGGTGTCTTCGACTTCACGTCGGAAGACAACGAGGCCGGTGCTTTCCGCGGTGCCTTCGGCGCCGACAGGAACTAGGTCTGCTTACCTGACCTGCTGATCACAGCAGGGCGCCCGATCCGTCGCCGGATCGGGCGCCTTTTTCTTTTCCCTTTACAGCTCAACCGGATCGAGTCATGCGCAGGTACACCAGACCGTTCGGGGCCGTGCTGGTGGCGCTGGTTCTCGCATTTGCCGTCGCGGTCGAAGCGGCGGAGACGCAAGCGCCGCCGCGCCCGCCAATCGCCGCGCAACCGCTCGAGGAACCCCTCAAGGAGACGCAGGTTGTCGTCGAGATCGCCGGGAGTTTCGATTCTCCCCGTCCGCTCGAGGAAGCGGATGAAGCGCATGAGCTCGGGTGAAGTACGACGCTTGCGCCACGGGTGCAGCCGGACAGACGCCGGGACTGCGTCACAACAGTCGCAATCGTGCTGCAGAAAGCGATCGATCGCTGTGCTCTCGACCGCTTCGAGCGGAATGCCACAGTGCGCAAGCCAGATCAGAAAGTGACGTGCAAGGCCGCGATAGTGACGGACGCGGCCTTCGGCAATCTCCCCACGGAGACGGAGATCGTCGATGAACGCAAGGATGATCGGGTCGAAGCCAACCAGTGCTGTGGTCGCCAGAAGCGGGCGTTTGGGTATCGAAGACATTTGTCGTCCTCCAACTCTTGAAAAGGGAGAACGACACTTGCCTATCCGGTTTACACCCACACCCACTAGGGCTTGAATGGGCGCAAACCGGATATAGGGGAGCGCGCCATGGATGTTCTCGACCGCGCCGATCTCCCATTCCCGCATTCGCTACCCGAGTTCCAGCGACTTTTCCCCGATGATGCGGCCTGCGCCGCCTACCTGGAGAAAGCCCGCTGGGGAGACGGCTTTGCCTGCCCGCACTGCGGCACGGCGGGAGAGCCGTTCCACTTTGAAAACCGCCCTGGCGTCCTGCGCTGCCGCAAGTGCCGCCAGAACACCGGGCTGACGGTGGGAACAGTGATGGAGCGTAGCCACACTCCGCTGAACGTCTGGTTCTGGGCCGCTTATCTGGTCGCCAGTCAGACGCCCGGCATGTCCGCCGTGCAGTTTCAGCGGCAACTTGGTCTTTCGCGCTACGAGACGGCCTTTCAAATTCTCCACAAGCTCCGCTCGGGCATGGTGCGGCCCAACCAAGACAGGATCGGTGGACAGCCCAAGAACCATGTTGAGGTGGACGAAACCTGGGTTGGCGGGCGAACGCGTGGGGAAGGCCGTGGTGTTCACCACAAGGTTCCCGTCTCCTGTGCCATCGAGGTGCGTCATCGAAAGCCGGGCACCAAGCTCGACAACCGGAAAGACGGACGCTATGCCGGACGCGTTCGGCTCGCCGTCGTGCTCGACCGTAGCGCCGAGTCGCTCTGTGGGTTCGTCGAGAGCACCGTCGCGCCGCGATCGCTGATCGTTACTGACGATTGGAGCGGCTATGCTGGCCTCGGTAAGCGCGGCTATGAGCACTTCGCTGTTGCCGAGTGTGGTGATCCAGAGGTTGCCGAGCAATACCTGCCGATCATCCATCTGGTTTTCGCCAACCTGAAGACGTGGCTGATCGGTATCCACCACGGCGTTAGCCACCAGCACCTACAAGCCTACCTCAACGAGTTCACCTTCCGCTTCAACAGGCGGTTCTACCCGTTCAACGCCTTCCGCTCATTGCTCGGCATCGCGGGCGACACCTCTGCTCCAACCTATGCCGAGCTTTACTCGGGAGAGTGGCGGCACCCTACATGTAGCGGTCATGGGCGTTAACCGGATAGGCAAGGAACGACAATACCGGCGGCAAGTAACGGCCAGGATTAATGCCGAGTGAATCTGTCGAAAACCCGCGTGGATCCGCAGATTCCTGGAGGTCACTCGGCATTAAACACTTCTCGGCATTACCGTAAAGGATGCCGGCCGACTTGGCCTTCGCGCATCTTGCGCGCTCGGCCTTGCGCCGCTTTTCGCCGCAGTGCCGGCACAAGGTGCGGTCGGGCGCGGGCCTCGCCTTCCCGCACCTCGGACAAAGCCCGCTGGTAATGCGGTCGGCGGTAATGCGTTCATAACGGCGCCGCCCGCATGCACGTTCTTTCTCGGGATCTTTGTAGGGCATGTTCCTCCCTTCCGCGGTTGTGGTCCGGGCGAAGGACGACCGGCCGCACATCGCAGGGGATCGCCGGTCAGCGATACCTGGCGTTCACGAACAGGCCCGTCGTTCGATCACCCTTATGCTGTCTGGGGTCATTTGTTGCGGCGATGACCTATCCATCTGTTTTCCTTGGAGTTGAGTGGGTAATAGCCAACATAATTGTCTCCGCGGCGCGTGACGGACATCATCGTGGCTCCCACAACGAGGAGACACGTCGTGTTCGAAGAGCTGTTCACAAAACCAAGCACTATCGAGAGGTACCGGGCTGCGCCGCTGATCGAACCGCGAGAGCGATACCTTCGGCACCTCGCAGAGTCCGGCGCCAGACGACTTACGTTGCGACAAATCGCGTAGGATCAGGTTCGCCTGCTTCATGTTCTGGACCTGCGCGAGGGCGGGAAGGTCGCCGTTGCCCGGATCGAGGCCACAGCCCCGGAATGGGACCGCACGCGGCGGCACAAACTCGGCCGCAGGCCACGGACTTCACGGAAATCAACGAAGCGTGCGTTGAGCAGGGTCACTCGGTGGCTACGCGATCCTGCTGTTCCTCTACAAGACCGGAGCGCGTGTATCGGAAGCCACGCAACTGCGAGTGGGCGACCTGCAGATCGGGCGCCGCGATGGCGGCCACGCACTCGTCACCCTGCACGGAAAGGGTGGAAAGGTACGCCAATGCCCATTGCGGCCGGAAATCGAACGCGTCCTAGTGGAGCTAGTCGACGGCCGTGCCGCAGATGAAGCTGTCTTCCTCGACAGGCGCCGACAACCGTTCACCCGGTTCGGCGTCTACTGGGTCGTCGAGCGCTGCGCGGCCCAAGTGCCGGCGTTGGCCGGGAGGAAAATAACGCCCCATGTGCTGAGACATACGTCCGCCTCCCACTTGGTGTTCGCCGGCGTGGACATCAACACTGTGCGTGCGTGGCTCGGGCATTCCTCCATCGATACCACCAACATCTATGCCGAAATCAACCTCAAGATGAAAGCCGAGGCGATGGCACTGTGCGATGTCGCGGAACCCGCCCCGGGGCGCCCCTGGAAGGAGGACAAAGACTTGATGGCGTTCCTGAACTCCTATTGAGCACACCAGATTATGTTGCGGCGATCCGAACTCCTTCTCCAGCAAACTCAAGGAACCGGCGGTAGCTCATCGAAGGATCCGTCAGCGCCGCAACATATGACCCCAGACAGCATAAGATCCCCAATACTGAATGCCGGAGCCGGCGATCTTCACGCCGGTGCAGACGATGATCTCGTCCCGCTCGGGCCGCATCCGCTGCACGGCCCCGAGCGACATGACCTGGCGCGGTTGCTTGCCGGTCTTCGACTTGCCCTTGCCGGGCCAACGGACGATCTCGCCGTCGAACGTCGACTTGTACCGCTCCACCACATAGCGGTTATCGTCGAGACCGCGCCTGAACATATGGATGAGAAAGGTGCGCGCGTTGGCGCCGGGCGCCGTGACTGTCTGCATGATGCCGCCTCCCCTGGGATCGGTAGTTGCGAGCGGCGGGGACGCTCTCCGGGCCATCCATCCGCCGCCCTGCTCCCGGCCAGCCTCGGCCTCTTCATGGCGCGCCGGCGTGAAAGTGGCTTGTGATGGGGACATGGCGCAACGCAGGCCAGCTGCCCTGGCGCCCAGGGTCGGCACGGGTTTGTAATATATTCGGAGATTCCGAGTATACTAGGGGCGCAAGGTGATTTTATATTTTGGGCCATGTCAGAGTCAGCGCTCATATTCGACACTCACGAGGACATCCAGGAACTGGTGAAGTCCGGCATGCCGGAACCCCAGGCTGAAACCGTGGTGCGTCAGCGTGTCCGGCTGCTGGAACGCAACCTCGCCACCAAGGCTGATATCGCAGCAACCAACGCCGATATCGAGACGCTGCGGCTGGAGACCAAGGCCGATATTGCAGCAACCAACGCCAATATCGAGACGCTGCGGTTGGAGACCAAGGCTGATATTGCAGCAACCAACGCCAATATCGAGACGCTGCGGCTGGAGACCAAGGCCGATATCGCGGCAACCAACGCCAATATCGAGACGCTGCGGCAGGAGACCAAGGCCGATATCGCGGCAACCAACGCCAATATCGAGACGCTGCGGCAGGAGACCGAAAAGCTGATAGCTCTCGGCAAGAACGATATTATCAAGTGGGTTGTCGGCGCCAATCTCGGGGTCGCCGCCTTGATCGTGGCCGCAATCAAACTCCTCTAATCGCCGGCCTGGATCACGCTCAGTCAGCATCCAGCGTGGCGCCCGCAGGCAGTATGTCCGCGCCGATGCTGGCGGCGACCCTGGCCGTGCCCGGAACCTTCTCCGGCGCAAAAGACGACCTGATGAGGGTTCTTTGCGGGAAGTGACGCTCAGAATTAATGCCGCACGACGCCTATCGAGCAGCCAGCGTACCGCCATCCGTTCAGCCCCATTCAATTCGCCGGATCGGGTTGAGGCACCCGCCGGATTGGTCCATTCTGTCGTCTGGGAGACATGAAGCCGCCACGCTTCCGCTCTCCGTCCTGTTGCGCGCCGGGGGCGATGGTTCCGAAAGGCGCGCGGCGTCGCGCGCGAGGACATGACCATGTCCAGATCGATGATCCTGCCGTGCATCGCGGGGCTTTTGGTGGCTGCGGCGCTGGCCCTGCCCGCTTCGGCCGCCCAACGGGTGACGCTGGTGATCGGGAACGCTGCGTACTCGCACGGGCCCCGACTGGCGAACCCGCTGAACGACTCCAACGACATCAGTGCTGCGTTGGACCGCGGCCAGTACCGCGATGGCAGCAAGCACGGCCGGGGCAACGTCGTGTGGCCCGACGGCCGCCGCTATGAGGGAGAGTGGCGCCAAGCCAAGGAGCACGGCAAAGGCGCCGCCGCCGGAACCCGCTACGAGGGCGAAACCCGGGATGGCAAGCCGCACGGCCGCGGCACCTACGTATTCTCGGATGGCGGCCACTACGAAGGGCAGTGGCGGGCTGGCAAGCTGCACGGTCAGGGAATTCGGACGTGGCTCGACGGCGACCGCTACGAGGGCGAATTCCGGGATGGCAAGCGGCACGGCCGTGGCACCTACGTATTCTCGGATGGCGGCCACTACGAAGGCGACTGGCAGGCCGGCAAGCGGCACGGTCGCGGGGGCTACACGTGGCCCAGTGGCAACCGCTACGAGGGTGAATTCCGGGATGGCAAGCGGCACGGCCACGGCACCTACACATTCTCCGAGGGTGGCCGCTACGAAGGCGAGTGGCAGGCCGGCAGTTTTCATGGTCAGGGAATTCGGACGTGGCCCAATGGCAACCGCTACGAGGGCGAATTCCGGGACGGCGAGCGGCACGGCCACGGCACCTACACATTCTCCGAGGGTGGCCGCTACGAAGGCGAGTTGCGGGCCGACAGTTTTCATGGTCAGGGAGTTCGCACGTGGCCCGACGGCAACCGCTACGAGGGTGAATTCCGGGACGGCAAGCGGCACGGCCACGGCACCTACACATTCTCCACCGGCGGCCGCTACGAAGGCGAGTGGCAGGCCGGCGGTTTTCATGGTCAGGGAATTCGGACGTGGCCCGACGGCAACCGCTACGAGGGCGAATTCCGGGACGGCGAGCGACACGGCCACGGCACCTACGCATTCTCCGCCGGCGGCCGCTACGAAGGCGAGTGGCGGGCCGGCAGTTTTCATGGTCAGGGAATTCGCACGTGGCCCGACGGCAACCGCTACGAGGGCGAATTCCGGGACGGCGAGCTGCACGGTCACGGCACCTACATATTCTCCGCCGCCGGCCGCTACGAAGGCGAGTTACGGGCTGGCGGTTTTCATGGTCAGGGAGTTCGGACGTGGCCCAGTGGCAACCGCTACGAGGGCGAATTCCGGGATGGCAAGCGGCACGGCCACGGCACCTACACATTCTCCGACGGTGGCCGCTACGAAGGCGAGTGGCAGGCCGGCGAGCGGCACGGTCACGGCACCTACGCATTCTCCGCCGGCGGTCACTACGAAGGCGAATGGCGGGCCGACAAAATCCACGGCCCTGGGGTCTATTTCAACAAATCCGGTGAGAGGGTTGCGGGGCAGTGGCGGGCTGGCAAGCTGCACGGTCAGGGAATTCGGACGTGGCCCGACGGCGACCGCTACGAGGGCGAATTCCGGGATGGCAAGCGGCACGGCCGCGGCACCTACGTATTCTCGGATGGCGGCCACTACGAAGGCGACTGGCAGGCCGGCAAGCGGCACGGTCGCGGGGGCTACACGTGGCCCAGTGGCAACCGCTACGAGGGTGAATTCCGGGATGGCAAGCGGCACGGCCACGGCACCTACACATTCTCCGAGGGTGGCCGCTACGAAGGCGAGTGGCAGGCCGGCAGTTTTCATGGTCAGGGAATTCGGACGTGGCCCAATGGCAACCGCTACGAGGGCGAATTCCGGGACGGCGAGCGGCACGGCCACGGCACCTACACATTCTCCGAGGGTGGCCGCTACGAAGGCGAGTTGCGGGCCGACAGTTTTCATGGTCAGGGAGTTCGCACGTGGCCCGACGGCAACCGCTACGAGGGTGAATTCCGGGACGGCAAGCGGCACGGCCACGGCACCTACACATTCTCCGCCGGCGGCCGCTACGAAGGCGAGTGGCAGGCCGGCAGTTTTCATGGTCAGGGAATTCGCACGTGGCCCGACGGCAACCGCTACGAGGGCGAATTCCGGGACGGCGAGCGGCACGGCCACGGCACCTACGCATTCTCCGCCGGCGGCCGCTACGAAGGCGAGTGGCGGGCCGGCGGTTTTCATGGTCAGGGAATTCGGACGTGGCCCATTGGCAACCGCTACGAGGGCGAATTCCGGGATGGCAAGCGGTACGGCCACGGCACCTACACATTCTCCGACGGTGGCCGCTACGAAGGCGAGTGGCAGGCCGGCGAGCGGCACGGTCACGGCACCTACGCATTCTCCGCCGGCGGCCGCTACGAAGGCGAATGGCGGGCCGACAAAATCCACGGCCCTGGGGTCTATTTCAACAAATCCGGTGAGAGGGTTGCGGCGGGCAGGGCGACCGACGGCTGCTTCGGGAAACAAGATGGTTATTGGTTTGCTTTGGGTAAGAGCGCGAAGGCCTGCGGGTTCGAATAGGTTTGCGACCAACCTGAACGGGGCAAGCCTCCGTGAGCGCAAAGGTGGCCAGCCCTCCGTCGAGCTGGTTTTCCTTGGGTGTCAATCGGCTTTGAAGTTTGATCCCCGATTGGAGTGGGCCCCTGGGGTTGGACAGGCGGCCTGAAATGACTTGACCGGCGCACTGGGCATTCGAAGGATCGACGCCCATGGCCAAGATGCCGTAATGGGGCTCGGCGCTCACCGGCTACGTTTGAGCTATTGTCGATAGCGGAGATTCGGGTGTCGTTGCCCTTGCACGCGTAGCGTGTTCATGGGGTCTTGCCGAAAGGCGCGGCCCATATCCTGGACAGGAAAGGGTATAATGGAATGGACGCCTCCCACCCCTGATGTTGGCCGACGGGAGGGTTGAGTTGGACCCTCGCGATCGCCGAGAGCCTCTACTACATCTATGGACGGCTCTCCCGTTGCAAGGGATGTTGATCTGAGCGACGTGGGTCAGTTGCAAACATCTATCCGGCATCACCCGTGACGGGGTGCCTAAATGGGGAATCCAAATACCTGACCGCGGAAGATGCCGCGATCCTCGTGCAGGCTCGACTTCTACGCCGGCGGCGGCTATCCGCGGCGCCACGACTGGCCGGAGGGCGAAGAGCTGATCGGCCTGGTCCGCGGTCAGGGCCTGGGCGTCGCGGTCCTTCGTCGCGCCGTGCAGCATACTGTCCGGGCCGCGCTTCAGAGCCCGAGGTCGCGGCGGCCTCTCCCCGGGTCACGGAAATATATAAGGCAATACTTGACAAACCCACCACGCGCCTTCACCTTGCGGTCATGATCGGAAGCATTCGGCACAAGGCGCTTCGCAACTACTGGACCAAGGGCCGGCGAAGGGTCTGAGCCGAGTGGACACGGAAGCTGCGCCGAATTCTCTCGGCGCTCGAAGCCGCGGACAGGCCGGAGCAGATGAACTATCCCGGATCGTGCTTTCATCCCCTGAAGGGCGACCGGGCGCGCCGATACGCCGTTCGCCTGACGGCCAACTTCCGCGTCACCTTCAGATGGGATGACGACGGCGCGGCGGATGTGGACATAGAGGACTATCACCGATGATCGAGAGACATCCTTCCATAGACCCGGTACATCCCGGGGAGATCCTGCGCGAGGATATCCTGCCCGCGCTTTCCATGAGCAAGACGGCCGTGGCCGATGCGCTCGGGATATCCCGGCAGACGCTTTACGACATCCTCAACGAGAAGCAGCCGGTCACCGCCGAGATGGCGGTTCGTTTCGGCAAGCTGTTCGGCAACGGCGCCGGCTTCTGGGTAAACCTGCAACGCATTCACGACCTGGCGCTTGCAGAACGCACGGTGGACGTCTCCGGAATACCAACCCTCGAAGCGCGGGCCGGTTGAGTGACCGGAGCGGGCGAGAATGTTTCGAAGCTCGATGACGCCCTCATGGGTCCCTCGACACATATCGGGTCCATAGCGTCAATGGAAGCCGAACAAGCGGCACCAGCCCCGGCGGCAGCGACACCAACTCCGTGTTGATTCTGGCCCATTGACAAGGTCACCGCATGACGGACCGCTCCGATGCCCGTGATCGGATTCGTCGACCTCGACCGGCGATTTCGCGACCGGACAGACGCGGAACTCGAGCATAGCGAACTCGAAGACGCCGAGACTTTCGCTTCCCTGGATGGGCTGGGGCTTGGCTCGAGCATTGGCTGGACGGCGCTCCTCGAACACGCCCGGGTCGTCCTTCCGTGATCCGCTCGTGGCGCAACGCGGCCAGTCGTAAGGTCTGGGAAGGAGAGACGCCGAACCGGTTTCGCGGCCTGCACGGGTGAAGGTAATAAGCGGCCACTGAGGGGGGAGTGCGGTTGGTTGCACGCGCCGGCCTCAGTCGCCGGCCGGACGATTCCACGGCTCGGCGTTACCAATACGTCCGGTGGGGGCGTATGATTTCCGAATCTCAAAAACCCGGGCACTGTCGGATTCGAGCGACATGCGCGCGCAGGGATACGCGGCAGTTGGAATTCATCCGCTTCCGGAGTGCTGACGGAGAGCAAATTCGAGCGCTACCGGAACTCCCAGAGGGTGGAAAAATATATCAGTATATCAGTGGGTTAGGAGAGGCCCTGGCGGGCGCAGCGGCCCTCAAAAGAACTTATGGAGAAGGTGCCCGCCTGGCCCGATTTCATCAGGTCGATCACGCGCTGGGATCGAGTTGAACCAGGAACACTAACACTCGATAACGTCCAGCCCCTCCCTGGCCCAGCGCTCCGGAGCGTAGATAGCCTTGGTGTGGAGCCTAACGACATTTTCAATGATTACGTTGCGCAATACGCGGATTTCCTGCATCACCGCCGTGGCGAGCGTCGTTTCTATGGTGCCATCGCGCGCGCAGGCGGTTGCAGCCACGTTGCGGCCATAAGCCAGCAGATAACGCCAGCGAAGGAGGACCGTCTTGAGGTCTATTCCGACGCGAAACTACGGGACGTTTTACAGATTTCGACCAGTAATGTGGTTGAGGTTGACGTTTTCAACAAGGCAGATTGGTCGGAGATCACCAAGTAGGGATCACGAACTGGGTGAGCCACGGCGTGGTGGCGTGTCATTAAAACCCGAACAAGGGATTGGCGAGTCGTCAACAAACCAAAGACCGTATCTATACCACCCGAGATTGCTCGGCAGGCGACAGTACGCCGCGTCTGGTTCGGCAGCGGCCATGATCTGAAGATCAAGGCCCTCACTGTCTGCCGCGATCACCGGTGCGGACGACAAGCTTCGGGCCGCCAGCGAAATCGCCCTTGACCGATGCGGGCGCGTGCCAAGTTGCGCGGGGCGTCTCGCAGGACAGCCGGAAGGGCCCTTTTGCGTCTTCGTCAGCCATTGCAATTGGACCGCTCCACGGTCTTCATTGCCCCGCGAGGAGCGACGCCAACTCGCCCAGGCCAATCACCTCGATTCCTTCGCCCTTGGGATACCGATCGTCGCCCGAATACACGACGAAGGAGCGCTCTGGATTGAGGTCTTCCCGCGCGTGGTGGAATCCCTTGTCGAGTCTCGGCGCGAGACCGCGCTTGATTTCGACCGCCCACAGCTTTCCGCCCGGCATCTCCAGCAACAGGTCGATTTCGGCGCCGGCGGCCGTTCGGTAAAACCATGTCTTCACCCGCTCCGGTGCCGCGCCGACCAGGTTTTCCAGTACGAACCCTTCCCAGCTTCCGCCGGCGACGGGATGACCCAGCACCGCTTCCCGGTCATCGAGGCCGAGCAGCGTGTGCACGATGCCGCTGTCGCGCACATAGACCTTCGGGGATTTCACCAAGCGCTTGCCGACATTGGCGTGGAAGGGAGACAGGCGCCGCACCAGCAGGAGATCGACAAGCAGGTCGAGATAGCGGGAGACCGTCTTGCCGTCGACGCCGAGGCCGCGCGCGAGCTGAGCCGCGTTGAGCGTGCCGCTTTGCAGATGGGCCAGCATGGTCCAGAAGCGGCGTAACGTTTCCGCCGGCACGCGCGGCCCGAGCAGCGGGATGTCGCGTTCCAGGTATGTGCGGATAAAATTCTCCCGCCAGACTGCGCTGGCTCTGTCGCTCTCCGGGAGAAAGCTGTCGGGGAACCCGCCCCTGGTCCAAAGTTTCTCGCGCGCGTCGCCATCTACCTCGAGAACGTTGAATGGCCCCAACTCGACATAGGCAATGCGACCAGCCAAGGATTCGCCTGACTGCTTGAGCAGGTCAATCGACGCCGAGCCCAGCAGCAGGAATCGGCCCACCCGGATGTCGCGGCGGCGGCCCTTGTCGATGAGGCCGCGAAGCGTCTGGAACAGCTCCGGCATTCGCTGGACCTCATCCAGGATCACCAGCTTGTCTTCATGGCCGGACAGGTAAAGCGCGGCATCGGTCAGTTTCTCGCGGTCCGCCGCGTCCTCAAGGTCGAGATAGACGCTCGGTCGGTCTTCGACGACAAGCTCGGCCAGTGTTGTCTTGCCCACCTGGCGAGGTCCGAGCAGTGCCACCGCCGGAAACTGGTTCAGCCGGGCGCTAACGAGCTGCGATTTATGGCGCGGTATCATCATTACAAATGTGGTATTCTATACCAGAAATACAAGGATAAATGAGGAGCAGCTCCCACCTATCCTAGCAAATTCGCCATTTGCAAGGATCCAGCGGGCTACGCCAAGCGTGATCGCGGGCTGCAGATGTCAGGATACCACGATGAGGCCTCCAGACCCCAACACGACCTCCACAAGATATGGTTGAAAAACGCCTCGCGGGCGACCAAGCCAAACCGGTGCCGTCTACAGCGCCTCTGGCTGGATCGATGTCGAAACCACCCTGGGCGGGGCGCCACGACCGGCACACCAAACGCGCCCAGCCCAAAAAGAACATCCGGCTCCGGCCCCTCAGAAAGACCGGAAGCGAATTCTCAATCAGTGAATCTACGCCGCGACCGGCGGGTTCGAGATGACTGCCTCAGTCAACTTGGGGGCGTGCCCGCCGCAGACTCGCGCCTCTCTACACGGCACCACCAAATCGTATCCGTTCGGCGAAGCCGTGATGGTCAGGGCGGACGGAGGCGGTGAACGGCCGCCTTGGCGGGAAATCGGCCGGCTGCGCGCTCCGACCTCTCGCGCCAGCCAGACGGTTCCACGGCTTGAACGAACGGATACCCAAATCTGGACCCGAACGGCCGCTGACGGATTCCGACGACAAACGCGCGCCCGGATGCCCTGGAGTTGGATTCAATCCGCTTTCGGCTTGATTACGGCACGCCCTACCGGGTCCTGCGGACGGCACGCCGCAAGGCGTTTGTCCGCAAGTGACGGCTGAAATGCAGGGCCGTCGCGGACAGCCTCGCAGAAGCGGGCGACAAGCTCTTTACCTTCACGCGCCTGTCCAAGAGCCAATGGAAATCAGCCCGAACGACCAACGCCATTGAGCGTCTCAACGAGGAGTTCAAGCGCCGGATCAAAACACAGACCGTGCTGCCGTGTCCCGAAACAGTGCCGATACTCCTCTGGGCGCTCCTCGCTTCCGGCCAAATCCAGATGCGCAAAGTCGATGGATGGGAAACCCTCGATCAGCTAATCGCCGACGAAACCCTTGACCGCGCGGCCTGACCGCCGCAAAACTCAACCCGCTCGGAGAGGCGCCAAAACCAATTTCCACCACTTTCGAGACACAACCCATCGATGAGGTCTACAACTCACGACGTCTCCACTCCGCGCTCGGATATCTGAGCCCGGTACAGTTCGAGGATCAACATGCCCGGCATACGGTCAAGGCCGCCGAGTGATCCTGTCCGGACATAGGGGCGCACTCCAATTGACACCAACCCGGCTATAGCACCACGCCCAATGCAGGCCCGGTCTTAGCCAGCCGGGGAACTACTGGCGTGTCGCGCCGAACGCACCGAGTATCTGGCTATGCTCGAAGACCCCGCCGGCTTCCTCGTGGTTAGGACCGTAAAATTTACCCTCGATCACGTTTCCCTCTGATCCTGTTTTGAAACCGCCATCCGTCACCGGGAGGGCACTCCAGGTAATGTCGGCGCGCTGGCTATGGTCATCAAGATCGAAGATATTGGTGAAAGAAATGCTGACCATCGGGTTCGCAAAATCTACGATGGTGATCTCGGCATCGCCCTGGATCTTATGACCACGCGCCACCGTAGCGCTCACGTCCGCGCCGACAACGACGCCGGTCCAGGTGCCGCTTCCGCCTTCTGCAATCGGGTTGGTACCCGTCGCATCGCCGACCGAGTAGCTGTGGCCGAACGCCGTGCCCTGAAGGATGCCTCCGTTGATCTCGTCAGTCTCGGAGATGAAAAAGCTGTGCTCAAGCCAGCCGCCATAGCCAAAGTAGTCAAACGAAGTGCCAGCAATCCGGCCCTTCCCACGGCCTTGGGCAAGAGACACACCACGATGACTTGAAACGGCTTGATATTCGATGCCCGAACCTCGGAAATCCAAGTTCGAGAAGGTCAGGGACAGCCCGGTAGCTAAAAAACTTGACGTGCATTCGGCACCGCTGCAAAAGCTCTTGCCGCGAGAGGGAGAGCCAACATTAACGAAAACAAGAAGATCGCTCAAAAGCAACGAATCCGCGGCCCGAATTAATCGGTCCACGTTCGGGCCAACGTCCGCTCTGGAAAAGGCAGGAAGTTCCCCACCGACGAGCGACCGCACCGTCGCTGGGTTCAATGGCCAGGCAATATGGGAGACCGGCGCAACGTCGCCGCTGCCTCCACCACCACCGCTGCAAGCGGCGAGAAGCAGCAGGACAGAACCGGCGAACGTGGAACACAGAAAAATGCGGGGCACGAAAACGCTCCTATTATAACTGCCTCGACCACCTCGGCCGTGCTTCCACTACCGAAACCATTGCACATGCGGATTTTAGTGATTGCGGACAGTGATTTCACAAAGTCCCGGACAGTTCTGACTGAGGGGACCTTGTTACTGACAACCTTGATTGTCTTCGGGTTTGGTTGTTTGGGTCAAGTCTGTTGTGGATTTTTAGGTGCGCAGGATAGGGGTCTGGTCATCGCGCGAGGTGCCATCGCGGGTGAACGACCCTGCGACGGTCGTCAGATCGTGCCCGCGGCAGAGTTGCGTGCGCAATTGACACAACTCCCGCTCCGTCGGACGGTGATCCTCCCCCATTGGATTGGTCCATCCTTAGGTTTGGGAATGAGGAGGACCAGCGATGGCAAGGAAGCGTTACAAGCCGGAGGACATCGTCAGCCTGCTGCGGCAGGCGGAGGTTCTGCACGGCCAGGGCATGTCGATGGTGGACGCGATCTGACAGCTGGGAATCAGCGAGGTCACGTATTACCTCTATGGACGGCTCTCCCGTTGCATCTATGGACGGCTCTCCCGTTGCAAGGGATGTTGATCTGAGCGACGTGGGTCAGTTGCAAACATCTATCCGGCATCACCCATAGTGGGGTGCCCAAATGGGGAATCCGCGCGCACCCGCCTCTACAGCTGGTAGGCCTCAGAGGCCTCGATAATAGTCAGGCTCGTGGCGCGCCGGTCCGACCTGTGCAGCTCATTTCGTCATCGTCTCGCAACCTCGTAGTGGGCCCTCAGCCAGCGGCGCGGTAGGCTCCGCCGCTCCGAAGCACGGCCCAGATGATCCGTGCGTTCTTGTTGGCGACGGCCACCGTGGCCCGGTTGAAGCCACGCCGCCGGTGAAGCTGGTTGACCCAGGTGTTGAAGGGATCCGCCTTTCCTGCCGCCGTGCGGACGACGGATCGGGCGCCATGCACGAGCAGGGATCTCAGGTGCTGGCTGCCGCGTTTGGAGATGCCGAGCAGGACGGTGCGCTGACCGCTGGAGTGCTGGCGTGGGACAAGCCCGACCCAAGCGGCGAGGTGGCGGCCGTTCTTGAACTCCGTACCATCGCCGATGGCGGCGATGACCGCGGTGGCGGTCTTGGGCCCCACCCCCTTGATGCGGGCGATCCGCTGGCAGTCCTCCGACGCGCGGAACACTCGCTCGATCTTCTTGTCGAAGCTGGCGATCCTGAGATCCAGGTCCCTGAACAGGTCGTGGAGTTCGCCGATCGCCTCGCGGGCCAGGGCGGTCAACTCGTTCTCCTCATCGGTGAGGATCTCCGGAATCATCCGACGCGCCCTGGTGATGCTCTTTGGGAAGGCGATGCCGCGATCGAGCAGGAGCCCGCGGATCTGACTGACCACGGCGGTGCGGTGGTTGACCATGCGCTGACGAGCCCGATGCAGAGCCTGGATGTCCTGCTGCTCGATCGACTTCTTCGGCACGAAGCGCATGTGCGCCTGTCGGGCTTCTGGCGCCGCACGAAGGGCTTCACGTATTGGGGGCTGATAATCTTCACCTTGTGCCCGAGCTCCTCGAACTTCCGTTGCCAATAAAAGGCCCCGGTGCAGGCTTCGATGGCGATGGTGCAGGGCTCGATCTGGACGATGACCTGGAGCAGCTGGTCGCGCATCACGCGACGCTTCAGAATGAGGCGGCCGTTACGGTGGTTGTGTCTCGAAAGTGGTGGAAATTGGTTTTGGCGCCTCTCCGAGCGGGTTGAGTTTTGCGGCGGTCAGGCTGCGCGGTCAAGGGTTTCGTCGGCGATTAGCTGATCGAGGGTTTCCCATCCATCGACTTTGCGCATCTGGATTTGGCCGGAAGCGAGGAGTGCCCAGAGGAGCATCGGCACTGTTTCGGGACACGGCAGCACGGTCTGTGTTTTGATCCGGCGCTTGAACTCCTCGTTGAGACGCTCAATGGCGTTGGTCGTTCGGGCTGATTTCCATTGGCTCTTGGACAGGCGCGTGAAGGTAAAGAGCTTGTCGCCCGCTTCTGCGAGGCTGTCCGCGACGGCCCTGCATTTCAGCCGCCACTTGCGGACAAACGCCTTGCGGCGGGTTTCCACCTCGGAGGCAGTGTCGGCATAGATCATATCGCGGTAATCTTCGCTCAGCTCGTCATGCATGTGTTTGGGAGCATGACCCAGAAGGTTGCGGTGCTTGTGCACGGTGCAGCGTTGAACGGGAAGGTCATCGCCCCAAAGCGCCGACAGAGCCGCCTCCAGTCCCGGCGCGCCATCGACGATGACAAACCCGGGCCGTTTCAGTCCACGCGCATCAAGGTCGTCGAGGAACTGGCGCCACGCCGCCTGGCTTTCTCCGCCCATATTCCCGATCGAAAGCAAGACCTTCTGGCCATCCCGGCGCACCCCTATAGCCGCGAGAACCGAGATGTTGGTGGCCTTGCGGTCCAGTCGGGTCTTGATCACAGTGCCGTCAAGGATCAGCCGAACGATATCCTCATCCGCGAGGCCACGGCTGCACCAGGCGTCCCAATCGACCTTCACCTTGCGCCACGCCCGGCTCACAACGTCCTTGCTCACAGCACCCCGGAAGAGCCCGAACAGCGCGCGTTTCACCCGCCGCGTGTTGGTTCCGGACAGATACACCGAAGCGATCAGCGCCTCGGCCTTTCTGGTCAGCCGCTGGTAGCGCGGCAGCGCCCGCGAACGCCATTCCGACGCCCGACCGTCTTCCTCAACGATCCGCGCACGCGGCACGCTCACCCTCTCGGTCCCGAATGTCCCCGTCAGTTGCCGCTCCCGGTGCCCGTTCCGATACCCTTGCCGAAGCGCGTCCTCTCGACCGTATCGGCAGCGCCCGAGAAACTGCGCAAGTTCCTCCTCAAAAACGGCCTCGATCGTGGATCTGATGTTCTCCCGCAGCCGGTCCTCGAGCGGATCATAGCCGGCGTCATTGGCCAGTAGCGAAAGCGCGGAAGTCTCGGTAGTGTTCTTCATGGCGTGATCTCCTTGGCGGTGCTAGCCGCCGATTGGGTGGTTGTCTTGTCACCCGGAGATTACGCCATCCTCAAATTTCCACCACTTTCGAGACACAGCCGTTACGGTTGACGCCATGGAGTTGGAACACAGTCTTGGCGATATCGATGCCGAGTGTCTCGATGGTCATGGTCTCCTCCTCGATACGTTCAGGCCCTCAGGATGAAGCGGTGGAGGGAGAGCCGTCCATCCCATTAGCTGGCGCAAGGAGTACGGCGGGATGAGCGGCGATCAGCGTCGCCGCCTCAAGGAGCTTGAGAAGGAGAACGAGCGGCTGCGCCGCGCGGTCTCGGACCTGACGCTGAACAAGCAGATTCTCAAGGAGGCGGCCCGGGGAAACTTGTGAGCCCCTCGCGTCGTCGCCAGTGCATCGACCATGTCCGTGGCCGGCTCGGGATCTCGGAACGGTGTGCCTGCCGGGTGCTGGGGCAGCACCGCTCGACCCAGCGCCGTATCCCGCGCGGCCACGACGACGAGGATCGTCTGGTCGCGGACATGATCGAGCTGGCTCGCCGCTATGGCCGTTACGGCTATCGCCGGATCGCGGCTCTGCTGCGCGACACCGGCTGGCAGGTCAAACGACAAGCGGGTCGAACGCCTGTGGCGGCGCGAGGGGCTGAAGGTGCCCGGCAAGCAACCGAAGCGGGGCCGGCTCTGGCTCAACGACGTATCCTGCGTCCGGCTCCGCGCCGAGCGGGCCGACCATGTCTGATCCTATGACTTTGTGCATCACCGGACCCATGATGGCCGGGCCTTTCGTATCCGAGATAGTGGTAGCGGGCGACGAACTCGTTCCAGAGCTTGCTCTCCCGGGTGCCGCGCACGACGGGGCGCAGGTCGAGCGGACGGACCTCGCCGAGGGTCGTCGGGGCCGGGAACAGCGGCGGTTCGGTGTCCAGCCCGAAGACGATCGGCCCGGGCCGGTTCTGCTGTCCCTGCGGCGCCGGCAGGGCGATCAGACCGTCCCTGTGCATGGCCAGCATGGCGGCCTGACGCGCTCGTTCCGGCTCAACGCCTACAATCGCGCCTTCACGGTGGAGGGGTTCAGCCCGCAGGTCTCCGTTGTGCAGGAGGAGCGGACCTCGAACGCGCAGCTTCACGACTACAAGCGCATCTACGGCGAGCTGAGATTCGTGCGCCTGTTCTGACGCCATAGGACAGCGTAAGCCGGTCTTTCGGAGACCACCCAGCCCTTGGGAGGCGCGGCAAGCCTCCGCTCCCGTCGTGGCATGGGAACGCCGCGATGCCCTAGCGCAATACGGTTTAAGCATTGCCGAGGTGCCCAGGCGCACGGAGACCGTGGAGCGGAAGGCGATTGCTTGGCCATCTCAAGCCGGCGCGGAGGTGGCGCTACCTGTACGCAAGCAGAGCCTGCGAGTCCGTGATTGGCCGGCGACTTACATTCGCATGCTCCAATGCCGGCCCTTGCTCTGCTGCTGCTTTTCGGCCTTGCGCTCGGCGCGCTGTTGCCGCAACTCCCGGAGCTTGTCCGGATCGTCGAGCAGACGGGCGACGCGCTCCTCGTGCATTCGGAGGCTCTCACCCTCGCGTTACCCTGCCAGGGTCGCCGCGAGATGGCGGTCGTCGTCTTCTAGCACTTCGCGCACCCGCGCGAGCGCTGAGCCGAGGCTCTCTTGCGCGTGCGCGATGTAATCGAGGTGGATGCCGTAATTACCCGGGTCGTCCATGAGTTCCTCGCAGCGGCCCACCGCAATGTCAGTCAAGTCCCGCCATGTGTCGTAGTCCTCATGGCCGGGAACCGCCACGCCCCGCTCGGCCGCCTCGGCCACCAGCGCCTCGCGGCGGTTCAGCCGGCCCGCCATGTATTCGCGGCAACTGTCGAAATAGTTGCGGTTCGACACTGCCTTGCCGAGCTGAGCGAGCACAGCGCTTATCTCCGATTCGACGCCGCGATCCAGGAGCATGTTCTTGGAGACGGAGTCCAAATCCCCGTGCAGACGGTCGTAGCCATCCGTGTAGATGACATGGACGCCCTCCTCCGCGGCGCGCTCCACCTGACGGTTCCAGTCCCGCTTCAGTCCCTCCGATCGCTCCAGGGCCTTCCGCGCGAAGGTCGCGGTCCGCAGCCGATCGTGGTAGTCCTGCCCGCCAACGAGGTGGCCAATGGCGCGGCCGAAGCGGGAGAGCGCCGCCCGCACCGGCGCGCCGCTGCCGGACATGGCCCGCGCCGGGTCCGGCGTAGCGCCGTCATCCAATGCGAATCTGGGACCAGCCATGTGGAGGAACCGCTGGCGCCGCAGCTCGCGCGGGTCGTGTCCCAGGACGTGGTGTAGGAGTTGTTGGAGCCTCTGTTAGCTGTGGGTAGGCGGCTTGCCGTAGCGACCGCCGAGAGTCTGGCGTAGGCAAGCCGGCTATCCACAGCGGAGGCCATCGCGGTTCCGGTTTAGGGTTGGGCTAGTGCAAACCAACCTGACCCGAAGGAGAACCACGATGACCCAGGACATGATGACCCTGCGCGCGCTTTTGGAGAAGAGCTCCGATGCCGATCTGCTTTGCGAGATGATCGGCTTCACGGCCGAGCGGCTGATGGCACTGGAGGTTGAGGGCCTGACCGGCGCCGGGCACGGCGAGCGCTCGGCGGATCGTATCACCCATCGCAACGGCTACCGCGACCGGTCCTGGGAGACGCGGGCCGGCACGGTCGAGCTGAAGATCCCGAAGCTGAGGAAGGGAAGCTACTTCCCGGGCTTCCTGGAGCCGCGGCGGATGGCCGAGAAGGCGCTGGCTGCGGTGATCCAGGAGGCCTACATCCAGGGGGTGTCGACCCGCTCGGTCGACGATCTGGTTCAGGCGATGGGGATGTCGGGCGCCTCCAAGAGCCAGGTCTCCAGGCTGTGCGGCGAGATCGACGATAAGGTCAACGGCTTCCTCGATCGACCGCTGGAGGGCGACTGGCCCTATCTGTGGCTCGACGCCACCTACGTGAAGGTGCGCCAGACCGGACGCATCGTCTCGGTCGCGGTGACCGTGGCTGTGGCCGTCAACGACCAAGGCCGCCGCGAGGTCCTGGGCGTGGCGATCGGCGCGTCGGAGGCCGAGACCTTCTGGACCGAGTTCCTGCGCTCGCTGGCCCGGCGCGGGCTGCGCGGCGTGAAGCTGGTGATCTCCGACGACCACAAGGGCCTGAAGGCCGCCGCGACCCGGATCCTCGGCGCCACATGGCAGCGCTGCCGCGTGCACTTCGCCCGCAACCTGCTGGCCCATGCCGGCCGCCAGGGCCGGCGCGTCGTCTCCGCCTTCGTCGCCACCGCCTTCGCCCAGGAGGACGCCGACAGCGCGAAGGTCCAGTGGCGCCAGGTCGCCGACCAGCTCAGGCCCAAGGTGCCCAAGCTGGCAGTTCTCATGGACGAAGCCGAGCACGACGTCCTCGCTTACATGAGCTTCCCCAGGGAGCACCGCCAGAAATTGCACTCCACAAACCCGATCGAACGGCTCCATGCCGAGGTCAAGCGTCGCACCAACGTCGTCGGTATCTTTCCCAACGAAGCCGCCATCACACGGCTCGTCGGCGCCATCCTTCTCGAGCAGAACGACGAGTGGGCCGTCTCAAGGAGATACATGACGCTGGAATCCATCGCTCCGCTGAGCGATGGTGTCCCCATCACGCTGCCCACCGTGGCAGCCTGAACGTCCCGGCCCTACCCGCCGGGAGCCGCGTAGAGCGCAACGCTCTTACACCACTCCGCGGGACACGATCCTCGCGCGCCTTCCGTTCGGCCAGTTCCTTGTCGTCGCCCCGGATCGCCCCGCGAAGGTCCGAAAGCGCTCTTGTCATATGCGTTCCGGCCTCCACGATCCTGTCAAGGTGGACGCCATAAGTTCCCTTGCCGGAGAGGATGGCCTCGCCCGCCGCCGTCAGGCGCTCGGCCTCCTGCCGCCAGTCCGCGTAGGCCGGAACCCCGGTCAGCTCGATTTCCCGATCCGCCGCAACGTCCTGGAGGGAGGCGCGTGCCTCCATGTGCCGTTCCGCTTCGCCTGGATAGTCCAGGATATGTTTGCGGGTCGAGACAAATCGCTGGTGATTCTCAAGGACCTGGATCAAGGGCGCCCGCGACTTGGCCGGGATATCCGGGTTTTCCATCAGCTCCCGGATGCGCAAGATCATGTTCATGTAGCCCTTGGCGTAGAAAGAAGGCGCAAGGCGCGTGGGAGGATCGCGGCCACGGTCCCTGCTGCGGGAGGTAACAGGTGAACCCACACCGCCACTGAAGCCGCCGATTCGGAAGGCTTGACGACATGCCGGGCAGGCGCGTGGGACGCCGGGAAGGGGCACAAAGGGCCGGAGACATGGATTCCGGATTGCGACGGAACGGACTGCGACTTCCGTGCCTGTGTCCAGGAGGGACGCCTCGGGGAAAACGCGCCATTGCGCAAGAAGCATGGCGCGGTCCGCGCGAACGGCGTAAGAAAGCCGCCGGGGAGAAACCGGAAAATCAGGCAGGCGAACCCGGCCTGGTGACGCCTGTCGGGAGCGGCCATGCCGGAAAAGTCACGATCGCAGAGCTTGGCGGTTTTGATCGACGCCGACAATACCAGCGCGCGCCACGCGCACGCGATCTTCGAGGAGATCGTCAAGCTGGGCGAAGCCAACGTGCGGCGCATCTACGGTGATTTCTCGGGCACACGCCTTGCCGGCTGGAACAAGGAGATACAGTCGCTCGCAATTCTGCAGCATCAGCAGCGCAGCAACACAACGGGCAAGAATGCCTCCGACATCGCGCTTGTGATCGACGCCATGGACCTGATGCACAAGGGCAAGCTCGACGGCTTTTGCCTCGTCAGTTCCGACAGCGACTTCACCCGTCTGGCGCAGCGTCTCAGAGAGGACGGACTCGTGGTCTACGGTTTCGGCGAGCGCAAGACGCCGGAGGCGTTTCGTAGCGCCTGCAACCGGTTCATCTATGTCGACAACCTGATGGAGGCCGGAGCGGACAAGGAGAACGGCGAGGTGGCGTCTCCGGCTGCGGCGAAGAAGGAGCCTCCATCAAAGGCCGTGAAGATCATCGCCAGGGCGATCGAGGACTCCGACGACTCCGACGATGACGGTTGGGTGAATCTCGGCGGCGTCGGTAGCCGGATTACCGGCGCGGCGCCGGACTTCGACGCGCGCACCTACGGGTGCCCGAACCTGAGCACGCTCGTCGCGAAATCCGGCGGTTTCGAGATCAGGAAGGGGCCGGGCGCAGCGGTTCATATCCGCCGCAAGGAGGCAGGCCGCAAGGCGGCGGGGAAAGCGGCGGCAGGTAGAGGCAAATGAGAGAAAGCGCCGGCTGCGGGCGAAGAGTTCTGGAGCGGGGTGGCGATTACACCGGTTTTGAGGGGACGCGGTCACACTCTTTCCTCGCGTTGAGGAAGTCAAGAAAGCCGTTGCCGGATCGTGTTCCCCGGCGACCGTGCCGGCCTTTCCATGAACAAGAACGCGCTCCACTATTTCTGGGTCAAGGTGGCATCGTCTCCGGCGCTTCGGGCAGGACGGGGCAAATGTCACCGTCGAGCATGGCCTTGAAGCGCTCTGATCATCTGCACGGTGAACTCTCCGTCGTGCGGTGGTCGGGAACAACGACGATATCCTCCCCCGGACATCCGACCGCCGCCCCGCTCACGGCCCCACTCGGCCTCTCGGCGGCGCGGGATGCACCGGTCGGTGACGGCGGTAGCAGGGCGTCGCGATGCCGGACCGGCGCCAGTTCGCCGGAATCCCGACAAGTGATGTGCTCGAATATGGTGTGCTCACAGGGACACGGCGCGGGGTCGCGGCCGGTGCGGCTCACCCCGGCGGAACTGGGCGCCGATCCGCAGCCAGCCATTTCCGATCGTTCCCGGCCGAGGCTTGAACCCGATCCGGTTTCTGTCCATCGTGTCATTTCAATCACACCATCGCGGAGCCAGGTTCGGCGGCGCGGTTTCGCCGCCGAATCCCGGGGCGCATCGCGAGGAGGAACGGGCAATTCCTGCGCATTCCACCGCCGCCGACCCGAACGCGGGCACTGGTCGGGGAGCGGATCTCCACCTGGCCGGGCTTGTTGGTAGCGACCGTAAATTTCCCATTTGTAACGACCCAAAATTTCTCACTTTGGGCTTGTCGCTGAAGGCGTCCCGGGCCGCTCTGTTGGCTTTGCCAACAGAGCGGGATCGGTGCGCGGATGTACAAATGGGAGACCAGGATGTTGTTGAAGCACTATCTGGACCGGGGTGTCTCGAAGGCGGAGCTGTCGAGGCGGTTCGGGGTGAACCGTCGGACGATCCACAATTGGGTCGATACCGGCCAACTGGACCGGGATCTGGCGGCCGGTGCGCGAGGGTATTCGCCCCGTCCGCCGGTGGCCCACAAGCTGGACCCCTACAAGGCGATCATCGACGCCCGTCTTGAGGCGTTCCCGAAGCTGTCGGCGAAGCGGCTTTTCGATGAGGTCCGCGCTGCGGACTACCCGGGCTGCTACTCTCGCGTGAACGACTACGTGCGGGCGACGCGACCGCGCGAACCGGTTGAATCGCTGGTCCGGTTCGAGACGCCGGCGGGGCGTCAGGGCCAGGTGGACTTCGGTACGTTCACGCTGCCCTGGGGCCGGCGCCATGCCCTGGTGATCGTCCTCGGCTTCACCCGGCTGCTGTGGCTGCACTTCTATACTCGGCAGACCATGCCGGTCCTGATGGAAGGTCTGGAGAGCGCCTTCGACCGGTTCGGCGGGGTTCCGGAGGAGCTGCTGTTCGACCAGATGCGCGCCGTGGTGCTGTCCGACGACCGTGGGGCCGGCGGCGGCCTGGTGCTGAACGAGGAGTTTCTGCGGTTCGCCGCGCACTGGGGGTTCATGCCGCGCTCGTGCCGACCCTATCGGGCCCAGACCAAGGGCAAAGTGGAGCGCCCGATCCGCTACATCCGCGAGAGCTTCTTCTACGGCCGCTCGTTTGCGAATGACAACGATCTCAACGAGCAGGCCGTGCGCTGGCTGGAGGGCACAGCCAACGTCCGCCGGCATGCCACGACCGGGGAGCGTCCTGTCGACCGCTTCGAGCGCGACGAGCGAGCGGTGCTTCTCCCCTTGGCGAACCATCCCTATCGACGTCTCGGCGTCCGGCATGCTCCGGAGCCCGCGCCGCGGCGACTGCCGGCAACCGTGAAGGTCGAGTCTCGCCCTGGCTGGCGGAGTTGGAGATCGGGAGCCTGGTCGGGGATGCCGTCCATTGCACCGGCTTGCGTCCCGCCCGCGCCGATTTGGTGGAACGGCTGGATTGGGAGACTGCCGGAGCGTATCTGGAGAAGCTGGCCGGGCGCGCGGACGAGGAGTGCGCCGCGCTGCACAAAACCGGATATAGGGGAGCGCGCCATGGATGTTCTCGACCGCGCCGATCTCCCATTCCCGCATTCGCTACCCGAGTTCCAGCGACTTTTCCCCGATGATGCGGCCTGCGCCGCCTACCTGGAGAAAGCCCGCTGGGGAGACGGCTTTGCCTGCCCGCACTGCGGCACGGCGGGAGAGCCGTTCCACTTTGAAAACCGCCCTGGCGTCCTGCGCTGCCGCAAGTGCCGCCAGAACACCGGGCTGACGGTGGGAACAGTGATGGAGCGTAGCCACACTCCGCTGAACGTCTGGTTCTGGGCCGCTTATCTGGTCGCCAGTCAGACGCCCGGCATGTCCGCCGTGCAGTTTCAGCGGCAACTTGGTCTTTCGCGCTACGAGACGGCCTTTCAAATTCTCCACAAGCTCCGCTCGGGCATGGTGCGGCCCAACCAAGACAGGATCGGTGGACAGCCCAAGAACCATGTTGAGGTGGACGAAACCTGGGTTGGCGGGCGAACGCGTGGGGAAGGCCGTGGTGTTCACCACAAGGTTCCCGTCTCCTGTGCCATCGAGGTGCGTCATCGAAAGCCGGGCACCAAGCTCGACAACCGGAAAGACGGACGCTATGCCGGACGCGTTCGGCTCGCCGTCGTGCTCGACCGTAGCGCCGAGTCGCTCTGTGGGTTCGTCGAGAGCACCGTCGCGCCGCGATCGCTGATCGTTACTGACGATTGGAGCGGCTATGCTGGCCTCGGTAAGCGCGGCTATGAGCACTTCGCTGTTGCCGAGTGTGGTGGGTCGTGTCCCAGGACGTGGTGTAGGAGTTGTTGGAGCCTCTGTTAGCTGTGGGTAGGCGGCTTGCCGTAGCGACCGCCGAGAGTCTGGCGTAGGCAAGCCGGCTATCCACAGCGGAGGCCATCGCGGTTCCGGTTTAGGGTTGGGCTAGTGCAAACCAACCTGACCCGAAGGAGAACCACGATGACCCAGGACATGATGACCCTGCGCGCGCTTTTGGAGAAGAGCTCCGATGCCGATCTGCTTTGCGAGATGATCGGCTTCACGGCCGAGCGGCTGATGGCACTGGAGGTTGAGGGCCTGACCGGCGCCGGGCACGGCGAGCGCTCGGCGGATCGTATCACCCATCGCAACGGCTACCGCGACCGGTCCTGGGAGACGCGGGCCGGCACGGTCGAGCTGAAGATCCCGAAGCTGAGGAAGGGGAGCTACTTCCCGGGCTTCCTGGAGCCGCGGCGGATGGCCGAGAAGGCGCTGGCTGCGGTGATCCAGGAGGCCTACATCCAGGGGGTGTCGACCCGCTCGGTCGACGATCTGGTTCAGGCGATGGGGATGTCGGGCGCCTCCAAGGAGCCAGGTCTCCAGGCTGTGCGGCGAGATCGACGATAAGGTCAACGGCTTCCTCGATCGACCGCTGGAGGGCGACTGGCCCTATCTGTGGCTCGACGCCACCTACGTGAAGGTGCGCCAGACCGGACGCATCGTCTCGGTCGCGGTGACCGTGGCTGTGGCCGTCAACGACCAAGGCCGCCGCGAGGTCCTGGGCGTGGCGATCGGCGCGTCGGAGGCCGAGACCTTCTGGACCGAGTTCCTGCGCTCGCTGGCCCGGCGCGGGCTGCGCGGCGTGAAGCTGGTGATCTCCGACGACCACAAGGGCCTGAAGGCCGCCGCGACCCGGATCCTCGGCGCCACATGGCAGCGCTGCCGCGTGCACTTCGCCCGCAACCTGCTGGCCCATGCCGGCCGCCAGGGCCGGCGCGTCGTCTCCGCCTTCGCCCAGGAGGACGCCGACAGCGCGAAGGTCCAGTGGCGCCAGGTCGCCGACCAGCTCAGGCCCAAGGTGCCCAAGCTGGCAGTTCTCATGGACGAAGCCGAGCACGACGTCCTCGCCTACATGAGCTTCCCCAGGGAGCACCGCCAGAAATTGCACTCCACAAACCCGATCGAACGGCTCCATGCCGAGGTCAAGCGTCGCACCAACGTCGTCGGTATCTTTCCCAACGAAGCCGCCATCACACGGCTCGTCGGCGCCATCCTTCTCGAGCAGAACGACGAGTGGGCCGTCTCAAGGAGATACATGACGCTGGAATCCATCGCTCCGCTGAGCGATGGTGTCCCCATCACGCTGCCCACCGTGGCAGCCTGAACGTCCCGGCCCTACCCGCCGGGAGCCGCGTAGAGCGCAACGCTCTTACACCACTCCGCGGGACACGATCGTGTGGTGATCCAGAGGTTGCCGAGCAATACCTGCCGATCATCCATCTGGTTTTCGCCAACCTGAAGACGTGGCTGATCGGTATCCACCACGGCGTTAGTCATAGGACCAGACGTGATTGGGCCAGCACGGCCGCAGACGGATGCAGGATCCGTCGTTGAGCCACAGCCTGCCCCGTTTCGGTTGCTTCTGTGGGACCTTCAGCCCCTCCCGCCACCAGATGCGCTGGACCCGCTTGGCGTTCACGTGCCAACCTTCGGTCCTGAGCAAGGCAGTGATCCGCCGATAGCCATATCTGCCATACTGGCTGGTCAAGCGGATGATCGCGGCCGTGAGTGCCTCTTCATCATCCCGACCACGGGGTCTCTTGCGCTGGGTTGAGCGATGTTGGCCTGCAACAGCACAGGCACGTCGCTCGGAGATTCCCAATTCGGCCTGGAGATGATCAACACACTGCCGGCGACGGGCGGGGCTTAGCAGTTTCCCTCAAGCGCCTCTTTCAAGATCAGCTTATCCAACGTCAGATCCGAGATCGCCTTCCGGAGACGGCCATTCTCCTTCTCCAGGTCCTTCAGACGCTTGGCCTGGTCAGTACGAAGGCCGCCATATTCCTTGCGCCAGCGATAGTAACTCTGCTCCGATACGCCGAGCGTGCGACAAGCTTGACCAATGGACTGGCCCTGCGCCAAGGCCACCTCGGCTTCGCGCAACATGCTGATAATCTGTTCTGGGGTGTAGCGTTTACGGCTCATTTTGTCCTCCTTTCGAGGGGGCAAAATGCGCCAAACTCTCTTAACAAATTTGGACCACTTTTAGGGGGTCACTCCAGTTGAGCTCGGTGGTGGTGCCGGTCTGAATGCAGATCGAGGCGCCGTCGAGCCCCTTGGCGCTCATTATGCCAAGCGCCTTGCGGCCGATGAAGCTCTGGCCGTCATAGTAGCTGACGCCAATGAAGGTGAAGCCGAGGTCGACATCGCGCGACAGCGTCCAGGTCGTGTTGCGCGACAGCACGTCGATCTCGCCCGAAGCCAGCGCCGGGAACCGGTTCTTACCGGTCAGGTTAACGTAGGAGACCTTGTCCGCATCGCCCAGCACGGCGTCGGCCAGCGCCCGGCAATAGGCGACGTCGAAGGCCGGTCCAGTTGCCCTCGTCGTCGGTGAAGGCGAAGCCCGGCAGGCCCGTGTTGATGCCGCATTTGAGCGTGCCTGCGGCCTTCATGTCGTCGAGAGTCGCTGCCTGGCCCGGCATCACGCCTGCGACCATGAGCGCACCGACCGCCGCGGCTTTCTGGGTGCGGACCGGTGCTGAGACCCAGCGGCCCAGGCGTGGCGCACCAGCCGCGCAGGGGCCCGACGCGAGCGCGGCGACCCCCGCTGTCGGATCTACAATATCTGGTTCAGGAACAGCTTGGTCCGGTCGGACTGCGGGTTGTTGAAGAACTCGTCTGGCGTATTCTGCTCGACGATCTGGCCGGCATCCATAAAGATCACGCGATCGGCGACCTGGGCGGCGAATCCCATCTCGTGGGTGACGACCAGCATGGTCATGCCGCTTTCGGCGAGATCGACCATGACTTCGAGGACTTCCTTGATCATCTCGGGATCGAGCGCCGAGGTCGGCTCGTCGAACAGCATGATGTTGGGCTGCATGCATAGAGCGCGCGCGATCGCCACCCGCTGCTGCTGGCCGCCCGAGAGCTGGCCCGGATATTTATCCGCCTGCTCGGGAATCTTGACTCGCTCGAGATACTGCATTGCGATCTTCTGCGCCTCGGCCTTCGGCCTCTTGCGCACCCAGATCGGCGCCAGCGTGCAGTTTTCCAGCACCGTCAGATGCGGAAACAAATTGAACTGCTGGAAGACCATGCCGACCTCGCGGCGGATGGCGTCGATGTTCTTGAGATTGTGTGTCAGCTCGGTGCCGTCGACGCTGACCTCGCCTTCTTGATATTCCTCAAGCCTATTGATGCAGCGGATCAATGTCGATTTTCCGGACCCCGACGGCCCGCAGATGACGATGCGTTCGCGCCGCGCCACCGACAGATCGATGTCGCGGAGCACGTGAAACCGGCCGAACCACTTGTTGAGCCCCGTGATCTCGATGATCGGTTCCTCGGCATTCGTCGGTTTTGTTTCGGCCGTCGGCATGATGCCCGCTCCCTAACGTTTCGTCGTGTCCAGGCGCTTTTCGAGGTTGATCGAGTAGCGCGACATGCCGAAGCAGATGACGAAGAAGAACAACGCCGCCAGCACGTAGGTTTCGTAGTCGACCGTGCCGAGCCAGTCGGGGTTGGTCTGGAGGAGGCGCGCCTGACCCAATATGTCGAATAGGCCGATGATAATGACCAGCGTGGTGTCCTTGAACAGGCCGATGAAGGTGTTGACGATGCTCGGAATGGAGATCTTCAGCGCCTGCGGCAGAACCACGAGCCGCATCATCCGCCCGTAGCTCAGACCTATCGCCTGGGCCGCTTCGTACTGGCCCTGGGGGATCGCCTGCAGCCCGCCGCGGATCACCTCGGCCATATAGGCAGAGGCGAACAGCGTGATCATGATCATCACGCGCATCAACTGGTCGAGCGAGACTTCCGGCGGCAGGAAGAGCTGCAGGATGACGATGGCAACGAACAGCAGGGTGATCAACGGCACACCCCGGATAAACTCGATGAACGCGACCGACAGGATGCGGATCACCGGCATGCGCGAGCGCCGGCCAAGCGCCAGCAGGATGCCGATCGGCAGCGACAGCAGAATTCCCGTCAAGCCGGCGACGAGGTTGAGCATGAAGCCGCCGAACCTGTCGGTGGTCACACCCTCGAGGCCAAAGCCGCCGATCAGCAGGAACGTCGCGATCACGGGATAGGCGAGCGAGAACCAGCGCCCGTAGCGCACGTAGGGCAATTTGCCGAACAGCAGGTAGGCAAGCGCCGGCACCAGCAGGATGACGGCCAAGTTGACGCGCCAATAGGCCCCGCTCGGATAGGAGCCGTAGAGGAACTGGTCGATACGCTGGTCAAGCCAAGCCCAACAGGCGCCCTCAGCCGTGCATTCCTTGCCGGTGGCGCCGGTGAAGTCGGCGTCGATCAGTGCCCAGTTGACCACCGGCGGCACGATCAACCACAGAAGCGCGAGCGCGAGCAGCGTCAGTACCGTACTCAAATAGCTTGAGAACAGATTTGCGCGCACCCAGCCGATCAAACCGACGCTGGTGATTGGCGGCGCCCGTTCAGGCAGCATGTCCGCCTGGCTGCGATGGAAGACCCGGTCGGTCATCGCTCCACCAGCGCGATGCGTTTGTTGTACCAGTTCATGAACGCCGAGGTGAGCAGGCTGAGCACAAGATAGAAGCTCATATAGATCGAGATCACCTCGAGCGCCCGACCGCTCTGATTGAGGATGGTATCCCCGATCGAGACCATGTCCTGGTAACCGATGGCGACGGCGAGCGAGGAGTTCTTGGCCAAGTTGAGATACTGGCTAGTCGCCGGCGGGATGATCACGCGCAATGCCTGCGGCAGGATGATCTTGCGCATCGTCAACCCGCGCCTGAGCCCGAGCGCGCTGGCCGCCTCGGTCTGCCCCTTGGAGACCGAGAGAATACCGGCGCGGACGATCTCGGAGATGAAGGCGCCGGTATAGGCCGACAGCGCTATCCACAGCGCGATCAGCTCCGGCGTGATGTTTAGACCGCCTTCGAAATTGAAACGCTTGGCAACCGGCAGCTCGAAATCGAGCGGCTGGCCGATGATGAAATAGACGATCAGCGGAATGCCGACGACCAGCCCGAGGCCGGTCCAACTGACCGGAAATGTCCGGCCCGTCGCGTCCTGGCGCGGCCTGGCCCAGCGGGAGACCAGGACGGTCCCGATGACACCCGCGAAGATCATCGCCAGCACGATCGCCGATCCGTCCTCGAAAATCGGCGCGGGTATGCGCACGCCGCGGTTGTTGAGGAAGATCGAATCGCCGATCGACAGGCTCCCGCGCACCCGCGGCAGCGCCAGCAAGATCAACCACCAGAAAATGATCTGCAGGAGCACCGGGACGTTGCGGATGCACTCGACATAGACGGCCGCCATTCGGCTGATCAGGTAGTTGTTGGAAAGCCGCAGGACGCCGGCGAGGAAGCCGATGACCGTCGCGGTGACGACGCCCATCGCGGCGACGAGAATGGTGTTGAGGCCGCCGACGATGAACGCACGTCCGTAGGTCGAGGTCGAGGAGTACTCGATGAGCCGCTGGTTGATGTCGAACGAGGCGGTATCGAACAAGAAGCCGTAGCCGGAGGCGAGGCCGGCGCGCTGCAAATTGGCAATCGTATTCGAGGCGATGAAGGCGATGAACAGCGCCAGCCCGAGCACCAGCAGCAACTGGAAGATCACGCCTCGGGCGCGCTCGTCCGTCCACACGCGGCTGAATTCGATCCGGCCGTCGCCGGCGGCGGCTGCGTTTTTAGCCACCGTCCCGCAGCTTTACATGTCGTGCGGTTTTGCCCGCAAGCCGGTCACGCCACCGCCCCGCCCGGAGAGCGCCGAGCGGGACGACCATATCGTGAACGCCTAGCGGATCGGGGGCGAATAGAGGATGCCGCCGTCTTTGTAGAGGGCGTTGAGACCCCGCGCCAGACCGAGCGCGGTGTTGGGACCGAGATATCTGTCGAAGATCTCCGCGTAGTTGCCCTCCGCCGCGATGGCGCGGACCGCCCATTGCGCGTCGAGGCCGAGCATCTCCCCCATCGAGCCGTCGGCGCCGAGCATGCGCTTGACTTCGGGAATGTCGGTTCCCATGGCCATATCCGCGACATTGGCCTGGGTCACGCCGAGTTCCTCGGCGGTGATCAGCGCGTTCAACACCCAGCGCGCGATATCGGCCCACTGGTCGTCGCCATGGCGCACCAGCGGCCCCAGCGGCTCCTTCGAGATGATCTCCGGGAACACCATATGCGCGGCGGCGTCGGCGAAGGTCGCCTTGGTCGCGGCGAGGCCCGAGGCGTCCGTCGTATAGACGTCGCAGCGCTCCGCTTCGTAGGCGGCGCGCGCCTCGGCGTTGGTCTCGATCGGCACCGGCTCGTAGGACAGGTTGTTGACGCGGATGAAGTCCGCGAGGTTGAGCTCGGTGGTGGTGCCGGTCTGAATGCAGATCGAGGCGCCGTCGAGCTCCTTGGCGCTCATTATGCCAAGCGCCTTGCGGCCGATGAAGCCCTGGCCGTCATAGTAGCTGACGCCAATGAAGGTGAAGCCGAGGTCGGCATCGCGCGACAGCGTCCAGGTCGTGTTGCGCGACAGCACGTCGATCTCGCCCGAAGCCAGCGCCGGGAACCGGGTCTTACCGGTCAGGTTGACGTAGGAGACCTTGTCCGCATCGCCCAGCACGGCGGCGGCCAGCGCCCGGCAATAGGCGACGTCGAAGCCGGTCCAGTTGCCCTCGTCGTCGGTGAAGGCGAAGCCCGGCAGGCCCGTGTTGATGCCGCATTTGAGCGTGCCTGCGGCCTTCATGTCGTCGAGAGTCGCTGCCTGGCCCGGCATCACGCCTGCGACCATGAGCGCACCGACCGCCGCGATGGCGGCGGCAACCATTCTAAACCCCATTCCTGCCCTCCAGTTTCAGATTTGCATAGTACGGGTGCCGGACCGCGCACAGCCAGCAAAGAAGAATCATAAGCATATTGCAAATTGTTGTAAATAAGCAAGTTTTTGGTATTAAGGATATTTACACTGGGATTCCCCAGATTGCTTCTCCCAGCCGCCGACAATGATAGCAGAATGGGCATCCGACCGCAATCCGCCGTCAAAGCTGTTGAGCGCCCAGGTGGCGCTACCGCCGCTGTCGAAAACTGACGCCCACCGCGACCGCGCCCACCGCCTGATAGACGATGGCAGGCTCCATTCCAGCGGAACCTCGCCACCATCGTCCACGATACAAAGCGCGAGCGTGTGAATGCCAACAGCCAATGCTGCGTAATAAGCCTTTCATCTCCCTCTTCGATCACCTCGTCACTATGAGGCTGAGGGAGCTTGACCCGTTTTCGGTCTAGCCCGATTACGAATGCTTTACCTCCAGACCTGGACATAAAACTGCGGCGCAAAAGGCGCTCTTTTGTATGCTGAACGCCTGGGCGACGCGACCACCTTCGAAGACGAAAGAAGTGCACTCGAAAGTTGGCTAACGGGCTCGCATCACGGCGGTAGCTCGTCGCCATTCCACTGGTAGAGGTTGCCGCTATCCGTGAGCGTCAAACGATCGATCAGCGCCCGCATTCCGCGGATGCTCTCGACCGGATCGAGCAAAATATCCTCTCTGTCTCCAGGTCCAAGACCGGCGCGTCCCAATACAGTATTCGCCCAACCTGGGTTAATCGATACCACGATGACGCCCTGATCCTTGAGATAGCCGGACATGCTTTTGGCCAACATGTTGATGGCCGCTTTCGTCGTGCGGTAGACGTGTTTTTCATCACCCCACACCAGCGAACCTCCGCCGGGCGTGGAGATACTCGATAGCGTGCTGGCCATTGTTATCATTATCCGCCGGTTCGAACACGCAACATGCGGCGTAAAGGCTTCGGACATTTTGCACGTGCCGAACAGGTTACCCTCCATGGCCCACCGCCATTTCTCGTAATTGGTCTGGCCCCACGGGTCGGACATTTCAAAATCGGTCCCCACGCCGCCCGCGACGCCCGCATTGTTGCAGAGGACGTCGATCGCCTCGTCTTTGAGTTCGCCGGCGAGCGCCTCAATTGCGGCGTGATCGGCGACATCCAGCTTGTGGATTGTGATCCGACCATCCGCATTGTTTGCGAGCAGAGTGAGCTCGTCGGCTTTGTCCGGGTTGCGGCAACACGCCCGGATGCGCCACCCTGCCTGATCGAGCTGGCGTACCCATTCGAGGCCGAGCCCCCGATTGGCACCGGTAATAAGCATCGTATCCATTGCTAGTCCCGCCCTACTTGCCGATCTATCTCCTAAACAATATGCAATGCGCTACGGCCCTACCAGGAAGTATCGAGCCGTCCCAGTGAAACAGCCTCCCGCAGTCTTCGACGGTAACGTTTTCAGCCCGGGGTGCGTAAGCGGCACGCCGACAGCGTTGTAGACGGCCAAGGCGTACTGATCGAGGATCAGGAAGACCAGGGCGGTCGCTGCCTGAACCGACGTCCACACGCTCTACCCGAGCTTTGCGCCCGTATGGATGCGTGCTTCACCGGGCGTTATTCCGGCGGCGTTTGGGCGGACAACGTAACGATGTGTTTCAGTCTTGCCACGGCGATGTAATCAGGTGGACAAAAAGCCGGGCCCCCAGGTAATCCCAGGGCCCGGCTTATAGGAAATTCGGTTGGCTGCCGCTAAGTGCGAGCCGCCAAACGCTTTCTCAGTGCTGCGTGCGGCTTATTGAACGTAGTCATTTGTGAACACATCGGCCGGCTTGATGTCTTTTGGTACCAATCCGACATCGGCCATCAGCGCCAGGCTCGATTTCCACGCCGCCGGCTCCATATATCCCGCCGGTTTGTCCTTGGGCGAGGCGAACAAGGGTTGATACATCTGGAGCTGCTTAAGCGACGTATCGCGATTGATCTTATTGTCCGGACGCGCCGCGAAGATCGCATCGAGGCCTTCGGCCTGGTGACCATTGATCACGTATTGGAAGGCCTTCATGGTTACTTTCACAAATGTGCGGATATCGTCTGGTCGTTTCTTAAGCGCTTCGTCACTCGAGATTAGACCCCAACCGGGCAACACCATCCCAGTTTCGTAGAGCATAAAAAAATCGGACGGCCGTTCCTTTTCGATGAGGGGAATGGCATAGGCGGGCACCGTCGTCATCGCCATGTTTCCGGTGCCAATGATGTAGCTCGACATCTTCGCCGCCGGCGAAACAGCCGTGAGCTTTGCTTTGTGCACATCCGAGCCGCTCATCCTGAAAATGGTTTCGAACAACGGCGCCCATGCATCACCGGTGCTCATGATGATGATCGCGCCCGCATCGACGAGATCCTTTGGTGTTTTCCAGTTCTTCCCCTTCGGAAAGACGAAACCCAAATCGGACTTCTGCGCCATCGCCGCGATCACCTTCACGGGTACACCCTTGCCCCGCGCGATGGCTGCTGTGCTGAGGTTTATGCAACCGCCAATGTCGAATCTACCGGCCGCGACCAGTTGAATACCGACCGCAGAGCCTTTGCCATCTTCGATCTCCACCGTAAGACCGGCATCTTTGTACCAACCTTTCTGGTTGGCCAAATGATACCAGGAATGAATGCCGCTCGGCAGCCATTCGAGTTTTACCCGGATCGGATCGGCCGCCTGTACCGGCGCCGCTGCCAATATGCCAAGCGATGCGGCGACCAAAACACCACCCAACAGACGCGAGCCGTGCCAAAAACGATGCATTGTTCATCCCTCTGCTAAGTTATGAAACCAGCATAGGGACTTACCATGGTGAAGAAAAGTGATTTCGCCACCGTCGACAAGGCGGCCTATCACGGTGCCGACTACCCCGACGGGTTCGAACCGGGCCTCCGGTATCGCGATCGGCACGGACCAGCGGGCTAGGGTCGCGGTGCTCACGGCAATTCCCGCCAATTCCAGGTGAATACCGTCCCGCACGGCCGGCAACATTGCCTCGGCAGGCAATCCGAACTACTGTCTCCTCGCAAACCGGGGTTCATTTGGGAATGTCGGTTAGATCATGAAGGCCCAAGCACTGGGGATCGTCACTCGTCGCGACGTCGACGCCTTCGAGCGCGACGCCGAAACTGGCGACTGTATCGTCAATCATCTGCTCACGGTTCATTGGGAGCCGGGGAATCATACGAATGGGAGCCGTCGGGCTGTCGTCTACCGCCTAGCCGGCGACGACGTCGTGTGCGTCGAGCGCGGACCAGGCCGATCCAAACCGAAATACGATCGGGCCTGAACCCAGGCGATCCGATTCCTGCCGATCACGACCAGTTCCCGACGATTTGGCCGCGCAATGGGAGATCATCATGAACCGCAACATGCCGAGACCGCTGAGCAGAGACGAACTCGATGCCTTCGAGCGCGATGGCGTCGCCCTGGTGAAGGGTATGTTCGATGCCGATTGGATCGAGCGAATGAGCGCGGCCCTCGACGTCATCCTCGACACGCCGAGCGAGCGCATGGGCGACCTCAACCCGGAAGGAAAGCCGGGAAAGTTCGTGTATGACAATTACATCTGGACGTTCAACGACGAGTTCCGTGCATTGGCGTGCGATTCTCCAGTCCCGGAGATCGCAGCGGCGGCGATGAACTCGGAGCGGGTCAACCTGCTCTACGATTTCGTTCTCGTTAAAGAGCCGAATTCGCCGCACGGTGAAACCCGCTGGCACCAGGATACCTACGGCAACCCTTGCGAGGGAAACCAGACGATGGGGTTGTGGTTGTCGCTCGACCACGTAACGGCAGAGAGCGGTGCGGTCGAATGGGTGCGCGGTTCTCACCTCTCGGGCCGGCGCTTCGAGCCAACGACAACCGGCGATCCCGATCGGCATTCCTTCCTGAGTGGCCACGACGCCGACGTCGCGTCCGCGCGTCCTGAGGACCAGGTTGAGCCGATGCCCGATATTAAGAACAATCGCGACGACTACGACATCATCTCGTTCGAAACCGAGCCGGGCGATTGCCTGATCGCCAAACTCGGTCTTCTTCATGGCGCACCCGGCAATGTGACGGACCGGCGCCGGCGTGCGATTGGCTATCGGCTCGTCGGTGACGATGCGTGGTATGCGGTGCGCGCGACGGCGCGCTCGATCCGGCCGTACACCAGCCCCGGGCTGGAACACGGTGAGGCATTTCCTGCCGACGCCAATCACAGCGTGTTCCCAATGATTTGGCCGCGGCCGCACGCGCACGAAGCCGCCGCCGAGTAACCTCTCCGGCGCCTCGTTTGACGCTTATCGGGGCGCCACCTAGCATGCCCGGACCCTGGCAAGGGCAATAATGATTAAGAGATAGTCTGAGGGGGTAGTGCCCGTCAGCAAAATGCCGCAGTTGGGTCACGAGCTGCCGTACACCGATTACGCCTGGCACGTCCGGACCTGCGGGTGAACCGGAAGGAAACGCCCCGAAAGCGGAAGTCGGCGTTGGAGAGTCCGCATTTGAAGGTGGACCGGACGGACCGCGAGCATGCCCGTTAGGTCCGGGGTTAGCCAGGAGCGGAAATTCGCGCTAGCCACCGAGAACGGCTCACTGCTCTGGTAGTCCCGCCCTTAGAAGACCGTCCCTGTGGTGCGTGCGGTCTTCGTCGCTAAGGTAGTGCATGGTCACCATGTGAGCATCGACAGTGAAGTCCGGGGCGCGACCCAATACCTCTCTGCTGTGCGCCGGCGCAGGCTGAACTAGCGCACCAGAAAGTATCGGCCTCCGTGGTGCCCCGCCTCGCGCGGGGCTTCTCTTTTGGTGCCCGCTATATCAAGCTCCGCATGTCGCTTAGGGTCAAGACTGGCACTCCCGTGGCCGGTCTCTGAAGGTCTGCAATGGGGTCGCAAGAAACCTTCAGTTAGTAAGTACACGCTCTAGCAGGCTGCTAAAAAAGTCCTCGCCTTTGCAGTTGTGACATGATTCTGTGATTCCTTCGAGTGATGGAGGATGGCATGCGGGGTCGAGATCAAAGCAGTGGCAATTTATTCAGCTACGTAGACTTGGAAGAGCGTGTTCCGGATGATCATCCGCTGCGTCTGATCCGTGAGATCGTGAACGACGTATTGGGGTCTCTATCTTCGGAGTTCGAGACGCTTTATTCCCACATGGGTCGCCCATCGATCCCGCCGGAGAAGCTTCTTCGAGCGTTACTGTTGCAGGCGTTTTATTCGATCTGCTCGGAGCGTCAGCTGATGGAGCAGCTAAACTTCAACATGCTGTTTTGCTGGTTTGTGGGGCTTGGGCTGGACGATGGCGTGTGGGACGCCAGCGCGTTCTGCCACAACCGGGACCGTCTTCTGGAGGCGGAGGTTTCGGGGCAGCTGCTTGCGGGGGTTATCCAGCACCACAAGGTAGGGGGACTATTGAGCCGGGATCATTTTTCGGTAGACGGAACATTGATCGAGGCCTGGGCGTCGATGAAGAGCTTTCGTCCCAAAGGTGAGGACGATGGCGACGGGGGATCGGGGCGCAACGCCGCGCGGGATTTTCATGGCGAGAAACGCTCGAACGCGACCCATGCAAGCACCACTGATCCGGACGCCCGGCTTTATCGCAAGGGTAATGGCCGGGAAAGCAAGCTGTGTTACATGGGCCATGCGCTGACGGAGAACCGCCATGGTCTGGCAGTCGGCGGCGGCGTGACCATTGCGTCGGGCACGGCGGAACGCGAAGCCGCCCTTGATCTGATCGACAGGCATCGCCCGGTGGAGAGTAGAGGCGGGCGGCGTCGGATCACGGTGGGCGGGGACAAGGGTTTTGACGTCGCGGATTTTGTCGAGGAACTGCGGCACCGCAAGGTGACCCCCCATATCGCCGTCCAGGACCACGTCACCAAGACCGGCAAGCGGCGCAAGACCAAGATAGACGGGCGCACGACGCGCCATCCCGGTTACGGCGTCAGCCAACGTTGCCGCAAGCGCATCGAGGAGGTCTTCGGCTGGGTCAAGACGAGCGCGGGATTGAGCAAGACCAAATTCCGGGGCCGCCACCGGGTCGACGCTTCGTTCACCCTGGCCTTGGCCGCCTACAACCTCGTCCGACTACCCAGACTGCTGGCGGAGGCGCCAACATGACGGGCGATACCGGCACGCCGCTGACCGCAAAGTGGCAGATCATCGAACTGGACGAAGCCCAGGGCATCGGATCGGTCGAGATTGAAGACGGTTTCACCCTAAGACACGAAATCTCATTTCATTTCGGCGATGAATCCGAGTTCAAGGCCCGGCAATGATGACTTTTTCAGCACCCTGCTAGAACGCTTCGACCCAGGGGCGGAGCTCGATCTCCCAGGCCCAGGCGCTGCGGGCCTGCGCGTGCAGCTGGTAGTAGGACTCGGCGATGGCGTCGGGATCGAGGCGTGCCTCGCCCGCGTCGCGCCCGATGCCGCCATCGACGACCACGTGGGCGACGTGGAGGCCCTTCGGCGCGAGCTCGCGGGCCATGCTTTGCGCCAGCGCGCGCAGCCCGAACTTGCCGACGGCAAAGCCGGCGGACAGGGCGAAGGCCTTGACGCTGGCGGTGGCGCCGGTGAACAGGATGGTGCCGTGGCCGCGCGCGAGCATACGCTTGGCGGCCTCGCGGCCCATAAGAAAGCCGCCCAGGCAGGCGCCGCGCCAGGCGTGCTCGAATTCATCCGCGCCGATGTCGACGATGCTTTTGCGCACGCGGCCGCTCGCGTTGTAGACGGCGACCTCGAGCGGCCCGAGCTCGTCCTCGACGCGGGCCATGAGCCCGGCGACCGCCGTCTCGTCGGTGCCGTCGGCCGCATAGGCGCGGGCGGTGCCGCCGGCGGCCGCGATCTCGTCGACGAAAGCACCGAGCTTGGCCTCGTTTCGCGCCGACAGCGCGACGCTCATGCCGGCGGCGGCAAAGCGGCGGCCGAGCGCGGCGCCCAGGCCTGGCCCGACGCCGACGATCAGTGCGCTTCCTTGATCAGCCATGTCTGTCCTCCTTGAACTTGAAAATGCCGGTGCCCCTCACGCGAGCAGAAAGTGGCCGTGCGCGGCCGCGATCCGGGTTGTGCGCTCCTCCTGCCACGCCTCGATGCGCACGTTGGCCACGCGCCGCCCCTGGCGCGTGATCGTGCCGTGAGCGAAGGCATCGATTGGCCGGCCCGGCGTGAGGAAATCGATCGACATGTTGATGGTCTTGGGGATGCTCGCGTCCTCCATCTCCCAGATCAGGTGGAAGATCGCGGTGCTTTCGAGGAGCGCCCCGATGACGCCGCCGTGGAGCGCCGGTAGCACCGGGTTACCGATGTTGCGTGCGTTGTAGGCGAGCCGGCACACCAGGCCCTCCGGGCCGACCTCCAGCGACAACCCGAGAAAGCGCGCGTAAGGGACGGCGGCCATCAGCTGCTGTGGATCGCGAGCCGCCTTTGCGGCGGTGATGGCGTCGCCGAGCGCCACGGCCTAGGTCGTGCCCTCGACCGGGGCGCCGACATTGAGTATGAACGTGCCGACGCTGTTGGCGACCGGCTCGTCACTGTCGGCGTGATAGGCCTCGGCGCGGGCGAAGGCGATGTGGCGCGTGACCTTGTAGCACGTGGCGCGCGCCAAGAGATCGCGGTGGGGCGTCGCCGGCCGCAGATAGTCGATGCGCAGATCGAGGGTCATGATCGGCACCGGCCGCTCGAGCGAGATCAGAACGGCGACGCCGCAGGCCGTGTCGACCAGCGTCGTGATCACGCCGCCATGCAAGACCCCCGAATCGGGATTGCCGACCAGCCATTCCTGCCACGGCAGGCTGAGGACGGCATGATCGCCCTCGGCCTCGATAAGATCGATGCCGAGCTCCTCGACGTGGGGTATGGCGATCGGCGAGCGCCGCCGGGACGCGCTCGGTGGGGCTGGTTTGCGCGGGGCCATGGCAGCTCGGCCTGCCGCCCTAGAGGCCGTGGTAGTCGCGGTACCAGGCGACGAACTTGGGAACGCCGTCGTCGATGGTGTGCTTGGGCGCAAAACCGACGAGCTCCTGCAGCGGCGCGATGTCGGCATACGTCTCCTTGACGTCCGCCGGCGGCATCGGCTCCAGGATGAGCTCGGCTTTGCGTCCGGTCTCCTTCTCGATGAGCTCGATCAGATGCGACAGGTGCTCGACCCGGTTGTTGCCGATGTTGAAGACGCGGTGCGGCACCTCATCGTCGGCAATTACCGGCGGGTGGTCGAGCACCGCCACGGTGCCGGCGACGATATCGTCGATGTACGTGAAATCGCGCCGCATGTCGCCGTTGTTGAAGACGTGGATGGGCTCGCCGGCGTAGATCGCCTTGGTAAAGATATAGAGCGCCATGTCGGGGCGGCCCCACGGCCCGTAGACGGTGAAGAAGCGCAGCCCCGTCTGGGGGAAGCGGTAGAGGTGGGCATAGCACTGGCTCATCAGCTCGTCGGCCCGCTTGGTCGCGGCATAGAGCGACTTCGGCAGCTCCACGCGATCGTGTGTGCTGAAGGGCAGCTTGGTATTGGCGCCGTAGACCGAGCTCGAGCTCGCATAGACCAGGTGCTCGAGCGCGGGTAGCCGCCGGCATAGCTCAAGGATCACCAAATGTCCGGTCAGGTTCGTCTCGAGATAGGCGAACGGGTGATCGATCGAGTAGCGCACGCCGGCCTGGGCGGCGAGGTGGACGACACGGTCGATGTCGGTACGGTCGTGAAACTCGGCCGCCATCGCCTCGCGATCGGAGATATCGAGACGCAAGATCGTGAACCCCGCGTGCCGCTCGAGGCGTGCGAGCCGGGCCTCCTTGAGCGCGACGTCGTAGTAGGGGCTGAGGTTGTCGACGCCAATCACGCTCTCGCCGCGGGCAAGAAGCGCCTCGCACAAGTGATAGCCTATGAACCCGGCGACACCGGTAACGAGCATCGTCATGCGCTGGTTGGGTGCACGTGAGGAACTGGCGCGCCACCATAGCAAACGAAGTCAACGCCGTCAGTCCGGTCCGGCAGTTTCTTCCAGCGCGGCGGACCGCGCCCTGGTGACGTAGCGCTGCAGTTGCTCGCGAATGCCCGTTGGCCATTCCGCGATGCGTTGGGCAAAAGCCTCGAAGTCCTGCGCGAACAACGCGCGCGATGCTTCCTCGAAGCCCGGTAGGTCGCCCGCCATGTCCCACATGAAGCAATGCGCCGCATCGATGGCCTTGCGGGTCCGCTCCTGCGCCGCGTTCCCTTTCCGCGCCGTGTCGACCAGCCTGCGCAGGGCCGCGGACGCCCCGCCGCGTTGCTCGGCGAGCCAACTCCAGTGGCGGGGTAGGAGCGACACCTCGCGAGAGACGACACCCAGCTTGGGTCGCCCAGGCCCGCGTTTCCGGGGCGGCGCGATCAAGGGGTGGTCGGCGAGCTTCGCCAGAACCTCCGCCTTCTCGCCCGAAAAATCGATGTCCACCGGCCGCCCGGTCTCATCGTCGAACACGGCGATCCGCTCGTCCGGCCGGCGGTCGAGCCGATCCTTGCTGCGGCGCACGACATCGGCCAGGTCAGCTCTGGCAATAACGTCAGCTCCGGCAAAGGCCGCGAACATTTTCGGCTCGGAGGTCACTCGTCGTCCTATCTCTTTCGCCCCGGGCATAATATTACCCGGGGGAAATTAGCTTGTCAATATTACCCGGGTAATATTTACTGGTCCCCGACGGCGACGACGGTGTTGTTCAAGCGGTGGACCGCCGGCCGGTTGCGCGCCTTGGCAGGTCTGCGGGAATGGCCTATACCGGCGCGAAAGGCGAGGCAGGCGAGGCAGGCGAGGCAGGCGAGGCAGAAATGAGCGAACAGCCGGACAAGACCGAACTCGGTGAGCTCCCCGAATGGGACTTGAGCGACCTCTATCCGGGTCCCGATTCGCCGGAGCTGGAGGGCGATATCCAGGCTGCCGAAGCCGCCGCGCGCGACTTCGTGGAGCGCTATCAGGGCCGCATCGAAACCCTCGATGGCGAGGCGCTCGGTGCCGCGGTCACCGCCTACGAGGACATCGAGGAATCGCTCGGGCGGATTTCGAGCTTCGCCTTTCTGCGGTACGCCGGCGATCTGAGCGACGGCGAGGCCGCGCGCTTCCTGCAGAACACGCGCGAGCGCCTCAACCGCATCGGCACCACTCTCCTGTTCTTCTCCCTCGACCTCATCCGCCTCGAGGATACGGAGTTCGAGGAGCGCCTGAAGGCGCCAGCGCTCGCGCACTATACGCCTTGGCTCGAGAAGATACGCGTCTTCAGGCCCTATCAGCTCGCCAATGACCTCGAAAAGATGCTGTACGAGAAGGACGTGGTCGGGCACGCGGCGTGGACGCGCCTGTTCGACGAAACGATGGCCGAGCTTCGATTTCCCGTAGACGGCGAGGACCTGACCAGCGAGCAGGCGCTGCACCTGCTGAGCGACAAGGACGCGGCCAAACGCGAGCAGGCGGCTAAGAGTCTGGGCCGGGTGTTCGGCGCCAACATCCGGCTGTTCGCCTTCGTCACCAATACCCTCGCCAAGGACAAGGAGATCGAGGACCAGTGGCGCGGCTACCCCTCCCCCGCCGCCGCTCGCCACCTCGCCAACCAGATCGAGCCCGAGGTGGTCGAGGCCTTGGTGGCCGCGGTGAAGGGCGCCTACCCGCGCCTGTCGCACCGCTACTATGTGCTGAAGGCGCGCTGGCTCGGTAAGGATAAGCTCGAGCACTGGGACCGCAACGCGCCACTGCCCGAAGCCGACGATCGCACCGTGTCGTGGGCCGAGGCGCGCGACGTGGTGCTCGGCGCCTATGCGCGCTTCTCGCCCGAGCTGGCGGCGATCGGGCAGCGCTTCTTCGATCACGCCTGGATCGACGCGCCGGCCCGTCCCGGCAAGGCTCCCGGCGCCTTCGCCCACTCCACCGTGCCCGCGGTCCACCCCTATCTACTGCTCAACTATCTCGGCAAGACGCGCGACGTGATGACGCTGGCGCACGAGCTCGGCCATGGGGTGCACCAGGTGTTGGCGGGCCCGCAGGGCGCGCTGATGGCCGACACCCCGCTCACGCTCGCCGAGACCGCCTCGGTGTTCGGCGAGCAGCTCATCTTCCGAGCCCTGCTCGATGCCGAAACCGAGCCGGTGCGCCGGCGCGTGATGCTCGCCGGCAAGGTCGAGGACATGCTCAACACCGTCGTGCGCCAGATCGCCTTCCACGACTTCGAGCGCCAGGTCCACGACGAGCGCGGCGCCGGCGAGCTCTCGGCCGAGCGCCTGTGCGAGATCTGGCTCGCGGTACAGGGCGAGAGCCTGGGCCCCGCGTTCCGCTTCGACGACGGGTACCGCTACTACTGGAGCTACATCTCCCACTTCCTGCACGCGCCGTTCTACGTCTACGCCTATGCGTTCGGCGATTGCCTGGTCAACTCGCTCTACGCGCTGTACCGCGAGTCCGAGGCGGGATTCGCCGAGCGCTATCTGGCCATGCTGCGCGCCGGGGGCACGCTCCGCCACCGCGAGCTCCTCGCCCCATTCGGGCTCGACGCCAACGACCCCGACTTCTGGTCGCGCGGGCTCGCGGTCATCGCCGGCTTCATCGACGAACTCGAAGCGGACTGAGCCGGTTCCGCCATGGCCGGCGCCAGGGACGAGGACCGGCTGGCCGGCCGACTCAAGCGCTACGCAAAGGTATCGACCGCGGTCGGCGGCCTGGCCGCGAGGCTGGCCGGCGAGCGGGTGTTCGGCCTCGCGCTCGACCGGCCGCGCCACGCGGCCGAGCTACGCCGCGCGCTCGGCGGCCTCAAGGGGCCGCTGATGAAGGTCGCGCAAATCATGTCGACGATCCCCGAGGCGCTGCCGCGTGAATACGCGGCCGAGCTCGCCCAGCTTCAGGCCAACGCGCCATCCATGGGCGGGCCGTTCGTCAAGCGCCGCATGGCGAGCGAGCTCGGCCCCGACTGGCGCGCGCGTTTCGCGTCCTTCGAGCCGGTCGCCGCCGCGGCCGCGTCCCTCGGCCAGGTCCACCGCGCCCGGGCCCATGACGGCCGCGAGCTTGCGTGCAAGCTGCAGTACCCCGACATGGCTTCCGCCGTCGAGGCCGACGTCCGCCAGCTTAAGCTCGTGTTCTCGATCTACGAGCGCTACGACAAAAGCATCGACACCAGCAACATCCATGGCGAGATCGCGGCGCGATTGCGCGAGGAGCTCGATTACGACCTCGAGGCCCGCCACATGCGCCTGTACAGCGAAATGCTCAAGCCGGAGCGCGGCATACACACGCCCGACGTCGTCGACGAGCTATCGACGCGGCGTCTGCTTACCATGTCCTGGCTCGAGGGCCGTCCGCTGATGGACTTCGTCGACCGCCCCGCGGCCGAGCGCGACCATCTCGGCCAGCTCCTGTTCCGGGCCTGGTACGTGCCCTTCTACCGCTATGGGGTGATCCACGCCGATCCCCACCTCGGCAACTATACGGTCGCTCCCGAGGGCACCATCAACCTGCTCGACTACGGCTGCATCCGCGTCTTTAAGCCGAAGTTCGTGCGCGGCGTGATCGACCTCTATCGGGCGCTACTCACCGGCGACGAGGCGCTCGCCGTCCACGCCTACGAGACCTGGGGGTTCGAGAAGCTGTCGAAGGAGGTGATCGACACCCTCAATCTGTGGGCCGAGTTCGTCTACGCGCCGCTGCTCGAGGACCGGCCGCGCCGTATTCAGGAGTTCGAGTCGAGCGGCGTTTACGGTGTCGAGGTGGCGGAGAAGGTGCACCGGCGCCTGCACGAGCTCGGTGGCGTTCGGCCGCCGCCCGAGTTCGTTTTCATGGACCGCGCCGCCATCGGGCTGGGCGGCGTGTTCCTGCGCCTCAAGGCGGTCATCAATTGGCACCGCCTGCTGCACGATCTGATCGATGGCTTCGACGAGGCGGAGCTCGAACGCCGCCAAGTCCGGGCGTTGAAGCGGGCCGGAATCGCGCTCCCTTGAGGGCGGCGCCGGGACCGGAGCGCGGCGGCACGCCAGCGCTCGGCATCGCCTATCTCCTGTGCGCGATACTGGTGTTTGGCGTGCTCGAGGCGACGGCGAAACATCTCAGCGCGACGTATTCCGTGCCCCAGGTCATGTGGGCGCGCTTCTTCTTCCATGCGATCTTTACGCTCGCGCTGATGGCCCCGAGCGGCGTGCTGCGTTGCCTGAGTACACGGCGATTCGGCTTGCATCTGGTGCGGTCGCTGTTGGTGCTCACGGCGACGATGTCGTTCTTCTTCGCGATCAGCTACGTCCCGCTCGCCGATGCCACCTCGGTCCTGTATCTCTCACCGCTTCTGGTGACGGCCCTCTCGGTTCCCATGTTGGGCGAGCGCGTTGGCGCGCGCCGATGGGTCGCCGTGGCGATCGGCTTCGCGGGCGTTCTCGTGATCATGCGGCCTGGTCTGGGGGTCGCGCATTGGGCGCTCTCGATCGTGCTCATCACGGCGCTGTCGAACGCCCTGTTCGTGATCATCACGCGCCTGCTCGGAGCGACCGAGCCGGCGCTGACCACGCTGCTCTACACGGCGCTCATCGGGATGGTGGCCTCGAGCGCGTGGGCCCCGTTCTTCTGGACTGCGCCCGACCTCGCCGGTTGGTTCGGGTTCGTGGCCCTGGGCGCGTCCGGCGGCGTCGGGCACTACCTGCTCATCAAGGCGCTGGAGCACGCCACGCCATCGAGTATCCAGCCCTACACCTACCTTCATATCCTGTGGTCGGCGATGCTCGGCTACGTCATTTTTGGCAATTTCCCGGACATTTGGACCTTCGTCGGCGCGCTCTTGATCGTCGGCGGCGGCCTCTTTGCCTTCTACCGGGAAACCGCGTCGGTGCGAGTCCATCAAAAGAACGCGAGCGGGAGAGGCCCCGGTTGATCGGCGATTGCGGTTTGATATAGTGCGCGCGGGCTGCGCTACGGCCTGTGGCGCCAGGACCTCACAACCCAGTCAGAGACGCTCGCATGGAAATCGAACAGCAGGAGCGCGCGTGGCGCTCTTTCACGCGGCTGACCAAGACGATGATTACCCTGACGGTCGTCACTCTCATCATTTCGGCCTGGGCCCTGTTGTAGAACCGGCGGTGGCGCGCATTCCCCGGCTGTCCCGGTGCGGGTCGCCCGGGTTGATCGTGCGCAACTGAAACGCCTCTGACGTTGTGGGTCCAGCTATGCGGACACAATCATGAAGATCGCCGTCCCCAGGGAGCGGCACCAGGGCGAAAAGCGGGTCGCGGCTTCGCCGGAGGCGGTGAAGAAGCTCGTGGCGTTGGGTGCCGACGTGGTGATCGAGGCTGGTGCCGGCGCAGGCGCCGATTTCCCCGATGCGGCGTACGAGGACGCGGGCGCCGCGATCGCCCCTGGCGAAGAGGCGGCGCTCGCCGAGGCGGACGTCGTCTTCAAGGTAAGGCGCCCACAAAGCGGCGCCGAGGGGACCGACGAGGTCGGACTGATGCGGCCCGGGGCCACGCTCGTCGGCCTGCTCGAGCCGCTCGCGCACCCGGAACAGGTGGCGGCCTACGCGGACCGCGGCCTCGTTGCCTTCGCGCTCGAGCTTATGCCCAGGATCACGCGCGCACAGAACATGGATGTGCTGTCGTCCCAGGCCAACCTCGCCGGCTACAAGGCGGTGCTCGACGCCAGCGTCGCCTTCGGCCGGGCCATGCCGATGATGATGACCGCGGCGGGGACCATCGCGCCGGCGCGGGTGCTGGTGTTGGGCGCAGGCGTCGCCGGACTGCAGGCGATCGCCACCGCGCGCCGCCTGGGCGCCATCGTCAGCGCCTTCGACGTACGCGCCGCCGCGCATGAGGAGGTCGAGAGCCTGGGTGCAGCGTTCATCGAGGTGCCGCGCGCCGAGGGCGAGTTGGGCGAGGGCGCCGGCGGCTATGCCGGCACGATGAGCGAGGACTACCAGCGCCGCCAGGCGGGCCTGATCGGCGGGCAGCTCAAGCGCCACGACATCGCGATCTGTACCGCGCTGATACCGGGCAAGCGCGCGCCGGTGCTGATTACCGAGGACATGGTTCGCGGCATGAAGCCGGGATCGGTCATCGTCGACCTCGCGGTCGAGGCGGGCGGCAACTGCACGCTATCGAAGGCCGACCAGGAGGTGACCGAGGGCGGCGTGCGGATCATCGCCCACGCCAACGTCCCGAGCCGCATCGCGGTCGATGCGAGCAGCCTCTACGCGCGCAACCTGGTCAACTTCATCACCCCCCTGATCGACCCCGAAACCCACGCGCTCAAGATCGACTGGGACGACGAGATCGTGCGCGGAACGCTGCTCACGCGCGACGGCAAGGTGGTTCATCCGCTGCTCCAGCAGAAGGCGGCGTGAGCGATGGAGGCGCTGCCCGTCGACCCCTTCGTCTTTCGCCTGACGATCTTCGCGCTGGCTATTTTCGTCGGCTACTACGTGGTGTGGAGCGTCACGCCGGCCCTGCATACGCCGTTGATGTCGGTCACCAACGCCATCTCAAGCGTCATTATCGTCGGTGCGCTGATCGCGGCCGGGCCAGAGGAGCTGAACCTGCCCAAGATATTCGGCTTGGTCGCCATTACGCTCGCCGCCGTCAACATCTTCGGCGGGTTCGTCGTCACCCAGCGCATGCTCCGCATGTTCAGAAGGAAGTAGGCGCGGGTGTCAGCCAACCTCTCCGGCGTCGCCTATCTGGTCGCCGCCATCTGCTTCATCATGGCACTGCGCGCCCTGTCCTCGCCGGACACGGCGCGCCGCGGCAACCTCTACGGCATCGCCGGCATGGCGATTGCCGTGGCCACCACGGTCCTCAACCCGACGGTGGTCGGTTATGACCTGATCATCGCCGGCTTTCTCGTCGGCGGCGCCGTGGGCACCGCGGTGGCGCTGCGTATTCAAATGGCGGCGATGCCGCAACTCGTGGCCGCGTTCCATAGCCTCGTCGGTATGGCGGCCGTGCTCGTGGCCGCGGCGGCTTTCTACGCGCCCGACACTTACGGCATCGGCACGCCCGGCGCCATCAAGACCGCGAGCCTGATCGAGATGTCGGTCGGCGTGGTGATCGGCGCCATCACCTTTAGCGGATCGGTGATCGCCTTCGCCAAGCTCCAGGATCTGATGACCGGCAACCCGATCGTCTTCCCCGGCCAGCACTGGTTCAACCTCCTGCTCGGCGTCGCCATTGTCGGCTTCGCCGCGGATTTCACCCTCACCCAGTCGGCGGCCTCGTTTTGGACCATGACCGGGCTCGCCTTTCTCCTCGGCATGCTCGTCATCATCCCCATCGGCGGCGCCGACATGCCGGTGGTGATCTCGATGCTCAACTCCTACTCGGGCTGGGCCGCGGCGGGCATCGGCTTTACCCTCGAGAACACCGCCCTCATCATCACCGGCGCCCTCGTCGGCTCGTCCGGCGCCATCCTCAGCTACATCATGTGCAAGGGAATGAACCGCTCGTTCGTCAGCGTCATCCTCGGCGGCTTCGGGGGCGGCGACGCCAGCGCGGCGCGCGGCGATCGTGGCCAGGCGGTCAAATCGGGCAGCGCCGAGGACGGCGCCTTCATCCTCAAGAACGCGCGTTCGGTCATCATCGTGCCGGGGTACGGGCTCGCGGTCGCGCGGGCCCAGCGCGTCGTCCGCGAAATGGCGGATGAGCTCAAGGCCGAAGGCGTTCAGGTGCGCTACGCCATACACCCCGTCGCGGGGCGCATGCCGGGGCACATGAACGTGCTGCTGGCCGAAGCCAACGTCCCCTACGACGAGGTGCTCGAACTCGACGAGATCAACAGCGATTTCGCCGCCACCGACGTCGCCTTCGTCATTGGCGCCAACGACGTCACCAACCCGGCCGCGAAGAACGATCCACAGAGCCCGATCTACGGCATGCCGATCCTCGACGTCGACAACGCGGCGACGGTGCTTTTCGTCAAGCGTAGCCTATCGGCGGGCTATGCCGGGATCGATAACGAGCTGTTCTACAGCGCCAAGACCATGATGCTGTTCGGCGATGCCAAGAAGATGACCGAGGGCATCCTGAAGGCGCTCTAGGCGCGAGCCGGAGGGCGACGCGATGATGGTGATCGACAAGGACTCGGGCGTGACGACGGTGATGGTGCTGATGACGGTGAAGCCCGAGGATCAGGATGCGCTGACCGAGCTGGCTCTCGCCGCCGAGCCCCTCTTCGCCAAGCAGCCGGGCTTCGTGTCGGCGAGCCTGCACAAGAGCACCGACGGCACGCGCCTGGTGCAATACCTGCAGTGGCGCTCGCTCGCCGATTCCGAGGCGTGCATGGCGAGCCCCGATTGGCGGGCCGACGCCGGTGTTGCGTTCATGGAATTCATCGGGACCGGCAGGGCCACCATCGAGCCGCAAGCCTATGAGGTGCTCTCGACACGCGCGCCGAGCTAGAAGGCCGCCCCCGCAAGAGGGCGGCCAAGTGGCGGTGCCGGATCGGGCGCGGTCGTCCCACGGAGGGAGCTAGATTTCGCGCTGCGCGCGTTTGCGGGCCAGTTTGCGGGCCCGCCGAATGGCCTCGGCCTGCTCGCGGGCACGCTTGACGGACGGTTTTTCGTAGTAGTTGCGCAGCTTCATTTCGCGGTAGATGCCCTCGCGCTGCATCTTCTTCTTGAGCGCGCGCAGGGCCTGATCGACGTTGTTGTCGCGGACAAGGACTTGTACCAGGTCGCTCCTCCTTCTCGCTGTGGCGCGGGTCTGCGCTCCTGAGCGGGCCGCGGTTGATACCACAGCGATGGCGCGATGTGAAGGCGATTTGCCTCGCCCCCGCCCCGTTCCGCGGCGCCGAGCGTGCGTTCACAGGTTTACCCGCACAGCTAGCGCACCCATATTAGCGCCATGGCCATTCTGAAGATCGCACGCATGGGCCACCCTGTCCTCGGCCGTCGCGCGGCCGAGGTCGACGACCCGACCGCGCCGGCGGTTCGCCGGCTCGTTGCCGACATGTTCGAGACCATGGCCGATGCCGAGGGTCTCGGCCTGGCCGCACCGCAGGTCTATGCGCCACTACGCATCGTCATCTTCCGCGCCCCGCCCGACGGCGAGCCGGCCGACGATGAGGAATCGCCCGAGCCTGCCCCCCTCACGGTGCTCGTAAATCCGGTGATCGAGCCCCTCAGCGAGGAGACAAAGGAAGGGTGGGAGGGCTGCCTGTCACTCCCGGAGCTCCGTGGCCTCGTGCCCCGCTACACGCACATCCGCTATTCGGGCTTGACGCTCGAGGGGACCGCGCTCGCGCGCGACGCGCTCGGTTTCCATGCCCGGGTGGTGCAGCACGAGTGCGATCACCTCGACGGCATGCTCTATCCCCGGCGCATGACGGACTTGGCCTCGCTCGTGTACCTTACCGAGTGGAAGTACCACCTCGAGGCGGACGAAGAGGCGCCCGTGGCGGCCGGCGAGATCGCCGAGGGCTGAGGCGCGCAACGGAAGCACTCGCGTATGCGACACCACCTGGAGAGCGAGCGGCGCGCGATTCTCGGGCGCATGCTCGAGCACGTGCCGTTCGAGGGTTGGTCCGCCGCGAGCCTTAAGACCAGGGTCGCCGATCTCGGCTACCCGCCCAGTATGGCGGCGCGCGCCTTTCCCGGTGGCGTACGCGAGGTCGTCTCACTGTTCAACGCCGAGACGGACCGGCGCATGCGCGCCGCCCTCGCCGAGCGCGACCTCGGCGCGCTGCGCGTGCGCGAGCGCGTGGCGGCGGCGGTGCGCTGCCGGCTCGAGCTCGTGGCGCCACACCGTGAGGCGGTGCGCGGGGCGGTCGCCTTCAGCGCCCACCCGGCCAACGCGCCTGCGGCGCTTGCCGAGCTCTATCGCACCATCGACGACATGTGGCGGGCCTGCGGCGATACGGCGACCGATTTCAGCTTCTACACCAAGCGCGCACTGCTCGCCGCGGTCTACAGCTCGACCCTGCTCTACTGGTTCGACGACCGCTCGCCCGACTGCGCCGACACCTGGGCCTTCCTCGACCGCCGCATCGCGGAAGTGATGAAAATCGGCGCGCTCAGGGGCCGCCTCGAACGCTTCGCCAAGGCCGTGACACCGGCACCGCGACGAGGCCGCGGGCGCGGGCGCGCGTAGCGCTGCGTCGCAGGCGCCCTAGTCCGGGGTTTGGGGGACGGCCGCCGCCTGGCGGTCGCGCCACGCATCGAGCGCGGCCGCCGTCTTCTCGTCGCCGAGCGCGAGCACCGCGGCGGCGAGCAGAGCCGCATTGATGGCCCCCGCCTTGCCGATCGCCAATGTACCGACCGGAATGCCGCCCGGCATCTGCACCGTCGACAGCAGGCTGTCCATGCCCCCGAGCGCCTTGGTCTCGATCGGCACGCCGAGAACGGGGAGCGGCGTGTGCGCCGCCGTCACGCCGGCGAGGTGGGCAGCGCCCCCGGCACCGGCGATGATAATCTTGAGGCCGCGCTCACGCGCGCTTGTCGCGTAGGTGCGCGCCCGCTCCGGCGTCCGGTGGGCCGATGCGACGCGCACCTCGTGAGGGATGTCGAGCGCTTCGAGGGTCTCCGCCGCATGGCGCATGGTGTCCCAGTCCGAGGCGCTTCCCATGAGGATGCCGACGAGTGCTTCACCGGCCATGATGCGGGGCTCCCAGCCGAAAAGAGCGGCGATTATAGGCGTGCGCCCCGACGGTGCAAGGGAACGTGACGGCGCTCACCTGACCCGAGCCGCGCGCTGTGGTACACTGGCGTGAGCCTTGATCTCCACGGGGGCCTCGCACATGAAGATCGGCGATTCGCCACGGATCTCCCGCAACACCGAGATTGGCCGCCCCGCGGCCCGGGCGCGCGCGCCCGAGTCCGTCACCCCACCGCGCCCGATCCAGGACACCATGTCAGTCATGGGCATCCCCGAGCCGGAGCTCACGCCCAAGGTGCGTCAAGCGCTGGTCACGCTGATGGAGGAGGTCGGCCGGCTACGCGGCGATCTCGAGCGCACGCGCGAGCGGCGCGCCCACCTCGAGCGCCTGGCCGACCAGGATACCCTGATCCCGATCGCCAACCGACGTGCGTTCGTGCGCGAGTTGTCGCGCGTGATGTCCTACGTCGAGCGCTACGAGACGCCCTCGAGCCTCGTTGACTTCGACGTCAACAGCTTCAAGGGAATCAACGACACCTACGGCCACGCGGCCGGCGACGAGGCGCTGCACGTGGTCTCCAACATCTTCTTGCAGAGCATCCGCGAGTCCGACGTTGTCGGACGGTTGGGGGGTGACGAGTTCGGCATCATCCTCGCCCACACCGACCGCGCTGGGGCGATCGAGAAGGCCGAAGCGCTCGTCGAGTCGATGCGCCGCGCGCCCTTTACCTGGGCCGGGAAGCGTATCCAGCTCGAAGTCGCCTACGGCATCTACACCTTCCAGGCGGGCGAGGACCCGGGACGAGCGCTGGCCGAGGCCGACCGCGCGATGTATGCGCACAAGCAGAGCATGAAGGCCGGCGGCTAAGTCAGAACCGGCGGCGCCCGAGCCGAATCGCGCCGGGCGTTGGGCCCCCTGTCCACGCCTGTGCCCGACTACGCGATGATGTCCGGCAGGAGCTTGCTTTCGAGCCGCGTGATGTGGTCTTTCAGCGACAGCTTCCGCTTTTTCAAGCGTTGCACCTGGAGCCGGTCGTAGTCGGCCGCAGCGGTCAGGGCCGCAATCGCCTGGTCGAGGTCGCGATGCTCGGTCTGCAGATCGACCAGCTGTTTCGCCATTTCCTCTCGGGTCGCCATCGGTCTCCGCGGTCGGTCTGTGGCTGTCGTCATGATAGCAGAAAGTGGCTGAGGCCGGCACGACAATCGCCGCCCGGGCGGGCCGGGCCGCCGTGAGTCCGACGTTTCCCGACCACCCCTTCTGGGACTACTCGCTGGTGCTTTACGCCAAGCCCGAGGCGGCCGCCGCCTGCCTCGGGCTGCAGCGCCGACGCGGCACCGACGCCAATCTCCTGCTGCTGTGCTGCTGGTGCGCGGCGACCGCCCGCGGCGTGCTCGGGGTGCGACGGATCGAGCGCCTGGTCGCCGAAGTAGCCGCGTGGCGGACCGAGGTGTTGGAGCCGCTGCGTGCGGTCCGGACTCGCCTCGGGCAAGCGACCGCGCCAGGCGACCTCGCGGCCGCCTTGCGCGGGCGCGTACTCGCGGTCGAGGTCGACGCCGAGCACGTCGAACAGCTGGCGTTGGCCGCGGGCGTCGAGCCCCTCGCCGAGGCGCAATCACGGGCCGGGCCCGCCGCCACCGCCGCGCGCAACCTCGCCGACTACCTCGCCGCGACCGGAATCGCGGTGGATGAGGCGGATCGCGCGGACCTCGCCGCGCTGGTGCGTGCCGCCTTCCCGGAGCTCGGCGAGGCGGAGACCGCGGCCCTGATCGGCCGCGCCGCTGCTAGGCCCTAGAGCGCGCCCGCGCGCTCGCGCAGCTTGAATTTCTGGATCTTGCCGGTCGAGGTTTTCGGCAGCTCGCCGAAGACCACCGTCTTCGGCGCCTTGAAGTGGGCCATGTTGTCGCGGCAATGGCCGATGATATCGTCCGCGGTCACCGTGCCGGCGTCCGCCTTGAGCGTCACGAAGGCGCACGGGGTCTCGCCCCAGGTCTCGTCGGGCCGCGCCACCACGGCCGCCTCGAGGACCGCGGGGTGCTTATACAGCGCCTCCTCGACCTCGATGCTGGACACGTTCTCGCCGCCCGAGATGATGATGTCCTTGGAGCGATCCTTGAGCTCTATGTATCCGTCGGTGTGCACGACGCCGAGATCGCCGGAGTGGAACCAGCCCCCGGCGAAGGCCTCCTCGCTGGCGCTGGCGTTCTTGAGGTAGCCCTTCATGACGATGTTGCCGCGAAAAAAGACCTCGCCCATGGTGGCGCCGTCGGCGGGCACCGGTTCCAACGTCGCCGGGTCCGCGACCATGAGCTCCTCGAGCACCGGGTAGCGCACGCCCTGGCGGGCCTTGGTGGCTGCGCGCTCGGCATCGGGCAGCGTATCCCACTCGCGGTGCCAGGCGCTCACCACCGCCGGCCCGTAGGTCTCGGTCAGGCCGTAGACGTGGGTGACGCCGATGCCCTCGCGATCGAGCCCCGCCAGGACGGTGCTCGGCGGCGGCGCGCCCGCGGTCATCGCGCTGATCGTGTGCTCGATCTTGCGCTTGTGCTCGGCGGGGGCGTTGATGAGCGCGTTCATGACCACCGGAGCGCCGCAGAAGTGGCTCACCCGGTGTTCAGCGATGGCGTCGTAGATCGCCTTCGCCTCGACGCGCCTGAGGCAGACGTGGGTACCGGCCGCGGCGCACACCGACCAGGTGAAGCACCAGCCGTTGCAGTGAAACATCGGCAACGTCCACAGGTATACCGGGTGGGCCGGAGCGTGCCAGACGAGCAGGTTGCCGAGTGCGTTGAGGTAGGCGCCGCGGTGGTGGTAGACGACGCCCTTGGGATTGCCGGTCGTGCCCGAGGTGTAGTTCAGCGCGATCGCCTGCCATTCGTCCTCGGGCAGGCGCCACGGATGGTCCGCCGGCCCTTCGTCGAGAAGGGCCTCGTAGTCCTTCTCACCGAGGAGCTCGCCGGCGTGCGCGAGTGGATCGTCGATATCGATGACGACGGGCGGGCGCTCGAGCAGCGCCAGCGCCTCCTTGACCACCGGGCTCAGCTCGCGGTCGGTGAGCAGCAGCTTGGCGCCGCCGTGCTCGAGGATAAAGGCGACGGTGCGTGCATCGAGGCGGGTGTTGATCGCACACAACACGGCGCCCGCGGCCGGCACCCCGTAATGCGCCTCGAGCAGGGCCGGGATGTTGGGCGCTATCACCGCCACCGTGTCGCCCGCGGCGATGCCGCGGCCGGCGAGCGCGCCGGCGAGCCGGCGGCAACGCGCGAAGAACTCAGCATAGGTGAAGGACTGGGAGCCGTGAATGACGGCCGTATGATCGGGGAAGACGGCGGCGCTGCGCTCGGGGAAGCCGAGAGGCGACAGCGGCTGAAAGTTGGCCGCTACCTTGTCGAGGTCGGTATCGTAGGGGTGCGAGGCCATGGTCTTCTCCCAACTGCCGGGCGCCCGCGCTGGCGCGGGTGGATCAAAGCTACGCGAACTGGGCGCGCCCGATCAACGGCGGGGCGGGCCGGTTGACAAACGAAACGCAAGGGTAGTTTGGTTGTGATCACGTTGCGCCACCGTGCAGCCGGCAGGGGGACGAGATGACGAGTACCTACGACAGGGTCTACACGAGCTGGCAGGAGGACCCGGAGGGGTTTTGGGCCAGGGCGGCCGAAGACATCATGTGGACCAAGAAGTGGGACAAGGTGCTCGATTCGAGCGCGACCCCGATCACGCGCTGGTTTGCCGGCGGCATCCTCAACACCTGCTACAACGCGCTCGACTACCACGCCCATACCGGGCGCGGCGACCAGCCGGCATTGATCTACGACAGCCCGATGACGGGCACCATCGAGTCCATCACCTACCGCGCGCTGCGCGACCGCGTGTCGCTGTTTGCGAGCGCGCTCAAGGGCTTGGGCGTCGTCGCCGGCGACCGCGTCATCGTCTACATGCCGATGGTCCCGGAGGCGGTAATCGCCATGCTCGCCTGCGCCCGCCTGGGTGCGATCCACTCGGTGGTGTTCGGCGGCTTCGCCGCCAACGAGCTCGCGACCCGCATCGACGACGCGGCACCCAAGGTGATCGTCGCCGCGAGCTGCGGCCTCGAGCCGGGCCGGATCGTGGCCTACAAGCCGCTGCTCGATGCGGCCATCGACCTCGCCACCGCCAAACCCGAGGCTTGCATCGTCCTGCAGCGCCCGCAGGCGGAGGCCACCATGGTCGAGGGCCGTGACCACGATTGGCACGAGGTCACCGCCAACGTGCTGCCGACGTCCTGTGTCGACGTCGCCGCCACCGACCCGCTCTACATCCTCTACACCTCCGGTACGACGGGTATCCCCAAGGGCGTGGTGCGCGACAATGGCGGCCACGCGGTCGCGCTCAAGTGGTCGATGTCGAACATCTACGGGATCGAGCCCGGCGAGGTGTTTTGGGCGGCCTCGGACGTGGGCTGGGTGGTCGGCCACTCCTACATCGTCTATGCGCCGCTGATCCACGGCTGCACCACGATTCTCTATGAGGGCAAGCCGGTGGGCACGCCCGACCCCGGCGCCTTCTGGCGCGTCATCTCGCAGCACAAGGTCTCGGCCCTGTTCACCGCGCCGACCGCCTTCCGCGCCATCAAGCAGCAGGACCCCAAGGCCGAGTACGTCAAGAAGTACAATCTCGACCATTTCCGTACGCTGTTCCTGGCCGGCGAGCGCGCCGATCCCGACACGCTCGAATGGGCGGAGCGCGCGCTGGGAAAGCCGGTCATCGATCACTGGTGGCAAACCGAGAGCGGCTGGCCGATCGCCGCCAACTGCGTCGGGCTGGGTGCGCTGCCGGTCAAGCACGGCTCGCCGACCAAGTCGGTGCCGGGCTACGACGTGCGCGTGGTGAACGAGGACAACCAGGAGGTAGCGGCGGGCGAGACCGGCGCCATCGTCCTCAAGCTGCCGCTCGCGCCGGGCTGCCTGCCGACGTTGTGGAACAACGACGACGGCTACAAGGACTCCTATCTGTCCCAATACCCCGGCTACTACATGACGGCGGACGCCGGCTACCTCGACGAGGACGGCTATCTCTACGTCATGAGCCGCACCGACGACATCATCAACGTCGCCGGTCACCGGCTGTCGACGGGGGCGATCGAGGAGGTGCTGGCCTCGCACGCCGACGTCGCCGAGGCGGCGGTGATCGGCGTCCATGACGACATCAAGGGGCAGGTGCCGGTGGGCTTCGCCGTTCTCTCCGCGGGCGTTAACCGCGAGCACGGCGACATCGTCGGCGAGGTCGTGCAACTCGTGCGCGAGCGCATCGGGCCCATCGCCTCGTTCCGCACCGCCGCGGTGGTCAAGCGCCTGCCCAAGACGCGCTCGGGCAAGATCCTGCGCGGCACCATGCGCCAGATCGCCGACGGCGAGGAATACCGGATGCCGGCGACCATCGACGATCCCGTCATCCTCGACGAGATCACCGAGGCACTCAAGGGCGTCGGCCTGGCCAAGGCGGGCTGAGGCAACGGGCAGCCGGGGGCAGGCGGCGCGGCCACTGGTCGCCGGAGGCGCCCGGTCGCACGCGCGGTCTACACTCCAAAGGCCCGGGTTCGCGCGGTCATGGGGTCTACTTGCTTGCGCAATCCGCCGCGTTCACCCCCTCCCAACCCTCCCCCATCAAGGGGGAGGGCCAACAAACCGACTTAGCCCCACAATCTCCCATTCTTGTGGGAGGGCTAAGAAACCAACATCGCACCATCATTTCCCCTCCCCTTGTGGGGTGCGAGTCTCGCATGGCAGTGATGTCTGCGGCTTGGTTCGTTGAGTTCAGGCAGCGATTGCCATGGCTGCTGCACGTGGACTGATGTTGTCGTTGGCCGGTGTGTCGGTTGCGCTGATCAGGGCCTTCCATGCGCGCTCGAAGCGGCCGGATTTGATCAGGGCGCGGAAGGTCAGAACAGCCTGTCCGCCGACGATCCGCCAGCGCATGCCGGAGCGCTTCATGCGCTGTGTCACCAGGGATCTTGTTGGCAGCCTCGACCACGCCTGAGCCGATGGCGATGCCCTCTTCCTTCAGGGCGTGGTAGCGCATGCGATGGCGATGCTTGCGGAAGAAGGCGAGTTCCCGCTCGGTCTCGGCCCGGTCCGGCGCAGCGGCGGCATCGCGAAGGTGGCGCAGCGCCCGGATCACCTTGGCGACGCCACGGGGATCGTGACGGAGGATCTCGCGGTACTTCTCGAACCAGCCGGGCGCCACGGCATGGTCGGACGCGGTTTGCAGATGTTCGCAAGCATGCCAGAAGTCGATCACCTCGGTTTCGGGCGACAGGGTCTCCAGGAAGGTCCAGTTGTCGGCGGCACCATCGGCGATAGCGACGATCTCGATCTCGGGGCGTGCTCGCCTGATGTGTGCGACTTCGCTTGCAAGCTGCGCCTTCAGCGTGAGCTTGCCGCTCTCCGGCATGGGGCCGAGATAGAGGGTCTTCAGGCGCTTGCCCTTGGCGTCGTGGAAGGAGACCGTGCCGCAGGCGGCCTCGCGCCAGGAGGCCTTGGCGCGACCGTCCTCGCCGGGTCTCAGCGGCACCATGACGCCGTCGAGGGAGACCGAGGCGGTGGTCGCGTCCTGCGGTATGCCCTCGGCCTCACGGATGCTGCCCAGCGTCTCCGGGCCGAGGCTCTCCCAGCATTCGTGCATGCTCAGGGTCAGGCGCTCACCGACGGCGTCATGGCGCCGGTCTTCGCAAAGAACGCCGCCGCTTCCCGGGCCGTGCAGCGACCCATCATCAGCAGACCGAGTTCGGCCGCCGGCCGCGTCAGGTAATCGTCGACGAGGCCCAGGCTCTCGTCGACCGGCCACCCGCGATGCCCCGCTCGCGCCGCTGCGGTAACGCGCTCGCCGGTAGGTCACCGGACCGAGCGAGGTCATGATCGTCTTCGGCGTCACCGCGACCCGGAACCAGCTCTGCCCGTCCCGCTCGATCCGGGAAGCGCCATCGTCCCGGTTCTCGATGACGGCGCCCATGACATCGCGAGCGAACTCGTTCGTGGCCTCACGCACCCGCAACTCGACCTCCTCGGGCGCCTCGGGGCGCGGCTCGGAACGAAGCTCCTCGCGACACAGTGCGAGCACCCGGGCGGCCGCCTCGACGACCCGAGGAGGCAGGCCGGAAAGATCGATGGACGAAGGCGCCGGAGGCGGGATACTGCCATGGGAATGCTCCCGATGTTGGGTTTCGAGACACGGCATCGTACCGCTTCTGGCGGTGCGGAGCGTTCCCACCTTCCCCTGCTCGACCCTGCCGTCGTGACAAAATCCTGCCTTGGAGCGGCCCATTGTCACGAATAGCCGTTTTCGGCCGTTCGTCTCGACACAAAAACGCACTAAATCAATGACTTAGATTTTCCATACCAGACCCACACCCCCCTTGTGGGAGGGGGTAGGGGGAGGGGTACGAACAAGAGGAGGAGGCCGGCAGTGAGTCGCCTTCCTCCGCGGCCGAGTTTAGGTGGGCGGCGGTTCGGGGGCTTTCGGTGCCTCCTCACCGGCCTTGTCGGCCACGGGCTCCGGGGCGGGGGCGGGCTCCACGGGCGCGACGCCCCACGACGCCGCGGCAGGCTCCTCGGGCGCGGGCTCGGCGCTCACGACGCTCGCCGGCTCCGCGTCCTCGCCACGCTCCTCCGCCGGCGCGTTTACTGATTCCCCTGTCCGCTCGTCGGCGGCCGCCTCCGCCGGCACGTCCAATGGATCCGGCTCCGGCTCGTCCACCGGCATCTCCGTAGACGCAGCGGACGCGCCCTCTTCGGCTTCGGCGAGCTTCGCCTTTTCCGCCCGCCGCGCCGCCTTGCGCTCGCGTGCTTCCGCCGCGCGCAACCGGGCGGCGGCCCGGCCGACCGCCTCGTCGAGCTCGATTTGCGAGCACATGCCGAGCGAGACCGGGTCCTGCTGCTTGATGTTGGTAATGTTCCAGTGGGTGCGGTCGCGGATGGCGTTGATCGTCGGCTTCGTGGTGCCGACGAGCTTGACGACCTGGCTGTTGGTGAGTTCGGGGTGGAACCTGAGCAGCCAGCTGATGGCGTTGGGGCGGTCCTGGCGCTTGGCGACGGGCGTATAGCGCGGGCCCTTGCCGCGCGCCTGCGGTATCGGCACCCGCGACTCGGCCAGCGTCAGCCGGCGCTTCGGATCGGCCTCGCAGGCCACGATTTCGTCCTTCGTGAGCTGGCCGTTGGTCATGGGATCGAGGCCGACGATCCCGATCGCGACCTCGTCGTCGGCGATCCCCTGAATCTCGAGCGGATGCAAGCCGCAGAAGGCGGCGATCTGCTCGAAGGTGAGCGACGTGTTTTCGACCAGCCACACGGCGGTGGCCTTGGGCATGAGCGGAAGGGTCATCAAGTCTCCTCGGGAGGCCGGCACCCATCGCCGGCCCTCCTCTCGAATGGCGCCGAGTTAAACACGATTGCGGCCCGCGGAAAAGAACGGCGCGCGGGCCGGGGCCGGCGGATCAGGCGGTCAGCACGATCTTGCCGGTATGGGTACCCGCTTCCATGCGCGCGTGCGCGCCCGCCGCGGCGGCGAGCGGGTGCGTCGAGTCGATGACCGGCCGCAGGCGGCCGGCCTCGAACAGCGGCCACACGCGGGCGCGCAAAGCATCGGCGATCTCGGCCTTTTCGGCTAGGGGGCGGGCGCGTAGGCGCGAGCCCGTGATCGTCAGGTGCTTGAACATCAGCGGCAGGAAGTTGACGGTGACCTTGTGGCCCTGCTGGAGGGCGATGTGCACGAGCCGACCCTCGGGCGCCAGCGCCTCGAGGTTGCGCTGCACGTAGTCGCCGCCGACCATGTCGAGGATGACGTCGACGCCCTCGCCGCCGGTACACTCCTTGACCACGGCGACGAAGTCCTCGTCGCGGTAATTGATCGCGCGCTCGGCGCCGAGCGTCTCGCACACGGCGCATTTCTCCGGTGTGCCGGCGGTGGCGAAGACGCGCGCGCCGAGGGCCTTGGCGAGCGCGATCGCGGCCGTGCCGACGCCGCTCGCCCCGCCATGGACGAGAAAGCGTTCGCCGGCGGTCAGGCGCGCGCGGTCGAAGACGTTGGTCCACACCGTGAACGTAGCCTCGGGCAGCGCCGCGGCGGCGACCATGTCGAAGCCGCTCGGCACCGGCAGCGCGAGCTCGGCTGGAACGGTGCAATACTCGGCGTAGCCGCCCCCGGTGAGCAGCGCGCACACCGGATCGCCAACGCCCACGCCCGCGACACCGGGCCCGAGCGCGGCCACGGTGCCCGCCGCCTCGAGGCCGGGGATGTCGGAGGCGTCCGGTGGCGCCGGATAGGTGCCCGCGCGCTGCATACAGTCGGCACGATTGATGCCCGCGGCGGCCACCTTGATCAGCACCTCGCCGTAGGCCGGATCGGGCACCGGCCGCTCGCCGAGCTGCAACACCTCCGGGCCGCCGGGCGCGCTGATGAAAACGGCCTTCATGCTTTGGGCCCGGGTCGGTCTCCGTCGTCGCGTTCGGGGTTGGGGCGGGTTGCCGCGAGAGGTTGCAGGTCTAGTACGAACGCCGCACACTGGCAAGGCCGCAAGCCCCTGAGGGGAAGCCGCATGGAAGAAGAAGAGGTCAAACCGGCGCCGGCCCCACCGGTCCTCGAAACGATGTCGATCGAGGCGCTCTATGAGCGCATCGCGGAGCTCGAAGCAGATGATCGCCAAGGCGCGGGAGATGATCGCACAAAAGGAAGCCGCGCGTAGCGACGCCAATTTGGTGTTCCGGAAGTAGCGCGTACCAAAATGCAATCCCTGCTTGCGGCGCTAACCATTTATTAATACTTATACGCGATATTCGATGCACGGTACGTTTTGCGAATGAACTACCGTCGTATCCTCCAGTCTGTTCCTTGCCTATCCGGTTTACACCCACACCCACTAGGGCTAGAATGGGCGCAACCCGGATATAGGGGAGCGCGCCATGGATGTTCTCGACCGCGCCGATCTCCCATTCCCGCATTCGCTACCCGAGTTCCAGCGACTTTTCCCCGATGATGCGGCCTGCGCCGCCTACCTGGAGAAAGCCCGCTGGGGAGACGGCTTTGCCTGCCCGCACTGCGGCACGACGGGAGAGCCGTTCCACTTTGAAAACCGCCCTGGCGTCCTGCGCCACACTCCGCTGAACGTCTGGTTCTGGGCCGCTTATCTGGTCGCCAGTCAGACGCCCGGCATGTCCGCCGTGCAGTTTCAGCGGCAACTTGGTCTTTCGCGCTACGAGACGGCCTTTCAAATTCTCCACAAGCTCCGCTCGGGCATGGTGCGGCCCAACCAAGACAGGATCGGTGGACAGCCCAAGAACCATGTTGAGGTGGACGAAACCTGGGTTGGCGGGCGAACGCGTGGGGAAGGCCGTGGTGTTCACCACAAGGTTCCCGTCTCCTGTGCCATCGAGGTGCGTCATCGAAAGCCGGGCACCAAGCTCGACAACCGGAAAGACGGACGCTATGCCGGACGCGTTCGGCTCGCCGTCGTGCTCGACCGTAGCGCCGAGTCGCTCTGTGGGTTCGTCGAGAGCACCGTCGCGCCGCGATCGCTGATCGTTACTGACGATTGGAGCGGCTATGCTGGCCTCGGTAAGCGCGGCTATGAGCACTTCGCTGTTGCCGAGTGTGGTGATCCAGAGGTTGCCGAGCAATACCTGCCGATCATCCATCTGGTTTTCGCCAACCTGAAGACGTGGCTGATCGATATCCACCACGGCGTTAGCCACCAGCACCTACAAGCCTACCTCAACGAGTTCACCTTCCGCTTCAACAGGCGGTTCTACCCGTTCAACGCCTTCCGCTCATTGCTCGGCATCGCGGGCGACACCTCTGCTCCAACCTATGCCGAGCTTTACTCGGGAGAGTGGCGGCACCCTACATGTAGCGGTCATGGACGTTAACCGGATAGCCAAGGTCTGTTCGATACCTCCCTGTTGACTAAAGCCGCCCTCCGGGGCGGCTTTTTTTTGCGTGGCCCCGGACATCGCCGCCGTCGGCCGCCGGCTCGCCCGGCGAGGGTCCGGGCGTGTATGCTTGGGGTGCGATGGCCGATCCCAAGAACCTCAAGCTCGAGACCCTGAGCCTGCACGCGGGCCAGCAGCCGGACCCGACCACGGGCGCGCGCGCGGTGCCCATCTACCAGACCACCTCCTACGTCTTCCGCGACACCGAGCACGCGGCCTCGCTGTTCAACCTGGAGCGCGCAGGCCACATCTACTCGCGCATCTCCAACCCGACGACGGCCGTCCTTGAGGAGCGTATCGCGGCGCTCGAGGGCGGCGTCGGTACCGTGTGCACCGCGAGCGGCCAAGCCGCCGTGCACCTCGGCGTCGCCACCCTGATGGGTGCGGGTGGACACATCGTGTCCTCGGCTGCCGTTTACGGCGGGACGCACAACCTCTTTACCCATACGCTGCCACGCTTCGGCATCACCACGACTTTCGTCGATCCTCGTGATGTCGCCGCCTTTTCCGCCGCCATCCGCCCCGAGACGCGGCTCCTGTTCGCCGAGACGCTCGGCAACCCGGGCCTCGAGGTGCTCGACATCGCGGCGGTCGCGGACGCAGCCCACGCGGCGCGGGTGCCGCTGATGATCGACTCGACCTTCACCACCCCGTACCTGTGCCGCCCGTTTGAGTTCGGCGCCGATATCATCATGCACTCGGCGACCAAGTTTCTCGGCGGCCACGGCGTCGCCATCGGCGGCGCGCTCGTCGATTCGGGCCGCTTCGACTGGGAGGCGTCGGGCAAGTTCCCGACGCTGACCGAGCCCTACGCCGGCTATCGCGGGCTCGATTTCGTCGAGGAGTATGGACCCTCGGCCTTCATCATGCGCGCCCGCGCCGAGGGCTTGCGCGATTTCGGGGCGTGCATGAGCCCGACGACCGCGTTCCACATCCTCCAGGGCGTGGAAACGCTGCCGCTCCGGATGGCGCGCCACGTCGAGAACACGCGCCACGTCATCGCCTTTCTCCGCGCCGCCGAGGGCGTCGCCTGGGTCAACTACCCCGAGCTCCCGGACCACCCCGACCACGAACTCGCAGGCCGCCTACTGCCGCTGGGCTGCGGCGCCATCTTCAGCTTCGGCATCGCGGGTGGACGCGTCGCCGGCCGGCGCTTCATCGACGCGCTGCGGCTGTTCTCGCACCTCGCCAACGTCGGCGATGCCAAGTCGCTCGTCATTCATCCGGCCAGCACCACGCACCAACAGATGGACGCGGCCGCGCTCGAAGCCGCCGGTGTTGGCGAGGATCTGATCCGCCTGTCGATCGGCCTCGAGGACGCCGACGACCTGACCGACGACCTCGGCCAAGCGTTGCGGGCCTCGCAGCGGGGATGAGGTGGAGCTGAGCGTCGCCGGCAAGCACGTCTACGCGGCGACCGGTGGGCGGGCGCCGGCGCCTGACGCGCCGACCATCCTCTTCGTTCACGGGGCGGGGATGGACCACAGCGTGTGGGCGCTGCAGGCACGCTACTTCGCCCATCACGGGCGCAACGCGCTCGCATTCGACCTGCCGGGACATGGACGCTCCGAGGGTCCGCCGCTCGCCTCGGTGAGTGAGGTCGCCGCGTGGCTCGCGCAGGCCATGGCGGCGGCCGGGTTCGACAAGGCGGCCGTCGTCGGCCACAGCTTCGGCGCGCTCGCCGCCCTCGAGCTGGCCGCGCGCGAGCCCGCGCGCGTCTCGGCGCTGGCGCTGCTCGCGGCCGCCGCCCCGATGTCGGTCCATCCCGATCTGCTCGCCGCCGCCGCAGCCGACCGCCCGCTCGCCTGCGAGTTGATGGCCGATTGGGGGCACAGCCGGCGCGCCCATATCGGTGGCGCCCTGCCGCCCGGCACCTGGCTGAAGGGCGCGAGCCAGCGCCTCCTCGAGCGCAGCGCGGCCGGCGTCCTGTACGCCGACCTCCTCGCCTGCAACGCCTATGAGGGCGCCATGGCGGCGGCCGCGGCCATACGTTGTCCGGCGCTGGTGCTGCTCGGCGAGGGCGACCGGATGACGCCGCCGGAAGCCGCCGGCGCGCTCACGCGGGCGATTCCGGGCGCCGAGACCGTCGTGCTGGCGGCGTGCGGCCACCTGATGATGAGCGAACAGCCGGCGCGCGTCCTCGACCGGCTCGCCGACTTTATCTGATGACCAACGAGCGAGGCCCCGCCGTGCCAGGCGGGGGCCTCATCGATAGGCTTGGTCGACTAGGACCGCTTGATAGCGATCTTCTTGACGCGCTTTTGCGCCGCGACCGCCTTGGGCACGCCGACCGTGAGCACGCCGTTGCGAAAGGCGGCCGAGACCTTGCCCGCGTTGACCTCGTCGGGCAGCTTGAACGTCCGGCGGAAGGCACCGTAGGCGCGCTCGCTCAGATGACGGTCCGCGCCCCCGTCGCCCACCTTCTTCTCGCCGCTGATCGTCAGGCGATCGCCGACGACGTTAACCTCGACGTCCTTGTCGTCCATGCCCGGCAGCTCGACGGTGATCTCGTACGCCTTGTCGGTCTCGCTCACGTCGACCTTCGGGGCGAGGTCACCGAACTCGCCGACCCCGAATGGCTCGGCATCGAGGATCCGCCAAGGGTGCGCGAACAGCGTCGCGAACGGATCGCGAGTGGCGAACATCGGGTGAAAGATCTTGGAGCTCGTGGGGGCGACCCGGCGCGCGTGCCGGGGGACCAGGGATGTTCCGAATACCATGACGCTTCTCCTTTTGGTTCGATGCGGTGCCGGCGCTGGGCGCGCGTTGGGCCATGCGCTGCGCGCGGCGGCGCTGGGCGGGGCGGTGTGGCGGCGCCGAGGCGCCAGCCTCATGCGGCGTTTGCGGTGGGCTTGCTGCGGGACGGGGCCTCGCCCGCGTGGATCGAAACCCGTCTCGGCTTCAGGGCCTCCGGCACCTCGCGCGCGAGGTCGATGTGCAAGAATCCGTACTCGAGGCTCGCGCCGCTCACCTTGACGTTGTCGGCGAGCTCGAAGCGACGCTCGAAGGCGCGCCCGGCGATGCCGCGGTGCAGGAAGACCCTACCGTTCTCGCTCGTCTGCGCCTTGCCGGAGACGACGAGCAGGTTCTCCTGCTGGGTCACGTCCAGGTCTTCGGGCGGAAAGCCCGCGACCGCCATCGTGATGCGGTAATCGTTGTCGCCCGAGCGCTCGATGTTGTACGGCGGGTAGGCGACCTCGTCGTCGCTGACCCGGCTCGCGGCATCGAACAGCCGGTTGAAGCGGTCGAAGCCGACCGTGGAGCGCAAAAGTGGGGTGAGATCGTAGGTTCGCATGTGCAGATCCTCCGTGAAGCAATCTGGCTCTATCGCGGCCCGCCGCAAAGGGCCGGGCTGCTCGGTTCGTGAACCGGGACCCTCGACAGGCGTCCCGCTCACAACTGAGATGTAGTCATTCTGGTTGCGGCTGCAAGAGGTCGCACGAACGTAAAGAGAGGCACGACGCGGGCGCCGTACCGTCCTCGCGCGACATGTTAATCTTCTTCGCCGACAATCGCCCGCGCACGCCGACGCCGAGAAGGAGATGCGGCGCATGGCCGATGACGGCCGGGACGAATCCGCGGGCGTGGCCGAAACGGTCTTCTTCGCGAAAACGTTCGACGACACGCTCGCCCTTGTCACGGACGCCCGCGACTACTTGGCGACGCAGGCCGCGGCGGAGATGCGCCCCCTCCCCGGCACCACGGCGCTCGCCTATACCCACGAAGCGCTGCGACTCACCTGCCGGCTGAGCCACGCGATGGCCTGGCTGCTGGTTCAGCGCGCGGTGCTTGCCGGCGAAATCACGCGGGCGGACGCGGGGCGAGAGGAATTTCGCCCGGCCGACCTCACGAGCGTGCTGTGCGAGCCGCCGCTGCTCGCGGCCGGCATGCCGCCAGCGCTGAGCGCGCTGCTCGAACGGGGGCCGCGCCTTGTCGCTCCGCATCGCCCGGCTCGACGAGCTAGCGATGCGCGACCAAGCGTGAGTCGCGGCCGCCCGCCTCCCCGAACCATTTCCACGCCTGCGCTCAGCCGGAGGTTGCGAACGGGGATGCATCGTGGATGAAGGCCGTCGTAGGATGGCTTTGTGAAGCATGGGGTGATGCAATCGGCAAAGTTACTCGCCGCCGCAATGACAGCGGCGCTGGCGGCCTCGCACGCGGCGGCCGAGGAACCGAATTACCCAGTTTGGTGATCGCCGGTGCTCGAGCTTGAAAGCATCGACGATATCGATGCCCGTCTGTCGAAGCGCTTTGTGGACAGCGGCAAAGGCGCGCCCGTTCACAAGGGCAAAGGGGCCGACCGTAAGACCGAATACGTGGACAGTTGCGCCTCTCTCGCCCGGTGGTCAGAGCACGGCTACAGCGCCCTCGCGAATGTGTACCTGAAGTTTTTGCACTATCAAGAGGCCACTTGCCGCATCATTGAACTGCTGCGGAGCGCGAAGCCCGCGCGCACGAGCTTTGTGCGGGAGTTCGCGCTCGACGGCGACGCCCTCGACTACCTGCCGGACATGGTCAATCTCTCACCCTCGTGCGAGGGGGCAGGCTGGCAATTCCAGGCCAACGAAAAGAGCATCCCGCTTACGCAACACTCTGAGATCAGCGAGCTGCAAGTGGTGGGCTCTAACCGGATCGAGTTCGACACGGATGGAGACTTCACGAGTGTAGAAGCGATGGCGCGGGCCGATTTCAATGGCGACGGGCTTGATGATCTGGTGGTGCGAGTATCGGTGGAGCTTGCGCACGGAACATGGGGGGCGACCACCGATTTAGTGCTGTCGCGCGCCTCGCCTCGCGCCGTCCTCAGAGTCCTCGATGCCGCCAAGGAACTCTGCCCCGGTTACGACTATCCCTTCGACCACCCCGACCCTGGCGGATAGGCCCGCTAGACGTACCACTGTTTGAGGGCGTCTCGCTTGCCGGTGGGGTGGACGAAATGGGGCTCCCTTCTTGGCCGCCTCCTCGAATCACTTCCGCACTTGAGCTCAGCCAGTGGTTGCGAGTGAGGATGTATCGTGGATGAGGACTGCCGTAGGATGTCTTCATGAGGCGTGGGGCGATGCAATCGGCAAAGCCAGCTATGGCCGCGGTGATCGCGGCGCTGGCGGGCTTGCCCGCGTCGCGGCCGGTGGCCGCAAACGAACTTTACCCCGTGTGGTGGTCGCCGGTGCTGGAGCTTGAAAGCCTCCACGACATCGACGAGAGGCTTGCGCGGAAGTTCAAGTACCCCTTCACCGCCTACAAGGGCAGGGGCGCGGAGCGCAAGAGCGCCCACGTCGACAACTGCAACTCCCTCAAGCACTGGTGGGCCCAAGGCTATGCCGACGCGGTGAGCTCGGACCGGTTGATTTCGCTCTATGATTTGGTTGGCTGCCGCATCATCGAACTGCTGCGCCGGGCGAAGCCCGCGCGCACGAGCTTTGTCCGAACGTTCATGCTCGACACCGAAGCGGTCAACTACCTTCCGGCGATGGTCGATTTGGAGCCGTTTACCAGTCGAGTAAAATGGCAATGCGAGGCTAATGAAAAGGGCATCCCGCTGGCCCGCGCCTCCAACGTGAGCAAACTAAAGGTCATCGGCCCAAATGAGATGAAGTTCGAGTCGCCAGGAATGAGCGTCGGTGTTGAGCTGATGGCGCGCGGCGACTTCAATGGCGACGGGCTCGATGACCTGGTAGTGCGGGTGAGGGGGCGCGCGACGGGGGGAACTTGGGGGGCGACGCGGCACTTCCTATTGTCGCGCGCGACTTCGCAAGCCGTATTGCGAATCCTGAATACCGCCGAGATAAGGGCTTGCCGAACCTAGTGGATTGATTCCAACGTTTGGAACCCTCTGTTTCGTGCGGCGATGATATGATCGGGGTCGGCTTTCCAGATGAAGGGTTTTGGGTTTGCGTCATTGTATTCGCGGACAAATCGGTTGATGGCGTCCTGAAGGTCGACGACGGATTGGAAGACGCCGTATTTGAGCCTGCGCCGCGTTAGTTTGGCGAAGAAGCCCTCGACGGCATTGAGCCACGAGCACGAGGTTGGCGTGAAGTGGAAGGTCCAGCGTGGATGGCGGGCGAGCCAGGCGCGGACCTTGTCCTTCTTGTGCGCGGCGTAGTTGTCGAGGATGACGTGGACGGCCTTGTCCGTCGGCACCTCGCGCTCGATGCGGTTGAGGAAGCGGATGAACTCCTGATGGCGGTGGCGCTGCATGTTCTGTGCGATGACCGTACCGTCCAGCACGTTGAGCGCGGCGAACAGCGTCGTCGTGCCATGCCGTTTGTAATCATAGGTCATCGTACCGGCGCGGCCCTTCTTCATCGGCAAGCCGGGTTGGGTGCGGTCGAGCGCCTGGATCTGTGATTTCTCATCAACCGACAGCACCACGGCATGGGCCGGCGGATCGACATACAAGCCGACGATATCTGTGAGCTTCTCGGCGAAGGCGGGATCATTGGAGAGCTTGAAGTGCCGCCAGCGGTGCGGGCTGAGGCCATGGGCCTTCCAGATCGCTTGGACCGTCGACGCCGCGACGCCAGCAACCTTCGCCATCGCGCGCAGCGTCCAGTGGGTCGCCTCGTGCGGCGGCGCTTGCTGGGTCAGGCGGACGATCTCGGCGACGCGCTCCGGCGGGATCGGCGCTTTGCCAGGCGGACGGGACCTGTCGCGAAGCAAGCCGTTGACACCCTCGTGCATGAACCGCTCCTGCCAGCGCCAGACACAGGTCTTGGACTTGCCGGTCTCGGCCATGATCGACGAGTTCCCGAGCCCCTCGTCGCTCTTCAGGATGATCCGCGCCCGCCAGACATGTTTCTGCGAGCTCTTCGGGTCCGCGACGATAGCTTGCAATCGCTGACGGTCGCCAGACGTGACAGTAAAATGGATGCCGGTGCGCATAGCACAGACTCGCATGACACCGCACAATACGGAATCTCAAATCGGACTCTTTCGTTCCGATCAATCCACTAGGACTGCCCCGCCGGCCAGGCCGCCATACGGGGCTCTTGAACTAGACATACCACTGCTTGAGGGCGTCTCTTTTGCCGCTGGGGTGAACGAAATGGGGCTCCCTCTTAGCCGCCTCCTCGAACCAGTGGCGTACCTGGTCTCAGCCAGGGGTTGCGGACACCGGCAGGCGGGAGATAATTAGCCTCGAGGATCACCGGTAGAGGACTCCGGTAATGCGAGCAGCAACGGCCGGGGCGGCAGCGTTAGCCGCGATGCTCGTGGCAGCGCCGGCGCTGGCGACCGAGCGCTACCCCGTGTGGTGGTCGCAGGCGCTGGAGCTTCAAAGCCTTGACGACATCGATACCCGTCTGTCGAGGCCCTTTGTGACCAGGGGTAAGGGCGCCCCCGTCTACAAGGGTAAGGGGGCGGACCGCAAAACCGAGTATGTAAACAGTTGCGCCTCTCTCTTCCGGTGGTCAGAGCAAGGCTACAGCGCCTTCGCGAACGTTTATCTGAAGGCCTTGAATTATCAGAAGGCCACATGCCGCATCATCGAGTTGCTGCGCGACGCCAAGCCGGCGCGCATGAGCCATGTGCGCACGTTCACGCTCGACGCCGAAGCGATCAACTACCTGCCGGCGATGGTCGATCTGCATCCGCTGTGTGGCGCGGTGGGCCCGCAATATTTGGCTAACGACAAAGGCATCCCGTTGGCTCAGTTTTCAAAGGTCGGCAAGGTCGAGGTTATCGGACCCCACGAGATGCGGCTCGACTCGGTCGGATCGCGCGTCCGAGTCGCGACGATGGCACGCGGCGACTTCAACGGCGACGGGCTCGATGATCTGGTCGTTCGGGTTTCTGCCCACGTGACGGACGGCACTTGGGGGGCGACCACTTATCTAACGTTGTCACGTGCCTCGCCCGGCGTCGTCCTCCGGGTTCTCGATGCTGCCAAGGAATTGTGCCGGGATTACGACTACCCCTTCGACCACCCAGAACCTGGCGGATAGGTCGGGTTAGACGTACCACTGTTTGAGGGCGTCTCGCTTGCCGGTGGGGTGCACGAAATAGGGCTCCTTCTTGGCCGCCTCCTCGAACCACTGCCGCACCTGCGTGTTACGCTCTTCGGGCGCCTGCCTGCGTCCAGATTCCTTAGCCGCCCTTTTCCAGTCCCGCATGGCAACGGCTTTTCTGAATTCCGGGAATCCATACTCTTCAGCCGACATGAAGATTTTTTCGACGCCCGCATTGTAGGCGATGTCCAGGAGGCCGAGCTTGGCCGTGGGCGGGAAGGTGTCGAAGCCCGAGAACTCGGTCTTCTGCTTGAGCGCCCCTATCGTTTGCCAGATGTCGAGCACCGCGAGGTCGCCGACGTCGTTCTTCGACATCCTGATTTCGGTCAGGGGTTCGAACACGGTGAAAATCCTGTCTTTTAGATCCTGTCTCTTCTTGACCGCTTCATAGGCCTGTCTGATGGCCTCTGCCGTCGCCGGCTCCTCGTAGTCAATCCCCGGCCGCGCCCAATAGAAACGCAGTTGCTGCGCCGCCTGCGCGCTCTCGATCAGGTGGCCGAGGCCCACGGTCACGTTGCCCTCGCTATCGAGATACATATACTGGACGCGTCCTTCGGACCTTTCCAGCTGATCGAAATATTCCTTCTCGATGTCCTTCCACGGGAAGGGCGGCCGCAGCCCAGTGTTGAAAATCTGCTTGAGCTTGGCGTCGCGAACGACGTAGCCCGTACCGCGCTCGACCAGGATGTGTTTGTGCCACTTCCAGTGGTAGGCCCAGGCGGCAAGCTTCTTCAGGCGCTCGGCGATGTAGTCCGGCTTGACCTTGAACTTGGTGAAACCGGCGTGGCGCGCGTCTTTCTTCTCGATGTTCCGGGCCTCGATCATGAAGCTCATCACCGCTCTCCCGCGTTTGATGCGTTACGCATCATTATACGATACGTTAGGAGACGTGTGAATTCATAACGAATTGGGGAATACGGGCGCGGGAGGGCGCGTCGATGAGCGCGATTGTTGGCGGGCGGGCGTCGATTCAGCCGAGCTTATGCGGAGGGACGCGGCGAGGCCCACCCTTCGACAGGCTCAGGGTGAGGCGGAGTCTGGTGCCGGCCTCACCCTTCGACAGGCCCAGGGTGAGGAGCCGCACCAACCCTCATGCTGAGCTTGTCGAAGCAGGAGCGCCAGCAGGCCCACCCGTTGACAGGCTCGGCCAATCGTGGGGTGTGGCGCGCGGCGTCGCCACCTGTGCGAGGATTAAGGTAGGGGCGGGTTTGAAACCTGCCGTTGCGGGCCGGCTCGGGGCCGGCGGCCGAATGGACGCCTATTTGAGGCCGAAGCCCTCGAAGCGCTTCTGGAACTTGGCCACCTGGCCGCCGGTGTCGACGAGGCGCAGGCCGCCGCCGGTCCAGGCCGGGTGCGACTTGGGGTCGATGTCGAGCTTGAGCACGTCGCCCGCCGCGCCCCAGGTCGAGCGGGTCGTGAAGGTGGTGCCGTCGGTAAGCACCACCGTGATTTCGTGGTAGTCCGGGTGGGTGTCTTTCTTCATCGGGCGAGCCTCTTGTGGACGGCGCACGGTTTATAGGCGACGCCGCGCGCGCTGGCAAGCGCCGCCGACTTGTTGGCGGCACCCAGGATTGCTAGGCTCGCGCTCCTTGGACTGCGGCAGCGGGATCGCCATATGGCGCTCGATGAACGAGCCTTCGCAACACTCGCCGACGAGACGCTCGCGCGCATCGCCGAGCGCATCGAGGCCGCAGACGACGATCTCGAGGTCGATCTCGAGGGCAGCGTCCTGCAGATCGAGACGCCGTCGGGCGAGATCTTCGTCCTCAACAAGCATGCGCCGCTGTGCCAGCTGTGGCTCTCCTCGCCGATGAGCGGGGCCAGCCACTACGCCTGGGACGCGGCCCGCGCCGGCTGGTTCTCGACCCGCGGCGGCGCGGCCCTCGGCACAGTCCTGAGCGGCGACCTGAGCTCGGTCGCCGGCCTCGACGTGAGCTTCGACTGAGCGCCCATGCCGACGGTGACAGGGTGAGCGTAACCGGCGCGTCCGAGCGCAGCGCCGAGCCGCGCGCGGGCGCCGGCCTCGGCAAGCTGCGACGCCTGCTGCCTTTCGTCGCGCCCTACCGGCTCGTGGTCCTAGGCGCAGTGCTGGCGCTCACGGTGGCCGCGGGCGCGATGCTGGCCATCGGCCAGGCCCTGCGCCGGGTCGTCGACCTCGGCTTTCGCGCCGAGAACGCCGAGTTCCTCGACCAGTACTTCATCGGCCTGTTCGGTGTGGTCGCGGTGCTGGCGGCCGCCACCTACGGCCGCTTCTTTCTCGTCTCGTGGCTCGGCGAGCGCGTCGTCGCCGACCTCCGCAGCGCCGTCTACGACCGCGTGATCGGGCTCGACCTCGCCTATTTCGAGGTCACGCGGACGGGCGAGGTGCTCTCGCGCCTGACCACCGACGCGACGTTCATCGAATCGGTAGTCGGCTCGACCGCCTCGGTGGCGCTGCGCAACGTGCTGCTGTTCCTCGGCGGCACGGTCCTGCTCGTCGTCACGAGCCCCAAGCTCGCGGGCCTCACCTTCCTCATCGTCCCGGTCGTCGTGCTACCGATCGTGGTCTTCGGACGGCGCGTGCGGCGGCTGTCGCGCGCGAGCCAGGACCGCATCGCCGACGTCGGCGCGCTCGCCGGCGAGACGCTCAACGCCGTGCAGACCGTGCAGGCGTTCACCCACGAGGACGTCGACCGCCGCCATTTCCGCGCGCGCGTCGACGCCGCGTTCCGCACCGCCATTCGCCGCATTCGCATGCGCTCCGGGCTCACGGCCGCGGTCATCCTGCTGGTGTTCGGCGCCGTCGATGCGGTGCTGTGGATCGGCGCCACCGATGTCGCCCGCGGCGCGATGAGCGGCGGCGAGCTTGCCGCGTTCGTCTTCTACGCCATTGTCGTCTCCGGCGCCGTCGGCGCGCTGAGCGAGGTCTACGGAGAGTTCCAGCGCGCAGCGGGCGCGGCCGAGCGCCTCATCGAGCTGCTCGAGACCGAGCCCTCGATCACCCCACCGGCGCATCCGGTGGCGCTGCCCGAGCCGGTGCAGGGTGCGCTGGTGATGGACGACGTGACGTTCTGCTATCCCTCGCGCCCCGAAACCCCGGCGCTGGCCAACTTCTCGCTCACCATCGCGCCGGGCGAGCGCGTGGCGCTGGTGGGCCCTTCGGGCGCCGGTAAGAGCACCGTGTTCCAGCTCATCTTGCGCTTCTTCGATGCGACAGCCGGGACCCTCTCGCTCGACGGCGTGGCGCTTGCCGACGCCGATCCCCGGGTGCTGCGCTCGCGCATCGGCCTGGTCTCCCAGGAACCCGTCATCTTCGGCGGCGATGCCACCGAGAACATCCGCTACGGCCGGCCCGACGCGAGCGAGGACGAGGTTCGCGCGGCCGCGGTGGCCGCCGCGGCCGACGGATTCCTCGATAAGCTCCCGCAGGGCTACGCCACCTATCTCGGCGAGCGCGGCGTACGTCTCTCCGGCGGCCAGCGCCAACGTATCGCCATCGCCCGCGCGATTCTGCGCAACCCGGCGCTGCTCCTGCTCGACGAGGCGACCAGCGCGCTCGACGCCGAGAGCGAGCGCAAGGTGCAGGCGGCGCTCGAGCCGCTGATGGTGGGCCGGAGTACGCTGGTCATCGCCCACCGCTTCGCCACCGTGCTCAAGGCCGACCGCATCATCGTCATGGATAAGGGCCGCGTCCTCGCCCAGGGCAGCCACGCGGAGCTCATGGCCGAGGGTGGCCTCTACGCCCGCCTCGCCGCGCTCCAGTTCGATATGACCGAGGCGAGCATCGGAGCGGCGGCGCAGTAGGCGGCCGCCGGGCCGCCAGGCCCCGAGCGGCCGACCCGCGCTCAGATTGCGTCGGCGATGGCGCGGCCCGCGTCCTCGGTCGAGGCGCGCCCGCCGAGGTCGGGCGTCAGTGCCCGCCCCCCCACAACCACGCGCTCGATGGCCGCGACGATGGCGGCGGCAGCCTCGGGGTGGCCGAGGTGGTCGAGCATCATGGCGCCCGACCAGATTTGCGCGATCGGATTGGCGATGCCCTGGCCGGCGATATCGGGCGCCGAGCCGTGCACGGGCTCGAACATCGACGGTGCGGTGCGCTCGGGATTGAGGTTGGCCGAGGGCGCGAGGCCCATGCCCCCGGCCACCGCCGGGCCGAGGTCGGAGAGGATGTCGCCGAACAGGTTGCTACCGACGACGACGTCGAACCAATCGGGATGGCGCACGAAATGCGCCGTCAGAATGTCGATGTGAAACTTGTCGACGCGCACGTCGGGGTAGTCGGCAGCCGAGGTCTCCATGCGCTCGTCCCAGTAGGGCATGGTGTGGATGATCCCGTTGGACTTGGTCGCGGACGTCAGGTGCTTGCGCGGCCGCGAGCGCGCGAGTTCGAGGGCGAAGCGCTGCACCCGATCGACGCCGGTGCGCGTGAACACCGACTCCTGGACGACCATCTCCTGCGCCGTGCCGGCGTAGAGCCGACCGCCGATCTCGCAATACTCGCCCTCGACGTTCTCGCGCACGACGATGAAGTCGATGTCCTCGGGCCCGCGGTCGCGCAGCGGCGATGCGAGGCCCGGCAGCAGGCGAACCGGGCGCAGGTTGACGTACTGGTTGAAGGCACGGCGAATGGGGATCAACAGTCCCCACAACGACACGTGATCGGGCACGCCGGGATAGCCGACGGCGCCGAGGTAGATGGCATCGAAGGGCGCCAGACGAGCCAGGCCGTCCTCGGGCATCAGGCACCCGGTCGCGGCATAGTCCTCGCACGACCAGTCGAAGGTCTCGACATCGAACTCGACGCCGAAGCGCCGGCCCGCAGCCTCGAGGGCGCGCAGGCCCTCGGGCATGACCTCGCGCCCGATCCCGTCGCCCGGGATTACGGCGATGCGGTGGCTCATGAGGCGGTGGCGGCTGGCGCCGCGTCGCCGTCGAGGCGCAGCTCGAAGAACATCACGCCGGGCAGCGGATTGTCGTTGTAGGCCGGGATTTGCGTGAAACCCAGGTCGCGGTACAGCGTGAGGGCGGCGGCCAGATGCGGCAAGGTATCGAGGCGCATGACGCCGTAGCCCAGGTCCCGCCCCTTGTCCACGATGGCGGTGGCGAGGCGGCGCCCCAGGCCCGTCCCGCGAAAGCGCGGCCGGACATAGAGCCGCTTCATCTCGCATGCGGTGCCCATCAGCGGCCGAAGCCCCACCGCGCCGGCCGCCCAGCGAGGTGCGCGCGCCAGCAGGAGACAGCCGCCGGTCGATGCGTAGGCGCCGGGAAAGCCGGCGATTTCCTCATCGAACCCCTGAAAGCACAAGTCGACGCCAAGCGCGTCCACGTACTCGACGAACAGCGTCTTCCCCGCCTCGATATCGGGTGCGGACCGTGCCTCGACGATATCGGCCATGGCGCGACACTAGTAGTCCGCCGGGCCCGTGGCCAGCGCCACGGCATCAGACGGTGATCGTGCCCTCGAGGTAGAGCACACAGCGACCCTCGATGACGACGCGATCGCCCGCTAGCCGGCATTGAAGCTCGCCGCCGCGCCGCGATATCTGCGCCGCGGCGAACTCGCTCTTGCCGAGCCGCGACGCCCAATAGGGCGCCAGCGCGCACTGCGCCGAGCCCGTCACCGGGTCCTCGGGCACCCCGAGCGCGGGGGCGAAGAAGCGCGATACAAAGTCGTGGTTGCGCCCGGGTGCGGTGACGATGACGCCCGGGCGGTCTAGGCGCGCGAGCGCGGCCATATCGGGGGCGAGGCGCGCGAGCGTGTCCTCGGTCTCGACCACCGCGAGATAGTCGCGCTCGCCGGCGCTCAGCACCTCCAGCGGCACCAGCCCCAGAGCATCCTCGAGCCCGGCGGGAGGGGGGCAGGGCTGCGGCACCAGCGCCGGGAAATCCATCGCCAGCCGATCGCCGACCTTGTCGACGCTGAGGGTCCCACTCTCGCGTGTCGTGAAAGCAACCTGGCTCAGTCCGCGTTCGAGCAGCTCGAACAGGACGAAGGCCGAGGCCAGCGTCGCATGGCCGCACAGGGCAAACTCGGCGACGGGCGTGAACCAGCGCAATGCGTAGGCGCCGCCCTCGCCGGCAACGAAGAAGGCCGTCTCCGAAAGATTGTTCTCCGCCGCGATGCCCTGGAGCAGCGAATCGTCGAGCCAGCCCTCAAGCGGACACACGGCGGCGGGGTTGCCCGCGAACACGGCGCTCGCAAAGGCATCGACCTGGTAAAGCGGCAGCCGCACGAGCCTACGGAGTTTTGGCGGCGGCGAAGGTGCCGGAGGCGTCGTAGCCGGAGCCGGTCAGGCTGATGTGCCCGCCGGTCTCGGCGACCTTATCGGTACCGGTGGAGTTCTGCACGAAGGAGCCGAGGAAGGAGCCGGTCCGGCCCGAATGCACGCCGGCGCCGGTGACCGAGCCCGAGTACTTGTGGCCGGCACTCGCAGAGACGATGGAGATGCCGAAGCCCGAGAAAGAGCCGCCGTCGAAGTCGGTGACGTTGAAGGTCGAGGCGGCGGGGTTGCCGAAGTTGGCGACAAAGGCCAGGTTGCCGGCGGCGAAGTAGGAATCGCTGCCGTTGAGGACGCTGGTCGCGATGTGGCCAGAATAGGTCGCGGTGCCGGTCGACGGAATATCGGCGAGGTCCGGGATGCGCCCGGCAACCCACGTTGCGCCGTGAATGCGCTCGAAGGTCAAGCCGCCGCTCGGTTGCAGCTCGCCGCCCCAGAAGCCCCATTTGAGGAAGTTGCAGTCGCACAGCGTGATCGTCGACGAAAGGCCGGGGATGCTCTCGGTAGTGAACATGTAATGGTTGGAGATGCTCACCGTGACGCCGTCGAAGCGCGATTTGGTATCGGGGTTCGCGACGGCACCGAAGGCATCGTCGTCGATGAAGGCGCTGTGTTCAGCGCCGTCGAACGAGGTGCCGAAGGCGGTCACGTCTTCATCGCCGAACTGCGCGATGATCGGCGTGAAGGGCGAGACGATCTGGTTGACGGCGATGGTGGCGAGCACCTTGTTCGCCTCGGCGCTGGTCTGCACCCTGATGTCGATCAGATCGTTAGTGTTGTTCTGGAACAGCTTCTCGGAAATGAGCGCCCCGGTGCTGGTGTTGATCGACTGGACGGCGCCGCCGGAATAGCCGTGTAGCGCGTTCGAAGATACTTGGGTCGTGCGCGTACCGAGAGGGGTGCGAGTCTCGCATGGCAGTGATGTCTGCGGCTTGGTTCGTTGAGTTCAGGCAGCGATTGCCATGGCTGCTGCACGTGGACTGATGTTGTCGTTGGCCGGTGTGTCGGTTGCGCTGATCAGGGCCTTCCATGCGCGCTCGAAGCGGCCGGATTTGATCAGGGCGCGGAAGGTCAGAACAGCCTGTCCGCCGACGATCCGCCAGCGCATGCCGGAGCGCTTCATGCGCTGTGTCACCAGGGATCTTGTTGGCAGCCTCGACCACGCCTGAGCCGATGGCGATGCCCTCTTCCTTCAGGGCGTGGTAGCGCATGCGATGGCGATGCTTGCGGAAGAAGGCGAGTTCCCGCTCGGTCTCGGCCCGGTCCGGCGCAGCGGCGGCATCGCGAAGGTGGCGCAGCGCCCGGATCACCTTGGCGACGCCACGGGGATCGTGACGGAGGATCTCGCGGTACTTCTCGAACCAGCCGGGCGCCACGGCATGGTCGGACGCGGTTTGCAGATGTTCGCAAGCATGCCAGAAGTCGATCACCTCGGTTTCGGGCGACAGGGTCTCCAGGAAGGTCCAGTTGTCGGCGGCGCCATCGGCGATAGCGACGATCCCGATCTCGGGGCGTGCTCGCCTGATGTGTGCGACTTCGCTTGCAAGCTGCGCCTTCAGCGTGAGCTTGCCGCTCTCCGGCATGGGGCCGAGATAGAGGGTCTTCAGGCGCTTGCCCTCGGCGTCGTGGAAGGAGACCGTGCCGCAGGCGGCCTCGCGCCAGGAGGCCTTGGCGCGACCGTCCTCGCCGGGTCTCAGCGACACCATGACGCCGTCGAGGGAGACCGAGGCGGTGGTCGCGTCCTGCGGTATGCCCTCGGCCTCACGGATGCTGCCCAGCGTCTCCGGGCCGAGGCTCTCCCAGCATTCGTGCATGCTCAGGGTCAGGCGCTCACCGACGGCGTCATGGCGCCGGTCTTCGCAAAGAACGCCGCCGCTTCCCGGGCCGTGCAGCGACCCATCATCAGCAGACCGAGCTCGGCCGCCGGCCGCGTCAGGTAATCGTCGACGAGGCCCAGGCTCTCGTCGACCGGCACCGGCGATGCCCCGCTCGCGCCGCTGCGGTAACGCGCTCGCCGGTAGGTCACCGGACCGAGCGAGGTCATGATCGTCTTCGGCGTCACCGCGACCCGGAACCAGCTCTGCCCGTCCCGCTCGATCCGGGAAGCGCCATCGTCCCGGTTCTCGATGACGGCGCCCATGACATCGCGAGCGAACTCGTTCGTGGCCTCACGCACCCGCAACTCGACCTCCTCGGGTGCCTCGGGGCGCGGCTCGGAACGAAGCTCCTCGCGACACAGTGCGAGCACCCGGGCGGCCGCCTCGACGACCCGAGGAGGCAGGCCGGAAAGATCGATGGACGAAGGCGCCGGAGGCGGGATACTGCCATGGGAATGCTCCCGATGTTGGGTTTCGAGACACGGCATCGTACCGCTTCTGGCGGTGCGGAGCGTTCCCACCTTCCCCTGCTCGACCCTGCCGTCGTGACAAAATCCTGCCTTGGAGCGGCCCATTGTCACGAATAGCCGTTTTCGGCCGTTCGTCTCGACACAAAAACCGCACTAAATCAATGACTTGGATTTTCCATACCAGACCCACACCCGGCAGCTTTCGGTTCCAGTTCGATTTGTGAACAATTTCGGATATCTCAATCTATTTCGACCCAGATACCTCTATAACACGCTGTTATTATTTAATATTATATCCACTCCAGAGACTCGTCGCACAAACGCCCTCAAATATACGTAATCATTTCGCAAGAGGATTCGTTCTAATTCAGGCGCATTCAAGCGCACATTTGTCGTAACGTTTCACCAACATCCCAACATCGGGGGTAACCGTTCCACCGTTCCCCCGAGGCGTGTACGCACGCAGAGCTTGTAGCCGTGTTCGATACGCACTCCGGCGAGATCCGTCGCTGGACCGGTAAATCCTATCCAGTGGATGGGCAGCAGCACACCCTGGACCACGTGAAGGACCTCGGCACGCATTTCCTCGAACTCGGCTCCGAGCGCCTCCTCCTTCTCGGCTGCCATGATCTGTTGCTCTTCGCCGCTCGAGGCAGGCCGTCGGTGCACGGTCCCACGCCCAAGGAAGAACGGTGCCGGCGCATGATTGGACTAGCCCGGGAGTTCGAGCCGACGATGATCCTCCATCATCCCCACACGACCTACTCGCCGAGAGTCTGGGCAGGCGCATGGGGCGCAATGCCGAAGCACATCGCACGGAGCCCGACGTCCCGGCAAACCGCTGAGGCAGTACCGCCCTGGAGGGCTTGAAGCGAATCCGCGCAACCCCGCGCACCATCGAGCCAGACACAAGTATCTCAGCCACGTTCCGGCGCTTCCGCGCCTCGCTCCAGCGACGGTGACGACGGCGAACCCGACCGTCGCCCCCGGTGCCTGACTGCTCCGCTTCGTCCGACATCCTTACAAGTGTCCACTTATCCTCGATGGACACTTACAACGCGCCCACCTCCGAGCGCGCACCCTCCTCGATCCCGGACAAATGCGACAGACGGCCTACGCCGAATGCCTACGGGTCTGCAGAGCTCAGGCGGAGGGAGCGCGGATGTGGAGGGAGACGGGTAGGGGGCCTTCTGAGCGCTCCCACAATACTCCACGAAAGCTCTGCCTTTTTTGGTGTTGACATGGAGTTATGGGGAGAATATAGGAGATTTACCGAAGCATTATTAAGGTGCTTCATTTACCTATGAAGAAGGAGCAGGGACATGAAAATGTTCGTTTTCGAAGGGACTCAAAAGGAGATCCGCGAGGTAGCTCAATCCATGCTGCCGATGGCCTCGGACCACACCGTCTCGGTCAAGATACCAGAAGAGCGCCGGTCCACCAGCCTGCGGGAACAGAGTTCAGAACAACCGAAAAAGTTCGTCAGCGAGGAGTTTGCCCACCGCGTGTTGACGCGTCGACCGCCGCTTTCCGCGCCAGTCAAAGCTGTGTTCAAAGCGCTGAATGACGCCTACCCGGGCTGGGTGCCGTTGACCGACCTGCACGTCGCTGCAGATTATACCCCCCAGCAGTTCGCGGGACTGATGGGGGCCTTTGGCAGGCGGATGTCACATACCGACGACTATGATGCGGACGCTCACTTCTTCGACTATCGGTGGAACGACGAGCGAGAAGCATGGGGCTATGCCCTGCCGGATTCCGTGTACCAGGTGTACCAGGTGTTGAATGCAGACGAAGGCGATTGACGAGCCTACGCTGAGAATTGCTCGCCGGTGCAGTGGCGTCGGCGAGCGTTCTCCATGTGCCCTGGAGCTAGTTCACAGACTTCAGGGGTGTTGATCGGCGTCGAATGTTGACCCCTCACAGTCACGCAATATCAACGCGTTAGAGCGCCGATCGGCGTCGAATCGGCGCGCCGATCAACACCATAGCCAGCTGAGCTGGATCATCATCGTACGAAGCCGAGCGTTTCCGGCTTTGGAGACGCCTTGCTCCCGAGCGACGGCGCCGCTCTGCCAAGGCGTCGGAGCCAGACCGGCGTAAGAGGCAAGCTGCCGTCGGTTGGCGAAGTGTCGGAAGAGCCCTTCAAACCAAAGGACCATGGTGAACTCGGGACCGATGCCCCTCAAAGTGTGCAGAACCGCCGCCGGGGACCGCGGGTCCTCGGCTTGTGACGCCAGAAGCGCATCGCGCTGCTTCTCTACCGTCCTTACCTGTTCGAGAAGGAGTTCCAGACGGTCAAGTTCGCGGCTGAGCTGTTGCTTCAGGCAGATCGGGAGAGGTCGTCCATCGCCAGTTCTGAGCGCCTCCAGCTTTTGGCGCCGATCGCGCCGAACAGGCTCGTATTCCGTGATGCCCTGTGCGAACAGAAGCCCCTTTATGCGGTTGACATCCTTAACCCGTTCGGCAGTCAGAGACCGGCGCTCACGGCTGATCTGACGACGGTCCTCCTGTTCAGGCGTGGGCGCCTTAGCCATGGCGCAGACCCGCGGCTCGCCCCGCTTATGGGCCAGCAAGGCTCTGACCAAGGCTTCGCCGTCGACCCCGTCCGTCTTGACACGCCGCCGCCGGCGCGACGTGGCTATGGAAGCCGGATCCACAACGTGGCTCTCGATGTTTGCATTCTGAAGGGTCCGATGAATCCAGAACCCGTCCAGGCCAGCCTCATGGATCACAATCAGACGGTACCGCCGCCCTGTCCGCGTCTGGCACTTTGCCTGCAGTTGGGAAAACCTCGCAAAAAGGCCCGCGACATCGCCGCCACGCACCTGGTGCTTGGACATCTTCTCCCCGCTGCCCGGTGACAACGACGTGACGTGCCACGTCGTCAGGCTGAGTTCTAGCGACACGAAAATCGCGCTTAGATCACTGTGGACAGGAGCCCGCTCTTCAGACACTTGTTTAATCGATGACATGGTTACCTCCACAGAGTTATGTTGCGACACCACTCTCAAAAGTGGATCACAATCCATCCCATGGATCCTCGACGAGCTCGGGATCAGTCAGTACCGGTTGGCGAAAACGATCGGCGTATCGCCACGCCGCATCAACGAAATCGTCCACGGCCGCCGATCCATCACGGCAGACACTGCGCTACGCATGGGGCAAGCCCTCGGAATGACACCGGAGTTTTGGTTGAATCTGCAAAACTTCTACGACCTGGATGTAGCGCGAGGTTCAAACGAAATCGGCACCATCGAACCGCTTGTTGCCGCAGGCTAGAGAGAGTGCTCCTGTCGGCGGTCTGCCGCACAAGGTCGATCATAGTCTCGCTTAGACGCTTGCGTTTGCCCCCGGCTTAGCCTCAGAAGCCAACCGTTCCATCGCCAGGTCAGCCATCACGCGGAGCGCGACGGCGCCGTTGTGGATGTCGAGCTTCGACTTGACCGCAATGATGGTGTCGAACAGGCGGGAGAAGTCGTCGTAGTGGGCGACGAGCCAGCGCGCTTCCGTCTTGGCTTGCTGCATGCGGTCGAGCAGCGCAACGAAGGCTTCCTTTTCCTCCGGCAGAAAGGCTAGGTTGATCTCCTCGTACTTCGGCGCCGCGACGCTGATCGGCGTCGTGTCGATCTCGGTGATGCCCGCGAGGTCCTCCTCGGTGAGCCCTGAATATTCCTTGAAGGCGAAGTCGAGATCGGCCCATAGCTCGGTCAGGATGCTGGGGTCGTCCAGACCGGCGATGGCATTGTGCGAGAGCTGAATCGCGATCCGCCGCTCACGGTTGAGCGGCGTCGTGATCTCCATGACATCCACTTCCTCAAGACCGGCCTTGATCGCCGCCATCACCCGGTGATTGCCGGACAAGACCTCGAGCCTGCCGTCCTCCGTCTCACAAACCAGCGGCACGCTGGTGAGACAGCCATCGCGGCGGATGTTCTCGACCAGTTGCGAGAACATGGCATCGGTCATATAGCGCGCGTTCTTCTCCAGCAGTGCCAGCTCACGCAGCTTGACGCGCCGGCTTCGGGTCTTGAGCATAGCGCCGGAACCAGTCGCGGTAGATGTCTGTTGTTCGGCGCGCAGGTTCGACGCCGATTGGCGCGCCAAATCTTTGAGATCCCTTGATTCTAGGGGGTCAAACTTACGCGCCGAATAACAGTACGAGAACGACAAGCCCCTCAAGGTGGCATCGGAGATCCAGCCCGAGAGCGTCATCGGCCTCCAGGTCGACACCGCAGTGCACGACCCGGCCGAGTACTCCGTCTCCGACCTCCCCGACGGGTTCGCGCTCAAGATCACAGCCTCACGGTGATTGGCAAACTCCCCAGCCACTGTCGGCCCCAGACCACCGTCCGCTGTCCCACCTTCCACGGCACTCGGTGAGAATCGTCGCCGCCAGGATTGCGGAAACTCTTCTCGCCGACGTCAACACTTCCCCCGGAGACGGCCCCCGTCGACGATGTGGACACAGCATAGCGCCAGTGGTTATCGTCTGTTGTTCAATTCTTCGGGCCGCAGAATGGTTGCTTGCGCACCCAGTCCACCGACAAGGGTACCGATGACCAAATCCGATCCGAAGGTCGCCGACGAAGTCCCCTGGTCCGATGGCATCACCGCGTACGACGACCGGCACCACGAAACGTACCTTCACCTTCTCGACGCTGAAGCGGAAGGCGTCGGAAAGCACGAGATGGCCCGGCTCATTCTCGGTTTTGACCCCACCGGCGAGCCGGAGCGAGCCCACAAGGCCGTAAACAGCCACCTTGCGCGGACTCGTTGGATGACCAAGGTCGGCTATCGCCACTTCCTCGTTGGCCGCCACCCAGCGCCGAGCGCGAGCGGGACGAACAGGCCGACCTCCTCCGGTCGCTCGGCATGTTGACTCGTCCGCCCGACGGCCGGACCAGCTACTGAAAGGCCGGCACCAGCGACAACCGACCAATGGATCTACATTGAGATACGCACTCGTCAACGGCAATCGCACTGAGCCCCAGCCAAAGCTCACCGGGATCTGCAATTTCTGCGGACTTGAAATGCTCTCAAAATGCGGTCGCTTTGTCTCGTGGCACTGGGCGCACAAACGCAAGTCCAATTGCGATCCATGGTTGGAGGGTGAAACTGACTGGCATCTTCAGTGGAAAGACCGCTTTCCGGCGGACTGGCAGGAGATCTTACAAGTCGATAACCAAACGAAGGAAAGACATATCGCCGATGTCAAGACGCCGGCCGGGCTGGTCGTAGAAATCCAACATTCCCCGATTTCCGAACAGGAGTTGCAAAGTAGGGAATGCTTCTACGGAGACACGATCTGGATCGTCGATGCCCGAGATCTCGAGGGATATTTCTCTATCGGCATGACTTATGGCCTCGCTTCTATCGAGCCTATTTCGTATCACATCCGCTGGTGGAGCAGCAGCAAGCTACTTCAGCGGTGGTCGGCAGCGACAAAACCTGTCTACTTCGATATTCACTCGCAGGAGAATTCAAACCTTCTGAGATTGATGGATTTCAACTCCGTCGAAAATTCTGGAATCCTCTCCCCCATCCCCTCCGATGCTCTCGTAAACGCCGCGCGCAATGGCGACCCCTTGCCCGTGATGCGATGTGATGAAGCGGATGCGAAGCGCTACAGTCGGTACCGGCAGATGGTTAAAGCTCCCGGAATTGGCGACTGAAGCAACAGGTAATACCTGAGACAAGAGGATTCGGACGGTGCACACAGAAGCCTGACGCATTGGGGGTCTCATGCCGACATACAAGCAAATTCAGACTTGGGTTCGCTCCCGTTACGGCTGGACGCCCGAGACATGCTGGATTGCCCATTGCAAGGAACTATCCCGCATTCCTGTTGGTCGCGCTTGGAACCGCCAGGACGGAGGGCGGGCCAAGCCCTGCCCGCCCGATAGACAGGAGGCAATCTTCGAGGCATTCCGCCACTTCGGCATAACTTGAGCGAATTCCCGGCGCACTCGCCCTTGACTGCCTTCGAACATTGGCCTTGAACCCGCGTCGCTACGAGGGCTGATTGATCACTTCCGGCGGACTTGGCACGTGTTCGTGCCAGTCAGAACCGAGTTCCACGCCCGACTTCTCTCCGTTTCTCTATGGTGGCCACCCGCGCATTCGAGTCGTCTCTTCAAACCGCACTGGATCATCGTCTCGGCGAAGCTTGTCCAGATTCAAGAACTCGAGCGGTCGGTTGTCGACGTAAATCACCATACTGACAAAGCTTGGCGCAATGTCCCAAACTCTGCTCGCTACAGTCTCGTACAGCCTCGACTTCGCTTCATCGAGCGTGTCTCCCCGCAGCCGATAGCCGTTCCTATGCATCCTCATTCCGGGAATTTCCGGTTGCGTCCTGAACCAGTGCGTCCGTCTCCTTGCCGTCCACCACTGTTTCGCAATTCTTCGATTGCGACCTGGCATGAGCACTTCAAATGCGTCGACAACGAACCCCACAGACCCAGCAATTGCTTCACCTACATTGACTGCCCAACCTATGCTGTTGGACATGATCGCATCCACCAACCCCCATTTGAACCGCTGCCGAATGGCAACCACTCTGCGTTTGTGTCTGGCGTCCTTTTCTCGCAGCGAATCGAGAAATTCACATTCGGCCGAAAACGTCACGGTATCGTCCTTGCTCTCATACGAGACTATCCTGCCTGTATTGATGCAAACCCTCCGCATTACGTTGCCGTTCGCATCCACCGCGCAAATCATCCACTGCATTTTGCGGTCTCTATAGTATTCTTCAGACAGAACCTCCCGCATTTCCTTGCTCATCGGGAGCGAGGCAGACATTCTGCCTCGCTCGCTGGTCTCCGAAGACAAAACACTCCACATGCTCGACGCATCCTGTCTCAAGACATTGCCGATTCCGTGCCATTCGTGACCTTCCCACTCTAATGAACCTTGGCCGGAATGAACCCGCATGGGAAAGAACATGAAGTCAAAATGGACGAACAGGTAAGCTCCGTTCTTCTCCCAGCTATCGACGGCCTTGCCGTACGCGCTCTGCATCAATGGCCTCCATAACCGCAAGCCCAGTGGATACCGAATGTGCGGGCTCAGCTTCGCCCCTCCCATCGGTGCTGAAGCGTTTGCCGAATACGCTTCATGACGTTGCGTCCCTCGGCTCGTACTCCTTCCGCCGACCTTTCAAATACCCACATCGTTGATTTTCAGAGTGGCCCCAAGGGCTTTGTCGTTCAACCGGGAGAGGCCGCGCCACATGACGATATTGCCCGGCGGCGGATCCTTGGTGAGTGCGAGATAGCCGCCAAGCCTTGCGACCTTGATGAGATAGAACGAGAGCGTTCGGGCAGGGGAAGGATCGGCGGTTGGATCGGGGATCAGGCGATCGAGGATGTTCGTATCCAACTTGGTCAGCACCAGGGCCGGTTCAAGGTCCGGCTTGGCTCGGTTGAGCATCGTCAACCAGAACACGCGCCAACTCAGGATACAGAACACCGCGAGCAACCGGACCAGCCGCTCAGCAGTGCGCAGTCGTGCCTGCTCGGCCCGACAGCCCGATTTCAGGATCTTGTGAAAGACCTCGATCTTCCAGCACATAGCATACCATTGCAGCTTTTCCACGGCATTAGCGTGGCTAACGGCGGCGTCGGGGCCGAAGACAGAATTCTGGCCCACGATACCCTCATCGTCGATCGCTTGCGCACGCCAGTCGCGGGCTCCATCGTTCCCGCCACAATCGAGACGCTCGCAACAAGCCGGCCGCCACCGGAGCCAAATGTAACGGACTTTTGAACGCGCCCCAACGATAGCGCCGACGGCGGTGCAATCCACCCGCTCGGCGTCCTGCCGGAAAGTTCGTCACTACGCCACCCGAGCCCCGGCCACCGTTCGAAAAATCCGTCCCGCGCACCCTCCGCGTCAAGGCCCCGATGCTTCCAAACCCGAAACCCGTGCCGCGGCCCACCGCGACGACACTCTTCGTCGCGGTTTCCTTTGCGAGCAGCGCGCCGCAAAGAGTTCGAGTTTGGCCGGGAGGCGGGCGGTGGATGGGCACTCGAGAGAGCGCGCCCCGCCGTTCGCAACCACGGAACCATGGGAGACGGCACAAATGCAGATGGCCACAATGCTTCGTCGCAGCACGCGCACTTTCCTCACACACTTATTCGGCCCGGGCCTCGATGACGACCGCTACGTGATTGAGCGGTTCCAGTCGAAGGCCGACGGCGAGATCCTCCCCCGGCACGGCAGTGGGGCCTCGAAGAAGGGCCGGGGCAAGGCTTCCCGCGAGATCGTCTCCCTGAGCACCGTCCAGCGGATGAGGCCCGAGCGCGACGAGATCATCATCTGCACGGGCCTCAACTGCTCCAACCTCGGCGTTCAATATTGGGGTGACCGAGCGGTGGGCCTGTTCGTAAACGCCAAATATCGCTGACCTGCGGTCGCCTGGGACGTCCAGCAGGGCTTCGCCGGCCGGACGTCCTTCGCCGGGACTACAACCGCGGAAAGGAGAAACATGCCATACAAAGATCCCGAGCAAGAACGAAATCCAGAGCTCTGGATTTCGTTCTTTATGCCGAGTAGTTGTTAATGCCGAGTCGCCTGTGGAAGATGGCTGATTCATGCGGTTATTCCTCACTTTCACTCGGCATTAATTCCAGGCATCCCCGCCCGCCGAGAACTCTCATCGGGCTGTCCGTCGCACCGGGGAAAGTCCCTGGCCGGATGGAGGGCGGTACGTTGGTCTCAAGGATTCGCAGTTTTTCGGCCGGGCTGGCCCGGAGGTACGCTTCGGTGGTTTTGATGTCCGCATGACCGAGCCAGAGCGAGACCTTCCGGATATCCCCGGTTGCATGCAGGATCGTCATCGCCGTGGAATGACGGAGCACATGCGGGGTAACCCGCTTGCCCTCGATCGACGGAATCCCTTCACGAACGCGGAGATCGTCGATGAACGCAAAAATGATTGGGTCGAAGCCGGCCAGTGCCGTGATCCCCGGAAGGGACTGGTGGTCGGGTCTTGAAGCCATTGTCGTCCTCCATTTCATTGAAAGGGAGAACGACTCTATCGAAGCGGGGACGCCTGGAATTGAAGCGGGGATGCCTGGAATTAATGCCGAGTGAAAGTGAGGAATAACCGCATGAATCAGCCATCTTCCACAGGCGACTCGGCATTAACAACTACTCGGCATAAAGAACGCGCATGCGGGCGTCGGCGTTATGAACGCATCACCGCCGAGCGGATCGCCCGCGGCATGTGTCCGAGGTGCGGAAAGGCGAAGCCCGCGCCCGATCGGACCTTGTGCCGGCACTGCGGCGAAAAGCGTCGCAAGGCCGAGCGCGCAAGATGCGCCAGGGCCAAGGCGGCCGGCATTCTTTACGGCGGCAGAGACCCGGAACGGTGCCGAGAGTTTGCGCGCGACAGGAGCAGGCGGCGTGATCGGGCACGGCGGGACGCTCGCACGTGCACGCGCTGTGGCACACATCCACCCATTGAAGGCGGCACGGTATGCGAACCGTGCCACGTGGCACGGCGTGACAGGGAGCGGGAACAATATGCCGCGCGGCGAATCGCCGGCTTGTGCGGCCGGTGCGGGACGCCCGCGCCCAGCGATACAGCGTATTGCGACCGGTGCGCCAGGAGCGCGGCCAAACGCTCAAGGAAAAAAGCGAAGAATACAAGAAGCCGCCAGCGTTACGTCCAGCGGCGAGTACGAAGGCTTTGTATAGATTGTGCCGCACCGTCCCAGGGCGCGTCCCGGTGTCCCCCGTGCGCCCGCCGGTCCTGGGCACGTTCGGGAGAGCATCGCGGTCTGCCGGTTCTGCCACCTCGAGTTACGGTCATCGAGATCGCCTCGGGGGTCAATCATGGGACATGGGACCGGTGGGAAGATGTAGTGGTCTGCCTGGCCTTCGCCAAGCTTTCCCGGGACCAAGTGGAGCTGATCCCGGATATGTAGAGCACCGCCCGGTATGCGGCGCGGGCGTCCGAAAGCTCGTTGCCGCACGCTGCGCACGCTTCCGGGAATTTGCGCCTTTGCGCCTTGCGCGGCTCACCGGCACGAACCGTCAAAACCGCCATATTGGGGAAATGCGTCGCGACGTTTCACGTGCTTCCCGACGCCTCCATATATGTGTGCCCGGCAACATGGACCCGACATGATCCTCCCCGCCTCGCGGCGCGGCACATAGAGAGTCAAAGGACGGCTCAGCCGGGGTGATTCAGGAGATGCGCGGAGGGCGTCATTTCCCCCGGCGTCCCCGCCAACCTGCTTTGCACCCATGGAGGCCCACATGCTCGATGCGCTCACAGCTCCACGCGACGAAGACGATCTCAACACAGGCGCGGGATGCCGGCCGGATCCCGGCGGGTTCCAGCCGGAAGCACGGACCGGCGCACGCGAGGCTGCCGGCCACATGAAGGATCTGGCTGAACGCTTCGCCGAACTGCGGAACGCGATCATGCGCCTGCCCGGCAATCCGTCCCGCGACGATCGCGCCGGGCTCCGCCACCGGCTTCTCCATCTGGAACACACCTTGATGAGCGCGAGGGGCAGCCTCGACGACGTCATCATTGCCATTGCCGACGCAAACGACGCGGCCCTGTGATCACAGCTAACCGGCCGCGGTGACTCAATTCCGCCTTGGTTGGCCAGCGCAAGGCCCGGTGACGAAGACCGCGGACACGACATGCCGCCAACGTTCCGGCCTTCCTCAACCAATGCGCAATGAGAGTTTGAGGAAGGCAAAGAAAAGGGCAAGGCGCCGGAGGCGACAAAGAGAGTTCCGCCGGTGGCGTCCCAACCCCACACACAGGAGGCGCAGATGTTCAATTCCATTTTCACAATTGCAAACTCCTTCGACACCCAGCCGGACCCCGGCAGCATCGAAGATACCGATCCACCCTTCATCGCACCGTTGCCCGACACCGGCGAACTACTGGCCGCGGCCGGATTGCCGGCCCACGCGATCCGCGAAGTTCTCGCCTCCCGGACTTACACCGGCGCGGACGGCTGAATAGAGGAAGAGAAGGGCTTGTAGAGAATGAACGGAGAAGGGATCGAGAGAGACCGGTTCCCGTTCGCTAACCCGATGTCATAACCCGGATCATAGGAGATTGATCATGTTCGGACTGAATAACGCGCAGTTGATCGGACGCCTCGGCGCCGACGCCACCATCAGCCATCTCACCAACGGCGGCCGCGTCGCCAACGTTTCGATCGCGACCGACGAGAGTTTCCTCGACAAAAATTCGGGCGACAAGGTGGACCGCACCGAATGGCACCGCATCGTCACCTTCCAGGACGGCCTGGTGGAGATGATGGAGAAGCACGCGAAGAAGGGCCGCCTGGTCTACGTGTCGGGCAAGCTGCAGACCCGCAAGTGGCGCAAGGACGGCGAGGACAGCGACCGTTTCTCGACCGAGATCCTGCTGGTCCCCGGCGGCCGGGTGCAATTTCTCGACAAGCCGAAAGGAAACGGCACGCCGTCGATGAACGGCGACTCCGTGCCTTCCGCCCAAACCGCCGCGACGGTGCATGACAGCGAAATTCCGTTCTAAACGGCTTCCTCCCTCCCGCATAACTCAGGGCCAGTCCCCGCCAAATGGCACGGGGCTGGCCCCTTTTTTTGGAGTCCCGTTCGAGGCGGGACTGAAGGGGCGTCCCGCAAAAGGCACGGAAGATTCCCCATGAAACCACTTCACGCCATCGCTCCCCAAAGAAATCGCTCCCATGAACGCCACTGAAATTGCCGCTACGCTGAGTGTACGAGCCGCAGACGTCTGCCGCCGCTACCTTCCCCGCGGCCGCAAACAGGGCAGATACTGGACAGTCGGCGACACAAACGGCGCCAAGGGGCGCTCGCTCTTTGTGCGCCTGGCCTTCCAGGCATACCCGAGAAATGGACCGGCGCCGCGACCAACAAGCATGGCGATCTGCTCGATCTCATCCGTCTGCGCACCGGCTGAGCATCGCTGCGCCGCGCCATGGAGGAGGCCCTCGCGTTCCTCTCATTGCCGCCGTCCACCCCCGCCAATGGCGCCGCCGCCGAGGGCGTGCAGCGCACCTGGATCGACCCCAAGCGACCCGCCAAGGCCAACCTCGCCCGCCCCCGTAAAGCACTTGGGCGTGTCCACGGCAGGGCTGTGCGATTCGGCGGGTCCGCCTCCGGCGCGACCCTGCTTGCCGGCGAGGGCATCGAAACCGTGCTGTCACTGGTCACCGCCGTCCCCGGCATTCATGCCGCGGCGGCTCTATCAGCGGGCAGCCTCGGCGCCTTCGAACCGCCCCAAGACCTCGTGCTGTTGGTCATCGCCCGCGATAAAGACATGGAAGGCGGGCACGCCGCAAACCGTCTTCAGAGCCGTTGCGTGGAACGCGGCATTCCCTCAATCGTGATTGTCCCCGAACACTCCGATTTTAATGACGACCTCGTTGCCTTCGGAGAAGAAACCCTTGCGGCCCGGATCGCGCCCCTTATTGCAAGCATAGAGTCCGGGGGAACGGTGGAAGAGAGGCGTGGGAGTGGGAGAATAATTAGCCCGTCATGATGTCTCATTGTCCCACACGTTCTCACTGCGCCAACCCCTGCGGGGTCCTCCACTCCGCTCACGCTCCGTTACGGCGATAGCGCGCAATGCCACGCCGCTGCGCGGCTAGCGCCGGTTGAATACGCGACCGTGGCTCAGTCGCTCCGCTCCCTGCGCCCGCACCACTCGCGCATCCCCCCGGCGCAGGCATTCCGGCCATCGTGGCTCCGCTGCGAGCGCGTGAAACAAAGAGTCATCACGACGGGGCAGCCCGCCTCGGAGGATAGAAACATTGCATTGGAGAGAATCATGCAAGAGTTCATTAGCACCGAAACGTCGTCACAGACCGCAATGGCTTGCGAACAGGCCGCCCTGTTCGGCGCGACCCCTGGTCCCGAAGAGTTCGACAATCGAGAGATCTGGAACGAGGACGAGGCGCTTGCCGGGATCGAGGAAGCGATCCACATACTGGCCGGCGCCGTCGCACCGGACGGCACGCAACTCGCCGACGAACGCGAGAGCCTGCTCTGGGGCTTCGTGAATACGCTGCACGCACAGGTCCGGCGCCTCGACCGCGGTATCGACAAGATCGCGCCCGAGATGAAAGACCTCGGCCAGGAACAGGACGGCTCCGAGATCAAGTCGCGCGAACTGGAACTCCTGACCGACCGGGTCCAGAACCTCGGCGACCGCCGCGACGCCTTCGAGGCCATGCGCGACCTCGCCGCCGAGGGATACCGCACCGAGACCGGCGATACTTGGCGCCCGCGCAACGGATCGCACAGCAGCCAGACCGGCAAACTCACCTCCGCCGCCATCGACGCCCGCGACTACCTGCGCGCACGAAAGGACCGCGAGACCTCCGCGCATCTGCCCGAAGGCACCCTGGTCGCCTTCACCGGCGGCAAGGACTTCGGCGACGTCACCGCCATCTGGCGCTCCCTCGACAGCATCAAAATCAAGTACGACGATATGGTCCTGCTGCACGGCGGCGGACCTGGAGCGGAGAAGATCGCGGCAAGCTGGGCCGAGAAGAACGGCGTTCACCAGGTCGTATGCAAACCCAATTGGGACCGGGACGGCAAGGCCGCACCCTTCCGGCGTAACGACGTCCTGCTCAACTTCCTGCCGAAGGGCCTCCTCGCCTTTCCCGGTTCTGGCATCACCAACAATCTAGTCGACAAGGCACGCAAGATCGGAATTCCCGTACTTGTCGCCGCCGCGTAGCGATACCCCTCAGGGTCGGCCTCCGCCATCACTCGGTAGAGGTCGACCCCTTTTTTTGCCGGTTGGTTAGAGAAACAAACCATGGCGGGGCGCTTCGCGCCACCGCCAACCGCGCGAGCTTACGCTCGCTGGCGGCTCCTCGTTCTTCGAACGATCCATCGCCGCCGATCGGCTCGCCGCTTCGCGCCATCGCCGTACGCGGGCGCTGATGCGCCACGCCAGCGCCCGGCCATCCCCCATTGCAACTTCATTATCCGCATCCCGAAAATAGCCACGACGGACCGCCATTCTTCGAACGCCGCTTCCTTGCTTTGCGAACCCACATGCACCTCCGTTCGGCTCAGAACGGATCACTGCTTTCTTCCGACACCATGGACCTCGTGGCCTCGGCAACCTCCCTTCCCGGCAATACGCCCTTGTCCAGAAACGTCAGCAGACTGCGCTCCGTGATATCGATGCCGCCCGATCTCAACACCTCATGCATTTGAGCCACCGTCACTCCCTTCGCCTGTTGCTCGATCAGCCGCTTCCGCAAACGGTCCAGCACATCCGTCAGGCTCAGCTTAGGCAGCACAAGTTTCGCCAATTCACCGTCTATGGCATCGAAGTCGATATCCGCTTCATTGAAGCGTTTCGCCGGCATCGTCCATCTCCCGGCTGTTTACAGAATCCGCGATCAGGCCCGGATTCTGCCATTGGCCCGACAGCCGGTCAATTCCGCCGTTCGAACGGCCATTTCAAGTGTGCCGCCACGTTCCAAGGCAGGGCCAAATTCCTCTTGATCTCCGACGATGCAGTCTATATCATCTCGCGAAACATCAGATAGAGCATAAGCCGTTTCACACCTCTGCACCTTTGGTGCCATGATTTCGATAAATGTAATGAAGTTTGCCCTGATTTGTAAAGATCGCCTGAACGTTTCGGTAAGTGATTGAAAAATAATTGAATTTCTAAGGCTGGAATCGTGAGAGCTACAACAGTCATAATCCAGCTGTACTCCGGGCAGGTTGTATCCCTACCCGGCAACGTCGTTACCGAGCTCGTGTCATGGTAGCCACTCTGGCTCAGGCCGCGTCGGCCGCCTATTACCTGGAGAGCCAGCGCTCCTTTCGTCATCCCAACGAGTACTACACGGCAGGAGAAGAACCGGATGGCGTCTGGTTCAATCCGAAGGCTCTGTTCGGCCTTGCCGACAAAGGTAAGGTCGACAGTAGTGACTTTCACCGGCTGTATAGCGGCTTCGCACCTAACACTGGAGGCAAGCTTACACAGAACGCGGGCAGCGAGCGGCGGTCAGCGGGTCTCGACATGACGTTCAGCGCAGACAAGAGCGTTTCAGCCTTGTGGGCTGTCGCCGATCCGGAACTGCGTTCGGAGATCGAGCGGGCGCATAATGATGCTGCCCGGGTAGCACTTGAGGAGACGATGCTCCGTCATTGCGCCTATACCCGCATCCGCAACCGGGACGGTGAGATCGAGGTGCTGCCCGCCGATATATCGGCGGCAATGTTCCAACATGGAACCAGCCGGGACAACGACCCGCAACTGCATACCCACTGCGTGATCTTCAATGCGGCCCGGACACACCGGGACGGCAAGTACCGGGCGCTGCATCAGCACCCGGTCTACACCTGGATGAAGGCAGCGGGAGCGGTCTACCGCAATACAATGGCCTGGAGCCTGCAAGAGCGTCTCGGTATCCGCATGGAACAGTATGGGAAGGATGGAGAGTTCACGCGGATCGCAGGCATGCCCGAGGATCTGATCGGACACTGGTCCAAGCGCCGGGCGGCGATTATCGACGCGGCCCGGGAGATGGGCTTTACAGTCGAGGGCAACGCGCCACGGGCAGCGGCGGCGAACAAGATCACACGGGCCGGCAAGTCACCAGATAATGACCCGGAAATTCGGCATCGACGCTGGCGCGGCGAAGCGGACGGCTTTATCGAACGCGAGGCGCTGGTCGTCTCGCTTTTGGGTAAGGCGGAGGAGATTACCCAAGAGCAGATTCGGGCGCTGACAGAAGTCCTGGAAGACTTGCCGTACCGCCTTACGCGCGAGGAAGCAGTCTTCCGCCTGCCGGATATCGTCGAGCGGGTGGGCAATGCAACCGCCGGATTGCTCGGCCGGGACGCGGTGGCGACAAGCATAGAGCGTGTCCTGCTGAGCCCGGAGGTGGTGCGCCTGACCCGCCCGCCGCGTTCGGCCGAGGGCCGGGCCGACATGGCGCACACGAGACTGTATTCAACCCGTCACAACCTGCAGATGGAGCAGGAAGTCCGGGATATGGCGGAAGGCATGACCGCCGATACGGGAAATTCCCTGTCTGCCCAGGCCATCGAGGCAAAGGTGACGGGGCTGCTGAAGGCGGGCTATCCGCTGAGCGAAGAACAGATAACGGCAATACGGTCGGTCACCTCATCCGCGGGCCGGGTCGCCATCATCGAGGGAGCGGCGGGCTCGGGTAAAACCACGACATTGCGGCCCATCGCCGATCTCTACCGTGAACACGGACAGAGCATCATCGCCACCGCCGTGGCCTGGCGCACGGCGGTGGCGCTCGGCAACGACGTCGACGCGCGTCCCTTCTGCGTCGACAAGCTGCTGCGCCTCGCCGCACGGGGCGGGATCGAGATTAACAAGGACACCACCATCATCGTCGACGAGGCGGGGATGCTGTCGACCCGCCAGGCGCATCACATTCTCCAACTCTCCGAGCGCCATGGAGCGAAGATCGTCTTCGCGGGCGACACCCAACAACAGCAGCCCGTTGAGGCGGGACCGGGGCTGAGGCTGATCCGTGACGCCGTTGGCAGTGTGCGGGTGGACCGCATACGGCGCCAGAAGGCGGACCTGGAGGATATCCTGACCCATATCCAGGGGGAGACACCTGAGAGGGCACGGCTCCTGGCGAGTTCGATGGGAGAGGAGAGGCGCACCAGACTTCTTAACTACTACGAGAACATGAAGGGAAAACTTGTATTTACGCCCTGGCAGGTCGCTGCATCCGAGGCGCTGCGCGACGGCGATGCGGCATCGGCCATTGCAGCGCATCATCTGCGCGGGCGGTTCCATATCGGGTATGACGAAGAAAAGACGCTGACGGGCTTGGTCGACGACTGGGACCGCTACCAGCGGGTGAACCCCGGCAAGTCCAGCGTGGTGCTGGCGCGCACACGGGCCGAGGTGAGGGCACTGTCGCATCTGATGCGGGAACGCCGGTTCGCTGCACCGTCGGATGGAGAGCGGGCCGATGCGGACCGGGTCACGGTGATCGTCAGCAGGGGCACCGAAGACGATCGGACAACCTCGCCGCTGGAGATCGTACGCGGCGATTGCTTGCGCATCGGCGCCACCCACTGGGAGAAGCAGCTGTTCAACGGCACCGTGGTCACGGTGGAAGACTTCAAGGTTGAAAAAGCTGAGGCCGGTACGGAGCCGAGTGTCCTGATATCGGCGCGCACCGAAGATGGGCGAGCCGTATCGTTCCATCACGACGAGATCCGCGACTGGTACGGCAATATCCGTCTCGATCACGGCTATGCCCTCACCATCACATCGGCCCAGGGGCTGACCGTGGACCGGACGTTCCTGCTGGCCGACGCAAGGCCCTCGCGAGAAACGATCTATCCGGCGGCTACGCGCCATCGCGAGGCACTGGATATATATGTCAACCGGGCGCCGCTCGCCCTCGATATCGCCGACAGGCGGGCCGACAACGACCGGGAAGCGGCGGTGACGGACACCGAGATCCGGGCGTATCTGGCCGAACGCTGGTCGCGCTCGCAGCCGAAGGAGGCGGCGCTCGACTACATGGCCGATGGCGTATGGGAAGACCGCCGGGAGAATGTCCGGGAGGACAAGGCCCGGTTTGTTGGAGAAACACAGGGAGAACCATCAGAAGCCCGGGCGGCGGCGAACGACAACGCCCTGGCCCGCATCGCGCGGGATGTCCGGCGCACCGCCTTCGCCTGGCGCCATGCCCAAACGGTGTCTTCGTTTGCCGACGGCCGCAGGCAAGTTCTGGCGGCTTACGACGATCTCCGCGAACGGACCCGCATTGAAGGCGACACAGTAGCCCTCGGAGGGGCTTTCCAGGAGACCCTCACCCGTCATGCCATATTGCTGAAACAAGCGGAGACCTTCCGCGCCCGGCCGGACGATTTCGCGTCCCTGCTGGCCGAACGCGGCGGCATCGCCCGCAAGGACCTCGACGTCTTCGAGGACCTCCATGCCCGGGCGCGGCGCCACCGGCGCGCGGCCACGATGCGGCACCTGCATCGGATCAAGCGGGAGGCGGAACAGGAAGCGCAACATCCGAAACCCGAATTGCAGCAAGGGGAGCTGGCGCTGGAGGGCGGCCGCGCCGAAGCGCCCAGGCGCGCCGATACGGTGACGCGGGACACGGCCGGGATGCAGTCTCCCGTTCGTGACGCGGCGCCGGCCCAGTACCTCGACACCGTCCCGCCGGTCGAAGCCGAAGATTACCCCTGGGCACACGCCGCGGCCGCGCAGGAGGATGTGCCGCCGCCCATGCCGTCCCACGATCGTGCCACGGTGCAACCCGAAAGCGCCGTTACGCCACCCGATGCGGCGGCGCCCCTCACCGATGCCGAACCCGCAAATCCGGACTGGCTGGCGCCTTACGAAGCCTTTCAGCGGGACTGGAATGAACTGATCGAACGAGTCCAACAAACCGGGGAGCCGTTATTCTACGCCAAGGGATACGCGGCCATGATCCCGCGCATCCGGGCGCTGGCGGAGAACCCGGATATCCCGGCCGGGACACGGGCGCCGATGATCGAGGCATTCGAAAAGTACCAACGGGATCTCTCGGCGCGCCAATACGTCGAGGACTTTCTTGACGCCGCCGAACGGCACATGAACACGCATGCTTCCCTCCAGCGCGTCGCCGACAGGCTCGGTGTTCGGATCGTTGAGGTATCGGATCACCTGGGCTGGAGGCAGGAAGCGGACCGTCTGACAGAAGTGGCCGAGGCCATCCTCGCGGACGGCGAGAGGTATGGCGTTCATCTCGACAATATGGAAACCGGTAGGGTGCGCATGGAAGGGGAACTGTCACGGCTGCGCCGCATCATCCGGGAGGATGGTGAATTTGCCGCCGTAGGCAGGAAACCGGAACCGCGCAGCGAACCCGTGGATACACGGGAGGAAGTCGAACAACCGGAGCCTGGGGAGGCGGCCTGGATCCCCGCCTACAAAGCCCTGCGGCAGGACTGGAACAGCCTCATCGAAGACGCCCGACAAACCGGTGTCCCATTATTCTATGCCAAGGGCTACATGGACATCATCCCGCGCGTCTGGGAATTGATGGAGAACGGGCAAATCCCGGCCAAGTCACAGGCGCCCTTGATCCAGGTGCTTGAGAACCACCAGCACTATCTCTCTACCCGCAAACATATCCTGGACTATCCGGGCGAAGTGGAACGCCACATGGATGCACGAGCCTCTCTCCATGACGTTGCGGCGGATCGGGAAATCGAGCTGACAGCGGTTTCGACCTATCCGGACTGGCGGCAGGAGGCCGAGCGCCTGACGGCGACCGGCAAGGCCATCCTCTCCGGCAAGGAAACATACGGCGCCCATCTTGAGAGACTCGTCACGGCCAGGACGCACATGACAAGGGCGCTCTCGGCGCTTCGCGAGGTGATTGGGCATGATGACAAGGAGCTGGCCGAACGGCAGGCGCGTGAACTGCGGCGTTTGCGAAACCGCCACTGGGTCGGTCCCCGGTTCGCTTTGGATGACGGCACCGCGCTGGACGCGGCGCGGGCCATGTCCCCCAGCGCATCGCCTGTGCAGGCGGCACTCTCCGGGCTCGGCCGAGCCATCGGCTACCTCGTCAGCGGGCAGGACTACCAAAATCGGCTGCGGGATGCGAGGTTCGCGCGGCAGGCTCTGGAGCGCTCGGAGGCATTGAAGCGGGACTGGAACCGCCAGGTGGATCGTGCCGCGGAGGAGGGCGTCCATGTCATCTACACGGATGGCTACGACCGTCTGCACAAGGGGCTGGACAAGGTCTCCCAGAACATGCTCCTGGATCGGGGCGTCAAATCGGAGATCAGTACGGTGCTCGCTCAAATCGGCAAGGTCGTGTCAAGCCGCGACTACTTCGACGATTGCCGCGAACACATGGTGTGCCAGATGGACCGCCGAGAGGCGCTGGTGGCCAAGGCGGCCGAGCGGGGCATGGCGGTTCCCGACCTTGGGCCCTATGACACATGGCGGGACGTGACTGACTTTGCGGTGGGCCGCTGCGAGGAACTCATGGACGACCCGGGGAATTACGGCATCCACCTCGATTACATTGCACACACGCAAGAGAGCCTCGACTCAGCACTCGCTTGGGTTCGCGAAGTGCTTGAAGACGACGACCGGCACTTAGCTGTGACCCTAGCAGGGCAACAAGAGGGTGAGGACATCCGAATGCGCGAGCAGCGCGTCGCCCGACTCCTCGACGATCCGGAGAAGCTCCGGGAGTTGCGGCAACAGCGCGCCGAGCGCAAGGCCGAAAAGCAACAACAGAGCAAGGGCCGCCATTGGAGCATGCGAATGTAGTCCGGGCTGGTCGCGCTGGCGACAGGATCGCGATAGCGTCGTTCATCGGACGAAGGGAGTCCACGACACGACCAAGGTACGTGGGGTGCGCGCTGCACGCATGACCGGGGCTCGCGTCCTCGCTGCGGACAGTAAATCTGCACGAATGCTTGCACGCTGGGCAATGCTCGACCAGAACGGGATTGATGGCGGGAACGAACACAAAGTTGTCGACGGCGGTTGAGGCGTATTTTGCCGACCTCGAACGGGTGCGCGCGTCGGGCGGCGCAACCGGGGAACGCTCTTCGTACGGGCCGCTCGCCAATCTGCTGAACGCCGTCGGCGCGTCGCTCAAGCCGAAGGTGTTCTGCGTAGGCGAGCTTGCTGATCAGGGTGCGGGCCATCCCGACTTCGGCCTTTATTCGGCGAAGCAGGTACAGCGGGGTCGGCCTCGCAAAGGCCAAGTACCGGAACGCGGTGTCGTCGAGGTGAAGGCGGTGGACGACGATGCCTGGCTCACGGCGGCGGGCGATCAGGTCAGCCGCTACTGGGGGCGCTATCGGCTGGTGCTCGTGACCAACACGCGCGATTTCGTGCTGGTGGGCGAGGACGCGGCGGGCCGCCCGGCGAAGCTCGAAACCTTCCGGCTTGCAGACAGCGCGGATGACTTCCGGCACCAACTGGAAAAGCCCCGCGCATTTGCCCGCGCGGCCGGTGCTGGCCTCGGAGAATATCTCGGCCGTGCGTTGTCGCACCGGGCCGCGCTGGCGGAGCCGAAAGATCTTGCGTGGCTCCTTGCCTCATATGCGCGCGACGGGCTGGCGCGGGTCGAGGCGGCGGGCGATGCACCGGCGCTTGCAACGGTGCGCGCCGCGTTGGAAGACGCCTTGGGCGTGCGCTTCGAGGGCGAGCGCGGCGCGCGCTTCTTCCATTCGACGCTTGTGCAGACGCTGTTCTACGGTGTCTTCTCCGCGTGGGTCCTGTGGGCGCGGCAGAGTCCGCCTCCCGTTGGCGGGTTCGATTGGCGCACCGCGGTCTGGCATCTGCGAGCGCCTGTGCTGGCGGCGCTGTTCCAGCAGCTATCGCAGCCGGGACGACTGCAACCGCTCGGACTCGTCGAAGTGCTTGACTGGACGGCCGCTGCGCTCGACCGGGTAGACCGGGGAATGTTCTTCTCGCGGTTCAACGAAGGCGAAGCGGTTCCTTATTTTTGCGAGCCGTTTCTGGAAGCCTTCGATCCCGAACAGCGCAAGCAGCTGGGGGTCTGGTACACGCCGACGGAAGTTGTTCGCTACATGGTCGCTCGCGTTGACAAGACGTTGAGGGACGATCTCGGCATCCCGGAGGGGCTGGCGGCGGAGAATGTTTATGTGCTCGATCCCTGTTGTGGCACGGGGGCCTATCTGGCCGAAGTACTGCGTCGTATCGCGGCCAATCTTGAAGGTCTGGGCCTCGGGGCGCTCTCTGGCGCGCGGGTGAAACAGGCGGCGACCGAAAGAGTGTTTGGCTTCGAGATCATGCCCGCACCTTTTGTCATCGCGCATTTGCAGGTCGGTTTGACGATGCAGGGCCTCGATGCAACGCTTGCCGAGGACGGAACTGAGCGCGCCGGGATATTCCTGACCAACGCGCTGACCGGCTGGGAGCCGCGCGCGACCAAACCGTTACCATTCCCGGAACTGGAGGAAGAGCGCGACCGCGCGGAGAGAGTGAAGCAGGAAACGCCGATCCTCGTGATCCTCGGTAATCCGCCATACAACGGCTTCGCCGGGATGGCGGTGGACGAGGAAAGGGAACTGTCGGAAGCCTACCGCACGACGAAGCGGGTGCGCCAACCGGAAGGTCAGGGGTTGAACGACCTCTACGTTCGCTTCTTCCGCATGGCCGAACGGCGGATCGCGGAGAAGACGGGCCGAGGTGTTGTCTGCTTCATCTCCAACTATTCCTGGCTGGACGGCCTGTCATTCACGGGGATGCGGGAACGCTATCTTGGAGTCGTTCGATGCCATCCGCATCGACTGCCTGAATGGCGACAAGTACAAGACAGGCAAGGTCGCGCCGGACGGTACGCCGGACCCCAGCATCTTCTCGACCGGGGGCGATCCGGTCGGCATCCAGGTCGGCACCGCCATCGCTACCCTGGTGCGCAAGGCAGAGCACGCGCCAGCGGAGACAGAGTCGCTCTACGGAACCGTGGAGCCCATACTGCCGCTCGGTCTGCCCTTTGTGCGGACGGCGGTGAGCGCGGGCTGGTTCGACTGGCCATCGCTGCCCGATCTTTTTCCGGTGTCCTTCCCCGGAGTCCAGACCAAGCGCGACTCTTTCTTGATCGACGTCGATTTTACCCGGCTTAAGGAACGGGTAAGCGCTTACTTCGACCCGGATCTGAGACACGAGGAAATTGTGCGGCGTTATCCGGTATCGATTAAAAGTTCGTCCGGCTTCGTGGTTCGTGACGCACGTGCTGTTCGAACTGCGCTGCTGAGCCGCGGAGGTCCAAATGAAGGCGGGTTTGTCCGGTTCGCGTATCGGCCATTCGATGATCGCTGGCTCTACTGGGACGCGGGGCGTGGTCTACTTGGTCGCCCGAGCTCGGATTATTGGCCGCACGCGTTTCCAGGAAACCCGTTCATCGAGGCACGCGAACGCGACACCAAGGAAACATTTTCAAGGGGCACCTTGGTTCGGACTCTTGCTGACAATTTCGGAAACGGCTTTTCAAGCTTCTATCCGATGCAACTCCGCGACAACGGAATCGGGAACGATGGCGCCGCCACGCACCGCCCCAATCTTTCCGCCACCGCGCAACGATATCTCGACTGCCTTGGCCTCGGCATCGAAGACTTGTTCCATCACGTCCTCGCTACCTTGCATGATCCCGCCTATCGCGAGGCCAACGCCGGGGCGCTGCGCATGGAATGGCCGCGCATCCCGCTGCCGGGCTGGCCGGAGGGCGGAGCCGACGGCGCGGCTGAGGCAATCGCGGTATCAGCGGCACGCGGTCGCGAGCTCGCCGCACTGCTCAATCCCGAAGCGCCCGTCCGCGGCGTGACGCAAGCGCCCCTGCGCCCGGAGTTCGCCGCCATCGCCGTCCCGGCTACCGTGGACGATCGCAACATGGCGGGCGACGATTTCGCAGTCACTGCGGGCTGGGGTCATTACGGCCAAGGCGACGCCGTGATGCCGGGTCACGGCCGCACCGCCGAACGAGCCTTCTCGGCCGCAGAGCGTGCGGCCTTGAACGACGCCTCCTCCGTGCTTGGAGAGAGGACAATCGATATCTACCTGAACGCTGATGCATTTTGGCGCAACGTGCCGGAGACCGTTTGGAACTATCGCCTCGGCGGCTACCAAGTCCTCAAGAAATGGCTCTCGTACCGCGAACGTCCCATCCTTGGCCGTCCGCTCAAGCTTGAGGAAGTCCAGTATTTCTCTGACATGGCACGGCGTATTCAGGGAATCATCTTCTCGATGCCCCACGACTTATCTATACGGGAGGGCTCTCATTGACAGACCTTACCGAAGACTCTCCGCGACACGGCATATTTTCTGTTGCTCCTAACCAACGGGCAAATGGTTCGTTGACACTGGCAGGTCGAGAATCCAAATTGCAATTGTGGTCAGACAGTCCACTCGATATATCTACAAACTCAACTATTACCGGGGTACTGGATAATCTTACAAAAATTTCATTGATTGGATGCAATGTCAGAAGCGAAGGCCATGTGGGAAAGGGAGTGCAGATACGATACAACTATTTTGTATCAACACAATGTGTTCTTTTTGGGAGCCACCATATTTCGGCTAATGAGAGCGTTGTGCATGAAATTTTATTTGTTCTAAAACACGCAGTAGCATTGTTTCATGACTCCGATGCGTACGGCACAATCTTTAATAATGCCGCAGCTACCGCAATGGTAGCCAAATTTGACAACCCTGACACAGCAGTCGATATCGAAGACTCAAATTGGATATCCTATTACACCGGCAAGAAATCCGTATTCACCTCCGACACAGTGATTGGTCGGGTATCGGCAAATCATACTCCCGTCTTTACGATCGACAATGACCGTGATCATGGACTGGAAAAAGTTACCGAACTGAGCATCAAATTCGATGAGCCACAGCCAGTGATTGAGTCATTGCATAGAATGGGGAGGGTACTACAGTTCTTCGATCTGGTTGTCGGGTATGCTCAAAATGTATCGTCGATAAGGGTCCATACTGGATACGATGACCCATCTCATTCCTTTGAGTTGTATGCAATAGGCTATGCAGAATGGCGTTCCACCGGAGAGGAACCGGAAAGCGGAAACATTCTGCGCACGACGGTTCTAATTCATCCGGTCGACGATCCGACACAATTCTCGAATGTCCTTAATTCTTGGTTGGACAGGGATGTTGGGTGGCGCACCGCTCGGGTTAGACTGGCTCATGATTGGGGCAAACGGTTCTACCATTACAATCGTATAATAGCGGCGGCCAACGTGTTTGATCTTGTTCCAAATGAGGTCTATGGGAACAAGCCACCTTTGGCTTCAAATTTGTCTGCTGCCTTGGACGCTTCGAGACAAATTTTCTGCGGCTTGACACCGAGCGACGAACGCAACGACATTCTTGAATACTTGGGAAGAGTCGGCGGCTGGAGACTCAAGCGAAAGATTGCTTTCAGGGCGAAGAACATTCGCGATTCGATAGGTCAACTATTACCAGAATTCGAAACTGTAATATACGAAGCAGTCAACCTGCGGAATCATTACGTTCACGGATCTCCGTCCCGCATGAGGAGTGATCAGAGATTACCATTGCTGCATTTTCTGACAAATTCTCTGGAATTCATTTTTTTCGCGTCGGACTTCATAGACGCTGGATGGAACATTGCTGATTGGTGTAGCAAGGGCAGGCCAATCGGGCATCCATTTCATAATTACCTCGTCCATTACAAAGAAGATTTGAAGGTGTTGAAAGACGCGCTCGAATAATGCTCTTCTAGGGTTGCAGTTTAGGGGTCTAAAGGGGACGAAGAACTGTCATCGTTGGACATAGCCCGGTGGATGATATATGCGACCTTCTCCGCCGCTTCGACAAGGTGCGCATCGGAAAGGTGGGCGTAACCCGCCGTGGTTCGGTGCCTCCGATGACCAAGTAGCTTGCCGACCAGTGGCAGGTTCTCACCCGCCATGACCGCCTGGCTGGCCGCCGTGTGGCGCAGATCGTGCAGGCGCAGGCTGCCGAGCCCGGCAGCGGCGCAGACCATCCGCCAGCACGTTGCAAGGCTGTAGGTGCCCCTGCCTCTGCGTGGCGCGGGAACAGGGACGCATCCGCCTTGTGCGCGCCGGGCAACGCGGCTGTTATTCGGCGCGCAAGTTTGACCCCACAGAATCGTGCGATATCAAGGGCTTGGCGTGTCGACCGGCGTCGAACCCTCGTGCCGAACAACACCCTCAAGTCAGAACTCGGCCTGCGCCCCATCTTCCACCGCACCCAGGGGCGTTCCGACGGGCATCTGTTCATCACCGTGATCGCCTACCAGATGGTGCAGACCATCCGCCGGCGTCTCGGCGAGCAGGGAGAATACGCCAGCTGGGCCAGCCTCAGAGCCATCCTCGAAGGCCAGCAACGCGTTACCGCGACCTTCCAGCGCAAGGACGGACGCACCCTTCACGTCCGCAAGGCCACCCGCGCCGAGCCCCTTCCCTCGACCGGCATTACCCGGCGTCGTCGGTAGTACGGGCCCATCCGCCACCCCGCCGGCCCGGCCTGGCCCTCACGGGCTGCCGGTTTGGTCCGTGCAAGACCACAGCCGGGGCTTCCCATGTTGCCTCTTCTCTCATCTTCCATGCGTGCCGGCACCACTACCCCGGCGGAAATGAACCGATGCCCGCGAGGCTCGCTTCCCGATCCACCATCCGCCTTCCCCTTGTTTAAGGTGGGTCGGCTTCCGCAACTACCGTTTCGGGGCCTGCACAGTGCTCGCTTGCGCTCCGGCCCGCATGGTCGCTGAACTGCTCACGCGGCCCTTTGACACCAGGGTGCTTCAGTCCATGTCGTTACCTCCATAAACCGCCCTGCCTGCTACCAACCGGAGCCTCAGGTGTTGGGCGGGGTTCGCACCCGCCAGAGAGAAGCGCCTTACCATGGCGCACTTAAACTTGGGTTAACAACACGCTGGCCTCACCGCACATCTTCGGGAACAATGGATCATCGACATCGTCACCGACAATGGGGTTGATGCGTATGACCAGATTTTTTGATCGCTTGTTCCGGTTTCGTGCGGGCGAGGGTAGAGACCAGCAGGAGGATTTCTTTACCGAGGTCTTCAGCGGTGTTTTGAAGCTGTGCCCGGAGCTCGCAACCGACTTTTCGGCTCATCTTATAGGTAGAAGTTCCACGCTAACTGCACTGGACATTTCGACACTAAAAACCCAGAAGTCTTTCCCAGGAGGCCGTCTCGATATGTGGATCGAGGCCAGTTGCACCGGAAATCGCCACGTTGTCGCTGTAGAAAACAAGATCGCTTCCAGTGAAGGTCCTTGCCAACTTCGCAGATACGAGAATTATCTGGCGGAGCAGGATGCAGTCAGCAAGACCCTCGTTTACATCACGCGCGCATCGGGAACGAATTTCTCCGGTGGGCAGAAGGGCGTGCGTTTTGTCTCCTTGACATGGAACGACGTGTATGACTGGATCAAGGATTGGATGAGAAACTGTGCACCAGACGGGTGCTGCGGCCGTTTGTTGATTGAACAACTGTTGGCACTAATGGTAGACTGGAGAATGACTATTTCACTTACCGCCAGCGACCTTTCAGGTGCGACCACGTATTGGGCGTCAACTCATGAAACGCTTTGGCACATACTCGAATTGGCTTGGGGCGACAGCAAGCTCAGCGACGTTGCGGATGGCCTGCAATGGAAGAATAAGATGCAAACAAACCTCTACTATGAATCCCTCCCGATCCCGAATGTTGGTGTCTGCCTGTACTACGGTTTTGATTTTGACCGTACCGACGAACGCTGGAATGTGAGAGAACTCCTGATACCTTCCGCATATGTAGCACTTTATCTGGGCGAAGATCAAACCCTCCAAGGCCAGATAGATCTTTCTGATGACTGGAAATCACCAGAGCAAGGGGAATTGAACAGCTGCACTCATGTACGACAGCTCAGCGAGCTGGTTCAGCTCAGTCCTTCCCTTGGTCATGTGTACCTTAGGTTTTTCACAGAATCGCTCAACGAACTTGTCTGTCTGTTTGATCGCACCTAGTGTTCCGTCGAGAAATATAGTCCGGCTGAAATCTCTTGAAGAATGGGCGAGACGAGCGAATTGTTCGCCTGATTTGACGCTGTTGCGGTGGGACAGAGCCACCCTCATAAGTATCATCAGATCGTGGCTATCCGCTTGTCTCACACACCCACTAGGCCGAACTTCCCCGGCAGATATTGATCTACGTCGTTGCGGTAGCTCTTGAGCGCCGAGGGTGTGACCACGAGACAGTCCAGAAGCGGGCGGCGCCCGCCGCGCCACGGGAAACGCGCGGTCTCTTCGAGCGGCAGGCGGGCCAAGACAAGTCGGTGCAACCAGGCAAAGTTGGCAGCGCCTGCGGCCGGTAGAGAAAGAAGCCGAAGGCTTTGGCGGCGAGTGCGGCGGAGGACTCCGGGCTATCGAACTTGCCGCTGGCGGTCTCGTTGCCGGGCCCAGCGTTGATGACTCGTTCGATGTCCGCACCCGGAACGCCTGCTGGTAGAAACCTGTTCCCCGGTGCCGTAGCTGCGGGCGCCGAGCCGCGACCTGCGAAAGGCAAGTCGCTGGCGAAGCTCTCGAATCCGGTGATGAGGCCAAGGAAAGCCTGCCGTGGTCACGAGATTGAACCCGACCGGCTACGGGACGATCGACGTCGCGCTGGGCAGCCGTCTAGCATGGCTCGGGTGGACGAGAGGGGAAGGCGTACCCGACGGGTGATGGAACGGCGGCTGGGCGAAGGCATCGCGGGACTTTCGGCCCCAGGTCTAGAATGCCCATACGGGAAAGGTGTACTGATTTCGTGCAAGGTGGACACGGTTGACAAGGCTGGCATGTTGGACATGGAATTTGTCAGCGCATTCGAAGGAGTGAGCACCATCACTCCCCGATGACGAGTCGAGAGATTGTGGCACAAGAGGGAGTGAATTGTTGAACGAGCTATTGGAGCATATCAACGGAATCGATGATGTTCGAGACTTATTATACATCTTCTTGGCAATTCCTGTTCTTATTTTGCTCGTTTGGCGGTCTGTTAGCGCCAACAGGCAGGCCAATGCAGCGTTGGATCACGTAAAGTCCGTTCAGGAACAAGTTGCGTTAACGCAAAGGGATTCGCTCAATCAACGATTTCAGTCTGCGTCCGATATGTTGGATAGCGAAGTTCTATCGACCCGGATCGGAGCAGTGTACTCCTTGATGCGTCTAGCAGAGGATAGGCCGGAAGAGTTTCATATTCAGACCATGATTCTCTTGTGTGCGTTCTTGAGAAATCCTCCATCATATGCGAGCGAGAGCGAGAGGGTCGCTTTTCGTGACGATGTGCATACCATATCGCGATTATCAAGTTGACATAAGCCGTACGACCAGTACGCTGCTGGCATGGGCATTGAAGTGCCGATCAGCCTCTCGGGCGTGGTTGCGCCATTGGTCTCCTTCGTGGTGCGCGTGATGCCGAAGTGTGTGCGGAAGTGCCGCCCTTTCAGCGTCTTGGGGCTGTGGGCCGCGGCTCGGGAGCTGCGACGCCACTTCGACGCTACAGACGCCAAATACGACAGGTACGTTCATTTGATAGCCGTTGAAGGAGCGTCCGCTGTTCTTGGGCGCTTTGACATCCCTCATCCGGAGAAGAAGGTGGGGCCGAGTGTATGGCGGGCCTTTCTTGCACCTATTGTTTCCGCTGCGGAACAAGGAGATATCAAAAAAGCAAGGGCGGTAATGTCGAACGAAGAATGGGGCTTCATATGGGCACGCCCCAACTTCGGCACAGCATCGGCGCCGCCGCCCTCGATAGAGCCAACCGCAAGCGTCCCCGATGATGTAGAAGCCGTAAAACTTAACCCTGGCAATGGACGGCGCGTAGTCCGTCTCATCATGAGTGCATCAACGGAGAGAGAGGTCGAAGACCTTTACGGGGATTTTAGGAGCGCGTCACACAAGACATCGGAAAGCGAAGTCTTTGCTGCCTACGCCCTGGAAAAAGATCGCCTACTCAACGGTGATCAAGATGAAGATTGGTGGTGGGATTTCTACGAGGCGGCCGGGAAACTCGAAGACCCAGATGAGGTGATACGGGCGCTCTATAGGTTGGAGAAGGAATACCCGGATGAAGGATGACACCTACCCGCCAGAGATCGCGTGGCGACGCTTCGACGCGCTTCTGCGCCGAGCCCTTAGAAGCGGGCCACCAGATCGGCGAAGATCGAAGCAGGACGCTTCCGGCGATTGTAGCGATACTCAAACTCCTTCACGTACTTCTGAAGGTGTTTCGCCGAAACGTGAACGTGCGTCCCGCGAATCGACAGCTTCAGACGCGCCCAAAAGCCCTCGATCCCGTTAACGTGGCAGTCGCCGTCCACATATTCCCCTGCTCCATGGTTCACCGTCTCGTGCTCAAAACCGGCCTTAGACAGCCCGCTGTAGGACTTCAGTTCGTCGGTATGGATCGTGCTACCTTTCTCGACATTCTCTTTGATGATCGGTTGAAGGGTTTTCTTGCGCACGTTCGGCACCACGTTCGCCATCACGTCGCCGTTGCGCTCCAACATTCCAAACACAACAGTCTTGTTCGGAGCGCCCCGCCCGCGCTTGCCGCCAGTCGTTCGACCGCCGACATAGGTTTCGTCGGCCTCGATATCGCCGTCCAACGGCCACTCGCCGTCCGTATCGGCCATGTGTTTGCGAATCTCATGCGCCATACGCCACGCCGTCGGATAGGAAATATCCAACTGGCGCTCCAGTTCCTTTGCGGGCACGCCGTGCCGGGATATCGAGAACATGAACATCGCATAGAACCACTTGTGAAGCGGCAAGCGCGTGCGGTGCATGAAGGTGCCGGCGGTTGGGTGAAGATGATGGCCGCAATGCTGGCAAACGTAGCCGCGCTCTTTCGTCATGCGATAGAACTTGCCGAATGCGCCACACTTCGGGCAGTCCAACTCGGTTCCACCGTAGCGCGTCACCAGCAAGTGATGCAGGCACGCCTCATCATCTGGGAACTGCTTCTGGAATTGGTAGAACGTGGTCATGGCGATCTCCTATTTCCAATATATGGGGAGCGTCTCCTCTTATGTCAAGTTGATAATCGCGTACCATATTGCAGGCACTGAAGCGACGATCGAAGTATGCCATCAATCTTGAGAAGGATCAAAAGTTTTACATGGATCTTACGGGAGTAAGACTTGTTGGAGATGCCCTGAGACATTCCCAATTCAGCCGCGCGCAGTTTACGGGTGCCGACTTGTCAGAGGCGTATTCTGAGGGGACAAATTATTCACACTCTCACTGGGAGCACTGCAATCTGAGGAAGGGTCGGTTTGTGGGGGCAAATTTCTTTCTAGCAGGCATGTTCTCCTGTGATGTCTCGAGCGCAGATTTGCAGGGCGCGAATTTACACCGATCGCATTTTCACCGCTCCACAATGTGTGGCACCAATCTAAAGTACGCGCGAATGACTGGAGCATCATTGAGTGCGACCAATCTGACGGGTGCTTGTCTCTATCTTTGTGACTTGTCTGGAGCGCGAATTGAGTCCAGCAAATTACACCGGGACGGGACGGTGGACGAAATAGAGACCTTCTGTACGGTTACTCAAGCGCAGTTAGACGAGGCAACCGCCGATACCGAGAATCCACCGAAAATTGCACCGGGTACCATTGACATCGAGACGGGACAGGACGTGGCATGGAACATGAGCAAGAGTGAAGAAAACTGGGAGAAGCTTACGGCTCTGAAGCAGCAGGGAGCGGACCGCGACAATCGGGACACGACGTGAGGCAGCGGTCCGAAACTGTTGTTCAATGCGGGACTTCGACGTTGACCAGCCCTCCAGAGCGTCGATTACTCATGGTTAGGAGAGGTCAAGGACCTGGGTCGGTCAGCGTACGGGTGCAGCATGAATGTCGGTGTCCAGAGAGACGGTCAGCTTAACGATGATGCGAATGGCTATCCGGCGGATCCGATCCGTGAGGAAATTGGGCTGCCGCGCAACGAGTCGGCGGTGCTGGTGGAGACCGTTCTTGCCGAATTCCGCTGGACGCTGGCTGCGGAGATCAAGCCCGCTTCGTTCGGCGGATTCCATCAGCGCTGCGAAGATCTGCGCCGGGCAGAGCGTGATGCCCGTTCGCTTGCGAACTCGCTGACGAGACAGCTCGACACCTGCCGGTTCAAGCTCAAGGCGGCCGTCGCTGAGGCGAAGGAGGCTCGCCGCCCGATGCACTTCCGCGCCGAAGATCGGGTCGCGGGCCACGAAGGCGTTGGAGCGCAGGGTCAAGTTCCAGGACGATGAAGTCGCCGATCTTCGCCTGTCGTTGCGCAGGTCTCACGAGCACCGGGAGTGGACCGCGGCGGGGCACCAGGACGAGATCAACTGGCTGAAGAAGGACATCGATCGAGGGAGCTCGCAGATTGTGAATGTGTCCCGAAAGGGCGACCGTGCGGCTGAGTCGCTGCGCAAGCAGTTCGACTGGCGGCTCGCGGCGGCCAGGCGGTTGGTGGGGCCCGGGAGGGCACGATCGCGTGGATGCGCGAACGCAACAACCGGCTGCGAGTGGCGATCATGCGGGCCACGGAGTTGATCGCGTCGCTGCGGGAGAAGAATGTCCGGTTGCGCGCCAAGGTGCGGGATCTGACGGGCGAGAACGCGGCGCTCGCCTCACGGGTCTAGACGCTGCAAGCCCAGCTCGATAAGACGCGGTCGACCCGGAGCGTCCTGTCGAAGGCGATCTACGGCAGCAAGAGCGAACGGCAGAAGAAGCCGGGCACCGGGCGCAAGCGCGGCCAGCAGCGCGGCGCCGCCGGACACGGGCGCACCCAACGCCCCGGCCTCGGGGAGAAGAAGGAACGGCGCAACCCGCCGAAGGATGCGCGCGTATGTCCGCGTTGCGGCAAGCCCTATGTCGCCAACGGCGAGCGGTGCACCACTCTTTTCGATATCGATGTCGTGGCCCACGAAAACACCATCGTCCGGCCGCGCTACCGCCGCGGTTGCGACTGCGCCTCCTCGCCGCGCGATGTGACCGCGCCTGCGGTGGCGCGGCTGTTCGACAACACGCCCTACGGGATCAGCGTCTGGGTGTGCATGCTCTACGAGCGCTTCGTCTGCTGCCGACCCTTGCATCGGGTCGCGGCCTAGCTGGCCGATATGGGGCTGGCGATCTCGCCGGGGACGCTGGCCGACAGCATCAAGCGCTTTGAGCCGCTGTTCGAGCCGCTGGCCAAGGCGATCCTCGCGCACCAGAACACAGCGGCGCTGCGCCATGCCGACGAGACGACATGGCGCGTTCAGGCGTATCGCGAGAAGGGGCGCTCGAGCCGGGCCTGGCTGTGGACCTCGGTGAGCACGGACGCGGTCTACTACCAGATCGACCACTCGCGCAGCGCCGAGGTCGCGAAGGTTCTGTTCGGTTCCCCGCGCGGATGTCGCCCGCCATCGACGCAAGCGCCTCGAACCCCAGTCGGCCCTGCGCCGCGTAGCCAGTCAGCACATCAAGCGCGGCGCGCCTGACCCCCTCCTTCCAGCGCCCATCGCGCACTGTCTCCTCCAGTGCACCCGCAAGCGTGGGCAACGGCTCACCGGCCGCCAGCAGCTGCATCAGCAGCATCACGTAGGACTGGTGCTCGTCGTCGCGCGCGGGGTCCGACAGGATCTCCAGGAATGTCCCTTCGAGGTCGGGCGACACGATCACGCCGATGCCGGACACCTTCCTCGTCCCGGGCGAGCACCACCGGTTCCAGCCGACCTCCTGGCGTAGATTCCGCACGATCTCGCGCTTCTCGTCGACCGAGTACGTCCCGGCCTCGCCGGTGTAGATCAGCCCGCTCGCGTGGTACCGGCTGAGCCTCTTCCGCGACGGCTTGCTGTGCACCGCCAGCCAGGACACGAAGTTCTGAAACGACGGCAGCAATTCGCCGTCGAACCCGGTGATCAGCGCGAGCACCCGCCCGAGCGGCAGGCCCGTGTCCAGCAGTCCCGAGACGTGGCGGGCCGCCAGGAACTCAGCGATCTGGCTGTGCGCCGGCGCCAGCAGTCCCGGGGACACGCCCTCGAACAGACGCGTCCCCAGCACTTGCCGTTCGGGACCCCGTGGGTTACCGAGAACGCAGACGGGATCGGCGCACCCGTTACCCCGCGGTCAGTCGAGCCCGACCTGAGAACCGAGTCTGGCGTGGCGCACCGCCGTGATGCCGGAGCCGGGGAAGGCAGTGGCGCTCTTCGGTAGGAGCTTCAACAGGTCGATGTATTGCCGGAATGGTGCGGCGACCGTCCGCGCCTCTTCCGGCCGGGCTTGAAAACGTCTGGCGCACGCCGTTCTGCTCGGCCACTGCGCGGTGATCTTCTCGAAAGCCTGAGCCGCCATGCGGGAGTGCCCAGAAGAGCTTCGGCCATCAGCTGAGGAAATGCTATGAAACTTCCAATCTTTAACTCGACCATCAGACATCCGCAGTGGTCAAAGCACAGACTATAAAGCACAGACTATAATGGCTGACGCCCTCGCGATCGTATTTTGTTATCAGCCGTTTCTACCGTAATGACGTCTCCACAGAAGGCAAAGCAAAACGCTTTCTCGGATGACCCCATAGCATCGAAGAGAGCCTTCGAATAAATTCCCTTGACCCGCCGCATGGTGACAAGGGGCGCGACGAGCAATACAAGCCACCACCAATTCTCTGTGAAAATGGCTGACCCGATTCCGAGGACCGGTGCCAGATAGCCACCAGCAATGATCATCGTTGCCAAGTTCCGCTGATACGAACTGGCGAATAAGGAGAACATTTCACTGGATATTCGTCTACCAAACGGAGAAAGGCGGACAATGGTCCGACCGGAATACAGGTCGTTTTGCAAATCTTTAAAATGCGTGTAGGGAACCTCCACTAGGTCTGCAACATTGAGGACGACGGCATGTTTGTCAACAAAACCCGATGGGCCAAGATCGTCGATTCTCTTCTCAATCTCTTCTGTGAGTTCGTTCATCTTTCGCCCCAGCTTGCCCTTCTGAGTGCACCGTCGACCGCTCACTCAAAGCGCGCATCGTTGAGCCGCCAATATGCGTCTGTTCCCTTGAGTGCCTTGTTCTTTTGAGCGTTGTCCCAAGGTATCTCACCTTTCTTGTTGCGTGCCTTGGGGTCGGCCCCAGCATCAAGCAGCGCCATAATCAACGCCGGAGATATTCTGTACGCCGCCCAGTGCAGAGGCGTCTCGCCGAAGCTGTCTCGGGGGTCCGCCGCTGCGCCGAAGGCCAGGAGCACCTGAACCGCAGCGACAGACTCATTGTCCACGGCGAGGTGCAGTGGCGTGAGGAGGAGGTCGTTGCTGCGCGCATCGAGGCTGGCCCCGGCGTTCAATAGCGCCGTGATCACCTTAGAATGCTTGTTATTCGACGCCGCCAGGTGAAGGGGGGTCAATCCACCTTCGGCCCGCGCTTCCAAGCTGGCGCCGACATTGAGAATTGTCTCCACCACCGGAACTGTACGACTCCCTGATGCTGCAACATGCAGAGGTGTCCAGCCTCGCTTGCTCCTTGCCTCTAGCTTCGCCCCAGCTTCCAGCAAAACCGTGATCATTTCTGCAGAAACACTGTGGTGTGCTGCCGCGTGGAGCGGTGTCCATCCATCGTCATCCCGCGCTTCCAAGTTTGCTCCGGCATCCAATAGCATTGCGATCGTCTTGGGTGAGTCGCCGAAGCCTGCGACCGTGTGGAGTGGTGTCCATCCGCTTTCATTCCGCGCCTCTAGGCCCGCCCCAGCGTTGAGTAGCGTTGCGAGTACTGCGGACATCTGATTGCTTGACGCGGCTTTATGCAGCGGCGTCTGGCCGCCCATGTCGTCACGTGCCTTCAGATCCGCTCCGGCATCCAGAAGCACCTTGACCACCGCAGGGGAAATGCTGCCCTCCGCAGCTTGGTGAAGGGGTGTCCTGCCGAAACGATCCCGCGCCGCGAGGTCCGCGCCGAAATTCAGGAGTGCTGTCACAACCGCAGGCACGGTGTTGATCGCCGCCGCATGGTGCAGAGGGGTCTGGCCGAATTTGTCTCGTGCTTCTAGTTCCGCGCCCGCATCCAGGAGCGATGTGACCAATGCAGGGGACTTGGTTAGCGCTGCTGCGTTGTGGAGGGGCGTCTCCTCATAACCGTCGCGGTCACTCACGTTAGCTCCCGATGCGATGCAGCTCACCACGTCCTCCGCCGTGGCGTTCTCGAAAAACCGCGAGGTGTTCCAATCGGCGCAGGACACCTGCGCAAACGCGAGCGACGACCAGACGGCGAAGAAGATGGCGTAGCATCCGGTCCCCGGCGTGACAGGTATTGATCGCATGGTCTTTGTGATTCTACACATATGGAGACGTCACATCTTTTATTACGAATCAAGTAGTTAAGAGGAAGCGGACACGAAAGGGTGGCGTCGACAAATGCTAGCTCCAAGCCGAAGCGGTTGCCAGCTTGGCGCAGGCGTCTTGTTTTTTGGCGCATTTCAGCGACAGCAAAGTAGATAACATTAAGGAAGTATTGTTGCACCGCCATATGAATCCCTGGCGTGATCTGACTGGGGGTTCCTTTCACCCATTGCCTAGGAAGAGACAAGTCCGGCCCGGCGGAGACCGGGCCGGAACGGAGCGCTCAATACCAAAGCGGGCGCGCGGCGTGGAACAGGTGACGTTCCTGCTGGAGGAGGGCCGCAAGTCACGCTCACCCCGGGCGATCCGCAGCTGCGCCATCTCGATCACGCCTGGGCTTCGACCGTGCACGCTTACCAGGGGCGCACGGTCGATAACGTGATCGCCGCGATGGAGGCGAACCACCCTCAACTGAACACCGCCAAGGCGTTCTATGTCGATATCTCCCGCGCCCGCGACCGGGCGGAGTTGGTTGCCGACGACGCGCAGGCGCTCAAGGAACGGCTCGAAGCCGTGACCGGCGAGCGCATTTCGGTGCCGGAAGGCATCGGGGAGACTGTCCGGCCGGAGCGCGAACGCGAGCACGGGAGGGACGGGAAAGAATCGCACGAGAGGGAACGGCCGAGGTGCGCGACCAGCTGAACAGCGTGCTGCGCCGCTGGTCGCACCACTTCGGCTACGGGACGCGCCTGCCGGCCTATCGAGCGGTCGACAATTACGTCTATGAGCGCGTGCGGCATTTTCTGGTCAGGCGTCACAAGGTGCCCTCGCGCGGCACCACGCGGTTCTCTGCTGGGACCGTGTTCGGGGATCTCGGCGTGCTTCGGCTGCGCCGGGTTCATCTTGGCCCCCCGCCGTGTGCCTCGGGATGAAGCCAGTCGGAAAGCCGGATGCGGGAAATTCGCACGTCCGGTTTGATGAGCGGGGAAGGGAAACGGAGTGATGCCAATGCGGTACAAACCACCGCGCCCTTCCTCGACTCTACCGCTTACCGCTGACGGAGGCCGTGACGGAACGGACCAGCGGACCCAAACATGTGCTGGGTCAACCTTGACGGCGAACTCACGGGGGCATGATTTCCAAATGCATCTCCTTTTCTGCGGGACCAAGAGACGGAATTCACGTACGATCTCACCGATATCCCATCGTGCGGCGTCCCCGGGAACCCCCACCTGAGCCTGTCGTGTTGGCTGAGCAGCCCCATCACAGCGCCCTGGACGCGACATTCGGCTTAAAGCGCGTTTCGTTGTTCATCAATTAACGCGATCCACCGATCCTTATTTGAAACGACGAACCGTTGATTAGCTTGATCCCGAAAGGTGACTCTGATCGAGTTCTTAAGAAAGATCGGGACGAGCAAAAACACTGTCCAAATGGTGATGCTACGTGCTGGTTGGACAAAGAGCACGTTCGAAAGACCATAAGCGTCACGGATCTTTGTGCCGCGACGATTGACGAAAAGAAGGCGTCTGTTTGTCAACACGAGCCGTCCCCCGGGACCTCCCCATACGCCGGTGCGATTGGCGAATGCAGACAAGACGACGCTCTCGTCCTCTTCGAGTTCAATAGACAATTCTTTAGCCATGCTGCATCCCTCTCGGCAAGCGCTAGCTGGCGTAATGCTCCAACAGCCTATGGAAACATCCCCTCAGGCTATTCCTCCATGAGTTATTGCGTCTCCGGACACGTAGGTTCTCCACTCTGAGCATCCGCCATGAGGGATAGTGCAGCCGCATCTACAGCCGCTCGTCCATATCGGGAAATCAGTGCTTTCTGATCTTCTTGGAATTGCAATGCCACTTTGGTCTGTTCCGCTGCTCCGGGAACATTGCTGGCTTTCTTGAAGTCGCAAATGAGTATTGTGACTGCTGCCTTAACTTCATCTACCTCATCAGCCGACGCGAAACGAGCGAGACCATTGGTCATCAAGGACAAACCAGAGGCGAAAACGACTAATTTGAGCCACGGTGCGATGTTCTTCATACGTATCTCCCGTTTCTGAGGAAGGTATCCCTTTCGTTCTTGCAGGTCCGCGAACTCCCCTCGCCTTGTCAGCTAAACGATGCCGCCCTGCCGGTTATGGCGTTCCTTTTCGGTCAGCGCCCATTCTGCTCTCGATCCGCGAGGCTGGTGGATTTTACCTTGTTGCTCCAGCCTGTGGAGTTGCCCCGTGACTGTGGCATTGTATCCGTCCTCTGGAAGGTTGAGAGCGCTGGCGATGCTCCCGTGCATGAGCCCGTTGGGGGCGTCGTCCAACAATCCCAGGATTGCTTCTTGAACGTAATACTCACCGGTTCGGGCGAGCCTTCTCGCGTCATTTGCTCTCACAGGCGGGTTCTCCTCTTGCCGGCTTGATTCGCCACACGCATCGCCCGTGTCCGGACTGCGAGGGCGAGGTGGTCGACCTCGATCTGGTGAACTATCACCGAGGCTGAACCTAGGGGCAAGATGTTGGACCCAGCGCACCCATGCGAGTGTTTTCGCGAGAGCGTACGCACGATGGGATGGGCCGTGACGGGGGATGAATCCGTCGGGTAAGGGACGTTCCTGCGACAGAATCCGCATAGTGGCTCAGTTCTGGGCGCAAGTGGGCCGTTGCTTGGCGCCAATCGACCGTATAGCAGCGCACCTCACCGCCATTTGCGCCCAGTTCCGCAAAGGTAGTGTGTCATTCCGCGACTCGTCGCAGACATGCCAACCACCGCGACCGACACCCTTCGCTTCCCTCCGAGACTGACGTAGGCGGGCTTACCGGACGACCCGGCCGAGCCAGCACGGCTTGGCCGAACGGATTCCGCTTACCGCTTACCGGCAGACATTGATGCACAGACGTCCGTGATTTTTGAAATTGGACGAAAGTAGTCCCCCTCGAAACCTTGCCTAGTAATGGATCAAATTGCGGCCGACATTTGCCGCTCGCGAAAGTCACGCTGGAGCCAACTCAAGTATGGGAGCCTGGACGGTCTTCGCAACGCCCTTAACTAGTCTTTTGCCGATCTCTGTCAGTACAATGAATGATAGCTCGTGCTATTCCCGGTTGTCGACGCGCGCAGATGGATCGCATACTAGTGACCAGCAAGCTATAGGTTGTCGGAATTTTCGTCGCCAGCCGTTGCGTCAGACACGGCGCAGATGTTCTGGTGATTCAGCGGTAAACGGGAATCAATGACTCCGATTGCTTCAATGGTCGGGCGGGAACTACGTCAGAGATACGCCCGCGAGCGCTGTGTGTGGACGCCCCCGTTGATGCAAGCAGTTTTTGGTCGGCTCGGTGCATGCGGTCAGGTGCTGTCGTGTGTCCGGCCTCTCTATGCGGCAGATGACACGCCGCGGGCCCGTATGGAGATACGCGGATTGGGTCCAAATCGGTTACGCGAGCTTGAAAGCTCTCCGTTCGGATGCTGGTTTTCCCAACCCGGTCTCGTTGACCTTTGCCCTTACCTGTCCTCCGTCCTGCCCACATCCCCGACGGCTTCCCGCACTTCGCCGTTCTCTCAGGCGGTGGCGGGAGCCCGGTAGCTCTCCTTCTTCGTCAGTAGCGCCCAGACGATGCGCGCCATCCTGTTGGCCAGCGCCACCGCGACGAGCATCCTCGGCTTGCGCGCCAGCATCCCGGCCAGCCAGGGGTCCGTCGTCACGCCGCGCCGAACCGCCCAGCGGACCACAGTCATCGCGCCTGTGATCAGCAGCCGTCTCAGATCGCGCTGGCCCATCTTCGATATCTTGCCCAGCTTCGGCTTTGCCGCCGGTCGTGTGCTGGCGCGGCACGAGGCCGAGCCAAGCGGAGAAGTCGCGGCCGCGCCGAAAACTCTCCATCGGCGGTGCGAAGGCCTGGATTGCCATCGCGCTGATCGGCCCGATCCCACAAGGGTGGCCGTGGCGCGTTGATCGGCGAGTTGATATCGGGTCTTGGTCGGCTCTGGCGCATCGTCACGGAGGTCCGGTCTTCGTTGCCCGCATCAACGTTTGAACTCGCCGATCGAGAATGAGGATCTGCCGCAGCGTTCCCTTCCTGCACTGCCGGCACACGGTGATGTCGATTCCCGTCAGACGCAGCATCATCTCCTGCGTCGTCTCCGGCTCGAGCGGTTCCGGGTCTGGCTGACCAAGCATGGCTCGGCACAGGGCGAGCTTGCCGGTTCTGGAGCAATCCGTAGTGGCGCAGCCGGGTGAATCCGCGCGGCAGCACATGCAGGAGGAAGCGGCGGATGAACTCGTCGGCGTCGAGACGCATCACCTTGGCCTTGTTGCCGTCGGCGTAGTCGCGCCACCGGAAGCGGACGTGCTCCCCGTCGAACTCGACGAGACGGTGGTTGCCGATGGCGGTCTTGTGGGTGTAGCGCCCGAGATAGGCCAGCACCTGGCCGGCGCCGGCGAACGGGGCCTTGGTATAGACCACCCAGTTGTTCGATCGAAGCGAGGTCTTCAAACATTCGAAGGCGCGGCGGCCGTCGAGACCATCGCGGCCGGGCATACGCAGCTCGCCCTTGCGATGGGCATCGGTGAGGAAGTCGAGATACTTCCCGCGGAAGACCTTGGAGAGAGCGGCCGTTGGGAACAGGAATCCCTTGCGCGCGGGGGCGATCCAGCTTTGCTGGTCCGGGCTCAAGGCTCCGCCGGTGACGATGCAGTGGACGTGGATGTGCTGTCCCAGATTCTGGCCCCAGGTGTGCAGCACCATGGTGATGCCGAGCTCGCCGCCGAGCCACGGGGATTGCGGCCGAACTCTAGCAAGGTCTGGGATGCGGCCTTGAAGAGCAGCTTGTAGATGAGCGCGGGATTGCCCTGAGCCACGGGGTTGAGGTCGTGGGGCAAGGTGAAGACCACATGCCAGTAGTCGATGTCGAGCAGATCGGCGCACTGACGCTCGACCCATCGGGTTTGCGAGAGGGTCTGACACTTGGGGCAGTGACGGTTCCTGCACGACGCGTATTGGATCGTCACCGCCCCGCATTGGTCGCAATGCGCCTTGAACCCGCCGAGCGCGGCGGTGCGACAGTTCACCAGCGCGTCCACGACCTTGTGTTGCTGGGCCGAGAGCCGATGCGTCTCTCTTGGTGGCCTCGAGAACGGCATGAAAATAGTTCTCCTGAAGCAACTCGGCCCGGCAGAACTGCAAAACGTCGGAATGGACAGCACGGCGCTGTAGTTCGCTACGCAATCGACCCGCGCGCTCCAGGGCCTCGGCAAGGGTGGTCGCTTTCTCGGCGGCGCGCAGCTTGCCGTCCTCGCCGAGCTGCCAGCCTGCGAAGGCCAAGACCTCGTTCAAAGCATGACGCCTGGAATCAAAGATGTCGGTCTGTCCCCGATAGCTGACCGGGGCCATGGCCTGCTGGACCAAGTGCAGCACGGCATTGCAGCATCGGTCCTGGGCTTGGCGCGCTTGGAGCGCCTCGAAGAGGCGATGGCGCTTGGTCATGCTGGGGATCGGATCGTCGATACGACACGCCGACAAGAGTCGGCCGATTTCGCTCCCCGTGAGGCCGGTGCTCGTTTCACCTAGAACGTCACAGAGCGCCTGAAGCTGGTCTGGTGGGAAAGCCGGATACGCTGGCATCTGTCTGGGCTGTAGTGGTCTGACGCAGTTCTAGTTGCGGGTCGCCTCGATGAACTCTCGGAGATCGTCGAGACGATGAAGCCAGAACAGGGCGAGCCCTTCGCCTTGGGCGGTGGCGAGGTTGTCGGGCTTGAAGACGCCGCTCAACACGGCACCGGGCACGACCTGGCGCTGGCCGAAGGCGGCGATCCATGCGCGGGCCTTGCCGGCGGCCTCGTGGTTCACACGTTTGAAGGAATTGACCTCGCTGTTGGAGGCCTTGCATTCGACGGCCAGGACGCGGCGGTCGTAAAGGCCGATCACGAGGTCGGCGCGGCTGTCGCCGAGTTTGCTCTCGGGGCAGAACTCGCCCGGCGCCGGAGCATCGCGCAGAAGCGGGATGTTGCGGCGGTCGACTTCGGCGAAGTCCATGCCGCGGAGCAATTGCTTGACGGCCTCTTCCTGGTCTGATTTGGCGTCGTTGCGGCGCTTCGTCTGGACCTTCTGGGCGGTGGCCAAGGCTGCGGAAGCGATGGTGGCGATCGTGCGCTCGGCGTCGCGGGGATCCCTACCCTCTGCGATCCATGGAAAGCGCTTGGGGTCGAGGATGTGGAGCACGGTATCGCGGACCCGGCGCGCCGACTCGGGTTCGCGGCGGAGCGCCGTGGGAGACAGCTTCGCGTCGGCCAAGGTCTTGAGATCGTCTTCAGAGATAGGGGGTGCGGTCAGATAGCGGAACGCCATCTTGGTGTCGTCGTCGCCCATGACCTCGGCAAGGACCTCGGGGTCCAGCTCGTGCTCGGCCAGTTGCTCGATCTGGTCGATCAGCCGGTCGAAGATGGGAACGAAGGCGTCGAAGAATTGGGTATAGAGTTCTAGCGGCTCTTCAAGCCGCTCGGTGCGGAACCTGTCCCTTGAGCGGGAGGCGTCCTCGCCAAGCTGCTGTGCTGTCCATTGTATCGGCTCAGCCATTCAACTGTTCTAAGTTGGGAATAGCGATGCGCTCAACCTCCTTCGGCTCGAACTTGGTGAGGCCGCCGGCGTAGGCGCGGCCTGCGTCGAGACGGACGTTGGTCTTGAGCCAGGCAATAAGCGCTGTACTGGAGTCCTCTGTCAGGGGATCCCTGGGATAGAGGCCGTGGGCGATGTTCAATAGGCGCGCGTTGCACATATTGCGGACGAAAGCCGGCGGCCGGCGCGCCATGTAGGTGCAGACGATTGGGGCGGGCTCGCGGAGCCCGACCGACCACCAGGACCGGCGGTTCTGAGCGATGTACCCCGAATCGGCTTGTTGGGCTTTGGCCCACGAAAGGAAGCGTTCGACAGCCGGTCGCACGTCGCGCGACAGCTCGTCGAGATCGGCGGGCAGGTCGATGACTCGCCGGAGGACTCCGGCGTCGGCGAGAACGTCGCCGACAGCAAGAAGTTCGCGTGCCCTCGTGACGGTCGGCAGCAGGTACTTCACGGGCAGGCCCTTAGCGTGGTCACCGGCGATCCAGACACTATTGGCACCCGTGACCTGGCCACGATGCACCCGGAACAGTTCGCCAAGTTCAATATAGCCGGCGGGCGGCTTCTCGGACGGGCGTACGATGATCGACCATCGGGGCGCCTTCTCGACCTCGGTCCAGAGCACTTTGCGGCCCTTGGTCAGGTCGTTGAGGGCGCTGCGTGTCTCAACGGCGCGCACCCGGAAATTCTTGGGTCGCTGACCGACCCGGAAACAGGTGATTGCGGCCGTCGTAGCGGCGTCCGGAAAGGCGGCGACAGCCGGATCCAGAACATGCAGCGCCGTACCGCCCAGCCCGTCGGCGAGCAGCTGGCGGAGGGCGCGGCCATAGTTCACGTCCAACCATTCGGCGGCGGTGATGAAGGTGCCGTAGTCGCCCTCGCGCGCTAGCGTCATGGTCTTGAAGAAGAAATGCAGATGTAGCCCGGCGAGCTTGCTGGCTTTGATGCCCCAGCGCGCTCCCGCGCGGGCGTACCAGTCCTTCCATTGCTCTTCAATGTCATGGTGGCGGACATAGGGAGGATTGCCGATGAAGAGTGTGGTGCCCTCGATTCTGGGCAGGCGGATGCGGCGGTAGTCGGTCAGCTTGAGGGTCAAGCGGCCACCGAAGCCCTTGGCCTCGGCTGTGGCACGAAGCATGAGGGCTGCCACGGGATCGGTCTCGACGGCGATAAGCTGTGACAAGGGGAAGTAGTCGGCCGCGGTGGCAAGGAACCGGCCAGAGCCAGCGCCGGGGTCGATGATCCGGGCCGGCTGACCGTGCTCGCGGGCGGACCATGAAACCATGGCGCCGACAATGTCCATAGCCGTGTAGGTGGCGCCATGGGCGCGGCGGGTCACCGGCGATCGAAGCCGACAGAACGCCTCGCCGAGCGGGTCGCCGCCTTCGGCGATCTCCTCCCGGAGCGCCGCGAGCGTCGATTTAGGTGCTTGGGGAAGGTCGCGGACGAGCCGACGCTCAGACGCCGACCAGCCCCCGGGATGGCACGCGAGGCTTGCAGCCGCAGCGATCAAGTCCGCTTCGGTTGCGAGAGCGTTCATCCCTTGCCCGCTCCTTGGCCCTTGGTTTTGTAAAGCTGCCAGATTTCGAGGAAGAGGTCTTTGAGGCGCAGCCCGCGCTGAGCAGCCTCCTGCTTCACCTCGCGCGCTAGGTCCGGCGGAAGGCTCAGGCCGACAATCTGACGGGTGGTGTGATTTTTGGATTGGGACGACTTGCTCATGGCATCAGGTATTGTCGACGAGTCGACTGATGTCAAGATGTGTTGACGGGGGGCGATTCGAACAGGAGAAAGTGACACTTATGGTCACGTTGACGGCCCATCATTCCGGCTATCGGTCACGCTCACCGCGATAATCGGGGCGACTCGGAATCCGGAGCCCGCACTGGCGAGACGGGCGGTGTGACCTGAACCCCATAAATTGGACCGTCTGCAGTGAGAATTTTCTCGTAATGTTTTGGCTGGCATTGACGAGGAAAGGCGATGAAGCAGTCGAGATTTTCGGAACAGCAGATCGCCCTCATCTTGAAGCAGACGGATGAAGGGACGAGTGTGGAGTTGCGAGGTGGTCAAGATCGACGTCGCCGCCGTGGCCCTGCACGACCGCGCCAATGGGGGGCGTGCTGGCTGGCCCTGGTGTTGTGGGATCGACTTGATCTGGACCACTTCTGGGGTCTGCGCCTGACCCCGAGCCGGCACGGCACGAGGTGGCTGGACATTCCGAAGATCCAGGTCTGCTACCGGCTGATCGACCCGGGGAGCGAGTGGCGTCTCCACCGTCACTGGTACGAGCACAGCGCGTTGCGCGATCTTCTGGGCTGCGATCGGGCGATCGCCGACGACACGCTGTATCGCTGCCTGGACAAGCTGATGCCCCACAAGCAAGGGTTCTTCTCGTTCCTTCGCGCCCGGTGGGCGGGGCTGTTCGATGCGGGCTTCGATGTGCTGCTGTACGACCTGACCTCGACCTACTTCGAGAGTGACCTGCCCCCGATTAGTGGTCCAGCGCTTAAGTTAGAGTTTGGCGCGGGTTAAGTTGATGGGCCGACCGTAGCCCCTCAACAGCGTAGGTTGGCCCCTCAACGTTTTGCAAGATGGTTTCTGGGGCCGGCGGTCTGTATCCGAGCGAGCTATGCGGCCGGATGGTATTGTAGTGATGCCGCCATCGTTCGATCAGCACTTTGGCCTCCTTCAGTGTAGAGAAGATCTCCGTGTTCAAGATTTCGTCCCGGAGCTTTGAGTTGAGGCTCTCGTTGTATCCGTTCTCCCAAGGTGACCCGGGCTCGATATAGAGGGTCTTGACGCCGATCCTGCCGAGCCAGTCGCGGACGGCATGAGCGGTAAACTCTGAGCCGTTGTCGGAACGGATATGATCCGGCGGGCCATGTTGGACGAAGAGCTCGGTCAGACAATGGAGTACATTGTCCGAGTTCAATCTTCGCTCGACGACAACGGACATGCACCGCCTGGTGAACTCATCGATCACGGTGAGCATGCGGAACTTCCTCCCATCGTGTGTTCGATCCATGACGAAGTCATAGGACCAGACGTGATTGGGCCAGCCCGGCCGCAGACGGATGCAGGATCCGTCGTTGAGCCACAGCCTGCCCCGTTTCGGTTGCTTCTGTGGGAGCTTCAGCCCCTCCCGCCGCCGTCGACATATATGTCGACCGCTGGACCCGCTTGGCGTTCACGTGCCAACCTTCGGTCCTGAGCAAGGCAGTGATCCGCCGATAGCCATATCTGCCATACTGGCTGGCCAAGCGGATGATCGCGGCCGTGAGTGCCTCTTCATCATCCCGGCCACGGGGTCTCTTGCGCTGGGTTGAGCGATGTTGGCCTGAAACAGCACAGGCACGTCGCTCGGAGATTCCCAGTTCGGCCTGGAGATGATCAACACACTGCCGGCGACGGGCGGGGCTTAGCAATTTCCCTCAAGCGCCTCTTTCAAGATCAGCTTATCCAACGTCAGATCCGAGATCGCCTTCCGGAGACGGCCATTCTCCTTCTCCAGGTCCTTCAGACGCTTGGCCTGGTCAGTACGAAGGCCGCCATATTCCTTGCGCCAGCGATAGTAACTCTGCTCCGATACGCCGAGCGTGCGACAAGCTTGACCAATGGAGTGGCCCTGCGCCAAGGCCACCTCGGCTTCGCGAAACATGCTGATAATCTGTTCCGGGGTGTAGCGTTTACGGCTCATTTTGTCCTCCTTTCGAGGGGGCAAAATGCGCCAAACTCTCTTAACAAATCTGGACCACTTTTAGGGGGTCACTCCACAATGCGCCAATGTGATTGGGCAGTTGATCGACGCCAGAAAGTAATCTCTCCCCGTCTTGATAGATGGGCATGTGCCTAACATTCGCAGGCGGTGAACCAGACGACGGATTCACCATTAGTGTTGACTGGGGGTTGATACAATTATTAAACCACAGATGTGGAAATTTGTATCGTGCCTATCCGCTTTACGCATACACACACTAGGGGTAGATTGTGTGCGTAAGTTGGCGTGTCAAAACATCCTATAGGGCACCTCTAAGAATTGGTGAGTTGCCGGAGGATATTGTTTAACTAGGCTGTCACCAGCTCCAGCCATGCCGGAGCCGAGATTTTCGGGGTCTTCCACGCTCCAATTGAGTTATTTCGCTTCAAGACCGTCCCCAGGCGGTCTTCTCCTCCGAGTATCGTCACACGGCCGCCGCGAGACGCTCCAGTTGGACCAGGCGGCGCATGTTGTAGGCGAGGTTCTTCAACCCGATCCGCGCCTTCGCCCGCACCAGCCCGACACTACGCACCAGCGTCCCGCCCATGTCGTTGCTCTGGGCCCCGAAGACATGCTCGACGCGGACCCGAACCGACGAACGGGTCTTGTTGCCTTGCTTCTCGCGCTCGCTCAGCGGCTTGTTGCGGCGGCCCTTGCGATGGATCCGGCTCCGCAACCCCTTCTCCTTCAGCGACGCCTCGATCTCCGCCGAGCGGTAAGCGCTGTCCGCCCACACACCCAAAGCCGTGTTGTCCCCATCCAGGATATCGTCGAGGACTTGGCTGTCGTGCTCCGCCGCGTCGCTCACATGATAGCGCCGCACCAGCTTGTGCCGACGGTCCACGTTGACATGGTTCTTGTAACCGTAATGGCTCTTGCCGTGCTTCTTGGTCCACCGCGCCTCGACATCCTTTTGGCGCCGCTTTGCCGGCTTGTCCTCCCAACCTGCCGGCGTCTCGCCCGCCTTTATCCGCGCGTTCTCCTCGCGGCTGTTGCGCTGTTTGGGTACGGCCACAATCGAGGCGTCGATGATCTGGCCGCCCATCGCCAGATAGCCCTGATCCTTCAGGTAGCCATCGAACGTCTCGAATAAAGCCTCGATCACGCCAGCTTGCGTTAACTGTTCGCGGTACAGCCACACCGTCTTGGCGTCGGGAACCCGGCCCTCTAGACCCAACCCCAGAAATCGCATGAACGACAGGCGGTCACGGATCTGATGCTCAACTTGGTCGTCCGAGAGATTGTAGAGCGCGCACAGAATGATCGTCTTGAACATCACAATCGCATCCCACGGCTTGCGTCCCGCCCGCGATTTGCGCACCTTGTCCGCACGCCGCCACACCGCCTCAAGACGGGCGCGCAAGTCTTCCCACGGAACCACCCCGTCGATCTTCAAAAGCGGCTCGTTCTTGGCGTCAAGACCGGAATACCGGTTCCCAAGATCGAAAAACCCCATCTGACCCATCAACCACGCCTCCCGCTATCAACAAATCGTCAACCCGATTCTAAATCGACGACGCCCGAAAAAGGAGAATTTTTAGAGGTGCCCTATATATAGTGTGTGTCTGCATTAACCGGATAGGCACGATTTGTATATCTATAACTATTTGATATTACATATAAATCTTATAAAGAACTTAGGTTCTTGAAAATGTCGATCAGATTGTTGGGTCGGAAGATGCTTGGGGGGACGCGCCGTAGCCCGCGGACCATGGGCACCGGCCACTCGGCACGGCTGCGGCGTCACATACGAGACCCGCAGTGCCACAACCGCACAAGCCGCCGATCATACGAATGCGACGTGCCCACCGGCCTCACGCCGCAAACCGCCACCCAAGCCCCCATCCCGGCGGCTTCTTCAGCAGCCTGCTAAGCAGCTATCGTCCTTATCCGGTTGGAAAGGCCGATTATACCACGCCCCGGGGCACGACCCTGACCTGGGAGACAACGGTCACTCAACACGGCAACCGATTCGCAAAATTCGGTATAGTGCGAAGGCTAAAAATAGTCACCCGACTATGAGAAATTCGGAATTCCGGTCGGCGGCCGAACATTCCAGTCTAAGCGTTTCAAGTCGATATCGCCTTGAGTGCGGCGCATATACGCAAAACGTGTGATCGATCTGGTTAATGAAATTCCTTTGTCCTGTATGTACTTGGCTTCCATCCTCTCGAACGGATCATCTCCGCGATGATGTCCGGTACGATAGAAATCGACAAAGTCCTCGTACTCGTCTTTACACCAATGCTCTCCATCGCTGCACAGAGCTAAATAAATATCCGTTTCAACCTCAGCGGTAAGTTCCGCTTTTGCGATCTTTGTTTCAAGCTCAACTGCGTACTCAAGCATTCTGCCTCGCGCCGCGAACATGTTGTGCCACAGCTCACCACCTAGCCAATTGTTCTCTAACCCCACCTGGACGTTTTCCGGAAACCAGCCCTCTTTTTCGGCGCGCTGATACTGCTTCCACCGATCCCGTGGTTTTGGCTTAATGGTCTTTATATCAACATAAACAGTACGTCCATTTCCTAACGATGCCCGTAAATCGATTGTCTTTTTCGTGCCGGCCAGTTTGGGTTCATACTCCAACCGATCTACCGTGGGGTCCGGGTTCGATAAAATAGCATAGGCGAGACACAGTTCGTTGTGGGCTTCATCAACCCGGCTAAACATCTCGCGACCGTTCTGGAGTACACTCTCCACTGATCTTAAAAATTGATCAATTAGCCTCCGACCATCCGCGAAACGATCATCACTACTCTGAAATCGAGTGGTAAAGGTATCAACTACGCTCGTCTGATAACTTTCAATCCATGAAACGTCATCCTCCGTGCGGAACCAGTCAGAACTCATCTGGGATACCCCATGTTGGAACCGATCCACGCGGGAAAGCGTGCCAAAATCGTTCCGGATTGGCAAGCCGCTTGCTGCTGACGGTCGGCGTTGGCCACGTGCGCGATAGAGGGGGCTGGGGGCCCTGGCGGCGTCCGATATTGGGTTCGACACGACATTCGAGACGCACCGGTCCCGTGATCGGCCAGCGGTGATCGGTCTGCCGACGGTCATGCCGGACTTGGATTCGGTCTGAGCCGGTCGATGCGGCGCAGGATGTCGGCGAATAGGTTACGAGGAATGACAACCTCGGCTATCTGGAACGTGACGTAGCGCCCGTGGCGCACGATCTTCGCTCTCCGATCTTTCGCATGTCGCTCTCGCCCTCGGCCTCGCCGCCTGCCAGAAGGGCCTTTCCGTGCGCTTCGCCACAGCCTCCCATCTGGTCCACGAGCTGATCGAGGCACGCGACGAGAAGAGGCTGCTCCGCCTCCAGGCCCAGCTCGCCAGGGTCAATCTCCTGATCGTCGACGAGCTCGGCCACGTGCCCCTGTCGCAGACCGGAAGCGAGCTGCTGTTCGACGTCTTCAGCCGGCGCTACGAGAACGGCGCCACCATCGTGACCTCAAACCTGCCCTTCCAGGAATGGACGACGGTCTTCGCCAGCGAGCGCCTCACCGGCGCGCTGCTCGACCGCATCACCCACCATGAGGTGGCCCCGCCTATTCGGACAGCTCGGAAAGCACCCACATCGCTGGGTTTGCCGCTACGGGCGTGTCGCGGAGCTTGTGGTGCAGCGCTGTCACGTCCTCGGGCGCGATTTCCTTCAGGGCCTTTGGTCCCAGGGCGGGAAAGATCAAGCACCCAAGTTAGAATGGTCCACAATTTGAACGACACCGCCGACACGGAAGAGACATTCGCCCGAGCAGATTGTTGCCCACCTGCGTAAGGGCTACTCAAATCCAACCTCCTGTGTGATCAAATCTCCACTTCCAGGCAACCACACTTGCCGAACACACTACGGTACATGTTGGGATGTATCGTCCATTTTGGCTTCGCTCCTTGAGCCACCAAGGTACGATGAACAATGCCAACCAATGAATTTGGCTTCGTTGGCCCAGTCGGCGACATATCGGCCTCGTTGAACTTTCCAGTCCCTACAACGAGGCACGTCGCGATATCTTCAATCCAATGCTGCTCGCCATTTTGTTCCAGGCGAAGGCTCCCAAGGTCGGAAACTCTGAATCCCAACCTATTGCCCGCGTTCATAAGATGGGAGAGGTTTGATAGTAGCCAATATATCTGCCCCTCTGATGTAAGAACCGGGATGCTCTGCAGCACGTCTATTGAATCGTAATTAAAATCACATAGCGAGTAACTCAACCAAACCGACTCTAAAGGTGACAGCTGACCTTGCAATTGTTCGACTTGCTGCGATAGCCAAGCTTCAACCGCGCTTCTTGGTGCTGCAATCTCTCCCGGCTCTCGCTTCGCGCTACGCGGCAGGTAGTGGATCACTCCGACAAACGAATCTCCCGAATGGTGCTCGTCGCGGGCAGTCAGACCACCGACCGACTTAGCCGACAGGAAGTCACATGGACCGGCGCGGACAGTGCTGATCGCCGCCAATCCATAACAGGTGTTGCCATCACGAATCTCCCGTAGACGGATGGACAGCGGGATCACAAGACCCGACGCTTGTTGATTTACCCCTGCCGAAACATACGAGAGCTTACGCAGCCATTCTGCTTCTTCTCCTGCATCGGGAGGAAATCCCCCATGCACCTGCTCCTGCTCATTATCTGTTTTGACCGAGACCGGAACGTCAATGCCGCTAACCAATGCCGCCACATACGCGAGGAAAGACACATGCAGATCTTCCTGACCGATGATCGCGCGTCGAATTTGAATATTTTGCGGGTCAGACATTACCCCCGGCTTAAGCACAAGCTCCACACGAGTGCAGAGATCCATTGACAAATCTTCTGGCCTTTCCTCAGTGAGTGTAGGGCGTAGACTAAGGCCGTTAGCAAATGACAAACACCGCACTTCCTCTAAGCCCTTGTCGAATCGTCTAGAGAACACGCGCGCGCTACTTGCTGCCATAAAAATAGAAAAGAAGCCAATGCCATATCGACCCCTTGGTGAATGTCCGGCAGCATGAAGCCCCGGAAACTCCGAAGAGACGCGTTCAGACGCCCAGAAACTACTACCGAAATCCAAGAGATCTTCGCATAACGTTCTGGCGGACATGCCAACACCGTCATCGTCCACCTGAAGAACATATTGGTTGCCCCTTCCGTGACGACGAAGGGCAACCCTTATGTTACCTCTAAAGTTTGGTTGTCCACCAACTAGGCGCCGTGCCGATATAGCGTCTGCGGCATTCTGGACCAGCTCCCGCAGTGCGATGTTTAATCTATCGGCATTTGTGCCATATAACTGCTCACCACCCAAGCTTCCCACCAATGCTGCTACGTCTGATACATGGACCGAAGAATTCGTGGGTTCCCAGCCGTCTGTCTCGATGTACTTGGCGAGCTCTCTTATATTGCCCGCAGCCGCAACGCTCCTACACGCAAATCGTCGCCCGGTTCGTGTCCTTGAGGAAAGCACATCATCACACTGCTTCAGCTCCTTATCGAGTTGGTCAACCAAGTCAAATGCAACCCACCATCCTGCTGCCTCGGCTTGTCTGAAGGGCGCGGTGGACGCCACAACGGCTTGCGAGGGATCGTCGTGCTTTACCGTTAGCTGCCCAAGATGGTTCTGAGCGACCCAATGCGCTCGTGAGACAGAGTTCATCTCGAGAATCTTTAGCAGGAAGGTCGGGGCCCGAGATGAGTCAATGTGCCCTGCATCGGCTGCTCTGAGCAGGCACGCAATCAGAAGCGTATCTGCCGTCCATTCCTGGCGAACAAAAGGGGCGGGCGGGCGTGGAATTGAAAACCGTTCCGCCACGTCATCGATTTTCCAGTGATGCGACGAGGCTATCTCGCCTATCAGTGCACCATATTGGGTTCTCAAGTCAGCGTCGTCGATGATGTATTGCGGACCTTCTCCATTGTCCCAGGGCTCAGTCGCAAGGTTTGCCGCCCTCAGCGCGTGTAAGCTTCTCAACGCTTCAAAATCGACTGCGGTGAGGTCGATTGCGCTTTGATTTGCTCTTTGTCTGTTCTGCGCATCCTTCCACTGTACCGTTCCCCGAACAGCGGACTGCCCTCCAGAATAGGCTTCAAAGCAGAGGGCGGCATCGTGCAACAGGACAGCAACCCCAAACAAATACCCTTCTAGCGGGTTTAACGAGAATTCGTCGCCTGAGATCGTACCCGCCACGGTCCAGAGACCGTCTAGGTGTGACAAGTCGTGCATCGTCAAAGCCGGGAGACTAGAGGCAATCCTTGTCGTTAACTGGCCCACGCGGTCCCGGGCGCCACGAAGAGAAGTAACCAATCGACTGACTCTCCGGTCATCGGAATCTGCAAATGTCCGCTGCCATAGCGGCGATTCTTCCATCGCGTTCGTCATGTCCTAGTCCTGACTGGCCCCCGAATGCCGCTTGGCGGCGTGAACCTCGTCAAAGGGACCGCACCCTGTCAAGCAATGCCACACTTCCGAGCTTCGAGCTACATCCCGAACGCGCCGAGGCGCGGGGCTCGACGCTGGATGACCTGATTTCTTCAATCGGCCTACGTCTACCGCCGCAGATGACAGTCCAGATCTGGATTTCTCGTGATTCCCAAAACCAAATTTTGAACTCACTCTCAAGAATCAAAAACCCCCGAAAATGTACGTTGTTTCAGTGGTTTGCTTGATTGCGGGGCAGGATTTGAACCTGCGATCTTGAGGTTGTGAGGGAGATTCTTCGCCAAACGCCACCATCAGTGCCCTGCAATCGTCATGCACCGACAGCCGTGCGCTACATTTCGGGCGCGTCGCAGGACGTCGCCGCCGTTATCGACCGCCGGGTCCCCGGTAGGTGGACGCGCCAGCGTCACTACAGAATATCCGTTGCAATGCTGCCGGCGACACGTTCCGCCGCCTCGTGGAGGGAGTCCGGCGCCAGATGATGTTTTACCATCCCAACACTACTAGGGAAGAAAGTGATCATTGAGATCATAAAATCACTGATCGATGTTGCACAGTATGCAGTGCGACCCGGACGGGGAGATCTAGTTCATAAAAAAACTGTCGGAGTCTATAAACCCTAAACTGAATGTAATCGATGCTTTGGCTGAACAGTGGCCAAAATACGTCCTCGGTCCGTCCAATCCCTTGACATTACTCGGCCCCGACATGCCCTGCTCTTTTTTTGGGGTAAAATGAGCTTTACCTTCATATAAACAAACGCGTTGTAAGCGTTAGTGGCAGTGCAACGGCCGAGATCGCGCCCCAGGCTTCAGCCGGATTTGCCGTACTCGATCGGCGCAGATCACCCCGTACTGATTGAGGACAAACTTTTTCAATTCGTAGAGTGCATATGCTTGATATTGGCATTCAGAAGGTCTGCCCCGATGCTGGCCGCAATCCTCGCCGCCGATGCCTGCATCGAGTCCCGCGCCAGATGGGCGTAACGAGCCGTAGTTTCGACCTGGCTATGGCCAAGCAGTCTTCCGATCATCGGCAAGCTCTCACCGAGCGCCAACGCCCGGCTCGCAAAGGAGTGCCGCAAGTCATGAAGCCGCACGTCATCCAGCACGGCGCGCGCCCTCACCCGATGCCAAAGAGCGTCGACACTCGTTAGACAGGCACCCGGTTTCTTGCCGGGAAAGACCCACGGATTACCGGGATCGCGCGGCAGGTCAGCAACAAGCTTCGCCGCGGCCGGCGACAGAGGAACCGCCCGCGGCCCGGTCTTGGCGTCCCGCAGATGCAATTCGCCCTCGTCGAGATCGACATCCTCCCAGCGCAGCGTCAGAATCTCGTTGCGCCGGCACCCGGTCAGCATCAGCAGCCGGATCGCCGCTGCCGCTTGCGCCGAGACCCCGCCCTCAACCACGGCCTCGCTCAATAGCCGCCCCAGACGGCGGAACTCCTCCTCCGTCAGGAACCGCTCCCGCCTGCGCTCCTTGTACTTGACCAGAAAACGGCACGGGTTGCTTCCCTCCGGCGCGAGGCCCCAGGCCTCTGCCTGATTGAACATCCGTGACAGGGTGGCCACCACCCTGTTCGCCATGGCCGGCACATCGCACAACTTGTAATGCATCTCCGTGACATGTTCGCGCTCGACCGCCGCCAAAGGGACCTCACCGAAATCCGGCAGGATGTATTTGCGGATCACCCGGCGGCACCGCACCGTTGTCCCAGGTTTACAGTGCACCGCCATGTGCTCCTCCAGATACCGTGCCGCGAGTTCGGCCACTGTCGGTCCCGTCCGCGGCGCCATGGGCGCGGCGATCGGCTCCTCGCCCGCCTTGACGCGGGCGATGATCAGCGCCGCCCGCCTGCGCGCCTGGTCCGCGGAAATGACCCCGTGGCGGCCGACCGTCACTCGCTTCGGACCGCCCGGCCCGCGGGTCTGCGCCACATAGACCTTGGCCCCCGACGCATAGGCGCGCATCCCGAATCCGGTCAGCTCCCGATCCCAGAACACCGTATCCTTCTCCACCTCGATCGCCTCCACCGTGCGCTTCGAGATCGTGCCGTGCCGCAGCTTCGTCATCGTTTCCCGCTCACTACAATATTCAGGCCCGCGCGTCTTCCGGCATGATGTCAGCGCTTATGCTGCCAGCCACCTTGGCCGCCGAGGCCTTCTCGGTGTCCCGCGCCAGATGGGCGTAGCGGGCCGTCGTCCCCACCTTGGAATGGCCGAGCAGCTTTCCGATCATGGTCAGGCTCTCGCCCAGCGCCAGCGCACGGCTGGCATACGTATGACGGAGATCGTGAATGCGGACATCGTCCAGCCCGGCCCGCACCCGCAGGCGCTGCCAATGCTGGTCGATGCTCGACAACCGGGTCCCCGGCTTCTTGCCCACAAACACCCAGGGGTTGCCCGGAACGCGGGGAATATCCGCGAGCACCTCCAACGCCGTGGGTGTCAGCGGCACCATGCGTGTGCCGGTCTTGGCATCACGGAGACGCAATTCCCCCGCCGTCCGGTCCACATCGTCCCAGCACAAGGTCAGAATCTCGCTTTTCCGGCAGCCGGTCAGCATCAGCAGGCGAATCGCCACCACCGCCGGCGCCCAGGCCGCGCCGTCTCCCTCCGCCGCGTCCAGCACCCGGCCAAGCAGATGGACTTCCACCGCCGTCAGGAAACGCTCGCGTTCCCGCTCCTTGTAATGGCGCACTGAATGGCACGGATTCCTCCCGGCCGGCACCAGGTCCCAGGCCTCGGCCAACCGGAACATCTTGGAGAGAATCTTGATCGCCACGTTCGCCGCGCGGGGCGTACCGCGGAGCCTGTAATGCAGGGCAGCGGCATGCTCGCGCCCCACCGCCCCGACCGGCAGCCCGCCCAGTTCCGGAAGGATGTGGTTGTCGAGCACCCCCCGATAGATCCCGGCAGTGGATGGCTTGCAATGCACCGCCACATGGGCGCGCATATAGCGCGCCGCCAAGCCGGCCACGGTCAGTTCGGCTTTCGGCGGTGCGGGAACCGGAGCCTCGCCACGCTTGATGCGATCGATAATGACAGCCGCCTCCTTTCGCGCCCGCTCCGCGGCGATATCTCCATGCCGCCCGATAGTTACGCGCTTCAGCCCTTTCAGTCCCCGGCTCTGGACCACATACACTTTTCGGCCCGTCGTATAGACCCGAACACCGAACCCGGGAAGATCATGGTCCCAGAAGACGGCTTCCTTGTCCTCGACGGCGAGCGAGTCGACGGTGCGTTTGGTGATCCTCAAATCGCTTCGTCTGGCCATCAAGGGTGCCCTCCAACGAAACCGTTCGTTCAAGGTGTGATGGAGGGGAAAACGACACAGAGCGAAGACGGGCGCGGCCTGGCAGAGTGTGGAGTTGCCATCGTCTTCCTCATTATCGTCACACCTTGAACGAACGGTTTCCCTCCAACACATGTCTCGTAGCGGTTGACCGTCACGATGCGTAATCATATCGCATTCGACCGGGATCAAACTGGGGCGCAATTATGCGCATATGTGTCAGGGATGCAAGAGGTGCATGGAGCTGAATTTCGACAGAATATAGCAGAAAACCTACATTTATCGCATCCCAGCGCTGCCATGCACATCTATGGCGAAGTGATAGATTTTCAATTTTTGTTCCAGTTCGGTTTTGTTTCCCTCCAAACCCGCAGACCGCCGAACGATGTGCGGCGTTACGATGTGCGGCGGAACTATGCAAGCTTCAGCTCCAAGGCTGGAAACTGGGAGAAGGCCCCGGCGGTGGTGGCCAAGGTTGAGTGGCATCTGGGCATGCCGTATCCGCGGGCCCGCTTCATTTGTGGACCAACGTGTCACGCACGACCGAGCGCGTCGCCGCCATCTACAATCATTGCGGCACCGCCGAACAACACATCAAGGACGGCAAGAACGCCATCAACTAGACCGCGGCGGGACTGCTACGGTTTCCGCGCCAACGAGGCGCATCTTCAGCTGGACGTCCTGGCCTACAACGCGGTCGGTTCCTAAGAGCCGATCCAAGAACTTGCGATTCATCGACAAGGGGTTGGCGGTGTCAAACGCCTGAGCATGATGCGGATCATGGCGAGACGGACGAAGGCGACAACGGTTCTGGCATAACGCTCGAAGTCGCGGGCGAGGCGCCGGTTGCGGCTGATCCAGGCGAACGTTCGCTCCACGATCCAGCGTTTCGGCAGGGCCACGAAGCGGTGCGCGTCGGTGCGCTTAACGATTTCCAGCTTCCAGCAGCCGGTCGTGGCGACGGTCGCCGCCATCCTCGGCCCCTGGTAGCCGCCGTCGGCGAAGATGGTCTCGATGAAGGGGACCGAACGGCGCGCGGTTCGAAGCAGCTCGCGGGCGCCGTCGCGATCCTGCACGTCGGCGGGATGGACGATGACGCTCAACAACAGGCCGAGTGTATCGACGAGGATGTGGCGCTTGCGCCCCGTGACCTTCTTGCCCGCATCGAAGCCCTGCGGGTCGAGCGAAGCCCCCCTTTTTGCGCTCCCTTGGCGCTCTGGCTGTCGATCACCGCCGCCGATGGGCTCGCCTCGCGCCCTTCCCGGTCGCGTACCGCCACATAGAGCGCGTGGTGGATGCGCTCGAGCGTGCCGTCCCAGTCCCACAGCATGAAGTAGTGATGTGCCGTCGACTTCGGCGGCAGGTCCTTGGGCAGCGCCGACCACTGGCAGCCCGTCCAAAGAACATAGAAGATCCCGTTGAGCACCTCGCGGACGTTCACGTCGCGCGGCCGACCGCCGCGCCGCGCCGGCGGGATCATTGGCTAGATCAGCGCCCACTCCGCATCCGTCAGATCGCTCGGGTAACGCAAGCCGCGGCGGGCGGCGGCTTGCCGGTGTTCAGGCGTCCACATCGGGCACCCCTCCAGAATGTTTCGGGTGCCCGACAATGAATCACAAACGATTCATCCGATTCAACAACTTTCTGGATCGGCTCTAAGGGCGCTGGCCCTGCCCGATGAGGTCGAGCACCGCTCGACGACTACGCTGCGCGAGAGGCTGATCAAAGATCGGCGCCGAGGGGCCCTTCCCACACCGCCAAACCGGGGCAAACGGTCGCGCTTTCGACCGATGCTCGATTGTGCTAGACTCGTGGACGGTTGAGAGGAATCATCCAGAAAATCACGGGTTGGGTAATCGTCCACAGCGAGGGTCGACCAGGGTGAGTGGGACAGGGAGGGAAGCGACGGCACGCGAAACGGTCGGAAATTTTCAGGACGAACGATCCCTCGAGGCTGCGATCGACAAACTACAGAGGGCTGGCTTTGACAGGTACGACATCAGTGTCGTTGCCGGGCGCCGCTCTTTCGAGCTCAAGTTCGGCGCAATGTATTCCAACGTGGCAGAATTGGAGGATGACCCGGAAACACCGACCCCTGGGCGCCATTGGCGCCGCCTACGAGGTAATTTCGTGGGGCGGTACGTCAACAGCCGCTTATTTGGCGGCCGGGCTTGGCGGCTGCGCCGGCGGAATCATCGGCGGCTGGGTATCAAAACTAATCGACCGACATCACGCCGAATATGTCGGCCAACAATTGGCTCGTGGTGGACTCCTTTTGTGGGTTCGTACGACTGACCTCGCTCGCGAAGCTAAGGTGCGTCATATCATGACTTGCCAGGCGGCACGTAGCGTTCATATTCGTGATGGCGTAACCGGAATATATACCTCTGAATGAAGATCGAGGCTTCGAAGACATGTATTTAGTTCTTGCAGTAAGGATGGGTAAGGAATGCATGTAGCAATCCTGCTGACCTTAGTGGCTGTTGGCACTGTTCTATTCCACTTCCTTAGTCCGTGGTGGTGGACGCCCATAGCTTCCAACTGGGGCTACATCGATGACACGATACTCATAACGTTCTGGGTCACCGGCGTTGTCTTCGTTGGCATCGTTTTGTTCATGGCCTACTGCGTGCTCCGATTCCGTCACAAGGAGGGACGGCAGGCCGCGTACGAGCCGGAAAACAAGAAGCTGGAGTGGTGGCTTACTATTTTGACCGCGGTGGGGGTCGCGTTAATGTTGGCTCCAGGCTTGTTTGTGTGGAATCAATTCATCACCGTCCCTGAAGAGGCGATGGAGGTTGAGGTCGTGGGCCAGCAGTGGCAGTGGTCCTTCCGCTTCCCCGGCAAGGACGGCGTGCTGGGCACCTCCGACGCCAGGAACATCAACGACGATAACTCGTTTGGTGTCCAGCCGGACGACTCCTACGGGCAGGACGACGTCCTTATAGACGACAGCGAGTTACACCTGCCGCTCGATCGGCCGATCAAGGTGTTGCTCCGCTCGATAGACGTCCTCCATGACTTCTACGTGCCCGAGTTCCGGGCCAAGATGGATATGGTGCCAGGTGCCGTCACCTTCTTCTGGTTCATCCCCACCAGAACCGGGACGTTCGATATTCTCTGCTTTGAATTGTGCGGCGTAGGACACCATACCATGCGTGGCATCGTGGTGGTCGAGGAGGAGAGCGCCTTCGAGGCGTGGTTGCAGGAAAACCCGACTTTCGCGCAGTCGTTGGCAAAGACTAAGACGGGCCCGGAGAAGGCACTCAGCGTCGTCTCGACGGGATCGGAATTGGATTTCCGTTCGAGAGAAGCCGCACGACGAGACCCAATTCAGTAGAGCCAGACGAGAAATGGCTAAGAGGGCAAGATAATGGCCACTGTCGCACCCACCGATGTCGAATTTGTCCCGCCGGCCGAGGTCGCGGACGTCGAGCTTTATCATCCGAAAAGTTGGGTGACGAAGTACGTCTTTTCTCAAGACGCCAAAGTCATCGCTATCCAGTACGCGTTGACGGCCGGCGCAATCGGGTTGGTGGCTCTAGTGCTGTCGTGGCTGATGAGACTGCAATTGGGATTTCCGGACACCTTCTCGTTCATTGAACCGGGCGATTACTACCAGTTCATCACGATGCACGGCATGATCATGGTGATCTACCTGCTCACCGCACTGTTCCTGGGCGGCTTTGGCAACTACCTCATCCCGCTGATGGTCGGCGCCCGTGACATGGTATTTCCGTACGTGAACATGCTGAGCTATTGGGTCTATCTGCTCGCGGTGCTCGTGCTGGTGTCGAGCTTCTTCGTGCCAGGCGGCCCGACGGGCGCGGGCTGGACCCTATACCCGCCCCAGGCCATTCTCTCCGGCACCCCGGGGTCCGATGCGGGGATCATATTGATGCTCGCCTCGCTCGCCTTGTTCATCGTCGGCTTCACCATGGGTGGACTGAACTATGTGGTGACGGTGCTGCAGGCACGCACGCGGGGCATGACGCTGATGCGGCTGCCGTTGTCGGTATGGGGCATATTCGTGGCCACCATCCTGGCCCTGTTGGCCTTTCCGGCTTTGTTTGTCGGCGCTGTGATGATGACGTTCGATAAGCTACTGGGGACCAGCTTCTTCATGCCCGCGATCGTCGAGTTTGGGGAGCAGCTCAAATACGGGGGCGGCAGCCCGCTGCTGTTCCAGCATTTGTTCTGGTTTTTCGGCCATCCCGAGGTGTACATCGTCGCCCTGCCCGGCTTTGGCATCGTCTCCGACCTGCTCAGTGTCCATGCGAGACGGAACATCTTCGGTTATCGGATGATGGTCTGGGCGATCGTGGCGATCGGCGCGCTCAGCTTCGTGGTGTGGGCGCATCACATGTACGTCAGCGGCATGAACCCGTGGTTCGGGTTCTTTTTCGCCACCACGACGCTCATCATTGCCGTGCCCACCGCAATAAAGGTCTACAACTGGACGCTAACTCTGTGGCGCGGAGACATCCATCTCACGCTCCCGATGTTGTTTGCCATGGCGTTCATCATAACTTTTGTGAACGGTGGCATTACCGGCCTGTTCCTCGGCAATGTGATCGTCGACGTTCCGCTTTCGGACACCATGTTCGTGGTCGCCCATTTTCATATGGTAATGGGTGTAGCGCCGATCCTCGTGATCTTCGGTGCGATATACCATTGGTACCCTTTGGTGTCCGGCCGAATGCTGAACGAACGGCTGGGCCAACTGCACTTCTGGGTCACCTTCCTCGGCGCCTATGCGATTTTCCTTCCCATTCATTACCTCGGCTTCCTGGGTGTGCCGCGCCGGTATTTCGAAATGGGGGAGACCAGCTTCATCCCGCCATCGGCTCAAACGCTGAGCGCCTTGATTACGGTCGTTGCGTTGATCGTGGGCGCGGCTCAACTGGTATTTTTGTTCAACTTGGTGTGGAGCGCCTACAAGGGCAAAAAAGCCGAACGCAACCCCTGGGGGGCCACTACGCTGGAGTGGCAAACACCCGAATATCCGCCGGGTCACGGTAATTGGGGCGAGACCCAACCGGTGGTGTATCGCTGGGCCTATGCCTACAGCGTGCCAGGTGCTGACCAAGACTTCATCCCGCAGAACCTTCCCCCGGACCAGGTTTCCACCGACGGTGGTCTCAGCAGCGATTCCGACGTCGCCGTTCAACCGGCGGAGTAAAGGCGTTTGATGACGCGGACGATGCCGCCGGCGGCTGCGGAGTGGCCGGACCTGGTTCGCACGAAGCTTGCACACCGGTCACTCAGGTAGCTCAGACGTGAGACTCTTCCATGTCCTGATGGAAAAGCCCTGGATGACGGCACAGGGCACCGTCATCGACCTTCGCGATAGGCGCGCCTTTGCTCTGCCCACGGCGAAGCTCGGTCTGATGGTTTTTCTTGCCGTGGTCACAATCCTGTTCTCGCTCTTGGTCGCTGCCTACGCCTATCGCATGGCGTTGGCGGACTGGCGCAGCTTGCCTGAACCATGGCTGCTGTGGCTGAACACGGCGATCCTGATCACGAGTAGCGTCTCGTTGCAGTGGGCGCGGATAGGCGCCCGTCGGGGACGCATAGACCGCGTTAGAACCGGCCTGTTGCAGGCCGGCGTTCTCACCTTCGCCTTCCTGGCCGGACAGCTCCTGATGTGGCAGCAACTGGCGGCCATGGGCTTCTATTCGCTCGAAAACCCCGCCCTCGCCTTTCTCTACCTGCTCACCGGGCTACACGGCGTGCACCTGTTGGGCGGCCTAGTGGCTTGGGGCCGGACCATCGCCAAGGCGTGGCCCGCGCCGGCCGTCGAACACGTGCGCATGAGCGTCGAGTTGTGCGCAATGTATTGGCACTACCTGTTGCTGATTTGGTTGGTTCTGTTCGGTCTGCTGGTACTTAGCTAGAGGGTTTCAGAGCAAATGGCACACGACGTGTTGACGGATACCGCGGGTTCTTTCGCGCGGCCGGATGGTTTGCAAGGCATCGTTTCCGACTGGTCTTCGGACCAGCGGGCGTTCAAGAACGTCCCCTGGGGCAAGGCCATGATTTGGATCTTCCTGCTCAGCGATACGTTCATATTCAGTTGTTTTCTGCTCTCCTACATGACCGTGCGCATATCGACGACCGTGCCCTGGCCCGACCCCAGCGAAGTCTTCGCCTTGCAAATCGGGGGCGCGGACGTCCCCCTCATCCTCATCGCCATCATGACGTTCATCTTGATCAGCAGCAGCGGAACCATGGCGATGGCGGTGAATTTCGGTTATCGGCGCGATCGCGTGAAGACCGCCGTGCTGATGCTGGTCACGGCGGCGTTCGGCGCCAGCTTCGTGGGCATGCAGGCTTTCGAGTGGACCAAGCTGATCGTCGAGGAAGGGGTCCGTCCCTGGGGCAACCCGATGGGCGCGGCCCAGTTCGGCTCGAGCTTTTTCATGATCACCGGGTTCCATGGCCTGCACGTGTCGGTCGGCGTGCTGTTCCTGATCCTCATTGCCCTCAAGGTCTACCGCGGCGACTTCGACCGTCAAACGCGGGGCTTTTTCACGAGTCGCAAGGGTTCGTACGAGATCGTCGAAACCATGGGCTTGTATTGGCATTTCGTCGATCTCGTGTGGGTCTTCATCTTCGCATTGTTCTACCTTTGGTGAGGAAGCCTCATGGCACAATCTGAGGTACACGCGCAGGCACAGCCCGGGGCGCAAACCGACGCGCACACGGAAGGCCAGCAGCATCCGATCGGCATTTATCTCAAGATCTGGGGATGGCTTTTTGTTCTCAGCGCAGGGTCTTATTTCGTAGACTATTTTGGAGTCGAGAGTTACCTCAGATGGTCTTTAATCCTCTTGTTCATGATGTTGAAGGCAGGTCTAATCCTTGCCGTCTTCATGCACATGCTGTGGGAGAGGCTCGCCCTGATGTACGCCATATTGGTCCCGCCGGTGCTATTGCTGGTGTTTGTGTTCCTCATGACCCACGAAGCCGGCTACACGTTCCTGACGCGAGGAATCTTCTTTGCCGTCGGATCCTAGTGCGCTGAGGCCAAGCGGCCCCAGGTCTGATTTTTTGATGGAAGGTGCGGCGTGTTCACGTCCAAATCGTGCCCGACGTGTGAATGGCAAGGTCCCCGACCGATCCCATCGGACGCCGATATCGGTTCGCGGCAACTCGGCGTGAACTTGTTCGCGTGCCTAACGCCGGCTCGTTGATTCGGCGTCTCTCCGGCCGCCTGCGATATCGCAAAGGCGGGCGTCGCGTTGTCACCAGCGCCGTGCTCTCATCCGTCGACCTTGGTCCTGCGCCCACTGATCCGTTCGCAGGCGCAGGAGCCCGGCTGGGCGCTACGGTTCGACGACCGGATCCCACTTCACGGCCCTGCGATACACGTGCCAAGTCGCGTGCCCGAGTACCGGCAGCGCGACGGCGAGTCCGACGAATAGGGGCAACGAGCCTATCAACAGGACGGCAGCAACGATGACGCCCCAAATAGCCATGGTTATGGGGTTTGCCAGAACCGAGCTAATCGACGTTCGCATGGCTGTCGTTAAAGCGACGTCCCGATCCAAAAGCAGCGGAAAGGACACCACGCTGAGGCTGAACACTACGGCAGTAAACACGAAGCCAACACCGCTGCCCACGACTATCAGGGCCCATCCCTCGCGGGTGGTGAGAACTTGGCGGGCGAACTCCTCGATCGATGCCGGTACCTCGCTGCCAATGAATAATACGTAGATGGTTTGCGCAGCGAATAGCCACCCAATATAGATAGCCATCAGCAAGAGGCCGAGAATCGCGATGGCAACGATCGATGGGGATCTAAGAACCTCGAAGGCATGCATCCGGGAGATATCGAGATCCTGTTCGCGGCGTCGGCTCAGTTCGTACATGCCGATCGCAACCAAGGGACCGATCAGTGTGTATCCGGCGAGGAGCGGAAAGACGAGGGGCAACACGTCGTACCCAGCCATGTTCCTCGCAAAAATGAATGTAAGAACAGGATAGATTACGACAAGGAAAATCAGGTGCGTGGGCATCGCGCTGAAGTCGGCGAAGCCCTTGGCCAAAGCATATCTCAGGTCTGACGTACCAATTTTGCAGACTATCGGTTGTGCGGACTTGCTCGCGCCCGCATCGACGATCGCATCTTCATTCGCCATGGTCATACCCTCTGACCGCCGTTCCAGTTGATCGCGGCCACGCAGCTAACACAGTGCGCTCGTCACAGCACTCCGATCAAGTCAAGCCGCGACCAACATTGTTCGTGGCCCCGCACCCTCATGTGACTGGATCGGTCACCGTCTCGGCGTTTGGCCAAGGCGGGCCCATGTCATCGGCTGCCGCCCGCAACGCCAATTCAACAAACCGTACGACGTTCATGGACCCAGTTCCTCGACCGTAAACAGGAGCACCTTGCCGCCTGCTCGCGAGTTCACGCGGCAGCGAACGGGTCAGCCAATACCTACATAAAAATACGCGATTATCAACTTGACACGTCACGGCGGGCGAGTACGCTTCGGGCATGGACCAGAGCAAGATTCTCCTGGGCAAGGCCCTGTACGTGGTGCGGCTTCTGGGCTGGTTGTTGTTCTTCGGAGGTCTCGTATGGAGCGTCGTCTCATGGATTTGGGGCGGAGGCTTGAAGGAGTTGAGCACACCGGAATATGCCGCCTTCACTGCCATGTTCAGTGTGGCGTTCATTTATATGAGCTGGCATCTGCACCAGCCTTTCCGCCCATCCAATCGCTTGGGAGGTATGACCGATGAATTCACCAGCGTGCGGGTCAGTCTTGAATGGTATGTGAACCCCGGCCGAATTGGGCAGGTAGAAATAGAAGGGCGTAATGAGGAAAACGTTCGCAAACTAGCGAGAGCTTTAGACGGATTACGTATTCCCCATCCACCTGTGACAGGGAAGGGGATCACTGCGGGCTGGCACAGATTTCTCGTCCGCCTTGGTGCTGAAGCGAGAGTTCGGAACATACGCGGCGCTCGGCGCCTATGGGGAAAGATGCAATCGGAGGCGGGCGGTGAATAAAGACAATGCCTATCCGCCCGAGATCGCATGGCAACGCTTCGATGCGCTCTTGGACCGGATGCTTAGAAGCGGGCCACCAGATCGCCAAACATCGTTCCAGGCCGCTTCCGGCGGTTATAGCGATACTCAAACTCCTTCACATACTTCTGAAGGTGCTTCCCGGACACATGAACGTGCGTCCCGCGAATCGACAGCTTCAACCGCGCCCAAAAGCCCTCAATCGAGTTCACATGGCTAGAGCTGCGCGCGTACTGGCCCGCGCTGTGGTTGACGGTCTGGTGCGTATACCCAATCGTCGCCAATCCGCTGTAAGACTTGAGTTCGTCAGTATGAACGGTGCTACCCGGCTCGACGTTCTCGGAGATAAACGCCTGCAAAGTCCGCTTTCGAACGTTCGGGACAACGTTCGCCATCACGTCGCCGTCGCGCTCCAGCATCCCGAACACCACGGTCTTGTTCAGAGCGCCGCGACCGCGCTTGCCACCGGTCGTACGGCCACCAACATAGGTCTCGTCGGCTTCAATATCGCCGTCCAGCGGCCACTCTCCGTCAGTATTAGCCATGTGCTTGCGGATCAAATGGCCCATGCGCCAAGCCGTGGGATAGGACACGTCAAGTTGGCGCTCCAGTTCCTTCGCGGGGACGCCGTGGCGCGATGTGGTGAACAGGACTATGGCGTAGAACCACTTGTGAAGCGGCAGATGCGTGCGGTGCATGAATGTGCCTGCGCACGGATAAATGTGGTGTTTGCAGTGCTGGCAGAGATACGCGCGATCACGTGCCAGGCGGTAGAACTTCCCATGCGCCCCGCACTTCGGGCAGTCAATCTCGGTGCCGCCGTAACGCTTCACCATTATGTGGTGAAGGCACGCCTCGTCATCGGGAAACTGCTGCTGAAAATCGTAGAAAGTCGTCATTATTTCCTCCTGTCCCCTGCATATGGGGATTGAGGCGTGACGTGTCAAGTTGATAATCGCGAAGATTTTTCCTTATCCGGCCCTCCGACTGCGCATTCCGAGGCAAAGCGGCCACTGATTCCGATTTAATCCAGCCGCCGATTCCGAGGCAAAACGGCCAGTCGGGTTGGAGCTATGATCGCGTTCGTTGGGTGATCCTGACAGGGGCTACCTTCGCGCCTTTTCGAGAGGAGCGAGGATGCCCCGGGAGAGATTGCCCATGCGTAAAATACACGACGTTCTACGGCTGCATGCCGGCGGATTGTCGAAGCGGCGGATTGCGGTCGGTTTGAACACCGGCCGCACGGCGGTCGGCGATTATCTCCGCCGGGCGCGCCGCGCGGGTCTGGCCTGGCCGCTGCCCGAGGGGCTTTCGGACGAGGCGCTGGAACGGCTGCTGTTCGCGCCGCCGCCGGCGGTTTCGCCCGATCGCCGGCCGCTTCCCGACTGGCCGCTGATGCATCGCGAGTTGAAGCGGCTTCGACACCCAGATGCGGATCAGGTTGCGCGAGACGTCGTGGCCCCTGGCCAGCCCGTGAAGGGTCTCGCCTCCGAGATATTCCTGAGCAACCTGTCGCTTGAACTCAATGCTGTAGGTTCGGTGCTTGGCCATGGCTTCCATCCTCTGACGTTGAACCCAAAATCCGGACCAGGTGGTTCTTCACCTATGCGGCCTGAGCGATGGTCATGTCCCTCCTGGCCTGTGCCGGCGTCCGGTAGCCGATGCTCGAGTGGCGCCGTTGTTGGTTATAGAAGATCTCGATGTACTCGAATAGCGCAGCCCTGGCCTCGCGCCGGGTAGAAAACCGGGTACGGTGCACGAGTTCGGTCTTGAGAGACCCAAAGAAGCTCTCCATAGGGGCGTTGTCGAGGCAATTCCCCTTGCGGCTCATGGAGGCCTTGATGCCATGGAGGCGGAGCAGTTTGCGGTAGTCACCGCAGGCATATTGGGCGAGTTCAATCGGTCGTCGCAACACTCTGGCATAGGAGGTTGCTATGACGGTACGCAGACGGCGGTCGGAATGGTGGATCAGCCCCATGGGCAACCGGCGGCTGCGGATCGCCATCTTCAGCGCCTCCTCGCAGAGGACGCTCTTCAGCCGCTCGGACATCGACCAGCCGACGATCTCCATCGTGGCCAGATCCTTGACGGCGGCGAGGTAGAGCCAGCCTTCGTCAGTTGGGATGTAGGAGATGTCAGCGAGCCAGACCGCATCGGGCGCAACGGCTTCGAAGTTGCGGTCGAGCAGATTGGGCGCGATCGCATGGGAGTGGCGGCTGTCGGTGGTGATCGGCGCCCGCCGCCTGCCTCGCGGTGGACGAATGCCGTTCTCTCGCATGAGCTTGGCGACCGTGCGCTTCGAGGTGCGAAAGCCGCGGGCTTTCAACTCGGCATGGATCCGAGGCGCGCCGTAGCACCTCTTGCTCTGCTCGAAGATCTCCCGGATCTCGGACCCGAGCCTGCCACGCCGGGCAACGCGTTCAGCTCTCTTTGGGGCCGCACGCCGCCGGGCGTGGAACCAGCTGTGAGCCACCCCCAGGACCCGGCACATGAACCGGATGGCGTGCTCTGAAGCATGGGCGGCGATGAAAGCGTGCTTCGTCTTCATGTCTTCGCCGCCCATTGAGCGAAAAAAGCCGAGGCTTTGCGTAGAACCTCAACCTCCTCCGTCAGCCGCTTGTTATCCCGGCGAAGCTGCACCAGTTCAGCGGCCTCGGCTTTCTGCGCCGCGGTCGCCGCGGCCGAGCCCGCGGCCTCAAGCTCGAGCCGCCAGGTCTTCAACTGCGTTGGCGTGACGCCGAGCTCGGCAGCCACACTGCTATGCGTCGCACCCGGCTCCGACAGCCGGGCAACCGACTGTTCCTTGTATTCCGGCGAAAATCGCCGCCTCGTCTGCTTTGTCATCTCGTCCCTCCAGGTCGGTATTCAATTTACCGCCTGGTCCGGGATCCGGGAGCAACGTCACCTACAGCTCGACCAAGTCCGACACCCCAAACACCGCGTCTGGGGGTACGACCGAACGCTCAAAGTGAGAAATTTTCGATCGACAAAAGTGGGAAATTTTCAGTCGCAATTGACAGATGATGTCAAATTCGAACTCCCGCGGGGTTTAATGCGCTGCGGCAACGCTTGACGGGACGTCTTGGTGATCGTTACGTTGATCCGTGATCAGGAGCTTCGCCGACAAACGCGCGGCTGCCGTCTTTGCCGGCCATGCCGCTCGTGGCCTGCCGGCATCGATCCAGCAACGCGCGCGAATGAAACTCCTGTTGATCGATGCGGCAGGCCGGCTTGAGGATTTGCGCGCACCACCCGGCAATCGGTTGGAGGCTCTGCGGGACGATCGCCACGGGCAGCACAGCATCCGGATCAACGACCAATGGCGCATTTGTTTTGTCTGGCGCGATGGCGCGGCGTGGGAGGTCGGGATCGTCGACTATCATTGAGGGGCGGCATGATCATGACCATCAAGCGAGAAGACATAGACCAGCGGCGGATCGATTTCTCGGATGTTGTTTCTGGGCGGCGGCTGGCGCCGGTCCATCCTGGCGAAGTTTTGCGTGACGAGTTCCTGACGCCCATGGCGCTCAGCGTGTACCGGCTCGCCCGGGCGCTCAAGGTGACACGGCCGCGACTGAATGATCTCGTGCGTGGCCGCAGGGGCGTGACCATCGACACCGCACTACGCCTTGGACGCTACTTCGGCACCACACCAGAGTTCTGGATCAATCTGCAGACCCGTTACGATCTGGATGTTGCCGAGCACACGGTGCGTGACAAGATCGAACAACAGATCGAGCCACACGCCGCATGACGGCCGGCGTCGACACGACGGGCCGACTCACTTTCCAGACACTCTGAAAGGCTCGCTCAGAGCGACGAAGGTTCCGAAGAAGCTGCCGGCGCTGCCGTCACTTTCCTCGAAATAAGCATCGCTGAAGCCCGCCACCAGGCGGGGGTTGCCGACCTGGTCGGGAATGTTGGAATGTGACATGCATACTAGTGGCATTCCCCCCGTGATGCAGATCAGAAAGCGATCTGCAATCCGAGGTTCAGCTGGTGACCGCTGCGTGACCTGTGTCCGTAACGCCCGGAGTAACCGACAACAGCGACCGTTCGCTCGCCCAAGCTTGCGGAAACACCGACATCGGCGCTCAGCCACTGCCCAGGTGGCACGAAGCCCGAAGCGGTGAAACGTCCCGGCATGGTATTGGAGCCGGCCGTGACCCAAACGGGGCTGTCGTTCAGTTCTCTCTCATGCGCGACCCCGGCGTAAGGACGAAACGTCACGCCGCCCAGGTGCGTGTTTCCCGTGATCCGATAGCCGCCGCGGACGACGAGGGACCCACGATCAAAGCCGGAGAAGTTCATCGCGGTGGATGAGCTTCCGCGTTCGCGGTAGCCGTCTATTTCTTGATTGAGCCAGGAGACCCCCAGCGCCAGCACATGACGGGACGTCTCCAGATCCCAAAGGGTCCAGCCGAGATCGATATCGACCCCGAACTGACCTGCCGTCGTGGAACGATCGTGTCCCGCGGAGTGGTGTAAGAGCGTTGCGCTCTACGCGGCTCCCGGCGGGTAGGGCCGGGACGTTCAGGCTGCCACGGTGGGCAGCGTGATGGGGACACCATCGCTCAGCGGAGGGATGGATTCCAGCGTCATGTATCTCCTTGAGACGGCCCACTCGTCGTTCTGCTCGAGAAGGATGGCGCCGACGAGCCGTGTGATGGCGGCTTCGTTGGGAAAGATACCGACGACGTTGGTGCGACGCTTGACCTCGGCATGGAGCCGTTCGATCGGGTTTGTGGAGTGCAATTTCTGGCGGTGCTCCCTGGGGAAGCTCATGTAGGCGAGGACGTCGTGCTCGGCTTCGTCCATGAGAACTGCCAGCTTGGGCACCTTGGGCCTGAGCTGGTCGGCGACCTGGCGCCACTGGACCTTCGCGCTGTCGGCGTCCTCCTGGGCGAAGGCGGTGGCGACGAAGGCGGAGACGACGCGCCGGCCCTGGCGGCCGGCATGGGCCAGCAGGTTGCGGGCGAAGTGCACGCGGCAGCGCTGCCATGTGGCGCCGAGGATCCGGGTCGCGGCGGCCTTCAGGCCCTTGTGGTCGTCGGAGATCACCAGCTTCACGCCGCGCAGCCCGCGCCGGGCCAGCGAGCGCAGGAACTCGGTCCAGAAGGTCTCGGCCTCCGACGCGCCGATCGCCACGCCCAGGACCTCGCGGCGGCCTTGGTCGTTGACGGCCACAGCCACGGTCACCGCGACCGAGACGATGCGTCCGGTCTGGCGCACCTTCACGTAGGTGGCGTCGAGCCACAGATAGGGCCAGTCGCCCTCCAGCGGTCGATCGAGGAAGCCGGTGACCTTATCGTCGATCTCGCCGCACAGCCTGGAGACCTGGCTCTTGGAGGCGCCCGACATCCCCATCGCCTGAACCAGATCGTCGACCGAGCGGGTCGACACCCCCTGGATGTAGGCCTCCTGGATCACCGCAGCCAGCGCCTTCTCGGCCATCCGCCGCGGCTCCAGGAAGCCCGGGAAGTAGCTCCCCTTCCTTAGCTTCGGGATCTTCAGCTCGACCGTGCCGGCCCGCGTCTCCCAGGACCGGTCGCGGTAGCCGTTGCGATGGGTGATACGATCCGCCGAGCGCTCGCCGTGCCCGGCGCCGGTCAGGCCCTCAACCTCCAGTGCCATCAGCCGCTCGGCCGTGAAGCCGATCATCTCGCAAAGCAGATCGGCATCGGAGCTCTTCTCCAAAAGCGCGCGCAGGGTCATCATGTCCTGGGTCATCGTGGTTCTCCTTCGGGTCAGGTTGGTTTGCACTAGCCCAACCCTAAACCGGAACCGCGATGGCCTCCGCTGTGGATAGCCGGCTTGCCTACGCCAGACTCTCGGCGGTCGCTACGGCAAGCCGCCTACCCACAGCTAACAGAGGCTCCAACAACTCCTACACCACGTCCTGGGACACGACCTCTCATGTTGCTAGAGATGCTCATGTCGTCCCACGATAGCTTGAGCGACCGCTTGGCTGCGCTCGGTACTGTACTTCGGGACGGTTTGATATTCGGCCAACCCCAAAACCAGACCCGGGACGCTACCCAACTACTTGGTCTTGAGATTTTGGAGGCCCGCGACCTTCGCCCCTTCGCTGTCCCTGAGGGGCTCCGGAGATTCGAGCAGGACCGTGCCCAGCGGCCGCGAGAGCGCATGATTTATCGAGCGCCGCTCCTCCTCGTGAAGGAGTTTTTGGGCGGCGGCCCCCGCCCTGTCGCCGCTGTGGCGGACCGCGACCTTGTGTTCACCGAGGCCTATTTCGGCGCCGCCTTGCCGCCTGCCCAGCGACAGATTGCGCGACTGCTCGCCGGCGTGTTGAGCTCCGCGCTTGCTTCTTGGTTTTTCATCATGACCGCTTCCGAATTCGGACTCTGGAAACGCCGTCTCTTTCGCCAAGATGTAGCGCTGTTGGCGACCCCGGATCTTGAGAAAACCGTGAGCTCAGCACCCGGTCGGCAGATACTGGAGCTTGAAGCCACCTTTCGAACGCGCGCCCCAAACGACACTGATTGGGCTTCGCTTGACGAGGCTGTGTTCGATCTTTACGCATTGGATGGCGCTGACCGCATTGTCGTCCGCGACGGCCTTTTCCGCGCGAGCTGGCAGTGGAAGCCAGGGCGAGACGCATCTGTGCAACCTGCCGACATCGAACACCACGTTTCGGGCTATGCCCGCGCGTTCCTAGCGACGATCGACGCTTGCCTATCCGGTTAACGCCCATGACCGCTACATGTAGGGTGCCGCCACTCTCCCGAGTAAAGCTCGGCATAGGTTGGAGCAGAGGTGTCGCCCGCGATGCCGAGCAATGAGCGGAAGGCGTTGAACGGGTAGAACCGCCTGTTGAAGCGGAAGGTGAACTCGTTGAGGTAGGCTTGTAGGTGCTGGTGGCTAACGCCGTGGTGAGATACCGATCAGCCACGTCTTCAGGTTGGCGAAAACCAGATGGATGATCGGCAGGTATTGCTCGGCAACCTCTGGATCACCACACTCGGCAACAGCGAAGTGCTCATAGCCGCGCTTACCGAGGCCAGCATAGCCGCTCCAATCGTCAGTAACGATCAGCGATCGCGGCGCGACGGTGCTCTCGACGAACCCACAGAGCGACTCGGCGCTACGGTCGAGCACGACGGCGAGCCGAACGCGTCCGGCATAGCGTCCGTCTTTCCGGTTGTCGAGCTTGGTGCCCGGCTTTCGATGACGCACCTCAATGGCACAGGAGACGGGAACCTTGTGGTGAACACCACGGCCTTCCCCACGCGTTCGCCCGCCAACCCAGGTTTCGTCCACCTCAACATGGTTCTTGGGCTGTCCACCGATCCTGTCTTGGTTGGGCCGCACCATGCCCGAGCGGAGCTTGTGGAGAATTTGAAAGGCCGTCTCGTAGCGCGAAAGACCAAGTTGCCGCTGAAACTGCACGGCGGACATGCCGGGCGTCTGACTGGCGACCAGATAAGCGGCCCAGAACCAGACGTTCAGCGGAGTGTGGCTACGCTCCATCACTGTTCCCACCGTCAGCCCGGTGTTCTGGCGGCACTTGCGGCAGCGCAGGACGCCAGGGCGGTTTTCAAAGTGGAACGGCTCTCCCGCCGTGCCGCAGTGCGGGCAGGCAAAGCCGTCTCCCCAGCGGGCTTTCTCCAGGTAGGCGGCGCAGGCCGCATCATCGGGGAAAAGTCGCTGGAACTCGGGTAGCGAATGCGGGAATGGGAGATCGGCGCGGTCGAGAACATCCATGGCGCGCTCCCCTATATCCGGGTTGCGCCCATTCTAGCCCTAGTGGGTGTGGGTGTAAACCGGATAGGCAAGGATTGAAGACCCAATAGGACGGCTGGTCGTGGTTGTCCACAGTGGGCTAATCTGGGAAGGTCTGGGTGAGCGGCTGAAGATCGACGTGCTCATCCTTATCGTCTTGGCGGCGACCTTGGTCGGGGTTAGCGCATTTGTGGCGCGCATCGTCGTCGTCAGGCCCATCCAGCGGTTTCGCACCGCGGTGGAGCGGCTCCGTCCCGAGAACATCAGGCGGCTGGCCGATAGCAGCGGTGCCAGCACCCTCCCGCCGACCCGGACAGGGATCGATTCAGGCGACGAGATTGGTGATCTCGCACGCACCTTCGAATCAATGGCCGATGAACTGCAGAAGTCTCACGTGGAACTTGAACGGCGCGTCGAAGAGCGCACCGCGGCGGTTGCAGACAGGGAAGCTCAACTTCGAACGGCGCTGGATAATATGCCGGGT
>OZ253470.1:3405000-5031631 GCA_965261735.1 Alphaproteobacteria bacterium
CTCCGGTTCGCGGTGAGGCCAGCAATTTCAAGGCCGGGTCGAAACGGAGCGTATCGTGGTCGATGATATCTTCATAGCCGAGCGCCATCCCGCAAACCCGTTGAGCCAACAGGGCGGGAAGGGTATGGGTTAGGCGTTCTCGATCCCGGTGATCGATGAAACAGCCCGCCATGCGTTCGAACAGACGTATCTGGCGCGCCTGCTCGCGCAGTAACAGGACACCGGCGTCCGAGGTGATCTCGCCGCCGTCGAAGGCGGCAAACACCACCCGGTTGCCGTAATCCGCAAAGCGCATCCTGAAAACACCCTGTTTTATTAAAGCCCATCCAAATCAGCATTAATTCATTGATTGTAAAAAGAGAATCAGAATGCCGTCGGATCCTGGTGAGAAATGCGGGGTTGTGTCTAACGCCATATTGCCTAAATACGCGAGGCCGTCCAAACCTATGTCGGGCGCTGCAATGGCTAGTGGCTGATCGAGAAGAAGGGCTTCCAGAGCCCGACACAAGCCCGAAACGCCTGGAATGCTGGACAGCTCATCGCGCTCGTCGTATGACCCAAACTTGTGTCCAGAAAACCGAGTGCGGTACACCTGCTATTCCGTCTTTGCAGACGAAAATGGCTTCAACAACTACAACACCAATTCCTTCTCCAACCATGTCATCTACTTTTTCCAGTACAAGGATGTACGAACCTGCATGGCGCTACGCCTGATACATACGTCAGACTGGCAGATCGGGAAGGTATTCCGGTTTGTCGATAATGCGACGATGGGACTCCTTCAGGAAGCGCGTCTTGGAGCTATTGCGCGCCTAGGAGAGCTTGCCGGTGAGCATGCTGCCCGGCACATACTGGTCGCCGGCGATGTCTACGATATGGAGGCACTGTCGCCGCGCTCGGTTAACCAGCCCCTTGAACGGATGCGCAGCTTCGCGGACGTTCATTGGCACTTGTTGCCAGGGAACCATGACCCCCATCGCCCGAACGGGCTCTGGGATCAGCTTCAGCGCAAGGGCTTGCCTGACAACGTGCACATTCATATCGCGGCGGAGCCCGCCATCTTTGAGGGAGATTCGTTCGCTCTCTTACCCGCGCCATTGCACCGTCGCCGCACGCTTGGTGATCCGACCACCTATATGGATGATGTGGACCTGCCGGACGGTCTTGTGCGCATAGGGCTAGCCCACGGCACCGTGACTGGCTTCGGGTCGGACGACAGGGATGTCCCAAATTACATCGCCCCGGACCGTCCTGCACGCGCGGCCCTGTCCTATCTCGCTCTTGGCGACTGGCATGGCCAGAAGAAGGTCAACGACCGGTGCTGGTATAGCGGTACGCCAGAGACAGACGCATTCGATGTGATCGACGGCGGTCAGGCTCTGCTCGTCGAAATTGAAGGACCGGGAGCGGCTCCCGTGGTGACGCCAGTGCCAACGGGGCACTATGCATGGATCATGCTTTCAGAGCAGATCAATAGCCGGGTAGATATCGATTATCTGGTGAAAAAATTGCGGGGCGCTGCCGATGACCTTGGTTGCGTCCTGATCCATCTGGCGGTAGAAGGCACCCTGTCCCTGGGGCATCGTCAGTATTTTGACGAGCAGATCGTCGATGGCGTTTCAGCCGCGTTCTGTGCCATGCGCGTCGATGACCGCCGTGTGTTCCCGCAGCCGACACCTGATGATCTTGACCGGATCGATCGCGGTGGCTTTGTGCGCACGGCCGCCGAAGAGCTAAACCGACTAGCCGAGGAGGGTGACGATGCTGAGCGTGGCATCGCCGCCGAAGCCCTGCAACGGCTTTATGTCGAGCACATGAAGCTGGATGCGGGGCGGCGATGAAACTGCGATCACTGGCGCTCAACCAGTTTAAGAAGTTCACCGCACCGATGCGGCTGGACGGAATCAACGATGGTCTGAATGTTGTGGTAGGCCCCAATGAAATGGGAAAATCCACACTTCTCAACGCCCTGCGAGCGGCCCTCTTCGAGAAATACAGCTCAAAGGCGCATCCCATCACCGCGTTGCAGAACGACCGCAACCAGGCCGGACCGGTGGTCGAGTTGGCGTTCGATCTTGACGATGGCCTCTACCGTATCACCAAGCGGTTCATCAAGAAGCCCTATGCCCGTCTGTCTTGCCCGGACGGGCGCACGCTTGAAGGCGATGCCGCCGAGGAAGCGCTACGCAACCTGTTGGTCTTCGATGAACCCGGTAAGATGGGTGCAAAGCCGGAAACGCTCGGCATGTGGAATGTCCTGTGGGTTCAGCAGGGGCAGTCCATCGGTGCGCTCGATCTTCCGGAGAGCGCGCGGTCGAATCTACACGGTGCCCTTGAATCCGAAGTTGGAACCGTCCTTGGAGGCAGGCGGGGCCGAGCTCTTCCGGTGGCAATCGAAAAGCAGCTCGGTGAATTGGTCACGAGCAACAGCAAGCCGCGAGGCACTTACAGGGATCTGATTGAGGACACCGACGCCCTGCGAAACGAGCTTGAAGGCCTGCGCGAGCGGCGTCAGGAACTTGCTCAGACACTAGACGACCTCGAAGAAGCTCAGGAAACGCTGGCGCGCCTGTCCGTCGGTGACCGCGACCACGCAGACCAGAAGGAGCTGGCTGATGCACGAAAGCGGCACAGTCTGCTAGCCGAGTTGGAAGCCCGCATAGAAGCCGCGGCCAGTGACCTTGAGTTAAAAAGACGCAATCTTGAGCAGGCCGGGCAAACACAAGCAGAGCGTTCCCGCCTGAGAGAAGCGATCACATCAGAAGAAGAGGTCGTAGAGACAGGCCGCAAACGGCTGAATGAGGTGCGCCAGCAGGAGAAGGAAGCCCGGAAGCAACTTGACGCGTTGCGTGCCGGGGTTCGTGTGGCCGAGAAAGGTATCACCAAGGCTGACGAAGTCGTCTCCCGGCAGCGTCGCACGCTTGGTGCGGTAGAGCGCCAGGGGCGGATTCGAGAGCTTGAAGCCCGACGGGAGAAAGCGCAGACCGCTGAAAAGCGTCAGCGCGAGGCCCAGCAGAGCGCCGCCGCCATCCTGATTACGGATGAGTCCATCAAGGAGATACGTAGCGCCGCGAAAGAATGGGAGACCATCGAAAGCCGCCTGAGTGCGGCCGCTACCCGGATCATTTTCGACATGGCGCCGGAGGGTTTGTCCGGCATCGAAATTGATGGTCAGCCGCTAACAGCAGAACAGCAATCGGTTCAGGCCGTTGAACCGACCATGATAGCGATTCCCAACCGTGGCCGGATCACGATCGAACCGGCCATCAAGGACCGTGACAAGCTTCTTCGCCAGCAGAGGGAGGCCAAGGCCAAGCTCAAAGAGGCATTGCAAGCAGGCGGCTCCAAGACCCTCAACGATGCCGAAGATCAGTACACCAAGCGCCAGAAGTTCTTGCAAGAAGCGGATATTGCGCGGCAGGAGGCCGACCTGCACGCTCCGGCCGCTGACGACCGTGACGCTGGAGCGCAGGCGCTTGTCGATCATATCGAAGGATTGCAGCAGATCCTGAAACGCGAAATGGGCGAACTAGGCTTAGAAGAACTGCCGGCACATCACGAGGCCGATACCATATTGCGGACCACCCAGGAGCAGGCCGAAGAGGCGCGGCTTGCTGTAGACATTGCGCGGGCCGCGCTGAGCGGTCCGGAAGGCACACTGAGTGAGCTTCAAACGGACCTCGGCACTGTCAAGGCACGGTACGATGACAGCAAAGAGCGACTCAAAAAATTACAGCAGCAACTCGCAGAGGCCGAAGCGGCGCATGCAGACGATGAGCTTCAAGCCGCCGTTAGGATGGCCCGGACCGAAGTGTCAGACCAGGAATCGGCTGTTACTGATTTTCAGGCACAACGCACGGACGAGACGCTGCCTCAACTGGAGGCGCGCGTCGCCCGTCTTGGCAAGGCCATTCAGGACAGGCGAGACACACGCAGCAATCTCAGGGAAAAGCTCGCCGGGCTCCGATCGCATGTCGACGCGCTTGAAGGCGCCGGGCTCGACGAGGCAATTGGGCGGAAGGCTCGAGACCTGGAACTCCGCGAGGAAGAACGCAGGCGCTCAGAGCGTGAGGTGCAGGTTCTCAGCCTCTTGCTGTCAACGCTACGCGCCGCTGAGCAGGAAGCCAAGCAACGGTATTTATCGCCGGTGCTGAATCGCGTACGGCCATATTTGCAGCTTCTGTTTCCCAGTGCCGAAATCACGATCGATGAAAACCTTCACATCGTCGGAGTTTTAAGAGAGCCCGGATACCAGGAAGCCTTTCATCATCTCAGCATGGGAACCCAGGAACAAATCGCCATCCTGATCCGGCTCGGGTTTGCGGAAATGCTGGTCGAACAGGGTCACCCGGCGACCGTTGTACTTGATGATGCGCTTGTGTTTTCTGACGACCACCGGATGAGCCGCATGTTCGACATCCTCAATATGGCGGCCCGGAACGTCCAGGTAATCATTTTGACGTGCCGGGGCCAGCTCTTCGAGGAACTTGGTGGCCACCAATTGTCATTGCAGCCCGGAAGCGCGGAAGAGCTTGTGTCCGCATGAATTACGGAGGAGGAAGGCATAAAAATATCATCTGTTCGCATTCAGAATTTCCGATCCTTTGAGGACACCACAATACCTTTGAACGACTATGCCTGTTTGGTTGGTCCTAATGGCGCTGGGAAATCGAACATCCTCACCGCTCTCAACGTCTTTTTTCGTGAATCCGAAAATCTTCCTACCGACCTTAGCCAGTTGGATCAAGAGGATTTCTACTGCAAAAACACCGATGAACCCATCCAAATTACAGTCACTTTCACTGATCTTGATGATGAGGCGCAAGACGATTTTTCAGACTACGTCCGGCAGGGGCAACTCGTTGTCTCAGCCGTTGCCACGTTCGGCGGGACGACTGGAAAAGCCCAGGTTAAACAATTTGGGCAGCGGCTTGGCATGCTCGCTCTCGCGCCATTCTTCAAGGCCGTAGGTGAGGGTATGAAGGTCACTGATCTAAAGGAAATTTATGGCGGACTCCGCGTGATCTATGCAGACCTTCCTGCACCCGGCATTAAGGACGCGATGATACAGGCTTTGCATGATTTTGAAGCCGCGCGGCCGAATGACTGCGAGCTGATCCCGAGCGAGGATCAATTTTACGGCTTCTCAAAGGGGACAAACCGTCTCGCGAAGCAAATTCAGTGGGTATACGTCCCGGCCGTGAAGGATGCGACCTCCGAACAAGTTGAGGAGCGGAATTCGGCCCTCGGCAAGCTCCTGGCCCGCACCGTTCGTTCCAAAACCAATTTCGACGAGACGGTGAAGACCCTGCGCGTGGAGATGCAGCGACAGTACCAGGTGCTTCTCGACGACAGTCAGGATGTTCTTAATGAAATCTCTTCAACTCTTCAGACGCGGATTTCCGAATGGGCGCATCCGGATGCACGATTGCGCCTGCAATGGAAACAGGATCCCGACAAGTCCGTGCGCGTCGAAGAGCCATGGGCACACATACTCGCAGGTGAAGGAGATTTTGAAGGCGAACTCGCGCGCTTCGGTCATGGCCTTCAGCGGTCATACCTTCTTGCCCTGCTGCAGGAACTTGCAGGCACCGATGCTGCGGGCGGCCCCACATTGATTCTCGCCTGCGAGGAACCTGAACTTTATCAGCATCCACCCCAAGCGCGACACCTCGCTGCCGTTCTAAACAAACTCAGCCGTGGCAACGCGCAGGTCATCGTTTCCACCCACAACCCACTATTTGTATCCGGCGAGGGTTTTGAAGACGTACGTATGGTGCGCAAGGACTCCGGTCGTGCATGTTCGTTGGTGTCCCATATGTCTTTCACAGAGATCGCGCAGTCCGTCGCAGCGGGCACCGGCCGGCAGCCTGCCAAGCCTGAGGGCGCACTTGCGAAGATTCATCAGGCCCTGCAGCCGGGTCTCAATGAGATGTTCTTCACCCGCCGGCTTATTCTGGTCGAAGGTCTTGAGGACATAACCTATATTCTTGCCTACCTCAATCTCCTCGAAAAATCAGAAGACTATCGCCGCATGGGATGTCATATCGTGGCTGCGAACGGCAAGAGCGAGCTATTACAACCTTTGGTCATTGCCAAGCACATGAAAATTCCAACTTATCTCGTTTTCGACGCTGATGCTGACAAGCCTGAGAAGAATGGCCGTCGGGAAAAGCATGAAAAAGATAATAAGGCGCTTCTTAACCTTATGGGCAAGCTGAACGAGAACGCAATGCCGGAGGAAACAATTTGGGGCGACGGGTTCACTATGTGGCATTCTGATATCGGCGCCGTCGTCAAATCGGAGATCGGGAAGGATGCCTGGGAAGTATTTCGCACCGAGGCTGATAAGCGTTACGGCCATGCCGGCAAACTCGGAAAGAATTCTCTACATATAGGCGCTAGCCTCGCCTTCGCATGGGAGGCGGACAAACGTTCGGACAGTCTTGAACAGCTTTGTACCGCTATATTGTCGCCAGGCAATGACGTTTAGTAACGGCCAGATGACGCTTTGGGAACCTCCATATACGTAGCCTGGGCTTTATGCGCCATTCTGACGGCGACGTCCGTCCATTGGTGCTTATTCGCTACTTTGCCCGGCTCGGCACTCGATATATGAGCGGGTCCTTATAAGCTTGATTCAGAAGGCGGACGGGAGATTGGCTGGGGAGTTGGAAAACGGAATGCGTAGGACGGTGGTGGTGCATAGCCGCTACGCTTGGCGGTGTCACCGTACGAAGGCCGCGATCGAGGGCGAGCAGGGTCTGCTGATCGTGACTATAGAGCAGCTTGTCGCCCGCCTCGCGGGCGGATTTCTCCAATTCATTGACCCGGACGATCTCAAGACGGCGGTGGTCGCCGCTGTCGCGGAGCCTCTTGGAGAGTTCGAGAAGATCAAGTCACTGCCGGGGTTCCAACGCGCGGCGGCGACGAGCTTGTCGAAGGCATGGAGCGCGGGCCTGAAGCTGACAGAGGAAGCCGAGACCGCGGCCGATGAGACCGCGAAAGCGCGCATCAGCTCGTTAGCAATGCTCGAAAGAGAAGTGCTGTCGCGTTTGCCGGACAATCAGGTCCGGCCGCGAGACCTCGTCACGGCGGCGTGCGGGCGTGTTAGCTATGCCCCCTCGATCTTTGGCCGAATCGAGGTCCTCGGTCGTACCGAGATGTCGCCGGTATGGAGGCCGTTACTAACACTGATTGGCCGGGAAACGGATATTGTCTGGGTGAGCGGGGCCAGGGAGACGCCGGAATGGCTGCCGGACTCAGGTATCGCGGTCGAGTCGATGTCAGCGGCGGCTCCCGAGATCCATACCGTGTCGTGTGCCAGTCCGCGCCACGAGATCCTGGAAGCGCTGCGGTGGGCCCGGCGGCATCTTGCCGAAGGAAGGCTGCCGCAAGAGATTGCGATTACTGCGGCGTCGCCCGAATTCTGGGATGACCATTTGCTGGCGTTGGTTGAAGCCACGAATTTGCCGCTTCACTTCATTCATGGTCGGCCGGCGCTTTCTACGGCAGAAGGGCAGCTTGTGGCCGCGCTCGCCCAAATTCTCCTGCGCGGGTTTTCGCGCACACGGATCGTGCGTTTCGTGGCGCTCCTTCGCTCGCAATGCAGGCGCTTCAGTATCCTACCGGGAGATTGGTGGGTGGCCTTGCCGCAGGAAGCCCCGTTGCTCGACGTTGCCCATTGGACTACCGCCATCGACGCGTTGGCGCCAGAGGACTTTTCCGATGACGAAGACCACCGGCCAGTGCTGGAAGAAATCATCGACATACTACGCGAGGGGCTGACCGAATCGGCGGAGATCGGCGAACGGCTTCTCGACGGAAAGTCGCTGGCGGTTTGGCGCAAGGCGCTGACGGAGGGTCCCCCGGCCGCGCTGGACGTGACCCTGGCCGGACTGCGTGTCGACGACGGGGTCGAGCCCGGCGGCGCCATGGTTTGGGGGCCGGCATCGGCGATAGCCGCCGTTCCCCGTCCCTTTTCCTGGCTCGTCGGCTTGACCTCGCGCTCGTGGCCGCGGCGGGCCGTCGAGGATCCGCTTCTTCCGAACCACGTCATCGCGGCGGACCGTCTCGATCCACTGCCCGTTCACGAAGCGGACCGGCGCGATTTCCGCACGATCCGCGACATGACGGACGGCGAACTTGTCTGTTCGCGAGCCCGGCGCGACAGCGAAGGGCGGCTGAACGGCATTTCGCCACTTTATCCGCAGGATATCTTCGAAACCTACTTCGCGCGAAGCCGTGAACCCGAGCATGCCGCAAGCGCAAGCGACCGGTTGATGGCAAGACCCGACGAGTTTGCCGCGCTGCCCCGAGCGAAGTCGGCGCTGGGGACATGGATCGACTGGCACCGAGAGAAGCTTTCCGGCCATGACGGCTTGGTAAGGGCCAATCACCCCTTGCTGGCCAGAGCTCTCGACCGGCGGCAGTCGGCGACTTCGTTGGTCAAGCTGCTCCGCGACCCCCTGGGATACCTCTGGACCTATGGTTTCGGATGGAGAGAACCCGAGGAAACGGATGAGCCGCTGACACTCGATCCACTCGCGTTCGGCAAACTGCTGCACGAAATTCTCGAGGAAGCGGTGACTAGTCTTGAGAGTGCCGGAGTTGGCGGCTTTGCCCGCGCGTCGACCGAGGCAATCGCCCAAGCCGTGGGAGAGGCCGCTAATATTGTCGGTACGCGGTGGGACGAATCTCGGCCCGTACCGCCTCCCGCGGTATGGGAACGCAAGCGCAACGAGGCGATGGAACTTGCTGTGACTGCATTGACTCTTGACGAAGAGCCTTTGCCGAATCAGCACAGCTGGGCTGAAATCTCGTTCGGCGGCGATCCGCGGGCAGAAGCCTTGGGTGACGAAGTCCGTGCCGGACTGCCGTGGGACCCCGGATCCGAAGTCGTCATCGCGGACACCGCGGTCTGCATCGGTGGATCGATCGACCGCCTTGACCTTGCCGGTGATCGAAGCCGTGCGCGCGTCACGGATTACAAGTCAGGGAAGCTCGGAGGTCGTCCACCTCAGATCAGGGGCGGGGCCGAATTGCAACGGTGCCTTTACGCGTTTGCGGTCAAGTCGCTCATCTCCACCCGGCCGCAAGTGGAGGCACGGCTACTTTATCCGCGCAAAGGCGGCCAGGCGCTGGCTCTTGACGACCCGGAGGGGATACTGGAAAGGCTGACGCGGTATCTGGCCGCGGCCTCTACTTCGTTTGCGAAAGGGAAAGCGCTACCCGGTCCTTCCGCGGAAGAGAGCTGGTACGACTTGGCCTTTGCGCTGCCGGGGGGCGCCAAGGAAAGCTACCTTGAAACAAAATTGCCGTTGGCCGCCGAGGCTCTCGCCGCGATCGCGCCGCTGTGGGAGGAGCCTTGAGATGGCGATTGATCGCATGGCCGCCCGGGTATCCGATGCCGCGGCGCGTGTCGCGGCTCTCACGGCTCATGAACGCTCCCTCCTCGTAGAGGCAGGCGCTGGCAGCGGCAAGACGGCTCTCATGGCAGGACGCGTCGCGCTGCTTATTGGCGCTGGTACTGATCCGAAGAACATTGCCGCGATCACGTTTACGGAAGCGGCCGCGGCGGAACTTCTGGAACGCATAGAGAGCATCGTGCGGGATCTTCTCTCGGGCCAGGTGCCGGTCGAGCTTGTCGAGGCGCTGCCTTCCGGCCTGACCGGGGCGCAGCAAGCCAATCTTTTGAATGGTGCCGCTGCCTTGGATGAAATCACCTGCACCACAATCCACGGCTTCTGCCAGCAGCTGATCAGGCCTTATTCCGTGGAAACCAGTCTCGATCCTGGCGCCGCCATTATCGACCCCGCGGCGGCCGAACTCGCCTACCAGGACCTGATGGAGGCGTGGCTTTCGGCTCGGTTCGGCCGTGATCGGGGTGCACAGGGACTGGGGCGCGTTCCACCGATCAAGGATGCTGGGGACGGGGAAGATTTCTTTGCCGAACTCTTGCTGATGGCACCGGATGAAACGCTGGAGTTGATAGGACGCACGGCCCAATTTCTCAAGGTTCACCGGACGGCGCAGCCAGCGGGCACCGGAATTGACCAAGCGGATTTTGGGCGGTTCGCGGACGCCATCGACGCTTTTGCCTCCTGGTATGACAGTTGCGGCGTCGCGGAGCAGGACACCGCCGTCTTGATCGAGAATCTGGGACCGATCGCCAATATGGCGCGAGAGGCTGCGATGCAACCGCTGACCGGCCGCCGTATCGCCAATATGCTCTTTCATCATCCGCCATCGGCTTGCAAGAAAGGAGAAAGGGAGTTCAAGCAATGGCGGGCCAAGACGCGGTGGAAGAACGCGGTGAAGACCGTGGGCGGGAGCGCCGCTCAGGGCGAACAGCTCAACGCCGCCGGTGAAGCGCGCTATAGCGCTTGCGCCGAAGCGTATGGTGCCCTCTGTGACAATCTAGGCGCGCTCGCGTTCCAACGTTTCGTCGACGAGTTCGAAGCGCTCCGGGATCTGTACCTGGATTACAAGCGCAACGCCGCCTTTCTCGATTTCGACGACCTGCTGCATCAGGCCCGCGATCTTCTCCGAAACAACGAAACGGTACGGCAGGAACTAGCGGACCTATACTCACGCATCCTGGTCGATGAATTTCAGGATACCGATCCCGTGCAGGTCGAGATCATTTGGCGGCTTGCCGGCGAAGGCGACCCCGAAGCACCATGGCATGAACACGCCCTTCGCCCAGGGGCGCTGTTTCTAGTGGGCGATCCGAAGCAGGCGATCTACCGGTTCCGCGGCGCGGACGTGCAAACCTACCTCGTCGCCAAGCGGGCGCTGTCGAATCGCGATCCGTCATCCGTACTGGAAATCTCGGCGAACTTCCGTACGCGAGAACCCATCCTGAAATACGTCAATGAGCATTTCGAGGGGATGCTTGACGAGGCAAAGGGACAGCCCGGATTCACGGCACTTTCGGCGACACGCTCCGCGGGCGATGAACCAAGTGTCGCGGCCTTTGATATTGCCCTGGACGAACGGCACAAGAACGCCAAGGGAAGACTGCTAGTCGCTAGAATCCGTCGGGAGGAAGCAGCGCTCGTTGCCGATACCGCCAGGCGCCTGATCGGGGTTTATCCCGTCTGGGACAAGCACGAGAGGAAATTCCGGCCAGCGCGGGCCGGCGATATCGCTCTGCTCGCCCCGACCGGGACCAGCCTTTGGATTTACGAGCAGGCCTTGGAGCGCCGCGAGATTCCGATCGCCACGCAGGCGGGCAAGGGCTTCTTTCGACGACAGGAAGTTCAGGACTTGATCGCGATCGCCAGGGCGATCGCGGATTCCCGCGACACACTGGCGTTCGGCGCATTGATCCGGGGGCCGTTGGTCGGTCTTACCGAAGAGCAGATCGCCGACGAGATCGAGGCGCTTCACGCCCGAGTGGAAGGCTCCGGCCGGCTCAATCTGTGGACCGATCCCGGGCTGATTTCCAGCGCCTTACTTCGGCAAACACTCGCCGTGCTGCAGAATTTGGCGCGGAAGGCCCGCCGGACCACGCCCCACCACCTGCTCGCTGAGGCCGTGGAAGAGTTGCATGTGAGGTCGATCCTGAAGGCGCGTCATCCGCGAGGCGCCGAACGCGCGCTCGCCAACGTCGAACTTGTTCTGGAGATGGCGCGCGCATATGCCGGGCGGGGAATCGGGGACTTTGCCCGCGCGCTTTGGCGGAGCTGGAACAATGGTGACGCTCAGGCGGAGGGCCGACCGGACGCCGAGGCTGATGCTGTTTCGATCATTACGATGCATTCGGCCAAGGGTTTGGAATGGCCTATCGTGATTCCTATCAATTCAACTAGCACGCCGTGGTCGGATACGAACTTCCTTTACCGGCGTCAGGACGACAGCGTCCACTTCAAAATATTCGGCTTCCCGAGCCCCGGCCACGAAACAGTCCAGCAGGAAGAAAATGCTGAGCTACGGCGCGAGCGCGTTCGTCTCTGGTACGTCGCTCTGACCCGCGCACGGGACCTGCTCCTGCTACCCAGGCAGAGCGAACGCATCGAAGGTGATTGGTTCAGCCTAATAGGCATCGATGTCGAGACGCTACCACTGTTCAGTGACGCACGTTTTGGGGGAGCGCCGGCGGCCGACGTCGATGCCGGTGCCAATGCGCAGGATGCCGCGACATGGGAGCGGGAGGCGGCAGCCATCGCCGCCAACCAACGGCGGATAACGTGGCACCAGCCAAGCCGTCATGAGGACCCGGCGGAATCTGCGAGAGAGCCGGAGGCCGTGTTTGCAAACGCCGACGCGATCCTCGAAGCCATTGCTGCAGAGGCCGAGGAGATACATGTCCAAGGCGGGCGAGAGCGTGGCTCGATACTGCACAAATTGATGGAAGAGGTGCTCACCGGAGAAACAGCGGGAGATACGGGACCGGTGCAGGTGCGGGCCGCTGAGCTTATCTCCCAACTCGGACTCGAGGATTCGCAAAATGCGTCGGAAGGACTGTCCAGCGATGAGATGGCAACCACGGTCATGCGTACGCTGCAACTCCCCGAGATTCAGGCCCTGCGTCCACGGCTGGTTCCTGAGTTCCGGGTTTATGCGAGCGCCATCGAAGGCTGCGAAGAGACACTCACGGCAGGCATTGCCGACGCAGTTGCCATCAATGAAGAAGGCCGCATTGACGTGGTCGTGGACTGGAAGAGTGACGTGAACGCCGGGGCCGGACAGATCGCAATGTATCAAAATCAGGTTCGCGACTACCTCCGATCAACCGCCGCGCAAACCGGACTCATCGTGTTTCTGGGTTCGGGTCGAATCGATAAGGTCGTGATCGAAGATTGATAGCCCATTGGCGTGTCTTTGAGGGTGCGCTCAGGCCCCGTGTTCTGCTCAACGGCACCAGTGCCGGCTGAAGCCCGACGCAAAACCCCATCCGCTGAACCCTAGCGATGCCCCACGTCTTCCGTAATGGGGCGGTTCCCGTCAAGCTTCAATTTTCAATAGACCATCGTCGCGAGACGACTTCCGTAATGGGGCGGTTCCCGTCAAGCTTCAATTTTCAATAGACCATCGTCGCGAGACGACTGATCGTTCGCGAAGCCTCGGCGCCGGCAGCAGGTTGTTATCCCCAAGCGTGGTGCGGGAGCGTCCGGGGCCATCGCGGCTCCGGTTCAAGGTTGGGCGATTGCAACGCCTCCCTGGTCTTGAGAAGGAACCACGATCCCGGATGTGTCCGTCGCCAGGCTCTCGCTTCCGTCCGTGGTCAGCGCGGCGGCTGCCAACTTCATGCCTGGTCCAAAACGATTCCCGAGTGCCAATCTGTGCAGCGTGCTCGAACGCGATAAGACGGTTCGGCAAACAAGGCCGGTTACGTGCATCATCGGGAACCGCGTCCCGGCGAGGGGACACCGGTGGATCGCCCACCTTCAAGCGCGGCTCTTTCCTCCTTGCTGACTGCCGATGGGATGCAGCCGCGCCTATGCTGTCCGAAGCGCCATCGCGTCTTCGCGTGTGAACTGGAACTCGGTGCCATCCCGCCACATCCGGTGAAGCACCACGCCGATACGCCGGGCCAGCGCAATGGTTGCGCGCTTCTTGCCGCGGAGCTTCGCCAGACGTAGCGCCCAGGCATTCAGCCAGTTCGGCCCCGTGTGGTTCAGCATCACCGTGGCGGCCTGGTAGAGCGCGGTGCGCAGACCTGCATCGCCCGCCTTGGTGATCGCGCCGACAATGTCCCGTTCGCCGGATTGATTCCGTCCCGGCGTCAGCCCCACCCATGGGCCGACATCCTTCGATCTCCGGAACCGCTCGGGATCGTCGATCGCGGACGTGTAGGTCAGGGCTATGACGTGGCCAACGCCGGGCATGGTCATCAAAAGGCGGCACACCCGGTCTTCCCTGGCCAGATTGCGGACCAGCTTCTCAAGGCCGGCCAGCTCGCGGCGCAGATCCGCCCGCGCGCGCAGGATCGGCTCGGCCGCGGCTTCCAGCATCGCGTTGCCTGCGATCAATTCCCGGACGCGGGCCTCGTAGCGGCCCTTAGAGACCCGGCCCAGCTTCAGGCCGAAGTTGCGCAAGACGCCACGCAGCGAGAGCTCCAGATCGGTGAGCACGTTTAGCACGGACTTGCGCGAGGACAGGAGCGCCCGTACCTCCTGCGACGACACCGATTTGCAGTGCACCGGCCGGAACCAGCCCATCTGCAGCAGCCGCGCGATGCCTTCGGCATCCCGGCGATCGGTCTTGATCGGCATCCCCTTCAGCGCGGCCTTCACCTGCCGGGTCTCCATCAGCACGGCTTCGAAGCCGGAATCGGTCAACCCCTTGTGCAGCCATTGAGACAGGGGACCGGCTTCGAGGCCGATCGCGGCGATCCCGTGCGGCAGCTCGCGCATGAACGCAACCAGCGATTCGGGCGCGCTGGCGACCCGCGCCTCCGTCACGATCTTGCCCCTCTCGCCGAGAACGCAGATTGCCGTGCTTGCCAGCGATACATCCAGCCCGATAAAAACATCCATGTCGTTTGTATGGACGCCTCCCGGGACGCAAGGACCGATTTGGGGATGAGGGTCAGGCAGATTGCAGCTTTGTATCCGGCCTTTCGATGCGGGGATTCTGCCCGCTGGCCCTGATGGGATCTGCCGATCCGCGCCTCATTTACCCTGTGGGCTTCTCGCCCTCAACGACAATCCAGGCTTGGCGGATCGCGGTCTGACCTGCTCGCCATCACTCCTTGTCGTGCCTTGCGCAACCTTTCAGCAACCACCTCCTGGTTCGGTTCGTCGTTCCTTCCGTCGTCAGCCGCGGCTATGCCGGTTGGCTGATGAAGTCCACGCGGTACGCCCGGTCGTGGGCCAGCAAGGCCCAAATCGTGCGCGCCGTCTTGTTGGCCAGCGCGACCGTGACCACGTTGGGCGGTCGCCGCTCGGCGAGGCGCACCGCCCATTCGGGCGGCGCCTTGCTTGTGGTGAGCACGGCGCGGGCGCCGTGGATCAGGAGGGTCCGCAGATATCTGTCCCCTCGCTTGGAGATGCCAAGCATGCGTACCCGACCTCCAGTGCCTTCGTGCCGCGGCACCAGGCCGAGCCAGGCGGCGAACTCGCGTCCTGACCTGAAGGCCGCGGGATCGCCCATCGCGGCCACCACGGCCGTCGCCGTCAGCACTCCCACCCCCGGGATCTTCGCGACCCGCTGGCTGTCGGCATTGCCGCGGTGCCACAGCGCAATCCGCCGCTCGATCTCGCCGATCTCCTCGTCGAGGTGGCTGACCCGGGCCCATTGCTCGCGAAGTGTGTCGATCACCACCGCCGGCAGACGCTCAGAGATCCGTTCCAAGGCTTCGGCCATGCCACGGCGCATGCCGGCCCGGCCCCGCGGCATCACCTCGCCGTATTCGGTCAGAAGGCCGCGCAGCCCGTTGATCTGCGCGGTGCGGAACTTCACCAACTGCTGGCGCATCCGGTGCAGCGCCAGGATCGCCTGCTGCTCCTCGCTCTTCACGGCAACCGTCCGGACGCTCGGCATCTGCGCCGCCGTCCAGATCGCCCGCGCGTCGTGCGCGTCGTTCTTGTTGCCGGACACGAAGGGCCGAACCGCCTTCGCGGGCAACAGGCAGGGATCGTGGCCGAGCTCCCGAAGCCGGCGAGCCCAATGCTGCGAGCCGCCGCACGCCTCCATCGCGACCACGCACGGCACGCGGTTGGCGAAGTGCTCGAGGAACTTCGCCCGCGTCAGCTTCAGATCCACGATCTCGCCTGTCTCCATGTCGACCCAGTGCAGCTGGAACACCCGCTTCGCCGTATCCACCCCGACGACGGTTCTGCTAGTCTTCATTTCGGACCCTCCGGTTTGCCTGTGAAGAGCTTGCTCTTCCCACTTGGCACTTTGATGCCGTCGGCCCGCGAGGGTCCACCTCAACCCTCCGGCCGACGAACATCAGGGGGTGGGAGGCGTCCATCCCATTTGCCCTTCCCTGCAAAGGAGTTGGGGCGCGCCTTTCGGCAAGACCCCGTGAACACGCTACGCGTGTAAGGGCAACGACACCCGAATCTCCGCCATCGCTACAAGCTGAAACGTCGCCGGTGAGCGCTGAGCCCCATTGCGGCATCTGTTAACGGCGGAGGAATAATGCTCCACGCGAGGCGGCCGGGCGGTCCGGTCGCGGCGGCGCAAAATTGTGCCACTCATGGTCCCTTGGCGGTTGCGACGAGGGGCAGGAGATGTACGGCGTGGAGCTCTATGCGGCGGTTCGACTGGCGGTTGTCGACGAGGGTCTGAGCCATCACGAGGCGGGCCGGCGGTTCGGCATCGACCGCCGGACGGTGAAGAAGATGCTGAGCTATTCGGCGCCGCCGGGATACCGCCGGACGAAGCCGGTCAGGCGGCCGAAGCTGGACGGGTTCACCGGCATCGTCGACGCGATCCTGGAGGCGGACACGGATCCGGACGTGCCGCGCAAGCAGCGTCACACGGCGCATCGGATCTTCGAGCGGCTACGGGACGAGCACGGGTTCACCGGCGGCTACACCATCGTGAAGGACTATGTGCGTTCCCGGCGGCAATCGACGCGCGAGGCCTTCGTGCCGCTGCATCACCCGCCGGGCCATGCCCAGGTCGACTTCGGCGAGGCGGTGGTGGAGGTCGGGGGCAGGCGGGAGAAGGTCGCCTTTTTCTGCCTGATCCTGCCCCATTCCAACCTCTGGTTCGTCAAGGCGTATCCCCGGGAGACGACGGAGGCCTTCCTGGACGGCCATGTCAGCGCCTTCGCCTTCCTCGGCGGGGTTCCGCGCTCGATCCTCTACGACAACACGACCCTGGCGGTGGCACGGATCCTGGGCGACGGCACGCGTCGCCCCGCGCGCGGGTCCCTCCCATGGACTACGCGGACAAGCTACCACCGAGCCCGCGGTACATCTGTGGACGCCTCCGTTGATGCAAGCCTTTCTTCGGACGGTTCGGCACATGCGGTCAGGTGCAGTCATCTGTCCGGCCTCATGATGCGGCTGGTTTGACGCCGCGGGCCTGTATGGAGATGCGCGGACCGGGTCCAAGATCATTTTTGCGGGCTTGAAAGCTCCGTGTACCACGACTGGTTTTCCCGATCCCGTCTCGATTGACCGTTTGCCCTTACCTGTCCTCCGACCTGCCCACATCCCCGACGGCTCTCCGCCTTTCGCCGTCCTCTCAGGCGGCGGCGGGAGCCCGGTAGCTCTCCTTCTTCGTTGTCAGCGCCCAGATGATGCGTGCCATCCGGTTGGCCAGCGCCACCGCGACCAGCATTCTCGGCTTGCGGGCCAGCATCCTGGCCAGCCAGGGGTCGTTCGTCGCGCCACGCCGAGCCGCCCAGCTGACCACAGCCATGGCGCCCGTGATCAACAGCCGCCGCAGATCGCGTTGGCCCATCTTCGATATCCTGCCAAGCCTTGGCTTGCCGCCGGTCGTGTGCTGTCGCGGCACGAGCCCGAGCCAGGCCGCGAAGTCGCGGCCGCGTCGGAAGCTCTCCATCGGCGGTGCGAAGGCCTGGATTGCCATTGCGGTGATCGGCCCAATGCCGGGGATCGTCATGAGCCGTGCCGCCTCTTCGTCCTGACACGCGCGGGCGCGGAGCTCCCTCCTCAATCCGTCGATCTTCGCATCGAGGTCCTCGATCCGATCGAGCAGAAGGGCGCCCAGCTCACGGACCGATCCTGGCAGCCCTGAACCTGGACCCTGGAGGGCCGATGCCAGCCGATCGACATGAGCCGGTCCCTGCGGCGCGACAACGCCAAACTCCGCCAGGTGGCCCCGCAACGCGTTGATCGTCTGCGTGCGCTGGCGCACCAGAAGGTCGCGCGTGTGGAACAGCATTCCCCTGGCCTGCTGTTCTTTCGTCTTCACCGCCACGAAGCGCATCGTCGGGCGCTGCGCCGCCTCGCAGATCGCCTCTGCATCCGCCATGTCGTTCTTATGCCGCTTCACGAACGGCTTGACGTAGACCGGCGGGAGCAACCTCACCTCGTGGCCGAGCTCTCCGATCTCGCGGCCCCATTGGTGAGCGCCCGCGCAAGCCTCCATCGCGACCACGCAGCGCGGCTGAGAAGCGAGAAAGTCCAGCAATCTCTCCCGGCTCAGCTTCCTGCGGAACACGACAGAGCCGTCCGCCCCAGCACCATGAAGCTGAAAGCTGCGCTTCGCCAAATCAATCCCGACGATGGTAACCTGTTCCACGGATGCCTCCTCCTTCAGGGGGTCGAACTACAACACCACCTTGGCACATGCAGATGCCGTCGGGAGGAGGCGTCCACTCCATCATTTTTGCGCCGCCGCCCCGGTACATATTCCCGCCGCCGTTGACAGCAAGCCCGTAACCGCCAGGCACGATCGAACGATCCGCAGGATGCTGGCGGCTCTCCGCCACCTCGACCGGGGGGATCGAGTCGGCACTCGCGGCTTGCTGCTCGCCGTTGACCCGGCTACGGGAGTCACCACGGTCGACCTGTTGAAGGACGGCCGTTTCGACGAAGCCATCGGCCGCGTCGAGGGCGTCCGGGCGACCGAGCGTCACCGTACCCCTCTCTCCCGGGCTGCTTGGGATGCGCGCCGGCCGCAAACGCCAGCGCTTCTTCTGGAGGCCGAGCAGGACCGGCCCGATATGCCGGCCAAAGCCCGAGCCGTCCGTGCTAGGCGGACGGCCAGGACGGCGAGCTAACCTTCATGTCCTTGACGGAAGAGGACGAGCAAGCGATCGACCAGGCTCTCCAGGTCTGGCGCCAGGGAGATGTCTCCCTGGACGCCGGCCTGGAGTTTCTTCATTTCGCCGATCTTTCGCGTCCGCATAGCCCTGCTTCCGTCCAGGTGGCCGACGCGGTCGCGAACGATGGCGCGGCCATCGAGGCCGGCGCCACGCCCGTGCTGGACGAGGTGCGTGGCGTGGTGATGCTCACCCAGACCTGTGATGTCGTTCGGGGCTGCCGCGCCCGGCCATTCCTCGAGATCGCGCCCCTGATCGAGGTGCCCGAGCCGTGGGTCGAAGAAATCCGCCGCCTTAAGCGACCAGCCTTCGCCTCGAACTGCCGTTGGCGCTGGCCCGCGTGCGCGATCTCCCGCTCGCCCTCGACGGCAAGCTAGCCGGCAGGACGCACCGCCTCTTTGCCATCGACCTCTACGGCGCCTGCCTGGTCTTGTGGAGCTCTATCGGTGGTTCGCAGTCGTATCTCCCGCTATCGGGCGGATGCGATCATCGGCTTTGTGCGTTTGGGTGTAAATTGCCCAGCCCGCCGCCTTCACATGCGCCTCAAGGTCCAGAGGACCTTTCCGACGATGTGGGCGTCCTGGGCGAGGCATGTGTAGGGTTCGTACGTGGGGTTGGCGGAGATCAGCCTGAGCTGGGGCGGCTCGGCGTTGGGCAGGACCTCGACCCGCTTGACCACGAGGCCGGTGCCGTCCCACAGCACCGCCGTCTCGCCGGTGCCGGGGGCGCGGCGGGTCACGTCGACCAGCAGCCGGTCGCCGTCTGAGACCAGGGGCTCCATCGAATCGCCCCGCGCGCGCAGGACGCGGAGATTGCCGGGTTCGGCGTCGCCCTCGTGACGGATCATGCCCTCGGGCAGGTACCAGCGCGCTTTCTCGGCGGCGAACTCCTCGCCTGCAGCCCCCGCCCCGGCGGCGGCCTCGACCGCCATTTCGGGGATGGCGGCAAGCGGCGCGCCGGGAAGAGCGGCCAGCGGGGTGCGCCGCCTGCGCTTCTGCGGCTTTCGCCTCGGCGCCTCGGCAGGGCGCAGCTCGCCCGCATCGCAGCCTAGCAGCCCGGCAAGCTTTTCGCTGTCGCCATAGTTCAGCGTTGCCGGGGTGCCGCGCTCCAGGAACTGGTGCATGTAGCTCGGACTGCGGCCGATGGCATCGGAGGCCTCCTTCATGGTGAGGCCGCGCTTCCAGAGCAGATCCTTGATTTTTTGTCGTAGCGGGTCGCGTTCCATCGTAGCCCCTCGCGCGTTTGGCGTTGATATCTAGTGTAATCAATACTGAAACATATTGTCAAGCCCGGATGTTCCTCATACGTTCCCGAGCATGACAGTTTTTCAAATATCGCTGCGGCAAGCCATCGAGGCCTTCATCCAACAGCGCGGCATGACCCGCACCCGCTTCGGAGAGGCGGCGCTGGGCGATCCGTCCTTCGTCACCGTCTTCCGCCGCGGCCGCTCGCCGCGCCTGGATACCGCCGACCGGCTGCTGGCCTTCATGGGGCTCGAGCCCATCGGGCCCGGCTTCCGGCGTGAAGTCGACGCGTTTCTGGCGGTTACCGGGGCCAAGTCCTCGGAACTTGGCCGGGCAGCGAGCGGCAATCCGTCCTTCGTGAGCTGGCTGCGCCGGGGAGGCGCGCCGCGGCTCGCCACCGTGGACAAGGCACGCGCCTGGATGGAGGGCGCCGCGAGCGCGGAGGAAGTCCGGGCGATCCGGGCCATGGCGTCCGGGGACGAGGAGATCCCGCAAGACACCTTCAAGGGAGACTGCGACATGGGCGACGACGCCTGGCAGTACATGGGCACGCGCGAGCTGGCGTCCTTTCTGGGCCTGAGTCCGCGCACGCTGGACCGCTACCGGGTGAGCGGCGGGGGTCCGAAGTTTCACAAGTTCGGCAACCGGGTGCGCTACGCCCGCGCCGATGTCGAGGCGTGGGCGGCGGAACGCCGCTACAGCTCGACTTCCGACGAGGGCAGTCCCGTCCGGAAGACGGCGTGATGGGCGGCCTCGCCGTCCCGCGGCTCAAGGCACATCGGCAATCCATGTTCACCGGTTCGCCGGACGCGGCGATCACGAACCACCTGCACGGGACACCACGCGTATGACCGGTGAACGCCTGTTTACTTTCCAGCATCCTGGTTGGCGGATCCGTTTCGCGCGATCCGGTTGTTTCGCAATATTGCTCGCCACACTTGCGGGCTGCGGCCTGGCCGAGGTCGAACACGCGAGGATGGAGACAGGGGATGTCGCGCGGCAGGTCTCGGCCCTGCGGCCGCCGCAAGCCGGCCCGCGCCTTTCCACCGTGCGCCTGATCGAGCGGCGGCCCTATGTCGGATTGACCCGCATCGAGCCCGATCCTCGCGCCGGTCTGCCGGCGCGCTTTCGCCGCGCGGACGCGGTGACGCTGCCGCTGGCCGGGATCGGCGCGGCGGCGGTACTGATGGCACGCATCGAGGCGGCGACCGGCATCGCGGTGCGGTTTACCGGCCCCCCGCGCCGGGCAGACGATACGACGGGCGACGATACGCCCGTGCCTCTCCTCGGCGAGGCCGGACGCGATGGGTTGTCGCCGGACGGCGGCATCTGGACCGGCCCGCTCGACGCTCTGCTCGATTCCTGGACCGGGCCCTCCGGTTACGAGTGGCGCTACGACGCGGACCGGCAAGCGATCGAGATCGTACGCCGCCGTTCCGCGGTCTTTCATATTCATGCGCTGGCCGGCACGCAGCGCTACACCGTGTCGGCTTCGACCCAGGACAGCGCAGCCGGAGACGGCGGCGGCAACCTCACCAGCCAGACGATCTCGACCGAGACGGATTACGACCCGTGGCCCGAGATCGAGGGCCAATTGAAAGAGCTGCTCGATCCCGGAACGCGGCTGTCGGTGGCGCCGTCGAGCGCCTCGGTGACGGTGAGCGGCACGCCCCGCGATATCGCCCGGGCGCGCGCGTACCTCGGCTATCTCAACCGCGAGGTGCTGCGGCCTGTCACCCTGTCGGTGCACGTCTATTCGGTGCGCGTCGAGCGCGAGGCGGACTACGATCTCGGCCTCAGCTTCTCCATCGCCCGGCTGCTCGGCGAGGCGCTGCGCGTCAGCGTGGGATCCAACGCGGTAGCGCTGATCAAGCCCTCTCCCGGCAACGAAAGCGGCGATACGCTGTCGGCGACGGTGAAGGCATTGAACAACGCGGGCGCGGTCTCGCGGGTGCTGTCGGCCGATATTCCGTCGCTGAACGGCAAGCCGGCGCAGTTCTTCGAGCTCTTCCAGGAAGCCTATCTGCGCGAGCTGCGCACCACGGCGGGCGAGGGCATCGCCCAGACCGAGCTCGTGCCAGGCACGGTCTCCTCGGGTTTCGCGGTGAGCTACCTGCCCCGCATCACCGGTCCCGGCGAGGTGCTGGTGCGGCTGTTCGCGAGCCTGCGCGACCGCCCGTCTTTCACCGCTTTTGCCTCGAACAGCCAGACGATCCAGCTTCCGGCCTATGCCAGCCGCGCCATTCAGGTGACGCAGAAGATCGGCCGTGGCGAGACGCTGATGGTGACCGGATTTTCCGACCGCAGCGCAAGCGCCCAGCGTTCCGGCACCTTCGACGCCGATCTGCCGCTGCCCGACGGCGGGCGCAAGGCGTCCACGGCGCGTATCGAACAGGTGCTTCTGATAACCGCGGACATCGGCGAGCCGCTGGGCATCGCGGAAGTCCGGGGGATGGCGTTTTGAGCACCATTCTCATTAACGGACGTCCCTTCGCGGCCGGGCTCTACTGGTTGGAGCGGGCCGGTCCGGCCACCACGGCACGCGCCGCGCGCCGCTTCGCGCGTCCCTGGTGCGTCCACCGGGCGGGTCAGACCGGCTATGCCGGCGGTTCCGAAGGCGACACCCCCGAGGGATTGCCGGCGCTGGCGTTGGCGTTGGTCGATTCGATCGAGAGCGAGTTCTGGATGGCTCTGGTCGCGAGCGATGCGGCCATGGGCGATGCAACCGATACCGGGCATTACGCGCTGATCAAGGTGCGCGACGGCGCCGTGCTCGCCGATGGCGATGAGGTTTTTACCGGCCGGGATGCCGCCGTCGAAGCTTTCACCCGCGCGCGGACGCTGGGCTGGGACCTTTACGCGACGCCCGGCCTGCTCGCCGGCGGCGCGGACCGCGATGTCACGGACCTCGATGCTTCCAGTCTCACCGCGGCACCGGATAATGTACTGCGCCGCGTGCCGTTTACGAGAATTGGGCGCGCTCACTTGGCGCTGGCCTTGCTGTTGCCAGCCGCCGTTGCCGGTGTGTGGATCGCCTGGCTCCAGCGCGATGCGGTCCTGGACTGGATCGCCGGACCGGAACCCGTGGCCGCCGCCGCGCCGCCAACCGACCCGGATCTAGCGGTAGCGGTCGATAGCACCGCGCTGATAGAAGCCTGCCGGCGGGCATTGATCGATTATCCGCCCTGGCTGCCGGCCTGGCGGATCGAGAGCCTTGCCTGCGCCGCCCGCTTTTCCGATCCCGAACTTGCCGCGCTGCGCCCCGAACTGGCGGGCCGCGCAGTCATGCTGGCGCGCTGGCGGCTTGGCCCCGGCCACGCCGAGCCCCTGCACCGGCAACTCGCCGAGCAACATCTGTCGCGCTGGTACGCCGCGTCCGTGGTCGATGCGCGCGCCTGGGCGGTGGTGCCGCTGGCCCCCATGCTCCGCATCTCTGACCGCGCGCCGCTTTCTTTTCTTGTGTTTCGCCGTGCTGTCGACCGTGAGCTTGGCCTTCGTGGGGCGCAGATCGACTACGCACAGAGCCCGCAGGGCGGCTGGACCGCCCGGATCTCCCATCCTGGCCCGTTGTCGTACCTCGCCGATCTATTCCGCGAGGCCGCCGGCCTCGCTGGTCTCGAGATCACCGGGCTGGATCTCGGTGCTGACGGGGGATGGCGCCTGCATGGCCGCCCCGTGGCCCCGGAGGCGATGACGCGTGCGGAATTCCGTGAGCTGACAGGCGCTCCGGCACCGGCCGCGGAGCGCAATTCCGAACAGTTTCCAAACGAGGAGGCAACCCATGAATAGGACATTCCGTGCAACCATGCTGGCCGGGGTCAGCCTGTGCGCGCTTCTCAGTGCCGCGCCGGCGGGCGCGCAACAATCCGCGAACGAACGTACGTACCGTCAGGAAGCGCTGGCGCATGCCCGGGCGGTGACCACGGCTTGGCGGCGCCTGGAGAGCTATGTTCTCGAGGGCTCCGCCGGCACTCCCGATCCGGATGGCGCAAGCGTCTCGGGCTGGAGCGGCGCGGTTCCGCCGGCCGGCAGCGGCTGGCTTGCCGATTGGACGCTGCGTGGCGTGCGGGCACGTTATTGCGAAGACACGCTGCTGGTCTATCTCGCGCCTGAGCGTCTCAAGGGCGTCGGCCGCGATCACCGCGCGGTCCAGACAGCGCCCCATGCCTACGCCGGCGGCGGAGCGAATGGCCAGGCGCCGGTGCTGCACTGGCTGGAAGCAGGCCGGGCCACGGGTGCTGCGGGCCGCCCTTCAGTGACACTCCCCGCCTGCCTGTCGGATACCGCTTTCGGCGGGCCGCTGCCCTCGGGCCGCGCCGCGCTCGCCGGCACGGTGCGCGATCCCTACACCCACACCAACGAACGTGTGAGCCGCGAACGCCGGCTCGAGGATTGTGCCGCCGGTGAGCACGGCCTGGGCCGCACAAGAATGCGCGAGGTCACCCAAACCGATGACGAACGCGGCAACCCGGTGGGCGATCCGGTCCATGGTCCCTGGCAGCTTCTGATCGACGAATGCCGGGCCGATTACACGGCCTGGGAGAACTACACGCTGGTCTGCCACTGGGACGCCGGGCCGCCGCACAACCGGCGCATGGAAGGCCGTGAGATCTGGCGCCGCCTGAAGAGCGTGACGGCAGAGGGCGAGACGCTGGGTCCGCCCGAGTTCGTCTCGACGAGCTGCTGGACCGGCAAGGTTCCCGTGCCGCCCACGGCGGTGGTGACGGAGACCGCGCAAACCGAAGCCATGACCGATGGCTGCCCGTCCGGCTACACGGGAAGCCAGGACTACCGGCGCACCGCGACCCGGCGGGCGACCCAGTTCCCGTGGGACGCGGAGCCGGTGGTCCAGATCTCTTACGGCCCCTGGATACTGGAAACGGACAGCTGCCAGGCCGTGATTCCGCCGGACTGGAACGATGACGGCGGCGTTGGCGATGCCGATGCCGGCGGAGACGGTGCCGGTGCGGTCGGCGAGGACTGCGATCCCTGCAGTCTGCTGGACATCGAAGCCGGTGCCGATGACTGTTTCCTCGACAGCAGCGGCGGCAATGGCGGGGACGGCGGCTGTTTCCTGACCATGGCGGTCGTCGAGCGGCGTGGTGTCGAGGCGGATGACGGGCCGACCCTGACCGCGCTGCGCCGCTTCCGCGACGGCTACATGATGAAAACGCCCAAACGCCGGGCGCTGGTTGCCGAATATTACGAAATCGCGCCCCGTATCGCCGCCGCGATTCCCCAAGGACATTCGGACTGGGACTGGATCGGCGGCCGCATCGACGCGGCCATCGCGGCTATCGCCGCAGGCGACGAAAACGGGGCGTTCGCGATCTATGCCGCCATGGTGCGCCGCCTCGCCACGCGCTGGGCGGAACCGGCCAGCCGCATGGCCGTCGGCGCAAACACCACCAAAGGAACATGACGATGACACGGCATTCAACCTTGTCGATCGCCGCTGCCGTCATGGCGGCGGGCGGTCTCGCGGCGGGCACTCTTGGAGTGGACGGCGCTTTGGCGCAAGCCGCTCCCGGATCTCCCAATTACAGCTCCCACGGCGCCGCCTTCTTCACCGGCTTGCTCGAGGGCCGCGTCTGGATCCTGGAGCGGCCGAACTCGCGCCGCGCCGAAGACCGCAATACCGTCTGGGCGCATTACCACGGCCCGGACGGCACGCTTCGCGCCTGCGCCCATCTCGGCGGCGCCTATGCGCCCGGAACCGCGCGCTGGCGGGTGGTGCCCTCGCGCGAGTTCCGCGCGCTCTACAATTTCACCGAGCCGGGCGTGGAGCCGGATCCCGGGCAGCGGCGCGGGCACACCCCGGTCTTTTACGATCCCGCCACCGGCGTGCTGCACAACGAGGCGTTGGGAGCCGCGGCCGGTGTCTGGGCTGTGGCTTCGCGCGGTTGGGTTCAGGAAAGCTGGCCGCGGGCGATGAAGGACGCCTGCCCGGACTTGCGTTTGCCGGCGGACCTGCCGGTCAACGAGAAGCAGACCTCGACCGCGTTCGACAAGGCGATCGCCCAGGACCTGGACGCGCCGCTGCGCGGCTTTCCGGGCTCCGAACTGCGCGGACCCGGAGCCACGGGCATTGCGGCCTCGGGGGGCCATGCAACCCTGCCGGCGGCGGCACTCAAGCGCTTCCTCGAAGATAACAACGGCCAAGTGCTGATCGACAATACCGGTGCGCGCCACGTTCTGGTACTCGGTCCGGATCGCGACGAGTTGTGGCTGCTCGACGGCAGCGGCGGTACCGGCGCAATCGCTGATACCGGCCATCTCGTCCCGGCGGCGGGCGGCGCGGAGATCGCGCTCCACTACGAGCGACTGCCGTTGCGGCCGCGTTTCCGCATCGGCGCCGCGTTGCCGCTGCTGCCCACCGGAGAGCGCTATGCCGCGATGCGTCTGACCGATTGGCTGGCGGCGCGGGGCGACCCGGTCACGCTGCCCTTCATGGATCGCGATGATTCCGCGTTCAGCTTCGGGGCGGATGGAACTCTTACCGCGTTATTGGGAGACGGCAACGGCAGTCGTGAGACGGCCGGTGCGTGGCGCTGGTCGCGCGGCGAATTGATCGTAACCCTCGACGGCGCGGCGGCGGCCAACAGCTATCCCTGGCGCGCGCTCGCCGCCCATCTCGGGTGGACGCCCGAATGACCGCCGCGGGACGTCTTCGCACTCTTGGCGCTTGCCTCGTGGCGATGGTGGTGGCATCGGGTGCATCAGCGCTGGACGCGGTTTCACCGTCCGCGCCGGGGACGCAATCCGCCGAGGCGGTGGCGGCGGGCTCCGCCGGCGTGAATTCAAAGCCGGCTCTTTCGGTCCCGCCAATGGCGCCATCCACGGGCGCTGCGAATGCCGTGGGCCGCAGCCGTCTGCTTCGCGTGCTGGACGGCGGGGCGGCCGGGCAACCGCAACCGGCAGGTCCGGGCGAAAAAGCGCGGACGCCAAACGTGCCCATTCCGAAGTCCGGCATCCCGATACCGGCGATGGCTGCATCCGTCATCGCAGGCTGTCCGCGCGATCTGCTGACCCGGCTGCTCGCGGGTGTGGCGGAAAGGCAAGACGCGCTGTCCGCCCTGGCGATCGAGCACGAGACCCTGAAGCTATGCCATGAGCGGCAGCTGATCGTGACCGGGATATTCGAGACGGAGGCGCAGTTGCGGGCGCTCCGGGCGCAGGCGGAACCGGCCGCCGCAAATCGATCCCCGGCGGTGGCTGCCACCGTTCCTTCGGTCATACCGCAATTGAACACGGTCCCTGCAAAGCTGCCGGCGCCCTCCACGACTCCTCCGAATTCGGCGAAAGCCGCGCCGGCAGCGCCGCGCTATGGCTGGTTCTCGATCGTCGGGATGGCGGGCGATCTGCGAGCCGGTGTCACCGATGGGCGGCGGGTCTGGTTCGTGCGCGAGGGCGATCCGCTCCCCGGCGGCGTCCGGGTCGACCGGATCGCCGCGCGCCCCCCCGGCGTGCAAATCGAGGGTGCGGACGACAGTGCATTGCCTTACAGGGCCAGGCCCGGAGACGGTTGATGACCCGGCAACCGGCAAGCACCCGTCCCGACACCACCGCCAAGACCATGGCCAAGGCCTTCGCGCGGTTTTTTGCCCGGCCCGGCAGGCGGAACGGCAACGCCGCGGCGGAGACCCCGGATACCAAGCGATTGATCCGCGTCCCCGCGATGGACGTCCGGTTCCGGCGCATCTGCGCGGTGTTCGCCGGCGGGCGTTGCTTGATCGCGCCCGGCTACGAGGCCGACGCTCGGTTGCGCTCGGCGCTGCTGGCGCTGCGCCAAAGCGGCGCCATCCCGGTGGCGGTGGCCGAGGAAACCGCGACCCTCGAAGAGATCGCCGAATGCTGGCGGGCGGCAGGCGCCGCATCGTCGCCGGCAGCGGGCGAAGCGGCGGCTCGACGGGTCAAACGCCTGTTCGAGGATGCCGCCGCGGCTCGGGCGAGCGATGTGGTGTTCGAGACCGGCGGGGGCGCCTGTCATGTCTTCGCCATCGTCAACGACCGCAAGCTGCAGCTGGCGGAGCCGATGACGGCCGAGGAAGGCCGCGAGGCCGCGGGCTTCCTGTTCCATTGCAAGGACGAGGGGTCGTCCCAGACGAGCTACCGGCGGGGCTCGTTCCAGGGCTTCTCGATCCGCGCCGGCGGCCAGGTACCGCTGCCGGCGGGCATCTCGGCGCTGCGTTGCCAGCGTGGGCCGCACGAGCCCGACGGCGATCACCTGTTCGCGCGCATGTTCTATGCCGACCGGCTCGACGCCGGCATGACCCTGGAGCGCCTCGGCTTTTCGGCCACCGAAGCCGCGTTGTTCGCCGGGATCCGCATGGCGCCCCATGGCGGCGTCTTCATCGGCGGCACCGCGGGCGACGGCAAGTCAACCACACTGGCCGTCAATCTCGCCCTGCAGATGGCGGAGTTCGACGGCCAGCTCAATCTGGTGACCATCGAGGACCCGGTCGAATACCGCATTCCGGGCGCCGTCCAGATCGCGGTGCCGACCTCGGGCCTCGGCGATGAGCGGGCCGGGTATTTCAAGGAAGCGCTGATGCATTTCTGCCGGATCCACCCGGCCAGCGGCATGGTCTCCGAGATCCGTGACGCCGACGCGGCCCGCCAGGTGATGCAGTTCATCGATACCGGCCATCAGGTATGGACCACGATCCACGTCCATTCGGCCAACGCCATCCTGTTCCGGCTGATCGACATGGGCGTCGGCGTGGCCGAGGTGACCAAGCCCGGCAATGTCGCGCTGCTGATGAAGCAGACCCTGTTGCCGTTGTTGTGCCCGGACTGCGCGCTCGAGCAGCACGCCGAGGGACGCGTTGCCCCGGAAAATCTGGCCGGACGCCTGCGCGGCAACGGGGCGGTGCGCTACCGCAACCCCAAGGGCTGTCCCCGGTGCCGGCGCGAGGACGGTGGTGCTGTCGCGGCCCGGGCCTGGAACGGTTACATCGAACAGACGGCGATCGCCGAGACCATCCGGCCCGATGCCGGTTATCTCGCCTTCGTACGCGACTGCGATCCACTCGGCGCCTGGGCCTACTGGCGCCAGGAGATGGGCGGCGGGCCGATCGGCGGCAAGATCTGGAAACTGGTGTCAGAGGGCGCCGTCGATCCGTTCGATGCGCTGCTCAAGGGTGCCGGTACCGAACACGAGGCGTCGGCGAGCCTCACCGTGGTCGCGGAGGCGGTCCGATGATGGACCCGTTCCGCTTGGGCGTGTTCTGGAGGCGGGCATTCGCCGCGTTGGTGCTCGGGCGCAAGGCGCGGGTGGATTGCTTCCGGACCGTCGCCGATCTGCTGGAATCGGGCTTCGAGTTGGAGCGCGCGCTCGACGTCACGGTGCGGGCGCAACGTGGCCAGGGTCCGTCCTTACGCGCCGGCCTGCTGGAAGGTTGGCGCCGGGCGCTGATCGAGAACCGTTTCGCCGAAGCAATGGCGGCCTCCGCGCCGCCCGCCGAGGCGATGATCTTCCAGGCCTACGGGCGCATCGAGGCCGCCCTCCTGTTCGCCGCCGCGGCCCGGGTCGCCGACTTGCGCGACCGGCAGATCTCGGCGGTCCGCAAGGCGCTCGCCATGCCGCTGACGCTGGCGGGCGGGCTCGCCGTCATGCTGTGGGCGGCGGGCGGGTATTTCGTGCCGGTGCTGGAAAGCGTCGTGCCGCCCGAACGTTGGGGACCCGCCGCCGGCCTGTTCCGCGCCGCCTCGGCCTGGCTCCATGCAGAACCACTCGTATTTTTGGCCATCTGCGCCACCGTCGTGGCCGCAATAGGCACGGCGATGGTCCATTGGACCGGTCCCGGCCGGACCGTACTCGACAGGATTGCACCCTTCTCGCTCTACCGCACGATTACGGGCTCGGCCTTCCTGTTCGTGGCACTGGAGTTCCTCGGCGCCGGTCTCGATCTCAACGATCGCGCCTTCGAGGATCTGAAACGGCATGCCTCGCCCTATGCGCGTCATCGCATCGGCGCGATCCAGCGCGGCATGGCCCGGGGCGCCGGTTTGGGCCGCGCCATGGCGCTGGCCGGGCACGGGTTTCCCGATCCGACCCTGGTTCCCGTCGCCGCCGCGCTCGATGGCGCGCCCGGTTGGGAAGACAAGCTCGCCCGCTTCGTCGAGCGCTGGGTGGGCCGCTCCGAAGATCTGCTCAAGTCCCGCGCGGCGGCGCTGAACGGCGCGCTCCTGATCGTCGTGACGCTGGCGATGGCGGCCGGCATCGACGCGATGTTCTCGGTGCTGCAGCAGGCTGGGCGGTCATGAGCGATGACCAAGGGAAAACGAACCAGGGTGGGCAAGCGCGGCGCTCCCCACAAGCACAGCGAACCCGGCGGCTACGGAGATGGCCATGGGAATAGCCATCGGAACTGTAAGTGGATGAAAGAGAAAGCAATGAAAGGAAGAGAGATGACGGCACAGATGAAAACGGGAATGGCGGGAATGGCGGCCGCCTTCAAACGCTACCGGGCGCGCCGTTTCCGGCGAGGTTTCAGCCTGTTCGGGGTTCTGCTCGGGCTCGGCCTTGCGGCGGTGGTCATCGTCGGCGCGGTCGGCACCTACAACGCCGCCCGCGAGGCGGCCAACCGGTCCGAGACGCTGGTGCTGCTGAACCGGATCCGGGCCAATATCGAAGCCTCCTTCGCCGGTGCGCCGAGTTACGGGAATAACGCCGATCTGGTCGCTGCGCTCGATCGCCGGGGCGGCATTCCCGATAGCGCCCGGACGATCGGGGCCGGCAACAGAGCCCAAATCCGCCATCCCTTCGGCGGGCTGGTGACGGTCATCGGCGGGCCAGGCGGCATTACCAACCGTTTCCGCATCCGGTTCGCCGATGTCGATAACGAGATCTGCGCGGCGCTGGGAGATGCCTATGCCGGGCGCAGCCGGGCGCGGGCCGGGGTGATCTCGATCACGATCAACGGCGCCGCTCTCACCTCACCCGTCACGGCAGCCCAGATCACCGCCGCTTGCGATGACGGCGACGGCGCCAACAATATCGGGTTCATCTTCGGATGACGCGCGTGCGCAAACATACATGCGGCGCGGGCGCGCTGCTCGGCGTGCTGCTGCTGGCGGCATTCGCGGGAACCGCGCTGACATTGCATTACGAGGCGCGCGGACTGGCACGCGGCGAGGCGCTCGACCGGGCTGCCGGGCGGATATTCGCCACCTGGTTCCGGGCCGCCCACCGGGCAAGCCAGGAGCACGCGGCGGTTTTCGAAACAACCCTCGCGGGCGGGCACACGATTGTCCTGACGCCGGCGCGATTGCGCGCGCTCGGCACGGCGCCGCCGGGAATGCCCGATGCGCCGGGCCGGAACGCCTCGTTCGCGTTCGGCGTCATCTCCGACGGCACGACGCGTGGCATTCCAATGGCTTTCGGCGTCCTCGAACCCGCCCCGGACGGTGGAACCGCGCACGGGGTGTCGATACGCGAGGGTGCGCTTGCCGCCGGTCTCGCCGGCCTGGAATCGGTTGGCGGTGGCGCTCTGATGGCGCCGCATTTGCCGGCGATCGAGGCGGCGCTCGGCCGCCCGCTCGGGCGGGACGCATTCTATTTAACCGCCGATCACGGGCTTCGATATCTGGAGCAGGCGCTCTACCAGCGTGCACAGCCCGGCCGGGCGTATCTGAACCGGCTGGAAACCGGCCTCGACATGAGTTCCGCCGACCCGGCCAATCCGGTGGGCCGGAATATCGTTGCGGCCGGCGCGGTGATGGCGCGCGCGGCAAACTTAAGCGGCACTGCGGAAATCGGCGGCAATGCCATGGTGGATGATTCCGTCACGGCCGGGCGGCTCGCCACGGCGGACCTCTCCGCGCGGGAGCTCGACGGCGCGGCGCTGACCGTCTCCGCCGATCTGATTGTCGGCCATGCCGTGACGGGCGTGGTTTCTACCGCCTCCGTGAAAGTCGCCGAGAGGCTCGACGCGGGAGGCTTGAGCACGGCAGGCACACTGAGTGCGCGGACGCTCTCCGCCGCCACGGCGGTGTCGGTCGCCGGTGAGGCGGCGGTCACGGGGACGTTCGATGGCGAGGAAACGAGTGTGAGCGGTGCTCTCCAGGCGGGTGGTATCGCCGCCCGGGCCGCGCACGGTCCGCAAGCCCGCATCGACGGCCTGATGACTGTCGGGAGTTGCGGCGGATGTTGATGCACATGCCGGGACAACGACAAACCGTGTTCTGCCGCGGGTTGAGCCTGTTCGGCGCGCTTCTCGCGCTGGCGCTGCTGGGCATGATCGTCCTTGCCGCTGCCACCTTCTTCGAGACGCTCGCGGCCGAACGCCGCGCCCGTATCGCGGTGCAGCAATTGACCGTGCTGGCCGATGCAAGTGCAAGCCATGTGCATGGCCGGTTTCCGGAACTTTTGGCGGCCGCTCGAGGCGGCCCCGTGGAGATCACCCTCGCGCAACTCAAGGGAGCCGGATCGCTGCCGGTGGACTTTTCAGCGGTGGACGCGCTCGGGCGCGGCTATCGGGTGCTGATCCTCGCCGCGGGTGCGGACGCGATCGATGTCATGGCGGCTGAGAGGGTGGAGCCCGGCGATACGGTCGCCCCTTCAGCCGGCTTGTTGGAGGCGGCCGGCGAGGCACGCCTCGGCCTGGTCGCGCCCGATGCCCCGTCCAGGCTGGCCGGACCCACCATCGATCATGACGTGAACGCCTTCCAGGCGGCTTTTGGCGGCGCCCCGGCTGTGGGTGCCCTGGCGGCGCTGCGCCGCTTCGATCACCAGGCCGTCTACGGCGGCAGGCTCCAGCGGATCGCTGTGCCGGGCTTCCCGGAAGCCAACCGGATGGAGACCGATCTCGACATGGGCGGCAACACCATTACCGGAGCCGGGCGAATCTCCGCTGAAAGCCTCTCGCTGGTCGGCGACCTGCAAGCGGGCGGCGATATTGCCGTTAGCGGCGATCTGACGGTCGGACAGGCCGTGCGGGTCGCCGGGACGGTCGAGGCCGAGGGCGCGATCAGTGCCGATACCGCTTCTCTCGTGGGCGTGGTGTCGAGCGGGTCGCTGAGGGTGAACAGCACGTTGCGGGCCGTAAATATCTCATCGACAGGCACCGTCATGGCCGAATCGGTCGCGGCGACAGGGACGGTCACGGCTGGCGGCGCCAATTTCGAGCGTCTTACCGCCAACACGTTGTCGGCCCGCACGGTGTCAGCCGGTACGCTCTCCGCCGCTTCGGTCAGGGCCGCGGGCATTCGCGTAAACGGGCGCCTCGACGCATCCACGGCCGGGTTCAGCACTCTCATCGTCGGTCAATGCACGGGGTGCGGCCCATGAAACCCTTATTCGCGCTCACTCTTCTTATAGGGGCGTCTCTCCTGTTGGCCCAATTACAGCCTGTTGACGCACAGGAACAGGAGGCCGGAAAGGAAGCGCAACCCCGCAGTGCCCTGTTCGAGGCGCTGGAAATCCGCGCAAGCGAAGAAGCGGCGTGGCGGACGGCGGGAGCCGGCAACGGCGCCCGATCCGTCGAGGCCTGGGACAGGGAACGCGCCTTTGCCGGGATGGAACGGCTGCGCGCCGAGATCGTGATGTTGAGCGGTCTGCACGGCGCACAACGGGAACTGCTTCAGTGGAACCGCGAGCGGATCAAGACCGGAAGGGCGCCTGCCCTCCTGCCGCCGCGCCTCTGCCGGGAGGCGGCGCTCAGCGCCTGGTGCCCATTGTTGCCGGCAACCTTCGGCGCGGCCGCCAGGTCGGCCAATACACCGGCCGAACACACCCCGCCGAACTTATCCGGAAACGGACCAATAAAGGATGGACTGCAATGACAGATTTGATGATTGGCGGCCTTAGCTCGGGCCTGGTGCTGGCCGCGATGGCGGCTTTGGCGGTGCTGGACGCGCGCCGGGCGGTCGTCGATCCGCGCCTGGTGCTGGCGTTGTTCGCCGCCGCGGCCGTATGGCGTTATCTGAGCCCGGACGGTAATAGCCCGTGGACGCCCTGGACGGGGATGGCGCTCGGTATCGCCGCCGTCGCGCTGCCGATCATCGTTGCCCAATTGCGTGGCCGGCGTTGGCCGCTCTATCCGGGCGACGCGATGATGCTGGGGGCTTTCGGTTTCCTGCTCGGCCCGATCGGTCTGGCATGGACGATGCTGCTCGGATCGGCGTTCTCGCTCGCCTACCGGGTTTGGGTTCAGCGGCGGCGCGGCCGGCGCATCCGCAAAGGCCTTGTGCCACTCGGCCCCGGCATGACCGCCGGGGCGGTCGTGGTGTTCCTGTGCGTCAATTTCGGTGTGGCGTTCGCTGCCGGCGAACCGCCGCCGCATGGCGTGCCCGGCGTCACGGGAGCGGCGGCCGAGGTAACGGTTTCCCCCTTGCCGGATATCGCGCCCGCAGCGGCGCCGCTCCCGGCGACGGAACTGGCCCCGGCCAGCACCGCGCTGCCCGAGGCAATTGCCACTCGGGATCTGGTGTTCGAACAACGTGACCCCGTTTCCTTTCCGGCTGCACTCCGTCGCCTGTCTTCCCTGTCGGGCATCGCGACGGCGATCGAGGAGCGCCCGGCCCGGATCGCCGGCGGGATGGCGATCCTGTCCGATCCGCCACCGATCCGCCTGGTCTGGCGGGGCGCCCTTGCCGGCCTGCTCGACCGCCTCGCGGCGCTGAGCGGCTACGACTGGAGCTGGCGCGAAGGAACGATCGTCTTCTACCGCTATTGGGATATCGAACAACGCACCGCGGCCGTTGGCTCTGCCGATCGGATCGATGAAGTCGCACTGGACGATTCGTGGATCGTCGAGGCGGTCGCGCACAAGACCCTGCGCGGCGTGCTTGAGAGTTGGGTGCGCCAGGCGGGTTGGACCCTGGTCTGGAACTCGGCCCGCGATTACGCCGTGGGATCGAGCCCGGAGCAGGCCGACAACGCTGTATTTCGCGGTGGGTTTCTGGAGGCGGTCGATCAGTTGCTGGCCGGCGATGCGACTCGCCGGGCCCTGTCGGCGCTCGCCTACAAGGCGAACCGCCATCTGGTGATCGAGGACGCCGGAGCCGCCGGACGATGAGAATCCTAACGGCTTTGGCAGTTATCCCAGCCTTGATGGTCATGCTCCCGGCTTGCGCCACGTTCGCCCCGGATGCGGCGGTCGCCGTCAAGCAGATCGAGCCGGACCGGGCGGAGATGCTTCTGACCGAGGCCGCCCTGCGCGCCGAGCGAGCGCTCGTGGCGCTGGCCCGGGCACGCTCGGCGGAAGACCCGCTCGCCGATACGGCGCTGCCACGCATCGTCCCAGCGGCACTCCTGACCACGGTGACGCTCGATTGGACCGGACCGGTCGAGACCCTTGCCGAGGATCTCGCCCGGCGCGCCGGGTATCGCTTTTTCGCCGCCGGACCTGTCCCGGGCCGCCCGGCGATCGTCGCCGTCAAGACAACGGATGCGCCGCTGATCGCCGTCCTGCGCGATGCCGGTATCCAGGCCGGACAGGCGGCCGTGCTGACAGTGGACGCGGACCGGCGGATCGTGCGCCTCGACTGGGCCACGGTGGATCGTTCACCCCGGACCGGGAAGACAAGGGAGGAGGGCTGGTGATGCGAACGGGCGCCCTTGTTTTTCTCCTCCTTCTGATCGCCGGGCCTGTCCGTGCGGCCGCTTCGCCGCCCGACCTGGAGGCGCTTTACGAATTGGCGCCGGCGCCGGGCGTGGCGATCCCGTTCGCCGAGGAAAAACGCCATTCGGCGATGCGCCTGACGGCACTTGGGTTCGGGGCGCGCGCCGGTCTTGCACGCCGGAGTTGGGAAATCGGCGTCATGCTGGAGCGGTTGTCGGCACCGCTCTCCGCCATCTATCGGTTCAGTGATCTGATGCTGACCGAGCAGGGTTTCACGGTGTTGCCGCCTGTGCTGGCCGAAACCCGCCAGGCCTTCCGGCTAGGGCGGGGACAGGCACGGGCCGCGAGCGCCCGGCGTGTGCTGCGCATCGTCGAGCCCGAGCGGATCGTGAGCGCCCCGCCGCATTGGCGCGACTACCTGGTCCGCTCGTGGCGGACGCCCGCCCCGCCCGCCGCGGTGCTGTTTCCGCGTACAAGTCCCGAGACCACGCTGTGGCGGCAATGGCTGGCCGAGGGCTGGGCGCACGGCACGGCGCTCGGCGACGATATCTTCGCCGCCGATCTCGACCGGCTCAACCGGACCTTCGAGGGCGTTGTGCGCTGGCACCGCCTGCATCTCGCGGACATGGTCTCGGCCCCCGGACTGACGACCGCCCACACCGCCGCTACGGGCCACGAACGTCTGCTGCGGATCGGCGAGACAAGCGTGCGGCTCGACAGGCGGGCTGCCTTCAATCTCGACACAAGGGCGTGGCGTGTCACCGATGGCGGAGACCTGCAATGACCGTGCGCGCCAACCATTGCACAGGTGGGACAACGTCCTCTTTGCCGGACTCCTACTGGCCCGAAGCGGCGCATGTGTTTCCGGTGGAACGGCTCGACGCCTTCCTGCTGTGGGCTGCGAAACGCGGCGCTTCCGACATCTCCTTCCAGACCGGCGCGCCCGCCTTCATCGAGGTCGACGGCAAGCTGGCGCGGGCGACCGGCGCGGCGCTCGACGGTGTTGCGCTCGGCGGCTTGTGCGCACGCATCTTCGATGCCACGGGCGAAGGCATCCTGCGCGGCGGGCGGGCCATCGATTGTTCCCACGCCGTCGCCGAGGCGCGCGGCGTCTTCCGGCGCTTCCGTTGCAACCTCGCCCCGATGCAGGCCGCGGGCGGTTTTGCCGTCAACATCACGCTCCGGGTTTTGCCAGGCGCGCCGCCGAGCTTCGAGGAACTGGGCATCGAGGACGAGATCGTCGAGGCCTGGGATCTGCGGCGCGGCCTGACCCTGGTGACCGGCGTGCCGGGCTCGGGCAAGTCCACCCTGCTCGCCGCCGGCACCCGGCGGCTGCTGGAGCGCGGTGCCGGTCGCATCCAGTCCTATGAGGCGCCGATCGAGTTCGTGTTCGATCACATCGAGGGAAACGGCGCGCTGATGTCGTCCTCGGAGATCCCCCGCCATTTCCAGAGTTTTGCCGACGGTCTGCGTTCTTCCCTGCGCCGCCGGCCCGCTGCGGTGATCGTCGGCGAGGCGCGCGACCGCGAGACCGTCGAGGCCGTGGTTCGGGCCGCCGATTATGGCATCGCCGTCTATTCCACCGCCCATACCATTGGCGTCGCGGCCACCATCCGTCGCCTGCTGGCTGAGTTCCCGGCCGGCGAGCGGGCCGAGCGCGGCGCCGCGCTGATCGACGCCATGAACCTCGCGGTCACCCAGGTGCTGGCGCCTAACCCGGCGGGATCGGACCAGAGTACCTCGGAACGAAGCGGTCGCACGGCTTTGCGCGAATGGCTGGTCTTCGATGACCGTCTCAAGGCCGACCTACTGGAGCTGCCGCAAACCGGCTGGCCGGCGCGGATCGAGGCCGCGCTCGCGGTGACCGGCAACAATCTTGCCGCCGCGGCCGGGCGCGCCTTTGCCGAGGGCCGGATCGGATCGGACGTGCACCGGCGCTACCGCGCATCTGCCGCGGGCGCCGCTGGCGGCGGTGGCGACGCCGACCGGTCTGGGGGTTACGAGCTCGAAGCCCGATCAGGGAGCCCCGGCACATGTTGAGGAGACGATTCCATGGACCCTTCCGAAGTGGCCTGGCGCGACACCATGCGCCCGGTGCGGTTCTACATGATCGATGCGCGCCTGCTGGTCCTGTTGACGATATGGCTGTTCGTGCCGGCCTGGTGGACGACGGCGGTCGTCTTGCTGGCGATCGCGGCGTTCCGCATCGCCGAGGCGCGGGGCTACCGTTTCCGGGCCGGGCTCCGGGCGCTCCGCGCCGCAAGCGCTGGCCGGCGCCGCGCCCTTCACGCGGCGCGGTTGCGGCGCTTTGTGGATTTTGGCTGATGGCGGGATTGGTCCTCATGCCGTCCACCGCTTCGGCCGAGTTTCGCTATGTGGCGCCGTCCGCCGTGCGCACCGGGGTCACCGTGCCGGACGAGGCCGGCGACCGCGGCGAGCGCAATGGCGCAACGCTTGTGCAAACCCTGAAACGCTTGGCGCCGCCCTCGCTCCACCTGCGCTACGACCGCCGGGTCGATGCCGCCAGGGTGGTCGTGGATGAGTATCCGGACTGGCAGAGCCTGTTGTTCGGCGAAGGGCTCGCGGCGGTTCGTCATGGCAGCGAGCTCCATATCCGCCCGGCCGGTTTGCCGCCGGGCGCGGTCGAGCTCGCTGCCGCCGACCGCGGCCATGGCGTGTGGCGCGTCGAAGCCGGCGACACCCTGCGGGCCGTGCTGGAGCGCTGGGGTGCGCGGGCCGGAGTCGAAGTGCTGTTTCTCACCGACCGGCGCTACCGCCTGCACCGCGGCCAGGCGTTTGAAGGCGCCTTCATCGACGCCGTGCAGGCGCTGTTCTTCGCGCTTTCCCATCTGCCACACCCACCCGCCGGGGAATTCACCACCGACGGCAAGTCGCTCGCGGTGACCCATCGCGCGCCGCAAATACCCGCAAACGGAGGCAAACCATGAACTCGAGACCGATCGCGAAGTTCTTACCAAACATTACACTGATAATAGCGGCCGTATCGGTTGCCGTGGTTGCGATCCCGGCGTCCCTTGCCGCCGAGCCCGACCTTGTGAGCACGCTCCGGGACAAGGGCGCACAAATCATGCCGCTCGGTGCGCGCGGCGGGCTTGCGGGCTATCTCGTGACCCCGGTGGGCGGCGCCGGTTACAGCCTTTATATAACCAACGATGGCCATGGGGTCGCCGGTCTGCTCTACGGCCCGGACGGGGTGCTGATCACCGGCGGTCAACTCGCCGCCGTGCGTGGAGAAAACCGTCCGGCGGGAATCGCACCGAACCCGCTCCCGATGCTCGCGCCGAGCGGCGCTGCATCCGTTGCGCCGGTGAGCCGGGAGGCCGGGCCGCCAGGGTGCAGCGTTACCGGGACCGCGCCGCCGGAAGGCGCTTCCACGATGAACGCACATGGCGGTGGGGCTCGCGATCCCGCCGTCCCGCTCGAAGTGGCAACACGCGATACGGCCAACGGTGCCTCCCGGGCGGTCCTGTTCGAGCGTGCCGCGTCCGCATTCGGCTTTACCCTCGGCGAGCGCGGATCGCTGGTCGTCCTGTTCGGCGATCCCCACTGCCCGTGGTCGCGCTCGGCCGTCGCGCGGATCGGCCGCGAGGCGATGGCCGGCAAGCTGCGGCTGCATGTCGTGCCGGTGGCGCTGTTGGGCGCGGCTTCGGCCCACCGCGCGGCGGGGATCGCGGCCAGTTCCGATCCGGCGCAAGCCTGGTTCGCCCGCAACGATGGTCCGGCCGACAGGCACGCCCGGGACCGCATCGCGCGTAATAACGCCCTATTCGATGCTTGGGGCGAGCGCTCCGTGCCGCTGATCGCACACCGCACTATGCAAGGCGGCATCGCGCACCGGGTCGGCGATATCGCCGATCTCAATGCCTGGCTGCGGGAGCTCGGCGATGAGTAGCCGGGTTCAGGCCATCGCGGAGGCCGCGCGGCAATTCGCCTTCCAGCGCGACCAGCATCATGGTTGGCGCCGCGCCGCATCGTGGCTGTTGGTGACGAACTTGCTCACGGCTGCAGCCTTCGCGGGGTACGTGTTTTTTCACTCCACGGTCTACATCACCGTGGCCGCGACCCCCGATGGACGGCTGGTACCGCTGACGCCGCTCGACGAGCCGATCATGTCCGACGCGGCGCTGCGCAACTGGACCGTCGCGGCGGTCACCGAAGCCTTCACCCTGGGTCATCACGACTGGCGCCTGCGGCTCGCCGGCATCCGCGGCAAGTTCACCGATAGCGGCTACGAGTCGTTTCTGGCGGGGCTCGACGACAGCCTGTTCCTCGACCGGCTGCGCGACAACCTCCAGGTCGCCTCGGCGGTGGCCCGGGGCGCGCCGGTGATTACCGATACGCGGCATTTCGCCGGGCGGATCGGCTGGGCCATCGAGTTTCCCCTTCTGGTCACCTTCGAGGCCGGATCGCGGCGCGCCAGCCAAGATCTGCTGGCCCAGGTGCTGGTCATGCGCGTGCCGCTGGAGGAGCGCCCCGCCGGAATCGGCATCGAGCAATTGATCGCCAGCAAGGGAGGCGGCTCATGACCATAAGGACTCTTGCACTTCTATTGCTGGCCCTTTCGCTGCCTCCGTCGCTGGCGGCCGCGGCCGAATTAGCCAACCCAACCGCCGAGCCTGCCAGACCCGCCGAGTCCGCCGAGACCGACGTCTGGCCCGAACACGCCCTGCCGGATGCCGACGCTGCCCGGCAGGGCCGGTCCGCCTTGCCGTTCACGCAAGAGCAGATCGAGACCCTGGGCCGGCTGTTGCGCCAGACCCAGCGGGCGAGCGCGCGGGGCGCGGGCGCACCGCCACAAGGCCGTATCCGGCGGATCCGCCTCGACGCGCCGGGCGACGGGCAAATTCCGGTGATCGCGCTAAGGCGCGGCTACACCACGGTGCTCTCCTTCACTGGCATGACCGGCGCGCCCTGGCCGATCGCCGAGACTGTGCTCGACAGCCGCTTCCTGCCGCCGGGCCGGGAGGCCGCGCCGGAAGCGGCCAATGCCGGCGGCGGCCATTTGCTCTATCTGGCGCCCCGCCAGGCCTATCTCGACGGTAACGCGGTGGTGACGCTGGCTGGTCTCGCCGAGCCCCTGGTGGTCGCCCTGCGCGGCACCGGCGGCGCTGCCGACTTCCGGGTCGATATCCGCCTTGCCATGCCCGGGCCGAACGCCGATCCGGCCTTGCTGGCGCAACCCGAGGGGTTCCACGCCGGCGATCCGGTGCTGCTCGGCCTGCTCGGCGGCGCCGTGCCGCCGGACGCCGAACGGCTTGCCATCGAGGGCGGCGGCCACGAAGGCCGCGCCTGGAGGCAGGGCGGCGGTCTGCTGCTGGTCACCCGCGCATATCTGCTTTCGCCCGGCCCTTGGGCAGCCGAACGCGGCCCCGGCGGCCGCTGGGCCTACCGCTTGCCGGACACCCCGCAGGCGCTCGTAAGCGCCCGGGGCCGCGAGATCCGGCTTTCGTTCCGCTCAATGGAAATCACAACGCAATTACAGGACATCGATGATGAACGATAGATCGATCGCTGAAACGCCGCGAAACCGGCGTATGGCGATACACCGTCTCCATGCGCCCGCGGTATGCAGTCTTCTTATATGCGCATCGCTCGCCGCGTCTTCGGGTTGGCCCGGTTCGGCCTGGGCTCAGATGCCGGACAACCGGGGTGTCAAACTCAACCCTGAAGACAGCGTTCCGCCGGCTTATCTCAACACGCTGGACGAGCGCGACCGGGTTCGGCTCGATGCGGCGCGGCAACAAGGCGAATCCTTCGTGCCGATCTTTCCTGGCCGTGGCCAGGCGCCCGGTTACACACAGCCGGCCGGTGGCGTGGGATCCACACGGTCCGTAACCGAATCACCGCCCTCCTTGCGGCACCGGCCCGGAGGCCGCGTGGCGCCGCGGCCCACCTACGAAGCCTACAGCCCGCCGCGGCAAGAGGGCCGCCCGCCCGCCCGGCCCGAAGACCGGATATCGGATCTGATCGGCGTGCTGCTGCAAACCTGGAGTGAACCGCCGCAGATCGTCCGTATCCGCTATCCGGCCGCCAAGGTCAAGAACGCCGCGCCCGCCACTTCCGGCATACTTCCCGAACCGTCCATCCCCCTGCCGCCGGCGGGCGACGGCATCTACGCCCGCACGATTTATGCGGTGAATTCCGACTATCCGGGCCCGGTGCTGATCGAACTGCTGGGACCGCCGCTCGCCGGCGCCGTGGCAACGGGCGCCTTCACCCTGGTGGGCGAGCGCATGGTGCTGCGGCTCACCGGCCTGGAATACCGCGGCCGGCGTATGGCAACCGACGGCTGGGCGGTCGGTCTCGATTGCGCCTGTTACGGCATCGCCGGCGAGGTCGACAGCCACTTCTTCCAGCGCGTCCTGCTGCCCGCCGCGGTGCGTTTCGCGGAGGGCTTCCTGATGGCGATGGGCCGGCCCGCCGAGAACGTCACGCTAGGGAGCGGCGACGTGCGCTATGAGCGGCGCCAGGGCTCGACGCGCGAGGCCGTTCATAGCGGCCTTGGGACGGCAGCGCGCTCGGCCGGCGATATCCTGCTGGAAAACGCACCGGCGCGCCCGACGGTGCGCATTCCCCGCGATACCGAACTCATCGTCATGTTCGCACGCCTTCCGGGGACAACGCCGGAGAACGGGCCGGCCGGAGGCGCCGGCGGTGGCTGAACGCAACGATCTTGGCCAGGCAATGATCTCGCTGGTCCGGGATCTCGAACCGGGCCTGCTGCTGTTGGTCTCGGCGCTTTGCTACGTGCTGGCGCTGTTCGCCTTCGCGCAAGGCCTGCTGCGGTTGCTGAAGACCTCGGAGGACAAGTTTCATGCGCCCTCCGGCGGCGGCACGGCATTGAGCTTTCTGATCTGCATCGTCATGGCGGCCTTGCCGTCGTGGCTCGTGGCGGCGGGCGAAAGCCTGTTCGGGTCCGGAGCACGGCCTGCTGCGGCGAGCCTCGGTTATGGCGTGCAGGGCGCCGACTACGACGCGCTGCTGGCGGCCGTCTTCACCCTTGTCAGCCTGGTCGGGCTGTTCGCCTTCATCCGGGGCGCCTTCACGCTGCGCGCCGCCGCCGACGGCAAGCCCGGCGCCAGCGGACCCAAGGCCTTCGCCCACATGGCCGGCGGCATTGCCGCCTGGCACATCGTCGCGGTGATCGAGGCGGTGCAAACCAGCCTCGGCATCGCTGTCTTGAACATCCGATGAAAGGACAACCGATGACTATTGCAACCCCCTTGAAACGGCATTCCCTCGAATGGGCCGCGGGCCTGTTTGCCGCGGTTTTCTCCGCCGTCTCGTGGGCGGGAGCGGCGGGACCGGCGTTGGCGGTTTCGCTCGGCGACATGGCGAAGGAGGCGGCGGACGACCTGGAGTCGGTGCCGGCCCTGCTGGCGGTGGCCTTCTACATCATCGGCGCCGCCATCGTCGGCTTCGGCCTGCTTAAACTGAAACGCCATGTCGATCACCCGCAGCAGACCACCATCGGCAGCGGCCTGATCGCCATCCTGATCGGGGTCTCGCTGATCGCGGCCCCGGCGGTGATCAACGCGCTGGGCGACACCTTAGGGCTGAGCGGCGGCAGCCACACCGTGATCAAGCCCCGGCTTTAGGAAGGCGTAAGCAATGCCCGTTTCGATGCCTTTCCCGCTGCCATTTTCAATGTATGGCGCGATCGAGGATGCGCTGCGGCTGAGCTGGGCGGTCCGCAAAAAGCCGTTGGAGAGTTTTCTGCTGCCCGCGGCGGCGTTTTCCCTGCCCGGCGGGGCCGGCGTGATGGCGTGCCGCGACGGCTCGCTGGTCTCGCTGTTCCGGCTTGACGGGGCCCGTTCGATGATGGGCGCCCGGGAACTCGACGGCTTCATCGAACTCGGCGCGCGCCGCCTCAACAGCGTCTTTACCGGTCCCGGCCACGCGCTGCACGCGGTGTTCGAGCGCGCCCCGGACGAGGCGGCACGGCTGGTCGCGGCGGCGGGCGGGGAGACGCTGCGGCAATGCGAGCGGATCGGGCTCGCGCTGGGCGACGTGATCGCCGAGCGCGGCCGCCGCCTGGCGCCTCTGATGGCAGCCGAGAGTTTCGTTATCGCCGCCTGGACCCGCCCGGCCGTGTTGCCGCCCGACCAGTTGAAACGCGACAGCAAGCAGCTCAGGCGACGGCTGCGCCAATGGCTGCCGGACGCCGACTCCTCACAATGCCCGTATCTGGCCCCCGATGGCCTCCCGCCCCGGCACGAGGCCTTCCTCGATACCCTCGCGGCGCTGTTCGCCGAGGCTGGGATCATGGCCGAGGTGCTTGGCAGCGACGCCGCATGCGCCACCCTGCGCCGGTCGCTGAACGGCTCGGACTCGACCGCACCGGATTGGCGTCCGGTGACGGTCGCCAACGACGCGCCCGCGCGCCTGACCGAGCCGCCCGAGGATGGCGCGTTCCCGCCGCCGCTGGGGCCGCAACTACTGATCCGCGATCCCGAGCGGACAGCGGGCGGGATCCGCATCGGCGAGCGGCTCTACGGCGCCCTCGACATGGCGCTCGGACCGCGCCGGGCACGTCCGTTCTCCGAACTGATGGAGCGCCTGGCCGATGCCGGATTGCCCTGTCGCTTCTCGGTGCGGATCGAGGGCGGCGGCCTTACCGGCCTCGATGCCGCCATGACAAACGTCGCGGCGGCGTTTCTGGCGTTCTCGTCGGACGATAGTTTTCTGGTGCGAAATGCCATGCGGGACCTCACCGCGCTCGGCGCTGACGCCCATGCCATCGTCAGGCTGCGCCTTGGTCTGTTGACCTGGGTGACGCCGGAAGACGGGGAAGACGCACTGCGCCGCCGCATAAGCCGCCTGCAGCAGCTTGCCGAGGGCTGGGGCGAGACGGTGTTCACACCGTTGGTCGGCGACCCCCTGGAAAGCCTCGCCGCGTCTGTGCCGGGGTTCTGTTGCGGCGCCACCGCCGAGCCCGCGCTCGCACCGCTTACGGAAGCGCTACGTTTGTTGCCAGCGGGTAGGCCCGCGCCATTGTCGAATAGTGGCGCGGGGCATCTGTTCCGCTCAATCGACGGCAAGCCCATGCCGTTCGCCTGGGAGGACGGTGAGGATTACGGCTTCGAGCTGATCTACGGCGTCCCCGGGCGCGGCAAGTCGGTGCTGATGAACAGCCTCGGCCTCGCCTTCTGCCTGCAAGGCGGCCAGGCCCGCCTGCCACTCAGTGCGACCATCGATATCGGGCCGTCATCGGCCGGATTGATCTCACTGATCCGCGAAGCCTTGCCGCCGGAGCGCCGCCATGAAGCCGGCTGGTTCGCGCTGCGGATGACCCGCGAACACGCGATCAACCCGTGCGACACTCAGCTCGGTTGCCGCGCGCCACTACCTGCCGAGCGCGCTTTCCTGGTCAATCTGCTGGGTCTGATGATGACCCCGGCCGGCGCGGACGGCGTCCCCGACGGCATGCGCGAGCTGCTCGGCCCAGCGATCATCGCGGTCTATGCGATGCGTTCGGACAAGATCGCCGGCGCCGAGCCACATGCTTATACGGCAGGACGCGACGGGGCGGTCGATGCGGCGCTGGCCGCCGCCGGGATCGATCCGCCGGAGGCCCCGTTGTGGTGGGAGATCGTCGACCTGTTGTTCGAGGCCGGCGCCCACGCAGCGGCCGCGCGGGCGCAGCTCTACGCCGTGCCGGTGCTGGGCGATCTGCTGGCGGCGGTGCGCGAGCCCGCCGTGCAGGGGTTGGTCGGCGATACCGCCTACGGCGCCGGCGGCGAAACGGTGACCCAGGCCTTCATCCGCATCCTGACCGCGCTCTCGGGCGACTGGCCGATCATGTTCGCGCCTACCGCCTTCGATATCGGGCATGTGCGTATCGCCGCCATCGATCTCGCCGATGTGGCGCCCCAGGGTTCGCTCGAGGCGGGGCGCCAGACCGCTGCCTTCTACCTGCTGGCCCGCCATGCGCTCACCCGGCACTGGTGGATCGGCGAGGACTCACTCCGCGATATCTCCGAGCCCTACCGGGCCTGGCACGCGCACCGCCTGCGCGATATTCGCGAGGCGCCCAAGCGGCTTGCGTTTGACGAGTTCCACCGCACTGCGGGCGCCCCCGCCGTGCGCGCCCAGGTCGAGCGCGATGTGCGCGAGGCCCGCAAGCTCAGGGTGCGTCTTTGCCTGGCCTCGCAGCGGCTGGAGGATTTCGGCGGCGCGTTGACCGAGCTTGCCAACCGCTACTGGATCCTCGGTGCAGGCGGCAAGGCCCGCGAGATCGAGGCGCTGTCCGGGATATTCGCACTAAGTGAGACTCTCCAGGACGCCATCCGCAACCGGCTGCCGGGTCCCGGCAAGGACGGCGCGCCGGTGCTTCTGATCGCCAACGACGCGCGCGGGCGTTTCGAACAACTGGTCGTCAATACGCCGGGACCGGCCGAACTGTGGGCGCTGACCACCAGTCCCGCAGATGTGGCGCTGCGGTCGCGTCTTCAGGCGCGGCTGGCGCCGGCCGTCGCGCGGGCCGTCCTGGCCCGGGCCTTCCCCACGGGGACCGCGCGTGCCCGCATCGACGCCGAGCTTGGCCGCCTCGCGGCGGCGGGCATCCGTGCCGGCGCCACCGAGGAAGACGTGCTCGACCGCCTCGCGGAGGAGCTCGTGCTGGCAGCTGAAACCACCCAATCCGCCTTCGGGACGGCCGGCGATGATCCGGCGGCGGCGGGTTCCACCGGCCGGTCCGTACCGGCCAGCCAACCAACCGAAACGGAGGAATAAACGATGTTGAACATGAACCGGGTGACGTTGCTGGGCCATGCGGGGCGCGACCCCGAGATCCGCACAATAAAGAGCGGCGAGAAGACCGCCACCTTCAGTCTGGCCACCACCGACAAATGGCGGCGCCAGGACGGCGGGACGGGTGAGGCCACCCAGTGGCACCGGATCGTTGTGTTCGGCGCCGCCGTCGCGGCAGTCGAAAAGCTGGTCCGCAAGGGCGCCGCGCTGCTGATCGAAGGGCGCATTACCAGCCACGAATATCAGGACAAGAAGGGCGACAACCGCCGGGTTACGGAAATCGTCGTCGCAGGGCCGCAAGGCCACGTCAATGTGCTATCGCCGCGCCGGGACGACGGCCGCGCGGAAGAGGGCGGCGAGGCGGAGGGAACCGGCGATCCTGGCGGGACCATCGATGCGCGGACGCCAACCGGGGAGCCCGCTGGCGCGGCGCCGGACGGCCCCTCCCGGATCGGGGGGCAGTGATGAACGGGCGCGCGGGTCTCGCGCTCGCGGCACTGGTGCTTCTGGCGCCGGCGCTCGCCTCCGTTCCCGGAGTCTCGCCGGCCCTGGCCCAGGCCCCGCCGCCCGCCGCACTTGAAGCGGGCTGCGATCCCGGGATCCGCGAGGCGCTGGCGGCGAGCGCCGCGCGGGGCGTCGAGCAGGATCTCGCCGTTATCCGCAATTCCGATCAGGGTATCCGCGATCCGGACTCGATCCTCGACTTCTCCTGCCTGGAGGACCTCTTCAACTACCGGGCCTTCAACGTGCTGTTCGATCCCGGCCGCGCGCTCGAGGAAATCCTCGGTCTCGCGCAGCGCCGGGTCTGCGAGATCGCGCGGAACACCTACCGCGGCTATGTCGGCCGCACGCTGGACGCCTCGGTCTATACGTCACGGTTGCCCCGGCTACCGGGACTGCACCGCCTGCCGGGGCTCGATACCGACGCCCGGAACGGCAACATCCTGCAAGACAGTGGGGTCAACGCCGAACGCTTCCGCGGCATCCTAGGAGGTGGGCAATGAGTACCCCCGTTCGTTGCCGCACGGTCTTCCATGCCGTGATCCTTGCCACGGCGCTGACCGCAACGTGGGCGGTTCCGCCCGGCCGCGCCCATTCGCCGTGCGATCCGACCGACAACGACCGGGCCGAAGCGAGCCGCGTGCTCGTGGGTCTCACCCGTGAAATCGACGTCATGGAAGCCACAATCGTCGAAGCACTCAGGCTTCAGACGGGCCAGCTCTCGGGTTATGCGGCGCAAAGCGCCAAGGCGGTGACCGGCGCGCTCGACGCCCAGACCAAGCTTCAGGCGCAGATCGCCCGCGAGGTCGAGGAAACCAGGGCCATGCGCGCCCGCCGGCCGACGGACAGCGGCTGCGCCGCGATCACCGGCCTGGCCGGGCTTGCCGCGGCACGGCAAGCAGCCGAAAGCGCCTATGGGCGAGCCGCGGACGCTGAGACGGGGCGTATCGCGGGCGACCGCGCCGCCGTGCCCGATGCAGGCGCTGCCGCCGGCAACGCGGCCCGCTTCGAGAGCCTGACGAGTACCTATTGCAACGGCGCGCGGGCCGGGGAGGATGCCGCGCTCTGCCGGGGCGGGGATGAACTCCACGCCGCCGATCTCAAAGCCGGAAACCTGTTCGACCGGCGCACCTTCGCGAACGAAGCGGAACTGCGCACGGCGGTCGAGTTGTCGCGCAATCTGACGGCGCCCGTGGTGCACGATCCGCCTGCGCTGGCCTCCGCCGAGACCGATCAGGAGCGCCGCCGCATCCTGCTCGCCCGTTCCGCCGACGCCCGCGCCGCGCTGGCCGGCGACTACTTCGCCCATGCCCGCGCATTGCGCGCACCGGGCGCCGCGCTCGGAGCCTGGGCCGCCCAGGCCGCGCCGGGACGCAATGCGGCAACCCCGGTCAGCCGCTATGAGCTTCTGGAGCTGCTCGCCAGCCGCCGGTTCGAGAACCCCGGCTGGTTCGTCGATCTGCAAGCGATGAGCCAGGAGAACCTGCTGCGCGAGCTGGTCACCCTGCAAGCGGTATCGCTGATGCTCGACTGGCGCCGTTACCGGCTCGATGAACGGCGCGGCGCCATCGACGCCACTGGGCTGGCGTTGGCTGCCGAAGGCATGCGCCTTCTGCCCGGTCTCGCCAATCCCGCCGCCGGGGCGAATTGACCGTCATGGGCGCGCTCCGCTTCCTGTTCGCCCCGGAATTGACCCGCTCCCTCACGGATGCGGCGCGGTCTTCGGCCGGGTTGGTTCAGAGGATGCGGCCGTTTCGGCTCCCGGTGCCGGCCAATGCTCCACCGAACGCGACCCCCGGGACAAGGAAAGAGAACAGGCCGCGGTTGAGGAAGAAGCGTGCCCTTTCCTGTATCGGCATTCTGGTCCTGCTCGCCGGCGCCGTATTTATCGGCATAGGTATCGTGGGCCTGCTGCTGGCGGAGTCGGCGGCGGCGCAGACGATCGACCGGGGCCTGTTCGCCGATGCCGACCAAGCGACGCGGGACGTGCTGGCCTTCCTCGGCGATATCGGCGCGGGCCGCAGCTCCGTGCTGGGCGACATGCTGTTTGTGTTCAACGGCGGTGTGCTGGCGCTGGCGGGGTTCCTGCTGGTCTGGCACACGGTGGCCGGCACGCTCGATACCGCCCGCGAGGGCCGGTTCGGCTTCGGCGCCTGGGAGATCGTGCGCATCGTTGCCGCCGTCGCCCTGATGGCACCGTTGCCGGGCGGTATGAACGGCGCCCAGCACGCTGTCGTGGGCCTCGCCCATCTCGGAGGGGATTTTGCCAATGCGGTGTGGGAGCCGTTCTCGGAAGAGGCGCTCGGCGAAGGTGAGCCCATCGCGCCCCGGCCCCGTGAAACGGTCTGGCGCGCCGCCATCGCCCGAACCCTGATCCTGGAAACCTGCCGGTATGCCGCCAACGCCAGCGCCGCCCGCGCAGGGGATGCACCCTATATAGAACTCCGCGAGTCCGACGAGGCCTACAAAAGCCCTGGAACCGTCCGGGTCCGGCGCATCGCGGCGAGGATCCTGCATTACGACGGCGCCGGGCGCGGCATGCCGGGCGACCTGTGCGGCGCGATCCGCTTCGCCGGGCTCGCGGCCGAGGGCGCACGCGGCATCGCCGCCGAGGGGCATCGTGACGCGCTGGCCGGGCTGCTACCAGAGATCCGCGTCGTCGCCACCGATCTCGCCGACCATTATGTGACCGGATCGCCCGTCTACGGCCGGCCCTTGCCCGAACTCGATGTATTGCTTGAGGGCCGGGGCCTGGCCGAGCGTTATGCGGGGGTGCTGGATACGGCGCTTGCCCGCGCCGCTTCCGAGGATCGCGCGGAGCTCGCCCGTGTGGTCGCCGAGGATACCAAGGCGGCAAGCTGGATGTCCGCGGCGAGCTTCTTCAACACCATCGCCCACCGCACCGGCCTGTTCCAGGCCGCCGCCCACAACATTCCGGGCGTCGTCCTGCCGCCGCCGAGCCTGGGGCAATGGGCGCCCGCCGCCGATGCTGCCGTCAAGGGTCTGACAACTGCCTTGGTCCAGTCGCGTGGCTACCAGCCCATGCTGTTCTCCGCGGCTGCCAGTGGCGCCGCCGCGTTGCCCGCACAGGGCGCTGGCGGCGGCATGGCCGCGGGGGTGATGGAGTTCATCGACCTTGACAGCGTGATTGTCGCCGACAGCGGCAATCCCATTGCCGATCTGGCTTCCCTCGGCCACGGCCTGATGAACGCGGCACTTGCCGCCACGGCCGCGCTGATGGGTGCGGCGGCAGGATCGGGGCTGCTCGAATCCGTGCCCTTCGTCGGCAAGGGCCTCGATATGTTCGAATCCGTCTGGCAGGTCGCCGACGGTTTTGTCTCCACCGTACTTGGGCTCCTGCTGATCGCCGGTGCGGTGCTGGCCTACCTGCTGCCGGCACTGCCCTTCATCCGCTTCCTGTTCGCCATCCTCGGCTGGATCGTGACCGTTGTCGTCGCGGTGCTGGCCGTGACTGTGTTCGCCGCCGCCCATGTGACGCGCGGCGACGGCAACCGGCTTGCCACACAGGCCACACGCCTGGGCTGGCTGTTCCTGCCCGGGCTGATCCTACGTCCGCCGCTGATGCTGTTCGGGTTGATCGTGGGCTACTTCGTGTTCCTGGCCGGGATCGGCCTGTTCAACGAGGTCTGGCTGCCGCAGATGCGCGACGCGGGTGCTTCCGGCGGGCTCGGCCCGATCGGCTTCCTCGCCATGCTCACCCTCTACGTGATGATCGCCTACGGGCTGATGAATGCCTCGTTCAAGCTCATCGACCTGCTGCCCTCGGCCGTCCTCGACTGGATCGGCGGGCGCGGCGGTGCGGGCGATGACGGCGGTGAGCGGGTCGGCGGTGCTGCCGCCGGCGCCATCTCGCGGGTGGGCGGTTTGCGGATCGGCGCGGGGCCGCGGCGCGGCGGCGGCATTGCCGGGAGCCGATGATGATTCACACTGAATAAGCCGGTAATACGCGCGGCGAGCGGTGCTGGACCGGAAGCCTCAACGAACGCACTCCAGACCGGTCTGGAATTTCGCCTGCAACCAATGAAGGAATTTGAAACTCATGCGATTCGTACCCGTTTACATCTCTGTCCTGCTGCTCGCAGGCGGTGCGGGCTGGTCCGCGTTTCTGGTAGAGGACCTCCGCCGCGCCGATGTCTGCATCGCCGTACTCGGCATCGTTCTTGCCCTTGCGCTGCTGGCCTACTTTGCCACCGGCCGCAAGGAGAAGGGCGCCTGGGTCCGCTTCGGGCTGTACGGGGCCGCAATGATGATCTGCGCCGCGTCGATCTGGATGGAGATCCTCCGGCCCGTGCTCGCGGTAACTTCCTTCAGGGAATTCGCCGGATGGGTCACGCAGCTCGGCGGTTATGAGTTGGCATCGGTCGCCGTGGCGCCCGTGGGTTTCGCGATTACCTTCATGCTGTGGTTCGAAGTCCTGATCGACAGCCTCAAATACCTTCAGAGCGGCAACCGCCGCCAGCGCGCCGAGTCCGATCTCTACGGCAGGTCGAAGCTGCTCGGCAGAAGGTTTCTGCGCCGCCTCGCCAAACGCCGGGGCATCCTGCTCGGCCAGTGGGGCGCGGGCCGCAACGCCAAGTTGATCGGCTGGTCCCTGGAAGGCTCCGCCATCACCGTGGCCCCGCCCCGCGTCGGCAAGGGCGCTCTCATCGCCCTTAACCTGCTGTCGCCCGATTACCGGGGGTTTCAGGGCTCCACGGTCACCATAGACCCGCGCGGCGAACTCTGGTGCATCGCTGCCCGGCGCAGGCGCGAACTGGGCCGCCGGGTTCTTCTGATCGATCCTTTCGGGGTAGTGGCCCAGCACAAGAAGGTCAAGGAAACCCATCTGCCGGATGTCGAAAGCGCGTCCTATAACCCGCTCGACTTTATTCGAGACGACGAAAACCTCGCCGTGCGGGACATCAACGTTTTGCTCGATGCCCTGCTCACGCCGCCGCGCCCGGACGCGCATAACAGCGGCCGGCATTTCTACGAATCCGCCCGCGCCATCGTCGCCGGTTACATGGCCTGGGTGCGGTTTGAGGAACCACGGGAGAGCTGCACCCTCGCCAAAGTCTACGAAATGCTGTCGATGCCGCCGAAGCAAAGGGAAATCTTCGCGGACAAGGTCAGGCCCATGAAGCGCTTCGCCGGTGGGCTCACCCATATCGCGATCGAGCGTCAGGCCCAGGTCGGCAAGGAGGAGGGCGGGAGCAATTTTACGACGGTCGCCAACCAGCTCTCATTCCTGAATTTCACGGAACTGCTCGCCCATACGCAAAGTTCCAGTTTCGATCCCTTGGATCTGGCCGGCGGCGATACCGACCTCTTCGTTGTCGCGCCGGAAGAGACCATCGAGCACGTCAAGGGCTGGCTGCGCCTGTGGGTCGCCATCCCCAACGCCGTCGCCGGTATAAAACCGCTTGAGCGCGACCTGCTGATCGTCATCGACGAGATGCCGCGGCTTGGTTACCTCAAGCCGGTCATGGACGGCTACACCATGGCCGCCGGCAAGGGCGTCCACTTCTGGTGCTTCGCCCAGTCAATCTCGGCGCTCGATTCGACCTGGGGCAAGGAACACCGCAAGACCCTCCTGCATCTGGCCGAACTGGTGCAGATCCTGGGCTTCCCGCGCACCGACGCGGAGGGTGCGGAGGAACTCTCCAAGGCCATCGGCACCGCCACCTACGAGGCCCGGACCGAGAACCGCTCCGGCACTATCGCCGAGAACCGCATCGTCACCGCCAACACGCAATGGCAGGCCGGCGATTCCCGCGCCCTGGTGCGCGAGCGCCTGATCACCCCCGATGAACTCATGACGCTTGGCCCCGACCACCAATACGTCATCGCCTCGCCCAAGGACATGCCGCGCGACGCGCTCCACCTCCATCATGCCCGTTACTGGCGACGTTGGGACTCCCGCAACCTCGCCGATCCCAACCCGTTCGTCGTCCGCAAAGAACGCGCCGCGGAAGGCTACAAAAAGCGGGGGTGGCCGGGGTCGTGGTTATTCAAACGAAAGGAGATGTCATGACGGACAGGACAGCCATGGAACTGGACGGGTGCGAAGCAACAGGGAGCTCGTTGGAACCGGGACACGGCGCGATCGCCGAGCCCCACTGGTTATGGGACGCCATCGCGGCGGAAGAGCCTCCAACATCCGTTGAGAAGGAAGACGCGAGAAACGATCCCAATGCCGGCCCAGATACCGGTAGTGAGCAGAAAAGCGGTGGGCCGGAGGCGCTATCCGGGGATGATCAACGGGATGATTCGGGTCTGGCGGGCCCTGACGGCGAGTTTGCGAAACTCCGTCACATGATCCAGGAATCCGCCGAGCGCGTGGAAAACGAAGCCTTCGGCAAACTGGTTCTGATGGAAGCGCAAACGAAAACGCTGGCCGATGCCGTTGCAGCGAATGCAGTCGCGCTGCGGGAGTTCGCCGGTGCCGAAGGGCGGCAACCCGAAACAGGCGGAACAGCGGAACCGCACAAGGACGAGAACCGAACTTTCATGGCCGACTTCCATCGCTGGGCCGACGCGCAGCGAGGGTATCGCCTTTGGTGGTCGGCGCTTGCGCTGGCCGTCGTTGTTCCGGCCTTTTTCCTGCTCGGCGTATTGGTCGAGTTGCAGTTCCAGATTGTTCCTCTGCACGATCCGAGTGGCGGCTGGAGCCGCCACATCTGGGACAACTACGGCCCTGCCATCGCCGAGTGCGCGATGGAAGCAAAGCGGACGGACCGGGCGGTGAAGTGTTCGTTCGACGTTCGTAAACCCTAATTTGGGGTGATATGGTCGCGCAAGATCGCTCTGCACCAAGTGGCCGTTGAATTGACCCACCGTTGGTAATGTTACGAGCGCACACTGCTGGCGCCGAGTGAAGCGCTTAACGCCCTGACGGTCGGTGCGGCATCCCTGGACCTGACCCCATTCCTCATGGACCCTGCTCCGGGCACCGTCGAGGTTCACGCGGAAGGTGAAACTCTACCTGCAATATCCAGTGGATTGGGCCTCGGTCCGTTCCGCGCCATCAAACCCGATCTCATCAGCATTGGAGGACATCACGAAATCCGAGCTCTGCCGGCTGGCGACGATCTGAGGCTGCGTACCGTTCCTCAAAGCGTGCGCACCGGATTGACGGTCGCGACGGCTGGCCTTGGTGTTTCCGCCCAATCGCGATCTCAGGGAACAAGTTGCGCCACTGCTCTTGTCACGAGATCCCTGCTCAATGCGGCCGTACGCTCACTATAGAGGGAGGTCCCTATGAGGGTTAACTTTTCCGCAACGACCAGGCGTTACTGAGCCGCGCGTTTGTAATCAATGCTGGCAGGTGGCCCGACGCTTGATGACTCTACTCGGAAGCGTATCCTGCGTTGCTGAAGTAGTTTGCGCATTCGGACAAGGCGCACGCAGAATGATCGTCTTGAATATCATCACCGCGTCCCACGGCTTGCGCCCCGCCCGTGACTTGCGCGCCCTGTCCGGACGCCGCCACACTGCTTCCAAGCACCTACGGAAGTCTTTCCACGGAACCACCCCGTCGATTTTCGCCAGTGGCTCGTTCCTGGCGCCAAGCCCCGCATACCGGTTCGAAAGATCAAAAACCCCATCTGACCCATGAACACCCCACCTGATGTCAATAAACCCGAATTTCCCAGGTGAACTTCTGCGTTGGATCTTTTGAATGCTGATTCTATGTTGGGTGTCATAGGGTTAGATGACGTAGAGGCAACTCGGATGTGGAACCCGGAGGGTGAAGCGGATCGCAGACCACTTACGGCCCTGTTTCGACCGCCGACTGAAGCTCGAGTTCCACGGCTCGAGGGTCACCACCGACGCCGGACTACTCGCTTATCGTGAACTCGACGATGCCCGGGGGCTGACCGCATTGGCGGGCCATGTCCTGGCCGACAGCCGGACGGGCAAGAACGGCTGGCATGGCGTCGTCGGTCTGCTTCGCCAGTCTGTCTATGGACGCTTCGCCGGATACGAGGATGTGAACGACGCCGACCGTCTCGGACGCGATCCCGCGATGCGGTGGATCGTCGGTGGCAAGGCGGTCGAACGCGGCGGCGCACAGGGCGGCACTGGCTCGGAGCTGGCGGTGACAATCCCTACCTTCGGCGGCTGCCCGGCGCCAAGGACAACGCAGTCGGATCTCGCCTTAGCCGCCCGACCGGGCCCTGGCATGAGTTCCTTCAGGCGGACGCCGTCGACGGCGCCCGGAACCAAGGTGTCACCGATCACGAAGGCCGGCGTTCCACGGATGCCGAGCGTTTGGGCTAGGCGGATCGTTTCGTCGAGGTAGTTCTCGATGGCGGGATCCTCCATGTCGCGGCGACGGCGTCGGACGTCGAGGCCGACGTTGCCAGCAATGGCCATGACCCTGTCTTCCGTCAGTTTCCCGCGCGAGCCCATGACGGCGACATGGGATTCGAGGTACCGGCCCTGCTTCTCGGAGGCCATCGCCGCGCGGGCTGCGAACCGCGAGACCGGACCGAGGATGGGAAACTCCTTCTTGATTCTGGGGGTCAGGTTTCCGCGCGGAATAACACATGGGGCTGAGCCGGCGGAGGTTCGAGAAACCGGTGGTCTGTCGAAAGCGTAGCCCGACTCCGTCCATCCTCGCGACCGGTGCAACGGTTCTCGCCGGGTCTGCGCCCAGCGACGCCGGAACGTAACCGAGTCGCGAGTCGGTGTGCTTCCCACAAATTGGAAAGATTTGGGGAAAGGCAGACGAGCTCAGCGCCGGCCTGCCACTTCTTTGCTCAGTGTCCGCCTGCCGCCACTTCCTCGTTCAGCGCCGCGGCTTCGGAGCGCCGGCCAGCGACAGCACCAGCCGCACCAGGTCCGCCTGCCGTGACAGGCCATGCTTGGCGAACATGTGCTTCACATGCGAGCGGATCGTGCTTTCCCCGCGGCCGGTCGCCGCGGCGACCTCGCGGACGCTCATGCCCTCGGCCAACAGCACCGCCACCCTGCTCTCCATCCCTGTGAGGCCAAGAGCCACCGCAGCCACGGCTGGATCGATGCGAGTATGGCTTGCCGGGTCGACGACCAGCACGAGCGCCGCGATCGGCGAGACCCGCAAGTCCGTCTCCTGTTGGCCCACCGGGTTGACGTGCAGCACCAGCGGCGGCAGGGCCGATGAGCGTCTCAGCATCGCCGAGCCGCCGGCGCCTTGAGCCCCGAACGGCGGCAACGCCCGCGTCAACAGCCCCTGGAGGTTGGCGTTGTCCTCCGGCATGCGGGCGTACAGGAAACCGCCTTCGTCGAACAGACCGTTGCCGGTCCGCAGCAAATCCCGGGCACGGTCGTTCGCCACCACGATACGCCCGCGCCCGTCGAGCTGGACGATGCCCAACCCGGTGGTGTCGAGCAGCTTCGCGAAGGACGCGCCCAGAGCCCCGGCCCCGGCCAGCGCCTGCTGGACGCTCACGGACTGACGGATATGGGGTAGGAGACGCCGGATCGAGTCGAGCTGGGCTGACGACCAGCCGTCGCCGTCAACCGGGTCGTTGACGACCCAGACGATGCGCGAGCCATTGGGCCCATCCAGGCGCACATTGATGCTGTTCCGAGCGTGCCCGCGGGCCAGCAGCTCATTGTATGACGCGGAGGTTTTCAGTTCCTCCTCGGTGTAGAGGTCGGTGATGTGGAACAGCTGGCTGTCAGGCAGATGCCGCAGGCGCGGGACCCGTTCGTCCAGGGCGTAGTAGTTCTCGAAGTAGTCACGCTCCAATTCCCGGTACCGTTGTCCACGGAAGAAGTACCACGCAAAGTAGATCTGGATGTCCTCTTCGGAGCGCCCGTCGCCGAACACCATGCTGCTACCATTCGCGCGGAGGGTGTCATCGATCAGCGCGGTGGCGGTCGACCAGTGGGCACGGTCGAGCGCCGCCTCGTGCAACGAGGCCAGAATGCGGTCAAACGCCTCCCGTTCGCTCATCGCCGCGCCTTCGCTCGCGGGCGTTCGGTCGGCTCGAACCCCATCGGCGCGGCCAGCAAGAGCCCTCCCTTGTTCCGCATAGGATCCGTTGCAACCTTGGACACAGCTGTCGCGGGGGCGCCACTACCTGCGGCGCTGACGCGGGCTTGGAGGATAAGGTGTCCGCGCGTTTCCGCACATCCCCAACATTGGGGAGATTTAGCGGTTTTTGGAGTGCCTCAGGAGCTTAAGGTAGGCCAGACGAAGTCAGAACCGGCCCGCTGCCCCTTCCGCCCTCAGCGCCGGGACCCCGGAGCGCCGTCCCGCGACAGGCCGTGCCTAGCGAACATGTGCTCCACATGCGAGCGGATCGTGCTTTCACAGTCGGCCATGGCAGCAATGCCTCAGGCCCTGACACACCGCACCGCCAGCGATTGAAGGCCCCGGAGCACGATGCCTTTGCGGAACCAAGGGCGCTCCCCCAGCAAGCCCATCTGCGGGAACTGTTCGAGCAGCATCTCGAGAACGATCCGGCCTTCCAGGCGTGCGAGCGGTGCACCGAGACAATGGTGGATACCGCGTCCGAACGACAGATGAGAACCTTGGCTGCGTCCGACATCGAGGCGGTCGGGATCCTCAAAGACGTCCGGATCCCGGTTCGCCGCGCCGAGAAGCAGGACGACGTTGTCGCGTTTGCGCAGTGCAAACCCGTTCACCTCGCAATCCACGAGCACGCGCCGGAAATCCGCCTGCACCGGAGAGTCGAAACGCAACAACTCCTCCACCGCCGCCGGGATCAGGCTTGGGTCGTTCCGCAGCCGCTGAAGCTGTTCGGGATGACGAAGCAAAGCCAGCATGCCGTTGCCGATGAGGTTGGCGGTAGTCTCGTTGCCGGCGGTCAGGAGCAGGCGCAGCATGTTCAGTGTCTCGCGTTCGGTCAGGCGTCCGCCGTCGTCCTCCGCCCGCGCCAGCGCGCTGACGATATCGTCCCTCGGCTCGGCCCGCCGTGCCTCGATGATCGGCCGGAAATAGGCGTCGAACGCCCGGGAGGCCGTCTCGCCTGCGTTGCGCTCGCGCGGGCCGATCATCGGTTCGAGCAAACGCGCGCGCTGGGCCGACCAGATCCTAAACCGCTCCCTGTCCTCCGGCGGTACGCCCAGCATCTCGGCCATCACGATCACCGGCAAGGGCCGGGCCACCGCCTGCATGAGATCGAAGCCGGCCGGGTCCTCAATGTCATCCAGCAGCGATCCGAGAATGCCACGGATGCGCGGTTCCAGGTCGTTGACCGCCTTGGGCGTAAACGCCTTGTTCACGAGTGCCCTGAGCCGCGTGTGGTCGGGCGGGTCGAGAAACAGCAGGGTGAACTCGTCCGGCGGGGGCAACATGGTATGCTGCCGGGACGACAGCGTACCCTTGCGCGGGTCGCTGGCGAAGTGCCGGTGGTCGCGCAGGATGGCATCGACATCGCTGTGGCGCGTGAACAGCCAGGACTTCAGCAATCGGCTGCGATGCGCCGGATCCCCGGTGCGAAGGGCCGCATAGACGGGATAGGGATCCTGGGCCGTGCGGGACGACAGCGGGTTGTAACTCACCCCGCTCTGCAACCGCTCGCGCAATAGCTCTGCGCCCGCGACCGCAAAGCGCATCGCTTCGCCAACGAACAACATCATCTCCTCTCCGCAGCGGGCGTCTCAACCCCCTCCGCCAGCCGACGTAAATGCAGCATTGCCGATCCTGCCATTCTACCGACACTAGGATCAACGCTGGTTTGGACGCGGACTGACCGTTCGCCGTATTCGGGGCGAAGTGCTTCGAGGTTATTCGGATTCGATCATGAGACTAAAGGCCAGGTCGGAGGTCCGCCGGCGCGTGGGTGCCGCATTCTCCAACATCGTCGAGAGGCCGTACCATTTTTCGGGAGGTCGACGAGATGGCGGATTTCGCCAGCCGCGAGGCTGTTACATGCCCATGCTTCGTCCCCGGGATCTATTGTAGGTCTGGCGCTCTTCTTCCCCGCCCGTATCGCGCTTTTTGGAGTGGCGCTCAACATAGTCGTCGAATTCCTTTTGCGCCGCCTTGCGTTCTTTCCCCGTTGCGTTGTACGCGGCTGACTGAAGCCGGCTGAACTCGCGGGCCTCCCTTTGCGCCCGGCGCTGACGTTCCTCGTGTGTCTCCTGCGCTGCGGATGATGAGCGCCCCGCTCGTCGCCGTGTAGTCCGATCCCGCCGTCGCCGTGCCGTCCGACGTCGCATAGTCCACCTTGACCCGGTAGGGCGCTGCCGATACCCGGTAGTCGCGGGTCTCGCCCGCCATCAGCCCCGAACCGTGCGCGTAGGCGATGCTGGTCCCGTTCGTATTGTCTTCTACCTCGGCCCAGACCGTGCCGCCGTCGTAGGACGCCTCGATCCGGTAGCCGAGGATCGTGCCGAACGGTGCCGTCCAGGTCAGTGTGACCTTGTTCACCGTCGCCGTGGCTATCAACTCCGTCACTTGGCCCGACAGAATTGACGCCGCCTGGTCATCGTCCGTGATGGTTCCCGCCGCCGCCGCTTGAGCGATGGACGCGTTCACCGCGTTGCTGAGCATTACCAAAAGGTCTCGCCATCCTCTTCGACAGTGTCGTCGGCGATCGTGATGCTGATGGGCTTGGTCGTTTCTCCCGGCGCAAAGGTGAGGGTGCCGTTCGCCGCTGTGTAATCCGCCCCCGCCGTCGCAGTGCCGTCCCCGGTCGCGTAGTCGACTCTGCGCTCGGGCCGCTTAGCGTCAACGTGAAGGTGGCCGTGCCGTCGCTTTCGTCCACCGTCACCGGTTCGATCGACAGCGACGGCTCGGGGCTGTCGGTGCGCACCGACCGCCCGGCAATCTGAGCCGCCTCATTGCCCCACCGGTCTCGGATCTTGGTCGTTCCTGGCGTGTAGCCCGCCGTGACCGTATGGGCATGGCCCACGGGCGAAGCGAGCGTGAGGGTCACGGTGGAGCCGTTCACATTCACGCTCGACACGGTCCGCGCCGATCCCGCGACCGTGACGGCAAAGTCCGCCGGCGCCGAGGCCTCGTCTAGGTGGTCCGCCGAATTGCCCTCATCCGGGTCCTGGAATGTGAGCATAAGCGCCGTGCCGTCGACCGTCGCACCGTCGGCCCCGGCCGTAAGAACCGGCTCCGTCGTATCCACCCGCGAATCCGTATCGTACTGCCCGTGGCGGATGTTCACCGCGACCCCGCCGGTGCTCTTGATCGTGCCGCCATCCAGCACCAGGCCGCGGGTTGTGTCGAGCCCGTGGTGCTGGAAATTGGTCGGAACGACGAGGCCGGCACCGTCATCAGGGATGTTGGCCGGCACGGTCCAGCCGAACACCAGATCTTTCGTGCCAGTACCGCTTTCATAGGAGCCGGCGCTGTGGGCGCGTCCCTTGCGAAGCTGCTTGACACCACCGGGTTGGGCATCGTTCAGCTCGACGGGCGCGGGCGGATCGTGGCGGCGAATGACCGCGCCCGGGATTTGCTGCGGACCGGTGACGGTCTGTACGACGAGGACGGTTTTCTGTACGCCCGCACGCCGGAGGACGATGGCGAACTCCAAGGGCTGTTGACGCGCGCCCTACCAGCGTTCGGGGCTCAGGGCGCCGGCGGCTCGGCCACGGTGAGGCGCCCTTCTGCCCAGCCGCCGCTGGTGCTGCACGTCAACCCGGTGGGCCGGAAGGAGACGGGTTTGCGGGTCTGGCCGGTCGCGGCGCTGGTGCTGGTCGCCGACCCGGCAAGCCAAACCCGCATCGATCCGGCCGTGGCTGCGGCCACTCTCGGCCTCACGGGGATGGAGAGCCGCGTGGCGGTGCTGTTGGCCGAAGGCATGAACGTCGGCGAGATCGCCGCGGCGAAAGCACGATCCGCTCGCATGTGAAGCACATGTTTGCGAAACACGGTCTGTCGCGGCTGGCGGATCTGGTGCGGCTTATGCTGTCGCTGGCCGGCGCTCCGGAGCCCCGGCGCTGAAGGCGGAAGCAGCCGCGGGTCGGCGCTGACCGCGTCCGGTTTGCCTTAAATTTCTGATATTCCAATAAAAAACCGCCAATTCTCCCCAATATTGGGGAGGCGCGCCAGCGCTCACCTCGCTTATTCTTTGCATCCATCGCACCAACAGCGCCGCCGGGGGCAGAGCCTCCTGCGGCGCTGTTGTGCGAACTGCGAGGGAGGGTGCCTACCGATGCGCTTGGGTCATGACTGAGGAAGCGACAGGGAAACGGCTCCGTGCGATGCGCCGCATAGGAGCGAGGTCGCGAGGATGGCCGGCGTCTATTCCGCACCAAACAAGACAATGGCAACGACAACTATGGGGGTAGCGGTAATGGGGCTGGAGCGACAAGTGATCGCGGCGTGTGGTTCGGCCGTGTGCGGTGATGACCTCGCCATGGAAGTGCCGGTTCGTGGTCCGGCGGCGGCGTCGGTTGAGGCGAGTGAGGTAGCCATAAATAGTGAGAGCCGAGAACCGAGAGCTTCGGCGTGGTCTTGGTCGCCGTGGCGCGTCATGTCCTGGCTGAGCGGATACCCGTCCAGACAAGCGCATGAATCCCCGCACACACACGGCTCGTCCCTTTCTTCCCGTGACGACTGTCCCGCCGGCCCTCGGGCGGCAACCAACAATTCTGCCGGTCCGTCCAGACGTCCTCTAGCGTCGCAACAGTGCGAAGGCCGTGCTCATGGACGGCAAGTCCGGGCGTCGGCGTCAGAGCGTCGGCGCGGCCGGTGCCTCGCGGCGCGCGGCCTGGCGGCCGGGCTCCTCGTGACCGTCGCCGCGCTCCTAGCCCTGCCGCTGCCGGCGCAGGCGCAGAAGACCACCTTCGTCTCCAACACCGGTCAGAGCACCGATCCCGATGTCCGGGAAGTCGGTCCCCACGGACATCTCTGGCAACTTCAAGCACAGCAGTTCAGGACCGGCGACAATGAAGGCGGCTATACGCTCTCGGCAATTCAAGTCCGGGTAGATGATTTCGGGTCGAATTCTCGGCCAAAGGTGAGCATCTACACGACCTCATCCGGCAATCCCGGCACCAGCCTGTACGTGCTGACCAATCCGGCGACGCTTAACGACGACGCGATCAACACCTTCAGGGCGCCGGCCAATGCGACCCTCGAAAAGGACACCAATTACTTCGTGGTGTTCGAGGAGCTGGGATCAGGCAGTAACCTTCGATACGACTTGGAGGTCACGACCAGTAATGCCGAAGATTCGGGGAAGGCGAGCGGATGGAACATCGCCAACAGTTCGCGGCAGCGGGCTACGACTACTACAACCTGGAGTGACCTTGCCGGCAAGCTCAAGATCGCCGTCAGGGGAACTCTCCCGCCTGCCCTCTCGATCGCGGACGCAAGCGCCGCCGAGAACGCCGGCCACCTCCTGTTCGAGGTCACGCTCTCGCGAGCCTTCCAGAACACGGTGAAGGTCGGCTTCGAGACGATTTCGGGAGGCACCGCCACCGAAGGCGTCGACTACCATGCTCGTCGCACCTACACCCACGTCATTCTGGCGGGAGATAAGACCGCGCAGATGGGCTTCGCGCTCATTGAGGACACAGTCGCCGCCGCCGGGGAGACGGTGAAGGTAAAGCTCAGCAACGCGCGCGTGGTCGATGCGTACGGCGACAAAATAAAGGACCTCGACATCACGAGGGCCGAGGCGACGGGAACGATCACCGCGCCGCCGACCACCACGACCAACGTGCCGGGTCTGACCATTGAGATCCGAGACGCGACCGGGGACGAGGACAACGGGTACCTCGATTTCAGAGTCAGGCTCTCGCGGAAGCATGACGACTATGTGTGTTACGACTTCGAGACCATCTCGGGCGGCACCGCCACGGAAGGAACGGACTACCTCAAGTTCCCGAAAGCCACGTACTGGATGCAGATCGGAAAACGGGTGGACAAGCCCTTCGTCCGCATCATCGACGACTCGATGAACGATAACGGCGAGACCGTGAAGGTCAAGATCAGCAATGCACGCGTGTGCGGTGACACATCGGAGACGGTCTCGATCACGAGAGCCGAGGCGACCGGAACAATCAGGAACAGCGACCCGCTGCCGCGGGCTTTGATGGCGCGCTTTGGCCGCACCGCGGCCGAGCATGTGTTAGACGGCGTGCAAGCGCGGCTGGCCGCGCCGCGCAACCCCGGGATGCAAGCCAACGTCGCGGGGTTGTGGAACCTCGGCACGGCGGCGGATACGAGGTCGGATACACTGGCGGATACACCGGCGGATACGGCCCTGGCCGGGTCCGGTGAGACGGCGCCGAAGGACGGCCTGCGGGCACACTCGGACTGGATAGCGGGCGGTTTGGCCGGGACGGATCCCGGCACGTCGGCGGCGCTCAGCCTGACCGCGCGCGATTTGATCACCGGGAGCGCGTTCGCGGTCACCGGCGAGACCGGCGGCGGCGGGTTCGCAGCCGTGTGGGGCCGGGGCGCGTATTCGAGCTTCTCGGGGCAGGACAGTGGCGTCACCCTCGACGGCGAGTTGACCACGGCGATGCTCGGGGCCGACTACGCCTCCGGGCGCTGGATCGCGGGGGGTTCGCTGAGCGTCAGTGAAGGCGAAGGGACCTACGGGCTGGACGGCACGGAAGGCGAACTCGATTCCTCGCTGACCGGCGTCTACCCCTATGTCGGCTACGATATTAACGAACGGCTGTCGGCCTGGGGCGTGGCCGGTTACGGGGAGGGCAACATCAAGCTGACCCAGCCGGACACCACCGAGACCATCCGCACCGGTATCGATCTGGCGATGGTGGCGGTGGGGGCGCGGGGCGACCTCATGCCCCGGACGGAGGCGGCGGGCTTCGATCTCGCGCTGACCACGGATGCGCTGATGGTGCGCACCACCTCGGCGGCGGCGGACGGTCTGGCGGCGTCGGCGGCGGACGTGAGCCGGCTGCGGCTCGGGCTTGACGGCTCGTGGCTGGTGGCACTCGACAGCGGCGCATCGCTTGCGCCGTCCATCGGGATCGGCATGCGCCATGACGGCGGCGACGCGGAGACCGGCTTCGGCATCGATCTCGGCGGCGGCCTCGCCTACGCCGATGAGCAAAGCGGGCTCGGTTTGGAATTGAACGCGCGCGCGTTGCTGGCCCACGAGGATGAGAACTTCCGCGAATGGGGTGTGTCGGGTGCGTTGATCTTCGATCCGGACCCATCCTCGGACCGTGGCCTGTCGCTCAGTGTCGGTCCGTCCTGGGGCGCGTCGTCAACGGGCGGCGCGGAGGCGTTGCTGGGACCCGAGACGATGTCGGGCCTGGCGCTTGACAATACCCCGCCGCCGGGCGGGCGGCTCGGCGTGGAGGCGGCCTGGGGCTTCCCGGCGCTCGCCGGGCGCTACACCGGAACGCCCTATCTCGGTCTCGGGCTGCGGGAGGGCGGACGCGATCTCCGTCTCGGCTGGCGGCTGGGCGCGGTGCGCCGCGAAGGCCTCGAACTTGCGCTTGGCCTGGAAGGAACGCGCCTTGAGAGCAATGGCAGGTCGCCCGAGCACGGGGCCACGGTGCGCCTGATGCTGCGCTGGTGAAATTTAGATTAGCTCTCTGAGCTGGAGTGGCCAACGAGGTTTGACGGAAGGTTAACGGTAAGCGGGAGAGTTAACGATGTCGGAGACTGGAGCGGCTAGGGCGTGGCAGTTTCTTAAACGCAACCCGGATTATCTTGCGAAGTGGCGCAACACGGCGGACGGGGCGCCGGCCATCAAGGCGGCGCCCTTTCCGCTGCGATCACAACCGCCGGCCGACCTCAAGGCCGCTGCGTGGGGAGTGCTCGCCTGGGAGGTCCCCTCGCTGCCAACGGCCCGGTCTCGCCGTTCTGGGCCGAGGCGCCGATGCTTGTTAATCGGCGTGGAATATTGACCCCCTATCGGGGGTAATCGGCGTCCACTTCATCAATATTGCACGCCGATAGGGGGTCAAACTTCAAGGCTGAATGATACGTAGCGACGAGCGCGATGCATGCTACATGCCCATGCTGCGTCCCCGGGATCTTTTGTGGGTCTGGCGCTCTTCTTCCTCGGCCGTTTCGCGTTTATTGGAGTGGCGCTCAACATAGTCGTCCAATTCCTTTTGCGCCGCCTTGCGTTCTTCCCCCGTTGCGTTATACGCGGCTGACTGCAGCCGGCTGAACTCTTGGGCCTCCCTTTCCGCCCGGCGCTGGCGGTCCTCGTGCGTCTCCCGCGGTGCGGATTGTTCGCTTTGACGCTCTCTTTCAGCGGTCTCCGATATCTGCCTGTCGTCCCTGCCGATCAATCTACCGATATCGGTGAGCGCCCAGCGCATGTGCTCCAGGCCGAGCGGGATGCCGTTGAGATGGGAGGCGTAGGTATCATGATCGTCCATGATACGTTGGCCGGTCTCGGCCAGCCTGTCGATGTCCGCCCGCCACCTGTCATAGCCGGTGAGACCGGTAACTGGTTTGTTTAAATCGATCGCGACGGTTTCCAGCACCTGGGTGCGATATTCCTGCCGGTCCTTGACCGCCGCGAGGTAATCCTCGATTTCACGGCGGGTTTGGGTCCCTTCGTCGAGTTGGGCCAGCACGTTTCCGAGCGACCGGCGCGGACGATCTTCAAGGGCCGGGTTTTCGGCCAACGCTTCCATGCGCGCGCGGAGTTGTTTATAGCCGTCAATATATATGGCATGGACACCAGCCCGTTCCGCGGTCGCGAGGTGACGGCTCCAGTCCTGTCGCAATGCCGAATAGGTGTCCCAGGCGATCTGTTCTTCCGTGGGTACGGACGGTTTGTCCACTGCCGGAGGATCTCCGGCAAAGTTCCGTTCGGTTGGCATGACAACAGTTTCAATCGGGGGTGAAGCCTGCTCCGGGGTATGCCGTCTGCCATCGTCCGGTCCGGCCGGTTGAATGTGCCCGGCTGGCACGCTGCCCGCTGTCTCGGCGACTTCGCCCCTGATCGGCGACACTCCCTGGCGTATCTCCGGTTCGAGCCCCTGTTGTTCCGCTTCCTTCTTCATCCGATGTACGTGGCGCATCGTGGCCGCGCGCCGGTGGCGTCGCGCCCGTGTAAGGAGATCCTCGAAGGCGTCGAGATCCTTGCGCCCGATACCACCGCGTTCTTCCAGCAGGGAGGCGAAGTCGTCCGGCCGGGCGCGGAAGGTCTCGGCCTGTTTCAGCAACACCGCATGGCGGGTGAGCGTCTCCTGGAAAGCAGGCCCAAGCGCCACGGCATCGCCTTGCGTGCGAGTGCGCTCGCGCAGATCGTCGTATGCCGCCAGAATTTCCTCACGGCCAGCGGCGAAGGTGGAGACAGCCTGGGCATGACGCCAGCCGAAGGCGGTGCGCCGGACATCCCGCGCGATACGGGCCAGGGCGTTGTCGTTCGCCGCTGCCAGGGCTTCCGGCGGTCCTCCCTGAGTTTCTTGGATTGACCGGGAATTGATTCTTCGGACATGCTCTCGCCGGTCTTCCCATATGCCATCGGCCATGTAGTCGAGCGCCGCTTCTTTGGGTTGCGAGCGCGACCAGCGCTCGGCCAGATAGGCACGGATCTCGGTGTCCGTCACCGCAACTTCCCGGTCGTTGTCCGCTCGCCTGTCGGCAATATCGAGAGCAAGCGGTGCCCGGTTAACGTAAATGTCGAGCCCTTCGCGATGGCGCGTAGCCGCCGGATAGATGGTTTCACGCGCCGGCCTTGCATCGGCCAGCAGGAATGTCCGGTCAACGGTCAAGCCCTGGGCCGAGGTAATAGTGAGCGCATAACCGTGATCGAGGCGGATATTGCCGTACCAATCGCGGATCTCATCGTGGTGAAAGCTGACTTTTCGTCCGTCCTCTGTATGGCCAGAAATCAAGACACTCGGCTCCGTACCGGCCTCACCCCTCTCAACCTTGAAGTCCTCCACCGTGACCACGGTGCCGTTGAACAACTGCTTCTCCCAGTGGGTGGCGCCGATGCGCAACCGGTCGCCGCGCACGATCTCCAGCGGAGAGGTTGTTCGCTCGTCTTCCGTACCCCTGCTTACAATAACCGTCACCCGGTCCGTATCAGCGCGCTCTCCATCCGTCAGCACGGCGAAACGGCGTTCCCGCATCAGATGCGACAGCGCCCGCACCTCGGCCCGCGTGCGCGCCAGCACCACGGTGGACTTGCCGGGGTTCGCCCGCTGGTAGCGGTCCCAGTCATCAACCAGACCGGTCAGCGTCTTTTCTTCGTCGTACCCGATATGGAACCGGCCTCTTGCATGGTGACCCGCGATGGCCGATGCCGCGTCGCCGTCGCGCAGCGCCTCCGACGCGGCAACCTGCCACGGCGTGAACTCGGGTTTCTCCTCTATTGATTCGTAATCCGAGAGAATGCGGGCGCGTCCCTGCTCACCCATAAGCCCTGCCTGGAACCGCGCAGCCTCCGGTGTTTCGCCGTGGACATGAACCAGGATATCCTCAAGGTCTGACTTTTGCCGCCGTATGCGGTCCACCCGCACGCTGCCAACGGCGTCACGGATCAACCTCAACCCCGGTCCCGCTTCCACCGGTTGTTGCTGGTGCGTGTCGCCCGCGAAGACGATTTTCGCTCCATGGCGTTCTGAGAGCCTGAGAATATGATGGGCCTGGCGGGTCGACAGCATCCCCGCTTCGTCGACAATAATAGTGGTATTTCCATCGATCTCGATGCCGCCCCGCGCGGCGAGGCGCAGCAGCTTGTCGACGCAGAACGGCCGCGCATCGACGTCATTGCCCAACGCCACTGCCGTCCGCCAGGCCACGGCGGTGGCGATAATGCTCTGTCCATGTTCACGGTAGAGATCGGCGATTGGCCGGAGCGTAGTGGTCTTGCCCGAGCCCGCTGCCCCCTCGATGATGGCAACCCTCCCACCGGATGAGCTGACCGTCCGTATTGCCGTGATCTGTTCTTCGCTCAACGGATAACCCGCCTTCAGCAGTCCCGTCACCTTTGTCTCGATTGCCTGGGCGGATAGGGAATGTCCCGTACCGACGGCCATTCCTGCCGCCATGTCACGGACTTCAAGCTCCATTTGGAGATTGTGACGGGTTGAATAGAGCCTGGTATGCGCCATGTCGGCCCGGCCTTCGGCCGACCGTGGCGGGCGGGTCAGGCGCACGATCTCTGGGCTCAGAAGCACACGTTCGATGCTTGTCGCAACCGCATCACGGTTCAGGAGACCGGCGGTGGCATTGCCCACCCGCTCGACGATATCCGGCAGGCGGAACACCGCCTCCTCGCGCGTGAGGCGTTCCGGCAGTTCTTCCAGCACTTCCGTCAGGTCTCGGATTTGTTGCTGCGTTATCTCTTCGGCCTTGCCCAAAAGCGAGACGATCAGCACTTCGCGCTCGACATACCCCTCCGCTTCGCCTCGCCAGCGCCGGTGGCGAATTTCAGGATCATTGTCGGGCGACTTTCCGGCCCGTGTGATCTTGTTCGCCGCCGCTGCCCGCGGCGCGTTGCCCTCGACCGTAAAGCCCATCTCCCGGGCCGCTTCGATAATCGCCGCCCGGCGCTTCGACCAGTGACCGATCAGGTCCCCGGGCATGCCTGCAATGCGCGTGAACTCTCCATCCTTCCCATATTGTTCGATGCGGATGCCGAGACGTTCTTGGAGGCTCCATGCCATGGCATTGCGGTAGACCGCTCCCGCCGCCTTCATCCAGGTGTAGACCGGGTGCTGGTGCAGTGCCCGGTACTTGCCGTCCCGGTGTGTGCGGGCGGCATTGAAGATCACGCAGTGGGTATGCAGTTGCGGGTCGTTGTCCCGGCTGGTTCCATGTTGGAACATCGCGGCCGATATATCGGCGGGCAGCACCTCGATCTCGCCGTCCCGGTTACGGATGCGGGTATAGGCGCAATGCCTCAGCACTGTTTCCTCCAGCGCTACCCGAGCCGCATCTTTATGCGCCTGCTCGATATCGGAACGCAGATCAGGATCGGCGACAGCCCATAACGCTGAGACGCTCTTGTCGGCGCTGAAGGTCATGTCGAGACCCGCCGAGCGCCGCTCGCTGCCAGCGTTTTGTGTGAGCTTGCCTCCGGTGTTCGGTGCGAAGCCGTTGTACAGCCGGTGGAAGTCGCTGCTGTCGACCTTGCCGTGGTCGGCAAGGCCGAACAGGCCCTTCGGATTGAACCAGACGCCATCCGGTTCTTCTCCCGCTGTGTAGTACTCATTGGGATGACGAAAGGAGCGCTGGCTCTCCAGGTAATAGGCGGCCGATGCCGCTTGGGCCAGAGTGGCTACCATGACGCCAACTCGGTAACGACATTGCCGGATAGGGATGCAACCTGGCCGGAGTACAGCTGGAATATGATTGTCGTAGCTCTCATGATTCCAGCCTTGGGAATTCCTGTATTTTACAGAGGCTCAACGAAATGGCCGCGCGGTCTTTACAAATCCGGGCAAAGTTCATTACATTTATCGAGATCAATGCACCTTGGTGCAGAGGTGTGCCTGCGTTAGAACTACTCGACATGTTTCGCGAGAGGATATAGACTGCGAAAAAGGGAATCAAGGGGAAGATTGGCCCTGCCTTGGAACGGGGCGGGACATTTGAATTGGCCAGTCGAAGGGTGGAATTGACCGGCTGTCGGGCCAATCGCAGAATCCGGGCATGATCGCGGATTCCGGAAACAACGGGGAGATGGACGATGCCGGCGAAACGCTTCAACGAAGCGGATATCGACTTCGATGCTATAGACGGTGAATTGGCTAAACTTGTGCCGCCGAAGCTGAGCCTGGCGGATGTGCTGGACCGTCTGCGGAAGCGATTGGTCGAGCAACAGGCCAAGGGCGTTACGGTGGCTCAAATGCATGAGGTGTTGAAATCGGGCGGCATCGAAATCACGGAGCGCAGTCTGCGAACGTTTCTGGATAAGGGCGTGTTGCCGGGAAGGAAGGTTGCCGAGGCTGCCAGGGCCATGGTGTCCGAAGAAGGCAAAGATCCGTTCTAAGACGAATGACGGCGCACATGGGTTCGTCGTGGCGATTTTCCGGATGTGGATAGTGAAGTTGCAATGGGGGATGGCCGGGCGCTAGCGTGGCGCTTCAGCGCCCGCGTACGGCGATGGCGCGAAGCGCCGAGCCGATCGGCGGCGATGCATCGTTCGAAGAACGGCGAGCCGCCAGCGAGCGTAAGCTCGCACGGTTGGCGGTGGCGCGAAGCGTCCCGCCATGGGTTTCTACTCTAACCAACCGGCACAAAAAAAGGCCGATCCCGCGCCGAGTGGTGGCTGGGACCGGCCCTTAAGGGTATCGTCAGGCGGCGGCGAGAAGAACGGGGATTCCGATCTTGCGTGCCTTGTCGATCATGTTGTTGGTGATGCCAGAGCCGGGGAGGGCGACGAGGCCCTTCGGCAGGAAGTTCAGCAGGACGTCGTTGCGTCGGAAGGGCGCGGCCTTGCCATCTCGATCCCAATTCGGTTTGCATACGACCTGGTGGACGCCGTTCTTCTCGGCCCAGCTTGCCGCGATCTTCTCCGCACCGGGTCCGCCGCCGTGCAGCAGGACCATATCTTCGTACTTGATCTTGATGCTGTCCAGCGAGCGCCAGATGGCGTTGACGTCGTCGAAGTCCTTGCCGCCGGTGAAGGCGACCAAGGTGCCCTCGGGCAGATGCGCGGAGGTTTCACGATCCTTGCGGGCGCGCAGGTAGTCACGGGCGTCGATGGCGGCTGAGGTGAGTTTACCGGTCTGGCTGCTGTGCGATCCGTTGCGCGGACGCCAGGTGTCGCCGGTCTCGGCGCGGTATCCCTCGGCGGCGAGGTCGCGCATGGCCTCGAAGGCGTCGCGGCGATCACCAAGGTTCTGGACCCGGTCGGTGAGGAGTTCCAGTTCGCGCGACTTGATCTCGGAGCCGTCCTGTTCCTGGCCGAGGTCTTTCATCTCGGGCGCGATCTTGTCGACGCCGCGGTCGAGGCGCTGGACCTGGGCGTGCAGTGCATTGACGAAGCCCCAGAGGAGGCTCTCGCGTTCGTCGGCGAGTTGCGTGCCGTCCGGTGCGACCACACCGGCCAGGATGTGGATGGCTTCCTCGATCCCGGCAAGCGCCTCGTCCCCGTTCCAAATCTCGCGGTTGTCTAACTCATCTCGACCGGGGGTCGCGCCGAACAGGGCGGCCTGTTCGCATGCCATTGCGGTCTGTGACGTTTCGGTGCTGATGAAGTTCTGCATGAGTCTCTCCAATGCAATGTTTCTATCCTCCGAGGCGTTCTGCCCCGTCGTGATGACTCTTTGTTTCACGCGCTCGCAGCGGAGCCACGATTGCCGGAATGCCTGCGCTGGGGGGATGGGCGAGTGGTGCGGGCGCAGGGAGCGGAGCGACTGAGCCACGGTCGCGCATTCCACCGGCGCTAGCCGCGGAGCGGCGTGGCATTGCGCGCTATCGCCGTAACGGAGCGAAGCGAAGTGGAGGACCCCACAGGGGTTGGCACAGTGAGACCGTGTGACACAATGAGGCATCATGACGGGGTAATTATTCTCCCACTCCCCCGCCTCTCTTCCACCGTTGCAGCAGGCTTGGCGCTTGCAATAAGGGGCGCGATCCGGACCGCGAGTGTTTCTTTTCCGAAGGCAATAAGGTCGTCATTAAAATCGAAGTGTTCGGGAACGATCACGATTGAGGGAATGTTGCGTTCCACACAGCGGCGTTGAAGACGGTTTGCGGCGTGCCCGCCTTCCACGTCTTTATCGCGGGCGATGACCAACAGGGAGAGGTCTTGGGGTGGTTCGAAGGCGCCAAGGCTTCCTGCCGATAGAGCGGCTGCGGCATGAATGCCGGGAACGGCGGTGACCACAGATAGAACGGTCTCGATGCCCTCGCCGGCAAGCAGGGTCGCGCCGGAGGCGGACCCGCCGAAGCGCACGGCGCGGCCGTGGACCCGCCCAAGCGCTTTGCGCGGGTTCACAAGGTTGGCTTTCTCGGGTAGCTTGGGATCGAGCCAGGTGCGTTGCACGCCCTCGATGGCGCCATCATCGCCGGTGACGGCGGCGACCAGTGCCGGCATGCGGTGGATGCCGTCATCTGCACGATGGATGAGATCGGGATGAAACCGCAGGGCCGGGAAGCGGCAATGGCCGATGGCGCGGGCGTGCAGATAGGCTTCCGCATGGGTGCCATCGATGGGCCGGCAACGCCGCCAGAGGCGGCGTGCCGCTTCTTCACGGTCGTAGCCGCCGGCATGATCTCCGCCATTGGCGGGAGCGGACGGCGGCAGTGAGAGGAAGGCGCGGGCCTCCTCCATGGCGTGCCGCAGCGATGCTCCGCCGGTGCGCAGACGGATGAGATCGAGCAGATCGCCATGCTGGTTCGTCGCGCCGTCGGTCCATTTACCGGGTATGCCTGGAGGCGCCAGGCGCACGAAGAGCGAGCGTCCCTTGGCGCCGCTTGTGTCGCCGATTGTCCAGTATCTGCCCTGCTTGCGTCCGCGGGGAAGGTAGCGGCGGCAGACGTCTTCGGCCCGTGCGCTTAACGCGGCGGCAATTTCAGTGGCGTTCATGGGCGTGATCCCTTAGGGGAGTGATGGTGCGAAACGGTTGCATGGGGAACCTCTCCTTCCTGTTGTGGGACGTCCCCTTCAGGCCCTCCTCGAACTTTTCGCGGTGAGGGCAGCGGGAGCGGAGCGCGCAGCGCTGCCGCTTCGCGTGCACGCTTTTGGAACTCAGTTGGGGCAGGCTCGGATACGCCGGCAAAAAAGTAGGCCAGCCCCATGCCAACTTGGCGGGGACTGGCCCTGAGTTATGCGGGAGGGAGGAAGGCCCGCTAGAACGGAATTTCGCTATCAACCACCGTCGCGGCGGTTTCGCCGGAAGGCACGGTGTCGCCGTTCATCGCCGGTGCGCCGTTGCCGTTCGGCTTGTCGAGGAACTGGACCCGTCCGCCGGGGACCAGCAGGATCTCGGTCGAGAACCGGTCGCTGTCCTCGCCGTCCTTGCGCCACTTGCGGGTCTGCAGCTTGCCCGAGACGTAGATCAGACGGCCCTTCTTCGCGTGCTTCTCCATCATCTCCACCAGGCCGTCCTGGAAGGTGACGATGCGGTGCCACTCGGTGCGGTCCACCTTGTCACCGGAATTTTTGTCGAGGAAGCTTTCATCGGTCGCGATCGAGACATTGGCGACACGGCCGCCGTTGGTGAGGTGGCTGATGGTGGCGTCGGCGCCGAGGCGTCCGATCAACTGCGCGTTATTCAATCCGAACATGATCAATCTCCTATGATCCGGGTTATGACATCGGGTTAGCGAACGGGGTCAGGCCTCTCTCGACCCTTCCCCCTTCACACTTCTCTAAGCCCCCCTCTTCCTCTATTCAGCCGTCCGCACCGGTATATGTCCGGGAGCCGAGAACCTCGCGGATCGCGTGGGCCGGCATTCCGACCGCGGCCAGCAGCGCGCCGGCATCGGGAAGAGGTGCGGCGAAGCCGGGATCGGCATCGCTTGTGCTGCCGGGATTGAAAAGGGTGTCGTTGGACTCGGTCGAGCTATGAATGCGATCGAACATCTGGCACCTCCGGTTGATGGGGTTGAGACACCGCCCGGTGGGAACTCTCTTTTCCCTTGGGCGCGTCGCCCTTCTCTTTGCCTTCCTCAACCTCTCATGCACGGTGGTCGAGGCAGGCCGGAGAGTCCGGTGGCATCGCACGGCGGCAACCGCGGGCACGACTTTGCCCGGCAACCGCCGCGCGGGTTGTCAAAGGACCGCGTCGTTGGCGTCCATGATGGCGATGATGACGTCGTCGAGGCTGCCCCTTGCGCCCATTAGGGTGTTCTCGAGATGGAGAAGCTGGTGGCGAAGCCCGGCGCGGTCGCCGCCGGACGGGTTGTTGAGCAGACGCATGATGGCGTTCCGCAGCTCGGCGAAACGTTCCGCCAGATCCTTCATGTGAGCTGCAGCTTCGCGTGTGCCGGTCCGGGTTTCCGACAGGAACCCGCCGGGATCGGGCCGGGCGCAGGGCATGGTTTCGAACTCGCCGGTCGTGGAGCGTGGTGTGAGGGTGTCGAACATAGGGTTCCTCCGTGGATTGCATGACAGAATGTCGGCGATGCCGGGAGAATTGTCCTCCCCCGTCCACCGCCCGTACCGCCTCTGCCGTGCTGCCCTCGGCCTCCATGTGCCGCAACGTGCGGGCGGGAGGGTCTCACTCAAAACGTTGCCGCGACCTGCTCCTGGCCCATCATGCCGGCTGGCAAGTTACCGGGTGTAAGCCGGCCTGCTCGGTTCAATGGGTGGTTTCATCGCGGGCGGCAGTCATGGACCGGCCGGCGATGGCGGACCAGGCATGCCGGTCGAGTCCGAGCCGAGCATTGAGTCGATCACAAATCCGCTCCGCATCGTCGAGTGTGAGTCCAACCAACGCCGTGGGGACGTAGCCCGGGATATCGGCGAAAACGATTCGTATTTGCTGCGGCATGTTGTCGAAGTCATAAGCGGGACAAAACGCGTAGACGGGATCGTCGGGCAGCGTATGAGATGTCATGACGATATCTTCCATATGAAGGGTTGGACCGTTCGTGCCTGCGGGCGGCGCAGAGGCGCAAATCTCCGGAAGCGCGCGTAGCGGGCGGAGCCAAGGGTTGGCACGCCCCCGTGCCGGATGCCGGGCGGGAGAGTGCGGGTTTACGCCGGGTTCGCATCCGCGAGCGGCCAGCGATCGAGGATGCGGCCGAGGTCGATGTATTGGGGCACGAACACACGGGTCCGCCACGAGACGATCTCGGTGGCGCAGCCCATGCGCTTGAGCGCCGCGAGGTCGCCGTCGTCCGGCCCCTCGATCTCGACGCGCGCGGCGCCCATCAGGCGCCGCCTTGCGAGTCGCCAGCCATTGGCGAGATCGAAGGACGCACCGCGGGTCAGGATCGCCTCGTGCATCTCGGCCGAACTCATGACCGGTCCGCCGGCCAGTCCGAAAGCGTCGCGGAATGCGTGCGCCTGCTCGGGCGTCAGAACCCGGCCGAGCAGGCTTTCCCCGGCGTCGGTTGCAAGCCGGCGCACCCGCATGTTCTCGCCCGGCAGCCGGTCCCAGATGGGGAGCAGCAGGCCGGTGACCAGCCACAGGCGGGATTCGGTGTGGCTGGGCAGCCCCTCGATTTCCGCATCCCACAACACGCGCCAGCGATCTTCGCCGGAATCCTCCCAGTTCGAGGCGGTAAGTTCCTCCGCGGCCATGGGCTCGCGGGCGGCGGGACGGACCAGGCGGACCCGGGCCTCGACCCCGCCGTCCTCGAACATCCGCGACGGCGCTGGCAGAACGACGGCGGCGCGCTTCGAGCGGGTGTTGATGACGGGACGCCCGTCGCGCAAGGCGAGGGCATCGCCGGCCGTCAGTGGCACGAGCCGGTCGCGGCGGACGATCTCGACAAGCTCGGTGGCGGCGCCCGAGGTTTCATGAACGTGAACCGTCTCGCGCGAGGCCACATCAAGCGAGTCGGCGCGGATGGTCTCGACGCCCTGCTCGTGGGTCCCGGCCTCGATGGCCTGTTCGATGTTGGCCTCGATGCGGGTTTCCAGCTCGGCGAACAACTCGTTCTGCTCGGCGATGGGCAGGGCCAGCAGCCGGTTGAGGAACCGGGGCATCGGCGGCAGGTCTTCCTTGAGCGAGCCTTCCCAGATCAGCTTCAGCCCGGTGGCGTCCTCGAAGCGGTCCATGGACCAGCCCGCAATGTTGCCGCGCCACAGCGCGATGTAGAACTGGCGCAGCGCCACCTTGGCGTAGGGGCTTTCCAGATTGTCGCTGGCCCGGAACAGGGTGGCGTCGCCGCCGCCCATGGCGGTCTGGCTGTCCCGCTGTCCCCGGGTGATGGCGCCGAGGCTGTCGAGACGCCGGGCAATGGTGGCGATAAACCGCCGCTCGCCCTTCACATCCGTGGTGACGGGGCGGAACAGGGGGGCCGAGGCCTGGTGCGTTCGATGGGTGCGGCCCAGCCCCTGGATTGCCTGGTCGGCCCGCCAACCTGGTTCCAGCAAGTAATGGATACGACGCGCGGTATTTCCGCAGCCGAGATCGGCGTGATAGCTGCGCCCGGTGCCGCCGGCCATGGAAAAGACGAGGATGCGTTTATCGCCCGCCATGAAGGCGGCGGTCTCGGCGAGGTTGGCCGAGGCCGGGCGGTTGCGCAGCGCCAGGCGCTCGCCGGATGAATCGGCGATCCGCAAGACCCGGCGCGAGCGGCCGGTGACTTCGGCGACGGCCTCGTCGCCGAAGCGGTGCAGGATCTGGTCGAGCGCCGCCTGCACCGGCGGCAATGCCGCGAGTTTCTCGATCAGAGAGTCGCGGGCAGCGACTGCTTCCTGGCACAAGACCGGGTTGCCCTCGGCGTCGGTCACGGGCCGGCTCATGAGATTGCCCTCGTCGTCGGTGAAGGGTTCCTGCAATTGCACCGGGAAGGCGTGGGCCAGATATTCGAGGCACGCCTCCCTCGGCGTCAGGTCGACGGAGATGTCGTCCCATTCCGAGACGGGGATATCGGCGATGCGCCGGTCGAGCAGGGCCTCGCCGGTGGAGACCAGCTGGATGACGCAGGCATGACCTGCCTCAAGATCGCTCTCCACGGACCGGATCAGCGAGGGGCATTTCATGGCGGTCAGGAGATGGCCGAAGAAGCGTTGCTTGGCCCCCTCGAAAGCCGACAGAGCGGCGGCTTTGGCGTTCTTGTTGAGGATCGCATCGCCCTCCATGATGCCGGTGGCTTTCAGGGCGTCTTCTATATTGCGGTGGATCACCTTGAAGGCCCCGGCATAGGCGTCGTAGATGCGCCGCTGCTCGGGCGTGAGCGGATGTTCGAGGAGCTCGACCTCGACCCCGTCATAGCTGAGCGCACGGGCCTGGTAGAGGCCGAGGGCCTTCAGATCGCGGGCCACCACCTCCATCGCCGCGACCCCGCCGGCCTCCATGGCGGTGACGAAATCGGTGCGTTGCTCGAACGGCGTCTCGCCGCCTGAATCAGCGCCGCCCCAGAGCCCGAGGCGCCGCGCATAGGCCAGGCCGGGCACGGTAGTAGCGCCGGTGGCGGAGACATAGAGGATACGGGCATCGGGCAAGGCGTTCTGCAAACGCAATCCGGCGCGTCCCTGCTGCGAGGGGGCCGTATCGCCGCGCGATCCCTTGGCCCCGGCGGCGTTGGCCATGGCGTGGGCCTCATCGAAGACGATGACGCCGTCAAAGGCGTGGCGGGAGTCCTCGTGCATGCCATCGGCGAGCCAGCCGACGATCTGTTCGAGGCGCGAGGACTTTCCCTGGCGGGCGGGCGAGCGCAAGGTTGCATAGGTGGCGAACAGGATTCCGGCCTCTTGAGGAATATCGACCCCTTGGCGGAACTTGCCCAACGGGATGATGTCGGCTTCGCTGCCGCCGACCGCGGCCCAGTCGCGGCGGGCGTCCTCAAGAAGCTTGTCGGAGGCGGACAGCCACAGCGCCCGGCGGCGGCCGCGCAGCCAGTGGTCGAGAATGATGGCGGCGACCTGGCGGCCCTTGCCGCAGCCGGTGCCGTCGCCCAGCATCCAGCCGCGCCGGAAACGCACTGGCGCGGACAGGGCTTCGCCATCGCCGGCGGCATCGCCATCAGTGTCGTGATCCGAGTGCATTGTCTCGTCGTTATTGCCGTCATCGCTGTTGTCATCTTCATTGTCGGCGACCCGCGCGACGGTCTCCCAGCCCTCGCCGATGCGGTAGAGCGCGGAAAGATGGCGATCATGGGCCTGACCGGCGAGGATGACGCTTTCGAGCTGGGCGTCGGACAGCAGCCTGTCCGTCACGACACGCAGGGGCAGCATCGGGCGGTAGGCCGGCACGGGATGGGGCACCGCCGCCATGGCGGCGGATTGCACCAGGGGTGTTGGATGTTCGCACGCGCCGGGAATGCGCGCGGTCCGGGGACACCAGGGCTCGTAGACGCCGGCATGGGTGGCCTCCGGTTCGCTTACCTTGCCCTCAGGGTTGGCGGGTGAAGTTTCGTAGTCGAGTTCGGCCACCGGCCCCCAATCGCGGACTTTCGGGTCTGCGGGTCTGGTGTTGGGCGCGGTGGCCGCTGCCCGCTTACGCGGGGCCGGCCGTGCGGCGGCATGGCCGAACAGATCGCCGGCCGGAACAAGTGCAGCGGATATTGGCACGACCGCCTGTCGCTGCGGCACATTGGCGGCGATAGCTGCAAGCAACCCGGCGGCGGTGGGGACGGATTCCCGCGCGTCGACCGGAACGCCCTGGGCATTGGCGGGATCGCGGTCGATTACGGTCAGCCGGGTATCGAAGGTCGTGCCGCGCCGTGCGTAGGCGCGCCCGTCGATGGCGATGGAAAAGACGGTGCGCGGCGGTGGATCGAGGCGCTCGAAGGCGCGGCTCCAGGCGGCATCGCCCGGGATGCAGCCGGCCGACGTGATCGCCACCAGCCGCCCGCCCGCCGGGAGCATGGAGAAGGCGGAACGGATGTGGCGCAAATCCGCGTCATGACGGGTGCGCTGAACCCCGGGGCTTGCCGAGAACGGCGGGTTCATCAACACGACGGTGGGATGCAGGCCGGGCAGATAGTCGCCGATGGCCTCGGCGTTGTGGCGGGTGACCGGCGCGTGCGCGAACAGGCCTGAGAGTAACCCGGCGCGAACGGCGGCAATCTCGTTCAGGTGCAGGGGATCCCCCGATCGCGCGTCATCGGTGCGCTTGCCGAGGGCGCATTCGGCCATGACGGCGAGCATGCCGGTGCCGGCCGAGGGCTCCAGCACGATGTCGCCGGGCCGGATGGCGGCGGCTTGCAGCGCGGCGTAGGCGAGCGGCAAGGGAGTGGAGAACTGCTGCAGTGCAAGCTGTTCCTCCGACCGCCTTGTTTGGGACGGCTCCAGCGCCGCCAGGGTCTCCAGCATGGCGAGCATGGCGGCGGCCGATCCCGGTCCGGCGCCGGCCTCGCGGCGCATGAGGCGGCCGTAACGCTGGACGAACAGCACCATTGCGGCCTCGGCCGCTTCGTAGGCGTCCTTCCAGAACCAGGCGCCTTGCGTGTCGCTGGCGCCGAAGGCCGCGCTCATGGTCTCGCGCAGGGTCTTTGCATCGAGCGCCCGGCCCGCCTCCAGGCTGGGAAGCAGAGCGGTTGCGGCGGCCAGCAACGCGGCAGGCTTCGGGCGGACGCCCGGGGTATCGGCAATAGCTGGGGATGCGGGAAGGGGCTGGACGGTGGGCGGACGCGCGGGCGCGTTCGCCGCCGGTTGGGCGTCGAGCATGAATGATCTCCCAATTGGAAAGAGCGGGCCGGAGCCGGAGCCCCGGGGCCTTACGGCTCCGGCGAAGGGCGGGGTGGTGCCGGAAGCCGGTGTCCTCGCTCTCCCGACCCCGGTTCACCCGGCCTCAGCACAACCCGCCTCCTTGCGGGCGGGGGCACGGAGATGGAGGATTATGCAGGCGCGGCCCGCGGTATCAGGCTGGTCCGATGTCGATGCGCTCGCCCCAGGGCTCGCGGTATCGATCGTCGTGTGGGGATCCCCAGACGCACCAGGCCACAGGATATAGGGGCGCGGACTCGGGGAAGCTGTCGCATTCCATGTCGGTCAGGTAGAGGCAGCAGTTTGGATGCACCCCATGCTCATGGAGCCACGCGAAGCCAGGCCGAAAATCGGTTCCGCCGCGGCCCTTGATCGTGATGCTGTCCGGTAGTTCCCCGGCAGGATACCGGGCCGCGTCCTGCAGCACCGCGTCGACCTGAAGGACGAAGATGCTGTCCGGTTGCAGTTCGGCGGCGATCTCGCGGACCTCGGCCCAGAACAGGGCCAGCGTCTCGCCCGGCAGCGAGCCGGAGGTGTCGATGATGATGGCGATGGTATCGATGCCCTCCGAGTGCATCGAGGGCAGATAGAGGCCGCTGTCGATGAAACGCCGGTTGGGAACGCTCCAGCTATAATCGCGGCGCGCGGCATCGGTCATGTAGCGGCGCAATAGCGACCGCCAGTCGAGGATGCTCCGGTGCGCTTGGCGGATCGTCTCCTCGACGGCGCCCGGCGCGTTGCCTTGCGCCCGGGCGAGGCTCGCAGCCTGGTGCATGGCTTCGTCCCACGCCTGCTCCTCAGCGGGCGTGTCCACCGCAGATTCGCCGGACTCGCTGGTGTCGTCGCGGCGTTCGTCCGCGTCCATGACCTCACCGGTGCCGCAGGGGTCGTGGCTGCCGGACATTTGCCCAGATGGTTCCGAGCCCGCGCTGCCCGGTCCCGGCTTGTCCTGCTCTTGCGGACTGCCGTCATCGGTTGGATCGGACGGATCGCTTTGGTCTTCGTCGCCGTCACCGCATTGGGGGCCGGCAGCGTTGCCACTGTCATCCACATCGCTGGATGAACACGCGCTGCCCGGATCCTCTGCGTCGGTGGACGGTTCCGGGAGCCGGTCGTAGGCCTGCTCGGCGCTGATGCCGTCCCAGGCCTCGGCCTCTGGCGGCAGTGCGAAGCCCGCGTCCCGCAGCAGTCCGTGGGTGACCAGCTGCGAGGCCCGTTGCCAGCGCTCCGGGTCGCGGCCGCCCCGCCGGGTGTGATGCTTCAACGCACAGGCCAGGACCACACGCGCCAGCGCGGTCTTGATCTGGTCGGCATCGGTGTCCGCCACCCATTGAGGCGCGTAGCGAATGTCCTTGCCGTCGCTGGCCAGGGTCTGGCGGGTTGCGTCGGCGCGGATCGGAAGGCGCAATGCCAAGCTGCCGAAGAAGGGCTGGTCGCGCAGCAGCGCGGTCACGCAGTCGCTGACGCGCCGGGCGGATTCGGAGCGGGCGGCCATCAAGCTGCCTCCCTGTCCGCGGCGACGGGCGCGAAGTAGCCCGAGAATTGCGCCGTGAGCGCATCGGCGTCGCGCTTGACCTGGCGGCGGAGGTTGGGATCGAAGCGGCCAGACGGGCGCAGGGCATCGGGCTCGATGCCGGCGAACTTGTCCTTCACCTCGCGGCACAGCATGGCGAGATCGTCGTCGGCGAAGATGTTGAGCCGGGGCACGACGTCCACCAGCTCCCTGATGTTCTCTATCAGGCTGTCGCGGAACACCAGGGGCTTGCCGTTCTCGTCTTCGCGCAAGCGTTCGCCGACACGCTCGACCGCCTCGCCCAGGCGCCGGTAGAGATCGCGCTGGGCATCGTTGAGACGGGTCCGGACCTGTTGCTCGATGTCGCGCTTGACCCGCTCAGTCTCGCCCTGGGCCAGGTCGGCCATGAAGTGGCGCGCGTCGGGGACCGGGACGATACGGTAGCAAATGGCGAACTTGCCCTGAAGCGCCTCTGTGCCGGGATAGTCCTCCAGGCGGAACAGACGGCCGAGGTCGAGGCGGGCCTGGTCGACGTAATCGTCATAGTCCTCGATGAAACGGGCGCGCTCGCGCACCACGCGCTCGACCAATGTGTCCAGAGCGGCGGTGTAGCGGTCGTAATTGGCGACGGTGAGCAGGCGGCCGCCCTGGTCGTCCCAGGGCAAGGTGTTGGCATAGTGACTGGTCCTCGCATTGCTCATGGTCGCGGCCAGCGCGGCGAAGGCCTGCTTGGGCAGGAGCCGTTTGTTGTAGCGCCCGGCGTTGGTGTCGGCGTCGTTATGGACAGCGACCTGTTGGCTCGCCTGGCGGTCGTAGAGCCTGCCGGACCAGGAGTTGATCCGCAGGCTGACGAGCATGGCGTCATGGGTGAGATTCATGGGTTGGTCTCCCGGGGAGGTGTCAGCGGGTTTTGGCGGCGGCCCACTGGATGAAGGCCTGGGTGTGCTGGAGCGCGGGCTCGCGGCGGATGCAGGAGCCGACGAGGAACTCGCCGACCTCGCGCCGGAGCCTTGTGGCGTAGGTGACGATGGCGCCGAGATTGATGTCGTCGGCCATCCTGTAGAGCGAGCCGCAGAGCGCGATCAGCGCGCTGGCGTTGTCGGGGACCACGGCGCCCTCGGGATCGTCGATGACGGTGCGGGGATGGGGCAGTTCGTGCCAGACTTGCAAGAAAGCCGAGAACTCGACCGCCGCGGCCTCACCGACGGTGCCCCGGTACAGAGCGCGCTCGGAAACCGGATCGAGGCCACCCCGGCGGTGCACGATGTTCGAGACCATTTCCCAGGTCCTCGGACACGGGAAAGCTTTCTCCGTCGATTGGGGGTTGAAGGCGTGCAACAGCTCGGGGCGCATCGACACGAAGAAAAGCACCTCCGGAGCGATTCCATTCCCCGCACCCCAGGCGCACCAGTCCGCCGCATCGACCCGGATTTCCAGATGGACGAAGCGCGAGGCGAGCGGCGTCGGCATGCGGTGGACGACGCCGCGGTCGCCCTCGCGGTTGCCGCAGGCGATCAGCGCGGCGCCCTCGGGGAGTTCGTACTCGCCGCATTTGCGGTCGAGCACGAGCTGATACAGGGCGGCTTGCACCATCGGCAGGGCCGAGGGCAGTTCCTCCAGATTGATCAGCCAGCTTCCGTCCGCGTCCGAGGGCGGCAGGAAAGCGGGCGGCGCCCAGCGCGTGCGGTCGGCGCCGTCGCGCCACGGGATGCCGCGCAGATCGACCGGATCCAACAGCAGGGCGCGGACGTCGACATACTCACGGCCGGCTTGCGCCGCGACCTGTTGGGCGATCTGACTCTTGGCGCACCCTGGCGCTCCCCAAACAACCACCGGTTGCCGAGCCTCGACCAGCAGCGCCAATGTGCTGGCGAGTTCGCTCGGTCGCAGTGAGTAGTCGGCGGAGATGGTATCGGGCTCGGTCATGGCATGCTCCAGGCTGTCACGTGGAATGGATGAGTTGCGGCGCGGGCGGCCCCTCGGGCGCCCCCGTCCCTTTGCCCCGCCTCCGGCTTCGACACCGGCTCTCGCCGGCCCGTGGCTTGGCACATGTCCGGGCAGGGTTCGTGGAGCGCGGCCGGGAAGCGATCGCGGTGCCGCCGTTCAGGGTAGCCGGCGGTGGAACGCCGTTCTGCCGCTTACGGTTCCCGTCCGTCGCGGCCGGTTCGCCGGCTTTGCCGAACCTGCGGCGTCCGCGGGCTTGCCGGCGAGGACGCGGGCAGCGGCTTCAAGTTCGGGTCCCGATTCGACGATACGTCCGGCGGCACGCGCGGCCTCGGCGTAAATGGACAGGGGAAAAGCGGCGGTAAAATGAATATCGCGCTCGATGCCGAGCCCGAAGGGCCCCCGGTATTCGGTTAATTCGAGTAGACCTATTGACCCCAATTCGGGTGTGCCGAAGCCCAAATCAGCCAGGCCGAATCCACACTCGTCAGGGTATTCGGGATCGAGCTCCGACAGCAGCCAGGTGCCCGCGCCGCATGGGTTGAACAGTTTGACCACGGGCTTATGGTCGGCCCCCCTTCGGGTCCCATTTGCTAGCAGCTTCGTGCGCTGTGCTTCGGTGAGCAGTTTCATGGGATGGTCCTCTCGAATATCGATGATGGGGATGCAGCCGCGCCTGGCCGAAACCAGCCCCCGGCCCGGAGTGGCGCAAGGCAGGTGGTTCGCGCTGGATGAATGGCGCCGGCGATCAGCCGGGCGGCGGCGGTCCGGTGTCGCCGGGATCCAGAATGAGCACGCGTGCACGGCCGCCGCCGGCGGCCACATCCGGAGCGCCATCGGCTCTGCGTCCGATCGTGACCAGAGGTTTGTTGCCCGAAGGGGCCGGCGGACCGGCGGCCTCCGTCGTGACGGTGCCGGCGTCTTCGACGAAACGAATGCGGATGGTGCCGCCCGCGACCTCGATGGCGCCGGGCGGGCGGAGGCCGGTCAGCGGGACCACAGGCGGCTCGCCGTTCTCAGTGAAACGGTCGGGAACGGGGATCGCGGTATCGCCCCAGGGGTCGGCGTCCACTCCCTCGGCCAGGGCCTCGACGAATGTTTGACTGGCCTGGTCCACGGATCGTCGCCGGCTTGCTCGATGGCCTTTTCCAGCGCCTCGCCGAGGGTACCGGCTTCGACCGTTACAGTGTTGCGGTAGTGGGATGCGTAGCCGCAACAGACGGTATAGTGAGTCATTGGGCCGCCTCCACATTACCGGCATCGGTTGCGGCTTCCGTGCATGCGGGTCCGATATCGACGCTGACCTTGCCGCCGCGCACCACGATGGTGACCGTGCGGTCGCGCGGCATGAGCCAGAAGATTTCGCGCCATACCGCATCGGCGATGGTGCGCTGGCGGGCTTCCTCGACCGAGCACAACAGCTTGAGCGACATATGCAGGGCGTCTTCCTCGAAGCGGGTAAGTTGCGTCTCCCATGAGTCTGCCTCTACGTCGTCGGACGGACTGAAGAACCCAGCCCTCAGCAATCGGGCGAGTTCCTCGGGCGCGATATCGCTGTCCGCGGTCACCAGGGGCAGAGCGTCATGGACCGATGACCAGGCCTCGCCCGCGAAGGCAAGATCGGCGGGGACGGCGATGGTGTCGCATTTACGGAAGCAATGGCGCGGCGATTTGGGCGGATGCAGAACGTTCAGGTGCATCACGATGGTCTCGGGCCGTTCCGGCTCGCCGCCGTTCTCCCGATCGAGGAAGCTGTTCAATGAACGGACGGCGCCATCCACGGTAACAAGGGTCTCGATGTCCGTGACGCGCGCGAGCGCGTCGTACCAGGAATAACCCTCGAAGCGCGGCTCTGGGGCGAACAGCCGGAGCGTGCATTCCGATCCACCCTGGAACCCGGCAAGGCCGAGGGCGCGATGAAGCGCCTGGGCCTCGGGCGGCTCGGGGTCGGCCTGCATCACCAGTGCACCGGAACCTACCGCCGTAAAGGCGGACCGCTCGTCCCAATAGTCCGTGTCGGCGATGGCGGGTTGCCAGGGGCGTAGCTCGGCGGGCGGCTCGGGCATCTCGATTCCGGCCTCTTTCGTCTTGTGCCAGTCGGTCCAGGCAACCCGCGGAGCCGGATCGGCCTGCGCCATGGCGCGGTAAGCGGCAAGCCGCGCGGCCTCGCGCATTTCTTCCAGAAACAGGGTCTCTACCACCTCTTTCCTCGCCGGCAATACCAGCTCCAGATCGGGGCAGGAGTCGATGTCGGCCCGCGCCGACCAGACGCCGCCTTCCACCGTGTCGATCTGGGGCAGGCGCACCGGCAGGGTCAGGCCGTGAAAGTTGACGTCGGGGACGCGGTAGCCCGCATGGCTGTCCTTGAAGACGCCGAACACGAGGCCCTTCCATGGTTCCACATGGAGCGCGCCATCGAGAAAGGCGCGGCGCTCGACAACCTCGCCGTCGATGGTGACCGGCAGGGGGTAATGCCGCGCGGCGGTCTCGAGAAAGGCGCGGACCGAGTGGGGCGCCTCGGACGCCTCGAAAGTGACCGCGGTTCCATGCGGCCAAGGGGCGCTGTCGTCCGGGACGACATGGGCCGCATCGCGGCCGAGGAAGTGAACAGGCTCCAGGGCCAGGCGGTAGCCTAGGCTTGGGTCCCCGCCGGGGAGGCGCCAGCGCAACGTGCAGCCCCGGCGCGAGAGGGCGAGAAGCCCGAACCCGGCGGGATCTTCCGCCTCGGAGATGCCGGCCTTCCAGTTGCTCTCGCCGAAGGTCAGCAGGACGGCGGGATCGGCAATCCCCACGCCGTCATCGGCCAGGGTAACGCGGGTGGTATCTCCGTCCTGCTCGATGGTTGCGGCAACGCGGTTGGCGCCCCCACGGCGTGAGTTTTGCAGTGTCTCGGTGAAAATATCGGCGAGGCCAGCCGAAAACAGCCGGGTCACCTTGTCGATGGCGCTGTCGCCGACCCGGGCGTGGATCGTGGCGGAACCATTGCCGGGCTCGGCCGTAACGGCATTCTGTGGGGTAGACATGCGGGTTCTCCTGGTTGTCGATGCGGGAATGAAAAACGCCCCGCTGGCCGGTGCCGGCGAGGCGTTGTCGTGAGGAAAGAACGCGGTGGTTCAGCCGCGGCGCAGGAATGCCGGTATCTCCAGCAGCTCCGCTTTGTTGTCGTGGCCGTTGCCGCGCGGCGGGGCCAGGACCTGTTCCGGCTCCACCGGCACGTTGCTACCGCCGCCCGCAATGGCGATGTGTATGGCGCCATGATCGTCCGCGCCGGCCGCTTCCGGCGCGGACGCCGCGACCGGAGGGGTGGCATCCGCGTTCACGGCCGAGGCGAGTGCGGCGGCGCGGCGATCGGCCACGGCGGGAGCATCGATGCTCTCGACGACGGACTGAACACCTGCGTTCATGGGCTGCTGTGCCTCCGCCGGAGCGGGATCGGCGGCATTGTCCGCGGGAGCACCGGCCTCCGGATCCCCGGATTGCGAGGTCTCGCTGTCGGCGCCCGATGGATCGGCGCCACCGTCGGCGTCATCGTCATCATCTTCCGGCGCATCGCCCAGCGGCGTGTCTGCCGCAGTCGGTTGCGGTTCGGGGGCGGTTGTCCCCCCGTCACTCGCCGCGCCTTCGTCATCGACGGTGCCGGTATCGAAGGCGCGGAAGCCGGGCGGCGTCCAGGCGATCGCCGCGGCGCGGCCGTCGGCCGTGACCCCGGCGGGGATGCCGTCGCCGTGGGCGAAGGCGTCCTCCATCGCCTTGGCGATATCGGCCTTCTTTTGCTTGGCCTCCGCTTGCGCCCAGGTCTCGCCCAGCGTCCCGCGGGCGATGGCGAGTATGCGGTCCTTGCGCAGCCGCGACCACAGCAGATCAGCGGTCCAGACTTGATCGCGGTTGCCGCGGACGGCTGCGGCAAAATCGATGTCGAGCCGGGCGACGGTCGCTTCGACCTCAGCCCGGGCCTTGGGTTCGAACGCCAGTTGGCCCTTCAGCGTGCGCGCGACGCAGGACGCGAACAGGGTCCGCTTGTCTTGTTCGGGAAGCGCCCGCAGCTCGGCGAAGGCCTCGGCATCGGACAGGCCGGTCCAGTCTAGCTTTTGCGCGGCACGGTCGATCTCGAGGTGCTTCTCGCCGACATTGACGGTGCCGAAAGCATCGTCGTTGACCCGCATGGCCGGACGGTCCGGTGTCTCGACCACCCTGATGTCGAGTGCGTCATCATGGTAGCCGTTGGTGAACACGCTGCGGGCGAGCTGGAACAGCAGCAGATCGAAGGCCGCCTCGAAGTCGCAGGCGAGCTGGCTCTTGACGATGGCCGTGCGGATGGCCCGCAAATCGTCAGCAAGGCCTATGCCGACGCCCGCTTCCTTGCGCGCCTCGGATTCCGCGTCGCCGGGAGAAGCAAGGGGAGCCGTAAGCGTTGGCGCCTCAATGCCGGAGATGGTGTTCTCCCCGTCGCCGGTATCGTCGTGTCCGGCCGCGCCCGCATCGCCTGCTTCGCGAGCGGGCATGTCCTCGGGCCTGACCAGGCCCTGGATCAGCTTGAGTTCGCCATCGTTGCCGATGGTGGAGATGCACCCGGCGATGGCGATATCCTCGCGACGGTAGACCGCGCGGGCCTCGATCGTGGCTTCGATCTCGTGGAGCCGGATCTCGTTGGCATCGGCTTCCTCGACCAATTCTTCGGTCCAGCCGTCGTCGTCCATGTTGGCGAGTTCGTCGTTACGGGTCCTCAAGCGTTCGATCTCGGCCTTCTCTTCGTCCGTGGGCTCGGCCCGTTGGGGCGTACCCGCCCGAAGGCGGCGGTGGCGCTCCAATCCACGTCGAGCCGCGCCTCGGCCCATTTCCAGCGCGTCTCCAGTTCCCTCGCCGCCATCTGTAGACTCTCCATGGCGAGCTTGTTCAAGAGATCGGGATCGTCGAACCAGATCCCCCGCTCGTCCTCCTCGGCGAACAGGTCGCGGTCGATCCTGCCGCCCGCCGCCTCGTAAGCCTCGATGCCGACGAAACGCGCGATGGCGGAGGTGGCCGGAACCCGTTCCTCGGTCAGCAGGCGCTTGATCTGCCAGGCGCCTGGCCGGTAGCCCTGTTGGCTCACCGTCTCCCAGACCGCGCTCTGGCGCGCCTGATCCGTGGTGACGGCGAAGGCCATCAACGTTTCCAGATCGATTTCGCCCGCGCGGTAGGCTTCGAGCAGCACCGGTGCGGCGTTGCCGAGCCGCAGGCGTTTCTCCACGGTGCGTTCCGAGACCCCGAAGCGGGCCGCGATGGCCGCGGCCGTGCTGCCCGCATCGGCCAGGCGGCGGAACGCCTCGACCTGATCGGCCGGGTGCATGGCGGCGCGGACAGTGTTCTCGGCCAGCGAAACTTCTTCGGCCGCCACGATACCGTCGATCATATGGCAGGGCACGGGGTGGTCCTCTTTCAGCGCGCCCTCGGCGGCCAGCGCCTGCATCGCGGCAAGCCGCCGCCCGCCGGCGATCACCGCATAGCGCGCGGCACCATCCGGGCCGGGTCCCATGGAACGGGCAATCAGGTTCTCGAGCAGCCCGTGGGCGGCGATCGAGGCCTTGAGCTCGGTGAAGGCCGAAGCATCGGCCGGCGTCTTACGCACGTTGCCGGGCGAGAGTTCGAGTTGGGACAGCGGGATGTCGCGGATATCGCGTTCGGACATGTCGGTCTCCGGGATTGCGTGAATGCGGAACCGGGCGGGGACACCCTCTCCGGTATCCGGCCCTGACCGACCTCTGGCTCAAGCTCTCGCTCTTGGTGACGTATTGGAACCGGATGGGCTGGAGCGGTTGGTCCGTGCAAGGACGGTTGAATCGACAGCCGTCCTTCCCGCGTCAAGTAGGCCGCCCCGGGCGGGCGCGGGGTCAGTTCGATACCCGCCACGCGCGGTCGGGCTGGCGGTAGGCGTTGCCGTGGGCTTGCCCGGGCGACGCCGCCGGGGGTCACGGTGAGTTGGTATTGCTTGCAGTAGATTCAGCCGGCCGATTTGTAGGTGCGGGTCGGCGTATTAGCGCCTGCATTGCCGGTACTGGGATTGTGCCAGCGTGAGGGCACCCCGCTTGGACGGTCTCCAGCGCCGCTTGCCGTGTGCGGGCCGCATACAGGTTGTCGAGCGAGGCGCTGATCCCGCCGCCGGGAAACAACCCCGCCATTGTTCCCGCCACCGTGGCCGCGATCCCGAGCTTGCCGCTTCCGGCCGCGGACCCCGGCATGCCTCCGGCGACACCGCCGAGCCCCCGGCGCCGGTCATCCATTTTCCCGCCATGACCGCCGGTCTGGACTTGCTCGGGAAGAGTGGAGTGACTTTTGATGGTATAAACTAATTAGGAGGACCTTGATGACCCGACGAGCCCAACCAGATTTCACGGATGAATTCAAACGCGAAGCTGTGCGTTTGACGGAGGCCAGCGTGCGTACGGTCAGGGAAATTGCCGATGACCTCGGGATCGGTAAATCGACGCTGGCACGGTGGAAACACAAACATCGCGAAGCGGACTTGGTGGCCGGCCCGCATGACGATGTTGAGAAGGAACTGGCGCATCTTCGGCGCGAGAACGAACTGCTGCGCCAGGAGCGTGACCTGTTAAAAAAGGCAACCGCTTTCTTTGCCAAGGAGACAAGTCGATGAGGTTCCGGCTCATCGATGCGGAGAAAGCCCGGCTGCCGATCGACCGGATGTGTGCCCTGCTGGCGGTCAGCGCCAGCGGCTATTACGCTTGGGCGCAACGCGGTCCGAGCCGGCGGCAATTGGATGACCTGGTGCTGCTGGCCCATGTCCGGGCGCATTTTGCGGCATCGAATGGGACCTACGGGAGCCCGCGCATGCATGCCGAGCTATGCGCGGCGGGCGTGTCGATCGGGCGTCATCGTACGGCGCGGATCGTTGCGAAAAACCCGTCTGCTCCTGTTACTCTCCTGCGCACTCTGATCCGCAGCGAAGACGAAGCGACACGCAGGTGTGTGGTTCTCAACCGACGTGCTCCATATGACGTATTGAGCGACCTTGAAAACCAGTTCCCAGAGTTATTTGTGAATAATCCGGCACTCGAACTCTACAATTCCTTCAAGATCTGATGTCCCGGAATTTTCTATCACCGCAACACTACATGTTGTGGGTGTGTGCGTTAACCGGATAGGCATGGAGGCAAGAAGGTGATGTTTGGTGATTTTGAGCTTCCCTGCGATGCAGAAGCTTGCGTCAGCCTGTTTGGACTGTATTTGGCGCGCCGTTTTGGGCACAGCGACAGTTGGCTGTGCGGCTCATCGAGCGAGATGGCGAAGTTGAATGGCGTTAATCCCCACGCTTGGCTCAAGGTGATCGTCGACTGATTCCCGGCCGATGCCCCGGAGTGTGCGGAAACAATGGAAGAAAAGCGCCGACTTAGAGAGCCGCCCGACGCTCATGTTGCGGATGCCTTTGTTACCGCGGCGGCTGCCTCCCGTGGGCTCGGCGTGGTAACGCGGAACACCGGCAAATTCCGCAACAAAGGCATAAAGACCGTCAATCCCTGGACCGCCGGGCTGCGATGAGGATCGTTCCCAACACCGGCACCGATCGCGTGGTCGATATCGTCCGGCCCTGGCTCCGGACAGGTAATCGGGTCGACCTCGCTTCCGAAACGCTATCGCTCTTTGCCTTTGGCGAGCTTGCCGGAAATCTGGTGCGCCTAGCCGGCGCACGGCTTGTCCTGCCGACCGACGATACCGAGATCGATCTTCTGGGATCCGGTGCGGACCGGGCCGCCCGCAATCGCCTGCAGGGCCGCTGGCTCGCCGGCCGTTGTGCAGCCTGGATCGAGAAGGCGACCGAGGTGCGCAGAGCGAACGGATCGGTTCCGCAGGGGGCGGTCGTGCTGCGTAACGGTGAAGGCCGCGCGGGGCAGGCCCTGCTCGGCTCGTTTTCGTTCAGCACTGACGGGCTCGGTCTCGCGCCGAGCAACCCGCTTAATCTGATTCAAGCTTCCGAAACGTCCGAAGAATGCGAACGGCTGGGCGCGTGGTTCGATGTGCAATGGTCCGGGCTGCCGGAAGATAACGCCGCGAAGCTGGAACTAGTGGCGGCGTTGCGCCGCGTCGCCGCGCCCCGCGCCCCGTCCAGCATTTACGCGCTAATCCTGCACCACCTGTTCCGAATCGAGGGCGGCGAGCTCGACGAAGAGCGGGTCGTCAAGTCGGCGACCGGGATTCGCGAAACGGAAGTCTGGAAGAGACTGTTCAAATTTCAGCGCGACGGGGTCGTCGGCGCCATCGACAAGCTAGAGCGGTTCGGCGGCTGCATCATCGCCGACAGCGTCGGGCTCGGCAAAACGTTCGAAGCGCTGGCGATCATCAAATACCACGAGCTTCGCAATGACCGTGTCCTTGTGCTCTGCCCGAAGCGGTTGCGCGACAACTGGACCCTCTACCGCGCCAACGATCGCCGGAACATGCTCGCGCGCGACCGTTTCAACTACGACATTCTCAACCATACCGACCTGTCCCGCGACGGCGGCCTGTCGGGCGATATCGACCTCGCCCATGTGAATTGGGGCAACTACGATCTCGTCGTCATCGACGAATCGCACAATTTCCGCAACAAGCGTTCGCCGCGTCAGGGCGGCGAGACACGGTACGACCGGCTCATGCGCCGGATCGTCTGCGACGGCGTGAAGACCCGGGTCCTAATGCTTTCGGCCACGCCCGTGAACAATCGTCTGGCCGATCTGCGCAACCAGATCGCATTCGCCACTGAGGGCAACGACACAGCGCTAACGGATCACGGCGTGTCCAGCGTCGACGGCACGACGCAGCGTGCGCAGAAGCAGTTCAACCGCTGGCTTGAGCTGGACGAAACCGAGCGCACGCCGTCCCGGCTCGTCGACATGCTGGGGTTCGATTACTTCGCGCTGCTGGACCGCCTTACGATCGCCCGCTCTCGCCGGCACCTCGAAAAGTACTATGGAGACAGCGAGACAGGACGCTTCCCGGAACGTCTCAAGCCCATCAACGTGAAGCCGGATGTCGATCTCAGGGGAGAGTTCCCTTCGATCCGCGAGATCAATAAGGAGATCCGCCGCCTGAATCTCGCTGCCTATGCACCGCTCCGCTATGTCCTGGCGCACAAGCGAGAGGCGTATGAAGAGATATACAGCACTAGACTTCGCGGCGGAGGCGGGACCTTCCGGCAATTGGACCGCGAGGAAAGCCTCGTCCAGCTTCTCCGCGTAAACGCGTTGAAACGCATGGAGAGTTCGGTCGTCTCGTTTGCCCTGACCGTGCAGCGCCAGCTTGGCGATGTCGAGGCGACCCTGGCGCGCATCGAGGAACAGGCGGGCGAACTTGAGGAGCTCGATATTGCCGACATCGATATTGAGGACCCGGCCTTCGAAAGCCTCCTGGTCGGCCGCAAGGTCAAGGTTCTGCTCCAGGACGTCGATCCGGTCCACTGGCGGCAGGACCTGATCGAGGACCGTAACCGGCTGGCGACGCTTCACGCCGTGGCTAGGCAGGTGACCGTCGACCGCGATGCCAAGCTCGCCGAACTACGCGAAATTATCGAGCGGAAATGCCGCGATCCGATCAACGCCGACAACCGCAAGGCCATCGTGTTCACGGCCTTCGCCGATACTGCGCGCTATCTATACGACACGCTGGCGCCCTGGGCCCGGGATTGTCTGGGAGTGGAAGCCGCTCTGGTCACGGGCGCGGGACGCAACCAGACGACTCTGCCGGGTCTCCGGCGCGACCTCGCGTCCATCCTGACCGCTTTCGCACCACGGACCAAGGAACGGCCGGACGACCTTGCGGGCGAAGGCGAGATCGATCTTCTGATCGCGACCGACTGCATATCCGAAGGCCAGAACCTCCAGGACTGCGACTGTCTCATCAATTACGATATCCACTGGAACCCGGTCCGAATCATCCAGCGCTTCGGGCGCATCGACCGGATCGGCTCGCCCAATGCGCGAATCCAGCTTGTTAACTTCTGGCCCAACATGGAGCTGGAGGAGTATCTGCGCTTGGAACAGCGCGTCAGCGGCCGCATGGTGCTTCTCGACATATCCGCGACCGGCGAGGAGAACCTGATCGAGCAGCAGTCTGGCGATCCGATGAACGATCTGGCTTACCGCCGCAAGCAACTCCTGAAACTTCAGGATGCGGTGATCGATCTGGAGGACTTGTCGTCGGGAGTCTCCATCGCCGATCTGACGCTGACCGATTTCCGGATCGACCTGGCTGATTATCGCAGGGTCCATCCCGATACCCTGGATTCGGTTCCACTTGGTATGCATGCGGTCGCTGTTACAGCCGACGACGATATTTTACCGGGCGTGATTTTCTGCCTCCGCGCTGAAGGAAGCGCAGCAGGGGGCCGGTTCCAGCCAGAGTATCCCCTCGCGCCGCATTATCTGGTTCATGTCGGTGAGGACGGATCGGTGCTCTTGCCGTTCACCCAGGTCAAGGCGGTGCTCGACCGACTGAAACGGCTATGTGTCGGCAAGGACATTCCCGACGTCCCTGCCTACGCCCGATTCGACGCCGCCACCCACCAAGGCAAGGATATGCGGGCCGCGCAGCGCTCGCTCGCCGCCGCCGTGACCTCTATCGCTGGAACGGATGAGGAGCGCGCGATCGCCAGCCTGTTCTCTTCGGGAGGAACGCACGCTATTGCCGGCGAGTTTGCTGGAATGAATGATTTCGAGGTGGTGGCATTTCTCGTGCTGCTGTCGGAGGATCCGGCATGACGCCGTTCGATCCCTTCGTGGCGCTCGCGCTCCCACCTGACGCGCTTATCGATCGCCGCGTGCCCAAGACGCTGCTGATCGAGAACGGCGCATTCGCGGCAGGTGACCGCCGGCGCATCCAGGAAGGGATCGAGGAATTGAGATGGCTCGCGACGCTCAAGCCGGCGACAGTCGGCGTCGCCGAATATCGCGATGCCGAGCGGGAGTATCTCGAGATTGTCGTCCTGAAGCTCAATCTGCGTTCAGCCGCACGCGGCGAACGCATGGTCGAACTGGTCCACCGCGCGGTCCCCTACCCGGTGCTGCTGATCGCTTGGCGGGACGGGACGCCGGAGCTTTCGCTGGCCCACAAACGTCGTTCTCTGGGCGAAGCGGACAAGACCGTGATCGACAGCGAAATCATTGTTGCACGGGCATACGGAGACTGTGCATACGAGCCGGTTACGGCGTTTCGCGATGCTCTCGCCCTGGTACGCCAGCCCCGGGACACGCTTCACGCCTTGTATCAGGGGTGGATCGATACGGTGGAGGCTTTCCGCGCGGCCACGATCACGGGCGCATTCTACCTTCCGGTTACGGTGGCAAGGGCCGTCGACAGGGAAGCGGCGCTTCGGGAGTACCGAAGTCTCGATGACAGGATTGCGAATATGCATTCGGCCGCCAGCAAGGAGAAACAGATGTCCCGCCGGGCCAAGATGAACATGGAGCTTGCGCGCCTGCGCGCCGACCGCGACTCTGCTCGGGCCAGACTGTGAGGGAGAGGCGCGTAATGGAGAAGATGGTCGCTGGTGATCCGGAGACCCGCTCAACGGATATCGTCGCCGACAATCTTCAAAGGCTAAAGGCGTTGTTTCCCGAAGCGTTTACCGAGGGGAAGGCGGATTTCACGGTGTTCCGGCAGCTTCTCGGCGGCGCCGTGGACGAAAGTGAGGAGAAGTACGGTCTCAACTGGCACGGCAAACGCCGCGCACGGCAGCTCGCGCTCACGCCATCGGCAGGGACCCTACGCCCGTGCCCAGAGGACAGCGTCGATTGGGAAACGACGCAGAACCTGATGATCGAAGGCGATAACCTGGAGGTTTTGAAGCTCCTCCAGAAGAGCTACGCCGGTAAGGTCAAGCTCATCTACATCGATCCGCCTTACAATACAGGGAATGATTTTGTCTATCCGGACGACTACAGAGACAACCTTAGAAACTACTTCGAGTTGACAGGCCAGACCGACGATCACGGGCGGAAATTGTCATCGAATACTGAGGCGTCGGGGCGTTTTCACACCGATTGGCTAAATATGATGTATCCACGCCTAAAATTAGCGCGTAACCTACTCAGAGATGATGGAATAATCACAGTCAATATTGATGATGGTGAAGCAGCTCAATTGAAACTTCTTATGTCTGATATATTTGGAGAAGAAAATTTCTTGGCTTCTATATCTTGGGAAAAACGATATACAAGAAGCAACAATGCTCGTTTGTTTTACTCGCTGAAGGACACACTCGTCACATTTCGGAAGTCGGCTTCCGTACAAATTCTTCGAGAAAAGCGAGGTGAAAAACAGCGATCGATTTATTCTAATCCAGATAGTGATCCCCGAGGTGATTGGACCAGTTCATCGTATGTCAATCCCGCCACCAAACAACAAAGACCAAATCTCGTGTACTCGATAGAGAATCCCCACACGGGTGAGACGATTGAGCATCCTACCCATGCTTGGAAATACGAACGATCAGAGCATATCCGGCATGTGAAGGAAGAGAGACTTTGGTGGGGACAAGATGGAAACGCTAAGTTTCCACGCCTAAAGAACTTCCTTGTCGAAATGGGAGACGGGATGGTTCCTGTTGATCTTTGGCATTATAAAGAGACCGGAACTACTGATGAAGGAGGACATGAAGTTAAGAGGCTGTTCGGAGATGCGGTTTTTGACAATCCCAAACCAACTCGACTAATTCGTCGAATAATTTCTCTCATCGACTCAACTGTCTCGACGACCGATACAGGGAGGCCGATTATTCTCGACTTCTTCGCGGGGTCGGGCACAACAGCACATGCCGTAATGGCATACAGTTCGGAGGACACCGTCCCTCGTCGCTATATTCTTGTCCAGCTCCCAGAATCACTTGATCCAAGAAACAGGGAACAGAAAGTGGCGTCGGATTTTTGTGACAAACTCCGCAAACCTCGTAATATCGCCGAGCTGACCAAGGAGCGACTCCGCCGCGCAGCTCGCAAGATCAAGGACGAGAACCCAGGTTATGACGGCGATCTTAGCTTTCGCGTCTTCAAGCTCGATACGTCCAACATCCGAGCCTGGAATCCAGCGCCGGACGACCTGGAAGGCGCGCTGCTTTCCAGCCTCGATCACATCGAGCCCGGCCACTCTGAACAGGACATCCTTTATGAACTGCTTCTGAAGCTCGGCCTCGATCTCTGCCTTCCTATCGAGACGCGGGCAATTGTGGGCAAGTCCGTGCACTCGGTGGGCGTCGGGACCCTGATTGCCTGCCTCGATGAGGCGATCTCCCTCAGTGAGGTGGAGCCGCTAGCCCTCGGTATTGCTGACTGGCATGACGCGCTTGCGCCCGCGGGAGAGAGCACCTTGGTCTTCCGCGATAGCGCCTTCGCCGACGATGTCGCCAAGACGAACCTCGCCGCGATACTTGGGCAGCGCGGCCTTGGGAACGTCCGAAGTCTGTGATGCCGACTGGTTTAGGGAGACTGCCCATGAATCGGCATGAGCGACTGTCGCAGACCATTCTTTCCGCGGACGGTCGGACGCGAACATCCGCTTCTCCGACCTGGGGAGCACTGATGGTGTATCTGGGATTCGAGGCGCGCATGCGCGGGAGCCATCACCTCCATTGGAAGGAAGGCGTTGCGAAACCGTAAGAACCAAAGCAAGATTCTCTCCGGCCATGATGAAGCTCCGTTTCGAACCAGACCTCGACTTTCAATTGCAAGCGGTAGACGCCGTCTGCGGACTGTTCCGCGGGCAAGAGGTCTGCAGGACGGAGTTCACGGTCACCCGAGATCGGGTGGACCCGCAAGAAAAGTTGGCTTTCGCCCAGAATGATCTCGGCGTTGGCAACCGGCTGAACCTGCTAGACGATGAGATACTCGCGAACCTAAATAACATCCAGCTTGGAAACGGCCTGCCGCCGGCCAAATCCTTGGACTCGGGAGACTTTACCGTGGACATGGAGACCGGAACTGGCAAGACCTACGTTTATCTTCGTACGATCTTCGAGCTGAACAAGCGCTACGGATTCACTAAGTTCGTCATCGTCGTTCCGTCGGTCGCGATTAAGGAAGGCGTCTACAAGTCGCTCCAGATGACCGACGACCACTTCCGGGCGCTCTATTCGGGCATCCCGTTCGAGTATTTCCTCTACGATTCGTCGAAGCTCGGCCAGGTTCGCAATTTCGCCACTAGCCCGCAGATTCAAATAATGGTGGTGACGGTCGGCGGCATCAACAAGAAAGAAGTCAACAACCTTTACAAGGACAGTGAGAAGTCCGGCGGCGAGAAGCCGATCGATCTCATCAAAGCCACCCGGCCTATTCTGATCGTGGACGAGCCGCAGAGCGTGGACGGTGGCCTTGCGGGACGGGGGAAGGAAGCACTCGATGCGATGAACCCGCTCTGCACGCTGCGATACTCGGCAACGCATGTGGACAAGCACCACATGATCTATCGGCTCGATGCCGTCGATGCCTACGAACGCAAGCTGGTCAAGCAGATCGAGGTTGCGTCCGCCACCGTCGAAGACGCCCACAACAAGCCTTATGTCCGGCTGATCTCGACAAGCAATATACGCGACGTCATCAGCGCCAAGGTCGAACTCGATGTCGAATCCGCCGGACGCGTGTGGCGCAGCGAGAGAACAGTTCAGGACGGCGACGATCTCGAACAGGAGACAAGCCGCGCCGTTTATCGCGACTGCCGCATAGGTGAGATCCGGGTCGGGAAAGGAATCGCGTCCGTCGAACTTCGCGTGCCCGGCGAGGAGCGCTATCTCCGGGAGGGCGAAACCTGGGGAGATGTGGACGCCTCAGCCATTCAGCGTCAGATGATCCGGCGGACCATTCGCGAGCATCTCGATAAAGAGAAACGCTTGCGCCCACAGGGAATTAAGGTGCTCAGCCTCTTCTTCATCGACGCCGTAGAGCGTTACCGCCGTTACGACGAGGCGGGCATTCCGATCAAGGGCGAATATGCCCGGATGTTCGAGGAGGAATACCGGCGCCTCGCGGGCCATCCCGACTACGTCTCTTTGTTCCAGGAAGTGGACCTCACTGCCGCCGCCGAGGAGGTCCACGACGGGTACTTTTCGATCGACAGGAAGGGCGGCTGGTCGGATACCGCCGAGAACAACCAAATCAATCGCGACAATGCCGAGCGTGCGTACAACCTCATCATGAAAGAGAAGGAGAAGCTGCTGAGTCTCGACGTGCCGCTCAAGTTCATCTTCTCCCATTCGGCGCTGCGCGAGGGGTGGGACAACCCGAATGTCTTCCAAATCTGCGCCCTGCGCGACATCCAGTCCGAGCGCGAACGGCGGCAGACGATCGGGCGCGGCCTGCGTCTCTGCGTCAACCAGCACGGTGAGCGCTTGCGCGGTTTCGAAGTGAATACGCTGACGGTGGTCGCCAGGGAGAGCTACGAGGAGTTCGCCGAGAACCTGCAACGCGAGATCGAGGAGGATACCGGCATCCGCTTTGGCGTCATCGGACCACACCAGTTCGCACAGATTTCAGTGGTCGGCGACGGCGGAGAAACGAGAGCCCTCGGGTTCGGTAAGTCACAGACCCTCTACGAGCATCTCCAAGCGGAAGGCTACATCGACGCAAAGGGGCGGATACAGGACTCTCTCCGCAAGGCGATCAAGGACGACAGCTTTGATGTGCCTAAAGAATTTTCCGCGCAGCGCGCGGGCATCGTTTCCGTGTTGCGTAAACTCGCCGGGCGCCTGGAAATCAAGAATGCCGACGAACGTCAGACGGTCCGCCCGCGCCAGGCCGTGCTCGACAGCGCGGACTTCAAGGCATTGTGGGACCGCATCAAGCACAAGACCACCTATCGAGTGGCCTTCGACAACGAAGCCCTGCTAGAAAAATGCGCCGCTGCGTTGCGCAACGCGCCGGCAATCCCCAAAACCAGGCTGCAATGGCGCAAGGCCGACATTGCAATCGGTCAGGCGGGCGTTGAGGCAACCGAGATTGCCGGGTCGGCGACTGTCGTTCTAGATGAAGCCGAAATCGAGCTGCCCGACCTGCTTACCGAGCTTCAGAACCGGACGCAGCTCACGCGGCGCAGCATTCATCGAATCCTTGTTGGAAGTCGGCGTCTTGACGACTTCAAGCGGAATCCGCAGCAATTCATCGAGCTTGCCACGCAGGCCGTCAATAGCTGCAAGCGACAGGCGCTGGTGGACGGCATCAAGTATCAGAGAATCGGGGATGAGTCCTATTACGCGCAGGAACTCTTTGAGCAGGAAGAGCTTACCGGCTACCTCAGGAACATGGTGGACGCTGGTAAATCGGTGTACGAGAAGGTTGTCTACGAGTCCGATACCGAGGCCCGGTTTTCCGATCAACTTGAGAAGAACACCGCCATCAAGGTGTACGCCAAACTTCCTGGCTGGTTCACGGTGCCAACGCCGCTAGGGAGCTACAACCCGGACTGGGCTGTTCTTATGGAATCCGGTGAGGGCGAACGGCTGTATCTGGTTGTTGAAACGAAAGCGAGTACGCTGCTCGACGACCTCCGGCTGACGGAAACCGCCAAGATCGAATGTGGCAAGGCGCACTTCAAGGCGCTTGCGATTCGAGAAGACTCGGCCCGATATGAAGTTGCCGCCAGCGTCGACGAATTGCTCGCGGGTGTGGGTGGGGTGCTGTCACGGTAACTGGCTGGTGTCAGCTGCGGGTGGCGAGTAGCTTCCTGTTATGAACAAGATCAGCTACCGCCGACATCGGTTTCCTGCAGAGATAATCCAGCGCGCCGTCTGGCTGTGTTTCCGGTTTCCGCTCAGTTACCGCGATGTGGAGGATCTGCTCGCTGAACGTGGTGTCGATGTTTCTTACGAGACGATACGGCGCTGGGCTTTAAAGTTTGGGCAGGCCTATGCCCGAAAACTGAGACAATCACGCCCTCGACCAGACGACCGGTGGCACCTTGATGAGGTGTTTTCCTCCATCAACGGAAAACGGATGTATCTATGGCGGGCGGTGGACAGCGAGGGTGAGGTGCTGGATATCCTGGTTCAGTCCCGGAGGAACAAGAAAGCAGCACTCAAGCTGATGCGCAAACTGCTCAAGAAGCAGGGGTATGCGCCGAATAAGGTGGTGACCGATAAACTGCCATCTTACGGGGCAGCATTGCGTGATCTCAACATGACGGGGAAACACGTTACCGGCGGACGGAGCAACAATCGGGCGGAGAATTCGCACCTGCCGATTCGACAACGAGAACGCAGGATGCAGGGCTTCAAGTCATCAGGATCGGCGCAAAGGTTTCTCTCCACCCACGCCGCCATCTACAACACCTTCAATGTCCAACGTCATCTGATCACTCGCAAGACAATGCGCCAATTCCGCGGTGACGCGATGAACACGTGGCGGACCGTGACCGCGGCTGCTTGAGCCGCTCAGTTCAGACGTTCAACTGCGACCTGCCTTCGTTAAGTTGACAGCACCACGACATGGGCGGGACGCTGGTGCGCGGCATCGGGCTGGTGCGGGCCAAGGCACGGATCGGGCTGAAGAACCTCGCCTACAACATGCGCCGCCTGGTGCAGTTGGAGCGCCTCGCGGCGGCGGCGCCACCGTGACGGTATTCAGGACAGGAGTCCGTGCAGGCTACGAGTTTCGGAATCAAATCAACCGCTCAGGAGCGACCGAACGCCAAAATCCCGAGGCCGGGTCACGTCCGCTGCCCCGGTTCGGGCTCATCTGGGCATTTTTCGAGGTGCCCTTGTGTCCAAGGAACCGGGTGCGCTACACAGGTAACTTAACCGAGAGCATTCTGGCGCCATGGGCAACAATCGGAAAGCGTTAACGATAAGCCGTTAGGCTGTACGACTAGCCGAGGCAGTGGATGATATGAAATGAGCAGCAACTACCTGAAGCCGACCCGGATGCAGTTGAAGAATCATCCCGAGCTTAACGAAAAGTGGGTTCAAAACATTATTGCGGACGATCCCTCCGTCCTCGGGCTTGGCGATTTGGTGCTCAGAGATGTGGAGAGGGTACAGCCCCGTGCAGGCCGTCTTGATCTTTTGTTGCAAGACTCCGAGACCCAACGCAGGTACGAGGTAGAGCTTCAACTTGGGTCAACGGATGAAGCTCACATTATCCGTACGATCGAGTATTGGGATATCGAGAAAAAGCGTTATCCGCAATATGATCATTGTGCTGTTCTCGTAGCAGAAGACATAACGAGTCGGTTCCTGAACGTTATTTCTCTTTTTAACGGCACGATGCCTCTGATCGCAATTCAGATGCAGGCACTCAAGGTAGGCAACAACCTGACGCTTGTCTTCACGCAGGTCTTGGACGAGCTTTTGCGGGGACTCGTCGACGAGGATGAAGATGCTGACGCCGAACCAACAGACCGCGCCTACTGGGAGAAACGCGCCACAAAGGCGACTGTGGGTCTGGCCGACGAGATGCTGGAAATCCTCCGGGGATTCGATCCAACTTTGAATCTAAAATTCAACAAGTTTTACATAGGCCTAGAGAAGAATGGTCAGGCGTATAATTTTGTGACTTTCAGGCCCAAGAAGAACCTGCTCAATTTCGAGATTAAGTTGCCTCAGACCGATGATCTGGACATCAAAATCGACGATGCCGGCCTCGACACTCTCGAATACAATAAAAGATGGGGGCTCTACCGTCTTCGGCTGACAAAGGACGACATAGAATCAAAGTCGGAATTTCTCAAGGATTTGTCGCAGCTTGCCTATGAGCGTCGAACAAGTCTGTGATTGGCCGATCCCTGGCACCACACATGCTGCCGTCGGGTGTGCCGTCACGCCGAAGTGGACGATCTGCCTGCGTTCGTGGTGCAAAACGATGAAGACCATGAGAAGCCGGAACGTGGCAGTCGGCTTTGTCAGTTCAACCGGATTCACTCCGAAATCTAGGTAAATTATGGGTGGCTTCTCTACGCAAGTTCAATGGCTTAGCCTCATGGAGAAATGCCGAAAACAGTCTACAATCAGTTAACTTGACCATGCCTGCGCGAGGTTTTCGGGGCAATCTTGCCGGCGAACAGCGGACGATAGTACCAAGCGACGATGCCGGCGGTCAGGTCGAGGAGTCGTTCGCGCCGGAGAAACTCCGCCGGGGGCTTATCGGCGTCAATGCCGCCGCGATACAGGTCGGGGTCCGTCGGTGAGGAGAAGACATGTACAAGTCGGAAATAGCCGATCGTCTGGCCGCCAGGTCCGGCATGAACAAGGTCGCTTCAAGGGACGCGTTGGACCGCGTGTTAGCGACGATCGGCGATGCTCTGACAAATGGCGAGGAGGTGAGCCGAATCGCACGGCGTGCCGGCGCGGATCGAGCCAGATGCGCTGCAGGCCGAGGATGGCGCTGTCGGCGCCCTAACCGGGGTGTTCGCCCGCTCCGGCCAGTGAAGGCGGACAACATTCAGAGTGCTGTCCGGTGCTATCTTTTGCGGGGCGATCATGCACGATAGTACCGTGAACATCATCTCCTGGAACATGGCTCACAAGCAGGAGTCATGGCGACGCTTGCTGGATATGGACATCGACCTTGCGCTCCTTCAGGAAGCTTGCCGTCCGCCCGACGATATTGCCGAGAGGTTCGAAATCGACCCGGCACCCTGGTCCGCTCCCGAACGGCACAGCAGGGTGAAGTGGCGCACCGCGATTGTCGTGGTCTCGAACCGCGTAGCTGTCGAATGGTTGACCGCGAAGCCGATCGGACAGGCCGCGTTCGGCGAACTCGCGGTCTCCTCGCCCGGCACGCTCACGGCAGCGCGCGTGATGCCGCGCACCGGCGAGCCTTTCATAGCGGTTTCGATCTATGCGGAATTGGAAAACCCTCTCAGGGACGAGGGGACCTGGATTTACTCGGACGCCTCGACTCATCGGCTTGTCTCGGATCTGGCGGTATTAGTCGGGCGGCAGCACGGACACCGGATTCTTGTCGCAGGCGACTTGAACCTGATGCGTGGCTACAGCACGGACGGCAGTCCGTATTGGGCTGCGCGCTACAGGACCGTGTTCGACCGCATGGAGGCCATGGGTCTGCCCTGCGTCGGGCCGCAGTTCCCCAACGGCAGGCAGGCTGACCCGTGGCCGGAGGTATTGCCGAGAGATAGCCTGAATGTCCCCACCTGGCGATTGCCCGGGCGACTTCCGGCCATGGCGGATCGCCAACTCGACTACGTTTTCGCCTCGCAAGGCTTCGGCGATGCCCTGTCGGTCCGCGCTCTCAATGAACCGGAGGAATGGGGCCCGAGCGACCATTGCCGGATCGCGATGGAAATCTCGCAACCGGGCTGACCCGGTTCCCTCGGCGGCAAGTGGGATCGGCTGCTGGTCACGACCTGAGCTTTCGGGTGACGGCGCGGGGGCTTCGAAGGGGGTTGTCACCCCAGCTGGGTGACCTGGTGCTCATGGCACAGTAATGTCGCTGGATGCAGAAAATCTCCTATGCCCGATACCGATTTCCACCGCAACAGTTATTCGGCGTGCATATTGGGCGCCGATCGGCGTGCTAACCTATTGACACCGTTTGAGTCTGTGGGGATAAAGTTCGGTGCCAAATAACAAGCTGGCAAGACGCGCCCGCCTCATCGGCCATCGACCTCTACGGCGCCTGTTTGGTCTTATGGGGCTGCGCCGGTGGTGTGCAGTCGTATCTTCCGCTATCGGGCTGATGCGATCATCGGCTTTGTGTGTTTGCGTGTAAATTACCCGGATCGCCGCCGCCATCACATGCGCCGCAACGTCCAGAGGACCTTTCCGACGATGTGGGCGTCCTGGGCGAGGCATGTGTAGGGTTCGTACGCGGGGTTGGCGGAGATCAGCCTGAGCCGGGGCGGCTCGGCGTTGGGCAGGACCTCGACCCGCTTGACCACGAGGCCGGTGCCGTCCCACAGCACCGCCGTCTCGCCGGTGCCGGGTGCGCGGCGGGTCACGTCGACCAGCAGCCGGTCGCCGTCGGAGACGAGGGGCTCCATGGAGTCGCCGCGCGCGCGCAGGACACGGAGATTGCCGGGTTCAGCGTCGCCCTCGTGACGGATCATTCCCTCGGGCAGGTACCAGCGCCATGAGGACAGACAGCGCCGTCATCTTGGCCTCTTTCGTGCTTCGCTGATTCTATCCTCTTCGTCGTAGTAGCCCTCCATAAATGCCCCTTCGATGAACCGCGATACGACGTCGTCCGCATCTTCGTCGATGCCGAGCTCCTTCAGGGTCTTCACGCATAATCCGGCCAGTCCGGCCCTCAACACTCTCGTATACGAGAACTTGCTCCTCGGTCGATCATAAACCGCCGACAGGACCTCGTCGCGGTAATTGGAAGCCTCGCGCACCCACCAGGACACCCGCTCTCTGAAGCCCTGCTTCAACGTCTCCCTCAGCGCTTCAGGCATCCAGCGCGACTCGTCGCACAGCAGCCAAATCAGACACTGGAAGCCATTGAAGACCTGACGGGAGTAGGAACCGTTGTGGCCATTCACGAACTCGTAACTCAGTTCGTCCGGCGTATAGTTGCCGTAGGTCGGATGCCGCCAAGCGACAAAATCTCCGCACAGCGGGGGGTTGTCGTCAACGGTGTCGGCCCTGCCATAGCGAAACGCATCGCAACTCGATGTTCTCTCCGGTGACATCAGTTCGTCGAACGCTTCCGCAAACCCGTCATCAAATCCCGGAATGGTCAGCTGTGGAGTATAGAGCGCCAGCGTTGCCGGATTCGCCTGCACACATTCAAGAAGACCTGGCCATTTTCGAAGGTACTCGTGCACCAATCGCGGATGTGTCAACTGGCAGATCTTTCGCTCCTTTCCGTCATGCGCCCAATCGAGCTGCAGCGCTGTCCAGGCAATGTTCACTCCTCGTTCCGTCGCGCGGGAGCCGGCAGGAAAGGGAAGCGGAAAAATCCAGCGCCACTCATGATTCAGGTCGGGATAGAGCAGCTCCGCTTCCTTAATCTCGACGATATCAAGCCACCACTCATCTGTGACCACCGGTGGCGACAGTCCCTTCTCGATGAGAATGTCCCTTGCCACAACCAACGGACTGCCGTCCGGCTGGAGTCTCTTTAGCAACTGACCAACCACGGTTCGGATACCCGACGCGGATACCGCGGCCCGCAGATCGGCAAGGGGCGGCGAGAACGCCAGGACCTCGTCCCGCTCCACATGGTGCCAGATAGGCAGGATCATCCCGCGGTCCTCCGCCATCTCGCGGGCCACCAGACCGTTCAGCTCGCGCTTCGGCCACCGCTTGCGAAAAAAACTCGGACTGAGGACGACAATGCCGTAACGCGACGTGGCGAGCCCACGGTCTATCGCCTCGCGGAGACTGTCGCCGACCTCGAGCGCGAATTCGTCGTACCAGACTTCCAGGTGATGGGATCGCAGCGCTTCCGCCAGTGGACGGACGAACTCGTCCTTGTCCTCGCTCGCGTGACAGATGAAGACGTCTTGGAGCTTCGTTACAGCAGACCGATCAAGATCCATCCACGTCATCCTCACATGGATCGCTGCCCTCGATCCCTACCCGGGCTGAATGCCTCCTTCCCGGTGGACCGGTCACGACAGGCCACCGGCATGCCCGCCGGCCCATCTTCCTCCTCCCCGGCACCTCTTGCAATCCAATGCCCAGCCGGCACCAGCCGGTGCCGAGCCTCACCCGCCACCGTCCCCGTCAACATGAAATTCCGCACACACGGGCCAGTGGTCGGAAACCCTCTTGTCGCTGAAGGCCTGGTCGACGCCCCAGACGCCCGCATAGTTCTCACTGCCGTCCGTGTCCATCACGATGCGATCGTACGCGCACCCTGAACCGGCGACATTCGTATCGGCCGTATGAGGGACAATCCAGACGTAGTCGGGTCCTGCAATGTCGAGCGGCTCCAGTATGAGCGTCCTGCGCTTCGGCATCGCCTCTCCCCGCTCTCGACCGGCCCTCAATTCAGTCATCAAACCGCATACGAGCGGCATAAAATTGGGGACCATTTGAGACGATCCGTGTCGTGGCTCGGATGGAGTACCTTGTCTCTCCGCCGTTGACACCAGGTTGTGCTGAAGAGGTACTGGCGGCAGATTGCGCATTCTTTCGACGCCGCTTGGTACGGGTGACACAGAGTCGCGCCGGCTGATGAGTGATGGAATATGGAAGCGGCCCCCTATGCGACTGTGCCCAACTTGACTCAGTTGCGCCGGCTTCAAGGCCCCGCAGCGAGATTGTCATGCGGTAACATTCCGCTGAAGCGCGCCGGATTCTCGGCCACTTGGATCAGGTTGTGCATGGTTTGGTACTTGTCGACCAATCCCACTTGCTGGCGCCTTCTCATATCGTTAATCAAATTATGGCCGCAACCTAGTACTGAGTATAGAGGTAGGTAGACAATATTGAAATGAATACGATGACTGATCGACACCTTGGCCCGGGTTGGGATGCCCAGGCAATCAGTAGTATTGCTGAAGAACATTATGGCGGACTGAAGGAACTGTTCGAAGCTCACGGCTGGCGAGAACGCGGCAGTAACATGATGCCGACCCAGCAATGCCGTGTTGCTGAAGTCTATGGCTCCGTCGCCAATTTCGTGCGGGACCACGAATTCGCTGCACTGATGGATCCACTCGAGGCGATTGAGCGAGACCCGCCGAATGTCTGGCTGACCAGCGCTTACGTTCTATTTCCAGGCAATTGGGGATTACTCCATTTCACCGTTGCCGTGATGGCCGCGCGATGAGCGGCGACGGCGAGGACCGCTTCACGCCCATCCGCAGCCGGGGCGGGAAGACGGGCGGGAACTATCTGCATCGGGTTCTGCGCGCGGCCAACCGCTTCGGCTTGCGCGAGCGTGGCGGTTTGTCCTTCAAATTGGTAATGATGCGTTGGTGGCCGATGTGTTGCGTGAGGTCGGTCAAACAGGTGCAGCGACCGGTTCCATCTGAAACGACAGTTGGTATTGCCAGAGGGCTACATTGCCGACTAATGACGTCGCTAGTAGCAGGTCCTCGGTGATCTTGCTGGCGACAATCACGCCGCGAACCGGTCGTCCATCGGCGAGGTTTTTCGAGATCCATGCCATGTAACGGAGAAGTTGCCCGATCACCCGGTCGTACCCGCGTGACACCTTCAGCTCGATAACCACGAAACCACCATTGCGATCGCAGGCCAAGATATCGATGAAGCGTCCACCCACGGGAAACTCAAGACCGGTAAATGTCCCATCCTCGTCTTCGTAGAGGGTCAAACCGCCCTCCAGGACATGTAGGTTGCGGGCGAGGTAATTTTTGAGATCAGCTTCATAGGCGAACTCTGCCGACCTCTCCCTTTCTTGAACATCGGTCTCCTCATCAACGTCCTGATCATCGTCGTCGGTGCGTCGCTCATCCGCCTTCTCGAAGTCGTCCCTGTACATCGGCGCCGGATCATTGTCGGGATCCCACAGGCGGTATTGATTGGGACCTAGCTTATAAAAGAGATCGAGCCCGCCGCCGGGGCGCGCGGTCGAGACATGTTTACGCCTGTTCGAGTTCACCGCCATCCCATCGACATGCATGCTCACCGTATTGTTTTTGATGTTGGGGTAGCGTTCGGCAAACCAGGCAACTGCCTCCTTGCCATTGAATACTTGGCCTGGGGTCAGACGTTCTGTGGCAAATTCGCGCATTAGTTCTTTAGTTGGTTTATCGTAAATCGGCATGGCATCACCTCAATCTGGTTTTTTGGCTCGCTGTTCGGCGTCCTTGAGCGGAGCGTCGATCCTTGCCTATCCGGTTAACGCCCATGACCGCTACATGTAGGGTGCCACCACTCTCCCGAGTAAAGCTCGGCATAGGTTGGAGCAGAGGTGTCGCCCGCGATGCCGAGCAATGAGCGGAAGGCGTTGAACGGGTAGAACCGCCTGTTGAAGCGGAAGGTGAACTCGTTGAGGTAGGCTTGTCGGTGCTGGTGGCTAACGCCGTGGTGGATACCGATCAGCCACGTCTTCAGGTTGGCGAAAACCAGATGGATGATCGGCAGGTATTGCTCGGCAACCTCTGGATCACCACACTCGGCAACAGCGAAGTGCTCATAGCCGCGCTTACCGAGGCCAGCATAGCCGCTCCAATCGTCAGTAACGATCAGCGATCGCGGCGCGACGGTGCTCTCGACGAACCCACAGAGCGACTCGGCGCTACGGTCGAGCACGACGGCGAGCCGAACGCGTCCGGCATAGCGTCCGTCTTTCCGGTTGTCGAGCTTGGTGCCCGGCTTTCGATGACGCACCTCGATGGCACAGGAGACGGGAACCTTGTGGTGAACACCACGGCCTTCCCCACGCGTTCGCCCGCCAACCCAGGTTTCGTCCACCTCAACATGGTTCTTGGGCTGTCCACCGATCCTGTCTTGGTTGGGCCGCACCATGCCCGAGCGGAGCTTGTGGAGAATTTGAAAGGCCGTCTCGTAGCGCGAAAGACCAAGTTGCCGCTGAAACTGCACGGCGGACATGCCGGGCGTCTGACTGGCGACCAGATAAGCGGCCCAGAACCAGACGTTCAGCGGAGTGTGGCTACGCTCCATCACTGTTCCCACCGTCAGCCCGGTGTTCTGGCGGCACTTGCGGCAGCGCAGGACGCCAGGGCGGTTTTCAAAGTGGAACGGCTCTCCCGCCGTGCCGCAGTGCGGGCAGGCAAAGCCGTCTCCCCAGCGGGCTTTCTCCAGGTAGGCGGCGCAGGCCGCATCATCGGGGAAAAGTCGCTGGAACTCGGGTAGCGAATGCGGGAATGGGAGATCGGCGCGGTCGAGAACATCCATGGCGCGCTCCCCTATATCCGGTTTGCGCCCATTCTAGCCCTAGTGGGTGTGGGTGTAAACCGGATAGGCAAGCGTCGATCTTGCCCCCAAGGCGACCGAAGACGGACTGCCGGAACAAGCCCTTCATCGCGTGCTTGCCGTTCTTGCCCGTGCACGGATCAACGAGTTCATCGCCGACCGTCAGGGTCAGGCCAAGGACATCATCGAGTTCGCCATAGGCCTGCAATCCGGCGTCGGACGTGACTTTGGAACCGTGGAACTCCAGCTTCAGGCGGCGGCCGAAATCCAGTCTCAGAACTCCATCTTTCGATTCGCCCGTCGGGTGACCATATCAACACCCCAAATCCGCTTGTAGCACTTTGGTTCTTATACCAGAATCACGTTCATATACCGCTAAGCCATAGGTTTATCTGGGAACTGCGGGCTCGCCTCATCCCCCTTTTCTTCCGGCTTTTCGGGCAAGGGCATTTTCATATCATCCGCGGAGATGTCGATTGCCCGTTCGACAAGGGCGTTGTAGGACGCGGCGGTGAGGCCGGGTGTCTTCGCGGCATAGAGCCTGCGGATCACGAAATGCGGGTTCAGGATGACGGCGTGTGATGCCGTACCCGCCGCCGTGCGGATGAAGCCCAGCCCATCGAGCGCTTTGATCCGTTCCTTCCAGGTGCGTACGGCGCGCTGACCCGTGAATCCGGAATGAAAAGCCAAGTCGTGGGCATTTTGCAGGCTGACATACATCTCGTCGAACGCTTTACCCCACAGAGCGAGATAGGTGATCGAGGTTCGTTTGCTGCCATCCGAGAGCGACCATCATCGCCGTCGAGATCGTGCGCAAGAACCCCGATCAAGTCGGCTTCGCCGTCAACCCGCGGCGCTGGGTGGTCGAGCGCTTCTTCGCCTGGATCGGCCGCAACCGGCGACTGGCAAAGGACTTCGAGGCAACCATCGCCTCAGCCCGCGCCTTCCTCTATGCCGCCTCCGTCATGCTTCTCCTCCGCCGCCTCGCCAGAAACTCGTGACTTTCGAGACGGACTCTAAGGTCTGCACCAGTGTTCTGTCCCACGAACTAGGAGGCCTACTGACTTTTACATGCGGGATCTAGCTCTGACCACTCTCGATCTCGGACACAAAATTCGGATTGATAGTTTCAGCAAGATGCTTGAAGCTTTTTGAAATTAATCGAGCAGGGCTGTCTTGATTTTCCTCACAGGAAGGACACATCACAATACTTGTGTAAGGAGCGGCGATGATACGTGTCGCTTCGGTCATACATTCTATTTCTTCATCGGTTTCAGCCGACATCGATACATCTTCTCTAACAAGTCGAATCATTTCGGACTCGTCGCCATTGGCGATCCGATGCAACATTAGTCCAAATCCCTGATTCATCATCTGGTGCCTGAAATAGTGATCTTGGACACAGCAATGTGGATATCCAAGAAGGAACGATTCTTGCTCAATTGTAATGCTTCCGGCATTACAAATCTCGAAGACTATTTTCGAGATTGATCGAGATTTGCAGATATAGAAAACTGGATTCTCTGAGAGCTTCTCCTGATCTGTTGAAGCATACCATTCTGGCAATCCAATGAACTCCGGTTGTGCATGCCATTTGAGTCCCTGAATCACATGCAAGCGCATCTCGTTGGCAATGCTTTTCACACCCTTGACCCACTGTGGATCGTCAAATCCCCGTCCAATAAGAACAACTGGTTTGAGCCCAGATATCATTGCGAGAAAGTCCAGCATTTCCTGAGGTGCTATTGCTTGATTGTAAGGGTCCCCGCGATCGAATGGAATCCGCCTCAATTTCTTAAGGGCGTTCCTCAGACGCGGTTTATCGACAGACTTCAACATGTCTGGGTCACTCAGTTTGATGACCTGTCCCCAGCGGCTGGTCCGGTTTTAATGTTTAGTACCTTTCCGGTTTCTCCGCCAAGCTGGGGGACCGGTGGAGCGGAGCCAGACGGCCAGCTTGGTTTGATGATCGTCTCTGGACACGGCGGCCAGCATCCCAGGCTACGATGGGGGCGGATGGTGTTGTAGTGGCGCCGCCAGGCCTCAATGAGGAGCTGGGCTTCCTTGAGGGTGTAGAAGGTCTCTCAGCTCAGGAACTCGTCGGGCAGTCGCGCATTGAAGCTCTCAATGTATCTATGAATGGCTGCATTCGTGTCTCCCAAGGTGAACCCGGCTCGATGAAGGCGGTCCGGGCCCCGGCCGCGGTGACCCGTCGCCGGAGGGCCTCGGCGACGAAACCCGGGTCGTTGTCGGACCTGACGTTAACTCCCATAACAGGTGCTCTCCTGACGCAGATTACCCCGCGCTGCAATCAGGGCGATTTTAAGGCGCAGCGGTGGGCGTACTCGTTGGCGTGACCGGGATGAGGGCCCCGGATGTCACAGCGACAACCAGCCCGCGCTCGGCTCCGGTCACGTCAAGGTAGGCTCGAACCTGATCGCGATAGTGATCGAGAGTCCCCGGCGAGGGGTCCACATCACTCTTCCAGTCGATCACCACCTCCGGCACGCCGTCCGGATCGAATGCGATAGCATCCGCAACACCTGCCGTTGCTTCCTCGTGCGCTTCTCCCAGCTCGGAAGCGTATACCGGAAACTCCGGCTTCAACCGCGGCCTCACGGCTACCACTTCCGGAATCGACAAGGTGCGCACGACACAGTCGGCGAGTTCGGCCGGCGCGAGTCCCAAAGCGGGATCGTCCATGACCGGGCGTCCCAACGCCCGAATCAGAATGTCGGCGCGGGCAATGAGGTCCGGTGCGTACCATGCCAACGCGAGAAGGGAGGCTCGCTCCTTTCCGGTCAACTGCGAGAACACGTCCTTAAGGCGGGCGTAGGAAGGCAGTCGAAAATCTCCGGCGAGATCTGCGGAGTGTTGATCGGCGCGCAGGTTGGACGCCGATCGGCACGCTAAATTATTGATTTGGCGTGATCCTGTGGGGTCAAATTTGGGCGCCGAACAACATGGCGTTAGGCAGCTCGTGACCCGGGCTGCGTATTATCTCCCTGCCCCATGAGCAGACCTTCCACCGAGATATCTTCGTCAAGATCTTCCCAGTGCAGGCCATTGCCGGAATAGCCGATCCGGTAGCTTTCCCGTTGCTCAGCGGTCGCGCGCATCAATCGCGGAAACCACGCTAGAGGCACCCCAAGCGACCGGCCGTCGTCCAGCTCGATCCACATCGTGTCGCGGTCAAAGGCGAGCTTCCTAGCTCTAACCGAAATGTTCATTCCAGGCTCTTTCGATTTCTTCTCGGTGGTGGTGGACCAACTCGGCCAACTCCGAGAGCTGCCTTCGGTTGAAGCCAGCACTTCGGGCAACTCTTACCTCCGGATACAACCAGAATTTCGCCTCACCGTCACTGCTTTCAGCATGGACGTGCACCGGCTCTCGGGGCGCTCCCTCGTTCGAGAAGAAGTGAAAGCGCACGTTTTGATGGCGAAAGACAACCGGCATTCAGGCTCGTCCCGTAGTACGTGGCGCCGAACTCGTTTCGTGCAGGTCCAAATTCGCCTCGTTGATCTTGTCCTGTCTCATGGAAGCAGCATACGCGTGCATTGAATGTGTGCAGAGTCTCGTATATCGCAGGACACTCGATCTCCGTCCCTCCTTAGCTGAGCTGGTGCGCTACACGGCGGCTATCGCGGGGACTAATTCCCCGTTCATCAACGCCTCGATTCGATCGGCGATGCGTTGTGCCGGCTCTCGGAGCTGCCTGACGGTCCAGTCGGCGGCGTAACCTTCGGTCACGTCATTGGGACGGGCATGATTGACCAGCCGCTTGGTCAACGCCGACGGCAGCATCAGCTCGCGCTCGGCGACGGTAATGAAACAGTTACGCAGGCCGTGGAACCAGAACTTCGCGCCACCGACTTCCGTGACCCGACCATAGAGATGATGTGGGTCCTCGACATGGCCCGAGGCGCTGGACGGGGAGGGGAACACCCAGTTCCCACGGTCGGCGGGCAGATCCTCGCTCTCCGATTGGCGGCGCTCGAGGATGGCGCGCAGTTGCCCGGTGACGGGAAGCTCCAGGGGAACGCCGGTCTTTGTTTCCTCGACCCGAAAGGTGAGCGCTGCCATGTCCACCCGTTCCCACCGCAGGGTCAAAACCTCGTCCCGGCGCATGCCGGTGTAGAGCCCGAACCACAGTGCATCCCGGATCGCCGGGTTGTTGACTTCTGCTTCGATGCCGGCGCGCCAGCACGGCAGCACCTCGGCGGGGGTCGAGATCTTGCGCCGCACTTTGCGATGAAACTTGCCGCCGCCGGCGAGCCATAGATCGACCGGATTGCGTAGGCCCTCGAGATCGACGCAAGGCCGGCGGTAGACCGAGCGCAACAGGGACATCGCGCGGTTGGCAGGCGACCAGCCGTGATCCTCGGTAATACGGTTGAAGCGGGCCTCCACATCCCGGCGGGCGATAGCATCGAGGGGGCGGGAGAGCCAGTCGCCGAGATAGCGCTTGGCCTCGTAGCGGTAGAGTTCATCGGTGCGTTTCGAGCGGTTGGGATTGGCCGCCATGTAATCCTCGAAGGCGTCGCCGAGGGTCGGCATAGCACGCGCCTCCGCGCGCTCTTCTGCTGGGTCATCGCCGCTAGCGACCTTGCCAAGAACCTTCTGCGCCAGGCGCCTGGCTTGGTCAGGAGCAACTTTCCCGTAACGGCCGATGACGACGCGTTTGTTGGGTGCCTTCCGTCCACCATCGCCTGACCGGTAATTGACAATGAAGGACTTGGCGCCAGTGGGATGCACGCGAACGCCGAATCCGGTCAGCCGGTCGTCCCATGCGATCCAGGACTTGTCGGCGGGCTTGAGACCCTCAACGGCCCGCTTAGTAAGCGTTAGCTTGGTCTTGGCAATGCGTTTTCCGATTTTCGCTTCCATGGCCCAATTGTGCATATGGACCTCAAGCAGTCAACACATTGATCAACACATGAAAATAACACTGGGCGCATCCGTGCGCATGTCTGGCGAGATCGGATACGAGAAGGGAGTTGAAAAACCCTTATTCTATGGTATGTTTGTCGTCGTCAGCGCATTCGTGCGCACCAGAGCGCAAAATAACGCGCGAGACTCATAACCTGAAGGTCGTTGGTTCAAATCCAACCCCCGCAACCAAATAAAACGCCGCTAACGCAATATGTTAGCGGCGTTTTGATTCGCCACTTATTCGAAAAATGCCGGATTGGCAAACGATTGGCGAACACTTTGAATCAAACTCCAGCGCACGTCTGACGCCGTTCATACAGGATTCGGTCGTGCCGTGGAGGCGGTAGGGGCGGGAGGCGGGCGTGCTTCTGCGGCCCGACCGAATCCTTACTCCTGCCCGCGTGCGCGGTCTACGTCGTTCATGTGCCCCAGCTTGGAGCACCACGTCTTGGAGCCATATGGTGCCGGCGGCGGTCTCATGGTAGTCGTTGGACCGCGATGCGACGTGATGGCGCCGCGCCTCAGCCGGGCCTGATCCGTTCGTGACGGTGTGCGCCACCGACAAGTGGGCAACGTCGCGGGGATCCCTTCCCTCGCCGTGTCGGATAGTTGGGCCGCCGCAGGGAGCCCGAACAGGCTTCCTACCCACGAAATAGGCATTTCTGTTCCCAATGACCGATAGACTCTTCTTTGCCGAGCCGAGCCGATCACGAGGCCCGAGGATATTATTCCGCGCCTTGCGAAGCAGGAGTGGCATTGGAAGAAGGGATACTCAGCGTACGAGCTGGCCCATTCCTGGGTGGGAGCGAAAGGCATTCCTGACCCGGTGGTGGCGGTCCTGCATCAAGCCGAAGAATTCCGGGGCATGGAGCTGATCGAGGGCTTCTTCGAGAAGGAGACCGATCTTCGCTCCCGCGGGCGGCCAAGCCAGACGGATCTGCTGGCGCTGACTGGCGACGGCGAGGGCTTCGCGGTGCTTGGTGTCGAGGGCAAGGTGGACGAGCCCTTTGGGCCGCTCATCTCGGAGTGGCTCACCGACGCGTCGGCGAACAAGCGGGCGCGACTGTCGGTTCTTCAAGAGACATTGGGGCTTGCGGATCACAATGTCTCGAACCTGCGATACCAGCTTCTACACCGCACGGTAGCGGCGATATACGAAGCGCAGCGCTACAAGGTCCGTCGGGCGTTGATGTTGGTGCATTCGTTTTCTGAGGGTCATAGTTGGTTCGACGATTTCCGGGTGTTCGCCGACGCCATCGGCACACCTGTCTCCGGCACGAATGAGCTTTCCGCGGAGGTCGAGGTCGAAGGAGTCTCCCTTCGACTGGGATGGGTCACTGATGAGATTTCGCCATAGCGCGCCGCCTGCGGTCGTGAGGGCGCTCGCCTATCGCGTGATGCTGAAATATCGAACTGGGTCGTGGACCATAGGCACATGAGCCTCAACACGGCATTTCAGGGGAGCCTCTTCGCCAGCGATTTCCTGTGCGCCGCCATCACCGAATTGCCCGACTGGCAGGAACTGGACGACGCGTCGATTGAAGACCTCGAGGCTGCGCTGGGCGCGATCTGCGACCGATTCCCGGCCGCCGCATCGCCCAACGAAAGCCAGACCGAGGATGATCTGATCTGGCCCGTCCTCGCACGGCTCGGGTGGACGGTGAGCCTGCGACAGCAAAACCTGAGCGCATATGGCGGAGAGGACGTGCCGGACGGCCTGCTGTTCGCGGACGAAGCAGCAAGGACCGGGCTAACCGCTTCGCCCAGGAGTGCAAGCGCTACGAGCTTGGCCTCGCGGTAGTGGAGTCCAAGCGCTGGCTGCGCCCGCTCGACCGCCGCTCCGGGAAGGCCGGCGAGGAGACGGCGCCATCGACCCAGATGCTGCGCTATCTGCGGCGCATCGACGATCTGACCACGGGTGCACTCCGCTGGGGCATTCTCACCAGCGGCGCACGATGGCGCCTCTACTATCAGGGCGCCCGGTCGGTCTCCGAACAGTTTTTTTGAAATCGATCTCCCGGCCGTTCTCAATCTTTCCGGCCACAACGAAGGCCTGTTCGCCCTCACCGAGGTGGAACGCCGACACGCGTTGAAGGTGTTTGCGCTGGTCTTCCGACGCGAGGCCTTCGTGCCCGGCGCGCGCACCTTCCATCAGCGCGCCATCGCGGAAGGCCGCTTCTACGAGGAGCGAGTCGCGGCCAGTCTGTCCGATCTGGTCTTTCGCCAGGTTTTCCCCGGGCTCGCGCGTGCGATTTCTGCGGCTGAGTCGGACGTGCCCCTGCCGGAGGTGCGCGAGGCCGCCCTGCTCCTGCTCTACCGGCTTCTCTTCATCTTCTACGCCGAGGAGCGCGACCTCCTGCCCGACAAGGTTCGCGGCGATGTGGGCCGCCGCAAGGACCAGGGCGATGTCTTCTCCGAGACTGCTGCGCGCTATTGGTCGGTTGTGACAGATCTCTGCCGCGCCATCGACCAGGGCGACGTTGCCATCGGCCTGCCGCCCTACAATGGCGGCCTCTTCGACCGGGAGCGCGCGCCGCTTCTCGACCGCATCCGGCTCGGCGACCGGGTCATAGCCGACGTCATAGACGCCCTTTCGTTCGAGCAAGGACCGACGGGCCGCCGCTATATCAACTATCGCGACCTCGGCGTCCGCCAACTCGGCTCGATCTACGAACGTCTGCTGGAACACGAACTCGTCCGCGATGGCGACGGGGTCGCCGTCCGCCCCAACATCTTCGCCCGCAAGGGATCGGGCAGCTACTACACGCCCGACGACCTGGTCGGCCTGATCGTCGAGGAAACCATCGAACCCCTGGTGCGGGCGCGCATGGACGCCTTCGAGGCGGAAGCCGGGCGAATGCCAGCAGACGGGCCTCAGTGCGAGCGAGCGGTTGTGCGGCTCGCAGCGCTCGACCCGGCCGAGAAGATTCTTGAGTTCAAGGTGTGCGACCCGGCCATGGGGTCCGGGCACTTCCTGGTCAGTCTGGTCGACTATCTCGCCGACGGAGTGATTGCGGCCATGGCCGAGGCGGAAGCGTTGGTAGAGGGCTATGTCTCGCCGCTCGTGAGCCTGATCCAGGCCATCCGCGACAGGATCGTGGCGAACGCCGAGGAGCGCGCTTAGGTCACTGACCGGGACCGGCTCGACGACCGCCACATCGTCCGGCGCATGGTCCTCAAGCGCTGCGTCTACGGTGTCGACAAGAACCCCATGGAGGTGGAGCTGGTCAAGGTCGCGCTGTGGCTGCGCACCTTCACGGTCGGCGCGCCGCTCAGCTTCCTGGATCACTATCTTCGCTGCGGCGACAGCCTGTTTTGGCGCATGGGCACGGGGCGGGGTCGACAAGGCGACCGAGTATGGCAGCCCGTTGCTTCTGCACGCCTCTGTCACCCAGGCGGGACTTGCCGCGCGGGAAATGCAGACTATCGAGGAGTTGACCGACGCCGAGATCGCGGTTGTGTCTCGAAAGTGGTGGAAATTGGTTTTGGCGCCACTCCGAGCGGGTTGAGTTTTGCGGCGGTCAGGCCGCGCGGTCAAGGGTTTCGTCGGCGATTAGCTGATCGAGGGTTTCCCATCCATCGACTTTGCGCATCTGGATTTGGCCGGAAGCGAGGAGCGCCCAGAGGAGCATCGGCACTGTTTCGGGACACGGCAGCACGGTCTGTGTTTTGATCCGGCGCTTGAACTCCTCGTTAAGACGCTCAATGGCGTTGGTCGTTCGGGCTGATTTCCATTGGCTCTTGGACAGGCGCGTGAAGGTAAAGAGCTTGTCGCCCGCTTCTGCGAGGCTGTCCGCGACGGCCCTGCATTTCAGCCGCCACTTGCGGACAAACGCCTTGCGGCGGGTTTCCACCTCGGAGGCAGTGTCAGCATAGATCATATCGCGGTAATCTTCGCTCAGCTCGTCATGCATGTGTTTGGGAGCATGACCCAGAAGGTTGCGGTGCTTGTGCACGGTGCAGCGTTGAACGGGAAGGTCATCGCCCCAAAGCGCCGACAGAGCCGCCTCCAGTCCCGGCGCGCCATCGACGATGACAAACCCGGGCCGTTTCAGTCCACGCGCATCAAGGTCGTCGAGGAACTGGCGCCACGCCGCCTGGCTTTCTCCGCCCATATTCCCGATCGAAAGCAAGACCTTCTGGCCATCCCGGCGCACCCCTATAGCCGCGAGAACCGAGATGTTGGTGGCCTTGCGGTCCAGTCGGGTCTTGATCACAGTGCCGTCAAGGAGCAACCGAACGATATCCTCATCCGCGAGGCCACGGCTGCACCAGGCGTCCCAATCGACCTTCACCTTGCGCCACGCCCGGCTCACAACGTCCTTGCTCACAGCACCCCGGAAGAGCCCGAACAGCGCGCGTTTCACCCGCCGCGTGTTGGTTCCGGACAGATACACCGAAGCGATCAGCGCCTCGGCCTTTCTGGTCAGCCGCTGGTAGCGCGGCAGCGCCCGCGAACGCCATTCCGACGCTCGACCGTCTTCCTCAACGATCCGCGCACGCGGCACGCTCACCCTCTCGGTCCCGAATGTCCCCGTCAGTTGCCGCTCCCGGTGCCCGTTCCGATACCCTTGCCGAAGCGCGTCCTCTCGACCGTATCGGCAGCGCCCGAGAAACTGCGCAAGTTCCTCCTCAAAAACGGCCTCGATCGTGGATCTGATGTTCTCCCGCAGCCGGTCCTCGAGCGGATCATAGCCGGCGTCATTGGCCAGTAGCGAAAGCGCGGAAGTCTCGGTAGTGTTCTTCATGGCGTGATCTCCTTGGCGGTGCTAGCCGCCGATTGGGTGGTTGTCTTGTCACCCGGAGATTACGCCATCCTCAAATTTCCACCACTTTCGAGACACAGCCGAGATCGCCGAGGCGCACCGCTCCGCCGAGACCCTCTGAGACAGGTCTGCGCTGCCGGCCCGCCGCCGTCCGCGTTCAACCCCGCCGGGCCAGCCACAGCGCCGCGATCCATACCGGCAGGCTGAGCACCACCGCGGCGACAACGATCGCCAGCGGTCCGAGCAATCCCAGCAGTAGCGACGCCGCCACCGTTACGGTCCCCAGCGCCGCGCCCACGCCCCAGGCGGCACGGCGAAATCCGAGCCACCACAACCGTCGGCACGCCAGCGCCAGTGGCAGGCCGCAAGGGGCGACGACGATCAGCGAGGGCGCTGCCATCAACACCATCGGCAACCACATTCCGGTCATCTCCGACGGTGTCCTCTCCGGCATGAAGCGGAACGCCGCCGTCGCGACGACCCCCACCGGCAGCCAGAGCAGCGCCAGCGGCCAGAATCCCCGGCGCCTGGTGGATCCCCGCTCGTTCATGCCACGCACAACACCAAGGCGATCCGTGATGCGTTGAGAAGAGAAGTTTGCGCTTATTTCGCCTTTTCATTCTTGTATGCGATGAAGCCCGACGCGCCCTTGCCTTTGGCGCGGCACAGTGTGTAACCCTGATTGCCGAGATTGAATTTCGGGTCATTCTCACGGCCTGCGAGAGCCTCGACGATCTTCACCGCCACAGGATCGGGTTTGTCTTTGGCTTGTGAAGCAGCTTGGCGCTCCAACCACTTTGCGAAAACTTCTTCGGCGAGGTCATCACCGACAGATTTCCGAAGCGCGTTCAATTTTCTTACCCGACCCTTGGGGAGCCCAGTTTCATCGATAGCCATTTCCTGAACCTCTCATTTCCGGCCTCTCTCACTGCAGCGTGGCGCGGCTTCGGTACAACCAATTACCACTGTTATGCAACAGTTCACGAGCAACAGCGCATGCGATCGCCGAGGCACCTGCGTGTACCACGCGACCGGCGTCAACTGCATACGCGCGGAATGGCAACACGCTCAAGCCATCGCATTGATGGCTTTCGACGCCTGCCCACAACCTTTAAAACAAGGCCTTTGGGGCCGCTTGTAGTATACACATGGGTACAAGTCCACTATATGTAGTGGCCTTAGGAGAACGTTTCGGTTCGGGGAACAACAGAGGCCACACATCATAGGCAGAGCCGCGTTCATCGAGAATGTCGCCAGGAAGTGCAACATGAGCAAGGCCGAGGCCAAGCGCACGGTCGATCTGGTCTTGGGCGAGGTCGAGGCTGGGCTGAAGAAGTCGAAGAAGGAAGGCCGCTACACCATCGGCAACTTCGGCACCTTTACCATCACCAGGCGTCCGGCGCGCAAGGGCCGCAATCCGCAGACGGGCGAAGCGATCCGGATCAAGGCCTCCAAGGTTCTGAAGTTCCGGCCGGCCGCCGCGTTGAAGAGGGCGGCGGGCGCCTGATCTCCGGTTGACATCTCCCAGTTTCGGCACTGATGCGCACGTTGGAGGAGCAGACAGCCGCCGTACGCCAAGTGCTGAGGGGTGTATTTGGGTTCGACGGGTTCCGCCCGGGCCAGGAAGCGGCCATCGAGGCGTTCCTGGCCGGCGCCGCAGGCGTCGTCGCCGCCGCGACCGTACCCCGATCAGTCGATGGTGCCGGTGCCAGTGGCCGCCAGTGGGACACCGAAATCCCGGCGCTGGACCCCCCCCCCCGACAGCGCTGCAAGCTGTGTAAAACGGGAAGACGTTGAAATGAATTTATCGTCATGCGTGCAGTTTTCATGCGTGCCGCCCTACGGCCGCCGGACGCCCACACTGTTCTGGATTGCCGCCGCCATGGCGATTGCTGCGGTGATGTTTCTGGCCCCTGCGCATAGCGCCGCCGCCGAGGGGGACGCATCGGTGGCCAGCCACATCCCCCAGCTGGCGGTGGATGCGGTACGCCCCTTGGCCGTGATCGACCGCGAGGATATCGCGCTGTCGGGCATGCGCACGGTCTCGGACCTGCTGGTGAGCCGGCAACGCTTCAACAGCTTCGGCCTTCATCGGGTACTGTTCCTGGGCAGCCGGGTCGCTTATCTCATCGATGGCCGCCGCATCTCAGATTCCACCCTCGATCTGTCCACCCTGCCGATATCGGCGGTGGAGCGCATTGAGATCCTGAGCGGCAGCGCCGCTGCTCTGCACGGCGGGCACGCCATCGCCGGTGCGATCAACATCGTGCTCAGGCGCGGTAATGAGGGTGTCGAGGCCTCGACCTTCGCCGCCCGGCCGACGGACGCAGGCGGCGATATGGAGCAGGGCAGCGCCTTGTGGGGAGGCGAGGTCGGCCAGGGCCATATGACCGTCGCTGTGGATGTCTTCCGACGCCAGGAAATTCCCGACTCGGCGCGGGAGCACAGCCGCGCCCAATGGACGCCGGGCGGCACGTTCGCCGACGCGTCCGGCGTTTCGGTGGGCGGCAACACCGTCTTCATCGCGACCAAGAGCTATGACGAGAACGGCGACGTCACCGCCATCCACGTTCCCGGCGTTGTCAGTCGTTCGATCGCGCGCCCCCTCGGCAATTGCCCCGGCAGCATGTACACCGGCGCGCTCGCCGACCCTCTCGGCAGTCCAGGCACAGGTTGCGGCTTCGCCTATGCCGACATCTCGTGGGCTATGGCGCGCTATGGGCGGGAAAGCCTGTTCCTCGCCCTCGATCATCCGCTCGGCGAAGGCGCCGATGCTTATCTCGATATCCGGGCTGCAAGGGACAAAACGCTGGAGCGCTATGCTCCTTCGGTCGGCACCTTCTCCGTTTCGTCGGAGACGCTCAGGGACCAGCTGCTGTCCGATCCCGAGATCGACTCGCTACCCGAGAGCGTTCGCGTGTCCCATCGCTTTGTCGGCCACGGCAACCGCGAGTGGCTTACGACGCTGGAGGAATATGACGTCACGCTCGGCCTGGAGGGGCAGTTCGCAGACAGCATCGGCTATGACGCGCACCTGCGCTACTACCGCCACGATTCGCTCGTCGACGGCAATACCTTCGTGAGCGGAAGCGCCATCCAGCGGGTCATCGACGAAGGGCGTTATGACCTCGTGAACCCGCTCTCTCCCGCCAATCGTGACGCGATCCGAGAGACGGCGCTGCGGCTGACCCGCGATCGGGTGACGGACTACAGGACGGTCCGCGCATCCCTGGACGGACCGATGTTGGTGCTTCCCGGCGGCGAGGCGCGGTGGGCGGCGGGCGCGGAGTTTGCCGCCGAGGACTGGCGCGATGTCCACGCCTATCGGGACCGTTCCGGCCGTTCCTACGACGCGAGGGACGTGCTCGGGGCCGGTGGGATACAGGCGTCGGGCGACCGGCAGCGCTGGTCGGGTTTCGGGGAGGTGTCGCTGCCGGTGCGTGACGATTGGGACGTCACGTTGGCAGGGCGGGGCGACGATCATGACGATGTCGGCGCGACCTGGTCCCACCAGCTTGCGAGCCGGTTCCGCCTGAACGATGCCCTGACGCTGCGGGGCTCCTGGGACAAAGGCTCCAGGCCGCCCAGCCTGTACGAACTGCATCTGCGCAGCTCGAACGATTTTCCGTGGGTCTGTGACAGGAGGAGCCATGGGGGCGCGCTGGAGACCTGCCCCGTAGAGCAGGTGGTGCGGGTGAGTAGCGGCAATTCGAACCTGGAGCCGGACGAGGCCGAGAGCGTCAGTCTCGGCGCCGTGATCGGCCTGGGATCGCTATCCCTGAGTGCGGACTGGTTCCGGATCGCGCTTTCCGATGTGCCGGCTCGATTGTCCCCGCAGTCGATCATGGATCTCGAGGCCAGGGAAGGGTTGCCGCCCGGTGTGGCGGTGACACGCACACAGGAGGGCAAGGTCGAGCGGATCGATAGTCCGATCGTCAACAGCGGGGAGACCGATGCGTCGGGTGTCGATGTGAGGGCGCGGCTCGACTGGGACATCGCCTGGGCGGACTTGGCGATTGATGCTCGTTGGCTGCGCATGAGCCGGCAAGAGACCCGGGTGGCCGGCGAACTTCAGCCGGGCGACTATCCGCGGGACCGCGTTCATGGGTCGCTTAGGGCGAGCCGAGGCGGCCTCACCGCGAGCTGGAGTGTATACGCGGTTTCGGGCTACTGGAACGCGCGCCGGACCGGCCGCTTCGACGGCTGGGTGGGCCACGACATCACCGTCCGCTGGCGCGACCCCTTCGGTCTGAGCGGGATGGACCTCACCGGCGGCGTGCTCAATATCGCGGATCGCGGCCCGGCCATCGATCCCACGGACCCCGATGCCGCGGACGTGAGTCTGGACTCGGGTCGGGGGCGCATGATCTTCCTGACCGCCACGATGTCGTGGTGAGGGAAGGTCGGGCCGATCACAGCGTCATCGGATGGAGCGAAGCAGGCTCAGGCAACCTGCTCCTCGAACGGAACGAGTTCGATGTCGCCTTCCCGCTTGCGGGTCTGATCCGGATGTTATTCGGCGCGCAGATTCGACGCCGATCGGCGCGCTAACCGTTTGAAATCTCTTGATCCGGAGGGTCAAAATTTCGCGCCGAATAACACATACGGGGCTACCGCGCGGCGCGTCCCCGCCGCCGTTCCTGATAAAATTACCGATATTGTCCGTCATCAAAACAAATGGGACTGTTGAGCGTGTTTCATAAGAGAGGATCTGGCTCATCTTTGTTTGATGTTAAGCCGCTTGGCTTTGATGGTTCAAGCGGCGGTTTTGGGTGGTCAGTTTTTTTGATCTTTTTTCTCTTTTCGATGATGGCGGTGTGGCGTCCAAAGTAGGCGTCGGCTGGAGTTACGTTGCCGACGCTCTCGTGGTAGCGTTGGTTGTTGTAGTGATCGACGAAGGCGCTGATCTGGTTTTCGAGATCGCCGGGTAGATAATAATTTTCAAGCAGGATCCGGTTCTTCAGCGTTTGATGCCAGCGCTCGATCTTGCCCTGGGTTTGCGGGTGATACGGTGCGCCCCGAACGTGATCCATACCGTGGTCCTCGAGCCATTCCGCGAGATCACCGGAGATATAGGACGAGCCGTTGTCGCTGAGCAGCCTCGGCTTGTGGACGACATTGGCGCGGTTGCAGCCTGAGGCTTCTAGCGCCAACTTCAGTGTTGCCGTCACATCGTCCGCCGTCATGTTGGTGCAGAGCTTCCAAGCAATGATGTAGCGGGAATAGTCGTCCAGGATGGTCGACAGGTAAAACCAGCCCCAGCCGATGACCTTGAGATAGGTGAAGTCGGTCTGCCACAGCTGGTTCGGCGCCGTGATCTTGTCGCGGAACTCATCGGCTGCCTTGATGACCACGAAAGCGGGGCTGGTGATCAGGTCGTGGGCCTTGAGAAGCCGGCAAACCGAGGCTTCCGAGACAAAATAGCCCCTGGTGTCCGTAAACCTGACGGCCAGTTCCCGGGGCGACAGTTGCGTCTCCTCCAGGGCAAGATCGATGATCTGCCCCCGGACATCATCCGGGATACGGTTCCACACCCGGCCTGGGCTGCTGTTGCGATCCTCAAGACCGGCGTCGCCAAAGGCCAGAAAGCGATCGTACCAGCGATAAAAGGTGGTCTTCGGAATGCCCAGCTTGTCCAAAGTGGACCCGACGCCCAGGTGGGACTGCTCGACCAGGCGGATGATCTCCAGCTTCTCGGATGCGGGATACCTCATTCCTCGTCTCCCCCATGCCCGATCATGTTTTTTTTGAGAAGCCGGTTCTCCAGCGAAAGTTCGGCGACCAACTCCTTCAAGTCGCGCATCTCCTGGCGCAGGCCTTTAACCTCGCCCGAGGTCGCTTGGCGCCCGGTGTCGCCGGCGAGCCGCTTCTTGCCCGCTTCCAAAAACTCTTTCGACCAGCTGTAATACAGACCCTCGGCGATGCCCTCGCGGCGGCACAAGGCGGCGATGCTCTCCTCGCCGCGCAGGCCCGACACCACGATCCGGATCTTCTCCTCAGCCGTATACTGCTTGCGTGTCTTGCGGCGAATATCCCGAACCGTTCCCTCCGCCGGGTCGTTCTTGCTCATTGATTTCTGTCTCATCTTCGTTCCCTTCGGTCACTACGATGAGCCAGAAATCCTCCGGTATGCAATTACCTCAATTTGTCCCAAAGGCGCTGACGTCAGACATTGTCCTCGAAACGGGAATTCGAGGTGTCGCGCACGCCTTCAGCAAATGCGATAGGGTCGTGTCCTACACCACGCTGTGGGACACGACCTACCGGCATTGCCCGATGTTCACCGTAGTCGCCCCCACGACGAGTCTTAGCCTCGACGACCATTTCATAAAGCGTCCTGCGGCGACGTTCTTCGTCACGGTCGAGGGCGATGGCATGGCCGAACACGGGATCCTTGCCGGCGACATCCTGATCGTCGACCGTTCGCGCACGCCGGGTGCAGGCTCCATCGTCATCCCGGCAATCGAAGGTGAGCTGACCGCCCGTCCCTTGAGTGAGTCGCTATCACCTCCACCTTCACCGCCAGCGATGACAGGCGGTCCGGGGGAAGTCTTCGAGCGCGCCGGCTGGCGCCAGCAGACGCAGTGCAAGCGCCCCACGTGGCGGGGCCTGTTCGGCAGCGGCGAGGCGGAGTGAAATGTAAGGCCAATGGAACCGACTGGATCATGTTCGATTTGGTGCTGGTTTATCGCAAACAGCGCGGTGCTCCGTGACCTGGGTTCGATATTCCTGGCGGTCCTGGGCATTGGGCTGCTGACGTGGAGGTCTTTAAGCGCAGGACGTCAGGCTAGAGCTTCTCAAACGCAGGCCGATCTTGCTCAGGAACAGATCTTCCTAGCGCGGCATGACTCACTAGCCGACCGATACCAGAAGGCCTCGGACATGCTTGGTAGTGATCTGCTCTCAGTGCGACTAGGGGGAATTTACGGGCTGTGCCAGCTCGCGCAGGACTATCCAAAGGAATTCCACCTACGGGTCGTTAACCTCTTGGCAGCTTTCGTCCGTCACCCACCACCAATCGAACCGGCGGCAACTGAAACGGCGGCAACTGAAGAGCCCCTTTTCTCTGTGCCCGCCCCTCGCAGAGACGACATACAAGAAATTATCGATTTCTTTGGTAAGCGGTCGACCGAAGGTCGGGAGATCGAGAAAACGGAGCGTTACACCATCAACCTCAAAGGGTCCAACCTGAATGGAATCGATTTTTCGTCCGGCTCCAATCTTGAAGGGATCGATCTGCAACTCACGAATTTGACGAGAGCATCTTTCATCAAAGTGCAAGGCTTGGCGCTGAAACAACTGTGGGGAGCGGGGGATGATGCTCCCGAATCAGTCTTCTTTTCGGAGACCCATGACTCTGAAACAGGAGCAAGTCTTGACGATCTAGTTCTGCGTTACGGCTCCAATCCCCGTCAAGCGTCCACCGCTAGTCCATCCGCATCACCTCCGCCCGGTGACTGAGAACCCGCAACACTGATGCGGAAGAGGGGGACATGAGCCGCCACCACGTCCACCTGGATGCCCGCCGCTGGCAGGCGGTGCGCCGTGCCGTGTTCGAGCGCGACGGCTACAGGTGCGTCGAGTGCGGCAGGTCCGGGCGCCTGGAGTGCGACCACATTACGCCGCTCGACCGAGGCGGCGATCCCTGGGACCTCGACAACCTGCAAGCCCTCTGCCGCCGTTTGTTATTAGGCGTGCGTATTCGACGCCGATCGGGAGCTATGGCCAGAAGTTGGTGACGGGGTGAAGGGTTAAGGCGGCGTATCGTGGGGGTGATCGAGCCTCCACTTCTCCAACGAAGGAGTGATACGCCGTGAGTGACAATAACGTTTCCTGCTTATCCCTGAAAGTCATCCGGCGATGAGGAGGCGATAGGGCATGGGCTGGTTTCGTGCGGCGCTATGGACGAAACGCGGGATCATTGTCTGGAGTTGATAGCGCCGGTTGTAGCGCCAGGCGAAGCTGGCGAGATAGCGTCCGGCATGGTCGGGGCCGAGCTTGCGATAAGTCCCGGTGATCGCGCTCTTGATGTTGCCGAGCGTCGTGTTCACCCATTTGAACGATGCCATGCGGGCCGCCTGGCGGCCCGACCCGGTGCGGATCGCCTGGTGGCTGCAGGCGGCTTCTTCGAGTGCGCTCCAGCAGCCCAGGCGGTCCGTCACAACCGCCGCGCCGGGGGCCAGCCAGTGCTTGGCGCCGCGCGCGATCTCGCGCTTGCGGAAGCCCTTGACCGGCGCCAGCTTCAGCTTGCGCGGGCGCCCCTCGGGACTGGTCGAGACCGCCGCCACGAAGGGCGTTTTGCCCGCCGCGCCGCGGCCCCGCTTGCCGCCGGAGCGCACCCCGCCGAGATAGGCGTCGTCCATCTCGACCCGCCCCGTAAGCGCCGTCTCCCCCTCGCGCCGCGCCATCACCGCCATGATCTTGTGCTTCACGGCCCAGGCCGTCGGCTGCTTGACCCCGAGACGGCGGCCGAGTTCCACCGACGAGATGCCGTTCTTCGCCGTCACGATCAGGTGGATGGCGGCAAACCAGACTGTCAGCGGCAGCTTGGTCGCGTGGAAGATCGTGCCCGCCGTGGGCGATGTCTGCTTCTTGCACCGGTTGCATTGATAGAGACCCCGACCCGCCAACACGCAATGCTCCCGATGGCCGCAGCAGGGGCAGACGAAGCCGCCCGGCCAGCGCAGCCGGACCAGCGCCGCGCGGCACTGCTCCTTGGTGCCGAAGGCCTCCCGAAACGCCTCGTCGTTCAGACCACGCACGCGCGATGCAACCTTGAACCCCATAACCGTGACCCCCTCATACAGAACATATTGAGAACATACATCCCCATAGGCGGAGTGTCGCGGATAAGCAGGTAACGTTTTGAAGCTTTCCCAGCCATCGACGTTTTCCGATCCGTTGACCGAGGTGCTGCGCAGCGGCGCCCGGTCCCTGCTGGCGCGGGCGGTCGAGGCGGAGGTGGCGGCGTTCCTTGATGGCCACTCCGAGGCGCGCACCGAAGAAGGCCGCCGACGGCTGGTGCGCCACGGCCACCTGCCCGAACGCGAGATCATGACCGGCATCGGCCCGGTTGCGGTTCGCGCGCCACGCGTTCGCGACCGCACGGGCCTGGGCGCCGACCGCATCCGGTTCAGCTCCGCGCTCCTGCCGCCTTATGCGCGGCGCTCGAAGAGCCTCGAAGTCCTGATCCCGGTCCTCTACCTCAAGGGCATCTCCACGGGCGACTTCGCCGAGGCGCTGGCGGCCTTGCTCGGGCCAGACGCCGGCGGCCTGTCGGCCTCGACCGTCGCGCGGCTCACCGAGGTTTGGGCGGACGAGCACGCGCACTGGCTGAAGCGGGATCTGTCGGCCAGGCACTATGTCTACTTCTGGGCCGACGGCATCCATGTGCAGGCCCGGCTCGAGGACGATGCGCAATGCCTGCTGGTCATCATCGGCGCGACGCCGGAGGGTAAGAAGGAACTCGTAGGCCTCATCGACGGGGTGCGCGAGAGCGCCCAATCGTGGCGCGAGCTGCTACTTGACCTCAAACGGCGCGGGCTTGCGGTCGCGCCCGAACTCGCCATCGCCGACGGCGCGCTCGGCTTCTGGAAGGCGATCGAGGAAGTGTGGCCCCGGACCCGCAGCCAGCGCTGTTGGGTGCACAAGACCGCCAACATGCTCAACAAGCTGCCCAAGAGCCAGCACTCGAAGGTAAAGCGTGCTCTCCAGGAGATCTGGATGGCCGAGACCAGGAACGACGCAGACAGAGCCTTCGACGCCTTCATCGAGACCTACGCCGTCAAGTACGACAAGGCGGCCGCCTGCCTGGTCAAGGATCGCGCGACGATGCTGGCGTTCTACGACTTTCCCGCCGAGCATTGGAAGCATCTGCGCACCACCAACCCCATCGAAAGCACATTCGCCACCGTGCGACACCGTACCGTGCGATCCAAGGGATGCCTCTCCAACAAGACGGCGCTCGCCATGGTCTTCAAACTCGCCCAGGCGGCACAGAACAGTTGGCGCCGCCTCGACGGACACAACCAGTTGCCCAAGCTGATCGTCAGCGTAAAGTTCATCGACGGAATCGAAGCCGTCAGGCAACAACCTCAAGCCGCCGCCTGACCTAAACCGTCACCAAGATTCGGCTATAGCTCGCCGATCGGCGTCCTGACCTTTTGACTTCGTTAGTGTCTGTGGGGTCATAGTTGGGGTCTGACTCAATCTAGATGATGGTGGCTTCGGACAGCACGACGAGGCGGATTCTGAGCACATCCAGATCGACACATCCCAAAACATGGCGCTGGAAGGCCCCCAGATTGTCGATCTGGCCTCCATTCGCCGACATCTGGCGTCCATAAACCGCTGACATCATCGAGACCGCGACAGACCCATAGTTGGGCGCCGAATAACAACCGTGGTCGATTGCTGACCTTCTACGATTTCGCGGCCCAACACTGGAAGCACGTCCAATCGAGCAACCCGATATCCCTTGTCGCTGAGACAGGTCGAAGATCTGCTGTCCGAACGTGGCATCGACGTCTGCCACGAGACAGTACGGTACTGGTGGAACCGGAGGGCGCAGCCGTTATGCGGCCGCGACGCGCTTGACCATGATCTGTCGTTCCAAGTCACGCGATTGGGCAAGGTCAAAGGCCATCTGCATGCCAAGCCATGTTTCTGGGGTCGAACCGAAAGCCTTTGACAGTCGATAGGCCATTTCAATGGAAACAGATGCTTTCTCGTTCACCAGATTGGAAAGTGTCTGACGCCCGACACCGAGGCTCTTTGCACCTTCGGTGACCGACAGGGACAGCGGTTTCAGGCAGTCCTCACGCACAATGGCGCCAGGATGGACAGGGTTCTTCATCGCCATGTCACGGGCTCCTAGTGGTAATCCAGATAATCAACATCTACGGCGTGTCCGTCCTCGAACCGAAATGTCACCCGCCAATTGCCGGAGACCGATACCGCGTAATGACCTTTCATACGGCCCTTGAGCGGGTGTAACCGAAAGCCCGGAAGGTCCATCCCTTCGGGACCATCGCTTCGATCCAATGCGGTGAGGATGCGCTCAATCTTGGTAATATGGCCCGGCGAGACCCGAGCGGAGCCTCCATCCTTGTACAGCTCCCTTAAGCCGCGATGACGAAATGACTTGATCACCTGAGGTAGTGTATGGTGTCAATCGACAGATATCAACCCCGGGATGACGACCGGCGCTGTCCAGTCAGACCATCTGAGCGGAGCCTGAGTCGCTAATAATCTACGGGCGAGCGAATCATCGTCGACGGGCTCGACGAGATCGCCTCCGTAGCGCCAGGCAGCGCGGTCGAAGCCGTGTTGACGCAACTTTCGGCAATGGGCAATCCACTCTTTGACAAGACGTTTGCGAAGACAGAGGCGATTCTTATCGAACACCGCGACATGCCGCACTATGGCGCCGCGCAGTTGCTCGAAGAAGAAACTCTAAGCGGAGATCAACTTGGCGCAATCGTCGGGTCGCCCGCCAGGCAGCCACCACCTCAACGGCCGACTGAGACGCCAGTTGGCGCACACCTAACCGGGTGCGTTATCGATGTCTGCTTCCGACAGCAGCCAGTCGCGGAAGATCTTGACCTTTGGGCGGTCTGCGTTCGTCAGCGGACACATGACGTAGTATGCCTCATCAAGCGGCAAGGAGATGTCGAATGGCCTGACCAGACGGCCGTCGGCGAGCGCCGTGGCGGCTATGGCACTGCGTGCCACGGCAACGCCCTGACCTCGAGATCGCCCGGCAGACGCACGACGCCTTTTGCACGATCCCGTCTCGCACTCGCCGGCGCTCCCGTGGTCCCGCAAAGGCGGGACGGAACAGGTCAGTGGATCGTCGGCTTGTCGACCACCATGGTCGAGAGAGCTTGTTGCCGCGTTCGCTTGCAGACAAGTACCAGAGCTTGTAGCTCTTTCTCGGCGATGCGTGTGAGCTCCCGCACGTTCTTGACGGTGCTCGCCAGGTCCTTTTCGAACGCCGGCGGCACCGCCTCCCTTTCGATGAGATCGACAATGCCGCGCATCATGGCGTTGATCTCGCCGAGACTGTCCAGGGCTTCGCTGGCCCGTTCGGGCAGTTCGATGGCCTCCTTATCGCCGAACAGGCCATCGATGAAGCCTTCAAGCTCTTCCGTGCGCACCCGGCACATGCGCCGAAGGTCGTCCGGGTCACACTTGGCGGCTATCCGAGTCAAACGGAACGGCTTGGTTGCCGATTGATGTTTCGCCAATTCGTTCCAGAGGCTCATCAGAGCCTCGAACAGCTCGTTGGCGGCCTCTGCGTTGTCGAACTCGGGCAGCTCGCCACCCCAAAAACCCCCTATAGTTCGGAGGGGGGACGTATCGAGATTGGGCGTTGCGATATTGCCGAAGAAGCGTGTACGCACGACATGAAACGGAATCGGACATGCGTAACGCTCCAATAGAGCGCGGACCGTCTTGTCCCCAACGAATCTGTGGGAAGGCTTGTTCATTCTCGATCCAACATCTAGACCATCCACTTGCTCACACCAGCCTACGCCGCCCATTGTCCGAATGTCTCTATCAGATGCCTTTTGTTGGCCAACCGCTCGACCTGCCCGATTCCGATCCCGCGCTCGCGCGGGAAGTGAACAACGCCGGCGGGCCGACACTGATGCGGCAGCAAGTGTTGAGGGGTCTGCACGAACGCGGCAACGACGCCCACCATCGGCGGTTGTGTCTGACCTTCGGGCATCGCGCATGAGCGCGCGATGCATCCGTGCGTTGGGAGGGGAGCTTTTGGGGCTATATCCACACCCTGGCGGCACGCTGACATGACGACCCCAGTGCAGCAGATGCCCGCGTGGTCCGGGCCCGCGTTTCTCTCCTTCGGCTTCCGACCGTTTTTTCTCTCCGCGGCGGTCTGGGCGGCGCTGAGCATGGCGCTTTGGGTGTCGATGCTGTCGGGGCGACTGGAACTGACGACAGCGTTCGATCCCGTGTCCTGGCATGCCCATGAAGTGCTGTTCGGATGGCATTGACACGTTAAGTCGGTGGCCGGATCGGGCAGGGGCCGCTACCGTCGGCGTATGACGCCAATTTCTTTCAAGCGACATCGTTTTTCGCCAGAGATCATCCAGCATGCGGTCTGGCTCTATGCTCGGTTCACGCTGTCATTTCGCGATGTCGAGGACCTGCTGGCCGAGCGCGGTATCGATGTCTCGAACGAGACGGTGCGACGCTGGTTTCTGAAATTCGGGCGCCTGATCTCAGGCAATCTTCGCCGCAGCCGTCCACGTGCCAGTGCTCGTTGGCACCTTGACGAAATGGTCATCAGTATCCGCGGTCGAAGACATTGGCTGTGGCGGGCGGTCGACGACGAAGGTGAAGTTCTCGACTTCCTGGTCCAGCCACGACGCTGCGCCCGATCGGCGCAGAGGTTGCTGCGGAAGCTGCTGAAGAAGCAGGGCTTTGCGCCGAAGCGCATTACCACGGACAAGCTCAAATCCTACGCTGTTGCGATCCGCAAAGAGCGACTTACCGCTATTCACGATCAGGGATTGCGGGCGAACAATCGAGCCGAGAATTCACACCAGCCGGTACGTCGACGCGAACGAAAACAACAGCGATTCAATTCACCGGGATCCGCCCAACGGTTCCTTTCAATCCACGCCGCCGTCTACAACGCTTTCTACGTCCAGCACCATCTTTTACCCCGCCGCATTTTCAAGGCGTTTCGAGCCGAGACGTTCGCTGTCTGGAATCAAGGCTGGTGTGCTGCCTGATCCAGATCACGATCCAATTGTGCCGAACGCGGCAGTTAACGTGTCAATGCCCCTTGGCCTGACCCTGACGGTCGGCGATGAACTCGTTGATCCGTGCACGGGCAAGAACGGCAAGCACGCGATGAAGGGCTTGTTCCGGCAGTCCGTCTTCGGCCGCCTTGGGGGCAAGATCGACGCTCCGCTCAAGGACGTCGAACAGCGAGCCAAAAAACCAGATCGAGGTGATGCCATGCCGATTTACGATAAACCAACTAAAGAACTAATGCGCGAATTTGCCACAGAACGTCTGACCCCAGGCCAAGTATTCAATGGCAAGGAGGCAGTTGCCTGGTTTGCCGAACGCTACCCCAACATCAAAAACAATACGGTGAGCATGCATGTCGATGGGATGGCGGTGAACTCGAACAGGCGTAAACATGTCTCGACCGCGCGCCCCGGCGGCGGGCTCGATCTCTTTTATAAGCTAGGTCCCAATCAGTACCGCCTGTGGGATCCCGACAATGATCCGGCGCCGATGTACAGGGACGACTTCGAGAAGGCGGATGAGCGACGCACCGACGACGATGATCAGGACGTTGATGAGGAGACCGATGTTCAAGAAAGGGAGAGGTCGGCAGAGTTCGCCTATGAAGCTGATCTCAAAAATTACCTCGCCCGCAACCTACATGTCCTGGAGGGCGGTTTGACCCTCTACGAAGACGAGGATGGGACATTTACCGGTCTTGAGTTTCCCGTGGGTGGACGCTTCATCGATATCTTGGCCTGCGATCGCAATGGTGATTTCGTGGTTATCGAGCTGAAAGTGTCACGCGGGTACGACCGGGTGATCGGGCAACTTCTCCGTTACATGGCATGGATCTCGAAAAACCTCGCCGATGGACGACCGGTTCGCGGCGTGATTGTCGCCAGCAAGATCACCAAGGACCTGCTACTAGCGACGTCATTAGTCGGCAATGTAGCCCTCTGGCAATACCAACTGTCGTTTCAGATGGAACCGGTCGCTGCACCTGTTTGACCGACCTCACGCAACACATCGGCCATCAACGCATCATTACCAATTTGAAGGACAAACCGCCACGCTCGCGCAAGCCGAAGCGGTTGGCCGCGCGCAGAACCCGTTGCAGATAGTTCCCGCCCGTCTTCCCGCCCCGGCTGCGGATGGGCGTGAAGCGGTCCTCGCCGTCGCCGCTCATCGCGCGGCCATCACGGCAACGGTGGAATGGAGTAACATCGTAGAAAGCCCCGCCTGCTCCATGGCTTACGCCGAAACGGGGCGTCACCCAAACCTCGCGTAGCGCCGAAAAAGAGACGTGCAGACAAGGACATGGGCGGGCGTTGTCAGACAAAAATGGATTGATGCGCAGGTGGGGCCTCCATAGTTTTCCAGCGCATGCGCTGAAGGGCGGGTCGCGCCGTCACCCAGCCTGTTGCTCCGGTCTGCTATGGCCGAAGCCCGGACGATCAGCGATCCTGCCGGGAACGCCAAACTCTGCAAGGGTTCCGAGGGCGGGCGCCGCATGAGGGCCAAGGACGATGCAGCGGCGGCTACGATCCTTGCAGTTAGTGCCGGGGTCCGGGCCGCACTCCACCTTGCCCCACGTGGTGGGGTCTACATGGGAATGGTATAACTTGACCCCTCGACAGGTTGAACCCCGCGCTCGCGCTACCGGCGGATGGTGGCGCGGTATGTTCGGCCACGGTAAGGCGAAGTGAATCACTTCAGAAAGGACAAAAATCGATGAGTAGTGTGAGGAAAGAGTTGGAGGAGCTTGCGGTTCGTATCGGGAAAGAAGCGGCTGACAAGAAACAGGCCGATGAGCAGTGGGATGCTTCCATTTCAAACAACAGAATCTGGCTGAACCTAAGCATTTTAACTTACAGCACGTCGGAAGAGATAAATGAGGAGAATTGTGGTGACTTAGAATCTCTCATGGCCTCGATGAGGGGAAATTTGGAACAGCAGCGTCGTAAAGATGAGAAGTACGCAAGAGCTCTACTTGAAAAATGCGGCCCCGGCACTTGAGGGCGGAAGAGCAGTGTCGCAACGGAGCACATGAGCCACCACCACCTCCACCTCAACGCGCGCCGCTGGGCTCAGGTCCGGTGGCGCGTCTTCGAGCGCAAAGGCTGGCGCCAGCGAGTGCAGCACAAGCGCTCCACGTGGCCCGGGCTGTTCAGCGGGCTAGTGGATAGATTCCGACGCTTCGATCCCTTCCCAGGCGGCCATTGTTGACGGATATCCCCGATATTTCAATATGATAGCTTGTTTGGTGTTTGGATCCTTGCCTATCCGGTTAACGCCCATGACCGCTACATGTAGGGTGCCGCCACTCTCCCGAGTAAAGCTCGGCATAGGTTGGAGCAGAGGTGTCGCCCGCGATGCCGAGCAATGAGCGGAAGGCGTTGAACGGGTAGAACCGCCTGTTGAAGCGGAAGGTGAACTCGTTGAGGTAGGCTTGTAGGTGCTGGTGGCTAACGCCGTGGTGGATACCGATCAGCCACGTCTTCAGGTTGGCGAAAACCAGCACGACGGCGAGCCGAACGCGTCCGGCATAGCGTCCGTCTTTCCGGTTGTCGAGCTTGGTGCCCGGCTTTCGATGACGCACCTCGATGGCACAGGAGACGGGAACCTTGTGGTGAACACCACGGCCTTCCCCACGCGTTCGCCCGCCAACCCAGGTTTCGTCCACCTCAACATGGTTCTTGGGCTGTCCACCGGATCCTGTCTTGGTTGGGCCGCACCATGCCCGAGCGGAGCTTGTGGAGAATTTGAAAGGCCGTCTCGTAGCGCGAAAGACCAAGTTGCCGCTGAAACTGCACGGCGGACATGCCGGGCGTCTGACTGGCGACCAGATAAGCGGCCCAGAACCAGACGTTCAGCGGAGTGTGGCTACGCTCCATCACTGTTCCCACCGTCAGCCCGGTGTTCTGGCGGCACTTGCGGCAGCGCAGGACGCCAGGGCGGTTTTCAAAGTGGAACGGCTCTCCTGCCGTGCCGCAGTGCGGGCAGGCAAAGCCGTCTCCCCAGCGGGCTTTCTCCAGGTAGGCGGCGCAGGCCGCATCATCGGGGAAAAGTCGCTGGAACTCGGGTAGCGAATGCGGGAATGGGAGATCGGCGCGGTCGAGAACATCCATGGCGCGCTCCCCTATATCCGGGTTGCGCCCATTCTAGCCCTAGTGGGTGTGGGTGTAAACCGGATATGCAAGTTTGGATCTATTCGTCTCGATCAATCCACTAGGTTCCACAGGGCACGCGCAAGAGTTTTACGGGGAGACTAAAGCAGTGGACGTGAACCTGAAAGTTCCAGCAATAGAAAAACTACTGGACTATGCTGCTAGCAGGCTGCTGAAAAAGTCCTCGCCTTTGCAGTTGTGACATGATTCTGTGATTCCTTCGAGTGATGGAGGATGGCATGCGGGGTCGAGATCAAAGCAGTGGCAATTTATTCAGCTACGTAGACTTGGAAGAGCGTGTTCCGGATGATCATCCGCTGCGTCTGATCCGTGAGATCGTGAACGACGTATTGGGGTCTCTATCTTCGGAGTTCGAGACGCTTTATTCCCACATGGGTCGCCCATCGATCCCGCCGGAGAAGCTTCTTCGAGCGTTACTGTTGCAGGCGTTTTATTCGATCCGCTCGGAGCGTCAGCTGATGGAGCAGCTAAACTTCAACATGCTGTTTTGCTGGTTTGTGGGGCTTGGGCTGGACGATGGCGTGTGGGACGCCAGCGCGTTCTGCCACAACCGGGACCGTCTTCTGGAGGCGGAGGTTTCGGGGCAGCTGCTTGCGGGGGTTATCCAGCACCACAAGGTAGGGGGACTATTGAGCCGGGATCATTTTTCGGTAGACGGAACATTGATCGAGGCCTGGGCGTCGATGAAGAGCTTTCGTCCCAAAGGTGAGGACGATGGCGACGGGGGATCGGGGCGCAACGCCGCGCGGGATTTTCATGGCGAGAAACGCTCGAACGCGACCCATGCAAGCACCACTGATCCGGACGCCCGGCTTTATCGCAAGGGTAATGGCCGGGAAAGCAAGCTGTGTTACATGGGCCATGCGCTGACGGAGAACCGCCATGGTCTGGCAGTCGGCGGCGGCGTGACCATTGCGTCGGGCACGGCGGAACGCGAAGCCGCCCTTGATCTGATCGACAGGCATCGCCCGGTGGAGAGTAGAGGCGGGCGGCGTCGGATCACGGTGGGCGGGGACAAGGGTTTTGACGTCGCGGATTTTGTCGAGGAACTGCGGCACCGCAAGGTGACCCCCCATATCGCCGTCCAGGACCACGTCACCAAGACCGGCAAGCGGCGCAAGACCAAGATAGACGGGCGCACGACGCGCCATCCCGGTTACGGCGTCAGCCAACGTTGCCGCAAGCGCATCGAGGAGGTCTTCGGCTGGGTCAAGACGAGCGCGGGATTGAGCAAGACCAAATTCCGGGGCCGCCACCGGGTCGACGCTTCGTTCACCCTGGCCTTGGCCGCCTACAACCTCGTCCGACTACCCAGACTGCTGGCGGAGGCGCCAACATGACGGGCGATACCGGCACGCCGCTGACCGCAAAGTGGCAGATCATCGAACTGGACGAAGCCCAGGGCATCGGATCGGTCGAGATTGAAGACGGTTTCACCCTAAGACACGAAATCTCATTTCATTTCGGCGATGAATCCGAGTTCAAGGCCCGGCAATGATGACTTTTTCAGCAGCCTGCTAGTGCAAACCAACCTGACCCGAAGGAGAACCACGATGACCCAGGACATGATGACCCTGCGCGCGCTTTTGGAGAAGAGCTCCGATGCCGATCTGCTTTGCGAGATGATCGGCTTCACGGCCGAGCGGCTGATGGCACTGGAGGTTGAGGGCCTGACCGGCGCCGGGCACGGCGAGCGCTCGGCGGATCGTATCACCCATCGCAACGGCTACCGCGACCGGTCCTGGGAGACGCGGGCCGGCACGGTCGAGCTGAAGATCCCGAAGCTGAGGAAGGGAAGCTACTTCCCGGGCTTCCTGGAGCCGCGGCGGATGGCCGAGAAGGCGCTGGCTGCGGTGATCCAGGAGGCCTACATCCAGGGGGTGTCGACCCGCTCGGTCGACGATCTGGTTCAGGCGATGGGGATGTCGGGCGCCTCCAAGAGCCAGGTCTCCAGGCTGTGCGGCGAGATCGACGATAAGGTCAACGGCTTCCTCGATCGACCGCTGGAGGGCGACTGGCCCTATCTGTGGCTCGACGCCACCTACGTGAAGGTGCGCCAGACCGGACGCATCGTCTCGGTCGCGGTGACCGTGGCTGTGGCCGTCAACGACCAAGGCCGCCGCGAGGTCCTGGGCGTGGCGATCGGCGCGTCGGAGGCCGAGACCTTCTGGACCGAGTTCCTGCGCTCGCTGGCCCGGCGCGGGCTGCGCGGCGTGAAGCTGGTGATCTCCGACGACCACAAGGGCCTGAAGGCCGCCGCGACCCGGATCCTCGGCGCCACATGGCAGCGCTGCCGCGTGCACTTCGCCCGCAACCTGCTGGCCCATGCCGGCCGCCAGGGCCGGCGCGTCGTCTCCGCCTTCGCCCAGGAGGACGCCGACAGCGCGAAGGTCCAGTGGCGCCAGGTCGCCGACCAGCTCAGGCCCAAGGTGCCCAAGCTGGCAGTTCTCATGGACGAAGCCGAGCACGACGTCCTCGCCTACATGAGCTTCCCCAGGGAGCACCGCCAGAAATTGCACTCCACAAACCCGATCGAACGGCTCCATGCCGAGGTCAAGCGTCGCACCAACGTCGTCGGTATCTTTCCCAACGAAGCCGCCATCACACGGCTCGTCGGCGCCATCCTTCTCGAGCAGAACGACGAGTGGGCCGTCTCAAGGAGATACATGACGCTGGAATCCATCGCTCCGCTGAGCGATGGTGTCCCCATCACGCTGCCCACCGTGGCAGCCTGAACGTCCCGGCCCTACACGCCGGGAGCCGCGTAGAGCGCAACGCTCTTACACCACTCCGCGGGACACGATCTGGTGAAGAAACTTTTTCCTGATCCCCCCACAGAACAGCTGGATAGGCTACAGAGCGAAGCACCATCGGCAACTGTTCTTTTGAACCGGGATTTCCCATGTGGCACCCTTCAGCCAAGTTGAGAGTGGCTCGAAATCGCTCAAAGGGCAAGTCCGATGGGTTGTGCCACCAAGATCATGCCCGACAACAGGAAATTGAGAGTGAATGGGACATGGTGGCATTCGATATTGCCGGTCGGGCCGTGTCTCGGACACACCGGTCCTGTCGTCTTCAGGCATGAGGGACGATCCTGTCGTCATGTTGGGAGGGGCGTCGTTCTGAGCCGATCGATTCGGCGGAGGATGTCGGCGAACAGGTCACGAGGGATAGCGACCTCGGCCATCTGGAAGACGATGTAGCGACCGTGGCGGACGATCTTCGCGCCGATCTTGACGAGCTTTTCGCGCAGCGTGGTCAGTGACCACTGCTCCACTGCATCGGGCAACACGAGTGTCCGCATGAAGTTGCCGAGATTGTAGGCGAGCGCGTGGAGTTGGAGCCGGACGGCGTTGTGACGGAACTTGCGGCACGACAGGCGTGTCCACCTGATGGCGTTTTTGCCTTCCTTGATCCATTGCTCGGCCGTGCCGCGCTGATTGTAGAATGCGACGACCCGCTCGGTGGGTCGGCTCAGGTTGGTTACAATGAACCCGACGCGCGGGTACAACTCACCAGGATGCCACTCGACCTTGGCGACGACGCGGCGGGGTTTGTCCCAGGTCCGCGGCCTGATAGCTGAAGCCGGCATGATACCGGCGAACATCATTGGGCGGCCTGCCGACGGGGCGTTTCAGCAGATGGGCGATGCTGCCTTGCAGCACCTTGTTTGCGGGGAGCCGGATGGCGTAGCTGAAGTCCTCGGCTTCGAGAAACTCGTAGACTTCGGGTGAGGCGAAGGCGGCGTCGCCACGGAAGTAACGCCGGAGTGTCCTGTTGCGGTAACGAGCGACCACCGGTTCCAACACATCGCGCCACTCGTGGGCGCTGTGCACGTTGCCGGGACGAAGGCCGCACCGCTCCAGATCGCCGAACTGATTGAACACGAAAAGCGGGTGATAGCAGGTGCAGCCGAAATCGCCGTTATAGGCCGTACCTTCCTGATCACCATGGGTCGGGCTGACGGAGCTGTCCATGTCGAGCACGATCATTCTCGGCAGCTTCCGCGCATGAACCCGATCGATCCAAACACCCGACAAGTCCGCGAGGGCGGCGAGGTTCTCGTCGTTCGCTAACAGCTCGGTCTCGAAGCGCCCCATCTGGCTGGTCGATGCGCCGCCGCGTTCGACCGCCTGGCCGCCGACGATCCACCGCATCGCGGGATCGCGCCCGAGACGGTCGGCGTCGTTCACATCCTCGTATCCGGCGAGGCGTCCATAGACAGACTGGCGAAGCAGACCGACGACGCCATGCCAGCCGTTCTTGCCCGTCCGGCTGTCGGCCAGGACATCGCCCGAACATAGAATCAGCGTTCAAAGGGTCCAACGCCGAAGTTCACCTGGGAAATGCGGGTTTAATGCATCAGGTCACGGTCCTGTCGGGTGTGGGTCTGGTATGGAAAATCCAAGGCTGTGTCTCGAAAGTGGTGGAAATTTGAGGATGGCGTAATCTCCGGGTGACAAGACAACCACCCAATCGGCGGCTAGCACCGCCAAGGAGATCACGCCATGAAGAACACTACCGAGACTTCCGCGCTTTCGCTACTGGCCAATGACGCCGGCTATGATCCGCTCGAGGACCGGCTGCGGGAGAACATCAGATCCACGATCGAGGCCGTTTTTGAGGAGGAACTTGCGCAGTTTCTCGGGCGCTGCCGATACGGTCGAGAGGACGCGCTTCGGCAAGGGTATCGGAACGGGCACCGGGAGCGGCAACTGACGGGGACATTCGGGACCGAGAGGGTGAGCGTGCCGCGTGCGCGGATCGTTGAGGAAGACGGTCGGGCGTCGGAATGGCGTTCGCGGGCGCTGCCGCGCTACCAGCGGCTGACCAGAAAGGCCGAGGCGCTGATCGCTTCGGTGTATCTGTCCGGAACCAACACGCGGCGGGTGAAACGCGCGCTGTTCGGGCTCTTCCGGGGTGCTGTGAGCAAGGACGTTGTGAGCCGGGCGTGGCGCAAGGTGAAGGTCGATTGGGACGCCTGGTGCAGCCGTGGCCTCGCGGATGAGGATATCGTTCGGCTGATCCTTGACGGCACTGTGATCAAGACCCGACTGGACCGCAAGGCCACCAACATCTCGGTTCTCGCGGCTATAGGGGTGCGCCGGGATGGCCAGAAGGTCTTGCTTTCGATCGGGAATATGGGCGGAGAAAGCCAGGCGGCGTGGCGCCAGTTCCTCGACGACCTTGATGCGCGTGGACTGAAACGGCCCGGGTTTGTCATCGTCGATGGCGCGCCGGGACTGGAGGCGGCTCTGTCGGCGCTTTGGGGCGATGACCTTCCCGTTCAACGCTGCACCGTGCACAAGCACCGCAACCTTCTGGGTCATGCTCCCAAACACATGCATGACGAGCTGAGCGAAGATTACCGCGATATGATCTATGCTGACACTGCCTCCGAGGTGGAAACCCGCCGCAAGGCGTTTGTCCGCAAGTGGCGGCTGAAATGCAGGGCCGTCGCGGACAGCCTCGCAGAAGCGGGCGACAAGCTCTTTACCTTCACGCGCCTGTCCAAGAGCCAATGGAAATCAGCCCGAACGACCAACGCCATTGAGCGTCTCAACGAGGAGTTCAAGCGCCGGATCAAAACACAGACCGTGCTGCCGTGTCCCGAAACAGTGCCGATGCTCCTCTGGGCACTCCTCGCTTCCGGCCAAATCCAGATGCGCAAAGTCGATGGATGGGAAACCCTCGATCAGCTAATCGCCGACGAAACCCTTGACCGCGCAGCCTGACCGCCGCAAAACTCAACCCGCTCGGAGAGGCGCCAAAACCAATTTCCACCACTTTCGAGACACAACCAAATCCAAGTCATTGATTTAGTGCGGTTTTTGTGTCGAGACGAACGGCCGAAAACGGCTATTCGTGACAATGGGCCGCTCCAAGGCAGGATTTTGTCACGACGGCAGGGTCGAGCAGGGGAAGGTGGGAACGCTCCGCACCGCCAGAAGCGGTACGATGCCGTGTCTCGAAACCCAACATCGGGGACATTCCCATGGCAGTATCCCCGCCTCCGGCGCCTTCGTCCATCGATCTTTCCGGCCTGCCTCCTCGGGTCGTCGAGGCGGCCGCCCGGGTGCTCGCACTGTGTCGCGAGGAGCTTCGTTCCGAGCCGCGCCCCGAGGTGCCCGAGGAGGTCGAGTTGCGGGTGCGTGAGGCCACGAACGAGTTCGCTCGCGATGTCATGGGCGCCGTCATCGAGAACCGGGACGATGGCGCTTCCCGGATCGAGCGGGACGGGCAGAGCTGGTTCCGGGTCGCGGTGACGCCGAAGACGATCATGACCTCGCTCGGTCCGGTGACCTACCGGCGAGCGCGTTACCGCAGCGGCGCGAGCGGGGCATCGCCGGTGCCGGTCGACGAGAGCCTGGGCTTCGTCGACGATTACCTGACGCGGCCGGCGGCCGAGCTCGGTCTGCTGATGATGGGTCGCTGCACGGCCCGGGAAGCGGCGGCGTTCTTTGCGAAGACCGGCGCCATGACGCCGTCGGTGAGCACCCTGCAGCGCCTGACCCTGAGCATGCACGAATGCTGGGAGAGCCTCGGCCCGGAGACGCTGGGCAGCATCCGTGAGGCCGAGGGCATACCGCAGGACGCGACCACCGCCTCGGTCTCCCTCGACGGCGTCATGGTGCCGCTGAGACCCGGCGAGGACGGTCGCGCCAAGGCCTCCTGGCGCGAGGCCGCCTGCGGCACGGTCTCCTTCCACGACGCCGAGGGCAAGCGCCTGAAGACCCTCTATCTCGGCCCCATGCCGGAGAGCGGCAAGCTCACGCTGAAGGCGCAGCTTGCAAGCGAAGTCGCACACATCAGGCGAGCACGCCCCGAGATCGGGATCGTCGCTATCGCCGATGGCGCCGCCGACAACTGGACCTTCCTGGAGACCCTGTCGCCCGAAACCGAGGTGATCGACTTCTGGCATGCTTGCGAACATCTGCAAACCGCGTCCGACCATGCCGTGGCGCCCGGCTGGTTCGAGAAGTACCGCGAGATCCTCCGTCACGATCCCCGTGGCGTCGCCAAGGTGATCCGGGCGCTGCGCCACCTTCGCGATGCCGCCGCTGCGCCGGACCGGGCCGAGACCGAGCGGGAACTCGCCTTCTTCCGCAAGCATCGCCATCGCATGCGCTACCACGCCCTGAAGGAAGAGGGCATCGCCATCGGCTCAGGCGTGGTCGAGGCTGCCAACAAGACCCTGGTGACACAGCGCATGAAGCGCTCCGGCATGCGCTGGCGGATCGTCGGCGGACAGGCTGTTCTGACCTTCCGCGCCCTGATCAAATCCGGCCGCTTCGAGCGCGCATGGAAGGCCCTGATCAGCGCAACCGACACACCGGCCAACGACAACATCAGTCCACGTGCAGCAGCCATGGCAATCGCTGCCTGAACTCAACGAACCAAGCTTCGCGTTCCGCCGTGCCCGACGCAATGCTCACGCCGCCGCCGACTGCCAGACCATGGCGGTTCTCCGTCAGCGCATGGCCCATGTCAGCGCCGACGGCAGCATCAGTTCCCGCTCAACCGCGTCCGTGACATAGCGGCCGAAATCCACACTATCTTTGCCAAGTGCAGTCCGCGATCATGACGACCCAATTGTCCGCCAGGTAGTCCACGTCGTAGGTGCAGCTTCCGCTCACCCCTTCGTAGGCGCCGGTCCCGCCCAGAATTTCCATGGTGCCCGGGCCGCCACTGCCCGCCTCGACGCCGCCTTCGCGCCTTTTCGAGAGCGTGTACCAGCGGTCGCCCGACGGGGCGGTCGTCTCGCAGGGCACCTCCAGGTCGAAGCCCGCCTTTGCGCGCTTGATGTAGACCACGCAGGTCGCGCGGTCGTGCGTTCCTTCGACGAACGGCCCGCCGCTGCTCTCAAGGATGGTGACCGCTCCCTCCAGGGTACCGCCGGTGACGCGCGCGTCGGCATGGTCGATGGTGGTGTAGTCCTGAACATAGGTTCGGATGAGGCGGACGCTGCCGCTCTCCTCGGCCATGGCGGTGTTCGCGGCGCACAGAATTCCAGCTCCGGCGGCCAGCGCCGCGGCGATTTTGCTTACTGAAAACATGTCGTCCCTTTCGAGAACCTCATCCACTTGAGTTACACCCGGTCACGTCCATCAAGTCCTTCCACGACCCGGCCGCCGCGATGCTCGCCAAACTCTGTACAGACGCCCGGAGGCGCGAACTACCCACGGGGCGTCTTGGCCATACCCTGGTCGAGATCACCGAACCGGGCCGGACAGTTGGACAGTTACACTTCGCCGCATCCAAGCCGCACACAAACACCCGCTACGGCGTGCCCAGCTTCCTGTAAAGGTACGGAAACAGGCCCATGTGCTCAAAGACCCTTCCGCAATTCCAACAGCCCAGAGGAGACGCCCAATCCGGGATTTCCCATGTGGCACCCTTCAGCCAAGTTGAGCGTGGCTCGAAATCGCTCAAAGGGCAAGTCCGATCCTTGCCTATCCGGTTAACGCCCATGACCGCTACATGTAGGGTGCCGCCACTCTCCCGAGTAAAGCTCGGCATAGGTTGGAGCAGAGGTGTCGCCCGCGATGCCGAGCAATGAGCGGAAGGCGTTGAACGGGTAGAACCGCCTGTTGAAGCGGAAGGTGAACTCGTTGAGGTAGGCTTGTAGGTGCTGGTGGCTAACGCCGTGGTGGATACCGATCAGCCACGTCTTCAGGTTGGCGAAAACCAGATGGATGATCGGCAGGTATTGCTCGGCAACCTCTGGATCACCACACTCGGCAACAGCGAAGTGCTCATAGCCGCGCTTACCGAGGCCAGCATAGCCGCTCCAATCGTCAGTAACGATCAGCGATCGCGGCGCGACGGTGCTCTCGACGAACCCACAGAGCGACTCGGCGCTACGGTCGAGCACGACGGCGAGCCGAACGCGTCCGGCATAGCGTCCGTCTTTCCGGTTGTCGAGCTTGGTGCCCGGCTTTCGATGACGCACCTCGATGGCACAGGAGACGGGAACCTTGTGGTGAACACCACGGCCTTCCCCACGCGTTCGCCCGCCAACCCAGGTTTCGTCCACCTCAACATGGTTCTTGGGCTGTCCACCGATCCTGTCTTGGTTGGGCCGCACCATGCCCGAGCGGAGCTTGTGGAGAATTTGAAAGGCCGTCTCGTAGCGCGAAAGACCAAGTTGCCGCTGAAACTGCACGGCGGACATGCCGGGCGTCTGACTGGCGACCAGATAAGCGGCCCAGAACCAGACGTTCAGCAGAGTGTGGCTACGCTCCATCACTGTTCCCACCGTCAGCCCGGTGTTCTGGCGGCACTTGCGGCAGCGCAGGACGCCAGGGCGGTTTTCAAAGTGGAACGGCTCTCCCGCCGTGCCGCAGTGCGGGCAGGCAAAGCCGTCTCCCCAGCGGGCTTTCTCCAGGTAGGCGGCGCAGGCCGCATCATCGGGGAAAAGTCGCTGGAACTCGGGTAGCGAATGCGGGAATGGGAGATCGGCGCGGTCGAGAACATCCATGGCGCGCTCCCCTATATCCGGGTTGCGCCCATTCTAGCCCTAGTGGGTGTGGGTGTAACCCGGCGCAAGGAACAGCCGCGAGTGGCAGCAGCTGGTCGAGATGTGCCGCGTGATCGACACGGTGCTGATCGACCAGGACACGGTGTACGCGCCGCGCCAGAGCAACGACCGTCTCCTACTCGGGCTGAAAGGCAGCCTGAACGAGTACGAACTCGACCTGCTGCGCCAGCGCTCGCTCTCGGCCCGCTACGAGAAGGCGCGGTGCGGCGAGCTCGTTGTCGGCGCGCCGGTCGGCTTCGTTGGGGCGGGCGACCGGCTGGAGAAGGATCCGGATCGGCGGGTTCAGGAGGCGATCCGGCTGGGCTTCGACAAGGTCGAGGAGCTCGGCAGCGCGCGGCAGGCGCTGCTGTGGTCCCACGAGCACGATCTGCAGTTGCCGGTGAGGCAAAGAAACGGCGACATCGTGTGGCGCAGGCCGAGCTACGCCACCCCCCATCAGATGATCGTCAACCCGGCCTATGGCGGCACCTATGCCTATGGCAAGACGACGGTCGAGGCGGGCTATGATGACGCACGGGCGAGGGCGAGAATACGGCGCAAGCCGCGCGCCGAGTGGCTGGCGCGATGTGGGGGCGGGCGGTGGCGTCCTGACGGCGTTCGTGGCGTGAGGCGCCGCGAGATCAGCGCAGACGCCGCCAGATCTGGGTCTTGCCGAAGATCGACAGGCCGTACTGTGGCGCCGTCTTCGCGCAAAGGGGTTCGGGGGAAGCCTGCGCATCGCCGGCGAGTGGGCGACACGACAGCGGCGCGCGGAAGCGTCTGCCTACGCCGCGCCGGGCAGATGCCCGTCGGCGCGCAGGATTGCCCGCATGATGACGACGGCGCGCGATCATCTCTCGAGGTCCGACGCTGTCACCGTGGCCCGGATCGAAGCCGCCGTTCCAGATCTTGCCGCAGCCTGCGCCTTGACCGGGCGCTTCGCCAACATGGTCAGAAACGGCGAACACGACAATCCCGAAGAATGGCTGAGCGAGGCCGGAGGCAGCCTTCTCGCATCCCTCGCCCGTGGTCTGAACGCCGACAAGCATGCCGTTCTGGCTGCCCTTCGCGAGCCGTGGTCCAACGGGCAAACAGAAGGCCAGATCAACAAGCTGAAGGCCCTCAAGCGCCAGATGTATGGACGCGCCAACCTCGACCTGCTGCGAGCACGCCTCGTCGCCGCTGCATGACGAAACGTCATCGAAAGTGAGTCAAACCCGAAAATTGGGTCTGACTCAATCTCGATGATGGTGGCTTCGGACAGCAACGAGGAGGCGGGTTCTGAGCACATCCAGATCGGCACATCACAAAAATCTGACGCTGGAAGGCCTCCAGATTGCCGATCTGGCCTCCGTTCGCCGGCATCTGGCGTCCATAAGCCACTGACAGCATCGAGATCGCGACAGACCCAAATTTCCGCGCCGAATAACAACCTGATGGAGAAATGCCGAAACCATCCTACAATCAGTTAACTTGACAAAGCCACTGTTAGTGTGACGGGCACCGGTTTACGGCCTGTAGACTCCCGCGCCGAAGATATGGCCGTCATGCGCCACGATCCAACTTGACTTCTGCTCGATCTCCCCGCTGACCGGGTTCTTCCACTTGTAGTCGACCCAAGCCCCCTCCGCCGAGGCCATCAAACCTATCTCCTCGCCGAACTCCTTGCCGTCGGCATCGACGAAGCTCGCCAGGGCAACTCCCAGAAGCGAGGAGTCGACGCCGTGGGCGACGACGGTTCCTTCGGGTCCGATAACGAAGATGTAGAGATCGCGGTCCAGGAACTCCGGAGCCGGGTCGGCGTTGAACCTCGCCACCGCCGCCTCGGCCCCCATCTCGTCGTAGTAGGCGATCGCGCGCGCAACCATGTCCTGAGCCTCTTCGGCCGAGCCGCGGTTGTCGCCTGCTGCGGCGGGCGCCGCGAGCGCCAGGACCAGCACGGCAACAAGGGCGGCGACTCCCGACGAAAAAAGAGTTGGATGATTTGTGTCTGTATTGAACTGTTCGCCCATGATGAACCCTCTGAAATAACGGAAAGGATTGTGCATCGGCAGAGGCTAAGGGAGCTTCCTTCCCGGCTCAAGCCGATTTGCTTTGACACTGCCGTCTGTCGCGACCGTCGCGGACCGGCTGGAAGTCAGCGCCAAGATCATCCGGCGATGGATCGAGAGCAGAGAACTGAGGACTCACCGTCTTGGGCGTTGCGTGCGAATCAGCGAAGGCGATCACCAGAACTTCATCGACCGGCACCGGCAATAGGGCCGGACGAGAATAGGCATCTGTACTTGAATATTCCAAGTAATGACGTAGTCAGACTGGAAATCGTGGTATTTCGAATCTTGCCTATCCGGTTTACAGGCGCTGGCGCGTGAGGCCCTGGGGTCGCTGGTCGAGCAGCTGAGGATGGCCCAGACACAGATCCTCGATCTTGAGAAGCAACTGAAGGCCTGGCATCGCACCAATCTTGCCTATCCGGTTTACACCCACACCCACTAGGGCTAGAATGGGCGCAACCCGGATATAGGGGAGCGCGCCATGGATGTTCTCGACCGCGCCGATCTCCCATTCCCGCATTCGCTACCCGAGTTCCAGCGACTTTTCCCCGATGATGCGGCCTGCGCCGCCTACCTGGAGAAAGCCCGCTGGGGAGACGGCTTTGCCTGCCCGCACTGCGGCACGGCGGGAGAGCCGTTCCACTTTGAAAACCGCCCTGGCGTCCTGCGCTGCCGCAAGTGCCGCCAGAACACCGGGCTGACGGTGGGAACAGTGATGGAGCGTAGCCACACTCCGCTGAACGTCTGGTTGGTTGTGTCTCGAAAGTGGTGGAAATTGGTTTTGGCGCCTCTCCGAGCGGGTTGAGTTTTGCGGCGGTCAGGCTGCGCGGTCAAGGGTTTCGTCGGCGATTAGCTGATCGAGGGTTTCCCATCCATCGACTTTGCGCATCTGGATTTGGCCGGAAGCGAGGAGTGCCCAGAGGAGCATCGGCACTGTTTCGGGACACGGCAGCACGGTCTGTGTTTTGATCCGGCGCTTGAACTCCTCGTTGAGACGCTCAATGGCGTTGGTCGTTCGGGCTGATTTCCATTGGCTCTTGGACAGGCGCGTGAAGGTAAAGAGCTTGTCGCCCGCTTCTGCGAGGCTGTCCGCGACGGCCCTGCATTTCAGCCGCCACTTGCGGACAAACGCCTTGCGGCGGGTTTCCACCTCGGAGGCAGTGTCGGCATAGATCATATCGCGGTAATCTTCGCTCAGCTCGTCATGCATGTGTTTGGGAGCATGACCCAGAAGGTTGCGGTGCTTGTGCACGGTGCAGCGTTGAACGGGAAGGTCATCGCCCCAAAGCGCCGACAGAGCCGCCTCCAGTCCCGGCGCGCCATCGACGATGACAAACCCGGGCCGTTTCAGTCCACGCGCATCAAGGTCGTCGAGGAACTGGCGCCACGCCGCCTGGCTTTCTCCGCCCATATTCCCGATCGAAAGCAAGACCTTCTGGCCATCCCGGCGCACCCCTATAGCCGCGAGAACCGAGATGTTGGTGGCCTTGCGGTCCAGTCGGGTCTTGATCACAGTGCCGTCAAGGATCAGCCGAACGATATCCTCATCCGCGAGGCCACGGCTGCACCAGGCGTCCCAATCGACCTTCACCTTGCGCCACGCCCGGCTCACAACGTCCTTGCTCACAGCACCCCGGAAGAGCCCGAACAGCGCGCGTTTCACCCGCCGCGTGTTGGTTCCGGACAGATACACCGAAGCGATCAGCGCCTCGGCCTTTCTGGTCAGCCGCTGGTAGCGCGGCAGCGCCCGCGAACGCCATTCCGACGCCCGACCGTCTTCCTCAACGATCCGCGCACGCGGCACGCTCACCCTCTCGGTCCCGAATGTCCCCGTCAGTTGCCGCTCCCGGTGCCCGTTCCGATACCCTTGCCGAAGCGCGTCCTCTCGACCGTATCGGCAGCGCCCGAGAAACTGCGCAAGTTCCTCCTCAAAAACGGCCTCGATCGTGGATCTGATGTTCTCCCGCAGCCGGTCCTCGAGCGGATCATAGCCGGCGTCATTGGCCAGTAGCGAAAGCGCGGAAGTCTCGGTAGTGTTCTTCATGGCGTGATCTCCTTGGCGGTGCTAGCCGCCGATTGGGTGGTTGTCTTGTCACCCGGAGATTACGCCATCCTCAAATTTCCACCACTTTCGAGACACAGCCGTCTGGTTCTGGGCCGCTTATCTGGTCGCCAGTCAGACGCCCGGCATGTCCGCCGTGCAGTTTCAGCGGTAACTTGGTCTTTCGCGCTACGAGACGGCCTTTCAAATTCTCCACAAGCTCCGCTCGGGCATGGTGCGGCCCAACCAAGACAGGATCGGTGGACAGCCCAAGAACCATGTTGAGGTGGACGAAACCTGGGTTGGCGGGCGAACGCGTGGGGAAGGCCGTGGTGTTCACCACAAGGTTCCCGTCTCCTGTGCCATCGAGGTGCGTCATCGAAAGCCGGGCACCAAGCTCGACAACCGGAAAGACGGACGCTATGCCGGACGCGTTCGGCTCGCCGTCGTGCTCGACCGTAGCGCCGAGTCGCTCTGTGGGTTCGTCGAGAGCACCGTCGCGCCGCGGTAGAGCAGCTGATTTGTAATCAGCAGGTCGGGAGTTCGAATCCCCCATCCGGCACCACTTTTTCAATGAGTTAGTAGACGACCAGCGGATCGGACGCAGTTTGAGTGACCATAGAGTGACCGCGCCAACCGATTTGAAGGGGTTCTGAGGCAGGGAATCAGGCGATAGAGCCTCCCGCTCGACGACCGCCCGGGCCGAGGTCGGCGGCCGCCCCTCGCTCACGCTGGTGCCGGCGCGGACCTAACCCGCTAGAGCGGACATCGGCGCTCGAGAGTAGGCTTTCTGTGGTCGAGCGGTCGTACCGGCGACCTGTCGGAACTTCGGCGTAGCACTGTGATGTTTCATGCACCCAAAACCACCACCGAATCTGCGACGCGGCCGCTTGATTCGGGGTTAGAAATCGCGGGCGCCGCCCCGAACTAGCCATCGACACAAGCGTTGTCCTTCGCGGGTCAACGGGTGCTTGCCGGTATCTCGACCCGAAACAGCGCCTCCGCGTTGCGGATCGTGGCGGCTTCGACGGCGCCGGCGTCGAGGTGCGAGAAGATGCGCTCGATCACGTCGTGGGAGCGGCCGAAGGTGTTGCGGATATGCGGGAAGTCGGAGCCCCACAGCAGCCGCTCCGGTGCGACGATGCCGGCGACGTGAGCAACGTAGGGGTCATCGATCACGCCGAAATAGACATGATCGAGATAGTCGCGCGCGGCACGCTTCGGCGGCGCCAGGCGAAAGTGCGGGCCGAAGCTCTTTTCGAGCTGCTCGACCCGAAAGAGCCAATAGGGTACCCACGATACCTCGTACTCGCCAACCACCAGCTTTAGTTCGGGAAAGCGGTCGAGGATGCCGCCGAAGATAAAGTCGTTGGCGAGGACGAGGCCGATGTCGTGCGAGGTGTCGAGCTGCAGTCGCGCGACCTCGCCGAGGCGGTCGTCGGGCAGGACCGAGGGGTCCTTCCGGTTGCCGGTGAGAATATGGAGCTGGACCGGCATGCCGATCTCCTGCGCGCGCGCCCAGAACGGGTCGTAGCGGCGGTCGTAATAGGGCGGCCACTCGGGCCGAGTTTCGCCATTGATCATGACGCAGCGCATGTCGCGGCGGGCGGCACGTTCGAGCTCGCGTATGGCCCAGTCGACGTCCTCCATGTGAACGAGTGCGATGCCCAGCAGGCGTTGGGGCGCGTGGCTGCAGAACTCCGCCAGCCAGTCGTTGTAGACCGAAAAACAGTCGCGGATCATGGCCGTGTTGCTGGAGGGATAGATGAACAGGCCGAAGGTCGGGCCCAACACCTCGGCCTGGACGCCGTCCTCGTCCATCAGGCGGACGCGATCGGCCGGCTCCATGGCGGCGTAATTGAGCTCGTCGTTGCTGGCTTCCTCGATCAGGGCGTCGGGATCGACATCACGCAGATAGTCATCGCCGGTAAAGATGTAGCGCCCGGGCACGCCCGCACGCTCGTCGACCACGCGCGGAATCGCCTCGCCGTACTTATTGGCGAGGGCGCGCTCGAAAATGTCGTCCGGCTCGATCACGTGCGAGTCGGCGGAGATCACTCGCTGCTGCGCCATCGACCCTGTCCCAGGCACCATCATTCGAGCCCAGGCGGGGTCCCCAGCGGGACCCCGCCCATGCCGTGCGCTCAATTAGGCAGGTACTTGTTGGTAAAGTAGTTGGCCGGCTCGTCGCCGACGGTGATCAACTTAGCCTTCAGCGCCCAATCCATGGCCGCTTTCCAGACCGAGGCCTCCTGCTCGTAGAACTTGCCGTTCGGGCCCTTCCAATCGGGCAGCGTGACATCGGTGAAGCTGGAGTGGTCGGCGAGCGTGAACACCTCGTTGCGTTTGGCGAAAATCTTGTTGTACACGTCGCGGTTCTGCTCGAACTCGGCATAACCCTTCTTGGTGGCACGCAGGAAGCGGCAGGTCGTGGCCGAGTTCCTCTCAATCCAATTCTCATTGGCGACGAACATCATGAAGTAGAAGTTGGGAACGCCGTAGTCGCTGTAGAGCCAGAAATCCACCGGCGGCTTCCCTTGCTCCTTGCGCTTGGCGTTGACCGCGGCCGGCTCGCCGTAGACCAACCCGTGCCCGGTATCGACCTTGCCCTCGACCACCAACTGGACGACGCCGAAGCCGGGATCGACCATGTTGACGTCTTCCTTGGTCAAGCCGCCGGTCTCCAGCATCGTCGCGAATGCCGCCTGCGATGCCGGCAAGGGACCGATGGCGATGTTCTTGCCTTTGAGGTCGGCGACCGTCTTTATGCCGGATTCGGGCGGGATCATCATGCCTTGTGCGTAGGGGTAGAGGATAATACCGACCGAGACCACGGGAATGCCGGTATCGCGGGCATTCATGACCTCGGGCACGTAGCTCATGGCGAAGTGGGCGCGTTCGCGCGCGACAAGCTTGATCGGATCGGCGACCTGCGCCGGGGCGATGAGCCTGACGGTGAACCCTTCGGCCTTGTAGTAGCCCTTCTCCTGCGCGGCGATGATCGGTCCTTGCGAGGACCAGGGCAGCCAGTCGCCCATCACCGTGATGGCCGACATCTCGGCCGGCGGGCCACACGTGTCGGCCTGCTGCGCCCTCGCCGAAGTGGCCGAGAGCCCGATGACGAGCGCGGAAGCGGCTACAAAGATCGTTCTTGTCGTCAGCATGCTTGGTCTCCCTTGCTATTGGCCGGTTGGTCGTCGTTCAGTCCACCGACGTGATTGGTGCTCGATTTTACAGTCTTCCTAGAGCGGCGTCGAAATGTTGTTGGTCACCGAGAAGGTGTCGGCGATGACGATCTTTTCCTTGAACTTGGGCGCGCCGTCCACGAACACGACCTTGTCCTCGTAGCGGCCGGCGCTGAAGAGTTGCGTGGTCCCTTCGAGAATGTCAGTCACGTGAACGACGTAGTTGGCGGCAACGAGGTGCGCGCCATCCTGCTCGCCGACAACGCGAACGTTGCCGATCAAGTGGCGGTCGAGCCGCCGGGTGTAGACGAGCGCTTCACGCAACAGCACGACGCGGTCGCGGAGCTGGGCCTTGCTGCTGCACGATATCAGCGCCACCGGCAAGCCGCGGTCGGCGTTCTCGCGCGGGATGATCTTGTAGACACCGTCCTCGACGAAGAGATCAGGCCACTCCTCGAGGCGGTCCCCGTCCAGGCAGCGGCCGTACGCGCTCTCGAGATCGACGATCCGTTGGTTCAGCAGGAGATGCGCGACCTGTTGCTCGACGTCGCCGCTCATGCCGCCTCGCCCGCGACCTCGATACCCATCAGCTTGCAGTAATAGCGCCAGAAGCCGCGCACCGGCACCTCGGTGACGATATGGTCGTCGCTGACGATGGGGCCGAGGCCGCCCATCTCGATCACCGTGTGGCGGTCGGCCTGGCGGCGGATGCCCTTCTGGATCAGCACCGGCGCCTCGCCGTCCTCCATGTTGATGAATCCCGCCGGGCCACGCAGGTTGGCCTGCCAAAGGCGCATGGCGCGCAGTTCCGGATCGTCGTCGGTGTAGCCGAAGTGGGTGTAGTGGAGCTCGAATTCGTCGGGCCCGCTCGTGCGCACCTGTTCGGTCATGAGCACGTTGTTCATTTGCGAGAACAGCACGTTGGGAAAGATCGACAGCCCTTCCAGAACGCGGCCGTCGCCGACTTCGTCGCGCCAGTCGAGGAACGAGGGGTCCTCCAGCTTGAGCGGGTGCTCGATCTGCGCCTCGCGCTCGGTGCCGGCGTAGCCCTCGGCGATGAGCTCGGGCGTGTCGGTATCGACCACCGCGTAGTAATGGTTGTGGCGCGCCTCGGCATCGAGGCTCATCGCCCCTTCCTGGGTCAGCCGGTGGATGCCGTAGGCCAGCGGCAGCAGGTGCAGTAGGCCGCCGTGGTAACCGTCGTTCACGTTCTCGCGGTAGAGCTTCCAGTTGCAGATCAGGCGCTGGCGCATGTATCCGAGAATCTCGATCGGCTTGCGGAACTTGCGATCGAGCGCAGCCAGCGCGGTCTCGCCGAGGAAATCCTCGAGGCTCTCCGCGTTACGGTCGAAGGTCGCGAAAACCACGCCGCGGTAGGTCGCGACCTCCAGGGTGCGCAAGCCGTGCTGGCCCTTGTCGAAGCTGTCGGGCATGCCGCCCTTGCCGTCGACCCCGCGCTGGAAGGGCACGCCGATCAATCGCCCGCGCAGGTCGTAGCACCAGTGGTGATAGATGCAGGTGTGGGTGGCCCGATTGCCGAAGGGCTCGCGCACCACCATCGAGCCGCGATGGGCGCAGCTGTTGACGAAGGCGTGAATGGAGCCGTCCTCGGCGCGGTTGACGGCCACCGGCGTATCGCCGACGTAGGTGGTCTTAAAGTCGCCGGAGTTGGGGATCTCGGCATCGAGGGCCAGGAAGTTCCACACCGGGCCGTGAAAGATGCGCTCCTGCTCGCGCTCATAGACGTCCTGGCTCAGATACACGCCGTAAGGCACGCGGCTGAAGTCGGATGCCGGCCAAGTCAGGTCGCTCCATGTCTGCATGCTGACCGCTCCTCAAGCTACAGTGGCGAAGAAATGTGGTTGGCCACGGAAAATGTATCCAGCACCACGAGCTTTTCCTTGAACTTGGGTTCATCCGCGACGAAGACGACTTTGTCGGCATAGCGGCCGGTGCTGAACATTTGCGTCGTGCCGTCGAGCAGATCGGTCACGTACACGGCGTAGTTGGCATCCACCTGATAGACCCCGTCCTCGGCAGCTGCGACGTGCACGTCGGTAACGATATGACGGTTGAGCCGCAGCGTGAAAACCGTGGCGCTGCGCAGGATGAGCACGCGATCGCGCAGTTGTTCCTTTCGGTCGCAGTCGATGACCGCGAGTGGCAAGCCATAGTCAGCGTTCTCGCGCGGCACGACACGATAGGTGCAGTCGTCGGCGAAAAAATCGGGCCACGCCTCCAGCCGGTCCTCGTCGATACACTGGGCGTAGGCGAATTCGAGATCGGCGATGCGCTGCGCCGCAACGAGCCCTGCGAGCGCGTCGCTCACGCCGCCGGCCGCCTCGCCTGAGTGCGGAACCCCATAAGATCGCAGTAGTGGCGCCAGAAGCCGCGCACCGGCACCTCGGTAGTGATGTAGTCCTGGTCCGCAATAGCGCCGGTACCGCCCATCTCGATGACCGTATGGGCGTTGGGACTGCCGCGCATGCCGCGCTGGATGAGAACCCCGGATTCGCCGTCCTCGATGGAGATGATCCCGCCGGGGCCAAGCATACCCATCTGCACCAGGCGCATGCGGCGCAACTCTGGATCGTCGTCGGCGTACCCAAAGAACGTCCAGTACACCTCGAACTCGTCGGCACTTGTGGTGCGAATCTGCCGCGTCGCCATGGTGTTGGAGAACTGGTGCACGAGGAGATTGGGAAACACGGCGAGCACCATCACAGAGCGGCCATCCCCGATCTCGTCGCGCCAGTCGATGATCGCGGTGTCGGCAAGCTTGAGCGGGCTCGCGATCTTGGCGCCGTGGACGACCTCGCCGTAGCCCTCGGCCGCAGCCTCCGGCGTATCGGTATCGATCACGACGTGGTCGACGTGGTGGCGGCCGCGCTTGTCGAACACCATGCCCGCCTCGTGGGTCAACCGGTGAATGCCGAAGATGACCGGCAGCTGGTGGAGGAGTCCCGAGTGGTAGCCGTCGGCGACATTCTCCCAATAGGCCTTCCAGTTCGACGGCAGGCGCTGGCGCACGTGGCCGAGCACCTCGATCGGCTTGGACAGATAGCGGTCGAGAAAGTCGAGCACGGGCCGATCGAGGTACTCCTCGAGCGGCTCGACGTCGGCGTCGAACGAGCCGAAGACGAGGCCGCGGTAACTCGCCGTCTTCAGCGTCCGCAACCCGTGCCGCGCCCGATCGAAGCTCTCGGGCATGCCGCCGTGGCCGCCAACGCCGCGCTGGAACGGGACGCCTATCAGGTTGCCCTTCGGATCGAAGCACCAGTGGTGATAGATGCAGGTGTGGCTCGCGGCGTTGCCGCAGGGTTCGCGCACCAGCCTCGTGCCCTTGTGCGAGCAGCTGTTGAGGAAGGCGCAGACGGAGCCGTCCTCGGCGCGGGTCACCACCACGGGTGCATCACCGACGAAGACGCACTTGAAGTCCCCGGGCAGCGGGACCTCCGCCTCGAAAGCGAGAAAACACCACACCGGCCCTTGAAAGATGCGCGCCTGCTCGCGTTCGTAGACCCCTTGATCGAGGAACACGGGGTACGGCACGCGGCTGAAGTCGGCGGCCGGCCAGATCAGGCTATCCGGATCGTTCATGGCCTTGTCCGGCGGCGGAGCCAACGCCGGCTGCTGATTGAAGGATCGCGTTCCTCTTGGACCGAGTAGGCTAGCTTCCTCGCCCATCGCGGCGTTTGCCCTCCGAGCGCGTAACCTAATACAGGCACCGACAAAAGCCTGCCGCGCTCAAGAGCTTTGGTAGCGGTCGCCGTTGAGCGACTGCCACACCAGGTTGTCAAAATGATGGGTGCCATGTTCGCTGCGCCACGAGTTCTCGGCGTCAACCATCAACCGCCCCTGGGTGTAGCCCAAAGCCTTGACGCCGAGGGCTTGGCGTTCGATTGCAGCGCGGTCCTGTGGGAACACGACCTCGTTGTAGTTGTCGAACTGGGCCTGATCGTGTGCGGTGGGCTGCTCGTGCTGGCACAAATTGATCACGTGACGCTCGCAGGTCTCGGGCGAGATCGACATCGCGCGCAAAATCATGAAGTTCGGCGGGCCCTGCTCGGCAGTGAACACCATATTGGGCCACAGATACCAGATGTAGATGTCGATGATCTCGGCATCACCGAAACCGTAAGGCAGCTTGTCCTTGTGGTTTTCGATCAGGTCGCGGTTGCCGATGATGCGGTGCTCCTGCCAGAACTCCTCCTCATGGGACTCCCAGCTCGTGGTGAGCGAGGCGTCGGACGTGGCCATTTGCTGCGGATGTATCACCGGGCAGTGGTAGCACTCCATACCATCGAGGATGAACTTCCAGTTCGCCTTGACGGGAAACGTCTTGCGCTGGGCGAAATGGAGATCGTCGAAGCGCGGGATGACGGCGCGGAAGCGTTCGAGCAGCCCGCCGGCCTGGCTCGCCAGCGACGGCGCCGCGCGATCGAGGTTGACGTAGACCATCGGTCCGAAGGCCTCGACCTGAATCTCACTCAAGCAGAAATCTTCCAATCGAAAACCGGCAACATTCTCGGCGTTTCCGGCTGCCTTCAGGTTGCCGTGACCATCGTAGGTCCAGGCGTGGAAGGGGCACGTGATCATGCGCGCGTTGCCCTTGCCCTCGAGCAGGATGTGGCCGCGGTGCATGCACACGTTGTAGAAGGCGCGGAGTTCACCTGAGGCGGCGCGGATGACGAAGACGGGCTGATCGAGAATGTTTGCGGCGATATAATCACCGGGCGCCGTGAGGTCGCCGAGATAACCTACGTACTGCCAGGTTTTGCACCAGATCTCATCCTTCTCGGCGGCGAAGACATCGGGATCGTAGTAGTAGTACGCGGGCAAGGTCGCCGAGTGTCGCGCGTCGGCGTTGAATCTCGACTTAAATCCGTCGGATTCTTGGGCCAGCGGTGCTTTCCGCACGTCCGCGCCTCCTCAGCGTCATCACGCCGCTTAGTGTTGCTGGCGCAGATCGGTGGGTCAAGCCAGCGATTGCCGGTCAGCCTAATACAAAACTAATCATGAGCCGATTGAACTTGTCCGCGTACTCTGATTGCGGCTTGTGATCGCACGCGTCGAAGATCTCGACTCGGCAATCCGGCATGCGGCCTTGACCCTCGAGCGCCCGCTGCCAGCTGGCGCGAGGATCGTGGCGACCGATCACGACCAGCGTAGGGACGTTCATCTCCGCGAGCCGGTGGCGCACGTGCCACTCGGGATCGTCGGCGGAACGAACCACGCCCTCGATCGTTTCGGTGAAGGCCTGCTGCCGTCCCGGTAGCGCGAACGCCGTGAGCTGGCTCAGGATGATCTCCTCGAACACATCGCCCTTGAGGTAGCTGGAGCCGATATTGCGTTCGCGAATCATCGCCGCCGAAGGCGCCGCCAGCGCCGCGGATTGGTTGGCCTGTGCGTCGCGCGCGGCTTTTTCGAGTTCCTCGGGCGTGTCGAACACCGGCGCGCCCACAAGCACGAGCTTGTCGAGCTGATGTGGCCGTTCGAAATAGGCGAGGGCGCTGATCATGCCGCCGAACGAACTACCAGCCAGCGTGTAACGATCCATGCCGAGCCGGTCGACGAAGCCGAACAAGTGCTGGAGCTGTACCTCCTGTGGCACGGCATCCGCCATATCGATCGAGTCGGAATAGCCGTGGCCGATCAGGTCCAGGGCGTAGACCGAAAAATGCTCGGCCAGGGCATCGATATTGCGCACCCACGTGTCCGCGGCAGCTCCCACACCGTGCACGAGAACGAGATTCGGACCGCTGTCCCCGCCATGGTAGTAGCGGGTGCGGATGCCATTAACCGGGACGAACGAAGCGCGCATAAGACGCCCGCGATGTTGGGGCGACGGAGACTCCGGGACACTTTCACATTGGCGAAGCCGAGCAAAGCAAAACAGGATTCTCCGCCGTCGATGCGGCGTTCAACGCACGCATCGCTGGAAGGACGAGGAGACCGACGGGCGATGAACTGACCGGCTATGTTTCAGCCCGAAGACCGCGCCACGCCCGAGCGCGGAATAGGCCTCAGCGGCACTGGTTTTGAGCAGCGCACCCCATCCACCCTGATGAACGGCATGCGCAACGGCGGCGGGTTTACGCACATGGGTGGATACGTGTTCGCGAAGCGCAGCGAGTTTCGGCCGTGCGCTGAAAGCTTGATGACCCCATCCCGATCAATATCGAACCGCTCAAAAGGGCGGCTACTGCGCCATTCCTCGCGCGTGAGGTTGCCGTCACCATTTGTGTCCTGTTGGGACATGACCTTTTGGGCTGTGGGACGGGCCTCTTGAGAATTGGCCCGATCAACTGCCAGATTGGCGGCCAAGGCCGCAAAGAACAATAGTTGCTCATACGATCTGCGAAGGCGATTGTGCATGATGTTCGTGACAACACCCGTTCGCCCGACGTCGGCGCGGGATCGTGTCCCGCGGAGTGGTGTAAGAGCGTTGCGCTCTACGCGGCTCCCGGCGTGTAGGGCCGGGACGTTCAGGCTGCCACGGTGGGCAGCGTGATGGGGACACCATCGCTCAGCGGAGCGATGGATTCCAGCGTCATGTATCTCCTTGAGACGGCCCACTCGTCGTTCTGCTCGAGAAGGATGGCGCCGACGAGCCGTGTGATGGCGGCTTCGTTGGGAAAGATACCGACGACGTTGGTGCGACGCTTGACCTCGGCATGGAGCCGTTCGATCGGGTTTGTGGAGTGCAATTTCTGACGGTGCTCCCTGGGGAAGCTCATGTAGGCGAGGACGTCGTGCTCGGCTTCGTCCATGAGAACTGCCAGCTTGGGCACCTTGGGCCTGAGCTGGTCGGCGACCTGGCGCCACTGGACCTTCGCGCTGTCGGCGTCCTCCTGGGCGAAGGCGGTGGCGACGAAGGCGGAGACGACGCGCCGGCCCTGGCGGCCGGCATGGGCCAGCAGGTTGCGGGCGAAGTGCACGCGGCAGCGCTGCCATGTGGCGCCGAGGATCCGGGTCGCGGCGGCCTTCAGGCCCTTGTGGTCGTCGGAGATCACCAGCTTCACGCCGCGCAGCCCGCGCCGGGCCAGCGAGCGCAGGAACTCGGTCCAGAAGGTCTCGGCCTCCGACGCGCCGATCGCCACGCCCAGGACCTCGCGGCGGCCTTGGTCGTTGACGGCCACAGCCACGGTCACCGCGACCGAGACGATGCGTCCGGTCTGGCGCACCTTCACGTAGGTGGCGTCGAGCCACAGATAGGGCCAGTCGCCCTCCAGCGGTCGATCGAGGAAGCCGGTGACCTTATCGTCGATCTCGCCGCACAGCCTGGAGACCTGGCTCTTGGAGGCGCCCGACATCCCCATCGCCTGAACCAGATCGTCGACCGAGCGGGTCGACACCCCCTGGATGTAGGCCTCCTGGATCACCGCAGCCAGCGCCTTCTCGGCCATCCGCCGCGGCTCCAGGAAGCCCGGGAAGTAGCTTCCCTTCCTCAGCTTCGGGATCTTCAGCTCGACCGTGCCGGCCCGCGTCTCCCAGGACCGGTCGCGGTAGCCGTTGCGATGGGTGATACGATCCGCCGAGCGCTCGCCGTGCCCGGCGCCGGTCAGGCCCTCAACCTCCAGTGCCATCAGCCGCTCGGCCGTGAAGCCGATCATCTCGCAAAGCAGATCGGCATCGGAGCTCTTCTCCAAAAGCGCGCGCAGGGTCATCATGTCCTGGGTCATCGTGGTTCTCCTTCGGGTCAGGTTGGTTTGCACTAGCCCAACCCTAAACCGGAACCGCGATGGCCTCCGCTGTGGATAGCCGGCTTGCCTACGCCAGACTCTCGGCGGTCGCTACGGCAAGCCGCCTACCCACAGCTACCAGAGGCTCCAACAACTCCTACACCACGTCCTGGGACACGACCCGGCGCGGCCTTTACTCATGGTACGCGATCCGCTGCGCTACAGCACTGAGACAGCAGACAATATCAAAGCCGGACTAGCCGGTGCGAGCCTATCACTGGGTGTCCCGGGCCGACGGCGGCATCGCCGGTCAGGTCCGCTCCCTAAGGTGAAGCAGACGAAATCGGGAGCAAAGCAGACGTTGCCGCTCGAAGGTCGGCTCTCGGGGGTAGAGCGGTCGGTCAGGCGACCTGTTCCGAGGTTCGCCTCCTAGCCACAACCGGACTTAACCTGCCGACCGGGTCGTTGCCAAGGTGGAAGGGCATCCCGGCGAGCTGTATCCGCGCGTCGGGCTCATCGTCACCAACCTGAGCCGCCCCGCTGAGCGGGTGGTGGCCTTCTACAATCGGCGCGGCACAGCGGAGCAGCACATCAAGGAGGGCAAGAACACCAGCAAGTGGACGCGCCTGTCGTGCCGCAGCTTCCGCAACGACGCCGTCCGGCTGCAGGTGCACGCTCTCGCCTACAATCTCGGCAACTTCCTGCGCATCCTGGGGTTGCCGGGTGCCGTGGAGCAGTGGTCGCTAACGATGCTCTGGAAGCAAGCGGATTGTATGTCGGGCGATTTCGAGTCACCATCAACCATCTGGGGGGTTCCACACGGGGGATCCCGAACTAGAGGTGGGAGGCCTCACAATGAACATGCCAGCATCGGTAAAGCCCGCGTCATGGGGCGCGGTCGGTGGCGCGATCGCTGCAATGGTTATCGGTTTTGCCTTGGGTGGCTGGGTAACGGGCGGAACGGCCGGAAAGATGGAGGTGGCAAGCGCAGAGGCGGCTATCGTCCAAGCATTTACGCCACTCTGCGTCGCCAAGGCGGAGCAGCAGCCGGAACAGCTCGTGCTCCTGAAGGAGGAGGACAGCTGGAAGCGCGACGATTTTGTCGTCAAGGCCGGCTGGGTCGATAACGTGACCGAAAAATACCGCTCCGCGGTCGCAGGAGCGTGCGCGCCGACAGTGGTGGAAGGCATGGGAGCTAAATAGACTTGTCCGGTATCAGCCCTACAGGGCGCCATCGAGTGCTTGACGGCCAAGCTGGTGGGTGCTGGCTCCGCTCCCAATCAAGGGCATCCCGGAGGTTTACCGCGAACGCCTCAAGGAGATGAACGCCGACACCCGCAGCCTGGGCGCCCACTACAAGACGCCGGGGCGCAATCGCCTGATGGTCGAGCGCGCCAAGGAGCTGGGGCTCTACGACTGGCTGATCTCGCGCTCGCCGCGACCGTGGGGTACCCGACGTGATCGGTCGCTTCGAGGATTTAGCCGCCAAGGGCCTCAAGAACTGGGTCATCCATGGCGGCCGCATCAAGGACAAGGTCGCCCATCTCGATATGCTGTCGCGCGAGGTCATGCCCCATCTCGCCTGACACGATGGCGGAACACCCGGCGCTTGCGTGACTTCAGCCCAGCGACCAGCAAGAGGAGCTGCCGCTCGAAAGAACGCCAAAGAAGGATAGTACGGCGCCAACTCCGGGAAACGCGAATCAGTCCAGCCAACTGAATCCTCCGGACATCAATATCAACCTGCAGATTCACATCTCTTCCGATGCGACGCCAGATCTAATCGATCAAATATTCGCTAGCATGGCTAAGCACAATCAACTTTGACTTCTTGCATCAAGTGGGATCGCGCGTAGTTTCGATCAACAGTCACGAGAACCGAGGGACTTATTTATGATCAGTTATGTAACGATCGGAACGAACGATCTTGAAGTCAACGCCAAATTCTATGACGCGGTTTTAGGCGTTTTGGGTGCCAGCCGGTCGCTCGAAACGGAAAGATTCATTGCGTGGAGGGGGAAGTCGGGTGGACCCGCGGTTAGCCTTTCCAAGCCGTATGACGGCAATCCTGCCACGGTCGGCAACGGGATGATGGTCAGCCTGACCGCGGAGAGCCCTGAGATAGTAGATGCCATTCACAAGAAAGCGCTGGAGTTGGGAGCAAAGGATGAAGGCGCACCTGGACCTCGGGGCAGCGGTGAAAACTATTTCGGTTATTTCCGTGACCCAGATGGTAACAAGCTGTGCGCCGTATATTTTGCTTAGGAGCAGGGTTCCACCGGTCCAAGGCGAGATCGTTGTAGCCATACCACTCCGGTGATGAGGATCAAGGCGGCGGGGGAGCAGATGCTGCGCTCTACGTACTCTTTACCGCTGTGACCGGAAACCCGCCCAACGTCCAACCGCGCGCCGGCTGAGGTGGTGGAGCTGCTGAGTGGCCAGCGAACACTGCGATGTCTTGATCATTGGCGGCGGCCCCGGCGGCATTAGCGCAGCCAGCATGGCCGTCCTGCATGGGAAAACGGCAACCATTATCAACGATGGCCCGCTTATGGGCTACGGTATCGAAGGGGCGTTCAGGTCCAAGGCCGGCTTCGAAATCGTCCGCGAGTACCTGCACGTGAAGTTCCGCAACGACGTTTTCGGCGAGATCCCGGTGATGGATTTCGCCAAGCTGAAACGGGGTATCGACCGCTCGGCGGCCAGCTTGGGCGCGATGCTGGCTACCCGATTACGGCGTCTCAATATCCGCGTGGTGCAGGGCCGCGCCACCTTCGTCGATACACACCGCGTGGTCGTCGGCGACCAGGAGTTTTCTGGCGAGCACATCATTATAGCCACCGGAACCCGGCCGCGAGTTCTGCCGCGGATGATGGTCGATGGGACCCGGATAGTCACCAGCGATGAAGCCATCAACCTGTCGCATTCGCCAGCGAGTGTCCTGATTCTCGGCGCCGGCATCATTGGCTGCGAATTCGCCAGTATGTTCAACGCCGTCGGCACCAAGGTTCATCTTGTCGATACCAAATCCCGGATCATGTCGAACGAGGATCACGACATCAGCGCGTTCATTGAAAACGCCTTCGCGGCCAGGGGCATCGACGTCATCCCCGCCAGCCGCTATCAGAGCCATCAGCTCATGGACCGCGGCGTTCGCACAACGTTGTCCACCGGCGACATCGACACCGAAATGATCCTCGTTGCCGTGGGCCGCGCGCCCGCCATCGAAGATCTTAATTTGGCGGTCACCGGGGTTGCACTCGATTCGCAAAGCTATATTCGCATCGACGCCAATGCCCGCACCAATGTGGCGCACATTTATGCCGTCGGTGATATCGGCACCCGCAACGTGCCAAGTGATTTGTCATTGGTTCATGTCGCCGAAGCCGAGGGTCGGTGCGCCGCCGCCCACATTCTCGGCATTGACTATCCCCAAGGCCTCGACCACATCCCCTATATCGTCTTCACCATTCCCATGATGGCGGGCGCCGGCGTCACCGAATCTTACGTGCGCAAAACCCATGGCGGCGTCCGGGTCGGCAAATACCCCTTTGCCCGCAACCACCGCGCCCATGCCATTCAACCGCCGATCGGGTTTGTGAAACTCATCGTCGGCCCACTCGGTGACGACAGAATTCTCGGCGTACGCGCGGTCGGCCCCAACGCCGACGCGATCGTTGGCGCGGCGGCGATTATGATCGAGCGCAATCTCCCTTATAACTACATCCTTGAATCGATCTTTCCGCATCCGTCGTTGCTGGAATGCCTTAAGGGGGCCGCCCATATTATCGCCGGCGATGCGCTTCAGTATGAGGAGGGCGAAGAACTGACCATCGCCCAAGCGCTCGGTGGAACTAACTCGTAACCGAGTGCCGTATCTTTAGAGCGGCTATGGGCCACACCATTTGTGGGTTGTCACAACCTCGCCGGGTTGTTCTGCTCATGGTGGTCATATGCCCTGCGACTCACTCCCCAGCTCTTGCAGGCAATATGCAATCGGGAGATGGATTGGAGAGAGTCGATGGAATTCGAAGCAGAGGTCGCAAGGCTGCACGCGGAACTGCGTTTGCCCGGCTTGGCAGTGGGTATGATACGGGGCCGCGAACTATGGTGGTTCAATGGCTACGGCTTTGCTGACCTGGCGGAGAAAACTCCGGTGACGCGCGACACGCCGTTTCACCTGGCGTCCCTGACCAAGACCTTTGCGTCCACCCTGCTCATGCAACTGGTCGAACAGGGCAAACTCGACCTCGACACACCCGCCGCGACGTTCGGCATCGATCTGAAAAGCCGTGGCACCATCACCGTGCGGCACCTCTTTTCTCACACCTCCAGAGGCAAGCCCGGCAAGCGTTATCCTCCATCCGGCACCATATCGTCGCCGGCTAAGCTTGGGCAGCCTCGGGCGATATTGCGGCCTTCAGCGTGAGAAACGCGCTCGCCGCTCCGAGAAGCGCCAAGCCCGCAGAAATCAGCATGACGAGGCGATAGCCGGAGACAAAGGCTTCGGCTATCGCGCTCTCGAGCGCTGCGCGGGCGGCGCCGCCGACACCGGCAGGCACCTGCGCACCGGCGAGCTTAACGCGCTCGGCATCGAGCGCCTCGCGGACCCCGGAGGGCAGTTCGAGCGTCGCGAGGCTGCCGTCGAGACCGCTATTGAAGGCGGCAAGAACGAAGATGCCCATGACCGCGATGGCGAGGAGCCCCGCGACCCGCGAAACGGCATTGTTGATGCCCGAGGCGATGCCCGCGCGACCCTCGTCGACGGCGCCCATGACGAGCGTCGTGACTGGAGCGGCGCTGACCGCCATTCCGAGGCCCAACACGACCATCGCCGGGAAGATCGTGGCCCAGTAATTCCCGCCTACCGCGGGAACGGCGAAGAGTGCGAACCCGGCAGCCGCAAGAATCTGCCCCGCGACCAGCGGCGTCCGGCCGCCGTAGCGGTCGGTCAGGCCGCCGGACCAGCGCGACAAAGCGCCGACGATGAGGATGAAGGGCAGGAACGCGGCGCCGGCCTCGGTCGCCGAGTATCCCTGCACCTGAACGAGATTGAAGGGCACGTAAAACAGCCCGCCGGAGAGAGCGCCATAGAGCAAGAGCGTGATGAGGTTGGCGCCGGCGAAGGTGCGCGAACGAAAAAGGCCGGGCGGCACCATCGGCGCCGATAGGCGCGCCTCGACGACCAGGAACGCCCCGATACCAACAATGCCGACGGCGAGCGCACCCAGCACCATGGCATCGTCGAGGCCGCGCTGGCCCGCCTCGATCAGCCCGAAGACAAGGGCGCCGAGGCCAACCGTCACCAACAGCGCTCCCATGCCGTCGAGCCGGTACTCTCTGGTCTTGCCGTGGCTCTCGGGTACGTACCGGATCAGGATGGCGACGACGACGACCGCCGCGGGGACGTTGATGAAGAAGATCCACCGCCACGAGACGTTGTCCACCAACCAGCCGCCCAAGACCGGACCTAGTGGATTGATTCCAACGTTTGGAACCCTCTGTTTCGTGCGGCGATGATATGATCGGGGTCGGCTTTCCAGATGAAGGGTTTTGGGTTTGCGTCATTGTATTCGCGGACAAATCGGTTGATGGCGTCCTGAAGGTCGACGACGGATTGGAAGACGCCGTATTTGAGCCTGCGCCGCGTTAGTTTGGCGAAGAAGCCCTCGACGGCATTGAGCCACGAGCACGAGGTTGGCGTGAAGTGGAAGGTCCAGCGTGGATGGCGGGCGAGCCAGGCGCGGACCTTGTCCTTCTTGTGCGCGGCGTAGTTGTCGAGGATGACGTGGACGGCCTTGTCCGTCGGCACCTCGCGCTCGATGCGGTTGAGGAAGCGGATGAACTCCTGATGGCGGTGGCGCTGCATGTTCTGTGCGATGACCGTACCGTCCAGCACGTTGAGCGCGGCGAACAGCGTCGTCGTGCCATGCCGTTTGTAATCATAGGTCATCGTACCGGCGCGGCCCTTCTTCATCGGCAAGCCGGGTTGGGTGCGGTCGAGCGCCTGGATCTGTGATTTCTCATCAACCGACAGCACCACGGCATGGGCCGGCGGATCGACATACAAGCCGACGATATCTGTGAGCTTCTCGGCGAAGGCGGGATCATTGGAGAGCTTGAAGTGCCGCCAGCGGTGCGGGCTGAGGCCATGGGCCTTCCAGATCGCTTGGACCGTCGACGCCGCGACGCCAGCAACCTTCGCCATCGCGCGCAGCGTCCAGTGGGTCGCCTCGTGCGGCGGCGCTTGCTGGGTCAGGCGGACGATCTCGGCGACGCGCTCCGGCGGGATCGGCGCTTTGCCAGGCGGACGGGACCTGTCGCGAAGCAAGCCGTTGACACCCTCGTGCATGAACCGCTCCTGCCAGCGCCAGACACAGGTCTTGGACTTGCCGGTCTCGGCCATGATCGACGAGTTCCCGAGCCCCTCGTCGCTCTTCAGGATGATCCGCGCCCGCCAGACATGTTTCTGCGAGCTCTTCGGGTCCGCGACGATAGCTTGCAATCGCTGACGGTCGCCAGACGTGACAGTAAAATGGATGCCGGTGCGCATAGCACAGACTCGCATGACACCGCACAATACGGAATCTCAAATCGGACTCTTTCGTTCCGATCAATCCACTAGCGCCATCGCCAGCGCGGTCATGCCCGACCAGGTGCCGATCGCCCGGCCGCGTTGCTCCGCGCTGAAGGTGGCGCTGATGAGCGCCAAGCCGCCCGGCACAAGGAGCGCCGCGCTCAGGCCCTGAACGGCCCTCGCGAGGATGAGCTGCGGCGTGTCCGGGGCGAGCCCGCACCATACCGACGCCGCCGCAAAGGCGACGACGCCCACGCCGAAAGTGCGCCGGCGCCCGTAGGCATCGCCCACCATGCCGCCGACAAGGATGAGGGCGGCCAGGAACAGCGCGTACGACTCGACGACCCACTGTAGCTGCGCCGCGCTGGCGGCGAGTTCGACCTGGAGAACGGGCAGCGCAACGTTGACGACCGTGGCGTCGATGAAGGCCATGCTCGACCCGATGATCGCCGCGGCCAACACCCAGCGCCCGGTAATCTTCGCGCACGCCTCGCGGTCGGGCGCCGCACGGATCGCACCTTCGCAGGACGGTTCTGGACAGTAGATCGCGATGTGCGCTCGCGGGCCTAACTTTCGCCCGCTACGGTTGCGCGCGGCGGCGGCGGCGCGGCCTCGGCCATGCGTCGCAGGTCTTCGGCGGTGCGCGCCTTGGGCGCGCCCGCCGGCATCAGCCCGCGCGGCATAAAGACCATCAACAGGACGATCGTCATGCCGTAGAGCATGAGGCGGAAACGCGGCTCGTCGGTTGTCGTCAGCCACGGCATGAAATAGACGAAGGCGGCGCCCGCGACCGTGCCCCAAAACGTGCGCAGCCCGCCGAGCAGCACGCCGAGCAGCAGGATGAACGTAAGATTGACGCCGAACTCGGGCGGATAAAGGATCGTGACCCGGTGCGCCCAGAGGTTGCCCCCGAGGCCGGTGATGAAGCCGCCGATGACCCACGCCAGCAATTTCGTCCGCTTGACGTTCACGCCCATCGAGCCGGCGACGAGTGGGCTCTCGCGGATCGCCTGAAACGCGAGCCAGAAGCGCGATTTTTCCAGCCGCCACAAGGCGAACATCACGATCAGGACGACGATGAGAACGGGTGGCCACTCGGCGCGCAGCGGAATGCCCGGGAATCCGAGCGCGCCACCGACGTATTCGGTGGTCAGCCACACCGTGATCAAGGCCTCGCCAATGGCGAAAGTGCTGATGGCTAAATAGAACCCGGTCAGGCGTAAGCCCAAAAGGTACCAATAGAGGAAACCGGCGAACGACCCGGCGAGGCCGGAGAGCGGCAGCGATAGCCAAAACGGTATACCGAGCTTGACGACGAGCACCGCCGATGAGTAGGCCGTAATGCCGACCATGCCGGCGTGACCGAGCGAGTACTGCCCCGCGGCAAAGAGGACGAAGCAACCGAGCGCGCTGACGAGGTAAATGCCGTAGTCGACCGTGAGATCGAGCAGGAAGAGCCAGGTTACGCTCGAGTAGTGCAGGACGAGACCCCGCCAGGTGGCCTCCCAGCTGAGACCGAGCAGGCGCTCGAGGAAATCCGGCGTGAGCGTGTCCATTGCCGCTACACCTCGCGCGCCACGCGACCTTCCTCGCCGAACAGGCCGTGCGGGCGGAGCAGCAGAATGGCGACCATCCCGGCGTAAGCCACGAGGTCACGATAGGTCGACCCGCCGAGGCCGACCGCCAGTGTTTCCATAACGCCGAGGATCACCCCGACATAAAGACATCCTCTCATGTTGCCGATGCCGGCGACGATGAGGACGACGATCCCCTTGAGGCCCAGCACCAGGCCGACGAAGGGGTAGGTCGAGCCGAAGGTCATCGCGTTGAGGATGCCGGCGACGCCGGCGAGTGTCGCGCTGACGGCAAAGCCGAGGACGATGACGCGATCGGTGTTGATCCCGACGCACTTGGCGATATCCGGGCTTTGGGCCAGGACGCGGATCGCCTTGCCCGGGCCCGTACCGCGCAGAAACAGAACCATGCCGACCATCACGCTGACCGATAACAGGATCAGCACGACCTGCGTGTCCGAGACCTCGAGCTGGCCGATCAGCGCGTAGTAGGTCGGCTCGAAGGGGCGCGGGACGATCTTGGGATCGCCGTCGGTAATGACGGTGACCAGGTTCTCCAGGAAGAGCGCGGCCCCCAGGGTCGCCACTTTGGTGTTCCACCAGTTGCCGCGCAGCGGCCTCACGGCCAGGCGTTCGACCAGCAGGCCCGTCACCATCGCCAGCGCGATCCCGACGACGGCCGCGAGCCAGAAATTCTCAAGGCCGAAATAGTAGGCCAGCAGGAGGCCGTAAGAGCCGACCATCATCGTCGCGCCATGCGCGAGATTGAGCACGTTCATGGTGCCGAACACGAGGTTGAAGCCGATCGCGACGATGGCGTAGATCGCCCCGGTGGAGATACCGATGAAGATCTGCTCGGCTAGATAGCCAACCTGCATGTCCGCACCCCTAGCCAGCTCCCCGGCTGGCCCTGCACGCCGCGGTGCGTCCCGGCACGAGGGCGCCGGCGGCCGCGGCGCCCGATAATCCGGCGTATCGTGTGCTGATGCAAGGTCTGCGGCCGGACCGCTCCGGCGCCCGGGAGCGCGGGTCGACTTGTCGCGAAGCCCACCACCCGGTAACGACGGCGTTGTCTAGGGCACGACGGTAAAACCCTCACGCTGTGCGGCGGTGGCCAGCCTCTCGTCAAGGCAGACGAAGCCGAGCGCGCCGGGGTCATCTCCGGCGGCGACGAGACCAGCGGCAAGCTGAAGCGAATCCGACGCCCGCAGGGCGTGCGTCCGCAAGACTCGGAGGGCTAGGACGCGGACCTTCGTCGACGGGTCACCTCCACCCAGGATGGCTCCAGCGCCCGCAGGCGGGCCATCGTGGCGTTCGCGGCCGCAACCGAGATATCACCCGCGCGTTCCCGCCGTGCGACGGCGGAGGCGCACTCGACCGGCGTGCCCCACCACACGATCATGCCGCCATCGGCTTTGAGCATACCGAGCAGGTTCTCGCGCGCCGGCTCAGCAACGAGCAGCGGTACGACGGCGGAGCTATCCCAGAACTTCAGCGGTCCTCCACTCTTTCTTCGAGGAGCGCCGCCAGCACGCTGCGCCGGGAGCGCTCCGGATCCGCCATCAGGAGCTTGAGCGGCACCGGCTGCGAGGGCCGGCGGACGAGGCCGGCGTCCTCCAGCCCCGCGAGGCGCTCGTCGGCGCCGGCCACCCCGCCGACGCGCTCGATGCGCGCGATCGGCCGGTTCCGCTCGAATACGAGCACGGTCTCGCGCAGGCGCTTGAGCGCGGCCGTGAAATCTGCTCCACTTTTTCGGCGGAGTCGACGCGAGGGATGTGGCGATGACGAACGAGCTGATGAATCCGTGCGGTGAGTTCACGCACCGGGAAATGCCCCTGGCACGGCGCCCCGGCCTCGGCGCGGGCAGCACCGTCGGGCTGCTCCACAATGGCAAGAGGAATGCCGATCGGTTGGTCGAAGACGTGGCCGCACTGCTCAGCGAGCGCGTCGGCGGCCTCAAATTCGTGCGCATGGGTAAGGAATCCAGTGTGCCGGCGGACTTTTCCGCCGGCTTCCTGGAGGAGTGCGATCTCGTCGTCGCCGCGCTCGCGGATTGAGGCTCGTGCACGTCGTGGTGTATCCATGACACAGTCTTCTTGGAAACGCAGGGCATAGCGACCGCGACGCTGTGCACCGACGAGTTTCATTCGCTGGGCAAGGCGGAGGCCGAGATCCTCGGCATTCCCGGCCTGCCGCTGGTCATCATCCCGCACCCCATGGCCAAACGGCGGCCCGACGAGGTCGCCGAAATCGCCGCCGGCGCGATCGACGAGATCGTCGCCGCCTGGACCGGCGATCCGGCCGAATTGTCGGCAACCTATGCGGCGCGAGTCCCCGACCAACTCGCCCGTCTGCGCTATCATTCGTTGTTCGAGGGCAATTTCAGCGCGCCCGATGCGCCGGAAACCTTCGGCGCGCCAGACGGACTCGACGCCGTCAACACCCTGTTGCAGCGCCGAGGCTGGACCGATGGTCTGCCGGTGGTGCCGCCGACCCGGGCGCGCTGGGAAGCCATGCTGGGTGACTGGAACAAAGAGGACCTCCTCGGCCTGATCGAGCCCAAGTTGGGTCGCGCCACGGCCGGGAGAGTCGCGGCCAACGCGGTGATGGCCGGTGCGCACCCCGAGCAGTTTCCCGTGCTCGCCGCTGCCGTGCGGGCCGTGACCGAAGCGCCGCTCAACCTCAAGTCCCTGCAAGCCACAACCCATCCCTGCACCGTGATGATGATGATCAATGGGCCCGTAGCCGAGCGGGTTGGCGTCAACGCGACCTACAACCTGATGGGCCAGGGCCGCCAGGCCAACGCGGCTCTCGGGCGCGCGCTGCGCTTCGTACTGCTCAACATCGGCGGCGCCACCCCGGGCGTGCTCGACCGCGCGACCATGGGCACGCCGGCGAAGTACACCTTCTGCTTTGCCGAGAACGCAACCGACAACCCGTGGCAGCCGCTACACGTGGAGCGCGGCTTCCCGGCCGAGCAAAGCACCGTCACCGTGGCCGGCGTGGAAGGGCCGCACAACGTCAACGACCACTACGGCCGAACCGCCGAGGAAGTGCTGCTGACGGTTGCCGGTACCCTCGCCACGACGGGCTGCAACAACGCCTACATCGGCGGCGAGATCATCGTCGTGCTGGGGCCCGAACACTGCGAGATCATCGCCCGCGACGGCTTCTCGAAGGGCGATGTGAAGCGCTTCCTGCTCGAGCGCGCGATCGTGCCGGGCTGGCACATTTCGGAGGCCCAGGGCGAGGCCATGGCCGCGCGCGTTCCCGAGCGCTTCATCGGCGCCGACTGGCGCCAGGGCGTGCGCATGTTCTCGCACCCGGACGACGTGGTCGTGGTGGTCGCCGGCGGCGCCGGCCGGCACTCCTGCATCATCCCCTCGTTCGGCTACACGAGGTCGGTCACGGTACCGATCACCGACGCGACGGGGGCGGCGCTGTAGGCCTCTTCGGGTGAGGGACCAGCGCTAGTCTTCCGGCGCGGCGGAGCCGTAGGCGCCGCGGAAGAACAGCAGCGGCTGATAGCGGGAGTCGCGCCAAACCCGCAGCACGCGGCAGACGAAGATCACGTGGTCGCCGCCATCGTACTGGTGCCAACCCTCGCACTCGAACACGGCAAGCGAATCATTGAGGACGGGGCAACCGGTGGCGCCGAGGCGGTGGGGCAGGTCGCGCCACTTGTCGGTCAGGGCCGTCGCGAACCGCTCCGACAAGCTGCGCTGATGGGCGGCCAGTACATTCACGGCAAAGTGCGAGGACCGCTGGAAGGCGTCAACGCTATTGAGCGACCGCGCCAGGCTGAACAGTACGAGCGGTGGCTCGAGAGAGACCGAATTGAACGAGTTCACCGTTACGCCGCAGGGCTCCGCGGAGTCGTCGCGACAGGTGACGATTGTCACCCCTGTGGCAAAGCAGCCCAGCGCCTCCCGTAGGACACGCGGATCGGGTGCCGACGGTTCGACAGCTTTCATGCGTGCCTTCCCTCGCGGCTCCGCGCGTTACCGGGTCGTCTCGGCGCGCTGGCGTGGGACCACCTTGACGACCTCGGGCGCGTCGATCAACAGGGTCTTTTCCAGGCCGCGCGATAGATCATGTTGCCGCCAATTGACAACGAACACGGTGGATGCGTTCATGCGGCCTTGCCGCTACATGGCAAAGGAAAGCCCCCCCAGCAGGGCCTCGGGTGATGACGGCATGACCGACGAAGGGGATATCAAGTACATCGATGTCGAGGGCATACGTACTCGATATTTCGAGAAGGGGAAGGGCGAGCCGCTCGTATTGATCCACGGCGGCGCCATGGGCACAGGCTCATCGCTTGGCATTTTTGGAGAGAACCTTGATGCACTCGCCAGGTCTTTCCATGTGTTTGCCTTCGACAAGATCGGCCACGGTTACACGGACAATCCAGAGACTGACGACGACTACACCATCGAGCGCATGACTGCGCACGCCTACCAACTCATTCGCGCCGTGGGGTTGGACAGAACAAACCTGATCGGGCAATCGAGGGGAGCGTTCAACGGCGTGTCACTGTGCCTCGACTACCCGGAGCTGGTCCACGGTTTCGTGCTGTGCAACAGCGCGTCGATGACGCCCGGGGTCGCCGCAATCCCGCCCTTTAGCAAAAAGGCCAGGGCGGAGGCGCCGTTCGAGGCCGGAACCAAAGAGTGGGTGAGGTATCGCTCCGAGATCATGTGCTACTCGAAGGCGTGCGTGAGCGATGATTACGTGGACGAGTGGCACAAGGTCTATCACCTGCCGAAGTCGACGGTGGCGCGCGAGAAGATGAAGACCTTGGGCCCCGGCCTTTTCGAACCGGGCTTCGATGCCGTCAAGGAGCGCGAGCTCGCGCGCATCCGCGAGGGTGCGCTGCGTGTCCCGACCCTGGTTCATTGGGGTAAGAACGATCCGTCGGCCGCGTTGGACCCGATGGGCTATAGCGTGTTCAATCTCCTGTCGGAGAACGCTGCCGAAGTGTCGATGTACGTGGCCAACCAGGCCGGGCATTTCGCCTTCAAGGAAAAGCACGCCGATTTCAATCGCGTCGTGACCGGCTTCTTCGAGTCGCTTGACTGACGCGCGGCAACGGGAGGGATGACTATGCAGATGGCAGACTCGGCGTTAACGCCGCTGTTCATGGAGGAGTTCAAGTGGTGCAAGGTGGGGGCGAACGAGAGCGTCGCCATCGTCACGGAATCGGAATCGCGCTGGCAGTATGCGCAGGCGGCCCAGACCGCCTTGGCCGCCATTGGGGCGCGCGCGTTCCAAGTGATGTTGCCCAGTACATCGGCCGAGCAGACCGGGACACCCCGCATCCAGAGGGGCGGCGCGAGCTCGGTGGTGCTCGATGATTTTCCCGAGGTCACCGAGCTCCTGAAGGGAGTCGATTTCGTCGTCGACCTCAGCCTCGAGGGCCTGCTCCACTCGAAACAAAGAGGCGAGATTCTCGGGAGCGGCACGCGGACGCTACTGATCAAGGAGCCCCCCGATGCCCTCGCCAGGCTGCTGCCGACGGAGGAGCGCAGCCGGCGCATCGATCAGGCCGTGGCGCGCTTGAGTGATGCGGCGGAGATGACGGTAACGTCGGAAGCCGGGACGAACTTTCGGGTCGATCTGCGCGGCGGCATCGTCAAAGGCGCCTACGGCTACTGCGACAAGCCGGGAACGTCGGCGACCTGGGCGACCTGCGCGGTGATTGCCTACCCCTCGTCGCTGGAGGTCAATGGCGACGTCGTGCTGGCGTGCGGCGACATCGTGTTCCCCTTCTACCGCTACATAGAGAGCCCCGTGACCCTGCGCTTCAAGGACGGCTTCGTCGAGGAGGTCGCGGGTAGCGGACTGGATGCCGAACTCATGCGCGACTATTTCGGGCGCTGGAACGACCGCAACGCCTACGGCATCTCGCACGTCGGCTGGGGGCTGCACGAAAGGGCGCTGTGGGATGCGCTGGCGTTCTACGGCAAGGAAGCCGCGGGCGTCGACGGCCGCAGCTTCGAGGGCAACTTCCTTATCTCGACAGGTCCCAACTACGCGGCGAACCGGCACACGCCCTGCCACTTCGACATCCCCATGCGGAACTGCAGCATACATGTGGACGGGAAACCGGCGGTGCTGGAAGGAAAGGTCGTGGGCAACGCCTAGGCCCGGAAGGAGAGACGACCGATGCAGTATGCGGTGTTCATGAATTTCCAGTGCCGCGACGGACAGGACTACAACTCGCTCTACCGCAGCCGGCTCGAGGAGGCGGAGTGGGCCGAGAAGCTCGGGTTTTACGGGGTGTTTCTCGCCGAGCACGCGTTTTGCGAGCACGGCCGCCCCTCACCCGCGGTCACGCTCGCCAACATGGCCGCGCGGACCAGCCGCCTGCGGCTGGGTACGGCCGTCAGCGTCCTGGCCTGGCACAATCCGCTGGAGGTCGCCCAGGACTACGCGACGCTCGATATCATGTCGGAGGGCCGCGTCGATTTCGGCGTCGGGCGCGGCGGGTTCAAGCGCGAGTTCGACGGCTACGGCGTCGACTGGGTGGAGTCCCAGCCGCGCTACCTCGAGGCCCTCAAGATCATCCTGCAGGCTTGGAAGGGAGAGCCGTTCTCCTACGACGGCGAGTTCTTCAAGATTCCCGAGGTCGCGGTCAATCCGGTGCCGGTTCAGCGCCCGCATCCGCCGCTATGGCAGCCCACTCTCTTTCCCGCATCCATGCATGCGGTCGTGCCCCAAGGCATAACGCCCATCGTCGGCGCATCCTTCAGCCCGCTGCACGTCGTCAAGAAGAACTTCGAGCACCTTGCCGAGGCGATGGAGAATGCGGGGCGGACCGACATGTGCCGGGTCGGCCACCCGCTCATCTTCCTCAGCGACACGGTCGAGAAGGCCCGCGAGGAGGCAAGAGAGGGCGTCGAGTGGCTGGTCGACGACTTCGCCGGCATTTTCGAGCTGCCCGAGGGCGAGGTCTATCCGGAGCAGTTCAAGGGTCGCGAGAAGATGGCGCAGTACGTGCGTTCGCTGACCTACGAAAAGATCGTCGAGGAGGACCTGATGTGGATCGGCGACCCGAACTACGTCACCGACCGCTTGCGCTGGCTGCGCGACGAGTGCGGCGCCAATTTCATTATCTCGAACATGAGCCCCGGCGGCATGGAGCACGAGAAGGTCGCGAAGTCGATGGAGCTACTAGCAACAAAGGTGATGCCGCAACTCGCATAGCCTCGAGGAGACGATCGACCGCGCGGGAGCGCGCCGTTGCCTATGCCATAGGGGGACGAACCGGCCGAATGATCTCGAACCCGGCGAACGATCGATCCCGTGACTTGCGGGATCCCCGGGACTACACGATCACTGTCGTTGAGCTTGCCGCAGACGCGACGACTTTTTGCTCTTGGCGGCCGCTTTCTCGGCGGCGGCCTCCTCGGCGGCTCTCTTGTCGGCCGCCTCTTTCGCTAGGCGCAGCCCACGCAGCTTCGCGGTGTGATCCGCTTCCTGCTGCCGTGCTTCCTCTTTTTCTCTTAGGTCCTGCTCGTCCTTCCGCTGGGTTGCGGAGAAGTGCCCCTCGGCCCTCGATCTCGCTGACTTCAGCATTTTCGGCAATCCTCTGTTTCGGTTCGAGGGATTTGTCGTTGCCAACGAAGGGACCGGGAATCAGTCGGCCTAATTCCCTCGGTCCGGCGACGCGACCGTTGCCGGCCGCGTCGCCGATCGCGCGTGGCGACCGCCCCCAGCGTTGGCTAGAGGCGGTGCCCTGCGGGTTAGTCGATGAGGGTCAGGTTCTCGGCGGAGGATTTGCCGTTCTGTCCGGGCTGAAGATCATAAGAGACCTTCTGCCCCTCGTTAAGCGTACTCAATCCGGCACGCTCGACGGCCGAAATGTGAATGAAAGCGTCTTTCGAGCCGTCTTCCGGCTCGATGAACCCAAAACCCTTGGCCGGGTTGAACCACTTTACGGTACCAGTTGTCATAGTCATTTCCTCTAACGGGAGTGTTGATTCCGCGCTTCACATCATGTGCCGGCGCGGTCGGTTTAACGCTCACATTGTCAGGGGATAGCTAAGACAGCCGGCATGCCGGTTATCCAGATGTCACGAATCGAATGCAATACGTATATAAGTACAATAGTGGACTCTCCCCGAAATTGCAATGAAGCGGTGGCCGTCCCGGGCATTTAGCGTCCTGGGCCCCCGCGCCATATCCCCTCGGGCGCCGATCGTGTCCCGCGGAGTGGTGTAAGAGCGTTGCGCTCTACGCGGCTCCCGGCGGGTAGGGCCGGGACGTTCAGGCTGCCACGGTGGGCAGCGTGATGGGGACACCATCGCTCAGCGGAGCGATGGATTCCAGCGTCATGTATCTCCTTGAGACGGCCCACTCGTCGTTCTGCTCGAGAAGGATGGCGCCGACGAGCCGTGTGATGGCGGCTTCGTTGGGAAAGATACCGACGACGTTGGTGCGACGCTTGACCTCGGCATGGAGCCGTTCGATCGGGTTTGTGGAGTGCAATTTCTGGCGGTGCTCCCTGGGGAAGCTCATGTAGGCGAGGACGTCGTGCTCGGCTTCGTCCATGAGAACTGCCAGCTTGGGCACCTTGGGCCTGAGCTGGTCGGCGACCTGGCGCCACTGGACCTTCGCGCTTGTCGGCGTCCTCCTGGGCGAAGGCGGTGGCGACGAAGGCGGAGACGACGCGCCGGCCCTGGCGGCCGGCATGGGCCAGCAGGTTGCGGGCGAAGTGCACGCGGCAGCGCTGCCATGTGGCGCCGAGGATCCGGGTCGCGGCGGCCTTCAGGCCCTTGTGGTCGTCGGAGATCACCAGCTTCACGCCGCGCAGCCCGCGCCGGGCCAGCGAGCGCAGGAACTCGGTCCAGAAGGTCTCGGCCTCCGACGCGCCGATCGCCACGCCCAGGACCTCGCGGCGGCCTTGGTCGTTGACGGCCACAGCCACGGTCACCGCGACCGAGACGATGCGTCCGGTCTGGCGCACCTTCACGTAGGTGGCGTCGAGCCACAGATAGGGCCAGTCGCCCTCCAGCGGTCGATCGAGGAAGCCGGTGACCTTATCGTCGATCTCGCCGCACAGCCTGGAGACCTGGCTCTTGGAGGCGCCCGACATCCCCATCGCCTGAACCAGATCGTCGACCGAGCGGGTCGACACCCCCTGGATGTAGGCCTCCTGGATCACCGCAGCCAGCGCCTTCTCGGCCATCCGCCGCGGCTCCAGGAAGCCCGGGAAGTAGCTTCCCTTCCTCAGCTTCGGGATCTTCAGCTCGACCGTGCCGGCCCGCGTCTCCCAGGACCGGTCGCGGTAGCCGTTGCGATGGGTGATACGATCCGCCGAGCGCTCGCCGTGCCCGGCGCCGGTCAGGCCCTCAACCTCCAGTGCCATCAGCCGCTCGGCCGTGAAGCCGATCATCTCGCAAAGCAGATCGGCATCGGAGCTCTTCTCCAAAAGCGCGCGCAGGGTCATCATGTCCTGGGTCATCGTGGTTCTCCTTCGGGTCAGGTTGGTTTGCACTAGCCCAACCCTAAACCGGAACCGCGATGGCCTCCGCTGTGGATAGCCGGCTTGCCTACGCCAGACTCTCGGCGGTCGCTACGGCAAGCCGCCTACCCACAGCTAACAGAGGCTCCAACAACTCCTACACCACGTCCTGGGACACGACCTAATTTACCATATGAGTGAGTTGCATTTTGTCTTTGATTCACCCGCCACCAGTTCCGAAAAACACCCCGATGCCCCCCCCCGAAACGCGGGCGAAGCAACCTCCGAGTGACCGAAGCCTTCCGGTGCGATGCCGGCGATCGATCGCCCATCCTTTGCGGAACTGTTGCGTGAGCGATTCCGTTCAACATAATCGCGCTTGAGGTTTTCCTTCGGTGCGCGCGGGGGTCCGGCGTCCGGTAGGAGCCTGGGTCTTTCGAGCGGGATGCGGTGCCGGTGCATCGCCCGGCTTGCCCCGGCCGGCGATGCCGGTTGGGGCGGATTGGACGAGCGACCGAACGATCCCGCGGCGTGGCGGACATGAGGGCGATGGCAAGCCACGCCTGGCGCTGCCGGGCGACCTGCCGAAATCGTTGCAGTATCTCGACGACGGCCAGCTTGACGAGCCGATGCGGGCTGGCTGGCGGAGGCGCGCCGACGGGGATGGAGAGTGGGAACGACGATGCCGGTTCATCCACGAGGCGTCGCAAAATCTCGGCGCCGGCGGAGGTTCGCCCTAGATATTCTGTAGGTCGTTGGTAGCGACCGTAAATTTCCCATTTGTAACGACCCAAATTTTCTCACTTTGGGCTTGTGCTGAAGGCGTACCGGGCCGCTCTGTTGGCTTTACCAACAGAGCGGGATCGGTGCGCGGATGTACAAATCGGAAACCAGGATGTTGTTGAAGCACTATCTGGACCGGGGCGTCTCGAAGGCGGAGCTGTCGAGGCGGTTCGGGGTGAATCGTCGGACGATCCACAATTGGGTCGATACCGGCCAACTGGACCGGGATCTGGCGGCCGGTGCGCGAGGGTACGTGAAGGCCCTCAGGATGAAGCGGTGGAGGGAGAACCGTCCATCCCATTAGTTGGGGTTGCGGCCGTGACAAGAAGGTCGAGGAGGTCTGTGGCGAGCATGCCTACGAGGGCATCTCCGGCCACGGCTGAGGCTCCACGGCCTCGGTCCGCGACGGCCGGAGTATGGCTGCACCGGTTTAGAAGACGTTGAAACCTACCTGAATGAGTGGCATGGGCAGGAAGAGCTTCCCCGCCTCATTGAAGAGTGCGCCCAGGCCGTAAGCGACGAGGCGTCCGGCTAAGCCATCCAGAGGATAAACGTCGAGTGTGGCCAAGGTCACAGCCACTCACGCTCGCGGAATGCCACAAGATCGACGCCGGGCGGCGCATACCAGCCGCCTGCCGCGTATCGGGCGCCGAGCTGGAGTGCAACCTCCTTGTTGCCGTAAGGAATTCGCAATGGCGTGCCCGTCTGCGGACCCGTTCGGGCGTCGCCGGGTTGTGCCACCCTTTCTGCGGCGCTTGCAGATTTCCCCGTCCGCGGTGTTTTTGTTCCCGCTTTCTTCCCCTTCGCCGTGGAGGCGCGCTTACCGGCCGCTGACGCCTTGCGGCCCTTTGCAGGCTTCGGTTGCCGGTTCGCATCGATCCACGCCGACATTTCAGCAGTGCAGACCCTGGCCTCGTCTGGAATAGCGACGTCCTTTTCCCGCGCGATCGCCTCGGCAAACGATACTTGCGCTGGACTCGGCGGTCTGGGGCCCGTTTCTCCCGTGGGTTTCCTATCTGCATCCTGGGCTGTTCGCTCTGGAGCATGCAAATCCAGGAACGCCCGGCAGATCGCGCCCGATTTCGTATATCCCGCCGGCGGCTTGATACCCTTGTGCCGGGCGATCGAAGCGGCAAATTTCTTCATCGCAGCCGTCGGTGGTTGCTCGCCGCCGTTTTCCCTACTGAGAGCCATTCCCAGTTCAATTGCCTCCCCGGCAACGGCGCCGTCCCCGAGGCTGCCGATGATTCGCCGGGCGGCATCGCACACCGCGTCGATCGCGCCCATCATCTCCTGTTTGCCGGTCACCACATCGTCGAGCAGGCATTCGAGTTCCGCCGTCACCCCTGGATCGACCAAGGCCGGATCGGCACGTTCGAGAACCCCGAACAGCGCCAGCCCGCGGTCGGTCGGTACGATGTTCTGTCTCTGGGCCGTCAGGAATCCCTGCTTCTTCAGCCCGCCGATGATTTCCGCCCGCGTTGCCGGCGTGCCGATCCCCTTGGCCTCCTTGAGGCGGCCCCGCAGGGTCTCGTCCTCGACGAAGCGCCAGGCATTCTGCATCGCCTCGATCAGCGTGCCTTCCTTGTAGCGCGGCGGCGGACGGGTCTCCTTGTCCTCGATCTCCAGACCGCGCAACCGTGCGGCTTCCTTGTCGCGGAAGGCGGGCAGGACCTGCGCTGCCTCGCCCTTTTCCTCGGCGGGCCGCCAATCGGGGAAGGCGTCGCGCCATCCAGCTTCAATGGGCTGACGCCCGGCTGCGCGGAACCCGAAGCCGCGAGCATCCAGCGTCACGGTCGTCTGCCGGTAGCGGTAATCGGGCATGACCGATGCGAGGTACGACCGCGCCACGGCGTCGAACAGCTTCTTCTCGTCGCCCGACAGGCGCGGCCAGATCTCGCCCAGATCGCCGATCGTGTTGACGTTGGGGATGACCGCGTGATGGCTAGCGCCTTCGAGCCCCTTATCATGGAAGCTGCCGTTCCGGCCCTCGCGGATCACCGGTGGCGACGGTACGGAGACGGTGCCGTAGGATCTCCCCGCTTGCAGCCCGGCGACTATCTTCGGTACGTCCCCGATCGCACTCTCCGGCAGGTATCGCACCTCGGCGCGTGGATAGGTCAGGATCTTCTTGCCCGCGCCGTCATAGAGTTCCTGCGCGACCTCCAGGGTCTTGGAGGCCGGCCAGCCGAACCGGGCACTGCAAAGCTTCTGCAGCGAAGGCAAATCGTGAAGCCTGGGCGGGCGTTGCCGCTTGTCCTCGACCCGCACGCCGAGCGGACCCTCGAAGTCCCGCGCCGCGGTTACGACCTTTTCTGCGTTCTCGCGCTTGAGGATGCGGTCTTTCGGTGCGTGCCGCATCCGGAACGTGCCGCCTTCGACATGGGCCGCGGCCACGACCTCGAAGTAGGGGACCGGCACGAAGTCGCGGATTTCCAGTTCGCGCTTGCACGCGATCGCTAGGGTCGGTGTCTTGACCCGGCCCACACCGATCACGCCGCGCGCGCCCCGGCCAAGCGTGACGGTCGCGGTGCGGGTCAGCGACAGGTTGTAGATCTGATCGGCCTGCCGGCGCGCCACGGCGGCGGCGTAGAGGCGGGCATGGTCGCTGTTGGGCCGGGCGCGCCCGAACGCTTCGCGGATGGTCTGCGCGTCCTGCGCGGTGAACAGCACCCGCAAAACCTCGCCGCGATAGCCGCAATGCTCGAGGATCTCCTGGCCGATGAGCTGTCCCTCACGGTCACAATCGGTGGCCAGCCAGACGCGTGTGGCGGTGCGCAACGCCGTGCCAATGGCCTTCAGTTTCGCGGCTTTGTTGCCGCCCGAGGCCGGTTTGGTGCCGTATAGCTCGTCGGGCCTCAGCAATACCGCCGACCAGCGTTTCCAGGCCGGGTTCACGTCCTCCGGCTCGCACAGATCGAGCAAGTGACCCTCGGCCGGAAGGACGGCGCCATAGCGGGACCCGACGGCGGCGCGGACATCCTTCGCCTGGCTGGATTTCTCTGTGATGACGATCTGATCGGTCATGGCAAACCGTCCGGGAGTATTCTGCGCCGACGAGGCTGGATGAACATAAAGTGAACATCCAGACACGGCAAGCCGATCATCGTCGGTAATGCCGAACCGGTTCCGAAGGTCCCTCGCTCATCCCGCATCGGCCAGGGCGCTGTCGATGGCGGCGAGAAACGGCGTTGCAAACGCCTTCAGCTTGGCCGCGCCGACGCCGTTGACCTCAGCGAACTCCTCTTCGGTGCGCGGGCGGCGGCGCGCCATGTCGATCAGCGAGCGGTCCGGGAACACGATATAGGCCGGCACGCCGCGCGCCCTGGCGAGTTCCAGCCGCAGGGCCTTCAGCACATCCAGCAGCGCCGCCTGACTATCGTTCAGCGGATGTTCCGATTGTTTCTTGCGGGTTTCGCGCGGCGCGGCGGACGGCCGTGCAACCACCGTCTCCCCGCGGTAGAGGAATACGCCTTCGCCCCGCAGCAGCGCGCGGCCCTTGCCGGTGATCGCAAGCCCGCCATAGCCCGCGATGTCGAGCCGCAGGAACCCGGTCGCCACCATCTGGCGGATCAGCGAGCGCCACTCGTTCTTGCCGCGTGCCGCGCCAACTCCGAAAGTCGGTAGCCGGTGATGGCCGGTCCGCGTGATCTTTTCAGTCTGCGCCCCACACAGGATATCGATCACATGCGCCGCGCCGAACCGTTCGCCCGAGCGGTGGACTGCCGACAGGATCTTTTGCGCATCTTCGGTCCCGTCGGCACGCTCGGCCGGGTCGAGACAGGCATCGCAATTGCCGCAGGCCTCGATTTCCTCTCCGAAGTAATCCAGCAGGGCCACCCGCCGGCAGGCCGGCGCCTCGCAATACCCGAGCAAGGCGTCGAGCCGTTTGTGCTCGCGGCGCTTGCGCTCAATGCCCGCATCCTCGTCCTCGATGAACACCCGGCGCATGCGGATGTCGGCCAGGCCATAGACCATATGGGCTTCCGCGGGTGCACCGTCGCGTCCCGCCCGGCCGATCTCCTGGTAATAGGCCTCGATGTTGCCGGGTAGGTCGGTGTGAAAGACATAACGCACGTCCGCCTTGTCGATCCCCATGCCGAAGGCGATGGTGGCGACGATGACCACCCCCGGATCGGTCATGAAGATATTCTGGTGCGCCTCCCGTTCCTCCTTCTCCATGCCCGCGTGATAGGGAAGCGCCCGTATACCGTCCGCCGTCAGCAGGGCGGCGGTTTCTTCCGTCTTCTTGCGCGACAGGCAATAGACGATGCCGCTCTCGCCTTCATGGCGTGCAATAAAGTCCCGCAACTGGCGCTTCCAGTCGCGTTTCATCTCCACCGACAGCTTGATGTTCGGACGGTCGAAGCCGAGGACGAAGGACTCCACCGAGCCCCCGAACAGCCGCTCTGCGATGTCCTCGCGGGTCACTTCATCGGCGGTCGCCGTCAGCGCGGCGATTGGAACCCCGGGGAACAGATCCCGCAATCTGCACAGGTCTTCGTATTCCGGCCTGAAGGCCGGTCCCCATTGCGAGATGCAATGCGCCTCGTCGATGGCGAACAGCTTCACCGGCAATCGTGCCAGTGAGGCCAGCATCGGCTCGGTCATCAGACGTTCGGGCGCCATGTAGAGTAGCCGCGTCTCGCCTGCCGCGACCCGGCGCCAGGCGGCTATGTTGTCGGCACGCTCATTTGCGGAATTGATGCTGTCGGCCGCGACGCCGGCAAGCCGTAGGGCGGCGACCTGGTCCTGCATCAGCGCGACCAGCGGAGACACCACGACAGTGAGCCCATCCGTGATCAGAGCGGGAATCTGAAAACACAGCGACTTGCCCGATCCCGTTGGCATCACGGTGAGCACGTTGCGTCCGGCCAGGAGCGCCTCGATGGCCGCTTCCTGGCCCGGGCGGAACCCGTCGAACCCAAATACACCCCTCAGCACTTGGCGTGCGGCGGCTGTCTGCTCCTCCAACGTGCGCATCAGTGCCGAAACTGGGAGATGTTAACCAGAGATCAGGCGCCCGCCACCCTCTTCAACGCGGCCGCCGGTCGGAATTTCAGAACCTTGGAGGCCTTGATCCGGATCGCTTCGCCCGTTTGCGGATTGCGGCCCTTGCGCGCCGGACGCCTGGTGATGGTAAAGGTGCCGAAGTTGCCGATGGTGTAGCGGCCTTCCTTCTTCGACTTCTTCAGCCCAGCCTCGACCTCGCCCAAGACCAGGTCGACCGTGCGCTTGGCCTCGGCCTTGCTCATGTTGCCCTTCCTGGCGACATTCTCGATGAATGCGGCTCTGCTCATGATGTGTGGCCTCTGTTGTTCCCCGAACCGAAACAGTCTCCTAAGGCCACTACATATAGTGCCCTTTTACCCATGTGTATACTACAGGCGGCTCCAAAGGCCCTGTTTTAAAGGACTTCGTTGTGGGCAGGCGTTGAAAGCCATCAATGCGGTGGCTTGAGCGTGTTGCCATTCCGCGCGTATGCAGTTGACGCCGGTCGTGTGGTACACGCGGGTGCCTCGGCGATCGCGGTCGTGTCCCAGGACGTGGTGTAGGAGTTGTTGGAGCCTCTGGTAGCTGTGGGTAGGCGGCTTGCCGTAGCGACCGCCGAGAGTCTGGCGTAGGCAAGCCGGCTATCCACAGCGGAGGCCATCGCGGTTCCGGTTTAGGGTTGGGCTAGTGCAAACCAACCTGACCCGAAGGAGAACCACGATGACCCAGGACATGATGACCCTGCGCGCGCTTTTGGAGAAGAGCTCCGATGCCGATCTGCTTTGCGAGATGATCGGCTTCACGGCCGAGCGGCTGATGGCACTGGAGGTTGAGGGCCTGACCGGCGCCGGGCACGGCGAGCGCTCGGCGGATCGTATCACCCATCGCAACGGCTACCGCGACCGGTCCTGGGAGACGCGGGCCGGCACGGTCGAGCTGAAGATCCCGAAGCTGAGGAAGGGAAGCTACTTCCCGGGCTTCCTGGAGCCGCGGCGGATGGCCGAGAAGGCGCTGGCTGCGGTGATCCAGGAGGCCTACATCCAGGGGGTGTCGACCCGCTCGGTTGACGATCTGGTTCAGGCGATGGGGATGTCGGGCGCCTCCAAGAGCCAGGTCTCCAGGCTGTGCGGCGAGATCGACGATAAGGTCAACGGCTTCCTCGATCGACCGCTGGAGGGCGACTGGCCCTATCTGTGGCTCGACGCCACCTACGTGAAGGTGCGCCAGACCGGACGCATCGTCTCGGTCGCGGTGACCGTGGCTGTGGCCGTCAACGACCAAGGCCGCCGCGAGGTCCTGGGCGTGGCGATCGGCGCGTCGGAGGCCGAGACCTTCTGGACCGAGTTCCTGCGCTCGCTGGCCCGGCGCGGGCTGCGCGGCGTGAAGCTGGTGATCTCCGACGCCCACAAGGGCCTGAAGGCCGCCGCGACCCGGATCCTCGGCGCCACATGGCAGCGCTGCCGCGTGCACTTCGCCCGCAACCTGCTGGCCCATGCCGGCCGCCAGGGCCGGCGCGTCGTCTCCGCCTTCGCCCAGGAGGACGCCGACAGCGCGAAGGTCCAGTGGCGCCAGGTCGCCGACCAGCTCAGGCCCAAGGTGCCCAAGCTGGCAGTTCTCATGGACGAAGCCGAGCACGACGTCCTCGCCTACATGAGCTTCCCCAGGGAGCACCGCCAGAAATTGCACTCCACAAACCCGATCGAACGGCTCCATGCCGAGGTCAAGCGTCGCACCAACGTCGTCGGTATCTTTCCCAACGAAGCCGCCATCACACGGCTCGTCGGCGCCATCCTTCTCGAGCAGAACGACGAGTGGGCCGTCTCAAGGAGATACATGACGCTGGAATCCATCGCTCCGCTGAGCGATGGTGTCCCCATCACGCTGCCCACCGTGGCAGCCTGAACGTCCCGGCCCTACCCGCCGGGAGCCGCGTAGAGCGCAACGCTCTTACACCACTCCGCGGGACACGATCGCGATCGCATGCGCTGTTGCTCGTGAACTGTTGCATAACAGTGGTAATTGGTTGTACCGAAGCCACGCCACGCTGCAGTGAGAGAGGCCGGAAATGAGAGGTTCAGGAAATGGCTATCGATGAAACTGGGCTCACCAAGGGTCGGGTAAGAAAATTAAACGCGCTTCGGAAATCTGTCGGTGACGACCTCGCCGAAGAAGTTTTCGCAAAGTGGTTGGAGCGCCAATCTGCTTCACAAGCCAAAGACAAACTCGATCCCGTGGCGGTGAAGATCGTCGTGGCTCTCGCAGGCCTTGAGAATGACCCGAAATTCAATCTCGGCAATCAGGGTTACACACTGTGCCGCGCCAAAGGCAAGGGCGCGTCGGGCTTCATCGCATACAAGAACGCGATTATCAACTTGACACGTCACGCCTCAATCCCCATATGCAGGGGACAGGAGGAAATAATGACGACTTTCTACGATTTTCAGCAGCAGTTTCCCGATGACGAGGCGTGCCTTCACCACATAATGGTGAAGCGTTACGGCGGCACCGAGATTGACTGCCCGAAGTGCGGGGCGCATGGGAAGTTCTACCGCCTGGCACGTGATCGCGCGTATCTCTGCCAGCACTGCAAACACCACATTTATCCGTGCGCAGGCACATTCATGCACCGCACGCATCTGCCGCTTCACAAGTGGTTCTACGCCATAGTCCTGTTCACCACATCGCGCCACGGCGTCCCCGCGAAGGAACTGGAGCGCCAACTTGACGTGTCCTATCCCACGGCTTGGCGCATGGGCCATTTGATCCGCAAGCACATGGCTAATACTGACGGAGAGTGGCCGCTGGACGGCGATATTGAAGCCGACGAGACCTATGTTGGTGGCCGTACGACCGGTGGCAAGCGCGGTCGCGGCGCTCTGAACAAGACCGTGGTGTTCGGGATGCTGGAGCGCGACGGCGACGTGATGGCGAACGTTGTCCCGAACGTTCGAAAGCGGACTTTGCAGGCGTTTATCTCCGAGAACGTCGAGCCGGGTAGCACCGTTCATACTGACGAACTCAAGTCTTACAGCGGATTGGCGACGATTGGGTATACGCACCAGACCGTCAACCACAGCGCGGGCCAGTACGCGCGCAGCTCTAGCCATGTGAACTCGATTGAGGGCTTTTGGGCGCGGTTGAAGCTGTCGATTCGCGGGACGCACGTTCATGTGTCCGGGAAGCACCTTCAGAAGTATGTGAAGGAGTTTGAGTATCGCTATAACCGCCGGAAGCGGCCTGGAACGATGTTTGGCGATCTGGTGGCCCGCTTCTAAGCATCCGGTCCAAGAGCGCATCGAAGCGTTGCCATGCGATCTCGGGCGGATAGGCATTGTCTTTATTCACCGCCCGCCTCCGATTGCATCTTTCCCCATAGGCGCCGAGCGCCGCGTATGTTCCGAACTCTCGCTTCAGCACCAAGGCGGACGAGAAATCTGTGCCAGCCCGCAGTGATCCCCTTCCCTGTCACAGGTGGATGGGGAATACGTAATCCGTCTAAAGCTCTCGCTAGTTTGCGAACGTTTTCCTCATCACGCCCTTCTATTTCTACCTGCCCAATTCGGCCGGGGTTCACATACCATTCAAGACTGACCCGCACGCTGGTGAATTCATCGGTCATACCTCCCAAGCGATTGGATGGGCGGAAAAGCTGGTGCAGATGCCAGCTCATATAAATGAACGCCACACTGAACATGGCAGTGAAGGCGGCATATTCCGGTGTGCTCAACTCCTTCAAGCCTCCGCCCCAAATCCATGAGACGACGCTCCATACGAGACCTCCGAAGAACAACAACCAGCCCAGAAGCCGCACCACGTACAGGGCCTTGCCCAGGAGAATCTTGCTCTGGTCCATGCCCGAAGCGTACTCGCCCGCCGTGACGTGTCAAGTTGATAATCGCGTTCGCAATTGGGATGCTGGCCGGTTCTATGATTCGCTTCTCGGGGATATCGGAGCGAAGCGGACAAGGGAAGCAGAAACTTTCATCCGGTGGGAGGCCCCATCGGGTGAAACGACATTCTGCGTAGCCAAGCCCTATGATGGAGACTCGGCTACTGTAGGCAACGGCACAATGATTGCGCTCAAAGTCGAAAGCGAAGAGCAGGTGAATGCACTACATGCCAAGGCTCTTGAGCTCGGGGGGAAGGACGAGGGGGCACCCGGCCCGCGTGGCACTAGCGGATTCTACGGCGGGTATTTCAGGGACCTGGATGGAAACAAGCTGGCTTTCTACATCATGAAATAGGGGTTGTGGGAGACCTCGCTCGGTGGCTCAAACCGTTTTTCTCTGACAACGCCGCTGCTGCCGCTACTGATCGAAGCGGTCCCGGGGAAAAGAGAACACGAAAACCAGCGGCTCCGCGCCGGTGCGCCGGAAGGCGTGCCGGGCCGTGGGCGGGATATAGACCGCGCACGGCCCGACCGTCGTTGTCGGCCGTCGATCTCCATCTGCCCGCGACCGTTGACGATGCAATAGGTCTCCTCGGGCTCGTGGTGATGAAGCAGGAGCCGTGCTTCAGGCGGGATTTCCGCGCACAAAGAACTGGGCGTCTTATCTGGTCGCCAGTCAGACGCCCGGCATGTCCGCCGTGCAGTTTCAGCGGCAACTTGGTCTTTCGCGCTACGAGACGGCCTTTCAAATTCTCCACAAGCTCCGCTCGGGCATGGTGCGGCCCAACCAAGACAGGATCGGTGGACAGCCCAAGAACCATGTTGAGGTGGACGAAACCTGGGTTGGCGGGCGAACGCGTGGGGAAGGCCGTGGTGTTCACCACAAGGTTCCCGTCTCCTGTGCCATCGAGGTGCGTCATCGAAAGCCGGGCACCAAGCTCGACAACCGGAAAGACGGACGCTATGCCGGACGCGTTCGGCTCGCCGTCGTGCTCGACCGTAGCGCCGAGTCGCTCTGTGGGTTCGTCGAGAGCACCGTCGCGCCGCGATCGCTGATCGTTACTGACGATTGGAGCGGCTATGCTTGCCTATCCGGTTAACGCCCATGACCGCTACATGTAGGGTGCCGCCACTCTCCCGAGTAAAGCTCGGCATAGGTTGGAGCAGAGGTGTCGCCCGCGATGCCGAGCAATGAGCGGAAGGCGTTGAACGGGTAGAACCGCCTGTTGAAGCGGAAGGTGAACTCGTTGAGGTAGGCTTGTAGGTGCTGGTGGCTAACGCCGTGGGTGGATACCGATCAGCCACGTCTTCAGGTTGGCGAAAACCAGATGGATGATCGGCAGGTATTGCTCGGCAACCTCTGGATCACCACACTCGGCAACAGCGAAGTGCTCATAGCCGCGCTTACCGAGGCCAGCATAGCCGCTCCAATCGTCAGTAACGGTCAGCGATCGCGGCGCGACGGTGCTCTCGACGAACCCACAGAGCGACTCGGCGCTACGGTCGAGCACGACGGCGAGCCGAACGCGTCCGGCATAGCGTCCGTCTTTCCGGTTGTCGAGCTTGGTGCCCGGCTTTCGATGACGCACCTCGATGGCACAGGAGACGGGAACCTTGTGGTGAACACCACGGCCTTCCCCACGCGTTCGCCCGCCAACCCAGGTTTCGTCCACCTCAACATGGTTCTTGGGCTGTCCACCGATCCTGTCTTGGTTGGGCCGCACCATGCCCGAGCGGAGCTTGTGGAGAATTTGAAAGGCCGTCTCGTAGCGCGAAAGACCAAGTTGCCGCTGAAACTGCACGGCGGACATGCCGGGCGTCTGACTGGCGACCAGATAAGCGGCCCAGAACCAGACGTTCAGCGGAGTGTGGCTACGCTCCATCACTGTTCCCACCGTCAGCCCGGTGTTCTGGCGGCACTTGCGGCAGCGCAGGACGCCAGGGCGGTTTTCAAAGTGGAACGGCTCTCCCGCCGTGCCGCAGTGCGGGCAGGCAAAGCCGTCTCCCCAGCGGGCTTTCTCCAGGTAGGCGGCGCAGGCCGCATCATCGGGGAAAAGTCGCTGGAACTCGGGTAGCGAATGCGGGAATGGGAGATCGGCGCGGTCGAGAACATCCATGGCGCGCTCCCCTATATCCGGGTTGAGGCAAGCGGCTATGCTGGCCTCGGTAAGCGCGGCTATGAGCACTTCGCTGTTGCCGAGTGTGGTGATCCAGAGGTTGCCGAGCAATACCTGCCGATCATCCATCTGGTTTTCGCCAACCTGAAGACGTGGCTGATCGGTATCCACCACGGCGTTAGCCACCAGCACCTACAAGCCTACCTCAACGAGTTCACCTTCCGCTTCAACAGGCGGTTCTACCCGTTCAACGCCTTCCGCTCATTGCTCGGCATCGCGGGCGACACCTCTGCTCCAACCTATGCCGAGCTTTACTCGGGAGAGTGGCGGCACCCTACATGTAGCGGTCATGGGCGTTAACCGGATAGGCAAGGAATGGACTTATGGGTCTAGAAGTCGCTTGAAAGGAGCTACCCATGGCCAAGAAGCTGGACGTAGTGATCCCGCCGACAGACAAAACGGCGGAGGAAGTCGCAAAGGCGCTGTTCAAGCTCTCTCCGAGAGCGACCAAGCCATACAAAGCCACGGCGGCCTCGGCCTCACCTGATCGAGACGAAAGGGGCCGCCCCCGTTCAGAATCGTAGGGGAGCGCGCTAGCCGCTTCGGTTTGGCCTGTGACCACCCGCAGCGGTGGCCACGCCTTCTCCAACGCCTTCCGCCAAGCCGTTCGCTGCATCGCAGCCAGCCTGGGGATCGGGCTCGTTCCTGGCCTGCTCCATACCGGCCTTGGCGATGATGCGGAGCGCCTTGGCTTCACGGGGCACGCTCACCATGTGATGTTCTCGGCTTCGGGAACCTTGACGCCCAGCACGATCTGCCTCTCGCTGGGCCAGCCGTAGACCCCCACCATGTATTCGTAAATGCCCTTGCCGACCCGCTTGGTCGGGTTCGGGCCGGGGCCGAGGCTCTTGGCCATACGCAAGAAGTTGTCGCCGAGCTGGCGTGCGTTGCGTTTGTTCGTGATATCGGAGACCACCAGAGCGAGCTTGAGCCTGCACCCCTTCTGCACAATGGCGGCATCTCTAACCAGCAGATGATCCGACTTGAAGGCGTCTTCGACCATCTTCTTCTCCGCAGCTGGATACGCCGGACATTCGCTCCCCCCGCTGGTGCCACTCGTGAGATCGAGCACGAAGCCGACGAACAACATGAAGCCGACGAACAGCGCCTGTCTTGGAGTCCGTTAGACTGAGAAGAGACCTAATATATTGTAAAAGAACAATAATATTCGTTAGCAGGGAAGTTGTAATCTTGTCTATCCGGTTAACGCCCATGACCGCTACATGTAGGGTGCCGCCACTCTCCCGAGTAAAGCTCGGCATAGGTTGGAGCAGAGGTGTCGCCCGCGATGCCGAGCAATGAGCGGAAGGCGTTGAACGGGTAGAACCGCCTGTTGAAGCGGAAGGTGAACTCGTTGAGGTAGGCTTGTAGGTGCTGGTGGCTAACGCCGTGGTGGATACCGATCAGCCACGTCTTCAGGTTGGCGAAAACCAGATGGATGATCGGCAGGTATTGCTCGGCAACCTCTGGATCACCACACTCGGCAACAGCGAAGTGCTCATAGCCGCGCTTCCCGAGGCCAGCATAGCCGCTCCAATCGTCAGTAACGATCAGCGATCGCGGCGCGACGGTGCTCTCGACGAACCCACAGAGCGACTCGGCGCTACGGTCGAGCACGACGGCGAGCCGAACGCGTCCGGCATAGCGTCCGTCTTTCCGGTTGTCGAGCTTGGTGTCCGGCTTTCGATGACGCACCTCGATGGCACAGGAGACGGGAACCTTGTGATGAACACCACGGCCTTCCCCACGCGTTCGCCCGCCAACCCAGGTTTCGTCCACCTCAACATGGTTCTTGGGCTGTCCACCGATCCTGTCTTGGTTGGGCCGCACCATGCCCGAGCGGAGCTTGTGGAGAATTTGAAAGGCCGTCTCGTAGCGCGAAAGACCAAGTTGCCGCTGAAACTGCACGGCGGACATGCCGGGCGTCTGACTGGCGACCAGATAAGCGGCCCAGAACCAGACGTTCAGCGGAGTGTGGCTACGCTCCATCACTGTTCCCACCGTCAGCCCGGTGTTCTGGCGGCACTTGCGGCAGCGCAGGACGCCAGGGCGGTTTTCAAAGTGGAACGGCTCTCCCGCCGTGCCGCAGTGCGGGCAGGCAAAGCCGTCTCCCCAGCGGGCTTTCTCCAGGTAGGCGGCGCAGGCCGCATCATCGGGGAAAAGTCGCTGGAACTCGGGTAGCGAATGCGGGAATGGGAGATCGGCGCGGTCGAGAACATCCATGGCGCGCTCCCCTATATCCGGGTTGCGCCCATTCTAGCCCTAGTGGGTGTGGGTGTAAACCGGATAGGCAAGGTTGTAATCAAGACGAATGCGGATTTCATCAATCGACTGACCCTCCCTGAACGCAATTGGCTCCGGATGGCAACGCGGTCGCGCGAGGGGCGTCCGTCCGTTCGCGCGGGGAAGGTCGGGACGAAAGCGCGGGAGCCGGCGGCGCCTTACGCTGTTCCTTCCGGGGAGTCACGGCACGGGGTGGAGCCCGGACTACAGCCACTTGGCAATACTGCGCCGGAGCCGGCAGGTGGGGGCGGCATGCCCTCTCCGAACGGCTGGAAGCCTGGGGCGCTGCGGGCTACGGCCAGGGCGAGCTCACGGTGACGTCGAAGAAGCCGGGGACCGACGAGGATGGCGCGGCGATCCGCACCGACCTCGAGCTCGGGATGGCGGCGGCGGGGCTGCGCGGCGTGCTGCTCGACCCGGAATCGGGGTCCGGCTTCCAGCTGACCGGCAAGACCGATGCGATGGTCGTGCAGACGGCCTCCGGCCGCGGGCGCAGCGCCGACGGCGGCAATCTAGCGCCGGCCCGGGCCACGGTGTCGCGGCTGCGCCTCGGCCTGGAGGGCTCCTGGCCGATCGGGCTCGGCGGCGGGGCGACCCTCACGCCGAGCCTGGAGATCGGGGTGCGCCACGACGACGGCGACGCCGAGACCGGTTTCGGCCTCGACCTCGGCGGCGGGCTCGCGCTCAGCGACCCGGGGCGCGGTCTCAAGGCCGAGCTGCGCGGGCGCGGGCTGCTCTCCCACGAGTCGAAGGGCTTCCGCGACCTCGGCTTCGCGGGTTCGCTCGCCTGGGAAGGGAAGCCGTCCTCGGACCGGGGCGCGAAGCTGACGCTGACCCAGACGGTGGGCGGCACGTCCTCCGGCGGCGCCGATGCGCTGCTGTCCCGCACCACGCTGGACGGGCTGGCGGCGAACGACAACGGCGAGGGGAACCGAGACCTGAAGAGCCGCCGGCTGGAGCTGAAGTTCGGCTACGGCTTCTCCGCCTTCGGCGACCGTTTCACCTGGATGCCCGAGGCCCGCGTCGGCCTGTCGGATACGGGGCGCGACTACAGCCTCGGCTGGCGGCTGGTGCGGGGCGGATCCGGCAGCGAGGGCGGCTCGCTCGAACTCTCCTTCGAGGCGCGCCGTCGCGAGAGCGCCAATGACGACACCCCGCCGGAGCACGAGGTCGGCCTGCGGCTCACGGCTCGGTTCTGACGGGAACGGCAGGAGAGGAGAGTCGGGATGATCGGATTCGAGACGGTGCGGCCGGCGGCCGGCATTGCCGCGGCGGCGCCTGGGCACGGGAAGGGAGGTCCATGACCGCGGAGGACGATGACGGCAAAGCGGCGGCGGAACCGGGCACCGCCCCGGAGGCGATCGTGGCGGCCGGCTGCGGCGCCGGCAAGACGCTCCGGGAGATCGCCATCGACCTGTTCGGCGCCGCACGGGTGGACGCCGAGTGGCATGCCGACGGCTGGATGCGCGCAAGGGTGCAGCGGCTGCGCCGATCCGGGCTGCCGGCCCGGCGGCCCCCTGCCCCGGCCCCCGAAGGGCGAGGAGCGGCGGGTGGTCGAGGTCGATCACCGAAGCGGCGCGGCGATGCTGGAAGGCAGGAATGGGGAGACGGTTTCCTGGAATCCCAACCGCATCGCCGGGCGGACCGGCGGCGCGGAGGTCTACCGTGCGGAGGCGATCGAGCTGCGCGCCGGCGACCGCGTTCGCTGGACCCGGAACGACATGGGTCTCGGATTGGTCAACAGCCGGACCGCCGAGGTGGTCTCGGCAAGCGAGGACCCCGTATCGTTCCGGCTCGAGGACGGGCGAACGCTGGCGCTGGGGCGGAACGACCCGCAGTTGCGCCACCTCGATCATGCTTGGGCATCTACGGTTCACGCGTTCCAGGGGCGCACGGTGGACAATGTGATCGCGGCGATGGAGGCCGACCACCCGCACCTGACGACGCAGAAGAGCCTCTACGTCGAGATCAGCTGGGCCAGGGACCGGGCCGAGCTGGTGACGGACGATGCGGAGCGGCTGCGGGAGCGGCTCGAAACGGCGACCGGCGAGCGGATATCGGCTCTGGAAGGGATCGCGCCGCCGCGGGAGGCATCGGCAAAGGGCGCCGACGCGGTTGGCGATACGACCGTGACACCGCCGGAACGAGACAAGCGGCCGGCCCCTGAGGCGGAACGGGACGGCGCCGACGCGGTCCGCAGGGTTCGCGAGCCGGCGGCACCGGTCCGCGAGATGGCGGTCGAACTGGAACTGGAGCTGTGACGGCCGGCGGCATGGCGATGGAGCCGGCGCGTATCCAGCGGGTCGTGTCGCCGGCTCCTCGCCACGCGTGGCGGCCCTGCCGGGTTCACCCTCTGCCGCCCCTGCGCCCTGCCTTCGATCCGGAATGCCGGCCCCCGCTCTCGAGCGCCAGAAGATCGAGCGGCCTGCTCCATGGCCAGCTCCTCCGGCGGCATATCTTCGGGCAAGGAGGCGTAGCTCCGCCTGTGCGCGACGACCCCAGCCTCACATCAAAGTCAACGCACCAGCCCGAGTGGCAGTCTCTTGCGCTGCCTCTCGGCTTAGTCTCGCGCCGGCGTTGACACCTCGTGCCGCACCAAGCCCGAGTAGGACTCCTGGACGTCGCCGAACTCGCGGAAATAAAGACGCGAAGCGTCGCGCATCGGCTGGTAGTCCCAGGGAGTGCGAGCGCCGGCGCCGAGCGCCGCGCTCACGAGGCGCCGCGCCGCCTGGCTTTCCCGCACCGCTTGATCCAGGGCATCGACATCCCAGGTTTCGGCGGCGATTGCTTCCAGTTCCGCGCGTGCACCGGCGCTGGCGGGACGGTGGGCGAGGTCGTGGAGTTCGTCCGGGTCGGCGCTGAGGTCGAAGAGCATCGGCGGGTCACCATGACTCACGATGAGCTTGTGCGAGCCCTTTCGGACCATCAGCTGGGGCGCACGCGCGCCCTCGGCCGTGTACTCGGCGCACACGAGGTCCGGCCAGTCCGGCGCGCCGGCCGCAGACGCCAGCGGGGCAAGCGAGTGGCCGTCGATCGGCGCCGCCAGCTCCGGCAAGGCGCCGTCGCCCGCCGCTTCGAGCAGAGTTGGAAAGAGATCGAGGAGAGAGACATTGGCTTGCACCCGGCGCGGCGCGAAGGCGAAGGGTGCGTGCATAATCAGGGGAACCCGGATCGACCATTCGAAGAAGGACATCTTGAAGAACATGCCGCGCTCGCCGAGCAAGTCGCCGTGATCGGACGTGAAGATGATCATCGTGTCGTCGGCTGCGCCAATATCGTCGAGGGTTTCCAGTAGCTTGCCGACCTTCGCATCGACATAGCTCGTCATCGCGCAATAGGCGCGGCGCATGCGCAGAACATCCGATTCGCCGACCGCGTCGCGGTGTCGCCCCGTGAGGAACCAGTGCCGCCGGCTGTGAGGGTCCCGGTTCTCGAGCGGAATGTCCGCGACCGCCGGGCGATCCATCTCGACGCCGCGGTACTGCTCCCACCACGAGGGAGGCGCGAGATAGGGATCGTGGGGGGAGATGAACGACACGGTGAGCGCGAATGACTGGTCGTCGTTGTCGTCGGCTCGCTCGTGCAGCCAGCGTATCGCCTCGAACTCGACCTCGTCGTCGTAGGCGACGTTGACGCTGCGGCGGTGGGGCCCGGCATCGAGCACCGGGTGCATGCTGTGGTACCACTCAAGCCAGCTCTCGTCATCCAGGCACCAGTCCGGCGACCACAGGAAAGCGGACGGATAGATGTCGGTGGTGACGCGCTCCTCGTAGCCGTGAAGCTGATCGGGTCCGACGAAGTGCATCTTGCCGGCGAGACAGGTGCGGTAGCCTGCGACACGCAGATAGTGGTTAAAGGTCGGGACGGAGGAAGGGAACTCGACCGCGTTGTCGAACGCGCCGACCCGTGAGGGCAGCCGCCCGCTCAACATCGAGAACCTTGCCGGCGCGCAGAGCGGAAAGTTGCAGTAGGCGTTCTCGAACACGACGCCTTCCTCGGCGAGACGGTCGATATACGGAGTACGCGCCCGGGAGTGGCCGTAGGCGCGCAGCATCTGCGGGGCGAGCTGGTCGGCCATGATCAGAAGGAGGTTCGGACGGCTTGCCATCGATTTTCGTGTGGTTGAGTGGCCGCGGATATCAAGCCGCCCTCAATATGAGGCGCATGGCTGAATGTCAGTGTTTCATGCGCCATCCCGTCACGCCAGCGACAATGAGAAAGGGACGGCAGCACTGTAACGGGTTCCGGCTTCGCGGTCGCACCTCAGCCCTCACGGTGGTGGATTCGGCGGCGATGTTTGCCGAGTCCCGCGTCGGCAGGCGCAGGTATTCGTGGCGCAGATTGCTGACGCGATTGTCTCTCAGCCAGAGGTGATGGAAAGTTCCGGCGATACCGTCGTCCCAGGTGACGCGGATGGATCGTGACTGCCGTCTGGAGGTGCGGAGTCGAGGGCCGCGCGCACCGTCTTGTGGAAGTGAAAAACGCCGCTCTCGTGGCGTGGGCTCAGTGGCCCCCGGTCGTACACGCCGGCGTCGAGATTCTGCTGGATGAGCGGCACGATCCATTGGTCCTCCTCCGACACAAGGGTGCCGTGGGAACGGCGGTGCGAAATTAGTCCACGGTAGCGGCGGGATTGTCTCGCTGCGGGCGAAGCAAAACTCTGCCACTTGAGCCCTTCGCGGCGACGGGGAGGGCGGGGGCATGCATACCGTGGAACTTTATCGGAAGGTCCGTCTCTCCTGCCGGGACGGGATGAGCGAGCGTGCGGCGGCGCGTCATTTCGGGATTTCGCGCGAGAGCGTGAAGAAGATGCTGTGCTTTTCGGTGCCTCCGGGCTATCGGCGGACGGCACCGGTTCGGCGCCCGAAGCTGGACGGGTTCAGCGAGATCATCGACCAGTGGCTGAAGGAGGATCTGAAGCAGCTGCGCAAGCAGCGCCACACGGCCAAGCGTATCTTCGACCGGCTTCGCGCCGAGCACGGGTTTTCCGGCGGCTACACGGGTCGTGTCCCAGGACGTGGTGTAGGAGTTGTTGGAGCCTCTGGTAGCTGTGGGTAGGCGGCTTGCCGTAGCGACCGCCGAGAGTCTGGCGTAGGCAAGCCGGCTATCCACAGCGGAGGCCATCGCGGTTCCGGTTTAGGGTTGGGCTAGTGCAAACCAACCTGACCCGAAGGAGAACCACGATGACCCAGGACATGATGACCCTGCGCGCGCTTTTGGAGAAGAGCTCCGATGCCGATCTGCTTTGCGAGATGATCGGCTTCACGGCCGAGCGGCTGATGGCACTGGAGGTTGAGGGCCTGACCGGCGCCGGGCACGGCGAGCGCTCGGCGGATCGTATCACCCATCGCAACGGCTACCGCGACCGGTCCTGGGAGACGCGGGCCGGCACGGTCGAGCTGAAGATCCCGAAGCTGAGGAAGGGAAGCTACTTCCCGGGCTTCCTGGAGCCGCGGCGGATGGCCGAGAAGGCGCTGGCTGCGGTGATCCAGGAGGCCTACATCCAGGGGGTGTCGACCCGCTCGGTCGACGATCTGGTTCAGGCGATGGGGATGTCGGGCGCCTCCAAGAGCCAGGTCTCCAGGCTGTGCGGCGAGATCGACGATAAGGTCACCGGCTTCCTCGATCGACCGCTGGAGGGCGACTGGCCCTATCTGTGGCTCGACGCCACCTACGTGAAGGTGCGCCAGACCGGACGCATCGTCTCGGTCGCGGTGACCGTGGCTGTGGCCGTCAACGACCAAGGCCGCCGCGAGGTCCTGGGCGTGGCGATCGGCGCGTCGGAGGCCGAGACCTTCTGGACCGAGTTCCTGCGCTCGCTGGCCCGGCGCGGGCTGCGCGGCGTGAAGCTGGTGATCTCCGACGACCACAAGGGCCTGAAGGCCGCCGCGACCCGGATCCTCGGCGCCACATGGCAGCGCTGCCGCGTGCACTTCGCCCGCAACCTGCTGGCCCATGCCGGCCGCCAGGGCCGGCGCGTCGTCTCCGCCTTCGCCCAGGAGGACGCCGACAGCGCGAAGGTCCAGTGGCGCCAGGTCGCCGACCAGCTCAGGCCCAAGGTGCCCAAGCTGGCAGTTCTCATGGACGAAGCCGAGCACGACGTCCTCGCCTACATGAGCTTCCCCAGGGAGCACCGCCAGAAATTGCACTCCACAAACCCGATCGAACGTGTGTGGACGCCCCCGTTGATGCAAGCAGTTTTTGGTCGGCTCGGTGCATGCGGTCAGGTGCTGTCGTGTGTCCGGCCTCTCTATGCGGCAGATGACACGCCGCGGGCCCGTATGGAGATACGCGGATTGGGTCCAAATCGGTTACGCGAGCTTGAAAGCTCTCCGTTCGGATGCTGGTTTTCCCAACCCGGTCTCGTTGACCTTTGCCCTTACCTGTCCTCCGTCCTGCCCACATCCCCGACGGCTTCCCGCACTTCGCCGTTCTCTCAGGCGGTGGCGGGAGCCCGGTAGCTCTTCTTCTTCGTCAGTAGCACCCAGACGATGCGCGCCATCCTGTTGGCCAGCGCCACCGCGACGAGCATCCTCGGCTTGCGCGCCAGCATCCCGGCCAGCCAGGGGTCCGTCGTCACGCCGCGCCGAACCGCCCAGCGGACCACAGTCATCGCGCCTGTGATCAGCAGCCGTCTCAGATCGCGCTGGCCCATCTTCGATATCTTGCCCAGCTTCGGCTTGCCGCCGGTCGTGTGCTGGCGCGGCACGAGGCCGAGCCAAGCGGAGAAGTCGCGGCCGCGCCGGAAACTCTCCATCGGCGGTGCGAAGGCCTGGATTGCCATCGCGCTGATCGGCCCGATCCCCGGCACGCTCATCAGGCGCCTCGCCTCCTCATCCTGCCGTGCTCTCACGTGGACCTCCCTCTCCAGGCCCGCAATCTTCGCATCGAGGCCGGCGATCTGCTCAAGCAGAAGGCCGGCCAGCTCGCGGACCGCTTCCGGCAACCTCGAAGCCGGTCCCTCAAGCGCCGAGGCCAGCCGGCCGACATGAGCCGGCCCTGTGGGGCAATGACACCGAACTCCGCCAGATGGCCGCGCAGCGCATTAATCGTCTGGGTGCGCTGGCGCACCAGAAGATCGCGCGTCCGGAACAGCATGCCCCGAGCCTGCTGTTCCTCCGTCTTCACAGCCACAAAGCGCATGGTCGGCCGCGACGACGCCTCGCAGATCGCCTCCGCATCCGACGCGTCGTTCTTTTGCCGCTTGACGTACGCTTTGACGTAGATCGGTGGGACCAGTCGCACCGCATGGCCGAGACTGCCGATCTCCCGGCCCCAATGGTGCGCGCCGCCGCACGCCTCCATCGCCACCGTGCAGCGTGGCTGCGCAGCCACAAAGTCCAACAGCTTCGCCCGGCTCAGCTTCTTGCGGAACGCAACCGACCCATCCGCCCGCGCACCGTGCAGCTGAAAGCTGTTCTTCGCCAGATCGATCCCGATCATGTGAACCTGTTCCATGGACGCCCCCATCCTCGCTTGGCGTTAACAACACCGCCAACCTGGCACATCGCGATGCCGTCGGGAGGGGCGTCCACCCCATCGGCTCCATGCCGAGGTCAAGCGTCGCACCAACGTCGTCGGTATCTTTCCCAACGAAGCCGCCATCACACGGCTCGTCGGCGCCATCCTTCTCGAGCAGAACGACGAGTGGGCCGTCTCAAGGAGATACATGACGCTGGAATCCATCGCTCCGCTGAGCGATGGTGTCCCCATCACGCTGCCCACCGTGGCAGCCTGAACGTCCCGGCCCTACCCGCCGGGAGCCGCGTAGAGCGCAACGCTCTTACACCACTCCGCGGGACACGATCCTGGCTGAAAGGGCTGTTTCCCTCGCGAACGAAAGAGATCCTGAAACGGGAGAGCCAATACAGACGTTAGTATCCATCACTTCGACGCGATGGCCGGGGGATTTGGGATCCGTCGAGGTGTCCCCGGCTGACACCATTGAATCGGTGATAAGGCGGGTTCGAGAAGTCCACGAACAGTCGTAAGCGTGTTCAGTGCCGACGATGGCACCGGCGAAAAGCGGAGGTGAGCGTAGGATCGTGGAGGCACAAACTCCATAGAGGGGAACGATTGGTGAGGAAGCTGACGCAGATCATTGTTGTTGTCTTGGGGCTGTCGGTTTTCTCGGCGTTAGCCCCGGCCTCGGAGCCCGGAGCAAACTTGCATTGCACAGAATTGCAGAAGCTTGTTGTCGAGTTGTTGAGGTGGCCTCGGTTTGTCGGACAGCTTGGCGGCTTGATTAAGGTGTATTCCAGTTGTCGTTCATGCCGCCAGAATCCCTTTGCATCGATCTCCTTGCCGTTGTTGTTGCGCCTGTGGGGATGTGGGCAAGGCGCGTAGCGGCTTGTCCATCATATCCACAGGCGGGGCGCCGCGGTAGGCCTCGGCCGGCGTTTCCCCCCCGAGCGCCGAGTGCGGCCTCTCGGTGTTGTAGAAGTCGATCCACTCGCCGATGACGCGCCGGGCCTCGAAGCCGTCGGCGAGCTCGCGCAGATAGACGGCCTCGTATTTGAGCGAGCGCCACAGCCGCTCAATGAAGATGTTGTCCAGGCACCGGCCCCTGCCGTCCATCGAGATCCGGATGCCGGTCTCCCGCAAGCGCCCGGTGAAGGCGAAGCCGGTGAACTGGCTGCCCTGGTCGGTATTGAAGATCTCCGGCGTGCCATGGCGGGCCAGCGCCTCGTCGAGCGCGTCTGTGCAGAAGCCCGCATCCAGGGTGTTCGACAGACGCCAAGCCAGCACATGCCGGTTGGCCCAGTCCATGATCGCCACCAGGTAAAGAAAGCCGCGCCGCACCGGGATGTAGGTGATGTCGGCGCACCAGACATGGTTCGCCCGCTCGATCGTCAAGCCTCTGAGCAGATAGGGGTAGACCCGGTGCTCGGGATGCGGATCGCTGGTGCGCGGCGCCCGATAGATCGCCTGAAGCCCCATCAGGCGCATCAGACGACCGGCCCGGCGACGACCGACGCGCACGCCCTCGCGGCGTAGATGACGGACCATCTGACGGGCGCCGTAGAACGGATACTTCAGGAACAACTCATCAATGCGCCGCATCAGCGCCAGGGTCTCCGGGCTCTCGCCCTTGGGCGTGTAATAGAGCGAGGAGCGTCCGATCGACAGCAAACGGCATTGACGGCTCAAGCTCAGCGCCGGGTGAGCGCGTATCACCATCGTTCGCCTCTCGGCCCGGCTCATCGACCGGACCCTCGAGACAAAAAATCCCGCTCCACCGTCAACTCGCCGATCTTCGCGTGAAGATCACGGATCTCGCTCTCATGGTCCCGACGGCGGCGCTCGCCCCCGTTCGAAAACACTTCGCCAAGACCATCGATCGCCTGCCGCTTCCATGTGCTCACTTGGTTCGGATGAACCTGGTGCTGCGAGGCGATCTCCTGAAGCGTCCGGTCGCCACGAAGCGCCTCAAGCGCGATCTTCGCCTTCAGCTCCCCGGAAAACCTGCGTCTCTTACTCATCGCGTATCCCTCCTCAGTCGGCGGAATACACCTTAAAAACCTGTCCGATTTTCCGGGGCCACCTCAGGCCGGGACGTTCAGGCTGCCACGGTGGGCAGCGTGATGGGGACACCATCGCTCAGCGGAGCGATGGATTCCAGCGTCATGTATCTCCTTGAGACGGCCCACTCGTCGTTCTGCTCGAGAAGGATGGCGCCGACGAGCCGTGTGATGGCGGCTTCGTTGGGAAAGATACCGACGACGTTGGTGCGACGCTTGACCTCGGCATGGAGCCGTTCGATCGGGTTTGTGGAGTGCAATTTCTGACGGTGCTCCCTGGGGAAGCTCATGTAGGCGAGGACGTCGTGCTCGGCTTCGTCCATGAGAACTGCCAGCTTGGGCACCTTGGGCCTGAGCTGGTCGGCGACCTGGCGCCACTGGACCTTCGCGCTGTCGGCGTCCTCCTGGGTAAGCGCGGCTATGAGCACTTCGCTGTTGCCGAGTGTGGTGATCCAGAGGTTGCCGAGCAATACCTGCCGATCAGGAAGTCCTCTTTCAGGAACCGGTTGGCGGCCGCCATATCGGTGATGCCAGCGAGCTCGAGTTCCTGCGGCAGGCGTTTCTGCAGGGTGCCGAACATGCGCTCCGAGCGGCCCCGGGCCTCCGGCGAATAGGCCGGGATCAGCTCAATACCGAGTTGCTGCAGGGCACGTCCGACCTGGGTTGGATTGTCCTTGTCGACCTTGCCGCCGGCCTCCGGCGTGTGCCAATAGTGCGAGGCCCGGTCTGCATAAAGCGAGCAGAACAGCCCCATGGCCGACCCCACCTCCAGCAGCGCCACAAAGCTCGACATGGTGCCCTCCTCGGCGACGAAGAAGGCGGAATAGATCTCCGAAGTGGCATCGTCCATGGTCACGATCAGGTCCCAGTACTGACCCGGCACCCATTGGTGCGCGGAGCCGTCCTGGTGCAACATCATGCCGACCATCGGCCGGCGCGGCCGCTTGCGGCGGTGCACGCCGCGCCGCGGCGCCGGCGCGATCCGGCCGTGCGCCTGGAGCGTCAGCCGCACCCAGTTGTAACTGCGCGTGACGTCGTGCTTTGCAACCAGCTTCTCCCAGAAGTGCCAGGCGGTGTAATGCCGGTACCTGGTATCGAACAGATCCAACAGTGCCACCACCTCGTCGACCCCGGCGCGGCGCGCGGAAACCCGACCCAGGCGGCGGTCGTAAAGACCCTCCGCGCCCTCGGCCTCAAAGCGATCGCGCCAGCGTCGGAACGTGCGCTCGGACATGCCCAGGATCTCGGCTGCCTCCAGCTGACTCAACTCACCCCTGTAGGTGCGTCCGTAAACCTCATCGAACTTCATCAATCTCAACCCCTGTAACAGCTCTGTCCGGCGCATCAGCTCCGCCACTTTCTGGAGGAGTTCTAATGCCGGACAGATCATTTGTTACATTGACCGGCCATATCACGTGTTATCGACACGCAGGACGCAAGCCAGTTGTAATGCGAGCGGTTCCGAGTTACAATTAACCTTGCCTATCCGGTTTACACTCACACCCACTAGGGCTAGAATGGGCGCAAACCGGATATAGGGGAGCGCGCCATGGATGTTCTCGACCGCGCCGATCTCCCATTCCCGCATTCGCTACCCGAGTTCCAGCGACTTTTCCCCGATGATGCGGCCTGCGCCGCCTACCTGGAGAAAGCCCGCTGGGGAGACGGCTTTGCCTGCCCGCACTGCGGCACGGCGGGAGAGCCGTTCCACTTTGAAAACCGCCCTGGCGTCCTGCGCTGCCGCAAGTGCCGCCAGAACACCGGGCTGACGGTGGGAACAGTGATGGAGCGTAGCCACACTCCGCTGAACGTCTGGTTCTGGGCCGCTTATCTGGTCGCCAGTCAGACGCCCGGCATGTCCGCCGTGCAGTTTCAGCGGCAACTTGGTCTTTCGCGCTACGAGACGGCCTTTCAAATTCTCCACAAGCTCCGCTCGGGCATGGTGCGGCCCAACCAAGACAGGATCGGTGGACAGCCCAAGAACCATGTTGAGGTGGACGAAACCTGGGTTGGCGGGCGAACGCGTGGGGAAGGCCGTGGTGTTCACCACAAGGTTCCCGTCTCCTGTGCCATCGAGGTGCGTCATCGAAAGCCGGGCACCAAGCTCGACAACCGGAAAGACGGACGCTATGCCGGACGCGTTCGGCTCGCCGTCGTGCTCGACCGTAGCGCCGAGTCGCTCTGTGGGTTCGTCGAGAGCACCGTCGCGCCGGGATCGCTGATCGTTACTGACGATTGGAGCGGCTATGCTGGCCTCGGTAAGCGCGGCTATGAGCACTTCGCTGTTGCCGAGTGTGGTGATCCAGAGGTTGCCGAGCAATACCTGCCGATCATCCATCTGGTTTTCGCCAACCTGAAGACGTGGCTGATCGATATCCACCACGGCGTTAGCCACCAGCACCTACAAGCCTACCTCAACGAGTTCACCTTCCGCTTCAACAGGCGGTTCTACCCGTTCAACGCCTTCCGCTCATTGCTCGGCATCGCGGGCGACACCTCTGCTCCAACCTATGCCGAGCTTTACTCGGGAGAGTGGCGGCACCCTACATGTAGCGGTCATGGGCGTTAACCGGATAGGCAAGCAATCAACTCGCCGATAAGGTGTCCAAATGGGAAATCTCGGGCACAATCCCTGCCAAGGCGCGGGCGGGCCGGACCGGGTGAATCGTATCGGCAATGGCAAAACAGCGAGGGAGAGAACTCATGAAGAAACTCGTCATGACATTGGCGGCTCTTGGCGCGTCGGTGAGCGTTGCGCACGCCGGCCAGTACTTGCAGGCCTCCTCTTCGGTTACCCAGTGCCCGGGCAAGGCGCCCAAGCTGGTGGAGATGGACATCGTCGATGCCGCCAACGGCATCACGCTGGCGAACAACAAGGTGACCGTCGGCGAGGCCGGGCCCTATCTGATCGTCGCCGCGCCGCAAGTCGGGCGCGAGGGCGGGGGGCCCTACGGCTGCTTCGACCTGTGGCTGCGGGTCAACGGCACGGATGTCGCCAACTCCAACGTGCAGCTCTGCCAGGACGAAGGCAGCATGGCGAAGGACGTCATCATTTCGCAGGGTATCGTTCCCATGGAGGCGGGCGACGTGCTGGAAGTGATGATGTCGGCCAGCAACCCCGACGCCAATATGTGCATCGAGGCGATTCAGCCGGCCGGCGAGCCGTTGGTACCGGCGATCATTTTCTCCATGATCGAGTAAGGGGCGGAGGGGCAACCGACAAACGCGCCGGAATGCGGCGCGCGCCTGTCCGCGCTGATTCGAGGCAGAGCGGCGGTCACGGCGTGTCGGAAGGATTACCGGGCCGTATCCCTTCTGTCACGCTGTGGAGGCGTCCGACCAGCGGGTGAGGGTCCGAGTGTCGAGCCGCACGGTTTCCTGCCACAGCGGCCATTCGCTGTCTCCGCGCATCCGGGCAGCCACGGCTTGGCCGAACGTGTGTGGACGCCCCCGTTGATGCAAGCAGTTTTTGGTCGGCTCGGTGCATGCGGTCAGGTGCTGTCGTGTGTCCGGCCTCTCTATGCGGCAGATGACACGCCGCGGGCTCGTATGGAGATACGCGGATTGGGTCCAAATCGGTTACGCGAGCTTGAAAGCTCTCCGTTCGGATGCTGGTTTTCCCAACCCGGTCTCGTTGACCTTTGCCCTTACCTGTCCTCCGTCCTGCCCACATCCCCGACGGCTTCCCGCACTTCGCCGTTCTCTCAGGCGGTGGCGGGAGCCCGGTAGCTCTTCTTCTTCGTCAGTAGCGCCCAGACGATGCGCGCCATCCTGTTGGCCAGCGCCACCGCGACGAGCATCCTCGGCTTGCGCGCCAGCATCCCGGCCAGCCAGGGGTCCGTCGTCACGCCGCGCCGAACCGCCCAGCGGACCACAGTCATCGCGCCTGTGATCAGCAGCCGTCTCAGATCGCGCTGGCCCATCTTCGATATCTTGCCCAGCTTCGGCTTGCCGCCGGTCGTGTGCTGGCGCGGCACGAGGCCGAGCCAAGCGGAGAAGTCGCGGCCGCGCCGGAAACTCTCCATCGGCGGTGCGAAGGCCTGGATTGCCATCGCGCTGATCGGCCCGATCCCCGGCACGCTCATCAGGCGCCTCGCCTCCTCATCCTGCCGTGCTCTCACGTGGACCTCCCTCTCCAGGCCCGCAATCTTCGCATCGAGGCCGGCGATCTGCTCAAGCAGAAGGCCGGCCAGCTCGCGGACCGCTTCCGGCAACATCGAAGCCGGTCCCCCAAGCGCCGAGGCCAGCCGGCCGACATGAGCCGGCCCCTGCGGGGCAATGACACCGAACTCCGCCAGATGGCCGCGCAGCGCATTAATCGTCTGGGTGCGCTGGCGCACCAGAAGATCGCGCGTCCGGAACAGCATGCCCCGAGCCTGCTGTTCCTCCGTCTTCACAGCCACAAAGCGCATGGTCGGCCGCGACGACGTCTCGCAGATCGCCTCCGCATCCGACGCGTCGTTCTTTTGCCGCTTGACGTACGCTTTGACGTAGATCGGTGGGACCAGTCGCACCGCATGGCCGAGACTGCCGATCTCCCGGCCCCAATGGTGCGCGCCGCCGCACGCCTCCATCGCCACCGTGCAGCGTGGCTGCGCAGCCACAAAGTCCAACAGCTTCGCCCGGCTCAGCTTCTTGCGGAACGCAACCAACCCATCCGCCCGCGCACCGTGCAGCTGAAAGCTGTTCTTCGCCAGATCGATCCCGATCATGTGAACCTGTTCCATGGACGCCCCCTTCCTCGCTTGGCGTTAACAACACCGCCAACCTGGCACATCGCGATGCCGTCGGGAGGGGCGTCCACCCCATCGGTTACCGGCCGGACGGCGTGACCGCCGCCGGTCTCGGCCTCGGTGTCGGGGCGGCGCTGATCGCCTACATGGCGAGCGACCGCAAGGACGCCGGCGTCTGGCTGCGCTTCGGCCCTTACGGCGCGGGGCTGGCGGTGTGTGCGGCCTCGCTCTGGACCGGCATCGTCCGTCCCCTGCAAGGCGCGGGCTCCTTCGGCGCCGCGATGGCCTGGCTCAAGGATCTCGACGGCCTGGGGCTGGTGCTGCTCGCCGTGCCGCCGCCGGCCCTCATGCTGCTGACCGTGCTCTGGTTCGAGGTGGCGGTCGGCAGCGTCAAGTACCTCGACAGCGGGCGCCGGCGGCGGCGGGCCGAGTCCGATCTTCACGGCCACGCGCGGCTGCTCGGCCGCCGCTTCCTGCGCAGGCTCGTGCGGCGCAAGGGGATTCTGCTCGGCCAGTGGGGCGCGGGCCGCAACGCGAGATTGATCGGCTGGTCCCTCGAAGGCTCCGCCATCACCGTCGCCCCGCCGCGCGCGGGCAAGGGCGCAACCATCGCGCTCAACCTTCTCTCGCCGGACGACCGGGGTTTCCAGGGCTCGACCGTCACCATAGACCCGCGCGGCGAGCTTTGGTGCATTGCCGCCCGGCGCCGCCGCCAGATGGGGCGCAACGTCCTGCTGCTCGACCCCTTCGGCGTGGTGGGCGGCCACAAGGAAGCGTTCCCGAAATGCCATCTGCCGGACGTTACGAGTGCGACCTACAACCCGCTGGAGTTCATACGGAAGGATGAGAACCTTGCCGTGCGCGATATCAACGTGCTGCTCGACGCCTTGCTCACCCCGCCGCGCCCGGACGCGCACCAGAACAGCCGGCACTTCTACGAGTCCGCCCGCGCCATCATCGCCGGCTACATGGCCTGGGTGCGCTTCAAGGCCGAGCCGCCCCAGCGCAGCCTGGCCACCCTCTACCGGATGCTGTCGATGACGCCGGAGGAATGGGAGGCATTCGCGGGGCGGGTCCTGGACACGGACCGCTTCACCGGCGGGCTCACCCATATCGCGGTCGAGCGCCAGGCCCAGGTCGGCCGGGAGGAAGGCGGCTCCACCTTCACCACGGTCGCCAACCAGCTCGCCTTCCTCAACTACCCCGAGCTGTTGGCTCACACCTCGGCCTCCAGCTTCGATCCCTTGGATCTGGCCAAGGGCGATACCGACCTCTTCGTGGTCGCACCGGAAGAGACCATTGAGCACGTCAAGGGCTGGCTCCGCCTCTGGGTCGCCATCCCCAACGCCGTCGCCGGCATCCAGCCGCTGGAGCGCGACCTACTCATCGTCATCGACGAGATGCCCCGCCTCGGCTACCTCAAGCCGGTCATGGACGGCTACACCATGGCCGCCGGCAAGGGCGTGCATTTCTGGTGCTTCGCGCAGTCGATTTCCGCCCTCGATTCGAGCTGGGGCAAGGAGCACCGCAAGACGCTGCTGCACCTCGCCGAGGTCGTCCAGGTCCTGGGTTTCCCGCGCACCGACGCCGAGGGTGCCGAGGAGCTCTCCAAGGCCATCGGCACCGCCACCTTCGAGGGTCGCACCGAGAGCCGCTCGGGCACCATCGCCGAGAGCCGCATCGTCACCGCCAATACCCAGTGGCAGGCGGGAGACTCCAGATCCCTGGTCCGCGAGCGTCTGGTCACCCCGGACGAGTTGATGACGCTGGGGCCCGACCGCCAATACGTGATCGCGGCCGCCAAGGACATGCCGCGCGACGCGCTCCATCTCCATCACGCCCACTACTGGCGCCGCCGCGACGCGGAACATCTCGCCGATCCCAACCCGTTCGTGCTGCGCAAGCAACGCGCGGCAGGGGCTGGGTCTGGTAGTGCGGAGAGGCGGACGGGGCCGGGTTCGATACTGACAGCCGGAAGGAGGGTGACATGACCGGAAAGAAACCCTTGGGGCTGGAATGACGAGTCCGGGGACGGCACGGTCCCGCCGGTCTCGGAAGCGGCCGCCCCGCCCGGCGGCGGCACTGAGGCCGACACGGATGCCAATGGCCCGTCGCCCGTGACTACGGCGGCGCCCGCAAATCGGGGCGGGGGCAGGCGTGGCGGCAGCAGGGGGCAGGCGGCCGGCGGAACGGATGCGCCGCAGAAATCCGGGGATGAAGACGGTACGGCGGGGGACAGCGACGGGATTGCGCAATTGCGTCATCTGGTCAGCGAGCTCATCAAGGGCGCCGAGAAGAAAACGGCGAGCAAGCTAGCTCGCCTGGAGAAGCAGGGGAAGACGCTGGCCGAGAGCGCGGAGGCTAACGCCATCATGCTGCGGCAACTGGTGGAGCGACAGCCGGGAGCCGGAGCGGAGAGCGAGGCAGCGGCCGAGGGGGCGGCGAAGCTCTTGGCGCGGATCGGGACCCATGCGGCGGATTTTGGGCGATGGGTGGAGTTGGAACGGCGCGGGCGCAGGCGCTGGTGGGCGCTGGCCATCGCCGCCGGGTTCCCGGCGTTCCTCCTTCTCGGCCTGCTGGTGGAACAGCAGTTCCAGGTCATCCCGATGCACGACCCGACCGGAGGCTGGCGCGGCCATGTCTGGGAACAGTACGGACGAACCGTCGTCGATTGCGCGGTCGAGGCGATGAGGACTGATGCGAAGGTCGACTGCCCGCTCGTAGTCCGCAGGCCGTAGGCGGACGCTGTCCAAGGAAATGGATAAGACCGTGCCTTTATCGACGGTCGTGGTTACGTTGGTCGGGGCTGGATAGACGGCGCAGTAGGTGCCGGACGGAGCGTGGATACGAGTGTGAAGGCAGCGGCTCGGGAGACCGGTTCGGCCGCGCGGGCCCCTTGGTAGTAGGGAAGAGAGACGGACCGGCCGCCGGGTACTGTAAGCGGCCCGCGCCTACGCACGGGAAACGAGCGGAGATGGATCTTGGCCTGTAAGACGTGAGCGTGGGTGTGGTACTTAACGCGATGGTTACGCGCGTATCGCCTTCAAGCGTTGCCGGAGCGTTTTCAGTTCAGACGTTGGCATGGTTCTCGCCACGGCCACTATCAGGTCGAGAAACGGAGCGTCCGCGTTATCCGGCTTGGTTCCGAGATTTTCGTCATACACCTCGTTGAGGACGCTGATACGCATTTTCCGGCTGGGTGCCTTCCCAAAATGGGCCAGGAAAGCCGATAGCTCCGAACTGAGACGTCGATAAAGTTCGGAAGACGGATCGAGCTCCCTGAACCATTGCTGAAGCTGGGCCTCGGTTCTTCGTCCATCGAGCCCCCTTCGCGATAGTCTGATGTACGTTCGGGCATCGATTCCCTCGTAGCCGACGAATTTCGACGGACCAAACTGCCACCGCCCGTCCTCGCCTTGCTGAGCGTACCACGCACGCGCGTAGGCCAAGCGGCTAGACAGTGCGGGACTCCGCCGGACTTCATCCGCGAAGCGGTGGATGGCATCGGATACAGTGCTAGGTGACAAAGCGAGTGAGGGCATGTTCATTTTCCTCGTGTTGATCATTGCATAAGATGTAGAATATGAGAGCCAATTATGTTATGCAAAATATTTATGAATAAAATGATGAACATCAAAACACAAGGTGGAATCAATATGTTACCTAATTGTTCGCGAGTAGGTTTCTGGCATGGACGAGATCGGCGCGACGATGAGGACCGGCCACCGGTATCTGTCGATGCGGAAGCCTCTAAGTGGAGATGGGCACACCCGCGACCGGGCTGGCCAGGACGACTCGACTCGGTAGTGAGAGTAACCGGGAACGGTCACGGTGATCTGTGCTGAAGGGGGTCGCCAGGACGCGCGGGAGAGGGAGGTTTGGCTCTGCGACACGCCTGAACACATGATCCACTACGACGGTGAGCGGTTCCTAGGTTCTAGTGACCTGCCCCCGTCGACTGGTCCGGTTTGAATGTTAGTGCATTGACGGTTTCTCGGCCACGCTGGGTGGCCGGCGGAGCGTAGCGGAGCCGGGTGGGCAGCTTGGCATGACGATCGTTTCCGGGGCCGGCGGCCGGTATCCCAGGCTGCCGTGTGGGCGGAAGGCGTTGTAATGGCGCCGCCAGGATTCGATGAGAACCTGGGCTTCCCTCAGGGTGTAGAACCGAGGCGCGCCGTAGCACCTCTTGCTCTGCTCGAAGATCGACAGCGCCGCCGACGGCACTCCAGGCGCGAAGGCGCCGCACACAAACCGTCGCTGCCAGGGCAGAACCGAGAACGTCTGCCCGGCTAGCCGCCCTTGCGTTACCGGCAGGCCCCGGAGATAGGGGAGTAGGGCTATCATGCTCTACCGAGCCCTTGCCCCCTTCCACTTGTAGGACGGATTGCCCAGTTTCTCCCAGAAGTCCAACCAAATAGTGCCATCCGGCTCGGTGCCGAAAGACAGTATTACGGCCTTCAGTCGTTCATCCTTTCTTGCCTATCCGGTTAACGCCCATGACCGCTACATGTAGGGTGCCGCCACTCTCCCGAGTAAAGCTCGGCATAGGTTGGAGCAGAGGTGTCGCCCGCGATGCCGAGCAATGAGCGGAAGGCGTTGAACGGGTAGAACCGCCTGTTGAAGCGGAAGGTGAACTCGTTGAGGTAGGCTTGTAGGTGCTGGTGGCTAACGCCGTGGTGAGATACCGATCAGCCACGTCTTCAGGTTGGCGAAAACCAGATGGATGATCGGCAGGTATTGCTCGGCAACCTCTGGATCACCACACTCGGCAACAGCGAAGTGCTCATAGCCGCGCTTCCCGAGGCCAGCATAGCCGCTCCAATCGTCAGTAACGATCAGCGATCGCGGCGCGACGGTGCTCTCGACGAACCCACAGAGCGACTCGGCGCTACGGTCGAGCACGACGGCGAGCCGAACGCGTCCGGCATAGCGTCCGTCTTTCCGGTTGTCGAGCTTGGTGCCCGGCTTTCGATGACGCACCTCGATGGCACAGGAGACGGGAACCTTGTGGTGAACACCACGGCCTTCCCCACGCGTTCGCCCGCCAACCCAGGTTTCGTCCACCTCAACATGGTTCTTGGGCTGTCCACCGATCCTGTCTTGGTTGGGCCGCACCATGCCCGAGCGGAGCTTGTGGAGAATTTGAAAGGCCGTCTCGTAGCGCGAAAGACCAAGTTGCCGCTGAAACTGCACGGCGGACATGCCGGGCGTCTGACTGGCGACCAGATAAGCGGCCCAGAACCAGACGTTCAGCGGAGTGTGGCTACGCTCCATCACTGTTCCCACCGTCAGCCCGGTGTTCTGGCGGCACTTGCGGCAGCGCAGGACGCCAGGGCGGTTTTCAAAGTGGAACGGCTCTCCCGCCGTGCCGCAGTGCGGGCAGGCAAAGCCGTCTCCCCAGCGGGCTTTCTCCAGGTAGGCGGCGCAGGCCGCATCATCGGGGAAAAGTCGCTGGAACTCGGGTAGCGAATGCGGGAATGGGAGATCGGCGCGGTCGAGAACATCCATGGCGCGCTCCCCTATATCCGGGTTGCGCCCATTCTCACCCTAGTGGGTGTGGGTGTAAACCGGATAGGCAAGGACGGAACTAAGGTGGCTTCGGTTTGTCGGACAGCTTGGCGGCTCAGTTAAGGTGTATTCCAGTTGTCGTTCATGCCGCCAGAATCCCTTTGAATAGATCTCCTTGCCGTTGTTGTTGCGCCTGTGGGGATGTGGGCAAGGCGCGTAGCGACTTGTCCATCATATCCACAGGCGGGGCGCCGCGGTAGGCCTCGGCCGGCGTTTTTCCCCCGAGCGCCGAGTGCGGCCTCTCGGTGTTGTAGAAGTCGATCCACTCGCCGATGACGCGCCGGGCCTCGAAGCCGTCGGCGAGCTCGCGCAGATAGACGGTGGAGTGACCCCCTAAAAGGGGTCCAGATTTATTAAAGAGTTTGGCGCATTTTGCCCCCTCGAAAGGAGGACAAAATGAGCCGTAAACGCTACACCTCAGAACAGATTATCAGCATGTTGCGCGAAGCCGAGGTGGCTTTGGCGCAGGGCCAGTCCGTTGGTCAAGCTTGTCGCACACTCGGCGTATCGGAGCAGAGTTGCTATCGCTGGCGCAAGGAATATGGCGGCCTTCGTACTGACCAGGCCAAGCGTCTGAAGGACCTGGAGAAGGAGAATGGCCGTCTCCGGAAGGCGATCTCGGATCTGACGTTGGATAAGCTGATCTTGCAAGAGGCGCTTGAGGGAAATTGCTAAGCCCCGCCCGTCGCCGGCAGTGTGTTGATCATCTCCAGGCCGAACTGGGAATCTCCGAGCGACGTGCCTGTGCTGTTGCAGGCCAACATCGCTCAACCCAGCCCAAGAGACCCCGTGGTCGGGATGATGAAGAGGCACTCACGGCCGCGATCATCCGCTTGGCCAGCCAGTATGGCAGATATGGCTATCGGCGGATGATCGTGTCCCGCGGAGTGGTGTAAGAGCGTTGCGCTCTACGCGGCTCCCGGCGGGTAGGGCCGGGACGTTCAGGCTGCCACGGTGGGCAGCGTGATGGGGACACCATCGCTCAGCGGAGCGATGGATTCCAGCGTCATGTATCTCCTTGAGACGGCCCACTCGTCGTTCTGCTCGAGAAGGATGGCGCCGACGAGCCGTGTGATGGCGGCTTCGTTGGGAAAGATACCGACGACGTTGGTGCGACGCTTGACCTCGGCATGGAGCCGATGGGGTGGACGCCCCTCCCGACGGCATCGCGATGTGCCAGGTTGGCGGTGTTGTTAACGCCAAGCGAGGAAGGGGGCGTCCATGGAACAGGTTCACATGATCGGGATCGATCTGGCGAAGAACAGCTTTCAGCTGCACGGTGCGCGGGCGGATGGGTTGGTTGCGTTCCGCAAGAAGCTGAGCCGGGCGAAGCTGTTGGACTTTGTGGCTGCGCAGCCACGCTGCACGGTGGCGATGGAGGCGTGCGGCGGCGCGCACCATTGGGGCCGGGAGATCGGCAGTCTCGGCCATGCGGTGCGACTGGTCCCACCGATCTACGTCAAAGCGTACGTCAAGCGGCAAAAGAACGACGCGTCGGATGCGGAGGCGATCTGCGAGGCGTCGTCGCGGCCGACCATGCGCTTTGTGGCTGTGAAGACGGAGGAACAGCAGGCTCGGGGCATGCTGTTCCGGACGCGCGATCTTCTGGTGCGCCAGCGCACCCAGACGATTAATGCGCTGCGCGGCCATCTGGCGGAGTTCGGTGTCATTGCCCCACAGGGGCCGGCTCATGTCGGCCGGCTGACCTCGGCGCTTGAGGGACCGGCTTCGAGGTTGCCGGAAGCGGTCCGCGAGCTGGCCGGCCTTCTGCTTGAGCAGATCGCCGGCCTCGATGCGAAGATTGCGGGCCTGGAGAGGGAGGTCCACGTGAGAGCACGGCAGGATGAGGAGGCGAGGCGCCTGATGAGCGTGCCGGGGATCGGGCCGATCAGCGCGATGGCAATCCAGGCCTTCGCACCGCCGATGGAGAGTTTCCGGCGCGGCCGCGACTTCTCCGCTTGGCTCGGCCTCGTGCCGCGCCAGCACACGACCGGCGGCAAGCCGAAGCTGGGCAAGATATCGAAGATGGGCCAGCGCGATCTGAGACGGCTGCTGATCACAGGCGCGATGACTGTGGTCCGCTGGGCGGTTCGGCGCGGCGTGACGACGGACCCCTGGCTGGCCGGGATGCTGGCGCGCAAGCCGAGGATGCTCGTCGCGGTGGCGCTGGCCAACAGGATGGCGCGCATCGTCTGGGTGCTACTGACGAAGAAGAAGAGCTACCGGGCTCCCGCCACCGCCTGAGAGAACGGCGAAGTGCGGGAAGCCGTCGGGGATGTGGGCAGGACGGAGGACAGGTAAGGGCAAAGGTCAACGAGACCGGGTTGGGAAAACCAGCATCCGAACGGAGAGCTTTCAAGCTCGCGTAACCGATTTGGACCCAATCCGCGTATCTCCATACGGGCCCGCGGCGTGTCATCTGCCGCATAGAGAGGCCGGACACACGACAGCACCTGACCGCATGCACCGAGCCGACCAAAAACTGCTTGCATCAACGGGGGCGTCCACACACGTTCGATCGGGTTTGTGGAGTGCAATTTCTGGCGGTGCTCCCTGGGGAAGCTCATGTAGGCGAGGACGTCGTGCTCGGCTTCGTCCATGAGAACTGCCAGCTTGGGCACCTTGGGCCTGAGCTGGTCGGCGACCTGGCGCCACTGGACCTTCGCGCTGTCGGCGTCCTCCTGGGCGAAGGCGGAGACGACGCGCCGGCCCTGGCGGCCGGCATGGGCCAGCAGGTTGCGGGCGAAGTGCACGCGGCAGCGCTGCCATGTGGCGCCGAGGATCCGGGTCGCGGCGGCCTTCAGGCCCTTGTGGTCGTCGGAGATCACCAGCTTCACGCCGCGCAGCCCGCGCCGGGCCAGCGAGCGCAGGAACTCGGTCCAGAAGGTCTCGGCCTCCGACGCGCCGATCGCCACGCCCAGGACCTCGCGGCGGCCTTGGTCGTTGACGGCCACAGCCACGGTCACCGCGACCGAGACGATGCGTCCGGTCTGGCGCACCTTCACGTAGGTGGCGTCGAGCCACAGATAGGGCCAGTCGCCCTCCAGCGGTCGATCGAGGAAGCCGGTGACCTTATCGTCGATCTCGCCGCACAGCCTGGAGACCTGGCTCTTGGAGGCGCCCGACATCCCCATCGCCTGAACCAGATCGTCGACCGAGCGGGTCGACACCCCCTGGATGTAGGCCTCCTGGATCACCGCAGCCAGCGCCTTCTCGGCCATCCGCCGCGGCTCCAGGAAGCCCGGGAAGTAGCTTCCCTTCCTCAGCTTCGGGATCTTCAGCTCGACCGTGCCGGCCCGCGTCTCCCAGGACCGGTCGCGGTAGCCGTTGCGATGGGTGATACGATCCGCCGAGCGCTCGCCGTGCCCGGCGCCGGTCAGGCCCTCAACCTCCAGTGCCATCAGCCGCTCGGCCGTGAAGCCGATCATCTCGCAAAGCAGATCGGCATCGGAGCTCTTCTCCAAAAGCGCGCGCAGGGTCATCATGTCCTGGGTCATCGTGGTTCTCCTTCGGGTCAGGTTGGTTTGCACTAGCCCAACCCTAAACCGGAACCGCGATGGCCTCCGCTGTGGATAGCCGGCTTGCCTACGCCAGACTCTCGGCGGTCGCTACGGCAAGCCGCCTACCCACAGCTAACAGAGGCTCCAACAACTCCTACACCACGTCCTGGGACACGACCTTCCTCCTTTGCTCAGCAGCCACTGCGGTACCACGCTTTGCGATCCGCGCACTCATTTTTTGTATATTATTTGGAAGCGGAAAAAGGTTTCGTAAAGCAGCGGAACTAGCTTATGCCAGTGCAGGCACTTGTAGTTCCACCGCGTCACCTTTTACGGTCACATCGAATTTCTGTACCGGTTTGCCGGCGTTGCCAACGCCCTTCCAGACATCGACACGGAATGCGTGCAGGGGGCACTGGACCTCGGTGCCGTCGAACTCGCCTTCACCCAGTGATCCACCGGCATGCGGGCAACGATTGTTGATCGCCGCGCAATGCTCGCCAACTCGGAACACGGCAACCCTCAAACGTTCATTAACGTCGATGATTTTCGCGCCGTTGTCCGGGATATCGCTCAGTTGCAGATTAATCGTTTGGTCGCCCACGCACTTACCTCACTACTAATTCCGGTGGAGAGACTGCCACCAGATGCCCCGCGCGGCAATCTAACGTTGTAGGCGCCCTCGCCGGTCTGATCCCGCGCAATCTGGGCTTTGATGGCGTGCTGGGCTTCCTTCAGCTCGCGGGCAATAGGGTCGAAGAAGTGAAGGCGCGGGCGGCACGGCGGTGGGCGTCCGAGAAATTCGCAGGCGCCGCCGACGGGGCGGCAGCGAACGCCACCCCGCCGGTCGCACACCGCAAAGACCCTCTACAGGCCGTTGAGAATGATCCGCATCGCTTTTGCCAAGGCGAGCTGGGCCTCAGTGTGCGAGCCGGACTTATGCAAGGATTCACCCTCATCGCGCAGTTGCTTGACTTCGCTGGACTGCGAGGCGTTGAGGCTGACCTTCGACATGGCGGCGTCGATGGCCTTGACGTCTGCTGGACAATGGAATGCGAGCGCGGGCGCGGAGATCGCAAGCGTGAGCGCCCCGGCAAGGAAAATACGTCCGATCATGGCTTCCTCCTGTTTGAACCGCCGACGGTTTTGCGGGCTTTGAAACTCGTCGAAGGTTAAACACGCGCCGTAGCCGTCTATTCCCGGGCCCGCACGGGCGGGTACGCGGCCGCCACTGACCCCCAGTTAACGCCTGCGCCTCGAGGAACGCCCTGGACGTGCCGGCGCTGACGGCGGCCGGTGTCCCGACCGCCGATTCAAGCGATACTTACTTTTTGCCGAAAATCTCCCTGATATTCTCCTGGAAGTACTCCTCCGACACGACCTCGTTCGGCATGGCGTTGGGCACGAGCTTGGCGTCCTTGAGCTTGGCGTAGCCACCGCCGATCAGTTCCGGCTTGGCGGGGACTCTTCCTGAGTCGCCGAGGATCTTCTGCGCCGAGTCCGACATCATATAGTCGATGAACAGTTTGCCCGCATTGGGGTGCGGCGCGTTGGCCGACAGGCTGGTAACCAGGCCCAAGACCGTCATCCATTCCGGCACTCCCCAATCGACGGGAGCCCCGTCGGCCTTCACCGGCTCGGTGAATTGGGGATAGGCGGCGACGTGAATGGCGATCTCGCCCGACATGAGCATCTCGCGCACCTGCATGTAGCGCCCATATTTGGGCTTCTGAGCGGCGAGCTTATTCATGTAGTCGAGCCACTTCTGTTCGCCGAGCTCTTGACGCATCGTGACGGCCCAGCTGCGGGCACCGCCGGTCCCCAATGGATCCTGCATGCCGATCCTGCCCTTCCACTTCGGATCGAGCAGGTCGTTCCAGGTCTTGGGCTCCTCGCCGGGCTTCACCAGGTTGGTGTTCCAGGCGAAGCTCGTGTTGTTCATGGCGTACGGATTGTTGTAGCCGTTGGCGTCCCTAAGCGCGGGCGGATAGTTCGCCTGCTGCGGCGAAACGTACTGTGCCAGCAAGTTCTGTTCCACCCAGCCCGGCGTGGTCACGACGGTCGACAGCATCACGTCGACGACGTGGCGGCCGGTCTTCGATTCGGTCTCGAAGCGCTGGGCGTATTGGCGGGTGTCGCCGCGGAAGAAGTCGACGTCGATACCCGGGTACTTGCTCTGGAAATCGTTCTTCAGAGTCTGCAGCAGCTCGATCGGCTGGCCGGAATAGAAGACGAGCTTGCCCTCTTTCTTAGCGGCTTCGTAAGTGGCCTGCGCATCAGCCGCAGGCGCCGTGAACAGGCCCCCGATAGCCGCAAACACCGCTGCGGCGCCAAGCCAGCGCCAGCGAATCGGCGAAGTGGTTAGCATTGGTATTTCTCCCTTGTTCTCGTAATTTGCCTCGATCGCGCAACAACGCTCCGCAGATTAGGCGGTCCATGTGACCGGCGCAAGCCTGCGGCCTCGAGGCGCCAAACGCAACTGATTTGCGCCACACTTGGCACTTCCGGACTCGTCCTCTTGGATGGTGAAGTCCTAATTTGAAACAGCTCGGTTGTAATTGGCACGACCTTTTCGACTTCAAGAAGCTCTGTCGACCTGACCTATCCGATCGACGGAGGCGAGACGTTCGCCTGAGAGGCGGGACGTCCAGGTGAAGGGGGGGCGCATCCGGAGTCGGCGACCGCGGCGAGCGTATGAAGCGGCCGGTCATCGGTGAGCCGGTCGGATCTCGGCCCGGCTACGCGCGCGGATGATCGGAGTGTCGTTCATATGCGCTCTCCGTGATGGATGCGGAAAATGAAGCGCCTGCCCGGAGGGGTTCCGGACGGGGTGCTTGCCGTGGCGGGCGGTCAGTGGACGAGGCTGCGCATTCCGACAAAAGCGGCCACTGATTCCGATCCAAAACGGCCACTTTGGCCGGGGGTCGAAATTGGCGTCGTGATCGTCGCCGTTGGGTGCTTCCTTGATGTCATTTTCGTTCGGCGTGGTCAACGTCGTTGGCGTTGAAGTTTTCGGCGATGGTCTTTCGCATGGAGGGCCCGTCGAGGTTGATTCTGTGGGAGTTGTGGACGATACGGTCGAGGATGGCGTCGGCGAATGTGGGTTCGCCGATGACGTCGTGCCATTTGTCGACGGGCAGTTGGCTGGTGATCAGGATGGCGGCGTTTTGGTACCGGTCCTCGACGATTTCCATGAGGTCGCGTCGCTGATCGGCGCTGAGGCGGTCGGGTCCCCAATCGTCGAGGATGAGGAGATTGGCCTTGGTGAGCGCGCGGAACAGGCGGGGGTAGCGTCCGTCGGCGCGCCCTGTTTCGAGCTCGGCTAACATCCTGGGGACGCGCTTGTAGAGAACGGAGAAGTCGTCGCGGCAGGCCTTTTGGCCGAGCGCGCAGGCGAGCCATGATTTTCCGACGCCACAGGGACCAGTGACGATCAGGTTCTGTTTGCCGGCGATCCATTTGCCGCGCGCCAGTTGCTGGAAGAGGGCTTTGTCGAGGCGTCGGGAAGCCCGGTAATCGACATCCTCGATACAGGCGTCTGGATGGCGCAGGCGGGCGTTGCGGAGCCTGTAGGTCAGTCGCCGGTCGTCGCGTTCGGCTTCCTCGCGGTCGAGCAGCAAGGCCAGCCATTGGCTATGGTCGAGCTCGCCGGCCTGGGGATTGTCGTTGAGCTCGGCGAAAGCGCGGGCCATGCCGTGCAGCTTGAGGTCGTGTCCCAGGACGTGGTGTAGGAGTTGTTGGAGCCTCTGTTAGCTGTGGGTAGGCGGCTTGCCGTAGCGACCGCCGAGAGTCTGGCGTAGGCAAGCCGGCTATCCACAGCGGAGGCCATCGCGGTTCCGGTTTAGGGTTGGGCTAGTGCAAACCAACCTGACCCGAAGGAGAACCACGATGACCCAGGACATGATGACCCTGCGCGCGCTTTTGGAGAAGAGCTCCGATGCCGATCTGCTTTGCGAGATGATCGGCTTCACGGCCGAGCGGCTGATGGCACTGGAGGTTGAGGGCCTGACCGGCGCCGGGCACGGCGAGCGCTCGGCGGATCGTATCACCCATCGCAACGGCTACCGCGACCGGTCCTGGGAGACGCGGGCCGGCACGGTCGAGCTGAAGATCCCGAAGTTGAGGAAGGGAAGCTACTTCCCGGGCTTCCTGGAGCCGCGGCGGATGGCCGAGAAGGCGCTGGCTGCGGTGATCCAGGAGGCCTACATCCAGGGGGTGTCGACCCGCTCGGTCGACGATCTGGTTCAGGCGATGGGGATGTCGGGCGCCTCCAAGAGCCAGGTCTCCAGGCTGTGCGGCGAGATCGACGATAAGGTCACCGGCTTCCTCGATCGACCGCTGGAGGGCGACTGGCCCTATCTGTGGCTCGACGCCACCTACGTGAAGGTGCGCCAGATCGGACGCATCGTCTCGGTCGCGGTGACCGTGGCTGTGGCCGTCAACGACCAAGGCCGCCGCGAGGTCCTGGGCGTGGCGATCGGCGCGTCGGAGGCCGAGACCTTCTGGACCGAGTTCCTGCGCTCGCTGGCCCGGCGCGGGCTGCGCGGCGTGAAGCTGGTGATCTCCGACGACCACAAGGGCCTGAAGGCCGCCGCGACCCGGATCCTCGGCGCCACATGGCAGCGCTGCCGCGTGCACTTCGCCCGCAACCTGCTGGCCCATGCCGGCCGCCAGGGCCGGCGCGTCGTCTCCGCCTTCGCCCAGGAGGACGCCGACAGCGCGAAGGTCCAGTGGCGCCAGGTCGCCGACCAGCTCAGGCCCAAGGTGCCCAAGCTGGCAGTTCTCATGGACGAAGCCGAGCACGACGTCCTCGCCTACATGAGCTTCCCCAGGGAGCACCGCCAGAAATTGCACTCCACAAACCCGATCGAACGGCTCCATGCCGAGGTCAAGCGTCGCACCAACGTCGTCGGTATCTTTCCCAACGAAGCCGCCATCACACGGCTCGTCGGCGCCATCCTTCTCGAGCAGAACGACGAGTGGGCCGTCTCAAGGAGATACATGACGCTGGAATCCATCGCTCCGCTGAGCGATGGTGTCCCCATCACGCTGCCCACCGTGGCAGCCTGAACGTCCCGGCCCTACCCGCCGGGAGCCGCGTAGAGCGCAACGCTCTTACACCACTCCGCGGGACACGATCCCTCAATGCCATCGTTATCGATAATTTGGCGGAGCCCCCGCGTCATCTGGTAGTCGGCCGTGCGGCTCTTCTCAACGAAGATTGTGTGCGCCATGTTGAGACGCCCGGTCCTCGCCTCATGGTCGTCGGACTTTTCATAGACAAAGATGATGAGGTGGTAACCGAGCCCATAAATCTTTTGGCGCGCCGACTTGAATGGACAAGAGGACTGAGGTTGCCGGATGCTTGTGACCTTGATATCCAAATCGAGGCTCGGAATGTCGATGCCGCTAGCGGAGTTGCCCTCAGGCATCTCAAGCTGGATCGTGTCCCGCGGAGTGGTGTAAGAGCGTTGCGCTCTACGCGGCTCCCGGCGGGTAGGGCCGGGACGTTCAGGCTGCCACGGTGGGCAGCGTGATGGGGACACCATCGCTCAGCGGAGCGATGGATTCCAGCGTCATGTATCTCCTTGAGACGGCCCACTCGTCGTTCTGCTCGAGAAGGATGGCGCCGACGAGCCGTGTGATGGCGGCTTCGTTGGGAAAGATACCGACGACGTTGGTGCGACGCTTGACCTCGGCATGGAGCCGTTCGATCGGGTTTGTGGAGTGCAATTTCTGGCGGTGCTCCCTGGGGAAGCTCATGTAGGCGAGGACGTCGTGCTCGGCTTCGTCCATGAGAACTGCCAGCTTGGGCACCTTGGGCCTGAGCTGGTCGGCGACCTGGCGCCACTGGACCTTCGCGCTGTCGGCGTCCTCCTGGGCGAAGGCGGAGACGACGCGCCGGCCCTGGCGGCCGGCATGGGCCAGCAGGTTGCGGGCGAAGTGCACGCGGCAGCGCTGCCATGTGGCGCCGAGGATCCGGGTCGCGGCGGCCTTCAGGCCCTTGTGGTCGTCGGAGATCACCAGCTTCACGCCGCGCAGCCCGCGCCGGGCCAGCGAGCGCAGGAACTCGGTCCAGAAGGTCTCGGCCTCCGACGCGCCGATCGCCACGCCCAGGACCTCGCGGCGGCCTTGGTCGTTGACGGCCACAGCCACGGTCACCGCGACCGAGACGATGCGTCCGGTCTGGCGCACCTTCACGTAGGTGGCGTCGAGCCACAGATAGGGCCAGTCGCCCTCCAGCGGTCGATCGAGGAAGCCGGTGACCTTATCGTCGATCTCGCCGCACAGCCTGGAGACCTGGCTCTTGGAGGCGCCCGACATCCCCATCGCCTGAACCAGATCGTCGACCGAGCGGGTCGACACCCCCTGGATGTAGGCCTCCTGGATCACCGCAGCCAGCGCCTTCTCGGCCATCCGCCGCGGCTCCAGGAAGCCCGGGAAGTAGCTTCCCTTCCTCAGCTTCGGGATCTTCAGCTCGACCGTGCCGGCCCGCGTCTCCCAGGACCGGTCGCGGTAGCCGTTGCGATGGGTGATACGATCCGCCGAGCGCTCGCCGTGCCCGGCGCCGGTCAGGCCCTCAACCTCCAGTGCCATCAGCCGCTCGGCCGTGAAGCCGATCATCTCGCAAAGCAGATCGGCATCGGAGCTCTTCTCCAAAAGCGCGCGCAGGGTCATCATGTCCTGGGTCATCGTGGTTCTCCTTCGGGTCAGGTTGGTTTGCACTAGCCCAACCCTAAACCGGAACCGCGATGGCCTCCGCTGTGGATAGCCGGCTTGCCTACGCCAGACTCTCGGCGGTCGCTACGGCAAGCCGCCTACCCACAGCTACCAGAGGCTCCAACAACTCCTACACCACGTCCTGGGACACGACCCATTGAGGACGACATAGTTGCCTTCCTTCAGGACAAAAACCTTCCGGTGGATTAAATCGAAGCTCGGAAGCTTGCAGCGGACATCCTTCGGGAGCCGCCACTTCAGGGCTACCTAACTATTTCCAACGCCCTGCAATGGCGGCTTCAGTACGGGCGTGTCATCGCACAGGCCGGGGGCATCACGGGCATCGATAGGGTGCGCTAACGTGATGGGTCGGAAAGAGCGCGAGATCTGGCAGTACGGTGACTTTCAGACGCCTCAGCAGTTAGCGGCCCAGGTTTGCAGGCGACTCCGCCTTATGGGCATTGAGCCATCGGCTATTCTAGAACCCACCTGCGGGCGCGGTTCCTTTCTCGTGGCGGCCGCGGAGGCGTTCCCGGATGCCGGAGACATCCTTGGTGTGGAAATCAACGAGCGGTACGTTGCGGAGGCGCGCGAGGCTTGCGGTGGTAGGGCGAAGGTCGAACAGGGAGACTTCTTCCAAACAGACTGGTCGCGCGTCTTGGACAAAGAAGGAGGAAGCTGGCTTGTGTTGGGAAATCCGCCTTGGGTTACCAACGCGGAGCTGGGCCTGCTTAGCAGCACGAATTTGCCTACCAAGAGCAACTTTCAAGGTCACCGAGGGCTTGATGCGATCACCGGCAAGGCGAACTTTGATATCTCTGAGTGGATGCTGCTGAAACAGGTTGGTTGGCTCAAGGAACGGTCCGGCTGGATCACAATGCTGGTTAAGACGGCAGTGGCCCGTAAGGTTCTTCGACAGATGTGGAAGGTGGGCGAACCTGTCGGAAGAGCTGCGATCTTCAAGGTGGACGCGATGCGCCATTTTGGGGCTGCTGTGGACGCCTGCCTATTCGTGCTGCCTGTCTGCCTGGGCGAGCCATCAAGGATTTGCGATGTATTCGATGGCTTGGAGGAGCCCAAGCCCAGCGGGACAATTGGCTACCATGATGGGGTCTTGGTCGCGGACGTCGATAAGTTCCTGCAGTACCGCCATCTTCTCGGGTCTAATGTCGAGTATGTTTGGCGCTCAGGGGTCAAGCACGACTGTGCGAGAGTCATGGACCTGAAGCGAGTCGAGAACGGCGGGCTTGAAAACGGACTCGGCGAGGCGGTGGAAGTTGAAGACATCTACCTGTACCCAATGCTGAAGAGTTCAGACGTTGCCAATGGGCGGAAACGCTCCGACCGACTGATGGTTGTTCCACAGCGCGAGATTGGTGAGGACACATTGCACATTCGTGAGGACGCGCCGCGAACATGGGCCTACCTTAGCGCAAACGGGGGGAGGCTTGACGGGAGGGGAAGCGTTATTTATCGGCGCAAACCTCGCTTCTCCATCTTCGGGGTGGGCACGTACACGTTTGCGCCCTGGAAGGTCGCCATTTCCGGCTTCTACAAGGCCATGCGTTTCGTAAAGGTGGGTCCAGTCAGCGAAAAACCCGTGGTGTTCGATGACACAGTGTACTTCCTCCCTTGTTGGGGTTGTGTCTCGAAAGTGGTGGAAATTGGTTTTGGCGCCTCTCCGAGCGGGTTGAGTTTTGCGGCGGTCAGGCTGCGCGGTCAAGGGTTTCGTCGGCGATTAGCTGATCGAGGGTTTCCCATCCATCGACTTTGCGCATCTGGATTTGGCCGGAAGCGAGGAGTGCCCAGAGGAGCATCGGCACTGTTTCGGGACACGGCAGCACGGTCTGTGTTTTGATCCGGCGCTTGAACTCCTCGTTGAGACGCTCAATGGCGTTGGTCGTTCGGGCTGATTTCCATTGGCTCTTGGACAGGCGCGTGAAGGTAAAGAGCTTGTCGCCCGCTTCTGCGAGGCTGTCCGCGACGGCCCTGCATTTCAGCCGCCACTTGCGGACAAACGCCTTGCGGCGGGTTTCCACCTCGGAGGCAGTGTCAGCATAGATCATATCGCGGTAATCTTCGCTCAGCTCGTCATGCATGTGTTTGGGAGCATGACCCAGAAGGTTGCGGTGCTTGTGCACGGTGCAGCGTTGAACGGGAAGGTCATCGCCCCAAAGCGCCGACAGAGCCGCCTCCAGTCCCGGCGCGCCATCGACGATGACAAACCCGGGCCGTTTCAGTCCACGCGCATCAAGGTCGTCGAGGAACTGGCGCCACGCCGCCTGGCTTTCTCCGCCCATATTCCCGATCGAAAGCAAGACCTTCTGGCCATCCCGGCGCACCCCTATAGCCGCGAGAACCGAGATGTTGGTGGCCTTGCGGTCCAGTCGGGTCTTGATCACAGTGCCGTCAAGGATCAGCCGAACGATATCCTCATCCGCGAGGCCACGGCTGCACCAGGCGTCCCAATCGACCTTCACCTTGCGCCACGCCCGGCTCACAACGTCCTTGCTCACAGCACCCCGGAAGAGCCCGAACAGCGCGCGTTTCACCCGCCGCGTGTTGGTTCCGGACAGATACACCGAAGCGATCAGCGCCTCGGCCTTTCTGGTCAGCCGCTGGTAGCGCGGCAGCGCCCGCGAACGCCATTCCGACGCCCGACCGTCTTCCTCAACGATCCGCGCACGCGGCACGCTCACCCTCTCGGTCCCGAATGTCCCCGTCAGTTGCCGCTCCCGGTGCCCGTTCCGATACCCTTGCCGAAGCGCGTCCTCTCGACCGTATCGGCAGCGCCCGAGAAACTGCGCAAGTTCCTCCTCAAAAACGGCCTCGATCGTGGATCTGATGTTCTCCCGCAGCCGGTCCTCGAGCGGATCATAGCCGGCGTCATTGGCCAGTAGCGAAAGCGCGGAAGTCTCGGTAGTGTTCTTCATGGCGTGATCTCCTTGGCGGTGCTAGCCGCCGATTGGGTGGTTGTCTTGTCACCCGGAGATTACGCCATCCTCAAATTTCCACCACTTTCGAGACACAGCCCTTGTTGGTCGGAGGAGGAGGCCAATTTTGTCTATACCCTTGTCCAGTCCATGCCCTACTCTCGGCTACTCGCTGCCATGATTTTCGTCGAGGAGAAGCGAGCCATTCGTCGCCAAACTGGATCACTTCGCCAGTGACCGGCATGACAAACCAACCGTTGGCACGGCGTCGCGGCTGTTCCAGTAGGCGCGGTTCAGGCAGGAGACGATGCCCTGATGCTTGACCTGACCATCCTTCGCCTGCTCCTCGGTGATCTTCAGATTTTCGAGGAGCGCCTGAAAGCGCGGCCGGACGTAGTACCAGCGAATTGGTCGGCCGAGCGGAAGCGGGGGAAGTGCAGCTGCCAGTCCGCTATGAAAGTTCATCGGCCCGCCACCTCAGGACGCCATGGTGAACTGCCGCCGGACGTCGCCGGTCCCAACGAATTGCGATAGCAGCCGGTAGTTCTTCCGTTCGTAGCGAACCCTGCCGGCGACGATCGCCGGATGAACTTGCAGAGCCCTGGCGAGATTCATCACGGCCGCGGTCGTCGGCCGATCCCGCACTGCGCTCGCTTCCCAATCCATGCGCGGGATGAGCGCTTCTTCCGCCCATTCGTCGGCCTGCGCCTCCCTGGGATCTTCCCGTCTTCCGTCGAGTTTGCGCAGCGTAAAGTCGTCGACGAAGGCGTCCCCCCTGTCGTTGTCCATGTGTCGGCCGACATGGGCCAGCTCGTGCAACAGGCAGAACCAGAAATTGTCGATTCTGTCGTAGCGCAGAGTGAGGCCGATCACCGGTGTGCCATCACCGAGCCGGAGTGCCACCCCGTCGAGATAGGTCTTTGGCAGGTGCTTTTCGATCACCAGCGGAATGCCATGCCTGGCCAGCGATTCCTTCGCCAGCCGCGGGCCGTCTTCGGACCAGCTCAGCCGCGCGACCTTCGTCAGGAATTCCAGGGTTACGGTGCCACGCTCATAGTCCGTCTTCGGGCGATCCTCGTTGGCTCTTGCAAGGACCTGCCAGCACCACGCCTTGAGGGCATGGGGGTCCATTTTGGCATTCGCACGAACATGGTCGTTCTTTCGGTAGAGCGTAGCGCCTGCGACATCCAGCCCGCCTGCGCGATCGATCAAGTCTCGCATGATCCGGTCGGCGGATCCGGCCAGATCGGGGCCGTCCGGAATCCAGCCCAACCTTGCCATTGACTTGACGGGAAACCGGTTCCATTCGATATCGGCCAGCGGATCGTCGAGATCGACATCCGGCCCCTGCAGCAGCACGTCCGCCGGAATCCCGAGATGCTCATGCAGTGCACGCGCCATCGGCATGGTGATCGCACGCTTGCAGGAGAGAACCTCGGAGACCTTCGCGCGGCTTCCGATGAACGAGACGAGATCGCGGGGGCGCAGGCCCGCCTGTTCCATGCGAAACTCTATCGCGGCGATCGGATTCGGATATCCCATCGGCACATGCTTGCTTTCATACAGTTCAACGAGATCGACCAGTATATCGAGCTCATCGCCCTCCAGACTGTCGGGTTCCGTATCCATGAGCCCGGAGATCCGGGCCAATGCTGCCTCATAGTCCGCTTCAGACCGAATTGGCTTGATATTGGCCATCTCACACCTCCTCCACGTCTACGGCGTCATACTCTGCATGTGTGCCCACGAAGCGTATGTAGACGACGCGGTACGGGTAATTGATTTTGACGACGAGCCGGTAGTCGTTGCCCTTGATGTTGAAGATCACCCGGTTGTCACCAACGATGCTCGCGCTGCCGTACATCTCCTTCAGGCTGGCCGGTGTATCCCAATCCGCCTGCTTCGCTTCCCGATACCAGGCGAGAAGCGGTTCTTCTGCATCTGAGTGATGCTCCCAGAACTCCCGGAGCCTCTTCTTGGCGATGATCCGCATAGGGTATATACATCGTTCCCATTTTCATGTCAAGTATAGTGGTCCCAAAACGAGAACCATCCTATAGCGGGACGCAGTAGGGAAGTACAGCGGAGGTCACGAGGTCACGAGGTCACGAGAGGTCAGGAGATGCCTGGGGTTCTCCCAAAAACCATTCCGAGGACATTCCGAAACGTGTATTGGAAGAGATTGCCTAGAAACAGAAACGCCGCTAAGATGTTGTCTTAGTGGCGTTTTATTTGGTTGCGGGGGTTGGATTTGAACCATCGACCTTCAGGTTATGAGTTTGCGTAAGAGTTAAGACGACAATTGCAGTCATGCGTGCGCATGGATGCGCTGGTGTGTGATAATTGGCTATTTTACAAGGTGTTTGTGGACGGTACAAGAGCTTATTACCATGACAATCGTGCGCACGGATGCGCAGAGTTTGTAATCCCGATGATTCCCATGTGATTCCCAGTATGATATGGTGCTTCCCATTGCCGGACACACCGGGGATCCGCCATGCCCGCTCAGATCAAGATCACCAAGCGAACCGTTGACAGGATCACTGGCGACGGATCGGACAGGTTCTATTGGGACGACGATCTCCCCGGTTTCGGCCTGCGCGTCCGCGCCTCGGGACGCAAGTATTATGTCGTCCAGTTCCGCGCCAACGGGCGGCTGCGCCGCATGACCCTGGGTCGTCATGGGGCAGTGACGCCGGAGACCGCACGGCGGCGTGCCATGGCGCTGATCTCGGAGGCCAAGGGCGGTAAGGACCCGGCTGCCCTTCGGGACAAAGGCCGCAAGGCGGCAACGATGAAGGTGCTCGGCAGGCGGTTTCTGGAAGAGTACGTCCCGGTTCATTGCAAGCCGAGCACGGCCTACGAGTACCAGCGTTCAGTGAAGTTATTCATCGACCCCAGGATCGGAACCCGCAAGGTGACGGAGATCCAGCGGAGCGACATCGCCGAACTACACCATGGCATGCGGGAAACGCCCTACCAGGCCAACCGGACCCTCGGGGTGCTTTCAAAGATGTTCAACTTGGCCGAGTTGTGGGGTCTGCGTCCGGACGGCTCAATGCGGATACTCCGGCCTAACCGGCAACTCCAATAACCCTGGAGGTTCAATCGCAATGTCCCGGATGCCGACGCGGAACACGAACATACTCACCAGGATGAAGAGAGTGCAGGCGGCCAGCAGCGCGAGCGAATAGGCAGAGCCGCTGTTCCAGTTCCCCGCCTCGAAGAAGTTCCGATAGATCACCTGGCTGAACCATTCGGGGTGGAGACCGGGGCCGACCAGGCCGGGAACGGCGATGGAGCCCGCGGCCAGCATGAAGGTCATGATCGAACCCACGGCGATGCCCGGCTTGGCGTGTGGCAGGACAACACGCAGATGGGTCCTCAGTGTCGAGGCGCCGAGATCCTTGGCGGCCTCGATCTGGTTGGGATCGAGCGTCTCGATCGTGTTGTAGACCGGGAACACCATGAACAGGATGTAGGCGTAGACCTCGTCGTCGGCCAGCGGCAGGACCGAGGAGTTGAAGGTGACTGCCTCGGTTCGCCGGAACTGTCTCACCGCCGGGCCGGGCTCGCCGCGCGCGAGGTGGGCGAGGCCGAGCAGGTGTCGCGCGATCGGATCGCGCGGCCGCGACTTCAGATGTTTCTTCAGTTTGCGCTCGGCAGAACCATGCCGGCCGGCCCTGAGTTCGGCGGCTGCGGTTTCTAGCGGGCCAACTTTCAATCGAGGCCTCAGACCGCCTGCGCGGCCTCGACGAGACGGCCGAGCTTGGCACGCGTCAGTTCGATTCCCAACATGATGAGCCCGCAGTCGGGCGCGGCCATCAGCCGGTCAGCGTCGATGCGGTCGAGCGCCGCCCGCAGGCGTGCGACGATCTCGTCGACCGTCTCAACCCGGCTGGAGGCGATCTCGACGACGCCGAGGATGACCGTGGTGCGGGAAAACGCGTCGAGCAGGGCAAGATCGTTGTGCCGGTGCGCATCCTCGATGGAGACAGCGTCCACGATGCTGGCGTCCACCGCGCGGGCGAGCCGTCGGTAGACCTCCGGATCGGCCTTCACGTAGTCGGTCTCGTCCAGCATGTCGGGATAGCCGCAGCACATGTGCATGGTACGGGTCACGCCGCCGGGGACGCCGTGGAAGCAGCGCTCGAGATTTTCGACCCCGAAGTCGAGCGCCTGGTCCGGCAGGCGCGCGAAGAGCGGCTCGTCGACCTGGATGTGGCGGCACCCCGCCTCCGCCAGGCGTCTGATCTCCACGTTGAGCGCCCCGGCCAGATCGGCGCACCAGGAACGGTGGTTGGCATAGAAGACGTTGGCGGTCGAGTCCGCGATCGTGAGCGGTCCGGGCACGGTGATCTTGACGGGCCTGTTCGTCGCCGCCTGCGCGACCTCCCAATCGCGCACCAGGAACGGTTCGCGCGCCGCGACTTTGCCCGTGAAGGTGGGCATCTCGGCCGTCCAGGCACCGTTGCGCATGGTGCACTCGGTTAACGTATCGAGTTCGAAGCCGTCGAGATGGCTGCAGTGGTAGCGGATGTAGTTCGCCCGCCGGATCTCGCCGTCGGTCGGGATGTCGATTCCGATAGCGGCCTGCTCGGCCACGACCTCTCGTGTCGCACGGTCGAAAGCGGCCCGCCGCTCCTCCGGCGACAAGTCCCCGGCCTCGACCTCGCCGACCTCGACGTTCTCGTGCATCCAGGCAGTGCGCGGCACATAGCGCGGTTTGGGATAGGAGCCGATGCAGGTGGTCACGAGCGGCATGGACGGCCCCCTGGGTTGTGGCTCGGTTCCGAATTTTGATCCCCACGGTCTACACGAATTCAATAACCGAGGGGGCCGCTCCAAGCATCAACTCTTCGCTCGCTTCATCTCAGGGTCGTAGAGCGGACCGCTTTGCAGCTTGCACGGGACGCGTTCGTCCGCCACTTCGAGCTCGAAGTCCAGCTTCGATCCCCTGATCCTGGCAGACGGCAAGACCGACCTCTTCGTGGTCGCGCCCGAGGAGACCATCGAGCACGTCGAGGGCTGGCTGCGCCTGTGGGTCGCCATCCCCAACGCCGTCGCCGGTATCAACGGGAACTCGCCTTCTTCCGCAAGCACCGCCAGCGCATGCGTTACCACGCCCTGAAGGCAGAGGGCGTCGCCATCGGCTCAGGCGTGGTCGAGGCGGCCAACAAGACCCTGGTGACCCAGCGCATGAAGCGCTCCGGCATGCGCTGGCGGATCGCCGGCGGACAGGCTGTGCTGACCTTCCGCGCCCTGATCAAATCCGCTCGCTTCGACCGGGCATGGAAGGCCATCATCGGCGCAACCGACACACCAGCCAACGACAACATCAATCCCTGTGCCGTCATCGCCATCGCTGCCTGAACTCAATGAACGAAGCCACTGCTATCAACTGGGATTCCCCATGTTGGAACCGATCCACGCGGTCGTGTCCCAGGACGTGGTGTAGGAGTTGTTGGAGCCTCTGGTAGCTGTGGGTAGGCGGCTTGCCGTAGCGACCGCCGAGAGTCTGGCGTAGGCAAGCCGGCTATCCACAGCGGAGGCCATCGTGTGTGGACGCCCCCGTTGATGCAAGCAGTTTTTGGTCGGCTCGGTGCATGCGGTCAGGTGCTGTCGTGTGTCCGGCCTCTCTATGCGGCAGATGACACGCCGCGGGCCCGTATGGAGATACGCGGATTGGGTCCAAATCGGTTACGCGAGCTTGAAAGCTCTCCGTTCGGATGCTGGTTTTCCCAACCCGGTCTCGTTGACCTTTGCCCTTACCTGTCCTCCGTCCTGCCCACATCCCCGACGGCTTCCCGCACTTCGCCGTTCTCTCAGGCGGTGGCGGGAGCCCGGTAGCTCTTCTTCTTCGTCAGTAGCGCCCAGACGATGCGCGCCATCCTGTTGGCCAGCGCCACCGCGACGAGCATCCTCGGCTTGCGCGCCAGCATCCCGGCCAGCCAGGGGTCCGTCGTCACGCCGCGCCGAACCGCCCAGCGGACCACAGTCATCGCGCCTGTGATCAGCAGCCGTCTCAGATCGCGCTGGCCCATCTTCGATATCTTGCCCAGCTTCGGCTTGCCGCCGGTCGTGTGCTGGCGCGGCACGAGGCCGAGCCAAGCGGAGAAGTCGCGGCCGCGCCGGAAACTCTCCATCGGCGGTGCGAAGGCCTGGATTGCCATCGCGCTGATCGGCCCGATCCCCGGCACGCTCATCAGGCGCCTCGCCTCCTCATCCTGCCGTGCTCTCACGTGGACCTCCCTCTCCAGGCCCGCAATCTTCGCATCGAGGCCGGCGATCTGCTCAAGCAGAAGGCCGGCCAGCTCGCGGACCGCTTCCGGCAACCTCGAAGCCGGTCCCTCAAGCGCCGAGGCCAGCCGGCCGACATGAGCCGGCCCCTGCGGGGCAATGACACCGAACTCCGCCAGATGGCCGCGCAGCGCATTAATCGTCTGGGTGCGCTGGCGCACCAGAAGATCGCGCGTCCGGAACAGCATGCCCCGAGCCTGCTGTTCCTCCGTCTTCACAGCCACAAAGCGCATGGTCGGCCGCGACGACGCCTCGCAGATCGCCTCCGCATCCGACGCGTCGTTCTTTTGCCGCTTGACGTACGCTTTGACGTAGATCGGTGGGACCAGTCGCACCGCATGGCCGAGACTGCCGATCTCCCGGCCCCAATGGTGCGCGCCGCCGCACGCCTCCATCGCCACCGTGCAGCGTGGCTGCGCAGCCACAAAGTCCAACAGCTTCGCCCGGCTCAGCTTCTTGCGGAACGCAACCAACCCATCCGCCCGCGCACCGTGCAGCTGAAAGCTGTTCTTCGCCAGATCGATCCCGATCATGTGAACCTGTTCCATGGACGCCCCCTTCCTCGCTTGGCGTTAACAACACCGCCAACCTGGCACATCGCGATGCCGTCGGGAGGGGCGTCCACCCCATCGGCTCCATGCCGAGGTCAAGCGTCGCACCAACGTCGTCGGTATCTTTCCCAACGAGGCCCGCCCTGACAAAGCAGCGAGTGTCGCACCCCCGAGACCGAAGGGATCAGCGGATACCGCCGAACCCGGCCGCGAGGTCCTCGCGCGCGATGACGCCACCCATGATCGGCGCGGTCGAGAACATCCATGGCGCGCTCCCCTATATCCGGTTTGCGCCCATTCTAGCCCTAGTGGGTGTGGGTGTAAACCGGATAGGCAAGGCTCATTCGTCTATGGTTTTCTTGCTGCCTATGACCGCGCACTCCGGAAGGCCGGGGACATCTTCGCCCGGAGGATGTCTTCTGTCTCGAACCGTCAACCTCACGACAATCCCGGATCTTGCAAGGTGCAGCCACCGCCTACGACGCCTTCGGGTCGACAATCCACACTGACTCCCTGAGGACCGTACAATCCGAGACGATCATGTCCACAACTGCGGTAATCCTCGAGAAATCATAGTCACCGCTCACCTCGGATTGGGCCAGGAACGCCCTCATGACATCGCTCTTGCCAACCAGTTCGCCATGATAGACGCCCAGTTCTTTGTGCGCGTCTTTGTGCGCGGAAATCCCGCCTGAAGCACAGCTCCTGCTTCATCACCACGAGCCCTAGGAGACCTATTGCATCGTCAGCGGCCGCAGGCAGATGAAGATCGACGGCCGGTCGGGCCGGGCTGCGCGGTCTATACCCCGCCCACGGCCCGGCACGCCTTCCGGCGCACCGGCGTTGTCAGAGGAAAACGGTTTGAGCCACCGAGCGAGGTCTCCCACAACTCCTATTTCATGATGTAGAAAGCCAGCTTGTTTCCATCCAGGTCCCTGAAATACCCGCCGTAGAATCCGCTAGTGCCACGCGGGCCGGGTGCCCCCTCGTCCTTCCCCCCGAGCTCAAGAGCCTTGGCATGTAATGCATTCACCTGCTCTTCGCTTTCGACTTTGAGCGCAATCATTGTGCCGTTGCCTACAGTAGCCGGGTCTCCATCGTAGGGCTTGGCTACGCAGAATGTCGTTTCACCCGATGGGGCCTCCCACCGGATGAAAGTTTCTGCTTCCGTTGTCCGCTTCGCTCCGATATCCCCGAGAAGCGAATCATAGAACCGGCCAGCGCGTTCAATATCGTTTGCACCTAGAATCAAGTTTCCGATCATTTCGCGATCCTTCCTCAAAATGCGGGAGCAACCCAGGAATTCCAGCTGCTTTAAGAGGTATATCAAAAATTAGCTTATATCAATCAGTTACCAATACGGCGCACCCTAGCACCCCCCCTGCTGATCAGATGGTGGGGTGGCTCCGGAAAATCCGACAGGTGTTGAAGTTCAGGTCTTGCCTATCCGGTTTACACCCACACCCACTAGGGCTAGAATGGGCGCAACCCGGATATAGGGGAGCGCGCCATGGATGTTCTCGACCGCGCCGATCTCCCATTCCCGCATTCGCTACCCGAGTTCCAGCGACTTTTCCCCGATGATGCGGCCTGCGCCGCCTACCTGGAGAAAGCCCGCTGGGGAGACGGCTTTGCCTGCCCGCACTGCGGCACGGCGGGAGAGCCGTTCCACTTTGAAAACCGCCCTGGCGTCCTGCGCTGCCGCAAGTGCCGCCAGAACACCGGGCTGACGGTGGGAACAGTGATGGAGCGTAGCCACACTCCGCTGAACGTCTGGTTCTGGGCCGCTTATCTGGTCGCCAGTCAGACGCCCGGCATGTCCGCCGTGCAGTTTCAGCGGCAACTTGGTCTTTCGCGCTACGAGACGGCCTTTCAAATTCTCCACAAGCTCCGCTCGGGCATGGTGCGGCCCAACCAAGACAGGATCGGTGGACAGCCCAAGAACCATGTTGAGGTGGACGAAACCTGGGTTGGCGGGCGAACGCGTGGGGAAGGCCGTGGTGTTCACCACAAGGTTCCCGTCTCCTGTGCCATCGAAGTGCGTCATCGAAAGCCGGGCACCAAGCTCGACAACCGGAAAGACGGACGCTATGCCGGACGCGTTCGGCTCGCCGTCGTGCTCGACCGTAGCGCCGAGTCGCTCTGTGGGTTCGTCGAGAGCACCGTCGCGCCGCGATCGCTGATCGTTACTGACGATTGGAGCGGCTATGCTGGCCTCGGTAAGCGCGGCTATGAGCACTTCGCTGTTGCCGAGTGTGGTGATCCAGAGGTTGCCGAGCAATACCTGCCGATCATCCATCTGGTTTTCGCCAACCTGAAGACGTGGCTGATCGGTATCCACCACGGCGTTAGCCACCAGCACCTACAAGCCTACCTCAACGAGTTCACCTTCCGCTTCAACAGGCGGTTCTACCCGTTCAACGCCTTCCGCTCATTGCTCGGCATCGCGGGCGACACCTCTGCTCCAACCTATGCCGAGCTTTACTCGGGAGAGTGGCGGCACCCTACATGTAGCGGTCATGGACGTTAACCGGATAGGCAAGAAACGAGTCAGTAAATAGAAACCGTCGGTGTCTCAAAGTCGTTGACAGGTTCCGGAGCGCGAGGCAACGGAGAACCGTGCTCTTGCCCGAGCCGGGTGCGCCGGAGAGCAGCAACGCGCGCTCGCCTTGCAACAGCCAGTCGTCGAACGCGACCGCAGGCGTCACGGGCAATTCGTTTGGCGGTCTGCGAAAGTCAACGGGTTTCCCGGGATCGCTGTATTCGTCGAACTGCCAGGCATGGTCGTGCTCTCCGTAGGCCTCGACGGAACCGTCCTCCGGCTCCAGCGGCGGCTCAAGGAACGGATTGACCGGATCGACATTGGGAAGCACGAAGCGCTTGCGGATGTCGCGCGTATCCCGCCGTGCCGGGTCAACATTCAACCCCGGGTCCAGTTGCTGGATCCGCGCCTCGTAGATCTCCGCCAGACGTCTCCGCAGTGCAGTCACGCGTTGCACCTCCAGCGGCCGTTTCAGGTTCGCCGCGACTTCCTCGCCGGCAAAGGCTTTGAGCCAGATCGGACCGAAAAAGTCGTGGATGATCTCCGGATGGGACCTCAGCTTCTCGCTGAGCTGGGTACCGTCCACAGCTTCGAACACGATGTCTCGTTCAAGAAGCCGTGCGGCCTGTGTTTCGATCGTGTCCTGCAGCGCGGTGTCCGCAAGGCTTGCCTGGACGCAAAGGACGAAGCACCGCGCCGACGCAGCCCATTTACCTTCCCCTCTTGGAACCGTCCTTCGGCGATGGCGACTTTCTACTCGCGGCCGTCGAGCGCCTCCTCGCGGCTTGGCGCAATCTCGGGGAAGCCGTCCCGGCGGCAGCTCTCGCGAACTGCATCCGTGCCGTCGAACTGCACCAGACCTCATTCGAATCCACGCGCGCCAAACTGGCCCAGCTCCTCCAAGACGCAGGAATTCGTCGAATCGATGCCTCGTCACTCCTCGATACCTGGCTGATCCACGATGATTTCCTGCTCGCCGATTTGCCACTCCCTGTCCATTTCGTCGTCGGCAATCCGCCTTATGTACGGCACGAACTCATTCCTGACGCGTTGGTCACCGAGTACCGGAACCGGTACAGCACGATCTTCGATCGCGCCGATATCTACATTCCATTTATCGAACGATCACTGAACCAATTGTGCGACGGCGGCAAGCTGGGCTTCATCTGTGCGGCTTGAGCAACGGTTGCTCGCATCCTCTCGAAGCCGTCCGTATGGCTGCTTTCGGCTATGTCGATCACCCCGTGGTAGAGCTCATCTTGGAGATCTCTAAACGTCCCCTCCGGAACTGTGTCCCGAGCAAAATTCCGTAGCGATTCTGCATGATAGAATCGTTCATGGCGGCACCGGGCACGACCCAGAGCGGGCTGTGCCCGAGGCGAAGCCACGCCCAGAAGGCGAAGCAACCCGAGATCTCGGCGATCGCGCAGGCGACATAGAATGCAAACGACATCGTTCCGCCCTATAGCGAGCCTATGCCGGCGCCTCGATACCGAAACGCGCGCCCGCGTGCGCTCAGCCTTCGACGAGGCCGACGTTGTTGCCCGCGGGGTCGGTGAAGATCGCCATCGTGACCGCGTCCGGTATCTCCGTCCTCGGCATCACCGTCTTGCCGCCCGCCGCCTCGATCTTCGCGAGATGCGCGTTGATGTCGGGAACCTGAACGTACACCATGGTCGCCGGCGCCATGTCGCTGGCGGTGATGCCGCCGTTGATCCCCGTCTCGCTCCCGGTTTTGGTGAAGCCGTAGTTCATCGGCTGCATGACCTCGATGTCCCAGTCGAACAACTCGCGGTAAAACCCGCTGAGTTTGGTCGCGTCCTCGCCGTGAATCTCGAAGTGAACCACCGGATTCCCCATCGCGCCCTCCCCTATTGTCGTGCTTCGAGTATGGCATGGCCGCCCTCCGGCGCAACCGCCAACTTGGGCCTCGGTAGCCGCCCAAGCCAGGCGTTTTCGGCGCCAGTTGTTAAGGCCTTGCCTATCCGGTTAACGCCCATGACCGCTACATGTAGGGTGCCGCCACTCTCCCGAGTAAAGCTCGGCATAGGTTGGAGCAGAGGTGTCGCCCGCGATGCCGAGCAATGAGCGGAAGGCGTTGAACGGGTAGAACCGCCTGTTGAAGCGGAAGGTGAACTCGTTGAGGTAGGCTTGTAGGTGCTGGTGGCTAACGCCGTGGTGGATACCGATCAGCCACGTCTTCAGGTTGGCGAAAACCAGATGGATGATCGGCAGGTATTGCTCGGCAACCTCTGGATCACCACACTCGGCAACAGCGAAGTGCTCATAGCCGCGCTTACCGAGGCCAGCATAGCCGCTCCAATCGTCAGTAACGATCAGCGATCGCGGCGCGACGGTGCTCTCGACGAACCCACAGAGCGACTCGGCGCTACGGTCGAGCACGACGGCGAGCCGAACGCGTCCGGCATAGCGTCCGTCTTTCCGGTTGTCGAGCTTGGTGCCCGGCTTTCGATGACGCACCTCGATGGCACAGGAGACGGGAACCTTGTGGTGAACACCACGGCCTTCCCCACGCGTTCGCCCGCCAACCCAGGTTTCGTCCACCTCAACATGGTTCTTGGGCTGTCCACCGATCCTGTCTTGGTTGGGCCGCACCATGCCCGAGCGGAGCTTGTGGAGAATTTGAAAGGCCGTCTCGTAGCGCGAAAGACCAAGTTGCCGCTGAAACTGCACGGCGGACATGCCGGGCGTCTGACTGGCGACCAGATAAGCGGCCCAGAACCAGACGTTCAGCGGAGTGTGGCTACGCTCCATCACTGTTCCCACCGTCAGCCCGGTGTTCTGGCGGCACTTGCGGCAGCGCAGGACGCCAGGGCGGTTTTCAAAGTGGAACGGCTCTCCCGCCGTGCCGCAGTGCGGGCAGGCAAAGCCGTCTCCCCAGCGGGCTTTCTCCAGGTAGGCGGCGCAGGCCGCATCATCGGGGAAAAGTCGCTGGAACTCGGGTAGCGAATGCGGGAATGGGAGACCGGCGCGGTCGAGAACATCCATGGCGCGCTCCCCTATATCCGGGTTGCGCCCATTCTAGCCCTAGTGGGTGTGGGTGTAAACCGGATAGGCAAGGTTAAGGCGTTAGGAGTATGGTGTTAACTGCCACCGGAGTCTGCGGGATTGAAAATGACCAATTACGATTACGACCTCTTCGTCATCGGCTCCGGCCCGGCCGGGCAGCGCGCCGCGATCCAGGCCGCCAAGCTCGGCAAGAGGGCGGCTGTTGCCGAGCACAAGGCGGTGATCGGTGGCGCCTGCATCAACACCGGCACGATCCCGAGTAAGACGCTGCGCGAAGCGGCGCTTCACCTTTCCGGATTCCGCGAGCGCAGCATCTACGGCGCCTCGTACTCGGTAAAAAAGAATATCACGATGACCGACCTGCTCTACCGCGCCGAGCACGTCATCAAGAACGAGCTGGACGTCACCCGACACCAGCTTCAGCGCAACGGAGTCGAGGTCATTCAGGCGGACGCCGCTTTCGTCGATCCGCACACGTTGCGCCTCGTCGATATCGATGGGCACGGCGCGCACGAGGTGACCGCGGCCAGCGTCGTGATCGCGGTCGGTACCACAACCACCCAGGACAGCCATATCCCCTTCGATGGCCAGCGCGTCTTTACCAGCGATGAAATCCTCGGCCTCGACGAACTGCCGCGCTCGCTCGCCGTCATCGGCGCCGGCGTCATCGGCTGCGAGTACGCGACCATCTTTGCGGCGCTGGGCGTGCGCGTCACGCTGGTCGACAAGCGCCCGCGCCTCCTCGAATTCATCGACAACGAGATCATCGATTCGCTTGTCTATCAGATGCGCCAAACCCGCATGACGATGCGGCTGGGGGAAGAGGTGAGCGGTATCGAGCCCTGCATCGACGAGAAAAACGGCGAGCGCGTCAGCATCACTCTCGAGAGCGGCAAGCACATCACCGCCGAAAAGGCCCTCTACAGCATCGGCCGGACGGGCGCGACCGCCGGCCTCAACCTGGAGCCGGCGCAGATTTCAAGCGACGAGCGCGGCCGCATCCCGGTCAACAAGAACTACCAGACGGAGATGCCTCACATCTACGCGGTTGGCGACGTCATCGGCTTCCCGAGCCTCGCCTCGACCTCGATGGAGCAGGGTCGGCTCGCCGCGTGTCATGCCTTCAATGCCGATGCGCAAAGTGTGCCAGAGCTCTTTCCCTACGGCATCTACACGATCCCCGAGATCTCGACCGTCGGCAAGAACGAGGAAGAGCTGACCGCGGACGAGATTCCCTATGAGGTCGGTAAGGCTGCGTACCGCGAAATCGCGCGGGGCCAGATCATTGGCGATTCAAGCGGGCTCCTCAAGCTCCTGTTCCATCCTGAGACGCACGATCTGCTGGGTGTCCACATCCTCGGCGAGGGGGCCAGCGAACTCATCCACATCGGCCAGGCGGTGCTCGCCCTGGGCGGGCCGATCGACTATTTCGTCAACACCGTGTTCAACTACCCGACTCTCGCCGAGTGCTACAAGACGGCGGCCTTCGACGGTATTAACCGGCTGGCGTGAGTTAGCCGTCGTAGAGTGGGGCGCCCGCGGTAAAACCGCTCCAGGCGAACCAATAGGCGATGTGGCCCGGGAGCCGCGCGAGCCGCGCCGCGCCCGCGACCAGCGCCTCCTCCTCGACCCGCCAGGACTCGCCGTCCGCGACAACGCTCGCGGCGCCATCGGGACCGGCGGCGAACGTGCGGCCGCCGGCGTCATAGGCTCGCACCGTGTGCGAGTCGGCATCGCCGATGAGCACGATATCGCGCTCGCCGACGCGATCGTTGATCACCCGCCCGCCGGCGAACGCCGTCAGCGGCCAGGCCTTGTCGGCTCCATCGACGCGCAGGGCGAAGACCTGGTCCTTGGGCTTCAACCGCTTGTCGCCGACGACCGCCGGGAACATCAGCGTGGGGCTCGCGAAATACTCCTTGTAGTAGGCACCGGGCCGGTAGTCGCGCACGTGCCCGGTCCGCAGCGACAGGACCTTGGTGTCGGGATGGCGCTCGAGCCAGTGGCGCCACTTGGTGATCGCGACCGGCAGCACCTTGAGCACAATCCCCGAGCCGGTGAGCTCTCCGACCACAGGGCGGCCGGTAAACTGATTCCACAGCGAGTTGGTCTCGCGGTCGTACATCAGCTTGTTGGAGCGGTAGAGAAAGCCCGAGGAGCCGAACACGAACGGCTCCGCGCGGTCGGGCAGCTTGGTTTCATACAGGATGCCCGACCCACACAGGGTGCAGTAGGCGAGCGCCACCGGAACGCCACCGACCACGTCGTTGAACATTTCGTGCGGGTTCATGATGCGCAGCGGATAAGCGCGGGCGTCGCCGTTGATCTGGACCCCGAACACGAGCTCCTCGTCGAGCAGGTAGTCGGCCTCGGCCGGCGTGATGTGCGGGGGGTTCACCAGCGCCGGGATGCCGTCCTTGACGACGCCGCCCCAGGCGATCTCCTCGAGCCTGATCTCGTGCTTGACGCCGGGCTGGAGGAAGAGCCGGAAGTTCTCATCGATCGTCGCCATGACGTCGGCCTTGAAGCCGTCGAAACCCTCATACGGGGTGATTTCCGGATGGGCTTCCTGCCACAGCATCCAGTCCTTCCAGTCATCACCGAGCTTCTCGCCGGTCAAGGCATAGAGGGAGGCCAATATCCCGCCGCCGTCGTCGCGGACGAATCTCATCGACTGGATGAGGGCCGCCACGATGTCGGGATTCCCGCGCGCCCGAAACTGCGCCAGGATCCAATTCCGGGACGCGGGCTCGGCGTTGAACATGGCGAGGCGCATGAGCTGATCGACCACCTTGGCGGGCATCGGGGGTGTGGTTTCCGCCCGTGCGGCCGCGAACGCCATAACCCCGACGGCGACGACGGCCGCCGCCATGATCTGTCTCATCGGTCTGCCTCCCTTGAGTGGCGTTAAGTATAGGAATGCGGGAAGGGAGCGCAAAAACACGGCCTTTCACGTTGGCGTGACAAGGTGGGCGCAACCGGTGGAAGGGGTCGGCGGCAGATCAGCCCGGTCCAACCGCTGCGCCCGCCGCGTCCTCCGGCCCGGCGCGTTGATGCAGGCGCGCGCCCAGCGTTGCCAGCTCCTCCCCGCCCAGCGTTTCCTTCGCCAGCAGCGCCCGAGCGCCGTCCTCGAGGACGCCTCGGCTGGCCTCGAGGATGGCGATGGAACCCTCGAACGCGGCCCCGATGACGGCACGGACAGCGCAATCGATCTCGCGCGCGGTCTCCTCGCTATAGCGCCGCGGCTGCGGAGTCCATCCCGGGGGCACACCCAGCAGGGGCGCCTGCTCGGACTCGTAGGCCACGTTGCCGAGCTTCTCGTCCATGCCGTAGCGCATCACCATGCTCATCGCGATATCGGTCGCCTTGCCCTGGCGGTCGAAACGGCCGGCACGCAACAGCGCCGGGTCGAGGATTTCGGGCCGATTGGTCGCCGCCAGGAGGACGATGCCACCGCTCGGGTCGAAGCCATCGAGCTCGGCGAGGAGCTGGTTGAGCGTCTGCTCCTTTTCGTCGTGCCCGCCCGACAGGGGGCCGAAGCCGCGCGCCCGACCAAGAGCGTCGAGCTCGTCGATGAAGATGATGCAAGGGGCGTTCGCGCGGGCCTGCTCGAACAGGTCGCGCACGCGCGCCGCACCGACGCCGACGAACATCTCGACGAACTCGGACCCGTTGATCGCAAAGGGGATTATATACCGGAGTCACAATTTCCTATTGCTCACCGCCTTGCGCCATGTTACAACGGAGTCACAATATAGGAGACAGAGACATGGCAAACAAGGCACCGGGAAGGCTCACCGCAAGGGTATCTCGCTAATCGAGATCGCTGCCATGTTCCCGACCGATGGGGCGGCGGAGAGGTGGATTGAAGCCCAGCGCTGGCCCAAAGGCCCGTATTGCCCATATTGCGGCTCCTTGAACGTCCAGGTGGACATCAAACACAGTTCCATGACGCACCGTTGCCGGGACTGCCCAACCCGGCCCATGTTCTCCCTCAAAACTGGCACCGCCATGCACCGCACCCAGCTCGGTTATCGGGAATGGGCCATCGCCATTTATCTGCTGGCGACCAATCTCAAGGGCGTGTCGAGCATGAAGCTGCATCGAGACCTGAACATCACGCAAAAATCGGCATGGTATCTGGCCCATCGGCTTCGCGAGGGGTGGAAGGCCGGAAACGGCGGCATGTTCTCTGGGCCAGCAGAGGCCGATGAGACGTACCTCGGCGGGAAGCGGGCCAACATGCCTAAATCCAAGCGGAAGGCGCTGAAGGGTCGCGGAGCCATTGGGAAGACGGCGGTGGTTGGCGTAAAGGATCGGATCACGAAGCGGGTCCACGCTCAAGTTACCCCTTTCACAGACGCAGCAACTCTGCAGTCCTTCATCCACAATCATGTCATGAGGGGGGCTGAGGTGTACACGGATGAGCATGGGGGATACAGGAATCTTAAGGGTTTCGAGCATGCATCAGTCAATCATAGCGTCGGCGAATACGTCCGAGGCATGGCGCACACCAATGGGATCGAGTCGTTTTGGAGCATGCTCAAGCGGGCGCATAAGGGCACTTTCCACAAACTTTCGGCCAAGCATCTTAACCGCTATGTGACGGAGTTCGCGGGCCATCACAACGATCGCGAGTATGATACGTTGGCAATCATGGAGCGGATCGCGTCGGGGCTGTCCGGCAAGCGGCTAGGGTGCGAGTCTCGCATGGCAGTGATGTCTGCGGCTTGGTTCGTTGAGTTCAGGCAGCGATTGCCATGGCTGCTGCACGTGGACTGATGTTGTCGTTGGCCGGTGTGTCGGTTGCGCTGATCAGGGCCTTCCATGCGCGCTCGAAGCGGCCGGATTTGATCAGGGCGCGGAAGGTCAGAACAGCCTGTCCGCCGACGATCCGCCAGCGCATGCCGGAGCGCTTCATGCGCTGTGTCACCAGGGATCTTGTTGGCAGCCTCGACCACGCCTGAGCCGATGGCGATGCCCTCTTCCTTCAGGGCGTGGTAGCGCATGCGATGGCGATGCTTGCGGAAGAAGGCGAGTTCCCGCTCGGTCTCGGCCCGGTCCGGCGCAGCGGCGGCATCGCGAAGGTGGCGCAGCGCCCGGATCACCTTGGCGACGCCACGGGGATCGTGACGGAGGATCTCGCGGTACTTCTCGAACCAGCCGGGCGCCACGGCATGGTCGGACGCGGTTTGCAGATGTTCGCAAGCATGCCAGAAGTCGATCACCTCGGTTTCGGGCGACAGGGTCTCCAGGAAGGTCCAGTTGTCGGCGGCGCCATCGGCGATAGCGACGATCCCGATCTCGGGGCGTGCTCGCCTGATGTGTGCGACTTCGCTTGCAAGCTGCGCCTTCAGCGTGAGCTTGCCGCTCTCCGGCATGGGGCCGAGATAGAGGGTCTTCAGGCGCTTGCCCTCGGCGTCGTGGAAGGAGACCGTGCCGCAGGCGGCCTCGCGCCAGGAGGCCTTGGCGCGACCGTCCTCGCCGGGTCTCAGCGGCACCATGACGCCGTCGAGGGAGACCGAGGCGGTGGTCGCGTCCTGCGGTATGCCCTCGGCCTCACGGATGCTGCCCAGCGTCTCCGGGCCGAGGCTCTCCCAGCATTCGTGCATGCTCAGGGTCAGGCGCTCACCGACGGCGTCATGGCGCCGGTCTTCGCAAAGAACGCCGCCGCTTCCCGGGCCGTGCAGCGACCCATCATCAGCAGACCGAGCTCGGCCGCCGGCCGCGTCAGGTAATCGTCGACGAGGCCCAGGCTCTCGTCGACCGGCACCGGCGATGCCCCGCTCGCGCCGCTGCGGTAACGCGCTCGCCGGTAGGCGAGCGAGGTCATGATCGTCTTCGGCGTCACCGCGACCCGGAACCAGCTCTGCCCGTCCCGCTCGATCCGGGAAGCGCCATCGTCCCGGTTCTCGATGACGGCGCCCATGACATCGCGAGCGAACTCGTTCGTGGCCTCACGCACCCGCAACTCGACCTCCTCGGGCACCTCGGGGCGCGGCTCGGAACGAAGCTCCTCGCGACACAGTGCGAGCACCCGGGCGGCCGCCTCGACGACCCGAGGAGGCAGGCCGGAAAGATCGATGGACGAAGGCGCCGGAGGCGGGGATACTGCCATGGGAATGCTCCCGATGTTGGGTTTCGAGACACGGCATCGTACCGCTTCTGGCGGTGCGGAGCGTTCCCACCTTCCCCTGCTCGACCCTGCCGTCGTGACAAAATCCTGCCTTGGAGCGGCCCATTGTCACGAATAGCCGTTTTCGGCCGTTCGTCTCGACACAAAAACCGCACTAAATCAATGACTTGGATTTTCCATACCAGACCCACACCCGGCGGCTACGCTATAGAGACCTAATCGCCGACAATGGGCTGGACTCGGGAGCGCGGGCGTGAACGGCCCCAACTGGTCTAACCAGACGCTCTGGACAGGCGACAATCTCGACATCATGCGAGGCATGAACAGTGCCTCAGTCGACCTGATCTATCTGGACCCTCCTTTCAACTCCAAAGCCGACTACGCCGCCCCTATCGGATCAATGGCTGCCGGAGCAGCGTTCAAGGATACCTGGACACTTACCGAAGTAGATGTTGAGTGGATCAATCTGATTGAGGCTAAGCACCCGGCTCTTTATCGGGTTTTGCTCGCAGCAATGACGGCCAGCGACAAATCCTACTTGACATACATGGCGGCGCGATTGCTTGAGATGCGCCGAATTTTGAAGTCAGCCGGCTCAATATACCTGCACTGCGACCCAACCATGAGCCATTACCTAAAATTGGTAATGGACTCGATCTTCGGGCGAAAGAATTTTAGGAACGATCGTGTCCCGGCGCGTGGTGTAAGAGCGTTGCGCTCTACGCGGCTCCCGGCGGGTAGGGCCGGGACGTTATGGAGCCGTTCGATCGGGTTTGTGGAGTGCAATTTCTGGCGGTGCTCCTTGGGGAAAGTCATGTAGGCGAGGACGTCGTGCTCGGCTTCGTCCATGAGAACTGCCAGCTTGGGCACCTTGGGCCTGAGCTGGTCAGCGACCTGACGCCACTGGGCCTTCGCGCTGTCGGCGTCCTCCTGGGCGAAGGCGGAGACGACGCGCCGGCCCTGGCGGCCGGCATGGGCCAGCAGGTTGCGGGCGAAGTGCACGCGGCATCTTTGCCAGGTGGCGCCGAGGATCCGGGTCGCGGCGGCCTTCAGACCCTTGTGGTCGTCGGAGATCAACAGCTTCACGCCACGCAGCCCGCGCCGGGCCAGCGAGCGCAGGAACTCGGTCCAGAAGGCCTCGGCCTCAGACGCGCCGATCGCCATGCCCAGGACCTCGCGGCGGCCCTGGTCGTTGACGGCCACAGCCACGGTCACCGCGACCGAGACGATGCGCCCGGCCTCGCGCACCTTCACATAGGTTGCGTCGAGCCACAGATAGGGCCAGTCGCCCTCCAGCGATCGATCGAGGAAGCCGGTGACCTTATCGTCGATCTCGCCGCACAGCCTGGAGACCTGGCTCTTGGAGACGCCCGACATGCCCATGGCCTGCACCAGGTCGTCGACCGAGCGGGTCGACACGCCCTGGATGTAGGCCTCCTGGATCACCGCAGCCAGCGCCTTCTCGGCCATCCGCCGCGGCTCCAGGAAGCCCGGGAAGTAGCTCCCCTTCCTCAGCTTCGGGATCTTCAGCTCGACCGTGCCGGCCCGCGTCTCCCAGGACCGGTTGCGGTAGCCGTTGCGGTGGGTGATACGATCCGCCGAGCGCTCGCCGTGAGCGGCGCCGGTCAGGCCCTCAACCTCCAGTGCCATCAGCCGCTCGGCCGTGAAGCCGATCATCTCGCAAAGCAGATCGGCATCGGAGCTCTTCTCCAAAAGCGCGCGCAGGGTCATCATGTCCTGGGTCATCGTGGTTCTCCTTCGGGTCAGGTTGGTTTGCACTAGCCCAACCCTAAACCGGAACCGCGATGGCCTCCGCTGTGGATAGCCGGCTTGCCTACGCCAGACTCTCGGCGGTCGCTACGGCAAGCCGCCTACCCACAGCTACCAGAGGCTCCAACAACTCCTACACCACGTCCTGGGACACGACCTTAGGAACGAGCCTTGCCTATCCGGTTAACGCCCATGACCGCTACATGTAGGGTGCCGCCACTCTCCCGAGTAAAGCTCGGCATAGGTTGGAGCAGAGGTGTCGCCCGCGATGCCGAGCAATGAGCGGAAGGCGTTGAACGGGTAGAACCGCCTGTTGAAGCGGAAGGTGAACTCGTTGAGGTAGGCTTGTAGGTGCTGGTGGCTAACCTGACTTATTCATCGGAGGCAGAGTTTATCGGTTGATTTTGAGCGCGCGAAGGTTTGTGTTCGGCGCCTTGCGGTGCCGGGATTTGAGGTTGGCGGTGTCGGGGTTTGGGGTTGAATGGGCTCGGGTTGGCGGGGCACGGCGCCCCGGCGATCAGGGGCCCGCGGCGGCGAGGCGCCCGGCCAGCAGGCGGAACAGGGCGGCATCCGGACAGGCCGAAGCGAAGTGGATGCGGATGCGGGCGGCCTTTTCGACGACGCGGGCGCCGATCTTGAGCAGGCTTTTCCTGAGGGTCGCGAACTCGGCCCAGGCAAGCGGCATCCGGCGGGGCACGGCATCGCGCAGGGCGAGCATGAGCCAGTAGGCCGCGGTGTGCAGGACGAGGCGGAACTGGTTAGCGAGCGGGCTCTGGCAGGAGGTCCGGTCGGAGGCGAGCTGGCCCTTGTGCAGCTTGATGAGGTTCTCGGGCTCGCCACCGAGCGAGGTGACGATGTAGCGGGCGTCGAAGCCCCGCGCGGTCGCCTCCAGCCGGGCGACGACCCGGCGCTGGCGGCTCCAGGAGCGGGCGGCGTAGGCGAACGCGGCGAAGCCCCGCATCCTGTCCGCGCCGGCCTCGGCGCGGCGCACCCTGAGGTCGTCGGCCACCTCGTATGAGAGGCGGTGCAACACGCTGTTGCCGGCCAGGCCGAAGATGTAGTCGACGCCGGTGTCCTCGCACCACGCCATGGCCTCGGTCCGTCCGTAGTGGGAATCTCCCCGGAAGGTGAGCCGGGTGCGCGGCCAGTGCCGGCGGATGCGGCGCACCAGGTGCTTGAGGAGGGTCCGGACCTCGGCGCCCGACGGCGTCTTGCCGGGGCGCAGGAGAACCGCCACCGGCTTGCCGCTCTCGACGTGGTAGACGTGGACCGGCAGGAAGCAGCGGGTGTCGTAGTGGGCATGGAACAGCGACAGCTGCTGGTGGCCGTGCACCGGATCGCAGGTATCGTCGATGTCGAGCGTGATCGCCGCGGGAGGGGCGGGGAAGCTGCGGCAGAAGAGATCGACCAGCGCCGCCGTCATGCGCGCCACCTCGATGCGCGAGGGCGCGTTCTCCAGCCGGCTCATGGTCGGTTGCGAGCACAGCGCGCGGCCGCTCTCCGGCGCCCGGCCGACGGCCAGCTTGAACAGCGGATCGGTACGCAGGGCGTCGCAGTCGTCGGCATCCTCGTATCCGCAGGCGATCGCGAACATGCGGAAGCGCAGCATCGCCGGCAGCGTGTGCACCACCAGCGCCGGATCGCGCCACTCCCGGATGCAGCCCGCCAGCGCCTCGGCCAGGCCAAGCCGGCGTTCGGCCCCGCGCAACAGGACCAGCCCGCCGTCCGACGAGATCAGCCCGCCCCCGAAATCGGCGGTCACCTTCTTGCGTTTGACGGCTGGAAGATCGAACGGGAGCTGGCTATCTTCGGTCATGGTGGGCGTGGCGCTTTCGTTGCCTGGGGAGAAGGACGCTGGACAACGACTTTCTACCCAATACCAACGACTTACGCCATGTCCGCCATCATAACATTGGGCCGCGCTGAATAAAGCGGGCTAGTGGATTGATTCCAACGTTTGGAACCCTCTGTTTCGTGCGGCGATGATATGATCGGGGTCGGCTTTCCAGATGAAGGGTTTTGGGTTTGCGTCATTGTATTCGCGGACAAATCGGTTGATGGCGTCCTGAAGGTCGACGACGGATTGGAAGACGCCGTATTTGAGCCTGCGCCGCGTTAGTTTGGCGAAGAAGCCCTCGACGGCATTGAGCCACGAGCACGAGGTTGGCGTGAAGTGGAAGGTCCAGCGTGGATGGCGGGCGAGCCAGGCGCGGACCTTGTCCTTCTTGTGCGCGGCGTAGTTGTCGAGGATGACGTGGACGGCCTTGTCCGTCGGCACCTCGCGCTCGATGCGGTTGAGGAAGCGGATGAACTCCTGATGGCGGTGGCGCTGCATGTTCTGTGCGATGACCGTACCGTCCAGCACGTTGAGCGCGGCGAACAGCGTCGTCGTGCCATGCCGTTTGTAATCATAGGTCATCGTACCGGCGCGGCCCTTCTTCATCGGCAAGCCGGGTTGGGTGCGGTCGAGCGCCTGGATCTGTGATTTCTCATCAACCGACAGCACCACGGCATGGGCCGGCGGATCGACATACAAGCCGACGATATCTGTGAGCTTCTCGGCGAAGGCGGGATCATTGGAGAGCTTGAAGTGCCGCCAGCGGTGCGGGCTGAGGCCATGGGCCTTCCAGATCGCTTGGACCGTCGACGCCGCGACGCCAGCAACCTTCGCCATCGCGCGCAGCGTCCAGTGGGTCGCCTCGTGCGGCGGCGCTTGCTGGGTCAGGCGGACGATCTCGGCGACGCGCTCCGGCGGGATCGGCGCTTTGCCAGGCGGACGGGACCTGTCGCGAAGCAAGCCGTTGACACCCTCGTGCATGAACCGCTCCTGCCAGCGCCAGACACAGGTCTTGGACTTGCCGGTCTCGGCCATGATCGACGAGTTCCCGAGCCCCTCGTCGCTCTTCAGGATGATCCGCGCCCGCCAGACATGTTTCTGCGAGCTCTTCGGGTCCGCGACGATAGCTTGCAATCGCTGACGGTCGCCAGACGTGACAGTAAAATGGATGCCGGTGCGCATAGCACAGACTCGCATGACACCGCACAATACGGAATCTCAAATCGGACTCTTTCGTTCCGATCAATCCACTAGCGCCGACCGCGCGCCCGCTTTCCGGCGTGCGGGCGCTCGATCTCACCCATGTCATCGCGGGGCCGGTGTGCGGTCGCGCCCTGGCCGAGCACGGCGCTGAGGTGATGCGGATCGGCGCGCCAAACGGGTACTACAACGAGTCCTTCGTCATAGACACCGGGCACGGCAAGCTCTCCGCCCACCTCGACCTGCGCACCGTTTCGGACCGCGGGCGATTGCTGTCGCCGGCTCGCGAGTGCGACGTGTTCATCCAGGGCTTTCGGCCCGGTGCACTCGCTAAGCTGGGATTGGCGCCGGAGGATCTTTGGGCGGTGCGCCCGGGACTGATCTACGTCACGCTCTCTGCCTTCGGCCACGCCGGCCCCTGGGTGCAGCGGCGCGGATTCGACAGTCTTCTCCAGTCGACGAGCGGTATTGCCCACGAAGGCGGCGACGGCACGGCCCCAAAACACTTGCCGGCGCAGGCGCTCGACTATGCCACGGGTTATCTCGCGGCCTTCGGTGCGCTCGTGGCCCTCGAACGCCGGGCCAGAGAGGGTGGCAGCTACATGGTCCGCGTTTCGCTGGCGCAGACGGGCCGCTGGATTCAGTCGCTGGGGCGGGCGGACTCGCACGACGTGGCGCTCGCCAGACTGCCGGCTCGCGAAGACCTGCAATCGTGGATGACCGAGAGCGAGACGGCGTTCGGGTCGATCCGCCATGTTGCGCCGCTGCTCCGAATGTCTGAGACCCAACCTTATTGGGCGCGGCCCACCGCGCCTTACGGTGCGCACCCCCCATCCTGGCCTGCGTAAAGGGGGAGCGTGCCGCCAAGTTCTCGTAAGGCAGCGCCGGATGACCTCGGCCCCGCGCGCGGGAGTGGGGTGCGGCGACCGCTTCGACCCGGCGGTCGCGATGGCGGAGCTCGGCGCACGCTGGGAGATCGGCCGCAACTACTTCAAGCGCTTCGCATGCGTCCGCTACGCCCACGGGCTGTTGGATGCGCTCGAGCGCCTAGCGATGGTGCAGCCCGAGCATCGCCGCGAGGCGGCCGCGATCGTTGTTATCGAGGCGCGCGCGCACGCCCCCGTCGGCCGCCTGACCGAGGCTGACTCCGTCGCGTCCGCTACGAGAGCCCCACGTGAATGCGGATCTCGCCCAGCGATCCGATTTCAAACCGGTCGTTTGGGCCGATTAGCGTCGTCGAACTGTATTCCTCGATGATCGCGGGGCCTTCCGAATCAAAGCCGACGGGCAGGCGCGACCGCCGGAAGACCGCCGTGGACAGGGCGGCATCCGGCTCCTTGAAGTAAACGGGCCGCGGCGCTGCGATCGCGGCACTCGCTGCCGTTCCCTCGCTATCTCCGATCATCTCGAGATCGGGTCGCGGGGTCGCGGCTCGGGCCGTTATCTGCAGCGTGACGAACTCGACCGGCACCTCGGAGTCGGCGTGCCCGTAGCGCCCGCGGTAGACGCCTTCGTACACCCGCCCGATATCGTCCGCCGTTTGTCCAGCGAGAACGGGCGTCTTCACCGAGTGCGCTTGTCCGCGGTATCGCATCTCAGCGGCGCGCTCGAAAACGATCGGGCTGTCGCCGGTTTCCCGGGCGAGTCGTTCCACGATCGTGGTTTCGAGGTGCGCGTAGAGCGCCTCCATGTCCGAGATCGCCTGCTCGCCGAGCGGCCGCAGGAAGGTCTCCGCATCGTCGAGGCGTATGTCGGCAAGGAGCATGCCGATCGCCGAGAAATTGCCGGGTTGGGGCGGCACGACGACAAGCGGAATCTGGAGCTCACGCGCGAGCGCCGAGGCATGGAGCGGTCCCCCGCCACCATACGCGAACAAGGCGAACTCCCGCGGATCGATGCCTCGCTCGACGGTGATCTTCTTGATCGAGGCGGCCATGGTCACGATGGCGATCGCGACGATGCCCTCGGCGACCACGAACAAGCCCGGCTCGTCCGGATACCCGAGCGGCTCGGCGACGCGGCCGAGAATCGCCCGCCGCGCCGCGTCCGCATCGAGGCTTAGGTCACCGCCGAGAAATGCCTGTGGGTCGAGCCGCCCGAGAACGACGTTGGCATCGGTCACGGTCGGCTCGGTACCGCCGAGGGAATAGGCGACGGGCCCCGGTTCGGAGCCGGCGGACCGCGGCCCAACGTGGAGCCGTTCCTGCTCGTCGAGCCAGGCGATCGAGCCACCGCCGGCGCCGACTTCGACGATGTCGACGACAGGGGCGCGAATCGGGAAGCCCTGCTCATAACCGCCGACATGGTATTCGGATTTCACGTCAAAGCGGCCGGCCACGACCAGAGCGCTCTTTGCCGTGGTACCCCCCATATCGAAGGCGATAACGCGATCGAGTCCCAGGTGCTCGGCGTAGGCGACGGCACCGATGCAACCGCCAACGGGCCCCGATTCGATGAGGAGCACGGGCTGCCGTGTGGCGCGGTCAATCGATAAAACGCCGCCGTTCGATCCCATGAGGAAGAACTCGCCGCTGAAACCGTCACCGCGCAGGGTCTGGTCGAGACGGTCGACATAGCTTGTCACCTGCGGGCCGACGAAGGCGTTGGCCGCAACGGTAGCCGTCCGCTCATACTCGTACCACTCGCGAGAAACGTCGGAGCCGCAGGTCAGATAAAGGTCAGGCAGGAGTTCTCTTAGCCACTCGGCCACCAGGCGCTCGCTCGCCGGATTGGCGTAGGCATTGAGGAACGAGATCGCGACCGCGTGGGCTTGGATCGTGGCAATCCGGGCCGCGAGCGTTTCGACCTCAGCCCGGTCCGGCGCGGTGACGACCTCCCCGGACGCGCTCATTCGCTCGCTGATCTCGAACCGGCGATCGCGTGGGATGAGCGGCGGATCGCGTCGGTACCGCAGATCGAACGGATCGGCCTTGTTGCCGCGCCCGATTTCGATGACGTCCCTGAATCCCCGGGTGACCACAAGGGCAACGTCCGCGCCGTTGCGCTGGATCAGCGTATTGATGACGAGCGTCGTTCCGTGCTTGAAAAGCTTGGCTTCGCTGAGCGCGACGTTGGTTCGCTTCAGGCTGTCGGCGACGCCGCGCGTCAGGTCGTCATAGGTCGTCGAGTGCTTGGCGTAGACCAACCGCTCCGCCTGTCCGTCATAAACGGCAACGTCCGTGAAGGTCCCGCCGATATCGGCGGCGACGATCACGGTCAAGACGCGTTCAGCCGGGAACGGCCGCGCGCCGGGTCGGCGAAGGTCGAGGCCAAAACCACAACGAGAACTAAGGTGGCGCGGCAAAGACCGCACCACCCCGCTCGGCTTCGCTCGCCCTCACCGCTACTTCGACAGGTTGATGGCAACTCGTTCCATGGCAGTGCTCTTGATGTGCGCCGCCACCGAGCGGCGGAGGGTCGTGCATCGCAATCGAATCGGGTTCGCACCGACCGTGGCGCGGCGCACCGATCCCGCCGCGCCGTGCCACACGCTTACATGCCTGGGATGAACTCGTTGGTGTAGAAATCCTCTGCCTTCATGGACGCCGGCACGACGCCCGCGGCCTTCATGTTCTTGATACCGTCCGCCCAATCCGACGGCCCCATGTAGCCCAACGGCTTGTCCTTGGTCGCCTCGGTGACGTAAAGCGGGCGGTAGTTGGCGATCTGCCCACGGGCGACCGCGGCGTCCGCGTCGGCGTCGGGGCGTGCCTTCACCAGCGCGGCGATACCCTCTTCGACATGGCCGTTGATGACGTACTCGAAGGCACCCAGCGTGACCTTGACGAACTTGCGAATGTCATCAGGCCGGTCTGCGATGGCCTTGTTGTTGGCGATGAGTCCGAGGCCCGGCATCTTGAGCCCGAACTGGGTAAAGGTGAACCCCTCCGAAGGCCTCGCACTGGCCATGTAAGGCAGGTCGTAGGCGGGGCCCGAGATCATCGCGTCGGCTTGCTTGTTGATGTAGGTCGACCACAAGTTGGCGGCCCCGACCCGGAGGATGCTCGCCTTCTTGATATCGGTGCCTGCGTTGCGGAAGAACGCTTCGAGGAACGGCTGTTCAAAGCCGCCCGAGGTCGACACGATCTTCACGTTGTTGTCGACGAGGTCCTTGGGGCTCTTCCAACCCGACCCCTTCGGGACCACGACGCCGATGATCGACGTGCGGGCGAACGAGGCGATTGCCTTGACGGGAATACCTTTAACCATGCCGACGATCGCCGGCGCATGGGTGGCGAGGCCGATCTCGTACTTGCCGGCTCCGACTAGCTGTGTGGTCACCACCGATCCGGTGCCATCCTCGAACGTGACGTCCAGGCCTTCATCCTTGTACCACCCCCTCTGGTCGGCCAGGTGGAACCAGGAATGGTGGACGTGGGCCAACCACTCGAAACGAACCTTGAGCGGCTCGGCGCCCGCCATGCTCGACAAACCAAGGATAGAAAGCAAGACAGCCGCGCCGAGCAAAGAAGCCGGCGCGAGCCCATTCAACCTTTTCATGGGATTATCCTCCATCTTGGTACCGCGCCCGCAACAGCTACCTGTAGGCCCGGCGAAGTTGATAATATAGCCCTTTGAGGAAGATGCGGCCAGCGAGTCATCCGGCACAATTCGGCGTCGGCGCTGGGAACCGGATGCGATACATTGAACGATAGCGACCGAAACGGCGAAGAGCGCAAGGATGCCCGCGATCTCGATCCGGTAACGCTCGAGATCATCCGCCACGGCCTCGGCTCGATCACCGAGCAGATCGAGACCAACATCATGCGCACCGCCTACAGTCCGCTCGTCTACGAGTACAAGGACTACGCCGTCGGCATGGTCGACGTGGAGGGCCGACTCATTTCACAGTCGCGTGGCGGCATTCCTATTTTCGTAGCCAATGCGCTCGGCCGCGCCGTGCAGGACGGTATTCACGTCTACGGGCTCGACAACATCAACCGCGGCGACATCATCATCAGCAACCATGCCGCGACCCTCGGGCAGCACCTCAACAACATGGCCATGTACACTCCGGTCTTCGCCGACGAAGCCCGCGACGAGGTTGTCGCCTTCATAGGGGTGATCGTGCATCACATCGATGTCAGCGGGCGCTACGTCGGGTCCTGCCTCGGAAACCGCAGCACCGACATCTTCCAAGAGGGCATCCAGTACCGCAGCGTCAAGCTCTACGCCGCGGGGCGGCGGGTCGAGGAGATCTACAGAATCATGCTCGACAACACGCGCTTTCCGGCGATGTTCTCCGGCGACCTGGAGGCTCAACTCGGCGGCGTGCTGATGGGGCGCGATCTTTTCTCGGAGATGATCGCGCACTACGGCGCGGCGACGTTGCAGAGAGCGTTCCTGCGCATCTGGGAGCAATCCGAGCGCAAAGCGCGCGCGGCGGTGAGCGCCATCCCGGACGGCACCTACGGGGCAACCGCGAGCCTCGATGACGACGGCATTTCGCTCGGTTCTCCCGTGCCGATCGACGTCAAAGTCGTCGTTTCGGGCGACGAGTTGACGGTCGATTTCAGCGATCTCGCCCCGCAGATGGCCGGGCCCTTCAACTCCGGCCGCTACGGCGGCGGGATCACGGCCGCGCGCATGGCGCTCAAATACCTCACGACACCGCACGAGACGGCCAACGAGGGCTGTTTTCGGCCGCTTAAGGTCATCCTGCCGGATGGAATCTTTCTCAGCGCGGGCAAGGACGCGCCGATGGCGCTTTTCAGCGCGCCGATCGCCTCGGTGATCGACGTGATCATCCGTGCGCTCGAGGAACCCGCCCCCGGATTGGTGACCGGCGGCCACCACGCGACGTTCGGCATCCATCTTTTCCATGGCAAGGATCCCCGAACGGGTGAGCTCTACCAGCACTTCGACGCGGCCTCGGGCGGCTACGGGGCGAGCGCGCGCCAGGACGGCGGCGGGCCCTACAAGACGATGATCGATGGCGACACCAAGGACATCCCGGTCGAGATTCAGGAGGCGCTGTATCCGCTGCGCGTCGAGTCCGTGGCCTACCGCGTCGATTCCGGCGGGCCGGGCAAGTTTCGCGGCGGGCTCGGGGTCGACAAGGTCTACCGCGCGATGGCGCCGATGAAATTCACGGCAAGCTTCGATCGCACGCTGACGCCGGCCTGGGGCGTCTGCGGCGGAAGGGACGGCGACCCGGGACGCGCCATCGTCGAGCGACCGGGTCGGCCGGCGCAGGTTGCGTTGAAAGAGGATGACATCGAACTTGAGGCGGGTGACGTGGTTCGCATCCTGTCCGGCGGCGGCGGCGGCTTCGGCCCACCGCAGGAGCGCGACGTGGCCCAAGTGGCAGACGACGTGCGGCTCGGTTTCGTTACGCCGGAAGGAGCGCGCGCGGATTACGGGGTCGCATTGGACTCAGAGCTGCGCGTTCTCGCCGACGAGACCGCCGAGGAACGCCGACGTCGATCGAGCGCTCAAGCGGCTTGAGCGGAAGCGCCAACAGCGACGTCGCTATCGCCTCGCGGGCCCCGCCTACGGTTTGACCATGTAGCAAACGCCCGGCAAGCCGTGCATCAGGAGGACCGACATGGAACGCACCGCTATCAACCCGACGACGCTGGCCGAGCCGGTCGGCTACTTCTCACGCGCCGTCCGCATCGGCGACACGCTCCACGTCTCCGGAACCTCGGCGATCACCGGCTTTACCGGCGACCTCAACGATCGCCGCATTCCGGGCGGCATAGAGGAGCAGACGCGCCTTACACGCTCGACAACACCGGGAAGGTCCTGGACGCCGCGGGCGCAAGAATGGCGCTTGCCTAAGTTTGGCGAAGAAGCCCTCGACGGCATTGAGCCACGAGCACGAGGTTGGCGTGAAGTGGAAGGTCCAGCGTGGATGGCGGGCGAGCCAGGCGCGGACCTTGTCCTTCTTGTGCGCGGCGTAGTTGTCGAGGATGACGTGGACGGCCTTGTCCGTCGGCACCTCGCGCTCGATGCGGTTGAGGAAGCGGATGAACTCCTGATGGCGGTGGCGCTGCATGTTCTGTGCGATGACCGTACCGTCCAGCACGTTGAGCGCGGCGAACAGCGTCGTCGTGCCATGCCGTTTGTAATCATAGGTCATCGTACCGGCGCGGCCCTTCTTCATCGGCAAGCCGGGTTGGGTGCGGTCGAGCGCCTGGATCTGTGATTTCTCATCAACCGACAGCACCACGGCATGGGCCGGCGGATCGACATACAAGCCGACGATATCTGTGAGCTTCTCGGCGAAGGCGGGATCATTGGAGAGCTTGAAGTGCCGCCAGCGGTGCGGGCTGAGGCCATGGGCCTTCCAGATCGCTTGGACCGTCGACGCCGCGACGCCAGCAACCTTCGCCATCGCGCGCAGCGTCCAGTGGGTCGCCTCGTGCGGCGGCGCTTGCTGGGTCAGGCGGACGATCTCGGCGACGCGCTCCGGCGGGATCGGCGCTTTGCCAGGCGGACGGGACCTGTCGCGAAGCAAGCCGTTGACACCCTCGTGCATGAACCGCTCCTGCCAGCGCCAGACACAGGTCTTGGACTTGCCGGTCTCGGCCATGATCGACGAGTTCCCGAGCCCCTCGTCGCTCTTCAGGATGATCCGCGCCCGCCAGACATGTTTCTGCGAGCTCTTCGGGTCCGCGACGATAGCTTGCAATCGCTGACGGTCGCCAGACGTGACAGTAAAATGGATGCCGGTGCGCATAGCACAGACTCGCATGACACCGCACAATACGGAATCTCAAATCGGACTCTTTCGTTCCGATCAATCCACTAGAATGGGCGCAACCCGGATATAGGGGAGCGCGCCATGGATGTTCTCGACCGCGCCGATCTCCCATTCCCGCATTCGCTACCCGAGTTCCAGCGACTTTTCCCCGATGATGCGGCCTGCGCCGCCTACCTGGAGAAAGCCCGCTGGGGAGACGGCTTTGCCTGCCCGCACTGCGGCACGGCGGGAGAGCCGTTCCACTTTGAAAACCGCCCTGGCGTCCTGCGCTGCCGCAAGTGCCGCCAGAACACCGGGCTGACGGTGGGAACAGTGATGGAGCGTAGCCACACTCCGCTGAACGTCTGGTTCTGGGCCGCTTATCTGGTCGCCAGTCAGACGCCCGGCATGTCCGCCGTGCAGTTTCAGCGGCAACTTGGTCTTTCGCGCTACGAGACGGCCTTTCAAATTCTCCACAAGCTCCGCTCGGGCATGGTGCGGCCCAACCAAGACAGGATCGGTGGACAGCCCAAGAACCATGTTGAGGTGGACGAAACCTGGGTTGGCGGGCGAACGCGTGGGGAAGGCCGTGGTGTTCACCACAAGGTTCCCGTCTCCTGTGCCATCGAGGTGCGTCATCGAAAGCCGGGCACCAAGCTCGACAACCGGAAAGACGGACGCTATGCCGGACGCGTTCGGCTCGCCGTCGTGCTCGACCGTAGCGCCGAGTCGCTCTGTGGGTTCGTCGAGAGCACCGTCGCGCCGGGATCGCTGATCGTTACTGACGATTGGAGCGGCTATGCTGGCCTCGGTAAGCGCGGCTATGAGCACTTCGCTGTTGCCGAGTGTGGTGATCCAGAGGTTGCCGAGCAATACCTGCCGATCATCCATCTGGTTTTCGCCAACCTGAAGACGTGGCTGATCGATATCCACCACGGCGTTAGCCACCAGCACCTACAAGCCTACCTCAACGAGTTCACCTTCCGCTTCAACAGGCGGTTCTACCCGTTCAACGCCTTCCGCTCATTGCTCGGCATCGCGGGCGACACCTCTGCTCCAACCTATGCCGAGCTTTACTCGGGAGAGTGGCGGCACCCTACATGTAGCGGTCATGGGCGTTAACCGGATAGGCAAGGGAGATACATGACGCTGGAATCCATCGCTCCGCTGAGCGATGGTGTCCCCATCACGCTGCCCACCGTGGCAGCCTGAACGTCCCGGCCCTACCCGCCGGGAGCCGCGTAGAGCGCAACGCTCTTACACCACTCCGCGGGACACGATCGATCGCCCGGGCCCCGAGGAGGAATCTGAGGCGGGGGAAATCAGTAAGAGGACCGAATGCAGCAGCCAGTGCGCTTGTCTTTCCGGCTGTCCGACTTGCGGACAGCGGTCTGCGATTCTCCCAAATTGGTCGCGGCCGTGTTGTTGGCCGCATTGATACCGCTCGCCGGCTGTGGCACCGCATCGCCGCCGACACGACAGGCGGATATCTGCGAGGTGTTCCGGCAGTACCCCGACTGGTATGACTATGCCCGGAAGTCCGCAAGCCGCTGGGGAACACCGATCCACGTGCAGATGTCGTTCGTGCGCCACGAATCGAGTTATCGGGGCGACGCCCGGCCGCCGCGCCAATGGCTCTGGTTCATACCGCTCGGCCGTCCGTCTTCTGCCAAGGGTTATGCGCAGGCACAGGATCCGGTCTGGAACGAATACCAAGCGGAGCGGGGACGTCTGTTCCGCAGCCGCGGCGACATGGAAGATGCCCTGGACTTCATCGGCTGGTACAACCACCGAACCAGACGTCAGCTCGGCATACCCCTCACCGACGCGCAGCGCCTCTACCTCGCCTACCACGAAGGGCAGGGCGGATATCGGCGGGGCACCTGGAGGGACAAGCCGAAGGTGCAGCGTGCCGCCCGGCGGGTCGCTGCGACCTCGGATCGTTATAGAGCGCAGCTTGTGCGCTGTGAATCCAGCTTTCGGTGCGACTCCTGGTATCAAGTCTGGCCGTTCTGCCGCTAATCGCCGATCTGCACCCTCGCGATATGCGGGCGCACCAGCGCGTAAGAATCCGGAACCTGTCAACGACTTTGAGACACCGACGGTTTCTATTTACTGACTCGTTTCTCCTGTTGTGGAAGTGGCGGGTGGGTTGATCCTTGCCTATCCGGGTTACACCCACACCCACTAGGGCTAGAATGGGCGCAACCCGGATATAGGGGAGCGCGCCATGGATGTTCTCGACCGCGCCGATCTCCCATTCCCGCATTCGCTACCCGAGTTCCAGCGACTTTTCCCCGATGATGCGGCCTGCGCCGCCTACCTGGAGAAAGCCCGCTGGGGAGACGGCTTTGCCTGCCCGCACTGCGGCACGGCGGGAGAGCCGTTCCACTTTGAAAACCGCCCTGGCGTCCTGCGCTGCCGCAAGTGCCGCCAGAACACCGGGCTGACGGTGGGAACAGTGATGGAGCGTAGCCACACTCCGCTGAACGTCTGGTTCTGGGCCGCTTATCTGGTCGCCAGTCAGACGCCCGGCATGTCCGCCGTGCAGTTTCAGCGGCAACTTGGTCTTTCGCGCTACGAGACGGCCTTTCAAATTCTCCACAAGCTCCGCTCGGGCATGGTGCGGCCCAACCAAGACAGGATCGGTGGACAGCCCAAGAACCATGTTGAGGTGGACGAAACCTGGGTTGGCGGGCGAACGCGTGGGGAAGGCCGTGGTGTTCACCACAAGGTTCCCGTCTCCTGTGCCATCGACGTCGTGCTCGACCGTAGCGCCGAGTCGCTCTGTGGGTTCGTCGAGAGCACCGTCGCGCCGGGATCGCTGATCGTTACTGACGATTGGAGCGGCTATGCTGGCCTCGGTAAGCGCGGCTATGAGCACTTCGCTGTTGCCGAGTGTGGTGATCCAGAGGTTGCCGAGCAATACCTGCCGATCATCCATCTGGTTTTCGCCAACCTGAAGACGTGGCTGATCGGTATCCACCACGGCGTTAGCCACCAGCACCTACAAGCCTACCTCAACGAGTTCACCTTCCGCTTCAACAGGCGGTTCTACCCGTTCAACGCCTTCCGCTCATTGCTCGGCATCGCGGGCGACACCTCTGCTCCAACCTATGCCGAGCTTTACTCGGGAGAGTGGCGGCACCCTACATGTAGCGGTCATGGGCGTTAACCGGATAGGCAAGGGTTGATCCAGACGGCTTCGGGAAGCGGGGCGGGTTTCGGGGTGCCGTGGACGAAGCGTTCGGGGTGAAGGGCCCAGGCGGCTTGCAGGGTACGTCCGCGCTGAGCCAGCACATCCGGTGCCCAGTGATGATGGACATCATCGGGGGTGAGCATCGCGATCCCGGCATGGCGGTGTTCGGTGTTGTACCAGGGGAAGAACGACCGGCAGAAGGCGATGGCGGCGGTAATGTCTTCGAAGCGCCCAGGGAAGCCGGGGTGATACTTCAGGGTCTTGAACTGCGCTTCGGAGAACGGGTTGTCATCGCTGACCTGGGGGCGGCTCAGAGAGCGGGTGACCCCGAGGTCGGCGAGGAGTTGGGCGGTACACTTGCTGGTCATCGGCGCGCCGCGGTCCGAATGCAGGGTGAGCACCTGGGGCTCGATGCCTTGCTTGAGACAGGTTTCCTCGATCAGCGTCGCGGCGAGCGCGGCGTTCTCCCGATCGGCAACCATCCAGCCCACGACGCAGCGGCTGAAGATGTCGAGCAAGACATAGAGGTAGAAGGACGTCCAGCGTTTGGGCCCCCGGAGCCGGGTGATATCCCAGGACCAGGTCTGGTTGGGGCCCGTGGCCACCAGCTCGGGCTTGGTGTAGCAGGGATGACTGCGCTGATTGCGCCGCTCTCGCACCGGCTAGTTCGCGGCCAGGATCCGGTATATCGTGCGCTCGGCGCACAGATACTGGCCTTCATCGAGCAGCGTCGCGACGACCTCGGCCGGTGACCGGTCGACGAAGCGCGGGCTGGCGAGCACGTCGAGGACGTGCGCGCGTTCGGACGCACACAGGGCCCGGGCGGGCGTAGGACGGGGCTGCTGATGCCCGGGAGCGGGCCTCTGACGACGGTAGAAGGAAGCCCGTGGCACCCCCAGCGCTCGGCACGCCGGCGCCACGCCGACCTGCGATGCGAGCGGCTGGACGGCCATCAGCAGTCCTTCCCGTGTTCGAGGCTGAATCCCAGCAGCCCGGCAACTTTTCCCTGGACGTCCAGGATCGTATGGGCGGTGTGCAGCTCCTTCTCCAGCCGAGCCACTTTCGCCTCGAGCTCGTGCACCTTCGCGCTGAGGGGGTTGCGCTCGGCGGGCTTCCGACCGCGTTTGCTCGGGGTCAGGCCTTGAAGCGACCCTTCACGCCGCGCCCTGCGCCATTCCGTCAGATGGGAGCTGTACAGCCCCTCGCGGCGAAGCAGCCGGCCCACCTCGCCGGGCTGCGTGCAGCTCTCTGCCTCCTCCAGAATCCGCAGTCGATACTGCGCGGTGAACTTGCGCCTCTTCGGCTTGGCCACGACCTCCGGGTCCGGCGTTGGCCGCGCGTGGCTGGCACCGGCCCCGGGGGCCTCGTCGCGACGCTCCTCGACCCCCAGGGCCGGAGCGTCCATCTCTTGCAATGTCATCGATTCTCTCTCTGCGGTCATTGGTATTCACCTCCACCGCCCTACAGTAATTCCAAGGGGGGCCGGTGTCTCAGTGAGGTTGGCAGAGAGGGCTTCTCGCTCGCCAGGGTTCCTCCTCAAACGGAAACAAGCCTGTTATGATGTGGTGACAACGCTGTGCACAGAAACAGCGATCAAGAACGGCACATCAGTGGGGCAACAATCATGGGGCAATTAGCAGTGACTTGGATGAAGACGACCGTCGTCGCAATCATTGTGACCGGCGCGCTGGCCACCTCCGGGTGTTCGAGCGAAGGTTTCACATGGATCAACGGTGATCGATACCGGTTCCTCGGTATCGAGTCCCGTTGCGCACCCGATGGCTCCCTTGTCCTGTGGCAGCGCGCTAACGATGCCGGTGACTTCGGCGCGGTCCAGGCCTCTTCGGCAAACTGCACCGGCGGGCCATAAGGGCTAAAGCCGGCCCGATGGACACGTCCTTCGGCAATTGGCGCTCCGCGTAGCGCGGCGCCCGCCGGGGAAGTCCCGGGCGAGGATCGCGGGGGGACAGCATCGGAGAGCCTCGCGGCGAACTACCGGCGACCCATCCCAGCCAGCTGAAAGTGATGGCGCGAAGGATCTGCCGGGTGGCGGTACTGGGGGCGACCCCGATCCGGAACACGTCCCGGCCGAGGAATTCGCCTTAGATTCTGGAAATTCAGGATGTCATTGACCCGGAACCACGACGGATCGTCCGCCGTTTCGTTCTTTGGCATCATTTTGAACAGAAACGGGTGCGAGTCTCGCATGGCAGTGATGTCTGCGGCTTGGTTCGTTGAGTTCAGGCAGCGATTGCCATGGCTGCTGCACGTGGACTGATGTTGTCGTTGGCCGGTGTGTCGGTTGCGCTGATCAGGGCCTTCCATGCGCGCTCGAAGCGGCCGGATTTGATCAGGGCGCGGAAGGTCAGAACAGCCTGTCCGCCGACGATCCGCCAGCGCATGCCGGAGCGCTTCATGCGCTGTGTCACCAGGGATCTTGTTGGCAGCCTCGACCACGCCTGAGCCGATGGCGATGCCCTCTTCCTTCAGGGCGTGGTAGCGCATGCGATGGCGATGCTTGCGGAAGAAGGCGAGTTCCCGCTCGGTCTCGGCCCGGTCCGGCGCAGCGGCGGCATCGCGAAGGTGGCGCAGCGCCCGGATCACCTTGGCGACGCCACGGGGATCGTGACGGAGGATCTCGCGGTACTTCTCGAACCAGCCGGGCGCCACGGCATGGTCGGACGCGGTTTGCAGATGTTCGCAAGCATGCCAGAAGTCGATCACCTCGGTTTCGGGCGACAGGGTCTCCAGGAAGGTCCAGTTGTCGGCGGCGCCATCGGCGATAGCGACGATCCCGATCTCGGGGCGTGCTCGCCTGATGTGTGCGACTTCGCTTGCAAGCTGCGCCTTCAGCGTGAGCTTGCCGCTCTCCGGCATGGGGCCGAGATAGAGGGTCTTCAGGCGCTTGCCCTCGGCGTCGTGGAAGGAGACCGTGCCGCAGGCGGCCTCGCGCCAGGAGGCCTTGGCGCGACCGTCCTCGCCGGGTCTCAGCGGCACCATGACGCCGTCGAGGGAGACCGAGGCGGTGGTCGCGTCCTGCGGTATGCCCTCGGCCTCACGGATGCTGCCCAGCGTCTCCGGGCCGAGGCTCTCCCAGCATTCGTGCATGCTCAGGGTCAGGCGCTCACCGACGGCGTCATGGCGCCGGTCTTCGCAAAGAACGCCGCCGCTTCCCGGGCCGTGCAGCGACCCATCATCAGCAGACCGAGCTCGGCCGCCGGCCGCGTCAGGTAATCGTCGACGAGGCCCAGGCTCTCGTCGACCGGCACCGGCGATGCCCCGCTCGCGCCGCTGCGGTAACGCGCTCGCCGGTAGGCGAGCGAGGTCATGATCGTCTTCGGCGTCACCGCGACCCGGAACCAGCTCTGCCCGTCCCGCTCGATCCGGGAAGCGCCATCGTCCCGGTTCTCGATGACGGCGCCCATGACATCGCGAGCGAACTCGTTCGTGGCCTCACGCACCCGCAACTCGACCTCCTCGGGCACCTCGGGGCGCGGCTCGGAACGAAGCTCCTCGCGACACAGTGCGAGCACCCGGGCGGCCGCCTCGACGACCCGAGGAGGCAGGCCGGAAAGATCGATGGACGAAGGCGCCGGAGGCGGGGATACTGCCATGGGAATGCTCCCGATGTTGGGTTTCGAGACACGGCATCGTACCGCTTCTGGCGGTGCGGAGCGTTCCCACCTTCCCCTGCTCGACCCTGCCGTCGTGACAAAATCCTGCCTTGGAGCGGCCCATTGTCACGAATAGCCGTTTTCGGCCGTTCGTCTCGACACAAAAACGCACTAAATCAATGACTTAGATTTTCCATACCAGACCCACACCCTCCATAACTCCGGTCGCGCCATGGTATGGGAACAGACCCCTGCGTTTTTCCCGTTCGCGAGATGAGAGAGGAATTCTCTTACTATCGAGTAGTTCGACCACTTCCCCGACACCGACGGCAGCCCATCCTTCCGGTTTCCCGTCCTCATCCAGCTTGTCGGGAAACAGATCCCAAATTTCCGGTGCGAGGTAAGGATCGCGGCCCTCGATCTTGGCGCGGGTGGGTCCGAAATCCACGAACCAGTCCTTGAACAGCGCCCGCGCCATCGCCTCCAGCGTCTCGTTCATGCGCCGGTTCAGCTCGATCTTGTCGTCCAGCGTGCCGAGGATGTGAGCGATGGCACGTTGTTCGTTGACATCATCGGGGAACCAAACAGGAGCCTGATGCAAATGATTCCAGTTTAGCCCAGGCACCGCTGCTTTGTCTGAAAAGGGCAGAAAATCAATGCCTTTCAAGAAATAGCTGATAAACCGTGGATCATTATTTTTGGGAATTGTATACAATTCTAGCCAATATCTCGACATATCATTGATTTCATTACACAAATAAGCGCTTGAACCTTCTGGCTCGTTTTCCCTATATTATTAGCCATAGGGAGATTACACATGGCCAAACGCGACAAGATTGAAATCATGAGCGCCTGGGATTTCATGGCGCGATTTCCTACTGACAAGGATGCGCGAGGCCATATCGAGCGGATGCGCTGGGGCAATGAACCTTACTGCCCTCACTGCGGAAGCGTTCGGATCAGTCATATCACAAACGAGAAACCGCAACCTTATCGCTGCAAGGATTGCCGCAAGCACTTCTCGGTCACGACAGGGACGGTGTTCCAGTCCGCCAAACTCTCACCACGCAAGTGCCTCTATGCGATCTATCTCATGGTCATTGCCAAGAAGTCCATTTCAAGCTGCCAGATGGCGCGGGAATTGGGCTGCACGCAAAAGACAGCGTGGTATCTCGCCCAGCGCATTCGTGAGACATGGCTCAACAAGTCCAGCATTGGCGACCCGATGGCTGGCGAGATTGAAATCGATGAAACCTATATAGGCGGGCTGGAGCGCAACAAGCACGCATCGAAAAAGTTGAAGGCCGGACGTGGCCCGGTCGGAAAGCAGCCGGTTATCGGGCTGCGGGAACGCGGATCGGGCCAAGTTAGGGCGCACCCAATTACCGGAACCGATGCGGCGCATCTACAAGGCGCAGTGCGTTCAGAGGTGGTGCCGGGATCAACTATCCTTGCCTATCCGGGTTACACCCACACCCACTAGGGCTAGAATGGGCGCAACCCGGATATAGGGGAGCGCGCCATGGATGTTCTCGACCGCGCCGATCTCCCATTCCCGCATTCGCTACCCGAGTTCCAGCGACTTTTCCCCGATGATGCGGCCTGCGCCGCCTACCTGGAGAAAGCCCGCTGGGGAGACGGCTTTGCCTGCCCGCACTGCGGCACGGCGGGAGAGCCGTTCCACTTTGAAAACCGCCCTGGCGTCCTGCGCTGCCGCAAGTGCCGCCAGAACACCGGGCTGACGGTGGGAACAGTGATGGAGCGTAGCCACACTCCGCTGAACGTCTGGTTCTGGGCCGCTTATCTGGTCGCCAGTCAGACGCCCGGCATGTCCGCCGTGCAGTTTCAGCGGCAACTTGGTCTTTCGCGCTACGAGACGGCCTTTCAAATTCTCCACAAGCTCCGCTCGGGCATGGTGCGGCCCAACCAAGACAGGATCGGTGGACAGCCCAAGAACCATGTTGAGGTGGACGAAACCTGGGTTGGCGGGCGAACGCGTGGGGAAGGCCGTGGTGTTCACCACAAGGTTCCCGTCTCCTGTGCCATCGAGGTGCGTCATCGAAAGCCGGGCACCAAGCTCGACAACCGGAAAGACGGACGCTATGCCGGACGCGTTCGGCTCGCCGTCGTGCTCGACCGTAGCGCCGAGTCGCTCTGTGGGTTCGTCGAGAGCACCGTCGCGCCGCGATCGCTGATCGTTACTGACGATTGGAGCGGCTATGCTGGCCTCGGTAAGCGCGGCTATGAGCACTTCGCTGTTGCCGAGTGTGGTGATCCAGAGGTTGCCGAGCAATACCTGCCGATCATCCATCTGGTTTTCGCCAACCTGAAGACGTGGCTGATCGGTATCCACCACGGCGTTAGCCACCAGCACCTACAAGCCTACCTCAACGAGTTCACCTTCCGCTTCAACAGGCGGTTCTACCCGTTCAACGCCTTCCGCTCATTGCTCGGCATCGCGGGCGACACCTCTGCTCCAACCTATGCCGAGCTTTACTCGGGAGAGTGGTGGCACCCTACATGTAGCGGTCATGGGCGTTAACCGGATAGGCAAGCTTCGAAGGACGGCGTCAGCGTGGCCCCGTCACCGCCGCCCAGCGCGAAGCGGCGCGAGCCCTCCATCCCGGTGCGCAGCAGCCACACATCGGCGTCCGACGCCTCCAGCCGGCCGCCCGACCTGCCGGACGCCGAGCCCGAAGAGGTCCGGGTGAACCGGCCGTCGCCCTTGACGGCCAGCGACAGGCCGCCTTCCTCCGCCGGCGTCAGCAGCTCGCTCCGGATCCCGGCCGCGCCCATGCTCATCGTGAGGTCCGCCGTCAGCGCCTCCTGGCCCTCCGGCGTCACCGTCACCTCGCCGGACCCGTAGCCCGCCGCCGTCCAGACCGAGAGCCGGTCGGTCAGCGTCAGCCCGGCATAGGGATAGACCCCGGTCAGCGTCGCATCGATGCCGCCCGCGCCCGCCTCAGAGCGGTAGCCGCCCGTGCCGCGCGAATCGCCCACCGCCAGGCCCGCCGTCCAGCGTCCTGCCCCGGACCCCGATCCGGGGTCCGACGCCCAGTCGGCGCCGATGAGGCCCGTGGTCACCTCGCCGTCCAGCGAGAGGCCACCCTCGCGGCCGTCGAAGCCGGTTATCGCGCCCCGGCCCCAGACCGAGGCGTACCCGCCGTCCCCGGCCGACCCGCCGGTCAGCGCGAACGAGGTGCCGGTGATGAAGTCGCGGCCCGTCAGCGCCCGCGATTCGGCTTCCCGCCCGGTTGCGGACGCGCCGTTTCGGGACGCGTCTCTCCCGTCCGGCCCGGCCTGCGCCAGCCACGCGCCGAGCGCCGCCATCGCGCCGCGGTCCTCGGCTCCCGCCGCCAGCGCCGCCCGGTCCCGGTCGGCCGCGTATCGGGGTGCCGCTTCGCCGCCTGTCCCGGACCCCGATCCGGGGGTCCACGACGGCAGCGCCTGCCCGGCGAGGCTCGCCTCGATGCCCGGCGTGCGCGGCGCCTTGAGCCGCGCCTCGACCGCATCCAGCACATGGCCCGTCACCGTGCGCCCGAAACGCGCCAGCCACGCCGCCGGCATCGCGTCGGTGTTGTCGATCGTCCCCGTCGCCGTGGCGTCGGCGATCGCCGCCCCGTACGGCGCCGAGAGCCTCAGCGTCATGGTCTCCGCGCCCTCGTCGTGCGCGTCGTCGAGCACCCGCACCGAGACCGTCCTCGACCTCTGGCCCGGCCCGAACCGCACCGCGCCCGAGGCTGCGACATAGTCCGCGCCCGCCGTCGCCGTGCCGTCCGAGGTCGCATAGCGCACCGAGACCGTCTCCGACGGCGCCGCAGCGAGCGTTACCGTGAACCGCAGCACCGCGCCCGCCGCCTCGCGCACCCGCGCGTCCGCGACCGACACGCCCGGCCCCGGCGCCGGCGCCTCCGCCGCCGCCGCCGCCGTGCGCACCAGGCGCACCGCGACCGTCTCGCCATCCTCCCAGTCGACGTCGACACCGTCCCAGGTGAAGCTCGCGTCCGAGCCATTCGCGTCGGCGAACGGCAGCGCCATGCCGCCCACGCGCAGGGTCAGGCCCCCGGTATCCCAGATCGGTGTCTTCAGCGCGAAGTAGATGCGCCGCTCCGGCGCGTAATGCCACAGCCACTGCACCCGCAGGCCGCCGCTGCCCCCGGTGTTCGTGAACAGGTCCGCGTCGTCGCTGCCGGTCGAGCCCCCGCCGAAATCGATCACCTCCATGTCGGCCGACCACAGCACCGTCTCCGCCGGCGCCTCCGCCGGCGCGCGGTCGTTGTCGAACACGTCGACGCCCGCGGACGCCGCGGCCACCCGGTAGCCGTCGCCGGCCGCCACCGCCGCCGTCACCCGGCCGTCCGCCTCCGCCGTCGTGTCGTCCCCGGTCGCCACCGCGAGCACGGCCTCCGCCGCGCCCGCCTCGAACCGCACCGTCGACGGCGCCGCGCCGTCGAGCACCGCGCCCGCCGCGCGCACCGACACCGCGACCTCGAGCGCCGCCGCCGTATCGCCGGTGCGCCTGAGCGTGAACCGCGCCGCCGCGCCCTCCGTCACCGGCGAAGCGGCCGCCGCGATCGAGACCTCCGGCAGCGCCACCGAGACCGCCGCCGTCGCGCCCGCGATGTCCGCGTCCGTCTCGCCGTCGCTCGCGACCCACTGGTAGGCGAACCCGGCGTCATCGCGACCGTCCGCATCGGCGATCTCCGTCACCGAGGCCTCCAGCGTCTCGCCGACCCGCGCCGTCCCCGCGATCGCCGGAAGGCCCGTCGGCGCGGCATTCGCCGCCGCCACCGCTTCGGTCGCCTCGCTGACCAGCGTCTCCTGCGTCCCGCGCCCGTCGGTGAAGGTCACGCTCACCTTGACCGTCTTGCCCGCCTCGGCCGCGGTCAACGTGTAGCTCGCCGCCGTCGCGCCGGCGATGTCCGTATCCGCGCTGCCGTCATCGGAGACCCACTGGTAGGCGAATGTGGCACCGCTCAGGCCGTCCGCATCGGCGATCCCCGAGACCGAGGCCTCCAGTGTCTCGCCGACCCGCGCCGTTCCGGCGATCGCCGGCAGGCCCGTCGGCGCGGCGTTCGCCGCCGCCACCGCGGCCGTCGCGGCGCTGAGGAGCGTCTCTCCGGTCCCGCCGTCGTCGGTGAAGGCGACCCGCACCTTCACCGTCTTGCCCGCCTCGGCCGCGGTCAGCGTGTAGCTCGCCGCCGTCGCGCCCGCGATGTCCGCGTCCGCGCTGCCGTCATTGGAAACCCACTGGTAGGCGAACGTCGCACCGCTCAGGCCGTCCGCGTCGGCGATCCCCGTCACCGAGGCGCCCAGCGTCTCGCCGACCCGCGCCGTCCCCGCGATCGTGGGCAGCCCCGTCGGCGCCGTGTTCGACACCGCCGCCTGCGCCACCGGCTCCACCGTGCCGGTCGCCGCGCTCACCAGCGTTTCTTCCGTCCCGCCGTCGTCGGTGAACGCGACCCACACCTTCACCGTCTTGCCCGTCTCGTCCGTGCTCAGCGTGTAGCTCGCCGCCGTCGCGCCCGCGATGTCCGCGTCCGCATCGCCGTCATTGGAAACCCACTGGTAGGCGAACACGGCGTTCCCGAGACCGTCCGCGTCGGCGATCTCCGTCACCGAGGCCTCCAGCGTCTCGCCGACCCGCGCCGTCCCCGTGACCGCCGGCAGGCCCGTCGGCGCCGTGTTCGACACCGCCGTCCCGGCGCGAGCTACCGTCGCCACCGCCTGGCCGGGAAGCTTGCGCCCGTCCGCCGTGCAGATCGCCCCGGGCTCACCGCACGCCCCGTCGCCCGGCGACAGCGTCACCGTCACGGCCTCGTCCGACGACGGCGCCACCGTGATCTCCCACTCCGCGCTGCTCCCGTTCACCCGGTTGGCCTTGCGCACCGCGCCGTTGTCGGCCTGCACCGCCGTGTCGCGCAGCGTCCGGTAGCTCGAATTCACCGCCTCGCTGAAGCTCAGGCGCAGCACGAACGTCGTCCCCGCGCCCTCGTGCCCGGCCGCGAACGCCGCCGTCAGCGCCGCCGTCTCGCGCTCATCGGGCGCGGGCGCTGCCGCCCTCACGCTCCGGTAGTTCGACACCCCGCTCAGCTCGCGCCCCCGGATCGCCTTCACCCGGTAGACGTAGCGCACCCCTTCCTCGACATCGGTGTCCGTCCAGGCGGTATCGGCGCTCCCGGTGTCCTCGGCCACCGGCACAAGCGTGCGCTCGCCTTCCTCCGGCGCGCGGCGAAGCACCCGGTAGCCCGTCACCTCGTCGGCCGCCGCTTGCGGCGCCTGCCAGGCCAGCGCGTTGCCCGCCACCGTCGCCTCCGCGCTCAGGCCGCGCGGCCGGCGGCCCGCCGACAGGTCCTCCGTCCAGTCGTCCTTGGATTGTGTCGTTGGAGGGGTCAGGGAGTTCCACGGCAGACCCCCGCCGCCGGACTTGGTCGTGCGGACCAGGCACTCCGGCGCCGGTCCCTTCCACATCTTCTGCAGGCCGGCGCTGTCGTAGTACCGGTATGGGCCAGAGCCGCAGGGAAATTCGTCCACTATCTCCTGGAGCCTCGTCACCAGCGGCGTTGTCTCCGCCAGTTCCTGAGCGCTGACTTGTCCATCCGCCAGGATGTTCCGGCTCCTCGCCTGATATTCACAAGACGCTTCCAGGAGTTGTATCGCGGGAGGCTTGTTCCGGTCCCAATGGGACCTGCCGCAATCCGGGATGCCGGGCTCCGGGTCGGGGTCGGTGGCGGGGACGGAAACCGTCAGGGTGTAGGTGCCGAGGCCACCGTTACCACTAACCTGAACATACACGGCCCCCGTAACTTCGGCCGTCCAGATAAGGCGGGCGTTATAGCCGGTGCCCCCGTCATCATCATTTACAGCTGGCGAACCGACCGTAAATCCTTTCGTGACAAACGGATCGCTAAGCGTGCCCCTGCCTGTCGGCGACCCCTCCACATCAATCTGGTACGTAACGCCCGAGGTGAAGGAGAGACCGAAATAATCGACATCGTTAGCGGCTTGAATATTGCCGGTTACTGAGCTCCCCAGCGAAACGGTGCAGGTCGTGGTCGAATCGCCGGCGCAGTCGTCCGCCACGGGCGTGGCCGTCGCCTCGTTGGAGGCGTTGGCGTCGCCCTCGCTGTTCACCGCCCGCACCTGGAAGGTGTAGGCCGTGGCGTTCGTCAGGCCGGTGACGGTGTGGCTCAACGTCCGGGGGCTGTCGGAGATGTCCATCCAGGATCCGTAGGATCCGCTGGTCTTCTGGCGGTACTCTAACTTGGTGATGGTCGAGCCGCCGTCGTCGAACGCCGTCCACGACAGCGTTACCTGCGTGTTCCCCGGCGTCGCCGACAGGTCGGCTATGGCGTCGGGGACGGTGGCCGTGGCGCCTTGGTCGATGACGCTCACCGTGCCCGAACCGTCCGTCCCGACCGTGTAGTCCGTGTTCGTCTGGATCGTCGCGGTGACCACGGAGTCGCTTTCCACCACGCCGTCGTCCACCGTCGGGACCGACAGCGTCGCGGTTGTGTCGCCCATGGCGAAGCTCACCGTCTTCGCCCCCTCCTCGGCGGACGCCACCATGTCTTCCGACTCCGAGACCGACACGCTGACGTTGAGCGGCCTCGACGACAACAGCACCGGCTTCGACGCCGTCAGGATGAACTCCGCGTTGAAGCCCTCGTTCACGCCGCTGTCGCCGGCGATCGTCACCGTGGCGGGGCCGGTGGTGCCCGTGACCGCAGTGGACCACGGGCCCTTGCCGTTCCCGTTCACCGCGCGCACGTAGAGGTCGCGCTCGCCGTCGGCAAAGGGCCCTAACCCCGGCAACGTCGGGACGGGCACGAATGGACCGGCAGTGACGTCAAAGAGACCGATGTTAGCGACCGCCGTGTCCGGACTGGCCCCCGGCCCACGGATCGCTGCCTGATACCCCGTGATCGGCGAGCCGCCGTTGTCCGCGGGCGCGGTCCAGTCCAGCTCCACCGCATGATGGCCCTCGGTGACGACGAGGCCGGTCGGGGCCCCGGGGACGGTGGGGAGGAGCAGCCTGACCGTTATGGTATTGGTCTGCCAATCGTCTTCGTCATAGGTGTGACGGCTCTCGGCCCAATAGATTCCCACGTTGGTGCTGCTTACGACTGCGTTGGTCGCGTCACTTGCCTGCAGCGTCGTCGTGCTTCCGCCCACGGTGATTTCCAGGGTCACCCCGGTGTCCGTGAGCAAGTACAGCCGGTTATCAGAGCCTCCCCTAACCCCAAGCAGTTCAACGGTGTGGGTGGTCGTTTCGACGGTGAACGAGCCGGGACTCAGCGAACCGTGGGTCGTCGTGAGGTAGGCAGCGGCGGACGAGCCATAGCCGTCGTAAGTGTAGGCACCGACCGTCCAGCTATTGGCCGACGTCAAGGTGGCGTTCCACGCCACGGTTTGCGCGTGGGACGGTGCGCTCGGGAGAAGGAACATCAGCGCCGCAAGCAACGCGGCTGCGAGGCTACCCCCGAACCGCGCGGGGAAGCGCTTCGCTCGAAGGCGGGGACTCGGACGCGGCGGACGGCCGCCGGGTGCGTTACCAGAGCGAGAGGACGGAGAGGGTTGCGGTGCGTTGGATTGCGCCCGCCCGCCGGACGCACTAGCGGACGTGCTAACGTTGGCTTGGCCGCAGCGTCGAGCTTGATTTCATTGCAACGGGTTCGGCGATAGGTCAAGACGAAGCGCATTAGTCGTAGGATCCTACGCGACGACTTGATCGTCGCCAGGATGCGCCGCCTTCACATCAAGCCATCACCAAGATTGAAGCCGATTCCGCCACCCGATGGCCGCAGCTTTAATTCTCCATTAACCACATCTTTGTAAAAAGGGGGGCCGGACAGAGGAATGACCCCCATCGAAAGGGGATTACAAAGAAAGGTTGACATTCTCAGGCTGACTCCCTATCTTCAGAGTGTCGGAAGGGAGAGCGGAAATGGCGAAGAAGGCACCCGGAAAAGCCCATCGCGAAGGGATGACCATCGTTGATTTGATGGACATGTTTCCGACCGAGGAAGCTGCGGCCGAGTGGTTCGAGACGATCATTTGGCCGGACGGTCGCCATTGCCCAAAATGCGGATCGGTCCGCACCCGCGAAGCCTCTCATGCGAAGATGCCGTACTGGTGCACGGACTGCCGGTCGTACTTTTCGGTGAAGACGGGGACGGCGATGCAGCGGTCCAAGATCCCGCTGCGCAAGTGGGCCATTGCGATCTACCTGTGCCTGACCAGCTTGAAATCGGTTTCGTCCATGAAGCTGCAACGCGATATCGGCGTGTCGCAGCCGACCGCATGGTTCATGCTTCACCGTATCCGGGAAGCTTGGGCGGAAGATGACGACGACCAGTTCGATGGCCCCGTGGAAGTGGACGAGACCTATTTCGGCGGCGAGCGTCGGAACATGTCGAAGGCGAAGCGCAAGGCGATGAACAAGAGCCGTGGCCCAGTCGGCAAAACGGCGGTGGTCGGCGTCAAGGATCGTGATAGCAACGAGGTTCGGGCCGAGGTCGTGCGTCGGACGGACGGCGCGACGTTGCAAGGCTTTGTCCGCGAGCACACCGAGTCGGGCGCGACGGTCTACACAGATGACGCGGCGGCCTACCGAGGGATGCCGGAATTCGAGCATGAGGCCGTCAATCACTCGGTCTCCGAATATGTCCGGGGTCAGGCGCACACCAACGGCATCGAGTCCTTTTGGTCGATGCTTAAACGGGCGCATGCCGGCACGTTCCACAAGATGAGCCCGAAGCACCTTCAACGGTACGTCTCCGAGTTCGCCGGCAAGCACAACGTCCGCAACTCAGGAACGCTTGCGCAGATGCGGGACACCGTCGCTCGCCTCATCGGGCGCAGCCTTCTCTACCGTGACCTGATCGCCGACAACGGGCTTCCTTCGGGTTCCGGGGCGTAAGGGCTCCGTTCGGCGGAACAGCGCCTTGGCCAGCGCTTCCGGCGTGGCGCTAGCAAGGTCGCGGGCTGGGTCCAGCATTGGCTTCATGTTCTATCTTTCTGCAAATCGTTAAATTCGTATTTCTCCGCTTGTTGGAGCACCGTTTTTAGTGTCGCCTTCGCATCCCGAAGAGCATAAACGCGCGATTGAGCGGCGAGAGATACGAGAAAAGAGTACCACAGAACGAGAACTCCAACGTTCTCGCTTGATCTGGCGAAGCTAGGTGGTCGATCAGGGCAGTCAACTTTCAGGCGCTTGAGCGACACCGAAAGCTCCCATAGCTTAGCGCTATAACGTAGAGAAGATCGAGCCGGCATATCGCCATCAATGACCGCGACCAAATTGTCTCTAAGTTCCACTATTTCATTATATAGTCGATGAAAAACAACAGACTCTGAAGTCAAGAGGTCCCTTACCCATCTCCATTCGTAGATCCGGTTCCACCAGAAACCGACGAAGGCGAAGAACCCAATTGTGAGAAGCAAGACGCATGCCATTTCAATAAAAAACGGGTCTAATTCATGCTCGCCATACATCACTTTGCCTTGGATCCATTTGATCCTAGCCAGCCCGAAACCCCCGGTGACATGAACCCCGAGGCTGACGGCCCGAAGCAGTATGAGTCCCCAATGCATCCGGTCATCATGCCCACCCCGCCCGTTGTGTCAACCTTTCTTTGTAATTCCCCATCGAAACCGCCTTCACTACCGCGGTGCGGCATCACAAGGCCGGCCGGACCGGTCCCGCGGCCGCGCTTTATCGCGAGATCTTGGCGGATCGACCGGATCATGTCGGTGCTTTGACCAACCTCGGCGCGGTCGCCGTCGCCGCTCAGCGCTTCGACGAGGCGCACACCTGTTATCGCCGCGTCATCGACCTCGCCCCCGACGACGATGCCGGGTGGGCCAACCTCGGGAACCTGTGTCTGACGCAGCATCGCTATCCCGAGGCCGAAGGCCACTATCGGCGGGCCCTCCAAATCAACCCGAGCTTGGCCTCGGCGCACGCAAACCTGGGCCATCTTTACGTCTCGCGGGGCCAGTTCGACGAGGCGCTCGCCCACTACGAGACCGCCGCGGCCGCGGACCCCATGCTGGCAGGTATTCACGTCAGCCGCGGCCTCATTCTCTATGCGCTCGACCGCAACGCCGCCGCGAAGGCCGCCCTTGTTGAGGCACTCGGGCTCGACCCCGACAACGCGGAAGCTCACCATACCCTGGGGCGGGTGCTGATCGAGCGGGGCGAGCCGGAGCCCGCGAGAGACCATATCCGCCGTGCCGCCGACCTCGACCCGAGCCCGGCGCAGGTATGGCGCAACCTGGCCAAGGTGCACGCGGCGCTCGGTGAGACCGACGAGGCAATCCGCTGCTTTCGCGAATGCGTGGATAGGGCGTCGGACGATCCGGACGCGCGCCGCGAGCTCGCGGCCGCCGAGATGCGTAGGGGCGACCTGGCCGCAGCGCGCCGAAACCTCGAGACCTGCCGGAAGCTCGAGCCCGACGACGTGGAGACCGAGTTCGAGCTCGGAAACCTGTGCCGATGCGAAAACCGGCACGACGACGCGATCGCGCATTACCTGCGCGCTGCCGATCTCGGCCCGCAATATCCGGCGATCCGGGTCACCCTGGGTCTGACATTGGAGCTCGTAGGCCGCTACGACGAGGCGATCGCGGCCAACCGTGCGGCGATCGCGCTCCGTGCCAGCGCTCCTGCCTTCAACAACCTGGGCAACTGCTACCTTGCGAAGGAAATGATCGAGGAAGCGGTCGACGCCTACCACTCGGCGATGGCACTCGAACCCGATGCCCTGACGGCTCACAATCTCGGCAATGCGATGCGCTCGCTGCTGCGCCTCGAGGACGCACGCCATTGGTTCGAGGAGACCATCCGCCTCGATCCGACCATGGCCGCCGGCCATAACGGGCTCGGCAATACCTATCTTGACCAGGGCGACTACGCGAAGGCTCGGCGCGCCTACGAAGACGAGCTGGCCGGCCATCCGGACGATCGCGAGCTTTTGTACAATCTGGGTCTCGTGCTCGTCGAAACGGGCGCGCTCAAGGAAGCCATTTCGGTCGGAAAGCGCGGTGTAGCTTCTAATCCGACCTTTGCGCCGGCCCATTTCAGCCTGGCGCGGGCGTGCGCTGCGAGCGGCGAGCACCGCGAGGCCCTGAAGTGGGTGCGGGCGGGCCTCGATCTCGACCCCGATGACGTGGCTGGCCTGATGGCCCTCGCCGCCACGTGCGCCCAGCTATGGATGCCCGAGCCCGAGATCGCTGCCTTGAAGCGCGTTCTCGACATCGACCCGGGCTGTGGGAGGGCGCTCGCGCTGCTCGTCAACGCGGTGCTCTCGCTGTGCGACTGGCAGAAGTACCGCGAGTTCAGCGCCAAGCTCATCGAACGCGTCGCGGACCCGGGACAGGACGACATTGCCAGCATCAGCGTGTTCAACCTACAGGCCCTACCGGTCCCCTATGCTTTCATCGCTGAAGGCGCCCGCGCCGCGGCGCAAGCCGTCACGCGCGAGATGGCACCGCTGGTAGCGTCGACCCGGCTCCAGCGGCGCGCGCGCGCGTGCAGGGTCGGCTGCGCATTGGCTATCTCCTGCCCTACACCTTCCGCCATAGCCTGCCGCACGTCCTCAAGACCGTTGTCGAGCACCACGACCGCGACCGCTTCGAGATCTTCGGCTACTCGATCTCGCCCCATGACGGCAGCGCTTTCAGCGCCGCCTACCGCGCGAGCTTCGACCGCTTCAGCGACGTCGGCGTCGCTTCCCCTGTCGGTGCCGCGCAACGGATCAGCGACGACGGCATCGACATCCTGGTCGACGTGGCCGGCCATACGCCGGTCAATTGCATGCCCGTCCTGGCCTTTCATCCGGCACCCGTTCAGGCCCATTTCCTCGGCTACTCGATCACGACAGGTGCCGACTTCATCGACTATCTCATCACCGACCGAGTGTTCATGCCGGAGCACTGCGCGCGCCACAATCGGGAAAACCACGTGTTCCTGCCCGACACCTTCATGACCGCGCCGCCTGTGGTCATCGCCGAGGCGTCATCGGGCCGCGCCGAGCTCGACCTTCCGGCAGACGGCTTCGTGTTCGCCAACTTCAATCACCCATGCAAGTTCGAGCCAGAGATCTTCGCCGCGTGGATGCGCCTTCTCGAGCGTGTCCCGGGCAGTGTCCTCTGGCTCGGAAGGTGGATGGACGCGACTTGCGACAACCTACGCCGCGAGGCTGAAGCCGCGGGTATCGACCCGGAGCGGCTGGTGTTCTCCGAGATCGCCACACGCGAGGTTCACTGCGCGCGGCTAAGCCACGCCGATCTTGCGCTCGACAATCGCTATCATGGGGGTGGCGTCACAACCATCGATGCGCTCGCCGCCGGCGTGCCCGTGTTGACCGTGACGGGCGACACGCCGGCCGGCCGCCTCGGGGCCACCCTGCTAAGCGCGGCCGGCATTCCGGAGATGATCACCGTGAGCCTCGCCGACTACGAGGCGCGGGCGCTTGATTTCGCACGCAACCCGGAGGCGCTCGAAGCCATCCGGCGCAAGCTGGGCGATGGCCTCGCTACCTGTGCGCTGTTCGATACGCGCCGCTATACCCGCCACCTCGAGCGCGGCTTCGAGCTGATATGGGAGAGGCACGCGACCGGCAAGGCGCCTGCCGACATCGAGGTGCCGGCAAGTCGATGAGCCGAGTCGTTCGTGGCACGCTTATCCGAGCGCATCCCACTCGGGCGCATGGCCGAGCCCGACGACTACATGGCCGCGGTGCAGTTCCTATGCAGTGGCGCGTCGCGCTATATGACGGGCCAGACCGTCGTCATCGACGGCGGCCGCACCATCATCTGAGGCGCGCCTAGGAGTGCTCGTCTCGGCGTCTTAGTGGTAGCACCCGGTCTTTCTGCGGCGCACCGTCCCAGCGGCGCGCGAAGTCTGCAGCGATCCCGAACTGGTCGAGGATCCGCGCGACGACCTGGTCGACGATGTCGCCGAGCGTCTCGGGGTGGCTATAGAAGGCCGGCATCGGTGGCAGCACCGTGATCCCGAGCTGTGCGAGCTTGAGGAGGTTTTCGAGGTGAACCGCGCTGAGCGGGGTCTCGCGGGGAACGACGACGAGGCGGCGCTTCTCCTTGAGCGCCACCTCGGCGGCGCGGTGCAGGAGGTTGTCGCTCAGGCCGTGGGCGATGGCGGCCACGGTACGCATGGAACAGGGCACGACCGCCATGCCCTCGGTGACGAAGGAGCCCGACGCGACGGCGGCGCCGAGGTCGCCGGCCGCGTAGTGGTGGCTCGCCAGGGCCCGGACCGAGTCGAGTGTCCGCCCGGTCTCCTGCACGATCGTCTGCTGGCCCCAGCGGCTGATCACGAGATGCGTCTCGACGGCCTGCTCGCGGAGCGCCTCGAGAAGCCGGACCCCGAGGACGGCGCCGCTCGCACCACTGATACCGACGATAAGCCTCACTTACTTTCCTCCAGGGCGCCGGGCCGCGCCCGCGGGCCATAATGATCGCGGCCGAAGTCGTGCGTCAATCGGCAGGTCGGTCCCGCGAAGAGGCCGCTGCCGACGGTTGGACGGCCCGGACGCCGCCGCTATAGTTCGCGGGCGCCGCGCGGGCGCAACAGGGGGGCCGGAGATGCAGGTTCGTCGCGTTTTTCTTGCTGTGGGTTTGCTCGCGGCGGGTCTGTCGCCGGCCACGGCCGAGCCGGTGCGGGTCGGCGTGCTCCTACCCTATAGCGGTACCTTCGCCGCGCTCGGCGAGGAGATCACGCGCGGCCTCGAGCTCGGGTTCGACACGTTCGGCGCGGCGGTCGGGCGGCCGTTCGTCCTTGTGAAAGAGGACACCGCGGCCACGCCCGCCACGGGCCTCGCCAAGGCACGCAAGCTTGTGCTCGCCGACGAGGTCGACCTCCTCACCGGCGTCGTCCACTCCGGCGTGCTTGGGGCGCTGCGCGACTTCGTGCACGGCGCGCACGTGCCGCTCGTCGTCGCCAATGCCGGCAACGTCACCATCACCGGGCCGCGCTGCAGCCCATGGATCGTGCGCGTCTCATTCTCCAACGATCAGATCGTGCGCGAGATGGGGCCGTGGATGCGCCGGCGCGGGTTCGAGCGCGTCTTTCTGATGGCGCTCGACTACGCGGCCGGCCACCAGATGATGGACTCGTTCCGGCGCGGCTTCGTCGCCGGCGGCGGCGCCATCGTCGGTGAGGAGTACCCGCCCTTCGGCACCATCACCGACTTCGCGCCCTATTTCGCCAAGGTGCAGGCGACCCGCCCCGATGCCCTGTTCGTGTTCTTCTCCGGCGGCACCGCGGTGCAGTTCGTCAAGGACTTCGATGCCTTCGGGCTCAAGGATCGGGTCACCCTGGCGGGCGCGGGGTGGCTCGTCTCGCCCTTGCACCTCGCCGCGCAGGGCTCGGCGGCGGCGGGCGTGCTCGGCATCCTCAACTACGTACCGACCATCGATATGCCGGCCAACCGGCGCTTCCAGGACGCCTACCAGGCGCGGCACGGGCGTATTGGGTCGGAGTTCGCGGTGCAGGGGTACGATGCGGCCCGGCTTATCGTCGAAGCGCTGCACATAACCGGAGGCGACACCGACGACAAGGTGGCGCTCGCACGGGCGCTGCGCGGGGCGAGCTTCGAGGGACCGCGCGGCTTCACCCGAATCGATCCGGCCACCGGCAACGTCATCCAGAACATCTACGTGTTCGAAACGAAAAGTACGGGCGGCACCGTTGCGCCCACGGTCGTCGACGTCATCCCCGACGTACAAGACCCGCCCAACGGCTGCCGGCTGTAGGGCGCATGCGGCGGTCGGCCGCCCCGTGGACGCCATAGGTGCTGCTCGATCCCACCTTCGTTGCGATCCAGGTGCTGAACGGGCTGCAGCTCTCGATGCTGCTGTTTCTGCTGGCGGTCGGGCTGTCGGTCGTCTTCGGGCTGATGAACTTCGTCAACCTGGCGCATGGCGCGCTGTATGCGCTGGGCGCCTATCTCGGACTCAGTTGCGTACGCCTGACCGGCTCGGTCTGGCTCGCCTTTGCACTGGCGCCGCTCGGCGTCACGCTGATCGGCGTGGCGTTGTACGCCACCCTGCTACGCCGCCTCGTGAGCGAGAGTCCGATGACGCAGATCCTGGCCACCTTCGGGCTCATGCTCGTCGCCGTGGATGCGGTCCGAATGGCGTGGGGCAATCTCGAGCACTCGCTGCCATCGCCGGCCGGGCTCACAGGTAGCGTCGAGATTCTCGGTCAAGCCTACCCCGTCTATCGCCTCTTCATCATCGCCCTCGGCGGCCTCATCATGGCGGCCCTTTATGTGGGGCTGGAGCGAACCCGGTTCGGCGCCATCATCCGTGCCGGCGTCGACAACCGGGTCATGGCGGCGAGCCTCGGAATCGATGTCGGGCGCGCGTTCTTCTGGGCATTCTGCCTCGGCAGCTTTCTCGCTGGGCTGGCGGGCGTGGTGGCGGGCGCCGTGCTGCCGATGGCGCCGGGCATGGGCCTCGACATCCTGATCCTCACGCTCGTCGTCGTCGTGGTGGGCGGGCCCGGTAGCCTCAAGGGTACCGTTCTGGGCTCACTCCTGATCGGCATGGCCGCGACGTTCGGCCAGGTGCTGGCGCCGCAATATGCGAGCATCACCCTCTACGCGGTGATGGCCCTCGTCCTCGTGGTCCGGCCGCAGGGTCTTATGCCGGCCAGGGGTCGGAGCTGATGGCGGCGACGGACGCGGTGCGGCGTCCCTTCGCCGCCGCGCTCATAGCCGTGGCCCTTGTCGCTTGGTTCGCCTCTGGCGGGTTCGGCAAGGAGCTCCTGGCGGAGATCGCCATATTCGCGATTCTCGCGATGAGCCTCGATCTACTGGTCGGCACTACCGGCATGGTGTCGCTGGGACACGCGGCGTTCTTCGGCATCGGCGCCTATGCAACGGCGGGCTTGGTAGTGGGGTCGGGCTGGCCGCTCGGCCTCGCCATGCCCGCCGCGATCGCGATCAGCGCGCTGGCGGCAGCTCTGACCGGCGTCTTCATGGTGCGCCTCGGTGGCGTGTTCTTCATTATCGTGACCCTGGCCGTGGGCCAGATGGCGCACGCCTTCTTCTTCAAGAACCGCGCCTTCGGCGGCAGCGACGGCATGGCGGGAACGCCGCGTCTCGCGCTCGAGCCGCTCGGCATCGATCTTGGAGACCCCGCGATGTTCGCGCTGTTCGCCATGGGCGCCACGCTCATGGTGTACCTCGCGCTCGAGGTCGTGACGGCGTCGCCCTTTGGCCGCACGCTCGTCGGCATCCGCGAGAACGAGCAGCGCATGCGCGCGCTTGGCTGTCCGGTCACGGCCCACAAGCTCGCCGCTTTCGTGCTCGCCGGCGCGCTGGCCGGCCTCGCGGGCTCGCTGACGGCGCAGCATACGGGTTTCGTATCACCCGAGCTCGCGTTCTGGACCGTATCGGGGGAAGTGCTGGTGATGGTCATTATCGGTGGCCAGGGACGGCTCGCCGGCGCCGTCGCCGGTGCCGCCGTCGTCATCCTGCTGCGCCACGAGCTGTCGTCGCTAACCGAATACTGGACCTTCCTCATGGGGCTGTTCTTCATCGCCGTCGCGCTGTTCGCCCGCGGCGGCCTGTACGGCGCCGCCGCGCGGGCCTGGGCGTGGCGGCCGGCGCGATGAACCGCTCATGCTGAAGGCGTCGGGCTTGCACAAGGCGTTTGGCTCGCTCCGGGTCGCCGACGGCATCACGCTCGAGGTACCCAAGGGGCGACGCCACGCGATCATCGGTCCCAATGGCGCCGGCAAGACGACGTTGTTCGACCTGCTCGCCGGCGAGGTCAAGGCCGACGCCGGACGCGTCGTTATCGACGGCGTCGACATCAGCCATGCGCGCCCCGATGAGCGGGCCCGCGCCGGCCTCGCGCGCAGCTTTCAGCGCCCCAACCTGTTCCCGGCCATGAGCGTGCGCGACAACATCCTGACGGCGCTCGTCGTGCACCACCGGCTGGGCCACGTGGCCTGGCGGAGGCTGCGCCGCCTCGGGGTACTGGCCGACGAAGCGCTGGGCTGGGCCGTGCGCGTCGGGCTTGGCGGCGACGTCGACCGCCCGGCGCGGAACCTCGACCACGGCAATCAACGCCGCCTCGAAATCGCGCTGGCCCTTGTGCTCGAGCCCAAGGTACTGCTGCTCGACGAGCCCACCGCCGGCATGAGCGCGCAGGAAACGGCGACGATGCGGGCGCTCATCGCCGACCTGCCCGCGACCCTGACGATCCTCATCGTCGAACACGACATGGAGGTCGTGTTCGGTCTCGCCGAGCGGATTACGGTGCTCGACTACGGCCGCGTCCTTCTCGAGGGCGCACCCGATGAGGTCCGCGGATCGGCCCTCGTGCGCGAACGCTACCTCGGAAGGGCCGCGCCATGACCGGCGCCCTGCTGCGCCTCGACGACGTTCACGCCTATTACGCCGACAGCCACGTCCTCCAGGGCGTCTCGTTCGACGTGGGCGCCGGCGAGGTCGTGAGCTTGCTCGGGCGCAACGGCGCCGGCAAGACGACGACGCTGAAGTCGGTGATGGGCATCGTGCGCCCGCGGCGCGGCCGCGTGGTGCTCGGTGGACGCGAACTCGGGGGCTGGCCCATCCACCAGGTGGCGCGCGCCGGAGTGGCCTACGTCCCCGAAACGCGGGACGTATTCCCCTCGCTCAGCGTGCGCGAGAATCTGGCGCTCGGCACCGGCGGCGACGGTGAGTGGACGCTCGAGCGCGTCCTCGCCCTGTTCCCGCAGCTCGCCGGCCTGTTGTCGCGCCCGGGCGCCACGCTTTCCGGAGGCGAGCAACAAATGCTCGCTGTCGGCCGCGCGCTCGTCGGCAATCCACGCTGCCTACTGCTCGACGAGCCCATGGAAGGGCTGGCACCTCGGGTTGTCGATGATATTCGCGCGGTTCTCATGAGGCTCAAGTCGGTTGGCCTGGCGATGCTTGTGGTCGACCACGACATGGACTTCGCCGCATCGTATTCCGATCGCGTCGTCGTCCTCGGCAAGGGCCAGGTGCGCTGGCAGGGGAGCGGCCGCGATTTCGCACGCGCCGCGGAGGTCAAGCGGCTCTGGCTCGGGCTCTGAGCCGGCGCAACCGTCGCGGCGCTAGAGCGATACCGCCGAAACCAGCCGCGCACCGCGCGAGGCCATGAAATAGAGTCCCATGTAGTGGGTCACGTTCTGGGGGTGGGCGTTGGTCTCGGGCAGGCCCACCGCGAGGGCCGCATCGCGCGGCAGGTCGAAGGTCGCGCAGCCCGCCTCGTAGACCAGGATATCCTCGACACTCGGCATCAAGCCGTGGTTGCGCGCGGACAGCATGGTGAGCACGAAGTCCATCACGCAGATGTCGGTACAGATGCCGACAACCAGAATCCGCCGGACGCGGTGGCGGTTGGCCCAGTCGACCACCTGGTTGCGCCCGTCCGCGGTGATGGCGCCGACGAAGCCGTTGATGCAGTCCTTGCGCACCAGGGTCGTGTGGGCATCGTCCTCGAGCCAGGCGAGCTCGGGCACCAGGTTCTCCTCGCCCGTGCCGATCTCGCAGTGGGGCGGATAGGGTGGCTCGGCCTTGCCGGGCTCATGGGTGTCGAGGAGCGCGAGCAGGGGCCAGCCGCGGGCCGAGAACGCGCGCGCCAGGCGGTCGGTCTCCGACACCATGCGACTAACCTGCGGGTTGTCGCCGGCTGGGGCGAGGTTGCCGTAGCCGACGGCGGCAAAGCCGTTGACTTCGTCGACGATCACGAGTCCCAGGGGCTCGTCGCCGAGCGCAAGCCGCTCTGTGGCAAGCGGCATGGCGCCGCGCAGGGATGTGTCGATATCGGCGAGGCTGGCGTCGGTCACGACTCAGCTCCGTGGACGAGGCCTAGCAGGCTGCTGAAAAAGTCATCATTGCCGGGCCTTGAACTCGGATTCATCGCCGAAATGAAATGAGATTTCGTGTCTTAGGGTGAAACCGTCTTCAATCTCGACCGATCCGATGCCCTGGGCTTCGTCCAGTTCGATGATCTGCCACTTTGCGGTCAGCGGCGTGCCGGCATCGCCCGTCATGTTGGCGCCTCCGCCAGCAGTCTGGGTAGTCGGACGAGGTTGTAGGCGGCCAAGGCCAGGGTGAACGAAGCGTCGACCCGGTGGCGGCCCCGGAATTTGGTCTTGCTCAATCCCGCGCTCGTCTTGACCCAGCCGAAGACCTCCTCGATGCGCTTGCGGCAACGTTGGCTGACGCCGTAACCGGGATGGCGCGTCGTGCGCCCGTCTATCTTGGTCTTGCGCCGCTTGCCGGTCTTGGTGACGTGGTCCTGGACGGCGATATGGGGGGTCACCTTGCGGTGCCGCAGTTCCTCGACAAAATCCGCGACGTCAAAACCCTTGTCCCCGCCCACCGTGATCCGACGCCGCCCGCCTCTACTCTCCACCGGGCGATGCCTGTCGATCAGATCAAGGGCGGCTTCGCGTTCCGCCGTGCCCGACGCAATGGTCACGCCGCCGCCGACTGCCAGACCATGGCGGTTCTCCGTCAGCGCATGGCCCATGTAACACAGCTTGCTTTCCCGGCCATTACCCTTGCGATAAAGCCGGGCGTCCGGATCAGTGGTGCTTGCATGGGTCGCGTTCGAGCGTTTCTCGCCATGAAAATCCCGCGCGGCGTTGCGCCCCGATCCCCCGTCGCCATCGTCCTCACCTTTGGGACGAAAGCTCTTCATCGACGCCCAGGCCTCGATCAATGTTCCGTCTACCGAAAAATGATCCCGGCTCAATAGTCCCCCTACCTTGTGGTGCTGGATAACCCCCGCAAGCAGCTGCCCCGAAACCTCCGCCTCCAGAAGACGGTCCCGGTTGTGGCAGAACGCGCTGGCGTCCCACACGCCATCGTCCAGCCCAAGCCCCACAAACCAGCAAAACAGCATGTTGAAGTTTAGCTGCTCCATCAGCTGACGCTCCGAGCAGATCGAATAAAACGCCTGCAACAGTAACGCTCGAAGAAGCTTCTCCGGCGGGATCGATGGGCGACCCATGTGGGAATAAAGCGTCTCGAACTCCGAAGATAGAGACCCCAATACGTCGTTCACGATCTCACGGATCAGACGCAGCGGATGATCATCCGGAACACGCTCTTCCAAGTCTACGTAGCTGAATAAATTGCCACTGCTTTGATCTCGACCCCGCATGCCATCCTCCATCACTCGAAGGAATCACAGAATCATGTCACAACTGCAAAGGCGAGGACTTTTTCAGCAGCCTGCTAGAGGAGATTGAAGCGCATGTGCTCGCGGGCAACGACGGCGCCGCTCCACATTCGCGATGCCTCGCTCTCCAGCTCCTCCATGAACGGGTCCTCATGGTCGGGGTCGTGATGGAAAATCGCCAGCGTCTTGGCGCCGGCGGCTTGGCACAGGCGCACGCCCTCCTGCCAGGTCGAATGGCCCCAGCCCATGCGGCCGGGAAACTCGTCGTCGGTGTAGGTGCTGTCATAGATCACGAAGTCCGCGCCCTCGATAAGGCCGAGCACGGTTTCGTCGGGCGCCCCGATCACATGCTCCAGGTCCGTGACGTAGCACATGGCCTTGCCGCGGAACTCGATGCGGTAGCCCGTTGCGCCGCCAGGATGGTTGAGCGCCGCCGTCTTCACCGTGATCCCTTCGCCGAGTCCGAAGGTGTCACCCGGCTTGAAGTCGGCGAACTCCATCTTCGAGCCCATCTTTTCCAGTGGCACCGGAAAGATGGGGCTCGACATCTGGTTGGCGAGGACCTTCTCGACGCCGCCGTGGTCGTGCAGGTGACCGGCCATCAGCACGAAGGAACGATCGGCGCGGAAGGAGGGCGCAAAAAACGGAAAGCCGTTGATGTGATCCCAGTGCGTGTGGCTCAGCAGCATCGTCGCGTGCTTCAGGTCCTTGCGCAGGAACCAGTGACCGAGTTCGCGCAAGCCCGTGCCGGCGTCGAGAATCACGCGCTGTCCGCCGAGCGACACCTCGACGCAGCTCGTGTTCCCGCCGAAGCCGATGTGCTGCGCCGTGGGACAGGCGATGCTGCCGCGCACGCCCCAGAATTTGATCTTGAAGCTCATTTAGGGGCCAGAGGCGTCGTGTAGTGTCGATGCCGTCATCTCGGCAAGCGACCCTGGAATACCAAATGCCGGCGCTAAAATACAGCGCAACCGATGGGGTGGACGCCCCTCCCGACGGCATCGCGATGTGCCAGGTTGGCGGTGTTGTTAACGCCAAGCGAGGAAGGGGGCGTCCATGGAACAGGTTCACATGATCGGGATCGATCTGGCGAAGAACAGCTTTCAGCTGCACGGTGCGCGGGCGGATGGGTTGGTTGCGTTCCGCAAGAAGCTGAGCCGGGCGAAGCTGTTGGACTTTGTGGCTGCGCAGCCACGCTGCACGGTGGCGATGGAGGCGTGCGGCGGCGCGCACCATTGGGGCCGGGAGATCGGCAGTCTCGGCCATGCGGTGCGACTGGTCCCACCGATCTACGTCAAAGCGTACGTCAAGCGGCAAAAGAACGACGCGTCGGATGCGGAGGCGATCTGCGAGGCGTCGTCGCGGCCGACCATGCGCTTTGTGGCTGTGAAGACGGAGGAACAGCAGGCTCGGGGCATGCTGTTCCGGACGCGCGATCTTCTGGTGCGCCAGCGCACCCAGACGATTAATGCGCTGCGCGGCCATCTGGCGGAGTTCGGTGTCATTGCCCCGCAGGGGCCGGCTCATGTCGGCCGGCTGGCCTCGGCGCTTGAGGGACCGGCTTCGAGGTTGCCGGAAGCGGTCCGCGAGCTGGCCGGCCTTCTGCTTGAGCAGATCGCCGGCCTCGATGCGAAGATTGCGGGCCTGGAGAGGGAGGTCCACGTGAGAGCACGGCAGGATGAGGAGGCGAGGCGCCTGATGAGCGTGCCGGGGATCGGGCCGATCAGCGCGATGGCAATCCAGGCCTTCGCACCGCCGATGGAGAGTTTCCGGCGCGGCCGCGACTTCTCCGCTTGGCTCGGCCTCGTGCCGCGCCAGCACACGACCGGCGGCAAGCCGAAGCTGGGCAAGATATCGAAGATGGGCCAGCGCGATCTGAGACGGCTGCTGATCACAGGCGCGATGACTGTGGTCCGCTGGGCGGTTCGGCGCGGCGTGACGACGGACCCCTGGCTGGCCGGGATGCTGGCGCGCAAGCCGAGGATGCTCGTCGCGGTGGCGCTGGCCAACAGGATGGCGCGCATCGTCTGGGCGCTACTGACGAAGAAGGAGAGCTACCGGGCTCCCGCCACCGCCTGAGAGAACGGCGAAGTGCGGGAAGCCGTCGGGGATGTGGGCACGACGGAGGACAGGTAAGGGCAAAGGTCAACGAGACCGGGTTGGGAAAACCAGCATCCGAACGGAGAGCTTTCAAGCTCGCGTAACCGATTTGGACCCAATCCGCGTATCTCCATACGGGCCCGCGGCGTGTCATCTGCCGCATAGAGAGGCCGGACACACGACAGCACCTGACCGCATGCACCGAGCCGACCAAAAACTGCTTGCATCAACGGGGGCGTCCACACACGACAGGCCGGCCAGCGCCTCCTGCCCCTCGGGCAGCATCTTGAGGTAGGAAACGATCGGGGCAACGTAGAGATCAGCGAGCGAAAGGTCGGCACCCGCGAGATAGGGTGTGCCTCCGAGGGCCCGGTCGATCACCGACATGCAGTGTTTCACGTGTGGAATCGCATTCTTGATCTTCTCTTCGTCCGGCTCGCGGCCCCGGGACGGAGCTGCCAGGCGCTCGATCACCACGTCGTGGACCGCATATTGATACACGTAGTCGATGACGACACTGGTCCATTGCATCATGAGCGCACGGCCTCTGGGCGCCGCTGGTTGCAGCTTCAGACCGTCGAACGCGAGGTCGGCATAGGTGGCGATCGCCAGCGTCTTCGAGACAGGTCAACGAGCTCGACCATCCGTGCTCGTGGTTGTTGCACGACTCGCGGTCGGTGAAGAACTCGTGGACCAACAACATCTCGGTGCCGCCCCCCCTGTCGCGCAGCGTCAGCGTGACTTGGGTTTCATGGCCCGGAACGCCGTCCTCTTCCCAGGCCGAGGTGAACACCAGGCGCTCGTTCTCGGTCACCTCCTTGATAACGCCGCCGACCCACAGCTGCGTGCCGTCGGGTCCGGTCATGCCGGTGCGGTAGCGGCCGCCGGGGCGCACGTCCAAGGCGTCCACGGTGGTCTCATATCCATCCGGGCCCCACCACTTGGCGAGCTCGCCGGGGTCGGTCCAGGCTCTAAATACGGTCGAGGGCGGGGCCCTGAACACTCGCTCGAGCCGCAACGTGTTAGGGCTTTCCTTCTCCTGCGCGATCGCGCCGGGCGTCGTCATTTACCGGCATCCTCCTCGGTTAGATCATCGAGATATTGGGCGAGGCGATCGAGTTGCCCTTCCCAGAAGCGATGGTAGTCGGCAATCCAAACGGCGGCGTCACGGAGCGGCTCGGCCTCGAGCCGGCAGTGGTGGACCCGCCCATCCCTGCGGCGGCTGATGAGGCCCGCCGCCTCCAGCGCCTTGAGGTGGCGCGACACGGCGGGCAGTGAGATTTCGAATGGGTCGGCGAGCTCGCCCACCGAGGCCTCGCCGAGCGCCAGTCGCGCCAGGATGGCGCGGCGCGTGGGATCGGAAAGCGCGGAAAAAGTGCGGTCGAGCCGCCGTGGCGAATAGTTAACCACCTCATTAAATATAGAGGGCCACCAACGCCTGTCAACCCGGCAGCAATGACTGGTGTGGATTGGGTCCGGCGTCGGCCTCTACCAGCCGAATCCCGGGCCGGTACCGAACAGCAGCCGATGGGCCAAGAGTAGGGCGGCATAGATCGCGAGCCCCAGGGCCACGGGGCGCCAGCCGATCTCGCTCCAGCTCAGCCGCGTCCGCCTGGCGATAACGGCGCCAAAGGGCAGGTAGGAGGTGACGGCGGCATAGTCCCGCCAGGTGTCGCGGTCGGCGTGCCGGCGCTTGGCATCGATCTGCAGGGGCCCGAACAGCGAGAGCACGAGCAGCCCGCCGAAAAAGATGAGGGCCGCGACATCGCCCCGTGCCACTAGGTGCGCCGCCGCCCACAGGGCCACCGCCCACATCATGGGGTGGCGCGTGATCCGGGCGATGCCGCGGGGCGGCTCGGCCAGCCTTTTCTCGCCTCCGATGCCCGTCGGACTGGGCGTCGTTCGGGCGGCCACGAGAGCAATGAGGGCGAACGGCATCACCGCATGGGGCACATGCGTGAACCAGCCGGCGGACCAAACGGGATCGTAGGGCGCGACCCGGTAGGCGGCCGCCATCCATACCAGACCGGCGAGCGAAAAGAGCGCAAACAACCCGCGAAATGCGGCTTCGCCGACGATACCGACGAAGACGCCGCGAAGGGGCGAGCCGGAGACCAGGAAATGAATGAGGACGAAAAAGGCCGTCGCGTAAGCGAGGTCCAGGTGGGTGCCGAACATGCGCTCAGATATCACGCGCGGGTGCGGCCCGGCAATCGCCAGGCATCGGCGCCGCTCGACGGCCGGCCTTCGCTGGCGGCACCCCCGGCGCGGCGCCCGGCGTCCGTCAACTTGCACACCAGCCAGTCGGGTTTGATCGGGTTGGCGAACCAAGGCTCGGCCCAGCCCCCGCGAATGCACCCCCGAATCGTGTCTGGGCTGATCTGCCGGCCGTTGCTGTCGAACAGCGGGAGCTTGCCACCCGGCTGACTGAGCCCGTGCCGAAGGTAGCGCAACTGCGCGGGCGTTGGCTTGCCGGTGGCCATGAGCGAAACCCTAGCGCGCCCGGCGCAGCCGCGCCAGCCGAGCAAGGCTCGCACGTCAGCCCTCCGCGGCCACGCCGTTGGCGCCCGCTGCGGCCCGACTTCGGCTCTCCTCGCGCCGGAAATCGAATTGTTCCGGGCCATGGTTTCGGGTAAATATGGCGCTACGGCTGCGGCCCCGCCGCAGGCCAAGAGGGATTTGCAATGGCCGCGCCCAAGCGACGCGTGAGAGCGGTGCCGAGCGCGACGGCGCGGCGCCCGGCGGCAAACGCGACGGCCGCTGAGGCCCCGTTCATCATGCGCCGGACCGTGCTATGGGGCGAGTGCGACCCGGCGCAGATGGTTTACACGCCGCGCTTTCTCGACTACGTGGCCGAGGCCGTCGAGGGCTGGTTTCGCGCCGTGCTCGATACGGGGTGGTACGACATGATCGCCGAGCGCGGCATTGCCTCACCGATCGTCCATGCCAGCATCGACTTCTTCAGCCGGCTCAACCCGGGGGATGCGTTCGAGATGGAGGTCCTGGTCGAAGAGGAGGGCCTGCGTTCGACGATCCCGTTTCGGGTCAAGGGACGCACTCAAGCCGGCGAGGACTGCTTTGGCGCCCGCTTGATCCTCTCGGTGGTGGACTGGAAGTCGTTTCGCTCGATCTCCGTCCCCACCGACTTTCGCGAGCGCATTGCCGTGTACCGCATGGCCTGCAACGCGGTCAAGGCCGTCGCCTGAGGCGCCGCTGACGCCGGCGCATGCCGCTCACCCGAGCGATCGGCGTACCGCGACAGACTCGTGAATCCGCGCACGCTCGAATCGAAATTCCTCGGCGCCATGATGGGCTGCGCCATCGGTGACGCCGTCGGCGAGCTTGCGACGATCCACGATGATCGCGACCGCCTCGTGGGCTGGCTCAACCAGACCGAGCGCCTGACCTACACCGACGAGACCGCCATGATGATCGGGGTCGCGGAGGCCGTCCTCGCGGCCGGCGACGTCGACGCCCAGCACCTCGGTGACATTTTGCGCGCCGGCTACTCGCGTGGGCCCTGGCGCGGCTCCGACATGGGTACCCCACAAGTATTCGCCGAGGCCGGAAAGCGCGCTACCCCGTACGTCGAGGCGGCGCGCGCCCTTCACGACGGTCAGGGATCGAAGGGCAGCGGCGGCGCCGTCCGAGTCGCGCCGCTCGCGCTGCGCTTCCGCGATTCTCGGGACTTATGGGCCAAGGTGGCCGAGTCGGCCCGGGTGACGCACGCGCATCCGGAGGGCATCGACGGTGCCGCGGTCCAGGCCTGGATGGTCGCCTACGCGACGGGCCTCGACCCGGCGGCGCGGTTCCCGATGGCCGACTTCCTGCGCGCGATGGTGCAGTTCTCGAGGACCGCGGACATTCGCGCACGCCTCGCGGAGGTCGTCGCGCTGCTCGCTCGCGAGGCGACCCCGGCCGAGGCGGCGAGCGAGCGCGGTGCAGGCGGGCACGTCGGCCCGTGCCTCCAGTTCACGCTCTATGCCTTCCTGAGCCACCTCGCGTCGTTCGAGGAGTGCCTCTTGTGTGCCGTGCTCAACGGCGGCGACGCGGATGCCCTCGGAGCCATGGCCGGCGCCGTCTCGGGCGCCTATCTCGGGATCGAGAAAATCCCCGCCGCCTGGCGCAACAAGCTCGAGAACGCAGACCGGATCACAGAGCTCGCGCGCATGCTGGCACGGGCGGAGTGACCGGCGGACCTGGCATCGCGCGCCACGCCCGTTAGCGCGCCGTCCTCAGGGTCCACTCGACGATGTGCTTGAGCACCTTGCCGAGGGCGTCGTCGAACGCGGCGATGACGGCCGACATACTCTCACCGGAGGCCCGCGCCTCGTGTTGGAAGGTCTCCGAGGCGATGATCTCGCGCCGCGGTTGGCGTATCACCTTGGCGTTGACCGTGACCCGGATCACGGGCACGTCGGCGCCGTCGAAATACTCGGCCTGGAACTCCCTCAGCTCGCTCTTGAGGTTGAAATCCGAGCGTAGGCCGATCGCCTGGCGCCCCACCGCTACGATCTTGCCGGTGTTCTCGAACGATTCGACCACAAGGGTCTGAACGAGGCTCGGCGCCGCCTCGGCCCAGCGCGCGTCGGCGAAGTATTGCAGCTCGATCGGATCGCTCTTAAGCGCGATCCGCGTCGTCTCGAGACCGCCCGCGGCGACCGGCACTTCAACGACGAGTTGCCAGTCGACCCGCGGCAAGTCCGGATCGGATCTTCCACCTGAGAAATTACCACTTTGTGATCAATGACTTATGCCCCGATTTTGTCCAACTTCTCGGATCGGTTGGACAAGTTTGTTAGTTCTTTGCTTGCCTATCCGGTTAACACCCATGACCGCTACATGTAGGGTGCCGCCACTCTCCCGAGTAAAGCTCGGCATAGGTTGGAGCAGAGGTGTCGCCCGCGATGCCGAGCAATGAGCGGAAGGCGTTGAACGGGTAGAACCGCCTGTTGAAGCGGAAGGTGAACTCGTTGAGGTAGGCTTGTAGGTGCTGGTGGCTAACGCCGTGGTGGATACCGATCAGCCACGTCTTCAGGTTGGCGAAAACCAGATGGATGATCGGCAGGTATTGCTCGGCAACCTCTGGATCACCACACTCGGCAACAGCGAAGTGCTCATAGCCGCGCTTACCGAGGCCAGCATAGCCGCTCCAATCCCAAAGGCGCTGACGTCAGACACCACCCAGCACCGACACTCATCTCTCGGTACCCGACGTCGATTCGAGCGCACGGCACGCCCCCGGGGCCGCACCATGGCATGGCGCCGAATCGCGATCAAGGAAGCGCGCCGTTCGCGGCAGAGGGGCTGCGGGCGAGGCCGCGAGGCGCAAGCGCGTCGGATTTGCAAATGCCCGTGCCCTGTATACACTTCGGGCCGCGATCCTCGGCATTAGGGGTGTTCGGCCATGAGCGAGGCAGGCGCAGGAAGCTCTTCGCCGGACGGAACAGGAGCCGCGGGCAGCGGCTCGAGCGGTCCCGCGACGCCGCGCGAGCCTCGGCGCGGGCTGTTCCAGCCGGTCGCGTTCGGCGTCCTGTTCGGCCTCACCGCCGGCGTCCTGATCGCCGTCGGTGCGATCGCGCCGACACGCCCGCCGGCGCCCACACCCGCGACCGCCACACCGGCGGAGCCGAGCGCGCCGGGTGAGCCCGTGCGCTGGCGCATGGCGAGCGCTTTTCCGGGCACGCTCGTCCAGCTCGGGACCGGCGGCCAGCGGCTCGTGGCGACCCTCGCGCGCATCTCGGCCGGTACCATCGAACTCGGTTTTGCCGAGCCGGGAACGGCGGCGGACGCCTCCGACGTTTTCACCGCCGTCAAATCCGGTACGGTCGAGGCAGGCTGGTCACTGGCGGCCTACTGGAGTGACGAGATTCCGGCTGCCGCCTTCTTTGCGGCCGTGCCCTTCGGTCCCGGCGCGGCCGAGTATCTGGCCTGGATGCGCTTTGGCGGCGGCCAGGAGATTCACGACCGCATCTATGAGCGACACGGCGTCAAGGGCATCGTGTGCGCGGTTGCCGCGCCCGAGGCCTCGGGCTGGTTCCGCAAAGAGATCGGTTCGGTGGCCGACCTCGCCGGCCTCAAGATGCGCTTCTACGGCCTCGGCGGCCGGGTCATGCGCAAGCTAGGCGTGACCACGCGCCTGCCCGCGGGCGACGTGTTCCCGGCGCTTCAGGAGGGCACCCTCGACGCCCTCGAATACTCGATGCCGGCGATCGACGTCGCGCTCGGATTCGATGCGGTCGCCAAGCACTACTACTTCCCCGGCTGGCATCAACAGTCGACCATCGTCGAGCTCATCATCAACCTGGAGAAATGGAACGGCCTCGCGGACCTTCAGCGGGCGTGGATCGAGGCCGCCTGCGGCGACAACGTCCAGCACACCCTGGCCGAGGGCGAGGCGATCCAGCACGCGGCGCTCGCCGACCTGAGCGCGCGCGGGGTGCAGATTCATCGCTGGCCCGCCCCCATGCTGGCGGCGTTCAAGGCGGCGTGGGCCGAGGTCGCCGACGAGGTCGCCGCGAAAGACGCGGACTTCCGGCAGGCGCGGCAGTCGCTGCGGGCGTTCCGTGATGCCGGCGCGGCGTGGCGCCGACTCGGCTACTTGTAACAGGGGCTAGGAGAGGACCATGGCGGCACGGTGGATGTGGGCGTTGGCGATCGCGAGCGGAATGGCTCTGGCCAGCGGCGCCAGCCTTGCCGCCGGCGATGCCGCCAACGGTGAAAAGGTGTTCAAGAAGTGCAAGGCCTGTCGCACCATCGTCGCCGGCAAGAACAAGGTCGGTCCCAGCCTGTACGGCGTCGTCGGCCGCCCCGCCGGCACCATCGCAAAGTTCAAATATTCCAAGGCGATGAAAGACGCGGGCGCCAAGGGCCTGGTGTGGAGCGAGGACCAGATCGTCGAGTGCGTCGCCGATCCCAAGGCCTTCCTCAAGGCCTTCCTGAGGTCGCAAGACGGTCAAGAACAAGATGGTCTTCAAGCTCAAGGGCCTCGAGCAGCGCCGCGAAGTGGTCTCTTACCTCAAGGGCGTCCCCGGCTCCTAGCCCCGGCTTACAAGCCGAGGCCTTACCCTGAGCGGAGGGCCGCGAACCTGGCCTCCTAGCGGACGACGAGCACCGAAATGGCGGCGTGACGCACCACGCGCGACGCATTGGGGCCGAGCAGGTAGTCGCTGAACTCCGGTCGATGCGACCCCATGATAATGAGGTCGGCGCCGATCTCCTCGGCCGTCGTGAGGATCTCGTTGTAAGGCGTACCGTGCCGGACGAGGGCCGTCGCCGCGACCTCTTCGGGCACCTGTTCGGCGATAAATCCGGCGAGCTTCTCGCTCACCTCGGCGCTCATCTTCTCGATGTCACCGTTGGGGAAATACTGCGCGACATAAGAAAGGCCGTAGTCGGGAATGACGGTGAGGACGTGGAGCTCGGCCGCAAACGCCTGACACCATTGGATCGCGACCGACAGGGCCTTCACCTGCACGTCCTGGTTGCTGAGATCGACGGGAAACAGGATCTTCCGATACATCGGCGCGCTCCCCTCGTGCGCTGACACAAGCCGCCCCTACGGCGCCGACTCGGCCACCGCCGCCACGCGCCGCCGACGCAGCATCTGCATCCACACAACGAGACCGAGGATCGCCAAGGCCGGCAGGTAGACCAACTCCTTGGCCGGCCGGCCGAGCTGCTCGATATCGACGTCGGTCACGTAGTCGCCAAAGTCGATCCCCGCGCCTTCCGCGAGGCCGTCGAAGGTGAGAGCGGTGACCGCGTGGCGACCTTCGTCGGCGGGCTCGATCGTGATGCCGTAGGCCTCGCCTCCGGCGGCACCGTCGGCCGGCGTCTCGAGCACGAACAGCTTGAAGCGATCGCCGTAGTTGGTCTCCCGGACGACGTGAATGCGAATCTTTCGTCCCGGCTCGATACCAACGTCGCCGGCGGCGAACTCGGCGAGCGCTACCGGCGCGAAGGCCGGGTAGACCTGATTGAGCATGAAATCGGGCCGGAAGAGCGCCAGCACCACGACCGCCAGCAGCACGCCCTCGTAAAGCTTGAGCTTGACGATCATCCAGCCTTGGGTCATCGAGGCGAAGCCGAGGATGGCCAACAGCGACATCGCGAACACGAGCAAGCCGTGCCAAAGGCTTTCGACGCCGATCAACAATAATTCCGGATTGAAAATGAAAACGAACGGGAGGATCGCGGTACGGATGTCGTAGGCGAACCCCTGGATCCCTGTCTTGATGGGGTCGGCCCGTGATATGGCCGCGGCCGCGAATGCGGCGAGGCAGACGGGGGGCGTATCGTCCGCAAGGATGCCGAAGTAGAAGACGAAGAGATGGACCGCTATGAGCGGCAGGACGATTCCAGAGGCGCCCCCGAGCTCGACCATCACGCCAGCCATCAGCGATGCGACAACGATGTAGTTCGCCGTCGTCGGTAGGCCCATTCCCAAGATGAGACACAGGACGGCGGTGAGCCCCAAGAGAATGTAAATGTTGCCGCCCGAGACCGCCTCGACGACGCCGATCATCGCGTTGCTGAGGCCGGTCGAGGACACCGAGCCGACGATGACGCCGGCGGCGGCCACGGCAACGGCGATGCTGATCATGTTGCGGGCGCCGGCCACCAAACCAACATAGATGGCGGCGAAGCCGCCCGCTAGCGCCAGCCAGATCGGCGTGCCGCCGCTCCGCAACGCGGCCGCAACGTGCTGAGCGAGAATGATAATCATCATGACGATGATCGAGTAGAAGACCGAGCTGCTGGCGGTCCAGCGCTGGACCATCAGCAGGTAGATCAAGACGGCAATGGGGATCAAGAAATGGACGCCACCCACGAAGGTCCGGCGCAGCCGCGGAATATCCGCACGCGGCAAACCTCTCAGCCCCAGCTTCAGCGCCTCCAGGTGCGAGATGTACAAGAGCGCCAAATAGCTGATGACGGCGGGAATGGCGGCGGCCACGATCACGTCGAAATACGGGATGCCAATGAACTCGGCGATGATGAAGGCCGCCGCGCCCATGATCGGTGGCATGAGCTGACCGTTGGTCGAGGCCGCGACCTCGATCGCCCCGGCCTTCACCGCTGGCATGCCCATCCGCTTCATCACCGGAATCGTAAACGTGCCGGTAGTCACCACGTTGGCGATCGACGAGCCGGAAATCGCCCCGGTCATGCCCGAGGCCAGGATCGCCGCCTTGGCGGGCCCACCGCGGAACCTGCCGACCATGGCGAAGGCCAAGTCGAGGAAATACTTGCCGGCGCCGGCCTTGTCCAAGAGCGCCCCGAACAGCACGAACAGGAAGACGAAGCTCACCGAAACGTCGATCGGAATGCCGAAGATCGACTCGCCGCCGAGCCACTGATAGCCGATCAGCCGGTTCAGCGACACGCCCTTGTGGGAGATGAGGTCCGGCATGGACTGCCCGAAGACCGAGTAAACAAGAAACACGCTGGCGACGATCACCAGAGGCAGGCCGATGCTGCGCCGCACCGCCTCGAGCAACAGGACGATGCCGATGCCGCCGAGAATGGCTTCGACGGGAAGCCTGAAGTCGACACCGAGGAACGAGAGGTCGTAGACGAGAAGCGTGCCGGCCCGCACGGTCAGTCCGGTGTAGCCGAAATACATGTACAGCGCGCAGCCGGCTCCGAGGAGCGCGATGGCGACGTCGTGGAGGGGCAGCGCCCGCGTCGCCAGGCGCTTGGCCGCCGGGAACATCAGAAAACACAACACCAGTCCGAAGGCGAGGTGGATGCCGCGCGCCGGGACGCCGACGATGATTGCGAAGTCGAAGAGGAACGGAAGCGGCGAAGCGATCCACAGCTGGAACAGCGACCAGGCGAGCGCGATCAGGCTGACGACGACGGCAAGCCGTGGCCCCAGGTTACGGCCCGAATACTCGATCTCCTCGAGGAGCTGCTCGGGATCGGCGGGCGCCTTGGGCGCGAGGCCGCCTGCGTCGGCCGTGGCCATGCCGCTACCTAGTATTCAAGAAGAAAGGCCGGCGCCCTGTCGGGAGCGCCGGCCTTTTCGGGTCCGGGCTACATCCAGCCCTTTTCCTTGTAGTACTTGGCGGCGCCGTCGTGGATCGGTGCCGACAACCCGTTTTTGATCATCAGCTTGGGATCGAGGTTCCTGAACGCGGGGTGCAGGTTCCTGAAGTCGTCAAGATTCTCGAACACCGCCCGCGTCACCTCATAAACGACGTCCGCCGGGACGTCGGTGCTGCTCACGAACGTGGCCATCACGCCAAACGTGGTCACGTCCTTGTCGGTCGTCTTGTAGGTACCACTGGGAATGGTCGCCCAGGCGTAGTACGGCCGCGCATCGACCAAACCCTTCGCGACCGAGGTCGTGAAGTCGACGATTTTGGCGCCGCAGCCGTCGGTGGCCACGGAGACGCCGGCATTGGGCACGCCGACGGTGTAGATATAAGCGTCGATCTTGCCGTCGCACAGCGCCTTCGACTGCTCCGTCGAGGTGAGTTCGGTCGCGAGCTTGAAGTAGCTCTTGTCGACCCCGTGCTCCTGCAGCAGGAAGTCGGTGGTGCCGCGTTGCCCGGAGCCGGGGTTGCCGATATTGACCCGTTTACCCTTGAGGTCGTCCCACCCCATGATGCCCGTCTTGTCACCGACGATGATGTGCAGGGGCTCGGGGTGAATCGAGAAGACCGCGCGCAGCTTGTCGAACTTGTTGCCCTCGTATTTGCTAGAGCCGTTGAAGGCGTGAAACTGCCAGTCCGACTGGGCGACGCCAAAATCGAACTCGCCCTCCTTGATATTATTGATGTTGTAAGTCGAACCCGCGGTCGACGGGGCCGAGCAGCGGATGCCGTGCTTGCGGCCCTTGCTGCGTCCTTCCGTGGCTTCCTTGTGGACCATGCGGCAGATCGAGTTGCCGACCACGAAGTAGACGCCCGTCGGCCCACCCGTGCCGATGGAAATGAAGCGCTTGCCCTGCGCCTGAGCCGCATCGGGCCACGACAGCAAGGCGCCCACGGCAACCGCCAGGGCCATCGAGAAAACAGAACTCACTATGCGTTTCATGAAGGTAATCCCTCCCTTTGATCCTCGGCGGTGCAGTCCGCCCAGGCGTTCCGCGTCGGGGCGCGCGAGAAACGAGATGCGCCGCGATTAGAACGGACTATAGGCGGTTTTTACGCGCCGGGCGACCTCATCCAGCCGACAGGGTCTCGCGCGCTTGCGCCGCCGTCGCGACCGGGCGTCCGATCAGCTCTGCACCCCGGCGCACCTGATCCACGAGCGCCGCGTTGTCGGTCGCCAGCGAGCCGTCGGCTAGATGTAGGTTGTTCTCGAAGCCCACGCGCACGTGTCCGCCGAGTGTCGCGGCCGCGAGCGCGCAAGCGCCTTCGCGCGCCCCGAAGGCGCACACCGTCCAGGTGCCCGGCGGCGGCGACAGCCCGCTCGTCGTGGCGAGAAACGGTAGCAAATCGGTGGGCACCGACTGGCCGTCTCTGCTGTAGCGCCCAAGCACGAAAAGCACCGCGTGATGGGCCCCTGGGATCACGCCGCGCCGGCACAAATCGTCGTAGCGCTCCATCTCCTCGGGCGCGAACAGGATGTACTGGGCAAGAACGCGCTCACGTTCTAGCCAAGCGAGGAAACCGGCCGCATCCGCCTCCCCGGCTTCATCGGGGATGATCTCGCGCAGCGCGAGCGAGACCGCTTCGGGCCGCAGCGCCCGGACCGCGACCATCTGCTCCGCCGCCGTATAGCGCCCGACCGATTCGCTGGTGACCTGGATGATAAGGTCCTCGCCCACGGCGCGCCGCACCGCCGCGATCGCTTCGCCGTAGGTGCCCGGATCGAGCGTGTGGCCGCCGTCGCGATCGCGGACGTGTAGATGCAACAGCGCCGCGCCGGCCTCACGACACGCAGCGGCGGTCGTGGCGATTTCAGCCGGCGAAAGCGGCAGCGCCGGATGATCGGCCTTGGTCCTGCGCGCGCCGTTGGGCGCAACGCCGATGATCAGGGGTGTCAAGCGGGCAGCCCGGCGACCGCGGCATCGACGGCCTCGCCGAGCCGCGCGACGATATCGGCGACATCGGCCTCCTCGACGATGAAGGGTGGCGCGATGAGCACGTGATCGCCGCGCTCGCCGTCGATGGTGCCGCCGCCCGGGTAGCAGATGAGGCCGCGCGCCATGCCCTCCGCCTTGATCCGCGCGTGGAGCCGCAGCGCCGGATCGAAGGGCGCGTCGCCGCCGCGCTCGGCGACCAGCTCGATGGCGCGGAACAGGCCGCGCCCACGAATGTCGCCGATGTGCGGGTGGTTGCCGAAGCGCTCGAGGAGCGCATCGGCGAGGACCTCGCCCTGCCGTCGTACATTGGCGAGCAGGTCGCGCTCGCGCAGCACCCTCTGAACAGCGAGCGCCGCGGCGCAGGCGGTGGCGTGACCGATGTAGGTGTGGCCGTGCTGGAAGAACCCGGAGCCCTCGCGGATGGCGGCGAAGAGGGGCGCGGCCACGAGCATCGCGCCGATGGGCTGGTAGCCGGCGCCGAGCCCTTTGGCGAGGACCAGGAGATCGGGGCTGACGCCCTCCTGGGTGCAGGCGTGCAGGGTACCGGTACGGCCGGCGCCGCACATGACCTCGTCGAGGATGAGGAGAACGTCGTAGCGGTCGCAGATCTCGCGGATGCGCTGGAAGTAGCCGGGCACGGCGGTGACCGCGCCGCTGGTGGCGCCAACCACGGGCTCGGCAATGAACGCGGCCACGGTGTCCGGCCCGAGCTCGTGAATCGCCGCCTCCAGCTCGCCCGCCGCACGGAGCGCGTAGGCCTCGTCGCTCTCGCCCGCGTCGCGGTAGCGGTACGCGAAGCAGGGCGCGATGTGCCTCACCTCCATGAGCAGCGGCAGGAAGGGCTGGCGCCGGGCCGCGTTGCCGCCGACGGCGAGCGCGCCGAGCGTGTTGCCGTGATAGCTCTGGCGGCGGGCGATGAAGCGGCAGCGCTCGGGCCGGCCGGTCTCGACGTAGTACTGGCGCGCGAGCTTGAGCGCGGCCTCGATGCCCTCCGAGCCGCCGGAGGTGAAGTAGACGCGATCGAGCCCGTCGGGCGCGTCGGCGACGAGGGTGTCGGCGAGCTCCTCGGCGACCTCGGTAGTGAAGAACGCCGTGTGCGCGAACGCGAGCTGGTCGACCTGCCGCTTGATGGCCCGGCGCACGTCCGCGTCACTGTGCCCGAGCGTCGACACCGCGGCACCGCCGGAAGCGTCGATGTAGCGGTGGCCGTCACGGTCGATGACGTAGAGGCCCTCGCCCGCGACGGCCACGGGAAGCGCGTCGTCGCAATGGCGGTGAAAGACGTGATCCATGGGCCTGCTGTCGTCGACGCGCCGCCACACGCATGGGCCGAGCCCGCGCGGCTGCTCCCATGCCTAAAGGTGTTTGCTGCGTCGCGCAATACGAGCGTTGCCAGCGCGTCGGCGGCAAACCCGGGCGCAGGCTGGCGCGGCTTCCGCTCCCTTCGCAGCGCCCACCGGGGTATACTCTGGCGATGAAACGCTTGCGCAACTGGCTCCACTATTTGGTACCGCTCGCGGTGCTGGCTCTGGCGCTCGGGGTGCGGGTCCTGGTGCCCGCGGTCGAGGAGGTCCAGCTCAAGATCTTCGACACCTTCCAGCGCATCAAGCCGCGCACCTACGAGCCGACGCCGGTCAAGTTCGTCGACCTCGACGACGAGTCGCTGGAGAGGATCGGCCAGTGGCCGTGGCCACGCACCTACGTCGCCGACATGACCGCGCGCCTCGCGAACATGGGCGCCGCCGCCATCGTCTTCGACATCGTGTTCGCCGAGCCCGACCGCACCTCGCCCGACAACGTCCTGCCTCTGTGGCCGGCGACGCCCGAGCTCGAGGCGCTACGGGGCGCCACCGACAAGCTCCCGGACCACGACCGGGTGCTGGGCGAAGTGTTCGCCCAGGCCAACGTCGTGACCGGCTTCGTCTTGACCAATACGGGCAGCGACCGGCTGCCGGTCACGAAAGGAACCTTCGCCTTTGTGGGCGACGACCCCAAGCCGTTCGTGCCCGCCTTTCGTGGCGCCATCGTCAACCTGCCGCCCCTGCAGGAGGCCGCGAGCGGCAACGGCAGCTTCAATCTCGTGCCGGAGACCGACGGCATCGTGCGGCGGGTGCCGCTCCTGTTCACCATCGGTGACACCCTGTACCCCTCGCTTGTGACGGAGGCCCTGCGCGTCGCCCAAGGCGCACGCACCAACATCGTCAAGTCGTCGGGCGCCAGCGGAGAGACCGCGTACGGCGAGCAGACCGGCGTCAATCATATCAAGATCGGCGCCATCGAGGTGCCGACCGACGGCGCCGGGCGCATCTGGCTGCACGACACCGGCAGCATCCCCGAGCGCCGGATTCCGGCGTGGCGGCTCTTCAGCGATGATTTCGATCCGGCGGAAATCGAGGGCCAGATCGTCTTCGTCGGCACCAGCGCGGCCGGCCTGTTCGATTTGCGCACGACGCCGCTGGCGCCGGTGATCCCTGGCGTCGAGATCCACATCCAGGCGGTTGAACAGATACTGCTCGGCCACTTCCTGGAGCGCCCCGACTGGGCGACGGGAGTCGAGATCGTCTACCTCCTCGCGCTCGGCCTGGTGCTCATCTTCCTCATACCGCGCTTCGGCGCATTCTGGGTCGCCATCCTGGGTGGGGTGAGTGTCGCGGCCGTTGTCGGCGGCTCGTGGTTCCTTTACGCCGAGCGGCTATGGCTGCTCGATCCGGTCCTACCGTCGGTCTCCGCCCTGGCCATCTATCTCGTCGGCTCGCTCATCAACTTCCTCAAGACCGAGGCCTCGCGGCGCCAGGTGCGGGGCGCCTTCAGCCGCTACATGTCGCCGGCACTGGTCGAGCAGCTGGCGCGCAACCCCGACCGCCTGGTCCTCGACAGCGAGCTCCGCGACATGACGCTGCTATTCGCGGACATCCGCGGCTTCACCACGATCTCCGAGCAGTTCAAGGGCGATCCCAAGGGTCTCACGAAACTGATCAACCAGTTCCTCACGCCGATGACAAACATGATCCTGGAGCGCAGCGGCACCATCGACAAGTACATGGGCGATTGCATCATGGCGTTCTGGAACGCGCCGCTCGACGACGAGGAACACGCCGCAAACGCTTGCGATTCGGCACTCGCGATGTTCACCGCGCTCGAGGAGGTCAACTCGAACATCAAGGCGGATTGCGAGGCGGACGGCCGCGACTATCACAGGCTCAATATCGGCATCGGGCTCAATTCGGGGCCGGTCTACGTCGGCAACATGGGCTCGGAGCAGCGCTTCGACTACTCGGTGCTGGGCGATGCGGTGAACCTCGCCGCCCGCCTCGAGGGCCAGTCCAAGAATTACGGCGTCGGCATCGTCATCGGCGAGGAGACGTCCACGCGGGCGGCCGATTACGCCGTGCTCGAGCTGACCTTATCGCTGTCAAGGGCAAGAACCTCGCCGGCCATCACGCCGTCATGCTCGCCGCGTACCGCCAGCAGGACTGGCAAACGGCGCGCGAGGAACTGGCGCAATGCCGCGCGCTCGACGGCTCGCTCGGCGAGCTCTACGACCTTTACGAGGAACGGCTCGGCAACTACGAGGCCAACCCGCCGGGCCCCGAGTGGGACGGCGTGTACGTCGCGACCAGCAAGTAGGCCGTAGCGCCGCCAGATCGCTCGCACGACGACCGCGCCCGATTGCCGTTGACATCGGAAGGCGTGCCCCCCAATAATTTGTCAACCGGCGTCCATACGGTGCGGCACGTCCCAGGGGTCTGATAGGCCCCATGGCAATCCAAAAAACATGAAATGTCGTGGGCCAAGCAATTTGCCCGATCAGCCGAGTTCCATTTATCCGGCAACAACCGAGATGCAGGAAACCAGGGAGAGTGAACGATGGGTCGAATGACGAAACGCAAGCGACATCCGTATATCCCGGAGCTCAAGGAGCAGCTCCGCAAGGGCGAGATCGACCGCCGCGAATTCCTGCGCACCGCAACCCTGCTCGGGGTTTCCGCGGCCTCGGCGTACGCGATGGCGGGCGCGGTCGGCCGCGGCCGGGCCTTCGCCGCAACCCCCAAAACAAGCGGCACACTACGGGTCGGCATGAACGTGATGGAGATTACCGATCCGGCGAAATTCGACTGGACGGAGAAGGGCAACGGCGCCCGCCACATCACCGAGTCCTTCGTTCGCGTCGGCAACGACAACATTTCGCGGCCGTACCTGGCCGAGGACTGGGAGACGTCAAAGGATCTAAAGACCTGGACCTTCAAAGTGCGCAAGGGCGTCAAATGGTCGAACGGCGATGATTTCAATGCCGATGACGTCATCTTCAACGTGTCGCGCTGGCTCGATCCCGCAACGGGAACGCCTCTCCAATCTCGGCTCTCGGCGATGACGACGACCGTCGATACGGGCCAGAAGGACGACAAGGGCAAAGCGGTCATGAGAACCGCGATGACCGAAGGTGCCATCGAACGGATCGACGACCATACGGTGCGCTTCCATTTGAACAGGCCGGACCTTGGCGTGCCCGAGGTCTTTGGCGACTATCCGGCACTGCTCGTTCACCGGCGATTTTCGGACGACGGTGGGGACCTCCGCGCCAATCCTGTCGGCACCGGTCCGTACCGGTTGGCGGAGCACTCGGTCGGCCAGCGGATGACGCTCGAAAGGCGCGCTCCGGGCGAGTACTGGGGCGACGGCTTCCCGCTCGAAAAAATTGTCTACGTCGACCTCGGCGACGATCCGTCGGCGAAGTTGGCGGCGCTGGTGTCGGGGCAGGTCGACATAATCCATCAGTTCGGCATCGAACTAGCCGACTCAGTAAAGAAGGTTCCCCATCTCCGGTTGAACGTGATTGATACGGCGGCGACGGGAGTAGCGCGTATGCGATTGGCTGAAAAGCCTTTTGACGACGCACGACTACGTGAGGCGTTACGGCGAACGATCGACCATGATCGAATTGTCGATATCGTGTTCAACGGGAGAGGGTTGCCAGCGGAGGATCACCACGTAGCGCCGATCCATCCGGAGTACGCGAAGATCGGTGAGGAGAAGCAGGACCACGAGCGTGCGCGCCAGCTCCTCAAGGATGCAGGGTACGGTAATGGCATTGATCTCGAGATCAACTGCGTGGCCAACCCGACATGGGAGCAGAACGCCTGCCAAACCCTAGCGGAAATGGCCAAGCCCGCTGGTATCAACGTCAAGGTGAACGTGCTTCCGGGAAGCGCCTACTGGCCCAACTGGATGACGTGGCCGTTCAGTTTCACGTCTTGGGGCCATCGCCCGCTCGGCGTCATCAACCTACAGCTGGCTTACCGAACCGGCGGCAAGTGGAACGAAAGCGGGCACAGCAACCCGGAGTTTGACCGCCTGCTCGACGAGGCGAGCGGCATCTTGGACCCGAAGCAGCGCAGCGTTGTCATGGCGAAGGTCGAAAAAACCCTCCGCGACCAAAGCGTGTTCTCTCAGTCCTTGTGGCGGCCCGTGCTCAACGCGCATCATCAGCGCGTGAAAGGGTACGAGCTCAACAACGCTTTCGAGCATCACTTCAACAATGTGTGGGTCGAGGCGTAAGGAACTTGGGCCGGCCGACACTCCGTCGCGCCGGCCCCTTTCCTGCCGGTGGTGATGCCGATGCAACCGCCGGGATCATCCGCTTAGGCAAACCAGAAGCGGACCGCAGGGTGGAGCCTTGACGCTATTTTTGCTAAGGCGTTTGGGCTACCTCGTCCTGACAATGCTGACCGTGTCGTTTCTTGTATTCCTTGTACTTGAGCTGTCGCCAGGCACTGTTGCCGACAAAGTACTCGGCCCCTACTCCACAGACGAGCAACGCCAGCTTTGGCTCGAGGCGCACGGGTATCTAGAGCCGTTCTGGGCTCGCTACCTCGACTGGCTCGGACGCTTCGCGGTCGGTGATTTTGGTGACTCAATCCGATTTCGGGTGCCGGTCGGCGAGGTGCTCTGGCCGCGCCTTCTAAACACGGCTATCCTCGGACTAACGGCGATGGCTATCATCGCACCGCTGTCGTCTCTGCTCGGCGTGCTCGCCGGCATGCGCGAGGGATCGGCGCTCGATCGGTCGATCTCGTTGCTTAGCGTCGGCACGACCTCCGTGCCCGAGTTCGCCTCCGCGGTTTTCATCTCCGCGATCTTCGTCTTCTGGCTCGGTTGGTTACCGGGCACGAGCGGCATGATCGATGGCTGGGACCCGGCCCAACTCGTCCTTCCGGTGTTGGTGCTCGTCCTCTATGACTTCGGCTACGTCGCCCGCATGACGCGGGCATCGATGGCAGAAATCATGACGACGCCCTATATCCGCACGGCCGTGCTCAAGGGCCTGCCCTACTCACGTGTCATCGTTCGCCACGCTCTTCGTAATGCCCTGATCGCGCCCTTCACGGTGATCATGCTGCAGTTCAACTGGCTGCTGTCGGGCGTGATCGTGGTCGAGTTTTTCTTCGCCTACAAAGGCTTCGGGGCGCTGCTGCTGGAGGCCTCGCTCAACCAGGATGTCTACGTCATCGAAGCGTGCACGATGGTGGCGGTATCGGTCGCTGTGGTAACGCAAACCCTGGCTGATATCGGCTACACCTTCCTCAATCCCCGCATCCGGTTCGGCTAGCGGATGAGCGGGCAGACCGAATGAACTACATCTCGAGCAACACGCGGGCGCCAACAACCGTTGCTCGCGCGGCTCGATCCCTGGGTCTGTTGCGTGAGAGCCCGGTCGGGATGGTAGGCGCGGGGATTGTCGTCTTTTGGATCGTCGTTGCACTGACAGCGCCCTTGCTCGCGCCCTTTCCGCCCAACGCACAAATCCAGCCGATGACGGCGCCGTTTGCGGCCGCACCCGGGGGCGGCACATTCTGGTTCGGCACCGACAATCTTGGCCGCGACATCTTGAGCCGGGTTATGTGGGGCGCGCGCACGGTTCTCTTCTATGCCCCGCTGGCAACGTTGAGCGCATACGTCTTGGGTATCCTGATGGGGCTCGCGGCAGGGTACTGGCGCGGCTGGCTCGACGAGATCCTGTCGCGCGTGAGCGATATCATCCTGTCGTTCCCGGTACTGGTGCTCTACATCATCATTATCGCGACCGTCGGCGCTTCGGGCGTCAATATCGTACTTGCGGTGACGTTCGCCTCGGCACCCGGAATCATGCGCATCGTCCGAGGACTCGTGCTCGACCTGCGCAACCGCGATTACGTAGCGGCGGCGCAAACGCGCGGCGAGAAGCCGTGGCACATCATGCTCGTAGAAATCCTGCCCAACGCCCGCGGGCCGATCATCGTCGACGCCTGCCTCAGGCTCGGCTACGTGACCATCACGATCGGCGTCCTCGGCTTCCTCGGACTTGGCCTGCCGCCGCCCGACCCCGATTGGGGCAGCATGGTCAACCAAGGACGCCCCATGGCCCTGGTCTTCCCGCACATGGTGCTGTTCCCCTGTGCAGCCATCTCGTCCCTGGTCCTCGGCTTCAACCTGCTGGCGGACGGGTTGCGCGAGATATCGCTGCGCGACTAGGGAGGTCCAGCGTGCCCCTGCTCGAGATCGAGAACCTGTGCCTCTCCTACTACACGCGCGCCGGCGAGATACCGGCCGTCGCCGATTTCTCGCTCGCGATGGAGGCGGGCGAGAGCGTCGGCCTGGTCGGCGAATCCGGGTGCGGCAAATCGACCGTCGCCATGGGCATCATGCAGTACATGGGCAACAACGGCGGTATCGTCGGCGGATCCATCAAGTTCAAGGGGCGTGACCTCGCGGAACTCAACCGCAACGAGCTGCGCCGGTTGCGCGGTGCTGAGATCTCGATGATCTACCAGGAGCCGATGGCGGCGCTCAATCCGAGCCTCACCGTCGGCGCCCAGCTCATGGAGGTGCCGCTCATCCACGACAGGGTCGGCAAGTCCGAGGCGCGCGAACGGGCGCTGGCGCTTTTGGACGACGTGCGCCTGCCCGACCCCGACCGGGTCATGGCCGCCTATCCGCACCAGCTCTCGGGCGGACAGCAGCAGCGTGTCGTCATCGCCATGGCCTTGCTGTCGAGCCCGTCGCTGTTGCTGCTCGACGAGCCGACGACGGCGCTCGATGTCACCGTGGAGGCCGGGATCGTCGGCCTGATCGGCGACATCAGCCGGAAGTACGGCACGGCTCTGCTCTACATCTCGCACAATCTCGGCTTGATCCGCGACGTCTGCGACCGCGTCTGTGTGATGTACTCGGGCGAAGCCGTCGAGACGGGCACGGTCGAGGAGGTCTTCGGAACACCGCGCCATCCCTACACCCGCGGCCTGTTCGCGTGCATCCCGCTACCGAGCGCCGACAGGCGCGGACGGCCGCTGGTGCCGATCCGGGGACAGCTGCCCTTGCCGCACGAGCGCCCCGAGGGCTGCAACTTCGGACCGCGCTGCGACCAATTCAGCGCCGGATTGTGCGATGCCGGCACGCTGCCGCTCGAAGAGGTGAGCGCCACCGCCGGGGTCCGCTGTGTGCGCTGGAGCGAGATCGGCGGCATCGAGCCGCGAGCGGCCGCGCGTGAGGAGTCGGTAGCGAGTGGCGAGGAAGTCCTGCGCGTCGAGGACATGCAAAAACACTATCCCGTCTACGACCGCTCGATCGGCGCCCTCGTCTCGGGCGGCGGCGTCCGCTACGTGAAAGCCAACGAGACCCTTACCTTTTCGGCCCGGCGGCACGAGACGGTGGCGATCGTTGGCGAATCGGGTTGCGGCAAGTCGACGCTCGCCAAGGTCGTCATGGGCCTCGAGACGGCGACGGCGGGCAGGGTCCGTTTTGGCGACGACGACATCGGCCAGACGCCTGTCGGGAAGCGCTCCGCGGACCAGATCGGCGCTCTGCAAATGGTGTTCCAGAACCCGAACGATACGTTGAACCCGAGCCATACCGTCGGTGCCCAGATCGGGCGCGCGATCCGAAAATTCGGCACCGACGTAACCGCCGACATGGTGCGCGAGCGCGTCCACCGGCTGCTCGATCTCGTCAAGATGCCGCGCGAGTTTGCCGGGCGCCGGCCGCGGCAGCTCTCGGGCGGGCAGAAGCAGCGTGTCGGCATTGCCCGCGCGCTGGCGGCCAACCCGTCGATCGTGGTCGCCGACGAGCCGGTGTCGGCGCTCGACGTCTCGGTACAGGCGGCCGTCACCGAGCTCCTGATGGACGTTCAGCGCGAGTTCGGCACCACCATGCTGTTCATCAGCCACGATCTCGGCGTCGTGCGCTACCTCGCCGATCGCGTCGTCGTCATGTATCTCGGCCAGATCATGGAGATCGGCACGACCGAGGAGATCTTCTCGCCTCCCTATCACCCCTACACCGAAGCGCTCCTGGCCGCGGTACCGATCGCCGACTCGCGGGTCACCAAGCGGCACATCGTCCTCGAAGGGCCACCGCCGAGCGTGCTCAATCCGCCGAGCGGATGCCCGTTCCATACCCGGTGCCCGAGGAAGCTCGGATCGATCTGCGAAACGACGCCGCCGCCGCACCACGAAGGCGCCGACGGTCACCGAATCGCGTGCCACATTCCGCTGGCGGAGCTCGAGGCCGCCGGCCCGGTTTTCGAGACCGTAGCCTGACGACCGCACGCTACACGTAACCGTGATGGCACATCGGCGGCCATTGAGGTAGCGTTGGCTTGGACCCTGAGGAAACGCGCCATGCCCTTCAAGCCATCGCTTACGGCTTTCATGGTTGCCGTTATCGTTGCGGTCGGCACTGCGCCGGCACACTTGGCGCGTGCGGCCGGGAACGATCCGATTTCCGCCATCGTCCGGCTGACGGCGGAGGTGCCGCCCGAGGCGACTACCGCGCGGGCGCTCGGCACCCGCCGCGAGGGCAATGGTATCGTCATCGATGACAGCGGCCTCGTTCTGACGATCGGCTATCTGATCCTCGAGGCGATGTCGGTCACGGTTTACGACGGCGACGGCCCACCGGTTGCGGCCGACATCATCGCCTACGACTACGATACCGGCTTCGGACTCGTGCGGGCGACGCGGCCGCTGGGCGTCAGGCCCATCGAACTCGGTGATTCGTCGCAGCTCAAGGAGAGCGACCCGGTGCTTGTCGCCGGCCAGCGAGGCGCCGCCACGGCGGTTGGCGCCTACGTCGTATCGCGGCGCGAATTCGCCGGCTACTGGGAGTACCTCCTCGACAACGCCATCTTCACCTCACCGCCCCACCTCAACTGGGGAGGGGCAGCCCTGATCGGCCGCGACGGCAAGCTCCTCGGCGTGGGATCGCTTCTGGTCAACAACGCGCGCGCCAAGGACGAGGTGCTTCCCGGCAACATGTTCGTCCCTATCAACCTGCTGAAGCCGATCTTCGCCGATCTGCTGAGCGAGGGCCAGGCAACGGGCAAGGTCAAGCCGTGGCTCGGCGTCTTCGCGGCCGAGCGCGGCGGGCACGTGGTGATCCTCAGTGTCCGCTCGGGCGGACCAGCGGCCGACGCCGGCATCGAAGCGGGCGATCTCGTCATCGACGTCGGCGGCAAGCAAGTGGGCAGCGTGCCGGAGTTCTACCGGAGCGTCTGGGCTCGGGGCGAGGCCGGCATCGAGGTGCCGCTGAGGTTGAGGCGGGCCGGAACCGTGCGGCAGATGGTCGTCACGTCCGGCGACCGCAAAGACTATTTGCGGTTCTCGCGCACCTACTAAAGCAAGCATCGAAGGCGCCCGCGCCCTCGTGCGCGGGCGGCACGCGCGCGCCACCTAGCGGACGGCCATGAGGCCCGGTGCCGGGGCGCCGGTCCTCGCTCGCTTAATCTTAATAATCAATCTTACTCGTTAGTTTTGTTACTTCGCCACTATTGATCGTGGCCCCATGTTATTCGATCTAATCTTAAATGCGTCCTTGCCTATCCGGTTTACACCCACACCCACTAGGGCTAGAATGGGCGCAAACCGGATATAGGGGAGCGCGCCATGGATGTTCTCGACCGCGCCGATCTCCCATTCCCGCATTCGCTACCCGAGTTCCAGCGACTTTTCCCCGATGATGCGGCCTGCGCCGCCTACCTGGAGAAAGCCCGCTGGGGAGACGGCTTTGCCTGCCCGCACTGCGGCACGGCGGGAGAGCCGTTCCACTTTGAAAACCGCCCTGGCGTCCTGCGCTGCCGCAAGTGCCGCCAGAACACCGGGCTGACGGTGGGAACAGTGATGGAGCGTAGCCACACTCCGCTGAACGTCTGGTTCTGGGCCGCTTATCTGGTCGCCAGTCAGACGCCCGGCATGTCCGCCGTGCAGTTTCAGCGGCAACTTGCGGAATCTCACGAAGGTAGCCACCGATTCTCACCATGGTAGCCACCCAATCTCACCAAGGTAGCCACCCCTCGGGGGCGGCGGGTTTTGGTGCGACTCAGGGTGTCATCGTACGCCTCGGACTTTCGCGATTGGTCCGAGGGGTACGGGATGGCACAGGGAAGGTTACCGATGAGAAAGGTGAAGAGGATTCTTGCGTTTCATTTCGACGAGGGCCGCAGCGCCCGCGCGATCGCCACCCACTGCGGCCCAGCGCGGCGCTCGGTGGCGCAGACCCTGGAGCGGTTCGCCGCCTCGGGGCTGAGCTGGCCGGAGGCCCGCGACCTGGACGAGGAGGTCCTGGAGGCGGCGCTCTATCGGAGGTCCCGGGCTTCGGATTGGCCGGAGGTGGACTGGGCGAAGGTCGAGAAAGACCTGTCCGGCCGCGGCATGACGCTGATGCTGCTGTGGGAGGAATGGCGCGAGACGCATCCCGACGGGATGAGCTATCCGACCTGGTGTCGCCGTTTCCGGGAATGGCGACCGCGCCGGGACGTGACGATGCGCCAAAATCGCCGTCCCGGAGAGCGGCTGTTCGTCGATTACGCCGGCATGACGATTGTGCTCCTGGTCGACGGGGTCGAGCACGAGGCGCAGGTGTTCGTGGCCTCGATGGGGGTCTCGGGGCGGCTCTACGCCGAGGCGACGCTGACCCAGAAGATCGAGGACTGGTGCGCTTCGCACGTGCGCTGCTTCGAGGACATGGGCTGGGCGCCGCAGCTGGTGGTGCCCGACAACCTCAAGCCGGCGGTGACGCAGCCGTCGCGCTACGAGCCGGTCCTGAACGAGACCTACGCCGATCTGCTCGAACATTACGGCGTCCAGGGCCTGCCGGCGCGGGTCCGGCGCCCGCGCGACAAGGGACTCGTCGAGCAAGGAGTGCTACACGTTGAGCGCAGGGTCCTGGCGCCGCTGCGCAACCATGTCTTCCATGATCTGGCGTCGCTGAACCGGGCGATCGCTGCCCGGGCCCGGAAGATCAACGAGCGCCCCTATGCCGATGGCACGGGCGAGAACCGCTACAGCCGTTTCGAGAGTGTCGATCTTCTCCACATGCGGCCCCTGCCGGACCGGCGCTGGCAGCGCACGCAGTGGCGCAAGAACACGGTGCACCGCGATTACCACATCGCCATCGACCGGCACTTCTACTCGGTGCCCTACCAGTACGTCGGCAAGGAGGTCGATGTCCGCCTGCGCGGATCGGTGATCGACGTCTTCCACCGAGGCCGGCAGATCGCCAGCCATCTCCGCAGCCAGGCCAGAGGCCGCGCCACCACGCTCAGGGAACACCAGCCGCAGGCACATCAGCGCGCCGGCGTCGAGGACACCCGCGTCCGGCTGGAGGACAAGGCCCGGGATCTCGGCCCCCATGTCCACGCCTTCGTCACGGCGGTCATGGAGCGCAATCCCAATCCGGAGTTCGGCTTCCGCTCGTGCTACGGCGTTCTGCGGCTCGCCAACGGCCACGAGCCGGCGCGCTTCGACGCCGCCTGCCGCTACGCGCTGGAGCTCGGCACCCGAACCTATCGCGGCCTCGACAACATCCTGCGCACCGGCGCCGATCGCGCCGCCGCCGAGCAGGAACCCGTGGCCCTGCCCCTCGATCATCCAAACATTAGAGGACCGGAGTATTACAGATGACCGATAACGCCGTATCCCACCCCCTGGCCGCGCGCATATCCGAGCTGCGCCTGCCCGGGATGCAGGCCGCCTTCCTCGAACAGATGGCGCGCCACGACCTCAATGACATGACCTTCGAGGACCGCCTCGCGTTGCTGATCGACCGCGAGATCGCCGAGCGCCGATCCAGAGCCCTGCAGCGGCGGCTCAAGAAGGCCCAGCTCCGCCACCAGGACGCCTGCTTCGAGGACATCAACCTGAGCCGCCCCCGCGGCCTCGACCGCAGCCTCGTGCTCGGCCTCGGCGACTGCGTGTGGGTCCGCAACGGCGCCAATATCCTGATCACCGGCCCCTGCGGCACCGGCAAGTCCTGGATCGCGTGCGCCTTCGCCCACAAGGCCTGCCTCGAAGGGTACCAGGCCCAGTACCTGCGCGTGCCGCGGCTGCTCACCGATCTGCGGATCGCCCATGGCGAGGGCACCATACCGAAGCTCTACCGCGATCTCGCCCGCATCGAGGTGCTCATCCTCGACGACTGGGGCCTAGCGCCGATCGACGGCGCGCGGGCACGCGACCTCCTCGAGATCCTCGATGATCGCTTCGGCCGGCGCTCGGTGGTCGCCACCAGCCAACTCCCGGTCGCCGACTGGCACCGGCAGCTCAACGATCCCACCCTCGCCGATGCAATCCTCGATCGCCTCGTCCACGGCGCCACCCGGATCGAGCTGCACGGCACGTCCATGCGCACCGATGATGCCGACGCTGCTACCAAGTCATGAACGCGGCAGGGGGCCCGCGCTTCGCGCGGCAGAATCGTCGCTCCGCTCCGGGACATCGGAGAAAACGGACGGCTCGTGCGACAGCATGGTGCGCGCGCGCCGCTCCGACTCGTGAGGGGTCACGCGTCGCGCGCGCACCATGCCCCACCGCCTTGCCGCAGGGCCTTCGGCGATGGTATCGCTGAACAGGAAATCGTCAAGGGGGAACTGCCGACAATAACGTGATCCCTCGCTCCGCTCGGGGGTGGCTACCATGGTGAGAATCAGTGGCTACCTTGAGTGAGAATCGCCGGCTACGTTGGTGAGAATCCGCAGCAACTTGGTCTTTCGCGCTACGAGACGGCCTTTCAAATTCTCCACAAGCTCCGCTCGGGCATGGTGCGGCCCAACCAAGACAGGATCGGTGGACAGCCCAAGAACCATGTTGAGGTGGACGAAACCTGGGTTGGCGGGCGAACGCGTGGGGAAGGCCGTGGTGTTCACCACAAGGTTCCCGTCTCCTGTGCCATCGAGGTGCGTCATCGAAAGCCGGGCACCAAGCTCGACAACCGGAAAGACGGACGCTATGCCGGACGCGTTCGGCTCGCCGTCGTGCTCGACCGTAGCGCCGAGTCGCTCTGTGGGTTCGTCGAGAGCACCGTCGCGCCGCGATCGCTGATCGTTACTGACGATTGGAGCGGCTATGCTGGCCTCGGTAAGCGCGGCTGGTTGTGTCTCGAAAGTGGTGGAAATTGGTTTTGGCGCCTCTCCGAGCGGGTTGAGTTTTGCGGCGGTCAGGCTGCGCGGTCAAGGGTTTCGTCGGCGATTAGCTGATCGAGGGTTTCCCATCCATCGACTTTGCGCATCTGGATTTGGCCGGAAGCGAGGAGTGCCCAGAGGAGCATCGGCACTGTTTCGGGACACGGCAGCACGGTCTGTGTTTTGATCCGGCGCTTGAACTCCTCGTTGAGACGCTCAATGGCGTTGGTCGTTCGGGCTGATTTCCATTGGCTCTTGGACAGGCGCGTGAAGGTAAAGAGCTTGTCGCCCGCTTCTGCGAGGCTGTCCGCGACGGCCCTGCATTTCAGCCGCCACTTGCGGACAAACGCCTTGCGGCGGGTTTCCACCTCGGAGGCAGTGTCGGCATAGATCATATCGCGGTAATCTTCGCTCAGCTCGTCATGCATGTGTTTGGGAGCATGACCCAGAAGGTTGCGGTGCTTGTGCACGGTGCAGCGTTGAACGGGAAGGTCATCGCCCCAAAGCGCCGACAGAGCCGCCTCCAGTCCCGGCGCGCCATCGACGATGACAAACCCGGGCCGTTTCAGTCCACGCGCATCAAGGTCGTCGAGGAACTGGCGCCACGCCGCCTGGCTTTCTCCGCCCATATTCCCGATCGAAAGCAAGACCTTCTGGCCATCCCGGCGCACCCCTATAGCCGCGAGAACCGAGATGTTGGTGGCCTTGCGGTCCAGTCGGGTCTTGATCACAGTGCCGTCAAGGATCAGCCGAACGATATCCTCATCCGCGAGGCCACGGCTGCACCAGGCGTCCCAATCGACCTTCACCTTGCGCCACGCCCGGCTCACAACGTCCTTGCTCACAGCACCCCGGAAGAGCCCGAACAGCGCGCGTTTCACCCGCCGCGTGTTGGTTCCGGACAGATACACCGAAGCGATCAGCGCCTCGGCCTTTCTGGTCAGCCGCTGGTAGCGCGGCAGCGCCCGCGAACGCCATTCCGACGCCCGACCGTCTTCCTCAACGATCCGCGCACGCGGCACGCTCACCCTCTCGGTCCCGAATGTCCCCGTCAGTTGCCGCTCCCGGTGCCCGTTCCGATACCCTTGCCGAAGCGCGTCCTCTCGACCGTATCGGCAGCGCCCGAGAAACTGCGCAAGTTCCTCCTCAAAAACGGCCTCGATCGTGGATCTGATGTTCTCCCGCAGCCGGTCCTCGAGCGGATCATAGCCGGCGTCATTGGCCAGTAGCGAAAGCGCGGAAGTCTCGGTAGTGTTCTTCATGGCGTGATCTCCTTGGCGGTGCTAGCCGCCGATTGGGTGGTTGTCTTGTCACCCGGAGATTACGCCATCCTCAAATTTCCACCACTTTCGAGACACAGCCGCGCGGCTATGAGCACTTCGCTGTTGCCGAGTGTGGTGATCCAGAGGTTGCCGAGCAATACCTGCCGATCATCCATCTGGTTTTCGCCAACCTGAAGACGTGGCTGATCGGTATCCACCACGGCGTTAGCCACCAGCACCTACAAGCCTACCTCAACGAGTTCACCTTCCGCTTCAACAGGCGGTTCTACCCGTTCAACGCCTTCCGCTCATTGCTCGGCATCGCGGGCGACACCTCTGCTCCAACCTATGCCGAGCTTTACTCGGGAGAGTGGTGGCACCCTACATGTAGCGGTCATGCCTATCGTTTCGGTCGAGATGCGGCTCACGTAACGATGGCTTGGTCCTATTCTTGACGCGGCACACAAGCGGCAACCACAGGACGAATCGGGGGGAGGGCCCGCCTCGGAGACACCAATGACAACCCCGCCCTTCAAGATTCTCGTGGCCATGGCCGAGGCAGGCGAGCGCGAGGCCATGACCAGCCTGCTCGGCACCGCCAGCCTTCCATGCCAAATCGAGAACGTCGAGCGCAGCGATCTCGCGCTCGATGCCCTCTCGAGCAAACTCTACGACTGTGCCATCGTCGATGCCGAGCTGCCGCACAACAATGGCAACGGGATCTTCGGAGCCATAAGCAAGCAGGGCATCCACACGCCCGTCATCATGCTCGGCGATGGGGGCGTTGGCGGGCGCGACGACATGATCAAGCAGGGCGCCGCCGACTGCCTACCCCGGGAAGGCTACTCGGCGGATCAGCTCCTCCGCAGCATGTCGTACGCGGCCAGGCTGCACCGCGCCGAATCGAGGGCGGCGGAGGCGCAACAGGTCCTCTCGCACCGGACCCTTCACGACGCACTCACTGAACTGCCCAACCGCGCGCTCTTCATCGACCCTTTCCTATCCGGTTAACACCCATGACCGCTACATGTAGGGTGCCGCCACTCTCCCGAGTAAAGCTCGGCATAGGTTGGAGCAGAGGTGTCGCCCGCGATGCCGAGCAATGAGCGGAAGGCGTTGAACGGGTAGAACGGCCTGTTGAAGCGGAAGGTGAACTCGTTGAGGTAGGCTTGTAGGTGCTGGTGGCTAACGCCGTGGTGGATACCGATCAGCCACGTCTTCAGGTTGGCGAAAACCAGATGGATGATCGGCAGGTATTGCTCGGCAACCTCTGGATCACCACACTCGGCAACAGCGAAGTGCTCATAGCCGCGCTTCCCGAGGCCAGCATAGCCGCTCCAATCGTCAGTAACGATCAGCGATCGCGGCGCGACGGTGCTCTCGACGAACCCACAGAGCGACTCGGCGCTACGGTCGAGCACGACGGCGAGCCGAACGCGTCCGGCATAGCGTCCGTCTTTCCGGTTGTCGAGCTTGGTGCCCGGCTTTCGATGACGCACCTCGATGGCACAGGAGACGGGAACCTTGTGGTGAACACCACGGCCTTCCCCACGCGTTCGCCCGCCAACCCAGGTTTCGTCCACCTCAACATGGTTCTTGGGCTGTCCACCGATCCTGTCTTGGTTGGGCCGCACCATGCCCGAGCGGAGCTTGTGGAGAATTTGAAAGGCCGTCTCGTAGCGCGAAAGACCAAGTTGCCGCTGAAACTGCACGGCGGACATGCCGGGCGTCTGACTGGCGACCAGATAAGCGGCCCAGAACCAGACGTTCAGCGGAGTGTGGCTACGCTCCATCACTGTTCCCACCGTCAGCCCGGTGTTCTGGCGGCACTTGCGGCAGCGCAGGACGCCAGGGCGGTTTTCAAAGTGGAACGGCTCTCCCGCCGTGCCGCAGTGCGGGCAGGCAAAGCCGTCTCCCCAGCGGGCTTTCTCCAGGTAGGCGGCGCAGGCCGCATCATCGGGGAAAAGTCGCTGGAACTCGGGTAGCGAATGCGGGAATGGGAGATCGGCGCGGTCGAGAACATCCATGGCGCGCTCCCCTATATCCGGGTTGCGCCCATTCTAGCCCTAGTGGGTGTGGGTGTAACCCGGATAGGCAAGCATCGACCGCCTCGAGCAACTGGTCGCCTTCTCGAGCCGAGAGCAACGCCCCTTCGCGCTGCTGGTCATGGGTCTCAACCGGTTTCGCGAAATCAACACCAATCTGGGTCACGCCACCGGCGACGAGCTGCTCAGGGAGGTCGCGCGCCGCCTCAGCACGATCAGCCGCGATTCCGACACGCTGGCGCGCCTCGGCGGCGACGAGTTTGGCCGGTTGCTGCCGACGGCCGGGACGGTCGTCGGCGCGATTACCGCCTCCCAGCGGATCGTTGATGCGCTATCGAAGCCGATTTCGATCCTCGGCCACAATCTCGCGGTTGGCATCAGCGTTGGCATCGCAGTCTTTCCAACCCACGGCCGCGACGCCGCCACCTTGCTGCGCCACGCCGACAAGGCAATGCACTTGGCCAAGCGCAACAGCTGCGCCCTCACCGTCTACGCCGGCGAGGACGATCCCGACGGATTACGGCATCTGTCGTTGAGCGGCGACCTCCAGTCCGCCGTGCAGCAGAACGAGATGAGCCTGCGCTTCCAGCCCAAGGTACGCATGCAGGCGGCCACGTTTAGTGGCGTCGAGGTGCTGCTGCGCTGGAAGCACCCCTGGCACGGCATGATCTCGCCCGACGTCTTCATCCCGCTCGCCGAACAGACCGGGATCATCGAGCCCCTGACCCGTTGGGTGCTCGACCAGGCCTTGAAGCAGCAAGCGGAGTGGCGCGCCGAGGGTTTCGACGTCTCGGTTTCGGTCAATCTCTCGCCCCGCTGGAAGACGCCGGCCGGACGGCTCTCCCTCGAGATCACCGAATCGGCGATCATGTCGGACGTAGTTCGCGCGACCGAAACCGCGCAATGGCTGAGCGCGATGGGCGTGCGCATCTCGATCGACGACTTTGGTACCGGTTACACGTCGTTCGCCTACATCCGCAAGCTTCCGATCAGCGAGATCAAGGTTGATAAATCGTTCGTCCTCAACATGAAGAATGCGAACGACGACGAGGTCATCGTGCGCTCCATCGTGACGCTGGGGCGCAATCTCGGGGTCGATGTCGTTGCCGAGGGCGTGGAGGATCAAGAGGCTTGGGCGCTCCTCGCCGGACTCGCCTGCACCGAGGCCCAGGGCTACTTTATCAGCCGGCCCGTCTCGGCGAACGCGCTCGGGCGCTGGATGCGAGAGTCGCGCTGGGTGGCACACGCGCCGGCCGCTACGGACTGACGCCGCGGCTCGATCGCCGCGCCCGGCGATGCCGCCCTGGCGGCGACGAGGTGCGGCCGGCAATCCACCCCCACCGGGACAAACACAGCCTGATCGCCGGTTGCGCTCGGCACCCGAAAGTGAAAGCATCCCTCGCTTGGCGTGCCCGCCCCTCGGAGAACCGCAAGCGCCATGATCGGCAGGCTCCTCGTGCTCGGCGTCATTTTGTGCGTGGTGGCACCGCTAGCGGCGGAGTCCGCCGCGAGCTCCGAGCAGCAGGCCGCCGCGTTCATCACCCGGCTCGGCGATGAGGCGATCGGCATCCTCGGCGCCACCGATCGCAAGTTGGAGGAGCGGGAGGCGCGCTTTCGGGCTCTGTTTGGTGAGGGCTTCGACCTCGCCTTCATCGGCCGCTTCGCGCTCGGCCGCTACTGGCGCGCCACATCGCCGGAACAGCGTGGCGACTACCAAAGGCTGTTTAAGGCGTACGTCCTGCGGATTTACTCCTCGCGGCTCGGGGGCTACGCCGGCGAGACGTTCGAGGTAACCGGCGTCAAGCGCGCCGGGGAAAAGGACTACCTCGTCAGCACGCGGATACGCCGCCCGAGCGGCTCGCCGCTCCTTGCGGACTGGCGCGTTCGAGTGATCGACGGGGCCCACCGCATCATCGACGTCATGGTTGCCGGCGTCAGCATGGTGGTGACGCAACGCTCGGAATTCTCGGCCGTTATTCAAAAGCACGGTTTCGATGGCCTGCTCGAAGCGCTGCGCGCCCGTACCGACCGGATGGTGGCAGCGACCTCGGCGCAGGCGGGGGCGCGGCCATGACGGGGAGCCGCGGTGCGCAGGGTACGGGGGCGCACGCCGCAACGCGCGTTGCCGCCGTGTTCCTTGCCGCAGCCCTGCTCCTGTCGGCGCCAGCCGCCCGAGCCGACTTCGCCGCCGGTTGGGCCGCCTATCAAGCCGGCGACTTTGGCCCGGCGCTCGCACAATGGCGGGCCCTCGCCGAGCAGGGTGATCCCAGATCGCAATTCAACCTCGGTGTCATGTACGACGAGGGCAAGGGTGTCGACCGCGACCTCGCGATGGCACGGGGGTGGTGGCGCAAGGCGGCCGAGCACGGTTTCGCCGCCGCCCAGCACAGCCTCGCCCAAGTGTTCATTGCCGGCGAGGAACAGGCGCCGGATTTTGCGCGCGCCCGCCTGTGGCTCGAAAAGGCCGCGGCGCAAAACTTCGCACGCTCGCAATACACGCTGGGCAAGCTCTACGACTACGGCCTCGGCGTCGAGCGTGACAGGCGCAAGGCGTCCGAATTGTTCCTCACGGCCGGGCGCCAGGGTTTTGCCCGCGCCCAGTACAACCTCGGCAAATTGTACCGCGACGGCCGTGGCGGGCTCGAAGCCAACCTCGGGGAGGCTGTGGCGTGGTTCCGCAAGGCAGCGATGCAGGGCCACGCCAAGGCCCAGGAGCACCTCGCTACGCGCTACGCTCGCGGGGAAGGCGTGGCGCGCGACGACGTCGCCGCACTTGCCTGGCTCAACCTCGCCGCCGCGCAGGGTTTGGAGACGGCCATCAACAACCGCAAGGCACTGGTCCTGCGCCTGTCGGAGGGCGAGATATCCGCGGCCAAGAGATTGAGCAATGAGCTCGCGGGTCAGGTCGGCAAGTAGGCGGCCCCGACGCCGACCGCCGACGAGGCTGACAGCCGCGGCGATTACTGGTAACTAAGTCCCCCCGCGTAACGACACGGCGAACAAGTCGATGGGGGCTGGTTTTCGCGTGCGCCTCGGCGTTCTGCTGATTTGCGCGCCGCTCTTCTTCCTGGCGTCGGTGGCCCAGCCCGTAGCTCAAGGAGAGCTTCCGGCGGCGCTTGCCGCCGAGATTGCCGCCGCTGCCGAGGACAACCGTGTACTCGACGGCCGCGATCACGCGATAGGTAGCCAGCTTCGCAGCGCCCCGCTCGCGCAAACCATCGCCCTCCGTCATCGCCAAGCGACCGGCGCCCGCATGGGCGCCGTGGTCGTCAACGCGATCGCCACCCACCCCGCGCTCGTCGAAGACATCGTCGCGGCCGCGATCGCCGCCGCGCCCGAGTCGGAGGCCCGCATCGTGGCCGCCGCCCGTGCGGCGTTCCCGGCCTTCGCCGAGCGTATCGCGACGGCCGCACGCGGCGGGCCGCGGGTCCGCGGCGGCGGCGCCCGGCCGACGCCCGTGCGCGCGGCACCGCGGCTGCCGGAGGTGCCCAACGATCCACTCGAGGGCCTCAACCGGATCACCTTCGCGGTCAACGACGTGCTCGACCTTTTCGTCCTGCGGCCGATCGCCGCCCTCTACGGATTCGTGACGCCGCAGCCGATGAAGGACGCGATCTGGCGCGCGTTTACCAACCTCGGTGCCCCCGTCGTGCTGGCGAACGATCTACTGCAACTCGACCTGCCGGGTGCCGCGGAGACCGCCGGGCGATTCGCCGTCAACAGCACGGTTGGCGTCGCCGGCCTTTTTGACGTCGCCGCCAGGTTGGGCCTCGAGAAACACGAGGCGGATTTCGGCCAGACGCTGTTCTCCTACGGCGTCGGCCCCGGGCCCTACCTCGTGCTGCCGGTGCTCGGGCCGAGCACGTTGCGCGACGGCACCGGTATCGTCGAGCGCGAATCCCTGCTCGTGTCGCTCGAGGAATTGCGGCGGACCTCGGTCGATTACTATTCCGCGCTGCGCGCCGCCTACTACCAGAACCGAGCGCTCGCACTCGGCGGCGACGAGGTGCCGGCAGGCTCCAACATCGACGCGATGTTCGATGCGGCGGAATAGCGCCCTGCCGGCGCGCGCAGGTTCCGGAGCGGTACATGGATAGATTCGGTCCCGACGTCACGCTGAACGACCCTGCCTTCATTCACCCAAGCGCCCAGATCTACGGCAAGGTCACGATCGAGCGCGGCGCATCGGTGTGGCCCAACGCGGTGATTCGCTCCGAGATGCTCGAAGTCGTTATCGGCCCCTTTGCGAATATTCAGGATTTCTGCATGATTCATGTGGGCGATCGGACCGGCACCTATGTCGGCGCCCACTGCTCGATCACACACCACACCACCATTCACGGCGCCCGCATCGGCGACAACTGCCTGATCGGCATCAACGCCACGATCATGGACGGCTGCGAGGTCGGCGAAAATAGCATCGTCGCCGGCGGCAGCTTTCTCCCCGAGGGCACGCTGATCCCGGCGAACTCCGTGGTCATGGGCCTGCCGGGCAAGGTCGTGCGCAGTGAGAACAACTGGATCCGCAGCCGGATGAATGCCTGGCTCTACCACACCAACGCCAAGGCGTACGCGGCGGGCCAGCATCGAGCGTGGGCGGGAGAAGAGGGGCTGGACGCGGCTCGAGCCGAGGTAGAGCGCCTTAAAGCCGAGTTCGCCCGAGTGAACGGCGCCGGCGGTGCGAGCGAGGGGGGCCATTGAGTGGCCCGTCCGCGGCGCGCCGCCTCGCGAGCCTCGACGACCTCGAGGTCGCCGGGCGGCGGGCACTGGTGCGGGCCGACCTGAACGTCCCGATGGACGGCGACAGGCCGACCGACACGCTGCGCCTGGAGCGCTTGGCCCCGACACTCAGGGAGCTCGCCTCGCGCGACGCACGCACCATCGTCATCTCGCACCGCGGCCGACCCAAGGGCACCTACGATGCCGGGCAATCGCTGCGCCCGGTCGCGGTTGCGCTGGCGCGAGTTTTGGGGTCGCCGGTCACGTTCGCCGAGGACTGCGTCGGCGCCGCGGCGCGGCGCGTCGTCGACGCCCTCGGGCCGGGCGAGTTCGCCGTCCTCGAAAACTTGCGCTTCCATCCGGGCGAGGAAGCCAACGACCCGGCGTTCGTCGCGGCACTGGCGGCCCACGCCGATGCCTTCATCAACGACGCGTTCTCCAGCGCCCACCGAGCGCATGCCTCGACGGTGGGGCTGGCCAGCGTGCTGCCGGCAGCCGCCGGACGCGGCATGGAGGCCGAGCTCGAGGCGCTCGGCAAGGCCCTCGACGATCCAGCCAGACCGCTCGCAGCGATCATCGGAGGCGCCAAGGTATCGAGCAAGATCGCGGTCCTGGAGAACCTCGTCGCGCGGACCGACATCATTATCATCGGCGGCGGCATGGCCAACACGTTCCTCCTCGCCCAGGGGATTGCCGTCGGATCGAGCCTGTGTGAGCCCGATTTCGTCCCGGTCGCGCACGCCATCCTAGCGCGCGCGGAGGAGACGGGTTGCGCCGTCGTGCTGCCCGGGGATGCGGTGGTCGCCCGCGAGCTCGCCGCGGGCGTGGCCCACCACGCGGTGTCCATCGACGCGGTCCCCGTGGACATGATGATCCTCGATGTCGGCGCGGCGACGGCGGCCGCCATCGGAGCTCGTCTCGAAGCCGCGAGGACGCTGGTATGGAACGGCCCCCTGGGCGCCTTCGAGACGCCGCCGTTCGACGCCGGAACCAGCGCCGTGGCCCGCGCCGCGGCCGACCTTACGCGTCGCGGGCAGCTCCTCAGCATCGCCGGCGGCGGCGATACGGTGGCGGCCCTCGCCGGCGCCGGCGTGGATGCCCAATTCACCTACCTGTCGGCGGCTGGCGGCGCGTTCCTCGACTGGCTCGGGGGCAAGGCTCTGCCGGGGGTCGAGGCGCTGCGCAAGCCCGTCCCCGCAGGACTTGCACCGGAGCGCCCCGTTACCGAGGATAGCTGAGCGATAGGGGCTTGCAGATTCAGCCATGACACAAACGACCGACATTGACGACGCGCAGGCGCGGTTCGCCGAAATCCGGGATCTCAAGGACACGGTCGCGGCACTACGCGAGGAGTTGGAGACGACACACCGCGACGAGCAGGACGCCATCAAGCGTGCGATTGCCGAGGCCAACGACGAGATCAGTCAGCTCAAGGGAACGGGCACGGCGCTCCGGGCCGAGCTCGAGGCGGCGTCGTTCGAGAGGGCGGACGCCGTGCAGCGCGTTATCGACACGGCCACGGCCGAGATCGCCCAGCTCAAGGAGACGGCGACGACCCTACGCGAGGAATTGGAGCGCGCGAGAATCGACAAGACCGAGAGCGTCATGGAGGCGCACAGCCTTGCCAGCGGCGAGATCAGCCAGCTGCGCACGACCATGGCGGCGCTGCGCGAAGAACTGGAGCAGGTACGCCTCGAAAAGAGCGAAAGCGTACAAGCGGCGACGGCCGTCGGTGCCAACGAGATCGCCCAACTCGAGGCCACCGTAGCGGCCTTGCGCGCCGACATGGAACGCAACAAGATGATGTTCGAGGACGCGATGAGCGAGGCCAAGCGCGCCGCGCGTGACGTCGAGAGCCAGTTGCACCAAACCATTTCCGCACTGCGGCAGGAGCTCGAGGGGCCCCATGGAAGCGACTAAACAGCGTAAACGCAAGACCGTGTCCGTACCCGAGATGGCGCCCGCCGAGCGCGATCGGCGGCTGCGGGAAACCGAGATGCTGCTCAGCGTCACCAGGCGCGTGGCGGCAACCGACACCCTCGATGACATTCTCGAGACCCTGGTCGAGATCATCACCGCCGAGACAGGCGCCGAGCGCGGCTCGTTGTTCCTCAATGACAGCAGGACCAACGAGCTATACTCGCGCGTCGCCCTCGGCGAGTACACGCGCGAAATACGCGTGATGAACACGACCGGTGTCGCCGGCCACGTGTACACCGCCGGCGTCGGCATCATCGTGACCGATGCCTATGCCGACGAGCACTTCAACGCCGCCGTCGACGAGCAGGGCGGATTCGTCACCAAGAGCATCCTGTGTGCCCCGGTAAAGACGGTGACCGGCGACGTCATCGGCGTCGCCCAGACGCTCAACAAGCTCGCGGGGCGCTTCACCAAGGAGGACCTGGCGCTCCTCGAGGCCATGTGCACCCAGGCCTCGGCGGCACTTCGAAGCTCGCAGTTCGTCGAGCAGCTCGAGCGCTCGCGTGCCCAGGAGCTCGAGTTCCTCGACGTCGTCTCCGACGTCACCACCGAAATCGACATCAGCACCCTGGTGCGCAAGGTGATGAGCGAGGCGACGCGGATGTTGAACGCCGAGCGCTCGACCCTGTTCCTCAACGACGACAAGACGGCCGAGCTGTGGTCGGAGGTCGGCGAGGGCCTGGAGGCGACGCAAATCCGCCTCCCCAACCACGTCGGCATCGCCGGCACCGTGTACACGACCGGCAAGTCCGTCAACATCCCACACGCCTACGCCGACTTGCGCTTTAACCCGGCGTTCGACAAGCAGACCGGCTACTTCACGCGCTCGATCCTGTGCGTGCCGGTCGTCAACAAGAACGGCAAGACGATCGGCGTCACCCAAGTGCTCAACAAGCGCGGCGGGCCCTTCACCGACGAGGGCGGCTGCGCGCGTTTACCGCACAGGTCTCCATAGGCATGGAGAACGCCAAGCTCTTCGACGACGTCCAGACGATGAAGAACTACAACGAGAGCATGCTCGAGAGCATGTCGAACGGCGTCCTCACGCTCGACGAAGACGGCAAGATCATCACCTGCAACAGCGCCGGATTGAAGATCATGCAGGTCGCGCCCGCGGACATCCTCAACCGCACCGCCGAGGCCTTCTTCGCCGGTGCCAATGACTGGATCCTGGAGCGCGTGAAGCGCGTCGAAGAGACGCAGGTGGTCGATGTGTCCATGGACGCCGAGCTCGAGTTCGGCGCTTTCCTATCCGGGTTACACCCACACCCACTAGGGCTAGAATGGGCGCAACCCGGATATAGGGGAGCGCGCCATGGATGTTCTCGACCGCGCCGATCTCCCATTCCCGCATTCGCTACCCGAGTTCCAGCGACTTTTCCCCGATGATGCGGCCTGCGCCGCCTACCTGGAGAAAGCCCGCTGGGGAGACGGCTTTGCCTGCCCGCACTGCGGCACGGCGGGAGAGCCGTTCCACTTTGAAAACCGCCCTGGCGTCCTGCGCTGCCGCAAGTGCCGCCAGAACACCGGGCTGACGGTGGGAACAGTGATGGAGCGTAGCCACACTCCGCTGAACGTCTGGTTCTGGGCCGCTTATCTGGTCGCCAGTCAGACGCCCGGCATGTCCGCCGTGCAGTTTCAGCGGCAACTTGGTCTTTCGCGCTACGAGACGGCCTTTCAAATTCTCCACAAGCTCCGCTCGGGCATGGTGCGGCCCAACCAAGACAGGATCGGTGGACAGCCCAAGAACCATGTTGAGGTGGACGAAACCTGGGTTGGCGGGCGAACGCGTGGGGAAGGCCGTGGTGTTCACCACAAGGTTCCCGTCTCCTGTGCCATCGAGGTGCGTCATCGAAAGCCGGGCACCAAGCTCGACAACCGGAAAGACGGACGCTTTCCTATCCGGTTTACACCCACACCCACTAGGGCTAGAATGGGCGCAAACCGGATATAGGGGAGCGCGCCATGGATGTTCTCGACCGCGCCGATCTCCCATTCCCGCATTCGCTACCCGAGTTCCAGCGACTTTTCCCCGATGATGCGGCCTGCGCCGCCTACCTGGAGAAAGCCCGCTGGGGAGACGGCTTTGCTTGCCCGCACTGCGGCACGGCGGGAGAGCCGTTCCACTTTGAAAACCGCCCTGGCGTCCTGCGCTGCCGCAAGTGCCGCTAGAACACCGGGCTGACGGTGGGAACAGTGATGGAGCGTAGCCACACTCCGCTGAACGTCTGGTTCTGGGCCGCTTATCTGGTCGCCAGTCAGACGCCCGGCATGTCCGCCGTGCAGTTTCAGCGGCAACTTGGTCTTTCGCGCTACGAGACGGCCTTTCAAATTCTCCACAAGCTCCGCTCGGGCATGGTGCGGCCCAACCAAGACAGGATCGGTGGACAGCCCAAGAACCATGTTGAGGTGGACGAAACCTGGGTTGGCGGGCGAACGCGTGGGGAAGGCCGTGGTGTTCACCACAAGGTCCCCGTCTCCTGTGCCATCGAGGTGCGTCATCGAAAGCCGGGCACCAAGCTCGACAACCGGAAAGGAAGACGTGGCTGATCGGTATCCACCACGGCGTTAGCCACCAGCACCTACAAGCCTACCTCAACGAGTTCACCTTCCGCTTCAACAGGCGGTTCTACCCGTTCAACGCCTTCCGCTCATTGCTCGGCATCGCGGGCGACACCTCTGCTCCAACCTATGCCGAGCTTTACTCGGGAGAGTGGCGGCACCCTACATGTAGCGGTCATGGGCGTTAACCGGATAGGCAAGGACGGACGCTATGCCGGACGCGTTCGGCTCGCCGTCGTGCTCGACCGTAGCGCCGAGTCGGTCTGTGGGTTCGTCGAGAGCACCGTCGCGCCGCGATCGCTGATCGTTACTGACGATTGGAGCGGCTATGCTGGCCTCGGGAAGCGCGGCTATGAGCACTTCGCTGTTGCCGAGTGTGCTGATCCAGAGGTTGCCGAGCAATACCTGCCGATCATCCATCTGGTTTTCGCCAACCTGAAGACGTGGCTGATCGGTATCCACCACGGCGTTAGCCACCAGCACCTACAAGCCTACCTCAACGAGTTCACCTTCCGCTTCAACAGGCGGTTCTACCCGTTCAACGCCTTCCGCTCATTGCTCGGCATCGCGGGTGACACCTCTGCTCCAACCTATGCCGAGCTTTACTCGGGAGAGTGGCGGCACCCTACATGTAGCGGTCATGGGCGTTAACCGGATAGGCAAGGCTCGGCGGCGAGAGGCGCTCGATCAACGTCACCGTGCTGCCGCTCACCAGCGCCGAGAAGAACAAGAGGCTCGGCAACATGATCATGCTCGACGACATCAGCTCGGAAAAGCGGATGAAGTCGACGATGGCGCGCTATATGGACGCCTCGCTCGCCGATCGCCTGCTCGCCGGCGGCGATGACATTCTCGGCGGCCAGAACGTTCCCGCGACAGTGCTGTTCTCCGACATCCGCGGCTTCACCCCGCTGACCGAGGAGCTTGGCGCGCAGGGCACCGTGAGCCTACTGAACGAGTACTTCTCGATCATGGTCGACTGCATCCAGCACGAGGAGGGCATGCTGGACAAGTTCATCGGCGATGCCATCATGGCCGCGTTCGGCACCCCGATCGCCCATGACGACGACGAGGACCGGGGGGTGCGCGCGGCGATTTCGATGATCTCGAGCCTCGCCGAATGGAACGAGGAGCGCCACCACAAGGGCCAGATGCCGGTCGACATGGGCATCGGGCTCAACACCGACATCGTCGTGTCCGGCAATATCGGCTCGCCCAAGCGCATGGACTACACCATCATCGGCGACGGCGTGAACCTCGCCTCCCGGCTCGAGAGCGCGTGCAAGCAATACGCCGCGCGCATCCTGGTGAGCGAAAACACCTACAAGAAGCTGCGCGGCACTTACCGGGCCCGCGAGATCGACCGGGTGGTGGTCAAGGGTAAGACCGAGCCGGTCGGCGTCTACGAAATCCTCGACTACCACACGGACAAGAGCTTCCCCAACCTGATGGAGGTGGTGAACCATTTCCGCGACGGTTTGGCGCAGTACCGCAAGGCGAACTGGGACAAGGGCGTCGCGGCGTTCAAGGAGGCGCTCGCCGCCAACGCCGAGGACAAGCTGTCGTCGATCTATATCGAGCGCTGCCGCCTCCTCAAGAAGCACCCGCCCAAGGGCGAATGGGACGGTATCTGGGTCATGGAGTCGAAGTAGGGCGGTCTCCCATCGCTCCATCGCCCCTCACATGAACAGCGTCAGTACCCCGGTGTAGCCGTAGAGGCGGTCGTGGGAGATTTCGCCGTTGCAGAAGAAGCCGACGAGCGGCACCGGCCCGAGCTCGTCGGCCACGGTCGCGAGTTCCGCCGAATCGGGACCGAACAGGTTGGGCCCCCTGGCGACGCAACTGTAATAGAGGGCGCCGCGGGGCGCGCCACCGGCGCGTCCCTTGAGATCGCGCAACATGCGCACGAGGTCGTCGCGTGCGGCCTGGCCGTCGCGGCGGCAGAATAGGATCGACTGCCCCTTGGCGAGCGGGGCGGCCACGGCGAGGAGGCCCGCGTCGGGGTCGAGGCCGACGAAGTTGCGTACCACGTAGTCGGCGCGGTCGGAACCGGCGACGGGAAACGCCACGTGGAGGGCGCGAACGGCGCGGGCCAGGTCGCGGGCCAGCAGCTCGCCCATGTCCTCGCGCAGCGCCTCGAGCGCCGGCGCGCCATCGATCTCGATGGCGACGTTGCCCTCGCACGCGGTGATTTCGCGTACCGGCCCGATCGGCGAGCAGCCCTGGGAGAGCCCGGCCACCACCGGCACGCCGGCGCCGAACAGGGCGCCTGAGAGGCCACCCGCATTCACGCCATCGGCGACGTGGACTTGGGCGGCGCTGGACGAGGATAGGCCGCCGACGAGGAAGCTGTTGTGATCGGCGACGATCCGGGGAATGAGCTCCATGAGCTCGGGATGGCGCGAATCCGCGTGGACGACGCCGAAGCGCGGCTCGGCCGCCTCCAGCCACGCCCGCTCGGCCCCGGCGAGGTCGCCGCCGTCGGCGCCTGCGCGAAAAACGCGAAACGAATCGGGCGGGAAGGCTCCCGCCATCGCTGCTACCGCGGGCTCGCCGAAATACTCGCGCCCCGTGGCCAGGACACCGGCCCCGACAGTGCCGATCCACGAGCCAATGCCGGTGCGCTCGGCGAAAAAGCGGTGGATGTCGGCGAGGCGGCCGGCGAAGCGATCGGTGACGTAGAGGAAGCCGAGATTGGCATCGGCGGTGCGGAGCTCCAGTGCCGCCAGAGCCGCCTCGCATGCATCGCGCCAGTCGCCGGCGCTCGCGTGACCGAGTGCGAAGGGCGCATCGGTTGACGGCTGGGTCATGCCGGCCTCCCGCGGGAGCTTCCCGCGGCGATAGGTTACTAGCCCGCGCGGCAACGGTCCAGGCGTCCGCCGGGGCGCCGGCCCGCCCGTATCTTGAATGGCCGGCCGCGCGCGCATATCTCCTGAGCATGAGGTACGGCCGCAGCGGGGCGTCGCCGTGAGTGTCGACGCCACCCCCCAGGGCATCCCGGGCCATGTGATCGAGCAGGACTGGGCCGCCTATAGCGATCCCGAGCACGCCGTTTGGCGCACCCTGTTCGCCCGCCAGCAGGTGCTGCTCGAGGGGCGCGCGGTTCCCGAGTTCACCGAGAATATCGGCCGGCTCGGCCTGGTTGCCGACGGTATTCCCGATTTTCACCGCCTTTCAGAGGTACTGGACGCTACCACCGGGTGGCGGATCGTGGCCGTACCCGGCCTCATTCCAGACGATGAGTTCTTCAGCCACCTCGCCGCGCGGTGCTTCCCGGCCACCACGTTCATCCGACGCCGCGACCAGCTCGACTATCTGCAGGAGCCGGACGTCTTTCACGACGTGTTCGGGCACGTCCCGATGCTACTGAACCCGGTGTTCGCCGACTACATGCAGGCCTACGGGCGCGGTGGCCTCAAGGCGCTACGCCTGGGCGGCCTCACCCACCTCGCCCGCCTCTACTGGTACACGGTCGAGTTCGGCTTGATCCGCACGCCCGCGGGCTTACGTATCTACGGCTCGGGCATCGTTTCCTCGCGCGGCGAATCGATCTATTGCCTCGAGGCTTGCCTATCCGGTTAATGCCCATGACCGCTACATGTAGGGTGCCACCACTCTCCCGAGTAAAGCTCGGCATAGGTTGGAGCAGAGGTGTCGCCCGCGATGCCGAGCAATGAGCGGAAGGCGTTGAACGGGTAGAACCGCCTGTTGAAGCGGAAGGTGAACTCGTTGAGGTAGGCTTGTAGGTGCTGGTGGCTAACGCCGTGGTGGATACCGATCAGCCACGTCTTCAGGTTGGCGAAAACCAGATGGATGATCGGCAGGTATTGCTCGGCAACCTCTGGATCACCACGCTCGGCAACAGCGAAGTGCTCATAGCCGCGCTTACCGAGGCCAGCATAGCCGCTCCAATCGTCAGTAACGATCAGCGATCGCGGCGCGACGGTGCTCTCGACGAACCCACAGAGCGACTCGGCGCTACGGTCGAGCACGACGGCGAGCCGAACGCGTCCGGCATAGCGTCCGTCTTTCCGGTTGTCGAGCTTGGTGCCCGGCTTTCGATGACGCACCTCGATGGCACAGGAGACGGGAACCTTGTGGTGAACACCACGGCCTTCCCCACGCGTTCGCCCGCCAACCCAGGTTTCGTCCACCTCAACATGGTTCTTGGGCTGTCCACCGATCCTGTCTTGGTTGGGCCGCACCATGCCCGAGCGGAGCTTGTGGAGAATTTGAAAGGCCGTCTCGTAGCGCGAAAGACCAAGTTACCGCTGAAACTGCACGGCGGACATGCCGGGCGTCTGACTGGCGACCAGATAAGCGGCCCAGAACCAGACGTTCAGCGGAGTGTGGCTACGCTCCATCACTGTTCCCACCGTCAGCCCGGTGTTCTGGCGGCACTTGCGGCAGCGCAGGACGCCAGGGCGGTTTTCAAAGTGGAACGGCTCTCCCGCCGTGCCGCAGTGCGGGCAGGCAAAGCCGTCTCCCCAGCGGGCTTTCTCCAGGTAGGCGGCGCAGGCCGCATCATCGGGGAAAAGTCGCTGGAACTCGGGTAGCGAATGCGGGAATGGGAGATCGGCGCGGTCGAGAACATCCATGGCGCGCTCCCCTATATCCGGGTTGCGCCCATTCTAACCCTAGTGGGTGTGGGTGTAAACCGGATAGGCAAGCCTCGAGGATCCGAAGCCCCACCGCGTGGCCTTCGATCTCATGCGCATCATGCGCACCAACTACCGGATCGACGACTACCAGGACGTCTATTTCGTGATCGACAGCTTCGGCCAGTTGTACGAGGCGTACGCGCCCCGACTTCACCCCCTATTACGAGACGCTGATGGGCGAGAGCGCGTTCGAGCCCGGCGAACTGCTGTCGAGCGACCGCCTCATCGCTGCGAATCCGTCGGCATAAGCCGCGCCCTCAGCTCGGTCTTGAGGACCTTGCCGTAGTTGTTCTTGGGCAGGGAGTCGACGAAGCGGTACGCCTTTGGCCGCTTGAATCGCGCGATATGCTCGAGGCACAAGCGATCGAGATCGGCCTCGGCCACCGGCTGCCGCGGCCTTGTCACCACGAACGCCACGACGTCCTCGCCCCATTCGGCGCTGGGGCGCCCCACGACCGAGGCCTCGAGCACGCCCTCGTGGCGCAGCAGCACCTCCTCGATCTCGCGCGGATAGATGTTGGTGCCGCCGCTGATGATGAGGTCCTTGGAGCGGTCCTTGAGGGTGAGGAAGCCGTCCTCATCGAGCGCGCCGAGGTCCCCGGTATGGAGCCAGCCGGCGCGCAGGGTCTCGCGCGTCGCCTCGGCATAGCCCCAATAGCCGGCCATGACCACATCGCCGCGCACGACCACCTCACCGATGTCGTCGGGCCCGAGCGGCGCATCGTCCTCGCCGACGACCGCGACCTCGACGTCGGTGCGGGCAATGCCGGTCGAGGCCAGGCGCTCGGCATGGCGCGGATGGCTCGTATCGGCGTGGTGCGCCTTGGACAGCGCGGTGATCGTCATGGGGCTTTCGCCCTGGCCGTAGACCTGGACGATGCGCGGCCCGAGCAGCTCGAGGGCACGCTCGAGATCGGCCACGTACATCGGGCCACCGCCGTAGATGACGGCCTTGAGGTGGGCGAAATCGGCGCTGGCGGCCGCTGTACTGTTGACCAGGCGCGCCAGCATGGTGGGTGCCGCGAAAAAGCTCACGTTCGGGTGCACGGCGATGAGGTGCGTGAGCTCTTCCGCGTCGAAATGCCCGCTCTCGGGAACCACGTTGTTGGCGGCGCGCGCGATGTGGGGGAGGCCGTAGAGGCCCGAGCCATGGGATAGCGGGGCCGCGTGCACGATCGTGTCGCCGCTATCCAGCCAGTCGATGTCGGCGAAGTAGCTGAGCGTCATCATCAGGATGTTGCGGTGCGTGAGCGTCGCGCCCTTGGGTCGGCCGGTGGTGCCGCTAGTGTAGAACAGCCACGCTGGCGCCTCGGGCGCGGCGTCCGCTGGTGCGGCACCGTCGCCGGCGTTCATCCGGGCGTAGTCGGCGCTATCCGTGGAAACCACCGCCGCCAGCGCGGGCACTTCACCCGCCAGCGGTGCGATGGTCTCGGCGAGATCGGCGCTCACGAAGCACAGCCGGGCGCCCGAGTTGTCGAGGATGTAGGCGAACTCCCGCGCATGCAGCCGCGCGTTGACGGGAACGGCAACCAGGCCTGCGCACCAGATGGCGAACAGAGCTTCGTAGAACGCGACCTCGTTGGTCATGGCGATGGCCACGCGATCGCCAGGTGCGAGCCGGTGGTCGTCTCGCAGGGCGCGGGCGATGGCGGCGGCGCGGCGCGCCAGCTCGGCGTAGGTAGCGTGCACCCGGGTGCCGATGGTGAGCGCCGGCCGATCGCCGTACGAGCGCGCCGCCTTGATGAGCTGCATCGCCATGTTCATGAGCCGTCCCCTGCCCGGCGAAGGGCCGTACGTCCGTTATTTAGACTGTTTGCCCGGCCCTGCCCAGCCACCGAGCCGACCTTGTCGGGCGCGCTTGCCTTGGCCATGCGATTCGACGAATGATGTGAGCCGTGTCGGCGCATCGCGGAGACGCCCATGTTCGTCGCCACCAAGGATCGGCCGCTCGCGACCACGATCACCGGCTCGCTGCCGCGGCCGAGCTGGTACACGGCCAACCTCGACGGCCGGGCCTTCTCCGTGGCCATGGCCGACCGCACCTTCCGCGAGCAGTATCTCGATGCCTTGGCGGTCTACGTCATCGACCAGACGCGGGCCGGTCTCGATATCCTCGTCGACGGGGACGCCCGCCTCGATGACGGAGTCGCCGGGCGCGGCTGGTTCGCCTACGTCACCGAACGCCTCTCGGGCCTCGCCGCGCCGCACATGAGCCACCACCCGGCGGTGAGCGGGCGCGACAAGGCCCCGGGCGACATCTTCTACGAGGTCATGGAGACGCGGCTACCGCCCCGCGTCGTCGACAAGGTCGGGCGCGGTGCGCTCGACTACGACCGCGTGTGGAAGGCGATCCAGGCCATGGCGGCGCGGCCGGTGAAGTTCGGCGGCATCTCCGGCCAGCTGCTCGAGGGTCTCCTCACCAACGAGCACTACGGCGATCGCCGCGACCTGGTGACGGATATCTCGACCGCGCTCAATGACGAATACCACGTGCTGGCGGACGCCGGCTGTCCGGTCATTCAGATCGAGGAGCCGGCCATCCACGGCCGCGTCGGTCTCGTCGAGGATGCGATCCTCACGCCCGACTTCTACGTCGACGCCTTCAACGCCGAGGTCAAGGGACTGCGCGCCAAGACCGAGGTGTGGTGTCACACCTGCTGGGGCAGCCCGGCCGCGCAACGGGTCGAGCACGGGCACATGAGCTACCGCGAGTCGCTGCCCTATCTCGACCGGCTCGACGTCGACGTTATCACCTTCGAGGGCCGGGAGAACGAGGGCGCCGACCTCGAGCTCATCGGTAGGCTCGTTGGCAAGGACAAGAAGGTCGCGATCGGCGTGGTCAGCCACCGCACGCTACAGGTCGAACGGCCGGAGGAGGTCGCCGACCTCGTGCGCAAGGCGCTCGAGCACATCGAGCCCGAGCGCCTCATCCTGTCGACCGATTGCGGCTTCGGACGCCAGGGCATGAGCCGCATGCACGCCTTCTACAAGATGGTCTCGATCGTGCGCGGCGCCAACATCGTGCGCCGCGAGCTCGGGCTCGACGAGGTACCCGTGCCCGCCGCCGACCCGAGGTTCGCGCTGCTACCGGTGGGGTGAGGCGCCGTCGTTGGCCGGGTTCGAACGCACTCCGCTGGAGCGGGGCGATCGTGACCTGTTTTGTCGCGAGCAAACGGTTTGTATATCGAGCGGGACGGGCAGAGCTGGTTCCGGGTCGCGGTGACGCCGAAGACGATCATGACCTCGCTCGGTCCGGTGACCTACCGGCGAGCGCGTTACCGCAGCGGCGCGAGCGGGGCATCGCCGGTGCCGGTCGACGAGAGCCTGGGCCTCGTCGACTATTACCTGACGCGGCCAGCCTGACCCTGAGCATGCACGAATGCTGGGAGAGCCTCGGCCCGGAGACGCTGGGCAGCATCCGTGAGGCCGAGGGCATACCGCAGGACGCGACCACCGCCTCGGTCTCCCTCGACGGCGTCATGGTGCCGCTGAGACCCGGCGAGGACGGTCGCGCCAAGGCCCCCTGGCGCGAGGCCGCCTGCGGCACGGTCTCCTTCCACGACGCCGAGGGCAAGCGCCTGAAGACCCTCTATCTCGGCCCCATGCCGGAGAGCGGCAAGCTCACGCTGAAGGCGCAGCTTGCAAGCGAAGTCGCACACATCAGGCGAGCACGCCCCGAGATCGGGATCGTCGCTATCGCCGATGGCGCCGCCGACAACTGGACCTTCCTGGAGACCCTGTCGCCCGAAACCGAGGTGATCGACTTCTGGCATGCTTGCGAACATCTGCAAACCGCGTCCGACCATGCCGTGGCGCCCGGCTGGTTCGAGAAGTACCGCGAGATCCTCCGTCACGATCCCCGTGGCGTCGCCAAGGTGATCCGGGCGCTGCGCCACCTTCGCGATGCCGCCGCTGCGCCGGACCGGGCCGAGACCGAGCGGGAACTCGCCTTCTTCCGCAAGCATCGCCATCGCATGCGCTACCACGCCCTGAAGGAAGAGGGCATCGCCATCGGCTCAGGCGTGGTCGAGGCTGCCAACAAGATCCCTGGTGACACAGCGCATGAAGCGCTCCGGCATGCGCTGGCGGATCGTCGGCGGACAGGCTGTTCTGACCTTCCGCGCCCTGATCAAATCCGGCCGCTTCGAGCGCGCATGGAAGGCCCTGATCAGCGCAACCGACACACCGGCCAACGACAACATCAGTCCACGTGCAGCAGCCATGGCAATCGCTGCCTGAACTCAACGAACCAAGCCGCAGACATCACTGCCATGCGAGACTCGCACCCGTTCTACGTCACTTACGACCCTTGTTGTTCCTCAGTCTTCCCACCCAATGTCGAATTCTTCAAACGCTTGCCCGATCAGTCAAAAATGGCCGTCACATCGACCGGATCAATAGAAACGACACCGCTGGATCCCTGCCTATCCGGTTAACGCCCATGACCGCTACATGTAGGGTGCCACCACTCTCCCGAGTAAAGCTCGGCATAGGTTGGAGCAGAGGTGTCGCCCGCGATGCCGAGCAATGAGCGGAAGGCGTTGAACGGGTAGAACCGCCTGTTGAAGCGGAAGGTGAACTCGTTGAGGTAGGCTTGTAGGTGCTGGTGGCTAACGCCGTGGTGGATACCGATCAGCCACGTCTTCAGGTTGGCGAAAACCAGATGGATGATCGGCAGGTATTGCTCGGCAACCTCTGGATCACCACACTCGGCAACAGCGAAGTGCTCATAGCCGCGCTTCCCGAGGCCAGCATAGCCGCTCCAATCGTCAGTAACGATCAGCGATCGCGGCGCGACGGTGCTCTCGACGAACCCACAGAGCGACTCGGCGCTACGGTCGAGCACGACGGCGAGCCGAACGCGTCCGGCATAGCGTCCGTCTTTCCGGTTGTCGAGCTTGGTGCCCGGCTTTCGATGACGCACCTCGATGGCACAGGAGACGGGAACCTTGTGGTGAACACCACGGCCTTCCCCACGCGTTCGCCCGCCAACCCAGGTTTCGTCCACCTCAACATGGTTCTTGGGCTGTCCACCGATCCTGTCTTGGTTGGGCCGCACCATGCCCGAGCGGAGCTTGTGGAGAATTTGAAAGGCCGTCTCGTAGCGCGAAAGACCAAGTTGCCGCTGAAACTGCACGGCGGACATGCCGGGCGTCTGACTGGCGACCAGATAAGCGGCCCAGAACCAGACGTTCAGCGGAGTGTGGCTACGCTCCATCACTGTTCCCACCGTCAGCCCGGTGTTCTGGCGGCACTTGCGGCAGCGCAGGACGCCAGGGCGGTTTTCAAAGTGGAACGGCTCTCCCGCCGTGCCGCAGTGCGGGCAGGCAAAGCCGTCTCCCCAGCGGGCTTTCTCCAGGTAGGCGGCGCAGGCCGCATCATCGGGGAAAAGTCGCTGGAACTCGGGTAGCGAATGCGGGAATGGGAGATCGGCGCGGTCGAGAACATCCATGGCGCGCTCCCCTATATCCGGGTTGCGCCCATTCTAACCCTAGTGGGTGTGGGTGTAAACCGGATAGGCAAGGCTGGATCTTTGGTCGGCCGCCAACAATATTGTTTTCGACTTCATATCCATCGACACGCAAGGCGGCGAACTTGCGGTGCTCGAGGGCGCAGCCCAACACCTCCAAGACGCGATCATCGGCGCCGTGGTGGAGGTCGAGTTCGTGGAACTCTACAAAGGGCAGCCGCTGTTCTCCGACGTGGAAGCGTTCATGAGGGATCTGGGGTTTACGCTCTTCGATCTTGATATCCGACGTTGGCGACGCCGCGACTTGCCAACTGGTTCTATTCCGGGACGCCAATCGGGGCAAATCGTGTGGGCCGATGGACTGTGGCTGAAGGATCCATTGGATAAGGCGAACGCCGATGCGACGTGGGCATGCGATCAAGCGACGAAGCTTGTGGTGTTGGCGGAGTTGTTTGGCCTTCCGGACTATGCGATTGAGCTGACCGAGCACTTCGGCGAGCGGTCGGTTTTCAGCCGCGATCGTGTCGCCGCGTTCGTGCGATGTCTGACGGCCAACCAACCGGTATCGCGCCGATTACGCTGATCACGCAAATTGCGTTCGTCCAAGTCTTCCAGACAACACCGTTCTCGCACCCTATTTTGTGCCAAGCACAGCCTCCACGCGATCGTTGTCGGCAGTCCATAGGGCCTTCGACTTGAAATAGGTGACCGCACCGGGGTGGTAGGGAATGGGGTTCGTCGGTGCGCCGACCAGGCTGGCCGCCCCCGTTCGCAACACCGGATGTTCCGCCTGCAACGCGGTGAAGCTCTCGTGGAGCGCCTTGGCCACGGCGCCGGTAACAGCGTCGGGCGCCAGCGCGGCCCCGATCAGAAACACGTCGAACCCGACCACGAGAATCTTCTTGTCGAGAACCGCCAGCCTTTTTGCCGGCTCGACTTCTATCGTGTAGAGGCCCGGGGTGTGCTTGCCGAGAAAGTCGTCGGTGGCGTTGGGTCTAATGAGCGTTACGTAGCTCACCCCGCCGGCGATCTCCTTGGTGAGACGCCGCACGAGGGGTACGCCGACCGCGATCGGGATGACGTCGATCTCGCCGCGGACCAGCTGGCTCACGGCTTCGCCGAGGCTCTGAACGGCGGTCGCGCGCACGTCCCTATCGCGCAATCCGACGGTCGACAGGATGGCCCGGTTAACCGCGCCCAATGCCGGATCGTTGGCGACGTCGAGCACCATGCGCTTGCCGCGTAAGCCGACCACGCTCTCGATACGCAGGCTCGCTCGCGCCAGGAACGTGTAGCGAATGGGCCAGAGCCGGGCCAAGGCCCGCACGTCGCCGAAGCGGCGGCACCCGCCGTCACCCGCGAGCTCGGCGGCAGAGAGGCCGGTCGCGAAGCCGACCGTTACCTGGTTCTCATTGATAAGCGCCAGATAATCCGACCACCGCCCGAACGACTTGACTTGCGCGGCCGTTTCGGAGCCGCCCGCGAGGATATCGGCCAGCGCCACGCCGAGCCGGTGAAAGCTCGAGCCCTCGGGGCGGGTGGCAATGGTAATGGGTTCGGCACGACCGGGCGCGGCGACGGTTTGCCCGGCAACAACCAGGATCAGGCCGAGCACGATAATGGCGAGCCGCCGGTGCCGGCCGGCGTGCGGGCTGGTGTACGGCGGGAAGGCTCGACGCTGGGGGCATGGGCCGTAAGCTGATCATGATCGGCGCGGCCCGCAAGCGCTATCTCGATGCCTGGGTTCGCGACAGAAACCCCTCGAGGGCCCCCATCACCTCGGCGGCCGGGAGCTCGTTCAGGCGGTCGCGGCGTAGGACCTCGACGGCGGTCCCGCGCGGTGCCGTCACCGCCGGGTCGGAATCGCGCGAGAACAATACCACCGAGGGGCAGCCGGCCGCGATCAGGTGCATCGGCCCCGTATCGTTGCCGACCGCCGCGAGTGCTTCGCGAGCCAACACTGCGACGTCCTCGAGTGTTGTCCTCTCGCACAGGTTGATGGCCCCCGGCTCGCGCCCAGCGATGTCGCCGAGTGCCGCGCGCTCGGCCCCGCCACCGATCAGCACCGGCGCGATTCCGCGCCCCGCCAACCATGCCGCGACCTCGCCGTAGGCTGCCGCCGGCCAGCGCTTGCCGGGTCGGTGCGCCGCGCCGCCCGGCACCAGCAGGACGTAGCGCGCGGGCAGGGCGAAGCGGCCCACCTCGGCGCTGATGAAGCCGAGATCGCCGTGCGGAGTCTCGCCGATGCCGGCCATCGCCAGCTGTTCGGCTTGGCGCTCGATCGTGTGCAGCGAATCGCGTGCCGGGTTGGCGTGCGGGTGCGAACAGCCGGGCGCGATGCCCGACCACTCCGGGTGGCGGGCGAGCGTCATGAGGCGGAAATAGAGATGGGTTCGATCGGAGTGCTGGAGATCATACACGCGTGCGAACCGGGCGCGCCATAGGCGTGTCGCGGTGTTGAGCCAAGCGGCCAGCCGCCACGCCTTGGCGCGGGGGTCGATCCACACTTCATCGAAGCAGCCGCAGGCGTTGGCGAGCCCGGCGAAGGGGGCTGTCGTGAGCAGCGTGATATGGTCCGCGGCGTGGTGGGCGCGGATCGCCCGAAAGGGCCCGAGCGCGAGGACGAAGTCGCCGAGCGCGCCGTGCTTGATGACGAGAATGCGCGGCACCTGGGAGCCCGGTTCAAGCGGCGGCCGAGGCAGCGTCAGTGCAGGCTGTCGTAATAGGCCTGCAGCACCTCGACCACCTCGGGCCGACTGTACTCGGCAGGAATCGTCTCGTGGTTGGCGAACATTTCCCGCAGCCGGGTACCGGAGATATCAAGCCGATCGCCCTCCAGGGGCGGGCAGGTGCGTCCCGTGACGATGCCCTGGCAGCGATAGCTGTAGAACGCCGCATCGAATCGGATGGGTTGGATGTCGAGCGTGCCGGTGCCGATGGTATCGAAGATGTGGTGGGCGTCGAGCGGCCCGTAGTAGTTGCCAACGCCAGCATGATCGCGGCCCACCACGAGGTGCGAGCAGCCGAAGTTCTGGCGGAAAACGGCGTGAAGCAGGGCCTCGCGTGGCCCCGCATAGCGCATCTCGATCGGATAGCCGGCCTGTACGCAGGTGTCCGGGGCAAAGTAGTTCCGGACGAGCACGTCGATCGCCTTGACCCGCACCTCGGCCGGGATGTCACCGGGCTTGAGCGCCCCGAGCACCTGGTGGATGAGCAACCCATCGCAAATCTCGATCGCCACTTTGGCGAGGTACTCGTGGCTGCGGTGCATCGGGTTGCGCGTCTGGAAGGCGGCCACCCGCGACCAGCCCTTGCCCTCGAACAGGGCCCGGGTCTCGCTCGGGCGCAGGTACAACTCAGGATAGGCCTCGGGATAGCGCCCCTCCGACAGGGCGACGACGGGGCCGGCCAGGTTGACCTCGCCCTGCTCGACGATGCCATGCACGCCCGGGTGATCCCGATCGCGCGTGAGGTAAACCGCGTCGCATTCGAACCCCTTGTCGATCGCGTATTTCTGCTCGAGCGTCAGGATGCCCATGAGCTCGCCGCCTGCGCCATCGGTGAGGGCCACTTCGTCGCCCTCGGTGAGGGCCGCGGCGGCCTCGGCGGAGCACGAGAGCGTGATCGGAATCGGCCAGAACAGGCCGTCGGAGAGTCGCATGTCGGCGCACGCACCGCGCCAGTCCGTCTCGCCCATGAAGCCGCGTAGCGGCGTATAGGCGCCCATCCCCAGCATCAACAGGTCCGAGACCTCGCGGCTGGTCATGGCCAGGGTGCGAAGGCCGCGCGCCTTCTCGCGCAAGCTCTCGCGCTCGTCCGCCGCGGCCATAAGGGGCGTGAGCTCGCCGCCGCCGTGCGGAGCCAACAACCTCGACATCGACTTGACCCCTCTCCGGCTCCGCGGCGCGCCCTGCGCGAGCGCCAACCCGGCGCGTGAACAAACACGGATGTGTGTTATGTGTCCAACACAATTCACCCGCTCCAAGGCGGTGCGCCGGCGCTGCCGGCGCAGGCCCTTGCTTCGACTCCGAGATGCCCCTTCGGTCCCCTCGTCTCCTCCGCGCTGACGCCGGGCGCGCGCCACCCCGTGCGCCTGCCACTCCTCGCCCCGCCGCCGGTCGCTGGATTCTCGCTGCCAGCATCGGCGGCTCCAGCATGGTGTTCCTCGACGGCACCGCACTCAACATCGCCCTGCCGGTGTTGCAGGCGGAGTTTCGTGCCACCATTCCCGAGGTGCAGTGGATCGTCGCGGCCTACGCGCTGTTCCTCGCGGCGCTCATGCTGGTGGGCGGCTCCCTCGGCGACTATCTCGGCCGTCGCCGCGTCTATGGTCTGGGGGTCGGTATTTTCGCCTTCGCCTCGCTGCTGTGCGGGCTCTCGCAGGACGTCACGCAATTGGTCGTGGCCCGCGCGGCGCAGGGGATCGGCGGCGCGCTGCTCGTCCCCGCCAGCCTCGCACTCATCAACGCGACCTTCCCGGCCGCCGAGCGCGGCCGCGCCATCGGCACCTGGTCGGCGTTTTCCGCCGTGCCGGCCCTGGCCGGTCCGCTGCTCGGGGGATGGCTGATCGAGGTCCTCTCCTGGCGCTGGATCTTTTTCATTAACCTGCCGCTGGCGGCGTGCGTGCTGGCGGTTCTCGTCCTGCGCGTGCCGGCGGTTCCGGGCGAGCGAGCGGCGGGCCGGCCCGACTGGTGGGGCGCCCTGTTGGCGAGCCTCGGGCTCGGCGCCATCGTGTTTGCCCTGATCCGCGCTGCCGCCGTCGGTTTTGGCGCGCCGATCGTGCACGCAACCCTGGCCGCGGGCGGCCTCGGGCTCGTTCTGTTCGTGATTCACGAGAGCCGCGCTAGCCAGCCGATGATGCCCCTGTGGCTGTTCCGCTCGCGCGGCTTCAGCAGCGCCAACCTGCTCACGCTGCTGCTCTACGGCGCCCTAGGCGGCGCCTTCTTTTTCCTCCCCTTCAATCTCATCCAGGTGCAGGGCTACACGACACTCGAGGCCGGCGCCGCGCTTTCGCCGACCATCGTTCTCATCTTCCTCCTGTCGCGCTCGGCCGGCGCGCTGCTCGGGCGGGTTGGCGCACGATGGCTGTTGACGGTCGGCCCGCTCATCGCGGCGGGCGGATTCTTCCTCTTCGCCCTTCCCGGTATAGGCGGCAGCTACTGGACCACCTTCTTCCCCGCCGCGGTCGCTCTCGGCGCCGGCATGGCCATCACCATCGCTCCCTTGGTCAGCGTTGTCTTCGGCGCCGTCGATCCCCTGCGGTCCGGCGTCGCCGCCGGCGTCAACATCACGATCTCGCGCGTCGCCAGCCTGATGGCGGTACCGATTCTCGCGGTCGTCGCGTTCGATCACTTCAACCGCGATCTCGACCGTAGCCTCGCCCGCCTCGCGCTATCGCCGCCGGCCCTGGCCGCCTTCGAGCCCGAGCGGACCAAGCTCGCCGCGGCGCAGCCGCCGCCAGTGCTGGGGCCCGGCGCCGCAGCGGCCCTATCGCGCGCGATCGACGAGGCGTTCGTCTACAGCTTTCGCCGCATCATGCTGATTGCGGCGGCCCTGGGGGCGCCAGCGCGCTGGTCGGCCTATTGGTGATCGGCGCTGCGCCCGCGCGCCCCGCCGGCGCGCCGCAGGTGCGTGAGCGTGCCGGCCCGGGTCCGTGACCCGAAAGAGAGAGACGAACTAGAATCGACGATTGAGACGTATCACGAGCGTGGCCGCGCCGGCCGCCTCCCGCATGTGGCCGGGCTCGTGCTGGTAGAGCAGGTTGGCACCAAGGTCGACGCCACGAAAGGGCGTGAACGCGTAGGAGACCTCCAGGTCGATCTCGCGCCCTCCCGCAACCAGCTCCACGCCCTCGCGCGAATGGGTAACGGCGCCGCTGGCATAGTCGATACCTGTCGGGACGACCGCCCTCGCCCCTGCGCGCCAGGCCCGCAGCGGCTGCGAGATCGACAGGCCGAGGCGATCTCCGCCCGCGACGACGCCCGCTGCCAGGAGGCTCACGCCGTAGCTCGAGGTTGCGATCTCGGTGAAGTCCTGCAGTAGCCCGACCCCGGTATCGTCGACCCGGGTAACGCCTTGGGCGGTATATGCGGCCAGCGTCCATTTATCGCTCACGGGGAGCACACCAGAGAGGCCGGCGAACATGGTTCGTGCCCCCGAGAAAGAATCATAGGCGCCAGAGGCGACGCTATCGAGGACGCTCCCGTCCTCGGTCAGGGTGCCGAATCGCGCGCTCCAGCGAAGCTCGGGTGCGCGGCCGCGCGCGAGCTCGATGAACGCGGCGTGACGGGCGCGGCTCCCATGGAGTTCGCCGAAATCCCGCTCGCCGCTGGCAACCGCGAGCGCGAGGCGAGTACGCGCGCCCGCGGCGAGCTCGACGGCCAGGTGTTCGCCCTGTCCGACCATCGCCAGATACGGCGAGGCGAGGGGTGCCTTGGCCAGAAAAAGATCGGCGGGCGCGCCGGCGAGCGCCGCGGCGCCGAGGAGGTCCATGAGCGCGGCGCCGAAGCCGAGCGCCATTCGTGCGTTGCCGGAGAGGGGAGCCGAGAACGCGAGTTCCGGATTCTCGATCGCCGGGTTCGCGTTATCGGTTTCGCGCCAGCCGACCGGCGCGCCCGGAAGCTGGCCTTGGGTCAGCGTGAAAGCGAAGGACAGTCGTGCATCCGCTCCGACGTCAAGGGTGTCGGCCCGGCGCTCCTGGTTGTGCGCCAGCAGGTTCTCGAGGTCGAGCCCCTCATCGGCGGCCAGCGCCAGCGCCGAAAGATCGGCGAGATAGGCGCGGCCAAAGGAATCGAGGACGATGGCGTTGGTGAGCGCGGGCGCTCCTACGAGTGCATCGCCAAAGGCCGCGCCCAAAGTCAGGGTCGTCGCATCGAGATCGGCCCCACTCCCTTTGCCGGCTGCCACCGAAAGGGTGCCGAGCGGCGCCAGGGCCGCGCTCAGGTTCAGGAGACCCTGGCCGACGCCGGCGAGCCCGAGATCGGTCGCGGTCGTGAGCAGGATTTGCACCGCCTGCTCTGGCGTCAGCCCGGGGAATCGCTCGAGCATGAGCGCCACGCCCCCGCTCACCTGGGGCGCCGAGAACGACGTGCCGCTCGCCGTCACCGTGCCGCCGCCGACCGCCGTGGTCACGATGTTCTCGCCCGGCGCGACGAGGGTTGCCGTTGCGGTGTCCCCGGCACGGTTGCTGAACGAGGAGATGGCGTTGTTGGCGTCGACCGCGCCCACGGCGATCATGCGGCCGAGGGCATCGAAATTGCCGAGGCCGACGGCGCCGTGGAAGCCCTCGGGGCAGGGCACCGTGGCGCTGCAGTTGGAGAGGCGGGCGGGAAACTGGACCTCGGTGCCGAAACCCGAGCCGCCTTCGTTGCCGGCCGCGGACACGATGACGACCCCAGCCGCCAGGGTGCGAGTCTCGCATGGCAGTGATGTCTGCGGCTTGGTTCGTTGAGTTCAGGCAGCGATTGCCATGGCTGCTGCACGTGGACTGATGTTGTCGTTGGCCGGTGTGTCGGTTGCGCTGATCAGGGCCTTCCATGCGCGCTCGAAGCGGCCGGATTTGATCAGGGCGCGGAAGGTCAGAACAGCCTGTCCGCCGACGATCCGCCAGCGCATGCCGGAGCGCTTCATGCGCTGTGTCACCAGGGATCTTGTTGGCAGCCTCGACCACGCCTGAGCCGATGGCGATGCCCTCTTCCTTCAGGGCGTGGTAGCGCATGCGATGGCGATGCTTGCGGAAGAAGGCGAGTTCCCGCTCGGTCTCGGCCCGGTCCGGCGCAGCGGCGGCATCGCGAAGGTGGCGCAGCGCCCGGATCACCTTGGCGACGCCACGGGGATCGTGACGGAGGATCTCGCGGTACTTCTCGAACCAGCCGGGCGCCACGGCATGGTCGGACGCGGTTTGCAGATGTTCGCAAGCATGCCAGAAGTCGATCACCTCGGTTTCGGGCGACAGGGTCTCCAGGAAGGTCCAGTTGTCGGCGGCGCCATCGGCGATAGCGACGATCCCGATCTCGGGGCGTGCTCGCCTGATGTGTGCGACTTCGCTTGCAAGCTGCGCCTTCAGCGTGAGCTTGCCGCTCTCCGGCATGGGGCCGAGATAGAGGGTCTTCAGGCGCTTGCCCTCGGCGTCGTGGAAGGAGACCGTGCCGCAGGCGGCCTCGCGCCAGGAGGCCTTGGCGCGACCGTCCTCGCCGGGTCTCAGCGGCACCATGACGCCGTCGAGGGAGACCGAGGCGGTGGTCGCGTCCTGCGGTATGCCCTCGGCCTCACGGATGCTGCCCAGCGTCTCCGGGCCGAGGCTCTCCCAGCATTCGTGCATGCTCAGGGTCAGGCGCTCACCGACGGCGTCATGGCGCCGGTCTTCGCAAAGAACGCCGCCGCTTCCCGGGCCGTGCAGCGACCCATCATCAGCAGACCGAGTTCGGCCGCCGGCCGCGTCAGGTAATCGTCGACGAGGCCCAGGCTCTCGTCGACCGGCCACCGGCGATGCCCCGCTCGCGCCGCTGCGGTAACGCGCTCGCCGGTAGGCGAGCGAGGTCATGATCGTCTTCGGCGTCACCGCGACCCGGAACCAGCTCTGCCCGTCCCGCTCGATCCGGGAAGCGCCATCGTCCCGGTTCTCGATGACGGCGCCCATGACATCGCGAGCGAACTCGTTCGTGGCCTCACGCACCCGCAACTCGACCTCCTCGGGCGCCTCGGGGCGCGGCTCGGAACGAAGCTCCTCGCGACACAGTGCGAGCACCCGGGCGGCCGCCTCGACGACCCGAGGAGGCAGGCCGGAAAGATCGATGGACGAAGGCGCCGGAGGCGGGGATACTGCCATGGGAATGCCCCCGATGTTGGGTTTCGAGACACGGCATCGTACCGCTTCTGGCGGTGCGGAGCGTTCCCACCTTCCCCTGCTCGACCCTGCCGTCGTGACAAAATCCTGCCTTGGAGCGGCCCATTGTCACGAATAGCCGTTTTCGGCCGTTCGTCTCGACACAAAAACGCACTAAATCAATGACTTAGATTTTCCATACCAGACCCACACCCTCTCAATCAGCGTCTTGGTGGCGGCTAGCTCCGACACTTTGCGCAGCGCGTGGGGTGCTCAAGATCCACGGCCTGGTCAAACCGCTCCATCTGCACGCTTGTTGAGGGAAACGGGACCACTGATAATAAACGAGGATTCTCGTTGGTAATGGGGGCTCGCAAACAACGAGAATCACTGGTAGTACCGGTGGTGCTGTAGGTTCAAATGGGGATGGGCTCGCCGAGGGACGATGGGTATCGGGCGCTAACTCAACATCGGTGACCTGATATCCGCTTTCCGGCCGATCATGCCCGCTTCAGGGCCAAGAGCGGACCTACAAAGCAGGGTAGCGGCAGGTCTGCTACTGACCCAAAGCGGACGTCCGGCTGGCACCGATGGGGGCGACTGACAGTCGATAACTAGCCTAGTTCAACCGGGCGCAAGCCCTGTCGAAGCCACCGCTCGAAAATGGCGAGTAAGGAGCCTCCACCGTCAGGACTATGTTTTTGCGAGCAGCGAGTTGCACTCGTTGACCACGTCATTGTCGGCTTCCTCCTCACCGGGCAGGACCGCCCACTGCTCGGCAAGTTTGCGCCGATCACCGAAATTGTTGAGCACGTCGGATGTCGCCTCCGGATCCGATCGAGCCCGCTCCGCGCAGAGCCCTGCTCGATAGGAAACGACCGCATCGCTGATTTGCACTCTCCATCGTCCTGGTAGTGACTTGCCAGCCGATCCAGCTGGAGATGAATGGCCCCACCACCAAGCCAATCACCAGGAAGATTATGCGCGGCCTCCACTCCTGAATTATCGTAACTACCCAGGTACCCCGCTCCTGACCGCGAGAGGATGATGTAGGTGGTCGCCGGGGCCGGGTTTCCGCCGCCGCGTCGTTGATCGTCTCTTGACTCCATAGAATCGGGCGTCTATGGGTTGCGCTCTCGTGTGACGGGAGCGGCGCGTGGGATATTTCGGGTCGAAGGCGACGAGCGGTCTGTGCCAGGCGCTGATTGCGCTGATGCCGCCGCACAGCGTTTACATCGAGAGCCACCTGGGGGGCGGTGCGCTGATGAAGCGCAAGCCAACGGGCGTGCGCTCGATCGGCATCGACCGCGATGCGCAGGCGCTCGAGGCCTTTGCCTGTGACTACCCGGTCGAGTTGGTGCATGGCTGTGCCCATGCCTTTTTGGCCTCGTTCCCGTTTCTGGGCCCGGAGCTGGTCTACAGCGATCCCCCCTATCTGCACGCGACCCGCCGTTCGGCACGGCGCTATCGCTTCGACTTCGAGGAGGTCGACCATGTCGCGCTCCTGGACCTGCTCAAGGATCTGCCCTGCCAGGTGATGGTCTCGGGCCATCCCTCGGCGCTCTATGACGAGATGCTGGCGGGCTGGCGCAGTCTGGCGCTGCAGGTGACGACCCAGGCCCAGGTGCGGACCGAGGTCGTGTGGTTCAACTTCGCGCCCGACCGGGTGCATTGGGCGAGCTACGCAGGCCGGAACTTCACCGACCGCCAGCGCATCAAGCGTAAGGCGGCCAACTGGGGCCGGCGTTACAAGGCCTTGCCGGCGGGCGAACGCCTCGCGGTGCTGGCCGCCATGATGGCCGTCGATGCCGAGGACCCGTGACGCTGTCGCGCTGGCACGAGGACCTCGCCGCCCATGACGAGGCCTTCGCGTGCCTGCAAGATCTTCTTGACCCCTCATCCTTCGCAACCACAGTCGTCAAGGCCTTCGGGGAATGGGGCCAGGGGCTGTTGCGCCTGGCCACGGCGCTCGTCCGGGAGAATGCCGCGCTCGAGCGGGAGAACGCGACCCTGCGGGACCGCATCGCCGAGCTCGAGCGGAGCGCGGCGCTTGACAGCACCACCAGCAGCAAGCCGCCCGCCAGCGACGGCCTGCGCAAGAAGAGCCGAACCCAGAGGCGCACCCGAAGCCAGCGCGGCAAGTCCGGCAGGCCAAGCGGCGGCCAGCCGGGCCACAAGGGAACGACGCTGGCGCGGACCGAGAGCCCGGACCATGTTGTGGATCATGACCCCTCCGCCTGTTCGGGCTGCGGCGCACCGCTGTCGGACGCCGACCGTCACCGCGCGCCCGTCTGTCGACAGGTCTTCGATGTGCCCGAGCCACGCCCCCTGGAGGTCACCGAACACCGCGCCCATCGCTGCCTCTGCGGCGCCTGCGCCACCGTGACAGGAGCCGTCTTCGCGGACGGCGTGACCGCCCCGGTCCAGTACGGGCCACGCATCACCGCCTGGGTGAGCTACCTGCTGTACGCCCAGTTCGTTCCCGAGAAGCGCTTGGCCGAACTCATGAGCGACCTCTTCGCAGTGTCCATCTCCACAGCCACGATCACCGCCATGGGCCGGCGAACCGCCAGGCGCTTCGAGCCCTTCCTCGCCCATGTCGCAGACGTGATCCGCACAGCGGTCCCGGTCAAGCACCTCGACGAAACCGGCCTGCGGATCGCCGCCCGTACCCGCTGGCTCCACGTGCTGTGCACCCCATTCCTGACCGTCCTGCGCATCGGCGCGGGACGCGGCGATGTCGAAAAGGACCTCGAAGGCATCCTCATCCATGACGATTACGCCGCCTACTTCACCCTCAAGGGCGTGCGCCACGGCGCCTGCAACGCCCATCACCTGCGCGAACTCCAGGCCCTGATCGACATCGAGAAGGAAGACTGGGCAAAGAGCATGCACCGCCTCCTTGAGCGCGCACACAGGGCTACCCGCTTCTCCCGTGAGAACGGCCGCGACGCGCCCGCCTCCCTGGTGGCCCGGATCTCGCGGGCCTGGGCCCGCATCCTCGACCACGCCATCGCCTTCCACGAGGCGCAGCCGCCGCTCCGGACCGGCAAGCGCGGACGAAAGAAACGCCGCATCGGTCATAACCTCGCGCTCCGCCTCCGCAAGCACAAGGAGGGATGCCTGCGATTCCTCACCGACCCGCGCACGCCGTTTACGAACAATGAGGCCGAACGTGACCTCCGAATGGCCAAGCTGCGCCAGAAGATCTCCGGTGGCTTCCGCTCCGAGAGGGGTGCCTGCAACTTCGCCAGAATGCGTGCCGTCATCGCCACCGCCCGAAAGCAAGGCTGGAACGTCCTCCAGACCCTGGTGCATCCCGATCCGATGCAACTAATCCCCCAACTGCGCCTCTGAGAACACCGGCACCGCTACCAGCCCGGACCCCCACGATCCCTCACATACAAACGCTCGGGCCAATCAGACCTGGGTAGTTACGAATTATCTTCACCTGTTCGAGTCCTTTTCGCCTGACATTTCCCAGATAACCGTCAAATCGACTCCGACAGTACCTGATTTTTCACCGACCATCGGATTCGTTCACCAGAGCGTCTTGATGGCGCGCGTCGCGGTGGGCCTGCTCGTCCCGATCAGCTCATGCCGAGCGGGCGGCAGCTCGAAATGCAAGGACTGGACGTGGGGGGAATTCCGCGCCCGTTGGCCGCCCTCGGCGCGTTGAATGAGCTGGTTTCTTGCACCAGGAAGACCGACACGACTTGATCACGGATACAACAGAGAGTTCTTCAGCAGCCTCGGCTAAAAGCAGGCATTCTAGTGTGAGTGCGCCTAACGTCCACTAGTGCGTCACATAATGACTGGGAGGAACTACGCATGAATAAGTCATTGTTAGCGTCGTGCCGAGCGCTCTTCCTCGCCGCGGCTTTCGCTGCGACTGCCGTTCTCGCCGGCGTGGCCCCGGCGGAAGCCGCCGCGTCCAAGCTGAAAATCCTCTTTGGGACGCCGCCGACGACATACGCCATCCCCTACTACCTCGCTATCGACAAAGGCTGGTTTCTTGCCTATCCGGTTAACGCCCATGACCGCTACATGTAGGGTGCCGCCACTCTCCCGAGTAAAGCTCGGCATAGGTTGGAGCAGAGGTGTCGCCCGCGATGCCGAGCAATGAGCGGAAGGCGTTGAACGGGTAGAACCGCCTGTTGAAGCGGAAGGTGAACTCGTTGAGGTAGGCTTGTAGGTGCTGGTGGCTAACGCCGTGGTGGATACCGATCAGCCACGTCTTCAGGTTGGCGAAAACCAGATGGATGATCGGCAGGTATTGCTCGGCAACCTCTGGATCACCACACTCGGCAACAGCGAAGTGCTCATAGCCGCGCTTCCCGAGGCCAGCATAGCCGCTCCAATCGTCAGTAACGATCAGCGATCGCGGCGCGACGGTGCTCTCGACGAACCCACAGAGCGACTCGGCGCTACGGTCGAGCACGACGGCGAGCCGAACGCGTCCGGCATAGCGTCCGTCTTTCCGGTTGTCGAGCTTGGTGCCCGGCTTTCGATGACGCACCTCGATGGCACAGGAGACGGGAACCTTGTGGTGAACACCACGGCCTTCCCCACGCGTTCGCCCGCCAACCCAGGTTTCGTCCACCTCAACATGGTTCTTGGGCTGTCCACCGATCCTGTCTTGGTTGGGCCGCACCATGCCCGAGCGGAGCTTGTGGAGAATTTGAAAGGCCGTCTCCCCAGCGGGCTTTCTCCAGGTAGGCGGCGCAGGCCGCATCATCGGCGAAAAGTCGCTGGAACTCGGGTAGCGAATGCGGGAATGGGAGATCGGCGCGGTCGAGAACATCCATGGCGCGCTCCCCTATATCCGGTTTGCGCCCACTCTAGCCCTAGTGGGTGTGGGTGTAAACCGGATAGGTAAGGCTGGTTCAAGGACATGGACCTCGAGGTCGAGGACATTCACTTAATCGGTAGCAGCAACTCGCTGCGCGCCCTGATTTCGGGCAGCGGCGACGTCGTGCTTGTCGGCCCGTCGTCGACCATGCTGAGCATCCAGGGCGGCAGCGGCGTCAAGGTCATCGGCTCATGGCAGCCGCGGGTGGACTATCAGCTGATTGGCAGCCGGAAGATGAAGGTCGCCAAGATCGAGGATATTCCCGGTAAGACAATGGCCGGCGGCGGCGGCATCGGCATGCTCAATCACATGACGTCGATGATCCTGAAAAGAAACGGCCTCGACCCCAAGGTCGACTTCGTTGCGGTGGGCGGCCACGCCGATCGGCTGGCAGCGGTGGTCGCGGGCAAGGCGGACTATGCGCTCGTCAACACCTTGCACGCAACCTTGCCTATCCGGTTTACACCCACACCCACTAGGGCTAGAATGGGCGCAAACCGGATATAGAGGAGCGCGCCATGGATGTTCTCGACCGCGCCGATCTCCCATTCCCGCATTCGCTAGCCGAGTTCCAGCGACTTTTCCCCGATGATGCGGCCTGCGCCGCCTACCTGGAGAAAGCCCGCTGGGGAGACGGCTTTGCCTGCCCGCACTGCGGCACGGCGGGAGAGCCGTTCCACTTTGAAAACCGCCCTGGCGTCCTGCGCTGCCGCAAGTGCCGCCAGAACACCGGGCTGACGGTGGGAACAGTCCGAACGAGATCACCGAGTTCACGGCCGAGAAGTACCTCGAATACGGTGTGCTCAAGAAGGCGATCTCCCGCGACCAGGTGCTCGACGCCTCGATCGTCGAGCCGATCATCAAGGAACTGGGCACGTTCTAGTGGATTGATTCCAACGTTTGGAACCCTCTGTTTCGTGCGGCGATGATATGATCGGGGTCGGCTTTCCAGATGAAGGGTTTTGGGTTTGCGTCATTGTATTCGCGGACAAATCGGTTGATGGCGTCCTGAAGGTCGACGACGGATTGGAAGACGCCGTATTTGAGCCTGCGCCGCGTTAGTTTGGCGAAGAAGCCCTCGACGGCATTGAGCCACGAGCACGAGGTTGGCGTGAAGTGGAAGGTCCAGCGTGGATGGCGGGCGAGCCAGGCGCGGACCTTGTCCTTCTTGTGCGCGGCGTAGTTGTCGAGGATGACGTGGACGGCCTTGTCCGTCGGCACCTCGCGCTCGATGCGGTTGAGGAAGCGGATGAACTCCTGATGGCGGTGGCGCTGCATGTTCTGTGCGATGACCGTACCGTCCAGCACGTTGAGCGCGGCGAACAGCGTCGTCGTGCCATGCCGTTTGTAATCATAGGTCATCGTACCGGCGCGGCCCTTCTTCATCGGCAAGCCGGGTTGGGTGCGGTCGAGCGCCTGGATCTGTGATTTCTCATCAACCGACAGCACCACGGCATGGGCCGGCGGATCGACATACAAGCCGACGATATCTGTGAGCTTCTCGGCGAAGGCGGGATCATTGGAGAGCTTGAAGTGCCGCCAGCGGTGCGGGCTGAGGCCATGGGCCTTCCAGATCGCTTGGACCGTCGACGCCGCGACGCCAGCAACCTTCGCCATCGCGCGCAGCGTCCAGTGGGTCGCCTCGTGCGGCGGCGCTTGCTGGGTCAGGCGGACGATCTCGGCGACGCGCTTCGGCGGGATCGGCGCTTTGCCAGGCGGACGGGACCTGTCGCGAAGCAAGCCGTTGACACCCTCGTGCATGAACCGCTCCTGCCAGCGCCAGACACAGGTCTTGGACTTGCCGGTCTCGGCCATGATCGACGAGTTCCCGAGCCCCTCGTCGCTCTTCAGGATGATCCGCGCCCGCCAGACATGTTTCTGCGAGCTCTTCGGGTCCGCGACGATAGCTTGCAATCGCTGACGGTCGCCAGACGTGACAGTAAAATGGATGCCGGTGCGCATAGCACAGACTCACATGACACCGCACAATACGGAATCTCAAATCGGACTCTTTCGTTCCGATCAATCCACTAGAATGGGCGCAACCCGGATATAGGGGAGCGCGCCATGGATGTTCTCGACCGCGCCGATCTCCCATTCCCGCATTCGCTACCCGAGTTCCAGCGACTTTTCCCCGATGATGCGGCCTGCGCCGCCTACCTGGAGAAAGCCCGCTGGGGAGACGGCTTTGCCTGCCCGCACTGCGGCACGGCGGGAGAGCCGTTCCACTTTGAAAACCGCCCTGGCGTCCTGCGCTGCCGCAAGTGCCGCCAGAACACCGGGCTGACGGTGGGAACAGTGATGGAGCGTAGCCACACTCCGCTGAACGTCTGGTTCTGGGCCGCTTATCTGGTCGCCAGTCAGACGCCCGGCATGTCCGCCGTGCAGTTTCAGCGGCAACTTGGTCTTTCGCGCTACGAGACGGCCTTTCAAATTCTCCACAAGCTCCGCTCGGGCATGGTGCGGCCCAACCAAGACAGGATCGGTGGACAGCCCAAGAACCATGTTGAGGTGGACGAAACCTGGGTTGGCGGGCGAACGCGTGGGGAAGGCCGTGGTGTTCACCACAAGGTTCCCGTCTCCTGTGCCATCGACGTCGTGCTCGACCGTAGCGCCGAGTCGCTCTGTGGGTTCGTCGAGAGCACCGTCGCGCCGGGATCGCTGATCGTTACTGACGATTGGAGCGGCTATGCTGGCCTCGGTAAGCGCGGCTATGAGCACTTCGCTGTTGCCGAGTGTGGTGATCCAGAGGTTGCCGAGCAATACCTGCCGATCATCCATCTGGTTTTCGCCAACCTGAAGACGTGGCTGATCGGTATCCACCACGGCGTTAGCCACCAGCACCTACAAGCCTACCTCAACGAGTTCACCTTCCGCTTCAACAGGCGGTTCTACCCGTTCAACGCCTTCCGCTCATTGCTCGGCATCGCGGGCGACACCTCTGCTCCAACCTATGCCGAGCTTTACTCGGGAGAGTGGCGGCACCCTACATGTAGCGGTCATGGGCGTTAACCGGATAGGCAAGGGTTGATCCAGACGGCTTCGGGAAGCGGGGCGGGTTTCGGGGTGCCGTGGACGAAGCGTTCGGGGTGAAGGGCCCAGGCGGCTTGCAGGGTACGTCCGCGCTGAGCCAGCACATCCGGTGCCCAGTGATGATGGACATCATCGGGGGTGAGCATCGCGATCCCGGCATGGCGGTGTTCGGTGTTGTACCAGGGGAAGAACGACCGGCAGAAGGCGATGGCGGCGGTAATGTCTTCGAAGCGCCCAGGGAAGCCGGGGTGATACTTCAGGGTCTTGAACTGCGCTTCGGAGAACGGGTTGTCATCGCTGACCTGGGGGCGGCTCAGAGAGCGGGTGACCCCGAGGTCGGCGAGGAGTTGGGCGGTACACTTGCTGGTCATCGGCGCGCCGCGGTCCGAATGCAGGGTGAGCACCTGGGGCTCGATGCCTTGCTTGAGACAGGTTTCCTCGATCAGCGTCGCGGCGAGCGCGGCGTTCTCCCGATCGGCAACCATCCAGCCCACGACGCAGCGGCTGAAGATGTCGAGCAAGACATAGAGGTAGAAGGACGTCCAGCGTTTGGGCCCCCGGAGCCGGGTGATATCCCAGGACCAGGTCTGGTTGGGGCCCGTGGCCACCAGCTCGGGCTTGGTGTAGCAGGGATGACTGCGCTGATTGCGCCGCTCTCGCACCGGCTAGTTCGCGGCCAGGATCCGGTATATCGTGCGCTCGGCGCACAGATACTGGCCTTCATCGAGCAGCGTCGCGACGACCTCGGCCGGTGACCGGTCGACGAAGCGCGGGCTGGCGAGCACGTCGAGGACGTGCGCGCGTTCGGACGCACACAGGGCCCGGGCGGGCGTAGGACGGGGCTGCTGATGCCCGGGAGCGGGCCTCTGACGACGGTAGAAGGAAGCCCGTGGCACCCCCAGCGCTCGGCACGCCGGCGCCACGCCGACCTGCGATGCGAGCGGCTGGACGGCCATCAGCAGTCCTTCCCGTGTTCGAGGCTGAATCCCAGCAGCCCGGCAACTTTTCCCTGGACGTCCAGGATCGTATGGGCGGTGTGCAGCTCCTTCTCCAGCCGAGCCACTTTCGCCTCGAGCTCGTGCACCTTCGCGCTGAGGGGGTTGCGCTCGGCGGGCTTCCGACCGCGTTTGCTCGGGGTCAGGCCTTGAAGCGACCCTTCACGCCGCGCCCTGCGCCATTCCGTCAGATGGGAGCTGTACAGCCCCTCGCGGCGAAGCAGCCGGCCCACCTCGCCGGGCTGCGTGCAGCTCTCTGCCTCCTCCAGAATCCGCAGTCGATACTGCGCGGTGAACTTGCGCCTCTTCGGCTTGGCCACGACCTCCGGGTCCGGCGTTGGCCGCGCGTGGCTGGCACCGGCCCCGGGGGCCTCGTCGCGACGCTCCTCGACCCCCAGGGCCGGAGCGTCCATCTCTTGCAATGTCATCGATTCTCTCTCTGCGGTCATTGGTATTCACCTCCACCGCCCTACAGTAATTCCAAGGGGGGCCGGTGTCTCAGTGAGGTTGGCAGAGAGGGCTTCTCGCTCGCCAGGGTTCCTCCTCAAACGGAAACAAGCCTGTTATGATGTGGTGACAACGCTGTGCACAGAAACAGCGATCAAGAACGGCACATCAGTGGGGCAACAATCATGGGGCAATTAGCAGTGACTTGGATGAAGACGACCGTCGTCGCAATCATTGTGACCGGCGCGCTGGCCACCTCCGGGTGTTCGAGCGAAGGTTTCACATGGATCAACGGTGATCGATACCGGTTCCTCGGTATCGAGTCCCGTTGCGCACCCGATGGCTCCCTTGTCCTGTGGCAGCGCGCTAACGATGCCGGTGACTTCGGCGCGGTCCAGGCCTCTTCGGCAAACTGCACCGGCGGGCCATAAGGGCTAAAGCCGGCCCGATGGACACGTCCTTCGGCAATTGGCGCTCCGCGTAGCGCGGCGCCCGCCGGGGAAGTCCCGGGCGAGGATCGCGGGGGGACAGCATCGGAGAGCCTCGCGGCGAACTACCGGCGACCCATCCCAGCCAGCTGAAAGTGATGGCGCGAAGGATCTGCCGGGTGGCGGTACTGGGGGCGACCCCGATCCGGAACACGTCCCGGCCGAGGAATTCGCCTTAGATTCTGGAAATTCAGGATGTCATTGACCCGGAACCACGACGGATCGTCCGCCGTTTCGTTCTTTGGCATCATTTTGAACAGAAACGGGTGCGAGTCTCGCATGGCAGTGATGTCTGCGGCTTGGTTCGTTGAGTTCAGGCAGCGATTGCCATGGCTGCTGCACGTGGACTGATGTTGTCGTTGGCCGGTGTGTCGGTTGCGCTGATCAGGGCCTTCCATGCGCGCTCGAAGCGGCCGGATTTGATCAGGGCGCGGAAGGTCAGAACAGCCTGTCCGCCGACGATCCGCCAGCGCATGCCGGAGCGCTTCATGCGCTGTGTCACCAGGGATCTTGTTGGCAGCCTCGACCACGCCTGAGCCGATGGCGATGCCCTCTTCCTTCAGGGCGTGGTAGCGCATGCGATGGCGATGCTTGCGGAAGAAGGCGAGTTCCCGCTCGGTCTCGGCCCGGTCCGGCGCAGCGGCGGCATCGCGAAGGTGGCGCAGCGCCCGGATCACCTTGGCGACGCCACGGGGATCGTGACGGAGGATCTCGCGGTACTTCTCGAACCAGCCGGGCGCCACGGCATGGTCGGACGCGGTTTGCAGATGTTCGCAAGCATGCCAGAAGTCGATCACCTCGGTTTCGGGCGACAGGGTCTCCAGGAAGGTCCAGTTGTCGGCGGCGCCATCGGCGATAGCGACGATCCCGATCTCGGGGCGTGCTCGCCTGATGTGTGCGACTTCGCTTGCAAGCTGCGCCTTCAGCGTGAGCTTGCCGCTCTCCGGCATGGGGCCGAGATAGAGGGTCTTCAGGCGCTTGCCCTCGGCGTCGTGGAAGGAGACCGTGCCGCAGGCGGCCTCGCGCCAGGAGGCCTTGGCGCGACCGTCCTCGCCGGGTCTCAGCGGCACCATGACGCCGTCGAGGGAGACCGAGGCGGTGGTCGCGTCCTGCGGTATGCCCTCGGCCTCACGGATGCTGCCCAGCGTCTCCGGGCCGAGGCTCTCCCAGCATTCGTGCATGCTCAGGGTCAGGCGCTCACCGACGGCGTCATGGCGCCGGTCTTCGCAAAGAACGCCGCCGCTTCCCGGGCCGTGCAGCGACCCATCATCAGCAGACCGAGCTCGGCCGCCGGCCGCGTCAGGTAATCGTCGACGAGGCCCAGGCTCTCGTCGACCGGCACCGGCGATGCCCCGCTCGCGCCGCTGCGGTAACGCGCTCGCCGGTAGGCGAGCGAGGTCATGATCGTCTTCGGCGTCACCGCGACCCGGAACCAGCTCTGCCCGTCCCGCTCGATCCGGGAAGCGCCATCGTCCCGGTTCTCGATGACGGCGCCCATGACATCGCGAGCGAACTCGTTCGTGGCCTCACGCACCCGCAACTCGACCTCCTCGGGCACCTCGGGGCGCGGCTCGGAACGAAGCTCCTCGCGACACAGTGCGAGCACCCGGGCGGCCGCCTCGACGACCCGAGGAGGCAGGCCGGAAAGATCGATGGACGAAGGCGCCGGAGGCGGGGATACTGCCATGGGAATGCTCCCGATGTTGGGTTTCGAGACACGGCATCGTACCGCTTCTGGCGGTGCGGAGCGTTCCCACCTTCCCCTGCTCGACCCTGCCGTCGTGACAAAATCCTGCCTTGGAGCGGCCCATTGTCACGAATAGCCGTTTTCGGCCGTTCGTCTCGACACAAAAACGCACTAAATCAATGACTTAGATTTTCCATACCAGACCCACACCCTCCATAACTCCGGTCGCGCCATGGTATGGGAACAGACCCCTGCGTTTTTCCCGTTCGCGAGATGAGAGAGGAATTCTCTTACTATCGAGTAGTTCGACCACTTCCCCGACACCGACGGCAGCCCATCCTTCCGGTTTCCCGTCCTCATCCAGCTTGTCGGGAAACAGATCCCAAATTTCCGGTGCGAGGTAAGGATCGCGGCCCTCGATCTTGGCGCGGGTGGGTCCGAAATCCACGAACCAGTCCTTGAACAGCGCCCGCGCCATCGCCTCCAGCGTCTCGTTCATGCGCCGGTTCAGCTCGATCTTGTCGTCCAGCGTGCCGAGGATGTGAGCGATGGCACGTTGTTCGTTGACATCATCGGGGAACCAAACAGGAGCCTGATGCAAATGATTCCAGTTTAGCCCAGGCACCGCTGCTTTGTCTGAAAAGGGCAGAAAATCAATGCCTTTCAAGAAATAGCTGATAAACCGTGGATCATTATTTTTGGGAATTGTATACAATTCTAGCCAATATCTCGACATATCATTGATTTCATTACACAAATAAGCGCTTGAACCTTCTGGCTCGTTTTCCCTATATTATTAGCCATAGGGAGATTACACATGGCCAAACGCGACAAGATTGAAATCATGAGCGCCTGGGATTTCATGGCGCGATTTCCTACTGACAAGGATGCGCGAGGCCATATCGAGCGGATGCGCTGGGGCAATGAACCTTACTGCCCTCACTGCGGAAGCGTTCGGATCAGTCATATCACAAACGAGAAACCGCAACCTTATCGCTGCAAGGATTGCCGCAAGCACTTCTCGGTCACGACAGGGACGGTGTTCCAGTCCGCCAAACTCTCACCACGCAAGTGCCTCTATGCGATCTATCTCATGGTCATTGCCAAGAAGTCCATTTCAAGCTGCCAGATGGCGCGGGAATTGGGCTGCACGCAAAAGACAGCGTGGTATCTCGCCCAGCGCATTCGTGAGACATGGCTCAACAAGTCCAGCATTGGCGACCCGATGGCTGGCGAGATTGAAATCGATGAAACCTATATAGGCGGGCTGGAGCGCAACAAGCACGCATCGAAAAAGTTGAAGGCCGGACGTGGCCCGGTCGGAAAGCAGCCGGTTATCGGGCTGCGGGAACGCGGATCGGGCCAAGTTAGGGCGCACCCAATTACCGGAACCGATGCGGCGCATCTACAAGGCGCAGTGCGTTCAGAGGTGGTGCCGGGATCAACTATCCTTGCCTATCCGGGTTACACCCACACCCACTAGGGCTAGAATGGGCGCAACCCGGATATAGGGGAGCGCGCCATGGATGTTCTCGACCGCGCCGATCTCCCATTCCCGCATTCGCTACCCGAGTTCCAGCGACTTTTCCCCGATGATGCGGCCTGCGCCGCCTACCTGGAGAAAGCCCGCTGGGGAGACGGCTTTGCCTGCCCGCACTGCGGCACGGCGGGAGAGCCGTTCCACTTTGAAAACCGCCCTGGCGTCCTGCGCTGCCGCAAGTGCCGCCAGAACACCGGGCTGACGGTGGGAACAGTGATGGAGCGTAGCCACACTCCGCTGAACGTCTGGTTCTGGGCCGCTTATCTGGTCGCCAGTCAGACGCCCGGCATGTCCGCCGTGCAGTTTCAGCGGCAACTTGGTCTTTCGCGCTACGAGACGGCCTTTCAAATTCTCCACAAGCTCCGCTCGGGCATGGTGCGGCCCAACCAAGACAGGATCGGTGGACAGCCCAAGAACCATGTTGAGGTGGACGAAACCTGGGTTGGCGGGCGAACGCGTGGGGAAGGCCGTGGTGTTCACCACAAGGTTCCCGTCTCCTGTGCCATCGAGGTGCGTCATCGAAAGCCGGGCACCAAGCTCGACAACCGGAAAGACGGACGCTATGCCGGACGCGTTCGGCTCGCCGTCGTGCTCGACCGTAGCGCCGAGTCGCTCTGTGGGTTCGTCGAGAGCACCGTCGCGCCGCGATCGCTGATCGTTACTGACGATTGGAGCGGCTATGCTGGCCTCGGTAAGCGCGGCTATGAGCACTTCGCTGTTGCCGAGTGTGGTGATCCAGAGGTTGCCGAGCAATACCTGCCGATCATCCATCTGGTTTTCGCCAACCTGAAGACGTGGCTGATCGGTATCCACCACGGCGTTAGCCACCAGCACCTACAAGCCTACCTCAACGAGTTCACCTTCCGCTTCAACAGGCGGTTCTACCCGTTCAGCGCCTTCCGCTCATTGCTCGGCATCGCGGGCGACACCTCTGCTCCAACCTATGCCGAGCTTTACTCGGGAGAGTGGTGGCACCCTACATGTAGCGGTCATGGGCGTTAACCGGATAGGCAAGCAACTATCTACACAGACGGTCATCGCGCCTATCGCGGTATGGGCGAGTACATTCATGAAGCGGTCGAGCATTCGGTCGGAGAGTATGTCCGCGATCAAGCCCACACCAACGGGATCGAATCCTTCTGGGCTTTGTTGAAGCGCGGATATATTGGAACCTTCCACCATTTCTCCGAGAAGCATATGGGTCGCTATGTCGATGAGTTCGCAACCCGCCATAACAGGCGGAAATGGGATACGATGGCCCATATAGACCAGAGCCTCCGCAACGCGGGCGGAGTCCTTGGCTACAAACGCCTCACCGCGAACTAGAGCCAGCCTATGCCGCGCAAAGCCCAGCAGATGATTGAGCCCATCGACACAACGATGGATACCCTGACCGCGACCGTGTTTTCCGGCCAAAGAACCGTGCAAGCACCGCCGCTAGCTTTGCCTGATGTTCTGAAACCGAACGTACGGCTGAAAATGGACGGGTTGGCGTTTCTGGACCTGTTGCCCGAAGCGTCGGTCCCGGTCGCTTTCCTCGACCCGCAATACCGCGGGGTTCTTGAAAAGCTGGCCTACGGGAACGAAGGCATGGGTCGGGGCAAGCGCCGTTGTGCACTTGAACAGATGCATGAAGACACAATCGGCCAATTCGTGCGGGGCATTCATCGGGCGCTGATCCCTTCCGGTCACCTGTTTCTATGGGTCGACAAGTTTCACCTCTGCCAAGGTGTCCACCCATGGTTGGAAGGAACCCTCCTTGACATCGTTGACCTGCTGACTTGGGACAAGGGCACGTTTGGCATGGGATACCGAACACGGCGGCGGGCCGAATATTGCGTGATCCTGCAAAAGCCGCCGCGCAAGGCGAAGGGCGTCTGGAAAATCCACAACATCCCGGACGTGCACAAAGAAGCCGCGCCGAAAACCGGGCACCCGCACGCGAAGCCTGTGGACCTGCAAGGCGAGTTGATGGCCGCCGTGAGCCATGAGGGCGATTTCGTCATAGACCCGGCCGCAGGATCGTTCTCGGTCCTGCAAGCGGCCAAGAACCGCCGACGCACCTTTCTCGGGTGCGACCTGAACGGCTAGCGGCATGGCCCGCCTTCGGGACGCCAAGCCCAAGAACACGTCTGGTTCATACGAGCGCATTTTTGGCAATCCCGAGCTGGGCGCACTGGCCAGCAAGATTCAGTCTGCCGTGATTACGTCCGGCTCGGAACTCGAAGCGATGATCGTGGCTGCGGTCCCGAATATCCCAGACCTAGATCCTTTCCTGGAGCAGGAGATCATGCCGGAAGGCGTGTTCCTGGCCACCAAGCGCCAGATCAAGAAATCGGGTACCTTGGATTTTGCCGGGTCCGAACCTGACTTCATGGTGTTCAAGCGGCGGAAGAAGATACCTTGCCTATCCGGTTTACACCCACACCCACTAGGGCTAGAATGGGCGCAACCCGGATATAGGGGAGCGCGCCATGGATGTTCTCGACCGCGCCGATCTCCCATTCCCGCATTCGCTACCCGAGTTCCAGCGACTTTTCCCCGATGATGCGGCCTGTGTTGGTAGCGACCGTAAATTTCCCATTTGTAACGACCCAAAATTTCTCACTTTGGGCTTGTCGCTGAAGGCGTCCCGGGCCGCTCTGTTGGCTTTGCCAACAGAGCGGGATCGGTGCGCGGATGTACAAATGGGAGACCAGGATGTTGTTGAAGCACTATCTGGACCGGGGTGTCTCGAAGGCGGAGCTGTCGAGGCGGTTCGGGGTGAACCGTCGGACGATCCACAATTGGGTCGATACCGGCCAACTGGACCGGGATCTGGCGGCCGGTGCGCGAGGGTATTCGCCCCGTCCGCCGGTGGCCCACAAGCTGGACCCCTACAAGGCGATCATCGACGCCCGTCTTGAGGCGTTCCCGAAGCTGTCGGCGAAGCGGCTTTTCGATGAGGTCCGCGCTGCGGACTACCCGGGCTGCTACTCTCGCGTGAACGACTACGTGCGGGCGACGCGACCGCGCGAACCGGTTGAATCGCTGGTCCGGTTCGAGACGCCGGCGGGGCGTCAGGGCCAGGTGGACTTCGGTACGTTCACGCTGCCCTGGGGCCGGCGCCATGCCCTGGTGATCGTCCTCGGCTTCACCCGGCTGCTGTGGCTGCACTTCTATACTCGGCAGACCATGCCGGTCCTGATGGAAGGTCTGGAGAGCGCCTTCGACCGGTTCGGCGGGGTTCCGGAGGAGCTGCTGTTCGACCAGATGCGCGCCGTGGTGCTGTCCGACGACCGCGGGGCCGGCGGCGGCCTGGTGCTGAACGAGGAGTTTCTGCGGTTCGCCGCGCACTGGGGGTTCATGCCGCGCTCGTGCCGACCCTATCGGGCCCAGACCAAGGGCAAAGTGGAGCGCCCGATCCGCTACATCCGCGAGAGCTTCTTCTACGGCCGCTCGTTTGCGAATGACAACGATCTCAACGAGCAGGCCGTGCGCTGGCTGGAGGGCACAGCCAACGTCCGCCGGCATGCCACGACCGGGGAGCGTCCTGTCGACCGCTTCGAGCGCGACGAGCGAGCGGTGCTTCTCCCCTTGGCGAACCATCCCTATCGACGTCTCGGCGTCCGGCATGCTCCGGAGCCCGCGCCGCGGCGACTGCCGGCAACCGTGAAGGTCGAGCAGCGACCGCTTAGTGTCTATGCGGAGGCGCTGCAATGAACGCTCCGGCGCCGGCCCGGCGCGACCGGCTGCGGGCAATGCTGGCGGACCTCAAGATGCCGGGCGCGCTGGAGGCCGTCGACGGCATCCTCTCGGACGCCGACGGCGGCACGATCTCGGCGGCCGAGGCCATCGAGCAGTTGCTGAACGCCCAGATCGTGCTGCGCAACAACCGCCGTCTCCAGACCGCCATGCGCTCTTCGCGGCTGCCGGCTGTGAAGACGCTCGATCAGTTCGACTTCGCCTTCCAGCCCAGCATCAAGCGCGAGCAGATCGAGAGCTTGCACGAGCTCGGCTTCCTGGACCGCGGCGAGAACGTGATCCTGCTCGGCCCACCAGGCGTCGGGAAAACGCACTTGGCGATCAGCCTCGCGATCGCGGCGGCCGAGGCCGGCCGGCGCGTCTACTACGGCACGCTCGCGGCGCTGATCGAGTCCCTCACCGAGGCCAAGGCCGCCGGCAATCTGACCCGGCGGCTGCGCGTGCTCACCCATCCGGCCCTGCTGGTGGTCGACGAGATCGGCTACCTGCCGGTCAACCAGGACGGCGCCGTGCTCTTCTTCCAGCTCATCAACGCCCGGCACGAGAGGGCGTCGACTGTGCTGACGTCGAACAAGGGTTTCGAGGACTGGGGTGGCGTGCTCGGCGACGAGGTCATGGCGGCGGCTCTCATCGACCGCCTTGTGCACCACTGCCACATCGTCAACATCCGGGGCAACAGCTACCGGATGAAGGAGCATCAGAACCTGCTGCAGTCCGGCTCGGATCGACGCAGGAAAAGAGCCGCCGCGTGATCGCCGGCTCAAACGGAGACAGGAGCGGTGACACCCGCCCGCTGTGGATAACCGGGTTGTCGCCGCCAGACTCTTGGCGGTCGCTGCGCCAACCCGGTTACCTACAGCTCGACCAAGTCCGACACCCCAAACACCGCGTCTGGGGGTACGACCGAACGCTCAAAGTGAGAAATATTTCGATCGACAAAAGTGGGAAATTTTCAGTCGCAATTGACAGCCTGCGCCGCCTACCTGGAGAAAGCCCGCTGGGGAGACGGCTTTGCCTGCCCGCACTGCGGCACGGCGGGAGAGCCGTTCCACTTTGAAAACCGCCCTGGCGTCCTGCGCTGCCGCAAGTGCCGCCAGAACACCGGGCTGACGGTGGGAACAGTGATGGAGCGTAGCCACACTCCGCTGAACGTCTGGTTCTGGGCCGCTTATCTGGTCGCCAGTCAGACGCCCGGCATGTCCGCCGTGCAGTTTCAGCGGCAACTTGGTCTTTCGCGCTACGAGACGGCCTTTCAAATTCTCCACAAGCTCCGCTCGGGCATGGTGCGGCCCAACCAAGACAGGATCGGTGGACAGCCCAAGAACCATGTTGAGGTGGACGAAACCTGGGTTGGCGGGCGAACGCGTGGGGAAGGCCGTGGTGTTCACCACAAGGTTCCCGTCTCCTGTGCCATCGAGGTGCGTCATCGAAAGCCGGGCACCAAGCTCGACAACCGGAAAGACGGACGCTATGCCGGACGCGTTCGGCTCGCCGTCGTGCTCGACCGTAGCGCCGAGTCGCTCTGTGGGTTCGTCGAGAGCACCGTCGCGCCGCGATCGCTGACCGTTACTGACGATTGGAGCGGCTATGCTGGCCTCGGTAAGCGCGGCTATGAGCACTTCGCTGTTGCCGAGCGTGGTGATCCAGAGGTTGCCGAGCAATACCTGCCGATCATCCATCTGGTTTTCGCCAACCTGAAGACGTGGCTGATCGGTATCCACCACGGCGTTAGCCACCAGCACCTACAAGCCTACCTCAACGAGTTCACCTTCCGCTTCAACAGGCGGTTCTACCCGTTCAACGCCTTCCGCTCATTGCTCGGCATCGCGGGCGACACCTCTGCTCCAACCTATGCCGAGCTTTACTCGGGAGAGTGGCGGCACCCTACATGTAGCGGTCATGGGCGTTAACCGGATAGGCAAGGAAGATACAGGCCTGCCATATCGTCGAACTGAAAGACGGACATGTGTTCGACACCAAGAAGGCCGGGGCTGAGCGAACCGCTATGCATCGGTTTATTGAGCGGAATGCTCAGCACATTCAGTACCGGTTCGAATCGCATTTCGTCGCCTTCAATCAGGACGACAGAACCGCGATTTGGGAGGGGTTCAAGAAGAGGATCGCCTTGAGCGAAGCCATGACAGGTCGGCAATTCTGCCAGCTTCTTGAGATCGACTATGACGCCATTGTGCAGCCGCGGCTAGTCGATTGTGCCGACAACGTGGAGTTCTTTCTGTCAGAATTAACGAAGATCAAAGGCATCAAGCAGAGGCTGCTTGATCTGCTGAATGGCTAGGATTGTATATAATTCCCTTATGTTACCCAAAGATTATTTTCGGGCAGCGAATTCCGATGGGAGGCGACCGTGCCCTACGTGTTCTACGACACCGAGACTACCGGGACCAAAACAGCCTTCGATCAAATCTTGCAATTTGCCGCCATCAGAACGGATGACGATCTCAACGAACTGGATCGCCTTAATATAAGGTGCTGCTTGCTGCCGCATATTGTCCCGTCGCCGGGGGCGCTCCGCGCTACGCGGGTCACACCGGCGATGCTGACCGATCCGGCGTTGCCGTCCCACTATGAAGCGATCCGACAGGTCCAGGCAAAACTTCTGGAGTGGTCGCCAGCAACGTTCATCGGCTTCAATTCGCTTGAGTTCGACGAGCCCCTGCTGCGCCAAGCCCTGTTTCAGACTCTTCACCCAGCCTATCTGACGAACACCAACGGCAACGCGCGCTCCGATGTGATGCGCGTGGCGCACGCGGTCAGCATCTATGCCCCAGACAATATAACTGTGCCGACCGACGACCGGAGTCGGCAGACCTTCCGCCTTGAACGTCTCGCACCTGCGAACGGCTACAATCACGACGAAGCGCACGAGGCGATGGCGGACGTCGAGGCAACGATCTACATGGCTCGCTTAGTACAGGACCGCGCACTGGACATCTGGCATGCCATGGACCGGGCGAGCACAAAAAATGCCGTTAAAGCGTATGTCACGGCCCAGTCGATGTTCTCGTTGACCGAGCGCTATTTCGGGCGCACCTATTCGTGGCTTGTGGCGCCCTGCGGTCAAAACCCTGCCTATGATGGCCAGCTTGCCGTCTTCGATCTCTATTACGATCCCGACGACTATCGCTCACTGTCCACAAAGGATTTGATTGGTGTTCTGAATGCCAGCCCGAAGGTGATCCGGTCCCTGCGGGCCAGCAGCCAACCCATCATGATGTCGGCAGATGTGGCCCCGGAGAATGTCAAAGCGCTTTCTGTTCCGGCCGACGAGCTGCGCCGCCGTGTCGCAGTCATTCAGGACGATAAGGATTTTCACGCACGGGTCGGGCAGGCACAGGCGCTTCGTTTTGCGGATAAGGAACCCTCACCGCATATCGAACAGCGACTTTATGACAGCTTTCCGGGCGACGCGGATCAGGCGCTTATGGCGCAGTTTCACGATGTGGATTGGTCGGACCGTGTGGCCCTTACTGGGCGAATCGAGGACCCTCGCGTGAAGGCATTTGCGCATCGCCTCATCTACTTTGAACGCCCTGATTTGCTGCCCGCCGACAGAAGGGCTGAACTTGATGCATGGCGGGCCAAACGGGCGCTGAGCGAGGATGAGAGTGTTCCCTGGATGACCGTCAGGAAAGCGCTGCGCGAGGCTGATGACCTCCTACAAAATGCCGCTGCCGATGAGCGTGCATTGCTCGGCGCGGTTAAGGATTTTCTTGTCGAGCTTGCGCAGCATCTCGGTTCTGAATCAACATCAACTGGGCGCTTATGAAGTAGGACGTGGCTGACAGACGGCCCGACTACTCGTACCTTGTGGCAGCGCTTCCTTCGCCTCCGGCAGCGCGGAGGGCGAAATCCCGGCGGCCGAGCGCCTTGATATCTGTTATTTTGACGATGCAGGTTTTAAACACGGCGTCCAGCGCACACCTTTATCGCCGATCTGCGCATTGTGAATGAACAAGAACGGGGTCCGCGAAGACGGAACGGCGGCTGACTCTTGGCGATGGCGTGATGTAGGGTGGTGCATCCTGGCGATTATCAGAGTCAATATTTACACGTCAGCCAGTGGTTAGTGGCGTGCGAAATCTAAGCCTCTCCCACTTGGTCCCATAGCTCATCTATTGGCAGCCTCGGAGTATCTTTGAGCAGCGCCACGTCCAAAGCTCTGCGTCTCCGATCATCGATAACGGCGCTATTGATGCAATGGTTTGCACGTCCTTTGAACTCCCTCAGCAATCGATTGATTTCGCTATCAATCTGGTGAAACGGGAGGCGGTTGTTGGTAAACGAAAACGCGTCTCCCCAACCGCGAATCAGTCGGTCCACGCGAACGAGCACTTGAGCAAATGCCTCTTCTGCTCGTCGTTCATTGTCGGCGGAGGCATACGCCGTGATTGCATGGCTTCCAGTGTTCAGAGTGTACCGAATATTTCTCAGAAAACTTTTCCTCGCCTTTTTCGATGGCATAACACTATTGGCTTGGATGGAGCATCCGAGAAAATCAAACCCATCGGAAACCTGACCAACCTTTGACTTATCAGTGTTTTCGTCGGGATCATACGCTTTCATCCCGAGATCGCCGAGAATGGAGATAGCCGAGGAGAAGGCGGTTTGTACAGCGTTCTCCGATCGTCCAAGGATTACAAAATCATCAATGTACCGGACGGTCCTGATATTTCGGCTGTTCAGATTTCTATCGAAATCCTGCAAAACGACGTTCCCTGCAAATGCTGAAAGGGAGGACCCTTGAGGTACTCCGATGTCCTCAAGCGGGAACAAGTGAAGCCATTCCCTGATTTCGTCCGCATTTTCCAATTCTGTAGTCATGGCTAGCTCAAGAAGCGCCGCGAAGTCGTCATCACCGGTCTGGTCGCGCACAAAGTCGATGATCGTGTCCCGCGGAGTGGTGTAAGAGCGTTGCGCTCTACGCGGCTCCCGGCGGGTAGGGCCGGGACGTTCAGGCTGCCACGGTGGGCAGCGTGATGGGGACACCATCGCTCAGCGGAGCGATGGATTCCAGCGTCATGTATCTCCTTGAGACGGCCCACTCGTCGTTCTGCTCGAGAAGGATGGCGCCGACGAGCCGTGTGATGGCGGCTTCGTTGGGAAAGATACCGACGACGTTGGTGCGACGCTTGACCTCGGCATGGAGCCGTTCGATCGGGTTTGTGGAGTGCAATTTCTGGCGGTGCTCCCTGGGGAAGCTCATGTAGGCGAGGACGTCGTGCTCGGCTTCGTCCATGAGAACTGCCAGCTTGGGCACCTTGGGCCTGAGCTGGTCGGCGACCTGGCGCCACTGGACCTTCGCGCTGTCGGCGCCCTCCTGGGCGAAGGCGGAGACGACGCGCCGGCCCTGGCGGCCGGCATGGGCCAGCAGGTTGCGGGCGAAGTGCACGCGGCAGCGCTGCCATGTGGCGCCGAGGATCCGGGTCGCGGCGGCCTTCAGGCCCTTGTGGTCGTCGGAGATCACCAGCTTCACGCCGCGCAGCCCGCGCCGGGCCAGCGAGCGCAGGAACTCGGTCCAGAAGGTCTCGGCCTCCGACGCGCCGATCGCCACGCCCAGGACCTCGCGGCGGCCTTGGTCGTTGACGGCCACAGCCACGGTCACCGCGACCGAGACGATGCGTCCGGTCTGGCGCACCTTCACGTAGGTGGCGTCGAGCCACAGATAGGGCCAGTCGCCCTCCAGCGGTCGATCGAGGAAGCCGTTGACCTTATCGTCGATCTCGCCGCACAGCCTGGAGACCTGGCTCTTGGAGGCGCCCGACATCCCCATCGCCTGAACCAGATCGTCGACCGAGCGGGTCGACACCCCCTGGATGTAGGCCTCCTGGATCACCGCAGCCAGCGCCTTCTCGGCCATCCGCCGCGGCTCCAGGAAGCCCGGGAAGTAGCTTCCCTTCCTCAGCTTCGGGATCTTCAGCTCGACCGTGCCGGCCCGCGTCTCCCAGGACCGGTCGCGGTAGCCGTTGCGATGGGTGATACGATCCGCCGAGCGCTCGCCGTGCCCGGCGCCGGTCAGGCCCTCAACCTCCAGTGCCATCAGCCGCTCGGCCGTGAAGCCGATCATCTCGCGCAAAAGGTCGGCGTCAGAACTCTTTTCCAACAGTGCGCGCAGCGTCATCATGTCGTTGGCGGTCATCGTGGTTCTCCTCCGGTCGGGTGGACTCTGCAAGCCCAACCCTAAACCGGTACCGCGATGGCCTCCGCTGTGGGACACGACCCGAAGTGAAACGTGACGTTCGTGGCGCATGCTGCATATCTCAGTCGACCCGGCTTTCGTTGACCCGCACTGACGGGCCCAGCCACGTCTTGCGATCGGAGAACTAATGGCCACCCCAGAAACGCCTGCTTTTTCCCGGTCCAATCCCTTTGCCTGGCCGCGCGTGAATTATCGACTTTCTCTGGCGTCGATTCTTGTTTTGAGCTTCGGCTCGCTGATCACGGTCTCCATCTTGCTTGTGCTGGGTTTTGCTATCGTCAGTGCCGCGCGCAATACCGTCGATCTGTTACGCGATCAAGCAGATCTTGGCATTGGCATCATCACCAGCGAGATTGAGGACCACCTGAAGTCGGCACGCGATCAAGTCTCTTTCGTGACGCGCGCACTGGAGACAGGCAGTTTGGACGTCAGCGATTTCGATCAGATGGGAAAATTGCTTTTCGGCGCCATGGCGGCCGACCCGGCGATCGGTGCACTCGCGTTTCTTTATCCCGACGGCGGGGCGGTGATTGCCGACAGGATGGCGGACCCGGCACGCAGTTATCGCGTCGATTACGCTGCCGACGCCGCCGTCAAGCAAGCACTCGATCACGGCCGCGTCAGCGATGAACCGATCTGGGGGCCACCGTCATATCGCCCCGACTTCGACCGCACGATCTTGAGTTGGCAGTCGCCTGTCCGCAAGGACGATGAATTTCGTGGCGTTCTGGTGGCGGCGATCAGTGTCCGTACCCTGTCGGAATATCTGAAGCGGGCGGTCGAGCATCTCGGCCGCAACGTTTTCGTTCTGTACGGCGAGGAAAGAGTACTCGCCCACAGACTCATGGCGGCAGGCTATCCAGGTCTTTCTCTTCGGGATCCGTTGCCGCGGCTAGACGGTTTCGGGGACCGCATTCTGGGCCGAATGTGGGACCGGGAATCGATGCGGCCGAGCATAATTGAACTCCGCCCACCGTTGCAGAGCCACGTGACTGATATCGATGGTGTCGAGCACGTGTTCATCTACCGCCAGCTCGAAACCTATACCGGGACGCCCTGGTATGTCGGCATGCATTTTCCCCGCGATGTCGTCGCCGCTGAGGTGAATCGATTGCGAAACTCGATCATTGCCGGACTCATCGCACTTGTGCTTTCGGTTGCACTGGCTTTGCTTATGGGATGGCGCCTGGCGCGACCGGTCGCCCGCCTGTCGTCCGCTGCGCGCCTGGTGGGAGAGATGCAACTCGAGGATATCGGTGAGCTACCACGCAGCCGGGTGCGTGAGTTGGACGAGCAATCAAGCGCCTTCAACGCGATGACCGGCGCCCTCAAATGGTTTCAGGCTTATGTACCGCGGTCGCTGGTGCGCCAGTTGGTCCGCGAGGGTGATCTTGCCGCGCTCGCCTCCGGCAGACGGAATGTGACCGTAATGTTCACCGATATCGCCGGGTACTCGACGGTTTCGGAAGGCAAGGGCGCTGCGGAAATCGCGGCACTGCTCAATCATCATTTTGCAATTGTTACACGTGAGATAGAGGCCGAAGGCGGCACGGTGGACAAGTTCATCGGTGATAGCGTCATGGCCTTTTGGGGCGCACCGGAGAAGCAAAAGAACCGTGCAATCCGCGCCTGCCGTGCGGCGCTTGCTATCCGTGCCGGTATAGCCGCAGACAACGAGGCGAGAGCGGACCGCGCGGAACTGCCGATATGCATGCGCATCGGCATCCATTCGGGCGAGGCGACGGTTGGCAACATCGGAACACAGGACCGGATCAACTACACGGTCATCGGCGACGATGTAAATGTTGCGCAACGATTGGAACAGATCGGCAAACAGGTAACGCCCGATGCCGAGGTGGCAATCAGCATCAGTGCGGCGACAGTCGCGGATCTGGACAGCAGTTTCGATATCGAGCCGGTCGGAGAGATGGAGGTTAAGGGCCGCACTGCACCCGTACGCGTCTACCGACTCGTCGGGACAGTCCAGGAACTCGCCACCCAGGCTTAATCCCGCATTTCCCAGGTGAACTTCGGCGTTGGACCCTTTGAACGCTGATTCTATGTTCGGTGTCATCGGGTTAGATGACGTAGAGGGCGGTTCGGATGTGGAACTCGGAGGGTGAATTCGGATTTGCGGCGGGCGCCGGCAGCGGTCTCAATAGCGGCATCAAAATGGAACCTTCTGGAGAAAGGTGCGACAGGAATGCTGCCCGCTACGCAAGGGTTTGGGCGCCGCCCTTGGCAGTTTGCTGGGGCCAGCAGCCGTCGCGGCCTTGAGGGCGGCGGAAGGGCGTCTCGCGCCGATTGCGAAAACCGCTTAGCGCGCCATGGCACGATCGGGTCTCACCGAAGGTGAAGCACTAGCTAGTCAGGACGCGCGGCACGGATTCCCGGTCACCAGCCGACATCCTGGTGCAAGACGCCGCGCAGCGTGCGCAACTCCTCGAGCGCGTACCCGGTGCCCATCGCCACGCACCCGAGCGGCTGGTTTGCGACCGAAACGGGGAGCCCGGTGGTGTGGCGCAGCACGTAGTCCATGTTGCCCAAGAGCGCGCCTCCGCCGGTCAAGACGATGCCCTTGTCGGCGATGTCGGCGGCGAGCTCGGGAGCAGTATTTTCGATCGCCGCCTTGACCGCCTCGATGATCGCTCCCACCGGCTCGGCAAGGCTCTCGGCGATTTGCTGTTGGTCTATCACCAGTTCCTTGGGCACCCCGTTCATCAGGTCGCGGCCCTTGACGCTCATCGTCTCGCCGCTGCCGTCTTCAGGCTGACAAGCGGTGCCGATCGTGGTCTTGATGCGCTCGGCGCTGTCTTCGCCGATCAGCAAGTTGTGGTTGCGGCGGATATAGGCGATCACCGCCTTGTCCATCTTGTCGCCCCCGACCCGCACCGAGCGCGAATAGACGATTCCGCCTAACGAGATCACCGCGACCTCGGTGGTGCCACCGCCTACGTCGACCACCATCGAGCCGGTGGGTTCGGTCACCGGTAGTCCAGCGCCGATCGCCGCGGCTATCGGCTCTTCGATCAGGAACACCCGCCGCGCGCCTGCGCTCTCGGCCGATTCCTGGATCGCCCGGCGCTCGACCGCGGTCGAGCCCGAGGGCACCGCGACGATAACCTGGGGGCTGGCGAAGTTGCGACGGTTCTGGGCCTTGCGGATGAAGTGCTTGATCATCTCCTCGGCGACATCGAAGTCAGCGATGACGCCGTCACGCAGGGGCCGGATTGCCTGAATGTTGCCGGGCGTGCGCCCCAGCATGAGCTTGGCCTCCTCGCCGACAGCCAGCACTTGGGTCTTGCCGCGGCGGGTAGATATCGCCACCACCGAGGGCTCATCCAGGACGATACCGCGGCCCTTGACGTAGACCAACGTGTTGGCGGTGCCAAGGTCGATCGCCATGTCCGCGGACAGCATGCCAAAGACGCGGTCGAACATTTTATTTGTTTCCCTCGGCCGGGTGCCCTACTTGAGCCGGCCGTGCCGCTTTGCCAGGCCCTCGTACACCAGCCGCTCCGCGCTCGATCTCGCCGCGGGCCTCGTCATCGACAAGTGCTATAGGCGTCACCCAGGGAGTTCCTCGAGTTGGTCATGGGCAGGACTTGCGGCTCCGCAAGGCCCGGGCGGTCAAGGCCCCTGGCTGGCGGGGCGGCCGCACTATCATGCGGCCCATCGCCCCCAGCATGCCGAGGTTCATCATGTTGCGACTTGACGAGGCTGACGACTTGTGCCGGGGGAAGATGCGGGTCGGATAGGTCGCCGCCGCTGCCCCGCACCGCGTTCGCCGCCAGGCTCCGCATCCCTGTTCCGCGGCCCGGCGCATGCGGCGGCGGTAGAGGGAGAGCAGAGCCAGAGACAAGGAGATCTTTCGAGGGAAAGGGGCCCGGCGGAGCTATCGTAACGCACGGAGGATCAGATGATCTCAATCTACGCCTTCGGCCGAAACCGTCAGAGATGTCAACCAGGGAATCAGGCGCCCGCCGCCCTCTTCAGCGCGGCCGCCGGCCGGAACTTCAGAACCTTGGAGGCCTTGATCCGGATCGCTTCGCCCGTCTGCGGATTGCGGCCCTTGCGCGCCCGGCGCTTGGTGATGGTGAAGGTGCCGAAGTTGCCGATGGTGTAGCGGCCTTCCTTCTTCGATTTCTTCAGCCCGGTCTCGATCTCGCCCAACACCAAGTCGACCATGCGCTTGGACTCGACCTTGCTCATGTTGCCTTTCTTGGCGACGTTCTCGATGAATGCGGCTCTGCTCATGCTGTGTAGCCTCTTTACGGTCCCCAAACCGAATCGACGCTCGTAAGGGCACTACATATAGTAGGGTTTTGCTCAGGTGTACACAGAACTGCTCCGATAGCCCCATTCCAACGGATTTGTTCGGACGGTCGTCAAGCTAGGTGTTCGCGGCGCGGCCGGGTACCGCATCAAGGAGGGCGAACCTCTGCGCGTGACGGAATTCCTTTTTTGTGGTCTGCCGCCGCTGCCATTATCGTGACCAGCCTATGAGTTTTTTCTGAATGTGGGTCGTGGCGCGGTGGCGCCAGGCTGCGTGACGAGGGGAGGCCATATCGGTGGAAAACGTTAAACTGGAAGTCGTGGACGGGAACCGGCTTATTATTGAAGTCGATCTGAACCACCGCGGCGACATCAGCGCTTCGGGAAAGACCAAAAGGGTGGCGTCTACCCTGGGCAATGTCAGCGTTCAGGATGCCAATGGCGTCGAGGTCAAAATAGGGCTCAACGTTTACGTCAAACCCGGCGATTGACACCGGTTCGATCCGACTTCCCGCGGGGCGGCGGCGATCCGGCTGCTGGTGCTGACCGGGTGCCGGCGCAACGAGGTGCTGGAGCTCAGGTGGGACGACATCGACCGGACGGCGGGGGAGTTGCGGCTGCGCGACGGCAAGACCGGCGCGCGCATGGTGCCGCTGACGCTGGCGGTGCAAGGCGTGCTGGCGGAAATTCCCCGGGTTCCGGACAACCCGTGGGTGATCGCCGGGCAGAAGCCGGGCGCGCGCATGACCAACGTCAACGATCCGTGGCTGGTCGTGCGTGCCCGGGCCGGGCTGGAAGATGTACGTATCCATGACCTGCGGCATTCCTGGGCGAGCCGTGCGCTGGCGCTCGGCGAGAGCCTGAGCATGATCGGGAAGCTGCTGGGCCACAACAGGATCGAGACCACCGCGCGCTACGCGCATCTTGCGCGCGACACCGAGAAGGCCTCGGCGGCCAAGATCGGCGGCAGCATCGGCGCCGACATCCTGCCGTTAGAGGATGCGGAGGCGGCGTAATGGCGAAACTGAACCGGCGTTCGATCTCCCGGCGCACGGTCGAGACGCTCAAGGTCGAGAAGGACACGGTGTTCTGGGATCGGGACTTGCCGGGGTTCGGCATCAGGGTCTACGCCTCGGGCACGAAGATGTACGTCGTGCAAAGCAGGACGAAGGGAAAGTCGGTGCGGGTCACGGTGGGCCGGCACGGGGTGATCTCCGCCGACGAGGCGCGGCGCCGGGCGGCGCGGATCGTCAACCGGATCAAGGCGGGCGAGGACCCGGTTCCGGAGCCTCTGCCGGCCCGGCTCGCGGGCGGGCCGACGGTAGCCGACTTGGCGGCGCGCTACATGGAGAAGCATGTCGCGGTGCGCTGCAAGGCGTCCACGGCGGAGGGCATCCGGGGGCTGCTCGGCAAGTACATCGTGCCGGAGTTCGGCAAACTCCCGCTCCTCGCGGTGGAGCGCGAGCGGGTGGCGGCGTTCCACATCCGGTTGAGCGGGGTTCCCTACGCGGCGAACCGGGCGGTGGCGCTGATGTCGCGCATGTACGCGATGGCCGCGGACTGGGAGATGGTCCCCGACGGCACCAACCCTTGCCGGTCGGTGCGCAAGTACCCGGTGCGCGGGCGCGAGCGGTTCCTGACCGACACCGAGTTCCGGCGTCTCGGCGAGGTTCTCGGCGAGGCCGCCACCGAGGGCGGGGTGTCGGTCCATGCCGTGGCGGCGATCCGGCTGCTGATGTTGACCGGCTGCCGCAAGACCGAGATCCTGTCCCTGCAATGGACTGACATCGACCTCGAGGCCAGCGAATTGAGGCTCCGCGAAAGCAAGACGGGCCCGCGCGCGGTGCCGCTGTCGCCGCCGGCGGCGAGGGTGCTGGCGGAACTGCCCCGGGTTCCGGGCAACCCCTGGGTAATCCCCGGGCAGAAGCCGGACACGCACATGACCAACCTGGACGACCCGTGGCGGATCGTGCGGGAGCGCGCGGGGATCGAGAACGTCCGCATTCACGACTGCCGGCATTCCTTCGCATCGAGGGCGCTGGCGCTGGGCGAGAGCCTGCCCGTGATCGCCAAGCTGCTCGGGCACAGCCAGATCCGGACTACCGCCCGGTATGCGCATCTGGCGCGGGATTCGGTCAAGGCCTCGGCGGCGCGGGTCGCCGCCAGCATCGCGGAGGATTTCCTGACGGGCGGTTCGGCAACGGCAAAGCTGCCAGGGCGACGGGGTACGGACAGTCCAGGGTAACCAGCTATCGCGGAACTCCCGGACCGGCAAAGCGACGGCAAGCCTGTTCATTGTCGCCGAGAGAATGCCGGGTAACATTGTCAGACGCCGGAAAGCCGGGAATCATCGACTTTAGCGAATTTGTCCGATGGCCGAAAGGCCGGTTACCGGGAAAGCAAGTCATGAGCTAATACCGATACTATGAGGTCCAGGCGATAGACCGCCCGCTTGGCGAGGCGGACATGGAGGCGCTGCGGACATTGTCGACGCGGGCGCGAATCACGGTGTTGATCGGCGCTCAAGTTGGACGCCGATCGGCACGGTAAGGCATTGAGATAACTTGATCCAGCGGGGTCAGAATTGGGCGCCGAACAACACCTGAGGGCAACTACGGCAACGGCGGGGCCATGCGCGTCTCGCCGGCTGCGTATCTTGCCCTGTGGAATGGCATATACTTCCACTAAAATAGTTTCCTAGAAACTCGCCCAGTTAGGGAAAAGCTCTGCCATGCCCCTGATCGACGAATTAATCGCTGCTGTTGCTACCATAGAATCGGAGATGCCACACTGGGCGCCAGGGCCGGTCTTAGAACCGGATTGGTGGCAGTTGTGCGATGGCGCGACCGCAGCTGATGCCTTTGCACATCTTGAGTCCGAAAGCGAATCCTTAAACCGTTTGAACCAAATCCTTCAGAACCACCTCGATCCGCTCGACCTTCCATGCGACGATCAGGATAGATTCAATTTAGCCACTTATTGTCGGCTCAGCAGCTCGTCGCTCTGTGGAGGCCTTGCATTGCATTCTTGGCAATGTTGAAGGCATGGGATATTTGGCAGCAAGTGGCATCCTCGGCGAGCAGATTGCAGGAACTGTAGACCAACTGGTAGATATAGACAGAGCCAACGAGTTTCTGAAATTTATTATCTCAAATGTTGAGGACGATGCCGACGAAAGCAAGGATGTGGCGTTGTGCAGAGAAAAGACGATCAGCGCGATAGAACGGGGCCATGATGTCGACAATGACGGGCACGTTCCGATTGAGACAGTTAGAGGGAACCAGCGCTCTAAGTCGGTGCGCAGAATTTACGAGGGATGCCGCCGACATCATTGTCTCGTCGGTTAAGGCATTAGATGATCCGATCGAAGCTGCGCAGCTTTTGAATATGACTGACCGCACGGTGCTTACCAACGAAATTCTTCAACGGTCTGTCGCCTTGGTAATTTTGGGGCACGAACACATGACTACCAGCAGAGCTTACGAGAGATTGGCACACGCCGCGTCGCAAGCCCATGAAGTTCTGGAAGATGCCCGCGTCGAATTAATTGATAACCAAGATGAAAATATGGAACCAGCCATAGAGGCGTGCGCCGAACTACTCGACGCTGCACGACAGGCCGCGGCATTTTGCACTGCACAAGCGGCTTTGGAGGACTGTATAAAAGCCTTCATCAATCGATAGCATCGGTCGCCTGCGTGAGACCGATGATTATCGAACCCGATAACCTCAGCTTGCCGCGTAGCCGGGAGATCGTGGACCTTATAGCCGAACTGGGTTTCGCCCCCCACCCGAAAGCATTGCCTCGCTGTCTCAGTACCATCTTTGCCTGCACGCCGAACGACGTTTTGTAACTGCCGAGGGTAACTATTCGCCCGATTTTATTTCTGGTTTGTGATTTGGCTGTTGACCGGCATCGATCGGGTCGGCGGCGTTTCCGGTATACCGCGCTGGCGGGCCGGAACGGAGCGCAGCAAAGTGGGGGACCTGAGCAACCTTACGGGTCCACTTCCTCACGGTCCTCGCGATAGTCGCCGACGACCCACATGAGGCTCTGGATGTCGATCCGGTCGCGTGGGTCGAGGTCCGACAGCCGCAGGACGCAAGCCAGTTGCAATGCGAGCGGTTCCGAGTCACGATCAACTCGCTGATAAGGTGTCCAAATGGGTAATCTCGGCCAAAGCCGTGCAAGCACCAGCGATGGTTGGCGACGCGCCGGCGCCCTGCTATGTTGCGGGACGCCAACAATCGAATGAACCAGGGAGGAACCCAATGAGGGTGTTGTCGACAGTTGCGGCCGCGGTAGCGCTGGCCGTCGTAGCGACGGGGACCGCGTCGGCGCAGTCGAAGGACCCGCTCAGGCTGCCGTTCGCCTATATCTTCAGCGGCCCGTACATCGAGTACGGCGAGCGCGCGTGGAACCTCGGGCTCGTGCCGGCGGTCGAGGAGATCAACAAGGCCGGTGGCGTCAAGGGCCGCCCGCTGGAGTTCTACAAGATCGACGTGCGGTTTCCGGATACCGCCCAGTGGATCAGCGAGTTCCGCCGCCTGTGCAACGACCCCAACGTGCCGTTGATTTACGGCGTCGGCGCCACCAAGAGCACGCTCGCCATTTACGAGGACACCAACAAGTGCGGTATTCCGGTGTTCAACCCGAGTTCCGCCGGAAGCTGGCCGCACAAGGACTTCGGCGAGTGGACCTTTCGCTACCAACCGATCGCGAGCAAGGTCTACCCCTCGATGATCGCCAAGGTGCACAAGGTGCTCGGCATTAGCCGGTTCGCCATCTCGCACACCCAGGACGACGAGTACGCCGTCAACAATAACCTCGTCCTGAGAAAGGTACTCGCCGAACAGGGGCTCGAGATCGTCTCCGAGACCTCGTTCAGGGGCAAGGAAACCAACTTCGCCTCGCAGGTGGCGGCAATCCGGGCGGCCAAGCCTGAAGCCGTCGTGCTCACCCATCAGGCCGGCGACGCCGGGACGTTCCTGTTGCAGCTCCGCGATCGCGGCGTCGATGCCCAGGCGGTCTCGGACACGGTCACCAGCAACGTCGACTTCTGGAAGCTGTCCAAGGGCCACGCCAAGGGGGCCATCGGCTACGCGCTCTATGCCGCCGACGACCCGCGACCGATAGTCCAGAACTGGGTCAAGCTGTGGCGCGAAAAGTCGGGCAAGATGGATGCGGCGCCCGACAACATCGTCACCGCCTATTACGACGCGACGCACATCGTCGCGCACGTCCTCAACACGGCGACCGACCTGAGCCGCAAGTCGATCCGCGACGCCTTCTTACGGGTCAAGGACTACGAGGCCATCAGCGGCACGGTCACGTGGAGCGCGGTCGGTGATGTCGACCGGCCCAGTGCCGTTCTGATTCAGATCGGCGAGGGCGGTGTCACGCACAACTGGCCCCGAACGGGCAGTTAACCGGCGGTCCGAAACGTGCCTTCGCGAAGCGCGCGCCGGGGTGGCTAGTTCACTCCGGCGCGCGCGTCGCGAAGCGCGCGATCCGCCTATCCATTGACCCGCGCATCCGCGCACCACGCAATGAGGGGCCATGACCAGTGCGTTTGACAGGGTGATCTCAGCCGATTCGCACGTCAACGAACCGTTAGACCTCTGGGCTCGGGCGTTGGGCGACAGATTCGGCGATCAAACGCCCCGCGGCCTCGATTCTTACCGCGGCCGGGACGGCCATTTCTTCTTTTCCGGTCGCGAGGTCTTACGGCTTGGCGACCCCGAAGCCGAGGCCGGCCCGGGATCGCGCGAAGCGGGCTTCATGCCCGATCGCCGCGTGCGCTTCCAGGAGGAGGCCGATGTCGAGTCGGAGCTCCTCTACCCCACGCTGGGCCTGATCCTGTTCCGCTCCCACCCCGGTGAGGTGTTGCGCGCGGCCGCCGGAGTCTTCAACGATTGGCTCGGCGAGTTCGCGTCCTACGATCCGAAGCGGCTCGTCGGTATCGGCATGGTACCGATGGATGACGTCGACTGGGCGATAGGCGAGCTCGAGCGGATCAGCAAGATGGGGTTCCGCGGGGCCATCATCAACACCCTTGCACCCGAGGGCTGCCCGCCTTACCGCGACTCGGTCTACGACCCGTTCTGGGCGCGCGCCGAGGAGCTTGATATCCCGCTTACGCTGCACTCGCTGGCCGGCCGCACGCCCTCGCCCTTCGGCTTCCACACCGCCGAGGAGCACGAGGAATCACCTCGCACCATGCTGTTCGCGTTCTTCGAGATCGCCGACGTGCTCGCCAACGAGTTCATCTTCGGCAAGATCCTCGACCGGTTCCCGCGCCTCAAGATCGTGTGCAGCGAGTTCGAGCTGTCATGGATTCCGCACTTCATGTGGCGCCTCGACCAGATGCAGACGGCTTTCGCCGAGCGCATGCCGCTGCCGCAGCTCGACCTCAAGGCCAGCGACTACCTGCGCACCCGCATCTGGCAGGGAATTATTGACGATCCACTCGCGCGCGAGACCATTCCGCACGTCGGCGTGAGCCGGATCCTCTGGGGTTCGGACTACCCCCACGTACGCTCCATCGGCCTCAATGCGCATAGCGCGGTGGCGCAAATCTTCGAGGGCATGCCGGAGGCCGACCAGGCCCGCATTGTCGCCACCAACGCGGCCGAACTCTACAGCCTCTAGCCAACTCCTCAACAAGGGGACCCGCCATGCGCGTGGCCTTTACCGACGTCGACGGCATCCGCACCCGCTACTTCTACGAAGGCTCGGGGCCGACGCTCGTTCTCATCCATGGGCTGGGCATCTCGGCCGACAGCTGGACCCGCAACATCGACGCGTTGGCCGAGCACTTCACGGCAGCGATCGCCCGGTTCAGCGACGCCAGATCATGGAAGACATGGTTGCGCAGCGGCGCCAGGACCCTGCGCTCAACGTGTAGCACTCCTTGCTCGACGAGTCCCTTGTCGCGCGGGCGCCGGACCCGCGCCGGCAGGCCCTGGACGCCGTAATGTTCGAGCAGATCGGCGTAGGTCTCGTTCAGGACCGGCTCGTAGCGCGACGGCTGCGTCACCGCCGGCTTGAGGTTGTCGGGCACCACCAGCTGCGGCGCCCAGCCCATGTCCTCGAAGCAGCGCACGTGCGAAGCGCACCAGTCCTCGATCTTCTGGGTCAGCGTCGCCTCGGCGTAGAGCCGCCCCGAGACCCCCATCGAGGCCACGAACACCTGCGCCTCGTGCTCGACCCCGTCGACCAGGAGCACAATCGTCATGCCGGCGTAATCGACGAACAGCCGCTCTCCGGGACGGCGATTTTGGCGCATCGTCACGTCCCGGCGCGGTCGCCATTCCCGGAAACGGCGACACCAGGTCGGATAGCTCATCCCGTCGGGATGCGTCTCGCGCCATTCCTCCCACAGCAGCATCAGCGTCATGCCGCGGCCGGACAGGTCTTTCTCGACCTTCGCCCAGTCCACCTCCGGCCAATCCGAAGCCCGGGACCTCCGATAGAGCGCCGCCTCCAGGACCTCCTCGTCCAGGTCGCGGGCCTCCGGCCAGCTCAGCCCCGAGGCGGCGAACCGCTCCAGGGTCTGCGCCACCGAGCGCCGCGCTGGGCCGCAGTGGGTGGCGATCGCGCGGGCGCTGCGGCCCTCGTCGAAATGAAACGCAAGAATCCTCTTCACCTTTCTCATCGGTAACCTTCCCTGTGCCATCCCGTACCCCTCGGACCAATCGCGAAAGTCCGAGGCGTACGATGACACCCTGAGTCGCACCAAAACCCGCCGCCCCCGAGGGGTGGCTACCTTGGTGAGATTGGGTGGCTACCATGGTGAGAATCGGTGGCTACCTTCGTGAGATTCCGCAGGCTTGTAGGTGCTGGTGGCTAACGCCGTGGTGGATACCGATCAGCCACGTCTTCAGGTTGGCGAAAACCAGATGGATGATCGGCAGGTATTGCTCGGCAACCTCTGGATCACCACACTCGGCAACAGCGAAGTGCTCATAGCCGCGCTTACCGAGGCCAGCATAGCCGCTCCAATCGTCAGTAACGATCAGCGATCGCGGCGCGACGGTGCTCTCGACGAACCCACAGAGCGACTCGGCGCTACGGTCGAGCACGACGGCGAGCCGAACGCGTCCGGCATAGCGTCCGTCTTTCCGGTTGTCGAGCTTGGTGCCCGGCTTTCGATGACGCACCTCGATGGCACAGGAGACGGGAACCTTGTGGTGAACACCACGGCCTTCCCCACGCGTTCGCCCGCCAACCCAGGTTTCGTCCACCTCAACATGGTTCTTGGGCTGTCCACCGATCCTGTCTTGGTTGGGCCGCACCATGCCCGAGCGGAGCTTGTGGAGAATTTGAAAGGCCGTCTCGTAGCGCGAAAGACCAAGTTGCCGCTGAAACTGCACGGCGGACATGCCGGGCGTCTGACTGGCGACCAGATAAGCGGCCCAGAACCAGACGTTCAGCGGAGTGTGGCTACGCTCCATCACTGTTCCCACCGTCAGCCCGGTGTTCTGGCGGCACTTGCGGCAGCGCAGGACGCCAGGGCGGTTTTCAAAGTGGAACGGCTCTCCCGCCGTGCCGCAGTGCGGGCAGGCAAAGCCGTCTCCCCAGCGGGCTTTCTCCAGGTAGGCGGCGCAGGCCGCATCATCGGGGAAAAGTCGCTGGAACTCGGGTAGCGAATGCGGGAATGGGAGATCGGCGCGGTCGAGAACATCCATGGCGCGCTCCCCTATATCCGGGTTGCGCCCATTCTAGCCCTAGTGGGTGTGGGTGTAAACCGGATAGGCAAGCTTTCAACACCTTGTCAACACAAGGACGGTGGCGGTGTTCGGCGAAGGACGATCTTAAGGCACTATCGCCGGTGTATCCCGGCGCGGGCTGGGTTCCACATGCGAAACACGGAATCCTGACCGAACCGCGCCTGAAACGCAGCAGAAATCTCGTCGACCAACTTCATGCTGCGATCGGTGTCGGCCGTGACGGCGCCCATCACCACCCTGACCGGCTCCCGCTGCAAGTTACCGGTTGGCTCGAGCCACTGCCTCCGGCCTTCCAGCACGGTCAGCCTCGCCCGGAATCGCGGCGTGATGGTATCCGCAAGGAAGCGTTCCCATTCTTCCTCCGTGACAACCTTGCCCGTGTGGCGTCGGCCAAACCGAAGAAGAGTCGGAATAAACCGCGGACCGCGTGAGGCGGCATTTCGACAGGCTGCTGGCGAGGGGATGACGACATCGCCCGCTCGCCGGCGGCAACGCCCGATGGCCCAACCGGGGTTGCGGTGTTCATCCGGAAATGATTTGCTGGTCGGGTGTCAGAGGAGGGGGATGATCGTGCGTCGGCCTATCGGCCCAGCCTTCGCGATTCCGTTGGCTTCCGTCCTGCCTCAGCCGGCTTGGGCGGCGGAGGCGGCTTTCAGCGCCGGCGACACCGCATGGATCATCGTCGCCAGCGCGCTGGTCCTGTTGATGACCCTGCCGGGCCTGGCGATGTTCTATGCCGGGCTGGTGCGCTCCCAGGCCGTGCTGTCGGTGATCATGCAATGTTTCGCGATCACCTGCGTTGCGAGCCTGCTCTGGCTGATCCTCGGCTACAGCCTGGCCTTTGCCGACAGCGTCGGCGGCATCATCGGTGGTCTCGGCAAGGCTTTCTTCGCCGGCGTGACGCCGGACGCCTTGAACGGCTCGATTCCCGAGATCGTTTTTGCCGTTTTCCAGATGACCTTTGCCATCATCACCCCGGCCCTGATGGTCGGCGCGTATGTCGAGCGCGTCAAGTTCCAGGCTGTGCTCATTCTGAGCGGGGTGTGGCTCATCGTGGTCTACGCGCCGGTCTGCCATTGGATCTGGGGCGGCGGTTGGCTCAGCGCGCTCGGAATCATGGACTTCGCCGGTGGCCTGGTGGTGCACACGACCGCCGGCGTATCGGCGCTTGTCATCGCTGTCATGGTGGGCGGCCGCCGCGGCTTTCCCAATCAGATCCATCCGCCGCACAATCCCGGCATGACGGCGGCGGGGGCAGCGCTGCTCTGGGTCGGCTGGTTCGGCTTCAACGGCGGCAGTCAACTGGCTGCCGATGGCAGCGCCGGCATGGCCATCGCCGCGACCCACATCGCCGCGGCGGCCGCGGCCGCAACCTGGTCGGCTACCGAGTGGATCAAGTTCGGCAAGACCTCTGTCGTCGGCGCCGCGACCGGCGTCATCGCCGGTCTCGCCACGGTCACGCCCGCTTCGGGCTTCATCGGCCCGGTCGGCGCCTTGATGCTGGGCGTGGCCGCGGGCGCGGTCTGCTTCTTCGCGACAGAACTGGTCAAGCAGCGATGGAAGATCGACGACTCCCTTGACGTCTTTGCCGTGCATGGCGTCGGCGGCATGTTGGGTTCACTGCTGGTCGCCGGCCTCGCCGTCGGGGCGCTGGGCGGGAACGGCTTGGCCGAGAATATGACGATCGCCAAGCAGTTCGGCGTTCAGGTGGTCGGTCTGCTCGCCACCGCGGCGTGGTCGGCCCTGGCCACCTTCGCGATCGTGAAGATCACGGCGGCGCTTACCGGCGGTCTCAGGGTCGACGAGGAAGGCGAATTGGTGGGCCTCGATCTTGCTGCCCATGGCGAAAGGGGTTATGACTTCTGATCGGGCATGGAGGACGCTAAGCCGATGAAGCTGATCAGGGCGGTGGTCAAACCGCACAAGCTCGACCCGGTACACGAGGCGCTGGTCGAGGTCGGGGTTACCGACCTGACTGCGAGCGAGGTCAAGGGGTTCGACCGGCAGATGGGTCATGCCGAGATGCACCGGGGCACGGAATACCGGATCGCTTTCATGCCGATGGTGAAGATCGAGGCGGTGGTGACCGACGAGTTGGTCGAACCGGTGATGGAGGCGATCCGCCGAGCCGCCGGCACCAACCAGGACGACGACGGCAAGATCTCCGTCTGCGAGGTGGTTGGCACGCGGCGGATCCATGGCGGCGAGACCGGCGAGGCGGCGCTGTAGCCGCCGCGGCACTCGCGGAGCCGAAGCGGGCGGAGAGCAAGTCAAAGGACACGGCGATGGAAGTGAGAACCGAACGACAAGACGGAACCCTGGTCGCCGAGGTCGAGGGCCGTATCGATGGCGTCACCGCCCGCGAGTTCGAGGATACGATGAAGTCCGCCATCAGCGAGGAGGACGCCGCGGTGATCATGGATCTTGAAGGCGTCTCTTACGTCAGCAGCGCGGGGCTCAGAGCGATTCTGTTGATCGCCAAGGACCTCGGGAAACGCGACGCGAAGTTCGCCTTGTGCTCGCTCGCCGAACCGATTGGGGAGGTCTTCGATATGGCGGGATTCGACAAGATCATCAAGATTCACCGCACCAGGGCGGAGGCGCTGACCGAGACGGGCGGCTGAACCTTGCCTATCCGGTTTACACCCACACCCACTAGGGCTAGAATGGGCGCAACCCGGATATAGGGGAGCGCGCCATGGATGTTCTCGACCGCGCCGATCTCCCATTCCCGCATTCGCTACCCGAGTTCCAGCGACTTTCCCCCGATGATGCGGCCTGCGCCGCCTACCTGGAGAAAGCCCGCTGGGGAGACGGCTTTGCCTGCCCGCACTGCGGCACGGCGGGAGAGCCGTTCCACTTTGAAAACCGCCCTGGCGTCCTGCGCTGCCGCAAGTGCCGCCAGAACACCGGGCTGACGGTGGGAACAGTGATGGAGCGTAGCCACACTCCGCTGAACGTCTGGTTCTGGGCCGCTTATCTGGTCGCCAGTCAGACGCCCGGCATGTCCGCCGTGCAGTTTCAGCGGCAACTTGGTCTTTCGCGCTACGAGACGGCCTTTCAAATTCTCCACAAGCTCCGCTCGGGCATGGTGCGGCCCAACCAAGACAGGATCGGTGGACAGCCCAAGAACCATGTTGAGGTGGACGAAACCTGGGTTGGCGGGCGAACGCGTGGGGAAGGCCGTGGTGTTCACCACAAGGTTCCCGTCTCCTGTGCCATCGAGGTGCGTCATCGAAAGCCGGGCACCAAGCTCGACAACCGGAAAGACGGACGCTATGCCGGACGCGTTCGGCTCGCCGTCGTGCTCGACCGTAGCGCCGAGTCGCTCTGTGGGTTCGTCGAGAGCACCGTCGCGCCGCGATCGCTGATCGTTACTGACGATTGGAGCGGCTATGCTGGCCTCGGTAAGCGCGGCTATGAGCACTTCGCTGTTGCCGAGTGTGGTGATCCAGAGGTTGCCGAGCAATACCTGCCGATCATCCATCTGGTTTTCGCCAACCTGAAGACGTGGCTGATCGGTATCTCACCACGGCGTTAGCCACCAGCACCTACAAGCCTACCTCAACGAGTTCACCTTCCGCTTCAACAGGCGGTTCTACCCGTTCAACGCCTTCCGCTCATTGCTCGGCATCGCGGGCGACACCTCTGCTCCAACCTATGCCGAGCTTTACTCGGGAGAGTGGCGGCACCCTACATGTAGCGGTCATGGGCGTTAACCGGATAGGCAAGGGCTGAACCTATCCTTAGCAGGACGGGGGCTGGGCCGCGTTCGCCGGCAGTTCGATGATCATTTCGGTAAACGCGTCGGGCTCGGAATCGACCCGGATATCTCCCCCATGTTGGCGGACGATGTCGTTCGACAGGGAAAGGCCCAGCCCGGTACCCTGGTCCGTCGGCTTGGTGGTGAAAAAAGGATTGAATATCTTGTCGACGACGTCGGGTGGAATGCCGCCGCCGTTGTCGCGAATGCGGATTTCGAGACGGTCCGTCAGGCGCCGGGTCGCCAGCCGCAACCTCGGCTCATAGTCCGCCGCCGCTTCGCCGGCGGGCTGGTCGCCGACGGTGGCGCGGCACTTCTCGTCAGTCGCGTAGCAGGCATTTCTTACCATGTTCAGGAACACCCGTCCGAGGTCCTGGGGAATGACTTCGCATTCGCCGAGCTCGGGGTCGAAGTCTTCTTCGACGTCCAGGCGGAAGGCCGGATCGCTCACGCGCGCGTTGTGATAGGCGAGCCGGGCGTGCTCGGAGAGCAGGGCGTTGATATCGGTCGACCGCCACTCGCCCGAGGCGCTGCCCATCATCAGCATGGACTGCACGATCTGGTTGGCCCGCTCGCCATGCTCGTGGATGCGTTTCAGGTTGCCGGTAAGATCGCCGCCGATCTCCTCGATCAGCTCCCGGCTTTCCTCGTCCGGCTCCATGTCGCCCTCGCCGGTGGCCCTCGGGATCTCGGCCAACATCTCCTGCAACAACTCCTCCGAGACTTCCGAGAAATTCTTGATGAAATTGAGCGGGTTCTTGATCTCGTGGGCGACTCCGGCGGTGAGTTCGCCGAGCGCCGCAAGCTTCTCGCGCATGACGATCTGATCTTGCGTTCGCTCCAGCTCGGCCAGCGCCTGCATGAGCTGGTCGTTCTTGCCGCGCAGCTCCTCGGCCAGCTTCTCCACCAGGTTCAGCCGCTGAACCTCGAGCGCGTGGCGGCGAAAGACCTCCAACGCCGCCGCCATATCCGCCACTTCGTCGCGCCCCGCGATCTCCACCGCGCCTTCGAGATCGCCCTCGGCCATGCCGCGCATCCGCTCGGAAAGCCGGCCCAGGCGGCGCGACAACACGCGTCCGACGAACAACCAGGCGATCAACACCGCGCCGACGATGCTGGCGGCGCTGATCAGCAGCAGCAGATTGCGCCCGGCGAGGATGGCCTCGTCCGCGGCGCGGGTGGCTGCTTCGGCGCTGGTGCGGGCGGCGCTGACCAGGCTCTTGACCGCCGCCACGAGCTCGATGCCGAGGCCGCGATTGCGCTGCAGGAGGTCTCGTTGCCGCCGGTCGAGGGCGATCTCCCGGGCCCGCAGGCCGAACCCTCCATTGGGCCCGGCGCCGAGCTCGATCAGCCGGGCGAAGGGCGGGCCGAGCCGCTGGCGCGCCGGCGCCGTCCCGAGCGCCGCTAGGCGTCGCTCGATGCCGCGCGCCGCGGCCTCGAAGCGCTCCCGCAACGGCTCCAGCAGGGCTGCATCCGAGACGTTGAAAGCGGTCGCCAGAAGCTGCGCCCCAATCGTGGCGGCGGCCCGAAGCTCGGCCAGATGACGATAGCGGTTGATCTCCGCCGGCGTAAAATGCCGCGTGCGCGGTGCCGGTCCCTCGCCGAGATTGCGGTAGCCGGTCATCGTGTAGAACAGCTGATCGTCGATCAACGGGACCAGAAGGCCGGTCAGCTCGCCGCGAAGCGACGCCAACTCCTGGCGCTGCGCCTGCCGCAGCGCGGCCAACTCGAAGCGCTCCGACATCGAGGCCTCGATCGCCTCGATACTGGCGATCAGCGCCTCGCCGCGCTGGCGGATCGGCCGCGAGCGCGCCGCGTCCTGCTCCAACTCCACCAGCCCCGTCAGTTGCGCCTCGAAGGCCATGCGGTCCCCGGCGATCTTGCCGGCGATGCGCGCCAGGTCGCCGGGCGTGGCCGCAGTGGTCAGGCGCGGGGCCGCGGCCACCAGGGCGCCGCTCTGCCGCGCCACCGTGAAGGCGGCCACGATCTCGGGAACGCTGCCCTCGTTGACCCGACGTTGGATGTCGCCGACCCGCTCGAAGGAGATCCAACCGACCAGGCTGGCGACGATGGTGAAGGCGACGGCCGCGCCAATACCGAGATTGAGCTGCGTGGAGATGCGAAAGCAGCTTCGCAGCAGGCGTTTGGACAATTCGATCATCGCCGCGGCGCGTCTCGGAGCGTCTCGACCGGATGATAGCGTCCGTCATCACCGATGACCGTCAGGAAAACCGCTTCGGACCCCTGATTGTCGGCGGCGCCGTAGCGCAGTTCGAAACCGTCGAGATCGACCGCCTCCAGACGCCTCAGACCGTCGAGAAAACAGGTCCGATCAGGCCGCTGGCCGCACAGTTCGAGCGCGACGATGGCAAGGCGTCCGGCGAGATATCCTTCGAAGGAGACGAAACCGGGCCGCGCTTCGGGCGCGTGCGCCGCCAGCGCCCGGCGATAGGCCGCGGCGACGGGGGGCCGGTCCTCCGTCGGTAAAGGTACGACCTGGGTGACAAAGACGCCGGCCCCGGCCGGGCCGAGCGCGCGCGCCAGGGCGTTACTGCCGACGAAGGAGATGGTGATGAATACCGGCTCGAACCCGATGTGCCGCGCCCAACTGATTAGAGTCGCGACCGGCTGGTAGGCGCCGACCAGGATCACCGCGTCGGGGTCGCCAGCGCGCAGGTCCAGAAGGGCGGTTTTGACCGCAGTGGTGTTGCGCGGGTAGACGCCGGTCGCCACCGGCTTCAAATCGCGCCGGCCGAGCGCCTGCCGCACGCCGCGATAACCCGCGCGGCCGAAGGAATCGTCCTGATACAACACCGCGATGCGGTCGATGCCGAGATCGCGCATCAGGCGATCGACCATTGCTTCGGTCTCCTGGAAATAGGAGGCGCGCAGATTAATCACGTTGCGCCACCTTGCCTCGCGCAGGAACGCGGCGCCGGTGAAGGGCGCGACATAGGGCACGCCGGCGGAAGCGGCGATCGGCGTCGCCGAGCGCGAGGTCGGTGTGCCGACGGCGCCGATCAGGGCGAACACGCCGTCCTCGAAGATCAGTCGGCGGGTGTTGGCGATCGCGGCTTCCGGCTCATAGGCATCGTCCAGCGACAACAGCTCGAGGCGGCGGCCGAAGACGCCGCCGCGCGCGTTCGCCTCGTCAAAGGCCGCCTCGATCCCGAGCCGCATGTTGCGGCCGAGATCCTGGGCCGGGCCGCTGAAGGCCGCGGACTGGCCGAACAGGACACGCCCGCTGGAGACTCCGGGCGCGTCGGCCAAGGCCGGTGTCGCCAAGCCCAAGGCCACCACCAGAAAGGCGACCCCGCGCCGGCCCGTCACCCATCCCTCCGCTTGACCAGAGTCAGGCGGTTTCGGCCCCCTTCGCGGCGATAGCTCGCCTCCTCGACCATGGTGCGCACGAGATGGACGCCGAGCCCGCCGACGGGGCGGTCCTCGATCCCAGAGCTGGTATCGGGCGGGGGGCTCTCGGTCAACGGATCGAAAGGGCGGCCCCCGTCGCTGAATTCGATGGTCACCCGGTCCGGATCGGAAACCAGCTCGATTTCGGCCGCCCCGCCCGCGCCGCCGCCGTGCTTCACGACATTGATCGCCAGTTCCTCGATAGCCAGCTTGATCTGAAACTCAAGCCGGGCAGACCAGCTCTCCCGCCGCGCGAACGCCTCGATCGCCGCGTTGATGCGGGGAAACTCGTCGAGTGTCGTCTCCATGCGCAGCGACAGTTCCGCGCTCACCCCTCCCCCTTACCGCGCCACAACGTCAGACAGGTGATGTCGTCGAACTGGGGCGCGCCGTCGGCGAACGAGTGTACCGCATCGAACACCGCTGCGGTGACGCCGCGGGCGTCGCCGGGCGGGCCGGCGGCGAAAAGCTCGCGCAGCCGGTCGAGGCCGAACTGCCCGCCGTCGCCGTTCTCCGCCTCGGTCACGCCGTCGGTGTAGAAGACCACCGCCTCGTCCGGCGACAGGATCACCGACCCCTTGCCGTATTCGACATCGGGGGCGATCCCGAGGGCGACCCCCTCGGTCGTCGGCAGTAGCGTCGTGGTCCCGTCGTCGTGCAGAACGAGCGGCGGATTGTGCCCGCCATTGACATAAACGAGTTCGCCGCTGGCCGGATCGAAGACCGCCAGGAAGACGGTGACGAACATCGCTGCGTCGTTGTTCTCGCAGAGCAGATGATTGACCTCGCGCATCATATCGCCCGGATCGGAATGACCGATCGCGGCACCCCTGAGCAAGGTGCGGCTGGACATCATGAACAACGCCGCCGGGACGCCCTTGTCCGAGACATCGGCCACCGCGAGTCCGACGCGATCGCCGGGCAGCGGCAGCACGTCGAAAAAGTCCCCGCCGACCGCGCGCGCCGGCTCCATCCTGGCGAAGACCCGGTAGCCAGCGGTCTCGGGAAAGCTCGTCGGCAGGATCGATTGCTGCATCCGGCTGGCCAGATCGAGCTCGTTTTCCAGCGCGACCAGCTTGTCCCGGGATTCGAGGGCCGAGCGCCACAGCCCGATATGCTCCAGGGTGCGGCCGATGGTGAGCCGCAGATCCTCGAAATCGATCGGCTTGGTGACGAAATCGAAGGCGCCTCGGTTCATCGCCGTGCGGATGTTCTTCATGTCGCCATAGGCGGAGACCACCACCGAGCGCACATTGGGATCGACCGCCGGGATCTGCTCGAGCAGCGTTAGGCCGTCCATCTCGGGCATGTTGATGTCCGAGAGGACCATGTCGATGTCCTGATGCTCCCTCAATCGCGCGAGCGCTTCGATCCCGTTGCGCGCGAACACGAACTCATACTGTCCGCCGCGAATCTCGCGGCGCATGCGTTGGCGCACGAGCTGTTCCACATCCGGCTCGTCGTCGACCACCAGTATCTTGTTGGGCTCTCGCTTGATCGCACCCTCCCACTTTGCCCTACAATGGAAAGATCGCTCCGTCTTTGTCGTCCCTTGGTCGTTGCTGCCCGGCCAGCGACCCCTTGGCACCCGGCTCCGGGATACCGAGGGGCTAATTCCGCGTTCGCGGCTGAATACCGTACTCACGCAGCGTGCTCTCCAGGGTCGGTCGGCCAAGGCCGATCCGGCCGTCGTTCAACAAGTAGGAGAACACGTAACCTAAGCCGAGGATCAGCACGCCAATCAGAAAACAGTAGGTGACGGCGCGATCGGGATACTGGTCCTTCAGATAACCGACATAGAGCGGGCCGAAGATGCCCGTCGCCGCCCAGGCTGTCAACACCGCCCCGTAGATCACCGACATCCGCTTGGCACCGAAGACGTCGAGAACGAAGGAGGGCATAGTCGCGAAGCCTGGCCCGCGGCGCGGCGGGATCAGACACGACCGCCCGGTCGCGCGCCCTCGGCCACTGATGTCTCGGCGGCACCGGTGACATAGAGAAAGAGGCGGGCGCGTTCTCCGATGTCGTCATTGCGGGCGAGCAGCCGGTCGTCCGTCGCTACGCTGTCGTCGCGCGCGAGGCCCACTGCATAGGCAAGAAGCCTTTCGATCGGCTTGGCGGCGAGATTGACGAACCAGATGGCGGCGAAGACGCCGACGACGAATATTATCGAGATCAGATAGACCTGTTGGCCGATCGCCCGCTGAATCTTCAGGACGATCAGCCCCATGTCCATGCCGATGTGAACGCTGCCGGCGACGCCGGTGAGAATCGGGCTGCTGACCTCGACGAAATCGCCCATTCCGGGCAGGCTGCGCTCGATGGTCGCGGTGCTGAACGGATCGCTGTTCCGGATCTCTTCGGGGATGCCCTTGCTGTTGCTCTCGTATTCCTTCGACAGATGGATATCGACCGTGTAGATACACAGAATCGAGGTCGATACGCCGATCAGGCCAAACAGGAAGAAAATGCCGAACAACGTCCTCTGAAACCGCGATAGAGCTCGATGCCGAGCCCTCGCGACGGGCCGGAGAACGCAGCCGACATGCCGAGGACGATCTCCGACTCGCTTAGTCCAGTCGTTTCCGTAGCCACACCAAGAGAGATTGACAAGGGCGCCATCAGGCATCCTCCAAGACCGGAGCGGAGCATTGTTCGCCTTGTCATCCGCTGCATCGCATGCGGCCCGCGCGCTCCTGGCTAAGCTAGTGGATTGATCGGAACGAAAGAGTCCGATTTGAGATTCCGTATTGTGCGGTGTCATGCGAGTCTGTGCTATGCGCACCGGCATCCATTTTACTGTCACGTCTGGCGACCGTCAGCGATTGCAAGCTATCGTCGCGGACCCGAAGAGCTCGCAGAAACATGTCTGGCGGGCGCGGATCATCCTGAAGAGCGACGAGGGGCTCGGGAACTCGTCGATCATGGCCGAGACCGGCAAGTCCAAGACCTGTGTCTGGCGCTGGCAGGAGCGGTTCATGCACGAGGGTGTCAACGGCTTGCTTCGCGACAGGTCCCGTCCGCCTGGCAAAGCGCCGATCCCGCCGGAGCGCGTCGCCGAGATCGTCCGCCTGACCCAGCAAGCGCCGCCGCACGAGGCGACCCACTGGACGCTGCGCGCGATGGCGAAGGTTGCTGGCGTCGCGGCGTCGACGGTCCAATCGATCTGGAAGGCCCATGGCCTCAGCCCGCACCGCTGGCGGCACTTCAAGCTCTCCAATGATCCCGCCTTCGCCGAGAAGCTCACAGATATCGTCGGCTTGTATGTCGATCCGCCGGCCCATGCCGTGGTGCTGTCGGTTGATGAGAAATCACAGATCCAGGCGCTCGACCGCACCCAACCCGGCTTGCCGATGAAGAAGGGCCGCGCCGGTACGATGACCTATGATTACAAACGGCATGGCACGACGACGCTGTTCGCCGCGCTCAACGTGCTGGACGGTACGGTCATCGCACAGAACATGCAGCGCCACCGCCATCAGGAGTTCATCCGCTTCCTCAACCGCATCGAGCGCGAGGTGCCGACGGACAAGGCCGTCCACGTCATCCTCGACAACTACGCCGCGCACAAGAAGGACAAGGTCCGCGCCTGGCTCGCCCGCCATCCACGCTGGACCTTCCACTTCACGCCAACCTCGTGCTCGTGGCTCAATGCCGTCGAGGGCTTCTTCGCCAAACTAACGCGGCGCAGGCTCAAATACGGCGTCTTCCAATCCGTCGTCGACCTTCAGGACGCCATCAACCGATTTGTCCGCGAATACAATGACGCAAACCCAAAACCCTTCATCTGGAAAGCCGACCCCGATCATATCATCGCCGCACGAAACAGAGGGTTCCAAACGTTGGAATCAATCCACTAGCCCTAGTGGGTGTGGGTGTAACCCGGATAGGCAAGGATCAACCCACCCGCCACTTCCACAACAGGAGAAACGAGTCAGTAAATAGAAACCGTCGGTGTCTCAAAGTCGTTGACAGGTTCCGGATTCTTACGCGCTGGTGCGCCCGCATATCGCGAGGGTGCAGATCGGCGATTAGCGGCAGAACGGCCAGACTTGATACCAGGAGTCGCACCGAAAGCTGGATTCACAGCGCACAAGCTGCGCTCTATAACGATCCGAGGTCGCAGCGACCCGCCGGGCGGCACGCTGCACCTTCGGCTTGTCCCTCCAGGTGCCCCGCCGATATCCGCCCTGCCCTTCGTGGTAGGCGAGGTAGAGGCGCTGCGCGTCGGTGAGGGGTATGCCGAGCTGACGTCTGGTTCGGTGGTTGTACCAGCCGATGAAGTCCAGGGCATCTTCCATGTCGCCGCGGCTGCGGAACAGACGTCCCCGCTCCGCTTGGTATTCGTTCCAGACCGGATCCTGTGCCTGCGCATAACCCTTGGCAGAAGACGGACGGCCGAGCGGTATGAACCAGAGCCATTGGCGCGGCGGCCGGGCGTCGCCCCGATAACTCGATTCGTGGCGCACGAACGACATCTGCACGTGGATCGGTGTTCCCCAGCGGCTTGCGGACTTCCGGGCATAGTCATACCAGTCGGGGTACTGCCGGAACACCTCGCAGATATCCGCCTGTCGTGTCGGCGGCGATGCGGTGCCACAGCCGGCGAGCGGTATCAATGCGGCCAACAACACGGCCGCGACCAATTTGGGAGAATCGCAGACCGCTGTCCGCAAGTCGGACAGCCGGAAAGACAAGCGCACTGGCTGCTGCATTCGGTCCTCTTACTGATTTCCCCCGCCTCAGATTCCTCCTCGGGGCCCGGGCGATCGATCGTGTCCCGCGGAGTGGTGTAAGAGCGTTGCGCTCTACGCGGCTCCCGGCGGGTAGGGCCGGGACGTTCAGGCTGCCACGGTGGGCAGCGTGATGGGGACACCATCGCTCAGCGGAGCGATGGATTCCAGCGTCATGTATCTCCCTTGCCTATCCAGTTAACGCCCATGACCGCTACATGTAGGGTGCCGCCACTCTCCCGAGTAAAGCTCGGCATAGGTTGGAGCAGAGGTGTCGCCCGCGATGCCGAGCAATGAGCGGAAGGCGTTGAACGGGTAGAACCGCCTGTTGAAGCGGAAGGTGAACTCGTTGAGGTAGGCTTGTAGGTGCTGGTGGCTAACGCCGTGGTGGATACCGATCAGCCACGTCTTCAGGTTGGCGAAAACCAGATGGATGATCGGCAGGTATTGCTCGGCAACCTCTGGATCACCACACTCGGCAACAGCGAAGTGCTCATAGCCGCGCTTCCCGAGGCCAGCATAGCCGCTCCAATCGTCAGTAACGATCAGCGATCGCGGCGCGACGGTGCTCTCGACGAACCCACAGAGCGACTCGGCGCTACGGTCGAGCACGACGGCGAGCCGAACGCGTCCGGTTGGGCCGCACCATGCCCGAGCGGAGCTTGTGGAGAATTTGAAAGGCCGTCTCGTAGCGCGAAAGACCAAGTTGCCGCTGAAACTGCACGGCGGACATGCCGGGCGTCTGACTGGCGACCAGATAAGCGGCCCAGAACCAGACGTTCAGCGGAGTGTGGCTACGCTCCATCACTGTTCCCACCGTCAGCCCGGTGTTCTGGCGGCACTTGCGGCAGCGCAGGACGCCAGGGCGGTTTTCAAAGTGGAACGGCTCTCCCGCCGTGCCGCAGTGCGGGCAGGCAAAGCCGTCTCCCCAGCGGGCTTTCTCCAGGTAGGCGGCGCAGGCCGCATCATCGGGGAAAAGTCGCTGGAACTCGGGTAGCGAATGCGGGAATGGGAGACCGGCGCGGTCGAGAACATCCATGGCGCGCTCCCCTATATCCGGGTTGCGCCCATCCTAGCCCTAGTGGGTGTGGGTGTAAACCGGATAGGCAAGACTCGTTTCTCCTGTTGTGGAAGTGGCGGGTGGTTTGATCCAGACGGCTTCGGGAAGCGGGGCGGGTTTCGGGGTGCCGTGGACGAAGCGTTCGGGGTGAAGGGCCCAGGCGGCTTGCAGGGTACGTCCGCGCTGAGCCAGCACATCCGGTGCCCAGTGATGATGGACATCATCGGGGGTGAGCATCGCGATCCCGGCATGGCGGTGTTCGGTGTTGTACCAGGGGAAGAACGACCGGCAGAAGGCGATGGCGGCGGTAATGTCTTCGAAGCGCCCAGGGAAGCCGGGGTGATACTTCAGGGTCTTGAACTGCGCTTCGGAGAACGGGTTGTCATCGCTGACCTGGGGGCGGCTCAGAGAGCGGGTGACCCCGAGGTCGGCGAGGAGTTGGGCGGTACACTTGCTGGTCATCGGCGCGCCGCGGTCCGAATGCAGGGTGAGCACCTGGGGCTCGATGCCTTGCTTGAGACAGGTTTCCTCGATCAGCGTCGCGGCGAGCGCGGCGTTCTCCCGATCGGCAACCATCCAGCCCACGACGCAGCGGCTGAAGATGTCGAGCAAGACATAGAGGTAGAAGGACGTCCAGCGTTTGGGCCCCCGGAGCCGGGTGATATCCCAGGACCAGGTCTGGTTGGGGCCCGTGGCCACCAGCTCGGGCTTGGTGTAGCAGGGATGACTGCGCTGATTGCGCCGCTCTCGCACCGGCTAGTTCGCGGCCAGGATCCGGTATATCGTGCGCTCGGCGCACAGATACTGGCCTTCATCGAGCAGCGTCGCGACGACCTCGGCCGGTGACCGGTCGACGAAGCGCGGGCTGGCGAGCACGTCGAGGACGTGCGCGCGTTCGGACGCACACAGGGCCCGGGCGGGCGTAGGACGGGGCTGCTGATGCCCGGGAGCGGGCCTCTGACGACGGTAGAAGGAAGCCCGTGGCACCCCCAGCGCTCGGCACGCCGGCGCCACGCCGACCTGCGATGCGAGCGGCTGGACGGCCATCAGCAGTCCTTCCCGTGTTCGAGGCTGAATCCCAGCAGCCCGGCAACTTTTCCCTGGACGTCCAGGATCGTATGGGCGGTGTGCAGCTCCTTCTCCAGCCGAGCCACTTTCGCCTCGAGCTCGTGCACCTTCGCGCTGAGGGGGTTGCGCTCGGCGGGCTTCCGACCGCGTTTGCTCGGGGTCAGGCCTTGAAGCGACCCTTCACGCCGCGCCCTGCGCCATTCCGTCAGATGGGAGCTGTACAGCCCCTCGCGGCGAAGCAGCCGGCCCACCTCGCCGGGCTGCGTGCAGCTCTCTGCCTCCTCCAGAATCCGCAGTCGATACTGCGCGGTGAACTTGCGCCTCTTCGGCTTGGCCACGACCTCCGGGTCCGGCGTTGGCCGCGCGTGGCTGGCACCGGCCCCGGGGGCCTCGTCGCGACGCTCCTCGACCCCCAGGGCCGGAGCGTCCATCTCTTGCAATGTCATCGATTCTCTCTCTGCGGTCATTGGTATTCACCTCCACCGCCCTACAGTAATTCCAAGGGGGGCCGGTGTCTCAGTGAGGTTGGCAGAGAGGGCGGTACTTGGCTCTGGGGATATGGTGGCGACGCGATGCGTGGAACTTGAAAGGCATGACAAACTCTCAAAGACGGAAGCGGAGCCAGATATACTAACCCTCAGGTCCATGCACCAAAGCCAACAGAGAGGGGTCGGCGGCATGCCGGGTAAGCGCAAAGCCATATGGGGGTGGATGTTCTTTGACTGGGCGAACCAGCCTTTCCACACCCTTATCCTCACCTTTACCTTCGCTCCTTATTTTGTCTCAAAGGTTGCCGCCGATCCTGCTCAAGGCCAAGCCGCGTGGGGCTACGCGATCTCCATCGGCTCAATCGTCATCGCGCTGATGGCCCCTGTGCTTGGCGCCGTGGCTGATGCGCGCGGGCCGCGCCGTCCCTGGATTCTCATCTTCTCCGCCCTCTATGTCGTTGGCGCCGCCGGGCTCTGGGGCGCGACGCCGGGGTTGGCCGATCTGACGCCGGTCCTGGCCTTCCTCGTCGTCGCCCTGATCGGGGCGGAGTTCACCAGCGTCTTCACCAACTCACTATTGCCGGAGCTTGGAACGAAGGGAGGAATCGGCCGCATCTCCGGCTCGGGTTGGGCGATGGGATATTGGGGAGGGCTCGTAAGCCTGGTTATCGTGCTCGGCCTGATGGCGCCGATCCCGGGGTCGGAAAAAACCCTTATAGGTCTCGAACCTATCTTAGGCCTCGACCCGGCGTATGGCGAGAGCGCCCGCGCCACCGGCCCGATGTCGGCGATCTGGTACGTCGTCTTCATGATCCCCTTCTTCCTTTGGACCCCCGACGCGAAGCGCCGGCTGCACGCCTCAAACGCCGTCGTTAAAGGATTGAGGGATCTGAAAAACACGCTCGTCACCCTGCCGTTGAAGACCAGCCTGTTCGCCTATCTCATGTCCTCGATGTTCTATCGCGACGCGCTGAGCGGGCTCTATATCTTTGGCGGTATTTATGCCGCGGGCGTGCTGGGGTGGGGAACGTTTCAACTTGGTGTTTTCGGGATAGTCGCTGCACTCGCCGGTGCGGTCGGGGCCTGGATCGGCGGCCGGGCGGATCAGCGGCTCGGGCCGAAACCGGTGATCGTATTCACAACCCTGGCTCTGATGACCGTCTCGGCAGTCATCATCACAACCAGTACGAATGAGGTTCTGTTCATCGGCGTCGGCACCCCGGAGGCGCCATCGGCTTTACCCACTATCGTTTTCTATATCTGCGGGGCCGTTATCGGCGCAGCGGGCGGATCGCTTCAGGCGGCATCGCGAACCATGCTCGTGCGGCAGGCCGATGAAACGCGGATGACCGAAGCGTTCGGCATCTACGCACTGGCCGGCAAAGCGACATCCTTCCTCGCGCCACTCCTTATCGCGCTGACGACCGACCTCACCGGCAGCCAACGCATCGGCGTCACCCCGGTCCTGCTGCTCTTCCTTGTCGGACTCGTCCTGATGGCTTGGGTGCGCGCGGACGGCGAGGACGGCAAGCCATCGGATCGGGTGCGATGATTAAGAGTCGGTTTCGAAAGTCATGCGGCTCGGGCCAATCTGCGGACGAGGAGCATGACGGAGGCGATCGCGGGCGACACCTCTGCTCCAACCTATGCCGAGCTTTACTCGGGAGAGTGGTGGCACCCTACATGTAGCGGTCATGGGCGTTAACCGGATAGGCAAGGTTTGAACCTCCATCCGAAGGGGTAATAAGTCACCAGCACCAATACCCCAGCCAGCGTAAACGTTGTCGTGCGCAAGGCCAAGACGCTTCGCTTGTATTCGCTTGACGCAGTCACACCTTCGCGGTCACGGGCGGCTGGACGGGGACGGCTCGCCGACGAAAGCGATCGTGAACTCGTGCTGGATTGGTTTCGGGACTTCGCTGAGACAGTCGGCTTGCCCGCGCATCAGCGCGAAGCAATCCGCGACGAGGCGGCGGCGTTTCTGGAAGCCGGGACCGTCTATGTCTGGGAGGACCGTGGCGACTGCCGCGCCATGGTGTCCCACACACCCGCGGGATTGGCGCCCGGGCGGATTCGTGCGGTGTACGCACCGCCGGGTTCTCGTGGGCACGGCTACGCGAGCGCGTGCGTGTGTTACGTCTGCCGCCGATGATGCGGCCTGCGCCGCCTACCTGGAGAAAGCCCGCTGGGGAGACGGCTTTGCCTGCCCGCACTGCGGCACGGCGGGAGAGCCGTTCCACTTTGAAAACCGCCCTGGCGTCCTGCGCTGCCGCAAGTGCCGCCAGAACACCGGGCTGACGGTGGGAACAGTGATGGAGCGTAGCCACACTCCGCTGGAACGTCTGGTTCTGGGCCGCTTATCTGGTCGCCAGTCAGACGCCCGGCATGTCCGCCGTGCAGTTTCAGCGGCAACTTGGTCTTTCGCGCTACGAGACGGCCTTTCAAATTCTCCACAAGCTCCGCTCGGGCATGGTGCGGCCCAACCAAGACAGGATCGGTGGACAGCCCAAGAACCATGTTGAGGTGGACGAAACCTGGGTTGGCGGGCGAACGCGTGGGGAAGGCCGTGGTGTTCACCACAAGGTTCCCGTCTCCTGTGCCATCGAGGTGCGTCATCGAAAGCCGGGCACCAAGCTCGACAACCGGAAAGACGGACGCTATGCCGGACGCGTTCGGCTCGCCGTCGTGCTCGACCGTAGCGCCGAGTCGCTCTGTGGGTTCGTCGAGAGCACCGTCGCGCCGCGATCGCTGATCGTTACTGACGATTGGAGCGGCTATGCTGGCCTCGGTAAGCGCGGCTATGAGCACTTCGCTGTTGCCGAGTGTGATGATCCAGAGGTTGCCGAGCAATACCTGCCGATCATCCATCTGGTTTTCGCCAACCTGAAGACGTGGCTGATCGGTATCCACCACGGCGTTAGCCACCAGCACCTACAAGCCTACCTCAACGAGTTCACCTTCCGCTTCAACAGGCGGTTCTACCCGTTCAACGCCTTCCGCTCATTGCTCGGCATCGCGGGCGACACCTCTGCTCCAACCTATGCCGAGCTTTACTCGGGAGAGTGGTGGCACCCTACATGTAGCAGTCATGGGCGTTAACCGGATAGGAAAGCATCGTTCATCGTCCAAAGGGTTGGAGCAGGCGCCCGTTCCAGTAAACGATGCATGAAGACTGTCGAGGCTGTTGTTAAGTGTGGAAAATTGCCCCCCTATTGGGGGTGATCGGCGTCCAAAATTGGATCTGTCGCGATCTCGATGCTGTTAGTGGCCTATGCACGCGAGATGCCGGCGAACGGAGGCCAGATCGACGATCTGAAGGCCTCCCAGCGCCAGATGCAGGGATGCGCCGATCTGGATGTGCTCAGCGTCCGCCTTGTCGCTACTGTCCGAAGCCGCCGTCATCGAGATTGAGTCAGACCCAATATTCCACGCCGATCAACACCCGAGCCGCTGCGCTGGCCGAGTGGAGGCAACTTGCAGCATAGTGGTCCTCAACTGAAGGTTCTGCAGGTCCGAGCCCAGTTTGTCTGATGGTATGGACGCCCCCTACGGCTTCACGATGAGCCATACTGGAGTGTGTTGAACAACCCAGACAGAGGGAGCGTCCACGATGGATATTACGACAATTGGGTTCGCGATTATCAACTTGACACGTCACGCCTCAATCTCCATATGCAGGGGACAGGAGGAAATAATGACGACTTTCTACGATTTTCAGCAGCAGTTTCCCGATGACGAGGCGTGCCTTCACCACATAATGGTGAAGCGTTACGGCGGCACCGAGATTGACTGCCCGAAGTGCGGGGCGCATGGGAAGTTCTACCGCCTGGCACGTGATCGCGCGTATCTCTGCCAGCACTGCAAACACCACATTTATCCGTGCGCAGGCACATTCATGCACCGCACGCATCTGCCGCTTCACAAGTGGTTCTACGCCATAGTCCTGTTCACCACATCGCGCCACGGCGTCCCCGCGAAGGAACTGGAGCGCCAACTTGACGTGTCCTATCCCACGGCTTGGCGCATGGGCCATTTGATCCGCAAGCACATGGCTAATACTGACGGAGAGTGGCCGCTGGACGGCGATATTGAAGCCGACGAGACCTATGTTGGTGGCCGTACGACCGGTGGCAAGCGCGGTCGCGGCGCTCTGAACAAGACCGTGGTGTTCGGGATGCTGGAGCGCGACGGCGACGTGATGGCGAACGTTGTCCCGAACGTTCGAAAGCGGACTTTGCAGGCGTTTATCTCCGAGAACGTCGAGCCGGGTAGCACCGTTCATACTGACGAACTCAAGTCTTACAGCGGATTGGCGACGATTGGGTATACGCACCAGACCGTCAACCACAGCGCGGGCCAGTACGCGCGCAGCTCTAGCCATGTGAACTCGATTGAGGGCTTTTGGGCGCGGTTGAAGCTGTCGATTCGCGGGACGCACGTTCATGTGTCCGGGAAGCACCTTCAGAAGTATGTGAAGGAGTTTGAGTATCGCTATAACCGCCGGAAGCGGCCTGGAACGATGTTTGGCGATCTGGTGGCCCGCTTCTAAGCATCCGGTCCAAGAGCGCATCGAAGCGTTGCCATGCGATCTCGGGCGGATAGGCATTGTCTTTATTCACCGCCCGCCTCCGATTGCATCTTTCCCCATAGGCGCCGAGCGCCGCGTATGTTCCGAACTCTCGCTTCAGCACCAAGGCGGACGAGAAATCTGTGCCAGCCCGCAGTGATCCCCTTCCCTGTCACAGGTGGATGGGGAATACGTAATCCGTCTAAAGCTCTCGCTAGTTTGCGAACGTTTTCCTCATCACGCCCTTCTATTTCTACCTGCCCAATTCGGCCGGGGTTCACATACCATTCAAGACTGACCCGCACGCTGGTGAATTCATCGGTCATACCTCCCAAGCGATTGGATGGGCGGAAAAGCTGGTGCAGATGCCAGCTCATATAAATGAACGCCACACTGAACATGGCAGTGAAGGCGGCATATTCCGGTGTGCTCAACTCCTTCAAGCCTCCGCCCCAAATCCATGAGACGACGCTCCATACGAGACCTCCGAAGAACAACAACCAGCCCAGAAGCCGCACCACGTACAGGGCCTTGCCCAGGAGAATCTTGCTCTGGTCCATGCCCGAAGCGTACTCGCCCGCCGTGACGTGTCAAGTTGATAATCGCGATTGGGTTTGATCTGGCAAAGACGGTGTTCCAGGTTCACGGTGCTGATGGTGAGGGACGACCGGTACTACGGCGGAAGCTGCGCCGCGGGAAGGTGCTGGCGTTCTTCGCCGGATTGCCATCCTGTCTTGTCGGTATGGAAGCCTGTGCCTCTGCGCACTATTGGGCTCGGGAACTGCAAGCACACGGGCACAAAGTTCAGCTGATTCCGCCTCAATACGTTCGTCCCTTCGTCAAAACGAATAAGAACGACGCAGCGGATGCGGAAGCGATCTGTGAGGCAGTGACGCGTCCGACGATGCGCTTTGCACCGGCGAAAAGCGCCGAGCAGCAGTCGGTTCTGATGCTGCACCGGGCCCGAGAGCTGTTGGTCCGTCAACGCACGATGGTGATCAATGCGCTGCGCGGCCACTGTGCGGAGTTCGGACTGATCGTCGCTCAGGGGGCGTCGAAGGTGGAGGAACTGGTTGCCATCATCGAAGATCCCGGCGATGTGCGACTGCCGCCTCTGGCACGCGAGGCGCTTGGCTCTCTGGTTGAGCAGCTCCGCTCTGCTCAGGCCCGGATCAAGCAGCTGGAGGCGACACTTATGGCATGGCACCGCTCCAACGAGGCGAGCCGCCGGCTTGCGACGATCCCCGGCGTCGGTGTCATCACCGCGACGGCGCTGGTCGCGACGATCGGAGATGGCGCGCAGTTTCGCTCGGGCCGGCAGCTCTCGGCCTGGCTCGGTCTCGTGCCCCGACAACACTCGAGTGGCGGCAAGGACAGGCTGGGGCGGATCTCGAAGCGCGGGGATGGCTATATCAGGCGCTTGCTCGTGCATGGTGCGCGAAGCGTGCTGCGCTGGCGCCGCGCCAAGCCGGGCACGGGGCCTGGCTGGACCGACCGGCTCCTGGCGCGGCGGCCGACAAACGTGGTGCTGGTCGCCATGGCCAATAAGGCAGCCCGTGTCGCCTGGGCACTGCTCAGGTACGAGCGTATCTACCGACCGACACCGGCATAGCCAGCTGGCAAACCGGGATCAAATTGCGAGGGTGACGACGATTTGATGGCGAAACAGGGTTCCACCCGAGATCGGCCAAACCCGAGGCATTGTCCGAGCATCAAGCTCGTTAGTCTGACTGGGCGTCGATCTTTCGGATTCCATCAGGGCCAGCGGTCAGCGTACCGCAGCGAAAAGGCCGGATACATGACTGCAAGCTCTACCGCCGATTCAAATCAGTTTTCCCCTTGCAACACCGGGGGCGTCCATACATGACAATGCCCCGCCTCTACTCCACTTGCCCCGACGCCGTGATTTTGGCGGCGTTGTTGGGGGATTGCTCGATCTTGCGGACGACGTCCATGCCCTCGACGACATGGCCGAAGACGACATGCTTGCCGTCCAGCCAGGGCGTCGGCACAGTGGTAATGAAGAATTGCGAGCCATTGGTGCCCGGCCCGGAATTGGCCATTGAGAGCAGGCCCGGCCGGTCGTGGATGAGCGTGAATTTCTCGTCCTCGAACCGCGCCCCGTAGATCGACTTGCCGCCACGCCCGTCGCCGTTCGTGAAATCTCCGCCCTGGATCATGAAATCGGGAATCACGCGATGGAAGCGGGAGCCCGCATAGCCGAAGCCCGGCTCGCCGGTCGCGAGCTGGCGGAAGTTCTCGGCCGTCTTCGGCACGATGTCGTGGCGCAACTCCAGCACGATGCGTGCGGCCGGCTGGTCGTCGATCGCGATATCGAAATAGATCTGCGGGTTTTTTTCCTGGGTGTCAGCCACGGCGAGTCCCCCGGGGGTGCCGAGGCCGAAAACGAACGCCGCGGCAATGTATGTCACCCATTGACGCACCGCGCTCCGCGCGCGCTCCATCTTCTCCTTGGCCGGAAGTGTTGGCGATCTTCTCCTTGGCCGAAAGTGTTGGCGATGTGGTTGTGTCTGGAGTTCCGTCGTCTTTGGCGTCCATGTCGTTTCATTATCCTTTTGCAAGAGTCGATGTCTGACGATCTCTACTATCCGCTTGACTATCATTTGTGTGATCTGAAGGTCAAAGGCGCCGCTTCGGATCCTTGGTATTGGAAACGCCGAGAACGATTCAGCCGGGATTTCCAATGTAGCACCGTTCAGCTTCGGCGGGCTCGACGCCGACGGCCCGCCCGGCATCGCTGCGGAGGGCCACCGGCGGGCGCTCACCGGGCTGCTGCCGGCGGTGCGCGCCATCGCCGCCGGCCTCGCCGCCCACTTTGTGCCGGGCACGCCGGTCTACGGCCGGCCGCTCCCGGATATCGATGCGCTGCTGATGCGCCAGGACCTCGCCGGGTCCTACGCGCGCGTGCTCGACGACGCACTCGCCCGCGCCGCCACGGAAGAGCGCCAGGCGCTCGCCCGCGTGGTTGCCGAGGACGCCAGGGAAGCGAGCTGGATGGCGGTCGCCGGTTCTTCAACACCATTGCCCATCGCGCCGGCCTGTTCCAGGCCGCCGCCCACAACGTCCCCGCCGTGGCCCTGCCGACCCCCAGTCTTGCCGAATGGGCGCCGGCGGCGGATGCTGCCGTCAAGGGCGTGGCCGCCCAGCTCGCGCGCTCGCCCCATTACCATCCGATGCTGCTCTCCGCCGCGACCTCCGGCGCCGGCGCCCTGCCGTCGGCGGACGGAGATGGCGGCGGCATGGTCTCGGGCCTGCTGGAGTTCATCGACCTCGATAGCGTCATCGTCGCCGACAGCTACCGGCTCCGGCCTTTTCGAGTCCATCCCCTTCATCGGCAAGGGGCTCGATGTCTTCGAGTCCGCCTGGCAGGTCTCCGACGCCCTGGTCTCGACCCTGCTCGGCATCCTGATATTCGCCGGCGCCGTGCTGGCCTACGTACTGCCGGCGCTGCCCTTCATCCATCCGGTTAACGCCCATGACCGCTACATGTAGGGTGCCGCCACTCTCCCGAGTAAAGCTCGGCATAGGTTGGAGCAGAGGTGTCGCCCGCGATGCCGAGCAATGAGCGGAAGGCGTTGAACGGGTAGAACCGCCTGTTGAAGCGGAAGGTGAACTCGTTGAGGTAGGCTTGTAGGTGCTGGTGGCTAACGCCGTGGTGGATACCGATCAGCCACGTCTTCAGGTTGGCGAAAACCAGATGGATGATCGGCAGGTATTGCTCGGCAACCTCTGGATCACCACACTCGGCAACAGCGAAGTGCTCATAGCCGCGCTTCCCGAGGCCAGCATAGCCGCTCCAATCGTCAGTAACGATCAGCGATCGCGGCGCGACGGTGCTCTCGACGAACCCACAGAGCGACTCGGCGCTACGGTCGAGCACGACGGCGAGCCGAACGCGTCCGGCATAGCGTCCGTCTTTCCGGTTGTCGAGCTTGGTGCCCGGCTTTCGATGACGCACCTCGATGGCACAGGAGACGGGAACCTTGTGGTGAACACCACGGCCTTCCCCACGCGTTCGCCCGCCAACCCAGGTTTCGTCCACCTCAACATGGTTCTTGGGCTGTCCACCGATCCTGTCTTGGTTGGGCCGCACCATGCCCGAGCGGAGCTTGTGGAGAATTTGAAAGGCCGTCTCGTAGCGCGAAAGACCAAGTTGCCGCTGAAACTGCACGGCGGACATGCCGGGCGTCTGACTGGCGACCAGATAAGCGGCCCAGAACCAGACGTTCAGCGGAGTGTGGCTACGCTCCATCACTGTTCCCACCGTCAGCCCGGTGTTCTGGCGGCACTTGCGGCAGCGCAGGACGCCAGGGCGGTTTTCAAAGTGGAACGGCTCTCCCGCCGTGCCGCAGTGCGGGCAGGCAAAGCCGTCTCCCCAGCGGGCTTTCTCCAGGTAGGCGGCGCAGGCCGCATCATCGGGGAAAAGTCGCTGGAACTCGGGTAGCGAATGCGGGAATGGGAGATCGGCGCGGTCGAGAACATCCATGGCGCGCTCCCCTATATCCGGGTTGCGCCCATTCTAGCCCTAGTGGGTGTGGGTGTAAACCGGATATGCAAGAACCGGGGCACCCTGTTGTTCTTGGCGGTGGCGGCGCCTATTATCTTTTCTGGTAGTTCCGCCATGAGGGACAGGTAATTTGGGAAGGACACCTCGGTGACGATCACGCGCTCCACTTATGATGCACCGACGCAGGCGGCCGCCCTGCCGCCCGCGCTCGCCAACATGAACAGCAATGTGCTGGATGAGGCGATCCTAAAGAAGCTGGTCGACCCGGATGTTTACTACGCCTTTGCGCGGTGCCGGGCGACCGGGCTGCCGATGGACCGAGAACCCGCGGACGCGCTGGCGCTATCGATACGGGAGTGGGCCCAGTCGAAAGGTTGCATCGGCTATTCGCACTGGTTCTCGCCGATACGCGGGCCGATTCATGGCGAGAAGCTCGAAACCTTTGTCGCGGTGGATTTTGCCACCGGTCGGCTGATGATGGATCTGTCCGGCTCCGAATTGTTCCAGACCGAGACCGACGGGTCGTCATTCCCCAACGGCGGCTTGCGCGAAACCCACGAAGCGGCGGCCTATATCGGCTGGGATACCGGATCGCCGCCCTTCGTCTATCGGCAAACACTGTACATACCGTCTGCCTTCGTTTCCTGGATCGGCGAGGCGCTTGACCAAAAAACCCCGCTGTTGCGCGCCGATCTCGCGGTCAACGAGCAGAGCCTGCGGCTTTTGACGCATCTTGGCGACGCCGACACCAGGCAGGTTCTGTGCAACGTCGGTTGGGAGCAAGAATTCTTTCTGATCGATCGGGAAAAATACTTAGCGCGACCCGATCTGGTGGCGACAGGCCGCACCCTGGTGGGGGCGCCGCCGCTTCGCGGTCAGGAGCTGTCGACCAACTACTTCGCCAGACTGCCGCCGCGGGTGAACCGCTACGTGGCGGAGGCGCGCGACAGGATGTGGGAGCTCGGGATCTCGATTCGCTGTACCCACAACGAGGTGGCGCCGGCGCAGCACGAGATCTCACCCATATTCAGCTTGGCGAACCTCGCGGCCGACACCAACGTACTGGCGATGGACGTGCTCCGCGACCTCGCTTTCGACCACGGTTTCGCCATCCTGTTCCACGAGAAACCGTTTGCCGGCATCAACGGCAACGGCAAACACAACAACTGGGGCCTGAACACCGACACCGGGCTCAACCTGTTCGTGCCGGGAGAAACCGAGAACGACAACCGGCGTTTCATCGCCTTTGTCGCCGCATTGTTGCGCGGCGTGAACCGACATGGCGATTTGCTGCGTTGCGGGGTGTCCACTGCCGGTAACGATCATCGGCTGGGTGCGCAGGAAGCGCCGCCGGCGATCATCACGCTCCATCTCGGTGCCGGCCTCGAGGCGCATATCAAGACGGTCGCCGAAGGCGGCAAATTCACCGCCTACGGCGCCCAGCACAAACAGATCGAGATATCGGCGCCGGTGGCCGACATCAAAGCGAGCCTGGAAGATCGCAACCGCACCGCGCCGTTCCCGTGGTGCGGCAACCGGTTCGAGTTCCGGGCGGTGGGCGGGAACCAGCATATCGCTTTTCCGCTGACGATGGTCAACGCGGCGCTGGCCGACAGCCTGAAGCATATGTGCGACCAGATCGATGCCGGCGAGTCGGTCGATGAGGTCATCCGCAAGACCATCCGGGAGAACCGGGGCGCGCTGTTCAGCGGAAACGGCTACTCCGAGGAGTTGTACGAGCACGCCGAAAAGTCAGAACTGATCCATCTGAAGAGCAGTCCCGAGGCATATCAGACGCTGACGTCGGCCAAGAACATCAAGCTCTTCGGTGAGCTCGGCATCTTCAACGAACGGGAGATCACGGCGCGTCAGAGCGTCCTCCAGGACGCGTATGCGGCGGAACTGCGAATCGAGGCACAAACTCTACTGAAAATCCTGCGGACGCTCGTTATTCCTGTCGCCATCGAGGATGCCCGCACGAGCATCGATTCCGGTTATGCTTCCAAGTTGTTCGATGAAAAGGATAATCTCGTTCGTGAGTTGCTTGCCGAGACCGACCAACTCTCCGACGCGTTCGACGACTTTCCAGACGATAGCCCCGCGCAATCGGCGTCTTACGCCCACGAGACCATCAAACCGCTGATGCTGTCCGCGAGGGCCGCGGCGGATCGGCTGGAGGCGCTGGTGGACGGCCGCCGGTGGCCGCTGCCGACCTATTCAGACATGCTGCACGGGCATCAGTGACGGGCGCGCGCCGGTCCGCCACCGGGCTCGCGACCGACGCCCCGGTGTCGGCAGCGGCAACGCGCAGGCGGATCGCCCGGCTTCAAACGACTCACCGCAGGCCAAGGGCCATGGCGATGCTGATGCCCAGGCTGATCGCGGCCTTGAAGGCGTCCTTGACGACGATCATCGCGGTCTCCCGATTCGTGCGTAGCCAGGTATCCATCCAGATGGCGAATTCGCGCCCGGCCAACAGGCCGAGAAACACCCAGGTGGTGCTCATCGGCACGTCGCTCCATTCCTTGAAGAACAGCAGGATCGAGCCGTAGATGAAATCGATCACCGTCGCCAAGCGGACATCCCGGGTGTTGATCTTGGTGGTGACGATGTGCTGGATCTCGCCGCCTCGTCGATAAAAAATCTGTCACCGGCGGCGTAAAAAGGGACCGCTTGGCGGCTGCGAGCTTGTCCCCGTAGTCCACGGGCGGGCCCCGCGCGCGACGCGGCGTGCCCTCGACAGGCTGACGCGGCGGCGCGCGCGGGTGGGGCCTGTGGGCCCACGGGGGGGGAATCTGCCATCGGCAGCTCGATCGCGTAGGCGGAGGGTGGGCTGGCCATTGGTCAACGAGGTTCATCTCGATGCCAAGCTCATCGAAGAAGCGCTGGTGTTTGTTCGCCTCAGTCGATCTCCGAGGGCCCTTGCCGATCGAGCTTCGTGACGAAGCCACGGCCCCTGGCCACGGCATTGTCGCCGAACCTGTCCCGCACTGCATCCACCGCCTTGTCGATCTTGCTACCGAATGGGCCGGCACCGCCGAACAGGTCGCCCTGGAGAACCTGGCCGGCCTGGACGAGATCATGGGCGCCGATGCCGATCAGTCGGAAGGCCCGCCCGTCGGCCTCGCGGGTGAGGAGAAGCTCGGCGGTCCGGAACATCTCCTCAGCCGATTGCGTAGCGTTCTTCAGGTGGCGGACGCGGGTGATGGTGCGGAAGTCCGAGGTCTTGAGCTTGAGCGTGACGCCTTCGCCGGCAATGCCGGCTGTCTTCATGCGCCGCGCCACCATTTCGGCGAGCTGCCACAGGATTTGGCGCAGCTTCTCCAGGTCGGATATGTCTTCGTCGAGGGTGGTCTCCGAGGACATGCTCTTGGTCTCGCGGTCGGGGTTGACCGGGCGGTTATCCTCGCCCCGGGCGCACAGTGACAGCCTTTTGCCGATCTTGCCGTAACGGGTGACAAGCTCTGCCTCCTCGACGCGGGCGAGTTTCGCCGATCAGCGTGATGCCGTCCCCAGCGAGGCGCTGCCGCATAGCTGGACCCACTCCCCATAACATCCCGACCGGCTTGTCTGAAAGAAAGGACTTGGCCTCGGCCCGGCCGATCACGGCGAAGCCGCGCGGCTTGTCCAAGTCCGAGGCGATCTTGGCCAAGAACTTGTTATAGCTGAGCCCGATGGACACGGTAATTGCAAGTTCATCTTCCACCCGGCGTGCCAGCGCAGCCAGGGTCGCGGCCGGGCTGGCGCCATGGAGGGACTCCGTGTTCGCGAGGTCCATGAATGCCTCGTCGATGGAGAGCGGCTCCACCAGGGGTGTCAGGCCCAGCATCATCGCGCCGACCTCGCGGCCCACGGCTGTGTACTTCTTCATGTCGGGTTTGATGACGGTGGCGTCGGGACAGGCCTTCAGGGCCTTGAACATTGGCATGGCAGAGCGGACACCGTAGGTGCGGGCGATGTAGCAGCAGGCGGCGACCACGCCACGGTGGCGACCGCCGACGATCAGCTCCGGCCGGTCTCGTTTCTCGATGGCAGCGTAGAAGGCGTCGCAGTCGAGATGGGCGATAGCGAGATCATGGAGTTCCTGGTGTCGTGCAACCCGCACCGAGCCGCAGGCCGGGCAAGCCTCGGCGTCAAGGTGCGGCCGGCGGCCGCAGTCGCGGCACAAGGTTTTCACGGAACAATCATAAGACCCGTTTCGGCAGGCGTGAAGATATCCGCACGCTCCCGGACGCTGTAAAGCCAGCGCTGCGCCGGTGGGCGTGCGCGACGGACATGATCGTGGCCGGGATGGATATGATCCCAGGCTCAGCCCGATTGGTCATCGTACATCTTCGCCCGCGGCGTGGCTCCGATTCGCTGCGCCGTCGCCTTCCACAGCGGCCCATGGCCTGCGTCGGGCCCCGCGATCGCGTGTGCAATTTCGTGCAAAACGGTGTCCCGGATCTCCTCCTCGTTGCTCTCCAGGGCATGGCCGCGGCCGATCCGAATCTGGCGGTCACTGAAATCACAGTCGCCGAGGCGGCTCCGGGATTCGACAAAAGCGAGTGTCCAGCCGGTGAGCCCATGCTCATCCATCAACCGTCTGGCCATCCCCGCGATGCAGTTCAACCGCTCCGGGCCGTTCCTCGCAGCTTGCCCCTCGGCGACACCGAGCAGGCCATAGGGGACGTTCCAGCATGCCTCCCCACAGCGCACTCTCGCTCTCTTCGGGTTGAGTTTGACAATCTCGCCGCGCATCGGGCCGTCGAGACCGAGGAACGCCACTCGATCGCCTAGGCGGTAATATGCTCTCGCCTCGTCGTGTGGAGTGACCATCGTGGTCCGCCTCCCGCCTCCCGTGTCCTTCAATGCCGACTCTGGGACTCTCCAGGTTCGCTCTTCATTGTCGATCACCTTCGCGAAGCGTCGCCGTCCCTGCCGCTGGAGGAGATGCCCGTGGATCGTCACACCGTTATGGGTGAACCGGACGGCCGACCCGATTGAGAGAAGGCGCGGTTCCCGTTCTTTGGCCATTCATACCTCTCCTGAATTCGGGTGGCGTAAGAACTTGGGGTCGGGCACTGTCAACTTAATGGCGGCGGGTGAAAGGCTTTCCCCGATTGCGTTCGTTAAGCGACCGTTGTTGTTGCCCGCCATTCCGCCATGGCTGAGGTGCGAAATCGGCGAAGCGTCCGGCGGGAAATCAGGTGGCGCTGGACGTTGAAGAGATTGTAGACGGCAGCGTGGATGGCGAGGAATCTCTGGGCAGACTTTGGCGATTTGAAGCGCTGCATCTTTCGCTCTCGTCGTCGTACCGGCTGATGGGAGTTTTCGGCTCGATTGTTCTTCCGTAAGCCCTGCTCATGCTCTGCGCAAAGGCCGATCTTGCGGATCGCTGAGCCGGCGTACGATCCGACGGCGGCCGGCCGAGTCCGTCAGATGCGCATACGCCTCGACAAAACCGGCAACTTCCGCCTCCACCGCTTGCCCAAGTAAACGCCGCGCACCAAGACGCAAAACCTCCGTCAGCGGATCGTCCTCAAATGATCCTGGTTGGCGAAGCTGGACGACTGTGACGTTGCGCCCAAAACCCAGACCAGGTGGTTCTTTATTTATGCGGCCTGAGCGATGTTCATGTGCCTCTGGGCCTGTGCCGGCGTCCGATAGAGCGCATCGAGGAAAGGGTGCTTGATAAGTATGCGGCATTGCCGCATAGTGAGCATTGATGCAGCTCTTCGTTACTCGCACTTATGAACGGGCCATTCGCAAGTTGATCTCGGAGGAAGCCCGGAAGGAAATGGAGGCGGCGATCGCCGCCGACCCTGACGAAGCGCCGGTCATTCGGGGAACGGGAGGCATTCGCAAGTTTCGCTGGGCGGGTACCGGCCGGGGCAGGCGGGGCGGCATACAGACAATCTATTTCTACCATTCCGGCCCGGAAGCTATCTATTTGCTGACGGCTTACGCTAAGGCGGATCGCGATGATCTGACCTCGGCGGACAAGAAAGTGCTGTCACGGCTGGTGACCGCAATCAAGAAAAGGGGGACGGACAAATAAATATGGAACGAACTCAGGTCGGTCGCGAGGTCGAGGCGGCACTGAGCGAGGTTCTTGCCCATGTGCGCGGCGAGGTTGATCTGCCGTGCCGGTTCGTCGACGACCCTGCCGCCGAGCGGATCCTCGCGCTTCGCAAACGCTTGGGGCTGAGCCGTCGGAAGTTCGCGGATCGTTTTGGTCTCGATGCGCGCGCCTTGCAGGATTGGGAACAAGGCCGCCGCGTTCCGGATCGTGCCGCCCGTGTCTTACTGACTGTCATCGACAGTGATCCGGAAGCTGTCGTGCGGGCGCTCGGCAAGTAAAGGAGCAAACACCGAGTGCCTCATCCCCGGGTGAGGGCATGCTGCATTTCGTCACCGCCCAAGAGATTCCCTCCGATGCTTCCGGTGATGCGGGCTGCTGCGGTTTGGATGGAGTCACGGGCGAGGTGGGCATAGCGGGCCGTCGTTTGCACTTGGGTGTGCCCGAGCAGTTTCCCAATCATAGTCAGGCTCTCGCCGAGAGCCAGCGCGCGCGAGGCAAAGGAGTGGCGCAAATCGTGGATCCGCACGCCCTCAAGGCCCGCCTGCTTGCGGATGCGCCGCCAGGGGCGTTGCAGATCGGTGAGGTGAGAGCCGGGGAGGCGACCCGAGATGACCCAGGGATTGTCCTCGTCACGGGAAATGGCTGACAACACCGCACGGGCCTCAGGACCCAGTGGCACCACCCGTCCGCCGGTCTTGGCATCGGGAAGCTCGATACAGTCGTCATTGACGTAGTCCCAGCGCAGGTCCCGTATCTCCGACATTCGGCAGCCGGTCAGCAGAAGCAGGCGGAAGGCGGCTACTGCCGAGGGCATCTCTTCCTCGGCCTCGCGCAGGACCTGGCCCAGCCGCTCGGTCTCTTCCGGCGACAGGAACCGTTCCCGCTTGTGCTCCTTGTAGCGCTTGACATGCCGGCAGGGATTGGAGCCGTCGGGGCGCCAGCCCCAGACTTCGGCGAGGTTGAACATCTTGGATAGCACCCCGAGCGTCCGGTTGGCCTGATAGGGCTTGTCCCGCAGGCCGTGATGCAGGGCGGCGATGTCCTTGCGCTGTACCTCTGGAACCCGCAGCTCCCCGACCACAGGATCGACAAACAGCCTCACCGAACGGCGGTACTCTTCCCGGGTGCTCGGCTTGCAGTGGACCGGGACATATTCCTCCAGGAACCTGCGCCCGAGATCAGCCATGCTCGGCTGTGCCTCGCGTCGGGCGTCCGCGTCGCGTGGATCGATGCCTTTCTTTGCACAAGCCAATATCTCCAGCGCGCGGGCACGCGCTTGATTCGGGTTAAGTGGACCATGCGGGCCAATGGTGAACCAGCATAGCTTCCCGGCGATGCGGGTTTGGACGACGTAGCTCTTGCGTCCCGAGCGCCGAACACGCAGGCCATTGCCGGCTGTGATGGAAGGTAGGGACATTTTTGCTCTCCTGTGGCAATTCGTCCGGCCAGGGATCGGCCTGCCTGCCGTTCGGGTATTCCGGCCCGATACAGGGCAATCCCATGGACTCCATCCGGACGAACACGGTCTTGTAACGGGCGGCCCAATAGCCGCTGCCGTATTCGCCGTAGCCACGCAGGATGTTCATGTCGCCGGCCACCAGAACGCGATGCCCGTCCTCCTTCGCGATGACCGTGGACAGGTCGGAAACGACGTGGTGAGCGGACCCGTCCGAGAAGAGGAAGTTACTTCCTGCCTGGGTGTGTGTGCGCACCCACTGCGCATACATCGAGACGGCTATCAGTGGCTCGCCTGAGGAAGGTGTAACGAACGCGGCGGTGAGGGTGCCGGGCCAACTGGCCACTAGTTCCCTGGACTTTGCCGTATCGATAGATCGCGCTTCGATCCAGTTGATTCTGATGCGGTTCGAGAGTTTGACGATTGCCGTTCTGTACGAGGGCCTGCCTTCCACGATCATGGTCTCCCATGGCGCCGAATCGACCTCGATCGCGGGATCGGCCTGGATTCGCTCCGCGACATCAGGAGGGGGCTTGCCGGCTTCCTGAAGCAGCGCCAGGTCGATACCCATGTCGAGCAGGCATCGCCATGGCTCGTGCCTGTGAGCCATGTTCCAGGAGATGATTTTCATTGTGCTTCATGCCTCGGGGGTAAGTGGCGGCTCCGGTCCGCGCTGATGGAGATGCCGCAGGTTGCGGCCTCACTGAATGCGCGCCTGCAATTCCAGATTCCCCGGTTCGCCAGTACCAGGCGCCAGGTCCTGATCGATCGCTTGACGTACGACCCGGACGTCCTGGAAACGGTCGATCGGCAGGCTTCGGCGTCGGGGACTCCCAGAGATGTCCTGATCGCCGAAGCCGCCCGTTACGCGCGGGAAATCGTGCCGTCGTTCAATGCGTATGCGTATTTCCGGATCGGCCACTACGTGGCCCGCGGGATCATTCGGTTGCTGTACCGCGTTCGGTTGGGTTCGGCCAACGAACAAGCCCTGTCCGCGATCGACCCCAAGTCCAGCATCGTGTTCGTGATCAACCACCGCAGCAACATGGACTATTTGATTCTGGCCTACACGGTCGTGAATCGTTCTGCGTTGAGTTACGCTGTTGGCGAATGGGCGCGGATCTGGCCGCTCCAGACGCTGATCCGAACTCTCGGCGCATATTTCGTGCGTCGCGGCTCCGGAAATGCCCTGTACCGCAAGGTTCTCGCCCGGCCATGGCATAGGCTTGCCTACGGAACTGAAAACGAGTATCCAAAACAGAATTCTCGATAAATCCACGAAAATTTGCAATCAAGGTAAGATCGGAGAATAAAGGAATTGGTGGTTGATCTTGGTAGATCACGTCTGCCATGTGCCGATGACGTTTCTTTCTTGCCTATCCGGTTAACGCCCATGACCGCTACATGTAGGGTGCCACCACTCTCCCGAGTAAAGCTCGGCATAGGTTGGAGCAGAGGTGTCGCCCGCGATGCCGAGCAATGAGCGGAAGGCGTTGAACGGGTAGAACCGCCTGTTGAAGCGGAAGGTGAACTCGTTGAGGTAGGCTTGTAGGTGCTGGTGGCTAACGCCGTGGTGGATACCGATCAGCCACGTCTTCAGGTTGGCGAAAACCAGATGGATGATCGGCAGGTATTGCTCGGCAACCTCTGGATCACCACACTCGGCAACAGCGAAGTGCTCATAGCCGCGCTTACCGAGGCCAGCATAGCCGCTCCAATCGTCAGTAACGATCAGCGATCCCGGCGCGACGGTGCTCTCGACGAACCCACAGAGCGACTCGGCGCTACGGTCGAGCACGACGTCGATGGCACAGGAGACGGGAACCTTGTGGTGAACACCACGGCCTTCCCCACGCGTTCGCCCGCCAACCCAGGTTTCGTCCACCTCAACATGGTTCTTGGGCTGTCCACCGATCCTGTCTTGGTTGGGCCGCACCATGCCCGAGCGGAGCTTGTGGAGAATTTGAAAGGCCGTCTCGTAGCGCGAAAGACCAAGTTGCCGCTGAAACTGCACGGCGGACATGCCGGGCGTCTGACTGGCGACCAGATAAGCGGCCCAGAACCAGACGTTCAGCGGAGTGTGGCTACGCTCCATCACTGTTCCCACCGTCAGCCCGGTGTTCTGGCGGCACTTGCGGCAGCGCAGGACGCCAGGGCGGTTTTCAAAGTGGAACGGCTCTCCCGCCGTGCCGCAGTGCGGGCAGGCAAAGCCGTCTCCCCAGCGGGCTTTCTCCAGGTAGGCGGCGCAGGCCGCATCATCGGGGAAAAGTCGCTGGAACTCGGGTAGCGAATGCGGGAATGGGAGATCGGCGCGGTCGAGAACATCCATGGCGCGCTCCCCTATATCCGGGTTGCGCCCATTCTAGCCCTAGTGGGTGTGGGTGTAAACCGGATAGGAAAGGTTTCTTTCAGAGCATCAATTGTTGTTTGTGCAAGATCAGAGTGTCTATTTCTAGTCTAGGATTGTAATTGTCAGTTCTCGGAATCCAAGCTGGCACTATGAATTGCTATCTCGGTAACGCGAGTTTATGTGTTCACGGCTAATGCGAATTCGGGTCAGTGGAAAAGGAGAACGATGGGCCTTTGTAGATCCTGTTGGTGCCAGTCATGCATCTGGCGTAGAGCGGTACCGCTGTAGGCACAGTTCCGGCGGGTGTGGGTCTGGTATGGCCTCCATCGTCGACGTCTCCGCCAACCGCACGATCATCGAAATCGGCGGCACGCGGGCGCGCGCCGTACTCGCCAAGGGCTGCAGCCTCGATCTGCATCCGCGCGCGTTTGCGGCCGGCCAATGCGCGCAGACGCTGCTCGCGCAGGCGCAGATCATCCTCCAGCAGACGGCCGAGGCGCCCACCTACCGCCTCTACGTGCGCTGCTCCTTCGCCCGCTACCTGGCTGCCTGGCTCCTCGACGCATGCGCGGAATACGCGAACCTCGCCGAGTCCGCGCCGGACGCGTATAGGCGCGCGCCCAACCCCCCTCGCGACCCTTTCTGATGCCTGCATCGCCATTGCTCGTCGACTTCCTCGCCTACTGCTCGGTAGAGACGACGCCCGGCGCTGTTGAGGCGTTCGCGGCGTCGCGCGATCACCTGCCACCGGGAACGAGCGTGTACATCGTCGCACCGCCGGGCCGCGACCTCGCCGACGGAATCGCGGCCGCCATTCGGTTGCGCCGCGAGGGCTTCAATCCGGTGCCCCATATTCCGGCCCGCGGCATCGCAAGCCGTCGGCAGCTCGACGGCTGTCTCGCCCGCATGTGCGGCGAGGCCGCCGTCACGCAGGTGCTCGTCATAGGTGGCAGCGCCTTGGAGCCCGCCGGCCCCTATCGCTCGGCGATGCAGCTCTTGGAAACCGGCCTGCCCGGCAAACACGGCATCCGTACCATCGGCATCGCCGGACATCCCGAGGGACATCCGACGGTCAGTGAGGCGGAAATGATGGACGCCCTGACCCAAAAGAAGAAGCTCGCCGAGCGGAGCGACGCGGCGTTCTACATCGTCACACAATTCTGCTTCGACCCGGCGGCGATCATCGGCTGGGACAGGCGCGTGGGCGGCAGCGCCAATCGACTTCCGGTCCACGTCGGCGTCCCGGGCCTGACCTCGCCGCAAGACCTGATCAGGTTCGCCGCGCTATGCGAGATTGGCCCCTCGGTGCGACTCCTGCGGCGAGAGACCGGCCGGCTCTTGCGCCTCGCCACCACATGGACGCCCGAGCCCCTGCTCGAAGAACTTGCGCGCTACCGGGCGAGCGATGCTAATTGCGCGATCGAGCGCGTCCACTTCTTCACCTTCGGCGGCGTCCGGCGAACGCTGCGCTGGCTCGCAGCGCTTCGCGAGCGCGATATCGATTGAGCGCCGGACGTCTCGACACACCGATGGAAGGATGGTGCCGGATGGGGGATTCGAACTCCCGACCTGCTGATTACAAATCAGCTGCTCTACCGCTGAGCTAATCCGGCGTTGTTGTTCGTGTCCTAGAGGATAAGGGGGTGGTGCCACGAGCGCAAAGCGGGTCGTGGGAGCGGGCGCCCGCTCAAGCGTCGCGCCGGAGTTCGTAGAGTGCGATCGCCGCGGCGGCCGACGCGTTGAGGCTGGTCATGTCGGGCTCCGTCGGCAGCCGCGCCAGATCGTCGCAGCGCGCCGCCGTCAGCCGCCGCAGTCCACGTCCCTCGGCGCCGAGCACCACGGCGATGGCGCCGGCGGGCGCCGCCTCGGCCAGCGGGGTGGCGGCCCCCGCGGCGAGTCCGAGGCGCCAATAGCCGAGGTCGGCGAGCGCCTCGAGGGCGCGGGCGAGGTTGGTCACGCGCACCAGCGGTACCCGCTCCAGCGCGCCCGAGGCGGCCTTGGCCAGCGCGCCGGTGGCGTCGGGGGCGTGGCGTGACGTCGCAATCACCGCGCGCGCCCCGAACGCCGCCGCGCTACGCAGGATGGCGCCGACATTGCGCGGGTCGGTGAGGTGGTCGAGGACCACGACGACGGCGCGCCCGGGCCCCGACGGAACGGCGGCGAGGGCGAGGTCCGGCTCGGGTAGTGGCGCGACCTCGAGCGCGATACCCTGATGCGCCGCGCCCGGCGGCAGCACGCGCGCGACCTCGGCACGACTCACGACATCGACCGTCGGACCCGGTGCATCGCTCCTCGCCAGCGCCTGCCCGAGCTCCGCCGCCGCCTCGCGCGTGGCCAGCGCGCGGTGGCAGCGGCGCGCTGGGTTTACCAGAGCCGCGCGTACGGCGTGGTGGCCGTAGAGCCACACGGTGCCGGTCTCGCGCCTCGGGGGCGGTCGGGGCCGCCCACCGGAGGGCGTATGAGAGCGCTTGCGTTTCGCCATTAAGCGGCATATTATCTGCGCTACGAGCAGGTTAACACATCCAATCAGGACAGCAACTGGCGGCCAACCGGCTGGCGGCGTGGGCCTTTGTGCGCTTCTTGCATGACACGGGAAGGGCGGGGATTCGCACCGCGCCGGTGCAGGTCTTCAATCTTTCTGCGGAGGGGTGGCCGAGTGGTTAAAGGCAGCAGACTGTAAATCTGCCGACGGATGTCTACGTAGGTTCGAATCCTACCCCCTCCACCATCCGCCCCGGGGTGGTCCGGGGGCGGGAGCCAGGAACACCGGCGATGGGAGACGTACCTGCGGGTGTAGCTCAATGGTAGAGCTCCAGCCTTCCAAGCTGGTGACGTGGGTTCGATTCCCATCACCCGCTCCACTCGGCTGGGCGTGCCCGTCGGGCTGATGCGGAAGAGGGACGAGGGTATTCGATGGCGAAGGCGAAGTTTGAGCGGACGAAGCCGCATTGCAATGTGGGCACGATCGGCCATGTGGACCACGGCAAGACGACGCTGACGGCGGCGATCACGAAGGTATTGGCGGCCGCGGGGGGTGCCGAGTTCACGCCGTTCGACGCGATCGACAAGGCGCCGGAGGAGAAGGCGCGCGGGATCACGATCGCGACGGCGCACGTCGAGTACGAGACGGAGAAGCGCCACTACGCGCACGTCGATTGCCCGGGCCATGCCGACTACGTGAAGAACATGATCACGGGTGCGGCGCAGATGGACGGGGCGATCCTGGTGGTGTCGGCGGCGGACGGGCCGATGCCGCAGACGCGCGAGCACATCCTGCTGGCGCGGCAAGTGGGCGTGCCGGCGCTGGTGGTGTTCCTGAACAAGGTCGACATGGTTGACGACGAGGAGATTCTCGAGCTCGTCGAGCTCGAGGTCCGGGAGCTGCTGTCGAGCTACGAGTTTCCCGGCGACGACATCCCGGTGATCCGGGGCTCGGCGCTGAAGGCGCTCGACGGCGAGGCGGGCGATCAGGGCGAGGGCTCGGTGCACGCGCTGATGGCGGCGATCGATTCCTACATCCCGCAGCCCGAGCGCCCCAAGGACCGGGCGTTCCTGATGCCGGTCGAGGACGTGTTCTCGATCTCGGGGCGGGGCACGGTGGTGACGGGCCGGATCGAGCGCGGCATCGTCAAGGTCGGCGACGAGGTCGAGATCATCGGCCTCAAGGAGACGCACAAGACGACGTGCACGGGCGTCGAGATGTTCCGCAAGCTGCTCGACCAGGGCGAGGCCGGAGACAATGTCGGCTGCCTGCTGCGGGGCGTGGGGCGCGACGAGGTCGAGCGCGGCCAGGTCTTGGCCCACCCGGGGTCGATCACGCCGCACACGCGCTTCACGGCCGAGGCCTACATCCTGACCAAGGAGGAGGGCGGCCGGCACACGCCGTTCTTCAGCAACTACCGGCCCCAGTTCTACTTTCGCACCACCGACGTGACCGGGCAGGTGCACCTGCCCGAGGGCACCGAGATGGTGATGCCGGGCGACAACGTGACGATGCAGATCGAGCTCATCGCGCCGATCGCCATGGACGAGGGCCTGCGCTTCGCCATCCGCGAGGGCGGCCGCACCGTCGGCGCCGGCGTCGTCGCCGCCATCGTCGAGTGAAACCGGCAGCCAGTCCGAGAGACGTGCTTGACCCGTCGAAGGAGTGTAGCTCAATTGGCAGAGCACCGGTCTCCAAAACCGGGGGTTGTGGGTTCGAGTCCCGCCACTCCTGCCACGCCGCGGCCTCGCGGGGCGGTGCGCGCGTGGGCACCCGAGTGCATCGCCTGATCCCGCGCGAGTAGGACGAGACATGGCAAAAACGAGCCCGCTCGAATTCATCCGCCAGGTGCGCCAGGAAACCGCCAAGGTCACGTGGCCGACGCGGAAGGAAACGGCGACGGCGACGCTACTGGTGCTGATCATGTCGTTCCTGGCGGCGATCTTCTTCTTTTTCCTCGACCAGCTGCTCTCGTTCGGGGTGCGCACCGTGCTCGGGCTCGGGGCTTGACCGCCGATGGCGCTTCGCTGGTACATCATCCACGCCTATTCGGGCTTCGAGAAAAAGGTCGCGCAGTCGCTGCGCGAGCAGGCCGAAACCAAAGGCCTGACCGAGCGTATCGAGGAGGTGCTGGTCCCGGTCGAGGAGGTCGTCGAGGTTCGCCGCGGACGCAAGGTCAATGCCGAGCGCAAGTTCTTTCCGGGCTACGTGTTGGCCAAGCTCGACCTGACCGAGGATGTCTACCATCTGGTCAAGAACACGCCCAAAGTCACGGGCTTCCTCGGCGGCGGCGGCAAGCCCTCGCCGATCACACAGGCCGAGGCCGACCGTATTCTGCGCCAAGTGCGCGAGGGCGTCGACCGGCCCAAGCCTTCGATCACTTTCGATATCGGCGAGCAGGTGCGGGTCTGTGATGGGCCTTTCACATCGTTCAACGGCTTCGTCGAGGACGTCGACGAGGAGCGCGCCCGGCTCAAGGTCGCGGTGTCGATCTTCGGTCGCCCGACGCCGGTGGAGCTCGAGTTCGCCCAGGTCGAAAAGACCTAGCGCCAGCGCAGACGAAAACATGACGAGCGGACATGGCCAAGAAGATTGACGGATACATCAAGCTCCAGGTGCCGGCGGGGCAGGCCACGCCGTCGCCGCCGATCGGTCCGGCGCTCGGCCAGCGCGGCGTGAACATCATGGAGTTCTGCAAGGCGTTCAACGCGCACACCCAACAGCTCGAGGCGGGCGTGCCTATTCCAACGGTGATCACCGTCTATGCGGACCGCTCCTTCAGCTTCGAGACCAAGACGCCGCCCGCCTCGTTCCTGATCAAGCGCGCGGCGCTGGCCAGTAAGGGTGCGGCGGAGCCGGGGCGGGAGATGGTCGGTCAGGTGACGATGGGCCAGCTGCGCGAGATCGCCGAGCAGAAGATGGCCGATCTCAACGCCTACGACATCGAGGCGGCGTGCCGCATGCTCGCCGGGTCGGCGCAGTCGATGGGCATCGAGGTGAAGGAGTAGGAAGATGGCGGGTGCGGGCAAAAGGCTTGGATCGGCGCGGCAGTCGGTCGATCGGACGCAGCTCTACGCCGCCGAGGAGGCCGTCGGCTTGGTCAAGGCTGGCGCGAAGGCCAAGTACGACGAAACGGTCGAGGTGGCCCTCAACCTCGGGGTCGACCCACGCCACGCCGATCAGATGGTCCGCGGCGTGGTCCAGCTCCCCAACGGCACCGGCAAGGCGGTACGCGTCGCCGTGTTCGCCAAGGGCGACAAGGCCGAGGAAGCCAAGACCTCAGGCGCCGATGTGGTTGGCGCCGAGGACCTGGCCGAGCGTATCCAGGGCGGCGCGATCGATTTCGACCGCTGCATCGCGACGCCCGACATGATGGCGGTGGTGGGCAAGCTCGGCAAGATTCTTGGGCCGCGCGGCCTGATGCCCAACCCCAAGGTCGGCACGGTGACGGCCAACGTCGCCGAGGCCGTGTTGGCGGCCAAGGGTGGTCAGGTCGAGTTCCGCGCCGAGAAGGCGGGAATCGTGCATGCCGGGATCGGCAAGGCGAGTTTCTCCGAGGAGGCGATACTCGAGAACCTGCGCGCCTTCGTGGACGCTGTGATGCGCGCCAAGCCGGCCGGCGCCAAGGGCACGTACGTAAAGAAGATGGCACTGACCTCGAGCGTCGGGCCCGGAATCAAAATCGATATCGCCAGCGTCGGCGCCGCCTAGGGCGCGGTGCCTTTATCGGAATTGTGGAGCTGATCACGTGGAACGGGTGCGCAAAGAAGCCTTCGTCGCGGAGCTGAACCAGACGCTGCGCGATACCCCGACGGTCCTGCTGGCCCACTACAAGGGCCTCAGCGTCGCCGAGATGGGCGAGCTCAGGAGGGACATGCGCAATGCCGGCGCGCGATTCCGCGTGACCAAAAACCGGCTCGCGCGCCGCGCCGTCGCCGACACGAAGTATGCGCCGCTCGCGGACATGTTCAATGGACCCACGGCCATCGCCTATGCCGACGATCCGGTCGCCCTGGCCAAGGCGGCCGTGGACTACGCGCGCAAGAACGGCAAGCTGGTCGTGCTCGGCGGCGCCATCGGCGAGGACCTGCTCGATGCCGACGCCGTCAGGACGCTGGCCGCGCTGCCGTCCCTAGAGGTCCTGAGGGCCACGATCGTGGGCCTGCTCCAGGCGCCGGCCACGAGCCTCGCGGTGCTGCTGCAGGCGCCGGCCGCCCAGATCGCGCGCGTCATTGCCGCCCGGGCCGAGACCGAGGCCGAGACGAAGGATTGACCGGCGCACCTGCGCCCGCGTCGCACACGTTGTAATCGAGGAGAACGAGACGATGGCTGACTTGCAGAAGATCGCGGACGACCTATCTTCACTTACGGTGATCGAGGCCGCCGATCTGGCCAAGCTTCTCGAGGAGAAGTGGGGCGTTTCGGCGGCGGCTCCCGTGGCCGTTGCGGCGCCCGGTGCCGCGACCGCGGCGGATGCGGAAGCGGCTGAGGAACAGACCGAGTTCACCGTCGTTCTCGCCGCCTTTGGCGAAAAAAAGATCAACGTGATCAAGGAAGTGCGGGCCATTACCAGTCTCGGCCTCAAGGAGGCCAAGGACCTCGTCGAAGCTGCGCCGAAGGAAGTCAAGGAAGGCATTCCCAAGGACGAGGCCGACAAGATCAAGGAACAGCTCGAGTCGGCGGGCGCCACGGTTGAGATCAGATAGGGCCGCATCAACGCGCTCGTGCCACCGTTTCTTGCAGGGCCCTCCCAGCCGGCGCCGATCGAATCGGCGCGGGCCGGCGGTCGCCCGCGCGTGATGGTGGAATCGCCCACTCTCGAGAGCGCTAACGGCGCAAGGGCCGGACCCCTGGCGGGGCCCGGCCCACGGCGCCGAGCCGAGGACAAGGAATGACACTTTCGTTTACGGGTCGTAAGCGGGTCCGCAGGGACTTCGGACGCATCCCCTCAATCGCCGCGATGCCCAACCTCATCGAGGTGCAGAAGAACTCGTACAACACCTTCCTCCACCTCAACGTGCCGGCCGCGGCGCGCGACGACAGCGGCCTGCAAGGCGTCTTCCTGTCCGTCTTCCCGATTCGCGACTTCGCGGAAACGTCACAGCTTGAGTTCGTGAAGTACGAGCTCGAGCCTTCGAAATATGACGTCGAGGAGTGCCGCCAGCGGGGCATGACGTTTTCGGCTCCGCTCAAGGTGACGCTGCGGCTGATCGTGTTCGAAGTCGATGCCGACACCGGCGCCAAGTCGGTTCTCGATATCAAGGAGCAGGACGTCTACATGGGCGACATGCCGCTCATGACCGAGAACGGCACCTTCATCGTCAACGGCACCGAGCGGGTGATCGTGAGTCAGATGCACCGTTCGCCCGGCGTCTTCTTCGACCACGACCGCGGCAAGACGCACTCCTCCGGCAAGCTTCTGTTCGCTGCGCGAATCATCCCCTATCGCGGCTCGTGGCTCGACTTCGAGTTCGATGCCAAGGACATCGTTTACGTCCGCATCGACCGCCGCCGCAAGCTGCCGGTGACGACGCTGATGTTCGCGCTCGGCATGACGGCGGAGGACATGCTCGGCCACTTTTACCGCCCCATCATCTACCGCCGCGACAAGCGCGGCTGGAAGACGGCCTTCAAGCCCGAGCGCATACGCGGCGCAAAGCTGACCGGCGACCTCATCAACGCGGCGACCGGCAAGGTGGCGGCCGAAATCGGAGCGAAGCTCACGCCACGGCTGGCGCAAAAGCTCGAGGCCCAGGGGCTCAAGGACCTCCTCGTGTCGGCAAACGAGCTAGCGGGGCGCTACGCGGGGGCCGACATCATCAACGAGGAGACCGGCGAGATCTACGTCGAGGCGGGGGATGAGTTGTCGGAGGAGCACGTCGCCCTTTTCGAGACCGTCGGCATCAGCGAGATCGTCACCCTCGACATCGACCACATCACCGTCGGCGCGCACATCCGCAACACCATGGCCAGTGACAAGAACGGCGACCGCAGCAAGGCGCTGATCGAGGTCTATCGGGTCATGCGGCCGGGCGAGCCGCCAACCGACGAGACCGCCGAGAATCTGTTCAACAGCCTGCTCTTCGACCCCGAGCGCTACGACCTTTCGGCCGTCGGTCGCGTCAAGATGAACACTCGCCTCGGGCTCGAGACCGAGGACACGGTACGCGTCCTGCGCAAGGAGGACATCCTCGCGGTGATCAAGACCCTCGTCGAGCTCAAGGATGGCCGGGGCGAGATCGATGACATCGACCATCTCGGCAATCGCCGCGTGCGCTCCGTCGGCGAGCTGCTCGAGAACCAGTACCGTATCGGCGTGCTGCGGATGGAGCGCGCCATCCGCGAGCGCATGAGCTCGGTCGAAATCGATACGGTCATGCCGCACGACCTTATCAACGCCAAGCCGGCCGCGGCCGCGGTACGCGAGTTCTTCGGCTCCTCGCAGCTCAGCCAGTTCATGGACCAGACCAACCCCCTGGCCGAGATCACCCACAAGCGGCGCCTGTCGGCGCTCGGGCCGGGCGGACTGACGCGCGAGCGTGCCGGCTTCGAGGTGCGCGACGTGCACCCGACCCATTACGGGCGCATCTGCCCGATCGAGACCCCCGAGGGTCCCAACATCGGCCTCATCAACAGCCTCGCGACGTTCGCGCGGGTCAACAAGTATGGCTTCATCGAGAGCCCCTATCGGCGCGTCGTCAGCGGCAAGGTCGGCGACGAGGTCGACTACCTGTCGGCCATGGAGGAGGGCAAGCACACCATCGCCCAGGCCAACGCCGAGCTCGACGCGCGCGGCCGCTTCGTCGCCGACCTCGTGAGCTGCCGCCGCGGCGGCGAGTTCGTCATGGCGCAGCCCGATGCCATCGATTTCATCGACGTCTCCCCCAAGCAGGTGGTCTCGGTCGCCGCCGCCCTGATCCCGTTTCTCGAGAACGACGACGCCAACCGCGCGCTCATGGGGTCGAACATGCAGCGCCAGGCGGTGCCCTTGATCCGTACCGAGGCGCCGCTCGTAGGCACGGGGCTCGAGGAGGTGGTGGCCCGCGATTCCGGTGTCGCCATTGCGGCGCGGCGCGGCGGTACGGTCGATCAAGTCGACGCCACACGGATCGTCGTCCGCGCCACAGAGGAGAAGGACCTCTCGGCGTCGGGCGTCGACATTTACAACCTGCTCAAGTTCCAACGCTCGAACCAGAACACCTGCATCAACCAGCGCCCGCTGGTGAAGGTCGGCGAGCTCGTCGAGGCCGGCGACATCATCGCCGACGGGCCCTCGACCCATCTCGGGGAGCTGGCCCTCGGGCGCAACGTGCTGGTCGCCTTCATGCCGTGGGGCGGCTACAACTTCGAGGATTCGATCCTCATTTCCGAGCGCCTGGCGCGCGATGACGTCTTCACCTCGATTCACATCGAGGAGTTCGAGGTCATGGCGCGCGATACCAAGCTCGGCCCCGAGGACATTACTCGCGACATTCCCAACGTCGGCGAGGAGGGCCTCGGCAACCTCGACGAGGTCGGCATCGTTTATATCGGCGCCAAGGTCAAGCCGGGCGATATCCTGGTCGGCAAGGTAACGCCCAAGGGTGAATCTCCCATGACGCCCGAGGAGAAGCTGCTGCGCGCCATCTTCGGCGAAAAGGCATCGGATGTACGCGATACGTCCCTGCGGCTGCCCCCCAGCGTCTCGGGCACCGTCGTCGAAGTGCGCGCGTTCTCGCGCCGCGGCGTCGACAAGGACGAGCGCTCGCTCGCCATCGAGCGCAGCGAGATCGATCACCTGGCCAAGGACCGCGACGACGAAAAGGCGATCCTCGAGGGCAACACCTACGATCGCCTGAAGCGCCTGATGCTCGGGCGAGTCGCGGTCAGCGGGCCCAAGGGCGTGAAAACGGGCAGCAAGATCACGGACGCCTTTCTGGCCGAATTCAGCCACGGCCAGTGGTGGCAGGTCGGGCTCAAGGACGCCAAAGTCATGGCCGACATCGAGCAGCTCAAGAAGCAGTTCGACGAGGCCACCCAGCGCCTTCAGGGGCGCTTCGAGGACAAGGTCGAGAAGCTCCAGCGCGGCGACGAGCTGCCGCCCGGTGTGATGAAGATGGTCAAGGTGTTCGTCGCCGTGAAACGCAAGCTCCAGCCCGGCGACAAGATGGCCGGCCGCCACGGCAACAAGGGCGTGATCTCGAAGATCGTCCCCCACGAGGACATGCCCCACCTCGAGGACGGCACGCCCGTCGATATCGTGCTCAACCCGCTCGGCGTGCCCTCGCGGATGAATGTCGGGCAGATCCTCGAGACCCATCTCGGATGGGCGTCGTCGGGGATCGGGCGCCAGATTGGCGCCATGGTCGACAAGGCGCGGCGCGGCGGCAAGGCCGACGAGCTGCGCAAGTCCCTTCGCGGTCTTTACGGCAAACGCCAGTACGACAGCGAAATCAACGCCATGTCGGACGAGCAGCTGCTCGAGTTCGGCGACAACATGCGCGACGGCATTTCCGTAGCCACCCCGGTGTTCGAGGGCGCCCGCGAAGAGGACATCATCGACATGCTGGAGCGCGCCGGCCTCGATTCGTCGGGCCAGGTGACGCTGGTCGATGGGCGGACGGGTGAGCCGTTCGCGCGCAAGGTGACGGTGGGCTACATCTACATGCTCAAGCTGCACCACCTCGTCGACGACAAGATCCATGCGCGTTCGATCGGTCCCTACAGCCTGGTGACGCAGCAGCCGCTCGGCGGCAAGGCACAGTTCGGCGGTCAGCGGTTCGGCGAGATGGAGGTCTGGGCCCTGCAGGCCTACGGCGCCGCCTACACGCTTCAGGAAATGCTCACGGTCAAGTCCGACGATGTCGCCGGGCGCACCAAGGTGTACGAGGCCATCGTGCGCGGGGACGATGCGTTCGAGGCGGGCATCCCCGAATCGTTCAACGTGCTGGTCAAGGAGTTGAGGTCGCTCGGGCTTTACGTCGAGCTGACGCAACGTAGCTACTGACGCTTGAGTAACGGCGGCCGGCGCCGCCGCGGGCGCGCCGGGTACCCGAAGGGAGACAGTTCATGAACGAGTTGATGAAAGTCTTCGGCCAGGTCGGGCCTACGCAGACCTTCGACCAGATCAAGATTTCCATCGCCAGCCCCGAGCGCATCCGCTCGTGGTCGTTCGGTGAGATCAAGAAGCCGGAAACCATCAACTACCGTACCTTCAAGCCCGAGCGCGACGGCTTGTTCTGCGCCCGCATCTTCGGTCCGATCAAGGACTACGAATGCTTGTGCGGCAAGTACAAGCGCATGAAATATCGCGGCATCACATGCGAGAAGTGCGGCGTCGAGGTGACGCTCTCGAAAGTGCGGCGCGAGCGCATGGGACACATCGAGCTCGCGTCGCCCGTGGCCCACATTTGGTTCCTGAAGTCGCTACCCTCGCGCATCGGCCTCGTTCTCGACATGTCGCTCAAGGACCTCGAACGGGTCCTGTATTTCGAGAATTACATCGTCATCGAGCCCGGGTTGACGCCGCTCAAGATGCGCCAACTCCTCTCCGAGGAGCAGTTTATCGAGGCCCAGGACGCCTACGGCGAGGATTCGTTCACCGCCGGCATCGGCGCCGAGGCGGTGCGCCAGCTTATCTCGGCCATCGATCTCGAGGAGGAGCGCGACAGGCTTCGCACCCAGCTCAAGGAGACGACCTCGGTCACGGAACCGAAAAAGATCGTCAAGCGGCTAAAGCTCGTCGAATCCTTCATCGAGTCGGGAAACCGCCCCGAGTGGATGATCCTGACCGTCGTTCCCGTGATTCCGCCCGACCTGCGGCCGCTGGTGCCGCTCGACGGCGGCCGCTTCGCGACCTCGGACCTCAACGACCTCTACCGCCGCGTGATCAATCGCAACAACCGCCTGAAGCGCCTGATCGAGCTGCGCGCGCCCGATATCATCGTCCGCAACGAGAAGCGCATGCTGCAGGAGGCGGTCGATGCGCTGTTCGACAACGGTCGGCGCAGCCGCGTCATCACCGGCGCCAACAAGCGCCCGCTCAAGTCGCTGTCCGACATGTTGAAGGGCAAGCAGGGCCGCTTCCGGCAGAACCTGCTCGGCAAACGCGTGGATTATTCGGGGCGCTCGGTCATTGTCGTCGGGCCCGAGCTCAAGCTGCACCAGTGCGGGCTGCCCAAGAAGATGGCGCTCGAGCTCTTCAAGCCCTTCGTCTATTCGAAGCTCGAGCTCAAGGGCATGGCGCCGACGGTCAAGATGGCCAAGAAAATGGTCGAGAAAGAGCGCTCCGAGGTATGGGACATCCTCGAGGAGGTCATTCGCGAGCACCCGGTACTCCTCAATCGCGCGCCGACCCTGCACCGCCTCGGCATTCAGGCCTTCGAGCCGACCCTCATCGAGGGCAAGGCGATCCAGTTGCACCCCTTGGTCTGCGCCGCTTTCAACGCCGACTTCGACGGCGACCAGATGGCGGTGCACGTGCCCTTGAGCCTGGAGGCGCAGCTTGAGGCGCGCGTCCTCATGATGTCGACCAACAACATCCTGAGCCCGGCCAACGGCAAGCCGATCATCGTTCCCTCCCAGGACATCGTGCTCGGCCTGTACTACCTGACCATGGAGCGCGCCGGAGATCCCGGCAACGGCATGATCTTCCATAGCGCGGAGGAGGTGCAGTTCGCTATCGAGACCGGCGCCGTCAGCCTGCATGCTCCGATTACCTGCCGCTACCACACCGTCGACGAGGAGGGCGCCCCGGTCACGCGCCGCATCGCGACCACGCCGGGCCGGCTGCTGCTATGTGAACTGCTCCCGCGCCACCGCAACGTACCGTACGATCTCGTCAATCGCCTGCTTACCAAGCGCGAAGTCAGCAACGTCATGGACGAGGTCTACCGCCACTGTGGACAGAAAGAGACGGTCCTCTTCTGCGACCGCATCATGGTCCTCGGGTTTACCCACGCGTGCAGCGCCGGCATCTCCTTCGGCAAGGACGACATGGTAGTGCCGCCAGCCAAGGATGAGCTCGTCAACGAGACGCGCCAGATCGTCAAGGAGTACGAGCAGCAATACCTCGACGGACTGATCACGCAGGGTGAGAAGTACAACAAGGTGGTCGACGTGTGGTCCCAGTGCACGGAACGGGTCGCCGAGGAGATGATGAAGGGGATCGCCACCGTGGGCCACGAGGGCGATGACAGCTCCGAGCTCAACTCGATTTACATGATGGCCGACTCCGGCGCGCGCGGTTCGGCGGCGCAGATGAAGCAGCTCGCCGGGATGCGCGGGCTCATGGCGAAGCCCTCGGGCGAGATCATCGAGACGCCGATCATCTCCAACTTCAAGGAAGGGTTGACCGTCCTCGAATACTTCAACTCGACCCATGGCGCCCGCAAGGGGCTCGCCGACACGGCGCTAAAGACGGCCAACTCCGGCTACCTCACCCGCCGCCTCGTCGACGTGGCCCAGGACTGTGTTATCACCGAGGAGGACTGCGGCACCGAGCTCGGCCTTACCGTCCGGGAGGTGCTCGAGGGTGGGGAGGTGATCGTGCCGCTGTCGGAGCGCATCCTCGGGCGCTGCGCCGCCGTCGACATCGTCGATCCCGTGAGCGGGGAGGTGGTGGTCAAGGCCGGCGAGATGATTGATGAGCCCGCCCTCGACCGCGTCGATATGGCCGGGGTCGAATCGGTGATGATTCGCTCCGTCCTGACCTGCGAGAGCGAGGAAGGGGCCTGCGGGCGCTGCTACGGGCGCGACCTTGCGCGCGGCACACGGGTCAACATTGGCGAGGCGGTCGGTGTCATCGCCGCGCAGTCGATTGGCGAGCCCGGTACCCAGCTCACCATGCGCACCTTCCACATCGGCGGCACCGCGCAGCACGTCGAGCAGTCGAGCTTCGAAGCGGCGTATGACGCGACGGTCGCCATCGAGCACCGAAACGTTGTCGCCGACAGCCAGGGGCGCCTCGTCGTCATGGGCCGCAACTGCGAGATCATCCTCGTCGACGACAACGGACGCGAAAAGGCACGCCACCGTGTCGCTTACGGCGCGCGTCTGTCCGTCGATCAGGACCAGAAGGTGAAGAAGGGCGAGCGCCTCGCGGAATGGGATCCCTATACCGTTCCGATCATCACCGAGAAGGAGGGGATCGCCTACCACAAGGACCTCGTGGACGGCGTCTCGGTGCGCGAGGTGCTCGACGAGGCCACCGGCATCGCCAACAAGGCCGTCATCGATTGGCGCCAGCAGCCGAAGGGTGCCGAGCTCAGGCCGCGGATAACGCTCCGCGACGACAAGGGCGAGGTCGTGCTGCTGGCCAATGGTCTCGATGCCAGGTATTTCCTGTCCGTCGACGCTATCCTGTCGGTCGAGGACGGGGGCAGCGTCCACGCCGGCGACGTGCTGGCGCGCATCCCCCGCGAATCCTCGAAGACTCGCGACATCACCGGCGGACTGCCGCGTGTCGCCGAGCTGTTCGAGGCGCGTCGCCCCAAGGACCACGCGGTCATCAGCGAAAGCGAGGGCCGCGTCGAGTTCGGCAAGGACTACAAGGCCAAGCGGCGGATCATCGTGCGGCCGAAAGATGGCGATCCGGTCGAGTACCTGATCCCCAAGGGCAAGCACATCAGCGTCCAAGAGGGCGACCACGTACTGCGCGGCGATCTCCTGTTGGACGGTAATCCGGTACCGCACGACATCCTACGCGTGCTCGGGGTCGAGGCCCTGGCGTCGTATCTCGTGAGCGAGATCCAGGAGGTTTACCGACTCCAGGGCGTGCGCATCAACGACAAGCACATCGAGGTCATTACCCGCCAGATGCTGCAGAAGGTGGAGATCGAGGATGCCGGGGACACGGTGTTCCTGATCGGCGAACAGGTTGACGGCACCGAGTTCCGGCACGTCAACGCCAAGGTCGAGGAGGAAGGTCTGGCGCCCGCGACCGGCAAGCAGGTGCTCCTGGGAATTACGAAGGCTTCGCTGCAGACCACGTCGTTCATCTCGGCCGCGTCGTTCCAGGAGACGACGCGCGTGCTCACCGAGGCCGCGGTGTCCGGCCGCGTCGACCACCTGGTCGGGCTCAAGGAGAACGTGATCGTGGGCCGCCTCATCCCGGCCGGCACCGGTTCGATGATGAACCAGATGAAGGAGCTGGCGGCGGAGCGCGATCGCCAAATCACGGCCGCGCTCGAGCTCACCGCCGACCCGGCGCTGGTCGCGTCGGAGGCCGGCACGGCGGCCGCCGGCGAGGAGCCGAGCGCCGCCTGATCGAGCGGCCGCGCGGCGGCTCTCTGTCGCGCGGTCGCAGCGGGGACACCGGACTGCATGGGGGCGCGCCTCGCGCGAAGTCCGCGTGCGGCCGGAAAGCGTTGGGAAATCACCGTTTTGGCTTGACGGGCTCAGACCGCGTCACTACGATGCGGCCTCCTGGACGCAGCGTAGCCAGGCCTTAATACGGGCGCCGCGTCAGGCTCTTTTTGAGCTAGGTTCGACAGGTCAGGAGCGGGTGACGGCGCTGGGCGGCGAACTACATAGTTCGTCGCCGTTGCGTGCTTGGCACCAGTGTCCGAGGGCGACGGGTAAACGGAATGCCGACAGTTAACCAATTGATTCGCAAGCCGCGCATCAAGCAGGTGGCGCGCAACAAGGTGCCGGCCCTGGTCGGATGCCCGCAGAAACGAGGGGTCTGCACGCGCGTCTACACGACGACGCCGAAAAAGCCCAACTCGGCCTTGCGCAAGGTCGCCCGCGTGCGGCTGACCAACGGCTACGAGGTGACGAGCTACATCCCCGGGGAGGGGCACAACCTTCAGGAACACTCTGTGGTCATGATTCGCGGCGGACGGGTCAAGGACCTACCCGGCGTGCGATACCACGTGATCCGCGGCGTTCTCGATACCCAAGGCGTCAGCGACCGCCGCCAGCGGCGATCGAAGTACGGCGCCAAGCGGCCCAAATAGGCCCGCCATGTCCCGCCGCCGTGCCGCCGAGAAGCGGGTCGTGTTCGCCGACCCCAAATACTCCGATCAGGTCCTCACCAAGTTCATGAACTCGCTCATGTTTGCGGGCAAGAAATCGACGGCCGAGGGCATCGTCTACGGCGCGCTCGAGCGCATCGAGAAGCGCACTGGCCAGGACGCGATCAAGGTGTTTCACGAGGCCCTCGGGAACGTCAAGCCGGGCGTCGAAGTGCGCTCGCGCCGCGTCGGCGGCGCCACCTATCAGGTGCCGGTCGAGGTGCGCAGCGACCGCGGTCAGGCGCTCGCCATCCGCTGGTTGATCTCGGCGGCGCGTGGGCGCTCGGAGAAGACGATGACGGAGCGGTTGTCGGGCGAGCTGCTCGAGGCCGCCGAGCAACGCGGCTCGGCCGTCAAAAGGCGCGAAGACACCCATCGCATGGCGGACGCCAACAAGGCGTTCTCCCACTACCGTTGGTAGATTGTTCAGGTTCCGCCGCCATGCCCCGGATCACGCCCCTTCAGCGCTATCGCAATATCGGCATCATGGCCCACATCGATGCCGGCAAGACCACGACCACCGAGCGCATCCTTTACTACACCGGCCGCTCCCACAAGATGGGCGAGGTGCACGACGGCGCCGCGACGATGGATTGGATGGCGCAGGAGCAGGAGCGCGGCATCACCATCACCGCGGCGGCGACGACCTGCTTCTGGCGCGATCACCGTATCAACATCATCGACACGCCGGGCCACGTTGACTTCACGATCGAGGTCGAGCGGGCGCTGCGCGTACTCGACGGCGCGGTCGCGCTGTTCGACAGCGTGGCCGGGGTTGAGCCCCAGTCCGAGACGGTGTGGCGACAGGCCGATCGTTATGGTGTCCCGCGCATCTGTTTCGTCAACAAGATGGACCGGCTCGGCGCCGATCTCTTTCGCTGCGTCGATATGATTGCCGATCGCCTCGGCGCGGCGCCGCTGTTGGTGCAACTGCCCGTGGGCGCCGAGGGCAATTATCGCGGTGTCGTCGACCTTGTGACCATGAAGGCCGCCGTGTGGAACGACGAAACCCTGGGCGCCGAGTTCGTGGTCCAGGACATTCCCGCGGACATGGTGGGCCAGGCGGCCGAGTGCAGGACCCAGCTCATCGAGCGCGTCGTCGATCAGGTCGACTCGGTTCTCGAAGCTTATCTCGAGGGCCACGAGCCGGACGCGGACGCGCTCCGCCGTTGCATTCGCGCCGGAACGCTGGCCGGTGCGTTCGTCCCCGTCCTCAACGGCTCCGCGTTCAAGAACAAGGGCGTTCAGTTGCTGCTGGACGCGGTGGTCGACTACCTTCCGGCGCCGACCGATGTCGCTTCCGTGCACGGCGTCGTGGCCGGCACCGAAATCCCGGCCGTGCGCAGGTCCGACGACGACGAGCCGTTCGCGGCGCTCGCCTTCAAGATCATGACCGACCCCTACGTCGGCTCGCTCACCTTCGCCCGCATCTATTCGGGCGTCCTCGAGAGTGGTAGCGCCGTCCGCAATGCGGTCAAGGGCAAGCGCGAACGCATCGGCCGCATGCTGCAGATGCACGCCAACTCGCGCGAGGACGTGAAAGAGGCGCGCGCCGGCGACATCATTGCGCTCGCCGGCCTCAAGCACACCAAGACCGGCGACACGCTGTGCGATCCGGCGCACCCCGTCGTGCTGGAGAGCCTCGAGTTTCCCGATCCCGTCATAGAGATCGCGGTTGAGCCCAAGACCAAGAACGATCAGGAGCGCATGGCCGAGGCCCTGACTCGCATCGCCGAGGAGGATCCGTCCTTCCGCGTCACGCTCGATCAGGAGACCGGGCAGACCGTGATCAAGGGGATGGGCGAGCTCCATCTCGAGGTCATCGTCGACCGGCTACGCCGCGAGTTCCGCGTCGAGGCCAATGTCGGCGCCCCCCAGGTCGCCTATCGCGAGACGATCACTCGGACGGCCGAGATTACCTACACCCACCGCAAGCAGACGGGCGGCGCCGGCCAGTTCGCCGAGGTCACGCTCGTTTTCGAGCCGCTGCCGAGCGGCTCCGGCGTCGAGTTCGAGAGCAAGGTCGTGGGCGGGTCGGTCCCCAGGGAGTTCGTGGGCGCGGTGCAGAAGGGTATCCGCGCGGTCGCCGACGGCGGCATCCTGGCCGGCTTCCCGGTGATCGATTTCAAGGTCTCGCTGGTTGATGGGGCGAGCCACGACGTCGATTCGAGCAGCCTGGCGTTCGAAATCGCCGCGATACAGGCTTTTCGCGAGGTCACGCCTCGGGTCGGGCCCAAGCTCCTGGAGCCGATGATGCGGGTCGAGGTCGTGACTCCGAGCGACTATCTTGGCGATATCATGGGCGATCTGTCGAGCCGGCGCGGTCACATGACGGGCAGTGAGCCGCGCGACCACCTCACCGGGGTCAGCGCCATGGTGCCGCTGGCCAACATGTTTGGCTACGTCAACGGATTGCGCTCGATGAGCCAGGGCCGCGCCCAGTTCACGATGACGTTCGATCACTATGAGCAGATACCGGAATCGGTGTCTGAGGAAGTCAGGGCGAAGCTCGCCTAAGGGCGTGCCCGTCGGGCTGATGCGGAAGAGGGACGAGGGTATTCGATGGCGAAGGCGAAGTTTGAGCGGACGAAGCCGCATTGCAATGTGGGCACGATCGGCCATGTGGACCACGGCAAGACGACGCTGACGGCGGCGATCACGAAGGTATTGGCGGCCGCGGGGGGTGCCGAGTTCACGCCGTTCGACGCGATCGACAAGGCGCCGGAGGAGAAGGCGCGCGGGATCACGATCGCGACGGCGCACGTCGAGTACGAGACGGAGAAGCGCCACTACGCGCACGTCGATTGCCCGGGCCATGCCGACTACGTGAAGAACATGATCACGGGTGCGGCGCAGATGGACGGGGCGATCCTGGTGGTGTCGGCGGCGGACGGGCCGATGCCGCAGACGCGCGAGCACATCCTGCTGGCGCGGCAAGTGGGCGTGCCGGCGCTGGTGGTGTTCCTGAACAAGGTCGACATGGTTGACGACGAGGAGATTCTCGAGCTCGTCGAGCTCGAGGTCCGGGAGCTGCTGTCGAGCTACGAGTTTCCCGGCGACGACATCCCGGTGATCCGGGGCTCGGCGCTGAAGGCGCTCGACGGCGAGGCGGGCGATCAGGGCGAGGGCTCGGTGCACGCGCTGATGGCGGCGATCGATTCCTACATCCCGCAGCCCGAGCGCCCCAAGGACCGGGCGTTCCTGATGCCGGTCGAGGACGTGTTCTCGATCTCGGGGCGGGGCACGGTGGTGACGGGCCGGATCGAGCGCGGCATCGTCAAGGTCGGCGACGAGGTCGAGATCATCGGCCTCAAGGAGACGCACAAGACGACGTGCACGGGCGTCGAGATGTTCCGCAAGCTGCTCGACCAGGGCGAGGCCGGAGACAATGTCGGCTGCCTGCTGCGGGGCGTGGGGCGCGACGAGGTCGAGCGCGGCCAGGTCTTGGCCCACCCGGGGTCGATCACGCCGCACACGCGCTTCACGGCCGAGGCCTACATCCTGACCAAGGAGGAGGGCGGCCGGCACACGCCGTTCTTCAGCAACTACCGGCCCCAGTTCTACTTTCGCACCACCGACGTGACCGGGCAGGTGCACCTGCCCGAGGGCACCGAGATGGTGATGCCGGGCGACAACGTGACGATGCAGATCGAGCTCATCGCGCCGATCGCCATGGACGAGGGCCTGCGCTTCGCCATCCGCGAGGGCGGCCGCACCGTCGGCGCCGGCGTCGTCGCCGCCATCGTCGAGTGAAACCGGCAGCCAGTCCGAGAGACGTATAGGTATCGAGAGCAGAGATGGATAGTCAGAACATTCGCATCCGACTGAAGGCTTTCGATCACCGCGTGCTCGATCAGTCGACGAGCGAGATCGTCAGTACCGCGAAGCGCACGGGCGCCGAGGTCCGCGGGCCCATTCCGCTACCCACCAAGATCGAGAAATTCACGGTCCTGCGCTCGCCCCATATCGACAAGAAATCGCGCGAGCAGTTCGAAATCCGCACCCATCGACGCCTCCTCGACATCGTCGATCCCACGCCCCAGACCGTGGACGCGCTGATGAAGCTCGACCTCGCGGCGGGCGTCGACGTCGAGATCAAGCTGTAGGGGCGTGTGATGCGGACCGGTTTGCTCGCCCGTAAGCTTGGCATGACCCGCGTTTTCGCCGCGGACAGCCGGCACGTGCCGGTCACCGTGCTCAGCGTGGAGGGGTGCCGCGTGGTGGCCCGCCTCAGTCAGGAAAAGAACGGCTACGACGCCCTGCAGCTCGGCGCTGGGAAGGCGCGGGTCAAGAATGTCGGCAAAGCCATGCGCGGCCACTTCGCGAAGGCGCAAGTCGAGCCGACGATGAAGCTCGCCGAGTTTACCATCGCGCCCGAGGCCGCCGTCGAGGTCGGCGCCGAGCTGTCGGCCAGCCACTTCGTGCCCGGTCAGCGCGTCGACGTGGTCGGCACGTCGATCGGCAAGGGCTTTGCCGGCAGCATGAAGCGCCATAATTTCAAGGGGCTCGAAGCCACGCACGGCGTGTCGGTGTCGCACCGCTCGCACGGCTCGACCGGCAACCGCCAGGATCCGGGCCGCGTGTTCAAGGGCAAGAAGATGGCCGGGCACCTCGGCGACGAACGGGTGAGCATCCAGAACCTGGAGGTGGTGGCGGTCGACGAGGCGCGCGACCTCATCATGGTGAAGGGGGCGGTGCCGGGCGCCAAGGGGGGCTGGGTACGGGTTTCGGACGCGGTCAAGGCGCGGCGGCCCGAGGAGGCGCCCTTTCCGGCGGCGATCAAGTCGGCCGGAGGCGCCGCGGCGGTCGAGGCGGAGCAGGCGGTGCCTGATGAGGGCAACGCCGATACGGCGGGCGAAAGCCCGGCTGAGGCGTCATGAAGGCCAAGGTGACAACGCTCGACAACAAGAGCGGTGGCACGATCGAGCTCGCCGATTCGGTGTTCGGCGTGGGCGCTCGGCCCGACATTCTGCACCGCGTCGTCACGTGGCAGCTGGCCAAGCGTCGCGCCGGCACCCACAAGATCAAGACGGTGCGCGAGATCGCGGGCTCCGGCGCCAAGATCTACCGCCAGAAGGGCACCGGCCGGGCTCGCCACAGCACGCGCCGCGAGAACATTTTTCGTGGCGGCGCCAAGGCCTTCGGGCCGGTGCTACGCAGCCACGCGTACGGCCTACAGAAGAAGGTGCGCAAGCTCGGGCTGAGGATGGCCCTGTCGAGCAAGCAGGCCGCGGGCGAGCTGTCGATTCTCGATAACGCCGGTCTCGAGGCCGGTAAGTCGAAGCTCCTGGCAGGCAAGCTCGCCGCCCTGGGGTGGGCCTCGGCGCTCATTATCGATGGCCCCGAGATCGACACCAACCTCAAGCGCGCCGCATCCAATCTGCCGGGAATCGACGTCCTCCCGGAGCAAGGCGCCAATGTCTACGACATTCTCCGCTGCGGCCGGTTGGTGCTCACGCGTGCGGCCGTGGAGCGGCTCGAGGCGCGCCTGGCATGAACCCCGAGCGCAAATACGATATCATCCGGGGCCCGGTGATCACCGAGAAGTCGACCCGCGGCTCGGAGTGGAACCAGGTCACCTTTCGCGTCGCCATAGACGCCACCAAGGCCGACATCAAGGAGGCGGTGGAAGCGCTCTTCGACGTCAAGGTGGTCGGTGTCAATACCCTCCGGGTGAAGGGCAAGACCAAGCGCTTCAGGGGCCGCTCCGGGCGCCGACCAGATGCCAAAAAGGCGATCGTCCGCCTCGAGGAAGGCCGCTCGATCGACATCACGGCGGGGATCTAGGGCATGGCGCTCAAGAACTACAGACCCACCACCTCATCGCGCCGCGGTCTCGTCCTCGTCGACCGCTCGGCCCTCTGGAAGGGCGGGCCGGTCAAGGGCCTGACCGAGGGCCTGACCGGCTCGGGGGGGCGCAACAACAGGGGTCGGATGACGCTGCGGCACCGTGGCGGCGGCCACAAGCGGGCTTACCGCAAGGTCGACTTCAAGCGCACGAAGTTCGACGTGCCCGGTACCGTCGAGCGGATCGAGTACGATCCCAACCGGACCGCTTTCATCGCCCTCGTCCGCTACGAGGATGGGACGCAAGCCTACCTCCTCGCGCCGCAGCGCCTGCAGGCGGGCGATACCGTGATCGCCGGCGAGCGCGTCGACATCAAGCTCGGTAACGCCATGCCGATGAAGAGCATTCCCGTCGGAACGATCATTCACAACATCGAAATGAAAGCCGGAAAGGGCGGCCAGATTGCGCGCTCCGCCGGCACCTATGCCCAGCTCGTCGGCAAGGATGCGGGCTACGCCCTGCTGCGGCTCTCCTCGGGCGAGCAGCGCATGGTCCGTGCGGAAGGCATGGCCACCATTGGCGCGATCTCCAACCCGGACCACCAGAACATCAAGCTCGGCAAGGCCGGGCGCAACCGCTGGCTCGGCAAGCGTCCGTCGGTACGCGGCGTTGCCATGAACCCGGTGGACCACCCGCATGGTGGCGGCGAGGGTCGAACCTCGGGTGGACGCCATCCCGTCACGCCGTGGGGGAAATCCACCAAGGGCAAGCCGACCCGGGGCAAGAAGGCCAGCGACAAGTACATCCTTCGGCGCAGGACGCGGAAGTAGGGGGCGCGGCGGTCATGGCGCGATCGGTATGGAAGGGGCCGTTTGTCGACGGCTATATCCTCAAGAAGGCGGAGGCCGCGCGCAATGCGGGGCGCAAGGACGTGATCAAGATCTGGTCGCGCCGCTCGACGATCCTGCCGCAGTTCGTCGGCCTCACCTTCGGCGTCTACAATGGCCGCCGTTTCGTGCCGGTCCTGGTGACCGAGAGCATGGTCGGGCACAAGTTCGGCGAGTTTTCGCCGACCCGCACCTTCCATGGCCACTCCGGCGACAAGAGGGCGAGGCGAGCCTGATGGGCAAGTCGGCCTTCCCGCGCGTGCTGACCGAGACCGAGGCCAAGGCGGTCGGGCACTCGATTCGTATCGGCGCGCGCAAGCTCAACCTCGTCGCCGGGCTCATTCGCGGCAAGCACGTGAACAAGGCGCTGGCCGAGCTCACCTTCTCCAAGCGGCGCATCGCCCAGGACGTCAAGAAGGTGCTCCAGTCCGCGATCGCGAACGCCGAGAACAACCATCAGCTCGATGTCGATCGGCTGTTCGTCGCCGAGGCGAGCGTCGGCAATTCCCTGGTCATGAAGCGCTTTCGCCCGCGCGCCCGGGGCCGGGTCGGGCGCATCGAAAAGCCCTACAGCCATCTCACCGTCGTCGTACGCGAACGCGAGGAGCCCGCCTGATGGGTCAGAAAGTCAATCCCGTGGGCCTGCGCCTCGGGATCAACCGAACCTGGGATTCGCGCTGGTTCGCGACCGCCGACGAATACAGCGATCTGTTGCACGAGGATCTCGCGATCCGCCGCTACCTCCACGATCGGTTGAGCCAGGCCGGCGTCAGTCGGGTGGTGATCGAGCGCCCCGCCAAGAAGGCGCGGGTGACCATCCATACCGCGCGGCCGGGCGTCGTCATCGGCAAGAAGGGCGCCGACATCGAGCGCCTGCGAGTCGACCTCGCCAGGATGACCAACAGCGAGGTCCACCTCAACATCATCGAAATCCGCAAGCCCGAGATCAATGCTCGGCTGGTGGCGGAAAACATCGCCCAGCAGTTGCAGCGCCGGGTCGCCTTTCGGCGCGCGATGAAGCGGGCGGTGCAGTCGGCGATGCGCTTGGGCGCGCTTGGCATCCGCATCAACTGCGCGGGGCGCCTCGGCGGGGCCGAGATCGCGCGCGCCGAATGGTATCGCGAGGGGCGGGTGCCGCTGCACACGCTGCGGGCCGACATCGACTACGGTGAGATCACGGCGCGCACCGCGTACGGGACCTGCGGCGTCAAGGTGTGGGTGTTCAAGGGCGAGATCATGGCCCACGATCCCATGGCCCAGGACAAGAAGATCGCCGAACAGCAGGTTGGGCGTTGAGGTCGGAGAGCGAACGTGCTGAGCCCCAAACGCACCAAGTTCCGCAAGGCCCACAAGGGTCGTGTGCACGGCGCCGCCAAGGGCGCGACGACGCTCAATTTCGGCGCCTATGGCATGAAGGCGGTCGACCCCGGTCGCATCACGGCGCGCCAGATCGAGGCGTGCCGACGCGCCATCACGCGCCACTGCAAGCGCGCCGGGCGGGTGTGGATCCGCGTCTTCCCCGACGTGCCGGTGAGCCAGAAACCGACCGAGGTGCGCATGGGCAAAGGCAAGGGCACGCCCGAATTCTGGATGTGCCGCATCAAGCCCGGCCGCATCCTGTTCGAGCTCGATGGCGTGCCTCGGGCCCTGGCACGCGAGGCCTTCGACCTCGGCTCCGCCAAGCTGCCGATCGGCACGCGCTACGTGACGCGCCTCGGCGAGGAGGTCTAGAGGTGAAGGCCGAGGACCTCAAGGGCGCGAGCCTCGACAACCTGACGGACCAGGTGATGGACCTGAAGAAGGAGGCCTTCAACCTGCGCTTTCAGCGCGCCAGCGGCCAGCTCGAGAACACCGCCCGCATGCGCCAGGTGCGGCGCGACATCGCCCGCATCAAAACCGCGCTGCGCCAGCGCCAGAAGAGAGTGGGGACCTAGCTGCGATGCCGAGGCGAATCGTACAGGGCGTGGTCACGAGTGCCGCCGGCGACAAGACGGTCGTCGTGCGCGTCGAACGGCGCGTGATGCACCCGATCTACAAAAAGATCATCCGCCGCTCCAGCAAGCTGCACGCGCACGATGCGGCGAACCGCTTGAAGACCGGCGACACGGTGCGCATTCGCGAGTGCCGCCCGATCTCGAAGCTGAAACGGTGGGAAGTGATCGACGGCGAGGCATCATGATGGCACGCGTCCGCAAGCCCGCCGCGCCAGCGAGTCGGGCCCGATGATTCAGGTCGAAACCAGGCTCGAGGTGGCCGACAACTCCGGCGCGCGCAAGGTCGAGTGCATCAAGGTGCTCGGCGGTTCCAAGCGCAGGAGCGCCACCGTCGGCGACATCATCGTGGTCACGGTGAAAGAGGCGATTCCGCGAGGGCGCGTAAGCAAGGGCGACATTCACCGCGCCGTCGTCGTGCGCACGGCCAAGGAGATTCGGCGCGCCGACGGTAGCGCCATCCGCTTCGATCGCAATGCGGCCGTCCTCATCACGCCCCAAGGCGAGCCTATCGGCACCCGCATCTTCGGCCCCGTGACGCGCGAGCTGAGGGCGCGCCAGCACATGAAGATCGTTTCGCTGGCGCCGGAGGTGCTGTGATGGCGGCGCGCGTGCGTAAGGGTGACGAAGTCATCGTCGTCACGGGCAGGGACAAGGGACGCAAGGGCAGCGTCCTGCGCGTTCGGGTCAAGGAGGGTCGCGCGCTGGTGCAGGGTGTCAACATGGTCAAGCGCCACACCAAGCCGAGCGCGGCGGCCGGGCGCGGCGGCGTCATCGAGAAGGAGGCGCCGATTCACCTCTCGAACCTCGCGCTTATCGACCCCAAGACGGGGCAGGCCACGCGCGTCGGCTTCAAGTTTCTGGCCGACGGGCGCAAAGTGCGGTACGCGCGGCGCTCGGGCGAGGTGATCGACCTGTGAGGGCAGCATGAAAATCCGCATGCGCGAGCACTACGAGGCGACGGTCAAGCCGGCGATGCACGCCAAGTTCGCCTATGGCAACCCGATGCAGGTGCCCCGGCTCGAGAAGATCGTCCTCAACATGGGCATCGGCGAGGCCTCGCGCGACGGCAAGAAGATGGTCGCGGCGGTGGCCGATCTGACGGCCATTTCGGGCCAGAAGCCGATCGTCACCAAGGCGACCAAGTCGATCGCGGCGTACAAACTGCGCGCCGGCATGGACGTGGGCTGCAAGGTGACGCTGAGGGGCGATCACATGTATGAGTTTCTCGACCGCCTGATCACCATCGCCCTACCCCGGGTGCGTGATTTTCGCGGGCTATCGGGACGCAGCTTCGATGGGCGCGGCAACTATGCCCTGGGCTTGCGCGAACAGATCGTTTTCCCGGAGATCGACTACGACAAGGTCGACGAGATCCGAGGCCTCGACGTGGTCATCGCGACGACGGCCCACAATGACGAAGAGGGACGCGAGCTGCTTTCTGCCTTCGGCTTGCCGTTTACCCGCTGACGCGGGAGCCGATCGCTGGATGCAGGAGAGGAGCTAAATGGCCAAGAAAAGCGCGGTGGAAAAGAACGCCCGGCGAGCGCGCCTGGCGGCACGCTGGGGGCCGCGGCGGGCCCGCCTCAAGGCGATCGCCAATGATGCCTCGCAGCCGCAGGAGGAGCGCTTCGCGGCGCGCCTCAAGCTCGCCGAGCTGCCGCGCAACGCATCGCCCGTGCGCGTGCGCAACCGCTGTCGCATCACTGGCCGTCCGCGCGGATTTTACCGCAGGCTCAAGATGTCGCGGATCGCCCTGCGACAACTCGCCTCGGCCGGCCAGATACCCGGCATGACTAAGTCGAGCTGGTAGGGGGCGGCCCATGACCATGTCCGATCCGCTCGGCGATATGCTGACGCGCATACGCAACGGCCAAAAGGCCGGGCTTACGACGGTCGCGACGCCGGCCTCCAAGCTGCGCGCCAACGTTCTCGACGTGCTCCGTCAGGAGGGTTACATCCGCGGCTACGAGCGTCGCGAGGTGGGGCCCGGGAAGTCCGAGCTCGTCATCGAGCTCAAGTACCACGAAGGGGCGCCGGTGATCCGCACGATAGGGCGCGTGTCGCGGCCGGGCCGGCGCGTCTATTCGGCGATCAAGAGCCTGCCCCGGATCCAGAGCGGCCTCGGTATCGCCATTTTATCGACGCCGAAAGGGGTCATGTCGGATGGCGAGGCGCGCGCCGCCAAGGTCGGTGGCGAAGTGCTGTGCAACGTGGTGTAGGGGAGTAGAGGTGTCGCGCATCGGATCGCAGCCGGTCACCATCCCGGACGGCGTCAAGGTCGAACTTTCGGGCCGCGACGTCGCCGTGAGCGGCAAGCTCGGCGCGCTCGACATGGTGCTGGTCGAGGAGGTCGGTGCCGCGCTCGAGGAGTCTCGTGTCGTCGTGACGCCGCGCGACGACAGCCGGCGTGCGCGCGCCATGTGGGGCATGCAGCGCACGCTGCTCAACAACATGGTGACCGGCGTCTCGCAGGGCTTCAAGATCGAGCTCGACATCGTCGGCGTCGGCTATCGTGCCGCGGTCGAGGGCGCTGAGCTCACCCTCCAGCTCGGCTACAGCCACCCGGTCCACTACCCGATCCCGGACGGCATCAGCATCAGCTGCGCGCGCCCGACGAGAATCGCGATCGAGGGTATCGACAAGCAGAGGGTCGGGCAGGTCGCGGCCGTTATTCGCGCATTTCGCAAGCCCGAGCCCTACAAGGGCAAGGGCATACGCTACGCCGACGAAATCGTTCACCGCAAGGAAGGCAAGAAGAAGTAGGTCCGCCATGGCGAGCGCCAACAAAGGCAATCGTGTGACCGAACAGCGCAAGGCGAGGGTGCGCCATCGGCTGCGCAAGCACGCCCACGGGCTGCCGCGGCTCTCGGTGTTTCGGTCGCACCAGCACATCTATGCCCAGGTCATCGACGACGGGCAGGGGGTCACGCTGGCTGCCGCATCGAGCCTCGAGAAGGAGATGCGCGAGAACCTCGCCAAGGGCGGCGACAAAGCCGCGGCCGGGGCGGTCGGGAAGAAGATTGCCGAGCGCGCGCAGGCGGCCGGTGTCAGCGCCGTGGTCTTCGACCGCGGCGGCTATCTGTTTCACGGTCGAGTGAAAAGCCTCGCCGATGCCGCCCGCGAAGGCGGGCTGAAGTTTTAGCCTGGTTGGAGTCTTAAATGGCGCGTAGCTACGGACAAGATCGAGGCGACGGCGACCTGGTGGACAAGCTGGTTAGCATCAACCGCGTCGCCAAGGTGGTGAAGGGCGGCCGGCGCTTCGGCTTTGCCGCGCTCGTGGTCGTTGGTGATCAGAAGGGCCGGGTCGGTCACGGCAGCGGCAAGGCGCGCGAAGTACCGGAGGCGATCCGCAAGGCGACGGAGGCAGCCAAGCGTCGCCTGATCCGGGTGCCGCTCCGTGAGGGGCGCACGCTGCATCACGACCTCGTCGGTAAGTTCGGCGCTGGAAAGGTGATCCTGCGCGCCGCCCCGCCCGGTACGGGCATCATCGCCGGCGGGCCGATGCGCGCCGTGTTCGAGACGCTCGGGGTACAGGACGTGGTGACCAAGTCGGTCGGCAGCGCCAACCCCTACAACATGGTCAAGGCCACGTTCCGCGCGCTCGAGGCCATGATGTCGCCGCGCTCGGTGGCCGCCCGGCGGGGCAAGAAAGTCGGCGATATCCTCGGCCGTGGCGCGACCGAGCAGGCGGCGAGCGAGGAGTAGAGCCATGGCCGCCGGCGACGCAGCGAAGATCCGCGTCACCCAGATCGGCAGCCCCTCGGGGCGGCCCAAGGACCAGCGCGCCACGCTGATCGGCCTCGGGCTGAACAAGCTGCACCGCACGCGCGAGCTGGAAGACACCCCGGCCGTGCGTGGCATGGTGGCCAAGGTGAGCCACCTGGTGCGCATCGAAACCGAGGAGTGAGGCCCATGGCCGGCCGCGAGACCACGCGAGGGAAAACCTGATGGAGCTCAATCGCCTCGCCGACAACCCCGGTGCCCGGCGCCGGGCGATGCGCGTCGGCCGTGGTATCGGGTCGGGCAAGGGCAAGACCGCCGGCCGGGGCCACAAGGGCCAGAATTCGCGCTCCGGTGTCGCCAGCAAGGGCTACGAGGGCGGCCAGATGCCGCTCGCCCGGCGCCTGCCCAAGCGTGGCTTCAAGAACATCAACAGGAAGGTGCCCGACATCGTCAATCTGGGCCGCCTGCAGACGGCGATCGATCGCGGCAAGATTGATTCGCATACGCCGGTGACGATCCCCATATTGCGGGGGGCCGGTTTGGTGGGTCGCGCACGCGACGGCGTGCGATTGCTCGCCAAGGGCGAGCTGACGGCCAAGCTTCAGATTGAGGTGACCGGTGCTTCACAGGCCGCCATCGCCGCGGTGGAGAAGGCCGGCGGCAGTGTGAGCGTTGCGGTGCCGGCCAAGGCGGCCGGCAAGAGTGCCGGGAAGGAAGCCAGCGGACCGGAGGAGGCCGGCGCGCCGGCCTAGCGGGAAACAGGGATGCCATCCGCCGCCGAACAACTCGTCGCCAATCTCAACTTTGGTGCGCTCAGCAAGGCCACCGAGCTGAAGAAGCGTATCTGGTTCACGCTCGGCATCCTGGTCATCTACCGCCTCGGCACCTACATCCCCATCCCCGGCATCGATCCGACCGTTCTCGCCGAGGTGTTCCGCCAACAGCAGGGTGGCATCCTCGGCATGTTCGACATGTTCGCGGGCGGTGCGCTGAGCCGGATGACGATCTTCGCCCTCAATGTCCTGCCCTATATCTCGGCGTCGATCATCGTCCAGCTCCTGACCACGGTCTCGCCCCACCTCGAACAGCTCAAGAAGGAAGGCGAGCAGGGGCGAAAAAAGATCAATCAATACACGCGCTACGGGACCGTGCTCCTGGCGACGGTGCAGGGCTACGGGCTCGCGGTCGGGCTCGAGAACATGACCGGGTCATCGGGCAGCGCGGTCCTCGATCCCGGCCTCTTCTTCCGCCTCACGACCGTGGCGACGATCACCGGCGGCGTCATCTTCCTGATGTGGCTCGGCGAGCAGATCACCGCGCGCGGCATCGGCAACGGCATCTCGCTCATCATTTTCGCCGGCATCGTCGCCAATCTGCCGGCGGCCCTGGCCAATACCCTTGAGCTCGGCCGTACCGGGGCGCTGCAGGCATGGTTCATCATGTTCCTGATCGCCATGGTTGTAGCCGTCATCGCCTTCATCGTGTTCATCGAGCGTGCCCAGCGACGGGTCGTCGTTCAGTACCCCAAGCGCCAGGTGGGCGCGCGCATGTTCGGCGGCGAGAGCTCGCATCTGCCGCTCAAGCTCAATACGGCCGGCGTCATTCCGCCGATCTTTGCCTCCTCGCTGCTGCTTCTGCCGATCACGATGGCCAGCTTCTCCGCGAGCCAGGGGCCCGATTGGCTGCTCTCGGTGACGGCGCTGCTGGGCCGCGGCCAGCCGCTCTATCTGCTGCTGTACGTGTCCTTCATCGTCTTCTTCTGCTTCTTCTACACCGCGGTGGTGTTCAACCCCGCCGACACCGCGGACAACCTGAAGAAGTATGGCGGCTTCATTCCGGGTATCCGGCCCGGCAACAACACGGCGGAGTTCCTCGACCACCTGCTGACCCGGCTGACGACGGTCGGCGCTCTCTACCTGTCCGCGGTCTGCGTCCTGCCGGAAATCCTGATCTCGCAATACGCGGTGCCGTTCTATTTCGGCGGGACCTCGCTTCTAATCGTCGTCAACGTGAGCACCGACACCGTCAATCAGGTGCAGTCGCACCTACTCGCGCACCAGTATGAGGGGTTGATCAAGAAGGCGAAGCTCAAGGGGCGCGGGCGTTGATCCTGATCCTTCTTGGGCCGCCGGGCGCCGGCAAGGGTACCCAGGCGCAGCGCATCGAGGAGAAGTTCGGCCTCATCGCGCTGGCGACGGGTGACATGCTGCGCGAGGCGGTGGCCGCGGGCACCCCGGTAGGGCGAAAGGCCAAGGCGGTGATCGATGCTGGCGGGTTGGTGCCGGACGACGTCATCATGGCGCTGCTCTCCGAGCGTCTCGACGGCATTGGCGAGCAGCGCGGCGTCATCTTCGACGGCGTGCCGCGCACCGCCACCCAGGCCGAGACGCTGGATGAGATCCTGGCCGCGCACCAGCGCCGTGTCGACGGCGTGATCGAGATACGGGTGAACGAGGCCCTGCTCGTTGAGCGCATCGTCGGTCGCTTCACGTGCGTGGCTTGCGGGGCCAGCTACCACGATAGCTTCAAGCAACCGGCGGTTGCCGGGGTTTGCGACCGGTGTGGCTCGACCGAATTCTCTCGGCGCTCCGACGACACGGCCGAGACCGTCAAGGCGCGCCTCGCCGCCTACAACGCGGAAACGGCGCCATTGCTCGCCTACTACCGCGAACGCGGCTTCGTGTGGACGGTCGACGGCGCCGCCGCCTTCGAAGAGGTGGCGCGCCAGATCGAGGATGTGCTGGCGGGAGTGGAAGCAGTTGACTTCGCGCCCCGCAATCCCAATAATTGCGCGCCCCCGGGCGCCGTCTCGGCCGATCGCTGAGGCGTTAGAGCTAGCTGACAAGGAGAATCAGACGTGGCGCGGATTTCCGGCGTCAACATCCCCGACAATAAGCGGGTCGAGATCGCCCTGACCTATATATTTGGGGTCGGTCGGACGCGCGCGCGCCTCATCTGTACCCAGCTCGGCCTGCCGGCCGAGCGCAGGGTGAATCAGCTGACCGACACGGAACTGATCCAGATTCGCGAGGTCATCGAACGAAACTTCTCGGTCGAGGGCGATCTTCGCCGCGAGGTTGCGATGAATATCAAGCGGCTGCTCGATCTCGGCTGCTATCGCGGGTTGCGGCACCGCCGCGGTCTGCCGGTGCGGGGACAGCGCACCCACACCAACGCCCGCAGCCGCAAGGGGCCAGCGCGGCCCATTGCCGGCAAGCGTAAGGCGAGCTGATATGGCGCGCGAAGCCCAACGCATCCGCCGCCGCGAGCGTAAGAACATCACCTCGGGCGTGGCCCACGTCAGCGCGACGTTCAACAACACCATGATTACCATCGCCGACGCCCAGGGTAATACCATCGCTTGGTCGTCGGCCGGGCAGAGGGGCTTCAAGGGGTCGCGCAAATCGACGCCCTACGCCGCGCAGATGGCCGGCGAGGCGGCCGGCCGTAAGGCGCAGGAACATGGCATGAAGACGCTTGAGGTACAGGTCAAGGGGCCGGGGTCGGGACGCGAATCGGCGCTCCGCGCGTTGCAGGCGGTGGGCTTCGTGATCACCTCCATCCGAGATGTCTCGGCCATCCCTCACAACGGATGCAGGCCGCCGAAACGCCGGCGCGTTTGAGGCGACCGCAGGTGCCTCTTTCCGCTGCCGCCACGCGGTACACGCGGGTACGACTGATCCAGCACGAGTGGCGGCGCACTCTCATGCCGCCAGAAGCGAGGTTTAACACGTGATTCAAAAGAATTGGCAAGAGCTGATAAAGCCTAACAAGCTTGTCGTCGAGACGGGTGAAGACCCCACGCGCAGCGCCAACCTGGTGGCCGAACCGCTCGAGCGCGGCTTCGGGATGACGCTGGGCAATTCGCTGCGCCGGGTGCTGCTGTCGTCGCTTCAAGGCTCAGCCGTCACCTCACTCCACATCGACAGCGTTCTGCATGAGTTTTCCTCGATCCCCGGCGTCCGCGAGGACGTCACCGACGTCGTCCTCAACGTCAAGGCGCTGGCGCTGAACATGCATGGCGAGGGGCCCAAGCGCATGACGCTGAAGGCCGAAGGCCCGGGCGAGGTCACCGCGGCCCAGATTAGCGCCGGCCATGATATCGACATCATGAATCCGGGGCTGGTGATCTGCACGCTCGACGACGGCGCCAGTATCAGCATGGAAATGACAGTCGAGATCGGCAAGGGCTACGTACCGGCCGAGCGCAACCGACCCGACGATGCGCCGATCGGCCTGATCCCGGTGGACGCGATCTACAGTCCGGTCAAGCGCGTCTCCTACAAGGTCGAGAATACGCGCGAAGGTCAGATCCTCGACTACGACAAGCTGACGATGCAGGTCGAAACCAACGGCGCCCTCACGCCCGAGAACGCGGTCGCTTACGCCGCGCGCATCCTCCAGGACCAGCTCCAGCGCTTCATCAACTTCGAGGAACCGGCCATCGAGGAACGCGAGGCCCGCCCCTTGGAACCCGAGTTCAATCGCAACCTGCTGCGCAAGGTTGACGAACTCGAGCTGTCTGTGCGCTCGGCGAACTGCCTTAAGAACGACAACATCGTCTATATCGGCGACCTCATTCAGAAGACCGAGGCGGAAATGCTGCGCACGCCGAATTTCGGTCGCAAGTCGCTGAACGAGATCAAGGAAGTGCTCACGACGATGGGCCTCCACCTCGGCATGGAAGTGCCGAACTGGCCACCCGAGAATATCGAGGAGCTGGCGAAGCGCCTCGATGAGCCGTACTAGGCGGCCCGGGAAACCATCGCGCTCGTAAACGGGGAAGAAACATGCGCCACCGTCGCAGCGGCCGCAGGCTCGGTCGCAGCAGCGCCCACCGCAAGGCCATGTTCGCCAATCTCGCGGCGGCACTGATCAAGCACGAGCAGATCAGCACGACGCTGGCGAAGGCGAAGGACCTGCGGCGGATCGTGGACCGCTTGATCACCCTCGGCAAGCGCGGCGACCTCCACGCCCGGCGCCAGGTGCTTTCGTTTCTCGGCGACCGAAAGCTCGCGGAAAAGCTCATTGCGGCGCTGGGGCCACGCTACGCCGAGCGGCAGGGCGGCTACACGCGCGTGATCCGCGCCGGCTTTCGCTACGGCGACGCGGCGCCGATGGCCGTCATCGAGCTCGTCGATCGAGACCCCGAGGCCAAGGGCCAGGATTCGGGGCCCATGCCTGGCGAGGCCGAGGAAGAAGCCGAGGCCGCGGCCTAGGGTACACCGCCGGACCGGCGCCCCTCTCGAAGACCAGCCGGGCACTGCCTTTTTGTCTCATCCGCGCTAGACTTGATGGCGATGAAGCGCACGCGGATTGAACCGGTCCGCCGCCGCGCTCGCGGTGCCGCGTTCTGGCTCGCCGGGGGGGCTGCGCTGGCGGTCGTGCCCGCGGCCGCCGAGACGGCCACCAAAACGCTGCCGCGCGCGCAGGGCGAGATCGAGCTTTCGTTCGCGCCGCTGGTACGCACGGCGGCACCGGCTGTCGTTAACGTCTTCACGCGGCGCTCGGTGCAACAGGGGCGGCCGCTCTCACCCTTCTTCAACGACCCCTTCTTCCGGCGGTTTTTCGGTGAGGATTCGCCGTTCGTGGGTCCGCGCGAGCGCATCGAGAGCTCTCTCGGCTCGGGCGTCATCGTCGCGCCGAGCGGGCTTATCGTCACCAACCACCACGTGATCAAGGACAGTGACGAGATCACCGTCGCCCTCGCCGACCGCCGGGAATTTGCCGCCACGGTCGCGCTCACGGACGAGCGAACCGATCTCGCCGTGCTGCGGGTCGACACCAGGGGCCGGCCGCTGCCCTTCCTGGAGCTGCGCGATTCGGACGAGCTCGAAGTCGGTGATCTCGTGCTCGCCATCGGCAACCCGTTCGGGGTCGGCCAGACGGTGACGAGCGGCATCGTCTCGGCTCTGGCGCGCACGCAGATCGGCGTCGCCGATTTCCGTTCCTTCATCCAGACCGATGCGGCGATCAACCCCGGCAACTCGGGCGGTGCGTTGGTGTCGCTCGACGGCAAGCTCGCCGGCATCAACACGGCGATTTTCTCGCGGACCGGCGGCTCGATCGGCATCGGCTTCGCCATTCCCGCCAACATGGTGGCGGTGGTGATCGATGCCGCGGTGCGCGGCGGCAAGGTGGCGCGCCCCTGGCTTGGCGTTTCCGGCCAATCGGTGGATGCCGAAATGTCCGAGGCGCTCGGTCTCGACCGCCCGACAGGCGTCCTGATCAACAACCTCTATCCCGGCGGCCCGGCGGCCGCAGCGGGCATCGAGGTGGGCGACATCGTGCGCACGGTGGACGGCCGCGAGGTGTTCGATGCGCCGGGCCTCGACTACCGGATCGCGACGCGCCCCCTCGGCGCCCCGACCGAGATCGAGATCCTGCGCGATGGTGAGGCGCGTAAGGTCATCGTGCCGATGGCGGTACCGCCCGAGGAGCCGCCGCGGCGGATTACGAGGCTCGCGGGCCGGCACCCACTGGCCGGCGTGACGGTCGCCAACCTCTCGCCCGCGTTCGCCGAGGAGCTCGGCCTCGACATGCTGCTGCGCGGCGTCGTCATTCTCGAAGTGGCCCGCGCTAGCGCTGCCCAGCGCATCGGCTTTCGGCCCGGAGACATCGTGCTGTCGATCAACGACGACGACATCGACGCGGTCGCCGCGCTCGACGAGGTGCTGTCGGCCGGCGCGCGCGAATGGCGCGTCAACGTGCGCCGGGGCGAGAACGTACTGCGCGTAGTGGTGCGCGGATGAGCTCGCTCTTCGAGGCGGCCGGACTCGCCGATGGTGCGCCGCGGCCGCTCGCCGACCGGCTCCGGCCGGACAGCCTCGACGAAGTCCTGGGGCAGGACCACCTGCTCGGCGCCACGGGGCCCATTCGCCGCATGCTCGATAGCCGCCGCCTCGCCGCGATGATCCTTTGGGGCGCACCGGGGACGGGTAAAACGACCATCGCGCGGCTGCTGGCGCGCGAGGTCGACATCGAGTTCGTCCAGCTATCGGCGGTGTTCTCGGGCGTCGCCGATCTCCGGCAGGCCTTCGAGGGCGCGCGCCGTCGCCGCACCGAGGGCCGCGGCACGCTGTTGTTCGTCGATGAGGTCCACCGCTTCAACCGCAGTCAGCAGGACGGCTTTCTGCCGGTCGTCGAGGACGGCACCATCACCCTCGTCGGCGCGACCACCGAGAACCCGTCGTTCGAGCTCAACTCGGCGCTGCTCTCGCGCTGCCAGGTCTTCGTCCTCAAGCGCCTCGACGATGAGGCGCTTGAGACCCTGCTGGCACGCGCGGAAGCCGCCGAGGGCCATCCCCTGCCGCTCACGCCCGAGGCGCGCGCCGCGCTGCGCGCCCTCTCCGATGGCGATGGCCGCTACGTGCTCAACCTGGCCGAGGAGTTGCTGGCGTCGCCGCCCGCGGCGGCGCTCGATACGCGTGCGCTGGCCGCGGCGGTGCAGCAGCGGATGCCGGTCTATGACCGGGCGCAGGACGGCCATTACAACCTCATCAGCGCGCTCCACAAGTCGCTACGTGGCTCCGACACGGACGCCGCGCTCTACTGGCTGGCGCGCATGCTGGTGGCCGGCGAGGACCCGCTCTACATCGCGCGCCGATTGGTCCGGTTCGCGGTCGAGGACGTCGGCCTGGCTGATCCGCAGGCGCTGCTCCAGGCGCTCGCCGCAAAGGAGGCCTACGATTTTCTCGGCAGCCCAGAGGGCGAGCTCGCGCTCGTCCAGTGCGTCATCTATCTCGGCGTCGCGCCCAAGTCGAACGCGACCTATCGGGCGCAGTCGCAGGCCAATGTGGCGGCGCGCGAATCGGGTTCGTTGATGCCGCCGCTGCACATCCTGAATGCGCCCACGCGCCTGATGAAGGACCTGGGCTACGGTGCCGGCTACGTCTACGACCACGACACCGCCGACGCCTTTTCGGGGCAGAACTACTTTCCCGACGACCACCCGCGCACATCCTTCTACGAGCCCACCGATCGCGGCTTCGAGCGCGAGGTCGGCGAGCGCCTCGCCTATTGGAACAAGCTGCGCGCCGAGAAGGGCGCAGGCCCCTAAGTGGGGCGCGCAGGCGCGTTGCCCCTGGGCGGGCGAGGGTTTGCTTGGGCGCCATGAGAGGCGTCGACACGCGTGAGGTCGAAGCCGACGCCGCGGGCATCAGGCTCGACCGCTGGTTTAGCCGTCATTATCCGGGCGTCGCGCATGCCCGTCTCGAGAAGTGGCTGCGGACGGGGCAGGTGCGCATCGACGGCAAGCGCGCCAAGGCGGGCGCCCGGCTGGCGGCCGGGCAGCGCGTGCGCGTGCCGCCCCTCGACCACGGCGCGGTGCCGCCGGCGCGCCCTCGCGCCGAGGTTGCACCCGCGGACGCGGCTGATCTGCGGGCGCGGGTCCTCCACCGCGACGACGCGGTGATCGTCATCGACAAGCCGCCGGGCCTGGCGGTGCAGGGGGGCAGCCGCATCCACCACCACCTCGATGCCATGCTCGATGCCTTGGCCTTCTGCGGCGACAGGCCGCGGCTCGTGCACCGCCTCGACAAGGACACGAGCGGCGTGCTCGTGCTGGCGCGTAATCGGATCGCCGCCGCAAGCCTCGCGGCGGCCTTCCGCCGCGGCAGCGTGCACAAGCTCTACTGGGCGCTCGTCGTGGGCGTCCCGCGTCCGGCGCGGGGTCGTATCGAGGTGGCTCTGGCCAAGCGCCCGGCGCGCGGTGGTGAAAAGGTGGTCGCCGATCAGACCGGCCGGCCGGCCGCGACCCGATACCGCGTCGTCGAGGCCGCCGGGCGGCGCGCGTCGTGGCTGGCACTCGAGCCGGAGGGCGGGCGGACGCATCAGCTACGTGTCCATTGCGCATCGCTCGGCACGCCGATCGTCGGTGACGGCAAATATGGCGGTGCTCAGGCCTTTCCCCGCGGCGCCGCCATCGGCCGCGGCCTCCATCTCCACGCCCGCGCGATCCGACTGCCCCATCCCGGCGGCGGGCAGCTCGCGGCCACGGCGCCGTTGCCCCCGCACATGGTCGAAAGCTGGCTCTTCCTCGGTTTCGATCCGGAGGGACCGGCCGATTGAGGCGCCGTGCGTGACAGCCGGGCTGCTCCTGTTGCCACTGGCACCGGGCTGGAATAGATGCTATCCACCCAGCATCCAAGGGGGGGCTGGTGTTGGCCGGATGGCGGTAGGTTAATGGTGAATCTGCGCGACCTCGTCAGCGATCTGATCAAGCGCCGCGAGCTCGTTTTCGCGGGTGGCGGCGCCGAAAAGCTGGCGGCGCGCCACGCCAAGGGCCAAATGACGGCGCGCGAACGGTTGCGCGTGCTGTTCGAGCCCAACACCTTCCAGGAAATGGGCATGCACGCCGAGCACGAGACGCGCGAGTTCGGGATGGCCGAACGGCAGCTGCCGGGAGACGGCGTGGTCACCGGAATCGGCTACGTCGATGGCCGGCCCGTCGCCGGTTTCAGCCAGGACTTCACGGTCGCCGGCGGCTCCCTCGGCAAGGTTCATGCGGAGAAGATCTGCGACGTGATGGACTATGCCGGGCGCACCGGCGTACCCATCGTGGGCTTCAACGATTCGGGCGGCGCGCGCATACAGGAGGGCGTGGAATCACTGTCGGGCTACGGCAAGGTGTTCTACCGCAACGTGCTGATGTCGGGGGTCGTCCCGCAGATCGCGGTGATTGCGGGGCCGTGCGCCGGCGGCGCCTCCTATTCGCCGGCGCTCATGGATTTCATCATCATGACCCGCTCCAACGCCAGCATGTTCATCTGTGGCCCCGATGTAATCCGCGCGGCGACCGGACAGGTGACGACGATGGAGGAGATCGGTAGCGCCGCCGCCCACGCGTCCGTCAGCGGCAACATCCACCTCATTGCCGAGGACGACCGCGACGCGATTCAGATCGTCCACCGGATGCTCTCCTTCCTGCCCTCGAACAATGCCATGGACCCGCCCCACGAGCCGGTGGCACAGCTCTCGCTGTCCGAGGACGAGGGCATGAACGCGCTCGTTCCCGAGTCGCCCAAGGAGCCGATCGACACCTACCTCGTGATCGACCGCCTGGTCGACCAGGGCGACTTCATGGAGATGCAGCCGGATTTCGCCGGCAACATGATAATCGGCTTCGCCCGGATCGGTGGCATCGTCGTCGGCATCGTCGCCAACCAGCCCAAGGTCAAGGCCGGCACCATCGACATCGACGCCTCCGACAAGGCGGCGCGCTTCATCAACTTCTGCGACTGCTTCAACATTCCGCTGGTGACCCTGGTCGATGTGCCGGGCTTCCTGCCCGGCGTGACCCAGGAGCGCGGCGGGATCATCCGCCACGGCGCCAAGATGCTGTACGCCTATGGCGCCGCTACCGTACCCAAGATCACCGTTTTCATGCGCAAGGCCTATGGCGGCGCCTACCTCGCCATGTGCAGCCGCGACATGGGCGCCGACATGGCGTTCGCCTGGCCCACCGCCGAGATTGCGGTGATGGGGGCCGAGGGCGCGGTCAACATCCTTTATCGGCGCGAGCTCAAGGAGGCCGCCGATCCGGTGGCGCGGGCCAAGGAGCTCGCCGACGAGTACAGCTGCCGTTTCGCCTCGCCCTACCTCTCGGCCAGCAAGGGCTTGATCACCGACGTTATCGAGCCGTCACGGACGCGCCCTGCGGTCGCGCTGGCACTTCGTAGCCTGTTGCCCAAGCGCGAAAACAGGCCGCCCAAAAAGCGCGGGAACATCCCCCTGTGAGCGGCCGAGATCGGCCGCCGCCGGCAGTGCTAGCGCGGCGCTAGTCCATGTTGAACCTCGAACTTATCGGCGTCGGTATCGCCACCGTGATCGGCGTGTTGATTCTCCTATGGTTCGCGAGCGCCGCGATTGGGCGGGTCTTCCTGGTTGTGGCGCGCGTGCGTGAGCGGCGCGGCCGTATTGCTGCGGCGGCACCGGACGTGGCCGAGCGCGACGCCGTGGTCGTGGCTGCGGCGGTGGCGGCCATTCTCGAGGCGCCCCATCGCATCGTCAGCATCACCGCGCCGCTCCACTTTGCGCCGGCCTGGGCGAGCGAGGGTCGCTACGAGGGCTCGACGCTGCACCGCAACTGGGATCAGCACCTCCGCACTCGCACCGCCGGGCGCCCGCGCAAGAAGCTGAAACGATGAGGAAATTCCGCGTCACGGTGGACGGCCGCCCCTACGAGGTAACGGTCGAGGTGTTGGAGGAGGAGGGCGGCGGGCCGGCGCCGAGCCCGCAATTGCCGCCGCCGCGGCCCGTTGCCGCCCGTGTCGCCCCGCCGCCGGCGGCACCCGTACCGGCAGCGCCGGCCGCACCGGCGCCCGCCGGATTGGGCGAGGTGGTGAGCCCGCTCGCCGGGACGATCGTCGAGGTGAATGTCGCCGCCGGTCAGTCGGTCCAGCCGGGCGACCGCCTGATGACCCTCGAGGCGATGAAGATGAACACGGCGGTGGCGGCACCGCAGGCCGGGACCGTGCGCGAGATCAGGGTCGAGACCGGCGCGACCGTCCAAGAAGGCCAAGTGCTGTTGATCCTTTCCTGAGGCTACGCTTGTGGGATCGTTGACCGAAACCCTCGCGCTCACCGGCTTCCCGCACGTCACGTGGGAAATGGCCGTGATGTGGGCGGTGATTCTCGGCCTGTTCTATCTGGCGGTGTACAAGGGTTTCGAGCCGCTCCTCCTGATCCCCATCGCGTTCGGCGCCCTGCTCGCCAATCTGCCGACCGAGGGCCTCATTAACGAGCCGACCGCCGATGCGGCGGGCGGGCTGTTCCATTACATCTCGCAAGGAATCACGCTCGAGATTTTTCCGCCGCTGATTTTCCTCGGCGTCGGCGCACTCACCGACTTTGGGCCGCTGATCGCCAACCCGCGCACGCTGCTGCTCGGTGCGGCGGCGCAGTTCGGGGTCTTTGTCACCTTCTTCGGCGCGCTCGCGATCGGTTTCTCGGAACAACAGGCGGCGGCCATCGGCATCATTGGCGGTGCCGACGGACCGACCTCGATCTTTTTGTCCAACAAGCTGGCGCCGGAGCTACTGGCGCCGATCGCGGTCTCCGCCTACAGCTACATGGCGCTGGTGCCGCTCATTCAGCCCCCGATCATGCGCCTGTTGACGACCCGCAAGGAGCGCGAGATCCGCATGCGCTCGCTGCGCTCCGTGTCGCGGCTGGAGAAGCTGCTCTTCGCGCTCCTGGTGACCGTGCTGTGCGTGCTCCTGGTTCCCCCAGCCTCGGCGCTCATCGGCATGCTGATGTTCGGCAACTTCCTGCGCGAATGCGGCGTCGCCGAGCGGCTGTCGAAGGCGTCGCAGAACGAAATCATCAATGCGGTCACCATCTTCCTGGGCGCGAGCGTGGGCATCACCATGTCCGGCGAGCGCTTCCTGCAGGTCGAGACGCTGATGATCCTGTCCCTCGGGATCGTCGCCTTTGGCGTTTCGACCGCCTCGGGCGTGCTCATGGCCAAGATCATGAACATGCTGAGCCGTAAGAACCCGATCAATCCGCTGATCGGATCGGCCGGCGTGTCCGCGGTACCGATGGCGGCGCGGGTTTCGCAGGTCGAGGGCCAGCGTGCCGATCCGTACAATTTCCTCCTCATGCACGCCATGGGCCCCAACGTCGCTGGTGTCATCGGTACCGCCGTCGTCGCCGGCTATTTCATCGCCCGCCTTGGCGGCTGATCCCGAGGGCCGGTCCTCGGCGGCCGATTCGACCGCGGTGCGGGCACGCATTCGGGGCCAGGTGCAGGGCGTGTGGTTCCGGCGCTGGACGGTCGAGACGGCGCGAACGCTCGGCTTGCGAGGATGGGTGCGCAACCGCGACGACGGCAGCGTCGAGGCCCTGTTCGAGGGTCCGCAAGCGGCGGTCGAGGCCATGCTCGCCGCCTGCCACGATGGGCCGTCGGCGGCCTGGGTCAGCGCCGTTGAGGCAACCCCGGCGGCGCCGGAGGATGCAGCGGGCGGGATCGGCTTTCGCGCCTTGCCGAGCCGCTAGCCGCCGAACACCCGCGCGAAGGAGGCGCGGAGCGCCGCATCCACCTCGGGCATCGTGACCGTGAGGCCGAGATCGGCGAGCGACGTGACGCCGTGCTGCGCGATGCCGCACGGGACGATACCTCGATAGTGGCCGAGGTCGGGTTCGACGTTGAGCGCGATGCCGTGGTAGGTCACCCAGCGGCGAACGCGAACGCCGATGGCCGCGATCTTGTCTTCGCCGCCGCCGTTCCCAACCCAGATGCCGACGCGGCCCTCACGGCGCTCGCCGTGGACGTCGAGCTGGGCCAGGGTATCGATCACCCAGTTCTCGAGGCCGCGCACGAAGGCGCGCACGTCGCGCCCGCGCTCGTTCAGGTCGAGCAACACGTAAGCCACGCGCTGGCCCGGTCCGTGATAGGTGTATTGGCCGCCGCGCCCGGTGCGGTGCACGGGCAGGAAATCGGCGTCGAGCAGGTCGGCGGGTTTCGCGCTAGCGCCGGCGGTATACAGCGCGGGGTGCTCCAGCAGCCAGACGAACTCTCCGGCCCGGCCGGCGCGGATCGCCGCGACGCGGCTCTCCATCTCACCCACCGCGGCCTCGTAGCCGACGAGATCGTCGCTGATCTTCCATTCCGGCGCGACCATCGATACTATCTAGCACAAGCGGGGCGGCTCCCGACGCGGCGGGGCCGATCCGCCGCGGGTGTATTGCCGGGTGGTGCGAAGGTATGTCCAAAGCCGTTGACGGCGTTACCGTCGAGATTTCAGTGGTCCTCGGCAAGGCGGTCATGCCGATCCACCAGCTGCTCAAGATGGGCCGGGGAGCGGTCATCGAGCTCAACGCCACGATCCACGATCACGCGCTGCTGTATGCCAACAACCGGCTTATCGCGCGCGGCGAAGTCACAGTGGTGGACGATCACGTGGCCGTATCGATCACCGAGCGGGTAAGCGTCTTCGAGGAGGACTGAGGCGCGCCCGGGTTACAGGCGTCGAGGCCGGCGCTTGAAGCGCGCGGCCGGATTTGTTATGTCGGCGCCGCCTCCGTGCGGTCGTGGCGGAACTGGTAGACGCGCAGCGTTGAGGTCGCTGTGGGATAATATCCCGTGGAAGTTCGAGTCTTCTCGACCGCACCAATTCGAACCGGCCCGCGGCGCTCCCGTCGCGGGCCGGATTTCTTGCACGTGACGTGAACCCGGGCAGGGGCCGACGATGAGCGACCCAGAGGCGCACCCCGGCGCCGCGACGACCCCGTCGGATGCGGCCTATGGCCTCGATCCCGTCTTCGTCCGCGAGGTGGTCGCGGCGCTCGACGACGGCGAGCCCGAGCGCGTGCGCGGCCGCGTCGTCGCGCTGCACGCCGCCGACGTGGCCGACCTGCTCGACCAAATCACGGCCGACCAGCGGCGCGTACTAATCGATGCGCTTCGCGCCGGCCTCGATCCGGATGTCCTCACTGAGCTCGACGAGCGCATTCGCGGTGACGTCGTCGGTCAGCTCGAAACGGGCGAGCTTGCCGCCGCGGTGGCCGAACTCGACACCGACGATGCGGTCGACGTGCTCAAGGCACTCGACGAGACCGACCAACGCGACGTCCTCAACGCGGTCCCCGCCGAGGACCGGATGGTGATCGAGCAGGCGCTGGCCCACCCGGAGGACACCGCCGGCCGGCTGATGCAGCGCGACCTCGTCGCCGTGCCCGAGTTTTGGACCGTCGGCCAGACCATCGACTTCCTGCGCGAGAGCGACGATCTGCCGGTCAAGTTCTACGAAATCTTCGTCGTCGATCCGGCCCATCGGCCGATCGGCACCATTCCCCTCGACCGGGCGATGCGCTCCAAGCGCGAGGTGGTGGCGGGCGACATCATGGACCCCAACCCGCTTGCCATCCCCGTGGCCACGGACCAGGAGGAGGTGGCCTACGCGTTCCAGCAATACGACCATACCTCGGCGCCGGTGATCGACGCTGCCGGCCGGCTCGTCGGTGTCATCATGATCGACGATATCGTCGACGTGATCCACGAGGAGCACGAGGAGGACCTTTTGCGCCTCGGTGGCGTCGGCTCGGGCGACCTCCACGAATCGGCCGTCGTGACCACGCGACGGCGCTTCTCGTGGCTGCTCGTGAACCTCGGCACCGCCATCATCGCATCGGTCGTCATCGCCTTTTTCGACGCCACCATCGAAAAGATCGTCGCTCTCGCCATCCTTATGCCGATCGTCGCCTCGATGGGCGGCAATGCCGGGACACAAACGCTGACCGTCACCGTACGCGCACTCGCCACCAAGGACCTGACCGCGACCAACGCCATGCGGCTCGTGAACAAGGAGGTCGTGGTCGGCTTCTTCAACGGCGTGGTGTTCGCGAGCCTCATCGGCGTCGTGGCCGGGTTGTGGTTCGGCGATGCCGGGCTCGGCGCCGTGCTGGCCGCGGCCATGGTCATCAACTTGCTGATCGCCGGGCTCGCCGGCATCCTCATTCCGCTCGCATTGGTGCGTCTGCACATCGATCCCGCGCTCGCCGCGAGCGTCTTTCTCACCACCATCACGGACGTCGTCGGCTTCGGCGCGTTCCTCGGCCTCGGCGCCTGGCTGCTCCTGTGAGGCCGCGGTGGCGAGGCCCCCGGCCCTGCGTCTATAGTGGCGCCCGTGAGGCACCGCGATGATCCCGAATGAGCTGCCCTCGCTCGACTTCGACCTCGGCGCGGACGCCAACCTGCTGCGCGAATCGGTGCGCGCCTTCACGGCCGACGAAATTGCGCCGCGCGCCGCCGATATTGACGCCGCCAACGAGTTTCCCGCCGACCTGTGGCGCAAGATGGGCGCAATCGGGCTGCTCGGCATCACCGTCGAGGACGCCTATGGCGGGGCCGGCATGGGCTACGTCGAGCACGTCGTCGCGATGGAGGAGGTGAGCCGCGGCTCGGCCGCGGTGGGCCTTAGCTACGGCGCTCACTCCAACCTCTGCGTCAACCAAATCCGCAGCAACGGCAGCGAAGAGCAAAAGCGCCGCTTCCTACCCGACCTCATTAGCGGCGCCCACGTGGGCGCGCTGGCGATGAGCGAGACGGGTGCCGGCTCCGACGTCGTCGGCATGAGGCTGCGCGCAGACAAGACGGCGAGCGGATACCTCCTCAACGGTAGCAAGATGTGGATCACCAACGGCCCCGATGCCGACGTGGTCGTGGTCTACGCCAAGACCGACGCAGGAGCCGGTGCCCGCGGCATCACCGCCTTCATCGTCGAGAGGGGCCTGCCCGGCTTCACCACGGCGCAGAAGCTCGACAAGCTCGGCATGCGCGGATCCAACACCTGCGAGCTCGTCTTCCAGGACTGCGAGGTCGCCGCCGACCGCGTGCTCGACGAGGAGGGGCAGGGGGTCAAGGTGCTGATGAGCGGCCTCGACTACGAGCGCCTGGTGCTGGCCGGTGGGCCGCTCGGCCTCATGCAGGCGTGTCTCGACGTGGTGCTACCCTACATCCACGAGCGCCAGCAGTTCGGCCGGCCGATCGGCGAGTTCCAGCTCATGCAGGGCAAGATCGCCGACATGTACACGACGCTCAATGCGAGCAAGGCCTACGTCTATGCCGTGGCCAAGGCCTGCGACCGCGGCGAGACCACGCGCAAGGACGCGGCCGGCGCCATCCTCTATGCCGCCGAGAGGGCGACGTGGATGGCGCTCGAGGCGATCCAGTGCCTGGGCGCCAACGGCTACATCAACGACTATCCCACCGGGCGGCTGCTGCGCGATGCCAAGCTCTACGAGATCGGCGCCGGCACTTCGGAGATCCGCCGTATGCTCATCGGCCGCGAGCTGTTCGCCGAGACGGCGTAAAGGCCGCGCACTCGAGGAGGGCCCATGTCCGACCCGGTCGAGTTCTATTTCGATTTCTCCTCGCCCTACGGCTATCTCGCGAGCACGCGCATCGAGGGCATCGCCGCGCTCAATTCGCGCGCCTGCGCGTGGCGGCCCTTCCTGCTCGGGACGCTGTTCAAGATCGTCGGCAGCGCGCCGATGACGAGCTACCCGATGAAGGGCGACTACGGCAAGCACGACATCGAGCGCACGGCGCGGCGGCTGCGCGTGCCACTACGATGGCCGGCGAGCTTTCCTCAAGGCACGGTATCGCCGGCGCGCGCGTTCTACTGGATTGCGGACCAGGACGAGGAGACCGCCAAGTCCTTTGCCCGCGCCGTCTATCACGGCTATTTCGGCGAGGGCGAGGACGTGACTTCGCCGGAATCGACAGCCGACATCGCGGCGACCGTCGGCCTCGACCGCGCCGCTGTGCTGGCCGCCCTGCAGGAGCCGGCGGTCAAGGAGCGCCTCAAGCAGGAGAACGATCAGGCCATCGCACGCGGCGTGTTCGGCTCGCCCTTCGTGTTCATCGACGGCGAGCCCTTCTGGGGCAACGACAAGCTCGACGAGGCACAGAAATGGCTGCACAGCGGCGGCTGGTAATAAGCAGTAGCCGGAGCGCGCGATGAGCGTACTGGAGCGCACCCTCGATCCGTCGCAATCGGCCTTTACCGAGAATGCCGAGCACATGGGCTCGCTGGTCGCCGAGCTGCGTGCCGAAGTGGCGGTCGTGGAGGGCGGTGGCGGCAAGGCGGCTGCCGAGCGCCACGTCGGGCGCGGTAAGCTATTGCCGCGCGAGCGCATTCGCCACCTCCTGGACCCGGGCGCGCCGTTCCTCGAGCTCTCGCAGCTCGCCGCCCACGGCATGTACGGCGGCGACATCGCCAGCGCCGGCATCATCACCGGCATCGGCCGCGTCTCGGGCCGCGAATGCGTCATCGTCGCCAACGATGCCACCGTCAAGGGCGGGACCTACTTTCCGATCACCGTGAAGAAGCACCTACGCGCTCAGGAAATAGCGGCGCAGAACCACCTCCCGTGCCTGTACCTCGTCGATTCGGGTGGCGCCCATCTGCCGAGCCAGGACGAGGTCTTCCCCGACCGCGAGCATTTCGGCCGCATCTTCTACAATCAAGCGCGGATGTCGGCGGCGGGCATCGCCCAGATCGCCGTCGTCATGGGCTCGTGCACCGCGGGCGGCGCCTACGTGCCCGCGATGGCCGACGAGAGCGTTATCGTCAAGGGCCAGGGGACGATCTTCCTCGGCGGGCCGCCGCTCGTCAAAGCCGCGACCGGCGAGGAGGTCAGCGCCGAGGAGCTCGGCGGTGCAGAGGTCCACGCGCGCACCTCGGGCGTTACCGACCACATGGCAGCCAGCGACCTCGAGGCCCTGGCCACGGCCCGGCGCATCGTCGCGCGCCTCGGGCCTGTCCGGCGCCCGCACATCGCGCACCACGAGCCCGCGGAGCCGCACGCCGATCCGGCCGAGCTCCATGGCATCGTTCCGCGTGACGTGCGCCAACCCTACGACGTACGCGAGGTCATCTCCCGCATCGTCGATTCGAGCGACTTCGACGAGTTCAAGCAGCTCTACGGCACCACGCTGGTCACAGGCTTTGCCCGCATCTGGGGCTACCCCGTCGGCATCGTGGCCAACAACGGGATTCTATTCTCGGAATCGGCGCTCAAGGGCGCCCACTTCATCGAGCTGTGCTGCCAGCGCGGCATCCCGCTCGTGTTCTTGCAGAACATCACGGGCTTCATGGTCGGGCGCAAGTACGAGGCCGGCGGCATCGCCAAGGACGGCGCCAAGATGGTCACCGCGGTCGCCTGCGCCGCCGTGCCCAAGCTCACCGTGATCATCGGCGGCTCCTTCGGCGCCGGCAATTACGCCATGTGCGGGCGCGCCTACGGCCCGCGCTTCCTGTGGATGTGGCCCAACGCGCGCATCTCGGTGATGGGCGGCGAACAGGCGGCCAACGTGCTCGCACAGGTGCGGCGCGACGGCAAGGCGGCGCGCGGCGAGAGCTGGAGCGCCCGGGCCGAGCGCGCCTTCAAGGCGCCGATCCTCGATCAGTACGCAACCCAGGGCCACCCGTACTACGCCACCGCCCGGCTGTGGGACGACGGCATCATCGATCCCGCGGATACGCGCCTCGTGCTCGGCCTTGGGCTGTCCGCCGCCCTTAACGCACCGATCGAGAAGACCACGTTCGGCGTGTTCCGGATGTAGCCGATGGACGCGCCCGGCGTTGTCGTCGAGGTCGCCGCGGACGGGTTCGCCACGCTCACGCTCGACCGCCCCGAGCGGCACAATGCCTTCGACGACGTGCTCGTCGGCGAGCTCGCGCAGGCGCTCTCCGACCTTGCCGCCAACGATGCCGTGCGCGGTGTTGCCTTCGCCGCCCGCGGCAAGAGCTTCAGCGCCGGCGCCGACCTCAACTGGATGAAGCGCACGGCCGGCTATGACGCGGCGCAAAACCGCGCCGACGCGCGCGCCGTCGCGCACATGCTCAAGACCCTCGACGAGCTGCCCAAGCCGACGCTGGCGCTGGTGCAGGGGCCGGCCTACGGCGGCGGCGTCGGTCTCATCGCCTGTTGCGACATTGCGGTTGCGGTGGAGGATGCGGTGTTCGCCCTGACCGAGGTCCGCCTCGGCCTCCTCCCGGCCGTGATCTCGCCCTACGTCGTCGCCGCCATCGGCGCCCGCGCGGCGCGCCGTGTCTTTCTCACCGCCGAGCGCTTCGATGCGTTCGAGGCCAACCGCCTCGGGCTCGTGCACGAGGTGGTTGCGGACGAGGCCGCGTTGGCCGAGGCTTGTGCGCGCATCAAGAGGCGTCTCGGCGCCGGGGCGCCGGGGGCGATCGCGGCAGCCAAGGACCTCATCGCCCACGTCAACGGGCGGCCGATCGACGATGCCCTGCTCGACGAGACCGCGCGGCGTATCGCCGAGGCGCGCGCGGGCGACGAGGGCAAGGAGGGCGTCGCCGCTTTTCTCGGCAAGCGCAAGCCCAAGTGGACCGGCTGAGCGCCTAGCCCGCACCATGTTCGCCAAGCTGCTGATCGCCAACCGCGGCGAGATCGCCTGCCGCATCATGCGCACGGCCCATCGCCTCGGCATCGGCACGGTCGCCATCTACTCCGAGGCCGACGCCGCGGCACGGCACGTCGCGTTGGCCGACGAGGCGTATCTCGTCGGGCCGCCGCCGGCCGCCGCGAGCTACCTCGACGGCGCGCGCATTATCGAGGTGGCCCGTCGCGCGGGCGCCGAGGCGCTCCATCCGGGCTACGGCTTTCTCGCCGAGAATGCCGACTTCGCGGCGGCGTGCGAGGCCGCGGGCCTCGTCTTCGTCGGTCCGCCCGCCCGCGCGATACGGCTCATGGGCTCGAAGCGCGCGGCGCACCAGCTCATGTCGGAAGCCGGCGTACCCGTGGCGCCGGGCTACCGCGGCAGCGACCAACGCCTCGCGAGGTTGCGCCGCGAGGCCGGCCGGATCGGCTACCCGGTCCTGATCAAGCCGGCGCTCGGGGGCGGCGGCAAGGGCATACGGCGTATCGACGCCGCGGCCGAGTTCGATGCCGCCGTGCGTTCGGCCCGGCGCGAGAGCGCATCTGCGTTCGGCGACCGGCAGTTGGTCGTCGAGTCCTACCTCGGCAACTGCCGCCACGTCGAAATACAGGTCTTCGCCGACCGGTACGGACAAGTGGTCCACCTGTTCGAGCGCGACTGCTCGATCCAACGCCGCCACCAAAAGATCATCGAGGAAGCGCCCGCCCCGAGCCTGTCCGATAAGCAACGCGGCCTGATGGGCGAGGCCGCGGTGGCTGTGGCGCGCGCGGTCGACTATGTCGGCGCGGGCACAGTCGAGTTCATGGCCGAAGTCGGCGGTGGCGGCGCCTTCTACTTCATGGAGATGAACACGCGCCTACAGGTCGAGCATCCGGTGACCGAAATGGTCACCGGCACGGACCTCGTCGAGTGGCAGCTCGTCGTCGCCGCCGGCGAAGCGTTGCCGCTCGGCCAGCACGATCTCGCGATCACCGGTCACGCGATCGAGGCCCGCCTTTACGCCGAGGACGCCGAGCGCGAATTTCTCCCGTCCGCCGGGACCTTGCGCGACTACCGGATGCCGCGGGAGGGGCCGCACGTCCGCGTCGACAGCGGCGTCGGCGCGGGCGATATCATTGGAGCGCACTACGATCCGATGATCGCCAAGCTCATCGTCCACGACCGCGACCGGCCGACGGCGGTCCGGCACCTCCAGGCCGCGTTGGCTCAGGTGCATATCGCCGGCGTCGCCACGAACCTTGGGTTCCTTACGCGGCTCGCGCATCTGCGGGCCTTTGCGGCGGGCCGGCTCGACACGAACTTTCTCGAGCACCATCGTGAGCGGCTCTTCCCGCCGCCGACGCCGGCCTCGGGGCGGGAGCTGGCCCTGGCCGCGCTCGAGGTGCTTCTCGCCCGCGAGGCAAACCACGCGGCCGATACCGCCAACTCGCCCGATCCGCGGTCGCCGTGGCACCGCCTCGACGCCTGGCGCCTTAACGCCGAGGGTCGGGAGGTGCTGCACTTCGTCGACGGCGAGCGCGAGGTTGCCGTCGGCGTCGGGTACCCCCGGGATGGCGGTTATTGGCTCGAGCTTCCGGACGGCGTCGTTCGCGCGCGGGCCGAGCGGGAGGGCGAGGGTAGCGTGGTTGCCGACCTCGGTGGGGTTAGGCTCACCGCCACGGTCGTCCGCGAGGACGGCGCCCTCACGATCACCTGCCAGGGTGCGAGTCGAAGGCTCAGACATCACGATCCGCGCGCCGTCGCGGTGCACGAGGCGGCGGCGGCCGATACCGTGCGCGCGCCGATGCCGGGCAAGGTTATCGAGGTCAAAGGCCGCGCCGGGGCCCGCGTGGCGAGCGGCGCGACCCTCCTCGTCATCGAGGCGATGAAGATGGAGCACGCTGTCGTTGCGCCGGCCGATGGGATGGTGCGCCGGCTCCACTGTCGCCTTGGCGACATTGTGGAAGAGGGGGCGGTGCTCGTCGAGTTCGACGCCGGCGGCGACTCCTGACGAACGGCGCGAGCATGGCCCTGGCTGGCGCGCCGCGAGCCCGCCATGCCATTATGTGGGTGGCGGCGCGGAAGGGCTTTGGGGATATCATTCGTTGTGTTGTTGGTTGATTGCGGCGGGTGCGCGGATCGACCCGTCGCGCGCCGTTCTCATGACTGAGTCGACCGGTGACGGCTGCCGCTAGCGCGCGCCTGGACCGTCTGCCGGTACTCATCGCTGCGGCGACAAGCGCGGCCGCGCTCGCCGTCGCGCTGCTGCCCGCCCCCGGTGGGGCGGCCGCCGGTTTGATGAGCGCCGCAGCCCTGGCGATCTTTGCCATCGGCCTGTGGGCTACCGGTGTCGTCGGCGGCCACATCGTCGCGATCTGGTTCTTCCTCCTCGCGATGCTGTTCGGCGTGGCACCGGCGCAGGTCATCTTTTCGGGTTTTCACTCGACCGCGCTGTGGCTGATCTTCGGCGGCCTCATCGTCGGCGTCGCCGTACGTGAAACCGGCCTCGGTGCCCGCGTCGCGGGGCTGCTGGCCGAACGCTTCGGCCGCTCCTACGGCGGCATCGTCGCCGGGGTCGTTGTGGTCAGCATGGTGCTGGCATTCCTCATCCCCTCGGCGCTGGGGCGCATCATCTTGCTCACCCCCATCGTTCAGGCGCTGGCGCTGCGCTACGGCTTCGAACACGGCTCGCGCGGCTATGCGGGCATCATGCTGGCGATGGCATTTGGCGCCATGTTTCCGGCCTTCGCCATTCTCCCCGCCAACATTCCCAATCTCATTCTCGCCGGCGGCAGCGAAGCCCTGTACGGCATCGTGCCCATCTACGGCGAGTATCTCCTGCTGCACTACCCTGTCTTGGGCCTCCTCAAGGGCGGGGTGATCATCGTTCTGGTCACGGTTCTCTTTCGCGATGAGCCGAAGCCGCCGCGTGCCGCCCGGGACCGGAAGCCGATGTCGCAAGCCGAGCGCCGCCTGGCCATAATCCTCGTAGCCTCCTTGGCGCTGTGGGCGACCGATTTCCTGCACCATATCTCGCCCGCCTGGATCGCGCTCGGCGCCGGCGCCCTGTGCCTGCTGCCAGGCATGAAAATGCTGGAGCCCTCGATCTTCAACGAGAAGATCAACTACGGCTCGCTCTTCTACGTGGCCGGCATCCTGGGGCTCGCCGGCATGATCGCGGACACCGGGCTCGGCGACGAGCTCGGCCGGTTTCTGCTCGAGCTTGCCGGCTTCGTCGAGGGTCAAACGGTGCGCAATTACGGCGCGTTGGTCGGCCTCACCGCCGGCCTCGGGCTGATGACGACGCAGCCCGGCATTCCGGCCGTTCTCACGCCGCTGGGCGGCGCCATCGCCGAGGCTACCGACTGGCCCATCGCCACCGTTCTCATGCTTCAGGTGGTCGGCTTTTCCTCGGTCATCCTGCCCTACCAGGCGCCTCCCCTGATTGTTGCCATTCAACTCACGAGCGTGCGCATCGCCGACGCGATGAGGCTCACGGTCGCCCTGTTCGTGGTCACGGTCGCGGTCTTGATTCCACTCGATTTTCTGTGGCTGCGCCTGCTCGGGTACCTGCCGTGAGCCGGGCGCCGAGCTGTGCCATGGACTCGGGGCCCGGCCTCACCTACATTTGTGTCGGCGCACCGGGTCACGATGAGAGCGGAAATGGAGACTAACGTTCGGCGTAAGCTTGCGGCGATTCTCAGTGCCGACGTTGCCGGTTACAGCCGCCTCATGGGCGAGGACGAAGAGGCGACGCTGCGCCTCCTAAGCGATTATCGCGGCAAGATCGACATCCTGATCGACGCGCACGAGGGGCGCGTCGTCGGCCGCGCCGGCGACAGCGTCATGGCCGAATTCGGCAGCGCCGTCGAGGCCGTCCGCTGCGGCGTCGAAATGCAGGACACCCTACGCGCGCGCAATGAGGAGCTCGAACTGGACCGGCGGATGCAGTTCCGCATCGGCATCAACCTCGGCGACGTCATGATCGAGGGCGACGATCTCTTTGGTGACGGGGTGAACGTGGCGGCGCGGCTCGAGAAGCTGGCCCCGCCCGGCGGCCTGTGCATCTCGGGTACCGTGTTCGAGCAGGTGCGCGACCGACTGCCCTTCGACTTCGAGGATCTGGGCGAGCAGTCGGTGAAGAACATCACGCGGCCGGTGCACGTATATCGCGTGCCGTTAGGGCAAACGGCCCCCGGTGTCGCCGACAACAAGACGCCGGAGCTGCCCGACCGCCCCTCCTTGCCTATCCGGTTTACACCCACACCCACTAGGGCTAGAATGGGCGCAACCCGGATATAGGGGAGCGCGCCATGGATGTTCTCGACCGCGCCGATCTCCCATTCCCGCATTCGCTACCCGAGTTCCAGCGACTTTTCCCCGATGATGCGGCCTGCGCCGCCTACCTGGAGAAAGCCCGCTGGGGAGACGGCTTTGCCTGCCCGCACTGCGGCACGGCGGGAGAGCCGTTCCACTTTGAAAACCGCCCTGGCGTCCTGCGCTGCCGCAAGTGCCGCCAGAACACCGGGCTGACGGTGGGAACAGTGATGGAGCGTAGCCACACTCCGCTGAACGTCTGGTTCTGGGCCGCTTATCTGGTCGCCAGTCAGACGCCCGGCATGTCCGCCGTGCAGTTTCAGCGGCAACTTGGTCTTTCGCGCTACGAGACGGCCTTTCAAATTCTCCACAAGCTCCGCTCGGGCATGGTGCGGCCCAACCAAGACAGGATCGGTGGACAGCCCAAGAACCATGTTGAGGTGGACGAAACCTGGGTTGGCGGGCGAACGCGTGGGGAAGGCCGTGGTGTTCACCACAAGGTTCCCGTCTCCTGTGCCATCGAGGTGCGTCATCGAAAGCCGGGCACCAAGCTCGACAACCGGAAAGACGGACGCTATGCCGGACGCGTTCGGCTCGCCGTCGTGCTCGACCGTAGCGCCGAGTCGCTCTGTGGGTTCGTCGAGAGCACCGTCGCGCCGCGATCGCTGATCGTTACTGACGATTGGAGCGGCTATGCTGGCCTCGGGAAGCGCGGCTATGAGCACTTCGCTGTTGCCGAGTGTGGTGATCCAGAGGTTGCCGAGCAATACCTGCCGATCATCCATCTGGTTTTCGCCAACCTGAAGACGTGGCTGATCGGTATCCACCACGGCGTTAGCCACCAGCACCTACAAGCCTACCTCAACGAGTTCACCTTCCGCTTCAACAGGCGGTTCTACCCGTTCAACGCCTTCCGCTCATTGCTCGGCATCGCGGGCGACACCTCTGCTCCAACCTATGCCGAGCTTTACTCGGGAGAGTGGCGGCACCCTACATGTAGCGGTCATGGGCGTTAACCGGATAGGCAAGCGCCCCTCTATTGCGGTGCTGCCGTTCAACAACATGAGCGGCGATCCCGAGCAGGAGTACTTCAGTGACGGCATCACCGAGGACATCATCACCGACCTGTCCAAGGTGGCGGGCCTGTTCGTCATCGCCCGCAACTCGGTCTTTGCCTACAAGGGCAAGTCGATCAACGTGGCGGAGGTCGGGCGCGAGCTCGGCGTGCGACATGTCCTCGAGGGCAGCGTGCGCAAGGCCGGCAAACGGGTGCGCATCACGGCGCAGCTGATCGACGGCGCCGACGGCGGCCACCTGTGGGCCGACCGCTACGACCGCGACCTTCAGGACATCTTTGCCGTCCAGGACGAGGTCACGCAGAAGATCGTCGCCGCCTTGCAGGTCAAGCTCAGCGAAGGGGAACGCGCGCGCCTGGCGCACAAGGATACCGAGAACCTCGAGGCCTATGACGAACTCCTGCGCGGCAAGCAGCTGTTCCTCGAGTTCACCAAGGAATCGAACCTCAAGGCACAGCAGATGTATGAGCGTGCGATCGCGCTCGATCCCGACTACGCGGCGGCCCACGCCGAGCTTGCGCGGGTCTATGTCCAGGCCCGCAACCACGGCTGGAGCGATGATGGCGACGCGGCGATGGATAAGGCGTTCGAGCACGCCAGCGCCGCCGTCGCCCGCGACGAGGCGCTGGCCCAGGCCCACGTCGTGCTCGCGTTCATCCTGGTGTGGCGCAAGGATCTCGAACGTGCGCTGGCCGAGGTCGAGCGCGGCCTCGCGCTCGACCCCAACCACGCCGACGGCCACAGCTATCAGGCCATCATTCAGGGTTTCGCCGGCCGCCCGGAAGAGAGCGTACGGTGGGTCGACAAGGCCATGCGCCTCAACCCGGCCGCGCCGTTCTGGTATTTGTGGGCGCTCGGGGTCGCGTGCTTCTCGCTCGGGCGCTACCAGGACGTCGTGGCGGCGTGCCGCAAGTGCTCGGCCGCCAACCCCAACTTCGTCTTCGCCCACCTCTACTTAGCCGCCGCTTACGGCCAACTCGACCAGAAGGCCGAGGCCGCCGCCGAGGTCGAGGCCTGTCGGCGCCTCAACCACGAGGCCTCCACGGGCTGGGCGCGCCGCGTCATGCCGTTCGCGGACGCGGCGGTTCTGGAACGTTTCGTCCACGGCCTGAGCCAGGCCGGATTGCCCGAGTAACCACGCCTATCGGGCGTGCGCCGGTCCGCTAAGACAGCGTTCGGCGGCGAGGTCTTGGCGATGCCCCTCCACCTACTCAAGATGAGCGTCGGCGTCGATGAGGTCGGCGAGCTCGTGCGCTGGCAGGCGGCCCGGCTGGCGCGCCAGCGCGCGGCCAGCGAGGCGCCCCGCATCCAGCATCTCACCCGCCACCGCCCGCAGCGCGCCGCCGAGATCCTCGACGGCGGATCGATTTACTGGGTCATTAGGGGCTGTATCCGCGTGCGCCAGCGCATTATCGCCATCGAACGCCTGGCCCACCAGGCGCCAGAGGGCAAGCGCTGCGCCCTGGTGCTCGATCCCGCACTCGTGCGCACCGAGCCGCAGCCGCGCCGGCCGCACCAGGGGTGGCGCTACCTCGCCGACATCGACGCGCCGCCCGATCTCGACGGCGCCGCCGCCGCCGGCGTCCCGCCGGAGCTCGCCGCCGAGCTCCGAACGCTAGGGCTGCTGTAGGCCGCGCCTTTCCGCTCTTGAGGCGACGGGCCGCGCCCTCCTATTGTTGCCCATGATCTTCGAGGAGGCGCCGCCGCCGGCGGACCCGCTGCGCTCGCGCATTTGGGCGGCCACGCGCGCCGACGAAGCGGCCACGGTCGAGGCCCTGCTGCCGGATGCCCAGCTTACGGCGGCCGAGAAGCGCGCCATCGCGAAGCGCGCGCGCCAGCTGGTAACGGCGGTCCGTGAGGCCGGGCCCGCGAGCGGCGGCATCGAAGCGTTCCTCGTCGAGTACGGCCTGTCGACCGACGAAGGCGTCGTGCTGATGTGCCTCGCCGAGGCCCTGCTGCGCATCCCCGACGCCGACACCGCCAACCGGCTGATCCGCGACAAGCTCTCGGGCGCCGACTGGGAGGGCCATCTCGGGCGCAGCGGCTCGCTCCTGGTCAACGCTTCGACCTGGGGCCTGATGCTCACGGGCCGCATCATCGCGCTCGATCCCGGCATCGTCCGCAACGTCGGCGATTTTCTCAGCCGTCTCGCCTCGCGCAGCGGCGAACCCGTGATCCGCCAGGCGCTGCGCCAGGCGATGCACATCATGGCCGGCCAGTTCGTCATGGGCCGCACCATCGAGGAGGCGCTGGCGCGCGCCGATGGGTCCGGGGCCGATGGCGTGCGCCATTCCTACGACATGCTGGGCGAGGCCGCGCACACGCGGGCCGACGCCGAGCGCTACGCGCGGGCCTACCATCATGCGGTCGAGGCGGTCGGCAACGCGGCCAAGCACAACGCCGCCGGCGCGGTGTTCGAGGGCCCGAGCGTCTCGGTCAAGCTGTCGGCGCTGCACCCGCGCTTCGAGTTCGCCCAGCATCGCCGCGCGATCGCCGAGCTCGTGCCCGTGCTAAAGGGCCTAGCCTTGGCCGCGAAGGAGCGCAACATCGGCCTCACTGTCGATGCCGAGGAGGCCGACCGCTTCGAGGTCTGCCTCGATGCGTTCGCCGCCGTCCACGGCGATGAGGCGCTCGGCGCGTGGCCGGGTTTGGGGCTCGTCGTCCAGGCCTATCAGAAGCGTGCCGCCCCGCTCATTGACTGGCTCGCCGAGCTCGCCCGGAATCACGGCCGCCGCATCCCGGTGCGCCTCGTCAAAGGGGCCTACTGGGACACCGAGATCAAGCGTGCCCAGGAGCGCGGCCTCGACGGCTATCCGGTGTTCACGCGCAAGAGCGCCACCGACGTCTCCTACCTGGCCTGTGCCCGGCGCCTACTCACGGCCGGGGACGCCTTCTACCCCCAGTTCGCGACCCACAACGCCCATACGCTCGCGGCGGTGCGGGCCCTGGCCGGGAGGGGCCGCGAGCTCGAGTTTCAGCGCCTGCACGGCATGGGCGAGGCGCTCTACGGGGCGGCGCTCGAGGCCGGCTCTGGGCTCGCACTGCGCATTTATGCGCCGGTCGGCAGCCACGAGGATCTCCTACCCTACCTCGTACGCCGACTACTCGAGAACGGCGCCAACACCTCGTTCGTCAATCGCATCGCCGACCTCGACGCGCCAATCGAAAACCTGATCGCCGATCCGGTCGAGGCGTGGCGCGGCCATGCGACCAAGCCTCACCCGCGTATCCCCCTGCCGGCGCGGCTCTACGGCGCCGAGCGCGCTAATGCGGCCGGGCTCGACCTTCAAGATCCGGCGACGCTCGCGCCTCTGGCCGAGGCCATGGCCGAGGCCGCGGCGCGCCCTTGGCGGGCCGCGCCCCTGATCGCCGGCTCAGCGCGCCAGGGGGCGTCGCGGCCGGTGCTCGATCCTGCGGACAACCTTCGCGTCGTCGGCGAGGTGGTCGAGGCGGACGAGGCCGCGGTCAGCGCGGCGCTCCATCGCGCGGCCGCGGCGGCCGGCGGTTGGGACGCGACTCCGGCGGCGGAACGCGCCGACGGACTCGAGGCCGCGGCCGAGCTGTTCGAGGCGAACGCCGCGGCGTTGATGGCGCTGGCGGTGCGTGAAGCCGGCAAGACGATCGAAGATGCGCTGGCCGAGGTGCGCGAGGCCGTCGACTTCTGCCGCTACTACGCGGCCCGCGCGCGCGCCGACTTCGCGCACCCCCGCGACATGCCGGGGCCGACCGGCGAGACCAACCAGGTCTCGCTCCACGGCCGCGGCGTCTTCGCCTGCATCAGCCCGTGGAACTTTCCTTGCCTATCCGGTTTACACCCACACCCACTAGGGCTAGAATGGGCGCAACCCGGATATAGGGGAGCGCGCCATGGATGTTCTCGACCGCGCCGATCTCCCATTCCCGCATTCGCTACCCGAGTTCCAGCGACTTTCCCCCGATGATGCGGCCTGCGCCGCCTACCTGGAGAAAGCCCGCTGGGGAGACGGCTTTGCCTGCCCGCACTGCGGCACGGCGGGAGAGCCGTTCCACTTTGAAAACCGCCCTGGCGTCCTGCGCTGCCGCAAGTGCCGCCAGAACACCGGGCTGACGGTGGGAACAGTGATGGAGCGTAGCCACACTCCGCTGAACGTCTGGTTCTGGGCCGCTTATCTGGTCGCCAGTCAGACGCCCGGCATGTCCGCCGTGCAGTTTCAGCGGCAACTTGGTCTTTCGCGCTACGAGACGGCCTTTCAAATTCTCCACAAGCTCCGCTCGGGCATGGTGCGGCCCAACCAAGACAGGATCGGTGGACAGCCCAAGAACCATGTTGAGGTGGACGAAACCTGGGTTGGCGGGCGAACGCGTGGGGAAGGCCGTGGTGTTCACCACAAGGTTCCCGTCTCCTGTGCCATCGAGGTGCGTCATCGAAAGCCGGGCACCAAGCTCGACAACCGGAAAGACGGACGCTATGCCGGACGCGTTCGGCTCGCCGTCGTGCTCGACCGTAGCGCCGAGTCGCTCTGTGGGTTCGTCGAGAGCACCGTCGCGCCGCGATCGCTGATCGTTACTGACGATTGGAGCGGCTATGCTGGCCTCGGTAAGCGCGGCTATGAGCACTTCGCTGTTGCCGAGTGTGGTGATCCAGAGGTTGCCGAGCAATACCTGCCGATCATCCATCTGGTTTTCGCCAACCTGAAGACGTGGCTGATCGGTATCTCACCACGGCGTTAGCCACCAGCACCTACAAGCCTACCTCAACGAGTTCACCTTCCGCTTCAACAGGCGGTTCTACCCGTTCAACGCCTTCCGCTCATTGCTCGGCATCGCGGGCGACACCTCTGCTCCAACCTATGCCGAGCTTTACTCGGGAGAGTGGCGGCACCCTACATGTAGCGGTCATGGGCGTTAACCGGATAGGCAAGGAACTTTCCTCTCGCGATCTTCACGGGGCAGGTGACGGCGGCGTTGGCCGCCGGTAACGCGGTCCTCGCCAAGCCGGCCGAGCAAACACCCCTCATCGCCGATCTCGCGGTCCGCCTGCTGCACGAGGCGGGGGTTCCGCCCGACGTTCTCCACCTGCTTCCCGGTCCCGGCGAGACGGTGGGGGCGGCGCTGGTTGCCGATCCACGAATTGCCGGCGTGGCGATGACCGGCTCGACGGCGACCGCGCGTCTGATCAACCAGGCGCTGGCGCGCCGCGAAGGGCCCATTGTCCCACTCATCGCCGAGACCGGCGGCCAGAACGCGATGATCGTCGATTCCTCGGCGCTGCCCGAGCAGGTCGTCGGCGACGTGCTGCAGTCGGCATTCAACAGCGCCGGGCAGCGCTGCTCGGCGCTCCGCGTCCTCTTCCTCCAGGACGACATCGCCGAGCCGGTACTGGCCATGCTGGTGGGCGCCATGGCCGAGCTGCGCATCGGCGACCCGGCGCTGCTGTCGACCGACCTCGGTCCGGTGATCGACGCCGAGGCCCACGCGGTGCTCGCGGCGCACGCGGCGCGCATGGAGCGCGAGGCGCACCTGTTGTACGAGCTAGCCCTGCCCCCGGGCCTCGAGCACGGCACGTTCTTCGCGCCGCGCGCCTTCGAGATCGCGAGCCTCGACCTGCTCGACAGAGAAGTGTTTGGGCCGATCCTGCACGTCGTGCGCTACGCCTCCGGCGACATCGATGCCGTGCTCGGACAGATCGGGCGCACCGGCTACGGCCTTACCCTCGGCGTGCACAGCCGCATCGATACCACCGCGCGCGACATCCAGGCGGCGGCGCGGGTCGGCAACCTCTACGTCAACCGCAACATGATCGGTGCCGTCGTCGGCGTGCAGCCCTTCGGCGGCGAAGGGCTGTCGGGGACCGGCCCCAAGGCGGGCGGCCCGCACTATCTCGCGCGCTTCGCCCATGAACGGGCGTTGAGCGTCAATACCGCCGCCATGGGCGGCAATCCGGCGCTGCTGGCGATGGACGAGTGAGCCGCGGCTGAGCTAGGCGACCCGAGTTGCGGGCGCAGCGGCGGATGCCGGCCCGCGCTTGGCGGCGCGGATGCGCTCCCGGGCGATGCGGTCGGCCATCACGTTCGTCGGCGTACCCTCGGCGGCAGCCTTGGCGAAGAGGGATTCGAGCGTGCGGCGGATCCTGGCCGCGTGATTGAAGGCGCGGTCGCGGTCGTACCCCGTGCGCTCGTAAGACACGTTGATCACGCCGCCGGCATTGATGACGTAGTCCGGGGCGTAAAGGATGCCGCGTTCAGCCAGCGCGGCGCCGTGGCGGTCCTCGGCGAGCTGGTTGTTGGCCGAGCCGGCGACGACGGCCGCGCCGAGCTCGGGGATCGTCCGGTCGTTGATCACCGCGCCAAGGGCGCAGGGAACGAAGACGTCGGCGGCCACGGCATGGATTCGCTCGGGCGCCACCGCGGTCGCGCCGTAGCGCGATACAGCCTCGGCCACCCGGTCGGCATTGATGTCGCTGACCACGAGCTCGGCGCCGTCGCGTGCGAGATAGTCGCAAAGCCGCATCCCGACATGGCCCAGCCCCTGAACCGCGCAGGTGAGCCCCGAGACGCCCTCGCGCCCAAGCTTACACGCCACCGCGGCGAGAATACCCTGGTAGACGCCGAACGCGGTGGCACCGGAGGGATCGCCGCTCGCCGATGCGAGACCCGCCGAATGGGGCGTGGCTCGGCGCACGATCTCGATATCCTCGACCGACGTGCCGACGTCCTCGGCGACGATGTAGCGTCCACCCAGCGAATCGACGAAACGTCCGAAGGCGAGCCACAGGGCCTCGGACTTGTCTCGCGCCGGGTCGCCGATGATGACCGACTTGCCACCGCCCAATGCGATCCCTGCCAGGGCCGCCTTGTAGGTCATGCCGCGCGCGAGCCGCAGCGCGTCCTCGACGGCCTCGTCCTCGGACGCATAGGGCCACATACGCGCGCCCCCGAGTGCGGGGCCGAGCGTCGTGTCATGTATGGCGATGATGGCCTTGAGGCCGGAGTCCACGTCGCGGCAGAAAACGACCTGCTCGTGGTCGTCGAAACTCTTCGATCCAAAGACGGGCATACGCGACCCTCAACGACGTTTCCGGCACACCTGGTATCTGGGGACCGGTAGGGGCCATTCAATAAGGGTACAGAAAAGGAACCGATCGTTCATGCCCGCGGGTGGCGGCGGTTTTCCGTTACGCGGGCGGGGCCCCCGGCGCAACATTGGCGCACACCCGCAAGCGCCACCGTTCGCCCGTCACAATCAGCCCTACGGCTAGAAGCGGTAGCCGAGGATGGCGCCGCCGAAGAATTGATAAGGGTCCTGCACCAAAGGGCTGTCGACGGGCTCGATGAACCAGTTCACACGCGCGTCGAGCGACACATAGATCGTGGGATTGATGTTGTAGACGAGCGTGCCGCGGCCGGAGACGTCGCGAACGCCAGCAGTGCCCTCGAACGCTGGGCGCCCGCTGGCTGCCTGGCCCGCGAGAACGCCAAAGTAGGCCTGCGCGTAGTCCGAATCCATCCAAGTGAGATCGCCGCCGAAGATCAGGCTGGCGCGCTCGCTGATGCGGCCGCCGACGGCGACGCCGAAGCTGCCGAGAAGGCCGTCGTGGCCGTCGGTGATGCCGTTGCGCAGATCGCCGGTATAGCGCCAATTGCCACGGTAGAGCTCGAAGAAAAAGCCGGCCTCGAGGCTGGGGTCGACGTCCGTCAGGCCGGCGAGGAAGGGATTGTCGCCGGAATCGCGGCCGAGGTCGTAGGTAATGCGGGGGCCTGCCCGGAGCGTTCGGTCTCGGAACAGGTTGACGCCAAGTCCGCGCTGGGTGCTGAGAAAGTATCTGCCGCGCCACTCGATGTCCACGAGCGGCAGGATCACGCCTTCATAATCGGCGCTGCCGAGGTAGTCCGGGGCGACGCCGGTCCCGACGCCGAAATTGCCCTTCCACTGGCGGTCCGTCGCGGTGGTAACGGCGGTGGCCCCAGAGAGCCACGCCTCCAATCCCCAGCTCGTGCCGCTCGCGGCGGCGGGCGTGGCCGCAAGGGCCAGCAGGACGACGACAACGACCCATCGTGTCATGGCGCGAGAACTCCCCCTAGGCGCGCGGACCCTAGCTTATCCGCCCCTTGCGGTGCAACCGGCTCACCCGGCGCTACCGCCGTCGATGAGCGCACGGACATGTTCGCCGATGGCCAGGGACGAAGTCAGCCCGGGTGATTCGATGCCGAACAGGTTGATGAGGCCGACCACTCCGTGGATATCGGGGCCTTGAACCGTGAAGTCGGCGGAGCCGCCGGAGCCGCCGTCCACGCGCGGTCGGATGCCCGAGTAGGCGGGCTGCAGCGCGTCGTCCTCCAAGCCGGGGAAGAACTCTCGCACCGCGGTATAGAAATGCCGCGCGCGGGCCGGATCGACGCCGTAATCGATTCCCGTGACGACCTCCTGGTCGGGGCCGAAGCGCGCCTGTCCCGCGAGGTCGAGGGTGAAGTGGATGCCGAGGGAGGCTCGGCCGGGGACGGGATAGACGAGGCGGGTGAAGGGCGCCCGGCCTCGGAAGCCGAAGTAGCTACCCTTCACCAGCGTGTAGCTCGGGATTGCACCGTCCGGCATGCCGTCGAGCGAGCGTGCCACCGCGGGCGCGCCGAGGCCCGCGGCGTTCACCAGCACGCGGCACGAGAGCCGCGAGTTTTCTCCGCCTTGCGCGGCGACGTCGAGGAGAAACTCGCCGGGCCGCGCGACGCCGCGACGAAGTGAATGGCGCAGGGCGATGACGCAGCCGTGCGACTCGGCCTCGCCCTGCAGGCTAAGCATCAGGGCGTGACTGTCGAGGATGCCGCTCGAGGGGGAGAGCAGCGCGCCGACGCTACGCAAGCGAGGCTCGAGCTGCAGTGCCGCTTGGCCGTCGATGAGTTCGAGGTCAGTAACCCCGTTGGCCCGCCCGGTCCGGCGCAGGCGCTCGAGTGTGGCGATCTGATCGGGTGCGGTGGCGACGATGAGTTTTCCGGTGCGGCGGTGGGCGATGCCGCGGCTCGCGCAATAGGCGTACAAAGCCTCCTTGCCGGGAACGCACAGCCGTGCCTTGAGGCTGTTCGCGGCGTAGTAGATCCCGGCGTGAATGACCTCGCTGTTACGCGAGCTCGTATGCGCCCCGGTCGTGGCTTCCCCCTCCAGCACAATGACCTCATGGCCGGACAGCGACAGCGCACGGGCGACGGCGAGCCCGATGACCCCGGCGCCGACGACGACGCAGTCGACCCGATCAACCATCAACGCGCGCGAGCCTGGGCTGGCGCCGCCGGCCGCGGGCGATGGCACACCCGCTTGCCCACGTTTATTCCCGCTTGTCCCATCGCTCACCAAAGTGTGAAGGTGTTGACCTTGCTTATTGGCGGGGCCTCTGCAACATCCCCTGTTGAGCGGCCCCGCGTAACAACCCGCGCAGCAGCAGGGAGTTTGACACCATGGTGCGTCGCATCTCCGCCGCGCTCTTTGCCTTCGGCCTCCTCGGCGTCGCCTCGGCGTCCGCCAATCCCGCCGCCTGGCAGCGCGAGTGGCCGCGCACGGACTTCTCCAAAACGGCGGTCGACTATTCCGAGATCCTCTCGGGTGGGCCGCCCAAGGACGGTATCCCGTCGATCGACGAGCCCGAGTTCAAGGCGATCGCCGAAGTCGACCATCTCGGCGATATGGAGCCGGTGATCGGTGTCGTCATCAACGGCGACGCGCGCGCCTATCCGCTACAGGTCCTGATCTGGCACGAGATCGTCAACGACACCGTGGGCGGTGTGCCGGTCTCGGTCACATTCTGCCCGCTGTGCAACACGGGTCTCGTCTTCGACCGCCGGCTCGGGGGCCGGGTTCTCGACTTCGGCACCACGGGCAAGCTGCGCAACTCCGACCTCGTCATGTACGACCGCCAGACCGAGAGCTGGTGGCAGCAGTTTCTCGGCGAGGCCATTGTCGGCGAGTTCACGGGCGCGCGTCTGACACTGGTCCCCGCGCGCCTCGAATCCTTCGCCCGCTTCCGCGCCCGGGCGCCGGCCGGCCAGGTCCTGGTGCCGAGCCGGCCGGTTCGCAGCTACGGCCGCAACCCCTACGTCAGCTACGATTCCCGCTCCCGCCCCTACGGCTTTTTCCGCGGCGACCTGCCAACGGAGATCGCACCCTTGGCCCGCGTCGTCACCATCGGGGACGAGGCGTGGAGCCTCGAAGCGCTCCGCGAAAAGCGCATGATCGAGGCCGGCGGGCTCATCCTGACGTGGGAGCCAGGCCAGAACTCGGCACTCGATTCGTCGCGTATCGCCAAGGGCATGGACGTCGGCAACGTCATCGTGCAACGCCGGGCCGCGAGCGGCAAGCTCGAGGACGCCCCTTACAGCGTCGACTTCGCGTTCGCCTTTCGCGCGTTCCATCCCAAGGGCGTGATCCACGTCCGTAGCGAAAGCAACTGAGCGCGCGCTTCGAGGACTCGCTTCCGCGGTGCGTGCACGCGCGAGACCTTGCGCAGCCCGACCCCGACTGCCTATGTTTGACGTAGCGGGCGGCCGCGCACAGTGGACGGGATTCAGGCATTTTCGCTAGACTTCCGGGACCTGGGTGCTTGACCAGGCCGCGCACAGGGATTCATGGCGGCGAAAAAAGAGGGTGATGTCTCCCGCGCTTCTGCGCCTCGAGGGGTCGAGACGTTTCTACAGAAGGTCGCGGCGATCCCCACGCGCGGGCCCACGAGCCAGCGCGGGCGGCTGATCTTCGCCCTCGATGCGACCGCGAGCCGCGAACCCACCTGGGACCGCGCCTGCCAGATCCAAGGGCAGATGTTTACCGAGACCGCGGCGCTCGGCGGCCTCGACGTGCAAATGGTTTTCTACCGCGGCTTTCACGAGTTCCGGGCGACCGGATGGGTAAGCAACTCGGCCGAGTTGGTGCGAGAGATGACGGCCGTGTTCTGCCTCGGCGGTGAAACTCAGATCGGCCGGGTCCTGCACCACGCCATTCAGGAGACCCGGAAGAAGCACGTGGATGCGGTCGTGTTTATCGGCGACTGCTGCGAGGAAGATATCGATCCGTTGTGCGCTCGCGCCGGTGAGCTCGGCATGCTGGGTGTGCCGGCGTTCGTCTTCCAGGAGGGCAGCGAGCCCGGGGCCATGCGCACCTTCAAGGAGATCGCGAATCTCACCAAGGGCGCCTACTGCAGCTTCGATTACTCGAGCGCACGCCAGCTCCGCGACCTGCTGAGCGCGGTTGCGGTGTTCGCGGCCGGTGGTCGGCGTGCGCTCGTCGATTTCAGCCGGCGCGCGAGCCGTGACGTGTTTCTATTGAGTAAGCAGCTCAAGGGGTGAAACCGTGATCGCCTGGTTCGTCCTCGGTCTCTGCATGCTGGCCGCGGCCGGGCTGCTCGCCCGATGGTTCCTTTCGGCGGACCCTGCAACCTTGGCCAAGGTCGTGCGGTGGGGCGCCGTTTGCGTGGTTGGCGTCATCGGCGTGTTCCTGGCCCTTCGCCTGCCGATCCTGCTGCCGGCACTGCTCGTGGCGGCACCGCTCCTGCGCCGGCTGCGCCGGCGCCGCTACGGCGTGCAGGCCGGACCCACGGTCGGGCAGAGCTCACAGGTGGCGACCGACTACCTGGAGATGACGCTCGATCACGATTCCGGTGTGATCCGTGGCCGCGTGCTCCGCGGCCGTTACGCCGGGCAGGACCTCGACGCTCTTTCCGTGGAGGAGTTGCTGTTCGTGCTCGGCGAGTGCCGGCGTCACGACCCGCAATCGGTGTCGCTCCTCGAGACCTACCTCGACCGCGCCCACGGCGTCGAATGGCGCGAACACGTCGACGCCGAGGGCGCCGCCGCCGGAGGCGACCAGCCGATGAGTCGCGAAGAGGCCTACCAGGTGCTGGGGCTCGAGCCCGATGCACCGGCCGAGGACATCAAGGAGGCGCATCACCGGCTCCTGCTGAAGATCCATCCCGACCAGGGCGGATCGACCTACCTCGCGGCAAAGATCAACCAGGCCAAGGAGTTGCTGCTCGGCGGCTAGTGGATTGATCGGAACGAAAGAGTCCGATTTGAGATTCCGTATTGTGCGGTGTCATGCGAGTCTGTGCTATGCGCACCGGCATCCATTTTACTGTCACGTCTGGCGACCGTCAGCGATTGCAAGCTATCGTCGCGGACCCGAAGAGCTCGCAGAAACATGTCTGGCGGGCGCGGATCATCCTGAAGAGCGACGAGGGGCTCGGGAACTCGTCGATCATGGCCGAGACCGGCAAGTCCAAGACCTGTGTCTGGCGCTGGCAGGAGCGGTTCATGCACGAGGGTGTCAACGGCTTGCTTCGCGACAGGTCCCGTCCGCCTGGCAAAGCGCCGATCCCGCCGGAGCGCGTCGCCGAGATCGTCCGCCTGACCCAGCAAGCGCCGCCGCACGAGGCGACCCACTGGACGCTGCGCGCGATGGCGAAGGTTGCTGGCGTCGCGGCGTCGACGGTCCAATCGATCTGGAAGGCCCATGGCCTCAGCCCGCACCGCTGGCGGCACTTCAAGCTCTCCAATGATCCCGCCTTCGCCGAGAAGCTCACAGATATCGTCGGCTTGTATGTCGATCCGCCGGCCCATGCCGTGGTGCTGTCGGTTGATGAGAAATCACAGATCCAGGCGCTCGACCGCACCCAACCCGGCTTGCCGATGAAGAAGGGCCGCGCCGGTACGATGACCTATGATTACAAACGGCATGGCACGACGACGCTGTTCGCCGCGCTCAACGTGCTGGACGGTACGGTCATCGCACAGAACATGCAGCGCCACCGCCATCAGGAGTTCATCCGCTTCCTCAACCGCATCGAGCGCGAGGTGCCGACGGACAAGGCCGTCCACGTCATCCTCGACAACTACGCCGCGCACAAGAAGGACAAGGTCCGCGCCTGGCTCGCCCGCCATCCACGCTGGACCTTCCACTTCACGCCAACCTCGTGCTCGTGGCTCAATGCCGTCGAGGGCTTCTTCGCCAAACTAACGCGGCGCAGGCTCAAATACGGCGTCTTCCAATCCGTCGTCGACCTTCAGGCCGCCATCAACCGATTTGTCCGCGAATACAATGACGCAAACCCAAAACCCTTCATCTGGAAAGCCGACCCCGATCATATCATCGCCGCACGAAACAGAGGGTTCCAAACGTTGGAATCAATCCACTAGGCGGAGCTTGCCTCGCCCCGGCCCGCCATGGCACAACAACGGGCACCCGGGCGGGCCGGCTCGGCTATTGCCGGCCAAGCCGGCCCGGTTTCGCCTCTCCAGGGGTCGCCATGCCGTATCTGGTCCGTAAGGCCGTTTTTCCCGTTGGCGGGCTCGGTACCCGCTTCCTGCCGGCGACCAAGGCGATGCCCAAGGAGATGCTTCCCGTCGTCGACAAGCCGCTGATCCACTACGCCGTCGACGAGGCGCGCGCCGCCGGCATAGAGGAGCTGATCTTCGTGACCGGGCGCGGCAAGAGCGCGATCGAGGACCACTTCGATCATTCCTACGAGCTCCAGGACCAATTGGCGGCGAAGGATCGCGCCGAGGCCCTCGAATCGGTTCGCGAATGGCTGCCACCCGCGGGCCAGGTCGCCTATACCCGGCAGCAGGAACCCCTTGGCCTCGGGCACGCGGTTTGGTGCGCCCGCCGGCTCGTCGGCGACGAGCCCTTTGCGGTGCTTCTCGCCGACGACCTCGTGCTGGCCGAAACCCCGTGCCTGAAGCAGATGGTCGACGCCTACGCAGACTTGGGCGGCAATCTCGTGGCGGCCCTGGATGTGCCGCGCGAACACGTGTCGCGCTACGGCATCGTCGATTGCGGGGATACCGAGGGTCAATGTGCCGAGGTGCGGGGATTGGTCGAGAAGCCGGCCCCGGAGCAGGCTCCGTCCACACTCGCGGTCATCGGCCGCTACATCCTGCAACCCGAGGTCTTTACCTTTTTGGACCGCATGCAAAGCGGTGCTGGCGGCGAGATCCAGCTCACCGACGCCCTGGCGTGGATGGTCGGCCAGGGTCCGTTTCATGCTTTTCGTTTCGAGGGTCGGCGATTCGATTGCGGCGACAAGGGCGGTTTCCTTCAAGCGAACATCGCCTACGCGCTGAGCCGAGACGATCTTCGACCCGATCTCGAGGCCTATCTTCGGGAGGTGCTCGGCGACGACGGTTCCGTCGGCCAGGCCGCCGCCCGCTAGGCGTCGATTCACGGTTCACCAGATTTAGGGAGCGGCCGCGATGAGAATCGCGATGATCGGAACGGGTTATGTCGGGTTGGTGTCGGGCGCCTGCTTCTCGGAGTTCGGCGTCGACGTCATCTGCGTCGACAGTGACGCCGACAAGATCGAGCGCCTTGTACGCGGCGAGATTCCGATCTTCGAACCTGGCCTCGGTGCCCTGGTCGAAAGCAACGTCAAAGCCGGCCGGCTCAGCTTTTCCACCGATCTCAAGCAGGCGGTCGCCGCGTCGGACGTGGCGATGATCGCCGTCGGCACGCCGAGCCGGCGCGGTGACGGCCACGCCAATCTGTCCTTCGTCTACGGTGTCGCCGAGGAGATTGCCGAGGCACTCGATGGCTACACCGTCGTGGTCGCGAAATCGACCGTGCCCGTCGGCACCGGGCGTAAGGTCGAGCGACTCATGCGTGCCAAGCGGGCGGACGCCGACTTCGACGTGGCCGCCAACCCCGAGTTCCTGCGCGAGGGCTCGGCGATCAACGACTTCATGCGGCCCGATCGTGTCGTGGTCGGCGTCGAGTCGGAGCGCGCCCAAGGCGTCTTGCGGGCGATCTATCGGCCGTTGTTCCTCAATGAAACGCCGGTCCTTTTCACCAGCCTCGAGACCGCGGAGCTCGTCAAGTACGCGGCCAACGCTTTCCTGGCGGCCAAGGTCACCTTCATCAACGAGATGTCCGATCTATGCGAGAAGGTCGGCGCCGACGTCCAGGTCGTGGCGCGCGGCATGGGGCTCGATGGCCGCATCGGCGCCAAGTTCCTCCACCCCGGCCCCGGCTTTGGCGGCAGCTGCTTCCCCAAGGACACGCTCGCGCTGGTGCGTATCGCGCAATCGAGCGGCGCGCCGAGCCGCATCATCGAGGCCGTGGTCGACGTCAACGAGGCACGAAAGAAGGCGATGGCGGAGCGCATCATCGCCGCGAGCGGGGGCTCGGTCGCCGGCAAGACGGTCGCCGTGCTCGGCCTGACGTTCAAGCCCAACACCGACGACATGCGAGCCTCACCGAGCCTCGAGATCATACCGGCGCTCACCAGGGCGGGGGCCACGGTGCGCGTGTTCGATCCCGAGGGCATGGACGAGGCCCGGCGCTGGCTTGATGGCGTCGTCTGGTGCGAGGGGGCGTATGAAGCCGCCCACGGCGCGGATGCCCTCGCCATCGTGACGGAGTGGAACGAGTTTCGCGCCCTCGACCTCGAGCGCCTGAGGAGCGACATGGCGCGGCCGCTGGTGGTCGACCTGCGCAATGTCTATGACCCGCGGGAAATGGCGGCCGCGGGGATCGAGTACGTCTCGCTCGGCCGCCCCGCGGCGGGCGTGGACCCCGGGCAGGCCTAGGGGCATGGCGCCGGGACATCGATTTCACCACACGATCCTGCGTGAATACGATATCCGCGGCATCGTCGGCGAAACGTTGACCGAAGACGACGCGCGCGCCGTGGGCGCCGCCTTCGCGACGATAATCGCGCGCGGCGGCGGCCGGCGCATCTGCCTCGGCTACGACGGGAGGCTCCGCTCGCCGGTACTGGAAGCGGCGGCGGCCGAGGGTCTCGCGTCGGCAGGCATAGCGGTGGTGCGTGTCGGTCTCGGGCCGACGCCCATGCTCTATTTCGCGGTCCACACGCTGGGCGCCGACGGCGGCCTGATGGTCACGGGCTCCCACAACCCGCCCACACACAACGGCTTCAAGATGATGCGCGGCAAGGCGGCGTTCTTCGGCCGTGACATAGCGGAGCTCGGCAGCCTCGCGGCAAAGGGGGACTACGGCGTCGGCCGTGGCAGCGTCGAAGAGGTCGCCGTGCTCGACGACTATGTCGCGCGGCTCAGAGCGGATTGCGCCGAGCTCGATTCGTTGGCTATCGGTTGGGATTCCGGCAACGGCGCTACCGGGCAAGCGGTGACCCGCCTCACCGCCGCGCTTGGCGGGCGCCATGTGCTCCTCAACGCGGAAATCGATGGCCTGTTCCCCGCCCACCATCCCGATCCGACGGTGCCGGATAACCTCGTTCAGCTTCAGGACATGGTCGCACGGGAGAAGCTGGATCTCGGCTTCGCCTTCGATGGCGACGGCGACCGCATCGGCGTGATCGACGGGCTCGGGCGCATTCTCTGGGGCGACCAGCTCTTGGCCCTGCTGGCGCGTGACGTCCTCGGCCGCAACCCGGGCGCCACCATCATCGCCGACGTCAAGGCGAGCCAGGTCCTGTTCGACGAGATCGCACGCCTCGGCGGGGCACCCCTGATGTGGCACTCGGGCCACTCGTTGATCAAGAGCAAGATGGCCGAGGTCGGCGCGCCGCTGGCGGGTGAGATGAGTGGACACATCTTTTTCGCCGATGGCTATTACGGGTTCGACGACGCGCTCTATGCCGCCATCCGACTGATCAATGTCTTGGTCGGGTCGGGCTCGAGCCTTGCCGACCTGCACGATCAGCTCCCGGTCCTCGTCAACACGCCGGAGCTGCGGTTCCCGTGCTCCGAGGAGCGCAAGTTCGAGGTCGTCGCCGAGGTCGAGGGGCGATTGCGCGCGGCCGGCGCGGATCTCGTCGATATCGACGGTGTCCGTGTGACGACGCCGGACGGATGGTGGCTGTTGCGCGCCTCGAACACGCAGGCGGTTCTGGTGGCGCGCTGCGAAGGCCCCAACGAGGCGGCGTTGGCGCGCCTCAAGGAGAGCCTCGTCGGCGAACTCGCGGCGAGCGGTATCGATTCGCCGGTATAGCCGGGGCCCATCGCCGCGGGCCGGCCCATGAGATTCACCCCCAGCGGCGAGGTCGGCCGCGCGCTCGCAACCGGCGCGCCCGTCGTGGCGCTCGAATCCTCTCTCATCGCTCACGGCTTCCCCGCGCTCGACAACCTGGCTGTCGGACGCGCTCTCGAGGCCGCAGTACGTGACGAGGGTGCCGTTCCGGCCACGATCGGGGTTATTGGGGGTGAGGTCCGGGTCGGCGTCACGGGCGAGGAGATGGCGCGGCTCGCCAGCGGCGGTGCGGCCAAGTGCGCGACCCGTGACCTCGCGCCTCTGTGTGCCGCCGGCGCCGATGGCGGTACCACCGTCGCCGCCACGGTCCGTATCGCCGCCGCCGCCGGTATCGCCATCCTGGCGACGGGGGGAATCGGCGGTGTGCACCGCGGCTGGGCGAGATCCCACGACGTCTCGGCCGATGTCGTCGAGCTCGGCCGCCGCGGCGTCGCCGTGGTGTGTGCGGGGGCCAAGGCGCTGCTCGACTTGCCGGCGACGCTGGAGGCGCTCGAGACAGAGGGCGTCGCCGTTGTCGGATTCGGTTGCAGCGAATTCCCGGCCTTCTACAGCGCTGATAGCGGCCTCGCGCTCGCCCATGCCGTCGACGACGTGGACGGGCTTAAGCATCTTCTCTCGGCGCAGCGCGCGCTGTCCCTGACGAGTGGAGTGGTAATCTGCCAGCCGCCGCCGGCCGCGGCCGCGCTACCGGGGCGCGAGGTTGAAACCCTGGTCGAGGAGGCTCTCGCCGAGGCGGCGGCGCGAGGGGTGGGCGGCGGCGCCCTCACCCCCTACGTGTTGGCGGCGCTCGATCGCCTTTCGGGCGGGCGAACCGGGCTCTGCAACCGCGCGCTCCTCGAGGCCAACGCGCGCCTCGCCGCCCGCGTGGCCGTGGCCCTCGCGGTCAGTCCTTGAACTCCCGTCGCCACCTAAACCAGCGCCGTTCGAGGATTTCGAGTATGCCGTCCATCAGCGACAGCACGACGATCAGGACGAAGGTCCACACGATCAGTCCGGCCGTATCGAACAGCTGATTGGTGAGCATCATCTCGGCTCCGATGCCGGTGCCCGCGGCCAACGCCTCGGCGAACACGGCTATGCGGCCGGCAAAGCTGAGGCTGAGGCGCAGCGACGAGAAGATGAACGGCGTCGCCGCCGGCACGACGAGCAGTCTCAGCATGCCCCAGGGCGTTGGCCGCAACGCCTTGGTCATCTGATAGAGCTCGAAGGAGACCGCGCGGACCCCGTCGTAGGTATTCAGGGCCGTGATCGGGAAGGTGATGATGAACATGAAGAACCAAACGCGCAGCTCCATGTTGCGGAACCACAGCACGCCGAGGAGAACCCACGTCAGGGCCGGCACGCCCATGATCAGGCGAATGAACGGGCGCGCGAAGAACTGCACCGTGTTGGACATCGCCATCACCACGCCGACCGCGATCCCGAAGACCGCGGACACGGCGAAGCCCCCGAGAATCCGAATCAGGGTCTGCGTGATCGCGAGGTAGGTGCCCTCGAGGAGCATGACCTCCTGGAAGCGCTCGATCGCGATGGGAATGGTGGGGAAGATGTAGGTCGGCAGGTAGGCGCCGCCGAACTGCCAGAACAGCAGGATGGCAATGATCGCGACGACGGTTCCGAACGACTCCCCCTTGAGGCCGAGCGCCCGGTACCAGGGGCGCCGCGCAGGCGCGAGCAGCTCGTCCGCAGTCTGACCGACTGCGGCGGTTTTGGTGATTTCAACGCTCATCGCGTGGCTCCGTTGTGATCCGCCGCCTCACTCGGTCGATTCGATGTCGATGTTGCGGAAGATTTCGTCGCGGATGTGCTCCCTCTGGACCATCCAGTCGTCCTGCGCCCGTATCTTTGTGAGCTCGTGCGTGGACAGCACCCGTGCCGGCTTTCCCAGTACGAGTATTCGGGTGCCCATCTCCAGGGCCTCTGTGATGTTGTGGGTGACGACGATGGCGGCGGTCCCGATCTCCGCGATCAACGACATGCAGTCGCGGCGCAGATTGTGTGCCGTGACCTCGTCGAGGTGCCCGAACGCCTCGTCGAGCAGGATCACGGCCGGATCCATGACGAAGGCGCGTGCGATCGCCACCCTCTGGCGCATGCCGCCTGACAGCTGGTGGGGGTAAGCCTCCTCCCACCCGTCGAGGCCGACCTTCTTGAGCCAAACGCCGGCGCTGGCGTGGCGCTCGGCCTTATTCAAACCGCCGACCTCGAGGCCGATCGCCGCGTTGTCGATGACGTTGCGCCACGGCAGCAGCCGGTCGGTCTGGAAGACCGCGGCAAGCTTGTTGCGCATTTGCATGAAGTCGTCCGAAGGCGACAGACCGTCGATCCGGATCGTGCCCCGGGTCGGTGGATCGATCCCGAGCAGCATGTTGACGAGCGTCGATTTGCCACAGCCCGTCTTGCCGCAGATGCACACGACCTCGCCCTTGGCAACGGCGAACGAGACGTCGCGCACGGCGACGAACCGCTCGCCGTCAAGGCCCGAGTCGAAAACCTTAGCGACCGAATCGACCTCTACGACCGTGGTCATGTCCCTCACTCCGTCGGCGGCCCATGCCGCTACCGCGGTCGGCGAGGAGAGCGGCCTACGATGATCGAGACCGTTCTCCCGCCGGTCGCGTGCCGGCGAACCCGGAGCCCGGCCTACTCGATATGGAAGATACCGTCGTCCGGGATCTCTTTGATGAAGCCGATCTCCTTGTAGAGCTCGAACTCCTTCTTGAGTTGGGCCTTTATGTCCTGCACCGGGATGCCGTACCAGCGCATCTTGCGGCCGCGAAAACCGTCGCGGTATATGGCGTTGAAGACGGTCTCCTCGACGTTGGCGCCGCCCGACCCCTTACCGCCGGTGATCTTGGTCTTGGGCGCGAGGATAGCCTGCGCCCCATCGGGGTCGTTGTCGATGATGCTCTGGACGTCACGCATGGTGTCGAGCACGGCTTTGGCCTTGCCCGGGTTTTCCTTGAGCCAGTCGACGTGCACGGCGAAGACCAGGAGCATGTGGTCGACGCCCAGCATCCTGGCCACTTCCTTGTCGGGCCAGAATACCGGCTTGAACTCCCCCGGCGCCTCTTTCTCGAGCTTGGCCGAGTGCTCGGGCGTGGTCAGGACGGCGTCGAAGTCACCCCGCTCGAGCAGCTGGACCGCCTGGATGATATTGATGTTCTCGAGCTTCACGTCCTTTTCGGGCTCCAGGCCCGCGTTCTTCAACGCCGCGACCACATAGGCGTAGATGTAGGACCCTTTCGGTGTCCCGAGCGTCTTGCCCTTGAGGTCCTGGATCGTGTTGATGCCGCTGTCGGCGCGGGTCATGACCGGATAAGGAAACTCGAGCACGCCGCCGATGATGCGAATGGGTGTGCCCTTGTTGTAGTTGGCGGCGAGATAGTTCACGCCTGAGACGTGTAGGCCGTTGTAAACGTTGGTGTAGAAGTCGTTGAGGTAGGCGGCCGCCGTGGTCCGGATGTTCCAGTCGTGCTTCGAGCCGTACTTCTCGTCGAGCTTCTTGGCATGGATGATCGGGACCGGATGCGCGCTCATCGATGGCCCAGGAAAGCTCACCGTGCCGAGCATGGTGTCGGCGCTCGCGCCTGGCGCAACCAATGCCAGCGCGGCGAGCGCGCCAAAAGCGCCCAGCGCAAGATGACGCAGACTACGTTGCGACGGTTTTCCCTGCCGACTCCTCGTCAAGGAATGATTCACAAAACCTCCCGTTTTGCTTTGTGGCTTCACATATGACGCGGCCACGGCGACGCATCTACGGCGCCGCGCGTGGCGGCGGCGATTCATGCACGCGTCGCCATCGCCGTCAATCCTGCCGACTCAACCGGAACGCCCCGAGACGGGCCGCGGGGGAGCGGAGACGCCGCAACCGTACGGCGCCTCCGCGACCGAGGCTAGTTGAGGTGGAAGATGCCCTCGTCGGGGACCTTCTCGATGATCCCGAGGTCCTTGTAGATTTGGAACTCGGCCATGAATATGTCCTTGAGGTCCTTGGCCGGCACGGCAAACCAGCGCATCGTGCGTCCGGCGAAGCCATCCTTGTACATCGAGCGCACGACGTGCTCCTTGAGGCTGGCCCCGCCCGAGCCTTGGGCGCCCGTGATCTTGGTCTTGGGACCGAGGATCTTGATGGCTTCCTCGATGTCGTTGTCGAGCAGGGCCTGAGCCTCCCTAACGGACTGCAGCACGCCCTTCACGACCTGCGGGTTTTTATCGATGAAATCGGCGCGCATGGCGGTCGCCTGATACATGCGGCCACGGCCGAGGATTTTGGCCACCTCGTCGTCGGGGAAGAACAGCACCCGGAACTTGCCGGGAGCCTTGCTGAAGAGGTCGATCGTCTGTCCGGTCAGCACTGTGGCGGCATCGTAGTCGCCGCGCTCGAGCAAGTTGATGGCCTGGATGATGTTGAGGTTGATGACCTTGACGTCCTTGTCGATATCCAGCCCATGGTGCTTGAGCACCAGCGTCAGGTAGGCCCAGATATACGAGACCTTGGGGAAGCCGACGGTCTTGCCGCGGAGGTCCGAGATCTTGTTGATGCCGCTGTCGGCCCGCACCACCACGGGCCATGGGTAGGCCGCGCTGCCGCTGACGATACGGATCGGCACGCCCTTGTTGTACTGTTTCGCCATGACGTCGAGGCCCGAGAACAGGATGCCGTTGTAGACGCCGGTGAAGAGGTCGTTATAGAACGCGGCGCCCGTGGTGCGGATCTGCCAGTCCAGCGAGTACCCGTTCTTTTTGTCGTAGCCCTTGGCGAGAATGATCGCGAGGGGGTGCGCACTGACAGAGGGTCCGGGAAAGCTCCCCGAACTGTAGGAAGTCTGGGCTTGGGCGACCGACGCCCCGAGGACCGCCGCGACGAGCGCGCCAATCCCGCCGAGCACCGCCGAACGCAGCCTCGGCGCACGTCCCGTTCTGTTAAACATAGGTACCCTCCCTATCCCGTGAAGTATGACGCGTGGCATCATGCTACAGTGACACTGCGATGCGCAACCGTGCGGCGGACCGTGCCAGCGCACCTAGGATCGATCGCGGGACCGCTCCAGCGCCCCCCTATCGCGCCTCGGAGGCCGTGCGCTCGGTATCGGCGCGGGGCGGCCAGATGAGCGGGAACTGGTCGTGATCGGGGGGAAAGGGATCGCCGGGCTTGAGGCCGGGGTCGCGCAGCGGTTTCGGCCGCCCCGGGCCGCGCTCGGCGTAGGTCGCGTCGTCGCCCGCGAAACGATAGATGATGGCGCGCCGCCGCCGGTCGCTTTGGTTGCCGGGCGCCGAGTGAATCGTGAGCAGATGGTTGACGATGCAATCGCCCGGCTCGGTGTCGAAGCCGACGATCCGGTACTGGTCGCGGGCCGCATCGAAGTCGGGCATCGGGTCGAAACCGTCGCTCAGCTCGTAGGCGTCGGAGCCATCGAAGGGCGCCGCCTCGAACCAGCGTCCCCATTTGTGCGAGCCCGTGACCCACTCCACGGCGCCGCTCTCCGCGGTGGCGGTGTCGAGCGAGAGCCACATACCGCAGGCCTGGGAGCCGTCGTACCAGTTGTAGGGTTGGTCGTGGTGCCACGGCGTCAGCGAGGGCGTGTGCGGCTCTTTGACCAGGATCAGGTCCGCCATCAGGTTGATGCGCGCCGAGCGCATACAGGCGGCGGCGATGGCGCCGCTCGGTGACTCGAGGGCGAGCGCCCGGAAATCCGCGTCCGCCATCCACAGGAAAATGTCGCGCTCGAAGCGGCCCGGCGTTCCCTCCGGATTGAGCAGCCGCCCCTCGGGCGTCGGCGACTCCAGGAGGCGGTCGAGCGCGGCGCGCATGCGCTCGACCCAGTCGGAGTCGAACATGCCGCGTAGGCAGACCACGCCGTCGCGCTCAAACGTCGCGATCTCGGCTTCGGTGATCGGGCTCGGCGGTAACCTGTTCATGCTCGTCTCTGCCGCGCCTAAGGGTGCGCGAGCCCGATGGTATCAAGCCGGCCTCGCGAATGGCAACGCCGCCGTGCCTAGGGCGCGACGGCCGCCGCCGGCGGGACCAGGAGGCAGGCGAATTGCTTCTGCTTCAGGCGCGCGCACGCTGTTTGCGCCTCCTGCTCGCTGAGGCCGGTGAGGCGGGCGCGGAACAGGTTGTCGCTATCGCCCTCGGTGGTCATGATCGAGATCTCCTTGTGCATCAGCAGGCGCGGCTCGGCTTTGGCCGCGCGGTGAACCTGGGCCTGCGCAGTGGCGAAGCGCTCAAATGCGCCGACCTGGACGCTCCAGCCCCTGGCGCGGGGCTGCGCCGTGGTCTCTGCGCGGGCGCTATCGACGACCGGCTCCAGGTCCGGAACGGGGCGCATCTTGGGCGCCCTGGCGACGGCCGTTCGGGTCCCGCCTGCGCCTTTGGCCTCCGCCTCGAGCCGGGCGAACGCACGATCGAGAATACCCTTCATGTGGGCGTCGCGCGAGTGCCCGGTGCGGCCCCCGAGCACGATACCGACCAGCCGGTGCCCGTTGCGCTCGACCGACACCGCGATGTTGAAGCCGGAGGCGCGCGTGTAGCCGGTCTTTATGCCGTCGGTGCCGGGATAGCCCTTCAGCAGCCGGTTGTGGTTGTCGTAGTTGCGCTTGCCGTACCTGAAGCGGGCCGTCGAGAAGACCGGATAGTGCTGCGGGAAGTCGCGGATCAGTGCCCGGGCGAGCACGGAAAGATCGTGCGCGGTGCTGCGCTGGCGCCGGTCGGGTAGGCCCGACGCGTTGCGGAACCGCGTGTGTTTCATACCGAGTGCGCGCGCCTTCTTGGTCATGGCCAGGGCGAACTTCACCTCGTTGCCGGCCAGCCCCTCGGCCAGCACGGTAGCCACGTCGTTCGCGGACTTGGTCACCAGGCCGAGAATGGCGTTCTTCACCGTGATGGTCGCGCCGCGCTTCAAATTGAGCTTCGACGGCGCCTGGCCGGCTGCCCGGCGCGAGACCTTGAGCGGCTGATCGAGGGTGAGGCGGCCTTGCTCGAGCGCCTCGAAGGTGAGGTACAGGGTCATCATCTTGGCCAGCGAGGCCGGGATGCGGCGGTGGCTGGCGTTGCGCGAGAATAGCACGCGGCCGCTGTCCGCCTCGACGACGACGGCGGCGTAGCGTGCGGCCTTGGCCTCGCTGGCGCCCAGGGCCATAGCCAAAGCGGCGCCGAGGAGAAAGGCGCGCACGGCCCACGTCGCTCCGTTATCCGGGCGACGGTTACGCCGGAATCGCACGACTAAACGAACAATGCCCCCCAAGAGACTACTCAATCCCCCACCGCGCAAATACCAGGCGGCGACAACCCGTCCTCCCCCGGATAGCCTCGCCGGCCAAAGCCCATGTCGCGCAAATATTCTAATAAAATTGCGAATCCATGTCTATGGCCGTTCTCGGGCCGCAGAATGGCGCGGCGGTTGCTTTGCCAAGACGAGATCCCAAGGGTGTCGCAATAGGGTTAAGGCATGGGTGGCACCAAAGAGATTCCCCTTCAAGGCGTTTCGCGGAGCCGCTACAATTCTTACATTAAGAACCGCGTAAGCCGGCTCAAGTAGGATCGACGTGGCGCATGAGCGACAAGGGCAGACCCGATGATGACGGCAGCGGCACCGGAGTCATCACGCGGACCGAACCCAAGACCAAGAAGCCGTCGCTCTATAAGGTGTTGCTGCTCAACGATGACTACACACCCATGGAGTTCGTGGTCTATGTTCTCGAACGCTTCTTCCGCAAGAACCGTCAGGAGGCGACCCGGATCATGCTGCACGTGCACCAGCGCGGGGTCGGCGTCTGTGGCGTGTATACTTACGAGGTCGCCGAAACGAAGGTGACACAGGTGATCGACTTCGCACGCCAAAACCAGCACCCGCTTCAGTGCACGATGGAGAAAGAATAGTGCCCTCCTTCTCGCGCAACCTGGAAAAGAGCCTGCACAGCGCGTTGGCGCTCGCCAATGATCGGCACCACGAGTACGCGACGCTCGAGCACCTGCTGCTGGCGCTCACCGAGGATCAGGACGCCGAGGCGGTGATGAAGGCATGCAGCGTCGACGTCGACGAACTACGCGGCATGCTCACCCATTACGTCGATCACGATCTTGCCAACTTGACCACCGACGGGCGCCAAGAGGCCAAGCCGACGGCCGGCTTTCAGCGCGTCATCCAACGTGCCCTCATCCACGTCCAGACCTCGGGCCGCGAGGACGTCTCGGGGGCCAACGTGCTGGTGGCAATCTTCTCCGAGCGCGAATCGCACGCCGCCTACTTCCTGCAGCAGCAGGACATGACCCGGCTCGACGCCGTGAGCTACATCGCCCACGGGGTCGCCAAGCAGGCGGGCGCCTTCGAGCAGCGCACCGTGCGTGGTGTCGACGAGGACACCGGCGGTGAGCGCGTCGTCAAGAAGGGTGCCGAGGCGCTCAGCGCCTACTGCGTCAACCTCAACGAAAAGGCAAAGGCAGGGCGCATCGACCCGCTTATCGGCCGGCGCCACGAAATCGAGCGCACGATCCAGGTGCTGTGCCGGCGCACCAAGAACAACCCGCTCTTCGTCGGCGATGCCGGCGTCGGCAAGACGGCCATCGCCGAAGGGCTGGCGCGGCGCATCGTCAAGCAGGAAGTCCCCGAAGTCCTGAACGATTCGACCATCTTCTGTCTCGACATGGGGTCGCTGCTCGCCGGAACGCGCTATCGCGGCGACTTCGAGGAGCGCGTTAAGGCCGTGCTGCACGAGCTCGAGGAGTACGAGGGCGCGATCCTCTTCATCGACGAGATCCATACCGTGATCGGAGCTGGCGCCACGAGTGGCGGCGCGATGGACGCCTCGAACCTGCTCAAGCCGGCGCTCGCCAGCGGCACCCTGCGCTGCATCGGCTCGACGACCTATAAGGAGTACCGCAGCTACTTCGAGAAGGACCGCGCCCTGCTGCGGCGCTTCCAGAAGATCGACGTCAACGAGCCCACCCTCGAGGACGCGGTCAAGATCCTCAAGGGCCTGAAGCCCTACTACGAGGAATTCCACAAGGTCCGCTACACCGAGGGCGCGATCCATGCCGCGGTCGATTTGTCGGCGCGCTACATCAACGACCGCAAGCTGCCCGACAAGGCGATCGACGTGATCGACGAGGTTGGAGCCTCGCAGATGCTGGTTCCGCTGGCGCGCCGGCGCAAGTCCATCGGCGTCAAGGACATCGAGTCGATCGTGGCCAAGATCGCCCGTATCCCGCCCAAGTCGGTCTCCAAGCACGACAAGGAGAGCCTGCGCAACATCGCCGACGAGCTCAAGGCCGTGGTCTACGGCCAGGAACAGGCCATCGAGGCGCTGTCGAGCGCGATCAAGCTCGCGCGCGCCGGCTTGCGCGAGCCGGAAAAGCCCATCGGCTCCTATCTGTTCTCGGGGCCCACCGGTGTCGGCAAGACCGAGGTGGCGCGCCAGCTCGCTCGCATCATGGGGGTCGAGCTCGTGCGCTTCGACATGTCGGAGTACATGGAGCGCCACACCGTCTCGCGGCTGATCGGCGCGCCGCCCGGCTACGTTGGCTTCGACCAGGGCGGCCTGCTCACCGACGCCGTCGACCAGCACCGGCACACCGTGCTGCTGCTCGACGAGGTCGAGAAGGCGCACCCCGATCTGTTCAACATCCTTTTGCAGATCATGGACCACGGCAAGCTCACCGACCACAACGGTAAAAGCGTCGATTTCCGTAACGTGATCCTGATCATGACGACCAACGCCGGGGCTCAGGAGATGAGCAAGCAGGCCATTGGCTTCCAGCGCGGCCTCAGGCACGACGAGGACGACGAGGCGATCCGGCGCATGTTCACGCCGGAGTTCCGCAACCGGCTCGACGCCGTCATTGCCTTCGCCGGCCTCGGTCCCGCTATCATCGCCCAGGTGGTCGAGAAGTTCGTCCGCGAGCTCGAGGCCCAGCTCGCCGATCGCAAGGTCGAGATCGAGCTGACGTCGGAGGCGCGCGCCTGGATCGCGGAGAAGGGCTACGACGAGGTGTTCGGCGCTCGCCCGCTCGCCCGCTTCATCCAGGAGCACATCAAGAAACCGCTCGCCGACGAGCTGCTGTTCGGCAGCCTCGCCAAGGGCGGCAAGGTGAGCGCCCACCTCGAGGGCGATAAGCTGGTCTTCGCCTTCGTCGAAGCCGAGAGCGGCGCCGCGCGGCCGAAGAAGGGCCCCGCTGGCCGGCGCCGGAAGAAGGGTGGGACGCCGGGCGAGCCCAAGGGGCTCGAACTCGTCGACTGAGTCCATTTCAATGTTCTAGGTATGATTTCGGATGTGGACGTCGGTCACACTTGTAAAAATGTCCGACACCTAAGCGGCCGATCTCCCGGCCATTCCTTGATTAATCGTTTGCGGACAATGGGTTGGCTGGCGTGAGGCCGATTGTAAAGGTTCCTTACACTTTCTTGGGGAAGCCCTCTTCGCTGGGGCACCCTTAGCTCGGATGCCGGGCGTTGAAGGAGACGGCGATCCGTTCGCCGGCGCCGAAATAGGGATGGACCAGGTGCTTGAGCCAACCCGGGAAAATCACCATCGATCCAGGTTTCGGGCCCATGCGCCAATGTTGGTTGAACATGCGCTCGCCAAGCGTGCTCGCCTGCACGCCGGTCCGTGGATCGAGCAGCTCGAGCTGGCCGCTGATCGGATGGCCTGTGTCTAGCGCGCCCACGGCGACGTAGTAGACGCCCGACCAAGTCGAGCTCTCGTGACTGTGCGGAACGTGGTAGCCGCTGGGGCGCAGGATATTGGCCCAAGCCTCCATCTCGAACGGATAATCGCCGCGCTTGTGTTTTCTCGTGGTCGCCCTCGTGGCCTCGACGGCAACGCGGCGGAACATCTGCTCGAGCTCCTTGATACAGGGGGCGTTCCACGACAGCAGGTCCTTATGCGAGCTCCACCCGCCAACCGCGCTCGAGTGCATTCCCGTGCCGCCGCGCTCGCGCTCGAGAATGAGGTCGCGCAAGGCCGCTTAGGGCCTCGGAGTCCGGGCGCTCGTAACTAGCCTGACTTATTCATCGGAGGCAGAGTTTATCGGTTGATTTTGAGCGCGCGAAGGTTTGTGTTCGGCGCCTTGCGGTGCCGGGATTTGAGGTTGGCGGTGTCGGGGTTTGGGGTTGAATGGGCTCGGGTTGGCGGGGCACGGCGCCCCGGCGATCAGGGGCCCGCGGCGGCGAGGCGCCCGGCCAGCAGGCGGAACAGGGCGGCATCCGGACAGGCCGAAGCGAAGTGGATGCGGATGCGGGCGGCCTTTTCGACGACGCGGGCGCCGATCTTGAGCAGGCTTTTCCTGAGGGTCGCGAACTCGGCCCAGGCAAGCGGCATCCGGCGGGGCACGGCATCGCGCAGGGCGAGCATGAGCCAGTAGGCCGCGGTGTGCAGGACGAGGCGGAACTGGTTAGCGAGCGGGCTCTGGCAGGAGGTCCGGTCGGAGGCGAGCTGGCCCTTGTGCAGCTTGATGAGGTTCTCGGGCTCGCCACCGAGCGAGGTGACGATGTAGCGGGCGTCGAAGCCCCGCGCGGTCGCCTCCAGCCGGGCGACGACCCGGCGCTGGCGGCTCCAGGAGCGGGCGGCGTAGGCGAACGCGGCGAAGCCCCGCATCCTGTCCGCGCCGGCCTCGGCGCGGCGCACCCTGAGGTCGTCGGCCACCTCGTATGAGAGGCGGTGCAACACGCTGTTGCCGGCCAGGCCGAAGATGTAGTCGACGCCGGTGTCCTCGCACCACGCCATGGCCTCGGTCCGTCCGTAGTGGGAATCTCCCCGGAAGGTGAGCCGGGTGCGCGGCCAGTGCCGGCGGATGCGGCGCACCAGGTGCTTGAGGAGGGTCCGGACCTCGGCGCCCGACGGCGTCTTGCCGGGGCGCAGGAGAACCGCCACCGGCTTGCCGCTCTCGACGTGGTAGACGTGGACCGGCAGGAAGCAGCGGGTGTCGTAGTGGGCATGGAACAGCGACAGCTGCTGGTGGCCGTGCACCGGATCGCAGGTATCGTCGATGTCGAGCGTGATCGCCGCGGGAGGGGCGGGGAAGCTGCGGCAGAAGAGATCGACCAGCGCCGCCGTCATGCGCGCCACCTCGATGCGCGAGGGCGCGTTCTCCAGCCGGCTCATGGTCGGTTGCGAGCACAGCGCGCGGCCGCTCTCCGGCGCCCGGCCGACGGCCAGCTTGAACAGCGGATCGGTACGCAGGGCGTCGCAGTCGTCGGCATCCTCGTATCCGCAGGCGATCGCGAACATGCGGAAGCGCAGCATCGCCGGCAGCGTGTGCACCACCAGCGCCGGATCGCGCCACTCCCGGATGCAGCCCGCCAGCGCCTCGGCCAGGCCAAGCCGGCGTTCGGCCCCGCGCAACAGGACCAGCCCGCCGTCCGACGAGATCAGCCCGCCCCCGAAATCGGCGGTCACCTTCTTGCGTTTGACGGCTGGAAGATCGAACGGGAGCTGGCTATCTTCGGTCATGGTGGGCGTGGCGCTTTCGTTGCCTGGGGAGAAGGACGCTGGACAACGACTTTCTACCCAATACCAACGACTTACGCCATGTCCGCCATCATAACATTGGGCCGCGCTGAATAAAGCGGGCTAGTAATCGGCGTTGCAAACGCCATCACCATGTTTAGCGGCTGCTTGCGTGAGTCTGCCATCCTGGGCTCCAGTTAAGACGCGCAGAAGGGGTGCCGGCCGGCCCGCGCATCGCCCGTCGCCGCACCACAAAGTGGCGCGGCTCACGCCTTCTTGCGCATCGAAAGCAGGTAAGTATAGCCCGTGGGATCGGTGCGAAGCTCGACGGATGTGGGGTCGACGAGGTCGGCGAAGGCCACCATGTCCTCGGCGGTGCGGTAGTTGAGGGTCCAGTCGAGGATGAACTCGAGAGGCCATACAACGTCGGCCTTGGCCTTCATGTTGGCGATGATCAAGAGCCCGCCGGGCGCGAGCTGCTTGAACAACCCGGCGACGAGGCGCTGGCAGCGCTTGTCCCCGAAATAGTCGAACAGGCCGACGCTGTAAATCATGTGCTGCTGGCGGATGCGGCTGAACAGCTTCGCTTCGCGGAGCAGCTCCCATACCGATGCGTTGACCGTCTTGATTCGGGCGCGGCCGGCGACCCGGGCGAGCACCGGCTGAGCACGCTGCGCCGCATGCGAAAGCGCTTCCCGCTCGTGGTCGATCAGCGTGAATCGAACCGGCGCGGGCGGCGCACCGGACGATAAATAGTCGATGACCTCGCGCGCGGGCCCGCAGCCGACGCTCGTGATCCTGACGACGCTCTCACCGGCGTGCTGGCAGACGGTCGTGGTGATCGCCTCGCGCACCATGTCCATCCTGGTCTTCACGAAGTGACCGACGTCGAGCCCGAGCTTGTGGAGCAGCGTGGCGTAAGCGCTGTGGCCCTCGGGCTTGTTGTCGTAGATGTACTCCATGACCTGATAGTCGCCGGGGTAGCCGAGCGGCTTTTGGTAGCTGCGCCCGACCAGCGGCCCGGCGACCATCTCCGGCGTCAGCACGGATTCGGTGAAGCGCTTGGCCGCGCGCGAGGCGATGAGGTCGGAGAGGAACGGGGTCACCGTCGCCTGGCTGCCATGCCACAGCTCCCGCCACTCGTCCAAGAATCGCCCCTCGCAGGCGTTGTAGACCTCCTCGAGTCGGGCCCTGCCAGCGACGCCGTCGCCGCCGACCTGGCGCTCGAAGGGATCGAGGATGGAGCGGTAGCGGAGCAACATCGAGAGCGTGTCGCCGCACAGCCTGCGATACTTAGGCGTGGTCGCGCCGCCATGACCGTTGTCGAGGAGCTCGCGAACCGAGGGCTCGGCGTAGGTGTCGATGATTCTCCCGAGATCGATGCTGCCGTCGGTGACCCGCAGTCCGACCCGCGCGCCCTTCGCTGTGGGCTCGACCTGCAGCACCTGGCCGGCACCGCGGTAGAAGAGCTCGTCGCCGGCCCCGATGGCGAGCGCGCACTGATCACCGACGCTGAGCGGATTGACCGTGGCGGGGACGACGAAGCCGACGCCGTCGCCGCTTAGGTCGCAGACCGGAAACTTACGGCGCCCTATTCGGACGTTGAGGGGAAGCTTGGCCAGCATGGGGTCGCTGCGGCTGGTGGTGCGCCGACTTACTTGACGCTCTTCAAGACGTCGCGCGGGTGCCGGCGCTCGGGGCGCTGACGGTCGAACGCGGGCGCGACGAGCTTGCGCCCGGTCAACAGGTATGCGTTCTCGGTCAACCCGCCCTTCAGTTCGATCTCCCCCCTGTTCTCGAACTCGTAGTCGCGATGGAGCCGCCAGTAGGTGCTCTCGGATACCTGGATGGCGCTCTCGATGCCGTGTGATTCGAGGCGGCTGGCGAGGTTCACCGTCTCGCCCCAGAGATCGAATATCGGTACCTTCGTGCCGATGACGCCCGACACCACCGAGCCCGTCGCCATGCCGACGCGGATCTTGAGCGGTAGATCGTGCTCGAGGGCGTAGTTGTCGATCGCGTTCATCGCCTCGATCGCGAACTCGGCCACGGCTTCGGCGCTCCGGCTCGAGGGATTGCGCACGCCGCCGACGACCATGTAGTTGTCGCCGATCGTCTTGACCTTCTCGACCCCCTTCTCATCGGCGATGCCATCGAGCGCCGTGAAAATGTCGCTCAGGATCTCGACCAGGTGGCTCGGCGAGAGGCGCTTGGTCAGCTGGGTGAAACCGCTGAGGTCCGAGAACAGAACGGTCGCCTCGCCGACCGCCTCGGCGATGCTCTTTTCGCCGTCCCTGAGCCGGTCGGCGATCCTGCCATGGGAATGCTCCCGATGTTGGGTTTCGAGACACGGCATCGTACCGCTTCTGGCGGTGCGGAGCGTTCCCACCTTCCCCTGCTCGACCCTGCCGTCGTGACAAAATCCTGCCTTGGAGCGGCCCATTGTCACGAATAGCCGTTTTCGGCCGTTCGTCTCGACACAAAAACGCACTAAATCAATGACTTAGATTTTCCATACCAGACCCACACCCAAAGAACGAGAAAAAACGACGAAAAAAGGGGGGGGTGGCAGCCATGCTGGCGGGCCGATTTGATTCCGAGACTGAAACTCGGTTCCAACTACACTACGCCGAGCGTTCGATCCTTGCCTATCCGGTTTACACCCACACCCACTAGGGTTAGAATGGGCGCAACCCGGATATAGGGGAGCGCGCCATGGATGTTCTCGACCGCGCCGATCTCCCATTCCCGCATTCGCTACCCGAGTTCCAGCGACTTTTCCCCGATGATGCGGCCTGCGCCGCCTACCTGGAGAAAGCCCGCTGGGGAGACGGCTTTGCCTGCCCGCACTGCGGCACGGCGGGAGAGCCGTTCCACTTTGAAAACCGCCCTGGCGTCCTGCGCTGCCGCAAGTGCCGCCAGAACACCGGGCTGACGGTGGGAACAGTGATGGAGCGTAGCCACACTCCGCTGAACGTCTGGTTCTGGGCCGCTTATCTGGTCGCCAGTCAGACGCCCGGCATGTCCGCCGTGCAGTTTCAGCGGCAACTTGGTCTTTCGCGCTACGAGACGGCCTTTCAAATTCTCCACAAGCTCCGCTCGGGCATGGTGCGGCCCAACCAAGACAGGATCGGTGGACAGCCCAAGAACCATCGCCCATTGGGATTGCCGGTCCCGGCTCGCGACGAGAGTCGCTCGGAATACAAACTCGCCGAAGAGTGGAGATCGACCTTTGCAGCCAAGCTTGGGTGGGTCTACGAAGACTGGCTGCCCGAGGGTGTGAGTCCCCGCAGCGTAATCGAGAAACTCAGTATTCCGGATGTGCCTTATTGGAGTTTCTTTGAAGGTTTGCCGGTCGTTGAGGAGGGCACTTCCGACCCAGACACCGTGGGCGCCGCCTATGATCGACTAGCGCGGCTGATCTTCTACAGCTTAGATTGGGCGATGGCCGATTCTGGGCTGCACCCTTCGCGTAATCCAGACGTGCTTCGAGGCAAGAGGAAGACGGACGAAATCCAAGCGGAACTTGCTCACTCACTCCTCAAGGAAGCGGAAGAGCTCGTAGGGAAGGGAGACAACACGAGGGCTACAGCGGCGTTGAGGGAAGCGGTCGAGATATACAGCGCGCTCGCTCGCGCGAACCCCGGTCGCTACGACCCCCCCCCCCCCTGGCGGATGCCCTCAACAACTGGTCGAACCGGCTGGGCGAGGCGGGCCGTCGTACAGAGGCGTCGACGGCGGTCGAGGAGGCGGTTGCGATCTACCGCCGGCTGGCGGCGGAGGACCCGGCGCGCTACGAGCCCGGCCTCGCACGGAGCCTCAGCAACTGTTCCGTTCATTTGAGCGAGGTGGGCCGTCGTCCTGAAGCGTTAGCGGCGATCGAGGAGGCGGTTGCGATACGCGCCGGCTGGCAGCGGCGAACCCGGCGCGCTATGAGCCCGAGTTGGCGATGAGCCTCAACAACTGGTCGAACCTGCTAAGCCAAGCGGGCCATCGTGCCCAGGCGGTGGCGGCAATCGAGGAGGCGGTGGCCATCACCCGCCGGCTGGCGGCGGCCGACCCGGCGCGCTACGAGCCTGAACTGGCGACGAGTCTTAACAACCACTCAGGTGAGCTGAGCGAAGCGGGCCGTCATACGGAGGCGTTGGCGGCGATCGAGGAAGCGGTGGCGATATACAACCGGCTGGCAGCGGCGAACCCGGCGCGCTATGAGCCCGACCTGGCGACGAGCTACGGCGCGCTTGGCACCATCCTTCTCAAATCCGACAAAAGAGAGGAAGCGGTCGTCGCCTTCTCCACCGGCTCTAACCTGATCCGGCCTTATGCCGAACCGAATCCAGAAAGCCCGAACGCTCGGCTCCTGCAACACCTCCTGGCGGACATCAAGCGAGCACGCACGGAAGCCTCCGAGTAATGGACTGGTCGGACGAAGGCGTGGTGCTGGCGGTGCGCAAGCACGGTGAGACGGCGGCCATCGTCAGCTTGCTGACGCGCGACCACGGGCGCCACGCCGGGCTCGTGCGCGGCGGTGTCGGGCGGCGGGCGCGCGGCACCCTCCAGCCCGGCAACGAGGTTCAGGCGACCTGGCGGGCGCGGCTCGCCGAGCACCTCGGTGCGTTCACCTGCGAGCTCGTGCGGGCGCGGGCGGCCCGCCTGCTCGACGATCCGCCGCGCCTGGCCGGCCTCGCCGCGGCGTGCGCGTTGGCGGAAGCGGTGTTGCCCGAGCGCGAACCCCATAACGCCGTATGGTCGGCGCTGGTGGCGCTGCTCGAGCGCATCGAGGGCGCGCAGGACTGGCCCGCCGATTACGTGCGCTGGGAGCTCGGCCTGCTCGCCGACCTCGGGTTCGGTCTCGACCTCAGCCGTTGCGCGGTGACCGGGGCGTGCGCCGGCCTCGCCTACGTCTCGCCGCGCACGGGCCGTGCCGTGTCCGAGGCCGCGGCCGGGCGCTGGCGTGAGCGGCTGCTGGCGCTGCCCGGCTTCCTCGCGCAAGGCGCTGGCGACAACCGCGAGGTCGCGGCGACGCCAGCCGACATCGCGGCAGGCTTGGCGCTGACCGGATTCTTCCTCGAAACCCACGTCCTGCAACCCGCAAGTGCCCGGATCCCGGCCGCCCGGCAACGACTTGTTGATCGGATTTCCGGAGAGGCTACTACATGTAGTGGTATAGTTGCCGATGAATGACATGACGGAACCCGAATCCATACCCGATGCGCCGCTCGCCGAGGCGCTGTCGGAGCGCTATCTCGCCTACGCTCTGTCGACCATAACCGCGCGCTCCCTGCCCGACGTGCGCGACGGCCTCAAGCCGGTTCACCGGCGCCTGCTCTACGCGATGCGCCAGCTTCGGCTCGACCCCGGTGCCGGCTTCAAGAAATGCGCGCGTGTGGTCGGCGACGTGATCGGCAAGTACCACCCGCACGGCGACCAGGCCGTCTACGACGCCCTGGTCCGGCTCGCGCAAGGCTTCGCGGCGCGCTATCCACTGATCGACGGCCAGGGCAACTTCGGTAATATCGACGGCGACGGCGCCGCCGCCATGCGTTACACCGAGGCGCGGCTGACCGAAGTCGCCGAGGCGCTGCTCGCCGATATCGATCAGGACACCGTCGACTTCCGCACCACCTACGACGGCAGCGAGGACGAACCGGTCGTGCTGCCGGCGCGCTTTCCCAACTTGCTCGCAAACGGGTCGAGCGGCATCGCCGTCGGCATGGCCACGAGCATTCCGCCGCACAATGTGGGCGAGCTGTGCGATGCGCTGCTGCACCTCCTCAAGCACCCCAAGGCGACGATCGCCAAGCTCGTCGAGTTCGTCCCCGGCCCCGACTTCCCCACGGGCGGCGTGCTGGTCGAGCCCGCGGACAGCATCGCCGAGACCTACGCCACCGGTCGCGGTGGCCTACACCTGCGCGCCCGCTGGGCGGTCGAGAACGCGGCGCGCGGCCAGTACCAGATCGTCGTCGGCGAGATTCCGTATCAAGTCAACAAGGCGCGGCTGATCGAAAAGATCGCGAGCCTCATGGATGAGCGCCGGTTGCCGTTCTTGGCCGACGTGCGCGACGAGTCGGCCGAGGACATCCGTTTGGTGCTCGAGCCCAAGAGCCGGGGTGTTGAAGCCGACGTGCTGATGGAGACGCTGTTTCGCCTGACCGACCTCGAGGTCCGCGTCGGCGTCAACATGAACGTGCTCGACGCGGCGCGCATGCCGCGGGTGATGAACCTGCGCGATCTGTTGCAGGCCTTTCTCGACCACCGGCGCGACGTGCTGCAAAGGCGCACGCGCTACCGTTTGGCCGAGATAGACCACCGGCTGGAGGTCGTGGCCGGCTATCGCATCGCCTACCTCCATCTCGACGAGATCATCCGCATCATCCGCGAGGAGGACGAGGCCAAGGACCAGCTGAAGGCGACCTTCGGCCTCACCGAAATCCAGGCGGAGGCGGTGCTCAACATGCGGCTGCGGGCGTTGCGCCGCCTCGAGGAGCAGGCGATCGAGCGCGAGTTCGCGACGCTCGGTGCGGAGAAGAAGGAGCTCAAGCGCCTGCTGCGCGAGCCGGCGCGGCAGACGGCGGCGATCGCCGAGGAGGTGCGCGGCATCCGCCATAGGTTCGCCGGCAAGGGCGACGCTCGCCGGACCCGCATCGACGTGGCGCCCGCGGCGCCGTCGATGGCGCGCGAGGCGATGATCGAACGCGAGCCGATCACGGTCATCTGCTCGCAGATGGGATGGATCCGCACGGTCGGCGGCCACGTCGAGGACAATGGCGACGCGCGCTTCAAGGAAGGCGATAGCGGCCGCTTTTGGCTGCACGCCCACACCACCGACAAGCTACTCGTACTGGCGACGGGGGGGCGCTTCTTCACCCTCGCCTGCGATCGACTGCGGCGCGGCCGCGGGCACGGCGAACCGCTGCGCCTGTTGATCGACCTCGGCAACGACGAGGCGCTCGTGGCGCTGTTCGTCCATCGGCCGGGCGCCCGCCGCCTGGTGGCGGCGAGCGATGGCCGCGGCTTCATCGTGCCCGAGGACGCCATTATCGCGCACACGCGCAGCGGCAGGCAGGTTCTCAACGTCGGCGGCGCGGTCGAAGCGCAAGTGTGCGCGCCGGCGCAAGGGGACGCGGTGGCAGTCATGGGCGACAACCGCAAGCTGCTGATCTTCGCGCGCGCGGAGGTCCCGGAAATGGCTCGTGGCCGCGGCGTCGTGCTGCAGCGCTACGGCACCGGTGGCCTCGCCGACGCCAAGGTCTTCAACACGGCCGAAGGCCTGACCTGGCGGCACGGCGGAGGCACGCGCAGCGAACCCGATCTCGGTCCATGGCGCGGCCGCCGCGGCAATGCGGGCCGCATGGCACCCAAGGGATTCCCGAAGTCCAACCGCTTCGCCGGTTGAGGCGAGCGCCGCGGCGCTAGGCGTCCTCGGCCCGAGTCTAGCTCGCCAGAGCTGAGGCGGACATTGCGTGCCAACCGTCGGGGCCGAGGGCCTCAATAGCGGCGAAGCGGCGCTTGTACGCCATCTTTGGGCTCTCGGCGATCCAGTAGCCGAGGTAGAGGTGGCCGAGACCCTCGCGCCGCGCCGCATCGAGGTGCCACAGGATCATGTAGGTGCCGGGGCTCGTCCGCGAGTCTTCGGGATCGAAGAAGCTATAGACCATGGACAGGCCGCCACCGACGCGGTCGGTGAGGCACACGCCGGTCAGGCTACCATCGGGCGCGCGATACTCGACGAGGAAGGTATCGAGCGGGCTGTCCTCGATCATCGCCCGGTATTCGGCGAAACTCATGCGTGCCATGTCGCCCTCACCGTGCCGCGTTTCTTGGTAGCGGCGGAATAGGCGGTATTGCTCGGGCGCGGCGATTGCCGGTGCGATGCACGCTCTAATGCCGGCGTTACGGCGCCACACCGCTCGCATGTTCCGGCTTTGGCGAAACGCCTGCGCGTCGATGCGGACCGGAACGCACGCGCTGCAACCATCGCAGCTCGGCCGGTAGAGGATGTTGTGGCTGCGCCTGAAACCGGCCGTGGCCAGCAAATCGTGGATGGCATCGGCGTTGGGCTCGCAAGCCTCGAGCTCGGTGAACACCTTGCGTTCGTCGCGCCCCGGGAGGTAGGGGCACGGCGTTGGCGGTGTCCTGTAGAAACGGCCCACTCGCAGCTTCGTGGTCGAGGTCATGGCCGCTCCAGCATAACCGAAAGGCACGGTGACGGCCAAAGCGCGCGCGATGCCGGCGGCGCGCGGCCGACCCAGCCCATGCGCCGCCGCTAGTTCTTTTGGAGTGAGGGCGGCAGCACCGGCGCCTCGCGGATCAAGACCACGCTGATGCGCCGGTTCTGAGCGACGAAGGGGTCCTCCGGAACGAGCGGGTCGGTATTAGCCTTCCCCGTGACCCGGATGATCCGGTTGGGCGTGATGCCGCCGGCGACCAGGGCGCGGCGGCTCGCGTTTGCGCGGTCCGAGGAGAGTTCCCAGTTGCCGTACCCGCTTTGGGTCTGGAAGGGCGTCGCGTCGGTATGTCCGGAGATCGAGATCTTGTTAGGGAGCTTGGAGATCGCCTTGGCGATCTGCTTGATGAGCTGCTGCGTGCGCCCGGGCATCTTGGCGCTGCCGCTCGCGAACATCGAACCGCCCGAGCGATCGACGATCTGGATGCGCATGCCCTCGGGCGTCATATCGACCAGGATATTGTCGCTTAACTCGTGAAGCTCTGGGCTTTCCTCGATCGCCTGGAGCAGCGCTGCCTGCGCCTGCTCGAACGCCTCCTGCTCCTCCTCCGCACGCAACTTCTCGAGCGCGGAGGAGCCGGCTTTGCTTTCGCCCTGTCCGCCCGCCTGCCCCGGCGCCTTTGCGTCGGCGTCCGGCGCGCGCAGGGCGACCACGACCGTGGCCGCCGAACTCGCGCTACGCCTGGCCCCGGGTGCGAAGCTCAAGCCGCCTAGCATGCCCCCCGATCCACCCGAGGAAAGGCTCGGCGGGGCGGGCGCGAAATAATCGGCGATGCCCTTGCGCTGATCTTCGGTCGTCGCGCCGAGCAGCCATAGAAGCAGGAAGAATGCCATCATGGCGGTAACGAAGTCAGCGTAGGCAACCTTTCAGGCGCCCCCGTGATGGCCTCCGTGGCCACCCTTCTTGACCTTCTTGACGATGATCTCGTCGCGGTTGGTCGCCGGCTTTTCGCTCATGACGGTATCGCGCGCCCCGGCCTACGCCGCCGGCGCCTCGGCCACGGCCTCCTCGAGCTCGGTAAAGGTCGGACGTTCATTGGAGAACAGTGTCTTGCGTGCGAATTCGATCGAAACGGCGGGCGCGTGGCCCTGGAGATGCGCCATGAGGCCTGCCTTGATGCACTGATAGTACTTTGAATCGGCGTCGCTATAGCCCTTGAGGTTGGCCCCAATGGGGCCGACGAGGCCGTACGCCAGAAGGATGCCGAGGAACGTTCCCACGAGCGCGCCTCCGATGAGGGCGCCGAGGACCTCGGGCGGCTCGTTGATGTGGCTCATCGTGATGATGACGCCGAGCACGGCGGCCACGATACCGAATGCGGGCAGGCCGTCCGACATCTGCGTGACCGCACCCGCCATCTGTTCGCTCTCGGCGTGGTGTGTCTCGATGTCCTCGTCAATCAAGGCTTCGAATTCGTGCGGGTTGTCCGCGCCCATTGTGAGCAGGCGAAGATAGTCGCACAGGAATTCCACCGCGTGGTGGTTCTTGACGAACATCGGGTACTCGGCGAACAGGGCGCTGTCGTGCGGGTTCTCGACATGCGGCTCTAGCGCCAGCATGCCCTTCGCCTTGGCTAACCGGAAGATAGAATACAACAGGGTCAACAGCTCGACGTAGACGGCCTTGTTATGGGGCGCTCCCTTGAATACGCGCCCGAAGCTCTTGCCGACGCCAAAGATGACGTTTTTGGGGTTGGAGATGACGAACGCGCCGACCGCCCCCCCTCCGATAATAAGCAGCTCGAGCGCAAGTTGGGGCCTATCCGCTACTCTCCGCCGCGGCTAAACCCGTCAGGGCCCTGGCCTCGGCCACGATTCCGGCGTCAGGAACACAGACCATATTTAGAGCGTTCGCATTGTCTCGGCAACAGGTGAACGCCCGGTTGCCGCCAGCGTACTCAACAGCCGTGCCGCGAACCCGGCTGCCGCCAATCGCGCCATGATGTCATCGACATGCGCTGGGTCGCGCGTCTCCACGACGAGGTCGAGATCGGCCGACTTCACAGGCACGTCCGAGAACAGCCGCTGGTGGTAGACCTCGATGATATTGCCGCCGCTGTCGCCGATAACGCTGGCGACGAGTGCGAGCGTCCCGGGCGTGTCGCTCGATTCCACGCGCACCCGGACGATGCGCCCGTCGCGCACCAGGCCGCGCATGATGACCGAGGCGAGGAGACGCGGGTCTATATTGCCGCCCGACAGGATGAGCCCGACCTCACGGCCGGAGAAGCGGCCGGGCTCACTTAGGAGTGCCGCCAGTCCCGCCGCGCCGGCCCCCTCGGCGACCGTCTTTTCGACCTCGAGATACAGGCCGACCGCGCGCTCGAGGTGCTCCTCGGTGACGAGGACGATATCATCGACATGCGCCTCGATGAGGCGGCGCGTCAACTCTCCCGGTACCTCGACAGCGATACCGTCGGCGATCGTGGGGCCGCCCATGGGCAGTTCCGTGGCGTTCCGGGCGTTGTAGAGCGTGGGATAGAGGCGGGCCTCGACTCCGATAACCTCGATGTCGGGACTCAGGCCCTTGGCGGTGATGGCGCAGCCCGCGATGAGCCCGCCGCCGCCCACCGGCACGACGAGCGCTTCGAGGCCGGGATGTTCGGCGAGCATTTCCAGCGCCACGGTCCCTTGGCCCGCGATGACCTGCGCGTCGTCATAGGGGTGGACGAGCGTCAAGCCGCGGCTCTCAGCCAGAGCCAGCGCATGGCTAGCGGCGTCGCGCAGCGTCGCCCCCTCGAGCGCCACTTCGGCGCCAAATCCCTTGGTGTGCCTGACCTTCGTGAACGCCGTGTCGCGCGGCATCACGATCGTGGCCGGGATGCCGAGGCGCTCGGCGTGATAGGCGACGCCTTGGGCGTGGTTGCCGGCCGAAACCGCGATGACGCCGCGCTGCGCTGCGGTCGCGGTCAGGTTCTTGAGCTTGACCAGCGCGCCGCGCTCCTTGAAGGACGCGGTGAACTGGAGATTCTCGAACTTGATCGTGACCCGCGCGCCCGTGAGCTCCGACAGGGTGCGCGACAGGGTGCACGGTGTAGCGACGATACTGCCGGCCAAAGCCGCGGCCGCGGCCCGAACGTCGCTCAGCGTCACCGTCATCCGCTACCAGCCGGCGCGCCGCCGGCCGGTACGAGGCGCAGTGTGCCTATGGCTCCGGCCTCGACCTCGTCACGCCGCGTCGTCATGGGCACGTATTCGAGGTTGCGCCACGGTCTCGCGAAGTTGCTGTATAGCGGCGATAGCCGGTTGCCGGACTGTCCGGTCGAATGGATGTACAGCGAGCGGTCGAGGTCGTCGAGGTCGTAGATGGCACGCATGCTGGCGCCGTGTACGTTCGCGAAAGGCGCCCCGCGGTCGCCGATTCGGTGTGCTCCGCGGTTGAGCGTGAAGCCGCCGCCACTCGACGGCAACTTGACGTCGAACACATTGCGCAGCAAAGGGATGAGCGTGAAGGGCTGATGCTTCATGTGAGCGTAGTGCGCGTCACCCCAACGCCACTTGTCGATATCGGCGCCATGCTCCTCGGTCAGCTCGCTAACCGTTAGATCGAGCGCCTCCGCGATCAGCGTGTTGCAACTTTCGCGTGCCGGTGTGGTGCGGTCGTCGCACCAGTCGGGCTTGCGCTTGAGGACGTCGAACATGAACAGCGGCCGCATGCGCCATGCATCGTCGAACAGTTCGCCGAACTCGTCGGCATAGGTCATACGGGTGAGGTTGCGGTACCAGGCCGCGAAGATCAGCGGCTCGGGCCGGTTGCGCTCCATGGCACCATCCCACTGCCTGAGCAACGCCCTCGCCTGGGCGCTCACCTCGCTCAAGGGCTCGGCCTCCAGCAGGAGCGGCAGGAAGTCGGTGGCCATGCGCGAGGTAACATCTCCCTGGGCGCTGGTGAAGCTGGCGATCGAATGGGTCGTGCGCGACGCCAAAAGCTCGTCGATCCGCCGCACCCGGTAGGCCGGCTCCCAGTCGTACGTGATGTGATAGGGGTAGTTGTCGGGCACGATCTTGTGGTTGGCGGTGGCGATGGCGCCGGACGGCGGATTGAAGCTGTGCGGCAATTGGGTGAACGGAATGAACCCGACCCAATCGTAGTCGCCGGTCCAACCCGGCACCGGAATGATCCCGTTCACTCCGTTACCGGGCTTGCGCACCGGTACGCGGCCCGGGGCGTAGAAGCCGATGGTACCGTCCCGGTCTGCGTAGACGATGTTCTGCTGCGGCGTCTCGTAGCCGGCGAGGGCGGCGACGAACTCGGCCCGGTTGGCCGCGCGTCCAAGGTCGAGGACGGCGCGCGGCGTTCCGTCGACGTCTCTGAGCGCCGTCCACGCCATGGCGACGACATGGCCCTCCTCGACCACCTCTGCGAGCCGGGGTTGGGCATCCGACAGGACAGGACCGTGACGGCTCATGCGCACAACGAGCGGTATTTGCTCGCCACCCCGGACCCTGATGACCTCCTGGCGGACCTCGAACGGGCGCGGACCCTGGGGAGTCATGTAGCGGCTAGAGTCGGCCGCATCCAACTTCTCGATGAATAAGTCCTGTGCGTCGGTCGACGTGTTGGTGAAGCCCCAGGCGATGTGCTTGTTGCGCCCGAGCAGCACCGCCGGCACGCCGGGCAGCGTGGCCCCGATGACATCGAGCCCCGGGGCGTTGAGGTGAGCGAAGTACCATACCGAGGGAACCGACAGTCCGAGATGGGGGTCATTGGCGAGCAGTGGCTTGCCGGTAGCGGTGCGGCTGCCGGCGACGACCCAGTTGTTGGAGCCGTTACCGGGATCGGGCGCTAGGGGCGCCGCGGCCGCCCACAGCCGGTCGAGCGCGGCGGCGCGGTAGAGGGGAGCCAGGTCCGAGTACTTCACCGCGGCGCCCTCCGGGAACGCGGGAAAGAGATCGGCGATCTGTTCGTCGTCGAGCTGTTCGGTGAGGCGCGCGCGGAACAACTCGCTCGACCAGTTGCCGCTCAGCGACCACGCCATCATCTTGCTCCACACCAGCGAGTCTGCAGGCCGCCATGGCTCGGGCCGATGCTGGAGCATGACGAACTCTGGCGGTAGTGGGCCGCTCCGCGTCTCGAGGAAGGCGTTGACGCCGTCGGCGTAGGCGTCGAAGAAGCTGCGCGTCTCGGCGTCGAGATTGTCGTAGTTGCGCTCGGCGTATTCGTACACGCTCAGCGTACGCAGGAAACGGTCCGTGTCGATTCCGCGCGAGCCGATCACCTCGGCGATGCGGCCGGCGCCGATACGCCGGCTCAGCTCCATCTGCCACAGCCTGTCCTGGGCGTGAACGAAGCCGAGCCCGAAGAAGGCACCGGACTGCGACGCGGCATAGATGTGCGGAATACCGTGGCGGTCGCGCACGACCTCGACGGGCGCCTCGAGTCGGGGCACTGCGACGGTGCCGTTCAGCTTCGGCAGCGAGCCCAACAACCAAACGTAGGCGCCGCCGCCGGTAACGACGATAAGGCCGACGAGGAGGACCAGCCCTCTAAGGAGCCAGCGCATGGATTAACCCTCCCTGGCGGTGGCTAACGGCCTGTATAGCACTAGATTTCGAGGCTCGAAACGGGCTTGCCGGCCGCGCCCGGGAGCCACAAGCATTTTCATGGCGCGAGTATCATGGGGTCGAAGACGACGCCAGCTGCAGCTCCGCCAGGAGTGCGGCGCGATCGGCATTGAGCTCGGGGCTCGGGGCGCGCGTGTCGGGATCGGGGTAGTTCGACATTTTTACCGGATTGCCCGACATGCGCACCTCCCCGGCCCGCGGATCCGCGCACCGCACCACCATGTTGCGTGCGGCCACCTGGTGGTGCTCGACGACCTGCTTGATGTTGTTGATGGGTCCGCAGGGGACGCCCGCGTCGTCGAGCGCTTGGGCCCAATGCGCGCTCGTTTGCGTGCCCAGCGCCGCTTCCATCTCGACTTTCAGGGCTTCGGCATTGGCCGTGCGCGTCTCGTTGCTCGAGAAGCGCTCGTCATCAGCGAGCTCGGGCCGCCCCAGCGCTCGACCGAGATTCGCGAAAATGGCGTCGTTGCCCGCGGCGATGACGATGAAGTCGTCCTTGGTGGCGAAGCTCTCGAACGGGGTGATCGACGGATTGCGCGCGCCTTGCGGCCCCGGGATCTTGCCCGTCGCGAAGTATCGCGCGACGGCGTTCTCGCAGATTGCCACCTGGCAGTCGAGCATGCTGATGTCGAGCTTCACGCCCTCGCCCGACTGCGCGCGCCGAAAGAGCGCCGCGTTGATACCGATGGCACTGAACAGGCCGGCCGTGATGTCGCCGACGGACGTGCCGACCCGCGCCGGCGGCATGCCGGGGTGGCCCGTCATGCTCATGACCCCGCCCATCGCCTGCACGACGACATCGTAGGCGGGGCGCCCCGCATCGGGGCCGCTGTGGCCGAAGCCCGAGGCCGAGGCGTAGATCAGCGCCGGGTGCCGGGCGTGCAGCTCCTCCCAGCCGTAGCCCAGGCGCTCCATCGCCCCGGGCCGGTAGTTTTCTATCAGCACGTCGGCCTGCGCCAGCAGGGCCTCGAAGATACCTCGGTCGCCCTCGCTCTTGAGATCGAGGGCGATGCTCTCCTTGCCCCGATTGAGCGACATGAAGTAGGCCGACTTCCCGTTGACAAAGGGGCCGTAGTGGCGCGCGTCGTCGCCGCGCTCGGGCGCCTCGACCTTGATCACCCGCGCGCCGAGGTCGGCGAGCACCATGGTGCAGAAGGGACCGGCGAGCACGCGGGTGAGATCAAGGACAACGACGCCACTAAGCGGGCCTTGAACCGAAGACGGCGCTAGAGCCATGGCACACCTGCCTCGAACCGACCGAAGGAACGCGCGCCGGGCGCGCTCTGGTTCATAGCCGAGAGGGCGGCAACCGCGCAACGGGCGTGCGCCGGCGCGACTGCGGCTTAAGTGGCGGTGGCGCTAGTAGTGCTTGTAGGTGTGCCACTGCTGGTAATAGAGATCACCTGTGTGCGCGCACGTGAAGCGCAACGCGTTCTGCTCGCGTGCGGTCGTGGCGTAGCGCGTAAACGCGATGGGTCCCAGGCTGCCGTGCTCCTCCTCGACGTGGGAGGCATGGACGGCGATCGATTGCAGGCCGTTCTCGCTGATGTCGTAGTTCTTGCGCAGGGCCTTCTCGACCCGGGCAAATATCTGCGGGTTGATGCGCTCGGCCGAGAACGACAGGGCGGCGACCGACTCGGCGAGCGAGCGCCGCGTCATCACGACCTCGAACCAGTGAGCGAGCGCCCAGGTTTCGGGCCGGATCTGCTCGGCGTCGCGGCGCTCGGGCGTCCAGCCGAGCTCGGTGAAGGTGCGCTCGAACAGCTCGACGTGGCCGGCCGTGCCCGACTCCGTGCCGAGCTCCTCCTCCATGAGGTTTTCGAGCAGCATGCGGCGCAGGTCCTCGTCCTGGCAGCGCGCGTACATGTCGCCAACGAGGATGTTCGTCGGATTGGCCCAACAGGTGATCTGAAAGATCCAGCCCGCGATCTGCTCCCGCGTCACCTCGCCCTTCTCGAGGCCGAGGACCACCGGGTGGGTACGCCGATTACGAACCGGGTTGTCGAGAATCCCGTCGAGCTCGGCAACAAGATCGTCGATGCTGATCGCCTCATCGCGATAAGTCACGCCCACGGGTGCATGCATTGTGTCCTCCCGTTGCAAGGGTTACGGCCAAGCCGGGCATGGGCGCCGCCTCCGCGCGCGATGGCTGCGGCGCCCCCGCCGGTTCAGCTTTTGGGGCTCGGGATGAATTCGTTAGTATAGAAGTCCTCGGCCTTGGCACCCGCCTTTAGCACACCGGCTTCGACCATGGTCTCGACCGCCTTGGCCCAATCCGCGGGCGGCTGGAAGCCGAACGGCTTGCCTTGGGTGTTTTGGGTGTAGAAGAACGGGCGAAACGCCTCGAGCTGCTTTTTCAGATATTCTCGATCGAGCTTGGCCCCGGGGCGCGCCTTCTTGATAGCGTCCACCGCCTCATCCGCGTGACCGTCGAGCACGTATTCCCATGCCCTGAGCGATACCTCGACAAAGGCGCGCACGGCGTCCGGACGCTTCTTGATCACCTCCTCGCCCGCGATCAGACCCAGGCTCGGCGAGGGCAGTCCGTGATCGGCGAAGAGCAGGAAGCTCGACGGCCGCTTGGTCTCGATTAGCGGTACTGCGAAGGGTACCAGCGTGATGACGGCATCGGCTGCGCCGGCCGCGTAGGAGGCGACCTTCGCCTGCGCCGTCACGTACTGGAGATTGATCTTGTCCTTGCTCGTACCGCCGTTCTTGAAAAAGGCTTCAAGGAAGGGCTGATCGCCGCCGCCGGCGGTGGTCAGCACGGCTTTGCCTTCCAGATCCTTCAAGCTTTTGATGCCGGAATCCTTGGGCACGATGGCCCCGGCATCGTTCTTGCGCACGATTCCCGCGATCGCCTTGACCGGCATGCCCTTGTCGCGTCCCGGCGCCATCGCCGAGTGCATGGCGAATCCGACGTCGTAGCCGCCGGTGGCGACCATCTGAATGGTGACCGACGAGCCCGTGCCGTCATCGACCGTCACGTCGAGCCCGCGTTCCTTGTACCAACCCTTCTCGACCGCGAGGTGGAAGGGCGCATGCAGCATGTAGGCGACCCAGTCGACGCGCATGGTGAGCTTTTCGAGCGCCTGCGCGGGCGCCATCCCGCCTGTGGCCGCGAGGATCAGCAGGGCACCAAGCGTCAACATACCGGCAAAGCGCATAAGGCGTGGCATGGCAACCTCCCTTGGTCGCGGAGCGGCGCGCCGTTTCGTGCTGAGCCTCCGTGGGAAGGCGGACGAAAGCAAGCGCACCCTCCACTTCGCTACAGTGCGATCATGAACCCTTTTTCACGGCGGAGTCGAGCGCAACGCGAGCGTGCCGCGGCGAACTCACGCGGCCGAGGACATGATGCGGGTGCGGCCCGCGCCGCGTAGCAGGCTGATGCGATCGACCGACGCCGGATTGAAATACTTGCGGCAGACGGCAATGGCGGTCTCCTCCGAGAACGCCTTGCACGAGAAGATGTCGAGGTAGATGTCGCCGCTCGCCTCGGCGAAGTGGGCCGTGATGCTCGAGGTCTCGATGAGCTGCACGAGCGAATAGCCGGCGGCCGCCGGGTTATGCGCCGCGAAGTGGGCGATCATCGGCTCACCGAAGGCTGTCATGCCGATGGCGCCGACGAGCTCATCGCAGAACGCGCGGATCGTCTCTGCGTCGGCGACGGCTCGGCGGTCCGCCCCACCGATGTCGAGAATAAGGTGCTGACCCCACATCATCGCCTGACCTCTTCGGGCCTCGCAGCCACCAGCCCGTGGGGGACCAGACAATAGTCCGAACGCACCAGCGTGCAAGCATGAAAACCGGCAGCGACGATCCGGCGCAGGCCCGGGCTAACCGCGGCTCAGGAGGCGCGCCGCCTCGCACGCGAAATAGGTCAGGACACCGTCGGCGCCCGCACGTTTGAATCCGACCAGGGCCTCCATCATGACGCGCTCACCGTCGAGCCATCCCATCTGCGAGGCCGCCTTGATGAGCGAGTATTCGCCGCTCACCTGGTAGGCGAAGGTCGGCACCCCGAAACTATCCTTCACCCGGCGCAGCACATCGAGGTAGGGCATGCCCGGTTTGACCATCACCATGTCTGCGCCCTCGGCGATGTCGAAGGCGACCTCGCGCAGGGCCTCGTCCGAGTTCGCGGGGTCCATCTGGTAGGTGCGCTTGTCGCCCATGCCGAGCTGGGCCGCCGAGCCGACAGCGTCGCGGAACGGCGCGTAGAAGGCCGACGCATACTTGGCGGCGTAGGCCATGATCTGCACATGCTCGTAGCCGTGCGAATCGAGGGCATCGCGGACGGCGCGAACGCGCCCGTCCATCATGTCGGAGGGCGCGATAACATCACAGCCGGCGGCCGCCTGGACCAGCGCCTGGCGACAGAGCACCTCGATCGTCTCGTCGTTGACGACATAGCCGTCGCGGACGAGCCCGTCCTGGCCGTGCGAGGTGAAGGGATCGAGGGCGACGTCGCAGAGCAGGCCGACGCCGGGGTGCGCTGCCTTGACCGCTGCCACCGCCCGACATACGAGGCCATCCGGATTGATCGCCTCGTCGCCGTCCGGCGTCTTGAGGGGCTCCTCGAGGGCGGGAAAGATGGCGATCAGGGGGATGCCCGCGGCGACCGCCTCGCCGGCCGCTTCCACGAGTAAATCGATCGAGAGCCGGTCGACACCGGGCATCGACGGAACCGGCTCGCGCCGCGCCGCGCCTTCATGGACGAACAGCGGCCAGATGAGATCGTCGGTGGAGAGCCGGCTCTCGGCGACCAGACGCCGCGACCACTCGCGGCCGCGGTTGCGCCGCAGCCGCGTGCGCGGGTACGCGCCGAGAGGGGAGTAGGGGCTCGCGACCGGTCCGCTCATGTCGCCTCGTCCTTTTGCGTTCGGCGCCGCCGCCACACGGCGCTCGATGTGGCCGGCGATACTGGTTCGGCGGAATTCCTTGCCTATTTGATGTTACGAGCCGCGGGCCCACCAGACAATGACTATGGATTGACGGCGTGCGCCGGATCAGCCGCCCGCGGCGGCATTGCCCGGGGCCGGCGGTGCCCATAAGATCGCCGTTGGCATACGCGCGCGCGGCACAATAAGGGCGAGCACCGTGACGGAGACTGTCTCAAAGTCAGAGAGGGGGGCGCCGGAGGAGGCCCTGCCATCCCCGGCATCCAAAGCTCCAACGGCGCAGCCTCGTGCCGCCGATCAAACGCTAAGATTCGTGACCGCGGCGAGCCTGTTCGACGGCCACGACGCCTCAATCAACGTCATTCGCCGCGTCCTCCAGGCGTCGGGCATCGAGGTCATCCATCTCGGCCACAATCGCTCCGTCGACGAGATCGTGACAGCTGCCCTCCAGGAGGATGCCCACGCCATCGCCGTCAGCTCCTATCAGGGTGGCCACGTCGAGTTCTTCACCTACATGATCGACCTGCTGGCGCGGCGTGGGGTGCCCCACGTCAAGGTGTTCGGTGGCGGTGGCGGCGTCATCGTGCCCGACGAAATCAGTCAGCTCGAATCATACGGGGTCGTTCGCATCTACTCGCCCGAGCACGGCCAGCGCATGGGCCTCCAAGGCATTATCGACGACATGATCGAGCGCACGGGCGGCGATAACGCCGGCCGCGAGCCGATCGACATCGAGCGCCTGCAAGCTGGCGACGAGCGCGAGCTTGCCGGCCTCATCACGGCTCTCGAGACCGGCCGGTTCGACGACAAACAGGTGCGGTCGCTGCATCGATTGGCGGGCACATGCACGGGCGTTCCGACGCTCGGCATCACCGGAACCGGTGGCGCCGGCAAGTCCTCGTTCACCGACGAGCTGCTGCGCCGCTGCCGCATTGACCGGCCCGACCTCCGCGTCGCCGTGTTGGCCATCGATCCCTCGAAGCGCGCGAGTGGCGGCAGCCTGCTCGGCGATCGTATCCGCATGAACGCGCTAGCGTCCGGGGCCACGTTCATGCGCTCGTTCGCGACCCGCGGGTCGGGGCGCGAGGTCGCGGCCTGCGTGCCCGACGCGGTCGCCGCGTGCAAGGTGGCGGGCTACCAGCTCATCCTCGTGGAAACCGTCGGGATCGGCCAGGGCGACTCGGCGGTCGAGCGGCTGGCTGACGCCTCGATCTACGTGATGACCCCCGAGTATGGGGCCGCGAGCCAGCTCGAGAAGATCGACATGATCGACTTCGCCGACCTCATCGCGATCAACAAGTTCGATCGCCGCGGCGCGCTCGACGCGCTCAGGGACGTGCGCAAGCAGGTGCAGCGCAGCCGCCGCGCTTTTGACCGGCCGCTCGAGGACATGCCGGTCTATGGCACCGTCGCCTCGCACTTCAACGACGACGGCATGACCGCGTTCTATCACGGCCTCCTCGGGGTCCTCGCGGCCAAGGGGTTCGCCGTGTGGCCGAGCCGCCTCGAGGGCGCGGCGAGCAAATATTCCAGCCACCGAGCCGGCATCGTCCCGGCCGAGCGTGACCGCTACCTGGCCGAGGTCGCGGGAACCATCCGCGCCTACCACGCCGTATCCGCCGACCAGGCGAAAATCGCGCGCGAGCGCCAGCAGCTGCGGGCGGCGCGGCGCATGATCGAGGACGCGAACGCCGGTATCGATAGCGCGGCCCTCGACGGACTCATTGCCGAGCGCGATGCGGCGCTTGACGCGGACTCACGGGCGCTGCTTGAGGCGTGGCCCGAGGTGCGCGCCACGTATGGCGGCAGCGGGCAGATGGCTGGTTCGGGCGAGATCGGCCCAGCATTGGCGACGGTGAGCCTCTCGGGCACGTCGATCCCCAAGGTGGCGCTGCCGCGCTACGAGGACGAGGGCGAGCTGCTGCGCTGGCTACGGGCCGAAAACGTGCCGGGCGCGTTCCCGTTCACCGCCGGGGTCTTTACCTTCAAGCGCGCGAGCGAGGACCCGACCCGCATGTTCGCGGGTGAGGGCGACCCGCTCCGTACCAACCAGCGCTTCAAGCATCTGTCACGCGACATGCCGTCGAAGCGCCTGTCGACGGCGTTCGACTCGGTGACCCTCTATGGCGCCGATCCCGACGAGCGCCCCGACATCTACGGCAAGGTCGGCAACGCCGGGGTGTCGATCGCGACGCTGGACGACATGGAGGTCCTGTACGACGGGTTCGACCTGTGCGACCCGGCGACGTCGGTCTCGATGACGATCAACGGGCCGGCGCCGACGATCCTGGCCATGTTCCTCAACACCGCGGTCGACCAGCGCGTGGCGGGGTTCACCGCCGAGCACGGGCGCGAGCCGGACGCGGACGAGCACGCAGGGCTGCGCGCGTTCGCGCTCGAGAACGTGCGCGGCACCGTCCAGGCCGACATCCTCAAGGAGGACCAGGGCCAGAACACCTGCCTGTTCTCGACCGAGTTCAGCCTCAAGATGATGGGCGACATCCAGGCCTACTTCATCGACAAGCGAGTGCAGAACTTCTACTCGGTGTCGATTTCCGGCTACCACATCGCCGAAGCCGGCGCCAACCCCATCTCCCAGCTCGCCTTCACCCTTGCCGACGGCTTCACCTACGTCGAGGCCTATCTGGCGCGAGGCATGGCGATCGACGACTTCGCGCCGAGCCTCTCGTTCTTCTTCTCGGCGGGGCTCGACCCTGAGTACACGGTGCTCGGACGCGTCGCGCGGCGCATCTGGGCGATCGCGATGCGCGACAAGTACGGCGCCGCCGAGCGCGGCCAGAAGCTCAAATATCATATGCAGACCTCGGGCCGTTCCCTGCACGCCCAGGAGTTCGACTTCAACGACATTCGCACGACGCTTCAGGCGCTGATCGCGTCCTACGACAATTGCAACAGCCTCCACACCAATGCCTACGACGAGGCGATTACCACGCCGACGGAGGCCTCGGTGCGGCGCGCCATGGCGATCCAGCTCATCATCAACAAAGAGTGGGGGCTGGCGAAGAACGAGAATCCCAACCAGGGGTCGTTCATCATGGACGAGCTCACCGACCTGGTCGAGGAGGCGGTGCTCGAGGAGTTCGAGCGCCTAAGCGAGCGCGGCGGGGTCCTCGGCGCCATGGAGGCGGGCTACCAGCGCGGCAAGATCCAGGACGAATCGCTCCACTACGAGACGCTCAAGCACGACGGCCGGCTGCCGGTCGTCGGCGTCAACACCTTCCGCAACCCGGCGCCAGCCGAGGCCGCCCCCGTCGAGCTCCAGCGCTCGACGGGGGAAGAGAAGAAGAGCCAGATCGCGCGCCTGCGCGACTTCCAGGGCCGCCACGAAGGCGAGGCCCCGGCCATGCTCGAACGCCTCAAGGAAGCGGCCGCACACGGCGAGAACGCGTTCGCCGTGCTGATGGAGGCGGTGCGCTCCTGCTCCCTCGGCCAGATCACCGACGCCCTCTTCGAGGTCGGCGGCCAGTACCGGCGGAATATGTGAAGATTGCGTGCGACGATCAGGATTATCTCGTTCCGGAGAGCAACGCGTGAAGAAAGATAAAAATATCAAGACCTACTCGGGAAAGGAGCCTGAGGCGGTGCGCGCCCATGAAGGCGGCCGCAAGGATTGGAACAAGGTTGACACCATGTCCGAGGCAGAACTGAAGCGGCTGATCGCCGAGGACGAAGGTGAGCGTGGCCTCAGGCCTGATTGGACGAGAGCAAGGATCGTCCTGCCTGAGCCCAAGCGGTCTGTCCACCTCCGCCTCGAGCGGGATATCATCGAATTCTTCAAGGCGCGGGGCAAAGGACACATCACCCGCATGCAAGCGGTCCTACGCGCGTACGTGGACGCGCACAAGGACGAACACCACCCGTAAGCCCGACCCATTGCGGCCACGGTCGAAAACGCGTGGCGGTGCTGAGGGAAGCCTGCGCCGCTGCCCTTGGAGCCAGATCGGATTAGTCACGCGGCCCTGGCGGAACGCGGCTTGACGGCTGCCGTGATCTCCTTTCCGGACCGCCGCTCGGCGACCTTGAGGTCGTGGCTCTGCTGAAGATTGAGCCAAAACCGGGGTGAGGTGCCGAAATAGCGTGCGAGCCTGAGCGCGGTGTCCGCGGTGATACCGCGGGTGCCGCGCAAGATCGCCGTGACCCTGTTCGTCGGCACGCCGAGAGCCTTTGCGAAGGCATTGGCCGACATCTCAAGCTCCTTGATCTCTTCTTTGAGTATCTCGCCGGGGTGTACTGGACGCATTGTGTTGGGCATGGCCGGTCCTCAATGGTAATCGGTGATTTCGACGTTGTGGACGTCTTCGTCGATCCATTCAAATCAGATACGCCACTGACGGTTGATACGGATGCTGTACTGTCCCTTCCGGTCGCCGTGCAGGGCCTCGAAGTGATTCGAAGGGAGCCGCATGAGGTCGTTCAGCGAGGTAGCGACATCGAGGACCTGGAGCCGCCGGATTGCCTGCTGCTGAAAAAGCTGGAATTCCTTCACACGTTGCCCGCCATAAAGCGCCTCGGTTCGCTTGCTGCGGAACGATCTAATCACGCACCAGCCTACCACTGTTATCTTATACGTAAAGCGTAAACACCCGAAATGACGGTGATCGTCTAAGCTGCGGTGAAGCTCACCTCGACCACCCCCAGCGGGCCGAAGTCGGCGGTGACGGTGTCGCCGGGCTCGGCTGTTGCGACGACGTGGCAGCTGCCGGTGGTGACGTAATCGCCGGCGCTCAAGCGCTCGCCGCGGCGGGCGAGATCGTTGGCGAGCCAGGTGAGCGAGAGGACGGGATCGCCGAGCACGTTGGCGCCCTTACCCGTGGCCGCGATGGTGCCGCCGATACGCGTCACGACCTCGGCCTCGACGATGTCGAGGTCGCGCCACTCGGCGATCAGGCTGCCGGCGACCCAGTAGGCGCCGAACGTATTGTCGACGGTCATGAGTAGCGCGCCGATGCCGGTCGCGTTGGCGAAGCGCCAGTCGACGACCTCGATCGCCGGCACCAGCGTGGCGACCGCGTCCGTGACCTGCTCGCGGCTGTACGGCGCGCCGGCCGGCGGCAGGTCCTGGGCCATGCGGAAGGCGTATTCGGTCTCGATGCCGATGCGGAAGAGGGCGCAGGGGTTGATCGTCGCCGGGCTCGTGAACACGCGGCCCTCGATGAGGCGCCCCGAGAGGGGCTCGGTGATGTCGAAGCGCTTCTGGATGGCGGCGTTGGAGGCGGCGACCTTGTAGCCGACCGGAGCGCCGCCGAGGCCGGCCACGAACCGCGCCTGGATAGCGTAGGCCTCGGCCAAAGTCCGCGGCCGGCAGGCCTCGGGCAGGTCCTGAAGCTGCTTGCGCTCGCGCTGCGCTGCCAGCATCAGCGCCGCCGCCTGCTCGATCGCGTCATCGTCCATTCGGCTTCCCCACGTAACTAGCTATTTCTTAAGAATTTTAGGGAAATATAGCCTAAGCCCGAACGAGCGACACGGCTCGATTCGGGCGGCCACCCGGTGGCGTCAATCGCAGTGGACCCATGGCTAGACAATCCCCTCAGGAGCTTTCGCCCGCCGACGCGGCGGAACTCGCGCGCCCCAGCCCAGCCGGCGCCAAGGCAAGCTATCTCGAGGCGCTGCTCCTCATCGAGCGCCTGCACCGCCGCTTCCTCGACGTGATCAAGCTCGAGCTCGAGCGGGTCGGGGTCAAGGACGTCAACAACGTCCAGGCGCTCATCCTCTACAACATCGGCGACGGCGAGATGACCGTGGGCGAACTCACGAGCCGCGGTTATTACCTCGGCTCGAACGTGTCCTACAACCTCAAGAAGCTGGTCGAGAACGGCTATCTGGTGCAGGAGCGCTCGTCCTTCGACCGACGCTCGGTCCGGGTCCGCTTGTCAACCAAGGGGCTCGGGCTCTATGGCCAGATCGACGACCTTTACGAGCGCCACGTCGCCGCCATCGACGCCTTCGAAGCCCGCGGCGACAACGGCATCGCGGCCGCCGAACTCGCCGCCCTCATCGAGGCGCTCCACAACCTCGAGCGCTTCTGGACCGATCAGGTCCGCTTCAACAACCGTTGAGGCGCGGCGTCAGCCGCCGAAGGCGGCGATGCCGGTTTGCGCGCGCCCGAGAATCAGCGCGTGTACGTCGTGAGTGCCCTCATAGGTATTGACTGTCTCCAGGTTCAGGAGATGGCGAATCACGTGGTATTCGTCGACGATACCGTTGGCGCCGAGCATATCGCGCGCGGCGCGCGCGATGTCCAGCGCCTTGCCCGCCGAGTTGCGCTTGATGAGCGAGATCATCTCGTGGGTCATGCGGCCTTCGTCCATGAGGCGGCCGACTTGCAGGCACGCCTGCAGGCCGATGGCGATCTCGGTCTGCATGTCGGCGAGCTTCTTCTGGACCAGCTGATTGGCGGCGAGCGGGCGCCCGAACTGGACGCGCTCGAGGGTGTATTGGCGCGCCGTCTGCCAACAGAACTCGGCCGCGCCGAGTGCGCCCCAGGCGATGCTGAAGCGGGCCCGGTTGAGGCAGCTGAACGGCGCCTTGAGCCCCGTGGCCTGAGGCAGCTCGTTCTCCGCCGGCACGAACACGTCCTCCATGGCGACCATGCCGGTGATCGAGGCGCGCAGGCTGAACTTGCCCTCGATGACCGCCGTCGACAGGCCCTTCATCCCTTTCTCGAGGATGTAGCCGCGCACCACGCCGGCCTCGTTCTTGGCCCAAATGATAAAGACGTCGGCCACCGGAGCGTTCGAGATCCAGCTCTTGGTGCCGTTGAGGACGAAGCCGCCGTCGACGGCTCGGGCGCGGCTCTTCATGCCGCCGGGATCGGAGCCGAAATCGGGCTCGGTAAGGCCGAAGCAGCCGAGAATCTCGCCCTTCGCCATGCCGGGCAGGTACTTTTCGCGTTGCGCCTCCGAGCCGAAATCGTGAATCGAGGGCATGACCAGCGAGGACAGCACGCTGAGCGTCGAGCGGTAGGCGCTGTCGATACGCTCGAACTCGCGGGCGATCAGGCCATAGCTCACATAGCCGACGCCGGCGCAGCCGTACCCCTTGAGGGTGGCGCCGAGCATGCCGAGTTCACCCATCTCGCTGATGACCTCGCGCTCGAAGGTCTCGTGACGAAACGCCGCTACGATGCGCGGCATCAGTTTTTCCTGGCAGTAGGCACGCGCGGCATCGCGCACGAGTCGCTCTTCCTCGCTCAGCTGACCCTCGAGGAGGAGCGGATCCTCCCACACGAACGCCGCTCGCCGATCCGCGTGACCGGCTCCGGGCTTCTTCGTGGCCGCGGGTGACCTCATGGCCTCTAGCGTGCGGCGCTTTCGGGCGACACCACCGCGGTCGCTTCGACCTCGACCAGGGCTCGATCCTCGAGCAGAGCGGAGACCTCGAGCAGCGTCATCGCCGGGTAGTGATCGCCAATAACCTCGCGATAGATCTTGCCGAGCGCCAATCGGGAAGCCGCGTAGCGCCGCTTGTCGGTGACGTACCAGGTCAGGCGCACGAGATGGCGCGGCTCGGCTCCGGCTTCGGCGAGCACCGCGACGATGTTGACCAGGGCCTGATGGGCCTGTGACGCGAATTCGTCGCTCTCGAACTCGCCCTTGGCGTTCCAGCCCGTTTGGCCGGCAACGAAGATCAACCGGCCCTCGGCGGCGACGCCGTTGGAGTAGCCCTTGGGTGGCGCCCAGCCCGCGGGATTGAGGATGTCCATGGCTTGTCGATTCCGGAGCGGCGACAAAAAGCTTTTAACGGTATGTGCCATAGGCTGCAACCTGCGGCCGGGAACCGCACGTCATTGCGCACGTGGCGCCCAGCCCGCGGGATTGAGGATGTCCATGGCTTGTCGATTCCGGAGCGGCGACAAAAAGCTTTTAACGGTATGTGCCATAGGCTGCAACCTGCGGCCGGGAACCGCACGTCATTGCGCACGTCTTTAGTGACAGGCGGGCGGACCGCGGCTCCTTGACACATTGAGCGACTTTCTCGATAAACTTTACCCTCCGGGGATATCTCCATGAATTACGACGCTTTCTTTGCCGAAAAGATCGCCGACCTCAGGGCGGAAGGGCGCTACCGCGTCTTCGCCGATCTCGAGCGCCACGTCGGCGCCTTTCCGGTGGCGACCTCGCGCCGCGACGGCCGCGAGGACGAAATCGTGGTGTGGTGCAGCAACGACTATCTCGGTATGGGCCAGCACCCGCAGGTCCGTGCCGCCATGCAGCAGGCGCTGGAAACAGTGGGCGCCGGCTCAGGCGGCACGCGCAACATTTCCGGCACGACCCACTACCACGTGCTGCTCGAGCAGGAGCTGGCGGAGTGGCACGGCAAGGAAGCGGCGTTGCTGTTCACGTCCGGCTACATTTCGAATGAGGCCTCGCTCGGCACGCTGGCCGCTCTGCTGCCCGGATGTATCATCTTTTCGGACGCGCTCAACCACGCCTCGATGATTGCCGGCATGCGTTCGAGCCGCGCCGCCAAGAAGATCTTCCGCCATAACGATGTCGGTCACCTCGAGGAGCTGTTGCGCGAGAGCGACCCAGACGTGCCCAAGATCATCGCCTTCGAGTCGGTGTACTCGATGGACGGCGACATCGCGCCGATCGCCGAGATTTGCGATCTTGCAGACCGCTACGGCGCCCTGACCTACCTCGACGAGGTGCACGCGGTCGGCCTCTATGGCACGCGCGGCGGCGGCATCGCCGAGCGCGATGGCCTCGCCGACCGACTGACCGTGATCGAGGGGACACTCGGCAAGGCGGTCGGCGTGATGGGCGGCTATATCGCCGCCTCGTCGGTCATTGTCGACGTCATCCGCAGCTACGCCTCCTCCTTCATCTTCACCACGTCGCTGTCGCCGGTGGTGGTGGCCGGGGCGCTCGCCAGTATTCGCCACCTCAAGGCGAACAACGCGCTGCGTATCCGCCATCAGGAGCGGGCGGCGACTCTGAAGCGCGTGCTGCACCGGGCCAGCCTACCCTTGATGCCCTCGACGACGCATATCGTGCCTTTGCTGGTGGGTAACGCGCCCTGCTGTAAGCGTGCCTCGGACATGCTGCTCGATGCCTACGGCATCTACGTGCAGCCGATCAACTATCCGACCGTGCCGCGCGGCACGGAGCGCCTGCGCTTTACGCCGAGCCCCCTGCACGACGACGAGATGATGCGCGCCCTGGTGGCGGCCCTGAAAGAGGTGTGGTCGGCGCACGACATTCAGTTCGCGGCCGCGTAAGCCCGCCCGCCCGCCCGCGGGCGTCCAACGCGCCGTGCGCCGCTTGCCGGAGGGCATGAGCGACCGGGGCGGTGCCCCGCGCGCGCGTTGGGGGCGGCGCAATGACCGACGGCGAGGCCGAACCGGGGGAATACCTGATCGAGTTTCACCGCATCGGCGTGTCCGTGAAGGTGTCGGCCATCGACCCGGTGACCAACACCGAGGTCTCGATCGTCGGCCCGGCCACCGCCGGGCGCGAGGAACTAAGCCGCGTCGCCGTGCAAAAGCTGAAATACGTCATGGCCAAGCGGGCGGCCGCGAAATAGCTCCGACGTATCCTCACGACCTCAGGGTAAAGGGCGCGCCAACCCGACCCGGCGACGGACGATAGGTTGTGGGGGCGCTGGCATGGCGCCCCTCCATGTGGTATGACACCCGGGCCAAACAGGCAAAAAACCCACTATCGGCCTGCCGAAAGAGCCATGGGCGAAGCCGAAACCATCGCGATCGCGGCCGATCACGCCGGGCACGCGCTCAAAGAAGTTCTGCGCGAAGAGCTGCTGAATATGGGCTACCAGATACTAGATCTTGGCACCAATGGGCCCAAGGCCGTCGACTACCCTGATTATGGCAACGCCGTCGCGGCCGCGCTCGGGTCGAAGAGAGCGGGCCGCGGCATCGTGATCTGCGGTACCGGCATCGGGGTCGGCATGGCCGCGAACCGGCACCGCCATATCCGCGCCGTCGTTTGCCATGACGTGACCACGGCGCGCCTCGGCCGCCTCCACAACGATGCCAACGTTCTTGCGCTGGGTGCCCGCGTGATCGGCGAGGAGGTCGCCAAGGACTGCCTGCGCGCGTTCCTGTCCACGGGCTATGAGGGCGGACGGCACGACCGCCGCATCGCCAAGTTGTCGCAGCCGGTTGAAGGCGTCGCCGATGTCGCTGTCTGACGCGGTCCGACAACGCAGCGACGCCGACGGCTTCTTCGCCGCCGACCTGGCGCGTGATGACCCGGAAGTTTGGGGCGCTCTCGCCAACGAGCTCCGCCGCCAGCAGGATCAGATCGAGCTTATCGCGTCGGAGAATATCGCGAGCCCCGCGGTCCTCGCGGCCCAAGGCTCGATCATGACCAACAAATACGCCGAGGGGTATCCAGGGAGGCGCTACTACGGCGGCTGCGCCTACTACGATGTCGTCGAGGAACTGGCCATCGAGAGGGCCAAGCGGCTGTTCGGCTGCGCCTTCGCCAATGTCCAGCCGCACTCCGGTGCCCAGGCCAACCAGGCGGTCATGATGGCGCTGATCGAGCCCGGCGCGCCCATCCTCGGCATGTCGCTCGCCGCCGGCGGCCATCTAACTCACGGGGCGGCGGTGAACCTGTCGGGCAAGTGGTTCAAGGCCGCCCAATATGGCGTGCGCCGGGCCGACGCGCTGATCGATTTCGATGAGGTCGAGCGATTGGCCCGCGAGCATCGGCCGCGGCTGATCATCGCCGGCGGCTCCGCCTATCCTCGCGTGATCGATTTTGCTCGCTTCCGCGCGATCGCCGACAGCGTTGACGCCATTCTCATGGTCGACATGGCGCACTTCGCCGGGCTCGTTGCCGGGGGCGCGCACCCGAGCCCGTTCCCGCACGCGCACGTGGTGACGACGACGACGCACAAGACCCTGCGCGGCCCGCGCGGCGGCATGATCCTCACCGACGACGAGGCGCTCGCCAAAAAGATCAACTCGGCCGTCTTTCCGGGCGTTCAGGGCGGGCCCTTGATGCACGCGATCGCCGCCAAGGCGGTGGCCTTCGGGGAAGCGTTGGCGCCGGAGTTTCGTGGCTACGCCCGCGCCGTCGTCGACAACGCCAGAGCCGTCGCGGCGGCGCTCGAGGAGCGCGGCCTCGACATCGTTTCGGGCGGCACCGACACGCACCTCCTACTCGTCGATCTCAGACCCAAGCGCCTCACCGGGAAGGCGGCGGAGCGGGCCCTCGAGAACGCCCACATCACGTGCAACAAGAACGGCATTCCCTTCGATCCCGAGAAGCCGGCGGTGACGTCGGGCGTCCGCGTCGGCACGCCGGCGGCCACGACCCGCGGTTTTGGCACCGCCGAGTTCCGTCAGGTCGGCAGTCTCCTGGCCGACGTGCTCGACGGTCTTGCCGCCGATCCCGAAAATAACGGCGCCGTCGAATCGGCAGTGCGCGAAAAGGTCATCGCTCTGTGCGCCCGTTTCCCCATTTACGCGGAAGCGGGCATCGCGGCGACCCCATGACATACAGAAAACAAGATGCGTTGCCCGTTCTGCGGTAACGACGAAACGCAGGTCAAGGATTCGCGGCCGACCGAGGACAACTCGGCGATCCGGCGCCGGCGCTTCTGTCCTGCCTGCGGTTCGCGCTTCACGACCTTCGAGCGCATTCAGCTGCGTGAGCTCACCGTCCTCAAGAAGAACGGCGCCCGTGCGCCCTTCGACCGCGACAAGCTCTATCGCTCGGTCCTCATCGCGACACGGAAACGGCCGGTCGAGCCCGACCGGATCGAGCGCATGGTCAACGGCATCATCCGCCGGCTGGAAAGCCTGGGCGAATCGGAGGTTCGCTCGGACGTCATCGGCGAACTGGTGATGCAGGGGCTTGCCAACCTCGATAGCGTCGCCTACGTCCGTTTCGCTTCGGTGTACAAGAACTTCCGCGAAGCCAAGGATTTCGAGGACTTCATAGGCGAGCTGAGTGGCGACCGGGAAACCTGACGCCGACGACACTCGTTTTATGAAAGCCGCCCTCGGGCTCGCCGCGTACGGGCTCGGAAGGGTGTGGCCCAATCCGGCCGTCGGTTGCATCCTGGTCAAGGATCACGTCGTGGCGCGCGGCTGGACACAACCGGGGGGCAGGCCCCACGCCGAGGCCGAGGCGCTGCGCCGGGCAGGCGCCGGCGCCGCTGGAGCCACCGCGTATGTCACCCTCGAGCCGTGCGTGCATCAAGGGGCCACGCCGCCCTGCGCCGACGCTCTGATCGGCGCCGGCATTCGCCGCGCCGTCGTTGCCATCGAGGATCCGGATCCGCGCGTTGCCGGCCAGGGGATCACCGCCTTGCGCGATGCTGGAGTCGAGGTCTCCACCGGCGCCTGCGCCGCGGACGCGGGCGACATCAATGCCGGCTTTCTCATGCGCCTCGGTTCGGGCCGGCCGCTGGTGACGCTCAAGACGGCGACCACGCTCGACGGCCGAATCGCCGTGCGGAGCGGTGAGAGCCGGTGGATCACGGGGCCCGCGGCGCGGGCGCGCGCCCACCTCATGCGGACCCAGAACGACGCGGTCCTCGTCGGCTCGGGCACGGCGATCACCGACGATCCGGAATTGACCTGCCGCCTTCCCGGCATGGCCGAGCGCAGCCCGGTGAGGATTGTGCTCGATCGCCGCCTGCGCGTGCCCGCGACCCATAGGCTGATCGCCACGGCGGACGCCGTGCCCACTTGGGTCGTGACCGAATCGGGCCACCCCGAGGCCCGCCGGCGGGCGCTGGAGGAGCGTGGCGCCGTCCTCATCGAAGTCGGCGGCCGCGGCCAGAGTTGCGACCTGCATGCCGTATTGACGGAGCTCGGCCGGCGCGGCCTTACCCGCGTCCTGGTCGAGGGCGGGAGCGAGCTCGCCGCGGCCTTTCTCGCGGGCGGCCTCGTCGACCGGCTGGCATGGTTCAGGGGCGCCGGCGTGATCGGAGGCGACGGGATTGCGGCCGCCGGGCCCCTCGGCCTCGATCGGCTCGACCGCATGCCGGCCTTTCGCCGCCTGTCCGTCCTCGAAGTCGGCGACGATTTACTGGAAACCTACGCGCTTCGGCCTTAATAACAGCGGCATGTTCAGTGGCATCGTCACCGACGTTGGCAGCGTCCGCTCGCTCACGGGTGAGGCCGACAGGCGGTTCGTCATCGAAACCGGGTTCGACACGGCCGCCATCGCGCTGGGCGCATCCATCGCCTGCTCCGGCGTTTGTCTCACCGTCACCGACAAGGGCGCCGGCTGGTTCGCGGTCGATGCATCGCGCGAGACCCTCTCCTGTACGACTCTCGCGGACTTCCAGGCCGGCACCCGGGTTAACCTCGAACGCAGCCTCAAGGTGGGCGACGAGATCGACGGCCATCTGGTGATGGGCCACGTGGACGGCACGGCGGTCATCACCGCGTGCGAGCCCGATGGCGAGTCGCTGTGCTATCGTTTCGCGCTCGCCGCGCCGCTCAGCCGCTTCGTTGCACCCAAGGGCGCGATCGCGCTCGACGGTGTGTCGCTCACGGTCAACGAGGTCGAGGACGAGGCCTTCGGCGTCAACATCATTCCCCACACGCGCGCGACGACGACCTTCGGCAATGCCGCGCCGGGCGCGCGCGTCAACGTGGAGATCGACGTCCTGGCGCGCTACGTGGCACGCCTGACGGGGCACCGGGCGTCATGAGGTCGCCTGCGCCCCTGTCCTCGATCGAGGAGGTGCTCGAGGACGTGGACAAGGGCCGCTTGATTATCCTCGTCGACGAGGAGGATCGCGAGAACGAGGGCGATCTCGTCATCCCCGGCGCCCGGGCCACGCCGGAAGCCATCAACTTTATGGCCAAGCATGGGCGCGGCCTGATCTGCCTCGCCCTGACTAGCGAGCGGGTCGCCGAGCTCGGCTTGCCGCTGATGCCGCGCGACAATCTATCGCGCCACCAGACCGCTTTCACGGTCTCGATCGAGGCCCGCGAGGGCGTGACCACGGGCATCTCCGCGGCCGACCGTGCACACACGGTCTCGGTGGCCATCGATCCGGCGAAGGGCAAGGCCGACATCGGCACGCCGGGCCACGTGTTCCCGCTGGTCGCGCGCGACGGCGGTGTCCTGGCGCGCGCCGGGCACACCGAGGCGGCGGTCGACATCGCCCGTTTAGCGGGACTTAACCCTTCTGGTGTTATCTGCGAGATCATGAACGACGATGGCACGATGGCCCGCATGCCGGACCTCGTGGCCTTCGCCCAACGACACGGCCTCAAGATCGCTACCATCTCCGATTTGATCGCCTACCGCCTGCGCCACGACACGTTGATCGAGCGCGCTGTCGAGAGCGAGCTCGACAGCTGGTACGGCGGCCGGTTCCGAATGGTCGTGTACGTCAACAAGATCCAATATGCCGAACACGTCGCACTCATCAAAGGTGACATATCGGGGCCCGAGCCGGTACTGGTGCGCGTGCAGGCGTTCGATGTGCTCGGCGTTCTCGGCGACCGAGCCAACCGCGCGAATCTCCTGCACGGGGCGATGCGGATGGTTGCCGACGCCGGCCGCGGTGTGGTGGTGTTGATTCGCGAGCCGAGCCCGACCAGCCTGTCGGACCGCGTTCGCGCGAAGCTCGCCGGTGCGCCGCCCCAACCCATCAAGCTGCGTGAGATCGGCGTTGGCGCGCAGATTTTGCGTGACCTCGGGGTACACGACATGATCCTCCTTTCGAACGCGCAGCGCCCGGCCGTGGCGCTTAACGGTTTCGGCCTTAGGGTAGTCGAGCAGCGCACGGTCCCGATCACGGAGGTCGACGGCGGGCATGGCTGACGACGTTCACATCCTCATTGTCAACGCTGGCTACTACGAGGATATTGCGGCCGCGCTGCTGCGCGGTGCCATCGGCGAAATCGAGGCGCGCGGCGCGACCTACGAGGACGTTGCCGTGCCTGGCGTGTTCGAGATACCGGCCGCGATTCGCATGGGCATGCGCTCGATGGAGCTTGTCGGCATGCGCCGGCGCTTCTCGGCGTATGTCGCCCTCGGGTGCGTGGTTCGCGGCGAGACCGACCACTACGAGCACATCTGCCGCGAGGCCATTCGCAGCATCGCGGACCTCGCCACCGGCTACACGCTGGCGATGGGGATGGGCGTTCTGACCTGCCACACGCGTGAGCAGGCGCTGGCCCGGGCGGGCGACGATTCGCGCAACAAGGGCGCCGAGGCTGCGCGCGCGGCGCTCGGCATGGTCGAGGTCAAGCGCAGCTTCGGGTTTTTCCCGCGATGAGCGCCGGGCGCCGGCGCGGCCGCGGGCGTAGCCGCAGCGCCGCGCGGCTCGGCGCGGTCCAGGCGCTGTACCAGATCGAGGTTGGCGAGGTGAGCGCCGAGCACACGGTCGCGGAGTTCGAGGATCATCGCCTGGGCGCGGAAATCGAAGGGATCGCCTACGCCGACCCTGATGTCGCCCTGTTTCGCGACGTCGTGCGGGGGGCGAGCGCCCGGGCGCTCGAGATTGACGCCCTGATCGCCGGCGCCCTCAGTCGGGATTGGGCACTCGCGCGCCTCGACAGCACCGTGCGCGCCATCCTTCGGGCCGCGACTTTCGAGCTCGTGGCGCGGCCCGCGGTACCGGCTCGCGTCGTCATCAACGAGTACGTCGACGTGGCGCACGCGTTTTTCGCTGGTGCCGAGCCCGGCTTCGTCAACGGCGTGCTCGACACCCTCGTGCGCGCACTTCGGCCGGGCGAACTAGGGACGAACGGCGATGAGCAGGCCGCCGAGGCGCACTGAATTCCGCTTGATCGCGGATCTCTTCGCCCCCCTCGCCGCCGATTACGATCTCGCCTTCGGCCTCACCGACGATGCCGCCGTCGTACGGCCGAGCCCGGGTTGCGATCTCGTGGTGACCGCCGATGCCCTGGTTGCCGGCGTCCACTTTCGGCCCGACGACGACCCCGACCTGATCGCGCGCAAGGCCCTCAGGGTCAACCTCTCCGACCTCGCCGCCATGGGCGCGTCCCCCCTCGGCTACCTCCTCACCCTCGCCCGGCCTGAGGCCGTGGACGATGCGTGGATAGAGAAATTCGTTGTGGGACTGGGCCACGATCAGCGGGCCTTCGGCACTATCCTGATCGGTGGCGATAGCGTCGCCACCGAGGGGCCGCTCGCGCTCTCCGTTACCGCCTTCGGCGAAGTGGCGCAGGGTCGCGCGCTGCGCCGCTCGGGCGCGCGCGAGGGCGATATCGTCTACCTCTCGGGCACGCTGGGCGATGCGGCCCTGGGTCTGCGCGCTATGGGCGGCGGTTTGGCGGCGCTTTCGGCAGACCAGCGTGCAGAGCTCATCGACCGCTACCTTCTGCCACGGCCACGGCTGTTGCTCGGCGCTCGGCTCATCGGCCTCGCGAGCGCGGTGATCGACGTCTCTGACGGGCTCGTCGCCGACCTCGGCCATGTCTGTGAGAGCTCCGGCGCGGGCGCCACGGTCGAGGCGGCCGCCTTGCCCTTGTCAGGCGCGGCGCAGGCGGCCCTCGCTACCGATTCGGAGGTGCTGCGCACCGTGCTCACGGGCGGCGATGACTACGAGTTGTTGTTCTGCGCCGCGCCCGAGTCGGTCGATGCGATCGCCTCCCTGGCGGTCGATCTGGCGCTGCCGCTCACGGCCATCGGGTGGATCAGCGCCGGCGCCGGGGTCGCGGTCGTCGATGAACGCGGTGCCGCCATGGACTTGCCGAGCGGGGGGTACGCGCATTTCTAGGTTGGCCCGGCGCGGCGGGGTAGTGGCCGAGGCCAGTACCCGCGGCGGCGGTGGGCTGACAAAGCCGCGCCCGCGGCCTAGAGTAGGGGAGGGACGAGCTGCCTCGCGAGGGGCGGCCGTCCGGTCTCCCGTGGGCGCGGTCCAGTGAACAAGAAACTGATCTTCCTTGGCGGCGGCCTCCTACTGCTCGCCGGCCTTGCGGGCGCGGCCTTCGTGACCCTGTTCGCGGCGCCCGAGGAGGCGGCGGTCGCCGAAGAAGCGCCGGTCGCCGAAGAGACGCCGCCGCCGCCGCAAAGCCGCAAGCCTACGTTCGTAGACCTTGAACCATTCACCGTCCCCGTCACGCGGGGCGGCAAACTGGCCTATGAGCAGCTGCTATCGGTCAAGATAGAGGTCAAGAACGACCGTGCGTTCAAGACGGTCACCGAGCAGATGCCGCGCCTGCGTGATGCGTTCCTGAGCGACCTCTACAACTCGCCGGCGTTCATCGATGTCGGCCGCGGCCCGATCGATCTCGCCCCCGTCTCGGAGGTGTTGCTGAGGTCGGCGCGCCACGTGGTCGACCACGGTGACGAGTTGGTCCTCGCGGTCGAGGTTGCCAAATGGAAGCTGCCGCCGGTGCCGTCCATGCAGGCCTCGCCCGAGGTCAAAAAGCAAGTCAAGAGCTCCGGCGGCCACTAGGTCTTCCACGGCTTCCCGACGGGACGGCGCATGGCGTTCGATCGAACGAAGAAGAACGTTGCGGTGCTGGCGACGTGCCAGGCCCTGGTGATGATCGGCAACACGCTGATGATCACGATGAGCGCGCTCGTCGGCGATGCGCTGCTCTCCGTCGACAAGGGTTTCGCGACGCTGCCGGTGTCGACCATGGTGGCAGGGACGATGGTGGCGACGGTGCCGGCGTCGCTGTGGATGCGCCGCGTCGGGCGGCGCCTCGGCTTCATGTCCGGCACCCTGCTCGGCATCGTCGGCGGCGCCTTGAGCGCGCTCGCCATTCTCATCGCCGACTTCCCGCTGTTCTGCTTCGCCACCTTCCTGATGGGCTGCTACAACGCCTTCGGCCAGTACTACCGCTTCGCCGCGGCCGACGAGGCGAGCGAGGACTTCAAGAGCCGGGCGATATCGTTCGTCATGGCGGGGGGCGTGGTCGCCGCCATCTTCGGGCCCGAGCTCGCCAAAGCGACGCGCGACCTCATCCCGTCGGTGACCTACCTCGCCTCGTTCCTGTCGCTCATCGGCCTCAGCCTCGCGGCCACGCTCCTCCTGACGCTGATCGACATTCCGCCGCTGAGCCGCGAGGAGCGCCGGCAATCGGGGCGCCCGCTGTTCGAGATCGCGCGCCAGCCCGTGTTCGTGGTCGCCGTGCTCAGCGGCATGGTGGGATACGCCACCATGAGCCTGGTGATGACGGCAACCCCATTGGCGATGGTCCTGTCGCACCATCCGTTCGACGACGCGGCGTTCGTCATCCAATGGCACGCGCTCGGCATGTTCGCGCCCGCGTTCTTCACCGGCTCGCTGATCCGGCGCTTCGGCGTACTCCCCATCATCATGGTTGGTGCGGCCATGATGTTCACCTGCGTCCTGATCAACGTCCTCGGCGTGACGCTCGCTCATTTCTGGACGGCGCTGTTGCTGCTTGGGGTGGGCTGGAACTTCATGTTCGTCGGCGGCACCACGCTGCTGACCGAGGCCTACGTGCCGGCCGAGCGTGCCAAGACGCAGGCCATCAACGATTTTCTGGTGTTCGGCTCGGTGGCCACGGCATCGCTGTCCTCGGGCGGGCTCCTGCACCTGATCGGCTGGGAGGCGGTGAACTACGGCGCGCTCCCCTTCCTTGCCGTCACCGTGCTCGTGGTGGCCTGGTTCGCCACCCGCCGCGCCCACGCGCGCCCGGCCTAGCGCTCTCGCGCTTCGCGGTTCGGCGGTGGTCGTCTGGCCGGCGCGCGGTTGCCTTGGCGGCGCAACTCTGGCATGGTCCGCGCGCTTTCGCCGCCGGCCGCCGGCGCGGCCGGGTTCGGCGCCACCGATCCTATTTTGAGAGCAATTCCGGGGGGCATCGTTCATGTCTGAAACGTTGTGGTTCGTCGTCGCGTGCGGGGTCCTGGCCCTGCTCTACGGCGTCTACGCCAGCCGCTCGGTGCTGTCCGCGAGCCCCGGGAACGAGCGCATGCAGGAGATCGCGGCCGCCATCCAAGTGGGCGCCAACGCCTATCTCAACCGCCAGTACACGACGATCGCGATCGTCGGCGCTGTCGTGTTCGCATTGCTGTGGGTACTGCTCGGGCTGCGGGTCGGTATCGGCTTCCTGATCGGCGCCGTGCTGTCGGCGGCCGCGGGCTATATCGGCATGAACGTCTCGGTGCGCGCGAACGTGCGCACGGCCGAGGCGGCCCGCCAGGGCCTCCAGCCGGCGCTCGCCTTGGCCTTCAAGTCGGGTGCGGTGACCGGGCTGCTGGTGGTCGGGCTCGGCCTTCTCGCCGTGGCGGTTTATTACGGTATTCTGCTCGAGTTCGAGACTCCGCGCCGCGAGGTGGTCGAGGCACTGGTCGCCCTCGGATTCGGCGGCTCGCTCATATCCATCTTCGCGCGCCTCGGCGGCGGCATCTTCACCAAGGGCGCCGACGTCGGCGCCGACCTCGTGGGCAAAGTCGAGGCCGGCATTCCCGAGGACGACCCGCGAAATCCCGCTGTCATCGCCGACAACGTCGGTGACAACGTCGGCGACTGTGCCGGCATGGCGGCCGATCTGTTCGAGACCTACGTGGTCACCTTGGTCGCGACTATGCTGCTCGCCGAGATCTTTTTCACCGGCGCCGCGCAGGCGCAGATGATGCTTTATCCCCTGGCGATCGGCGCGGTGTGCATTATCGCCTCGATCGCGGGTACGTTCTTCGTCCGCCTCGGCGCCAGCACGAACATCATGGCGGCGCTGTACAAAGGCTTCATCGCGACGGCGCTGCTGTCGGCCGTCGGGCTGTGGTTCGTGACCGACGTCGTTATCGGCACACAGACCGCGTTCACTATCGGCGAGACCACGTTTCTCGGCCGCCACCTGTTTTATTGCGGCCTCGTCGGGCTGGCGGTGACCGGGCTTCTGATGTGGATCACCGAGTACTATACGGGCGCCAACTACGCGCCGGTGTTGAGCGTCGCCAAGGCATCGACCACCGGCCACGCCACCAACATCATCCAGGGCCTCGCCGTCGCCATGGAATCGACGGCACTGCCGGTGATCGTCATTTGCGCCGGCATCGTCACCGCCTACCTCACCGCCGGCCTGTTCGGCATCGCCGTCGCCGCGAGCACGATGCTGGCGCTGGCCGGCATGGTGGTGGCGCTCGACGCCTACGGGCCGGTGACCGACAACGCCGGCGGGATCGCCGAAATGGCCGATCTCGAGGCCGACGTGCGCAAGACGACCGACGCGCTCGATGCCGTCGGCAACACCACCAAGGCGGTGACCAAGGGCTACGCCATAGGCTCGGCCGCGCTCGCGGCGCTGGTGCTGTTCGCGGCCTACACGGAGGACCTGCAGCGCTACTTCCCCGAGCTTGCCGTCACCTTCGTCCTGCAGGACCCGTTCATCGTCGTCGGCCTGTTCGTCGGTGGGCTGCTGCCCTACCTGTTCGGCTCGCTCGGCATGCGCGCGGTCGGGCGCGCGGCGGGCTCGATCGTTATCGAGGTGCGGCGCCAGTTCAAGGACATCCCCGGCATCATGGAGGGAACCGCCAAGCCCGACTACAGCCGCGCGGTCGACCTGCTGACGCGCACCGCGATCAGGGAGATGATCGTGCCCTCGCTGTTACCGGTCCTGGCGCCGATCATCATGTACCTCGTCATCCTCGGCGTCGCCGGGCAACAGGCGGCGTTCGCGAGCCTCGGCGCCATGCTGCTCGGGAGCATCGTCACCGGCCTGTTCGTGGCCATTTCGATGACGTCGGGCGGCGGCGCCTGGGACAACGCCAAGAAGTACATCGAGGACGGCCACTACGACGGCAAGGGATCGGACGCCCACAAGGCGGCGGTCACGGGCGATACGGTCGGCGATCCCTACAAGGACACCGCGGGCCCGGCCGTCAACCCGATGATCAAGATCATCAATATCGTGGCGCTGCTGCTTCTCGCCACCTTGGCCGGCTGAGCGCCGATCGGTCTCGCGGACCCTATTGGGACCCTTCCGCGCCGGTGAAGCGGCCGACGTTGCCGAGGAGCTGCTGGAGGAAATTGAGCTTGCGCCCGCCGGTGGGCGTCGCGCGGTCGAGTGGGGTGATGGTCTGTGCGTCGGCGAGGGAGTAGCGGCGGACGCTGGCGACGCGGCCGGCCGCGTCGAAGTGGACCTCGACGACCTGTTGGTCGAGGACATCGGGCTCGAGGAAGGCGAAGTGCTCCGTTCGCCGCGTCACGTAGTACCAGGTCTCGTCCTTGAAGGTCGCCGTGTTGGTCGGTGAGCCGAGCGTTTCCGCGACTCTCTGGCGGTCGTGAACGCCGGGCTGGAGGCTCTCGACGGCGGCCTCGTCGAGGACGTGGCCGTGGACCTCGACGGTCGGCGTGCAGGCCGACGCGAGCAGGGCGGCGCCCGCCGCCACAACCGCGGCCACGGCTCCCCGCCTGAGAATCGCGCTTGACATGGTGGGTCCGGCCAAACCCCTGTTGACGCGCTCCGCGCCGCCTTCTTTAGTGCCGGCCAAGACTCGCACTGCCGATTCGTACTGTCAATTGCGTCGGTGAGAGGGAGCCATGGCGTTTGCGCGCATGCTGCGCTCGCGCGCGGCCGGCAAGGCGGCGCGGCGGCTCTACGGCGCCATCGTCGCGCGGTCGCGCCGGCCCGAGTTCTTTCTCGAGGCCGGCGTGCCCGACACCCTCGATGGGCGCTTCGACCTGCTCGCACTGAATGCGTCCTTGGTGCTCGACCGCCTCGGCTCGGGCGCAGGCGCGGCGCCCGAATTGGCCCAGGCGCTGTTCGATGAGATGGTCGTGCAATTGGACCGCAGCGTGCGCGAGATGGGCACCGGCGACCTCGGCGTCGGGCGCCGGGTGAAGGCCATGGCGGCGGGCTATTACGGCCGCGCGAGGGCCTATGAGGACGCTCTCGCAAAGGGCGATGAGGCGCTCGACGCCGCGCTCCGGCGCAACCTCTACGGCACGGTCGAGGCAGATGGCGAGGAGCTCGCCCTGATGGCGGGCTACGTCCGGCGCCAAGCCGCGAGCCTGCGGGCGCAGGCGAGCGAGGCCTTGCTCGCCGGCGAGGTCGACTTCGTACCGCTGCGCGAACAATAGGGACGTGCAGGCGGGTGCCGTCGCCTTATCAACCAGCCGTGCGCTTTATGGTTGTTGCGTTCGGCGTTATCCTCCGGGCATGGCGTACGTTCGACTCATCGCTACGCTCGTCGGCGTACTCTCTATGTGTGCTGGCTTCATCTTGCCCGCCCCGGCAGCCGCCGCGGAGCGCTATCCGGTGTGGTGGACGCCGGAGATTGGGAACGAAAGCCTCAACGAGATCGATGCGCTGCTGGCTGAGCCGTTTCCACCCGAGTTCCGGCACAGGCTCTACAAGTACCGTTTGGAGACGCGAGAAAAGACCGATCCTTGCCTATCCGGTTAACGCCCATGACCGCTACATGTAGGGTGCCGCCACTCTCCCGAGTAAAGCTCGGCATAGGTTGGAGCAGAGGTGTCGCCCGCGATGCCGAGCAATGAGCGGAAGGCGTTGAACGGGTAGAACCGCCTGTTGAAGCGGAAGGTGAACTCGTTGAGGTAGGCTTGTAGGTGCTGGTGGCTAACGCCGTGGTGGATACCGATCAGCCACGTCTTCAGGTTGGCGAAAACCAGATGGATGATCGGCAGGTATTGCTCGGCAACCTCTGGATCACCACACTCGGCAACAGCGAAGTGCTCATAGCCGCGCTTCCCGAGGCCAGCATAGCCGCTCCAATCGTCAGTAACGATCAGCGATCGCGGCGCGACGGTGCTCTCGACGAACCCACAGAGCGACTCGGCGCTACGGTCGAGCACGACGGCGAGCCGAACGCGTCCGGCATAGCGTCCGTCTTTCCGGTTGTCGAGCTTGGTGCCCGGCTTTCGATGACGCACCTCGATGGCACAGGAGACGGGAACCTTGTGGTGAACACCACGGCCTTCCCCACGCGTTCGCCCGCCAACCCAGGTTTCGTCCACCTCAACATGGTTCTTGGGCTGTCCACCGATCCTGTCTTGGTTGGGCCGCACCATGCCCGAGCGGAGCTTGTGGAGAATTTGAAAGGCCGTCTCGTAGCGCGAAAGACCAAGTTGCCGCTGAAACTGCACGGCGGACATGCCGGGCGTCTGACTGGCGACCAGATAAGCGGCCCAGAACCAGACGTTCAGCGGAGTGTGGCTACGCTCCATCACTGTTCCCACCGTCAGCCCGGTGTTCTGGCGGCACTTGCGGCAGCGCAGGACGCCAGGGCGGTTTTCAAAGTGGAACGGCTCTCCCGCCGTGCCGCAGTGCGGGCAGGCAAAGCCGTCTCCCCAGCGGGCTTTCTCCAGGTAGGCGGCGCAGGCCGCATCATCGGGGAAAAGTCGCTGGAACTCGGGTAGCGAATGCGGGAATGGGAGATCGGCGCGGTCGAGAACATCCATGGCGCGCTCCCCTATATCCGGGTTGCGCCCATTCTAGCCCTAGTGGGTGTGGGTGTCAACCGGATAGGCAAGGGTCATTCATGCCCCCGTCCGGAATCACCCCCTCCCCATCCCTCCCCCATCGAGGGGGAGGGGCCGTGGCGTCCGCCATCGAGGGGAGGGGCAGCGGCAGCACCCATCGAGGGGAGAGGCCATGTGCGCGCCGTGCGGGAGGGGGGCGACCTGTTGGCGTCAAAAAGCATGCGCAACCCTCAGCGGATGGCGCGGCCGATGGGGCCGTTGCGCAGGATGTCGTCGAGGATCGCGGCCTTGGTGCGGGCGATGATGCGATCGCCCTCGGTGCGCAGCACCGCGACCGCCGCCGGGTTCGCGCCGCGGAAGTCGAAGTTGAAGGTCTGGTGGAAGTTGACAACGGTGCGGGCGGTTGCCGCAGCGGCGCGCCCTGCGCCCGCGAGCCGGTTGTGGGGCACGATGGCGCCGGCGGCGGCGGGCACGAACAGCTCGGGCCCCGCCTCGCCCACGAGATAGGGGATGCGGGGCAGCACCGGCCCGCCGTGCTGCTTCGGTAAGAGGCTGGTGAGGCCGCCCCTGAGCAGATCCGAGAGCGGCGCGACGACGCCGACGCGCAGCATGTCGCTCGCGATGTCGTCGAGGATGCTGGAGGCGATGTCGCGCAGGCGCTTGAACTCGAACTCGTTCGTCCGCACCATGTCGCCGACCGCGCGGGCCACGCGGCCCATGCCGCGCTCCATGATGGTCGTGACGGCACCCACGGCCTCGGCAACGGGCCCCACCATCGCCGCATCGAGCTGGCCGAACGTCCCGTTGATGGCGCCGAGCATCGCGGGCATGGATTTGTCGATATCCTCTTGGAGCTTGCGAAAGCCCACGCTCGCCGCCGTGGTGTCCAGCTGCACGCCCTTCAGGGCCTCGCGCAGGGGCTCGTACACCGCCTCGGTGTCGCGCCGCAGGCCCCTCGAGGATTTGCGTAGCTTCTCGCGCGCTTCCTCTAATCCCTCGGTCGGAATCCGAGGAACGTGCGCCTCCGCCGGCGCACCACGAGGCGCGTCCTTGCCGCCCGCCGGCTTGAGGCCGGCGAGGCCCTGGCGCAACCCCGCGAGGCTCTGGCCCAGCGGCGCCAACGTCGCCTTCATTTTCTCGACCGCCTCGGCGACCATCTTGTGCGCCTGGTCCAAGTCGGACTTGAGACGCGGCGTGTTCAACGTTATTTCAACGGTTGTTTGGTCGTTTGCCATCGGTGCTCCTGCTCACGGCCCATCCATGGGTGCCCCGGCCAACCGGTGCCCCTCGATACCCCGATCCCCTGCGCCGGCGATCGTGGCGGGCCGAACGATGCGTTACGTGTGTTCTAGTGCTGCACATGGTACGTTACGCATCGCTCTATGTCAATATCTTGTGCCGCACGCGGTGCCGCGGGCGCCGTCGGCGTTGACCGGATCGGCGCGCGGCCTTAGGTTGGCGCCGCGTTAGGCGGGCGCATCGAGTCGTGGGGCAGCGCCCGTTCCTTGATGACGAGACATGAGACCATGGAACCGCCGCAGGGGTTTCATCGCGCCGTGCGCGTCGATCGCATGGGCGCGGCCGGCGCCGATCCCGAGTTACGCCGCATCACCGCGTCGGCCGCCGAGCGCCGTGCGCTGGCCGAACGCTTCGGGCTCCTTGCCCTGGATGAGCTCGCCGCCCAAGCGCGGCTGTGGCGCCAGGGCTCGCGCGTGCACCTGCGTGTCAATTTCACGGCCGCCGTGGTACAGTCCTGTGTCGTCACGCTGGAGCCGGTATCCGAGCACATTGCGCACACGTTCGAGCGCGCCTACCTTCCACCCGCAGCCTCGCCGGGGGCGAGTGCCAAGGAGGTGCGGGTCGCGATCGACGGCGACGAGGCCGAGCCCCTGGGCGGCAACGAGATCGACCTCGGCGAAGCGGTGGCCGAGGAGCTGGCGCTGGCACTCAACCCTTATCCGCGCACGCCGGGCCTCGCGTTCGCCGGATACGAGGAGGGCGAAGCGCCGCGAAAGAGCGCGTTTCGCGCGCTCGAGGGTTTGAAGGAAAGGTCGGGGCGCTAGCACATCCACGCGAGCACAGCGCCGTCGTTCATCATCAGGGTGCCGCGTGGCACCGCGGCCCAGCATCCGGAAGGCATCATGGCAGTACCGAAAAAGAAGGTCTCGAAATCGCGCCGCGACAAACGGCGCTCGCATCACGCGTTGGCGGGCGCGGGCTATGTCGAGTGTTCGAACTGCGGCGAACTCAAGCGGCCTCATCACGTGTGCGCCGCCTGTGGTCAGTATGACGGTCGCGAAACCATCGAGGCGCAAGGCGCCGCTTAGTCGCCGACCACGATTGCCCTCGGGACGCAAGGTTTGACAGCTCCGCTGACCATCGCTCTCGACACCATGGGGGGTGATCGCGCTCCCGAACTGGTCATCAAGGGCATCTACATCGCCCACCTGCGGCGACCGGACGTGCGTTTTCTCCTGGTCGGCGATCGCGCCCGCATCGAACCCATGCTCGAGCGCTATCCACGCGTTGCCGAGTGCAGCGAGGTCCGCCACACGGACGAGGTCGTCGGTGATGCCGACAAGCCCTCGCAGGCGCTGCGCCGCGGCACCCAATCGAGCATGCGGCTCGCTATCGACGCCGTTGGCGCGGGCGAGGCCGCCGGCGTGGTGTCCGCGGGCAATACCGGGGCCCTGATGGGGATGGCGCGTTTCGTGCTCAAAACGCTGCCCGGCATCGACCGTCCCGCCATCGTCGGCTTCTTCCCGACCCAGCGCGGCGAGAGCGCCATCCTCGATCTCGGCGCCAACGTCGAGTGCGACGCCGAGACGCTGGTGCAGTTCGCGGTCATGGGGGCGGCCTTCGCGCGTATCGTGCTCGGGCTCGAGAAGCCCAGCGTCGGGCTGCTCAACGTCGGCTCCGAGGAGCTCAAGGGCCACGACGCGGTCAAGACGGCGGCGCAACTCCTGCGCGGTGCCGATTTTCCCATGGACTTCTACGGCTTCGTCGAGGGCGACGATCTCGGCACCGGAACCGTGGACGTTTTCGTGACCGATGGCTTTACCGGCAACGTCGCCCTGAAGACGGCCGAGGGGACGGCGAGGCTCTACACGAGCTTCCTCGCTGCCGCGTTCCGCCGATCGCTGTTCTCGCGCCTCGGCTACTACCTCGCCAAGCCGTCGATCGATGCGCTGCAAAAGCGCGTCGATCCGCGGGTTTACAATGGCGCCATGTTGGTCGGTCTCAACGGCATTGTCGTCAAGAGCCACGGCGGCACGGACGCGATGGGCTTTGCCAGCGCCGTCAGCGTCGCCGTCGACATGGTGCTCGGGCAGATCAGCGAGCGTATCGTCGCCGACTTCAGTCGCTACGGGGCATCGGCGGCGGCGCCCGCCGACCGGCTCGCCGCGTCCTAGCCGATGCTGCGCTCGCTCATTGTCGGATGCGGTTCGTACCTCCCCGAGCGCGTCGTCACCAACGCCGAGCTCGCCCAGACCATCGATACCAGCGACGAGTGGATCGTCTCGCGCACCGGCATCCGCCAGCGTCACGTCGCGGCCGACGGTGAACTGACCTCCGACCTTGCCGCCGCCGCCGCGCGCCGCGCGCTCGCGGCGGCCGAGATCGAGTCCGCAGAGATCGATCTTATTATCGTCGCGACGTCCACGCCCGACCAGACCTTCCCGGCCACGGCAACGGTCGTGCAGTACCAGCTCGGCGTCACCCGCGGCGCCGCGTTCGACGTCCAGGCGGTGTGCTCGGGGTTCATCTACGGGCTCGCTGTGGCCGATAACTTCATCCGCGTCGGCCAAGCGGACACCGTGCTGTTGATCGGTGCCGAGACGTTTTCACGCATTCTCGACTGGCAGGACCGGACGACCTGCGTGTTGTTTGGCGACGGGGCCGGTGCAGTTGTGCTGCGGGCCGGCAAGGGCGAGGGTACGCGCGAGGATCGCGGCATCCTGAGCACGCATCTGCATGCGGATGGGCGCAAGCACGACTCGCTTTATGTCGATGGCGGCCCCTCGTCGACGCAGACCTCGGGCCACCTGCGCATGCACGGTCAGGACGTTTTCCGGCACGCGCTGTCGAACTTGTCGAGCGTGGTGGGCGAAGCGCTCGAGGCCTCGGGCTTCCGGGCCGACGAGGTCGACTGGCTGGTCCCGCACCAGGCCAACAAGCGCATTATCGAAGGTACGATGCGGCGCCTCGGCCTGGCTGAGGAACGGGTCGTGTGCACCATCGAGCGACACGCCAATACGTCGGCCGCCTCGGTGCCGCTGGCGCTCACCGAGGCGGCCAACGATGGTCGCATTCAGCCGGGCCACATCGTGTTGATGGAAGCCATGGGCGGCGGGTTCACCTGGGGATCGTGTCTGGCGCGCTGGTGATGCGGATTCACCGTCGAAACGTCACAAAACTTAAACGTCGCGCTGCATCCCTTTGATATTGACGGATTTCTATCCTCGCGCTACGGTCTAGCCGAGAAGAAGGGGAGGGACTTCTTTGGTCGGGGACAGGACCCTAACGCGGGCCCAACTGAGCGAAGCCGTGTATCAGGAGGTTGGGCTGTCGCGCAACGAGTCGGCGGCGCTCGTCGAATCCGTGCTGAATGAGATCGCGGGCAGCCTCGCCCGAGGCGACACGGTCAAAGTGTCCTCCTTCGGCAGCTTCTACGTCCGCGAGAAGGGGCAGCGTATCGGCCGCAATCCCAAGACCGGCGAGGAAGTGCCGATCCTGCCGCGCCGCGTGCTTGTATTCCGACCCTCGCATGTGCTCAAGGACCGCATCAACCGCTCGCTGACGGGGAAGCCGGACCTTTAAGCCATGGCGGAGCCGGACCAGCAGGCTGCGGGCGGTCGAAGGCTCGCCAAGTCGCCGGGCGCGTTTCGAACCATCAGCGAGGTCGCCGGCGAGCTCGACGTGCCGCAGCACGTGCTGCGCTTCTGGGAGAGCAAGTTCAGTCAGGTAAAGCCCCTCAAGCGCGGCGGCGGCCGGCGCTACTACCGGCCCGAGGACGTCGACCTGCTGCGCCGCATCCGCTCACTGCTCTACGAGGATGGCTACACCATCAAAGGCGTGCAGAAGGTACTGCGCGACAACCACCGCAACAACGCGCGTCCGGTCAAGGAACCGGCCGCCACGCCGCCGCCCGGCCCTCTCGCCAGCGTAGAGCGGGCGCGCATCCACGCCGCGATCAAGGAGCTGACGCACCTACGCGACCTCTTGAGCCGCAAGCGATGACGTTGTCGGTCCTCGCGACACGTCCTAGTATGACGCCGGGGCGTCCGGGGCCTAGCCCGGCGTCTCCTCTTTCGGAGCGTGGCGCAGCCTGGTTAGCGCACCACACTGGGGGTGTGGGGGTCGGTGGTTCAAATCCACTCGCTCCGACCAATTCGATCTTGGCTCGAGGGGGGTTGCCCGAAAACGGCGCCCCCCTCGGTGTTCGCGTCGGCGCGGCGCGGCGCGGCGCATCGGCAGCTATAAAGTGGGGTAGGCAGATGGATAAGGTGATCGCCGTCATCGACTTGAACTCGCTCGAGGAGCTACAGGTCGGGCTCTCGGACACCCGCGGTCGAAGTCAGTGCCATGTTCGTGTTTTTGCCAAGACGGCAGGCGGGCGCGCTGAGGCGACCAAGACCGCCCTGAGCTTCAGCCCCCGCGTGCTCCCCGAGGTCGTGAGCGCGCTCCAGAAATGCGTGCGCAGCCTGAACCGTCGCTCGTCGTAAACGCTGCGCCGGCGCGGCGACCGAGCCGCGCGTCAGTCGTGAATGTAGCTGTGGGCTTCGCGGGTGCCGTGGTTCTCGTGCCAGTTCGCGGCGTCCAGCACCTGTCCGGTCTTGTCCGACTCGGCAAGCAGGTGGAGGAGCGGTGCAACGTTCAGGTCGGGCTTCCAGGCGCGCATGCCCTTGAGGATCGAGCGGTCGATGCCCTCGAAGAAATGCGTGTCGGCGATATTGGGTCGGATCGTGTTTACGCGAACGTTGTGGGGCGCGAGGTGGACAGAGAGGCCGTACGAGAGGCCCTCGGCCGCATATTTCGTCGGCACGTAGATGAGCGCCGAGTATCGCCTGATACCGGGACGGCAGACGCCCGAAGAGATGTGAACGATGTGGCCCGAGCGGCGCTCGATCATCCCGGGGAGCACGGCGCGATTGCACAGGAAGCAGCTCCTGACATTGACCGCGAACAGATCCTCCCAGGCCTCGAGCGATATGTCGGGCAGTTGCGCGATGGGCCACGCGTAGCCCGCATTATTGACCAGCACGTCGACCTTGCCGAAGCGCTCGATCGCCGCGTTCACCATGGCCTCGACCTCGGCCTCCACCGAGACGTCGGTGCCAAGCGCGAGCGCGTTGCCTCCGGCGGCGGAAATATCGGTGCTCACGCGTTCCGCTTCGTCCACGTCGCGGTCGGCGACGATCACGTCGGCGCCCTCGGCGGCAACCGCGAGGGCCATGTTCTCGCCGAAGCCGCGGCCACCGCCGGTCATGATGACGGTCTGCCCCGCCAGGCGCTGTGCCATCACTCACCCCCTGCTACGTCGGTGCGCCAATTGCGCCTCGAGTGGCGACGCTATGCGCCCGGGCCGCGATTTTCAAGCCGGCCCCGCGAGGCGCATCCGAGTTAAACGGCCGCTGATTGAACCGCGCGCCACACCCGCTCTGCGGTGAGCGGCATGTCGACATGCCGAACGCCCAGGTGCCAGAGCGCATCGACGACGGCGTTGGCGACGGCGGCCGGTGCGCCGATGCTGCCGCTCTCGCCGATGCCCTTGACCCCGAGCGCGTTGCTCGGCGACAGCGTCTCATGGACCCCGAGTTGGAAGGTCGGCAGGTCGGCCGCGCGTGGCATGCCGTAGTCCATGAAGGTGCCGGTCAAGAGCTGCCCGGACTCGGCGTCGTAGATGATGTGCTCCATCAGCGCCTGGCCGATGCCCTGGGCCAGGCCGCCGTGAACCTGGCCCGCGACGATCGTCGGATTGACGAGGCGGCCGGCGTCGTCGATCGAGGTGAAGTCGCGCAGTTGCACCCGACCGGTCTCGGGATCGACCAGCACGACGCACAGCTGAGTGCTGGCCGGATAGTTGAAGTCGCTCGGGTCGTGGAACACGGTTTCGTCGAGACCGAGCTCGAAGCCGTCGGGATAGTTGCCGCCGTGGTACGCCGCCTTGGCGATCTCGGTGAACGCGATGCGACGATCGGTGCCTGCTACGGCGAAGGCGCCGTCCTGGTAAGTGACGTCCTCCTCCGCGCACTCGAGGATATGGGCGGCGAGTTTCTGACCCTTGCGGATGATGCGCTCGGCGGCCCCGAGAATCGCCATGCCACCGGTCGCGATCGAGCGCGAGCCCCATGAGCCCTGCCCGAAGGGCACGCGATCGGTGTCGCCCTCGATGATCTCGATATCGTCCATGTCGAGGCCGAGGGCGTCGGCGGCGAGCTGGGCGAACACCGTTTCGTGGCCCTGGCCGTGCGAGTGGTTGCCGGAAAAGACGCTGACCTTGCCCGACGGGTGGACCCGGATATGAGCCGATTCCCAGGTCCCGAACTCGCCGATCTTCTTGATCCCGGTCCGCGTTGGCCCCGCACCCGTGCGATCGACGAAGGCCGCCAGCCCGATCCCCATGAGCGCCCCGTCGGCACGCTCCTGCCGCTGCTCGGCACGTAGATCTTCGTAGCCCGCGCGCGCCTTTACCTTCTCGAGCATGGCCGGATAGTCGCCGCAATCGTAAGTGATGTTGACGGCGGTCGTATGCGGGAACTCGTGCGCCTGGATGAGATTGCGCGCGCGCATCTCGCACACGTCGATGCCCATGGCACGCGCCCCGTTCTCGATCAGCCGCTCGGTGACGTAGATGGCCTCCGGCCGGCCGGCGCCGCGGTAGGCGCCCATCGGCGTGGTGTTGGTATAGACCCCGTGGATGCGGCAATGAAGCGCGGGGATCTTGTATTGGCCGGGAAGCACGCGTGGATAGGCGGCGCCGACGATCAGTGCCCCGAACGCGGTCGCATAGGCGCCGAGGGTGCCCATCGTCTCGACCTCGAGCGCGAGGATGCGACCATCCTCCGCAAACGCCATGCGCGCCCGTGTCGAATGGTCGCGCCCATGGGTGTCGGTCATGAGCGCCTCGGAGCGCGTCCCGGTCCAGCGCACCGGCCGCCCGAGCAGCTTGGAGGCCCACAGCACCACCGGCTCCTCGGGGTAGTGGTACACCTTCATTCCGAACCCGCCGCCGACGTCGGGCGCGATGACCCGCAGCTTGTGCTCGGGGATCTTCAGCGAATGCTCGGCGATCCAGCGGCGCAGCATGTGCGGCGTCTGGCTTGTCGACCAGAAGGTGTAGTGCTCGGTTGCGCCATCGTAGTGGCCGAGGTAGGCGCGCGGCTCGATCGAGTTGGCGGTGAGACGGTTGTTGATGAGTTCCAGGGTGGCGACATGCGACGCCGCCGCGAAGCCTGCGGCAGTCGCCGCCGTATCGCCGATATCGAGCTCGAACGCGAGGTTTGTGGCGAAGGCCTCGTGCACGATGGGCGCCCCCTCATCCAGCGCTCGTGCGACATCGGTGAGCGCGGGCAGTGGCTCGTAGTCGACCTCCACGGCTTCCGCGGCGTCGTGCGCCTGCCAGCGCGTTTCTGCGATCACGGCGGCGAGGGTGTCGCCGACGTGGCGCGCCTTGTCGCCGGCGAGCGCGGGCCGTGTCGCCTCGTTCATGGGCCGGCCGTCGCTCGAGGCGATCCGCACGATGCAGGGCAGGATGCCGAGCCCGGCGGCGCTCCAGTCCTTGGCCGTCAGCACCGCGAGCACGCCCGGCATGGCGGCGGCGCGGCCGGTATCGATGTTGAGGATACGCGCGTGTGCGTGGGGGCTGCGCACGAATGCGGCATGGCAGGTATCGGCAAGGGACACGTCGTCGACGTAGGTGCCGCGGCCGGTGAGGAAGCGGCCGTCCTCGCGCCTTGTTACCGCCTTGCCGATGAACAACCCTGCCTCCCCGGTGCCACCCTCACGCCGACCTCGATGATAGCACAGCGTCCCCCGTTGCCCGCGCCGCCGCCCGCGTGCTAATCGGGCGTCTCACGCCACTCTACGAACCGCGAGGAGGAACCCATGCGAGGCATCCGCCAGGAGATTCGCGTCCCCGGGCTCTACGAGCCCTTGAGCCACTACACCGACGCCGTGCGCTGCGGCGATTTTCTGTTCCTGTCCGGCAAGCCGCCCTTCGACGGCGAGGGCAATGTGGTCGGCGGGGACGACGTCGCCGCCCAGTGCCGCCAGGTGCTCGAGAACATGAAGAGGGTACTCGAGGCCGCCGGCATGTCCTTCGCCGACGTCGCCACGGTCACCGTCTTTCTGCTCGACGTCAATGACCGCCCCAAGATCAACCCGGTACGCCAGGAGTTCTTCGGACCGCACAAGCCCGCGAGCACACTCTTCGGGGTCAACCAGCTGGCCGTCCCGGGCATGCTGATCGAGATCCAGTCCGTGGCCTACAAGCCGGGCAGCGCCGACAACGTGTAGCGGCCGGGTCGCGGTTTCCTACCATGGCCGAATGCTGTAAGAACGGCCCCGAAACGCCCGCGCCAATGCCTGCCGAAAAAAGGGGAGAACCATGAAGATCAGTTTCGCCGACATCGACGGCGTCAAGACCCGCTTCTACCATGAAGGGAGTGGACCGGCGCTCCTGCTGATCCATGGGCTCGGCGGCACCGGCGACATGTGGATCCGCAATATCGACGTCCTGGCCGAGAGCCACACTGTCTACGCCCCCGATCTGTTGGGCCATGGCTACACCGACGCGGTCGACTTCAAGGGCGAGCCGCCTCAGGCCTGCAAGGTCCGCCACCTCGGCAAGCTGCTCGACCATGTCGGCGCCGAAAGATTCAGCGTCGGCGGTTCCTCCTACGGTGCTCTGCTCTCGGCGCTCGTCTATTTCGACCGGCCCGACCAAGTCGACAAGCTCATCCTGATCGGCAGCGGCTCGACCTTCCACACGGCCGAGGAGACCAAGAAGACGATCCAGGCGGCGGCCGCCAATGCGGCGACGGCGATGGTCGACCCGACACTCGAGTCCGTACGCAACCGCCTATGCAACATCCTCCACGATCCGGCGAGCGTACCCGAGGAGCTGGTGCACGCGCAGCTCACCTCCTACGCCTATCCCGACCGCATCGACGCCTACAAGCGCACCGCCGACGGCCTCCTGGCAACCGCCGATTCGGAGGAGTTCCGGGTCTACTCGCGCCTCGAGGAGATCGCGGTGCCGACGCTGGTCATCACCGGGCGCGAGGACATCCGCGCCTCGTGGGAGCGCGCGCAGGAAGGCTCCAAGCGGATCCCGAACTGCGATTTCCACATCTTCGAGAAGTGCGGCCACCTGCCGATGTCGGAGCACCCGGACAAGTTCAACGACCTCACACTCAAGTTCCTCGCCGGGTAAGGGCGGGCCGGCCCGCGCCGGCCCGCCCCGGGGCCGGCCGGAGACTAAACCTCGACGCCAGCCGACGGGGTCGGATCGTGCGCGGTGGTTCCCATCAGCGCGAGCTGGCTGCGAAGGATGGCGAACGCGCGTTCGGCGGCCAGCACCTGGGCTTCGATGCGCGCCCGCGCCGCGCGGTCGATGCGGCCATCGTTCATATCCCTCTCGACCTCGCGCAACACCCCCACACTCTGCGCCACCGCGTCGATGGCGTCACGCATGAGTCCTGCATTGCGCCTGGCGTTGAGCACCTTGGGGCGTGGCACGGCCATGAAGGATGTGTTGGCGAGCAGACAATCCGCGAGACGCAGATCGTCGAGCTCCCGAATGAGCGCATTCACCTCGGCTGGCCTGAAGGGGATGCGCCCGATGATGCGCGCATGAAGGGTGGCGTATTTCATGCCGAGCGCCCGCGCCACATCGGCGACCGGTTTCATCTTCTCGACGACGAGAAGGCGGTGAGTGACGCCGGCGAATCCCTCTCTGCGCTTGGCCACCATCCGCGTGCTCCCGGTGCCGTGCCCGTAGTCACTCAAAGTATAGGGGCACACCCGGGGCGAAATTGATTTGGATCAGGCCACCAGATCGCCGCGTTTCGGCTAGTCGCGTTCCGTTCGCAAGATCACCCACGTTTGGCGGCGGCGGTCTCAACTACGCGTTGACGACCGAGGAAGGACAACTCGTTTCTGGGCCCGAGCCCGCCACCCTCGCGCTGTTCGGTTTCGGCCTCGCCGGGCTGAGCATTGCCCTGCGGCAGCGCCGGCGGACCTAGTCGGCCGGCCGGTCTAACGCTCGCGGAGCGCGTTCTCGCGGGCGCGCAGGACGGGCTTCAGGAGGTAGTCGAGCACGCTCTTCTTGCCGGTCAGAATATCGACCTGCGCGACCATGCTGGGGATGATCGGCAAGGGCTTTTCCGCGCTGCCGAGATGGTTCTCGGCCGTGCGCACGCGGATCTGGTAGAAGCTCTCGCCCTGCTCGTCGACGATGGTGTCGGCGCTGATGTGTTCGAGCTTGGCCGGCAGCGCGCCGTAGGATGCGAAATCGTAGGCGGTGATCTTGACCTTGGCGTCCTGGCCCGGCCTGAGAAAGGCGATGTCGGCCGGACGGATGTGTGCCTCGACCAGCAGGTTGTCCTCGAGCGGTACGATCTCGATGAGATCCATGCCGGGCTTGATCACGCCTCCTATGGTGTTGATCTTGAGCTGCTTGACCGTGCCGTAGACCGGCGAACGCACGTCGGTGCGGGTGACGCGGTCCTCGACCGCGGTAATCGCCTCGGCCAGCACCTTCAGCCGCAGCTCGGATTCGCCGAGCTCGGCCTGGGCCGCGCTCCGAAAGGTCGCGCGCTCCTCCTCGATACGCCGGGCGACCTCGGCCAGCGCCGAGCGCGAGCGCGGCATCGCCAGCCGCGACGCCTCCGCTTCGCCCACGAGGCCGCTAATTTGCCGCTGCAGCCGTAGCAGCTCGATCTTGGCGGTCACCCCCTTCTCGACCATCGGGGTCAGGATGGCGAGTTCCTCGCGAGCGAGCCCGATGCTGTCCTCGAGCTGATTAACGCGGCTCTCGAGCTCGACGAACTCCTGGCGCCGCTGATCCGCCTGGCGCGCGAACACCGCCACGGCCGAGTCGAGCTCGGCCAGGCGGGCCCGATAGAGCGCCGATTCACGGGCAATGAGATCGTCGTGACCGTCGAGCTCCGGCGGGTATTTGGGCTTGCGGCCACGGGCCTCGGCGTAGAGGCGGGCGATCTTGGCGACCTGCGCGAGATAACGCGCCCGGTTCTCGCGGTAGGCCGACGCGGCGCCGGTGTCGTCGATGCGGAGCAGGAGCTGGCCTTCCTCGACGACCTCGCCCTCACGGACGAGGATGCCCGAAAGGATGCCGCCCTCGAGGTTCTGGACTACCTGCACCTGGCTCGACGGAATGACCCGACCCTGGCCCGAGGTTACCTCGTCGAGGGTGGCCCACGCCGCCCACCCCACGGCGGCGGCGAAGAACAGCGCGATGGCGTAGAGCAGCAGATTGGCCGACAGGCGCGGGCCCCGCATCGCCTGCGCCTTGAGATCGGCGGCGTATTCGGTGTCCTTGCGGCGCGTGAACACGAACGCCGCCTCAGTGCCGTAGCATGGCGACGCGGCCCTCGGAGATCGCCTCGAGCACGGCCTGCTTGGGCCCGTCGGCGACGACGGCGCCGCGGTCGAGCACGATCAGGCGGTCGACGATCGACAGGAGCGATGTCCGGTGTGTGACCAGGAGGAGCGTCTTGCCGGGCAGGATCTGAGCGAGGCTTTCCTTGAGCAGCACCTCCGAGGCGTTGTCCATCGACCCCGTCGGTTCGTCGAGGACGATGATGGGTGGGTCGTGGATGAGGGCTCGCGCGACCGCGATGGCTTGGCGCTGGCCGCCCGAGAGCCCCTCGCCGCGCTCGCCCACGGGCAGATCGTAGCCGAGAGGATGGCGGCCGACGAACTCCTCGACGCCGGCCAGGCGCGCCGCCGCGAGAACCGCTTCGTCGCCGGCGTGGGGCGCCCCGATGGTGATGTTCTCGCGCACGCTGCCGCCGAAGAGGAAAACGTCCTGCGGAACGCAGCCGATGTTGCGGCGCAGGTCCACCGGATCGATCTGGCGCAGTTCGGTGCCATCGACCAGGATCGAGCCGCTCTCGGGTTCGTAGAGCCCGAGCAACAGCTTGTTGAGCGTGCTCTTGCCCGAGCCCACACGGCCGATGAGGCCGACGCGCTCGCCCGCGGCGACGCTGAACGAGACGCCGCGTAGCGCGGCCTCGGGTTGTCCCGCGTAAGTGAACGAGACGTTGCGGAACTCGATCGCGCCGGCAATGCGCGGCCGATGCAGGAACTGCTTGGCCGCGGGCCTTTCGACTGGACGCTTCATGAGGTCGTGCAACGCCTTGAGCGAGGTCCGCGCCTGGTTGACGCGGATCAGTAGTTGGGCGACCTGCGCCAACATGCCGACCGCGCGTCCGTTGAGAATGACGCAGGCAATGAGCGCCCCGACGGACAGGGCGCCATCGCCGATGAGCAGCACGCCGAAGAAGACGATGGCGATGAGCGAGAGTTGTTGCGCGGCGGCGGCGAAGTTGAGCGCGGTGACGGACAGCAGGCGTGCCCGCAGGCTCGACTTCGCGGCCAGGCCGACGTTGGTCTCCCATTTGTAGCGCATGCGCCCCTCGGCGCCGACGCTCTTGATGGTTTCGAGGCCGCCGAGCGTCTCGAACAGCACTCCGTGTTTGGCCTCGTTCTCGCGAAAGGCGCTGCGGATCACCGAGTTGAGCGGAATCTGGGTCATCACGCCGACCATCAGGACGGCCGGCACGGTGGCTGCCGGCACGAGCGCGAGCGGTCCGCCGATCAGCCAGATCACGCCGATGAAGAAGAACAGGAACGGCAGGTCGACGAGGGTGGCCAGCGTCGCCGAGGTGAACACGTCGCGCACGGTCTCGAACTCGCGCAGCGTGTTGGCGAAAGCGCCGGCCGAGGCGGGGCGCGCGGCCATTTGGATATCGAGCACCTGGTCGAAGATGCGGCTCGCCAGCACGACGTCGGCGCGCTTGCCTGCGACGTCGATGTAGTAGCCGCGCAGCGAGCGGACCGCGAAGTCGAAGCTCACGACGATGGCCGCGCCGATCGCCAGCACCCACAGGGTATCGAGCGCGTTGTTGGGGACCAGCGTACGCTGCTCGATGTCCTCAACGTCGAGAACGAGCTGTTCGGGGCACGGGCCGCCGAGTGGGACGGCCGCGTCGCGTTGCTGGATGCGCATTTCCAGGTCCTGACCGCCATCGGCCGGCTGCTGAAAACGCTCGACACCTCGCTCGGCGGCGAGGCGCCGGCGCAAGCCTCACCCTAGTGGATTGATTCCAACGTTTGGAACCCTCTGTTTCGTGCGACGATGATATGATCGGGGTCGGCTTTCCAGATGAAGGGTTTTGGGTTTGCGTCATTGTATTCGCGGACAAATCGGTTGATGGCGGCCTGAAGGTCGACGACGGATTGGAAGACGCCGTATTTGAGCCTGCGCCGCGTTAGTTTGGCGAAGAAGCCCTCGACGGCATTGAGCCACGAGCACGAGGTTGGCGTGAAGTGGAAGGTCCAGCGTGGATGGCGGGCGAGCCAGGCGCGGACCTTGTCCTTCTTGTGCGCGGCGTAGTTGTCGAGGATGACGTGGACGGCCTTGTCCGTCGGCACCTCGCGCTCGATGCGGTTGAGGAAGCGGATGAACTCCTGATGGCGGTGGCGCTGCATGTTCTGTGCGATGACCGTACCGTCCAGCACGTTGAGCGCGGCGAACAGCGTCGTCGTGCCATGCCGTTTGTAATCATAGGTCATCGTACCGGCGCGGCCCTTCTTCATCGGCAAGCCGGGTTGGGTGCGGTCGAGCGCCTGGATCTGTGATTTCTCATCAACCGACAGCACCACGGCATGGGCCGGCGGATCGACATACAAGCCGACGATATCTGTGAGCTTCTCGGCGAAGGCGGGATCATTGGAGAGCTTGAAGTGCCGCCAGCGGTGCGGGCTGAGGCCATGGGCCTTCCAGATCGCTTGGACCGTCGACGCCGCGACGCCAGCAACCTTCGCCATCGCGCGCAGCGTCCAGTGGGTCGCCTCGTGCGGCGGCGCTTGCTGGGTCAGGCGGACGATCTCGGCGACGCGCTCCGGCGGGATCGGCGCTTTGCCAGGCGGACGGGACCTGTCGCGAAGCAAGCCGTTGACACCCTCGTGCATGAACCGCTCCTGCCAGCGCCAGACACAGGTCTTGGACTTGCCGGTCTCGGCCATGATCGACGAGTTCCCGAGCCCCTCGTCGCTCTTCAGGATGATCCGCGCCCGCCAGACATGTTTCTGCGAGCTCTTCGGGTCCGCGACGATAGCTTGCAATCGCTGACGGTCGCCAGACGTGACAGTAAAATGGATGCCGGTGCGGGTTGTGTCTCGAAAGTGGTGGAAATTGGTTTTGGCGCCTCTCCGAGCGGGTTGAGTTTTGCGGCGGTCAGGCTGCGCGGTCAAGGGTTTCGTCGGCGATTAGCTGATCGAGGGTTTCCCATCCATCGACTTTGCGCATCTGGATTTGGCCGGAAGCGAGGAGTGCCCAGAGGAGCATCGGCACTGTTTCGGGACACGGCAGCACGGTCTGTGTTTTGATCCGGCGCTTGAACTCCTCGTTGAGACGCTCAATGGCGTTGGTCGTTCGGGCTGATTTCCATTGGCTCTTGGACAGGCGCGTGAAGGTAAAGAGCTTGTCGCCCGCTTCTGCGAGGCTGTCCGCGACGGCCCTGCATTTCAGCCGCCACTTGCGGACAAACGCCTTGCGGCGGGTTTCCACCTCGGAGGCAGTGTCGGCATAGATCATATCGCGGTAATCTTCGCTCAGCTCGTCATGCATGTGTTTGGGAGCATGACCCAGAAGGTTGCGGTGCTTGTGCACGGTGCAGCGTTGAACGGGAAGGTCATCGCCCCAAAGCGCCGACAGAGCCGCCTCCAGTCCCGGCGCGCCATCGACGATGACAAACCCGGGCCGTTTCAGTCCACGCGCATCAAGGTCGTCGAGGAACTGGCGCCACGCCGCCTGGCTTTCTCCGCCCATATTCCCGATCGAAAGCAAGACCTTCTGGCCATCCCGGCGCACCCCTATAGCCGCGAGAACCGAGATGTTGGTGGCCTTGCGGTCCAGTCGGGTCTTGATCACAGTGCCGTCAAGGATCAGCCGAACGATATCCTCATCCGCGAGGCCACGGCTGCACCAGGCGTCCCAATCGACCTTCACCTTGCGCCACGCCCGGCTCACAACGTCCTTGCTCACAGCACCCCGGAAGAGCCCGAACAGCGCGCGTTTCACCCGCCGCGTGTTGGTTCCGGACAGATACACCGAAGCGATCAGCGCCTCGGCCTTTCTGGTCAGCCGCTGGTAGCGCGGCAGCGCCCGCGAACGCCATTCCGACGCCCGACCGTCTTCCTCAACGATCCGCGCACGCGGCACGCTCACCCTCTCGGTCCCGAATGTCCCCGTCAGTTGCCGCTCCCGGTGCCCGTTCCGATACCCTTGCCGAAGCGCGTCCTCTCGACCGTATCGGCAGCGCCCGAGAAACTGCGCAAGTTCCTCCTCAAAAACGGCCTCGATCGTGGATCTGATGTTCTCCCGCAGCCGGTCCTCGAGCGGATCATAGCCGGCGTCATTGGCCAGTAGCGAAAGCGCGGAAGTCTCGGTAGTGTTCTTCATGGCGTGATCTCCTTGGCGGTGCTAGCCGCCGATTGGGTGGTTGTCTTGTCACCCGGAGATTACGCCATCCTCAAATTTCCACCACTTTCGAGACACAGCCGCCGGTGCGCATAGCACAGACTCGCATGACACCGCACAATACGGAATCTCAAATCGGACTCTTTCGTTCCGATCAATCCACTAGCGACCTACTCCAGCCATCGTTGAACGCCGCGCGGGGCGCGGGGCACTCGCGCGCCGTGGGGTGGCGGCGTTATGCTAAAATAGTGGGCGGCGCGAGGCGGCGCGGCGCCATGCCGGGTAGACCGATGTCAACCCTCAAGGACAAGAAGCTCATCCACCTCTTCTCCACTCCCATCATGGAGTATCGGTGGGAGGACTCGGACGACCTCAACCGGCGCCTCACAGACGTCATCCTCGAAAAGGAGCGCGCCTCCGGCGGCAAGGTCATGAGCAACGTCGGGGGGTGGCACTCCGAGGCGAATTTCGAGCAATGGGCGGGGGACGCGGGCCAGGAGCTCATCCACCGGGTCGGCACCCTGGTCAATCACGCGACCCGGGAGTACTACAAGCTCTACGGCGGCAAGGAGGCCATTCGCTGGCGCCTCACGTTGTGGGCCAACGTCAACCGCGACGGCGACTTCAATCAGGGTCATATCCACCCCGGCGCGACGTGGTCGGGCGTCTACTACGTCGACGCGGGCGCGCCGAGCGCGGATCGAAACGACAACGGCGTTCTGGCGCTGGCCCACACCGGCGCCGCGGCCGCGATGGTGTTCTTTCCGGAGATCACGCCTCACCGCCACGTCATCGTGCCGCAGTCCGGGCTCATGGTTCTGTTTCCGAGCTACTTGTCCCACCAGGTTTACCCCTACTGGGGGGACCGGCCGCGTATCTCCATCGCCTACAACATCAAGCGCGAAAAGATCACCTGATTGTCCCCATCATCGCTCATGCCGGGCGCTCCGACAAACACCGGCCGGGATGGCGCTTCTGCCGCGGCAGTGGCATCCGCCCGCCGGGCGCGGGCGCCGGCCGCGACCCGGGCGGACTACAGGATCGGGTTGTGGCTCCTGCTGTGCGCGCTCCTGGTCCTGGCCATGGTCGTCCTCGGCGGCATAACCCGGCTCACCCAGTCCGGCTTGGCGATCGTCGAGTGGCAGCCGATCAGCGGCGTCGTGCCACCGTTGAGCGAGCGGGGCTGGGACGAGGCCTTCGCCAAATACCGGGACTCGCCCGAGTACCGCCTGCGTAACCCCGACATGACGCTGGCGCAGTACCGGGCCATCTACTGGATCGAATATGGGCACAGGCTGCTCGGTCGAGTGACGGGCCTCGTGTTTGCCTTGCCGTTTCTCTATTTGCTGCTTGCGCGCCGGATCGGGCCCGGGCTCGCGCGCGCCCTGGCGGTGTTACTGGTCCTCGGTGCGGCCCAGGGAGTGCTCGGCTGGTTCATGGTGCAAAGCGGGCTCGTCGACCGACCCGAGGTGAGCCACTACCGGTTGGCCGCCCACCTCGGGCTCGCCGTGCTGCTCTACAGTGCCCTCCTGTGGCTGGCGCTGGGCCTGCTGCGACCGGGGTGGCGGTACTTGACGGAGGCCGCACCCCGCGTCCTGCGATACGCGGCCGCGGCCGCGAGCGCGAGCGCATTTCTGTTCCTTGTCATCCTCTCAGGGGGCCTCGTCGCAGGCCTCGATGCCGGCTTCGGCTACAACACCTTCCCGCTTATGGCGGATCGGCTGGTGCCGGAGGGTCTCTTGGGCGGTACCGGGTCGTGGCGCGACCCCTTCGAGGACGCCATGACCGTGCAGTTCGTGCACCGGGTCCTGGGGCTAGCGGCGCTTGTCGGCGTAGTGGGGCTGTGGCTGCGGCTCGGCGCGGCGGACGTTCCGCCGCACGCCTTCATCTGGCGCCATCTGCTCCTGGCCGCGGTCGTCGCCCAGGTCGCCCTGGGAATCCTCACCCTGCTGCTCGTCGTGCCGATTCCCCTCGCCGCAATCCACCAGACTGGGGCCCTGGTTGCCCTGTCGATGGGCCTGATCCTGACCCGCTCGCTTTGGCCCGGGCAGGCCGGCATCAGGCGGGCGACTCGCCCATGAGCCATTGTTCCGTCTACATCACGGCCCCTAACCGGGACGAGGCGCTGGTGATCGGCCGCGCGCTCGTCGCCGCGCGGCTCGCCGCCTGCGCCAATCTGTTCGACGGAGTCCACTCTGTCTATTGGTGGGAGGGCACGCTCGAGGAAGCCGACGAAGTCGTGCTTATCGCCAAGACGCGCAGCGCCCTGCTCGATGAGATCATCACCAAGGTCAAGTCGCTGCATAGCGACAGCTGCCCGTGCATCGTCGCCTGGCCCATAGCGGCGGGCAACCCCGACTACCTCGATTGGATCGATGCCGAGACGGCGGCGCCGTGACGTCAGTCCCTTACGCCCGAGCCCGCCATCATGCCACGGCGGCGGGCACCAGCTTGGACGGCTGAGGTGCCGTCACTCTCCTCGCGCCTGACGCTCGTCTTCGCGAGCGCGGCACACGTCTTCGCGCACATGTTCATGCTGTTCTACGCGACCGTGGTGCTCACCATGGGGCCCGCGTTCGATTTGTCCTACGCCGACCTGCAGTGGCTGTCGGTGCCGGGCTTCGTCCTGTTCGGTGCGGCCGCGCTGCCGGCCGGCTGGCTCGGCGATCGCTGGAGCACCGTGGGCATGATGGCGGTCTTCTTCTTCGGTCTCGCCGCATCCTCGATCGTCACGGGTTTGGCGACGTCGCCGCTCGGCATCCTCATCGGCCTGTCCTTGATAGGCACCTTCGCGTCGATCTACCACCCGGTGGGCATCGCGTGGCTCGTGAGGAACACGACCACGGCCGGGCGGGCGCTCGGCGTCAACGCCATCTTCGGCTCGCTCGGTACCGCGGCGGCGGCGCTCACCGCCGGGGCGCTCGCCGATCTCATCAGCTGGCGCGCCGCGTTCATCCTGCCGGGCGTGCTCTGTGCGGCGGTCGGCGCGAGCTTTGTCGTCGCCGTTCGTCGCGGTTGGCTCGTCGAGGGCGCGGCGGGTACGCCGCTCACGCCAAGCGTCGGGCGGTTCGATGCGCGGCGCGGCATCATCGTCGTGCTGTTTACGACGTTGATGGTGGGGCTCATCTTTCAGAGCACCAGCGTGGCCCTCCCCAAGCTGTTCAGCGAGCGCCTACCCGACCTCGTCGGGGGCGGGGCGTTGGGCGCCGGCCTGCTCGTCTCGCTCGTGTACGTCGTCGCCGCATTGGCCCCGGTCGTCGTCGGCGAGCTCGCGGACCGCTATCCCTTGAAGCTGGTCTACTTTCTGTGCCTGATCGCGCAGGCGCCTGTGCTGTTCGCCGCTTACTTCATGCACTCGATCGCTCTCGTGGGCATGGTCGTGGTGGCGGTGAGCCTCAATATGGGGGGCTCGCTCGCCGAGAACGCTCTTGTCGCGCGCTTCACGCCGCTGGCGTGGCGGAGCCGCATATATGGGCTCAAGTTCGTACTCAGCCTTGGCGTGAGTACCGCCGGGGTCGCGATGGTGCCGGTTATGTTCGCGGCGACGGGCGTACTTGGTCCGATGTTCACGCTGTGGGCCGGCTTCGCGCTCGCGGCTGCGGCCGGCGCGTGGTTGCTGCCAGCGGAGCCCGCGACGGCGCGCGCGCCGTCGGTGCCCGGCGCCGCGGAGTAGGGGTGGCGTGAGGCATCAGGCCGCCGCCAAGGCCTGGTCGAGGTCGTCGATCAGATCTTCAGCGGTCTCGAGTCCAACCGATAGCCTGACCACCTCGGGGCCCGCTCCGGCTGCGATGCGCTGCTCGTCGTCGAGCTGGCGGTGCGTGGTCGAGGCGGGGTGTAGGATGAGGCTACGGGTGTCGCCGATGTTGGCCAGGTGCGAGAACAGCTCACTGGCCTCGACAACACGCACGCCGGACTCATAACCGCCGCGCACACCGAAGGTGAGGATCGATCCGGCGCCGCGCGGCAGATACTTGGCCGCGAGCTCGTGATAGGGGCTCGAGGGAAGGCCGGCGTAGGAGACCCAATCGACCTTCGGGTGTGCCTCGAGATGCTCGGCGATCGCTTGGGCATTGGCGACGTGGCGGTCCATCCGCAGCGACAAGGTCTCGGTGCCCGTGAGAATGAGGAAGGCGTTGAGCGGCGCCAGGCTGGGGCCGAAGTCGCGCAGCGCCACGGCGCGCGTCTTCATCGTGAAGCCGAAGTCGCCGAAGGTCTCGTAGAAGGTGAGGCCGTGATAGGCCTCGGTCGGCTGCGTGAGCGAGGGGAACTTGTCGTTCTGCCCCCAGTCGAAGCGTCCCGATTCGACCACCACCCCGCCCATCGAGTTGCCGTTGCCGCCGAGGAATTTGGTCATCGAGTGGATGACGATGTCCGCGCCCCACTCGATGGGCCGGCACAGCCACGGCGTGGCCAGGGTGTTGTCGACGATAAGCGGTATACCGGCATCATGGGCGATGTCGGCAATGGCCGCGACGTCGAGGACGCCGCCGCCGGGATTGGCCAGGTTCTCGATGAAGATGGCCTTGGTCCGCGGCGTCAGGGCGGCACGGAAGTTCTGCGGATCGTCGGGGTCGACGAAATGGCAGGTCCAGCCAAGGCGGGAGAAACTGTGGCTGAATTGGGTGACGGAGCCACCATACAGGTTGCGCGCGGCGATGAACTCGTCGCCCGGCTCGAGCAGCGTGAAGAAGGCGAGGAACTGCGCCGCGTGGCCCGAGGCGGCGGCGACCGCGCCGCGTCCGCCCTCGAGGCTGGCGATACGCTCCTCGAGCACCGCAACCGTGGGGTTGGTGATGCGCGAGTAGATGTAGCCGAAGGTCTGCAGATTGAACAACGACGCCGCATGGTCGACGTCGTCGAACACGTAGGACGTGGTCTGGAAGATGGGAGTCGCCCGTGCCCCGGTGGTCGGATCGGGATAGGCGCCGGCGTGAATGGCGCGGGTCTCGAAGCCGCGGGCTTTCTCGTTCTCGCTCATCGCCGGCCGATCGCCCGGCGTTTGGCCGAGATGACGCCCGTGTTGATACCGCTCCACCCGAGCTCGCCATACAGGCGGCCGTATTCGATCTTGGCGCAACGGTTCATGACCACGCTCAGCCCGGCGGCTTCCGCGCGCTGTGCCGCCTCGTCATTTCTGACCCCAAGCTGCATCCATACCACCTTGGCCCCGCAAGCGATGGCCTCGTCGACGAACGGCGCGACCGCCTCGGAAGGGCGGAACAGCTGCACCATGTCCATCGGCTCTGGAATATTGCCGAGCCGCGCATAAACGGTGGCGCTCAGGATCTCGCCGCCCGCCTCCTTCGGGTTCACGGGAACGATGCGGTAGCCCTTCGCCTGGAGGTACTTCATCGCGAAGTAGCTCGGCCGGTTCCAGTGCGCGCTCGCCCCGACCGTGGCGATGATGTTGACGCGCTCGAGGATGCCGCGGATATAGGAGTCGGGGTAGCTGTCGTGGTTCATGAAGGGGTGGGGCGCCCGTACACCGTCACCGCCCCTCCCACCGCGGCGCCCGCTTCTCGAGAAAGGCGTCGATACCCTCCTCGGCGTCGCGCGCCAGCATGTTCGTGGTCATGACCTCGCTCGCATAGGCGTAGGCCTTGTCGAGGTCGAGGTCGAGCTGGTGGTAAAAGGCCTCCTTGCCGATCGCGAGGGTGAGCGGGGACTTGGCGGCAATCGCCTCGGCCAGCTCCGCGACCGCCCCATCGAGCTCGGCCTCGGGCACCGCGCGATTGACCAGCCCATATTGCGCGGCCTCGGCAGCGCCGATCATCTCGCCCGTGAGCAGCATCTCCATGGCCCGCTTGCGCCCGACATTGCGCGACAGCGCGACCATCGGCGTCGAGCAGAACAGGCCAATATTGACGCCGGGCGTGGCGAAGCGAGCGGTCTCGGAGGCGACGGCCAGGTCGCAGCTGGCGACGAGCTGGCAGCCGGCGGCGGTTGCCACGCCGTGGACCCGGGCGATGACCGGCTTGGGCAGGTGGACGATCGCCTGCATCACGCGGCTACACTGCGCGAACACCGCCTCGTAAGCCTGACGGCCGGGGTTGGCCCTGAGTTCCTTGAGGTCGTGGCCGGCGCAGAACGCCGGACCGCTCCCGGCGATGATCACGGCGCGCACGGCGCGATCCCCGGCGAGGCCGTCGAGCTCTCGCTCAAGCGCGGCGAGCAGGGCGGTGGACAGGCTGTTGCGTGCGCGCGGGCGGTTGAGCGTCAGCGTGGCGATGCCGCCGGTATCGTCGCGCAGGAGCACGGCCTCGCCGGCGTCGGCAGAGGTGCCGAGAGTGGCGCTGGACATGGTGGTCATGAACACCTTCCCCGCAATCCAACGCCATGATAGCGCGCCCATTGGGGAGGTGCCAGCGCACCGAATTCGACGCCGCATCGGCGGACGGGTGTCATGGACACCTCTACCGCCCCACCGGGACAGCTCCCCCGGGGGCAAAAGAAAGGCGGCAGCCCGGAGGCTGCCGGTGCAAATAATTAATTTTTATTAGACTTTGAAAATAATGACGAAAATAATTTAATTCTTTATTATACTTTGTAAGCGATAGTGCACCGACACAATTTCGGACAATTCAAAGTCAAAGTTAGGTCATACCCTGAAATCGACCATGACGCACCTGACGTTTGACGCGGTTTCCACGCGCGGGGCTTGGCCCTGGCCGGGCCGCGGTAAGCGCCTGAAAGAAAGCGCGGCCAGGTCGCGGCCAATTCCGGCCAGGGCCGATGACAACGGGGTCACCGCCCAGGCGGGCCTCGAAATCACCTCGCTCGGAGCTTTATCCGGCGACGTTCTCTCATGGAGTACGGAATGAAAATGTCGAGCTTTGCGGGCTTGAAGACCAAGCCCAAGATCCTGATCGGGATCTGTTCCCCGCTAGTCCTTTTGGTGGGCCTTGGCGTCGCCAGCGTCTACAGCATCAGCACCATCGTCGAGACCAATGAGTGGGTCGATCACACCCGTGAAGTGCTGGAAGATGCAGCGTCGATCACCGGCTCGGCCGTGGACATGGAGACTGGCATGCGCGGCTATCTGCTGGCGGGTCAGGAAGGTTTCCTCGATCCCTATCGGGCCGGCGGGAATGCGACCTACACCGGAGTCGCGGCCTGCAGGAGACGGTCAACGACAACCCGGCGCAGGTCGAGCGCCTGGCCGAGATGGAGCGAGTCCTGCGCGAGTGGCAGGAGAAAGTGACCGAGCCGACGATCGCCCTGCGCCGCGAGATCGGCGACGCCGAGACCATGAACGACATGGCTGCGCTGGTCGGCGAGGCCCGCGGCAAGGTCTTTTTTCGACAAGTTCCGCGAGCAGATCGCCACCTTCGCCGGACGCGAGACGACCTTGCTGGAGCAGCGCCGGAAGGATTTCCAGGTCGCCCAGACCAAGGTCGGCGAGGATTTCAAGCTACTTCATGAGACGGTGGGTTGGGTCGATCACACTCACGAGGTCCTGGCCGCTGCGGCGCGGCTCGTGGCCGCCGCAGTGGACATGGAGACCGGCATGCGCGGCTATCTGCCTCCTTCAGCAACTGCACCTGGGCCGGGTTGTCGTTCACGGTCTGGCTCAGGCTCGCGACGAGCTGACCATCGGCGAATGGCAGGAGAACGTCACCGAGCCGACCATCGCCTTGCGCCGCAAGATCGGCGACGCCAAGACCATGGACGACATGGCGGACCTGATCGGCGAGGCCCGGGGCAAGCAGTTCTTCGACGCCTTCCGGGCGACCATGGCCGACTTCCGGGCCGAGGAAACCGGCTTGATGGAACAGCGCCAGGCGAACAATGAGTCCACGGTCAGCACGACCTACCTCATCATCGGGATCTCCATCGCAGCGGCCCTCCTGATCGGTCTCCTGCTGGCGTGGGCGATCGGAAACGCCATCGCCAACCCGATCAAGCAGATGACCATCGTCATGCAGCGCTTGGCCGGTGGCGACACCTCGGCGGAGGTCCCGGGGACCGAACGGACCGACGAGATCGGCGAGATGGCCGCCGCGGTCCAGGTCTTCAAGGACAACGCCATCGAGAAGATACGCCTGGCCGAGGAGCAGGCGCAGGCCGAGAAGCGCACCGAAGAGGAGAAGCGCCAGGCCCAGTTGAAGATGGCCGACGACTTGGAGTCGAGCGTCAAGACGATCATCGATTCGGTCTCGTCCTCGGCGAGCGAGATGGAGGCGGCGGCGCAGTCCATGTCGGCGACCGCCGAGGAGACCAGCGCGCAGTCGACCACGGTCGCGGCGGCGGCACAACAGGCCAACGTCAGCGTGGAGACCGTCTCGGCAGCAGCCGAGGAGTTGTCGAAGTCCATCGAGGAGGTCGGCCGCCAAGTCACCCAGTCGACCAAGATCGCGGGCGACGCAGTCTCCGAGGCCGAGAAAACCAACTTCAGCATCAAGGGCCTGGCGGAGGCGGCCCAGAAGATAGGCGACGTGGTAGAGTTGATCACCAGCATCGCCGAGCAGACCAACCTGCTCGCGCTCAATGCCACCATCGAGGCGGCCCGCGCCGGCGATGCCGGCAAGGGCTTCGCGGTGGTCGCCTCCGAGGTCAAGTCCCTCGCCAACCAAACGGCCAAGGCGACCGACGAGATCAGTCAACAGATCACCGGCATCCAAACCGCGACCGAGGACTCGGTCCAGGCCATCCAGGGGGTCGGCAAGATCATCCACGAGCTGGACCAGATCGCCACGGCTGATCGCCGCCGCGGTCGAGGAGCAGTCCGCTGCGACCGGGGAGATCGCCGCCAACACCCAGCAGGCGGCCAAGGGCACCGGCGATGTTTCGAGCAACATCGAGGGCATCACCAGGGCGGCCGGGGAAACCGGCGCCGCCTCGGGTCAGGTGCTGTCCTCCGCGCAGGGGCTGGCCGAGCAGTCGAGCAACCTAAGCACTGAGATCGATAAGTTCTTGGGGCAGATCCGGGCCGCCTGAGGCCACGACCTGCAAACACCTTTCGGGGCGCCCCTGGCCGGGCGCCCCGTTTTCTTTTGACAACCGCGATTGGCCGCGGATCCGCTCGGCCTGCACTACCTCAATACCGCACATCAAGTGATTGTTCTTACGGCCTTCTTGGCCGTTGACAGCAAAAAATGATCTGCCATACTCGGCCGCTACAGACACGCTAGGAAGGCGCAGGTGGTGAAGACTTTTTCGGCCAAGGCTGGGGACATCAGCCGTGCATGGACGCTGATCGATGCCGACGGCATTACCCTCGGCCGCCTCGCCGCGGCCGTGGCGGTGCGCCTGCGCGGCAAGCACAAACCCATCTTCACGCCGCATATGGACTGCGGCGACCACATCGTCGTCGTCAACGCCGAGAAGGTACGCCTGACGGGGCGCAAGCTCGACGATAAGGTTTACTACCGCCATACCGGCTACCCCGGCGGTATCAAGAAGCGGACCGCGGGTCAGATACTAAGCGGCCGGCATCCGGAGCGGTTGGTGTTGAAGGCGGTAGAGCGGATGTTGCCGCGCGGGCCGCTCGGCCGCGCGCAGTTCGGCAAGCTCCGCGTCTACAGTGGACCCGACCACCCGCACACAGCGCAGCAGCCGGAGGCGCTCGATCTCGCCGCGAGCAACCCGAAAAACGCGAGGAGAGCTTGAGCATGGCCGAGGAAACCCGCATCCTCACCGACCTCAAGGACCTGGTCCAGGCACCGCCGCCGGAAGCCGTCGCGACCGAGGTTCAGGAGCCGGAGCGCAGGATCGACCCGTTGGGGCGGGCCTATGCCACGGGGAAGCGTAAGAATGCGGTGGCCCGCGTATGGCTCAAGCCGGGGAGCGGCCGCATCACCGTTAACGGCCGCGAAAGCGAGGTGTATTTTGCGCGGCCGGCGTTGCGCATGATCATCAACCAGCCCTTTGCGGCTGCGGGCCGGGTCGATCAGTACGACATCTGGTGCACGGTCCGCGGTGGCGGTTTGTCGGGGCAGGCGGGCGCGCTGCGCCACGGCATCAGCCGTGCGCTCACTTACCACGAGCCCGACCTGCGCGGCGTGCTCAAGGGCGGCGGCTTTCTTACCCGCGATGCGCGCGTGGTCGAGCGCAAGAAGTACGGCAAGCGCAAGGCGCGCCGCAGCTTCCAGTTCTCCAAGCGATAGGCGCGCGCCCGGGCCGATGCGCCACCGCCTCGCGCCGGCGGAAATATTACCCCTGGCGCGGCCGATGTTCGGCTAGGTTACGAGCCGATCGTCCGCCGGGCGCCCCATCAATCTTCGGCAACGCGTATGGCCACCTCGGAAAACAGGGTCCGCGTCGGCATTCTCGGCGCTAGCGGCTACACCGGCGGCGAACTGCTGCGCCTGCTCGCCCGCCATCCCCAGGCCGACGTCCGGTTGCTGACGGCCGAGCGCCGGGCGGGCGAGCCGCTCGGGGCTGTTTTCCCCCACCTCGCCGGCTACGGCTACCCGGCCTTGATGCACCTCGACGATGTCGAGTGGGGCGGCGTCGAGCTCGATGTCGTGTTCTGCGCGCTGCCGCACGGCGCCACCCATGCCGTCGCCCGCGGGCTGCTCAAGTCGACCGGCCACGATTTCGTGGACGAAGTACTGCATGAGAGCACGAGCGATCTCATCGCCGCTCACATGGGTGAGGTGAAAGTCATTGATCTGTCGCCCGACTTTCGACTCAACGACACCGCCGGCTATGGCGAATGGTACCGGCACACCCACGGAGCACCGGAGTTGCAGCGCGAGGCGGTGTACGGGTTGACCGAGTTCGCCCGGCCGGCGCTACGCTCGGCGCGCCTCGTCGCTTGTCCGGGCTGCTATCCGACCAGTACGCTACTGGCGCTGGTGCCGCTGCTCGAGGCAGGCGTCATCACCGCCGAGGACATCATCATCGACGCCAAGTCCGGCGTTACCGGCGCTGGCCGCGCCGCCAAGGAGGCCAATCTGTTCGCCGAGGTCGCCGAGGGCATTCACGCCTACGGGATCGCCGGCCACCGCCACCTGCCCGAGATCGAGCAGGAGTTGGCGCGCGTCGCGGGCCACGACATACAGGTGAGCTTTACGCCCCATTTGATGCCGATGAGCCGCGGTATCCTTGCCACGATGTATGTGCGGCTCGAAGGTGGCATGGATGCCGACGATGCGCGGGCTTGCCTCGTTGAGCGCTTCAATGACGAGCCCTTTGTCAGCGTCCTCCCCGCCGGCATTGCCCCGGCGACGCGCCACGTGCGCGGATCGAACCACTGCTTGATCGGCGTCTTCGCGGATCGTGTAGCGGGCCGCGCGATCATCGTTTCGGTGCTCGATAACCTCGTCAAGGGCGCCTCGGGCCAAGCGGTGCAGAACATGAACCTCGCGTGCGGCATGCCGGAGACGAGCGGGCTCGAGCAGCCAGCGCTGTTTCCATGACGGCGGGCACCGTCGGCAGGACGGCGGGCCTCGTTCTGCCGTTTCGCGATATCTTTCCTCGTATTGCCGCAAGCGCCTTTATTGCGCCGGGCGCCGCCGTGATCGGCGACGTCGAGATCGGCCCGGGAACCGGCGTCTGGTTCAACTGCGTGATCCGAGGCGACGTCAACAGCATCCGCATTGGCGCGGGAACCAACCTTCAGGATGGCACCGTGGTCCATGTCACGCCGGCTACCCATGCGTCCCATATCGGCGACAACGTGACGATCGGGCACCGCGCGATTATTCACGGCTGCACGCTCGAGGACGCGAGCTTCGTCGGCATGGCTGCGACGGTCATGGACGGCGTTGTCGTCGAAACCGGAGCCATGGTGGCGGCCGGCGCGCTGGTGCCGCCCGGCCGACGCGTGCCATCGGGGGAACTGTGGGCTGGTATGCCGGCCAAGTGCGTCAGAGAGGTGTCGACGGAAGAGCGCACCTACAACGAGGAGGCGGCGCACCGCTACGCTGCTCTGGCGCGGCTCTACATCGACTCACTCGAACGTATTCGCTCCGAGCCGTGATCCTTGTCGAACGTCGCGCCGTCGAGCGTGGCGTCCGCGAAGTTGGTGTTGCTGATATCCGCCCTCGACAGGTCGGCCCGGACGAGCACCGCGCCCTCGAAGTTGGCCGCCCTCAGGTTGGCGCCCGTGAGGCTGGCGTCGCTAAGGTTGGCGGGAACGACGCCGCCCGTGGCCCGGCCATCGCGGTCCATGATCTGGGCGACGCTGAGGTCGGCCCCCGAGAGGTTGGCGTCGCTGAGCACGGCGCCCATGAGCCTCACGCCCGAGAGGCGCGATTGGGATAGGTCGGTGGCATGCAGATTGGCTCCGCTCAAGTCGGCCATCTTGAGCGAACAGGTGGAGAAATTGGCGCCCGTGAAGTTGCCGTTGCGCAAGCTCGCGCCGCTCAGGTCGAGCCCCGCGAAATCGACGTTGCTGAAGTCCTCGTCATCGAGGACGGCCCGGGCCCCGCTCTCGCCTAACGAGTCGATCCAGCGCCGGTGCTCCGTGAGCGTGGTACGGACGTCCTCGCGGAGGTGGCGAACGAGGTTGACGACTCGCGCCCCCTTCATGTCGGCCGACGAGGTGTCGGTCCCCTCGAACTGGGCGCCGACGACCTCGGCGCCGTTCAGCACCGCGCCGTCTATCGCAGCGTCGCTGAGATTGGCCCCGCTCAGATTGGAATCGCTGAGGTTGGCACCCGCGAGGTTGGCGCCGGAGAGGTCGGCCGCCATCAGGTTCGAGCGGGTCAGGTTGGCACCCCGCAGATCAGCGCAACGCAGGACGGCGCCGGCCAGATCGGCCTGCGACATGGTGGCGCTGACGAGCGCCGCCTGAGACAGGTTGGCGGCAATCATGCCCGATTGCCGCGCCGCCACCCGTTCGATTCTGTGCTGGGAATAACCGAGATCGCCGGCGTCGGCGTGGAACAGTGAGCCATGGCGGAGGTCGGCGCAATGCAGGTTCGCGTTGGTCAAGTTTGTTCCGCAGAGCTGGGCGCCCCGGAGATCGGTCCCCGACAAGTCCGCGTCGGTCAAGTCGGCGCCGCTGAGATCTGCGGCAAAAAGGTCGGCCTCGGCGAAGTCCGCGTTCATCAACGCGCAGTGGCTGAGGTCGATGCCGGTGAGGATCGCGCTGCGAAGGTTGACTCCCGGCATCTGCCTGCCGGTTAGGACCCGGTCGGCGAGGTTCGCCCGCGCGCCACCCTTAAGTCGACGCAACCACAGGGCGTGGGACTTGAGGATATCGCGTAGCTCGGCGGTCTTCATTCACGCCTCCGCTGCGGGCGGGCCCCAATCGTCAATGGATGGCCCGGCGCGGGCGTACGGCAACACCGTGATTTAAGCCTTAAGCGGTCAATAAATGTTTAAGGCTCGTGCGCTAAGGCCGACAGGTGGGGCGCGGGCGGATAACCACGCTAAACGGAGGCTGTTTGTGGTACGTTATATTCCGCCGGGGCTTGAGTCGTAGCGCCCCGGCCGCGGGGGGCAACAGATTGCAGAGGGCGAACCCGATGAACGTGCAAACGCGTACGTGCCGTCAATGGAACGGCCGCCAACCGACGATCCGATTTGGCGTGCTCGTGGCCGTCGGCTTATTGTTGGGAGCATGTTCGTATGTGCCCGATTGGGCTAACCCGCTCGCGTGGTACGACCGGACGTTCGATAGCTCCGGCGACTCCCAACCCGCCGCGGCTGCCGCGGCGCCCCCTTCAGCCGGCGCCGATCAACCGTTTCCCAAATTGAGCTCCGTTCCCGACCAGCCGCCGACGGCAACGAGTAAGGCCGAGCGCAAGCAAATCGCGCAGGGGTTGGTCGCGGACGCCGCGCGGGCGCGCTACACGGACGAGGAGACGGACACCCAGGTGGCGGCGACCACGCCCCAACCGACACCGTCACCACCACCGGTCGTTGTTCAAGCGCCGGCAACGGTCGTTGCGCAGGCCCCCCCGGCCCCGCCGCCGGCTGCCGTTCCCAGCCGCACGACCCCGGTATCGCCGAGCGTCTCGGTTCAGCCGGCAACGCCGATGCCGGTGCCGTCGATCGTGCAGCGCCGTCCGGCTGCGCGCGTCGCGGCGGCGCCGCAGCCGGTGACCCCGATGCCGGTGCCGTCGATCGTGCAGCGCCGTCCGGCTTCACCCGCCGTTGCCGCGCCGCAAACCGTGCCCGCGCCCGTCGCTTCGGCGCCGGCGCAGGGGCAGCGCCAGCTGGCGAGTGTCGCCGATGTGTTAGCCGAGAAGATGGCGGCTTCGGCCAGCACCGTCACGACCGCGCCGGCGCACACCGGCTTCGGACCCAGTACCGCCCAGCCGCTCAGTAATCTGCCGAAGTCGGTGCCGGCTATCGTCCGCGACACGTACAATGAATCGGTTGGCGGCGCGGTAGCGGGATCGACCGCAGTCGTGATCGCCCCGGCGGTCGGGCAGGTTGCACGCGAGCCAGTCGTCATTCGCTTCAGGCATGGATCGGCGAACCTTTCGGCGGCGGATCGGCGGCGTCTGCGGAGCATCAGCGAGGCCTTCAAGGCGCAAGGAGGCGTGGTTCGCGTCGTCGGCCATGCCTCGAGCCGCACGCGCGACATGCCGGTGCTCCGGCACAAGCTCGCCAACTTCAACGTCTCGCACGATCGCGCCGTGCGGGTTGCTTCCGAGCTCGTGCGCCAGGGCGTAACCCGCAATGCCATCCTCGTCGAAGCGCGCAGCGATGCGGACCCGGCGTTCATCGAGTCGATGCCAGCCGGCGAGGCGGGGAACCGACGGACCGAGGTTTATCTCGAATCCTGACGTTGGCGCGGAAGTGAGGCCCGTAGGTCCGTAGGGCCACCGACCGAGGCACGCGGCGGCGGGCCGCGATCTGCTATGATTGCGCCGAATGAACGGGCCAGCCGGCACGGTCCGGCACCACGGAGTCCCATGGCCGATGGAAAGCGAGTTCTACCGCGTAAAGCGCCTGCCGCCCTACGTCTTCGACGAGGTCAACGCGGTTAAGGCTGCCCATCGCGCGGCGGGCGAGGATATTATCGACCTCGGCATGGGTAACCCCGACATGCCGACGCCCGAGCACATTGTCGACAAGTTGACCGAGGCGGTGCGCGACCCGCGCACGCACCGCTACTCGACTTCGCGCGGCATCCCCGGCTTGCGCCGGGCCGTGGCCGCGTACTACGGGCGGCGGTTCGGCGTCGACGTCGACCCGGAGCGCGAAACCGTCGTCACCCTCGGCTCCAAGGAGGGGCTCGCCAACCTGGCGCAGGCGATCACGGCGCCGGGCGATACCATCCTCGTCCCCAACCCGAGCTACCCGATTCACCCCTACGGCTTCATCATCGCCGGCGCCAACATTCGCCATCTCCCGATCGGCGCCGGGCACGACTTCATGGCCGGCCTGGTTCGTGCCGTGCGCCATTGCGTGCCCCCGCCGCTCGCCCTGGTCCTCAATTTTCCATCGAATCCCACGGCACAGGTCGTGGACCTCGACTTCTATCGTGAGGTCGTCGATTTCTGCCGTGCCGAGGGCATCTTCATCATCTCCGACCTCGCCTACGCGGAGATCTACTTCGACGATCGACCACCGCCGTCTCTGCTCCAGGTGCCGGGCGCGAAGGACGTGGCCGTCGAATTCACCAGCCTGAGCAAGACCTACGCCATGCCGGGCTGGCGCGTCGGCTTTGCCACCGGCAATGCGCGCCTCATCGCCGCACTCGCTCGCATCAAATCGTACCTCGACTACGGCGCCTTCACGCCCGTGCAGGTGGCGGCGACCGCCGCGCTCAACGGCCCGCAGGATTGCGTCGAACAGATCCGCGCGACCTACCGGTCACGCCGCGACGTGCTCGTCGACGGGCTCGCGGCGGCGGGCTGGGAAGTGCCGCGCCCGAGCGCCACCATGTTCGCGTGGGCGCCGCTACCGCCGGCCTTCGCCGATATGGGCTCCCTCGAGTTCGCCAAGCTGTTGTTGGCCGAGGCCAAGGTCGCGGTCTCGCCCGGCATCGCGTTCGGCGAGTACGGCGAGGGCTTCCTCCGCATCGCCCTGGTCGAAAACGAGCAGCGCATCCGCCAGGCGATACGGAGCATCAAGAAGTTCCTTGGCGCCTCCGAAGCTGGGGTCGAAAAGACCGGCGCGCGGGCCGTCGCATCTTGAGCGAGCCGCTTCGTCTTGGTGTCGCCGGGCTCGGCACGGTGGGCGCCTGTGTCGTCAAACTGCTGCACGAACACCACGACCTTGTCGCGCGCCGATGCGGCCGCAGCCTGCGGGTGGTCGCGGTGTCGGCGCGCGAGCGTGAGCGCGAGCGCGGCATCGACCTGGGGCTGGCGCGCTGGGAGGGAGATGCCGCGGCCCTCGCCGTTGCCGATGACGTCGAGGTCGTGGTCGAGCTCATCGGCGGTGCCGAGGGCATCGCACGTGAGGTGGTCGAGCGCGGGCTAGCGGCCGGTAAACCCGTAGTGACTGCCAACAAGGCGCTCATCGCCCACCATGGCGCGGCGCTCGCACTTTCGGCGGAAGGAGCGGGCGTCGGCCTCGGCTTCGAAGCCGCCGTGGCCGGCGGCATCCCCGTCCTCAAGGCGCTGCGCGAGAGCCTCGCAGCAAACCGCCTGACCCGCGTCTACGGTATCCTCAACGGCACCTGCAACCACATCCTGACGGCGATGACGGACAGCGGGCGCGATTTCGACGACGTACTCGCCGAGGCCCAGGCGCTGGGTTACGCCGAGGGCGATCCAAGCTTCGATATCGACGGGGTCGATGCCGCCCACAAGCTGGCGATCCTGACCAGCCTCGCGTTCGGGTGCCCGCCCGACCTGGCGGGCGTCCACGTCGAAGGCATTCGCGACGTGACGACGAACGACATCGCCTCGGCCGCGGAGCTCGGTTATCGCATCAAGCTGCTCGGGATCGCTCGGCTGACGGAGTTCGGGGTCGAGCAACGGGTGCACCCTTGCATGGTCCCCGCTGCGGCGCCGATCGCCCACGTCGGCGGTGTCTACAACGCCGTGGTCGCCGAAGGTGACTATGTCGGCCGCGCCCTGTTCGAGGGCCTCGGTGCCGGCGCGGGACCCACCGCGTCGGCGGTGGTCGCCGACCTCGTCGATGTTGCGCGCGGGCGTGCGGGGCCAGCCTTTGCGGTCCCCGCCGGCGCGCTTGCGCCACTTCCGGCGTCGCCGATGGAGCGGCACCGAGGGCCCTACTACGTCCGCTTTATGGTGGTTGACCGGCCTGGGGTAATGGCCGACATTGCCGCGGTACTGCGGGATGAGGACGTGTCCATGGAATCGGTTCTACAGCGCGGCCGCGCGCCGGACGAGGCGGTTCCGGTCGTGATGACCACCCATGAGACGGACGAGGCCCATATGGTGCGGGCACTGCAACGAATCACTGACCTCGGCAGCGTGATCGAGCCGCCGCACATGATCCGTATCGAGCATCTTTAGGGGCGGACGCGGCGCTGGCAGCCCTCGACAGGAGCCTCGTGCTGGATGCCGTCCGCGTGACCGAGGCGGCCGCGATAGCCGCTTCTAAGCTCATGGGCTACGGCGACGAGATGGCGGCGGATCAGGCCGCCGTCGATGCCATGCGCGGCGCCCTCAACAAGGTGAAAATCGACGGCACCGTCGTTATCGGCGAAGGCGAGCGCGACCATGCGCCGATGCTCTACGTCGGGGAGAAGGTGGGCGCGGGCGGACCTCGTGTCGACATCGCCCTCGATCCGCTCGAGGGGACCACGCTGACCGCCAAGGGAGGGCCCAACGCGCTAGCGGTGATGGCATGGACCGAGGTCGGCGGACTCCTCAACGCCCCCGACGTCTACATGGACAAGATCGCCGTCGGCGGCGGCTTTCCCGATGGGGTGGTCGATCTCGACGCGAGCCCAGCGGAGAACCTCAAGGCTCTTGGCAAGGCGAAGAAATGCGCGATGCGCGATCTCGTCGCCTGCATTCTCGACCGCCCGCGCCACGCCGAGCTGATCGCGGCCGTGCGCGAAACCGGCGCCCGTATCCGCCTGATCCCCGATGGCGACGTCGCCGGCGTGATGGCGACGTCCAGCGCGGACACGGGCATCCACATCTATATGGGGATAGGCGGCGCACCCGAGGGCGTGCTGGCGGCCGCCGCCCTGTGCAGCATCGGCGGGCAGATGCAAGGCCGCCTGGTGTTTAGCACCGACGACGAGCGCGGACGGGCGGCGGGCCTCGGGATCACCGATCTCGACCACAAATACACGCTCGCCGAGCTCGCCTCGGGCGACGTGATCTTCACCGCCACAGGCGTCACCGATGGAACGATGCTCGACGGCGTGCGCCCGGAAGCCGACTGCGTGATGACGCATTCGCTCGTCATGCGCTCGCGGACCCGCACCATGCGCTGGATCAAGACGCGCCACGACACGGGCGCAACGTCCGAGAAGAAACCGCGCGGCGCCTAAGCGCGATGGCGTCGGAGGCGCAACCGTTCCTGGGCGTCACCCATTCGCTCGGCGGGCGCGCCTGGCGGGCCCGCCTCGCCGACGAGCGCGCCGCCCTGGCGCTCGCCCAACGGCTCGATGTCCCCGAGATTGTGGCGCGGGTTCTGGCGGCGCGCGGCGTGACCCTTGAAGAGGCGCCCGCCTACCTCAGTCCGAGTCTCAGGCGGGACCTGCCAGACCCCTCGCGCCTCAAGGATATGGACGCGGCGGCGGCACGCCTGGCGACCGCGATCTCAAATGGCGAGCAGGTCGCGGTATTCGGTGACTACGACGTTGACGGTGCGACCTCGTCGGCGTTGTTGTGGCGCTTCTTCGACGCCGTCGGCGGTAAGCTCACCATCTACATCCCCGATCGCCTGCGCGAGGGCTACGGCCCGAACGCGCCGGCGCTCCTGGGACTGCGCGAGGCGGGCGTGAGCGTGGTCGTGACCGTCGACTGCGGGACGCTCGCCCATGAGCCGCTGGCCGCCGCGGCCGACGCCGGCCTCGATGTCATCGTCGTCGACCACCACATGGCCGAGCCGGTATTGCCCAGGGCCTTCGCCGTCATCAACCCCAACCGCCTCGACGAGGAAGGTCTCGCCGGCGAGCTCGCAGCGGTCGGCGTCGCCTTCCTGCTCGTCGTGGCCGTCAACCGGGCGCTGCGAACCATGGGTTGGTATGAGGATCGCCCCGAGCCCGAGCTGATGGGATGGCTCGACCTGGTGGCGCTCGGGACCTTGTGCGACATGGTCCCGCTCACCGGGGTCAACCGGCCTCTGGTGGTGACCGGGCTCAAGGTCATGGCGCGGCGCTCCAACCTGGGCTTGACGGCGCTCGCCGACGTTGCGGGGATGAACGAGGCGCCTCGGGGCTACCATGCGGGCTTCGTACTCGGCCCCAGAGTCAACGCCGGCGGGCGCATCGGCAAGGCCGACCTCGGGGCCCGCCTGCTGTCGACCGCGGACGAGGAGGAGGCGCGGCGCATCGCCGCCGAGCTCGACGTGCTCAACCGCGAACGCCGCGCGATCGAGGCCATGGTGCTGGAACAGGCGAGCGCGGCCGCGGCGCGCGAGGACGATGGCGGGACGCTCGTCTGCGTCGCCGGGGCGGGTTGGCATCCGGGGGTGGTCGGCATCGTCGCCAGTCGGCTCAAGGATCGGTTCCGCCGGCCCGCCGCCGTGATCGCGCTCGCCGACGGGATCGGCAGGGGATCGGCGCGCTCGGTACCCGGCGTCGACCTCGGCGCCGCCGTCATCGCGGCGCGCCAGGCCGGGCTCCTCATCAACGGCGGCGGCCACCCAATGGCCGCGGGCCTGACGGTGGCGGAGGAAAACATACCCCGGCTCGCCGACTTCCTGCGTGCCCGGCTGGTGGCGGCCGTGCCCGCCCGGGCAGCCCAAAGCCTCGGCATAGACGGCGCGCTGTCGGTCGCCGGCGCCAGCCTCGAGCTGGCCGATCTGCTTGAGCGCGCGGGCCCCTTCGGTACCGCCAATCCCGAGCCGAGATTCGCCGTCACCAACGCTCGCCTGGTGCGTGCCGAGGTGGTCGGCGGCGAGCACGTGCGCTGCATCCTCGCCGGCGACGGTAGCGCCCGGCTCCAAAGCATCGCCTTTCGCTCACGCGGCGAGGCCCTCGGGGAGGCGTTGCTCGCGGCGGGGACCAGCGCCTACCACGTGGCCGGCCATCTGCGCATCGACAGCTGGCGCGGCCGGCACAGCGTCCGCCTGCACATAGAGGATGCCGCCCCGGCGACCTCGACGGCACCGGCGGCGCCGGATACGGGCCCGGGCGAGCCTTGATTTCGCGTGCGACAGCGATTAGACCACGCTGGCGCGGCCCTTGGCCGGCACCGGATTGGCGCCCGTCCCCATCGTCTAGCCAGGCCTAGGACACCACCCTTTCAAGGTGGCGACACGGGTTCAAATCCCGTTGGGGACACCAATCCTGGCTTGGGGTGCCAACGTGGGCGGGCGATAAGAGGCGGCGTCCAACATCTACTCACGGCTCGTCGGGACACTTGATGCAGTAGCTAAGCGGGAACGCCCCGACGGCCACGGGAAATGACCGATGAGCGATCAGTGGAAGTACCAGTTGCGAATTTTCTTGGGTGATGAGCTCGCGGAAGTGGCGCGGCGCGATCCTGGCGATGGTGCGATCAAGCCGTTGACGGGCATTCTGGGCAAGCATCGCGCGACTATGAAATGCCAGCTCGATGCCTTTGCGGACTATGTCGCCGAAGCCGAGGCGCAGGGCACCGAAAAATATCCGCTCTACGAGTGGACCAGAGCGACGATCGAGGATCCCGCCAAGAAGGCGAAATACACCAAGTCCTTTACGCTTTATGTCGACGGCGACGAGGTCTACGCCAAGGAAAAAGCGGACGCGCTCGAGTCGGACCTACAGCCCCTGGTGGGCGCGTTGATCCTTCGCCTGTCCAAACACGATACCAATCCCGCCAACAACCCACAGCCGCCGCCGCGCTACCGCAAGTGAGCGATCGGCGCGGCCGGTCACCCCGCGGCGTCCGGTAGTGGGACTCCTCCCTACTGGCGGCTCAACGACTCCATCAACTCCCTCATGATCTCGGGGATCTCCCGCTCTCTGAACTGCGCCTGCTGGAACGAGTCGTAGGCGAAGCCGGTGATGTTGGCGAGCTCCTCACCAGTGAGCTCGATCCGATAGCCGAGATTCTGGCGCTGCAGCGCGATCATCGCCTCGGCCCCGCGCAGCATGTCGGCCGCAAAGACGAACGGGTTCACGAGCGGTGCGCGGTCGGCGGCATCGAGGCTCGGCGCGACCCGGCCGCCGACGCCGTTGATCGAGTGGCAGATCACGCATCCCTTGCTCACGAACAGCCGCCGGCCCTGCGCCGAATCGAGCAGCGGGATGAGAAGGTTTAGCGGTTTGGGAACGAAGATGTCGTCCTTGGACGAGGACGCGGTCCCCTCCGCGCCCCAGGTCCGCGGTGCCACCGCCAGAAATATCGCCACGATGGCCGCGAGAAGGGCGGCATGCTTGAGGCCGCGACGCCGTCGCCGTCGCTCCATGACGCGCGTCTCCCTTGTCAGGTGCGTGAGGTGTCATGGAACGGCGGAAGGGCACGCGTCGCCTTGACCTCGATCAAGGAGGTGCCGGCGAGCCGTCGTGGATTTCGAGAACGTTGCCGTCGGGGTCGTGGAAGTAGGCCGAGCGGCCGGCGAACACGCCGCTTTCCCGGCGCTCGATGAGGAAGGGTGCGGCGCCGTGCGCCCCGAGCGTTTCAACGGCGCCGTCGAAGGCCTCGGCCGCCACGCGGAACGCATGATGGACCGTGGTGTCCGCCTCCTCCGACGGGCCGGGCTCGCCCCTGGCCAGAACGACATGATCGGCCCCGCACTTGAGGAAGACCAGACTCGACCCGCGGTGGACGACCTCCATGCCGAGCACGTCCGTATAGAAGGTCGTGCTGCGCTCGATGTCGCTCACCCCGATGCTGAAATGAACCACGCCTAGGGTCTGGATCATGACGTCCTCCCGGTGGGCGGCGCTCGGCGCCCGCCGCGGCGGTGACGAGCGTCCCCCTCCGCAATACTAGCTCATGCGGCCGCGAGATCGAGCGGAAGCGGGTCGATCTCAGTAACGGCGATTCGGCCCTGTACCCTATTTCGGTGTTGTTCTACGGCCTCGCCGAGGCCATCTTTCGCCATCTTCCTCCGGAGGGACGGGTCGCCATGCGCGCATTCTCGCTCTTGTTTCTTTTGTTGGTGCTCGCGCTGCCGGCGCGGGCCGAGAACCCGACGCCCTATTCGGGCACGCGATCCGTCGACACCGGCCAAGCGTTCGCCGCGTTCGTCGACAAGCTGGTGGCCGCGGTCAAGAGCCAGCGCATGGGCATCGTCGCGCAGGCCTGTGCCGACTGCGGCGCCAAGTCGATCGGCAAGTCGATTCCCGGCAACCGCGTCATCATGATCTTCCGTCCCGACTTTGCGGTGCGCATGTTGGCGGCGAGCGCCGCCGCCGGCATCGAGGCGCCGCTCCGTCTTTATGTCACCGAAGAGGCGAACGGGAGCGCCAAATTGACCTATCGGCTGCCGAGCCACGTCTTCGCGGCGTACGAGGTTCCGGCGCTCGAGGCGTTGGCGGGGGAACTCGACGTCATCCTCGAACGTATCGTTGCCGCGGCCCTCGAATAGGGGAGACCCGCTTGCCCAAGCAAACGCCCGGGCGCCGCCTGAGGCGCCTTCTCAAGCGTGGCCGTTTTGTTTACATGCCGTCGGTCTACGACCCGCTCATGGCTAGGCTCACACAGGCCGCGGGCTTCAAGGCGGTCTACACGGGCGGCTACGCGACCGGCGCCGCGTCGACCATCACCGAGCCGCTACTCACTATGACCGAGCAGATCGAGCAGGCCCGGCATATCGCGCACGCCGCGGACCTGCCGCTCGTTATGGACGCCGGCGCCGGCTGGGGCGAGCCGCTGCACGCGATGCGCACGGTGGCCGAATGTATCGCCGCGGGCGTCGCCGGCGCGCACATCGAAGACCAGCTCTACCCGAAGCGGGCGCATTACCACAAATATGTCGCCCACGCGGTCCCGCTCGCACAGTTCGTCGACAAGATCCGGCTCGCCTGTCGCGCACGCGACGCGATCGACAGGGACTTCGTTGTCATCGCGCGCTCGGACACCTGCCGCGCCTTTGGCCTCGGCGAGGCCATCAAGCGCATCAACAAGGCAGCCGATGTCGGTGCCAACTTCGGCCTCCTCTTCCCGCGCGACCACCGCGAGAGCGTCGCCGCGCCCAAGCGCGCGAGCGTGCCGCTCATCTGGGTGCAGAGCCGCGGCAACCGCGATGGGCGTCCGACCTACTCCAACGACCAACTCGCCGATATGGGCTATGCCGCCTGTATCGATGCCCAGATCGCGGTCGGGGTCGCGTTCCATTTCCTGCGCCAGGCGCTCGCGGAGGTGCGGCGCACCGGGGACTACCGGGGCATGACCGAGGCCGAGTGGGTGCGCACGCGCCAGGACATCGAGGACCTGATCGGCCTCTCCGGCTACTACGCGGTCGAGGAAGAAACGGTGGAAAAGAAACGCGCCCGCAAGAGCTGACGACCGAGCGCCACTCAGTGCTCGTGCCGGTGCAGGATCCTATCCTGGAGGCCGGTATCGTAGGCCAGCCCCTCGGGCGTTATCGCGATGGCGATGGGGAAGCTCGACTTCGCCAGTCCCTTGCGCTCCAGAGCCTTCCACACCGATTCGTTGTGCAGGCCCGTCGCGTCGCGCGCCATCGACACCGCATCGCCGATGTGAAAGTGATCGCCGTGGGGCTGTGGCAGGTAAGTGATCATCACGTCGCCGCTGTCCTCGACCGGCGTCGATGATTCGGGGTGGCGCGCGAGTTCCTGCAGCAGCGTCAGCGTCTTGAGCTGCAGGTTATTGAGCTTGAGGGGGTTGGTGCGTGGCGCCATGGCCCGCCACGTCTAACAGACGCGCGCTTCGCCAACAAGCGGACAGCGCCGTCCTAGGAGCGCCAAAAGGGCTTGCGCGACTCCTTGCGGGCATCGAGGGCGCGTACCCCCATGTCGCGAAACAAGCGATCGTCGAGCATCGACAACTGGCGGCGCTGGCGCGCTCGCCGGTGCCACAGAACCACCGTGTCGATCCCTCGGCGGAAAGCTGCGGTGAGGCCGCGCGCACCCAGCCGCGCGGCCGCGACCGGATCGTTCGTCGGCTTCGAGCGTGGTCCACGCACTTCGAAGGTCACCCTTCTTCTCCCGCGTACGACGCGCGGGGTTGATGGCGTAGGGCGGTTCGATGGGCGCGCCCACCCCGTACTTGCGGTCGCCGCGATACCCGCCCTTGATATCTGTGCCAGCTTCATTCTCCTCATGTGGTGCGAGCTTGCAGTGTTGGCACCTAGGCCGCAGGATGGCTCACTCTTGGGAGTTGGAGCAAACGATCGTTTCTCATCGTACGGATTAGGAAAGCTCACTCGAAATGTTGCGACGGATGCCCCCGCTGGGCGCACTTCGGGCCTACGAGGCCGCCGCCCGACACCTGAGCTTTACGCTCGCCGCTGAGGAGCTCAACGTCACCCCGTCGGCGATCAGCCATCAGGTAAAGGCGCTGGAGCGGTGGCTCGGCGTGCCGCTGTTCCGGCGCTTCAACCGGGCGCTGGCGCTGACCGAGGAGGGTCGCGCCTACCTGCCGGCCGTCGGTGCCGCGCTGGACGGCATCAGCGACGCCACCATGCGCTTGCTCCACGGCGAGGTCTCGCGCGCGCTGACTGTGTCTACGCTCACCTCCTTCGCCGCCGGCTGGCTGGTGCCGCGCCTGAAGGGCTTTCGCGCGGCCTGGCCCGATATCGACGTTCGCCTGATGCTGTCGGAGGAGTTGGTCGACTTCCGCCGCGACGGCGTTGACCTGGCAATCCGCTATGGCGGAGGCGCCTGGCCGGGCGTTCGCGCGGTGCGGTTCCTTACCGAGGACATCTTTCCCGTGTGCAGCTCGGGGCTGTTGGCCAGGGCGCCGCTCGATACACCTGCCGACCTGGCTCGGCATACGCTGCTGCACGACGATATGCCGGCCGACTGGGGCACCTGGCTCGGCGCCGCCGGTGTGGCCGGAGTCGACGTTGCGCGCGGGCCGCGCTTTGACCAGTCGAACCTGGTCATTCAGTCGGCGATCGATGGCGAGGGCGTCGCGCTCGGCCGCAGCGCCCTGGTCGCTGACGCGCTCGCCGATGGCCGCCTCGTGCGGCCCTTCGCGATCAGCCTGCCGGCCCAGTACGCCCACTACATCGTGTGCCCCGAGGCGGCGATCGATCGGCCCGCCATACGCGCCTTCAGCGACTGGCTCCTGCAGGAGGCGGCGGTCTTCGAGGCGGCGTAGCGCCGCACCTTCAGCCCGCGAAGCGGGGCTCGGGCAGACCGCGGACGCCGGGCTCAAGCGCGAGCACGCCGCCGGTCCAGGGCTGGCGCGCGCGCTGCTCGGCCGAGAGGCGGAAGCTCGCGCTGGTCACATAGAGGATGTCGAGGTTGGGGCCCCCGAAGGCGAGGCTCGTCGGCCGGCTCACGGGCACCTCGATCGTGCGCTCGATGCCGCCCGCGGGATCGTAGCGCACGATGTGGCTGCGCTCGGCCGAGGTGTCGAAATTGAACACCGCGCTCCATAGGAAGCCTTGCGAATCGACCGTGGCGCCGTCAGGGACGCCGTCGCTCTCGCTGACCCTCGCGAACACGCGCTTGGTGCCGATCGCGCCCGTTTCGAGGTCGAAGTCGTAGGCGTAGATCTCGTGGCGATGGCTGTCGGCGAAATACATCGTTCGGTCGTCGAGACTCCAGGCGAGGCCGTTCGCCACATAGATGCCGTCATCCAGCGTATGGCACGAAAGGTCGGGGTCGAAGCGGTGCAGGCGGCCCGAGGGCTTGTCGATCATGCGGCTCATGCTGCCGACCCAGAAGCGCCCCTTGCGGTCGCAGCGGCCGTCGTTGAGCAGATTGTCGGGGCCGTTGGGCTCGGGTTCGCACTTGGTCTCGAACGCGCCCGAGTCGGGGTCGAAGAACGCGAGCCCCGAGCGCGCGGCGAGCAGCAATCCGCCGCCGGCTCGGAGCGCAAAGGAGCCGAGCTTCTCGGGCGGCCGCCAACTGGTTACGACGCCGGTTTCGGGCATGAGGCGGTGGAGCGCGGGCTTGAGCGCGTCCATCCAGTAGAGCGCTTGTTCCTCGACGCTCCAGATCGGCACCTCGCCGAGCACGTCCTCGGTGTCGGCGACGCGCGCCACATCGACCGTGCTCATCCGCCCTCGCCAGCCGCGGCCGCCTCGGCCGGCTCGAAAAATGCGACGAGCCGGTTCTTCTGTAGTTTGCCGGTCGAGGTCAACGGCAGCGCCCCGGCGCCAACGAAGCGGAACGCGCGCGGCACCTTGTAAGCGGCGAGTGACTCGCGACAGAAGCGGCGCAGCTCGTCGGGCCCGACGCCGTCCTTCTCGGCCAGCACGATGACGGCGCCGAGAATCTCGTCACGCTCGGCATCGGGCACGCCGACGACATAGGCCTGATCGACCGCCGGGTGCGATGCCAGGATCTCCTCGACCTCGACGGGCGCCACGTTGATGCCGCCCGTTTTCACCATCTCCTTGAGGCGGCCGCGGAAGAAGAGCCGGCCCTCGGCATCGAGCAGCCCGAGGTCACCGGTGAGGAAATAGCCGTCGGCATCGAACGCGGCTGCGTTCTTGTCGGCATCCTTGTAGTAGCCGACGGTGACGTAGCCCTTGACCTTGATCTCGCCGACCGCCCCTTCGGGCAGACGCGCGTGCGTCGCCGGATCGGCGATGACGATCTCGGTCCCCGGCAGGGCTTTGCCGATGGATTCGGTGCGCAGCTCGATGGGGTCGCGGCCGTCGGTGACGTTGCTGTTGGCGTAGGTTTCGGTGAGGCCATAGACGTTGCAGATCTCGGGCACGAGATCGATGGCACGGCGAAGCTGCGCCGGCGTACCCAGCGTCGCCCCTGTACGCAGGCTCGACAGGTCGCGGGCGGGGCGGTCCGGGTGCTCGGCGATGGCCAGCACCATGTTGGGCGTTGCGTAGAGCACAGTGCAGCGCTCGCTCTCGATCAGCTCCATCGCGACGCCCGCGTCGAAGCGCTCCTGAAGGACGAACGAGCCGCCGTGCGTGAGGACCGCGAACAGCGCGTTCTCGCAGCCAAAGCCCCAAAACAGGGGCACCGCGAGCCATACCCGGTCGGCTTCGCTGAGGTGCTGGCGCTCACCGATGCTCCACATGTTCTCGATCAGCGCGAAGTGCTGCAGCTGCACGCCCTTGGGCGTCGAGGTCGAGCCCGAGGTATAGAGGAGGTAGGCGACGTCTTCGGCGACTACGGCCGCCTGGGCGGCATCGATGTCGGCATCGGCGATCGCGGCGCCGCGCACGCGCAGCCCGGTGAAGGCGATGGTGCCCGCGTGGTCGCTCTCGCTCAAGCAGATGATGTGCTCGAGCAGCGGCAGGCGCGCGCTGCCGGGGCCGATATCGCGCACCATGGCGAGATAGTCGTTGCCGAGGAAGCGGTCGATCAGGATCAGGGTGCGCGCATCCGAATGGTGCAGCTGGTATTCGAGCTCGCGCGCCGTGGCCCAGGTGTTGACCGAGACCATGGTCGCTCCGAGCAGGGTGATGGCGAAGGCGGAGAGCAGCCATTCGGGCCGGTTGCCCATGAGCAGCGCGACCTTGTCGCCGCGGCGGATCCCGATGTCGTGCAGGCCCTTGGCGATGTCCCGCGTTTCGGCGCGGAGCTCGGCGTAGGTGGTGCGCGTGCCGCCGCCGATCACCGCCTCGCGCTCGGGATAGCGCGCGGCCATCTCGTCGATGAGATCGGCAATCGTACGGCTTACCGGCATGCGCATGGCGCGCGGCCTCCCTCAAACCGCGTTTCCAAAGCGGTCCTCATTGTGCCGCGAAAGACGGCGCTCGAACAACACGTGGCGCGCGCCTGCGTCACATGGCTAAGGCGATCGGTATCAACTTCGTGTCGGCCTCACCGCGGCGAGCATGGCGGCAAGGCATCGAGTCGAGCCTGTGATTGACGGAGTCATGAGTTGAGGGCCATATCCGCCTTATAGACGGAACGTACGCATGACCCAGGCTCCTACCGTGATGGCGGACGCGGCGCGGCCCGCGCAACGCAGCGTTGCTGCGCTCGGGATCGCCATCCTGCTCGGTGGCGTCGCGTGGCTTGGTGCCGAGAGCTGGCAGCGCGCGGCCCTGCTCGTCGTCGGCGGCCTTCTCGGCATCACTCTTTATCATACGGCCTTCGGCTTCACCGCCGCCTACCGCCGCGCGGTCCTCGAGCGCGACGTCTCGGGGGTGAGCGCGCCTCGAGCGCGACGTCTCGGGGGTGAGCGCGCAGCTGCTGATGCTCGCGGGCGCGATGCTGCTGTTCGCGCCCATCCTGGCGCAGGGGGCGGCGTTCGGGCACGGCGTCGTCGGGGCGGTGGCGCCCGTCGGCGTCCAAGTGGCGGTGGGGAGCTTCCTGTTCGGGCTCGGCATGCAGCTCGGCGGCGGCTGCGGCTGCGGCTCGGGGACCCTCTATACGGTGGGTGGCGGCAGCCCACGCATGGTGGTGACGCTTCTTGCTTTCTGCGCCGGCGCGTTCTGGGGCAGCCTCGACATGGATTTCTGGGGCCAGACCCCGAGCCTGCCCAGCATTTCGCTGGCCGCGTCCTGGGGTTGGGAGGTAGCGCTGCCCGTTCAGCTCGGCGCGCTTGTCCTGATCTGGATCGCGCTGCGCGCCTACGCCCGCGGCGTGCCTGTGGGATGGCGGGCTCGGCTGGCGGCGGCTCGTGGCCGGGCCGTGGCCGCTGCTGTTCGGCGCGGCGATGCTGGCCGTCCTCAACTGGGTGACGCTACTCATCGCCGGGCACCCCTGGACCATTACCTGGGCGTTCAGCCTCTGGGGCGCGAAGGCGGCGGTGCTCGCGGGCTGGGACCCGGCTGGAAGCGCGTTCTGGACCGGCGGCTTCCAGCAGGCGGCGCTCGAGCGCGGCGTGCTCGAAGACATCACCTCCGTCATGGATATCGGCATCGTTCTCGGGGCCCTGACGGCCGTCGGCCTGGCCGGCCGCTTCGCGCCGGTCTTCAAGCTCCCGGGCCGCTCGCTCGCCGCCGCGGTCCTCGGCGGACTGTTCATGGGCTACGGCGCGCGGCTCGCGTTCGGCTGCAACATCGGTGCCTTCTTCAGCGGCGTCGCCTCGACCAGCCTGCACGGCTGGCTGTGGATCCTGTGCGCGGTGCCCGGCAATATTCTCGGCGCCCGGCTACGGCCGCTCTTCGGCCTCGCGCCCTAGGGGAGTTCGCGCACGAGCCGGAAGCCGATGAGAATGTGCTTGAGCGCCAGCGGGCGCCCATGCCGAGCCGCCGGCCGGTACACGCCGCAGCCCTTGTCGTCCCAGGAGCCACCCTTGACGATGCGGCGGCCCTGGCCCGCGGCTGTCGCTGTCCATTCGAAGACCTGGCCAGCCGCGTCGAGCATGCCAAACGGACTCGCGCCGCCGGGATAGCGGCCCACCGGGACCGTGTCGAAGGGTCCCAGGTCGTGGCTGTTCAGCAACCCGGGCTCGAAGCGCTCGCCCCAGGGAAAACGCCAACCCTCGCGTCCCCGCGCCGCCTTTTCCCACTCGTCCTCGCTGGGCAGGCGCCAGCGCGCGCCGGTCTCCGCGCTCAGCCACGCGGCGTAGGCCGTGGCGTCCTCGTAGGAGACGAGAACCACCGGATGATCGGCCCGCCCGGGTGGGGACCTGCCGTCGACCCAAGCGTGGCGGCGGGTCCGGACGTAGGGGTGGATGAGGCCATAGCCGGCCCAGGTCGCGGCGTCGACGCCGGGCGCCGGGTGCCCGGTCGCGGCCACGAACGCGGCGTAGGCGGCGTTGGTGATAAGCGTTGCCGTGATCGCGTAGGCGCTCGTTTCGCGCTCGCCGCGCGCGCGTTCACTCTCGTACCAGCGCCCCTCGCGGGTGCGGCGGTGGCCGTAGGCCGCCTCGTCGAGGCGGTAGGCGGCTTCGCGCTCGGCGCGATCCGACCGCGACGGTGGCAGGAATCCCGATATCTTGGCCGTTCGCTGCCGCCGCGGCGTTCCCGACCAGGATCGCGCCCAGCACCGCCGCGCGAGGCAAGACGAGCCGAATTTGCATCAGCGCCTCTGCGACTTGCCCTCACGCCACCCCCGGAATAACCACGATACGTGCGAAGCCTCGTTCACTGCGCTACCTCACGACAAGTTGAAGGCAAGTGACTTCACCGGCGCCCAAATCTTTGCCACGTTGACCGCCAAAACCCGCGCTGAGCAGCGGTTCACCTGTGCAAAGGAATCACCCCCGTGAAAAGCAAGCTTCTGTCATCCACTTTCATCTCCTTGCTGTTTGGTGCCGGAATCGCGGCGGCAGGAGTCGCGATCACCGCCAGCCCCGGGTATGCGGCAGCCTCCCCGAGCCAGCACATGAGCGTGCTGCCTGCGGCGAAGGCGAGGTCGGGGAGCGTGCAAGTCGCCGCTTGTAATCCGTGCGCGAGCGCGAGCAAGTGTGCGGATGCGGCCATGAAGACGGCCTCGGCGTGCAATCCGTGTGCGGCCAAGAACCCGTGTTCGGCCAAGAAGGTGGCGGCTGCGTGCAACCCATGCGCGGCGAAGAAGGTGGCCGCAAATCCGTGCGCGGCCAAGAATGTCGCGTGCAACTAACATACTGATGTAAGGGAGGCGACGCCGTGAGGCTCCAGAAGTCCAAGCTCCTTTCCACCACCGTCATTCCGGCCCTCGTCGGTGCCGGCATCGCGGCCGGCGGCGCCATCGCTTTCGTGGCGCCTGGCTACGCTTCCGGGTCGAGCCAACAGACCTCCGGCGCGTTGCCCGCGGCCAAGCCCAATCCCGGCATCATCCGGCTAGCGGCGTGCAACCCGTGCGCGACCGCCGCCGCGTGCAATCCGTGTGCGGCCAAGAAGAATCCTTGTGCGGCCGCTGCCGCGTGCAATCCGTGTGCGGCCGGCGCCACAGCATCCAAGTGTATGATCCCGCGCCTGCAAACGGCGGCACTGAGTGCGTGCAACCCGTGCGCGGCTAAGAAGAACCCGTGTGCGACCGCTGCCGCGTGCAACCCGTGCGCGGCCAAGAAGAACCCGTGTGCGACCGCTGCCGCGTGCAACCCGTGTGCGGCCAAGAAAAACCCCTGTGCGACCGCCGCCGCGTGCAACCCGTGCGCAGCCAAAAACCCCTGCGCCGCGGCGAAGGCGTGTAATCCGTGCAATCCGTGTGCGGCCTCGGCCGGTGCCGAGATCACCGTGGCGGAAGCTGGGGCAGCCTATGACTGCCTGATCGATGAGATGGCCGGCGGCTATGACAGGGCCTCGCTCAAGCTGGTCGCCAACTATCGGAGTTGGACCAACGTCGCTGCGGCGCCTTACCAGTCGGCCACACACGGCAGCCGCTACGTCAACAACTATGCCAACGCGACCGGAGCGGCGAGCTACAAGAAGTTCGAGGATGTGGGCACGATGCCGGCCGGCTCGGTCCTCGCCAAGGACAGCTTCGTCGTCAACGCCAATGGCACCACGGCGGCCGGCCCGCTTTTCGTCATGGAGAAGCGCAACGCCGGGTTCAACGCCGACTCTTTCGACTGGGCCTATACCATGATCAACCCGGACGGCACGGTCTTCGGTGTCACCAAGGGACAGGGCTCGGCCAACGTCGAGTTCTGTATCGAATGCCATGTGAGCATGGCCGACGACCAGGATTCGCTGTTCTTCCTGCCCGAGGAGTCCCGCGTTAACTAAGTCGGTTCTCCGACCGGCCCCACAGGGCTGGCTACCGACACACAGCGCCGCGGGCCGAGTGATTGGCCCGCGGCGTTTGTTTTCGCCGGGCGACAAGAATGAGTTTCGCAGGCGCGGTCGCGGCCCTGGACGCCGGGCTACCAATCCCCTTGAATGGCGTCGCGGGATGCCTGCGAGGACGGACGCACGATGAACGATCTCAGTCGGCAGCCGCGCGATGCCCTGATGCGGATGGTCGCCGCCGGTGAGCGCATCCTCGAATGCTACCGTGTCCTCAAGAAAACGCAGGACAACGTCGTCGGCGAACTGCTACGCGGCCAGGGCGAGTTCTTCGAGTGGGACCACTATCCCAAGGGGGATATCTACGACCACGTAACCCACTCGCAGTACTACTACCACGCCCATCCCACCGAGCTGCGGGGCGGCGAGCACGGCCACTTCCACACCTTCCTCCGCCCCAAGGGTATGCCGCCGGGGATCGCGCCCGCGCCATTGCCCGACCTGGAATTGCCTGAAGACGAAGACGACGCGCTGTCACATCTGATCGCGATTTCGATGAATCCGGCCGGCTACCCTATCCGCCTCTTCACCACCAATCGATGGGTAACGGGCGAGGTCTGGTACGTGGCCGACGATGTTATTCGCATGCTCGACGATTTTGCGATCGATCTCGCGCGGCCGTCGTGGCCGGCCAACCTTTGGGTGAGCGACATGCTGCGCCTGTTCCGCCCGCAGACAGAAGTGTTGATCAGGCGCCGCGACGACGCGGTCGCCGCCTGGCGGGAGGGGCACGCCGGCAGCGACGTCTACGAGGACCGCGACTTCGAGATCGCCTCGTCGACGTCGATCTCGGTTGAGGCGCAGATGCGTCGGCTCAGAGAGGCGCTGAAGGCGAAGGACACGAGCTAGCCGCCGGTCGCGGACTATTGTGCACCGCCGATCCCGTATTTGGGGATGATCGGGTCCTTGGTGCGGGCGACAATTCCCTGCGGGCGGAAGATCATCATCGCGACGACCAGAAGCCCCTCGACCATGAGGCGGTACTCGGGCGGCACCCCCGCGAATTGAAGTATCCACTGCAGCGAGTAGAGGATGCCGGCGCCGGCCACCGGGCCCCAGAAGGACTGGACGCCGCCGAGAATGGGGGCGAGGACGATGTCGATCGAGTTGTAGAACCCGAACTCGACGGGCGAGATGGTGCCGGCGCGGTGCGCGTAGAGAGCGCCCCCGATGCCGGTCAGGCCGCACCCCAGCACCCACGCCAGCACCTTCATGCGGCGCACGTCGACGCCGCGGGTCGCCGCCGCCACCTCGTTGTCGCGCACCGTACGGAAGGCCAGGCCAAAGCGTGACCGATCGAGGCGGTAGACAAAGAAGATCGCGAGCGCCGCCACGACCAGAACCTGAGGCCACTCGGTCTCCATCGGAATGGTGCCGAAGCCACCGGCACCGCCGATGTAGTCGATATTGAGCCAGAGCGTGACGAGGGCCTCGCTCAGCGCGAAGGTGGCGATCCCGAGATAGATGCCGCGCAGCTTTAGGCCCAGCAGGGTGCCGACCAGTAAGCCGGTCACCGCGCCGACCAACCCACACAGCGGGATCGCGAGGTAGTAGGACAGCCCCCACTTGACCACCAGGATGGCCGAGCTGTAAGCGGCGATGCCTAGGAATGCGGCGTGCCCGAATGAGACCTGCCCGGACGTGAGGATGATGTAGACGCCGAGCGCCGGCAGCAGGTAGACGCCGTAGTCCGTGAGGATATCGACGATCAGGTTGACCCACACGAACAGGGGCACGGCTCAGGCCTCCTCGCGCACCCGACCCTGCTCGCCGAACAGCCCCGAGGGGCGAACGAGCAGGATCAGCGTGAGACCGCCATAGGCGACGAAGTCGCGGTAGCTCGACTGGCCGAAACCGACGGCGAGCGCCTCGAGCACGCCGAGCACGATTCCCACAACCAGGCAGCCCATCATGTTGCCGAGCCCAGCGACGATGAGCACGACGATCGCCTTGAGGCCGAGCTGATTGCCGATAAAGGGCCAGGTCGATCCGTAGGTCGTCGCGTCGACGAGGCCGGCGAAGCCGCCGAGGGCCGAGGCGAACATGAAGGTGAGCACGGTCACGCGGGCAACGTCGATGCCCACGCACTTGGCCAGACTCGGGCTCTGGGCGACCACACGGATGGCCTTACCCATTTTCGTGTAGCGGACGAAATAGGCCATGGCCGCGACCACGCCGAGAGAGATGAAGAGCAGGAACACCTGCAGGTTGGAGACCTCGGCCGTACCGATGAGCGGGAAGAAGGAGACATCGAACGGGCGCGGAAAGAGGCGCGCGGTGGGATAAGCCAAGTTGGCGACGAAGTTGTCGAGAAACAGTGCCGCACCGAACGTGGCGACGGCAATGGTCCAGGGATTGCCCTTCATAGGCCGCACGGCGACTCGTTCGACAACAAGGCCGATGAGGGCCGAGCAGGCGATGCCGAAGAAGCATGCGAGCCAGAAGCTCCCGGTCCACCGGGCCAACAGCAGGAGGGCGCCATAGGAGGCGATCATGGCCACCGAGCCGTGCGCAAACGTGAAGATGTTGAGCACGCCGAAAATGAGGTTGTAGCCGAGCGCCAGGATGGCGTAGACGGCGCCGGCGCTGATGCCGGTGGCTATCTGCTCGATCAAGACGGGCATGTCTGCGCCGACCCTCGCTGCCCAGTTGCGGTCGGGGCCGCGGCTCCGCTAAGCCCCGAGGTAGACCCTGATCACATCGGGGTTGTCGCGGATATCCTGCGACGTCCCCTCGGCGATCTTTTCGCCGTGGTTCAACACCGCCACCCAATCCGAGATCCTCATGACCACCGACATCTTGTGCTCGATGAAGAGGATAGTCTTGTGGCGCGCCTTCAAGTCCTCGATCAACGCCAACATCTCACCGATCCAAACCGGATTCAGCCCCTGCGTCGGCTCATCCATGAGGATCAGCGAGGGCTCGGTCACGAGGGCGTTGGCGATCTCGACCATGCGCTGTTCCCCGAGGGAGCATGTGTGCGGGTAGTCGAACCGGCGCGGATAGAGCCGCCCGCCGCCGACCTCGGCGAGGACCGCCTCGGCGCGCGCGCGCGCGCGCTGGCGCTCGCGGCGCTCGCGCGGCAGGCACAGGGCGGCCTCGAAGACGCTCGTCGAGCTTCCGGCAAATTGCGACAACTCGACGTTCTCGAGAAGCGTCAACGTGGGAAACAGGCGGGTGCTCTGGAAGGTGCGCGCGATGCCGAGCCCGGCGATTTTGTGCGGAGGGAGATCGGTTATCGATCGACCCTTGAATCGCTTGTCGCCGCTGTCGGCCCGCAGCGTGCCCGAGATCACGTTGAACAGCGTGGTCTTGCCCGATCCGTTAGGACCGATCACACACATGACCTTGCCCTCGTGGAGCGCGAGGTCGACGCCGTTCAGCGCGACCAATCCGCCGAAGCGCTTGGTCAGGCCGCGGACCTCGAAGAAGGCGTCGCCCGTGGCGGCCGCTGACATCGGGCCCGCGCTCGGCGCCGGGCTCGCCGCGCTCATTTTTTCTTCGCCTCCGGGTCCGGCCCCAAATCCGGAAACGGCAGCGGGAAGACGTGGTCGATCACCGCGTAGTCCATATAGCCCATGCGCGCGAGCGGGCGAAACTTGGACGCATCGACCATGCCGTCGGTCATGATGTCATCGTTGATGTGAACGCCGATGATCTTGCCGAGGACGAGGAAATAGGGATTGCTGACGTGGGTCGCCGGCTTATTGGCGAGTAATTCCACCGTCTTGACATAGACGCCTTCGAGATGAATGGGCGAGGCCTTGACGCGTGGCGGCTTGACCAGGTGCGAGGGCGTCATCTCGAGCCCCGCGAGCCCGACCTCGCTGACGTCGCGTCCGACGTGAGTGGCCGTCACGCTCTGCTGCTCGCGCAACTCCCAGGTGACGAAGTTGGCGACGAATTCGCCCGTCTCCTCGAGGTTCTTTTGCGTATCGGTGACCCCGCCCTCGAGGTGCTGGCTGCCGGCGCCGAGCATGACCTGCGGCGGATCGAGGGCGACCCCGTTGAAGAAGCTGAAAGGCGCTAGGTTGATGACGCCGGCGCGGCTGATGGTCGTGATCCAGCCGATGGGCCGAGGCACGACGCAGCTCAGGAAGGGATCGTGAGGCAAGCCATGTTGGTTGCCTTCCGTTTCGTAGAACATGGCGGCAATCTCACTGTTCAAAGGGCGGAGCTGGCCGGCGCGGGTGCAGATCGCGCCGGCCAGTCCCGCGGCGGCTGCCGCGGGACCCTATGCCGTCAAGCGCCCGAGCGGTGCCTCGGGCGGTCGACCCCTACTTCCAGGGGAGGACCTTACCGTCGGTCCATATCATGAGCTGCGGCACCGCCCGCTTCACGTCACCGGGGCCGTTCCACTGCACCGTGCCGCTAATCGTATCCAACTTGACCTTGGAAAACGCGTCGCGGATCGACTCGCGCGTTAGCTCCTCCGCGGCGTTCATGACCTGAGCCAAGACCAGCACCGAGTCGTAAGCGCCCGTCATGTAGTTGTCGGGGAAATTGTCGGCCTCGCCAGAATACTCCCGCCACGTCTTGATCCATTCCTGGACCATCAGCCGCTCGTCCTCGGGCGACCACAGCCCAAACGTTAGGGTGCCCTCGGCCCTTCCCTCCGACAGCTTCCAGTAGTCCACGGCGTTGATGAAGTTGTCAGAGATAATACGGGCGTTGACGCCGCGCTCGCGGAGCTGCTTGACGAACGTCCCCGCATCGGTCGGTAGCGACGCGCTGATCGAGACGATGTCGGGATTGGCCGCCCGCAGCGCCACCACAATCGACGAGAAGTTGGTCTCCTTGCTCTTGTACGAATGCTCGGCGACGATCTTGACGCCCAAATCTTCCAGGCTCTTGCGGAAGATCCTGCCGTTCTGAACCGTCGAATCGTCGTCGTTGGAGTAGACGATGGCCGCGGTCTTGAAGCCGAATCGTTCCTTCGCCTTCTTGTAGAGGACTGGCATCACGTCGGCCGCCATGGGCAGGTAACGGAAGCTCCAGCTGCCGAAGCTCGGTAGCGTCCAGTGGCCGCCCGAACCCGAGTTGAACACCGGGATCTTGTGCTCCTCGATGAGGTCGAAGGTGGCGAAGTGGGCCTTGGTCAGGTCGGGCCCGTGGAACACGATGACGTTGGGGTCCGAGGCGAGACGGCGAAACTCGGTGGCCCACCCGAGCACCTCGGGGTAAGGCACCGCGACCTTGTAGTACTCGACGGGCCGGCCGTGGATGCCCCCCATTTCGTTCACCTTCTTCACCGCGGGCACGATCGAGGTGTCCCATATCTTGGCGGCGTAATCGGCGAACGCACCCTCGAACGCGGTCCCGAAGGGGATCCGAATGGGCTCCCCGCTCTGCGCGTTAGCGGCACCCCCGGCGATTAGTAAGGGGAGTGCGAGTACTGCGGTAAGCATGGCTAACCATTTACGACTCATGACGTCCTCCCTTGCTGGGTCTTTTTCCGATATCCGCGCTAGGCTACGGCGCGCAAGGTTGGCGCTTAACGCTCGATGAATTCGACCACCTCGCGGTTGAATCGCTCCGGGTGCTCGATATAGGGCAGGTGGCCGCACTCCTCGTAGATGATGAGTTCGGCGTTGGGCATCCGCTTCACCCCCGCCACGGTTTTCTCGACCGACACGCGGACGTCGTTGCGCCCGGTGAAGACGACAGTCGGCGCCTCGATCTTCTCGAGGCGCTCCTCGATCCGATAGGCCACCATGGATTTCGTGGCGTTGACGCGGTTGCGGTTGGCGCGGGTGTAGAAGTCGAGCATGCCGGGCCGCGCATAGTGCGTGAGCTGCGCCAGGATGATGCCTTCGGGCACCACCGTGGGGTCGTAGCAGATGTTGCCGAGCCGCTTGCGGCAGGTCTCGAGGGTCGCGTCGCCGATCGCCTTCGAGGCGTTCTGAAACGACCCCTCCATGGCCTTTTTCCAATCCTCCTCGGTGTCGAAGGAGGAGCTGCTGCCGGTCATGATGATCTTTTCCACTTGCTCGGGTCGCTCGAAGTAGAGCAGCCCAGAGATCAACGCCCCGTAGGAGCTGCCGCCGACGACGTATTTCTTGAGGCCGATCGCGTCGATGAAGGCGTACAGGTGGTTCATCGTGTGGGGCTGCGGGATGTCGTCGCCGAGATCGATGAAATCGGTCATGCCGTGACCGAGGAGGTCCGGCGCATAAACCGCGTACTTGGCGCTGAGCTCGTCGATGTTGCAGCACCAAGTGTCCGCCGATACGCCGCCGCCGTGAATCAGGAGTAGCTTCTTCTCGTTCGCCTCGCCCTCACAGATGTAGCGCGTGTTGATTCCGTTGACGTCGATGTAGCGCATGCGCATGGCGGTTATTCCTCCCGGTGGCTCTGGCCGCGGCCGGCGGCTCCATGGGCCAACACACATTATACGAAAGCGACAATCCGGATACGAAGCGACAATCCGGCCGCCAAGGGTAGTGAGCCGGCGACGCCCGTGCCGTCGCGCTACCCTAGCTTGGCCTCCATGACCTTGACCAGCGCGGTGACGACCTCATTGTAGGGTGCGCTCAGGCCCACTTCATGCGCCGCGCCCGGGATGGCACCGTTGATCACGTCGACCTCGGAGCGCCGGCCCGCCATCAGGTCGTGGGCCATCGACGAGCGCGCGCCTGGGATCGTTTCGCCAAAGGCGCGTACGTAGCGCTCCAGGTCATCGAAGCCGAGCGCGATCCCCTTGGCGCGCGCCGCGTCATAGGCCTCGCGCGCGCAACCGGACGCAACGCGCCACCCATCTGCATCCGCCATCACCTCGGCCACCGTGAGCCCGGTGACGGTGGTGCTGCCGCTGAAGCACACGTTACAGATCAGCTTCTCCCACACCATCTGCTGGATATCGTCGAAGGTCTTGACGCGAAAACCGGCTTCGCGCCAGACGGTGGCAGCGCGCTCGAGCCGCTCCGTCACCGGGCCGTCGCTCTCGCCCAGCCGGACCAGCTCCCAGCCGTTGTGGTGCGTGTGGCCGGGCGCGACCATCGCGGCGCCGAAGCCGCCGACCACACCGATCGCGACGCGCTCGGCGCCGAGCGCGGCCGCCACCTTGGCGCTGCTGCCGAGACCGTTCTGGATCGCCAGCACCAGGGTGTCGGCACCCACCATCGGCTGCGCCGCCGCGCTCGCCTCGGCCACGTCCATCGCCTTGGTCGCGACGATCACGAGTTCGCAGACACCGGCATCCCCCGGGTCCGTCGTCGCGTTGAGGCGCACCGTGCGGTCGCCGCTCGCGCCCTCGACGCGCAGGCCGCCGGCGCGGATGGCCTCGATGTGCTCGCGCCAGCGGTCGACGGCCCACACCTCATTGCCGGCGTCGGCCATCAACCCGGCATAGATCGAGCCCATGGCGCCCGTGCCGACGATACCGATCTTCATGGTGTTGCCCTCGCACCGCTCGCGGGCTGGCCGTCCGCGCTCAGCATACGCTACCGTTCGGGTCCGACAAACCGCCTCCGTGTAAGGGCTAGTGGATTGATCGGAACGAAAGAGTCCGATTTGAGATTCCGTATTGTGCGGTGTCATGCGAGTCTGTGCTATGCGCACCGGCATCCATTTTACTGTCACGTCTGGCGACCGTCAGCGATTGCAAGCTATCGTCGCGGACCCGAAGAGCTCGCAGAAACATGTCTGGCGGGCGCGGATCATCCTGAAGAGCGACGAGGGGCTCGGGAACTCGTCGATCATGGCCGAGACCGGCAAGTCCAAGACCTGTGTCTGGCGCTGGCAGGAGCGGTTCATGCACGAGGGTGTCAACGGCTTGCTTCGCGACAGGTCCCGTCCGCCTGGCAAAGCGCCGATCCCGCCGGAGCGCGTCGCCGAGATCGTCCGCCTGACCCAGCAAGCGCCGCCGCACGAGGCGACCCACTGGACGCTGCGCGCGATGGCGAAGGTTGCTGGCGTCGCGGCGTCGACGGTCCAAGCGATCTGGAAGGCCCATGGCCTCAGCCCGCACCGCTGGCGGCACTTCAAGCTCTCCAATGATCCCGCCTTCGCCGAGAAGCTCACAGATATCGTCGGCTTGTATGTCGATCCGCCGGCCCATGCCGTGGTGCTGTCGGTTGATGAGAAATCACAGATCCAGGCGCTCGACCGCACCCAACCCGGCTTGCCGATGAAGAAGGGCCGCGCCGGTACGATGACCTATGATTACAAACGGCATGGCACGACGACGCTGTTCGCCGCGCTCAACGTGCTGGACGGTACGGTCATCGCACAGAACATGCAGCGCCACCGCCATCAGGAGTTCATCCGCTTCCTCAACCGCATCGAGCGCGAGGTGCCGACGGACAAGGCCGTCCACGTCATCCTCGACAACTACGCCGCGCACAAGAAGGACAAGGTCCGCGCCTGGCTCGCCCGCCATCCACGCTGGACCTTCCACTTCACGCCAACCTCGTGCTCGTGGCTCAATGCCGTCGAGGGCTTCTTCGCCAAACTAACGCGGCGCAGGCTCAAATACGGCGTCTTCCAATCCGTCGTCGACCTTCAGGCCGCCATCAACCGATTTGTCCGCGAATACAATGACGCAAACCCAAAACCCTTCATCTGGAAAGCCGACCCCGATCATATCATCGCCGCACGAAACAGAGGGTTCCAAACGTTGGAATCAATCCACTAGGACCGTAAAATCGTAAGATTTCTTTACAATCGCGCGCGGCACCCTACGGACGGCCATAAGCCATTGAGACGCCACGATGATTCATCGTGAGGGCCGCCGATTTTCACGTCCGGAGTGTCGAAAATCTTTACACTTAACGTTTGGCCCACTACGCCGAGCGCAGACAACCCGTTGAAAGTGAACGGTAAAAAAAGTCGGTATGGATATTGCGTCTAAACACCCGTAATGGGGACCAGTTCGAGCAAAGTCGCGGCGCGGGCAGGGAAACTGCTCGGGCCCGTCGTTGGTGTCGCGCTGCTGGCGGCGGCTTCACAGCCGGCTTCTGCCTGGGTCACCAACCTGGGTAGGTGGTCCCAATTTGGCGGTCATTTTCGATACGAACAATGTGATTGGTGGTTTCAGCGGGGCCGATGACGACCTTGGGGCACCGTTCGCCAATCAACCGGCGAACCCCGGGCACGTGGGTCGTGTCCCAGGACGTGGTGTAGGAGTTGTTGGAGCCTCTGTTAGCTGTGGGTAGGCGGCTTGCCGTAGCGACCGCCGAGAGTCTGGCGTAGGCAAGCCGGCTATCCACAGCGGAGGCCATCGCGGTTCCGGTTTAGGGTTGGGCTAGTGCAAACCAACCTGACCCGAAGGAGAACCACGATGACCCAGGACATGATGACCCTGCGCGCGCTTTTGGAGAAGAGCTCCGATGCCGATCTGCTTCGCGAGATGATCGGCTTCACGGCCGAGCGGCTGATGGCACTGGAGGTTGAGGGCCTGACCGGCGCCGGGCACGGCGAGCGCTCGGCGGATCGTATCACCCATCGCAACGGCTACCGCGACCGGTCCTGGGAGACGCGGGCCGGCACGGTGGAGCTGAAGATCCCGAAGCTGAGGAAGGGAAGCTACTTCCCGGGCTTCCTGGAGCCGCGGCGGATGGCCGAGAAGGCGCTGGCTGCGGTGATCCAGGAGGCCTACATCCAGGGGGTGTCGACCCGCTCGGTCGACGATCTGGTTCAGGCGATGGGGATGTCGGGCGCCTCCAAGAGCCAGGTCTCCAGGCTGTGCGGCGAGATCGACGATAAGGTCACCGGCTTCCTCGATCGACCGCTGGAGGGCGACTGGCCCTATCTGTGGCTCGACGCCACCTACGTGAAGGTGCGCCAGACCGGACGCATCGTCTCGGTCGCGGTGACCGTGGCTGTGGCCGTCAACGACCAAGGCCGCCGCGAGGTCCTGGGCGTGGCGATCGGCGCGTCGGAGGCCGAGACCTTCTGGACCGAGTTCCTGCGCTCGCTGGCCCGGCGCGGGCTGCGCGGCGTGAAGCTGGTGATCTCCGACGACCACAAGGGCCTGAAGGCCGCCGCGACCCGGATCCTCGGCGCCACATGGCAGCGCTGCCGCGTGCACTTCGCCCGCAACCTGCTGGCCCATGCCGGCCGCCAGGGCCGGCGCGTCGTCTCCGCCTTCGCCCAGGAGGACGCCGACAGCGCGAAGGTCCAGTGGCGCCAGGTCGCCGACCAGCTCAGGCCCAAGGTGCCCAAGCTGGCAGTTCTCATGGACGAAGCCGAGCACGACGTCCTCGCCTACATGAGCTTCCCCAGGGAGCACCGCCAGAAATTGCACTCCACAAACCCGATCGAACGGCTCCATGCCGAGGTCAAGCGTCGCACCAACGTCGTCGGTATCTTTCCCAACGAAGCCGCCATCACACGGCTCGTCGGCGCCATCCTTCTCGAGCAGAACGACGAGTGGGCCGTCTCAAGGAGATACATGACGTTGGAATCCATCGCTCCGCTGAGCGATGGTGTCCCCATCACGCTGCCCACCGTGGCAGCCTGAACGTCCCGGCCCTACCCGCCGGGAGCCGCGTAGAGCGCAACGCTCTTACACCACTCCGCGGGACACGATCCGCCTGACCCACCAAGCGGACCAAGCGGCGGATTATTAATGAAGCCGGGTCCAACGCCGCCGCCCGCGACGCCGGAGACGCCAGATAGGTTGTTGATTCCAGGGAGTGTACCTAGACTCGACTGCCCTGGAGAGGAGGCGCCGCTACCCGACCCGCCTCCACCCCTGGCACCTTGGGCCCCGTTATTGCCCGTTTGGGCGCCGCCGGAAAAAGTGAAGGGGCCCCCGACACTGCCATCGCCACCGGCAGCGGAGCCGCCGGCACCGCCTCCACGACCGGCGCCACCGCCGCCGCCAAAGGAGGGGCTGCTGCCGCCGGGGCCCGCTGACAGTCCGCTGGCGCTGAAGTCGAATGTGACATTCGTCCCGATGATGGCGTTGTTGGCGGCGAAAAACGAAGCGCCTCGTTGGCCAGTCGCGATGACTTCATCATTGTCATCGATGATGAAATCGCCCGCGAACAGAAACTGCCTCACAGGGCCGACGAGCCGCGTCGTGAAAGGGGTGCCGTTAAAGGTGCCGCCGCTGCCGACGCCATTGATCGTGCCGGAGTTCGTCCCCACGATGATCGCGGCGGCCAATGCGGGTCCGGCGCTAGCCAAGGCGATGCCCGAAACGGCTCCGAGCAGCGCCGTTCGCCATGCCCTGCGAATGCTAATAGGCGGGGCCATGCACAATCTCCCGAGCAAGCGCGAATCAGGACAATCACCGCAAATCACGTGCCAAATAATTAATCTGGCGAATTCAGAGGGTTAGCCCAGCGCGCCTCAGAAAACGTAAAGAATTGTGACACCCATCACGGGAGGTGTGACGTACTAACATCGCCGCAACCCCCAGATTCCTTAGGGTTTGTTGCCTCGACTAGCGGTTGCCGTGAAGTGTAAAGTTTCTTTACAACTTTACGCAGATGCGTGCTCATGAAGAAAAAGCCCCGCCGGGGCGGGGCCAGTTGAGAGGGCGTCCGTTATCGGCGCCGCCTGTGCCGCCACGCCCGCCCGTACCAGACGATCCATCGCTCGAGCCGGATCTACTGCCGCCGCCCGCGATGCCCGAGACATCAGATAGGTTGTTGACTCCAGCCCCGGCACCTAGGCTCGACTGACCTGCCTTGGAGGCGCCGCTACCCGAGCCGCCTCCGCTGATCTCGCCTTGAGCCCCAGAATTGCGCTTTTTGGCGCCGCCGGAAGAAGTTAAAGTGTCCTGCGCGGCACAGCCCTTTCCACCTGCAGCAGTGCCGCCGGCGCCCGGAATCTAAGATGGTCGAACAGCCTGTCGAAGCCCTCATGCCGAGCCCGTCGAAGCATGGCTGCCGGGAGCCGGCCCCTCGTTGGAGCAGGTATTTCACGAGCGCCGCCGCGACGGCGGGCGCAGTCGTGCCATGTTCATCTATATCGGCGGCTTTGGGGGCCGGGGTCGATCGTCTCGGGGAGTTGGACTAGAGTTTGATGCTCATGCCGCCGTCGACGACGAGCGTGTGGCCGTTGACGTAGGACGAAGCGCGCGAGGCCAGGAACAGGGCAACGCCGGCCATTTCCTCGGGCTCGGCGAGGCGGCCGAGCGGCGTGCGCTCCCGCACCCAAGCCAGGCGCTCGGGGTCCGCCATGGTGCGGCCCGAGAACGCGGTCGCGAAATAGCCCGGCGCGATAGCGTTGCACGTGATGCCGTGCGGGCCGAATTCCGCCGCCAGCGCCTTCGTCAGCCCGGCGAGGCCGGCCTTGGCTGCCGTGTAGTCGGCATTGAAGGCGGCGCCCTGGATGCCCATGATCGATGAGGTATTGATGATCCGGCCGCTGCCTTGCTCGAGCATGGGCTTGATCGCCTCGCGGGCGAGGTGGAAGCACGCGGTAAGGTCGATGTCGATAAGTCGCTGCCAGCTTTCCAGCGAGAGCTCGAGGGCGGGCGCGCTCTTGCCGATGCCCGCGTTGTTGAAGAGCACGTCGAGCCGCCCGTGATCGGCGACGATCGATGGCACGGCGGCGGCGCGTGCCTTCTCGTCGGCGACGTCGAAGCCCATGCCCGAGGCCTTGAGGCCGGCCGCCGCCATCGCCGCCAGCTCGGCCTCGAGCGCCGCCTCGTCGACATCGTTGATCACGACGTGGGCCCCAGCGCCGGCCGTCGCACGCGCCATCACCTGACCGAGGCCGCCGGCACCGCCGGTGACGAACACCACCTGGCCATCGAGAGAGAACAGATCGTCGATCATCGGCAGCCTCGCGTATGAGAACGTGGGAAGCGCAACGCCGCGCGCGCGGGCAAAGCCGTTGCCCCCGGCGCCGGCCGCACATCATACTGCGCCGCGCGCCCGTCAACTCCGAAAAAGTAGGGAAGACATGTCCGACGATATCGCGTTCATGCCCGTCACCGAGCTCGTCGCCGCGTTCCGCGCCAAGAGCGTCACGCCGACGCAAGCCATGCGCGCCGCGCTCGATCGCATCAGCGCCCACGACGACCGCGTGAACGGGATCTGCTACCTCGATGAGGAGGGCGCGCTGGCGGCGGCGGCGGAGTCCGATGCGCGCTGGGAGCGCGGCGCGCCCAAGGGGCTCGTGGACGGCGTCCCCATCTCGGTCAAGGACACGCTCAATGTGAAGGGCATGCCCACGCGTCAGGGCTCCAAGACGGCCGATCCGAACCCGGTTGCCGCGGACGCCGCGGCGGTGGCGCGTATGCGCGAGCACGGCGCCATCATCTTCGGCAAGAACACGACGCCCGAGTACGGCACCGGGCCCTCCACCGTGAACCCGCTCACCGGGGTCACGCGTAATCCCTGGAACCTCGACAAGTCGCCGGGCGGCTCGAGCGGTGGTGCCGCGGCCGTGGTCGCGGCGGGCATCGGGCAGGCCTCTCTCGGCACCGACGCCGGCGGCTCGATCCGCATTCCGTGCGCGCTGTGCGGCTTGGTCGGGCTCAAGACGACGCTGGCGCGGGTCGCGGTCTATCCGCCGATGGTGGTGCCGGTTCTCTCGACCACCGGGGCGCTGGCGCGAACCGTCGACGATGCCGCGCTCATGCTCAACGTGCTGAGCCAGCGCGACGGGCGCGACTTCCAGGAGCTGGCGCCGGACGGGGTCGACTACACGCGGGGCCTCAACGACGGCATTCGCGGCCTGCGGGTCGCCTACAGCGCGACGCTCGGCTTCGCGCCTAGAGTCGATTCCGAGGTCGCCGACATCGTCGCGAAAGCTGCCCACGCCTTTACCGATCTCGGCGCCACCGTGGAAGAGAAGGACCCCGGGTTCGAAGACCCGCACGGCTTCATGCGTGTGCTGGTCAACGCCGGCGTCGCCTTCAAGACGCGCGAGGTACCCGAGGAAAACCGGGCGCTGATGAGCGACAGCCTGCGCGCCAGCATCGAGACGGGCCGCAACACTTCAGCCGTCGAGTATCTCGCGGCGATGGATGCGCGCGCCAAGATCTTCGTTCACATGCAGCACTTTCATGAAACATACGATCTCCTGCTCACGCCAACGACGGCGGCACCGGCGTTCACCGCCGAGCGCTTCAGCCCCGAGGACTTCGAGAAGGAGTTCGGCTACATCCGCGCGTGGACGCCGTTCTGCTACCCCTTCAGCCTGACCCAGCAGGCTGCGGTAACGGTGCCGTGCGGCTTTACCAAGGCGGGTCTGCCAGTGGGTCTCCAGATCGTCGGCCCCAAGTTCGCCGATGCCCTGGTGCTGCGGGCGGCCAAGGCCTACGAGACCGCGTATCCGACGACCGATCGCCGGCCGCCCCTGTAGGGCGTGTCTTCATGGAGGGCAACGATCTAGCGCCGAAGCGTGGCCTGCTGATGTCCGCTTGTAGCCATAAGCGGAAGTCCCGTGCTGAACCGATCAGCACTCAATGACCGAGCCAGTCGAGGGAGCGTGCAATAAAGACGTGACCATTGGAGCGCTGCCATTCGCCGTGCGCCATAATGATACGCTCGCAATTCTACCCAAGCATCTTGTCGCGCGCCTCGCGGGCCGACGCGCGGTTAATGAATGACAACCTCCATACCAGCGGTGCACGGGCGTTGTCCGATGTAATGCCATCGAGCTTCGCAAGCGGACGCTGCCACCGACTCCAATGCTCGCGGAGGAAGTGATGGCTGAAGTTTTGGATCAAATCGGCCACGATGACGGTGCGAGACGGTCTGTGTAGGAACACAACCTCGTCCATGGCTGGGGAGCCCCGGAACCAGGCCTGGTCCAAATCGGCTTGCCATTCCAGCGGTGAGATGTCGGATAGAGGTTCGCGGAACTCAAGGTCGCGCCGCTTTTTAATTATCGACATCGGTCCCCAGAGATGCGCTCCGGGAAAGCGAGCCTCCCAATCTTGCAGATAGAGATGATGGATCTTGTTGGGGCTGACGAGATGAGCGACGCGGCCGAGGCGCTCGATCTCCTCGAGCAGGCCCTCCGATGGCTTGATCGGCGACCATATCCAAAGATCACCGTTGCCGAATCGGACGACCACGGAGCGCGTTGGATGGGGGAACCCGTAATGGCTCACCGTCTTGCCTTCCGCGAGCCAGATCGCATCACTGACCTCTTCAAGTCCCATCCTAGAATGCATACACGACCCCGTCAGATGCAGCACTCAATATCCATTGTGTCCGCTATGGGTCTTGGTCGTGTAAGAACGCCGACGTAGGCCGATGTCGACTAAGCTCAGTCGACATCGGCGAGTGAGGCGGCATTCACTGTCATCGAGGCTATGTGGTGCTTTCTGCCACCGACATTGCGGGCCGGCAGGTCGATGGCGCCTGGGACCCCTCGAGCTTCACAGTGACTCCCAAGGCGGTACCGGAGCCCACCTCCCTCATCTTGGTCGGTGCTGACCTGGCTGGATTGGCATTCCCAAGGCGCCGCAAGCGAACGGCGTAACCCGATTCGGTGCGGGACCATCAGCACAGCTTTCACCCACCCCAACCAGCGCCGGACCTACGCTCCGAATGTCTCCTGTGGGTCACAAGCGGCCATTCACCGAGGGCGCCTGGCACGTCTGGATTCTGTAAGTGAAGCGGAAGTCGGCGTTGGAGAGTCGGTAGTTGAGAGTGGACCGGACGTGCCGCGGGGATGTCCGTTGCGTGCGCCACTAGCCAAAAGCGGACGCTATCGAATGTCGGTAAAATCCGTTTTACCCGTATAGCCGAACAATCTTAGTTCCTCTCGGTAAGCAAATAAGCTAACTTGGTGACAAGCGTCCGAATTCGAGAATGGTGACTGTATGCAGATTGTATTCGCCTTCTTGGTTTTGGGTTTGATATTATTTCACCCAGCCAAAGCCGACACGATCAGAATTTCGTCTCCGGAATTCCCGGAAGCTGAGGCAATCGCTCGTCTCTTGAAAGAAGTTTACGGCAAGATTGGGCATGATATTGTGCTTGTCTACCGGCCTGCAAAACGAAGTCTTTTTGAGGTCAATTCTGGGCTCTCCGATGCAGAGCTGGTTCGAGTAACTGGGGCTGTAACCGAGTATCCAAATCTTGTTCGGGTAAAGGAGCCCGTTATTGCGCTCAGTTTCTCCGCCATCGTCAATGCAAAATCAAAACTTAGGTTGAGCTCATGGGAGGAACTGGAAAAATATCATATCGTTTATCCCCGTGGGTACAGACATCCTGGATGTCAGAACGCGGGGAATGAGTGCTGTAAAAGCAACAACGTTTCCGCGGTCGCAAGATTGGTAAAAGGCGGCAGGGTCGATGTCGGAATATTGATTACATCGGACGCATTCAGGCTGTCATCGGAAATTGGCGGTATCGTTGTATTGGAGCCGCCATTGGAAGTTGTGACGCTCTACCACTTTCTGAATGTTAAGCATCGACGGCTCGTTCCCTCTCTTGAAGAGATACTTATCGAGATGAACGACAGCGGTCGAAGCAAAGAGATTATTTCCGGGCGAGATTAACGGCACACATGGCCGCTATGGGCCAAGAGCGGACATCGGCGCATTGGCTCTCTCTTCATGAGTACGCCGCTCTAGCCGGCGTTCGCGCCAGCTCGGGCAGCGTGTAAACCTCGGTTGGGGCGGCGATGCCGCGTAGGCGGTGGCTCCCGAGATGCACGAGATCGCTGCCCGATGCCGCGGCGAAAGCGCCGGAGGCGACCACCGGATAGCGCAGCGTCTTGCATAGCCGTTCGAGGCGCGTCGCCACGTTGACCGCCGGCCCGATGACGGTGAAGTCGAGCCGGTCCGGGGAGCCGATGTTGCCGTACATGACGTCGCCGACATGGAGCGCGACGCCGAACCTGAACGTCGGCAGGCATGCTTTGCGCCGCTCCACGTTGAGCTGGCGCGTACTCGTCACCGCCGACCGCGTGGCGTTGACCGCGGCCCGGCAGGCCGGCGCGGAATCGCCGGGGGCGATCGGGAAGATGGCGAGCAGGCCGTCGCCGATGAATTTCAGCACCTCGCCGCCGAAGGCCTTGATCGGCGCCACGAGGCGCTCGAAGTGCACGTTCAGCAGGTTGATCAGGTCGTCGCGCGCGAGCCGTTCCGACAGCGCCGTGAAGCCGCGCAGATCGGAAACCCAGATCGCGGCATGTATGGTTTCGCCATCGCCGCGCTTGACCAGCCCCGCCAACACCTGGGCCCCGCTGCGCTTGCCGAGATAGGTCTCGAGGAGGGTCGTCGCGACGTGGCGCTGCACGACAACCTCGAGCTGGCTCGCGAGCAGCTGCGCGAGGAAGCGCAGCTCGGCCCGGTCGGCGTCCGAGAAGCCGCCCGCCCGGGCGCTGGCGAAGGTCACGGCGTGGTGCGAGCCGTCGCTGAACTGGAGCAGTAGAGCGATCTGATCGGTTGCGCCAAGCGCGCCGGCCTCGCGCACATCATCGGACTCATCGTCGGCACCGCCGCCGTAGCGCGACCCCGAGAACAGGGGATGCAGCTCCTCGACGGCGAGCGAGGCGTGCGCGAGCGCCATCCCCGCCTCGCTCAGGCGCGCTGCCAGGCCGGTCAATAGCGATGCCGGGCTCGGCTCGCTCGCGCCATGTGCGATAAGCCATTGCGCCGCCGGCCCGACTTGCGGGAAATCCTGGTTCACGACCGCCCCATCCGCCTTCCTGCGCCACTATAGCGTGGCCGAGCGTACGCGACCCCGCGGGCTCCTCTTTTGTAAGTTGACACTTACGTAAGACTATGCTTACGTTGAGGTCATGGATGACGGCCTGCGCGCCATCGCCGATTCGACGCGACGGAGAATTCTGCACCTGGTGTGGAACCGGGAGATGATGGCCGGCGACATAGCGGCCCGGTTCGACGTGAGCCGGCCAGCGATCTCGCAGCATCTTCGGGTACTGCTCGACGCCGGGCTCGTGGTCGCGCGCCAGGACGGGACGCGCCGCTTCTATCGCGCCGATTCGGACTCGATCGCGGCGTTGCGCACCTTCCTCACGGAGTTTTGGGATCAGAGCCTGGCACGGCTCAAGGTGGAAGCGGAGAAGGAGCAAAGGAGGTACGACCAAGATGACACAGGCTGACGAGGCAAGCGTCATTCGACGCGAAATATACATTGAGGCGGCACCGGATACGGTGTTCGCGTTCTTCATCGACTCCGACAAGATGACGCGCTGGATGGGCGTGTCGGCAACGCTGGAGCCGAAGGAGGGCGGGCTGTTCCTCGTCGACGTGACGAACGGGAACGTCGCCAAGGGCGAATATCGCGAGGTGTTGCCCAACTACCGCATCGCCTACAGCTGGGGCTGGGATGCGGCGGACTCCGGCGTGCCGCCGGGATCTTCGCTGGTCGAGATCGACCTCGAGCCCAAGGCGCCGGGCACGATGCTGAAGCTGACCCACAGCGGCCTGCCCGAGCCCGCGATCCCGCCGCACGCCGAGGGCTGGGACCACTACTGCGAAAGGCTGAAAACCGTAGCGTCTGGCGGCGACGCCGGCACCGATTCCTGGATCAAGGCCGCCGAGACCGGCTAGCGGCCCGCGACTCGCCCGCCGGGCCCGGCTCCATTATGTAGCCGGGTCTCGGTGGGGCGGGCTCGCGCTTCTCACGGAGCGGTCGATTTTCCCGCGACGGAAGGTACAATGCCTCCCGGCCACACGCACGGGAGGACGCATGTTCTATCATCTGATCCTGGTGCGCTACGCGGAGGGGGCGGACGGCGCCTTCCATCAGCGCATTCACGACTACTGCGACGAAATCGCCGCGAACCTGCCGGGCGTGCGCAGCTACTCGTACGGCGCCGATCTGGTTCCTGGCCCGTTCACGCATGGGATCGTGGGCGTCTACGATTCGCTCGAGGACTACAACGCGTATTGGCGCACCAAGCTCCACGACGACCTCAAGGCCTACATGATACAACACGTCGCCGAGACGTTGATCCATGACTTCGACACCACCCTGCGCCCCGTTGGGGCGGCCGAGACCGATAACCGTCACGAGGCGGTTGCGGCCGGGCTCGTCGACATGCGCGGCGTCGTCTGAGGCGCGGGCGGTCCAAACAGCGAGGGAAGACCCATGGAGGCGAGCTTCGCGAATGTGATTTCGGCCGACTCTCACGTCATGGAGCCGCCCGACATGTGGGAGAAGGCCCTGGGTGCGAAGTTCGGCGATCGCACGCCGCGCATCATCGACGAGTACAAGGGCAAGAAGGGCCGCTACTTCTTGACCGGCAACCAGGTGCGCAAGCTCGGCGAAATCGAGGCCGAGCAGGACACGCTCGGCTTTCGCGAGGCGGGCTATCTGCCCGAGAAGCGGGTTGCGTTCCAAGAGGAGGCGGGCGTGGCCTGCGAGCTCCTCTACACCACCAACATGCTGCTGCAGTACTCGACCAAGAACCCCGACGTGCTGCGCGCGGCCGCCGCGGTCTTCAACGACTGGCTCGCGGAATTCGCATCCTACGCGCCCGGGCGCCTGCGCGGCATCGCGGTCCTCCCGACACACGACGTGGACTGGGCCATCGCCGAGATCGAGCGCGTCTCCAAGAAGGGGCTCAAGGGAGCGATGATCAACCTCGGCGGCCCCGAGGGCTGCCCCCCCTACCGCGACGCCGTGTACGACCCGCTGTGGGCGCGCGCCCAAGCCATGGGGATTCCGCTGACGCTCCACACCGACACTGGGCGCATCCCCGATCCGTTACATTTCGATACGCCGGCCGAGTTCGCGGTGGCCGCCAGCACCATGCTCGGCCTGATGAGCGAAATCATGCCGGTGCTCGCCGACGACTTCATCTTCGGCGGCATCCTCGACCGCTTTCCCGAGCTCAAGATCGTGTGCAGCGAGTTCGATATCGCCTGGCTGCCGAACTTCATGTGGCGCATCGACCAGATGCAGAACGACATGGGGCCGCGGTTGCGCCTGCCGAAGGTGGCCCTGCGCGCCAGCGACTACATGCGAACCCGCGTCTGGCACGGCGTCATCAACGACCCTCACTCGGCCTACGTCATACCCCAGGTCGGCGCGAGTCAGGTGCTGTGGGGCTCCGACTTCCCGCATGTGCGCTCCATCGGCCTCGATGCCCAAGGGGCCGTGGCGCGGCTGCTCGACGGCTTGCCGCCCGAGGACCAGACCCGCGTGGTCGGCGGCAACGCCACCGCGGTCTACGGGCTCTAGCTCACGAGGAAGGCCATGAGCGCAACCTACATTGATGAGTTCACCCAACCCGTCGCTCTCAATCCGCGGACGACGGCGCTTCTCGTCGTCGACATGCAGTACGCCAGCGGTAGCCGCAATCACGGGCTCGGCGCGCGGCTCGCCCGCGAGGGACGGCTCGAAGAGGCGGCGTATAGGTTCGACCGAATCGAGCAGCTGTTGATCCCCAACATTCAGCGACTGTTGACGGCTTTCCGCGGGCTCGGCGCACCGGTGATCTACTTCACGGTGGGGGCGACGCTCCCCGACTACAGCGATGCGCCGGCGCGCCAGAGGCCCTTCTTCGAGGCGACAAACAACACGGCCGGCAATCGCGAGCACGAGATCGTCGAGGCGCTCGCGCCGCGGGCCGGCGAGCCGGTGCTCAACAAGGTGACGATGGGCGCCTTCGGCTCGACCGGGATCGATGCGCTGCTGAAAGCGAAGGGGATTTCCGAGGTCGTCGCGACCGGCGTCTCGACCAACAACTGCGTCGGCATGACCGTGATGGAAGCCGCGGATCGCGGCTACGGCGCGGTCCTCGTGTCCGACGCCACCGGGACCTGCAGCGACGAGATGCAGGAGGTGACGCTGCAGAGCTTCCGCCGGCTGTGGGGCCGGGTGATGACGACCGACGACGTCATCGCCGAGCTCGGGGCCGGCACGCCCGCGCTCCGGGCTCAGGCCGGTTGAGGCAGGCATGGGGGTTTCGCCGACCAAGCTGACGGCCACGTTCGGTGCCGAGTTGGCCGGCCTCGACCTGCGCCACCCCGACGATGAGATGCTGTCGGCGGTGCGCGAGGCCTGGCTGAAACACGGCATCCTCGTGTTCCACGATCAGCAGCTCTCGGACGACGACATAGTGTCCTTCAGCCGCGCCTTCGGCGATCTCGAGATTCACGTCCGCCGCGAGTATCTGCTCCCCGAGCACCCCGAGATTCTGCTGGTCTCGAACATCGTGCGCGACGGCAAACCCATCGGCATCCTGTCGGACAACGACGTCGGCTGGCACTACGACCAGATCTACCTGCCGCGACCCGCGGTCGGCTCGTTCCTCTATGCCGCCCAGGTTCCGCCCGAGGGCGGCTGCACCTACTTCGCCGACATGGCGGCGGCCTTCGAGGCGCTACCGGACGCGCTCAAACAGCGCATCGAGGGGCGCACCGCGATCCAATCCTACGAGGCCTTCAACCGCGCTTATAGCGTGCCGACCAACGAGGAGCAGAAGAAGCGCACGACCGACATCGAGCAGCCGATCGTGCGCACCCATCCGCTCACGGGTCGCCGCGCGCTCTATATCTGCCCCGGCATGACGATAGGGATCGTCGGGCTCGCCGAGGATGAAAGCGCAGACGTGCTTGAGGGGCTGTTCGAGTGGTCGGTGCGGCCGGAGTTCGTCTACCGCCATGAGTGGCGGGCGGGCGACGGCATCCTGTGGGACAACGCCTGCACGATGCACCGCCGCGATCCCTTCGACGGCACCCACGAGCGACTCATGAAGCGCACGACCATCCTGCCGCCCGCTCACCTCGCGGTACCGTTCTGAGATTGGTGCGCTAGGCCTTGCGCCGGGCCTTGGGTAGGGGGGCCGGTGCGTCCTCGGGCTGGCAGCCTTCGACGCAGCAGCGGCCGGGTTGGCGCTTGGGCCGGCTGTCGCCCGCTTCGTCCGCGAGGAGGCCACGGTCGAGTAGCCGCTCGACTAGGTCGACGCGGTCCGCAAACGGGTAGTTGCGGAAGATCTCGCGTCCCATGGCGGCCGGCGAGCCGCCGCCGTGCAGGCTAATCAGGGAGTACCAGCCACCCGTCTCCGATGCCGTGAGGTCCTCGATCAGGCGCGCCACCTCGCTGCGCTGGGCGTAGGGGATGTCCTCGCGCCCGCGCAGCACCTCGGCGAGGTTGCCGGCGGTCTCGGGGTTGTGGTCGTGGGCCGCATCGGGGAGCGCAACGATGAGGCCACCCGAGATTTCGTGCGCGATCCGCTGCATGTCGTAAATCTGGGTCGACAGCAGCAGCTTGCCGATATTGGCGAAGACGCGTTCGGGCTCGATCGTGCCCGACGGGTCGGCGGCGCCGTAGACCGAGGCGGCGACGCCGCAGGCGAAGAAGCCCTCGACGATCTTGATTAGCTCGACCATGCGATCGCGCAGGTGCGGTACTTCGGGTAGCGCGAGGCCATTGGCCTCGCTCATCAGCACGCCGGCGCCGATCAGGAGGTCACCGAAGCCCGCGCGGGCGCCAATGCAGCTGTGGCGGTGATGGGTCGCATAGGCGGTGGTGAGGAAGCGGGCGTGCGCCCACTCGCCGCCGAGGAAGACGCGCTCCCACGGCACGAACACCTCGTCGAAGACGACGACGCCGACCGATTGGCCGTACTTGGCGCTGAACTTGGCCGCGCCCTCGCCGGGCCGGCCGGCCGGGCGCGAGATAATGGTGACGCCCGGCGCATCGACGGGCACCGCGCAGCACAGCGCGAAGTCGGCGTCGGCCTCGGTCATGCCACGGCACGGCATGACGAGGAACTCGTGCACGTAGGGTGCGGCGGTGACGATCGCCTTGGTGCCCGAGATCACGAGCCCGTCCGGCCGGCGCCGCTTGATATGGACATAAGCATCGGCAACGGGTTGCTCGTGGGGGCGCTTCGAGCGGTCACCCTTGGCGTCGGTCATGGCGATACCGCAGGCGAGGTCGTGCTCGTGCACGCGGTCGAGATAAGCACCGAACCGTTGGTGGTAGTCGGTGCCGTGCTCGGCATCGATCCGGTGCGTCGCCTGGTGGATCGCGTTGAGCGCGTCCTGGGTGAGATAGCGCTGGGCGCACCCGGTTTGCTGGCACACGAGCCGGACCGCCTCGAGCTTGCGCATCAGATCGTCGGTGGTCCGGTTGATGTGCAGGAAGCGGTTGGTTTCGCGGCCCGAGGCGCCGTCGCGCGCGACCATGACGGGGCGGTGCTCCTGTACCCGCGCGTAGTCGTAGGTGACGCCGATGGCGGCGACACCGGGCGCCAGCAGCGGCTCGTCGGCCACCGAATCGACGCGCTCACCCTTCATCAGGACGTGGGGCGAGTAGGCGCGCAGCGACTCTCGGTAGTCCTGGGCTGACATCAGCATGGCAAATCTCCGCTACCCGCAGGCGCCCATTAAACGGGCCGTGCAAGTCCTTGGCAAGGCGTGGCCGGTCTCAGGCGGCCGCGCGGATGCGCGCCATGAGGTCGAGGGTGCGCTGGGCCTTCTCGACGATGGGATAATCGACGAAGCCGCCGTCGACCTGGATCGAGGCCGAGCCCGCGGCTTCCGCCTCACGGAAGGCGGCGATGATCCTTTCCGCCCGCGCGACCTCATCATCGGTCGGCGTGAACACCTCGTTGGTGAGGGCCACCTGGTCGGGATGGATGCAGCACTTGCCCTGAAAGCCCAACTCCAGAGCCGCGCGCGTCGAGCCCTCCAGGTGCTCGCGGTCGCGTAGGTTGATGAACACGCTATCGAGCGGCGCCTCGATACCGGCGACCCGCGAAGCCAGTACGATACGGGCGCGGGCATCGAGAAGCTCACGCTCCTCGCCGGTCCACACGAGGTTCATGTCGCGGGTATAGTCGCCGGCGCCGAAGGCGACCCGCTTCACCCGTGTGCCTGCGGCGGCGATGGCGTCGATGTGGTACACGCCCTTGCCGGTCTCGATGATCGGAATGAGGTCGATCGCGCCAAGTGTCAGCCCGCGCTCGCGCTCGATCTCGGTTATGACCCAGTCGATGGTCTGAAGCTCGTTGGGCAATTCGATCATGGGAAAGACGATGCCGTCGAGCCCATCGCCGATCACCGCGCGCAAGTCGCCGTAGCAGAATTCGGTGTTGATGCTGTTGACGCGAACGTAGCCCTGACAGGTGCGGGGCTTCTTGAGCGCGTCGACGACGGTCGCGCGCGTCGCCACCTTCTCGCTCACCGCGACCGCATCCTCGAGATCGAGAATGACGGCGTCGGCGCCAATGGTGAAGACCTTCTCCACCTTGCGCGCATGGTTGCCTGGGGCGAACAGCATCGAGCGGAGGGGGGCCATGGGAATCACCTCGGTGCGTGGCGCAGGGCCGCACTCAAACACAGGGGGCCGGGGCCGATCAAGCGCTTCTTGCCTGGGCGCGCGCGGCGCAAACAGCTACGCTGCCGCAGCGCTTGGAGAGGCTCGAGGTCAAGTAATGGGCGATACGGACGAGCTGTTCGCGGGCTTCCGCCGAACGCGCATCGATGTGGGATCGGCGACCATCAACGTGGCCCGCGCCGGAACTGGATCCCCGCTTCTTCTGCTCCACGGATATCCCCAAACCCACGCCATGTGGCACAAGGTGGCGCCGGTGCTCGCTCAGGATTTCACGGTCGTGGTCGCCGACATGCGCGGCTATGGCGACAGCTCCAAGCCGCCGGCGGGCGAGGACCACGGCGGCTATTCCAAGCGCGCGATGGCGGCCGATCAGGTCGCGGTCATGCGTGAGCTCGGCTTCGAGCGCTTCGGGCTCGTCGGCCATGACCGCGGCGCCCGCGTCGCCCACCGGCTCGCGCTCGACCACCCGGAGCAGGTGAGCCACCTCGCGCTGCTCGACATCATCCCGACCTATACGGCGTTCCTGCACACCAACAAGGACACGGCGCGGGCGCAATACCATTGGTTCTTCCTGAGCCAGCCCCACGACCTGCCGGAGCGCCTGATCGGGTCCGATCCTGGCTTTTTCCTGCGCTGGTGCTTGAAGAGCTGGGGCGGCGGGCTCGACTACTTCGCGCCGGCCGCGCTCGCCGAGTACGAACGCTGCTTCGCCGATCCGGCCACGATCCACGCCACCTGCGAGGATTACCGCGCCGGCGGCACCATCGACCTCGAGCACGACGAGGCGACGCTGGACCAGAAGATCTCATGTCCGGTGCGCGTGCTGTGGGGCGGCCGGCGCGCCCGGGGCCGCGCCTTCGAGATGCAGCACATCTGGGGCGAGCGCGCCCGCGAGGTCAGCGTGAGCGAGGTCGATTGTTGGCACTTCCTGGCCGAGGAGCGCCCCGATGAGGTCGTGCGCGAAATCCTCGTGTTCGCGGCCACATGACCTTGCGTCGGAGGGTTCGCCGGTGAAAACTCAAACGATCGGTGGCGTCACGGTCTCGCGGGTGGTCGAGATGGAGGGCCCGGATTTCGACCCGGCGTTCATCCTCCCGGACTCGAGCGCCGAGGTCTTCGACGCCCACCGCGACTGGCTCGCGCCCCATTTCTATGACTACGGCGCGGGCAAGCTGATCCTCAGCTTCCATAGCTACGTGGTGCGCACGCGCCGCCATACGATCCTCGTCGACACCTGCGCCGGCAACGACAAGAACCGCCCGACGAGGCCTTTCTATCATCAGCGCCAGGGGCCGTTCCTCGATGACCTCAGGGCCGCGGGCGTTGCCCCGGAGGCGGTGGACTACGTTTTCTGCACGCATCTTCACAGTGATCATGTCGGCTGGAACACGAGACTCGAGAACGGCCGCTGGGTCCCGACCTTTCCCAACGCTACCTACGTCTTCGGGCGCACCGAGTTCGTTTCCTTTGGCGACCTCGCCGACGACGGCAACCATGCGGCCGCCTATCAGGACAGCGTGCTGCCCATCGTCGAAGCGGGTCGTGCGGCCCTGGTGGAGACGGATTTCGCGCTCGACGACGAGGTCTGGCTCGAACCCTCGCCGGGCCATACCCCGGGCCACTACTGCGTGCGCCTGGCCTCGCACGGGTCGCAAGGGATCCTCTCCGGAGACGTCATGCATCACTCCTTCCTCGAGCGCTACGCCGACACAGACGTGACCGTCTTTCCCGCCCATTTCGCGGCGCCCACGGCCGGGCGGATCAAAGGTGCGGCCGGCACCTGCACCTACGCGGTCCTCGACTGACCCGGCGGGATTTGGCCGCGCCGCTCCGCGCTCGGCCGTACGTCCTCGGCGCGCCGGTACCAGACGAGCGAAGCCAGCACGAGGACGGCGAGGAACGCGAACATCCAGCGATAGCCGGCCGCCGCGACTACGCCGTCCACCGTGAAGGCACCGACGATGAAGCCGCTCGCCACCTGCACCACGGCGATGCCGCCCATGATGGTCAGGCTGAGAACCGCGATGCCACGGCCGAGCAGGTGGTCGGGGAAGATCGCGCGGCCGTGGGCGAAGGCGATAATGGTGTAGGCATTGAGCGGCGCGAGCAGCGCGAACAGCAAGGTCACCGCCCACAGCGGTGGCGCGGGCCAGGCCGCCAGCACCGCGAGCACGACGATGGTGGCCGCCGCCCCCCAGGCGACCACGCCACGGCGCGTGTCGACGTAACGCTCGAGAGGTCCGATCGCGAACAGCGCCGCCACCAAGGCTAGAGTCATGATGAGCTGGACGTTGGCCCGCGGCACGGGGCCGAGGCCGTGAACGTCGTGCAGGTAGGGCCCGGCCCACAGGCCCATCACCGCGATCAGGCTGGCGTAGCCGACGAAATTGATCGCCAGCAAAGGGGGCAGGCGCGGATTGAGCACGACCTGGACGAGGCCGGCGAGCACGGCGGTCCCGCTCTCCGGCACGCGGGGCCCTGTCTCGCGCCCGGGCGGCGTATCGCGAACCACCACCAGGACGACGATCGCGACGGCGGCGGTGATGAAGGCCACGGCAACGAACGCGGAGCGCCAGCCGAAGGCCTCGGCGGTGGCCGCCAACGGCGTGGTCGCGAGCAGGTTGCCGAGATTGCCGAGCGCGGTCAGCACGCCGGTGAGGGTGCCGAATTGATCGGGCGCGAACCAGCGCGCGCAGACGACCATTGCGCCCATCGCGCCGGCGCAGCCGACACCGGTAAGCAGGCGGGCCACGGTCAGCCCCGACATCGAAGTCGCGATCGAAAACAGGAGCGAGCCGATGACCGCGAAGGTGAACATCGCGGGAATGGTGATCCGCGCCCCGATCCGATCGAGCAGCATGCCGACCGGAATCTGGGCCAGCGCGAACGAGAGGAAGAACGCGCCGGTGAGGCCGCCCACGGCCTGTGGCGACAGCGCGAGCTCGCGCATCATGTCGGGCGCGATGACCGATATAGCGACGCGGTAGAACTGGACGACGACGTAGACCGCCCCGAGCGCCGCCAGGATCAGCGCCGTGCTACGCCATCGCGATACGGCGAGGTCGCTCATCGGGGATCGAGCGCGGCTTAGTCCTGGGGCCCGCTCTTGTAGCTCTGCATCTCATCGAGGCTGAACACTAGGCCGGCGCCGCCGAAGCCGCCATCGACGTTGAACACGGCGCCGGTCACGAACCCGCATTCGTCGGACGCAAGGTAGGTGGCCGCCGCCGCCACGTCCTCGGGCGTGCCATAGTGGCCCATCGGAATGCGGTCGAGATAGGCTTGCGTCTGTTCGGGGCCGTGGTTGGTGATGTCGGTGCGGATGGGCCCCGGCGCTATCACGTTGACGGCGATCCCCTTGGGCGCCAATTCGACCGCCATCACCTTGCTTAGGAGCATGAGTCCGGCCTTGGAGGTGCCGTACGCCGAGCGACCGGTGCCGCCCCGCTGGCCGGAGATCGAGCCGATATTGATGATGCGCCCGCCGCCCTGCTCGATCATGCGCCGCGCCGCCGCCTGCGCCGTGAGGAAGGTGCCGGTGAGGTTGACCCGCAGCACCCGCTCCCAATCGGCGAGGGTGGTGTCCACGAACATGCGGTGGAAGGCGACGCCGGCGTTGTTGACCAGGATATCGATGCGCCCGAAGGCTTCGGCACACGCGGCGACCATGCCCTCGCAGTCATCGGGGGCGCTCACGTCGCCGACGAAGAAGTGCGCGCGGCCTCCTGCCTCGCTGATGGCCCGCGTCGTGCCCTCGGCGGTCTCGCCGTTCTTGTCGACCAGCATCACGGCGGCGCCCTCGCGAGCGAACTGGGTGGCGATGGAGCCGCCGATGCCGCGGCCCGAACCTGTCACGAGCGCAACCTTGTCCTTGAGCCTCATGGGTGCCTCCTCGCTCTCCGGTCCTCGTGCGCTCGGGCTAACTACCGACCCGGAGCGGCGCCACCAGCCCGCGCAGCGCCGCGATCACGCTCAACGCCGTGATTCTGCCGGTGCCGGGGTTCTCGGGCGTCGGTACGTTCTCGATCGTCATCGTGAGGCGCGCGCTGTCGGCTTCCAAGGTGATCGAGTGGGTGTTGCGGGTGATCGTGGGGTCGGCCCAGATCTCGAGCCGCGTCGCCTCGGCGCCGATGCCGGCGAGCCCGAGCGCCGCGGCGACGTTCACGTTAGCCGGGAAGCCCCGGGCGCCATCCGCCGCGTTGCCTTCGAACACCCTAAGCGGCGCCTCGAGCTTGTCGATGCGGATGTCGTGGGCCTCGAGATAGGGTGCACCGGCCAGCGAGGCCGGAGGCTTGCGGGTGATCATCGTCACCGTGTCGATGCGGCCTTCGGCCGCGGCACGCACGGCGTCGAGCCCGAGCAGCGCCCCGGTGGCGAGGATGATACGGCCGCCGTGGCGCTTGGCGAGGTCGACGATCTCTGGGTGTGCCAGTAGCCCGGCGCCGCTCACGGTGATCAGCAGCCGCCCGGCCTCGAGTGCCGGCCGGGCGATATCGACAAAGGCCGCCTTCGGGACGCACTCGACCACGACCTCGGCGCGCTGGGCGAGCTCGGCCGGCGAGACCACCGCCACCGACGATCGCAAGCCCGCGAGGTTGCGCTCGGCGTTGGCCCGGTCGCGGGAGCACACGGCGGCCAGCGCAAGCCCATCGATGCCTCCATCGAGGGCCCGCACCACCACCATACCGATGGTGCCCAAGCCGGCGACGCCCACCTTCACCAGTTCCCCTCCGCGTGCGGCGGCCCGGAACACGGGCGCGCCGTTGAATGTGCTAGCTTAGCCCGCGCTGCCGCGGCGGTGGCAAGGTATCTGGCGGGAAGGCGGACATGGCTCTCCTGTTCGCGGTGACGGACCGTGATCCGGCCCCGTGGGTGAGCGCGCTCGAGCGCGCCTTGCCCGATCTCGAGATCCGTGTCTGGCCGGATGTCGGGGCGCCCGAGGAGATCGAGTTCGCGATCGTGTGGGCGTTACCGCTGCGCGAGCTGCGCCGTTTTCCAGGCCTCAAGGTCATCTTTTCACTCGGCGCCGGCGTCGATGGCCTGCTCGCCGACCCGGACCGCCCGCCCGATGTGCCCCTCGTGCGCATGATCGATCCCGGCTTGCGCGAGGCCATGACCGAGTTTCTGGTCATGCGCACGCTCCATTACCACCGCCACATGCCGGACTACGAGGCCCAGCAGCGCAAGCGCATCTGGCGGGTGCTGGCTCACGTCGCGCCCGGCGAGCGCCGCGTCGGCATCATGGGGCTCGGCGTACTCGGCGCCCACGCGGGCTCACGCCTCACCGACCTCGGCTTTGCCGTCGCCGGCTGGACCCGGACGGCCAAGGACATCGCGCGAATCGAGAACTTTCACGGCGAGGCCGCGCTCGTTCCCTTCCTCAAGCGTTCCCACATCCTGATCTGCCTGCTGCCGCTGACGCCCGCGACCGAGAACATTCTCGATGCCGCCGCGTTGGCGGCGCTGCCCGCGGGCGCGTGCATCATCAATTGCGGGCGCGGAGCTCAGATCGTCGATGCCGACCTGCTCGCGGCCCTCGATTCGGGCCACCTCGCGGGCGCGACCCTCGATGTGTTCCGGACCGAGCCGCTATCCGCGTCCCATCCGTTCTGGGGCCATCCCAAGGTCAGCGTCGTCCCCCACATCGCCGCGCTCACCATGCCCGAGACCGCGGCACCCGTCGTCGCCGACAACATCCGCCGCTGGCGCGAAGACAAGCCGCTGCTGAACGGGGTCGATCCACAAGCTGGGTATTAGGGTGTGTACTCATGAGCTGAGGTCTGCTTACGGCCACATTGCAGACCTAAAACCCCCGGCGCGGAGTGCCGGTCATGACCCAAAGCGGACATAAGCTCCTTATCAAAGTTGGCCTTCTGCTTGCTATGGTAGGTACTATCACTGTGGAATTACTCGGTGATGCATTTGCCGAAGACTAAGTCGCGGCGATAGGGGGTACAAAATGAAACCTGACGTTGGAGATCTTCCATTTGCAGTGGAGTTAAAACTGCAACTATCTCGACTCTCATTCGGGGAGCATATAAGCTCGGAGATTATCTCGCCGACATCCGATTTTTCCAAATTAGATACCCTAGATGAGCCGGTTTTTTGCCGGAAGGTGTTTCTTTGGGCGCAATAATTTAGGCAAATACCCTGACGAAAATTTCGGGATAAATTGCCAATGTCATGATTACGAAGAATCAAGAATCTCTGACGGAATATTGGGAACAGTCTTTAACATTGACAAGGCAGATTCTTCCTTGCCTATCCGGTTTACACCCACACCCACTAGGGCTAGAATGGGCGCAACCCGGATATAGGGGAGCGCGCCATGGATGTTCTCGACCGCGCCGATCTCCCATTCCCGCATTCGCTACCCGAGTTCCAGCGACTTTTCCCCGATGATGCGGCCTGCGCCGCCTACCTGGAGAAAGCCCGCTGGGGAGACGGCTTTGCCTGCCCGCACTGCGGCACGGCGGGAGAGCCGTTCCACTTTGAAAACCGCCCTGGCGTCCTGCGCTGCCGCAAGTGCCGCCAGAACACCGGGCTGACGGTGGGAACAGTGATGGAGCGTAGCCACACTCCGCTGAACGTCTGGTTCTGGGCCGCTTATCTGGTCGCCAGTTAGACGCCCGGCATGTCCGCCGTGCAGTTTCAGCGGCAACTTGGTCTTTCGCGCTACGAGACGGCCTTTCAAATTCTCCACAAGCTCCGCTCGGGCATGGTGCGGCCCAACCAAGACAGGATCGGTGGACAGCCCAAGAACCATGTTGAGGTGGACGAAACCTGGGTTGGCGGGCGAACGCGTAGGGAAGGCCGTGGTGTTCACCACAAGGTTCCCGTCTCCTGTGCCATCGAGGTGCGTCATCGAAAGCCGGGCACCAAGCTCGACAACCGGAAAGACGGACGCTATGCCGGACGCGTTCGGCTCGCCGTCGTGCTCGACCGTAGCGCCGAGTCGCTCTGTGGGTTCGTCGAGAGCACCGTCGCGCCGGGATCGCTGATCGTTACTGACGATTGGAGCGGCTACGCTGGCCTCGGTAAGCGCGGCTATGAGCACTTCGCTGTTGCCGAGTGTGGTGATCCAGAGGTTGCCGAGCAATACCTGCCGATCATCCATCTGGTTTTCGCCAACCTGAAGACGTGGCTGATCGGTATCCACCACGGCGTTAGCCACCAGCACCTACAAGCCTACCTCAACGAGTTCACCTTCCGCTTCAACAGGCGGTTCTACCCGTTCAACGCCTTCCGCTCATTGCTCGGCATCGCGGGCGACACCTCTGCTCCAACTTATGCCGAGCTTTACTCGGGAGAGTGGCGGCACCCTACATGTAGCGGTCATGGGCGTTAACCGGATAGGCAAGGCGCCACTAATAAATTTGCCCTCGATATTGGCAAAAAGGAGTTTGGCCAATGGTTGTTTAGAGTACGTCTTGCCTCCCTAGATTTTCCATCTGCTGAAAATCCAACGGCGTCAAAAATTAGCCGCAACCGCAATCGAACCCGCCGAAGCTGCTACCACCGTTATCCATCGCCGGCAGCCTCACACCGCGCACCTATCCTTTTGACACTCTCACCGTCCGAGCTTCATCCTAATTTCCGCTTTTGGCTATATCCGGAAGTGACGGAAGCTTCGCCGGAGGTCCGCTTTCAGGCACCGAGCGGACATCGGTGCGGGCATTCAATCATCTAATTACGACCTCATTTGCGAGTACATGACCCAGCTAGTCTCGGGCGGGGGCCGGGCAAACGCTGAGCGCTATAGCTCGACCACCACGTTGTGGGCCTTGAGCTCGTCGAGGACGCGGCTCACCTGCCGCGGGTTGGCCTCGGGGAAGGCCGCGCGAATCTCGCTGGCGGGAAACTGGTCGCGCTTGAGGATCCAGTCGACCAGCAGGTGGTCCGCGTCGGCCAGTGTTGTCTTCCACGTCCCGGCTCGCAATATCCACTCCTGGCCGCGGCGCACCAGCTTGAGCCCCTGCGCGGCGACGCGGTAGCGCGTCAGGGCCTCGGTTTCGGTAAAGCCGTAGTCCGCCCGCGGGGTTTGGAACTGCTGCAGCACCGCCTGGGCGAGCGGCAGTCCCCCGCCCTTCAGGGCGAGTCCCTTGAAGCGCTCCGCGAGCTTCTCGACGTGCGCTTTGAGCGCATCCTCTCCCTCGGGCCCCGCCGGCAGCGGCAGGCTCTCGCGGAACGCGGAATCGAGGAGCGCCCGCTCCCACATCGCCGACAGCCACTCGAGCCCGGTCGCGTCGGTCGAGCCGAAGGCGATGTGCATGGTGGCCTCGGTTTGTGCGAGGGCGTCGTGGAACTGGCCGCGCGGCAGATACAAGAGGTCGCCCGGACGCATCCTGACCTCCTTCTCGATGGCCCCCTTCCGCCGGTCGTACTGCTCCTGCGGCATTTTCTGGAAGGAGTCATGCTCGATCGGGTTGTCGTCGCGACCCTCGTAGACGCGCCACACCTTCTCGCCGCTCAGGTGCACGGCGTAGACGTCGTGGCAGTCGCGATGCGAATCGAAGGCCTGGTTCTCGGCCCACGAGCCGTACAGGTTGGCTTGGCATTTCGAACCCACCGCCGTCTCGATGGCGCGCGCGATGCCCGCGACACCTGGGTCGAGGGTCTCCGTGGCGTTGAGAATGAGCGATGCCCCGCGGCGAATGATTTCGGTGAGCTTGCGCGAGTCGGGCTGGAGCACCTGCTGCCAATTCCGATCCACCGCCTTGCGGCTGTAGACCTGCGGCGCCACCCGTTTGCGGTCGACGAAGAGCTGCAACGTGTGGCTGCTCCAGACCTCCATCTCGAGAAGGCGATTGAGTCGCTCCCACGAAAAGACCGAGGCGAATTTCGCCGGATCGCCAGGAACGTGGAGCCACTTCTTGCGGTGATAACGGGCGAAGAACTCCTCGGGCGGAACCGGGCTGAGGAGTTCGGCGAAGCTGGAGATGCGCTCTACCATCGCTCAGTCACGGGGCTCTCGGCCACCTCAGCATCGCTCGGTCTCCGCCAACTACGCGGCCGAGACGCGGGCCCCCTCGATCTGGCGGGCGACGAGGTGGGCGTAGAGCCCGCCCTGCTCGAGCAGCCGTTGATGATTTCCGATCTCGGCGACCCGGCCTTCATCGAGCACGATTATGCGCTCGGCATCGCGCACCGTCGACAGCCGATGCGCGATAATGAGCGAGGTGCGGCCCTGCATAAGCGCGTCGAGGGCACGGCGCACCTCCGCCTCGCTCAGTGCATCGAGATGCGAGGTCGCCTCGTCGAGGATGAGGATCGGCGCCTGCTTGAGGAACGCGCGCGCGATCGCCACCCGTTGGCGCTGGCCGCCCGAGAGTTGCGCGCCGCGTTCGCCCACGATCGTGTCGAGGCCCTCGGGCAGGGCGGCGACGAAATCGCCGAGCGCAGCATGGGCGACCGCCTCGTCGATCTCTGCGGCGTTGGCCTCGGGCCGCGCCAGCAGGATGTTCTGGCGCAGCGTTTCGTTGAACAGGTACGTATCCTGGGCGACCAGCGCCACCTGGCGTCTGAGGTTGTCGAGCGAATAGTCGCGCAGGTCGTGGCCATTCAGGCGCAGCACGCCCGCATCCGGGTCCCAAAACCGCAGGACGAGGTTGGCGACGGTCGTCTTACCGGCGCCCGAGAGGCCGACGAGGGCGACGGTGCTGCCGCGGGGTACGGCGAAGGACACCTCGCGCAAGGCCGGCGCGGTGCGGCCCGCATAGGTGAAAGTGACGCCTTCGAGCTCGAGCGCAAGCGGTGTGTCCGGTGCCACCGGCGTCACGCCGGCGCCCGAGCGCACCGGCTCATCTTCGCTGTGGACCGCGTAGATGCGCCGTGTCGCGCCCAGGGTGTCTGCGAGCTGACGGCCGACCTGCGCTATTTCCGAGACCGGGAGAAAGGCCGACATCGCGAGAATCGTGAGCAGCGGCAGGGTGCCGGCCTCAAGCGCTCCCGCCCGCAGCAGCCCCGTGCCCGCGACGACGACCGCGAGGCCCCCCAGTCCCGCCGCCACCTCCTGCATCGCGGTTTGCGCCGCGAGGTCGCGGAAGAAGGGTAGCCGCTGCCCGAGGTAGGCACGCACCTTGACGCCAAAGGCCTCGCCGCGCCGCCGCTCCTCCTCGAAGGCGGCGATCTCGGCCAACCCCTGCACGGTGTCCATGGCATGGGCGTTGAGCTCGCCCAGCCCTTCGCGGGCACGCGAGCCCAGGCGGTCGATGCGGCGCCGCGCGAACACCGGGTGGAGCGCGGCGAAGGCGAGGAAGGGCAGCAGCGCCGCCGCCATCAACCAGCCATAGACGAGGAGGGTCGCCAGCACGACGGCGGGGACCAGGATGGCGACAAAGGCCGGGGCCACGGTGTGGGCGAAGAAGTACTCCACCATTTCGACGTCGTGGGTCGCGACTCCGACGAGATCACCGGTGCGCCGGCGCGTAAAATAGGCCGGCGCCAGCGCATCGAGCTTGCGGAAAATGCCGATACGCATGTCGCTCAACAACCGGTAAGCCGTGTCGTGAGCGAGCCATGATTCGAGCCAGTGCAGGATTCCGGATAGGGGCGCCACGAGGGCGAGACCCACGAGATAGGGGGCGAAGGGCTCGCCGCGCTTGAGGGCGAGCACGACGAGGGCGCTGAGGACGCCGACGCCGATGAAAGCGAAAACGCGAGCGACGCCGAGCAGGAAAGTGGCGCCGAGCTGAACCTTCCACGGCGCCATCATGCCCATCAGGACGCGCAGGACCTGCATCCACGATAGCCCCTCGGCGCGCAGAACCGCCTCGGTGGGCTCGCTCGGCAGCGGCGCGCCCGGCACATCCGGGGCGGCCCCCCAGCTCTCGCCCGCGCCGTCGAGGAGGCGGCCGCCGGGCTGCGCGCGATCGCGCACCTGCGGCGCCATGAGGCGGTGGTAGGCACCGTGGCGGGCCATTAGCTCCTGGTGGGTGCCGCTCTCCACGACCTGGCCCTCGTCGAGTACGAGAATGCGATCGGTGTTGATGACGCTCGACAGTCTGTGCGCGAAGACGAGCGTCGTGCGCCCGGCCATGAGGCGTTCGAGCGCCTCCTGGATGACCCACTCGTTCTCGGCATCGACCGAGGACAGGGCCTCGTCGAGCACCAGGATAGGGGCGTCGCGCAGCAGGGCGCGGGCGATGGCGATGCGCTGGCGCTGGCCGCCCGAAAGGCGAACCCCGCGCTCCCCGATCACCGTCTGGTAGCCGTGTGGCAGCTGAGCGACGAACCCGTGCGCGTTGGCCGTGCGTGCCGCCGCCTCGAGCTCTTGGGGCGTGGCGTCGGGCTTGCCCATGCGCAGGTTGTCCTCGACGGTGCCGTGGAACAGGTAGGTGTCCTGGTGGACCACCGCGATGCGGCTGCGCAATTGGTGAAAGGTGAGGTCGCGTATATTGGTGTCGCCGATACGGATATGCCCGTCATCGGGGTCATGGAGGCGCAGTAGCAGCTTGGCGATGGTCGATTTGCCGGCACCGCTCGGCCCGACGACACCAACCCGTTCTCCAGCGGTGACGCTGAAGTTGAGGTCGCTGTGCGCCGCCTTGCGCCCGCCGGCGTAGGTGAAGGTCACGTTTTCGAAAGTGATGGTCGGCGTGAGACCCGCGGCATCCATCGCCGGTGCAGCGGGCTCGCTCACCGCCGGCCGGGCCCCGAGGATGGCTGATATCCCGCTCGCCGCCGACATCCCCATCATGCCCTGGTGCAGAAGGATGCGCAGGTCGCGAAGGGGGCGGAACACCTCGATACCGAGCATGAGGATAACGAGGAGAGTGGTGATGTCCATGTCGCCGGCGGCGACGCGGTAGGCGCCCCAGCCGAGCGCGACCGCAGCACCGCCGGCGATGCCCGCGTCGGTGATGCCGCGCGACAGCGTGTTGGTGCCGAGGACCCGCATCGTGCTCTCGAAGAGGTCGTGCGCCTTACGTGCGAGAAGCTGCCCGCGGGCGGCGCTTTGGCCGAACGCCTTGAGGGTCGCGAGGCCCTGGATGGAGTCGAGGAACTCGGCGCCAAAGGCCGCGTAGGCGCGCTGGCGGGCGCGGCTGTGGCCGCGGTCGACCTTGTGCCACAGCATCGGTGCGAACAGCGTGAACAGCGCCGCGAGGAGTAGAACCGTCGCGATCGCGGCGTCGAGAAAGGAGACGAAGGCGAAGATCAGCAGCGGCGTCAGGGCGGCAACGAAGAACTGCGGCAGATACTGGCCGAAATAGGTCTCCAGCTGCTCGACGCCCTCGACCATCGAGAGGATGACGGCGCCGGTGCGCTGACGCCCGAAGTGCGCGGGGCCGAGAGCCGTGACCCGGTCATGGATGTTGCGGCGCAAGCGCTCCTGGACGCGGGCGGAGGTCAGGTGGGCCTGGACGTTGCGGTAATACTCGAGCGTGCCACGGAGCAGCATCGCGCCGAGGACGAGGGCGAACACGCCCACCAGCTTGTCGGACTGCGGTTCGGTGAAGAGGAGCGCGAGCACCCAGCCCATGAGGCCGAGCCGGGCGATCCCCACCGCCGCCGAGGCGAGGCCGACGGCCACGCACCAAACGACGCGCAGCCTGACGCCCGCGGTGAACGACCACAGTTCGCGGCTGAAATACATCGGTCTACGGCTTGTCCCTCGGGCGCGGCAGGGTAGGTCGCGGCGGCTCGCGACAGCAGCGGAGCATAGGCCCGGCCGTGCGCGGCGACAAGGCGGCGGGGTCGCAAGCCCGCGGCCATGGCGCTTGACCCCCCGCACCGCTTCGATGATGCTGTGGCCCAACTCGACGGGGCCGGTGGCCGCTCCTTGGCACTCTCGATGCGGTCGCCGCCAAGATGAGTCCGCGTAGTTCGAGGTTTGTTGGCGGTGCCGGCCGCTCCGAGGCTGAGCCGGGTCCGTGGCACATGACACGTCCGACCAACGAGGCGTGCCTTAGCGAACAACTAGAGGGAGACACGGAATGAGCAGATCCCGAAATTTCCGGAGGGGGTGCGCCGGTTTGGTGCCGATCTTACTGGTTGCCCTGACGCTGGGCTTCGCCTGGCCGGCGGGGACGGCCGCGGCCCAAACCGAGTTGAGGGTAGCGGTCAGCACGTTCACCGGCGAAAAGGTCGACCCCATCAACGGCGGCTTCGGCATGCACCAGTATCAGGCGCCGATGTACGACTATCTGGTGACCATGAGCCGCGACCGCAAACCGAGCCCCGGCATCGCCGAGAACTGGTCGATATCCCCCGACGGCAAGACCTACACCTTCAATATCCGCAAAGGGATGAAGTGGCACAACGGCGACCCCCTGACCGCGGAAGACGTGGCCAACCACTTCGATCGGATGGAAAGGGGAACGGGCGCCTTCGTCGGTCCGTTCCGGACTAACATCGCATCGACCGAGGTCGTCGGTCCGTACAAGATCATCTTTCATCTGAAGAATCCGTGGCCCGATTTCATCGATTTCCTCGGTCCCGGCGACACCTCGGTGGCCGCGATCACGCCGAAGAAGTACACCGACGAAGTGGGCGACGAGGGGTTCCGCAAGAACCCGATCGGCAGCGGCCCATGGAAGCTGATCGAGCACAAGACGGGCTCCTACTTCCTCTATGAGGCGGTGAGCGGCCATCCCTATCGGCCAACGCCCGGATTCGACCGCTTGCGGGTGATACTGGTGCCAGAAGAAAGCACCCGCGTCGCCATGCTCAAGCGCGGCGAAGCGCATCTCGCGGACATCGGCTTCGACTCGGCCAAGGAGATCGTGGCCAGCGGCAACCAAGTGCTGGAGATTCCCAACTCCGTGCTGGTGTTCGTCAGCTTCCTGGGCGCCTGGGAAGAGCGGGCCAAGACGCTCAACATACCCGTCCGCTGGGACAACAAGGGTGTGCGCAAGGCTTTGGCGATGGCGATCGACCGCGAGGAGTTGCTCGAGTTCATGGCCCTGGGCAAGGGCCGGCTGGCCCCTGTATTTCCTGCGTTCCCGGAGGGTTTCGGCTGGAATGAAGCGTGGGCCACGAACAACCAGACGCCCTATGATCCCGAGGGAGCCAAGCGCCTGCTCGCCGAGGCGGGCTACGCGGACGGCTTCAAGATCAGGCTCTACACCTTGCCGATCTCCGGGGCCCAATGGCTGCCCAAGATGGCGCAGATCGTCGCCGACTATTGGAAGAAGATCGGCGTCGACGTGGATCTCGTCTCGACAGAGTGGGGTGCGTTCGGACCGGTTGCCTACGGCCGCCCGGATGAGGCCCTCGGTGCCGCCTACACCTTCCGCGTCACGCAATCTTCGTTCCCGATCGGCCGCATGACGAACTACGTGTCGGCCAGGGGCAAAGCCCTGCTTGCCAACGTCCCGTGGGACGACGATCACGCCGCCGTGGCGCAGCAAACCGACATGGCGAAGCGGGAGAAGATGTTCCAAGACTTCATGCTCAGGTTGAAGGATACCTACACCCTGATCCCGGTGATGTACGTCAACGCCCTGTTCGGCGCCAGCAAGGACGTCACCAACTGGGTGCCCTACAACGGCTGGCCGAGCGCCGGCCTGTCCTACGAGTACTTCAAGCCGGCGGGTTGAGCGCGGCTCTAGTCGCTCGCCGGAGTACGCGGATGTAAAGACCGCCACGTTGCCCACGCCGGCCACCAGGCCGGCGAGGCGCAGCGTGGCGGTCCCTTGCCACCGCGAGAACGGGGGCACGCTTTCATGCTGCGCTACGTGGTCGCGCGCCTCCTACAGGCGGTACTCACGCTTTTCCTTCTGTCCATCCTGATTTTCCTGCTGGCACGGGTGCTGGGCGATCCCGTGGCCTTTATGCTGCCCTTCGATGCGCTGCCCGAGGACATCGAGCGCATCACCAAGATGCTCGGCTTCGACCGGCCGTTGCACATCCAGTATGCCGACTTCCTCATCAGCGTCTTGCAGGGTGACCTCGGCGTGTCGACGCGCCAAGCCGTGCCCGTCACCGAGCTGATCGCCGACCGCTGGATCGCCTCGGCGCAATTGATCGGCGTTGCCATGGCATGGGCCATCCTCGCGAGCCTCGTCCTCGGCATCCTGGCCGCCGTGTACCGTGGCGGCGCGATCGACGCGTTCGCGCGCGTCCTCGCCATCATCGGCCAGTCGGCGCCGCCGTTCTGGGTCGGCATCATTCTCATTCAAGTCTTCTCGGTATGGCTCGAGCTGTTGCCGTCGGCCGGAATCGGCAGCTTCGAGCACCTCGTCCTGCCGGCCTTCACCATGGGCCTGTTCGGTATTGCCGGCATGACGCGCCTGCTGCGCTCGGGGATGCTCGACGTCCTCGACAGCGAGTACGTCAAAAAGGCACGTATCATGGGCGTGAGCGAGAGGGCCGTGATCTGGAAGCATTCGCTGAAGAATGCCTGCCTGCCGGTGTTGACCTTTACCGGCGAGTATTTCGGCCTCCTGATCGCCGCCGGGGTGGTCGTCGAGACCGTGTTCGCCTGGCCCGGCATGGGCCGGCTCGCCTACGACGCCGTTTTCACGCGCGACTACCCGCTCATCCAGGGCGTCATCATGGTGATCGCGGTCTTTGTGCTGTTCATGAACCTCGCCGTTGACATCCTGTACGCCTACATCGACCCCAGGATTCGCTATGAGCGTTCGTGAACCGAGCGCGCCCGCCGCACCCGTGGCGACGCCGACGTCGTCCGGTGTCTCGCCCTTTATCATCCTGCTGGGGTCGCTGGTCGCCATCATCGTGCTCGCCGCCGTCTTCGCCGACTTCATCGCGCTCCACCCGGCGGACGAGGCATCGTTGCGCAACCGCCTCAAGCCGCCGTTCTGGTTCGAGGGCGGAAGCATGCTCTACCCGCTCGGCACGGACGATTTGGGACGTGACATCTGGAGCCGCATGATCTTCGGCGCCCGCGTCTCCCTTAGCGTCGGCCTGTTCGCGGTCGGTGGCGCCGGCTCGGTCGGCGTGGCGCTCGGTCTCGTCGCAGGCTACATGGGCGGACGGACCGACGCGGTCATCATGCGCTTCACCGACGCGGCATTGGCGGTCCCCCTCATCCTCGTCGCGCTGTTGTTCGTGGTCACCCTGGGCCAGGCCTTCATCAACGTCATCATCGCGCTCGCGATCCTGCTGTGGTCGCGATACACGCGCGTCATTCGCAGCGAAGTGCTCTCGCTCAAGGGGCGCGACTTCGTGGCGCTCGCACGCATCGCCGGCGCCTCGCACCTGCGGATCATGCTGCGCCATATCCTGCCCAACATCATGAACACCGCCGTGGTGCTGTTCACGCTACAGCTCGGCACGGTCATCCTCGTCGAGGCGTCGTTGAGCTTTCTCGGCGCCGGGGTGCCGCCGCCGACGCCCGCGTGGGGTACTATGGTCGCCGACGGTCGCGATTTCACGGCGACGGCCTGGTGGATCTCCTTCTTCCCCGGTATCGCAATTCTCGTGACCGTGCTCTCGTTCAACCTGTTAGGCGATTGGCTGCGCGACCGGCTCGATCCCAAATTGCGCCAACTCTAGCCGTCGGCGGGGATGCCGCCAGTTTGCCCGTGCTCCGCGTTGGGCGATGCGCTATAGGTAGCGATAGAGGTTCTCATGCACGTTGCCTTTGCCGATATCGATGGCATCTCGACCCGCTACTATCATGAGGGGTCGGGGTACCCGGTGCTGCTGATCCACGGGGTCGGCGTATCGGCCGATTCCTGGCTGCGCAATATCGATTCGCTCGCCGCCGACTTCCATGTCATCGCGCCCGACACGCTGGGGCATGGCTTCACCGGAACCGGCGACTATCGGGCCGGGCCGCCACAGCCCCATGTCGTCGACCACCTCGTCGCACTCGTCGAGCACCTCGGCCTCGACAGGTTTGCCGTCGCCGGAAGCTCGATGGGCGCGATGCTCGCGCTGCTCCTGTATTTCAGGCTCCCGGGGCGCATCGAGCGCCTGATCCTGATCAGCAGCGGCTCGAGCACGTTGTCCGAGGAGGAGCTGTCGCGCACGCTCAAGGAGTCGTTCGCCAACGGGCTCTCGGCGATCGTCCATCCGACGCTCGAGTCCTGCCGCAAGCGCATGGAGAACATCTTCTACGACCCGGCCGCGGTGCCCGACGAACTCGTGCTCATGCAGCTCACCATGTATGCGCTGCCCGGTGCGGTCGCCGCCTATGAACCGCGCATGCGCGGTATGATGGACCTGGAAGGAAGCCGACCCTATCGGGTGGCCGACCGCCTGGGCGAGATCGAGGTGCCGACCTTACTGGTGTGGGGCCGCGACGACCCGCGCGTCATCTTCGCGCGCGCCCAGGAAGCGGCGGCCAAGATCCCCGATTCCCGCCTGGTGGGGTTCGAGAAGTGCAAGCACCCCCCCCACATCGAGCACGCCGAGCGGTTCAATGCGCTGGCCCGCGGCTTCCTGAAGGGCGAAGCCCTGGAAGCGGCCGCGGTAGGCTGAGCGTAGACGAGGAGCCGGAGCGATGCGTGTCACCTTTACCGAGATTGGCGGCATTCCCACGCGCTATTTCTACGAGGGGGACGGCAATCCGCTGCTGCTGCTGCACGGCGCCGGCGTCTCCGCCGACACTTGGATGCGCAACATCGACCCGCTGGCGGCCGATTTCCGCGTCCTCGCTCCCGACACGCTCGGCCACGGCTTCACCGGCAACGGCGACTACCGCGAGGGCCCGCCCGCGCCCTTCGTGATCAAGCACCTGAAGGCCTTCGTCGATCACATGAAACTCGACCGCTTCTCGGTGGCGGGCAGCTCGTTCGGGGCGGTGATGGCGATCCTGCTCTATTTCGAGATGCGCGAGCGCATCGACAAGATGGTGCTCGTCAGCAGTGGCTCGAGCACCCTGTCAGAGGAAGCGGGCCTGAAGGTGCGCAAGGAATCCTTCGCCAACGGTATCTCCGCCATCGCCGACCCGACGCTCGAGTCGTGCCGCAAGCGCATGGAAAACATCTTCTACGATCCGGCCACGGTCCCGCCCGAGCTGATCTTCATGCAGCTCACGATGTACGCGCTGCCCGGGGTGCGCGAAATGTACGAGGCGCGCATGAAGGGCAACATGGATCTCGACGCGGCCCGCCCCTATCGCGTCGCCGAGCGCCTCAGCGAAATCAAGGTGCCGACTTTGATGCTCTTTGGGCGCAACGACCCGCGGGTCGATTTCGCCAAAGCCGAGGTGGCTGCGGCGAGCATCGCTGAGTCGCGCCTGATCGGCTTCGACAAGTGTAAGCACCATCCGCACGTCGAGCGCCCGCAGCAATTCAACGCCCTGGTCCGGCAGTTCCTCACGGGAACGGCGCTGGAAGACCTCGACGCGTCAGGCGTCGCGGCGAGCTAGCACGGGCGCGCGCAAGGAGGGCGGAACGTGGCACACGCATTCGCGCAGGTGATCTCGGGCGACTCGCACGTCAACGAGCCGACCGAGCTGTGGTTGGACACCATGGGTAAGAAGTTCGGCGATCGCACGCCGCGCCTGATCGACGAGTATCAGGGCGACAAGGGGCGCTACTTCTTCACCGGGCTCCGCGTCATGAAGCTCTCCGATGACGAGGACGAGTTGCGCAACATGGGGGTCGCCCTCAACGTGGCCTACGAGCCGCAGGCGCGGCTCGACTTCCAGCGCCAGGCCGGGATCGCCTCGGAGATCATCAACCCGACCTTTGGGCTGCACCAGCTCGTCGGCCCCGACCGCGAGGCCATGCGCGTGGCGATGCAGGTCTACAACGACTGGGCCGCCGAATTCATCTCGCACGACCGCCAGCGCCTCATCGGCGCCTGCATGGTGCCGGTCGATGACGTCGATTTCGCGGTCGCGGAGCTGACCCGCGCGCGTGACAAGGGCCACTGGGGCGCCATGATCAACATGCAGCCGCCCGAGGGCCGGCCGCCCTACCGCGATCCCATCTACGACCCGCTATGGGCGTGCGCCCAGGACCTCGGCATGCCGCTGACCCTGCACTTGGCGACGGGGCGCAACAAGACCGCCCTGCAGGCGCGCGGCAAGGAAGAGCTCGAGGAGGTCGCCGGCCTGCATTTGCACGCCAGGCTCGAAATCATGGCCATTCTCGGCAACGACTTCATCTTCGGCCGCATCCTCGACCGCTATCCGGAGCTGGACATCATCTGCAGCGAATTCGAGATTTCGTGGATTCCGTGGTTTTGTGCCAAAATGGACGAACTGCAGTTCGCGATGGCGCATCGCCTCGATCTACCGCGATTGAAGATGAAGGCCAGCGACTACGTGACGAAACGCATATGGCACGGGATGATTAGTGATCCCTACGGCGTCAATACGATAAACATAATGGGCGCCGAGACGATCCTGTGGGGCTCGGACTTTCCCCACGTTCGCTCGATTGGCCTCAACGCCCACGACTACTTGGGAGAACTGCTTACCGGACTCTCCGAGGCGGATCAGGACAAGGTCGCCGGAGGGAACTGCGCCCGACTGGTCGGCCTATCGCGCTGACCCCGCAACTCATGCCGCAACCCTACACATAGAGGGAATCGAAAAATGGCCATTCAGCAGGACGCACCAGGCGCGGAGGTGTATTTCCAGCCGCGACGGCTGGGCCACGCCAACATCTTCATCAGCGACGTCGAGAAATCGATGGACTTTTACCAGGAAGTCCTCGGCATCGAGGAGGTCTACCGGCGCCCACCGGTGAAGGCCGGCTTCCTATCGAACGGCAACACCCACCACGACATCGGCATGGTCGAGTACTCCGGGCCGGCCGGCTGGAAGGACGAAGCCGGTCTCAACCACATCGCTTTCGAGCTCGAGACGCAGGTCGACCTCGTCGACGGTTATCGGCGCGCCGAAGCCGCCGGCATCCACTTCCCGCGCACCATCGATCATGAGATCGCGCACGCCCTGTACTTCTCCGACCCCGACGGCAACCGGGTCGAGATCTACGCCGACACGACACGGGACTGGCGCAACCGCAGGACCGGGCTCGTGCAGAACCCGACCTACGAATGGACGCCGGGCAGCGTCCCGCCATCGCCGGAGATTCTCTATAACCCCGACCCGGAAATCCGGCGCATCGACGCGGCCGTCTTCCATCCCAAGCGCATTACCCACTGCGCCCTCGCGGTGGTCGATTTCGCCGGCGCCTACGCGCACTACACAGACAAGGTGGGGCTACGTCCGATGATCGGCGGCCCCGACAGCCGGATCGCGGCGTTGGGCGGTACCTGCGGTGCGCGCGACTTGGTGCTGATCCGTGCCGACGGCGGCCGTGAACCGGGCCTTCATCACATGGGGTTCGTGGTCTGGGACGAGGCCGACCTGGAAAAGTCGATCGAGCGCATGCGCCGTGAGGGAATCACCCACGAGGCCGATGTCGATCATTCGAGCCGGCGCAGCATCGTCGTGCGCGACCCCGACGGCCTGCGCATCCAGTTCTATGTCGACCGTGGGGCAGCGCCCAACCTCGAGGACGTCGACGAGGACGCCGCCATCTATCTCGCCTGACGCGCCATGGCGGGGCCGACGAGGCCGGCCGGTGGCCGGGCCGCGGCGTATATCGCGAGTGAAGCGGGAGGCATATGAGCATCGAGGAAAAGCTGGCGGCTCTGAACCTGGCCCTCCCGGAGCCGTTCAAGTACCCGAGCCCCAACCGGACCGGATGCGTCGTCGTCGGCAACCTCGCCTTCGTCTCGGGTCACCCGCCGGCGGCGCTGCCGGGCGTGGCGGTCGAAGGCAAGGTCACGGCAGACCTTTCCGAGGCCGATGCGGTTGTCGCCGCGCGCGCCTGCGCCCTCAACATGCTGGCGTCGCTCGAGCAGCAGGTTGGCGATCTCGGTCGGGTGAAGCGGGTCGTCAAGCTGCTCGGCATGGTCAACTCCTCGCCAGGCTTCGATCGCCAGTTCGCGGTCATCGACGGGGCCTCCGATCTGCTCGTCTCGCTGTGGGGCCCGGAGCACGGCGCCCACGCGCGCAGCGCGGTCGGCATGTTCGAGCTGCCGCGCGGTATCCCCGTCGAGGTCGAGGGGATCTTCGAGCTTCATCTCTAGGCCAGCGCGCACGCGCCTCGCCGACGAGATCGCCATGAACCAGCCGCTGCTTCAGGTCGAAAACCTGAAATCCTACCTCTTCACGCGCTGGGGTGTGGTCAAGGCGGCCGACGATCTCAGCTTTACCGTGGGCCGCGGCGAGACGCTCGGGCTGGTCGGCGAATCGGGCAGCGGCAAGAGCATCACGTGCCTGTCGATCCTGCGGCTGCTGCCGGCCGGCGGCAAGATCGTCGGCGGGCGCGTGCTGTTCGACGGCGAGGACCTCGTCGAGAAGAGCGAGGCGGAAATGCGCACCTTTAGGGGCAAGCGCATCTCCATGATCCTGCAAGACCCGATGACGTCGCTCAACCCCGTGCTGTCAATCGGCGACCAGGTGGCGGAGCCGATCCGCCTCCACCAGCATCTCAGGGGCAGTGCCGTACTGGCCAAGGTGGTGGAAGCGCTGCGGCTACTCAAGATCCCGGCGCCGGAGATGCGGGTGCGCGACTATCCCCACCAGATGAGCGGCGGCATGCGCCAGCGCGTCGTCGGCGCCATCGCCCTGTCGTGCGAACCCGACCTGTTGATCGCCGACGAGCCGACGACCTCGCTCGACGTGACGATTCAAGCGCAGTACCTGGCCTTGCTGCAGGAGATCCAGAAGGAGCACGGGATCTCGATCCTGTTCATCACCCACGACCTCGGCATCGTCGCCAAGATGTGCCATCGCGTCGCGGTCATGTATGCCGGCCGCATCGTCGAGCTGGTGTCGGTGATGGACCTGTTCGACGATCCGCGGCACCCCTACACGCGCGCGTTGCTCGCCTCGGTGCCCAACCCCGACCACCCGCAAGCGCGGCTGCCTTCGATCGAGGGTCAGCCGCCGCTGCTGCACGAGCAATTGCCGGCGTGCCCGTTCGCACCGCGCTGCGCCCACGCCGACCAGAAATGCTACGACGAGGAACCGCCCGAGGTCGCGGTGGCCGACGACCACATGGCCCGCTGCTGGAGAGTTGCCGATGGCACCCTCGCTCATTGAACTCGACGGGGTGAAGAAGCACTTCCCCGTCAGCAAGGGGCTCCTGCTCGCGCGCACAATTGGCTGGGTCAAGGCGGTGGACGGCATCTCCCTTTCCGTTGAGCCCGGAAGGACCCTCAGCCTGGTCGGCGAATCCGGGTGCGGCAAAAGCACCGTGATCAAGTTGATCCTGGCGGTCGAGAAGCCGACGGCTGGCCGTGTGCTGTTCGAGGGCCAAGACCTCCAGGGATTGACTGGCGGGGAACTCAAGAGGTACCGCGCCTCGGTGCAGGCCGTGTTTCAGGACCCATGGGGATCGCTAAACCCGCGCATGCGCGTCGACGCGATCATCGGCGAGCCGTTGTACGTCAACGATGCCATGGACGGCGCCGCCCTCACCGAGCGCGTCGAGGAGCTCCTCGTGCATGTCGGCCTCAAGCCCCAGCATGCGCGCCTCTTTCCGCACGAGTTCAGCGGTGGCCAGCGCCAACGCATCGCCGTGGCCCGCGCCCTGGCGCTCAACCCCCGCCTGGTCGTGCTCGACGAGCCCGTATCGGCGCTCGATGTGTCGATCCGGGCGCAAATCATTAATCTTCTCAAAGACCTGCAGGATGAGCACCAGCTCAGCTACGTGCTGGTGGCCCATCATCTCGCGACCGTGTGGACGGTCAGCGACGAGGTCGCCGTGATGTATCTCGGCCAGGTCGTGGAGCACGCCGCGGTCGATGAACTGCGCACCCACCCCCTGCATCCCTACACCCAGGCCCTGATGTCGGCGGCGCTGCCCGCGCACCCGCGCGACTCGCGCGAGGACGTCATACTACCTGGCGAGGTGCCCTCACCGATCGATCCGCCGGCCGGATGCCGCTTCCACACCCGCTGTCCCCAGGCCATGCCCAAGTGCTCCGAGTCGGTGCCCGCGTTGCGCGAGATGAGTCCCGGTCATTGGGCGTCGTGCCACCTCTACTAGGTGGCGCCGGCCAGCCAACTCTGGGAGGCCCTCAGGCGATGAAAAAACAGCCCGCCATACCCGCCGTCATCGACGGCGACGGTCACCTCTACGAGGAGACCAACCTGTGGGTCGAGCGAATCGATCGCAAGTACAAGGACGCCGCGCCGCGGCTGGTAGCCGACGGCGATGCCGCGTATCTGATGATGGAGGGCTCCTTCTTCCCCAACAAGAGCGGTCCCAACGTGGGCAAGCCGCTGGGCCTGCGCGATCACAAGTGGCGCGGCCGCGTGCACGACCACCTCTCGGATGATCCCGACGTGCGCGGACAATCCCCCGAGCTGCGGCTCGAGGACATGACGGAGATGGGCGTCGACGTCGCGGTCCTCTACCCGACGCTCGGGCTCCACGTCGCCGCCGGGACCGACGACCCGGACTATGGCCTCGCTTGCGCGCGCGCCTACAACGACTGGCTCTACGACTATTGCCAGGCCGATCCCCGGCGCCTCTTCGGCATCGCTATGCTGCCGATGCAGGATGTGACAAACGCGGCCCGCGAGCTCGATCGGGCAGTCACCAAGCTCGGCTTTCGCGGCGCCTTCATTCGCCCCAGTCCGATCGCCGGACGGGCGCTCGACAACCCGTATTTCGACCCCCTGTGGGCGGAAGCCGAGGGGCTCGACGTCCCGGTCAACACGCACGAGGTCACCGGCTGCGGCACCGTGCCGTCGGCGGGCGCCGATCAGTTCGACAACTTCTTCTTCACGCACAGCACGTCACACAGCATGCAGACCATGGTGGCCTTCGCGCAGATCGTCGCCGGTGGGGTGATGTCGCGCCACCCGCGGCTCAAGGTCGCGTTCCTGGAATCAGGGGTCGGCTGGTTGCCGTTTTGGCTCGACCGGCTCGACGAGCACTACGAGATGCACCCGGAGTGGGTGCCGTGGCTGGAGAAGGCGCCGAGCGCTCATTTTCGCGAACAGGGGTTCATCGGCGCCGAGGCCGAGGAGGAGATGCTGGCCTACGCCATCGAACGGTGCGGCTCGGACCGCATCCTGTTCGCCTCCGACTATCCGCACTGGGACGCCTCGCCCGATCCCGTCGGCGGGTTTCTGGCCAAATGGGAGGACCGCCTGTCGGTCGACGACCAGGCCAACGTCATGTGCCACACGGCGGAGCGGCTCTACAAGATCGACTTGCTGGCGCTCGACCCCAAGCTTGCCGTGGCGGGCTAAGCCGTCGTTGACGGCGAGTCCCGAGACGCCGGCGGTGCCTCCGCGGCAGCAATCCACACCAAATGTAACGCTCGCTACTTCGCTTACCGCACCTGACGGGTAAGGTCCGCGATGTTTCGGCGCGGGGCCGCACGAGCTGTGCGGCGGCCCGGCTCTACGCTTTTTTGCCGGGGCGAGAAGGACGTGTGTCATGAGCCAGTTAGATGCGAGGCCAAGCCAACCTTGCGCCGTCGGGCGCGGCCGGACGGCGGTACCCGCCGCCGATACCCCGAGCCTTGCCGGCATCGCGCTCCTGTCGGGCCTGCCTGCATCGGTCCTGCGATCGCTCACCGATCAATGCCGATGGCATCGCTTCGCGGCTAACCAGCTGATTCTCGATCGCAGCGAGGAGGAGCACGACGTCTTCTTCGTCCTCGCGGGTGCCGTGCGCGTCGTCAACTACTCGCGCACCGGGCGCGAGATCGCGTACGACAGCGTCGAGGCGGGTGGCTACTTCGGCGAGCTGCTGGCGCTCATCGGGCCGCCGCGGTCGGCCACCGTCATCGCCGCCGACGAGTGCCTGATCGCCAGCTTGCCGCATGACGCGTTCGTGCGCTTGCTCCACGACTACCCCGACCTCGCCATCAAGGTGCTGCAGCGTCACGCCGGCATCATCCGCTCGAGCGACGATCGCATCATGGACCTGTGCACCTTGAAGTCGGTGCAGCGCGTCTACGTCGCCCTGTTGCGGCTCGCCGAGTACGACGACGAGTCGGACCAATGGATCATTCCACCGATTTGGACGCAGAGCGTGATCGCCAGCCACGCCGGTACGGCGCGCGAAACGGTGTCGCGCGTGCTCGCCCAGCTCGCGGGAGAAGGCGTTGTCGCGCGTCGAATGCGCATCCTGCGCATCCTCGACAAGCCGCGCCTCGAGCGCCTCTCCGAGGCCGCGGACTCCGACATGGCGGACAGTCTCGCCCACTGATCAGGCGCGTCCCGTGCCCGTTTAGCGACCCAAGGTGACCACCGTCACGCGCCGACGCACGCGTCCTGTAACGGCGGTCACTCCCGGATTCCCGAGACCTCCCTATGTGTAGGTCACAGTCCTACACAAGGCCGGAAGGCCATGCGGAGGTAACCCCATGAACGTCACCCGCCATAAACCAAGCGACCACCAGGCGGGCGCTGCAGAACAGGGCTCGTGCGACGCACAGGTTCGGCTCGGCCTGATGTACTCGACAGGTCAAGACGTTGGGCAGGACTACGTGAGCGCCCACAAATGGTTCAATCTCGCCGCCGTGGGCGGCGATACCCGCGCGTCCGCCTACCGCGCCGAGATCGCCCGCGATATGTCCCAGCAACAGATCGCCCAGGCACAGCGCTTGGCGCGGGAGTGGAAGCTGCGCCACTAAGCGCTGCCGTTTGCGGGCTGCCCCGCCTCTCGCGCACGGGCCGCTCGCGGGGTTCGCCCGTGCGCCCTACAGCTCGCTCGAGCGCACCACCATCATCTTCTCGATCTGCATGTCGTGCATCGTGTGGTGGATGCCGCCCACGCCGTGCCCTGACTGGCGCAGGCCCGCGAACGGCATCCAGTCGACGCGGAACGCGGTGTGGTCGTTGACCATGACGGCGCTCGCCTCGAGGCGCCGGTAGGCGCGCAGCGCCACGTCCAGGCTGCGTGTACAGACGGCGGCCTGGAAGGCGAACGGCAGCGCGTTGGCGCGCGCGATCTCCTCATCGATGTCGCTGTAGGGATAGACGCAGATCACGGGACCGAAGATCTCGGCGAGGCTCACCTTTGCGTCGGCGGGCGGATCGTAGAGGACCGTGCACTCGTAGCACGAGTCCGACAGCTTCTTGCCGCCGCTCAGAATCTCCGCGCCTGCGCCCGCGGCCGCGCTCACCCACTCGTGCACGCGCTCGACCTCGCGATGGCGGATCAGCGGGCCGACCTCGGTCTCGGCCATGGTCGGATCGCCGACGACCATGGCGCGGCCGCCGTCCGCGAGCCGCACCGCCATGTCGCGGGCGACGCTCTCGTGGACGAACATGCGCTGCACCGAAACGCATACCTGTCCTGCATGATAGAAGCCGCCCTTGAGTAGTAGGGGTGCGACGTCGTCGAGGTCGGCGTCGGCGGCCACGATCACCGGTGCCGCGCCACCGTGTTCGAGTGCACACCGCGTGCCGGGCGCGAGCTTCGAGCGCAGATACCAGCCGACGCCGGCGCTGCCGATGAAGCTGAAGAAGGCGACCCTGGGGTCTGTTACCAGCTTCTCGGCCGCCTCGAGATCGCTCGTCGGGCCCGCCTGGCACCAGGCTTCCGGGAGCCCGGCCTCGCGCAGGATCTGGGCGAGCCTACCGGTCCTCACGGGTAGGGCCGGCGCGGGTGCAATTGACCGTGCGCGGGGGCACTGGGTAAGGTGTGGCCCGTCGATTCCGCAAGGAAAGTATCGTCATGCAGGTTCGCGCCGCGGTCGCACACCAAGCGGGCCAGCCCCTCGCCATCGAAAACGTCGAGCTCGAGGGACCGCGGGCCGGCGAGGTGGTGGTCGAGATTAAGGCCACGGGCGTGTGCCACACGGACGCCTACACGCTGTCCGGCGAGGATCCGGAAGGCGTGTTTCCGGCCATTCTCGGCCACGAGGGCGCGGGCGTCGTCGTCGAGGTGGGCGCGGACGTGACCGGCCTCGAGGTCGGCGACCACGTCATTCCGCTCTACACGCCCGAGTGCCGCCAGTGCGAGTACTGCCTCAGCGGCAAGACCAACCTGTGCCAGGCCATTCGCGAAACCCAGGGGCGCGGCGTCATGCCTGACGGCGAGAGCCGTTTTCGCCTCGGGTCGGAGACGATCTTTCACTACATGGGCACCTCGACGTTCGCCAACTTCACGGTGCTGCCAGAAATCGCGGTGGCCAAGGTGCGCAGCGACGCGCCCTTCGACAAGGTGTGCCTGATCGGCTGTGGCGTCACCACCGGCATTGGTGCCGTGCTCAACACCGCCAAGGTCGAGCCCGGCGCCAACGTGGTCGTTTTCGGCTTGGGCGGCGTCGGCCTCAACGTTATCCAGGCCTGTCGCATGGTCGGTGCCGGCAAGATCGTGGGCGTCGACACCAATCCGGCGAAGCGGGCCCTCGCCGAGACCTTCGGCATCACCCATTTCGTCAACCCGGACGAGGTCGGCGGCGATCTCGTCCCCTACCTCGTCGACCTCACCGGGGGTGGCGCCGACTACTCCTTCGAGTGCATCGGCAACGTCCACACCATGCGCCAGGCACTCGAATGCTGCCACAAGGGCTGGGGCGAGAGCGTCATTATAGGGGTTGCCGGCGCCGGCCAGGAGATCGCCACGCGCCCTTTCCAGCTTGTGACCGGGCGGGTGTGGCGCGGCACGGCCTTCGGCGGTGCCAAGGGCCGCACCGATGTGCCCCGGATCGTCGACTGGTACATGGACGGCAAGATCGCCATCGACGAGCTGATCACGCACCGGATGCCGCTGGGCGAGATCAATCGGGCGTTCGACTTGATGCACGAGGGCCAGTCGATCCGCAGCGTGATCTCCTTCGAGTAAGCCGCGATGCCGAGTGTCTTCATAACCGGGGCGAACCGCGGTCTAGGGCTCGAATTCGCCCGCCAGTATGCCGCCGACGGGTGGCGCGTGGTGGCGACCTGCCGCGAGCCCGAATCGGCCTCAGGGCTCGCGGGCGTGGCGGGCGACATCGCGATCCACCGGCTCGACGTTGCCGACTTCGCGCGAATCGATGCGCTCGCGGCCGAGCTCGCGGGACAGCCGATCGACCTGACTATTCTCAATGCCGGTCTCAACAAGCGGCCCGCCGGGCTCGGCGAAATGGACTACGAGGCTTGGGCCGACATCCTGCGCGTCAACACCATGGCGCCGCTCAAGATCGTCGATGCCTTCCTCGACCACATCACGCGAAGCGAGCACAAGCTCGTCGTCGCCATCACGAGCACGCTCGGGAGCATCGGACGGGTCGCGGCCGATGAGCGCACCTATCTTCTGCGCGGCCCGGTCTATCCCTACCGCACCAGCAAGGCGGCCCTGAACGCCGTCATCAAGATCCTGTCGGTCGAGCTCGAACCGCGCGGCGTCACCGCCGTTACCGTGAATCCGGGCTGGGTCAGGACCGATATGGGCGGCGCCGACGCGACATTGGCGCCGGCCGAGAGCATAACCCCGCTGCGCCAGCTCTTCGCATCGATCACGCGCGCCGACAGCGGAAAGTTCCTTGACTATGACGGCTCGGTCCTGCCGTGGTGAGCGGCGGCGGCGGGCGACCAACAGGGGAGGGACCCAGGTCATGACGAAAAAGACGGTAGTTCCGGTGGACGCACTCGCGAAGCCTCGCGGCGTCTGGTCCACGGCGATCGTATCCGAGCCGCGCCAGCTCGCCTTTATCTGCGGACTCATCGCCCGCAACAAGGACGGTCAACTCGTGGGCAAGGGCGACATGGGGGCGCAGACGCGGCAGGTGTGCGAGAACCTGAAGGCCGCGGTGGAGGCCACAGGCGGTACCCTCGCCGACCTCGTGCGGGTCGATGTCTACACCACCGACGTGGAGGAGTTTGACACCATCCACGCGGTGCGCCGCGAGTACTTCCCCGACGAGCCACCGGTTTCGACCATGGTTGAAATCAGCCGCCTCGTCGACAAGGATGCGCTGATCGAGATCAACGCCATCGCGGTGCTGCGCTGACGGCTCGTGGGCGCGGCGAGGAGGAGCCGACATGATCACCTATCCCTTTGGCGTTGGCGCGCTCAAGACCCGTGTCATCGAGGCAGGCACCGGTGATGCCACGGTCGTTCTGATCCATGGGGTCGCCGCCCGCGCGGACCGCTGGCGCGCCAACCTCGACGTGATCGCCGACGCCGGCTTCCACTGCTACGCTATCGACATGCCGGGTCACGGCTTCGCCGACAAGAAGCCGGACTTCCCCTACGGCGTACCCGGGTTCGCGGGGTTCGTGGGCGAGTTCCTCGACGCCATCGGCTGTCAGAAGACCATCCTTGTCGGCACCTCGCTGGGCGGGCATACCTCGGCCATGTTCACGTGCCGCAACCCCGATCGCGTGCGCGCGCTCGTCCTCGTCGGTGCGACCGGGCTGTTTCGGCTCGGCGAAGAGGCGCGGCTCAACATCAGCAAGCGCATCAAGGACACCGACCGTGACGGTATCGCCTCCAAACTGAGCCACGTCGTGCATGACGATACCGCGCTGGTGACCGAGGCCTGGATCGACGAGGAGACCCGCATCAATAACTCGCCGGGCGCCGCGGCGGCATTCGAGGGTCTGTCGCGCTACTTCGCGACCCGGCTCGACGAGGACGCGGTCGGTGAGGAGCTCGCGAGCCATGCCGGAAGCATTCCGATGCTGTTGGTCTGGGGCACCGAGGACCGCTCTGTGCCGCTGTCAGTCGGTGAAAAGGCCGCCGAGATTCTCGGCGCGCCATTGAAACGAATGGAGCGCGCGGCGCACGCCCCCTATTTCGAGAAACCCGACGAGTTCAACGAGGCGGTCATCGGCTTCCTCAAGGGCCTTGCGTGACGGGCGAGCCCCGGATTGTCATCGTCGGTGCCGGCCAGGCCGGCGGCAACGCGGCTTTCGCCCTCAGGGCGGCCGGCTACGAGGGCGCCGTCGTCGTCGTTGGCGAGGAGCCGCACCCTCCTTACGAGCGCCCGCCGCTGTCGAAAGCCGTCCTGACCCGTGAGCGCGAGGTCGTGACGACTCGCCTCCGACCCGACGAGGCCTACGGCGAGCACGACATCACGCTCCGGCTCGGGTTGCGCTGCGAGGCCATCGAGCGTACCGCCAAGCGAGTGGTGCTCGCCGATGGCACGCACCTCGCCTACGACAAGTTGATGCTGGCGACGGGTGCCCGCGTCCGCCGGCTCTCTGTGCCCGGGGTCGAGCTCGAGGGGGTTCACTATCTTCGCGACATCGCCGACTGCGCCGCGATCCGCGGCTCGCTCGAGCGCGGGCGTCGGGTGGTGGTCGTCGGCGCCGGCTACATCGGCCTCGAGGTCGCCGCGAGCGCGCACAAGATGGGCGCCGAGGTCGTGGTGCTCGAGGTCACGAGCCTGCCCATCAACCGCGTCGTGGCGCCGGAGATGAGCCGATACTTTCTCGACCTCCACGCGCGCCACGGAGTCACCATACACACCGGCGTGTCGGTCGCGGCCATCGAAGGCGAGGGCCGCGTTGCCGCCGTCGTCACGACAGAGGGCGATCGGCTGCCGGCGGACGCCGTCGTGATCGGCGTCGGCATCGTGCCCAACGACGAGCTCGCATCGGCCGCGGGACTCGACGTCGAGGACGGCATGGTGGTCGATGAGCTCGGCCGCACGAACGATGCCGACATCTTCGCGGCTGGCGATGCGACCCGGCACTTCAACCCGTTCCTCGGCCGCAGCCTGCGCCTCGAATCGTGGCAAAACGCCCAGAACCAAGCGATCGCCGTCGCCAAGGCGATGGTGGGCGGCGAGGAGGCGTACGCGGAAGTCCCCTGGTTCTGGTCGGATCAGTACGACGTCAACCTGCAGATCGTCGGTGCGCCGCAGCACTGGGATCAGGCGGTCCGCCGCGACGGCACCGGCGAGGATCAGTTCACGCTGCTCTATCTCGACCGCGGCGTGCTCGTCGCCGCCAACACGATCAACCAGGGCCGCGACATTCGCCCGAGCCGGCAGCTGATCGCGTCGAAGCGTGCGCTTGATACGGGTGCGCTCGCCGACCCGGCCGTGAAGCTCGGCGATCTCGCTCGCGGCTGATGGCTAGCTGTTGGCGGTGCCGCTGACCAGTACGTCGCCGCCCTCGACCTTGACCGCGTAGGTGGCGATGTCCTCGGTGACGGGAGCCGACAGGGCCTTGCCGGTCTTGATGTTGAAGCAGCCCTGGTGCAGCGGGCACTCGATGACGTCGCCGTCGAGGTAGCCGTCCGCGAGCGAGGCCAGCTCGTGCGTGCAGATGTCGTGGGTGGCGAAAAACTCACCATCGAGGTTGTACAGCGTGATCGGCTGTCCATTCACCACCACGCGACGCATGTCGTTGGTCGGGAAGTCCGCTGCTGAGGCCACGCGGCGCCAGTCGTCAGCCATGAGTGTGTCCCGTCGTTAACGCGACGCAGTTTCTCCACCGCCGAGCCATAACAGACTGCATCCGGCTCGGCAAACTGGAGCCCTAGAGCGGCGTCGACAGCAGGTTGGGCACCGCGTAGGTATCGATGGTGACGACCTTCTCCTTGAACTTGGGCTCGCCGTCGACCAGCACGACCTGGTCGTCGTACTTGCCGGCGCTGAAGAGCTGGGTCTGGCCCTCAAGGTCGGTCTGGAACACGACGAAGTTGGAGACCATGCGGTAGACGCCGTTGTCACCTTCGAACACGCGCGCGTTGCTCACGATGTGGCGGTCGAAGTGAAGGTTGAAGACGACGGCGTTGCGCAGCACCAATACGCGGTCGTGCAACATGTCCTTGTTGTCGCAGTAGACGATGGCGAGCGACAGGCCGCGGTCGGTATTCTCGCGCGGCACGATCTTGTACATGCAGTCGTCGACGAAGAAATCCGGCCACTGCTCGAGGCGGTCGTCATCGATGCATTGCACATAATCATAGAGCAGATTGATGATCTGGTCCGTCACGTCGCCGGCTGCCATGCGGCCTTCCCCTTCGTTCGATATTCCATGAGGTGGCAGTAGTAGCGCCAGAAGCCGCGCACAGGTACTTCCGTGATCAGGTTCTCCTGATCCTCGATGGCGCCGGTGCCGCCCATCTCGATCACCGAGTGCCGGCCGCGCCCGCCCTGGATCACCCGCTGAATGGCCGCGCCCGCTTCGCCGTCCTCGACCGAGACGAGACCGGCCGGGCCGACGAGGTTGGCCTGGCGGATGCGCATGAGGCGGAGCGCCGGGTCGTCGTCGACGTAGCCGAAATAGGTCCAGTAAAGTTCGAACGCGCCCGACCCCTTGGGGCGAATCTGTCGCGTCGCGAGCGTGTTGGTGAGGCGCTGGAAGAACACGCTCGGGAACAGCGCCATCATCATGATCGGTCGCCGGTCCCCTTCCTCGTCGCGCCATTCGACCAGGGTCGGATCCTCGAGCCTGAGGCTCTCGTTATCGATACCGAGATCGCGCAGGTCCTGGCGTCCCTCCGCTTCGGCGTCGCCTTCGTCGCTGTCGTCGATGTTGAAAACGATGCGGTGGCGGCCATGGCGGTCCATGATCGAGCCGCCGGCCTGCGTACTGCGCATGATTCCGAAGGTGGTCTGGAACTGGTGCAGGAGACCCGCATGGTAGGAATCCATGAGGTTCTCGAAATACAGCTTCCAGTTCGCCGGGATATTCTGGCGCATGTAGCCGATGACCTCGACCGGGCGCGCGAACATGCCGTCGAGGAAGCCGCGCATGGGCTCGTCGAGATACGCCTCGAGCGGCTCGACCGCGTGATCGAAGGACCCGAAGATGACGCCGCGGTAAGCGGCGACGGTGAGCGTCTGCAGGCCGTGATCCGCGCGGTCGAAGTCCTCGGGCATCCCGCCCTTGCCCTTCAGCCCGCGCTGAAAGGGCACGCCGATCAGGTTGCCCTCCAGGTCGTAACACCAATGGTGATAGATGCAGGTATGGCTCGTGCGGTTGCCGCAACGCTCGCGAACGAGCTGGGTACCGCGGTGAGCGCAGCGGTTGGCGAAGGCATGGAGGCTGCCGTCGCCGGCCCGGTTGACAACGATCGGGCTGTCGCCGACGAAGGTCGTGAGAAAATCCCCGGGCTTGGGAATTTCCGCTTCGAGCGCGAGATAGCACCACACGGGTCCGCGGAAGACGCGCGCCTGCTCCTTGGCATAGACCTCGTCGTCGGCGAACACCCGGTAAGGCACGCGGCTGAAATCCGGCGCCGGCCATGTCATGGAATCGTGTTCTGCCATGGCGTTGTCCGCCCACCTCGTGTATCGGCGTCGTCCTGGCGCGTGACGCCCAGCCCATCAAACAGTGGCAATCTGGCGTCGCCCGGTCAAGGCGTTCCTCGGCGGCGCTTCCGCTGCCCGGGTGGTGCCTGCGCTCGGCCATAGGTCGTGGCATCGTCAGCCCAAAGCGGTGCGATTTCGCGTCTTGTCCGCAAGCCAACTTTGTGTAAACTACGCGCGTCGCCGCCGGGGTGGCCGCGCGGCGGTGCGGCTGGTCGCGGTAATCGTTAGCGGCGACACGGGCCGGACAGGGAGGTCGGGCGGTTTGTGAGCCGCCGCGGAGGGTGTGCCACAGGTCGCTGTTGTTTTCCGAGTCACGATGGGATCAAGTGACGGTCGGCGCGCCCGCGGAGTTTCTTGATTGGCGAGGTGAGGCGGCTTGCGGCGCCAACAAATGGCCGCGGCATCGGAGGGTGCCGCGTCTTAAGTGGATACGAGCAAAATGACCTCAGTCGAGTCGTCGGTGACCTCAGCCAATGGCCAACACTTCCGTATGGAAGGGATCTCCAAGTCCTTTGGCGGTCTCGCTGCCCTCACGGACGTCTCGCTCAACATCAAGCAGGGAAGTATCCATGGGCTGATCGGCCCCAACGGCGCCGGTAAGACGACCCTCTTCAACGTCATATCGGGCTTGGTCCGCGCCGACAGCGGTACCATGGCGATCGACGGCGAGCGCATCGATCAACTGCGTCCGCACCAGGTCTCGTCCAAGGGGATCGCGAGATCGTTCCAGGCGGTGCGGGTGTTTCGCAGCCTGTCCATTGTCGAGAACATCGAAGTCGCGAATGCCTCGCACATGAAGGCTTCGCTGGGCGGGATACTGAGCTGCTTCCCGAGTGAGCGGCACGAGCGACAAGTGTTGCGCGAAAGGGCCGAGGAGTTGCTAGCGACTCACGCCGATGGTCAACTCTACCCGCGCCGATTCGACCGGCCGACGGAACTCTCCACCGGCCAGCAGCGCTTACTCGAAATCATCCGCACCCTCATCAGCGACCCCAAGATCATTCTACTCGATGAGCCGACCGGCGGCCTCAATCCGGTGTGGATCACCGGCGTGATCGAACTCATCCGCAACATTCGCGATGCCGGCACGACGATTTTTATCATCGAACACAACATGCCGGTGGTCATGGACATCGCAGATCAGGTAGCTGTACTTCATTTTGGGCGGGTGTTGGCCGACGGCCCGCCCGACGTCATTCGACGCGACCAGCGCGTGATCGACGCTTATCTCGGCTAGGATGGCATGATGGATCAAGGGTCGGACGAGGCGGTTCTGCGCGTCAAGGACCTTGACGTCTACTACGGCAGAATCCCGGCCGTGCAGGACGTTTCGCTTGAAGTGCGCAAGCACGAAATCGTCTCACTGCTCGGCCCCAACGGTGCCGGCAAGACGACCGTCCTCAAAGCCATAGTCGGCCTCCTCAAGCCGCGCAAGGGAACGATCGAATACCGCAAAGGCTCGGAGTGGATCGAGATTCAAAAGATGCCGGTTCACGAGCGCGCGGCCCTCGGCATCTTCACCGTGGCGGCGGTCGAAAACGTTCTGCCTCGCTTTACGGTCGAGGAAAACTTGCGCGTCGGCGCCTACATGCGCGGCGACAAGGAGGAGATCGAGCGCGACATCGAAGCCCAGTTCGAACGCTTTCCCATCCTCAAGGAACGCCGTAAGCAGTTGTCCGGCACCCTGAGCGGGGGCGAGCAGAAGATGCTGGCGATCGCGCGCGCGCTCATGGGGCACCCCAAGTTCCTGCTCCTCGACGAGCCGTCGCTGGGCCTCGCGGGCAAGATCATGGAGGAAGTGTTCCAGATCATCACCGCGATCAACCGCGAGGAGGAGCTAGAGGCGCTGCTCGTCGAGCAGAACGTCAAGAAGGGCCTCGAAGTGTCGACACGCGCCTACATCATGCGCATCGGCGCCATCGATTTCGAGGCGCCGAGCGAAGAGCTGCTTCAGGACAATCGCATCGAGACCGCCTACTTCGGCGGTTCCGTGGAACGTTAAGCGCGGAAAGCGAGCACACGATGGGTACATTCCTGCAGCAGGTGATCAACGGCCTCACCATCGGTGCGATCTACTCGCTGATCGCGTTGGGCTACAACCTCATCTACGGAATCGCCAACGTCCTGAGCTTCGCCCACGGGGCGCTGGTCATGGTCGGATCCTACGGCATGCTCTCGGCCCTGATCTATCTCGGCTTTTCGTACCCGCTCGCCATTTTCTGCGGGCTCGGCTCGGCGGTGGTGGTCGGCTACTTCGTCGAACGCCTCACGATACGGCCGGTGATTGCGCGCGGCGGTACCTGGGGCGTCATCATCTCGACCATCGGCGCGGCCCTGTTCATCCAGTTCACCGTGCGGCGCTTTACCAGGGGCCGGCCCGAGCCCTTCCCCGTCCCGTTCGAGCCCTTCTATGTCGATCTGCCGTGGGGCGCACGGGTCTCGTCCATGCAGCTCGCCCTCATGGCGTCGGGACTTATCCTGCTGGCGCTGCTATGGGTCATCATCTACCGCACCAAGCTCGGCACCGCGATCCGCGCGATCGCGCAGAGTCCGGACATCTCGAGCTGCCTCGGCATGAACCGGATGCGCATCCAGTTCTACACCTTCACGATCGCGTCCCTGATCGCGGGGGCCTCGGGCATTCTCTACAGCGTTTACTATGGCGCGACCTACGTCTTCATGGGCCTCACCCTCGGGTTGAAGGGGCTCGTGGTCATGAAGGTCGCCGGCATCGGTCACCTGCCAGGGTGCGTTGCCACCGGGATCATGCTCGGGCTGATCGAGGTGATGGTCGTCGGCTACGGCGATTCGACCTACCGCGACTTTGTCGGCTACTCATGGCTGATTCTGGTGTTCATGATCAAACCACAGGGCATGTTCGGTGCGCGCGGGCGTGCGACCTTCGAGATAGGCGCGTCGGCCGCCGTTCGACCGATGAACTAGGATCGCAGCGAGATGCGCACATGCGCCCAGCACGTCGTCGTCAAGGTGTGAACCATGGTTGATCTCTATAACGTCTTCGTCACGCAACACGTCTGGTTCCTGATCGACATCTTCGTCGATTACGGCGTGTTCCTGTGCCTGTCGCTGGGCTGCTACATCACCCTCATGTCGGGGCAGATTTCGATCGGCCACGGTGGCTTGGCGAGCGTCGGCGCTTATCTGACGGCGGTGCTTACCGTCAACTTCGGCGCGTCGGTATGGCTATCGATTCCGCTCGCCGGTTTGGCCGGCGCGGCGGCTGGATTGGTCATCGCCTACATGATGGCGCTGCGCCTTGAAGGCATGTACCTGGCCATCGGCACCTTCGCCTTCGGCGAGGGGCTCGCCGTATTCTGGCAGAACACCGACTATGTCGGCGGCGCGCTCGGCTTCGTACGCGTGCCGCAGGTGACCGATCTGGGGCTCATCCTGATCGTCCTCGGCATCATCTCCTTCTTCCTGTGGCGCTTCGAGAAGTCGCACCTCGGTAGGGCATTTCGAGCCACCTTCGACGACGAGTGGACGGCGATGGCGATGGGCGTGAACATCGATCGCGTCAAGATCTACGCCTGGGTGCTGGGCGGATTCATCACCGGTATTGGCGGCGCCCTGTACGCCCACAACCTGACCGTCGTGCGGCCCAACAATTTCATCTTCGACTACGCCGTGCTGATCCTGCTCGCGCCCTGCCTCGGTGGCTACTACACGTACTGGGGCACCTACATCGGGGCCGGCATCATCCAGTTCGCGCCGTGGATTCTCAACGTCACGGAGCCGCTCAACAAGCGCATCTTCTATTCGACGCTCTACATCATCATCATGGTCTGGCGGCCCGAGGGGATCGTCGGCCGGCAGGGCGTGGGAATGCCGCTGGTCCTGCGCAAGCTCTTCAAGCAAAAGTCGATCGACGAGATGAGGCACGATCGCGAGATCGTCGCCACCTGGGCCGACCGGTCGCGAGCGCGAAGGCAAACCGAATAGCCGGCCCCGAGCGGGCCGCAGCCCGCTTGACCTGTCGCTGATCCGTAGGGACCGCTCCTATCCGGGCGGTTGAAACGGTCCTGGTTGGGGGCCGAAAGAACAGAACAACGCACGGCCGCCAGCGGACTGCCGCCGCGGCCGTGGCACAGGAGGATGGCGGGGGCCGGCACGCCGGCTCGCGCCGCTCGCATACGGAGGACTGAACATGCGCGCCGCTTTTGTCGACGTCGACGGTATTCGCACACGCTACCTGTACGAGGGATCGGGGCCCCCCCTGCTGCTGATCCACGGCCTCGGAATCTCAGCTGACACGTGGTGCCGCAACATCGACGCCCTGGCCGAACGATTCACGGTGTACGCGCCCGACCTGCCGGGTCACGGCTTTACGGGCTGGCGCGACCTCGATGGGTCGGCATCGTACCCCAAGGTGGTCGAGCATCTGGTCAAATGGATCGATGTGCTCGGCATCGACAAGTTCAGCATCGCCGGCAGCTCCTATGGGGCGCTGGTGTCGACGCTCATCTATTTCACCCGCCCCGAGCAGGTCGAGAAGCTGATCATCATCGGTAGCGGCTCGATGTTTCGCCCCGAGTCGAAGATCGCCGAGGGATTCGGCAAGTCGTACGAGAACGCAACCTCGGCGCTGCGTAATCCGACCTGGGAGACCTGCCGCCAGCGCATGGCCAACGTATGCTACGACCCGGCTTCCGTGACCGAGGAGGTGCTCCTCATCCAGCTCACGAGCTATGCCCAACCCATCATCCTGCACGCCTACGAGCAGTACGCGGCGGCAAACTTCGATGTGGAGCTCACCCGCCCGCATCGCGCGTTTCACCGGCTCGACCAGATCAAGGTGCCGACGATCGTGATCACTGGACGAGAGGATGTGCGGGCCGAGCTCGAGGACGCGATCGCCGGCGAGAAGCAGATACCCAATTCGGAGCTGGTCATCTTCGACAAGTGCGGCCACTTGCCGCAGAGCGAGCACCCTGAGTTGTTCAACAAGACGGTCTTGGAGTTTCTGGCCCGGTAGGGCGGACCGGGGCCGGCCCAGTGGTGCGGTGCCGCGCGGCCACGAGGGTCTGGCCGCATGGTGCGGCGGTAGAGGGGTCACGCGCATGACGAAGGCCGTTCGCGTTCACGAGTTTGGCGGCCCTGAGGTCCTTCGCTACGAGGACGTCGACTTGGCCGATCCCGGCGCCGGCGAGGCGCGCGTCCGCCATACGGCGATCGCGCTCAATTTCGCCGACACCTGGTATCGCTCAGGCTCCGACCACTATCCGGTGGCGGCACTGCCCTTCACACCCGGACTCGAGGCCGCAGGCGTGGTCGAGGCCGTGGGCGCCGGCGTGACGGACATCGCGGTCGGCGCGCGCGTGGTGTACGGTGCCGTCCCGCTCGGTGCGTACGCGGAGGCCCGCAACATGGCCGCCGACCGCCTGGTGGTCCTCCCCGACACGATCGATGACGAGCAGGCGGGCTCGAGCTTCATCAAGGGTATTACCGCCCAATACCTGCTGAACCGCGCCTATCGGGTCAAGCCCGGTGAGACGATTCTGTTTCACGCGATCGCCGGCGGCGTCGGGTTGATCGCCTGTCAGTGGGCCAAGCACCTCGGGGCCACGGTCATCGGCACGGTGAGCAGCGACGCCAAGGCCGAGCTCGCGCGCGCCCACGGCTGCGACTTTCCCATCGTCTATGGGCGCGAGGACTTCACCGCGCGGGTGAAGGAGATCACCGACGGAGCCGGCGTCCCGGTGGTGTTCGATTCGGTCGGCAAGGATACCTTCGAAGGCTCCCTCGATTGTCTGATACCGCGCGGCACGATGATCGCCTTCGGACAGAGCTCCGGCCCGGTACCGCCCTTCGACATCCACGTTCTTGCCGACAAGGGCTCGCTGTACCTAGCGTGGACGACGGGGCGAACCTACAACGGCACTCGAGAGAACTTCGTGGGCCCGGCCGGTGAGCTATTCGACCTCATCGCCAGGGGTGTCGTGCGCATCGTCGTTAATCAGCGCTATGCGCTCGAGGATGTGGCCACGGCCCACCGCGACGTCGTGCATCGAAGGACCTCGGGCGCAACCATCCTGTTGCCCTAGTTCCCCGCCTATCCAGCAGTCATGGGTTGCGATGCGGGGTCGCGGCGCGGCCCGCCCTCGCGCGTTGCGCCCACCTAAATCCAACAATTCCAAAGCCTTTAGCACTATTAGTTAATTGACCAAGCCTTGCCTATCCGGTTTACACCCACACCCACTAGGGCTAGAATGGGCGCAACCCGGATATAGGGGAGCGCGCCATGGATGTTCTCGACCGCGCCGATCTCCCATTCCCGCATTCGCTACCCGAGTTCCAGCGACTTTTCCCCGATGATGCGGCCTGCGCCGCCTACCTGGAGAAAGCCCGCTGGGGAGACGGCTTTGCCTGCCCGCACTGCGGCACGGCGGGAGAGCCGTTCCACTTTGAAAACCGCCCTGGCGTCCTGCGCTGCCGCAAGTGCCGCCAGAACACCGGGCTGACGGTGGGAACAGTGATGGAGCGTAGCCACACTCCGCTGAACGTCTGGTTCTGGGCCGCTTATCTGGTCGCCAGTCAGACGCCCGGCATGTCCGCCGTGCAGTTTCAGCGGCAACTTGGTCTTTCGCGCTACGAGACGGCCTTTCAAATTCTCCACAAGCTCCGCTCGGGCATGGTGCGGCCCAACCAAGACAGGATCGGTGGACAGCCCAAGAACCATGTTGAGGTGGACGAAACCTGGGTTGGCGGGCGAACGCGTGGGGAAGGCCGTGGTGTTTACCACAAGGTTCCCGTCTCCTGTGCCATCGCCGTCGTGCTCGACCGTAGCGCCGAGTCGCTCTGTGGGTTCGTCGAGAGCACCGTCGCGCCGGGATCGCTGATCGTTACTGACGATTGGAGCGGCTATGCTGGCCTCGGTAAGCGCGGCTATGAGCACTTCGCTGTTGCCGAGTGTGGTGATCCAGAGGTTGCCGAGCAATACCTGCCGATCATCCATCTGGTTTTCGCCAACCTGAAGACGTGGCTGATCGGTATCCACCACGGCGTTAGCCACCAGCACCTACAAGCCTACCTCAACGAGTTCACCTTCCGCTTCAACAGGCGGTTCTACCCGTTCAACGCCTTCCGCTCATTGCTCGGCATCGCGGGCGACACCTCTGCTCCAACCTATGCCGAGCTTTACTCGGGAGAGTGGCGGCACCCTACATGTAGCGGTCATGGGCGTTAACCGGATAGGCAAGGCTCGTTCCTAAGGTCGTGTCCCAGGACGTGGTGTAGGAGTTGTTGGAGCCTCTGTTAGCTGTGGGTAGGCGGCTTGCCGTAGCGACCGCCGAGAGTCTGGCGTAGGCAAGCCGGCTATCCACAGCGGAGGCCATCGCGGTTCCGGTTTAGGGTTGGGCTAGTGCAAACCAACCTGACCCGAAGGAGAACCACGATGACCCAGGACATGATGACCCTGCGCGCGCTTTTGGAGAAGAGCTCCGATGCCGATCTGCTTTGCGAGATGATCGGCTTCACGGCCGAGTGGCTGATGGCACTGGAGGTTGAGGGCCTGACCGGCGCCGGGCACGGCGAGCGCTCGGCGGATCGTATCACCCATCGCAACGGCTACCGCGACCGGTCCTGGGAGACGCGGGCCGGCACGGTCGAGCTGAAGATCCCGAAGCTGAGGAAGGGAAGCTACTTCCCGGGCTTCCTGGAGCCGCGGCGGATGGCCGAGAAGGCGCTGGCTGCGGTGATCCAGGAGGCCTACATCCAGGGGGTGTCGACCCGCTCGGTCGACGATCTGGTTCAGGCGATGGGGATGTCGGGCGCCTCCAAGAGCCAGGTCTCCAGGCTGTGCGGCGAGATCGACGATAAGGTCACCGGCTTCCTCGATCGACCGCTGGAGGGCGACTGGCCCTATCTGTGGCTCGACGCCACCTACGTGAAGGTGCGCCAGACCGGACGCATCGTCTCGGTCGCGGTGACCGTGGCTGTGGCCGTCAACGACCAAGGCCGCCGCGAGGTCCTGGGCGTGGCGATCGGCGCGTCGGAGGCCGAGACCTTCTGGACCGAGTTCCTGCGCTCGCTGGCCCGGCGCGGGCTGCGCGGCGTGAAGCTGGTGATCTCCGACGACCACAAGGGCCTGAAGGCCGCCGCGACCCGGATCCTCGGCGCCACATGGCAGCGCTGCCGCGTGCACTTCGCCCGCAACCTGCTGGCCCATGCCGGCCGCCAGGGCCGGCGCGTCGTCTCCGCCTTCGCCCAGGAGGACGCCGACAGCGCGAAGGTCCAGTGGCGCCAGGTCGCCGACCAGCTCAGGCCCAAGGTGCCCAAGCTGGCAGTTCTCATGGACGAAGCCGAGCACGACGTCCTCGCCTACATGAGCTTCCCCAGGGAGCACCGCCAGAAATTGCACTCCACAAACCCGATCGAACGGCTCCATGCCGAGGTCAAGCGTCGCACCAACGTCGTCGGTATCTTTCCCAACGAAGCCGCCATCACACGGCTCGTCGGCGCCATCCTTCTCGAGCAGAACGACGAGTGGGCCGTCTCAAGGAGATACATGACGCTGGAATCCATCGCTCCGCTGAGCGATGGTGTCCCCATCACGCTGCCCACCGTGGCAGCCTGAACGTCCCGGCCCTACCCGCCGGGAGCCGCGTAGAGCGCAACGCTCTTACACCACTCCGCGGGACACGATCAAGACGAAGCAGTGGCCAGCGACACGAGGGTCATTGGGAAGACGTGGCGCTACGTGAACAAGAGGGGAGGACCGGACAGGCGCTTCAAGGATAATCGTGAGTTGCCCGTTGTGCTGTACGGTGAGATCGACTTCGGGAGCGGCTCAGGGGTGCAGGAGCGTATCCAAGTGTCCAATCCGGAAGCCGGCAAACCGCTGGCGGAGAGTATCAGAGCACTGGCCGCGGCCTTAGTTGAGCGAACGGCGGCGGCGAATTAAGAACTCTGTAGGCGTCATTAACAAAATCCCTATTGTCGGGAGATTCACCCGCAGGGCTTGATTGACGGTCTCCGTGAGGGAGGCACTGCGAGCGCGCTTTGGCACACCACCTCCTACAGCGGCGCGGAGAGGTTGCTGGGGATGGAGTAGGTGTCGGCGAGGACGATCTTTTCCACAAAACGCGGGGCGCCGCCCTCGAAGGTCACCTTGTCCTCGTACTTGCCGGCGCTGAAGATGATGGTGGTGCCGTCGAGCACGTCGGTGGCGTAGACCACGTAGTTGGCGTGGACGTCATGGACGCCGTCGCGCTCGCCGACGATGCGGATGTTGCTGATCAGGTGGCGATAGTAGCGCAGGCTGAACACGGCGGCTTTGCGCAGGATCACGACGCGGTCGCGCAGCTGGGCCTGGTTGTGGCAGTAGAAAAGGCCGAGCGGCAGTCCCTCCTCGGCGTTCTCGCGCGGCAGGATGTGGTAGACGCAGTCCTCGACGAAGAAGCCCGGCCACTCCTCGAGGCGGTCGTCGTCGATGCACTGGACGTAGGCGTACTCAATATCGGTGATCTGTTCGCGGATGTTGCCGTTGTCCATGGTCGGCCTCACTCGGCCGCTTGGCGCGCCGCTTTGCCGCCGGGCTTGTAGCCCATGAGCTGGCAGTAGTGGCGCCAGAAGCCGCGAACCGTCATCTCCGAAACCAGGTGATCCTCGGTGACGATCTCGCCGCGCCCACCCATCTCGATGAAGGAGTGCTCGCGGCCGCGGCGGCGGATGCCGCGCTGGGCGAGGATACCGACCTCACCGTCCTCCATGTTGTTGTAGCCCGCCGGGCCCACCATGTTGGCCTGCTGCAGGCGCTTCTGGCGCAGCTCTGCATCGTCGTCCGTATAGCCGAAATAGATCCAGTAGAGCTCGAACTCGTTGGCGCTCTTGGGGCGCAGCTGCTCGAGCTCAAGCACGTTGCCGACCTGCGCGAACAGGCAGTTGGGGAAGATGTTGGAAACCCGAACCGACTGCCCATCGCCGACCTCGTCGCGCCAGCCGACGAAGGCCATGTCCTCGAGCTCCAACGGGTTGGCGATCTGATCACCGAGCTCGGTATCGCCGTAGCCCTCCTCGATCACCTCGGTCGAGTCGCTGTCGGCATAGAGGTAGGCCACGCTGTGGCGCCCGAGCTTGTCGGGAATGCGGGCGCCCGCCTGCGTGACCCGGTGGAGACCGAACATCGCCGCCAGCTGATGCAGCAGGCCGGCGTGGTAGCCGTCGCCGTAGTTCTCGTAATAGAGCTTCCAGTTGTTGGGAAAGCGCTGCCGGCGGTAGCCCAAGATCTCGATCGGCTTCATGAAGGTGCGATCGAGGAAGTCGCGGAGCGGCTCGTCGAGGAATTCGTCGAGCGGCTCGACCGAGTCATCGAAGGTGCCGAAGATCGCCTCGCGGTAACTCGCGACCTTGAGCTTGCGCAGTCCGTGCTCGCTCTTGTCGAAGTCCTCCGGCATTCCGCCCTTGCCGCCGAGCCCGCGCTGGAACGGGACGCCGATGAGGTCACCACGCAGGTCGTAGCACCAGCGATGGTAGACGCAGGTGTAGTTCTCGGCGTTGCCCTTGCGGTCGCGCACCACCATGGTGCCGCGATGGGCGCAACTGTTGACGAAGGCGTGTACGGAGCCATCCTCCGCGCGGCTGACCACGATCGGGCAATCGCCGGCGTAGGTCGTGATGTAGTCGCCGGGGTTGGGGAGTTGCGCGTGGAGCCCGAGAAACAGCCACACCGGCCCTTGAAAAACCAGCTCCTGCTCGCGCTCGTAGACGTCCTCGTCGAGGAACACCGCGTAGGGCACGCGGCTGAAATCGGCCGCGGGCCAAATCAGGTCGTTCGAGCTTGCCATTGCCTCTCCCCTGTTCTTACCGCCGGCCGCGCCGCGGTGCCGCCGGCCGCGGTGCGACCGTCAGCGCCGCGTGCGCACCATCTAGTCGGCGAGATAATCGTTGGTGAAGTAGTTCGAAACATCCTCGTTCTTGGTCACCAGCTTGTTCTTCATCGCCCATGCCTGAGCGGCCTTCCACACCGCGGCCTCCTGGCGAAACACCTTGCCGTTCCGATCCGTCCACTGATCGGCGTTGGCTTCGGTGATCTTGCCGTGTTGCTCGATCGTGAAGATCTCGTTCTTGGCCGCCATTTCCTTGTTCACGGGCCCCGGATTGCTGGCGAAGGACCGGTAGCCGCGGGCCGTGGCCCGAAGGAAACGACAGGCGCTGCCCGGATTCTGCCTCGTCCAATTCTCGTTGGCCGCCATTACGATGTAGTAGAAATCCGGTACGCCGTTGTCGCGGAAGTGCAGAAAACGGAGCGGCGGCTTGCCTTCCTTGGCGAGAATGTCCTTGGCGATGATGGGTTCGGCATTTTCCAGCATGTAGGCGGCGTCAATCTTGCCGGTCACGAGCAGCTCAATTGCGCCGAAACCGGGGTCGATGAACTTGACGTCGCTCTCGCTGAGGCCGGCCGACGCCAGCGCCGAGCGCGTCATCGCCAGGGCAGAGGGCAGTGCGTTCACGCCGATGATCTTGCCCTTGAGGTCGGCTGGCGAGGTAATGCTCGAATCGCCGAGCACGCCGAGGCCGAGCGGCAGCGGCCGAAGCATGACGGCGACACTGTGAATGGGGATGTTCTCCTCGCGCGCGGCCATGATCATCGAGGCCTCGACGAGGCTGAACTCGGCGCGGCCGGCCGACACCATCTTGAGCTGGTCGGCGACGTTGGCCGGCGCCACCAGGTCCACTTCCAGCCCTTCCTCCTTGTAGTAGCCGTTCTGCTGCGCGGCGAAAATGGGGCCCTGAACCGACCACGGTAGCCAGTCGCCGATGACCGTGATCTTGGCCTGTTCCGCCGCGACATCGCAGGCACCCGCGCTCGCGGGTGACGTCGCGACGCCGCTCAGGGCAGCCGAAAGAAACAGAAGCGACACGAGTCGGGTGATGGGCTTTAGCTTCACCATGATTGGGTTCCTCCCATGCTGAGCGACGCACGGATTCCGTCACGGATTTTCGACTCTGCGCGCGCACGTACTCACCGCGTTCGCCACACCGAGTGCCGCCGGGATACGCGGCGGCCGAAGCGTCGTCTGGCCGCACAAATGCTGAAAACTACAGGATGGTTAATGCTACGCCGATGTCGGCGAGATTACAAATTTCGCTATCGCGCGCCCCGCGCGGGCGCGGCCCGTGGTTGACGTGCCCCAGCGAAACGTAGAGCATGGGCGCCACTTGCCGGCACCGCCGGCAATCTCCTTTTGGCAGGCCGGGAGACGATCCATGGCGTCGAACGTTTCCGCGATGCGGGCCGAGGACAGGTTCAACTTCGACCCCGAGCTCTCCTACACGCTGCCCGGCCACTACTACTACGACCGAGAGATTTTCGAGCGCGAGAAGGAAGAGATCTGGTCCAAGACCTGGCAGCTGGTGGGCTATGGCGCGGATCTCAAGGAGCCGGGCGACTACATCACCAACGATATCCTCGACCAAAAGGTGTTCGTGACGCGCGCCAAGGACGGGCGTTTGCGCGCCTTCTATAACGTGTGCATGCACCGCGGTCATATCCTGCTCGAGGGCAAGGGCAACGTGCGCATGATCACGTGCCCGTTCCACGCCTGGACCTACGACCTCGAGGGCAACCTCAAGGCGGCCGGCAATTCGGAGAACGTCGCCGGGTTCGACGCGGGCGATTTCTGCCTACCCGAGATCCAGGTCGAGGAGCTCCTCAACATGGTGTTCGTCAACCTCGATGCGCAAGCCGCGTCGCTCGCCAGCATGGTGCCGGGCTTCGCGGAGGACGTTCGCGCCACCGTTCCCTACTTCGACGAGCTCGTGCTCGCCCGACACGACGACTACGCCAACTTCAAATGCAACTGGAAATTCATTCCTGACCAGAACGAGTGCTACCACTGCCCGCATCTGCACCCCGACGTGATGGGCTCGGAGGACTCGTACATGGAGCCGAGCTGGGAATCGACCGAATACGACTATTGGGCCAAGCACTTCATTCTCGGTAACCGCAACGTCAAGGAAGAGCACAAGCCTTACGACTTCGGTCCCGACGCCGTCCTCCTCGACGTCAACATCTGGTGGCTCTGGCCCAACCTCATCTTCCTCGCCCATCAGGGGCCGAGCAACTTCAAGGTCACGCGAGTCATGCCGGCGGAGCCGGAGGAGACCCATCAGACCATCGACAATTTCTGCCTCAACGCGACGCCCAACGCTTACGACGTCGGTACGATGGACAATTACCGTGACGTCGTCATGCCGCAGGACGTGAGCGCCATGGAGCGTCAGCAGCTCGGCGTCCACGCCCGCGGCTACACGCAGGGCCGTCTCATGGTCGACAAGGAACGCTCGTGGCGCAGCGAGTATGGCACCCACCACCTCGATCGGCTGGTGTGGCTCGCCGTCAATCGCCCGCGCAACGCGTAGATTCGGATCAGGAGACCAAGCGATGGCGCGGCGCGTGAAGCAGACCAAGAAAGTCGCGGTCGTCACCGGAGGCGGCACGGGCCTCGGTCGTGATGCCGCCAATCGGCTAACGCGCGACGGCTTTGCCGTCGCGGTCATCGGCCGGCGGGCGAACCGGCTGAAGCCGCGGCGCGGCGAGACGCTGCATCCCTACGTTTGCGACGTTGCCGAGGTCGGCGAGATCAAGGAAACGGTCAAGGGGATCCTGCGCGACCTCGGCCGTATCGACGTTCTGGTCAACAACGCCGGCGTGGTGCGCCGCGAGCTCGCCGAGGACGTCACGCAGGAGAACCTGAACTTCACCATTGGCGTCAACCTGCTCGGCACGATGAACTTCTCGCTCGCGTGCCTGCCCGCGCTGAAGAAGACCAAGGGCTCGATCATCAACATCAGCTCGAGCCTGACCTATTGCCCGGCTCCCGAATATCTCGCCTACTGCGCCTCGAAGGGCGGCGTCGATGCCTTCACCAAGGCGCTGGCGGTCGAGCTCGCGCCGCACCGCATCCGCGTCAACGCGATCAGCCCGTCGCTGGTGCGCAGCGAAATCTTCCAACCTGACGGGATGTCGAAGCGTGAGTACGACGCGAACTTCAAGCGGCTCGGCAAGACGTACTTTCTCCTGGGGCGCTCCGGCGAGCCCGAGGATGTCTCGGCCCTGATCTCGTATCTCGCCTCCGACGATTCGTCGTGGATGACGGGGGTCAATATTCCGCTCGACGGCGGCGAGAGCGTCGGCTCCGCGTCCCGCTTCGCGGGGTGATCGCACGCGGCCAGCGCGGCGATGCCGGAACTCCCCGACGTCACGGTCTACATCGAGAGCCTCGAGCGGCGCATCTCCGGGCGGGCGCTCGATGGGGTCCGCATCGCCAGCCCGTTTCTGTTGCGCTCGGTGGCGCCGCCGCTCTCGGCCGTGCGCGGAAAGCGCGTCCGCCGGCTTTTTCGCCTCGGCAAGCGCATCGTCATTGGCCTCGATGACGACCTTTTTCTCATCCTCCACCTGATGATCGCGGGCCGCCTTCACTGGGTTGCGCCCGGGGCCAAGCTCCCTGGCAAACGCGGTCTCGCCGCCTTCGATTTCGCCCATGGCACGCTGTCCTTCACCGAGGCCGGATCGAAGAGGAGGGCCTCGCTTTATCTCGTCGAGGGCGAATCCGCACTAGCCGCGCACGACCCCGGCGGAGTCGAGGTGCTGGACATCGATCTCGAGACCTTCCGCCGCGTGCTCACGAGCGCCAATCACACGCTCAAACGGGCGCTCACCGACCCGCGCCTGTTCAGCGGCATCGGCAACGCCTACTCGGACGAGATCCTTCATCGCGCCCGGCTCTCGCCGCTCAAATGGACGCGCAAGCTAGATGCAGAGGAGAGTGCCCGGCTCCACGCGGCGGTGCGCGAGACGTTGGCCGACTGGATCGAGCGCCTGCGCACGGAGGCGGGCGAGGCTTTCCCCGAGAAGGTTACCGCCTTCCGTAAGGACATGGCCGTCCATGGTCGCTACGGCCAGCCCTGTCCGACCTGTGGCGCACCGGTGCAGCGCATCGTCTACGCCTCGACCGAGACGAATTATTGTGCGACTTGTCAGACTGGCGGCAAGCTGCTCGCCGACCGCGCCCTATCGCGCCTCCTCAAGAAGGACTGGCCGCAAACCCTGGAGGAGCTCGAGGAAACCCGAGATGCGGTCCGCGCGGTGAATCGGGGCGGCCCTTGAGCGACGAAATAGGACGGGCCATGTCGGCCGTGGGCGGGTAGGGCGGATGCCGCGCAAGTCATCTCGCGCCGAGGGGGGTATCCGCAGAGTAGCGAGCGTGAACGAGCTCGCGCCCTATCGTGCCAAGCGCGACTTCCGCCGCACGCCCGAGCCGGAAGGAGCGGCCGCGACCAGGACCGGCGCGCGATTCGTCGTGCACAAGCATGCGGCAACACGGCTCCACTATGACCTGCGCCTCGAGATCGGCGGGGTACTCAAGAGCTGGGCGGTGACGAAGGGGCCGAGCCTCGATCCCAAGGTCAAACGGCTCGCGGTTCACGTCGAGGACCATCCCCTCAGCTATACCGAGTTCGAGGGCTGGATCCCCAAGGGCCAGTATGGCGGCGGCGCCATGATCGTGTGGGACCGCGGCACGTGGGTCCCGCTCGGCGACCTCGAGAACGATTACCAGCGGGGCGAGCTCAAGTTCCGGCTCGATGGTGAAAAGCTGCAGGGCGGCTGGGCTCTCGTGCGCCTCAAGGGCACGAGCAACGTCGACAAGGGCTGGCTGCTGATCAAGGAGCGCGACATCTTCGCGGCGCCGAGCGCGCAAGCCGACGTTACCGGAGAGGCGCCACTGAGCGTCCTCTCCGGGCTGTCGACCGAGGCTATCGAGGCCGAGCACGCCGATGATGGCCGCGAGCGCAAGCCGCTCGCGCGCAAGCGCCGCAGGAAGCAGCACCCGGAGCGCCTGGTGGGCGCCAAGCGGGCGGTGCAACCCGAGGTGCCGGCGCCTCTGCTAGCCTCCCTCGCGGACGAGCCGCCCGCGGGCACGGGATGGATTCACGAAATCAAGTTCGACGGCTACCGCACGCTCTGCCGGCTGGCCGACGGCGAGGCGCGGCTCCTCACGCGCAACGGTCACGACTGGACCGACCGCTACGGGCCGGTGGCCGAGTCGTTCGCGGCGCTCCCCTGCCGGCAGGCCACGATCGATGGGGAACTCTGCGTCCAGAACGCCAAGGGCGTGACCAGCTTCTCCGACCTGCGCGAGGCGCTGTCCGAGGGCGCCACCGAAAGGCTCGTCTTCTTCGCCTTCGATCTGCTCTATCTCGACGGCTTCGACCTCACGCGAACGCCGCTTTCGGCCCGGAAGTCGACTCTGCGCGTCCTGATCGAAAGCGTCGTCGGGGATCGCTCGCCGATCCAGTACAGCGACCACGTGGCCGGCGACGGTGCCGCCTTCCTCGCCGAGGCGGCGCGGCTGTCGCTCGAGGGGATCATATCGAAGCGCGAGGACAGCGCGTACGCGGCGGGACGGTCGAGCTCCTGGCTCAAGGCCAAGTGCGTTGCCGCCGAGCGGTTTCTCGTCGTGGGCTACACGCGCTCGGCTGCCGCCGGAGGCCTAGGCGCGCTGCTCGCGGCCGAGCCGGTCGGAGACGGGCTTGCCTACGTCGGCAAGATCGGCACCGGCTATTCGACCGGCGAGATGGAGCGCCTTCTCGCGGCGCTAGAGCCGCTACGCCGCGACGATCCCGTGTTCACGCTGGTTGATCCGCCAGGCGAGAAGGCGGTGTGGGTCGAGCCCCAGCTCCTCGTCGAGGTTCAATATCGCGCTCGCACCAGAGAGGGGCGGCTGCGAGGCGCGGTGTACAAGGGGCTGCGCTCCGACACGAGCGCGCCCGCCGTCGCGCGCAAGGGCTACGTCAGCGATGCCGACCTCGCGAGCATCTGGGTCACCAATCCGGACCGGCGCATGTTCGGCAAAGGGGGGCCGACGAAGCTCGATCTCGCCCTCTACTACGCCCAGGTCACCGACTGGATCGTCCCGGAGATGGTGAGCCGCCCGGTGACGCTCGTGCGCTGCCCGACGGGCAAGGCCGATGACGTGTTCTATCAGCGTCACGCCATGCCCGGGATGCCGCAGGGCGTGCGCGAGATAGCGCTGCGCGAGGAGGGCTCCAAGGAGCGCGCCGATTACATCTACATCGAGGACGGCAAGGGACTGCTGTCGCTGTCCCAATTCGGGGTCATCGAATTCCATCCCTGGGGCTGTCGTGTTGACAAACCGGAGTGGCCCGACCGCTTGATCTTCGACCTCGATCCCGACGAGGCCCTGGAATGGCGAGAAGTCGCGGACGCGGCGCATCATATCCGCGACGAGGTCGCGGCGCTCGGCCTGGTGGCCTTCGTCCGCACCACGGGCGGCAAGGGCCTGCACGTGGTCGTGCCGGTCGAGCGCCGGACCGCATGGCCGGCGTTCAAGGGCTTCGCTCAGGCCTTCGTGCTCAAGCTCGCCGCGCAGTCGCCGAACCGCTACACGGCGTCGATGAGTAAGAAGTCGCGCCAGCGGCGGATCTTTATCGACTACCTGCGCAACGGCCGCGGGGCCACGGCGGCGGCCTCCTACTCGCTTCGTGCCCGCACCGGCTTTCCCGTCGCGACGCCGGTCGACTGGGCCGAACTCTCGGATATCGACGACCCGGCGGAGTTCAACTACGCGAGCGTGCCGGACCGGCTCGCGTCGCTCGCCGTCGACCCCTGGCGGGCGCTCGAGGGCTCGGCCCGGCGCCTGACCCGAGCAATGGAGGAAAAATTGGGGATTCACAAACCACTGTGAACCGATGTAAGACTGTTTGTTGAACATTGACTGTCGGAGGATCGGCGTATGGCTCCGCGTGCCAGCTGGAAGGGTTACCTGAAAATCTCGCTCGTATCCTGTCCGGTGCGCCTCTACACCGCGACCAGCTCGGGCAACCGCATTGCGTTCCACATGCTGCACAAGGACACGCACAACCGCGTGCAGATGAAGCCGCACGATCCCGAGCTCGGCGTGGTCGAGCGCTCCGACCTCGTGAAGGGCTACGAGTTCGAAAAGGACCGCTACGTCGTGGTCAGCGACGAGGACCTCGACGCGATCCAGATCGAATCGAGCAAGACGATCTCGATCGAGCGCTTCGTCGATGCCGCCGAGATCGATTCCATGTATCTCGATTCGGCTTACTACGTAGCCCCCGCCGGGCCGGTTGCTGAGGAGACCTACCGGGTCGTCCAGGAGGCGATGCGCCAAAAGAACAAGGCGGCCGTGGCCCGTGTCGTACTGTTCGGCCGCGAGCGCCTCGTTGCGCTGACAGTGCGCGACAAGGGCCTCGTCCTGACCACCCTGCGTAGCGCGGCGGAGGTCCGCGGACACGAGGAGGTCTTCAGCGAGGTCGGTAGCGGCAAGATCGACAAGGATGCGCTCGAGCTGGCGGCGCACCTGATCTCGCAGAACGAGGGCCAGTTCGAGGCGTCGGAGTTCGAGGACCGCTACCAGACGGCGCTGCTCGATGTCGTGAAGGCGAAGCTCAAGGGCGCGACGCCGGTGATCGCCAAGGCACCGGAGCGGGGCCAGGTCATCAACCTGATGGATGCCCTGAAGCGGAGCCTGTCGGACGCCAAGAAGCCCCCGGCCGAGAGCAAGAGCCGGGCGCCCGCGAAGAAGGCCGCCGGCAAGGGCCGCAAGCGGGCTACGGGCTGAGCCGACGCGGGATCGCGCCATGGGTAGAGGCACACTCGCCGGCAAGGTCGTCGTTTTCATAGGGCGCCTCGATGCGATGTCGCAGCGTGGCGCCGCCGCCCATGTGACGAGCGCCGGCGGCGTCGTGCGGCGCGGGTTGTCGCGCGCCACGACCCATGTGGTCGTCGGCCACGCGGCCCACACACTGATCGAGGACGGCGTCCTATCGAGGCGACTCGAGCGAGCGCGACGGCACAGCGCGCTGTGCCTGAGCGAAACCGCCTTTTTGCGAATGATCGGGGCGGCGAGCGACGAGTCGGCGGGCCCACGGTCGTTCACCCTCCAAACCCTGGCCGCGCAAGCCGGCATCTCGTCGGAAACCGCTGAGCTTCTGGCGCTGTTCGACATCATCGATCCGCGCGACGACAAGGTCTCCTTCGCCGACCTCGTCGCCGCCAAGGAGGTGGCGCGGCTGCTCGGCGACGAGATGTCGCTGGCCGAGATCGTGGCTAGCGCCGCGCGCATACGTGGGCACGGCGCGTTCGCTGCGCCGCTCGCGCGGGCCAGGCTGGAGCGAACCGGCGAGGGCGTCATGGGCATACGGGTCGGTGGGGTCGTCGCCGACCTCGACGGTCAAATGCCGCTGCTGCTGGGAAATCCGGGGAACCCCACCGTCCAGGAGCTTTACGAGGCCGCCGAGGCCGCGGAGGAGGCGGGTGATGAGGATGCCGCAGAGCAGGCCTATCGTCGCTGCCTCGACCTCGACCCGCGCGAGCCGACCGCGGCCTTCAACCTAGGCAACATCTATCGCAACGGAGGCCGCATCACACAGGCCCGGCTATGCCTGCACTTTGCGGTCGTGATCGATCCCGGCTTCGCCGAGGCCTGGTACAACCTCGCGAGCCTGGAAGACGAGGCGGGGAACATTGCTGAGGCCAGGGCGCACCTCGAGAAGGCGGTCGCCGCGGACGCGACGTACGCGGACGCGCTCTACAACCTCGCAAATTTGTGCTTTCGCGAGGGCGCCTACGCTGAGGCGGTTAACTATTGGCAGCGCTACCTGAGCGTCGATTCCGAGAGCGCCTGGAGCCAAAAGGCGCGCGACGGCCTCGCCCTGTGCCGGCGCCAATTGCAGGGCGCCTGAGCATCATGCGATCGGGAGGGTTCGGTGGCGGTTGAGCTCCGCGCCGGTGCGAGCGGCTACGCCTACAAGGCCTGGAAGGGCAGCTTCTACCCCGAGAAGATTCCCGATGCGGACCTTCTCGCGTTCTACGCCGAGCGACTGCCGGCGGTCGAGATCAACAACACCTTCTACCGGCTACCCAAGGCGTCAGTGCTCGCCGGCTGGGCCGAGCAGACCCCGGCGAGCTTCCGGTTCGCGATCAAGGCCTCGCAGCGCATCACGCATAGGAGCCGGCTTAAGGACTGCGCCGACACCGTCGCCTACCTGTTCGAGTGTATCGCGGAACTCGGCGACAAGGCGGGCCCGGTGCTATTCCAACTGCCGCCCAACCTCAAGAAGGACCTGGCGCGGCTTAATGATTTTCTCGCTATCCTGCCCGCGGATCGGCGCGCGACCTTCGAGTTCCGCCACCCGAGCTGGTTCGAGGACGACGTGTTCGAGGCGCTTCGCGCCCATGGCGTGGCGCTGTGCCTCGCCGAGGCCGCCGACGAGGACAAGAACGCGCCTGTCTTGGCCACCGCCGACTGGGGCTACCTGCGCATGCGTCGCGACGACTACGAGGACAAGGACCTGCGCGCCTGGGCCGAGCGCGTGGCCGCGCAGCCATGGACCGACGCGTACGTCTTCTTCAAGCACGAGGACGAGGGGGCGGCGCCTCGCCTGGCGGCAACGTTCACGCAATTCATGAGTGATCTCCAGGGCTGACCCGGCGCCTCGCCTACCTGAGCTTCCCAACAACGCCTGCGCCACACTGGACCCGCGGCGCCGGCCGCCGTAGAAAGAGACAGCACTGCTTGCCCGCCCGGGAGGGATCCATGCGCGTTTCTTTTATCGACGTCGGCGGCGTCCGCACCCGCTACTACCATGAGGGCGCCGGCCCGCCGCTCATCCTGGTCCATGGTGCTGGCGCCTCGGCTGACACGTGGGTGCGCAATATCGACGCGCTCGGCGAGAAATTCGCGATCTACGCACCCGACCTGATCGGCCACGGCTTCACCGACTCCGTCGCGTTGGCCGGCAGGGCGCCGCAGGCGGAACAGGTCAAGCATTTGTGCCGCTTCGTCGATGCGCTCGGGCTCGATCGCTATCGCCTCGCCGGCAGTTCGTTCGGCGCCCTGATCGTCGGGCTCTGGTTCTTCGCGCGCCCCGAGCAAATCGCCAAACTGGTGCTCATCGGCTCGGCGTCGACCTTCCATCACACGGAGGAAATGAAGAAGTCCCTCGGCGGATCGTTCGCCAATCAGATCGCGGCGCTCACCAACCCGACCCGCGAGCTGGTGCGCAAGCGCAACGTCGGATCGAACTTCGACAAATCCGAGACCTTCGAGGAGATCATCCTCAATCAGCTGACCTACTTCGCGCTGCCGGACCGCAAGGCGGCCTACGAGGAGATGCACGCGGGTCTGGCCGCGAGCGCCGACTCCGCCGAATATCGCATCATCAATCGGCTCGAGGAGATCAAGCTGCCGACACTGATCATCACCGGCCGCGACGATCCGCGAGCAAAGTGGGAGCGCGCGGTGGAGGGCCAGAAGCGCATGCCCGACGCCGAGATACACATCTTCGATAAGTGCGGCCACAAGCCCTTCGTCGAGCACGCGGCCCGGTTCAACGAGCTCGTGACGGAGTTTCTCAGCCGGTGAAGAGGCACCAGGGCATGGGCGCGAGCTAGCCCGATGGAGAAGCGGATCCTCGTTGCCGATGATCCAGTGCCGGGCTTCCCGGGCTTGGTCCAAGCAGGGCCGTTCCTGTTCACGGCCGGTTGCGATGGCCACCGCGACCTGGAAACGGGCGCGATCGTACCGGCGCTCGCCGACGCCGCGGAGGCGCAGTGCGAGAACTCCTATGGCAAGGTGTGTGCGCTCCTCGCCCGCGGCGGTGCCGGGGCCGATGCCGTGGTACGTCTCGACCATTACGTGAGCAGCCAGGAGTGGCTGCTGCGCCGCGGCCCCATTCGCGCCCGCATCTTCGGAGCCCCGGCGCCGCTGGCGAGCACCGGCGTGGCCGCCAAGATGGCCGGCATCAACATGCTGACCACGGCGGCGATTGCGGTCACGAACAGCGACGACAAGCGCGTCCTGGTGCCGGGCGAGCCCTACGGCATGGGCCGCATCTCTTCCGTCGTCGCAGCCGGCCCCTTTCTGTTTCTCTCCGGCATTCGCGCAACGCTGCACCCGCGGCCCGAGGTGCCTGTGCCGGAGGAGACGCCCGAGGCCTTCGGCGCTCAAACCCGGCTCAGCTACCGCATTATCGCCGAGATCCTGGCGGAAGTGGGCGCCGAACCGGCGCACATCATCCGGCTCGAGCGCTACATTCGTGACCGAGCGTGCATCGGGGAGGAGGAGGAAGCGTGCCGCGACGTCCTTGGCGCGGTGTCGTGCGCGAGCACCACGATCGCCCTGCCGCTCGGCATGCGCGGGGAGGTCGAGATCACGACGCTCGCCGCGGCACCCGGCACGGACAAGGAGATCCTCGGCGATGAAGGCGACCCTACGGTCATTCGCTGTGGCGGCTTCGTTTTCGTCGGCGCGTGCTTCGGCATGGCGGCGCACACAGGCGGCCCTCCGTGGACCGAGCTAGCTAGCAACACGGAAGCGCAGGTCGAGAATGCGCTCGCAGTTCTAAAGGCGCGCCTCGAGGGTGCAGGTAGCGGCCTCGATCGGGTCGTCCGGCTCGACGCCTACCTGCGTGACCCCAACGTTGCCGAGCGGTTCTATACCCTGCTGCGGCACGCCTTTGGCGCGCATGCCCCCGTCGTCGTCCTCGCCGGCGCCGAGCTCGAAGGTATCGGCGAAGTGATGCTGAACGCCATTGCCTGCTAGCATAGCTCCGCGACGCTATTCTCGACCCGCGAGGTCCCAACGGATGAACGATCAAGCCACCAAGCCTGAAGCCGTGCGTTACGCTCCGAGGCGCCTTGGCCACATCAACCTGTTCATCGGCGAACTCGCCCGCTCGCTCGATTTCTACACCAAGGTGTGTGGCTTGGAGATCACGGCCCTGGAGCCTCAGATCGGCGCCGGCTTCCTGTCGAACGGCAACACCCATCACGACATCGGTATGGTCGAGGTCAAGGACTACGCGGAACGCGCACGCAAACGCACGGGTGAGCCGCAGGACAAGGGCTACCAGCCCGGGCTCAATCATTTCGGCTGGGAGATGGAGAACGAGGCCGAGCTCGTGGCCGCCCATTTCCGCGCGGTGGCGGCGGGAATCACGCCGCGCATAACCGACCAGGGCACGAGCCGTAGCAATTACATCTACGATGACGACGGCACGCTCCATCAGTTCTACGCCGATCAGATCAAGGACTGGCGGACGGTCTTCACGGGCGGACAGACCGAGCTTCACGCCAATCCGCCCTGGGTACCGGGGGCGGAGGAGCCCAGCACCGACGCGCGCTACGATCCCGACCCGGAGATCCGGCGCGTCAGCGATGCGCCCCTGCACCCGATCCGGGTGACACATGGCGTCCTCGTCTCGCCCGATTTCGCCAACAGCCTGCGCTTCTACACCGAGACAGCCGGATTCCGGCCGGTCCATACGGCCCAGGGCGCCAGCTTTGCCTACCTGTCGGGCGTGGCTTCGGCGTACGATATCATCCTGTTCGCGGCCGGTGGCGACCGGGAGCCCGGCTTCCATCGTATCGCCTTCGAGGTCGATGGCGCCGACGATCTCGGGGTTGCGGCCGACGATCTGCGCGCGCTCGGGGTCGAGGTAATTCGCGAGTACGACACCGCGCACAAGCGGAGCCTCGTGATCGCCGATCCGGACGGAACGAAGCTCGAGTTCTTCATACGCCGCGACGGATCGTTCGCCGCGGTCGCCGCTGCCGCCGGCGAGGAGCAGCTTCTGCTCGCCTGAGTCGGATCGGCGCGATCCGTCCAATAACAAGAATGCGTGACCGGGAGGAGGGACCATGTCCGACGATATCGCTTACATGCCTGTGACCGAGCTCGTGGAGCGCTTTCGCGCCAAGAGCCTGTCGCCCGTCGAGGCGACGCGTGCGGCGTTCGATCGCATCGCGGCGCACGACGGCAAGACCAATGCCTATTGCCACCTCGACGAGGCCGGCGCCCTCAAGAGCGCCGCCGAGTCCGAGGCGCGCTGGGCCAAGGGTGCGCCGGTGGGCCGCCTCGACGGTGTGCCGCTGTCGGTTAAGGACACGCTCCATGCGAAGGGCATGCCGACGCGCTGGGGCTCAAAGACGACGAGCGATGCGCCGGAGCCCGAGGACACTTCCCCGGTGGCCAGCGTCCGCCGCCACGGCGCCGTGATACTCGGCAAGACCACTTGCCCCGAGTTCGCGCTCGGGCCGGTTACGATCAGTCCACTGACCGGCATCACGCGCAATCCGTGGGACCTCGACAAAACATCCGGCGGCTCGAGCGGCGGTGCCTGTGCCGCAGTTGCCGCCGGCCTCGGCAATGCGGCGCTCGGCTCCGATGCGGGCGGCTCGATCCGTGTACCGTCCGCCCTGTGCGGCGTGGTCGGGCTCAAGGCGACGTGGGAGCTGGTCCCGTCCTACCCTTCCGCCGTCAACCCGAGCATCTCGTGCCTCGGGCCGATCACGCGCACGGTCGCCGACGCGGCCCTGCTGCTCACTGTGATGTGCGAGCCCGATTGGCGCGACTGGCAGGCGATGCGCTACGACGGCACGGACTACGCGGCGGCCCTTGCGGGCGGGGTGAAGGGGATGAAGATCGCGTTCAGCCCGACCTTTCGCTTTGCCGAGAAGGTCGATTCCGAGGTCACGGCGCTGGTCGCGGCGGCGGCCCGCGCGTTTGCCGATCTCGGCGCCACCGTCGAGGAAGCCGACCCTGGCTTCGATGATCCCATCGACATTCTGCTCACATGCATCTTTCCGAACGTGGCGCGCCGGTTTCGCGATGCGACCCCGGAGCAGCTCGAGACGGTCAACGCCAACATCCGCCAGGCCATCGAACGCGGAAAGAAGATAGAACTGGCGAACTACATCGAGGCGCAGGAGCGCCGCGCCGAGCTCGGCAAGCACCTCCAGCATTTTCACGAGACCTACGACCTGCTGCTCACGCCCACGGTCGCGGTCCCGGCGTTCTCGGCCGAGCGCTGGGTGCCCGAGGAGTTCGAGGATCACGAGAACGCGCGCGCGTGGATCCCGTTCTGCAACCCCTTCAACCTGAGCGGCCAACCGGCGATCTCGGTGCCGTGCGGCTTTACCGCCGCGGGACTTCCGGTGGGTCTACAAGTCGTCGGCCCCCGCTTCGGCGATGCGGCGGTCTTACGCGCCGCGCACGCCTACGAGGCGGTCAACCCCGTGTCGGATCGCCGACCGTCCCTATGAGCCGACTCGTCCGCGCGTCCATAATGAGGGGCCGAGAATGACGGTTGAGGACGTTACCTTCTACAGCGAAGGCACCAAGATGTGGGGCCGCCTCCACTTACCCGACGACCGGCGGCCCGACGCCCGCCATGCCTGCGTCATCAATCTCGCGGGCTTCGCCGGGACCTACGAGTACAAGGGCACCTCGGGCGATCTCGGTGCCCGCCTCGCACGCGCCGGCTACGCCGGCTTCGGATTCGACTATCGCGGCTTTGGCCGCAGCGAGGGCAAGCATCGGCTCGTGCACCCGCTCATGCAGGTGCGTGACGTGCGCAACGCCATCTCGTACTTGCAAACCCGGCCCGAGGTCGATGGCGGACGTATCGCGCTGTGGGGCCGCAGCTTCGGCGCCGCGATCGCGGCCTACACCGGACTGATCGACGAGCGCGTGGGCGCGGTCGTCGCCTATGCCGGCATCGGTGACGGCTATCGTTGGCTGCGCAACCTCATTCCCTTGCCGGACTGGCAGGACCTGATGAAGGAGGCGGCCGAGGACCGCGAGCGGCGCGCGAGCACCAACGCGGCGCCGCAGGCGGTCTCGTCGTGGCAGCTCGTGCGCAAGCGCCAGGCCGATTACCTCGCCGATAGCGTCGACGAGGAAACCAAGGGCAATATCGGCGGCGAGATACTCCTTCAGTCTGCCGAAGCCGTGGCGGAGTTCGCGCCCGAGTCGGTGTTGCACCGGATGGCGCCGCGCCCGATTCTATTCATCCACGCCGAGTCCGATTCGTCGGTTCCGGCCAGCGAATCGGTCAGTATGTACGAGCGTTGCGGCGAGCCGAAGGCGCTGTGGCTGCTACCCGAGTCCTATTCCAAGGGCCACTACGGGCTCTTTCAGGGCCAGAACGTCGATTCGGATGAGACACCGTGGGCTCGGTTCACACGGCCCATCATCGGCTGGCTCCACGAGCACTTTCCCGTCGACCTACCGGATCGCTCGGTTCCGGGCGTGGTGCGAGGGTCTTTCTCGGGCGCCGGACCGCGCTAAGCGCCGGCCGCTCGCCTACCTGACCGCGTCGTCGGGTTCCATCTCCATGAGTTCGGCGTAGTAGGACCAAAAGCCGCGGATCGGGATATCGCTCGTCTTGAAGGTTACGTGGTCGGGGATGGCGCCCGCTCCGCCCATCTCGATGACCGACACCGCGTCCTTGTCGGATCGGGTCGAGCGATGGGCGATCTCCACGGCCTCGCCGTCCTCCATCGAGATCAGCCCCGCGGGCCCCACGAGGTTCGACTGCAACAGGCGATGGTGTGTCATCGCCTCGTCGTCGCTCTCGTAGCCGAAGATCGTAAAAACGAGCTCGAAGGAGTCCGTCCCCTTGGGGCGTATCTGCCGTGTTGCCAGGCTGTTGTCGATCTGCTGGACACAGGCGTTGGGAAACACCGAGCAGATCGAGATGGTGACGCCGTCGTCGTACTCCGGATGGTAGTGCACCATCCCTGGCTCGCGCAGCGTGAGTATGCCCTCGCGCACTTTCTCCTCCTTGTAGGCCTTGTGGGCCTCCTCGTCCGAGTCCGTGCCCTGCTTGCTGTAGGAGATGCTGTGGCGATGGCGCGGGTCCATCCTGGCGCCGCCTTCCTGGGTAATGCGGGCAATCGCGAAGGTGGTCTGGAACTCGTGCAGCAGGCTGCCGTGGTATTGGTCGCGCAGGTTCTCGTTGTAGAACTTCCAGTTGCCGTGGATGCGCTGCCGCTGGTAGCCGAGCACGCGCACCGGGCTGTGGAAGACCCGCGCGAGATGGGCGGCATGGGTTGGCCCGAGATAGTCGATCAACGGCTCGACGTCGTTGGCGAAGGTCGCGAACAGCACACCGCAATAGCTCTCGACGCGGAGCTTCTCGAGGCCGTGGGCGCCCTGGTCGAAATCGGGGCTGAGCCCGCCCTTGCCGCCAACCCCGCGCTTGAAGGGAATGCCGATGAGGTTGCCCCGCCGGTCGTAGCACCAGCGGTGGTAGATGCAGGTGTGATCGGCGCTATTCCCGTAGAGCTCGCGGCACACGGTGGCGCCGCGATGGGCGCAGCGATTGACGAAGGCGTAGACCTGGCCGTCGTCGTCGCGGTTGTAGACCACGGGCGTATCGCCAAGCCAGGTAGTGCGGAAGTCGCCCGGGTTTGGCACCTCGGCCTCGAGGCCGAGGAAGAGCCACACGGGCCCGCGGAAGATGCGCTCCATCTCGCGCGCGTAGATATCCGCGTCGTGGTAGAGCGAGTAGGGGACGCGCGAGTAATCTTTGCGCGGCCAGGCGAACTCTCTTGCGTCCATCGTTTGCTCCGTCCGCGGTCACGCGGGGTCGCCTACCGCCACCAGCAGGATAGGCCGGCAAAGCGACGATCTGTCAAGGCGTGAGGCGCCTGGCCTGGGCGCCTTGGGCGCTTGTGCGCGGGCATCATTTCTGATGTGATCGCCGCGATCGAAAAAGAGGGGCGGGGCGGCCGAGACGCCGTTGCCAACAAGAACAACTCGCAGGGAGGAGCGCATGGCCGCGCCACGCCAAGAGATTCGGCTCGAGGACAAGCTGCCCGAGCCCATCAGCCACTACACGGACGCCGTGCGCTGCGGCGACTTCCTGTTCATGTCCGGCGCCGGCCCGTTCGACAAGGACCTGAAACTCATTGGCCAGGGCGACGTCGCGGCTCAGGCGCGGGCGACCTGCGAGAACATCGAGAAGATGCTCGACGCCGCCGGGATGTCGTTCCAGGACATCGCCTACTTCAAGATCCTGCTCGATAACGTGCGCGACCAGGACAAGATCAATCCGGTGCGCCAGACCTTCTTCGGCGATGCGCGGCCGACAGGCGTACTCGTCGGCGTCCAAGAGCTCGCGCTTCCGGGCATGATGATCGAGATCGAGGCTGTCGCCTACAAGCCGAGCGGCGGCGCGCCGGCGCGCCAGGAGATCGTCGTCGACGGGCTCGCTCCGCCCCGTCACCATGAGACCCACGTCGTCAAATGTGGCGACTTCGCTTTCTTCTCGCTGATGGGGCCGCTCGATGCCAACGGCAATGCCGCGCACGTCGGTGATCCGCTGGCCCAGGCCGAGGTCTCGCACCAGAACATGCAGCGCATGGCCGAGGCCGCCGGCATGGACTTATCCGACGTTGCCAAGGTGACGGTGTGGATCGAGAAGGTCGCGGACCGCCAGCTCCTCAACCCGGCGCGGGCGAAGTATTTCGGAAAAGGGCGACCGACCAGCGCCATGATCGGCACCAAAGAGCTTGCCGTTCCGGGTCTTCACCACGCCATCGAATGCATTGCCTACAAGGCGAGCCCCGGGAATGCGCCGCGCAAGGAATGGGTGGTGGAAAACTACCGCGAGCCGATCAGCCACTACACCGATGCCGTGCAGTGCGGCGACATCCTCTTCGTCTCCGGTGCCGGCGGGATCAACAAGGACCTGAGCGTGGTCGGCGAGCGCGACTGCGAGATGCAGGCCGAGAAGACCTTCGAAAACATCGGACGCATGCTCGATGCGGCCGGGTTCACCTTCGACGAGGTCGTCAAGGTCAGCGTCTACCACACGCACGTGTTGGAGCGGACGATGATCAATCCGGTGCGCAAGAAGGTTTTCCCCAACACCCTGCCGGCGAGCACGCTATTCGGCATCAAGGAGCTGGCCCTCGAGCCACTACGGCTGGAGATCGAATCTGTTGCCTACCGGGCCGGTGCCGGCAAGGCGGCGTAGCTGACGGGCGCCGCTGCCGCCCGCACCCGGCCGACATCAGGCTGGGGCGCGGCCGCCGCGCCCGTTTTCGCGAACCGCCATGTCTTTGGCTGAGCACGCGTCGCGGATCAACGCGCCGGGGCGTGCGATCGCTTACGCGCTGCTCTCCAGCTTCCTGCTGACCAGCAACGACGCCGTCGTCAAGTGGATATCTGGCGACCTCGCCGTCGGCGAGATCATCTTCCTACGCGGCGCGGTCTCGATCGTGGCGATCTTGGCCTATGCCGCGCGCCACGGCGGCTTCGCGGCCCTCAGGGTGAGCAACTGGCGCGGCCAGACGGTTCGCGGCGCGTGCATGGTCGGCGGCACCTTCTTGTTCGTTACCGCGCTCGGCAGGATGCCGCTCGCCGACGTGATCACGCTGGTTTTCATCGCCCCCATCCTCATTGCCGCGGTATCGCCATTCGCGCTCGGCGAGCCCGTCGGCTGGCGCCGCTGGTCTGCCATCGTCTGTGGATTTGTCGGCGTGATCGTGATGCTGCGGCCCGGCGCGGAGTTCTATTGGGCCGCCCTGTTGCCGCTCGCCGCGGCCTCGTTGGGGGCGACGCGAGACATCGTCACCCGCCGCATCAACCTCACCGAATCCTCGCTCGCGATGCTCTTTTACACCACGGTCATGGAGACGCTGGCTGGCCTCGCGACCGCACCGTTCGGCTGGCAGATGCCTTCGGTCGGCACCCTCCTGCTCGTTGCCGCCACGGCGCTGCTGTTCGCGACCTCGCAGTTTCTCAACATCGAGTCGCTGCGTTTCGCGCAAGTCGTCGCCATCGCCCCCTTCCGCTACGCGCATCTGATTTGGGCGGTCGGCTTCGGTTATCTGCTCTGGGGCGACATCCCCGACGGCTGGACCATGAGCGGGGCGACGATCATCGTCGCCAGCGGCCTGTTCATTTTCTACCGCGAAACCCGCCGTCAGGCGTAAGGGCGGGGTGGTGCCCTAGGTCCCGCCCTCGACCACCGGGTTGACCAACTCGCCGAGGCCGCTGCCGGTGATGGTCACGGTGTCGCCCGGCTTGAGGTACTTGGGCGGATCGTGGAAGGCGCCGACGCCGGCGGGAGTCCCGGTATAGATCGCGTCGCCCGGGTCGAGCGTCACGAACTGGGCCACATAGGCGACGATTTGGGCGACGTCAAACAGCAGGTTCCGCGTATTGTCCTCCTGGCGCAGCTCGTCGTTGACCCAGCATTTGAGATCGATCTCGGGTGGTGCCGAGAATTCGTCGGCGGTCACGACGTAGGGGCCGAGGCAGGCGCAGGAATCGAAGCTCTTGGCGAGCGACGTCTGCGCGAGGTCGTTGTCGAGCTGTAGCTCACGCGCGCTGACGTCGTTGCCGAGGGCGTAGCCGGCGACGCAATCGAGGCCGTCCGCACGGGCGATACCCTTGGCCTTCTTGCCGATGATGATCACCAGCTCGGCCTCGTAGTCGAGCTTGGCCGTAGCGCCGCGAACGATTGCTTCGCCGGGTCCGATGACCGACTGCGCCAGCTTGAAGAACATGCGCGGCTCTTCGGATTTCTGAACCGCGGCCTCGTCGGCATGCGGGGCGTAGTTGCGCCGCACACCGAAAATCTTATGCGGGCGAAGGGGCGCGAGCAGTTGCACCGTATCCAACGCCGCCACCAGGGGGCGTTCGTCGGACTGGGTCGAGCGCGCGTTTGCCGCATGGACCATGGCCTCACGGGCCGCCTCCTCGCTCACCGGCGCGGCTTGAAGGAAGGCGACGAGATCGGGCGGCAGGATGGCCTGAGCCAGTCGTTCGGCCGCGAACACACCGCGTGCCGCGAGTACGCCGGCATAGGCGGCGGCAAGATCGACCACATGACTATCGTCGAGCAGGGCGCCGAGCCGTGCCTCGCCGTTGCGGCGGTATGCCAGGTATCTCATGTTCCCCCAACCATTGGCTGGCGCGAAGATGCGACGATATCGCGCGCGCCCGCCGCGGTCCATAAGCCCGCGATAACGGCACGCTTCGAATGCGCCTGCGGGCGGGCGCCGAGGGTGCTAGTGGATTGATCGGAACGAAAGAGTCCGATTTGAGATTCCGTATTGTGCGGTGTCATGCGAGTCTGTGCTATGCGCACCGGCATCCATTTTACTGTCACGTCTGGCGACCGTCAGCGATTGCAAGCTATCGTCGCGGACCCGAAGAGCTCGCAGAAACATGTCTGGCGGGCGCGGATCATCCTGAAGAGCGACGAGGGGCTCGGGAACTCGTCGATCATGGCCGAGACCGGCAAGTCCAAGACCTGTGTCTGGCGCTGGCAGGAGCGGTTCATGCACGAGGGTGTCAACGGCTTGCTTCGCGACAGGTCCCGTCCGCCTGGCAAAGCGCCGATCCCGCCGGAGCGCGTCGCCGAGATCGTCCGCCTGACCCAGCAAGCGCCGCCGCACGAGGCGACCCACTGGACGCTGCGCGCGATGGCGAAGGTTGCTGGCGTCGCGGCGTCGACGGTCCAAGCGATCTGGAAGGCCCATGGCCTCAGCCCGCACCGCTGGCGGCACTTCAAGCTCTCCAATGATCCCGCCTTCGCCGAGAAGCTCACAGATATCGTCGGCTTGTATGTCGATCCGCCGGCCCATGCCGTGGTGCTGTCGGTTGATGAGAAATCACAGATCCAGGCGCTCGACCGCACCCAACCCGGCTTGCCGATGAAGAAGGGCCGCGCCGGTACGATGACCTATGATTACAAACGGCATGGCACGACGACGCTGTTCGCCGCGCTCAACGTGCTGGACGGTACGGTCATCGCACAGAACATGCAGCGCCACCGCCATCAGGAGTTCATCCGCTTCCTCAACCGCATCGAGCGCGAGGTGCCGACGGACAAGGCCGTCCACGTCATCCTCGACAACTACGCCGCGCACAAGAAGGACAAGGTCCGCGCCTGGCTCGCCCGCCATCCACGCTGGACCTTCCACTTCACGCCAACCTCGTGCTCGTGGCTCAATGCCGTCGAGGGCTTCTTCGCCAAACTAACGCGGCGCAGGCTCAAATACGGCGTCTTCCAATCCGTCGTCGACCTTCAGGCCGCCATCAACCGATTTGTCCGCGAATACAATGACGCAAACCCAAAACCCTTCATCTGGAAAGCCGACCCCGATCATATCATCGCCGCACGAAACAGAGGGTTCCAAACGTTGGAATCAATCCACTAGTTAGTCGAGCCGCGTCATGACCTCTTGGCTGAACTTGTTGACCATCCGAAGGCGCTCCTGGTGCGTGGCCGCCGTCGGGTCGCTCGTCTGCCCGTAGAGGAACAGGATCCATTGGGTCAGGCCCTCGGTCCGCGCGAGCTCGTTCATGCGCTCGGCGACGCCCTCCGAGGTCCCGAGCAGGCGCGGCGAACGCGACATCAGCCAGTCGTAGAGGCCGAGCTCCTTGGCGCGGTCGACGAGCTGGGCTTCACGGTTCTTGCCTCGGTAGACGACCTTGAGATTGTGCTGGTCGGCATTGAGCTGCTTGACCTTCTCCTTGTAGTCCTCGGGAATGCCCTTACCCTCGAGGCTGCCCATCGTGAGCCAGCGCGGCATCCAGCCGAGACTGCGCTTGGCCGCGGCGTCATAGCTTTCGTCGAACACGAGCGGTGCGTTCCACCAGACATCGAAGGTCGCCGGGTCCTTGCCGACGGCCCGCCGCCCCTCGTCGATGATGCGCCGAACGTCGGCCAGGTCCTCGGGTGCAAAGCCCATATGCACCACGGCGCCATCAGCGATCTCGGCCGCCAAGCGCAGAACCTTCGGGCCCGAGCACATCAGGTAGGTCGGCAGGTCGAACGGCTCGAAGCGCCATGCGGGCTTGAAGGTATGGCCGTCCCAGGTGATGTCCTCGCCCCGACAGAGGCGTTTGACGGCAACAGTGTAGTCGCGCAGGAGTTGTAGCTTGGCCGGGCTGCGCGCCATCGACCAAATCGCCGAATCGCCGGTGGCAATCCCGAACATCATGCGCCCGGGTGCGAGCTCGTTGAGTGCCACGAAGGCGCCGGCCATGACCGTCGGGTGGCGGGTGATCGGGTTGGTGGCATAGCTCATGATCCGGGCCCTGGACGTCGATAGGGCGATGGCCGTGAGGCACACCACCATCTCGCGCACCAGGTTCTGCGAATCGGCCGGCCCGAGCACGTCGAGGCCCGCGTCCTCGCAGGCCTTCCACACCTCGATACCCTCCCGCACCGTATCGTGGGGCGGCATGTAGCTCAACTGCCATGCATGCTCAGCCATGTCGGTCCTCCCTGCGGCATCGGTCTGGCGAATGCCGGAAAAAAAGGGCGGGACCGCCTCAATACGGTCCCGCCCGTCAAGACTCTCGAAGACTACTGCACCATGTAGACGCCCTCGAAGTCGTCCTTGTTGCCGAGGGCGTTGGTGATCACGTTTTTGAACTTGGTGTTGATGAAGTGGGGCTGCTGGACCTCCAGAAACCACACGAAGGCCACGTCATCGACGAGCGTCTTCTGCAGTTCGCTGTAGATCTGGGCGCGTTTCTTGGGATCCATCTCCACGGCACCGCGGGCGAACAGGTCGTCCACCTTGGGGTTGGAGTAGCCCGTTGCCAACGCCCTTCCAGACATCGACACGGAATGCGTGCAGGGGGCACTGGACCTCGGTGCCGTCGAACTCGCCTTCACCCAGTGATCCACCGGCATGCGAGCAACGATTGTTGATCGCCGCGCAATGCTCGCCAACTCGGAACACGGCAACCCTCAAACGTTCATTAACGTCGATGATTTTCGCGCCGTTGTCCGGGATATCGCTCAGTAGCATTCGCAGAGCATGGCGAACGGCGCTGTTTGGCGCCAAGCAAGCGGTGAGCGGATCCGGCTATTTCATGGGCGAGTTCGCTGGACTGGAGATTACGATCAAGGACTCCAAGCGATTTGCCGATGAACCCGGCAATTGGGCCTATTTCAGCTTTGGTCACTCCTATCCGCTGGCCGACAGTGCCAAAGCGTTCCCGACCGGGGCATGTAACACCTGCCACGAGAATAGCGCTGCGGACGACTTCGTATTCACTCAGTACTATCCGGTTCTTCGAGCCGCCAAGGCACCGCGGAGTGGTCGCGTCATGACCAGTGAATCCGAGGATTTTTAGGAGATCGAGACGGCGATGAGGAGCGCGACCGGTAACGCATTCAAGGCGACCGCCGACACACCGAGCATCGACAGTGTGGTGCCAACCGATCAACCGGAGCTGTTCAGGTATTTGCGGGAAGGATCCTACAAGAACTTCGCAGCCAAGGAATCGGCGCTGCACGCCTCGGCCGGGCCGCACACGAAGGTCGGCCTGCCGGTTCGGGTTTTCCTGGACCCCAAGATGGCTGAGTCGCTCCGGGCGGGCAACGACTCCCACCCGGCCGGCACGGGCATCGTCAAGGAGTGTACGATGCTGATGGAAAGCTGCAAGGCTGGGCGGTATCGGTGAAGACCGGCACCGACAGCAACGGCGGCAAGGGCTGGTTCTGGTACGAGGTGACCAGCACGACCGATGGGTCCAAGCCGGTGGCCACCGGGAACGGGGTGCCGCTCTGTCTCGGATGTCACGCAGCCGGAAACGACTTCGTGCTGAGCAAGTTCCCGCTCAGATAGCCGGTCCTCGCGCGAGAGATCCGCGCTAAAGAATCTACGGACCACCGCCGCTGGGCCCGGCGTTGACACGTTAGCCGGCGCGGTGGGCCGCACGTCCCAGGTCCGGCCCGGGAGCCAGATCACAGGGGGTTGCGCCGAACGGTGCGACCCCCTGATTATTGCCGCGCCGGTGAGCCGCTGCCACCTACATGAATCAGCTTAGAGCAGCTGATGGTGCGACCCCTTCGATACCGGTGCCATGTCGGTGATGATTTCCGACCAATGTTGGCCGCCATCCTCGCTGGCCCACACCTCACCGGTGTTCGTCGCGGCGAAGAGCGAAAACGAATCACCCCAATCCTCTAGCGTCAACGCCTGGATGGACGTCTTGAGCCGGTTCGGAAGTCCATCGCGCAGGGTCGTCCAGGTCCGCCCCCCATCGACGGTCTTCGAGATGCGCGATCCAGCCGTTCCGAGCTCGTGCCAGGAGCCCGGGCCGGTCGCTGCCGCAGCGACGAAAACATTCTCGGTATGGCGCGGGTGAATGACCAGGCAATCGGGGTAGCCGCCGATCTCGTGATCCGACGTGGTGCGATGCTCCCATGTCGTGCCCCCGTCTTGCGTGACATAAGCGCCGACACCGCTGGTCAGATAAATCTGGTCCGGGTTCGAGGGATCAAGGGCCGTGCGGTGCACGTCATCGTCCATGCCCCGAATCACCGTGAATGTCTCGCCGCCATCCTCACTCTTCAACAATCCGCCCTGTTCGATCGCGACGAACAGCGTGTTGGGGTCGTTGGGGTGGAAGCTGATATGCTTCGTGTGGGCGCGGTGGGGCGGCCCAGGGAAGGTCCACGCCGACATGTCGACCGAGCGCAGCGCCGCGAGCTCCGACCAGGTGCGTCCCACGTCGTCGCTGTAGAACAAGTGAGCCGGCTCGGTGCCGGCGTAGATTCGTGCGCCGCCGTTGCGCCGTGCCGACGCAAGGCAGTAGATGTCGGGCTCCGTGAGACCATCGTCGCGGCGCTCCCAACTGCGCCCGCCGTCCGCACTGGCGTAGACGGAGTCCCCATTCGCACCGGCGAATATCACGCCGCTCACGGGCTCCATGATCAGCGCGTGGACGTGCTTGTCGGTCAACCAGCGGTCGGCGATTCGCCACCCCGCGCCGCCCGCATCGCGCTTGATACAAACCACGCCCTCGATCGTGCCCACAAGAACCTCGTCAGCCGGTGCAGCGGACGTGAAGACCGTGTCTCCGCCATGGGAAAGCGCTATCGCCATCGGACTCCCTTTCCATATCCGTTGGAGACCATCTTGAACGAGTGTCGGCACGAGACATAGGCAATTTCAATGACGACGCGATCGAGAGCCCGCGGACGGAGCGATCAGGCCCGAGGCCTGCCTACGCTGCTCGCGGCCGGTTCGACGACGGGCGTGGCCGCAGGCACGGGCCTTGACGCGGCCTTGACCTTGAATTCCGTTCACACCTGCCGCACGCTCGGAGAATGCCAAAGCGCAAGATCACGCTGCCGCCGTTTGCCGCGTTGCGAGCGTTTCATGCTGCGGCCACGCATGATCGAATATCGCGATGCCGCTGAGAGCCTCGGCTTGACGGAATCGGCGATCAGTCACCAGGTGCGGCGGCTCGAGGAATTCCTCGGTACGGCATTGATCGACCGCGCGGGCAAGCGCCCCAGACTGACCGATACCGGCCGCCGCTACCTCGAGCAGATCGAACCCGCGATACACCAGACCCAAAGGGCAACCGAAGCCCTACTGCCGGCGGGCGGCCGCAGCATCGTACGCCTCACGCTGCCGCCCTCGCTCGCCGCCACATGGCTGATCCGACACGCCCTATCAGGCCAACCGTACGCTTGGGGTTTTGTCCAAGATGTTCAATCTGGCGGAGCTGTGGGATCTCCGCCCCGACGGCTCGAACCCGTGCCGGCATGTGAAGCGATTCCGAGAGGAGAAGCGCGAGCGGTTTCTATCGGATGTCGAGTATCAACGTCTGGGCGCAGCCCTGAAAGATATCGAGGTGGACGGTTCGCTGCGGTTGCGGCTCGGCATCACGCCCGCGGCGCGCGTATTCCCGGAGTCAGCAGTAGAGCCAGGATTGCCATCCCAAGCAGAAGCTGCAGCATCGGCTGGTAGTTGCCGTAGCTATCGAACACGACGCCGCCGGCATAAGCGCCCAGTCCGCCGAAGCCGTTGTGAACCATGGTGATGATGCCGTTGATGGTGCCCAGATGGGCGGTCCCGAAATGCTCGCGCGTATACACCGCCGAAAGCGGCGCGGTCATCCAAAACGTCAGGCCGTAGAGCAGCGCGAATGCGGCAATCGCGATCGGTTCATTGCTGACAACGACCATCGCGAAGATCGCGCTTCGCAGGGCAAAGCAAATTGCGGTCGGCATGATCGGGCCGAGCCGATCCGACAGATAGCCCGAACCGACCACCCCCGCCACCCCGAACAGCCCCATGAACGCGAACAAATTACGCGCGAGCAGCGAACCGACGCCGTGGTCGCGCACGAACTCGACGACATGCAGGGCCACGAAGTGATCCTGGAACCCGCAAATTCCGTAGATCGCAACCAGCAGCCAAAACGGTCGCGAGCGCACGATCGAGCGCAACGGCAAGGCATCGGTCGCTGTCAATTGGCCGGTGACCGTGCTGCGTTGAGCAGCGCCGTGATCGCGCGGCGCCACGGCGAAGAACGTCATCGGCAGGACCAGGATCGCGCCGGCAATGCCGAGCGCTACGAAAGAGCCGCGCCAACCCCAGTCTTCGATCCGTGCCGTCAGGGCGAGAACGATGAGCAATTGACCAATTCCCGATCCCGATACCGCGACGCCGTTGGCCAAGCCCATGCGATCGGGAAACGAGCGGCTGATCATGACGCCGATTGCCGGGACCGAGGTGCAGGCGGTTGCGGCGCCGAACCCAACCCCGTACAGCACCACCGCCTGGAGGGGCGTTTCGATGAGGCCCATCATGCCAACGCTCAGGCAAGCGACAAGCGTCGAAACGGCCAGCATCAGGCGGGCGTCGTACCGGTCGACGAGGCGACCCGCGAACGGGAGCGCCAGAGACGACACCACAAGGAACACGAGCGTGATGAAGGAGAGCGTCCCGCGGCCCCATTGGAGGTCATCGGTCATCGGACCGAGCGTCAGACCCATCACGAATCGTGTGCCGCCGTTGAACAGCAACAGCACGAAGCCGGCGGCAAGCACGAACAGGGCGACGTCGAATCGCTTCACTTCGGTCCGATAATGATCGTTGGATAGCGCAAGGCGGGCGGAGGTATTGTGAGACGTCACGCACGCCACGGCAACGCTCGACTCGAGCGGGCAGCCGGCGCGCGACAAACCGCATCGCCGCGAACATGCGAGCTCGGTATTGCCGCCCGCGACGCACGCCCCGCTGGTTCATCCCCGCGCGTGCGGGGAACGCGGCGTCGATCAGGACGGCGAGACGAGGCGCACCGTGCTGAGGGGATGGAAGCTCAGAAATCACGCCCTGGCGCTGTGGTTCATCTGGTGGGAGTCATGTATCGGCACACGAAGCGACTCTCCCTTCGCATGGTCCCGGAAGCAGGTTGTGGATGTCCGCTATCCGGCAGCCTTTCAACAGTGACAGGCCAAGCGGCCGGCAATCCGGTCGACCGCCGGAACGACAATCCGCCCCAGAACTGTGCTCAGGCGTCTAACTCACTCGCCGTTTTACACCTGCCCTTGGACGGCGACGCCCATGCCGCTATTCCGCAGCCTCCGGCAGACGTCGACACCGCGCTCGAACATAAGATCTTCGACCTGTCGCAGCGGCAACGGGTAGCGGACATACATCATCACCGCGAGGCGGATGACCTCTGGCGAACTGTTGAAATAGCGGAAGGGATTTCGCATCTGGCAAAACTATGGATGCCCCATCTGCACATCAATCCATTTTTTCTGACAACACCCTGCTGGTTGCTGCACGCGCCGTATCGCCCCCCAGCCGGCGCTTGCCGGCCTCCAGGAACTCTTTGGACCAGCTGCAATAAAGGATCTCTGACGGGGGACAGTCGGAAAAGGGGATTGGCGACAACCGCGTTCCTGCTTATCCGTGACACTCCGCCTTAGGACGCGTATGTTCTCAATATGTTCCGCACGCGGAGGTCACGGCTATATGGGGTTCAAGGTTGCATCGCGCGTGCGTGGTTTGACCGACGAAGTGTTTCGCGAGGCCTTCGGCACCGAGGAGCAGTGCCGCGCGGCGCTGGTCCGGCTGCGCTGGCCGGACGGGTTTGTCTGCCCCTCCTGCGACCATCGCGGGCATTGTCTGCTGGCCGGCCGGGGTCTCTATCAATGCAACCGCTGCAAGACGCAGACATCGCCCACAGCGGGCACGATCTGCCACGCGACCAAGCTGTCGCTGAAGATCTGGTTCGCAGCCATCCATCTGGTCGTGACGTCGAAGAACGGCATCTCGTCGGTGGAACTCGGCCGCCGTCTCGGGGTCAAACAGCCGACGGCCTGGACTGTGAAGCACAAGATCATGGCGGTGATGGCCCGGCGCGAGGAGGAGACGCCGCTCTCGGGGTGGGTGGAGATGGACGACGCCTATCTCGGCGGGGTGCGCTCCGGCGGCAAGCGGGGCCGTGGCGCGGCGGGCGTCACTTTCGTATATAAGCCCCATTAGAAACAAGGGCCAGCCCAGCGCCCGGATGCCGAGGTTGACAGGGCGGGGGTCGGGCCCCGAGACTCCGGCCGCGTTGGGTACACGCCAATCTCCGCTCTCGGGGGCGCTATGCGATATCGGCGGCTTGGCCGCAGTGGGCTTCGGGTTTCGGAGCTCTGTCTCGGCACCATGACGCTCGGCGGCATGGTGGGCGAGAAGGAAAGCCTGCGCCAGCTCGATCGCGCCTTCGACGGCGGCATCAACTTTTTCGACACGGCCGAGCAATACGCGTCCCCGCCGACCGCCAAGTCCTATGGCCGATCGGAAAAAATCATCGGCAAGTGGCTCGCCACCAAGCCACGCGATGCGGTCGTCGTCGCCACCAAGATCACGGGCCCGAGCGTCGCCGGCGGCCACGCAATGCCGCACATCCGCCACGGCCAGACGGCTTTCGACCTGCACCACCTGACGGCCGCGGTCGAGGGCTCACTCAAGCGGCTCGGCACCGACACCATCGATCTTTTCCAGACCCACTGGCCCGATCGCGAAATCCCTTTCACTGATCAGTTGGAGGCGATGGAGCGGCTGATCGAGGCGGGCAAGGTGCGCTACTATGGCGTCAGCCACGAAACCCCCTGGGGGCTGACCCGGCTGGCCGCGCTGGCTGAGAGCCATGGCTTGCCCCGCGTCGTCAGCGCGCAAAACCTGTACAATCTGCTGGAGCGCCAGTTCGAGGGCGGCATGGCGGAGGTTTGCGAGCGCGAGAACATCGGGGGCATGGCTTTCTCCGTGCTGGCGATGGGTGTCCTTACCGGGAAATACTCGGGTGGCGCCCTGCCCAAGGGCTCCCGGCTCGAGCAGCACGGCGTGTACCGCGACTGGGGCTACACGGCGCCGCGCATGCTAGCCGCGGCCGATCGCTACGCGGACGTGGCCAAGTCGGTGGGGCTCGCGCCCGCGAGCCTCGCGATCGCGTGGATTCTGAGCCGCCCGTTCGTAACCGCCGCGCTGTCGAGCTGCACGCGCATGGAGCAGCTCGATGCGCTGCTCACGGTTCCCGACGCCGCGCTGGACGAAGACACCCTAGCCCGAATCGGCGCCATTCACGCCGAGACGGGCAGTTTCGGCTAGCCGCCGAGGGGCGACAATCGGCTTCGCCCACAGCGAGGAGTGCCGCGATGGTCGAGTGGAATGAACTGAGCTGGCCCGCGCCCGACTTCAGCCGCGTGCCTTACGCGGTGTTCGGCGATCAGGACATTTTCGAGCGCGAGCAGGAGCGAATTTTTCGTGGCCCGGTGTGGTGCTACCTCGCGCTCGAAGCCGAGGTACCTCGGCCGGGCGACTTCAAGTCCGTCTTTGTCGGCGACCGCTCGGTCGTGGTCAACCGCGACGCGGACGGTAGCTTGCACGCCTTCCTCAACCGCTGCGCGCATCGCGGCTCGACGGTGGTGCGCGAGCTTCAGGGCAACCGCCAAAGCCACACCTGCATCTACCACCACTGGTGCTACGACCTCGCCGGCAATCTCATCGGCGTGCCCTTCCAGCGCGGCATCGACGGCAAGGGCGGCATGCCGGCAAGCTTCGAGCGCGCGGCGCACGGCCTCAAGACGCTCAGGGTCGGGAGTTATCGCGGCGTGATCTTTGGCTCTTTCGACCCCAATATCGAGCCCCTCGAGGATTTCCTCGGGGCCTCCATGCGCGCCTTCCTCGACACCCTGTTCGCGCGGCCCATCGAGATCCTCGGCTATCTGCGCCAGCGCATGCCGTCGAACTGGAAGCTCTATTTCGAGAACCTGACCGATCCCTATCACGCCGGCCTGCTACATCAATTCCAGGCGACCTTTGGCCTGTTCAGGCAAACGCAGGCCGGCGGCACGGTCATGGACCAACACCGGCGCCATCAGATCCAGTATGCCTTCTACGATAGCGACGACCCCGACCACGCGGAGGCCGAGTACGAGGGCACCGGCGTCTTCGATCGCACCCTGAGCCTCAAGGACCCCACGATCGTCGAGTTCCGCGACGAGGAGGGCCAAGGGCGGGCCATCGACATGATGTCGGTGTTTCCGAGCGTCCTGTTCCAGCGCCTGTCCAACACCCTGGCGACGCGGCAAGTCCGGCCGCGCAATCCGGACGAATTCGATCTCTACTGGACCTACTTCGGTTACGCGGATGACGATCCCGAGCTCCGGCGCATGCGGAACCGCCAGGTCAACCTGGTCGGGCCGGGCGGCCTCATCTCCATGGAGGACGGCGAATCGGGGGTGGGGATTCAGCGCGCCATCCGACGCGAGCGCAACGATCACTCGGTGATCGAGATGGGCGGCATCGGCGCCGTCGAGGAACAGGACCATCTCGTGACGGAGGTTCCGGTGCGCGGCTTTTGGCGCAACTACCACCTGTTGATGAACGGCGACGGCTGAGTAGCCGCGGGGGCCCGCGTTCCGCGGCCGGTGGGGCGATGGGAACGGCGTTGCGACGTGCTAGGATGGCGTCCCGCAGCCAGCGGCCCGATTTGACTTCGATCTCATCAGACCAAGGAGGATACCGATGGCAAAGATCGTGATTAATCCGACAACCCTGGCCGAACCCGTCGGCCATTTCGACCGCGGGGTCAAGATCGGAGACTACCTCCATATTTCGGGAACCTCCGCGCTGACCAACGTGTCCGGCGCGATGGCCGATCGCAAGCTCGCGCCGACCATCGAGGAGCAAACGCGCCTCACCTTCGAAAACATCAAGAAGGTGTGCGAGGCGGCCGGCTGTTCGCTCGACGATGTCTTCGAGATTCGCTTCTTCATCAAGCGGCGCGAGGACTTCGGGGTCGTCGATGCCATGGCCCGCGAGTACCTCCCCAAGCGGGGATTCATAGCGCATGGCTATCAGGGGGAGCTGCTACACCCCGACATGCTGATCGAGATCGAAGCCAAGGCCTACGTTCCCTCGTCGTGATGACACACCGCGACCGCACGGGTGCCGGCGCCTCGGCGCGGCACCCCGCCGCGGCGCCAACGAGGATATATTCCCATGCGTCTCGCCACACTCGTTGCGCCTGACCGCAAAGCGTACCTCGTCCGCCTGAGGAAGGGCATCGCCACACCCATCGGCCGCGCGTTCGAGCGCCCCGGCGTCGATCCGCTGCGCGAGCTCCTGGTGAGCGGGCGCAATCCTGCTCGGGTACGGCCGGTCGCGGAGGCGTTTCCAGCCGCGCGGGCGCGCTACCACGCGCCAGTGACCGCACCCTCGAAAGTCATCGCCATCGGCCTCAACTACAAGAAGCACCAGGAGGAATCCGGCCTGCCGGTGCCCAAGGCGCCGCAATCCTTCTGCAAGTACACCACCGCGCTGATCGGCCACAACCGGCCCATCATCTATCGGCGACGGGATTCGAGGCGCGTCGACTACGAGGTCGAGCTCGCCTTCGTCATCGGGCGGCGCGCGCGCGACGTGAAGCAGGCAAAGGCGCTCGACTACGTCTACGGCTACACCGTGTGCAACGACGTGTCGGCGCGCGACCACCAGTTTGCCGAAGGCCAAGTCGGCCGCGCCAAGAGCTTCGATACCTTCTGCCCACTCGGGCCCACCATCGTCACCCGCGATGAGATACCCGATCCTCAGGCGCTGGGTATTCGCTGCCGCGTCAATGGCAAGACCATGCAGGAGGAGAACACCGCCGACATGATCTATTCGTGCGCGGACATCATCGCCTACCTATCGCGATTCTTGACGCTCGAGCCCGGCGATGTGATCTCGACGGGAACTCCCTCGGGCGTTGGATTCGCGCGCGAGCCGCCTGTCTTTCTCCTTGACGGCGCGGTCGTGGAGGTCGAGGTCGACGGTGTCGGCACCCTGCGCAACCCGGTGAAGGTGGTCAAATAGGCCGAGCGCACACCTCGCTCGGTCACGGGCCGGGATTGACCAGGGTTAAGGCGTGGACTCGCTGCACCTGCTTCTTGGGGCTCAGCATGACGTGAGGACCAGCGATGCAAATGCCGCTTGAAATCAGTTACCACAATATGGATCGCTCAGACGCGGTCGACGCGCGGGTGCGGCAGCGAGCGGACAAGCTCGAGCAGTTCCACCGCGGCATCACGAGCTGCCACGTCGCGGTCACTGCGCCGCACCACACCCATCGCAAGGGCAACGCCCACCATGTCCGCATCGTCGTGCGGGTGCCGGGCAGCGAAATCGCCGTGAGTCGGGACCCCGGCGATCCCCATGCCCACGAAGATGTTAACGTCGCCGTTCGCGATGCCTTCGACGCCATGGAGCGTCGTCTCGAGGAACATGCGCGTAAGCGACGCGGCGAGGGCAAACACCACGAGCTCGTGCTCGAGGGCGAGGTGGTCGGCTATTTCGCCGACGAGGGCTACGGCTTCATCGCGACCAACGATGGCCGCGAGGTCTATTTCAGCCGGAATGCCGTCGACGGCGACGCTTTCGACGATCTCGACGTGGGCCACCGGGTTCGCCTCATGGCGATCGATGAAGACGCCCAAAAGGGCCCCACGGCCAAGACGGTGCTGCCCGTCACCGACTAGCGGAGGACGGCGCGCCGGACTTGACGGCCGCGGGCGCTGTCGGGATGGGCGCGGCGGCTCCGCTCGTGGGTCGGGGTGGGCCACGACGCCGACGCCTATTTCGGCAACGACGGGGCCGGGTCACGCGGTCAAGAACGCCCTTGCACTCTCGCGAATGGTGGAGCGGGCGCGCTCCTGAAAGAACCTTGACTTTGCAGCGCAAACCCGGCAATCCACAGCCGATGAAATCCTTTGAACGGGCCGCGGCGGCGGTCTGAGCATTCTTGTCGGTGGTCGTGTGAGTTCCGGCGAGGGTAGCGGCAGGGCTTCGCGCGTCGCCGTCATCGGCTGTGGCGCGTGGGGGCAAAACCTCGTTCGCAATTTCAGTGCGCTCGACGCGTTGGCGGCCATCAACGATCGCGACGCGGCGGCGGCCTTGCGCCTGGGCGAGCAATTCGGCGTTGCCGTCCGGTCCCTGCCCGAGATCCTGGCTGACGACGCGATTGCTGGCGTCGTCGTCGCCGCACCGGCGGCGAACCACGCGATGCTGGTGGGCGAGGCCCTGGCCGCGGGTAAACACGTCTTCGTTGAAAAGCCGCTCGCACTTACGACCACAGATGGCGAAGACCTGTGCGCGCGTGCCGAGGCGGCCGGTCGCGTCCTCATGGTCGGCCACCTCCTCCAGTATCACCCCGCGTTCCTGCGGCTGAAGGCACTGGTCAGCGAAGGGGCGCTCGGCCGGCTGCAGTACATCTACTCGCACCGCCTCAACCTCGGCAAGATGCGACGCGAGGAGAACATCCTGTGGAGCTTCGCGCCCCACGACATATCGATGATCCTGTCGCTCGTCGGGGCCGAGCCCGAGACGGTCACGGCCACCGGAAGCTGCTACCTCCACAAGACCATTGCCGACGTGACGACGACCCACCTGTCGTTTCCCGGCGGTGAGAGCGCGCACGTGTTCGTCTCCTGGCTGCACCCGTTCAAGGAGCAGATGCTGGTGGTCGTCGGTGATGGCGGCATGGCGGTCTTCGATGACCTCGAGCCGTGGGAGCGCAAGCTCGTCGTCTACCCTCACCGTGTCGAATGGAAGGACGGCGTCCCGGTGGCGGCCAAGGCGGACGGCAAGCCGGTGGCGCTCGAGGCCGGCGAGCCGCTCGAGCAAGAGTGCCGACACTTCCTCGCCTGCATGGCGGGCGACGAGGTCTGTCGCACGGACGGCGCCGAGGCATTGCGCGTCCTGCGCGTTCTCGAGGCGGCGCAGGTATCGATGGCGTCACCCCCCCCGGCCTCGGCGGCGGCGGGGCGCCGCGGTGTCCTTATCCATGATACCGCGCGCGTCGACGAGCCCAGCTCGATCGGCGAGGCGACACGGATCTGGCATTTCAGTCACATCATCGAGGGGAGCCGCATCGGCGCCCGATGCCGCATCGGCCAAAACGTGATGATCGGGCCCGACGTCACCGTGGGCGACGACTGCGCTATCCAGAACAATGTGAGCTTGTACAAGGGCGTTACCCTCGAGGACGGGGTGTTTTGCGGCCCCAGTGCGGTGTTTACCAACGTACTGACGCCGCGGGCCGAGATCGATCGTAAGGACGAGTTCATGCCGACCGTGGTCCGCCGCGGCGCGACGATCGGGGCCAACGCCACGGTCGTCTGTGGGGTCGAGCTCGGCGCCTACTGCCTGATCGCTGCCGGCGCCGTGGTCACCCGCGACGTGCCGCCATTCGCGCTCGTCGCCGGCGTACCGGCGCGGCGAATCGGCTGGGTGGGCCATGCCGGGGAGCGGCTCGATGCGGCCCTCGTGTGCCCGCGGTCGGGGCGGCGCTACGCGGAAACCGGCCCGGATCGGCTGGAAGAAGTGATCGAAAGCGCCGCGCAATGACGCTCCCGGCCCAAGACGTGCCGCTCGTGGACGGGCAACCCGGGCCCATCGAGTTCGGTGGCCTCAAGCCACAGCGCGAACGGCTGCGCTCGCGGATCGATGCGGCCATTCAGCAGGTGCAGGCGCACGGCCGCTTTATCATGGGGCCTGAGGTTGCCGAGCTCGAGAGCCGGCTCGCGGCGCGCGTCGGGGTGGGGCACGCCGTGTCTTGCGCGAGCGGCACTGATGCCTTGCTGCTCGCGCTTCTCGCGGGCGGAATCGGCCCAGGCGATGCCGTGTTCGTTCCCGCCTTCACGTTCGTCGCGACCGCGGAGGTCGTGGCGCTCGTCGGCGCGACGCCCGTGTTCGTCGATGTGACCGCGGGTGATTTCCTAATCGGGGCGGAGAGCTTGGCCGCCGCCATCGATCAGGCGAGGGCCAACGGCTTGCGCCCAGGCGCGGTGATCGCCGTGGACCTGTTCGGGCAGCCGGCCGACTATCAGGCGATCGCGCCTATAGCGGCGGCAGCGGATGCCTGGATACTGGCGGATGCGGCGCAAAGCCTCGGCGCGAGCCGCGACGGCCGGCCCGTGGGCGCACTGGCACCCATGACCGCGACGAGCTTTTTTCCGGCGAAGCCACTGGGCTGCTACGGCGATGGCGGCGCGCTGTTCACCGACGATGCGGAGACGGCGGCCACACTGAGATCGCTCCGCGTTCACGGCCAGGGCGAGCACAAATACGACGCCCGGCGCATCGGCATGAACGGTCGCCTGGACACGCTTCAGGCCGCCATATTACTTGCCAAGCTAACGGTCTTCGACGATGAAATCGAGGCGCGGCGCCGGGTCGCGGCGCGCTACGATGAAGAGCTCGGCGGTCTCGTCGAGTGCCCGATCATCGCCCCGGGCGCCGACTCCGTGTGGGCGCAATATACAATTCGAGTGCCTGAGCGCGACCGCCTGGCCGCGCGACTCAAGGCCGAGGGCATCCCGACCGCCATCTACTACCCGAAAGCGCTACACCAACAGGCCGCATACCGGGACTGCCCGACGGCGCCGGGCGGCCTCCCGGTCAGCGAACGCCTCGCGACCGAGGTCCTGAGCCTGCCGCTCCATCCCTACCTCGAGGCGCCGGCGCAGGCGCGCATCGTCGAGGCGGTGCGCGCTTCGCTGTAAGCAGCCGCGCACCCGGACAGGATGGACATTCGCGGCAAGCGGTTCGTAGTGATCGGCGGGGCCGGACTCATCGGCTCGCATACCGTCGACCAATTGACACGCGAGGACGTGGGCGAAATCGTGATCTACGACAACTTCACGCGGGGCGATCACGACAATATCGAGCAAGCGCTGCGCGACCCCCGGGTTTCGGTCTATCCGGTCGGTGGCGACATATGCCAGACCGACATCCTCAACGCCGCGCTCAAGGGCGCAGACGGCGTCTTCCACTTCGCGGCATTATGGCTGCTGCAGTGCCAGGATTTCCCGCGCGCGGCCTTCGACGTCAACGTCCGCGGCACCTACAACGTGCTCGAGGCGTGCGTCGCGCAGGGTGTGCAGCGCCTAATCTACTCCTCGTCGGCCTCGGTCTACGGCGATGCGGTCGAGGAGCCGATGACCGAGGACCACCCCTTCACCAACACCAATTTTTATGGGGCCACCAAGATCGCCGGTGAGGCGATGGCGCGCGCCACCCATCACCGCTACGGCCTGCCCTATGTGGGCTTGCGCTACATGAACGTCTACGGGCCGCGCCAGGATTATCGCGGGGCCTACATCACCGTGATCATGAAGATGCTCGATTCCGTCGACCGCGACGAGCCGCTCGTCGTCTATGGCGACGGCCGCCAGGCCTACGACTTCGTAGCGGTGGGCGATTGCGCGGCGGCCAACCTGTGCGCCATGAAAGCCGAGGTCAACGACCGCTTCTACAACGTCGGCACCGGAAAGCGTACGTCGATCCGCGAAATCGCCGACCTGATCGTGGGCCTCACGGGCGGTAATCGCGGCATCGTCTACGAGCCGGCAGGGCCGACGTTCGTGAAGAACCGGGTCGGAAGCACCGCGCGGGCCGAGGCGGAGATCGATTTCTCCGCGACGGTCGACCTCGTGCAGGGCTTGCAGGACCTCATCGACTGGCGAGGCGCGCACAAGGGGGAGCTCGCCCGTCGGCGGGCGGCGGCATCGTAGGCGCTGAGCGTACCATCGCCATCGCGGCGCCCAGCGTCGGTGACGAAGAGTGGCATGCGGTCCGCGAACCCCTCGCGTCGGGCTGGCTCACGCAGGGACCCAAGGTGGCGGCCTTCGAGGAAGCCTTTGCCGCGCGCCACGGCGTTGCCCATGCGCTCGCCGTCACCTCCTGTACGGCCGGGCTCCACCTCGGGCTCGCCGCCCTCGGCGTCGGCCCGGGCGACGAGGTGATCGTGCCCGCGTTCACTTGGGTGGCGACCGCCAACGCCGTTCTCTACTGCGGCGCGACGCCTGTGTTCGCCGACGTCGACCGCACGACCTTCAACATCGAGGCCTCGGCCGTTGCGGGCACGGTGAGCCCGCGCACCCGGGCGATCGTTCCGGTCCATCTCTTCGGGCTCTGCGCCGACATCGACGCCATCCGCGCTGCGCTGCCCGATGGGGTCGCTATCGTCGAGGACGCGGCCTGTGCCGCCGGCGCGCGCGCGGGCCAGGCGGCGGCCGGGAGCCTCGGCGCCGCCGCCGCATTCTCGTTTCACCCGCGCAAATCGATCACCACCGGCGAGGGCGGCATGGTGACGACGAACGACGCTGACGTCGCGGCGCGGGTGCGCCGCCTGCGTGACCACGGGACATCGATCTCCGACGCCGCGCGCCACGAAGGACCTCGACCCTACCTCATGCCCGATGTCGACGAGCTCGGCTTCAACTACCGCATGACGGATGTGCAGGCGGCGATCGGGCTCGTCCAGCTCGGCAAGCTCGACCGCTTCATCGCCGAGCGCCAGCGCTGGGCCGAGTTCTATGAGGCCGAGCTAGCGGGTGTCGAATGGCTGCGCACGCCGCAGCCCCCAGCCGACGGCCAGCACGCCTGGCAGGCTTATGTGACCTACGTCGATCCGGCTACAGCGCCGCTGGCGCGCAACGAGGTCATGGACCGCCTACAGGCCCGCGGCATCGCCACCCGGCCGGGCACCCACGCGGTTCACATGCTGGGCTATTATCGCGACCGGTTCGGACTCGCGTCCCAGGCCTATCCGGCGGCCCGCGACTGCGAGCACAATTCGATGGCCATTCCGCTCCACAATCGCATGAGCGCCGAGGACTACGCTTATGTCGTCGACTGCATCAGACAAATCGCCTGAGCGCGGCATCGCGGGTACGCCGCCCTGGTTGGCGACGTTGCTCGGGATCGACGCACCCACGGAGGACGAGACGGTAAGCCTTGCCGGACGCGCGTTCGTCCAGCGCGACGGTATGTTGCGCAGCTGCGAACTGGCGTCGTCGACCCAGCAGCAGACGGCCGATGCCTTCGCCATGAAGTGGCACCGGCGCGACACCTTCGAGTCGGCGGCCTCGCTCGCGCGGGCGCGCGCGTGGCTGGTGGCACGCTACGGCGACATGGGCGAGGCTGTGTGACTCCGTGAGCCCGGCGAGCCGCCCCTGCTACTCGACGCCGGCTGTGGCGCCGCCATGTCCGCGATCGAGCTGTTCGGCGACCTGCTCCAACGGGTTCGCTACCTGGGTGTCGACATCTCCGGCGCGGTCGACGTGGCCCGCACGCGCGTCGGCGAGCGCGTGAACGACGCCGCCTTCATGCAGGCGGACATCGCCAACTTGCCGCTGCCCGAACAATCCGTGGACGTTATTTTCTCCGAGGGCGTCCTTCATCACGCCGATTCGCCGGCCGACGCCTTTGCGGCCCTGGCGCGGCTGCTCAAGCCCGGCGGGCGCTTCATGCTTTACGTCTATCGGCGCAAGGGCCCGATCCGCGAGTTCAGCGACGACTATGTTCGTGAGCGGCTCCAAGGCATGACCCCCGAGGAGGCGTGGCAGGCCCTCATGCCCCTGTCGCGGCTGGGCCAGGCGCTCGGCGACCTCGATGTCGATGTCGTGGTCCCGGAGGCGATCGATCTGCTCGGTATCCCGGCCGGCAGGACAAGCGTACAGCGCCTCTTTTATTGGCATGTTTTCAAGGCCTTTCACGATCCCGCTCTGACGTTGGACGAACTCAACCACATCAACTACGACTGGTACGCGCCGAAGAACGCACACCGCCAGACCCCCGAACAGGTGCGCGCGTGGTGCGCGGACTCGAACCTGGAGGTCGAGCGCGAGGTCGTCGAGAGCGCCGGCATCACCATCATCGCCTGCAAGCGCGCCTGAGCCGGATGTGCGGCGTCGCCGGCTTGCTCAACCTCGACGGCGCGCCGGCTGCGCCGGTGATCGTGCGACGCATGACCGCGGCTCTCGCGCATCGCGGCCCGGACGGCGAGGGGTTTTACACCGAGGGTTCGTTCGGCCTCGGCCACAGGCGCCTTGCGATCATCGATCTTACGGCCGCCGGCCACCAGCCGATGCAGACGCCGGACGGCCGTTACGTCCTCAGCTACAACGGTGAGGTCTACAATTTTCAGGGCCTGCGACTGGAGCTGGAGGCGCGCGGCCACACCTTCCGCTCGCGCACCGACGCCGAGGTCGTGCTTCACGCCCTCGCCGAGTGGGGCCAGGCGGCGCTCGCGCGCTTCAACGGCATGTTCGCGTTCGCGCTATGGGACAACGAGACGCGCGAACTCCTGCTCGCGCGCGACCGCTATGGGATCAAGCCGTTGTACTACAGTCAGGTCGGTGCGGCGTTTCTGTTCGCCTCCGAGATCAAGGCCATGCTCGCCCACCCCGCGTTTGCGCCAGCGATCGATCCGAAGGCGTTGCTCGAATACTTCACCTTCCAGAACTTCTTCGACGACCGCACCCTCTTCGACGGCGTGCGCCTGCTGCCGGCCGGATGCCTACTCAGGCTTCGCGCCGGTGCCGAGCCGCGCATCGAGCGCCACTGGGATTTCGACTTCGCCGAGCCCGAAAACGCGGCCGCGACGGCCGACTACGATGACGAACTCGATCACTTGTTCCGGCAAGCCGTGGCCCGGCAGCTGATTAGCGACGTGCCCGTGAGCAGCTATCTCTCGGGCGGCATGGATTCGGGCTCGATCACGGCCCACGCCGCAGAGGCGATCCCCTATCTCCGGACCTTCACGGTCGGCTTCGATCTACACTCGGCCTCGGGCCTGGAGCTCGCGTTCGACGAGCGCGCCCGCGCCGAGCACATGTCGTATCTGTTCAAGACCGAGCACTACGAGATGGTTCTCAAGGCCGGCGACATGGAGCGGGCCATGCCCAAGCTCGTGTGGCACCTCGAGGAGCCGCGGGTCGGCCAGAGCTATCCCAATTTCTACGCCGCGCAGCTCGCCGGCCGCTTCGGCAAGGTGGTCCTCGCCGGTACTGGCGGCGACGAGCTGTTTGGCGGCTATCCGTGGCGCTACTATCGCGCCGTCGTCAACGACGATTTCGAGAACTATGTCGACAAGTACTACGCCTTCTGGCAGCGCCTCATCGCCAACAGCACCGTCAGCCAAGTGTTTCAGCCGATCCGCGACGAGGTTGCGGACGTATGGACGCGGGACATCTTCCGCGACGTCTTTTCGCACCACCACGCGGCGCTGACCAGGCCCGAGGACTACATCAACCATTCGCTCTATTTCGAGGCCAAGACGTTCCTGCATGGCCTGCTAGTGGTCGAGGACAAGCTCTCGATGGCGCATGGGCTGGAAACGCGGGTGCCCTTCCTCGACAATGATCTCGTTGACTTCGCCCAGCGCGTCCCGGTGGGCCTGAAGCTCGGCAATCTCGGCGAGGTGGTGCGGCTCAACGAGAACGAACCTGGCCACAAGACGCGCAAGTTCTTCGAGCGCACGCGCGACGGCAAGTTGATCCTGCGCCGCGCCATGGCGCGCAACATCCCCGAGGAGGTGACGCAGCGAGAAAAGCAGGGCTTCTCCGCGCCCGATGCCTCATGGTTTCGCGGCGAGAGCATCGACTACGTCCGTGCGATGCTGTTCGACGACCGCGCGATGCTGTTCGATTTCCTCGACCGCAAGACCGTACGCGCGCTGGTCGAGGACCATCTGAGCGGACGCGAGAACCGGCGCCTGTTCCTGTGGTCGCTGCTCTATCTCGAGGTGTGGTGCCGGACGTTCCTCGCCGGCCAGGGGAGGGACGTGGCATGACCGTGGACGAGCTGGCCGATTTGCTGCGCGCCCTGCACGCGCGCCAGGATGGCTTGAACGCCAAGCGCTTCGACCGCCACCTGCCCTTCGCCGACGGCCTCTTCGACCGCTGGGAGCGGGCGCGCGCCCTCGGCTTTGGCGAGGACGCCAGCATCTACGACAGCAGCCTCGTGTATGGCTCGGTCAGCGTCGGGGAGGGGACCTGGATTGGGCCGTATACCCTGCTCGACGGGAGCGGCGGCGGCCTCGCCATCGGCGCCTTCTGCTCGATCTCCGCCGGCGTTCAGATCTACACCCATGACACCGTCAGACGGGCGCTTTCGGGCGGGCGCGAAGAGCGCCGCGCGGCCCCCGTTCAGGTCGGTGACTGTACCTATATCGGCAGCCAATCGATCGTTGGTGCCGGCAGCGACATCGGGGATCATTGCGTGGTTGCCGCGAACAGCTTCGTCAATGGCCCGGTTTCGCCGTCGACGATCGTCGGTGGCTCGCCGGCCCGCCCCTTGGGCCGGGTCATGATCGACGGCGAACGGATCGAGCTGGTATATGACTGAAGCCGTCAGGAACCTGCGGCGGGGGACACGCGCGCGCATGGCTTCAACAAATACCGCGCAAACCGCCAGTCGCGCCTTTCAAATAGTTTGTAAGATTGTCGACATTGTTGCGTCCCTGCTGCTCGGCATTCTGTTCATGATCGTCTACGCGGTGCTGTTCGTGACGGTGCGGCAGCGCAACGCGTCGCCGAAGCAGACTCTCGTGTGCCTGACCTGCATCGATGCCGCCACCTTCATCTCGAGAAGCTCTCGCGACTACGCCAATTCCTACTATCGCAAGCCACTCACCGACTACAGCGTCGGCCTCTTCGTGGGCGCCGAGAGGAGCCGCGTAGTGCGGCTGAACCGGCGCGTCGTCGGCTTGGACATCAGGGGGTTGCCGACGGGGAACCTCGCGCGGTATCTGCCCTTCTTCAACAAGCTCCTGAGGGAGATGGTGGCCCTGCCGATCGCGCTGCGCATGCTGCGGCGCCTTCGCCCTGCGATCCTCGAGATCATCGTGCCTGGCCCCGACGCGTTTCGCGGTCTCCTGCTGCGCGGGCTCTTCCGCGCGAAGCTAATGGCGCGCGCGCAGGGCAATCTCGATATCATCAACTTCCTGCGCGGGCACGCGAGCATCGTGCGCTCCAGCAACAGGCTGATCCGGGTTCCGGCGGTCGTCCTCGACAAGATCTTCTATCAGCTCTTCTATCGCGTCTGCGATCTGGTCGTGGGCTACAACGCCAACAACCTGGAAAACGCGATCGCCAATGGCGCGCACCCCCGCAAGTCGCGGCTGACGAGAATCAAGATCGACCCCAAGGTCCTCAGCGCGGCACCTATTGCGCGCGCCAAACTGGCCGACTTTCCCGAGCAGGGTAGGGTTCTGCTGCTGTGGTCCCGGCTGAGCTCCGAAAAGGGGCTCGTGGAGGCGGTCGACGGTGTCGCCAAGGTTCTCGCCCGCAACCAGGACACGTCCATGGTGATCGTCGGCGACGGCCCCTTCAGGCCCGAGGTCGAGGCGGCGGTCCGGCGCACCGGCCTCGAGGGCCGCTTCGTCGTGGCGGGCTGGCGCGACCACCGCTACATCGCCTCGGCGGCGCGGCATGCGGACGTCGCGATCATTCCTTATGGCGGGGCGGCGCTCGTCGAGGCGGCGATGCTCGAGCGGCCCATCGTCGCCTTCGACATCGAATGGCACCGCGAGCTGATCCGTCCGGGCGAGACCGGTTATCTGGCGGATTTCCCCGATTCCGAGCATCTCGCGGCCAAGATCGGCGAGGCCCTCGATGATCCGGCCGGCGCCCGGCGTCTCGCCCGCGCCTGCCGCAAGCTGGCGAAGCGGATGTTCGACGAGTCGGCGATCGTCGCCCACGAAACGCGTTTGATGGCACAGCTTCTGGAATTGCCGACGCCCGAAGGCCCGCCTGGCGGCGCCGCCTGACGATGCCGAGTACGCTTTCGGTCTATCGCCACGCCGTATCCGCGCGGCTGCCCTATTTCACTCTGATCGTCCTATTGGCTGGTGTGTCGACCCTGCTCGAGGGCGGTGCGCTGATACTCCTCATTCCACTCATCCAGCTCAGCATGTCGGGAACGTTTGGCGCCGACACGAACCTGGCCGTCCGGGTTTTCGTCGCCGTCCTCACGGAGTTCCGCGTCCCGCTGACGATTCCGGCTCTGCTCGCGGCGTTCGCCGGGTTCACGGTCACATCGGTGGTGCTGACCTGGGTCGCCAACACAGCCATCCATAGGCTGATCGCCGCCACCGATGCGCACATGCGACGGACGCTATTCTCGGCGACGATGGGCATGGACTGGCCGGCTCTCGCCCGCGAAAAGATCGGCGATCTCGTCAAGGCGCTCAACAGCGACCCGGTTCAGGCCGGGATCGGCTTGTTCAACCTGATGATGGCGACGACGGCGGCGATTTCAGGCCTCGTGTACATCATCCTCGCACTGCTGCTGTCTTGGCCTCTCGCGGCGCTCACCGGCGCCTTTGGGCTCATCGTCTACCCGGTCTATATCGCGCAGATCCGGCGCGGCCGAAGAGCCAGTACCGAGACCAGCAACATCGAGGCGCGGGTGATCGGCGACAGCACGGAATTACTGAGCAACGCCAAACTGTTGTTCAGTCAGGGCCTGCGAGACTTGGTGGCGCGGCGCTTCCACGAGCGCGTGGCGGCTTACCAGCGCTCCCGTTTCAGGCAGGACGTGCAGGTCGAGCATTCGCGCCTCGCCTTCGAGCTCATGGCCATTCTCTTCGTCGTCGGCTTCCTCTTCCTCGTGCTCAAGGTCTTCGACCTGCCGATCAGCACCGGGCTCGTCTTTCTCGCCGTGTTCTATCGTCTGGCGCCGAAGATGGTGACCCTTCAGGGCTGCCTCTTCCGCGCCAGCAACCACGGCGTATGGGTGCGCAACTGGATCGAGCGCACGGCCGCCTACGAGGCCGCGGCGGCACGGCCTTGGGGTACGCGCGACCCCGTCTTCGACACCGCTCTCGAGCTCAGGTCGGTGAGCTTCCGCTATCCCACGCGTCGCCTCCTCGCCGTCCACGAGGTAACCCTTCGTCTCGCGCCCGGCGAGGCCATTGCCATTGTCGGGCCGTCCGGCCATGGCAAGAGCACGCTCGTCGATCTCGTGACAGGTCTGCTGGTGCCCGATACGGGGGAGCTACGGCTCGACGGCGTCGCGTTCCCCGACCTCGACATAGCGCGCTGGCAAGCAAACATCGGCCTCGTGCTCCAGGAAGCACCGATGTTCCACGGCACTGTGGGTGAAAACATCGCGCTCTTTAGCGATCGCCCGCTCGACATGCCGCGCGCCCGCGAGGCGGCGGCTCAGGCCGATGCCCTCGCCTTCGTCGACGCGCTGCCCGACGGTTTCGACACGGTCATCGGTGAGCGCGGCGTTCAACTCTCGGGCGGGCAGCGCCAGCGCATCGCCCTGGCGCGCGCCCTCTACCGCCGGCCGCGCCTGCTGATCCTCGACGAGGCGACGAGTGCGCTCGACGCCGATACCGCGCGCCGCGTCGTCGCCAGCCTGCGTGCCCTCAAGGGCGACACGGCTATCGTCGTTGCGAGCCATGACGAGACCTTGCTCGCGCTTGCCGATCGCAGGTATCGGATGCGGGCGGGGCAGCTCGTAGACATGGACGCCCTGGCTGCATCGTGAGGGCGGCAGGGCTAGCGGGCCGCCTGCACTCGGGCCACGTTCTCGGCGCCGCGGCGTTCGCGTTCGTCCCCTTGGCGGTGATCTCGCCCAAGGGCGAGGTCGTGCTGCTGGCGCTGGCCGCGGTGCCGCTACTGGTGCATGCGGCGACGGCGCGCTCATTGAAGGCGACGCTGCGCACGCCGCTGGCCGCCATCCTTGCCGCGCTGCTGGCGTGGAGCCTGGCGAGCGCCGCCTGGTCGATCGCCCCACTCGAATCCCTAAACCTGTGGAAATCGCTGGTGATGATCGCGCTCGCCGCTGTGATTTTCATCACCGCGGCCCGCGCGCTGTCGGCCGAGCGCGCGGGCGCCTTCGAGACGATGGCGCCGGCCGGCCTGTTTCTCGGTCTCGCGCTGCTCGCGCTCGAGCTCGTAGGCGACCTGGTTCTCAGCCGGGCGGTGCGCGGCCTCGCGTCGGGAGATCCAGCGCTTCTGCCGGCCATCCTCAATGCCGGTATCAGCGTCGCGGTTCTTTTTCTGTGGCCGGCGCTCCTGATGCTCTGGCGGCGTGGGTGGCGATGGGTTTGCCTCGCCACCGTACTCGCCACCGTGTCGGTGGTCCTGTCTGGCGAGAGTGCGGCGGCGCAGCTCGTTCTCGTCTTGAGCGGCCTCGTTTTCGCGGTCGTTCTGTGGGCTGGCTCGCGCGCGACCTGGGTCCTGGCCGTGGTGGTCGCTGTAGGCGTCGCTACGGTCCCCCTGCTGCCCCAAACCGTTCTTGCAACAGGGCGCGTGCTCGCGGCCTTTCCGGACCTCGGGGCGTCGGGCATCCATCGTCTCGTCGTTTGGGACTTCGCGGCACGGCGCATCGCGGAGCGGCCGCTGACGGGCTGGGGGTTGCACGCCTCACGGTTGGTGCCTGTGGGACCTGAGTTGCTCAGGGAGCACGCCGAGCTCATGCCCCTTCATCCTCACAGCGCGCCGCTCCAGGCCTGGCTCGAGCTCGGCTTCCCCGGCGCCGCCGCTTTCGCGGCGCTCGTCGTGTTGGCGCTGGCCGGCGCGGCCCGGCTCGACCGAGTCGCGCAGGCGACCGCGGCCGCAGTCACCGCCGCGGCGCTCGGGTTTGCGTCGCTGTCATTCGGGATGTGGCAAAATTGGTGGTTGGCCACCCTCGTGCTCGCGGCCGCCTTCACCGCTGCGGCGACTGTAAGTGATCGCGCCGCGCGCTGATCCCCAGGGCCGACGGCTAGGCGTAGTTCGCGCCGTTCAGAGCCGTCCACACCAGATTGTCGAAATGGTGGACCGCGTGCTCGCTGCGCCACGAGTGCTCGGCATCGACCATCAGCCGCCCATGGCGAAAGCCGCGCGAGCGCAGGCCGCGCTGCACGCTCTCGACAACGCCGATGTCCTGCGGCTGCACGACGTCTCGGAAGTTGTCCATCATCGCGACGTCGAGCGCGCTCGGCGGGACGGTGAGGCAGAGGTTGTCGATGTGTTCCACCGTGTGCGCCGGCGAGTGCGGGATGACGTGAAAGACCTGGAAGTTACTGTCGCCCTGGTGGGCCATGAACATGGTATTGGGCCACAACCACCAAAGATAGACGTCCTGGAGGACGTCGTCGGGCGTGAAATCGTAGGGCAGGTTTTCCTTCTTGCGCGAGATGACGTCGGCGTTGCCGCGCACGACATGGGTCGAGTAGAACGCGTGTTCCGTGGTCTCGAAGCTCGGCTCCATATATGAGTCCGCGGTGCCCATGACCCCGGGATGGACGGGCGGGCAGTGGTAGCACTCGACGTAGTTGTCGACGACGAGCTTCCAGTTGCCGCCGACCTTGAAGGGGTCGCGACGCGCGAGTTTCAGGTCGTCGAAGTGGGGCACGGCGTCGCGGAACTCCTCGACCAGGCCGTGCGCCTGCTCGCTGAGCGATGGTGCGTCGTTGTCGAGGTTGACGAACACCATGTGGGCGAGCGTCTCGACGCGGACCTCGCTGAGGCAAAAGTCGTTGGCGTCGAAGTTGGCCACGGCATCGGCGTTGGCGGCCGCCTTGAGGTTACCCTCGGTATCGAAGGACCAGGCATGGTAGGGGCAGGTGATCACGCGCTTTCGCCCTTTGCCGGTGACGAGCTCATGGCCACGATGGCTGCACACATTGTAGAAGCCGCGCAGCTCGCCCACTCGCCCGCGCACGACGAACACGCCTTGGTCGAGGATGCGGGTCGCGATGTAGTCGCCGTGCTCGACAAGGTCGTCGAGGTAGCCCGCGAACTGCCAGGACTTGTAGAAGATCTCGTCCTTCTCGCGGGCGAACACGCCTTCGTCACTGTAGTAGTGGGCCGGCAGCGTTGCCGAGCTCTCGGCCTCCGCGCGGAAAGTGTCGGGACCTGACGAGAGAGAATCACGTGCCGGCATCGATGCGCCTCGTACGTTCGCCGGCCACCTCGGGTAGGCCGTATCGACCACCATGACTCACGACGGATGATGCGGTCAACGCGCTAAAGCGTGGCTCCCGGCGCGGCCAGCGCGTGGGTGACGAGCTCGCGGGTCACGAAATCGAACGCATCGTCGACCGAGTCCGTGCGATAGACGAGGTTCAGGTCCTCGGCGTTGATGTGGCCGTACTTCACGAGGGCGTCGAACTTGACCACCTCGTCCCAGTACTCGGTGCCGAACAGCACGATCGGCAGGTGTTTGCGTATCTTTTGGGTCTGCAGGAGCGTGAGGAGTTCGAACAGCTCGTCCAACGTGCCGTACCCGCCGGGGAACACCAACACGGCCTTGGCCAGGTAGGAGAACCAGAACTTGCGCATGAAGAAGTAGTGGAAGTGAAAGCCGAGTTCGCGCGTGACGAAGTCGTTGCGAAACTCCTCGAACGCGATGGCGATGGTCAGGCCGACGCTAACCCCTTTGGCCTCCGAGGCGCCGCGGTTGGCGGCTTCCATGATGCCGGGTCCGCCGCCCGTGCACACGACAAAGCGCCGATATTCGGCGCCGAGCCCCTTGGACCACTCGGTGAGGCGGCGGGCGAGCTCGCGCGCCGCCTCGTAGTAGGCCGACATCTCAAGTCTCATGCGCGCCCGTTCCACGTCGCCGTCGCCCTTCGCCGCCGCGGCCACCTCAGCTTCCGCCTGGGTGCGCGACGCGATCCGCGCCGAGCCCATGAACACGATCGTGTCGTCCACCTTGTGATGGGCGAAGCGGCTCAGCGGCTCCAGGTACTCCGACAGAATGCGCAAGGACCGCGCATCGCGGCTGTCGAGGAAATCGGGGTCCTTGTAGGCGTGCGTCGGCGGGCGTGGCTTACGGGACATGGGCGCTCCGTGTTTTGCGGACTGGGCTGGTTACACCGTATCCAGGCCCCGACGCGCAAGCCCAATGTTGATCGCGGCCGGCTTTTCTTCCTTTGCCCGCGACGGGTTTGGCGGGGGCGTGGCGTGTATAGGTGGAAAGCCTCCGACCGCCCGCGTGGCCCGATCAAGGAGACCGCCCCAATGTTCGTTCCCAAGCAACTCGGCCTACAATCCGTGCTCGCCGTCGCCGTCGGCGCGCTCGTCGCCTTGAGCGCCGCCGAGGCGCTCGCACAAGCGGCCGGCGCGGCTGCTGCGCCTGCCGAGCGGCGTACGGCTCAGGCCCGGACCGATCACGCCGCGCGCCAGGCCGAGCGCTTTATGCAATTGTTCGATACCGACCGCGATGGCGCCGTCAGCGTCGAGGAGATTCTGGCCGAGCAGGGCCGCTTGTTCGTTGCCTCCGACGTCGACGGCGACGGCAAGCTCTCGACCGACGAGTTCCAGCGTCGCGGCCACTTGTTTCTCCGCCTCGGAAGCACCACCCTGTTCGATATGCTCGACGCCGATGGTAGCCGTGAGCTCACGAAGGAGGAGATCGACGCGCCCTCGAGTCGCTGGTTTTCTCGTTACGACGCCGACGGCAATGGTACGATGAGCTCGGATGAGATTCGCGCCGGCCGAACGCGGCGGTGAGCCCAGGCCGCTTGGCGCGGGACGGGTTCGGGGCGCGTGCCCATGGGGTCATCGGAGGCGAACGACTGCGAGGACGCAAACGCTGACGATCTCGACGATGTTCTGGTCCGCCGTATCGCGCTCGGCGACGGCACGGCTTGGCCAGTGCTGTTGAAGCGGCATTTGTCGCCGGTTATGGGATACGCCTGGTACGTGCTGCAGGATCACGCCGCCGCAGAGGACGTGGCGCAGGAGACCTTCGTGCGCTTGCTCGGCAAAGTCGATAGCTGGCGCGCGGGTGGCCCCAAGCTGAGGACGTGGCTGTATCGAGTCGCAATGAACCTGTGCATCGATCGCCGCCGGGCGCGGCGTGAAGTCGCGCTCGACGAAACGATCGCGCCGCCCGATTCCGTCACCGACGGCAGGTCGCTGGAGCGTCGTACGGAGTTGACGGCAAAGGTCGGGAGCGCCCTAGCGCGGTTGCCGGAACGCCAGGCGCTGGCGCTCACCCTGGTTCACTACCAGGGATTCACCCAGGATGAGGCGGCCCGCGTGCTCGAGGTCAGCGTTGCCGCGCTCGAATCGCTCCTGGCGCGCGGCCGGCGTACACTAAGGCGCGAGCTCGCACCGATTGCGGCCGACCTGCTGGAGGAAGGGTAATGGCGGACCAAAAACACTCGCGGGCGGGCGCCGAACGGGCCATGACCCGCGAGCGCCTCCAGGCGCTACTCGAGGCCTATGGTGCCGCGCTGGACCGGTGGCCGTCCGCCGAGCGCGGCGCCGCCGAGGCGCTGCTGGCACGCTCCGAGAGCGCCCGTGCGGCAAAGGCCGAAACGGGCCGGCTCGACGAACTTCTCGATCGGCTTCAGCCTCCGGCGCCGTCGCCCGCGCTGGCCGCGCGACTGGTGGCCCTGCGCGTTGCGCGCGCGCCTCGGCCCGCGCCGATTGCCGCCCTTCCGGCCCTAATGCGGCGACCCAAGGCCGTCGCACAGCTGTCACGGCCCGCGCTGTTTGTCGCCGCTAGCCTCCTTGGGCTCGCGGTCGGAATCGCGATGACGGTGATCGATGCGCAAGCGCCGCGGGGGGCGGCCGTCGACGTCACCGATTTCGCAGTCGGATCGACATCGGTCCAGATGGTTGGATTGTGGGGAGACGACTGATGGCGCTTCGAAGGCCGCACCAGTGGGCTCTCTGGCCGACCATGTCGGTTGCCCTCAACCTCTTTCTCGGTGGCGTACTGCTCGGCTACTGGCTGAGCAACGATCCGCCGCTCCAGGCATGGCCGCGCGGCGCGGGCATCGCCGCCCCCGGCTTTAGTGTGGCGGGAATCCTCTTTGCCGTGCCCGAGGCCGCGCGCGAGGAGGCCGAGCGCATGTTGAGCGCCCGAGCGGGCGACATCGAGCGCGGTATCCGCTCGTTGCGGGAGGCACAGGCCGGGGTTGTCGCGGCGATGGCACGCGAGCCTCACGATCCGGCGGGCGTGCAATCGGCCCTCCAGCAACTGCGGGCACGAAGCGGTGCTCTTCAGGCGGTCTTGCACCAGGCGCTCTCCGACATCGCCGGTGAGCTCGCCGGCGACGAGCGCGAACGGTTGGCGCGTGCGATCTTCGAGGGCGCCTTGCGTGGCATCCCCTTGGCGTATCTCGAGTGGGCGCGCGCCGGCGGGCCTCTAACATGAGCGAAGTCCGGTGAAGCGGACGGCCCTTTACGCGGCTGGCGCCGCCGCGCTCATCGTCGCCGGCGGCGTCCTGGTGTTCGCAGGCTCCGATGAGGAGGCGGTCACCTACCGCTTCGCCGTCGTGGAGCGCGGCGACATCGTGAGCGCCATTTCGACGTCGGGCACCTTGGGCGCGCTCGTCACGGTCGAGGTCGGATCGCAGGTATCGGGCCAAGTTGCCGAATTGCACGCCGACTACAACACCGCGGTGAGCGAGGGGCAGCTGATCGCCCGCATCGATCCGCGAACCTTCGAGTCGCTCGTCCGCCAGGCCGAGGCCGAGCTCGCGATCGCGCGCGCCGGCCTCGCGGTTCAACGCGCCGCCCATGTCCGTGCCACGGCCGACGTCGCGAGCGCGGCAGCCTCGCTGCGTGTCGCCGGCGCCAACGCGGAGGATGCGCTGGCGACAAAAGCGGAGGCCGACCGCGAACTTCAAAGCAAGAGCGACCTGGTAAGTCGAGGTGTCGCCGCGACCCGCGACCTCGACAGGGCACGCGCCGATGCCGATGGCGCGGCCGCGAAGGTCCGCGCGGCCCAAGCCCAGATTGCCGTGCAAACGGCGGGCCTGCAGGCCGTTAAGGCAGCCGCCATGATGGCGGCGGCCCAGGTGGAGAACGCGCAAGCCCAGGTGCAGCATCGCAACGCGGCGCTCGATAAGGCCCGCGTCGATCTCGATCGCACCGCCATCCGCGCTCCGTTCGATGGCGTGGTGATCGACCGCGAGGTGAGCCTCGGCCAAACTGTGGCCGCGAGTCTCAACGCGCCGGTCCTGTTCACGATCGCCCAAGACCTGCGCCAGATGCAGGTTGAGGCCTCGGTCGACGAGGCCGACATCGGCCGTGTGCGCCCCGGCCAGCCGGTAAAATTCACCGTCGATGCCTATCCCGGCCGGAGCTTCGGCGGGCGCGTCGAGCAGGTGCGACAAAAGCCGCAGGTGGTGCAAAACGTCGTCACCTATACGGTGATTGTCTCCGCCGCCAATCCCGATTTCGCCCTACTTCCCGGCATGACCGCCAACGTCGAGGTCGTCCTCGAGCGGCGTGCAGACGCGCTAAAGGTACCGAACGCGGCGCTCCGCTTTCGGCCGGCGAGCGAGCGATCGCCGGCCGGCGGGGAGGCCGTACAGGTGGCCGTCGCGGCGGCTCCCGCGGGGAGCGGCGGGCCCCTGGGGGCGCTGTCGGCACTCGACCTCGACGACGGCCAGCGTCGCCAAGTCCAGGCCTTGACCTCGGAGTTGCGCGAGCGCGCCCGATCGCTGCGCGCCGAGGGCGTGCCGGCGAGCGAAATCCGCGAGACGTTGCGGGGCGAGCGAGGGCAGCTGGTGGAGCGCCTGCGATCCATCCTCACGACCGATCAGTTCGCGCGCTTCGAGGCGGCGAACGCCGCCCGGAGGGGCGGCGAAGGGGTCTCGTCGGGGCGCGTGTGGACCGTGCAAGGCAACGGCGCGCCGGTCGCCGTGGCGATCCGCTACGGCGCGACCGATGGTAGTCATACCGAGATCGTGTCGGGGGAACTCGCGGCAGGCCAGCGCATCATCGTCGGCGCGAGCCGCCCGCCGGCGCAGCGCCGTGGACTTCCCGCGTTCCGGTTCTAGGTATGGCCGAACCGCTCATCAGGACACTCGGCCTGGCGCGTGACTACAAGCTCGGGGACACCGTCGTTCGTGCCCTCGATGACGTTTCTATCGACGTCGAGCGCGGTGACTTCGTAGCGGTCATGGGCCCCTCGGGCTCCGGCAAATCGACCTTCATGAACCTCATCGGCTGCCTCGACCGCCCGACCGCGGGCCGCTACGTCCTCGACTCGGACGATACCTCGACGCTGGAAGCCGCCGCGCTCGCCGCCATCCGCAACCGCAAGCTCGGCTTCGTCTTTCAGTCCTTCAACCTGTTGCCGCGTACCAGCGCGCTGGAGAACGTGGCTCTGCCGCTCACGTACGCCGGTACGCCCACCGCGTTGCGCCGCACCCGCGCCATCTCCAAGCTCGAGGCCGTCGGGCTTGGCACGCGCGTGCAGCACCAGCCCTCGCAGCTCTCGGGCGGCGAACAGCAACGAGTTGCCATAGCTCGCGCCCTCGTCAACGAACCTCTGCTGGTGCTCGCCGACGAGCCGACGGGCGCCCTCGACACGCAGACCGGAACCGAAATCATGAACCTGCTCGCGGAACTGAACGTGGGCGGCATCACGGTCATCGTCGTCACCCACGAGGCCTCTGTCGCGGCCCACGCGCGGCGCGTCATTCACTTCCGCGACGGCCGTGTGGTCGCCGACGAGGCGGCCGGCGGAACTGGGGCCGCGCGCGATGGCGCCTACCCTGCATCGGTAGGGGTAGCCCGGTGAGCCTGTCGGCGATGGTGCTTACCGCCCTCGGGGCGCTGCGCGTGAACGCGATGCGCAGCGCGCTCGCCATGCTCGGCATTATCATCGGCGTCGCCGCGGTCATCACCATGGTCGCCATCGGCGCCGGCGCGCAGGACCGTGTCGCCGCGCAGATCCAGAGCCTGGGCGCCAACCTCATCATCGTCTTCAACGGCTCGGTGACATCGGGCGGAGCCCGCCTAGGGCGCGGGTCGGCGCCCCGGCTTACGGAGGGCGACGCTCAGGCGCTGGAGCAGGAGATCGCCGGCATCGAAGCGGTCGCGCCGACGCTGCGTGGCAACGTCCAGTTCGTGGCCGGCAATCTCAACTGGTCGGCGACCACGCAGGGCACGACGCCGGGGTATCTGGTGGCCCGCGACTGGGACCTTGTGGCCGGCCGCGTGTTCACGGGCGAGGAAGCCCGCGGCGCCGCTAAGGTCGTCGTGATCGGGCAAACGGTGGTCGAGAACCTGTTCGCCGACGCCGACCCGATCGGCGCGACGGTGCGCCTCAGGAAGGTCCCGTTCACGGTCATCGGGGTGCTCGCGCGCAAAGGCCAGAATTCGTGGGGTCAGGATCAGGACGACTTCGCGATCATCCCGCTCTCGACCGCCCGTAAGCGCGTCATCGGCGCTTATCGTGGTCAGCCCGACACGGTGAGGTCGATCCTGGTCAAGGTATTTAACGCCGATCTCATGGCCGAGACGGAAAAGGAGATCGCCGGGTTGTTGCGTCAGCGCCATCGGATTCGGCCTGGGCAACCCGACGATTTCGTTGTCCGCAATCTCTCGGAACTAATGGCGGCGCGCGAGGCGTCGCAGCGCATCTTGGCGCTGCTGCTGGCCGCGGTGGCATCGGTGTCGCTGGTCGTCGGCGGCATCGGCATCATGAACATCATGCTCGTCTCGGTGACGGAACGCACCCGCGAGATCGGCCTGCGGATGGCGGTGGGCGCGCGGCCGCGGGACATCCTGCGGCAATTCCTCATCGAGGCGGCGACGCTGTCTCTGATTGGCGGTTTGATCGGCGTTGCGCTCGGGCTCGCGGGCTCGGGGGCTATCGCCAAGCTCGCCGGATGGCCGGCCCTGGTGCAGCCCTCGGCGCTGGCACTGGCGTTCTTTTTCGCTGGAGGAGTCGGTGTCTTCTTCGGCTACTACCCGGCGCGCAAGGCTGCCCGCCTCAACCCCATCGAAGCCCTGCGCTACGAATAGGCACCCCTAGAGCGAGTTGAGAAAAGCGATCAGCGCGGCGCGCGCGGACGCCTCGAGGCCTGAAAAGCTCATCCTCGCCGCCTCGGCCTCGCCGCCATGCCACAGGATCGCCTCGCTCAAATTCCGCGCGCGCCCGTCGTGCAGGAAGAACGTGTGGCCGTTGACCGCGCCCACGAGTCCGATACCCCACAACGGCGGGGTGCGCCACTCGCGCCCGTTGGCCTCGAAGTCGGGGCGGCCGTCGGCAAGGCCATCGCCCATGTCGTGGAGCAGCAGGTCGGTGAACGGATGGATCGTCTGGCTCGCCAACTCCGGGAGTGCCGCGTCGGCACCCGTGGCCAGCGTCGGTACATGGCAGGCGGTGCAACCCGCCTCGAGAAAGAATTGCTCGCCACGGCGCACGTCGGGGTCGTCGACGTTGCGCCGAAGGGGCACTGCCAGTGTTCGCGTGTACAGAGTCAGCTGGTCGAGCGTGGCGTCGTCCATTTCCGGGCTGCCGCCGGTGGGGGCGGCGCGGCAATCGCCCTGCGCAGCCGGGCAGTTCTCGCCCGGAAAGAGCGAGGTGGTGATTCCCATGTCGCCCAGCGCCGCCGCCGCATTCTGATCCTCGAGCGTCGCGACGTTGGCCTTCCACCCGAAGCGGCCGAGCGCGAATGCCTCGCGACGAGCGCTCCACACCCGGTTGACGCGTCCGGAGATTCCGTCGCCGTCCGCGTCGCCGGGATCGGCGAGGGCGCGCATGAGACGCTCGGGAACCGCCTCGATGAGGCCGAGCCCAATCATCGCGGGCGCCACGCGGGCCGATGCCATGACGTCCGCCGGCAACGACCCGAAGGCAAGATCGGCGAACACCACACGCGGCCTGCGCAAGTTGAAGGACTCCCCGTCCGCAAGGCGTCCCGCCATCTCATCGTAGACGATCACCGCTCGCCCTTCCGGCCTCACCCCCAGGATGGCGCGATCGTTGAGCTGGTCGCCGTAGCCCGGCACCGGCTGGGGACCTCCGTGTGGGCTAGTCCCGCCGGCACTCAGGCGCACCAGCATGGATCGCATGCGCGCATCGGTAGTGGCCGGCGGCCGGCCGCGGCCGTCGTGCTCGTGGCACGTCTTGCACGCGGCCTGGTTGAACGTGGGGCCGAGGCCGTCGAAGGCGTTGCGCGCCGAGGGCGCAATGACCCAGTTGGTGTTGAATACCCGGTTGCCGAACCGGAAGGCCGCTTGGTGGTCAGGTCGCAGGTTGGCGGCGGGATGGGTGAACGCCATGTTCCCGCTCGCCGCTACGCTCGTGCTGCCACCAAGTGCGGCGCCGACGGGTATCTCGGCGCCCGCGTGCGGCGTCACGACTCCGGCGAGCCCGAGCACCACCGCAACGATCATCGCGCGCGCGAGCGCACCCGCCAGGCGCGCGGCTGGATCAGCCATGACGCCGGACCCTATAATCGAGCGAATGAAAGCGGCACGCCCGCGCCGGCCCGCTCGGCCTTCGCCCCCACCTTCCGTTGCCGAAGCTGCGCGCGACGAGTTGTCCGCGCCCGATCTTCCCTCCGCGCTTGAGCGCTTCGACGACATCGCCTCGCGGGCACAGGCGAAGACCGTGGTTGTCTTCCTCGACTACGACGGCACCCTGGCGCCGATTGCCGATCGCCCCGAGCTCGCTCGTTTGGCGCCGGACATGCGGGCCACAGTCGAGGAGCTGGCCAAGCACTGTACCGTGGCCGTCGTCAGCGGCCGCGATCTCGCCGACATCCGCAAGCTCATTCGTATCGACGGCTTGTTCTATGCCGGCGGCCACGGCTTCGACATCGCCGATCCGGTAGCGCGTAAGAGCGCCGCGCGGCGCCGGCTTACCTACGCCCCCATATTGCGCCGCGCCGCCCGCGACTTGCGCTCGCGCTTGCGCCTCGTCGAGGGCGCCCTGATCGAAGCCAAGAAGTTCTCGGTGGCCGTGCACTATCGCCTGACCCCCGGTTCGGCGGGTGCTCTCGTTGAGGCGGCGGTCGACGAGGTCCTCGAGCGCCACCCGGAACTGCGCAAACGGCACGGCAAGAAGGTACTCGAGCTGCAGCCCGCCATCGACTGGGACAAGGGCAAGGCGACCCTGTGGATGCTCGAAGCCTTCGCACTCGGTGGCGACGACGTCCTTCCCTTCTTCATCGGCGACGACGTGACCGACGAAGACGCATTCGCGGCGCTGGCGGGGCACGGCGTCGGCGTTGCGGTCGGCTTCCGGCTGCACCCCACGGCCGCCTCGTACACGCTGGCCGATCCCAGTGAGGTCAAGATCTTCCTCCAAAAGCTGACACAGGTCGTCAGCGGACGCGGTGACTGACGGGGGCACTTGGTCCTCGGCGCCCGGCGCTCCAGAGTGTCATGCTAGTGGATTGATTCCAACGTTTGGAACCCTCTGTTTCGTGCGGCGATGATATGATCGGGGTCGGCTTTCCAGATGAAGGGTTTTGGGTTTGCGTCATTGTATTCGCGGACAAATCGGTTGATGGCGTCCTGAAGGTCGACGACGGATTGGAAGACGCCGTATTTGAGCCTGCGCCGCGTTAGTTTGGCGAAGAAGCCCTCGACGGCATTGAGCCACGAGCACGAGGTTGGCGTGAAGTGGAAGGTCCAGCGTGGATGGCGGGCGAGCCAGGCGCGGACCTTGTCCTTCTTGTGCGCGGCGTAGTTGTCGAGGATGACGTGGACGGCCTTGTCCGTCGGCACCTCGCGCTCGATGCGGTTGAGGAAGCGGATGAACTCCTGATGGCGGTGGCGCTGCATGTTCTGTGCGATGACCGTACCGTCCAGCACGTTGAGCGCGGCGAACAGCGTCGTCGTGCCATGCCGTTTGTAATCATAGGTCATCGTACCGGCGCGGCCCTTCTTCATCGGCAAGCCGGGTTGGGTGCGGTCGAGCGCCTGGATCTGTGATTTCTCATCAACCGACAGCACCACGGCATGGGCCGGCGGATCGACATACAAGCCGACGATATCTGTGAGCTTCTCGGCGAAGGCGGGATCATTGGAGAGCTTGAAGTGCCGCCAGCGGTGCGGGCTGAGGCCATGGGCCTTCCAGATCGCTTGGACCGTCGACGCCGCGACGCCAGCAACCTTCGCCATCGCGCGCAGCGTCCAGTGGGTCGCCTCGTGCGGCGGCGCTTGCTGGGTCAGGCGGACGATCTCGGCGACGCGCTCCGGCGGGATCGGCGCTTTGCCAGGCGGACGGGACCTGTCGCGAAGCAAGCCGTTGACACCCTCGTGCATGAACCGCTCCTGCCAGCGCCAGACACAGGTCTTGGACTTGCCGGTCTCGGCCATGATCGACGAGTTCCCGAGCCCCTCGTCGCTCTTCAGGATGATCCGCGCCCGCCAGACATGTTTCTGCGAGCTCTTCGGGTCCGCGACGATAGCTTGCAATCGCTGACGGTCGCCAGACGTGACAGTAAAATGGATGCCGGTGCGCATAGCACAGACTCGCATGACACCGCACAATACGGAATCTCAAATCGGACTCTTTCGTTCCGATCAATCCACTAGCATGCGCCCTCCATTGACACGGCTCGCGTTGCGCGTGGGGCGCCACGCGTGAGGGTTGATGCAAGTCCCGCGAATGCTCCTTAACTTGGATCATGAGGCCGGGTGCGCCGCAAAGGCGTCGTCGCGTCGAGCGCGGCTTGGGTCTCTCGCCGCGTTGATCTTCGCGGCCTGCCTGGCCTCTCCCGCCGCGGCGATCGACCTCGACCTTGTCCCCATAGCGCGGGATGCGTTCACGATGGGCGACGCCGCCGGCGACGCTAATGAAGCGCCCCATCGCGTTACGGTGATGCCCTTCCGCCTCATGCGCAACGAGGTGACGAACCGCCTGTTCGCGGCCTTCGTCGCGGCCACGGGCCATCGCACTCACGCCGAGCGAGGTGGCTCCGGCTATGTCTGGGACGGGCGTTGGCGGCAGGCGGCGGCGAACTGGCGGCGCCCGGACGGCGCCTTGTCGATCGACGGCCTCGACGACCACCCGGTGGTCCAGGTCTCGGCCCGAGATGCCTCGGCGTTCTGCCGCTGGCAGGGCCTGCGACTACCGACGGAGGAGGAGTGGGAGTTCGCGGCCCGCGGGCCGCGAAGCCTGCGCTACCCCTGGGGTGATGAGCGGCCGACGAATGCGACGGTCCGCCGCGCCAACTTCGGAACGATACCCTGCTGCGCGCCCGACGCGTCGGACGGCTTTGCCCGCACCGCCCCGATCGGCCGCTACCCCCGGGGCGCCTCGCCCTTCGGCCTCCTCGACATGGCGGGCAATGTCTGGGAGTGGACGGCGAGTCGATTCGCCGATAACCCCGGTCTCGTCGTGCTGAAGGGCGGCGGTTGGGGTAACAACCCCTATTGCCTGCGTGCCGCCTACCGCCACGGCAATCCGCCGGACATCGGCCTCGATATGGTCGGCTTCCGCTGCGCCGGGGATGCGCTGCCCTAGTCGTGGGCGCACCGATCGAGCCGTATCACAGCGCCGATCTCGCCGCCCACCAGGCCCGCCACGCCGCCAGATCGTAGCCGAAGCGTTGGCCGGTGATGGCGGTCAACGCGCCGATCCGATCACCGTCGAGCCATCCCGGATCGCCGGGCCGCCCAAGCGTCGAGACGAGCGGTTGAAGCGTCGCGTCGTCGCTCTGGCCCAGGCGGGCTGCCGCCCACATGGCCATGGGCCCGGCCTCGAGATACTTTTCGGCCCGGTTCGCCGGTAGCGTCCACGGCGCCGCCAGCCATTCCGGCGCCACCCGTCCGTGGCCGTTGAAGGCCAAGGACCACAGCAGGTACCAGCTCTTGAAGGTTGTCGCCGTCACGCGCAGAGCCCCGCCGAACAACGCGATCGGGGTCTCATCCGGCGGCGCTTGGAGCCGCGTTGCGAGGGCGGTGCCCGCCGCGCGGCTGCCGTGCCGGGCGAGCGGTCGGAGCGCGCGGCGTAGTGCGTCGCCGTGGCCCGTGAGCGATCCCTCTAGAGCCCGGTCGAGCGCGGCAAGGGCGGGGTCGATTTCGGCGAGCGGGTGCCACGGCGAGGGCAGGGCCGGCGGTGCAACCGGCGGACCTGCTGGGGCCGGAGCACTCGGACCCCAGAGGGCGCCGCCATCGGGCCCGATAGTGCCGACATAGACGCGGCCCCCATGTATGGCGACGTCCGCCGGCTCGGCGCTCGTAAAGGCGAACTCCTGGCCCCAGTCGAGGCCGTTCGCGCTCGACCACAGGGTGCCGCCACCGCGGCGGTTGGTGATCGCGTAGAGGCGCTCGGGCGCGGCCGCGAACCCGCGCACCCGCAGGCCGTCAAAAGCGGCAATCGGCTCCGCCGCTTTTCCGTTTGTCCGCCATACCCTGCTGCCGCCGGCGGTGTGGTTGATGCCGTAGAGCCGGTCGCGATAAGGCGTCACTCCGGTCGTCGCGCGCCCCGGCGGCCAGGCTTCGATCGGGGCGGCGCCCTCCGCCGACAATCGGAACAGCTTGACGCCTTCCTCTCGCCACGCGGTGAGGGCCGCGAACACCTCGTCGCCGAGCCGCGCCAACTCGGTGAAGCGGTTCACCGTCCGGGGCGGCGAGGGGTATTCGTACAGGAGGCGCCAGCTGTGGCCGCCATCGTCCGAGCGCTGAAGGCCGCCGCGCCAGGCCGAGGTCGCCGCGAACAGTGTGCCACGATGGCCGAGCATCGCGTGGATGTGAAAGACTTGCCGCTCGGGTAGGAGATGCCAGGCCCAATCCCGCCCGTCGGTGACCATGAACTCGCCACGCCCGGCGGACGATCGGGCGTCCTCGAACGGCCAGTACAGGAGCCCCTCGGCGACCGCCGGAAGCCCGGCGTTCTGGCTGAACAGGTGGGCCTCGTAGCGCGCCCGGCCGGTCCGCGGATCATAAGAGTAGACGTCTGCGGAGTTGTGGTTGACGAACAGTTCCGCGTTGACGAACCACAGCCGCTCGCCGTAGCCGACCAGCCCGGAGACCGCGGTCCATGGGCCGGGCCTCGCGAGCACCACCAGTTCCTCGGCGCGGCTGCCGAGTGCGCCTGCGAGCGAGCAAGCCAAAAGGACACAGGCAAAGAGGAGGCGCTTGGGCACGGCGGAGGGGCCTCGCGATGGGTACGGCGCGAGCGACGATATCACTGGCTTTGGGGCGCGGAGTCGCAGCGTCTGCGCGCGGGCGCATCACAATCGCGCGAGAGACGTGTTACCATGGCGGCTTGCGGCCCGGCGGGTGCGTCGGGCCGAATCGTTTCGCCCGGATGCTCTGCATGAAAACGAAGGTCGCGATCATCGGCTCGGGCAATATCGGGACCGACCTGATGATCAAGATCATGCGGACCTCGGAGTCGCTCGAGGTAGCGGCTCTGATCGGCATCGATCCGCAATCCGATGGCCTCGCGATGGCGGGCCGCCTCGGCGTCGCGACCATCCACGACGGCATCGAGGGGGCCCTCGCGCTGCCCGAGTTTGGCGAGGCCCGGATCGTTTTCGATGCGACCTCGGCCAAGGCCCATTCCCACCACGACGAGGTATGCCGCCGCCTCGGCAAGCAGATGATCGACCTAACACCGGCGGCGGTCGGCCCCTACGTCGTGCCTGTGGTCAACATGACCGAGCATTTCGGCACCGCGAACCTCAATATGGTGAGCTGCGGGGGTCAGGCGACGATACCGATGGTGGCGGCGGTGGGCCGGGTTGCCGACCGCGTGCCCTATGCCGAGATCGTCTCCTCGATCTCCTCGCGCTCGGCCGGCCCGGGCACCCGCGCCAACATCGACGAGTTCACCGAGACCACCGCGCGCGGGATCGAGACGGTCGGCGGCAGCGAACGCGGTAAGGCGATCATCATCCTCAACCCGGCCGATCCGCCCCTCGTCATGCGCAACACGGTGTTCACGCTGAGCGAAGGGGCGGAGCCCGATGCCATCGAGGAGTCGGTGGAGCGCATGGTCGAGGAGGTTCAGAGCTACGTCCCGCGCTACCGGCTGAAGCAGAAGGTCCAGTTCGAGCGCGTTGGCGACAATCAGCCGCTGCAGATCCCGGGCCTCGGCGAGTTCACCGGCGTCAAGTCCTCGATCTTTCTCGAGGTCGAGGGCGCCGGCCACTACCTGCCGAGCTGGGCGGGCAATCTCGACATCATGACCTCGGCGGCGCTCAAAACGGCGGAGCGCTACGTCGAGATGAAGCTCGCCGAGAGTCCATCATGACCGGGAAGCTCTATATCCAGGACGTGACCCTGCGCGATGGCATGCACGCCATCCGCCACCGCTACGACCTCGATCGCGTCGTCGCCATCGCCGAGGCGCTCGACGAGGCGCGCGTCGATGCCATCGAAATCTCTCACGGCGACGGTCTAGCGGGCGCGAGCTTCAACTATGGATTCGGCAACCACACCGACCGCGAATGGATTGGCGCGGTAGCCGACGCGGTCAGCCGCGCGCGGATCGCCGTACTGCTGCTGCCGGGAATTGGCACGGTCGAGGACCTCGAGGCCGCCTACGAAGTCGGTGCCCGCTCCGTGCGTATCGCGACCCACTGCACCGAGGCCGACATCTCGAAGCAACATATCGAAGCGGCGCGCGGCCTGGGCATGGATACGGTGGGCTTCCTCATGATGGCGCACATGATCGAGGCGGAGGAGCTGGCTGCGCAGGCAAGGCTGATGGAGTCCTATGGCGCCCACTGCGTCTATATCGTCGATTCCGCCGGCGCCCTCATGATGGAGGGAACTTCTAGTAGAATAAAAGCGTTGCGTGACGCACTTAAACCGGAGACTGAAGTTGGTATCCACTGCCACCACAACCTCTCCCTCGGTATCGCCAACTCGCTCGCCGGCATCGAGCAGGGTGCAACGCGCGTCGACGCCTCGCTCACCGGCATGGGTGCCGGCGCCGGGAATGCGCCGCTCGAGATCCTGATTGCCGTGCTCGACCGACTTGGGCTCAACCCAGGTTGTGATCTGTTCAAGCTGATGGACGCGGCCGAGACGCTGGTGCGGCCTCTGCAGGACCGGCCAGTGCGGGTCGATCGCGAGTCGCTCTCGCTCGGCTACGCCGGCGTGTATTCGAGCTTTCTGCGCCATGCCGAGACAGCGTCCAAGACCTACGGCGTCGATACCCGCGACATTCTCGTCGAGCTCGGCCGGCGGCGCATGGTGGGCGGCCAGGAGGACATGATCGTTGACGTGGCCCTCGACCTGGCTAACCAGGGCAAGGCCGGCGGGTAAGGGCGCGCCAAGCACGATGCCCGTGACCCGCCGCACGCCAGATCCGTGGTTCGAGAAGGGACTCCGGCGCGAGGACATCACCGAGGAGCGCTTTGCGAGGATCGCCGCGGAGGCGGCGCGCGTCGGCGGCTTCACGGCGCTCGACTTCGAGACCCGGGAGGCGAGCCGGCGGGCCGTTCTGGCACAGACCCAGCCGGGCGATGACGTGTGGGTCTTCGCGTACGGCTCACTGATGTGGAACCCGGCTTTCCACTGCCGGGAGCGGCGCGCCGGCCGCATTTACGGCTATCACCGGAGCTTCTGCTTATGGACCCCCCTGGGACGCGGCTCGCCCGACTGCCCGGGCCTGGTGCTCGGGCTCGATCGCGGCGGCTCGTGTCACGGCGTGGCCCTGCGCATCGCGGCCAGCGAGGTCGAGAGTGAGACCCAGATCATATGGCGGCGCGAAATGCTCGCCGGCACCTACACGCCGCGCTGGGTGAACGTCAGCACCGGGTCGAGGGGGCTGCGCGCCATCGCCTTCGTCATCAATCCCTCGCACCCGCGATACGGCCGCAAGCTCACGCTCGAAACCACGGTGCGCGCCATCGCCGAGGCCGAGGGCCAACTCGGCCGCTGCTGCGACTACTTGTTCAGCACCGTCCGCCATCTCGACGAGCTCGATATCCGTGACGGGCCGATGCACCGTCTGCGCGACCTCGTCGAGGCGCACGTACCGGAGCGCTAGGCGTGAGCCGCGGCGGGGAAGGGCGTGCGCACCGCCCTTGCCCGTCTAGTGGGACATCAGGATCGGACAGGTCATGTGGTGGAGGAGGTGGCGCGTGACGCCGCCGAGCATGAACTCGCGAAAGCGCGAGTGGCCATAGGCGCCCATCACCACGAGGTCGATACCGAACTCATGGGCTGAGTTGAGGAGCGCATCTCCGACCTCGATGTCGCGAACGATCGTGCTCTGGGCTTCGACGCGAGCGCCGTGGCGGGCCAGATGCGTCGCTATCGCGGCCCCTGGGATGGGCTCAGCGCCCGGCGGGTTCACGGTATAGACCACGACCTGGTCCGCCCGCTCGAGGATGGGCAGCGCATCGTGGGCCGCGCGCGCCGCCTCCCGCGTTCCGTTCCACGCCAGCATGACACGGCGACCAACGGCCTCGAAGGTACCGACGTAGGGGACGATCAGGATGGGCCGGCCGGACACGAGGGCGACCTCCTCCGGCATGTCGATGACTTCGCGCTCGTCGCCCCCGCCGCGACCGCGCTGCCCAAGCACGACGAGGTCCGCGCAGTGAAACTGGTGCGCCGGAACGCGCCAGTCGGAGCGTTCCTCGACACGCCATTCCGAGGCCAGTCCGTACTTCTGCGCTGCCTCCTCGAAGGCCGCCTTCATCTCATCCGCTTCCGCGCGCGCTTGATCGATCTGCGGCTGAATGATGTCGCTACCGGCGTAGATGCCGGGATAGCTCGGGATGTAGGGTGGCGCGATGAAGTAAATGGCCGTGAGGTGCGCCTCGTGGGCCTGAGCTAGGAGGCACGCGACATCCGTGCGCTCGCTCGAGCGCTCGCCGGGACCGAGATGAAGCAGGATATCCTTGATCGCCATGCGTGCTCTCCTTTGACGGATTACCATCGCCGATAGCCCGTTCTAACCCGTTGAGGCGACTGCGCTTTGATCTGGATCAATCGCCCCGGCGGCGCCCGCGGTCGCTGGCCACTTAACGGCGAGGGTGTTATGAGTGGCTGCCCCGAGGGGCTCGCCGTCCTGTCTGCTCCCTTGCAGGCCCGGCGCGCGGTCGCGCCCCCAAGGCGATATTCATGACCGCTACGGAGGTTCGCTTCATGGCCGCCATCGGGCGACGTGCCGCTTGGTCGGTGGCGGCTTCACGCGACCCCGCGCGATGAGCGGTACGGCGCCGCACAGAGGCGCCGGCGACGCGAGCAGCTCCGCGGGCCGCGGAATCCTGCTCATGATGGCGAGCAGCTTCTTCCTGATCAGCAACGACGCCACGCTGAAGTGGGTTTCCACGGACCTTCCGGTCGGCCAGATGCTCTTCATTCGGGGCTGCGTGACGCTGGCGATTGTCATTTTTTTCGTGTGGCGGGCCGGTGGGATCATCGCGTTGCGCGTCGTCTATCCGCGCGCCCAGGCGGCGCGCGCCGGGCTCGTCGTGCTGGGTACGTTCCTGTTCATCAACGCGCTTCGCCTGATGCCCCTCGCGGATGCCGCCTCGCTCGGTTCCGTCGGCCCCATCATGATCGCGGCGCTGGCCCCGTTCATGCTTGGCGAGCAGGTCGGGTGGCGGCGATGGAGCGCCGTTGTCGTGGGGTTCCTGGGCGTCGTCATCATGCTGCGGCCGACCGGCGAGGGGTTGTATTGGGCGGCGCTGCTGCCGGTCGCCGCGGCCTCGACCGGGGCCGTGCGCGACATCATCACGCGCCGTATCATCCGGGCGGAATCGTCGATCGCGACGCTCTTCTACACCACGGTCGCCGTGACCGCCGGTGGCCTGGCCACGGCCCCCTTTGGTTGGCAGACACCGCGTGCCGGCGATCTCGCGCTGCTGCTCATGACCGGCGTCATGCTCTCCGGCGCTCATTACCTCCAGATCGAGGCCTATCGTCACGCCGAGGCGGCGACCATCGCGCCGTTCCGCTACACCTCGCTGGTCTGGGCCACACTATTAGGCTTCCTCCTGTGGGGCGATGTGCCGGAATCCTGGACGGTCGCGGGCGCCGCCCTCGTCGTCGGCAGCGGCCTCTACATCTTCCATCGCGAAACCGTGCGCGCACGCATGTCCTGAGCCGTTCGCGTCAGCCCGGCGCGAGGCAGCCCGCCAAGGACTCGGCAAGATTTCGCATGAGCGCGAAATAGGCGTCGGGTCCGGGCTCGAGGTTCACGCCGAGCGGGTCGAGGATGCCGGAACGGGCCGCGCTGCCGGCGACCAGCACCGGCAGCAGAGTTGGCGCGCTCGACGGTCCGCCGAAGACGCATGTGGTGCCCGATTCGAGGATAAGGCGTCGCAGGTCGCGCAGGCTTCGCGCCCCGGGTTGGGCGGCGGGATTGGCGGCGAGGGCCGCTACCGGCGCGATCGCGAAGCGCACTTCGAAATATTGATAGGCGTCGTGAAGAACCACGTAGGGGCGGCCGCGCGACGGCCCGAGCCGCGCTTGCAGTTCCGTCGTCAGGTCATCGAGTCGTCGTTCGAGCCGTTGCGCGTTGGCCTTGTACTGCTGGGCGTTCACCACATCGACTTCGCTCAGGACCTGGGAAGCGTGGCGCGCCATGTGCCGGGCGTTCTCAGGGTCGAGCCAGACATGGGCATCGAGGCCGCGCGCGTCGGGACCGGCGGGCTCGTGTGCGACCGTGGGTCCGCGCACGAGTCCGCCGCGCCGCGCGAGCCTCCTGACGCCCGGTACAGCGGCGAGCGCGACGACGCGCGTTGCAGGGCCGAGGGCGGCGAGTGGCTTGGCGAGGAAGGTCTCGAGCTCTTCGCCGATCCAAAAGATCACATCGGCGGACTGAATGGCCTTGGCATCGGAGGGGCGGAGCGACATTTCGTGCGGTGACGCGGCGCCCCGGACGAGCAGGTGCGGCTCGCCAACCCCCTCCATGATGGCGGCGACCAAGGCGTGCACCGGCGTGATCGTGACGACGACGCCAGGGGCTCCCGCCGCCGCCCCGAAGGGAAGGCAGAAGGCGGCGATCGCAGCCACGATCGCCGAGGCCGGCGTATTGCTACCGTATCGCATCGCGTTGACGTTCCGCACTAGGCGAGCTGAATAATATGATATAATATAACATATCGTCGGCGAAGGATCGTGTAGTCGGACTCTTCTGTCGTTCTTCGCGACGGTGGTTGCTGGCGCACGAAGGGAAGCGCTCTGGCGATGCCCACCGACACCTCGGTCCTCGTCGCGTTCAAGCCGCAGGCGCACGATCACGGCCGCTGCGTGCGCGACTCGCTGGCGGCGGCGGCGGAGGTCTGCGCCGCTCGCGGCCTCCGTTTCACGGCGTTGCGTCGGCGCGTCCTCGAGCTCGTGCTCGGCGGGCACGAGCCGGTGCGGGCGTACGATGTGCTCGACCAGCTGGGGAGCGAGCGCCGGCGCGCCGCCCCGCCCACGGTCTACCGCGCTCTCGAGTTCCTCCTCGCCAACGGATTGATTCATCGTATCGAGTCGTTGAGCGCTTATGTTGGGTGCGGCGAGCCACGGGTCCCGCACACCGGGCAATTCCTGATCTGCGGGGTCTGCGGCTCGGCGGCGGAACTCGGCGACCTCGACATCGCCGGCCTTGTCGTTAGCAAGGCGAAGCGACTGGGCTTTCGCGTCCAGCGCCAATCCATCGAGGCCATGGGCGTTTGCCGCGCATGCGCCTCGCGTGCCCGGCGCGCGGGCCACGGAAAATAGGTCCATGGCGGCGGACCCCCTGGTCGCGGCCACCGGCGTTTCGGTCCGCGTCGGCGGGCGGGCAGTGCTGGATCGCGTCGACCTCGACGTCTCGCGCGGTGAAATCGTCACCCTGATCGGCCCCAACGGCTCCGGCAAAACGACATTGGTCCGGGCGCTCCTCGGCCTCCTTGGGCCCGACGCCGGCACAGTCAGCCGCGCACCGCATCTGCGCATCGGCTACGTACCGCAACACTTCAGCGTCGACAGTGCGCTACCCCTCACGGTCGGCCGTTTCCTGACGCTGTCGGCCAGGGCCAAACCTCGCCGCCTTGCCGAGGCGCTCGACGATGTCGGTGCTCCGGGCCTGTTGGAGAGTCCCGTGGACGGCATATCGGGGGGCGAGCTGCGGCGCGTGCTGCTCGCCCGCGCGCTGCTCGCCGACCCCGATCTGCTCGTCCTCGATGAGCCGAGCGCCGGGGTCGACGTCGCCGGCCAAGTGGGCCTCTACGCACTCATCCGGGAGTTGCGCGAGAGGCGCCACTGCGCCGTGCTCCTGGTTTCACACGATCTGCATCTGGTCATGGCCGCGACCGACCGGGTCTTTTGCCTCAACCGTCACGTGTGCTGCACCGGCGCGCCCGAATCGGTGCGCCGCCATCCCGAGTTCATCGCGCTGTTTGGGCCCGAATGGGGCGAGCTCATGGCGCCGTATGCCCACCGCCACGATCATCACCACGCCCTGTCGGGCGAGCCGATACCGGAGGGCGGCGCGGGCGCCGCATCGACCGCCAACGCCGAGCCGTCGTAAGCGCCGTGCTCGACGATTTCGTCATACGCGCGCTCGTTGCCGGCGTTGGCGTCGCCTTTGTGGCGGGGCCCATGGGCTGCTTCCTGGTCTGGCGGCGTATGACCTTTTTCGGCGCCGCGTTGGCTCACTCGGTACTGCTCGGCATCGCCCTCGGCCTGCTCATGACGATCAACGTCAACCTTGCCGTGGCCGCGGTCTGCGGCCTCGTCGCGCTGATGCTCGTCGGGCTGGAACGCCGAGCGAGGCTGCCCACCGACACCCTTCTCGGCATCATCGCGCATTCGATGCTCGCGGTCGGCCTCGTCGCGATTTCGCTGATGGAGCCGGTACGCGTCGATCTCGTCGCGCTCCTCTTCGGCGACATTCTTGCGGTCACGGCGGGCGATCTCGCGCTCATCTACGCCGGCGGGGCGGCGGTCGTCGTCGTCCTCCTCGCCATCTGGCGGCCCCTGCTGTCACTGACCGTGCACGAGGAGCTGGCCCGCGTCGATGGCGTTGCGGTGGCGCGGACGAAGCTCCTGTTCACGCTGCTCATCGCAGTCACCATCGCGGTCGCGATGAAGCTTGTCGGCATCCTGCTCATCATCTCGATGCTGGTTGTTCCGGCGGCTGCGGCGCGGCGCGTGGCGGCCACACCGGAGGCGATGGCACTTATGGCCGCGGCCATCGGTTGCGCTGCCGTTGGTGGCGGTGTCGGCGCCTCGTTGGCCTGGGATACGCCCGCCGGACCCTCGATCGTCGTGGCGGCGACGGCGATGTTCGTGGCGGCGCTGATGGTACCGGCGCGGGGCGGCCCCGCTAGCCCTTGACGCAAACGAGCGGCACCACCTTGGCTACCTTGCGCGCGAGCCCAGCCGCGGCGGTGACATCGACCACGGCGCTTACGTCCTTATAGGCGCCGGGAGCCTCCTCGGCGACGCCGCGTTGGCTCGGGCTGCGAATCAGGATTCCGCGCTCGGCGAGTTCGTCGACGAGATGCCGGCCGCTCCAGGTTTTCTTGGCCTGATGGCGGCTCATGCGCCGCCCCGCGCCGTGGCACGCGGAGCCGAACGCGGCCTCGGCCACCTCCGCGGGGCCGGCGAGGACGTAGGACGCCGTGCCTATGCTGCCGCCGATCAGTACCGGCTGGCCCGCCCGGCGCAGGGAGTCGGGGATATCGGGGTGGCCCGGAGCGAGGGCCCGTGTCGCGCCCTTGCGGTGAACGAAGAGCTTCCTCGCGTCGCCGTCGACGACGTGTTCCTCAACCTTGCAGGTGTTGTGGGACACGTCGTAGAGCAGGCTCAGGCGCGCCTGCGGCAGCAGCCGGGCGAACACCTCGCGCATGAGATGCGTAATGATCTGGCGGTTGGCGAGGGCACAGTTGATGGCCGCGCGCATGGCGCCGAGGTAACTCTGGCCGACGTCCGAATCGATTCGGCGCGCAGGCGAGCTCCCGGTCCGGCAGGGCGATGCCGAACTGGCCGGCGCTAGCCGCCATCGAGCGCAAGTACTCGGTGCCGATCTGATGGCCGAGCCCGCGCGAGCCGCAATGGATGCTGATCACCAGGTCGCCGGCCGCGAGACCGAAGGCGCGGGCCGCTTCCGCGTCGTAGATCTCGGCGATTTCCTGAAGCTCGAGATAGTGGTTGCCCGAGCCTAGCGTTCCCATCTCCCGGCGCTGGCGCGCACGATCGGAGACGCGGTCGGACCGGGCCCCGGCGATACAACCCTGTTCCTCGATGCGCTCGAGGTCGCCGGTCTCGCCCCAGCCGCGCTCGACGGCCCAGCGCGCGCCGCCCTCGAGCATGGCGTCCATGGCGTCGTTATCGAGGGTGATGGCGCCGGTGCTGCCCACGCCGGCTGGGATGTGCGCGAACAGGCCGTCGGCGAGAGCCACCTTGCACGACTCGATGTCGGCGGCCCTCAGACCCGTGTGCAGGGTGCGCACTCCACAGGAGATGTCGAAACCGACACCGCCAGCCGAGATCACCCCGCCTTCGGCCGGGTCGAAGGCGCCGACGCCACCGATCGGGAAGCCATAGCCCCAATGCGCGTCCGGCATGGCGTAGGCGGCCTGGACGATCCCCGGCAGGGTCGCGACATTGGTCAGTTGCTCGAATACGCGATCGTCCATGTCGCGCAGGAGCTCGGCCGAGGCGAACACCACCGCCGGCACGCGCATGTTGCCGAAGGGCTCGACCTCCCACTCGTGGGTGCTGGGCTCGTCTCCCCGCGCCACTGGTACCGCTAGCGCTCTTCGTCCGAGTTTTCCTCGTCGGCCTTCAAGATCTCGTAGACCTGGACGACCGCACCCGCCAGCGGTCGCTCGAGATCGGCGCCGAGGTAGTCCTCCTCGGTCAACCACGTCCACGCCTCGACGAGCTCTGCCAGCGTGGCCCCGGTTTCGACGATGGCTGCGATGCGGCTATCCTTCAAATCGCCCGTCACCGAGATCACCTCATCATGCGTCAGCCGCACCGCGCTATTCATGCCCTACCTCCCTGTCCCCTTGTGTCAGACGTCGACCACACATTGCGCGATCCACTGGCCCTCAGCCATCCCTATGGACGCTCAGCGCCGTATATGTTGCCCCCTTGGGCTCCACCGCCGGCCGGTGGCGGGCAACGTCAATCGCTTCGCCCCAGGCCGTCGCCACGAGCTCGCTGCCGTCGATGGCGACGTCGAAACGGGAGAACAGCATGTTTCGCGTGGCCATTTCGTAGATCACGGCATTCAACCAATCCGCGAGTAGGAGCTCGGCATCGGGGTTGTCGCATGCGATCTCCACCGGAGATGACGGCGCCACCGATTCGAGCTCGGTCACCACGGCGGTGAGCGCGCGCGCGGATTCTGCGAAGGCCGACGCCTGCGAGTCACCGATGCCGCGAACGCCGATGTCGGCGCCGTGCGGAAAGTGCTCCCATCGGGCCATCTCGCCTCCGCGTCACCGCACGGTAGGAGCGACGCCCTCGGCGGGTCGTTGATTTGGATCAACCGGCATCGCCTACTCGCCCGGCACGCCAGGATGCTTGTAGTAGTGCCACAGAAAACGCGCCGCGGCGCTGCGATGCGGTCGCCAGGGCTCACCCGAAGCCCGCAGCTCTTCGCGCGTGGGCATGCTCGGAAGCCGCTTGAGCCGCTGCAGCGCCTTGCGTATCGCGAGGTCGTCCGCGGGCCAGATATCGCGCCGGCCGAGCGCGAACAAGAGATAGATCTCGGCGCTCCAGCGGCCGATCCCTTTGGCCCGCACGAGGTGGGCGATTGCCGCCTCGTCGTCCATGGTGGCAGCCGCGTCGAGGTCGAGGCGGCCCGCCACCAGGTCTTCCGCCAGCGCCATGCCGTACGACATCTTTTGACGGCTGAGGCCAATCGCCCGCAGCGCGGCGGCGTCGAGGCCGAGGAAGGCCTCGGGCGTGAGCGGGGTTGCCGCGAGCCGCAGGCGGTCGATGATCGCGCGTGCCGAGGCGGCCGAGACCTGCTGCGCGGCGATGATCCGCATCAGGCCGGCGAAGCCGGGCTCCTGGTGCCGGACGGGTGGCACCCCGCAGGCACTGAATGCGCTCGCCAAATCGTCGTCGCGGGCCGCGAGCACCTCCAGCGCCGGTCTGAGCGCCTCGTCACATGGCGGCCGCGTGGTCATCACCCTGCCACTCTCGCACACGCCGTCATCAGCCCTCCCACGCACCTTGATCAATGATGGGGAAGCGGCGATGATGCGGCAAGCCCCGCGGGGGCAGGGAAAGGGAGGAGCAGATGGGCCTTACCGTCGACGAAACGCTGTCGCGGATCGACGAGATTCACGCCAAGAAGAAGTTCTGGGAGCACCCCATGTGGAAGGGGCTCCTGGACGGCTCGCACGATCTGCCCAAGGTCAGGGAGTTCGCGCGCCAGCACGGCATCATCCCGTTGCACAACCACAACTATCACGGCCGGCTCTACGTCGTGTGCCCGGACCCCAAATGGCGCGAGATGATCGCCGAGGTGGTTTACGAGGAGGGCACCGGCGAGCTGTACGCCAGCGGCGTTCCCCACAACGACCTCTACTACAACTTCGGCGAGGGGCTGGGCATCAGCCGCGACGAGATGTGGAACACCGACTACTGCGCGGGCGCGCTCGGTTTCAAGGCCTACTTCTCGTACATGTGTGGCAAGAACTTTCTCGAAGGCGTGGCCGCCCACATGCTGGCGGGCGAGGCGCAAGGGCCAGGCTACTTCGGCACGATCGCGGAGAACTTCAAGAGCAGCTTCGGGCTCGACGACAAGGGGGTGGCGTTCTGGACCGTCCACGACGTCGCCGACGAGGATCATTCTGGTATCGGCCGCCAGCTCCTCGACCGCTTCGCCACGACCGAGAAGGACCTGGAGACCGTGCTGCACGTCGTTCAGGAAACCGTCGACGTCATGCAGTTGATGGAGGACGACGTCTGGAGCTGCATGCGGAAAGCCAGTTAGGCGCGGCCGACGCTTTCGCGCTGGGGGCCGCTGGTGGCGGTGGGCAGGCCCGGGCACGCCCGGCCTGAGGCAACGTTCCACCGCGCAGTCGTTGCGCGCCGCCGGATGTTCGGGAGGCAGCCATGAAACCGCCCAATGAGCTGAGTGCGCTCGAGGCGGCGGACGCGCTGGCGGCGGGCACCCTCACCAGCGAGCAACTCATGGCCGCGTGCCTAGAGCGCGTGGCCGCCCGCGACGCCGAGATCGGCGCCTGGATTCACCTCGATCCCGAGCAGGCGCTGGCTGCTGCGCGTGCCCGCGACCGTGCGCCGCGGCAGGGCCCGCTGCACGGCCTTCCCGTCGGCATCAAGGACATCATCGACACGGCCGACATGCCGACCGCCTACGGCACGCCCATCTACGAGGGCAACCGGCCGGCGTGGGATGCCGCCTGCGTGGCCCTCGTCCGCGCCGCCGGCGGCGTGGTCATGGGCAAGACCGTGACCACCGAGTTCGCCGGGCACCATCCCGGCAAGACCGCCAATCCGCACAACACCGCCCATACGCCGGGGGGCTCATCGAGCGGCTCCGCGGCGGCGGTCGCGGACTTCATGGTGCCGCTCGCGTTCGGCACTCAAACCGGCGGGTCGGTCATTCGACCGGCTTCATTTTCCGGGGTCGTCGGCTACAAGGCTACGCACGGCGCGCTCAGCCTCGCCGGCGTGAAGTGGTTCGCGCCCTCGCTCGACAGCCTCGGCGTGATGGCCCGCTCGGTCGCCGACGCCGCGTTGATGCGGGCGGCGCTGGCGGGCGCGCCGGCCACGCTTGCGTCACTCGAGCGGCCGCCCGCCATCGGCCTGTGCCGGACGCCGCAGTGGGAGCAGGCGGACGCAGCGACCCAGTCGGCCGTCGAGAATTCCGCGCGCAACCTCGCCCGCACCGGCGCCGAGGTGCGCGACGTCGAACTCCCGGACCTGTTCGCCGAGTTGATCGAGGTCCACGCGAGCGTGATGACTTACGAGTCGGCGCGCTCCTTCGCCCACGAGTACCGCGTCCATGGCGGCGCCCTGAGCGAGAACCTGACGCAGGTAATCGAAATGGGGCACCGTACCTCCCTCGCCGAGTACGCCGCGGCGCTGGAGCAGGCGGAGCGCGGCCGCCGCGCGCTGGTCGACGTAATGACGGGGCTCGACGTCCTGCTCGTCCCCGCGGCGCCCGGCGAAGCGCCGCTCGGGCTCGAATTCACCGGCGATCCCCTGTTCAACCGCATCTGGACGCTGTTGCACGTGCCGGCGGTCGCTCTGCCCGGCCATACCGGCCCCAACGGCTTGCCCGTCGGCATACAGGTCGTGGGCCCGGTAGGCGGCGACGACCGGATGCTGGCCGTGGCCGCGTGGATGGAATCGCGAATACTCTGACGCGTGGTCTCAGGCCGGCAGCGGAGGCCGGCGCTCGTACAGCGGGTTGGCCGCTTCGTACGCGCGGGCCGCCCTGAGCACCGCCGCATCGGCGTACTTGGCGCCGACGATGTGCAACCCCACCGGCAGCCCGTCATCGGTGAAACCGCACGGCACGCTAATCGCCGGCTGGTGCGACAGGTTGAACGGGCTGCAGAACGGCGCAAAGGCACGCGGATCCTCGCCCTCGAACGCCTCGGGGTACCAACGATCGGCGGCAAAGGCGGGCACCGACACAGTCGGGGTCAGCAGCAGATCGTAGGTCTGATGGAAGCGTTGCATGTGGTGGCCGAGGGCGGCGCGGGCGTCGTCCGCGGTCAACAGGTCGGCGACGGACAGGCCCACGCCCTTTTCGGCCGCGTCGCGAACGTTGGGGCCGAGCAATTCCCTCTGTTCGGGCGTGAACTGGCGCACGCGGTATGCGCTGCGGCTGTACAGGTAGGTTTGAAGGACCCATAGCGGCGGCTCGAAACCGGGATCGGCTTCCTCCACCGTTGCGCCGAGGTCGGCAAAGACCCGCGCCGCCTTGGCGACGAGCTCGTGAACCTCCGGCTCGATGCCCTTGGCGTAGCCGAGCGCCGGGCTGTAGGCCACGCGCAGTCCGGCCACGCCGCCCTCGAGCCCGGCACTGTAGTCGACCCCGTCGCGCGGCAGCGCCAGCCAGTCGCGCCAATCCGCCTCGCACATCACCGTCATCATCAGCGCCGTATCGGCCACGGTCCTCGTCAACGCGCCGTAGCAGGCGATGGTGGCGACTCCCGCCGGCGGCCATGCGGGTACGCGCATGTTGGTGGCTTTCATGCCGACGAGGCCGGTGAAAGCGGCCGGAATGCGGATCGAGCCGCCGCCGTCGCTGCCGAGCCCCACGTGGCCCATGCCCGCGGCCACCGCCGCCGATGCGCCGCCGCTCGAGCCACCCGACGTCTTGTCGAGATTCCAGGGGTTACGTGTGATCCCGGTAAGCGGGCTATTGGTTGCCGGGCCGAGCGCGAACTCGGGCGATGTCGTCTTGCCCAGAATGACGGCTCCGTAGGCGCGCGCGCTCGCCGTCGTCGATGAGTCCTCGGCGGCCGGCGCGGGGTCCGACGTCTTCGAGCCAAAGCGGGTAGGCATGCCGGCGACGTGATGCGTGTCCTTGACCGACAGCGGGACGCCGTCGATCAGCCCTTGCGGCTCGCCCTTGGCCCAGCGCGCCTCCGACGCCCGCGCCGAGGCCATGGCGCCGTCCTCGTCGAGGTGGCAGAAAGCGTTGACGCGGCCGTCATAGGCGGCGATGCGCTCGAATGCGGCGCGCGTGGCATCGACCGGCGACAGGCTTTTGTTTCGGAAAGCCTCCACCAGCTCGGTGAGGGGCATGTAGGCGATATCGTCGGGCATGGCGATTCCATTCGCTGGCGAGGAGCACGGGGGCCAGTATTGCGTCACCGGGTGCAGCCGATCAATGTCCTTTCGCGCCCCGACATCGCGATCCGCGGAGCGCCCGTCGGGTGGGCTTGCGCCGCCAGTCGGCGCGGGTTGTAATCGGGATTCACACTAGCGAAAGGAGCTCCGCCTTGCGCCGACCGGCGATCATCTCGGTGTGGCTACTCGCCTTCATGGTGCTGAGCGTCGGCGCTTGGGCCGCGGAAGAGCCCGTCGATCTCGAACTCGTTCTCGCCGTCGACGTCTCCGGCAGCATGGATTTCGAGGAGGCGAAACTGCAGCGCGAGGGCTATGTCGCCGCCCTTGCCCACCCCAAGGTCATCGACGCGATTACCCACGGCCCGCTCGGGCATATCGCGGTCATCTACGTGGAATGGGCCGGGTTTCAGCACAAGAACATCGCCGTCGATTGGACCCTGATCGGCGACGAGACAAGCGCGCGTACGTTTTCGCAGGCACTATCAGAGGCGCCCTTGACGAGAGGGCGGCTGACCTCGATCAGCGGCGCCATCGAGTTCGCCATGCCGCTGTTCGACGACAACAGCTTCGATGGTACCCGCCGCGTGATCGACATATCGGGCGATGGTCCCAACAATAACGGGACGCTGGTGGTTCCCGCCCGTGATCGGGCGGCGGCGAGGCGCGTCACGGTCAACGGGCTGCCGATCGTCAACGGTCGGCTCGATCCGTTCGGCCGGCGCCAGCTCCCCGATCTCGACCTCTACTACGTTCACTGCGTCATCGGCGGGCCCGGCGCCTTCGTCGTCGTCGCCGAGGACTTCACCTCGTTCGCCGCGGCCATCTTGAAAAAGCTGATCCTAGAGATCGCCGGGATGACACCGCCTCCGGCCGAGCGCCCTGCGGCAACGCCCGTTCGTCACGTATCCTGGCTACAGGGCGCCGAGAGGTCCTGGGGCGCCGCTCGCTATTCCCCAATCGGGCCCGGCATTCACCCTGTGTCCGAGGGCTACGCGCCGGGGTGCGACGTCGGCGAGCGCCGCTTCCGCCAGTACTTCCAGAACCGGTTCGATATGCCGTTCTGAGGGCGGCTCGGCCCGGCCGGCCAAGCGAACCTCGGGTCAGGCGATGATCACCTCGTCGCCCTTGATTTGCGTGCGATGCATCAGGCGCCGGTCGGCGGCATCGAAGGGGTCGCGCCGGTGCATGACGGACAGGTTGTTCCAAATTAGCACGTCGCCGACGCGCCATTCGTGGCTCATGGCGAAGCGAAGGTCACCGGCGTGCGACCAGAGCTCGTCGAGGAGGGCCTCGCTCTCGCTCACTTCCATGCCAACGATGTACCCATGCGCCCGCCGGCCGAGGAAGAGCGCCCGGCGGCCGGTACGAGGGTTCGTGCGCACGAGCGGGTGACGGGCGCCCGGCGTGTCGCGGACATCGGTGATCTCGCCATAGCCCATGCGCCGCATGCCGGCGCTGTTGTGCGCCGCATCGTGAATCGCATGGCGACCCTCGATCGCACGTTTCAGGCGCACAGGGAGCGCCTCGTAAGCCGCGTACATGTTTGCGAAGTAGGTGTTGCCGCCGGCGGCCGGTACCTGCAGGGCATAAAGGATGGCCGCCTTCGGGGGTACGTCGATGTAGGTCATGTCGGCGTGCCACACGGCTTCGCCGGCGCCGAGATTGCCCACCGGCCTGCCGCCCTCGACGACGTTGGAGATGACGTTGATCTGGAGAAAGTCGGGAAGGAATGGCTCGCCATAGGGATTGGGCCCGGGCAGGTCGAGTTCGCCGAAGTTCTCGCTGAAGGCGATAAGCTCGGGGTCGCTCAGACGCTGTTCGCGCACGACCAGGACGAGATGGTCGTGCCAGGCCTCGTGGATCACGGCCAACGCGCTCGCACCTAGCGGCTTCGACAGATCGGCGCCCTTGATTTCGGCGCCCAGAGGCCGGCCGTTCGGGATGACCGCAATGGCCTCATGGCTTGTTCGTGTCACTGGGGCCCCTGGTGCATCGCGACGGCGCCCCGCATCCTAATCCAGATCAAGGCTAGGTGCACCGCGCCCGTCCTATTAGTGGTCAGGAGGAGATAGGAACAGGCGGTATCATGAGCGAACTTCTTCCCTATTGGCGGCGGGTTAATTGGCGCGGCGCATTCGCGCTCGGCAGTCTGCTTGTCGTTGCCGTCGCCGGCTACGTCATTACGCTTATGGCGATCAACGGCGTAACTCACGGCAGCTTCTGAGCGGCGGACCCACGCTGGCAAACCGGGCTAACGGCTCGTTGCACATGCTATAGTCGACGCATGAACGATGCGCCGAGTTCGACGGGCGTACACGCGCGGCTCGAAATATCGCGGCCGTGCCCGGCGCTCGGCGTCGAAGTCTCCGGCATCGACCTGTCGAAGCCGATGGATGACGGCCTGTTCGCCGAGGTGTTGCGGGCCTTCCACGACCATCTGATCCTCGTCTTTCGCGACCAGGCGCTGACGCCTGCGGCGCAAGTCGCGTTTTCGGCGCGCTTCGGGCCGGTCGAGCCCCACCCCCTGCGAGCCAGGCGCGGCATGGCCGGCCACCCTGAGGTGCTCCGCCTCGAGAATCGACCGGGCCAGCGCGGCGCGCGCAACGACTTCTGGCACTCGGATATTTCGTTCATGCCGAATCCGCCGCTCGCATCCATCCTCCATGCGCTCGAGGTGCCGGCGGGGTACGGCGATACGATGTTCTGCAACATGTACGCCGCGTATGACGCTCTGTCGCCGGGCATGCGGCAGATGCTCAATAGCTTGACGGCGCTCCACAGCGGCCAGGCGCTCGCGGCGCGCAACAACGATGGGGCGAGCGACGGGCTCCCGATCACCGACGTGCCGCCGTCGGAGGCGCATCCAGTGGTGCGCACGCATCCGGGTACGGGCCGCAAGGCGCTCTACATCAACCCCTACTTCGTCGAGCGCTTCACCGGCATGACGGTGGCCGAGAGCCAGCCGCTGATCGACTATCTGACGGCCGTTGCGACTCGGCCCGAGAACGTGTTCCGGCACCGCTGGCGCACGCAAGACCTGGTGATGTGGGACAACCGCTGCGCCATGCACTACGCCGTCCTCGATTACGGCGAGGATCACGTACGGCTCATGCAGCGCACGACCGCGGGCGGCGAGCGCCCGGCCTAGCCGGCCGCTCCCCGAACCCACGTCGCTCAGGCCGGGGCGGAGCCGCGGCCGAACCCGCGGACCTCCGTAATCAGCGCGCCGAGGCCGAACGCCAGGGCGGCGATCGTGATCAGCGTACCGAGCAGCGGAATGAACCCGATCAGGGCGAGGGCTACGAGGCCGATCACCACGAGCAGGATGCGGCCGCCCGGCGTCGCATCGCTGGTGCGCTTGAGAAGGTGCATTGCCTGCTGGCCGAGGGCCACCGCGCTGACCAGAAACCCGGTCAGGAGCGCGACGACCAGGATGGCGAGAAACACGATCGCGAGCGGAATGCCGATAACGGTGATCATGAGAAGGACGATGGCCAGAGGCGTCGCGATCAGGAGCCCCAGGCCAAGGCCGAGCATTCCGAGCACCCGCCGCGGCTTGTCGCTCACCCGCCGCGCCGCGCCCAGGGTCACGGTCGGCAGGAGTAGGACCTGCACGGCGCCGAGCACCATCAGGCCGAGCAGGATCACGATGCTCGAACCCCCGGTCAGGGAATGGGCGGTGCCCGTCATGCGCTCGGTCATGTCCGAGCTGATGAAGGTGACGTCGCCAAGAATCTGCGCGTCCGGGTGAATCTCGGCCTCGTTGGGGCCTCGGTACATCAGATTGCCCTTGATCACGGCCGTGGGGCCGATATCGATGTCCGAGCCATGCAGCGTGGCGTCGCCGCCGATCTCGCCGGAGATTTCGATGCGACGCCCGGCGGCATCGAGTTCCTTGGCGATGCTGCCGTCAATCTCGATGTGGGCACCTGCGAGCCAGGCTCGTCCGCCGATGCGCGAATTGGCGTTGAGTTTCACGTTCCTACCAGCTGCCATAAGGTCCCCGCCCACGCTGCCGCGCTGGTCGACATCGGCGCCGGCAACGCGCACGTCACCATCCACGCTGGCTTCAACGATCACGTCACGACCGGCGGCCAGGACATCGCCCTTGACCGATTCGCCGACGCTCACCTCGCGACCGAAGGCGACAACGTCGCCCGCGACCTCGGCATTGACGCTGACGTGCTCGCCGGCGGCGAACAGGTTGTCCTCCACGACTCCACGTTTGGTCACCGTGTTGCCGAACTCCTGTGCGGCGGCGTCCAAGCCGAGGCCTGGCACCAAGATGGTGACGCTGAGGACCGACCAAACAATGCCTCGTGCGACCATTTTCGTTCCCCTTACTCCTTCGAACCGTGCTCAGGCGCTGTTCTGTCCACCGCCGCTGATGCGGCGGTAAATCCCCTGTGGCATCATGACGGCCTGGCTCGCCAATCTGCCGAGGTACTCGAGTCCGCGGACGAAGTAGGTGCCCGCCTGCAAACCACGCTCCTCGCGCTGAGTGGAGCGTTCGCTCTCGGCCTCCTCCAGCTTGTAGGCCAACGTGGCGACGATCCGCGCCGAGAGTTCTTCTTGGAGCGCCAAAGTGTCGGTCAGCTCGCGGTCGTAGCGCCCGCCCCATAGGTGGTAGCCGCTCGCGGTATCAACGAGTTGGGCCGTGACGCGGAGGTGATCGCCCGCGGCACGAACGCTTCCTTCGAGCCGATAGTGCGCCGGCGTTGGCTGTCGCCTGCTCGCGTCGCCCCCTGCCGGTCGCGCCGCCCGCGGCCGTAGTACGATGACCCGCATGCCCGTGTGCGCCGACAGAGCGACGATCAGGTCCTGTGTCAGTCCATCGCTGAATTCGTTCTGAGCCTCTTCATCGCCGATAGTGCGGAAAGGGAGCACGGCGATCGTGGGTTCGGCGAGCGTCGGCGGAGAAGGCGGGCTCGTGCCGATCACCCAGGCTACGGAGAACACGACGACCAGCGCCACCCCTCGGACGATAAGCGGGCGCCAGTTGCGGCGCGGGCCCGTAGGCGCCTCGGATGCCGCATCCGACCGTTCGTCCTCGCGGCGCACCCGGTAGGTGCGCACCGGATCGGCGATGTTCTTTACGTTCCTTGCGCCGAGGTCCTCGTACGTCAGATCGAGCCTCGCCCGCACTTGGTCGAAGACCGTGCCTGAAAGACAGATGCCCCCCGGCGCGGCCAACTCCTGGAGCCGCGCGGCGACGTTGACCCCCTCGCCGAAGAGGTTGTCGCGCTCGACCATGACGTCGCCAAGGTTGACGCCAATGCGAAACTCCATGCGCCGTTCGGGGGGCAGGGTCGCGCTCGCGTCCGCCAGACGTTGCTGGATCTCCGTGGCACACCGCACGGCCTCCACGGCGCTGTCGAACTCGGCGACCAGGCCGTCGCCGGCGGTGCTGAAGATGCGGCCGTGATGGGTGGCGATTCGTTCGTCGATGAGGCGGCGGCTGGCGCTCAGCGCCCGAAGAGTCCCCTCCTCGTCGGCGCCCATCAGCCGACTATAGGCCGCCACATCGGCGCTTAGGATCGTCGTAAGCTTGCGTTTGACGGATTCAGTTTCGACGGCGGCCTCCACTTCGGGAGATCGACGCAGACTGGCGGCGAGAGTCCCTCGGTCCGCCGACCGGCACAACGGTACCCCTCATCCGCCGACGCCGAGCATGCACTCGACGAGGGGAATCAGGTTGCTCGATACCATGTTGCAGATGAATGCGGCCTGTTCGACCGTGAGTAGCCCTTGGTCCAGCAATTCCAGTGCCCGTTGCGCGACGGGATGGATGTCCGGTGGAATTGGGCAGTTCATATCAAACCCCGCGATCTCGCGTCACGCGTGGGGTCGGCGCCACGATTGGCCGCCGACCAGCGCCGACAAACTCATGCACGCCATCCCGGAATGGCTGCCCGGCTCCATTGGATGTGGGTATTCTGGTCGCGATTCAAAAGACCCGAGCGATAATGGGCCGCCGTGCGGGATCGCCGTACCGCCTTTTATCCGGCCTCAGGCAATGGCGTCGTCCACACCACCCCGTTTTGCTTGTAGAAGGCGCTGGCTGCTTTTTTGAATTCCGCCATCTCCTGCTTGTCGCGGTGGAACTCGAACGCGGCCCGATCCTTGTAGCTCTCGAAGAGCATGTAGTGGTTGGGGTCGGCAACATCCTGATGCACCGCGAATCCGAGGCAGCCGGGCTCCTCGGTACGTGCGCGATAGGCATGAACGCGCATGAGCTTGTCGAATTCCTCGCGGTGCGCGGGGTCGACCTGAAGATCGACGAATACGGAAACGACGGTCACGGGCAGAGCTCCTCGATAGGCGCTAGCGAGCCGGCCGGTGGCGGCCGGCTCCCGTTTCGGCAACGCCCATGATGCACGCGCTGGCGCCAAGCTTCAACCTCGGCCCCGATCGAAGGCCGAACATCACGGTGCCGGCGGCGACATGATCACGAGACCCCAGGGCTGGCTGCCGACAGGGATTTTCTTGACGACGGTGAGGCGCCGAGTGTCGATGACCGCCACCTTGTTCTCGCCGATAATCGTGACGTAGGCATAGCGCCCGTCGGGCCGGAACGCGACGTTGGCCAGCGACTGGCCCACCGGTATCCGCGCTACCTCACTGAACGTGGCGCCATCGACGACGGCGACGAAGTTGTCGCCGATGTGGGTGATGTAGGCGAACCGGCCATCGGGCGTCCACGCCATCGTGACGGGCACGCCGCCGAGCTGCTGCGTGCCGCGTCGCGCCAGGGTCGCCGTCTCGAGGACGTCGTTGGTGCCCGCGCGCGCGGTCTGTACCCACACGGTGGCGCCGTCGGGTGCGACACGGAGCATGTGCGGCTTCGAGCCCGCCGGAAAGGTGGCTCGGTGCGTGATCGTGAAGCTCTGGAGGTCGAGCGCGGCCACGGTGTCCTGATCGCGCTCCGGGAAGAACGCGACCGTGCCGTCGGGCGAAAAGTCGAGGTCGCAGGGAAAGGCACCCGTCGAAATCTCGCGCACGAGGCGCAGGGTCTCGCGGTCGACGACGGCGATGATGTTCTCGCCGGCCGCGTTGACGAACACGTGGCGCCGGTCGGGGCTCAGCATGACGCTATGTGCCGGTCCCTTGCCGATCGCGAGCCGGTGCGCGATCTGCATCCGAGCGGGATCGATGGCAATCAGCTCGACCGTGCCGGCGACCACATCGTAGGTCCAGATAAGCTTGCCGTCCCAGAACTCCTGTTCGTTCGATAGCCAGCGCACGCTCGCCCCCAGCGGCCGCGTGGCGACGACCTCGTGGGTCGCGGTATCGATAATGGTGACATCCTTGGACGCGGCGTTGAAGGCGTAAGCGTAGACCGGCGCGCAGGAGCGCTTGAGCGAGCGCGGGCGTGGCGCCCGCGAAGAGGCACGCGGCCATCAACAAGCCGAGCCAGGGGCGTATGGTTCTATTCATGCTCCCTCCGTGGCTGTGGCGGCCCATAGCCTGTCCTCGTCCTCGACCAGGCGCAGCCCCTCGTCCTCGGTCAGGTAGCGGCGTACATTCTCGGCGCCGACGCGGGCGGCCTCGATCAGGCTGCCCGCGACGACCGACGAGTTGTGCGGCGAGCCGATGACATTGGCGAGCTCGAGGAAGGCGTAGTTGGTGCGAAATGCCTCGCCCGCCGCGGGCTCGGTCCACCAACAGTCGATGGCGGCCCGAAAATCCGGATGGCTCGCGAGGTGGGCGTAGAGGGCGGCCTCGTCGATGATCAGCCCGCGTGCCACGTTGACGAGGATGGCGTGCGGCTCCATCCAGCCGAGCTCGCGCGCCCCGATCAGGCGATATGTCGTGCGGTTGAGGGCGAGAGCGATCACGACGACGTCGGCGCCGCGGACGACGACCTCGAGATCGTCGAGCGTCCCCATGAAGTCGACCGCTTCGCTTGTCGTGCCGTTGCGGTTGATCGCGCGAATCGTCATGCCCAGGCACCGCATGAGGCGAGCGACGGCCTTGCCGATGCCGCCGAACCCGAGGATCGCGCACGTGCCGCCGCGAAGCGTAGCCGTGCGTTCGTGCTGGTTGAACGAGCGGCGCCTCAGGTTTTCGTGCTCCGGGATCAGCCTCTTGGCGGCCGCCAGCGCCATCGCGAGGGCGTGCTCGGCAACGGGCTCCGCAAACGCACCGGCGTTTCCGGCGAAGAGGATTCGGTCGGGCAACTCGGCCACGGGGAAATGGTCGATGCCGGCGGTCAACGCTTGTACGAGCTTAAGGCTCGTGAGGAGCGCGTATTCGTCGCCGCGCAGATCACTCGCGAGGTCCCATGCAATCAGCACCTCCGCCGCGGCGATAGCCGCGCCTCGCGAAGCGGGCGGAACATCGGCCAAGAAGGTGACCTGGGCTAACTCGGCCAGCAAGCCGGCGTAGACCTTGCGGGTGTCCTCTTCAGCCGCGTGCGTGACCAGGACCCGCCGTTCGCCTGCGCTCAATGTCCTCGGCCCCGTGAAAAGAAAAAAGGACCCCGCGCCAACCGTGCGGGGTCCCAGCGTTTTCGCGCAGTAGTTAGCTTCCGGCTTGCCAGAAGTCCTCACGGATGTTGACGATCTCGCCGTTGAGCCAAGCGACCACGATGATGCCGCTGCGGATGGCTTCGCCTGACCCTTCCCATCCGATGTTTCCGCTCACGGTCTCGATCGACTTGGTTTTCGAGAACGCCTCGCGAATCGACTCCCGCGACAGGTCCTTGGCCGAGTTCATGATCTTCGCCATTTGCAGTGCCGCGTCGGTCGAGATGGCGGACCAGGTGCTGGGGTCCTCGTCGTACCGCTTCTTGTAGGCGGCGATGATGTTCTGCACGTAGGGTTTGGGATCGGTCGGGTCCCACATGCCGACGAAGAAGGTGTTGTTGACCGCATCACCCGCCATCTTCTTGTAGTCGGGATGGCTGGCACCGGGGCCGGCCACGATGGGCTGATTCATGCCGACATCGCGTGCCTGGCGTACCATGATTCCCCCGTCAAAGGGCTGCTGGGCGGTGAAGATGAGGTCGACCCCAGCGGCGTTAATGCGGGTCACCTGGGCCGAGTAATCCGTCTCCTTGCCCTTCGCCGTCACCTCCACGAGCTCGATCCCGTGCTCCTTGGCGGCATTGCGCATGGCGTTGGCGCGGGCAACCATGGCCTCGTCGTCAACCGACCATACGAGCGCCGCCTTCCGGACGTTGAATTTCTTCTTCAGGAGCGGCATCAGCACCGGCATCGTCGACCAATCCTGAGGCAGCGACCGGAAGGTCCACTTGTTGAACCCCTGCTTCCAGCGGCCACCCGAGGAAAACGCGTACATCGGGACCTCGTACTTGTCGGCCAAGTCATGAACGGCTTTGACCACGGTGCCGGCGCCGACGTCGAGGATGATGGGCACGCCCGGGTCGCGGCCCAGCTTCTTGAACATGGTCACCGCGGTCGGCAGGTCGTCGTAAGGTGCGTCCGCCTTATAGAACTCCAAGGGGCGGCCGTGAATCCCGCCGGCGGCGTTGATCATATCCTGACCGGCGAGGGCGCCCTGAAACATGATCTTGCCCCAGTCGGCGGCGGCACCGCTGAAGCTCTCCATGAACGGAACGCGAATGGGATCGGCCGCCTGGGCCGGAGTTGCCAACGATCCGGCCGCGACAAGCCCTAAGGCTGCCAAAACCACCGATGTCGTGCGACGAATCGGGTGCATGTTTTTCTCCTCCTCTGCGATTCGGGGCCTGTGCGGGCCTCGCATGCCGGCGACAATGCTTCGCCGCGGCACTTAACCGTCAGTCTATAGGGGAAATGGGGGCGGGGAAAACGCGAATTCCGCGGCCTTTCCGGTCGCTCGGGCCGTTACTGGCAAGACCCCCCCCGCCCACGAGGGGACGGGGGTTTCACGACGTGTGTGTGGCTTAGGAGTCCCAGAACTCGGGTGGGACGACGATGACCTTGCCGTCCTTCCAGGTCAGGATCAAGATCGACTCCCTGATCGCTTCGCCTTTGCCCTGTCCGCCGATGGCCTTGGCCCAGCCGACGTTGCCGCCCAGCGTATTGATGAACCCGGTTTTCGCGAAAGCCCGGCGAATGCCGTCGCGCGTCAGGTCCTCGGCGTTCCAGTTGATGACCCGGCCCATGGTCAGGGCGCCGTCGGTCGTGATCGCCGCCCAGGTGGTGATCTCCTCACCGTACTTTTCCTTGTAGCGGCGCTGCATTTCCTTGACCCAGGGCCTCGGGTCGAGCGGGTTGTACAGGCCGTAGAAGAAGGTGTTTTCGACCTTTCCCTGCGACATGCGCCAGTAGTCGTCGGCCGAGCCACCGGGACCGGCGAGGATCGGCTGGTTCATCCCCATCTCACGCGCCTGCTTGACCATCAGGCCGCCGTCGAAGGCCTGCTGGGCGGTGACGATGAGCTGGACGTCGGCCGCCTTGAGCCTGGTGAGCTGGGCCGAGTAGTCGGTGTCCTTGCCCTTGGCCGCGGCCTCGATGACCTCGATCCCCTCCGCCTCGGCCGCCTTGCGCATGGCGTTGGCGCGCGCGACCATCGCCTCGTCATCGACCGACCAGATCACCCCCGCTTTCTTGATGTTGAACTTCTTCTTGAGCAACGGCACGAGAATGGGCACCGCCTCGGCCTCCTTGGGAAGCTGCCGGAAGATCCACGGGCTCCACTCGCCGGGCCAGTCGCCGCCAGAAGAAAAGGCGTAGTAGGGCACCTTGTGCTGCGTCGCCAGGTCGTGGGTGGCGAAGATGACCGTGCCCGCGCCGCCATCGAAGACGAGCGGAATGTTGGGATTGCGCGCGAGCTTCTTGAACATGGTGACGGACGCCGGCTTGTCGTCGTAGGGCGCGTCCGCGCGATAGAACTCGAGGCAACGGCCGTGCAGGCCACCGCGATCGTTGATCATCTCGGCGCCGATCACCGCCCCCTTGAACATGAGCTCGCCCCAGTCCGCGGCGGCACCGCTAAAGCTCGTCATGTGGGGGATGCGCACCGTCTTGCCGGCGTCGCACTCGGCTGCCTGCGCCGACGGCGTCGTCACTAGCGCGGCAGCCAGGGCAAACCCTGATGCCGCCAATACCGAGAATACTAGGCGTGCTCTCATCGAAAACCTCCCTTTGATCCCGCCCGGTTGACCCCGGGAGGGCGTATTCCAAGTCCAGGAGCTGCACCTCGCAGGTCGGAAGCCAGCGAGTCTATACGCCAACTTTCGCCTAAGGAACCGGAAAAACCGCCGGCTCCGCAGGTCCGGGAACCCCGCTAGGAAGCGGCGCGCGCGGCTGCGACCGGCTCGTCGCTCGCGGGCAGGTCGGCCACCGCGGCAATCGATTCGATCTCGCGCAGACGGTCGAACAGCTCCTCGGCGCGCGGCTTCGCGTAAGCCGGGCCGACGCAGTCGTAAAACTTGTCCCACAGCTGATCGGCGCGGATCGGGTTGCGGGCGTGACCCAGCGCGTACTCGATCGCGCCGCTGTCGAGGACCTCGCCGGTGCCGAGGGTCATCGTGACCTGATCGTACGGCGCGAAAATCGCATCGGCCGGATGGCGCTCCTCGGTCGTGGTCATCGCGATCTTCTTCATGAACGCCTGCACGTCGCCGCGCCGAACGAAGGCATCGGTGAGCTCGGCGAGGCCGGCACGCCCAACAACGACCGGCGCGGTCATCGCGAACTCGAGGCTGAACTTGGCCTCGAGGCCGGTCTGCGGCTGATGGTTGCGTAGGACGGTGGCTTGCGTGCGCCCAATCAGGACCTCGATGCGGTCGATCTCGTCGGCGGCGAGCGGGCGCCGCGACAGCATGTCGAAGACGCCGTCGACGGCGCGATGGACGCAGTAGCACATCGGGTACTTCTTGATGTTCAGACCCTCTTCGATGATGTGCCACTCGCGGCCCAGAGCCGGGGGCGAGTCGACGTCGACGCGACCCTGCGGCGAGAAGGCGCTGAGGAATCCGAGCGGGTGCTCGAAGGCATCGGCCGCTGCCGTCATCCCCGCTGCCGCCAGCCGCGTCGCCACGATGCCGCCGCGCGCCGCCTGGCCGGCATGGTAGGGCTTTGTCATGGTGCCGAAATTAGCGCCGATTCCTGACGCGGCGGAGGCGGCGAGACCAAGTGCCATGGTCGCCACGCCAGAATCGAGCCGCCGAAGCACGGCGCTCGCCGCTGCGGCGGCAATAACGCCAAAGATGGCCGTGGGATGCCAGCCCTTTTCGTGATGCTGATCGGCATCGCGGCGCGCCAGTTCGTGCCAAACCTCGTAACCGGCCACGAAAGCCGTCACCATGTCCCTACCCGTGGCGCCCGTGGCCTCGCCCTCGGCCAGGATCGCCGGCACCAGAACGGCGCTCGGGTGACCATTTAGCGCTACGTCGTCATAGTCCAGCGCGTGCGCGGCGGTAGCGTTGATCAACGCCGCATCAGGTGCCGCAGCGCGGGCCGACGAGAAGCAGAGTCTCGCCTCGCCCGTCGCGTCCTGACGTGTCGTGCTGCGGACGATATCGGTTGCAGGCTCCCGGCTGCCGGCGATGAGCACGCCGGCGCAATCGGCGAAACCGGTGCGGACGATGTCGACCGCCGCGCCTGGCAGCTGATCGTAGCTCACGCCGGCGATGAACTCGCCCATCGCTCGTGTAAGACCTGTAGCCATGCCGTACCCTCCGCGTTAGCGCGGCCGCGTCATGGCCGCGACGGGCGTCGCCGGGTCTAGTGCCCGGGCGATGATGCCCGAAATCGGCGCCGAACGCCATGCGACGCGGGTGGCTTGCGTTAGGACCGCCGCAGGCACGGGTTGACGGGGTGTGTGGCGGCTTGTATCGCTTTATCAAGGGTTCGCGCGGGCGGTCGTTGAGCCGACATGCGACAGGAGGGGAGGGTCGAAACTTGGCCGACTATGACGTGATTGTGGTGGGTGCCGGAAACGCGGCGTGCGCGGCTGCCGTCTCCGCGCGCGAGCAGGGCGCGGCACGGGTCCTGTTGCTGGAGAAGGCATCGGAGGAGATGCGCGGCGGTAACACGCATTACAGCGGCGGCCTGCTGCGGATATTTTTTGACCGAACCGAGGACCTGCTGGCGGTTATTCCCGATGTCGAAAAGCAGGCGCCCGGCTTCGTCAAGGGCGTCCCGCCCTACCCGAAAGACGAGTTCTGGGCCGACCTACTGCGCGTTACCAATGGCCGAACCGACGCCGAGCTGGCGGAGATTCTCATTGGCCGTTCGCAGGACACCATCCGCTGGATGTCGGGCAAGGGCATCCGCATGGAGGCGTCCGTTTCGCTGACCGCGATCAAGATCGGCAACGAGATCAAATGGCCGACCGGCGCGGTCGTGAGGGCCATTCACGAGGGCGTCGGCCTATCGAAGATGTGGTTCGATATTGCCGCTGAAAACGGCGTCGAGATCCTCTACGCGACGCGAGCCGGTTCGTTGTTGCAGGACAAGTCGGGCCGGGTCAGCGGGGTCGTCGCGCATGGACCCGACGGCGTGCGCGAGATCAGCGCCCGCTCGGTCGTGCTCGGCTGCGGCGGCTTCGAGTCGAACCCGGCATGGCGGGCCCGCTATCTCGGCCGACCGTGGGATCACGCCAAGGTCCGCGGTACGCCCTTCAACACCGGTGACGGGCTGAGCATGGCGTTCGCCATGGGCGGTCAGCCCTACGGCCACTGGACCGGCTGCCACTCGACGCCGATCAGTGCCGATGCACCGGCATACGGCGATCGCAAGCTGACCGACAAGACCAATCGCCTGTCGTATCCGTTCGGTATCCTGGTCAACAATCTCGGCCTGCGCTTCTTCGACGAGGGCGAGGACTTCCAGTGGTACACCTACGCCAAGCTCGGCGGCATCATCCTCAACGAGCCGGGCGGGGTCGCCTACCAGATCTTCGATTCCAAGGTGACGCACCTGCTCGAAGGCCGCTACAAGACGACCGAGCCGATCGTTGCCGACACGCTCCATGAGCTGGTCGACAAACTTGCGGTCGACCACGCGCAGTGCCGCACGACGGTCGACGAATACAATGCGGCCGCCGGCAACGGCGCCTTCGACCCGACGATCAAGGACGGGCTCAGCACCAACGGGCTCGCGCTGCCCAAGTCGAACTGGGCGCAGCGCCTCGATTCACCGCCGTTTCTTGCCTATCCGGTCACCGGCGGCGTCACCTTCACGTTCGGTGGCGTGCGCATCAACGAGCGCGCGCAGATCGTCGATGTCGGATGGCAGCCGATCCCCGGGTTGTATGCCTGCGGCGAGATGGTGGGCGGGCTATTCCACACCAACTACCCGGGCGGCACCGGGCTCGTCTCCGGTGCCGTGTTCGGCCGCATCGCCGGGGCCGAGGCGGCCAACGCCTGAGGGACGATGACGGTCCAGGTCCGCATCCCCAGCGTCTTCATGCGCGGTGGCACGAGCCGCGCGTTGATGTTTCGCCGCGAGCACCTGCCGGACGACCCGGCCGACTGGGACGCCATTTTCCTTGCCGCCATCGGCAGCCCCGATCCCAATGGGCGCCAGCTCGACGGCATGGGCGGCGGCATATCGTCGCTGTCGAAGGTCGTGGTGGTTGGCCCGCCGAGTCGCGACGATGCCGACGTCGACTACACCTTCGGCCAGGTCGCGGTCGACAGGCCGATGGTCGACTACAGCGGCAATTGCGGCAACATGTCCTCGGCGGTCGGGCCCTTTGCGGTCGATGAGGGCCTCGTCACCCGCGCCGATTCCCCGGCCACGGTCCGCATCCATAACACCAACACCGGCAAGCTCATCGTCTCGCAATTCGCGCTCGAGGGGGGTGTAGCCGCGGTCGAGGGCGACTACGAGCTGCTCGGCGTGGCCGGGCACGGTGCCCGTATCCGATTGGAGTTCCTCGATCCTGGCGGTGCCGCCACGGGGCGCCTATTGCCGAGCGGACAGGTGACCGACGCGCTCGATATTCCCGGCCATCCCGCGGTGACGGTCTCGCTCGTGGATGCGACCAACCCGTGCGTGTTCGTGGCCGCCGAGTCGCTCGGTCTCGCCGGAACCGAGCCGGCGGAGGCGCTCGAGGGGCGACCCGAGCTCCTCGAGCTGCTGGAGCACATCCGCGCACACGCGGCCGTGCGCATGGGGCTGGCGACGAGCCCCGAGCAGGCCAGCGCGGCCTCGCCGAGCAACCCCAAGATCGGCGTGGTCGCGCCGCCGCAATCCGCGGCGACGCTATCGGGCGCGAGCCTCGATGCGGACGCCTTCGATGTCACGGCACGCATGATGTCGATGGGGCGGCCGCATCGCGCCGTGCCTCTTACCGGCGCCATGTGCCTGGCCGTGGCGGCGCGCATTCGCGGGACCGTCGTGCACCAGGTGACGCGCGCAGCGACCTCCGCCGAGGCCGACATTCGCGTCGGCCACCCCTCAGGCGTCACCGCGTTTGCGGCCGCGGTGTCGGAGGAGGGCGGCTGGCGCGCCGACAAGGTCGTCGTCTACCGTACGGCGCGGCGGTTGATGGAGGGCAGCGTGCTGGTGCCGCAGTCCAGGCTCACAGACAGCCGACGCGCGACGGCGTAACAGGTTCGGCAAGCCCCGAGGATGCCATGAAAGCAACGACCACCCTGCGGGCCATGATCGGCCAGGATGAGACCTTCGTCGGGCCCGGCGTTTATGACGGGCTGAGCGCCCGCCTCGTCGAGCGCGCCGGTTTCGACCTCGTCTACGCGAGCGGCGGCGCCATCGCGCGGAGCATGGGGTTTCCCGACCTCGGCCTGATCAGCATGGCCGAGGTCGCGGCGCGGCTGAACCTCATCACGGACAGCGTTGCCCTGCCGGTGATCGCCGACGCAGACACCGGCTACGGCAACGCCCTCAACACGCGGCGCGCGATGCGCGAGTTTCAGCGCGCCGGCGTCGCCGGTCTGCACCTCGAGGACCAGACCTTCCCCAAGCGCTGCGGCCACTATGACGATAAGACGGTCGTTCCGACGGGCGAGATGGTGCAGAAGATTCGGGCCGCGCGCGACGCGCTCGCCGACGACGATCTCGTCCTCATCGCGCGCACCGACGCCCGCGCCGTCGAGGGCTTCGACCGTACGATAGAACGTGCGCACGCCTATGCCGAAGCGGGTGCCGACGTGATTTTCTTCGAGGCCCCGCAAAGTGTCGAAGAGATCGAGCGGATCGGGCGCGAGCTGCCCTACCCCAAGCTCATCAACATGTTCCAGGGCGGCAAAACGCCGCTCGTGCCAGTGGCGCGCTTGCGTGACTGGGGCTACCGCCTCGTCATTATCCCGTCGGACCTGCAGCGGGCCGCGCAACACGCGATGGAGGAGGCATTGGCGCTGATCAAGAGCGACGGCAACAGCGCGGCGATGAGCGACCGCCTGACCTCGTTCGAGGAGCGCGAGGCGACCATCGGCACGCCCGAGTATCTCGAGCTCGACCGGCGCTATCGCGCCTAACCGCGGCGTGGTGGGCGCTCAGGCCGCCGCCACCTCGTCGATCGCCGGCCCGCTCGCACTGAAGGGCTCGCGCGCGAAAATACGGTGCACCATCGGCGCGAAAGCCTCCATCGGCATCGTATCGAAGGCCGGGTCGAAGGCGTTCTGATCGTATCTGTGGCAGAAATCCACCGTGGCCTCGAAGCAGGGATGCCCGCGATACCGCTCGCGCACGTTTCGGTCTCCACCCATGTGATGGGCGAAATAGTAGCGCTGGAACAGGCCGTGTTGCTTGACCAGCCAGGTGTTGGACTCGGAGACGTACGGGCGCAGAATCGTGGCGGCAAACTCGGCGTGGTTGGCGGGCGCCAACATGTCACCGATATCGTGGAGGAGGGCGACGACGACCATCTCCTCGTCGGCGCCGTCTCGCGAGGCCAGGGTCGCGGACTGTAGGGAATGCTGGAGCCGATCGATCTTGAACCCGGAGCTCGAATGGGCGAGCGATTCGAGATGGTCGAGCACCCGTTCGGCCGTGCCCTCGATGAGCGGACTGTGCAGCCGCTCCAGCAATTCGTAGTCTTCGCGCGTGCCTTCCTCCATGCTGGTGAAGCTCACCGTCTCCATCTCGGTCTCCCTTGTGGGGTCGCGAACGGCCGCCTTCCGGACCGCTCGCGGCCACGATAGACTCCGCCGGGCCGACTTGTCGAGGTAGCGGCTCCGGCCCCCGTCTGCTCCTGTTGGGATGAGATCATGTTCCTGCCGCTGAAGGACGACAACCCGCTCAAGATCATCCCCTACCAGTACGCCACGATCGGCATCATCGGGCTGTGCGCGCTGACGTTCCTGTGGCAGCTGTCGTTGACGTCGGCGGACGCGGAGCGCGCCATCGGCGGACTGGCCGTCGTGCCCGCCGCGCTGTTGGGGGGGCGCACCGACCTCTCGCTCGTGCCGCCAACGGCCACGCTGGTGACGTCGCTCTTCCTACACGGCGGCTGGCTCCACCTGATCAGCAACATGCTCTATCTGTGGGTGTTCGGCGACAACATCGAGGACGCGATGGGACACGGCCGCTTCGTCGCCTTCTTTCTCGTTTGCGGGGCCGTCGGCGGCCTCGCTCACGCGATCGTCAATGCGGATTCGACGATACCGACGATCGGCGCGAGCGGCGCGGTCTCCGGGGTGCTCGGCGCCTACCTCCTGCTCCACCCGCGCGTCCGCGTTCTGGTGCTGGTGTTCAAGTGGTTTCCGATACGCCTGCCGGCCTACGTCGTGCTCGGTGGCTGGATCATCTTGCAGGTTATCCCGGTGCTGCGCGGCTCAGGTGCCGGATCGGACGTCGCGTGGTGGGCCCATATCGCCGGCTTTGGCGCCGGCGTCGCCCTGATCGCGCCGATGCGGCGTAAGACGCTGCCGCTGCTCGACCGCGGCCCCGACGCGCGGCCGGGGCCCTGGGATCGCTGAGGAGGCTCGGGCCACGGCCCTATCCGGGGCGAAGGTCATTCTGTCGATCTATCGTCGTTTCGAAGCGCTGTACCGCTTCCACGAGGAAGGCCGGATACAGCGCGCAGGCTAGTAGCGGTCGCCATCCAGCACAGGGGAAGGCCCAACCGGCCGACCACGCAGATCTGGCGTAACATCGACCCGCGCCGCGTCCACCAGTTCCCCGATCTCCCAAATGTGGTCAGTCACGCGCCCACCGCCATCGCTGGCGTGATCCGTAGCGCCTCGTGGACTCGGCAAAGTTGTACCATGCGGATGCAGTGTCGGCGCTTCACCCGCCTAACCAACGAGTTCAGCAAGAAGCTTTCGGAACCACAGGCGGCCATTGCCTTGTACGTCGCTTCCCGCGGCCTCATCAGGGACACGGGCTTTCCGGCGTCCACTCGCGGGCTAGGTGCTGGGCCTCGGCGATCTGAGCAGCTGCAACACTGGGGGCTTGTCGTCGGCGTATGCGAGCGCGAGCCTCAACGTTAGAACCCGCAAAGTTGCCGTGTGATCGTTACAGTGCCGATCTCTGAGCCGTCGCGACGCAGATAGACATGCGCGAGCGTTGCGCCTGCCTCGATCCAGGGACGCAGGCCAGAGCAGTTGCTCTGCGTGAGGCTCGTCCGCATCGAGGTCGAGAGAGCATGCCTATCTACTGATAGCTCGTAGATGTAGCGGAACGTCGATCCCTGCCCTTCGACCTGTTGAAGAGTCGTTATCTCATCCACCTGCTGCGGCGTTGGAACCTCAGCCGCCATCTGTTGGAGTGCGGCATCAAGACCTTGGCTGCGGATCAGGGAGGCGAGAAGCACCGATTGCTGCTCAGTGCCTGCCTCGGCAACCCTCCGCTCTACCTCGACCTCGGCGTAGGCGGACAAATAGACGCCTGCGACGATCATGACGATACCGGACACGACGCCACGGCCATCTGTTAGCAGGGGAATGGCCGGAATACGGTTCGCGGACACTTCGTTCTTGGAGCGCGTTGCCAGCAGCCAGAGGTTGCGCGACCGGGATGAACGCGAGCGCAGCCATCCGACCATGCCCATAAGCATCGCGCGACCGTTCCATGGCGATGATCCCGATGAAGTAGCCGACCAATACTAGGGTGACGAGCTGCACCGCCAATAAGACCCATAGGTACGCCCCAGCCATCGCGGGCAGTGAATTAAGCCAGATGAGTTGCGTCGCGGCAGCGAAGAGGAACAAAAGCCCGAGTATGCAAAGTATGGCGCCTGCCGCAATTCACCCTTGCCGCGCGCTACGATGCCCGCGACCACCGCGCCCAGGACAATGAGACCATAGCCAATTAATCGAAGGTCGTTTTCTGTCTGAAAGACTAGCTGGATGGCAATATCTTCAAGCATCCGCTTGCCATCTTGATGCTGGCGAGGCACGGCATCGACGCCCCGCTGGAACTGCTCTAGCTAGCGACCGAACACGACGAGTCTGTAGCGAGAAATACGGCATGTCCGTTCTCGACCGCGTTCTACGGACTACGCCAACTCATGCTTGGAGAGCGGGCGCGCTTGAGCGTCCTAGTTCGGCGCTCGGTGATCCGCCGGTTTTTCAAATCTGTCGACGCAGCCTATGCCGGGCGCGCCGGGGTTACGCCAACCATGCTGTCGCGGGTGACAAGCGCCGCGAGCTGTGCCGCCGACCATCCCTCGGTGCCCGCGGGCCGCACCGGGATCACGATGTAGCGGAGGTCGGCCGTGCTGTCGACGACCCTAATCTCCGTGTGCGCCGGGAGCTCGGTGCCGAACTCCTCGAGCACGCCGCGCGGGTCGTTGACGACGCGCGAACGGTAGGCGCGGCTCTTGTACCAGGCGGGCGGTACGCCGAGCAGGGTACGCGGGTAGCACGAGCACAGCGTACAGACGACGACGTGATGCAGGTCGGGCGTGTTCTCGAGTGCCAAGACCGGCGGCGATGCGCTCATATCGACGCCCTGGCGTGCCGCGGCGGCCTTGGCGTCGTCGAGAAACTCGGCACGGAAATCGGGCACGACCCAGGTTCGCGCCACCAGGCCGGCGCCGAGTGCAGGCGTGCGCGTTTCCATGTCGTTGATCTCGCGCTGGACGTCCTCCGCGGTAAAGATCCTTTTGTCGATGAACAGCTCGCGAAGGGCCTCGGCGAGAATCTCATAGTCCCCCGGCGGCCGATCCGTATGTTCGATGGCCTCGTGCTCGCCCGGCGCATGAACGTGATCGCCCTGACCGATCATCGCCGCGCCGGGGGCCGTCGCCGCGTGGTCGGCCTCGAGCCGGGCCCTTACCGCCGCTACCTTCAACGCCACCTCCTCGTCGGTGATGGCCTCGCGCTCTACCATCAGGGTCTTGAGCGAGTTGACCCAGCGCTCGTAGTAGAGGAATCCCCAATAGGTCTCGGCCGGCGTGTCCTCATTGACGCGCCGTGACTCATCGACGCGAAAGTAGGCGCGCGAGGGATGGGTGAGCAGCATCATCATCGCGTCGACCCGCCGATCGGTGATCGTGGGATCGTGCTCGGCTGTGTCGATGGGGTCGGCGTCGAGGCCGCCCACGTCATGGTGTCCGCGCATGAGGAACCTCTTGGCCAAAGATGCGCCGGCGCTCGCGCTGAGCCGCAAGTATATTTTCCGCCGGCGCGGGGCTCAACGTCCTAACGACCGGCGGGGGTAGGGCCTGGGGCCGCCCCGGTTGGCGCGCGCCGGCTGCGACTCTATGATCCGGGCCGAACTGGGGGCGTCGCCGTTTCATCACAGGATACAGGACCGGGTGCCGAACCTGCCGGCGGGCGCGAACGCCCGACGCGCTGGGGCCTCGTCGCCGTGATCCTCTTCGCCGGCGTCGCCGCCGCGACGCAGATCGGCAAAGTGCCGCCCGCGATCCCGGACATCCGCGCCGAGCTCGCTCTCGGCATGGTCGGGGCGGGATGGGTTGCCTCGATCATCAACCTGACGAGCGCCCTGTTCGGTATCATTATCGGCGCCCTCGCCGATGCGCTGGGTCACGCCCGCATGCTGACGACTGGGCTCGCGCTGATCGTCATAGGCTCGCTCGTGGGCGCCAGCGCCGACGCCGGCAGTCTGCTGCTTTTCACACGCTTCCTAGAGGGTGCGGGCTATGTGAGCATTACCGTGGCGGCACCGTCGCTCCTCCTGAGCGCGACGGGCGGGCGCGGGCAGCGGCTCGTGCTCGGCATATGGAGCGGCAGGTTCCCGGCCGGCATAGGCGCCATGCTCGTGATCTCGCCACTCTTCCTGACACCTTACGGGTGGCGCGGCCTGTGGTACGCGAGCGCCGCGCTCTTGGCGGTGGCGCTTGCCCTCGTGGCTGCCGCCCAGCGCCCGCGGCGAGCGCCCGGCGCGCTTACCGCCCCGGCGCCACCACGCCGGATCGCCGAGCTCGGCAGCCCACTACGCAGCCGGGGCGCTTGGCTGTTAGCCGGTTCGCTGACGATGTGGAACCTGCAGTGGCTCGCCATCATCGCCTGGCTGCCGACTTTCCTGATCGAGAGCGAGGGCTATACGACCGCGGCCGCGGCCCTGGTGGTTGCGCTGGTCGTGATCGCCGAATTGCCGGGCAACGTGCTGGGCGGCGTATTGATGCATCGCGGCGTTCCGTGCTGGGTGCTCTTGGCCCTCGGCACGACGACGGCCGGCGCGGCGGCGATCGGGATATTTTCGGCGGCGGTTCCGGTCGGGCTCAAGCTGGTGTTGGCGCTGTGTTTCGCGTTCGTGGGCGGGCTCGTGCCGCCGGGCGTGATGGGCGCCGTGCCGACCCACGCGCCGACGCCGGGCCTCGTCGGCACGATCATCGGGGTCGTGGTTCAGGTCTCCAGCATCGGGGCCCTGACAGGGCCGCCACTGATCGCCGCCGCCGTCGTACTGCTCGGCGGCTGGCATGAGGCGAGCTGGCTCCTGCTTGGCGCCGGCGCCGTGGGTGCCGTTTTCGCGCTCTCGATCCGCTCGCTCGAGCTGCGAATGCAGACTTAACCCCGGCACAAAAGGACGTTGGCCGCGAGCGGAGGCTCGCCTAACATCGCGCCGCCGGGAGGGGTATCGGGCCATTACACAGCACCCAACAGTGGCGCCGCAGGCAGCGTCCGCGGAGCCCGTCGCGCCGACGCGATGGGGCATTGTGGCCATCGCCGTGGCTGCCGGCGTGGTCGCCGCGACCCAAGTCGGCAAGGCGCCGCCGTCGCTCCCTGACATCCGCGCCGAACTTGCGGTCGGCATGGTCGGCGCGGGTTGGATCGTCTCGATACTGAACGCCACGACCGCCACCCTCGGTATCGCCATCGGCACCATCGCCGACCGCGTTGGCCACAACCGGGCGCTCGCCTTCGGCCTCGCCCTGCTGGCCATCGGCAGCCTGCTCGGTGGTATCGCCGGCAGCGCCGGCGCGATGCTTCTCACCCGTTTTCTCGAGGGCATCGGCTTCGTCTGCATCATCGTCGCGGCACCGTCCCTAATCGCCGAAGCCGCATCGCTCCGCCACCAGCGTCTCGCCCTCGGCCTCTGGAGCGCCTACTTCCCGGCCGGGATGGGGGCGATGATGGTGGCCTCGCTGTTCGTCCTCGAACCCTACGGATGGCGCAGTCTGTGGTTTGCGTCCGCGGTGCTGATCCTGGTTTTCCTCATGGTTTTTCTGGTGGTGGCGGCGCGCGGGCGGCGCGGTGGGCGGTTGCCTAGCGGTGCCCGTGCCGGGCGTGGGCGCGCGCTCGCGGATGTCCGGCGGGCGCTGGCGCGGCCGGGACCTTGGCTGCTAGCGTTTACGTTCACCGCCTTTTCGTTGCAGTGGCTGGGGCTCCTCGCGTGGCTGCCCACCTTTCTCGTCGAGCAGGGCTACACCCGGGCGACGGCCGCGCTGGTGACGGCGGTGGTCGTCGTGCTCGAGGCCCCCGGCAACCTTATCGGCGGCTGGCTCCTGCATCGCGGCGCGTCGCGCTGGACCCTGATATCGGTGGCGATGCTCGCCATGGCCACAATGGGCGCGGCGATCCTCGTGCCAGCCGTACCGCCCGTCGCGAAGGTCGTCTTGGCCCTCGCCTTCACGCTGATCAGCGGTCTCGTGCCGGCGGCGGTGCTGTCGGGCGCGCCCGTTCATGCCGCTGCGCCCGGCCTGATCGGCACCGTCAACGGGGTCATCGCCCAAGGCTCGAACCTCGGCAGTCTCATGGGGCCACCAGCGTTCGCCGCCGTCGTCGTGGGGTTCGGCGGTTGGCAGCATGCGAGCTGGTTGATGCTCGGGGCCGGGCTCGTCGGCGTCCTTCTGGCCCTGGCCATCCGCCTCGTTGAAGAGCGCCTGTGAGGAGGCGCGCCTACGCCCAGAGCCCGTGGCGGCGGTGCCACGCCTCCAGTGACTCGTCGGGGTAGTCGGCGAACGTCACGTCCTTTGCCCCCTCGGGGATGCGGACCCAAGGCGCCGCGGAGCCGGTCATCATGTGAACACGCTCCGGCGGCGCCAGCAGCGGCGTGTCGATGGCCGACGCGAAGGGGTAGATCCACTGCGGGTAGTGCTCGTTGGCCGCCCACAGGGCGGTGCCGCACGAGCCGCAGAAGAAGCGATGTGCGGTGCCGGTTTCGCCCGGTTTGAGGTCCGGCCGTCGCACGCGGTAGTCGACGATTCGATCGCCCCCGGTGACCGAGAGGGTTGCAGCCTCTCCCATGATGTTGATGGCGCTACCGCCGCCGCCGCCAACCTTGCGACAGATCGAGCAATAGCAGTGGAGGAACGGCTGCGGGGCGTGCGACTCGACGGTGAAGCGGACCGCGCCACAATGGCAGGAGCCTTCGAGCTGCATGGGCTGCCTCCGCGGATAAGCCCACGCCAGACGGGACGCGGGCCACCATTCTGCGGAGGGCGGTGGCGCGCCGCAAGGTCAAAGAAGCGTCCCGGGCGAGCTCTCCGTGGCGACGGGTCGGCGCGCCTCGCGCGTCAGCCGCTCTGGAAGAGCTGGAGAATTGTGCCCGGCCCGGCATTGGCGATCGACAGCGACTGCATGCCGAGCTGCTGCTTGATCTGGAACGCCTGCAGGTTGGCGCTTTCCTCGGCGAGGTCAGCGTCGACCAGGTTGCCGAGACCTTCCTTGAGAATGTCGACGAGTTTGCCCGTGAAATCGGCCTGGATTTCGATCCGCTTCGAGGACGAGCCGAGCGCTGCCAGCCGCGTTTGATCAGGTAGCCGCTGCGTGGAAGGGCGAGCTTCCCTTGCTGCACGAGCGGCCATAGCGTTTCCGCGATCAACTCAGCGTTCCTGTCCTGCTTCTGAGCCGTCTGTGACGCAAGCCACTCTGCGAACGCACGCTCGCCGATGTCCTCGCCGACCGACTTGCGCAGCGCATTCAGCTTGCGGAGCTACCCCTTAGTCAGGGAGTTCACATCAATCACGTTGGAAGACATCTGTGTCATGAGTCTGTCTCCAGCCTCAATGGTGCGGGAATTGCCGAGCCGCATATAGCAGCAAATAGTAGTGCGTGCCAGGATCATGCAGTCTTACCATGGCGACGCAGACACAACCTCTATTTCATGATGTAAAAAGCCAGCTTGTTTCCATCCAAGTCCCTGAAATACCCGCCGTAGAATCCGCCAGTGCCACGCGGTCCAAGCGCCCCCTCGTCCTTCCCCCCGAGCTCAAGAGGCGTGGCATATAATGCATTAACCTGCTCTTCGCTTCCTGCTCTGAACGCAATCATCGTGCTATTGCCTACAGTAGCCGGGTTTCCATCGTAGGGCTTGATTGCGCAGAATGCCGTTTCACCCGATGGGGCCTCCCACTGGATGAAGGTTTCTGCTTCCGCCGTCCGCTTCGCGCCGATATCTCCGAGAAGCGCATCATAGAACCGACCGGCGCGTTCAATGTCGTTCCTGCTTATCCGTGACATTCATCCTGCGATGAGGAGGCGGTAGGGCATCGGGTCGGTTCGGGCGGCGCTATGGACGAAGCGCGGGATCATCGTCTGGAGTTGATAACGGCGGTTGTAGCGCCAGGCGAAACTGACGAGGTAGCGCCCGGTGTGATCGGGGCCGAGCTTGCGATAGGTCCCGGTGACCGTGCACTTGATGTTGCCGAGCGCCGTATTGACCCATTTGAATGACGCCACGCGGGCCGCCTTGCGTCTCGAGCCGGTGCGGATTGCCCGATGGCTGCAGGTGGCCTCGTCGAGTGCGCTCCAGCAGCCCAAGCGGTCCGTCACAACCGCCGCGCCGGGGGCCAGCCAGTGCTTGGCGCCGCGCGCGATCTCGCGCTTGCGGAAGCCCTTGACCGGCGCCAGCTTCAGCTTGCGCGGGCGCCCCTCGGGACTGGTCGAGACCGCCGCCACGAAGGGCGTTTTGCCCGCCGCGCCGCGGCCCCGCTTGCCGCCGGAGCGCACCCCGCCGAGATAGGCGTCGTCCATCTCGACCCGCCCCGTAAGCGCCGTCTCCCCCTCGCGCCGCGCCATCACCGCCATGATCTTGTGCTTCACGGCCCAGGCCGTCGGCTGCTTGACCCCGAGACGGCGGCCGAGTTCCACCGACGAGATGCCGTTCTTCGCCGTCACGATCAGGTGGATGGCGGCAAACCAGACTGTCAGCGGCAGCTTGGTCGCGTGGAAGATCGTGCCCGCCGTGGGCGATGTCTGCTTCTTGCACCGGTTGCATTGATAGAGACCCCGACCCGCCAACACGCAATGCTCCCGATGGCCGCAGCAGGGGCAGACGAAGCCGCCCGGCCAGCGCAGCCGGACCAGCGCCGCGCGGCACTGCTCCTTGGTGCCGAAGGCCTCCCGAAACGCCTCGTCGTTCAGACCACGCACGCGCGATGCAACCTTGAACCCCATAACCGTGACCCCCTCATACAGAACATATTGAGAACATACATCCCCATAGGCGGAGTGTCACGGATAAGCAGGAAATGTTTTGATGACGGACATGCCCATCCGCCCCTCTCGCGCGCAGATTCGCACATCTGCTTGAACCGAAGGCCATATGCTAATGGCGAGCAGTCAAACACTAAGTTGCTTTTGTGTATGGCCCGAAAACCCAGTAGAAGATTGATACTTTTGTATCGAAAGCCGTTCCTCCAACAATTTCTCCTCCTTCATAGATCGATTGATCGCCAAAATACTTTTTTACGGCATCCGTCAACGCCATTACGCTGTGCGGCATGCAGCGCTCTATTTCACGCCTGTATTTTACGATCCCTCCTAGTTCTTCTGAAGGAACCGAGTAAGGGTGTGTGGCTAATAGCAATGTCATAATTTCTGGACTCACGTGTTTACCTTCCGAATAATCTATCATTTTCTTGACATCTTTCTGCACCTTTGTTGGATATTTATTTTCCGCTTTATTCGTGAACATATCGAAGGAATACATCGCCTTGGCTTCGACGAGCATGACCGGACTTGAATCTTCAATTATGGCTAAATCAAATCTTTTCCATTCGCGGGCTATTTGAATGTTCTCTTCATCTCTCATTAAGCTCTGCAGGCTATACGCGATACGGTCGCGGATGGTTAGCTCTATTTTACCGGTTAGTGCTAGGTAAGCCAATTCGTTGCAGTCGAAGTCTGTATGTAGGTTCTTCATGGCTGAACAGAATAGTTTCGGCCAGTTATGACGTGTCATATTTAAATTACCTTTCTGTTATGCGATCTTACTGCAGCAGTTATCTTAAACACTAAGGGTATCCGTCATCATGAGCTGCGCCTGGTTTGGCGGGGGCCATTTCGCTTGATTCATGCCGCCATGGCTGACTGCTTGAGCATGGCGTAGTGGCGAGCTATTGTCAAAAGTTGGTGACGCAGGTTTCAGGCGGCGCGTTCGGTTAGCTTTTCTCCGTCCTTGAATTTGACGCCTTGAATGATGTCGGCGATCTGGTGCGAGCCGTCCAGGCGACGCCACTTCTTGCTGGCCGACTGGCACAGCGGGCCACGCAGCGCACCGAGGCGCTGGAGCGTCTCGAAGCCGATCTCGAAACACTGATGCAGGTGGAGGGCCTGGCCATGCGCCCCGGCCCTCGCCAACCAATCGACGCGGCATTGGTCTCGCTCCTGTGCGAGGCCATTCTGACCCGCTGGACGGTGGAATTCCGCTACCTCGCCCAGTCGACAAGGAGATCAAGCCGCCAGCGTGTCGAGCCATACGGTTTGCTCTACGGCACCCGCGCCTTTCTGGTCGGGCGGACCGACTGGAGCGAGGAACCGCGCCTCTGGCGCCTTGCCAACATCGGCGATGCCCGGATCACCGGCGAGCGGTTCGAGCGGGACCCGGAATTCGACCTGCAGCACTACTCCAGACGGTCGTTCGGCACGTTCCAGGAAAAACCCGTTCAGGTGACCCTGCGTTTCGATGCCAAGGCAGCGCCGGACGCCTCGGCCTTCCTCTTCCACCCGGACCAGTCCATCGAAAAGCACAGCGACGGCACGCTCACGGTGCGCTTCAAGGCCGGCGGCATCAACGAGATGTGCTGGCATCTGGTCACTTGGGGCGAGAGCGTCACCGTTGAGAAGCCCGTCCGGCTGCGCCACCGCCTGGCCAGGATGTGCGCATCGCTCGCTGCGCATCCAGGATGTGCGCATCGCTCGCTGCGCATCATGGGGAAGATGCAAGTCCTTGAATTTCTTGGGCCGATTTAAGGCAATGTCGCGCCGGGCGGATATTCAACATTGCGAACAGAAGAAAATTGTGGGCCCTCCGGAAACGGCGGGAATGAATGGCTCGAACACTACGTTCACGTGTTGATCGATCCGAGGACCGGCCAGATCTTCTACATCTGCCGGGTGAAGGCGGCAGGGTCTTCGCTCACGCCGATGGCACGGTAACGGAAGACGATAACGACGCCGGGGATGGTGACGCGTTGTCTCCCAGGCGCAAGGTCATTCGACCGATAAGAAGCAACAGCCTGGAGCCGATCTACGTCATACACAGGCACGGTATGCCGAAGGTCCTTGTCAGCGTTGGATGGACAAGGCCCACCTTGCCCGACAGCGCATCTTGATCAACTGCAGTCCCGGACATTCCGCTTTGTCTTGCGGACGATTTTCCGAACAACGCTTCATGTATACGACCGAATATGCCGTATCTATGTGTTAGCGTCCCTCCATTGCATCAATCTGGACTGCGCCATACTGGCCGTTTGCGAATGAAGCCTGCTCGCCGTTAATCCTGCGAATAAGGCCTCAACTCTTTACTCACAGGCGCTGACGGGAGACGAGGTTGCGACAGGGGGACATCCGATGAATACCGAAGCCGGAAACCCGGACCCAGAACATCCAGGCCCGATCCATGCCGGCTGGAACACATCTGAATTCTTTGAAAATGCCACAGCAGAGGACGTGGCGCATTGCTTGGGATCCGGCGCGGATGTGCAGGCGCGTGACAAGTACGGATGCTCGCCCCTGCACTTTGCGGCTCGCCTCGGCTCTCTGGAGGTGATCGCGGCGTTGCTCGCCGCCGGCGTCGATCCAAAAGCGTCTGCCGAAGATGGACGCATCCCCCTGCATTTTGCGGCTCGCTGGGGCTCCCCGGGGGCAGTCGCGGCGCTGCTCGCCGCTGGTGCCGACCTGAAAGCATGCGACAGGCGTAGACGCACACCGTTGTTCTGGGCAGCACTTCGCGACTGCTCTTGTGCGGTTATGGCGCTGCTCGCCGCCAGCGCCGATCCGAAGGCGTGTGCCGAAGACGGATGCTCGCCCCTGCACGTCGCGGCTCGCTGGGGCTCTCCGGATGCGATCGCGGCGCTGATCGCCGCGCGTGCTCTTGGTCGTGATGAACGAGGCGTTTGAAACCCTGGAGATCTGGGAAGCAGAGCGTAGCGCAGTCGTGGAAGCGCTGACTGCGCCGGGAAGCAAGGCACGCAATAGACGCGGCTCCTTGGCCGTCTCTAAGTTCAAGCAAATTGGGAAACGGGTGTGGCCCAGCAATCATAGGACGGGTATGCGGCTCGACCCGGAGTTGACGGGACCGTGTGGCTATTCTGGCGGAGTCTGGCCGGTCTGTTGTCCTCTGAGCTCGACGAGACCGATTCCCAAGCCACAAACTATCAACGGCGGCGTGATCTTCTCCCGTTGGATTGGTCGATCCTTAGGTTGTGGATTGAGGAGGGCGGGAGATGGCAAGAAACCGTCAATGCACTGACATTCAAACCGGACCACTTTTAGGGGGTCACTCCAAATTTTATCGGGATTACCAACAGTTTTTCCTTGCTTTCAGAAAGAAACAAGAGATGTGTGCGTACTATTCGCCGGCTATCTATTCCCTTATTGATCACCGCGGGGACATGGCCCAATACGGAACGACCGTTGAGGCGTGCCCGGATACTATTGACGAGGTTCTCAAGGCACGAAACATGGGTGAGACAGTACATGAAGGTTGCTCTCCCTCATCACTTCCCCCGAACAGTCAATCTTTGTCTGATATGATCGCATCGGATGACTGTACTGCCGCCGCATTACATCTGGCATGTTTTGTCGGTTTCCTTGCCCTCAAATCAGGCTCTGCCACCATTGAGGAAGTACTGGGGGACACCGGCCTCATCCATGAGATGGTACACCGCATGTGTAGCGTAGATGAAGAGGATGATTATCCGTTCATCGAGAGCCAGGAGGAATTGGCGGATATGGCTCACCGCATAGAGCGGACAATACCTGGTTACCCATTCACACCCACTATGTATCGTCCTTGACCATCGCAATAGGCGCATTCGTGGTGGTGAGCCAACCACTGGCGGGACCGTGGCGCATTCGGTGAGGACCATGCACGAGCGCGTGCGTCACCGGAGCCGACAGGCGACGGCTTGCCCGAGCACTTCAGCGTGGGGGACCGGGAGAGTCTCGCCAACCTCGACCCCGGCGCCCGTCAACGGGTACTGGACAAGCACCGGGCCATGGAGGCCGTGCAGAGCGGCGAGATCCTCGAACACCACGCGGACGCCTTTCAGCATGCAGAGCAGGGACAGATCGCGGCACAGCAGGTGCAATTCGAGCAACAGCGGATCCAGGCCGCGCTCGTCAGCGGGACACCTGCCGCGGCCGCTCCGCTCACGGGCTATCTGCTCGGCGCGCCCGAGGCCCATTGGAGCGATGCGGTCTCGTTCAGCGTCCGTTTCTTTGCATCGCTCATCCCATGTCCTCCTTTTCCGCTGTCTGATTAGCTGCCGCGCGGGCGGAAAACAGCAGCGCGCAAAGAGGTCTCGCACCTGGAGGCTCGGGTAGACGGGTGTGCCTATTATCGGCAGGGGGCGGCCTACAAGGAGGGACGAGTGAAGAACCCAGACAAGTTTCGAGAACTCGTGTATGCCCCGCGGATATGTCCAAATATGACGCATCCGCGTGTTAGTGTCTCTTTTCGCAAATGCCAGCCCCAGATGAATGTGCAGTTGAAGTAACGTCAGGGGTGGACATAGCAAAGTTCGCCGGGCGGCAAGAATCTAAAGCACGAAAAGAGGCATGAAATGGATCTAGAAGATACGAAACCTACGCCGGTCCCAGAACCCCATCTCTTCGACAACGACAAATTGCGGCTAGATGCTCCATATCGTCTTCTGTCAGTTTCGGGAGTGGACACTCTCCCATCGAAGCAGGCCCTGGCTGTGACTTTGGAATTTTCCGGCCCTCAGGAACCCCTGACTTTTGTCCTGTCGCTTCCTGCGGCGGCGCAAATGGTGAATCAGCTTCGAATGGCCGTTGACGAGTGTATGTATCAGATTTACTGAATGCAGCCCCCGCACCAGGCCCCTTAAAGCCGTAACAGGTCCTGTTGCGGATGACCCCTCTCTTGCGCAACGCCCTGCAGAACCTTTTCAGGAACAGGCCAGGTCCGGGCGCCGGGTGACTCCGATTGGCGTCTGCACTCTCGCGATCCCGCCCGCCATATCGTGGGTGATGTGGGAAGCAACACTGCCGTACGTGCTCGGCGTCGAGGCGCTGTGGGCGGGGGTATGGGCGTTCGCCGGGGCGGGCGCGGCCTGGAGAGTGTTTCAGTGGGGATTGGTTGCCGCGGTAGTGGCAGCGATCTACTGGTTCCTGTCCAACCTCTCGTGAGGCCGCGCTCCGCCCCGGCGGGAGGTTGGGGATGCTGCGCGCCTTGGCCGACGGGACTGTTTTTGAAAGGATCAGATTATGAGCGACGAGAAAATCATCATCGGGATTGAACACGCGCTTCTGACTCTCGCGCGGGCAGATCAAATTCTTGAGGACATTACCCCGTCCAGAGAGAGTGATGAGGATGATGAGGGTGATGATGTGATCCCGTGGCAGGCCGCACACGTGTGGATCTTCAGGGCGATGAGCTTGCTGATAGATTCACTGGATGGTATCGAAACGGTGACCTTTTCGTCGGATGAAAGAATTCCCATTGCAAAAACCACCCAACCCTATGCGTACTTGCCCGCCCGGTATGCAGCGATAGCGGACAGGTACAAGGACCAAGCCCGCGAGGTTGAGGATCTTTTTGATGAGATTAAGGATGATTTGCGCGAATCTTCTTCTCTCGATGACGATGAGTAGCCGGCGCCGCGCTCACCAAACTGAGGCGGCAATGCGGTACGAACAAAGTGGACGGCCACGATTGAAGTCTTCCGTCAGGACCGGGTGCATGTATGCGCTCGCGGCGGTCCTTGTCGCCGGCTTGGCGAGCCCGTCCTTTGCCGGCAAGCGCCATCGTCATCATCACGGCCACCACCACGGCTATGCTGCGGCAGCCATGGCCGGTTTCGGCATGTTGAGTTTGATGCTGAGCCGCCCGAGGGCGGACTATTACCGGTATGGAGGGTGGATGCCCACGAGGATCTATGGTCATCCACCAACAGTCCACGTCGTGCCGCAGGTGCGATATGTCGTTAGGCCAACACCACCATCGCGAATAGCTCCCGTCCGGCAACGCGCAACACTGCCTCCGGGCTGTCTGATGATCCGTGAATATCAGACGCGGATCATCATCGGCGGACGAGAGGTTGAGGCCTACGGCGATGCGTGTATGCAGCCCGATGGATCCTGGAGGCGCGGGCCACCCAAGCTTGTGCCTCACTGACCTCTGGATAGTCGTGAGGGTGCTGTCAACTTAACGAAGGCAGGTCGCAGTTGAACGTCTGAACTGAGCGGCTCAAGCAGCAGCGGTCACGGTCCGCCACGTGTTCATCGCGTCACCGCGGAATTGGCGCATTGTCTTGCGAGTGATCAGATGACGTTGGACATTGAAGGTGTTGTAGATGGCGGCGTGGGTGGAGAGAAACCTTTGCGCCGATCCTGATGACTTGAAGCCCTGCATCCTGCGTTCTCGTTGTCGAACCGGCAGGTGCGAATTCTCCGCCCGATTATTGCTCCGTCCGCCGGTAACGTGTTTCCCCGTCATGTTGAGATCACGCAATGCTGCCCCGTAAGATGGCAGTTTATCGGTCACCACCTTATTCGGCGCATACCCCTGCTTCTTGAGCAGTTTGCGCATCAGCTTGAGTGCTGCTTTCTTGTTCCTCCGGGACTGAACCGGGATATCCAGCACCTCACCCTCGCTGTCCACCGCCCGCCATAGATACATCCGTTTTCCGTTGATGGAGGAAAACACCTCATCAAGGTGCCACCGGTCGTCTGGTCGAGGGCGTGATTGTCTCAGTTTTCGGGCATAGGCCTGCCCAAACTTTAAAGACCAGCGCCGTATCGTCTCGTAAGAAACATCGACACCACGTTCAGCGAGCAGATCCTCCACATCGCGGTAACTGAGCGGAAACCGGAAACACAGCCAGACGGCGCGCTGGATTATCTCTGCAGGAAACCGATGTCGGCGGTAGCTGATCTTGTTCATAACAGGAAGCTACTCGCCACCCGCAGCTGACACCAGCCAGTTACCGTGACAGCACCGATCGCCGAAGCGGTGCCCGAGGAAGATCCGGCCGAGCTCATCCGTGAAGTGCTGATTCTCGAAAGGGAAATCACAAAGGGACTCGAATTACTCTTGGCAGAGGTGGAGGGCCAGTAATGGGCGAGCAATCTGCTTTCACGATCGAATCGAACGACTTGGCGATCGCCCAGATTTTCAAGGATTTCTACGCCGTCCCCGACTTCCAGCGCGAATACGTCTGGGAGCGCGAGCACGTCGAGAAGCTCCTCGAGGACGTGCTCGATGAGTTCTATGACGAAGATGCTCGGCTGATCGAAGGCCCAGAATACTTCCTGGGCAGCATTGTCTCCTGCCGTGACCATGAAGGGATCTTTCATCTCATCGACGGCCAACAACGGATGACGACCATCTACCTTGTTCTGTGCGCTGCGCGTGACGCCTTGAGAGATGCCGACGATAAGCCCACGCGGGTCCTCGAGGCGCAAATTTCCTACACCTACTCCGATCCCAAAACGGGCGAAGACGTAGAGCGACATCGGCTCACCCTTCAGTACGAGGACAGCGATGGCATCTTGGAAAAACTCGTAAAGGCTGACCAACCAGTCTCAGGCCTTCCTGAAACCACGGAGTCCGTGAGGAAGATACTCGCCGCCTATCGGACGATTCGAGAGTTTTTCTCGGTAAACCTGAGGGACGAACCAGCCGCGATCAAGAGATTCCTGGTGGCCTTCACCGGCCGCATCAAGCTGATCCGCATCCTCACACCGACGATCACCAACGCCCTGAAGGTGTTCGAGACCATTAACGATCGTGGAGTGGGCTTGAACGCCGTGGATCTCCTGAAGAACCTCCTCTTCATGAAGACGTCCACCGAGGATTATCCGAAGCTCAAGGATCGTTGGTAAATCCTGATCGACGTTCTCGATGACTGTGGCGAAAAGCCGCTGCGGTTTCTTCGTTACTACATCATGTCGCACTACGAGATCGACTATAGCCGCAGCATTCGCGAAGACGAAATCTACGACTGGTTCGTCAAGAATACGGAGGTCTGCGGCATCGACCATGATCCACTCGGTTTTGCTGAAGCGTTAACCGAGTGCGCACGGGCACACGCCAATTTCCTCTCTTCCAAGGACCGCCAGGGCAACGACAACCGATATCTTCGGAACCTCACCCTGCTCGGCGGCGCGCTTCGCCAGCAGCACATCCTCCTCCTTGCCGGTCGCCATCTCGCGCCCGATCTCTTCGACCAGCTGTGTCGCACCATCGAGAGCCTTTTCTTCTGTTACATCATCACGCGCGAACCGACCAAGACCTTCGAGCGAAATTTCGCCCGATGGTCGGGGGAGTTGCGCAGCTGCGAATACGCGGCCGCCCTTGATGCCTTCCTGAACAAATATCTCATAGCGGACCTACGGGGGCGCACCGAACGGTTCGACTTCGCCTTCCGGGAACTCACACAATGGAACATCCAGCAGTACCGCATGCGGTACATCCTGGCGAAGCTCACCGAGTACATCGAGGAACAGGCATGGGGCAGCCCCACCTACGCCCAACTGGACCGCTACACGGACAAATCGGTCCACGTCGAGCACATACTGCCGCAGACACCCACTGCGGAGGTTCGGGAGGCATTCGACAAACCGGGCGAGTATGATGACTACCTCAGCCGGCTCGGTAACCTTACGCTGCTGGAGAAGACCATCAACAGCTCGGTCTCCAACGGCAGCTATACCGACAAGGGGCCGGGGTATAGGCAGTCCTCTTTCCTGCTTACCAAGTCGCTAGCCGAGAAGCCGCACGTCGGGACCAACACTCAGCTGAACCGGGCGGTGGCCGATCTGATTCAGTTCGATTGCTGGAACTCGCAGACGATCGTACAGCGCCAGGAAATGCTGACCGCGCTGGCGCGAAAGGTATGGGACATGCCGTCGGGCACCAAGGAGGCAACGGGATGATTTGGCCCCCAGTGCCCCTTGAGAAGCTCGCGCGTGCTTCTGGCGGAAGCACACCCAAGCGTAACAACGATTCCTATTGGAATGGCGATGTCCCTTGGGTGACCCCTTCAGACTTGCCAGCACCAGGAGCATCGATCGTCGATGTGGAGGACACCAAGGACCACATCACACAGGAGGGGCTCAATTCCTGTTCCGCCCTGCTCTTGCCGCCTGAAACGGTGCTCTTCTCCTCCCGCGCGACCATTGGGAAAATCGGTATTGCCAAGGTTCCTTTAGCGACCAACCAGGGCTTTGCGAATTTCACGCCCAACCTTGGTGTTGAGCCAAAGTATCTTGCATATGCGCTTCGGTATTTTACGCCACAGATCACCGCACTGGCCGGTTCTACTACCTTCAAGGAAGTGAGCCGGGGCGCGATCCGCAAATTCCAGATCCCTCTCCCGCCCCCTTCGGAGCAGAAGCGAATCGTCGAAATTCTCGATCAGGCCGATGCGCTCCAGCGTGAATGTGCAGAGGCGGACGCAAAGAAACAGCGTATCCTACCAGCGCTATTCACGAGAATGTTCGGAGACCCGGCTACCAACCCCATGGGGTGGCCGACCGCACCGATGGGTGATGTTGTTGAGATTGGTACAAAACTTGTTGATCCAAACGGGAGTACGTATCTCGATCTGCCGCATATTGGTGGAGAAGAAATCGAAAAGAACACCGGCCGCATCCTTTCTACTAAATTAGTACGCGATAGCAAACTTCGAAGCAGCAAATTTCATTTCACGCGGGAACATATTCTTTATTCGAAGATTCGTCCTTATCTAAATAAAGTTTCCTATCCCGGTTTCGAAGGACTTTGTAGCGCGGACATTTACCCTCTACGTCCAAAAGATAACCACACCACAACATGGTATCTTGTAGCGCTTCTTCGCTCAACGTCCTTCCTCTGCTATGCAAACTTGCATTCAGAGCGGCTGCGAATGCATAAGTTGAATCGCGAGCAGTTGGGAGCGTTCAAAACACCTTTGCCCGATCCTGAGTTACTGGAGGCTTTCGAGCAACGGGCACAGTCATTGGCCACATTTGACGTTAGTCGTTTTCACCGAGCTCGTGAAACGAAAACATTGTTCCACGTCATCATTCATCGATCCTTCTCTGGCGAGCTCACCGCCAAATGGCGCGACAGCCACACCGATGAGCTATTGCGAGAAGCTCAGGAACAAGCGGAGGCGCTGGAGACGGTGTGTGCCGGAACCTCGACCGGCCCCCGCCGCGGACGGCCTTTGAAAGCGGTGTCATGTTGACAGCGATTCGCCTCGGCAATTTCAAGGCATTCGGGGCGACCCAACGGGTGCCTTTGAAGCCCCTCACTCTAGTCTTTGGCCCCAATAGTGCCGGCAAATCGAGCATTATTCACAGTTTGGCGCTCGCACACGAGGCCCGTCGAAGCGGAAATCTCGACGCTTTCCGGACCGACGTCGGCGGCACATCGATCGATCTGGGCGGCTTTCGCCAGTATGTGTTTCGCCGCGACCCTTCCCATCGTGTCGAGTTGGCGATGGAAATCGATGTCTCCAAGCTCTCTGGACGGTTGGCAGAAATACTGGCGCCCATACGCACCGCAGCAGTGTCGGTCAATTTCGGTTTACCTGTGGATGATCACGGTTATGCGCCAAGCGACGCATTGACTGAATTAGAGAGTTATAAGGTCGAAGGGGATGGGTCCGATCTACTACGTATGAGCAGGCGCCCAGGCGGCAATCTCCATCTTGATCGTCTGGCGAACGAACATCCAGTGTTTCGCCAAGTCCTCAAGGCGATCGTCGAGACGGGCACTACCACTTCCGAACTCAGGAACGAAGACCAAAAGGTCCTTGATGAGACCATCGCCGACCTTATTCCGATGCTAAAGGTCAAAGCCGGGCGTTTTCTCCCAGATGGAATAGAGGGCACTTCGGAACAGGCCGAGAGTGGGGCCGCCGAAGCCATGCTCTTCCCCGTCGGTCGCGGCAGCAGATCAGAGGATCTGGCCGGTGCAGTTCGCTTCTATTTGCCGCGCATTCTGAATGAGTTGATCGGTGGGCTGGATCATGAGGTCGGTGAACAGATAGAGCGGCTTCAATATCTAGGGCCGCTTCGCTCGTACCCGCCCCGCCATCTGGCGTTTTCCGAACACGACGACGCGAACTGGCACGCCGGGGGCGGCTATGCGTGGGACGTGCTCCGGCGAGACTGGATGGTCAGGGAGCAAGTCAACAAGTGGCTTGGGGCTAATTGGCTCAAGACCAACTACCAACTTGTGCTACGGGAATTTGTCGCGATGGATCAACTTGACAAACCGCTTTCAACTGCATTCGAGACCTTTGAAGGCGACGACCAAGTCCTTGACCTTGAGGTAGATTACGATCATTCGAGCGGAGAACCTTCAGGTCAATACCCGGTTATTAAAGACGCTGACGAAGCAATATCTCGCATCCGAACGTGTATCGAAATGTCCGACATCGACAAATTAGCGGAGTTAATCCTTGTCGATCAAAGCACGGAGACCGTGGTTAGCCACCGGGACGTCGGCATCGGCATCTCGCAGGTTTTGCCGGTCCTTGTCTCGTGCTACGGCCTTCGCGACCAGATCGTCGCGATCGAGCAGCCGGAGATCCATCTGCACCCAGCGCTTCAGGCCGAGCTAGGCGATGTCTTTATTCAGTCGGCGCTCGGCGACAATAACAATGCCTTCGTTCTAGAGACCCATTCCGAACATTTGATCCTCAGGATCATGCGCCGAATTCGCGACACCGCCGATGATAGACTCCCTTCCGGTGTTCCTGCCGTCAAGCCCGACGACGTTTCGGTGATTTTTGTTGAACAAACGAAGGTGGGAGCAATCGTTCGGGTGCTCCAACTCGACACCGACGGCGAGTTTACCGATTCCTGGCCAGGCGGTTTCTTTGAAGAGGGCTTCAGAGAACGGTTCACTTAAAGGTGTTGGAATTGTTTTACGAATACGCGATCACGCCAGAAGTTTTCGACCCAGCCTTCTTAGCAGAAAACGGGGCGAACCCTGTGGTTATCACTCAGCTTCTCCGTGGAATTTGCGAAAACGAAATGATCGCCGTCCTGCATAAGAACGGATGGAGCAGAGACATTGCACAACGCATTGGTAGTGTGCCTTCACAGAAAAACAGAAACAAGCTCATGACGTTGTTGTCGGGTCTCAAGGACCGAAATCGGTTGGTACGGCACCCAAAAGGACCGAACCATCCAAACGACAAATTGGAATGGCTGGTATTAGCTCGCGAAGCTCACAATCGTGCGCCACTTGACGCGCTCATGCTCACCCCTGAATTGCTCAAGATTAGTGGCATGAATGATGAAATTTTGATTGAAGTTGATAGTGCGTTGGATTCGCGGGCTTGGCTTGCTCGAAAACGATCCGAGACAATCAAACAACGAGAAGAGGATTATCGAGGCTTGTTTCCGAAAATCCTGCGTCACTCAAAACGGCTTTACCTCATCGACCGCTTCTTCAGGCCCGAACTGCGTCAATGGACTGACACGATTAAGATTTGCGACTCATTGATGGGGCAACGTGGCGGAGAACCGCTTCAGGGCATTATCGAGATACACACTGGCGATCCTTCAAAGCGATGTTCGCCTCAACACGAAGCGGCGGCATGGGAACGTTGGAAGAGAGCGGAGTTCGTTCCAAATTTCCGCCACACGTTGTCAGTCGGGATGTGGAAGAGATGCGACGACGGCAAACGCGTACATGACCGCTTCCTGATAACGGATCAGGTGGGGTTCTCGATTGCTGGTGGATTGGATTGCCTAAGGCCGCCATTTGGCACTCCGTCCGATACGATCTGGACACTGATGGATGAAGAGGAGCGACAGCTTTGGCTGAGCAAGTTTAGGGCGGACACAAGCCCTTACGAGAAAATTGAACCGTAGCAGCGGTGAGCGAAATGTGAGGCGGCCTCGCCTTTTCGGACAGCTTGGCGGCTGAGTTAAGGTGTGACAACTTACAGCCCAAAAGGGCTATCTACACGAACATATACAGCGTTGCTCAATCCTCCTGATAATTACGATGTTACAATAGCTTGGCCTGTCCGCCATCAAAACAAATGGGACTGTTAACCGTGTTTCATAAGGGAGGATCTGGCTCATCTTTGTTTGATGTTAAGCCGCTTGGCGTTGATGGCCCAAGCGGTGGTTTTGGGTGGTCAGTTTTTGATCCTTTTTCCCTTTTTGTCAACGGCGGCGGGAATATGTACCGGGGCGGCGCTGCAAAAATGATGGAGTGGACGCCTCCTCCCGACGGCATCTGCATGTGCCAAGGTGGTGTTGTAGTTCGACCCCCTGAAGGAGGAGGCATCCGTGGAACAGGTTACCATCGTCGGGATTGATTTGGCGAAGCGCAGCTTTCAGCTTCATGGTGCTGGGGCGGACGGCTCTGTCGTGTTCCGCAGGAAGCTGAGCCGGGAGAGATTGCTGGACTTTCTCGCTTCTCAGCCGCGCTGCGTGGTCGCGATGGAGGCTTGCGCGGGCGCTCACCAATGGGGCCGCGAGATCGGAGAGCTCGGCCACGAGGTGAGGTTGCTCCCGCCGGTCTACGTCAAGCCGTTCGTGAAGCGGCATAAGAACGACATGGCGGATGCAGAGGCGATCTGCGAGGCGGCGCAGCGCCCGACGATGCGCTTCGTGGCGGTGAAGACGAAAGAACAGCAGGCCAGGGGAATGCTGTTCCACACGCGCGACCTTCTGGTGCGCCAGCGCACGCAGACGATCAACGCGTTGCGGGGCCACCTGGCGGAGTTTGGCGTTGTCGCGCCGCAGGGACCGGCTCATGTCGATCGGCTGGCATCGGCCCTCCAGGGTCCAGGTTCAGGGCTGCCAGGATCGGTCCGTGAGCTGGGCGCCCTTCTGCTCGATCGGATCGAGGACCTCGATGCGAAGATCGACGGATTGAGGAGGGAGCTCCGCGCCCGCGCGTGTCAGGACGAAGAGGCGGCACGGCTCATGACGATCCCCGGCATTGGGCCGATCACCGCAATGGCAATCCAGGCCTTCGCACCGCCGATGGAGAGCTTCCGACGCGGCCGCGACTTCGCGGCCTGGCTCGGGCTCGTGCCGCGACAGCACACGACCGGCGGCAAGCCAAGGCTTGGCAGGATATCGAAGATGGGCCAACGCGATCTGCGGCGGCTGTTGATCACGGGCGCCATGGCTGTGGTCAGCTGGGCGGCTCGGCGTGGCGCGACGAACGACCCCTGGCTGGCCAGGATGCTGGCCCGCAAGCCGAGAATGCTGGTCGCGGTGGCGCTGGCCAACCGGATGGCACGCATCATCTGGGCGCTGACAACGAAGAAGGAGAGCTACCGGGCTCCCGCCGCCGCCTGAGAGGACGGCGAAAGGCGGAGAGCCGTCGGGGATGTGGGCAGGTCGGAGGACAGGTAAGGGCAAACGGTCAATCGAGACGGGATCGGGAAAACCAGTCGTGGTACACGGAGCTTTCAAGCCCGCAAAAATGATCTTGGACCCGGTCCGCGCATCTCCATACAGGCCCGCGGCGTCAAACCAGCCGCATCATGAGGCCGGACAGATGACTGCACCTGACCGCATGTGCCGAACCGTCCGAAGAAAGGCTTGCATCAACGGAGGCGTCCACAGATGTACCACGGGCTCGGTGGTAGCTTGTCCGCATAGTCCATGGGAGGGACCCGCGCGCGGGGCGACGCGCCCTCCGCGCGGCTGGCGGCGGCCCGCGCGTGAGAGGGGCGTGTGGGCCCACGCGGGCAAGCGGGGGGTTATTCGGACGGTTGCCGGCGTCGTGACCGGCTCTGCTTGAGCCGGTAGCTCTCGCCGTTCATCTCCAGGATATGGACATGGTGGGTGATGCGGTCGAGCAGCGCGCCGGTGAGGCGCTCGCTGGCGAAGACCGTCGTCCATTCCTGGAAGGGCAGGTTTGAGGTCACGATGGTGGCGCCGTTCTCGTAGCGCCGGCTGAAGACGTCGAACAGCAGCTCGCTTCCGGTCTGCGACAGGGGCACGTAGCCGAGCTCGTCGACGATCAGGAGATTGACCCTGGCGAGCTGGGCCTGGAGTCGGAGCAGCCTCTTCTCGTCGCGCGCCTCGATCAGCTCGTGGACCAGGTGGGGGGCGGTGGCGAAGCGCACGCCGAGGCCCTTCTGGCAGGCGGCGAGGCCGAGGGCGAGAGCGACATGGGTCTTTCCGACGCCGCTCGGGCCGAGCAGGATTACGTTCTCGCGGCGCGCGATGTACTCGCCGCGGGCGAGATCCAGCACCAGCATCTTGTTGAGCGCCGGGATCGCCTTGAAGTCGAAGCTCTCGAGCTGTTTGACGACAGGGAACCCGGCCTGCTTGATACGCCGTTCGACGAGGCGGCGCTCGCGGTCGATCAGCTCCAGCTCCACCAGCCGGGCCAGGAACTGCACATGATCCAGGCCCTCGGCCGCGCACTGGCGCGCCAGTTTCTCGTATTCCCGCAGGAAGGTCGGCAGCTTCAGCCTCTTCAGGTGATGTTCGAGCAGGATGCGGGGGGCCTCAGCCATGGCCGGCCCCTCCGGCCAGCAGGATGGCGTAGTCGGCGCTCCGCGTGGCGGCGACGAAGGGCTGGGGCAGGTGCGGATAGCGCGACAGGTCGAGATGCACGGGCCGCCTCTCGATGCGCGCCAGCAGGAGATGCTTGACCGCATCGAAGCCGATCAGGCGCCGCTTCACCGCGTCGCGCACCGCGGCCGCCACCTGCCGTTCCGGGAAGTCTTCGTGCAGGCGCAGCACCTGGATGTATTCGCGCTTGCCGCGCGGGCCGAAGCGGGCTTCGAGGAGGCGGCGCAGCGTGTCGAAGGCGGGATCGAGCTTCCATCCCCGCAGCGGCGCCGCCTGGTCCAGGGCGCCCGGCTTCTTCTCCAGCAGCGACAGATAGTGCAGCGGGTCGTAGATGACGTCGCCGCGGACATAGGAGCGCCGATGGCGGGCGACGATCTCGGCGCCGAGCGCGATCTCGACCCGGTCGACATAGCCCTTCACCATGACCTTCTTGTGGGCGTGCGCCGCCGGCGCCGAGTAGTCCACCAGCCGGTAGCGCACCAGGGCCGTGGACGAGATCTGGCCCGGCACATGCTCGCAAGCCTCGAAGGGAACCGCCGGCAGATCGCGCAGGGCCTCGAGATCGGCCAGCGCCGCCGCCGCCTGCCCCCCTGCCTCCAGCGCGTCGAGCCGCTCAAGGCAGCGCGCCAGCAGCCGCTCGTTCAGGACCGACAGGTCATGCACCTTCGGGATCGGCACCATGAACCGGCGCCGTGCCGTCTTCACCAGGGCCTCGACCTTGCCCTTGTCGTTGCCCTTGCCGGGCCGGCCGAAGCGGTCGCGGAACAGGTAGTGCGATTGCAGATGCGTGAACGCCTGCGTGCGCCGACGCGTGCCGTCGCCCAGGATCCTCGCCACCGCAAGCGTCGTGTTGTCATAGAGGATCGATCGCGGCACACCGCCGAGGAAGGCGAAGGCGCTGACATGGCCGTCCAGGAAGGCCTCCGTCGTCTCCCTCGGATAGGCCTTGACGAACCAGACGTTGGAATGGGGCAGGATCAGGCAGAAGAAGGCAACCTTCTCCCGCCTGCCCCCGACCTCCACCACCGCCTCGCCGAAGTCGACCTGGGCATGGCCCGGCGGGTGATGCAGCGGCACAAAAGCCTCGCGCGTCGACTGCCGCCGAGCCCGGACATAGTCCTTCACGATGGTATAGCCGCCGGTGAACCCGTGCTCGTCCCGTAGCCGCTCGAATATCCGGTGCGCCGTGTGGCGCTGCTTGCGCGGCACGTCCGGATCCGTGTCCGCCTCCAGGATCGCGTCGACGATGCCGGTGAACCCGTCCAGCTTGGGCCGCCGGACCGGCTTCGTCCGGCGGTAGCCCGGTGGCGCCGAGTAGGTCAGCATCTTCTTCACCGTGCGACGGTCGATGCCGAACCGCCGGCCCGCCTCGTGATGACTCAGACCCTCGTCGACAACCGCCAGTCGAACCGCCGCATAGAGCTCCACGCCGTACATCTCGTGCCCCTCGTCGCAACCGACAAGGGACCATGAGTGGCACAATTTTGCGCCGCCGCGACCGGACCGCCCGGCCGCCTCGCGTGGAGCATTATTCCTCCGCCGTTAACAACCGCCGCTTGAACCATCAAAGCCAAGCGGCTTAACATCAAACAAAGATGAGCCAGATCCTCCCTTATGAAACACGCTCAACAGTCCCATTTGTTTTGATGACGGACAGGCAGGCCCGCGCGGAAGCACCTTGATCGCCCAGCCGGAAGCGCCTTGTTCGAGTGCGGGGCGCTAGGCCGCGCGCTTATCGAAACGCCGGGTCCGCCTGCGGCGCTTGCGGGGGCTCGGTGCCGGTCGAGGCGCCGCGCCCTTGCCGTTATTGCCCGACGCGGCCACAGTCTCGTCCGGCGCCTCGCCGACAACCCGCAATGACTCTTTGATCAACCGCTCGATCGCGCGCAGTTGCGGCCGCTCGCTGGCATCGCAGAACGAGATCGCGATGCCCGCGGCGCCCGCGCGCGCGGTGCGGCCGATCCGGTGAACGTAGCATTCGGGCTCGTTCGGCAGCTCGTAATTGATGACGTGGGTGACGTCGTCGACGTCAAGCCCGCGCGCGGCGACATCGGTGGCCACCAGCACCCGCACTTCTCCGGTGCGGAAGTTTTCGAGCGCCCGTTGGCGCGCATTTTGGGACTTATTGCCATGCAGCGCATCGGCACTGACCCCGCCAAGGGCGAGCCGTTTGACCACCTGGTTGGCGCCGCGTTTGGTGCGCGTAAATACCAGCACCTTTTTGAGATCGGGTGCGGCAAGAAGCTTGGCCAGAAGATCGCGTTTCGAGGCCGTGGCGAGGTGATGGACGTGTTGCTCGACGCGCTCCACCGCCACCCTCTTGGCCGCGATTTCGACCCGTTCAGGCTCGAACAGGACCTCGCCGGCGAGCTTCGCAACCTCGGCCGGCATGGTCGCCGAAAAGAGCTGTGTCTGCCGCTCATCAGGCAGCATCGCCACGATCTTACGCACGTCGCGGATGAAGCCCATGTCGAACATGCGGTCGGCCTCGTCGATGATGAGGTATTCGCACTGGCTCAAATCGGCGCGGCGCTGCTGCGCGAGATCGAGAAGCCGGCCCGGCGTGGCAACCAGAATGTCGACGCTGCGGCGCAGCGCCTCGATCTGGGGCCGCTGGGGGACGCCGCCCATGACGACCGCCTGGCGAAATTGCAGGTGCCGCCCATAGGTCTTGATGCTGCTGGAGATCTGTAGCGCGAGTTCGCGCGTGGGCGCGAGAATTAGCGCTCGCGTCGTCCACGGCGAAGCCTTGACGCCGTCTTCGACGAGGTTCTGCAGAAGCGGCAGCGTGAACGCCGCTGTCTTGCCGGTGCCCGTCTGGGCGATACCGAGCAGATCCATGCCGTCCAGCAGGTACGGAATGGCGCGACGTTGAATGGGGGTGGGGGTGTCGTACTGCGCGTCTTCAAGCGCGCGTAAAAGCCGCTCGGAGAGCCCGAGTTCGGCGAAAGCTGAAACTGTCAAAGATACAAATTCCTTGTTACGGAGACCCGGCGCGCGCGGAGGCGAGCGATCAGGGCTAACCGTGTCCTTCTTTTCCACGCGCACTTAGATCAGACGGGGATTGGATGAAATATCCTCGCGGTAATAAGCCCGTTTCGACGGGCAGATCGCGCGACCGCGAGGAACGCTGCCTTTCAAATGAGCCCTCCCGCCTCGAAAGTCAAGGTGTGGGCCGAAAATCGGATCGTCAAACGTCGAGCACCAGGTCGGTCGTAAGGGGTGCGAGTCTCGCATGGCAGTGATGTCTGCGGCTTGGTTCGTTGAGTTCAGGCAGCGATTGCCATGGCTGCTGCACGTGGACTGATGTTGTCGTTGGCCGGTGTGTCGGTTGCGCTGATCAGGGCCTTCCATGCGCGCTCGAAGCGGCCGGATTTGATCAGGGCGCGGAAGGTCAGAACAGCCTGTCCGCCGACGATCCGCCAGCGCATGCCGGAGCGCTTCATTTGCTGTGTCACCAGGGTCTTGTTGGCAGCCTCGACCACGCCTGAGCCGATGGCGATGCCCTCTTCCTTCAGGGCGTGGTAGCGCATGCGATGGCGATGCTTGCGGAAGAAGGCGAGTTCCCGCTCGGTCTCGGCCCGGTCCGGCGCAGCGGCGGCATCGCGAAGGTGGCGCAGCGCCCGGATCACCTTGGCGACGCCACGGGGATCGTGACGGAGGATCTCGCGGTACTTCTCGAACCAGCCGGGCGCCACGGCATGGTCGGACGCGGTTTGCAGATGTTCGCAAGCATGCCAGAAGTCGATCACCTCGGTTTCGGGCGACAGGGTCTCCAGGAAGGTCCAGTTGTCGGCGGCGCCATCGGCGATAGCGACGATCCCGATCTCGGGGCGTGCTCGCCTGATGTGTGCGACTTCGCTTGCAAGCTGCGCCTTCAGCGTGAGCTTGCCGCTCTCCGGCATGCGGCCGGGATAGAGGGTCTTCAGGCGCTTGCCCTCGGCGTCGTGGAAGGGAGACCGTGCCGCAGGCGGCCTCGCGCAAGGAGGCCTTGGCGCGACCGTCCTCGCCGGGTCTCAGCGGCACCATGACGCCGTCGAGGGAGACCGAGGCGGTGGTCGCGTCCTGCGGTATGCCCTCGGCCTCACGGATGCTGCCCAGCGTCTCCGGGCCGAGGCTCTCCCAGCATTCGTGCATGCTCAGGGTCAGGCGCTGCAGGGTGCTCACCGACGGCGTCATGGCGCCGGTCTTCGCAAAGAACGCCGCCGCTTCCCGGGCCGTGCAGTGACCCATCATCAGCAGACCGAGCTCGGCCGCCGGCCGCGTCAGGTAATCGTCGACGAGGCCCAGGCTCTCGTCGACCGGCACCGGCGATGCCCCGCTCGCGCCGCTGCGGTAACGCGCTCGCCGGTAGGTCACCGGACCGAGCGAGGTCATGATCGTCTTCGGCGTCACCGCGACCCGGAACCAGCTCTGCCCGTCCCGCTCGATCCGGGAAGCGCCATCGTCCCGGTTCTCGATGACGGCGCCCATGACATCGCGAGCGAACTCGTTCGTGGCCTCACGCACCCGCAACTCGACCTCCTCGGGCGCCTCGGGGCGCGGCTCGGAACAACCAGGTGGTGAAGTGCCCGCTCGAGGTTCACAAGCCTTGATGGCGAAACATATCTGACGCCTCCAACCGGTGCATTTGGGCAAGGCTGGACTGTTGCGATTATCTTTACGTGGGAGGCTCCGCCGTGAAGCCGCGGTATTGTCGTCCCCGTGTTGGTGTCATGGGGCAGCCTATGCCGTGAAGAAGCCCGGCAGCGGTGCCGGTCAATTGTCAGGGGCCGCTGCTGTTTCACATCCGGTATGGCTTCCATCGAAATGGCGAATGCCGGGATTTGGAGTTTCGCCAAGCGGTGCGGCGGGTCCGATGCGCGCCGCCGCCAAGTCCCGCCAGCGAGTGGTGTAGCGCGGGGACAACCGTTCCTGGCGCATTCGCCACTCTGCATCCCTGGCCGTAAGCCCGAGAGCGATGGAGCCCCGCCCGAAGCGCTCGTTGATCCTGTCCATAGCCTGCATCAACCGGCCGTTCTCCAGCGGCCCGTCCTGAAACAGCGACCCAACCGCATCGTCGGCCGGCGACAGGTCAAGCAGCATCACGCCGGCCTTGCGGTAGGCAAAGCCCTCGCGCCAGAGGCGTTCGAATATTCGCAACGCCGCCGCGACGATAACGCGGCTGTCGGCGGTTGGCGCCGGGAACGCTGCAGATGCGGCGGTCGTGTATTGCGGGGCGGCGGTATCGAACCTGTCGGTCGCGATGGATACCTGAAGATTGCCACAGACCTGATCGGACTGACGGATCTTCTCCGCCGTCCTTTCCGCGAAGGATACGATGGCGTCGCGAACCTGTCCCCGATCGGTAATCGCCCGGCTGAAGCTTCGCGAACAGCAGGTGGTCTGTTTGACGGCGGGCTGTGTCTCCAACTCATGACAGGCGATGCCGCGCAGCTCGTGCACCGTCCTGAGCCCGGTCACTCCCATGCGCTGGCGCACCCAGCCATCGGGCGCATCGCGCAGGTCCAGCGCGGTCCCGATACCGCGCCCGGCCAGCATCCTCGACCAACGGCCGCCGATGCCCCAGACATCGCCCGCGGCGGTCCTGGAGAGCGCCGGGCCGACCCAGGCGGGGTTGCCCGACAGGTCGAGAACCCCTCCCGTCCGTGGCGCGCTTTTCGCGATCCTGTTGGCGATCTTGGCCAGGGTCTTGGTCGGGCCGATCCCGATCGATACCGGGATGCCGGTCCAGCGGCGGACCCGGGTACGAAGATCGTGGCACCACCGGGTCAGGTCGGGCACCGCCAGGCAGTCGAGATCGAGGAAGCTCTCGTCGATACTGTAGACCTCGATGCGCGGCGCCTCGGCGGCCAGGATGCTCATCACCCGTTCCGACAGGTCGCCATAGAGCGCGTAGTTCGAGGACAGCACGGTGACATCGTGGCGTTCGACGAGGCGCTTCGCCTGGAACAGCGGGACGCCCATGGCGATGCCGAGCGCCTTGGCCTCCTGGGAGCGGGCGACGATGCAGCCATCGTTGTTGGACAGCACGACGATGGGGCGGCCGGAGAGCGAAGGTTGGAACACCCGCTCGCACGAGGCATAGAAGTTGTTGCAATCGACCAGGCCGACCGTGGTCATGGACCTAACGCGCGCAGTGCTTGCGGATGCTGTGGGTAACGACGCCCCAGGCCTCGCAACCGGCATCGTCGAGGGCGATATCGGGAAAATCCGGGTTCTCGGCGTAGAGGATCAGGGCGCCATTGCTCTTTCTCAGGCGTTTGACCGTCAGCTCGCCATGCAGGACGGCGATGACGATATCGTCGGCCTGGGGCACGATGGCGCGGTCGACAACGAGAAGGTCGCCGTCGAAAATCCCGGCGTCGCGCATGGACTCGCCCTGCGCGCGGATGAAAAAGGTGGCCGCCGGGCGGCGGATCAGATGCAGATTGAGATCAAGCTTGCCCTCGATATGGTCGTCGGCGGGGCTTGGAAAACCGGCCGGCACCCTGGAGCCGTAAAGCGGCAGGGCGAGTTCGGAGGGCTGATCGGTGAAACGATGCAAGGGGACGACCTTCAATATCAATAGGAACATAACATGAATTTAGTGGCCAATTGTCAAGATGGCGTGGCGTGTTGAGGGCTCTCGCGATCCAAACGCTCTGGCACATAGGCCATTTGCGATTCCATGAGGCCATCTGGACTTGAAATCGCCCCTAAGAGCGGCGTTTCTCGTCGTGTTCGTGGCCAGGGCAAGGCCGTGCCGTTTCTATGAGGTCGATGAGAGAGGGTGTTAGTTTTGCCGCACGCGTTGCGGCTATTCGCGGCCCATTTCGCGCACAACCGGCAACAGCCGCCATATCATGCGGGCCAGAGAGGGAAGAAGACCATGAGGAAACGAATGCATGGCATCCGTGCCGGCGCCGTTCTGGCAATCCTTGTGCTCGCGATGGCTCCGGCGTCGCGGGCGGGCACGCCGTCCTGCCCGGCCGGGTTTGAAGAGTTCACCGAGTACCGGCTGTTCTTCGGGCGTAGCCGGGCAGATGTGGAAGTCGTGAGCGACAAGGCCTGGCGGGGATTTCTCGCCGCGGAGATCACGCCGCGTTTCCCCGGCGGTCTGACCGTTCTGGACGCCGCCGGGCAGTGGCGCGACGGATCAGGCGCGATCATGCGGGAGAGGACGAAGCTGGTGATTGTCCTGGCCAAGCCGGCTGCTGCGGAGGTGCGGCACACGGTGGAGATTGCGGAGGCGTACAAGCGTTCATTCGGCCAGGAGGCCGTATTGCGTACGATCACGCCGGCCTGCGTGTCGTTTTAGGACTTTGCACCCTTCGACCCCGGACGCGCTGGTCGGCGCGGGCGAGGCTGAAACGCGAGTGGTGAGCGCTGGAGGATGCCGTGAGGCGGCGGCACGAGGCAGCCAGGTGCCTGCCGTCTCTGCGAGGCCGGAGAGGAGCTGCGCCCGGAGCCGCTAGTTGGCTTTGAAGGCGTCGATTATCGCGGCGCCGCCGGCGCCCGCGGCGGCAGACCATTCGGCCGACATGGTCGCGCCGATCTCCGCGAGGTCGGCGGCGAGCCGCTCACCCGGCGCCAGCACGCTCATGCCGTTGTCCCTTAGCTGTGCCATATACCAATCGGTCAACTCGCGTGCTCGCGTCGTGCCGGCCGCTTCCGCCAACAACGACGCCGAACGCAGGCAGTTCCGGGTTTGCGCGTCGAGCGCGTCGAAGGCGTCCATGTTCACGAACACATAGTTGCGCGGCAGCCAGGCCCGGACGTCGTAGAAATAGCTCATATGCTCCCAGACCTTGTGGTCGTAACCGGTCGAGCTCGACGACATGAAGGCGTCCGCCACACCGCTCGCCAGCGCCTGCCTGAGCTCTGCCGCCTCGACATGCACCGGCAGCATTTTGGCAAGCTCTGCCAGTCTCGCGGTCGCGGCGTTGTTGGTGCGGAACCTGATCCCGCCCATGTCGGCGACACCGCCGATCTCACGTTTGAAATACATCCCCTGCGGTGGCCAGGGGACGGCGTAGAGCAGTACCAGATTCTGCTCGGCGAGGATCTCGGTCAACTTGCCCCTGGCCGCCTGCCAAAGCCGATCGGATGCCTCGAAGGACGATGCCAGGAACGGCACCGAGTCGAACCCGAAGACGGCATTCTCATTCTGGTGCGCGCTCAACAACCGCTCACCGATGGGAGCCCGGCCGGTCTGTACGGCGCGTTTGATCTCACCGCCCTTGAACAGGGTGCCGCCGCCATGCACTACGATCTCAAGATCGCCCCCGGTGCACACGCCCACTGCCTCGGCAAACAGCTTGCCGTTTTGCGTGTGGTAATTGGAATCCACATACGCCGTCGGCATGTCCCATTTGTCGGCCGCGTGGACGGTGCCCGCCGAGAGGGCCAAGCCTGCAGCCAGTCCCGTCAACCATTTCATCGTCAAGTCTCTCATTGTGTGTATGCCGTGCCCGGCGGCGATAACGGCAATCCAAAAGCACTATCGCCGCCTGTAGCGCTCATGGGAACGCCATTCTTGAGCATCCGAAAGGCCAATTGCGCCACGTTACTGGCGTAATAACCTAAACTTCAACACCTGTCGGATTTTCCGGGGCCACCCCACCATCTGATCAGCAGGGGGGGGTGCTAGGGTGCGCCGTATTGGTAACTGATTGATATAAAGCTAATTTTTGATATACCTCTTAAAGCAGCTGGAATTCCTGGGTTGCTCCCGCATTTTGAGGAAGGATCGCGAAATGATCGGAAACTTGATTCTAGGTGCAAACGATATTGAACGCGCTGGCCGGTTCTATGATTCGCTTCTCGGGGATATCGGAGCGAAGCGGACAACGGAAGCAGAAACTTTCATCCGGTGGGAGGCCCCATCGGGTGAAACGACATTCTGCGTAGCCAAGCCCTACGATGGAGACCCGGCTACTGTAGGCAACGGCACAATGATTGCGCTCAAAGTCGAAAGCGAAGAGCAGGTGAATGCATTACATGCCAAGGCTCTTGAGCTCGGGGGGAAGGACGAGGGGGCACCCGGCCCGCGTGGCACTAGCGGATTCTACGGCGGGTATTTCAGGGACCTGGATGGAAACAAGCTGGCTTTCTACATCATGAAATAGGAGTTGTGGGAGACCTCGCTCGGTGGCTCAAACCGTTTTCCTCTGACAACGCCGGTGCGCCGGAAGGCGTGCCGGGCCGTGGGCGGGGTATAGACCGCGCAGCCCGGCCCGACCGGCCGTCGATCTTCATCTGCCTGCGGCCGCTGAAGATGCAATAGGTCTCCTAGGGCTCGTGGTGATGAAGCAGGAGCTGTGCTTCAGGCGGGATTTCCGCGCACAAAGAACTGGGCGTCTATCATGGCGAGCTGGTTGGCAAGAGCGATGTCATGAGGGCGTTCCTGGCCCAATCCGAGGTGAGCGGTGACTATGATTTCTCGAGGATTACCGCGGTTGTGGACATGATCGTCTCGGATTGTACGGTCCTCAGGGAGTCAGTGTGGATTGCCGACCCGGAGGCGTCGTAGGCGGTGGCTGCACCTTGCAAGATCCGGGATTGTCGTGAGGTTGACGGTTCGAGACAGAAGACATCCTCCGGGCGAAGATGTCCCCGGCCTTCCGGAGTGCGCGGTCATAGGCAGCAAGAAAACCATAGACGAATGAGCCTGATCCCGCCGTCGATGCCTTCCACCCGCCCCGCGTGCGTTCACGAATCGGGGCGTGGCCTTGACGCAGCGTTGGCATTGAACCGTTCGGCGGGCTCCGGCCATGATTGCTCCATCGGTCCGATCCGGCCCGGCGCGACCCGTACCCGGCGGCTTATCAATTGCCCGGGGATATTCGCCATGACCACGATCCGTTGCCTGGCCGCCGTCGCCGGTCTTCTTGTCCTCGCGTGTTGCACGCGCGTCGAGAACACCCATCTGTCATCGCCCGTCCTGCCGATGCAGGAGCCCACCCACGCCGCGCAGGCACCGGTTCTCGACCTTGACAATATCCTGCTTGTCGGCGCGGCGGCCGCGCCCGCGGTCGATGCGCTGCCGCCGGCCGCCCGTCACGGCCGGGCTTCCGTTCACCATGGCGAGCTGCCCAACGCTGTAAGGCGGGCCGAACTGGTCGCCTATCTGCATGAGGACGCGATTTCTTACGTACCCACCGGTGCCGAGGCGGGCTTCGACGAGCAGCTGTTTCCCGACGGTCTCCTGCTGCGATTTGCGGCTGACCCGCCGATTGTCCGCGTCGCAGAAGGCACCCCGCCGGAACTCGTCGACGAGGCCGTACGCATTGTGCAGATCCTGAACATGGCCCTGCCGCGTGACTGGCAGATCGGCTTCGGCGACGAGCCCGGACCAGCCGGGACGGCCGAGCCGGGCCCCTCGGAGGTCATTATAGCGTTCGCAGCGCAGGAGGATTGGCCGGAAGAGGTCCGGCCCCCTGAGGGCGAGGACATCGGCCTCGCCCTGCCGCGTTATGAGCTTTATGCAACCGGCGATCCGGATCGGCCCTTTAACCTCGAGATCACGGGCGGGCGAATTTGGATCGATCCGACGCGCACCGAGGGCGACGAGCGGCTGGGCGTCATTGCCCACGAGCTCATTCATGTCCTCGGGCGCGCCCATCCCGACCCGGCACGGTTCCCCGACAGCATCATGGTCGCAGGCGGTGGCGACGGTCCGACGGAGCACATCCTCCACCCGCTCGACCGCGCGGCGCTGCTCGCGGTCTACAGCCGTGTCGAGCCTGGCGGTACGCCGGACGCCATCGACCTCGGGCCGTGGGCCGACACCTCCACGCATATCTATGGCGTGCTCGGCCTGCCCACGGGCGAGGTCGCCTTCGGGGCGGCTTTCTCGAACGGCCTCCTACGGCCCTGGGCTTCCGGCCCAGCGCCCGACACCGCACTTGCGGAGAACCCGAGCCTTGCCGGAACCGCGCGCTGGTCTGGACGTCTACTCGGGCTTACCCCCGCGGCGGAGATTGTCGCCGGGGTCGCCGACCTCGCCGTCCACCTTGAATCCCTCGATGGCGACTTGAATTTCACCGGACTGGAATACTGGCCCGAGGGCGCCGCGCCCGGCGCCGTCGGCACGGGGTCGATGTGGCGGGACGGCGATCTCGGCTACCGCGTCGAAGTACGGGGCAACACCTTCCTCCGGGCCGGGGGAGACGCCGGAACGGTGACCGGTGCGTTCTTCGGACCGGAGCACGAGGGCATGGGCGGCGTCATCGCGCGCGAGGACCTCGCGGCCGGGTTCGGCGGTATCCGCTGATCCTTTCGGTCTCGGCGGTGCGACGCTCGCTGCTTTGTCAGGGCAGGGCCTTCGCCCCTTCTCGCACGCTATCCGCCTAAAGTCCGGCCCGGACACACGAACTGAAGTGGCTGAGACGACCGCCGAGGCAAGACGCGTAGGTCGGACGCCGTGCTACGCGTCAGCAGTCACCGTGTAGGGTGATGCGACGCTAAACAATGAAGCGGCCACCGGGAGGGGAGGATGAGGTCCGAACCCGCCCAACAGCCTGGGCACCTGAAGGCACTGATGGCGCATGGTGTTTGCGGCCCTCAGGCGCCTTCCGTGGTCAGGTCGATTAATGTGTCCACGCAGAACTCGGTGTGGGTCCACCCGGTCCAATCCTCAACAGGTCGGAATTTGTGGTCATATTTCATGGGCCAGACCAACCAAGGACCCTGTTCCAGGTCGGTTTCGATAAAGTAAATCTCGTCCGGAAACTGCAGCTCGTCCGCGAGCTCCTCCTGTAAGCCAGCAAGCGCCTTTCCTACACCGCTATCTTCTGTGAGCGCGATATCATCGCTCTCCAGCACCAAGACGGTTCGTGCTCCTTCTTCCTTGCAGTCCTGGAGCTTCGGACACTTTTTGCGAAGCGCCTGTTCCAGTCGCTCCGAGCGCAAATTTTCTATGTCGTCCGGCGCCCGACGCTTGGCTCCAAGCATCCCCGGTTTCCGCCCGGAAGTAGATGACAGCACTAGGCATTGCAATGTGATTTCATATGGGAACCCCGGCGGCTTCGCTGTGATGGAATCCTGTCCGTGCAGGTGTTGAGCGTTCTTGCAAACCCACTTAATCCCGCATTTCCCACGTGACTGATCCATCTGATGCGATCCTGGTCTGATTCTGGTATAAGAATCAGCGGCTTATATCAGGTGGAGGTGGCTCGGATGCGGAACCCGGAGGGTGAATCGGATCGCAGCCCACTTCGGCCCTGTTTCGACCGAAGGCTGAAGCTGGAGTTCCACGGTTCGCGGGTCACATCCGACGCCGGCCTGCTCGCCTACCGCGAACTCGACGATGCCCTGGGCGGTCGTGTCCCAGGACGTGGTGTAGGAGTTGTTGGAGCCTCTGTTAGCTGTGGGTAGGCGGCTTGCCGTAGCGACCGCCGAGAGTCTGGCGTAGGCAAGCCGGCTATCCACAGCGGAGGCCATCGCGGTTCCGGTTTAGGGTTGGGCTAGTGCAAACCAACCTGACCCGAAGGAGAACCACGATGACCCAGGACATGATGACCCTGCGCGCGCTTTTGGAGAAGAGCTCCGATGCCGATCTGCTTTGCGAGATGATCGGCTTCACGGCCGAGCGGCTGATGGCACTGGAGGTTGAGGGCCTGACCGGCGCCGGGCACGGCGAGCGCTCGGCGGATCGTATCACCCATCGCAACGGCTACCGCGACCGGTCCTGGGAGACGCGGGCCGGCACGGTCGAGCTGAAGATCCCGAAGCTGAGGAAGGGAAGCTACTTCCCGGGCTTCCTGGAGCCGCGGCGGATGGCCGAGAAGGCGCTGGCTGCGGTGATCCAGGAGGCCTACATCCAGGGGGTGTCGACCCGCTCGGTCGACGATCTGGTTCAGGCGATGGGGATGTCGGGCGCCTCCAAGAGCCAGGTCTCCAGGCTGTGCGGCGAGATCGACGATAAGGTCACCGGCTTCCTCGATCGACCGCTGGAGGGCGACTGGCCCTATCTGTGGCTCGACGCCACCTACGTGAAGGTGCGCCAGACCGGACGCATCGTCTCGGTCGCGGTGACCGTGGCTGTGGCCGTCAACGACCAAGGCCGCCGCGAGGTCCTGGGCGTGGCGATCGGCGCGTCGGAGGCCGAGACCTTCTGGACCGAGTTCCTGCGCTCGCTGGCCCGGCGCGGGCTGCGCGGCGTGAAGCTGGTGATCTCCGACGACCACAAGGGCCTGAAGGCCGCCGCGACCCGGATCCTCGGCGCCACATGGCAGCGCTGCCGCGTACACTTCGCCCGCAACCTGCTGGCCCATGCCGGCCGCCAGGGCCGGCGCGTCGTCTCCGCCTTCGTCGCCACCGCCTTCGCCCAGGAGGACGCCGACAGCGCGAAGGTCCAGTGGCGCCAGGTCGCCGACCAGCTCAGGCCCAAGGTGCCCAAGCTGGCAGTTCTCATGGACGAAGCCGAGCACGACGTCCTCGCCTACATGAGCTTCCCCAGGGAGCACCGCCAGAAATTGCACTCCACAAACCCGATCGAACGGCTCCATGCCGAGGTCAAGCGTCGCACCAACGTCGTCGGTATCTTTCCCAACGAAGCCGCCATCACACGGCTCGTCGGCGCCATCCTTCTCGAGCAGAACGACGAGTGGGCCGTCTCAAGGAGATACATGACGCTGGAATCCATCGCTCCGCTGAGCGATGGTGTCCCCATCACGCTGCCCACCGTGGCAGCCTGAACGTCCCGGCCCTACACGCCGGGAGCCGCGTAGAGCGCAACGCTCTTACACCACTCCGCGGGACACGATCGATTATCCGGATCGGCGCGAAGATGGCCGTCATTCGAAGACGAATTGCACGTCGCGCGGTTTCGAGCCACACTCAACGGGCTGGGAAGGTTCCATATGGGGAATCCAGATCACATAGGAACGAAAGATAAATTGTTATGTGGAACGCGATAAAGAGAGCCGGCCGTGCGATAGAACGCGAGACAAAGAAAGCGGGCCGCTGGGTCGCAAGGCAGGATCAAAAAAGTTTGGCGCTGGCAGGGATGGGTCCTTTGGCAGTGTGGATTACTGCGTCTCGCGGTGCGACGATGGGTGCAGGTGTTAGACCGATACCTTCAGCAATGAGGACAATTTTGGTACCGTACTTTTCACCTCAGTTGCTTGATGGCGTACGTTTCAGGGTGGGGAAAGGTCCTTGGCTCGCGTTGCCAAGACTAGGATTCGTGTTTGGTGATGCGAAGGCAATGACCTTGGATTACGTCATTGTATTCAAAGAGCAGGATGGCGCAGCGAATCCTAGGATGTGGGCCCATGAATGTGTGCACGTGCGGCAGTTTCGCGAATGGGGGATTCCGATGTATTCGTACTATTATATTTTCGACAAGAACAGTGTAGAGAGAGAAGCTCGAGATTTTGCGAATCAGCATTTCTAAGGGATAGAAATTGGATGTCTGCGAGGGTATTAGAGTGTGGGTTAGCGCGAGTTCCAGTGGGCAAGTAATTCGACGCGGTGAGGGCAAACCGGATCGGTGGATGAATATGGGCTAAAGGCTCAGACGGAGACAATACCCTTGTGCAGACGATGGCGGGCCGGCTGAGCAGCTACGCGGCCCGCCTCCGGTTCAGTGCCAGGAATCGTCGCCGGGCTCGGGGGTCTCGGCCCGCATGGACTGGGCGGCGAGCGCCGTCCAGTCCATGCGCGCTAGGTCTTTCCGAGCTTAGGAACCGACTTCCGACCTCTCGAAGTGAGTGCTCCTCTTACGTAAGCCTCATCCGGCCCGGAACAATGCATCGAGGTCCTTTTCGGTGACCGCGTTCCCCTCGGTCGACATATCGGATTGCATCTCTGACGCCCGGTACCATGGAGAGGCGCGTCTGCCGAATTCCGCCAAGATGCTGGCCAAGCACTGAATGCTGTTTGAACGCTGTCGAGCATTTGCACCAAGACCGAAAAAGCGCTGTTCCTGCCTTTTTTGCCTAGCGGCGCGCACCGACCCGAAGCAGACCTGCCCAACCCGTTGCGTTCCTTCGATTCGCTGCCCCGTCCCAAGAAGCTCCCGCCAGCGCCCGTCATCGCATCGCAACCGCATGATTTCAACATCCCGGACCTCACAGGCACCGTCTGTCCAGATTCCTCGGCCGGATCGGAATCAGGACACTCCGCAGCCGTCCGCCAGTTCCTGACTAGCACGCTACGGTGCCCGGCATCGGCACGAAGGGCGTGCCCCAAGCCTTAGTTGGCGCGGGGTGGCACGACGTTGACGAAGGGAATGAGCGACAATCTTTCAAGGTGATAATTCACGAAAATTTTAGTGAAATTTTTCTTCGCCCCACGGGGACCCATCCGGGCTGGACTCTCCCCGCAAACCATAGAGCCCCAAACCATTTTCGGTTTTCCGCCAGAATAGCCAGGTGCATTGCAGTCATAGGGGGTACCGGGGGGCTGCCTTCATGGTGGGGGGTGGGGTCGCGTGTCAGTGCGCGTTCGTGCTGTATGGCGCGGAGGCCCTCATCATCGATGTGCTGGTGCACTGCTCGCCGAGATGGGTAACACGCTGCTGCGCAGCGGCCGCTCGACGGCGCTCCGCCCGACCGGGCCGTTTCCGGTGCCCACAGGCGTACAGGGTTTGGCAAAGAGCACGTTAATGCTGTCAGGACGCTCATGGAGGAGCAGGAGGGCAAGACGTGGAAAGGTACGGCGAGCGATCTCTACAACAGGCTGAAAGAGATCATCGGTGAGGCTACAGGTGCTGAGCCGACGGATGAACAGCTCGCCTCGACATTGTGGCCCTTCGGGATCGAGATCACCCGCCACAAGAGAAGCGGTGGCAGCCCACACTTAAAGATATACGCGCGGCCCGAGAGCGCTCGCAGAATTGCGCCCATTGCGCCCATTGCGCCCAATGCAGCGGTGGCCGCGGAAAACGTGACGACGGATTGCGCCACAACACGCCCTATTGCGCCCGGCGCATCCGAGGGTGGAGGCGGAAGAGGGCGCAATGGGCGCAATGGGCGCAATTCCACGGCCTCTTTCCGGGAGACAGATGAAGGTACAAGCCCTCCACCCGCCACTAGCAACGCGACCGGCGGGCATTCATGGGCGGGGTGGGGTCGCGTGTCCGTGTGCGTTCGTGCTGTATGGCGAGGAGGCCTTCATCATCGACGTGCTGGTGCACTGCTCGCCGATCGCGAGCCACCAAAAACTCGACAAGACGATCGATGACGAACAAGGTCGGCGGCGAGGGCGGGCGATGGTGATCACCAATGGGATCGAGCATGCGCTCCGGTACTTCCACGTGATCCGCAACTAGCTGGTGGCACCCAAGAGTCGGTATCGAGCCATCTCGCCCTGGGGCTTGCCGCCTGCCAGAGAGCGTCCAGAATCGCGCGATAGCACCGTTCACAGGGCGTCGTCCACAGGAGTACACATAGTCTCGCCGGATAGCCGGACGACCGGCTTAGCGCAAACCCGTCGCGTCGTGGAGGCGGTCGAGGTGCGTAGCGCGGATTAAGAGCCGCGGGCAGGAAGCGCACGGGCTGCCCGGTCTCCTCCCGCCCGTTCTAGTTCGCGCTCGTGCACCGGCCATAGGTCGAGGCGGGTGCGTCGAGGGGGCACGGCAGACGTGCAACGGTTTCCTGCTTGAGCGTGGCGGCGATCAGGGGCGCGAACCCGTAGCGCACGCGAGTTCAGCCGCGCGAGTGTGTTCCTGTTCGTGCCCGAGGATTATCGTCCATTCCTCGTCCACCTGATGGGGTTGAAGGTGGGAATGATAATTCAATATCACGAAATAATAAATAATATCAATATGTTATAAGGGAACGAAGGCGGACAGCGCGACCGCCGCGCCAGAGCTCGTGTTGATGACGCTGGACGCGATTCCGAGCGAGAAGGTATCGAGCGTTTGCGCGCTCACGTTGATGACGCTGCCGTCGACGGTGCTTAGTACGGTGAGGTCGGTCGCGGCCGAGGTGATCAGATTCTTGCCGTTGAACTCCGCGGTCTCGACGATCGTCGTAATCTGATCGCGCAGGGACAGGAAGTCGTTGTGCAGCGCGGTACGCGACGCGGAATCGAGACCCGACTGGTTGGCCTGAACGATTTTGGCCTTCATCTCGATGAGCAGGGAGGCAACCGACTTGCCGGCGGTGATCGCCACGTTGACAGTCGATTCGCCGGTCGCCAGCGCGATCTTTACCGCCTGCATGCCGGCGATGTCACCGCGCATGTTCTGGGCGATGGCAAAGGTCGAGGGGTCGTCCTTCGGGCCGTTGACTTTGAGGCCCGTGGTGACTCTAAGCTGCGTCTGGTTGAGTTGCCGGTTGGTTGCGTTGAGGTTCTGCAGCGCGACCATCGCCGCTGCGTTCGTATTTACGGACATAACCATGGCGTCAATTCCTCTCGCGCCCAACAACGCAATGAACGTGCCAGCGCGGAGCTACCGCCGCGTAACGCGCCAAGTGTTTGAGATTGGTTAACTGTCCGTGTCCACCCCGTCGAAGGGCCGGGCTTTCGCCGCGCTGCGGCAACATTTGCCGGGCCGTATCTTCGTGCCGCGGCTAGCGCCGGGGCCGGCGCGTGCGACCGGAATCGCCGGCTGGAGGCTTAGGCACTCACTCGCTGTGGTTGAAAACGTCGAGTTTCAGCGCGAGCTTCGGAGTGCGCCTAGGCTGCCATGAAGCGCGCGGCCGTTCGATGAAGGAGGGCGTGACGCCTCGCCAACCGATCGACGTCGCGGCCGTAGCCGCCGCCGGTGACGCCCGCCACCGGCACCGCGGCCGTGTGGCATGCCTGAAGGACCCGGCGCTCGCGCTCCGCGAGTCCGGAGTCGGTGAGCGCGAGGCGGCCGAGCCTGTCCTCGGCATGCGGGTCGACACCGGCGTTGAAGAACACAAGGTCGGGGCGCGCCAGAGCGATGAGGTCGTCGAGCCGGCCGCTGAGCGCCTCGAGATAGACCGAGTCGCCGGTGCCTGGGGGCAGGGCGATGTCGAGGTCGCTGCGCTGCTTGTGCGGTGGGTAGTTGGTCGCGCAATGCATCGAGAAGGTGAATACGGAGTCGTCGCCGGCAAAGATCTCGGCGGTGCCGTCACCGTGGTGCACGTCGAGATCGACGACCAGCGCGCGGCCGATTCGTCCCTCAGCCTGAAGCACGCGGATGGCGACCGCGACATCGTTGAAGACGCAGAAGCCGGCGCCGTGGTCCGAGAATGCGTGGTGGCCACCGCCGGCCGTGCTGCAGGCGATGCCGTGATCGAGGGCGAGGCGTGCGGCCAGCACGGTTCCGCCCACCGAGGTCTCCGCGCGGAGGGTCATCGCGGGCGACAGGGGAATGCCAATGCGCCGGGACGTCGCGGGCGGCAGCGCCTGGCCGAGCACACCCTCGACGTAGCTGCGATCGTGAACGCGCTCGAGCCAGGCCTGCGGCGCCGGCTCGGGCTCGATCACCCGGTCGCGGGACGTCAGGCCGTCCTCGATCAGCACCTCGATCAGGCGGGCAAACTTGGCAGTGGGGAAGCGACGCGCCGTGTGTAGCGACGCAACGTGGACCGGATTGTGAACGATGGGGAGGTATGGCACCGGCCCAGGATCGTCAGAACGACGAATTCGGCTCTTTGAGGAAGGCCATCTCCTCAGGCGTACTCTCTCGACCCAGCACGGTATTACGATGGGGAAACCGGCCGAACCTTTCGATGATCTCGAGGTGTCGGTGCGCCGACTGCACCGACCGCTCGGCGTTCTCGAAATCGCCCAGGCCCTCCATGAGCGCCACGGACCGGCGCTGCGCGTCAAGGCTTTCGCTGTGCTCGAAGGGGAGGTACAGAAACAGGCGCTCGAGCGCGTCTAGGAGCGTGCGCCGTAGAAGTTTTGATGTTGGGCGATTGGCGCGCGGCCGCCGGAGAGGTGGGATTTTGGCCCGAGTGTGGATATCTGGCCCGCCCGACTCTGGGATGGAAATCCCAGACCGGAAGGCCGGAAGGGAAGAGATTCGCGTTTCATACGCGGTCGATGGGCACTGCGCGCCCCGGATCAAGTGCGTTGGCAGGCCAGCACCTGCCTCAGCACGTGGCCACCGTCCCCATCCGCTTGATGTTCAACGCCAAGCACACGAGGTCCCACTCGCCGCGCACCTTCGCCAAGCCTCGCAGGCTGAATCGTCGGAATCCGAGCACCTCCTTGATCCACCCGTTCGGCGCCTCCGAGAGCCACTTGCGTTGCGCGTACCGGGCTTTGCCCGCGGGGCTCGCCAGTTTCTCACCCATGCGGTGCGTGGCAGGGAGCCGGGCCGGGTCGACCGCCACCTGGGACTTGCCTTCACGCCCCAGCGCTACGTGCGCGTCGATGCCGCGATCTTCCAGCTCCAACAGATCCGGCTCGTTGCAGTAGCCCGCATCGGCCAGTACCACCGCAGGCTCGACCCCAAACGTCTCGTTGATCTCGTCGAGCATCCCCACCAGCTGACCCTGGTCGCTGGCCTGTGGCCCCACCTGAGTCGCGACGATGATCTGGTGCTCCCCATCGACCGCCATCTGCGCGTTGTAGCACTGCTGGAACCCCTCGCTGCTGGTCTTCATGATCTGGCTCTCGGGATCGGTGAAATTGCTCTGCGCCTTCGGCTCGGGCTCGCCGTAGGCCCGCTTGTAAGGCCGCCCGCCCCGGGGATTGCGGTCCTGCCCCGGCTCGCGCCCGCGCTCATCGTCGCGCCCGCGTTGCGCCGCCTCCAAACGCGCTTTGGCTGCCTGGATCGCCGCCAGGCGCTTCTCCCTGCGTTGCAACTCCTCGGGCAACTCGTCGCCCCGGAAATCCTCGCCCCAACGCTCGTCTTCTTCGGCGTCCACCATCCCCGCCGTCGTCAGCAGCGCCTCGATCTCCGCCTGCAAGCGAGCCGCCTCTTTGCCCATCCGCTCATAGCTCATCGCCTTGCGCTTGCTCGCGTTCGCTCGCACCTTCGTCCCGTCGACCGAGAGCTTGCCGAACCGCGCCAGTCCCATCTCGCGCGCCACCTGCACCACCCCCACAAACAGCTCGCTGAACTCCGCCAGATGTCGGCGTCGGAACTCACATACCGTGCGATGTTGCGGGAAGTTGCCCGCCGCGAGCATCCTAAACGCTACATCCTCCTCCAGCTTCCTCGCCACCGCGCGCGAGGAGAATGTGCCCGTCGCGTAGGCATAGATCAGCACCTTGACCATCATCGACGGCTCGTAGGGGGCGTTGCGTCGACCGTCCCCCTCGTAGGGCGCATAGAACGCCGTCAAGTCCAGTGCATCGACCACATCGCTGACGTGATGAGCCAGGTGCCCTGGGGAAACCCACTCCTGCAAGTCCGGCGGCAAAAGCAAGGGTTGGTCCGGCTGGTAGGCACGAAACGTGGTCGGCATCGGGAGTTCCCACACGCAACTGGCGTATCGGATCATACTTCCCCCTGCGCAAATCCACCCACAACCCGTCCGCTATCAACTTTGCCGCGCGGACCTTTCTGCGGCGCACGCTCCTAGGTCGCGGTCGAGGCCACGCGAGAGCGCCCCGTCCGCCACCGCCGCCGCCTGCGGATCGGTCGCGAACGCGCGCGCATCACCTCGGAACATGTTGCGCGGGAACTGATCGAGCAGAAGCACCAGCGCCAGCGAGCCGCGCGCCGTCTCGCGAACGGCGTCGAGAGCCCCAGTGGCGGCCGCCTCGTGGTCGGCGAGGAAGCGCTCCCGTATCTCGGAGTCGAGATCGGGCGGGCCACGAAACCAGAACTCGCGAAAGCGACCATAATCGGCGTCGCCGAAGCGGCCAAACCAGAATAAGAGAACGTCGTCCGCGAGCCTCGCGGGTGAACCCTTCTCGGCCTCAGACATCGACCTACTTTACGTCGACGATGACGAAACCCCGGTTCGCCGGTAGGCGTACATTGACCTTGCTGCGCGCCTGCTCGGGCGTTTTGGCCTCGATCTCTTCGTAGTGGATGTCGGACCAGCTGTCGTCGAAATGCTTGTGGTGTTCCCCGCGCTCGACACGCTCACGCACGACCGAGTTGTAGACCCCGACCTCGTATTTGCGGATTCGTGCCATCGAATTCTCTTTACTGGCCCTCGCGACTGGCCCGATGCGGCGTCCCCCGACCACGACCCGCGCCGCTAACCGACGCTCGGCTCGGGGGAGCGAGGTTCGCTCCCGCCGTCATGCGGCTGCGGCTGCACGCCATCATGCGATGGCGCGAGCCGCCTGCATAGTGCACATGAACCCGCCTCGCGCTTCATGCGGCGCTCCATTCCGGCGCCGCCGCCTTTAACAGCCAACCACCCGCCAATATACTCAGCGCAATAAGCTCCGTCGATAGGCCACGCCGCGACGGGGCTCCTTGCCGCGGCAACGAGGTGTGAGGTGGCCAGTCGCATCGATAGGGCCTCGGCGTTCATCGCCGGTATCGCCGTCATAAGCGGCGGCGCCTGCTACGCACTCGCCGGTACGGCCGGTGTAGCCCGCGCGTTCGCGAACGCGTTCGAACTCTTCACGCGAATCTTTCCGCTGCTCCTGATCGGCGTCGTCATGGCGGGGCTGATTCAGGTGCTGGTCTCGCACGATTTCATCACCCGCAGGCTCGGCCGCAATTCGGGATTTGGCGGCATCCTGCTGGCGTCCGTGGCCGGGGTGGTAACGCCGGGCGGCGTGTGGTCGGCGATGCCCATGCTCGCCGCGCTCGGCGCCAGCGGCGCGGACGCCGGCGCGATGGTCGCCTATGCGACCGCCTGGTCTCTCATCGGCGTCCACCGGGTGGTGGTGTGGGAGATTCCCCTGATGGGCGCGGACTTCAGCTTGCTACGGGTGTCCGCCTCGCTGCTGTTGCCGATTGTTGCCGGGCTCATTGCCCGCCAGCTTATGCGGATCGCTCCCGCCTTGCGTCGCGGCGGCTGAGCCGTGCCCCCGACCCTCGGCCTCCTCTTGCTCGCGCTCGTGGTATTGGTTGCGACCGCGGCCCTGAAGCCGGGGCGGCTGGTCGAAAAGGGGCTGGCCCTCGCTTGGCGGCAGGGGCGGATGCTGCTCGTGCGCATGCCCCTCAGCTTTGTCGCCGCGGGGTTCCTTATCGAGATCATGCCACGCGAGACCGTGGGCGCATGGCTGGGGGCCGAAAGCGGGTTGACGGGCATTCTCGTCGCGGTCGGATTGGGCATCCTGATTCCGTCGGGACCCATGGTGATGTTTCCCGTCGCGCTGGTCTTCCTGCAAGTCGGAGCCGGTACGCCACAAATCGTGGCTTTCATCACCGGTTGGGCGCTGCTCGCCGTCCACCGCGTCCTGCTCTGGGAGGTGCCCATGGTTGGCGCCAATTTCGCCATGGTTCGTGTTGCCTCGAGTATCGCGCTACCGCCTCTCGCGGCGATCGCCGCCGGCATCATAGCCGCGGCCTTTCGCCCGTAATGCACGAGGCGCTAGGCGAAGAGGCGGAGAATGGGCCCACCGGCCGCCGCCGATCCGCCGGCAGCTCCAACGTCGGGGTTTGCCGCCGCCGCCGACGGCTGTGCGGCGCGCTGGTAGGCGGCGATGGCCCGGCGCGCCCGTGGTGGTGGTGTCGACGATGGCGAGGCGGTCTCGGGGTCCCCGCGGCCAGGCTCGCCAATCCCGAGAGATTCGGCCCGCTCCGCTGCCCGTTCCTGCGCGAGTTCGGTCTGGGCGCGGGTCCGCTCGGCGGCGGCCTGGCCCGCCACCGCCCGATCCTGCCCGGATGGATCGGCCGGGGCCAGGGCGGCGCGCTTTACCATCTCCATTTTGCGTATGGTGGCGGCGGGATTGCCGCTCACCGGGCTCGCATCGACGGGAGTGGTGCCGGCGACGGCGTAGAGATGGCGGTCGGGCCCGCGCTCGGTCGAATAGGAGGGGACGCCAGCGTAGGGGCCGCCCGCGTTCGCGTGCGCCTGCTCGTGGCGGCGCACCTCGCGGTCGCGGGCCTTCATCTGGGCGACGATCCTCTTTTCCTCTTCACTGAGCTCGCCGAGCCCAGGGCCCGCCCGGGAGGAGTCGCCGAGCGCCACGATGGCCGCTGGGCCGCGTCCGTCTCTTTCTGGCGGGGTCGACAGCGTGGACGCCGCCGATCGACTCTCGCGGCCGAAGTCCGCGCGCGATTCGGATGTAGCGCCGAGCGTCGGCGGAAGAACCGGCGCGCTGCCGAGGGGGGAGGGGATCATGGCACGATGAGGATGTGTTCGAGGGCGAGCGCCGCCGTTGTGTTCATGTCCACGCCGTTGCAGTCTGGCGAAATGGGGTAAAAAATTCGTGTGTGGCCGCGACAGCAGCGGCAACGCGCGCGATTGGCTGCCGCCAAGGCGTCAGGGAATGAGGGCGCAATGGGTGACAAGATCGTCGTTAACGAAGTGGGCCTTAGGGACGGGCTCCAGATACACCCCACGTTCGTTCCCACCGCCGACAAGCTCGCGCTACTCGACGCGCTGATGGCCGCGGGGCTGCGCTCGTTCGAAGTCAGCAGCTTCGTGTCGCCCAAGGCGGTCCCGCAAATGGCCGACGCGGCGGCACTGTTCGCCGGTCTGCCGCGGCGCGCCGACGTTACCTACGCGGCTCTGGTGCCGAACGAGCGCGGTTATGAGCGGGCCGCAGAGGCGGGCGTCACCTCTGTCGCCCTGGTTCTCGCGACGACCGACACTTTCAACCGCCGCAACATCAACATGACGCTTAATCGCGCCACCGAGGTTTGCAGGCGCGTCATCGGCCGGGCTCGGACGGACGGCCTGCATGTACGGGCCTATCTCTCGGCGGCATTCGCTTGCCCCTACGAGGGCCCGACCCCGCCCGCGGTCGTCTATCGACTCGCCGCGGAGCTGTTCGATGCGGGGGCGCACGAGCTTGCGATCGGCGATACCATCGGCGCCGGAAATCCGAGCCAGGCCTCGGAGGTGTTCGGCTTTCTCGCCGGCGAGTATGGGCCCGAGCGCCTCGCTGCCCACTTCCATGACACCCGCGCGATGGGACTCGTGCTGGCTTGGGCCGCACTCGAGGCGGGCGTCCGCAAGTTCGATAGTTCGGTAGGCGGGCTCGGCGGCTGTCCCTTCGCACCAGGTGCATCGGGGAATCTTGCGACCGAGGACCTCGTCCTGATGTTGAACGAGTCGGGTTACGAGACGGGGATCGACGTGGCCGGCCTGCGCCGGGCGGTCGGTATCGCCGAAGAAATCACCGGCGCCACCCTCGGCGGGCGGGTCAGCACCTGGCTGCTGGCGCAGGAACGGCGTCGTGCCGCCGGCGCGTAGCAGCCCGCGCCGCGGTTAGAGTTGGGGCACCCGCCCGCGATCTGAGTCTTGCAGAAATGAAGAGCGCGTGATTTTCTTCCGCGCGCATGCCCAGGCCCACGACTTCCCTCTCGCCCGCATCCACCGATGCAACCGGCGCCACTTCCCGCAGGCCGCGCTTGAGAGCTTGGCTCGTCGCGACGACGGCGTGCCTCCTGGTCGGCGTCGCCGTACAACCCGCGCCGGCGCAGGTCGGCGCCCCCGAGACTTACGGCGACGCGATGCGCTGGTACCGAGCGGCCGCCGAGGCGGGCCAGCCGAGGGCGCAATTCTATTTGGGCCTCAAATACCAGACCGGCCTCGGGGTCGACCGTGACCCCGCGACAGCTGTTCGCTGGTATCGGCAAGCCGCCCGTCAGGGACACCTGCAGGCGCAATTCAACCTCGCGAAGATGCTCGTCGGTGGGGAGGGGCTCGCGCGCGACTACGGAGAGGCGAGGACGTGGTTCGAAAAGGCGGCCGAAAAGGGCTCGGCGGAGGCCGCCCATCGGCTCGCGACCCTCTATGAGGCAGGGCTCGGCGGCGAGCGCGATACCGGCAGGGCTGTGGCCTGGTACGAGCGCGCGGCCGGCGCGGGCCTTGCCGTCGCGCAAAACAATCTCGCGATACTGCTGGCTAACGGGGACGGCGCCGAGCCGGACGCGGTGCGGGCTCTGGTGCTATTCCACAAGGCCGCGATGCAGGGCCTGGGCGATGCCCAATTCAACCTCGGCATCATGTACGCGGGTCACGAGGGGGTCGCCCCCGATCTTGTCCAGGCGCACGTGTGGTTGAGCCTCGCCGCGGAACGGGCCAGCGACGATACGAAACCGCTCGCCAAGCAGGCGATCGATGACATCGAGCCGCTGTTGACGCCCGAGCAGCTCGACCAGGCGCGCCGCCGCGCGAGCCCCAATCCGTGGTTGAAGGTGCCGAGCTCTGGGGACTGAAGCACTTCGACGGCAGGCGTCGTCCGCCGCGTGTTCGCCCGGCGCTCCTACTCCAGCCGCTCGCGTTCCAGAATCCGCCACCTCGAGAGCCTGGTCTCGGCGAACTGCACGAGCTGCGTCATCAACACGCCGACGAGGCCGATCACGAGAATCGGCACGAACAGCTTGGCGGTAGCGAAGACGTTCGCGTACTTGATAATCAGGCCGCCGAGCCCGGTGATGGCGGTGAAGAACTCGGCCACGACCATGCCAATAATGGCAAGGCCGACCGACAGCCGGACTCCGGCCATGATGAAAGGCACCGACGCCGGTAGCGTGATCTTGAAGAAGATCTCTCGTTCGGAGGCGCCGAAGGCCTTGCCGATCTCTAGGAAGGATCCGCGGACGTCTTTAATGCCGGCGTAGGTATTGATCATAACCGGGAAGATGGCGATCGAGACGAGGATCGTTACTTTTCCCGTCGTCTCCAGCCCCGCCCACAGGATCACAAGCGGAACGAGAGCGATACGCGGGATGGCATACAGCGCATTGATGAACGGATCGAGCGTGTACTCGAAAAACCACCATTGACCGATCATCACGCCGATGATGATGCCGCCGACGATAGAGATGAACATGCCGAGGAAGAACGGAAACATGCTGGCGGCGAAGCCCTCGACGAGGTCGCCGTTGAGCAGAATCTCCCAAAACGCCGCGAAAATGGCGCTGGGGGGGGCCATGAACAGCGGGTTCGCCTGCCGGCCCGCGTACTCCCAGAAGATGAAGAAGATGGCGACCGAGACCGTTCGGATCAGATTCGGCCTATCGCGCAAGTAAGCGATGATAGCTGAGGCCGTGCTCCGCCCTTGTTTGGCGGGGGTGACGAGCTTGGTCGTCTCGAGGCTCACTTGCGCTCGCTGCGCAACAGCCCGCGGATGTGGGCGCGCGCCGAGATGAAGTTGGGGTTGCTGCGCGGGTCGCCGCTCGCGCGGTCCGTCGCCAACGGCGAATCGATCATCTCTTTGATTTGGCCGGGCCGGGCCGTGAACACGATGATACGGTCCGAGACGACGAGCGCCTCATCGATGCTGTGGGTAACGAACAGCACGGTGGTGCGCAGGTCCTGCCAAATCTCGAGGAAGTCTTCCTGCAATTGTTCGCGCGTTTGCGCGTCGAGCGCACCGAACGGCTCGTCCATCAGGAGCAGGATGGGCTTGCGCATCAAGGCCCGGGCGATGCCGACGCGCTGCTGCATGCCTCCGGAAAGCTCATGCGGGTAGTGTCCCTCGAATCCCGTCAGTCCGACCACACTGAGATAGTGCGCGGCGACGTCCTTGCGCTCTCCCTTCGATACCTTGTCGAGCTCGAGCGGAAACTCGACATTGCCCTGCACCGTGCGCCACGGCAGGAGGCCGAAGTCTTGAAACACCATACAGGCATCCTTGCGCGGCATCTCGACGATGTCGCCAGCCACCCGCACCTCGCCCTCGTCGCAGGTGAGGAGCCCGGCAACGATGCGCAGCAGCGTCGTCTTGCCGCAGCCGCTCGGGCCAAGAAGGGACAGAAACTCGCCGGCCTGGACGCTGATGGAGACGCGGTCGAGCGCGGTCATCATTTCGCCCGCCTTGATGTCGCCTTCTTCGGTCGCCGTCCGCACTCGGAAGCGCTTGATGACCTGATCGATCGACACCATCGTCGAATCGGTCGCCCGCGCTGCGCTCTCAGTGGTTACGCTCATCGCTTCCCGCCGTTCAGGGCTGTACTGGCAATAGGATCGGGCAAACGCCCGAGTCCCCCCTTTTGACCCGGCTGCGTTACTGCAGCGTCTTCATGTAGCTCCATATATCATCGTACATGAGGAACATCATATCAACCGTCTTGCCGACGGTCTTCAACACGAGTTCGAGTTCCGCCTGGCCGCGAGCGAAATCGTGGAGGAGTTCGCGCCCGGCGTCGGAGTGGTCCTCGTCGGCCTTGTCGTGGACGTACCAGTAGGCCAGCCCCTCGTCGTCGAGGCCGAATTTCTCGCGCAGCTTGTCGGCAATACGCCCGTAGAGGCCTGGTATCTGGGCCTCGCCCGCGAGCATGTGGGCGGATACGCCCTCGAGAAAGCTGCGCCCGCAGATGTCGCTGAAATAGGCCTTGAACGCGAGCGCGCCGGCGCAGTAATCCGTCCCGTACATGTCCTCGCGATCAAGGCCGAGGGCCTTGCCGTAGGCGAGGTAGAGCTTGTGGTGCGAAACCCCGTTGGCGAAGAGGCGCCCGGTCGCCTCCTCATAGGAAACTTCGGCAATGCGCTCGCGCCATTCCGGGTCCGGGCACACGACGTAGAGCCGGCCGTGATAGTTGTGATTGTGCAAGGTGATGATGCTGTGCTGGCGGCAGAAATACCGCACCTGCTCAAGATTGTGGGTGCCCGTGACCATGCCGCTCCACAGTGGATGGTCGTAGTTGGACCTTTGCTTGTGCAATTGCGCGATCAGTTCGAGCACGCGGTCTGCAGAAAGGCTCATGTCGGGACTCCACCGCCTGGGGCGCGCTTGCGCGATCGAGGCCGGCGTCAGTGGATGGCTTGAACCCGGCGATAGATGTCGTAGTACATGAGCAGCATCATGTCGAGCGTCTGATCCACCGTGCGCAAGACGAGACGGAAATCATCGTCGCCCTTGGCGAACTCCTGGAGCAGCTCGCGACCGATGTTGGAGTGGTCCTCGTCCGCCGTCTGATGGACGCTGAAGAACAGCAAGTCCTCATCGGTCAGGCCGTAGTGATTGCGGAGCGCGTCGGCGCGGCGGCTGCCGTGACCCGGGACCGGCGCTTCGCCGGCGAGCATGTGGGCCGAAACGCCTTCCATGAAATTGCGGCCGCACACGTCGCTGAAATACGCCTTGAAGGCGAGCGCACCGGCGCAGTAGTCGGTGTTGAACATCTCCTCGCGGCTGATGCCGAGAGCCTCGCCGTAGCGCAGATAGAGCTCGTTGTGCGAGATGCCGCCCGCGTGGAGGCGGCCGGTGCCTTCCTCGTAACACACCTCCGCGATGCGGGCCCGCCACTTCGGGTCGGGACAGGAGATGTAGAGCCGGCCATGGTAGTTGTGGTTGTGCAGCGGAATGATCCCGTTCTGCCTGACCAGCTCTTTGAGCTGCTCCTTGCTCAGCTTGCCGTCCTCCATGTCCAACCACACGGGGCAGCCGAACAGCGGCTTGCGCTTGTGAATCTCGCCGATCTCCTCGAGCACGCTGTCGACCGTGAGTGCCATGTCGTCCTCCTGTCTTGGGGCCGCCGCGCCCGACCGTTTCCGGCCCGTCAGCCCGACCCCCGACCACTGCTTGCCGCGCGACCCGCGGCCGTTCCCGCGATCTTACCAAACACCGCGCCCGAGGTCAGGCCGGTGCCGCCGGGATAGTTGAAATAGAAGAGGCCGCCGACCATCTCGCCCGCCGCGTAGAGGCCGGGCATGGGCTTGCCATCGGTATCGATGACCTGCGCGTCGTTACCGACCCGGACTCCGCCGAAGGTAAAGGTGATGCCGCACCCGACGCCGTACGCCTCGAAGGGGGGCGTATCGAGGGCGTTGGCCCAGTTTGATTTCGCGATGTCGAGGCCAGCGGTCCCGCGGCCATCCTTGATTGTCGGGTTGAACGGCACGTCCTCGGCGACCGCGGCGTTGAATGCCGCCACCGTCTCCAGAAACCGCCCCGCATCGACGCCTTCGAGCTTGGTGGCCAGCTCTTCCAGCGTGTCGGCCTTGGCACGGGTTACCTGGCGTATCCTGTACTCGTCCCTAAGGAGATGGGTCACGCGCGAATCGAAGACCTGCCACGCGAACTGGCCCGGCTGTTCGAGGATCGCGCGACCGTACTTGGCGTAGGTGTAGTTGCGAAAGTCGGCACCCTCGTCGACGAAACGCCGGCCTTCGGCGTTGACCATGATGCCGAAGGGATAGCTGTGTTTCTGAAAGCCGTCGCCGACCGCAAGATCGCCGAATTCCGGGGCGTTCATGTCCCACCCTACCGAATGGCAGCCCGACCAGTTGCCGTAGGGCATGGCCCCGGCCTCGAGCGCCATGCGCAGGCCGTCTCCGGTGTTGAACCGCGTCCCGCGTACCCGGGCGAGCTCCCAGCCGGGGCCGAGATAGCGTGTGCGCCATTCGGTGTTGGCCTCGAAGCCGCCGCACGACAGAACCACCGCCTTGGCCTCGAGGTCCTGGGTCGTGCTCTCGCTGCGCAGGCGCACGCCGTGGACGCCGCCATCGTTGCACAGCAGGGCCTGCGCCCGTCCTTCATACAAGATGCGAATGCCGCGCTTTTCAGCCTGCGCGTAGAGGGCCTCGATGAGCCCCGGGCCGCCACCCCACGCCTCGACGGTGAGGCCGCCCCAGAACTTGAAGCGACCGTCCACCTTGAACGCCTGGCGCCCATACATCGGCGCGAATCGCACGCCGTTTGCGCGCATCCATTTCAGGGTCGAGAGACTTCGCGTGACCAGCAGTTCGGTGAGATCGGGATCGCACCGGAATTGCGTCACCCTCGACATGTCGTCGTAATACTGGTCGCTGGTGTAGGCGCCGAAGTCCGAGTTCTTCTGCTCCTCCTCGGAGAGATCGGGCATCAGCGCGAGCAGGTCCTCCACCCCCTCGTAGACGACCCGCATCGCGCCGGCGGTGAACCGGCTGTTACCGCCGCGCTCCTCTTCCGGCGCGCGCTCCAGCACAACCACCTCGGCGCCATGCTCGCGCGCAGCCAGGGCCGCGCAGAGGGCGGCGTTGCCGCCGCCAATGACCACGACGTCGCAGGCTTGAGACATGATGTGCTATGCGCCGGGGCGAGCGGCCGGCAGCGCCTACCGCGCGCGCTCGCGCTCGAGCGTGCGCCAGTGCGACAGCCTGCGTTCGATCCACCCCGTGACTTCCGTCAGCACGATGCCGATGAAGCCGATAATGACGATCGCAATGTAGAGTTCCGCCATGTAGAAGGCATCGCCCGAATCGCGGATCATCCCCCCGAAACCGGTCGTCGCCGTGAAGAACTCGGCGACCACCATGCCGATGATCGCCAGGCCCACGCACAGGCGGACGCCGGCCATGACGTAAGGAACCGCCCCCGGCAGCGTGATCTTGAAAAAGATCTGCGACTCGCTGGCACCGAACACTCGTCCGATGTCGAGCATGGCGCCCCGCGTGTCTTTAATTCCCGTGTAGGTATTGATGATTACGGGGAAGATGGCGATGGAGACGAGGATCACCACCTTGACCGTGGTCTCAAGGCCGAACCACATGATGAACAGAGGGATGAACGCGATACGCGGCATGACGTAGAACCCGTTGATGAACGGGTCCATCGTGTACTCGAAGAACCACCACTGGCCGATCATCACGCCGATGGCGATGCCGCCGAAAATGGAAATCCCCAGGCCGATCAGGAAATGTTCCATGCTCTCGGCGAAGGCATTGCCCATCGCGCCCGTATTAAAGATGTCGACTCCGGCCCAAAACACGTCGATGGGGCCGACGAGGAACAACTGGTTGGCGTCCCTCGCGGAGATGTGCCAGAAGATGAAAAAAGCGATGACCGCGACGGTGCGGACCGTGTTGGGGACCGAGCGGACGGCGGCCATAGCGCGGCCGAAATCGTTCTTTTCTCCGCGTCCGCGTGCGCTGATTTGTTGCACGGCCATCGGCGTAGCGTCGGGCTAGAGTCCGGCGTTCACTGGATCGCCTTAACCAGGCGATACATGTCGTCGTACATGAGGAGCATCATGTCGATCGTCTCCTCGACGGTCCTGAGAACGCGCCGTACGTCGTCGTCGGTCTTGGCAAACTGGCCCAAGAGCTCCTCGCCGATGCCGGAGTGGTCCTTGTCGGCCGTTTGGTGGACCGTGAAGAAGCGCACGTCCTCGTCCGACAGTCCGTAATACTTGCGCAGCGCATCGGCGCGGCGGCTGCCGTGGGCCGGGACCGGTCCCTCGGCCGCCAGCATGTGGGCCGAGACGCCCTCGAGAAAATCGCGTCCGCAAACATCGCTGAAGTACGCCTTGAACGCCAGCGCGCCGGCGCAGTAATCGGCGTTCCACATCTCGTCGCGGCTGATGCCGAGCGCCTCGCCGTAGCGCAGATACAGTTCGTTGTGCCCGACTCCGTCCGCGTAGAGGCGACCTGTGGCCTCTTCGTAGCATACCTCGACAATGCGGGCGCGCCATTGCGGGTCCGGGCAGACCACGTAGAGCCGCCCGTGGAAGTTGTGGTTGTACAGCGGAATGATGCCGTTCTGCTTGGCGAACGCCTTGACTTGCTCCTTGCTCAGCTCGCCGTCGCACAACTCGGTCCACAGGGAGTGCCCGAAGCGCGGCTTGCGCCGGTGAATCGCCTCGATTTCCTCAAGCACGCTTTCGGCAGAAATCGTCATCGTCAACCCCTCGAACGCTTGCGCAAAATGGAGAAGCGCGGACCGCCCGATGGTGGCGGTCCGCGCCTTCCGGGCTGAGCTAGAACGAGCCCAGTTCCTTGATGATCGGCTCCACGATCGAGGTGTCGAGCACCTGGTCGGTAGAGATCGCTTTCTTCAGTACGCCGTATTCGAGGTACCTGCTGGCCGTGAAATCGGTGACCTCGTTGGGAACGCCGCCGTCGACGCCCCATACCGGAATCGCATTGAGCTGGCCGACGACCGTCTTGATGAGGGCGAGGTCGATGTCGGGCGTGCGTTTGTGCATCGCCGCCGCCGCCTCGTCGGGATGCTGGATGGCGTAACGCGCCCCCATGATCGAGCCCTTCATGAACTTGGTGAAGGCTTCGCGCTTGACCGGATCTTTCAGGTCTTCGGCCTTGACGGCAAGGTAGACATAACCCAGGGAGCCGAGTTCCTTGGCCACCGGGGTGATCCAGTTGATCTGGTCACTCGCCCTGGAGGCGGTTAGGGTATTGACCAGCGTGAAGTCCGCCTTGCCCGAGAGCACCGCCGCGATGCGATCGGCGTGGCCGCCCACGGGAAGGTATTTGAGCCGCTTTTGGACATGGCCGTGTTTCTTCAGGATCATCGTCGTCATGTGGTTGATCATGCCGACGCCGCCGCCGCCGGCCAACGTCTTGCCGAGCAGGTCTGCGATCTTGGTGATCTTGCCTTTCTTGCTGCTGATCAACTGGTAGTCCACGCGCGGCTGCCACGAGCCGATGACCTTGATATCGGCGCCGCCGAGAATGCTAAGCATGGTCGTCGACGGGGCGAGAAGCGTGACGTCGCCGGTGCCCGAAACCATCGCGCGTATCGCGTTGGGGCTACTGGTCAGGTAAATGTCCTCGACCTCGAGGTCCATGTCCTTGAACCAGCCCTTGTCGGTGGCGATGTAGTAGGGGATGCCGTACGTCGTGGGCGCCGTCGAAAAGATCATCTTGAGCTTGGACATCGCCGCACCGGCCGGGGTCGCGCCAGCGAGCACGGACGCCGCAGCGAAAACCGCCGCGATGAAGAGCGTGTGGCATGAGGCTAGCAATGATTTATTCACCGGTAATTCCTCCCATTTTGATTGTATGACATTCGTCTTGTTTGCATGACGTTGGTCGTTGCAATACCATCCCATACCATCTCTGCCTCGTCAACGCGCCGCAACCACAGCACATCCCCCCGCTCAGGCCGATTACGTTCGCAACCAAGCAGGCGAAAGCCGGAGCGCGGCTCGAATAGCCGTCGTCCAGCATCCCGGCGCCTGGGCCGGGCATCGAGCCAGCGCCGGCGGTTACTGAATCGCGGTAACCCGGCGGTACATGTCGTCGTACATGAGGAGCATCATGTCGATCGTCTCCTCGACCGTCCTGAGGACGCGCCGTACGTCGTCCTCGGTCTTGGCGAACTCGCCTAAGAGCTCCTTGCCGATGCTCGTGTGGTCCTCGTCGGCCGTTTGGTGGACGGTGAAGAAGCGCACGTCTTCGTCCGTCAGTCTGTAATACTTGCGCAGCGCATCGGCGCGGCGGCTGCCGTGGGCCGGGACCGGTCCTTCTGCCGCCAGCATGTGGGCCGAGACGCCCTCGAGAAAATCGCGGCCGCAAACGTCGCTGAAGTAGGCCTTGAACGCCAGGGCGCCGGCGCAGTAGTCGGCGTTCCACATCTCGTCGCGGCTGATGCCGAGCCCCTCGGCGAAACGCAGGTACAGCTCGTTGTGGGAGACGCCGTCCGCATAGAGGCGGCCGGTGCCCTCTTCGTAGCACACCTCGGCGATGCGCGCGCGCCACTTGGGGTCGGGGCAGACCACATAGAGACGGCCGTGATAGTTGTGGTTGTGAAGCGGAATGATGCCGAGTTGGCGGACCGTTTCTCGGACCTGGTCCAAGCTCAACGCCCCGTCGCAAAACTCGGTCCAGAGTCGGTGGCCAAACAACGCCTTGCGCTCATGAATGGCCTCGATCTCCCGGAGCACGCCTTCGGCGGCTATCGCCATCGCCATCCTCCCCAACCCGTTCAAAAACTAAAGCGAAACGCGGGCCGCCCACCGCCGGTCGGCCCGCGCCGTCCGGGCTAGTCTAGAAGCTGCCTAGCTCCTTGATGATCGGCTCGACGATCGAGGTGTCGAGCACCTGGTCGCGAGAGATCGCCTTCTTGAGTACGCCGTATTCGAGGTACTTCTCGGAGGTGAACTCGGTGACCTCGTTCGGAATGCCGCCATTGACGCCCCACACCGGAATGGAGTTGAGCACGGCGACGACCTTTTTGATAAGGCCGAGGTCGACGTCGGGCGTGCGTTTGTGCAGCGCCGCTGCCGCCTCGTCCGGATGCTGTATGGCGTAGCGCGCCCCCATGATCGAGCCCTTCATGAACTTGGCGAAGGCTTCGCGCTGGGCGGGATCTTTCAGATCGTCGCCCCTGACGGCAAGGTAGACGTAGCCCAGGCCGCCCAGTTGCTTGGCCACCGGCGTGATCCAGTTGATCTGCTCAGCCGCCATGGTCGCATGCAAGGTATTGACGAGCGAGTAGTCCGCCTTGCCCGCGATCACCGCCGCCAGCCGATCGGCGTGGCCGCCCACCGGGACGAATTCGACCTTGGGGTCGAAGCCGTTTTTCTTCAGGATCATCGACGTCATGTGGTTGAGCATGCTGACGCCGCCGCCGCCGGCCATCTTCTTGCCAACGATGTCGCCAATCTTGGTGATATTCATATCCCGGTTGCCGACCAGCTGATAGTCCACCCGCGGCTGCCATGAGCCGATGGCCTTGATGCCGCTGCCGCCCTGGATGCTCAGTATGGTCGTCGAGGGGCCGACCAGCACGACGTCGCCGCCGCCCGAAACCAGCGCGCGGACCGAGTTCGCGTCACCGATCAGGTGCAGGTCCTCGAGTTCCAGGTCCATGTCCTTGAACCAGCCTTTGTCGTGGGCGATGTAGTAGGGGATGCCGTACGTCGTGGGCGGGGTCGGAAAGATGATTTTCAGCTTGGATGTTGCAGCTTCCGCCGGCGTGACGCCAGCTATCATGGCCGCCGCGGCTATTGTTGCCCCGAGGATCAGGGCGCGGCGTGAGAGTCTCAAAAGTTCGCTCATGGTATTCCTCCCGGTTGTTATGCGACGAGCGTGTAGGCCGCAACATCCCACAGGGCCGGCGCCCCGTCAATGCACCGAAATACCGTCGAAAAACGGCGGTATCAGCGGACGAAATCGGCGATCGTTTTGCTCACGAATTCGGGATGTTCGACGTGCGCAAGATGGCCGCACTCCTCGACGATGACGAGTTGCACGTCGGGGATGCGCCGGTAGCCCGCCTCGACGACATCGATGTCGGCGCGAATGTCCTGGCGCCCCGTCAGCACCAGCGTGGGCACCTTGATGTTCTCGGGAATTACGCGGGCGGCGTCGGAGTCGATGGTCGCCAACATGCCGTCGGCCAGGCGCTGGTAGGAGGTCAGCCGGTCGGGAATGGCGTACGACGTGAGCTGCGCCATGACGATGTCGCCCGGCACCACGGCCGGATCGTGGACAATGTTGCCGAGCCGCGCGCGGCAGGCCGCGAAGGTCGCTTCCTTCATCGCCTTAGAACCGTTCGCGTTGGCCGCCCTGAGTACCTCGGGGTCCATCGCGCCGGTTTCCGAGAACGGCGTCGCGATGCCCATGAGGACGAGCTTCTCGACCTGCTGGGGGCGCTCGAAATACAGCAGTGGCGCAATAACGCCGCCCAACGAGTTGCCGACGACGCCGGCCCGCTCGATCCCGAGGCAATCGAGAAAGCGAGCGAGATGCCGGGCCAAGTGGACTTGCGGTGGCACATCGCCGAAATCCTCGAAGTCGGTGAAACCGTGCCCCAACAGGTCGGGCGCATAGACGGCGAAGTCCCGGGCTAGAAGGTCGATCGTCTTCGACCACATGTCGGCGCACGAGCCGTAGCCGTGGACCAGCAGGAGCGCCGGCCCGTCGCCCTCGTGGTAGTACCGCGTATTGACCCCGTCGACGTCGATGAAGCTTATGCGCATGGTTGGCCTCCCCGCCCCATGGCGCTAGTGGATCGCCTTGACGTGGCGATAGATGTCGTCGTTCATCAGAATCATGACGTCGAGCGTTTGTTCGACCGTCTTGAGCACCAAACGCAGGTCGTCCTCGGTGCGGGCGAACTCGTCGAGTAGTTCGCGGCCGATGTTGGAGTGATCGGTGTCGGCCTCCACGTGGACCGTGAAGAACATCACGTCGTCCTGCGAGAGCCCGTAGTGCTCGCACAGGGCGTCGCCCCGGCTGCCGACATGCGCCGGCGCCGGCGCCTCTCCGGCCAGCATATGGGCTGAGACGCCCTCGAGAAAGCTGCGCCCGCAGATCTCGCTAAAGTAGGTCCTGAACCCGAGCGCACCGGCGCAATAGGGCGTGCTCCACATCACCTCGCGACTGATCCCGAGGGCTTCCCCGAAGCGCAAGTAAAGCTCGTTGTGCGAGAACCCATTCGCGTACAGGCGCCCCGTCCCTTCCTCGAAGCACACCTCGGCGATCCGAGCGCGCCATCTCGGATCGGGGCACACGACGTAGAGCCGGCCGTGATAATTGTGGTTGTGCAGCGGGATGATGCCCTCCTGGCGGACCTCCTCCTTGAGCTGCTCGCGGCTGAGGCTGCCCTCCATGATGTCGTTGAAGAGCGCGTGCCCATAGAGCGGCTTGCGCCGATGGATCTCTTCGATTTCGGCTAACGTATCCTCGACTGTCAGGGCCATCGCCTCCTCCTTCAATGGTTCCGCGCGCGCTCAGCGCCGCAGGAAGTCCTCCACGACTTGGTTGAACTTTTCGGGGTGCTCGCTCTGCGGCAAATGGCCGCATTCCTCGAAGACGACCAGCTCGGCGTTGGGCATGCGCGCTACGCCCTTTTCGTGCCAGCGCCAGTCCGCCCGGATGTCGTTGCGCCCGACGATGACGAGCGTCGGCGCGGCGATCTCCTCGAGTCGCGTGAATACGCGCAGCGTGTCCGATTCGGCGGCGCCCTTCAGGCCCGTGAGCGCCTGGCGGTAGCCGTCCAGGCGGTCGGGGATGGCGTAGGACGTGAGTTCGGCCAGCAAGATCTCGTCAGGCACCGTCGCCGGATCGTGAACGATCGTGGCGAAGCGTTCGTGGCACGTCTCCCAGGTCGGGTTGAGGAACGCTCGCGACGCATTCTCGTAAGCCGCGTCGAGTGTCCTGACGACGTCCTCTGGCGGATTGAAGGTCGAGCCGCTGCCGATGATGACGAGCTTCTCGATGCCCTCGGGCCGATGGAAGTAAAGGAGCGCCGACAGGATACCGCCGTAGGAGCTGCCTCCGGCCGAGTAGCTGTCGTGCCCCACCAGCTCCATGAAGCGGTCGAGATGTTTGACGACGTGAGGCTGCGGCGGCTCGTCGCCGAAGTCGACGTGGTCGGTGAAGCCGTGGCCGAGTACGTCGGGGGCGTAAACGGCGAACTCGCGCGCGAGCACGTCGATGTTGCGCACGAACATATCGCCCGAGGTGCCGACTGGATGGGTGAGGAGGAGCGGCCTGCCGCTCCCCTCGTGCAGGTAGCGGGTGCGCACCCCGTCGACGTCAATAAAACTGACCTTCATGGACCGGGCTCCCGGACGCCTCCGCAAAGTGAGGCGGCTCTGCAGTGCCTAGCTGCGGGCGCCCGGCGCGGCGCAGTCGGGCGAGCCCGCCGGGGGAAGAACCCCCGGCGAAACTTACATGATGGCGCGCTCAGGCGAGGAAGGGGCGCTTCTCCGGCGCTTCGTTCGCCAGGGCCGCAAAGTCAGGACCGCGGGTGTAGTAGAACTCGAGCAGCAGCTCGTCGGGATCGCGCAGGAAGAAGGCCCGCTTGGCGACATTGTCGACCGACATCTCGATGGTGACGCCTTGCTTGGTGAGCGCGGCCTCGGCTTGCTCGACCGATGCCTCGTCGGGCATTTCCAGTCCCACGTGGTGGTAGCCGACCTCGAGACCCGGCGCCTGCGTGAAGACCGCGCAATGGTAGTCGCGCGTCGATGCCTGGCCACGCAGGAAGGCGTAGCTCTTGTCGGGCGCGGCGTAGGCCACGTCGAAACCGGCGATCTGGGTGTAGAAATCCAGGAGCCGGTCGAAGTCACTGACGATGAAGACGCCGCGTCCGGCCCGCAACGGGTGGACGGGCGCTTCCTCGACCACGTCGAACTTCGGGTCGGGGTCCCACAGCGCCTCGGTCAGCGGGGGCGGATCGCCCGGCGTCCATTGGCTCGTGATCAGCCCGAGGTCGCCGTTGCCATGGAATATCGCGCGCCAGTCGCGCGTCATGTCGGCATAGAACTCGTGGATGTTGCCGTCGGGGTCGAACACGTAAATGGCGTGCGAGCCGCCGTGATCGAGGCAGCGGCTGATCTCGTAGCCGGAATCCATGGCGCGCCCGTAGGCCTCGACCAGATGCGCCTCGTTGTCGGTCTCCCAGCCAAAATGGTTGAGCCCCGGGCCCTTCCAGTGGCCCTGGATCGACTGCACCTTGCCGTCCTTGCCGACGCGCGGCTTCTCGCTCGCCTCGACGAGGCCGAAATCATGGTGCGAGTTGCCGTTCGACAGGAACCCGGCCTTGATCGAAGCCTCGCGGCCGACCGGCGCGAAACCGCAGACCTTGTTGTAGAACTCGATCGAGCGGACATGGTCGCTGACGTATAAATTGGCGTGGCCGAGCCGGCGTGGCTCGAACCGAACCGCCTGCTTCGCCTGTTCTTGCACGCTCATGATTTCACCCCATGTTTGGTTCGCGCGGTGGCGAACACCGCAGCTCCCGCGCATCCCGTTGGGCGCGCCGGCAAATCTCTACACCGCCATTTCTAGCCGGTTCTCCGACCCTCCGCAAGAATGCCGGGCGTTCGGTGGTGTTTCCGTTTGGCATCTCTAACAAGCCGACTTGCTTAAGGCGCCGCAGTTCTCGACACCCGCGCACCGGCCGAACAACGAGTTCAAGCTGAGAGCAAGCGCTCGATCGGCATTTCAGCTGCATCGCTTATCGGGCGGGACAGGTAGAACTCTGCGAGAAGATGGCCCTCGGCCTCGGCACCGGTCGGGTCGATACCCCGGCCGCGCAGCTGTTCGGGCACTTGCTCCTGTTCATCCGCCGAGGCGAACCGACGCTGAAAGAAGGTTTGGCCGTCGAGCTTTTCGGTCACGTAGCCCCATTCGTTCAAGGTCTCCTCGATCGCGTCGAAGCGAAACAACCGCAGCACGAAATTGGCTATCCACGGCGGCCGACCTTGCGTCACCGCCGGCAACAAGCGGTCGAAACTCCTCTCGGTCACGTAGCCGACGCACCGGTCGATGTCACCAAATCGACCGGCGCCAGATCTTCCTTCGCCGACGCTGAAAGCGGCTCGGTTTCGAGGTTCACAGCGAGACCCTCATCCAACAGGCCGACCTCCTCGGCAAATGCGATGGCGTTTTCGGCCTGGTCGAGCCCGATCACCTCGATGCCTCCAGATTCGTCAAGATCGGCAAAAAGACTCTGGTTGTGCGCGACGAACTCCTCCGGCGCGGCGTCCGCCAGGTCCTGCTGGCCCCAATGTTCGTATAGGTCCTCCATCGACAGGTCATGCTTGAGGAGCGCCGCGTTGACGCCGTAGGAACAACCCAAGTCAAGGAGGTGGACCGTGTCGTCCCGGCGTCGGCGCAGGTGGCGGATCAGTTTTTGGAAGATGGGCTTGGCCCTGCCGGGTATTGCGTAGCCGAGCTTTTTCAGTTCGCGGAAATAAACCCTTGGGTCGGACTGATTATAGATCGAATCCATGTTGGCTTTGGCTTCATTGATCCTTTCCTATCCGGTTTACACCCACACCCACTAGGGCTAGAATGGGCGCAACCCGGATATAGGGGAGCGCGCCATGGATGTTCTCGACCGCGCCGATCTCCCATTCCCGCATTCGCTACCCGAGTTCCAGCGACTTTTCCCCGATGATGCGGCCTGCGCCGCCTACCTGGAGAAAGCCCGCTGGGGAGACGGCTTTGCCTGCCCGCACTGCGGCACGGCGGGAGAGCCGTTCCACTTTGAAAACCGCCCTGGCGTCCTGCGCTGCCGCAAGTGCCGCCAGAACACCGGGTTGACGGTGGGAACAGTGATGGAGCGTAGCCACACTCCGCTGAACGTCTGGTTCTGGGCCGCTTATCTGGTCGCCAGTCAGACGCCCGGCATGTCCGCCGTGCAGTTTCAGCGGCAACTTGGTCTTTCGCGCTACGAGACGGCCTTTCAAATTCTCCACAAGCTCCGCTCGGGCATGGTGCGGCCCAACCAAGACAGGATCGGTGGACAGCCCAAGAACCATGTTGAGGTGGACGAAACCTGGGTTGGCGGGCGAACGCGTGGGGAAGGCCGTGGTGTTCACCACAAGGTTCCCGTCTCCTGTGCCATCGAGGTGCGTCATCGAAAGCCGGGCACCAAGCTCGACAACCGGAAAGACGGACGCTATGCCGGACGCGTTCGGCTCGCCGTCGTGCTCGACCGTAGCGCCGAGTCGCTCTGTGGGTTCGTCGAGAGCACCGTCGCGCCGGGATCGCTGATCGTTACTGACGATTGGAGCGGCTATGCTGGCCTCGGTAAGCGCGGCTATGAGCACTTCGCTGTTGCCGAGTGTGGTGATCCAGAGGTTGCCGAGCAATACCTGCCGATCATCCATCTGGTTTTCGCCAACCTGAAGACGTGGCTGATCGGTATCCACCACGGCGTTAGCCACCAGCACCTACAAGCCTACCTCAACGAGTTCACCTTCCGCTTCAACAGGCGGTTCTACCCGTTCAACGCCTTCCGCTCATTGCTCGGCATCGCGGGCGACACCTCTGCTCCAACCTATGCCGAGCTTTACTCGGGAGAGTGGCGGCACCCTACATGTAGCGGTCATGGGCGTTAACCGGATAGGCAAGCATTGATCTCCTCAAAGGCGGTATCGCCCGTCATTGGCACTCTCCGTGGTGTCCTCCATCGTCGCCCTTTGCTGTACCCGGGATGGCCGCACAGCGGCCTTCGACCGCCACCCGGCACACCGGCCAGACAACACGAGACCGCTGCGCGGATGCGGCGCGAGACAAAATTTCGCACTTTGGGCTTGTCTCAGGGAGACTAGCACCATCGTCGGCAAGGTGAAACCGGAGCCCGGGCTACGAACGGTTCCTCGCCAGCTTCCTGAATGACTCTACGTCCAATTCGCGCCGCAATGCCGTGGAGGTGGCCTCCTTTTCCTCTTCAAGCTCGACGCCACATGAATCGGCGACCAACCCGAGCGCATTGAAGGCACCAACGACTGCCGCGGCATCGACGAGGGCTTCGGCCCCGAGAGTCGAGGCAACCGCCTGTCGCGCGCCGGCGAGGCGGTCGTCGTCGGTGTTGATTACTGCGTCTGCGAATTCGAGCAACGTCTCGCTGCCCCGAATATGCTGCTCCCTGCGACCATCCCGTATGGCCCGCATGTCGTAGGAGGTTCCGGTTGGTTCACCGCTCGCACGGAGCCGTATGGCATGCGTGACCGTTCAGTAGAAGCATTGGTTGAGGGCCGCGACCCGGCTTGCCAGTAGCTCGATCTGGGGATGGGTTAGGGCGCGGTGCTCATGTTCGAAATCGAACATCGCCCACCCCGGCAGGTACTGGCTGTTGATGACGTCGAAGAAACTCCGCATCTCGTCGGGGACGAGCGACAGCGCACACCAGATGTTGGAACTGCCGCCGCCCTCGAACAGGTCGGCTTCCTCGGGGCCGTGATCGCCTGGCACGATGGTCGCGACCCAAGACCCATTGTCCTTGACGCCGCTCGGCCGGCGCCGCGACGGCACGCCCTGTCGAGGCTCGGGAATCGGGTACGGTGTGATGCCGAGACCGCGGGCAAAGGTATCGATGGCGACGACGTGCGCCACGACACTCACGACTTCGACATATTCCTCGTCGCTCAGCCCGCCGGCGATCACACCGTCAAACCACTGACGCGTAAGTCGGGCTGGATCGGTGACCATGCGGTGAACAAGGTCGACCATATTGGCGGGCAGCGAGCCGACGCTGTCGTGCTCACCCTCGACAGCGGTGGGCGATAGGGCCTCGTTGCGGCGGCCGCAGAGGTCGCAGCGTTGTGCATTTCGGGCCTCGGCGGCGATGGCGCCCCGCGTATCGGCCTGCCACCACGTGCCGGGCACGCCAAGCCGCTCCCACGCGCGATGGTAAGCGTCGGACAGATCCGCACGGATCGATAGCGACGATGACTCAGGGGGAGGCGTTTTCATCTAGTCGGCGCGAACGGCGTCCAGCGCGGCGTTAAGATCGGCCGGTAGATCGAGCTCTGCGCTGGCGACCAGGCTGTCGAGTTGCGCCAACGTGCGGCAGCTCGAGAGCACCGTGGCCACGCCCGGCCGCTCGCGCACCCAGGCGAGCGCCATGCGCGCTGGATCGAGCCCCGCCGCTCGGGCCAGGCCTGCGTAGCGGTCGGCGGCGGTGAGGTGGCGCTCGGTGCCCCAGCGCGGGCGGTACCTAGAAAAGCGTGACAGGCGCGAGCCGCGCGGTAAGACGCCGCCCGAATACTTGCCGGTGAGCACCCCCATCGCGAGCGGTGAGAACGCCATCAGGCCGACGTCCTCGCGCACGCAGACCTCTTGCATGCTGGCCTCGAACCCCCGATCGAGCAGGTTGTAGACGTTCTGCAACGATACCATGCACGGTAGCCCGGTGGTCTCGGCGAGGGCGACGAATCGCGTCAGACCCCACGGCGTTTCGTTGCTCACGCCGGCGTAGCGCACCTTGCCTGCCTCGATCAGGCGGGCGAGGCATTCGAGCTGTTCGACCATCGGAATCGCGCGGTCGGGCCAATGGAGTTGGTAGAGATCGACGTAGTCGGTGCCGAGGCGCTTGAGCGAGCCGTCGAGGGCGCGCTCGATGTGGAAGCGGTCGAGCGCGGTGTTGCTGCTCCGGATGTGGGGAACGAGATTGCCGACCGCCTCGTTGGGGCCGCACACCTTAGTGGTGATAATCAGCGCGTCGCGGCCACGCCGGCGCTTGAGCCAGCGGCCGAGCAGCGCCTCGGACGTACCGTAGGTCACGCGCACGTTCTTCGCCAGGCCGTCGGCCATCTCCGACAGGTCGAGGAAATTGATCCCGCCGTCGACGGCGCAGTCGAGCAGCGGGAAGCTCGCGCGGTCGTCTAGCGTGCCGCCGAAGGTCATGGTCCCGAGGCTGACGCTCGACACCCGCAGGCCACTGCGCCCCAACCGGCGATACCTCATGGCCGTGCACTCAAGCACCGGGCTCCCGGGGGGTCAAGCGGGGCTGGGCTCGCGCGGGCCCGGGCGGCGCGCTAGGGTAGGGCGTGGAGCTCTTCCTGCGGATCGCCCTTATCGCCCTTGTCGGCTACGCCCTGCTCGTAGGCGGGATGTATGTGTTTCAGCGCTCGCTGATGTACTTCCCGGCGCCTGGCGCGGGAGCGCCCGCAGCGGCCGCGGTCCCCGAGATGGCGGTCCATAAGCTGGTCGCCGCCGATGGGGTAGTGCTCGTCGCCTGGTACGCTCATGCGGCGTCAGGTCAGCCGACGCTCGTCTACTTCCACGGCAATGGCGGCAACATCGCCGACCGCGGCCCTCGGGTGCGACCGTTCATCAACGCCGGCCACGGCGTGCTTCTCCTGAGCTACCGCGGATACGGAGGCAGTAAGGGCCGGCCGAGCGAGGACGGCCTCTACGCCGACGGCCGGGCCGCCTTGGATTTTCTCGCCGGGGCGGGCGTGCTACCCGACCGGGTGGTACTGTTGGGTGAATCGCTGGGATCGGCCATCGCGGTGCGGCTGGCCAGCGAGCGCCGCGTGGCCGCCGTGATCCTCGAGGCGCCGTTCACCTCGGCGGCCGACGTGGCGGCGAGCGCCTATCCCTTCGTTCCCGCTCGCTGGCTGGTCAAGGACCGCTATGCCTCGATCGAGCGCATCGCCGATATTGGAGTGCCGCTGCTCATCGTGCATGGCGAAGCCGACCGCATCGTGCCGGCCCGCTTCGGGCGCGCGCTGCTCGCCGTGGCACGCGAGCCCAAGCGCGGCGTCTTCCTGGTAGGGGCCGGCCACAACGATCTGCCCTCGTTCGGATCGACCGACGCGGAGCTCGCGTTCCTGGCCGAGCTGTTTGCAGGCCTCAGTCGGGCGTCGTCGTCCGGTCCCCCGTGAGCGCCATCGCGAGCGCATCGAACGGCAACAGCACGCAGGCGTGACGGCTACGGTGGTCGGCCACCGGCACGAACGCTGCGAGATCGGCCCACTCGCCAGCCGGCGGCGGGCCGTTTGCCTCAAGCATGGCCCTGAGTTCGTCCGCGGCGGCCGCCGCCTCTGCGCCGGTGGTACCAACGGCTCGCTCCGCAAGGATCGCCGCCGCGGCCTTGCACAGCACGCACCCGCGGGTGTGGTGGGCGATGTCGGCGATGCGGCCAGCGGCGATACGGACGTCGAAGGTGACGCGATCGCCGCAGAGTGGGTTGTCCGCCGTCGCCGTTGCATCCGGGTCCGCCAACCGGCCGGCGCGAAGCTCGGAGCGGGCGTGGCCGAGGATGGCCTCCTGATAGAGGTTGTCGTTCATGACAGCCGCCTGATGGCATCATCCAGTCCGGTGAGGAAGGCGTCGATGTCGCGCTCATCGTTATACACGGCAATGCTCGCACGCGTCGTTCCGGCCAGACCGAGATGGTCCATGAGCGGTTGCGCGCAGTGGTGGCCACCGCGCAGCGCCACCCCGTGTCCGTCGAGCACTTGGCAGATGTCGTGCGGGTGGACACCGCGGACATCGAACGACACGACCGGAAGGCGCGCCTGAAGCCCCAAGGGCCCGATGACACGCAGCCGGGCATGGCCCGGATCGAGCGCCGCCAGGCCATCGAGGAGGCGCCCCGTCAGCCCCCGCAGGTGGCTCTCGGCGCCGGCACCATCGAGCGCCCCGATCCACTCCATCGCCGCGGCCAGGCCGACGGCCTGCGCGATCGGCGGCGTGCCGGCCTCGAACCGGTGGGGCGGCGGCGCATAGGTCGTGTGATCGAGGGTCACGCGGCGGATCATTTCGCCGCCGCCGAGAAATGGTGGCAGATCGGCGAGCAGTTCGGCCCGCCCCCACAGCACGCCGATCCCGTTGGGGCCGAACATCTTATGTCCCGAGAAGGCGCAGAAATCGATTTCGAGGGCCTGGACGTCGAGGGCGCCGTGCGGGGCGCGCTGGGCGGCATCCAGCAATACCCGCGCGCCAGCGCCACGCGCGGCCTCGACGATCGGGGCCACGTCAGAGAGCGCTCCCGTCACGTTCGAGGCGAGGGTAAGCGCGATCAGCCGGCAGCGCTCGGTCACGACGGAGTCGAGGCGGGAGAGGTCGAGCCGACCATCGTCCGTCACTGGCAGGACCTTGAGCACGATCCCCTTACGCTCACGCAGCATCTGCCAGGGCACCACATTGCTGTGGTGTTCGAGTAGCGAGATCACCACCTCGTCGCCCTCCGCCAGCCCGCCGCCGAAGGCATGCGCGACGAGGTTGATTCCGGCGGTCGTGCCCGAGGTGAAGATGACCTCATCGGCGCTGCGTGCATTGAGGTACCGCCCGGCCGTGCGGCGCGCCTCGGCGTAGGCCTCGGTTGCGGCTTCGGCGAGGCGGTGCACGCCGCGCAGGACGTTGGCCCGGCGCTGCGTCTCGTGCCGCGTCATCGCCGCGATTACGTCGTCGGGGGTCTGGCTGGTGGCGGCATTGTCGAGATAGTGCAACGTGGCGCCGTCGGCGCCTGGGGCGAGGATCCGGAACTGGCGGCGGATGGCCGCGACGTCGAACGCCACTTCAGCCCCGCGCCGCCTCGAGCGCCGCTAGTGCCCGGGGCGTGTCGACATCTACGAAGATCGCATCGTCCTCGAACACGACTTCACACACGGCGTCGCGGTTCTCATCGATCAGGTGTCGCGCGCCGGTATCGCCGCTGAGCCCGCGCATTTGGGCGAAGTACCGCGCTCCCCACAGGACGGGATTGCCGCGCCGACCGTCGCGGGTGGGGACGCAGATAGCCTGACTGGCCGCCGGATCGAACGCCGCGATCAGGTGGTCGAGGTGCGGCGCGGTAATGCGCGGCATGTCGCCAAGGCAGATGAGGGCGCCGTCGACGCCGTCCGGCAGTGCCGCGAGCCCGGCCGCGAGCGAGGTACTCAACCCCTCCCGGTAATTCGGATTGTGAACGAGGCTGACGGGGCACCCGGCCAAGGCCGTGTCGATACGCCCCGCCTGGAAACCCGTCACCACGACCACGGGATGCGCCCGCGAGGCCAGCGCCGCCTCGACAACGCGGCGCACCATGGCCACGCCGCCTGTCTCGGCCGTGAGCTTGTTCGCACGGCCCATCCGCCGTGATTCGCCGGCCGCCAGCACGAGCGCCGCAATCGCCGCGGGCTTCGGTCTCGCGGGCTCGCGAGGCTGTGGTCGCCCCGGCATTTCCTTGAGCAGGCCGCCGACGCCGAGGCCGGCGAGATCTTGCGCGCTCACCGCAACGCCGGCGAGAAGGCAGCGCAGCACGTAGTCGAAGCCGTTGAGCCGGAGCGAGCGGGCGGAGCCGGGCAGGCCGAGGATCGGTACTTCGTCGCGGTAGGCGAGCAGCAGCAGGTTGCCAGGATCGACCGGCATGCCGAGGCGCTCGATGCGCCCGCCGATTCGCTCGATGGCCCCCGGTACAACGTCGCGGCGATCGATGATCGCGGAGGCGCCGAACACGAGAACGGGCGCACAGCCGTCGGCGATGAGGTCCGCCACCGCTTCGGCCACCGCCTCCTCGGTGTGGGCGCACCGTGTCTCGCGCGTAATCTCGCTGCCGAGATTGTCGAGCCGCGTGGCCAGAGTCGCCGCGGTCTTGTCGAGGACGCTCTCCTTGAGGCCCGGCAGGCGCGTCATCACCAGCCCCGCCGGCCGCGGCCGGAGCGCGGCGACCGAGACTGCCGCGGGAGCGCGCGCGCGCCGCTCGCATTTCTCCAGCAGCGACCCCGGCACGGCTAGCGGAATGACCTTGACCGTGGCCACGAGCTGCCCGGCCTCGACCACCTCGTAGGGCGCCACAGTCGCGACGGTCAGCGCCTCATCGATGCCGTTGACGGCGTCCACCTGCGAGCGGTCGATCAGGGCCACGCCACGGGACGTGGCGTGCAGGTTGCACCGGCCGGTGAACGGCTTTGCGAAGCGCAGGTGCGCGCCCGCGAGACAGCGCGCGATGCGCTCGGCCGCCTCGTCCTCGCGCACATCGCCCGCCGCGAGCCGCGCGCCGATGATATCCGCGTGCCCAACACGCCGCAGCAACGCGATGTCCGCGGCGGTCAGCCGTCGCCCCTTCTTCAGGCGCTCTTTCTTGACCGTGACGCTGTGCCCGAGGAGGGCGCCTTCGGCGTCCTCGAGCGCGATGCGGCCGAACCTCATGCCGGGCCCGCGACCGCCTCCCTGGAGGCGGGGGCCGATGCACCGGCCTGTGCCGCGGGGCGCCGCAACAGCGCGGTCATCTGGGCGAGGATAGAGACCGCGATCTCGGCCGGCGAGCGGGCCCCGAGGTCGAGCCCGATGGGGCCGTGGACGCGCGCCGTCGCGACCTCGTCGAAGCCCTCGCGAGCCAGGCGCGCGAGTCGCGAGGCGTGCGTCTTACGGCTGCCGAGGGCGCCGATGTAGAAGGCAGGGGAACGCAACGCCATCGCCAGCGCCGGGTCGTCTATCTTGGGGTCGTGGGTGAGCGTGGCCACGGCGGTGCGGTGATCGGGGGCGAGATCGCGGAGTGCGTCGTCGGGCCAGTCGTCGAGCAGGGTGACGCCGGGGAAGCGCTCTTCGCTGGCGAACGCCCGCCGCGGATCGACGATGACCACATCGTAGCCGGTGAGCACCGCCATACGGGCGAGCGGCTGCGCGATGTGCACCGCACCGACGATAAGTAGGCGCAGCGGCGGATTGAACGCGTTCAGAAACATCCGCCCCTCGGGCAACTCGATACTCGAGCATCGGTCCTCGTGCACGGACGAGGCGATAGCCCGGGCAAGGGCCGGCGGCAGTGCGGCGAGGCTCGCTTCATCGGAGGGATGAACGAGCCGCGCCTCGCCATTGTCGAGGTTCGTCACCAGAACGACCGCGCGCTTGGCGGCGCGGTCGGCGACGAGCTGATCCAGGAGGGCCCGCTTCATTCGATGCGCTCGACATACACTTCGACCCGACCCCCGCACGCCAAGCCCACCTCCCAGGCACGCGAGTTGCTCACGCCGAACGCGAGCAGGCGGGGTTCACCGCCGGTGATGACGTCGAGTGCCTCATGGACCACCGCGCCCTCGATGCAGCCGCCGGACACAGAGCCCACGAACGAGCCCGTCTCATCGACCGCGAGCTGGCTGCCGACGGGCCGCGGCGAGGAGCCCCATGTGCTGACGACGGTGGCCAAGGCCACGCCCTTGTCCGCGGCCCTCCAGGCGGCCGCCGCTTCGAGGATGTCTTCGCCTGCCACGTCGGTCATGCCGGTACCCCGACCAACGCGCCCGGCGTTGCCGCATCGGCCGGTAGGAACGCCTCCACCCCACGGTCTCGCTCGCGCTCCGACGCCAATGCGTCCGCGAGGTCGGTGAGGCTCGCGAGATTGTGCACCGGCCGGAAATCGTCGACGTGGCAAATCATGGCACGGATGCCCGAGGCGCGGGCCTCGAAGGCATCGTAACGCAGCAGCGGATTGAGCCAGATGAGGCGCCGGCAGGACTTGTGCAGGCGCTCGATCTGGGCCTCGAGTCCGGCCCCCGCATCGCGGTCGAGCCCGTCCGACACCAACAAGACGAGCGCGCCCTGGCCGAGCACGCGCCGCGACCAGCGGTTGTTGAACTCCTCGAGGACCTTGCCGATCCGCGTACCCCCCGACCAATCTTCGACGGCCGCGACCACCTTCCCGAGCGCGACGTCGACGTCGCGGTGGCGCAGGTGACGGGTGATGTTGGTGAGGCGCGTGCCGAATAGGAAGGTGTGGACGCGGTCACGATCATTGGTGATGGCGTGCACGAAGTGGAGGAAGATCCGCGAGTAGCTGCTCATCGAGCCGGAAATGTCGCACAGGATGACGAGCGGGGGGCGCCGAGCTAGCCGCGCGCGCCGCCGCAGCGAAATGAGGCCGCCGCCGTAGCGCAGGCCCGAGCGCAAGGTCGCGCGCATGTCGATGCGACGGCCCCGCGCATCCGGTGTGAAGCGCCGCGTCGCCACCTCGTGAACAGGCAGGCGAAAGCGTGCTATCAGCCGCTTGGCCTGCCCCATCTCGTCGATCGTCATGGACTCGAAGTCGGTCTTCTGCAGCACCTCCTCGGCCGAATAGGTCAAGGTCGCGTCGAACGCCACCTCCTTGTCCTTTTCGTCGGGCCCACGTGCCTGCTGGCCCTGAGCCAGCGCCTCCGCGAGGCGACGGCTGGGCGGCGGCGTAGCGGGCTCCGGCACGGCCATGGCCAGGTCCGCCGCAAACAACTCGGCCAGCAAGTCGGGCTTGCGCCAAATGATGTGAAAAGCTTGGTCGAACAGCGCCTGGTGGTCGCGCCGGTTCACGAAGACCGAGTTGAGCGCCCAATAGAAGTCGGCGCGGCTCTCGATACCCGCGGCCTCGACCGCCCGCACCGCCTCCAAGACCCGGCCCGGACCCGCGGGCAGCCCGGCCGCGCGCAGCACCCGCCCGAAATAGAGGATGTTCTCCGCCAACCTGCCTCTGAGCGGCTGCTCGTCGGTGAGGCGCCCGCTTGTCATACCGCCTCGGCAAGGTCGGCCTTGACGCGGTCGAGGATGTCGCCGACCTCGCTGTCGCGCACCCGAGCAATATCGTCCTGGTATTTGAGCAGGACCCCCAACGTATCGCCGACGACCTGGCGGTCGAGCGCCGTGGCGTTGAGCTGCATCAACGCGTCCGCCCACTCGATGGTCTCGGCGATGCCCGGCACCTTGAACAGGTCGACCCTGCGTAGCTCCTGAACGAAGGCCACGAGCTGTTGCCCGAGTCGCTCGCCGGCGCCCGGCACCTTGAGGGCGAGAATGGCACGCTCGCGCTCGGCGTCGGGGAACTCGACCCAGTGGTAGTAGCAGCGCCGCTTGAGCGCGTCGTGAATCTCGCGCGTTCGGTTCGATGTGATAATGACGATCGGCGGCTTGGCGGCGCGCACCGTACCGATCTCCGGGATCGTGATCTGGAAGTCGCCGAGAATCTCAAGCAGGAACGCCTCGAACGGCTCGTCCGTGCGGTCGAGCTCGTCGATCAGCAGGACGGGTGGGCCGACATCGTCCACTTCGAGCGCCCTCAGCAGCGGCCGCTTGATTAGGAAGCGCTCGGAGAACACGTCGTCTCCTAGCCGCTTGCGGTCCTCGATCCCCTCGGCCTCCGCCATTCGGATCTCGATCATCTGTGCGGCGTAGTTCCACTCGTACACGGCAGAGCCGAGGTCGAGGCCCTCGTAGCACTGCAATCGTTCGAGCCGCCGGCCGAGCATCTCGGCCAGCACCCGCGCGATCTCGGTCTTGCCGACGCCGGCCTCGCCCTCGAGAAACAGGGGTCGCCCGAGCTTGAGGCTCAAGAAAAGCGTGGTGGCCAAACTACGGTCGGCGATGTAGTCGCCCGCCCGTAACAGATCGAGCGTCTCGTCGATCGACTGGGGTAGCGATCGCGGCATGGGTGTCAAACTAGGGAAAGGCGGCGTAAAGGACAAGGGACGGCGGCGCGCCGCCGGCCACCGGGCGCGCGCTGGTCGGGCCGGGCGCTAACCGCAGGCGATGACGGCCCGCTTGGCGAGAACGCCTACGAGGTGCGCCCGGTACTCGGCCGAGCCGTGGATGTCGGAGTTGAGCTCGTCGGGCGAGATCGCGATGCCCTCGATGGCCGAAGGCGCGAAGTCCTTGGCCAGCGCGGCCTCGATCTCGCCGACCCGGAATGCGGTAGCGCCTGCCCCCGCGACCGCGCAGCGTACGCTGGCGCCCGTCTTGGCGACGAACACCCCGACAATAGCGAAGCGGGAAGCGGGGTTGGGGAACTTGATGTAGGCGGCCTTATCCGGCACCGGGAAGTCGACCCTGGTGACGAGCTCGCCCTCTTCGAGGGCGGTCTCGAACAGCCCGGTGAAGAAGTCGTCGGCCGCGATCTCGCGCTTGGTGGTGTACACGGTCGCATTCAGGCCGAGCACGGCGGCGGGGTAGTCGGCGGCCGGATCGTTGTTGCAAATGGAGCCGCCGAGCGTACCGCAGTGGCGCACTTGGGGATCGCCGATGCTGCCTGCGAGCTGAGCCAGCGCGGGGACCGCCTTTTGCACCTCGGGCGAGTCGGCGACCGCCTCGTGGATCGTCATGGCCCCGATGGTTACGACCTTGCCGGCCACCGAAATACCCCTGAGTTCGTCGACGGCGCCGAGATCGACGAGGTCCGACACGCGCGCGAGTCGCATCTTGAGCGGCGGGACGAGCGACATGCCACCGGCGAGCGCCTTGCCATCCGCTGCCTTGGCCAGGGCCGCCTCGGCCTCTTTCAGGGTGCCCGGGCGGCTGTAGTCGAATTCATACATGGCGCGATGCCTCCCTTAACCCGCGCCGGCCATCGCCTTGGCGCCCGCGTCGATCGCCTTGACGATATTGTGATAGCCGGTGCAGCGGCACATGTTGCCGTCGAGATTGGTGCGAATGGTGGTCTCGTCGGGGCTCGGGATACGGCGCACCAGATCGAGCGCAGCCATGACCATGCCGGGCGTGCAGAAGCCGCACTGCAACCCGTGATGCTCGCGGAACGCCTCCTGCATCGGGTGGAGCACGCCATCCTTGGCGACGCCCTCGATGGTCAACACGTCCTGTCCATCGACCTGGGCCGCGAACAGCGAGCACGATTTCACGGAAACGCCGTTGAGGTGGACGGTACAGGCGCCGCACTGGGTCGTGTCGCAACCGACATGGGTGCCCGTTAGGCGAAGATTCTCGCGCAGAAACTGAACCAGCAACGTGCGGGATTCGACCTCGCCCGAGACTTCCTTACCGTTCACCCTAAAGGATATGGAATGGATTGCCATACCCGTCCTCCCTGTTTATTGCCGCCCCGCACGGCGCGGCAAAGTTCGCCTCATGACGAGCGCCTGTCAAGCAATGCGCGCGGCGCCCGCCCTCAGGCCGCCGTTTTTAGAGCCTGCCATACTCGGTCCGCCGTCGCCGGCATGTCGACGTGCGCGACGCCGAGAGCGTCGGTCAAGGCGTTGATGACCGCCGCCGGCGCCGCGATCGCTCCGGCCTCGCCGCATCCCTTGACCCCCAGCGGGTTGTGCGGGCACAGCGTTTCGGTGAAGCCGAGATTGAAGCTCGTAAGATCGTCCGCGCGCGGTATCGTGTAGTCCATAAACGAGCCGGTGAGCAGCTGGCCCGACTCGGGGTCGTGAACGCAGCCCTCGAGCAGCGCCTGGCCTACGCCGTGGGCGACGCCGCCGTGGACCTGTCCCTCGACGATCATCGGGTTGATGAGCTTGCCGAAGTCGTCGACCGCCGTGTAGTTGACGATCTTGACGCTGCCCGTCTCGGGGTCGACCTCGACCTCGCAGATATGGCAGCCGGCTGGGAAGGTGAAATTCGGCGGGTCGTAGAACGCGGTCTCGTCGAGGCCGGGCTCGAGCTCCCCAAGCGGGTAGCTGTGGGGCACGTATGCGGCGAAGGCGACTTCGCCTATTCCCATGGTCTTGTCGGTGCCCGTGACGGAGTAGGTGCCGTCGCTGAACTCGATGTCCGCCTCGGCTGCTTCAAGTGCGTGGGCTGCGATCTTCCGTCCCTTGGCAACGATCTTGTCGGCGGCTTTGGCGATCGCGGAACCACCAACGCCGGCAGATCGCGAGCCGTAGGTTCCCATCCCGAAGGGCCCCACCGCCGTATCACCGTGCACGACTTCGACGTTTTCGATCGCGACGCCGAGCCTATCCGCCACGATTTGCGCCAGGGTCGTCTCGTGACTCTGCCCCTGGGCCTGCGCCCCCGTGAGTACAGTAACGTTCCCGGTGGGATTGAAGCGGATTTGTGCGGCCTCCCATAACCCAAGGCCGAAGCCGATTTCGCCGGCGACGTTGGACGGGGCCAGGCCGCAGGCTTCGATGTAACTCGAGAACCCAATCCCACGCAGCTTGCCGCGTCCCTTGGCCGCCTCGCGGCGACCTGCAAAACCCGCGTAGTCCGCCATGGCCACGGCCTTGTCGAGGATCGGCTCGTAGTTGCCGCTGTCGTACGTGACCACCACGGGCGTTTGGTAAGGGAACGCGTCCGGCGGCACGAAGTTACGGCGGCGAATCTCGGCGGCATCGATGCCCATCTCGCGCGCCGCCTTCTCCACCAGTCGCTCGACGACATACGTGGCTTCGGGCCGGCCGGCGCCGCGTAGAAGATCCACCGGGGAGGTGTGGGTGAAGACCGCCTTTACGTTGACGTGGATGGCTGGCGTTCGATATTGGCCGGCGAAAAGCAAGCCATGGAGCCAAGTCGGGATACCCGTGGCGGTGGTCGTCAGGTAGGCGCCCATATTGGCGATGGTGTTGGCGCGTATCCCGAGGAAGATGCCGCCCTGGTCGAGCGCCAGCTCGGCTTCGGTGACATGGTCACGACCGTGAACATCCGCGACGAAGGCCTCGGAGCGATCCGCGGTCCACTTGACTGGGCGGCCCACCTTCTTAGCCGCCCACGTACACACGATCTCCTCGGCGTAGACCGGCAGCTTCGATCCGAAGCCGCCGCCGATGTCGGGGGCTACCACCCTTAGCTTGTGCTCGGGCGCGACATTGTTGAACGCGGACATGATCACCCGTGCGACGTGCGGATTCTGGCTTGTCACATAAAGCGTGAATCTGTCGCTGCCAGGATCGTAGTCGCCGACCGCGGCACGTGGCTCCACCGCGTTCGGTACCATCCGGTTGTTAACGAGTTCCAGCTTGGTGACGTGGTGGGCGCTGGCGAACGCCTCGTCGGTCGCGTTCTTGTCGCCGACTTCCCAATCGAAACACAGGTTGCCGGGCGCCTCCGCGTGGATTTGCGGCGCGCCCGACTCGAGCGCTTTGTCCGTGGGCACGCAGGCCGGCAGCACTTCATAGTCGACAACGACTTGTTCGGCCGCGTCGCGTGCCTGCGCAAGCGTGTCGGCGATGACCACGGCGACCCGATCACCAACAAATCGGACCGTATCCTTAGCTAAGGCCGGATAGGGCGGCGTCTTGGCCTTCTCGCCATCTTTGCTGGTGACCACCCAGCCGCAGATCGGGCCGACGATGCCGTCGGCGTCGAGGTCGGCGCCGGTGAAAACACCGACGACGCCCGGTGCCTTCCTCGCCGCCGCAACGTCGAGGCGCGTGATCCTGGCGTGCGCGTGTGGCGAGCGCAGGAAGACGGCGTAGGCTTGCCCGGGGCGGTCGATGTCATCGGTGTAGGTGCCGCGGCCGGTGAGGAAGCGGTAGTCCTCCTTACGCCTGACGCTCGCGCCGATCCCGTCTTCAGCCATATCGCTGCTCCTCCCGACGCGCTGCCTCGCGCGTTCGCGGCGGGTCTTTACTTCTTAGTTGTTTGTACCGATTGCCCACCGCCACCAGTGTCGGACCGGGTAGCGCCGGGCGTCAAGCGAGAACGTACGTCCTAGCCCCCGCGGGAGACGTAGTAGAGCAGCGCGACCATGACCAGGAACAGGAGGGAGGGCCACAAGACGTACCCGAACGTGCCCTTTTCGGGAGGCGCCGGCGTGGGAACGGCCGCAGGTAGCGCGGCTGCCGCCGGAGCGGGGAAATGGCCGCTGAACTGGGCGAAAAAGGCTTTGGCCTGCTGTTGCGCGACGCTGTCGATGAGGCGGGAGCCGATCTGCGCCAGCTTCCCGCCCACGGAGGCGCTCACCTTGTAGCCGAGCATCGTTTCCTGGCCGTCCTCGGTCAGGGTGACATCGACGCTGCCCTTGGCGAAGCCGACCCCGCCCGCGCCCTGACCCTCGCCTGAGATCGTGTAGGCGTTGGGCGGGTCGAGATTGGACAACGTGACCTTGCCTTGGAACTTGGCCCGGAGTGGCCCAACCTTGGCGTTGACGGTGGCGGTGAACTCGGTATCGGAAAGTCGCTCGATCTTTTCACAGCCCGTGATCGACGCGCGTAGGACCTCGGGGTCGTTGAGGGCCTCCCACACCTGTCGCTTGGGGGCCGCGATCCGGTACTCGCCCGTCAGGTTCATTTCTTGCCACCCCGCATTCGGCGCGTTGGGCGGAACCTAGTTCAGTCGGCGGGCCGGGTGCAAGGTTGAGGTGGCGCGAGGCGTCCGCGGTTTATAGAATCTTTACCTCGTTTACCGGAAAATTATCGCTCTCGGGAGGGAGGAGACGTGACACCCGCCGTTCGCTCAACGCTCGATGTAGTCTTGTGGTTCCTCGACCGCGCCGCGTCGGCGGGCAGCCATCTGTCGGCGCGCCGGCTGCAATGCCTGCTGTTCATGGCTCAAGCGCGCTACGCGCGAGCCAACGACGGCCGCAAACTAATGCCGGCGACGTTCCTCGCCGCCGAGGCCGGGCCCATCGAACCCACGATTTACCACATCATGGGGCACGGCGGCGGCGCAGGCCGCATCATCGGGGAAAAGTCGCTGGAACTCGGGTAGCGAATGCGGGAATGGGAGATCGGCGCGGTCGAGAACATCCATGGCGCGCTCCCCTATATCCGGGTTGCGCCCATTCTAGCCCTAGCGGGTGTGGGTGTAAACCGGATAGGCAAGAACATACATCCTCACAGGCGGAGTGTCACGGATAAGCAGGAAAGAAATAGAGAAGAAGAGTCGCGATTAGCGCGACCGCGACCCACAACACCGCCGCTCCCGTGGACCAGGTTCTTGCGAGGACCCCTTGGGGGCCGGCAAGCCGAACCAATTCCTCGATCCATGCCTGCGCCTGTTGGCGGGCCAGAGCGCGAACGTCGCGGTCGAGGGCGGTGATGGCGCCGCCTAGGCGCCCGAACGCGCGCGGTGCGAGCCAGCGATAGACCCATTCAGCGTCGAGGTTTGTGGATCGCAACTCGGGTGGATAGACGCCGGAGAGCATCAGCCAGGCAAACGCGAGGGCCGAGAAGAACAGAAGTTGAAGCTGGGTGAGGACGTGGCCGGCCGTGTAGGGAACATAGTCGACGGAGTAGGGGAGGAAGTCGTAGAGAACCCACGGGTACGAGCCGTTGAACACGCACAGGGCCGCCGCGATGCCCATGGCCAGCAGCATGTTCCACGGCGGCTCCTTGGTGCGAATCCCTGAATCGTGGGCGAAGAACGCGAAGTAGGGAATCTTGATGCCGGCGTGGTGGAACACGCCCGCCGATGCGAACAGCAGCACCAGCCAGATCCACACGTGGCCCCCCTCGAGCGCGGCCGTCATTACCATCGACTTGGAGACGAAGCCGCTGAACAGCGGGAACGCCGAAATCGAGGCCGCGCCCACGAGGCACAGGCTGGCGGTCAGCGGCATGGTCTTGTAGAGGCCGCCGAGGTCGGTGCCGTTGATCCGGCCGGTCATGTGCAGCACCGCCCCCATCGACATGAATAGGAGCGCCTTGAAGATCACGTCGTTGAACGCGTGCGACACCGCGCCGTTGAGCGCCAGCGCCGTGCCGAGCCCGATGCCGACCACCATGAATCCGATCTGGTTGATCATGCTGTAAGCGAGCACGCGACGCAGGTCGTTCTCGATGACCGCGTAGAAGATGGGGAACAGCGTCATCAACGCGCCGACATAGATAAGGAGCTCGGTTCCCGGAAAGCCGCGCGCCAGCGCGTACACCGCGACCTTGGTGGTGAAGGCACTGAGAAAAACGGTGCCGGTCGGCGTCGCCGCCGGATAGGCGTCGGTGAGCCAGTTATGGAGGAGGGGAAACGCGCACTTGATGCCGAAGGCGACAAGGATGAGCCAGCTCGCGGGCCCGTCGAGCCCGATAAACTCGAACGCGAGCGAGCCGGTCGCTCGGTAGTGGAGTGCGGCGCCGGCCAGCAGCAGCACGCCAGAAAGAACCTGGATGACGAGGTAGCGCATGCTGATGGCGGGCGAGGCCGGTGCGCGCCGGGCCCACACGAGATAGGCCGAGCTCAGCGCCAACGCCTCCCAGAACAGGAACAGCGTAATCAGGTCGCCGGCGAAGACGGCGCCGAGCGCGCTGCCCGCATAGACGAGCCCGGCAACGTGCTGGCCCCGCTCTTTTACGTGGAGCGAGAACAGGATCGCTATGAACGCGGCGAGGTGGAAGAGGTAGCCGAACAACCGGCTCAGTGGGTCGACTCGGAGCAGCACATGGCCGTCGTTGACGAAGCGGGTAGTCGCGTGGATGCCGGGCTCCAGCGTCGCCACGTTGGCCGCGCCGAGCAGCACCGTGAGCAGAAGGGCCGCGCCGCGCGCCCGCCCCGGTAGCGCGAGGACCGCCAGCGCTCCGGCGAAAAAGATGAACGCCGGTGGCATGTTCCATGGCAGCCCGGCGATATCAATCGCCATAGTGATCCTCGCGCCGCACCACCATCCGACGCAGTCCCTTGGCGAGTAGGACCAGAGTGACGCAGGCGACGAAGCCATACAGGGCGTAAAAGCCCCAAAAGGCCTCCACCGGGTGCTCCGCGTGCCGATCGAAGGCGAAGTCGGCGAGCAGGAGGATCGCGCACAGCGCGTGAAGGGCGTACAGCAGGCGGCGTACGTTGGCCGGATTGTCGAAGAGATGCTTCTTGTCCACCGCGCCTACTCGGCCACCGGAGCGAGCCCCGACAACAGCTCGAGGATCGGGCCGGGCCAGAGGAAGAGTGCGACGCAGCCGAGCGCCGTGAGCGACAACGGCACGACGCACATCGCCGGGGCTCCGCGGATGGCTACGCGCGCGGAACCTTCCGACACACGGTCGGCACCGAGGAAAGCGCGCACCACCATGGGCAGCAGGTAGCCCGCACTCAGCAAGGAGCCGAGCATCAGGACGCCGAGCATGGCGTACTCGCCGGCATCCACCGTGCCCAGGGCAAGCTGCCATTTGCTCCACAGGCCGCCCAAAGGCGGCATGCCGATGATACTGAGGCTGGCCAGGGCGAAGGCCGTCATCGTGATCGGCATCCTCCGGCCGATGCCGCGCATTTCGCTCACCTCCGACTTTTGTGCGGCCAACATGATGGCGCCCGCGCAAAAGAACAGGGTGATCTTGGCGAACGCATGGGTCGCGATGTGCAGCGCGGCGCCGCGCGTCCCCCAGCCGCTCGCGAGCATGGCGCCAAGCACGATGTAGGCGAGCTGGCTCACCGTCGAGTAGGCGAGGCGGAGCTTGAGGTTGTCCTGACGCAGCGCCACCAGTGCGGCGATCACCAGGGTTGCCGCGGCCACGTACATCATGATGTCGGCGGCGGTGAGCCCGGCCAGCGTCTGCCAGCCGAAAATATAGAGGGACACTTTGAGGACCGCGAACACGCCGGCCTTAACCACGGCGACGGCGTGGAGCAGGGCGCTCACCGGCGTCGGCGCCACCATGGCGGCCGGCAACCAGCGATGGAATGGCATCAGCGCGGCTTTGCCGATGCCGAACACGTAGAGCACCAGAAGGAGGCCGACCGCGCCGCTTGCGGTATCGGCGGAGAAGATGCCGCCGCGGCTGAAGTCGAGAGTCCCTGCGAGCACCCACGTCCAGCCGACGGCGAGCAACAGGAAAGCGATCGAGGTACCGAGAAGGAGACCGAGATAGAGCCGCCCGGCGCGTCGTGCTTCGTCGGTGCCGGAGTGCGTGACCAGCGGGTAGGTCGAGAGCGTCAGCGCCTCGTAGAACAGGAACAGCGTCAACATATTGCCGGCGAAGGCCACGCCCATCGTGCTCGCCAGCGCGACCGCGAAATAGCTGTAAAACCGAGTCTGGTTCGCCTCGCCATGGGCCCGCATGTAGCCGAAGGCGTAGACCGAGGTGAGTATCCACAGGAAACTCGCGACGAGCGCGAACAGCATACCGAGCGGCTCGACCTCGAAAGCGAAGGAGATCCCGGGGACGAGGTCGAACAGTTTCAGCGCGGGCCGGGTGCCCGCGGCGACCATCGGGTACAACGAGGCGACGAGCGCAAACAGGGCCGCCGACGTCACCAGCGTCACCGCTTCGCGCACGTTGGGCCAGCGGCCGGTTAACGCGATAAGGCCTGCGCCCACCAGCGGTACCAGGATCGCCAGCGCAATCGCGAAGCCGGGATCGAACGGTCTCACGGGGCGATCCCGAGGAGGGCCTGCGCGGCCCGGCCCGCCACCCCTAGCGTCAGCGAGGTATCGAGGCCGAAGTAGACGCTCGCCCCGGCCAAGAGCCAGATCGGGACCAGCATGGAGGGCGGCGCTTCTTGCGCCGCGCTAGCCTCGGCGGGGGGGTGGAAGTAGGCCGCCTCGACGACCCGCCAGACGTATCCGAGGGCGACGAGCGAGCTCAGCAGGACGACCACCGCTACCGGCCACGCGCCTTCCTCCAGGGCCGCCACCACGAGTGTCCACTTGCTCACGAATCCGACGGTGAAGGGCACGCCGATGAGGCTGAGACCGCCGACCACGAACGCCGACATGGTGAGCGGCATGCGGCGGCCGAGCCCGCGCAAGGCGTCGAGGCTTACGCCGCCCGCGCGCAGTGCGACCGCGCCAAGGCACATGAACAACGCAGCTTTCGTCACCGCGTGGTTGAACAGATGGACGATCCCCGCGGTCAGGCCCGTGGTCGATGCGAGGCTGATGCCGGCGACGATGTAGCCGATCTGGGCCAGACTCGAATACGCGAGCAATCTCTTGACGTCGTTCTGGAACAACGCGACGAGCGAAGCTCCGAGCGCCGCCGCCAGGGCGAGCGGCAGCAGGATGGCGCCAAGTGCCATGGTTTCGAAGGCAAAGTCCGCGCCGAACAGGGTGAAGGTGAAGCGCAGCAGAACATAGACCGCGACCTTGGTGGCGGTGCCGGCGAGCAGCACGGCGACGGCCGAGGGCGCGTAGGCATAGGCGTTCGGGAGCCACAGGTGGAGCGGAAACAGCGCGATCTTGATGGCGATGCCGACGGTGAGGAAAGCGAAGGCGGCACGAACGGTCCGCGTGTCCGCGACCGGCGCCACGCGCTCGGCGAGATCGGCAATGTTGAGGGTGCCCGTCATCATGTACAGGAAGCCGATGCCGATGAGGATGAAGGTGGCCCCGATCGTGCCCATGATGAGGTAGCGGAACGCCGCCGTCAGCGCCCTGCGATCTTGGCCCATGCCAACCAGGACGTAAGCCGACAGCGAGGCGATCTCGAGGAACACGAAGAGGTTGAAGGCATCGCCCGTGATCGTGACGCCGAGCAGGCCTGCGAGGGCGAGGAGGTAGACGCAGTAGAAGCGGTGGTGCTGCGCCGCGGCGATCTCGGCGCCGACGCTGGCGCGGGCGAACGGCATGGTCACCGCGGCGATGCCGGCGACGACAACCAGCACGAAGGCGTCGACCGGGTCGACCCGGTACTCGATGCCCCACGGCACCGCCCAGCCGCCGAGCTCGTAGGAGATCACGCCCGTCTCGAGAACGCGGGCCAGCAGCCATAGCGCAATGGCGAAGGCCGTCCAGCTCGCCAGCGTCGCCAGCGGCCACGCCAGGGCGCCACGGCGGCTCAGCACGCACAGCGGTGCGCCCACAAGTGGCACCGCCACTTGCAATATCGGCAGATGGTCGACGATCACGGTTCGTCGTCCAGGCGGATGATTTCGTCCTCCTCGACGCTGCCATAGGCCTCGCGGATGCGAACGATAAGGGCGAGCGCGAGTGCGGTGGTCGCCACGCCGACGACGATGGCGGTGAGAATGAGAACGTGGGGCAGGGGGTTTGAGTAGACCTCGGCGCCGCCGCCGACGATCGGAGCCGTGCCGCCGGCCACCTTGCCGACGCTGATGTAGAACAGGAAGACGGAGGTCTGAAAGATGTTGAGGCCGACGAGCTTCTTGACCAGGTTGCCGCGGGCGACGACCGTGTAGAAGCCGGCCATCATCAGCACCATGACCACCCAGTAATTGAAGTGGCCGAGCACCGCCATCGCTCAGCGCGTGCGGCCGGCGAACGCGAAGAAAACGGCGACCATGACGGCGGCGACGGTGATACCGACGCCGAACTCGACCAGTAGGATGCCGAGGTGTTGGCCCTTGGCCGGTTCCGCGGCCAATACGGAGTAGTCGAGATAGTTGCCGCCTAGCGCGAGTGCGACGATGCCGACACCGGCATAGATGAGCACACCCGTCGCAACCAGGATCTCTACGGCACCGTCCGGAGCGACCTGGCGCGCCCGCTCGATGCCGAAGACGAGGCCATACAAGATGAAGGCGGCCGCACAGATGACGCCAGCCTGGAATCCGCCGCCGGGCCCGAAGTCGCCGTGAAACTGGACGTACAGCCCGAACAGCAGAATGAAGGGAATCAGTATCTTGCTCACCACGCGCAGGACGAGGTGGTGCCTCATCGGTCCTGGCCCCGCGCCCGGCGGTGCCTCGCCCCGCCGATCAATAGCATGACACCGATACCGGCCGTAAAGATCACCACGACCTCGCCGAGCGTGTCGTAACCGCGATAGCTCGCGAGCACGGCGGTCACCACGTTGGGGACGCCGGTCTCGGCCGGGCCGCGCTCGAGATAACGCGGGGCGACGTGCCGGTGCGCCGGCGCCGCCGGGTCGGCGAAGTCCGGCATGTCGAGGGTGCCGTAGAGCAGCGCCACGCCGGTGGCGCCGACGATGAGGAGCGGCAGCAGCGACGTCTGTACCGGGATTTTCTCACGCGCGCTGGTGAGGCCGAGCGTGGCGAACATCAGTACGGTCGTGATGCCGGCGCCCACGGCTGCCTCGGTGAAGGCCACGTCGACGGCATCCAGGTTCACGAACAGTGCCGCCATTACCAAGCTGTAAACGCTGAACAGCATGACGACGGCAACCAGATTGCGGAGCCGGATAACCGTCACCGCGACAACGAGAAGGAATACCAGCAACGCGATGTCGACTAGATAGGCGATGGCGGATCGTCCTTGGCCTCGGGCGCCTTGACCCACGGCCTTAGCCCGTTGAACAGGGCGGCCTTGGCCAGCGCATGCGTAGCGGTCGGGCTGGTGAAAAACAAAAATACGAGGATGAACAACAGCTTGACGCTGATCAGCGAGAGCCCGCTTTGAATCATGAGGCCAGCGACGATCAGCGCGATGGCCAAGGTATCGGTGATGCCTGCGGTGTGCAGCCGGGTGTAGAAGTCCGGCAGCCGCATCAGACCGATGCTACCGATCAGTAAGAAAACGCTGCCGGTGGTGAGCAGGATCCAGGTCAGAATGTCGCCGAGTTCCGCTGTCATGGTGTCTCCAGCCGGCGCCAACGCTCCTCCTCGCGGCCCGCCTCGCCGAGGTCGCCAAACTCGAAGAACTTCAGCATTGCAACGGTGGCGATGAAGCTGAGCAGTGGGTAGATCAGAGCGATGTCGACAAAATGCGGCCGACCGGTCAAGAAGCCCATGACAATGACCAGAATCGTCGTTTTCGTCGTGAACATGTTGACGGCAAGGATGCGGTCGTAAACCGTCGGGCCGACGACCGCGCGAAACAGCGTTAGCGTCATGGTCACGAGGATGATCGCCGTGGTAAGGGCGAACATCAGTCACGGCCCTCCATGGCGAGGACGCGACGATCCATCTCTCCGGTCGCAAGATCGTCCGCGAAACCGCCCTCCAGCGCGTGCACCAGCACCTCGTCGCGTTCCAGCAGCACGGCCACGGTGCCGGGCGTCAGCGTGATCGAGTTGGCGTAGGTGACGCGGCCCACGGCGGTCCTCTGGCTCGGCACGAGCCGAATCAGGCGCGGGTCGATGGGCAGGCTGGGGGTTAGGATGCGGCGGGCGACGTCGAGATTGGCGCGCGCTATCTCGACGAACAGCCACGCCCAATAACGCAGCGCGTTGATCCCGAGATGAACGGGGTGGCCCTCGTGGTCGATCACGTCCATCCGATGGGTAAGCGCGACAACCAAGGCGCACGACGCGATCCCGAGAATGATCGTCAGTGCCTCGTAATGCCCGGAAAACAAAAGCCATACGGCCAGTAGCACGACAAACAGACTTGCGGTACGCGTCATGGCCCCTCAATGGTTTTTCAAGGCGCGGCGGTGCGAGAAGATAATATGGATGGCACCGGATGCCAACTAATGTCGGGGTCGCCCGACCCCCGAAATCAGGAGTGGCCAAGGCCCCGAGCACATTTGTGGAGGGGTGGCGAAAGTGTTAAGATGACGACCAGTACGGGGAGGATGTCCAGGCCATGGTAGAAGAGGATCAGCGCTCGGAGGACACGGGGCAAGAAACCGAAGTAGCAACCGGAACCGTCAAATGGTTCAATCGAATAAAGGGATTCGGTTTTATTACACCGTCGGACAATTCGAGCGATATTTTTATTCATCTGTCGACGCTGAAGACTCTCGGACTCGATTCCGTTGAAGAGGGCGCGACGCTGGTGTGCGAGGTCGCGCGTGGACCCAAGGGCCTTCAGGCGGTGCGCGTGATCGAAATCGATGACAGTACCGCGAGCCCGCCGGCGGGCCGCGTCGGTGGCTTCGATTCAGGGGTGGCGCAGGGGACGCTCGTCGCCGAGGGCCCTTTTTTCGACGCCGTCGTGAAATGGTTCAACGCGGACAAGGGCTACGGGTTTCTGTCGAGTGGCGAAGACGCGCCCGACATTTTCGTCCATATCAAGACCTTGCGCCGCGTAGGCATTGAAAACCTGCAGGCGGGTCAGGCCGTTCGGGTGCGCGTCGGTCAAGGCCCGAAGGGGCCGCAAGCGGCCGAAATCGAAACCGGCTAATCACGTCGGCGCCGCGAGCGCGCCGTCACTCCAGCTCGACCGCGTAGTCCGCGACCGGTCGGGCTCGCGCAATCAAGCCCTGTCGCACGAGGAACTCGGCAAAGCGCCGATAACGCCCCCTATCCAGTGCCGCGGGCCGGAGCGCGAAGCGCGCCAGCGTGTCGCGCCACGCGCGACGGTTGAGCTCGTCGTCGAGTTCCTTGCGGCCGCGCACGAATAGTTCCCAGCTCTCGTCGGTGTGATTGACGAGGAACTGCGTCCCCTGCTCAAGGGCGACGAGGAAGCGCTTCAGCGCGGGGTCGCCCAGCCGATCGGTGTGGGCGACCAGGATGAGCTCGTCGTAGGCTGGGACGCCTTCCTCCTCGACGTAGAACGCCCGGCCGGGCCGGCCCACGAGGTCCATCTGGTTGAGCTCGAAGTTACGAAAGGCGCCAATGACCGCATCGACTTGGCCGCTGATGAGCGCCGGCGACAACGAGAAATTCACGTTGACCAAGACCACGTCCTCGAGGGCCAACCCGTGCCGGGCCAGCATTGCCTTGAGGAGCGCGTCCTCGAAGCCGCCAACGGAGAAGCCGATGCGCGCCCCTTTGAGGTCGGCGATCGATTGCACCGGGCCATCGGCCAGCACTACGAGCGAGTTGAGCGGCGTCGCCACGAGTGTGCCGATGCGCTTGAGCGGGAGCCCCCGGTCGACGTGCATATGCAGCTGAGGCTGGTAGGACACCGCGATATCCGCTTTGCCGGCCGCGACCAGCTTGGGTGGGTCGTTGGGGTCGGCCGGGGCGATGAACGTAACCTCCAGTCCCTGCGCGGCGAAGTAGCCCTTTTCGAGGGCAACGAACAGCGTTGCGTGGTCGGGGTTGACGAACCAGTCCAACATCACCGAGAGCGGCTCCGCCCGCACCTGTCCGGACATCAGCCACACAGCGAGCGCTAGGACGACACAGCGGGCGAGGGCGGTATGGAACATCGACATGTGTGGTGACTCCTGGGTCACGAGGCTCAGATCGCCTCGGGCTCCCCCTCGGGCGACGACTCGACCTGCCAGGGCAACGCGCGCCGCAGTACGCGGTCCATGAGCGCGAACAGGAGCACCGACATACCGGCCAAGGTAAACAGGGCTGCGAACAGCAGGTCGATCTGCATGCGCCCGTTGGCATGCAGCATGAGGTAGCCGAGGCCGGCACTGGATCCGACCCACTCGCCGATGATGGCGCCGATCGGCGCGACGGCGGTGGCGATCCGTAGGCCCGACGCCAGCGACGGTAGGGCGGCGGGGATGCGGACGTGGCGCAGCACCGCCCACCGTGCCCGCGGGTGGCCCGCGGTCATGGTGTGGGCGATGTCGAGCCAACCTCGATCCGTGCGCCTGAGGCCATCGAGAAAGTTGGTGGCGATGGGGAAGTAGATGATCAGCGTCGCCATCACGACCTTGGATGCCAGGCCATAGCCGAACCACAGGACCAGGAGCGGCGCGACGGCGAACACCGGGATCGCCTGGGATGCCACCAGCACCGGCATCAGCCAGCGCCGCGCTGGGCGGACGTGGACGATAAACAACGCACTGGCCACGCCGAGCAGCGTGCCCAAGGCCAGGCCCAGGAGGATCTCGGTCAGCGTTATCGCGGCGTGATGGCTGATCGCTGCCGCCGCCCCTTGCCAGGCGCGGGCCACCGCCGCCGGGCCCGGGAGGATGTAGGGTGGTACCCCGCTCGCCCATACCACGATCTGCCACAACGCCAGGATACCGGACAGGGTGACCGCGGCCCGTGCCAACCGGGCGGTCATGCCGGGCCGACCTCGACAATGCGCGCGGGCGCGCCGGCGCGGGTGGGCCGCTGCCATACCCCGAGCCGGCGCAACAGGTCGCGGTGCATGAGCCCGACGTCACTCGCGGTCGGGTCGCGCGGCGGCGCACCCAAAGGGACCGTCGAATCGCTCAGGGTTGCCGGCCGCCCCGTCATAAGGAGCAGTCGGTGACCAAGCCGAAGCGCCTCGACCGGGTCGTGGGTGACGAGCACGACCGTGCGCTCGCGGAGCAGCTCTGCGGCCAGATCCTGGAGGTCCATCCGCGTCAGCGCATCGAGTGCCGAGAAGGGCTCGTCCATAAGGACGACCGGCCGGTCCTCCATCAGCGTGCGCGCGAGCGCCACGCGCTGGCGCATGCCGGCCGATAGGGTTGCGGGCCGATCGTCCCCGTGGTCGGCGAGGTCGACCCGCTCGAGCAGCGCGTGGGCGCGGTCCGTGTCGGTCGTGTCCCCACGCAGGCGGCTCCCCAGCGCCACGTTGTCGAGGGCAGAAAGCCACGGCAGCAGAAGGTCGCCCTGGTCCATGTAGGCGGTGCGCCCGGCAAGCGGTCGGCCGTCGCCCGCGCGCACCCGACCGGCCGGAATCCTGGGTCCGAGCCCGGCGATCAGACGCAACAGGGTCGTCTTGCCGATACCGCTCGGGCCCAGCAGGCAGGTCGTGCGACCCGCCTCCAGCGTCACGTCGAGGCCGGCGAACAGCACGCGCCCCTGATACTCGATAATGGCGTTGACGATTTCGACCGAGGGTGCCGGCGGCGCGGCGCTACTCCGCGCGCTAGCCGACCCATGTTCGGGATGGAGGATGGCGCCCTCGGCCATATCTGCACTCCTTCCTACGCCGGTACGAGCCGGATCAGGTTCGAGGGGTCGTTCCGCCAGGGAACCTCTCAGCCGGAATTTCCGGCTCCCCCGAGTGGCGCTGCACTATGAAACCCCGAGAGCCGCCCGGTCAAGCGGCTTGGCGGCCGCGCGAGGGCGGCGTTTACGAGGCCCCCGTTTCCGGATAAGGAACGCCCATGCTGCGCCGCCTGGGGTTCCTTCTCGTCGTTGCCGCCAGCCTCGGCGCGGGCCTCGCCGGCGCCCTCGCGCTCGAGCGCTCGCGGCTCGTCATCGTTGCGCCGTCGGGCCGTCACGCTTTCGATGTCGAGATCGCGGCGACGGCGGCCGACCGCGAGCGCGGGCTCATGTTTCGCCGCAACTTGGCCCCGGATGCCGGCATGCTGTTCGACTACGGCGCGCCAACCCGGGTCAGTATGTGGATGAAGAACACCTACATCCCCCTCGACATGCTCTATGTCGCAGATGACGGTCGAATCATTCACATCGTCGAGCGCACGATCCCGCACTCGCTGACACCGCTGTCCGCCGCCCGTCCCGTGCGTGCGGTGCTGGAGCTCAATGCCGGCACCGCGGCACGCCTCGAGCTGCGCCTCGGTGACACCATCCTGCACACCACGTTCGGCAATGCGGAGTGAGGGGTTGGCGGGGCGCGGGACCGGCGAAGTACCTGACGGCTTTGCCCCGATCGTGCACAGCGCCCGCTTCGGTGAGCTGATCGGGCCAATCTACGAGAGGGAAGGGGCCGGCGACCTGGTGCGCGCCATTCGCGTGGACGAGAAGCACACCAACGCGGGCCGCATCGTTCATGGCGGCGCGCTCATGACCTTCGCCGACATCGTGCTCGCCCAGGCCGTCATTAGGGCGCTCGAGGCGAGGCCGGTAACTGTGCGCCTCATCGGCGACTTCCTCGCTCCGGTACGTATCGGCGCGTGGCTCGAGGGCCGCGCCCATCTCACCCGCCACGGTCGCGCGTTGGCGTTCGCCGAGGGCGTCTTCACGGTCGGGCCGCAAACGGTGATGACGGCCGCCGCAACCTTCAGCCTGCGCCGCCCGCGGGGGGACTAGGGCGGGCGTGCTTGCTGGGCGATGCCGCTTCGTGTATCTCAGGGCCGAGAGTGAGCGGCGGGGCGTGGCGCAGCCTGGTAGCGCGGCTGCTTTGGGAGCAGCAGGTCGCTGGTTCGAATCCAGTCGCCCCGACCATGCAGCGCGGGGCCACAATGGAGAGCCCATGCTCGCACGCATTTTTCAACCGACCAAGAACGCGATGCAATCCGGCCGCGCCAATACGCGCGCGTGGTATCTCGAGTTCGCGCCCGAACAGGCGCGCGAGATCGAGGGCCTCATGGGCTGGACGAGCTCGGCCGACATGAACGGGCAGGTGGTGCTCAAGTTCGATTCGCGTGCGGCGGCGATCGCCTTCGCCGATGGGCGAGGCATTCCCTACCGCGTCGTTGAGCCCAAGAAACCGACGCCCCAGCGGCGCCCCTATGCCGACAATTTTCGATACGATCAGATGCGCTAGCCATCGCGCCCTTAGCTCAGCTGGATAGAGCAACAGCCTTCTAAGCTGTGGGTCACAGGTTCGAGTCCTGTAGGGCGCGCCATTATCCTTGCCGATCCTGGCGGAGCAATGGGTCATCGGGCTTCGAGGCATGCGATGGGAGCGATGAGGCGGATGTCGGCGCGGGCGCTTATGGGGGCCATGGCGCTGCTCTGGGTCTCCGCCTGCGCGGGCGGTCAGGTTTGGTACGAAGAGCGCTGTAGCAGCCTTGGGTTTAAGACGGGCACGGCGGAGTTCGTCCAATGCCTGCAGCGAGAGAAGGCCTGGATCGAACCGACCTCGCGGCGCGCCCAATATGATTCGCGAGGTGACGCCCCCTAGCGGGCCGCCCCGCAACGGTCCGGTTCGCACCACAACGGATGATAGCCATGGCGTCTCCGGCCGTTGCCGAAAGTCCGGCTCCCGACATCAACTGGAACAATCTGTGGTGGATCGCGATCCTCCTGGTCGTCCTGATCGTGGCGATCCGCGTCGAGAACTTCTGGTTCCTCAACTTCATTCACGTCTTCGCCGGCCTTTTGTGGACGGGCATCGACCTTTTCATGGGTTTCGTGATCGGCCCGATCATGCGAAGTCTTGGCGCCGAGGCCCGCCGCGCCATGATCGTTCCTTGCCTATTCGGTTAACGCCCATGACCGCTACATGTAGGGTGCCACCACTCTCCCGAGTAAAGCTCGGCATAGGTTGGAGCAGAGGTGTCGCCCGCGATGCCGAGCAATGAGCGGAAGGCGTTGAACGGGTAGAACCGCCTGTTGAAGCGGAAGGTGAACTCGTTGAGGTAGGCTTGTAGGTGCTGGTGGCTAACGCCGTGGTGGATACCGATCAGCCACGTCTTCAGGTTGGCGAAAACCAGATGGATGATCGGCAGGTATTGCTCGGCAACCTCTGGATCACCACACTCGGCAACAGCGAAGTGCTCATAGCCGCGCTTACCGAGGCCAGCATAGCCGCTCCAATCGTCAGTAACGATCAGCGATCGCGGCGCGACGGTGCTCTCGACGAACCCACAGAGCGACTCGGCGCTACGGTCGAGCACGACGGCGAGCCGAACGCGTCCGGCATAGCGTCCGTCTTTCCGGTTGTCGAGCTTGGTGCCCGGCTTTCGATGACGCACCTCGATGGCACAGGAGACGGGAACCTTGTGGTGAACACCACGGCCTTCCCCACGCGTTCGCCCGCCAACCCAGGTTTCGTCCACCTCAACATGGTTCTTGGGCTGTCCACCGATCCTGTCTTGGTTGGGCCGCACCATGCCCGAGCGGAGCTTGTGGAGAATTTGAAAGGCCGTCTCGTAGCGCGAAAGACCAAGTTGCCGCTGAAACTGCACGGCGGACATGCCGGGCGTCTGACTGGCGACCAGATAAGCGGCCCAGAACCAGACGTTCAGCGGAGTGTGGCTACGCTCCATCACTGTTCCCACCGTCAGCCCGGTGTTCTGGCGGCACTTGCGGCAGCGCAGGACGCCAGGGCGGTTTTCAAAGTGGAACGGCTCTCCCGCCGTGCCGCAGTGCGGGCAGGCAAAGCCGTCTCCCCAGCGGGCTTTCTCCAGGTAGGCGGCGCAGGCCGCATCATCGGGGAAAAGTCGCTGGAACTCGGGTAGCGAATGCGGGAATGGGAGATCGGCGCGGTCGAGAACATCCATGGCGCGCTCCCCTATATCCGGGTTGCGCCCATTCTAGCCCTAGTGGGTGTGGGTGTAAACCGGATAGGCAAGGATCGTTCGTCTCATGCCGCGCATGCTCTTTATCATGCCGACCGTCTCTATTGTGGCGACGATGGCGGGCTGGTTCCTGGCCGTTCAAGCCGGGTACATCGATCTACCCTACCCTCAGCTGTGGTGGGTGATTGGCGCGCTCGCGATCGTCACCATCCTGACCGTTCAGGGGCTGGGCCTCCTCCTGCCGACCAATATCCGCGTTTATCTCGAGATGCGCAGTGACCATCCCGACATGGACAAGGTCGGCCGCCTGATGCGCATCTACATGTTCGTGATCGCCTCGCAAGGCATCATGCAACTCGCCATCATCGTCATCATGACGCGATTTGCGTCCGGCCTGTAGCCGCCGCTCCCGCGAAGAACCCAGGGCGCGCCGCCGCGAATCGTCGGAATCCTTACACTCTCGACGTCGTCCGCGATCGCTTGGGGATAAGCGCGTCTAACCCCTTGTAATCCAACAGATAATATCAGAATCGTTGTGGCGGACTGCAGGGCGCGGCGGCGTCACGACCGTTAGGATTGTTTACACTTCGCGTGGTCCAACCGGTCTCGATACCGTAACTCATTGAATCTTAAGGAACCGCGCCCTTGGGCACGGTCCTTGCGCTTAATGCGCAGCGGACGGTTCGAGTTGCCCGGGTGCCTCAAGTGTAACGGGCGTCACAGTGCAGCCGAGGTGATGCGTGCAAATGTACGGTACCAAAAAGAAGGTTCGCCCTCATGCGTAGCCCCGACGGCCTTCATGTGCCTTCCATGGCGCTGGTCGCGTTGCTCGTTTCGGCGCCGGTGCTCGCCGCACCGTTCTCGGTCGACGGCGACCTCAGCGACTGGGGCATCGTCGTCGGCGACGGTTCGGCCACCACGCTGGACAGCATCATCGGTGACCCCGGCGGCCTGGTCGTCAACAACACCAACGGGGGCGTGGGCACGGACTATTCGGGCCTCGCACTGGGCGGCGGCATCTGGACGTTCGCGGTCGAAGACACCAACGATTCGCGCGACAACTACGCGGTCGGCCCCAACTATGGCGGCCAGAACTACGATATCGAATTCATCGGCCTGGCACGCGAAGCGGACAAGATCTTCGTCGCTATTCTGAGCGGGCTGAGGCCGGACAATTCGCCCAACAACACCACACCCGATTCGCGCTACTTCGGTCCCGGTGACATCTTCATCCGCTCCGATGACCTCGCCAAGGACTTCGTTCTCGAGGCTGGAGGCGGGCCTTCGGGCGTAAGCGGCGGCACGTCCACGACCGAAGGCGATGCCGGGTCGGACTACACATTGAATAGCAGCGGTTTCACGACCGCGCACGCGACCTCACACGCGGATCAGAAAGTGGGGACGCTTTGGGAACGCAGCGACGTCGACGTGGTCCTGGATCCCATCACGCCCAAGCTCGATGCCCAATTCAGGGTCAAGACCGGTAGTGGTGGCGCGGCGCTCGGAACCGCCGTAGCGACGGCCGACTACGAGTTCACGCTGAACACGGTTACGGCGACGCATTCCATCATCGAGTTCTCGCTGCCGCTGAGCGTCTTCTACGCCGATGTCAACGACCTCAGCGAACTGATCCACTTTACCTTTGGACCCTCGTGCGGCAACGATACGTTGACCACCTCCGGTACGCCGCCCAGCATACCGGAACCCGCGAGCCTGATCCTGCTCGGCATCGCGCTCGGTGGCCTTGGCTTCGTCGCACGGCGGCGCCGCCGCTCGAGCTGACGACCCGCAGCGCACGGACCTCAACTGGCGCCCGGCCAGTCGACCACCGCACTCGGCGCCCTCCCAACAACCTCTGATGCGAGCCCACGCCAGGGGCGCCCTGTGACTCCCGGCGGGCACGGAGCGCGCAGTAGCGCAGCCGCGACAAAGCGGAGGAGGGTGGTCTACGGCTTGCTCGCTATTTGTTTGGCGGTCGTCGTGGGCTTCGCACTCGCCGAAGTCGGGACGCGCGCACTTGCGCCCGCGAGCGGCAGTGCCGGTACGCTCGACCCGGGGCTATTCCGCTACGATGCGCGCCTCGGCTGGCGGTTGTCGCCGAACTGGTCGGGCAGGCACGTTCACGAGGCTTATTCCGCCGCCTACGCCACCAATCGCCATGGCTTTCGCGGCACGTTCGAGCGCGCCCGCGCACCCGGCACCACGCGCCACGCGTTTCTGGGCGACAGCTTCACCTTCGGCTTCGGCGTCGATGACGGCCACACGTTCGTCGACCTGTTGAACGCGGGTGGCCGCGGCGTGTCCTACCTCAATTTCGCCGTGCCGGGCTACAGCACGGATCAGCAAGCGCTGCTGCTCGCCGATACGGTCCTGGATTTTGCGCCCGAATCGGTTCACGTCGTCGTTTATCTCGGCAACGACATTTTTGACAATCAGCGCGACATCCCGATCCAGGGAAACGCGCGCAAGCCCCGTTTCGTCAACAGTCCCGGTGGCCTTGCGCTCGAGGGCGTACCGGTGCCGCGGGGTGCGCTACCGGTGGCTGACGCGGCTGGCGGCTTGCGCGCTATCATTTTCGGCGAGGACGCATCCCTCGGCCCGCTCGGGAGCTGTGTTCGGCTGGTCCGCACTGTACCGGCGGGCCGAGCCCCTTCTTCACAGGCCGAGCGACCTCGACGCTCACTTCGAGCGCAACTTCGCCGAGGCCCTCGATCTCTTCGCGGCAATCACCGTGCAGGCGCGAGATGGGGCGGCGGCGGCCGGCGCGAGCTTCGGGCTCGTCCTCATGCCGGGGCCGTCGTTCATCACCAGGCCGCGCTCCGTTTCGGCACGGTTCCAGAATTATCTACGGCGCACGATCGTTGAGCGTAGCGAACGACTCGGCATCCCTGTCGTCGATCTCGCCGGGCTGTTGCGCGAGCGCCATGAGCGCGCACCGGGAGTCTGGTTTTTCCCCGCGAGGGCCACCTCACCGTGGAGGGGCATTGCGTTGTCGCCGATGAATTGTTCCGGCGCATGTTCGGCGGCGGCCAGGGCAGCGACAACGCGCCTGGCCAGACTTGCACGCCCTAGGCCACCACGAAAACGCGCGGCGAGGCCGGAAACGGCTAGGCCGCGAACGCCCCGTAAGCTACAAATAGAGTTCCAGACCGAGCCACCGGGTTCCACCAGCGTCCTCTTAGGCGGCGACAGCCGTGGCTGGCGCTCCACGGCTCCGGGCGAGTCGCGGAGGGCTTGCACCACCGTCGGCTCGGCTATGGCGGCGGAACGGGGGGCGAGATGCCAACGTACGTCAATCCAAACAAGTGCGACGGGTGCAGGGCGCTCGACCGCCCGGCATGCATGTACATCTGCCCGATGGACCTGATGACGCTCGATACGGCGACCGGCAAGGGGTTCAACCAGGAGCCCGACCTGTGCTGGGAGTGCTATTCCTGCGTCAAGATCTGCCCCAACAGCGCCATCGACATGCGCGGCTATGCCGACGTGATGCCTATGGGGGCGGCGCTCAAGCCGGTGCGCGGCACACGCTCCATCATGTGGACCGCCCAGTATCGAGACGGCCGCATCAAGCAGTTCAAGCTGCCGATCCGGAGCACGCCGTGGGGTTCGATCGTTCCCTTTCCGGATGACGCGCGGCCGAGCCGGATGGACGTCAAGTCGACGGCCCTCTTCGGCGAGGAAAAGTATCTCGGCGTGGACCGGCTTCCCGCGCCCGGGTCCGCGTAGTCCGGCGCGGCGTTTGGAAGGACCAGTGGATCAGCCTGAAACCGAGGTCGTCGAGTGCGACGTCTTGATCGTCGGTGGCGGCATGTCCGGCTGCGGGGCTGCCTACGAGACCGCATTCTGGGCCAAGGAACAGGGCCTGCGCACCGTCGTGGTCGAGAAGGCGGCGATGGAGCGCAGCGGGGCCGTGGCCATGGGCCTCTCGGCCATCAACTGCTACATGGGCATGAAATGGGGCGAGAACACGCCTGAGGATTTCGTTCGCTACGTCCGCAACGACCTCATGGGCCTGTCCCGCGAGGACTTGGTCTACGACATCGCCCGCCACGTCGACTCGGCGGTCCACATGTTCGAGGACTGGGGCCTGCCGTTCCTCAAGACCGAGGAGGGACGTTACGTCCGCGAGGGCCGCTGGCAGGTCATGATCCACGGCGAGTCCTACAAGCCCATCGTCTCCGAGGCGGCGAAGAAGGCGGTCGGCAACGACAACGTTTATCAGCGCATTTTCATCTCCCATCTGCTGAAGGACAGGCGCAACCCCAACCGCATCGCCGGCGCAGTCGGCTTCAGCGTCCGCGACCCGAAGATCTATGTGTTCAAGGCGCGCGCGGTCGTGTGCGCCTGCGGCGGGGCAACCAACGTGTGGCGCCCGCATGCGGTGGGCGAAGGCCTGGGGCGGATCTGGTACTCGGTCTTCAACACGGGCTCGGTCTACAAGCTCATGCTCAACGCCGGGGCGGAGCTCAGCCAAATGGAGCACCGCCTGGTGCAGACCCGTTTCAAGGACGGCTATGGGCCGGTGGGGATGTGGTTCCTGCTGTTCAAATCGGTCGTCAAGAACGCCTACGGCGAGCGCTATGACGAGACCCGCGCGGCCGAGCTGGAGAAGTGGGCGCCTTACGGAACTGCGCATCCGGTGCCGACCCCATTGCGCAACCACCAGATGCTGCAGGACATCTTCGCGGGGCGCGGCCCGCACTACATGCGCACCGATGAAGCCCTGCAACGGCTGTACGAGGGGCAGACGCCGGAGCGCATCCGCGAGATCGAGAGCGAGGCCTGGGAGGACTTCCTCGACATGACGATGTCCCAGGCCCTGCTATGGGCCGCCCACGGAATCGATCCGGCCGAGGACCCCTCCGAGCTCTCGATCACCGAGCCCTATCTGATGGGCTCGCACGCGTCGGGCTGCGGTGCCTGGGTAAGCGGTCCCGATGACGTCTCGCCGCCCGAATACCGCTGGGGCTACAACCGGATGACGACCGTCGAGGGCTTGTTCGCGGCCGGTGATGGCGTGAGTGGATCGGCGCACAAGTTCTCGTCGGGGTCCTTCACCGAGGGCAGGCTCGCAGGGAAAGCCGCGGTCGCCTACATCGCCGACCTGGGCGAGAGGCCCGAGGTTGACGACGCCGAGGTCGGCCGCATCACGCGCGAGCTTTGGCGCCCGGTGGAGGTCGCCGCGCAGGCGGGCCCCGCGACCTCGCACGAGGACGTCGAGGCCAAGTATTTTCTACCCAAGCTCGGGCTGTTCCGGCTGCAGAAAATCATGGACGAGTACGCCGCTGGCCCGGGCGCCTACTACACGACCAATGAAGCAACCCTGAAACGCGGACTCCAGCTACTGGCCGAACTCAGGGCGGACATGGAGAACCTGGGCGCGCGCGACCTCCATGACCTGCTGCGGTGCTGGGAACTTCGCGACCGCGTTCTGTGCGCGGAGTGCCACATCCATCACGTGCTGTTTCGCGAAGAGACGCGCTGGCCAGGCTATTTGTACCGCTCCGACCACCCCAAGCTCGACGAGGAGAACTGGAAGGTGTTCGTGAACTCGCGCTACGACGCCGATAGCGATACCTGGCACATGTCGAAGAAGCCCTTCATTCCCCTCATCGACTGACCGGGCGGGGAGGAGCGGCACGGCGCGTGACCATGGACCGGCCGGCAAAGGAAGTGGTGGCGTGCGATGTCCTGATCGTGGGCGGCGGCATGGCCGGTTGCGGCGCCGCGTACGAGGCGGCGCGCGTAGCCAGGGACAAGGGCCTTAGGACGGTTCTGGTCGACAAGTCGACCATCGCTCGCAGCGGTGCGGTCGGCATGGGCCTGTCGACGATCAACTGCTACATCGGCGCCGAAGGCGGCGAGAACACGCCCGAGGACTTCGTCCGTTACGTGCGCAACGACCTCATGGGTATCTCGCGCGAAGACCTAGTCATGGATATCGCGCGCACCGTGGACGCGGCGGTCCATCTGTTCGAGGACAAGGGTCTCAAGTTTGCCTCGGGCGGCGAGAACGGGCGTTACGCGCGCGCGGGCCGCTGGCAGGTCAAGATCGAAGGCGACTCGTACAAGCCGATCGTGGCCGACCTCGCCCGCGAGGCCCTCGGCGAGGACAACCTGTTCGAGCACGTCTTCATCTCCCATCTGCTCAAGGACAGGCGTGACCCGAACCGCATCGCCGGCGCCGTTGGCTTCGGTTTGCGCGAGCCCAAGATTTACGTCTTCACCGCCCGCGCGGTGATCTGCGCGTCCGGCGGCGCGACCGACGTCTGGCGCCCGCACCGAATGAGCGAAGGCCTCGGCCGGTATTGGTACGCCGCGTTCAACTCGGGCTCGGTCTACCGGCTCATGCTCGAGGCCGGGGCCGAGATGAGCCAGATGGAGCACCGCCTCATCCAGACCAGGTTCAAGGAGGGCTACGGCCCCGTGGGCATGTGGTCGCTGCATCAGCGGGCGGCGGCCGAGGGCGTGTTTGGAGACGGCGCGGGAGAGGGCGACGACGGGTGGTTGCCATACGGCGCGGCCGATCCGACCCCAACGCCGGTTCGCAACTTCCAAATGATGCGAGGCATCTTCGCCGGGCGAGGTCCCTTCACCATGAGGGCCGACGAGGCGTTCCAGAGGCTCTATCGGGGCCAATCGCCGGAAAGCGTTGTCGGGCTCGATGGGTGGGGCGACTTCCTCGACGGTACCACCAAGGCACAGGCGCTCGATTGGGCGGCCCAGCCCGTCGATCCCTCGGCGCCGGCGGAAGAGGTCTATCTGAGCGAGCCCTATCTGCTCGGCGCCCATGCGTCCGCGTGCGGCGCCTGGGTGAGCGGACCCGAGGACATCGCGCCGCCCGAATACCGTTGGGGCTACAACCGGATGACCACGGTTGCCGGGTTGTTCACCGCCGGCGACGGGGTTGGCGGCGCGGCCCACAAGTTCTCGTCCGGCTCGTTCGCCGAGGGCTCACTCGCTGGGAAAGCCATTCTCGCCTACGTTGCCGACCTGGCGGAAACGCCGGAGATCGACGACGGTGAGGTCAACCGGATCCAAGAGGATATCTGGGCGCCCTTCGCCGCCTACGAGGAGGGCCGCGGCGCCTCGTCGCGCGACGATGTCAACCCGAACTATCTCTTCCCCAAGATGGGGCTCCTGCGGCTGCAAAAGATGATGGACGAGTATGCCGGCGGCCCAGGCGCTTACTACCGGGTCAACGATCCGACGCTCGTGCGCGGGCTCGAGCTCCTTCAAACGCTCAAGGAAGACCTCGACAAGCTCGCCGCGCGCGACGTGCGCGAGCTACTGCGCTGCTGGGAGTTACGCGACCGCGTGCTGTCCGCCGAGTGCCACGTGCGCCACGTGTTGTTCCGCAAGGAGACACGGTGGCCGGGCTACCTCTTTCGCCCCGACTACGCCAGCCTCGACGACGACAACTGGAAGGTGTTCGTCAACTCGCGCTACGACGCCGCCTCGGGCACCTGGGAGATGTCGAAGAAGCCGGTAATTGCGGTGATCGACTAAGGGCGCGGAAAGGGCGTCTACCCATAAGTGCAGTTTGAATCTCAGTTTGGTTGGACTTTGACCGGTAAGCTCGCGCAATAAGCGTCGGTGCCGTTCTCTTTACCCGTCTTGTACGTGCCAATTCCAGTCCTTCGGTCGTGTCCCAGGACGTGGTGTAGGAGTTGTTGGAGCCTCTGTTAGCTGTGGGTAGGCGGCTTGCCGTAGCGACCGCCGAGAGTCTGGCGTAGGCAAGCCGGCTATCCACAGCGGAGGCCATCGCGGTTCCGGTTTAGGGTTGGGCTAGTGCAAACCAACCTAACCCGAAGGAGAACCACGATGACCCAGGACATGATGACCCTGCGCGCGCTTTTGGAGAAGAGCTCCGATGCCGATCTGCTTTGCGAGATGATCGGCTTCACGGCCGAGCCGCTGATGGCACTGGAGGTTGAGGGCCTGACCGGCGCCGCTCACGGCGAGCGCTCGGCGGATCGTATCACCCACCGCAACGGCGACCGCGACCGGTCCTGGGAGACGCGGGCCGGCACGGTCGAGCTGAAGATCCCGAAGCTGAGGAAGGGGAGCTACTTCCCGGGCTTCCTGGAGCCGCGGCGGATGGCCGAGAAGGCGCTGGCTGCGGTGATCCAGGAGGCCTACATCCAGGGCGTGTCGACCCGCTCGGTCGACGACCTGGTGCAGGCCATGGGCATGTCGGGCGTCTCCAAGAGCCAGGTCTCCAGGCTGTGCGGCGAGATCGACGATAAGGTCAACGGCTTCCTCGATCGATCGCTGGAGGGCGACTGGCCCTATCTGTGGCTCGACGCAACCTATGTGAAGGTGCGCGAGGCCGGGCGCATCGTCTCGGTCGCGGTGACCGTGGCTGTGGCCGTCAACGACCAGGGCCGCCGCGAGGTCCTGGGCATGGCGATCGGCGCGTCTGAGGCCGAGGCCTTCTGGACCGAGTTCCTGCGCTCGCTGGCCCGGCGCGGGCTGCGTGGCGTGAAGCTGTTGATCTCCGACGACCACAAGGGTCTGAAGGCCGCCGCGACCCGGATCCTCGGCGCCACCTGGCAAAGATGCCGCGTGCACTTCGCCCGCAACCTGCTGGCCCATGCCGGCCGCCAGGGCCGGCGCGTCGTCTCCGCCTTCGTCGCCACCGCCTTCGCCCAGGAGGACGCCGACAGCGCGAAGGCCCAGTGGCGTCAGGTCGCCGACCAGCTCAGGCCCAAGGTGCCCAAGCTGGCAGTTCTCATGGACGAAGCCGAGCACGACGTCCTCGCCTACATGACTTTCCCCAAGGAGCACCGCCAGAAATTGCACTCCACAAACCCGATCGAACGGCTCCATGCCGAGGTCAAGCGCCGCACCAACGTCGTCGGCATCTTTCCCAACGAAGCCGCCATCACACGGCTCGTCGGCGCCATCCTTCTCGAGCAGAACGATGAGTGGGCCGTCTCAAGGAGATACATGACGCTGGAATCCATCGCTCCGCTGAGCGATGGTGTCCCCATCACGCTGCCCACCGTGGCAGCCTGAACGTCCCGGGCGGGCGCCGTAGCCCGGCCCGGGGTTCGTGGGCGTTGCCAACGCCGCCACGATCCCGCACTCAGAACTCGCGACCCTCGGGCATGATACGAAAGTCGGGGCCATCGCTGGTGCGCGTCGGCGCGGTCGACGATGCGCAGACGGCACTGGCGGTGGTCGCCAAAGGAACGTGCCGACCGCGGCGAGGTCGTCATCGGCGACTCCAAGGGCGCCGGCGAGCTCGGATGAGGCGGCCGCCCAAGGGCGCGCCGCACCGATGCGACGCGCCGTCTCTCAGCGGGATCGGCGCCTTTTAGGTTGCGCGTCGCGAGCTTCTGCGAGCACCGTACCCTCGATGTTGGCGTCGGTCAGGTTGGCCTGGAACAAATCCGCGTCCGAGAGGTCGGCGCCGCTCAGGTTGGCGGGCCACATCTGCGCTTTCTCCTCGCCATCCGCTCCTTTGAGCTCAACGGGTCCCAAATCCGCGTGGGACAGTTTGGCGCCCCGTAGATTGGCGTTGCTCAGGTTGCATCCCCTTAGGTCGGCATATCTGAGATCGCCACCGGTTAGGTTCGAGTCTTGAAGATTGCAAAGAACGAACTGACCCGACGAGAGGTTGGCGCCGGCCAGGCTGCAACCGCTGAGGTCGGCGCCGCTCAGGAAGACGCCGGCGAGATCGCCGCTGGAAAAGTCCTGGCCCGCCAACTCGGCGCGGCACCCTACGGTGCCCGAAGTATCCTCCCACAACGCATGATCGCGCAGCATGACCTGGATGTCGAAGGGCAGGCGGCCGGTATTGCGGCTCACTTCCGCTCCCTGCAGATCCACGCCATTGAGCTCAACCTCGGCGAGGATGGCGCCACGCAGGTTCGCGCCCTGCAAGCGCGCCTGGCTGAGTACGGCGCGGCGTAGGTTAGCGCCGGTTAAGTTGGCGTCCTTGAGGCGCGCCGACTCCAGGTTGGCGTCGGTCAGGTCGACGCCACGCATGTCGGCGCTGGCGAGCGACGCCTCTTTGAAGTTGGCCTTTATCATCGACGAATTGCGCAGATTGGCATGGTTGAGTTTGGCCTTCTCGAAGTCTGATTCGTCGAGCATGGCCTCGGAGAGGTCGGCGCCGCGCGCGACGATCTCGGCGGAAAGGAGGGCACCTGCCCGCAGGTCGGCGTCGCGCAGAATGGCTCCCTTGAGCTTGGCGCCGTGCAAGCGGATACCGCGCAAATCGGCGCGCGCGAAATTGGCTCCGCTTGTCAGTAACGATCAGCGATCCCGGCGCGACGGTGCTCTCGACGAACCCACAGAGCGACTCGGCGCTACGGTCGAGCACGACGGCGAGCCGAACGCGTCCGGCATAGCGTCCGTCTTTCCGGTTGTCGAGCTTGGTGCCCGGCTTTCGATGACGCACCTCGATGGCACAGGAGACGGGTATAGCGTCATTCGCGCAATATTTCTCCCCCCCTTCCGCTGTGCCGATGCTTCATGTCAGTCGGCGCGATACGTTGCCTCGGCGCGACACTTGCCGCGACCGCGCTCATCCTCAACAATGAGGACAACTCGATGGGCAGCGTGCGACATGGCGGCGCCGAGCGACACCAAGATTAACGTGCACACGGCTTTCGCGACGCCGGTGGCGACGGCGCAGCTGGCCGGGGCCGAGCACCTTAACAAGCGACTGGCGCAACTGATCCGCTCGCGCACGGACAGCCACTCGAGCACCCGGCACAGCAATCTTGGCGGCTGGCAGTCGAGCTGGGACTTCCTGGACTGGGGCGGTACCGCGGGCCGCGAGCTGTTCGATCACGTGACGTCGCTCGCGGACCGTCTCACCGCCGACCGGGAGGGCCGGCCGGTCAAGGTCAAATGGAAGATCAACGCCTGGGCCAACGTCAACGAGCTCGGCCACGGCAACGAGTTTCACACCCATCCGGGGGCCTTCTGGTCCGGCACCTACTACGTCGACGATGGCGGAATCGTCGCCGACCCCTCGCTCGGCGGCGAATTCGAGTTCCAGGATCCGCGCGGCGTGCTGCCGGCGATGTATGCCCCACTACTGTGCATCGCCATGCCGGGCGGCGCGTCAATGGGGGCCAGCGAGACGCTGCACCCGCGCGCCGGCATGATGGTCCTGTTCCCGGCCTGGCTGTCGCACGGGGTGCGCCCCTATCACGGCACCGGCCAGCGCATCTCCGTCGCGTTCAATCTAAGCGTGTGAGGGAAACGGTGGCGGGACGGCTTGAGGACAAGGTCGCGATCGTCACCGGGGCCGGGTCGATCGGCCCCGGCTGGGGCAACGGCAAGGCGGTGGCGGTGCTGTTTGCCCGCGAAGGGGCCAATGTCATGGCCCTCGACATCAATCTGGAGGCGGCGCAGGAAACCGCCGCCATCGTGGCGGCCGAGGGTGGCAGGTGCACGGCGCGGCGCACCGACGTGACGCGGGGCGACGAGGTGGCCGACGCCGTGGCCCACTGCATCGACATTCATGGCCGCATCGACGTGCTCCACAACAATGTCGGCATCGCTGAGGTCGGCGGCCCCATCACTGCCAGCGAGGAAAGCTGGGACCGGGTCAACGCCGTCAACCTCAAGAGCATGTTCCTGACCTGTAAGCACGTGCTCCCGCACATGGTGGCACGAGGCGCGGGCACGATCGTCAACGTCGCCTCGATCGCCGGCATTCGCTGGATGGGCGTGCCCTACATCTCCTACAGCGCGACCAAGGCGGCCATCCTCGCCTTCAGCCGCTCGGTGGCGCTCGAACATGCGGGCGACGGCATCCGCTGCAACAGCATCCTGCCCGGGCTCATGGATACGCCGATGGTCGAGCACGCGCTGCGCGATTTCTACGCCGACGGCGACATTGCGCGCATGAAGGAGATTCGCGGCGCGCAATGCCCGACGGGGCGCATGGGCGACGCCTGGGACGTGGCCTTTGCCGCCCTCTACCTCGCTTCCGATGAGGCCAAGTACGTCACCGCCGCCGAGCTCGTCGTCGATGGTGGCGTCAGTGCCAAGAGCGCATGAGCGCGTGCCGGCCCGGGGTGAAGGGTGTGGCGCCGCGGACCGGGCGATGACCGCGCTGACGCGCCGGGCGCTTGCCGCGCTCGATGCCGGCGACCCGCTCGCCGGCTTTCGCCGCGCCTTCGCACTGCCCAAGGGCGTGATCTACCTCGACGGCAATTCGCTCGGGCCGCTGCCGAGAGACGCCGCGCGTCGGCTCAACGAGGTCGTGCGCCGCCAATGGGGCGACGATCTGATCCTAAGCTGAATCGCCACCAATGGATCGATTGGCCGGCGCGAGTCGGCGACAAGATCGCGCGTTTGATCGGCGCCACTCGGGGCGAGGTCGTGGTCGCCGATTCGACGTCGATCAATCTGTTCAAGCTGCTCGCGGGGGCGCTGCGTGCGCGCCCCAAACGCTCCGTCATCCTGTCCGAGCAGGGCAACTTCCCGACCGATCTTTATGTCGCCCAGGGATTGACCGAGCTCCTTGGCGGCCGTCACGAGCTGCGGCTGGCCGCGAGCGAGGAGATTACGGCGAGCATCGACGAGGACGTTGCCGTCATCATGTTGACCCACGTCGACTACCGCTCGGGCGCCATGCACGACATGGCGGCCGTCAACGCGGCCGGCCACGCGAAGGGCGCGCTGATGCTGTGGGACCTGTCGCATAGTGCCGGTGCCGTGCCGCTCGACATGCGGGCCGCCGGCACCGATCTGGCGGTCGGTTGCGGCTACAAGTACCTGAACGGCGGCCCCGGGGCGCCGGCCTTCCTGTTCGTCGCCGAGCGTCTGCAGGACGGGTTGCACCAGCCGATCACCGGGTGGATGGGACACGCCGAGCCCTTTGCCTTCGCGCCCGACTATCGCCCGGTCACGGGGATCTCCCGCAATCTCGTCGGTACGCCGCCGATCCTCGCGCTTGCCGCGCTCGAGACCGGCGTCGATGTCCTCTTGCGTGCCGATCCCAGCGCGCTGCGCGAGAAATCGCTCGCTCTCACCGACCTCTTCATGCGCCTCGTCGAGCAAGAATGCCCGGGCCATGGGTTCACCATCGCAACCCCGCGCGAGACGGCAACACGCGCGAGCCAAGTGGCGCTACGCCACGACGAGGGCCTTCCCATCATGCAGGCGCTGATCGAAGCAGGCGTCATCGGTGATTTTCGCGCGCCCGACCTGCTACGGTTCGGCTTCGCACCGCTCTACAATCGCTACACCGACGTCTGGGATGCGGTGGCGGCGTTGTCCGAGATCATGCGGACGCGAGCGTGGGACAGCCCCGCCTTTCGCCGGCGCGCCGTCGTGACCTGAGGCAAACGCAAAGAGTCGTGCCGAAATCCCGCAAAGCCGGCAGCACCGGCGATAGCCTTCCGGACGGCGCCCACACCGATTTCGGCGACTCGCTGAGCTACGCCGACTATCTCGGCCTCGGCTCGCTGCTGTCGAGCCAGCACCCGCTCTCGGAGCGCCACGACGAGCTCCTGTTCATCATTATCCACCAGACGACGGAGCTGTGGTTGAAGCTCGCCCTTCATGAGCTCGGGGCGGCAACGGCGTCGATTCGCGAGGACCGGCTGAAGCCCGCCTTCAAGATGCTGGCACGCTTCTCGCGCATTCAATCGCAGCTCATCCAGTCGTGGGACGTGCTGTCGACCTTGACGCCCTCGGACTACATGACCTTTCGTCACGTTCTCGGCCGCGCCTCTGGCTTTCAGTCGCACCAATACCGGCTGATCGAGTTCGCGCTCGGCAACAAGAACCGCGCCCTGTTGGCGCCGCACCGCCACGACGCCGCCGTCCTGAGCCGCCTCGATGCGGCGCTCAACGCGCCGAGCCTCTACGACGAGGTGATCCGCCTGCTGGCGCGGCGCGGGTTCGCACTCGCGCCCGCCTGCGTCGAGCGCGATTGGAGCGCGCCCTACGCGGCGGACGCCTCCGTCTCCGGCGCCTGGCTCGAGGTTTACCGCGATACCGCGACCCATTGGGACCTTTATGAGCTCGCCGAGGAGCTGGTCGATCTCGAGGATTGGTTCCAGCAATGGCGCTTTCGCCACGTCACCACGGTCGAGCGCATCATCGGCCACAAGCGCGGCACCGGAGGCACCGCTGGCGTGAGCTACTTGCGAAAGGCGCTGGATGTGCGCTTCTTCCCTGAATTGTGGGACGTGCGCACGGCTCTCTAGCGCGCCCAGTACCTCGGATCGGAAGTATGGCCAAAGTCTACCGCCGGACGTTCGAGTGGCGCTTCGACCAGCCGCCCGAGGCGCTGTGGCCGGCGCTCGCCGATACGGCCAAGTTCAACGAGGCCGCCGGCATCCCCAAACACGCGATCGAGGAGGTGACGCAAGCGGACGGCTCGGTGCGCTTCTTCGCCGAGGCGCGCCGGGGACCTATTCGCATTGCCTGGGAAGAGATCCCGATGGAGTGGGTCGATGGCCAATGGTTTCGCCATCTCCGCGTGTTCTCCCGGGGCCCAATCCACAGCCTGTGCGCGACGCTGCGCCTCGAGCCCGACGGCCGCGGCGGCGCCCTCGGCCACTACGAGATCGAGGCCACGGCTGCCAACTTGCTCGGCACCCTCGCCCTGGCTACCGTTTTCTTTTGGGTCGCACGGCGCATCTTCACCGGCCTCGCCGACACCGCCGGTGACTGGGCGGCAGGGCGCCGCGAGGCACCCTTCAAGGCGCCGCCGCGGCTCTCGGCTGCGGCCCACGCCCGGCTCGACGCGATGACGGCGCGCATCGACCGGTCCGCCAACGGCCACGGCCTCGGTGGCCGGCTGGGCGGCTGGATCGCGGCCGCGCAGGAGGTCGATCTCATGCGCATCCGGCCGGTGGCGCTGGCCCGTCAATGGGGCGAGGACGAGCGCGACGTCATCGAGATGTGCCTGCAGGCGGTCTCGGAGGGGCTGCTCGAGTTGCGCTGGGACCTGCTGTGTCCGCGCTGTCGCGGCGCCAAGCTGGTGGTCGGTGCACTCGACCAACTGCCGCGCGGCGCACACTGCGCTTCGTGCAACATCGACTACGACCGCGAGTTCACCCGCAACGTCGAGCTGACGTTTCATCCCGCGCCCGCGGTGCGCGACGTGATCGACGGCGAATTTTGTCTCTTCGGGCCGATGTCCACGCCCCACGTCAAAGTGCAGGCGACGGTCGAGCCCGGCGAGACGCTGACGCTGCCGCAGCCGCGGTCGCGGTCGCCGCGGGGGAGGTTGCAAAAGAAGGAGAGGTCGCGCTCGTCAACGGTGAGGACCGCCGCCGCACCTTCATTATCGAGTCGCGCGAGTGGATGCGCGACGCGCTAACCGCGCATCGCGTCACCACTATGCAGGCCTTTCGCGACCTGTTCGCGGCCGAGGCGCTTCGGCCCGGCGACGAGGCGGCCATCTCGAACGTCACGCTCATGTTCACCGACCTCAAGGGCTCGACCGAGCTCTACGAGCGGGTCGGCGATGCCGCCGCGTTCCGCCTCGTGCGCCAGCACTTCGCCTTCTTGGCCCGGGTCGTACGGGCCAACAATGGCGCGATCGTCAAGACCCTCGGCGATGCCATCATGGCCGCGTTCGCCGATCCCGCGGATGCCGTGCGCGCGGCACAGGCGATTCAAGAAGAGGTGACGGAGTTCAACGAGGCCTCGGGTGGCGAGGACATCGTCATCAAGCTCGGCCTTCACGGCGGGCCTTGCATCGCGGTGGAGCTGAACGACCGCCTCGACTATTTCGGCTCGACCGTGAACATGGCGGCGCGTCTGCAGGGCGAAAGCGTCGGCAGTGATATCGTCCTGTCCGAGGCCATCGTCAACGACCCCGCCGTCACGCACCTCCTGAGCGCCGCCGAGCTGACGACCGAGCGCCGGTCGATCAAGGGCTTCGACGAGCCGATCACGGTGCGCCGCCTAACCGGCAAGAGCCTCCTCGGCGCGTGAGCGAAGGTCGCTCTCCGGGGATCGTCGTCCCGCTGGTGATGCTGCTCGCCGCCGGTCTCGCCTGGGGGGCGATCTTTACCGTCAACAGGATCGCCGCCGAAGCCGGCGTACCGCCAGTCGTTTACGCGTTCTGGTCGATCCTACTGGCCGGGCTCACCATGGCGGTCGTGTCGCTCGCGGTCGAGGGGCTGCCACGCCTAGGCCCTCGCTTCCTGCTGTTCTATTTCGTCTCCGGCGTCGCCAATTTCGGCTTCGCGATCATCCTGTTCGCCTATGTGGCCGCCGAGCTGCCCGCCGGTGTGGTGACGCTGGTGATGATGATGACGCCGACCATGACGTATGCGTTCGCCTTCGCGCTCCGAATCGAGCGGTTTCGCGTCGCGAGTTTCCTCGGGCTGCTGTTCGGCATCGGTGGCGTGCTGATGATCGTGCTCCCGGATTTCAGCCTGCCGTCGCGCGACATGGTGGTCTGGTTCCTGCTCGCCCTGTTGGGGCCGACCTCGTTTGCCGCGGGCAACGTCTATGTGGCGATGTACCGCCCGCCCGAAGCGCCCGGATTGATGTTGACCGCGGGCCTCTGTCTCGGCGCGTGCGTCTTCATCCTGCCGGCGCTTGTCATCGCCGGCGGCGACCTCGACCCCTTGGCCCTACGGGCCGAGGGACTCGCCGCGATGGGTCTGGCGGCGCTGATTTACATCGTCACCCTGTCACTGTTTTTCGAGATCATCCGTCGCGTCGGGCCCCTGTTCTGGAGCCAGATCGGCTACGTCGCCGTGGCCTCCGGGATTGTGTGGGGCGCTGCCGTGTTCGGCGAGCGCCTCAGCGTCGGCATCTGGCTCGGCGCGGGCCTCATGGGCGTCGGATTGGCGCTCGTCAACCGAGGCGTGCGCGATGCCGCGCGTGAAACAGCGGGCCGCGTGGGGGCGGACTAGGGCGGCGATGCCGCGAGTACACTAAAGGTAGAAGACGTCGAGCTCGCCGTGCCGCCCGCGAATGGGGTGGCGCCCGGCTTCTTTGGCGACGATCGTGGCGCCCGCGGCTTGTGCGGTGGTGCCACTCAACAGGATGGTGACGGCGGAGCCGGTGCGCCCGACCTCCTTCGCCAGCTGCTCGAGGCGGTTGGCTGTATTCACGGTGTCGCCGACGATCGTGTAGTTGATGCGGCCCGGCGCACCGATATTACCGACGATCACCTCGCCGCTGTGCAGCCCGATCCGCACCTCGACCGGCGGCGTCCTCAATGGGGTCGCGTCCGCGTTGTCGGCCTCGACGGCGGCGCGAATGGCGAGCGCCGCCCGGCACGCGCGCGCCGTGTGGTCGGGCTGGCTCTCGGGAGCGCCCCAGAACGCCATCACGGCATCGCCGATGAACTTGTCGATGGTCCCGCTCTCGTCCTCGATGCAGGAGCTGAGGACGGCGAAATGGTGGTTGAGGAAGGCGGCGGTCTCTCCGGCCGTCATGGCCTCCGACTGACTCGTGAATCCGGCGATGTCGGTGAAAATGACGGTTGCCTCGCGGGTGACCGATTCCTGGACCGCGGATTCGCCGTAGCGCACGAGTCGGCGCACCAGGTTGCGCGGCACGTAGGTCTCGAACCAGCGCAGGCCCGTGACCATGGAGTTGAAGGCCTGCGCCGAATCGGTGATCTCGGTGAAGAGGCTGATGGGGAGCCGCGGCACACGCGAGAGCGACAGGTCGCGCACCTGTTGCGCGGCGCCGGCCAGGCGGTTGAGGGGCGTGCTCAGGTAGCGCGCGAACGCGTAGGCCGCCACAAGCGCAGCAGTACGAGCAGGCCGGCGATCGCCGCCCATCGCAGGCGTAGGAGCTCATCGGTAATTCGCGCCGCGGGGAAGTAGACGCCGGCGAGCCACGGCGTATCACCGTAGGTGGTGAGGCGGCGCGACAGCACGGCGACACTGTTGCCGCCAACGTCGATGACGTTGAAACCGGTGCTGCCGGCGAGCCGCGCGACTCGGCCGACGGCGCGCTGGGGCTCGGTCAAAGCCTGGAGCACCGGGTCCGCCACTTCAGCCAGCGGCGGCATGGGCTGGGCGGCGGTCGTCGGAAAGGGGGTGTCCACGAGGCGCGGATGCGCCAGCACGAAGTTATCGTCGTAGAGCACGAAGGCAGACCCGTCGAGCCTGCTGGCGGTCTCGGCGAGCAATGCCGACAGCCGGTCGATGCGCACCGTGGCGGCGAGCAGGCCGAGGTAGCGGCCCCCGCGGTGTACGGCGTAGCGCGCGTTGATCAGCGTTACATCCGCGGGTTCGGGTTTGATGACCTCGGCCCAATAAAGACCGGCGCGCCCGCGTCCCTCCTCGAAACCGTCGCGGATCACCGACATCTTCGAAATATCCAGGACCTGGAGGTTGACCCCATCTTCTGTGCGCAGCGCGAACACCATCTTTAGATCGTCGCGGATGAAGACGACGGAGCGGACCTGCGGCGTCGCCGCCAGCGCCCCCGAGAGATACTTGCCGAGGTCGGCGTCGACGGTATGGTCGATGGCGCCACTCTCGATCTGCCGGCCGATGTGAGAGAGCTGTTCCTCGGCCGGCCGCAAGTGCTGGGCGATTCGCCCAACGATCAACTCGATCGTGGCGGCGGACTTGTCGCGCAACAGGTCGAGCGTGTTCTCTCTGGCGCTCCACATTCTGAGCGCGAGCACAGTGACGACGGCGAGGAGAACCAGACCGCCGAAGCCGAACACGAGGCCCATCGTAATGTTGATCTGAAAGCGCGAAGGGACCGCCGGCGCGAGGTCGGTGGGCGGCTGCGTGTCTATTGTTTCCTGCGGCATCGGCAGTGGCTTCAATGATGTCCTTCGGTGCGGAAGACTAAGGGAAATGCCCGTGCATTGCATGGAAATCGGTGCCGCGGATTGAGTTCGTTTCCAATGGCCCCACACGTCATGCGCTGGTACAACGGCATAGCGCTGTAAGCCCAAGGAGGGAGCGGTCGTGCACGATGTGAGCCTGCCACGGGAGATCGTCGATGCGGTCGTCGCCGCACGCGGCCGGCGCTATGTTTACGAGGCTATAGACCCGCGCACCACGGCCTTGGTCGTCGTCGACATGCAGAATATGTTCGTCGCGGACGAGGCCCCCTTCGAGGTGCCGAGCGCGCGTGACATCGTCCCCAACATCAACCGCCTGGCCGCTGCCGTGCGCGGCGCCGGCGGTCAGGTCGTGTGGATTCAGGCGACGCAAGGGGCCGAAGGAAGTGGGCAGTTCTTCGCGCTGTATTTCGACAACTTCGTCCCTTCGGAGCGCCGTCGCGTCTGCCTCGATGCCGCGCGGGAAGGCAGCCCCCATCACGCGCTGTACGCGGGTCTCGACGTGGCGCCGGGCGACCGCCGGATCAAGAAGTCTCGCTTCAGCGCCTTTATTCAGGGCGCTTCGGACATCGAAAGGCACCTGCGCGAGGGCGGCATCGACACGCTTCTCATCGCCGGCACGGCGACCAACGTGTGTTGCGAATCGACGGCGCGCGACGCCATGATGTTGGGCTTCAAGATCACCATGTTGTCGGACGCCACGGCCTCGCACAGCGATGCTGAGCACTTGGCCGGCCTGCTGACCATGTTTCGCTACTTCGGTGACGTGCGCACGACGGCGGAGGCAATCGCCCTGCTCGAAGCAGGTGAGGCAAAAGCGCCGGTGCTTGCGGCGGCTACGGCCTAGCGGGGCCGAGGCGCTAGTCCGCGCCACGGGGAGCCGGCATATGGAACAGAGGCAATTGGGTCCCCTCGGATCGGTCAGCGCGCTGGCGCTGGGCGGTGGGGGCCTCGGGCAGGTGTGGGGCGCCACCACCCGCGACGAGGCCGTGGCGACGGCGCGGGCCGCAGCCAATGCCGGCATCACGCTATTCGACCTCGCGCCGCTCTACGGCAACGGCGAGTCGGAGCGGGTCATCGGCGAGGCGTTCGCGGGACAGCTTCCGCCGGGCGTGCGCGTGGCCACCAAGGTCATGCTCGGGAACCCGCCCGCCGCCGGCGTCCATGACACTATCGTTCATTCGCTGAACGAGAGCCTGCGACTTCTCAAGCTCGATCGCGTAGCGCTCCTTCAACTCCACTCCAATCTTATCCCCGACGGCCTCGTGGTCGACGGCGACACCGAGCGTCAGCACCGCATCATGACCCAAATGACGACGTACGCCCGCTATGCGCGACCGGTGTTGGAGCGGCTGCGCGAGCAGGGCCGTATCGACGCCTGGGGTATTTCCGGGATCGGCCGGCCCGATTGCATCATCGAGGCGATCGCCGACGACCCCCCGCCAGCCACGGTTCAGTGCATCGCAAACCTGCTCGATTCCCCGGGCGGGCTGTACCGATTCGATGAACCGCCGCGGCCGCGCGACATCATCGCGGCGGCCCACGCGCGCGGGGTCGGCGTGCTCGGCATCAGGGCGGTGCAGGCGGGCGCGCTTAGCGACGGTTTCGACCGCGACGTCCCCGACGATTACCCGGAGATGGCCGATTTCCGACGGGCCGCGCCGTTTCGCGCCGTGGCCGCCGAGGTTGGCGAGAATCCCGCCATTTTGGCGCACCGTTATGCGCTATCGATGGCGGGCGTCGGGAGCGTGGTGCTCGGCGTCAAGAACCGGTCCGAACTCGAGGACTGCCTCGCCGCCGAGGCGGCGGGACCGCTCGACGCAGGCGCCATGGCCAGAATCGACGCAGCCGTCGGCCCGGGCGATGAGAGGCCTTAGGGACAGGGCGAGTAGAGCAGGGGACTATCGCGATGTACTACGATGTCGAGCGCAACGATCACGGCCTGCCGCACGATCCCTTCAAGAGCTGCGTCGTTCCGCGCCCGGTCGGGTGGATCAGCACGCTGAGCCGCGCCGGCATCGCCAACCTCGCACCGTTCAGCTTTTTCAACGGGGCCGGGCTCAATCCGCCGCAGGTGATGTTCGCGTCGGCGCATCAGCACGTCGAAGGCGGCGCCACCGATACCCTGATCAACATCGAGGAGACCGGTGAGTTCGTCGTCAACATGGCGACGTGGGAACTACGCGAGCAGATGAACGCGACCTCCAGGGAGGTTGAGCGATCGGTCGACGAGTTCGTGCTCGCGGGCCTCGAGAAAGTGCCGTCGGTTCAGGTCAAGCCGCCTCGCGTCAAGGCCGCGCCCATCCACCTCGAATGCACCTATATCCGCACCATCGACCTCCCCGCCAACGATCCCAAGCAGCCCAACCTGATGGTGATCGGCCGGGTCGTCGGCATTCACATCAGTGACGACGTGCTCACCGAGGGCATGATCGACATGAGCAAATTCAAGCCCATCGCCCGCCTCGGTTACCAGGACTACTCCGTGGCCGATAATTTTTTCACCATGCCGTTTCCCTACACGCGTGCGTGAGGCGGCCTAGACTCGGAGTCGCGCCATGACCGACGAGAAACGCGGCCTCGGTTCGCTCCTGCGGCGCTTTACCGAGCCGCGCGGCGCCGGCCACGTCATGATCGAGGCAAAGGATCTCGAACAACGTGTGAGTCAGCGCGAGGACATCCTCATCATCGACGTGCGCGAAGCCGACGAGTTCGTCGGTCCATTCGGCCACATTCCGGGAGCCCGCCACATCGCGCTCGGGGACATACAGGGTCGGATCGAGCAGCTCAGCGGCGAAAAGGAGCGGCCGATTGCGCTGGTATGCCGGACCGACAAGCGCTCGGCATCGGCTGCCGCGCTCCTTGGGGCCGCGGGCTTCAAGCACGTCATGGTACTGCGCAACGGCATGGAGCAATGGAACAGAGAGCGCTTTGAGGTCGACAACAGCGCCCCCGGGTGACATGGGCAGCGGCGTTTCGCGGGCCATCACCAGCGAGGAGGAAGGTCCTTGCCTATCCGGTTTACACCCACACCCACTAGGGCTAGAATGGGCGCAACCCGGATATAGGGGAGCGCGCCATGGATGTTCTCGACCGCGCCGATCTCCCATTCCCGCATTCGCTACCCGAGTTCCAGCGACTTTTCCCCGATGATGCGGCCTGCGCCGCCTACCTGGAGAAAGCCCGCTGGGGAGACGGCTTTGCCTGCCCGCACTACGGCACGGCGGGAGAGCCGTTCCACTTTGAAAACCGCCCTGGCGTCCTGCGCTGCCGCAAGTGCCGCCAGAACACCGGGCTGTCTGACGTCAGCGCCTTTGGGACAAATTGAGGTAATTGCATAACGGAGGATTTCTGGCTCATCGTAGTGACCGAAGGGAACGAAGATGAGACAGAAATCAATGAGCAAGAACGACCCGGCGGAGAGAGCTGTTCGGGATATTCGCCGCAAGACACGCAAGCAGTATTCGGCTGAGGAGAAGATCCGGATTGTGGTGTCGGGCCTGCGCGGCGAGGAGAGCATCGCCGCCTTGTGCCGCCGCGAGGGCATCGCCGAGGGTCTGTATTACAGCTGGTCGAAAGAGTTTTTGGAAGCGGGCAAGAAGCGGCTCGCCGGCGACACCGGCCGAAATGTCCCGCACCAGACACTCAACCGTCTTGTCGGGGAGCACGAGGGCAGCCGGAGCGCCAATGTTCCAGCGCATGTAGACGCGCCGTTCGGCGGTGTGCCGCATCACGGTCGTGCGGCTGGTTATTTCATTCGGCATGGCCATGGACCATGGGCCCAACGAGGGTCATTCGCGGCGCCTACCCTACGGCCCTTGTCTTAAGCTATTCCCAACGCCTCGAGCGGCCGACTAGAAGCCAAATCCCGGAGAGAGTGGCGCCGGGCGGGTAGGGCACAAATTTGTGGCGCCCACTACCTTCGGACGGCGTTAGACTCCAACACTGCCCACCACATGAAAGCGCGGGAGGAGAACATGGCACTGCGAATCAATGACGAAGCGCCGGACTTCGTGGCCGAGACGACGGAAGGCACGATCAAGTTCCACGAGTGGATCGGCGATGGATGGGCGATCCTGTTTTCGCATCCGAAGGATTTCACGCCCGTGTGCACGACGGAGCTCGGCTACATGGCCGGCCTGAAGCCCGAGTTCGAGAAACGCAACTGCAAGATCCTCGGCCTCAGCGTCGATCCGGTGACCAACCACGCCGAGTGGTCGAAGGACATCGAGGAAACGCAAGGCCACGCCGTCAACTATCCGCTGATCGGCGATCCCGAGCTCAAGACCGCGAAGCTCTTCGACATGCTTCCGGCGGGCGCGGGGGACACGTCCGAGGGCAGGACGCCGGCCCATAACGCGACCGTGCGCTCGGTGTTCCTCATCGGGCCCGACAAGAAGATCAAGGCCATGCTGACCTACCCGATGAGCACCGGCCGAAATTTCGACGAGGTCCTTCGGCTGCTCGATTCCTGCCAGCTGACCGCCAAACACCAGGTCGCGACACCGGTCAACTGGAAGCAGGGCGACGACGTCATCATCGTGCCCACGGTATCGGACGAGCAGGCCAAGGAAAAATACCCGGGCGGCTGGAAGGCCCCGAAACCGTACCTGCGTATCGTGCCACAACCTAAGTAGGGGCCGCGGCTTGCGGGGCAGGCCGCGCGGGCGGGTTTTCGAACCCGCCCCAGCCGTTGTTAGGCGCCCGGTGCGGCGCCCCAAGGCCACCAGCCGATGATGGCGCCCTTGACGACGAAGCTGATCAGGGTGTGCCCCGCAACGATCACGTGGCTCGCCACGCTGCGCAATTCGAAGAGCAGCGTCAGGCTGACGGCCGGGGCGGCGAAACCGATCCACACCAAAAGCCCGACCAGGGCGCCGCCGCCCAGTGTTCCGGCATCGGCCCAACCGATCGTCGCCGCCAACAGGACGGCCATGAGGAGCTGGAAGATCGCCGCCAGGACGTACAGCACCGGCTGGTTGGCGGCGCGAACTTCCTCCTCGGTCTTGCCGGCGGCTTTCATCCAGGCGTTGCCGACGACACCCGGCATGAAGTACACGGCACCGATCACCATCCCGACGACGGTGGCGACGACGACAGCGACGTAGTTGACGTCCCATTCGAGCGACACGGCAGCCCCCCCCTTAGGCTAGCGACACGTGCATTCGGGGCCGGATTGTGCGCGGGAGTGCGCTGAGACTCAAGCAGTTAGGCGCTTTAGGCGTTTTCCGTCGCGCGCGCCTCGAATCCCGTCAGCTCGCAATAGTAGCGCCAGAATCCGCGCACCGGCACTTCGGTCAGGATCGTGTCCTGGTCCTCGATCGGCCCGGTGGCGCCCACCTCGACAACCGAGTACGCGTGGCTGCCGGCATGGGCCCTGCGCTGTGCGAGGACGCCGGCCTCGCCGTCCTCCAGCGACACGAGGCACGCAGAGGTCCGACGAATTGGACCTGGCGCATCCGCGCCGCCCGAGGCGGCCGCTCGACTGGGTTTTGCTTGATAATGAGTAGCGTTAACACGACATGACGAGTGGCGTTGACAGGACGCCCGGTCGCCGACATCCTGCGGCCGCCCGCAAGTCGCCGCCGACTTGCGGTCAGGAGCCGAACTTCGCGCGGTGTGGCTGTGCTTAAGGAATTCAACCGCCGCCATTCGGCACAAGGAGTGTGAATGAGGAGAGGATCGCGCGCTGTTTGTCGGATTGACGGCGCTGGCGCTCATGGCGGGTGCGGCGCCTGCTGCGGTCGAGGAGCCCCCGGCCCAGGACTGTGACTGGCTCGCAGCCGCGCCGAGCGACGGTTTCGGCCGCGGGGTCCCGTTCAGCGAACTCGACGGCGATCGCGCCGTTGCTGCGTGCCGGACGGCGGTGAGGGAGCACCCCGACTCGCTGCGCCTCAAGGCCCATTTGGGGCGCGCGCTCATCAAGGTCAGCGAGTTCGACGAGGCCCGCACCGTCCTCACCAAGGCGGCGCGCGATGGGCAACCAGGCGCGCAGGCCACCTTGGGCGCCATCTACTACTTTGCGATCGGAGTGGAGCGCGATTACGGGCGCGCACTCGACTGGTTCGAGAAGGCGGCCAAACAGGGCAACGCGGTGGCCGAGACCAATCTTGGCGTCATGCATACCTTCGGCCCCGGTGTCCGATCGAACCCAGACCGCGCCGTCAGGTGGTTCACGAGCGCCGCCGAGAAGGGCCACCCCGATGCCCAGGCCAACCTTGGCAACATGTACGAGAAAGGCGAGGGGCTCGGCCGCGACTACGAGGAGGCCGCGCGCTGATACAGCGCCTCGGCGCGGCAAGGCAATGCCAAGGGTCAAGTGAACCTCGCCCGTATGTACGAAGCCGGGACCGGCCTCGCGATCGACGAGGGCCGGGCGCTGTTCTGGTACGCGCTGGCGACGGAGTGGGGCGCGGGCGCGGTGCGCAATCTCGCGAGCGAAAGCGTCGACCGCCTAAAACGGTCGCTCGACGAAGACGAAGTGACGCGGATCTACGCGGAGGTCGCGGCCTGGAAGCCCGAGTAACCTCCATCATTCGGAGCCACACCCGGGTGCCCGGTAATACGCGTCGCCGCGGCGCGAGCCCTCATCTTTGTCGGATGGCTTTGATCCGAGCATCGAGGACGGCGGCCGCCGCTTCCCGTCCCGTGTCGCGCAGCAGGGCCGCGTAGCCGGACAGGACGGTGGCGAGGCGCAGGTCGCGCTGGGCCGTCGTCTTTCCCAATATCGTGAGGGCGCGAATGTAGAGCATCTCGGCCTCGACGTGGCGGTCGCTGGCGCTGAGGAGATTCGCTATGTTGTTGAGGGTCGTAGCCACTCTCGGGTGGTTGTGCCCAAGCGTTCTTTCCTTGATGGTCAGTGCGCGCCTGTAGAGCTTTTCGGCCCGCGCGGGCTGGCCCAGCGCGTCACGAACGCGCGCCACGCTGTCGAGCACGGTGGCCGTGTTGGGATGCTCGGGGCCGAACTCGCGCTCGCTCAGCCGCAATGTGTATTCGGCGGCCGGCAGCCCGTTCCGGTAGTCGCGCTTGGCGTAGAGCGCCTCGGCCTGCGCATAGGCGGCCCTAAGCTGCGGCGATTGCGCTGGACTCGCGCCGGACCACAGAAGCACGCACGCCCACACTACCAGCCATCGGGTGTGTGTCGCACAGTTCCCAGCCATCGCCCGAGCCGTGACCTCGGTAGCACCTAAATCGATTGCTCTGCCACGACACCTGCAGCCTAGCACAAAATACAACCTGCTTATCCGTGACACTCCGCCTGTGGGGATGTATGTTCTCAATATGTTCTGTATGAGGGGGGTCACGGTTATGGGGTTCAAGGTTGCATCGCGCGTGCGTGGTCTGAACGACGAGGCGTTTCGGGAGGCCTTCGGCACCAAGGAGCAGTGCCGCGCGGCGCTGGTCCGGCTGCGCTGGCCGGGCGGCTTCGTCTGCCCCTGCTGCGGCCATCGGGAGCATTGCGTGTTGGCGGGTCGGGGTCTCTATCAATGCAACCGGTGCAAGAAGCAGACATCGCCCACGGCGGGCACGATCTTCCACGCGACCAAGCTGCCGCTGACAGTCTGGTTTGCCGCCATCCACCTGATCGTGACGGCGAAGAACGGCATCTCGTCGGTGGAACTCGGCCGCCGTCTCGGGGTCAAGCAGCCGACGGCCTGGGCCGTGAAGCACAAGATCATGGCGGTGATGGCGCGGCGCGAGGGGGAGACGGCGCTTACGGGGCGGGTCGAGATGGACGACGCCTATCTCGGCGGGGTGCGCTCCGGCGGCAAGCGGGGCCGCGGCGTGGCGGGCAAAACGCCCTTCGTGGCGGCGGTCTCGACCAGTCCCGAGGGGCGCCCGCGCAAGCTGAAGCTGGCGCCGGTCAAGGGCTTCCGCAAGCGCGAGATCGCGCGCGGCGCCAAGCACTGGCTGGCCCCCGGCGCGGCGGTTGTGACGGACCGCCTGGGCTGCTGGAGCGCACTCGAAGAAGCCGCCTGCAGCCACCAGGCGATCCGCACCGGGTCGGGCCGCCAGGCGGCCCGCATGGCATCGTTCAAATGGGTGAACACGACGCTCGGCAACATCAAAAGCGCGATCACCGGGACTTATCGCAAGCTCGGCCCCGACCATGCCGGACGCTATCTCGCCAGCTTCGCCTGGCGCTACAACCGGCGCTATCAACTCCAGACAATGATCCCGCGTTTCGTCCATAGCGCCGCACGAAACCAGCCCATGCCCTATCGCCTCCTCATCGCCGGATGACTTTCAGGGATAAGCAGGAAATACAATGCACATCATTCGCAGGACCTGCGTGAGGCCCGTGTCGGGGAAAATTCAATGGCTTGTCAGGATTAACTCACCTACGCGGTAGGAGCGCGAACCATGCCTTGCCCGACGAACGCCTCACATCGCCACTACGAAAGCATTGCCCGTGAACGCCGCGACGATACATATGACCACGCCGCCCGTTTCCCGAACCTCGCCAGCTTTCGAGCGGCTCTGGTTGGCCAAATCACGGCCGGACTACCGGCGAAAATCATAGCGCGCGCACTTCGACGCCCGCGCGGCCTCACCCTCGCCCGGTCCCGGCCTCGCCTGCTTGACACGGCGCCGCGTAAGGGCCGACATTAAGATAAAGCGCTAAACCTCAATGCACACGGAGGTGGAGACGATGGCAGTTCAAACCCAGGAAGCGCTGGCGGTTCGCTTCTCTCCACGGCGGCTCGGCCATACCAACCTGTTCGTCGGCGAACTCGCTCGCGCGATGGACTTCTACAGCAGGGTCGCCGGCTTCCAGGAGGTGTTCCGCATTCCCCACAACAACGCGGGCTTCGTCTCCAACGGCAACACCCATCACGATCTCGGCCTGGTGACCTCGTCCGATCGACCGCGGCTCGGCACCGACTGTAAGCCGCTGCCCTCGCACGGGCGTTCGATGCAACCCGGGCTCAATCACCTCGGCTGGGAGCTCGAGAACGAGAAGCAGCTGGTCGAAGCCTACCGCCGTGCGCAGGCCCTCGGCTACCCGCTGCACCGGCTCATCGACCATCAGCTGTCGCACAGCATTTACCTGTTCGATCCGGACGGCCACCAGCACGAGATGTACGCCGACATCATCCAGGACTGGCGCTCGTTCTTCGATAGCCAGGACAGCCGGCCAGTCACCGGCAGCTGGGACCCCGAGGCCGCCGAGCCCCTCACTGAGCCCCGCTATACGGCAAACGCACCGCTGCGCAGGGTGGACGATGCGCTCGTGCATTCGCTCCGCATCACGCATGTCGTGTTCATGACCCGCGACCACGAGGGCATGGTGGACTTCTTCACCGACGTTGCCGGCCTCGAACCGGTGTTCGAGGCCCCCGACGACGGGTTCGCCTGCTTCGCCGGCAGCGGCGCCGGCTACGCCTGCGACGTGGCGCTGTTTCGCCAGCCGCCCGGTACGGGGCCTGCGATCCACCATCATAGCTACCAGGTCGACGGCGAGGCCGAGCTAGGACGGGCGGAGGCCGCGCTGATCGAAGCGGGTATCGCGATCGAGAGGAAGGTCGACAACGCGGGCAAGCTTAGCCTGTTCGTCATGGACCCCGACGAGTTGCGCTGCGAGTTCTACGTCGCGCGGAAGCCCGACTTCGGCGCGGCCGCGGCCGCGCCGGCCGAGGAGCAGCCGTTCCTCGTTTAGGGCAAGATCAGCAGGCTCGCGTCGGCACCTATTGGAGGGGCTTTGAAAATGGCGGTTGACGTAGATCTAGGCACGGATGCGGCGGTTAAATTTGCCACCCGCCGGGTTGGACACACGAACCTGTTCGTCGCCGAGCTCGCCCGCTCGATGCAGTTCTATGGCGGCGTCGCGGGTTTCGAGGAGGTGTTCACGGAGCCCGCGATCATCGCCGGCTTCCTGTCGAATGGTAATACCCACCACGACCTCGGCCTGATCCAGTGCCGGGAGGGTGACATCATCGGCAAGGGCGGCCGTCGGCACACCTCGAGCGGCCGCGCGATGCAACCGGGGCTCAACCATCTAGGCTGGGAGACCGAGAACGAGAAGCTGCTGGTCGAGGCGTACGATCGGGCGGTCGCCGCCGGCGTCAACATCCGCGGCTGCACCGATCACCAATCCTCGCACAGCATCTATACGTTCGACCCCGATGGATTCGTGCACGAGTACTACGCCGACATGCTCCCCGACTGGCGCTCTTTCTTCAACAACAGCGCCGGCAGCCTGATCTCGGGAACCTGGGACCCGCACGCCGGAACGCCCACGACAAAGACGGCGTACCCCGTCGATCCCGAGATCCGCCCGGCGCAGGGCGCCCTCATTCCCTCGCAGCGCTTCACGCACGCGGTCTTTGTCACGCGCCAGCACGAAGCGATGGTGGCCTTCCACCGGGACGTTGCCGGCCTCCGCGTGGTCCACGAATCCAAGGCGGGCGACTTCATCTGCCTCGCCGGCTCGCACACCAACTTCGCCTGCGATCTCGTCCTGTTCAAGGGCGAGCCCGACCGCGCGGCGTCGGTGCACCACTACAGCTATCAGTTGGCCAGTGAGCCCGAGCTCGATGCGGCTGAGCGCGCGATCGAGAAGGCCCGCATCGTGATCGAGAAGCGAATCGACTGCGCGCTCAAGCGCAGCTTCTTCATCCCCGATCCGGACGGCATCCGGTGCGAGTTCTACGTGGCTCGCGCGCCTGAGTTCGACTTCGTCGAGGAGGCCGAGCCGGCGTTGCGCCCCTACCTCGTGTAAGGCCGAACGAACCTTGCCTATCCGGTTTACACCCACACCCACTAGGGCTAGAATGGGCGCAACCCGGATATAGGGGAGCGCGCCATGGATGTTCTCGACCGCGCCGATCTCCCATTCCCGCATTCGCTACCCGAGTTCCAGCGACTTTTCCCCGATGATGCGGCCTGCGCCGCCTACCTGGAGAAAGCCCGCTGGGGAGACGGCTTTGCCTGCCCGCACTGCGGCACGGCGGGAGAGCCGTTCCACTTTGAAAACCGCCCTGGCGTCCTGCGCTGCCGCAAGTGCCGCCAGAACACCGGGCTGACGGTGGGAACAGTGATGGAGCGTAGCCACACTCCGCTGAACGTCTGGTTCTGGGCCGCTTATCTGGTCGCCAGTCAGACGCCCGGCATGTCCGCCGTGCAGTTTCAGCGGCAACTTGGTCTTTCGCGCTACGAGACGGCCTTTCAAATTCTCCACAAGCTCCGCTCGGGCATGGTGCGGCCCAACCAAGACAGGATCGGTGGACAGCCCAAGAACCATGTTGAGGTGGACGAAACCTGGGTTGGCGGGCGAACGCGTGGGGAAGGCCGTGGTGTTCACCACAAGGTTCCCGTCTCCTGTGCCATCGAGGTGCGTCATCGAAAGCCGGGCACCAAGCTCGACAACCGGAAAGACGGACGCTATGCCGGACGCGTTCGGCTCGCCGTCGTGCTCGACCGTAGCGCCGAGTCGCTCTGTGGGTTCGTCGAGAGCACCGTCGCGCCGCGATCGCTGATCGTTACTGACGATTGGAGCGGCTATGCTGGCCTCGGTAAGCGCGGCTATGAGCACTTCGCTGTTGCCGAGTGTGGTGATCCAGAGGTTGCCGAGCAATACCTGCCGATCATCCATCTGGTTTTCGCCAACCTGAAGACGTGGCTGATCGGTATCTCACCACGGCGTTAGCCACCAGCACCTACAAGCCTACCTCAACGAGTTCACCTTCCGCTTCAACAGGCGGTTCTACCCGTTCAACGCCTTCCGCTCATTGCTCGGCATCGCGGGCGACACCTCTGCTCCAACCTATGCCGAGCTTTACTCGGGAGAGTGGCGGCACCCTACATGTAGCGGTCATGGGCGTTAACCGGATAGGCAAGAAACTCCCTTCCAGCGGACACAAACATAGGAAGGGTGATTACGATGGAGGTTGTGTCTCGAAAGTGGTGGAAATTGGTTTTGGCGCCTCTCCGAGCGGGTTGAGTTTTGCGGCGGTCAGGCTGCGCGGTCAAGGGTTTCGTCGGCGATTAGCTGATCGAGGGTTTCCCATCCATCGACTTTGCGCATCTGGATTTGGCCGGAAGCGAGGAGTGCCCAGAGGAGCATCGGCACTGTTTCGGGACACGGCAGCACGGTCTGTGTTTTGATCCGGCGCTTGAACTCCTCGTTGAGACGCTCAATGGCGTTGGTCGTTCGGGCTGATTTCCATTGGCTCTTGGACAGGCGCGTGAAGGTAAAGAGCTTGTCGCCCGCTTCTGCGAGGCTGTCCGCGACGGCCCTGCATTTCAGCCGCCACTTGCGGACAAACGCCTTGCGGCGGGTTTCCACCTCGGAGGCAGTGTCGGCATAGATCATATCGCGGTAATCTTCGCTCAGCTCGTCATGCATGTGTTTGGGAGCATGACCCAGAAGGTTGCGGTGCTTGTGCACGGTGCAGCGTTGAACGGGAAGGTCATCGCCCCAAAGCGCCGACAGAGCCGCCTCCAGTCCCGGCGCGCCATCGACGATGACAAACCCGGGCCGTTTCAGTCCACGCGCATCAAGGTCGTCGAGGAACTGGCGCCACGCCGCCTGGCTTTCTCCGCCCATATTCCCGATCGAAAGCAAGACCTTCTGGCCATCCCGGCGCACCCCTATAGCCGCGAGAACCGAGATGTTGGTGGCCTTGCGGTCCAGTCGGGTCTTGATCACAGTGCCGTCAAGGATCAGCCGAACGATATCCTCATCCGCGAGGCCACGGCTGCACCAGGCGTCCCAATCGACCTTCACCTTGCGCCACGCCCGGCTCACAACGTCCTTGCTCACAGCACCCCGGAAGAGCCCGAACAGCGCGCGTTTCACCCGCCGCGTGTTGGTTCCGGACAGATACACCGAAGCGATCAGCGCCTCGGCCTTTCTGGTCAGCCGCTGGTAGCGCGGCAGCGCCCGCGAACGCCATTCCGACGCCCGACCGTCTTCCTCAACGATCCGCGCACGCGGCACGCTCACCCTCTCGGTCCCGAATGTCCCCGTCAGTTGCCGCTCCCGGTGCCCGTTCCGATACCCTTGCCGAAGCGCGTCCTCTCGACCGTATCGGCAGCGCCCGAGAAACTGCGCAAGTTCCTCCTCAAAAACGGCCTCGATCGTGGATCTGATGTTCTCCCGCAGCCGGTCCTCGAGCGGATCATAGCCGGCGTCATTGGCCAGTAGCGAAAGCGCGGAAGTCTCGGTAGTGTTCTTCATGGCGTGATCTCCTTGGCGGTGCTAGCCGCCGATTGGGTGGTTGTCTTGTCACCCGGAGATTACGCCATCCTCAAATTTCCACCACTTTCGAGACACAGCCACGATGGACGGCGTAGGATTCTCCCCCTCGGTGTCGAGGAAGGCCGGGCCACGGCCGACGGAGCAATTTCGATAGACACAGAGTATCGCGTCGGGTGAGGTTGGGTCACATGCTGAGAATATTGGTCATCCTGATCATTGGCGGTGTCATCGGCGCCGGTATCGGATTCGCCGGTGGCTTATTCGTTTATCCCTATATATTTTTAGCTGACGTCGTCGCTAACGAAACGTTGGATGCGTCCAATCGCCAGGCCGTGGCGGATGGCACTTTCATCCACGCAAATCCGTCGGATCCGGTTCATTATGGCAAAGGGCCGGTGACCGTATTTCGCGATCTCGTGCGAATTGAAAATGGGTTCGAGGTCGGCCCTGGTCCAAAATACCACGTCTATCTGGTCAAGAAGAAGGACGTCAAGAATTCGAGCGACGTCAAGGATGCCGAATTCAAGGACCTTGGACGACTTCGCGCATTTCGCGGCAGCCAGAACTATCCGATCCCCGAGGGCGTTAATCCCCGCGACTATGCCAGCGTCGTAATCTGGTGTGAGACGTTTGGCGTCTTGATCTCGCCCGCCAGCCTGACCTTCAAGGGAAGCTGATTCGGCGGTGGACTAGCTGGGATGACGCCTGTCCCTGTCCCTCTCATTTATTCCATCTATCGCAGAAACCTTGGAATTTTTCATCACCACCGGATACCCTTTCCGGCATGCATAAGATCATCGAAATCTTCGTGGGCCGCGCGGCACTCCACACAGAAATCCTTGCCCTGCGATAGCAGGTTGCCCCTTCCATTTATTCCATCGGACATCCGAAGCGATGGCCGGGACCTTTTCCGCTTCAGGACGGCTCCCTGCTGGCGGAGGGCAAGAAGTTCTGTGTGACGACCGACGAAGAGTTTGCGGAAGACGGTGGGGGGGGGTCGATGATCTTATGCATGTCGGAAAGGGTATCCGGTGGTGATGAAAAATCCCAAGGTTTCTGCCGCAGATGGAATAAATGGGAGGGACAGGGCCGCAACACCAAGCTCCACGCTGTCTGCGATGCGAAAGGCAGGCCCCTCGTCCTGCTCCTGACACCAGGAAACGTCCATGATTGCAAGGTCGCCCAGCGCTATATCGAAGCCATGCCGCCCGCCGCCGAACTCGTCGCCGACAAGGGCTATGACAGCAAAGCCCTGCGCGACTGGCTGGCAGAACGCGGAACCACGGCCGTCATCCCACCGCGCAAGAACCGCTAAGGTCCAATACCATTATGACAAGACCGTCTACAGGCAGCGCAACATCATCGAGCGCATGTTTTGCCGCCTCAAGGACTGGCGCCGTATAGCCACCCGCTTCGACCGCAACATCAAAAACTTCATCGCCGCAATCGCCCTTGCCGCCGCCGTCGTCAGAAGGACGCTGACCGCCCCAAGTCTTGAGACGAACCGTGCGCAAAGGGCGGCGTGTGGCGCAAAGGAGGCATCATGCTCCGCTCGGACGGCTATTCGCCGCTAGTCTATTGTTCTTCACTGGCTTGCGACAATCTTCGTGGTTGCGTTGTTCCTTACCCACGATGGGGAGCGCGGTAGCTCGGCGTATGTCTTTCATGTGAGCGGCGGCGCCATCGTCGGCGCGCTTCTTCTGTGGCGCGTTTGGCATCGCGTCAGACGCGGCATGATCGATTTGCCGGATCAGGCTTTCCTGCTCAACACCGCCGCGCGAGGGGTGCAGTGGGGGTTTCTGGCGGCTATCGTTGTCGCAGTGATAACCGGGTACCTGTTGCCCTGGTCGCAGGGGATTCCCCTGGACGTATTTGGTGTGGCCATTCCCTCACCGATTGCGTCAAGCCGGGGATTCCACGAGCTCATGGAAGAGGTGCATGATGTCTCCGGGCATTTGTTCATACCTCTGCTTGCCCTGCACATTCTGGGAGCGGCCAAGCACGCGATCGTCGATAAGAGCGGCATAGCCCGTCGCATGTTCAAACCCACAAGCGGCGGTCGTTGATCATCGATGCTGCCGACTCCGCATTTGGTAACGGACTGACCGGCTTCGGGGTCCGAGTCTACCTGGCAGCTCGCAGCGGCCAGTTCGTTAACATCCAGCACAACTCTCCGAGGCAGCGACGGTGTCCGTCACAGAGCCGGTCTTGAGGCCGGCGAGTGTGACAATTTCGCCGCCCCGGCACGGTCGACCACGACTCGCTCCAGCTGGCGCGCACGCAGAACCCTTGTGAGGTGAGTGGGGCCGCCTGTTTCGACCGCGCTTCGGTTTCATTGCGGGAGGGAGCTTCGCCCAGTCCAGTGGCTCACCAACCTCGGCCATGTCGAGATCGACGATGTAGATGCTTCCGGCCTCACCGCATTCAGCCAGAGGCTGCACGACCTCGGAGCCCGCCCGCCTCGCCAAAAGCTCATCGCCTTGTGGAGAGAACGCGAAGGGGTGGGTTCTGCGCCCGTTCGCGTCGCAATGGAGCGTATAGAGAGCGAAGAAGCGGTTCTCCACCGCTCGCAGCCGAAGAACGGACGACCATTTGATATCGGTCACATTGTCAAAGCTTGGGTTGACCCAAAGCTGTGCGCCGCACTTGGCAAGAAAGCACGGAAGCAACCCCAAATAGTGATCGTGGCAGATCGTTGCCCCGGCGCTCACGCCGGCCAGGTCAAAGGTGGGAAGCATGTCGAGCGTGTGTGGACGCCCCCGTTGATGCAAGCAGTTTTTGGTCGGCTCGGTGCATGCGGTCAGGTGCTGTCGTGTGTCCGGCCTCTCTATGCGGCAGATGACACGCCGCGGGCCCGTATGGAGATACGCGGATTGGGTCCAAATCGGTTACGCGAGCTTGAAAGCTCTCCGTTCGGATGCTGGTTTTCCCAACCCGGTCTCGTTGACCTTTGCCCTTACCTGTCCTCCGTCCTGCCCACATCCCCGACGGCTTCCCGCACTTCGCCGTTCTCTCAGGCGGTGGCGGGAGCCCGGTAGCTCTCCTTCTTCGTCAGTAGCACCCAGACGATGCGCGCCATCCTGTTGGCCAGCGCCACCGCGACGAGCATCCTCGGCTTGCGCGCCAGCATCCCGGCCAGCCAGGTGTTAACGGCGGAGGAATAATGCTCCACGCGAGGCGGCCGGGCGGTTTGGTCGCGGCGGCGCAAAATTGTGCCACTCATGGTCCCTTGTCGGTTGCGACGAGGGGCAGGAGATGTACGGCGTGGAGCTCTATGCGGCGGTTCGACTGGCGGTTGTCGACGAGGGTCTGAATCATCACGAGGCGGGCCGGCGGTTCGGCATTGACCGTCGCACGGTGAAGAAGATGCTGACCTACTCGGCGCCACCGGGCTACCGCCGGACGAAGCCGGTCCGGCGGCCCAAGCTGGACGGGTTCACCGGCATCGTCGACGCGATCCTGGAGGCGGACACGGATCCGGACGTGCCGCGCAAGCAGCGCCACACGGCGCACCGGATATTCGAGCGGCTACGGGACGAGCACGGGTTCACCGGCGGCTATACCATCGTGAAGGGCTTTGGTGCATGGACCTAAGGATTAGTATATCTGGCTCCGCTTCCGTCTTTGAGAGTTTGTCATGCCTTTCAAGTTCCACGCATCGCGTCGCCACCATATCCCCAGAGCCAAGTACCGGGTCATGAACTGGCCGGATTATGACCGTGGTTTGGTTCGGCGCGGCGACATTCGTTTCTGGATTGATGAGAGCGCCCTGGAGCAATGGGACGCAGCCAAGCGGCGAACTCCTGGTGGCCAGCGGCGGTTTTCAGAGTTGGCGATTTCCACGACACTGATGCTGGGGGTGGTCTTCAGATTGCCGCTGCGCCAGACGGAAGGCTTTGTGCGTTCCCTCGTGGACTTGATGGGGTGCGATTTGCAGGTAGCGGATCACACCACACTGTCGCGGCGGCGGCGAACGGTGGATGTCGTTGTGGAAACCAGCACGAACAAGCGGTCTACGGATATCGTGCTGGATTCCACGGGCCTGAAATTCTTTGGCGCTGGCGAGTGGGCTCGCGCCAAGCACGGTGAAACGCGGCGCTCGTGGCGCAAGCTGCATATCTCGGTTGACCCGGCCAGCAGCGAGATCCGGACGCATGAACTGACCGGTGACGACACGGCCGATGCGACGATGGCGGGACCGCTGGTCGCCGGTTCCGGTGGGATGATCCGGCGCGTGTTTGCCGACGGCGCCTATGACGGGGAGCCCGTGACAAAAGCGATCCGAGAAGCTCGGCCACCGAATTCACCACCTGAAATCATCATCCCGCCACGCGCCACATCCATTCCTCCCCCGGACACGCCTCATGGCGGATCGGAACGGGAGCACCATGCGGCGGAGATCGCGTCGAAGGGAAGGATGAACTGGCAGAAACGACAGGGCTACGGATTGAGAGCGCTTGGCGAAACAGCCATGGCTCGCGTCAAGAGGCTCAACGGCGGCAAGCTCAACGCTCGCACATTCCAATCCCAACAAACCGAAATCGCCATGCAGATCGACGCACTCAATCGCTCTATCCGTGCGGCGAAACCAAACACAATCAGGATCCGCTAACCAACCGGGGAATGGGCGATCACACCATCGCAGCTCCATGCACCAAAGCCGATTGGCGCGTCTTTACAACTCGTATGGACCAAGACTGACCGGCTTCACTCCTTGCGCGGCAGAAACAACATCGGCACGAAATAGGCGGTAAACAGCGTGAAGGCGACAAACCAACTGCCGGCGGTTGCCCAGAGCAGACTTAGAGCGGGCACGACCTCGAAGGCTGCGCGTGTGCAGACCGCCAGCGTAGCGAAACCGTATATCGCGACAACCCATGGTCCAGCGTGGAGGTCGCGCCCGGTATGGCCGAGAACCGCGCGGGTCATGACGGCCAGGGTCATCGTCCCGATCGCGCCGAGTGTAAGTACATGCAGCGCCAACGGCTCCATCACCCAGTCTACGAGCATCGAGGCCCCGAGAAGGCCGAGGCCCAATGCAAGCCAGAAGTAGCCGGCATGCAACACAGTCACAAGCGGCTCGGCTGCCGTCCTCCAGCCCCGCCATCGTGCCAGCCGGACGAGGTTCAATGCCCCTGCTAACGTTAGGAGAATGCCGGAAAGCGGGATAGGCGCCGATCCCACCCAGGCCGCGAGCGCAACCGCTGTCACGGCGAGCGTCGTTTGGTCGAACCGGCCCATCGGCGCTGTGATATTCGGGCCCGCTCGCCGCTCGAACCAGTTGTGCGTGAAGCTCGGAACGATGCGCCCGCCGATCAACGTTATTAACAGCGACATGACGGCGATGGAGAGCCGAACACCCGCCTCTCCCACATGAGCCACGCCCGCCGCGGAGAGATGGAACAGCACGTTGGCGGTCAACATCAGTATAAGCCCGGCGAGGACCGGCAGATTGCGCCAGTTGCGGCCCGCAACGATCGCGTTACCGACAAGAACCGAGAGAACTCCCAGATAGGCAAGATCGGCGACCGCCGTTGGCATTGGTCCGACTGCGCCTCCCCACCAGACGGCACCCCGGCCGCAAAGCCAGATCAAGGCGAGTGCGCCGAGCGGCCAGCCCCTTACTGGAGGGCGCCCGGTCCAGTTCGGCACCGCGGTCAACACGAAGCCACCGAGCGCCGCCCCGACATACCCGAACATCATCTCATGGACGTGCCACATCGTCGCATCGCCCAGCCCGGGATATGAGATCGCCCCCGACCAGATCCCGATCCATAGGGGCACAGACAGCGCAGCCCACAGCCCGGCCAGGAAGAAAAGCGGGCGAAAACCCTCTCGAAGAAACTCCGGCCCGGAATAGTGGCGTTGCGGTTCTAGCCGTGTCTGGTTCGTTATTTCTGCCCCCATGAGGGTGTGGGTCTGGTATGGAAAATCTAAGTCATTGATTTAGTGCGTTTTTGTGTCGAGACGAACGGCCGAAAACGGCTATTCGTGACAATGGGCCGCTCCAAGGCAGGATTTTGTCACGACGGCAGGGTGGAGCAGGGGAGGTGGGAACGCTCCGCACCGCCAGAGGCGGTACGATGCCGTGTCTCGAAACCCAACATCGGGAGCATTGCCATGGCAGTATCCCCGCCTCCGGCGCCTTCGTCCATCGATCCTTGCCTATCCGGTTTACACCCACACCCACTAGGGCTAGAATGGGCGCAAACCGGATATAGGGGATGAAATAGGTCTGCCCAAAGCTGGACGAGAACATCATCAGCATCCCGAAGCTCAGAAAGCCGCGGTTGCGTAGAATGAAATGGAAATAGGTCACAGGAAGGCGTTGTCATGTATGGACGCCCCCGGTGTTGCAAGGGGAAAACTGATTTGAATCGGCGGTAGAGCTTGCAGTCATGTATCCGGCCTTTTCGCTGCGGTACGCTGACCGCTGGCCCTGATGGAATCCGAAAGATCGACGCCCAGTCAGACTAACGAGCTTGATGCTCGGACAATGCCTCGGGTTTGGCCGATCTCGGGTGGAACCCTGTTTCGCCATCAAATCGTCGTCACCCTCGCAATTTGATCCCGGTTTGCCAGCTGGCTATGCCGGCGTCGGTCGGTAGATACGCTCGTACCTGAGCAGTGCCCAGGCGACACGGGCTGCCTTATTGGCCATGGCGACCAGCACCACGTTTGTCGGCCGCCGCGCCAGGAGCCGGTCGGTCCAGCCAGGCCCCGTGCCCGGCTTGGCGCGGCGCCAGCGCAGCACGCTTCGCGCACCATGCACGAGCAAGCGCCTGATATAGCCATCCCCGCGCTTCGAGATCCGCCCCAGCCTGTCCTTGCCGCCACTCGAGTGTTGTCGGGGCACGAGACCGAGCCAGGCCGAGAGCTGCCGGCCCGAGCGAAACTGCGCGCCATCTCCGATCGTCGCGACCAGCGCCGTCGCGGTGATGACACCGACGCCGGGGATCGTCGCAAGCCGGCGGCTCGCCTCGTTGGAGCGGTGCCATGCCATAAGTGTCGCCTCCAGCTGCTTGATCCGGGCCTGAGCAGAGCGGAGCTGCTCAACCAGAGAGCCAAGCGCCTCGCGTGCCAGAGGCGGCAGTCGCACATCGCCGGGATCTTCGATAATGGCAACCAGTTCCTCCACCTTCGACGCCCCCTGAGCGACGATCAGTCCGAACTCCGCACAGTGGCCGCGCAGCGCATTGATCACCATCGTGCGTTGACGGACCAACAGCTCTCGGGCCCGGTGCAGCATCAGAACCGACTGCTGCTCGGCGCTTTTCGCCGGTGCAAAGCGCATCGTCGGACGCGTCACTGCCTCACAGATCGCTTCCGCATCCGCTGCGTCGTTCTTATTCGTTTTGACGAAGGGACGAACGTATTGAGGCGGAATCAGCTGAACTTTGTGCCCGTGTGCTTGCAGTTCCCGAGCCCAATAGTGCGCAGAGGCACAGGCTTCCATACCGACAAGACAGGATGGCAATCCGGCGAAGAACGCCAGCACCTTCTGTTGGTAGCGACCGTAAATTTCCCATTTGTAACGACCCAAAATTTCTCACTTTGGGCTTGTCGCTGAAGGCGTCCCGGGCCGCTCTGTTGGCTTTGCCAACAGAGCGGGATCGGTGCGCGGATGTACAAATGGGAGACCAGGATGTTGTTGAAGCACTATCTGGACCGGGGTGTCTCGAAGGCGGAGCTGTCGAGGCGGTTCGGGGTGAACCGTCGGACGATCCACAATTGGGTCGATACCGGCCAACTGGACCGGGATCTGGCGGCCGGTGCGCGAGGGTATTCGCCCCGTCCGCCGGTGGCCCACAAGCTGGACCCCTACAAGGCGATCATCGACGCCCGTCTTGAGGCGTTCCCGAAGCTGTCGGCGAAGCGGCTTTTCGATGAGGTCCGCGCTGCGGACTACCCGGGCTGCTACTCTCGCGTGAACGACTACGTGCGGGCGACGCGACCGCGCGAACCGGTTGAATCGCTGGTCCGGTTCGAGACGCCGGCGGGGCGTCAGGGCCAGGTGGACTTCGGTACGTTCACGCTGCCCTGGGGCCGGCGCCATGCCCTGGTGATCGTCCTCGGCTTCACCCGGCTGCTGTGGCTGCACTTCTATACTCGGCAGACCATGCCGGTCCTGATGGAAGGTCTGGAGAGCGCCTTCGACCGGTTCGGCGGGGTTCCGGAGGAGCTGCTGTTCGACCAGATGCGCGCCGTGGTGCTGTCCGACGACCGCGGGGCCGGCGGCGGCCTGGTGCTGAACGAGGAGTTTCTGCGGTTCGCCGCGCACTGGGGGTTCATGCCGCGCTCGTGCCGACCCTATCGGGCCCAGACCAAGGGCAAAGTGGAGCGCCCGATCCGCTACATCCGCGAGAGCTTCTTCTACGGCCGCTCGTTTGCGAATGACAACGATCTCAACGAGCAGGCCGTGCGCTGGCTGGAGGGCACAGCCAACGTCCGCCGGCATGCCACGACCGGGGAGCGTCCTGTCGACCGCTTCGAGCGCGACGAGCGAGCGGTGCTTCTCCCCTTGGCGAACCATCCCTATCGACGTCTCGGCGTCCGGCATGCTCCGGAGCCCGCGCCGCGGCGACTGCCGGCAACCGTGAAGGTCGAGCAGCGACCGCTTAGTGTCTATGCGGAGGCGCTGCAATGAACGCTCCGGCGCCGGCCCGGCGCGACCGGCTGCGGGCAATGCTGGCGGACCTCAAGATGCCGGGCGCGCTGGAGGCCGTCGACGGCATCCTCTCGGACGCCGACGGCGGCACGATCTCGGCGGCCGAGGCCATCGAGCAGTTGCTGAACGCCCAGATCGTGCTGCGCAACAACCGCCGTCTCCAGACCGCCATGCGCTCTTCGCGGCTGCCGGCTGTGAAGACGCTCGATCAGTTCGACTTCGCCTTCCAGCCCAGCATCAAGCGCGAGCAGATCGAGAGCTTGCACGAGCTCGGCTTCCTGGACCGCGGCGAGAACGTGATCCTGCTCGGCCCACCAGGCGTCGGGAAAACGCACTTGGCGATCAGCCTCGCGATCGCGGCGGCCGAGGCCGGCCGGCGCGTCTACTACGGCACGCTCGCGGCGCTGATCGAGTCCCTCACCGAGGCCAAGGCCGCCGGCAATCTGACCCGGCGGCTGCGCGTGCTCACCCATCCGGCCCTGCTGGTGGTCGACGAGATCGGCTACCTGCCGGTCAACCAGGACGGCGCCGTGCTCTTCTTCCAGCTCATCAACGCCCGGCACGAGAGGGCGTCGACTGTGCTGACGTCGAACAAGGGTTTCGAGGACTGGGGTGGCGTGCTCGGCGACGAGGTCATGGCGGCGGCTCTCATCGACCGCCTTGTGCACCACTGCCACATCGTCAACATCCGGGGCAACAGCTACCGGATGAAGGAGCATCAGAACCTGCTGCAGTCCGGCTCGGATCGACGCAGGAAAAGAGCCGCCGCGTGATCGCCGGCTCAAACGGAGACAGGAGCGGTGACACCCGCCCGCTGTGGATAACCGGGTTGTCGCCGCCAGACTCTTGGCGGTCGCTGCGCCAACCCGGTTACCTACAGCTCGACCAAGTCCGACACCCCAAACACCGCGTCTGGGGGTACGACCGAACGCTCAAAGTGAGAAATATTTCGATCGACAAAAGTGGGAAATTTTCAGTCGCAATTGACACCTTCCCGCGGCGCAGCTTCCGCCGTAGTACCGGTCGTCCCTCACCATCAGCACCGTGAACCTGGAACACCGTCTTTGCCAGATCAAACCCAATTGTCGTAATATCCATCGTGGACGCTCCCTCTGTCTGGGTTGTTCAACACACTCCAGTATGGCTCATCGTGAAGCCGTAGGGGGCTTCCATACCATCAGACGAACTGGATAGGATCTGAAGAACCTGCAAACCAGGCCTCTCAGGCTGCAAGTTGACGCCACTCGGCCAAGGCGGCGGCTCGGGTTTGTTTGAAAATATCGCGGCGGTTGAGATGGCGTTCGTGGCTGAAGTGGTTATGGATTGAGGCTTGCCTATCCGGTTTACACCCACACCCACTAGGGCTAGAATGGGCGCAACCCGGATATAGGGGAGCGCGCCATGGATGTTCTCGACCGCGCCGATCTCCCATTCCCGCATTCGCTACCCGAGTTCCAGCGACTTTTCCCCGATGATGCGGCCTGCGCCGCCTACCTGGAGAAAGCCCGCTGGGGAGACGGCTTTGCCTGCCCGCACTGCGGCACGGCGGGAGAGCCGTTCCACTTTGAAAACCGCCCTGGCGTCCTGCGCTGCCGCAAGTGCCGCCAGAACACCGGGCTGACGGTGGGAACAGTGATGGAGCGTAGCCACACTCCGCTGAACGTCTGGTTCTGGGCCGCTTATCTGGTCGCCAGTCAGACGCCCGGCATGTCCGCCGTGCAGTTTCAGCGGCAACTTGGTCTTTCGCGCTACGAGACGGCCTTTCAAATTCTCCACAAGCTCCGCTCGGGCATGGTGCGGCCCAACCAAGACAGGATCGGTGGACAGCCCAAGAACCATGTTGAGATGGACGAAACCTGGGTTGGCGGGCGAACGCGTGGGGAAGGCCGTGGTGTTCACCACAAGGTTCCCGTCTCCTGTGCCATCGAGGTGCGTCATCGAAAGCCGGGCACCAAGCTCGACAACCGGAAAGACGGACGCTATGCCGGACGCGTTCGGCTCGCCGTCGTGCTCGACCGTAGCGCCGAGTCGCTCTGTGGGTTCGTCGAGAGCACCGTCGCGCCGCGATCGCTGATCGTTACTGACGATTGGAGCGGCTATGCTGGCCTCGGGAAGCGCGGCTATGAGCACTTCGCTGTTGCCGAGTGTGGTGATCCAGAGGTTGCCGAGCAATACCTGCCGATCATCCATCTGGTTTTCGCCAACCTGAAGACGTGGCTGATCGGTATCCACCACGGCGTTAGCCACCAGCACCTACAAGCCTACCTCAACGAGTTCACCTTCCGCTTCAACAGGCGGTTCTACCCGTTCAACGCCTTCCGCTCATTGCTCGGCATCGCGGGCGACACCTCTGCTCCAACCTATGCCGAGCTTTACTCGGGAGAGTGGCGGCACCCTACATGTAGCGGTCATGGGCGTTAACCGGATAGGCAAGGTATGTTCTCAATATGTTCTGTATGAGGGGGTCACGGTTATGGGGTTCAAGGTTGCATCGCGCGTGCGTGGTCTGAACGACGAGGCGTTTCGGGAGGCCTTCGGCACCAAGGAGCAGTGCCGCGCGGCGCTGGTCCGGCTGCGCTGGCCGGGCGGCTTCGTCTGCCCCTGCTGCGGCCATCGGGAGCATTGCGTGTTGGCGGGTCGGGGTCTCTATCAATGCAACCGGTGCAAGAAGCAGACATCGCCCACGGCGGGCACGATCTTCCACGCGACCAAGCTGCCGCTGACAGTCTGGTTTGCCGCCATCCACCTGATCGTGACGGCGAAGAACGGCATCTCGTCGGTGGAACTCGGCCGCCGTCTCGGGGTCAAGCAGCCGACGGCCTGGGCCGTGAAGCACAAGATCATGGCGGTGATGGCGCGGCGCGAGGGGGAGACGGCGCTTACGGGGCGGGTCGAGATGGACGACGCCTATCTCGGCGGGGTGCGCTCCGGCGGCAAGCGGGGCCGCGGCGCGGCGGGCAAAACGCCCTTCGTGGCGGCGGTCTCGACCAGTCCCGAGGGGCGCCCGCGCAAGCTGAAGCTGGCGTCGGTCAAGGGCTTCCGCAAGCGCGAGATCGCGCGCGGCGCCAAGCACTGGCTGGCCCCCGGAGCGGCGGTTGTGACGGACGGCCTGGGCTGCTGGAGCGCACTCGAAGAAGCCGCCTGCAGCCACCAGGCGATCCGCACCGGGTCGGGCCGCCAGGCGGCCCGCATGGCATCGTTCAAATGGGTGAACACGACGCTCGGCAACATCAAAAGCGCGATCACCGGGACTTATCGCAAGCTCGGCCCCGACCATGCCGGACGCTATCTCGCCAGCTTCGCCTGGCGCTACAACCGGCGCTATCAACTCCAGACAATGATCCCGCGTTTCGTCCATAGCGCCGCACGAAACCAGCCCATGCCCTATCGCCTCCTCATCGCCGGATGACTTTCAGGGATGGGCAGGTAAGAATTTGACGCCTCGGACTCTAACGATTTCACTATGTTAGTACGCCGATCGGCGCTGAATACGTACGCCGAATAACACTCGGGTTCCCGGAGCGTCGGGCCAGCCGGGGCGGGCCGCGGGGGAGCGGAGACGCCGCAACCGTACGGCGCCTCCGCGACCGAGGCTAGTTGAGGTGGAAGATGCCCTCGTCGGGGACCTTCTCGATGATCCCGAGGTCCTTGTAGATTTGGAACTCGGCCATGAATATGTCCTTGAGGTCCTTGGCCGGCACGGCAAACCAGCGCATCGTGCGTCCGGCGAAGCCATCCTTGTACATCGAGCGCACGACGTGCTCCTTGAGGCTGGCCCCGCCCGAGCCTTGGGCGCCCGTGATCTTGGTCTTGGGACCGAGGATCTTGATGGCTTCCTCGATGTCGTTGTCGAGCAGGGCCTGAGCCTCCCTAACGGACTGCAGCACGCCCTTCACGACCTGCGGGTTCTTATCGATGAAATCGGCGCGCATGGCGGTCGCCTGATACATGCGGCCACGGCCGAGGATTTTGGCCACCTCGTCGTCGGGGAAGAACAGCACCCGGAACTTGCCGGGAGCCTTGCTGAAGAGGTCGATCGTCTGTCCGGTCAGCACTGTGGCGGCATCGTAGTCGCCGCGCTCGAGCAAGTTGATGGCCTGGATGATGTTGAGGTTGATGACCTTGACGTCCTTGTCGATATCCAGCCCATGGTGCTTGAGCACCAGCGTCAGGTAGGCCCAGATATACGAGACCTTGGGGAAGCCGACGGTCTTGCCGCGGAGGTCCGAGATCTTGTTGATGCCGCTGTCGGCCCGCACCACCACGGGCCATGGGTAGGCCGCGCTGCCGCTGACGATACGGATCGGCACGCCCTTGTTGTACTGTTTCGCCATGACGTCGAGGCCCGAGAACAGGATGCCGTTGTAGACGCCGGTGAAGAGGTCGTTATAGAACGCGGCGCCCGTGGTGCGGATCTGCCAGTCCAGCGAGTACCCGTTCTTTTTGTCGTAGCCCTTGGCGAGAATGATCGCGAGGGGGTGCGCACTGACAGAGGGTCCGGGAAAGCTCCCCGAACTGTAGGAAGTCTGGGCTTGGGCGACCGACGCCCCGAGGACCGCCGCGACGAGCGCGCCAATCCCGCCGAGCACCGCCGAACGCAGCCTCGGCGCACGTCCCGTTCTGTTAAACATAGGTACCCTCCCTATCCCGTGGAATTATTAGAAAAGAGTATGACGCGTGGCATCATGCTACAGCGACACTGCGATGCGCAACCGTGCGGCGGACCGTGCCAGCGCACCTAGTGGATTGATTCCAACGTTTGGAACCCTCTGTTTCGTGCGGCGATGATATGATCGGGGTCGGCTTTCCAGATGAAGGGTTTTGGGTTTGCGTCATTGTATTCGCGGACAAATCGGTTGATGGCGTCCTGAAGGTCGACGACGGATTGGAAGACGCCGTATTTGAGCCTGCGCCGCGTTAGTTTGGCGAAGAAGCCCTCGACGGCATTGAGCCACGAGCACGAGGTTGGCGTGAAGTGGAAGGTCCAGCGTGGATGGCGGGCGAGCCAGGCGCGGACCTTGTCCTTCTTGTGCGCGGCGTAGTTGTCGAGGATGACGTGGACGGCCTTGTCCGTCGGCACCTCGCGCTCGATGCGGTTGAGGAAGCGGATGAACTCCTGATGGCGGTGGCGCTGCATGTTCTGTGCGATGACCGTACCGTCCAGCACGTTGAGCGCGGCGAACAGCGTCGTCGTGCCATGCCGTTTGTAATCATAGGTCATCGTACCGGCGCGGCCCTTCTTCATCGGCAAGCCGGGTTGGGTGCGGTCGAGCGCCTGGATCTGTGATTTCTCATCAACCGACAGCACCACGGCATGGGCCGGCGGATCGACATACAAGCCGACGATATCTGTGAGCTTCTCGGCGAAGGCGGGATCATTGGAGAGCTTGAAGTGCCGCCAGCGGTGCGGGCTGAGGCCATGGGCCTTCCAGATCGCTTGGACCGTCGACGCCGCGACGCCAGCAACCTTCGCCATCGCGCGCAGCGTCCAGTGGGTCGCCTCGTGCGGCGGCGCTTGCTGGGTCAGGCGGACGATCTCGGCGACGCGCTCCGGCGGGATCGGCGCTTTGCCAGGCGGACGGGACCTGTCGCGAAGCAAGCCGTTGACACCCTCGTGCATGAACCGCTCCTGCCAGCGCCAGACACAGGTCTTGGACTTGCCGGTCTCGGCCATGATCGACGAGTTCCCGAGCCCCTCGTCGCTCTTCAGGATGATCCGCGCCCGCCAGACATGTTTCTGCGAGCTCTTCGGGTCCGCGACGATAGCTTGCAATCGCTGACGGTCGCCAGACGTGACAGTAAAATGGATGCCGGTGCGCATAGCACAGACTCGCATGACACCGCACAATACGGAATCTCAAATCGGACTCTTTCGTTCCGATCAATCCACTAGGATCGATCGCGGGACCGCTCCAGCGCCCCCCTATCGCGCCTCGGAGGCCGTGCGCTCGGTATCGGCGCGGGGCGGCCAGATGAGCGGGAACTGGTCGTGATCGGGGGGAAAGGGATCGCCGGGCTTGAGGCCGGGGTCGCGCAGCGGTTTCGGCCGCCCCGGGCCGCGCTCGGCGTAGGTCGCGTCGTCGCCCGCGAAACGATAGATGATGGCGCGCCGCCGCCGGTCGCTTTGGTTGCCGGGCGCCGAGTGAATCGTGAGCAGATGGTTGACGATGCAATCGCCCGGCTCGGTGTCGAAGCCGACGATCCGGTACTGGTCGCGGGCCGCATCGAAGTCGGGCATCGGGTCGAAACCGTCGCTCAGCTCGTAGGCGTCGGAGCCATCGAAGGGCGCCGCCTCGAACCAGCGTCCCCATTTGTGCGAGCCCGTGACCCACTCTACGGCGCCGCTCTCCGCGGTGGCGGTGTCGAGCGAGAGCCACATACCGCAGGCCTGGGAGCCGTCGTACCAGTTGTAGGGTTGGTCGTGGTGCCACGGCGTCAGCGAGGGCGTGTGCGGCTCTTTGACCAGGATCAGGTCCGCCATCAGGTTGATGCGCGCCGAGCGCATACAGGCGGCGGCGATGGCGCCGCTCGGTGACTCGAGGGCGAGCGCCCGGAGCCGGGGACCACGAAGCTCGCTCTTCTCGTCGCCCATCTCAGTGCCCCGGGCGGCGCGACCATCGCCGAACTCTGTAAGGCAACGGGCTGGCAGCCCCATTCGGTTCGAGGCGGGCTCGCCGGTGCGCTGCGACGCAAGGGCCACGTCATCCGGTCCGAGAAAGAAGGGGGCCAGCGGCGCTACCGCATCGAGGAACCGGTGACATGACCGGCGAGGCGCCGCTTGCGGACGAGATCGAGGCGCTCACGCCCCTTGGTCTCGAAGGGCTTCGAGAGGTTTGGCGCAACCGCTACGGTGTCCCGCCGAAGCTGCGCTCGGCTGCGCTGTTGCGTCATTGTCTGGCCTGGCGGCTGCAGGCAGAGGCTCTCGGCGGTCTCGATCGTGACACACGGCGCAAGCTCAAGCGCCGCCAGCGGGTCCAGGCAGAAGGTCTTGAGCTCGGGATCGGGACCACGCTGCAGCGCGAATGGCAAGGGCAGATAGTCCAGGTCACGGTCGAAGAAGAGGGGTTTCGCCACGGGGGTCAACTCTTCAAGAGCCTCTCCGCGGCCGCGACCGCGATCGCGGGCACGCGTTGGAATGGCCCGCGCTTCTTCGGCCTCCGATCCGCCAAATGAGCCAACCCCGTCTCCACTGTGCCCTCTATACGAGGAAGAGTAGCGAGGAAGGCCTCGAGCAGGCGTTCAACTCCCTCGATGCGCAGCGCGAAGCCTGCGCGGCGTATGTGAAGAGCCAGGCCGGCGAAGGTTGGAGAGCAGTTCGGGCCCGCTACGACGATGGCGGCTTCTCCGGCGCGTCCATGGAGCGCCCGGCGCTCAAGCGGCTTCTCTGCGACATCGTTGTTGTCCGCGCCGAGCTCCACGATCAGTCGCTGCACTGCTTGCTGCCGATCGACCGGATCGTCGCGATGCGCCAGCGCCTCGAGCCGCACGAACGCCTCGAGCCGGATCCGGCCGATGCGCGTCTCGCCAGACTGCATCTGCCCCTTGTCCGGCGTCGTGGCGAGACCTGGGTTCTCAAGGGCCCAAGTGCGGGACACATGCCGGACCCTGTTCTGGTCAAGGCGCTCCGCTCCGCACACGCCATGCTGCACCACGATGATGGCGGATTGCCCGTGCTCGTCACAGCGCCGGATACGCCCTATCGCCGCCAGCTCGTTCGCCTGGCCTTTCTGGCGCCGGAGATCCAAAGAGCGATTGTTGAAGGTCGCCAATCCGCAGGCCTGACACTGGCACAGCTCCTCAAGGGCCCGATGCCGCTCGACTGGCCGCAACAGGCCGTCCGAATCGGCATTGCGGCATCGCTGGAATAGGGACCAGCACCCACATCCCGCTCACTCGACTACGGCAAGACGGGCCGGATTATTTCCTGTTCCCTTCATTTGCTTCCCTGATATCGACTGCCCTTCCCCCTGTTTTGCAGAAAAGACCCCCTGTTTTGCAGAAAAGAACCCCTGTTCTGCAGAAAAGAACCTCTGTTCTGCAGAAAAGAACCCCTGTTCTGCAGAAAAGAACCCCTGTTCTGCAGAAAAGAACCCCTGTTCTGCAGAAAAGACCCCCTGTTCTGCAGAAAAACAGGAAAGTTCAGAAGTCATTGATAAAAAAAGATAATTTCTTCATTTTGGTCGGCAGTTCGCTACAATCTCCCTGTTTTGAGGCCGTAATCGCAAAGATTCCCTGTTGCCACCAAACTCACCCTTGCATCGCGCTCGCGGAGACCGCACGCCGCGAAGCCCGGCAATGGCCGGAAATGCTCCCGGGTTCAGGAGCTCAGAATTCCGTTTGACCGCGAAACGGGCCCTGTTTCCCGCGGCTTGGCCGAGCTATGCGATGAAGAGACTGCTTCGCCGGGGTGGCTGGCTGTGCAGGCAGTCTCCCGCGAACTCGTCTCTGAGGCCAATTCCCTGTTTAACAGGGAAAATACAGGGAAATTTTCTCTTTTGCAGGGATTCAGAAGCTTTCCTGTGTTCAAAACATGGCAGAAACGCTAGTGTTTTCGGTCCAATTCCCTAAACCATGTAACAGGGAATTTATTTGAACGAACAGGGATTTTGTTCGGGAGAACAGGGAATTCTACTGGTCCACGGCGGCAGCCGAAACATGATCGCGCCCGGCGCCGGCGCCGGGTCGATGTGGTTCATGAGTTGGCGGGAGCCTGAGGCCGCTTGGTTGTTGCACGGCATCTTCGACGTGCAGCCCTGTTCGAAGGACTTCGAGGCGAAGTTCGCCGACGTGGCGACCGCGTACGGGTCGCCGCTCCCACCACGGGCCCGGCAGGAGATCCTGCGGATTGCGGAACGGCTGGCACTCGTGGAAGAGCAGATCGCCCGGGTCGAGGCCGAACGTAATGCGTTCGTGCTGTCTGGAGAGGCAACCTCGATGGTGGATGCGCCCGAGGGAAGCCAAGCGCGGGCGGCGGCGAAGATCGCGGCGTTGACCCGGCTGAAGGCGATCGGTCCGAACGACGCAACCATCCTGACGCACGAGGTCTTCTACCGCGGGTTCCGCAATCGTCGCGAACTCGCGAGCTGGGTCGGTGTGACGCCAGCCCCTTGGGCGAGCGGAGACACGTACCGCGACCAGGGGATCAGCCGCGACGGTCCGGCATGGATCCGGGCACAGCTCATCCAAATGGCGTGGCGTTGGCTGCGCTATCAGCCTGATAGCGCGCTCAGCAAGTGGTTCAACGAGCGCACTGCGGGGTCCCGCGGGCGGATCCGCCGGGTGATGATCGTGGCGCTCGCCCGCAAGCTGCTCATCGCGCTCTGGCGGTTCTCCGAGACCGGTCTCGTGCCGACTAGCGCCACGCTCGTCTGATCGCGAGACCGCGCTGTTCCAGACCGGTCGGACGCGGCCGGGGCTGGGCCGGGTGGCGAGTGGCCGAAGCTCTTCCAGGCTGAAACACGCTGACCGAGAGATGGTCCCCGCCTCCGGAACGCTGCACCCGCAGCAAGCGGGATCGAGGGACGGTTCCGGCGGACCGTCGCCGAAAAACCTCCCGGATGAGAGTTGGGTATGTGCACAAGCGCGACCGATGCGAAAAGCGTTCCGACCTGGCTACAAGGCAATCAACCATCAATCCGATCAACCCAGAAAGCGAGTTCGCCATGCAGTAAACCCAACCAACTTCTCCGCTTGACTGCGTCTGCCCTCATAAGAGCGAGAGTTTGAGCCAAAGGCGGGCGAGGGCGGATGCCGAAGAGGGTGCCCCCGCCCGGTTCCGCATTCACGCAATCCCGGAGACTGAAATGCACGACCCCGAACGCGATATCTCTGACATCCCGCTGTCCCAACTCGAACTCTCGCCCGACAATGTGCGCAAGACGCCGGCGGATGATTCGGCCTTCACCGAGCTCAAGGCCTCGATCGCCGCCCACGGGCTGCTCGAGAACCTGATTGCCCGTTCCATGGGACCCGGCGCGGATGGCCCCGGGCGCTACGCGGTGATCGCCGGCGGACGGCGGCTTGCCGCGATGCAGGCGCTGGCCGCCGAGGGCACGCTGGACGAGGACCACCCCGTGCCCTGCCGCATGATCGGAAGCATCGTGGCGGCCGAAGAGGTTTCGCTGGCCGAGAACAGTGTCCGCGCCGCAATGCACACGGCCGATCAGGTCGAAGCCTTCCGCCGCCTGGCCGATGCGGGTAGCACGGCGGGCGCCATCGCGGCGCGCTTCGGGGTCTCGGAGCGCACCGTGGAGAAGCGGCTGCGGCTCGGCAACGCCGCACCGGTACTGCTCGAGGCCTACCGCGCGGGCGACATCGATCTGGAAACATTGATGGCCTTTGCCGTCACCACGGATCAGGCTCGCCAAAGCACGGTCTGGGCGGCGGTGAGCCAGCAGGGCTACCGGCCCGGCGCCTGGCAGATCAAGCGCCTGCTGACCGAGGACCGGGTTCCGGCTACGTCCGCCATCGCGCGTTTCGTCGGCATCGAGGCTTACGAGGCGGCGGGCGGCCAGATCGACCGCGACCTGTTCGCCGAGGAGGACGAGCGGGGGATCTGGTTCGACGATCCCGATCTGTTGAACAAGCTCGCCATGGACAACCTACAGGCCGTGGCGAGGGAACTGGAGACGCGCGGGAAATGGGCCGAGGCGCGGCTCGACGTGGACTGGAACGCTACCGCGAGCTTTGGGCGGGTCGGCCGAGCCGACGGACGAGGAGAAGGCCGAGATCGAACGCTTGAGGACCCGCAACGACGAACTCGCCAATATGGAGGACGACGGCTGGACCGAAGAATTGGTCGAGGAAGCCGATGCCAACGAGACGCGCCTGGACGAGATCGAGGTTCATCGACAGCGATCTCTATCTGCCCTCGATGCACTCGCAGGGCATCGATGCCATCGCCATCATCATCGATACCTCCGCCTCGCTGCCGGGCGAAACGCTGGCCCTGTTCTGGGCCGAGGTCCGCGAGATCGCCGCCGAACTGCAACCGAACAGCATCTATGTCCTTCAGGTCGACGCGGTGCTGCAGGACGCGGCCCAATATCCCGCCGGGGAACTACCGGACAGCATCACGATCAAGGGACGCGGCGGGACCGATTTCCGGCCAGGCTTCGCATGGCTCCATGAGCATGGGGTGCATCCAAGCTGCTGCCTCTACCTGACCGACATGGAATGTGACAGCTACCCCGAGGCCGCGCCCCCATATCCTGTGGCTTGGGTCGTTTGGGGCGGCGATCGATACCGCCAGCCCTGGGGCGAGCGCATCGACATCGGACCAGCCTGATACCGCGGGCCGCGCCCGCATAATCCTTCATATCCGTGCCTCCGCCCGCAAGGAGGCGGGTTGCGCTGAGGCCGGGTGAACCGGGGCCGGGAGAGCGATGACACCGGCTTAACCGGCGGCGAACGCGCCCGCGCGTCCGCCCGTCGTCCAGCCCAATCCCACATTCCCAGCGAATGCCGATGCCTCAGGCATCCGCTCCAAGCCGGCCGCGTTGCTGGCTGCCGCAATCGCTCTGCTTCTCGAGCTTGAGGCAGGCCGAGCGCTTGATGCAAAGACCCTGCGCGAAGCCATGAGCGCGGCCTTCGGCGCCAGCGACGGCCAAGGCGCCTGGGTCTGGAAGGACGCCTACGAAGCGGTCGAAGCCGCAATGGTGCTGTTCATCCAGCGTTACGGCCGCCTCATGCGCCGCGAGGCGGGCGCCGGACAGGGATCCGCCGCCGCCATGCTCGCCATGCTGGAAACCCTCGCGGCCCTGGAGCCATCCCAGACGAGGCGGTCGGAAGAACAGCTTGCCCTACAGCAGTTCTCCACCCCCTTGCCGCTCGCCTACGCCGCGCTGCAAGCCGCCGCCATCCGACCCGGCGACATCGTGCTGGAGCCCTCGGCCGGCACCGGCGGTCACGAAGCGCCGGTCAGTCGCGGCTATCTTCCAGCCGTCCGTCAGGCCGGACTGATGTAAACGGCCTCTGTGACCTGGTGGGAGGGTCCGACAGGCGCTCTATATTGCAAGAGAACCTTAGTGACAGTGCGGCGTCTCTTTTCCGTTGGTGTCTCGGCGTCTCGATTGGCGCGTCTTTACAACTCGTATGGACCAAGACTGACCGGCTTCACTCCTTGCGCGGCAGAAACAACATCGGCACGAAATAGGCGGTAAACAGCGTGAAGGCGACAAACCAACTGCCGGCGGTTGCCCAGAGCAGACTTAGAGCGGGCACGACCTCGAAGGCTGCGCGTGTGCAGACCGCCAGCGTAGCGAAACCGTATATCGCGACAACCCATGGTCCAGCGTGGAGGTCGCGCCCGGTATGGCCGAGAACCGCGCGGGTCATGACGGCCAGGGTCATCGTCCCGATCGCGCCGAGTGTAAGTACATGCAGCGCCAACGGCTCCATCACCCAGTCTACGAGCATCGAGGCCCCGAGAAGGCCGAGGCCCAATGCAAGCCAGAAGTAGCCGGCATGCAACACAGTCACAAGCGGCTCGGCTGCCGTCCTCCAGCCCCGCCATCGTGCCAGCCGGACGAGGTTCAATGCCCCTGCTAACGTTAGGAGAATGCCGGAAAGCGGGATAGGCGCCGATCCCACCCAGGCCGCGAGCGCAACCGCTGTCACGGCGAGCGTCGTTTGGTCGAACCGGCCCATCGGCGCTGTGATATTCGGGCCCGCTCGCCGCTCGAACCAGTTGTGCGTGAAGCTCGGAACGATGCGCCCGCCGATCAACGTTATTAACAGCGACATGACGGCGATGGAGAGCCGAACACCCGCCTCTCCCACATGAGCCACGCCCGCCGCGGAGAGATGGAACAGCACGTTGGCGGTCAACATCAGTATAAGCCCGGCGAGGACCGGCAGATTGCGCCAGTTGCGGCCCGCAACGATCGCGTTACCGACAAGAACCGAGAGAACTCCCAGATAGGCAAGATCGGCGACCGCCGTTGGCATTGGTCCAGACTGCGCCTCCCCACGGCTTTGGTGCATGGAGCCGCGATGGTGTGATTGCCCATTCCCCGGTTGGTTAGCGGATCCTGATTGTGTTTGGTTTCGCCGCACGGATAGAGCGATTGAGTGCGTCGATCTGCATGGCGATTTCGGTTTGTTGGTATTGGAATGTGCGAGCGTTGAGCTTGCCGCCGTTGAGCCTCTTGACGCGCTCTCTCAATCCGTAGCCCTGTCGTTTCTGCCAGTTCATTCTTCCCTTCGACGCGATCTCCGCCGCATGGTGCTCCCGTTCCGATCCGCCATGAGGCGTGTCCGGGGGAGGAATGGATGTGGCGCGTGGCGGGATGATGATTTCAGGTGGTGAATTCGGTGGCCGAGCTTCTCGGATCGCTTTTGTCACGGGCTCCCCGTCATAGGCGCCGTCGGCAAACACGCGCCGGATCATCCCACCGGAACCGGCGACCAGCGGTCCCGCCATCGTCGCATCGGCCGTGTCGTCACCGGTCAGTTCATGCGTCCGGATCTCGCTGCTGGCCGGGTCAACCGAGATATGCAGCTTGCGCCACGAGCGCCGCGTTTCACCGTGCTTGGCGCGAGCCCACTCGCCAGCGCCAAAGAATTTCAGGCCCGTGGAATCCAGCACGATATCCGTAGACCGCTTGTTCGTGCTGGTTTCCACAACGACATCCACCGTTCGCCGCCGCCGCGACAGCGTGGTGTGATCCGGCACCGGCAGATCGCACCCCATCAAGTCCACGAGGGAACGCACAAAGCCTTCCGTCTGGCGCAGCGGCAATCTGAAGACCACCCCCAGCATCAGTGTCGTGGAAATCGCCAACTCTGAAAACCGCCGCTGGCCACCAGGAGTTCGCCGCTTGGCTGCGTCCATTGCTCCAGGGCGCTCTCATCAATCCAGAAACGAATGTCGCCGCGCCGAACCAAACCACGGTCATAATCCGGCCAGTTCATGACCCGGTACTTGGCTCTGGGGATATGGTGGCGACGCGATGCGTGGAACTTGAAAGGCATGACAAACTCTCAAAGACGGAAGCGGAGCCAGGTATACTAATCCTTAGGTCCATGCACCAAAGCCCATCCACTTCGCTTCGGCCTGTCCGGATGCCGCCCTGTTCCGCCTGCTGGCCGGGCGCCTCGCCGCCGCGGGCCCCTGATCGCCGGGGCGCCGTGCCCCGCCAACCCGAGCCCATTCAACCCCAAACCCCGACACCGCCAACCTCAAACCCCGGCACCGCAAGGCGCCGAACACAAACCTTCGCGCGCTCAAAATCAACCGATAAACTCTGCCTCCGATGAATAAGTCAGGCTAGCTGCCGAGCAGGGACTTGCCGACGCCCAGACTTGGCTCGGCCTCATGTACGCCAAACGGTTGTTAGGCCTTGCGGAATAAGCCTGTATTCAGCGGTTTATGGCACTACACAGGAACTCTCGACGGAGATCAGAACTCAAACATATTTGGATGTTATCTGGAGGGGCACTATGGGAATACATCGAATTTTCACGGGAAACGACGGTGAAAGCCACATGGAGGAGCTACGATTAGAGGAGCACCCTGAATTGGGCGCATTGACCGATGTTTCCGAGGTCCGGGTCCAGGAGTTTGACGGAAGCAGAAATAGGGACTTCAATCCGCTACCCGAACGCAGGCTGATCATTCATCTTTCCGGCGAAGTCGAGATTAGAACTAGTGATGGCGCTAAGCAAGTGTTCAGAGCCGGAGACATTAGACTTATGGAAGATGTTAGCGGTCGCGGTCACGCCCACGTTGACCTCAGCCCGTCATCCGCCGTTTACGTCATCCTGAATGACTAGGACCGCCGCCTCTCTCTCCGCGCTTTCGTTTTCGCGTCGCCACTCATCCACACTGGTGTTGATGGTGATGGACGGGCGGGAGCTACGTCAGAGATACGCCCGCAAGCGCTGGAGTTTGATTGAATTCGCTTGCGTTTCGCTTACGGGAGAAATGAAAACAAATAAATTATAAATTAAATCAACGGTATGAAATCATGCATCACGAACCCGGTGAGATCGTCGTCCCAATAGAACTTGTCCGGTTTCCTCACGAAAATCGAGCGCCGATATGGCGTCTGGAGAGTGCTGCTCGCGTTTTGTGATACCTGTCGCCATGACGGTTTTCCCTTGGTAACCTAACAAGAACATAAAGCGAATTTATTCCACAGAATAGTGCAAAAAGTGCTCATTCGTCAGGTCAGGTAAACGAAGTGGCCGTGGTAGGCAAGGTCAAGCACATCTCTGGATCGGGCGCACTCTCGTTAACGGCGGAGGAATAATGCACCACGCGAGGCGGCCGAGCGGTTCGGTCGTGGCGGCGCAGAATTGCGCCACCTATGTCCCCTTGTCGGTTATAGCGAGGGCCGGGAGATTTGGGGCGTGGAGCTTTATGTGGCGGTTCGTCTGGCGGTTGTCAATGAGGGTCTGAGCCCACACTGCCGGCGACGGGCGGGGCTTAGCAATTTCCCTCAAGCGCCTCTTTCAAGATCAACTTATCCAACGTCAGATCCGAGATCGCCTTCCGGAGACGGCCATTCTCCTTCTCCAGGTCCTTCAGACGCTTGGCCTGGTCAGTACGAAGGCCGCCATATTCCTTGCGCCAGCGATAGTAACTCTGCTCCGATACGCCGAGCGTGCGGCAAGCTTGACCAACGGACTGGCCCTGCGCCAAGGCCACCTCGGCTTCGCGCAACATGCTGATAATCTGTTCTGGGGTGTAGCGTTTACGGCTCATTTTGTCCTCCTTTCGGGGGGGCAAAATGCGCCAAACTCTCTTAACAAATCTGGACCACTTTTAGGGGTCACTCCAGATGACCCAAAAACCTATCCGCCATCCGAAGCGGTGGCCGGGGCCTTTTCCGTTTCAGGACAGCTACCTGCTGTCTCAGGGCAAGGATTTCTGTGTGGAGCGCCGCGCGGCCCGCGAAGATTTCGATGATCTTATGCATGCCGGAAAAGGTATCCGGTGGTGATGAACAATTCTAAGAATTCTGCGATAGATGGAATAAATGGGAGGGACAGCTATTCAGCCTCCAATCCAAAATGCTCGATGACACTTGGATCGATCACACCCGCATGCAGCGCCAGTAAAACGAGACGCGCATCCGGTCCATCTTCGGTGCCAAGCGCGACGACGACCCGGGCCTCGACCGCGTTGACGAGCGTGGCATCGTTGACGGCCTCGAAGTCGCTTCGACCGAGGATACAGTACGCCAATAGGAGTGAGGCATGGGCCGAGGCAGCCTCGGTGACCGGGCCGATCTCCTTGAGCAGCTTTAGCAGGCTGCTGAAAAAGTCATCATTGCCGGGCCTTGAACTCGGATTCATCGCCGAAATGAAATGAGATTTCGTGTCTTAGGGTGAAACCGTCTTCAATCTCGACCGATCCGATGCCCTGGGCTTCGTCCAGTTCGATGATCTGCCACTTTGCGGTCAGCGGCGTGCCGGCATCGCCCATCATGTTGGCGCCTCCGCCAGCAGTCTGGGTAGTCGGACGAGGTTGTAGGCGGCCAAGGCCAGGGTGAACGAAGCGTCGACCCGGTGGCGGCCCCGGAATTTGGTCTTGCTCAATCCCGCGCTCGTCTTGACCCAGCCGAAGACCTCCTCGATGCGCTTGCGGCAACGTTGGCTGACGCCGTAACCGGGATGGCGCGTCGTGCGCCCGTCTATCTTGGTCTTGCGCCGCTTGCCGGTCTTGGTGACGTGGTCCTGGACGGCGATATGGGGGGTCACCTTGCGGTGCCGCAGTTCCTCGACAAAATCCGCGACGTCAAAACCCTTGTCCCCGCCCACCGTGATCCGACGCCGCCCGCCTCTACTCTCCACCGGGCGATGCCTGTCGATCAGATCAAGGGCGGCTTCGCGTTCCGCCGTGCCCGACGCAATGGTCACGCCGCCGCCGACTGCCAGACCATGGCGGTTCTCCGTCAGCGCATGGCCCATGTAACACAGCTTGCTTTCCCGGCCATTACCCTTGCGATAAAGCCGGGCGTCCGGATCAGTGGTGCTTGCATGGGTCGCGTTCGAGCGTTTCTCGCCATGAAAATCCCGCGCGGCGTTGCGCCCCGATCCCCCGTCGCCATCGTCCTCACCTTTGGGACGAAAGCTCTTCATCGACGCCCAGGCCTCGATCAATGTTCCGTCTACCGAAAAATGATCCCGGCTCAATAGTCCCCCTACCTTGTGGTGCTGGATAACCCCCGCAAGCAGCTGCCCCGAAACCTCCGCCTCCAGAAGACGGTCCCGGTTGTGGCAGAACGCGTTGGCGTCCCACACGCCATCGTCCAGCCCAAGCCCCACAAACCAGCAAAACAGCATGTTGAAGTTTAGCTGCTCCATCAGCTGACGCTGCGAGCGGATCGAATAAAACGCCTGCAACAGTAACGCTCGAAGAAGCTTCTCCGGCGGGATCGATGGGCGACCCATGTGGGAATAAAGCGTCTCGAACTCCGAAGATAGAGACCCCAATACGTCGTTCACGATCTCACGGATCAGACGCAGCGGATGATCATCCGGAACACGCTCTTCCAAGTCTACGTAGCTGAATAAATTGCCACTGCTTTGATCTCGACCCCGCATGCCATCCTCCATCACTCGAAGAAATCACAGAATCATGTCACAACTGCAAAGGCGAGGACTTTTTCAGCAGCCTGTTAGGGCTGTCAGCTTTACCGGCTCTGGCACCAGCGCCGGATGGAGACCCGCGTCACGCAGCTCGCGGTCGAACTGCTGCAGTTCGCGCGAGCGACCAAACAAGCTAAACATGCCAGCGAACATGGGATCAGCTTGATCCTGGCGGACGCCCGTTGGCTGTATCGCTAGGCGACGCCAATTTTGGCGGCACTTTCTAACTCCTCCTGGCCTGCGATCCAAGCGGCTTCGGCGGCATCGAGATCGCGCTGGAGCCAGCTAATTTTCTGTTGCAGTCGTTTCGACTCCTCCGGTTGCTCGCGATAGAGAGCGGGATCGGCGAGTTTTTCGAGTATTTCCTGCTTCTCGAGAGTCAGGCGGTCGACCAGTGCTTCGGCCTTCTTGACCTTGTTGGTGAGCGACGAAGCGTCCCGACGCCGCTCGGCCGACCTGCGACGCTTCTCCTTTTTATTTGTCGTTACCCGACTAGGTGTTGGCATGGCCTCGGTGCGGGAGGACTCATCGGGTCGAGACTTGCGCTCGAGCGTCAGGGCCCGATAGTCCGCCATATCGCCCTCAAACGACGCCACCCGACTTCCGCTTACAAGCCAGAATCGATCGACGGTTAGTGCAATCAGGTGAGGGTCATGGCTGACGATCACCACCGCCCCATCGAACTCGTTGATCGCCTCAGCCATAGCATCGCGCGATGCCATGTCGAGATGGTTTGTCGGTTCATCCAATAACAACACATGCGGTTCGCTGGCTGCGATTTGCGCGAACACCAGACGTGCCCGCTCTCCCCCGGACAACGACCCGATACGGCCCAAAGCCATGTCGTTGGTAAATCCAAAACGGCCCAGATAGGTGCGCATTTTCTCCGGGGTATCGTCGGGGCGCAGCCGGCCCAGCGACTCAATCGGGCTAGCCGATGGATCGAGCTGTTCGGTGAGTTGTTGGGAAAAATAGCCGACCCGAAGCCTCGGCGACTTCACCACCTCGCCCGCCATTGGCTTGAGCATGCCAGCCAGCAACTTGATAAACGTGGTCTTGCCGTTTCCGTTTGCACCGAGCAATGCGATGCGGTCATCGCTATCTAAACGCAACGAGATGTTTGAGAGAACCGGCGTGTCGTCGTAGCCGACGTCGACCCGATAGAGGCTGTAGAGAGGCGGTGCCAACACCGCGACCTTGGGAAAATGGAAGTTGGGCGCTCGCTCACTGGACATTGCGGTGGGCGGCGCCAGGCGCGCCAACATCTTAATGCGCGATTGTGCCTGTTTGGCCTTCGTGGCCTGCGCGCGAAATCGATCGACGAATTTCTCCATATGGTCACGTTGGGCTTCCTGCTTGACACGCAGTTTGCCGTCGAGCTCCAACCGCATTCGGCGATTCGTCTCAAATCGGTCGTAATTGCCCTGGTAATGGATCAGTTTGGTGTTTTCGAGATGAAGAATTTCTCCGACCGCCCGATTGAGAAGGTCGCGATCGTGGCTGATAATCACGACCGCCCCCTCGTAGCGCGCTATGTAGTCCTCCAGCCATAGTGTCGCTTCGAGGTCGAGATGGTTGGTCGGCTCGTCCAGTAGCAACAAATCGGGCGCGGTAAACAGCAGCGAGGCCAGCGCCACGCGCATACGCCAACCACCCGAAAACGAGGCGCAACTGCGCTGTTGCGCGGCTTCGTCGAAGCCCAAGCCGGCTAGAATACGTGCCGCGCGGGCCGTCGCGGAATACGCCTGACACCGGGCTAGAAGGTCATGGATCGCAGCGATCCGTGCTGGATCGGTGGCCGTTTCCGCCTCCTGCCATAAGCTCGCCAATTCCGTATCCGCACCAATCACGGTACCGATCAGGCTGTCGCGACCGTTGGGTGCGTCTTGAGACGTAATCCCCACACGCCAGTGTGGTGGCACCGAGATGCGTCCGCCGTCGCTGTCAGCCACGCCGGTAATCAGACCAAACAGTGTCGTCTTACCGGCACCGTTGCGGCCGACAACCCCCACCTTGTGGCCGGCGTTAACGACGGCGTTTACATCGTCAAAAAGAAGTCGGCCCGCGATGCGGTAAGTGAGGTTTTCAATCTTTAGCAAGGCAATGACTCCGCCCGCGGGCGTCTGGGGATAGCGAGTTTGCGAAACTTGGTGGGCGTAGATTGCCGAAACAACAACCCACCGCAAAAGCTATAGCATTTTGTGATCATTCGGAATCGTGAGGGATTCCGCGGAGGCTCGTTATGTGATTCAAGGTGCGGGCTGGAAAAGGAGGCCAGCCTGCATGGCGAAATCTCTTTCCAACGATCTTCGAGCGCGGCTTGTCGCGGCGGTTGAAGGCGTCGCAACGTTTTGGGGTAGCGGCTTCGACAGCGATCAAATGGGTTGATCTGTGGCGACGGAGCGGCGATGTCGGAGAGCGGCCACGGGGCGGCGATCACCGCTCGTACCGGATCGAGGCCCATGGCGAGGAGATTCTGTCCCTGGTCGAGGTGACGCCGGGCATCACCTTGGCGGAGCTGGCTGAGCATCTCGATGCGGCTTTGGTGCATGGACCTAAGGATTAGTATATCTGGCTCCGCTTCCGTCTTTGAGAGTTTGTCATGCCTTTCAAGTTCCACGCATCGCGTCGCCACCATATCCCCAGAGCCAAGTACCGGATCATGAACTGGCCGGATTATGACCGTGGTTTGGTTCGGCGCGGCGACATTCGTTTCTGGATTGATGAGAGCGCCCTGGAGCAATGGGCCGCAGCCAAACGGCGAACTCCTGGTGGCCAGCGGCGGTTTTCAGAGTTGGCGATTTCCACGACACTGATGCTGGGGATGGTCTTCAGACTTCCGCTGCGCCAGACGGAAGGCTTTGTGCGTTCCCTCGTGGACTTGATGGGGTGCGATCTGCCGGTGCCGGATCACACCACGCTGTCGCGGCGGCGGCGAACGGTGGATGTCGTTGTGGAAACCAGCACGAACAAGCGGTCTACGGATATCGTGCTGGATTCCACGGGCCTGAAATTCTTTAGCGCTGGCGAGTGGGCTCGCGCCAAGCACGGTGAAACGCGGCGCTCGTGGCGCAAGCTGCATATCTCGGTTGACCCGGCCAGCAGCGAGATCCGGACGCATGAACTGACCGGTGACGACACGGCCGATGCGACGATGGCGGGACCGCTGGTCGCCGGTTCCGGTGGGATGATCCGGCGCGTGTTTGCCGACGGCGCCTATGACGGGGAGCCCGTGACAAAAGCGATCCGAGAAGCTCGGCCACCGAATTCACCACCTGAAATCATCATCCCGCCACGCGCCACATCCATTCCTCCCCCGGACACGCCTCATGGCGGATCGGAACGGGAGCACCATGCGGCGGAGATCGCGTCGAAGGGAAGGATGAACTGGCAGAAACGACAGGGCTACGGATTGAGAGCGCTTGGCGAAACAGCCATGGCTCGCGTCAAGAGGCTCAACGGCGGCAAGCTCAACGCTCGCACATTCCAATCCCAACAAACCGAAATCGCCATGCAGATCGACGTACTCAATCGCTCTATCCGTGCGGCGAAACCAAACACAATCAGGATCCGCTAACCAACCGGGGAATGGGCAATCACACCATCGCGGCTCCATGCACCAAAGCCACGTAGCGGCACTGACGGCTGCGATCATCCGCCAGGCGATACAGTATGGCCTATACGGCTATCGCCGCGTCGAGGCCTTCGAGGCCTACCAGCTGTAGAGGCGGGTGCGCGCGGATTCCCCATTTTGGCACCCCATTACGGACGATGCCGGATAGAGGTTTGCAACTGACCCACGCCCCTCGTGGCGCGCCGGTCCGACCTGTGCAGCTCATTTCGTCATCGTCTCGCAACCTCGTGGCGGGCCCTCAGCCAGCGGCGCGGTAGGCTTCGCCGCTCCGAAGCACGGCCCAGATGATCCGTGCGTTCTTGTTGGCGACGGCCACCGTGGCCCGGTTGAAGCCGCGCCGCCGGTGAAGTTTGTTGACCCAGGCGTTGAAGGGATCCGTCTTTGCTGAGGCCGTTCGAACGACGGACCTGGCGCCATGCACCAGCAGGGACCCTATCGCGCGGGGAGGGGGTTGAGGCCCAGCCGCGTCTGCCGAAGGTAGATGAACCCGATGGTGCAGAAATTCATGACCGTGAACCCGCAACCAGCGAGAAAGGCTTGGGAATAGCTGCCCGTGAGGTCGAAAATGTGGCCTCCGAGCCACCCCCCGAGCGCCATGCCGAGCAACGCGAACATGTAGAAGGTGGCGATGCGCCAGCCGGCCTGGCTGGCCGGGAAGAGCAGCCGGATGATCAGGGGGTAGCACGGCATGATGCCCGCGAATCCCAGGCCGAACAGCAATGCGGCGACGTACAGGGCAGGCGGGCTGGTTACGATCGAAAAGACCACGAGCATGATGGCCTGACAGGCCGAACCGATGAGCAGCGTTCGCACCCCGCCGATGCGGTCGGCCAGCATGCCATAGAGAATCCGTGAGACGAAAGCCGCGGCGAACAATACGGTCAATAGTTCGGCGGCGCGTGCCCGTGGCAAACCCAGGTCGGTGCCGTGGCTGACGAGATGAACCATCGGTATCGCCATCGCCGCGCAGCAACCGATGGTCGCCAGGCACAACAGGCCCTGCACGGCATTTGCGGGCAGATCGAGAACTCGTCCAAGCACGGCGTGGCCCTCGCGGGCCCAGCCCGGGGGCGTGATGGGCGGCTTGGGGCGCAGCAGCATGGCTAGCGGCACCATGGTGCAAAGCGCGAAAACGCCGAATATCAGATAGGTCTCGCGCCAACCGTAGGCGTCGTTGAGGTAGCGGAAGAGGGGAGGCCCGATGGTTCCGGAGAGCCCTTGGCTCGAGGCGATGATGGAGACCGCCAGTCCCCGCCGACGATCGAACCAGTGCGTCACATTGGCGATCAGCGGTGTGAGGATCGCGGCTTGACCCATCAAGCCGATCAGCAGCCCGTTGGCGACGTAGAGGCTCCAGCGCCCTTCGGACTGACTGGCGACAAGGGCGCCGATCCCGATCATCACGGACCCGAACAGCACCGGCTGCAGCACGCCGCGCTTGTCCATCCACCAACCCATCACGACGCCGCCCACCGCAGCGCCGATCATCATCATCGAATAGGCGAGGGAAGGGACCGACCGGGGCCAGTCGAATTCCGCGGCGATCGGCTTGAGCGCGACCCACAGCACGATCGGCGCGCCGATGGCGATGGTGCCAATGGAGAGCGAGACGAATACGACTATCCAGCCGTATGGGGTTTCGATACTGCCGTCCCGTTGCGCCATGGGCTCTGGATGTCTGTCGTGCAATTGAGTGGGGCGGCGGCTACCTAGGAGCGTGCGCCGTAGAAGTTTTGATGTTGGGCGATTGGCGCGCGGCCGCCGGAGAGGTGGGATTTTGGCCCGAGTGTGGATATCTGGCCCGCCCGACTCTGGGATGGAAATCCCAGACCGGAAGGCCGGAAGGGAAGAGATTCGCGTTTCATACGCGGTCGATGGGCACTGCGCGCCCCGGATCAAGTGCGTTGGCAGGCCAGCACCTGCCTCAGCACGTGGCCACCGTCCCCATCCGCTTGATGTTCAACGCCAAGCACACGAGGTCCCACTCGCCGCGCACCTTCGCCAAGCCTCGCAGGCTGAATCGTCGGAATCCGAGCACCTCCTTGATCCACCCGTTCGGCGCCTCCGAGAGCCACTTGCGTTGCGCGTACCGGGCTTTGCCCGCGGGGCTCGCCAGTTTCTCACCCATGCGGTGCGTGGCAGGGAGCCGGGCCGGGTCGACCGCCACCTGGGACTTGCCTTCACGCCCCAGCGCTACGTGCGCGTCGATGCCGCGATCTTCCAGCTCCAACAGATCCGGCTCGTTGCAGTAGCCCGCATCGGCCAGTACCACCGCAGGCTCGACCCCAAACGTCTCGTTGATCTCGTCGAGCATCCCCACCAGCTGACCCTGGTCGCTGGCCTGTGGCCCCACCTGAGTCGCGACGATGATCTGGTGCTCCCCATCGACCGCCATCTGCGCGTTGTAGCACTGCTGGAACCCCTCGCTGCTGGTCTTCATGATCTGGCTCTCGGGATCGGTGAAATTGCTCTGCGCCTTCGGCTCGGGCTCGCCGTAGGCCCGCTTGTAAGGCCGCCCGCCCCGGGGATTGCGGTCCTGCCCCGGCTCGCGCCCGCGCTCATCGTCGCGCCCGCGTTGCGCCGCCTCCAAACGCGCTTTGGCTGCCTGGATCGCCGCCAGGCGCTTCTCCCTGCGTTGCAACTCCTCGGGCAACTCGTCGCCCCGGAAATCCTCGCCCCAACGCTCGTCTTCTTCGGCGTCCACCATCCCCGCCGTCGTCAGCAGCGCCTCGATCTCCGCCTGCAAGCGAGCCGCCTCTTTGCCCATCCGCTCATAGCTCATCGCCTTGCGCTTGCTCGCGTTCGCTCGCACCTTCGTCCCGTCGACCGAGAGCTTGCCGAACCGCGCCAGTCCCATCTCGCGCGCCACCTGCACCACCCCCACAAACAGCTCGCTGAACTCCGCCAGATGTCGGCGTCGGAACTCACATACCGTGCGATGTTGCGGGAAGTTGCCCGCCGCGAGCATCCTAAACGCTACATCCTCCTCCAGCTTCCTCGCCACCGCGCGCGAGGAGAATGTGCCCGTCGCGTAGGCATAGATCAGCACCTTGACCATCATCGACGGCTCGTAGGGGGCGTTGCGTCGACCGTCCCCCTCGTAGGGCGCATAGAACGCCGTCAAGTCCAGTGCATCGACCACATCGCTGACGTGATGAGCCAGGTGCCCTGGGGAAACCCACTCCTGCAAGTCCGGCGGCAAAAGCAAGGGTTGGTCCGGCTGGTAGGCACGAAACGTGGTCGGCATCGGGAGTTCCCACACGCAACTGGCGTATCGGATCATACTTCCCCCTGCGCAAATCCACCCACAACCCGTCCGCTATCAACTTTGCCGCGCGGACCTTTCTGCGGCGCACGCTCCTAGGGAAGCTCTGACCGCCGTGGCACGACCGATGGAGGGAAGGTCGATGACCGGGGCGCGCGCCCCGGAGGATGGATTCGATAGTCATAGCGCCACCAATCGCGCATGCGCCATCCCGGGTCAAGCAACCCACTACCCATGCGCCGCCTTGTGAGGTGGCCTCGGTTTGTCGGACAGCTTGGCGGCTTGATTAAGGTGTATTCCAGTTGTCGTTCATGCCGCCAGAATCCCTTTGCATCGATCTCCTTGCCGTTGTTGTTGCGCCTGTGGGGATGTGGGCAAGGCGCGTAGCGGCTTGTCCATCATATCCACAGGCGGGGCGCCGCGGTAGGCCTCGGCCGGCGTTTCCCCCCCGAGCGCCGAGTGCGGCCTCTCGGTGTTGTAGAAGTCGATCCACTCGCCGATGACGCGCCGGGCCTCGAAGCCGTCGGCGAGCTCGCGCAGATAGACGGCCTCGTATTTGAGCGAGCGCCACAGCCGCTCAATGAAGATGTTGTCCAGGCACCGGCCCCTGCCGTCCATCGAGATCCGGATGCCGGTCTCCCGCAAGCGCCCGGTGAAGGCGAAGCCGGTGAACTGGCTGCCCTGGTCGGTATTGAAGATCTCCGGCGTGCCATGGCGGGCCAGCGCCTCGTCGAGCGCGTCTGTGCAGAAGCCCGCATCCAGGGTGTTCGACAGACGCCAAGCCAGCACATGCCGGTTGGCCCAGTCCATGATCGCCACCAGGTAAAGAAAGCCGCGCCGCACCGGGATGTAGGTGATGTCGGCGCACCAGACATGGTTCGCCCGCTCGATCGTCAAGCCTCTGAGCAGATAGGGGTAGACCCGGTGCTCGGGATGCGGATCGCTGGTGCGCGGCGCCCGATAGATCGCCTGAAGCCCCATCAGGCGCATCAGACGACCGGCCCGGCGACGACCGACGCGCACGCCCTCGCGGCGTAGATGACGGACCATCTGACGGGCGCCGTAGAACGGATACTTCAGGAACAACTCATCAATGCGCCGCATCAGCGCCAGGGTCTCCGGGCTCTCGCCCTTGGGCGTGTAATAGAGCGAGGAGCGTCCGATCGACAGCAAACGGCATTGACGGCTCAAGCTCAGCGCCGGGTGAGCGCGTATCACCATCGTTCGCCTCTCGGCCCGGCTCATCGACCGGACCCTCGAGACAAAAAATCCCGCTCCACCGTCAACTCGCCGATCTTCGCGTGAAGATCACGGATCTCGCTCTCATGGTCCCGACGGCGGCGCTCGCCCCCGTTCGAAAACACTTCGCCAAGACCATCGATCGCCTGCCGCTTCCATGTGCTCACTTGGTTCGGATGAACCTGGTGCTGCGAGGCGATCTCCTGAAGCGTCCGGTCGCCACGAAGCGCCTCAAGCGCGATCTTCGCCTTCAGCTCCCCGGAAAACCTGCGTCTCTTACTCATCGCGTATCCCTCCTCAGTCGGCGGAATACACCTTAAAAACCTGTCCGATTTTCCGGGGCCACCTCATTGTGCGGATACGCCAATCGTTGTTAACGGCGGAGGAATAATGATGGAATCGTTGTTAACGGCGGAGGAATAATGATGGAGTGGACGCCTCCTCCCGACGGCATCGCAGTGTGCCAAGGTGGTGGTGTGAGGCTTTGGTGCATGGACCTAAGGATTAGTATATCTGGCTCCGCTTCCGTCTTTGAGAGTTTGTCATGCCTTTCAAGTTCCACGCATCGCGTCGCCACCATATCCCCAGAGCCAAGTACCGGGTCATGAACTGGCCGGATTATGACCGTGGTTTGGTTCGGCGCGACGACATTCGTTTCTGGATTGATGAGAGCGCCCTGGAGCAATGGGACGCAGCCAAGCGGCGAACTCCTGGTGGCCAGCGGCGGTTTTCAGAGTTGGCGATTTCCACGACACTGATGCTGGGGGTGGTCTTCAGATTGCCGCTGCGCCAGACGGAAGGCTTTGTGCGTTCCCTCGTGGACTTGATGGGGTGCGATCTGCCGGTGCCGGATCACACCACGCTGTCGCGGCGGCGGCGAACGGTGGATGTCGTTGTGGAAACCAGCACGAACAAGCGGTCTACGGATATCGTGCTGGATTCCACGGGCCTGAAATTCTTTGGCGCTGGCGAGTGGGCTCGCGCCAAGCACGGTGAAACGCGGCGCTCGTGGCGCAAGCTGCATATCTCGGTTGACCCGGCCAGCAGCGAGATCCGGACGCATGAACTGACCGGTGACGACACGGCCGATGCGACGATGGCGGGACCGCTGGTCGCCGGTTCCGGTGGGATGATCCGGCGCGTGTTTGCCGACGGCGCCTATGACGGGGAGCCCGTGACAAAAGCGATCCGAGAAGCTCGGCCATCGAATTCACCACCTGAAATCATCATCCCGCCACGCGCCACATCCATTCCTCCCCCGGACACGCCTCATGGCGGATCGGAACGGGAGCACCATGCGGCGGAGATCGCGTCGAAGGGAAGGATGAACTGGCAGAAACGACAGGGCTACGGATTGAGAGCGCTTGGCGAAACAGCCATGGCTCGCGTCAAGAGGCTCAACGGCGGCAAGCTCAACGCTCGCACATTCCAATCCCAACAAACCGAAATCGCCATGCAGATCGACGTACTCAATCGCTCTATCCGTGCGGCGAAACCAAACACAATCAGGATCCGCTAACCAACCGGGGAATGGGCGATCACACCATCGCGGCTCCATGCACCAAAGCCCGTTGCTACGGGACCATGCTTGGCATCGCGTCGGTAGGCAGCGTCACGCACGGAAATTCGATCCGCAAGCGCAGGTGAGCCCGCTCGCTCGCCGGGCCGCTAAGGTCGCCGACCACGTGGGTACCGCCTCCAACTCTCGTTGAAGGCGGTGTCCCGCTTGGTTATTCGGTGATTGACAGGTTCTCGGCGGAAGACTTGCCGTCCCGACCCGGCTGAAGCTCGTAGGAGACCTTCTGACCTTCGTCAAGCGAACTCAGTCCGGCGCGCTCGACAGCCGAGATGTGAAGGAACGCATCTTTTGAGCCGTCTTCCGGCTCGATGAATCCGAAACCCTTAGCTGGGTTGAACCACTTTACGCATGACTGCAATTGTCGTCTTAACTCTTACGCAAACTCATACCCTGAAGGTCGATGGTTCAAATCCAACCCCCGCAACCAAATAAAACGCCACTAGGACAACATCTTAGAGGCGTTTCTGTTTTGGGCAATCCCTTCCAATACACGTTTCGGAATGTCCTCGGAATGGTTTTTGGGAGAACCCCAGGCATCTCCTGACCTCTCGTGACCTCCGCCGCTGTACTGTACTTCCCTGCGGTTCCCGTAAACATTCCGTTAGGCCGTGGAGATCCCCCATCTGAATCGTCGTCCACATCGAATCGAGATCCCGCAAGGGGGCCTTCTCGGCGCGGAAGGTCAGAACAGCCTGTCCACCGACGATCCGCCAGCGCATGCCGGAGCGCTTCATGCGCTGTGTCACCAGGGTCTTGTTGGCAGCCTCGACCACGCCTGAGCCGATGGCGATGCCCTCTTCCTTCAGGGCGTGGTAGCGCATGCGATGGTGATGCTTGCGGAAGAAGGCGAGTTCCCGCTCGGTCTCGGCCCGGTCCGGCGCAGCGGCGGCATCGCGAAGGTGGCGCAGCGCCCGGATCACCTTGGCGACGCCACGGGGATCGTGACGGATGGATCTCGCGGCACTTCTCGAACCAGCCGGGCGCCACGGCATGGTCGGACGCGGTTTGCAGATGTTCGCAAGCATGCCAGAAGTCGATCACCTCGGTTTCGGGCGACAGGGTCTCCAGGAAGGTCCAGTTGTCGGCGGCGCCATCGGCGATAGCGACGATCCCGATCTCGGGGCGTGCTCGCCTGATGTGTGCGACTTCGCTTGCAAGCTGCGCCTTCAGCGTGAGCTTGCCGCTCTCCGGCATGGGGCCGAGATAGAGGGTCTTCAGGCGCTTGCCCTCGGCGTCGTGGAAGGAGACCGTGCCGCAGGCGGCCTCGCGCCAGGAGGCCTTGGCGCGACCGTCCTCGCCGGGTCTCAGCGGCACCATGACGCCGTCGAGGGAGACCGAGGCGGTGGTCGCGTCCTGCGGTATGCCCTCGGCCTCACGGATGCTGCCCAGCGTCTCCGGGCCGAGGCTCTCCCAGCATTCGTGCATGCTCAGGGTCAGGCGCTCACCGACGGCGTCATGGCGCCGGTCTTCGCAAAGAACGCCGCCGCTTCCCGGGCCGTGCAGCGACCCATCATCAGCAGACCGAGCTCGGCCGCCGGCCGCGTCAGGTAATCGTCGACGAGGCCCAGGCTCTCGTCGACCGGCACCGGCGATGCCCCGCTCGCGCCGCTGCGGTAACGCGCTCGCCGGTAGGTCACCGGACCGAGCGAGGTCATGATCGTCTTCGGCGTCACCGCGACCCGGAACCAGCTCTGCCCGTCCCGCTCGATCCGGGAAGCGCCATCGTCCCGGTTCTCGATGACGGCGCCCATGACATCGCGAGCGAACTCGTTCGTGGCCTCACGCACCCGCAACTCGACCTCCTCGGGCGCCTCGGGGCGCGGCTCGGAACGAAGCTCCTCGCGACACAGTGCGAGCACCCGGGCGACCGCCTCGACGACCCGAGGAGGCAGGCCGGAAAGATCGATGGACGAAGGCGCCGGAGGCGGGGATACTGCCATGGGAATGCCCCCGATGTTGGGTTTCGAGACACGGCATCGTACCGCTTCTGGCGGTGCGGAGCGTTCCCACCTTCCCCTGCTCGACCCTGCCGTCGTGACAAAATCCTGCCTTGGAGCGGCCCATTGTCACGAATAGCCGTTTTCGGCCGTTCGTCTCGACACAAAAACGCACTAACAGGCTGCTGAAAAAGTCATCATTGCCGGGCCTTGAACTCGGATTCATCGCCGAAATGAAATGAGATTTCGTGTCTTAGGGTGAAACCGTCTTCAATCTCGACCGATCCGATGCCCTGGGCTTCGTCCAGTTCGATGATCTGCCACTTTGCGGTCAGCGGCGTGCCGGCATCGCCCGTCATGTTGGCGCCTCCGCCAGCAGTCTGGGTAGTCGGACGAGGTTGTAGGCGGCCAAGGCCAGGGTGAACGAAGCGTCGACCCGGTGGCGGCCCCGGAATTTGGTCTTGCTCAATCCCGCGCTCGTCTTGACCCAGCCGAAGACCTCCTCGATGCGCTTGCGGCAACGTTGGCTGACGCCGTAACCGGGATGGCGCGTCGTGCGCCCGTCTATCTTGGTCTTGCGCCGCTTGCCGGTCTTGGTGACGTGGTCCTGGACGGCGATATGGGGGGTCACCTTGCGGTGCCGCAGTTCCTCGACAAAATCCGCGACGTCAAAACCCTTGTCCCCGCCCACCGTGATCCGACGCCGCCCGCCTCTACTCTCCACCGGGCGATGCCTGTCGATCAGATCAAGGGCGGCTTCGCGTTCCGCCGTGCCCGACGCAATGGTCACGCCGCCGCCGACTGCCAGACCATGGCGGTTCTCCGTCAGCGCATGGCCCATGTAACACAGCTTGCTTTCCCGGCCATTACCCTTGCGATAAAGCCGGGCGTCCGGATCAGTGGTGCTTGCATGGGTCGCGTTCGAGCGTTTCTCGCCATGAAAATCCCGCGCGGCGTTGCGCCCCGATCCCCCGTCGCCATCGTCCTCACCTTTGGGACGAAAGCTCTTCATCGACGCCCAGGCCTCGATCAATGTTCCGTCTACCGAAAAATGATCCCGGCTCAATAGTCCCCCTACCTTGTGGTGCTGGATAACCCCCGCAAGCAGCTGCCCCGAAACCTCCGCCTCCAGAAGACGGTCCCGGTTGTGGCAGAACGCGCTGGCGTCCCACACGCCATCGTCCAGCCCAAGCCCCACAAACCAGCAAAACAGCATGTTGAAGTTTAGCTGCTCCATCAGCTGACGCTCCGAGCGGATCGAATAAAACGCCTGCAACAGTAACGCTCGAAGAAGCTTCTCCGGCGGGATCGATGGGCGACCCATGTGGGAATAAAGCGTCTCGAACTCCGAAGATAGAGACCCCAATACGTCGTTCACGATCTCACGGATCAGACGCAGCGGATGATCATCCGGAACACGCTCTTCCAAGTCTACGTAGCTGAATAAATTGCCACTGCTTTGATCTCGACCCCGCATGCCATCCTCCATCACTCGAAGAAATCACAGAATCATGTCACAACTGCAAAGGCGAGGACTTTTTCAGCAGCCTGCTAAATCAAAGACCTAAATTTTCCATACCAGACCCACACCCGACCAAACTCCAGAATGAACTTTTCCTGCCGTGCTCGCGGCGTAATCTAGCTTCGTAGGTATCATGCGCTACATATGCCCCGAAATCCTCGATTGCCGAAGCAAGACTCGAACACTCCGTGAGATGTCGTGCGGCATGCTTGTATCGGCTGGAGCGGCTATATGTCAGTGCGAAGTCGATCATCGCGCGAAGCACCAGCGTCGCGGCCAACGGATACTTGCCAGCCATCGCGCTGGCGGCCGGGGTTAATATCTCATAGTGATTGCCGTCTAAATCCGGCGCCTGCCGGATAGTGAACGCGGCCGCTCTGTCTAGGGCGGGCCACGATATCGGGAATGACAGCGCCTCGAGTGGGCTGTCGTAGTTCTGCGCATAATCGAGCGCCCGCTCCTCGGCCTCAAGATCGTCAAAGTCGGCCAAGCGCTTCAGATAGGCGCGCAGATGCGGGATCGACAACGACTGCTCGAAGCACGACCAGCGATCTGCCTGGGCCTCGTCGCCACGGCCGAGTGCGTCGAGCACATCGATCCGTGCGTCCTTCCACTCTAAAGTCGACCAATCCCTGCTATCCTGTTTGTGCTCGGCAGCGTCGATCGTATGCAATGCCTCTTCGGGCCTGTCCGCAGCAAGCAGCCGCCGGGCGATTCGCGCAGCAATATTCGGTACCTTTCTCCTTTGCTCGTCATATTGGGCTATGAATGCGTCAACGTCGCCCTGGGCATCCGCGATCTCCGTCAGTGCAAGGTGTGACGTGCTGGTCCGGGATCGGCTAGGTTTTTTGGACAGCGCAATCATCCGCTGTTTCAAGTGCTCCAGGCCTTTCTGCCCCAGGGCTGGTATCAGAACATGGATCAGGGAATCGTACTGGCCATAGCCGTTGTCGACCAACGCGTGGAACGCATCGTCGGCGAGCATTTCCTGATCGGGCTTTGCTGCTTTCGCAATCTCGCCGAGGTCGTTTGCTGCGTCGTGGAAGAGGCCGATCACGGTTCCACTGCTGTCATAGCAACGCTCGAAGACAGAGCCGGCCAGTGCCATGAAACGCCACATCAGTTCCAGTCCCTCGGTCGGATTGCGTTTGGCCACCTTGTCGACAATGGCGCGGCGTTGAATTTGCAAATCATCGACCAGGGCCCGTCGGTTCTGCCAGTCGACGAACTCGCGGGAGCGGGCGATCGTCGCCAGCCGCTTGCGGATTTCTCCCGCAACGGCGGCGGGGCTCTCCTCGCCGGCCAGCTCCAGCCTGAGCCGACGTTTGGCCAAGGTGTTATCGGTGCTGATCTCGATCAACAGTTCGGCAAGCCGACGGGCGCCCAGCGCCTCGAGATTCTTCGCGTTCAGTGTCTTCTTCGAAGCCATCAGCTTAGCCATCCCGCCCTGGAATGCCCCCCAAAAGGAGTCCAAGGTTATGCGGATAACTCAAGCTGCCGCCTTGAATCGCTCGAAGCGCAGTGCAAGCCGGTCGCGATCGGGGCGATCCTTGTCACGGTTCGGGAGGTGGATGGTTCCGCCGTTCAGCCGCTTCATGGATTCCAGCATCGGGCCGTCCGTTTGGATCAGCAGCCGCTCGGACACGTGCAGCCGATAATTCGGGTCGATACCGATCAGATGCGCGTCGAAGGCGGCGTGATGGATTTTCGACAGGGGGATGCCGTTGGGCACCACGGGCTGGCCGAGCCGCACGTCCGTGTCGGCAACGATATGGGCGGCGTCCAGAAGCAGCGGCTCGGGAAGTCCCGACAATGCACAGCGGCCGTTGTAGGCGCTGATGACGGCCTCGCGAAACGATGCCTGATGTAGCCGCTGCTTGACGGCGCGTAGAGCGTAGCGGCGTTCCAGCGCGTTCTCGGGTGGTGCCAGGGAGGCTTGATCTGGCACACCAAACGCGACGCGCGCCTTTAGCGCCGTGGCGTCCCACCCCGAAATGAATGCAGGCAGCATGGCCTGGTAGCGGCCAGGCGCGATACCGAGGAAATAGATGATTGGAATCCTGTTCTCAAACGCTTCGCGAAGCCACTGGTTATCGGCCGCATCCGGGTTGCCGCTCATAAAGGCGTAGTCGATTGTCTCGTCGCCCTCGAAAATCTGCCGATGCGCCTCGCGTTGGTCGTCGTCGCAAACCTTGCCACCCGGCTTCGGGAAAACAGTCTTGATGGAAAGCAGGAAGCGCATCTGCCTCGGCTTGAAGATGCCGCGCTGGGGATTGATGAGCGGAATGCGTTCTCCTTGAAATACGAAGCCCGGCTTGAGTTCGTTCGCGGTCAGGTTACCGTGGATTTCACCGAGCTTTCGCAAATGCTCGAAAGCCGCCATGCGCATCGGGGTGTCGAGGTCGTCATCGGTCATCGGCGTCCCCCGTCATTCCTTGAAACAATGCTCGTTGTGCCAAGTCAGGGCGGCGGCATCCGGGCGCTGGCCGATATCCGAAGGCGCATCGATTTTGCGACCGTGAAGCGCGTAGTAGTGCTTGCCGTTGTCAAACTCCTCCCGGATGCGCCGGCTGACATCGAAGCGCAGATCGGGTGTCACCGTCACATAGCCGGCGTCGAACAGGCTGTGAATGTCCCGCCGCAGCAATAGTCCGTTCCGCGCCTCGTGCGCACCGCCATCGCCATAGGGGCGTATATGCGCCGCCTCCAAGGCAGGCAGTGTCCGCTCTTGAGTGACCGCGCAGCGCCGCCAATAGATATCCGTGACCAGCACACGGAACGCGCCTTGCCCAAGGCGGGGACGAATGAGATGCGGCTCGCCAAATCGCGCCTGCTCCCCTGCCATGCCCGCCATCTGTGGCCGGCTGAGGCGATCGTTCACGGCTTCCCACAAAGCCAGTCCTTCGGCACTGTCTGTGTTGTAGGTCTTGAAAGACACAATTCTCGGCGAGAAACTCGCCGGCACGGGAATCCAGTCGCGTGGGGGTCGGGGGGTAAATGCACCGCAACTGGTGGCAGGCTCCACTGTGCCGCGCGCAGCCGCGATATTCTTCAGCTGTAGTAATTCAGACCTGATCTGACAGGTACCGGTTTTGAGGCGGCGTCTGTCAGTTTAAGTTCCGGCTACGAACCTTTCCCTCCAGATGGCTTTGCCTTCCTCCAGGGTCTGCATGGGGGTTCGCCCTTCACAGATTTTGCCCTGATGGGTGCGTTCATTGTTGTAGTGATCGATCCATTCGTCGAGATCATTCTGCAGTTGCCCGATGCTTGCCTATCCGGTTTACACCCACACCCACTAGGGCTAGAATGGGCGCAACCCGGATATAGGGGAGCGCGCCATGGATGTTCTCGACCGCGCCGATCTCCCATTCCCGCATTCGCTACCCGAGTTCCAGCGACTTTTCCCCGATGATGCGGCCTGCGCCGCCTACCTGGAGAAAGCCCGCTGGGGAGACGGCTTTGCCTGCCCGCACTGCGGCACGGCGGGAGAGCCGTTCCACTTTGAAAACCGCCCTGGCGTCCTGCGCTGCCGCAAGTGCCGCCAGAACACCGGGCTGACGGTGGGAACAGTGATGGAGCGTAGCCACACTCCGCTGAACGTCTGGTTCTGGGCCGCTTATCTGGTCGCCAGTCAGACGCCCGGCATGTCCGCCGTGCAGTTTCAGCGGCAACTTGGTCTTTCGCGCTACGAGACGGCCTTTCAAATTCTCCACAAGCTCCGCTCGGGCATGGTGCGGCCCAACCAAGACAGGATCGGTGGACAGCCCAAGAACCATGTTGAGGTGGACGAAACCTGGGTTGGCGGGCGAACGCGTGGGGAAGGCCGTGGTGTTCACCACAAGGTTCCCGTCTCCTGTGCCATCGAGGTGCGTCATCGAAAGCCGGGCACCAAGCTCGACAACCGGAAAGACGGACGCTATGCCGGACGCGTTCGGCTCGACCGCCAGTCGAGGATGCTCCGGTGTGCTTGCCGGATCGTCTCTTCGACCGCGCCTGGCGCGTTGCCTTGCGCCCGTGCGAGGCTCGCGGCTTGGTGCATGGCCTCGTCCCACGCCTGCTCCTCGGCGGGTGTGTCCAGAGGCGATTCGCCGGACTGGCCGGTGGCATCGTCGCGGCGTTCGTCCGCGTCCATGACCTCGCCGGCCCTGGGGGCCTCGTCGCTACGCTCCTCGGCCCCCAGGGCCGGAACGGAAACCTCATTCAATGTCATCGAGTCTCTCTCTGCGGTCATCGGTTTTCACCTCCACCGCCCTACAGAAATTCCAAAGGTTGCTGGTGTCTCAGTGATGTTGGCAGAGAGGGCGGGTCCACGAGACGATCCGCATGACGCCGGCGATGATGCTTGGCGTGGCCGATCATATTTGGAGCGTGGGCGAGTTGATCGAGGTCGCTGCGAGCTCGGATTTCCTAAATAGGACAGCGCCATCGCTTGGGCGGGTTGACTATGATCGGGGACAAGGAGGAGGTTGCCGCGCCGGCAAACTCCCGGGTAATGACTGTGCTGCAAAGGCGCAGTGCAGATAGGGAGCAGTCCAATGTCGAAACTGACCATGCCACTGGCGGCGGCACTGATGGTTGCCGGTGCCCTTGTCCTTGCGCGGGGCGCAGATGCGGCCTGCGGCAAGGTGACGATCGCGGAGATGACCTGGGCCTCGGCTGGGGTGGCGGCCCATGTCGAGGACATCATCCTCAAGGAGGGCTACGGTTGCGATACCGAGGTGGTGCCGGGCGACACGGTGCCCACCGTCACCTCTATGACGGAGAAGGGCGAGCCAGACATCGCGCCCGAGGTCTGGATCAACTCCGCGCGCGAGGTCGTCGAGGCGGCGGTGGCGGAGGGCCGGCTCACGATCGCCGGCGAGATCCTCTCCGACGGCGGCGAGGAAGGCTGGTGGGTGCCCACCTATGTGGTGGAGCAGAATCCGGAACTCACCACCCTGCAGGAAGTCATCAAGCGGCCCGACCTCTTCCCCGACAAGGAAGAGCCGGGCAAGGGGCGCTTCTACGGCTGCCCGCCGGGCTGGGCCTGCGAGATCGTCAACCGCAACCTCTACATGGCCTATGGCCTGGACGACGCCGGGTTCACGCTGTTCAACCCCGGCTCGGGCGAGGGGCTGGCGGGTGCCATCGCCAGCGCCTATGAACGCGGCAACCCGATCTTCGCGTACTACTGGGCGCCGACCGCGCTGCTCGGCAACTACCCGATGGTCAAGCTCGGCGGGATGGAGCACGACCCCGCGACGTGGCCGTGCATCATCGACAAGGATTGCGCCGACCCGCAGCCCAACATGTATGCTAAATCGGTGGTGATCACGGTGGTGACCTCGAGCTTCGCCGAGAGCGCACCCGAGGCCTTCGAGTTCGTTTCCAACGTCTCCTGGTCCAATTCCTTCCTTAACGGCCTGCTCGCATGGAAGGACGAAAATCAGGCGACCACGCGGGAAGCGGCGGAGCACTTCCTCAAGAACAATGAGGACGTGTGGGGCGCCTGGGTGCCTGCCGAGGTCGCGGCGAAGGTCAAGGCGGCTCTGATGTAGCCTGGCGGCTGGTCAGTCGCCGATCGGAAGAGGCCGCGCGGCCCTCTCCCCCGCCCCGTCCCGGCACGAGTGGGAACGGCATGTCCTCGGGGGTGAACCGTGACCGACTGGGTCCTGAATTTTCCTACTCTCGACATTGACCGCCGCCCGGCAGCGCGGAGCGGCCGATCAACAGCCTACTGATTGTGCGCATTCAAGATCAGGCCCTTCGCGCGTTTCGCCAGTCGCGAGGGGATATCCGGCAAGCAGGCCACCCGCAATGCTTTCGGATATCCGCACCGCGGACTGGCGCAGCGAATCCTTCGCCAGATGCGCGTAGCGCGCCGTCGTCTCGACCTGCGTGTGTCCGGGTAGGTGTTATTCGGCGCCGAACCTTGGCCCGTCAGACTCTGGCAAGGTGCTGTCAACTTAACGAAGGCAGGTCGCAGTTGAACGTCTGAACTGAGCGGCTCAAGCAGCAGCGGTCACGGTCCGCCACGTGTTCATCGCGTCACCGCGGAATTGGCGCATTGTCTTGCGAGTGATCAGATGACGTTGGACATTGAAGGTGTTGTAGATGGCGGCGTGGGTGGAGAGAAACCTTTGCGCCGATCCTGATGACTTGAAGCCCTGCATCCTGCGTTCTCGTTGTCGAACCGGCAGGTGCGAATTCTCCGCCCGATTATTGCTCCGTCCGCCGGTAACGTGTTTCCCCGTCATGTTGAGATCACGCAATGCTGCCCCGTAAGATGGCAGTTTATCGGTCACCACCTTATTCGGCGCATACCCCTGCTTCTTGAGCAGTTTGCGCATCAGCTTGAGTGCTGCTTTCTTGTTCCTCCGGGACTGAACCAAGATAGCCAGCACCTCACCCTCGCTGTCCACCGCCCGCCATAGATACATCCGTTTTCCGTTGATGGAGGAAAACACCTCATCAAGGTGCCACCGGTCGTCTGGTCGAGGGCGTGATTGTCTCAGTTTTCGGGCATAGGCCTGCCCAAACTTTAAAGACCAGCGCCGTATCGTCTCGTAAGAAACATCGACACCACGTTCAGCGAGCAGATCCTCCACATCGCGGTAACTGAGCGGAAACCGGAAACACAGCCAGACGGCGCGCTGGATTATCTCTGCAGGAAACCGATGTCGGCGGTAGCTGATCTTGTTCATAACAGGAAGCTACTCGCCACCCGCAGCTGACACCAGCCAGTTACCGTGACAGCACCTTGGGGCGGAGCTACAGAGCTCACGGTGGCGCCTAAGCGCACTGACCTAGGCGACTTTCCGAACTACCGGACGCACCGCCACCGCCTCTACGGCGAACAGGAAGGCGTGTGTGTCGGCTGCGACACGCACTTCCCGTTCCGGGTGATGGACGTTGACCACATGCTGCCCCGCTCCAAGGGCGGGACCGACCATACCGACAACCTGCAACTGCTCTGCTCTGGCTGTAATCGCAGCAAGGGCGGGCGCACAATGGCCGAATGGAGGGCAGCACAATGAGACCGATGCTCGACCCGACCCGCGACTTGGTGGGCGCGACGCCTGAAACGCTGGCAAAAGCGTTGTTCCGCCGCACGGAGCCTTTACGCCCCGGAACCCGACGAAAGCCCGTTGTCCGCGACCAAGTCCCGGTAGAGAAGGTTGCGTCCGACCAGCCGGGCGACGGTGTCCCGCATCTGCGCAAGCGTTCCTGAGTCGCGGATGTTGTGCTTGCCGGCAAACTCGGAGACGTAGCGTTGCAGATGCTTCGGGCTCATCTTGTGGAACGTGCCTTTGTGTGCCCGTTTCAGCATCGACCAGAACGACTCGATTCCGTTGGTGTGAGCCATGCCCTTGACGTATTCGCTGACCGAGTGCTTGACGCTCTCGTGCGGATTTGGGATGCCCTCATAGGCAGCCGCGTCGTCGGTATAGACCACCGCGTGCGGATCAGCATTCTCGGCCACGAAGTCTTGCAACGTATCTTTGTCGGTATTCTCGACCACCCTGGCGTTGACCTTCTTGGTCGCCCGGTCCTTCGCGCCGACGACTGCCACCATGTCCACCGGGCCGCGCCCCGTCGCGGCCTTGCGCTTGGCGTTCGACATGTTCTTGCGCTTGCCCCCGACATAGGTTTCATCGAACTCGACCGGCCCGTCAAAGGGGCCTTCGCCGTCGCCGACCCAGGCTTGGCGGATGCGATGCAACATGAACCACGCCGTCGGTTGCGAGACGCCAATGTCCCGCTGCAACTTCATGGACGAAACCGACTTGAGAGAGGTCAGGCAAAGGTAGATCGCGATGGCCCATTTGCGCAGCGGGACCTTCGACCGCTGCATTGCCGTGCCGGTCTTGACGCTGAAGTAGGAACGGCAGTCCGTGCACCAGTAGGGCATCTTCGCATGAGAGGCTTCTCGGGTACGGACCGATCCGCATTTCGGGCAAGGGCGACCGTCCGGCCAGATGATGGATTCAAACCACGGTGAAGGCGCGCGCCCTCAACAGAGTGGACGAATGGGGTCCGAGCGACCATTGCCGGCTGCTGATCGAGATTGCAACGGAATGAGACGCCTCACCGCCAGGAATGGCGCACGCCGCCGGAATTGCGGTGCGAGTTACAACTCGTCCGATATCGGAGAGTCGCCATGATGACACCCAAGCACGAAGACATCTTGAACATGCTCAAACGTCGGTACGACGGGCCGAGCATGAACAACGTCTATCGCGGCGACTATGTCGAGTGCATGATTGAATCCGTGCTTGGACCCGACTGGAGGCTCACATGGGCATATCAAAAGGCTCTTGTATCGGCCTCCCCTGCTCATGGGAACAATTTAGGAACATAGAGGGCCCCTGGGAAGGCCATAGAAGGGTCTAGAATTACAATCTTGGGGTGGCGCGGTGCCCTTTGCCGTACTCGACATGCGCGACGAGTGTCGTGGTACGACATCTCCGGCAGCGCGCATTGGGTGAACAAGGCCGACATCGGGGTTGTCGTGCATCGCAACCCGAGCGTGATGCCGCCAAAGACGGAAATCCACGTGCGCAAGGTCCGGTTCAAGTCGGGCGGCCAATCGGTTCCGTGACGCTGCGGTACGACCGCTTGACGGCGAGTTCGTGCCGCCTTGGGACTGGCGCCGAGGGGACCGCCTCTCGCTGCCGGCCCGGCTCAAGAACTGATCACCAGCCGACATCTTGGTGCAGGACCGCCCTCAGCGTGCGCAGTTCTTCGAGGGCGCGGCCGGAGCCGAGCGCAACGCACGACAGCGGTTGCTCGGCAACCGAGATCGAGAGCCCCGTGGCATAGCGCAGCACGTAGTCCATGTTGCCCAAGAGCGCGCCGCCGCCGGTCAAGACGATGCCCTTGTCGGCAATGTCGGCGGCAAGCTCGGGCGCGGTGTTCTCGAGCGCCGCTTTGACCGCGTCGATGATCGCGCCTACCGGTTCGGCCAGGCTTTCGGCGATCTGCTGCTGGTCAATCACCAGTTCCTTGGGCACGCCGTTCATCAGGTCGCGGCCCTTGACGCCCATTGTCTCGCCGGTGCCGTCTTCGGGCGGGCAGGCGGTGCCGATCGTTATCTTGATACGCTCGGCGCTGCTCTCGCCGATCAACAGGTTGTGGTTGCGCCGGATGTAGGCGATCACCGCCTCGTCCATCTTGTCGCCGCCCACGCGCACCGAGCGCGAATAGACGATGCCGCCCAACGAGATCACCGCCACCTCGGTGGTGCCGCCGCCAATGTCGACCACCATCGAGCCGGTGGGCTCGGTCACTGGCAATCCGGCGCCGATCGCGGCGGCCACCGGCTCTTCGATCAGGAACACCCGCCGCGCGCCGGCGCTCTCGGCCGATTCCTGGATCGCCCGGCGATCGACCGCGGTCGAACCCGAGGGCACCGCGATGATGACCTGGGGGCTGGCGAAGTTGCGCCGGTTCTGTGCCTTGCGGATGAAGTGCTTGATCATCTTCTCGGCGATGTCGAAATCGGCGATGACACCGTCGCGCAATGGCCGGATCGCCCGAATGTTACCGGGCGTGCGCCCGAGCATCAGCTTGGCCTCGTCGCCCACTGCCAGCACCTGAGTCTGGCCGCGGTGGGTGGCGATCGCCACCACCGAGGGCTCGTCGAGGACGATGCCGCGGCCCTTGACGTAGACCAGAGTGTTCGCGGTGCCGAGGTCGATGGCCATGTCCGAGGACATCATGCCGAGGAGGCTGTCGAACATCCGGTTATCCCCGTTTTGCCAGCGACGGCGCCCGATGCCCTACTTCAGCCTGCCGTAGCGCTTGGCGAGTCCTTCGCGAACCAGGCGCTCGATGGCGCCACCGACGAGATCGAATTCGACCTGCCCGGCGGGAAAGAAGACGTGCTCGGTGGCGCCGTCCTCGCCGAATGTGACGATGCCGTGTCCCTCCGGCAGATCGACGACGGCACCGCCGACGGTGGCAGCCTTGGCGGTCTCGAAATAGTAGTTCCACCTCTTCATGGGCGGCCCTTGCGCTGGTTCGCTCAGCCTCAACCTTGACACAAATATCCAGCACCTGACCACCGGCGCCGTAGCCGGGTCAGTAGGCCAGCGAGGCGTGTCCAGAGCGTTCGCATGGGCCCAGCGTAGCGCCCTCACGAGGGCCTGCCAACGGGACGCTGCACGGCGCGTCGAGCTTGCCGCACAATCGTGACGGGACTGAAAATCGATTGACGTCCGCCGCGAGGCCGATTTCGGGATCTTCGGGCTCTCGGGCGCCAGCTACGACCGCCTGAGAAGCCCGATAGCGCGTTTCTCGGGGGCGGCCGGTAGGATTTTTGCCCTGAGAAACCGCGCAACATTCTTTCAACACCCCGCGTGGCCCGCTGGGCGCTTTTCCTTGGCGCTGACGTGGCGTACTGTCGGCGCTGGCGATACATCCACCGCTGTTCACACTTTGAGCTGGCCGCGCGCATAGTTTCGGGCACATCACACCCCATGACGGCACCTCGTCCTACGACAACGCCAGGGGGGCTGCGCGCTATGCCGATCAGGCGGATTTCGATTGAAAATATTCGGTACAAGCGTCGATTGCGCGAGGTCAACAACGAGCGGGTTTAGCTCTCGCGAACAGTATAGATGCTATCGGTCTCCAAGTTCCTGTCACGGTTTATAAGGAGGAGGACGGAGAATATGTGCTCGTCGCTGGACTTCACCGTTTAAAAGCGGCTCAGCGGCTTGGGTGGGATTATGTCAGCGCGGAAATCACGTCTTTAGATGAGCTGGACCGCAAACTCTGGGGAATTGGCGAGAATCTTTGCCGCGCCGAATTAACCGCGCTGGAACGAGCCCAGCATTTGCAACTCCGGCAAGAAATCTGGTCGGCGAGGCGGAGTTCCGGGCAGACTTCGCCCGAAACTGCCCCCGGCGTAGGGCGACCGAAAGGCTTCGCCACGTTGATGGCGACGGCGACGCGATGCGCGAGGCGTCGGCGGACATGCAACGCCTGCGGCTCTCGATCGAGGCCGAGTACAAGTACCTGATCCCCTATGTCGGGTTGCTCACCCCCTGGGGCGAGGTGGGATTGCGCCACGACGGCGGCGACGGAGAGACCGGCGCCAGCGCGGAAGTCGGCGGCGGCCTCAGCTTCGGCGCGGCGGTCGAGCAGGGCTCGAAGTCGCACATCTGGGCGCTGCTCGGGGTGACCGGAGGCACAGTGAAGGCGATCCGCCGCAAGGACGACCGGCTCGACCAGTGGCGGATCAAGATTCAGCCCTCCTCGCACGAGGCGGTGACGGTGACGCTGTCGCCGTCCCCGGCCTGCGGGGCGACGGGCGCGGTATGCACGGAGGACGGGCGCACGTTCACGACCGCCCTCGCGACGCAAATCCAGGGCCCGCCGGGCCTCGCGGTCGCGGATGCGGAGGTCGAGGAAGCGCCGGGCGCGCGGCTGGTGTTCACGGTCACGCTGAACCGGGCGGCATCGGGGACGGTGACGGTGACGGCGGCGACCTCGGACGGCACGGCGGTGGCAGGCGAGGACTATGTCGCGAAGACGAAGACGGTGACCTTCGCCGCGGGCGAGACCTCGCAGATCGTCCGGGTGCGGGTGCTCGACGATGCGCATGACGAGGGGGCGGAGACGATGACGCTCACGCTCTCGAGCCCGTCGGGGGCGTATCTCGCCGACGGCACGGCGACGGGGACGATCACCAACACGGACCACATGCCGCAGGCGTGGATGGCGCGGTTCGGGCGCACGGTGGCGGACCAGGTTCTGGATGCAGTGGAAGGCCGCATGACGGCGCCGAGGGCTCCGGGGACGGAGCTGAGCGTTGCGGGGCAGCGGGTCGGCGGCGGCAGCGCCGCCGCGCCCGTGGCGGTCGATACGGGCGAGGCGGAGGCCGGTCTCGAAGTGCTTGCGGAGTGGCTGCGCGACGAGGAGGACGAGGACCGCACGGGCTTCGAATCGCGACCGGTGGCAGGCCGCGACATCCTGACCGGCAGCTCCTTCGCATTCACCGAGGGCTCGGCCGAGGGCGGCTTCGGCGCGGTGTGGGGCCGGGGCGCGATCTCGCGCTTCGACGGGCGCGAGGGCGACCTCACCCTCGACGGCGAGGTCGCGAGCGCGATGGTGGGCGCCGACTGGACGGGCGGTCGCGGCAGTGCGGGGCTGGCGGTGGCGCATTCGCGCGGCGAGGGCGACTATCGCTCGCCGGCCGGCGGCGGCGCGGTGGAGAGCACGCTCACCGGCGTCTATCCCTACGGCCGCTATGACGTGAGCGAGCGGCTGTCGTTATGGGGCGTTGTGGGCTACGGCACGGGCACGCTCACGCTGACGCCGGAGGGCCAGGCGCCGATCGAGACCGACATGGACCTCAGCATGGCAGCCGTGGGCGGGCGCAGCGTGGTGGTGAGGTCGCCCGCCGACGGCGGGCTCGAGCTCGCGGCGACCGCGGACGCGATGGTTGTACAGACCGCGTCCGACGAGGTGCGTGGGAGCGCGGGCAGAAGCCTCGCGGCCTCGGAGGCGGAGGTCACAAGGGTCCGCTTCGGTTTCGATGGGACGTGGCGCGGGATCGAGACGGAGGGCGGCGGTTCGCTCGTGCCGGGCTTCGAGATCGGGGTACGCCAGGCCGGCGGCGACGCGGAGACCGGCTTCGGGGCCGATATCGGCGCAGGCCTCGCCTGGTCGGACCCCGCGCATGGGATCGCAGCGGATGTGATAGCCAGGGGCCTGCTGACCCATGAGGACGGAAGCTTCCGCGAGCACGGCTTCGCGGGCTCCTTCGCCTGGGATCCGGCCCCGTCCTCGGATCGAGGGCCGAGGTTCACGCTGAGCCAGACGGTGGGGGCGTCTGCGACGGGCGGCATGGACGCGCTGTTCGGGCCCGAGACCGCGCCGGCGCTGGATACGGCGAACGACGAGGGCGACGATCTGCTGCAGCGCCGGCTCGAGACGCGGTTCGGCTACGGGTTCCCGCTGTTCGGCGGTCGCTACACGGGCACGCCGGAGATCGGCTTTGGCCTTACGGAGACCGGCCGCGAATACATCCACAAGTGGCGTCTTGCAGAGGCGCGGAGCGAAGGCTTCGTGTTCGGCCTCGATGTAGAGGGCACGCGGCGCGAGAGCGTGACGGACAACAGCGGGACGGAGCACGTGATCGGGTTCGGGCTCGGCTGGCGGCTCGAAGGCGCGCGGCGCGAGGGCTTCGAGCTCAGGCTGGAGGGATCGCGGCTCGATGCCGCGAACGACGACCGCGCGCCTGAGGACCGGATCGGGTTGAGGATGTCAGCGCGCTGGTAGGGCGTGCTGCGGTGGGTTTCCGTTCGGGGACCGGCGGCGGGGACGGACGGCCCCGTGTCTAGAGTCGCAACGCGATGAATGGGCGAAGCTTGCTGGCGACAGGAACCGCGTTCCGGGCGCAAAGCCAGTCTTGGACTCACGCATCTTTGGCTGCCTGGGGCCGGGGGTGGCGGTCGCCTGTTGTTAAGCGTCGAAGGCTGACCCCTCAGAGTCTAGCTTACTCAATAGGTTATCGCGCCGATCGGCGTCATTCCACCGTGCCGAACAACAAATAGTTAGAACCGAAGGTGCGTGGAGTGGTGTAAGCTGTCCCTCCCATTTATTCCATCTATCGCAGAAACCTTGGAATTTTGCATCACCACCGGATACCCTTTCCGGCATTCATAAGATCATCGAAATCTTCGCGGACCGCGCGGCGCTCCACACAGAAATACTTGCCCTGCGACAGCAGGTAGCTGTCCTGAAACGGCAAAGGCCCCGGCCATCGCTTCGGAAGGCAGATAGGGTTTTCTGGGTCATCCTGTCTTGCCTATGGCCTGGCTGGCGCCACGCCCTGGTAATCGTCAGGCCCGAGACCGTCATCGGTTGGCACCGCAAGGGGTTCAGGCTTTTCTGGACATGGAAGTCGCGGCGGGGAAAGCCGGGCCGACCACTCGATATGTTCCAACGCTTAAACCGCGGAGGCGCCATCGCAAATGAACAGGAGGTTCGCACCTGCTCAATGGTCTTGGCCAATGCTGAATTCACTCAGGAAATTCGAAGGTTCGCACGGCGCGACGATTTCCAGAAGATATGTCAGGTGACACAGGAACAACGAGACAAGCAGCGCGACGTCGAGTACGTGGTGCGTATCATCGCCCACACTTTCGTTGATTTTCTCCGCGGCCTTGATGTCGAGGAATTTCTTGACTATGCGGTACTCCAAATACTGGCTGAACACAGTCCCGACGAAGTTTTGGAGACGGTAAGTTGGTCGGTAGAGTCTCTAGTTTAGACTTTTTGGCGAGCGGGCACTTTTCCCTCCCGATAACGCGCCCGAGGGAATCGCTGCACGATTTTCACTCCGAGCACTTGAAGCCATCGTAGTTGGATTGGCTCGAAATCGCATGGCTTTGATGGGTCGAGGTAACCGTGATTATTTCATAAGGGATAGGGTGAAGGCATTTTGGCTGCAAGCGGAAGTCCGGGAAATGAGCGCGTCGGGATTGCGTGGGACAGTTCGAATACAGAGGACCGTTCCATTCGGAGATAGCTGGTTTAAACCCGATGCTTGATATTAATATATATTTCGACGAAATCGATATTGCACGTGTCCGTCGGGCGAAAGAGCTATCTGAAATCAAGCGATCCTTCGGTGCTCTCTTATCCTCCGATCCTCTTGGAATTGCATCCAAAGCAGTCGTTGTCTCGACTTATGCCAACTGGGAAGGCTTCTACAATGAATGCGTTCGGACCTATCTCAATTTCCTTCGCGAGAAGGGCGGGCGAGTGCGCGACAGCGATTGGATGCTCCTGCTCAGTGCCTTTCACGCAGACTTTGAGAGTATGCGTGATCGGACCATTCGTTCGAATCTAGGCAACAGTTCGTTGAAAACCTTAAGGAACGATTGGATTGTGGATTTGATGCACTTGACTCTACTGTCGTTGAAGCGCGTACCAATTTAGATTTTGCCCGCCTAACGCAAAACTATCTCCTGCTGAATTTTGACCCTACGAGTATCGAGAGCTCGCGAAACCGGCTAGACAAGGAACTGGTCGGCTGGCGCCACGCCGTTGCGCATGGTGACTCCCCTGACCTAACAGCCATGGACGTGGGTGCTCATGTCGAATTCGTGTCGAAACTTTTAATATTGGTCTCAGACCGTTTCCAATGTTCAATGTTGGATCGCGTTTAGGTAGTGACCGGTTGCCGGCTTTCTGTGATCCAGAGGCTACGCTGGGAGCATGTCGATCTCGACGCGGAAGAGCTTCGGCTCCCAGACACCAAGACTGGCGGGCGAGCGGTTCCGCTGGCCCCTCCGCCGTACGGTTGTTGACCTCCCTGCCCCACGATGAGGACAATCCGTGGGTGATCGCAGGCCGCAAGCCGGGGTGGTACCTCACTGACCTGCGGCACCCTTGGCGACGCATCCGAGCCCGCGCCGGGCTCGACGGGGTGAGAATTCATGACTCGCGCCATTCGTTCGCTTCTCGCGCGCTGGCGCTCGGCAAGGGCTTGCCCGATGATCGGCAAATTGCTTGGACACATGCAGGTCCAGACGACGGCTCGCTATGCCCATCCTGCCCGCGACACCGTCAAGGCATCCGCCGCGCGCATCGGAGACAGCATCGACCGAGACCTCGATGCCGCGGAATAGAGCAGCACCCGAGACCCCACAGATCGGAACGGCCTTTGTCCGCCAGTCCGAAGATCCAAGAAACCCGCTGTCAACGCCGGTTGGAGATTCAGCCAAAGGGCGGGGCAAAAGAGTGCCACCTGGGCTGGTGGGCTGAGCTTGGCGTGAGACTGGGATTCGGAGATGCGGTGCGAGGATTTTTCGGCGGGAGCGGGCAGCGGAGCCATGCAGAACTCAAGCGGTTCGCGCCCGCCTGCCGCCCGCGGGGCGGCATGGTTTGCCGGGTTGGGGTTAGTCTCGCCACCCGGGCCTTAGCAGCCCGTTGATTAAGTCGGCGCCGTCTGATTCTCTGGTTCCCTGATTTGCAGGGGGATTTGCCGATGGCGATGGGACGGCAGAAGGATGGTCAGGGGGACCTGATGGTGAGCTGGTCGGAGATGCCGCGCTCTCCGGGTCATGTGTTTTATGACCGCTTGCAGTCGGTGCTGATCGAGGGCGGCTTCGACGCCTTTGCCGAGGCGAGCTGCCGGCCTTATTACGCGGCCCGGATGGGCGCGCCCTCGGTGCCGTCCGGGCGCTATTTCCGGATGCACCTGGTGGGCTACTTCGAGGGCATCGACAGCGAGCGCGGTCTGGAGTGGCGCTGCTCGGACTCGCTTTCGCTGCGGGCTGGGGAGCCGTGATCGGGTACCGGACCATTCCTGGCTGTCACGGAGCCGCACGCGCCTGCCCCATGAAGTCCACGCGGCGGTCTTCGACTGGGTTCTGGTGCTGATCGCCGAGGCGGGGCTGATCAAGGGCGAGCGCATCGGCGTCGATGCCTCGACCATGGAGGCCAACGCGGCGCTGCGGAACATCGTGCGGCGCGACAACGGCGAAGGCTACCGGGAGATGCAGGAGCGCCTGGCCCGGGAAAGCGGGGTCGAGACACCCACGGCCGAGGACCTGGCGCGTCTGGACCGGAAGCGCAAGGGCAAGAAGCTTTCCAACACGGATTGGGTTTCGAAGAGCGACCCCGAGGCCAAGATCGCCAAGATAAAGGACGGCACGACGCATCTGGCCTACAAGCCCGAGCACGCGGTGGATCTGGACACCGGCGCGGTGGTGGCGGCCGAGCTGCACCCGGCCGATGAGGGCGACACCACGACGCTTTCCAAGACCCTGGCGAAGGCCGAGGCAAACCTCGAGGCGGTGGATGCGGCACCGACGTCGGAGGACCCGGCCGAATGCGTCGCCGGTGTTGTCACGTTATTGAACGGTCGTGCCGCGAATTGGCATAGAACTCAAGCTCAAGCGGCAGCAGTGGCGGTTTGTTAGTCGGCGCCGAACTTTGACCCTCCGACTCTAACGAAGTCAATGGGTTAGCACGCTGATCGGTGCCGAATACACACGCCGAGCGACAGTCCTTGACCACATCGTGATATTCATAGTCGATGCTGGCCTGTTTCAAATATCCCTTGGCACGGACGCAGTGGGGGCAGGTGGCCTTGTCGAACAAATGATTACCCTCAACCGATGATCGCCTGGCATGGGCATCGATGATGGCTTCTGTCAGCACGCCGCGGTTAAGGGCATGGCCCTGGCTTACCTCCCGAAGCCGATATGGGAGAGGCGCGCGGGCATGAGAAGCCCCGCTTCTATCAGTTGCGGCGCTGTCGTCAGCCGCGAATCGACATTCACCGTGATCTCCGCTTTCCCATCCAGCGGGGAGACAAGTGTGCGGCCTGCGAGCGCTTGTTCCCCCGATGGACTCGAAAAAACGAGTTTTACGTTGACCGACGAGGTGTCCTTAAGCTCCTTGACGCTTTCCGGATAGGTGGCCAGCGGCGGCCAGGTTCCGATCTTTCTGCCTGCGTCATCGTACACGGGTTTCCTGACACCGCTTTCCAAGTCGAGGCCATCATGTTCGCGCAGCCGGTAGCCAGTCAGGGTCCAAATGATCGCACTTGCGAGCAAGGTTTTCCCTGACCCGTTGCTACCTTCTAGACACCAGTCTTCGCCCCCGAGTTCCAGAGCGAAGACGGGACCGCCATAGGTGTTGAGCCCGCCGAAATTTGTCGTTTCAATCCCATGGAGACGCCATGGACCATCGTTTGCATCGGGACCAGTGTCCGAAACGTCGGGAATTGGATCGGAGTCTTCATCTCTCCAAGTAGTTGTCAGGCCGTCAAAAAGGGTATCGGAAGCCTCGGCAACATCTTGAGGATCCGCGCCTAATAGGTAGCTAAAGAGCCGCCGTTGGCCGGGTTCCGCAAGCGTGATGGAACCGGAGCGGGCCGCACTAGAAGCCAACCATGAAAGCTCGCCCCCCGAGAGGAAGCGTTCAGTTGCCTGACCGAATGAAATCGACTTGCCATTCATTGCGTTGTTGTTACCGTTTCACACCATTCTTGGGACGCCCATTTGTTAGGGGCTTACAAAGGAAGCTTGACAGAGCGTAATTACAACAACCACACGAGGTGAAAATATGACTAGTCCTGTTCTTCCAGTAGCTTCCGAATCTTCTCAAGAACCTGCTCATTCGTCACCTGGTCAAGCGTGCGCAGAATCTCGCGCTAAATTCAGAAGATCATCCCGATCAGCGAGAAACGCAAAGCCCGGACCTGGATCGTAATCAGCCTTCGAATGAAGGATCAGGGCCAAAACTTGCTTTTGGTCCTCTTCGGGCCAGATCACCGCGCTCTCTCTCAGAGAGTGAACGTTGTCGTATTTCTCTCGCAATTTCGCGCGTATCTGAGATTTGGACACATCGCGAGTACCCATGACGGAGTCCTCCTTCTCGTGGGCGCGCGTCTGGCGTTGTCAACGGCATGCAGCGCATCACCATATCCCCAACCAAACCCCTAACCCATGAACGATTGCTATCGGGAAAAATATCGCTCCTGCAATAAGGACCCCCCAACGCTCATCAGAAAAGCAGGTGTACAGGTGCTGGAACCACGCTCCAAACGCTAGTAATCCAAGAAGGAGGCTAAAGAAATTTGCCATGTCTATTATCGAGCTAGAGCATTCTCAGCGAGATATAGGTATCGCTGTAGAAGTAACAGTGTCTCTATCGCCTCATCGTCCACTGGCTGTCTCTGTGAACTGTGACGAAGCTCCGAAATCATGTTCTCAACCAAGACTGGGAAACTTCGAGAGGGCTGACAGAGCCTATCGAATGTGGGTGCTAGCAAGGCAACAAGGGCTGCCGCTCCTGACAGCGGAAGAGATGTTTGGTGATCCATGAGAACTCTCCTTCTCGTGGGTTGGCCTCGCCCGCTGGCACGGGCGGCGGGGCACTCATGCTAGCTGTGGCGGGGTGCCTGGACCAGCGCGTAATGCTGCAGGTTTCTGTCAAGCTTCCTTTGTAAGCCCCCATTTTTTCATTCCGCCCTGCCGCCTCCGAATACGCGGCGCCACCAGGACGGCCGCGGTTCGGCCCGGACCTCCAGCAGCGTCATGAGCCGGTCGCGGTGCTGCCTGGCGTCGTCGAGATCCGCCCTGAGACGCGCATTTCTCCGAAAAGCACATGAGCCAATATGTGGACGGGTTCACCAGTCGACACAACCGCGCCGGTTGAGACACCATGGCCCATATCGACTAGTCACCTGAATCTAAAGTTCGTGGCATAAGTTTTGATCGACCCGGAGACAGAAGCGTTTGACGGCGGCGAGGATGTCGTCGGCGGATTTGTTCCACTTGAAGGGCTTCGGGTCTTCGTTGTGTTGTTCGATGAAGGCGCGGATGTCGGCTTCGAGCTGGCGGGTCGAGGTGCACACACCGCGCTGCAGCTGTTTGCGCGTCAGTTTGGCGAACCAGCGTTCGACCTGATTGATCCAGGAAGCGGAGGTCGGCGTGAAGTGGACGTGCCAGTGCTGACGCCGCGCCAGCCAGGCCTTGACCGGCGCGGTCTTGTGAGTGGCGTAGTTGTCCATGACGATGTGGATGTCCAGCCCCTCCGGGACACGCCGGTCGATCTCCTTCAGGAAGTCGAGGAACTCCCTGGCCAGGTGGCGCCTGTAGCACTTACCGATGACGCGGCCCGTGGCGACATCGAGGGCTGCGAACAGCGAGGTCTGTTAACGGCGGAGGAATAATGCTCCACGCGAGGCGGCCGGGCGGTCTGGTCGCGGCGGCGCAAAATTGTGCCACTCATGGTCCCTTGTCGGTTGCGACGAGGGGCAGGAGATGTACGGCGTGGAGCTCTATGCGGCGGTTCGACTGGCGGTTGTCGACGAGGGTCTGAGTCATCACGAGGCGGGCCGGCGGTTCGGCATCGACCGTCGCACGGTGAAGAAGATGCTGACCTACTCGGCGCCACCGGGCTACCGCCGGACGAAGCCGGTCCGGCGGCCCAAGCTGGACGGGTTCACCGGCATCGTCGACGCGATCCTGGAGGCGGACACGGATCCGGACGTGCCGCGCAAGCAGCGCCACACGGCGCACCGGATATTCGAGCGGCTACGGGACGAGCACGGGTTCACCGGCGGCTATACCATCATGGATGTTCTCGACCGCGCCGATCTCCCATTCCCGCATTCGCTACCCGAGTTCCAGCGACTTTTCCCCGATGATGCGGCCTGCGCCGCCTACCTGGAGAAAGCCCGCTGGGGAGACGGCTTTGCCTGCCCGCACTGCGGCACGGCGGGAGAGCCGTTCCACTTTGAAAACCGCCCTGGCGTCCTGCGCTGCCGCAAGTGCCGCCAGAACACCGGGCTGACGGTGGGAACAGTGATGGAGCGTAGCCACACTCCGCTGAACGTCTGGTTCTGGGCCGCTTATCTGGTCGCCAGTCAGACGCCCGGCATGTCCGCCGTGCAGTTTCAGCGGCAACTTGGTCTTTCGCGCTACGAGACGGCCTTTCAAATTCTCCACAAGCTCCGCTCGGGCATGGTGCGGCCCAACCAAGACAGGATCGGTGGACAGCCCAAGAACCATGTTGAGGTGGACGAAACCTGGGTTGGCGGGCGAACGCGTGGGGAAGGCCGTGGTGTTCACCACAAGGTTCCCGTCTCCTGTGCCATCGAGGTGCGTCATCGAAAGCCGGGCACCAAGCTCGACAACCGGAAAGACGGACGCTATGCCGGATGCGTTCGGCTCGCCGTCGTGCTCGACCGTAGCGCCGAGTCGCTCTGTGGGTTCGTCGAGAGCACCGTCGCGCCGCGATCGCTGATCGTTACTGACGATTGGAGCGGCTATGCTGGCCTCGGTAAGCGCGGCTATGAGCACTTCGCTGTTGCCGAGTGTGGTGATCCAGAGGTTGCCGAGCAATACCTGCCGATCATCCATCTGGTTTTCGCCAACCTGAAGACGTGGCTGATCGGTATCCACCACGGCGTTAGCCACCAGCACCTACAAGCCTACCTCAACGAGTTCACCTTCCGCTTCAACAGGCGGTTCTACCCGTTCAACGCCTTCCGCTCATTGCTCGGCATCGCGGGCGACACCTCTGCTCCAACCTATGCCGAGCTTTACTCGGGAGAGTGGTGGCACCCTACATGTAGCGGTCATGGGCGTTAACCGGATAGGCAAGCATCGATCGTATCGGACGCATCAGGACGATGTGCCGGATGTTGAGCGCGTCCACCCCGGTGGAGAGCTTCTGCGATGTGGTGAGGACAGTGGGAACCGTCTTCTCGTTGTCCTGAAAGTTGCGGAGGTGCTGGTCGCCAACCGCGCCGTCATTCGCCGTCACCCGATGGCAGTAGTTCGGATCGCTGCTGTCCTTGACCTGGTTGATCAGTTCCCGCACCAGCGCGGCGTGGTCCTGGGTGGCGCAGAAGACGAGCGTCTTCTGGCGTTGGTCGGTCTGGTCCATGAACTCCCGCACACGGCTCTGCTCGCGCTCCCGGATGATGATCTTGGTGTTGAAGTCCTCCTCGGTGAAGCGCTGGCCCACCTCGGCCTCGCCCTGGAGGACATCGTCCTCCGGGACGTAGACATACTCGTCGATGGTGCTGGCCATCTGGCGGACCTTGAAGGGTGTCAGGTAGCCGTCCTCGATCCCGTCCCGCAGCGCGTAGATGTAGACCGGCTCACCGAAGTAGGCGTAGGTGTCGGCATTGTGTCGGCGTCAGCCGTATACTGCTTGCGTGTCTTGCGCCGAATATCCCGAACCGTTCTCTCCGCCGGGTCGTTCTTGCTCATTGATTTCTGTCTCATCTTCGTTCCCTTCGGTCACTACGATGAGCCAGAAATCCTCCGTTATGCAATTACCTCAATTTGTCCCAAAGGCGCTGATGTCAGACACTCATAGGCGCTGACGGGGGTTGTGTCTCGAAAGTGGTGGAAATTGGTTTTGGCGCCTCTCCGAGCGGGTTGAGTTTTGCGGCGGTCAGGCTGCGCGGTCAAGGGTTTCGTCGGCGATTAGCTGATCGAGGGTTTCCCATCCATCGACTTTGCGCATCTGGATTTGGCCGGAAGCGAGGAGTGCCCAGAGGAGCATCGGCACTGTTTCGGGACACGGCAGCACGGTCTGTGTTTTGATCCGGCGCTTGAACTCCTCGTTGAGACGCTCAATGGCGTTGGTCGTTCGGGCTGATTTCCATTGGCTCTTGGACAGGCGCGTGAAGGTAAAGAGCTTGTCGCCCGCTTCTGCGAGGCTGTCCGCGACGGCCCTGCATTTCAGCCGCCACTTGCGGACAAACGCCTTGCGGCGGGTTTCCACCTCGGAGGCAGTGTCGGCATAGATCATATCGCGGTAATCTTCGCTCAGCTCGTCATGCATGTGTTTGGGAGCATGACCCAGAAGGTTGCGGTGCTTGTGCACGGTGCAGCGTTGAACGGGAAGGTCATCGCCCCAAAGCGCCGACAGAGCCGCCTCCAGTCCCGGCGCGCCATCGACGATGACAAACCCGGGCCGTTTCAGTCCACGCGCATCAAGGTCGTCGAGGAACTGGCGCCACGCCGCCTGGCTTTCTCCGCCCATATTCCCGATCGAAAGCAAGACCTTCTGGCCATCCCGGCGCACCCCTATAGCCGCGAGAACCGAGATGTTGGTGGCCTTGCGGTCCAGTCGGGTCTTGATCACAGTGCCGTCAAGGATCAGCCGAACGATATCCTCATCCGCGAGGCCACGGCTGCACCAGGCGTCCCAATCGACCTTCACCTTGCGCCACGCCCGGCTCACAACGTCCTTGCTCACAGCACCCCGGAAGAGCCCGAACAGCGCGCGTTTCACCCGCCGCGTGTTGGTTCCGGACAGATACACCGAAGCGATCAGCGCCTCGGCCTTTCTGGTCAGCCGCTGGTAGCGCGGCAGCGCCCGCGAACGCCATTCCGACGCCCGACCGTCTTCCTCAACGATCCGCGCACGCGGCACGCTCACCCTCTCGGTCCCGAATGTCCCCGTCAGTTGCCGCTCCCGGTGCCCGTTCCGATACCCTTGCCGAAGCGCGTCCTCTCGACCGTATCGGCAGCGCCCGAGAAACTGCGCAAGTTCCTCCTCAAAAACGGCCTCGATCGTGGATCTGATGTTCTCCCGCAGCCGGTCCTCGAGCGGATCATAGCCGGCGTCATTGGCCAGTAGCGAAAGCGCGGAAGTCTCGGTAGTGTTCTTCATGGCGTGATCTCCTTGGCGGTGCTAGCCGCCGATTGGGTGGTTGTCTTGTCACCCGGAGATTACGCCATCCTCAAATTTCCACCACTTTCGAGACACAGCCCTGACGGGGGACACGACATTTTCAAACAAGACCGAGCCACCGCCTTGGCCGAGTGGCGTCAACCCGCAGCCTGAGAGCCCGGGATCGTAGGTTCTATAGCCCCGACCCAGTTAGTCTGATGGTATGGACGCCCCCTACGGCTTCACGATGAGCCATACTGGAGTGTGTTGAACAACCCCGAACGACGGCAACTCTGCCGGTCCGCCCAGGGAGAGGACCGCCGTCCATGCGACCGTCTACAACCTCTTCAACGTCCAACGCCATCTGGTCTCCCGCCGAACACTCCGCCAATTCCGCGGCGACGCGATGAGACAGTGGCGGCAAGTGACGACCGTTGCATAATCTCCGGCGTCGGCGCCCACAAGCTGGTTACACGGTGGTTAACGTGACAACGCCGCTGCAAGCCCTCGTGGACCGATACTGGCCCAAGCCGCGGATCCGACACCCGTGGCCGGAACAGCGGTTCGACGTCAAATACCCGAGGTAGGAGCCGGATGGTTTAACGACCACGTCCGGTTCTGTGCGGGGGGCGCCGGGAAACCGGCGTCCCTACCGCGACCGCACAAACGCCCATTTGGTGGCGCGCGATTCATGCGATTTCTGTTAGGATTAGTCCATTCGGTCCGTGGCATCAGTGACTTACTGAGTAGCACCTCGGTGCTGTCGACGCGAACTCCCCTTACGCAACCTGCTATTGTGCGCCAGTGGTGCCAAAGGGCCAACTGTGACCGTATAAAACCGACGCTCAAGATGTGTGACAAAGATACTCTTTCCTTGAAGGCTGCAATGGGCAGATTTCTTGGACAAGTCAGTCACCACCTGCCCGATAATCTGGTTCCTCCAGAGATTCAACAGACTGCCTTGAAAGGTTCTCCAAACGCACGCCGTTCCTCTCCATCCAACGCCTCGCAGCTGCGCGGTTTTCCGAATGCGGTGAGTGTTTTGTCAAGACCTCGAACATGCACCGCGAATCGGCGGCTTCCGAATTCAAGAAAAATTTCGGAAACTTCTTGGCGCCCAAATCCAGCAGCCGCATGATCATTTGGGCATTGTTTTCTTTCCTGGTTGCCCAGCATACCGGTTCTCCGCAATGTACACTCTTCTTGAGCTTGAAACACGTCTCATGATTCTTGCGGAACTTGGACAGCAAGACAGCCGCGGCCACATTCTTTTCAGTAGCTGCATAATGTAGAGGGGTAGCAAAATATTGTGCGCTCGCCCTTAAATTCGCACCACGCTCTAGAAGTATTTTTGCAACAGCGATATTTCCGGTTCCCACCGCGCTGTGCAAAGGAGTGAGGCCAATATTGCTGCTCCCGTCTATGTGCGCGCCGTGGTCTATCAATAATTTCGCAATATCCACATTTTTGTTCTGCGCCGCAGAATGCAAAGGCGTGAACAGATTCTTGTCTCGGGTGTTCACGTTTGCTCCACGTTCAATCAATCGCTTTGCCAGCTCGGGGCTCTTGTTGCCCGCTGCCCAATGTATCGGAGCGTGCCCGTATTTGGTTTGAGCGTTGAGGCCACCAGCACGGTTAATGAGCAACATCGCGACGTCGACACTCTCATTCATGGAAGCGGCCAAGGCCCACGCGGTGGTTCCATTCCCCTTGGGAGGTTCATCTCCGTACTTGGCCTCGACTTCGGCATCAGCCCGACCCCCCCGATCCAGCAAGAGCGAGATCACGTCAGGTCTCGTGCTGTGTTTCGCCGCCGTGTGCAGCGGCGTATAGAATTCGGGGTACTGCGGATGATCTTCATTTATGACCCTTGTTCTTGCAGAGATGTCGGCGCCGTCGTTGAGCAGCGCCGCAATTACGGCGGAGCTCTCGTTTGCCTGCAACGCCTCGTGCAGGGCATTGGGCCGACCACCGTATTTCTCTTGGACGATTCTTGCGGCGATCAATCTTTCCGCCGTCATTCCCCTTGGCCCTTCGATGGACGGATCGGCCCCCGCCGCAGTCAACGCTTCGATGATCTTCGAATGGCCATGCACAGCTGCCATGAAGAGCGCCGTCGCACCGTCGGACGCGCGGATGTTGGGGTCCGCCCCGGCCTTCAGGAGCGGTGGGACCAGCAGTGTGTGCCCCTTGTCTGCGGCGTGCATCAGGGCCGTCCGGCCCTTACCGTCCCGGACGTTCGCGTCCCCGCCTGTTGCCAAAGCCGTCTTCAGGCCGTCGATGTCGCCGGCCGCCACTAGCCGGTGCAGGTTAACGGGCGAACGGGCAGGGTTCCGTCGCGTCGGCGGTTCCTGACGTGGAGACGCCGCCGATACCGCCACATTTCTTCCCTTGGCTGCGGCGCGCATCGCGCGCAGGCCATCCGGGGTCAACATCTGCGTCCGAGGCAGGCCCGCGTCGCGCAGGAACGTCGCATACGCCCTCCCGGGGCGGGGCCCCCAGCGCCCGTCCGCCGGCCCGGGCTCGTAACCGAGCGCCGTCATCAGCGCCTGCGCCTCCCGGATCGCGCGCGGGGGTGGCGGGCTTGCCGGCGCAGTCGGTGCGGCGGCGCGCTGAACCACCTCGGCTTTAGGCGCGTTGGCCCCGCGTCCCGACAGCCATGCCCGGGCGAGCTCCTGCGCCGATGCAATGTGCTGCGGAATCATGTTCGCGGCCAGTCCATCACGCTCTCTCGCCGCCTCGGCGCTCCCGCGCCCGGCCGCCAGGTTGAGCCACATATGCGCGAGAATGTAGTCCTGCGGAACGCCCAGGCCCCTCGCGAACGCCTGGCCGAGCGCCAGCATCGCCTTGCCGTCGCCGGTCCGAGCCGCCGCCTGCCATTGCGTCAGGGCCTCGGCGTGCAGTCCCGCCGTCCACGCTGTCTGTCCCGCCTCGTAATCCGCACGCGCGGGGGACGCGCACGACAAAATTGCCGCGAGGCACAGGGCAATTCTCAGTGTCGGATTGCGATACATGCCTTGAACACCCTTCTGGAAATCACTCGGACAGGGACTAATCCCATGGTTGTGTCTCGAAAGTGGTGGAAATTGGTTTTGGCGCCTCTCCGAGCGGGTTGAGTTTTGCGGCGGTCAGGCTGCGCGGTCAAGGGTTTCGTCGGCGATTAGCTGATCGAGGGTTTCCCATCCATCGACTTTGCGCATCTGGATTTGGCCGGAAGCGAGGAGTGCCCAGAGGAGCATCGGCACTGTTTCGGGACACGGCAGCACGGTCTGTGTTTTGATCCGGCGCTTGAACTCCTCGTTGAGACGCTCAATGGCGTTGGTCGTTCGGGCTGATTTCCATTGGCTCTTGGACAGGCGCGTGAAGGTAAAGAGCTTGTCGCCCGCTTCTGCGAGGCTGTCCGCGACGGCCCTGCATTTCAGCCGCCACTTGCGGACAAACGCCTTGCGGCGGGTTTCCACCTCGGAGGCAGTGTCGGCATAGATCATATCGCGGTAATCTTCGCTCAGCTCGTCATGCATGTGTTTGGGAGCATGACCCAGAAGGTTGCGGTGCTTGTGCACGGTGCAGCGTTGAACGGGAAGGTCATCGCCCCAAAGCGCCGACAGAGCCGCCTCCAGTCCCGGCGCGCCATCGACGATGACAAACCCGGGCCGTTTCAGTCCACGCGCATCAAGGTCGTCGAGGAACTGGCGCCACGCCGCCTGGCTTTCTCCGCCCATATTCCCGATCGAAAGCAAGACCTTCTGGCCATCCCGGCGCACCCCTATAGCCGCGAGAACCGAGATGTTGGTGGCCTTGCGGTCCAGTCGGGTCTTGATCACAGTGCCGTCAAGGATCAGCCGAACGATATCCTCATCCGCGAGGCCACGGCTGCACCAGGCGTCCCAATCGACCTTCACCTTGCGCCACGCCCGGCTCACAACGTCCTTGCTCACAGCACCCCGGAAGAGCCCGAACAGCGCGCGTTTCACCCGCCGCGTGTTGGTTCCGGACAGATACACCGAAGCGATCAGCGCCTCGGCCTTTCTGGTCAGCCGCTGGTAGCGCGGCAGCGCCCGCGAACGCCATTCCGACGCCCGACCGTCTTCCTCAACGATCCGCGCACGCGGCACGCTCACCCTCTCGGTCCCGAATGTCCCCGTCAGTTGCCGCTCCCGGTGCCCGTTCCGATACCCTTGCCGAAGCGCGTCCTCTCGACCGTATCGGCAGCGCCCGAGAAACTGCGCAAGTTCCTCCTCAAAAACGGCCTCGATCGTGGATCTGATGTTCTCCCGCAGCCGGTCCTCGAGCGGATCATAGCCGGCGTCATTGGCCAGTAGCGAAAGCGCGGAAGTCTCGGTAGTGTTCTTCATGGCGTGATCTCCTTGGCGGTGCTAGCCGCCGATTGGGTGGTTGTCTTGTCACCCGGAGATTACGCCATCCTCAAATTTCCACCACTTTCGAGACACAGCCAATCCCATCCGGACTTCAATGCTCAGATCGTTCATCAGCCTCGTGTGGCAGACTCGCCGAATGTGAATTCAGGTGACGGCGCGCAGTCAATTACTTGTAACAGATGCGCTTCCAAAGACTGCCGTCAGCATTGTAAAAGTTCTGGCATCTCTGTTCCCGCGCCGCTGGCGCGGCATAACACGCGGTCGAAACCACGCGTCCGTCATGGGTGTATTTTACGCATTTCTTTTGCTGGGTCTTGCCATAGGTCTGCCGCTCGAGCTTCCGCTGTTGCTCGTAGACTTGCTGTCTGCGCGCCTGCTCCAGCCGTTGCTGGTGCTGGCGCTGAAGGTCCCGGGCCTTCTGCCGTTGGTAGGCTCGCTGCTGTTGTTGCCGGGTCTGCTGCAACATCTGCAAATTCCGGTTCAGTTGCTGCCGGCTGTTGTTGTAGCTGCGCCTGCTGTACTCGCGTTGCTGCCGGCGAGCGCGTTCCAGAGCCTGCTGCGTGTCCCTCTCCCGAGCGGCGGCGGCCCGGCGCGCCGCCGCGTCGCGTGCCGCCTGGTTTCTACGCGCTTCCGCCGCGCGCGCCGCCTGGCGTTGCCGCGCGGCTTGGGCTGCGGCCTCCCTCCGGGCCTGTTCAGCGCGCCGGTCGGCCTCCAGCCTTTCCAGCGCCCCCTTGTAGCCGGCCGATCGCGTGCCGCCTCCCTGCAGGGAGTTCAGGGCCTTCTCGTAGTTGGAAGGGCTTGTCTCGACGTCCTTGACCGGCGCGGGCGCCGTCTTCACCGCAACGGGCCGCGGGAACCGGACGTCCGGGCTCTCAGCGGCCCAGGGATCCTTGCCGGCGGCGGGGGTCTCGGCATCCCATGCGCTCTTGCCGGATCCGGCGGGGGTAGAGTCCTCCGCGGTGTCCTGCGCCCAGGGGCCCCGCCCGTCCTCCGTCAGTTTTCGTACCGCGATCGCCCCGGCGATGAGGCTCGCGAATTCGTTCTTGCGTTCCCGCCACTGCCGTCGGTCCTCCCCGCGGCTTCTGAGATCGGCGATCTCCCGGCTGAGCTCGGCTTGCTGCTTCTCCCACTTGCTGTCGAAATGCCGGTCGATCAGCGGGATGGCGATGTACGGGGCGATCACCTTGTCCCCGGCCTGGTATGCGACTTCCCAGGTTGTTCCGGCGGGACCCGAAAAGCGCAACCCCTTCGCGACAATCGGCCCGTACCGCATGGCAATTTTCTTCGCCAATGGGCCGAACTTCTTCGTCTTCTCCAGCCAGCCCCAGGCCTTCTTGCCGGCCTTGATGGTGTACTCCTCGATCTTGTCGGCCGCCTTGTCCACCAACTTTCCGGAAGCCCGGTCGACTTCCTCTTCAAATCCCTGCCATGCGCCCGCTTTCTTGTTTCCGTCCCCATCCTCCGCCGCACTGGCGGCTGGCGCGGCGACGGATTGCAGCCCGAACCCGTGCGCCGGGCCGGACGTGAACGAAACCGCCGCCAGGACCAGGACAGCCGCGCAAACAGCGGACAAGTTCCAAGGGATGCCAGGGTCTCGTGCGAAAATGACGCTATCCCCTATTTACGGGTTGCCTTCCCGAACGCCTCGGCGCCGTCGAGAAGCGACACCATCATAATGCGGCGCAGCCCGCAAGCCGCGCCGTCCAGCCGGCAGAGGACGAGGAAATACATCTCGCCATCGTCGGGCAGCGATCCGATCAACAGCCGCTCGTCCTCGCCGGCGGAAAGAACCATGTCGAGAACGAGCCGCTTCGCAAACCCGGCCGGCAGCCCGGCGATTGCCTCCGCCGTCGCCGCGTCGGTGGCCGGCGCCGCCGCCATCACCGCCTTCGCGTCGCCCGCCGAAAGGGTCTCTGTGATATTGGCCAGCGTCGGGTGCAGCCAGGGCTCGGCTCCGGAATTCCAGCGCGCGCGTTGACGGGCATTCCACATCAGGCGCGGCCCTGTGGCCCGCGCATCGGCGGCATCGCCGGCGAAGGTCGTGGCGATCCGCGCGGCCTCTTCCGCCTTCGGGGGATGCGCGCGGTGAAAAGCCGCGAGGCGGGCCGCGGCGGTGGCGGCCAGAGCTTCGACCGGCCTCTCGTCCGCCTTCAGCCAGGACGGGCGCGACGACACTTTACCCGGCGGGCCGGTCAAGCGTTCGCCCGGAAGCGCGCGTATGACGGTCAGGCGCCAGCTGCCCTCCCGTTTCTCCCATACCGTCGAGACCGCGACGTCCAGCAGCGGGTTGTAATAGAGCGCCCTGGGGGCCGGCGAGCGGAGCCGGCCGAGCGCAACCATCGTGTTCTCGAAGAACGGCGGCCACAGCTCCGCAAGGGAGCCCTGCGCAAGGCCGCCCGGGATGTGCGAGAGCACCGGCGCGCCCCTGCCATCGACGATCTCCGCGCGCAGCGTCAGCGCATGCGCGGCGAAACTTCGGGTTTTGGCATCGGCCCTGGCGGGCTCCGAGAGGGACATCGCGGACAGGAATGCGGCGACAAGCCAGGCGAGCACGCAAATCGGATGAATCGTTCCACCATGCCGTGGTGCCGCTGTCTCTCCAAGCCCCAAGCCGATCATTGGCCAGTGACTCCGACCGTAAATCGCGGCCGTAATGAGACAAGGATTCATGGGCTGAGCGTCCGCGCAACACGGAAACCAATATTGCTGCTGCGGTTCCCGGCCGAGTTCCTTATGCGGGAAGCGGAGCGGAGGCGCTGCGGGCTGTTGTGCCAGGCACCGCCACGCAAAACGCGCATGCGACAATTGATCCTCGACCCACTCCCGAACATTTCCGTGAACATCGTGCAATCCGAAAGCGTTCGGCGGAAACGAACCAATCGGAACCGTCTTACCTCGATCCAACCCCTTGCGGCCCGAGTTGTATGTGTAGTCCCCATCGTAGTTTGCCTGGTCCGTCGAGATCGTCGACCCGAAGTAGAACGCTTCCGTCGTTCCAGCCCGCGTCGCATATTCCCATTCCGCCTCCGACAATAGCCGATAACGCTTCCCGGTCTTCCGCGACAGCCAGCGCACATAGGTCCGCGCCTCCCACCAGCTCACATCGATCACTGGAAGTCGCCCCCGACCCCAACCCTCGTCATGAGGGTGGTGTTCACGGCAGCCGCCTGCCGCCACGCAGGCGTCCCACTGAGCAAACGTGACCTCGTATTTACCGATCGCATACGGCTCTAGAATCGTCACTCGGTGCGCGGGGCCCTCATGATCTTCCCGGCCCAGTTGCGACAATCGCGAGCCCATCATGAACGAACCCGACGGAACCACAACCATTTCCGGACACTCCTTGCAGTCACGGAATTCCTTTTTTTCAAGCAAGCGTAATTCCTTGCCTATCCGGTTTACACCCACACCCACTAGGGCTAGAATGGGCGCAAACCGGATATAGGGGAGCGCGCCATGGATGTTCTCGACCGCGCCAGGTCGGGAACCGCCACCCCCGCTCGGCTGCCCGCGCGCGGGTCCCTCCCATGGACTACGAGGACAAGCTACCACCGAGCCCGTGGTACATCTGTGGACGCCTCCGTTGATGCAAGCCTTTCTTCGGACGGTTCGGCACATGCGGTCAGGTGCAGTCATCTGTCCGGCCTCATGATGCGGCTGGTTTGACGCCGCGGGCCTGTATGGAGATGCGCGGACCGGGTCCAAGATCATTTTTGCGGGCTTGAAAGCTCCGTGTACCACGACTGGTTTTCCCGATCCCGTCTCGATTGACCGTTTGCCCTTACCTGTCCTCCGACCTGCCCACATCCCCGACGGCTCTCCGCCTTTCGCCGTCCTCTCAGGCGGCGGCGGGAGCCCGGTAGCTCTCCTTCTTCGTTGTCAGCGCCCAGATGATGCGTGCCATCCGGTTGGCCAGCGCCACCGCGACCAGCATTCTCGGCTTGCGGGCCAGCATCCTGGCCAGCCAGGGGTCGTTCGTCGCGCCACGCCGAGCCGCCCAGCTGACCACAGCCATGGCGCCCGTGATCAACAGCCGCCGCAGATCGCGTTGGCCCATCTTCGATATCCTGCCAAGCCTTGGCTTGCCGCCGGTCGTGTGCTGTCGCGGCACGAGCCCGAGCCAGGCCGCGAAGTCGCGGCCGCGTCGGAAGCTCTCCATCGGCGGTGCGAAGGCCTGGATTGCCATTGCGGTGATCGGCCCAATGCCGGGGATCGTCATGAGCCGTGCCGCCTCTTCGTCCTGACACGCGCGGGCGCGGAGCTCCCTCCTCAATCCGTCGATCTTCGCATCGAGGTCCTCGATCCGATCGAGCAGAAGGGCGCCCAGCTCACGGACCGATCCTGGCAGCCCTGAACCTGGACCCTGGAGGGCCGATGCCAGCCGATCGACATGAGCCGGTCCCTGCGGCGCGACAACGCCAAACTCCGCCAGGTGGCCCCGCAACGCGTTGATCGTCTGCGTGCGCTGGCGCACCAGAAGGTCGCGCGTGTGGAACAGCATTCCCCTGGCCTGCTGTTCTTTCGTCTTCACCGCCACGAAGCGCATCGTCGGGCGCTGCGCCGCCTCGCAGATCGCCTCTGCATCCGCCATGTCGTTCTTATGCCGCTTCACGAACGGCTTGACGTAGACCGGCGGGAGCAACCTCACCTCGTGGCCGAGCTCTCCGATCTCGCGGCCCCATTGGTGAGCGCCCGCGCAAGCCTCCATCGCGACCACGCAGCGCGGCTGAGAAGCGAGAAAGTCCAGCAATCTCTCCCGGCTCAGCTTCCTGCGGAACACGACAGAGCCGTCCGCCCCAGCACCATGAAGCTGAAAGCTGCGCTTCGCCAAATCAATCCCGACGATGGTAACCTGTTCCACGGATGCCTCCTCCTTCAGGGGGTCGAACTACAACACCACCTTGGCACATGCAGATGCCGTCGGGAGGAGGCGTCCACTCCATCATTTTTGCGCCGCCGCGCCGGTACATATTCCCGCCGCCGCAAACAGTTCATATTTTTAGAGAAAATCTGTAACTGATTGTAAAATAATAATAATTACTAGATCAAGAAGGGCGTACACCGAGTTTTCTCGAATCCCGTCATCAAACAGAATGCAGATTTTTTCTATAATCTGACCGTCTTTGACTTCCTTCGGCGCCGCTTGGCAATTCCGGACCGAGCCCCGACCACAGACAGATGGAAGCGGAATTCGGGCAACAGGCGCGCGTTTCCCGCAACCGCGGCAGCGAAACGAACGCCTGGGCCAGCCCGCGCTGTCGGACGACGCGGCTGACGAGTTCCACCTTCATCCTCCGATCCGCAGCTGAGGTGCCCCTACATCGGGCGCTTCGAGCGTCCGCAACCCTGATCTCAGTTATACCTTCGCTTCCCGGGCACTGGCTCTCGGAGAGAGTCTCACGATGATCGGCAAGCTCCTCGGACACACCCAAGTCCAGACGACCGCGCGCTACGCTCACCTCGCCCGCGATTCTATCCAGAATGCCGCCGCGCGGATCACGGGAAGCATCGGCAGTAACTTGATGACAGAGACGAACGCCGATCAGGCCGGTCGATAGTGCTTGAGACCGCCCAAGGCCGCGGAACCGCGCTTGCACTTGACATACCAGGTGCCAGCACCCTAGTTTCCGGTAACGTAACCGGAAACTAGGGTGCTGCTTTGGAACCTGCAAATCCTAAGACTCAAGAGGCGTCACGTGTCTCCCGACACCGCAAGAGGGTCGCAACCAGCGGCGCCCAGCGTGTCGAAGTCACGGTTCCCTCTCGGGACGCGCCCCTCGTCAAAGCGATCGCCGGCGCTCTCCGCTCGGGTGGGGAAGAAGCCGAAGTCATTCGCCGGTCGCTGGAACCGGTACTGACCGCCCCAAGAGCACGCACAGGCGCCGAACTGGTCGCCTTCCTCCGTACCTCGCGTCTGACCGCTGCGCGGACGCGGGCGATTTGAACCGCTGCATCTTTCGCTCTCGTCGTCGCACCGGCTGATGTGAATTTTCTGCCCGATTGTTCTTTCGCAGGCCTTGCTCATGCTGAGCCGAGAGGGCAAGCAAACGGATCGCGGTGCCGTAGGAGCGGAGTTTATCGGTTACAATCGTCGCCGGCGCGAAGCCCTGCTTCTTCAAGAGTTTCCGCATCAGCCGAATTGCCGCCCGAGCGTTCCTGCGGGATTGAACCAGGAAATCCAGGACTTCGCCCTCACTGTCCACGGCACGCCAGAGATAGAACTGCCTCCCTCGAATTACGACGACCATCTCGTCCAGGTGCCAGCGTTCGGTCGGTCGTGGCCGCCGACGTTGAATCCGCCGCGCATAGGCCCGACCGAATTTCAAGACCCATCTTCGAACTGTCTCGCTGATCGCCGAGGCGGGGCTGATCAAGGGCGAGCGCATCGGCGTCGATGCCTCGACCATGGAGGCCAACGCGGCGCTGAGGAACATCGTGCGGCGCGACAATGGCGAAGGCTACCGGGAGATGCTGGAGCGCCTGGCCCCGTGCTCGGGCTTGTAGGCCAGATGCGTCGTGCCGTCCTTCATCTTGGCGATCTTGGCCTCGGGGTCGCTCTTCGAAACCCAATCCGTGTTGGAAAGCTTCTTGCCCTTGCGCTTCCGCTCCAGACGCGCCAGGTCGCCGAGTCGTGCAAGAGCACTGGACTTGCCGGCGCAAAGGAGCGTCAGTGCGACCACGCCCGGCCACCCCGGGCTTGCCCCGGTAGCGGCGCCGATCTGCGCCGCAATATCGGAGGAGAACACCATGACCATCAAATCATCGAGGAAAAAGTCGGGATCGCGCGCCGCGAAGGCCACCAACCGCAAGAACTCAAAGACGACAGCTCCGAAGCAGCCGGGGATTACGAAGCTCGCACTTCTCGTCGCCCATCTCAGTGCCCCGGGCGGCGCGACCATCGCCGAACTCTGTAAGGTAACGGGCTGGCTGCCCCATTCGGTTCGAGGCGGGCTCGCCGGCGCACTGCGACGCAAGGGCCACGTCATCCGGTCCGAGAAAGAAGGGGGCCTGCGGTGCTACCGCATCGAGGAACCGGTGACATGATCGGCATGGCGCCGCTTGCGGACGAGATCGAGGCGCTCATGCCTCTTGGTCTCGAAGGGCTTCGAGAAGTCTGGCGCAACCGCTACGGTGCGCCGCCGAAGCTGCGCTCGGCCGCGCTGTTGCGTCATTGCCTGGCCTGGCGGTTGCAGGCAGAGGCTCTTGGCGGTCTCGATCGTGACACACGGCGCCAGCTCAAGCGCCGCCAGCGGGTCCAGGCAGAAGGTCTTGAGCTCGGGATTGGGACCACGCTGCGGCGTGAATGGCGGGGGCGGATCGTCCAGGTCACGGTCGAAGAAGAGGGGTTTCGCCATAAGGGCCAACTCTTCAAGAGCCTCTCCGCGACCGCGACCGCGATCGCCGGCACGCGCTGGAATGGCCCGCGTTTCTTCGGTCTCCGATCCGCTAAATGAGCCAACCCCGTCTCCACTGCGCCCTCTATACGAGGAAGAGCAGCGAGGAAGGCCTTGAGCAGGCGTTCAACTCCCTCGATGCGCAGCGCGAAGCCTGCGCGGCGTATGTGAAGAGCCAGGCCGGCGAAGGTTGGAGAGCGGTCCCGACCCGCTACGACGATGGCGGCTTCTCCGGCGCATCCATGGAGCGCCCGGCGCTCAAGCGGCTTCTCTGCGACATCGAGGCCGGCAAGGTCGACGTCATCGTCGTCTACAAGATTGACCGCCTGACCCGGTCCTTGGCCGACTTCGCACGCATGATCGAGATCTTCGATCGCCGTCGGGTCAGCTTCGTCAGCGTCACCCAGGCCTTCAACACCACGACCAGCATGGGCCGCCTGACACTGAACTGCCACGAACCGCATGGTGGGGCGCTGTGCCGCCTCGACGATCGCGGCCGCGTCGTTACTGTCATTCTTCTGCCGTTTCAGGAATGGCTTGACATAGATCGGCGGGATCAGCTTGCACGTGTGGCCAAGAGCGAGAATCTGTCGACCCCAGTAATGCGCGCCGCCGCAGGCCTCCATCACAACCAGGCACGGCGGCGCTTCGGAGAGGAATACAAGGAACTTTTCTCGCGAAAGCTTTTTGCCGAACACCGGCTTGCCTTCCGCCGTTGCCCCATGGAGTTGGAAACTCCTCTTTGATATATCGATGCCAATGATGTTAATCCGGTCCACGGACGCCTCCTTCGTTGATCGAACGCACCCCACGTGCGTTCCTTCCTGGCGCTTATGACGCCGTCAGATGGGGGCGTTCACCCCATCGCTTCAGGAGATGAGCGATGCTCTCTTGCAACACCTTGTTGGCGGGCAGCCGGATGGCGTAGGGCATTCCTTCGGCTTCGAGGTAGTCGTAGATCTCCGGTGAGGCGAAGGCCGCATCGCCGCGGAAGTAGGGGCGGATGGCTCGTTCCTTGTAACGTTCGACCACCGGTACCAGGCATCACGCCATCCGTGGGCGCTGTGCACGTTGCCGGGGCGCAGCGCGCAACGCTCCAGGTCGCCGAACTGGTTGAAAACGAACAGCGGGTGATAACAGGTGCAGCCGAAGTGGCCGTTATAGGCCGTGCTCTCCTGCTCACCGAATGTCGGGCTGACGGAGCTGTCCATGTCGAGCACCACGCGCCTCGGCGGATCGTGGTCGTGAACCCGGTCGATCCACATCCCCGACAGGTCCGCAAGGGCCGCGAGGTTCTCGTTGTTCGCCAGCAGCTCGGTCTCGAACCGCCCCATCTGGCTGGTCGATGCCCCGCCGCGCTCGACCGCCTTGCCGCCGACGATCCAGCGCATCGCGGGATCACGCCCGAGCCGGTCGGCGTCGTTGACATCCTCGTAGCCGGCGAGACGCCCATAGACGGACTGGCGAAGGAGGCTGACGATGCCGTGCCAGCTGTTCCTGCCCGTGCGGCTATCCGCGAGCACGCCGCCCGCCAGTGCGGTCAGCCCGAGTGCGTCGTCCAGTTCGCGATAAGCGAGCAACCCCGCATCGGAGGTCACCCGCGATCCGTGGAACTCCAGTTTCAGGCGGCGGTCGAAAAGGGGCCGGAGTGGCCCATGATCCGATTCACCCTCCGGGTTCCGCATCCGGGCCGCCCTCCGACACCCTCAAGCCAGTGATTCTTATAGCAGAATCGTGCCAATCCGGCATCAGGCGAAGCGGTCACTTGAGAAATGCGGCGTTAGTCACCGGTTCGCTTGAGCAGCTGGTGCCCGGGGATCACGTCCTGGCCCGTGTGGACCGTGTTCTCGATCTGGGCTGGCTGCACGAGGAAGTAGCGGACTGCTATTGTCCGGGCAACGGTCGCCCGGGTATCGGACTAGTCTACCTTTGAGTGAGCTTGAACTCGATGCGACGGTTTCGGCGATAAGCTATTTCGTCGCCGCGATCATCGATCGGTTGGAATTCACCAAAGCCGGTCGCAGCTAATCGGGTGGGCGCGATACCTAGGCCCACCAGGAACTCAACAACCGATACCGCGCGGGCGGTTGACAACTCCCAATTCGATGAAAAATGCTCGGTAACGATGGGAACTCGGTCAGTGTGGCCATCAACGCGCAGTATCCAATCGACATCTGCAGGAATAAGCGCCGCTAACTGCTTGATCACGAGGGCGAGTTGGGCGAGTTTTCGCGTTCCGGATTGGCCGATCCGCGCCGAGCCCGACGCAAATAGTATTTCGGACTGGAGCACGAAACGATCGCCTACCACGCGTACATCGCTTTGGTCACCGAGCACGTCCTGAAGACGACCGAAGAACTCTGACCGATACTTTTCGAGTTCCCGCACCCTTCCGGCAAGTGCTGCGTTCAACCGCCGGCCAAGCTCATCGTTATTTTCTTTCTGGGCAGCCTCGCGAATCCGCGCCTGTGCAAGCGCGGCCTTGAATTCCTTAAGGTCGGCGCGGAGCGCCGCAACTTGATTGCTGAGGGTCACAATCTCGGCTTGCCGCCGACCGATCTCGCTGGTGCCCAGGTCAATCGCAGCGTGTGCGGATTTTAGATCGGCATTGAGGGCGGAGCGTTCTCGACGGAGCGCGGACACGGTCTCGGTTAGGGTGTTGCCCTGCCGAGCGAGAGCGTCGCGGACAGCGCGTTCGCTCTCCATCTCAACCGTCAACGCCGCGAGTTGAAGCTGAAGGTCGTTCAATTGTTGTTTGGTCCGTTGCTCGGCGGATTTGAATTCGTTCTCAAGCGTCGTTCGAGCGCTGGTCATTTTATTGAGCTGTTGCTTGAGCGCACTGGCCTTGACCACGAGTGCCCCACTGACTCCCCGCTCACTTTTTAGTTCTTCAGTTACTGCAGCGAGTTGCTGCTGCATTTCACGTGTGGCGGCAAGGGAGGATTTTTCTAGTGCGCGGTGCGCATCGCTGATTTCGCCAAGTTGCCATTGGAGCATAGCGTTCTTTGCTCGTAGCGCTTCGTTTTGCGCTTCGATCTCGGTAAGGCGGACGATGGCCCGCTGGACTTGGCTCATTAAATATTCCAGCTCCCCCCGCCTCGCGGTTGTGTTTTCGACAACGGCTCTAGCGCGTTCGATTGGTTCTGAAGCCGTGGGTTCCCCGGCCGTGGGAGAGCCGATGGTGGCCAATAGAACTATGGCAAAGAATTTGAATGCATGCCGGGTTTGCATCATCTGGAATCCACCCCATTCTCTCCGGTTCCTCGAGGGGTCTTGAGATCCTCCCGCTCCTAATTTTCTTGGCTGGGATTTCCCATATAGAACCCTCCAGACCCTAAACATGTCCCAATTACCTTTGCACCGTATTCGCAGCCGTGCCGGGATCAGGGACGTGCAACTCCACGACCTGAGGCACACTTGTGCATCTCTACCTTATAGCTTGGTTGCTTGAGTGACTGTATCTTACTGTATATATTATATTTATTTCTCCTTTCCGCAGCCTCCCAAAATCGCGGAAGTCCAATCCGTGTACAAGCGGTCAGCGGATTGGACTCAATGCAGGGGGTGACATGTCCACCCTGGGCTATCATTTTCGGGAATTCGCGACATCGGCGGATCGGCGGGGCCGGGTAGGAGGGGTCGTTGCCGAGCCCCTCCCCCCACAGACCCGAGCGTGCGCGATTGACGCACTCGGTTCCTCACCTGACAGGTTCGCTCAGGGTGCTTTGCCATGAGCGCGTGATCGTTGCTGGCGGCAGGGGATATTTCTTGAGGAGGTCTGCCATCCGGTCCCAGTTCAAACGCCTGAGGCGGCTGCGGCGTGCGAGCCACTTTCGCCAGATGCGGACGACCTGGTAGCGGAACCAACCGAGACGTTTGCCGTTCCCCGTCCGACCGTAATATGCGCAGTGGCCCCGGATCACCTTGGCGAGGTGCTCCCGCTGTGCCTCGATCGGCAGGTGCCGGTATCTCTTGCACCAGTCGTGCACCGATTTGAGCGCGCGGGCGAAGCGGCCTTTCGCCGTTATTTGACGAACGACGTCCTTGCCTTTCATCGACCGCCCCCATACGTGGGTGAAGCCGAGGAAGTCGAACGTCGTGGCCGATGCCATCCAGTGGCGCCCGTAAGGGCGCCTCCGGCGGAAGTCCACATAGCGCGTCTTGGTCTCATGGAGCGTGAGCCCGTATCGACCGAGACGTTTGCCCAGCACGTCAAGCATTCGCTTGCCGCTGTGGCGGTCTTCGAAGGCAATGACAAAATCATCGGCGAATCTCACCAGCTGGCACCGTCCGTGGAGGCGCGGCTTCGCCACGTTCTCGAACCACTCGTCCAGCACATGGTGCAGGTAGACGTTCGAGAGCATCGGCGAGATCACCCCGCCCTGAGGGGTGCCAGCCACCGGCCTATGCAAGGTGTCCTCTTCGAGCACCCCCGCTTTCAGCCATTTGTCGATCATGCGCCTTGCGACGCCGTCCTTGATCCGCAGGTCGAGGAATGACCGGAGGTGGGAGTGTGTAATCGAGTCGAAGTACTTCGAGATATCGGCATCGATCACCCACCGCTGGCGCTGCTCGATGATGCCCGTACGCAATGCGCTGAGGGCATCGTGGGCTGACCGTCCGCGCCGGAAGCCGTACGAGCACGGCAGAAAGTCCGTCTCGTAAATCGGCTCCAGCAGCATCAGGATCGCCCGCTGCGCCACCTTGTCTTCAAACGTCGGAATGCCGAGAGGGCGTTTCGTGCCGTCCGCCTTCGGGATGTAGTGCCGTCGCACCGGCGGCGCGCGGTAGTTGCCCGACTTGATCCGGTTCAGGAGGCTTTCGAGATTGGCCTCAAGGTCCTTTTCGTAGTCGGCAGCCGTCACGCCGTCGATGCCCGTCGCCCCATCCTTGCGCGTCCGTCGGTACGCCTCCGACATCCAGCCGATGTCGATCAGGTGGTGCAGTGACGTGAACACCCGGTCCGGATGCTCCCTCGCCTGTTCGGCTATCCACTGCTGTTTCGTGTACGTGTTGGTGGAACTCAGCGTTTCCTCCAGCGTTTCCCATCAGTGGGTCTGTGCAAGTGACGCCCCGCTTCCCTCCGGCGGGTCCCGATGGCCACGGTTCCCCGCCTTCAGCGGTACTATCAGAGCGCTACGACTTCCTGCTCCCGCATGTCCTTCGGCTTATTGATTTCGCCAGCCGGCTCCGCAGGCGTCTGCCGGGATTCGTGTTCGCCGGAGCGCTCCCGCCGCCATGCAGACCTGACGACGGGCCGGGGTCTGGATTGTTCACGCTGGCCGTCCCCCTTCCAGCGATCTTGCCCACGGGCAAGAGCAGGATCTCCCAGGTTCCCTGGCGGTCCATCCCGTGACTTTGCGCCGGTCCACGACCCCGGACGACCCGTTGCGCCTCGCCAATAGCGGCGCTTCCGGTGCTGCCCCCACAAGATTAACAATGAAGGCGTCATCATTTGACGATTTCGAGGCTGCGCGACGCTTCGTCACCTGCTGTCTACGCTTCACGACGGGCGTTGCCGCACGCCATGCAAGACTCGCTTCCGGCTGGCGGGGGAACCCGGGGCGGTGCCGACTACTGCGTGATCGTACTTGTCGGATCGAAGCTCGTGGGCTGGATCGGGCGGAAGAAGAACCTCGATTTCCTGACCGCCAGCACACGCGTCCAGCTGAAGATGGGCCAGGAGGTGAGCGAGGCGGTCACGACGCCGAAGGAGGTGTGGGGGACGATCCTAAAATGCCTCAAGCGCGATCCGGACTGGGTCGCTTACCACGCGTCGGAGTTGGCCGATGCGGCTCACGCCGCCCCAGTGAATGAACTGCCGCTTAAGGTGGCCGCAGTCGAGCGCAAGGCGTTCGGGTTCCAGCGGCTCGGCCAATACGAGAAGGCACTTGCAGCGCTGGAGACGCTGATCGGCGACAAGGCACTGGCCGGCGATGCACAGCGCCGGGCCTGGCTGGCCGCATCGGCGGCGCGGATCGCCTATCAGATGGAGGACGAGGCGAAGGGGCAGAATCTTCAAACGACGGCGCACGCGCCCGACCTACGCAGCACGGCCCGCTCCAGGGAAGCAGGCGAGCGCGATTGTTAGGCGTCTGCGGGAGTATGACCGGCGGGCGGCACTCCTCGCCGACTACGACGAAACGATGAGCAACCTCGTACCAGAGGCTTCGGCTTCGCGATACGAGGAAGCTTTAGCCAACCTCGGCGCCTATCTCGGGTTCGAAGCTGAGCGCCCGGAGAAGGCTCACGGGGTCGGGCCTGACGTGCTGTGGCGGACGGACGCAGCGTTCGACTTCGTGATCGAGGCCAAGAGCGAAAAGGACGAGGATAACCCGCTCTACAAGAAGGATCATGCCCAGCTGCTTGAGGCCGAGCACTGGTTCAAGCAGGCCTATCCAATGCGCGAAGCAGTGCGTGTCTCAGCGTTGCCGGAGGCGGTGGCCGATGAGAAGGCTACGCCGGTCGGCAGCTTCGCCTTTCGGCTGAACGAAGTCACTAAGGTAGTTAGCGCACTCCGCGACGTCTTAGTCGAACTAGTCGGCGCGAGCGGAGGATCAGAGGCGTTGCGCGAGCAGTGTGAGGCCGGCCTCATCAAGGCTAGGCTGAAACCGGCTACGATCCGGAATACATTCATGAAACCATTTGGAAAGGCTAAGTCGAAGGTTAAGTAATATCTTCGCGCCTAGGCGAAGCACGATCCCATCATCACCTGAATTGTCGCTCTTTACGCGTAAACGAGAAGTGTGTGTAAGATGTTTCTGTCTAGAATAGATCCAGATTGTTCAACTCTGGCACTGCCGCGGCGCGGATCACGGGAAGCATCGGCGGACACTCGATGAAAGAAGCAAACGCCGATCCCCGCTCCAGACCGTCGAAATAACCCGATCAGCCGCTCACGAGATAATCTGCGATACAATATCCGATTCGACCCGCTGTTCATACCAGCGAACCAGTCCATGTAGTGCCACGATGCCGAGAATAGGCTGTATCTTTTAGTTAATCAACTCTTTGTAGGTCGACCGTTCGGTATATGGAAAATCTGATCAAGCTGCACAAGGGCCAACTCGCCTCCGACCGGACCTCCTGCCAGAGCCCGCTCGCCAACCAGTTCAGGCTCGTTTTGCACACCGCGGCCTACTGACTGATGCTCGCCCTGCGCGATGCCGTACCCCGCAGGATTCTGCTCGGCTCTCTCCCGGATACAATCAAGGACGAATGGATCGAAGACATCGAAACGCTTGGCGAAAAGATGGACGAGTACATAAATGCCCGGCGTGAAGCTACGGGCTTTGAACTCCGCTACAAGGCGACTGCAGAGCCGTCAGATAAAGACTGGCGCGAATGTACAGAAGTTCTTTCAAGAAGAGATTTTGCTCAGCTGATGAGAACTGGCTGGAGTTAAGCCAAGCAGCAGCTGTCCACTTAGAGCATAACCGAAAATTGAACTGAGCCGCGTTCTGCGGCGGGGTGGCGTGACCTCCTTCACGAACAGCTGGGTCTCGCCGCGCGCGCGTTCGATCAAGAGCGGCACAAACGGCTTCCCACCTCGCGAAGCACCTTCTTGCGCCGCTCGCGCGCACCCATTGAGGCCGCCAACGAGGATCCGGCCGGCTGGAAATCGACCGGCCATGTCAGCGACTCGCATATCGACGCAGTCTGCGAGGGCGCCGACGCAGACCCGTGGGGGGACGGCACGTTGCCGGTCCCGGACCGCTTCACCGAGCGCGAGGAACCGCCGGTCGTGACCCTCGCCGGTCCCGTTCCGCCCGGTGCCGTCGAGGTCTCCGGCGGCCGGGTCCTGGTCCGCATCTCGACCGAAGCCGGCACGGTCACAAGCGAAGTCTGCGACCCGCCGCATCCGCCCGCGAACAAGCCGCTGGTGACGGTTTCCATCGGACCCGACGGGAAACCCCGTGTCGGGGTTACCGGCGGCAAGGCCAGGATTCGAATCGTCGGCTGAGCCCGACGCCGGCCCGTCGCCACCGGCAATCCATCCATCCCGAACCCGTCGCCGCTCCGCGCGGAGCGGTGGCCCGCCGTCGTCAGGGCGAAGGGGCGGGGGCCCGGAGAGACCCGTTCCTCCGCGCCTCCGCATCCAGCCACGGGAGACCCCCCATGAAACTCGATCCAACTCCCATCCCTGCTGCCGCCCCGGTTGCAGCCACACCGGCCGCAGTCACACCGCCCGGACCCACCGACGAGGCGCACAGGCGCGCCATCGCCGATGCCGTCTGGACCGACCTGCTCTGGCTCATGCCGCCCGACCGCACCGTCACGATCACGGTCGACGGCGGCAAGGTCGCGGTCGAGCTCGGCCCCGCCGCCGCGGCGCGTTGCGCCATTTCCCACTGACCGGAGGCGGCCGATGAAACTCTTCACCAAGGCGCAGCGCGAGAAGCTGCTCGCCAACGGCACACGCCGCGGGGCCGATCACAAGCCCGTCGTGAGGTTGTTCAACCCCACGGGAGCGGGCACCTGGCTGCTGACCGAACTCGATCCGGACCACCCCGATTACTACGGATTCGGGCTCGCCGATCTGGGCATGGGGTGCCCCGAACTGGGCGATATAGGCATCCGCGAGATCTCGGAATTTCGCGGACTCATGGGCCTCGGCATCGAGCGCGACATGTATTTCCGTCCAAAATACGCAATCTCGATCTACACCGAAGCCGCGCGGGCCGCTGGGCGCATCGTCGAGTTCGGACCCGAGCTCGACGCCGCCGCCGAGCGAAGCCGGGCCGAGAGCACCGCCGGCGCCTGATCGCGTTCCACACACCGCATTTCGCCCCGTCCCGGCATCCCCGGGGCGGGGCGTTTTCGTTTCCGACCCGACCAGGGAGACCTCGAATGACACCTCTCGACGCCCCCGAAGCGGGCTTCCGCGACATGGCCCTGCTCGACATGCCCGCACCGCCGGCCCCGGATCGGAGTCCGGGGCAGGCCCCGGTCCGGGAAGCCACCAGCCGCCGCCGGCTCCAGGGCCGCTTCCTGCGCGCCGGACGCGAGGCCGTCGACGACCGCGAACTGCTGGAGCTCCTGCTGTCGGGGCGCGATGCCGGCGGCAACGCCGCTGCCATCGCCGCGAGCCTGCTCGACATCTTCGGCACGGCGCCGCGCGTCCTCGCCGCCCGGCCGGACAGGCTGCGGACCGTGCCCGGCCTGTCGGACGACGCCATTGCCGCCATCAAGACCGCCGAGGCGCTGGGCATCCGCATGGCCCGGGCGGACGTTCCGGAAACCGTCCGCCCGTCCTTCGGCAACTATTCGAAGGTGATCGACTATTGCCGCACGCTCGCCGGACACCGCGAGGTCGAAGAGTTTCATGTCTTGTATCTCGACCGGAAGAACCGGCTCATCGCGGACCGGCTGCATCAACGCGGCACCGTCAGCCACACGCCGGCCTATCCCCGGGAGCTCTGCATCCACTGTCTGGAGCTTCAGGCCAGCGCGATCATCGCCGTCCACGATCACCCCACGGGAGACCCGGAGCCGTCCCGGGCGGACATCGACATGACGGGCCGCATCCGCGACGCGCTGAAGACGATCGAGGTCACGCTGCTCGACCATGTCATCGTCACCCCGACCGGCTCGCTGAGCTTCCGCGAGCGCGGCCTGCTCTGACTGCCGGCGGCGCGCATCAGTCTTTCTCGCCGTCCTTACCGCCGCTCCGCCGCGACCCCCCATGCGGATCGGGCGTGCTGTGGCCGGGCGCCGGCTCCCTCGAAAAACAGCGCATGCCGCAGAGCTCCAGATGCGCCACCACGGCCGCCGCCACCGGCCTCAGGCGGTCGTGGTCGCCGGGCACGCGTTTCTTCGGCCAGAACCGGCTCGCCTTGCGGAGCGCCATCTCGACCGTGAACAGCAGGTCGTCCCTGGAGACCGGGCGGTCGTAGCTCTCGTCCATGGCGTGCAGCCTGGCACAGGAACATTACAAGAACAATATCCGGCGGCAGCCATTTCGCTGCGGATTTCGGCGCACCCGGCCCCGATGCTCCCGACATCCGGCCGTCCGAATCGGCATTGCGGCATCGCTGGAATAGGGATCAGCACCCACATCCCGCTCACTCGACTACGGCAAGACAGCACGGATTATTTCCTGTTCCCTTCATTTGCTTCCCTGATATCGACTGCCCTTCCCCCTGTTTTGCAGAAAAGACCCCCTGTTCCGCAGAAAAGGCCCCCCTGTTCTGCAGAAAAACAGGAAAGTTCAGAAGTCATTGATAAAAAAAGATAATTTCTTCATTTTGGTCGGCAGTTCGCTACAACCTCCCTGTTTTGAGGCCGTAATCGCAAAAATTCCCTGTTGCCACCAAACTCACCCTTGCATCGCGCTCGCGGAGACCGCACGCCGGGAACCCCGGCAATGGCCGGAAATGCTCCCGCGTTCGGGAGCTCCGAATTGAGATTGACCGCGAAACATGCCCTGTTTTCCGTGGCTTGGCCGCGACATGCGATGAAGAGACAGCTGCGCCGGGGTGGCTGGCTGTGGGCGCAGTCTGCTGCGAACCTGTCTCTTCGGATTTCCCTGTTAAACAGGGAAAATACAGGGAATTTTCACGAAAATGGGAGAATTCGGGCCGATGACCGGTGGTAACCCACTGGAAACAGGCGGTTTTTCCGCTGAATTCCCTACAAAACGTAACAGGGAAATTTAAAACCCGAACAGGGACATTAATGCGAGGAACAGGGTATTTGAAACTGCGAACAGTAAGCGATGGAGTGGCCCCCCCGACGGCATCGCGATGTGCCATGTTGGCGGTGTTGTCAACGCCAAGATGAGGAAGGGGCGACCATGGAACAAGTTATCATCATCGGGATCGATCTGGCGAAGAACAGCTTTCAGCTGCACGGTGCGCGGGCGGACGGGTCGGTTGCGTTCCGCAAGAAGGTGAGCCGGGCGAAGCTGCTGGACTTCGTGGCCGAGCAGCCGCGCGCCACGGTGGCGATGGAGGCGTGCGGCGGCGCGCATCATTGGGGCCGGGAGATCGGCGGTCTCGGCCATGCAGTACGGCTGACCCCGCCGGTTTATGTCAAGCCCTACGTCAAGCGGCAGAAGAACGACGCTGCGGACGCCGAGGCGATCTGCGAGGCGGCCTCGCGGCCGACCATGCGGTTTGTGGCTGTGAAGACGGAGGAACAGTCGCCGCAGATCGCGTTGGCCCATCTTCGATAACCGTCCTGAAGCGGAAAAGGTCCCGGCCATCGCCTCGGATGTCCGACAGGATTTTCTGGATCATCCTGTCTTGCAGCGCCTCGACACCGCCTTCCTCGACCGCGTCGCGATAGCGGTAAAACGTATCGCGTGACAGGCCCATGACCTGACAGGCCTTCGACACGTTGCCCAGTTCTTCGGCCAGATTGAGAAGGCCAACTTTGTGACGGATGATTTTTTGATTACTCTGTAGCATGAGGGTTACCTTTCATTGTGTTTCCATGGTTCGGTTCGCACCGCCATCAAAACCGGTAACCCTCGCTCCTGCAACGGAGCAGTGTCAGATCAAGTCGGAACTAATACATCTAAGTGGACACGATCGCAGATGTCGGAAGCAGTGGAGAATCCGGGGTTCGGGCGGGAAGGCCCGGGTGCCCTTCGTCGTCGCTGGAGCGATGCCGAGAAGCGCCGGATCGTAGCGGAGAGCTACCAGCCCGGGGTTTCTGTGCCGGTTGTGGCGCGGCGCAACGACGTGAACGCCAACCTGGTGTTCAACTGGCGGCGCCGGTTTCGCGAGCAGGCTGGCGGGACTGGCGGCTTGGTGCCGGTGGTTGTGGAGCCGCCGCCGTTGGATGCTGCCGCGGGGGATGCGCCGGCGGCGGGACGGATGGAGATCCTCGAGAAGGTCGAGGGCGAGTGGACCCTGGTGGCTCTCGCCTACGAAGGCCTTGGCCTGGATCGCCTGGCCGGTCTTCGACAGGGCGTCCATGCGGGAGAACTTGCGCTTCAGGTCGGCCTTCTGGCTGTCGGTAAGACCCTCGCTGATCTTGTCGAACCACTTGTCGATCACGCCGCGGCGTTCCGGTGAAGCCGAGATAGCAGGCTTTCGGCAGCAGGCGACGCATCCGGGTGGCGAACTGGCTGTGGCCGCCATAGCGGCCGGTCTGCGAGCGATGGCTCTCATCGACCAGGACAAAGACCATTGGCGTCCTCGTCGACATCCTCGACGGCTTTGGTCGGTCGGTGACGATCAGAATGCGCGGATTAGGGATCGCCTTGTCGAGCGCGAGAGAGCGGCCCAGCATCACCATGGTCAGCGACTTGCCGGACCCTTGGGTCGGATCAGCTCGATCAGGTGTGCGCCGCTGGTCGCCCGGACAGGTTCCAGCTCACAGGACTTGAACGTGTCCTTGATCTGCGCCCGCCCTGACAAAGCAGCGAGTGTCGCACCCCCGAGACCGAAGGGATCAGCGGATACCGCCGAACCCGGCCGCGAGGTCCTCGCGCGCGATGACGCCACCCATGCCCTCGTGCTCGGGTCCGAAGAACGCGCCGGTCACCGTTCCGGTATCTCCGCTGGCCCGGAGGAAGGTGTTGCCCCGTACTTCGACTCGGTAGCCGAGATCGCCGTCCCGCCACGTCGACCCCGTGCCGACGGCGCCGGGCGCGGCGCCCTCGGGCCAGTATTCCAGTCCGGTGAAGTTCAGGTCGCCGTCGAGGGATTCAAGGTGGACGGCGAGGTCGGCGACCCCGGCGACAGCCTCCGCCGCGGGGGTAAGCCCGAGTAGACGTCCGGACCAGCGCACGGTTCCGGCGAGGCGCGGGTTCTCCGCAAGTGCGGTGTCGGGCGCTGGGCCGGAAGCCCAGGGCCGTAGGAGGCCGTTCGAGAAAGCCGCCCCGAAGGCGACCTCGCCCGTGGGCAGGCCGAGCACGCCGTAGATATGCGTGGAGGTGTCGGCCCACGGCCCGAGGTCGATGGCGTCCGGCGTGCCGCGAGGCTCGACACGGCTGTAGACCGCGAGCAGCGCCGCGCGGTCGAGCGGGTGGAGGATGTGCTCCGTCGGACCGTCGCCACCGCCCGCGACCATGATGCTGTCGGGGAACCGTGCCGGGTCGGGATGGGCGCGCCCGAGGACATGAATGAGCTCGTGGGCAATGACGCCCAGCCGCTCGTCGCCCTCGGTGCGCGTCGGATCGATCCAAATTCGCCCGCCCGTGATCTCGAGGTTGAAGGGCCGATCCGGATCGCCAGTTGCGTAAAGCCCATAACGCGGCAGGGCGAGGCCGATGCCGATGTCCTCGCCATCAGGGGGCCGGACCTCTTCCGGCCAGTCCTCCTGCGCTGCGAACGCGATAATGACCTCCGAGGAGCCCGGCTCGGCCGTCCCGGCCGGGCCGGGCTCGTCGCCGAAGACAATCTGCCAGTCACGCGGCAGGGCCATGTTCAGGATCTGCACAACGCGCACGGCCTCGTCGACGAGTTCTGGCGGGGTGCCTTCGGCGGCGCGGACAATCGGCGGGTCAGCCGCAAATCGCAGCAGGAGACCGTCAGGAAACAGCTGCTCGTCGAAGCCCGCCTCGGCACCGGTGGGTACGTAAGAAATCGCGTCCTCATGCAGATAGGCGACCAGTTCGGCCCGCGTTACAGCGTTGGGCAGCTCGCCATGGTGAACGGAAGCCCCGCCGTGACGGGCGGCCGGCGGCAGCGCATCGACCGCGGGCGCGGCCGCCGCGCCGACATGCAGGACATTGTCAAGGTCGAGGACCGGTGCCTGCGCGGCGTGGGTGGGTTCCTGCATCGGCAGGACGGGCGATGCCAGATGGGTGTTCTCGACGCGCGTGCAACACGCGATGACGAGAAGACCGGCGACGGCGGCCAGGTAACGGATCGTGGTCATGGCGAATGTCTCCGGGCAATTGATCCGAGATTTCCCATTTGGACACCTTATCGGCGAGTTGATCGTGACTCGGAACCGCTCGCATTGTAACTGGCTTGCGTCCTGCGGCCGCCTGTAATCCGATTCCATCGGATGGAGGGACAATTGGCGGGGGTGGCGGGGCAAACGTGGCGGGGGTGGCGGGGCAAACGGACTCTTCGGCTGCATACCAGATGCACCGATCCTGTCGTCTGCGTGGATGAGCGGGATGCCGTCGGTCATGCCGGAGTGAGCGTCGGTCTGAGCCGATCGATGCGGCGCAGGATGTCGGCGAAGAGGTCTCTCGGGATGGCGACCTCGGCCATCTGGAAGATGACGTAGCGGCCGTGGCGGACGATCTTCGCGCCGATCTTGATCAGCTTCTCCCGCAGCGTCGTCAGCGACCACTGCTCCACGGAATCGGGCAACGCCAGGGTGCGCATGAAGTTGCCGAGGTTATAGGCCAGTGCATGCAGCTGGAGCCGGACGGCATTGTGGTCGAACTTGCGGCAGGACAAGCGTCCACTTGATGGCGTTCTTGCCTTCCTTGATCCATTGCTCGGCGGTGCCGCGCTGATTGTAGAACGCAACCATCCGCTCGGCAGGACGGCTCAGGTTGGTGACGATGAAGCCGACGCGGGGGTACAGTTCGCCGGGATGCCATTCGACCTTGGCAACCACACGACGTTTCTTGTTCCACGAACCGGCCTGATAGCTGAAGTTGGCGTAGTAGCGGCGAACATGGTTGGGCGGCCGACCAACGGGCCGGGTCAACAGGTGGGCGATGCTTTTCTGAAGAACCGCGTTGGCCGGAAGGCGGATCGCATACAGAAAGCCCTCGGCTTCGAGGTATTCGTAAATGTCCGGCGAGGCAAACGCCGCGTCACCGCGAAAATAGAGTCCCACAGAAGCAACCGAAACGGGGCAGGCTGTGGCTCAACGACGGATCCTGCATCCGTCTGCGGCCGTGCTGGCCCAATCACGTCTGGTCCTATGACTTCGTCATGGATCGAACACACGATGGGAGGAAGTTCCGCATGCTCACCGTGATCGATGAGTTTACCAGGCGGTGCATGGCCGTTGTCGTCGAGCGAAGATTGAACCTTGCCTATCCGGTTTACACCCACACCCACTAGGGCTAGAATGGGCGCAACCCGGATATAGGGGAGCGCGCCATGGATGTTCTCGACCGCGCCGATCTCCCATTCCCGCATTCGCTACCCGAGTTCCAGCGACTTTTCCCCGATGATGCGGCCTGCGCCGCCTACCTGGAGAAAGCCCGCTGGGGAGACGGCTTTGCCTGCCCGCACTGCGGCACGGCGGGAGAGCCGTTCCACTTTGAAAACCGCCCTGGCGTCCTGCGCTGCCGCAAGTGCCGCCAGAACACCGGGCTGACGGTGGGAACAGTGATGGAGCGTAGCCACACTCCGCTGAACGTCTGGTTCTGGGCCGCTTATCTGGTCGCCAGTCAGACGCCCGGCATGTCCGCCGTGCAGTTTCAGCGGCAACTTGGTCTTTCGCGCTACGAGACGGCCTTTCAAATTCTCCACAAGCTCCGCTCGGGCATGGTGCGGCCCAACCAAGACAGGATCGGTGGACAGCCCAAGAACCATGTTGAGGTGGACGAAACCTGGGTTGGCGGGCGAACGCGTGGGGAAGGCCGTGGTGTTCACCACAAGGTTCCCGTCTCCTGTGCCATCGACGTCGTGCTCGACCGTAGCGCCGAGTCGCTCTGTGGGTTCGTCGAGAGCACCGTCGCGCCGGGATCGCTGATCGTTACTGACGATTGGAGCGGCTATGCTGGCCTCGGTAAGCGCGGCTATGAGCACTTCGCTGTTGCCGAGTGTGGTGATCCAGAGGTTGCCGAGCAATACCTGCCGATCATCCATCTGGTTTTCGCCAACCTGAAGACGTGGCTGATCGGTATCCACCACGGCGTTAGCCACCAGCACCTACAAGCCTACCTCAACGAGTTCACCTTCCGCTTCAACAGGCGGTTCTACCCGTTCAACGCCTTCCGCTCATTGCTCGGCATCGCGGGCGACACCTCTGCTCCAACCTATGCCGAGCTTTACTCGGGAGAGTGGTGGCACCCTACATGTAGCGGTCATGGGCGTTAACCGGATAGGCAAGGATTGAACTCGGACAATGTACTCCATTGTCTGACCGAGCTCTTCGTCCAACATGGCCCGCCGGATCATATCCGTTCCGACAACGGCTCAGAGTTTACCGCTCATGCCGTCCGCGACTGGCTCGGCAGGATCGGCGTCAAGACCCTCTATATCGAGCCCGGGTCACCTTGGGAGAACGGATACAACGAGAGCTTCAACTCAAAGCTCCGGGACGAAATCCTGAACACGGAGATCTTCTCTACACTGAAGGAGGCCAAAGTGCTGATCGAACGATGGCGGCATCACTATAATACCATCCGGCCGCATAGCTCGCTCGGATACAGACCGCCGGCCCCAGAAACCATCTTGCCAAACGTTGAGGGGCCAACCTACGCTGTTGATGGGCTACGGTTGGCCCATCAACTTAACCCGCGCCAAACTCTAACTTAAGCGCTGGACCACTAATCGGGGGCAGGCCAGTTTTCTGGGTCATCCTGTCTTACCTATGGCCTGGCTGGCGCCACGCCCTGGTAATTGTCAGGCCCGAGACCGTCATCGGTTGGCACCGCAAGGGGTTCAGACTTTTCTGGACATGGAAGTCGCGGCGGGGAAAACCGGGCCGACCGCCGGTGTCGAGGGATAACCGCTATCTGGTCCGACGGATGTCGCGGGAGAACACACGGTGGGGCGCACCTCGGATCCATGGCGAGCTTTTGAAGCTTGGCTTTTCCATCTCCCAGGCCGCCGTCTCGAAATACATGGTCCGTTACCCATCGCCGCCATCGCAGTCGTGGCGGACATTCCCTACAAATCACGCCGATTGCCTGGCGTCGATCGAATTCTTCGTGGTCCCCACGGCCACGTTCCACCTCCTGTTCGGGTTCATCGTGCTCAACCACGAGCGCCGCCAGATCGTGCATTTCGGTGTAACGGCGAACCCGACGATGGCGTGGGTCGCACAGCAGATCCGAGAGGCATTCCCGTGGGGCACGGCGCCGCGGTACCTGATCCGCGACCGGGACGGCGCATACGGGCAATCGTTCCGCTCGACCGTGACGGCGATGGGCGTGGAAGAGGTCGTTACGGCGCCACGGAGCCCGTGGCAAAATCCGTATGTGGAACGCCTGATCGGCAGCGTGAGGCGCGAATGCCTGGACCATTCGATCATCCTCAACGAGCGGCATTTGCGGCGCATTCTTGGCTCATACCTCGACTATTATCACGGTTCAAGGACCCACTTGTCGCTCGGCAAGGACACACCGGATGGACGACCCGTTCAGCCGGCCGGGTCCGGAACGGTCGTTTCCTTGCCCAAGGTCGGCGGTCTGCATCATCGTTACGAACGCCTCGCGGCCTGACCACCCCCGCTCGGATTCGATCAATTCCTCTCTGTGGCGACGTGGACGCTGCCGGCATCCGCATGCCCTTGCATAGGTTCGCTGGCACGATCCGGCGGAATAAGCATCGTGATGACCGCGCCCATGGTCGATTACAAAATCCACTGCCTCAAAATGATGTCCGTGCCGGAGAGCCGAGCCGTCGTTGGGAGGCACGATGGAAAAAATGGAAGGGACAGGTGTGGGCAGGTCGGAGGACGAGTAAGGGCAAACGGTCGACCGAGACGGGATCGGGAAAACCAGCGGTGGGTCAAGGGGCTTTCAAGCCCGCAATATTGATCTTGGACCCGGTTCGCGCATCTCCATACGGGCCTGCGGCGTCAAACCAGCCGCATCATGAGGCCGGACAGATGACCGCACCTGACCACATGCCCCGAGACGTTCAAAGCTTGCCTATCCGGTTTACACCCACACCCACTAGGGCTAGAATGGGCGCAACCCGGATATAGGGGAGCGCGCCATGGATGTTCTCGACCGCGCCGATCTCCCATTCCCGCATTCGCTACCCGAGTTCCAGCGACTTTTCCCCGATGATGCGGCCTGCGCCGCCTACCTGGAGAAAGCCCGCTGGGGAGACGGCTTTGCCTGCCCGCACTGCGGCACGGCGGGAGAGCCGTTCCACTTTGAAAACCGCCCTGGCGTCCTGCGCTGCCGCAAGTGCCGCCAGAACACCGGGCTGACGGTGGGAACAGTGATGGAGCGTAGCCACACTCCGCTGAACGTCTGGTTCTGGGCCGCTTATCTGGTCGCCAGTCAGACGCCCGGCATGTCCGCCGTGCAGTTTCAGCGGCAACTTGGTCTTTCGCGCTACGAGACGGCCTTTCAAATTCTCCACAAGCTCCGCTCGGGCATGGTGCGGCCCAACCAAGACAGGATCGGTGGACAGCCCAAGAACCATGTTGAGGTGGACGAAACCTGGGTTGGCGGGCGAACGCGTGGGGAAGGCCGTGGTGTTCACCACAAGGTTCCCGTCTCCTGTGCCATCGAGGTGCGTCATCGAAAGCCGGGCACCAAGCTCGACAACCGGAAAGACGGACGCTATGCCGGACGCGTTCGGCTCGCCGTCGTGCTCGACCGTAGCGCCGAGTCGCTCTGTGGGTTCGTCGAGAGCACCGTCGCGCCGCGATCGCTGATCGTTACTGACGATTGGAGCGGCTATGCTGGCCTCGGTAAGCGCGGCTATGAGCACTTCGCTGTTGCCGAGTGTGGTGATCCAGAGGTTGCCGAGCAATACCTGCCGATCATCCATCTGGTTTTCGCCAACCTGAAGACGTGGCTGATCGGTATCCACCACGGCGTTAGCCACCAGCACCTACAAGCCTACCTCAACGAGTTCACCTTCCGCTTCAACAGGCGGTTCTACCCGTTCAGCGCCTTCCGCTCATTGCTCGGCATCGCGGGCGACACCTCTGCTCCAACCTATGCCGAGCTTTACTCGGGAGAGTGGTGGCACCCTACATGTAGCGGTCATGGGCGTTAACCGGATAGGCAAGGTTCAAAGATATGCTTGCATCAACGGAGGCGTCCACAGATGACCCCCCCCCATGGTTTGTTCCCATGACCTGCCCGTAATCGACATCCGCACCGAAGGCCCGCTCGACTGCATCAGGGTGCTGTCAACTTAACGAAGGCAGGTCGCAGTTGAACGTCTGAACTGAGCGGCTCAAGCAGCAGCGGTCACGGTCCGCCACGTGTTCATCGCGGCACCGCGGAATTGGCGCATTGTCTTGCGAGTGATCAGATGACGTTGGACATTGAAGGTGTTGTAGATGGCGGCGTGGGTGGAGAGAAACCTTTGCGCCGATCCTGATGACTTAAAGCCCTGCATCCTGCGTTCTCGTTGTCGAACCGGCAGGTGCGAATTCTCCGCCCGATTGTTGCTCCGTCCGCCGGTAACGTGTTTCCCCGTCATGTTGAGATCACGCAATGCTGCCCCGTAAGATGGCAGTTTATCGGTCACCACCTTATTCGGCGCATACCCCTGCTTCTTGAGCAGTTTGCGCATCAGCTTGAGTGCTGCTTTCTTGTTCCTCCGGGACTGAACCAGGATATCCAGCACCTCACCCTCGCTGTCCACCGCCCGCCATAGATACATCCGTTTTCCGTTGATGGAGGAAAACACCTCATCAAGGTGCCACCGGTCGTCTGGTCGAGGGCGTGATTGTCTCAGTTTTCGGGCATAGGCCTGCCCAAACTTTAAAGCCCAGCGCCGTATCGTCTCGTAAGAAACATCCACACCACGTTCAGCGAGCAGATCCTCCACATCGCGGTAACTGAGCGGAAACCGGAAACACAGCCAGACGGCGCGCTGGATTATCTCTGCAGGAAACCGATGTCGGCGGTAGCTGATCTTGTTCATAACAGGAAGCTACTCGCCACCCGCAGCTGACACCAGCCAGTTACCGTGACAGCACCCTAATTTGCATCTTTGTCGCCGTAAAACACGGACTTGAAAGTACCGAGGTCTCCCGTTCCTAGCCCGGGCGCGCTAATGTCACCGCCCATGTATCCGGCAACCCCTTCGGCGTTCGCCCCTCCGAACGCGCCTTCTCCAGCGAAGGTTCCGGTGACCGCAATTACTGTAGCACCCAACGGAATCTGAATCGAATGCGTTATTGTGGGCTGAAACGTGCCGCCTGTTACTGGAACGCGCTCAGAGGTCAATTCAGAAAGGCCCAAGTCGTCCAGTCCAATGTCCTCGTAGGTCAGGTCCGCTTCAACGCTGTTGCTTCCAAAGTATGCGGTGATGATCGCGCTGCCGCTTAACGCCTGGAAGTTGCTCGCGGCCAGGCCGACGAAAGTCAGAGCCGGAGCAGCAGCAGGATCGAGGTCGATGTTACCCGACCACATGCCGGTCCAGGTCGCCGTTCCCATACCTTCAGGTTGTACCGGCGCACCAGCTACGACGTGAGCGCCGGATGAGTCGTAATATGCTCTCAACAAACCGTTTGCGTCGCTCAAATCGAGACCACCCGGCATCGGGAAATTCCATTCCCCGAGTTGGGTCATCATCAACCTTCCGCCGTTGCCGGGCATGGCATCCTGCTCAGGCGCACCCGTCATCTGGTCGCCACTGCCACTTCCACCGCTGCTGCAAGCCGCAATCAACAGTCCAGTTACCAAAAGCACCAAACTCGTTCGCAGGCCGTTTATTGCCACGCAACCACCGATTTTCATTCCTCTTGCCTCCTTATCCCAATTTTGAACGCGCCCACCCCGGAGCACGCGCGCAGACGGAACTCGTACTCCCGACCCTATTCACGAACGATAATCATTAGGCATACGCAGTGCAACACGTCTTCGGTGGCAGAACCCGCCGCTGTGGATCGATCAGGCCTGAAGTTGGGTGCGATCCTGCCGAATCGGATCAACGACGGTCAGAAACGGGAAACGGTGAAAGTCGATGTCGCGCGTGCAGATCCGACTGACGCCGTGCTCGCGCATCACCACGGCCGTGTACAGGTTGTGACACAGGTTGCCGCGCACACCCGGCAACTCATCAAGCGCCAGCACCGACGCATGGCGCGGCATTGTCGGCCACGGGCGCTATTTCCGGATGCACCTGGTGGGCTACTTCGAGGGCATCGACAGCGAGCGCGGGCTGGAGTGGCGCTGCTCGGACTCGCTTTCGCTGCGGGCGTTCCTGCGACTGGGGAGCCGTGATCGGGTACCGGACCATTCCTGGCTGTCACGGAGCCGCACGCGCTTGCCCCACTGCAAGGGGTCATAAAACACATGACCCGGAGAGCGCGGCATCGCCGACCAGCTCACCATCAGGTACCCCTGACCATCCTTCTGCCGTCCCATCGCCATCGGCAAATCCCCCTGCAAATCAGGGAACCAGAGAATCAGACGGCGCCGACTTAATCAACGGGCTGTTATGCCGACCGGCTCTATCCCCCGTTTTTCTCGCCCGATCAACTGGTCGGGTCGGATGACCGTACGGCTTGGTTCACCATGTTCGCCCTCGGATCCTTCCAATTGATCGGGCGAACACAGGACGGTCAGCATCGGAGCTATATCGAGGGCGGCCGGCGCGACGGATGGTGGCCGGCGCTCGCGTTGCTCATCGAGGGAACTCACGTTTTAACCTAATGGTCGGCGCCGCCTGATCATCAATTGTCTAGGCGGCAGCGACGCTTGTCGGCGACAGGGAACACTGGCCACGATCGTGGTTGGGCTCAACCTCGCAGTCCAGAATCCGGCTGAGTTGGTCCGCGCCACCAACATAATCGCCATCGATCCAAATTTGCGGCACCGTAATAGGGGTCTTGGGACCAACGAGGGGTTTGACCCGGGCAAGCATTTCGTACAGTGCCCGAGGGTCCTTGACCACATCGTGATATTCATAGTCGATGCTGGCCTGTTTCAAATATCCCTTGGCACGGACGCAGTAGGGGCAGGTGGCCTTGCCGAACAAATGATTACCCTCAACCGGTGCTGTCAACTTAACGAAGGCAGGTCGCAGTTGAACGTCTGAACTGAGCGGCTCAAGCAGCAGCGGTCACGGTCCGCCACGTGTTCATCGCGTCACCGCGGAATTGGCGCATTGTCTTGCGAGTGATCAGATGACGTTGGACATTGAAGGTGTTGTAGATGGCGGCGTGGGTGGAGAGAAACCTTTGCGCCGATCCTGATGACTTAAAGCCCTGCATCCTGCGTTCTCGTTGTCGAACCGGCAGGTGCGAATTCTCCGCCCGATTGTTGCTCCGTCCGCCGGTAACGTGTTTCCCCGTCATGTTGAGATCACGCAATGCTGCCCCGTAAGATGGCAGTTTATCGGTCACCACCTTATTCGGCGCATACCCCTGCTTCTTGAGCAGTTTGCGCATCAGCTTGAGTGCTGCTTTCTTGTTCCTCCGGGACTGAACCAGGATATCCAGCACCTCACCCTCGCTGTCCACCGCCCGCCATAGATACATCCGTTTTCCGTTGATGGAGGAAAACACCTCATCAAGGTGCCACCGGTCGTCTGGTCGAGGGCGTGATTGTCTCAGTTTTCGGGCATAGGCCTGCCCAAACTTTAAAGCCCAGCGCCGTATCGTCTCGTAAGAAACATCCACACCACGTTCAGCGAGCAGATCCTCCACATCGCGGTAACTGAGCGGAAACCGGAAACACAGCCAGACGGCGCGCTGGATTATCTCTGCAGGAAACCGATGTCGGCGGTAGCTGATCTTGTTCATAACAGGAAGCTACTCGCCACCCGCAGCTGACACCAGCCAGTTACCGTGACAGCACCGTTGGATGACTTCGCGCGGTGTGAAATGGTCACCGGCCGTCTCGTTGGCGGCTTCGTTGAAGCGGCGGATCAGGTCTTCGAACACCAGCCCCATGGTGATGTTGTCTACCTGCTTGGGGTGCAGATCAATCTCCGCAAACTGAGCTACGACCTGGTACAGGCGATTGGATTCTTCGAGCTTCTCGATTTCCTTCTCGAACTCGAACCGCTCGAAGATCTTGCGGACGTTCTCGGAGAAGCCGTTGATGTAGTCCACTAGGTGGCGGCCGATGTTGTCGGGGTCGCCCTTGAGCTCCTGGAAGTCGAGTTGGCTGTGGTTGTGGAAGCCCAGCGAGTTGCCCTCGTCATCCATGGCCGAGTTGTTGAGGATTGCATCGACGTTTGCGATGCCGTTGGCGCTGAGCTCGGCGCGGCGTTTTAGGACTGCTTCTTTGCTGGGTGCCAGCACGGCGTCGAAACGGCGCAGCACGGTGAGTGGCAGCATCACACGCTCATACTGCGGCGGACGGTAGGGACCGCGCAGCAGGTCGGCCACGGACCAGATGAAGTTTTCCGAGTTGCTGAAAGCTGGCACTCATGGGCGCATCCTGACTGCCATTGTGGATTGCACCCGGCATTCGATGCCCTTGAGAATGGCTTGGTTCATTGGTCTTCTTTAGGCCCGCATTTCCCAGATAAGCCTATGGATATGAACGTGATTCTGGTATAAGAATCAAAGTGTTATAGGGGGATTTGGGGTGTTGATATGGCTTACCCGATGGGTGAATCGAAAGATGGAGTTCTGAGGCTGGATTTCGACCGTCGCCTGAAGCTGGAGTTCCACGGCTCCAAAGTCACGACCGACGCCGGACTGCTGGCCTATCGCGAACTCGATGATGCCCTCGGCTTGACCCTAATGGTCGGCGATGAACTCGTTGATCCGCGCACGGGCAAGAATGGCCAGCACGCGATGAAGGGCTTGTTCCGGCAGTCCGTCTTCGGCCGCCTTGGCGGCTACGAGGACGTGAACGACGCCGACCGCCTGGGTCGTGATCCGGTGATGCGCCGGATCGTCGGCGGTCGCGCCGTGGCCAAGGCTGCTGCATCGACCAGTCAGATGGGGCGCTTCGAGACCGAGTTCCTTGCCACCGACGAGAACCTCACCGCCCTTGCTGGTTTGTCAGGCCAATGGATCGACCGCGTGCATGCGCGGCACCCGCCGAGGGTGATCATCCTCGACATGGATTCCAGTGTGAGCCCAACCCACGGCGATCAGGAGGGCACGGCCTACAACGGGCACTTCGGGTGTTCCTGCTATCATCCGCTGTTTGTGTTCAACCAGTTTGGCGATCTGGAGCGGTGCGCCTTGCGCCCCGGCAACGTCCATAGCGCCCATGGCTGGCACGACGTTCTGGAACCCGTGGTTGCCCGTTATCGGGATTGGAAGGTGCGGCGCTACTTCCGAGGCGATGCGGCCTTCGCCTCGCCGGACCTCTATGAGTTCCTGGAAGCCGAGGGTTACAAGTACGCGATCCGTCTCAAGGCCAACGCGGTTCTTCAAGCAAGCATCGCTCACCTGCTCACGCGTCCCGTCGGTCGCCCGCCCAACCATGTGCGCCGTTTCCATGCCAGCTTCAGCTATCAGGCCGCCTCGTGGAACCGGAAGCGCCGGGTGGTCGCCAGGGTTGAATGGCATCCCGGGGAACTGGTTCCCCGGGTCGGCTTCATCGTCACCAACCTGACCCGACCCGCCGAACGCGTGGTGGCCTTTTACAACCAGCGGGGCACAGCGGAACAGCATATCAAGGAAGGCAAGAATGCCATCCGGTGGACGCGCCTGTCGTGCCAGAAATTCCGCAACAACGAGGTCCGGCTTCAGCTTCACGCCCTGGCTTACAACCTCGGCAACTTCATGCGGACGCTGGCCTTGCCGAAGGCGGTGGAGCACTGGTCTCTGACCACGCTCAGGGAGAAGCTGATCAAGATTGGTGCCAAGGTCGTGAGCCACGGCCGGTACGTCACTTTCCAACTGGCGGAGGTTGCGGTGCCGAGGGAGCTGTTCCGAAAAATCCTCCGCCTCATCGATGGGCTGCGGCCGGCCCTTGTGCCGCCGTGACAACGGCCCATCCAGTGGCAATCCCGGCCGCCCGACAGGACAGGTGTGTGCTGCGCAGGTCGAAGTGCGCCCTCACAATGCGGAGTGGTCACCGGGTCGGGCTTCTCATCACCAAATCAGCCCGATCAAGTGCAGACTACAGCCTATCATGACGGCTCAGGGCCGGATTCGCGGTCGGATGCCCATTCTGCTATCACTGTCGGCGGCTGGGAGAAGCAATCCGGGGAATCCCGGCTAATATAACCAAATGGCGAAGGCGGAGCCAGTGCATCACCCAGCGCCCGAGCGCAGCGATGCCCGCGATCTCGATCCGGTAACGCTCGAGATCATCCGGCACGGCCTCGGCTCGATCACCGAGCAGATCGAGACCAACATCATGCGCACCGCCTACAGTCCGCTCGTATACGAGTACAAGGACTACGCCGTCGGCATGGTCGACGTGGAAGGCCGGCTCATTTCCCAGTCGCGGGGCGGCATCCCCATCTTCGTGGCCAATGCCCTCGGCCGCGCCGTGCAGGACGGTATTCACGTCTACGGGCTCGACAACATCAACCGTGGCGACATCATCATCAGCAACCACGCCGCGACTCTCGGGCAGCACCTCAACAACATGGCCATGTACACCCCGGTGTTCGCCGACGAAGCCGCCGACGAGGTCGTCGCCTTCATGGGGGTGATCGTCCATCACATCGATGTCGCCGGGCGCTACGTCGGATCCTGCCTCGGTAACCGCAGCACCGACATATTCCAGGAGGGAGTCCAGTACCGCAGCGTCAAGCTCTATGCCGAGGGGCGGCGGGTCGAGGAGATCTACAGGATCATGCTCGACAACACCCGCTTTCCCGCGATGTTCGCCGGAGACCTAGAGGCTCAACTCGGCGGCGTGCTCATGGGCCGCGATCTGTTCTCGGAGATGATCGCGCGCTACGGCGCGGCAACGTTGCAGAGGGCGTTCCTGCGCATCTGGGAGCAGTCCGAGCGCAAGGCGCGGGCGGCGGTACTGGCCATCCCCGACGGGACCTACGGCGCGCGGGCGAGCCTCGATGACGACGGCATTTCGCTCGGCTCTCCCGTGCCGATCGACGTCAAGGTTGTCGTGTCGGGCGACGAAATGACCGTCGATTTCAGCGATCTTGCGCCGCAGATGGCCGGCCCCTTCAACTCCGGCCGCTATGGCGGCGGGATCACGGCGGCGCGCATGGCGCTCAAATACCTCACGACCCCGCACGAGACGGCCAACGAGGGATGCTTTCGGCCGCTCAAGGTGATCCTGCCCGATGGGACCTTCCTGAGTGCGGGCAAGAACGCGCCGATGGCACTCTTCAGCGCACCGATCGCCTCGGTGATCGACGTAATCATACGGGCGCTCGAGGAACCCGCCCCCGGACTCGTGACCGGCGGCCACCACGCCACGTTCGGCATACACCTCTTCCATGGCAAGGACCCCGAAACGGGCGAGCTCTACCAGCATTTCGACGCGGTTTCCGGCGGCTACGGGGCGAGCGAGAGCCAGGATGGCGGCGGGCCGTACAAGACGATGATCGATGGCGATACCAAGGATATCCCGGTCGAGATTCAGGAAGCGCTGTATCCGCTGCGCGTCGAGTCCGTGACCTACCGCACCGATTCCGGCGGACCGGGCACGTTTCGCGGCGGGCTCGGCGTCGACAAGGTCTACCGCACGATCGCGCCGATGAAATTCACGGCAAGCTTCGATCGCACGCTCACGCCGGCATGGGGCGTCCGCGGCGGAAAGGACGGCGATCCGGGGTGCGCTATCGTAGAGAGGCCCGGCCAGCCGGCGCAGATCGCGTTGAAGGAGGACGACATCGATCTCGTGCCGGGAGACGTCGTTCGCATCCTGTCTGGCGGCGGCGGCGGATTCGGCCCGCCGCATGAACGCGACCCGGGCCAAGTCGCCGATGACGTCCGGCTCGGCTTCGTCACGCCCGAGGGTGCGCTTGCCGACTATGCGGTCGCGCTGGACTCCGAGCTGCGCGTTCTCGCCGACGAGACGGCCACGGAACGCCAGCGTCGATCGACGGCTGAGGTGACGTGAGCCGGATCGCTTGAAGCCGCGCAGCAGGAGGAACCCATGGAACGCTTTGTGTTCAACCCGAAAACCCTGGGCGAGCCGGTTGGCTATTTCTCGCGTGCCGTCCGCATCGGCGACACGCTCCACGTCTCCGGAACCTCGGCGATCACCGGCTTTACCGGCGACCTCAACGATCGCCGCATTCCAAGCGGTATCGAGGAGCAGACCCGCCTTACGCTCGACAACATCAAAAAGGTGCTGGACGACGCGGGCGCCAAAATGGCCGACGTCTTCGAAGTGTTCGTGATGTTCAAGCGTAAGGAGGACTTCCCCCAGATCGACGCGATCTTCAGGGAGTACTTCCCGGAACCGAGCTTTATCGCTACCGGATTCCAGACCGAGTTGGTGCGCGAGGACATGCTGGTCGAAGTGGCCGTGAGGGCGCACGTCGCCTGACGTCGCCCCCGGTGCGCTAGCGGCCGATTCGGTCACGGTCGGTCCGTGCCCACCTTGAATTTCATTCACATTTGCCGCACGCTCGGACAATGCCGAAGGGCAAGGCCACGCTGCCACCGTTTGCCGCGTTGCGCGCGTTTCACGCCGCGGCCACGCACGATCGATATCGCGATGCGGCCGAGAGCCTCGGCCTGACGGAATCGGCCATTAGCCATCAGGTCCGACGTCTCGAGGAATTCCTCGCTACCGCCCTGATCAACCGCTCGGGCAGGCGCCCCAAATTGACCGATACCGGTCGCCGCTACCTCGAGCAAATCGAACCCGCGATACACCAGATCCAACGGGCTACCGAAGCCCTGCTGCCGGTCGTGTCCCAGGACGTGGTGTAGGAGTTGTTGGAGCCTCTGGTAGCTGTGGGTAGGCGGCTTGCCGTAGCGACCGCCGAGAGTCTGGCGTAGGCAAGCCGGCTATCCACAGCGGAGGCCATCGCGGTTCCGGTTTAGGATCACCTTCCAGCGGCGCGGGATCACCTCCAGCGTCTCGGTCACGTCCTCGCCGATCTTCGACAGCTTCTCCGATCCGCAGCACGCGCAGGCAGTCGGCGCCGGCACCACCACGCGCTCGCGCGGCAGGTGCGCCGGGAACGGCTTGCGGGCCAGCTTGCGGCGCGCAAACCCCCTGACCTGCGTGGTCCCCGCCGCCGCCAGCTCGTCCTCGGTCGCGCTCGCCTTAAGCTCGTCGAGCTGCAGCTCCAGCTGGTCGAGAAGCCGCTGCTTGCGCTCCGAGCGCCAGCCGTACATCTCGCGCCTGAGCTTCACGATCGTCAGCTTCAGGAAGGCGATCTCCGCCTCGGCGCCGGACACCTTCGCCTCGGCGTTAGCAGCCCGCGCCTCGGCCGCCGCGAGGGCCGTCTTCAGGGCTGAGATGTTGGACCCGCCGGTCATCGGCGGGATCGAATCACATCGACCGATTCGGCGCTACAACATTCCTCCCGCCCGCGTCGTTCCCCCGCCGATCAGCCCGCGCGAGACGGTCGCCAGGTCCGAACCGGGTTCCGCCAATCGATCCCCTCGAGCAGGTAGCCCAGCTGCGCCGCGCTGATCGACACCGCACCCCCCGGCGTCGTCGGCCACTGGAACCGGCCGCGCTCAAGCCGCTTGGCGTAGAGCGAGATCCCCACCCCGTCATGCCACAGGCATTTTACGAGGTCGCCTCGACGACCGCGGAAGATATACAAATCCCCCGCATGCGGGTCGCGCCTGAGATCCTCCTGGGTAACTACCCAGGTCTGATTGGCCCGAGCGTTTGTATGTGAGGGATCGTGGGGGTCCGGGCTGGTAGCGGTGCCGGTGTTCTCAGAGGCGCAGTTGGGGGATTAGTTGCATCGGATCGGGATGCACCAGGGTCTGGAGGACGTTCCAGCCTTGCTTTCGGGCGGTGGCGATGACGGCACGCATTCTGGCGAAGTTGCAGGCACCCCTCTCGGAGCGGAAGCCACCGGAGATCTTCTGGCGCAGCTTGGCCATTCGGAGGTCACGTTCGGCCTCATTGTTCGTAAACGGCGTGCGCGGGTCGGTGAGGAATCGCAGGCATCCCTCCTTGTGCTTGCGGAGGCGGAGCGCGAGGTTATGACCGATGCGGCGTTTCTTTCGTCCGCGCTTGCCGGTCCGGAGCGGCGGCTGCGCCTCGTGGAAGGCGATGGCGTGGTCGAGGATGCGGGCCCAGGCCCGCGAGATCCGGGCCACCAGGGAGGCGGGCGCGTCGCGGCCGTTCTCACGGGAGAAGCGGGTAGCCCTGTGTGCGCGCTCAAGGAGGCGGTGCATGCTCTTTGCCCAGTCTTCCTTCTCGATGTCGATCAGGGCCTGGAGTTCGCGCAGGTGATGGGCGTTGCAGGCGCCGTGGCGCACGCCCTTGAGGGTGAAGTAGGCGGCGTAATCGTCATGGATGAGGATGCCTTCGAGGTCCTTTTCGACATCGCCGCGTCCCGCGCCGATGCGCAGGACGGTCAGGAATGGGGTGCACAGCACGTGGAGCCAGCGGGTACGGGCGGCGATCCGCAGGCCGGTTTCGTCGAGGTGCTTGACCGGGACCGCTGTGCGGATCACGTCTGCGACATGGGCGAGGAAGGGCTCGAAGCGCCTGGCGGTTCGCCGGCCCATGGCGGTGATCGTGGCTGTGGAGATGGACACTGCGAAGAGGTCGCTCATGAGTTCGGCCAAGCGCTTCTCGGGAACGAACTGGGCGTACAGCAGGTAGCTCACCCAGGCGGTGATGCGTGGCCCGTACTGGACCGGGGCGGTCACGCCGTCCGCGAAGACGGCTCCTGTCACGGTGGCGCAGGCGCCGCAGAGGCAGCGATGGGCGCGGTGTTCGGTGACCTCCAGGGGGCGTGGCTCGGGCACATCGAAGACCTGTCGACAGACGGGCGCGCGGTGACGGTCGGCGTCCGACAGCGGTGCGCCGCAGCCCGAACAGGCGGAGGGGTCATGATCCACAACATGGTCCGGGCTCTCGGTCCGCGCCAGCGTCGTTCCCTTGTGGCCCGGCTGGCCGCCGCTTGGCCTGCCGGACTTGCCGCGCTGGCTTCGGGTGCGCCTCTGGGTTCCGCTCTTCTTGCGCAGGCCGTCGCTGGCGGGCGGCTTGCTGCTGGTGGTGCTGTCAAGCGCCGCGCTCCGCTCGAGCTCGGCGATGCGGTCCCGCAGGGTCGCGTTCTCCCGCTCGAGCGCGGCATTCTCCCGGACGAGCGCCGTGGCCAGGCGCAACAGCCCCTGGCCCCATTCCCCGAAGGCCTTGACGACTGTGGTTGCGAAGGATGAGGGGTCAAGAAGATCTTGCAGGCACGCGAAGGCCTCGTCATGGGCGGCGAGGTCCTCGTGCCAGCGCGACAGCGTCACGGGTCCTCGGCATCGACGGCCATCATGGCGGCCAGCACCGCGAGGCGTTCGCCCGCCGGCAAGGCCTTGTAACGCCGGCCCCAGTTGGCCGCCTTACGCTTGATGCGCTGGCGGTCGGTGAAGTTCCGGCCTGCGTAGCTCGCCCAATGCACCCGGTCGGGCGCGAAGTTGAACCACACGACCTCGGTCCGCACCTGGGCCTGGGTCGTCACCTGCAGCGCCAGACTGCGCCAGCCCGCCAGCATCTCGTCATAGAGCGCCGAGGGATGGCCCGAGACCATCACCTGGCAGGGCAGATCCTTGAGCAGGTCCAGGAGCGCGACATGGTCGACCTCCTCGAAGTCGAAGCGATAGCGCCGTGCCGAACGGCGGGTCGCGTGCAGATAGGGGGGATCGCTGTAGACCAGCTCCGGGCCCAGAAACGGGAACGAGGCCAAAAAGGCATGGGCACAGCCATGCACCAACTCGACCGGGTAGTCACAGGCAAAGGCCTCGAGCGCCTGCGCATCGCGGTCGATGCCGATCGAGCGCACGCCCGTTGGCTTGCGCTTCATCAGCGCACCGCCCCCCAGGTGGCTCTCGATGTAAACGCTGTGCGGCGGCATCAGCGCAATCAGCGCCTGGCACAGACCGCTCGTCGCCTTCGACCCGAAATATCCCACGCGCCGCTCCCGTCACACGAGAGCGCAACCCATAGACGCCCGATTCTATGGAGTCAAGAGACGATCAACGACGCGGCGGCGGAAACCCGGCCCCGGCGACCACCTACATCATCCTCTCGCGGTCAGGAGCGGGGTACCTGGGTAGTTACCCTCCTGGACCTGAAGCGCCAGGGTGTTCATGCCGCGCCGCATGTCGGTCACGCCACTCGCCAGCCAGACACGAGCACCTCCCGGAACCGGGATCATCGGCGTGCCAGAACCGCCAGCACCCGCGCCAGCGCCGAACCGTCCACCTCCCGGTCGACGATCACCCGCGAGCCATCGGCCAGCGCGATCTCCATCCGTCCCGCCGCCGGCGCATCCCCCGGGGCAGCATCCAACGGTGGCGGCTCCACAACCACCGGCACCAAGCCGCCGGCCCCGCCAGCCTGCTCGCGAAACCGGCGCCGCCAGTTGAACACCAGGTCGGCGTTCACGTCGTTGCGCCGCGCCACAACCGACACAGAAACCCCGGGCTGGTAGCTCTACGCTACGATCCGGCGCTTCTCGGCATCGCTCCAGCGACGACGAAGGGCACCCGGGCCTTCCCGCCCGGACCCCGGATTCTCCACTGCTTCCGACATTTGCGATCGTGTCCACTTAGACCTTGGTGGACACCAAACAGGTGTCCACTCCCGATCGCACAACCTCGCCTGATTACACTAATCCGAGAAGGCGGCCCACTCCGGAGGCTTACCCGGAAGCAAACGCATGTCACAAATCGTGGAGCCGCACTTCCTAATGGTCGGCGCCGCCTGACCATCAATTGTCTACGCGGCAGCGACGCTTATCGGCGACAGGGAACACTGGCCACGATCGCGGTTGGGCTCAACCTCGCAGTCCAGAATCCGGCTGAGTTGGTCCGCGCCACCAACATAATCGCCATCGATCCAAATTTGCGGCACCGTAATAGGGGTCTTGGGACCAACGATGGGTTTGACCCGGGCAAGCATTTCGTACAGTGCCCGAGGGTCCTTGACCACATCGTGATATTCATAGTCGATGCTGGCCTGTTTCAAATATCCCTTGGCACGGACGCAGTGGGGGCAGGTGGCCTTGCCGAACAAATGATTACCCTCAACCGATGATCGCCTGGCATGGGCATCGATGATGGCTTCTGTCAGCACGCCGCGGTTAAGGGCATGACCCTGGCTTACCACCCGGCCTTCAACCATGACGATGGGCGCGTGCCAGCCGCGCTTGAGCAACGGCTTCCACCATTCGCTCAGCCATTCGCGGACATCGAGCGCCACCGGAACGCCGGCAAGCTCGGTTTCGAACGTGTCGGTGATGACATCGAGGGTCAGCGAACACTCGCCGCAGGGGATATTGACTTTGAATGGACCCCACGTGCCGGCCCAACGATATAAGACAATTTGGACATCTTTTGCTGTAGTTCCAGGATCCGACATGATGTGAAGCTTTACTCCTTCCCTACGGCACTGTTTGTTCGGCACATGGTCCGTTGTGGTAAAACGATGCCGTCGCAGGGCAATGGTTTATTTGCTCAAGCGCGCACGCCATTGCCCGTAAACTGCTGCGGAACAGTGGCAATCGGTTATATCAAAGCCGCGCTACTCTAGGGTGAAAGAAGTTGGAAGTGAGAGGTTCAAGAAATGGATATCGATGAAACCGGGCTCACCAAAGGTCTAATGAGAAAATTGAACGCACTTCGGAAATCTGTTGGCGCCGACCTCGCCGAAGAGGTTTTCGCAAAGTGGTTGGAGCGCCAGGCTGCCTCGCAAGCCAAAGAAAACCCCGATCCCGTGGCGATGAAGATCGGAGAGGCTTTCGCGGGCTTTGTGAATGATCCGAAGTTCAATCTCGGCAATCATGGTTACACACTACGCCGCGCCAAAGGCAAGGGCGCGTCGGGCTTCATCGCATACAAGAATGAAAAGGCGAAATAAGCGCAGCCCTGTCTTCTATGCTCGACGGATCGGCTTGCTATTATGTGTGGCATGAACGAACGAGGATCCAACGGGCGCCGCGAATTCGGGCCGTTAGCTGCTGTTGTGGCTGCTGGCGGGGGTCATCGCGACGTCTACATTCCGCTTCATGCCGCAGGCGACACCGTCGGAGATGTTCGGAATGTGGCTGCCGATGGCGTTGTCGCTCATCGTCGTAGCGGCTTGGCGCTGGCGTGCCGCCGGAACGTGGTACACGGCGTAACGATCTGTTTTCCGGCCTTCGGGTTACCGATTTTGAGGGCAGGGCGACCATAGCTTTCAATGTAGGCGCGAATACCGTGACGTTCCTCAGAATTGTCGACGGAGGCCGTGATATAGAAGACGCTTCGATGAGTCATAAAGTGCATCACCACTATCGAACGGGTTGCCCGGTAATCACTACCTCTCCGCCGCGTCGAGGTCCTGATCTATACTGTCTCCGATGCGGGCGGCGGATGCCTTGACGGTGTCGCGGGCAAGATGGGCGTATCGAGCGGTCGTCTGGACCTGCGTGTGTCCCAGCAATTTGCCGATCATGGGCAAGCCCTCGCCGAGCGCCAACGCGCGGGAAGCGAACGAATGGCGGAGGTCGTGAATTCTCACCCCGTCGAGTCCGGCGCGGGCTCGGATACGCCGCCAGGGGTGCTGCAGGTCGGTGAGGTGCCAGCCCGGCTTGCGGCCCGCGATCACCCATGGATTGTCCTCGTCGCGGGGCAGGGAGGTCAGCAACCGTACGGCGGAGGGCGCAAGCGGGACCGCCCGCCCGCCGGTTTTGGTGTCGGGCAACCTCAGCTCGCCCGCGTCGAGATCGACATGGTCCCAGCGCAGCTTCTGGATCTCCGACAGCCGGCAGCCGGTCAGCATCAGGAGACGGATTGCGGCTACCGCCGAGCGGGTCTCCGATCCGTCCCCCAGAATCTCGTCGAGAACCTGGCCAAGCCGGGTGAACTCCTCCGCGCTCAGGAATCGTTCGCGCTTCTCCTCCTTGTAGCGCTTGACGTGCAGACAGGGGTTTGAGCCGTCCGGACGCAGACCCCACAACTCGGCCAAGTTGAACATTTTTGAAAGCACCCCGAGGGTCCGGTTGGCCTGATAGGGAGTCTCCCGCATGCCATGGTGCAGTTCGGCGATGTCGCTCCGCTGAATCTCCGTCACCTTGCGGGTTCCGATCCTGGGGTCGATGAAGAACTTCACCGAACGCTGGTACTCGTAGGCCGTGCTCGGCTTGCAATGGACTGGGACATACTCTTCCAGAAAGCGTTTGCCCAGAACCTTCATCGTTGCCGCCTTGCGGCCCTTGTCCCGAAGGGCGGCCGGATCTTTACCGCCCTTGGCCTCCGAGATCAGCGCCATGGCCCGCCGCCGTGCGGTCTCCGGCGTCACTGCCCCATGACGACCCAGGGTCATGCGGCGCAGCCGACCGTTGGCGCGGAACTGGACCACGTAATACTTGCGTCCCGAGGCGCGGACACGCAGGCCGAAACCGGCGAGATCGCCGTCCCAGTAGAACTTGTCCGATCCGTCGGGGCGTGCTCGCCTGATGTGTGCGACTTCGCTTGCAAGCTGCGCCTTCAGCGTGAGCTTGCCGCTCTCCGGCATGGGGCCGAGATAGAGGGTCTTCAGGCGCTTGCCCTCGGCGTCGTGGAAGGAGACCGTGCCGCAGGCAGCCTCGCGCCAGGAGGCCTTGGCGCGACCGTCCTCGCCGGGTCTCAGCGGCACCATGACGCCGTCGAGGGAGACCGAGGCGGTGGTCGCGTCCTGCGGTATGCCCTCGGCCTCACGGATGCTGCCCAGCGTCTCCGGGCCGAGGCTCTCCCAGCATTCGTGCATGCTCAGGGTCAGGCGCTGCAGGGTGCTCACCGACGGCGTCATGGCGCCGGTCTTCGCAAAGAACGCCGCCGCTTCCCGGGCCGTGCAGTGACCCATCATCAGCAGACCGAGCTCGGCCGCCGGCCGCGTCAGGTAATCGTCGACGAGGCCCTGGCTCTCGTCGACTGGCACCGGCGATGCCCCGCTCGCGCCGCTGCGGTAACGCGCTCGCCGGTAGGTCACCGGACCGAGCGAGGTCATGATCGTCTTCGCCGTCACCGCGACCCGGAACTCGCTTGCTTACGCACAGGTCAAAGAGAAATTTGTCGGCATGGTTGAAAACCATATCGATGAGTGTGGTGGGTTACCGCCGGAGATCGCCGGTGCGAGAGCGTTTGTCGATACACTCAAGTCGCATCCCGAGGCTTCCGTCGCCCTGGCAACCGGCGGCTGGAAGGAAACGGCGATGATGAAGCTTCAAGCGATCGGGATAGACCCACAGGAACTGTGTCTAGCTTCAAGCTCCGATTCAGTCAGCCGGATTGAAATCATGAAGATCGCTGAACAGCGGGCCTTACTTGGAAGACCCGCGTCACGAAGAACCTACTTTGGTGACGGACCCTGGGATAAGACGGCGTGTCAGGAGTTGGGGTACGAGTTCATCGTGATTGGAAGCGGGGTTGAGAATCCAACGCGGTATGCTGATTTCAGAGACGCTGAAAGAATTCAGGCAGAACTGAGATTGAATACCACGGAACTGAGGACGCCTATTGACTGACATGCACATCAAGCCGATTCACAGAGCCTCATGCCACTGCGGCGGCGGCAGCGCCATGGGGATCGTTGCGTTGGCCGGCGGCACCGCTACGGGCGTCATGGCCATCAGCGGCGGAAGCAGCAGAAGCGCGATACCGATCTAGTTCGGCACATCCAGCAGCGTCAGATGCACCGAGTTAGCTGTGCCTCCCCCCTCGCCACCCGGCGGGAGTCCGGGCGGTGAGGGGTTCAACGCAAGTGCTCGTCGTCGCGGATAGGATCCAGGAACCATCGTTGCCGTTGACCTACGGCAATCACACACTAACGAACAAACCTGACCACTCAAATCGGAGGCGGTCATCTGTTCGCTCATAGAGATTTCGGCAAATTGGTCACCAGCCAGGTGCCGAAGAATTGTTCAAGAGAGAAACGATGGCAGAATTTAGGATAAATTCTGATCGCTTCGATTGGTTAATAAGACGCATCGAGAAGGGCGACTACATCGACGGTGAGAACCTTGCGGACGCCCTCCGAAACAAGGACAATCTCCCCTTTCCGAAAATCTTCTTGGACTACTTATGCCGATTCCTCGCCGGGGAAGTCAGGAGACGGAGAGGTCGGCCGAAAGTCCCCAACTCAAAAAGTCAACACCTCGGAGAGACCCACCGGCGCTACCTGGGGCACATCACGAAACGAATACAGTCGGGCGATTTTATCAGCGGCCCGGAGCTGGCCGACGTCTTGCGACGTGAAGACGCAGGCGAGATCCCGAATGTTCTTCTGGACTACCTCTGTAAGTTCCTCGCCGGGAATATCAAGCCGCCCCTGGGTCGACAGCCACTGCCGCCAATCGACAAGCGTCAGCGCGATATGATCGTCAATGGTCTGTACAGGCGCTACACGGAGAACCTCATCAAGAGGAAAGCCCGTGAAGGTCATGCCGCCGGCTGGATCCACCTGCGCCTGGCTGGGAGCAGCACATCAAGGAAGGCAAGAACGCGATTGTGTGGACCCGGCTGTCGTACATGAGGTTCCGCAACAACGAGTCGACTGCAGCTTCATGCGCTGGTCTATAATCTCGCCAACTTCATGCGCACCCTGGCTCTGCCGGAGAATAAGGAGGAAGACTCGCAAGATGAACGTTTGAACTCAGCCGCGTGCGAAAGACGTCGACCGTAGCACGTCGGCTGAAGCGAATGGTTGGTCGCCTGGTTACGCAATGTCGATCCCTGCGGCAAACCTCTTGAGGAACTCAAGACCCGCATCAGTTACCCAGTAAGTAAACGTCATTGGAAAACTCTTCCGAAATCCATCGCTACCGATCACATCGAACTCCATGCCAGCGACATGTTTGTCCTCGAAGAAGCCATCCTTGACAGCGTTGGCGACGAGCAGATCGCCCGCAACGCCCAAGATAAAGACCCGTTCACCGGTCTTCGCGAGAACTTCGAAGATCCTGCGTTCAAACTCGCCGTAGCGGTTGTTCAAGATTCCAAGGTTGTGCTTGTACATCTTCACCGCAATTCGGTCGATCTCCTTCTTCTGATCGAACCGCATGTGGCAATTTGGACAAAGGGCGATCAGATTTTCGAACGAGTTGTCCTGGGATTCAGCCCAAGGCACGATATGAGCTATCTCCGTGGTGGTTGCTCTACACGTGGGTATGGCGCACCTGTGACCGGCTTCTACGAGGACGGCGCGTTTGACCTCAGCGGAAACAGCGTCTCGCTGCATTGCTACCTCGTCGGCTCAGGCGGCTAATATATGACGTCGTCGTTGAGCGGCCGAGCAAATGAGCGAAGCCCGCTTGTGAAGGTCCGCTTCGATTGGCTTGCTATGCGTCATTGGCCTGCCTGTGAGCAACGTACTCTTGTATCTGCTGCTCGATCCATTCTTTGGTGATACCGAATGACTCCCAAGCTGTCATCCAGAGCGCATCCATTCGCGTATCGACTAACCTGAGGTGTTCCAGGATTTCAATCAGTTCGTCGATCATTTCCCTTCTACCGGACGGAACCATGAGATCGATGTCGTGGATCACGAAGAACCGATGAGCGAGATAGTTGCGCTGTTTCAATGCGATGGCGAGATCGGCCTCAAGGTCGCTCGAGGCGGGCCAAGCGGAAATTGTAGCTGACGGTTATCTCTTCGGAAACCTCATCCGTTTGGAATCTGTGTTGACATGATAAGCCAAGACTCTGTCCCTCACACTTACCTAACTGGTGGTGATTTAGGTGTGGTATTCTGTTCACCCGGTTATCGTATTGTCGTTCGTATACGCAGCACGGAAGGAAGACACCGGGCCGCTCGGGATGCTGGCTTGGTGGAGTCTATGATTCATGTTGCCAGATTAAGCTTCAGAAATGAACGCAATTCTTACTTGCTAGACATCGCATGATCTCTCTGCGATCGAAGCAAATTATTTCTCGCTCCGTCACTGGCAGACACGAATTGCCTTAGCTGCGCCCGGATGCGCTGAGGTGCGATTTAGCGTCATGGGCTTTGTGCGGCTATCCAGGGACGAGGTGGAGATCGTCGTCGACCGCTCACCCATGCAGTCAATGGTCGGCGGCTGAACCCTCTACCGAACGGTCCGGGCGAACGTGTCATTGCCCGCAACCTCGCCTATCCGGTTTACACCCACACCCACTAGGGCTAGTGGATTGATTCCAACGTTTGGAACCCTCTGTTTCGTGCGGCGATGATATGATCGGGGTCGGCTTTCCAGATGAAGGGTTTTGGGTTTGCGTCATTGTATTCGCGGACAAATCGGTTGATGGCGTCCTGAAGGTCGACGACGGATTGGAAGACGCCGTATTTGAGCCTGCGCCGCGTTAGTTTGGCGAAGAAGCCCTCGACGGCATTGAGCCACGAGCACGAGGTTGGCGTGAAGTGGAAGGTCCAGCGTGGATGGCGGGCGAGCCAGGCGCGGACCTTGTCCTTCTTGTGCGCGGCGTAGTTGTCGAGGATGACGTGGACGGCCTTGTCCGTCGGCACCTCGCGCTCGATGCGGTTGAGGAAGCGGATGAACTCCTGATGGCGGTGGCGCTGCATGTTCTGTGCGATGACCGTACCGTCCAGCACGTTGAGCGCGGCGAACAGCGTCGTCGTGCCATGCCGTTTGTAATCATAGGTCATCGTACCGGCGCGGCCCTTCTTCATCGGCAAGCCGGGTTGGGTGCGGTCGAGCGCCTGGATCTGTGATTTCTCATCAACCGACAGCACCACGGCATGGGCCGGCGGATCGACATACAAGCCGACGATATCTGTGAGCTTCTCGGCGAAGGCGGGATCATTGGAGAGCTTGAAGTGCCGCCAGCGGTGCGGGCTGAGGCCATGGGCCTTCCAGATCGCTTGGACCGTCGACGCCGCGACGCCAGCAACCTTCGCCATCGCGCGCAGCGTCCAGTGGGTCGCCTCGTGCGGCGGCGCTTGCTGGGTCAGGCGGACGATCTCGGCGACGCGCTCCGGCGGGATCGGCGCTTTGCCAGGCGGACGGGACCTGTCGCGAAGCAAGCCGTTGACACCCTCGTGCATGAACCGCTCCTGCCAGCGCCAGACACAGGTCTTGGACTTGCCGGTCTCGGCCATGATCGACGAGTTCCCGAGCCCCTCGTCGCTCTTCAGGATGATCCGCGCCCGCCAGACATGTTTCTGCGAGCTCTTCGGGTCCGCGACGATAGCTTGCAATCGCTGACGGTCGCCAGACGTGACAGTAAAATAGATGCCGGTGCGCATAGCACAGACTCGCATGACACCGCACCATACGGAATCTCAAATCGGACTCTTTCGTTCCGATCAATCCACTAGAATGGGCGCAACCCGGATATAGGGGAGCGCGCCATGGATGTTCTCGACCGCGCCGATCTCCCATTCCCGCATTCGCTACCCGAGTTCCAGCGACTTTTCCCCGATGATGCGGCCTGCGCCGCCTACCTGGAGAAAGCCCGCTGGGGAGACGGCTTTGCCTGCCCGCACTGCGGCACGGCGGGAGAGCCGTTCCACTTTGAAAACCGCCCTGGCGTCCTGCGCTGCCGCAAGTGCCGCCAGAACACCGGGCTGACGGTGGGAACAGTGATGGAGCGTAGCCACACTCCGCTGAACGTCTGGTTCTGGGCCGCTTATCTGGTCGCCAGTCAGACGCCCGGCATGTCCGCCGTGCAGTTTCAGCGGCAACTTGGTCTTTCGCGCTACGAGACGGCCTTTCAAATTCTCCACAAGCTCCGCTCGGGCATGGTGCGGCCCAACCAAGATAGGATCGGTGGACAGCCCAAGAACCATGTTGAGGTGGACGAAACCTGGGTTGGCGGGCGAACGCGTGGGGAAGGCCGTGGTGTTCACCACAAGGTTCCCGTCTCCTGTGCCATCGAGGTGCGTCATCGAAAGCCGGGCACCAAGCTCGACAACCGGAAAGACGGACGCTATGCCGGACGCGTTCGGCTCGCCGTCGTGCTCGACCGTAGCGCCGAGTCGCTCTGTGGGTTCGTCGAGAGCACCGTCGCGCCGCGATCGCTGATCGTTACTGACGATTGGAGCGGCTATGCTGGCCTCGGGAAGCGCGGCTATGAGCACTTCGCTGTTGCCGAGTGTGGTGATCCAGAGGTTGCCGAGCAATACCTGCCGATCATCCATCTGGTTTTCGCCAACTTGAAGACGTGGCTGATCGGTATCCACCACGGCGTTAGCCACCAGCACCTACAAGCCTACCTCAACGAGTTCACCTTCCGCTTCAACAGGCGGTTATACCCGTTCAACGCCTTCCGCTCATTGCTCGGCATCGCGGGCGACACCTCTGCTCCAACCTATGCCGAGCTTTACTCGGGAGAGTGGCGGCACCCTACATGTAGCGGTCATCGGCGTTAACCGGATAGGCAAGCCCGCAACTACCAGGGCTGCCGGCCTGTATTCCTTACATAGCAGCCCCGGCGCCGGCCCACCAACGCATTGATTTCGCTTGCCTTGTCGGTTGTAGTGATTCACTCGGAACCAAACCTGTTACTGAAACGGTAGCTGCAAGCTTCAGCCTTTGATGTTGCGTGGATCATTCCCGTGCGAGTCAGATTGGCTGATCCGACCGTCGCGATTGTGAATCTTGAATTCTGTGCCGGCATTCCGGCTTATCTCCCGGCCACGGTCCACCGCCTCCTGTTTCGTGTCGAAGAGCCCACTGGCACGTTCGGCACCCCCGCGGCGGACATTCCAGCCCCCGCCGGGATTAGGCACGACGTGATGGGTCCCAGATCCTTTGCGCTGTGCCATATCGGCCTCCTGCATCGTGTTTGCGATAGTCAAAGTTCGTGATCACGAACCGTCGGGCAAGTTAGGTGTTGCAGATATTGTCTGTCAAGGACTAAAAGTATCGTTATAGCGAACCTGGCGATGCAACTGGAGGTCATCCGTGCCAACGCCCCTGGGAGAGCGCGTGCGAGAGGTCAGACTGAAGCGTGGCTTGACCTTGGAAGCTCTGGCCGAGCAGGTCGGATCGAGCAAGAGCTACATGTGGGAGATCGAGAACAAGGCCGTCGCCCGCCCATCGGCCGAGAAGCTGCACCTGATCGCTGTCGCGCTCGACACGACCGCTGAGTATCTGCTCGCGGCGGATGAGGTGACCGAAGTTGAAGCAGCCGATGTCGCCTTCTTCCGCAAATATCAGAAGATGAAGCCCAAAGGTAAGGAGCAGCTTCGGGAGATGCTCAAGATATTGGATAACAAGAACGAATGAGCCCAAGCGGAGAAAAATCGCCCCAACGTGCGGCCAACGACTTGACGGTTCTCCTTCGCACCGTTCTGGGGGAAGACCGGTTCCCCGTGGATGTCGGAGCGCTGGCGCGAGAGGTGTCGCGCAATCACGAAGATCCGATCACCACGATCCAGGGCGTCGACATTGCCGGCTTCGAAGGCATGCTGCGTGCACGGCGAAGGAAACCCGGCTGGCAAATCCTCTACAGCACTCAGCCTCGCTATCGTGGACGCGAGCGTTTCACTCTTGCGCACGAATTTGGCCACTACATCCTGCACCGTCGCCGACTGACCGCTGACGACTACAAGAACGGCGAACTCGCTGACGATCTCGATTTCGAATGCTTACCTTTGCAGGCCGACCGATGGAGAGCGCCCGAGAAGCAGCGTGAGGAGGAAGCTGACACGTTCGCCTCATATCTCCTCATGCCGAGCGATGACTATCGGAACCAGGCCGACGGCCACGAAATGACCCGTGACCTGCTCAACCACATCACCCATCGCTACGGTGTCTCGCTCTTAGCTGCCGTCCGAAAGTGGATTGAGTTCACCGGCTCGCGGGCCGCGATGGTCGTAGCGCGCGATGGCTTCGCTCTGTGGGGCCGTGCAAGCGCTTCCGCATACAGGGGCGGTATATTCGTCCCATCGGGTATGGCGCTTCCAGAAGGATCGGTGGCAGCAATGCCGCCCACTTCACGGAACGGGAAAGCCAATCGTCCAATTATTCTTCCCGCCGGCGTCTGGACCTTCAGCCGCGGCTCTGAACCGACACGGGAGCTGACCATCTTCTCCACACGGCTCGGCATTTCCGTCTCCGTACTCCAATTCGACGATGATGCCGGCGACGCTGTGCTCGAAGAGGAAGCCCCTTGGGACAGCTACGACCAGCTCACAACTTGGGAGCAACGATGATCGACCGGCCATTTCAAATTGGCGCTGTTGGCGAGGTTCTGGAGAGGGCAAAGCAAGCTGCAATTGACTATTACCGCCTGACCGGAAAACCACTTGGCATTACCGGCGAAGTCGGCGAATACACCGCTACCCGGCTGCTCGAGCTAACGCTCGCTGATGCAAGGGCTCCCGGATATGACGCGATCGACGCGCACGGTCGACGCTATCAGATCAAAACCCGAGCATTGTCGCAATCGGCGAGACAGCGCAGCCAGCGTGTGGGCTCGATCAGGCTCGACCACGAATGGGACTCGGTTCTCCTCGTACTGTTGGACGAGAAACTTGAGCCACGTGAAATTTGGGAAGCCAATAGACAGTCCGCCGCTGAGGGGCTTTGGTGCATGGACCTGAGGATTAGTATATCTGGCTCCGCTTCCGTCTTTGAGAGTTTGTCATGCCTTTCAAGTTCCACGCATCGCGTCGCCACCATATCCCCAGAGCCAAGTACCGGGTCATGAACTGGCCGGATTATGACCGTGGTTTGGTTCGGCGCGGCGACATTCGTTTCTGGATTGATGAGAGCGCCCTGGAGCAATGGGACGCAGCCAAACGGCGAACTCCTGGTGGCCAGCGGCGGTTTTCAGAGTTGGCGATTTCCACGACACTGATGCTGGGGATGGTCTTCAGACTGCCGCTGCGCCAGACGGAAGGCTTTGTGCGTTCCCTCGTGGACTTGATGGGGTGCGATTTGCAGGTGGCGGATCACACCACACTGTCGCGGCGGCGGCGAACGGTGGATGTCGTTGTGGAAACCAGCACGAACAAATGGCCTACGGATATCGTGCTGGATTCCACGGGCCTGAAATTCTTTGGCGCTGGCGAGTGGGCTCGCGCCAAGCACGGTGAAACGCGGCGCTCGTGGCGCAAGCTGCATATCTCGGTTGACCCGGCCAGCAGCGAGATCCGGACGCATGAACTGACCGGTGACGACACGGCCGATGCGACGATGGCGGGACCGCTGGTCGCCGGTTCCGGTGGGATGATCCGGCGCGTGTTTGCCGACGGCGCCTATGACGGGGAGCCCGTGACAAAAGCGATCCGAGAAGCTCGGCCACCGAATTCACCACCTGAAATCATCATCCCGCCACGCGCCACATCCATTCCTCCCCCGGACACGCCTCATGGCGGATCGGAACGGGAGCACCATGCGGCGGAGATCGCGTCGAAGGGAAGGATGAACTGGCAGAAACGACAGGGCTACGGATTGAGAGCGCTTGGCGAACCAGCCATGGCTCGCGTCAAGAGGCTCAACGGCGGCAAGCTCAACGCTCGCACATTCCAATCCCAACAAACCGAAATCGCCATGCAGATCGACGCACTCAATCGCTCTATCCGTGCGGCGAAACCAAACACAATCAGGATCCGCTAACCAACCGGGGAATGGGCGATCACACCATCGCGGCTCCATGCACCAAAGCCCTAGTGTCATAAAGCAGGACATGAGCCACCACCACCTCCACCTCAACGCGCGCCGCTGGGCTCAGGTCCGGCGGCGCGTCTCCGCGCACGACAGCTGGCGCTAGCGGACCCTGCACAAGCGCCTCACGTGGCACGGCCTGTTCGGGGTTCGGGAGAATGAAAAGGTAGCGTATCGAGGGAAACATGGAACATGTCTACAATATGGATGAAGCCAACATGGAACTAAAAGACAGAATCAGAGACAGGGCCGAGGTCTTGTCTCCGCACTTGGCGAGAACGGCGGACAATTGCTGGCAGTGGCCGAGGCGCGCAGCCTCGGGCGCTGCGGGATCAAGCTGGTATGGGAGGTCACCGGAGTTACGCTTTCGACTATCGACCAGGGGCTCAGAGAACTCGACGCGACATCGGTGCGGTGGAGGCGGGTGACGGAACCACAGCCGAGGCGCCTGGCGGCCCTAGCGGCGCTTGTCGAGCCGGCGACGCGGAGGTGGAGATCCGGAGCGGCCGTTCTTGTGGGTCTCAAAGAGTTGCCACCATCTTGCGCCCGGCCTGGGGGCACAGGTTTAGTCAGGCTCCCGTTTGCTTGTGGAATAGCTTCCCGGACAACTGGCTACCCGCTGCAGGCAAACGCGAAGACGCGGGAAAGCGGTGCGCATCCCGACTGCAACAGACAGTTTTCCTATATATGCGTAAGCGGTTGGGGTTTTTTCCGTGCTGCTGGGGCGCCGGAAACCTCAGTGGATACCAAAAGAAGCAACGGGTCCGCATCGACGATGCCCAGAGTGAAGACCCTCGACGTCCGATGTGTGGATTTCCGTGGCGAGTGGAGTTTTATCTTCCTGCCTACACCTCACAACGAACCGGCAAATTCTTGATGAATCCCAACTAGGCACCTAATAACTGACGGAGTAAACGCAGGAGTGTGTGCGACCTTTTCGTTTTTGGTTCCCACTAAGGAGAAGGTATTGGAAATTAAAATGTCTTCGGGGGGCTCTGTATTTTTCGTCGGCGCCAATGGAGGGGGGAAGACACGATTAGCAGTTCATATCGAACGGCAACTGAAACTCAAGGCTCATAGAATTTCGGCGCACAGGGCACTATCGTTGAACCCCGATGTGGCAAAAATAGGCGAAAAGAAGGCCTTAATGGGTCTACGTACGGGAAATGCTAGTGAAACCTCTAACTTGCAATACAGAGAAGGTCATCGGTGGAACTCTCAGAGTGCAGTGACTTTTCTCAATGACTTTGACTTCCTTATTCAGGCGTTGTTCGCTGAACAGTCTAATACATCGCTCGATGCATATAATCATCATAAGTCCGGCGGGAAAAAATTAAAGAGAAAATTTCAACTCACAATGTTTGATACGTTGAACAAAATTTGGCATCGATTATTGCCACATAGATCACTTCAGATTACAGGTGACGATATCCAAGTGTCGATACCCAGACAAACGGGTGCATATAAAGCATCAGAAATGAGTGATGGTGAGAGAGCAATTTTCTATCTGATCGGTCAGGTATTAGTTGCAGAAAAAGATTCCATGTTGATTATCGATGAGCCTGAATTGCATGTGCACCGCTCCATAGTGGCGAAACTGTGGGATGAATTGGAGGCCGCCCGATCTGATTGTGCATTCGTGTTCATTACTCATGATCTTGAATTTGCAGCTACGCGTGCTGGGAAGAAATATATTTTGGACGATTATAGACCAGAACCATATTGGGTTATTAAGGAGGTGCCCGAAGAATCTGAGTTTAATGAGGAACTTATTACACTGATACTTGGAAGTCGTAGGCCAATTCTATTCGTGGAAGGTGATGCTAATAGTTTGGATATAGCCATATATCGGTGTTGCTATCCCGACTGGACGGTCATACCCCGCGGATCTTGTGCGGACGTAATCCATTCGACTGTCACTATGCGGAGCAATGCCTCTTTATCACGGGTGAAGTGTTGTGGAATTGTGGACGCCGACAACTATGACCAAGGGGATAGGGACTACTTAGGTAAGTGCGGTGTCGCAATTCTGCCAGTGTCGGAGATTGAAAACATTGTGTTGCTCCCAGACGTTGCCCGAGAAATTCTACAATTGGAAGGATATATAGACAAAGAGATTGACAAATCCTTGAATATGTTGATCGACGCGGTTTTGAAGAGAGTCAATTCATCAGGAGAAATGGAGAAATTTCGAGTTCGTTATTGCAGGAGACGTATCGATCGAGAATTGAAGAATAGTGATTTTCAGAAGGCAGCCACCGTTAGCGAGCTTAGAAGGCATATTAAGTCACGAACGGAAACCCTGGATGTACAAGCAATTGCGGATCAGATCACAAAGAAATTGCAAACTGCTATAATTGAACGAGATTTGCGAGGAATATTGGCCTATTATGATGATAAGGGTTTTTTTTGGCAATAGCTGCTTCTCATATGAGAAATTGTCGTAAGGTCGAGTTTATCGAAAGGCTAACCCGAATTTTGCGAAACGGCACCGTTAATCGCTTATCTCGTGCAATCAAGTCGGAGCTGCCAACAATACCACCGGTAAATGAAGTGGCAAGTGGCACGTGAACTCCATGCCGGGATTCGGTGCGTTGGCGCGGACGTGGGCCCGCCGAGTGCCTGAATTGCCGGCATATAAATTCAAACCGCCTGCCGCCGTAAGGAGCCACTTCACGCTTGGTCGAGCGGCGACCGCTTAGTGTCTATGCGGAGGCGCTGCAATGAACGCTCCGGCGCCGGCCCGGCGCGACCGGCTGCGGGCAATGCTGGCGGACCTCAAGATGCCGGGCGCGCTGGAGGCCGTCGACGGCATCCTCTCGGACGCCGACGGCGGCACGATCTCGGCGGCCGAGGCCATCGAGCAGTTGCTGAACGCCCAGATCGTGCTGCGCAACAACCGCCGTCTCCAGACCGCCATGCGCTCTTCGCGGCTTCCGGCTGTGAAGACGCTCGATCAGTTCGACTTCGCCTTCCAGCCCAGCATCAAGCGCGAGCAGATCGAGAGCTTGCACGAGCTCGGCTTCCTGGACCGCGGCGAGAACGTGATCCTGCTCGGCCCACCAGGCGTCGGGAAAACGCACTTGGCGATCAGCCTCGCGATCGCGGCGGCCGAGGCCGGCCGGCGCGTCTACTACGGCACGCTCGCGGCGCTGATCGAGTCCCTCACCGAGGCCAAGGCCGCCGGCAATCTGACCCGGCGGCTGCGCGTGCTCACCCATCCGGCCCTGCTGGTGGTCGACGAGATCGGCTACCTGCCGGTCAACCAGGACGGCGCCGTGCTCTTCTTCCAGCTCATCAACGCCCGGCACGAGAGGGCGTCGACTGTGCTGACGTCGAACAAGGGTTTCGAGGACTGGGGTGGCGTGCTCGGCGACGAGGTCATGGCGGCGGCTCTCATCGACCGCCTTGTGCACCACTGCCACATCGTCAACATCCGGGGCAACAGCTACCGGATGAAGGAGCATCAGAACCTGCTGCAGTCCGGCTCGGATCGACGCAGGAAAAGAGCCGCCGCGTGATCGCCGGCTCAAACGGAGACAGGAGCGGTGACACCCGCCCGCTGTGGATAACCGGGTTGTCGCCGCCAGACTCTTGGCGGTCGCTGCGCCAACCCGGTTACCTACAGCTCGACCAAGTCCGACACCCCAAACACCGCGTCTGGGGGTACGACCGAACGCTCAAAGTGAGAAATATTTCGATCGACAAAAGTGGGAAATTTTCAGTCGCAATTGACAACAACCTCGCGCTGGCCACGGCGATCGTCAAATCGACCTTGCGGCGGGACGGCAACGGCAACCCCGGGCTCGACCGGGCCACGTCGCGCGGGCGCATCGACGTGCTGTCGGCGGCGGTGATCGCGGCCGGCCTGGCCGAGCCGATGTTCGACCGGCCGCCGCGCCGGCGCTTCCGCTTCGCCGTCGCCGGATGAGCCGCAATCACGACAAGCTCGACCCGCGCCGCTGGGCCAGGGGTGCGCCGCCAGGCGTTCGATCGCGACGGCTGGCGTTGTCGAGCGTGCGGCCAGGCCGGGCGGCTTGAAGGACACCATGAGCCGGCCCTGCCGCAGAAAGAACATAACGTGAATACAACGAGCTGTAAGGCCGGGCTGTTGCAGTCGCCGCGTCGTGCAAGAGCACTGGACTTGCCGGCGCAAAGGAGCGTCAGTGCGACCACGCCCGGCCACCCCGGGCTTGCCCCGGTAGCGGCGCCGATCTGCGCCGCAATACCGGAGGAGAACACCATGACCATCAAATCATCGAGGAAAAAGTCGGGATCGCGCGCCGCGAAGGCCACCACCCGCAAGAACTCAAAGGCGACAGCTCCGAAGCAGCCGGGGACCACGAAGCTCGCTCTTCTCGTCGCCCATCTCAGTGCCCCGGGCGGCGCGACCATCGCCGAACTCTGTAAGGCAACGGGCTGGCAGCCCCATTCGGTTCGAGGCGGGCTCGCCGGTGCGCTGCGACGCAAGGGCCACGTCATCCGGTCCGAGAAAGAAGGGGGCCTGCGCCGCTACCGCATCGAGGAACCGGTGGTATGACCGGCGTGGCGCCGCTTGCGGACCAAATCGAGGCGCTTATGCCCCTTCGTCTCGAAGGGCTTCGAGAGGTTTGGCGCAACCGCTATGGTGCCCCGCCGAAGCTGCGCTCGGCCGAGCTGTTGCGTCATTGTCTGGCCTGGCGGTTGCAGGCAGAGGCTCTCGGCGGTCTCGATCGTGACACACGGCGCCAGCTCAAGCGCCGCCAGCGGGTCCAGGCAGAAGGTCTTGAGCTCGGGATCGGGACCACGCTGCGGCGTGATTGGCGAGGGCGGATCGTCCAGGTCACGGTCGAAGAAGAGGGGTTTCGCCATAAGGGCCAACTCTTCAAGAGCCTCTCCGCCGCCGCGACCGCGATCGCCGGCACGCGCTGGAATGGCCCGCGTTTCTTCGGTCTTCGATCCGCTAAATGAGCCAACCCCGTCTCCACTCGCCCTCTATACGAGGAAGAGCAGCGAGGAAGGCCTTGAGCAGGCGTTCAACTCCCTCGATGCGCAGCGCGAAGCCTGCGCGGCGTATGTGAAGAGCCAGGCCGGCGAAGGTTGGAGAGCGGTCCCGACCCGCTACGACGATGGCGGCTTCTCCGGCGCATCCATGGAGCGGCCGGCGCTCAAGCGGCTTCTCTGCGACATCGAGGCCGGCAAGGTCGACGTCATCGTCGTCTACAAGATTGACCGCCTGACCCGGTCCTTGGCCGACTTCGCACGCATGATCGAGATCTTCGATCGCCGTCGGGTCAGCTTCGTCAGCGTCACCCAGGCCTTCAACACCACGACCAGCATGGGCCGCCTGACACTGAACGTGCTGTTGTCCTTCGCCCAGTTCGAGCGCGAGGTGACGGGCGAGCGCATCCGCGACAAGATCGCGGCCTCCAAGGCCAAGGGCATGTGGATGGGCGGCATTGTGCCGCTTGGCTACGAGCCGCCTGAGAATGACGCGCGCGCCCTGGCGGTCAACCAGGAAGAAGCCGAGATCGTGCGCACCATCTTCCGAGCCTATATCGACCTCGGCTCGGTGCACGCGCTGCAGCGATGGCTTGAGGATCGGGGCATCCGTTCGAAGCGGCGCGTGACGCGGGCGGGTCGACTATCCGGCGGCGGGCCGTTCAGCCGTGGCGCGCTCTTTCAACTGCTGCGCAACAGAGTCTATCGCGGCATGATCGTCCACAAGGGGAGGGCGCATCCCGGCCGGCACCAGGCCATCATCGATGGCGATCTTTTCGCGGCCGTCCAGGCGCGGCTCGACGCGAACACCCGCCGCCGGGCATCGAATCGCGAGCAAAAGGCGAATGCCCCTCTGGCCGGGCGCCTCTTCGATGCGGATGGTCGGCCGATGTCGCCGACCTTCTCTTATGGGCGGGGTGGCAGGCTCTATCGCTACTATGTCTCGGCACCGCTGCAGCAAGGGGCAAGGCGCGATCCATCCGACACAGCCATCCGGCGCATATCCGCCCCACCGCTCGAAGTCGCCCTCGCGACCGTGCTGCGTCGCCTGATCGCGGGATGTCCGGACGATCCCATCACGCTTGTTGTCCGCGCCGAGCTCCACGATCAGTCGCTGCACTGCTTGCTGCCGATCGACCGGATCGTCGCGATGCGCGAGCGCCTCGAGCCCCACGAACGGGTCGAGCCGGATCCGGCCGATGCACGTCTCGCCAGGCTGCATCTTCCCCTTGTCCGGCGTCGCGGCGAGACCTGGGTTCTTAAGGGCCAAAGTCCGGGACACATGCCGGACCCTGTTCTGGTCAAGGCGCTCCGCTCCGCACACGCCATGCTGCACCACGATGATGCCGGATTGCCCGTGCTCGTCACAGCGCCGGATACGCCCTATCGCCGCCGCCTCGTCCGCCTGGCCTTTCTGGCGCCGGAGATCCAAAGAGCGATTGTTGAAGGTCGCCAATCCGCAGGCCTGACACTGGCACAGCTCCTCAAGGGCCCGATGCCGCTCGACTGGCCGCAACAGGCCGTCCGAATCGGCATTGCGGCATCGCTGGAATAGGGATCAGCACCCACATCCCGCTCACTCGACTACGGCAAGACGGGCCGGATTATTTCCTGTTCCCTTCATTTGCTTCCCTGATATCGACTGCCCTTCCCCCTGTTTTGCAGAAAAGAACCCCTGTTCTGCAGAAAAACAGGAAAGTTCAGAAGTCATTGATAAAAAAGATAATTTCTTCATTTTGGTCGGCAGTTCGCTACAATCTCCCTGTTTTGAGGCCGTAATCGCAAAAATTCCCTGTTGCCACCAAACTCACCCTTGCATCGCGCTCGCGGAGACCGCACGCCGGGAAGCCCGGCAATGGCCGGAAATGCTCCCGCGTTCGGGAGCTCCGAATTGAGATTGACCGCGAAACATGCCCTGTTTTCCGTGGCTTGGCCGCGACATGCGATGAAGAGACAGCTGCGCCGGGGTGGCTGGCTGTGGGCGCAGTCTGCTGCGAACCTGTCTCCGCGCCAATTCCCTGATAATCAGGGAAAATACAGGGAATTTTCACGAAAATGGGCGAATTCAGCCCAGTGATCGGCGGTAACCCACTGGAAACAAGTGGTTTTCCGGTGAATTCCCTACAAAACATAACAGAGAAACTTAAAACCCGAACAGGGACATTAATGCGAGGATCAGGGAATTTGAAACTGCGAACAGTAAGCGATGGAGTGGTCCCCCTCCCGCCGGCATCGCGATGTGCCAGGTTGGCGGTGTTGTCAACACCGAGATGAGGAAAGGGGCGTCCATGGAACAAGTTATCATCATCGGGATCGATCTGGCGAAGAACAGCTTTCAGCTGAGCTGGTCCGCGGTGCGGCCCTGGCGTCCGGCGTGGAGTTTGGCCTCGAGGTGGTTGACCAGGTCGACGACGTTGTAGCAGCGGCCACGGGTGCCCATTCGGATGCAAGCGCGGGCGATAGCGACGGCGAGATGGGTCTTGCCGGTGCCGGTGCCGCCGGCGAGCTCCTGGATCAGGGGATCGTTGACCGGTGAGCGGGTCAACGAGATCGTCGCCAACCATGTCGGTCACCCTGTTAGTGTGACAACGCCGCCGTTGCTGTCTTCGGGAAGAGACGGGCGGGTTGGAGTGTTATTCGGCGCGCAAGTTTGCCGCCACAGAATCGCGCGTCATCAAGGTCTTGGCGCGCCGATCGGCGTCGAACCCTCGCGCCGAACAACACCTGGGTAACGCCCGGAGCGCCGCGAAGCCGGATGACCGAGGCGTCTCAGCGTGGTCGCAGGATCAACGTGCCGAGGGCATTTTCCTCTACGCGGACGCGGTCGGTGAGCATCGGCAGATAGCGGCCATCACGCCAAGCTTCGGCGAAATCATCATAGTGGACCGAGAGCGGGTTCCCGGACTGGCCGGTGCTCTGGATGAAGACAGAGCGCTCGGGCTCGCCAAGGTCGTAGACGGCCCGATAGCCGGCGCCATGATCCTGGACGAACGGGTGGTCGGGGTTGCTCACCGTGAAGCCGCCGGCCTTCACCGTCGCCCTCTCGCCCCCGCTCGGCAGCCAGACCTCGAACCAGGAGCCGATGACGGGGATCTCTCCCAGAACCCGGTGCTTCATCCACACGGCATGGGCCTCGCCCCACCGCCATTCCGCCAAATCGGTGCCGTAGTGGCGCGCGAGGTTCGCAATCGCGTCGCTGAGCGCGGCGGCAGCAGCGGTGGCGCAACTCTCCCGCTCATCGGTGGTCGCCACGTCGCACCAGTCGGTCCTCTTGGTGAGCACGCGGTGCATCACCTCGGTACGGATCTCCCAATAGTCCTCGAATGCCTCGCCGAGCTCGTCCGCGAACAGTTCGCGCATCAGTTCCCTGAGCCACGCCATGTAGATCAACGGCTCGGGACGGTCCCGGCCCATTCGGTGATCCCACGCGGCAAGCAGATCCAAGGCCTGGCTCGTGGCGTCGTCCGAGGGCGCCGTCAGCTCAAGGAGCACGGGCAGGAGGCGTGCCGCGGCGAGAGAGACCACATCCTGCTGGATGGCGGTAAAGCTCTCGACGCCGTGCGCCGGGCGGGCATCGAGCAGGGCTTCGATCCGCCGGGCGCGATAGGGAGGCGTCCAGTCGTCGGTCAGATAGAACGGATAGTCAAGCCCAACCAGCCTGTCGTTGGCGGCGACGATGCGGCCCTCGTCAGGATTGTCGGCGCGCGGCAAAGCCTCGAAAGGAATGCGATCCACCCAGTCGTGGGTCCCGGTCCAGCCCGGCGCGGGCATGTGTCCCTGGCCGGAGGCGCGGATCGGGATCCGCCCGGGCGCGACGTAGCCGATGTTCCCGGACCGGTCTGCGAATACGATGGTCTGCTGGGGCACGGCCATGTCGCGGAGTGCCGTGACGAAAGCGTCCCGATCCGCGGCGGCGACGGCACGCACCAGCGCCTCGGCGGTTCGGTCGTCATCGTCGAGGGCGGTCCAGGAAAAGGCCAGGGTGTGGCCAGCCTCGAGAAACGACCCGCTGTCCTCGATCACGTCGGAGACGACCGGCCCGTGGCGGGTCTCGCGCACCGTGATCTCCACGGCTTCGGCCCCTGCGACACGGATCGTCTCGGTCCGAACCTCGAAGGGCAGACTGCCGTCGGGCGTCAAATAGCGAGCAGGGTCGTGCGGGTCGATGCGCTCGATGAACAGGTCCTGGACATCGGGTCCGGTGTTGGTGAAACCCCACGCGAAGTTCCGTGTGCGGCCGAGCACCGGGAAAGGCAACCCGGGCAGGGTGCCGCCCACGGCCTCGAACTCGGGGGTGCTGATATGGGCAAGATACCAGAGGCTGGGCATCTCGAGCCTCAGATGCGGATCGTTGGCGAGAAGCGGCTTGCCTGATTCGGTGTGGGCGCCGGAGAGAACCCAGCTGTTGGAGCCGAGCCCGGACACCCTCTGTTTTGGCACGGCCGCGGCGATCGCCTCGAAGTCGATATCGGCGGGGTCGAAGGATGGCCAACGCGCGGCCGGGGGCGGCGAGGCATCTCCCGGGTAGGGAGCCCAGAGATCCCGCAGCTGGTCCGGGTCAAGGCGACTGGCGAGCCTGGCACGAAGGAGTTCGTCCTCGAAATTATCGCCGAGGTCCCACGCCATCATCTTGAGCCAGACCAGGCTGTCGGCGGGCTGCCACGGTTCGGGCTCGTGCCCGAGCACCACGAACTCCAACGGAAGCAACCCGGATCGGGTCTCCAGATAGGCGTTCACACCGGCGGCATAGGCATGGTAGATCGCCCGCGTCTCGGGCGAAAGCATCGAGAAGTTGCGCTCGGCGACCCGATAGACGCCCAGCGTCCGGAGGAACCGGTCCGTATTGAGGGAACGGTCGCCGAAGATCTCGGAGAGCCGCGCCGCACCGACCCTACGCTGCATTTCCATCTGCCAGAGCCGATCCTGTGCGTGGACGAAGCCCATCGCGAAGGCGCCGTCCCGCGGCGACTGTGCATAGATGTGCGGGATTGCATGGGTATCGCGGACAATCTCCACGGGAGCGTCGAGCCCGGTCACGCTTTGGGTGCCGTCATAAGAAGGCAGTGACAGCCACGAACAGGCGCCGAGGACGACCAGAAGCGCGAATATCGGAAGGGCACCGAGGCCCGCGCGGAGCCGCGGGAGCCGAAAGCCCCGCCGGATTTCCCTTCCGCCGGCTGTCCCACCAGGGGCGGAAGCGACGGGCAACGAAGGGCCGTGAGGTGGTGTTGTCACGTTATTGAACGGTCGTGCCGCGAATTGGCATAGAACTCAAGCTCAAGCGGCAGCGGTGGCAGTTTGCCACAGGCCCATTGCCTGGTTGCGAAACTGGCGCAATGATTTTCGGGAAATCAGATGGCGTTGGACGTTGAAGGTGTTGTAGACGGTTGTCCCTTCTATTTATCTGGGATTCCCCATGTTGGAACCGATCCACGCGGGAAAGCGTGCCAAAATCGTTCCGGATTGGCAAGCCGCTTGCTGCTGACGGTCGGCGTTGGCCACGTGCGCGATAGAGGGGGCTGGGGGCCCTGGCGGCGTCCGATATTGGGTTCGACACGACATTCGAGACGCACCGGTCCCGTGATCGGCCAGCGGTGATCGGTCTGCCGACGGTCATGCCGGACTTGGATTCGGTCTGAGCCGGTCGATGCGGCGCAGGATATCGGCGAACAGGTCACGGGGGATGGCGACCTCGGCCATCTGGAACGTGACGTAGCGCCCGTGGCGGACGATCTTCGCGCCGATCTTGATGAGCTTCTCCCGCAGGCTGGTCAGTGACCACTGTTCCACGGCATCGGGCAACGCCAGGGTGCGCATGAAATTACCGAGGTTGTAGGCCAGCGCGTGAAGCTGCAGCCGGACGGCGTTGTGGTCGAACCTGCGGCACGACAGCCGGGTCCACTTGATGGCGTTCTTGCCTTCCTTGATGTGCTGTTCCGCCGTGCCGCGCTGATTGTAAAAGGCGACGACGCGCTCAGCACGGCGCGAGAGGTTGGTCACGATAAAGCCGACGCGCGGGTACAGCTCACCTGGATGCCACTCGACCTTGGCGACGACCCGACGGGGCTTCGTCCAAGTGGCAGCCCGATAGCTGAAGCTGGCGTAATACCGGCGCACGTCCTTGGGCGGTCTGCCGACGGGACGCTTGAGCAGATGGCCGATGCTGTCCTGGAGCACTCTGTTAGCCGGCAGGCGGATCGCGTACCTGAAGCCTTCGGCTTCGAGGAACTCGTAAATCCCGGGCAATGCAAACGCAGCATCTCCTCGGAAGTAGCGCCGAAGCAGCCTGTCTCGATAACGAGCGACAACCGGCTCGAGCACGTCGCGCCATTCGTGGGCGCTGTGCACGTTGCCGGGGCGAAGCGCGCAGCGCTCCAGATCGCCAAACTGGTTGAACACGAACAGCGGATGATAGCAGGTGCAGCCGAAATGGCCGTTGTAGGCCGTGCCTTCCTGCTCGCCATGGGTCGGGCTAACGGAGCTGTCCATGTCGAGCACGATGATCTTCAGCCGGTTCCGTGCATGCACTCGGTCGATCCAGACTCCCGGAAGAGCGGTGAGCGCGGCGAGGTTGTCGTCGATTGTCAGCAACTCAGTCTCGAACCGGCCCATCTGGCTGGTCGATGCGCCGCCGCGCTCGACAGCCTTGCCGCCGACGACCCACCGCATCGCGGGATCGCGCCCGAGCCGGTCGGCGTCGTTCACATCCTCGTATCCGGCGAGCCGTCCAAAGACGGATTGGCGAAGCAGACCGACGACACCGTGCCAACCTGAGGTGGCCCCGGAAAATCGGGCAGGTGTTTAAGGTGTATTCCCCCGACTGAGGAGGGATACGCGATGAGTAAGAGACGCAGGTTTTCCGGGGAGCTGAAGGCGAAGATCGCGCTTGAGGCGCTTCGTGGCGACCGGACGCTTCAGGAGATCGCCTCGAAGCACCAGGTTCATCCGAACCAAGTGAGCACATGGAAGCGCCAGGCGATCGATGGTCTTGGCGAAGTGTTTTCGAACGGGGGGCGAGCGCCGCCGTCGGGACCATGAGAGCGAGATCCGTGATCTTCACGCGAAGATCGGCGAGTTGACGGTGGAGCGGGATTTTTTGTCTCGAGGGTCCGGTCGATGAGCCGGGCCGAGAGGCGAACGATGGTGATACGCGCTCACCCGGCGCTGAGCTTGAGCCGTCAATGCCTTACCTGCTTATCCCTGAAAGTCATCCGGCGATGAGGAGGCGATAGGGCATGGGCTGGTTTCGTGCGGCGCTATGGACGAAACGCGGGATCATTGTCTGGAGTTGATAGCGCCGGTTGTAGCGCCAGGCGAAGCTGGCGAGATAGCGTCCGGCATGGTCGGGGCCGAGCTTGCGATAAGTCCCGGTGATCGCGCTCTTGATGTTGCCGAGCGTCGTGTTCACCCATTTGAACGATGCCATGCGGGCCGCCTGGCGGCCCGACCCGGTGCGGATCGCCTGGTGGCTGCAGGCGGCTTCTTCGAGTGCGCTCCAGCAGCCCAGGCCGTCCGTCACAACCGCCGCTCCGGGGGCCAGCCAGTGCTTGGCGCCGCGCGCGATCTCGCGCTTGCGGAAGCCCTTGACCGGCGCCAGCTTCAGCTTGCGCGGGCGCCCCTCGGGACTGGTCGAGACCGCCGCCACGAAGGGCGTTTTGCCCGCCGCGCCGCGGCCCCGCTTGCCGCCGGAGCGCACCCCGCCGAGATAGGCGTCGTCCATCTCGACCCGCCCCGTAAGCGCCGTCTCCCCCTCGCGCCGCGCCATCACCGCCATGATCTTGTGCTTCACGGCCCAGGCCGTCGGCTGCTTGACCCCGAGACGGCGGCCGAGTTCCACCGACGAGATGCCGTTCTTCGCCGTCACGATCAGGTGGATGGCGGCAAACCAGACTGTCAGCGGCAGCTTGGTCGCGTGGAAGATCGTGCCCGCCGTGGGCGATGTCTGCTTCTTGCACCGGTTGCATTGATAGAGACCCCGACCCGCCAACACGCAATGCTCCCGATGGCCGCAGCAGGGGCAGACGAAGCCGCCCGGCCAGCGCAGCCGGACCAGCGCCGCGCGGCACTGCTCCTTGGTGCCGAAGGCCTCCCGAAACGCCTCGTCGTTCAGACCACGCACGCGCGATGCAACCTTGAACCCCATAACCGTGACGCCCTCATACAGAACATATTGAGAACATACATCCCCACAGGCAGAGTGTCACGGATAAGCAGGAACAACGATGGTCGAAGTCTGTTCCGCATGGAACCGTGCAACGGGGGTTCGGGTAACATGGACCGGCCTCCGAGCCTTCCTGACTTGCCGCGCCGTTTTACGCGTGATAACGCCAGTTATCGAGCGCAATAACGGGGGGCTGACGATGCGCTATTCCGGGCGTGATCAACAGACGGGCGGTCGCCGGGTGGCGGCGTCCACCGCACAGTGGCTGGTGGATGGTTTGGTCCCGGCGTGGTGTCGCCGGGCATGGGCGTGGGCGCGTTGGAGCGTGGCCGGGGCCGGGCTGCCGGTCTCTCCCGAGCGAAGAGAGCGCCGGGAGTCCTCTTCAGCTTCGCCGGCGGCATCTGCCTGCCCCGGCCCGGACGGCGGTGCGGCGGGACGCGGCTTGTCCGCGCGCGCCGCGTGATGCGGACGGCCGAGGAGTGTGCCGTACCCCGGCCGAGCCAGATAGTGAATGCGACCTAGGAGCTTGCGTCGCAGAACGCTTTTGGGCACCTTCGGACACCATATGTAGTGGTAAGGAAGATCTGATATAGCTATATATGGTAACCAATTTTTCTACGGCGCAGGCTCCTAGAGGTCAGCCTACCGTCGGCCGCCGCTAATCATCACGCCGCCCTCGCAAATTGGTCGTTGACGGCCTGCTGCCAGACATGGGCGTAGACCTCATCCGCGACCGCCCCCTTTTCCTCGTTTGTGAAAGGCGGTGTTGGCAGGCTGGCGTAGTCTTGGTCGAGGATGAACATCTTGACCTCCGCCTTGGTCTGTTCCTTCTCCCAAAAGCGGTCGAGCTCAGAGAGGCGCGCCTTGATCGTATCCAAGAGGTCCCGGCTCGCCTGCTTGACTCGCTCTCTTTCGCCTGTGGCGAGATTATCCTTCTTCAACAGGTCGAACAGGGCGAGCTCGTCCTCGCTGAGCCCTTCCTCGACTGCGCGCTTCTCCTCCGCGTCCAGCTCTTCAACCAAGTCGACCAAACGCTGGAAGGTCTCCTCGATGGTGGCGCGGTCCTTCTCGCGGTTGTAGTCGGCGACGATCTCTTCGTACTTCTGCTGATAGTCCATGCGCGACGGGTTGCGCGCCAGCATCTCGGCCAGCTTCTGCTCGATGATCTCGCGGATGTCCTGGAGCGCGGTCGCCTGGTGGCGGACCTTGTTCGCGAACTCGTTACGTAGCTTTTCCATGTCGATCTGGCTGAGGTCAAAGGTCAGCCCCTCGGCCTGGTCGTCACCTGGCGTCTGCGTGCGGATCGCCTCGTTGACGATCCGGTGCAGCTCCTTGAGCAGCGCCGTCACGTCTGCGGTGTCGCGCCGCTCTGTCAGCTTCTTGTAGATCGCTTCGATGTTGTCGTGCCGCTCGGCATACGCATAAACGCTGGGCTCCATCAGAAGTGCCTTGAAGCGCGTGAACACCTGCCGTGCCAGCAGCTCGAACCGGCGCTTCGCCTCATCGCTCGAATAGACGGCCTCGACCGCGTCCTTCAGCCCCTTGATGCGGGCGAAACCGGTCGAGCCGACGAGCGTCGCCGGGTCGAACCCGAGGTCACGCAAGTGCGCCTCCGTCGCCTCGATGGCCTCGATCAGGGCCTGCACGCGCTCTTCTACCGGTTCGACAATCTCCCCGTCGCCGTCGCCGTCGCCGTCGTCGCCCAACGCATATTGCGCCAGCGCCTCGCGCAGGCTCTTCAGCATGCCGTTGTAGTCGACGATCAGGCCGAAATCCTTGCCGGGATAGACCCTGTTCGCCCGCGCGATCGCCTGCATCAGCGTGTGCGCCTTCATCGGCTTGTCGATGTAGAGAGTGGACAGGCATTCCACGTCGAAGCCCGTCATCCACATCGCGCACACGATGGCGACACGGAAGGGATGCTCTGGATTCTTGAACGCGCTCTCTACATCGACGCGCTCCCCATCTGTGGTCTCGAAACCCCGCTTCATCACGGCGCGATGAGGGATGATGTCGAAGCCCCATCTCGCGAAGTCTTTGACCTCGTTCTGCGCCTCGCTGATGATGATCTCGACGACGGTCTCATCCATCCAGGCAGCCTGAGCCGCCAGCTTGTCAGCCTCCTCCATAAGCTTGGCGCGGCCGATCTCGTCGCCCGCTGTCGCGGCTTCCGCTCGTTTCGCGTCTGCAGCCTCGCGGACCTCTGTCGCCTTCTCCTTCCATCTCGGTTGGATTAGCTGGAGCATCCGGGCACACGTGATCTTGTCGATGCAAACCAGCATCGACTTGCCCGACTCCCACCGGGTCGCGCAGTGTTCGACGAAATCGACGGCGATCTTGTCCAGCCGTTCGTCGGCAGTGATGACTTCGTAATCTTGGCCCAGCAGCTTCTCGAGCAGCGCCTCCTGATCGGGATTGAGTTCGGCATACGCGATCGTTGCCGCGATGATTTCGTTCAGGTCGGTGCGCGCCACGCCCAGCTTCTCGCCGCGATTCTCGTAGACCAGCTTGACGGTCGCGCCGTCCTCCTCGGACCGCTTGAAGTCGTAGCGCGAGACGTAATCGCCGAAGATGCGTTTGGTAAGCTCATCCTGCTTGAACAGCGGCGTGCCGGTGAAGCCGATGAAAGCCGCGTTCGGCAACGCGAGCCGCATGTTGCGCGCCAGCCGCCCTGCCTGCGTGCGATGCGCCTCGTCGGAGATCACGATGATGTCGTCGCGCTCGCTGTAGGGCTGCTTCGGGTTCACGTCCTTGTTGAACTTGTGAATCAGGCTGAACACGTAGCGGCGGTTCTCCTTCAGAAGCCGCTCCAGATCGTGACCGGACGCTGCTCGTGGCGTCTTTTCGTCCGCGACGCCGCAGCCGACGAAGGTCCTGTAGATCTGGCTGCTCAGATCGTTGCGGTCGGTCATCAGCAGGAAGGTGAAGTTGCCTTCCAGTTTCCGCCGCACCTTCTGGGCGAAGAAGGCCATGGAGTATGACTTGCCGCTGCCCTGCGTGTGCCAGAACACGCCAAGCCGGCCCAGATCGGGATGCGCCCTCTCGATGATATCGACCGGCCCCTCGGGGATGAACGGCGAGGCCGCTTCGGTCAAAGCCTGTGCCGGCAGCGTCCTTGCCGAGGCGCGGGACTCGAGCGGCAGTTCGACGACGCGGTGCCTAAGGCGCTGCTCTGGCGGGAACTCCAGCTTCAGCGCCTCCTGCTTCGCCACCGATGCCACCGCCCTGTTGACTCCCAGCACCTGGTGGTTGCGCGCGATCACCTTCCGCGTCGTGCCGGGCTTGCTGTCATCGAACAGGATGAAGTTTTCGACGATATCGAGCAGCCGGTCGTGTGCCAGCATGCCGTTCAGCAGCACTCTGGCCGCCAGGTCGCCACTGTCGGCCTCGTCGTGCCGTTTCCACTCGGCAAAGTGCTCCCACTCGCTGGTGATGGAGCCGTAGCGGGCGCGGTCGCCGTTCGAGACGATCAGGAAGGCGTTGTGATGGAAGGCTTGCGCAATGACGCTCTCGTCCATGTAGTCGGAGAGGTTGTTGTCGAAACCCTCGCGGATGTTCTTGTGGACGGCCTTCAGCTCGATGAAGACCAGCGGCAGCCCGTTGATGAAACAGACCAGATCAGCGCGGCGGTTGTAGTTGGGCGTGCGGATGCCGGTGAGCGTCAGCTCACGCACGGCGAGGAAGCGGTTGGAACCCAGCGCGTTGTCGAAATCGATCACTCGGGCACGGGCGGACTTCCGGTGGCCTTGAGTATCCCGATATTCAACGGGCACGCCGCCACGGAGCAGGCGGTAGAAGTCCCGGTTGTGCTGCAACATTGAGCGGCTAACGTTGTATTCCGTCAGCGCCCTTAGCGCGTCCTCGATGGCGCTGACGGGCAGATCTGGATTGAGCCGTTCCAGCGCCGCCCTTAGGTCGCGGGTCAGCAGCGCGTCTTTGGTGTCGGAACGGCCGAGAGTGCCGTCCGGCCCGAAGATCTCCTGGTTCCAGGCATAGACGCTGTCCCAGTCCAGCACCCGCTCCAAATGCTCGGCGAAGGTCGCCTGCACCAGCCGATCCTCGCTGTTGACGGGCGTCACCGCCATGGCGCACACGCGCATGTGCCGGTGATCTGCGTCAGCATCAGACCGCGATCTCCCCGTCCATCAGGCGCGGGAGGAGAAGGTCGCGGGCTTGGGCCAACTTCTCGTTCTGATTAGTGAGGCATAAGACTTGTTCGTCAAAGGAATTCGCTTGACATTCAAACTCCTTCAGCAGTCGTGGCGTGGGTCCAATAAGCGCTTGGCTTTCAAGCTCTTTCTTGTTTGTTGCTGCGTAGATTGATCCTGAACCGATGATGTCCTCTGCATGGAAATGGTTCTTCAACGCATAGAACAAGAAAGATTGCTGTGCAGCCCGCGAGCGGATTGCGGCAAGGCCCCTTCCCAGCACAATGTTGTTTCGGGTAATATTGATCCGCCCCACAGGAGCACGAACGCTCACAAGAATGTCGCCCGCCGCAGCGACTTTAGTCACCGCAGAAGAGTAAATTTGGTCTGTGAGGAAGCGTCGTCCGTAGCCTGTAACGCCTTGATGAAAGGGAAAGCCTTCACCGATTTCATTGTAAAAAATTGACTTAGGGCTTTGCCCCATCACCACTTCAGCAATCTCAATCAGGGGCTTCCACCCCCACCCCTCAGGAAGGCCATCGTCGAACTTGACGTGTTCGTGACCGGGAAAGCGGAAGTGGACGAACCATTCGCGGTACAGAAGCCGCGCCGCCTCTTCCAGCAACGCAATCCGCCGCCGGTTATTTTGGATCAAGTCATCGTAGGCAGAGAGGATATCACATATTTTTCGCTGAATAGCGACCGGGGGAGCTTCTACCCTAATTGCGTAAATGCGTTTCGGAGCTGTGTGCTTGACTTTCGTTCCTGAGGCGGTAGCTCGAATTTGTCCTCTTACCTGCGGAGTGTTGAACAGCCGATACAAATATCCTTTGTTCAGCTTGCGCTCGTCAAGATTTTGAATTAACCCGATACGCTGGTTATGTAAATAACTCCCGTCTTCAGGGATCAGGGCGCTGCTACCTAGCAAGCCCTCTCCTTGTTCCGTCATTGCAATCACTAGATCACCGGGTTGCAATACAAACTCGTCGGGCGGCTCGATGGTATAGAAGCGGTCCTTGCCAGGCCGGGAGCGGAAGCCACCCGGCTCAAAGAAATTACCTGGTGTCAAAACGATGTGTTCGCCACTGTTTCCAAAGTACCGACTCTTGAACGCCGAACCATGTTTGATTGTGAAACACTCGCCTAGAGCAATCTCCTGCCAGCTCACGCCACCAACTCCTTAAATTTCTGAGCGATCCGCTCAGCGAGTTCCGCCGCTTCATCATTCAGCCCCTTGATATCGATGTGGATCGACCGCAGCGCCTCCGCGAAGTCGAAGTCCTCGTCCTTCTCTTCGGGCGCCACGCCAACATAGCGGCCCGGTGTCAGGCTCCAGTCGTGCGCCTCGATCTCGGCGCGGTCGACCAGCTTCACCAGCCCCTCGACATCCCGCAGCTCGGCATCGGGGAAGCGCTCGTGCAGCCAGTCCGCCTGTCTCACGAAATACCGTGCCCGGCGCAATGCCTCCACGGCCCCAGCCCGCGCGCCCTCCAGTGCCTTGCGCGCCTTGTTGATGTCCGTATTGGCCCAGAGTTCGGATCCCCGTGCATCGAGTTCCTTCACGGCGGTATCGATCGCGCGCCCCGCGAGTTTCGCGGCGAGGTCGATTTGCCTGGTCAGGTCCCGGCAGCGGTCGGCCGTGTCGTGCAAGCCTTCGCGCGCCTTGTGCAGCGCGGCATTGTCCCGACTCGGTCCGTTGCCGCCCTTCGCCCAGTCGGCAGTCCGGGCGGTGACCTCGCCTTCGAACGCCTCGATGTCAGCCGACAGGGTGGCCTGCACGGAAGTCAGCTCCTCCCAGGTGCCTGCCATCGGGTCGGGATCGTGCCTCTGGGTCGCGTAGGGTTCGGCCAGATCGATCAGCGCGCCCAGCGCCTCCTCGAACGTCCCCAGCGACTCGTCGGTCGTCTGGCCTTCCGCCAGGGCCTGTGAGAGGTAGGTCTCCACCAGTTGGAGGAACCGCTCCGTCTGCCCCCGATAGAGCCAGACGATGGCGGCGATGTTCTTTTGCTGCTCCGGGCTGAAGTCGAAGATGGCGCGCGTGACCTTGCGGTAGATGTTGCGCGCATCGAGCATCAGCACATGGTCGCGCCGGGCCTCGTCCCGTTCTTTCGCGCGGTCAAGGAACCAGAGCTGGCAGGGCACCGTGCGCGTGTAGAAGAAGTTGCCACGGATATCGATCATTACGTCGACCGCGCCGGTCTCGATCAGCTTCTGGCGGACCTTCGCCTCGTCCCGACCGGCGCTGGAGGCCTGCGACGACATCACGATACCGGCGCGGCCGCCCTCGTTCAGATAGCTGTAAAAATACTGAAGCCACAGGTAGTTGGCGTTCGAGACCTTCTTGGCCTTGTTCACGCCAGGCAGGCCGAAGGGAAGGCGCTTGTCGCCCTTGACCTTCTCGGCGTCGACCTCGTCCACATTGAACGGCGGATTGGCCATCACGAAGTCGCACGCGTCGACCAGCTCATGCGGGTCCTTGTAGTAGGTAATGGCCTCGTTCCCAGCCCGAATGGTGCCCTGCAGGCCGTGAACGGCGAGGTTGATCTGGGCGAGCTTCGCGGTCGTCTCGTTCTTCTCGTGACCGTAGAAGGTCACCCGCTCCATGGTGTTCTCGCCTTCACCCTCGATGAAGTGGCTCGACTGCACGAACATACCCCCCGAGCCGCAGGCGGGATCGAAGATCACGCCGTGATCGGGCTCGATCACGTTGACGATGGTCTGGACGATGGAGGGCGGGGTGAAGAACTCGCCGTTGTCGTGCGCACCCTGCTTCGAGAACTCGACAAGGAAGTACTCGTAGATGCGGCCGAACACGTCGCCCGAGGCCGTGCGCAGCGCCTCGGAATCGAAGGCCCGCATCATGCCTTCGAGAACATCGTCCTCAAAGTGCGTGTAGTCCTTCGGCAACTGCCCGGCAAGCGGAGGGAAGTGGTCTTCCACGGCCTCCATGGCGGCTGTCACGGCGGCGCCGAGATTGCCGTCCTTCGGCCTCTCCAGCTGCACGTCAAAGCGGGCCGCCTCGGGCAGCATCAGGGCACGGCGGCTCTTGAAATCATCCTCCACGAGAGGCCGGTCGGGCATACCTCCGGCAGCCTTGTCGGCTTCGATTGCCTTCAGCGTCGCGTAATAGCGGTTCGTCGCATGGCGCAGGAAGATCAGGCCCAGGATGGGCATGAAGTACTCGTTCGATGCGAGGTTCGAATTGGCCCGCAGGCCATCAGCGACCTTCCAGAGGTCCGCCTCGAATCGTTCGATGCCGGTAAGGTGGTCAGCAATCATTCTTCCGTCGTCTTTCTCATGTTCTTCTCCATCGAGGCCGTACCGGTCGCCTGCGGCACCCTCAGCCGCTCATACTCCTCGACCGCCAACACGACGACAAGCGGGCGTGTCGACCCGCTCGGTCGACGACCTGGTGCAGGCCATGGGCATGTCGGGCGTCTCCAAGAGCCAGGTCTCCAGGCTGTGCGGCGAGATCGACGATAAGGTCAACGGCTTCCTCGATCGATCGCTGGAGGGCGACTGGCCCTATCTGTGGCTCGACGCAACCTATGTGAAGGTGCGTGAGGCCGGGCGCATCGTCTCGGTCGCGGTGACCGTGGCTGTGGCCGTCAACGACCAGGGCCGTCGCGAGGTCCTGGGCATGGCGATCGGCGCGTCTGAGGCCGAGACCTTCTGGACCGAGTTCCTGCGCTCGCTGGCCCGGCGCGGTCTGCGCGGCGTCCAGCTCGTGATCTCCGACGACCGGCGCTGGCGCCGCTCGCGGCGGGCTTCGTGTCGGTGCCGGCGGAGCATGACGGGGAGACGGAGTTCTGGCTGGAGCTCAGCTTCGGCGCGGCGGTCGAGCAGGGCTCGAAGTCGCACATCTGGGCGCTGCTCGGGGTGACCGGAGGCACAGTGAAGGCGATCCGCCGCAAGGACGACCGGCTCGACCAGTGGCGGATCAAGATTCAGCCCTCCTCGCACGAGGCGGTGACGGTGACGCTGTCGCCGTCCCCGGCCTGCGGGGCGACGGGCGCGGTATGCACGGAGGACGGGCGCACGTTCACGACCGCCCTCGCGACGCAAATCCAGGGCCCGCCGGGCCTCGCGGTCGCGGATGCGGAGGTCGAGGAAGCGCCGGGCGCGCGGCTGGTGTTCACGGTCACGCTGAACCGGGCGGCATCGGGGACGGTGACGGTGACGGCGGCGACCTCGGACGGCACGGCGGTGGCAGGCGAGGACTATGTCGCGAAGACGAAGACGGTGACCTTCGCCGCGGGCGAGACCTCGCAGATCGTCCGGGTGCGGGTGCTCGACGATGCGCATGACGAGGGGGCGGAGACGATGACGCTCACGCTCTCGAGCCCGTCGGGGGCGTATCTCGCCGACGGCACGGCGACGGGGACGATCACCAACACGGACCACATGCCGCAGGCGTGGATGGCGCGGTTCGGGCGCACGGTGGCGGACCAGGTTCTGGATGCAGTGGAAGGCCGCATGACGGCGCCGAGGGCTCCGGGGACGGAGCTGAGCGTTGCGGGGCAGCGGGTCGGCGGCGGCAGCGCCGCCGCGCCCGTGGCGGTCGATACGGGCGAGGCGGAGGCCGGTCTCGAAGTGCTTGCGGAGTGGCTGCGCGACGAGGAGGACGAGGACCGCACGGGCTTCGAATCGCGACCGGTGGCAGGCCGCGACATCCTGACCGGCAGCTCCTTCGCATTCACCGAGGGCTCGGCCGAGGGCGGCTTCGGCGCGGTGTGGGGCCGGGGCGCGATCTCGCGCTTCGACGGGCGCGAGGGCGACCTCACCCTCGACGGCGAGGTCGCGAGCGCGATGGTGGGCGCCGACTGGACGGGCGGTCGCGGCAGTGCGGGGCTGGCGGTGGCGCATTCGCGCGGCGAGGGCGACTATCGCTCGCCGGCCGGCGGCGGCGCGGTGGAGAGCACGCTCACCGGCGTCTATCCCTACGGCCGCTATGACGTGAGCGAGCGGCTGTCGTTATGGGGCGTTGTGGGCTACGGCACGGGCACGCTCACGCTGACGCCGGAGGGCCAGGCGCCGATCGAGACCGACATGGACCTCAGCATGGCAGCCGTGGGCGGGCGCAGCGTGGTGGTGAGGCCGCCCGCCGACGGCGGGCTCGAGCTCGCGGCGACCGCGGACGCGATGGTTGTACAGACCGCGTCCGACGAGGTGCGTGGGAGCGCGGGCAGAAGCCTCGCGGCCTCGGAGGCGGAGGTCACAAGGGTCCGCTTCGGTTTCGATGGGACGTGGCGCGGGATCGAGACGGAGGGCGGCGGTTCGCTCGTGCCGGGCTTCGAGATCGGGGTACGCCAGGCCGGCGGCGACGCGGAGACCGGCTTCGGGGCCGATATCGGCGCAGGCCTCGCCTGGTCGGACCCCGCGCATGGGATCGCAGCGGATGTGATAGCCAGGGGCCTGCTGACCCATGAGGACGGAAGCTTCCGCGAGCACGGCTTCGCGGGCTCCTTCGCCTGGGATCCGGCCCCGTCCTCGGATCGAGGGCCGAGGTTCACGCTGAGCCAGACGGTGGGGGCGTCTGCGACGGGCGGCATGGACGCGCTGTTCGGGCCCGAGACCGCGCCGGCGCTGGATACGGCGAACGACGAGGGCGACGATCTGCTGCAGCGCCGGCTCGAGACGCGGTTCGGCTACGGGTTCCCGCTGTTCGGCGGTCGCTACACGGGCACGCCGGAGATCGGCTTTGGCCTTACGGAGACCGGCCGCGAATACATCCACAAGTGGCGTCTTGCAGAGGCGCGGAGCGAAGGCTTCGTGTTCGGCCTCGATGTAGAGGGCACGCGGCGCGAGAGCGTGACGGACAACAGCGGGACGGAGCACGTGATCGGGTTCGGGCTCGGCTGGCGGCTCGAAGGCGCGCGGCGCGAGGGCTTCGAGCTCAGGCTGGAGGGATCGCGGCTCGATGCCGCGAACGACGACCGCGCGCCTGAGGACCGGATCGGGTTGAGGATGTCAGCGCGCTGGTAGGGCGTGCTGCGGTGGGTTTCCGTTCGGGGACCGGCGGCGGGGACGGACGGCCCCGTGTCTAGAGTCGCAACGCGATGAATGGGCGAAGCTTGCTGGCGACAGGAACCGCGTTCCGGGCGCAAAGCCAGTCTTGGACTCACGCATCTTTGGCTGCCTGGGGCCGGGGGTGGCGGTCGCCTGTTGTTAAGCGTCGAAGGCTGACCCCTCAGAGTCTAGCTTACTCAATAGGTTATCGCGCCGATCGGCGTCATTCCACCGTGCCGAACAACAGCGGCCCTTCCCTGCGGTCGTGGACGTTGTTTTGGAGTTCGCGCGCGCGTGCCCCCGAGCCGTCGACCGCTTACGAGCTACAAGCCCATGACCGCTGCGATAGATTGCCCGACCCGCTCGGCCGCGGCCTCGATCTCGCGATCTCCCAGATGGGCGTAACGCAGCGTCGACCGCACATCGGAATGACCAAGCAGCCGGGAGACGACCGGAACCGGCACGCCGTTCATCACCGCGTGACTGGCATGGGTATGGCGCAGATCGTGAAGGCGAACGTCCTCGATGCCCGCCTCGCGCCGGGCGCGGTACCAGAACGGAAGGTTTCGGCTGCGGGGCCGGGCGGGATCTCTCGGGGACGGAAAGACGAACGGGCTTCCGCCGCGCGGCCGGCGTTCGAGAATGCGCCGGGCCGGGGTATTGAGGGGAACGATCCTGGGGCCCGTCTTGCTGTCGGCGAGGACCAGCCTGTCGCGATCGACTTCCGACCAGCGCAGCCGAAGGATTTCGCTCCTGCGGCATCCGGTCAGAAGCAGGAGCCGGATGATGTCCGCCTGCTCTCGCCTGTTGTCGCGGGTCTGCCTGTCCAGGACGCGATGGAGCCGAGCGGCCTCTTCGCGGGACAGAAAGCGCGAGAGGATCCGTCTCGGGTTCCTTTTCACGTCCCGCGCCGGGTTGGTTTCGAGGTGACCGCGGGCGATCGCGAAGTTGATAATCTGCGTGAGAAGGTCGAGCGCGTGATTGGCATTGCCGGGAGCGGTCCGGCTGAACCGGTCGAACCATCGCCCGACCTGGGCCGGGGCAATGCGGTCGAGCGGCTTCGAGCCGAAGGCGGGCAGCAGCTGGCGGTCGAGCAGGGACTGGACGCCCTTTCTCGTGGACGGCTTGTATCCGTCGAAATGGGCTTTCTTCCACGCACCCTCGACGAAGTCCCGGAACAGCGGAGCCGCGCGACTGGGCGTGCCAGTCGCTTGCGGCTCAGGGCTTGCCTTTCGCGCATGGCATTCGCGGCGGGCCTCGGCGACGGACTTCAGCGACACCCGAAGCGCTCGTTGACGTACTGCATGATGGGCGCACAGGAGCGGAAATTCGTGGAGATCGGCAGGACACCATCCGGTGCATGCCCAAGAAAAGCATCTCGCGCCTGCAGGTAGGCGGCGATATCAGCGCCGCGGAAGCGATAGATCGCCTGTTTGGGATCGCCCACGAGGAACAGGGCGCCCTGACGGAGCTCGAAAGATGTCCAGTCACCGGTATCCGCGTTTGCCGGCAGGTCGCCGCAGAGACGCCAGAATATCTCGGTTTGCAGCGGATCCGTGTCCTGAAACTCATCGACGAGAACGTGGGTGTAGCGGGCCGCCAGCGCCCGGCGCACCTCGTCGTGATCGCGCAACAGATCGCGCGCGGCGAATATCAGGTCGTCGAAATCGAGAAGGGCGGCAGACCGCTTATGCTCGCGGAAGTGCTCCATAACCGGCCGCACGAGTTGGATCAAATCGGCGAGGACGCGTGACGCAGCAGCTTGCACCAATGCAGTCCAAGTCTCACAGCACCGGTCGTAGTGAGTGCTAGCCACGGCATTCAGCCGATCGCCATCGGCTTTCGCCAAGCCTTATGTTCGATAAAAGTCCAACATGTATGTTTTTTTCTTTACCAGAATTGGTGTTGATAACATCCAGAGGAAGGGCAACTTCAATCAATTTTTTCCGATATTCATCTTCAGCCATTGGGTCCTCTTTTTTTATGTAATTCGCGTATCGAGATGGGAAGGGAGCCAGCCGACAACGACATGCTGTTCCTCGTCATCCCAGAAAAGTAAAGCCGGAAGCAGCGTCGGTTGTCGTTATGCCCCGTGCCTTTCTTCAGATGCCGGTCTAATAGGACCCGGCGACCACCGTAGCGAACGAAATACGTTTCGCCTTTTTCTCCATAACGCGTTCCGTGGAATGTCGGCTGTTCATCAAGACCTAGTTCGCGACATGCGTTCTCAAAGGTCTGTTTCTTCTCAAACCCACCTTCGCGCCGCATGGGCGCGTAATGATCACGCAGAACCAAAAGCGATTTGTAGATCAGGAACACATCTTCGTACTCTGACTTCGCGACGCCCCGAAACGCGCGGTTGTGTAGTGCGACTGCCCCTGAAAGGTTTTCTTGGCACCATTCCTCGAAACCATCTAAATGGTTCGGGATTTCGGGCGTGGTTGAGTGGCCAGAGGCCTTCAGTTGGTTCTCAAGGCTCTCAATACGATGAAGAAGATGGATATTTCGGACGCGAGCCTGTTGAGCGGCTTCTTGCGCTTGGTTCCGTTCCTGCTCGGCCACGGAAAGTAGCCCATCGTGCTCCTTTTCCAAAACATCAAAGGAGTCCGTCATCTCCTCGATTTCCAGTTCGGCGAGTTCGAGAAGGTCGGCGTCAGATGAACCTTCTTCTTTTGCAGCATCTCTTCTCAACTCAGTCGCGATGCGACGAACTTCCATAAACGGTGGGAGCCTTCGTTCAAGCTCCTGATCGAATATAGATCGGATCAGTGCTTGTGAGATCAGAAGACGCTCGTAGGCGGCAGGACCGCCGCCTGGCCATTCGGCAATTCGACCGGGGAGACCAAGAGGGTGGGAGAAGAGTTCGTCCTTCCCGGGATCAAATCCAGGTCGATATGTCCGAGCTGCCTGCCGATAGACTGAGAACTCCTTCCCGACGTGATCCGACAATGCGTAGCTCGCTGTCCCGCTGATCACGGCAACATGGGCCGCCCCGACGGTTCGCCTTGCAACTTCAACAGAGGAGGCGATTGTCTCGTCTTGATCAGAGGAGCCTTCCGGCAACGAGAACACAATTACGTCGCAGCGCCGATTGGGGTCGAGAAGTAAGCCGACAAGCTCTTCTATCTCCTCCTCGGATTCGATGAACCACGGCTCGACCGAGATCGTCCGGCCTTCGAGTTCCACCGAGTGCTGCTCGACGATATCCCGGACGAAACGCGGAATCGATCGGTCGAAGGCAATGTCGTCTCCGCGTGTGACGCACTGCAAACGGCAGCCCAACAAGGCTGTTCCGTCTTTCTGCTCGCCGATGCCTATTTCGGTTGTCCAGACTCGCTGTGCCACGCTCTTGTCGGCGTCGTCAAGCCGCGCGGCCCAATAGCGCGGGGTCGGAATGGCGACAGCCTCCGTTCTTTGGGCGCCGACATCATCCAGCGAGAATGACTCGCCGTGATGCGCTTCGTCAGGGAGACGCTTCCCCGCGCGCCGGGCCATCCATTCGAGGACGGTGCCGCGCGCGGCTTCGAAAGGCGGGCATTCATCTTCGGGCCGTAATCGAAGGATCACCTGACTAACGGGTCGCACCAGTCCTTCGCGTTGACGGCGCCGGGTCGCAACAGGCGCGAGATCTTGGGCGAATGGCGCGTTCCACGTGGTCCTTGTCATGACGGCTCCTCCGCCCGCGCAAGCAGGTCCGCCATTTTGTAGGTTACGCTGGTCGCGCCGAAGTCCGGCTCTTTCCCGAAGGGCTTGCGGACATAGCACGGCTGCTGCGAAAAGCCGTTTGCGACCGCTACAATGGCAAGGATGAAGCCATTCGGCGCATTCAGCGCCGTCAGGATTTCATTACGTGTGACGGTTACGGTGTCCGCGCCGGCGACCCGGCCCTTGACCTCGATGAACCGGAGATTGCCCGAGTTTGGATCGTGGCTTTCTATGTCGTAACCGATGCGCTCCCGGCTTACATCACGCGGCTTGAAACCAAGCAGACGTTCGGCAGCGAATACAGCTTCCATGGCAAGAAGTTCGATCGCGGCCCGTGCGTCCGCTGATGCTTCAACAAAACCGCTGACACTTGCCGATTGCTCGTTCTGCGTTTTCTTCAGAAGTCCGCCCGGAACCACCAGCGCACCGCCATGCACGGACGGCGGCAGCGCAGAAATCTCGCGCTCGCGCTGAAGCTCCGCAAGGCGACGTTTTAGGCGGTCGGCCAGTTCATTTGCGCGCGCCTCGGCCTGACGGGCGTTGAAACGCCCGCCCCCCTTGCCGGCGCGCTCCTGTGCCTTCAGGTCCTCGGCGCGGTGATCCCAATATACGATCTCCCTCTTGAGCCTAGCAGTAACCTCTTGTTCGACCTTTGCAATTTCCGCAAGGCGGCGCTTTTTCACCTCCTCCACATGCGACGGCACCAGAGTAGTGATGGCGTGCGCTATGACGTGACTCTCCAGATCGCCCGTGAGCCAGTCTGCCTTCAGATGATCCTCAAGAAGGGCTCTCTCTTCGTCGCGTAGCGGTCGGTAATCGAGATAGGGCGCCGGGCCGCCGTCTCGCGTCGCGCCGTCTGCGTCGATTTCAATGAACTGGAGCCGCTGCGAGACAACCTGTTGCTGGCCGGTGCCGGTCATCCGACCATCCTGAACCCTGTGCTTAAGATAGAACAGCGCGCGGATGTCCTCGCTCTCATCGGTTTCGTTCAAGAGAACCGCTCCACGTTTCATTATGTCACGGTAGCGTTCAAGAACAAGATCCACTGTGGCATCCAGCAACGGATGTCCGGGACAAAGGTAGGCGGCAAGCGGTGGGCCACTGATGAATTCCTTTTCAAAGCAGGCGCGCTCGTAGCGTTCCAGCACAGGCTCGGTACGGCCGATCTGACGGTCGCGCTCGCGTATCGAGCCGGGCACGCGGGTGATCTCCCAGCGCCCGGTCTCGCGCCGGTGTATCTGGCCGCCAAACTGTTTGAACGCAGCCAGAAAGAAGCTCTGAATGTAATGGGGCTGAAGTCGCCGCGCCTCGGCCCGTTCCATTTCCTCGCGGATCGCCGCGACACTCGCGGCGGTCATGCTGTCGCGCACCAGTGCGCGTTGTTCCAGAAGGTCGAGTAGGTGTTTGTGATCTACCGCTTGATCTACCGCTTCGAACAACCGCTGCTTTACGTCGGGGCGTTCGCCGTAGCGGATCGCCTCGACAAGCAGATCACGCAACTCCGTACCCTGAAACAGGCGGCCCAGAACATTATAGACGCGACCACCTAGGGTCGTACGTGCTGTTTCAAGCTTTTCGAGTAGGCGGGAATAAACCTCGCCCTCGCGAGTATCGCTGGCGACAAGGTTCCAAAGATGGCAAACCTCGGTTTGTCCGATGCGGTGAATACGCCCGAAGCGTTGCTCAAGTCTGTTCGGATTCCAGGGCAGATCGTAGTTCACCATCAGATGGGCGCGCTGAAGATTGATGCCTTCGCCCGCCGCGTCATTCGCGACCATGACCACCACGTCCTTGTCGTGGGTGAAAGACTCGACCGCCTTGCGCCGATCCTTGCGTCCAACGCCACCATGGATCACGACAACGGCTTCATGGCGTCCGAGCCGCGTTCGGATTTTGTCGGCAAGGTAATCCAACGTGTCGCGCGGCTCGGTGAAGATGATCAGCTTACGGCGGTTGCGAGCCTCATCAATCATAAGTGGATGATCGAGAATGGTGTTGAGCTGCGTCCATTTCGTGTCCACACCGGAACGGCGAAGGTCGCGCGCCTGTGTTTCAAGCTGGCGCAGCATCTCGATCTCGGTTTCCAGCTCGGGGATCGTGCGTGCCGCCGTCGCGCGGTCGAGTACGGCTTCTTCGCTCACCTCGACCTCTTCCTCGGTCGCCTCCTCGAGCTCTTTAGGATCGTATGCGACCTGCGAGTCGTCGGTCAGTTCACCCTGCGCGCCCGCAACAGTCTGTCCGCGCGATACGAGACGAGCCTCGGCAAGGCGCTTCTCAAGGCGCTCCCGCCTGCGGCGCAGGCTCTCGTGAATAGCGGCGGGAGAGGATGCCAGCCGACGTTGCAGAATCTGGAGGGCGAAGCCGACATTCATTCTCTGCTTGTCATCGCCTTCCGCGAAGCGCTCGGCGCGGTTCATCTCTTCTCGAACGTAAGTAGTCACGGCAGCGTAGAGCGCGGCCTCCTGATCCGACAACTCGTATTCAGCGGTGTAAGCCCGCCGTTCCGGGAAAAGCGGACGTCCGTCGAACTTCAGAAGCTCTTCCTTCGTGAGGCGGCGCATCGAAAGTGGTGGAAATTTGAGGATGGCGTAATCTCCGGGTGACAAGACAACCACCCAATCGGCGGCTAGCACCGCCAAGGAGATCACGCCATGAAGAACACTACCGAGACTTCCGCGCTTTCGCTACTGGCCAATGACGCCGGCTATGATCCGCTCGAGGACCGGCTGCGGGAGAACATCAGATCCACGATCGAGGCCGTTTTTGAGGAGGAACTTGCGCAGTTTCTCGGGCGCTGCCGATACGGTCGAGAGGACGCGCTTCGGCAAGGGTATCGGAACGGGCACCGGGAGCGGCAACTGACGGGGACATTCGGGACCGAGAGGGTGAGCGTGCCGCGTGCGCGGATCGTTGAGGAAGACGGTCGGGCGTCGGAATGGCGTTCGCGGGCGCTGCCGCGCTACCAGCGGCTGACCAGAAAGGCCGAGGCGCTGATCGCTTCGGTGTATCTGTCCGGAACCAACACGCGGCGGGTGAAACGCGCGCTGTTCGGGCTCTTCCGGGGTGCTGTGAGCAAGGACGTTGTGAGCCGGGCGTGGCGCAAGGTGAAGGTCGATTGGGACGCCTGGTGCAGCCGTGGCCTCGCGGATGAGGATATCGTTCGGCTGATCCTTGACGGCACTGTGATCAAGATCCGACTGGACCGCAAGGCCACCAACATCTCGGTTCTCGCGGCTATAGGGGTGCGCCGGGATGGCCAGAAGGTCTTGCTTTCGATCGGGAATATGGGCGGAGAAAGCCAGGCGGCGTGGCGCCAGTTCCTCGACGACCTTGATGCGCGTGGACTGAAACGGCCCGGGTTTGTCATCGTCGATGGCGCGCCGGGACTGGAGGCGGCTCTGTCGGCGCTTTGGGGCGATGACCTTCCCGTTCAACGCTGCACCGTGCACAAGCACCGCAACCTTCTGGGTCATGCTCCCAAACACATGCATGACGAGCTGAGCGAAGATTACCGCGATATGATCTATGCCGACACTGCCTCCGAGGTGGAAACCCGCCGCAAGGTGTTTGTCCGCAAGTGGCGGCTGAAATGCAGGGCCGTCGCGGACAGCCTCGCAGAAGCGGGCGACAAGCTCTTTACCTTCACGCGCCTGTCCAAGAGCCAATGGAAATCAGCCCGAACGACCAACGCCATTGAGCGTCTCAACGAGGAGTTCAAGCGCCGGATCAAAACACAGACCGTGCTGCCGTGTCCCGAAACAGTGCCGATGCTCCTCTGGGCGCTCCTCGCTTCCGGCCAAATCCAGATGCGCAAAGTCGATGGATGGGAAACCCTCGATCAGCTAATCGCCGACGAAACCCTTGACCGCGCGGCCTGACCGCCGCAAAACTCAACCCGCTCGGAGAGGCGCCAAAACCAATTTCCACCACTTTCGAGACACAACCGTGCATGGAGCCGCGATGGTGTGATCGCCCATTCCCCGGTTGGTTAACGGATCCTGATTGTGTTTGGTTTCGCCGCACGGATAGAGCGATTGAGTACGTCGATCTGCATGGCGATTTCGGTTTGTTGGGATTGGAATGTGCGAGCGTTGAGCTTGCCGCCGTTGAGCCTCTTGACGCGAGCCATGGCTGTTTCGCCAAGCGCTCTCAATCCGTAGCCCTGTCGTTTCTGCCAGTTCATCCTTCCCTTCGACGCGATCTCCGCCGCATGGTGCTCCCGTTCCGATCCGCCATGAGGCGTGTCCGGGGGAGGAATGGATGTGGCGCGTGGCGGGATGATGATTTCAGGTGGTGAATTCGGTGGCCGAGCTTCTCGGATCGCTTTTGTCACGGGCTCCCCGTCATAGGCGCCGTCGGCAAACACGCGCCGGATCATCCCACCGGAACCGGCGACCAGCGGTCCCGCCATCGTCGCATCGGCCGTGTCGTCACCGGTCAGTTCATGCGTCCGGATCTCGCTGCTGGCCGGGTCAACCGAGATATGCAGCTTGCGCCACGAGCGCCGCGTTTCACCGTGCTTGGCGCGAGCCCACTCGCCAGTGCCAAAGAATTTCAGGCCCGTGGAATCCAGCACGATATCCGTAGACCGCTTGTTCGTGCTGGTTTCCACAACGACATCCACCGTTCGCCGCCGCCGCGACAGCGTGGTGTGATCCGGCACCGGCAGATCGCACCCCATCAAGTCCACGAGGGAACGCACAAAGCCTTCCGTCTGGCGCAGCGGCAGTCTGAAGACCACCCCCAGCATCAGTGTCGTGGAAATCGCCAACTCTGAAAACTGCCGCTGGCCACCAGGAGTTCGCCGCTTGGCTGCGTCCCATTGCTCCAGGGCGCTCTCATCAATCCAGAAACGAATGTCGCCGCGCCGAACCAAACCACGGTCATAATCCGGCCAGTTCATGACCCGGTACTTGGCTCTGGGGATATGGTGGCGACGCGATGCGTGGAACTTGAAAGGCATGACAAACTCTCAAAGACGGAAGCGGAGCCAGATATACTAATCCTTAGGTCCATGCACCAAAGCCCTCGAGAACCCCTTCATCCTTCTGCATGAAAAGAAGCTCTCGGGCCTCCAGTCGATGCTGCCGCTGCTCGAAGCGATCGTGAAGTCGGGTCGGCCTCTGCTGATCATTGCCGAGGATATCGAGGGCGAGGCGCTGGCGACGCTGGTGGTCAACCGCCTGCGCGGCGGGCTCAAGATCGCCGCGGTCAAGGCTCCCGGCTTCGGCGATCCCCGCAAGGCGATGCTGGAAGACATCGCCATCCTCACCGGCGGCCAGGTGGTCTCGGAAGATCTCGGGATCAAGCTGGAGAATGTCACCCTCGACATGCTCGGGAACGCGAAGAAAATCGCGATCACCAAGGACGAGACCACCATCGTCGATGGCGCCGGCAAGAAGGCCGACATCTCGGGCCGCTGCAGCCAGATCCGGGCGCAGGTCGAGGAGACTTCCTCGGACTACGACCGCGAGAAGCTGCAGGAGCGGCTTGCCAAGCTCGCCGGCGGCGTTGCGGTGATCCGCGTCGGCGGGGCGACCGAGGTCGAGGTGAAGGAGAAGCGCGACCGCGTCGAGGATGCGATGAACTCGACCCGCGCCGCGGTCGAGGAAGGCATCGTCGCCGGCGGCGGCACCGCGCTGCTGTTCGCCTCGCAGGGGCTCGCGAAGATCAAGCTCGACAACCCTGACCAGCAGGCGGGCGTCGAAATCGTGCGCCGTGCCCTGCAGTCGCCGGTCCGGCAGATCGCCGAGAACTCCGGTTTCGAGGGCTCGATCGTGGTCGGCAAGATTCTGGAATCGAAGGCCGCCAATTACGGGTTCGACGCCGCGGCGTGCGAGTACACCGACCTGGTCAAGGCCGGCATCATCGACCCGACCAAGGTGGTCCTGGCGACGATCCAGGACGCGGCGTCGATCGCCGGGCTGCTGATCACCACTGAGGCGATGGTGGCCGAGAAGCCCGAGAACAAGACCGCTCCGGGCATGCCCCCGGGCGGCATGGGCGACATGGGCGGCATGGGCGGCATGATGTAGCCATCGGCCGCAACCGGCCGCGGATCGCGGCCGGCGGTAGAGTAGGGAAGGGCCGCCTCCGGGCGGCCCTTCTTTATTCGCCTGCCAGAAGGGCCTCGGCGTGCGCTTCGCCACCGCCCCCACCTGTTCCACGAGCTGATCGAGGCGCGCGACGAGAAGAGGCTGCTCCGCCTCCAGGACCAGCTCGCCAGGGTGAACCTGCTGATCGTCGACGAACTCGGCTACGTGCCCCTGTCGCAGACCGGAAGCGAGCTGCTGTTCGACGTCTTCAGCCGGCGCTACGAGAACGGCGCCACCATCGTGACCTCAAACCTGCCCTTCCAGGAATGGACGACGGTGTTCGCCAGCGAGCGCCTCACCGGCGCGCTGCTCGGCCGCATCACTCACCATGTCCATATCCTGGAGATGAACGGCGAGAGCTACCGGCTCAAGCAGAGCCGGTCACGACGCCGGCAACCGTCCGAATACCTGTCCCTCCCATTTATTCCATCTATCGCAGAAACCTTGGAATTTTGCATCACCACCGGATACCCTTTCCGGCATGCATAATACCAACGGCACTAATTATTGACCTGAAATCGCCCAATCTCTCATTCCGATGGACATGATCGTCTCGGGCTGGTCGATTAGTTTGTTCCAGGCTTGGCAACCGGCCTCGATGATGGCGTCGTAATCTTCGAAGACGCGGTTAGAGAGCCAATTCTGGCGGAGGTATTGCCAGATGTTCTCGACCGGGTTCAGCTCGGGCGAGCGCGATGGCAGCAGGATGATGGTGAGGTTCTTGGGGACCTTGAGCTGGTCGGTGCTGTGCCACCCGGCGCGGTCCATCAGGACGACGCCATGGGCCTTGGCGGCGACGTTGCAGCTGATCTCGTCGAGATGCATCTGCATGGCGGCTGTGTTGGCGAAGGGGAGCATGAGAGCGGCACCCTTGGCTCCCATGGGACAGATTGCGCCAAAGAGGTAGGCGTTCGTGTAGCGCTGATCGGCGGGCAGGCGTGGCCTTGTTCCCTTCTTCGCCCAAATGCGCACACGCCCGTTCTTCTGTCCCAGCCTGGCCTCGTCTTGGAACCAGATCTCGACCCGCTTGGTCTTGGGCAGACCGGCTAGGTGGGCAGCGAGCGTGCGGGGGAAGTTTTTTTGAACGCCTCGATCACCCGCTGGTCCTGCTTGGGGTGCTGCGGCCGGGCGCTGATGTGGGAGAAGGACAGCGCGACGAGAAGGTCGGAGATCGCCCGCTCGCTATAGATCACGCCAAAGCGTTCTTCGATCACCCGTTTCAGGTCAACCCGCCGCCAGCGAACCACACCGTCAATCTCTGGATCGGGGCCCGTTTCGACGATCACCGACAGTTCGCCCATCTGCTCGTCGGTCAAGAGCCGGGGGCGGCCCGCACAGGGACGGTTCTTCAAGCCGTCTGCCCCTTCATCGTTGAAGCGGTGCGCCCAGTCTCTCAGCGTCTGGCGATCCATGCCGCCGACCTTAGCGGCTTCCGCTCGGCTCATGCCGTCGTAAACCGCCGCCAAGGCCAAAAGCCGGCGAACTTGGCGGGGATCGCGACTGTGCTTGGCCAAACACCGGAGCTCAATGCTGTCGTAGTCGTCCCGAAGAGCAATGCATACTGACATGGCGAATCTCCTTCGCCAGCCTTGAATCACATCCAGCCCAAAAAGGGAATCCCTTGCGAGTCAGAATTTTGCGCCGTTGGTATAAGATCATCGAAATCTTCGCGGACCGCGCGGCGCTCCACACAGAAATCCTTGCCCTGCGACAGCAGGTAGCTGTCCTGAAACGGAAAAGGCCCCGGCCATCGCTTCGGAAGGCAGATAGGGTTTTCTGGGTCATCCTGTCTTGCCTATGGCCTGGCTGGCGCCACGCCCTGGTAATCGTCAGGCCCGAGACCGTCATCGGTTGGCACCGCAAGGGGTTCAGGCTTTTCTGGACATGGAAGTCGCGGCGGAGAAAGCCGGGCCGACCACCGGTGTCGAGGGAGATCCGCCATCTGGTCCGACGGATGTCGCGGGAGAACACACGGTGGGGCGCACCTCGGATCCATGGCGAGCTTTTGAAGCTTGGCTTTTCCATCTCCCAGGCCGCCGTCTCGAAATACATGGTCCGTTACCCATCGCCGCCATCGCAGTCGTGGCGGACATTCCTTACAAATCACGCCAATTGCCTGGCGTCGATCGATTTCTTCGTGGTCCCCACGGCCACGTTCCACCTCCTGTTCGGGTTCATCGTGCTCCACCACGAGCGCCGCCAGATCGTGCATTTCGGTGTAACGGCGAACCCGACGATGGCGTGGGTCGCACAGCAGATCCGAGAGGCATTCCCGTGGGGCACGGCGCCGCGGTACCTGATCCGCGACCGGGACGGCGCATACGGGCAATCGTTCCGCTCGACCGTGACGGCGATGGGCGTGGAAGAGGTCGTTACGGCGCCACGGAGCCCGTGGCAAAATCCGTATGTGGAACGCCTGATCGGCAGCGTGAGGCGCGAATGCCTGGACCATTCGATCATCCTCAACGAGCGGCATTTGCGGCGCATTCTTGGCTCATACCTCGACTATTATCACGGTTCAAGGACCCACTTGTCGCTCGGCAAGGACACACCGGATGGACGACCCGTTCAGCCGGCCGGGTCCGGAACGGTCGTTTCCTTGCCCAAGGTCGGCGGTCTGCATCATCGTTACGAACGCCTCGCGGCCTGACCACTCCCGCTCGGATTCGATCAATTCCTCTCTGTGGCAACGTGGACGCTGCCGGCATCCGCATGCCCTTGCATAGGTTCGCTGGCACGATCCGGCGGAATAAGCATCGTGATGACCGCGCCCATGGTCGATTACAAAATCCACTGGCTCAAAATGATGTCCGTGCCGGAGAGCCGAGCCGTCGTTGGGAGGCACGATGGAATAAATGGAAGGGACAGGTTGGATTTGAACCAACGACCTTCAGGTTATGAATTTGCGTAAAAGTTAAGCCGACAATTGCAGTCATGCGCGCGCAAGGATGCGCTGATGTGTGATAATTGCCTATTTTACAAGGCGTTTGTGGACGGTGCAAGAGCCGATTACCATGACAACCGTGCGCACGGATGCGCAGAGTTTGTAATCCTGATGATTCCCATGTGATTCCCAGTATGATATGGTGCTTCCCATTGCCGAACACACCGGGGATCCGCCATGCCCGCTCAGATCAAGATCACCAAGCGAATCGTCGACAGGATCACCGGCGACGGATCGGACAAGTTCTATTGGGACGACGATCTCCCCGGTTTCGGCCTGCGTGTCCGCGCCTCGGGGCGCAAGTACTATGTTGTCCAATTCCGCGCCAACGGTCGGCTACGTCGCATGACCCTGGGCCGCCATGGGGCGGTGACGCCGGAGACCGCACGGCGGCGTGCCATGGCGCTGATCTCGGAGGCCAAGGGCGGTAAGGATCCGGCCGCCCTCCGAGACAAGGGCCGCAAGGCGGCAACGATGAAGGTTCTGGGCAAGCGGTTTTTGGAAGAGTATGTCCCGGTCCATTGCAAGCCGAGCACGGCCTACGAGTACCAGCGTTCGGTGAAGTTCTTCATCGACCCCAGGATCGGAACCCGCAAGGTGACGGAGATTCAGCGGAGCGACATCGCCGAACTGCACCATGGCATGCGGGAGACTCCCTATCAGGCCAACCGGACCCTCGGGGTGCTTTCAAAAATGTTCAACTTGGCCGAGTTGTGGGGTCTGCGTCCGGACGGCTCAAACCCCTGTCTGCACGTCAAGCGCTACAAGGAGGAGAAGCGCGAACGATTCCTGAGCGCGGAGGAGTTCACCCGGCTTGGCCAGGTTCTCGACGAGATTCTGGGGGACGGATCGGAGACCCGCTCGGCGGTAGCCGCAATCCGTCTCCTGATGCTGACCGGCTGCCGGCTGTCGGAGATCCAGAAGCTGCGCTGGGACCATGTCGATCTCGACGCGGGCGAGCTGAGGTTGCCCGACACCAAAACCGGCGGGCGGGCGGTCCCGCTTGCGCCCTCCGCCGTACGGTTGCTGACCTCCCTGCCCCGCGACGAGGACAATCCATGGGTGATCGCGGGCCGCAAGCCGGGCTGGCACCTCACCGACCTGCAGCACCCCTGGCGGCGTATCCGAGCCCGCGCCGGACTCGACGGGGTGAGAATTCACGACCTCCGCCATTCGTTCGCTTCCCGCGCGTTGGCGCTCGGCGAGGGCTTGCCCATGATCGGCAAATTGCTGGGACACACGCAGGTCCAGACGACCGCTCGATACGCCCATCTTGCCCGCGACACCGTCAAGGCATCCGCCGCCCGCATCGGAGACAGTATAGATCAGGACCTCGACGCGGCGGAGAGGTAGTGATTACCGGGCAACCCGCGGGTGCGGCTCACGTGGTTGTATCTGGCCCGGTCGCGAACACGCGTGGTCATTGTGCGGCAGCTCGCACGCTTGACGGCGGTTCGATTGAACTGTGTTCTCGCACGGTCGAAATCGCGCCGCTTGCTCTTCACCTGAAGCGGCACTGCTCGAGCTGAGGAGGGATTACCCTGGTGGCGCGGATTGCGATAGGCGGGTTTCAGCACGAGACCAACACGTTCGCGCCGGTCAATGCCACATTCGACGATTTCGCGCGAGCTGACGGCTGGCCCCCGTTGCTAATGGATGCCGGATTGGAAGGCGCCGTGGCCGGAATGAACTTGCCGATCGCAGGCTTCATCAAAGCCGCGCGCGACCTCGGCCACCAACTGATTCCTCTCGTTTGGTGCTCGGCGACCCCGTCAGGGCCAGTTACCGAGAGCGCATTCGAGCGTATCGCCGAAATGCTGCAGTCCGGCCTGGCCGCGGCCTCGAATGTCGACGCGGTCTACCTCGACCTCCACGGCGCGATGGTCACGACGGTTCACGCCGATGGCGAGGGCGAGCTGTTGCGCCGCATCCGGACCGTGCTGCCTCGGGACTTGCCGGTCGTAGCCAGTCTCGATCTTCACGCCAACATCACGCCGGCCATGGTCGAGCGAGCGACGGCGCTGGTCGCCTATCGCACCTACCCCCACGTCGATATGTCGGACACCGGGCGCCGGGCCGCGGCTCTGCTGGATCGCATCCTCGCGCGGGGCCGCCCACCGGCACGCGCCTTCCGCCAGCTCGATTATCTGATACCCATCGTGAGTCAATGTACCCTGAGCGAGCCCGCCGCGGGTCTCTACCGTGTGCTCGAGAAGCTTCAGGGCGGCGCCGTCCATTCCGTCGACTTGGCTCTCGGCTTCCCCGCCGCCGATGTCGCCGATTGCGGGCCCTCCGTCGTGGCCTACGGGTCGGACGATGGGGCGGTGAGGCAGGCCGCGGACGCGCTGTCGGACGCCATCAGCGCTGCCGAGCCAGCGTTCCGGCTCGATGTATGTTCCCCGGACGAGGGCGTCGCGCGGGCCATCGCGCATGCGGGGGAAGCCGCCCGGGGTCCGGTGATACTCGCCGACACCCAGGACAACCCCGGTGGTGGCGCCGAGAGCGACGGAGTCACGATTCTAAAGACGCTATTGCGCCACCGCGCCCAAGGGGCCGCGGTGGGTATCCTTTATGACCCTGAGGCGGCGCGTGCGGCGCACGCCGCGGGGCGAGGCGCGGAGATCAACCTCTCTGTCGGCGCGCGCTCCGGATACGGGGACGAAACACCGCTTGCCGCCCCGTTCCGGGTAGAGGCGCTGGGTGAGGGTCGGTTTTCCTGTTCCGGCCCCTACTACAAGGGATGCCGCATGGACCTTGGCCCGATGGCACGGCTTCGCACCGGCGGCATCGACATCATCGTCGCGAGCCGTAAACAGCAGGCCGCCGATCAGGCCATGTTCCGCCACGTTGGCGTGGACCCTGCCGCCCAGAGAATACTCGCGCTCAAGAGCTCGGTGCATTTCCGAGCCGACTTCGGCCCCATCGCGCGGGAAATCCTCGTGATCGCCGCGCCCGGCCCTAATCTCGTGGATCCCGCGCAACACCGCTTCCGGCGGTTGCGCAAGGGAGTCCGCTTGCGCCCTCTCGGCCCCGCCTTCGCTGGTGCCGCCGACTGAGCGGCGCCGGTAACGGAGCTCGACTAGCGCTCGCTCTCGCTTTCAGCTGGACCCGGCCGCGCACTGGAGCGTTTGATATCGGACTGGGTTTCCTGGACGTTTTGCAGATGCTCGAACACGACTTGCTCGGCACGCGCGCCATCGCCGGCGCGCAGCGCGGCGACGATCTCGCGGTGCTGACTCTGATGCTGACGAACCAGCTCCGTATCGTAGAGCGGGAGCGTCTGCTCGGTGACCGAGTAGTCGTAGTACTCCTCTATCAACTTAACGAGTAGTGCGCTGTGCGATCCCTTGGCGAGGAGGAGGTGGAAGCGAAAATTGATCTCGCGCCTCTCCACTAGGGACATTCGCTCGACCGCCGCTCCGCCGGCATCGCACGCGGCCTGTAGGGCATCGAGCTCGCGCGCGCCCATGCGCTCAGCCGCGAGGCGCGCCGCGAACCCCTCGAGGCGCTGGCGAATCCCGAGGATAACCGCCCCATCGGCGACCACATCGCCGACGACGAGGCCACCGCCGCGAACGCGGTGCACGAGCCCCTCCGCCTCGAGGCGCGACAACGCCTCGCGAATCGGGGTCCGGCTAACGCCGAGCATGTCGGCGAGCTGGGTCTCGATCAACCGAGCCCCGGGTGCGAGCCGCCCCTGGACGATCGCCTGGCGCAGCTCGCGGTGAGCCTGATTCACCGCCGTCACTGGCGTCACGATCTTGGCGAGGATCTGATCCGTCACCGGCCCCCCCCCCTCTCAGCGGACGAACAAGCGGCGCTCGACGCTGGTCAGGCGCTCGCACCCGTCGGCCGCTACCAGGATCGTATCGCTGAACGCCATCCCCCGCGCCGCACCATACATGTGGAACACCATGCCCTCCTCCAGGACCCACTCGGCGCTCGGTAGAAAGCAGCGCGTGAAGTCGCTCGTTCTCGGCGTTCCCAGAAAGCCGATCGTGTAACCGGTGGTGTTGTCGTAGCGCTCGCGCAGCCCGGCCGCTATTGCTCCCTCGCGCAGGATGCGGTCGACCTCGCGCGCCCGCGCGCCGGGCCGCATCGCGGCGAATTGCCTCTCCTGGAGGTCGATCAGGCGCTCCGCGGCGCCCACCGTCTCGGGCGCCGGATCGCCAATGATGGCCGAGCGCATCAGCCGCGCGCTATAGCCGCGATAGGCCGGGATAGACTCGACGTGCAGGATATCGCCGGCCTCGAGAACGTGATGACCAAGGGCGCCATGAAGCGAGTCCGAACGCCTCCCGCTGGCGATCAACGCCATGCGGCCGTTGTCGGCCCCCTCTCTGATCGCCGTGGCATATAGCGCGGCCGCCGCCTCGCGCTCGCCCTTACCAGGCCCGGCGGCGTCGATCGCCGCGAGCATGGCCGCATCGGCAATCCGTGCGGCTTCACGCAAGTAAGCGATTTCTTGGGCCGACTTCCTGATGCGCATCTCCCAAAGGACACGGGAGAAGTCAATGAAACGCGCGTGTGGCAGAGCCGCCTTGATCGATTCGTGTCGCCACACCGGCAAGTAGTGCGAGTCCGTTTCGACCGCAAACGTTTGGTGCTCCCAACCGCGGCGCGTGATTTCTCGCCGCAACACTTCTGTGGGATCCTCCGAGTCGGTGAAGCACGTGTAGTCGCGTACCCACGATTGCTCGAGGAACGTCGGCTCGTCGAGCCCGCGCAGGACCATCACTGGCGTGCCGGCGGCCGGAATGATGGCGACCTGATACATCGATCCGCCCGGCATGAAGCCCGTGACGTAACCGAGATGCTCGAAGGAGTCGGCGAGCAGGAAGTCGGCGCCGCGCTCACTCAGCTTGGCCTGCACTGCGTCCAACCTGGCGCGATACTCGCCGTCGCTGAACGCGCGGGGCCCGGCGGGCCGATCCGCAGACGGCCGATGCTCCATCCCGCTGCTCGCGTCGTTCATGGGCCTCCTCGATCGAGAGGGCCTAGCATAGGCTGATTAACTCCTTAGGCGCCGTACTGAAGACCTCGCAGCCGTCCTGCGTGACCGCCGTGATGTTCTCGATGCGCACGCCCCAGCGCCCCGGAATGTAGATACCCGGCTCGTTCGAGAACGTCATGCCCGGCTCGAGCGGCGTCTCATTGCCCTCGACGATGTAGGGGTGCTCGTGCGCGTCGATGCCGATGCCGTGCCCCACCCGATGGATGAAGTAGGAGCCGTAGCCCGCATCCGCGATCACGCGTCGCGCGGCGCGATCGATCTCCTGGCAGCTTACGCCGGGGCGTATGGCGGCTTGCGCGGCCTCGTGCGCGGCCCGGTCGATATCGTAGATTTCGACGAAGGCCGGGTCCGGTTCTCCGGCCACCGGCGTGCGGCACGTGTCGGCCCAATAGCCGTCGAGCGAGGCCGCGAAATCGATGACCACCGGATCGCCGGGCTCGACGACGCGATGCGACCAATGATGCAGCGGAGAGGCGCCGTTGGGGCCGCTGCCGACGTCGCACCAGCCGATCTCCTCCATCCCGTGTGCCGTCATGAGTTCGCGCAGCCTTGTCTGAATGTCGAACTCGGTGCGCCCGATGAGGGTGTCGGTGGTGCAGAACTCGCCCCATAGAGCGTCGAAGCGCCGCGTGGCCTCGCGCAAGCCCGCGATCTCGCTGTCGTCCTTGACGCGGCGCAGGCGCGACAGCACCTCGGCACCATCGCGATACTGCGCATCCGGCACAGCCTGCTGTAGGCGCAGTAGAAAGCCGCTCCACAGATGGTCGTTGACCGCCAGCGACCGTGCCCCGTGGCGTCGGGCGAGCTCGGCGACCAATGCGATCGGGTCCTGCGTCTCGTCCCAATCGATTACTTTCGCATCGATCGGCAGGCCGTCGAGCAATGGCCGCTGCAGCTTCGGGACGATCATGGTCGGCGGCCCCTCGACCGGGATCGCCAGGGCCGAGAGCCGCTCGGTCAGGGGCATGCGACGGCCAAGGAGGTAGAACTGGTCAGCCGAGGGGGCGATGATCAGGAGGTCGAGCTCGTGCTCCGCCATTACCATAGTGGTGCGTTCCAGGCGACCGGCGGCGACGGCGCGTTGGGCCTCGGTTGGCGTTGGCGCAGGCATCGGGCCCTCCCCGTCTTAGTTCGCGCGCGCCGTTGGCTGGACATAGCCGCGCGCGCGCCTCAGCAAACCCAGCGAAATAAGGACCAACAGAGCGACGCCAATCAGGAAGGAGCTGACGGCTGCGATGGTTGGCTCGATCTCGAGAAGGACGCTATTCCAGATCCGGACCGCAAGGGTTTGCGCATTGGGGCCGCCGAGGAAAAGCGGAATGATGAGCTCATCGAATGAGGTCAGGAATGCGAACAGGGCTCCTGACATAATGCCCGGCGCGATCATCGGCAGAGTGACGCGGCGAAACGCGGTGGCCGGTCCTGCACCTAGACTGATCGCGGCCTGCTCGATGCGCTCGTCGAACCCCTGCAGCGTCGCCGAGACGATGATGACCACGATCGGCAGGGCGACGATCGTGTGGCCGAGGGCAATGGCGAGGACCGTTCCGACAATGCCGAGCCGCGCGAAGAAGAAGAAGGTGCCAATCGCCGTGACGATGACTGGGACGATCATGGGCGAAAGGATCACCGCATAAATCAGCGTTTTGCCACGAAAGCGGCCGCGCACCAGCGATAGCGACGCGAGCAACCCGAGCACCGAGGTTAGCACCATTGACAGCGTGGCGACTTCGATACTAACCCAGACCGATTCCAGCCATTCGGGCCGGCTGAAGAATCGCTCGTACCATTGCAGGGAGATGCCGGTGGGCGGGAAAGTGAGGTACTGCGCCGGGCTGAAGGACACCGGCACGATGACGAGAAGGGGCCCGATCAGGAACAGGATGCCGAGACCCGCGGCGAGGTAAAGAGCGAGCAGCTTGCCGGCACGCCGCCAGCTCTGGAGGAGATGGCCAACGAAGGCCATCACGCCCGGCTCTCGAACAGCGTGCGCAACCCGACCAGCCAGGCGTAGAGCCCGAACCCGACCAGCGTGATGATGAGCAGGATCGCGGCCAGGGCGGAAGCGAAGTTCCAGTTGAGCAGAAGGTCGACCTGGTAGTCGATGATCGTCGCCATCATCTGGTCTCGGTTGCCACCCATCAGGCGCGGCGTGATGTAGTAGCCGACGGCGAGGATGAACACGAGCAGGCTGCCGCCGACGACGCCCGGCATCGAATGCGGCAACAGAATGCGCCGAAACACGTTCCAGTCACTGGCGCCCAGGCTATACGCCGCCCTGACCAGCTGAAAGTCGATACCCCGCATGACGCTGTAGAGCGTGAGCACCATGTAGGGGAGCAGCGTGTAGGTCATGCCGATGAGCACGCTGGTACGGTTGTAGAGAAGCTTCACCGGATCGATTCCGAGGCCACCCAGCATCTGATTGAGAAGCCCCTCGGGGCCGAGGATCACCATCCAGGCATAAGTGCGGACAAGAATGCTGGTGAAGAACGGAATCAGCACCATCGCCATCAGGATGGCCGCCGTGCGGCCCGACGCGGTCGCTAGGACGAAGGCCAGCGGATAGGCAATGATGAGCGCGAGAACCGTCACCGAGCCGGCGATTTCGAACGTAATCAGCAGAACGCGCAAGTAGATGGAGCGGTTGAAGAAGCGGCCGTAATGTTCGAGGGTGAACCCCTGGTCGCTGTCAAAGCTGCGCATCAGGATGTCGATCATGGGGTAGGCGAAGAAGACGGCCAGGAACCCGAGTGCCGGCAACAGCAGCAGGATCAGTGTCCATCCGCGCGGGCCCTGCCGGGCCAGGTGCATCGGCAGGGCGAGCACATCTCCCTCGGCGAGCCCGTCGTGCACCTGGCGCTGCGTACTCATGCGTCGGCTCTAGCCGCGTGAATCGGGCGCGAGGATTTTCGTGTACTCCGGCGCCCACGTCACCGTGACGGCGTCGCCAGCCGAAAAGCGCTGGGCGCCATCGCGCCGGTACTCCTTGACGACCAGTGTTTGGGCGAGGGTCGGCCGCGTCTCGCCGACCACCACCGCGTATTTGACGGCATCGCCGAGAAAGGTGACTTCGCTGACCCGCCCCTGCCATGAATTGCCGTCCGAGGGCGCTTCCCCATTCGTTAGCGCCAGTCGCTCCAAGTGCACCGATGCCCGGACTTGGTCGCCGTGCCGGGCATCGCCGCGGCGCAGCGCGCGAAAGACGCGACCCGCCGGATGCTGGACCACCACCGCGCGCTCGTCGATGTCGGTAACCGTACCTTCAAGCAAGTTGCTCTCGCCGACGAAGTTGGCCACGAACACGGTCAACGGCTCCTCGTACACCTGCTCCGGCGTGCCCGCCTGCTCGATCTTGCCATCACGCATGACGACGATCTGATCGGACATCGTGAGCGCCTCTTCCTGGTCGTGGGTGACATACACCACGGTCACGTTCAGGCGCTGCTGTAGGTGCTTGATCTCGAGCTGAAGCGCGCTCCGCAGCTTCTTGTCGAGGGCGCCGAGCGGCTCGTCCATGAGCAGGACACGGGGCTCGAACACGATCGCCCGGGCGAGCGCGACGCGCTGCTGCTGCCCGCCGGAGAGTTGGCCCGGATAGCGGGCTTCCAGTCCGGTAAGCTCGACGATCTCCAGCACGCGCTTGACTCGCTCACGCACCTCGGCGCGCGTGCTGCGCCGCATCTGCAATGGGAACGCGACGTTCTCGAACACCGTCATGCGCGGGAACAGGGCGTAGTTCTGAAAGACCACGCCGAGATCGCGCTTTTGCGGCGGCAATTTGGTGATCGGACGTTCGTCGACGAAGATCTCGCCGCGGTCGGGCTGCGCGAACCCGGCCAGCATCATCAGGGTCGTCGTCTTGCCCGATCCGCTGGGACCGAGCAGCGTGCAGAATTCACCCGCCGCGATGGTCAGGTCGCAACCGGCAACCGCAATCGTGTCGCCGTAGGTTTTCCATAGGTCCGAAAGGCGAATCGCCGCCCCTCCAACGGAGCCGGCACGCGGGGTGCCGGCGGGAGGAGGGGCGGCGATTTCCTCAGAAGCCGATCGAGCCATGCGCTAGGTAAGTAGGAACTCCTGCCAGCGCTCGAGCACTTCTGCCCTGTGCTCTACCCACCATGCGCCACTGTTGTCGAAGCCGATCTCGCGGTTTTTCGGTGCCGTTGGCAGGGTTGCCGCCACCTTCGCGTCGATGAAGTTGAAGGCTTTCTTGTTGGCGGGACTGAGCAGCACTTTCGGCAGGGTATTGGCTTGCGGCTCGGGGGAAAGCTCGAAATCGAGCAGACGGTATGCGTTGTCGAGATTCTTCGCGGACTTCAGAATGGCGCCCGCTTCGAGCATGCGCATACCCTCGTTCCACTCGATACCAAGAGGCGCACCCTTGTCGATCAGAACCTGCGCGCGGTTTGCCCACAGGCTCGTGGCCACGACCGTCTTCTCTGCGATCATAGACGCACCGAGCGCGCCGCTATCGAAAAACTTGGGGATGTGCGGCTTGATCTCGGTCAACTTCTTGAACGCGCGGTCGACGTCAATGGGGTACAGGTTGGCTCGGGACACGCCGTCGGCGAGTAGCGCGAACTCGAGATTGGGAGCGATCGCCTTGGCGTCCTGCAACGACCGCGGCCCCGGAAATGTGTCGATGTCCCAGAATTCCTTCCAACTGCCGGGATGCCGACTGGGGAACGCCTCCTTGTTGTAGACGAGCACCTCGGCGAACACAGAGTAGCCGAGATAGTAGTCGGTAACGGGCGTAATGTCGGCAAGGTCGGTGAACTCGAACTTCGACTTGTCGAGCTTCTCCAGCGCACCTTGATTGCGTAGCGTTATGGTCGCGGGCTCGTTGCCGGCGATCAGATCGAGACCGCCCTCACCGGCTTGGACCATGGCCAGCATTTTCGCCGTGTTGGCGGCGACGGGAACAACCCGTATCCCGGTCTTCGCTTCGAAGACGGACCAAGTGCCTTTCTGAAGCGCGTCCTGGTACGATCCTCCGGACGTCCGTACGTAGACCTCTCCCCCCTTCTGGGCGCGCACGATGTTCGGGAACCCGAGCGCGGCGACTCCGGCGCCCACCGCCAGACCCTTAAGGACCTTACGCCGGCCGTGGTCCTGGCTCGACGTGGCTCCCTCATGAGCGGCGATTCGCCCTTGTGAAACTTTCGTCATTACCCTGTCTCCCTTTGATTGTTGTCCTCTGTCACGTGCGATACCGCCGCGCTCCCAGTCGTCGGCTCACGCGGTATCATCCCCCACAAATGCTCGACTACACCTTGGGCCGCGCCCGCGCCCCGGCACTCAGGCCCGTGCCTGAACCGGCTGCTTCGTCGACGACAGCCCGAGGTCTTCCCAGGTGGGCGTCTTGTCGAACTTTTCGCCGTACTTGATCTTTGAGAATTGTTTGCCGCCATCGAGTATCCCGTCGGCGAGGAGGCGCATGAGTTGCGTGTCCCTGGTGTGCAGAGAGCTGGTCCGAATCTCGCGCCACATACGCTCGATGGGATGGAACTTGAAGAGCGCACGCGTGCCGCAAATCTCGAAGGCCTTCGTCGCGCCCGATATCGCGGCCAGCTTCGCGGTGTGGAGCGCGCGGATCGAGGCGAGCCCGGCTTCGTCGTAGCGGTGTTCACTCCAAAGCCAGATCGCGTACCACATCGAAGTGCGCACAGACTGCAGCGCAGCATCCATCTCCGCCAGAGCGAACATCAGCACGTCATCCTCGTTGAGGTAGGGCCGCTCGTGGATGAAGTCGACGACAAAATCGAGGATGCCTTCGGCGGCACCAAGCAGATGCGCCGTGTGTGACACTTCGTACGTGTGTGGATCCTTCTGCACGAAGTCACCGGGCTGGCCAATGACGTTTTCCCAGGGGACGAAGACATCTTCGAGCTTCGCGCTCCAGCTCACCGAGCCCCGCAGGCCGGTGATCTCATCCCAGCCATTGTCGAAGAAGATGAGGCCTTTGCTGTCCTTGGGTATGATCGCCTGCGTCAGACCCTCGCCGTTGTTAGTCGTCCCGGGCGCGAGCGCCCACAGCAGCAGGTAGTCCGAGACCGGACCCATCGAGCAAAAGTGCTTGGTGCCGTTGGCCAGGAAGCCGCCTTCGACGGGCTTGAACTGGGACTCGAACACAAGCCGGGTTTGAACGTTCAATCCTTTGAGCTGCGCCGGATTCACCTCGCTTCCCAGCGACCCCGTAAGGGCGCCGTTGTCGACGACGTCGGCGAACACGCGGCTCTTCTGCTCGTCGCTCGCGAGCCGCGCCATGACGCCGACCTGATGGAAGTGAATGAGGAGATTCCAGGACGTGGTCGGGCACGCACGGGCAAGCACCTGGGCTACCGTGTACTGCAACAGCCCGACATTGCCGGCTGGTCCCGCGTAGCCGCCATACTCTCTCGGGACGGCAAGCTTGTGAAATCCCTCGGCCTTGAGCTCCTCAAAGTTTTCGGCTGGGTAGGCTGCGGCCTCATCGTACTGGCGCGCCCGTTCGGCGAATTTCTTGGCCACGCGTTCCGTTTTTTCCACCCATGCCTGCTCTTCTTTACCGAGTGCGAAGTCCATAAACGAATCTCCGTGCGCGGGGAGCGGTCCCTCCAGCGCTATCAGGGGCCGCTCTTGCATGCAGCATGCAGTGCATCGTATTCTCCGAGGGCGCCCGCGTCAAAGCTGTTCTTCAGAGCATCGAAAGTCGACCCGAATGACCGCGTACTTCATAGCCGAAGTGACCGTTACCGACCCGGCCGGATACGACGCCTATAGGGTTCAGGTTCCGCCAACGATCGAAAAGTATGGTGGCCGTGTGGTGGCGCGCGCCGCCAACGTGACCCTCCTAGAAGGGTCGCAGGCGCCGGAGCGACTGGTGATCATCGAGTTCGACGATCTCGACGCGCTAAGGCGCTGGTATGACTCGCCCGAGGCGCAACCGTTGAATTCACTTCGCCAACGAGTTTCCAAGTCCCGTGCCATCGCCTTCGAAGGCGCCTGACGTGGGGTGGCGGCAAGCGGACGCGGTTTCGGCACTGCGGTTCGACGACGTGGGAAAGCCTCGACAGAGAGCGCGCACGAAGGTTGTCGAGCCACCATCGCCGGAGCCCCGCGTCCTTCGAGAGGCCTTAGGGTGCTTCGCCACGGGGGTTACCGTCATCACCTGCAGCGACGAAGCGTCGCGGCCCTGCGGCGTTACCGCGAACTCATTCAGCTCGGTCTCGCTCGAACCGCCGCTGATCCTGTTCAGCCTGGCACGGTCGCTCAATAGTATCGGCGCATTTCAACGGGCGTCCCACTTTGCCGTCAACGTCCTGGGCACCCACCACAGAGACCTGTCCGAGCGATTCGCGACCGCGTTGAGCGACAAATGGCGGGGAGTGCCCCATCGGCCGGGTATGCGGGGTTGCCCGATTCTCACAGACGCGCTAGCGGTACTCGAGTGTGAGGACTGGCACCAGTATGACGGCGGTGACCACGTGATCTTTGTATCCCGCGTGATGAGGGTCTCGTGGGATACGCGCCGCGAGCCGTTGCTCTTCTTCCGCGGGGCGTACACCTCCGCGGCGCTTCCTCGCCAGCGATAGCCGCTCCCGGCGGGCGCAGGCCCGCTCACCCACGAATCGGGTATTGTTCCGCCAAGTTGACCCCCCGATTCGGCGGCAGGACTTGAAGAGCTGTGGCGGCCAAATCGTGAGCGCGCGCCTCTACCCCTCAAATCAAGTCTGCTTTGTCATCCCAAACCTGACGAACCAGTGCGATGACCGAGATGACGGCTAGGGGTCACAAGCCGACTCGGCGCTACCGATCTTGCTTGGTCCGATAAGAGCCGCTAAGCCGACGCGGCAGGTATTTTCGGGAAACCGGCTTCCGCCAATGTTTGCAATCCGTATGCAAACGCCCCCGAGTTCGCTTTTGTTCTCGGCGCGCCTAGCTGCTAACCTCTTGAAAAAACGGGCGGATGGGGTGGCGAGCGCCTGCCGCGCGCCATCCCGCCACTCGGCATAGCCGGGGCGGCGGCAGGCTGACCGGGTTGCCATGGATGAATACCAACGCGGCAACGACGCCGAGCGGCGCACGTTAAACGGGGTGGGGAGCGGACGCAGGTCGGCGGAGGAGTTCAGCAAACTTACCATTGTCCTTGACTGGGGTGGCCAAGCTGCTCGGCCACGCCCTGGTCGAGACCACCGCGCGATATAGGCCTCTCTCGGACCAGTCGATATCCGACGCCGCCGACCGCGTGTCGGGCCGCATCCGGGCGGCCCTGGCCGGAAGCGGCGCGGGGCAGGAGGGGAGGAGCAGTCATGCCGACAATTGAGTTCACGCCACGCCGCGCCCGCGAGGCCCGGCCCGGCATGAAGGACACCATCCTGTTCGACCGCGCGCTGCCCTTCGGGCGCGTTTGATCGCGCCGTCTTGCGGGAAGTGCGGCTGCGGTAATGGCGAAGGAGACGAGCCGGATTAGATCAGCGGAACGATAAGCCGCATCAGTTGGCTGGCAGTCAGCACGGTCATGCCAAACATGAGGTGGGCGAGAACCTTGTCGTATCCACGCACGCGGACATGGCGGCCGCCGAACGCATCCTTGAGCCGCCCATTGACCCGTTCGGACCCTCAACGCTCGACGTAGCGACCCTCTTCGGGAAAGACGAGAGCGAGCGTCCGCCGCGCCTTCTTCTCTCGCCTCAACGCCTCTTGCATGTCGACCGAGCTGCGGGGGTTTACGTCGATGATCGGCTTGTGGCCACCGGACGCCGCCGGAACGAAGTGCTGAATCTGCGCTGGCGGAACGTCGGCGGCGACGCGTTGAACCTCGATGACTCCAAGACCGGCCCGCGCGCAGTGCCGCTCGGCGAAGCCGCGCGGGCGCACATCACTGCGCCTCCCGATGCTCGCGGCCCCGGCGCGTTCCTGTTCCCGCGCTACGCCGAAGGCCGGGGCGCCTACAACCTTGAAACTTGCTGGCGGACAGTTTGCGAAGACGCGAAGCTCGGGAGCCTTCGCCTGCACGACCTGCGGCATACCGCCCCTAGCCAGGCCATCATGGCGGGCGAGAGTCTGCCCCTGGTCGGCAAGCTGCTCGGGCACCGGCGCCACCGCACAACGGCGGGCTACGCCCACCTTGCCGACGCGTATCTTGTCGAGGCGGCGGAAAAGGTCGGAAGCATCATCACCGAGGCGATGGAGTTAAAAGTCCGTTTGCGTTAGCCTCGGTCATTCATTCTCATCCAGGCAAGAGGACCTTGGGGGTGGCGTCCGTAAGCATCACAAAGCCCTCAGCAGCTCAGCGGCAGATTGATGCGGCTATACGAATCCTGTTTTCGGGGGAAGACATTCTGGCCGTGCATACTGTTGTTGCGGCCGCACATCGTATTGTTTTGGATTTGGCGGAGAAGCGCAACTTGGCCCCCTATACTGAGTCCATTAGAACAACCATCGCTACCCTATATCGCCAACAGTTTGAGGAAACAATTCCGAACCACAAATTGCAAAATTGGGCAGCACAATTCGAGAAAAAGTATTTTCGTCCATATTTGAACCGTCCTGCCAACTTCCTTAAGCACGCTGACCAAGATGCTGGCAAGGTATTGGATCATGATAGACCGACACACTCTTGCTGGCCTCGTGCGTTAGGTATGCGGAACTCGGGCTAGGGTACACGCCCGAGATGAAAGCCTTTTTCCTATGGCATCTCGCCGTTTATCCTCACGAAGATGGCGACGAGATTAAGACCGCTTCTGGTTACGTACATGACCTTTCACGTGCTCATCGCTGGAACTCGGGTAGCGAATGCGGGAATGGGAGATCGGCGCGGTCGAGAACATCCATGGCGCGCTCCCCTATATCCGGTTTGCGCCCATTCTAGCCCTAGTGGGCGTGGGTGTAAACCGGATAGGCAAGTTTCAATTGATGATGTTTACGTTAGTTTGATGGACGTAAAACTCGGTGAGTCGGACGAGAATGTCGCTCTGGCTGCAATGAATACCAAGCTGTCGTTTGTTGGTGCCGTTTTATTCGCTCTTTCAAATAGAACGGTGAGGATGATTTACGCAGTGCCCAGAGAATACAATCCGTTGTATTGCGAAGGCGTCGGTAAATCTATGCGTATTGACATCACCGCGCTGGTACGCGGGGCCAATACATGAAAGAGGGCGTTGATCGTTAGCCACAACATCGAGAATAACTCCTCCACAAACTACATGTATATAATCTCGACTTCATCTGGCGAGCCCTCATGTTGCTTTTCTCCCCGAGGTCTGTCAGCGTCCCAGACGTGTGATCGTACACTTGGGAGCGTGCCGCCGCAGGGCTGTGTCTCGAAAGTGGTGGAAATTTGAGGATGGCGTAATCTCCGGGTGACAAGACAACCACCCAATCGGCGGCTAGCACCGCCAAGGAGATCACGCCATGAAGAACACTACCGAGACTTCCGCGCTTTCGCTACTGGCCAATGACGCCGGCTATGATCCGATCGAGGACCGGCTGCGGGAGAACATCAGATCCACGATCGAGGCCGTTTTTGAGGAGGAACTTGCGCAGTTTCTCGGGCGCTGCCGATACGGTCGAGAGGACGCGCTTCGGCAAGGGTATCGGAACGGGCACCGGGAGCGGCAACTGACGGGGACATTCGGGACCGAGAGGGTGAGCGTGCCGCGTGCGCGGATCGTTGAGGAAGACGGTCGGGCGTCGGAATGGCGTTCGCGGGCGCTGCCGCGCTACCAGCGGCTGACCAGAAAGGCCGAGGCGCTGATCGCTTCGGTGTATCTGTCCGGAACCAACACGCGGCGGGTGAAACGCGCGCTGTTCGGGCTCTTCCGGGGTGCTGTGAGCAAGGACGTTGTGAGCCGGGCGTAGCGCAAGGTGAAGGTCGATTGGGACGCCTGGTGCAGCCGTGGCCTCGCGGATGAGGATATCGTTCGGCTGATCCTTGACGGCACTGTGATCAAGACCCGACTGGACCGCAAGGCCACCAACATCTCGGTTCTCGCGGCTATAGGGGTGCGCCGGGATGGCCAGAAGGTCTTGCTTTCGATCGGGAATATGGGCGGAGAAAGCCAGGCGGCGTGGCGCCAGTTCCTCGACGACCTTGATGCGCGTGGACTGAAACGGCCCGGGTTTGTCATCGTCGATGGCGCGCCGGGACTGGAGGCGGCTCTGTCGGCGCTTTGGGGCGATGACCTTCCCGTTCAACGCTGCACCGTGCACAAGCACCGCAACCTTCTGGGTCATGCTCCCAAACACATGCATGACGAGCTGAGCGAAGATTACCGCGATATGATCTATGCTGACACTGCCTCCGAGGTGGAAACCCGCCGCAAGGCGTTTGTCCGCAAGTGGCGGCTGAAATGCAGGGCCGTCGCGGACAGCCTCGCAGAAGCGGGCGACAAGCTCTTTACCTTCAACGCGCCTGTCCAAGAGCCAATGGAAATCAGCCCGAACGACCAACGCCATTGAGCGTCTCAACGAGGAGTTCAAGCGCCGGATCAAAACACAGACCGTGCTGCCGTGTCCCGAAACAGTGCCGATGCTCCTCTGGGCACTCCTCGCTTCCGGCCAAATCCAGATGCGCAAAGTCGATGGATGGGAAACCCTCGATCAGCTAATCGCCGACGAAACCCTTGACCGCGCAGCCTGACCGCCGCAAAACTCAACCCGCTCGGAGAGGCGCCAAAACCAATTTCCACCACTTTCGAGACACAACCCCGCCGCAGGCATTATCAGGTTAACTGATTGTGGGCGATTTTCGGCATTTTCCATGATGCTAAGCCATTGAAATTGCGTAAAGCCGTCGACAATTTACCAAAATTTCGGAGTGAATCCGGTTAACTTCACAAAGCCCCTAGAAGACTGGTTCAGGGACTCGATAGTCGAGCGCTGGCGCGACGGCACTGCGCTTGCTCCCCGATTGTGCCTGCGAGATTGAGGCGTGCGGCACAGACTTAGGCACTCATCGGCAACCAGAGATTTTGGAGAACATGAAAATGCCGATCGACTTTTCTGATATGCTGGGTGACGACCACGAAGTCGCTCTTCATCCTCGCGACATCTTCTTTACGCTTAATCGTGCTCCAAGTTTCTCATTTCCTCGGGACATACAGACCGAAGTCATGAACGTCGCGGAGCAAGAATGGCGTCAGAACCTTGGCTCACGGGAAGTTTGAGCTCCTGCCGGACCGCGGAAGCGGGGGGACGGCGCATAGTTCAGTGACCGAAGGCGGAGCGAGAAACTTGTGCCGAATACCACCGTTTGGCGTACCTCCAGTCGTTTCTTCTGGAGAAAGGCCTGGGTGATGGGGTTCTGGCCGAAGTATCACAACACTGAAGGCACGGGTACGGACTCCGTTGGCGACGAGCGAGACGGAATTATTGGGACCTTCACCAAATCTGGTGGTATGAACGACTGAGGTAAGACTGTGGCTCACAAGAGGGTAACCGTAACCAAGAGTGAAACTGCAACATGCCAGTTGGAGACGGCCATAAAGCTGTTTCTCGAGAATCGCGATTTGATCTCTGCTTACACACTATGCTGTGCCGCAGATGGCATTCTCGAGGGGATTTATAGAAACGAGCGCGACCAAATTCTCAAGAAGCAACTTGATCAATCAATAGCCCCGGGCGGCTTGCGCTTCTCGTGGGGGGGAAGAAGTGGAGATCCGGATCAAACCGGAACATCAGAAAGAGATGTTTCGAGTGCTAAATTCCGCGCAAAACTTTTTCAAGCATGCTGACAAGGATCACGACAGTTCCTACCAATTTCCAGATTGGGAGCTGACTGGAGTGCGGCTCATTACGACGGTTATGAACTACAATTTAGTGTTTCGAGAAATCACCCCGGCAATGAACTTGTATTTCACTCTGTATGCGATCGTAAACCCCGGTCTGTTGGCGGAAGGGAATCCGCTACTGGATGTAATGGCATCCATGCCCGATATCAAAGCAATGTCGAAATGCCTGTCGCGTGAAGATATAGCCGCAATAGGGTATTCCACTCTCAAGTCCATCTGCCCAAAGCTGTTCGAGCAACCTGCCATCGTTAGCGGCAATTGGCCGCAACTATAGAGTTGGACAAATTTTAAGGCTTATCCCTTTGCTTCCGGTCTAGCGAAAAATGCATAAACGGAAGCGACAGGTGGGCGCGGTTGCCAGTTATAGCTGCCGACGAGCCCGTCGCAATTCCAGAGCATGAAGAACTCGGTGGCGGCGGGGGTGCACGTTGCGGTGGTGACGACGAGACGATCGCCACCGCGCATCTCGGGCTCCATGGACTTACCGCGCACCTTGAGATTGCATAGCGCCTCGGGGTAGCCGTCATCCTTGTGGCGGGATTCTGCCTTCGAAGATGCTCCGACGGGCCTTGGCCTTGCGCGAGATTAGGGAAGGGGAACGGTTCGCGGGTAGCGCAAGGTACCGTATGAAAGACTGCGAGATGGCTGGGATTGCGATTTGCGCCCAATTGAAGGGAGGTCGCCGGAGAGCACCCTGCCAGAGACTTTCTCAAGCCGCGGCACCGGCTCAATCCGAATCGGTCCGTCGTCAATTCATAGCGGCTCCGGATAGAACCCGAACGCCTTCTTGGTCTTGCTCAGGAATTTCACCGCGTCTCGCAATAACTCAGTGGCCTGCGCCGACGCCACTCGTTTCAGAATGAAGACGTACCCGCGGGCAGGGCATTCCGGTTTCTTACTCTTCGTCAGCGCTTCCCCGACGAGAAGGCCCAACGGAATTTCTCCAGTCGGGGAGACACGTCGTCCGCGCCGGCTCCCTCAATGACTCAACACTCTGAAACGGCGCAATCCCGCCGCGCTCCTTTCACTGTTCAAGTGCACAACGACGTGACACAATGTCGGAAGATCCAACCTAATGACCGGCGTTTAGTCACATGATGCCCGCAGCCACGACATCGCAGAGGAATCGTGCCATCACTCTTCTCAAGGCGCGCGGCCCCATGCGTCGCATCGAGCTCAGCGACGCCGGGGTCCACCCGGAAACGCTCGCGCGCATGCTTGAGGACCGCATCCTGACCCGCGTCACCCGCGGGCTCTACCAGCTCGCCGATGCCGAAGTCACGGCACCGCATGATCTCGCCGAGGTTGCCAAGCTTGTACCTAAAGGAGTCATCTGCCTCGTCTCCGCCCTTCAGTTCCACGACCTTATGCTCCAGACACCGGGCCGCGTATGGCTCGCCATAGGTCCGAAAGCGCGAAAGCCCAAGATCGACTATCCCCCAACCCGAATAGTGCGGTTCGGACCGCGATCGCTTTCCCTCGGCGTGCAAACCCACACTGTAGACGGCGTCTCGGTGCCTATTTTCGATCCAGCCAAGACAGTCGTCGATTGCTTTCGATTCAGGCAGCACGTCGGTCTCGATATCGCGCTCGAAGGTCTCCACAATGTCATGAGGTCCGGCAAGGTCAAACCGGCGCAGATCGTTGACTACGCCCGCGATATCCGCATCTGGTCCGTTTTGCGGCCCTATCTGGAAACCGTGGTCGCCAATGGTGCGTGAACCGAGGAATGTCGCCGCTTCTGTGCGTGCGCGGCTGCAAAACCTCGCCAGGGAGCAACAGGCCAATTTCCAGCGCGTGCTTACCCGATATGCCCTTGAGCGGCTTCTCTTCCGACTGAGCGTCTCGCGGCAGGTATTGCTCGGCAACCTCTGGATCACCACACTCGGCAACAGCGAAGTGCTCATAGCCGCGCTTACCGAGGCCAGCATAGCCGCTCCAATCGTCAGTAACGATCAGCGATCGCGGCGCGACGGTGCTCTCGACGAACCCACAGAGCGACTCGGCGCTACGGTCGAGCACGACGGCGAGCCGAACGCGTCCGGCATAGCGTCCGTCTTTCCGGTTGTCGAGCTTGGTGCCCGGCTTTCGATGACGCACCTCGATGGCACAGGAGACGGGAACCTTGTGGTGAACACCACGGCCTTCCCCACGCGTTCGCCCGCCAACCCAGGTTTCGTCCACCTCAACATGGTTCTTGGGCTGTCCACCGATCCTGTCTTGGTTGGGCCGCACCATGCCCGAGCGGAGCTTGTGGAGAATTTGAAAGGCCGTCTCGTAGCGCGAAAGACGGCTGTGTCTCGAAAGTGGTGGAAATTTGAGGATGGCGTAATCTCCGGGTGACAAGACAACCACCCAATCGGCGGCTAGCACCGCCAAGGAGATCACGCCATGAAGAACACTACCGAGACTTCCGCGCTTTCGCTACTGGCCAATGACGCCGGCTATGATCCGCTCGAGGACCGGCTGCGGGAGAACATCAGATCCACGATCGAGGCCGTTTTTGAGGAGGAACTTGCGCAGTTTCTCGGGCGCTGCCGATACGGTCGAGAGGACGCGCTTCGGCAAGGGTATCGGAACGGGCACCGGGAGCGGCAACTGACGGGGACATTCGGGACCGAGAGGGTGAGCGTGCCGCGTGCGCGGATCGTTGAGGAAGACGGTCGGGCGTCGGAATGGCGTTCGCGGGCGCTGCCGCGCTACCAGCGGCTGACCAGAAAGGCCGAGGCGCTGATCGCTTCGGTGTATCTGTCCGGAACCAACACGCGGCGGGTGAAACGCGCGCTGTTCGGGCTCTTCCGGGGTGCTGTGAGCAAGGACGTTGTGAGCCGGGCGTGGCGCAAGGTGAAGGTCGATTGGGACGCCTGGTGCAGCCGTGGCCTCGCGGATGAGGATATCGTTCGGCTGATCCTTGACGGCACTGTGATCAAGACCCGACTGGACCGCAAGGCCACCAACATCTCGGTTCTCGCGGCTATAGGGGTGCGCCGGGATGGCCAGAAGGTCTTGCTTTCGATCGGGAATATGGGCGGAGAAAGCCAGGCGGCGTGGCGCCAGTTCCTCGACGACCTTGATGCGCGTGGACTGAAACGGCCCGGGTTTGTCATCGTCGATGGCGCGCCGGGACTGGAGGCGGCTCTGTCGGCGCTTTGGGGCGATGACCTTCCCGTTCAACGCTGCACCGTGCACAAGCACCGCAACCTTCTGGGTCATGCTCCCAAACACATGCATGACGAGCTGAGCGAAGATTACCGCGATATGATCTATGCCGACACTGCCTCCGAGGTGGAAACCCGCCGCAAGGCGTTTGTCCGCAAGTGGCGGCTGAAATGCAGGGCCGTCGCGGACAGCCTCGCAGAAGCGGGCGACAAGCTCTTTACCTTCACGCGCCTGTCCAAGAGCCAATGGAAATCAGCCCGAACGACCAACGCCATTGAGCGTCTCAACGAGGAGTTCAAGCGCCGGATCAAAACACAGACCGTGCTGCCGTGTCCCGAAACAGTGCCGATGCTCCTCTGGGCACTCCTCGCTTCCGGCCAAATCCAGATGCGCAAAGTCGATGGATGGGAAACCCTCGATCAGCTAATCGCCGACGAAACCCTTGACCGCGCAGCCTGACCGCCGCAAAACTCAACCCGCTCGGAGAGGCGCCAAAACCAATTTCCACCACTTTCGAGACACAACCCGAAAGACCAAGTTGCCGCTGAAACTGCACGGCGGACATGCCGGGCGTCTGACTGGCGACCAGATAAGCGGCCCAGAACCAGACGTTCAGCGGAGTGTGGCTACGCTCCATCACTGTTCCCACCGTCAGCCCGGTGTTCTGGCGGCACTTGCGGCAGCGCAGGACGCCAGGGCGGTTTTCAAAGTGGAACGGCTCTCCCGCCGTGCCGCAGTGCGGGCAGGCAAAGCCGTCTCCCCAGCGGGCTTTCTCCAGGTAGGCGGCGCAGGCCGCATCATCGGGGAAAAGTCGCTGGAACTCGGGTAGCGAATGCGGGAATGGGAGATCGGCGCGGTCGAGAACATCCATGGCGCGCTCCCCTACATCCGGGTTGCGCCCATTCTAGCCCTAGTGGGTGTGGGTGTAAACAGGATAGGCAAGGTCCGTTGGTCCGTTGTTTGGCGGCGAGATCAAGCGGCGGCGGGTCGACCTGCGCAACTGGTCGAACTGGCGCTGGCATCTTGATGAGGTGTCCGTCCGCATCAACGGCGAGCCACATTATCTATGGCGCTCGGTTGATCACGAAGGAGAGGTGCTCGAGGTCTTGCCACGAAACGGCGGGATCGCAGGGCTGCGCACAAGTTCCTGAGGCGCGCCATGAAACGTTATGGCCGGCTACAGTCCATCGTCACGGACAGGCTTCGGTTATATCGGGCGGCGTTGAAGGTGATCGGCAACGAGGTTTGTCAAGAGACCGGGCGTTGGCTCAACAATCGGGCCGAGAACTCGCACCAGCCGTTCAGACGACGAGAACGCGCAACGGCCAAATTCAGGGACGCAAAGACCCTGCAGAAATTCATTGCTGTCCATACCTCGATCCACAACCAAGACCGCCTGACCCGGTCCTTGGCCGACTTCGCACGCATGATCGAGATCTTCGATCGCCGCCGGGTCAGCTTCGTCAGCGTCACCCAGGCCTTCAACACCACGACCAGCATGGGCCGCCTGACACTGAACGTGCTCTTGTCCTTCGCCCAGTTCGAGCGCGAGGTGACGGGCGAGCGCATCCGCGACAAGATCGCGGCCTCCAAGGCCAAGGGCATGTGGATGGGCGGCACTGTGCCGCTTGGCTACGACCCGCCTGGGGATGGCACGCGCGCCCTGGCGGTCAACCAGGAGGAGGCCGAGATCGTGCGCACCATCTTCCGAGCCTATATCGACCTCGGCTCGGTGCACGCGCTGCAGCGATGGCTTGAGGACCGGGGCATCCGTTCGAAGCGGCGGGTGACGCGGGCGGGTCGACTATCCGGCGGCCGACCGTTCAGCCGCGGCGCGCTCTTTCAACTGCTGCGCAACAGAGTCTATCGCGGCCTGATCGTCCACAAGGGGAGGGTGCATCCGGGCCGGCACCAGGCCATCATCGATGCCGATCTCTTCGAGGCTGTCCAGGCGCGCCTCGATGCGAACACTCGCCGTCGCGCATCGAAGCTGGAGCAGAAGTTGAATGCCCCTCTGGCCGGGCGCCTCTTCGATGCGGATGGTCGGCCGATGTCGCCGACCTTCTCCCACGGGAGAGGCGGCAAGCTCTATCGCTACTACGTCTCGGCACCGCTTCAGCAAGGTGCAAGGCGCGATCCGTCCGACACAGCCATCCGGCGTATCTCCGCACCATCGCTCGAAGTCGCCCTCGCGGCTGCGCTGCGTCGCGTGATCCCGGGATGTCCGGTTGATCCCATCACGCTTGTTGTCCGCGCCGAGCTCCACGATCAGTCGCTGCACTGCTTGCTGCCGATCGACCGGGTCGTCGCGATGCGCGAGCGCCTCGAGCCCCACGAACGGGTCGAGCCGGATCCAGTGGATGCGCGCCTCGCCAGGCTGCATCTGCCCCTGGTCCGGCGTCGCGGTCAGACCTGGGTTCTTAAGGGCCAAAGTCCGGGACACATGCCGGACCCGGTTCTGGTCAGGGCGCTCCGCTCCGCTCACGCCATGCTGCACTATGACGATGACGGGCTGCCGGCACTCACTGCAGTACCCGATACGCCCCATCGACGCCGGCTCGTCCGCCTGGCCTTTCTGGCGCCAGAGATCCAGCGGGCGATCGTTGAAGGTCGCCAATCCGCAGGCCTGACACTGTCACGGCTCCTCAAGGGCCCGATGCCGCTCGACTGGTCGCAGCAAGCCGCCCGCTTCCCGTTTGCGGCATCGCCGGAATAGGGATCGGCACGGGAAAGTTTGTAAGGCATTGATATTACGGGAGGCTCTCGGTTTATTGGTTGGAAAACCCGCAATATTCTCCCTGTTTTGAGGCCGAAATCGCAAAAATTCCCTGTTTCCGCCAAACTCACCCTTGCATCGCGCTCGCGGAGACCGCACACCGCGAAGCCCGGTAATTGCCGGAAATGCTCCCGCGTTCAGGAGCTGCGAATTCCGATTGACCGCGAAACAGGCCCTGTTTTCCGTGGGTTGGCCGCGCCATGCGATGAAGAGACTGCCTCGCCGGGGTGGCTGGCTGTGCAGGCAGTCTCCCGCGAACTCGTCTCTGAGGCCAATTCCCTGCTTAACAGGGAAAATACAGGGAAATTTTCTCTTTTGCAGGGATTCAGAAGCTTTCCTGTGTTTAAAACATGGCAGAAACGCTAGTGTTTTCGGTCCAATTCCCTAAACCATGTAACAGGGAATTTATTTGAACGAACAGGGATTTTGTTCGGGAGAACAGGGAATTCTACTGGTCCACGGCGGCAGCCGAAACATGACCGCGCCCGGCGCCGGCGCCGGGTCGATGTGGTTCATGAGTTGGCGGGAGCCTGAGGCCGCTTGGTTGTGGGTCTTGCAGGTCCGACCCAGTTAGTCTGATGGTATGGACGCCCCCTACGGCTTCACGATGAGCCATACTGGAGTGTGTTGAACAACCCAGACAGAGGGAGCGTCCACGATGGATATTACGACAATTGGGTTTGATCTGGCAAAGACGGTGTTCCAGGTTCACGGTGCTGATGGTGAGGGACGACCGGTACTACGGCGGAAGCTGCGCCGCGGGAAGGTGCTGGCGTTCTTCGCCGGATTGCCATCCTGTCTTGTCGGTATGGAAGCCTGTGCCTCTGCGCACTATTGGGCTCGGGAACTGCAAGCACACGGGCACAAAGTTCAGCTGATTCCGCCTCAATACGTTCGTCCCTTCGTCAAAACGAATAAGAACGACGCAGCGGATGCGGAAGCGATCTGTGAGGCAGTGACGCGTCCGACGATGCGCTTTGCACCGGCGAAAAGCGCCGAGCAGCAGTCGGTTCTGATGCTGCACCGGGCCCGAGAGCTGTTGGTCCGTCAACGCACGATGGTGATCAATGCGCTGCGCGGCCACTGTGCGGAGTTCGGACTGATCGTCGCTCAGGGGGCGTCGAAGGTGGAGGAACTGGTTGCCATTATCGAAGATCCCGGCGATGTGCGACTGCCGCCTCTGGCACGCGAGGCGCTTGGCTCTCTGGTTGAGCAGCTCCGCTCTGCTCAGGCCCGGATCAAGCAGCTGGAAGTGACGCTTTTGGCATGGCACCGCTCCAACGAGGCGAACCGCCGTCTTGCGACGATCCCCGGCGTCGGTGTCATCACCGCGACGGCGCTGGTCGCGACGATCGGAGATGGCGCGCAGTTTCGCTCGGGCCGGCAGCTCTCGGCCTGGCTCGGTCTCGTGCCCCGACAACACTCGAGTGGCGGCAAGGACAGGCTGGGGCGGATCTCGAAGCGCGGGGATGGCTATATCAGGCGCTTGCTCGTGCATGGTGCGCGAAGCGTGCTGCGCTGGCGCCGCGCCAAGCCGGGCACGGGGCCTGGCTGGACCGACCGGCTCCTGGCGCGGCGGCCGACAAACGTCGTGCTGGTCGCCATGGCCAATAAGACAGCCCGCGTCGCCTGGGCACTGCTCAGATACGAGCGTATCTACCGACCGACGCCCGCCTGACCAGCTGGAAAGCGGATACAAACTTAAGAAGGTAACGACGATTTGATGGCGAAACAGGGCTCCACCCGAGATCGGCCAAACCCGAGGCATTGTCAGAGCTTTGAGCTCGTTAATCTGACTGGGCGTCGATCTTTCGGATTCCATCAAGGCCAGCGGTCAGCGTACCGCAGAGAGCGGAACCTTGTGGCTGGTTATGGTGCCGTTTACGGTTTCCTTGCTCATCTATGAGGGCTTCTTGCTGATCCGCGGAGCCAAATAAGGACTTGTCTAGTCATGTATATAAGCCCCAAATTAAATACCGACCTGGAGGGGAGAGATGACAGAGCCGACGAGGCGGCGATTTTCGCCGGAATATAAGGAACAGTCGTTGCTCGGCTGTCGAAGCCGGGTGCGACGCATGGCAGTGTGGCTGCCGAGCTCGGCGTCACACCAACGCAGTTGAAGGCTCGAGCTTGAGGCCGCGGGCTCGGCCGCGGCGACCGCGGCGCAGAAAGCCGAGGCCGCTGAACTGGTGCAGCTTCGCCGGGATAATTTCGCGGATGCGGTGCGCCAAATGCCATGCCGTTTTCTGAGTGGTACTCACCTCGCGGTCAAGATCCTGCTGATTATCATGGATCAGCAGAAATATTTTTGATACCGATTCAAGCCCCGGTCAGCTGATTACGAGGACAACCGATGCTTCTCCGTTCGAATTTCGTCAGTGAGCCTAGAATAAGTATCGTAGCCGCCGCGATCATAATTGCGTTTATGGCCGCAGCCTTTTCGACAGCCAGCCAAGCGGCCGATTTGAAGGTTTCTTTCGCCGATGCAGCCTGGGACGGCAAAAAAGTTCCAAAGGGGCAACAATGCAGCAAGTTCGGGGGAAACGGCGCGACACCAGCGCTCAACGTTGAGAACATCCCGGCCGGCGCCAATGCGATCATCGTGGAATTCAATGACCGAAGCTATCAGCCGCTTTCCTACGATGGGGGCCACGGCAAGATCGGCTATTGGATCGAGGAAGGCTCGACCAGTGCCATGTTGCCTTCAGTTCCAGGCGAGGCGAAGGATTTGCCTGAAGGTTCCTTTGTCGAGAAGCGCAACCGGGCGACCGGTGACTACGCAAGGCCGGGCTACCTGCCTCCTTGCTCTGGTGGCCGCGGGAACAAGTACTTTGCCGAGGTGAAGGCAGTACAGAAGATCGAAGGCAAGAAAAAGCCCGAGGTGCTAGCCAAGACGAAGATCCAACTCGGCAGGTACTAGGCGGTTCTCCGCGCCCGGATTGCCGCACTTCAACCACCCGGACCCCCATGTGAGGGCGCCTCGACCGTCCGCCGGACTGCACCCGCCGGATCGTGTTTCCACGCGGTCATCGGTATGGGGTGCAGGCGCTGACTACGGTTTATGAGCGGCGAACGAACACTTCACCGCGCGGTCCGTCCGCTTTGCATCCATCGCGCACTCGGCGATGGAGGAGCCGTAGTTGTCCCAGATGTGGCGGCTCCAGCCGCCGCTCGGGTGGTGGGTCGCAGCGCCCAAGCATGACGCGCTTGTTGGGGGCCTTCCTGCCACCGTCGCCGGCGCGGTAGTTGACGATGTAGGACTTACGGCCCGAGGGATAAACACGGACGCCAAAGCCAGTATGCTCCGCTCCCGACGTGCTACGGCCCAAGGTCGTAATCGCCGCCTCGTAGGCCGCAAAGTAGCGCTCGGCATCATTCGCCGTGTGCGCGGCCTCCCCGAGCATGTCGAACGACGCGGCCGCGCGCGCCTGCTTGGCGCGGCCAAGGGCTTCCTCGATCGTGTGGCCGGAGACGATCCGCGAGAAATGTGCGGGGATCACGCCGTCCCGCTCTCCGCCGTCACCCTGGAGCTCGACTGGAAGATCGCGGTCCGGCTCGAAATGGTCGAGCGCGCAAGGGACATTATCGCGAGTGCGTACATGCTGGACTCCCTGGATCCCGCTCTGCCGACCGTATTGGCCGCCGTCATAGAAGGAAGAGGACTCTTCGAGCGGCACTTGCGGCAGCGCAGGACGCCAGGGCGGTTTTCAAAGTGGAACGGCTCTCCCGCCGTGCCGCAGTGCGGGCAGGCAAAGCCGTCTCCCCAGCGGGCTTTCTCCAGGTAGGCGGCGCAGGCCGCATCATCGGGGAAAAGTCGCTGGAACTCGGGTAGCGAATGCGGGAATGGGAGATCGGCGCGGTCGAGAACATCCATGGCGCGCTCCCCTATATCCGGTTTGCGCCCATTCTAGCCCTAGTGGGTGTGGGTGTAAACCGGATAGGCAAGGATGGAACAAGTATCATGAACCGAGAGCGGCAGGGACAAATGGATGGCAGATCAGCAACCTGACCTCAAATGGAGCGTCGAACGCCGCTTCGAATTCATCAAGTTCCGGCTCTGTTGGGAAGGCCGCGTGAACCGTGGAGTTCAGTCGCGCGCAGCGACAAGCCAGCCGAAAAGAGCTGAGACAACAACAACGCTGAGACCGGCGATCAGTAAACTCAGTCGGAGAGACTCGCCACTGCGGTTCAGCTCCTCCACATCGAGTTCGGCGACCACGGCCCATTTGACGCCTATCCAGTCGAACGGCTGGTATGCGGACAGAACCGGAACACCTCGGTAGTCAACGACAATCCCGAATCCGGTTGCGCCGGCCAGAGCTCCCTCGACAGAGGGAGTGGCGACCTCCCGGGTGAGAACGGTTTCGTCCAGGAATCTTGATTGGGAGACCATCAGGCGATCACCGTTCACAAGGTAGGATTCGAAAGAGTCCCCCAGGCTGTGTGCACCTTGCATGATGCTGTTGAACGGATCCAACCGCAGTTGCAGGATGAGCGCACCCGCAAAGCGTCCGTCGTGGTGAAGGGGAGTCCCGATGAACGCCGCCGGGATATTCTTGCTGGGGGCGTAGCGGGCGAAGCCGGTGCCGACGACGCTTCCCGGCGGGCTCTCGACGGCCTCCTGGTAGGCGTCGGCGATGGGCGCTCCATTGAGCGTTCCGGTCAGCAGGTTTGTGCCAAGGTCGTCTTCCTTGAATACCGTGTAGACGATATTCCCGTCGGGATCGACCAGGAAGAGATCGTAGTAGTCCCGCGCGCTGACCAGGCCGCTGAGCCAAGCGTGATAGACACTGTGGAGGTCGCTGTACTCGGAGCCGTCATCCGCTTTGAGGAGCTTGTGCCGGGAAGTTACTCCGTGGGGGTTCTCCTCGATGTACACACGCTGGAGCTCCGTCATCGGATCGGGGCCGAGATCATGAAAAGCACGCGAGAAGTCTCCCACGGCTGCTTGTACCAGGGACAGGGATCCGACGATCTTCAGATCGTTCTCCACCGACCTGGCGTAGCTTCCCAATTCCTGCACGCGTGACTGCAAGGAGGTTTCGAGCACAGCACGGAAGTGGCCGCGCAAATCATCGTCGAAAATCCGGATCGCCAGAGCAGATGCAAGGGCGAAGGCGACCGCGGAGACGGCGGCCAGCGTGATCGACAACCTCAATCGGTTGGATCCAGGCCGCCTGGCCACCGGTTCAGTCATTTTGTCCGCGCCTCGTAGACGCCATCCCAGTCATCCGGCGGCGGCGACCGATCAAAATCAACCGCGCGTGCGCGAAAGATGTGGGCCGCGGCGTCATCCGGGTAATCCCGGACGTGGCGGTCGAACTCGGCGATCGCCTCCGTCCACCGACGTTCGGTGTAAGCGTCGTAGCATATGCCCCAGCTTTGCATATGTGCTCGGGCGCCGGCGTGATCTCGCGCGTATTGACCGGGCGCGAGGAGTTCGAATACGGGCACCGGCCGGGTAGTACCCTTGGGCAAGACCACGTCCACGGCGCGAACGGGAAAATCCGTCTCCAGGGCATCAACCGCAGACTCGGAGAGGAGAATTCGCGTTCCGAGCTGCTTGTTGAGACCCTCGAGCCGAGCCGCAAGGTTCACGGACTCGCCAAGAGCGGTGTAGTTGAGCCGCTCATCGGAGCCGACGTTGCCGACCACGGCATCGCCCTTGTGAAGACCAAAGCGTGTATGGAATGGGGGCTTTCCCTCCGCGACCCGCCGAGTATTGAGATCGTCGATCGCGGCTGCAGTATCGAGCACCCCCCGGCACGCCAAATCGACGTGCCCGTCCTGACGCACCGGCGCGTTCCAGATGGCCATGATCGCGTCGCCCATGTACTTGTCGATCGTTGCCCCGTTCCGAATCAATCTCCGGCTCGCCACGGCGAAGTACTCCGACACCTCGCGCATCAGCACCGTAGGCTCCATGCTCTCGGAAATCGACGTGAAGTCGGCGATGTCGGTGAACAGCAGCGTCACCTCGCAACGATCGCCACCAACATCCGCCGTCACGTCGCCAGCCACCAGGCGTCTGACCAACTGTGCCGGGACGTATCGCGCGAAATCTCTGAGCGAGCGCCTCAGGGTCTGAACCGCCTGTGACAGTTGATCAACCTCGACTATCCGGGACCTCACGGGCGCACGTTCGTCCAGATCAAAGTTGCGCATCTGGTACGCCTCGCCGGTGAGCGTCCGGATAGGTCTCGAAATCGCACCGGCGACGATCCAGGCAATCAGGAGACCGATGCCAACACCGAACGCGGCGATCCAGAGGCTGAGGCGCATTCGCTCCGAGACCTCCGCGAACACCTCGTCGGAAGGCGCGACGATGCCCATGGTCGCGCTGCGGTCCCCTCCCAGGTCAAGTGGCGAGATCCAGACGACCCACTTCTTCCCATCCGCCTCCACCTCGTGCACACCTTCGCGCTGTCCCGAAGCGTTGAGGCGACTGAGGGCTCGATAAGGGGCAAATTCGGTGCTGGCAAGCGTTTGCTGGATGACAAGTGGGCGCTCGTCATGGCGAACTACCTGCAGCACGTGATCGATGTCGGATGCCGCGAGGACGGATGTCTTCGCATCGAAAACCACCGTGTGCGAGTTCGCAGTTGCACGCTTTGCGCCGAGCATCTGGGACAAGGTCCGAAGGGTCAGGTCGCCGCCCACGACGCCGTGCCCGTCCCGTGTACGGGCCGCAACCGTGATACCGATGTCATTGGACTCGAAGTAGACGTAGGGCGGGGTCTGAACGGTCCGGTCGGCAACCATCGCCCCGTGGAACCACGGGCGGGTGCGCGGATCGTAACCGTTGTGCTGCCGATGATCCGTCGAAACGATCCCGTAGTCGCCGTCCAGCATGATCACCGTTTGATCAAACTCGCTCGGGCTCGGGCGCTGGATTATCCAGGACCGATAGGCTGGCCCCGCCCCCGGCGTCGCAACGGCGAGGTTGAACACAATGGCGAAGTTCCCTTGCCTATCCCCGTAATAGAGAGCGTCAAGCCCGTCGGTCTCGGATAATCGCTGGGCAAATAGACGCACGGTGTCTATCGAAAAGATGCCATCCGCCGGTAGCAACGAAACGGTGGCAACAGTAGCTTCAACCGCTGTCTCGACGGGACCCCGCCGCGCTTGAAGCTCAATTCGAACGATTTCGCCCAGGTTCTGAAACGATTCCTTGGCGTACGCGAGAGCGGCGCGACGTCCAGCAATTTGGTCGTTCGCCACTATCATACCCGCTACCAAAACCAGAAGCACAGAAACGATGCTCGCAATACTTACGTGAAGCGGGATAAGCGTTCTTAGGAACGCGCCGATATCGGGGCGAAGGCGGAGGCCCAACATGGTTCGATCAGTGTTATCCAACCGGAGCTACGTAAAATGCATGCCCCGATTCGTAAATCACCGCAAGCGCTCTGGCGAGAGAACGTAGTAACCCAGTGCCACTGTCGCGGCACGTCATTGCGTCATCACTTTTGCTGTGGACCGAGAGGTCATCCACAATCCTCGCGCATGTAACTCGCTAGGTTGTTCGGCATCAATCGGCAGCTCTGCTCATCGCAGCACGGTATGACCGAAGCCGGTCAGTGACGATAGAAGCCGGCCGGCCGTAGCGTTTCATCGTAGACTTCAGTAACTTCAGCGCGGCTCTTCGATTCCGCCATTTCGTTGCAAAAGCCTCGAGCACTTCGCCTTCGTGGTCAACGGCCCGCCACAAAACAAATAGTACGTCTTTCCGTTGATCCGCACTTTCGGACCATGTAGGTGTTGGACTCCAGGGTCCGGGCTTGACGTCCGAGGAACTTGTCCGCGAGTTCGGTCATCGGGTACCCCGGCGTCCTGGGGCCGTTGCCCCTCTTCACCGGCTCGACGTACGTTCACGATTCGACCTGCTCCACTATCAGGTCGAGCCGCAGGATACGGGTGTCCTCGCCACCTGCCAGCTCAGCGACCGCTCACGCCCTCACGCCGCCCGCGTCGGCGTCTCCACCCCGGATGCTCCCGCCAGCCGCCGCCTCATGACGGCGACCTGGGCACATCCCCTATGGGATCGCGTGACACGAGCGTAGTGGATACGCTCCCGCTAAAACCTGAAGGTGAAGATCCTGAGACCCTGTACGGGTCTGCTGAAGCCCGGGTCCTTGTACCGCTCGGGCACGGTCGACCAGTTTTCGTAGACGTCGCCGCCGAAGTAGAAGCGCCGCGTCCTGTTGGACTCGGTGGTCGAGCTGCCCGTCACGAAGAGCTCATAGGAATGCTCCGGCGGGCGCGGGCCGGTTCGATCAACGTGAGGCACGTACTCCTTGCGACCGTCGCCGTCGAGGTCCACTCGAATCCATTCGAGTTGGAGCAGGCGATGGTAACTGCGGTCGGCGATCATGCCGCGCAGCTCCGCGTTGAACCGCGGGATGATCCACCAGGCGTCCGGATGCGACCGGCGGACGGCGAGGTGAAGGGAGCGTGTAAGCAGCGGCGTCGAGCCGAACGCCAGTCTCGTTCGAGCTGCTTCTGCGTGATTGCGAATGAGGTATTGGATGACAAGCTCGTCCATCAGCGTGTAGTCCACCTCACCGTTGAGGAGTCTTGCGACGCTGTCCTCTTCGCTGTTCGAGCCGACGAAGATCGGACCGCCCGTTGTCTCGACTGCCTCGCCATACGCGTATCCGGCGACCAGGGCGATCCGCTTGCCGGCGAGGTCGGCCAGCGAGGTCGCGGACACGTCGCCGCCTTGCCGCCCGACGAGGATCAACCGGTTCTCGAGATACGGCTGCGAGTAAATCAGCGCGCGTTCGCGTTCCGTATCCTTCCAGAGGGCCGCGCTTCCGTCGAATTCGCCGCTCAGCAGTGAGGGCGTCAATCTGGCCTCATCCACGATGACCGTTTCGGCGAAGATCCCGATGCGTTCGAGAGCCTCTTCGACCAGATCGAGGGCGAACCGCGGCTGTCCTGGCGCGTTGGTGAACGGCGACCACGCCGTCGACACGAGCTGCAACTGCCGATCCTGCGCTGTCGCCATGACCGGAATTGCGATGATCAGGAGTAGCAGCGCTCCCGTCGCCCACCGAGCCCAACGAAGAAGCCGTGGCTGGCGCATGGGTCGTGAACTGTCTAGTTTCCGTCCGTCGTTCGCTGGCACGTCGTTTCTCCTTTGCCCATCCCATAATTATTCGACAGGCAACTCTTGGGCACCATTCTCCTGACAAATTGCAGTCGAGTGCATCAGGGTACGTCGGGCCGCGGCCGCGGCCATCGGGTCATGACGCTTCCCGCCTCCGCGTGAGCGCGCGCAGGTTGCATCGCGGAAGCGCTTCAGGCCCTGACACAGCGGATGGGAAGGGAATCGAGGCCACGTAGCACGATGCTGTTGCGGAAGCGCGGGTTCTCGTCGAGCAGGCTGATTTGGGAGAAACGCTCGAGCAGCATCTCAAGGACGATGCGCCCTTCCAGGTGTGCGAGCGGAGCGCCGAGGCAGTGATGGATCCCGCGCCCGAACGACAGGTGAGAGCGGTCGCCCCGGCCGACATCGAGCCGGTCGGGGTCGTCGAACACGTCCGGGTCCCGGTTGGCCGCGCCGAGAAGGACGACGATGTTGTCGCGTCGCCGCACGGCAAAGCCGTTCACCTCGCAGTCCTCGAGCACGCGCCGGAAATCGGTCTGCACCGGCGAATCGAAGCGCAGTAGCTCGTCCACCGCCGCCGGGATCAGGCTCGGATCGTCTCTCAACCGCTGCAGCTGATCCGGATGGCGCAGCAGGGCCAGGATGCCGTTGCCGATCAGGTTGGTGGTGGTCTCGTTGCCGGCAATGAGCAGCAGGCGCAGCATGTTCAGCATCTCGCGCTCGGTCAGCCGGTCGCCTTCCTCTTCCGCCTGCGCAAGCGCGCTCACGATGTCGTCCTGGGGCGCCGCCCGCCGTTCCTGGATAATCGGCCGGAAGTAGGCGTCGAGCGCCTTCGCGGCGGCATCGGAGGCCGCGCGTTCCCGGGCGTCGATCACCGGCTCCAGCGTGCGTGCGCGCTGGTCGGACCAGATCTTGAATTGCGCTCTGTCTTTCGGCGGCACGCCCAGCATCTCGGCAATCACGATCACGGGCAGCGGCTGGGCCACCGCCTGCATCAGGTCGAAGCCGGCCGGGTCGTCGATCTCGTCCAGCAGGACCCCGAGCAGGTTGCGAATGTGGGGCTCGAGCGCGTTCACCGCCTTGGGCGTAAAGGCCTTGTTGACGAGCGCCCTGAGCCGCTTGTGGTCCGGCGGATCGAGAAACAGCATGGTGAACTCGTCGTCCGGCGGCAGGTTGGCGCGCTGCCGACGATTGAGCTCGCCCTTGCGGGGGTCGTTGCCGAAGTGCCGATGGTCGCGCAGGATCGTGTCGATGTCCACATGCCGGGTAAACAGCCAGGCATTCATCAACCGGCTCCGGTGCACCGGGTCCCTTTCCCGCAGGACCGCGTAGACTGGATAGGGGTCTTGGGCGGTCTGCCTCGACAGCGGGTTGTAAGCGACGCCGCTCTGCCAGCGTTCCCGCGCGAGCACCGCACCCACGACGATGGACCGTATCGCCTGCTGCATCGAGAACATCACCGCCTCCTCGCTGCCGCGCGTCTCGCGGCGCCGTCAGGCACACGAGAGAATAGCGCGACAACCAGAGCACGCGCCAACCGAGAACGCTTTTCCACGGCGCCAGCCAGCGAAGCGCCGAACAAAACGTCCTGTCTGAAGAGCCGCCGTGCCACGGCGTCGGCGCATTCGCCCTCCGCCGTTGCTGCCTCGGGCACCTCTTGGGCGCGCATTCCGACGAAAGCAGCCACTGATTCCGATCCAAAACGGCCACTTTCCCGGATATCTCACGAGGCCATTTTGTATCGCTGGATTTGCGATCTACTGGGCGGGTCTGAGTGGCGGTGTGTCGATGTTGTGTTTTCTGTTGGTCCAAAGTGGGCAGGGCCGCGTAGCTGGGTTCGGAAAGGGATTGGAAGCTTCGCCTGCTGGGACGTCTTGGCCTTTTTCGGTTGTCGCAGAGGGGTTGGGACTATGGGGGCGCCAGAGCGGCGTGAGCCTTGAAGAACAGGGTTTTGCCGGGACAGGCGTCGGGCAGGGAGAGCTTGATGTCATTTTCGTTCGGCGTGGTCAACGTCGTTGGCGTTGAAGTTCTCGGCGATGGTCTTTCGCATGGAGGGCCCGTCGAAGTTGATTCTGTGGGAGTTGTGGACGATACGGTCGAGGATGGCGTCGGCGTAATCGACGAACAGCTTGTCGCCGGCGACATGGGTCTGGCGCATGGTCGGGGCGAGCCGGCCGCGCCAATCCCGGTAGAGATCGCAGAACCGGCTGTAGCCGTAACCGTCGCGATGAACGGCGCGGTATTCCTCCCACAAGAGCGACAGGGTCACGCCGGGCCGCTTCAACTCGCGATGCATCAGCGGCCAGTCGGGAAGCGGCCGGCGATCGGGCGAAACCGCCGGCAGCGGCGCGAACAGCAGCCGTTCCAGCGCCTCGTCCGAAAGCCCCTCGGGCAGCGGCCAAGCCAGACCCGCGCGGCGCGCCCGGCGGAGATAATCGCCGACCGCCTGGCGGCCGATGTTCAAACCGACGGCAATCCGCCGCTTCGACAATCCGCCGGCATGCAGCCGTAGAACGTCGTGTATTTTACGCATGGGCAATCTCTCCCTGGGCATCCTCGCTCCTGGAAGCCGGTCTCTCGTAGTCGGCCAGCTGCTTGCGAAGCGACGGCACCGGAGAACCGCCGCATACGCCCAGTTGGCGACGGGCACTCGTCGAGGCGGTGGAAGGGGTCGGCAAGTTCACTGCGAAGGCTATGATCGTCGGCTCCAGCGATCGTCCATCGCGCCGCCTTGACATCAACACTGACAGCCTGTTCCTCGCGAGGCCGAATGGGGAATGCGGGGGAGGCTAGGGAGGTTCTGATGCAACCGATTTCGGGGCCGCGGCCCAAGTCCTGGTTAATTGTGTTGAGCCTGATGACCGTCCCACTGTTCGCGATGGTCTGCGCTTCCGATGCGCGCGCCGACACGCCAGTAGAGGTCGAGCAGGAAGTCGCCGAGGAAGCGGAGGTCGAGGTCGGGCCATCGGCCAGTGCTACGACCACACCGCTTATCCCCCGCAAGCTCCTGTTCGGCAACCCGGACAAGATAAACGTTCAGATCAGCCCGGACGGGCGTTTCCTGAGCTACGCCGCCCCGGTGGACGGGGTGCTCAACGTCTGGGTGGGGCCGGTGGACGACCCGGCGGCGGCCCGGCCCGTCACCCGGGACACGTTCGGGGGAATCGGCAACTACTTCTGGGCCGACGCCAGCGATCACATCGTGTGTGGACGCCCCCGTTGATGCAAGCAGTTTTTGGTCGGCTCGGTGCATGCGGTCAGGTGCTGTCGTGTGTCCGGCCTCTCTATGCGGCAGATGACACGCCGCGGGCCCGTATGGAGATACGCGGATTGGGTCCAAATCGGTTACGCGAGCTTGAAAGCTCTCCGTTCGGATGCTGGTTTTCCCAACCCGGTCTCGTTGACCTTTGCCCTTACCTGTCCTCCGTCGTGCCCACATCCCCGACGGCTTCCCGCACTTCGCCGTTCTCTCAGGCGGTGGCGGGAGCCCGGTAGCTCTCCTTCTTCGTCAGTAGCGCCCAGACGATGCGCGCCATCCTGTTGGCCAGCGCCACCGCGACGAGCATCCTCGGCTTGCGCGCCAGCATCCCGGCCAGCCAGGGGTCCGTCGTCACGCCGCGCCGAACCGCCCAGCGGACCACAGTCATCGCGCCTGTGATCAGCAGCCGTCTCAGATCGCGCTGGCCCATCTTCGATATCTTGCCCAGCTTCGGCTTGCCGCCGGTCGTGTGCTGGCGCGGCACGAGGCCGAGCCAAGCGGAGAAGTCGCGGCCGCGCCGGAAACTCTCCATCGGCGGTGCGAAGGCCTGGATTGCCATCGCGCTGATCGGCCCGATCCCCGGCACGCTCATCAGGCGCCTCGCCTCCTCATCCTGCCGTGCTCTCACGTGGACCTCCCTCTCCAGGCCCGCAATCTTCGCATCGAGGCCGGCGATCTGCTCAAGCAGAAGGCCGGCCAGCTCGCGGACCGCTTCCGGCAACCTCGAAGCCGGTCCCTCAAGCGCCGAGGCCAGCCGGCCGACATGAGCCGGCCCCTGCGGGGCAATGACACCGAACTCCGCTAGATGGCCGCGCAGCGCATTAATCGTCTGGGTGCGCTGGCGCACCAGAAGATCGCGCGTCCGGAACAGCATGCCCCGAGCCTGCTGTTCCTCCGTCTTCACAGCCACAAAGCGCATGGTCGGCCGCGACGACGCCTCGCAGATCGCCTCCGCATCCGACGCGTCGTTCTTTTGCCGCTTGACGTACGCTTTGACGTAGATCGGTGGGACCAGTCGCACCGCATGGCCGAGACTGCCGATCTCCCGGCCCCAATGGTGCGCGCCGCCGCACGCCTCCATCGCCACCGTGCAGCGTGGCTGCGCAGCCACAAAGTCCAACAGCTTCGCCCGGCTCAGCTTCTTGCGGAACGCAACCGACCCATCCGCCCGCGCACCGTGCAGCTGAAAGCTGTTCTTCGCCAGATCGATCCCGATCATGTGAACCTGTTCCATGGACGCCCCCTTCCTCGCTTGGCGTTAACAACACCGCCAACCTGGCACATCGCGATGCCGTCGGGAGGGGCGTCCACCCCATCGGTTACCTCATGGACTGGCAAGGCGACGAGAACGCGCATCTCTATTCCGTCGAATTGGATACCGGCGCGATCTGGGACTTGACCCCAATGGTCGGCGCGCGTGCGGTCATCGTGGGGAGCAGCCCCAAGTTCCCCAACGAGCTGCTTGTGGGTCTGAACGGCCGCGACCCCCGATACAACGATATCTATCGGATCAACGTCAGAACCGGGGAAAGGCGGCTGGTGCAGGTGAACGACCAGTTCGCCGGCTTCCTCATCGATGACGATTTCAACATTCGCTTCGCCAGCCGTCCCACCAAGGACGGGGGCAGCGAACTGCTGCGCTCCACCGCTGGCGGCGGCTGGGAGTCGTTTATCAAATTCCCGCTGGAAGATATCGAGACCAGCAAGATCTTCGGGTTCGACCGGACGGGGCGGGTCCTGTATCTGGCGGACAACCGGGGGCGGGATACCTCCGCCCTTACCGCCTTCAACCTGGACACCGGGGAACAGACCGTCATCGCTGCCGACGCCAGGGCCGATGTGCACGGCGTGATGGCGCACCCTACCGAAAGGACCCTCCAGGCCGTCGACTTCATCTATGAACGCAGGGAGTACCGCATTTTGGACGACTCCATCGCCCCCGAAATGGAGTACTTGCGAACGGTGGCCGTTGGCGACTTTCAGGTTATCAGCCGCACCCTGGACGACAGCCGCTGGATCGTGGTCTACCCGGTGGATGACGGGCCGGCGCGCTACTACAGCTATGACCGGGCCAGGAAAGAGGCGACGTTCCTGTTCACGCACGCGAAAGAGTTGGAGGGGCTACCGCTGGCCAAATTGCACTCGGTCGTTATCAAGTCGCGCGACGGGCTGGACCTGGTGGGTTACTACATGCTGCCGGTGGAGAGCGACAAGGATGGCTCGGGGCGTCCGGACCATCCCTTACCGATGGTATTGCATGTGCATGGCGGCCCCCATGAGCGGGTAGAGTGGAACTATTGTCCGTTGTGCCAACTCCTGGCCAACCGGGACTACGCCGTGTTGACCGTAAACTTCCGGGGCTCTACCGGGTTCGGCAAGGCGTTCGTCAACGCCGCCAACCTGGAGTGGGGCGGCAAGATGCACGACGACCTGATCGACGCCGTGCAGTGGGCCATCGAGCAGGGGATCGCCGACCCGCAACGGGTGGCGATTTATGGGGCCAGCTACGGCGGCTACGCCACTCTGGTGGGCCTGACCCTTACCCCGGACACCTTCGCCTGCGGCGTGGACATCGTCGGCCCTTCGAACCTGGTTACCCTGCTCAGCAGCATTCCACCGTACTGGGAGCCGGCGATCGAGCGGATGGTCCGTCAGATCGGCGACCACCGCACCGAGGCGGGCCGGGCCTTCCTGACCGAGCGTTCCCCGCTTACGCACGTCGAACGCATCAGCAAGCCCCTGCTCATCGGCCACGGCGCCCATGATCCTCGGGTCAAGCAAGCCGAGGCGGAGCAAATCGTCCGGGCCATGCTGGACAGGAACCTCCCGGTCACTGCCGTCCTCTATCCCGACGAAGGGCACGGCTTCAATCGGCCCGAAAACACACTCTCCTTCCTGGCAGTAGCGGAAGCCTTCCTGGCCGAGTGTTTGGGAGGACGGCACGAACCGGTGGGGGACGACTTCGCGGGCTCGTCCATCATCGTGCCGGTCGGGGCGGAGCATATTCCAGGCCTCGTGGAAGCCCTCGAATAGCGACCGGTGGCAAGACGTGATTGGGCGAGAAACGCGGCGCTTGCCCCACGGCTTCGCAATGGAAGACGGGTCGGTCTCCGTTGCGCGGCAGCTCACCGCTTGTGCCGTCCTGCCCGGTGTCATAATCCGGAGGCCAGGGCTCTCGCGTCTACGCGTGGATCGGATTGATACCGCGCTCGAATAGCAGATCTTCGACCTGTCTCACCGACAACGGGTAGCGGACATAACATCATCACCGCGAGGCGGATGACCTCGGGCGAGCTGTTGAAGTAGCGGAAGGGATTTCGCATCCGGCAAAACTATGGATGCCCCATCCTGCGCATCAATCCATTCTTGTCTGACACCGCCCCCATTACTTTTTCCTTGGCGAGGATTTATTCGTCCGTTGGGCATTGACACGTTAAGTCGGTGGCCGGATCGGGCAGGGGCCGCTACCGTCGGCGTATGACGCCAATTTCTTTCAAGCGACATCGTTTTTCGCCAGAGATCATCCAGCATGCGGTCTGGCTCTATGCTCGGTTCACGCTGTCATTTCGCGATGTCGAGGACCTGCTGGCCGAGCGCGGTATCGATGTCTCGAACGAGACGGTGCGACGCTGGTTTCTGAAATTCGGGCGCCTGATCTCAGGCAATCTTCGCCGCAGCCGTCCACGTGCCAGTGCTCGTTGGCACCTTGACGAAATGGTCATCAGGATCCGCGGCCGAAGACATTGGCTGTGGCGGGCGGTCGACGACGAAGGTGAAGTTCTCGACTTCCTGGTCCAGCCACGACGCTGCGCCCGATCGGCGCAGAGGTTGCTGCGGAAGCTGCTGAAGAAGCAGGGCTTTGCGCCGAAGCGCATTACCACGGACAAGCTCAAATCCTACGCTGTTGCGATCCGCAAAGAGCGACTTACCGCTATTCACGATCAGGGATTGCGGGCGAACAATCGAGCCGAGAATTCACACCAGCCGGTACGTCGACGCGAACGAAAACAACAGCGGTTCAATTCACCGGGATCCGCCCAACGGTTCCTTTCAATCCACGCCGCCGTCTACAACGCTTTCTACGTCCAGCGCCATCTTTTACCCCGCCGCATTTTCAAGGCGTTTCGAGCCGAGACGTTCGCTGTCTGGAACCAAGGCTGGTGTGCTGCCTGATCCAGATCACGATCCAATTGTGCCGAACGCGGCAGTTAACGTGTCAATGCCGGGGGACGGGATGCGGCCGCACACCCGAGGCCATTGTCCGGCGCGCAAACTCGATTCCTTGGATTCCAATCAGATCAATTGCTTGGCGTGCCGATCGGCGTCGAACCTGCGCGCCGCCCCGCAGCTATCAGGAGGGGGTCACGCCAATGCAGGCGGACAAAACCTCTTCCACCGGAGTAGGGCGAATGCCCAGGTCTTCCAGGGTCAACGCCTGCCGCCCGACGACATTGTGCCGTGACATCAATTTCACCTGATCGCGGGTCAGCGGCGGATCGGGGTGAAATGCCGTCACGGCCGCGAGGATGTCCCACACGAGGAAGGGGACCGGGATCATGACCGTACGCCTGCCGATCCCTTCGAGCACCAACTGTACGAGTTCCTTGTAGGCGTATACCCGCGGCCCACCGAGTTCGTAGACGCGGCATCGAGTGGAGGGATTGGCTAGAACCCTCACGCAGGCTTCCGCGACGTTTTCCACGAACACGGGTTGCAGTCTCGTGCCTCCAATTCCGAACAGCGGCAGCACCGGGCTTTGCCGTGCCAACATGGCAAGTCTGTTCAGGAAGGAATCATCCGGACCGAATATCACGCCGGGGCGCAGGATCGTGACGCCATCGAAGGCCTCCTTGACGAGGCTTTCTCCGGTCCCCCGGGCACGGACGTAAGGCGAGTCCGACCCGGGATCGGCGCCCAGGCCTGAGATATGGATCAGTCGCAGGACCCCCGCCTGCTTCGTCTGCCTGGCGACGTGCAGGGCTCCTTCGCCGTGGATCCTATCGAATGTCGTGCCTCCTTTCTCGACATAGTGGCCGACGGTGTTGATGACCGAAGTCGCGCCGTTCACCGCCCGTGTGACCGTCGCCTCGTCCCATACATCTGCGTGCACCAGCTCGATCCGGCCGTCCGCGTCGAGCCGCCGCAGGAAGGCGGCGCGGTCGGGATGGCGCACGCCCACACGCACGTCGTGCCCCGCTGCGGCCAGGTGTTCCACGATCCGGTGGCCGAGGAATCCCGATCCCCCGAAAACCGTCACTAATTTGGACGCCATCGGCTCGACACCAGATACCCCGCTCAGGAAACGGCGTAAGGCCGGCCCGGCCGGCCCACGGCCGCGAGGAACATGACCGATTTGTCGGCCGCGTGGGGCGAGAAGAATGCGGTCACGTCGTCATCGAGGAAGGTCAGCCCCGTGGCCTCCAGTCCCAGCGCATAGGCGGCGAGATAGACCCTGCCGCCCCGTATCCCCCCTTCGAGCTCGGCCGCGCGATAGCCGCGATCGCCGAAGCGCGCCGTCACGCGTTGCAGGTTGGCGAGGAAGTAGAGGTTGACGCTGGCCTCGCCCGCCAGGTCCTGCCCCAGCGCCAAGGCCGTCGCTTCCTCCCGAAACGTTCCCTCGCGGAGCGGCTCCAGCCCGCCGTGCGCGGGCCTGTATGCGTAGGTTCCTGCGGGGAGCCCGTCGACGGCGTTGACGATCAGATAGAGGTCGCAGAGGGACGCTCCGGAGGGGGCCAGAAAGTCCGCGGCAATGGCGCGGTCGGTCCGGTCCAGGATCGTCGAGAGCGCGGTGAAGGAGATGCTTTTGCCGGTAAACCGGCGGCTCGATCCGCGACGCCGGATCACGGCCTCCAGCGGTTCGGCCGGAACCGCATCGTCCGCCGCTGGTTGCAGGGGGACGAGCCGGTCTGGAGAGGCTTCGGTGCCTTCGTCCATGGCCCCGCGCCACGCGGCCGCCTCGGCTCCAGTGTTCAGGCAGGAAGCGGCGTGGACCGCTGGAATGTTCGGGTACGCCACCTCGTGATGCGAGAGCGGCTCCGTCGACAGTCCGAGCGGGGCAAGCCGGGGCGGATGCGCCGCGTGAGCCGGACCGCCGCGCCCGATCGGCATCAGCATCAGGGACGCCTCCTTCTCAGGATCGACGTCGAGCAGCCGGTTGACGGGGTCGTCGGCATAACCGGCCACCAAGGCGGCCGGGAGCTCCAGGGCCGCCGCCTGCGCCAGGAGGTTGGCCGCCATGCAGCCCGAATCCCACCAAGCGTGGCGATAGGCACGCGCCTGATACTTCCAGGCGTTGCGCCACCACGTGCTCGTCAGGACCAGCACCACCGGCGCGTCGGCCACGGCGGCGTGCGCGCCGCTCGCGTCGATGAGGACCTGCCGGCAATCGCCCGGCCGTAGCAGGCACACTGAGGAATCCTTCGGCTGGAACTGATAGACGCCGGCCGGCAGGTCTTTCAGGTCGGTGCAGATCACGTAGACCTCGATGTGGTAGAGCGCGCCGGTGCAAGGCGCACCGCGGAACAGCATCTCGCCGCCCGGATAGCGCCGCCGCTTGGTGATGCCGACAGCCGACAGCAGGTGCGCCAGCTCATTCCGGCCCGCGACCCGGTCGCCGCCGGCGTCTACTCCCGGTTCTGCCAGCGCGGCCAGCGCCGGAACCGCCGAGTCCGGCAAATCGGTCGAGAGCGGCTGGCGCGCCAAGTCGATATAGATCTTGAAGGGGTGCGGCATGTTCGCAAAGTCGAGGGAGTGGGGATTGGCGCGAATGCGCTCCCACGAATGCTTGGTGGACTCGTGGTAGTCCAAGGCCCTCATGATCCACACGTCAGTGGTGCTCGCCCTGCCATAGCGGCTTGCTCAGCTCCGCCGCGTAGCCGGACAGCATGACGTTGAAGCTCACGCTGATCCGGTCTCGATCGCCGCGGTTGGCGTCCACCGAATGCGGCAGCCACGCCGGGAACAGCAGGACCGTGCCCTCGGCCCACCCGCACGACCACCTGGTCGGTATTATCGGCGGTGAGCTCGACGACGGGCGGCCGCAGAATCTCCGTCTGGATGCGCGGATCGTGAAAATTGATGGTGTCCCGCCATTCGGCACCCGCACATAGTAGACGCCGCTCAGGAAGTTGTTGGGATGGCTGTGGAGCCCGTGTGCGGCGCCCGGCGCATTCATGTTGGCCCAGCAGCCGGACATCTCCAACGCCACTTCGCCGACACGCAGATAGTCGAGGACGTCCCTCACGGTCACGCCGATGCTTTCGGTCAGTTCGCGAAACTCATGCAGCTCGTGCAAATCGTGCCCCGACTGCCATCCGCGGCCTGCGGCGGGGTTGGCCGTTCCGCGTCGCAGCGCGGCGAGCTTGGTAACGATCGCCTCGTTGATGCGACGGCAGGCATCGGGCCTGATCTCGGCCCTCCACACGACGGTCGGGAAGAGCCGCATCGCACCGGCTTCCATGATCGGGGACTGTTGCGGTCCCTCCACCGGCCCCTCCGCCGCCGCTCCGCTTCAACCGAGGCCATGCCGCCAACGCCAGGAAGGCGCCCGACGGCATTGTCACGTTAACAGCGTGGCTTCGGCACGGCCGGTGCTTTAGCATCTCTGGATGTGCAAGATATCCTACCGTCGTCACCGCTTTCCACCGGTCATCATCCAGCATGCCGTCTGGCTCTATTGCCGTTTCACGCTGAGCTATCGGGACGTTGATGACCTGCTTGCCGAGCGTGGTCTCGACATCTCGTATGAGACAGTTCGAAGATGGGTCTTGAAATTCGGTCGGGCCTATGCGCGGCGGATTCAACGTCGGCGGCCACGACCGACCGAACGCTGGCACCTGGACGAGATGGTCGTCGTAATTCGAGGGAGGCAGTTCTATCTCTGGCGTGCCGTGGACAGTGAGGGCGAAGTCCTGGATTTCCTGGTTCAATCCCGCAGGAACGCTCGGGCGGCAATTCGGCTGATGCGGAAACTCTTGAAGAAGCAGGGCTTCGCGCCGGCGACGATTGTAACCGATAAACTCCGCTCCTACGGCACCGCGATCCGTTTGCTTGCCCTCTCGGCTCAGCATGAGCAAGGCCTGCGAAAGAACAATCGGGCAGAAAATTCACATCAGCCGGTGCGACGACGAGAGCGAAAGATGCAGCGGTTCAAATCGCCCGCGTCCGCGCAGCGGTTCCTCGCCGTCCATGCGACCGTCTACAACCTCTTCAACGTCCAACGCCATCTGGTCTCCCGCCGAACACTCCGCCAATTCCGCGGCGACGCGATGAGACAGTGGCGGCAAGTGACGACCGTTGCATAATCTCCGGCGTCGGCGCCCACAAGCTGGTTACACGGTGGTTAACGTGACAACGCCCTGCCGACGGTTCGCAGCCGGCTGCAGGCGCGGCCGGGCCCCCAGGCCGGGGCCCCTGTCCGTCGTCAATCGGCGCTGAGGCACCTTTCAAACGCGTTGCCGAGGCCGCGCACGATCTCGAACCAGGCATCCGGGCCGGGCCGGGCGGCGACGCCGATCGGATCAAGGGCCCCGGTGCGGACCTTTGTCCCCTCGACGACGGTCCGCACGAGATCCGGCTCGAATTGCGGTTCGGTGAACACGCACAGGACGTTGCGCGTGACGAGCGCCCTGCGCAATTCGGCGAGCCGCCTGGCGCCCGGCGGCCGGGCGGGGTCGACGGCAACCGCCCCGACACCGGTGAGCCCGAACGCATGCTCGAAATACCGGTAGCCGTCGTGAAACACGATGAAGGCGCGCTTGCGCACGGGCGCCAGTTGCTTGCGCAGAGCCGCCACCTGCGCATCGATCCGCTTGCGCATCGCGGCTTCGTTGCGGCGGTAGGCTCCGGCATTGGCGGGATCGACCCGGATCAGCGCATCCGCGACGACGGAGACGATCCGGCCGGCATTGCCGGGATCGAGCCAGATGTGCATGTCGAACTCGTCATGCTCGTGGCCGTGGTCGTCCTTTTCGTCCTTATGGACTTCCGCGGCCTCTTCTTCCTTCCAGACCCCGCCCTCGCGATTGGGCAGCAGACGCATCCCGGCCGCTTCATGCAACGTCACGACCGTGGCGCCGCTGCCGAGATTGGAGATCGGACGGTCGAGGAACGTCTCCAGATTTTCGCCGACCCAGACGATGAGATCGGCATTGTGCAGCTTCTTCGCTTCGGACGGCCGCATCAGGTACATGTGAGGTGACGCCGCACCGGGCACCATCAACCAGGGCTCGCCCACCCCGCGCATCACGCCGGCGACGAGGGAATGGACCGGCTTGATGCTGACGACGACCTCGGGCGCGGCATTGGCGCCAGGCGTGTGCATGCCGGCGACCAGAAAAGTCGCCGCGCATATCAACTTTTTGGGGCTTATATACCGGGGTTGACGCAACGAGGGAGGGTCGAGGCATGTGGTGTCCTCGGCATTTGCGCTATTCATCCTCAAGAAACCGCCATTGGTTTTTCGAAGACCTCCCGATTGCACTCCATGACCGATAACCTCTGGGCGATTTCCAGTTTATCTTCATCTTTCCGCAAGCTGGCCCCGAAGTGAATTGATCGTCTGCGTGCGTTGGCGGACAAGCAGCGCGCGGGTGCGGAACAGCATTGCATCCGCCTGCGCTTCTTCCGACTTCACTGCCACGAACCGCATGGTGGGGCGCTGTGCCGCCTCGACGATCGCGGCCGCGTCGTTACTGTCATTCTTCTGCCGTTTCAGGAATGGCTTGACATAGATCGGCGGGATCAGCTTGCACGTGTGGCCAAGAGCGAGAATCTGTCGACCCCAGTAATGCGCGCCGCCGCAGGCCTCCATCACAACCAGGCACGGCGGCGCTTCGGAGAGGAATACAAGGAACTTTTCTCGCGAAAGCTTTTTGCCGAACACCGGCTTGCCTTCCGCCGTTGCCCCATGGAGTTGGAAACTCCTCTTTGATATATCGATGCCAATGATGTTAATCCGGTCCACGGACGCCTCCTTCGTTGATCGAACGCACCCCACGTGCGTTCCTTCCTGGCGCTTATGACGCCGTCAGATGGGGGCGTTCACCCCATCGCTTCAGGAGATGAGCGATGCTCTCTTGCAACACCTTGTTGGCGGGCAGCCGGATGGCGTAGGGCATTCCTTCGGCTTCGAGGTAGTCGTAGATCTCCGGTGAGGCGAAGGCCGCATCGCCGCGGAAGTAGGGGCGGATGGCTCGTTCCTTGTAACGTTCGACCACCGGTACCAGGCATCACGCCATCCGTGGGCGCTGTGCACGTTGCCGGGGCGCAGCGCGCAACGCTCCAGGTCGCCGAACTGGTTGAAAACGAACAGCGGGTGATAACAGGTGCAGCCGAAGTGGCCGTTATAGGCCGTGCTCTCCTGCTCACCGAATGTCGGGCTGACGGAGCTGTCCATGTCGAGCACCACGCGCCTCGGCGGATCGTGGTCGTGAACCCGGTCGATCCACATCCCCGACAGGTCCGCAAGGGCCGCGAGGTTCTCGTTGTTCGCCAGCAGCTCGGTCTCGAACCGCCCCATCTGGCTGGTCGATGCCCCGCCGCGCTCGACCGCCTTGCCGCCGACGATCCAGCGCATCGCGGGATCACGCCCGAGCCGGTCGGCGTCGTTGACATCCTCGTAGCCGGCGAGACGCCCATAGACGGACTGGCGAAGGAGGCTGACGATGCCGTGCCAGCTGTTCCTGCCCGTGCGGCTATCCGCGAGCACGCCGCCCGCCAGTGCGGTCAGCCCGAGTGCGTCGTCCAGTTCGCGATAAGCGAGCAACCCCGCATCGGAGGTCACCCGCGATCCGTGGAACTCCAGTTTCAGGCGGCGGTCGAAAAGGGGCCGGAGTGGCCCATGATCCGATTCACCCTCCGGGTTCCGCATCCGGGCCGCCCTCCGACACCCTCAAGCCAGTGATTCTTATAGCAGAATCGTGCCAATCCGGCATCAGGCGAAGCGGTCACTTGAGAAATGCGGCGTTAGTCACCGGTTCGCTTGAGCAGCTGGTGCCCGGGGATCACGTCCTGGCCCGTGTGGACCGTGTTCTCGATCTGGGCTGGCTGCACGAGGAAGTAGCGGACTGCTATTGTCCGGGCAACGGTCGCCCGGGTATCGGACTAGTCTACCTTTGAGTGAGCTTGAACTCGATGCGACGGTTTCGGCGATAAGCTATTTCGTCGCCGCGATCATCGATCGGTTGGAATTCACCAAAGCCGGTCGCAGCTAATCGGGTGGGCGCGATACCTAGGCCCACCAGGAACTCAACAACCGATACCGCGCGGGCGGTTGACAACTCCCAATTCGATGAAAAATGCTCGGTAACGATGGGAACTCGGTCAGTGTGGCCATCAACGCGCAGTATCCAATCGACATCTGCAGGAATAAGCGCCGCTAACTGCTTGATCACGAGGGCGAGTTGGGCGAGTTTTCGCGTTCCGGATTGGCCGATCCGCGCCGAGCCCGACGCAAATAGTATTTCGGACTGGAGCACGAAACGATCGCCTACCACGCGTACATCGCTTTGGTCACCGAGCACGTCCTGAAGACGACCGAAGAACTCTGACCGATACTTTTCGAGTTCCCGCACCCTTCCGGCAAGTGCTGCGTTCAACCGCCGGCCAAGCTCATCGTTATTTTCTTTCTGGGCAGCCTCGCGAATCCGCGCCTGTGCAAGCGCGGCCTTGAATTCCTTAAGGTCGGCGCGGAGCGCCGCAACTTGATTGCTGAGGGTCACAATCTCGGCTTGCCGCCGACCGATCTCGCTGGTGCCCAGGTCAATCGCAGCGTGTGCGGATTTTAGATCGGCATTGAGGGCGGAGCGTTCTCGACGGAGCGCGGACACGGTCTCGGTTAGGGTGTTGCCCTGCCGAGCGAGAGCGTCGCGGACAGCGCGTTCGCTCTCCATCTCAACCGTCAACGCCGCGAGTTGAAGCTGAAGGTCGTTCAATTGTTGTTTGGTCCGTTGCTCGGCGGATTTGAATTCGTTCTCAAGCGTCGTTCGAGCGCTGGTCATTTTATTGAGCTGTTGCTTGAGCGCACTGGCCTTGACCACGAGTGCCCCACTGACTCCCCGCTCACTTTTTAGTTCTTCAGTTACTGCAGCGAGTTGCTGCTGCATTTCACGTGTGGCGGCAAGGGAGGATTTTTCTAGTGCGCGGTGCGCATCGCTGATTTCGCCAAGTTGCCATTGGAGCATAGCGTTCTTTGCTCGTAGCGCTTCGTTTTGCGCTTCGATCTCGGTAAGGCGGACGATGGCCCGCTGGACTTGGCTCATTAAATATTCCAGCTCCCCCCGCCTCGCGGTTGTGTTTTCGACAACGGCTCTAGCGCGTTCGATTGGTTCTGAAGCCGTGGGTTCCCCGGCCGTGGGAGAGCCGATGGTGGCCAATAGAACTATGGCAAAGAATTTGAATGCATGCCGGGTTTGCATCATCTGGAATCCACCCCATTCTCTCCGGTTCCTCGAGGGGTCTTGAGATCCTCCCGCTCCTAATTTTCTTGGCTGGGATTTCCCATATAGAACCCTCCAGACCAGTAGAATGTCAGGGGAATCGGATAGATGAATTTATCCTGCGATGAGGCTTTGGGGGAAGTCGTCGCCCCATGTTGCCAGGCTTCGTCTGACACGGAGATTGTCTTTACCGGTAGCGCTGGTCTGCCCCCGTTGAGTAGTCCAGTCCGATTGTCTGTTGTTAAGCGCGCCTTGTTGACCCCTCGCAATCCAGCGAGATCAATGGATTACCGCGCCGATCGGCACCGAACCCATGCGCCGATCAACACCAGTGCGGCCAGCCCGAGCGCGTCGTCCAGTTCGCGATAAGCGAGCAACCCCGCATCGGAGGTCACCCGCGATCCGTGGAACTCCAGTTTCAGGCGCCGGTCGAAAAGGGGCCGGAGTGGCCCATGATCCGATTCACCCTCCGGGTTCCGCATCCGAGCCACCTTCCGACACCCTCAAGCCGGCGATTCTTATAGCAGAATCGTGCCAATCATGCATCAGGCGAAGCGGTCACTTGGGAAATGCGGGTATAGTCTTTCCGGCTAGGTAGACCATCCCGAGGACCGGTGAGACGGCATCGACCGCCGTGCGGGCCGCCGGATTGGCGAAGTTGATGTGTTTTGAGCGTTGTTTACGGATGGCCGTGTCCCGTCCGTTTGAAAGCTCACAGCCACCGTCAGCGGGCAGGTCTAAACTCAGACAGTGTTAAATCCCTAAATATGTCCCAATTACCTTTGCACCGTATTCGCAGCCGTGCCGGGATCAGGGACGTGCAACTCCACGACCTGAGGCACACTTGTGCAGCATGATGACCTACTGCACTATAATCATTGCGTTTTCTTTCCCCTAGTCTCAATCCGGAATCAAATAGTCATCGGATTCAATCTATATCCTGACGCGACATGTCGCGTCAGGCGTCAACATCGCCCGATTTCCTCGAATCGCACCCAAAGCATCCACGCTGAACAACAAGCGTAGGCTGCTACGCCTTCGCGAAGCAAATTCATCCTCATTTCACTCAGCCTCCACCGCCGGCCACGGCGCGCAAGGTGCTCGACGCGAAATCGGCGGGACAGCGGCATCTGGCTGTTGATCCCTTCACGCATTGCGTAACGAACCGCGCGCGGCTATCGGTGCGGCCATGACATCATCGTCGTGCTCGCGACGATCAGTGATGATCATCGGCCGGGCCGTCGCCGGCGAGCTTGCACGTTCCGCGAGGCCCGTTTCATCGATGCCTTCGTGGATGGTTTGGACCTGGCGGCCGCTGGTTTCGAGCGCGCCGCGCCGAAGGCGACGGGTCGTCCCGGCTACGATCCGGCGGACCTGCTGAAGCGTTACATATACGGCTGTTAATCGGCGCGCAGGTTCGACGCCGATCGGCGCGCTGACCCGTTGAGATCCCTTGATTCTGGGGGGGTCAAGTTTCTGCGCCGAATAACAAGCCGGGGCCGCCACGTGGATATTGTCAAGCCAGCCACTACGGGTTCCTGCCCGAGGCTGGCGGCAAGGTGGGCAAGGACAGGCCGACCAAGGTCGGCCGCACCCTAGGAGCGTGCGCCGCAGAAAGGTCCGCGCGGCAAAGTTGATAGCGGACGGGTTGTGGGTGGATTTGCGCAGGGGGAAGTATGATCCGATACGCCAGTTGCGTGTGGGAACTCCCGATGCCGACCACGTTTCGTGCCTACCAGCCGGACCAACCCTTGCTTTTGCCGCCGGACTTGCAGGAGTGGGTTTCCCCAGGGCACCTGGCTCATCACGTCAGCGATGTGGTCGATGCACTGGACTTGACGGCGTTCTATGCGCCCTACGAGGGGGACGGTCGACGCAACGCCCCCTACGAGCCGTCGATGATGGTCAAGGTGCTGATCTATGCCTACGCGACGGGCACATTCTCCTCGCGCGCGGTGGCGAGGAAGCTGGAGGAGGATGTAGCGTTTAGGATGCTCGCGGCGGGCAACTTCCCGCAACATCGCACGGTATGTGAGTTCCGACGCCGACATCTGGCGGAGTTCAGCGAGCTGTTTGTGGGGGTGGTGCAGGTGGCGCGCGAGATGGGACTGGCGCGGTTCGGCAAGCTCTCGGTCGACGGGACGAAGGTGCGAGCGAACGCGAGCAAGCGCAAGGCGATGAGCTATGAGCGGATGGGCAAAGAGGCGGCTCGCTTGCAGGCGGAGATCGAGGCGCTGCTGACGACGGCGGGGATGGTGGACGCCGAAGAAGACGAGCGTTGGGGCGAGGATTTCCGGGGCGACGAGTTGCCCGAGGAGTTGCAACGCAGGGAGAAGCGCCTGGCGGCGATCCAGGCAGCCAAAGCGCGTTTGGAGGCGGCGCAACGCGGGCGCGACGATGAGCGCGGGCGCGAGCCGGGGCAGGACCGCAATCCCCGGGGCGGGCGGCCTTACAAGCGGGCCTACGGCGAGCCCGAGCCGAAGGCGCAGAGCAATTTCACCGATCCCGAGAGCCAGATCATGAAGACCAGCAGCGAGGGGTTCCAGCAGTGCTACAACGCGCAGATGGCGGTCGATGGGGAGCACCAGATCATCGTCGCGACTCAGGTGGGGCCACAGGCCAGCGACCAGGGTCAGCTGGTGGGGATGCTCGACGAGATCAACGAGACGTTTGGGGTCGAGCCTGCGGTGGTACTGGCCGATGCGGGCTACTGCAACGAGCCGGATCTGTTGGAGCTGGAAGATCGCGGCATCGACGCGCACGTAGCGCTGGGGCGTGAAGGCAAGTCCCAGGTGGCGGTCGACCCGGCCCGGCTCCCTGCCACGCACCGCATGGGTGAGAAACTGGCGAGCCCCGCGGGCAAAGCCCGGTACGCGCAACGCAAGTGGCTCTCGGAGGCGCCGAACGGGTGGATCAAGGAGGTGCTCGGATTCCGACGATTCAGCCTGCGAGGCTTGGCGAAGGTGCGCGGCGAGTGGGACCTCGTGTGCTTGGCGTTGAACATCAAGCGGATGGGGACGGTGGCCACGTGCTGAGGCAGGTGCTGGCCTGCCAACGCACTTGATCCGGGGCGCGCAGTGCCCATCGACCGCGTATGAAACGCGAATCTCTTCCCTTCCGGCCTTCCGGTCTGGGATTTCCATCCCAGAGTCGGGCGGGCCAGATATCCACACTCGGGCCAAAATCCCACCTCTCCGGCGGCCGCGCGCCAATCGCCCAACATCAAAACTTCTACGGCGCACGCTCCTTGGCCGCGGTCTTATGCGACGGTGGTGTCGGTTCGGACTTTAGTTCAGCGGCTGGCTTCTTTGCAGAAAATGGCTTTTTCAGCATCTTCATCAATGCCTTAGCCAGTTTTTCCGGGGTCGCACCCTTAAAATCCAGGTTTTCGCCCATCGTTTCTCTCCGTTGTGATGACACACCCTAGAGCCGACCGATTCGCCGCGTCAACCATTTGACTCCCCGTCCGGGCGGACACACCTGTTCACCACCACCACCGGCTTTGCCACCCTCGACCGGTTGCTCGCAAGGCTCCACGCCAACAAGATCGAGTTGCTCCGCGCCCTCGAACGGCCGGATATCCCGCTTCACACCAACGGCTCGGAGAATGACATCCGCTGCCAGGTGACAAGGCGCAAAATCAGCGGTGGCACCCGCTCGGAGACCGGCCGCAACTGCCGCGACGCCTTCCTCGGCTTGATGAAGACCTGCGACAAGCTCGGCGTCTCGTTCTGGGACTACCTCGGCAGCCGGCTCGACACCCCCGGCGCGCCGCCCATCCTCCCCCTGCCAGACCTCATCCGCCAGCGCGCCGCCGCCTGACCGCCCGGCCTTTTGCCCCTGTTACTCATGAGGGTGCTAACCCATTGATATTCCGTGATCTGACCCCCAAGGGTCGGCACTACAGGGTGCCGAACGGAGGGGCGGCGCGTGCGCCGTCAGGCGGAGATCCTCGGTTCAATGGAGATTCAGAAGGAACTGGCGGGAATTCATTCCCTTTCATCACGACATGGTTATCCCATGTTTCTGGGTTTATGAAATGATCGTCGAGGCTAAGACTCGTCGTGGGGGTGACTACGGTGAACATCAGGCAATACCTGTAAATTTCCCTTGTCGGCGCCGGCGGCGATTAACTTGGTTTGGCGGTAGAATACATCCAGCACGTCGGTTCAAGTAGAACGTCGTGGAAAGGGAAACGGCAAGCTGGCGTGTAACAAGGGCAATCAGTTGCACCAGCCGGGCCACGCGGCAGTATAAGATCGCATTAACGAAGTCGACTGATGCTCACCGCGTCGAACCAGGCAAAGACGCGGGCGTGGTCGATGGTGTCGAGGCTGAGCGTCCCGAAGTAAGGCATCAGGCATTTGCGCAGGTAGACGTCGAAGGTCTCCAAAGAGAACGGCTTCCATCTGTGCCTGCGCCGCTCGCGGTAGCGGGCGGCGAAGTCGCCGCCCATCTTGATGCTGCACCGGACGCGACCTCTTCATACGCCAGCGCACCATGATGCCTAACGCCGTCCGCGCCCATCTAGCGCCGTTCGGTATCATCACGGCCCAGGGACCGCACAAAATTCCGGCCTTGATCAGGGAGATACAGGCCGGGGAAGTGACGGGATTGCCGCGGATCGCCCTTGCCGTTGTCGAATGCCTGGCCGCACAGCTGAACAATCTCGAACGCCAACCCTTGCTCTGGCACCGCGTGGATGAGACCAGTCGGCGTCTAGCCCGCTTTATTCACGCCGGGTCTGATGTTGGGGAGGCGGCCGTGGCGTAAGTCGTTGGTATTGGGTAGAAAGTCGTTGTCCAGCGTCCTTCTCCCCAGGCAACGAAAGCGCCACGTCCACCATGACCGAAGATAGCCTGCTCCCGTTCGATCTGCCAGCCGTCAGACGCAAGAAGGTGACCGCCGATTTCGGCGGCGGGCTGATCTCGTCGGACGGCGGCGTGGTCCTTTTACGCGAGGCTGAGCGCCGGCTCGGCCTGGCCGAGACGCTGGCGGGCTGCATCCGGGAGTGGCGCGATCCGGCGACGGTGGTCCACACGCTGCCGGCGATGCTGCGCTTCCGCATGTTCGCGATCGCCTGCGGGTACGAGGATGCCGACGACTGCGACGCCCTGCGCACCGATCCGCTGTTCAAGCTGGCCGCGCGCTGGCCGATTACCAAAATCATGTCATCGGATGGCTGCAATGGGAACAGAGTTCCCTTGGAGATGGGGTCGTGGTACGATTTCCGCGAATTTGGATGCCATCTGGAGAATGTCGGCTTAGCTGTGCGAGCATCGCTCCATGCGGTAGACGCTCGATCTCCGCCGCCAAGCCGACAAGCAACCAGTCGGAGGATAACCATGCGTACCCACTCCTCGACCGCACTATCGGTCGTTGCTGCCGCCATTGTGGCGGCATCCAGCGTTGCCGCGGCCCCGTACGATGCGGAGCTGAAGCAGCGCTACGAGGCAGCCAAGGCCGAAGGCAAGGTCGTCATGTACAGCGTCGAATCGATCGAGCTCATCCAAGAGCTCGCCGATGCCTTCAAGGCCCGCTTCCCGGGAATCGATTTCGACTTCTTCCGCGGCGACAGTACGCAGATCGCCCAGCGCTTCGAAGCCGAGACGGCGGCGGGTCGGCACCTGTCGGACGTGCTCATGCTCACGGCCACCGACAGCGAAAACATGACCAGGGACGGGCTGCTGCTGGACACCAACTCGCCGGTTGCCAAGAGCTATCCCGCCGGCACCCAGCCAACCAACGGCTATTGGTACAACTACGGCCTGAACACGGTCGGCTTCGCCTACAACACCGACCTCGTGAAGCCGAGCGAGGCGCCCAAGACCTGGGAGGACCTGCTCGATCCCAAGTGGAAGGGCAAGATCGGCATGCAGGACCCGAAGTCCGGCGGCGGCGGCGCCCACGCCTGGGTGGCGCGGATGTACCAGGTCTACGGCGAGGAGAGGTGGTTCGAGTTCATGGACAGAATGGGCGGCCAGATCGGCAAGTTCGGCCGCTATTTCCCGATCCGCGAATCGCTCGCCTCGGGTGAGATCGCGATCCAGCTCGCCGCCTATCCCGACTACACCGAGCCCCTGAAGATCAAGGGCGCGCCGATCGACTGGGGTACGCCGACGCCGATGTTCTTCGTCGGCCTCACCGTTCAGGCGAACAAGTCGGCACCGCACCCGAACGCGGCTCGCCTCGTCGTCGACTTCATCCTGACACCGGAGGCGCAGAAGATTATTGGCGGCACCGGCAAGATCCCCGCGGATCCTGCCAACCGCCCGGGCGGCTTCGCCCGCCTCAACGACGCGATGATGGAGCCGATGGACGCGAACCGGCTATGGAGCATCCATTCCAAGGACTGGTTCAACGAACGCATCCGCAAGTACTTCGCGGCGGGACGCTAGCCTGACTTATTCATCGGAGGCAGAGTTTATCGGTTGATTTTGAGCGCGCGAAGGTTTGTGTTCGGCGCCTTGCGGTGCCGGGATTTGAGGTTGGCGGTGTCGGGGTTTGGGGTTGAATGGGCTCGGGTTGGCGGGGCACGGCGCCCCGGCGATCAGGGGCCCGCGGCGGCGAGGCGCCCGGCCAGCAGGCGGAACAGGGCGGCATCCGGACAGGCCGAAGCGAAGTGGATGCGGATGCGGGCGGCCTTTTCGACGACGCGGGCGCCGATCTTGAGCAGGCTTTTCCTGAGGGTCGCGAACTCGGCCCAGGCAAGCGGCATCCGGCGGGGCACGGCATCGCGCAGGGCGAGCATGAGCCAGTAGGCCGCGGTGTGCAGGACGAGGCGGAACTGGTTGGCGAGCGGGCTCTGGCAGGAGGTCCGGTCGGAGGCGAGCTGGCCCTTGTGCAGCTTGATGAGGTTCTCGGCCTGGCCGCGGGCGCAGTAGATACCTTCATAGAGATGTCGGGGCTCGCCACCGAGCGAGGTGACGATGTAGCGGGCGGCGAAGCCCCGCATCCTGTCCGCGCCGGCCTCGGCGCGGCGCACCCTGAGGTCGTCGGCCACCTCGTATGAGAGGCGGTGCAACACGCTGTTACCGGCCAGGCCGAAGATGTAGTCGACGCCGTTGTCCTCGCACCACGCCATGGCCTCGGTCCGTCCGTAATGGGAATCTCCCCGGAAGGTGAGCCGGGTGCGCGGCCAGTGCCGGCGGATGCGGCGCACCAGGTGCTTGAGGAGGATGCGGACCTCGACCCCCGACGGTGTCTTGCCCGGACGCAGGAGCACCGCCACCGGCTTGCCGCTCTTGAGACATGGTAGACGTGGACCGGCAGGAAGCAGCGGGTGTCGTAATGGGCGTGGAACAGCGACAGCTGCTGGCGGCCGTGCACCGGATCGCAGGTGTCGTCGATGTCCAGCGTGATCGCCGTCGGCGGGGCGGGGAAGGAACGGCAGAAGATGTCGACCAGGGCGGCCGTCATGCGCCCCACCTCGATGCGGGACGGCGCGTTCTCCAGACGGCTCATGGTCGGCTGAGAACACAGGGCGCGGCCGCTCTCCGGCGCCCGGCCGACGGCCAGCTTGAACAAGGGATCGCCACGTAGCGCGTCGCAGTCGTCGGCATCCTCGTACCCGCAGGCGATCGCGAACATGCGAAAGCGCAGCATCCCCGGCAGCACATGGACCACCCGCTCCGGGTCGCGCCACTCCCGGATGCAACCCGCCAGCGTCTCGGACAGGCCGAGCCGGCGTTCCGCCTCGCGCAACAGAACGAGGCCGCCGTCCGACGAGATCAGCCCGCCCCCGAAATCGGCGGTCACCTTCTTGCGACTTACGGCTCGAAGATCGAACGGGAGCAGGATATCTTCGGTCATGGCGGGCGTGGCGCTTTCGTTGCCTGGGGAGAAGGACGCTGGACAACGACTTTCTACCCAATACCAACGGCTTACGCCATGTCCGCCATCACATCGTCGCACCGCAAAGAATAAAGCGGGCTAGCGTCCCGCCGCGAAGTACTTGCGGATGCGTTCGTTGAACCTTGCCTATCCGGTTTACACCCACACCCACTAGGGCTAGAATGGGCGCAACCCGGATATAGGGGAGCGCGCCATGGATGTTCTCGACCGCGCCGATCTCCCATTCCCGCATTCGCTACCCGAGTTCCAGCGACTTTTCCCCGATGATGCGGCCTGCGCCGCCTACCTGGAGAAAGCCCGCTGGGGAGACGGCTTTGCCTGCCCGCACTGCGGCACGGCGGGAGAGCCGTTCCACTTTGAAAACCGCCCTGGCGTCCTGCGCTGCCGCAAGTGCCGCCAAGAACACCGGGCTGACGGTGGGAACAGTGATGGAGCGTAGCCACACTCCGCTGAACGTCTGGTTCTGGGCCGCTTATCTGGTCGCCAGTCAGACGCCCGGCATGTCCGCCGTGCAGTTTCAGCGGCAACTTGGTCTTTCGCGCTACGAGACGGCCTTTCAAATTCTCCACAAGCTCCGCTCGGGCATGGTGCGGCCCAACCAAGACAGGATCGGTGGACAGCCCAAGAACCATGTTGAGGTGGACGAAACCTGGGTTGGCGGGCGAACGCGTGGGGAAGGCCGTGGTGTTCACCACAAGGTTCCCGTCTCCTGTGCCATCGACGTCGTGCTCGACCGTAGCGCCGAGTCGCTCTGTGGGTTCGTCGAGAGCACCGTCGCGCCGCGATCGCTGATCGTTACTGACGATTGGAGCGGCTATGCTGGCCTCGGGAAGCGCGGCTATGAGCACTTCGCTGTTGCCGAGTGTGGTGATCCAGAGGTTGCCGAGCAATACCTGCCGATCATCCATCTGGTTTTCGCCAACCTGAAGACGTGGCTGATCGGTATCCACCACGGCGTTAGCCACCAGCACCTACAAGCCTACCTCAACGAGTTCACCTTCCGCTTCAACAGGCGGTTCTACCCGTTCAACGCCTTCCGCTCATTGCTCGGCATCGCGGGCGACACCTCTGCTCCAATCCCAATACCGGCAACGCAGGGGCGATTACGCCAACCCACACCTACAGATCGCCCGGCGGAATCTACCGCAGGGAATAACAGTTCACCGTGACCGCCGGCGGGCGCACCGAGCAAGCCCACGGCAGCGCCTGCCGCCAGCCCGACGGCTCGTGGCGGGTATCGAACCAGCACCGCACCCTCCCATGGTGACTTGCCTAGCGCAGTAACAGCGGCGATCGATTCAACTGTCCTTGCACGGTCCAGCCGTTCCGGCCCCATCCGGTTCCGTTACGCCGGCGAGAGCCAGAGCTTGAGCCGAAGGCGGGCGAGGGCGGATGCCGAAGAGGGTGTCCCCGCCCGGTTCCGCATTCACGCAATCCCGGAGACCGATATGCATGACCCCGAACGCGAAATCCGCGACATCCCGCTGTCCCAACTCGAACTCTCGCCCGGCAATGTGCGCAAGACGCCGGCCGATGATTCGGCCTTCACCGAGCTCAAGGCCTCGATCGCAGCCCACGGGTTGCTCGAGAACCTGATTGCCCGTTCCGTGAGACCCGGCGCGGATTGCGTCGCGCGCTACGCGGTGATCGCCGGCGGGAGGCGGCTTGCCGCGATGCAGGCGCTGGCCGCCGAAGGCGCGCTGGAAGAGGACCACCCCGTGCCGTGCCGAATGATCGGGGATATCGTGGCGGCCGAAGAAGTTTCGCTGGCCGAGAACAGTGTCCGCGCCGCGATGCACCCGGCCGATCAGGTCGAGGCGTTCCGCCGCCTGGCCGATGCGGGCAGCACGGCGGGCGCCATCGCGGCGCGCTTCGGGGTCTCGGAACGCACCGTGGAGAAACGCTTGCGGCTCGGCAACGCCGCACCGGTGCTGCTCGAGGCCTACCGAGCAGGCGAAATCGATCTGGACACATTGATGGCCTTCGCCGTCACCACAAATCAGGCACGCCAGAGCGCGGTCTGGGAGACGGTGAGCCAACAGGGCTACCGGCCTGGCGCCAGGCAGGTCAAGCGCCTGCTGACCGAGGACCGGGTTCCGGCCACCTCCGCAATCGTGCGTTTCGTCGGCATCGAGGCTTACGAGGCGGCGGGCGGCAGGATCGACCGCGACCTGTTCGCCGAGGAGGACGAGCGAGGGATCTGGTTCGACGATCCTAACCTCTTGAACAAGCTCGCCATGGACAGCCTCCAGGTGGCGGCGAGGGAACTGGAGACGCGCTGGAAATGGGCCGAGGCGCGGCTCGACGTGGACTGGAGCGCCACCGCGAGCTTTGGGCGGGTGCGTCCGCAACCGGCCGAGCCGACGGACGAGGAGAAGGCCGAGATCGAACGCTTGAGGACCCGCAACGACGGACTCGCCAACATGGACGACGACGGCTGGACCGAAGAATTGGTCGAGGAAGCCGATGCCAACGAGACGCGCCTGGACGAGATCGAAGCCACGATCGAGGCCCGCGCGGTCTACCGTCGCGAGGATATCGCCATCGCCGGGTGCATCGCCACCGTCGGCAACGACGGCGAACTCAAACTGATCCAGGGCCTGGTCAGGCCCGAGGACATGCCCGCGCGCGAAGCAGGCGATGCGGCCGCGGCCGGGCACGCCGATACTGCCGATGGAGAGGAAAACACCATCTCCGGCATTGATGCGCCCACATTCGTGGCTCCCCTCGCTTCTCCCGGCGATACGGAAGCCGAGGCGCGCAAGGAAGTGGGTGTAGGCATCGGTCTTGCCGACGATCTGCGGGCCATCCGCACGGCCATCGTCAAGAGTCAGCTCGCCTGCGACTTCGAGGTAGCCTTCGATCTGCTGCTGTTCCAGCTTGCCCGCAGCGTGTTCACCAACGGCTACCATGATGCCGCACTCGATATCAGGGCGGCCGAAACACCGGACCGTCCCGCCATGCGGGTCAACGACGATGCTTTCGGCACCATCAATGTCGGTGAGAAGCACCTCGAGATCGACCGTGCCGCGCAAAAGCTCGATTGGACCGGCCTGCCCGAAGTCGAGGCCTTCGCCGCGGCGTCGCCGGGATGCAATTTCGGAAGACTCCTGACGCGGGTCGCGGGCGCACTTCTGCGACGACGCAGTAGGGTCCAGGACAATGCGCGGCGGGTCGACGGAATCGGTTGTCGTCCCCGGGCCGCGATCGTCTCGAGAGGGATCAAATCCTCCCGTCGTAGGATCGCGGACCGATCTCGGCGGCGAGTATCGTGAAAGTGTCCCGGACCAGCGCCGCCGCCATCTCCCGTGCAAGGGTTTCGCGGTCGCGAACCCAAACGCCCTCGCCGCCGAGCGCTTCAGCGACGGCCGGAAAATCGGTAGCGCCGAAGTTCACGGCGAGAGCGGGAAGTTGCGAGCTGCGCTGCTTCATCTCGATCAGGCCAAGCTGGGTGTCGACGAAGACGACAATGGGGATGGCCAGCTTCAGGTCGCGGACCGTGGCAAGTTCGCCCAGGAACATCTCCAGGCCGGCATCGCCCACGGTCGCGACGACCGCGCGTTCGGGCTCCGCCAGCTTGCGGCCGATGGCGAGCGGAACCGCGCATCCCATCGTGCAGAGCGCGGAAGACTGCAGGAGGCCCCGGGGACGGTAGCATTCGTAGAGTTGGCTGAGGACGATCCGGTGGGCGCCGCTGTCGGTCGTGACCACGGCGTCGCGGGGCAGCGACCTGCGCAGCACGTCGACGACCGCCGCCGGGCCCCAGTCCTCGTCGATGCGGCTTTCCGCCCGAAGCGCCGACCTGACCGAAGCCGGCTCTTTCGACGGCCAGGTCTCGCGCGGCGTTACACCCCTGCCCAGCGCTTCGAGGCCGGCGCCGGCGTCGCCCGGGAACACGAGGGAAGCCCTGTGCATTCCATGACGATCGACGACCGCCGGAAGATCGATCGCACGGGCCCCTTCCGGCCAGGGGTCGCGCCAGCCGCTTCGCATCTCGATCGGATCGTATCCGGCAAGGACGATACAGTCCGATGCTGCCACCAGAGGCAGAAGCCGCGTGTCGACCCGTGGGCTCAGCCCGGCGGCGCCGAGGGCGAGAGGATCGTCTTCGGACAACACGCCCTTCGCCTTGTAGGTTGTGATCAGGGGCACGCGGAATCGGTGGCAGAACGCCGCGACGGCTGCCTCCGCGCGCTGGGTCAGAACATCGAGACCGGCGATCATGAGCGGGCGGCCCGCTTCCGCGAGCCACGCGCGGGCCGTATCCAGCGCTGCGCCGCGGGCCGGGGCCGTCGGCGCGGCGGCAGCGCCCGGGACCGGCAGCGCCGCGGGCTGTTCGCGGGTCTGCACGTCGATCGGGATGTCGAGGAGCACCGGGCCCGGCCGCCCTTCCGTCGCAATGGCAACTGCCTTGTCGGCGAGGATGGCGGCCATCCCGTCCTCGACGCGATACGCCGCCTTGGCGATCGGCTCCACCAGCTTGACGTGGTCGAACACCTGGTGGGTGTAGCTGTGCCGTTCGCCCGGGGAAACGCAACCCGTCAGGACCACCATCGGCACGCGGTCCTGGAAGGCGTTGGCGATGACGTTCACGGCGTTGGCGATGCCCGGGCCGATAGTGGCCAGCAGGATTGCCGGGGCGAGATCGCGGTGATGGACGCCTTCGCCCATGAAGCCGGCGCAATTCTCGTGCTTAGCGAGCACCACCCCGATGCCGGCCCGTTCGAGTGCGTCCATGATGGCGAGCACTTCTCCGCCGGGAATGCCGAATGCGTAGCGGCAGCCGGCCGCGGCGAGGCGTCGGGCGATCAGGTCTGCGGAACTGGGCAGGGCAATGCTCACGATCCCGGCCTGTCGCCGGCCTGCGAAGCGCTGACGGCGCTCACGGCGTCCACGGTCGATACGTCGCCGTCCGGGCCTAGCCGCCTCCCGCTGCGCCGAGCATCGCCGCCCAGCCGGCGCCCGCTGGCGCCGGCGCTCGCACGACGACTCGCATCGGCTGCCGTCTTCCCCGGTTCGCGCCATGGTCCCGGCGCGAAACGATACATGGTGAAGGATGTCCGGCGGAACGCCCCGAGGGGTGACGGCCGCGGGACGGGCTTCCGGACGCGCCGGGTTCGATTTTCCGGTGTTCGGAGCGGCGTGTTGCCGACCGGTACGCCAAGCGGAATGAACCTTCGCTCCAATTCGGCAATGCGCTGTCCCCGTCCTGTTCGAGCGGCCCTCGTGCCCGCGGCCGGAATGCGCGCTCCCCGTCGCCGGGGGGCCTGTCACAGGGGTTCCCGAAGACGCCCGGCGCACGATTCGTGGCGGCCCACTTGATATTTGCTTTTACCAGGCTATACGCTCTTTTGTGCCTTTAGCCTGACTTATTCATCGGAGGCGGAGTTTATCGGTTGATTTTATATTCGTGTGGCTTTGTGTTCGGCGCCTTGCGGTGCCGGGATTTGAGGTTGGCGGTGTCTGGGTCTGGGGTTGAACGGGCTCGGGTTCTCGGGACACGGCGCCCCGGCGATCAGGGGCCCGCGGCGGCCAGGCGCCCGGCCAGCAGGCGGAACAGGGCGGCGTCTGGACAGGGCGAGGCGAAGTGGATGCGGATGCTGGCGGCCCTCTCGACGACGCGGGCGCCGATCTTGAGCAAGTTCTTCCTGAGGGTCGCGAACTCGGCCCAGGCAAGCGGCATCCGGCGGGGCACGGCATCGCGGAGGGCGAGCATCAGCCAGTAGGCTGCGGTGTGCAGGACGAGGCGGAACTGGTTGGCGATCGGGTTCTGGCAGGAGGTCCGGTCGGAGGCGAGCTGGCCCTTGTGCAGCTTGATGAGGTTCTCGGCCTGGCTGCGAGCGCAATAGACAGCTTCGTAGAGATGGCGGGCGTCTCCGCCGAGCGAGGTGACGATGTAGCGGGCGTCGAAGCCGCGCGCGGTCGCCTCCAGCCGGGCGATGACCCGGCGTTCGCGGCCCCAGGACCGGGCGGCGTAGGCGAAGGCGGCGAAGCCCCGCATCCTGTCCGCGCCGGCCTCGGCGCGGCGCACCCTGAGGTCGTCGGCGACATCGTATGCGAGGGGCGGTGCAGCGCGCGATTGCCCGACAGGCCGAAGATGTAGTCGACGCCGTTGTCCTCGCACCACGCCATGGCCTCCGCGCGGCCGTAGTGGCTGTCTCCCCGGAAGGTGAGCCGGGTGCGCGGCCAGTGTCGGCGGATGCGGCGGACCAGGTACTTGAGGAGAGTGCGGACCTCGGCACCGGACGGTGTCTCGCCGGGGCGTAGGAGCACCGCCACCGGCTTGCCGCTCGCCACATGGTAGACGTGGACTGGCGGGAAGCAGCGGGTGTGTGCGCCAGGCTAACCCCCATCCCGATTCCATGGGGTTGGAAGCCCAACGGGGCCGGCAGCATCCGCAGTTGCCCGGCGACCAGGCCGCGCAGCTTCATCAGCGACCAGGCCGCGCAGCTTCATCAACGCGCTGTCGCTCTTGAGGCGCTCGCGTACCGCCCCCATGGTGGCGGCGCAGCCCGCGAGCCGGTCGGGGATCAGGCCGATGACCCGGGCAAGCACGTTATGAACGAGACGCACTCGGGGGCGGACCCAACGCATGGCGCCGGGAAGCTCGACGGCGTCGCGGCGCAGCTCGTTCGCCGCCTCCTCCTGGCTCCTCGCGCCCTCGGCCGCAACCACAACCGCTTCCAGCGCGTCCAGCGTGCCCGGCAGCCGCGCCGCCAGACAGTCCGGCAGAAGGCTGAAGGTCGTATGGCTCTCGGGGCAATACCAGCGAGCGATCCGCGTACCCGGCGGCGTCTTGCGCTCATAGGTCCCGTGCCGGGCCAGAGAACAGCCGCCCCGCGGATGGTTCGGGTACCGCTCAAGCCTTGCCCTGCGCCATGCCCCGCCGGTAACGTACCGCTCGCCGGTAAGCCCCGTCTCATAACGAAGCTGCACACCGGCCATGGCCCGGCGGGGGATCGGCCCGCGCGGGCCTCTTTCTTGTTCATCGCCAGCCCGAGACTACGGCCCCACCCCGGCACCGCCAAGCGGCCAAGCCGTCAACGCCGGCCAATCCCATCGCGCAGTCGGCCACCGCAAGCATCGCCATCGCATGCGCTACCACGCCCTGAAGGAAGAGGGCATCGCCATCGGCTCAGGCGTGGTCGAGGCTGCCAACAAGACCCTGGTGACACAGCGCATGAAGCGCTCCGGCATGCGCTGGCGGATCGTCGGCGGACAGGCTGTTCTGACCTTCCGCGCCCTGATCAAATCCGGCCGCTTCGAGCGCGCATGGAAGGCCCTGATCAGCGCAACCGACACACCGGCCAACGACAACATCAGTCCACGTGCAGCAGCCATGGCAATCGCTGCCTGAACTCAACGAACCAAGCCGCAGACATCACTGCCATGCGAGACTCGCACCCATCCGTTGGCGTAGACAACCCGCCCGGACGGCACGGCTTCCTGGACAAAAGGATGCAGGCTGTCCGCGGACCCGTCCTTAACGCGCCGAAAACGAATTCGGCCTGCGCTGCACCCTCTTTGTCAGCTGCACCCTATCGCACGTCCTTCCAGGATCGGCAGAGCAAAATGTAGCTGCTTGCCAGCTTCAGCCGCCGGACCGTGTCTCCGCGACAATTTCCTTCATCCGGGCGCCGTCGATGGCGCCCGGAACCAGGGTGTCTCCGATCACGAATGCAGGTGTCCCCCGGATGCCGAGTGTCTTGGCCAACCGCACTGTTTCTTGCAGATATTTCTCTATGGCCGGATCCTTCATGTCCCGGCGAAGTTGCTCGATGTTCAACCCGAGTTTCTCAGCAACGCCTATCACACCGGCTTCGGTCAATCCCGCGTTCGGGAGCTCCGGATTGAGATTGACCGCGAAACAGGCCCTGTTTTCCGTGGCTTGGCCGCGCCATGCGATGAAGAGACAGCTGCGCCGGGGTGGCTGGCGGAGTGGATGGGATTCGAACCAACGCTATGCTTTGCGTACCGCCTTGTTTTTTCGGAGTGTTTTCAGCACTTTAGGCTCTGAGAAATCCGCGCCAAACGAGCTCTTTGTACTGGATTTCTGCGCGCAAGGAAGCGGTACTGTCGTCAGGTCGAGGAACGGGACAGGCCCCGCTCTCCACCCGCCCGGACCGGGGTTCATAATCCCTACCGGGCTTGGGGTGGTGGGAGGCCGCGCAAGGGGCGCGGCCGGAGACGGAGGACCGCCCTATGACCAAACGAACCCCGAACAAAACGCGCCCGCGCACCCGTGCGGAGAAGAAGAGCGCCGCGACGAGCGCTCAGGAATCGGATGCGGCCAGACGCCCCAGCGGCAAGCTCGGCCTGATCGTGGACCGGCTCGAACGAACGGCCGGAGCGACGATCGACGAACTTGTCGATGCGACGGGCTGGCAGAAACATTCGGTCCACGGCGCTCTGAGCCGGCTCAGGTCAGCGGGCTTCGCCATTCGTCTGGAATTGACGGTGGGACGGAAGGCCTATCGGCTCGCACCGGCCGAGGCGTAAGCCATGTCAGTTACGGAAATCCACACTATAGAAAGCCCGACGCGCGTAGACGGCGCGCCAGGTGACGCGGGCTGCGAAGACGCAGTGGCTGCCAAGCTTCGGGCTCTCGAGGGTATGACCTACGACGGATTGCGCGTCGAATGGCGGCGGCTTTACCGCGCCCAACCGCCGAAGCGGGTGGCGCGCGGTCTGCTCGTGCTTGGTGTCGCCTGGAAGATTCAGGAGCAGGCCTATGGCGGCCTTGGCGCAGCCACCAAGCGGCGCCTCGCCGATCTGGCGAAGACCATGGAACAGGACGGCGACCTCGCCCGGAGTCGTGTTGCGCGGCTGAAACCCGGGGCGAGGCTGGTGCGTGAATGGCGCGGCCAAACCCACACGGTGATCGTTCTCGAAGACGGGTTCGAATGGCAGGGCAAACGATGGCGATCGCTGTCGGTGATCGCCCGCGAGATCACCGACGCTCACTGGTCCGGCCCGCGCTTTTTTGGTCTGAACGGGAAAGCGGAGGCAGGCGTCGCGATCGGGGAGGCGGGCGATGGGTAAATCCACGACTCGCAAGGGGACGAACGGCAAGGCATTAATCCGCTGCGCCATCTACACTCGGAAATCATCGGAGGACGGCCTCGAGCAGGACTTCAACTCGCTCGATGCCCAGCGGGAATCCTGCGAAGCCTTTATCCTCAGTCAGAAGCACGAGGGCTGGACCGCGCTGCCCGAGATGTACGATGACGGCGGCCTCTCCGGCGGCACCCTTGAGAGACCCGCCCTGAAACGGATTCTTGCGGATATCGAGGCCCACCGGATCGACACTGTGGTCGTCTACAAGGTGGATCGACTGACACGCTCGCTCGGTGACTTCGCCAAGATCGTGGAAATCTTCGACAAGCGGAACGTGTCCTTCGTCTCGGTGACCCAGCAGTTTAACACCACGACATCGATGGGGAGGTTGACCCTCAACATGCTGCTCTCCTTCGCCCAGTTCGAGCGCGAGGTCACCGGCGAACGCATCCGCGACAAGATCGCGGCTTCGAAGAAGAAGGGCATGTGGATGGGCGGCAACGTGTCCCTCGGCTATGTGGTGAAGGACCGGAAACTTCTGATCGACGAGGCGGAGGCCAAGACGGTCCGACATATCTACCGGCGATACGCCACGCTCGGCTCGGTCTGGACCCTCAAGGAGGAGCTTGACCGCGATGGCGTGGTCAGCAAAGTGCGGGTCGACAGGTGCGGGCGTGCGACCGGCGGAAACCCGCTTGCCCGTGGTGCGCTCTATACGATGCTGCAGAACCGCATCTACCGTGGCCGGATCGTCCACAAGGACAAGCACTATCCGGGCGAGCATGAGGCGATCGTCGACGAGGCGCTCTGGGACGAGGTGCAGCGGCAACTGGCGGCCAACCAAATCGACCGCGCGACCGGCACTCATGCCGCGGAGCCGAGCCTTCTAGCGGGGTTGATTTACGACGACAGCGGCCAGCGCATGACGCCGAGCCACGCCAACAAGAAGGGGACGCGCTACCGCTATTACGTGTCGCAAGCCCTGGTCAGCGAAATCCGGCGTTCCGCGCCGAGAGCTCGACGGGTCCCGGCAAGTGATGTCGAGCGGTTGGGACAAGAACGGCTTACGGTCTTCTTAAAAAGCCAGGGTGAAATCTTCGACGCTGTCGAACCGCTTTTTGATGATGTGAACAGAAGGCAGGAGGTTGTCGACCTGGCCGCGGACCTTGCCGCCCGCTGGCCGGACCTGGAGCCGGCGACGAAACGCCAGATATTCGAACGTCTCGTCAGTCGGATCAACCTTACGCAGGAAACACTTGAAATCCGGATTGCACCGAGCCGGTTGCTGGAGATTCTTTGGGAAGAGGACAACCCAAAAACCTTCGAGCCAGCTTTGTGGGACAACGAGCTGACCGTAACCTTCACGGTTCCGGCGCATCTTAAGCGCGCCGGAATGGAGACCAGACTTCTGATCGAAGGCGCGGACGGCAGCGCACGAAAATCCCCGGATCGCAGTCTGCTCAGACTTTTGAGCCAGGCGCAGCGCTTCCACGAAATGGTGCTGCACAACCGGGGCAGGACGATGACGGAGCTTGCCATCGAGGCGAGCGTCGGTGGGTCTTACTTCACCCGGATCCTGCGGCTCAGCTTCCTCGCGCCGGAGGTCGTGAAGACCATCCTCCGGGACCGCCATCCGCTCGAGCTGACCGCGAACAAGCTTGCAGGCGACACGCGCCTGCCAATCGCATGGGAAGAACAGCGCGCCCGGTTCGGGATCGCCTGAGCCAGGGTCTCGGCCACGACGGAAAGGCGTATCGGGCGCAACCCCCGGAAGTTTCGGGACAAGTTCGAATCCATCCAGCGTCCTGAATAAACATTATATAACAATGACTTAAGTGTGGCGGAGGACGCAGTCTGCTGCGAACCTGTCTCTGCGCCAATTCCCTGTTAAACAGGGAAAATACAGGGAATTATTGCAGATTCGACCTTAAATCGGCGGGAGTGGGCCGTCTAAGGCGTTGATATCATAGGGAATCGAGACCCAATTCCCTACGCCACGGAACAGGGAATTATTATTGGCCTAACAGGGAATTTTCCAGGGTGAACAGGGAAATTCACTCGCCGAACAGGGAGCCGTCAACCTTGAACATCTATTCCTCCTTTGCTCAGCAGCCACGCGGCACCACGCTTTGCGATCCGCGCAGGCCGAGATCCGTATAACGCCAAGCGAGTTCGAGCGTCGTGTCGTCGTCCAGAGATGTCGCGATCCCAGCCGTCAGCATCCAGGCGAGGTTGACCCGACGCCCGCCCGGAACGATGGTCGTCGTCCTCGGAAACGCCATGCGGGTTTCTCCAATCTCGACCCGGACGGCTCCAGCGCCACCTCCGAGAAACGGGCTGAAACGGCCCAGCCTCGGCACGCCCAGTTCCGGCAAGTCCACGTAAGCGGCCAGCATGCCCGACAAGGAGGAGAGGTTCGCCGAGACCGACTGCTGGCGCGCGGGCTCCAGGAAATTGGCGCGTCCGAAGGCGAAGCGCGGCCGGTATTCGACCAGGGCTTCGACCCGCGCGGCGCGCGTGAGTATATGGCCGATCCCGAACTCAACGCCGGCCACCGTCCCGAAATCGCCTAGCGAACGCAGGGCCGCACCGTCGCCGCCCGTGCCGCAGCCATACAGCGCCGCCGGAGAAACGCTCGAACAATCCTTGTCCATGAACCGGGTCTCGGCGGGGCGGTCGAAACCGATCCCGGCTCGCAGATAGACGTCGTCCGCGATCCCGACCCCCGGGACCATGGTTGCCGCGATACCGATCAGGGCCGCAGCCAAGTGGAGCCATTTCACCCGCGACGGCACCGTGCATGCCGGCATGGCAACTGGAGAGCCGGTACCGTCTTTCATGTTCGACCGGGAATCGCGACCGCCATATCGCATCGATCCGCTTTGCATCGTCGTGGTGGTGGGTGCCTGCGTCATTCGCCTGTGGCGCAATTCAGGCAATTCCGGGTGATTGTTCAAATTGGCTCGGTGCACGGCCATCCCTTCCAGTCAGCTGACCTCTTCCGATTTGCGCCCGCCAAGCTTTGTCGATTCCTACCGGCGCAGTTCCGCGACACGGCCTCGATCTGGCGCGGCGGATCATCGCGGGGATATAGAGAATATTGTTCGGTTCGTCACGGCTAACGGCGTCGTCGGGGCCGAAGACAGAATTCTGGCCCGTGACACCCTCATCGTCGACCGCTTGCGCACGCCTGTCGCGGGCTCCATCATTCCCGCCACAATCGAGACGCTCGCAACGAGCCGACCGCCACCCGAGCCAAGTGTAACGGCCTCTTGAACGCGCCCGCCGATAGCGCCGACGGCGGTGCAATCCGCCCGTTCGGCGTCCTATCGAAAAGTTCGTCACTACTTCACCCGAGCCCCGGCCACCGTTTGAAAAATCCGTCCCGCGCGCCCTCTGCGTCAAGGCGCCGATCCTTCCAAACCCGAAACCCGTGCCGCAGCCCACCGCGACGACACTCTTCGTCGCGGTTTCCCTTTGCGAACAGCGCGCCGCAAAGAGTCCGAGCTTGGCCGGGAGGCGGGCGGCGGATGGACACTCGAGAGGGCGCCCCCGCCGTTCGCAACCACGGACCCACGGGAGACGGCACAATGCAGATGGCCACAACGCTTCGCCGCAGCACGCACACTTTCCTCACTCATTTGTTCCGCCCGGGCCTCGATGACGACCGTTACGTGATTGAGCGGTTCCAGTCGAAAGCCGACGGCGAGATCCGCCCCCGGCGCCGCAATGGGTCGTCGAAGATGTTGTTCGGCTCCGAACATTGCCCCTGACAAATGAACGGAATCAACAACTTGCTGAGCCGATCGGCGTCAAACGGGCGCGCCGATCAACACCTAAACTGTGAATCCCGAGGCCGCCCTGTCGGATGCCGGCGCCATCCAGGGCGCGGCTACGCCCGATGCCGTCCACGGGGGGCAAGTGGGCCGCCGCTGGCGCTCGGCTCCACTGCGTCGCACCCCGCGGCGAATTCGTCCAGAAGCGTCCGGGCACCTGCAACCTCCGCGCCCAGTGCGTGCACCCGGGCACGAAGCCCCGCATCGGAGGTGTAGACCAAAACCGCTTTGCGGTCTGGAAGTGCATCGACCAGCTCCACGATGCGGTCGTCCGCGCCATTGCGCCGTCGATGCCCGGTATGAACCACGGCAAGGCACTCGCGCGGCGGCGCCATGCCGGGCGGGCCGGGTCCATCGAACACGATTGTCCATGCGGCTTCGCTGTCGCGCGCCAGTGGAGCGATCTCGGCGACAAGCCGCTCCGCGGCCTCGGCACGGTTGCGCCACCAGCCATCCGCACGCGACCCCATCACGTTGTTGCCGTCCACGAACACCGCGGGCTGCTTGGCCTCGGTCATGCCGCCTTGCCGTTGCCCTCGTGTACGGTGCACGACTTCGACCAGCCCTGGAGGAGAGACACGATCCCCGCCCTCGAAATCGCCGACTGCATCAACGAAACCCGCCCCTGGTCGGGGAAGCCGGTGCAGCCGAACTCGCTGACCGAGTATAACGGCGAGGTCGTGGGGTTCTGCAATAGCGGGTACCGCGACACGTTAGAGACGGGGCTCCGCCACTTCGAGAAGGCGAGGGCGTCTCGAAGGGCTCACGAATGACCTGCCGGTCAGCTGAGCGCGGCACGCGGCGGAGCTCGTCGCGGATCCTTGCCTTCTCGGTCATGCTCCCCGCCCTCACGTTCGCCGGCTCCGCATCCGCCGAGACCTGGCGCGGCCTCACCGTGACGCCCGAGCACCGCTGTTCGCCCTACGAGAGGAAGCGGGACTACCCCTATTCGCAGTCGGTGGAGCAGGACATCGTCCGGCAACTCGGGGTGATCTACGGTCCCTACACGGGGAAGTGCTTCTCCTCCACCACTGAGACCGACATCGAGCACATCGTCGCGACGAGCGAGGCACACGACTCGGGACTCTGCGCCGCGGATCGGGCCACACGAAAGCAGTTCGCCCAGGACCTTCGCAACCTCACGCTCGCCTCCCCGGAGGTGAACCGCCGGCAGAAGAGCGGCAACGACGCCGGTGAATGGGTCCCGGGCAGGAACCGGTGCTGGTTCGCCGGAAGGGTGCTCCAGGTGAAGCGCGCCTACGGGCTCACCGTGGATCGGCGAGAGGCCGCGGCGCTCGAACGCATCCTTCAGGGCTGCGCGAGCACCGCGATGGAGCCCATGGTGTGCCGGGCGGCGCCGACACCGGCAGGAGATACCGGACGGGGCGCTGGTGGGGACGACGTGCTCGCTCGCTACGACAACAACCGGAACGGCAGGATCACGTGCAAGGAGGCGCGCCGGCACGGGATCGCACCCGTCCACCGGTCGCACCCCGCGTACCGGTACATGCGCGATGGTGACGGGGACGGGGTCGTATGCGGCAGATCCCTCCTCAACGCGCGTTCGGGGGACTCCCGAACTCGCTGCTATTGGTTGGTTGCAAAAGGTAGCTAACCGAACAGGCCTACGCCTGATGAATCCCCTCGCGCGCGGGTACCTTAATACGGCCGGATGCGAATTGCCTCGGGAGACACGGATGCGCGCGGATGCGCGCGTCAAATACTGGAACTGTTGCCCAGGCGCTTACGGCCACCGTCGTTCGAGCGCCGGAACACCGCGCTCGTACGTCGAGGATCAGGCGCGCGGCGACCGGTGCTGGCCGTTACGCGAAGATACGTGACGCGAAGGATGCGAAGTGAGGTAATCAACGGGCGAGGTGCCCCTGTTTCGGTTGCGCCGGCGCAGCTCGAGGGCCTGGGGGCTTGGTACAGGAGAGTCGGGGGTATCCCACATGCAGTTTGTGCGGGGAGGTCCAGATGTTTCCGAGCGCCTGTTGCAGGCGCACGAAGAAGGCCGTGTCGTCTTCTTCTGTGGCGCTGGAATCTCCTATCCGGCTCGCTTGCCAGGATTTGCCGGGCTGGTGGACGAACTTTATTCCCGCTTGGAGATCATCCCGGATCCGGTGCAAGCGGCAGCCATCAAATCCAAGCGTTATGACACGGCCGTGGGTTTGCTGGAGGCGAACTTCGTGGGAGGTCGCCAAGCCGTGCGCCAGAAGATCGCGGAGATCCTCGATCCGGACATTTCTGCCCCCATTGCGACTGCCACGCACGACGCACTGCTGACTCTGGCGGAATGCCGCGAGCGTCGCACCCGGCTGATCACGACCAACTTCGACCGGCTATTCGAGCATGTCATCGCGAACGGTCGACCTGCTGCGGAACGATTCGAAGCCCCGTTGCTGCCCGTCCCAAAGCAACGCTGGGATGGATTGGTGTACCTCCACGGCCTGCTTCCTGAAGACCCCGCCGACAACAACCTGGACAATCTGGTGGTCTCAAGCGGCGATTTCGGCCTTGCCTACCTCACGGAGCGTTGGGCGGCGCGCTTCGTCAGCGAGCTGCTTCGGAACTTCGTCGTGTGCTTTGTCGGCTATAGTATCGACGACCCCGTTTTGCGCTACATGATGGATGCCTTGGCGGCGGACCGTCTGCTCGGCGAATGGCCGCCCGAAATGTTTGCGTTCGGGAGCTTTTCCAAGCGCGAGGAGGAGGCGCGTGCGAACGAATGGCGCGCCAAGAACGTCACGCCCATCCTTTATCGGGAACATCGGCGTCACGCCTACCTGCACAGAACCCTCCGCACCTGGGCCGACACCTACCGCGATGGTGCACGTGGAAAGGAGCGGATCGTCGTCGAATACGCCATGGCGCGCCCGGACACGGCCACCAGTCAGGATGACTTTGTCAGCCGCATGTTATGGGCCCTGAGCGATTCAAAGGGCCTTCCCGCTATGCGGTTCGCGGACCTGAATCCGGTGCCTGGCCTCGATTGGCTCGAACCGCTCGGTGAGGACCGTTTCGGGCACGCCGACCTGGTCCGCTTCGGCGTTCCGCCCAAGGCGAGTGCGGACGAGAAACTCGCGTTCAGCCTGATTCGCAGACCCTCACCCTACGACTTGGCTCCGCAGATGGCACTCGCGAATTGGGGTGCGCAGGAGGGCCGCCTTGACAGGGTGATGTGGCAGCTGACTCGCTGGTTGAACCGCCATCTTGGCAACCCTGCGCTGCTCCTCTGGCTGGTCAAGCAAGGAGGGAAGCTACACGCAGAATTTGCGGACCGGATAGCCTATCGTTTGGATGAGCTGGCCCGGCTCGAGGATCGCGAATGCGGCGAGGAATTGGACCGCATCCGCAAGGATTCGCCTGACGCGATCCCAGACAAGCGGATGCGCACGCTTTGGGGCCTTGTGCTAGCTGATCGAGTGAAGAGGCTCGGACCAGACCTCGATCTTCATCGATGGCGGGGCCGCTTCGAGAGAGACGGCCTGACAACGACCTTGCGGCTGGAACTGCGTGACTTGCTCAGCCCGCGCGTGTCATTGCGGGCGCCCTTCCGATGGCCCTTTGACGAGGATGAGGATTACGAAGAACAAGGGCGGATGCGACAGCTCGTTGACTGGGAGATCATGCTCTCGGCAAGCCACGTGCATGGGGATCTGCGCGAGCTGGCGGGTAACGAGAATTGGGCGACCGCCTTGCCGACGCTGCTCACTGAGTTCACCAGATTGCTTCAGGATGCGCTGGATCTCATGCACGAGCTTGGCGGGGCGGAGGACAAGAGCGATTTGTCATACGTGAGCCAACCATCAATCGGTGAGCACGCTCAGAATTCGTCTTTCCGAGATTGGACCGCCTTGATCGAGCTGAACCGTGACGCTTGGAGGGCCGCGGCTGCCGTGTCGCCAGACCAGGCGCGACTCGTGGCGGGAGCCTGGTCGCTGCTACCCTACCCTCTGTTCCGCCGACTGGCATTTTTTGCAGCCGCGCAGCTCGACATCGTTCCTCGAAGTCAGGGACTCGGGTGGCTGCTGGCCGACGACAATTGGTGGCTTTGGTCGGTGGAGACCCAGCGAGAAACCATGCGGCTGCTGGTCGCCCTGGCTCCGGAACTCGCTGAAGACGAGCTGGCCACACTCGAGGGTGCGATTCTCGCGGGTCCGCCCGCGACATGTACAGGCCCGATATCGAAGAAGAACGCTGGACGCGGATGCAGGAAAGCAGTGTCTGGCTGCGGCTGGCCAAGGTCAGCCGGAGCGGGTCGGAACTGAGTGCCGCCGCCCGGGGCCGGCTGGACGAGATTTCGGCCAAGTACCCGGATTGGCGGCTGGCTGCGAATGAACGCGACGAGTTTCCGACCTGGACCGGCGACCCGGGAGAGTTGCGCGTTCACGTCGCCTCGCCCCGCGACCAAAATGGACTAATCCAATGGCTGCGCGACAATCCCGAGCCGGACGATTGGCGGCCCGACGACTGGCACGAGCGCTGCCGCGACGATTTCGATGAGGCTGCGTCGGCACTGGCTGCATTGGCAGCGGACGGAACATGGCCGAGCGGTCGGTGGCGCGAAGCACTTCAGCGGTGGTCGGAGGACGAGCTGCGGGAACGCTCCTGGCGCGTAATGGCTCCGGTATTGGTCGATGTGCCGGGGGAGAAGCTGCAGGAGCTTTCCCATGGGGTGAGCTGGTGGTTGGAGAAGCAGGCCAGGACCTTCGAAGGACAAGAGGCGACTTTCTTCTCGTTGTGCGATCGCGTGCTGGCGCTCGACTACGAGGTCGAGGAGGAGGAGTGAGGTGGCCCCGGAAAATCGGACAGGTTTTTAAGGTGTATTCCGCCGACTGAGGAGGGATACGCGATGAGTAAGAGACGCAGGTTTTCCGGGGAGCTGAAGGCGAAGATCGCGCTTGAGGCGCTTCGTGGCGACCGGACGCTTCAGGAGATCGCCTCGCAGCACCAGGTTCATCCGAACCAAGTGAGCACATGGAAGCGGCAGGCGATCGATGGTCTTGGCGAAGTGTTTTCGAACGGGGGCGAGCGCCGCCGTCGGGACCATGAGAGCGAGATCCGTGATCTTCACGCGAAGATCGGCGAGTTGACGGTGGAGCGGGATTTTTTGTCTCGAGGGTCCGGTCGATGAGCCGGGCCGAGAGGCGAACGATGGTGATACGCGCTCACCCGGCGCTGAGCTTGAGCCGTCAATGCCGTTTGCTGTCGATCGGACGCTCCTCGCTCTATTACACGCCCAAGGGCGAGAGCCCGGAGACCCTGGCGCTGATGCGGCGCATTGATGAGTTGTTCCTGAAGTATCCGTTCTACGGCGCCCGTCAGATGGTCCGTCATCTACGCCGCGAGGGCGTGCGCGTCGGTCGTCGCCGGGCCGGTCGTCTGATGCGCCTGATGGGGCTTCAGGCGATCTATCGGGCGCCGCGCACCAGCGATCCGCATCCCGAGCACCGGGTCTACCCCTATCTGCTCAGAGGCTTGACGATCGAGCGGGCGAACCATGTCTGGTGCGCCGACATCACCTACATCCCGGTGCGGCGCGGCTTTCTTTACCTGGTGGCGATCATGGTGTCAATTGCGACTGAAAATTTCCCACTTTTGTCGATCGAAATATTTCTCACTTTGAGCGTTCGGTCGTACCCCCAGACGCGGTGTTTGGGGTGTCGGACTTGGTCGAGCTGTAGGTAACCGGGTTGGCGCAGCGACCGCCAAGAGTCTGGCGGCGACAACCCGGTTATCCACAGCGGGCGGGTGTCACCGCTCCTGTCTCCGTTTGAGCCGGCGATCACGCGGCGGCTCTTTTCCTGCGTCGATCCGAGCCGGACTGCAGCAGGTTCTGATGCTCCTTCATCCGGTAGCTGTTGCCCCGGATGTTGACGATGTGGCAGTGGTGCACAAGGCGGTCGATGAGAGCCGCCGCCATGACCTCGTCGCCGAGCACGCCACCCCAGTCCTCGAAACCCTTGTTCGACGTCAGCACAGTCGACGCCCTCTCGTGCCGGGCGTTGATGAGCTGGAAGAAGAGCACGGCGCCGTCCTGGTTGACCGGCAGGTAGCCGATCTCGTCGACCACCAGCAGGGCCGGATGGGTGAGCACGCGCAGCCGCCGGGTCAGATTGCCGGCGGCCTTGGCCTCGGTGAGGGACTCGATCAGCGCCGCGAGCGTGCCGTAGTAGACGCGCCGGCCGGCCTCGGCCGCCGCGATCGCGAGGCTGATCGCCAAGTGCGTTTTCCCGACGCCTGGTGGGCCGAGCAGGATCACGTTCTCGCCGCGGTCCAGGAAGCCGAGCTCGTGCAAGCTCTCGATCTGCTCGCGCTTGATGCTGGGCTGGAAGGCGAAGTCGAACTGATCGAGCGTCTTCACAGCCGGCAGCCGCGAAGAGCGCATGGCGGTCTGGAGACGGCGGTTGTTGCGCAGCACGATCTGGGCGTTCAGCAACTGCTCGATGGCCTCGGCCGCCGAGATCGTGCCGCCGTCGGCGTCCGAGAGGATGCCGTCGACGGCCTCCAGCGCGCCCGGCATCTTGAGGTCCGCCAGCATTGCCCGCAGCCGGTCGCGCCGGGCCGGCGCCGGAGCGTTCATTGCAGCGCCTCCGCATAGACACTAAGCGGTCGCTGCTCGACCTTCACGGTTGCCGGCAGTCGCCGCGGCGCGGGCTCCGGAGCATGCCGGACGCCGAGACGTCGATAGGGATGGTTCGCCAAGGGGAGAAGCACCGCTCGCTCGTCGCGCTCGAAGCGGTCGACAGGACGCTCCCCGGTCGTGGCATGCCGGCGGACGTTGGCTGTGCCCTCCAGCCAGCGCACGGCCTGCTCGTTGAGATCGTTGTCATTCGCAAACGAGCGGCCGTAGAAGAAGCTCTCGCGGATGTAGCGGATCGGGCGCTCCACTTTGCCCTTGGTCTGGGCCCGATAGGGTCGGCACGAGCGCGGCATGAACCCCCAGTGCGCGGCGAACCGCAGAAACTCCTCGTTCAGCACCAGGCCGCCGCCGGCCCCGCGGTCGTCGGACAGCACCACGGCGCGCATCTGGTCGAACAGCAGCTCCTCCGGAACCCCGCCGAACCGGTCGAAGGCGCTCTCCAGACCTTCCATCAGGACCGGCATGGTCTGCCGAGTATAGAAGTGCAGCCACAGCAGCCGGGAGTAGCCGAGGACGATCACCAGGGCATGGCGCCGGCCCCAGGGCAGCGTGAACGTACCGAAGTCCACCTGGCCCTGACGCCCCGCCGGCGTCTCGAACCGGACCAGCGATTCAACCGGTTCGCGCGGTCGCGTCGCCCGCACGTAGTCGTTCACGCGAGAGTAGCAGCCCGGGTAGTCCGCAGCGCGGACCTCATCGAAAAGCCGCTTCGCCGACAGCTTCGGGAACGCCTCAAGACGGGCGTCGATGATCGCCTTGTAGGGGTCCAGCTTGTGGGCCACCGGCGGACGGGGCGAATACCCTCGCGCACCGGCCGCCAGATCCCGGTCCAGTTGGCCGGTATCGACCCAATTGTGGATCGTCCGACGGTTCACCCCGAACCGCCTCGACAGCTCCGCCTTCGAGACACCCCGGTCCAGATAGTGCTTCAACAACATCCTGGTCTCCCATTTGTACATCCGCGCACCGATCCCGCTCTGTTGGCAAAGCCAACAGAGCGGCCCGGGACGCCTTCAGCGACAAGCCCAAAGTGAGAAATTTTGGGTCGTTACAAATGGGAAATTTACGGTCGCTACCAACACATGGACTGGGCCAACCGGCATGTGCTGGCTTGGCGTCTGTCGAACACCCTGGATGCGGGCTTCTGCACAGACGCGCTCGACGAGGCGCTGGCCCGCCATGGCACGCCGGAGATCTTCAATACCGACCAGGGCAGCCAGTTCACCGGCTTCGCCTTCACCGGGCGCTTGCGGGAGACCGGCATCCGGATCTCGATGGACGGCAGGGGCCGGTGCCTGGACAACATCTTCATTGAGCGGCTGTGGCGCTCGCTCAAATACGAGGCCGTCTATCTGCGCGAGCTCGCCGACGGCTTCGAGGCCCGGCGCGTCATCGGCGAGTGGATCGACTTCTACAACACCGAGAGGCCGCACTCGGCGCTCGGGGGGGAAACGCCGGCCGAGGCCTACCGCGGCGCCCCGCCTGTGGATATGATGGACAAGCCGCTACGCGCCTTGCCCACATCCCCACAGGCGCAACAACAACGGCAAGGAGATCGATGCAAAGGGATTCTGGCGGCATGAACGACAACTGGAATACACCTTAATCAAGCCGCCAAGCTGTCCGACAAACCGAGGCCACCTCAGAGGACGATTTCGTCGGCCGTGCGATCAACCATCCCGTGGGACATGTTACGGAGGGGCTGATTCACTGGTGGTACCGAAGCGACCTTGAGGACCGACGAGGTCTGGCAGACGAGCCAAGGCGCGTGTTTACCCAGCTCTGTGACACGGGGGTTCCGAAGTTCCGCCATAGCCGCGTGTTGCTGGCAACTCACGCGATTTCGTTGTTCCGAGTAGACCGCGAATGGACGGTCCGATTCTTGCTTCCACTCTTCGAGTGGGAAAACTCCGAGGTGGAAGCACGCTCGGCATGGGAAGGGTTCCTTTGGTCGCCGAGGCTCTATCCACCCTTGATGGAGTTGCTCAAGCCGGCGTTCCTGAATACGGCAAACCACTACGGTCAGCTTGGCCGACACCGTGAACAGTACGCGTCATTGCTGACGTTCGCCGGGCTCGATCCAGGAGACATCCTCGGAAAGCGCGAATTGGCACTCGCCATGCGAGCGCTGCCCCAGGACGCGCTTGACCATGCGGCTGAGACATTCTTCCGCGCCGTCGACAGTGCCGGCGATCAGAGAGCCGACTACTGGAGGAACAGGGGGGCGCCCTACGTGAGGGCGATCTGGCCAAACACGCCTGATGCTATTTCTGAATCGGTTTCGGAGAGCTTCGCCGAAGCGTGCATTGCGGCGGGGGATGGGTTTCCCGAGGCATTAGCACAAGTCTCGTCTTGGCTGCGGCCGCTGCAGTACCCGGATCGAATTGCGCATTCCGTTCATAAAGCGCAATTGGATGCGCGGCTACCGGAGTCAGCACTGGAGCTTCTGAACCGAGTCGTTGGCGACGCGGCTCGAGGGTACTTCCCCGATCTGGCAAGGTGCCTAAGTGCCGTACGGGCCGCCCAGCCTGACCTCGAACATGACGATCGTTTTCAGAGACTGCTGGAAATCGTGCGAGCGAATGGCGGGGATCTGGACTGAACGGTTTCCGCATTGCGGACCGATCCCTGCTGACGCTGCCAAACCCGGCACAATCTGCCCGTTGCGGTTTGCGGCGGCTGCGCCCCCTCTGAACGAACTGCGCCGGACTCCGGGACGACGCCGATCGGGACCGCCTCGTGAACCGGGGCGCCCGAAATGCTGTGGGAATCCCGGGCATTCGAACAAGCGGCGCCTGCAGGCGGCAGACAGCTGGCATTGGGGCGCTCACGATCGAGCGACGCTGGTGGCACTTCACGAACCCGTTCCGCGAGGGTTGCGGCTTCGCAGCGCGAGTCGAAGCGCCGCCACGAGACGTCGCCGACCGCAATTCGGTCCTGTCGCTCGACCACGTCGACCGTGGCATCCGATACGTCCCGGCCGCGGGATAGCCAAAGGGGAAATCAAATCCGACAAGCACACGCCGGCCTGCGTCGAGTTCGTCCGCGATCAAGCGGACGAGGCACCGCAGAGCGTCGTCGCGGGTACGCGCATACTTGGGTTTGAGTACCCGACGCGCTGCCGCCGTCGACGCGGGCGACAGCCCACCAAATTGCGTCCTTGGTGGGCTTCGCAGGACTCGGCTTAGACCGCGCCGACCAGTCGACGATGATGTGGGTGTCGAAGAGAGGTCGCCCCTTCGTACTCAGGCTTCTCCAGTTCGCCCTGGGCTTCGTCCTTGACCGCCGCCGCTGGAAACATGACCGCCCCATGTCCCGCGCCGCCTTCGAGGCGCGCTTTCCCGATGATTTTTCCGGATTGCTCTCAGAATATCAATTCGTTCTTGAATAGAACAGCCTGATACCCGGCGCGGGGTAGCTCCCCGAGCCAACGGCCCGGCCGCTGCAGACTTTGCTGGGTTTCCTCCAGCTTTTCCGCAGATAGGACAGAGGCTCACCATGTGATCCGCTCGCTCTCCGGAACCTTGACGCCGAGCGCGATCCGCCTTTCGCTTGGCCAGCCGTACACCCCAATCATGTACTCGTAGACACCCTTGCCAACCCGCTTGGATGGGCTGGGTCCGGGGCCTAGCGCCTTGACCATGCGCACGAAGCTGTCGCCCATCTGGCGGCGCGGCTTCTGCTTGTGCCGTCTGTGACCATCAAAAGGGCAACCGAAAAGCCGTCCTCGCTGGCCTTTCACGGCATGGGCGGCCCATCCAATACGCGCACGTTCCGGCACCGCTGGCCTTGTGGGATGTCTGGACGAGCCTAGCCGCCAACCCGGTTGCGTTCGAGCCGCCATCAGCCGGATTTGCCCTCGACTGGCGTATGGTAGCGGCATGGCGACGGCGCGGCATCAACCTTGCCACGCTCACGCATGCGGCCGGAATCTCGTCGACCGGAGATCCGATGCTCGACCTGCGGCTGCCTTTCGACGAACCGTATGTCATTTCAGAGAGGACAGCAGCGGTCATCAACCAGGCGAAGGCTGACGGTGCGCGCATCATCGCGATCGGCACCACAGTGGTGCGCGCGCTTGAGTCCGCGGCGAATGCCGACGGCCTCGTGCGGGCTGGGGACGGGTTTGCGCGTAACCGCATCGGGTGCGAGACCCGGCTGTGCCTCGTCGGTGCAATCCTCACCGGCATACACCAGCCTGGCGAGAGCCACTTCGAGCTCCTACGGGCCTTCGCCGACGAGCCGATGTTGAACCGGATCACAGCGGCCGCAGTTGATCGCGGCTACCGTGCGCACGAGTTTGGTGACTCCATGCTGATCGAACGCCCCTGCCCGAAAGGCTAGCTGAGGAATGGACTGACCCCCGAAGCTTGTCGATGGTCCGCTTGTGGCTAAGAGGCGAAGTCCGGACCAAGCCACTGGTAGGACCGATCTACCCGTGAAAGCCGACCTTCGAGCGGCAACGTCTGCTTTTCAACCCGTTCCTTCCGCTTCACCCCAAGGAGCGGACCTGACTGGCGGTGCCGACATAGGCCCGGTTTTGACCCAAAGCCGAGATTGGAGGAAGCCCAAAACTTAGCGACTTGCGCGGTGGCACATGAGGCCTTGGGATCGATCATGGGGGGTGGCGAGAAAACGCTAATCAGCGGCGCTTTACCGTCATAGCTTTCGATGTCCACCAGCGCCGTCAGCGCGCTCGGGCCCTGCGCGAGTTTTGAAGTCCCCTTGTCTAGGGTGAGGACATTGGCGTTGCCGTGACGCTCAAGACTGCCCATCGTGCCGAGTTCGACCGGATCATACCAAGCTTCGTTCGAAAGTTGGACGACGCCCGGGCACACGCCCTCTGTCACCACCGCGCCCGCGGGACAGGCGTCTCGATCGTTGAAGACACGCACGATGTCTCCGTCATGGATATGGCGCAGTGCGGCATCGGCGGGGTTGATCCATCGTCGACATAGCAGTTAAAAAAAGGCGGGAGGCGAGCGAACATCGGGCCTTCCATGTTTGCTTCAGTCAATCTACATCGCCTCGCGCCGGCACGCGATCAAGCGCTTCGTTATTGGAGTACGGACATTCCGCCGTCGATCGTGAGGATGCTACCGTTCACGTAGGAGGCCGCGTCCGAGGCGAGGAACACCGCGATTCCGGCGATCTCGCTGGGGTCGCCCCAACGCCCGAGCGGCGTGTGCTCGCTCACCTTGTCGTAGAACGGCCGTACCGGCTCGGGCGGCGGCTCGCCCTCCGTCAAGGCGCCGCCCAACTCGGTGTGAAAATAACCGGGTGCGATGCAGTTACAGGTCACGCCCTGGGGCCCGAGTTCGACCGCGAGCGCCCGCGTGAGGCCGGTCAGGCCGGCCTTGGCCGCGGCGTAGGCCGGCATGGTCGGCAGCGCGATCGCAGGTCCGGCAACCGAAGAGATATTGATGATGGTGCCCCTTCCCTGGGCCACCATCTGGCGCCCGCTCTCGCGTGCCAGCACGAAACTCGCCGTCAGGTGGATGTCCATCAGGCGCTGCCACATGTCGGTCGGATACTCCGTCACGGCCGAGTACTCGGCAGTCCCCGCGTTGTTGACGAGCACGTCGAGGCGGCCGTGCTGGTCGATCACGCTCTTGACCCCGGCCACGCACGCCTCCGAGTCGGCGACGTCGAAGGCCAGCGCCGACGCTGCCAGGCCGGTAGCCGAAAGCTCGTTCGCCTTGGCCTCGACCGTCTGGCGCTGGCGGCCATTGAGGACGACGTGGGCGCCGTGCTCGGCCATCCCACGCGCCATGGCAAAACCGAGCCCGCGCGAGCCGCCGGTCATGAGCACGACTTTATCTTTCAGCGAAAAGAGATCGGCCATGCGTGGCTTCCGGGCTCTGCTGGTAAGGGTTCATGCAGGGGCGGCGCGGACTACGTGCGAAGGCTCTTCTACGGGGCCCGGTCTTCCCAGTTTGGGCCGAATCTGGGGAACACATGGTGGTCGGGCGCATCGGGGAACGGATCGCCGTTGGCAATGCCGGGATCGACTGCGGGACCGAGGCTGAACGAGACGCCAGTGCGCACCGCGTAGGTCGACCCCTCGCCGGCGAAGCGGACGCCCAAAGCGCGCCGGCGTTGGTCGGTAGCGTTGCCGGGGGCGCCGTGACAAATAAGCAGGTTCGAGACCAGGAAGTCGCCCGGAAAGGTCTCGAAGCTGACGATGTCGTACTTGTCGCGATTGCCGGCGATGTCTGGCATCGCCTCGAGCGCCGGCTTGTCGCCGATATAACCGTAGCCCTCGCGCTTCGTGCGCCCGTCGCCGACCGTATCGAAACGCTTGCCCCACTTGTGCGAACCGCGCACCCACTCCACCGCGCCACTTTCGGACGTCACATGATCGAGCGAGAGCCACATGCCGCAGGAGTTGCCCTCGACCGGATTGCCCGGCGTGTCGTGGTGCCAGGTGGTCGGCGTCGGCGAGTGCGGCTCCTTGACCAGCAGGAAGTCGAAGATAAGGTTGACCACCTTCGAGCGTAGAATTTTCGCGGCTACTTCCGCCCTCGGCGATTCGTAGATGAAGGCTCTGAACTCGTCGCGGAACAGCCACATGTTGTGGTCGAAGGCGTAGCGGCCGCCTTCGTCCGCTTCGTTCATGTCTTGGCCGAACTTTGTCGGATGATCGAGGATCTCGTCGGTCGCACGCTGCATGCGGGCGACCCACTCCCCGTCCAGCACACCGCGCACGCAGACGACACCATCGTCCTCAAAGGTCCGAATCTCCTCTTCCGTGATCTCGCGCAGCGGTCGGCGGTTCATGCTCGTCTCCCCGCGTGTCGTCGTGCGGCCGGTGTCACCGGCCTAGGCGCTACCCTTTTGGTCCACGATCATACGCGCAGGCGGCGCCCGGACCAAGCGATCCCTCCAAAAGAAAAACCGATCGACGCTGACGCCAACCTCGCCATGGCCTCAGCCAAGCTCGGCAGCGAGAACGGAAGCGGGGCGTCGAGGGCTTTGCTACAAACGGATTGGCGGATATTCTTCACCTCCATGGTGCCGTTCGTTGATAGCGCCGAATGGTTGAGCTGAAGGCATGCAGATCCTGGCGAACGGGATATTGAACGGGTTGATCATCGCCCTCATGGCACTGGCGTTTCAGTTGGTGTACCTGCCGACTCGTGTATTTCATGTTGCGCTGGGCGGCATCTACGTAGTGGCGCCCTATGTCGCCTGGATCTGCCTAAAGGGCGGTGTCCCGTGGTACGTATCGTTTGCCGCCTCGCTCGGCTTTTGCGCTTTGTTCGCGATCGCGATCGACGTTTTCAACCACGCGCCGCTCGCGCGCCGGCAAGCGGCCTTCATCTCGCATCTGATCGTCTCGCTCGGCGTCTACATCATCACCGTGCAGATCCTGGTCATCCTGTGGGGCAGCCACCCCAAGGCAATCAGGATTGCCAGGGATGAAGCGTTTTTCTTCGGTGAACTCATCTTCACTGCTACGCAACTGTGGTCGGCGGCGGTTTCCGTCGTATTGCTCGGAGTCTTTTATCTGTGGCTGTCCTTCACCGACACAGGTTTGCAGTTCCGCGCGCTATCGGACAATCCGCACGAACTAGCCTTGCGCGGGTTCAACATTAGCAGGCTTAGGATGATCGCTTTCGGGATGTCGGGCGTGATTACTGCGGTCGGCGCGCTATTGGTGGCGCGCGAGATAGGCTTCCACCCCCACAACGGTCTCGACACGTTGCTGCTGGCCGTGGTTGCCGCGATCATCGGCGGCCGGGGCTCGTTCATCGGGCCGGTCATTGGCGGTCTGCTGCTCGGCATCGTTCGCGCCGAGGTGATCTGGTACATTTCGGCAAGCTGGCAGGACGGGATAACTTTCGGGCTTCTCGCCCTGTTCCTGCTGCTCAGGCCGCAGGGCCTGGTCGTCAAACGCGCGCGCCTCGAGGCGGAAGCATGAACTACGCGCTTCACCTTCTGATCCTGTTCGACATCTACCTGATCGTCGCGCTCAGCCTGAACATCATCGTCGGCTATTGCGGTCTGCTGACCCTATCGCACGCGGTATTTTTCGCCATCGGGACCTATGCCTACGCTATCTCGGTATTGGCCTGGGGTTGGGATTTCCTACCGGCCGCCGGCCTGGGCATCGGGCTGGCGGTGATCATGAGCTTCGCGTTGTCGCTCGCGGCGTGGCGGTTTCGCGGTGACTTCTTCGTGCTGATCTCGCTGTCGATCCAATTCGCGTTTTTCAGCGTCATCTACAACTGGTACTCGCGCGGTGACGAACCTGGCACGCTGGTTAACCTGACCAACGGTCCGTACGGGCTGCGCGGCATCCCCAAGCCGGAAATGTTCGGCTTCGAGTTCATCTCCATCGAATCGATTGCCGTCTTGTTCACCGCCTTCGCGGCCTTGTCTCTGCTGTTCTGCCGCACGCTCCTGTCGTCGCCGTGGGGACGAATGCTTAAGGCGTTGCGCGACGACGAGTTAGCCGCGCGCGGTCTCGGAAAGTTTGTTCGCATCGCGAAGGTGCAGGCGATCGCCATCTCCTGCGCCATGGCCGCGTTCGGCGGCGTGCTCTACGCGTCCTACATCAGCTACATCGACCCGTCCACGGCATCGCTCGCCGATTCACTGCTGCTATTGACCATGATCATCGTCGGCGGCGTCGGCAATACGTTTCGCGGGCCTTTGGTCGGGGCTTTCGTTTTGCTCGCAATTCCCGAATCCCTGCGCTTCGCCGACCTTCCCGACGTGATGGCCGGCGAGTTGCGCCTATTGATTTACGGCCTGCTGCTGATCGCCATGATGCATTTCAGGCCGCAAGGGCTGGCCGGCGAATACCGCCTCGGCTGATTGGCGCGCGGGTTTCGACTCGACGATCAAAATCAATCGCGACTACGATAGCTTGAATCGCGAACAAATTTCGCTACACCGCGATATCGGAGGAAAACATGCTGGATCACAGGAAAACGTTACGGGGCGCAACGCTCGCCGCAGTGGCGGCGCTGCTTGTCGCTGCAACGCTGGTTGCGACGAGTTCGTTGGTTCAAGCCGCCGACAAGGTGCGCATTGCCGTCAACGGCCCGTTGACGGGACCGATTTCCCTTGTTTTCAACGATTACACCAAGGGCCTGCAGATGGGGCTCGACGACGCGGCGAAAGAGCTTGGCGTATCGCGCGATATCTTTGAGCTCGATTTGCAGGATAATGCCGGCAATCCGAGGGATGCGATCTCGGCGGCGAAGAAGCACCTGCTCGGCAAGGTTGATGTCTATCTCTCCGGCTACTCGGCTATCTCAAAAGCGATCGCGCCGGAAATCGACAAAGCCGGGATCCCCCACTTCATGGTCGCGTTCGACGCGTTTCTAGCGGGCGAGGATCCGAACCGGCTGAGGATCTTCCCCCATTACAAGCTCGAAGGGCCGGTCTATGTGGACTACATCAAGCAGCACGGGGCCAAAAAGGTTGCCATCCTTGCCTTGAACTTCGCGGCCATCGACGAGGAATTCGCCATGTTAGTCGAGCCGGCGTTCAAAGGCACCGACGTGAAATTCATGCGCGAGATGTATGATTTCAACATCAAGGACTACAACACGCTGGTCCTCAAGGCGGCCAAGTTCAAGCCCGACCTCACGATCATCAATGGATTCGCCCTCCACGTGTATCCGTTGCTCAAGGCGGTGCGGACCTACGTGAGGACCGGCTCGGTTTTGGCGACGATGTCTTTCATCACCATATTGTACGAGGACAAGCCCACCGAGGAGCTCGCGGGCACCATTTTTACGGCGCCGCACTACACATTGCCTGGCGTGACGAAAGGAGCCGATGCGTGGAACAAGGCCTATAAAGCCCGTTTCAATACCACGCCGCACTATGTCCCGGCCTATGCCTACGACACGGCACGAATGATCGTCGCGGCCTACAAGAAGTCGGGCAAGGTCACCACCCAAACTCTGCGCGGCGTGACGCCCTTCGCGGGTCTCGTCGGTTCGATAGAGTTGGATGCCGACGGCGACATCATTGGCTCACTCGGAATCGGTCAGGTCAATCCGGACCGCAGTGTCAAAGTTTTGCGGAAGTAATCGCTCGGAGTCGAGGTCCGGTGAGTGGTCGACGTTCGCCAACACATCGGATAGGAGCGGCCGCGCATATGCGCGGCCGCCAACAGAAGGCATCCGATCGATGGCACTAAAATATGTTGCCTCAGGCGATTCGCACATTATCGAGCCATACGATCTATGGACCAAGGCGCTTGGCGACAAGCACGACCCGGAAAAACTCCCGTACCGTTTCCAGGGTGCGGCTGATTAGGAAGCCGCTGCAGCACTGGCGAAAGGCGGGGAGTGCCGGGTGCCACGCTTATTTTTCGCGTGCCGGAGTTGTCGGCCCGGGCAGGCGGCCTATGACTGCGACGCCGCCGGCACGAGGATCAACGTGGCTCCCGATTTGTTGGCCGCGATCTCGTCCTGCAGCTTGGGGATCGACGCGGCGTCCAGCATGCCGAACGGCTCGTCGAGAATGACGATCGAGCCGTTCAACTTGGACAACGAGCAGGCCGCCGCGACCTTCTGGCGTTCGCCGCCGCTCAGATCCGAGATGCGCCGGCCGAGAAACGGGCGCACGTTCTCTGGCGCCTGATCGATGCCCGCGAGCTTGAGCGATTCATCGACGGACAGATTGGGAAACGCGTTGTCACGGCTTTGCATCACCGCCAAACCATGGCCGACGCGCGACCAAGTCGGCAGCTTGTGGACCGCTTTCCCGTAGAGGCTCATCTCGCCGCCGGCAATGGGAATGATGCCGGAAAGCGCTTCCAGGAAGGTTGTTTTGCCCCACCCGTTGGGCGCCTGCAGGACCGCCAGGCAGCCACGCGGCACGCTGAAGGACAATCCTTCGACTTTATCCTCGGCGCTGGTTCGGCCGATCACCCGGCGCCGTCCGCGGCGCACGATGAGGTCCTTGACCTCAAGCCCCGGCTGGCCGGCAAACCCGGGATCGAGTCGGATCTGGGACAGCAGCCCGCCGCCGGGCAGGTCCTCGTCGACGATGGCGTCGGCTGAACCGGCGAGTTCGGTCAACCACGGCCGCAGCGCGCCGCCTTCGTCGTGGAAGGACTCCTTGCGGATGGCGGCCGGCGTTTCCACCCGAATGGCGCCGTTGTCGATCGTCCAGACCGTTGTCGCCAGGTCCAGCACCTTGGGAATGTTGAATATGTGCTCGACGATGACGAGAGTCACGGCGTGCTGCTTCACGAGATCGCTCAGCAACCCCATGATGTCGCGGATGCCGTTGGCGTCGAGCGCGGCCAGCGGCTCGTCGAGAAACAGGATGCGCGCGCCGGCCTGGACGGTCCGCGCGATAGCGACGCGTTTCGATTGGCCGAGCGAGACCATGTCGGCCGACGAGGTTTCGCGCCCGTCGAGCCCGAAGCGGACCAGCAGTCCATCGGCTTGCTTGCCCCACACGGCCTCTTCCTGGCGGATGGCCGATCGGCGGAAGAACACCGCAACCGGGTTTTCGCCGGTCTGGTTCTTCATCGCCAGAACCACGTTGTCGCGAAGCGAATGCGTCGGAAACAGGCGAACGTACTGCCAGGTGCGGCCTATTCCCTGGTGGGCGATTCGTTCGGGCGTGAAATGATCGACCGGTAGGAGATCGCGCCACCACGGCCGGGGAAAATCGAAGTCTTTCTTGTCGAGCACATCGTCCGTGGCAATTTCGATACTGCCTTCGTCGGGCTCGATGTTGCCGGTGAGAATATTGAGGAGCGTGGTCTTACCCGAACCGTTCGGGCCCCGCAGCAGCACGACCTCCCCGCGGCGCAACTCGAACTCTGCCTCGTCGAGGATGACCTGCCCGCCGAAGCGCTTGTGGAGACCGCGTGCCCGCATGATCGCCGGCGCATCGCCTGCCAGGGCGGTCGGTTTGGCGTGTGGCTCGCTCACGGGCCTACTCCAAGCGACACTGGTATCACAGTAAGGACCGGAGAGCTGATCAAGGTTCTGGATGACGGAGTCAACTGCCCAGCTTGCAGAGCTGCGGCTAGCGTGACATCGCCAAAAACAGCGAGCAGGATAGCCGCGACGTACAACTCTCTCGGGCGCATTGTTCAAGCCTGCGCCAACTCTAGCCGTGCTGCAAGGACGAGAGCACAGCGCCCGACGTCGAGTCTCACGGGCCCGAATATGGGATTCGACACGGCACGTCCGGTCAACCTTCAAGTGCTGACTCTCTAATGCCGACTTCCGCTTTCGTGGCGTTTCCTTCCGCTTCACCCACAGATCCAGACGTGCCGGGCGCCCTCGGTGCGAGGCAGCTGTGACCCAACGCCGACGTCGGAGAAGGCACAAGACTTAGAGACTTGTGCGGTGGCTCATGAGGCCTTGGGACCGACCATACGAGGTGGCGAGAAAACGCTAATCGGGGGCGCTTTGCCGTCGTACTTTTCGATTTGCACCAGCGCCGTCAGCGCGCTTGGGCCCTGCGCGAGTTTTGAAGTCCCCTTGTCTAGGGTGAGAACGTTGGCGTTGCCGTGGCGCTCAAGACTACCCATCGTGCCGGGTTCGACGGGGTCATACCAGGCTCCGTTGGAAAGTTGGACGACGCCGGGGCGCATGGCCTCCGTCACCACAGCGCCCGCGAGACAGGCGCCTCGATCGTTGAAGACACGCACGATATCACCGTCATTGATGTGGCGCGGCTTGGCATCGGCGGGGTTGATCCATATCGGCTCCCGCTGCCTGACCTTATGGCTTCGACTTACTGATCCGTCATCCATCTGGCTATGTAGCCGTTGCGTGGGTTGGCTTGAAAGGATGTGCAGCGGCCACCGCCGGGCAGACTCTCCACCCAGCCATTCCGCGGGTTCCAACCAGGCGGCATGGGGCGGGCAGTCGTCATATCCGAAAGCTGCAATCGTTTCCGAATAAATCTCTATTTTGCCCGACGGCGTGTTGAGAGGGTGAGCGTCTGGGTCGGCGCGGAAATCTGCCAGCATCACGTAATCGTCCTCTGGCTCCGGTATCTCCACATGGCCTCGCTCCCAAAAGGCTTCAAATTCGACGAGTTCCACCTTGTGTTGGGCGGCCCCCTGCCGCGCCACGTCATAGAGATGCCTGAGCCACTCCATTTCGCCGCGCCCTTCGGTGAAGTCCTGGCGGAAACCCAGCCGTCCGGCGAGGTCGGCGAATATGTCGTAATCGTTGCGGGCCTGGCCAACGGGCTCGATCGCCTGCTGCATCGCGAAGAAGAAGCGATCGAACGGGGAGGCCCCGATATCGTTGCGCTCGAGGGTCGTCGTGGTCGGCAGAACGATATCAGCGTGGCGCGCCGTGGACGTCCACCACGGTTCGTGGACAATGATCGTTTTCGGCCGCCGCCATCCCCGCAGGAGCCGATTGAGATCCTGCTGATGATGGAACGGGTTGCCACCGGCCCAGTAGATGAGCTGGATGTCGGGGAACGTAAGCTTCATCCCGTTGAAATCGATCACCTCACCTGGGTTGAGCAACATGTCGGTAATTCGGGCGACCGGGATGAAGCCGTCGATCGGGTTCTTACCGGCCGAAATAAGCCCTGGGACGCTGACGCGCCGGCGTGGGTTCCCTACTCCGTTCATCGAGCCGTAGCCGAAACCGAAACCGCCGCCCGGAAGACCGATTTGACCCAGCATGCTGGCTAGGACCGTGGTCATCCAGCAGACCTGCTCCCCGTGATCGGCCCGCTGCAACGACCAAGCAGTCATGATCATCGTGCGGCATCCCGCCATGCGGCGGGCCAGTGTGCGGATCTCGTCGACCTCGACGTCCGCAACTCCTGCCGCCCAAGCAGCGTCTTTGGGCTGCCCGTCCTTTTCTCCCAGGAGGTAGGACCTGAACCTATCGAAACCGACGCAATAGCGGTCGAGGAAGGCCTGATCGTGGAGATTCTCCGTAACCAGCGTGTGGGCAAGCCCCAGCATCAGTGCGACATCCGTGGTGGGCCGTGGACTGATCCACTGGGCATCCAGAAAATCCGGGGCATCGTCGTGAATCGGGCTGATATTGACGAACGCGACACCGGCCTCCTTGGCCCGACGCAGCCATTTCTCATAGGACCTGTCGCCGGCCCCGCCGAACGTTACGCGCCCGTGCCTAAGGGCTGCGCCCCCGAACATGACCGCGAGCTTCGTGTGTTTGACGATGCTGGGCCAGGAGGTGAGGGCGCCAGCCACCGACTCGACGCTGCCTACTACGTGCGGCATGATCACCAGGGCGGCGCCGAAGCTGTAGTTCGTCACGTGGTCTGTGAAGCCGCCAAAGCCGTTGAGGAAACGGTGCAACAGGGTAGGCGCGTGATGCAGCCGGCCGGCGCTTGCCCAGCCAGAGGAACCGCCAAAGATCGCGGCGTTGCCGTGCTCTCTTTTGATCCGGGTGAGTTCGCGCGTAATGAGGCCGAGCGCTTCATCCCACGAAACATTGACGAAGGGCTCCGCGCCACGGCCCGACCCGCTACCTTGCGGCCCGCGTTCAAGATATCCGGCGCGCACCGCCGGTTGCTTCACCCGACTTTCGGCGTAGACGGCGCTAGGAACCGCGTCGATGAGCTCGTTCGGGACGGGGTCTCCTTCAAAACGCTCGACCGAGACCAATCGGCCGTCCTCTACCTTCGCGGTGTAAGCCCCCCAATGGGCATGAGTGTGTCGAAAAGACGTACCCATATCGGCACCTCGGTCTGGCGGTCGCACTAACCCGACACGTCCCAAATAGACCGATCGGCTGCGGGGGACGGCGTTACGCGGCGCGGGCGGCTCGTGTCTTTGGGACCTTAGTAGGCGCCCAGTTCCTTGATGATCGGCTCAATGATAGAGGCGTCGAGTATCTGTTCACGGGAAATGGCTTTCTTGATCACCCCGTATTCGAGGTACGTTGCTGCCGTGAAATCGGTGATCTCGATGGGAATGCCGCCATTTACTCCCCAAACCCCATACGCACTGAGCTCACGAACGACCTTCTTGATGAGGTCGAGCGAGATGTCGGGCGTGCGTTTGTGCATCGCCGCCGCCGCTTCGTCCGGATGTTCGATCGTGTAACGTGCACCCATGATCGAGCCCTTCATGAACTTGCTTAAGGCTTCGCGCTTGGCGGGATCGTCCAAATCCTTCCCCTTGATCACGAGATAGTTGTAGCCCAGCTTGCCGAGTTCCTTGGTTACGGGCGTGATTAAGTTGATGTGGTCGCCGGCCTTGGTGGCAGTCAGGGTGTTGACCATCGAGTAGTCCACCTTGCCCGCAATCACCGCCGCCAGCCGGTCGGCATGCCCGCCGATCGACACGTGTGTGATCTTGGAGTTCAGGCCATGCTTTTTCAAGATCATGGACGCCATGTGGTTGAGCATGCCGGGGCCGCCGGCACCGGCAAAATTCTTTCCGACCAAATCCTCGAGCTTGGTGTTTTTGCCCGCCGCGATGACCTGATAGTCCTGTCGCGGCTGCCACGAACCGACGGCCTTGACACCGCTACCGGCGAGGATGCTGAGCATCGTCGTCGACGGGCCGATGGTGGAGATATCGGCTTCGCCTGCAACCAACGCGCGCAGGGCGTTGCCACTACCGATCATGCGAAGGATCTCGATCTCGAGGTCCAAATCCTTGAACCAGCCCTTGTCCTCGGCGATGTAGAAGGGAACGCCGTAGGTGGTATCCGCGGTCGGAAAGATGACCTTGATCTTGGACTTGCCCGCAGCCGCCGGGCTCACATCGGCGAGCATGCCCGCCGCCGCGAAAACTGCCCCGACGATCAGCGCGCGGCGGGACGTCCTCAGCAACTTGTTCATTAGTAGTCCTCCCAGTCGTTACGTGCCGGCCCGAGGCCGGCGCGCTGTGCGGTGGCCGATCGATGGTCTGCGAGCCGCCGAGTTTCGGTAGTCACAGCCTCAACAGCGTTGCCAGACGTCGTACTGACGGTAGACCAAAGCTGAGCGTGTTCAACCGCGAACCGCACCTGCTAATTTTAGCAAAGGCGTTGCCGCGTAACGCTCGATCACGAGCGGGCAGTGCGTCGCGTGTTCTTCCTCAACTATCCGAGGCACACGCGGGACAACAACGCCGAGCGCGGTTTGACCTTATCATATCCGACATTCTCTATTTGAATCAAATTCGAAAGTCGCGGATACCACCGATCCACATGCGTCCCTAGCGCCGCGTACCGATGCTTCTCATGGAGCGGGCACCTGCTATGGTTGGCGGACACCGCTCCGTGGAGGTTCCGTTATGTCGTTCGACGACATGCCCGACCTCGGGCCGATGCTGTTCCCGGCGGGCGAGGATTATGCGCGGCGCATACTCACCGCCTCGAAGATCATACAGCCGCGCTGCCGGACGATCCTCGACGTTCCCTACGGTGCGGACTATTGGCAGAAGGTGGACTTTTATTTGCCCGACGATGCCGCACTCACTGGGCTTCCGGTGCTGTGCTTCCTCCACGGCGGCAGTTGGCGGCACGGCTACAAGGAATGGATGGGCTTTATGGCGCCGCCGATCCTCGCGCTGCCGGCGATCTTCGTGTCGGTGTCCTATCGCCTGGCGCCGAGCACGAAATTTCCCGCCATTTTGGAGGACTGTATCGACGCGCTAGCGCTGGTTCACCGCGCGGCCACCGAATACGGCGGCGATCCCGACCGCGTGTTCTATGGCGGCCATTCGGCCGGCGGCCATCTCGCTGCCCTCGTGGCGTTGAGCCGCGACCGGTTGCGGGCGCGCGGTTTGCCCGACGACGCGATAAAGGGCTGTCTACCCGTCAGCGGCATCTTCGACCTGCGGATGCAGAGCGCCGTTCCCGGCGGCGTTACCGAGCTCGTTCACCCGCTCGTGTTTGCGGACCCCGAGGACAGCGAGTCATACAGCCCCGTCACCTGCGCCGATGGTAACTCCACCCCGTTCTTCGTAGCTTACGGCGAGGCGGACCTGCCGGAGGTAGTCAGCACCTCACGCGCGTTTATCGCCTGTCTCGATCACGCGCCATGCGTGATCGAACACCACATGTGGCCCGGCTCAAACCACTACGAGACAAGTGAAGACCTCGCCGACCCAGACAATGCGTGGGTGCGCAAACTCGGTGCGTGGATGATGGCGCCGCCGCGCCGGGGTGACGCCCACCCGTAACGCGTGCGTTCAGTAACCGCGCCCCAGGCATCTCTCGCGCGGGCCCTCTCCGCAAAAGAGGCGGGCGAACCAACCGTGGCGAAACGCGTGTGGCATGTCCTCGTGAGCGGCTTGGGACGCCAACGTTGCGCCGCCACCCACCGCAATAGAACGAGCGGTGCGCCTAAGGAACGTGGGCCTTGGCTTCGATCTCGATCAGCATGTCGGGGTGCAATAGCTCACCCTGGTAGCCGCTTTCGATGAATCCGCGCTTGGGAAGGTATTCGCGCACCATCGCATCGACGACGCCGAAGTCTTCGCGCCGCTTGATGAAAAAGCGGATGTCGAAGATGTCGTCGAGCGAGCAGCCCGCGGCTTTGCACACTTTGCTAATGTTCTCGAAGGTGAGGCGGGTCTGCTCCTCGATGGTCGGCGCAAGCTTGCGCTCCGCCATGGAGCCGGAAACGTTGGTCAGCGCAGAGGTTCCAGAAATATGGAGGGTGTTTCCAATCTTTACCGCGCGGTCGAAATGGCCGACTGGCTCGGCCAGGGTTGTCGGATTGATGACGATCTTCTCCATCGGATGTCCTCCTCTCGTAAAGCATCGACACTATACAAGCGTGCCGCCGCACGAACCCAATCGGCAACGACAGGTCTCACCCAACCTAGTGGATTGATCGGAACGAAAGAGTCCGATTTGAGATTCCGTATTGTGCGGTGTCATGCGAGTCTGTGCTATGCGCACCGGCATCCATTTTACTGTCACGTCTGGCGACCGTCAGCGATTGCAAGCTATCGTCGCGGACCCGAAGAGCTCGCAGAAACATGTCTGGCGGGCGCGGATCATCCTGAAGAGCGACGAGGGGCTCGGGAACTCGTCGATCATGGCCGAGACCGGCAAGTCCAAGACCTGTGTCTGGCGCTGGCAGGAGCGGTTCATGCACGAGGGTGTCAACGGCTTGCTTCGCGATAGGTCCCGTCCGCCTGGCAAAGCGCCGATCCCGCCGGAGCGCGTCGCCGAGATCGTCCGCCTGACCCAGCAAGCGCCGCCGCACGAGGCGACCCACTGGACGCTGCGCGCGATGGCGAAGGTTGCTGGCGTCGCGGCGTCGACGGTCCAAGCGATCTGGAAGGCCCATGGCCTCAGCCCGCACCGCTGGCGGCACTTCAAGCTCTCCAATGATCCCGCCTTCGCCGAGAAGCTCACAGATATCGTCGGCTTGTATGTCGATCCGCCGGCCCATGCCGTGGTGCTGTCGGTTGATGAGAAATCACAGATCCAGGCGCTCGACCGCACCCAACCCGGCTTGCCGATGAAGAAGGGCCGCGCCGGTACGATGACCTATGATTACAAACGGCATGGCACGACGACGCTGTTCGCCGCGCTCAACGTGCTGGACGGTACGGTCATCGCACAGAACATGCAGCGCCACCGCCATCAGGAGTTCATCCGCTTCCTCAACCGCATCGAGCGCGAGGTGCCGACGGACAAGGCCGTCCACGTCATCCTCGACAACTACGCCGCGCACAAGAAGGACAAGGTCCGCGCCTGGCTCGCCCGCCATCCACGCTGGACCTTCCACTTCACGCCAACCTCGTGCTCGTGGCTCAATGCCGTCGAGGGCTTCTTCGCCAAACTAACGCGGCGCAGGCTCAAATACGGCGTCTTCCAATCCGTCGTCGACCTTCAGGACGCCATCAACCGATTTGTCCGCGAATACAATGACGCAAACCCAAAACCCTTCATCTGGAAAGCCGACCCCGATCATATCATCGCCGCACGAAACAGAGGGTTCCAAACGTTGGAATCAATCCACTAGCACGTTGCCACACGGACCCACTACGACACCCTGGAAGCAACCGACGCGTAAGCATGGCGCCATTGAAGCACGCTCAGAAGGTGTGGCGTCACACCAAGCAGCACGATCACGTTTGCGGACCCCTTCGAAATCGGCCGCCAATTCGTACGATGAGGGCGAGCTACTCCAACAGACTCAGCGCACTTCGCCACGTCCGCTAGTGGCTAGGAGGCGAAGTTCGCACCAGGTCGCCTGTACGACCGCTCTACCCCCGAAAGCCGACTTTCAGCGGCAACGTCCGCGTTGCCCCCGGGTTTCGTCTGCTTCACCTGAGAGAGCAGGCCGTCCTGGTCGTGTCCCAGGACGTGGTGTAGGAGTTGTTGGAGCCTCTGTTAGCTGTGGGTAGGCGGCTTGCCGTAGCGACCGCCGAGAGTCTGGCGTAGGCAAGCCGGCTATCCACAGCGGAGGCCATCGCGGTTCCGGTTTAGGGTTGGGCTAGTGCAAACCAACCTGACCCGAAGGAGAACCACGATGACCCAGGACATGATGACCCTGCGCGCGCTTTTGGAGAAGAGCTCCGATGCCGATCTGCTTTGCGAGATGATCGGCTTCACGGCCGAGTGGCTGATGGCACTGGAGGTTGAGGGCCTGACCGGCGCCGGGCACGGCGAGCGCTCGGCGGATCGTATCACCCATCGCAACGGCTACCGCGACCGGTCCTGGGAGACGCGGGCCGGCACGGTCGAGCTGAAGATCCCGAAGCTGAGGAAGGGAAGCTACTTCCCGGGCTTCCTGGAGCCGCGGCGGATGGCCGAGAAGGCGCTGGCTGCGGTGATCCAGGAGGCCTACATCCAGGGGGTGTCGACCCGCTCGGTCGACGATCTGGTTCAGGCGATGGGGATGTCGGGCGCCTCCAAGAGCCAGGTCTCCAGGCTGTGCGGCGAGATCGACGATAAGGTCACCGGCTTCCTCGATCGACCGCTGGAGGGCGACTGGCCCTATCTGTGGCTCGACGCCACCTACGTGAAGGTGCGCCAGACCGGACGCATCGTCTCGGTCGCGGTGACCGTGGCTGTGGCCGTCAACGACCAAGGCCGCCGCGAGGTCCTGGGCGTGGCGATCGGCGCGTCGGAGGCCGAGACCTTCTGGACCGAGTTCCTGCGCTCGCTGGCCCGGCGCGGGCTGCGCGGCGTGAAGCTGGTGATCTCCGACGACCACAAGGGCCTGAAGGCCGCCGCGACCCGGATCCTCGGCGCCACATGGCAGCGCTGCCGCGTGCACTTCGCCCGCAACCTGCTGGCCCATGCCGGCCGCCAGGGCCGGCGCGTCGTCTCCGCCTTCGCCCAGGAGGACGCCGACAGCGCGAAGGTCCAGTGGCGCCAGGTCGCCGACCAGCTCAGGCCCAAGGTGCCCAAGCTGGCAGTTCTCATGGACGAAGCCGAGCACGACGTCCTCGCCTACATGAGCTTCCCCAGGGAGCACCGCCAGAAATTGCACTCCACAAACCCGATCGAACGGCTCCATGCCGAGGTCAAGCGTCGCACCAACGTCGTCGGTATCTTTCCCAACGAAGCCGCCATCACACGGCTCGTCGGCGCCATCCTTCTCGAGCAGAACGACGAGTGGGCCGTCTCAAGGAGATACATGACGCTGGAATCCATCGCTCCGCTGAGCGATGGTGTCCCCATCACGCTGCCCACCGTGGCAGCCTGAACGTCCCGGCCCTACCCGCCGGGAGCCGCGTAGAGCGCAACGCTCTTACACCACTCCGCGGGACACGATCGCCGTCCTGTCGATCCAGCCGTTCGTCTGGTCCTGACCCAGAGCTGACGTCGACGAATCCGGCCTCGGCGAGGACCGCCGTGTCAAGCAAGGAGCGCCGGCACCGAGCAACGGTTAAGACCGCACCAACGTCGATGCTCGGGCGCTATGATTGCACCGGCCGGTCGGCTATGATTGGGCCAACAAGAGCCGCTAGAAAAACCGGCGAGGGAGGGGATGCACGACATCGCCATTCGGCAGGAGATCATCGACCGGGTGATCGCCAAGCGCAGTCGGCTGCACCTCTTCGACAGTCTCGATCCCGCCAAGACCGCATTCGTTGTGGTCGACATGCAGAACGCATTCTGCGAGCCGGGAGCGCCCGTCGAGGTGCCGCCCTCGCGCGCGATCGTGGCCGACATAAACCAGCTTGCCGGAGAGGTTCGGGAAACGGGTGGCGTGGTTATATGGGTTGTCGCGGTGGTCAGGGACCGTGCCGGCATGGAGAATTGGGGGAGCTATTTCCGGGTGGTTCTCGGCGAACCCGAGAAAATAGATGGCTTCCTCGACTATGTCGGGCCGGGCGGACACGGGACCAAGCTGTGGCGCGAGCTCGAGGTCAAACCCGACGACCTCATCATCAACAAAACCCGCTACAGCGCGCTTGCGCCGGGCACATCGGACCTGCTGCGCGCGCTGCGCCTGCGCCGCATCGACAATCTCCTGATCGGCGGCACCAAGACCAACGTGTGCTGCGAATCGACCGGCCGCGACGCCCACGAACTCGACTTCAACGTCGCCATGGTCTCGGACTGCCTCGCGGCCCTCACCGACGAGGAGCATCGGGCGACGCTCGAGACCTTCATCCAGCAGTTCGGCGACGTCGTCACCAGCGACGAGGTCATCACCGCTCTGCACAACCATCCCAATGAACCGTGAGAAGGACCGACCATGAAACGTTTGTTTGCCGCCCTCATTGCCCTCTTACTGGTCGCCCCCATCGCCGCTGAGAGCAAGATCAGGGTCGCGATGCTGCTGCCGGGCTCGATCTCGGACCAGTCTTACAACGCCGCCGCCTATGAAGGCATTCAGCTCGCCGCCAAGAAGTACGATCTCGAATTCCAGATCAGCGAAAGCATCCCCTTCGCCGGCATCGAGGAAGCGATGCTGAACTATGCGCGCGAGGGCTATGACGTCATCTATGGCCACGGCTTCCAGTTCGCCGAACCTGCCTTCAAGCTGCACAAGCAGTTTCCCAAATCCTGGTTCGTGGTGCACGGCATCGACGACGGCGCGCCACCGAATCTGGTTTCGATTCAGAATCGCTATGGCGAACTCGGCTACGTGGCCGGCGTGCTCGCCGGGGCGACCACCAAGACCGGCGTGATCAGCAACGTCTCGAGTATGGTCGTGCCGATTATCGAAAAGCTCAACCAGGGCTTCGCTGACGGTGCCAAGAGCGTGCGCCCTGACGTTAAGGTGCTCACGGGCGTCGTCGGCTCGTGGTCGGACGCGGCGAAGGCCAAGGAAATCACCGCCACCCACATCGAAAGCGGCGCCGACGTGATTTTTGCGATCGGAAACGAAAGCGCCGTTGGCAACTATCAGGCAGCAAAAGAGGCGGGAAAGATGGCGATCGCCTCTTCGTTCGATTCGGCATCGGTCGCGCCAGACACGATCATGACGACCGCGCTCATCAAGATCCAGACGAACCTCGACCTCATCCTTGGAAAGATCGTCGACGGTACGATCGAGGCCAAGAATTACTCGCTCGGATTTGCCGAGGACACACTCGGACTGGCGCCCTATCGGCGCTTCGATTCGAAATTGTCGGCCGAAGTCAAACAGAAGGTGGCGAACGCCATCGCAGACATAAAGTCCGGTAAGATCAAGCGCTAGCGGCGCGTTCCGCTGTCGACATCGCAAGGCTCTTGGGCTGACTGCGGGCCCTGAGCCTTGTGATGCGGGTCGGATTCCAGGACGGATCGAATGTGGTCCGGGCTCGTGCCGGACGGCAGAACGCCGGGGCGAAGCGTAGCGGGGAGGAGGGCCAGGTGGACGCCGCTTCGGAGGCGATACTCGAACTCCGCGATATCACGAAGAGCTACCCCGGCGTCCTGGCGAACGACCGCGTCAACCTGTCGCTCCGCCGCGGACAAGTCCTCGGCATTCTCGGCGAGAACGGCGCCGGTAAATCGACACTGATGAACGTCGTGTCGGGGCTGATCGCCCCCGACTCCGGCGAGATATCGGTCGAAGGCGAGCGCGTCGCATTCAAATCACCGCGCGATGCCCTCGATCGCGGTATCGGCATGGTGCATCAGCACTTCATGCTGGTCGGCACGTTGAGCGTCATCGAGAACATCGTCCTCGGCGACAACCGTATTGGCGCCGGGCGGATCTCGCTCGAGGGGCCGGCGGCCGAGGTCAAGGAGCTTGGCGAGCGCATCGGCCTGCCGGTCGAGCCGCACGCCGAGGTGGGCGCCCTCGATATCGGCGGCCAGCAGCGCGTCGAGATACTGAAGGCCCTCTATCGGGACGCGCGAATTCTCATCCTCGACGAGCCGACATCAGTGCTCTCGCGCGTCGACAGCACCGGCCTGTTTCAGATGATCAGGTCGCTCGCCGGTGAGGGCGTTTCGGTGATCCTCATCAGCCACAAGCTCGACGACATCTTCGCCGCCTGCGATCATGTGGTCGCTATGCGGCAGGGTCGAGTCGTCGGCGAAACGGCAGTATCCGACACCTCCCACGAAGCGTTGATTCGAATGATGGTCGGCGAGGATCTCGAGGCGCCGCGACGGGACGAGGGATTGACCGCCGGAGAGGCTCTCGTCGAGGTTCGCGACGTCACGCTCGACCGCGACAACGGCTCGCTCGCCATCGCCGACGTTTCCTTCGACCTCCGCGCCGGCGAGATCCTCGGCCTGGCCGGCGTGGAAGGCAACGGGCAAAGGGAGCTGGTCGAGGCGCTCTGCGGCCTCCGGCAGCCGCGGGCCGGGCGCATCATTCACAGCGAGGCGAAAAAACATGGCGTGAATTCCGTACGCGGCCTGCGCGAGCGCGGCCTGCGCCACGTGCCGGAGAATCGCCATGAGACGGGAATCGTCGCCGGTCTGTCGCTCGCCGAAAACGTCATGCTGTCGCACTTTTTCGCGGCTCCCTTTAGCCGCTTCGGATGGCTCGACCGAAACGCCGCGCGTGACCGCACGAGGGAGCTGATCGAGACGTTCGACATTAAGGCCCGCGGCCCCGGTGCACCGATCGAAACACTGTCGGGCGGTAACCAGCAGAAGCTCGTTCTCGCCCGTGAGCTCGACTGCAACCCTTCGGTGCTGATTGCCGCGCACCCGACCCGCGGCCTCGACGTACGCACGATCGTGTTCGTGCACAATCTGCTTCTCGAGCGCCGCCGCGCGGGAATGGCGATCCTGCTCGTCTCCTCCGACCTCGCCGAGATCTGGCAGTTGGCCGATCGTGTCATGGTTGCGGCGGGCGGAAGCGTGCGCGGCCCGGTCGCTGTCGCAGACACGGACGTCCAGCAGGTCGGCACATGGATGGCGGCCGCCCGGCGTTGATCCTGGGTTCGCTCAATCTGCGCGCCCTGGGCGAATATGCCTCCGTCCTCGTCATCGCGTTCGCGGCCGCTGCACTCGTCATCCTCAGTGCGGGAAAGAACCCGATCGATGCCTTCGTCGTGCTCGTTTCGCACGCGCTCGGCACATCCTTCGGATTCCACGAGGTCGTGGTGCGGGCGATCCCACTTACCCTCGCGGGCCTCGGCGTTGCCATCGCGTTCCGCGCCAACGTCTGGAACATCGGCGCCGACGGCCAGATCATCATCGGCGCCGTTAGCGGCATGTGGTTCGTGCACGCGTTTCCTGGCACGCCGTCCTGGTTGATCGGCCCCCTGTATCTGCTTGCCGCCATCATCGGCGGCGGCGCCTACGGCGGTCTCGCGGGCTACCTGAGGGCCAAGTACAACGCGAGCGAGATCATCGTCACCATCATGCTGAACTACATTGCGCTCCACCTCCTGGGGTGGGTCATTCGCGGCCCCTTACAGGAGTCCGGGGACATCTTTCCGCGATCGGCCCGAATTCCGGAAGCGGCCATGCTCGATGCACTCGCCTCGGGGAGCCGGGTTCACATGGGGCTCTTCATCGCCGCCGGAGCGACCGTTCTGGTCTTCGTCCTGCTTCGCTATTCATCCTTCGGCTACCAGGTCCGAGTGGTCGGGGCCAGCCCTGCGGCCGCTCGATATGGCGGCATCAATGACCGCATGATCATCCTGCTGACGATGGCGCTAAGCGGCGGGCTCGCGGGCCTTGCTGGCGCCGGTGAAATTGCGGCGCTACATCATCGCCTGATGGATGATTTCGCCCCCGGCTTCGGCATCGCTGCGATCGCCATCGCCCTTATGGCGCGCCTCCAGCCGCTGGCGATTCCGTTCACCGCCCTCCTGTTCGGCATCCTGCACGTAGGCTCCGGGGCGCTGCAGCGCAAGCTCGGCATTCCCTTTCCCATCGTGTGGATCATCGAAGGGATCGTGATTGTCACGTTTCTTCTAGCCGGCTACCTTCGTAGCCGCCACCAGACGGCGAGGTAAGCCGTGGAAACCATAGCGGTCGTCGGGCTGCTCGCGGCGACCCTCCGCTTCGCCACACCGATCCTGCTCGCGGCGCTCGGCGAGGCGGTCTCCCAGCGCTCCGGAATCCTCAATGTGGGCGTCGAGGGCATGATGCTGGCTGGCGCCTTCTTCGGCGCCTGGGCGGCCGTGGCGACCGGCTCTCCATGGGGCGGGCTCGCTGCCGCCATTCTTGCAGGCACGGCGCTGGCGCTCGTCCACGCCGTGCTGTCGATCACGTTCCGGGTCGATCAGATCGTCTCGGGCATCGCAATCATCGTGCTCGGCTTCGGTTTCTCGAGCTATGGTTATCGCATCACGGTGGGCCAGGCGTTTCCGTCGCCGAGTATCCCGCTGTTCACGCGCATTGATTTCGGTCTTCTGGGAGACATCCCTTTTGTCGGACGCGTTTTTTTCAGCCATCACCTGCTGGTCTACGCCACGTTCGCGATGGTGCTCGTCGTCGCGTGGTTTCTTTACCGCACGACATGGGGCCTCGAGGTCCGTGCCATTGGCGAAAACCCGGCCGCAGCCGAAGCCGTGGGTATCAGCGTACAGAGAGTGCGCTTTGGGGCGTGCCTCTTCAGTGGCGCCATGGCCGGCGCCGCCGGCGCGTACTTGGTCCTCGCCCACGTCGGATTCTTCGTGGAGAACATGGTATCGGGGCGCGGCTTCATCGCCGTCGTTTGCGTCGTGTTCGGCCGCTGGACACCGCTCGGCGTCCTGTTCGCGGCACTCCTGTTCGGCTTTGCCGATGCGCTGCAGATCCGCCTGCAAGCGCTCTATCAGGATGTCCCACACCAGTTCTTCATCATCCTGCCCCACGTCCTGGCGATCGCGTCGCTCGTCGTATTCGCCGGGCGCTCGCGATTCCCGAGCGCGCTTGCTATCCCCTTCTATGGCAGTGGCGCGAGCCGCGGCGCCGACGACTAGATGTCTGCCCTGACTTCACGAAATCATCGTGTCTGCTATTTTTGCCGCGTGGACCGGCATATGCCGGGGGCGTTTGGAGGAGTGGCCTGATGTATATCGTGTCGACCGATGTTGGCGGGACCTGCACCGACACCGTTATCTTCGCCAACGATGAGCCCATCCACATCGGCAAGGCGCTCTCGACCCCGCCCGATTTCGGCCGCGGCGTTATCGATTCGATCGAGAACGCCGTGTCGGCGATGGGCACCACGATCGAAGACCTGTTTCGCAAGACGTCGCTGTTTATGCACGGCACCACGGTTGTCGACAACACGATCCTGACTCGCGCCGGCGCCAAAACGGGGCTCATCACCACCAAGGGCTTCGAGGACGTGTTGCTGGTTACGCGGGGCGGTTACGGCCGCTGGGGCGGGCTGTCGGAAGACCAGATCAAGAATCCAGTCAACACGGACCGCGGCACGCCGCTGATCCCTTTCGAGCGCATTCGCGGCGTTCAGGAGCGGGTCGACTACAAGGGTGCCGAGATCGTCGAACTCGATGAGGCGGAGGCCGAGGCGGCCACGCGCGATCTGATCGAGCGCGTCGGCGTCGAGGCCATCGCAGTCTGCTTCTTGTGGTCATTCAACAATCCGAGCCATGAGCGCAAGGTACGTAACGTCATTCGCCGCATCGCCCCCGACACCTATGTCACCCTGTCCAGCGACATCGCTCCCGTACTCGGCGAGTACGAGCGCACCTCGACGAGCGTCATCAACGCCTATGTCGGCCGCATCACCTCGGGCTACCTGGCCGGCATGCAGACCATGCTCGAGGATTTGGGCTACCACGGGCCGATGATGGTTATGCAGGGCTATGGCGGGCTGTTGCCGGCGGCGGAGGCCGGCGACCGCTCGGTCGGTATGATCGAGTGCGGGCCGGCGGCCGGCGTCATCGGCAGCAAGTTCCTCGGCGATCTCATGGGCGACCACGACGTGATCGCCGCCGACATGGGTGGAACGACGTTCAAGGTTGGCGTGATCCAGGGCGGCCAGATCGAATACGCGCGCGAGCCGATGGTCGATCGCTACCACTACGTGGCGCCGAAGATCGACGTCGTCTCGATCGGCAACGGCGGCGGCAGCATCGTCTGGCTCGAGGAGGCGACCCATATTCCCAAGGTCGGGCCGCGCAGCGCGGGCGCCGATCCGGGACCGGTGTGTTACGGTCGTGGTGGCACCGAACCGACGCTCACCGACATCATGACCCTCATCGGGTACATGGACCCAACGACCTTTCTCGGCGGTTCCATGACCCTCGACGTGGAGGCTGCGCGCAGCGTGTTCGCCGAACGGATCGCCCGGCCGCTCGGGCTCGACGTGGTCGAGGCGGCGATGGGTATCTATCGCATCGCGGCCGCCCAGATCACCGACCTCATCCACGAGGTGACCGTCGAGCGCGGCCTCGACCCGCGCGATTTCGTGCTCCACGCCTTCGGTGGAACGGGTCCCATGCTTGCCGGCGTGTTCGGGCGCGAGCTCAGCGTCAAGCGTGTCCTCATCCCCTACACGGCCGCGGTGAACTGCGCCTTCGGCTTGGTATCGGCCGACATCGTCCACGAATACACGACGACGAAGACTCTGCCGGTGCCCTCCGACCCGGCCGAGATCAATGCGATCTTTGAGCCGATGCTCGAGCGCGGGCTGGCCCAGCTCAAGGACGAGGGTTTCGAGGGCGATCGCGTGCAAACCCAAGGGGCCGTCGATCTACGTTATTCGCGGCAGACTCACGAAATGACGACGCCGCTCCGCGAAGGCGGCCCGGTGACGCAAGCCACCGCCGAGCGCCTGATCGATGATTTCGAGATGCTCTACGAGCGGCGCTACGGCAAGGGTTCAGCCTACCGCGAAGCGGGCATGGAAATGACCGTGTTCCGCCTCACCGCGCGCGGATTGCTCGAGCGGCCGACCATGGAAAAAGAGACGCTCGGGAAGGCCGATCCTTCGCCGGCCGAGGTCGGCAGCCGCGACATCTTTATCGAGTCAAAGGGTGCGCTCGCGCCCGGAAAGATCTACGATTTCGAACGGATGGGGCCGGGCAACGTGGTCGCGGGGCCGGCCGTCATCCACACGCCGATCACGACGATCGTGCTACAGGACGCGCAAACCGGAGCCATGGACGAATACCGCAACGTCGTCATCGAGTTCACTGAGGAGAGTGGGTCATGATTGACGCGATTACGTTTGAGATCATCCGCCACCGTCTGTTTCGAGTGATCGAGGAGGGGGTTATCACGCTCAAGCACGTGTCGGGGAGCGAGATCACGTGCGAGGGTCACGACCTGATGGTGGCGCTGCACCGGGCCGACGGCTCGCTGCTGCTGGCCGGGATCGGCTATCTGCACCATACGCCGAGCGCGGCCGAGGCGTGCAAGCACATCGTGCGCCGCTTCGAGGGCGAGATCTACGAGGACGATGTGTTCCTGCTCAACGATCCCTACACGGCGGCGCACCACACCTCGGACATCTACCTGATCTCGCCCATTCATTACGAGGGCCGGCTGGTGGCGTGGAGCAGCTCGTTCGTGCACGTCAACGACATCGGGGCGATGAACCCGGGCGGCTTTTGCCCGGACGCGCGCGAGATCTATGTCGAGGGCTTCTCTTCGCCGGGCATCAAGCTGATCGAGCGCGGCCGGCTGCGCCAGGACCTGATGGACACGATCTGCAACATGGTGCGCAGCCCGGCGCTTGTGACGCTCGACATCAAGTCGATGATCGCCTGCCACAACGTGGCCAAGGAGCGCATGCACGCGCTCTACGACAAGTACGGGGCGGCGACGGTAGACGAGGCGTGCGCGGCGCTGATCGAGCAGTCGGACCGGCTCTTCGGGCAGCGCCTGGACGAGCTTCCAGACGGGCGCTGGCAGTCGCGCCAGCGCTTGCGTTGCCGCGGTGAGGACTACTGCGTGGCGCTGACGATGACCAAGCGGGCGGGCCACCTGAGCTTCGACTTCACGGGTACGAGCGCGCAGTCGCAGTACGCGATCAACGCGCCCTACTGGGCGACGTGGGGGGCGATCTTCTCGCCCATCTTTTCGGTGCTGTGCCCGGACATGGTGTGGAACGAAGGGCTGACGCGGCGGGTGTCGATGATCGCGCCCGAGGGCAGCATCCTCAACGCCAAACGGCCGGCGCCGATCTCGGTATCGACGACCGCCGCGGTGCCGATGGTCAACGGGTCGGCGCTGCACTGCATCTCGAAAATGCTGGCGACCAGCGAACGGCACGAGCGCTATGCCACCGCCGTGTGGGACGGCGGCTACAACGCGGTATTCATGTTCGGCCGCGACCAGCGCGGGCAGTTCACCATCGGCTACATGACCGACGTGTTCGGCGGCGCCGGCGGCGCCCGCAACTATGCCGACGGCGTCGACGTCGGCGGTGACATCCCCAACCCGATCACGCGAACGGCCAACGTCGAGACGACGGAAGCGCGGTTGCCCTTGCGCTACCTGTTCCGCCGTCGGGTCAAGGACGCGGGCGGCGCCGGGCTGTACCGCGGCGGCTCCTGCCTCGAGTACGCGGTGACGCCGCACGATGCACCCGACGGCGGCGTGCACTTCGTCATGACCGGCAAGGGCACCGGCTTTCCCACGAGCGAGGGCATCGCGGGCGGTTATGTCGGCTCGCCGCCGCACTGCTATCTCGTGCACGTGCCCGAGGGCAAGAACGATCCGCGGTCTTCCACCGGATGCGGCCTGGATGAGCTTCCCGGCGACAAGGAGGCGATCGCCTGGGGCGAGTATCCGCTGATGGGCGACGACATCCTCTATGTCGGCAGCAGCGGCGGCGGCGGCTACGGCGACCCGCTCGACCGCGATCCTCAGGCGGTACTCCACGACGTGTGCGAGAACCTAACGTCAGTGCATGACGCCGGTGAGCTGTACGGCGTCGTTCTCAGCCAGGCCAATGATGCCGTCGACAGTGCCGCCACCGAGGCGCGGCGCACCGCGATTCGCGAGGCGCGCTCCTTACAGATCGCCGCCGAGTAAGCCATGCGTCTGTCGCCGACCCTCACGATCGATGATGGCGCGGCCAGCGGAACCGTCAGCTGCGCGAAGTGCGGCCACCAGCTCGGGCCCGCCAACGAGCCGTGGAAGCCCAAGGCGGCGTTGCGCGAGCGCCTGATGGAGGAGATGGGAGCGGTCCACTTCTCGGGCGGCCCGGTTCTTCTGCGCGAGTTCTCGTGCCCCGAATGCGCCACCCTCCTAGATACGGAGACGGCGCTCGAAGGCGATCCCTTCCTCGACGACTTCCTGCTCGATTGAGGGCGCGCCCGCGCGGCGCGTCACTCGCCGGGCGGCGGCCCCTCGATGCCGACCTGCTCGACGATCGGGCCATAGGCCTGCGGCTGGCGATGGACGGCCATGTTGAAGGTGTGCTCGCGCCCGGTCGTCGCGCGGTCGAGGTCAAGGGTGGCGACGGCAAGCGCATCTTCGCCGCGGACCTCGCACACGGCGATGATCTCGCCGCTCGGTGAGACGATCGAGGTGCCGCCGATCAGATAGTCGATGTCCTCGCGCCCGGTCTTGCCGACGCCGACGACGTAGTAGCCGTTCTGGTACGCGCCCGCCTGCATACACAATTGGCTGTGAAACTCGGTCAACGGGTTCTTGATCCAGGGCACATCGAGCGGCGTGTTGAAGCCGAGCATGACGAGTTCCGCGCCGCGCAGGCCGAGCACACGGAACGTCTCGGGAAAACGGCGGTCGTTGCAGATGCACATGCCCATGACGCCGCCGAACCCGCGAAAGGTCGGAAATCCGAGATTGCCGTGACTGAACCAGCTCTTTTCCGAGTACTGGTACTCGTACTCGGGCAGCAGCTCCTTGTGGCCGGGTAGATGGACCTTTCGGAACTTGCCGATGATCCTCCCGCCGCCATCGACGAGGACGGTACTGTTGTAGTAGCGCCTCCCGCCCTCCTCCTCGGTTATCTCCGCGAACCCGAGGTTGAAGCCGATGTTGAGCTTGGCGGCCTCATCGAAAAGCGGCTGCGTTGCCGCGCTCGGCATCTCGCGCTCGAACCACTGCTCGGGATCGGCCTCCGCGCTGCGATGCTTGCGCGGGAAAAACGTCGTCAGCGCAAGCTCGGGATAGACTACCAGCTGGCAGCCCCGTGCGTGGGCTTCGCGCATGAGCTCGAGGAGGCGGGCAACGACGGTTTGACGGCTCTCGTCGGGCTGAACGGGCCCCATCTGGGCGGCGCCGACGGTGAGGAGTCGAGGCATGGTGGGCTCCCGGTTTATGAGTTGCCACAATCGTAATTGAGCGCCGGATGATGTCAACCGAGCGCGCGGGAGCGTCCACGGCATAAACCCCTGCCATCAACGGGCCTCGCTTCCATGCAGTCGCGTACGTTAACAATACAGCCGATGCCGTCATCGACGCCGACACCTTCCTCAAAATGCTGATCAACAGAATCGACGCCCCGTCCAGAAGTCAATACGGTGATCCATTAGACGATGTATCCGACGCGGATTTCCTCAACTTCGATGCGGCTGCAACTCTAGTAAATCTGTTGGCGGATAGCGTAACGGACTGTAGCCTCCAGGCCCAGGGATCGTGTCCCGCGGAGTGGTGTAAGAGCGTTGCGCTCTACGCGGCTCCCGGCGTGTAGGGCCGGGACGTTCAGGCTGCCACGGTGGGCAGCGTGATGGGGACACCATCGCTCAGCGGAGCGATGGATTCCAGCGTCATGTATCTCCTTGAGACGGCCCACTCGTCGTTCTGCTCGAGAAGGATGGCGCCGACGAGCCGTGTGATGGCGGCTTCGTTGGGAAAGATACCGACGACGTTGGTGCGACGCTTGACCTCGGCATGGAGCCGTTCGATCGGGTTTGTGGAGTGCAATTTCTGGCGGTGCTCCCTGGGGAAGCTCATGTAGGCGAGGACGTCGTGCTCGGCTTCGTCCATGAGAACTGCCAGCTTGGGCACCTTGGGCCTGAGCTGGTCGGCGACCTGGCGCCACTGGACCTTCGCGCTGTCGGCGTCCTCCTGGGCGAAGGCGGAGACGACGCGCCGGCCCTGGCGGCCGGCATGGGCCAGCAGGTTGCGGGCGAAGTGCACGCGGCAGCGCTGCCATGTGGCGCCGAGGATCCGGGTCGCGGCGGCCTTCAGGCCCTTGTGGTCGTCGGAGATCACCAGCTTCACGCCGCGCAGCCCGCGCCGGGCCAGCGAGCGCAGGAACTCGGTCCAGAAGGTCTCGGCCTCCGACGCGCCGATCGCCACGCCCAGGACCTCGCGGCGGCCTTGGTCGTTGACGGCCACAGCCACGGTCACCGCGACCGAGACGATGCGTCCGGTCTGGCGCACCTTCACGTAGGTGGCGTCGAGCCACAGATAGGGCCAGTCGCCCTCCAGCGGTCGATCGAGGAAGCCGGTGACCTTATCGTCGATCTCGCCGCACAGCCTGGAGACCTGGCTCTTGGAGGCGCCCGACATCCCCATCGCCTGAACCAGATCGTCGACCGAGCGGGTCGACACCCCCTGGATGTAGGCCTCCTGGATCACCGCAGCCAGCGCCTTCTCGGCCATCCGCCGCGGCTCCAGGAAGCCCGGGAAGTAGCTTCCCTTCCTCAGCTTCGGGATCTTCAGCTCGACCGTGCCGGCCCGCGTCTCCCAGGACCGGTCGCGGTAGCCGTTGCGATGGGTGATACGATCCGCCGAGCGCTCGCCGTGCCCGGCGCCGGTCAGGCCCTCGGCAAGAAGTAAGCTTGCCTATCCGGTTGACACCCACACCCACTAGGGCTAGAATGGGCGCAACCCGGATATAGGGGAGCGCGCCATGGATGTTCTCGACCGCGCCGATCTCCCATTCCCGCATTCGCTACCCGAGTTCCAGCGACTTTTCCCCGATGATGCGGCCTGCGCCGCCTACCTGGAGAAAGCCCGCTGGGGAGACGGCTTTGCCTGCCCGCACTGCGGCACGGCGGGAGAGCCGTTCCACTTTGAAAACCGCCCTGGCGTCCTGCGCTGCCGCAAGTGCCGCCAGAACACCGGGCTGACGGTGGGAACAGTGATGGAGCGTAGCCACACTCCGCTGAACGTCTGGTTCTGGGCCGCTTATCTGGTCGCCAGTCAGACGCCCGGCATGTCCGCCGTGCAGTTTCAGCGGCAACTTGGTCTTTCGCGCTACGAGACGGCCTTTCAAATTCTCCACAAGCTCCGCTCGGGCATGGTGCGGCCCAACCAAGACAGGATCGGTGGACAGCCCAAGAACCATGTTGAGGTGGACGAAACCTGGGTTGGCGGGCGAACGCGTGGGGAAGGCCGTGGTGTTCACCACAAGGTTCCCGTCTCCTGTGCCATCGAGGTGCGTCATCGAAAGCCGGGCACCAAGCTCGACAACCGGAAAGACGGACGCTATGCCGGACGCGTTCGGCTCGCCGTCGTGCTCGACCGTAGCGCCGAGTCGCTCTGTGGGTTCGTCGAGAGCACCGTCGCGCCGCGATCGCTGATCGTTACTGACGATTGGAGCGGCTATGCTGGCCTCGGTAAGCGCGGCTATGAGCACTTCGCTGTTGCCGAGTGTGGTGATCCAGAGGTTGCCGAGCAATACCTGCCGATCATCCATCTGGTTTTCGCCAACCTGAAGACGTGGCTGATCGGTATCCACCACGGCGTTAGCCACCAGCACCTACAAGCCTACCTCAACGAGTTCACCTTCCGCTTCAACAGGCGGTTCTACCCGTTCAACGCCTTCCGCTCATTGCTCGGCATCGCGGGCGACACCTCTGCTCCAACCTATGCCGAGCTTTACTCGGGAGAGTGGTGGCACCCTACATGTAGCGGTCATGGGCGTTAACCGGATAGGCAAGGAAGTAAGTATCGCTTGAATCGGCGGTCGCGACACCGGCCGCCGATTCACACCACCTCGGGAGGCTAGCGAGGAGTAACGCTGCACCTTCTGCGGCGCGCAAAATGCGCCCCCGAGCTTTCCCATGCCGGCTAAGCCCGGCACTCGGCACCGAGGTCAGCGGCCTCGACTTGTCAGAGCCGCTTGATGACACGAATCCTGCGAACCCCGCCCCGACCCGGCCGATTTAGCCGCCATTCAACGAGATTGGCGGTCAGGCGTCCAGGCCGGGCCGCGCATCCGTCCGGAATCCGTCCGACGCCCTCGCGAAAAACAAGCGCCGCGGACCGACCATGTGGCCCGCGGCGCTGTGTGCCGGAGACCGGCCCAGCGGGGCCGGCCGGCAAGCGCCCTAGTTCACGCGGAACTCCTCGGGCAGGAAGAACAAGGAATCCTGATCCTCGGCCACGGCGGCGTGGCATTCGACACAAAACTCGACGTTGGCCGAGCCCTGCCCCTTGGTGACACCGAAGACAGTGCCGTCGGGGTTGACCATGGTGTACGCCCAGTCGAACGAGTCGGCGTTGAACCCGGCGTTGCGCTTTTCCATGACGAACAGCGGGCCGGCCGCTGTGGTGCCGTTGGGATTGACCACGAAACTGTCCTTGGCCAGCACCGAACCGGCCGGCATCCGGCCCCCGTCTTCGAACTTCTTGTAGTTCGCTGCGGCGACCGGGTTCGCGTAATTGTTGACGTAGCGGCTGCCGTGCGTGGCCGACTGGTACGGCGACGAGGCGACAAGGGCCCAGAACCAATAGTTGGCGACCGGCTCGAGCCCGGCCCTGTGATAGCCGCTGATCATCTCGTCGATCAGGCAACCATAGGCCTTGTTCGCCTCGGCAGCCGTGACCTCGGCCCCGGCCGACGCGCCGCACGGACTGCAAGGATTGCATGCCTTGGCTGCCGCGCAGGGGTTGCGGGGGTTCTTGGCCGCGCACGGGTTGCACGCACTGGCAGCGGCGCACGGGTTCTTGGCCGCGCACGGATTACACGCGCCGAGCGCCGCCGCTTGCAGGCGCGGGATCATGCACCTCGACGCCGTCGCTCCAGCGCCACAGGGACTACACGGATTGCACGGGTTCTTCTTTGCCGCACACGGGTTGCACGCCGCGGCCAGCCGGATGACGCCCGGCTTGGGCTTTGCGGCAGGCAGGGCACCGGAGAACTGTTGGGCGAGCCCGGAAGCGTATCCGGGCGCAACGACCACGATAGCGCCGCCAGCTGCTATGCCGGCACCGACCAGGGCTGGAATAACGGTGGTGGAAAGGAGCTTGGACTTGGGCAGTTTCACGGTATCGCCTCCTGCTGGTTCAGGTAGCGGATGGATCATGCGGACCGGGCTTGGGCGCCGCTTCATCCTCGCAGTGTGCGCCGCTTCGCCAAGGTTGGCTAGGCGGTTGCTCCGGGAGTTCGAACGGCATGACGCGAACCGTGCGGAGCCCAACGTCCGCTATGGGTCACCAGCAGACCTCCGGCCACATTGCTGTGTAGTTCCGCTTACGGCCCAGAAGCGGGCATGATCGCCCGGAAAGCGGACATCACGTCACCGATGTTGAGTTAGCGCCCCGATACCGAAGTCCCTCGACTCGCCGAATCCCTGGGCACTACCTACGGCGCTCTTACGTTTGTCGCGCATGATGCGCCTGAACCGCTCGGCCGCGCCCGAGGTTTTCGGCAACGGCGGCATGAGTACTGCTTTCTTCGGCGATGGCACCTCAGCCAATTGCGCTCGGCGCACGCACTTGAACGATATCAGGCGCTGCGCACTTTCGTCCCAGAGCGCGAGACGGAGGCAGGAAAGGCTGTCACGAAGACCGATGCGGTTGAGGGTTTGGAGCGCGGGGATATCGGACAGACAGGCCCGGAGACGATAGTCGGGAATGCGGCAAGACAGGTGATGGATATGGTGGATGCCGATGTCGCCGGAAAACCAGCGTAGCGATTGCGGCAGGTCGTAGAAACTGCTGGCCATCGCCGAGGCTTCATGAAGGTCCCAGCTGTCTTCCTTACGCCAGTAAGTGTATTCGAACTGGTGCTGGATATAGAACAACCAGACGCCAGCGATGCCGGAAAGAAGGACGATGGGGGCCAGGACCATCAGCACCTCGAGAATTCCGACGCTCAAGCCGAGGCCCGTCAGTACCCCTGCAATGCACAGGTTGGTGCCCAATACGCTGATCAACACCGTGGGATGGCGATGGATCATGTCCACGGGAAGGCGGTATTTGATGACGAATAGGTAGATCGGCCCAATCCCCAGCATCACGGCGGGGTTGCGGTAAGTGCGGTAGGCGAGACGTTTCCAACCTGACAAGGCGGTGTATTCGGCCACGGTGAGGAGCCTAACGTCGCCGATTCCCCGTTTCTGCAGATTGCCACTGGTGGCGTGATGGATGTTGTGGGCCCGGCGCCAGTAGTCGTACGGGATCAGGGTGATGATCCCGATCAGGGTGCCCAACACGTCGTTAAGACGGGGGAAATGAAAGAACGAGCGGTGGCCGCAATCGTGCTGGATGATGAAGATGCGCACCAGGAAGCCGGCGGCCAGCGGCGCGAGCGCAAGCGCCATCCAGTAGGACACGTCGATGACAACGTGTATCGTCGCGCAGGTGGCTAAGAAACCGCCGAGCGAGGTCGTGAGCTGGGACAGGCTCTCGCGCAGTATGGGTGCCTGAAAGTGCGCCACCTCGCGGCGGAGGCTCGTTTGCCCGGTCATGGGCACCCTCTCAAGTGCACAGACTCAGTCGAATGGTGCACCAGGATACCTTGCGTACCAAGGCGTTGAGACCTGATCGGATGAATCGTCCGTCTGCATCACGTTCAAGTTTGTCGCACGGTAATCAGGCCGCAGCGCCGGCATTGGATCTCCTCGACGCTGCCTCTGGTGCCAAATCCGAAGGTCACTTTGACAATCCGAAAGTCATGAAAACCCAGCGGACAGAGGAGCCACCCAAGAAGCGTTTGAATGTTGCTCACGATCTCCGCTAGCAAGGGCGTCGACCCGCTCGTAAGTGGGCGGTCAACTCCACTTGGAGCCATTCCTGGCTACGACCTCTTGGCAGCGTTTGCATAAACGATTGCCCATGTGCGAACTCCAGAATTTCCTATGGCCGCGGCATATTGGCCCCAGGCAAGGACGGAGTTTGAGGTCTTCAACCACGGCGGGTTTTGAGCGTTCGGACCCAGTGGCGCCTTTCAAGAGTCGCGCGTCCGCCACTAACACCCTCCTCGGTAGATTCTGTTTTTTTACCGGCCGCGGTTGCACTAGCACACTAAGGCAAAACCGGTGCTACGGGGAGTTCTTCAGCGGGCCCTATGTCGAGTCTACTGAAGTTCTTGGGCGGAGCCGCGGTCTTTCTTTTTCATCAGGGGGTGCGGCTGGTCCGCCAAGCTGCTCATCGACCGGTACGGCGAGGATGCGCCGATCCACGCCGCCATGCTGGCGGACGAGCTGCTGGAGAAGGGCGATCTAGATGGCCGCACCGTCTGGCTCAGAGTGCTAAGGGCGATCAAGAGCTGCAGCGGATAGAGCCGAAGAGCGATGCCGAAGTGCACTGAGGGCTTGCTGGCGGATCGTCTTAGCCGCGAGTAGATTTCGGGGTCGGGCTGACCCTAGACCCACCCGACCTGGCGTGCAGAGCACAAATCAACCGCCGGAGGCAACACGATGACCGATACACCGAACCCGACCGAGGTCGTCGAGGCTTATGTCAAGGCAGTGCGCGCGAGCGACCTCAAGGGCCTGCGCGCCGTGTTAGCGGACGATGCCGAACTGCTCGGCGTGCCGACGGAGGGGATGGAGAGCGGCCACCTAAAAGGCGCCGACGCCATCGTTGCCTTTTACGACAAGCTGCTCGAAGACCGTGGCGGCGCCGATCCCCATCCTGGCCCCCTAATGGTGGTCGGCGATCACGTCGCTGTCGAAATCGACGCGCATCACCGCGACTATATTGCGGAGGTCTCCGATTTTTTCACGATCAAAAACGGCAAGATCATCCGCCTCGTGGTCTACGGCCGCCGCAAACGCCCGAAATAGGACGACCCAGAACATCTCGCCTTGCCGTCAGCCCGCCCTTCCACTCGGCGTACACTTTCGCCTCGGCGATTCACCCTCGCGCGAGCTTGGAGGCGTACAACATCATCGAAGACGTGGGCAACTGCGCTGAGGTCCAAACAGAGATGCCGATCATAGCTGACCCGTGCGACCTCACACTCAAGGGTCGGGTTTGCCTGGTCACCGGGGCGACCAATGGGATTGGGCGGGCGACGGCCACGGCGCTGGCGTCCAAAGGGGCGAGCCTGCTCGTGCACGGGCGCGACCGGCACAAGGCCGAAGCGACGGTGCGCGACATCGTTGAGGCCACGGGCAACCACGCCGTCGAGCCGATCGTCGCCGATTTCTCCGAACTCGACCAAGTGCGCGGCATGGCCGCCGAGTTCCGCGCCCACCACAAGTGCTTGCACCTACTGCTCAACAACGCGGGGCTTCTCGCGTTCGACCGCCGCACGACGGCTTCGAGGCCCATTTCGGCGTCAACCACCTGGCGCCGTTCCTGTTGACGAACCTTCTGCTCGATACGCTCAAGAGCAGCGCGCCGGCGCGTATCGTCACGGTGGCCTCGGCCGTTCACAACCGCGGCCGCATCGACTTCAACGATCTGCAAGCCGGGCCGCGATATAGCGGTGTCGGCGCCTACGCAACCTCGAAGCTCGCCAACATCCTGTTCACGACCGAGCTCGCGCGCCGGCTGGACGGCACCGGCGTCACCGCCAACGTTCTGCATCCCGGGGGGGGGGGGGGGTGGCGACCGGCCTCGGCGGCGACGGCACCGGACTCATGGCGCTAGGCTGGCGATTCGCCAAGTATTTCATGATCAACCCCGAGAAGGGCGCACGCACCTCGATCTACCTTGCCGAATCGTCCGACGTCGAGGGCATCAGCGGGCGATACTTCCACAACTGCCGCGACGCCCCGACCGCCGCGGCGGCCCGGAACGCGTACACCGAAGCGCGGCTGTGGAAGGTGAGCGCGGGTCTCGCCGGACTAGAAGGTTGAGCCGCGTTGCCGCTTGAGGGTCGGCTCTCGGAGGTAGAGCGGTCGTACCGGCGACTTGGTCCGAACTTCGCCTCCTAGCCAAATGCGGACGTTAGGCGCACTCATTTCGAGCTGCCGCCCCGCTCGGCATGAGCTGATCGGGACGAGCAGGCCCACCGCGACGCGCGCCATCAAGACGCTCTGGTGAACGAATCCGATGGTCGGTGAAAAATCAGGTACTGTCGGAGTCGATTTGACGGTTATCTGGGAAATGTCAGGCGAAAAGGACTCGAACAGGTGAAGATAATTCAGGAGTGGAGGCCGCGCATAATCTTCCTGGTGATTGGCTTGGTGGTGGGGCCATTCATCTCCAGCTGGATCGGCTGGCAAGTCACTACCAGGACGATGGAGAGTGCAATCAGCGATGCGGTCGTTTCCTATCGAGCAGGGCTCTGCGCGGAGCGGGCTCGATCGGATCCGGAGGCGACATCCGACGTGCTCAACAATTTCGGTGATCGGCGCAAACTTGCCGAGCAGTGGGCGGTCCTGCCCGGTGAGGAGGAAGCCGACAATGACGTGGTCAACGAGTGCAACTCGCTGCTCGCAAAAACATAGTCCTGACGGTGGAGGCTCCTTACTCGCCATTTTCGAGCGGTGGCTTCGACAGGGCTTGCGCCCGGTTGAACTAGGCTAGTTATCGACTGTCAGTCGGATCGTGTCCCGCGGAGTGGTGTAAGAGCGTTGCGCTCTACGCGGCTCCCGGCGGGTAGGGCCGGGACGTTCAGGCTGCCACGGTGGGCAGCGTGATGGGGACACCATCGCTCAGCGGAGCGATGGATTCCAGCGTCATGTATCTCCTTGAGACGGCCCACTCGTCGTTCTGCTCGAGAAGGATGGCGCCGACGAGCCGTGTGATGGCGGCTTCGTTGGGAAAGATACCGACGACGTTGGTGCGACGCTTGACCTCGGCATGGAGCCGTTCGATCGGGTTTGTGGAGTGCAATTTCTGGCGGTGCTCCCTGGGGAAGCTCATGTAGGCGAGGACGTCGTGCTCGGCTTCGTCCATGAGAACTGCCAGCTTGGGCACCTTGGGCCTGAGCTGGTCGGCGACCTGGCGCCACTGGACCTTCGCGCTGTCGGCGTCCTCCTGGGCGAAGGCGGAGACGACGCGCCGGCCCTGGCGGCCGGCATGGGCCAGCAGGTTGCGGGCGAAGTGCACGCGGCAGCGCTGCCATGTGGCGCCGAGGATCCGGGTCGCGGCGGCCTTCAGGCCCTTGTGGTCGTCGGAGATCACCAGCTTCACGCCGCGCAGCCCGCGCCGGGCCAGCGAGCGCAGGAACTCGGTCCAGAAGGTCTCGGCCTCCGACGCGCCGATCGCCACGCCCAGGACCTCGCGGCGGCCTTGGTCGTTGACGGCCACAGCCACGGTCACCGCGACCGAGACGATGCGTCCGGTCTGGCGCACCTTCACGTAGGTGGCGTCGAGCCACAGATAGGGTCAGTCGCCCTCCAGCGGTCGATCGAGGAAGCCGGTGACCTTATCGTCGATCTCGCCGCACAGCCTGGAGACCTGGCTCTTGGAGGCGCCCGACATCCCCATCGCCTGAACCAGATCGTCGACCGAGCGGGTCGACACCCCCTGGATGTAGGCCTCCTGGATCACCGCAGCCAGCGCCTTCTCGGCCATCCGCCGCGGCTCCAGGAAGCCGGGAAGTAGCTTCCCTTCCTCAGCTTCGGGATCTTCAGCTCGACCGTGCCGGCCCGCGTCTCCCAGGACCGGTCGCGGTAGCCGTTGCGATGGGTGATACGATCCGCCGAGCGCTCGCCGTGCCCGGCGCCGGTCAGGCCCTCAACCTCCAGTGCCATCAGCCACTCGGCCGTGAAGCCGATCATCTCGCAAAGCAGATCGGCATCGGAGCTCTTCTCCAAAAGCGCGCGCAGGGTCATCATGTCCTGGGTCATCGTGGTTCTCCTTCGGGTCAGGTTGGTTTGCACTAGCCCAACCCTAAACCGGAACCGCGATGGCCTCCGCTGTGGATAGCCGGCTTGCCTACGCCAGACTCTCGGCGGTCGCTACGGCAAGCCGCCTACCCACAGCTAACAGAGGCTCCAACAACTCCTACACCACGTCCTGGGACACGACCCTAGTTATCGACTGTCAGTCGCCCCCATCGGTGCCAGCCGGACGTCCGCTTTGGGTCACGAGCTGCCTTACACCGAGGGCGCCTGCCACGTCTGGATCTTTGGGTGAAGCGGACGGAAACGCCGCGAAAGCAGAAGTCGGCGTTAGAGAGTCAGCAGTTGAGGGTGGACCGGACGTACCGGCGACCTGTCCGAACTTCGCCTCCTAGCCAGAAGCGGACATTCGTCGGCGCCTTGGAGGCCGCTCACTAAAATCAGGCCATCTGATGGCTGCGGAAGAGATGCAGTTCCTTGACGGAGGACTACTGGTACGATTTCCACGAATCTGGATGTCATCTGGGGATGTCAGCTAATATCCAGTTCGCGGCGCGGCGGGGTGTGCAGGTAACGCAATCATGTGCTGGAGCGGTGAAGCGTCGGCGGTGGTGGCCGCGGTCGGCTTCGCATCGACGGGGTATGCGGCATGGCGGAGAGAGCCGGCGCCTCTGTGGGCGGCGCTTGGCTATTTTTCACTCATGGAGGCGTTGCAGGCCTATTCCTATACGGTCATTGACGACTGTTCGAACCCGGCAAACCAGGTCGCGACCCTCCTCGGCTATATACACATTGTGTTCCAACCGTTTTTTGCAAATGCGATGGCTCTGTATTTCGTCCCGGCGGCGATCCGGCAGCGTGTCGCCGTGCCGGTCTACGCCCTTTGTTTTTGTTCGACAGTTTTCATGCTGCTTTATGTGTATCCATTCGACTGGGCGGGCACCTGCGAGCTACAACGTACCCTATGCGCTGAGCAACTCTGCTCAGTGTCCGGAAACTGGCATATCGCTTGGAACATTCCCCTCAACGGGATCGGCAACTACTTTTTGACTTTGCCTATCTTCCTCCAATCCAGCTTCTTGCCCTATCTCTTTACAATGTTTGCTTTGCCCGTGATCTACGGCTCATGGCGGATTCCACTGTATCACGTCATAATGGGGCCGGCCTTTGCCGCGATGTTGACGGACAACAAGAATGAATTGCCGGCCGTCTGGTGTTTGCTGACGATCGGCTTTCTTCTCATTGCCATCAAGACACCGGTGCGTGGCTATCTCCACGTCCGCCATTGGCCGCTCTGGCCAATGGCGTGGGCAGCAGCGGCCGCTGCACCAGCCCAACCTGAATTGGCCAAGCCCCGTTGATCCGCCATATCAATGAGCGGAGTATACCCGGACGCAACGTTGTCATTTATCCTTGCGTACTTGCGAGTGCTATCGGGCTTTACGAGTTAATATATTACGAACGATCGGCCCAGCGCTCACTGATACAGATCGATTTCCCAACATGTGCGCTCGTCGCGGTCGGTCGTGTCCCAGGACGTGGTGTAGGAGTTGTTGGAGCCTCTGGTAGCTGTGGGTAGGCGGCTTGCCGTAGCGACCGCCGAGAGTCTGGCGTAGGCAAGCCGGCTATCCACAGCGGAGGCCATCGCGGTTCCGGTTTAGGGTTGGGCTAGTGCAAACCAACCTAACCCGAAGGAGAACCACGATGACCCAGGACATGATGACCCTGCGCGCGCTTTTGGAGAAGAGCTCCGATGCCGATCTGCTTTGCGAGATGATCGGCTTCACGGCCGAGCGGCTGATGGCACTGGAGGTTGAGGGCCTGACCGGCGCCGGGCACGGCGAGCGCTCGGCGGATCGTATCACCCATCGCAACGGCTACCGCGACCGGTCCTGGGAGACGCGGGCCGGCACGGTCGAGCTGAAGATCCCGAAGCTGAGGAAGGGGAGCTACTTCCCGGGCTTCCTGGAGCCGCGGCGGATGGCCGAGAAGGCGCTGGCTGCGGTGATCCAGGAGGCCTACATCCAGGGCGTGTCGACCCGCTCGGTCGACGACCTGGTGCAGGCCATGGGCATGTCGGGCGTCTCCAAGAGCCAGGTCTCCAGGCTGTGCGGCGAGATCGACGATAAGGTCAACGGCTTCCTCGATCGATCGCTGGAGGGCGACTGGCCCTATCTGTGGCTCGACGCAACCTATGTGAAGGTGCGCGAGGCCGGGCGCATCGTCTCGGTCGCGGTGACCGTGGCTGTGGCCGTCAACGACCAGGGCCGCCGCGAGGTCCTGGGCATGGCGATCGGCGCGTCTGAGGCCGAGGCCTTCTGGACCGAGTTCCTGCGCTCGCTGGCCCGGCGCGGGCTGCGTGGCGTGAAGCTGTTGATCTCCGACGACCACAAGGGTCTGAAGGCCGCCGCGACCCGGATCCTCGGCGCCACCTGGCAAAGATGCCGCGTGCACTTCGCCCGCAACCTGCTGGCCCATGCCGGCCGCCAGGGCCGGCGCGTCGTCTCCGCCTTCGTCGCCACCGCCTTCGCCCAGGAGGACGCCGACAGCGCGAAGGCCCAGTGGCGTCAGGTCGCCGACCAGCTCAGGCCCAAGGTGCCCAAGCTGGCAGTTCTCATGGACGAAGCCGAGCACGACGTCCTCGCCTACATGACTTTCCCCAAGGAGCACCGCCAGAAATTGCACTCCACAAACCCGATCGAACGGCTCCATGCCGAGGTCAAGCGCCGCACCAACGTCGTCGGCATCTTTCCCAACGAAGCCGCCATCACACGGCTCGTCGGCGCCATCCTTCTCGAGCAGAACGACGAGTGGGCCGTCTCAAGGAGATACATGACGCTGGAATCCATCGCTCCGCTGAGCGATGGTGTCCCCATCACGCTGCCCACCGTGGCAGCCTGAACGTCCCGGCCCTACCCGCCGGGAGCCGCGTAGAGCGCAACGCTCTTACACCACTCCGCGGGACACGATCCGTCTGCTTTTAGGGGAGCGCGCCATGGATGTTCTCGACCGCGCCGATCTCCCATTCCCGCATTCGCTACCCGAGTTCCAGCGACTTTTCCCCGATGATGCGGCCTGCGCCGCCTACCTGGAGAAAGCCCGCTGGGGAGACGGCTTTGCCTGCCCGCACTGCGGCACGGCGGGAGAGCCGTTCCACTTTGAAAACCGCCCTGGCGTCCTGCGCTGCCGCAAGTGCCGCCAGAACACCGGGCTGACGGTGGGAACAGTGATGGAGCGTAGCCACACTCCGCTGAACGTCTGGTTCTGGGCCGCTTATCTGGTCGCCAGTCAGACGCCCGGCATGTCCGCCGTGCAGTTTCAGCGGCAACTTGGTCTTTCGCGCTACGAGACGGCCTTTCAAATTCTCCACAAGCTCCGCTCGGGCATGGTGCGGCCCAACCAAGACAGGATCGGTGGACAGCCCAAGAACCATGTTGAGGTGGACGAAACCTGGGTTGGCGGGCGAACGCGTGGGGAAGGCCGTGGTGTTCACCACAAGGTTCCCGTCTCCTGTGCCATCGAGGTGCGTCATCGAAAGCCGGGCACCAAGCTCGACAACCGGAAAGACGGACGCTATGCCGGACGCGTTCGGCTCGCCGTCGTGCTCGACCGTAGCGCCGAGTCGCTCTGTGGGTTCGTCGAGAGCACCGTCGCGCCGCGATCGCTGATCGTTACTGACGATTGGAGCGGCTACGCTGGCCTCGGTAAGCGCGGCTATGAGCACTTCGCTGTTGCCGAGTGTGGTGATCCAGAGGTTGCCGAGCAATACCTGCCGATCATCCATCTGGTTTTCGCCAACCTGAAGACGTGGCTGATCGGTATCCACCACGGCGTTAGCCACCAGCACCTACAAGCCTACCTCAACGAGTTCACCTTCCGCTTCAACAGGCGGTTCTACCCGTTCAACGCCTTCCGCTCATTGCTCGGCATCGCGGGCGACACCTCTGCTCCAACCTATGCCGAGCTTTACTCGGGAGAGTGGTGGCACCCTACATGTAGCGGTCATGGGCGTTAACCGGATAGGCAAGGATTAATCACCTGAAACGCATTGTACCCTATCCCGTGAAGTCGAGGCCCATTTCGCGGTAGCGTTCGGGGTCATCGGGCCACTTCTCGCGCACCTTGACGAACAGGAAGAGGTGGACCCTGCGCTCCAGCGCCTCCTCGAGCTCGGCCCGCGCGGCGGCGCCGATGGCCTTGATCTGGTGGCCGCCCTTGCCGAGCACGATCGCCTTTTGGCTCGGCCGCTGAACGTAGACGACCTGGTCGATGCGCACGGCGCCGCCCTTCTGCTCGTCCCATGCCTCGGTCTCTACGGTGGCGGCATAGGGCAGCTCCTGGTGGAGTTGGAGGTAGAGCTTCTCGCGCGTGATCTCGGCTGCCAGCAGGCGCAGCGAGATGTCGGCGACCTGATCCTCGGGGTAGAGCCAGGGGCCCTCCGGCACCCGGCCCGCGAGGAACGCGGCGAGGTCGCCGACGCCGTCGCCGGTCAGCGCCGAGATCATGAAGGTGTCGGTATACAGGCGCTCGCGGTCGAGCGATTCGGCGAGCCCCAGCAACGAGGGGCGCTTCACGGCGTCGATCTTGTTGAGCGCGAGCACCGCCTTGCTGCCCGAGTCACGCAGCGCATCGACGATGCGGCGGCTGTTCTCGTCGACCTGGCCGCGATGCGTCGCGGCGGCATCGACCAGGTGAACCACGAGATCGGCGCTATGGGCGCCGGCCCAGGCCGCCGCCACCATCGCCCGGTCGAGCTGCCGGCGCGGCAGAAAGATGCCGGGCGTGTCGACGAAGATGAGCTGCGCCGGACCGTGCAACGCGATGCCGATAATGCGGGCCCGCGTGGTTTGCACCTTGGGCGTCACGATCGCGACCTTGCTGCCGACGAGGATGTTGAGCAGGGTCGACTTGCCGACGTTGGGCGCACCGATGAGCGCGACGAAGCCGCAGCGCGAGGGCTCCGCGGTATCCGCGTTGCCACCCATGGGCCGGTCGGGCTCAGTCATCCGCGCCCTCCCGCTCGCCGTGCGTGGAAAGCAGCGCCGCGGCAGCCGCCTGCTCGGCCTCGCGCTTGGAACGGCCCGTGGCGGCGGCGGGAAGGCCGCCCTCGAGGGCCACTTCGACGGTAAAGAGGGGGCGGTGGGGCGGCCCCTCGCGGGCCACAATGCTGTACGCCGGCGGCGCGCGGCCGTGCGCCTGGGCCCACTCCTGGAGCTGCGTCTTGGCGTCGGTCGGGGGCGTCGTCAGGCCCTCGGCCAGCGGCCGCCAGTAGCGCTCGATGAAGGCGCGCGCCGCCGCGAGCCCGCCGTCGTGGTACAGCGCCGCGATCACCGCCTCGCAGGCGTCGGCGAGGATGGCCGGGTTTTCCGCCCCGCCGGCGGCACGCTCGCTCGGCGCCAGCCGCAGGAACGTGCCGAGACCTATGTCGCGCGCGATACCGGCGAGGGCCTCGCGCCGCACCAGCGCGTTGTAGCGTGGCGCAAGCGCACCGGCCTCGGCGTCGGGAAAGTGCTCGAACAGGAGATCGGCGATGACCAACCCTAGAACCCGGTCACCGAGGAATTCGAGGCGCTGGTAATCGGCAACGGGTCGCCCCCCGCGTTTCGCGGCGCTCGGGTGAACGAGCGCCTGAGCCAGCCATTCGGGCCGCGCAAAACGGTGGCCCAGGATATCCGCGAGGGGCTCGATCTTGCGGCTCTGCATGTCCGACGTCAGCCGGAGACGCCGCGGAACAGGCGTGCATAGCGGATCGCGAACGGCCAATCCCATACCGCCCACCAGGCGGGTCCCCGACGTTTCGAGAAGAACAGGAACTCGGCCCGGCCCACGAGATTCTCGGCCGGCACCATGCCGACGCCGCCGCGGCGCGCGCTGACGCGACTGTCCATCGAATTGTCACGGTTGTCGCCCATGGCGAAATAGAAGCCCGGCGGGACCGTGAAGATGTCCGTGTCGTCGAACTCGCCGCCCGTCCTCAGATCGAGCGTTCGGTGCGCCCGGCCGCCGGGGAGCGTCTCGCGGTATTGGGTGGTGCGCAGGGCGCGGGCGCCGGGACCGGGATGAACAAAGTCGTCGATCCGGCTGCGCATCGTGGCCTCGTCGTTAACGTGGAGCACGCCACCGCGCATCTGTATGCGGTCGCCGGGCAGGCCGACGATGCGCTTGATGTAGTCGGTCGAATTGTCGCTCGGCGTCTTGAACACGGCGACATCGCCGCGCTTGGGATCGCGCGCGAAGATGCGCCCGCGAAACAGGGACGGGCTGAAGGGCAACGAATGACGGCTGTAGCCATAGGAGAATTTGGAGACGAACAGATAGTCGCCGACCAGCAGCGTCGGCAGCATCGACTCGGAGGGGATATTGAAGGGCTCGTAGGCGAATGTGCGGATGACGACGGCGATGGCGACGGCATAGACGACCGTTCGCACCGTCTCGCCGAGACCGCCCTTCTTGCGCTCGCGCCTGCTCACGGGTGGGCTCGGCCGATCGGGGCTGCCTCGGCCCGCCGCGCCCGCCGCGCCCTCGCAAGCGATGTTGACGACGAGCTCAGAGCTTTGAATCCGTCGGCTCGGCCGTGATGAGCACAATCGCCTGGGCGAGCGGATGGTCGTCGGTGATGGTGAGCTCGACGTAGGCGACCATACCCTCGGGCGTGATCTCATCGAGCCGGCGCAGGGCGCCGCCGGTGAGGCGCATGGTCGGCTTGCCCGACCGGTGATTGACGACGCCCAGGTCGCGCCAGAACACGCCCCGTCGGAAGCCGGTACCGAGCGCCTTGGCGCAGGCCTCCTTGGCGGCGAAGCGCCGGGCGTAGGAAGCCGCGCGGTTAGCGCGGCCGTCGGATTTCACGCGTTCCGTGGGCGTGAACACGCGGTCGAGAAACCGGTCGCCGAAGCGCCCCAGGGTGCCCTCGATGCGCCGGATGTCGATGAGGTCGCTGCCGAGGCCCAGGATCATGCGAGCCGCGCGCCCCTACGCACTGCGCGCGCCGGTGGCGTTGGCCCGGGCCTGGTCCATCAGCGCGCGCATCCGCTTGATGCTGCTCTCGAGCCCGCTGAAGATCGCCTCGCCGATCAGGAAATGCCCGATGTTGAGCTCGACGATCGGCGGCAAGGCCGCGATCGCGCCGACGCTCTCGAAGGTGATGCCGTGCCCGGCGTGGCACTCGAGGCCGATCCGCTCCGCGTGGAAGGCGGCCTCGCTGAGGCGATCGAGCTCGGAATCGCGGGTGCCACCGAGCGCCGCGCAATAGGCCCCCGTGTGGAGTTCGACCACCGGGGCACCGATGCGGCGGGCGGCCTCGAGCTGCGCGGCTTCGGGATCGATGAACAGGGACACGCGGCAGCCGGCATCGGTGAGCCGCGCGACAACAGGAGCGAGCGCGACCTCGCCCGCCACCGCGTCGAGCCCGCCTTCGGTCGTCACCTCGCGCCGCTCCTCCGGGACCACGCACACCGCGTGCGGGCGGCGGCGCACAGCGACCGCCACCATGTCGGTGGTTGCCGCCATTTCGAGATTGATCGGCGCATCGAGAGCCTCGATCAGGCGACTCAGATCGTCGTCCGAGATGTGGCGCCGGTCCTCGCGCAAATGCACGGTGAGGCCGTCGGCACCAGCGGCGGCGGCGAGGCGAGCCGCGCGCACCGGGTCGGGGTGGCGCCCGCCGCGGGCGTTGCGGATCGTGGCGACGTGGTCGATGTTGACGCCGAGGCGCAGGGTCCGGCTCATGGTTCGAGGATATCCAGCAGGTGAGCGCTCCCACAAGCCACATTTGGGCGGCGCGCCGCCGTGCCCGCGCTCAGCCGCGCACCCGTTTGACCGAGCTGATCTCGGGGCTCGCACGCAGCGCGGTGATGATGTCGGTCAAATGCTTGGCGTCGCGCACCTGGATGTCGACCACCATCTCGAAGAAGTCGGGCGAGCGGTTGACGATGCGCAGGTTGCTGATATTGCCGAGGTTACGCGCGATCACGGCGGACAGCGTGGCCAGGCTGCCGGGCTCGTTGGCGATGACGGTGGTGATGCGGCCGACGCGTACCTCGGCCTCCTCGGAGTCGTGCGTCCACGACACGTCGAGCCAGCTCTCGGGCGAATCGGCGAGGTTCACCAACGTATCGCAGTCGATCGTATGAATCGTGACGCCCTTGCCGCGCGTGACGATGCCGACGATGCGATCGCCCGGCAGCGGGTGGCAGCAGGTGGCGATGTGAACCGCCATGCCCGGGATGAGCCCGCGAATCGGCACCGCCGGATCGCCACCCTTCACGGGCTTGGCCCGCGGGCGCATGAAGGCGAGCATGCGACGGGCGCCGCTGCGTGCCTTGCGCTCGCCCGGATAGACCGCCTCGACCACGCGTTGGGCCGCGAGCACACCCTCGCCGACGGCCGCGAGCAGGTCGCCATCGCTCTTGTACATGAACACCTTGCGCGCGCCCTCGAGCACCTTGTCGGAATAGTCGTAGTCGTCCTGGCGGAAGGTCTTCTCGAGAATAGCGCGGCCGAGGTTGACGTATTCGCTGCGGCGCTGGAGGCGGACGAAGCGGCGGATCGCGGCGCGCGCCTTGCCGGTGACGACGAAGCTCTCCCAGGTCGGCTGCGGCGTCTGCGCGCTGGAGCGCAGGATCTCGACCTGATCGCCGTTGTCGAGGCGGGTGCGCAAGGGCGCGATGCGGCCGTTGATCTTGGCGCCCACGCACGAGTCGCCGACGCCGGTATGCACGGCGTAGGCAAAGTCGACCGGCGTCGCGCCGCGCGGCAGGGCGATCAGGTCTCCCTTGGGGCTGAAGCAGAACACCTGATCCTGGAACATTTCGAGCTTGGTGTGCTCGAAGAACTCGTCGGGGTCGGACGCCTGCTCGAGGATCTCCAGTAGCTCACGGATCCAGCGATACTGGCTCCCATCCTGAGGATCGGCCTGCTGCTTGTACTGCCAATGCGCGGCGACGCCGAGCTCGGCCTCGCGGTGCATTTCCCAGGTCCGGATCTGGAGCTCGATGCGCTGCTGCTCGGGACCGATGACGGCGGTATGGAGCGAGCGGTAGTTATTGCGCTTCGGCGTCGAGATGTAGTCCTTGAAGCGGTCCGGCACCATGGGATAGGCGCTGTGCAGCGCACCGAGCGCCCGGTAACTGTCGGCGACACTGTCGACCACCACGCGGAACGCCATGATGTCGGCGAGCTGCTCGAAGGCAACGTTCTTGCGCTCCATCTTGCGCCATACCGAATAGAGGCGCTTTTCGCGCCCCGAAACCCAGGCCTCGATCCCCGATTCGGCGAGCGTGTTTTCGAGCTGGTCGGTGATGCGGGTCACGAGATCGCCGCCCCTCTCCCGGAGAAACTGAAGGCGCGCCTGTACCGAGTCGCGCGCCTCGGCATTGAGCTCGGCGAACGCCAGGTCTTCGAGCTCCTCCTTCATGTCCTGCATGCCGATGCGCTCGGCGAGCGGCGCGTAGATGTCCATCGTTTCGTGGGCGATGCGCTGACGCTTGGCCGAGTCACGTATGAACCCGAGCGTGCGCATGTTGTGGAGCCGGTCGGCGAGCTTGACCAGGAGCACGCGGATATCGGCCGACATGGCGACGAGGAATTTACGGAAGTTCTCGGCCTGCCGCGTCTTGTCGGACAGCAGCTCGATTTGCGACAGCTTGGTGACGCCGTCGACGAGGCGCGCGACTTCGGGCCCGAACATGTCCTCGATCTGGCCGAGTGTGGCCAGCGTATCCTCGACCGTGTCGTGCAACAGCGCGGTAATGACGGTCGCGCTGTCGAGCTTCAAGGCGGCGACGATGCTGGCGACTTCCTGGGGGTGGGAGTAGTAGGGGTCGCCGGACTCACGCTTCTGCGAGCCGTGCGCCGCCATCGAAAAGTCGTAGGCTTTCTTGACGAGCTCGGCCGCGGCGGGGCTGTCGTAGGCCCGCATGTTTTCGAGTAGGTCGAGCTGGGCGGTCACGGCTGGTGCGGAGGCCCGCCGCCGCGGGTCAGCAAATGGTCGTCGCTCCGGAAAAGCGCATCCCCATACGGAGGCAGGCGGTCAGGAGGCGTCGTCGGAGGCGCCATCGCTTTCATCGGCACCCGGGGGCGACGCGACTTCTTCCCCTTCCGTTTCGGCGACCGCGCTTTCCTCGACGGGTTCGGCCGCTTCCGAAACGCCGACCCACTCCTCGCTCGACATCAACAAGGCGATGTCGTCCTCCTCCGGCTCGTCGGCTTCGACGTGCTTTTGCAGGCCGCGCACGAGGGATTGCGCCAGGCCGTCGAGATCGACGGTCTCCTCCGCAATCTCGCGCAGGGCGACGACGGGGTTCTTATCGTTATCGCGTTCGACGGTGAGTGGCTCGCCGACGGAGATCTTGCGGGCGCGCTGGGCCGCCAGCACGACGAGCTCGAAACGGTTGGGTATCTTGGTGATGCAGTCTTCGACGGTAATGCGCGCCATGCCTCGGCTCCCGGGCGATCCGCGGATGTTCCATAAATATTCGCTCGACGTCGCAAAGGCAAGGTAAACAACGGTATTAGCGGGATTCGTCCTCGTTTATCGGCGTGATTGCCTGCTCGGGTCCGAGTTTATCGATGAGCGTGCTCACGCTGTCCCCGGACACCGGGTGTCGCCACTCGGGCGCCACGTCGCGGAGCGGATGGAGCACGAACGCGCGCTCGTGCAGGCGCGGATGGGGCAGCGCGGGCGCCGCCTCGCCCGGCCGCGGTTCCTGCACGAGGTCGTCATAGGCGAGAAGATCGAGATCGACCGCGCGGGGCTCGTTGCGCGCGCGCCGCCGGCGGCCCAGGTTGCGCTCCACGGCGTGGAGAATCGCGAGCAGCTCAACGGGGGGCGGCGCCGTGCTCACCGCCGCGACGGCATTCACGAACCAGGGCTGATCGCCGGCCGGGACCGGTGCGCTGCGGTACCAGCGCGACCGCCTTAGGACAATGACGCCCGCGGCCACCAGATGCTCGAGGGCGGCCGCGAGCGTGGCCCGCGGCTCTCCGTGGCTCGGACTCGGCAGATTGGCGCCGAGGCCGACGAGAATCACCATCTCAAACCGTTCACGAATGTTTGCACCGATTCCAGGGCCCTGCCCCTTGCGGTCGCGGCGGGTTGGGTTAGATTAAGGGGCTTACATACTTAGCTTGACGGGCAGGTTCGCCGGCTGCCGTGGCCCCCGTCTTAGCTGCAATGCGGTCGCCGAAGAGTGGTTTTTCCGGTCTTGGGCTGTTGTGTTACGTTCGTACCGACTGACGCGAGCGCGGGATTGCCGCCTGTCAAGTTAAGTATGTAAGCCCCTAGATTAAGGCCCCCCAGCGAGGACCGTTGCGCCGATCGTTGCAACACTAATCGGGCCCGAATTCTCTCTCCGGTTACTGACCAATTGATTTACAGGTATGTCAATGACCTTTTATCCGCAAGAACGCATCGCCTTGTTTATTGATGGGGCTAATCTATACGCTGCGGCGCGCGCGCTCGGCTTCGATATCGACTACAAGCGCCTGCTCGAAGAGTTCTCGGCGAAGGGCCGACTGATCCGCGCCTTTTACTACACCGCGATGATGGACGATCAGGAGTATTCGCCCATTCGCCCGCTGGTCGACTGGCTCGACTACAACGGCTACTCCATGGTGACCAAACCGACCAAGGAGTTCACCGACGCGGCGGGCCGACGCAAGATCAAGGGCAACATGGACATCGAGCTGGCGATCGACGTCATGGAAATGGTCCATCGGCTCGACCATGTGGTCCTGTTTTCGGGCGACGGCGACTTTCGCCGCCTCGTCGAGGCAGCCCAGCGCAAGGGCGCCCGCGTGACCGTCGTCTCGACCATGCGCTCGCAGCCGCCGATGGTGGCCGACGAGCTGCGGCGCCAAGCCGACAACTTCATCGAGCTGCAGGACCTTGCGCCTCTCATAAGCCGCGCCCAGGTGGCGCGGGCGCCGGCGGCGGCGCTCGACGAGGAAGCCGACCCCAACGACGATCGTTGGCGGCACACCGCGTGACGCCGGCACTGGCCGCGCCCACGCCGGGGCGCGACTGCCCGCTTTGTCCGCGATTGTCCGGGTATCGCGCCGCCAACCGGCGTGACCAGCCGGAGTGGCACAACGCACCGGTCGAGTCACTGACGCCGGCGGACGGGCCGGTTCGGCTGCTGATCGTGGGACTCGCGCCAGGCCTGCGCGGCGCCAACCGAACCGGCCGACCTTTCACCGGTGATTACGCCGGCGAACTCCTCTATCCGACCTTGCTCGCCTTCGGATTCGCGCGCGGGCGCTACGAAGCTCGGGTCGACGACGGCCTGGAGCTCGTCGGCTGCCGCATCACCAACGCGGTCCGCTGCGTTCCGCCGGCGAACCGGCCGACGACGCCCGAGATCGCCGCGTGCCGGCCCTTTCTCGTCGCAGAGACGGGCGCGCTGCCGGACTTGCAAGCCATCCTCGCGCTGGGGCGCATCGCTCACGAGTCGGTGCTTGTCGCGCTCGGCGCGCATCGGGCCGCGTACCCCTTCAGCCACGGCGCGATTCATGACCTGCCCGGGCCGGCGTTCCTCGCCGACAGCTACCACTGCTCGCGCTACAACGTGAACACCCGCCGCCTCTCAGCCGCCATGTTCGAGGCGGTCATCGCCGACTTGCGGCGCCGCATCGACGCCGCTTGAAAACGCCCGCCACGGGTTCGCGCTCACGGCCTAGCCCTTTTCGCGCAGCAACCGGGCTTTGGCGCGCTGCCAGTCGCGCTCGCGCACGGTGTCGCGCTTGTCATGAATCTTCTTGCCGCGCGCGAGGGCGATTTCGACCTTGGCGATGCCGCGCTCGTTGAAGTAGATCGACAGCGGGACCAGCGTCATGCCGTGACGGTGCACGGCACTCAAGAGGCGCTCGCGCTCTCGCCGATGTACGAGCAGCTTGCGCGTGCGCCGGGCCTCGTGGCCGAAGCGACTCGACGGGCCATATTCGGGGATGTAGGCGTTGACGAGGAAGAATTCGCCGTCGCGCCCCGTGGCATAGGCCTCGGTGATGTCGGCCTGGCCCTGACGCAGGCTCTTGACTTCGCTGCCGGCGAGCATGACGCCGGCCTCGGTCACTTCTTCGATGAAGTAGTTGCGGCGCGCTTTGCGGTTGACCGCGGCGCGGCGGCCCGGCGTTTCTTTTTGCGCCATGCCTCAGTTGAGGATGCCGGCCTGGCGCATTCCCGCGGCGACCCTCGCCTTCGAGGCCTCCGCCAGCGGCGCGAGCGGCAGCCGCACCGTATCGGCGCACAGGCCGAGCAGGCTGGCCGCATACTTCACCGGCGCCGGATTCGATTCGACGAACAACGCCTCGTGCAGCGGCATCAGCCGGTCCTGAAGCGCCACGGCCCTGTCGACGTCGCGCGCCGCCCAGGCGTCGTAGAACTCGACACAGACGCGCGGCGCCACGTTGGCGGTGACCGAAATGCAGCCGTGGCCGCCGTGAGCCATCAGGGCAAGCGCCGTGCCGTCCTCGCCCGAGAGCTGGTTGAAGTCGGGGCCGATGGCGACGCGCTGCCGGCTGACGCGTGCGAGGTCCGCCGTCGCGTCCTTCACGCCCACGATGTGGGGGAGTTCGGCGAGCCGCCTCATCGTCTCGACCGACATGTCGACGACGCTGCGCGGCGGTATGTTGTAGATGATGATGGGCAGCGCCACGGCATCGTTGATGGCGCGGAAGTGCTCGTACAGTCCCTCCTGGGTCGGCTTGTTGTAGTAGGGGGTGACGACGAGGGCCGCATCGGCGCCGGCCTCCTTGGCGTGGCGCGTCATTTCGATCGCCTCTTGGGTCGAGTTGGAGCCGGTGCCGGCGATGATCGGCACCCGGCCGGCGGCCGCGTCGATGCACAGCTCGATCACCCGCTTGTGCTCCGCATGGCTCAGCGTCGGCGATTCGCCGGTGGTGCCGCAGGGAACGAGGCCGTGAATCCCTTCGCCGATCTGCCACTCGACCAGCGAGCGAAATGCCGCCTCGTCGACGCCGCCGTTGGCGAACGGCGTGATGATGGCGCAGATATAGCCGGTGAACATGGCTCCCTCCGTCCCGGTGCCGTTTCCCCGGAAACCATACTCCCGCGCACCCGCGCCCGGCAAGCCGGCTGCCGCCGTGCCCGGCCGAGCGTGCTATCCTCGCCGCCGGCTCGCCGGGAGCATTAGTCGGGGCACCTGTCATGGACGAAGCGGAGCGGCTCGCAGGGGTCCGTGCCTGCGTGTTCGATGCCTACGGCACGCTGTTCGATTTCGCGGCGGCGGCGCAGCGCTGCCGCGCGGATCTCGGCGATCACGCCGATGCGCTCGCCGAGACATGGCGCACCAAACAGCTCCAATACACCTGGCTGCGCAGCCTCATGGACCGGTACGCCGACTTCTGGCAGGTGACTGGGGAGGCGCTCGACTATGCGCTCGCGAGCCTCGGGCGCGACGACGCGCCGCTGCGCGAGCGCCTCATGCGGCTCTATTTCGAACTCGACTCCTACCCCGAGGTCGGCGCCGTGCTCGGTCGACTGGAGGAGGCCGGAATGGCCTGCGCCATCCTCTCGAACGGGACGCCGGCGATGCTCGAGGCCGCGGTTACCCACGCCGGCCTTACGGGCGCGCTCCAGGCCGTGTATTCGGCCGACTCCTTGCGCATCTACAAGCCGCACCCCAGCGTTTACCAGCTCGCGGTCGATGGCCTGAAGTGCCAGGCCGCCGACATCGCCTACCTGTCCGCCAACGCGTGGGACGCCGCCGCGGCCGCCGCATATGGCTATCAGGTCGTGTGGATCAACCGCTTTGGCCAGGCGCGTGAAAGGCTGCCCGAGGCGCCTAGGGCAGAGATCGCCACGCTGGAGGCGCTTCCCGCCCTCCTTGGGATCGCCTAGATGGTGGTCAACCTGGGAGAGTTCCGCGAGCGCCGCTTCGCCGCTTTCGACGACGTTTCGATCTACTTTCGCGACTACGGCGACGCCAACGCCGCCGCCACGCCCGTCGTGTGCCTCGCCGGACTGGCGCGCAACTCGCACGATTTTCATAGCGTCGCAGCGCGGCTCGGCCGGCACCGTCGGGTGTTGTGCATGGACTATCGCGGCCGCGGGCGCTCGGCTGACGCCCGCGATCACCACAGCTACCGCCTCGAGACCTATGTGTTCGACACGCTCCACCTCCTGGCCGTAACCGACGTCCATCGCGCCGTCGTCATCGGCACATCGTTGGGCGGGCTCGTCGCGCTCGACCTGGCCGCAGCCCGGCCGGCAGCGTTGGCGGGCGTGGTCCTCAACGACATCGGGCCCGAGATCGACGCCGCTGGGCTCAAACGCATCGCGGACTACGTCGGTGCGTCCACCCGATACGCCGATCGGGAGCAAGCGGTAGCGGCGCTCAGGGACCATTTCGGCGCGGCCTTTCCGGGCCTCTCCGACGAGCGCTGGCGCGACTTTGCCCGCGGCACCTTCCGCCAGCAGAGCGACGGAACGCTGCGCCCCGACTACGATCCGGCGATCGTCCGCTCGCTCAAGGCCGCGAGCGCAGCGCCGCCGGACCTGTGGCGGCAGTTCACAGCCCTGCGCCACATCCCCACACTGGCGATGCGGGGCGCTCATTCGGATATCCTGGGCGCGGCGACGTTCGACAAGATGGCGGCCATGAAGCCCGACCTCGTCCGCGTCACGGTGCCCGAGCGCGGCCACGCGCCGCTGCTCGACGAGCCCGCCGCCGTCACCGCCCTCGATGCCTTCTTCGCCGACCGATAACGCGGGGCCGCCGGCGGCGGAGCCCGGCTACGGCTCGATCGTCGGCGCGGCGCAACGCCTCGACGGCGTCGCGGTCGTGACGCCGCTCCTCGAGTCGCCGGCCCTCAACGAGCTCTGCGGCGGCCGCGTCCTCGTCAAGGCGGAGATGTTGCAGCGCACTGGCTCCTTCAAGTTCCGCGGCGCCTACAATCGCCTGTCGCAGCTCGACGCGACCGAGCGCGCACCCGGCGTCGTCGCCTACTCGTCCGGCAACCACGGCCAGGGGGTGGCGCTAGCCGCGCGGCTGCTCGGTCTCGCCGCAACCATCTTCATGCCAGCCTCGGCGCCCGCCATCAAGCAGGACGCGACCCGCCGGCACGGTGCCGATGTCATCCTGGACGACGGCGGCCGGGCCGCGCTCGAGGCGGCGGCCGAGCGCCTCGCCGAGGAACGTGGCGCGACTCTCGTACGCCCGTTCGACGATCCCGAAATCATCGCCGGCCAGGGCACCGTGGGACGGGAAATCGCGGCCCAAGCCAAGGCCCTGGGCGTGGTCCCCGAAGTGGTCCTCGTCCCGTGCTCGGGCGGCGGCCTCGCCGCCGGCACGGCCGCCGCGCTCGCCCGCGAGTTGCCCGGCACCGGCGTCGTTGCGGTCGAGCCCGAGGGCTACGACGACACGCGGCGCTCGCTCGCCGCGGGCGAGCGCCTGAGCAACCCCCCAAGCGCGCGCTCGATGTGCGATGCGCTGCTGGTACCTATCCCCGGTGCGCTCACCTTTCCGATCAATGCGCGCCTGCTCGCGGGCGCCGTCGCGGTCGCCGAGGGCGACACGGCCGCGGCGATGGTGGCCCTCTTCCTTCACCTCAAGCTGGTCGCGGAGCCGAGTGGCGCGATCGCGCTGGGGGCCTGCCTCGACCCCGCCGAACACCACGGCGTGCGCGTCGTGGTGGCCTCGGGCGGCAACGTCGATGCGGCACTGTTCACCGAGGTGCTCGGGCGCGAGGGCCCTTGACGAGCGGCGGTTTCACGGCGGCGTGCGCGAGGCTATAGTGGGGCCCACAAGGAGAGGGGAAGATCATCATGGCTGGTTTCAAGGTGGTGAAGACCGAGCACACCGGGATCACCGTTTCCAACCTCGAGCGCAGCGTGCGCATGTTCCGGGACGTTCTCGGCTTCAAGGTTCTCTCCCAGGAGAGCGAACCCGGCCACGCGGACCACGTACGCACGCTATCGAATCTCAAGAACGCGCCGGTGAAGCTCGCCTTCGTCAAGGCACCCGGCGGGCACGTGCTGGAACTGATCGAGTATCACGGCCCGAAGAGCAAATCGAAGGTCAAGGCGCGTCCATGCGATACCGGCTATTTGCATCTCGCGCTCGGCGTCGACAATTTGACGGCCGCGATCAAGGCCGCGGACAAGGCCGGGCTCAAGGTCATGAACGAGGTCGTGCGCGTCAAAGAGGGTGCGGCCAAGGGCGCCAAGGCCGCGTACCTGCGCGATCGCGACGGCATCATCGTGGAGATGATCCAGCGCCCCAAGTGAGCCGACCGGAAGCGAGGCTCGAGCCTCGCCGGAACGAGTTCGTAGCGCGATGAGCGGAGCCTCCCTCGCGAACGAGACGGCAGTTCGCCGGACCTGTCGTGGTGGGACGGCCTGCTCGGTACCCACGGCGATCCGGCCGGGCGCCGACCACGAAGGCATGACCATCGGCATCGAAGGCTTCGGCGCACCGGCGGCGCTCCATCTCGGGCCGTCGCTCGTTCAGCCGTCCGCGGGCGCACGCGGAAACTATCCCCTGAACCGGCGCGACCCCTCATGAGGCGGCCCGCGAACTGGCTGCGCCTCGCCATCGCGGTGGCCCTCGCCGGCGCGATCATCTGGGTGCTCACCGGCAACACCGAGATCGACCCCGCCGCCATCGAGCGCCGCGTCGAGGCTCTCGGTGTGTGGGCCCCGGTGGGCTTCGTCGCCTTCTACGGGGTAGCGGCGGTGCTGTTTCTGCCGGGCCTCGTCATGGCATTGGCCGGCGGCGCCCTGTTCGGCCCGGTGTGGGGCGTCGTCTACAACGCCGCCGGCGCCATCGTGGGTGCCACGCTCGCCTTCCTCGTGGCGCGCTACCTCGCCGGCGACTGGGTGCGCCGCCTCACGCACGGCTGGCTGCGCCAGATCATCAACGGGGTCGATGCGGAGGGTTGGCGCTTCGTCGCCTTCGTGCGCCTGGTGCCGCTGTTTCCCTTCAACCTGCTCAACTACGCGCTCGGCCTCACCGGCATCCCCTTGCGCGCTTACGTGCTCGCGTCGCTCGTGTGCATGCTGCCCGGCACGATCGCCTTTACCTGGCTCGGCTACGCCGGGCGCGAGGCGGCAGTCGGCGGCAGAGACCTGGAAGACCTGATCTGGTACGGGCTGATCGCGCTCGGCCTCATCGCCCTCGTCGCCCTCCTGCCACGCCTGGTACGCCGCATCCGCACCCGCCGCTGAGCCCGCGGGCGGGGCTTGAGGCCCCGGCCCGCACGGGAGCAACCTCCGGCAGCATCTCGCCACTCCCTTTTGCCTCTTTGCAATACGAAACGAAGTATATCTTGACATATAACGATTCAAAAAAGTACCACTCCATACCATACGCACCACCCAGCAGGAAAGGCGATACGTCAGATGAAAGAGGAATCGGCCCCTCGCCTGGACGGTCGAGGACGACACGGTCTACCAGCACCTACACAAACATGAGGGCTGGGTGTCGCACATGTATCTCGACACCGAGGGCAAGGTCACCGTCGGCATGGGTCACCAGATTGCCGAGGAAGCGGATGTCGTGGCGCTGCCCTTCCATCGGCGCATCCCGATGGGCGAGATGAAGCCGCTGGTGTACGCGGACGCCGACGACAAGCGGCGGGCCTGGCGCGCCGTTCGCGAGCGGCAGGACCTCAAGGGAAGTGACCACACCAAGTTCAAGGAACTGACGCGCCTCGACCTGTCGGACGGCGAGATTTGGACACTAGCGATGAACGATATCGAGGAGGTCGGCAAGCAGCTGCGACACTCCGGGCGTTTCGCCAAGATGTCCACCTACCCGCGTGCAGCCCAGCTTGGCCTGTACAACATGGGGTACAATCTGGGCGTGCACCAGCTTGTCGACGAGTTCGTGAAATTCACCCCCGCCGTGCAGCACCGCGACTGGAAGGTGGCAGCGGCGGAATCACACCGCCTACAGCCGAGCGAGGAGCGCACCAGGCGGTGCGCGAGATGTTCGAGAAGGCGCTGAAGCAGGAGCCGTTCTTCGTCCACCCGACGTGCAAGAAGCCCCTGAAGACGCTGCACAGCCGCGGGCGCTAGTAATAGCCCAGGACTTCGGCGTCCAGACACGACTTGCCGCTGTCGCCGCGATAGCCGTAAGCGTCGATGACGCGGAGCACCGCGCCCTCGACGAGCAGATGCGGGCCAAGACAACAAGCCTGCGCGCGGACCTCGATCTCGACCGGCTCGCCGGGTAGCCCGCCTCCGCTCCTCCGAAACGCGCCTCCGGACCGCGCGTTCCGCTATAGTTGGCGGGTTTCGAGGACTAGCTCGCCATGCCCAAATCCGCGCCCAAGGCCGCCCGCCGATCCCTTTCCGATCCCTCATCCGAGCCGGCACGGCGCGGGCGCGCCGCCATACCCTCGATTGACCGGCTGCTCCGGCGTGACGACGCGCAAGCCCTGATCGCCAATTTCGGCCGCGAGGCCACGACCGAGGCGCTGCGCCGCGCCGCGGCCGAAGGGCGCGCCCGGTCGCGCGACGACGCGGCCCCGGCTCCCGGCGCGGCGATCGTGGCGCGCGCGGCTGTCCTCGCCGCCTCCCGGGCCGCGCCGCATCTGCGCCCCGTGTTCAACCTCACCGGCACCGTCCTCCACACCAACCTCGGGCGCGCGCTTCTGCCGGCCGAGGCAGTCGCCGCGATGGCTACCGCCGCGGCCCAGCCGAGCAATCTCGAGTACGACCTCGACCGGCTCGGCCGCGGCGACCGCGACGACCACCTCGAGGACGATCTGAAGCGCCTCACCGGCGCCGAAGCGGCGACCGTGGTCAACAACAACGCCGCGGCCGTCATGCTGCTGCTCAACACCTTGGGCCTACGCAAGGAGGTGCCGATCTCGCGCGGCGAGCTGATCGAGATCGGCGGCTCCTTCCGCATCCCCGAGGTGATGGCGCGCGCCGGCGCCAAGCTGCGCGAGGTCGGCACGACCAACCGCACCCACCTCGAGGACTACGAGGCCGCCATCGGCCCGCGCACCGGTCTGGTCATGAAGGTCCACCCCAGCAACTTCGCGATCGAGGGCTTCACGGCAACGGTGCCCGAGGCCGCGATTGCGCGGTTGTGCGCCGCAAGCGGCGTGCCCTTCGCGGTCGATCTCGGGAGCGGCGCGTTGATCGACCTCAGCCGGTTCGGGCTGCCGCACGAGCCGACGCCGCGCGAGACGCTCGCGGCCGGCGCCGATCTCGTCACCTTCAGCGGCGACAAGCTTCTCGGGGGGCCACAGGCCGGCATCATCGTCGGCCGCGCCGACCTTGTCGCGCGCATCAAACGCAACCCGATGAAACGGGCGTTGCGTATCGACAAACTCACCATCGCGGCGCTCGCGGCCGTGCTCAAGCTCTACGCCGACCCCGACCGCCTGGCCGAGCGACTCCCGACTCTGCGCGTGCTCACGCGACCCGTGGCCGAGCTCGACCATGCGGCGGCTCGCCTTGCACCCGCGCTCGCCGCCGGCCTCGCCTCGGTCGCGACCGTCGAGGTGGTTGACTGCGCGAGCGAAATCGGGAGCGGCGCCGTGCCGACCAGGTCGATCGCCAGCAAGGGCCTCGCGATCCGCCCCGGCGGACCGAAGCGGCTATCGGGCGGCGCGCTCAAGCGACTTGCCTCCGCCTTTCGCGACCTGCCCGTCCCGGTCCTCGGCCGCGTTCAGGACGGGGCGCTGGTCCTCGATCTGCGTTGCCTCGAGGACGAGGCCGGATTCGCCGACCAGCTCGACAAACTGCGCGTCGCCTAGGCCCGCGCCATGATCATCGCCACCGCCGGTCACATCGACCACGGCAAGACGCTGTTGATCAAGGCCCTGACCGGGATCGATACCGATCGCCTGCCGGAGGAAAAACGGCGCGAGATGACGATCGATCTCGGCTTCGCCTACCTCCCGCTCGCCGGCGATCGCTCGATCGCGTTTATCGACGTGCCCGGGCACGAGCGCTTCATCCGCAACATGCTGTGCGGCGTTGCGGCGATCGACTTCGTTCTGCTGGTGGTCGCCGCTGACGACGGGCCGATGCCACAGACCGAGGAGCATCTCGCCATCCTCGACCTGCTGGGGGTCGAGCGCGGCGCCGTCGCGCTGACCAAAACCGACCGCGTCGATCAGGCCCGCATCGCCGTCGTGAGCGACGCTATTCTCAACCGCCTCGGGCGCACCACCCTGGCGCAAGCCCCGGTGTTCGCCGTCTCGGCAGCCACCGGTGCCAGCGTCGAGGCGCTCAAGGCGCACCTCATGGCGATCGCCTCCGAGTGGCAGGCTCGGAAGGTCGAGGGCCGCTTCCGGCTCGCCGTCGATCGCTGCTTTCACGTTGTCGGTGCCGGCGTCGTGGCCACCGGCACCGCGTTCGCGGGCGCACTCACGGTCGGCGATGAGGTTCGCCTACTATCGAGCGAGCGCACGCTCCGCGTTCGCGGTATCCACGCCAACAACCGTCGGGCCGAGACGTGCCAAGCCGGGCAACGCTGCGCTCTCAACCTGTCGGGCCCGGGGTTGTCGAAGGACGCCGTCAGCAGGGGCGACTGGATCGTCGCCGGCGCCGCGGCGCCTCCGATGCGCAAGATCGACGCCACACTTCGGGTCATCGCCGGGGAGCGTCGGCCCCTCGCCCATTGGACGCCGGTACACGTGCACCTCGCGGCCGCCGAGGCCACGGGCCGCATCGCCCTTCTCGAGGGCCGCGCCCTCGCGCCCGGCCAGTCCGGCCTCATTCAGCTCCGCCTCGACCGCGCCATCGGGGCCTGTCACGGCGACCGCCTGATCGTGCGCGATCAATCGGCGCGCCGGACGATTGGCGGCGGCAGGGTGGTGGACATCTTCCCGCCCGCGCGAGGACGCGCGAGGCCCGGCCGGCTGGCGGCGCTCGCGGTCATGGAGGCGGCGGACCCGGGGGCCGCGCTCGCCGGCCTGCTTGCACTGGAGGCGCAGGGCGTCGACCTGGCGTACTTCGAGGCCGCCCGCAACTTGACACCGGATGAGGCGGCGGCGCTCTACGTCCGTATCCCGTGCCACCGAATCGAAGCCGGGCGGGCGCACCGCGGCTTCGCGCCCGACCACTGGAAGCGATTGCGCCAGGGCGCCCTCGACCTGGTCGCGCGCCACCACAGCGAGTCGCCGGCCAGTCGGGGCCTCGCGCCCGTCCGCTTGGTGACGAAAGCGCTGCAGCGGCTCGCGCCGGAAACGGGCCCGGCCCTCGCGGACGAGCTTGTGGCGCAGGGCGAGCTCGTCCGCGAGGGCGCCCTACTGCGGCTTCCGACCCACCAGCAGGCGGTCGACCCGGCCGAAGCGGCCTTGTGGGAACGCGTCGCCTCGTGCCTCGATGCGGCGGGCCTCGGGCCGCCGACCGTGCACGACCTCGCGGCGGCGCTCGGCGAAGAACCGGCAAAACTCGAGCGCCTTCTCGGCCGCGGTGGGCGCAAGGCGGTCGCGATCCGCGTCGGTACCAACCGCTTCTTTCGACCTGCCGCGCTTCAACAGCTCGGCGTGATCGCGGAAACGCTGGCGGCCGAGGCACCGGACGGCCTCTTCACCGCGAGGGTCTTCCGCGACCGCGCCAAGATCGGGCGCAACCTGACGATCGAGGTGCTCGAATATTTCGATGGCAGGAGGTTTACGCGGCGCGTCGGCGACGCGCGCAAGGTCCTACGCCCCCTCGGCGACCTCTTTTCAGGATGACCGAGGGAAAGGAACCGCCGCGCGCCGGCACGCGCTGGAGCGTCGTGGCGCTGGCGATATTCGCCGGTATTTTCGCCGCCATGCAGATCGGCAAGGTACCGCCGGCGATGCCGGTGCTTGGCACGAGCCTAACCATGGGGCTGGCTGCGGTCGGATGGATCGCCTCCATCTTCAACGCCATCGGCGCGATCCTCGGGGTTCCGGCCGGCGCGCTGAGCGATGGACTGGGGCATCGCCGCGTACTCATGGCGAGCCTCGCGTTCATCGCGCTGGGAAGCCTGCTCGGCGGCCTGAGCGATGCCTTCGCGCCGCTGCTGTTGACCCGCCTGATCGAGGGTATCGGCTATCTCGGCATTATCGTGTCCGCACCCTCGCTGATTATCGAGGCCGCATTACCCAAGGATCACGCGCTCGCGCTGGGACTGTGGAGCACCTTCCTGCCGACGGGCTTCGCTCTCATGGTGGTGATCGCGCCGGCGTTCATCGAGACGGTGGGCTGGCCCGGCTTGTGGTTCCTGAACGCGGGCCTGATGGGCGCCTACCTGGTGCTCTTCTCGCTCGCCACGCGCAACGCGGCGGACCTACCCAATGCGCGCCCCGAGCCGCCGACGGTCCGGCTCGGCCCCGCGTTCCGCGTCGCCACGCTGAAGGGGCCGCTGGTGCTGGCCCTGATCTTTGTCGCCTACGCGCTGCAGTGGTCCGGCCTCAGCAACTGGATGCCGACCTTTTTCGCGGCACAGGGCTATGGCCTCGGCCTCGCCGCGTTGCTCAGCGCGCTGGTCATCTTTATGAACGCGCCGGGAAACCTACTGGGCGCCTGGCTGCTGCACCGTGGGGTATCGCGCTCGATCCTGGTCTCGGCGGGCACGCTGGCGATGGGAATCCTGGCCCTCGGGGTCTTTGGCGATGCCGTGCCGGGCGTGGTCAAGTTTTGGCTCGCGCTCGCCTTCTCGCTGCTCGGCGGCGTCGTTCCGCCGGCCGTCGTCGGCGCCGTGCCGAGCCAAGCGCCGAGCCCGTCGCAGGTCGGCGCAGTCAATGGTCTGGTGATGCAGGGCAACAACATCGGCTTTCTGCTTGGGGCTCCGCTCGTCGGCGCCACGGTCACCCTCACGGGCGGCTGGCAGGCGACGGGATGGCTGGTGCTGCTGGTGGGCACCTGCGGGTTTCTCCTGGGGCTCGTGTTCAGGCGAATCGACAGGACGCTACCCACGGCCTGAGCCGGACGGGGTTCCGCGCGGGTGCGATGGTGGTGCAGGAAGTGAGAGCCGGCGCGGCTCCGGCCTATTTCAGGCCCCGGCGCCTGGGGCATGCCAATCTGTGGGTCGACGACCTCAAGAAGTCCCAAGCCTTCTACAACAGAGTGTGCGGCTTCACGGTCGAGTTTTGGGAACCCGATCTGGTCGCGACCTTTCTTGGCACGGGCAACACGCCGCACGATATCGGCATGATCGAGACCACCGGCGGCAAGGCCCGCTACGGTCGCGACGGCCTATTGCAGATTCCCGAGGGCGTTGGGGTGAGCCGTGGGCTCGGCCATTTGGCGTGGGAGCTCGACAACGAGGCCGACCTCGTCGAGGCCTACAAGAGGGCCGAAGCGGACGGGATCGAGACTGACATGACGGTCGACCACCAGGTAGCCCACAGCGTCTACATGTTCGACCCCGACATGAACTACATCGAGTTCTACTGCGATACGGTGCGCGAGTGGCGCACGGTGATCCAGGGCGAGATGGCGCTCATCACCGGGCAGTGGACGCCCGGCGAAACCGAGCCTTTCACGGAGTCACGCTGCGAGACGGACCCCGAACTCCGGGTCGTCGATGAGGCCCTTATCCACCCGCGGCGGATCACCCACACCGTACTCCTGACCGACGATGTCGAGCGGCTCGCGGCCTTCTACAGCAATGTCCACGCCGGCTATCGATACCACTTGGCGATCAGCAAGACGGGCGCCGGTGCGAGCGCGGGATACCACCACGCCGCCTTCGAGCTCGCCGAAGAGGTGGCGGTCGAGGCCGCGGAGCGGAGGTGCCGCGACGCCGGTATCGAGGTCGAGAAGACCATCGATCATCCCTCGAAGCGGAGCTTTTTTGTGATCGATCCGGACGGCCTGCGGAGCGAATACTACGTCCGCCGCAGCGACGCGTTCTCCGATCTCACCGAGGCGGCACCGGAGTTGCGCGCGTTTCTGGTCTAGCAGGCTGCTGAAAAAGTCATCATTGCCGGGCCTTGAACTCGGATTCATCGCCGAAATGAAATGAGATTTCGTGTCTTAGGGTGAAACCGTCTTCAATCTCGACCGATCCGATGCCCTGGGCTTCGTCCAGTTCGATGATCTGCCACTTTGCGGTCAGCGGCGTGCCGGCATCGCCCGTCATGTTGGCGCCTCCGCCAGCAGTCTGGGTAGTCGGACGAGGTTGTAGGCGGCCAAGGCCAGGGTGAACGAAGCGTCGACCCGGTGGCGGCCCCGGAATTTGGTCTTGCTCAATCCCGCGCTCGTCTTGACCCAGCCGAAGACCTCCTCGATGCGCTTGCGGCAACGTTGGCTGACGCCGTAACCGGGATGGCGCGTCGTGCGCCCGTCTATCTTGGTCTTGCGCCGCTTGCCGGTCTTGGTGACGTGGTCCTGGACGGCGATATGGGGGGTCACCTTGCGGTGCCGCAGTTCCTCGACAAAATCCGCGACGTCAAAACCCTTGTCCCCGCCCACCGTGATCCGACGCCGCCCGCCTCTACTCTCCACCGGGCGATGCCTGTCGATCAGATCAAGGGCGGCTTCGCGTTCCGCCGTGCCCGACGCAATGGTCACGCCGCCGCCGACTGCCAGACCATGGCGGTTCTCCGTCAGCGCATGGCCCATGTAACACAGCTTGCTTTCCCGGCCATTACCCTTGCGATAAAGCCGGGCGTCCGGATCAGTGGTGCTTGCATGGGTCGCGTTCGAGCGTTTCTCGCCATGAAAATCCCGCGCGGCGTTGCGCCCCGATCCCCCGTCGCCATCGTCCTCACCTTTGGGACGAAAGCTCTTCATCGACGCCCAGGCCTCGATCAATGTTCCGTCTACCGAAAAATGATCCCGGCTCAATAGTCCCCCTACCTTGTGGTGCTGGATAACCCCCGCAAGCAGCTGCCCCGAAACCTCCGCCTCCAGAAGACGGTCCCGGTTGTGGCAGAACGCGCTGGCGTCCCACACGCCATCGTCCAGCCCAAGCCCCACAAACCAGCAAAACAGCATGTTGAAGTTTAGCTGCTCCATCAGCTGACGCTCCGAGCGGATCGAATAAAACGCTTGCAACAGTAACGCTCGAAGAAGCCTCTCCGGCGGGATCGATGGGCGACCCATGTGGGAATAAAGCGTCTCGAACTCCGAAGATAGAGACCCCAATACGTCGTTCACGATCTCACGGATCAGACGCAGCGGATGATCATCCGGAACACGCTCTTCCAAGTCTACGTAGCTGAATAAATTGCCACTGCTTTGATCTCGACCCCGCATGCCATCCTCCATCACTCGAAGGAATCACAGAATCATGTCACAACTGCAAAGGCGAGGACTTTTTCAGCAGCCTGCTAGTCCATGTAAGAGGAGCCGGGATGGGCAACATCAATCTCACACGGGTGATTTTGGGAGGCCTCCTCGCGGGCCTCGTGCTCAACATCGGCGAGTAATCTCTTGAACGAGCTCGTTCTCGGTGAGCAGTGGGCTGCCTTCAACGCGGAAAACGGAATGGGCGAGTTCAGCGCCGGGCAAGCCGCATCGTTCGCCATCATCACGCTCCTGTTCGGAGTCGTTCTGATTTGGATCTATGCGGCGATAAGACCGCGTTTCGGGGCAGGACCGAGAACGGCAGTCGTCGCCGGGCTCACTGTGAGCCATCGGCTGGCTGCTGGTCGGTACCTCTTTCATCGGCACCGGCATTTTTCCGATGAGAATGATGGTGGCTTCGATCGCCTGGGGGCTGATTGAAGTGCCGATGGCCGCCATTGCCGGCGCCTGGTTGTACCAGGAGGGCGAACCCGCCTAGGAGCGTGCGCCGCAGAAAGGTCCGCGCGGCAAAGTTGATAGCGGACGGGTTGTGGGTGGATTTGCGCAGGGGGAAGTATGATCCGATACGCCAGTTGCGTGTGGGAACTCCCGATGCCGACCACGTTTCGTGCCTACCAGCCGGACCAACCCTTGCTTTTGCCGCCGGACTTGCAGGAGTGGGTTTCCCCAGGGCACCTGGCTCATCACGTCAGCGATGTGGTCGATGCACTGGACTTGACGGCGTTCTATGCGCCCTACGAGGGGGACGGTCGACGCAACGCCCCCTACGAGCCGTCGATGATGGTCAAGGTGCTGATCTATGCCTACGCGACGGGCACATTCTCCTCGCGCGCGGTGGCGAGGAAGCTGGAGGAGGATGTAGCGTTTAGGATGCTCGCGGCGGGCAACTTCCCGCAACATCGCACGGTATGTGAGTTCCGACGCCGACATCTGGCGGAGTTCAGCGAGCTGTTTGTGGGGGTGGTGCAGGTGGCGCGCGAGATGGGACTGGCGCGGTTCGGCAAGCTCTCGGTCGACGGGACGAAGGTGCGAGCGAACGCGAGCAAGCGCAAGGCGATGAGCTATGAGCGGATGGGCAAAGAGGCGGCTCGCTTGCAGGCGGAGATCGAGGCGCTGCTGACGACGGCGGGGATGGTGGACGCCGAAGAAGACGAGCGTTGGGGCGAGGATTTCCGGGGCGACGAGTTGCCCGAGGAGTTGCAACGCAGGGAGAAGCGCCTGGCGGCGATCCAGGCAGCCAAAGCGCGTTTGGAGGCGGCGCAACGCGGGCGCGACGATGAGCGCGGGCGCGAGCCGGGGCAGGACCGCAATCCCCGGGGCGGGCGGCCTTACAAGCGGGCCTACGGCGAGCCCGAGCCGAAGGCGCAGAGCAATTTCACCGATCCCGAGAGCCAGATCATGAAGACCAGCAGCGAGGGGTTCCAGCAGTGCTACAACGCGCAGATGGCGGTCGATGGGGAGCACCAGATCATCGTCGCGACTCAGGTGGGGCCACAGGCCAGCGACCAGGGTCAGCTGGTGGGGATGCTCGACGAGATCAACGAGACGTTTGGGGTCGAGCCTGCGGTGGTACTGGCCGATGCGGGCTACTGCAACGAGCCGGATCTGTTGGAGCTGGAAGATCGCGGCATCGACGCGCACGTAGCGCTGGGGCGTGAAGGCAAGTCCCAGGTGGCGGTCGACCCGGCCCGGCTCCCTGCCACGCACCGCATGGGTGAGAAACTGGCGAGCCCCGCGGGCAAAGCCCGGTACGCGCAACGCAAGTGGCTCTCGGAGGCGCCGAACGGGTGGATCAAGGAGGTGCTCGGATTCCGACGATTCAGCCTGCGAGGCTTGGCGAAGGTGCGCGGCGAGTGGGACCTCGTGTGCTTGGCGTTGAACATCAAGCGGATGGGGACGGTGGCCACGTGCTGAGGCAGGTGCTGGCCTGCCAACGCACTTGATCCGGGGCGCGCAGTGCCCATCGACCGCGTATGAAACGCGAATCTCTTCCCTTCCGGCCTTCCGGTCTGGGATTTCCATCCCAGAGTCGGGCGGGCCAGATATCCACACTCGGGCCAAAATCCCACCTCTCCGGCGGCCGCGCGCCAATCGCCCAACATCAAAACTTCTACGGCGCACGCTCCTAGGAGGACAGCTCTTCTAAACGTCAGCCGTACACCGGCTCGAGCTGCGCGGCGCGCTCGGCGAGGTCCGGCGGGCCGACGATGGCGCCGTCCTTCACGACCTGCTCGCCGTCGATCCAGATCGACTGCCGCTTGATGACGGCGTCGGGGTGGTTTTCGCCGCCGCCGGGTTGCCAAAACGGAATGCCGAGCCCGACCGCGTCGTTGCCGCGGGCGCGCGCGTCCTCGACGAACGATGCACCGGTAAAGCGCGCCGCTGGGTGAATGCCGCAGGTGAAGTGGATGACGTGGCCGTAGTCTCCGCCGCCGGCCCGCCGCAACGCCCGGTCCATCACCTCGCGCTCGCTGCCGCCGCCGCTGATGTCGTGAATCTTGCCGTCCACGCCGAGCGTCATCGGCTCGGCGAAGGCGGTGTAGTATTCATGAAACGCGGCGTCGACCCCGATGGCGCCGCGCACCGACTCCGGCTCGGGAAATATCGTCACCATCCCGGGGACGAAATAGAGGCCGGGTTTCTCGGCCCGGCGCGGCTTTCCGAACGCCGGTTTCGCGATCGTGAACGTGACCTCGGTGCCGGTGTCGTTGGTGATGCGGCATTGTCGACCGATCGCGCCGCCGACAACGGCATCGAAAGCGTGATGCACGGCGAAGAGCCGGTCGAGATCAACGCGCGCGAACAGCCGCACCATCCCTTCGGCGGTGAGATCGCTGGCCAGCAAATAGCGCGCGCGGCCGGGCGACATCGCCTCGTCGTGCGCCCGCGATCCCGCGATATAGGGGAACGTGAGTCGATCCACACCTCGCATTCCTTTGCCGCCGCGGCTAGCGGCGCCGGAATATACGGGTCGGCGAGCGCCCCCTGGAACGGGAGCCGCAGCATCACCACGAGGACCGGCTGGGCACCGAGCGCGCTGGCGCCATTCATAACCGCCTCGACCACCGCGCGGTCGGACGCAGTGTCGGCGGTGATCAAAACGCTGGCGCCGCGCTCGACCGCGAGATAGTCGGCGAGAAGCACGTTCGCGGCGTGGGCCAGCTCCGGACCGACGGGCGAGGTCATCATGTCTCGTGTGCCAACTTCTGCGTCTCAGTTGTAAAGGGGCTCGAACCCGTCCGCCAGCTTGGCGACCTTCGCCGGGCCGACGATGGTGCCCTCGTCGACGATCTGCCTGCCGTCGATCCAGATCGACTGCATCGTCACCACCGCATCGGGATGATTCTCGCCGCCGCCGGGCTGCCAGAACGGGATGCCCAGGCCGACCGCATTGTTGCCGACGACCCGCTGATCCTCGACGAAGCACTCGCGTGTGTAGCGCGCCGCGGGCTGAATGCCGCAGCTGAAGTGAATGACGTAGCCGTACTTGCCGCCGCCCGCGCGCTTCAGCGCCCGGTTCATCACCTTGCGCTCGTTGCCGCCACCGGTGACGCTGCGGATGCGCCCGGCGAGGTCGAGCGAGATCGGGCTCGACAGTTTCGTGTAATACTCGTGGAAGGCGCAATCGACCGTGATGCGGCCCTTGACCGACTCGTGCTCCGGCCAAAAACCGACCGCGCCGGGCACGGAGTAAAGGCCCGGCAGCTTGGCCTGGCGCGGCTTGGGGTAGGGCATCTTGGCCAACGTAAAGGTGACGTCGGTGCCGGCCTCGTTGGTGATTCGGCAGGTTTCGCCGACCGCCTTGGAGGTCACGCCGATGAGCGCCTTGTGCACCGCAAAGAGCCTATCGAGATCGACCTTTCCGAACAGGCGCACCAGAGCGGCGGCGGTGAGGTCGCCGCATAGGATGTAGCGCAGGCGGCCGCCCTTCATCGCCTCGTCGTAGGCGCGAGAGCCACCGAGATAGGGGAAGGTGAGATCGATCAGGACGTCGCAGTTCTGCATCGCCACCGCCAGCGGCTCGGCGATATAGGGATTGGCCAACGCTCCCTGAAAGGGCAGCGGGGGAATGACGTTGACGACGGTTCGCGCGCCCGTCGAGTCCGCCGCATTGAGGACCGCCTCGACCACGGTCATGTCCGAGGACGTATCGGCGGCGATGAGAACGCTGTCGCGTCGCGTGACCGCGGTGTAGTCCTTGACCAGCACCTCGGCCGCGTGTGCGACCTCGGGTCCGATGTTCGACGTCATCATAGTGACTCCCTCCAGCTGCCAACGGGGTTGGTCCCGATCGGCAATGCGTCGCGCGCCACACTGCTCGCGTCGCGATGTCTACGATAGTGGGCTCGATCGCCGATCTTAGCAGCCCGGGATTTCAAGTGACAATTAACCTGGGTTAATTCGACCCGGACCGGGCGGGCTTTAGGCTGGATATCGGAGGCGAAGCGTCCGTCGATGCGGTCGAAGGAGGACGATCCAATGGCGATTACCGATATCGCGCCACCAGCGATTGGCGAGGGCCTCGACGCCCTGCGCCAGCCAATCAAGCGGGCGGAACATGCGCCCGGCTACGTGTACTCGTCGCCGGAGGTGCTCGCCCTCGAGAAAGAGAACGTGTACATGAAGGATTGGCTCTTCATCGGGCGTGAGGAGGAGCTCGAGAAACCGGGCGACTACCTGACCTTCCACGTCGTCGGCGAGCCGATCGTCATCACGCGCGACCAGGACGGCCAGCTCAACGCCTTCTCGAACGTCTGCGCTCATCGCGGCGTCGAGGTCGCGGCGGGCCAGGGCAACGCCAAGGAGTTTTCGTGCCCCTACCACGGTTGGCTCTACGACCTGAAGGGGCGGCTCATTGGGGCGCCCTACATGAAGGAAACCGAGGGGTTCGATCTCAAATCGTGTCGGCTGAAGCCGCTCCGTATAGGAACGTGGCGGCGCAACGTCTTCGTCACGTTCAATGACGCCGCGCCGCCGCTCGAGGTGTTCGTCGCCCAGTTCGAGCAGGACTTCGCCTTCCTGCATCCAGAGAGGTGCCGCCTTTCCGGTCGGATTGTTTGGGAATTCGACTGCAACTGGAAGTTGTTATCCGAAAACGCGATGGACATCTACCACGTGGGCGTGCTGCACGCGAAAACGTTCGGTGCCGGCACGTCCGTCGACGACGCCGAAATCCATCTTCATCCGCGCGGCGGCATGCGTATCGACTACGCCTCGGTGCCCATGACGCCCGGGGGCAAGACCCTGTTCGGCAACCTGCCGTGGCTCGCCGACGAGCCCGCGAGCTTCGCCACGATGGGCTTCATGCAGCCCAACATGCACATGGTGGCGCGTAGCGATCACGTGCGCCAGCTCACGGCGTGGCCGCTCGAACCCGGCCGCTGCCAGGTCATCATGTACAGCTTGTTTCCTGAGGAGTATTTCGAGCAACCGGATTTCGAGGAGAAGGCGGAGACCTACCACAAGTACCTCAAGGGCGTGCTCGAGGAAGACCGCTCGATGGTCATCTCACTGCAGCACGCGATGACGATCCGCGGCTATCAGCCGGGGCGCATGGCCTGGCTCGAGAAGCCCATCCACCACGTGCTCAATGGGTTGGTGAGTCGGATCCTCGACGGTGAGGCCTAGGCAGAGCGCGCGGGCCCTAGATCGAGCGCCAGTCGACCGCCTGCTCGAACGCGTGCGCGGCGCGGTAGAGTGACGACTCGTCGAAGTGCTTGGCGATCAGCATCATGCCGATGGGCAGGCCCTCGCTCCACGCACAGGGCACGGTCAGCGCCGGATGATGGGTAAGATCCGACGGCGAGGTGTTCGTGGACTGCTCGAACTGACGCCGCACGATCTCGGCGAGGGGCGCAGCCGGGCCCGGCATCTTGTGCGCCTTCATCGGCACCGTCGGCATGAGCAGGAGATCGTACTCCGCGAGCGCGGCGTCATAGGCGGCGCGGAGTTGGCGGGCGAGGTTGAGGGCCTTGCCGTAATAGTGACCGCAATGGTGACGGTTGACGTACTGGCCCAGCATCATCCCGACCTTGAGACCCGGTGAGAACTCGTTGGACCACCGCTTCCAGCCGCGCAGCGCGTCGTTGAGGCTGGTCACGAACAGGCCGCCATGGCCGTTGCCCATGCCGTTGCCGAACAGCATGTTCTTGAGGTAGCCCTCGGGCCCGAAGCAGAGCCAGATCTTCGATCCGTCGCGATGCAGCGGGATGGAAATCTCGTCGACCGTGACCCCCAGCTTCTTGAAGCGCCGGGCGGCCGCCTTGACCTTCCGGTCGACGTCCGGCTCGGAGTCTTCGAACCCGAAGCCCTCCTTGACGACTCCGATTTTCATGCCCTTCGCGCTTCGCTTCAGCGCGTTCGTATAACGCGCCGTTCTGAGGTTGCGCTGGCGCGGGTCGATGCCATCCTCACCGGCGACGACCTCGAGCAACAGTGCGTTGTCCGCGACGGTGCCGGTCATCGGGCCGGTGTGATCGACGTTGTACTCGCTCGACAGGATGCCGGTGTAGGGGACGAGGCCATAGGTCGGCTTGAGGCCGTAGATGCCGCAGTAGGCGGCGGGAATGCGGATCGATCCGGCCTGGTCACCGCCCATCGCCATGTCGACCTCGCCCGCCGCGACGAGCGCCGCGCACCCCGATGACGAGCCGCCCGCCGAGTACCCCCTCTTGTGAGGGTTATGAACGGGTCCGGTGCTGGCCGTGTGGCTGCCCCCGGAATAGGAAAAGTACTCACACACCGCCTTGCCGACGATCTCGCCGCCGGCGTCGAGGATGCGGTTGACGATTTCGGCATCGACATCGGGGACATAACCCTCGAGCGAGGAGGCACCATCCATCAACGGCACGCCGGCGAGGCAGATCGTGTCCTTGAGCACGATCCGCTTGCCGGCGAGCTTGCCGCGGGCGCGGCCCTTGATCGAGCTTTTCACATACCAGGCGCCATACTTGTTCTCCCGACCCTGCGGCCGGTAGCCGGGGGTTCGCGGATACCTGACCGGAGGCAGGTTGTCGGGCATCTGGTCGAGAAAGTCGTGCGCGACCATCGACCCCTTGATGATGTCGAGGTAGGCCTCGACCTCGTGCTCGCTGAGGTCGAGGCCGAGGTCCGAAGCGACCTCCCTGAGCTGCGACTCGGTCGGGCGTCGGATGGTCACGGGTGGATCCCCCTTGCGGTTCGACAGCGGCGCGCTACCACGTGACGAAGCATCAGCGGAAGTAGAGGCCGCCGTCGACGAAGATCGACCGTCCGCTGATGAAGGCCGCCGAGTCGGAGGCGAGGAACATCACGGCGCCGACGATATCCTACGGCGTTCCCGTCCGCTTGACCGCCTGGGCCGCCGCGAACTCCGCCATCACCGGCGCGCCCTGGGCTGCAAACGCATGGGCATAGGCGCGACCGATGCCGCGGCCGCTTCCGGTGACGATGGCAACGCGGCCCTCGACGCTCGGGAAGGAATCAGGCCCGCCACCTTGAAGATAGCAGGAGCTAGTTTCGCTCGCGCCCGGACGCTGCGACGGCCCGGTCGAAGACCTCGCGTGAAAGCCTATGGAGGAGCGCTTCTTCTTCCTCACCCGATGGAGCTGGCGCGACCCGCATGATCGTCTCGCGCGAATAGGTCGGCACCGTACCGTTCGCGACCCGATCGATTCCCTTGGGGTCCTCGCCTTGGGCAACCGCTTCGATGCCCTCGCGCAGCATCTTGCGCAACATGGCGACGCCGCGGTCCGCCGTGCCGAGGTGCTCGGCGGCATGGATCGCGATCGGCCGCTGGCCGACCTGGGCGTCGTAGTCCCCGGGGAAACGTTGCCGTTCCTCGTAGGGGCGGTTGCCATAAAGGGCCCGGGTCGCGGGCGCGGGGTTCGATACGTAAGTTTGCTCCTCGTCCGGTCCATAGAAGATGAACGAGTAGTTGAGGGTGTGGGTATCGTCGACCGGCACCTTCCAGCGGATCAGATGGGGCCCGGCCACGATCTCGCTCTCGCCGCCGCCATAATGGGGCGGCAGAAGCGGCACCGAGCACACCTGGACCGCAGTCGGACAGATATACTCCATCGAGCGCACCCAGACATCCTCACCGAGCCGCCGCGCCTCGTGGCAGGCGATGCCGATCGGCGTCTCCCACCAATCGATCTCGCCGAGGATCGCGACCTCCTCGATGGGACGGCGGTCGCGATCGAGGAACTGGAGGCCGCTGCTGCGCGCATGCAGAAACGCCTCGTGCGCCTGGTCGGGGGTGTTGTCCATCATCTGCAGCCAGTTGCAGGGCTGCAGCGTGGCGGCGAAGGTATGGACCTCGCCGAGGCCGAGAGTGGTCTCGGGATCCTCGAAGCTGTCGTAGATCGGAAACGACGGTTTTTTGTCGGGTGGGCCCATGTAGGCGAACACCAGGCCGTGGTACTCGATCGTCGGATAGGCGCCCTGGTAGAGCTTGCCCTCGTAAGGGTTGCCGTCTGGCTCGGCGGGCGCCTCGAGGACCGCGCCGTCGATGTCGAAGTGCCAGCCGTGGTAGCAGCACTTGATCCCGCGCTCCGCGATCTGGCCGAACTCGAGCGAGGTGCCGCGGTGGCTACAGTGGCGCTCGAGGAGTCCGACCTGTCCACTCCCGTCGCGGAAGACGATGAGGTCCTCGCCGAGGATTCGGATCGCGATCGGCAGGTCGCCGAGCGTCTCCGAGTGGATCACCGGGTGCCAGAAGCGCCGCAGGTACTCGCCGCTCGGTGTGTCCGGCCCGACCCGCGTCAGCACATCGTCGACCGGCGGCAGCACCGCCTGCCGGTAGGCGCCATAGCTCTCTGTCAGGAAACGCGACTGCCCCGCCATGTGTTTCGATCCCTTCTCAGTCGTCGAGGAAGGGGCCTGCGTCGCGCCAGATTCGCATGGTCGAGCAGTGCAGGCCCCCGCCCGTGCGCATGAATTCGGCGTAGGGTACCTCGATCACCTCGACACCGGCCTTGCGCACCGCCGCGACCGCATTGGGCGCCTCGGACATCATGATGACCCGGCCGGGCTCGAGCAGGGTTAGGTTGGCCGGTCCATAGAGCACGTGCTCGTCGGTCTCGCATTCGACGATCTCGAAGTCGTGGTCCTTGAGCCAGCGCCAACTCTGGAAGTCGATCCCCGGCAAATAGGCAATGACCTTGCGATGGTCGAGCGGCCCGATGACCATGTCGGGGTGGTGACTCACGCCGGACTGGGGATGGAAGTACATACCGCCCGCACACTGGAGCACCAAAGAAGTCATCTCGTCCGCGAGACAGCTGCGCTCGACGACGGGGATGAGCTGGTCGAGTCCCTCGTCGTTGAAGGCGATGCCGCTGGCGGCCACGAACACGTCCTCGGCGAGCCACAGGCACGGCCCTGCCTCGGCGACACCCGTGCCGGTGATCGTCGCCACCGGAGGGATGCCGAGCCGGGTGTGCGCCCACAGCGCTAGGTACTCGGATCGGCCGAAGCCGAGCGGGCTAACGGCGATCTTCTCGATGATCGAGCCGCCGCGCACGATCAGCAGCTCGTTGGCCGCCCAGGTCCCGCGCTGGGGGCCATAGGGCCCCACCGGCGGATTCGGGTAGGCGACCCGGTGGGCGACGACGCCGGCCGCCTCGAGCGCGGCCTCGTACCCCAGGCTTTGGTCGCGCATGAGGGCGGTGTCGAGCTCGTTGTGCGCCAATCCCATCTGCGGGAAGTAGGCGGGATCCTGGTCGTACGCGACGTAGCGCTCATGCTCGGTGATGTCGATGAGCGCCACCTCGCGCAGCTTGCCGATGCCGTTGGCGCCGAACTCGCGGCCGTAGATCTTGGGGTAGATGTCGAGGGCGTCGATGTTGTGCCAAGTGTCGACCGACGGCGCCTCGCCGCGCACGTAGCCGGGCATCGCCGTCAGGTCGAACCCACCGGCGCGTATCTCGTCCTGCATTTCGGCGACGCGCTTTGCCCATGCGGGCGGCAGCTCAGGCGTGGTTGGGATGTTGGAGGCCATGGCGACAAACTAAACGGCGCCCGTCGGCGAATCAACGACGAAGCGGCGCGGCCAACGCCGCGCGCCGCCCAGCCGGTTTACTGGGGCGAGGGCCGCCAGCCCGCCGCCAAGGCTGCCTTCTCGCTGCAAAACATACGCTCGCCCTTGGCCCTGTCGAGTTCGATAAGCGCGTACATCTGGCCGCTCGGCAGATGATAGATCTTCTCCCCACCGCGGCTGATTTCGCCCTTGATGTTGCAGTTCCTGACAGCCGAGGCCTTGACCGTAAGCCGCTTGCCGCTCCGCCATGCGTGAGGCTCTATGAAGGAGCCGCGCCAGACACCCTTGCGGGCCACCTTGGCCGCGCGCTCCTCCTTTGCGTAGGCGCTCGAGTTGCGCCGATCTGCGATCGCCCAGCCCTCCGTCACGAGCCAGCCGTTCACGTCCTCTCCTTCGACGAGACATACCGCGAGCAGGTTCCCTTCCGTATCGTGGTCGACGCCGAAGCAGTTGAGGGAGCGCCGCCCGATGTAGTTTCCGAGCGCCTCCGTAGCGCGCTGTCCGCACGGCCACCATTCGCCCTCGAACAGGCAGGACTGGGCGGCCTCCGGTGCGTCTATCCCGCTGAGCCGGATGCGCTCTTCCTTCAGAACCAGCGTGTCTCCGTCGATCACGCGCGCCCGGCCGCCAGTCTGCGCCTGCGCCGCGGCGGGCAGAATGGCGAGTACGGCGACGAGCCCGATGGCGTGGGCCATAGCCGCGAGCGCACAACCGGGTGTGCGCTCAGGTGCTCGACGGCATCTCGTGGACATGGACCTCGCGCCCCGAATGTTTGGACCTTGCCTATCCGGTTGACACCCACACCCACTAGGGCTAGAATGGGCGCAACCCGGATATAGGGGAGCGCGCCATGGATGTTCTCGACCGCGCCGATCTCCCATTCCCGCATTCGCTACCCGAGTTCCAGCGACTTTTCCCCGATGATGCGGCCTGCGCCGCCTACCTGGAGAAAGCCCGCTGGGGAGACGGCTTTGCCTGCCCGCACTGCGGCACGGCGGGAGAGCCGTTCCACTTTGAAAACCGCCCTGGCGTCCTGCGCTGCCGCAAGTGCCGCCAGAACACCGGGCTGACGGTGGGAACAGTGATGGAGCGTAGCCACACTCCGCTGAACGTCTGGTTCTGGGCCGCTTATCTGGTCGCCAGTCAGACGCCCGGCATGTCCGCCGTGCAGTTTCAGCGGCAACTTGGTCTTTCGCGCTACGAGACGGCCTTTCAAATTCTCCACAAGCTCCGCTCGGGCATGGTGCGGCCCAACCAAGACAGGATCGGTGGACAGCCCAAGAACCATGTTGAGGTGGACGAAACCTGGGTTGGCGGGCGAACGCGTGGGGAAGGCCGTGGTGTTCACCACAAGGTTCCCGTCTCCTGTGCCATCGAGGTGCGTCATCGAAAGCCGGGCACCAAGCTCGACAACCGGAAAGACGGACGCTATGCCGGACGCGTTCGGCTCGCCGTCGTGCTCGACCGTAGCGCCGAGTCGCTCTGTGGGTTCGTCGAGAGCACCGTCGCGCCGGGATCGCTGATCGTTACTGACGATTGGAGCGGCTACGCTGGCCTCGGTAAGCGCGGCTATGAGCACTTCGCTGTTGCCGAGTGTGGTGATCCAGAGGTTGCCGAGCAATACCTGCCGATCATCCATCTGGTTTTCGCCAACCTGAAGACGTGGCTGATCGGTATCCACCACGGCGTTAGCCACCAGCACCTACAAGCCTACCTCAACGAGTTCACCTTCCGCTTCAACAGGCGGTTCTACCCGTTCAACGCCTTCCGCTCATTGCTCGGCATCGCGGGCGACACCTCTGCTCCAACCTATGCCGAGCTTTACTCGGGAGAGTGGTGGCACCCTACATGTAGCGGTCATGGGCGTTAACCGGATAGGCAAGGTTTGGACAATACCTCGACGGCACGCCCCTCATGCCGCGCGTCTACGGTCCGGACCCATAGCAGCAGGCCACCATGATCGAGCTGCTCCTGTAGGTATTGGCCGTGGTGGTCGCCGACCCATTTGGCGAGGATCGAGCCGACCAGACCGCCCGCGCCCCCGGCTATGGCGGCCGCGGCAATGATGGCGAGGAGCGAGCCGCCCGAGGCGACCACCGCGCCGGCCGCGGCCGGCGCGCCGACGTACATCGGTCCGCCGACGAGACCACCTTGCGCATCTCCGATCGACCCGGTGGACACGTTAAGCGGTGCGCGGCACGGCGACCTCGTCCTCGAGCTCGCCCACCTTCTCGTACCGGTGGCCGAGCATTTCCGTCACGGCCTGTTCGCTGGCGAGCCGGCTCAGATCCGCGCGATCGAAACCCGCGCTGAGGAGCTCATCAATGGCCTCCTGGAAGGATACGGCGCTATCGAATACCGCGACGGCCTCGCGAGATTTGCTCGCTTCAACTTCCATCGACAAGTGGCTACCCCTCATGTCGGCTGTCGCAACCATATCAGAGGCCGATTCGCTCCGCGACCGCCGGCCGGGCCACCACCCGATGTGGACATTTCGGGCGCGCTCTCTGATATTCCTTTGCGTGGGCAATGATCGAGGAGGAACGCAACATCCGGTCCATGAGCATGACATGCGACGCACCCATGCCACGCTAAGCCGGCGCGCGCTCCTCGCCGCGCTGGCCGCCGCCGGGGCCGGGGCGGCAGGGGCCGCCGCTTCCTTCGGAGCTGCGCCACGGGCCGCCACCGGCGGCGCCCGTCCGATGCTCGCGAGAGCCATCCCGGCGACCGGCGAGCGGATACCCATCATCGGCATGGGGTCGTGGATCACGCTCAACGTCGGCAATAACAAAGCGCTCCGCGATCACCGGCTCGAGGTCGTGCGGACCTTCCTCGATCGCGGCGGCAGCGTGATCGATTCCTCACCCATGTACGGCTCGTCCGATGCCGTAATCGGCTACTGCCTGGAGCGCATCCCGGACGAGCGAGCCCTGTTTTCCGCGACCAAGGTGTGGACCTGGGGGCGAAAGCGCGGGGTTCGGCAAATGGCGGACTCGAGGCGGCTGTGGGGCATCGACCGGTTCGACCTGATGCAGATCCACAACCTGCTCGGCTGGGAGGCTCACTTGGAGACGCTGCTCGAGCACAAAGCCCAGGGCCGGGTCCGCTATATCGGCATCACGACATCGCATGGCCGCCGCCACGAAGCCCTCGAGAAGGTGATGACGGCCGAGCCCGTCGATTTCGTGCAATTCACCTACAACATGCTCGATCGCGAGGCGGAAGAGCGCTTGCTGCCGCTTGCTGCCGCTCGCGGCCGAACGCGGTCTCGCGGTCATCATCAACCGACCCTTCCGCCGCGGGGCGCTGTTCGACCGCTTCGAGCGCCATCCGTTGCCCGAGTGGGCGGCCGAGTTCGATTGCGCGAACTGGGCCCAGTTCTTCCTCAAGTTCATCGTCTCCCACCCGGCGGTGACGTGCACTATCCCCGCGACCTCGCGCGTCGACCACATGGAGGAGAACATGGGCACCCTTTACGGCCGTCTCCCAGACCAGGACATGCGCCGCCGCATGATCCGCCACGTCGAGAGTCTGTAGCCTGAACGATGCGCCTAGCTCGAAGGCGGGAGCGTCACGAAGTCGGCGTAACGCCCCCACAGGGTGGGCGCCAGGCCGGTCGGGCCACTCAGTCCCGCCGGCAGCATGAGTTGCCGCGGCTCGTCGGCGGTCAAGATGGCGCCGGCTGGAAACCGGCAGGACAGGGCCCGACCGTCGAGCCGGCAGGGATCGGACCGGGCCGTGCCGCCGTCGGTCCAGGAGAGTTCGATCGAGCGCGCACCAGGCATGGTCACGGGAACCGAGAAATGGATGCGGATGCGGGCGCTGCCATCCGCCTCGGCGATTGCCGGCCAATCGACATGGACGATGCGCGGCGCTTCGTCGTAGAGACCGCGCTCGAGGTGGACGTAGAACGCAGCTCGCGGCACGCCGTCCTGAAGCGCACCGATATCGGGCCGGACCGGCCCGTTCTCATCGCACGACGCCGCGCCGGACGCGCCAACGTGAACGAGGCACCCCGCGGCTTCGGCGAGCTCGGGCATCAGCAGCGTAAAGTCGCCGGCCCACGGCCTCGCGAAAACCCGTTGCGGCCAGGCAACTGAAATACCGTCGACGCCGTAGCCTGCGGCGCGCAGATTGGCCGGAAAATCGCGATGGTTGCTGAGGTCGAAGCGGAAATCGAAGCGTGGCGGCCACGGTAGAAAGTCCTTAAAGAACGGCTTGTTGGCGTCGGTCGGCGAGCAGGCGCCGTCGATCGGATCGCCCCGCCGGCAATACTCGATGGCGTTGTTCCAGTGCGAGAACTCCCTGACCATGCCGTCCTTGGTGACGCTGGCGCGCAAATACCAACTGTTGTTGAACACGTAGACGGGCCCGGGCAGCCCCTGCCCCGGCGGTGTGTGCTTGGGTTTGCGAAACTTGAGAACGCGACCGCCGTCGTGCAAATCGCCGCACTCCTCTGGATCGCGCCTCTTCCAGTCGCGGCAACGGACGTCGCATAGCCGGCTCGGCCGGTCGTCGAAATAGCCGGTGTTGTGGTGCACGTAGTAGCGGCCGCCGTGGAGGCCATCGAAGGAAAACCAAGCGTGCGCGTTGTGAATCACATTGTCGTGAATCCACCAATTGGTCGCATCGAACTCCGGTTCGACTACGTTGTCGCGGATGTTGTGAAACTCGTTCTCGTAAATCTCGACGTTGGTGTTGACCTTGCCGCGCATGGCGGGGTCGGCCTCGTCGGAGACGTCCATGCGCACGGCGTTGAAGGCGAACCGCACCTTGTTGCGCCGTACGATGACGCCACCCAGAATGTCCTGGCTGGCGAAGAGAGCGCCATTGAGGTGGCGCCTCTCGCCGTACTTGAACTCGCACCAATGGTCCCTCTGCCACATCGCTCCGCTGGGATCCTGCAACCAGGTCACGCCCTCGACTAGGAAGTGGTGGGAGGTACGACCGGTCGCGAGAACCACGTATTGGCCGTCCTCGACGGTTGCGTCGCGAAGGGTGATGTGGTGGCTTTCCTCGGCATAGAGCGCGGCGTCGCGGCAACCCCTCATGGTGACGTTCTCGATAACGACGTGGCTTCGCCCCGACAGGAGAATGCAACTCGCGCTCGCGCGTAGCGGAGGGAGCACGAAGCCCTGAAACAAGGGATGGTTGGGGTCGATCCACTCTGGCGGCTCCTCAAAGGGCCGCAGGCCAGACCCATCGATCGTCGCGCCGGCGGAAGCACCTCGCGCGGGACCACTGATGACGACCGGATCGCCGTCCGAGCCGCTCACCTGGATATCGAGGCGATCCTGTTCGTTTGCTTGATCGTAGACCCCGTCCAGTAGCCAGATGAGCGTGCCGGGCCGAGCCCGCCCGAGGGCCTCGGCGAGCGTTGCGGCGAGGAGGGGCTGGGCCGGGTCGATCCCGAAGCGCTCGGCCGTCGAGGCATCGAGGACCGAAGATGCGGCGGTCCCGATGGCATGGCGAGGGTCGCCGCTCGGCGCGACGACGATGAGCCGCTCTTGCGCGACCGCAACGGCCGACGCGAGACACAGGACGCAGACCAGAAGAATACGTAGCATGCGCGGGCGAGGCTCGATGGGCGCTGCGTGCGTGGTAATCGGGCGCCCTATTGTAGTAGCGGTACGCGGATCGTCGCAAAGCGTCAGATTGCGGGAGTCAGACGGACATCTCGGGCCCAGAGGTCTGCCTCGATGGCGCCTTGTTTTGCGTGTTCTTTCGCGCGCTGGCCTATACTTCGGCGCCAGGGAGGAATGCGACTTGGCCTATCGGGTGACGGTCGATACCGGGGGCACGTTCACCGACGTGGTGATCGCCGACGGCGCTGGGCGACTGGTGGTCGGCAAGGCGCCGACCACGCCGGCGCGCATCTTCGAGGGCATGCGTGCGGCGATCGACGCCACCGCCGGCGAGCTCGGCCTCGGCCTCGGAGCGCTGCTCGCCGACACCGAAATCCTGATCTACGGCACCACCAGGGCAACCAACGCGATCGTCGAGAAGACCGTGGCCAAAACCGCGCTGCTGCTGACCGAGGGATTCCCCAACATCCTGGTAGTGCGTGAGGGCGGCAGGGAGGACGCCTTCGACTTCACGCAGGAGTTCCCCGACCCTTATGTCCCACAGCACAACACCTTCGAGGTGCCCGAAAGGATCGACGCCGAAGGCGGCGTCGTTACGCCGATCGACCGCGCCGCCGTGCGCGCGATCATCGAGCGCATCCGCGACCGCGGGTTCGAGGCGGTGGCCGTGTGCCTGCTGTGGTCGATCGCCAACTCCGAGCACGAGCTGGCCGTGGCCGGGCTACTCGACGAGATCGTGCCCGGCGTGCCCTACACTTTGTCGCACCGGCTGCTGCCGGTGCTGCGCGAGTACCGCCGCGCCTCGGCGACCGCGATCGACGCTTCGCTCAAGCCGCTGATGCGCGACCACCTGCACACCATGGAGGCGGACCTGCGTGCCGCCGGCTACAGCGGCGAAATCCTGATCAGCACCTCGGTCGGCGGCTGCATGAACCTGGCCGAGCTGGCCGAGCGGCCAATCCACTCGGTGCGCTCGGGCCCGGCGATGGCCCCGGTCGCCGGGCGCACCTACGCGGCGCGCGAGAACGCCGGCAGCGACGTCATCGTGTGCGACACCGGCGGCACGACGTTCGACGTCGGCCTGGTGCACGGCGGTGAGCTCAAACACACTCGTGAGACCTGGATCGGCGGGCGCTGGCGCGGCCACATCCTGGGCGTGTCGGCGGTCGACGTGCGCAGCGTCGGGGCCGGCGGCGGCTCGATCGCGTGGATCGATCCCGGCGGGCTGCTGCAGATCGGCCCGCACAGCGCCGGCGCCGATCCTGGCCCGGCGTGCTACGGCCAGGGCGGCAGCGCGCCGACGGTGACCGACGCGGCGGCGGTACTGGGCTATATCGACCCCGACTATTTCCTCGGCGGGCGCATGGCGCTGGACATCGACGCGGCACACCGCGCGATCGAAACGGTCGCCGGCCCGCTCGCGATCTCCATCGAGGATGCCGCGTTCGCGGTCAACACCCTCGCGGGCGAGCTGATGATCAAGGCGATCCAGGACATCACCGTCGCCGAGGGGTTCGATCCGCGCGAGAGCGCCCTGGTCGCGGGCGGCGGCGCGGCCGGACTCAACATCATGCCGATTGCCCGCGAGCTCGGCTGCGCCCGGGTGGTGCTGCCGCAAACGGCGAGCGCGCTGAGCGCCTGCGGCATGCAGTTCGCCGACATCGTCTCCGAGCATTCGGCGAGCGTGGTGACAGCCTCGGGCGATTTCGACTTCGAACGCGTCAATGCAGCGCTGCAGGGCATCGAAGACGAGCTCGGCCGCTTCGCCGCCAGCCTCGGCGCCGAGGCGGCGGCGCGCGCGTTCACGAGCTTCACGGTCGAGGGACGCTATCGCTTCCAGGTCTGGGAGCTGGAGGTGCCCCTGCCGGTCGAGCGCTTCCGCAGCGATGCCGATGTAGCGGCGCTGGTCGAGGCGTTCCACACTACGCACGAACGCCTCTATGCCGTGCGCGATGTCGGCGGCGAGCTCGAATGCCTGAACTGGAGGGGCCAGGTCAGCATCGACCTCGGCGGGGCGGACGGCGCGGCGGCAGCGGCAGCGACCGAGACCACGGCAACGCCGGTGGGCGAACGTACCGCCTATTTCGGCGACCAGGCGGTGGCGACGCCGATCTTCCGCGGTCCCGAGCTCGTCGGCGGGGCCGCGCTGGCCGGCCCGGCTATCGTCGAGGAGCCAACCACGACGCTGGTTGTGTATCCTGGCATGCGCGCGCGCAAGAGCGGCGCAGCCAACTATCTGCTCGAGGTGGGGGCGGCATGAGCGAACAGGACCGGACGCTCGACCCGCTGACGGTGTCGGTGGTCGCGAACCGCGTCGATGCGATCGTGCGCGAGATGTCCAACACCCTGCTGCGCAGCAGCCGCTCGACGGTGATCGCCAGCGTGCGCGATTTCTCGTGCACGATCGTCACCGCCGACAACCGGCTGCTGAGCGCGACCGACGGCATTCCCGCACACGTGTTCGGGTCCGACATCCAGACCCGGTCGATGTGCGACCTGCACGACGACCTCGCCGAAGGCGATGCGTTCCTGCACAACGATCCCTATCTCGGCAATACCCACGCCGCCGATCTGACGATCCTGATCCCGGTGTTCGTCGTCGGCGAGCATGTGTTCACGACCTGCGCCAAGGCGCATCAGGCCGACATCGGCAACTCGGTGCCGTCGACCTATCACGCCTCGGCCAAGGACGTATACGAGGAAGGCGCGCTGATCTTTCCTTGTGTGCGGGTGCAGCGCGACTTCGAGATGATCGACGACATTATCCGCATGTGCCGGGCGCGGATCCGCGTTCCCGGCCAATGGCATGGCGACTTCCTGGCGACGCTGGGCTCGGCGCGGATCGGCGAACGGCGGCTCAAGGAACTGTGCGCCAAATATGGCGTTGCCACGATCAAGGCGTTCATCGAGCAGTGGCTGGATTATTCCGAGCGGCGCATGGAACAGGCGATCCGCAAGCTGCCCAAGGCGCACCTCGTGGCCAGCGGCATGCACGACCCGGTGCCGCCGCTACTGCCCGACGGCATCCCGGTCAACGTCGCCATCGATATCGACCCGGACCAGGGCAACATCGACGTCGACCTGCGCGACAACATCGACAACGTTCCCTGCGGACTCAACCAGTCCGAGGCGTGCGTACGCAACAACACGCTGATCGGTATCCTCAACGGTCTCGAGCCGGAGCCGGGGATTCCGCGCAACGCCGGCTCGTTCCGGCGCATTCGCATCCATATTCGCGAAGGCTGCGCCATCGGCAAGCCGAAGTTCCCCCACTCCTGCTCGATGGCGACCTCCAACATCGGCGAACGTCTGGCCAACATCATCCAGGCCGCCTTCGCCACGCTCGGCGACGGCCGCGGCCTGGCCCACGGCGCCACCGGCATGAGCGCGGTGGTATCGGGGCCCGATTACCGCCACGGCGGCAAGCCGTTCATCAACCAGCTCGCGCTCAACGTCATCGGCGGACCGGCCGGACCGCGGGCCGACGGCTGGGTGACTTTTGGCATTCCCGGCGGTGCCGGCATGGTCTACCGAGAGAGCGTCGAGCTGATCGAGGTGACGCACCCGATCCTGGTCGAGTGCCAGCGCCTGCAGCCGGGTTCGGGCGGCGCCGGACGCCGCCACGGCGCTCCGTCGGCGGAGGTGATCTACGGGCCGCGGCGAGACCCGATCACGCTGGTCATCGCTTGCGACAACCAGGTGTATCCGGCGCTAGGCGTGCGCGGCGGCAGCGCTGGCCAGGCCGCGTCGCACTACCGCATCCGCGCCAATGGCGAGGCCGAGAGGATGCCCAGCATCACCCAATTCGACCTGGCGTTCGGCGAAAAGGCGCGGTTCCTCAATGCCACCGGCGGCGGCTACGGCGACCCGCTCATGCGCGAGCCCGAGCGGGTGCTGGACGACGTGCTGCGCCAATGGGAGACACTCGCGCGTGCGCACGAGACCTACGGCGTGGTGCTGACCGGCTCGGCCGAGGACGAGACCCTGGCGGTCGACGAAGCCGCGACGCGCGCGCTGCGGGCGGAGCGACAGGCCACGCCCGAGGAGATTGCCGCCAGAGACGCCGCTCGGGTCGAAATCGGAAGCGGTGAACGCCTGTAGAGGGTCGCCCATCGCGGAATAGGCCTGCACAGAACGAGCAGGGGAGATATCGAGCGTCAAAGTGAAAGACTGGTCGACGCGATCGCAGAAGGCGCGGTCTCAGCCTTGGCGCGGTCGGCGACAAGCTCAGGTCTCTCGAAGCTAGTTGGTCGCTCTCGGTCCGATCACTGAAGAGCCAGACCTGGCGTTCGAATGGCGCGCCAACCGCCGCCAAAATCCACAAACAGAAGGTCGCCGATCTGCCGCCGGCGCTTCCCGCCGACGACATCGCCCGTGAACAAGCTATGTCCGCGCTGCGCGGCCTCGTCGAGAAGATCGTCGCCCTACCCGCCGAAGCCCGTGGGAGAGCCGTTCCACTTTGAAAACCGCCCTGGCGTCCTGCGCTGCTTAGGGGGCATTGCGGTGAGTTCGGCATGGTCGTCGCGCAAGGCGCGTCGAAGGTCACGATCCTCATCGAGATGATCGAAGACCGCGACGACGCGCGTTTGCCGGCGCTGGCGCGTGAGGCCCTGGGGTCGCTGGTCGAGCAGCTGAGGATGGCCCAGACACAGATCCTCGATCTTGAGAAGCAACTGAAGGCCTGGCATCGCACCAATGAGGCAAGCCGGCGGCTTGAGGCGATCCCGGGTGTCGGGGTGATCACCGCCACCGCCTCAAGGAGATACATGACGCTGGAATCCATCGCTCCGCTGAGCGATGGTGTCCCCATCACGCTGCCCACCGTGGCAGCCTGAACGTCCCGGCCCTACCCGCCGGGAGCCGCGTAGAGCGCAACGCTCTTACACCACTCCGCGGGACACGATCGCCGCGCGGCCGCGGGGTTTCCGCCCTCTCTGAAACCGACCATACTGGAAGCCAATTGGGCGGTGGTCCGCAGTGCGGATCGCCAGCGGGCCGGTTGGGGGGCGGGATGGCAGGAGTCCAGATCTGTGGTGTCCGCAAGGTTTATGCGAGCACCGAAGCAATCCGCGGAGTCGACATCACCATGGAGGACGGCTCGTTCGTCGTTCTCGTTGGGCCATCGGGATGCGGCAAGTCAACCCTTCTGCGCATGATTGCCGGCCTCGAGGATGTCAGCGCGGGCGAGATACGGATCGGCAATCGCGTCGTCAACGACGTGCCGCCGAAGGAGCGCGACATCGCCATGGTATTCCAGAGCTACGCGCTCTACCCGCACATGAGGGTTTACGACAACATGGCGTTCGGCCTAAGGCTGCGGGGCGTAGCAGGCGCCGAGATCGCGCGCCGCGTCGAGCGCGCTGCTGGCATTCTCGGTCTTTCCGAGCTGCTCGAGCGCTACCCCCGGGAGCTGTCCGGAGGCCAGCGCCAGCGCGTGGCCATGGGCCGCGCGATCGTGCGCGATCCGCAGGTCTTCCTGTTCGACGAACCACTCAGCAACCTCGATGCCAAGCTGCGTGCGCAGATGCGCACCGAGATCAAAGAGCTGCATCAACGCCTCGGCACGACGTCGATCTACGTCACCCATGACCAGGTCGAGGCCATGACGATGGGCCAGAAGGTCGTCGTCCTGCGCGACGGCGCGGTGGCCCAGATCGGCGAGCCGCTGGAGGTCTACGACCGCCCTGCCAACCTTTTCGTGGCCGGCTTCATCGGTTCTCCAGGCATGAACCTCGTCGAGGGCCGGGTGCGCGCCAACGGGCAGCCCGCCGCCGTCGTGGCGAGCGACGGCACCGCCTTTCCGCTACCGGCGGCAACGGCGGTGGCCGATGGCACCCGAGTCGTCTACGGCATTCGCCCCGAGCACCTGACGCTGGAACCGGACGGCGGCCTTGATGCTACCGTCCGGGTCGTCGAGCCCACGGGCATGGAGGAGTTGGTCGTTTGCACGATCGCCCGTCAGGATTTCAAGGCGGTCTTTCGCGAACGGTACGGGTTTCGCGCGGGAACGACGATCCGGCTCAGCCCCCGGATGTCCCACATCCATCTCTTCGACGCCACCAGTGGGGCGCGCATCGCCGGCGACCGGCCCCAGCGCGGCACAGTCGACAACGGGAGGGCATCATGACAGGGAAGGTGATCCGTGGCAGCCGTCTGGCCGCCGTGGCCGCGGTGGTCATCGGCGCCGCGTCGGCGGCACAAGCGCAGCAGGTGGTTTCGGTCCTGACCACGTTCGGCGGCGCCGAGCTCGACGCCTACCGCATCGTCACGGATCGCTTCACCGATCTCACCGGCCACGTCGTGACCATCGAGAGCACACGAGATTCGATCAACGTGTTGCGCATCCGCGTCGCGAGCGGCGGCCCGCCCGATCTTGCGCTCATCGCTCAACCCGGTGTCGTGGCCGAGTACGCCCGTGCCGGCCACCTGGTGCCGCTCGTCAAGGTGGACGGCAGCCCCGGGCTCCTCTCCGCCGGCGTCCTGACCAATAACTACAATCCCGGGATCGTCGACCTCGGCAGGGTGGACGGCGCGGTTTACGGAATCCTCGCCAAGGCCAACTCGAAGACCACCGTTTGGTACAAGCCTGCTTCATTCCGGGCGCACGGGATCGAGCCGCCGCGCACGTGGGACGAGATGCTGGCCGTCCAGGACGATTACGCCCGCGCGGGGAAGACACCGTGGAGCATCGGCGGATCGGACGCGTGGACGCTGACCGATTGGTTTGAGAACATCTACGTACGCATCGCCGGACCCGAAATGTACCGCAAACTGTTCGTGACCCACGAGGTGCCGTGGACCGACCCTTCGGTCGTCGCCGCGATGAGCGCCTTCCGCCGGATCATCGATCCCCCTTCGAACCTGGCGGGGGGCGTTGACGGAACCCTCTCCACCGGCTTCATCTCGGCGGCGAACATCGTCTTTCGGCCCAACAACGCCGGCGCGAAGATGTACTATGAAGGCGGCTTCATGGGCGGAATCATCGCCAAGAACTTCCCGTCGCTAAAGCCGGTCGAGGACTTCAACGCCTTCCTGTTCCCACAGATCGACGAGCGCTGGGGTGCCCCGGTGGTCGGCGGCGGCGACCTTCTGGTCGCGTTCGCCGACCGGCCCGAGGTCGCCGAGTTCCTCCACTTTTCGGCTGGCGCCGAGGCCAACACCCTTTGGGCGGAAACCGGTTTCATCGTCTCGCCTAACAAGAACGTCGATCTTGCGGTCTACAGCCCGCTCGGCAGGATCGACGCGGCCCAGGTCGCGAATGCCAAGATCTTCGTCTTCGACGGCTCCGATCTCGCGCCTACGGCGCTGGGAAGCGACGCGTTGTTCGTCGGGCTCCAGGACTTCGTTGCCGAGCCTGAGCGGCTGATGGACGTGCTCGCCGAGCTCGAAAAGATCGCGGCGCGGACGTACTAGGGGCACCGGGCGCCGGGACAAGGAGGGCCATGCGTAAGGGCGCCGGTTGGTTGTTCGTCCTGCCCGCCGTCGTTTTCGTGGCGGTGTTCATCGTCTTTCCTACGCTGCAGACGATTCGGCTGAGCTTCGACACAGGCGCTAATTTCTCGCCCACTGAGTTCGTGGGGCTCCGGAACTACGTCGACCTGTTCGCCCACGATCGCCTGTTTCTCGACTTCCGCCGCGGCTGGCCGACGGGAGCGCTGCCCAACACGGTGCTTTGGCTCGTGTTGTTCGTCGCCGGCACTCTGGGATTTGGGCTGCTCACCGCGGTTCTCAGCGATTCGGTGCGCTACGGGCAGTTCGTGAAGACCATCGTCTTCATCCCGATGGCGATCTCGTTCACCGCCACGGGCGTCATCTGGCGCTTCGTTTACAGTCTGGACCCGAGCGTTGGCGCGCTCAACGCCGCACTCGCCTCGGCCGTCCCTGGCTTCGAGCCCATCGCCTGGCTGGGGCGGACGGGGTTGGCCAACTTCGCCCTCATCGCCGCCGCCGTCTGGATATGGACGGGATTCTGCATGGTGGTCCTGTCCGCCGCCTTGCGCGGGCTCGATGAGGAGATGCTGGATGCGGCGCGCATTGACGGCGCTTCGCCGTGGCAGATCTTCTGGCGGATCAAGGTTCCGCTGATCTGGCCCACCGTGCTTGTGGTCATGATCACGATGGTCATTACCGTGCTCAAGGTCTTTGACCTCGTCCTCATCATGACGCAGGGCGGACCGCGCGGTTCCACGCGCATTCTCGGTTTCAGCGTGTTCTGGGAAGCGTTCACCAACTTCAGGCCCGGCTACGGCAGTGCCATCGCGGTCGTCATGCTTATCCTCGTGTTGCCGTTCGTGGCCTTCAACATTCGGCGCTTTCGCGAGGAGGAGCGGAGGTGATGGCGCGCACCCTCGCTTCACGCCTTGCCGTTCACTGTGTGCTCGCGGCGATCACCCTGGTGTGGCTCTTGCCCACGGTCGGGCTCCTGGTCACCTCGTTGCGGCCGCGTGGCGCGATCTCTGCGTCGGGTTGGTGGACCGTGATGCCCGCTGAAATCACGCTGCAGAATTACACTCACGTCCTCTCGGCGCAGGGGATGGGCGCCGCATTCTGGAACAGCACCCTGATCGCGGTACCGGCCACGATTCTCACCGTCGCCGTGGCGGCCCTTGCGGCCTACGGCTTTGCTTGGGGCCGGTTCCGCGGGCGGGATTGGCTGTTCCTGTTCGTCATCGCCATGCTCGTCGTGCCACCCCAAACTCTCCTCGTTCCGGTGCTGCGGATGGCCAATATCAGCGGGCTCTCGGGAACATACCTGGGGATATGGCTTACCCACGTCGGCCTCGGCCTGCCGCTCGGCATTTTTCTCTTGCGCAACTTCTACGCGGCCTTGCCGGGTGAGCTTGTCGAGGCGGCCCGGGTCGACGGCGCCACCTCCTGGCAGGTCTTCACGCGGGTCCTGCTGCCGCTTTCCGTGCCAGGCCTCGCCTCGCTCGCGATCTTTCAGTTCCTGTGGGTGTGGAACGACTTGCTGGTGGCCCTCGTGCTCATGAACGACCCGGGCCTGCAGCCGATGACGGTGCGCATTCAGGCGCTGCTCGGCACGTACGCGACCGAGTGGGACGTCATGAGCGCCGCCGCCTTTATCTCGATGGCGGTGCCGCTCGCCGTATTCTTCGCGCTACAGCGCTACTTCGTCACCGGAATCACGGCCGGGGCGGTGAAGGCCTGATCTGGCGCCAGCCCCCCATGAGGCCGATCGAGCTGTTCGGGTGTGGCGGGTGCTGCGCGCTTGGCGAATTTCGATATCAGGATGGCGTCGCTTCCCTGCCGACGCCGCTCGGTGCTTCCCTTTGGCGCTGGATCTCGAGCGCGCCGTAGTAGGGCGCGAAGCAGGGTCGGTCGATGTAGCGACCGGCACCCTTCACGGACCGTACCTCACCGTCGCGATAGGTGGTCTTGCCCTGGCTGATGGTGGCGACGTTGATCCCCTTAACCGTCATGCCCTCGAAGATGTTGAAATCGATGTTCTGGTGGTGGGTATCCTTCGAGATCGTCCGTTCCCTTTCCGGGTCCCATACCGTGATGTCCGCGTCGGCGCCGATCGAGATCGAGCCCTTGCGCGGGTAGAGGTTGAAGATCTTTGCGGCGTTGGTCGAGGTGATGGCGACGAACTCGTTCGCGGTCAGCCGGCCGGTGCGCACGCCGTGGGTCCAGAGAACGTGCATGCGGTCCTCGACCCCGCCGGTGCCGTTGGGGATTTGAGTGAAGTTGTTGTGCCCCATCCTTTTCTGCTCGGTGAAGAAGCAGCAGTGATCGGTCGCGGTGGTCTGCAGCATGCCCGCCTGCAGGCCTCGCCATAGCGCTTCCTGGTGGCCCTTGGGGCGGAAGGGCGGGCTCATCACGTGATGGGCCGCATGATCCCAGTCGGGGTGGCGATAAACCTCGTCGTCGATCAACAGGTGACCGGGCAGCACCTCGCCGAACACGCGCTGCCCGTCGTGGCGTGCGCGCGTGATCGCTTCGAGCGAGTCCTTGCAGGAGGCGTGCACGACGTAGATGGGGACGTTGATCACCTGGGCGATGCGAATCGCGCGGTTGGCGGCCTCGCCCTCGACCTCCGGCGGCCGCGAGAGCGGATGGCCCTCCGGCCCCATGATCCCCTTGCCGAGAAGTTCGTTCTGCAGGTGGAAGACGAGTTCGCCGTTCTCGGCGTGCACCGTGCACAGGGCGCCCAGTTCGCGGGCCCGGCTGAAGCTGTTCACCAGGGTCTCGTCCTCGGCCATGATGGCGCCCTTGTAGGCCATGAAGTGCTTGAAGCTGTTGACGCCGTATTCGCTCGCAAGCGTGCCCATGTCGCGGTAGACCGATTCATCCCACCAGGTGATGGCGACGTGGAAGCTGTAGTCGCTGGCCGCTTTTTCCGCCCAGCCACGCCAAGTCTTGTAGGCCTCGAGGATGTTCTGCTGGGGGGCCGGGATGACGAAATCGAGGATCATCGTCGTGCCGCCGACCATGGCCGCCGTCGTGCCCGAGTAGAAGTCCTCGGACGCCACCGTGCCCATGAACGGCAGTTCCATGTGGGTGTGCGGGTCGATGCCGCCAGGCATGACGTAGCATCCGCCGGCCTCGATGATCTCGGCCCCGGACGGCGCCTCGAGGTCCCGCCCGACCGCCGTGATGACGCCTTCCTCGGCGGCCACATCGGCACGAAAGGACTGATCGGCGGTAACGACGGTCCCGCCCCTCACCAGTATCGACATTACATCCTCCTCTCCATTGAACCGCCGCGGGCGAAGGCGCCGGCCTCGCTCCCACGCCGCCAGCAAGCAGGGTCTCAGGACGATCGATCTTAGCCGGGCATCGGATACCTTGCGACTCGTTGCGTCGCGCCCAGTCCAGGCGCGCGGGTTTTTTGCTGGTTCCCGACCGCGCGCGAGGGCTAAGCTTTGGTAGAAGAAGACGCCGGTTTGTATCCGACGTGCTCTGGGAGGGCTCCGCATGCTATCGCTCTTGAAGACCCGGCTTACATCCCGCATCGCCGCTGCGGTCTTGGCCGTCGCGCTCGTCGCCGCCCTGCCGCTCGCGGCTGTCGCTCAGTCGGCGAAGCTCACGCTCCTTCATGTCAACGACGTCTATCAAATCTCGCCACAGCGAGGGGTCGGCGGTCTCGCCGAGCTCATGACGCTGCTCAAGCAGGAGCGCGCGCGCGCCGACAATCATTTGACGACGCTCGGTGGGGACCTGCTCTCGCCGTCCGTCATGTCGGGCCTGACCAAGGGCGCGCAGATGGTCGCGCTGATGAACGCCATCGGTCTCGACTTTGCCGGGCTCGGCAATCATGAGTTCGATTTCGGCGACGACGTCCTCAAGGCGCGGATGGCCGAATCCGAGTTCACCTGGCTGGCGACCAACACGTTGGGTTCGGACGGTGCCCCGTTCGGCGGCGCCCAGGCGAGCGTCATGCGTCAGGTCGGTGACTTCAAGGTCGGCATTTTTTCGCTGCTCACGGCGGAAACCTCGCACCTGTCCAGTCCGGGTCCCGGCGTCATCATTCAGTCTCCCGAGGAGGTCGCCAAAAAGACTGTGGCGGCACTGCGCGGGCAGGGCGCCGAGATCGTGATTGCACTGACCCACCTCGACATCGCGCAGGATCGCGCGTTGGCGCGCGCCGGCGGCATCGACATCATTCTCGGTGGGCACGATCACGATCCAATCATGTTCTTCGAGAGCGGAACCCTGATCCTCAAAGCGGGCACCGACGCGCGCTACCTGGCCGTGGCCGACGTCGTGCTCAACAAACGCGAATCGCGCGGCCGCATTCGGGTCTCGATTCGGCCCGAATGGAAGCTCCTCTCCACCGCCGGGGTGACGCCCGACCCGCAGGTGGCGGCCCTCGTCAAGACGTATGAGGACGAGTTCGACAAGGAGCTCGGCGTCGCCGTGGGCACGACGAGCGTCGAGCTCGACAGCCGGCGCTCGACCGTGCGCTCGCAGGAAAGCACGATGGGCAACCTGATCGCCGACGCCATCCGCGACGGTGTCGGCGCCGACATCGGGCTCACCAACGGCGGCGGCATCCGCGGGGATCGAACTTACGCGGCCGGCACCAAGCTCACGCGCAAGGACATCCTGGCCGAGCTGCCGTTTGGCAACATGACGCTGTTGATCGAGCTCAAGGGCGCCGACCTCGTGGCTGCGCTCGAGAACGGGGTCAGCCGAATCGCGGACGGCGCGGGGCGGTTTCCCCAGGTGTCGGGCCTGTCGTTCGCCTTCGATTCTGGGCAAGCGGCCGGCCAGCGCGTCAGCGACGTGAAGGTCGGCGGGCAACCGGTGGATCCGGCCCGCGTTTACCGCGTGGCCACCAACGACTTCATCTATGGGGGCGGCGACGGGTATTCGGCACTGAGCAAGGGCCGCTCGATCATCGATCCCTCTGGCGCGAAGCTGATGGCCACCATGGTGATCGACTATGTCACCCAGAGGGGGACGGTTGCCCCCAAGGTCGAGGGACGCATCACCGGTAAATAGCGCGCACCAAGGCGCCAGCCTCGCGAGTGCGGGGCGGGCTCCTTGGTGCCGTAGGGCCCTCTACTCGGCTGCCTGGGAGTTCGTGGGGTTGCGCGGGTCGTCGATCCACGACACGTAGGACTTGCCGTTGTCGACCTGCTCCATCGTCACGCAGCCCTCGACCGGGCAGACGAGCGCACAGAGGTTGCAGCCCACGCATTCCGGGTCGATCACCTCGTAGCGGCGCAATCCGTTCTCACGCGTGGCTCGGATCGCCTGGTGCACCGTGTCCTCACAGGCGATGTGGCAGAGACCACACTTGATACAGGTATCCTGATCGATGCGGGCGACGATTTCGTAGTTGAGGTCGAGGTTCTCCCAGTTGAGGTAGTTGGGTACGGCCGCGCCGCGGAATCCGTCGAGCGTGGCGTGCCCCTTCTGGTCCATCCAGTTGCCGAGCCCGTCGATCATGTCCTCGACGATCTTGAAGCCGTAGTGCATGGCCGCGGTGCAGACCTGCACCGTGCCGCAGCCGAGCGCAATGAACTCGGCCGCATCGCGCCAAGTCCCGACGCCGCCGATGCCGGAAACGGGAAGGCCCGCGAGATCCGGCTCGCGCGCGATGTCGCCGACCATGCGCAGCGCGATGGGGCGCACCGCTGGGCCGCAATAGCCGCCGTGGCTTCCCTTGCCGTTGACGCTCGGCAGCGGCGACATGGTGTCGAGATCGACACCTATGATCGAGGCCACCGTGTTGATGAGTGAAACCGAATCCGCGCCGCCTTCGTGAGCCGCCCGCGCCGTCGCGAGAATGCTGGTGACGTTGGGCGTCAGTTTGACGATCACAGGCATCCGCGTGTGCGCCTTGGCCCAGCGCGTGACCATCTCGACGTACTCCGGCACCTGGCCGACGGCGGCGCCCATGCCGCGCTCCGACATGCCGTGCGGGCAGCCGAAGTTGAGCTCGACGCCGTCGGCGCCGGTATCCTCCACCTCCTTGAGGATAGCCTTCCAGTCCGCCTCGGTGCACGGCACCATCAACGAGACGACAACGGCGCGGTCGGGCCAGTCGCGCTTGACCTGCTTGACCTCGCGCAGATTGACGTCGATGGGGCGGTCGGTGATGAGCTCGATGTTGGTAAAACCAGCGACACGGGCTTGATTGAAGTCGGTGGCGCCATAGCGCGACGCGGTGTTGATGATGGGGTCGCCGACCGTCTTCCACACCACGCCGCCCCATCCGGCCTTGAAAGCCCGGGCGACGTTGTATTCCTTGTCGGTGGGCGGCCCGGAGGCGAGCCAGAACGGGTTCGGCGACTTGATGCCGGCGAATGTGGTCCTTAGATCAGCCATGTTGGTTTCCTCGCACGCTCGTGCGCAAGTAGCGGTCCATGGCGAGGGCGGCGACCTTGCCGTCCTGGACCGCCTGAACCGTCAGGTCCTCGCCGGCCACACAATCGCCGCCGGCATAGACCCCGGGCAGCGAGGTGGCGCCCTCGCCGTCGACCTCGATGCGTCCGCCGGAGAGCTCCAGCGCTTGGCCGTCTCCCGAAACGGGGTCGCCGACGAACACCTGCCCGATCGCCGTGAACACCATGTCGGCGGGTAGCGTGAACGTCTCGCCCGTGCCTTCGAGGGGCCCGCCCTCGGCCTGGCGCGTATACTCGAACTCGGCGGCAACGACATCGCCGTTGCCGCCGATCAGGCGCTTGGGCTGGGCCCAGTGCTTGATCTTGACCCCGGCCGTCTGAGCGAACTCCTGCTCGCGGACCGTCGCGCCCATGGCCGACGGTCCGCGGCGGTAGACGATGGTGACGTCCTCGGCGCCGAGGTAGCGCGTCTGTGCGGCGATGTCGATTGCCGTATTGCCACCGCCGATGATGACGATGCGCCGCCCCACCGGAAGGGCGCCCACGTCCGCCGCCTGGCGCAGATCGGCGATGAAATCGACCGCCGGGGTGACGCCGCGAAGGCCCAGGCCCTCGGCTTCGAGAGCAGCTACGCCGCCAAGGCCGATGCCGATGAAGACGGCATCGTAGTTGCGGCGCAAGTCACCCAGCTGCAGGTCATGCCCGAGCGCCTTGCCGTAACGCACGTCGATTCCGCCGACGCCAAGGATGAATGCCGCTTCCGCTTGTGCGAAATCGTTCGGCACTTTATAGGCCGCGATGCCGTACTCGTTGAGCCCGCCCGGTTTCAGTCTGGCCTCGAACACCGTGACCGCATGGCCGAAACGCGCGAGACGATGCGCCGCGGCGAGGCCGGCCGGGCCCGCGCCCACGACCGCAACAGTCATGCCCGCGTCCTCGCCGCGGGTAAAGGGCTGCTCGCCGGTGGCATAGAGCCAGTCGGTCGCGTAGCGCTGCAGCAGACCGATGTGCACGGGTTTGCCCTCCTGTGCCGTGCGTACGCAGGCTTGCTCGCACAAGACCTCGGTCGGGCACACCCGCGCGCAGGCGCCGCCGAAGATGTTGGGCTCCAATATGTCGAGCGCGGCGCCCCGCGGATTATCGGTCGAAATCTTGCGGATGAAACTCGGGATGTCGATTGCGGTCGGACAAGCGTCGATGCACGGCGCGTCGAAGCAGAAATAGCAGCGCGCCGCGTCGATCAGCGCGCCCGGGCGATCGAGCGGCGGTTTCGATTCGTCGAACGCGGCCCGGTAGTCGGCTTCGCTACGGCGCCTGGACGCAACATCGGGACCGCCCATCATAGCTTATTTGCCGAGGTCGGTCAGGTCGCCGTATGTCTCGGGCCGGCGGTCGCGGTAGAACTGCCACAGATTGCGGATCTCGCGCACCTCCTCGAGGTCCATGTCCGCGGTCACCAGCTCGTCGTCGTCCTGGCCGGCCTGGGCGATGATCTTGCCGCGCGGATTGACGACGTAGGACGAGCCGTAGAAGCGGCCGATGTTCCAGGGTGCCTCCTCGCCGACCCTGTTGATGGCACCTATGAAGACGCCGTTGGCGACGGCGGCCGCGGGTTGCTCGAGCTCCCATAAATAGCGGCTTAGCCCTTCCACGGTCGCCGAGGGGTTGACGATGTACTCGGCACCGTTCAGCGCCAGCGCGCGCCAGCCCTCGGGGAAATGTCGGTCGTAGCAGGTGTAGACCCCGAGCTTCACGTACGCCGTGTCGAAGACAGGCCAGCCGCTGTTGCCGGCCTTGAAGAAGAACTTCTCGTAGAACCCGGCCACCTGCGGGAGGTGGGTCTTGCGGTATTTCCCGAGATAGGCGCCGTCGGCGTCGATCACCGCCGTCGTGTTGTAGTAGACCCCGATCATCTCCTCTTCGTAGATCGGCACCGCGATGACCATGGAGTACCGCTTGGCGTAGTCCTGCATCAGCCTCACGGTCGCTCCGTCAGGTATCTTCTCGACCGCGGCGTACCACTTGGGATCCTGGCTCGGGCAGAAATAGGGCTGGGTGAAGATCTCCTGGAAGCACAGCACATGAACGCCCTTCGCGCCAGCCTCCTCGATCAACGGGATGTGCCCTTCGATCATCTTGTCGCATATCGCTTGCGGGCTTTGATCGGTGTCGGCCTTGAGCGACATCTGTATCAGTCCCGCTCTTACCGTTGCCATCCGCACCTCCTCGTCCGTTCCTATGCCCGCTCGGCTCAAGAATGCGAAGAAGTGCTTCAGGAGTCGAGCCTGTTCGATCAACAAAAGGGCCTGGAAATCGGCGCACTCATCGCCACCTGTGATGCCATCGGGGCGCGTGCCGCACGGGCCCGTGAGCATGATGCGCAACGCCGGGAGTGCTTGGCGCGGGGCGAGAATCGGCGCCTAATAGGACCGGCGATGAACGACTCAAACCATAGCGATGTCGGGGGCACCCAAGAGTTTCGTGATGCGGACTCTGCCGTGGCGCGGATCACCGACATCTACGAGCGTAGCGCCAACACGATTCGGGCCGCTTCCGAAGCCATATCAGGTGGTGGTGCTTTCCCCGCCGACGAGCTCGCGCGCTCATGCTACCCCTATCTCGGCATCGAGATCGGGGTAGGGAAAACGTCCACCGACTCGCGCGTTGCCTACGGCGCTCTCGCAGATCCCGGGGTCTATGGAACGACCCTCACCCGGCCCGACCTCTTCGCCGACTACTACCGAAACCAGATAGAACTGCTGCTGTCGAATCATGGCGTGCCCGTCACGGTCGGCGAGAGCAAAACGCCTATCGCGCTGCCCTTCGTGGTCGAAGACAGCACGGCCGACATCACCCCCAAAGACATGCAGACGCTGCAGGGGGCCTTCCACCTGCCGGACCTGCGCACAATCGATGATGCCATCGCCAATGGAACCTATACGCCCGGCCCCGGCGAGCCCAAGCCGCTGGCGCTCTTCACGGCACCGAGGGTGGACTACTCGCTGCACCGGCTAGGTCACTATACCGGGACCTCGCCAACCTACTTTCAGCGCTTCGTGTTGTTCACGAACTATGAGCGCTACGTCGACGAATTCATCGCCTACGGCCACGATGCCGTACGCGAGGGCGATGATTACAGCGCGTTCGTTGGACCGGGTGACGTGGTCGTGGCGAACCCCCGGCGCGGCGACATCAAATCCTCGGGCGTGGCGCCGCAGCACCTGCCGCAGATGCCGGCCTACCACCTGGTGCGGGACGACGGTCTGGGGGTCACGCTGGTCAACATCGGCGTCGGACCGAGCAACGCCAAGACGGCGACCGACCATATTGCCGTTCTTCGTCCCCACGCCTGGTTCATGCTCGGCCATTGCGCGGGCCTTCGCCGCAGCCAGCGCCTAGGCGACTATGTGCTGGCTCACGGATACGTCCGCGAGGACCGCGTTTTGTACCAGGAGCTTCCGATCTGGGCGCCCGTACCGCCGATCGCGGAAATCCAGGTCGCGCTACAGGAAGCGGTGGCTCGAGTTACCGGCTTGCGCGGTATGGACCTCAAGACTCGGATGCGTACCGGCACCGTCGCCAGCACCGACAACCGCAACTGGGAACTGCGCTACGAGGAGCTGTTCCGCCGCCTCAACCAGGCGAGGACGATCGCGGTCGATATGGAATCGGCGACGGTTGCCGCCAACGGCTTCCGCTTTCGTGTTCCCTACGGGACGCTGCTCTGTGTTTCCGACAAGCCGGCCCACGGCGAAATCAAGATGCGGTCCATGGCCAACGTCATGTACCGTGAAAGCATCAGTCAGCATCTGCGGATAGGACTTGAAGCCATCACGATTCTGCGCGATGGCGGTGTTCACCAGGTTCATTCGCGCAAGCTGCGTAGCTTCGACGAGCCCCCTTTCCGCTAGCCGCGGACGCCCCGATACAAAGGATGACCATGCTGGATGACATGATCGCCAGGGCGGCCGCGGTGCGCGAGAACGCTTACGCCCCCTACTCGGATTTCAAGGTCGGCGCCTGTCTACGCGCCGAATCAGGAGCGCTCTACGTCGGCGCCAATGTTGAAAACGCGGCCTACCCCGAGGGTCAGTGTGCCGAGGCCTCGGCGATCGGCAGCATGATCGCGGGCGGCGATGCCCGCATCGTCGAGGTGGTCGTCATCGGCGCCGGCGACGCGCTATGTACACCGTGCGGCGGGTGCCGGCAGCGGCTCAGCGAGTTTGCGGCACCCGACACGACTGTTCATGTCTGTGGACCCGAGGGCTTGCGCCGCTCCTTCAAGCTCGGTGAGCTTCTCGCCAGCGCCTTCGGCCCCGGCAATCTCGGGCGATGACGGCTGACGCGCGTGCGGCCGCGGCGGTCCTTGCGGCCCGAACGCCAGGCTTTACGCCAAGGGTAGGATTGATCCTCGGTTCCGGTCTCGGCGGGCTCGCGGATCAGGTCGATCCCGAGGCGAGCATTGCCTACGCCGATCTGCCGGGTTTCCCGCGCACCAGCGTCGAGGGCCACCTCGGCCGCCTGGTCGCAGGAACGCTCGGTGGTTGCGTGATCGTCTGTTTGCAGGGCCGGGCCCACGGCTATGAGGGTGACGGATCGGCCATGCTGACACCGGTGCGCGCGCTACGCTCGGCCGGCTGCGAAATCCTCCTCGTGACCAATGCCGCGGGCTGCCTCGTCAGCGACTGGGAACTTCCGAGCCTGATGCTAATCACGGACCACATCAATCATTCGCTCGGCAACCCTCTCGTCGGCGCCAACGACGACGACTTCGGGCCGCGCTTTACGGACATGAGCGGGGCGTACGATCCGGAGTTGCGCGAGCGCCTTGCGCACGCGGCCGACCAACTCTCGATCCCGCTGCACGGAGGCATCTATGTCGGATGCCTGGGGCCCCATTTCGAAACCCCGGCCGAGATTCGCGGCTTCCGCACGCTGGGCGCCGACGCGGTCGGCATGTCGACGGTCCCAGAGGTGCTGATCGCACGCCACTGCGGGTTGCGCGTCGCGGCACTATCGATCCTGACCAACCAGGCCGCCGGAATGGGAACGGCGCCGATCAGCCACGACGAAACATTGCAAGCCGCTGAGCGGGCGGCGAGCGACCTCTCGCGCCTGATCGTTGGCTTTCTCGATGGGCTTTCGCGCTCGCCCTGATCGGCAATCTCGAGCACACTGCCCGCATGGAATTGCAAGGCTGTGGCATGTCGCTTCGCCGCCCCGGCGGGCGACAATGAGCGACACCAACATGTCCGGCAATGTGAGATCCGGTCCCTGGGACGGGACGGAGAAGCACGCCGAAACGGCGCGCCGCAATCCGGGAACCGCGCTGCAGCCGGACTGGCTCGAGGAGGTTCGGGCCAACCGCAGTGCCGTGGAACGCCGAGCCGCCACGCTGACGACCCGCCGTAGCATCAAGAAGGAGTGGCAGGCCGCCTGGCTCCTCAAGGCGATTACGACGATCGATCTCACCACGTTGGCCGGCGACGACACGCCCGCCAAGGTTCAGCGCCTGTGCGCTAAGGCCCGGCAGCCGGTGCGGCGCGATCTACTCGCTGGGCTCGGGATGGAGGAGCGGCCGCTGACCGTCGGGGCGGTCTGCGTCTACCACACGATGCTGGATGCGGCGCTTTCCAGCCTCGATGGTAGCGGCATCCCCGTGGCGGTCGTTTCCGCGGGCTTTCCCGCCGGCCTGTCACCTCTTGCGGAGCGGGTGCGCGAGGTCGAGGCTTCGGTGGCGGCGGGCGCGGACGAGATCGACATCGTCATCAACCGGGGCCACGTGCTGACCGGCAACTGGCAGGCGCTCTATGACGAGGTGCGCGCGTTCCGCGAGGCCTGTGCGGTGGCCCACCTGAAAACCATCATTGGCACCGGCGATCTCGCGATCCTGCGCAACGTGGCCCGAGCGAGCCTGGTCTGCATGATGGCCGGCGCCGACTTCATCAAGACCTCCACCGGCAAGGAGCCCGTCAACGCGACTCTGCCCGTGAGCCTCGTGATGGTGCGAACGATCCGCGACTACGCAGAACGCACCGGCTTTCGGGTCGGCTTCAAGGCCGCCGGCGGTATCAACACCGCCAAGGGGGCGCTCGGCTACCTTACCCTGATGAAGGAGGAGCTCGGGCGCCCATGGCTCGAGCCGACCCTGTTCCGCCTCGGCGCCTCCAGCCTGCTGGCGGACATCGAGCGCCAGCTCGAATACCACGTGACCGGGCGCTACTCGGCCTTCAATCGACATCCCACGGCTTAGCCCATGAGCACGATCGCGGAAATCTTCGACTCGATGGACTACGGGCCGGCGCACGAAAGCGCGGACCTGGCCAAAGCCTGGCTCGAGGAGCGCGGCGGAAGGGTGTCGCTGTTCATCGGCAACGAGTGGGCGGCGCCCAAGACGGGCGTCTTCTTCGATAGCGTCAACCCGGCGACCGGAAAGCCGATCGGGCAGGTCCCACAAGCCGGTCCGGAGGACGTGGAGGCGGCGGTCGCCGCGGGCCGCGCGGCGCAGCCCGGCTGGGCCGGCCTCGGCGGCCATGGTCGCGCCCGCTTCCTCTACGGGCTCGCTCGCCTGGTCCAGAAGCACGCTCGGCTGCTCGCCGTGCTCGAGACCATGGACAACGGCAAGCCGATCCGCGAAACCCGCGATATCGACATTCCGCTGGTTGCCCGCCACTTCTACCACCACGCCGGTTGGGCCGAGCTGTTCGAGAGCGAGTTCGCGGACTACGAGCCGGGCGGGGTCGTTGGCCAGATAATCCCGTGGAACTTCCCGCTTCTGATGCTGGCCTGGAAGATCGCGCCGGCGCTTGCCGCGGGCAACACGGTCGTGCTCAAGCCGGCGGAATTCACGAGCCTGACCGCGATCCTTTTCGCCGAGCTCTGCCTCGAAGCCGGTCTGCCGGCGGGGGTCGTCAACATCGTCACCGGCGACGGGCGCACGGGCGAGGCCATCGTGCGCCATCACGACATCGACAAGATCGCGTTCACCGGATCGACCGACGTCGGGCGTTTGATCCGCGATACGACCGCCGGCACGGGCAAGGCGCTCACGCTCGAACTCGGCGGCAAGTCACCCTTCGTGGTGTTCGACGACGCCGACATCGACAGCGCGGTGGAGGGCGCGGTGGATGCGATCTGGTTCAATCAGGGCCAGGTGTGCTGCGCCGGCTCCCGCCTCCTGGTCCAGGAAAGCGTCGCCGATACGGTGTTCGCCAAGTTGAAGGCGCGCATGGAGACGCTGCGCATCGGCGATCCCCTCGACAAGGCGATCGACATCGGCGCCATCGTTGCGCCAGTGCAGCTCGAGAAGATCGAACGCCTGGTCGCACAGGGCGTGGAGGAGGGCGCGGCAGTTTGGCAGCCGAGCTGGACCTGCCCCAAGGACGGTTACTTCTATCCGCCGACGTTGCTCACCGATGTGTCACCGGCCGCCACCGTCGCCCAGGAGGAGATCTTCGGGCCGGTACTGACCGCAATGCCGTTCCGCACGCCCGCCGATGCCGTCACGCTCGCCAACAACACGCGCTACGGGCTTGCGGCCAGCGTCTGGACCGAGAATATCAATCTCGCCCTAGACATTGCGCCGCAGCTCAAATGCGGCGTGGTCTGGGTCAACTCGACCAACCTCTTCGACGGCGCCTCGGGTTTCGGCGGCTACCGCGAATCGGGCTTTGGGCGCGAGGGCGGACGTGAGGGGATGTACGCCTACGTGAGGCCGCGCTTCGAGCGCAGCCTGAGCCCGTACGAAGCGGACAGCTCTCGTCTTCCCGCTCCGGCACCGACAGCCAGATCTGCGGTCGCCGCCGCATCGGCAATCGACCGTACCGCCAAGATGTATATCGGCGGCACACAGAAGCGTCCCGATTCAGGCTACAGCCGCCCGGTGAGCGGCCCCGATGGAGCTTTCATCGCGGACGTTGGCGATGGCAACCGCAAGGACATCCGCGACGCGGTCGAGGCGGCGCGCGGGGCGGAGGCATGGTCCCGCGCCAGCGCCCACAACCGCGCACAGATCCTCTATTACATCGCCGAGAACCTGGAGGCCCGGGCGGCCGAGTTCTGCGACCGCATCCGCGTGCAGACTGGGGCGAAACGGGCCGCGGCGATGAAGGAGGTGGGCGCTACCATCCGACGCCTGTTCCACTATGCCGCGTGGGCCGACAAATACGACGGCGCGGTCCATTCGCCGCCGCAACGCAACGTGACGGTCGCGATGAATGAAGCCGTCGGTATTGTCGGCATCCTGTGTCCGAGCGAAGCGCCGCTGCTCGGTTTCGTCTCGCTTGTCGCGCCAGCGGTGGCGATGGGCAACCGTGTGATCGCCGTACCCTCGGAGTGGCATCCGTTATCGGCAGCCGACTTCTATCAGGTACTTGATACTTCGGACGTGCCGGGCGGCGTCCTCAACATCGTCACCGGCGCGCGCGAGCCGCTGGCCGAGGTGCTAGCGGCGCACGACGAAGTCGACGCGGTATGGTACGTCGGCCCGATCGACGGGTGCGCCGCGGTCGAGCGCCTGTCCGCCGGCAACATGAAGCAAACCTGGACGATCGCCCGCCGCCGCAACTGGTTCGATGCGGCACACGGCGAGGGGCGTGAGTTCCTGGGCCACGCGACCCAGGTCAAGAACATCTGGGTGCCCTACGGCGAATAGCGCGGCGCTACCCCATGGCCGAGTTCTTTGCGCAGGAAATCATCCGCAGGAAGCGCGACGGGCATGAGCTGAGCGGCGCCGAGATCGCTTTCATGGCGCGCGGTATCGCCGACGGCTCGGTCGGTGAGGGCCAGGTCGCCGCCTTCGCCATGGCGGTGTACTTCCAAGGCATGTCGATGGCCGAGCGCGTGGCGCTCACGCTAGCCATGCGCGACACCGGCACCGTCGTCGATTGGCAGGACACCGCTCTGCCGGGTCCTGCGCTCGACAAACACTCGACCGGTGGCGTCGGCGATAAGGTGAGCCTGATCCTCGCGCCGGTCGTTGCCGCGTGCGGTGGATCGGTGCCGATGATCTCGGGCCGCGGCCTCGGCCACACCGGCGGCACGCTCGACAAGCTCGACGCGATCCCGGGGTACGATTCACAGCCGACGCTCGTCCGTTTCAAACAGGTCGTGGCCGAGACCGGCTGCGCGATCATTGGCCAAACCGGCGATCTCGCGCCCGCGGACGGCCGCCTCTACGCGATCCGCGATGTCACCGCGACCGTCGAATCAATCCCGCTGATCACCGCCTCAATTCTCGCCAAGAAGCTCGCCGCCGGGCTCGAGGCGCTGGTCATGGATGTGAAGACCGGCAGCGGCGCGTTCGCCGCCGAAGAGGAGACCGCCGTGACGCTCGCCGAGAGCATCTCAGCCGTGGCCGGGGGCGCCGGGTTACCCTGTGTGGCACTGATCACCGATATGGGCCAGGTGCTGGGTCGTAGTGCCGGCAATGCTCTCGAGGTGTGCGAAGCCATCGACCACCTGACGGGCGCGGCGCGCGATCCGCGCCTGGCTGAGGTCGTCGCGGCGCTCAGCGCCGAGCTCTTGGTGATGGGCGGATTGGCGGAGGATGCGCTTGCGGCGCGGGCCCGGGTCGAGGATGCGATCGCGACGGGCATGGCCGCGGAACGCTTCGCTCGCATGGTGAGTACGCTCGGCGGCCCGAGCGACCTCGTCGATAAGCCCGACCTGCATCTGCCGCGAGCGCCCGTCGAGAGGGTACTTTCGCCCGACCACGACGGTATCGTAGCCGCGATCGACACGCGCGCCCTCGGCCTCGCCGTCATCGCGCTCGGCGGCGGGAGACGGCGCGCAGAGGACACCATCGACCCGGCGGTAGGTCTTTCCGAGGTGGCGGGAATAGGCGAGCCGGTCGGTCGCGACGCGCCGATATGCCGGGTCCATGCGCGCCGCGAGTCGGATGCAGAAAACGTCCGTGGCGCTATACTCGCGGCCGTCACCATCGGCGATGCCGCGCCCGAGATCCGCCCGGTCGTGCGCCGCCGCATCGAGCCCAACCGATGATCCCGAAGGCCGAGCTCCACGTCCACCTCGAAGGCACCGCCTCGCCCGACACGGTGCGCCGGTTGGCGGCGCGCAACAGGATCGACCTGCCGGACGGCCTGTTCGATGGCGAGGGTGCGTTCGCGTGGACCGACTTCATGCAGTTCCTGGACGCCTACGATGCCGCATCGCAGGTCATCGTAACGCCCGAGGACTATCGCGACGTCACGTACGAGTACCTCGCCGCCTGCGCCGCCGAGGGCGCCATCTATGTTGAGGTGATGTCATCGCCGGACCACGCGATGGCGGCCGGCATGTCCTATCGCGACCATCTCGAGGGGACTGTCGCGGGAATAGAAGACGCGCGCGCCGATCACGACATCGAGGGCCGCCTTATCGTCACCTGTGTCCGCCATGTCGGCGTCGAGCGGGCGATGGAGGTGGCGCGCCAGGTCGTCGCCAACCCGCATCCCTTGATGGTCGGGTTCGGCATGGGCGGCGACGAGGCGGCATGGCCGCCGGCGCAGTTCGCCGACGTATTCCACTATGTCACCGCGGCCGGGCTGCCTTGCACGGTTCATGCCGGCGAATGGGCCGGTCCCGAGGGCATCCGCGAAGCGTTGGCGACGCTGCCGGTGCGACGCCTCGGCCACGGGGTGCGCGCGTGGGAGGATGCCGAGCTGGTCGCCGAGATCGTCGAGCGTGAGGTCACGCTCGAGCTCTGTCCCGGCAGCAACGTTGCCACCGGCCTCTACCTCTCACACGCGGACCACCCTCTACCGGCGCTCCATGCGGCCGGGGTCAGGACGACGCTCAACTCCGATGATCCGCCCTATTTCGCGACCTCCCTCGGCCGCGAGTACGACGCGGCGGCCAGCGAGATGGGATTGGGCGAGGACGACCTCCGCGCCATCACGCGCAATGCCATCGAAGCCGCGTTCGTCGATCCCGACACCAAGCGCCAGCTTCTCGATCGCCTCGACCGAGACGGGGTCCCGCCAACCGGCGACCAGGGCTCCGGCAACCCATGACCCGCATCAAGATCTGCTGCATCAGCAACGTCGCCGAGGCGCAGCTCGCCATCAGGCACGGCGCCCACGCGCTGGGATTGGTCTCCGCGATGCCGAGCGGGCCCGGCGTTATACCGGAATCGCCGATCGCCGATATCGTCGCCCTCGTGCCGCCGCCCGTGGCGACGTTTCTGCTGACGAGCCATCAGGACATCGACCTGATCATCGCCCAACAGCGCCGCTGCAAGGTCAACACGCTGCAACTCGTCGACGCGCTGCCGCCAGGCAGCCACGCCAAGCTGCGCCGCGCGTTGCCCGGTGTCGGCCTCGTTCAGGTCATTCACGTCAACGGCGAGAGCACCATCGCCCAGGCCGCCGACGTGGCACCCTCGGTCGACGCCCTACTGCTCGATTCGGGGAACCCTAGTCTCGCCGTCAAGGAGCTGGGCGGTACCGGCCGCGCCCACAACTGGGACATCAGCCGCCGCCTGGTGGCCGAGGTCCCGGTCCCCGTCTTTCTTGCTGGAGGTCTGCGCGCCGGAAACGTAGCCGAGGCGTTGAACACGGTCGCCCCGTTCGGCGTCGATGTCTGCACCGGCGTGCGCACGGATGGCGCGCTCGACGACGCCAAGCTATCGGCGTTCGTCGAGGCCGCCGGTTCGTGGCGCCGCCCCGAGCGCCCGATCACTCCTTGATGTAGGGCCTGCCGTCGGCGGCGGGCGGTCTGGCGCGGCCGATCAGGCCGGCAACGACGACGATCGTCACGACGTAGGGCGCCATGGCGAGGAATTCGGACGGGATGGGCGTCTGAATGATCGCCATCTTCTGCTGCAGCGTATCGGCGAATCCGAAAACCAACGCCGCCGCGAGCACGCCGATCGGATGCCAACGGCCGAAGATCATGGCCGCCAATCCGATAAAGCCTCGGCCCGCGGTCATATTCTCATCGAAGCGGCCGACGAAGCCGAGCGTGAACCAAGCGCCACCAAAGCCCGCGACCATGCCGCCCAACGTCACGTTGATGTAGCGCATCGTATAGACGTTGATGCCGAGCGTGTCGGCCGCCCTCGGGTGCTCGCCCACGGCGCGCGCCCGCAGGCCGGTGCGCGTGTGGAATAGGTAGTAGGTAGTGATGGCGACGAGGACGAACGCTCCGTAAACGAAAAGGTTCTGCTGAAAGAAGATCGGCCCGATGACGGGAATGTCGCTGAGGCCGGGGATGCGAATGGCGCGGAAGATGGGTGCGTCATTGAGGTGCCGGTTCGCGCTTAATATTTGGCTCGTCAAATACGAGGTGAGACCCAGGACGAAGATGTTGATGGCAATACCGGCAACGATCTGATCGACCCGGTAGGTCACCACCAGAACGGCCAGGAGTAGACCGAACAAGCCGCCGACGGCGACGGCGCTGGCCAATCCAATCCAGCTCCCGAACAGGGAGCCGGCGACGGCGCCGGCAAAGGCGCCCGAGAGCAACATGCCTTCGATGGCGATGTTGATGACGGCAACGCGCTCGGATAGCACGCCCGCAAGTCCCCCGAGCGCGATCGGTAGCGCTCGCACCACCGTCGACTGGAGCATGCCCGTGAGCGAGAAAGATTTGCCCGCCGTCGCCCAGGTAAGGAACGCGGTGACAAAGAGAATAAGCGCGATCCCGAGGACCAGATTGAGCCGCCGGGCATCGCCGCGGACCAGTTGCCGTACACCGAGAAAGGCCAGCGCGGCGGCGACGAAAAAGGCATAGGGGGAAGCGGCAAGGACGATGCTGCCGATGACGATCGCGTCGCCCGGTCGGCTCAACCGGAAGGTCGCGACGCCCGAGCTTCCGATCCCGAAGATGGCGGCGACAAACACCGCCATGAGCAGCAGGATGCCGCCGATGATGAGCGACTGACGGCGTTGGCCGATGTCGAGGATCTCGGTCCTGGCTTCACCGAACATGCGGCGTCAGAACCTCTACGATTCCCGGCGCCGACCGCGAAGCAGGAACGGATAGAGTTGCCGGACCAGCAGCGGTGCCGCGACGAAGATGACGATCAGCGCCTGAATGACTGTGATGAGATCGATGCTTACGCCGGCCTGCACCTGCATCTGGCGCCCGCCGGCCTCCAGCGCTCCGAACAGGAGCCCCGCCAGCAGCACGCCGACCGGGTGAGAGCGGCCCAGCAGGGCGACGGCGATCGCCTCGAAGCCGAGGCCGGCGGAGAAGCCCGGCGAGGCACGCCCGAGCACGCCGAGCACCTGCGTGGCGCCGGCGAGCCCGGCGAGGGCACCGCCTGCAGCCATTGCGGCCACGATCGTGCGGCCTATCCGGACGCCCGCATAGCGGGCCGTATCGGGGCTCGCGCCCGCGGCCCGGAACTCGAAGCCTATCGTGCTTCGAAACATGAACCAGGCGACGACCACCGTCATGAGCAGGGCCAAGAGGATTCCTGCATTCACCCGGTAGGTGGCGCCGAGCCAATCCAACAGGCCCGGGAGCGAGGCCGAATCCAGGACCGATTTGGAAATCGGATCGTTGCGCCCGGGCTTCTGAATCGGTGGATTGCGTAACAGATAATCGACAAGCCGCAGGGCGATGAAATTGAGCATGATCGTCGTGATGACTTCATGCGCGCCGGTGCTGGCCCGCAGCCACCCGGCGATCGATCCCCACAGGGCCCCGGCCGCGGCGCCGGCGACGAGTGCCAGCGGCAGATGAACGAGGAGGGGCAGGCCGGTAAGCGAGAAGCCGATGACGAGGGATGCCATGCCGCCCATGAGAAGTTGGCCCTCGGCGCCTATGTTGAACAAGCCGGCACGGAAGCCGATCGCGACGCCCAGGCCGGCTAGGATCAACGGCGCGGCGGCCGTGAGGGTCTCGGAAACGGCGTTCGCCGACCCGACCGACCCGTCCAGGAGGGCGACAAAGGACCGACCGATGGTCGCGATATCGATACCCGTCGCCAGCATGATGACTGCGCCCGCCGCGAGGGCGGTGATGACCGCCGCGGCCGGCAGCACAAGCACGGTGCGCACATCTATGCGGGTGGCATCGGCCCGCAACAGGTCGGCCGCGGTGGTCCCGCCGGACCGGGTACTCATCCGGTGGCCCCGGCCATGGCCAGCCCGATACGCCCGACATCGGCCTCGGCGCCGTCAAATTCGGCCGAGATGCGACCGCGATACATGACGAGAATGCGGTCGGCGAGCGCCAGAATCTCGTCCAGCTCCGTCGACACGATGAGAACCCCGACTCCCGCATCGCGCGCGGCCACGATCCGCTGGTGGATGTACTCGATCGACCCGACGTCGATGCCGCGGGTCGGCTGTGCGGCAACGATGAGGCGAATGTCGCGCGAGAACTCGCGGGCGACTACGAGCTTCTGCTGGTTGCCGCCGGACAGAAACTGCGTCGGTGTAAAGACCGACGGCGTGCGCACGTCGAAGTCTGCCGCCATCTGTGCCGCCGTCTCGTTGACGTCGTTCCAGCGCAGCCGGACGCCGCTCGAGTAGCGCGGCTCATAATAGGCATCCAGCGCCATGTTCTCGGCGACGATGAACTCGGCGATAACGCCGGAGCGTTGGCGATCCTCGGGCACGTGCGCCATGCCGATCTGGTGGTGCCGCCGGGGCGAGGTTTGGGTGACATCGATCCCCATCAAATCGATGCGGCCCGAGGCGACCGGTCGCAATCCGGCAATCGCCTCGACCAGCTCCGTTTGGCCGTTCCCCTGCACGCCAGCGATGCTGACGATCTCGCCCGCGCGCACCCGCAGATCGATGTCGTCCACCGCAGCGTCACCGTGCTCGCCGAGTACCCGCAGGCTGCGGACGTCGAGCATCACATCTCCCGGCTCGCGCGCCCGCTTGTCCACGGCCAGCACCACCGGGCGCCCGACCATCATCTCCGCCAGCGCGACTTCGCTCAGCTCGCTTACGTCGCCCTTGTCGACGACGGTGCCGGCGCGAAGGATCTCGATGCGGTCGGCGACGTCGATCACCTCGCGAAGCTTATGCGTAATGAAGACGATGGCCTTTCCCGCGTCGCGCAGCGCACGAATGACCTCGAAGAACTCGGTCACATCCTGTGGAGTGAGGACCGCCGTGGGCTCGTCGAAGATAAGCACCTCGGCCGCCCGGAAGAGGACTTTGAGGATCTCGACCCGCTGCTGGAGTCCCACCGGAAGGTTCTCTACGACCGCGTCGGGATCGACCTCGAGTCCGTAGCGCTGGCTGATGGAGCGAACCTGCTCCCGGGCTTGACGGATGTTCAGTGAATCGAGCGGCCCGGTGGGTTCGACGCCGAGAACGACGTTCTCCGCGACGGTGAACACCGGCACCAGCATGAAGTGCTGGTGGACCATGCCGATGCCAGCGGCGATGGCGTCGCCGGGGCTGTCGAAGAAGACCGGCTTACCGTCGACCAGGATGTCTCCCGAGTCCGGCCTGTAGAGACCGTACAGGATGTTCATCAGGGTCGTCTTGCCGGCCCCGTTCTCGCCCAGCAGGCCGAGAATCTCGCCGGGCCGGATGGCGAGGCTCACGGAGTCGTTCGCGACCGTCTCACCGAATTGCTTGGTGATAGCGCGGAGTTCGACGTCCATGATCCGGCCCCCTCCCCGCCGCGCAAGCGAAGCAGGACCCGACCGGGCCCTGCCTCAACGACGCGATCACCTCAAAGGCGAGCGGGCTAGCCGCCGACCGAGATCGAACCGCTGACGATCCCCTTGCGGACCCCTTCGAGTTCGCTTTTCAACGCCGCCGGAACGGCGCCATCGAAATCGTGCAACGGCGCCAGGTCGACGCCACCGTTCTGCAGCGTTCCGACCAGCAGGCCGCCCTTGAACGTCCCGTCCTTCGCCTGCTTGATGGCGGTAAGGACCGTGGCATCCATCCTCTTGAGGACCGATGTGAGATAGACGTGACGCTTTTCCGGGTCGGTCAGGTATTGGTCGGCGTCGACACCGATGATCTTAAGACGATCGGTGCCGAGCTCATCGGCCAATGCGGCGGAACCGAGCCCGACGGGTCCGGCGACGGGCATCACGATATCGGCGCCCTCGTCGTAGAGGTTTTGAGCGAACGTGCGCCCGTCGTCGAGGGAGTCGAAGTTGTTGGTGAAGAGGCCCTCGCGCGTTTCCGGGTTCCAACCGAGAACCTTGACGCTCCCGCCCTTCACCTTGTTGTGGTGAGCCACCCCCCGCGAGAACCCGTCCATGAAGATGGTCACGGGCGGGATGTTGATGCCGCCGAACGTGCCGAGCACGCCCGACTTGGTCATGCCGGCCGCGAGATAGCCCGCGAGGAAGGCGGCCTCGTCGGTGGCGAAGATCTGGCCCAGTACGTTGGGCAGCGTCGGGTCATAGGCGAAATCGACAATCGAGAATTTGCGATCCGGGTTGGCTTTGGCGGCGACCTCGGTGGCCTCGCCGAGCAGGAAACCGACCGTAATAATGATGTCGCACTTTTCGTCGATGAAGGCCCCTATGTTCGGCTGGTAGTCCGTCTCGGCTTGAGACTCGAGGTACTTCACCGTGACGCGGAGCTCACGCTCGGCGTCTTTCGCCCCCTTCCACGCGGTTTCGTTGAAGCTCTTGTCATCGATTCCCCCGGTGTCGGTGACTTGACAGGCTTTGAATTCCTGGGCGACCGCGGAGTTCAGCGGCAGCCCCGGCATCAGAGCCAGGGCAAAAGCCGAAAGCCCAATCCAAAGCATCCTGTTCTTCATCTTGTCCTCCCTCAGGCTATTGTGCAGGGAACTCTTCATGATTGGACCGCCCAACGGGGCCGGTCGCCACGACAGCCTCCAACATACCATGTTTCGTGCGCGAGGGAGACGCACCAAGCCTGCCTTCCAGCCTTTGGCCGTGGGTGCCCGGATCGGCGCTTGCGACCCGCGTGGCGTCGCGTCAGGATATGTTCCTCTCGTACCGCCGTGCGGACGGAGATGCACAAGGAGACGAGCCATGAGCGCGGCCGGTGACCTGAAAGCCCTGCTCGAGGGCCCCGACATCATCATCATGCCGTCGTGCTACGACGCGCTGTCGGCTAGGTTGATCGCCGACGCCGGCTACAGGACGACCTTCATGAGCGGCTTCGCTGTATCGGCGGCGCGTCTCGGTATGCCCGATACCGGCCTCATCTCGTTCGCCGAAATGCGTGACCAGCTGCAGAACATCTGCCTGGCCGAGCCGCGCCTCTTGGTCGCCGCCGACGGCGACACCGGCTACGGCAACGCCATGAACGTCCAGCGCACGGTGCGCGACTATGCGCGCGCAGGCGCCGCCTGCGTCATGATCGAGGATCAGGTCAGCCCGAAGAAATGCGGACACACGCAGGGCAAGGAAGTGATCGGCCGCGGCGAGGCGCGGATGAAGATTCGCGCTGCCGTGGATGCCGGGCGCGACGCCGACATCCTGATTCTGGCGCGTACCGACGCCCGCGCGGTGCATGGCTTTGAGGATGCGCTCGAACGCTGCCACATCTTCGCCGAGGAAGGGGCCGACATCATCTTCCTCGAAGCGCCCGACGACGAGCAGGAGATGGCCCGGTTCTGCGACGTGTTCGAGCAGCCGACGTTGGCCAACATGGTGGTCGGCGGCAAGACGCCGGTCCTGCCGCCGGCGCGGCTGCAGGAGATGGGCTACAAGATCGTGCTCTACCCTTTGGCGCTCCTTTCGTCGGCGATGTATGCGGCGCGCGAGGCGCTCGCGGCCCTCGGCAACGGCGACGCCGAGGCCCCGGCCCAGCTCACCTTCGAAGAGATGAAGGCGCTAGTCGGCTTTCCCGACTACTACGAGAGCGAACTCCGCTACCAAGCCCGCGACTAAGACCTGGTCGCCAAGCGGGAGACCGAGGGCGATGCCTAGGCGGGCGATGCGGGTATCCACATCAAGACGGCGATGAGGACCGCTGCGAGGATGATGTAAGGCGGCCAGCGCCTGAGCCGGCCGTACCAGATGTTTCGGTCCTTGTTGGCCATGTTGCCGGTCCCCGGAACGGGCCTCCCGGCCCGAGGGAGGGTGAAGCCGCCGCCACGCCCCAGCGGGCCGCGGGGCAGGGGGCTCTACCCGCTCGAACCCGCGAGAGCGTCATGCGCTACCTTCTTCGTCCTATGACAAGGCTGGCGCTTTCAGTCGGCCTCGCGCTGTTTGCACTCAGTATGACGCCGGCGAATGCCGCCGAGCCGTTGCGCATTCTGAGGTGGCCCCGGAAAATCGGACAGGTTTTTAAGGTGTATTCCGCCGACTGAGGAGGGATACGCGATGAGTAAGAGACGCAGGTTTTCCGGGGAGCTGAAGGCGAAGATCGCGCTTGAGGCGCTTCGTGGCGACCGGACGCTTCAGGAGATCGCCTCGCAGCACCAGGTTCATCCGAACCAAGTGAGCACATGGAAGCGGCAGGCGATCGATGGTCTTGGCGAAGTGTTTTCGAACGGGGGCGAGCGCCGCCGTCGGGACCATGAGAGCGAGATCCGTGATCTTCACGCGAAGATCGGCGAGTTGACGGTGGAGCGGGATTTTTTGTCTCGAGGGTCCGGTCGATGAGCCGGGCCGAGAGGCGAACGATGGTGATACGCGCTCACCCGGCGCTGAGCTTGAGCCGTCAATGCCGTTTGCTGTCGATCGGACGCTCCTCGCTCTATTACACGCCCAAGGGCGAGAGCCCGGAGACCCTGGCGCTGATGCGGCGCATTGATGAGTTGTTCCTGAAGTATCCGTTCTACGGCGCCCGTCAGATGGTCCGTCATCTACGCCGCGAGGGCGTGCGCGTCGGTCGTCGCCGGGCCGGTCGTCTGATGCGCCTGATGGGGCTTCAGGCGATCTATCGGGCGCCGCGCACCAGCGATCCGCATCCCGAGCACCGGGTCTACCCCTATCTGCTCAGAGGCTTGACGATCGAGCGGGCGAACCATGTCTGGTGCGCCGACATCACCTACATCCCGGTGCGGCGCGGCTTTCTTTACCTGGTGGCGATCATGGACTGGGCCAACCGGCATGTGCTGGCTTGGCGTCTGTCGAACACCCTGGATGCGGGCTTCTGCACAGACGCGCTCGACGAGGCGCTGGCCCGCCATGGCACGCCGGAGATCTTCAATACCGACCAGGGCAGCCAGTTCACCGGCTTCGCCTTCACCGGGCGCTTGCGGGAGACCGGCATCCGGATCTCGATGGACGGCAGGGGCCGGTGCCTGGACAACATCTTCATTGAGCGGCTGTGGCGCTCGCTCAAATACGAGGCCGTCTATCTGCGCGAGCTCGCCGACGGCTTCGAGGCCCGGCGCGTCATCGGCGAGTGGATCGACTTCTACAACACCGAGAGGCCGCACTCGGCGCTCGGGGGGGAAACGCCGGCCGAGGCCTACCGCGGCGCCCCGCCTGTGGATATGATGGACAAGCCGCTACGCGCCTTGCCCACATCCCCACAGGCGCAACAACAACGGCAAGGAGATCGATGCAAAGGGATTCTGGCGGCATGAACGACAACTGGAATACACCTTAATCAAGCCGCCAAGCTGTCCGACAAACCGAGGCCACCTCATTCCGCTCATGGATAGCTTTAGTGGTCAGGGCGCCGACTGGGTCGATCGACTTTGGTCGGGCGCTGTCGTTGGCCAGGCGATGGTCAACAAAGCCGGCGGTATCAAGGGACGCACGCTCGCGCTTCTACAAGGCGGACGCGCCGTTCGATGACATGCCGCAGGCGGTCAGCATGTTCCGCAAGTTGGCCCGCGATCAAAAAAATCCCATGGTCTTCGATGGCGGAGCGACCTCCGTCGTTGCCGCGGTGCACGATCTCGCGGCGGAATTCAAGGTCCCCATGTTCGCGTTTACCTCAGGCGGGCGTTGGCGACTGCCGGGCTTCAATCCATGGGTATTCCGGTCGCTGCCGATGCCCGAGTCGGCGATCCCGGTGCTCTGGGAGAAGGGGCGCGCCAAGTCTAAGCGATCGACGACGAAAAATCGGTGCCGAACGCCAACGTTTTCAAGGAGTTGGCCCAACGCAGCGGAATCGAAATCGTGGAGCTGCGGTTCAGGTCCAAGGAAACCGACTTCTCGGCCCAACTGACTCAGACCGAAGCGGCCAAGGAGACTACGGCGTCTTCACCGTGATGGCGCTCGGCACCTACATCACCCTGTCGGCCCACCAGATTTCGATTGGCCACGGTGCCCTCGCCGGCATCGATGCCTATACGACGGCCGTGCCTCAGCGTGAAGTTCGGCATGCCCGTCGTCATCTCGGTGGCCGCGGCCGGGCTCGCCGGCCTCGCCGGTGGGTTGCTCGTCGCCTACATGATCTCGCTTCGGCTCAAGGGCATGCACCTCGCCATTGGCACGTTCGCCTTCGGCGAGGCGCTGGCGGTGTTGTGGCTCAACCTCGAATGTGTCGGCGGCGCGCTCGGGTTCCTGCGTATTCCCGTCATTACCGACCTGTAGCTAGTCTACAGCATTATCGCGATCCTTACGTTCCTGCTGTGGCGCTTCGAGAAGTCGAACACGGTGCTGGCGTTTCGCTCGGTGTTCGACGACGAGGTCACGGCCGCCTCCCTTGGCGTCAACGTCGCCCGCGTCAAGATCTTGGCCTGGGCCTTCGGCGGCATGATCACCGGCATCGGCGGCGCGCTCTTCGCCCATCGGTTGGGGGTTATCCGGCCCGACAATTTCGCGTTCAGGTTCTCCATACTCATTCTGCTCGCGCCCTGCATCGGCGGTTTCCGAGCGTTCTGGGGCACTTACGTCGGCGCCGCCGTGATCGTCTGGGCGCCGTGGGTTCTCAACGTCACCAATCCCCTCAACAAGCAAATCTTTTTCGGCCTGATCTACGTCCTGCTCATGGTCTGGCGCCCGGAGGGCGTCATCGGGCGGCAGGGGTTGTGTTGGCCCTGGCGGGCGCGCGCAGCGGACCGCGGCGGGTGAGTCAGGCGGCTCGGCGCAAGCGCCCGCCCGCGAGCGGACGCTGGCCTTGGGCCGCTAAGCCGATCTTGCTGTCGTTTATCGCCGCACGGTCGTTAACAACCCGTCGGCACGATCGCCTACGAGGAGTTCGGGCGCGCGCTCGGCCGGGTCGCCATATCCGGCGCCACCCGGCGTCTGGATAATGACGCAATCGCCGGGCTCGACGGTGGTGTAGCCCTTCGACAGCATGGGCTTGCCCGATTTGAGGAAGACGCGGCCTGTCGCTCCCTCGGCCCCACCCGCGAGGGCGCGCGGCGCGTGTTTGAGGCGATCGGTCAGCATCGACACGGTAATCGGGCCCGGCGCCACGCTCCTGACCCGCACCTCCTGACCGAAGCCACCGCGCTGACGGCCGGCGTCCGCGGAGCCCGCGCGGTACTCCTTGCACTCGATGATAATCGGCGCCGCTTGCTCGGCGACCTCGACCGGAACGTTCGTGATGGTTGCGGGAAAGTTGACGGTGCTGATTCCGTCCCTCTCCGCGCGTGCGCCCATCCCACCGGAAAGAAAGAGGTAGACGACGAAACCCTCACCGGCGGCGTTCCGACCCGAGATAATGGCGATCGCCGACGGCGAGCCGCTTTCGGCAATGACCTCGCCCGGAATCACCTCGGCCAGCGCGCCGAAGATCGCCGCCTGCAACAACTGACCATTGATGTGACGGAGCCCCACCGGCGCGGGGAAGCGGCAGTTCAATATGCTGCCCTCGGGTGCGTTCACGGTGAACGGGCGAAGTGTCCCCGAGTTGTTGGGAACGTTGGGGCCGATGGCGCACTTCAGCGGATAGACGGTGTAGGCCAGGGTGAAGTTGTGGACGCCGTTCAGCGGATACGGCACTTCTGGCGAGCTGCCGGTGTAATCGACAAGTATTTCGCCGTCGCCGACATGCAACGCGCACTCCAGGCGAATCGGCTCCTCGTAGCCGTCGGCAAATACGGTGCCGCGATACACCCCTGGCGGCACTTTGCGAATCGCCTCGCGCATCGCCGCCTCGGAGCGCGCCTTGACGAACCGGCCGAACTCGCCGAGATCGCGGAGCTCGCCCTCCTCCAGGAGTTCGACGACACTCCGGATTGCCGTGTCGTTTGCCGCCAGCAGGGCGTGAAAGTCGCCGATCACCTCGGCGGGTACGCGCGTGTTGGCGCGGATGATGTCGTAGAAGGTCTCGTTGGGTCCGCTGGCCGTTTGGATCAAGGTCGGCGGAAAGCGCAATCCCTCCTCGAACACCTCCCTCGAAGGACCGCCGAACAGCATGCCACCGATATCCGACACGTGCGTGATGCTGCCGGCGAATCCGACGAGCCGGTCGCTCCAGAACACCGGCTGCACGATGCTCACGTCGGGAAGATGGCCGGCGCCTATCCACGGATCGTTGGTCAGCACGGCGTCGCCCGGCCGCCATGTCTCGATGGGGCGCTTGGCAATTATCGCCTTGGTGGTAAGGGGCAGCGTCGCAAGGAACGAGGGGATGCTTTGGCTCGACTGCGCGATCGAGTCACCGTCCACATCCATCAGCGCAGTCGCGCAATCGTTCGATTCGCGCGTCTGAAACGAGAATGCGGTGCGCCGAAGCGTCGCGCCGGCCTCGTTCATGAGCGCCCGAAGGCGCGCCCACAGCACTTGAAAAACGAGCGCATCCTCTTCCTCGAACGCCGGCTTCGCGAGCTCGCTCATGAATCCTCCGTCTGTGGGCGCGCCGGCATCTCGACGAGTAGGCTGCCCCATTCGTCCATCGTCACGCGGGCGCCCGGCCCGACCACGAGCGTCGATTCGCGCTCCTCGACGATCGCCGGGCCGGCAAACTTATCGCCAGGTTTGAGCGCATAGCGATCGTAAACCGGCGACGCCACAAATCGAAGTGCTTCTGGGAAGTAGACGGCTCGTTCGGCCTCGCGTGAGTGACCCGAACCGGGCTGCGCGTGCCAGCGCAAATCGACCTTGGGCGCCGGCGCGCTCACCGTCACCCGCCAGGTCAAGGCGTCGACCGGGATGCGCGTAACAACGCGCTGGAAGAGCTCCTGATAGCGACGGTCGAACGCCTCGCGAAACCGCACTTCGTCGCCCGGCCCGAACCGACCTGGCGGCACCGGTACGGCAATGTCGTGCATCTGCCCGACATACTGCATGTCGGCGTTGCGCGTGACGGTGGCGGCGCCCTGGGCTACGCCTGCGTCGCGCAGGAACGCGTGGCCCGACGCCTCGAGCGAGTCGAGCAACTCGTTGAGCGGCTCCCATTCGAGGCGATCGAGACGGGCGACGTACGTCTACGCCGCCTCCGCTGCCACCGGCGCAACCAGGAAGCCCACGGCCGAGGCGACGCCGGCGTCGGCCGGCGAGATGATCGCGGGCGAGCGTAGGATGCGGGCAATGCCGTAAGCATGCACCGGCCCGGCGCCGCCGAAGCACAGCAGCGAGTGGCGCGCCGGATCGCGTCCGTGCTCCATCGCATGGATGCGGAAGGCGCTCGCCATCTCCTCGTTGGCGACGCGGTGGATGCCCCACGCCGCCTGCACGAGGCTGAGGCCCAAAGGGCGCGCGACCTTCTCGTCGATCGCACGCGCGGCCGCGTCACCGTCGAGCTTCATCTCGCCGCCCAGGAAGTAGTCGGGATTGAGGTAGCCGAGCACGAGATCGGCGTCCGTTACGGTCGGGTCGAGGCCGCCGCGCCCGTAACAGGCCGGTCCTGGATCCGAGCCGGCACTCCGCGGCCCGACCTGAAGCTGGCCCAGCCGGTCGATCGAGGCGATCGAGCCACCGCCGGTGCCGATCTCCTCGATCTCGACGCACGGCACTCGCACCGGAAAGCCGCTGCCGCGCTTGAAGCGCTCGACGCGCGCGACCTCGAACTCGCGGGCAACCGGCACCTGCCCGCCCTGAATGAGCGAGGCCTTTGCCGTGGTACCGCCCATGTCGAAAGTGATCAGATCCTCGCGCCCCGTGAGGCCGGCGTAGTGGGCACCGAGCATCACGCCCCCGGCCGGTCCCGACTCGATGAGCCGCGTCGGAAAGCGCCGCGCCCCCTCGGCGTTGGTCAGCAGCCCGCTCGACAGCATAAGGTGGAACGCGCCGCCCAGGCCGAGGTCGCGCAGGCGGCGTTCTAGGAGCGTGCGCCGCAGAAAGGTCCGCGCGGCAAAGTTGATAGCGGACGGGTTGTGGGTGGATTTGCGCAGGGGGAAGTATGATCCGATACGCCAGTTGCGTGTGGGAACTCCCGATGCCGACCACGTTTCGTGCCTACCAGCCGGACCAACCCTTGCTTTTGCCGCCGGACTTGCAGGAGTGGGTTTCCCCAGGGCACCTGGCTCATCACGTCAGCGATGTGGTCGATGCACTGGACTTGACGGCGTTCTATGCGCCCTACGAGGGGGACGGTCGACGCAACGCCCCCTACGAGCCGTCGATGATGGTCAAGGTGCTGATCTATGCCTACGCGACGGGCACATTCTCCTCGCGCGCGGTGGCGAGGAAGCTGGAGGAGGATGTAGCGTTTAGGATGCTCGCGGCGGGCAACTTCCCGCAACATCGCACGGTATGTGAGTTCCGACGCCGACATCTGGCGGAGTTCAGCGAGCTGTTTGTGGGGGTGGTGCAGGTGGCGCGCGAGATGGGACTGGCGCGGTTCGGCAAGCTCTCGGTCGACGGGACGAAGGTGCGAGCGAACGCGAGCAAGCGCAAGGCGATGAGCTATGAGCGGATGGGCAAAGAGGCGGCTCGCTTGCAGGCGGAGATCGAGGCGCTGCTGACGACGGCGGGGATGGTGGACGCCGAAGAAGACGAGCGTTGGGGCGAGGATTTCCGGGGCGACGAGTTGCCCGAGGAGTTGCAACGCAGGGAGAAGCGCCTGGCGGCGATCCAGGCAGCCAAAGCGCGTTTGGAGGCGGCGCAACGCGGGCGCGACGATGAGCGCGGGCGCGAGCCGGGGCAGGACCGCAATCCCCGGGGCGGGCGGCCTTACAAGCGGGCCTACGGCGAGCCCGAGCCGAAGGCGCAGAGCAATTTCACCGATCCCGAGAGCCAGATCATGAAGACCAGCAGCGAGGGGTTCCAGCAGTGCTACAACGCGCAGATGGCGGTCGATGGGGAGCACCAGATCATCGTCGCGACTCAGGTGGGGCCACAGGCCAGCGACCAGGGTCAGCTGGTGGGGATGCTCGACGAGATCAACGAGACGTTTGGGGTCGAGCCTGCGGTGGTACTGGCCGATGCGGGCTACTGCAACGAGCCGGATCTGTTGGAGCTGGAAGATCGCGGCATCGACGCGCACGTAGCGCTGGGGCGTGAAGGCAAGTCCCAGGTGGCGGTCGACCCGGCCCGGCTCCCTGCCACGCACCGCATGGGTGAGAAACTGGCGAGCCCCGCGGGCAAAGCCCGGTACGCGCAACGCAAGTGGCTCTCGGAGGCGCCGAACGGGTGGATCAAGGAGGTGCTCGGATTCCGACGATTCAGCCTGCGAGGCTTGGCGAAGGTGCGCGGCGAGTGGGACCTCGTGTGCTTGGCGTTGAACATCAAGCGGATGGGGACGGTGGCCACGTGCTGAGGCAGGTGCTGGCCTGCCAACGCACTTGATCCGGGGCGCGCAGTGCCCATCGACCGCGTATGAAACGCGAATCTCTTCCCTTCCGGCCTTCCGGTCTGGGATTTCCATCCCAGAGTCGGGCGGGCCAGATATCCACACTCGGGCCAAAATCCCACCTCTCCGGCGGCCGCGCGCCAATCGCCCAACATCAAAACTTCTACGGCGCACGCTCCTAGGCGCTCGAGATAGCGCTCGACGACCGGCTGCAGGTAAGCGTTGATCACCGTCGTCGAGGTGCGCTCGTACTCGCGGATCTCGGGCGCGACCTCCGACGATAGGCTGACCGCGACCTCAGGCGCGGCCGCGGCGATGTAGTCGGCGGTTGCGCGCTCGTGGGCTGGGCTCTTGTAGGCGTGGAGGTAAGCGACCGCGATGCTCTCGACGCCGGCGGCGCGGAGGCTCGTGACCTCATCGGCAAGCTGGCCGAGGTCGAGCGGCGTCACGACATGGCCATCTCGATCGGTACGCTCATTGACGCCGCGCCGGAGCGGCCGCGCCACCAGCGGCTCGGGCAGCTCGAGCTGCAGATTGTAGTGGTCGTAGCGAGACTCGCGCCCGATCGCGAGAACGTCGATGAACCCCGCCGTCGTGAGGAGCCCGGTACGCGCCCCCTTGCGCTCGATCACCGCATTGGTGGCGAGCGTCGTGCCATGGAAGACGACACCGACGTCCTCGGCCCGGATTCCAGCCTCGCCGAGCAAGCGGCGGATGCCCTCGACCACCGCGTCGCCGGGATCGCCCGGCGTCGTCAGGAACCTTGCCCACGCGGAGCGTGCCGGTCGCCGTGTCCTCGAGGACGAAGTCCGTGAAGGTGCCGCCGATGTCGACGCCCAAGCGATACTGCACGCCTGCCTCACATCCCAACATAAGACTCGAGTGACCCAAACGTTTCGGGCCGCGCTAGGCCTCTAGCTCAATCCCGTAGAGCGTCGCAACGTTGTCGGCCACCAGGCGCCGCCGTTCGCCTTCCGGCACGCCGGCGAGGATTTCCGTGTCGAGTCGATCGCGGATGTTAGGAAACGCGCACGGCGGATGAGGAAAGTCCGAACCCCACAGCATGCGCCCGACGCCAATGTCATCGCGCAGCTTGGCGGCCATCGGGTCGTTGATGAAACCGACATGGACGTTGTCGTCGAGGTACCGCGCGGCGGGCTTTGCCAGCCGATGAAGCCCGGGAAACTTCTCGATCCGGTCGAGGCGGTAGCGCAGCATCGGTACCCATGATGCGTCGAATTCAGACAGATAGACCTGCAGCTCTGGGAAGCGGTCGAAAATGCCGCCAAAGATGAACTCGTTGGCCACTACGGGGGCCGCCTCCGCGAAATAGCTGATGAAGGTCTTGGGCACGTTCTGGATATCCTCGGCAAAGCACGTGCTCGGATCGGGCACGCTGCCCGTGCCGGAATGAAGCGTGACCGGAAGGCTCTTCTCGGCGGCCGACCGCCAGATGGCGTCGTAGCGCGCGTCACGATAGGGCGCGGCGCCGTCGACCGGATTGACCGGCACCATCACGCCGCGCGCACCCTTGGCGGCTGTCCGCTCGAGCTCCGCCAGGGCCCAGCCGACATCGTCGACCGGCAGGAGCACGACGGCTATGAGGCGCCGCGTGTCGTGCGATGCATATTCGAGCATGTAGTCGTTGAACACGGAGGCGCAGGCTTGGCGCAGGTCGTCGTCGAGGATCCGTGGTGTCGTCATCGCGAAGGACGCGTTGAGTATCTCGGAGGCGATCCGCTCCGCCTCCATGATCCCGAGGCGTACCGCGGGATCGCGTCCGGCCGCCTGTAGGCGGGCGTAGCGTTCCTCCTGGTCGATATCGCGCGAGGTGCCGAGACGCAGCACGTCGCGGCCGGTAAAGAAGTAGCTGCCGGGTTCGCCGGCGTAGCTATTGGCGAAATGCGGAACCCGATCGCCCCACTTCGGCCCGAGCGCGGCCGACCACAGGTCCACCGGCTCGAGGACATGGGAGTCCGCGGAGATGACGATGTCCATGGCGCTGCGGCGCCGGCTCGGGCGGCAGCTAGCTCGCCTCTTCGGCGAGCAGCGAAGCGACGATGCGGCGCGCCGAGAGGGGGCCCGCGTCGACCGGGATATTGACCATATCCGGGTCTCCACCAAGCCCGTCGATCATCGCTTGCTGCCCTTCGAGGATCGCGATGTCCTGACTGAGCAGATGAGTATTGGCCTCCTGCAATTGCTCGCTGACTTCTTCGTCGTGCCCGAAGTTTCGCGGACTCGACCAGAAGTGGTAGGTGAAGCGCTCAGTCGCCGGCGTGATGCCGTTCAAGAAGTGATACATCAGCGCGTTTGTCTCTTCACCCTCGGCCGATCCGGTCGGCGCCGACCACGACAGGATGTTGATGTGCGAGGGTGGCATCCATTCAACCAGCTGCTTGCGGTCCATGTTGCCGTCCCAACCCATCCAGCGCTGGTGGTACAGCGGCGGCGGCACGTTCTTGAAGCGGCGCACGATACTGACGGTCTCGCCCTGGACGTCCGTCTTCAGCGGGACTTCGGCGGTATTCACAGACGGGCCGATCGTCTGCTGGTGGACGTAGTTGATATGTGACAAGTCGAGCAAGTTGTCGACCAGAAGCTGGTAGTGGCATCGGATATCGAGCCGTCCCTCCGAAGCGCTCCAGCCGGGGTCGTCGTTCCAATGAAAATTCGGAATCTTGGCTTCGTCGGCGCGCTCGCGATCGCCCATCCAAATCCACAGCCAACGCCACTTCTCGACCAGCGGATAGGTCGTCAGGTGGCACTGCGCTGGAATGTTTACCTGTCCCGGTAAAACCGTGCACGTCCCGGTGGCATCGAAACGAAGTCCGTGGTAGCCGCACTGCACCTCGTCCCCGATCAGCCTCCCCTGTGCGAGCGGCAAGCTACGATGGGGGCAGTTGCCCTGAAGCGCCACCGCTTGACCGGCCTCGGTCCGGTACAGAAGGACCGGTTTGTCCAAGATCCACCGGCCGAGCAATTCGCGCCCGACCTCGCTCGATAGCGCCGCGACGTACCAGTGATTTTTCAAGAACATCTCTTCGATCCGCTCGGTTGTTGTCGACTCGGGACTCCGCCGGGTGGCGCCTCCGTTGGCGTGGAAACGCTATCACGAGCGGCCATCACGGTCGCGTACGATCAGAGTTCCATGCGATGGTACCCGCGTTTCCGGCAGGCGGCAGCGAGAACGGGTTCGCGGAGCGCAATCCATGTGGCGGCCACCCGAGCGAATCAGATGGACGCCCGAGGCCGGCCCCTGGCCGAGCGCGGAGGAGGCGGCCGCATCGCACCTGTTCAGTCCCGTTAGCATCGGTCCCACTAGGCTCGAAGCGCGAACGTGGGTGCCGGCCATGGTGCCGTGGCGGGCGACGGAAGACGGCTTCGTTACGCCCGCCATCGTCGACTGGTACGAGCGCTTCGCGCGCGGCCGCCCGGGTGCCATCGTCGTCGAGGCGACCGGCATTCGCGACATCCCGAGCGGGCCGCTGCTTCGAATCGGTGACGACCGCTTCATACCCGGCCTCAAGAGCCTCGTTGAGGCGGTGCGGCGCGCGAGCGGAGGCCACACGCGCCTCCTCATTCAGGTCATCGACTTCCTCACCGTGCGACGCCGTCCCGAGCCGGCCAAGTATTTTGGCCGTTTTCTCGAGGTCACCGATCGCCACCGCCGAGCCCTGGGTGCCGAGGGATGGCCCGACGAGGCGGTTCGCGGGCGCCTGGTGCAGCTTAGTGCGGACGAGCTCGACGACATCCTAGACACGCGCGAGCTCGAGTCGCTCCGCCTCGGCTACCGCGAGCGCGTCACCGATACCCACCTGCCCCATATCCGCGACTTGCCGAGGGTCCTGCCGGATCTGTTCGCCGGCGCGGCGCGGCGCGCCCGCGAGGCCGGGTTCGACGGCGTCGAGCTACACTACGCGCACGCCTACACGATGGCGTCGTTTCTGTCGGCGCTCAACGACCGCGACGACGGCTACGGCGGGCCGCGCGAGAACCGGGTTCGCCTGGCGCTGGAAGTGCTCACTCGGGTGCGCCCCGAGGTCGGCGATGATTTTGCGCTCGGTTGCCGGTTCCTGACCGAGGACTGCATCCCCAGCGGGGGCACGACCGAGGACGCCGTGTTCTTTGGTACAGCTTTCGCGCGCGCCGGCATGAACTTCCTGTCCCTCTCGCGCGGCGGCAAGTTCGAGGATGCCAAGCAGCCGGCGGTCGGTCACGCCGTGTACCCCTACACCGGCCCGAGCGGCTACGAGTGCATGCCGCAGTTCATCTCCGACCGGCGCGGCCCGTTCGGCCGCAACGTCGAGGCGGTCGCGCGGGTGCGCGCCGCGGTGCGCGGGGCCGGCTTGGCGACGCCGGTCATCGTCACCGGCGGTATCCACGGATTCCGCCAGGCCGAGCAGATCCTCGCGCGCGGGCAGGCCGACATCATCGGGCTCGCCCGACAAAGCCTGGCCGACCCCGACTGGTTCCGTAAGGTGCGGCTCGGGCGCGGCGACGAGGTGCGGGTGTGCGAGTACACGAACTACTGCGAGGCCCTCGACCAGAAGCACGTGCCGGTGACCTGTAAGCTGTGGGACCGGGTCGGTAGGGAGGAGCCCGGCATTCGCACGACGCCGGACGGCAGGCGGCGTCTCGTGGCGCCGCGCTGGGATCCCGGCCAATCAAGCCAGTCGTATCCATCAACACGAAACGGGAGATCATGATGTTGAAGCGACATAATCCGGAGACCATCGCCGAGGCCTATGGCAGGGGCTACAGCCAAGCCCTCGAAATCGCGCCAGGTGCGCGCTGGCTGTTCACGGCCGGGCAAGTCGGCGCACGTCCCGATGGCACCACCGCAGACGGTTTCGCCGCACAGGCGGACCAGGTGTGGGCCAATATCATGGCGCTCCTCGATGAGGCCGACATGGGGCCTGCGGACATCGTCAAGATCACCGGCTTTATCGTCGGCAAGGAGAACTTCCCGGCTTACGCGGCCGCCCGAAAGAAGGTGCTCGGGGATTTGCGCCCGGCATCCACCGCCATCATCGTGCCGGCGCTGGCGTTGCCCGAGTGGCTCGTCGAAATCGAGGCCGTCGCCGCCAAAGCACCTTGAGGGGCGCCATAAGCGTGTAAAATACCGGTGGAGCCGGTGCGCTCCTCGGCCAGAAACGGAGGTGGGCATGGAGTACGCGGTTTTCTTCAACATCCAGTGCCGCGAGGAGCAGGACTACAACGCGCTCTATCGGAATCGGCTCGAGGAGTGCGTGTGGGCGGAGAAGCTCGGTTTCGGCGCTTTGTTCGTTGCCGAGCATGCGTTTTGCGAGCACGGCCGGCCCTCACCCGCCGTGACGCTGGCTCACGTTGCCGCGCGGACCAGCCGTATTCGGCTGGGAACCGCGGTGTGCGTACTGCCCTGGCACAATCCGCTGGAGGTCGCACAGGATTACGCGACGCTCGATATCATGTCGGAGGGTCGGCTCGACTTCGGCGTCGGCAGGGGGGCCTTCAAGGTCGAGTTCGACGGCTACGGCTTGGACTGGGAGGACTCACGGCCGCGCTACGAGGAGGCCCTGGAAATCATCCTCAAGGCGTGGACGGGAGAGCCGTTCTCCTACGACGGCCAGTTCTTCAAAATACCCGAGGTGGCGGTCAATCCGGTGCCGGTTCAACGCCCACACCCGCCGCTATGGTCGCCGACGCTTACCGCCGAGACGATGGCCCTCGCCGTCGCCCAGGGCATCACGCCCATGGTCGGCGCCTCGTTCAGTCCGCTCGAACTCGTCAAGAAGAATTTCGGCCACCTGAAGGACGCCATGACGGCCTCGAGCCGCAACGACATGCGTCGCGTCGGGCACCCGCTTATCTTCCTCAGTGACACCGTTGACAAGGCCCGGGAGGAGGCGAGAGAGAGCGTCGAGTGGCTCGTCCAGGACTTCGCCAACATGTTCACGCTTCCCGAGGGAGAGGCATATCCGGCAAAGTTCGCGTTCCAGGAGAAGATGGCCGCGCGCATCCGCTCGCTCACGTTCGAGAAGATCGTGAGCGAGGATCTCATGTGGATCGGAGATGTGGCCTACATCACGGACCGTCTGCGCTGGCTGCGCGACGACTGCGGGGCGAACTACTTCCTCTCGAACATGAGCCCAGGCGGCCTCGAGCACGAGAAGGTCATGAAGTCGATGGAGCTGTTGTCGACGAAAGTGATGCCGCAGCTGTCCTAGTGGATTGATCGGAACGAAAGAGTCCGATTTGAGATTCCGTATTGTGCGGTGTCATGCGAGTCTGTGCTATGCGCACCGGCATCCATTTTACTGTCACGTCTGGCGACCGTCAGCGATTGCAAGCTATCGTCGCGGACCCGAAGAGCTCGCAGAAACATGTCTGGCGGGCGCGGATCATCCTGAAGAGCGACGAGGGGCTCGGGAACTCGTCGATCATGGCCGAGACCGGCAAGTCCAAGACCTGTGTCTGGCGCTGGCAGGAGCGGTTCATGCACGAGGGTGTCAACGGCTTGCTTCGCGACAGGTCCCGTCCGCCTGGCAAAGCGCCGATCCCGCCGGAGCGCGTCGCCGAGATCGTCCGCCTGACCCAGCAAGCGCCGCCGCACGAGGCGACCCACTGGACGCTGCGCGCGATGGCGAAGGTTGCTGGCGTCGCGGCGTCGACGGTCCAAGCGATCTGGAAGGCCCATGGCCTCAGCCCGCACCGCTGGCGGCACTTCAAGCTCTCCAATGATCCCGCCTTCGCCGAGAAGCTCACAGATATCGTCGGCTTGTATGTCGATCCGCCGGCCCATGCCGTGGTGCTGTCGGTTGATGAGAAATCACAGATCCAGGCGCTCGACCGCACCCAACCCGGCTTGCCGATGAAGAAGGGCCGCGCCGGTACGATGACCTATGATTACAAACGGCATGGCACGACGACGCTGTTCGCCGCGCTCAACGTGCTGGACGGTACGGTCATCGCACAGAACATGCAGCGCCACCGCCATCAGGAGTTCATCCGCTTCCTCAACCGCATCGAGCGCGAGGTGCCGACGGACAAGGCCGTCCACGTCATCCTCGACAACTACGCCGCGCACAAGAAGGACAAGGTCCGCGCCTGGCTCGCCCGCCATCCACGCTGGACCTTCCACTTCACGCCAACCTCGTGCTCGTGGCTCAATGCCGTCGAGGGCTTCTTCGCCAAACTAACGCGGCGCAGGCTCAAATACGGCGTCTTCCAATCCGTCGTCGACCTTCAGGACGCCATCAACCGATTTGTCCGCGAATACAATGACGCAAACCCAAAACCCTTCATCTGGAAAGCCGACCCCGATCATATCATCGCCGCACGAAACAGAGGGTTCCAAACGTTGGAATCAATCCACTAGCGGCTCGCTAGGGCCGGTCGGCCTTCAGTAGTTGGAGCCGTTCAGCGCCTCCCACACGAGCCGGTCGAAGTGGTGGGTGCCGTGCTCGCTCACCGATGAGCGGACCGCATCGACCATGAGCCGTCCCTGGCTATAGCCGCGTGCCTTGAGCCCGGCCGCCTGTCCCTCCATCGCCGCCACGTCCTGCGGCCACACCACGTCCCGATACTGGTTCATATGCGCCAGGTCGTGCTCGGTCGGCGGATCGTTGAGGCAATAGTTGTAGATCAGCCGATAGGCGTGCTCGGGCCCATCGGGGACGGCGCGCAGGACCTTGAAGTTGCTTGGTCCCTGGTGGGTGACGAACACCAGGTTCGGCCAAAGGTAATAGACGTTGATGTCCATGACCGTCGCCGGGCCCACGTCGTAGGGCAGCTTGTGGCGCATGGTCTCGATGACCTTGCGATTGCCGTAGGATGTGTGCTTCTGCCAGTAGTCATACTCCTGCCCCACGAAGCGGCGCTCGATGAACTCGTCGGCGCCGACCTTGTTTTGCGGGTGGATGACGGGGCAGTGGTAGCACTCCAGGCCATCGAGGATCGATTTCCAGTTGGCGCGTACCGCCATCGTGTCGAGCCGCGCGAGCTTGAGCGACTCGTAGTCCGGCACTGAGGCGAGAATGTCGTCTTCGAGCCCGGGGACGAGGTCGGCGAGCGGCGTTGCCTCCGGATCGAGGTTGACGAACACCATCCTGGCCAAGATTTCGACCTGGATTTCCGCGAGGCTGAAATCCTCCAAGCTGAAGCCGGCCACGTTCTCGGCGTTGCCGGCCGCCCTGAGCGCTCCCGTAGCGTCGTACGACCAGGCGTGGAAGGGGCAGGTGAAGATGGTCTTGTTGCCCTTACCCTCGGTGAGGATGTGCCCGCGGTGCATGCAAACGTTGTAGAAGGCTTGCCTGTCCGGTTTACACCCACACCCACTAGGGCTAGAATGGGCGCAACCCGGATATAGGGGAGCGCGCCATGGATGTTCTCGACCGCGCCGATCTCCCATTCCCGCATTCGCTACCCGAGTTCCAGCGACTTTTCCCCGATGATGCGGCCTGCGCCGCCTACCTGGAGAAAGCCCGCTGGGGAGACGGCTTTGCCTGCCCGCACTGCGGCACGGCGGGAGAGCCGTTCCACTTTGAAAACCGCCCTGGCGTCCTGCGCTGCCGCAAGTGCCGCCAGAACACCGGGCTGACGGTGGGAACAGTGATGGAGCGTAGCCACACTCCGCTGAACGTCTGGTTCTGGGCCGCTTATCTGGTCGCCAGTCAGACGCCCGGCATGTCCGCCGTGCAGTTTCAGCGGCAACTTGGTCTTTCGCGCTACGAGACGGCCTTTCAAATTCTCCACAAGCTCCGCTCGGGCATGGTGCGGCCCAACCAAGACAGGATCGGTGGACAGCCCAAGAACCATGTTGAGGTGGACGAAACCTGGGTTGGCGGGCGAACGCGTGGGGAAGGCCGTGGTGTTCACCACAAGGTTCCCGTCTCCTGTGCCATCGAAGTGCGTCATCGAAAGCCGGGCACCAAGCTCGACAACCGGAAAGACGGACGCTATGCCGGACGCGTTCGGCTCGCCGTCGTGCTCGACCGTAGCGCCGAGTCGCTCTGTGGGTTCGTCGAGAGCACCGTCGCGCCGCGATCGCTGATCGTTACTGACGATTGGAGCGGCTATGCTGGCCTCGGTAAGCGCGGCTATGAGCACTTCGCTGTTGCCGAGTGTGGTGATCCAGAGGTTGCCGAGCAATACCTGCCGATCATCCATCTGGTTTTCGCCAACCTGAAGACGTGGCTGATCGGTATCCACCACGGCGTTAGCCACCAGCACCTACAAGCCTACCTCAACGAGTTCACCTTCCGCTTCAACAGGCGGTTCTACCCGTTCAACGCCTTCCGCTCATTGCTCGGCATCGCGGGCGACACCTCTGCTCCAACCTATGCCGAGCTTTACTCGGGAGAGTGGCGGCACCCTACATGTAGCGGTCATGGGTGTTAACCGGATAGGAAAGGTAGAAGGCTCGAACCCGCCCGTCCTTGCCGTGCACCACGAAGACCTTCTGGTCGAGGATTTCGGCGGTGAAGTAATCGCCCGGTGAGGCCAGGTCGCTGACGTGGCCGACGAACTGCCAGGTCCTGAACCAGATCGCCTCTTTCTCGCACTCGTAGATCTCCGGGTCCCAATAGAGGTAGCTCGGCAACGTGCCCGAGAGCTCAGCTTCGGGCCGGAACGCGGTCTTCGAAAGCGTCTCCGTCGGGGTCATGTTCGGCTTTCCCTTACGCGGCCTCGTACTCGGGGCCGTTCAACGCCAGCCAAACCAGATTGTCGAAATGGTGCGTGCCATGCTCGCTGCGCCACGAGCGCTCAGCATCGACCATCAAGCGGCCGCCGCCATAGCCGCGCGAGCGTACGCCGGCAGCCTGCAACTCCATAGCGCGTTTGTCCTGCGGAAAGACGATGTCGCAATAGTTGTCGATGTTGGCACGGTCGTAAGCGCTCGGCGGGTTCTGCAGGCAGAAGCTGCGAATGTGCCTAACGGACGTCTCAGGTCCCACGGTCGTGGCGTGCAAGATCTTGAGATTGGTGGGTCCCTGGTGCGCCACGAAGATGAGATTAGGCCACAGGAACCAGATGTTGACGTCCTTGAGCGTCGCCGGACCGAAATCGTAGGGCAGCTTGTCCCGGTTCTTTTCGATTACCTCGTAATTGCCGACCACGACGTCGAGCATCCAGTACTCGTGCTCAGTGGTTTCGAAGGAGTTCGTGAGGTAGGAATCCTCCTTCCCCATCGCCTGCGGATGGATGACGGGGCAGTGGTAGCACTCGAGGCCGTCGAGGATGAACTTCCAGTTGGCGGCGACGTCGAAGGTCGTCGTTTCGACGTACACAAGGTCGTCGAAGCCCGGGATTCTCTCGCGCATGTTGTCGAGCATTCCGTCCGCCATATCCGCGAGCGGCCGCGCCTGCGCATCAAGGTTGACGAACACCATCCAACCCAGCGTCTCGACCCGGATTTCCGCGAGATGGAAATCCTCGTGCTGAAAGCCGGCGACGTTTTCGGCGTTGCCCGCTGCCTTCAAGGCGCCGGTCGTGTCGTAGGACCAGGCGTGGAAGGGGCAAGTGAAGATCCTCTTGTTGCCGCAGGCCTCGGCCAGGATGTGCCCGCGGTGCATGCACACGTTGTAGAAGGCGCGCAAGCTCCCATCCTTGGCGCGGACGACCAGGATCGGCTGATCGATGAGCGTCGTCGTAATGAAGTCGCCGGGATTTTGCAGGTCGCCAAGATGGCCCGCATACTGCCAGGTCTTGAACCAGATTTGTTCATTCTCGCGCCGCCATATCTCGGGGTCGAAGTAGTAATGCGCGGGCAGCGTCCCCGAAACGTCGGCGTTGGCGGTAAAGTGGGCAATGGGATTGGCGCGCGCTGGCATGGGCGTCCCTCCGGCGTGATGGAAGCATTGTGGGCTGCCCGGCCCGAGCGGTCAACGAATCGCGCTCGCTGGACCATGCCCGTGTGGCCGGTGTCAAGGGGCGCGACTACTATGGGGCAACGCTGCGGTCCAATCAGGCGGGACGGAGATGCACGACATCGCCATTCGTCAGGAGATTGTCGACCGGGTGATCGCCAAGCGCAGCCGGTTGCACCTTCGAAAGTCTCGATCCCAAGAAGACCGCGTTCGTCGTGGTCGACATGCAGAACGCGTTCCGCGCGCCGGGCGCACCGGTCGAGGTGCCGGCCTCGCGCGGCGTCGTACCGGCGATCAACAGGCTTGCAGCCGAGGTCCGCCAGACGAATGGCACCGTCATCTGGATGGTGGGCGTGGTCAGGGACAGCGCCGGCATGGACAACCGGGGAGCTACCTCCGGGTCGTGCTCGGCGACCCGGAGAAGGTTACGTCGGCTCGCCGCCGCACGCCTATCTGGTGCACGTGCCTGAGGGTAAGAACGACCCCCGGACCTCCACCGGATGCACCCTCGACGAGCTCCCCGGCGACAAGGAAGCCGTCCCCTGGGGTGAATACCCCTTGATGGGCGAGGATATTCTTATGTTGGCCTGAGCGGGGGCGGCGGCTACGGCGACCCGCTCGACCGCGATCCCGAGGCCGTGCCGCGCGACGTGAGCGGGAATCTCACGTCCGTGCACGATGCGAGGGAGCTCTACGGCTTCGTGTTTACCGAAGCCAACGGCGCCGTCGATGCCGCGGCGACGCAGGCGCGCCGCTCATCGATCCGTGCGGCGCGCACGGACGCATTGGCGGCGGCGTAGGCAGTCTTTCGGGGCCGGCCGAAGGTATTCGCGAGGGCCGAACGGCATCCAACCCGGCTAGCCGGCGGCGGCGGTTTTCTCCTCGAAGAGCGTGCCGGCATAGAACTCGCGCCGCTTCAAGCTGGCAACGAATTCATCCTTGAAGTTCCCCGGCACCGATCCGACGATACACTCGTTCACGAGCAACGCATCCGACCAGGCCTGGACAAGCGGGAGCGACTCCATCAGGCCGCTCGAGAGCCGCTCTTCAACGAATGCGAACCGCTGTAAGAACGGAGCGTATGCGGCATCCACCAGGCACAGGTTGGGACCATTGAAGTAGGGTCCGTCGTTGCCGCGCTCCTGGGCGATGGCCTGCTCGAGCTTGCTCAACCGCTGCGAGGCGAGCTCGAGCTTTTCGCTCACCGCCTCCCTCGACTTCGTGTAGTAGACCCCGCTGAGTCCGCTCGCGAAATCCGGCACGTAGTCGGTCCACGCCCGATTGCGGGCGCGCCTGATGGGATCGTCCGGATGGAGCCTCGGCTCGACCATCTCGTCGAGGTACTCGGCGATCGCGCTCGACTCGAACAGGGGCTGCTCGTCGACCACGAGGACGGGCACCTTCCCGTGCGGCGAGATTTCGAGGAACCAACCGGGTTTGTCGGTGAGGTCGACGTAGGTGACCTCGAATTCAACCTGCTTGGCGCGCATTACAATCACGGCGCGCTGAACCCAGGGTCACAAAAGGTGGCTGATCAAGTGGTACTTCTTCACCATGGAGCGTCTTCCCCGCGGATTTGTCGGTAACCATAGGGCTAGATCCCACTGCCGTCAAAGGCACCCGGGCCAGGCGGCAAGCTCGACCGTAAGGGCGGCGTAGTGACGACCGGGCGCCGACGAGCACCTTCGCGTGCCAGATCGTGTTGTGGAGGGGCCGGCGCCCAACCGCGTACGCGACCGCGCCCATCGTATAGGTAATCCCGCCGACCAGGAGACGGTGAGCGCCGGAGCCCCTACTGCCGCCACCACTGCCGGAAAAATAGGGGAGGAAAGCATGAATGCGACACTGGAGAGCCCGACGGAGGTCGTCGAGGCCTACGTCACGGCGGTGCGGACGTCCGATCTCGATCTGCTGCGCTCGCTCTGCGCCGACGACATGGAGTTGGTCAGCCTGCGCATGGCGGGTATCGAGAGCGGGCGGATGAAAGGCGCCGACGCGATTGTCGCCTTCTACGGCCAGTTTCTCGGAGAGTGGGGCGGCGCCGATCCGCATCCTGGACCGCTCCTGGTTTCCGGCAATACCGTCGCGGTCGAAATAGAGGCTCATCACGCCGACAGGATCGACGAGGTCGCGGACTTCTTCACCATCGAGAACGGCAAGATCACCCGGCTTGCCGTGTACTCCGGCCCGAGTCGACCGAAGTGATAGGCCGCCCGACGACGCGCTAGTGGATTGATCGGAACGAAAGAGTCCGATTTGAGATTCCGTATTGTGCGGTGTCATGCGAGTCTGTGCTATGCGCACCGGCATCCATTTTACTGTCACGTCTGGCGACCGTCAGCGATTGCAAGCTATCGTCGCGGACCCGAAGAGCTCGCAGAAACATGTCTGGCGGGCGCGGATCATCCTGAAGAGCGACGAGGGGCTCGGGAACTCGTCGATCATGGCCGAGACCGGCAAGTCCAAGACCTGTGTCTGGCGCTGGCAGGAGCGGTTCATGCACGAGGGTGTCAACGGCTTGCTTCGCGACAGGTCCCGTCCGCCTGGCAAAGCGCCGATCCCGCCGGAGCGCGTCGCCGAGATCGTCCGCCTGACCCAGCAAGCGCCGCCGCACGAGGCGACCCACTGGACGCTGCGCGCGATGGCGAAGGTTGCTGGCGTCGCGGCGTCGACGGTCCAAGCGATCTGGAAGGCCCATGGCCTCAGCCCGCACCGCTGGCGGCACTTCAAGCTCTCCAATGATCCCGCCTTCGCCGAGAAGCTCACAGATATCGTCGGCTTGTATGTCGATCCGCCGGCCCATGCCGTGGTGCTGTCGGTTGATGAGAAATCACAGATCCAGGCGCTCGACCGCACCCAACCCGGCTTGCCGATGAAGAAGGGCCGCGCCGGTACGATGACCTATGATTACAAACGGCATGGCACGACGACGCTGTTCGCCGCGCTCAACGTGCTGGACGGTACGGTCATCGCACAGAACATGCAGCGCCACCGCCATCAGGAGTTCATCCGCTTCCTCAACCGCATCGAGCGCGAGGTGCCGACGGACAAGGCCGTCCACGTCATCCTCGACAACTACGCCGCGCACAAGAAGGACAAGGTCCGCGCCTGGCTCGCCCGCCATCCACGCTGGACCTTCCACTTCACGCCAACCTCGTGCTCGTGGCTCAATGCCGTCGAGGGCTTCTTCGCCAAACTAACGCGGCGCAGGCTCAAATACGGCGTCTTCCAATCCGTCGTCGACCTTCAGGACGCCATCAACCGATTTGTCCGCGAATACAATGACGCAAACCCAAAACCCTTCATCTGGAAAGCCGACCCCGATCATATCATCGCCGCACGAAACAGAGGGTTCCAAACGTTGGAATCAATCCACTAGGTCGCGCCCAGGCTCCTATTCGGCGCCCCCATCCTCGGCCGGTTGGCTCGCGATTTCCTTGAAGTCCGGCTGGAACCATTTCTGGGCGATCAGTGTCGGCACCACGGCGCTGCCGATCACCGCCGTGACGAGAATGGTGTATTGATCCTGGTTGATGATGTTGTTGGTGAGGCCGAACAGGGCCGAGATGGTGCCGAAGGTAAGGCCCGTCGACATCATGAGGGTCGTGTAGATGCCCTCGCGAGGTTCGAACCTGAAGACCTTCGTCAACGGCCAGATACCGGCGAATTTGGTCAGCATTTTCAGCCCCAGCAGCACCGCGATAAGGCCCGCGGACGCGGCCACGGTCTCGAACTTCACGAGCGAGCCAGCCGTCAGGAAGTAGAACGGCGTCAGAATCGAGAAAGCGATCATGCGCATCCGCTGAGCGATCTTCGCCTGCCGCAGGAAGAATGGCGCCAGCGCCATGCCGACCAGGTAGGCGGGCAGGACCGCCTCGCTCTTGGCGATGGCGCCGAGGCCGCCGAGCAGGAATAGGACGAGAAGGATGAGCTTGATCTCGGGCTCGCTCACGCGCTCTCCGACCCTGGCGAAGAACCACGGCACGAGCCGCGGCAGCAGCCATAGGGCGAAACCGGTCGCTGCCGCGAACAGGGCGAGCCACAAATTGTAGTTGGCGAAAACGATGCCGAGCGCGAGCACGGTGCCGACGTCGTTCACGAAGCATCCGGCGAGAATGATCTTGCCGATCTCGGTGCGGTTGAAGCCGGTTTCGACCATGACCGCGTACACAACCGCGACCGACGTTGTCGACAGCGCGATCCCCGCGATCTGCGCCTGCGGCCAAGGCCATTCGAGGACGAAGTGCGCATAGGCGAGCACGCCGAGATAGGGCGCGAGAAAGCCGACCACGCCAATGCCGAGCGTCGACCAGGCATGACGCCTGATCACCGCCGGGTCGATTTCGGTGCCCGCCAGGAAGGTGAGCAACACGGCGCCCACGCCGGCGAGGTAGCCGATCCACTCGTTCGGCGTCATGCCGAGGAGGTTGCCGCCGAGCGTTCCGACGATGATTTCGACGAGGGCGACGGAGATGCCGATGCGGATCGAGATCAGCGACGCGAGGAGTGCGAGGCCGATCCACAGCGCCGAGACCAGCCAGACGTTCTCCATTTTTCGTCAGCCCTCAGCTTCGCCGACGCCGGAAGCACCGCACTCGCGCCGTTCACGCACGAAAAAACCCGCCGTCGGGCAGGCGAATCAATCAACCGCGTCGCGCGCGCTACCCGCGCGATTCATGGGCGCGAAACCTAGGGGATTGGCGCCTGGGCGTCAATCGGCGCCAGCGCGACCGGCATGAGCGATGCCCCATGGCGGACGCGATCCGCCACGACGTATATACTTCAAGCTCACGCACCCCTGACGACGGAGGCAGGCCATGGCCGGCAACGTGACGCGGCTGCAACACAAGAACAGCTTCCACCCCGAGGCCGAACGCTCCGCCACGCTGCCGGCGCACTACTACTACGACCCGGACATCGCCCGGCGCGAAAAGGAAGAGGTGTTCTACAAGACGTGGCAGTTCGTCGGCTATCGACACGACCTCGCCGAGGCCGGGAGTTATCTCACGGCCACCATCGTCGACCAGCCGATCTTCGTCGTGCGCGCCAAGGACGGGAAGTTGCGCGCCTTCTACAACGTGTGCATGCACCGCGGCCATATCCTGCTCGAGGGCAAGGGCAACGTGCGCATGATCACGTGCCCGTTCCACGCCTGGACCTATGACCTCGAGGGCAACCTCAAGGCCGCCGGCAACTCGGAGAACGTGGCGGGCTTCGATCACGGCGATTTCTGCCTGCCCGAGATCCAGGTCGAGGAGTTCATCCACATGGTGTTCGTGAACCTCGATGCGGACGCCCCGGCGCTCGCCAGCCAAGTGGAAGGCATGGAGGCCGAGGTACGCGAGACGGTGCACAATCTCGATGACCTGACGTTTGCCCGGCGCGACCGTTACGACATCAAGTGCAACTGGAAATTCATTTTCGACGGTCTCGAATGCTACCACTGCCCGCACATCCATCCCGAGGCGACGAACTCGCTCGACTGGGAGCTTCGCAAGTCGTGGGAGTACGGGATCTGGCAGCGCCACAGCAATCCGATCCGCGGCGACACGGGCGACAATCCCGACCGTCCTTACCGGGTCGAATCGAGCGATCCGCAGCGCGGCTCCAACATCTGGTATCTGTGGCCCAACCTGATTCTCATTTCGCACTGGGGCCTCTCCAACTTCAAGACGATGCACATTCTTCCGGCGGGCCCGGAGACGGCCGTCCAGAACGTCGACAGCTTCTGTCTCGCCAACCCGCCGACGGAGAGCGACATCGCCGGCATGAACCGTTTCCGCGACGTGGCCCAAGCCCAGGACATCCACGCGATGGAGCGGCAGCAGCTCGGCGTCCACGCCCGTGGCTACCAGCAGGGTCGCTTGATGGTCGACGCGGAGCACTCGTGGCGCAGCGAGCACGCGGTGCACCACTACAACAAGCTGCTGTGGGAGGCGCTCAACGGCCCGACCTATTAGGGTGTGTACTCAAAACTGAGGGTCTGCTTACGGTCACATTGCAGACCTTTGAAGACCCCGCCGCGGAGTGCCGCCATGACCCAGTGCGGACATTTCACAAAAGAAAATGGCGGCCTCGTGATACCGCCTTTTACCGTGCATGCACCGCGATGCTAGGTTCATCTGCAACTAGGATGAAGGACGGGGTATGGCGGAACGCGCGGCCGAAGTTCAGGACCAGTGGATACGGAAGGGCGTACTTGCTCGGATTGACGCAACTGCGCAATTTGCGTGTTGGCTTCTGTTGCCGCTGGTGACGGCTTGTCATCCGCAAGCAGATTGGCGGAATTTGGATCGATAAGGAGTTAGTGAGATGGCGAGGGTAAGATATATTGTAGATGATGTTGAAGAGGCTGTTGCCTTCTACGTCTCGAAACTGGGATTTGAGATCGAATTAAATTTCGCTCCGGCGATAGCAATCCTGGTTCTTGGCAACTTAACCTTATTGGTTTCAGGGCCCAAAGCATCAGCGTCCTTGCCAATGCTAGATGGCATTACACCCAGTCCGGGAGGAGGCTGGAACAGAATCCTCTTGGATTTCGATGATTTGGAATCCGTCGTCTCAAGGCTCAAGGCTGATGGTGTAAAATTCAGAAATGATATTCTGGACGGGGTAGGGGGCAAGCAGATTATCTGTGAAGATCCTTTTGGCAACGTAGTTGAGCTCACTCAGCCGCCCGCACAGGCTTCTTCCCTCCAACACGGCCTTTTCGTGGGCCTTTGACGGATCATCCGTTGGTCCGGTTGGCTAGAAGGCGAAGTTCGGACCAGGTCGCCGGTGCGACCGCTCTACCCCTGAAAACCGGCTCAGGGCGACGTTGCGCTGACAATCCAAGTCGCGCTGTCCATCATCACGCCGCTGTCTGTCTGAAAATCGGCAAGCGCTTGACAGAGCTCGTCCTCAACTCGCGTCTTGATATCTTCCGGTGCATCGACGAGTAGCCTCGCCGTTGGGCCTAATTGAGCGAGCTGCTTGGACGACGCAGCCGGTTCATTCTGCAAGGGAACCGCAGCTTCAAGTGAATCTAATTCAATGTCGCTGAAGCCTGCTCCCGATAGGATTCGTTGAACTCGATCGGGATCAGCGAAGGCCATTGGACCAGGTTCTTCGGGCCCGTTGCGGAGCGGCGCCGGAAGGTACTTCAGCGCAATCTCGAACGGGATCTCCAGCCAAGGGTTCGAATTCAACGCCTGCCAACACACGAACGCGAGGCGTCCGCCAGATTTTATACCACCGCGAATATTTGAAAACGCTGAAATTGGGTCGAGGAAAAACATCACGCCGAAGCGAGAAAATACACGATCGAAAGGGGTGCGAGTCTCGCATGGCAGTGATGTCTGCGATCGTGTCCCGCGGAGTGGTGTAAGAGCGTTGCGCTCTACGCGGCTCCCGGCGGATAGGGCCGGGACGTTCAGGCTGCCACGGTGGGCAGCGTGATGGGGACACCATCGCTCAGCGGAGCGATGGATTCCAGCGTCATGTATCTCCTTGAGACGGCCCACTCGTCGTTCTGCTCGAGAAGGATGGCGCCGACGAGCCGTGTGATGGCGGCTTCGTTGGGAAAGATACCGACGACGTTGGTGCGACGCTTGACCTCGGCATGGAGCCGTTCGATCGGGTTTGTGGAGTGCAATTTCTGGCGGTGCTCCCTGGAGAAGCTCATGTAGGCGAGGACGTCGTGCTCGGCTTCGTCCATGAGAACTGCCAGCTTGGGCACCTTGGGCCTGAGCTGGTCGGCGACCTGGCGCCACTGGACCTTCGCGCTGTCGGCGTCCTCCTGGGCGAAGGCGGTGGCGACGAAGGCGGAGACGACGCGCCGGCCCTGGCGGCCGGCATGGGCCAGCAGGTTGCGGGCGAAGTGCACGCGGCAGCGCTGCCATGTGGCGCCGAGGATCCGGGTCGCGGCGGCCTTCAGGCCCTTGTGGTCGTCGGAGATCACCAGCTTCACGCCGCGCAGCCCGCGCCGGGCCAGCGAGCGCAGGAACTCGGTCCAGAAGGTCTCGGCCTCCGACGCGCCGATCGCCACGCCCAGGACCTCGCGGCGGCCTTGGTCGTTGACGGCCACAGCCACGGTCACCGCGACCGAGACGATGCGTCCGGTCTGGCGCACCTTCACGTAGGTGGCGTCGAGCCACAGATAGGGCCAGTCGCCCTCCAGCGGTCGATCGAGGAAGCCGGTGACCTTATCGTCGATCTCGCCGCACAGCCTGGAGACCTGGCTCTTGGAGGCGCCCGACATCCCCATCGCCTGAACCAGATCGTCGACCGAGCGGGTCGACACCCCCTGGATGTAGGCCTCCTGGATCACCGCAGCCAGCGCCTTCTCGGGATCTTCAGCTCGACCGTGCCGGCCCGCGTCTCCCAGGACCGGTCGCGGTAGCCGTTGCGATGGGTGATACGATCCGCCGAGCGCTCGCCGTGCCCGGCGCCGGTCAGGCCCTCAACCTCCAGTGCCATCAGCCGCTCGGCCGTGAAGCCGATCATCTCGCAAAGCAGATCGGCATCGGAGCTCTTCTCCAAAAGCGCGCGCAGGGTCATCATGTCCTGGGTCATCGTGGTTCTCCTTCGGGTCAGGTTGGTTTGCACTAGCCCAACCCTAAACCGGAACCGCGATGGCCTCCGCTGTGGATAGCCGGCTTGCCTACGCCAGACTCTCGGCGGTCGCTACGGCAAGCCGCCTACCCACAGCTACCAGAGGCTCCAACAACTCCTACACCACGTCCTGGGACACGACCATGTCTGCGGCTTGGTTCGTTGAGTTCAGGCAGCTGATTGCCATGGCTGCTGCACGTGGACTGATGTTGTCGTTGGCCGGTGTGTCGGTTGCGCTGATCAGGGCCTTCCATGCGCGCTCGAAGCGGCCGGATTTGATCAGGGCGCGGAAGGTCAGAACAGCCTGTCCGCCGACGATCCGCCAGCGCATGCCGGAGCGCTTCATGCGCTGTGTCACCAGGGATCTTGTTGGCAGCCTCGACCACGCCTGAGCCGATGGCGATGCCCTCTTCCTTCAGGGCGTGGTAGCGCATGCGATGGCGATGCTTGCGGAAGAAGGCGAGTTCCCGCTCGGTCTCGGCCCGGTCCGGCGCAGCGGCGGCATCGCGAAGGTGGCGCAGCGCCCGGATCACCTTGGCGACGCCACGGGGATCGTGACGGATGGATCTCGCGGCACTTCTCGAACCAGCCGGGCGCCACGGCATGGTCGGACGCGGTTTGCAGATGTTCGCAAGCATGCCAGAAGTCGATCACCTCGGTTTCGGGCGACAGGGTCTCCAGGAAGGTCCAGTTGTCGGCGGCGCCATCGGCGATAGCGACGATCCCGATCTCGGGGCGTGCTCGCCTGATGTGTGCGACTTCGCTTGCAAGCTGCGCCTTCAGCGTGAGCTTGCCGCTCTCCGGCATGGGGCCGAGATAGAGGGTCTTCAGGCGCTTGCCCTCGGCGTCGTGGAAGGAGACCGTGCCGCAGGCGGCCTCGCGCCAGGAGGCCTTGGCGCGACCGTCCTCGCCGGGTCTCAGCGGCACCATGACGCCGTCGAGGGAGACCGAGGCGGTGGTCGCGTCCTGCGGTATGCCCTCGGCCTCACGGATGCTGCCCAGCGTCTCCGGGCCGAGGCTCTCCCAGCATTCGTGCATGCTCAGGGTCAGGCGCTCACCGACGGCGTCATGGCGCCGGTCTTCGCAAAGAACGCCGCCGCTTCCCGGGCCGTGCAGCGACCCATCATCAGCAGACCGAGCTCGGCCGCCGGCCGCGTCAGGTAATCGTCGACGAGGCCCAGGCTCTCGTCGACCGGCACCGGCGATGCCCCGCTCGCGCCGCTGCGGTAACGCGCTCGCCGGTAGGTCACCGGACCGAGCGAGGTCATGATCGTCTTCGGCGTCACCGCGACCCGGAACCAGCTCTGCCCGTCCCGCTCGATCCGGGAAGCGCCATCGTCCCGGTTCTCGATGACGGCGCCCATGACATCGCGAGCGAACTCGTTCGTGGCCTCACGCACCCGCAACTCGACCTCCTCGGGCGCCTCGGGGCGCGGCTCGGAACGAAGCTCCTCGCGACACAGTGCGAGCACCCGGGCGACCGCCTCGACGACCCGAGGAGGCAGGCCGGAAAGATCGATGGACGAAGGCGCCGGAGGCGGGGATACTGCCATGGGAATGCTCCCGATGTTGGGTTTCGAGACACGGCATCGTACCGCTTCTGGCGGTGCGGAGCGTTCCCACCTTCCCCTGCTCGACCCTGCCGTCGTGACAAAATCCTGCCTTGGAGCGGCCCATTGTCACGAATAGCCGTTTTCGGCCGTTCGTCTCGACACAAAAACGCACTAAATCAATCACTTGGATTTTCCATACCAGACCCACACCCATCGAAAGTCTCCTCTTCGAAGGCATAGGTCGCAACGTCCTTGTTATCGAAGGTGACCCCGTCGATTTCGAGGGCTTCGAGGCGGGCGCGACCTACATCGAGCATGGGAGCAGAAACGTCGACGCCTAGCACGCGACCCTTGGCGCCAACCCGGCGGGCAATCTCGATCGTGGTCGCCCCACTGCCGCAGCCGGTATCCAGCACCGTGTGCCCAGGTTGGATGTCACAGGCGTCCATTGCGGCTGCCCCCAGAGCATCAAGCATAACGTCCTGGCTGTCCGCGAGCGAAGCCCACCGGTCTCCCGCGGGGCCGTTCCAATATTCGATCTGCGGGGCGTTAACCCCGACTGCTTCCAACCGGCCCATAGGCTTCCTCCTTCGACACCAAGGATCCTTCCTGAGGTCCTTGCGGTTGGTCGAGCGTGTTCCGATACTGCCCGAAAATCAAGGCAAGCGGGCTGGAAGGGCTGACGCGCTGTGGCAAACGACATCGCGCTATGGTTGGCGACACCAACGGCCAGCGAATGTCTGTTCCCTGGGCTATACCCCGAAGTGACCGAAGCTCCGCCGGAGTTCTGCTTTCAGCGCACCTAGCGGACATCGGTGGGGCATTCTATTACGCGATTATCAACTTGACACGTCACGGCGGGCGAGTACGCTTCGGGCATGGACCAGAGCAAGATTCTCCTGGGCAAGGCCCTGTACGTGGTGCGGCTTCTGGGCTGGTTGTTGTTCTTCGGAGGTCTCGTATGGAGCGTCGTCTCATGGATTTGGGGCGGAGGCTTGAAGGAGTTGAGCACACCGGAATATGCCGCCTTCACTGCCATGTTCAGTGTGGCGTTCATTCATATGAGCTGGCATCTGCACCAGCCTTTCCGCCCATCCAATCGCTTGGGAGGTATGACCGATGAATTCACCAGCGTGCGGGTCAGTCTTGAATGGTATGTGAACCCCGGCCGAATTGGGCAGGTAGAAATAGAAGGGCGTGATGAGGAAAACGCTCGCAAACTAGCGAGAGCTTTAGACGGATTACGTATTCCCCATCCACCTGTGACAGAAGGGGATCACTGCGGGCTGGCACAGATTTCTCGTCCGCCTTGGTGCTGAAGCGAGAGTTCGGAACATACGCGGCGCTCGGCGCCTATGGGGAAAGATGCAATCGGAGGCGGGCGGTGAATAAAGACAATGCCTATCCGCCCGAGATCGCATGGCAACGCTTCGATGCGCTCTTGGACCGGATGCTTAGAAGCGGGCCACCAGATCGCCAAACATCGGTCCAGGCCGCTTCCGGCGGTTATAGCGATACTCAAACTCCTTCACATACTTCTGAAGGTGCTTCCCGGACACATGAACGTGCGTCCCGCGAATCGACAGCTTCAACCGCGCCCAAAAGCCCTCAATCGAGTTCACATGGCTAGAGCCGCGCGCGTACTGGCCCGCGCTGTGGTTGACGGTCTGGTGCGTATACCCAATCGTCGCCAATCCGCTGTAAGACTTGAGTTCGTCAGTATGAACGGTGCTACCCGGCTCGACGTTCTCGGAGATAAACGCCTGCAAAGTCCGCTTTCGAACGTTCGGGACAACGTTCGCCATCACGTCGCCGTCGCGCTCCAGCATCCCGAACACCACGGTCTTGTTCGGAGCGCCGCGACCGCGCTTGCCACCGGTCGTACGGCCACCAACATAGGTCTCGTCGGCTTCAATATCGCCGTCCAGCGGCCACTCTCCGTCAGTATTAGCCATGTGTTTGCGGATCAAATGGCCCATGCGCCAAGCCGTGGGATAGGACACGTCAAGTTGGCGCTCCAGTTCCTTCGCGGGGACGCCGTGGCGCGATGTGGTGAACAGGAATATGGCGTAGAACCACTTGTGAAGCGGCAGATGCGTGCGGTGCATGAATGTGCCTGCGCACGGATAAATGTGGTGTTTGCAGTGCTGGCAGAGATACGCGCGATCACGTGCCAGGCGGTAGAACTTCCCATGCGCCCCGCACTTCGGGCAGTCAATCTCGGTGCCGCCGTAACGCTTCACCATTATGTGGTGAAGGCACGCCTCGTCATCGGGAAACTGCTGCTGAAAATCGTAGAAAGTCGTCATTATTTCCTCCTGTCCCCTGCATATGGGGATTGAGATGTGACGTGTCAAGTTGATAATCGCGTTCTATTATCTAATGATGACGTCGTTCATGAGTACATGACCCAATGCCGTCCGATGAGCGATAGCCTCACCGAGAGCTTCGTCACCTTCGCCACCGGAATCGGCGAGCACAATATCCCTGATGCCGCCGTGAGGGCCGTTCGCACGGGCTTCACCGACGGCGTCGCGGCGATGGTCGCCGGCCTCGCCGAGCCCGTGGCCGACGTGCTCCTGCGCACCGTTCGCGCGGCTGGCGGCGCACCCCAAAGCCGCATCGCGCTTCGCGAGGAGCGCGCGCCGGCGCCCGAGGCGGCGCTCGTCGGCGCGGCGTCCGCGCATGCGCTCGACTTCGACGATTACGCCTTCAGCTGCCATCCGAGCGCGGTGATGGTGCCGGCGATCCTGGCCGAGGCCGAGGTCGCGGGCGCGAGCGGCGCGGATATGGTGAGCGCCTATGTCGCCGGCTACGAGATATGGGCCAAGCTCATGAGCCGCGAGCCCGGCCACCTCCATACCAAGGGCTGGCACCCGACCGGCGTGTTCGGTCCCGTCGCCGTGGCCGCCGCGATCGCCGTGCTCGGGCGCTTCGATGCCGATACGACGCGCCATGCCGTGGGCATCGCAGCCTCGCATAGCAGTGGTGTGATGGCCAATTTCGGCACGATGACCAAGCCTTATCACGCCGGGCGCGCCGCGCAGGGCGGCATCGTTGCGGCGCGCCTCGCCGCCAACGGGCTGAGCGCGGGCGATCGTGCCGTCGATGCCCCAAACGGGCTTCTCGCCGCTCTGTCGCCGGCTGGCGCCGTCGATCTCGAGACACCCATCACCACGCTCGGCCGCGACTGGTATATCGAGCGCCACGGCGTCAACGTGAAGAAATATCCGATGGTCGGTGCATCGCAGCGCTGCATCGACGCGGCGCTGCAGCTAAAGACCGATCACGGTATCGAGGCGGCCAGAATCGCGCGGATTGTCGCCCGGGTCAGTCCCCGGCATGCCGAAGTCATGCCCTTTCACGCGCCGGCCACGGGCCTGCAGGCGAAGTTCAGCCTAGAGTTCGCCCTCGCCAGCGCTTTCCTCACGGGCCGCGTCGGCCTCGGCGAAGTGACCGATTCCTTCGTCCAGCGCGACGACGTTCAACGCCTGATGCGCCGCGTCGAGATCGAGCGCAGCGCCGACGACGATCCGCTCTATGCGAACGGCGCCCGCGCCGATCTGGTCACGGCGTGCATGGACGACGGCGCGGTTCTCGTCAGCGATGAGGTAACCCGCGCCCGCGGCCATGGCCTGGTGCCGCTGTCGGCGGACGAGCTGTGGGCCAAGTTCGCCGACTGCACCCGTGAGCGCCTGTCGGATCGGGAGTCGCGCGCATTGTTCGAGGTGCTGCAGCGGATCGAAACCCTCGACTCGGCGGCGGAGATACCGAGCGTCCCCGCTTGATGCTTGCGCCTACCGCTTCAGGAACTCCTTCGCCAGGCTGACGACCCTCTCCGAGTGCTCGATGTGGGGCAGGTGGCCGCACTTATCGATGACGTGGAGCTCGGCCCTGGGCATGCTCTCGACCGCCACCTCGATCCTCTCCCAGTTGGCGCGCGGGTCCTGCTTGCCGGCGATGACCAGCGCTGGCACCTCGACCTGGTCGAGCTTGCCCACGATACGGTGGCCGATCGGTCCCTCCGCGTTGACGCGGTTCTTGTTGGCCTTGGTGTAGAACTCGACGCGGTCGGGCTGGGCGTACTGCGTGACCTGCATCATGAGGACGCCTTCCGGGATGCTTTCCGGGTCGTAAACGATGTTGGACAGGCGCCGGCGGCAGTCGGCGAGGTCGGGGTTGGCCATGGTCTTGGCCGAGTTCTCGAACGCGGCGCGCATCGACTTGCGGTAGTTCTCGTCGGTCGCGAAAGCCGAGCTGCTGCTGAGCATGATCAGCTTTTCGACCCGGTCCGGGACCTCGAAGTAGAGCAGGCCGACGATCAGCGCGCCGTAGGAGCTGCCGCAGGCATAGAATTTGTCTATCCCGAGCGCGTCCATGAAGTCGATCAGGTGGCGCACGGTGTAGGGCTGCGGAAGGTCCGTCCCGATGTCGACCGAGTCGGTAAAGCCGTGGCCGACGTTGTCGGGGGCGAAGACGGCGAAGTCCTCGGCCAGCGTGTCGATGCAGCGAATCCAGGCGTCCGCGGCCGTGCCGCCGCCGTGCACGAGGAGGAGCGCCTTGTCGTTGCCTTCGCCCTCGTAGAGGTAGCGCGTCCGCAGACCGCCTACGTCGATGAATTTCGCCTTCATGCCGCCTCCTTTGCCCGCCGTGCAGGTCCAGTGCCGATCCACATGTTAGCCGCGCCGATGCCCGCGTGTCTTTCTTGCGCGGTATGGGCGCGGTCGGCTGGGAGCGAGAGGCGCGCTGTAACCCCACGAGGAACAACCGATGTCCCAAGCGGTGGCCAGATCCAAGCATCCCTTCCGCCCTGAGCCTGAATATTCGGGCACGCTACCGAGCTACTACTACTGGGACCCGGAAATCTACGAGCGCGAAAAGGAGGAGATCTGGTTCAAGACCTGGCAGCTCGTCGGCCACACCATCGATCTCACGGAGCCGGGCGACTACTTCACCGCCGACATCCTCGATCAGAAGATTCTCGTGTGCCTCGGCAAGGACCGGAAGATACGCGCCTTCTACAATGTGTGCATGCACCGCGGCCACGTGCTGGCCGAAGGGAAGGGATGCAAGAACATCTTCACGTGTCCCTTCCACGCCTGGTCCTATGACCTGACTGGCGCGCTCAAGGCCGCCGGCAACGCCGAGAACGTGGCCGGCTTCCGTTACGAGGAGTTCGGGCTGGCGGCGGTGCAGGTCGAGGTCCTGGCCAACATGGTGTTCGTCAACCTCGACCCGAATGCCGGCTCCCTCGCGGACCTGGTCCCGGGGCTCGAGGACGACATCCGCGCCTCGGTGCCCGACTACGATGACCTCAAGCTCGCCCGCATCGACGTGCTCGAGGTCCGCGCCAATTGGAAGTCAATCCTCGACGGGCTCGAGTGCTACCACTGCCCGATTATCCATCCCCACGTGTCGACCGGCAAGGAGGGCTATATCGAGCGCCGTTTCGTGGGCGACGAGTACGGCTACTGGCAGAAGCACACGTCCTACGGCAACCGCGAGGTCATCGAGAAGCACAAGGAGCGACTACCGCACGATCTCGGGACGGCCCAGGTCATCGACGTCCCGATCTACTACCTGTGGCCCAACCTCATCCTGATCGCGCACCAGGGGCCGAGCAACTTCAAGATCCTGCGCGCGGTGCCCGACGGGCCCGAGCACACCTATCGCATCAACCTTGCCTATCCGGTTGACACCCACACCCACTAGGGCTAGTGGATTGATCGGAACGAAAGAGTCCGATTTGAGATTCCGTATTGTGCGGTGTCATGCGAGTCTGTGCTATGCGCACCGGCATCCATTTTACTGTCACGTCTGGCGACCGTCAGCGATTGCAAGCTATCGTCGCGGACCCGAAGAGCTCGCAGAAACATGTCTGGCGGGCGCGGATCATCCTGAAGAGCGACGAGGGGCTCGGGAACTCGTCGATCATGGCCGAGACCGGCAAGTCCAAGACCTGTGTCTGGCGCTGGCAGGAGCGGTTCATGCACGAGGGTGTCAACGGCTTGCTTCGCGACAGGTCCCGTCCGCCTGGCAAAGCGCCGATCCCGCCGGAGCGCGTCGCCGAGATCGTCCGCCTGACCCAGCAAGCGCCGCCGCACGAGGCGACCCACTGGACGCTGCGCGCGATGGCGAAGGTTGCTGGCGTCGCGGCGTCGACGGTCCAAGCGATCTGGAAGGCCCATGGCCTCAGCCCGCACCGCTGGCGGCACTTCAAGCTCTCCAATGATCCCGCCTTCGCCGAGAAGCTCACAGATATCGTCGGCTTGTATGTCGATCCGCCGGCCCATGCCGTGGTGCTGTCGGTTGATGAGAAATCACAGATCCAGGCGCTCGACCGCACCCAACCCGGCTTGCCGATGAAGAAGGGCCGCGCCGGTACGATGACCTATGATTACAAACGGCATGGCACGACGACGCTGTTCGCCGCGCTCAACGTGCTGGACGGTACGGTCATCGCACAGAACATGCAGCGCCACCGCCATCAGGAGTTCATCCGCTTCCTCAACCGCATCGAGCGCGAGGTGCCGACGGACAAGGCCGTCCACGTCATCCTCGACAACTACGCCGCGCACAAGAAGGACAAGGTCCGCGCCTGGCTCGCCCGCCATCCACGCTGGACCTTCCACTTCACGCCAACCTCGTGCTCGTGGCTCAATGCCGTCGAGGGCTTCTTCGCCAAACTAACGCGGCGCAGGCTCAAATACGGCGTCTTCCAATCCGTCGTCGACCTTCAGGCCGCCATCAACCGATTTGTCCGCGAATACAATGACGCAAACCCAAAACCCTTCATCTGGAAAGCCGACCCCGATCATATCATCGCCGCACGAAACAGAGGGTTCCAAACGTTGGAATCAATCCACTAGAATGGGCGCAACCCGGATATAGGGGAGCGCGCCATGGATGTTCTCGACCGCGCCGATCTCCCATTCCCGCATTCGCTACCCGAGTTCCAGCGACTTTTCCCCGATGATGCGGCCTGCGCCGCCTACCTGGAGAAAGCCCGCTGGGGAGACGGCTTTGCCTGCCCGCACTGCGGCACGGCGGGAGAGCCGTTCCACTTTGAAAACCGCCCTGGCGTCCTGCGCTGCCGCAAGTGCCGCCAGAACACCGGGCTGACGGTGGGAACAGTGATGGAGCGTAGCCACACTCCGCTGAACGTCTGGTTCTGGGCCGCTTATCTGGTCGCCAGTCAGACGCCCGGCATGTCCGCCGTGCAGTTTCAGCGGCAACTTGGTCTTTCGCGCTACGAGACGGCCTTTCAAATTCTCCACAAGCTCCGCTCGGGCATGGTGCGGCCCAACCAAGACAGGATCGGTGGACAGCCCAAGAACCATGTTGAGGTGGACGAAACCTGGGTTGGCGGGCGAACGCGTGGGGAAGGCCGTGGTGTTCACCACAAGGTTCCCGTCTCCTGTGCCATCGACGTCGTGCTCGACCGTAGCGCCGAGTCGCTCTGTGGGTTCGTCGAGAGCACCGTCGCGCCGCGATCGCTGATCGTTACTGACGATTGGAGCGGCTATGCTGGCCTCGGTAAGCGCGGCTATGAGCACTTCGCTGTTGCCGAGTGTGGTGATCCAGAGGTTGCCGAGCAATACCTGCCGATCATCCATCTGGTTTTCGCCAACCTGAAGACGTGGCTGATCGGTATCCACCACGGCGTTAGCCACCAGCACCTACAAGCCTACCTCAACGAGTTCACCTTCCGCTTCAACAGGCGGTTCTACCCGTTCAACGCCTTCCGCTCATTGCTCGGCATCGCGGGCGACACCTCTGCTCCAACCTATGCCGAGCTTTACTCGGGAGAGTGGCGGCACCCTACATGTAGCGGTCATGGGCGTTAACCGGATAGGCAAGGCATCAACTACAACTACTGTCTCAACGACCCGCCGAGCGAGCACGACCTATTGCAGATGAACCAATACCGCGAGGTCGTGTGGCCGCAGGACGTGGCGGCGATGGAGGGGCAGGCGGCCGGGCTCAAGGCGCGCGGCTACACGCAGGGCCGGCTCATGGCAGACGCCGAGCACACGTGGCAGCAGCGAACACGGCACCCACCACTTCGACAAGCTCGTGTGGGAGGCGCTGAACGGCCCCAACTACGACACGGCCTAAGGCCCTCTCAGACCAAATAGAGCCTCTCATCCGCCGATGCGGCAAGCGCCGCGGCCGGGTCGGGTGAACGGGCCGCGTGAAACTCGAGCAGCTGACCGTCGGGGTCGCGGATGAAGAAACTACGCTTGCAGGGCCCGTCGATGCTTTTCTCGATGGTGACACCGGCGCCCTTCAGCGCGCCCTCCGCGTCCTCGACCGCGCGTTCATCGGCGAGCGCATAGCCGTAATGGTGCACCGCCGCGGCATCGCCGCGGAACAGGGCGACATCGAACGCGTAGCCGGCATGCGCGCCGGCGAAGCACACGGCGTCGCCGTCGGCCGATTCGGCAACGCGTTCGAGGCCAGCGACGGAGCTGTAGAAGTCGACCATGCGCTCGTGGAGGCGCGTGATCAGCACCGCGTGCGTGATGCGCGTGGGGTGCAGGGTAGCGCCCTCGACTTGCGTGATCTCGGGGCTGGGGTGGTAGCGGATGTCGGTCCACGAGGGCTCGCCGTCGGGGTCCCACTCGCCCGTCATTTCGCGCGGCGGAATGTGGCCGTCGAAGCAGGTCCACCAGTCCTTGACCGCATCGGCGTACATCTCGTGGAGGTGCCCGTCGGGATCGAACAGGTAGATGCTGCGTGACACCGTGTGGTCGGCCACGCGGTGCAGCTCGAGCCCTGTCTCCTGCGCGCGGTGGTAGGCATCGACCAGTGCTTTCTGGTGTTCGAGCTCCCAGCCGAAGTGATTGAGCCCCGGCTGGATGCCCCGGCCCTTGGGAATCTGGACGTGGCCGCCGCGGCCGATGACGGGTTCCGAATCCTCGCGCACCTGGCTGATGGCGATGTCGTGGTGGGTGTTGCCGTTGGACATGAGGGCCGACTTGCGGCCGCCCTGCTCGCCGAAGGCGACCTCGAACCCGCATAGCCGGTGGTAGAAGTCGAACGAACGCTCGAAATCGCCGACGAACATGTTGGCGTGGCCCAGCCGGCGCGGCGAGAACCGCACCTCGGTGCGTTCTTTGGTCTGCAAAGTCATGGCTTCCTCCCGATGTCGGCCGCGCTCACGCCGTGCCGTAGTTCTGCCCGTTGAGCGAGGTCCAGACGAGATTGTCGAACAAATGGACGATGTGTTCGCTTTGCCAAGTGCGCTCCTTGTCGACCATCAGCCGGCCTTCGCGATAGCCGCGCGCGTGCACCCCAACCTGCTGCAGCTCCATGGCGCGGATGTCCTGGGGGAAACCCACGTCCCGGAAGTTGTTCATCGCCGCGAGCTCTACCTTGCTCGGCGGGTCGTTGAGCGTGAAATGGTCCATGGTGAGGAACGAGCTCTCCACCGATAGCGGCACGGCGCGAATGATGGACACGTTGGGGCGCCCCTGACTGGACTGAAAGTACATGTTCGGCCACAGCCACCACACGTGCGTGTCCTGAAGCTCGTCGTTTGCGCTGAACACGTAGGGCATCGATTCGGGCCGATTGACCACCGTATCGTGATCGCCCGGGTTCACGTGCGAGGAGAAATACTCGTGCGGGACCGAGGTGCGGCGCTGGATGTGCTTGCCGATAAGCGCCTGCGGGTGAATGGTCGGGCAGTGGTAGCACTCGACCTGGTCGAACACGAACTTCCAGTTGGCATCGATCGTGTAGGTGTCGCGGCGCACGTGGTGGAGCTCGTCAAAGCGCGGGATCGCGGCGCGGTACTCCTGCTCGAGCTCGCCAACCATGTCGTGAAAGGGCCGCGCGTCCGGGTCGAGGTTGACGAACACCATGTGGGCGAGCGTCTCGACGCGAACCTCGGGCAGGCAGAAGTCGCCGTGATCGAAGCCGGCCACGTTCTCCGAATTGCCCGCCGCCTTGAGGTTGCCGTCGAGATCGTAGGTCCAAGCGTGGAACGGGCAGGTGATCATGCGTAACTGGCCCTTGCCCTCGAGCAAGGTGTGGCCGCGGTGCATGCACACATTGTAGAAGCCGCGAAGGCCCCCATCCTTGGCGCGCACGATGAAGATTTTCTGGTCGAGGATTTCGGCGGTGATGTAACTGCCCGGATCCTTCAGGTCGGCGAGGTAGCCGGCGCACTGCCAGGACTTGAACCAGATGGCCTCGCGCTCGCGCTCAAAGATCTCGGGATCGAAGTAGTAATGGGCCGGGAGCGTATACGAGAGCTCGGGGTCGGGGTGAAACCGGCTCTTGACCTCGGCGGCGGCGCTGGTAACCATAGCGCTCTCCTCTCGACAGTCTGTGGAGCGATTCACCGGCCTGGCCTCAAGGTGAGGTGCCCGCGGGCGAGGCGGGGTACAAACCGCTAGTATCCACCCTTATCGCTACCCGGCCCTAGTTGGCAACGGCTATTTCCGCGCGCTATAGATCAGTTGTGACCTGTCGCCCGCGCGCGGGCGAGCTGCCCTTGGACAAAGCAAATGAAACTGTTCGTGATCGAGAAGCCCGGGAGCATCGATGCGCTGACGCTGAGTGAGCGCGCGGACCCCGTACCGGGTCCGCACGACGTCGTCGTGCGGGTGCGCGCGACCTCGCTCAACTATCGCGACCTGATGGTCCTCACCGGAAGCTACGGGCGCGGATCGAAGCCGAACCTCGTCCCGCTGTCGGATGGCGCCGGCGAGGTGATCGAGGTCGGAGAGGGCGTCACCCGCGTCAAGGTCGGCGACCGGGTGTGTGCGATCTTCATGCAGCGCTGGCTCGGCGGGGCGATGACGCGCGAGGCCCAGGCCTCATCCCTCGGCGGCGCCATCGACGGCGTGCTGGCGGAACAGGTGATGCTCCACGAGGACGGTCTCGTCCCCGTGCCCGATCACCTGTCCTACGAGGAGGCGGCGACGCTGCCCTGCGCCGCCGTGACCGCCTGGAACGCCCTCGTTGCGCGTGGCCGGCTCGCGGCTGGCGAAACGGTGCTAGTACAGGGATCGGGCGGCGTCTCGGTGTTCGCGCTTCAATTCGCGCGGCTCACAGGTGCGCGCGTGATCGCGACCTCATCGAGCGATGACAAGCTCGAGCGCTTGCGCGCCCTCGGGGCCTCGGAGCTCATCAACTACCGGCGCACCCCTGAATGGGACGCCGCGGTCAAGGACGCAACGGGCGGGCGCGGGGCCGATCACATCGTCGAGGTCGGCGGCGCCGGCACGTTGGCCCGGTCGCTGGCCTGCGTCAGTCTGGGCGGGCGCATCAGCGTCATCGGGCTCCTGTCCGGCGCCGCCGAGATCGACCCCATGCCGATCCTGCGGCACTCGGCCACGGTCCAGGGTATCTATGTCGGCAGCCGGCAGATGTTCGAGGCGATGAACCGGGCGATCGCCGAGCACGAAATGCGCCCCGTGGTCGACCGGGTTTTTCCTTTCGCGGACACGGTGGCGGCGTTCCGCTACTTCGAGAGCCAGGCGCACTTCGGCAAGGTCGTCATCGCGCTGCCCTGAGCGTCACCGAGTAGGCCATAACCTAAGGCGCGGGTTCGCCCGCCGCGCTGATACGGTTCAGCGTGACGTTGCCGCCGCCCGAATAGTCGCTGATGTGGTAGTGCGTGTTGCAGCGGTCGTCCCACAGAATGAGGTCGTTGAGCCGGAAGTGATGGCGGTAGATGAACTCCGGTCGCGAGCAGTGCTCGCCGAGGAAGCGCAGCAGGGCGTCGCTCTCGCTCGGCATGAGACCGAGGATTTCGGTGGTGAAGGCGGGATTGACGAGCAGCGCCTTCCGCCCCGACTCGGGATGGGTGTAGACGATGGGGTGTTCAGCCGCCCCCTCTGATTCGCCGGCTTCCGCTGCAAGCCTCGGGTTGCGGTGCAGGGCAACAAGCTCGCCCAGCATGCGCTGCATTGGCTCCGACAGCGCCTCGTAGCTCGCGTACATGTTGGCGAAGAACATGTCGCCGCCGCGCGGCGGAAGCTCGACCACATGGACGATCGAGGCGCCCGACAGTCTCGACTCGCAGGTGTGGGCCGCGTGCCAGACGCTGCCGTTGCGAACAGTATCGCGCGGCATAGCCTTCTCTTCGACCAGCACCTGATAGTGGTAGATCTCGGGGTAGCCCGGCATCTGCGTCAGGTTGGGCAGTAGCAGCTCGCCGAAACGGCGGCCAAAGTCGAGGTACGCCTCGGGCGTAAGGTGTTGATCGCGAATCACCATCACCCCGTCATGGTCGAGCCATACCTGGCGCAGTTCGCCAAACAGGTTGTCGCCGATCTCCGATACGTCGACGCCAACGACCTCGGCGCCCAGCGCCGACGAAAGAGTGCTGACCGTGTGGGGCATTTGCGGCACCTCCTGTGAAAGGAGCTTCCCGGCGGCGGGCCCCAGGCTCGCCGCAATGGGCCTTAGCGCTACTATACGCCCAACCCGATCGTTCATCTTCCCATCGTCGCACCCGCAAGAGGGGCGAGGCCGCTCACCCCGCGGCCGGTCGTGCCGGGCGCTGTCTTCGGCTATAACCGGCGTGCCGGGAAGGAACGGCGGCCTGACGCGCATACACCCGATGCCCAAATCCACTCCAACGCCGGAACGTAATTTCCCGTTGCGGCGCACCATCGCCGATCTTCCGTCCTCCAAGATTCGCGAGGTGGCGGCGCTCGGCATGGGCAAGCCGGGCGTCATACCGCTGTGGTTCGGTGAGCCCGATCTGCCGACGCCGGACTTCATCAACCGCGCGGCGAGCCAGGCGCTCGAGGCGGGGCACACCTTCTACACCATGAACCGCGGCGTGCCGGCCCTGCGCGAGGCGCTGGCCGCCTATCTCGGCCGCCTCTACGAGCGCCCCATCGGTGTCGAGCGAATCACGGTGACGGCCTCGGCGATGAACGCGCTCGCGATCCTCATGCAGACCCTGATCGATCCCGGCGAGAACGCGGTGCTGACGGCGCCGCTATGGCCCAACATCGCGGCCACGGTGCGGATCATGGGCGGCGAAGCGCGCGCCGTGGCGCTCGCCGAGGGCAACGCGGGCTGGCGGCTCGACCTCGACCGCCTGTTCGATTCCGTTGACGTGCGGACGCGAGCCCTGTTCATCAACTCGCCCAACAATCCGACCGGATGGATGATGGAGCGCGAGGACCAGGAGGCGGTGCTCGAGTTCTGCCGCGTCCGCGGCATTTGGATCCTGGCTGACGAGGTCTACGACCGAATCGTCTACGACCGGCCGCGCGCGCCCTCCTTTCTCGACATCGCCGAAGACGACGACCTCGTCATCGGCGTCAACAGCTTCTCCAAGTCCTGGGCCATGACGGGTTGGCGCATGGGGTGGCTCGTCGCTCCCGATGCGTTCGGCCACGTGCTGGAAAAGATGAACGAGTACAACATCGCCGGTGCGCCGAGCATGGCGCAGCACGCGGGGATCGCCGCGCTCGGCCAGGGCGAGGCCTTCATCGCCGAATCGGTGGCCCGCTACCGGCGTGCGCGCGATCTCGTGTCCGAGCGCCTCGCGGCCATGCCGCGGGTCGGCTATGTGCGCCCCAACGCCGCGTTCTACGCATTCTTCTCCGTCGAGGGCGTGAGCGACAGCCTGGCCTTCGCCAAAGACCTGCTGCTGCGATCGGGCGTGGGCCTCGCGCCCGGAATCGCCTTCGGTCCCGCCGGGGAGGGCCACTTGCGCCTGTGCTTCGCCAGTACGCCGGAAACGCTGAGCCGCGCCATGGACCGCCTGGAGGAGGCCCTCGCCGATGGGGTTGCCGCCTGAAGGGGTGCAGGCGGCACGCGTCAGGCTATGCCCTTGCCGCCATCGAGCAGGATGACCTCGCCGGTCATCCAGCTCGCACGCTCGGAGACAAGATAGGCGACGAGCTCGGAAACGTCGCGCGGCTCGCCCGCGCGGCCGAGCGGAAATGACTGCCCCTCGGAAAGGAGGAGCTCGCCGTAGGCCTGCTCGTCCATGCCCGCCGAGGTGTAGATTTCGCTCCTCACCAGCGCCGGGCTGATGACGTTGACGCGGACCCCAAGGGGTGCCAGCTCCAGGGCGAGCGCTTTCGAGAACGAATCGACTCCGCCTTTGCTCGCGGCGTAGGCGGCCGAGCCGGGAAACGGGCGGTCGGCGACGTTAGAACTGAGGTTGACGATCGCCCCCTTGGTCTTCTTGAGCGCAGGGAGGCACGCGAGACAGGAATTGATGGTGCCGAGGAGGTTGATGTCGAGGGTGTAGCGCAGGTTCTCCTGGGTGATCGCGTCGACCGGCTCGAGGCGGATGACCCCGGCCGAGTTGATGAGAGCGTCGATGCGGCCGAGATCGCGGAGGATCGCGCGCACCGTTTCGCCGGTCTCGCTTGCGTCGGCGACGTCGCACACGTAGGGGTGGAGAGTTTCACCGCGGCGTGGCGCGAGCCGCTTGGCCCGGCGGCCGATGACGGCAACGCTGAAGCCGTCGCGCGCGAGCCGGTTGGCGCAATCGCGACCGAGCTCCGAGCCGCCGCCCGTCACCACCGCCACCTTGCGCCTCGGCTTGCGCGAGGTCTTGGCCGTACGCGCCATCGCCGCTTCCCTCCACCCGCCCCGAGTTCCACTCGACTCTACCATTAGGGGTTGGTCCCGGGCGACCCGTGGGCTGCGCTCGGCCTCGATGTTGATGCCGGTGGGCGAGGCGCGTAACCTATCCGAAACGAGACGAGACTAGCGCGCAACGCATCGACGGAGCCGCTCGCGACTCCGCCAGGGAGGGACCCATGAAAAGCCTCAAGGTGGACTACAGCAAGCAGTGTGAGGGCGAGCCCCATCTGGCGCACAATCGGTGGCATCCCGATATTCCGCCGGCGGTCGAGGTCGAGCTCGGCGAAGAGCTGGAGATGGATACCCGCGACGCTTTCGACGGCCAGTTCAAGGCCGACACGGTGGCCGAGGACCTGCGCTCGGTCGATCTCAACCTCGTCCATCCGCTCACCGGCCCGGCCTACGTCAAGGGGGTCGAGCCGGGCGACCTGCTCGAGATACAGATACTTGAAATGAAGGCGGCCTCGACCGGCTACACGGTCCAAGTGCCGGGCTTCGGCTTTCTGCGCGATGAGTTCCCCGATCCCTACATCGCCAAATGGGCGATCAAGGACGGATGGGCCGAATCGCCCGATCTGCCGAAGGTGCGCATCCCCGACGGCTCGTTCGTCGGCACCATAGGCATCGCGCCCTCGGAGGCCCTGCGCCAGAAGATGCAGGACCGCGAGCAGGAGCTGCTCGAGCGCGGCGGGTTCGTGCTGCCGCCCGAGCCCAAGGGGGCGGTGTGCGGACGCCACGGCGGCATCGCCGGCACGGCGCTACGTACCATTCCGCCGCGCGAGAACGGCGGCAACCTCGATATCAAGCAGCTCAGCGCCGGCGCGCGCCTCTTGCTGCCGGTATTTGTCGACGGGGCGCTATTCTCGGTCGGCGACGCGCACTTCGCCCAGGGCGACTGCGAGGCGTGTGGCACGGCCATCGAGATGGAGTCCTCCATCCTCGTCAAGTTCGCCGTGCACAAGGGTGAGGCGGAGCGCCGCAAGATCCGCTTCCCGCGCTTCGAGCGCGACGACTACTTCTATCCGCCCGAACTGGCCGTGCCCAAGAACTTCGTCGCCACGACCGGAATGTCGATTCGCGACGACGGCACCAACGAATCGGAGGACGCCACGCTATCGGCCCGCAACGCGCTCATGGCCATGATCGATCTGTTGATGGAGCGCGGTTGGGACCGCCAGCAGGCCTACGCCATCTGCAGCGTCGCCGTCGACCTGCACATCAGCGAAATGGTGGACGTCCCGAACTTCGTGGTCTCGGCCTTCCTACCGCTCGGCATCTTCGGCGACTAGCGGGGGATCGGCGATTGAGGGGGAGATGCCGTTCTTCATTCGGAAATCGGTCCGCTTCGGGCCACTGCGACTGAATCTTTCGAAATCTGGGGTAGGCGTTTCCGGCGGTGTGAGGGGCTTGCGCGTGGGCGCCGGCCCGCGCGGCAGGTACATACATGCCGGCCGCGGAGGGGTAGTGGGTATGGGCGTTAACCGGATAGGTAAGTCCTATACAATAGGATTAGTTGTCAGGTGTCGTCGGATGGCGCCCGCCGCGTTGTGCGGCGCTAGGTCGAGGACGGGATCTCGGGGCGCGGTGAGGGCCGCCGCCGGACAGGGGTCGCCGAACCTTTCGTGAGCACATGCAGGTCGAGAGCAAAATACGCATCTGCATTGCCGACGACGAGGTTCTGCTCCGCGCCGGACTGGCGCGGCTCCTCCATGAACTCGGCGCCGAGGTAGAGATACTCGAGGCTGGCGATTTCGCCACGGCGCACCGTCTCGTCGCCAATGAGCACGCCCTTGACGCGCTCCTTCTCGACCTCGATCTCCTCGGCGTGCAGCCCGACCGGAGCCTACGCCTACTTCGCCAGGCGGCGCCCGACTTGGCGATCGTGATCTGCTCGGCCTCCGAGGATCCGAACACCGTATTCTCGATGATCGACGGCGGGGCCGTCCGGCTACCTGCCCAAGACGTCGTCGACCGAGGTCACTCTGAGCGCGGTAAGGCTGGTGCTCTCGGGCGGCTCCTACGTGCCCCCGAGCGTGTTCATCGCCAGCGTTCGCGAGTCGGGGGCGCGCGTCCGCTTCGGCATGGGCGAGCCGCCGCCCGATTCGGTCGATCCGCAGAACAGGGTGGCGGCACTCACGCCGCGCCAGCTCGAGGTGCTCAAGCAGATCGGTAAGAGCAAGACGAACAAGCAGATCGCAGCCGAACTCGGCCTCGCCGAAGGTACTGTCAAGGCCCACGCCAACGCCATTCTCGCCAAGCTCGGGGTCCGGAACCGCACGGCCGCCGGGATCCTCGCCCATCGCTCCTTCGCCGAGGAACCCTAGGCCGTAGGCGCGTCAGCGCCGATGCGCGCGCCGCCACAGCGGTTCGCGGTCGTCGATCGCCGGCTGATAGGTGACCGACACCTCCGCGAATGCCCCCAGGGCATCCTCCAAATCGTGGCGCTGGTGAATCTCGAAGGCATCGAAGCCGCACCGGTACATGTAGTAGAGCTGATCGCGCAAGACCTCTCCGACGGCCCGGATCTCCCCCTGATAGCCGAAGCGCTCGCGCAGCAGGCGCGCGGTCGAGAAGCCGCGGCCGTCGGTGAGCTTGGGAAACTCGATCGCGACGACGCCGAAACTGTCGAGGTCGTCGGCAACGTCCTCGGCGCGGTCGGCGCTCGTCAGGCGGACGCCGAGCCTTGGACTGCGGTGTCGGAGCGCGTTGCGCTCGCGCTGCCAGCGCTCGAGGCTGACAATGATGTCGCCCTCGGGTAACGCGGTGGCCGCAACGTCATCGTCAACATGCATCCACGTATCGTCGGCAATGGCGCGATTCTTAATGATGCGCATAGAGGCGCTTCTTGAACGGCTCCTCGCCTATTCTCCGGTAGGTCGCCAGGAAGGGCTCGTCCTCGAGCCGGTTGTCGATGAAGACACTCAGCATGGTCTCGACCGCGTCGACGATCTCATCCTTTGAGAAGGCCGGCCCGACGATCTTGCCGATCGAGGCGTCGTCCTTCGGCGACCCCCCGAGCGTGACCTGGTAGTACTCCTCGCCGTTCTTGTCGAGCCCGAGAATGCCGACATTCCCGGTATGGTGGTGGGCACACGAGTTGATGCAGCCCGACATGTTGACGGTGAACTCACCGAGATCGTGCAGGTAGTCGACATCGTCGAAGCGGCTGCCGATGCGCTTGGCGATAGGGATCGAGCGCGCCGTGGCGAGGCCGCAATAGTCGAGGCCGGGGCAGCAGATGATATCGGTCAGCGTACCGATATTGGCGGTCGCGCAGCCGATGCGGTCGAGCGCGCGCCACAATTCGTGGAGCTCGGCGTTGGGCACGTCGGCTAGCACCAGGTTTTGGTCGTAGGCGACGCGGACCTGGCCGAAGCTATAGCGGTCGGCGATATCGGCAATGGCGTCCAACTGCGAGTCGGTGGCATCGCCCGGCGGCGCGCCCGGCGCTTTCAGAGACACGTAGACGGCGCTGTAGCCGGGCACCTTGTGCGCCACGATGTTGCTGCGGAACCAGCGCGCGAAGGCCGCGTCCGTCGCGCGCGCCTCGTCGAGGGCCGGCTCGTTGGCCGGCAGCACCACATAACGAGGCGGCGCGAAGTGCGCCCGCAGGCGCGCGATCTCGGAATCGTCGAGCTGCAGGTTGCCTTCCCTGATCGCCTCCCACTCGGCCTCGACGCGCTCGCGAAAGGCTTCGATGCCGAGGCTGTGCACCAGGATTTTGATACGAGCCTTGAACAGATTGTCGCGCCGGCCCTCGAGGTTGTAGATGCGCAGGATCGCCTCGAGGTAGGACAGCAGGTCGCGCTTGGGCAGGAAGTCGTGGATCACCTTGCCGATCATGGGTGTCCGGCCCATCCCGCCGCCCACAAGAACCTCGAATCCGACCTCGCCGGCGTCGTCGCGCACGAGGCGGAGCCCGATGTCGTGCAGCCTTACCGCGGCACGGTCATGCGCGGCACCCGTAACCGCGATCTTGAACTTGCGCGGCAGGAACAGGAATTCGGGGTGGAAGGTCGACCACTGGCGAATGATCTCGCAGTAGGGCCTCGGATCCTCGATCTCGTCGGCGGCGACGCCGGCGAGCACGTCGGCCGTCACGTTGCGAATGCAGTTGCCGCTCGTCTGAATGGCGTGCATCTCGACATCCGCGAGGAGCTGAAGAATGTCCGGCACGTCGTCCAGAGCCGGCCAGTTGAACTGGATGTTCTGGCGCGTGGTGAAGTGGCCGTAGCCCTTGTCATAGGTGCGGGCGATGTGGGCGAGTTGGCGCACCTGGCGCGACGACAGCAATCCGTAGGGGATCGCGACGCGCAGCATGTAGGCGTGGAGCTGGAGGTAGAGGCCGTTGCGCAGCCGGAGAGGCTTGAACTCGTCCTCGCTCAGCTCCCCGGCGAGGCGCCGGCGGACCTGATCGCGGAATTGCTCAACGCGATCGTTGACGACCGCGCGGTCGAGCTCGTCATACTTGTACATGCCAGGTTCCGCGCCCCAAATCGCCGACTGTGGGCCCGATGGCCCGGATCTTCTCCCGTAGCGCCACCGCTTCGGTACCGGCCTGGCCGACAACGACGTCGATCGCGTAGGGCTCGATGACGATCGCGCGGCCGGCGTCCGCCGCGGCAAGCGTCGTAAGCGCCGCGAGGGCTCCTGCGTCAGCCGTGGCGCTTGCCTCGGCGATCGATTCGGTCCACGAACGCTCATCGGCGTTGCGGCGCAAGTAAACAGGTACGCCGTCGCGGATGCGGTTGGCGGTAATGACTCTCTCGCTCATTCTTGCTCTCCCTGCCGCATCAACCGGCCGCGCCCGCGGCCGGTATTGGCTCTGCGGTGCTGAAGTGCCGTGCTGACGCGGCGTCGTGCAGGGCGACGACCTCGCCGATGATGAGAATTGCCGGCCCGCCCAATTCGGCCTCGCGTGCCGAGGCGCCGAGGTCTTCCAGTGTCGTGACCACGACCTGCTGCTGCGGCAGCGTGCCGTTGTCGATGATGGCGGCGGGGGTTCGCGGGTCGCGGCCGTGGCCGATCAGTTGGCGGGCGAGGGGCCCGATCGACGACAGCCCCATATAGACGACCACCGTCTGGCCGGCCCTTGCCAGCGTCGGCCAGTCGAGGTCGAGGGCGCCGCCCTTGCCGTGGCCGCAGACGAAGACGCAGCTGTGCGCATGGTCGCGGTGGGTGAGTGGAATGCCTGCGTAAGCGGCGCACCCGAGAGCGGCCGTGATGCCGGGAACGACCTCGGCCTCGATCCCGGCTGACGCCAGCGCCGCGATCTCTTCGCCGCCGCGCCCGAAAATAAACGGATCTCCGCCCTTGAGCCGGACGACCCTTTTGCCGGCGCGCGCCAGCGATACCAGGAGCGCATCGATGTCGGCTTGGGCTGTCGCTGCGTCGCCCTTCGTCTTGCCCACGTCAATGCGCTCGGCGTCGCGGCGCGCATAGTCGAGGACGCGATCGCCGACGAGCCGGTCGAAAACCAGGACGTCCGCCGCCTGCACCAGCCGAAGCGCGCGCAACGTCAAGAGTTCGGGATCGCCGGGGCCGGCGCCGACAATGGCCACTCGGCCGGCGATGTCGTGGGGTGGCAGGGGCGCATTGAGCAGCGCAATCATCCGCTCGCGCGCCTTGGCGCCATCGCCACTGAGCGCCGCATCCGCGACCGTACCCTCGAGCGCGCGCCGCCAAAAGCGGCGCCGTGCTGCCGCCTCCGGGATGAGTGCCTTGACCGCGCCACGGAACGATGCGGCCAACGAAGCGAGGCCGCCATAGGCCGCGGGCACGAGCCCTTCGATGCGGGTTTTGAGCAGCCGGGTCAGGGCCGGCGCGGCGCCACCGCTCGAAACCGCGATGACCACGGGCGAGCGGTCGATGATCGCCGGCATGATGAAACTGCTGGCTTGGGCGTCGTCGACCACGTTGACGGCGATGTCGCGCGCGGCCGCGGCCCGGGCAACGGCGCGGTCGCGGCGGGCATTGCCGGTCGCGGCGATCACGAGGCTCGCCCCGTCCAGGTCCTCGGCGCGGAATTGCCGCGCGAGGTGTAGGACCTCACCCTTGTCGAGTGTGCGCGCAAGCTCCGGGCATAGCGTCTCGGCGAGCACCGTGACGCGGGCGCCCGCGCTTCGCAGGAGGGCGACCTTCGCGGCCGCCTGCACGCCGCCGCCAACGACGAGGCAGCCGCGGCCCTTGAGGTCGATGAATATGGGCAGATAGTCCACGGCACTAACCGATTTTCCCTCGCCCGCCGAACTATAGGACAGGCATACGATGTACTTTTCTGACCGACATCGATTGTACGCCCTGATGCGGCCATGTCAAACATGCTCTGCACGAAGATTTGTAGAAATACTAAAAATTACTAGAATAGTATGTAATTTATGCGTGGCGACGCTTCACACCGGAGCGCGCAGGGGCGGGGCCGCGCTTTAGCGCAGATTGCGTTGGGTGATGGTCCGGGCCGTAATTCCTGGTTTCAGCCGGTTGTCCGGCCCGTAATCGTCGCGGCTGTGAAAGAACAGCGGCTCGGTCGACTCCAGCGTCGTCAACCGCTCACGATAGGCGGCGAGGTGGCGACGCTGCGTCGCCTCCTCGCCGAACGTGCCGGCCCAGGCGACGAAGGGGCGCCGCACCTCCATGCCGATGTAATACAGGCAACCATTGTGAATGGGCCACAGGTTGACGAGCACGTCGCCATGGAACCCGTCGCCCCTCATGTCGGTCTCGGCCGCACCCATGGTCACCGCCAGCATCGCCCGTTTGCCGACCAGGTAGCCGCGGTCGTAGAAGTGCTCATGGTCATAGATGGCGCCGACGGCGTAAGTGCGGTCGATCCAGCCCTTGAGGATGGCGGGCACGGAGAACCACCACAGCGGGAACTGCATGATGAGCATGTCGCACGCACGGAGCTTGTCGATCTCGCCTTTGACGTTGCGGGCGAAGCCCGCATTCTTTGCCGCAAAGCTCTGCTCCCTGCCGTAGCGGAAGGCATCCGCGTCGCGCTCGGTCGTGAAGTCCTGCCGGCTGTGAACGGCCTCGAAGTTCATCGCGTGGAGGTCGGACAGGACCACCTCGTGGCCCTGCTCGGCCAGGACCTCGAGCGCGAGATCGCGCAGTTTTGCGTTGAAGCTCTTGGGCTCGGGGGTGGGCATAGACGTAGAGCACGTTCATCCGGCGCTCCTTGTTGGACCGCGTGGCGCGCGGTCGGGGCCATCGCCTGCGAATAGGAAGGCCGCACCGGAGCGCGGCGGGTCGCTCAATGAAGTGTCAGATGGTGGGACGCTACCCTCAGACGGTCCGTCTTGGCCAGCGCGCTCGTTCCGACCTGGACCGAATGAATTCGGCCGTCGAGATTCTCTTCCCAGAACGTCAGGAACCGTTTCAGGCCGGGATAGTCGGGCGCGAGATCGATCTGCTGCCAAGTATAGCTTTGCAGTAGGGCCGGGTAGTCGGGCATGAAGTAGAGGATCTCGGCCGTCGTCAATCGGTACCGGAAGTACTGGCCGACGGGGCGAGTCGCCGCAACACGCTGCATGAGCCACCACTCTACACGCGCCGAGACTCACCTTCGACGCCACGGGAATATGACACTGCGACGCCAAAAAGTCAAGAGAATCAAATGATTAGCAGCAAACCCTCGGATTGGCTAGTAAAATGAAAATGACCTCTTGACACCCACGGCCAGTGGGCCAGTATCGGGCATTGATTGGCACTCATTGAGTGAGAGTGCTAACAACCAATGCCACTCTTCGCATGGAGGAGATCGCTGCGATGAAATTCAGGCCCTTGCACGACCGCGTGCTCGTTCGCCGGATCGAGGAAAAGGAAAAAACGGCGGGAGGTATCATCATTCCGGACACAGCCAAGGAAAAGCCCCAGGAAGGTGAGATTCTCGCGGTCGGCTCCGGGAGCCGGGGCGATGACGGCGAGATCCACCCGCTCGACGTCAAGGTCGGCGACCGGGTTCTCATCGGTAAGTGGTCCGGCACCGAAGTGAAGCTCGATGGCGAGGACCTCCTGATCATGCGCGAGTCAGACATCATGGCCGTGTTCGAAGGCGCCGCGAAACGTTCAACCAAGAAAGCTGCCTGAAGGAATCAACCAAAATGCCTGCCAAGGAAATCAAATTCGATGTCGAGGCCCGCGCTAAGATCCTGCGTGGCGTAGAGGTACTGAGCAAAGCGGTCAAGGTGACCCTCGGCCCCAAGGGGCGCAACGTCGTGCTCGAAAAGTCCTTCGGCGCGCCGCGAATCACCAAGGACGGCGTCACGGTCGCGAGAGAGATTGAGCTTTCCGATCATTTTGAGAACATGGGCGCGCAGATGGTGCGCGAGGTCGCGAGCAAGACCAACGACGAGGCCGGCGACGGCACGACGACCGCGACCGTGCTCGCCGAGGCCATCACCCGCGAGGGCACAAAGGCCGTTGCCGCGGGCATGAACCCGATGGATCTCAAGCGCGGGATCGATCTCGCCGTCGGCTCGGTCGTGGCCGAACTTAAGAAGCGCTCACGCCGCATTACCACCGACCAGGAGATCGCCCACGTCGGCACGATCGCCGCCAACGGCGACCCCAGCGTGGGCCGGATGGTGTCGCAGGCCATGCAGAAGGTCGGCAAGGAGGGCGTCATTACGGTCGAGGAGGCCAAGTCGCTGGAGACCGAGCTCGATGTCGTCGAGGGCATGCAGTTCGACCGCGGTTATCTCTCTCCCTATTTCGTAACCAACGCCGAGCGCATGGTCAGCGAGCTCGAGGATCCCTACATCCTGTTGCACGAGAAAAAGCTCGCCGGGTTGCAGCCCATGCTGCCGCTGCTCGAGTCGGTCGTGCAATCGGGTCGGCCGTTGTTGATCATCGCCGAGGACGCCGAGGGCGAGGCCTTGGCGACGCTCGTCGTCAACAAGCTGCGCGGCGGGCTCAAGGTAGCGGCGGTCAAGGCGCCCGGCTTCGGCGATCGGCGCAAGGCCATGCTCGAGGACATCGCCATCCTGACCGGCGGTCAGGTCATTTCCGAGGACCTCGGCATCAAGCTCGAGAGCGTCACCGTCGACATGCTCGGCACTGCCAAGAAGGTAAGCATCACCAAGGACGACACCACCATTGTCGGCGGCGCCGGCAAGAAGCAGGACATCCAGGGTCGTTGCGGCCAGATTCGCGGCCAGATCGATGACACCACCTCGGACTACGACCGCGAGAAGCTGCAGGAACGGCTCGCCAAGCTGTCGGGCGGGGTCGCCGTGATTCGCGTCGGCGGCGCCACCGAGGTCGAGGTCAAGGAGCGCAAGGAGCTGGTCGAGGATGCGATGAACGCGACCCGCGCCGCGGTCGAGGAGGGTGTCGTCCCTGGTGGCGGCTCGGCCCTGCTTTACGCGACCAGGGCGCTCAAGAACCTGTCGGCCGCGAACGACGACCAACGCGTGGGCATCGGAATCATCGGCCGCGCCCTGCAGGCGCCGGTGAGGCAGATCGTGGAGAACTCGGGCGCCGACGGATCGGTCGTCGCCGGCAAATTGCTCGAGGGCAAAGATGTTAACGCCGGCTACGATGCACAGGCTGGTGCCTATAAGGACATGATGAAGGCGGGTATCATCGATCCGACCAAGGTCGTTCGCACGGCGCTCCAGGATGCCGCGTCGGTCGCCGGCCTGCTGGTCACTACCGAGGCACTGGTCGCGAACAAGCCGGAGAAGAAGGACGCGGCGCCGCCGATGCCGGGTGGTGGCATGGGCGACATGGACTTCTAATTCGGGCAACCGTTCGGCGATGCCAGGCCGCGGCGCGCGCGGCTCGGCATCGCCGGCAGCGGCCACGGCGGCCGCGGGCACGAACTACCGGAGGGGCGGCGCGCAGAACGCCGCAGGGAAGCAGACCGAGGGCAGCTCGCCATGGATGTACTGATCGATGTCGCGGGCCTGACCAAGCGCTTCGGCCCGCTCACGGCCGTCGACGACGTTACCTTCACCGTCGCGCGCGGCGAGGTGCTCGGCTTTCTCGGGCCGAATGGAGCCGGGAAATCGACGACCATGAAGATGATCACGGGCTTCTTGCCACCGAGCGCCGGCAAGGTGGCCGTGTGCGGCCTGGACGTCGCGGCCCAACCCATCCAGGTCAAGCGCCGCATCGGCTACTTGCCCGAGGGCGCCCCCCTCTATGGCGACATGACGCCGCGCGACCTCCTCGGTTTCCTCGCCGAGGTCAGGGGCTATGGCGGCCAGGAGCGGCGCCGCCGCGTCGACGAGGCCGTCGCCAAGCTCAATATCGAGGGCGTGCTGTATCAGCCGATCGAGACACTCTCGAAGGGCTACAAGCGCCGCGTCGGTCTCGCTCAGGCACTGCTGCACGATCCCGACGTCCTGATTCTCGATGAACCCACCGACGGACTCGACCCCAACCAGAAGCACGAGGTGAGGACGCTGCTCGCCGAGATGGCCGGCGACAAGGCGATCATCATCTCGACCCATATTCTCGAGGAGGTCGACGCAGTGTGTAGCCGCGCGATCATCATCGCCCGCGGTCGTATCGTCGTCGACGAGACGCCGGCCGAGCTGCGCGCCCGCTCGGACTATCACCACGCGGTCAGGGTCGTGCTCAAGAGCGAGCAAGCGCCCGGCGCGCAACAGGAGCTGGAGCGTCTTGGCTCGGTGGGGCGTGTCGAGGCCGATAGCCAGCTCGACGGCCGCACGGCGCTTCTCGCCCTATCGGAAGCGGGCCGGGACATTTCAGACGAGGTCAGGGCGACGTTGGCGAAAGCCTCGGTACCGTACGACGAACTGCGCATCGAATCGGGCCATCTCGACGATGTCTTCCGCCGCATAACGTTGGCCGGCTGACAACGGTGCTCGGAATGGCACAGACATGGGTCATCGCCAAACGTGAGCTGCGGAGCTACTTCTCGACCCCGCTCGCGTACGTCTTTATCGTCATCTTTCTCGCCGCGGTCGGCGCCTTCACCTTCTACATCGGCGCCTTCTTCGAGCGCGGGCAGGCCGATCTGACTCCGTTCTTCACGTTTCAGCCGTGGCTCTACCTGATCCTCATCCCCGCTATCGCCATGCGGATGTGGGCCGAGGAGCGCAAAACCGGGACCATCGAGCTCCTGATGACGCTGCCGGTGTCGACCTTCGAGGCCGTGCTCGGTAAGTTCCTCGCGGCCTGGTTCGTGACCGCCATCGCGCTCGCCATGACGTTCCCGATCTGGATCTCGGTCAACCTGCTCGGCGATCCCGACAACGGTCTCATCGTCGCGAGCTATCTCGGCAGCTGGTTGATGGCGGGGGCCATTCTTGCGGTTGCCGCCTGCGTGTCGGCGCTCAACAAGAACCAGGTCATCGCCTTCATCGTCGGGGCCGCGGTGTGCTTCCTGTTCCTGATGAGCGGAGTCGACCTCGTGCTCGGCGCCTTTCGCGCCTGGGCGCCCGACTTCGTCATCGAGCTGATCGCGTCGTTGAGCTTCCTCACCCATTTCGTCGCCATTACTCAGGGCGTCGTCGACGTTCGCGATGTTATCTACTTCGTTTCGCTGATGGTCGCCGCGGTCTACGTCAACACCGTGATCGTCGACCTCAAGAAAGCGGCTTGAGACATGGCTGAGCGCGGCATGAATCTCGATCGCAGGGCCCTCGGCATCGGCACCATCGCGCTCGCCATCGTGCTGTTCCTGTCGGTCAACGTGTTCTCGACCGCGGTGTTTCGGACGGCGCAGCTCGATCTCACCGAGGAGGGGTTGTTCACGCTGTCGCCCGGAACCCACGAGATCCTGCAGTCGATCGACGAGCCGATCACGCTTCGCCTCTACCTCTCCGAGCAGCTGCGTCAGGCCGACCCGACCTTTGCGCGCTACGCGACGCGGGTACAGGAGCTGCTCGAACAATACGAGCGCATCGCCGGCGGCCGGTTGATCCTCCAGCTCTTCAATCCCGAACCCTTCACGCAGGAGGAGGACCGCGCCGTGGGCTTCGGCCTGCGCGGCGTGCCGGTCAACGAGGTCGGTGATCTCGTTTATTTCGGTCTGGTCGGTACCAACAGCACCGACGACCAGGACGCGATCGTCTTTTTCTCACCGGAGCGCGAGCCTTTCCTCGAGTATGATCTCACGCGCCTCGTCTACAACCTGGCGAATCCGGAAAAGAAGGTGCTCGGCCTGCTCACGCCGCTGCCGCTGTCGGCCGATCCGGCCAAGCAGTACCAGCCGTGGGTCATCTATCAGCAGATGGAGCAGTTCTTCGACGTCCGTACGCTGGATTCCAAGCGACGCGAGATTCCGGAGGACGTGGACGTCTTGATGGTGGCCCAGCCCGGCGAGCTCCCCGGCGATACCCTCTACGCCATCGATCAGTACGTGATGCGCGGCGGCCGGACGCTGATCTTTGCCGATCCCCACTTCGAGGGCCAGCCCCGCGCCAACCCGATGATGCCGTCGCCGCCGTCGAACCATGGTCTCGACAAGCTGTTCGCCGGCTGGGGTATCGAGCAGCCGGCGAACCAAATCGTCGGCGACCGGCTGTCGGCGCTCAGGGTCACGGCCCAGGTCGGCAGCCGTAACGTGGTCGCCGACTATCTGCCGTGGCTGTCGCTGGGCCCGGAGCACTTCGCCGGGGACGATGTCGTGACCGGCCAGATCGCGCTCCTCAACATGATGAGCGCGGGCAGCTTCGATGAGGTCGATGGGAGCTCGAGCGGGCTCGCGCCGCTGGTCACCTCGAGCGTCGAATCCATGCGGGTCAACGCCGAAAAGGTGAGGTACGCCCCCAATCCGATCCGCCTGCTCGAGGAATTCAAATCGGGCGGCAAGAAACTCGTCCTGGCAGCCCGCCTCAACGGCACCCTGGCGAGCGCGTTCGTCGACGGTCCGCCGCCCACGGAAGCCAAGCAGGACGGGACCGAGGCCAAGCCGGCGGCGCAGGCGAGCGACTCCGATGCCACGGATAAGGCCGAAGAGGCGCCGCGCGCGCCCCACCTGGCCGCCGCCGAGGGTCCGACGCACGTCATCGTCGTCGGCGACGTCGACATGCTAACCGACCAAGCCTGGGTCAGGACGCAGGATTTTCTCGGCCAGCGGCTGTCGGTGCCGATCGCCAGCAACGCGAGCTTCGTGCTCAATGCGCTCGATAATCTCGCTGGCGACAGCGCCGTTATCGGTCTTCGCAGCCGCGGGCTTTCGGTCCGCCCCTTCGAGCTCGTCGACAGCATCCGTCGCGAGGCCGAGCTCAAATTCAGGTCCAAGGAGCAGGAGCTCGAAGCCAAGCTGAGCGATGTCGAGAAGAAGATCAGCGACATCCAGACCGACGAGGAGGGCGGCGTCATTCTCACCGCCGAGCAGCGCGACGCGATCCAGGAGTTCCGCGCCGAAATGGTCGACATCCGGGGCCAGCTGCGCGACGTGCAGCACGCGCTGCGCAAGGACATCGAGGCCCTCGGCGCTTGGCTCCGGGTGATCAATATTGGTGCCATTCCGCTCCTGGTCGGGCTCATCGCCATCGGTCTCGCCATCGTCCGCAGGGTTCGCTTCGGCCGCCACGTCCAGGCGCAGAGTGGTTGACAACGCTACCATCGGCAACGCCAGGTCTTGATGATGACACCGAGAAGCTTTTTCATTCTAACGGCGGTCACGGCCGTTGCCGTCCTCGCCGCCTCCGTCGCCGCGCTCGACAGGTCTCGGCCGGTCACCCTCGATGCCGCCGGCGAATCACTGGTGCCGGGGCTCGACGCCAAGCTCGACCAGGTCGTGGCGGTCGAGGTCGCGGCCGGCGAGGAGAGGTTCACGGTAACCAACACCGGGTCGGGATGGGCGCTCAAGGAGCGCGAGGACTACCCCGTCCCCGAGGACCGGGTTCGCGACCTGCTGGTCGGCCTCGCCGATCTCAAGCTCCTCGAGGCGAAGACCGCCCGCCCGGACCGGCACGCACGACTCGAACTCGAGAACCCGGCGGGCGAGGACGCGAAGTCGGTCGCGGTGACGCTGCGCAACGGGGCGGGCGATGCACTCGCCGGAACGGTCGTCGGCAAACGGCGCTACAGCGTGTATGCCGGTGGCAAGGGCGGCACCTACGTCCGCCGCGCGGACGAGACGCAAACTTGGCTCGCCGAGGGCGAGCTGAAGGTCGGCAAGACCCCGCGCGACTGGCTCGACCGGGAGGTGCTGCGGGTCGATGAAAAGCAAATCCAGCGCGTCGTCGTTCGCCAGCCCGACGGCACCGAGCTGACGGCCGGCAAGGAGACGCCGCTCGCTAACGACTTCGTCGTCGACGACATTCCCGAGGGGCGTAAGCTGAGCAGCGACACCGCCGGCAACCGCCTGCGCAACGCCTTCGCCTACGTTGACCTCGACGACGTTCGGCCAGCTGCCGGCCTCACCTTCCCCGAGCCGTACCACCAGGCCCACATGACGACATTCGACGGCTTCGTCGTCACCGCCGAGATCGCGGAAATCGACGGCGAGAAATGGGCCCGCTTTACGGCCAGGGCTGAACCGACGGGGGCCGCCGCGCAGCCGGCGGCTACCGAAGAGTCGGCCAAGGCCGAGGACGAGGGGACCGACGAAAGCAAGCCCCTGCCGCTGCCCGAGCGCGTCGCCGCGTTCAACAAGCGGACCGGGGGCTGGCTCTACCGCCTCGACGACTGGACGACCGAGACGATGAGCCTCGGCATGGAAGCCCTGCTCGAGCCGCTCGAGGGTAAGAAGGGTTCGTAACGAGCGGCACTCGCCGCGCTCACAGTCGTTCACCGCCGCGACACCGATTCACAGCTAGAGACGCCGCCTGCGCGACGTAGCGCCGTCTCGGGCTTCGTGCTAGGCTCGCTGGAGCCGAAGTGAGGGAAGCCGGTGGCGTCGTTCCGCGACCAGCCCGGCGCTGCCCCCGCAACTGTAAGTGGTGAGGTCTCGGCAACACAGCCACTGATGCTTTGGCATCGGGAAGGCGCCGGAACCGTTGACCCCGAGCCAGGAAACCTCGTCGGCCGCCGGTCCACAGGAACCTCGGTGGGAGGACGTGTCCGTGGTTGAGCCGACCCGATTGCCTCCCGTCACGCTGATTCTCGGTGGCGCCCGTTCCGGTAAGAGCGATCACGCGGAGGCCCTGGTGGAGGGCCAGCCCGGCGACTGCGTCTATCTCGCTACGGCGCAGGCCGGCGATGCGGAGATGGCCGAGCGCATCGACCGCCACCGTGCCCGCCGCGGCGGGCGCTGGCGCGCCGTGGAGGTGCCCCTCGACCTCACCGGCGAACTCGGTCGGGAGGCCGGCCCCGGACGCGCGGTGCTCGTCGACTGTCTCACCCTGTGGCTCGCCAACCTGATGGCCGCGGGCCGCTCGATCGATGGCGAGCGGGCCGCGCTAACCGACCTGCTGCCGCGGCTCGCCGGCCCCGTCGTGCTGGTGTCCAACGAGGTCGGCTTCGGCATCGTTCCCGATAACGCCCTGGCGCGCGCCTTTCGCGACCATGCCGGGCGCCTGCATCAGGCCATCGCGGAACTCGCCGAGTCGGTGATCTTCATGGTCGCAGGCCTGCCGCAGGCGCTTAAGTCTCCGGACGGCCGCTAAGGATGTCGGCGGCCAAGATTCCGGTTACCGTCATCACCGGCTTTCTCGGCGCCGGCAAGACGAGTCTAATCCAGCACCTGCTGCGGACGGCGGCCGGCCGCCGCTTGGCTCTGGTCATCAACGAATTCGGCGATGTCGGGGTCGATGCCGAAATCCTCATGGGGTGCGGCCTGGAGTCGTGCGATCCGGGCAGCATCGTCGAGCTCGCCAACGGCTGCCTGTGCTGCACCGTGGCCGACGATTTTCTTCCGGTCATCGATGCCCTGCTGGGCCGCCCCGCTCCGCCCGAGCACATCGTGGTCGAAACCTCTGGGCTCGCGCTGCCCAAGCCTCTGGTCAAGGCCCTCGCATGGCCCGAGATCCGTAGCCGGATCACCGTGGACGGCGTCGTCACGGTGATCGACGGGGCCGCCGTGGCCGAGGGGCGGTTCGCGCCCGATCCCGAGGCGCTGGCCGCGCAGCGCGCCGCGGACCCGACGCTCGACCACGATAGTCCGCTCGAAGAGCTCTACGAGGATCAGCTCGCGTGCGCCGACCTCGTGGTGCTCAATAAAGCCGATCTTCTCGATGCCGCGGCCCTGGCCGACCTCAGGCGCGCCATCGCGGCCGAGGTCAGCCCGGCGGTCAAGGTCGTGGCCACGCGGCACGGCGCCATCGCGGCCGGCGTGGCCCTCGGCCTCGGGGCGGCGGCCGAGGACGATCTCGAGCGTCGGCCCTCGCACCACGACAACGAGGACGACGACCACGGCCACGACGAGTTCGAGAGCTTCGCCGTCGAGTTCGGGCCGGTGGTCTCGCCGGCCGAGCTGATGGCGCGGCTCGCTCCCCTGATCGCTCGCCATGACATCCTGCGGGTCAAGGGATTCGCGGCCGTCGCCGGTAAGGGCATGCGCCTCGTCGTGCAGGGCGTGGGCGGGCGCCTGCAACATCACTACGATCGCGACTGGACGAGCGGCGAGGCGCGCTGCGGACAGCTCGTGGTGATCGGCACCCGCGGCCTCGACGCCGCCGCCATCCGCGCAGCGATCGCGGCCTGACCCATGCACCTGCTCGCCGCCCAGCCGGGCTTTATCAGCGATGGCGGTGGCGTGGTCGATCTCGCCCAAACCCCTGGGGATATCGTCATTCTCTCCGCCGCCGACACCGAGCTCGCCTGCCTCGCGGCGGCGCGGTCCAGGCTCGGCGAGTCCTTTCCCAGCGTCCGTCTCGCCAATGTCCTCCACCTGACCCACAACCTGTCAGTCGACCTCTACGTCGACAGCGTCGTGCAGGGCGCCAGCCTGGTCATCGTGCGCCTGCTCGGCGGGGCCGGCTATTGGCCCTACGGCGTCGAGCAGCTGTGCGAGGCGTGCGACCGCCACGACGTCGCGCTCGCGCTCTTGCCGGGAGACGATCAGCCCGACGCCGAGCTCAAGGGGCTGAGCAACGTGCCCAGCGATGCCTATCATCGCCTGTGGCAATACTGCGTACATGGCGGGCCCGGCAACGCCGGGGGACTGCTCGCGTACGCGGCAAGCCTCGTCGGCCACGACGCGGACTGGCGGGAGCCGGTGCCGCTGCTGCGCGCGGGGCTCTACTGGCCGGGCTGCGATCGGCCGAGCCTCGATCGCGTGCGCGCCGAATGGTCCGCCGCGGCGCCCATCGCGGCGCTCGTTTTCTACCGCGCCCACTATCAGGCCGCCAACCTCGCGCCCGTCGACGCCTTGATTGAGGCCCTTCGCGATCATGGCCTCAACCCGCTTCCCGTCTATGTCGGGAGCCTCAAAGATGCGCTCGCGGCCGAGATCCTGACCGCGCTGCTTGAAGAGGCGAAGCCGGACGTGGTGCTCAACACGACGGGCTTTGCCGTCTCGAGCCCGGGCCGCGCACGCACCCCGACGCCGTTCGACGGCGCCGGCTGCCCGGTCATTCAGACGATCTTCTCGGGCGGCAACGAGGCGGCATGGGAGGAGGGCAGTGCAGGCCTTTCGGCGCGTGACATCGCGATGAACATGGCCCTGCCCGAGGTCGACGGGCGCATCGTGGGGCGCGCGGTCTCGTTCAAGGCCGAGGCGCGCTACGACCGCGCGACCGAGATATCGCTCGGCGCCTACGCGGCGCGCGACGACCGGATCGCGTTCACCGCGGCGCTCGCCGCCAACTGGGCCCTTCTTGCGCGCACGCCGCCGTCCGAGCGCCGCGTCGCTCTCATCCTCGCCAACTACCCCAACCGCGACGGCCGGCTCGCCAACGGCGTTGGCCTCGATACCCCGGCCGGCACGATCAACGTCCTGCGGGCGCTGGCCGGCGCCGGCTATGGCGTGGGGCCCATCCCGGCCGATGGCAATGCGCTGATCGAGCGGCTGCAGCAGGGCCCGACCAACGACCGGCGGCGCGCCCGCCACGGCGGCGCCGAGCTGTCCCTCGATGACTATCGCGCCTTCTTCGCCACCTTGCCCGAAAGCGCACGCCGCGCCGTGAGCGAGCGCTGGGGCGCGCCGGAGACGGACCCGTTCGTGACCGGCGACGCCTTTCATCTGGCGGTCCTCGAACTCAGCAACGTCATCGTCGGCATCCAGCCCGCGCGCGGCTACAACATCGATCCCCAGGCCACCTATCACGATGCCGCGCTGGTGCCGCCGCACGGCTACCTCGCCTTCTATGCGTGGCTGCGCGGCCCATTTTCGGCCCACGCGATCGTGCACATGGGCAAGCACGGCAACCTCGAATGGCTACCCGGCAAGTCGCTGGCGCTATCCGCCGGCTGCTTCCCTGAGGCCGCGTTCGGGCCGCTGCCGCATCTTTACCCGTTCATCGTCAACGATCCGGGCGAGGGGACGCAGGCCAAGCGGCGCGCCCAGGCCGTCATCATCGATCATTTGACGCCGCCGCTGACGCGCGCCGAGTCCTACGGGCCGCTGAGCGACCTCGAGCACTTGATCGACGAGTACTACGAGGCGGCGGGGCTCGATCCCCGACGCCTCGGCGTATTGCGCGACGACATCCTCGACCTGACCCGCGCCATCGGGCTCGATCAGGACTGCGGCATCGCGCGCGCCGATGAGGACCAGGTCGCGCTCGCCAAGCTCGACAACTATCTATGCGAGATCAAAGAGTTGCAGATACGCGACGGGCTCCACATCTTCGGCGAAGCCCCGGCGGGGGCGCAGCTTGTCGATCTCCTCGTCGCCCTCACTCGCCTACCGCGCGAGGATGCGAAGGGCGCTAACGCCTCGCTCCTGCGCGCCCTCGCGAGCGACCTCGGGCTCGACCGTTTCGATCCGCTCGATTGCCCCATGGGCGCTCCGTGGACCGGCCCGCGACCCGAGGTGCTGGCGAGCGGCGTGGCGTGGCGGACGCAAGGCGACACGGTGGAGCGCCTCGAACATCTCGCGGGCGCGCTCGTGGCGGGCGAGGTCGAGGCGGCGCCCGCGTGGGCCGCGTCCCGCGCCGTCCTCGACGGGATCGAATCCAACCTGCGCCCGGCCGTGGAGGCCTGCGCGAGCGCCGAGATCGACGGCATGCTAACGGGCCTCGACGGCCGCTTCGTACCTCCGGGGCCGTCGGGGGCGCCGACCCGCGGGCGCCTCGACGTGCTGCCCACGGGCCGCAACTTCTACTCGATCGACACCCGCACGGTGCCGACGCCCACGGCCTGGCTCCTCGGCTGGAAGTCGGCGACCCTGCTGCTCGAGCGCTACCGCCAGGAGCACGGCGGCTGGCCCGCGTCGATGGCGCTCAGCGCCTGGGGCACCGCCAACATGCGCACCGGCGGTGACGACATCGCTCAGGCGCTGGCGCTGATGGGGGTGCGCCCGACCTGGGACGGCGCCTCGCGGCGGGTTACGGGCTTCGAGATCATGCCGCTCGGTGTGCTCGACCGCCCGCGCATCGACGTCACGCTGCGCGTGTCCGGCTTCTTCCGCGACGCGTTTCCGGCGCAGATCGACCTTTTCGATTCGGCCGTGCGCGCGGTCGCCGCGCTCGACGAGCCGCCCGCGGCCAATCCGTTGAGGGTGCGCGTTGCCGATGAAGCGGCGCGCCTCGTGGCGTCCGGGGCCCCGCCTGAGGAGGCGGCGCGGCGCGCGGCCTACCGGGTGTTCGGCGCCAAGCCCGGCGCCTATGGTGCCGGGCTCCAGGCCCTGATCGACGAGCGCGGTTGGGAGAGCGAGGCGGATTTGGCCCGCGCCTACGTCGCCTGGGGCGGCTACGCCTACGCGCCCGGCGTCGAGGGCGCGGCCGAGCACGCGCTGTTCGAGAGCCGGCTCGGTGCCGTCGACGCGGTGCTGCACAACCAGGACAATCGCGAGCACGATCTCCTCGATTCCGACGACTACTACCAGTTCGAGGGTGGCATGACGGCTGCGGTGCGGGTCCTTTCCGGGGCCCAACCGGTGACCTACCACAACGACCACTCGCGCCCCGAGAGTCCCAAGATCCGGACGCTTCAGGAGGAGGTTGGGCGAATCGTCCGCGGCCGTGTCATCAACCCCAAGTGGATCCGCGGGGTCATGCGCCACGGCTATAAGGGTGGCTGCGAAATGGCGGCCACCGTCGACTACCTCTTCGCCTTCGCCGCCACCGCGCGCGCCGTCACGGACGCGCATTTCGATGCGGTGTACGCGGCCTATCTGGAGGACGCGGAGGTGCGCGCGTTCCTCCAGGCCAACAACCCGAGCGCCGCCCGCGAGATGGCGGAGCGCTTGTTGGAAGCGGAAGAACGCGGCCTATGGCACCCGCGCGCCAATGCCGCTCACGGCGACCTGACCGCGCTCGCGACAGGCGAGGGGGCGGGATGAGCACGCCGAGCGAGCACGAGATCAATGCGCGCGCCAACGAGAAGGCGCGCAAGCGCAAGGCGGCGCGCGCCAAGATCCTCGCCACCAAGACGATCGAAAAGGGTCTGATGATCGTCCACACGGGCAAGGGCAAGGGCAAGTCGACGGCCGCCTTCGGTCTCGCGATGAGAGCGCTCGGCAACGGCATGCGGGTCGGCATCGTGCAGTTCGTGAAGGGTAAATGGGAGACGGGCGAGCGCAAGGTACTCGAGCGCTTCCCGGATCAGGTGACGATCCGCACGATGGGCGAGGGCTTCACCTGGGAGACCCAGGACCGCGCGCGTGACATCGCCGCGGCGCAGGCGGCGTGGGCCGCGTCCAAGGAGATGATCGAGGCATGCCGGGGCGCCGAGCCGGCCTACGACATGATCGTCCTCGACGAGCTCAACATCGTGCTGCGCTACGACTACCTGCCGCTCGACGAAATCGTCGCGTTCCTCGCGGCAAAGCCGCCCGATCTCCATGTCGTGGTGACCGGGCGCAATGCCAAGCCGGCGCTCCTCGAGGCGGCCGACCTGGTAACCGAGATGACGATGGTCAAGCACCCCTTCACCGTGGGCGTCAAGGCGCAGCGAGGCATCGAGTTTTGAATCCGGCGGCGCTGATGCTGCAGGGCACGGGCTCGGACGTCGGCAAGTCCGTGCTCGCGGCCGGCCTCGGCCGTGCCTATGCGCGCCGCGGCCTGCGTGTGCGTCCGTTCAAGCCGCAGAACATGTCCAACAACGCGGCCGTCACGGCCGACGGCGGCGAGATTGGGCGCGCCCAGGCGCTGCAGGCGCGGGCCTGCGGCGTGCCGCCGAGCAGCGACATGAATCCGGTGCTGCTCAAGCCGCAGAGCGAGGTCGGGGCGCAGCTCATCGTTCAGGGGCGGCTCGTCGGCAACGCCGATGCCGCCCACTATCACGACCTCAAGCGCTCGCTCCTGCCTAAGGTACTCGAGAGCTTCACGCGGCTCGGTGAGGAAGCCGACCTGATCGTGGTCGAGGGCGCCGGAAGCTGCGCCGAAGTGAATCTGCGCGAAGGCGATATCGCCAACATGGGCTTCGCCGAGGCCGCGGGCGTGCCCGTGGTGCTGATCGGCGACATCGACCGCGGCGGCGTGATCGCCAGTCTCGTGGGCACGTGCGCGCTTCTAAGCGAGGCCGAGAGGGCGCGGCTCGCCGGTTTTATCGTCAACAAATTTCGCGGCGATGCCGCCATGTTCGCGGCCGGCCTGACTGAAATCGGCGCGCGGACCGGTTTGCCGAGCCTCGGCCTCGTACCCTACTTCGAGCGCGCCAATCGTCTCCCGGCCGAGGACGCGGTGGCGCTGTCCCGGTTTGTCCGCCCGGCCAATGGCGCCATCCATATCGCCGTGCCGATGCTCTCGCGCATCGCCAATTTCGACGACCTCGATCCGCTCGCGGCCGAGCCCGACGTGGCGCTCGACATGGTACCGGCGGGCCGCGCCCTGCCGGGTAATGCCGACCTCATCGTGGTGCCGGGGTCGAAGGCGACGCTGGTCGACCTCGGGTTCCTGCGTGCCCAGGGTTGGGACGTCGATATCGCCGCGCACATCCGCCGCGGCGGCGCCGTGCTCGGTATCTGCGCCGGCTACCAGATGCTCGGGCGCCGGATCGCCGATCCCGCCGGCATCGAGGGTGCACCCGGCGATGCCGAGGGGCTCGGGTGGCTAGACGTCGAGACCGAGCTTACCGGCACCAAGACGCTCGCCCCCGTCGCCGGCCTTGAGATCGCCAGCGGAGAGCCGGTATCGGGGTATGCCATGCACGTCGGGTGCACTCTGGGGCGCGATGCGGAGCGGCCTATGTTCCGGCTCGCGGGCGCCGAGGGCGGTGCGACCTCGCCCGACGGTCGTATCCAGGGCTGTATGATCCACGGCCTTTTTTCATCGGACCGCTTTCGCGGTGCCTTTCTCGCCCGGCTCGGCACGCGCGCACCGAGCGGCGTCGCCTACGAGGCCGAGCTGGACGCCGTGCTCGATGACCTCGCCAGCCATCTCGAGCGCCATGTCGCGCTCGATCGACTCCTGGAGGTCGCTCGTGCCGGCTGAGGGGCTATTTGACCAGCAGCAGGGCCGCGACCGACAGCGCGAGGGCGGCCCCGGCGGCGCGATACAGGGTCAACGCCGCACGGATGTCGTCCGCCGTGGCATCGCGCCGGCCGCCGCCGATCCACGCGTCGTCGCGGCTGATCCCGTCGTAGCTGCGCGGACCCGCGAGCGCCACGTCGAGCGCACCGGCCATCGCCCCTTCCGGCCAGCCCGCATTGGGCGAGGCGTGCTGGCGCGCGGCCTTGAACATGACCTGGAAAGCCCGCTTGCCGTCGAAGTCCGGCAACACGTACGCGGCGAGCGCGATCAGCCGGCCGGCAATGCGCGCCGGCACCCAGTTGGCGACGTCGTCCGCGCGTGCCGCGGCACGGCCGAACGCCTCGTGGCGCGGCGTGCGATAGCCGATCATGCTGTCCATCGTGTTGACGGCCTTGTAGGCGAGGAGGCCAGGGAGCCCGAGCACGACGTACCAGAACACCGGCGCGACGACGCCGTCGGAAAAACTCTCGGCCAGGCTTTCGATCGATGCCCGCGCGACGCCGTGGCTATCGAGCGTGTCCGGGTCGCGGCCGACGATGTGGCTCACGGCCTCGCGTCCCCCGGCGAGCGACGCCGGCAGCGCCGCCGCCACGGCGCGAACGCGGTCGTCGAGCGTACGGAATGCGATCAGGCTACTCACGAGCGCCGCCTCGACCAACCATCCCTGCGGCAGCTCGCGCAGCCCGTAGCCCGCCCCCCATCCCACGGCAAAGGCACCCGCGATTATGGCCATCGTGGACGTAGCGCCGAGCCGCGCCCGTGCATCCTCGCTGAGGAGCGGCCTGTTCCAGCGCGCCTCGACAAACGCAATCAGGCGGCCGAGGATCTCGACCGGATGCGGCACCCACCGATACAGCCAAGCCGGATCGCCGACGACCGCGTCGATCGCCATCGCCAGCAGCAGCACGAGAAGCGGGTCCGGCGTTTCGGCGTAGACGGGGAACCCGGGGTTGAACAGCATCGCGCAAGAATGGTCGCGGCGGCGGCGCCGGTCAACGCCGGTACCGGCAGGGGCGCAGGCCAGCACGAGCACGGGGGCAGAGGATGACGCGGACGGGGATCATGGTGTGCGGCCACGGCAGTCGCGACGTCGATGCGGTGCGCGAGTTCGAGGCGGTCGCCCGCGGCATGGGCGAACGGCTCCCCGAGTACGATGTCGATAGTGGCTTTCTCGAGTTCGCGCGGCCCGTGATTCGTGACGGGCTCGATGCCCTGCGAGAGCGGGGATGCCCGCGCATCCTGGCGATACCCGGCATGCTGTTCGCGGCCGGCCACGCCAAGAACGACATCCCCGCCGTGCTCAACGCCTACGCCGCCGAGCACGGCATCGACATCCGCTACGGCCGTGACCTCGGGATCGATCTCAAGCTCCTCAGGGCTGCCGGCGAGCGTATCGAAGAGGCCCTCGCGGGCGGCAGCAACGGCGTCGCGCGCCACGATACCCTGCTGATGGTGGTGGGCCGCGGCGCTTCCGATCCCGACCACAATGGCAACGTGGCCAAGGTCTGCCGCCTGTTGTGGGAGGGCATGGGCTTCGGCTGGGCCGAGACCGCTTATTCCGGCCTTACCTTCCCTGTGGTCGAGCCCGCTCTGGAGCACGCCGCCAAGCTCGGCTACCGGCGCATCGTGGTGTTTCCCTACTTTTTGTTCACCGGCCGCCTCGTCAAGCGCATCTACGCCCACACCGACCAGGTCGCCGCACGCCACCCCGACATCGAATTCCTCAAGGCGCCCTACCTCAACGACCACCCCCTGGTACTCGATGCGTTCGCCGAGCGGGTGCGGGAGATCCTCGACGGCACCAACAACATGAATTGCCAGCTGTGCAAGTATCGCGAGCAGCTCCTGGGGTTCGAGGACGAGGTCGGCGCCCCGCAGATGAGCCACCACCACCACGCCGAGGGCGCCGGCACGGATGCCGATGAGGCGGCCACGCCTCACCACCACGGCCACGCGCACGCTCATCATCATCCCTATCCGCAGGCCGACCACCCGCTCGGCCCGCGCAGCATGGCGCGGCCCACGGGCGAGGACTGATGTTCGACTACCTGCGCGACCCCGAGGAGATCTATCGCCGATCCTTCGCGATCGTGCGTGCCGAGACCAATCTCCCTGACTGGCCCACCGACATCGCCGCCATCGCCCGGCGCCTCACCCACGCCTGCGGCATGCCCGACATCGTGGCCGACCTCGCCTGGTCCGTGGATGCGGCGTCCGCGGGCCGCGCCGCGCTCGCGCGAGGCGCGCCGGTGCTGTGCGATGCGCGCATGGTGGTCGCGGGCATTGCGCAGAATCGGCTGCCTCGCGCCAATGCGGTGCTCTGCCGCCTCGACGGCGTGGCCTCCGGCGCATCCGCGCCCCGGGCGATGACACGTTCGGCGGCCGCCGTGGAGCTGTGGCGCGGCGACCTCGACGGCGCCGTGGTCGCCATCGGTAATGCACCGACCGCGCTCTTCCGGTTGATCGAGCTGATGGCCGAGGGCGCGCCCAAGCCCGCCGCGATCTTCGCCTTCCCCGTCGGCTTCGTCGGCGCGGCCGAAGCCAAGGAGGCGTTGATCGCGACCGGTGAGGTGCCCTTCATGACGCTGAGGGGGCGCCGCGGCGGCAGTGCCCTGGCGGCCGCCGCGATCAACGCACTGGCGGCCGGCGATGACCGATGAGCAAATGGCTCGGCATCGTCGGGATCGGCGAGGACGGGCTCGATGCGCTGGCGCCGGTGGCGCGCGCGATGGTTGAGTCGGCCGAGGTTCTCGTCGGCGGCGCGCGTCATCTCGCGATGGTGCCGGAAGATGGACGCGAGCGCCTGACCTGGTCGACACCCCTGTCGCGCGTGGTCGACGACGTGACCCGGCGCCGCGGCCAACGGGTGTGCGTGCTGGCGACCGGGGATCCGATGTGCTTCGGCGTCGGCGTAACCTTGGCCAAGCACGTGCCGATCGGCGAGCTCACGATCATCCCAGCGCCGTCGGCTTTCGGAATGGCATGCGCGCGGCTCGGCTGGCCGCTCGCCGAGGTCGAGACGCTGACGCTGCACGGCCGTCCGCTCGATCTCGTCCACCTCTACATCAATCCCGGCGCCCGGCTCCTGATCCTGGCCAACGATGGCGACACGCCGGCGCAGGTCGCCGCCACCCTGTCGCGGCTCGGCTACGGCAATAGCCGGCTCGTCGTTCTCGAGCACATGGGTGGAGCCGCGGAAAGAACCGTCGAGGGCCGCGCGAACACCTGGGCCGGGCGCGCCGCCGACTTCCACACCCTCGCGGTCGAGTGTGTGGCCGGGGCAGGGGCCGTGGTGCGCCCACGCGTTCCCGGGCTCCCGGACGAGGCCTTCGCCAACGACGGCCAGCTGACCAAGCGCGAGGTGCGGGCGGTGACGCTCGCCGCGTTGGCGCCCCTGCCGCGCGCCCTGCTGTGGGACGTCGGCGCGGGCGCGGGCTCGGTGGCCATCGAATGGATGCGCGCGGGCGGCGACGCCATCGCCATCGAAGGCGACGCCCTACGCGCCCGCACCATCGCCGACAACGCGGCCGCCCTCGGGGTGCCGAACCTGCGGATCGTCACCGGGGCTGCGCCGGCCGCGCTCGAAGGCCTCGATCCGCCCGACGCGGTCTTCGTTGGTGGTGGCCTGACGTCCGAGGGGCTGCTCGAGGCGTGCTGGCGCGCCCTCAAGCCGGCGGGCCGGCTCGTCGCCAACGCGGTCACCCTCGAGGGCGAACAGGTGCTGGCCGAGTGGCGCGCGCGCGTGGGCGGCGAACTCACGCGCATCGCCCTATCCCGCGCCGGCCCGATCGGCGGCCACACCGCGTGGCGGCCGATGCTGCCGATCACGCAGTGGACGGCGCACAAACCATGACCGGCAGGCTCTACGGTCTCGGGATCGGCCCCGGCGATCCCGAGCTCATCACGCTGAAGGCCCTGAAGCGCCTACGTGCCGCGCCCGTCATCGCCTATCCCGCGCCGCTCGCGGGCGACAGCCTGGCGCGCGCCATTGCCGCGCCGCACCTGCCCGGCGAACAGATGGAAATCGCTATCCGCATGCCGATGGTAGCGGCACGCTTTCCGGCTCGCGAGGTCTACGATGACGCCGCGCGGCGCATTGGCGAACACCTCGCGGCGGGGCGCGACGTCGCCGCGCTGTGCGAAGGTGACCCGTTCTTCTACGGCTCATTCATGTACCTCTTTGGGCGCCTTGCCGAGCGGTACCCTGTGGAGGTCGTGCCGGGGGTATCCTCCCTCACGGCCGCCGCCGCGGTCCTCGGCGCGCCCTTGGCCGCGCGCAACGATGCGCTGTCGGTACTGCCGGCGCCGCTCGGCGAGACCGAGCTGGTCAAGCGCCTCGAGGCGGTCGAGGCCGCCGCCATCATCAAGGTGGGCAAGCACATTGGCGGGGTGCGGCGGGCGCTGCGCACGCTCGGGCTCGAGGGTCGCGCCCGCTATGTCGAGCACGCGACCATGGCGAGCCAGCGCATCGTGCCGCTGTCGGAGGTCGACGAGGGCGCCGCCCCCTACTTCTCCATGGTGCTCGTACACCGTCGTGGCGACGCCTGGTCGTGAAGCCGGTGCCGGCAATCCTCGTTCTCGGCCCGAGCGGGCTCGACACGGCTCGGCGTATCGCGACCGTATTGCCGGGAGCGAAGCTGCATGGGGTGGTGAGCCGGGTGGCTGCGGATGTCGCGGTCGCTTCGGTGGCGCCACACGTGCGCGCGCTTTTCGAGGCGGGGACGCCGATCATCGGCGTGTGCGCGGCCGGCGTGCTGATCCGTGCACTGGCGCCCGTGCTCGCCGATAAGCGGCGCGAGCCTGCGGTCGTCGCCGTCGCCGAGGATGGCAGCGTCGCGATTCCGCTCCTCGGCGGCCACGGCGGCGCCAACGATCTCGCGCGCGCCATCGCCAGCGCGCTCGGCGCTAGCGCCGCCATCACCACCGCTGGGGATCTTCGTTTCGGCGTCGCCCTCGACACGCCTCCCCAAGGCTGGCACCTCGCCAACCCTGACGACGTGAAGGCCTTCAGCAGCGCGCTCCTTGCCGGTGCCCGGGTCCGCATCGAGGGGGCCGCGCCGTGGCTCGCAGCAAGCGACCTGCCGTTCGCGGACGGGGCCGAGCTGTGTTTGACGATCGGCACCGAAGTGGCCCGCGGTGGCGCCGCCAACCTCGTCTACCATCCGCGCTCGCTCGCCGTGGGCGTGGGCTGCGAGAGCGGTGCCGATCCGGGCGAGCTCATCGCCCTGGTGCACCGCGTGCTCGACGAGGCGGGGTTGGCGGAAGCTTCGGTCGCCGGGGTCTTTTCGCTCGATCTGAAGGCCGACGAGCCCGCCGTTCACCAGGCGGCGGCAGCGCTCGGTGTCGGCGCGCGGTTCTTCGCCGCCGCCGAACTGGAAGCGCTGACGCCGCGCCTCGCCAACCCCTCGCCGGCCGTCTACCGCGCGGTCGGCTGCCACGGCGTCGCCGAGGCCGCGGCCCTGGCCGCCGTGGGCGAGGAGGGGAGGCTCGTCGTTACCAAAACCAAGTCCGCCCGCGCGACCTGCGCCGTCGCGTGGGCACCGCACGTGATCGAGGCCGTGGCGCGCGGTCGGGCGCGCGGGTCGCTGGCGGTCGTCGGTATTGGGCCGGGCGATGCGCGATGGCGGACCTTCGAGGCCGAGGCGGCGCTCGCCGCCGCCACCGACGTCGTCGGCTACGGCGCCTACCTCGACCTCGTCGACCTGCCCGGCAAGAGCCTGCACGCGTTCGCTCTAGGCGAGGAGGAAGCGCGGGTCAGGTGCGCCCTCGACCTCGCCGCAAGAGGCCGCGCGGTCGCCCTGGTCTCCTCCGGCGATGCCGGCATCTACGCCATGGCGGCCCTTGTCTTCGAGCTCTGGGAGCGCGAGGAGCGGCCCGAGTGGCGGCGGGTCGCGATTTCCGTTTGCCCTGGCATATCGGCCCTGCAGGCGGCCGCAGCCCGTGCCGGCGCACCGCTCGGCCATGATTTCTGTACGATTTCGCTATCCGATCTGCTGACGCCGTGGCCCGAGATCGAGCGGCGCCTGGTCGCGGCGGCGACCGGCGATTTCGTGGTGGCGCTGTTCAACCCGGCTTCGCGGCGGCGCTTCTGGCAGCTCGCGCGGGCGCGCGACATCCTGCTGAGCCACCGCGCGCCGCAAACGCCGGTTGTGCTCGCACGCAATCTCGGCCGCACCGGCGAAACCGTGAGGGTAACGGCGCTCGGCGATCTGACGGGGGAAGACGCCGACATGCTGACGCTCGTGCTCGTCGGTTCCTCGACGACGCGGCGCGCGGCCGGTCGCCACGATACATGGGTTTACACGCCGCGCGGCTATGCCTCCAGGATCAAGCCGGAGGACGCGGCCTGACCGTCCACTTCATCGGGGCCGGCCCGGGTGCCGTCGATCTCATCACCGTGCGCGGGCGCGACCTGATCCGGCGCTCGCCGGTATGCCTCTACGCTGGCTCCCTAGTGCCCGAGGCCATCGTGGCCGAAGCGCCCGAGCGTGCGCGCGTGATCGACACCGCACCTCTCACGCTCGATGAAATCATTAGCGAGATGGCGGCCGCGGCCGAAGCCGGCCTCAATGTCGCCCGGGTGCACTCGGGCGACCCGAGCCTCTACGGGGCCATCGGCGAGCAGATGCGCCGGCTCGATTTACTCGGCATCGGCTACGACATCACGCCCGGCGTGCCGGCCTATACCGCCGCGGCGGCCGCGCTCGGGGTCGAGCTCACTTTGCCCGAGGTGAGCCAGACGGTCGTGCTAACGCGAACGTCGATGGCGAGCTCGCCCATGCCGCCAGGCGAGGAACTTGCCGTTCTGGCCGCCTCGCGATCGACGCTCGCCATTCACCTGTCGATCCGCAACCTCAAGAAAGTCGTCACGGAATTGCTGCCGTTCTATGGCGCGGACTGCCCGGTCGCCGTCGTCCATCGCGCGAGTTGGCCGGACCAGCGCATCCTGCGCGCAACCCTCGCCGATATCCAACGCGAGGTTCGCGCCGCCAAGATCACGCGCACCGCCCTCATTCTCGTGGGCCGGGTGCTGGCGGCGTGTGACTTCACCGATAGCCGGCTTTACGACCCGCGGCATGCCCATCTGATGCGGCCGCGCCGAGGCGCTCGGCGATAGCGGCCACCGCCCCGTCGACGTCGGCGACGCTTTCGCCCGCGGGTGCCGGCGGGCGCGCGATCATGATGACCGGGAGATGCGCCTCGCGCGCCGCCGCGATCTTGGCGTAGGTCGCGGACCCACCGCTGTTCTTGCTCACGAGTCCGGTGATGCGGTGTGCCGCGAGCAGCGCCCTTTCGCCCTCGAGCGTGAAGGGGCCGCGGCCGAGAATGAGCCGGTGGTGGGCGGGCGCCACCGGCGTCTCCGGCGGCTCGATCAGGCGGACCAGGAACCAGGCCGAATCGATGGTGGCGAACGGTGCTAACTCCTGGCGTCCAAGCGAGAGAAAGACACGCGCGCCGGCCTCAGCCACGCGAAGCGCTGCCGCGGCCGCATCCGGCACCTCGATCCAGCGATCGCCCGGCTCGCGCGGCCACGGCGGGCGGCACAGCGTCAGCCGGGGTACACGCGTCGCCGCGCACGCCGCCTCGGCATTGGCCGAAATGGTCGTCGCGAAGGGATGGGTCGCATCGACGAGCAGATCGGTGCGCTGTTCGCGCAGGTACGCAGCTAAGCCCTCCGCGCCCTGGAAGCCCCCGACGCGCACCGAGCCGGCGAGCCGGCTCGGTGCGCGGGTGCGCCCCGCGAGCGACGAGGTAACCGCGATCGCGGGCTGCGCCGCCGCCCACGCCGCCAGCGCGGCGGCTTCCGCGGTGCCGCCAAGGATCAACACCCGGAGCGGCTCAGCCATCGGCACGGCCCACGAGCTCACCTCGCCGATCGAAGATCGCGACGCCCACATCGATGCCGCCGGCGAGCGTCGCCAGCGCCGTCTCGCGGGCGCACGCGGCGACGCGGTCGGCGAGGGGTAAGCCAGCAGCCCGTACGAGGGCCAGGATTTCGCCGGCGCTGGCGGCGCCCGCGATCGCGCGGACAATGCCCCCGGCACTCTCGGGATCGGCAGCCAGCGCCGCGAACCAGGCGGGATCGATGGCGCTCCGGTCCGAGTGAAGGTCGAGGTAGCCCATCCCGAGCTTGGCGATCTTGGCGAAGCCTCCCGCGATCGTGAGCCGCGGGATCGAGTGACGACGCAGATATTTGAGCGTGCCGCCGGCAAAATCGCCCATGTCGATCAACGCCTCCTCGGGTAGGCCAAGCAGGCGCTGGGCTGCCCTCTCAGACACAGATCCCGTGCACGCCGCGACATGTTCGATTCCGGCGGCCCGTGCGACATCGATCCCGCGATGGATCGAGTGTATCCACGATGCGCACGAGTAGGGGATGACGACCCCGGTCGTGCCGATGATGGACAATCCGCCCTTGATGCCCAGGCGGGCGTTGGTCGTTCGCTCGGCCAGCGTCGCGCCGCCCGGGATGGCGATTTCGACCTCGATGTCCGGCGCCGCGTCATGGCGAGCCGCTATGGCTGCGGCCGCGTCCCGCATCATGCGCCGCGGCGCCGGGTTGATGGCCGGCTCGCCGACCGCGAGTTCGAGGCCGGGCCGGGTAACGATGCCCACTCCCTCGCCCGCGCGGAACGTGGCGCCCGAGCCGGGCGCGCCCCGGCGCACGGTCGCTACGACAAGGCACCCGTGCGTGACGTCGGGGTCATCGCCCGCATCCTTGACGACGGCGGCCATCGCCTCGTCCGGCGCGAGAGCCTCGCGCGCCAGGGCGAAGCTCGGCGCCTCGCCGCGGGGCAGGGTGATGGTGACGGGGTCGGGGAAGGCGCCGGTCAACAGAGCCTCGTAGGCGGCGCTGCTCGCCGCCGTGGCGCAGGCGCCCGTGGTCCAGCCGCGGCGCAGCGAGCCGCTCGGTTTTCGCACCATGCGCGGAGTGTAGCGAGGCACGCGCGTCCGTGGCTAGCGGGCCCGGCGCCGCATGTGCGACAATCGTGGCCTGCCATGGATCGGTTGATTCCCGACTTGCCGGAGTTCGCGCCGGGTTCGGTGTGGCTCGCGGGGGCGGGCCCCGGCGATCCTGGACTACTGACGGTGCACGCGCTCGCGGCGCTCGGAGCCGCCGAGGTGGTGATCTACGACGCGTTGGTGAGTAAGGGCATTCTCCGACTGGCGAACCCCGGGGCGGCGCTCGAGTTTGCGGGTAAACGCGGCGGGCGCCCGTCGGCTCACCAGGGCGATATCTCGGCCCGCCTCATAGAGCTTGCCCGACAGGACAAGCGGGTCTTGCGCCTCAAGGGCGGCGACCCGTTCATTTTCGGGCGCGGCGCCGAGGAGGCCGCGGCGCTGTCGGCGGCCGGCGTGCCCTTTCGCATCGTTCCGGGCATCTCGGCGGGTATCGGCGGCCTCGCCTACGCCGGTATCCCGCTCACCCACCGCGATACCAACGCCGCTGTCGCCTTTGTCACCGGGCACACCTCAGCCGGCCATGGGCCAGATCGTGTCGATTGGGCGGCTCTTGCCCGGGGCGCACCGGTTCTCGTCGTCTACATGCCGCTCCGCAACCTCGCCGCGATCGCCGACTCCCTCCTCGCGGCCGGGCGCGGTGGCGAGGAGCCCGTCGCCATCGTCTGCAACGCGAGCCTGCCGGACCAACTGGTGATAGAGACAACCCTTGGTGCCTGCGCCGAGGAGGCGGCCGCGCAGGGTGCGACGCCCCCGGCGCTCGTCGTTGTCGGCGAGGTCGTGGGGATGCGCGGGAGCCTGGATTGGTTCATCGCACCGGCGGCCGCGCACACCTGATGGGGCAGAGCGCCCCAGCGTTCGTGATCGGGGCGCCGGCGTCGGGGAGCGGTAAGACACTGCTTACGCTGGCGCTCCTGCGCCATTTCAGGAACGCCGGTCTGGCGGTGTCCTCGTTCAAGGTCGGCCCCGACTACGTCGATCCCACCTTCCACGCCGCGGCCAGCGGGCGCGCGTGCACCAACCTCGATCCCTGGGCGATGCGGCCCGAGACACTTCTCGCCCTCGCCGCGGCCGCCGGCGGCGGCGCCGACCTCCTCATCGGCGAGGGCGTCATGGGCCTGTTCGACGGTGCCCCGGACGGTACCGGGTCGACCGCCGACCTGGCGGTGCTCACCGGTTGGCCCGTGATCCTCGTCGTCGACGTGGGTGGCCAGGCGGCCTCGGCCGCGGCCGTGGTGCACGGCTTTGCCAGCTACCGTCCCGATGTCGGCATCGCCGGTGTGGTCTTCAATCGTGTCGGCGGGTCGGGCCACGTCGAGACCCTGCGCGAAGCCTGCGCGGGGCTCGGGATTCCGGTGCTCGGCGCCATCCCCACGGCCCCCGAGGCGGAGTTGCCCGAGCGCCACCTCGGGCTGGTGCCGGCACACGAACACGGCCAACTCGACGGCATTCTCGACGGGGCGGCGCGCCTCGTCGGGCGCTACGTCGATACCGCGGCCGTGCGTGCGCTCGCCCGCCCCGCCGAGTTTGCGCCGGGGCCCCGCGACGCCCCACTGCCAGCGCTCGGCCGGCGCATCGCGGTGGCGCGGGACGCGGCCTTTGCGTTCTCCTATCCGTTCGTTCTCGAGGGCTGGCGCCGCGCAGGTGCCGAGATCATGACGTTTTCGCCGCTTGACGACGAGGCGCCTGACGCGGCGGCCGACGCCGTCTACCTCCCGGGCGGTTATCCCGAGCTTCACGCGCCGCGCCTCGCGGCGAACGCCGGCTTCCTAGGCGGCCTGCGGGCGGCCGCCGCGCGCGGGGCGACGGTGTATGGCGAGTGCGGCGGCTACATGGTCCTGGGCGAAGTCCTGATCGATGCAGGAGGGGTGCGCCACGCCATGGCAGGCTTGCTCGCGCTCGAGACGTCGTTTGCCGAGCGCAGGCTCCACCTCGGCTATCGCCAGGCACGGCTCACGGATGCGAGCGCGCTAGGTGTCGCCGGCGCCGCCTTTCGCGGCCACGAGTTCCACTATGCGGCGGTGGTCCGCGAACGCCCCGCGGCGCCCCTCTTCCAGTGCCGCGACGCACGCGGCCGCGAGACCGGTGCGACCGGCGCCCGCCGTGCCAACGTGATGGGCTCGTTCATCCACCTGATCGACCGCGCCTAGGCGCGTTGATCAGGTGGCGGCAAGCCGGCGGTAGGCGAAGCCTGCGACTCCGCCCACGGTAAGCCAGAACAGGAGATTGGTCACAAGGGTCGCCGATACGAACGCGGCCGCCAGCTCGGCCGGCACCAAGCCCGCCCAGGCCTCGGGGTGCGGCGCGCCGATGACATGCGGCAGGATGAGGAGCCCAGCGCCGAGCGCCTTGAACGCGGCGTGGCGGGCGAATACGAGGAGTGTGAGCCCGGCGGCGCTGGCGCTGACGGTGCCGAGCCACCAGATCTGCCGCGCGGCTACATCGCCGGCGGCCATGCCGGGAAGTTCCGGCGGCAGGCCGAGGGCGGGCGCGAGATGAAACGCGAGGAAGCCGCCCAGCCCCCACAGGAGCCCGCGCCGCCAGTCGACGCCGCCATAGAGCGCAAACGCGGCGACCAGCAGAAACGCGAACCCGACGCCGAGGAGGACGTTAGCGAGCACGGTATAGGCGATGCGCTCTGCGCCCTCCGCGGGCGCCCATTCCTCGTCGTCAGCGGCGTGGTCGTGGTCTTCGCTCGCGCTGCTCGCCGAGGGCGCCGCAACCTCGTAGCGCTCGGCCTCGATGATCAGCGGCGTTACCCTGGTCGCCTGCAGGGCGCTGACCAGAAGGCCACCGACGAGGCCCGCGAGCAGCGCCGAGAATACGATCTCGCGCAGCATAGCTCAGTGGCAGGGAAAGCCGAGGGCGTGCCGTGAATCGTGCGCAGCGTTGTGGAGCGTCGCCGAGTTGGCGATGCCGGCACCGTAGATCAGCAGCGCGCCAAAAAGGATCGCCGCGACGATCGATCCGACCCTCATCCATGGCGTCGCGCTTAGCGCTTTTGTCGTGGCCATCCGCCGATCACCCTTGTTGATTTGACCGCCGCCGAATCTTAGCGCCAGCCCATCTGGGGAGCAAGCCGTCAAGCGCCGGCCGCGGACGCGAGGCCGGCGAGAAACAGCGCTTCGGCGGCCTGTTGGCCGGCGCCGAGCACATCGCCGGTCTGTCCGCCGAGATGGCGACGGGCGAGGGCACTGACGGCGGCGGCGGCGAGGGCCGCGACGACGACGCCAGCCACGAGGGCGCCGAAATCGAGCCAGAGCAGCGCCGCCGCGGCGATCGCCGTTGCGGCGATGGCGCGGGTACGCTCAGGCCGTCCCGCCTGGGCGCCGAGCCCATCGGCGCGGGCAGGCGCCAGGCCATGCATCATCCACACGACGGCGGCACGCGAAACGGCGCCCGCGGCAATGAGCACGCCGACCACCGCCGCCGGCTCGGCCACGGCGGCGATGGCGGCGATGCGCGCCGCGAGACCAAGCACGAGGGCGATAACGCCATAGGTGCCGATACGGGCGTCGCGCATGATCGCGAGCTTGCGCCGGCGCGTTGGCCCGCCGAGCGCGTCCGCGAAGTCGCCGAGGCCGTCCTCGTGGAGCGCCCCCGTGGCCCAAATCTGGGCTCCGACCGCGGCAATGGCGGCGAGCGGCGCGGGTGCGCCGAGCACGTGCGCGAGGCCAAAGGCGCCGGCGCCGAGGAGGCCCACGCCCATGCCCACGAGAGGAAAAGACCAGGCGGCCGCGGCCAACCGACCGGCGGCCGGCGGGGCAACGCCAAGCGATAGCCGGGTGAGAAAGCTCGCGGCAACGCGCACATCCTCGGCCCAGCCGTCGCCGGTGGAGTCGGGCCCGTGCTCTTCGTTCTTTGTCGTCATCGCGGGGTCTGCCCGAATGCGCAGGGCGCGCTGTATGATGCCGGCCATTGGGGCTCAGCTAGGGGGAAAGCGTGGCGCTCGCGAAGCCGGTAAATGGCGAGGACATTCGCGCTCTCGTGGCGGCCCTGCCGGGTCCCGACACGGCGAGCGCACGCGCCGTCGAGCGTCGCGATGCGATGCTCACCAAACCCGCGGGCGCGCTCGGCCGCCTCGAGGAGATCGCCGTGTGGCTCGCGGCCTGGCAGCGCCGCCATCCGCCGGCCGTCGAGCGCGTGAAGGTGCTCGTCTTCGCTGGGAATCATGGCGTCGCCGCGCGCGGCGTGTCGGCCTACCCGGCCGCCGTCACCGCGCAGATGGTGGCGAACTTCGACGCCGGGGGTGCGGCCGTCAATCAGCTCGTTGGCGCCGTCGGCGCCGAGCTTGCGGTGCACGCGCTGTCGCTCGAGCACCCGACCGCCGACATCACGACGGCGCCGGCGATGAGCGACACCGAGTGCGCCGCGGCCGTGGCGTTCGGCATGGAACAGGTGGAGGCGGACATCGACCTGCTGTGCGTCGGCGAGATGGGCATCGGCAATACCACCGTGGCCAGCGCGCTGTGCCACGCCCTCCATGGCGGCGCGGCGGCCGACTGGGTGGGGTCGGGGAGCGGCATCGACGATGCCGGCCTCGAGCGCAAGCTCGGTGCCGTCGAGGCGGCGATCGCGACGCACCGTACCACGCTCTCCGACCCGGTGGCCGTCCTCGCGCGCCTGGGCGGGCGCGAGCTCGCGGCGATTGCGGGCGCTGTCATTGCAGCGCGCCTCGAAGGCGTACCGGTGCTGCTCGACGGCTTCGTCGCGACCGCGGCGGTGGCGCCGCTTGCGGCCCTCAATCCGTCGGCCCTGGATCATTGCCTGGCCGCGCATCGCTCGGCCGAGGCCGCGCACGGCCGGCTGCTCGACGCGCTCGGCAAGCAGCCGCTTCTCGATCTCGGCATGCGCCTCGGCGAGGCTTCGGGTGCTGCCCTGGCGGCATCGATCGTCAAGGCGGCGGCGGCGGTGCACGGCGGCATGGCGACGTTTGGGCAGGCCGGGGTGAGCGAGCGCTCGCGCTAGGCCGATACCGCGGCGGGCGCGAGCGCCTCGCGAAGCGCGGCGTCGAGGCGGCTGAGGGCGCGTCCGTCGGGGGGGAGACCGATGCGCAGCCAATCCGGCCGTTGCGCGAAGTGCCGGATCAGGATCCCACGTTGCGCGAGCCGCGCGTGTAGCGCCGGGGCCGCCGGCGTGGCGACCAGCCGGAACAGCGTCGTGCCGCCGACCACGTCAAGTCCGTGCCCTGCCAGCACCGCATCGAGCGCGACCGCCTCGCGCGCGAGCCGGCGCCGCATGGTGTGCGCCCATTCGCGATCGGCCAGGGCGATACGGCCGATTTCGAGCGCCGGGCCGGCAACGGCCCAGGGTCCGAGCCGGCTTCGTAGACGGCCGGCCAGGGTAGCGTCGGTCAGCGCGAAGCCGAGCCGCACACCCGCGAGGCCGTAGAACTTGCCGAACGAGCGCAGGACGATCAGCCCCGGGGATCCCGCCTCGGCCGCAAAGGTAAGCTCGGGCGCCGTGTCGGCAAAGGCCTCGTCGACCACGAGCCAGCCGCTCCGCGCCGCCAGATCCGACCGTAGGGCGCCAAGATCCGCCGGCGGCACGCCACGGCCATCAGGATTGTTGGGGTTTGCCAGGACGGCCACGTCGGCTCGCGCCAAATCCGCGAGCGATGCCACCTCTTCGACCTCGTGGCCGGCTTCGCGCCAACAGCGCGCGTACTCGCCGTAGGTTGGCCCGAGGACAGCGACGCGGCCGGGCACGCGCAGGTGGGGCAGCCACTGGATCAGAGCCTGGCTCCCGGCGGCGGCGACCACCTCGGCCTCTTGTAAAACGCCGTAGCGGCGACGTGCCTCATCGAGAAGCACGGCCTCGTCGTCGCGCTGAGGTAAGCGGGTCCAGCACCGCGGAGGGAGTTCGGGTACCGGGTAGGGGTGCGGGTTGATGCCCGTGGACAGATCGAGCCAGCCACCCGCGGGCCCACCGTACAAGGCCGCCGCGCCCGCGAGATCGCCGCCGTGGGCCAAGGGTTGGGGCGGCACCGGGCTGCTGCCCCGTGGGCCGGCGTCGCGCGCCCACGGCGCGGGCGGAGGGGCGCGGCTCATCGCGGAAGGTTGGTCTCGCCCATAAGGAAGGCATCGACCGCGCGCGCGGCCTGCCGGCCCTCGCGAATGGCCCACACGACCAGCGACTGGCCGCGCCGCATGTCGCCGGCCGCGAAGACCTTGGCGATCGAGGTCTGGTAGGCGTCGGTGTCGGCTTCGACATTGCCGCGCCTGTCCAGCGCCACGCCGAGCTCGCTCAGCATGCCCTCGTGGACGGGATGCACGAATCCCATCGCGAGCAGCACGAGGTCGGCGCGAATTTCGAAGTCGGTACCGGGCTGTTCGACCATGTTCATGCGTCCGTCATTGCCGGCCTGCCAGTCGACGTGCACGCAATGCAGTGCCTTGACCTCTCCGTTCTCCCCCTTGAAGGCCTTGGTGGTGACGCTGTAATCGCGCTCGACGCCCTCTTCCTGCGAGGACGAGGTGCGATATTTGAGCGGCCAGTGAGGCCATGTCAGGGCTTTGTTTTCCTCGTCCGGCGGGGTCGGCAGTATCTCGAGCTGAACGATTTGTTCGGCACGCTGGCGGTTCGCCGTGCCGATGCAGTCCGATCCGGTGTCACCGCCGCCGATGACGACGACGTGCTTTCCCTCGGCCAGGATGGTGTCTTCCGTGCCCGGCGCCGGCGCGTCGTCGCCGGCGACCCGCCGGTTCTGCTCGACGAGGTATCTCATGGCCTGATGGATGCCAGAGAGCTCGCGCCCGGGAATCGGCAGGTCGCGCGCATCCTCGGCGCCACCGGCAAGGACGACGGCATCGAAGTCATCGACGAGCTGCGCCGCCGGAACGTCGGTGCCGACATGCACGCCGGCGCGGAATTCCACGCCCTCGGCCGCCATCTGCTCCATGCGTCGGTCGATCGCCTGCTTCTCGAACTTGAAGTCGGGAATGCCGTAGCGCATGAGACCGCCGATCCGATCCTGCTTCTCGAACAGGGTCACCGCGTGGCCGGCGCGCCCGAGCTGTTGGGCGCAGGCCATGCCGGCCGGACCCGAGCCGACGATGGCGACGCGCTTGCCCGTCATTCGGGCAGCGGGCAGCGGCGTCACCCAGCCTTCCGCGAACCCGCGGTCGATAATGGCGCACTCGATCGTCTTGATGGTGACCGGGTCGTCGTTGATGTTGAGGGTGCAGGCGGCTTCGCACGGAGCGGGGCAGATGCGCCCTGTGAACTCCGGGAAGTTGTTGGTCGAATGCAGAACCTCGAGCGCGTCGCGCCAGCGATCGCGGTAAACGAGATCGTTCCAGTTGGGGATGATGTTGTTGACGGGGCAGCCGGTGTGGCAGAAGGGAATGCCGCAGTCCATGCACCGCGCGCCCTGAGTGCGTAGCTCGTCCGGGGACAGCGGCGTGTAGAACTCGCGCCAATGCTTGAGGCGCTCGTCGACCGGCCGCGACGGACGATCGCTGCGTCCGAATTCCAGGAATCCGGTGACCTTGCCCATGGAGGTCGCGGTTACGCGGTCGCCGCTTCGGCGACCCGGTCGGTCTCGGCGGCCTGAAGCTCCCGCAGCGCGCGGCGGTAGTCGACCGGCATGATCTTGACGAACTTCGCCGCGTAGGTCGCCCAGTCCGCAAGGATGGCCTGTGCCCGCGCGCTGTTGGTGTAGTGCAGGTGGCGCTCGATGAGCGTCTTGATGCGCGCCGCGTCGTAGCGCATGGGATCGGCGAGGGGGTCAGTCCCGCCATTGGTGGTCGGCGGCACGTCCTTCGGGTCGACCGCCTCGAGGTCGACCATCGCCAGGTTGCAGTGCCGCTCGAAGTCGCCGTCCTCGTCCAAGACATAGGCGATACCGCCGCTCATGCCGGCCGCGAAGTTGCGCCCAGTATGGCCGATCACCAGGACAACGCCGCCCGTCATGTACTCGCAGCCATGATCGCCCACCCCCTCGACTACCGCGGTAGCGCCCGAGTTGCGTACCCCGAAGCGCTCGCCGGCGACGCCTGAGAAATAACACTCGCCGCTGACCGCGCCGTAGAGGACCGTGTTGCCGACGACGATGTTTTCCTCTCGCACGATGGGACAGTCGGCGGGCGGGTAGATGGCGATGCGCCCGCCGCTCAATCCCTTGCCGACATAGTCGTTGGCGTCGCCGATCAGTTCGATGCTGATGCCATGCGCGAGGAAGGCGCCGAAGCTCTGGCCCGCGGAGCCGGTCGCCTTGATGCTGATCGTATCCTCGGGTAAACCGGCGTGGCCGTAGCGCTTGGCGACGGCGCCAGAGAGCATGGTGCCGACCGTGCGCTGGATGTTGCGGACCGGCGTTTCGATGGCGACGGGGTGCCCCGACTCGAGCGCAGGCCTGGCCCGCTCGATCAGCCACTGGTCGAGCGCCTTGTCGAGCTGGTGGTCCTGAACTTCGCAGTGGCGCACCGCCACGCCGGGCCCGGCCTCGGGCCGATGGAGGATGCGGGCCAAATCGACGCCCTGCGCCTTCCAGTGGCCGACCGCGCGGCGCATATCGAGGAGGTCGGAGCGGCCGATAAGATCGTCGAACCGGCGGATGCCGAGGGACGCCATGATGTCGCGCACTTCCTCGGCGACGAAGAAGAAGTAGTTGATCACGTGCTCCGGCGTCCCCGTGAAACGCTTCCTCAGGTCCGGGTCCTGGGTGGCGATGCCAACCGGGCAGGTATTGAGGTGGCATTTGCGCATCATGATGCAGCCCATCGCGATGAGCGGCGCCGTGGAAAAGCCGAACTCATCGGCCCCGAGCATGGCGCCGACCACGACGTCGCGCCCGGTCCGCATGCCGCCATCGACCTGCACGGCGATGCGCCCGCGCAGGCGGTTGAGCACCAGGGTCTGGTGCGTCTCGGCGAGGCCGATCTCCCACGGCGAGCCTGCGTGGGTGACCGAGGTCAAGGGGCTCGCGCCGGTGCCGCCCTCGAAGCCCGAGATCAGGACGTGATCCGAGCGTGCCTTGGTGACGCCGGCGGCGACCGTGCCGACGCCGACCTCCGACACCAATTTCACGCTGATGCGCGCCTCCGGGTTGACGTTCTTGAGATCGTGGATGAGCTGGGCGATATCCTCGATCGAGTAGATGTCGTGGTGCGGCGGGGGCGATATAAGGCCGACGCCGGGCGTCGAGTGCCGGACCTTGGCGATCGGGCCATTGACCTTGTGGCCGGGCAGCTGGCCGCCTTCGCCCGGCTTCGCGCCTTGGGCGATCTTGATCTGTAACTCGTCCGAGTTGACCAGGTATTCGGTCGTCACGCCGAAGCGCCCCGAGGCCACCTGCTTGATCGCGGAGCGCATCGAATCGCCATTGGCGAGCGGCACGAAACGGTCAGGTTCCTCGCCGCCCTCGCCGGTATTGGAGCGCCCGCCGATACGGTTCATGGCGATGGCGAGGGTGGTGTGCGCCTCGCGCGAGATCGATCCGTAGGACATGGCGCCGGTGGCAAACCGCTTGACGATGTCCGTCGCCAGCTCGACCTCCTCGACCGGCACCGGCTCGCTCTCGGGCCGTAGCGTAAACAACCCGCGCAGCGTCATGAGCCGCCTGTTCTGGTCGTTGACGGCGCGCGCGAAGGCCTTGTACTTGTCGCCGCTGTTGCCGTTCACGGCGTGCTGGAGGTCGGCGATCGTGTCGGGCGACCAGGTGTGGTCCTCGCCGCGCAGCCGGAAGGCGTACTCGCCGCCAGGATCGAGCATGTTGCGCAGGATCGGCGAGTCGCCATAGGCGAGGTGGTGGCGGGCCACGGTTTCGGCCGCGATTTCCTCGAGGCCGACGCCCTCGATCATTGTCGCCGTCCCGGTGAAGTACTTGGCCACGAACGCGCTCGACAGGCCAACCGCGTCGAAAATCTGTGCCCCGCAGTAGGACTGGAAGGTCGAGATGCCCATCTTGGACATGACTTTGAGCATGCCCTTGTCGACGGCCTTGATGTACTTCGCCTGAACCTCGTCCTCGGTCATCTCCTCCGGCAGGCTCGGTCGGAGGGCGGAAAGGGTCTCGAACGCGAGATAAGGATTGAAGGCCTCGGCCCCATAGCCGGCGAGAAGGCAGTAGTGGTGCACTTCGCGCGCCTCGCCTGTCTCGACGACGAGGCCCGTTTCGGTGCGCAGCCCCTCGCGGATGAGGTGGTGGTGAACGGCCGACGTCGCCAGCAGCGCCGGCATGGCGATTCGCTCGCGGCTCATCGAGCGGTCGGACAGGATGAGAATGTTATATCCCTCGAGCACCGCCTGGTGCGCGCGCTGGCACAGAGCCTCGAGCGCCTCCGCCATGCCATGGGCGCCGTTTGCCGCCGGATAGCAGATGTCCAGTGTCTGGGTACGAAAGGCTGCCCCGACGTGATCGGTGATACGCCGGATCTTCTCGAGATCGCCGTTGGTGAGCACTGGCTGGCGCACCTCGAGCCGCCAATGGTCGTCGGCGTGGTTGCGGCCCAGCAGGTTGGGTCGCGGCCCGATGAGCGACACCAGCGACATCACCGATTCCTCGCGGATCGGGTCAATGGCGGGGTTGGTGACCTGCGCGAAGTTCTGCTTGAAGTACATGTAGAGCAGCTTGGACCGGCGTGAGAGCACGGCCAGCGGCGTGTCCGTGCCCATCGAGCCGACCGGGTCCTCGCCGCTTGATGCCATCGGCTCGAAGAAGACGCTGAGGTCCTCGTCGGTGTAGCCGAACGCCTGCTGCCGGTCGAGGAGCGTATCCTCCACGGGGGCCTCGGCGAGGGGCTCGGCCGCGATGTCCTCGAGCACGAACTGCGTGCGCGCGAGCCACTCTTGATACGGCTGCGCCGAGGCAAGCTCGGCCTTGAGTTCGGTATCGTCGATGATACGGCCGCGCTCGAGGTCGATGAGCAGCATCTTGCCGGGCTGCAGGCGCCATTTCTTGACGATCTTGCTTTGCGGCACGTCGAACACGCCGACCTCGGAGGCCATGACGACAAGATCATCGTCGGTCACGATGTAGCGTGCGGGCCGCAAGCCGTTGCGGTCCAAAGTCGCGCCGATCTGGCGTCCGTCGCTGAAGGCAATCGCCGCCGGCCCATCCCATGGCTCCATGAGCGCGGCGTAGTACTCGTAGAACGCGCGCCGCTTTTCGTCCATCAACGGGTTGCCCGACCACGCCTCCGGTATCAACAGCATCATCGCATGCGCCAGTGAATAGCCCCCCAGCACAAGGAGCTCGAGCGCGTTGTCGAAGCTAGCGGTATCGGACTGGCCCTCGGGAATGAGCGGCCACAGCTTGTCGAGGTCGTCGCCAAACAGCTCGGATTTCATGGAGTGCCGCCGCGCCGCCATCCAGTTGACGTTGCCGCGCAGGGTGTTGATCTCGCCGTTGTGGCACACCATTCGATAGGGGTGGGCGAGGCGCCACGACGGGAAGGTGTTGGTGGAGAAGCGCTGGTGTATCAGCGCGAACGCGCTCGTGAGGCGTGCGTCGTCGAGATCTTTGTAGTAGGTGACGAGCTGGTTGCCCATCACCATGCCCTTGTAGACGAGGGTCCGCGCCGACATCGAAGGGATATAGAAGTCCTCGATGCCGGCGTGCGGACGCGCGCCGAGGAGCGAGTTCTCGATCCGCTTGCGGATAACGAACAGCTTGCGTTCGAATTCGTCGTCATCGGCGATGCTGGCGCCCCGGCCGATGAGGATCTGGCGGACCACGGGCTCGGTCTTCTTCATCTCTTCGCTGATACGCGAATTGTCGACCGGCACGTCGCGCCAGCCGAGCACGGCCTGACCCTCGGCCCGGACGTAGCGCTCGACGCGGTGCTCGAAGGCCGCCCGGGCGGTCGCGGCACGCGGCAGGAACACCATGCCGACGCCGTAGGCGCCGACCTCGGGCAGGGCGATGCCCACGGCGTTGCACTCGGCGCGCAGGAAGTCGTCGGGGATCTGGAGGAGGATGCCGGCGCCGTCACCCGCCAGGGGATCGGCACCGACCGCGCCGCGGTGTTCCAGATTCACCATGACCTGGAGGCCCCAACGGACGATGTCGTGGCTCTTTTCGCCCTTGATGTGGGCGACGAACCCGACGCCGCACGAGTCATGCTCGCGGCGCGGATCGTACAGCCCCTGTGGCGACGGCAACGACATGGTCACGCGTTCCTCTTGGCCCTGAACCACACTCAACAGCGGGCATAGCGGTAACGAATGGCCCGCACGGCGCTTGCTCCGGCCAACCTACCATAATGCCCGATTCGCACCGAATCGTGAACCGTTTGGCGGCGTACCGCCGGTAGTGGAAGGCCCCCTCGACCGCACCGCAACCGGTAGGCTGCGGGTGTTGGCGTCATTATAGGAGGGTGCGCGCGGCCAATGAACAGGGAAAGCGCCGCCCGCCGCCCGATGCCGGCATCACCCCTGAGAGCCGCGAATGAGCCTGAAATGGACAGGCAGCGCGCCGAGGACGTAATCTTGCGGCTCACCAGGCGCTGCAAGGGAGATGGGCATGGCACGGCTTCGGCATATCGCGATCGTCGTTAGCGACAAGGAGAAAGCGGCCCAGTTCTACGAGCGCGTGTTCGAGATGAAGCGGGTTGGCGAAGAGGACGTGGGCGGCGGCAGCGCCATCTACCTGTCCGACGGCGTCATCAACCTAGCGCTCCTCAACTACAGATCCGACAAGATGGCCGGCATCAAGGACGCCAAGAACTTCATCGGCACCCACCATTTCGGCTTTCAGGTGGACGATCTCGCGGACTCGCAGGCGAAGATCGAGGCGGCTGGCGGCAGTTTCCACTTCGATCTCGGCGAAGACGACGAGAAGGTCAACTTCGAGAAGAAGTTTCGCGACCCCGACGGCATCATTTTCGATATTTCGAAGAGCGGCTGGGTCGGCACCGACGGCTGAAAGCGGACCACGACGATCCGACGCGGCCGCCCCCGGCCGGCGCGCCACCTACCTGCGGGTCGGTCTCAGAAGACCGACTTCTCGCTCTTCAGGAAGTGCCACGGTATCACCCACCGCTCGATAAACGTGACCGCGAGGAACAGCGTCACCGCGATCGTCGCGAGATAGAAGATCGCGGCGAAGGTCTCGGCGGTCTTGAACGCCGCGTTGGCGGCGATGATGACCGGACCCAGCCCCTCGTGGGCGCCCACCCATTCGCCGACGATGGCGCCGATGGGAGCGATCGTCGCGGAGATCTTGAGGCCGGTGAAAATGTAGGGGGCCGAGCCGGGGAAGCGAACCTTCCAGAAGATTTGCCATTTGCTCGCGCCGAGCGAATCCATGAGGCTGATGGTGTCGCGATCGATCGAGACGAGGCCGGCGAAGACGTTCACGAACACCGGGAAGAAGACGATGATCGCCGCAACGATCACCTTGGGCGCCATGCCGAATCCGAACCAGATAATCAGAATCGGTGCGATCGCAATGGTCGGGATGGCTTGTGTGCTGATGATCAGCGGCAGGATGGCCTGGCGCAGCGTGCGCGAGTGAAATACGGCGGTGCCGAGAACGAATCCGATTCCGGCGCCGTAGCTGAAGCCAAGGATGATTTCCTGCAGTGTCACCCAGGCGTTGGGCAAGAACTTGTCGAGCGCGCGGTCATAGGCCGCGTACAGGATCTGATGAAGGGGCGGCAATATGTAGTCCGGCTGGTTGAACCAAACGTTGAAGTTTTCCCAGACGAAAACGATCAGCGCGACGGCGATCATCGCGGGTACAGCTGAACGCAGCCGCTCGGCGAGCGGTCTGCGCGGCGGGCCGCTGCGCGCCGGCGGGCCGGCCGGGCCTGCCGCCGTCTCTATTTCGCGGTCCAATCGCGCAGTCTGCGTCATTCGTCCGCCACCCTACGGCGCCCGATCAAGGCGTCAACATGGCCGTCGCGCCGCCGCCGCCCCGGGGAGGACGATTGCCGACCCTGAGGGGAGCGAGCCCACGAAGGTTGAGCGCGCGGCCACCTTATGGCAGGTACTCGTTGGTGAAATACGTGGTTGCCGCGGCCGGTACGGTAATCAGCTTTTCCTGGACCGCCCAATCGAGCGATTCCTGCCAGATCGCCACGTCCTGGACGAGCATCTTGCCGTCGGCGGTGAACCAGTCACCCTTCGCGCCCTCGGCGATCTTGGTATGCTGGGCCAGCGTAAAAATCTCGTTGCCCTTGGCGATGACCTCGTTGGTTGGCCCGGGATTGGCGAAGAAGTCGCGCGCGCCCTTTTCCGTCGCCCGCAGGAAGCGACAGGTCGCGGCGGCGTTCTTCCTGACCCAGTTCTCGTTGCCAACGAGGACCTGGTAGTAGAAGGCGGGGACGCCGAAGTCGCGGTAGAGCAGCCAACGCACGGGGCCCTTGCCCTGTCCTGCCAACACCTCGTCGGCGACGATGCCCTCGCCGTACGTGATGCCGTGGGCGGCGTCGACCTTGTCCTCGACGATGAGGGCGACATGGGCGAAGCCCGGGTCGATGACCTTGACATCGTCGACGGTCAGGCCGCCCGACTTGAGGACGCTGCGCAAAAACGCCTGGGCATCGAGCTTGGGTCCGACGCCCAGCGTCATGCCCTTGAGATCGGCCGCCGACTGAATCGCCTTATCGCCCTTGAAGAACAGGCCCGACGAGATAACCCGCAACATCGCGGCGACCGAAATCACCGGAATGCCGGTATCGCGGGAGATCATGACCTCGGGCACGTAGGTCATGCTGAACTGTACGCGCTCGCGCGCCACCAGCTTGATCGGGTCGGCCGGGTTGGCCGGCGAGATGACGTTAACCTCGAGCCCCTCGGCCTTGTAGAAGCCGTTGTTGATAGCCGAGAAAAACGGGCCCTGGACCGCCCACGGGAGCCAGTCCGCCATGACCGTGATCTTGGTTGTCTCGGCGGGCGAATCGCAGGGTCCCGCCAAGGCGTCGCGGGCCGGCACGCTAGTTGCGATCAGCGCAGCGGCGAGTGCCGCGGCGCCAAGTGTCCGAAATGAAATGTCAATCACCTTACTCCTCCCTCTCCTCTAGTTGCCTTCAATACCAGGGCTAAACAGCCGCAAAGCCCGGGCTCGCGGCCTTCACGCTTTCATCGTAAATCTGATCGAGCACGATTTTTTTCAGCTCGTTGAACCGCGCCGAGGTCAGCATGGTGTGGTCCCGCGGCCGATCCAGGTCGATGACCAGCTCGCCCTTGATGCGCCCCGGACGCGCCGACATCATCAGCACCCGATCGGACAGGAACACCGCCTCCTCGATGTCGTGGGTGATGAAGATGATCGTACGGTGGTCCTTCTCCCAGATGCTAAGCAGCCACTCCTGCATGACCGAGCGGGTGAGCGCATCGAGCGCGCCGAACGGCTCGTCGAGCAGCAGGATGCTGCGGTCGCACAGCAGCGTGCGCATAAGGGCGGCGCGCTGGCGCATGCCACCGGAAAGCTGGCTCGGATAGTTGTCGGCGAAGCCGCCGAGTCCGAATTCATCGAGGATCCGCTGTGCGCGCTCCTGCGCCTCTTTGCGCTTGGTGCCCAGCACCTCGATGCCGAGCGCCACGTTCTCTCGGATGTTGCGCCAGGGGAACAGCAGATCCTTCTGGAACATGTAGCTGAAATGTTCGTGCCGGACCGCGACCTCACTACCGTCGATCAGGATGTGTCCCGAGGTCGGCTCGAGCAGGCCGGCGATGATGTTGAGCAAGGTCGTCTTGCCGCAACCGCTGGGCCCGACAATGGTGAGAAACTCCTTGGCCCGGACCGACAGGTCGGTGGACTCGACGGCCACGACGTCGAGCCCGTCGCCCTGCGGCGGAAACACCTTGTGGATGCCGACCAGCGTGACCTTGTCGTTCACCGGCGGCGCCCCCCGTCCGCGCTCGCACGGCCCCGGAGGTGCATGGGGCGCTCGTTACCTACAGTTGTCACCGTGTCCCCCCGCAAATGCAGCGCTCGCCTACCGACGACGCTTAGGCGGCCTTTTTGTGCTGTGGCCAGAACGCCTGCGGAAGGTCGAGATCGGCGGCCTTGAACACGCCGTCCCAGCATTCCCACAGCCGGTCACGAACGAACCTGGCGTTGCCGTAGAAGCGCCGCCGCTGTAGCGGCGTATGGGCGTAGGCGCGGATCAGCTTCCTGCCCTCCGCCGCGTGCTCCATATCGCCCTCGATGTGGACGATGAAGATGTCGAGGTCGCGGTTCGTGAAGCCGAAGTGCTTCTTGAGCGGTGGCACCAGGCGGATGTAGAAATCCGGCAGCATCGCTTCGCCGCCGACCATGCCGGCGGCCATCGCCAGCGCCGGCTCGTCGTGGATGCCGAAATGCACGATGTCCTCCATCGCGTCGCCGAGCTGGGGGTGGGGGCGCAGCCGTCCCTCGCGGTTCGCCGCCTCGATCTCGCCCCTGTCGTACCCACACGCCTCGGCAAACTCGATCGCCAATACGTAGTGCGCGGCGTGACCACAACGCTCCTCGGTCTCTTCGTCGATGAGGTTCTCCATGATGGCGGTACGGGCGCCGAGATCCATGTTGTGCATCAGGCACGATCCGATGTTACGCACGCTATGGTTGTAGTAGTACATCATCTGATAGCAGATCTTGTTGATCTGATCGCGGGCAACCTCGCCCCGCACCAGGCGGTCGAGAAACGGGTGGTCGGCGAGCCGGCGCTGCTCGATCATGCCGGTGATCGTATCGACGAACTCATCGGGCTTCATCTCGCGGGTGACATCGATGCCATCCATGGTTGGCTCTCCCGGCTCTCTTCGGCGCCGCTCACATCGCGGCGTCGGTCTCTATCAGGTCGCTACGGTATTCCACGGGACGCGACCCTGCAACAGCCGGCGAAACTGGCGAAAGGTCTAGGCGGCGCGCGTGCCCTGCGCACCAACGAACAGCGAATCCCAGCATGCGTACCATTCATCGCGCAGCCGCTCGGTGTAGTACACCAGGCGCAGCCGATCGAACGTGTCGCGGCAGTGCTGGAGCGCGTGGTCGACGTCGGACGGAGCGAATAGCGCCGGCGCCTTAAAGACGCGAAGCGCGCTCTCGGGAACCCCGTAGTGGGTCCTGAACGCCTTGGCCAGGGCACGGTTGAGGCCCTTCATCTGGGACTCGACCGCGGCGCAGGCGCCTAGCGTGACCCAGTACACGGGCCGTTCCATTGTCGCGATGACCTCGCCAAAACGGTCTTCCAGCGTCGACGAAAGAGCTGCGGCCCGGGCCGCCTTGGCCGACACGCCGAGCGCCCGCGCCAGCTCCCGCGCCAGCGCCGCATGCGCGCCCTCGCCGATGCGCAAGCTGGTGCCGTCGCCGAGCTTGATCGGGGTCAGCATTTTGTCGACGAAGAGGCGGCGGATCGTGTAGTCGGCGCTGTTCATGTACATCGGGCCGTAGAGCTCGATGACGTTGTCGTAATAGGGGATGAGCTGCGTCGCGACATCGCGCACCTGCCGCTTCGATGCGCGACCGGTCCGGAACTGCGCCTTGAACCACGGATGATCGACGATGCGGCGTTGGAGCGCGGTGCCGTACAACGTCTCGGCATTCACGACCGGTTCGGCGCTCATCGATTCTCTCTCTCGGAGGATAACTTGGTGTCCAGGTATAGGAATCGCCTAGGCGAGTCAAGCCGGGGCCAACGCCGCATCGGGCGGGGGTGATGTAGCCTGGCCGAGGCCCGAAAACGGCCACCCGGGCGCGCCTTGCCGGGCCTGCCGCCATCCGTTATGGTGCGCGCCGCCGCACAGACATCACAATAATACGTCCCTGGGGAGGAGCCCTGAACATGCGTTTCGCCACACTCGTCGGTCCCGACCGCCAGTCCTATTTCGTGCGCGTCAAGGATGGGGTCGCGACTCCCATCGGCCGTGCCTATGAGCGGCCCGGTGCCGACCCGCTGCGCGACCTCCTCGAGGCCCGCAAGAGCCCGGCCCGCGCGCCGGCCATCGCCGATCCCTTTCCCGCCGGCCGCGCCCGCCACCACCCGGCGGTCACCGCGCCGTCGAAGATCGTCGCCATTGGCCTCAACTACCGCAAGCACGCCAAGGAGACGAACAATCCTCTTCCCAAGGCGCCAATGTCGTGGTGCAAGTACACGAGCAGCCTGCTCGGCCACAACCGGCCGATTCGCTACCGGCGCAAGGATTCGACCAAGATCGATTACGAGACCGAGCTCGCGTTCGTCTTTGGGAGTCGCGCGCGCGACGTCAAGAAGTCCAAGGCCCTCGATTATGTCTTCGGCTACACCATGTGCAACGACGTCACCGCGCGCGACCACCAGTTTGCGGAGGGGCAGTTCGCGCGTAGCAAAAGCTTCGACACCTTCTCGCCGCTGGGACCCGTGATCGTCACCGCGGACGAGATTCCCGATCCACAAGCCATCACCATCCGCACCCGGCTCAACGGCAAGGTGATGCAGGAGGAGACGACCGGCGACATGGTGTTCTCGTGCGCCGAGCTCATCGAGTACCTGTCGCGCTTCTTCACCTTCGAGCCGGGCGACGTGGTCAGCACGGGCACGCCGTCCGGTGTGGGCGTCGCCCGCAAGCCGCCGGTGTTTATGAAGAACGGCGATATCGTCGAGGTCGAGGGCGACAAGATCGGCACCCTGCGCAACCCCGTCCAGGTCTACAAGTAGCGCGGGACGAGCCGGCGCTGGCCCGCCCAACCTCACGGGCGGCCGAGCCTCAGCCCGCCTTGGTCCGGCGCGCGCGGCCCGAGCGTCCGGCGCGCCCGTGGTGCACGATCTCGGGGCCCATGAAGCCGAGGGCGGCGCCGCCGTCGATGGGAATCAACACGCCCGTCATCCAGGACGACTTCTCGGAGGCGAGGAACGAGACCAGCTCCGAGACGTCGTCGGGCTCACCCGTCCGCCCCAGCGGATACCTTGAGTTGCGCTGCTTGAGGTCGGCCTCGTAGTCCTTGCGCGACACGCCTTCCGGGAAATAGATCTCGCTGCGCACCAGGGCCGGGCTGATGATGTTGACGCGGACGCCGAAGGGGCCGAGCTCCAGTGCTAACGATTTCGAGAAGGCATCGATGCCGCCTTTTGAAGTCGCATAGACCATGTGCCCGAAGCCGGGGCGGTAGGACAGGCTCGACGAGATGTTGATGATCGAGCCTTTGGTCTTCTTCAGCGCCGGGATGCACGCGAGCGAGAAGTTCATCGTGCCGTAGAGGTTGATGCCCATCGTGTAGGCGATGGCTTCTTGCGTGACCTTGTCATAGGTCTGGCGGCGCACGACGCCGGCGTTGTTGACCAGCACGTCGATGCGGCCGAAGTCGGCGAGGACACTCTTGACCGTCTGCTTGACCTGCTTTAGGTCGGCGATGTCGCATACGTAGGGGTGGAGCTTCTCGCCGCGGCGCGGCTTGAGGCGGCCTGCGCGGCGGCCGATCACGGCGACCGTGAAGCCGTCGTCGACGAGCGTGTTGGCGGCGTCACGCCCGAGGCCGGTGCCACCGCCGGTGACGATCGCAACCCTCTTTGCGTTGGGGCGTCTCTTTGTTGTCGCCGTTCTCGCCATGGTTCCTCCCCTTAGCTGTCGAGCGTTTCCATCATCGCCTGCGGATAGCGTGGTCCCGAGGCCGCGCCGGGCGGCAATGCCCGGTCGAGCTCGGCGAGCTCGTCGCCCGACAGGGTGAGGTCGAGGGCGGCCACGTTCTCTTCGAGATAGGCGCGCCGCTGCGTCCCCGGGATCGGAATCACGTGATCGTCGCAGTGCACGACCCAGGCGAGCGCGAGCTGCGCCGGCGTGCACCCTTGTTCCCGGCGATGTCGGCGATGGCGCGGACGAGTTCGAGGTTGCGGGTGAAATTCTCGCCTTGAAAGCGCGGATGGTTGTGGCGCCGGTCGCTCTCGGGGAGCGCGCCCACGTCCTTGACGCTGCCCGCCAGCATGCCGCGCCCGAGTGGGCTGTAGGCGACGAAGGCGACGCCGAGGGCGCGGCTCGCGGCGAGCGAACCCGACTGATTGTCGCGGCTCCACAGCGACAGCTCGCTCTGCAGGGCAGCGATCGGGCATACGGCCATCGCGCGTTCGAGCGTCGCTCCGGAGGCCTCGGAGAGGCCGACATAGCGGACCTTCCCGGCCTCGCGCAGCTTCGCCATGGCGCCCATGGAGTCCTCGATCGGGACGTTGGGATCGACCCGGTGCAGGTAGTAAAGGTCGATGGTCTCAACGCCGAGGCGTTTGAGACTGGCGTCGCACGCTTGGAGGATGTAATCGGGGCGGCCGTCGAGGGACAGGCCTTGGGCGCCGAACTTGTTGCCGCATTTGGTGGCGAGGAAGACGCCCTCGCGCCGGCCCCGGATGGCGCGGCCAACGAATTCCTCGTTCTCGCCATTGCCGTAGACATCGGCAGTGTCGAGAAAGGTGACGCCAAGCTCCAGCGCGCGCTCGATAGTGGCGCGGGCCTCGCCGTCGTCGCGCACGCCGTACCAGCCGGCCATGCCCATGCAGCCGAGGCCGAGCGCGGAGACGAGCGGGCCGCCGCGGCCGAGCTCGCGTGTCTTCATATCCACGGTTCCTCGCTTGCTCGGGCTAAAGGTTGAGGCGGCCCATCATCGCCTCGGGGTAGCGCTCGCCGGCGGGCGCGCTCGGCGGCACTGCCGTATCGAGGCGGGCGAGCTCAGCCTCGGTGAGGACGATGTCGGCTGCAGCGAGATTTTCCTCGAGGTAAGTGCGCCGCTGCGTCCCCGGTATGGGCACGATGTCCTCGCCCTTGTTCAATACCCAGGCGAGCGCGATCTGGGCTGGCGTCACGTTGCGCTCGGCGGCGAGCGCCGCCACCTCGCCGAGCAGATCGAGGTTGCGCTCCATGTTGCCTTCCTGGAAGCGCGGGAAGCGCCGGCGTACGTCGCCCGCCGCGAGGTCGTCGATCTTGTGGATGACACCGGACAGGAGGCCCCGGCCGAGCGGGCTGTAGGCCACGAAACCGATGCCGAGCTCGCGGCACACATCCAGGTGCCCTATTTCGGGCTCTCTGGCGAGTAATGAGTACTCGGTCTGCAGCGCGGTGATCGGATGCACGCCGTGGGCGCGGCGGATGGTCTCGGGCGCCGCCTCGGAGAGGCCGATGTGTCGCACCTTGCCCGCCTCCACGAGCCGCGCCATGGCCCCGACCGTATCCTCGATCGGGCAATTGGAGTCGACGCGGTGGAGATAGTAGAGGTCGATGACGTCGGTGCCGAGGCGGCTCAGGCTGCCCTCGCACGCCTTCGCCGCGTAGGCGGGGCTGCCATCGACGTCGACCGAGGCACCGGAGTCGTTCCACACGTGCCCGAACTTGGTCGCCAGGAACACCCGATCGCGGCGCCCGCGCAGCGCCTCGCCGACGAAACGCTCGTTGTCGCCGGCGCCATAGACGTCGGCCGTATCGAGGAAGTCGACGCCGAGCTCGAAGGCGCGTTCGAGCGTGGCACGAGCCTCGCCGTCGTCGCGCACCCCGTACCATCCGGCCATGCCCATGCAGCCGAGGCCCAGGGCCGAGACCTCGGGGCCGTCGCGCCCGAGCTTGCGTCTTTGCATGATCCCCCCCTTTCGTTGGCGGCTGAGTGTGCCCGCTCGCCGCCACCGGCGCAAGCCGCCGGGCGCATTGCACGCCTCCCAGGTTTGTTTTATAACCGCGTGAGGGCGGCTCGATAATGCGCGATTTTTCAATGCGTTATGAGACTCGCGCCGCCACGAAACACAGAGCCGGAGAGCACCATGTCGTTCGATGATATGCCGGACCGCGGCAAGCTGATGTTGCCCGGCGCGCAGGAGTATGCGGAGCGCGCGCTCGATGTCTCCAAGAAGGTGGCGGCCTCGACCCGCAACCTGATCGATGTCGCCTATGGCGAGGACTACTGGCAGAAGATCGACATCTTCCTGCCCGACGATGAGAGCGTGCGCGACGTACCGGTGCTCCTCTTCATGCACGGCGGCGCCTGGCGCCACGGCTTCAAGGAGTGGATGGGCTTCATGGCGCCGCAGTTCATCGATCTGCCGGCGATCTTCGTTTCCGTCGGCTATCGCCTGGCGCCCGAGGCCAAGTACCCCAAGCCGCTGGAGGACTGCTTCGCGGCGCTCGAATGGGTGTACCGGAACATCATGGCCCACGGCGGCGACAAGCGGCGCATCTTCATCGGCGGCCATTCCGCGGGCGCGCATTTGGCGGCCCTGGTGGCGCTGCGCAAGGACCTCGCGCTCGCGCGGCTCATGCCCAAGGACGTGATCAAGGGATGCTTCCCCGTGAGCGGGGCCCTCAACCTGCACCTCGATGAGGTCGAGCCGGGCGGGCGCCGCGAGATGGTCATCAACCTGCTGCTGGAGAGCCCCGAGCAGGACCGCGAGGCGAGCGCCATCGACCATGTGGACGGCAACACCACGCCCTTCTTTCTCACCTGGGGTTCGCAGGACTTACCCGAACTCATCGAGCACAATCGGCAGATGGTGCCGCTGATGAAGGCCCAGCCCTGCGTGTTCGAACACTACGAGTTCGAGGGGGCGAACCACTTCGACACCAATGAAGCGGCCTACGACCGCGACTCTCTCTGGGTTCGCAAGGTGCGCGACTGGATGGTCAACACGCCGTCCCTGGTCACCGCCTGAGCGCAGGCCGCCGTGCGTAGCGCACGTTGACACCCCAAGGGGTGGCCACTAACTTCGCGCCAAATCCGTAAACCCGGGCAGGGGAGGGGATGGCGCTTAGCGAGCACGATCTCGACTTCGAGGGCATCAAGGTCCATTGCTGGGAGGGCGGCACCGGCTTTCCCATCGTCATGCTGCACGGCTCCGGGCCCGGCGCCTCGACGCTCGGCAACTGGCGTCACGTCATGGACCCGCTGGCCGAGCGCTACCACGTGCTCGCCGCCGACCTCGTCGGCTTCGGCCTGTCGGGCCGCAAGCCTGCCGAGCCTTACTTCGATCTCGATCTATGGGTGCGCCAGGGCCAGTTCCTGATCGACCGGTTTCCCGATCAACCCGTCGGCCTCGTCGCCCACTCGCTGTCGGCCTACTTCGCGTTTCGCCTCGCGCTCGCGAATGTGCGCGTCACCAAGTTGTTGTTGACCGGCGCGGTCGGCCGGCCCTTCCGCATGGGCGCGGTCGGCGAGGCCGTGTGGACCTTCCCCGAGACGCGCGAGCAGCTGCGGGCGACGATGGAAGCCATCATCGCCGACCACTCGATGATCACCGAGGACTTCCTCGACAACCGCATGGCCGTTCTCAGCGACGCGCCCTACCGTGAGTACTTCTCCAAGATGTTTGCCGGCGACAAGCAGAAGTTCCTCGACGCGACGGTCATCCCCGAAGAGGAACTGGCGCAGCTCAAATGCGAGGTCACGCTGGTTCACGGCAAGGAGGATCAGGCGACGCCGTTCGAGGAGACCGCCGTGGCGCTATGCCGGGCGATTCGACAGGCGAACCTGTATGCGATCGCGCGCTGCGGGCACGGGCCCGCGCTCGAGCAGCCGGATCGATTCATGAGCGCCGCGAAGTTCTTGTTTGGCTGAGCGCGTTTAGCGCCGGCCACGGAAACGGCGACGCGACAACAGGGGGGACCCGATGGCGATTAAGGAATACGACGTCAAGTTCGAGGGCATGAAGGTGCATTGCTACGAGGGCGGCAAGGGCTACCCCATATTGCTTATGCACGGCTCGGGCCCCGGCGCCTCGTCGGTCGGCAACTGGGCCAAGGTCCTGGGCCCGCTGGCGCGCCGCTATCACGTGCTGGCGCTCGACCTGATCGGGTTCGGGATGTCGGGGCGCAAGCCGAGGGAGCCCTATTTCGATAATGAGCTATGGACCCGCCAGGGCCAGTTCATGCTCAACCGGCTCGCCAAGAAGGGCCCCGTGGGGCTCATCGGCCACTCGTTGTCGGGCTACCTCGTGCTGCGCCTGGCCGCGAACAACGCGCGCGTCGACAAGGTCTTGGTGACCGGCTCGCTCGGGGCGAAATCGAAGCTCAACGGCGTCCTGCGCCGGGGCTGGACCTTCCCCGAGTCCGAAAAGGCGTTCCTCAACTTCTACCGCTCCGCCGTCGCCGATCCCTCCGTCATCACCAAGGAGTTCGTCAAGAACCGCATGGAGGTTCTGAACCAGGGCGACTACGGCGCCTACTTCACCAAGATGTTCAAGGGTGAGAAGCAGCGCTACCTGGACAAGTCGGTGCTGACCAAGGCCGAGCTCAAGCGGATCAAGTGCGAGGTCCTGATCCTGCATGGAGCGCAGGACCGGGCGGTGCCGTTCAAGCAGGCCGCGGTGCCGCTGGCCGACGCCATCCCGCAGGCCGATCTCATCCGCCTCGCCGCCTGCGGCCACGGGCCGGCGCTCGATCAATCGGGCAAGTTCGTCGACGTGGCGCGCGGGCTCTTCGGCTAACGATTCTCATGTGCCGGAGCCGTTGCGCGTCGATTTTGACTGATGCCGACGATAGCCAGGGGTGCTAGTATCGACGCAAGAACACGGGGTCGGTAGCCCCGGAAAAGCAGAAGCGCGTCGCTCGGTGGTGGCGCAATGGAGGAAGCCGATGAGAAAGCACATTCGATGCGGCAAGCTGTTCACCGGGTCGGGCGACGACGCCAAGACCGATCAGACCATCGTCATCGAGGATGGCGCGATCGCCTACGTCGGCGACACGGCGCGTGCCCCCAAGCCCAACGGCGATGAGGTTGTCGACCACTCGCAGTGGTTCGTCATGCCGGGCATGATCGACGTCCACACGCACTTGGCCTACGGCAACGCCAAGAGCGAGGAAGACATCGACATTTATGCGCCGGTCGAGTTTCGCGCGCTGCGCGGCATGTTCATGGCCCACCGCGTGCTGCTGGCGGGCGTGACGTCGATCTGCAATCCGGGCGACGCGGCACGCGTCACCCTTTCCATTCGCGACGCCATCAACGCCGGGCTCTTCGAAGGCCCCCGCATCACCACCGCCGGCCCTTACATTACGAGCCGTCAGGGCCTGACCGACTGGTACCCGACCTGGATCGGCCAGCCGGAGACCTCGATCGGCCACGTCGTCAAGAGCCCCGAGGAGGCGATCGAGGAAATCCGCGTTCAGGTCAAGGACGGCGTCGACGTCATCAAGTTCGCGATGGACGGCGATACTGCCCTTCAGCCCAATGGCGTGTCGGCCTATACGGGCCTGCTCGCCTCCTTCAACCAGGAGGAGCTCGACCGCTACGTTACCGAGGCGCACCGTCTCGGCAAGAAGGTGATCACGCACGCGCGCGGCAAGGAGGCGACGCTCTATTCGGCGAGGTCCGGCGTGGACCTCATCTTCCACGCGTCCTTCATGGACGATGAATGCCTCGACGAGATTCTCAAGAACAACTGCGCGATCTGCCCGACGCTCACGCTCCTCGTCAACAATTACGAGTTCTCCCAGCCCACGGATGCGGCGGGCAAGGGTTGGTACGAGGCGTCCAAGGCGGAGGCCGAAGCGGCGTTCGTCAACTTGTCGAAGGCGCACAAGGCGGGCGTGCCCATGCTCGCCGGCACCGATACCGGCTTCGCCATCACGCCATACGGCGAGTGGCATGCCAAGGAGCTCGACCTCTTCGTCCGCTTCCTCGGCATGACGCCGGCGGAGGCCCTGCGCTCGGCGACCTCTCTCAACGCCTCGATCCTGACCGACGGCGAGCGCCTGGGCGCCATCGAGGTCGGCCGCCACGCCGACATTCTGGTGCTGGATGGCAATCCACTCGAGGACGTGACCCATCTGATGGACCGGTCACGGTTCAAGGACATCATGTTGGGTGGTGAGACCGTGACGGTGACGACGCACGATATCGACACCACCAAGGTCAGCGAGTTCTCGTACAACATGTGGAACGACATGTACACGCAGGCGCGGGTTGCGGAGCTGTCGAACTCGATTCGTACGATCGCTGTCTCCTGACGTAAGGCGCCTGCAGGCCAACGGAGGGGCGCGAGCCCGGACCTGAATCCGGGGCTCGCGCCGCCTCTGCATCAACCTCGACCACCTGAGCCCGAAAGCCGTACATGGCCGATCTCTTTTCGCTGAAAGATAAAGTCGTGCTCATGACCGGCGGCTCGCGCGGGCTCGGTTTTGCCATGGCGCGTGGGATGGCCGAGCACGGCGCCCACGTCGTCCTCAATGGCCGCCAGCGCCAGACGGTCGAGGCCAAGGCGAACGAGCTTTCGGCTACCGGCCTGGCAGCGTCGGCGCTGGCCTTCGACGTCGCCGACTCGGAGGCGTGCGTGGCCGGGGTCAAGAGCGTGATCGACCAGCACGGCCGCCTCGACGTGCTCGTCAACAACGCGGGGACTGCCGAGTACTCGGCCGTGACGGAGTATCCGACCGACATGTGGCAGCGCCTGATGGACATCCACCTGACGGCGAGTTTCGTGCTGGCACGCGAGAGCGGGCGCCAGATGGTGGCCCAGGGAAGGGGCACCATCATCAATATCTCTTCGGTTGCCGGACCTGCGATCGCGCTGCCGACCATGCCGGCCTACGCCGCGGCCAAGGCCGGCCTGACCGGCCTCACGCGGGCGCTCGCGGTCGAACTCGGGCCCCAGGGCGTGACCTGCAACTGCATCGCACCCGGTTATTTTCACACCGAGTTGGGCGGCGCCTTGACGGAGGGCGAGCCGCCGCCCGAGCCGGTACGGCCGTTCTACGACAAGGTGAGCGAGCACACGCCGCTCGGGCGTTGGGGCGACCCCAGCGAGATCGCCGGAATCGCGGTGTTCCTCGCCTCGGACGCGGCCTCCTACGTGAACGGTAGCATCCTCACGATCGACGGCGGAATGTCCGTACTCCAATAACGAAGCGCTTGATCGCGTGCCGGCGCGAGGCGATGTAGATTGACTGAAGCAAACATGGAAGGCCCGATGTTCGGGCATAACGACAGGGAGGTTTGAGTGATGATTAGGTTTTTCCAAATGGCGGCGGCGGCGGTGATCGCTTTGTCGATGACCGTGGGATTGGCCCCCGGCGGCGCCGGCGCGGCGGAGATGGATCGCCTGCGCGGCGTGGTCGAGCCCGTGAAGGCGAAAAAGCCCTACCGCGTGGGCGTGGCGCTCGTGCACTTTATCGACGACTACTGGAAGGGCGTCGCCTACGGCATCCTCGACGAGGCCAAGGAGGCCGGCGTCGAGATCGTCCGCGTGCTTGGCGCTGGCGGCTACGGCAAACTGCCCGAGCAGATCGCCAACCTTGAGCAGCTCGCCTCTCTCAATGTCGATGCCATCATCCACGGACCGGTGAGCTACGACGGTTTCGACAAGACCATCGAGCGCATCACGCAGAAGGGCATCAAGGTCATCATGGCCGACATTCCCATCAACAGTAAGCACCCGGCGATCCTCGTCGGTCAGGACCAGTGGGCGATCGGCGCGGCGATGGCAAAGTACGTCTGTGCCGAAGGGCCGGGCGCCAAGGTGGCGACGATTCCGGGGCCGGCGGGCGCCGAGTGGAACCGCATCCGCTTCGAGGGCTTCAAGGCGGGGGCTAAGGAGTGCGGCCTGGAGTTGCTCGGCAACACCTACCAGAAGGCGACGGCGCTAGAGGATGGCCATTCGCAGGCTTCGGACCTGGTCATCAAATATCCCGAGGCGGAGTTCCTCTACACCGCGGCTGGCCATCTCGGCACTGGTGCGGCGATGGCCGTGAAGCAGCTCAATCGCAAGGTTCGGATCGTCGGTTCGGGTATCGTCGAGCGCGTGCCGGAGCTGATCAAGTCGGGTGACATCGATATGTACGTCTCGGAGCCGGCCATTCTGATCGGGCGCCTCGAGCTGCAATACGCGGTACGCCTCCTCAATGGTGATCCGCTGCCGGGGATTGGAGAGACCGAGGGCATCCAGTATCCGCGGTTCTTCATTCCACCCTTCTCGGTGACCGCGGAGACGCTCAAGACGTACGATCTGAGCAAGTACGACATGCCGCCCAAGGGCTGGCAGCCGCCGGCGTCACAGTAGCGTAAGCGGCCTTTTTGCCCCGGTCGCACCGCCAGCACTGGCGGTGCGACCGGGGCACGCCGGGTGGCTCCGGGCCTCTGGGCCGCGCCCTCGCCGTGGCTTCGCGCTGGGACACGGTGCGGTTGCCGGTTCGGCGGACCGCGCTCTATACTCGCCGCCGCCCGCTCGCCGCGGGCGGATCGCAGGGGCACGAGGGAGAGGGAGAACACGTCATGACGAAGCGGATGGTCATCTCCGCCGACTCTCACGTCGTCGAGCCGGACGACCTTTTCACCAAAGCGCTCGGCGCCACGTACGGCGACAAGTTGCCGCAGATTGTCCCCAGCCATGCCGGCACCGACGGCCCCTTCCTGTACACCGGACTGGAGTACGTACACCTGTCCGGGACCATGGATGTCGGCGACGACACCGCGGACAAGCTCGAGGAGGCCAACAGGGACCCCTCGATCCGGCTCTCCTGCCTCGACCAGGACGGAATCTATGCCGAGGTGCTGGTCGCCACGACCATGATGCTGGCGCTGCGCGCCCGTAACGACGACATGGTTCGGGACTGCTGTGCGGTGTTCAACGACTGGCTGATCGACTATTGCTCGCAGGCGCCCAAGCGCCTCTACGGGATCGGCATGATCCACATGGCCGATGTCGGGTGGGCGACCAAAGAGCTCGCGCGCGCCGCCGGCCGCGGCATGCGCGGCGTGATGATCAACACCGACACGCGGCCCGAGTGGGCGCCGTATCAGGACAAGTCCTACGATCCCTTCTGGGCCCAGGCCGAGGAGGCCGGGCTTCCGGTCATGATCCACATCGTCGGCGGCAACAAGCGCGACCCCTTCACCCTGCACGGCGCCGAGCGCAAGGATGTGGCGCGCCTTCTCATCGACCTCTTTACCGACGGCCCCATCACCCTCGCCAACGAGTTCATTTTCGGCGGCATCATGGACCGCTTCCCCAATCTCAAGATCGTTCTCGGCGAGTACGAGATCTCGTGGCTGCCCTACTGGCTGTTCCGGGCCGAGCAGGTCCAGGACATCTTCATTCCGATGATCGGCGGCGAGGCGCGGCAGAAGACGGTGCGCGAGTACATGAGCCGTGTCCATCAGGGAGTCATCGACGAGCCCTACCTCGACAAGGTGATCGACCTCCTCAACATCGACACCCTGATGTGGGGATCCGATTTCCCGCACCCGCGCTGCACTTACCCCAACTCCCTCAAGGTCATCGATAACAATTTCGGTCATCTCGGCAAGGACGTGGTGCAAAAGATCGCCCAGGACAACGCTGCCCGTTTCTACAATATCGAGGTGCCCGCCGAATATGTGGCCGTCGCCGCCGAATGACGCCCGGGCACAGGCAGATATATGGCGGTGAGTGACGTGGTCGGGGACGCCGCCGAGGCGGGCCCGGGCGCGGCGGTTCTCGAAGCTGAGAACGTCGTCAAAGCCTTTGGGGCGACCCCGGCGCTGGCTGGAGCGTCGCTGTCGGTGCGCGCCGGCGAAATCCACGTCTTGCTCGGCGAGAACGGGTCAGGCAAGTCCACGCTGGCCAAGATCGTGGCCGGAATCCACCAGATGGATGCCGGCCGCATCCTGATCAACGGGCAGCCGATCACCATCCACGATGCGCACCAGTCTCGTGAGCTCGGCGTCGCCATCGTGTTTCAAGAGCTCTCGCTCGCACCGGATCTGTCGGTCGCCGACAATCTGTTCCTGGGCCGCGAGAATGCGGCCCACCCGTTCGCCTTCGTGCGCAGGTCCGAGGAGGCGCGGGCGTGCCGGGAGGTTCTGCGCCGCCTCGACATCGATATCGCTCTCGATCGCAAGGTCAATACGCTGTCAATGGCGCGCAAGCAGATGCTCGAGGTCGCGAAGGCCCTGCTCCAGCAGCCCGTGATCATGATCCTCGACGAGCCTTCGTCGATGCTCACGGAGAAGGAGAAGGCGCACCTGTTCGAGGTGATCGAGCGCCTCAGGGAGGACGGCGTCGCCATCCTTTACGTGACCCACCACCTACCGGAAGTGGCCGAGATCGGCGACCGGGTCAGCGTCATGCGCGATGGCGAGGTGGTCGTCACCTTGAACGTTACCGAAGACCTGACCGAGGCGCACCTTCTCGAACTCCTCACCGGGCGCAGCATCTCGGCGATGGTTGAGCGCGTTACGCCCGACGCCGCGACACCGATCGTCGATATCGAGAACGTCGTTATGGACGGCCGGCGCGAAGGCGTCAGCCTGCGCGTGCATCCGGGTGAGATCGTGGGTCTCTACGGCATCGTCGGGTGCGGTCGCGAGGAACTGGGGCGTGCGCTGATCGGGCTGACGCGCCCCAAGAGCGGGTCGATACGCTTGCGCGGCCGCCCCTACCACCCGCGCAGCCCGGCGCACGCGTTGTCGCTCGGCGTCGGCTATCTACCCACGGACCGCAAGGAGACCGGCATCCTGCCGGAGCGCACGATCCGGGAGAACCTCAACCTGTCGAACCTGCACGCGTTCGCGAGCGTCGGTTTCCTGTCGCGGCAGAGCGAGCGCGATCCGGCGCTGCGCCAGCTCGCCGAGCTCGGCGTCAAGTACGAATCGTCCGAGCACCCGATCATCAGCCTGAGCGGAGGCAACCAGCAGAAGGTGCTGTTCGGCCGCGCGGTGGGGCGGGGACCGGGCCTGCTGGTGCTGGAGGACCCGACCGCCGGTATCGACATGGGTGCCAAGCTCGACCTCTACCAGCAGATGAAGGCGTGGGCGGCAGACGGCATCGCGTTCCTGTGGCTGTCGAGCGATCTCGTCGAGACGCTGACGCTTTGCCATCGCGTCTACGCCATGTATGACGGCCATATCGTCGGCGAGTTCGTCGAACCCACGCTCGACGACGAGGAGGCGATGCTGGCCGGCGTGCTCGGCCGCGGGGCGGCCCCTCAGGCGACGGCCGGATCGATGGAATGACGACCATGCACAGATTGCTGCCGGGCGAGGCGAACCGGTCATGACAACACCGCCGCTGGAGTCGCCAGGCATCCTGTCGCTGGCGTGGCGCCGCCTCAAGGTCAGCCAGATCGGGCTGCCCGCCTTCATCATCGCCATGGCGTTGGTCACGGGGCTCATCGAGCCCCGCTTCCTGTCCGGCGAGAATCTGCTCAACATTAGCCGCCAGCTCGCGCCGTTGATGATCCTCGTGGCGGGCCAGGTGTTCGCCGTCATCAGCGGCGGGCTCGACCTGTCGGTGGCGGCGACGCTCGCGCTCGCCGGTGTGATCGGCATCCTCGTCATGAACGCCACCGGCAGCATCGTCATCGGGCTCGCGACGATGGTCGGTGTCGGTCTCGGGGTCGGTCTCCTCAACGGCCTGATCATCGTCAGCTTCGGCGTATCACCCCTGATCGTGACGCTCGGCATGTGGTCCATCGCCAAGGGACTCGCGCTCATCCTGACTGGCGGCTCCCCGATCTACGACGTGCCCGGCGAACTCGTCGATGTCATCGGCTACGGCACCGTCGCCGGCATCCCGGCGCCGGCCGTGGTCGCCATAGCGATGCTGGCGCTAGGCGCGGTGATCCTGCGCTACACCGTGTTCGGGCGCTACGTCTACGCCATCGGCTCTAACCCCGTGGCGGCGTTCAACTCCGGCATCAACGTAAAGCTCCACACGACGCTCGTGTACGTCGTGTGCGGCGGCATGGCCGGGGTTGCGGCGGTGGTGTTCACGTCCTGGGTCAGCGCGGCGCAACCGACGGCGGCCGCCGGCTACGAGTTGCAGTCGCTGGCCGCGGTGGTGGTCGGCGGGGTCGCGCTCACCGGCGGTTCCGGGAGTATGCTGCAGGCGTTCTACGGTGCACTGATCCTCGGCATGCTATCCAACGTGCTCAACATGGCCGGGGTCTCGTCGTTCTACCAGGTCCTGGCCGTAGGCTTGGTCATCGTGATCGCCGTGATCTTCGACCAGATGCGCCGCAGTCGCATCCCCGGGACATGAACACGGACCTGGCGGCAGCCGGCCTTGCCGAGCGTCGCCCGAGCAACCATTTCCTCACCGTGCCGGTGACATGATGCCCAAGCGTGGAAGAGAGCGATGGCGATAGAGACGCTCCGTGTGCGTGTTGCACGCATCATCCGTCGGGCCGACGACATCAACACCTATGAGCTCGTCGATCCCGACGGCAGGCCGCTGCCCCCTTTCAGCGCCGGCGCCCACGTCGACGTGCATGTGGATGGCGAGGTCACGACCGGTCGCATCAGGCAGTTCTCGCTCTGCAACGAACCGCACGAGACACACCGCTACCTAATCGCCGTGCTGCGCGAAAGCCACGGGCGCGGCGGCTCGGTCACCTTCCACGACAACGTGCGCGAGGGCGACATCATCGCGATCAGTCCGCCGCGCAACAACTTTCCGCTCGACGAGAGTGCGGCCCGGCATCTGCTGATCGCTGGCGGCATCGGCATCACGCCGATTCTCGCGATGATCGGGCGCCTCGCAGAAATCGGCGCCGATTACAGGCTCTACTACTGCACGCGCACGCCCGAACAGACAGCGTTTCACGATATCCTATCGCGGCCCGAATACGCCGGCCGTGTCGAGTTCATTTTCGACAACGGCGATCCCTCGCAGGGGCTCGACGTCAAGAGCCTGTTGGCCGCACGAGAGTCCGGCACCCACCTCTATTGCTGCGGGCCCGGCGGCCTGATGTCGGCGGTCAAGGACGCGGCGGCCCCCGCCTATCCGCCCGACGCGATCCACTTCGAGTACTTCTCGGCCGATCCGGCCGCGCTCACCGGCGAGGTCGGGGCCTTTCAGGTCAAGATCCAGAGCACCGAAGAGGTCATCGACATCCCCACCGACCGCACGATCCTCGAGGTGCTGCGCGAGCGCGGCTGGGACCTCGATTCGAGCTGTGAGGACGGGGTGTGCGGGACCTGCGCAACGGCGGTGATCGAGGGCCTCCCCGAGCACCGCGACTTCTTCCTCACCGAGAAGTCGAAGAAAGAGAACAAGTGGATACTCATTTGCTGCTCGCGCTCCAAAACCCCGATCCTCACGCTCGGGCTTTAGCGGCCCCGTAGCCTCAAGGGCGCTAGCCGCCGCACCGACGAGCGCGCCGTCAGGGGACCTGCGCGATGACGTCGATCTCGAGCAGCATGTCCTTGTGCGCGAGCGAGGGAATCTCGATCAGCGTGCGCGGCGGCATCATCTCGCGGCCGAACAGCTCCCAGGTAATCTCGTTGAGCACGTCTTGGTCGCGAAACACATCGACCAGATAGTGCGTCATCTTGATGATGTTGCCGAGGTCGGCGTTGCCTGCCTTGAGGATGAGCTCGATGTTCTTGAAGGTCTTGGTGCACTGGTCGCGGAAGTCGCCCTCATACCACTTGGCCTCCTCGACGGGGTCGTGGGGGTGCTTGTGATAGATCGACACCGGGCCCATGCCCGAGAGCCAGATGGTGCGGCCGCCCTCGACCGAGAAAGCGGGAACGAACGGCATGTTGTGCTCGGGTAGCGGGGTGCCGGGGTGAACGGGCGTGATTTTCATGGATGCCTCCCTTTGCTGGCTTGGCAACGACCCTGAAATTCGGCCGCGGAGATCGAATCGCGGCGCCGGTTATGTAACCCGGCACCCGGTAGGCCCGCCAGCATTTTGTGAAAGTGTCCGCCGCGCGCCGGCCGCCTCCCTCACCCCTTGGCTTGGGCGATCTTGGCCGCAATCCGGGCGCCCGTTTTCGCCTTGTCGACCACGAAACGGGAATGGCGCCCGCGCGCCACTTCCTCGACCGCGTCGCGCACCGCGAAGGAAAGCGCGACGCGCCGCCCCTCGACCGCGCTCACGGTCACGCTGACCTCGGCCCACAGGCCGAGCGGCGTCGCCGCCACATGGGCCAACTCGACCTCGGTGCCGACCGAGTCCTCGCCCGGATCGAGGTGCTCGAGCAGCAGGTCCCGCGCGGTGAGCTCGACATCGCGCAGTAGCGCGGGCGTTGCGTAGACCCGCAGGTCCTCGCCCATGAAGTCTATCGTGCGCGCGCGGTCGACCTCGATTCGCCGCGTCGCCGTCACTCCTGGTTTGAGCGTTGCGTTCACGCCCTTCCCTTCCCCTTGTCCGCCCGTCCCCAGGCTTCCATAGAGGCGGCGCCAGATCAATGGCCGCTAGACGATCAGCGAGAACAGGTCGAAGGATTGGATGGTCGGGGCGGTGATGAGCCGGATGCGCGCCAACGCGCTCTTGTAGGCCTCGATCTGCGCCAACAGGGCCGGAGAGGCGACGTCAGGGTCGGGGGTCTCGGGGGCCGGCCCCTCGGTAATGAAGGTGTAGGCCTTTTGCAGCTGCAGCAGCGCGTTGTCGATGATCACCTTGGCGTCCGCGGCGTTTGTTCGGCTGAGCAGGTCGAGGCCGGCGACCAGGCCGAGCTCGAAGACCGAAAGGGCGGCCGCCTCCTCGTCCGTTTCGTCCGTGAGCTCGCCGAAGAGGCGCGCCGACTTGAGGCCCATCCCTACGAGCGCGTCGAAGCCCTCGCTGCCGGCGCGAATCTCGACCTCGGCGCCGTTGAGCGCGGTGATCTCGAGGTGCCTCGTGCCGAGCTCGTCGACGATCTGGGCGCGCCCGTCCGTGCCGAGCGCCTGGTTGATGCGGAAGGCGAGGAAGCCGAACGTGTCGTCCTCGTCGACCGTGACCTTCTTGGCTGGGTTGCCATTGACCGACACGTAGAAGAACTGTCCCGGGCGCACCGTCGTCGCGGCCGTCACCGTGGTTGCATCCTTGCCTATCCGGTTAACACCCATGACCGCTACATGTAGGGTGCCGCCACTCTCCCGAGTAAAGCTCGGCATAGGTTGGAGCAGAGGTGTCGCCCGCGATGCCGAGCAATGAGCGGAAGGCGTTGAACGGGTAGAACCGCCTGTTGAAGCGGAAGGTGAACTCGTTGAGGTAGGCTTGTAGGTGCTGGTGGCTAACGCCGTGGTGGATACCGATCAGCCACGTCTTCAGGTTGGCGAAAACCAGATGGATGATCGGCAGGTATTGCTCGGCAACCTCTGGATCACCACACTCGGCAACAGCGAAGTGCTCATAGCCGCGCTTACCGAGGCCAGCATAGCCGCTCCAATCGTCAGTAACGATCAGCGATCGCGGCGCGACGGTGCTCTCGACGAACCCACAGAGCGACTCGGCGCTACGGTCGAGCACGACGGCGAGCCGAACGCGTCCGGCATAGCGTCCGTCTTTCCGGTTGTCGAGCTTGGTGCCCGGCTTTCGATGACGCACCTCGATGGCACAGGAGACGGGAACCTTGTGGTGAACACCACGGCCTTCCCCACGCGTTCGCCCGCCAACCCAGGTTTCGTCCACCTCAACATGGTTCTTGGGCTGTCCACCGATCCTGTCTTGGTTGGGCCGCACCATGCCCGAGCGGAGCTTGTGGAGAATTTGAAAGGCCGTCTCGTAGCGCGAAAGACCAAGTTGCCGCTGAAACTGCACGGCGGACATGCCGGGCGTCTGACTGGCGACCAGATAAGCGGCCCAGAACCAGACGTTCAGCGGAGTGTGGCTACGCTCCATCACTGTTCCCACCGTCAGCCCGGTGTTCTGGCGGCACTTGCGGCAGCGCAGGACGCCAGGGCGGTTTTCAAAGTGGAACGGCTCTCCCGCCGTGCCGCAGTGCGGGCAGGCAAAGCCGTCTCCCCAGCGGGCTTTCTCCAGGTAGGCGGCGCAGGCCGCATCATCGGGGAAAAGTCGCTGGAACTCGGGTAGCGAATGCGGGAATGGGAGATCGGCGCGGTCGAGAACATCCATGGCGCGCTCCCCTATATCCGGTTTGCGCCTATTCTAGCCCTAGTGGGTGTGGGTGTAAACCGGATAGGCAAGGATCGTACGTAGGTCACATGGGACGCAATATTTGGGTTGTCTGGATTCTGTATCACCGGCTAACATGTTGGTGTGGCGGAGTTAGGGAGTTCGCATGACCAAGTCCGCGGGCGGTGACTCAAAGAACACCCTCTACTGCTCGTTCTGCGGCAAAAGCCAGCACGAAGTTCGTAAACTCATCGCCGGACCCACGGTGTTCATATGCGATGAGTGCGTTGAGCTGTGCATGGACATCATCCGCGAGGAGCACAAGAGCGCTCTCGTCAAGACGCGCGACGGCGCCCCGACGCCGGCCGATATCTGCCGCGTCCTCGATGATTACGTGATCGGTCAGGATCACGCGAAGCGAGTCCTCTCCGTCGCCGTCCACAACCATTTCAAGCGCCTCAATCACGCCGCCAAGAACAACGACGTCGAGCTCGCCAAGTCGAACATCGTCCTGATCGGACCGACGGGGTGCGGCAAGACGCTGCTGGCGCAGACTCTCGCGCGCATCCTCGATGTGCCGTTCACCATGGCCGATGCGACGACTCTGACCGAAGCCGGCTACGTCGGCGAGGACGTCGAAAACATCATCCTCAAGCTGCTCCAGGCCGCCGACTATAATGTCGAGCGCGCGCAGCGCGGAATCGTCTATATCGACGAGGTCGACAAGATCAGCCGCAAGTCCGACAACCCTTCGATCACCCGTGACGTCTCGGGCGAGGGCGTCCAGCAGGCTCTCCTCAAGATCATGGAGGGGACCATCGCCTCGGTGCCGCCCCAGGGCGGGCGCAAGCATCCGCAGCAGGAGTTCCTCCAGGTCGACACCACCAACATCCTGTTCATCTGCGGCGGCGCGTTCTCGGGGCTCGAGAAGATCATTGCCGCGCGCGGGCGCGGCACCTCGATCGGCTTCGGTGCCGACGTGCGCGCCCCCGACGAGCGCCAGACCGGCGAGATCCTCAAGGACGTCGAGCCCGAGGACCTACTGCGCTTTGGGCTGATTCCGGAATTCGTCGGCCGCCTGCCGGTCATCGCCACGCTCACCGACCTCGACGAGGTCGCGCTCGTCGACATCCTCACCAAGCCCAAGAACGCGCTCGTCAAGCAGTACGAGCGGCTGTTCGACATGGAGGACGTGCGCCTCACCTTCTCCGAGGACGCCATGCGCGCCATCGCGCGGCGCGCCATCGCGCGCAAGACCGGCGCTCGGGGTTTACGCTCCATCCTCGAGTCCATCCTCCTCGAGCCGATGTTCTATCTGCCCTCGTTCGAGAGCGTCGAGGAGGTCGTGATCAACAGCGAAGTCGTCGAGGGACGCGCCTCGCCCCTGAAGATCCACAGCGACCGCCGTGGCGATCTTGGCTCGAGCGCTTGACGAAGCAGCGGGGCGGCGCCTTGACCCGTGCCGCCGAAAGCGCCATGTGTGACCGTGACCGCGGACTAGCCCGCCGGAACCCCTCGTTCCGCCCTTCATGCCGGAACCGCTCGTTCCGCCCTACATATTGAAGAGAGAATGACCATCGACACGCCGCGCGCTCCCGTCTACCCGGTGCTCCCTCTGCGCGATATCGTGGTGTTCCCCCACATGATCGTGCCGCTCTTCGTGGGCCGCGAGAAATCGGTGCGCGCGCTCGAAGACGTCATGCTGGACGACAAGCAGATTCTTCTCGTCGCCCAGAAGGATGCGAGCCAGGACGACCCCGCTATCGGCGATATCTATCGCGTGGGGACCATAAGCTCGGTGCTCCAGCTCCTGAAGCTGCCGGACGGTACCGTCAAGGTCTTGGTCGAGGGCGGTGGGCGCGCGCGTATCGCCGACTTCACAGACAAAGAGGAGTTCTTCCAGGCACGCGCCGACCTGATCGAGGAGAAGGATCTCGATTCGACCGAGATCGAGGCCCTGTGCCGCTCGGTGATCTCGCAGTTCGAGCAGTACGTGAAGCTGAACAAGAAGATTCCGCCCGAGGTCCTGGTTTCGCTCAACCAGATCGAGGAGCCGAGCAAGCTCGCCGACACGGTCGCCTCCCACTTGGTGCTCAAGGTTGCCGACAAGCAGGAACTTCTCGAGCTGCAGAGCGTGACCGAACGGCTGGAGCGCGTCTACGCCATCATGGAGTCGGAGATTGGCGTCCTGCAGGTGGAGAAGAAGGTGCGCGGCCGGGTCAAGCGGCAGATGGAGAAGACGCAGCGCGAGTACTACCTCAACGAGCAGTTGAAGGCGATCCAGAAGGAGCTCGGCGAAACCGAGGACGGTCGCGACGAGCTCGCCGAGATCGAGGATCGCATCAAGAAGATGAAGCTGTCTAAGGAGGCGCGCGAAAAGGCGACGGCCGAGCTGAAAAAGCTGCGCAACATGAGCCCGATGTCAGCCGAAGCCACGGTCGTGCGCAATTATCTCGACTGGATGCTGTCCATTCCTTGGCGTAAGCGTTCGAAGGTAAAGCGCGACATCCGCGAGGCGGAGAAAGTGCTCGACGAGGACCATTACGGTCTGGAAAAGGTCAAGGAGCGGATCCTCGAATATCTCGCGGTGCAGCAGCGCACGAGCAAGGTGAGGGGGCCGATTCTGTGCCTGGTCGGCGCGCCCGGCGTCGGCAAAACCTCGCTCGGCAAGTCGATCGCGCGCGCGACGGGTCGCAACTTCGTGCGCATGTCGCTTGGTGGCATCCGCGACGAGGCCGAGATCCGAGGCCACCGCCGCACCTACATCGGCTCGATGCCGGGCAAGATCGTCCAATCGATGAAGAAGGCGAAGACCTCGAACCCGCTGTTCCTCCTCGACGAGGTTGACAAGATGGGTGCCGACTTCCGCGGCGATCCATCGTCGGCCCTGCTCGAGGTGCTCGATCCCGAGCAGAACTCGACCTTCAACGATCACTATCTGGAGGTCGACTACGACCTCTCCGACGTGATGTTCGTGACCACGGCGAATACGCTCAACATTCCGCCGCCGCTGCTCGACCGCATGGAGGTCATTCGCATCTCCGGCTATACCGAGGACGAGAAGGTCCAGATCGCCAAGCGCCACCTCATCGACAAGCAGATGAAGGGGGCCGGGCTTAAGAAGGGCGAGTGGTCGATATCGGATGAGGCCCTGCGCGACATCATCCGCTACTACACGCGCGAGGCCGGGGTCCGCAATCTCGAGCGCGAGCTCGCCAACCTCACACGCAAGGCGACTAAGGACATCCTCAAGCGCGTCCTGTCCAAGGTCGCGATCACCCGGCGCAACATCGGCCTGTATGCCGGCGTTCGGCGGTTCCGTTTCGGCGAAGTCGAGCTCGAGGACCTCGTCGGCATAACCACCGGACTGGCTTGGACCGAGGTCGGTGGCGAGCTGCTGACCATCGAGGCAGTGATGCTGCCAGGCAAGGGCAAGATGCTGATCACCGGCAAGCTCGGCGAGGTCATGCAGGAGTCCGTGCAGGCGGCGGCGAGCTACGTGCGCTCGCGCTCGATCGACTTCGGCGTCAAGCCGACCCTGTTCGAGAAGCGCGACATTCACGTGCACGTGCCCGAGGGCGCTACGCCCAAGGATGGCCCCTCCGCGGGTGTCGCCATGCTGACCTCGATCGTCTCGATCCTGACCAAGAACCCGGTGCGCAAGGATCTTGCCATGACCGGCGAGATCACCTTGCGCGGTCGCGTGCTGCCCATTGGCGGCCTCAAGGAAAAGCTCCTCGCCGCACTGCGCGGCGGCATCAAGAAGGTGCTGATACCCAAGGACAACGAGAAGGATCTGGCCGAGATCCCCGACAACATCAAGCGCGGGCTCGACATCGTTTCGGTCACCTCGGTGGACGAGGTTCTCGAGCGCGCTCTTACCAAGCCGCTAGTCCCGATCGAGTGGATCGAGGGGGCCGATGTCGGTGATGTCGCGGCGGCCGGCACCGGGAGCGATCGCGACGACGTGCTCACGCACTAGCGAGTTGTCCCGCTAGGAGCGTGCGCCGCAGAAAGGTCCGCGCGGCAAAGTTGATAGCGGACGGGTTGTGGGTGGATTTGCGCAGGGGGAAGTATGATCCGATACGCCAGTTGCGTGTGGGAACTCCCGATGCCGACCACGTTTCGTGCCTACCAGCCGGACCAACCCTTGCTTTTGCCGCCGGACTTGCAGGAGTGGGTTTCCCCAGGGCACCTGGCTCATCACGTCAGCGATGTGGTCGATGCACTGGACTTGACGGCGTTCTATGCGCCCTACGAGGGGGACGGTCGACGCAACGCCCCCTACGAGCCGTCGATGATGGTCAAGGTGCTGATCTATGCCTACGCGACGGGCACATTCTCCTCGCGCGCGGTGGCGAGGAAGCTGGAGGAGGATGTAGCGTTTAGGATGCTCGCGGCGGGCAACTTCCCGCAACATCGCACGGTATGTGAGTTCCGACGCCGACATCTGGCGGAGTTCAGCGAGCTGTTTGTGGGGGTGGTGCAGGTGGCGCGCGAGATGGGACTGGCGCGGTTCGGCAAGCTCTCGGTCGACGGGACGAAGGTGCGAGCGAACGCGAGCAAGCGCAAGGCGATGAGCTATGAGCGGATGGGCAAAGAGGCGGCTCGCTTGCAGGCGGAGATCGAGGCGCTGCTGACGACGGCGGGGATGGTGGACGCCGAAGAAGACGAGCGTTGGGGCGAGGATTTCCGGGGCGACGAGTTGCCCGAGGAGTTGCAACGCAGGGAGAAGCGCCTGGCGGCGATCCAGGCAGCCAAAGCGCGTTTGGAGGCGGCGCAACGCGGGCGCGACGATGAGCGCGGGCGCGAGCCGGGGCAGGACCGCAATCCCCGGGGCGGGCGGCCTTACAAGCGGGCCTACGGCGAGCCCGAGCCGAAGGCGCAGAGCAATTTCACCGATCCCGAGAGCCAGATCATGAAGACCAGCAGCGAGGGGTTCCAGCAGTGCTACAACGCGCAGATGGCGGTCGATGGGGAGCACCAGATCATCGTCGCGACTCAGGTGGGGCCACAGGCCAGCGACCAGGGTCAGCTGGTGGGGATGCTCGACGAGATCAACGAGACGTTTGGGGTCGAGCCTGCGGTGGTACTGGCCGATGCGGGCTACTGCAACGAGCCGGATCTGTTGGAGCTGGAAGATCGCGGCATCGACGCGCACGTAGCGCTGGGGCGTGAAGGCAAGTCCCAGGTGGCGGTCGACCCGGCCCGGCTCCCTGCCACGCACCGCATGGGTGAGAAACTGGCGAGCCCCGCGGGCAAAGCCCGGTACGCGCAACGCAAGTGGCTCTCGGAGGCGCCGAACGGGTGGATCAAGGAGGTGCTCGGATTCCGACGATTCAGCCTGCGAGGCTTGGCGAAGGTGCGCGGCGAGTGGGACCTCGTGTGCTTGGCGTTGAACATCAAGCGGATGGGGACGGTGGCCACGTGCTGAGGCAGGTGCTGGCCTGCCAACGCACTTGATCCGGGGCGCGCAGTGCCCATCGACCGCGTATGAAACGCGAATCTCTTCCCTTCCGGCCTTCCGGTCTGGGATTTCCATCCCAGAGTCGGGCGGGCCAGATATCCACACTCGGGCCAAAATCCCACCTCTCCGGCGGCCGCGCGCCAATCGCCCAACATCAAAACTTCTACGGCGCACGCTCCTAGGGGGCAGAAACCTGGGGATATCTGCGTTTTCCCCTTTGACGCGCCGCCTGGGCGCGCTCTAGACTTTTCCCGCAATTGGCTCTTCTCTCATGCTATTCGCCCGATAAATGTAATTTCCGAAGGGGGGGTTCATCGTGAACAAGAACGATCTCGTTGCCGCCGTCGCCGGGGCTACATCCATTAGCAAGTCCGATGCCGCGAAGGCCGTGGACGGCGTATTCGACGCCATTACGTCGAGCCTCAAGGGAGGCACGGACGTCCGGCTGGTCGGCTTCGGCACTTTCAGTGTCGCCAACCGCAAAGCTTCCGAGGGCCGTAACCCGCGGACCGGCGAAAGGATCAGCATTCCGGCGTCGCGCCAGCCCAAGTTCAAGGCCGGGAAGGCCCTGAAAGACGCCGTGAATTAATCGGCACCCGTCCCCGACGTGGCCGGCTGCCCCTTTTGGCGGCCGGCTTTTTGCACTGTTGATCGGGGCGCCGAGCCTTGGCTAATCTAAGTGCCGCGGGCGATTAGCTCAGCTGGTAGAGCATCTCGTTTACACCGAGGGGGTCGGCGGTTCGAGTCCGTCATCGCCCACCACACCGCCGCGCGGCCCACCCCTCGGCCGTCTTCGATTTTGCTTGCAACCGATCCCGATTGCACTAGCCTCATGTCATCGCTTTTCGAGGACACGGCGTATCTGCTCCGTCGCGCCGACTAAGCTGCCATACCCGGACATCGGTGAGCTGAGACATCCTGGCAATGTGCTTGGATCGTGAAACGTTCGGAGACACACGACTATGACTACTGGAACCGTAAAGTGGTTCAACTCTGCCAAGGGCTATGGGTTCATCAGCCCTGACGATGGTTCGAAGGACGCCTTCGTTCATATTTCAGCCGTGGAGCGGGCCGGGTTGCTGGGCCTTACGGAGGGCCAGCGTATCGAGTTCGAGCTGCAGCGCGGCCAGAACGGAAAGTCCTCGGCCGAAAACCTGAAGGCAGTCAGTTAGCGCTTAGCGCTGTGACGAGAAGGGGCCGGCAGCCGCCGGGCCCATTTTTTTTGCGGTGGCACGCGGTCGCCGGTATCAGTCATCGCCGCAAACGATGACGCCCCGCTCCGCCAGGGCCGCGACCTCCGGCGAGCTGTAACCCAACTCCTCAAGCACCGCTCGCGTATGCTGGCCCGCCCTCGGCACGTCGAGGCGCGCGCCGAGCCGGTGTCCCCCCATCTCGAGGGGCAGTGCCGGGACCCGGGTCGATCCTCCGCCCGGTAGCGACACCTCGATCAGGCCATCGCCGGCGTTGAGGTGCGGGTCCTCGAACAACTCCTCGGGCTTGGTGATGGGGGCAAACGGCAGTTCGCTCTTTTCGCACAGGTCGATGAGCTCGGCCCGGGTGTAGCGCCCGAACAGGTCGCGCACGATCGGCATCAGCCGAGGGCGCTGGCTCACCCGGCTTGGGTTGTCGGACAGGGTCTCGTCGGCCAGCAGTTCCTCTAGACCAAAGTTCTGGCAAAACAGGCGCCACTGGGTATCGGTGACGACGCCCACGAACAATTGCTCGCCGTCCTTGGTCGCGAACACATCATAAATGGCCCATGCCGAGAGGCGCACGGACATCGGCTCGGCCGGCCTACCGGTCACGGCGTACTGCGCCATGTGCTGGCCGACGAGGAAGGCATTGTTCTCGAAGAGCGAGCTCTTGACGAGTTGACCGCGGCCCGTTGCCCAGCGCTGGTGCAGGGCCGCCAAGACGCCAATGGCCGCGAACATCCCGCCCATCACGTCGTTGATCGAGGCGCCGGCCCTCAGCGGTTGGCCGGGCGGCCCGGTCATATAGGCGAGCCCGGCCATCATTTGCACGACCTCGTCAAGCGCCTTGCGGTGCTCGTAGGGCCCGGAGAGGAAGCCCTTGAGCGAGCAGTAGATGAGACTCGGGTAGTCGGGCGCGAGCGCCGCGTAGTCGAGGCCAAGGCGGATCATGGCGCCGGGGCGGAAATTCTCCGTCATAACGTCGGCGCCGGCGATCAGGCGGCGCGCGACCTCCGCGCCGGCGGCCGCTCTCACGTCGAGCGCGATGCTCTTCTTGTTGCGATTGTAGGTCGTGAAGTAGCCGGCACCAGACCCCGTCAGTCGGCGGGTGTTATCGCCGTCGGGAACCGGCTCGACCTTGACTACATCGGCCCCTAGGTCGCCGAGCACGAGCCCGCACGTCGGGCCCATGACCATGTGCCCGAACTCGACGACGCGGATGCCCGTCAACGGCAACGGATCGCTCGTCATCATTGTCCTTCGTCCGCCATGTCGGGGGTGCCGACCCACTATAGGCCGGACGAGCCGCGCGCACGAGGATGGGGGCCGGGCGTGGGCCGGGGCGGAACGGTTTGCACGCACCTCGGAGGCGTGTAAACTCGTCGTTTCGTGCACGGCTGGAGCGGAGCGCAGATGACTGCGCCGGGTTGGCGCGAAGGGCTCAAGACCAACAAGGGAGGTCGTTATGAGAGTCAGTTCTCGTTTAGCAACGTCGTTTACGGCGGTATTGGGCATCGCCATCGCCGGCGTGCTGGTTTCATCGCCGGCGGCGCTGGCAAGCTCGCACTGCAAGCTCGCGGGCGATCCCGTTCGCATTCCCGACATGGGTAGCTATAGCGGCCTCGGATCCTCCTACGGTGAAGAGTTCTGGAAAGGGATCAGGGCCGCACAGAAGATCGTCAACGAACAGTATTGCGGGATCAAGGGCCGGCCGCTCGAGTTCTACAAAGCAGACGCGCCCTATGAGGACCTGCCAGCGAACGTGACGATGTTCCGCAAGCTCGCTCGCGATCCCAGCAATATCATGATCTTCGACGCCAATACCTACTCGGTCGTCAACGCGATCCAGGATCTCACGAACGAGTTCGGGATCACCCTGTATACCCATACCTCGGGCGGCCGCTGGAAGGGCGAGTTCCCAAAGTGGATCTTCCGCTCCTACTTCCTCGACCACACGTCGATGCCGGTCTTGGTGCCGCTGGTCAAAAATAAATTCAACGTCAAGAAGGCGGCGCTCGTGTTCTCGGTCGACGACGAGGGCATGGTGGCGCGCGCCGACGCCATGCGCCAGGCCGCCAAGGCCAACGGGATCGAGGTGGTCGAGGTCAGCTCCAAGTCGAACGAGCCCGATTTCTCAGCCCAGGTCACGCGCGTCAAATCCGAGAACGTGCAACTGTTGATGACCGCGCAGCAGCCCCACGATTCTGGGCTGTTCGTGTTCCAGGCTCGGGGCGCCGGCCTCGACCAGCCGATCATCGCCGGCCCGGGCGCAAGCTTCAGCGACTACAAGAAGATGGGTCGCGAAGCCATCGAAAACACCTACTTCGTCGGCATGTACGATCCCACCGACACGCGGCCGTACGTTCAGACGATGAAGGATGTATACAAGGAGGTGAACGGCGAGGAACTCACGACGTTCGCGGCGCTGACCGCAGACGCCGTGCTGATCCTGTCGCGGATTCTCGACGGGGCACCGGCGCTGACCCGCGAGGGCGTGCGCCAGGCCTTCGCCTCGACGACATCGATCGAGGCCCTGACCGGCAACATCGGTTGGCCCGACGGCAAGGGTGAGGCGGCACGCTCGCGTGTAGCGGTGTTCCGCTGGATCGGCGGCGAGACCGAGCCCGTTCCCGACTCATTCTGGAAATAACTAGAGCATACGTGTGACACGGACCCCGCCCGCCACGGGCGGGGTCCTATTTTTTTCGAACCGGGAGCCAGGGAGTTGGCGATGACTGCAGCCGCCAGTGAAGCGGGTGATGCGGCCTCGATTAGGGCCAAGCTCGGCCACCCGGTCATCGATGGCGATGGCCACCTAATCGAGGTCGGGCCGGTCTTTCTCGACTACCTCAAGGAGGTGGCCGGCCCCGACGTGGTGGGCCGCTACACCCGGGCCCTCGAGGGTGCCTTCTTTCGCTGGTACGACATGTCGCCGCAGGAGCGGCGGCATCATCACGTTACTCGGCCCGCGTTCTGGGTCCCCACCGGCAATACGCTCGACCGCGCCACCGCCATGTTCCCGGCGCTGCTGCGCGAACGGATGGACGCGCTGGGGATCGACTTCTCGGTGCTCTATCCCACGGACGGCCTTCTGTTCCCGCTGCTCGCCGACGACGAGCTCAGGCTCGCCACCTGCCGCGCGGCCAACATCATGAATGCCGAATTGTTCGGCGGCCACGCCGACCGCATGACGACACCCGCGATCATCCCCATGCACACGCCCGAGGAGGCGCTCGCCGAACTCGATTTCGCCATCGGCGAGCTCGGCCTCAAGGCAATCTACATTTCCGGCACCATCGAGCGCCCCATCCCGGCCGCGCTGGAGGCAGCGCCGGAGCTGAGCGGCCGCAACCGTGGCTACTGGATCGATCCCCTCGGGCTCGACAGCGCGCACGACTACGACCCCGTGTGGCAGAGGTGCGTCGATCTCAAGGTCGCCGTCACCGAGCACACGGGCAGCCAGGGCTGGGTCAATCGGGCCTCGGTGTCCAACTACATGTACAACCACATCGGCCACTTCGCGGCCTCGGGCGAGACCTTCTGCAAGGCGCTGTTCCTGGGCGGCGTGACGCGGCGCTTCCCGACGCTCAAGTTCGCCTTTCTCGAGTGCGGCGTGGGCTGGGCGTGCAGCCTCTACAACGACTTGATCGGTCACTGGGAGAAGCGCAACTTCGGTGCGCTGATGCGCAACCTCGACCCGGCGCGAATGGATCGCGCGCAGTTCGCGGACCTCGTCGAGCGCTATGCCGACGACCGGGTGAGAGCGCGAATCGACGAAACCACGGGACGCGATCCCACGGCGCTCGACCCCGACCATCCGCAGAACTCGAGCGAGATCGACGAATGGGCGGCGTGCGCGATCGAGCGCGCGGAGGATATTCGAGATCTGTTCGTGCCCAATTTCTATTTCGGCTGCGAGGCCGACGATCCCATGACCGCGGTGGCCTTCAACACCCGGCTCAATCGCTTCGGCGCCCGGCTCAACGCGATGATGAGTTCCGATATCGGCCACTGGGATGTACCCGATGCGAGCCAAGTCCTGTGCGAGGCCTATGAGCTGGTCGAGCATGAAGTCATGACGGAGGACGACCTACGCGGTTTCGTGTTTACGAATCCCGTAGGCCTCCACACCGGCATGAACCCTGACTTCTTCAAGGGCACCGTGGTCGAGGACGCGGTCGCGGGCCTGCTGTCTAACACGGCGCCGGCCTGAGCCGCAGGCTGTGCCGCCGCCGTGTTGCTTGACACCACGGGCGACGTTTGGGTAAACGGGCCTTTCCTTTAGGGGGTGTAGCTCAGTTGGTTTAGAGCGCCGGCCTGTCACGCCGGAGGCCGCGGGTTCGAGTCCCGTCACTCCCGCCACCTCGTTGCACCAAACGATCAGTGCCGGCCGGGCCGTGGTAACGGTCGCTGAAGCACTTGCCGAATAGTATGTGACGGCGCCTTCCGCGGCGCCTCGACGGGCCCTGGGGGAGCGGGCGCTCGGGCTCGGCAATGTCCCTTTTGTTCGCGCGGGCTCGGCACTATAATGCGCGCGGCGCGCGAGAGGGGCATTGGCGGGGGCGAACGCAATCGATGGAAGCAATGCTTCTCGAGTACTTGCCCATCCTTATTTTCCTTGCCATTGCCCTTGCGCTCGCAATGCTGTTCGTCGCCGCCCCCTTCGTGGCTGCGCGCCAGCACCCCGATCCCGCCAAGCTGTCCCCGTATGAATGCGGTTTCGAGGCTTTTGACGACGCCCGCGGCCAGTTCAACGTGCGCTTCTACCTCGTCGCTCTCCTCTTCATCATCTTCGATCTCGAAGTTGCCTTCCTATTTCCGTGGGCCATATCCCTTGGCGAGATCGGGATCTTTGGATTCTGGTCGATGATGGTCTTCCTCGCCATCCTCACGGTCGGGTTCATCTACGAGTGGAGGAAGGGAGCGCTCGAATGGGAGTAGCGGTTTCACCGGAACCGGCCCGGCCTGCGGCCGTCGGCCAGCTGCTGACGGACGAGCTCTCCGACAAGGGCTTTCTTGTGGCCAAGCTCGACAAGCTCGCCAATTGGGCGCGTACCGGGTCGCTGTGGCCGATGACCTTCGGCCTTGCGTGCTGCGCGGTCGAGATGATGCAGGCCTATATGCCGCGCTATGACATTGAGCGGCTTGGCATGTTGCCGCGCGGCAGTCCACGACAATCGGACGTCATGATCGTGGCCGGTACGCTGTGCAACAAGATGGCGCCGGCCCTGCGGCGGGTCTACGACCAGATGGCCGAGCCTCGTTACGTCATCTCCATGGGGAGCTGCGCCAACGGCGGCGGCTATTATCACTATTCCTACTCCGTGGTCCGGGGTTGTGATCGAATCGTGCCGGTGGACGTCTATGTCCCCGGATGCCCACCCACCGCCGAAGCATTGGTCTATGGCATACTCCTGCTGCAGAAGAAGATTCGCCGCACCGGGACGATTGCCCGGTAAACGATCCGCCTCAGCATTTCCATAATGGACGACGCGCTCACCGAACTCGGCGAAACGATCGCCGCCGCTCTGCCCGACGAGGTTACTGGGGTCAGCGTCGCCCTCGGCGAACTGACGATCACGGCGAGGGCCGGCGCGATCATCAAGGTACTCTCGTTCCTGCGCGACGACACCGCTTGCCAGTTCAGGCTGCTGATGGATTTGTGCGGCGTCGACTACCCGGAACGTAGCCCGCGCTTCGAGGTCGTCTACAATCTCCTGAGCCTGACCCACAATCAGCGCGTGCGGGTGAAGATCGCGGTCGACGAGAACGCCCCGGTGGCCTCGGCGGTGCCGGTTTACAGCGCCGCCGGCTGGTTCGAGCGCGAGACCTGGGACATGTATGGCATCCTGTTCTCGGGCCACCCCGACCTACGCCGCCTCCTCACCGACTACGGCTTCGAGGGCCACCCCCTGCGCAAGGACTTCCCCCTCACCGGCTACGTTGAGATGCGCTATGACGACGAGGAGAAGCGCGTCGTCTACGAGCCGGTCAAGCTCACTCAGGAGTACCGGCGCTTCGATTTCATGAGCCCCTGGGAGGGCGCCGAGTACATCCTGCCCGGTGACGAGAAGGCCGGGGAGGGGGGGAGTGATGGCTGATCCCTTGATCAAGACCACGACCGTCAATCTCGGGCCCCAGCACCCGGCGGCTCACGGCGTCCTGCGTCTGGTCCTCGAGCTCGACGGCGAGATCATCGAGCGCGCCGATCCGCATATCGGCTTGCTCCACCGCGGCACCGAAAAGCTGATCGAGCACAAGACGTACCTCCAGGCGGTGCCCTATTTCGACCGGCTCGACTACGTCGCGCCCATGAACCAGGAGCATGCCTTCGCCCTGGCGACCGAGAAGCTGCTCGGAATCGAGGTGCCGCCGCGCGGCCAGTACGTCCGCGTCCTCTTTTGCGAGATCGGGCGGCTGCTCTCGCACCTGCTCAACGTGACGACCCAGGCGATCGACGTCGGCGCGGTCACGCCAAGCCTGTGGGGCTTCGAGGAGCGCGAAAAGCTGATGGTGTTCTATGAGCGCGTCTCGGGTTCGCGCCTGCATGCCGCCTATTTTCGGCCCGGCGGCGTCCATCAGGACATGCCGGCCGGCCTCGCCGACGACATCAACGTCTTCTGCGACGAATTCCTCCCGGTACTCGACGACATCGAGGGACTGCTGACGGAGAATCGCATCTACAAGCAGCGCAATGTCGATATCGGCGTCGTCAGCGCCGACGAGGCCATGGACTGGGGCTTCTCGGGCGTCATGCTGCGCGGCTCCGGTATCCCGTGGGATCTGCGCAAGTCGCAGCCCTACGAGGTGTATGACGAGTTCGAATTCGACATACCTGTGGGCAAGAACGGTGATTGTTACGACCGCTATCTCTGCCGCATGGAGGAGATGCGCCAGAGCGTGCGCCTCATGAAACAGTGCCTCGAGCGGATGCCCGAGGGCCCCGTGAGCACCTCGGACAGGAAAATCGCGCCGCCGCCACGGGCGGAGATGAAGCGCTCGATGGAGGCGCTCATCCATCACTTCAAGCTCTACACGGAGGGCTACCACGTCCCAGCGGGTGAGACCTATTCGGCGGTCGAAGCGCCTAAGGGCGAGTTCGCCGTCTACCTCATCTCGGACGGGAGCAACAGGCCCTATCGCTGCAAGATCCGCCCCCCCAGCTACGCCCATCTTCAGGCCTTCGAGCCGATGGTCAAGGGCCACATGCTCGCCGACTCGGTGGCCATTATCGGGACCCAGGACATCGTCTTCGGCGAGATCGACCGATGAGCGCGCGCGCCTCCGGCCCCATCAAGCAGCCCGAGTCCTTCGCCTTCACGCCCGACAACCAGGCGCGCGCCGACGCCTTCATCGCGCGTTACCCCGAGGGCAGGCAGCAAAGCGCCGTAATGGCGCTGCTCGACCTCGCCCAGCGCCAGTCGGGCGGCTGGCTGCCGCGGGCGGCGATGAACCAGGTCGGCGCGATGCTCGGTATGGCGCCCATCCGCGTCTACGAGGTCGCGACCTTCTATTCGATGTTCAATCTCGCGCCGATTGGCGAGCACCACGTGCGTGTGTGCACGACGACGCCGTGCCAATTGCGCGGCTCCGGCGAGGTACTGGCCGCGTGCGAGAGCGCGCTCGGCATTGGGCTCGGCGAAACCACGTCCGACGGCAGGTTTACCCTCGGGGAGGTCGAATGCCTGGGCGCCTGCGTCAACGCGCCCGTGGTACAGATCGGCGACGACTACTACGAGGACCTCGATCCCGCGCGCACCGCGGCCCTGCTCGAGGCGCTCAAGCAGGGCAAGCCGCCGCCCGCGCCCGGCCCGCAGATCGAGCGACAAACATCGGCGCCGGTTCGCGGTCAATCGACACTATTGGAAGCGTCGGGATAGTCGGCATGCTGGCCGAGAACGACCGCATCTTCACCAATCTCTATGGCGCTCACGATTGGCGCCTCAAGGGGGCCGAGTCGCGGGGGGACTGGGATGACACCGGGGCGCTGCTCGCCCGAACGCGCGACAACATCATCGAGGAGGTCAAGGAGTCGGGCTTGCGTGGGCGCGGCGGCGCCGGTTTCCCGTCCGGCCTCAAGATGTCGTTCATGCCCAAGGAATCCGACGGCCGGCCCTCCTATCTGGTCGTCAACGCCGACGAGGGCGAGCCTGGAACCTGTAAGGATCGCGATATCATGCGACACGATCCTCACAAGTTACTTGAAGGCTGCCTGGTCGCCGGCTATGCCATGGGCACGGTCGCCGCCTACATCTATATCCGTGGCGAGTTCTACCGCGAGGCCGAAGTCCTAGAGGGGGCGATCGAAGAGGCGTATGCGGCCAAGCGCCTGGGCCGCGACGCGTGCGGCTCGGGCTACGACTTCGACATCTACGTTCATCGCGGGGCCGGTGCCTACATCTGCGGCGAGGAGACGGGCCTGCTCGAGAGCCTCGAAGGTCGCAAGGGCATGCCGCGCCTCAAGCCGCCATTTCCCGCCGCCGTCGGCCTGTGGGGCTGCCCCACGACCGTTAACAACGTCGAGACGATCGCCGTCATCCCAACGATTCTGCGCCGCGGCGCGAGCTGGTTCGCCTCCATCGGCCGCCCCAACAACACCGGGACCAAGTTGTACTGCATCTCTGGTCACGTCGAGACGCCGTGCAACGTGGAAGAGGCGATGAGCATCCCCTTGCGCGAGCTCATCGAGAAGCACGCCGGCGGCGTGCGCGGGGGCTGGGACAACCTGCTCGCGGTGATCCCGGGCGGCTCGTCCGTGCCGTTGCTGCCCAAGTCGATCTGCGACACCGTGCTGATGGATTTCGACGCGCTCAAGGAGGTCAAGTCGGGGCTCGGCACGGCGGCGGTCATCGTTATGGACAAATCGACCGACATCGTTGCCGCGATCGCGCGGCTGTCGAAGTTCTACATGCACGAGAGCTGTGGCCAGTGCACGCCGTGCCGCGAAGGGACGGGCTGGATGTGGCGAGTCATGGAGCGGCTGGTCGCGGGCCGCGCCGAGATCGGCGAGATCGACCTGCTGCTCGAAGTCGCCAGCCAGATCGAGGGACATACGATCTGCGCCCACGGCGATGCCGCCGCGTGGCCGATCCAGGGCTTGGTTCGCCACTTCCGATCAGAGATCGAGCGCCGCATCCTTGCCGCCAAGAAGTCAGCGCCGCTGGCGACGCAACCCGCGGCCGCGTAGGGAACCTGGAAATGCCCACGCTCACGGTCGATGGTATCGAGGTCACGGTCGAACCCGGCACCACCGTCCTTCAGGCGTGCGAGACGGCGGGCAAGGAGATCCCGCGCTTCTGCTACCACGAGCGCCTATCGGTTGCCGGCAATTGCCGCATGTGCCTGGTCGAGATGGAGAAATCGCCGAAGCCGATCGCGTCGTGCGCGATGCCGGCCGGCGACGGCATGGTCATCCACACCCAGTCGGCGGTGGCCAAGAAGGCGCGCGAGGGGGTGCTCGAGTTCCTGCTCATCAACCATCCTCTCGACTGCCCGATTTGCGACCAGGGCGGTGAATGCGACCTGCAGGATCAGACGATGGCGTACGGCCTCGGCATCAGCCGCTATGTCGAGCATAAGCGGGCCGTCGAGGAAAAGGATCTCGGGCCGCTCATCAAAACCTTCATGACGCGGTGCATTCATTGTACGCGCTGCGTGCGCTTCGCCACCGAGATCGCGGGCGTCGAGGAGCTCGGCACAACCGGGCGCGGCGAGGACATGGAGATCGGCACCTACGTCGAGAAGGCGCTGACCTCGGAACTGTCCGGCAACATGATCGACATCTGCCCGGTCGGTGCGCTGACTTCGAAGCCGTACGCCTTCACGGCCCGTTCGTGGGAGCTCGTCAAGACAGAGACCATCGACGTCCACGATGCGGTCGGCTCCAACATCCGCATCGATTCGCGGGGCCGCGAGATCATGCGGGCGCTGCCGCGCCTCAACGAGGACATCAACGAGGAGTGGATTTCGGACAAGACCCGCTTCGCCACCGATGGGCTTAACCGCCAGCGCCTGGACAGGCCCTATGTGCGTCGCGCCGGCAAACTTGAGCCGGCGACGTGGGATGAGGCCTTTGCCGCCATCGCGGCCCGCCTGCAGGGAGTCGCCGGGGACAGAATTGGGGCGATCGCCGGCAACCTCGCCTGCGTCGAATCCATGCTCGCGCTCAAAGACCTGATGGTGGGACTCGGCTCGCCGCACCTCGATTGCCGGCAGGACGGCGCCGCCCTCGATGCGCGGGCACGCACCGGCTACCTCTTCAACACAACGATCGCCGGCATCGACGAGGCGGACGCGTGTCTGCTGATCGGCACCAATCCGCGCTGGGAAGCGGCGCTCGTCAATGCCCGGCTGCGCGGACGCTATCTCGCCGGGGGCTTCCCGATCGCCGCGGTCGGCCCACGGATCGACCCTAGCTATAGCTACGACCATCTCGGCGCGGGTCCCGAGACGCTGGCCGAGATCGCCGCCGGGACGCATCCGTTCCACGCGGTGTTGGCCGCGGCCGAGCGCCCGATGTTGATCGTGGGGCAGGGGGCGCTGGCGCGGCCCGACGGTGCCGCCGTTCTCGGCGCCGCACGCCGCATCGCCGAGAGTGCGGGGCTCATCGCCGAAGGCTGGAACGGCTTCAATGTTCTGCATACCGCGGCGGCGCGCGTCGGTGGGCTCGATCTCGGCCTCGTGCCGGGTGAGGGTGGCCGCGACGTCGGCGGCATTCTCGAGGGCGCCGGCAGCGGCGACGTCGAGGCGGTGTTCCTTCTCGGCGCGGACGAGGTCGACATGGCCGCGCTGGGGCAGGTCTTCGTGATCTACCAGGGTCACCACGGCGATGCCGGCGCCTACCGCGCCGACGTGATCCTGCCTGGCGCCGCGTATACCGAAAAGGATGCGACGTACGTCAATACCGAGGGACGCCCGCAGCAAGCCTGGCGCGCGATCTTCCCACCCGGGGAAGCGCGCGAGGACTGGGCGATCTTGCGGGCGCTGTCGGAGGTCCTGGCGGGCGCGGGCACAGGCGCGCGGCTCGCTTACGACAACCTCGCCGAGCTTGGCGCGCGCCTCGCCGAGGTCGCGCCCAACCTGGCGCGCAGCGGCGACATCGAGGCTGCGCCGTGGCAGCCGTTCGGCAACGATGGCGCCATGGACCCGACGCCCTTTGCCAGCCCGGTCGACGACTTCTACATGACCAACGCGATATGCCGCGCGTCCGAGACTATGGCCGCGTGTAGCTCGGCCTACGTGGTCGACGAGCGGCCTTCGACCGGCACCCATGGCTGATTTCTGGGCCGGCTACGCCCTTCCGACGATCATTATCGTCGCGCAGGTCTTGGCCATTCTGGTGCCGCTGCTGCTCGCCGTCGCCTACCTCACCTATTTCGAGCGCAAGGTTATGGCGGCCATGCACCTGCGGATGGGCCCCAACGTGGTCGGCGCCTTCGGCCTCCTGCAGCCCTTCGCCGACGCCATCAAGCTGCTCTTCAAGGAAACCATCCTGCCGACCGGCGCCAACAAGGTCGTGTTCCTCGCTGCGCCGATGCTGACCTTCGTCCTCAGCCTCATTGCGTGGGCGGTGATCCCGGTCGGCGCCGGGCTCGCGCTCGCCGATATCAATGTCGGCGTCCTGTACCTGTTCGCGATCTCCTCGCTCGGTGTCTATGGCGTCATCATGGCCGGCTGGGCCTCCAACTCGCGTTATGCCTTCCTGGGTGCGCTGCGCTCGGCGGCGCAGATGGTGTCCTACGAGGTCTCGATGGGCTTCGTCATCATCACCGTGCTGCTGTGCGTCGGCTCGCTCAATCTGTCGGCGATCATCGAGGCGCAGCGCACGGTATGGTTTGCCATCCCGCTGCTGCCGATGTTCGTCATCTTCTTCATTTCGACGCTGGCCGAGACCAACCGTCACCCCTTCGACCTTCCCGAAGCCGAATCCGAGCTCGTGGCCGGCTACCAGGTCGAGTACTCGTCGCTCACCTTCGCGCTCTTCTTCCTCGGCGAGTACGCGAACATGATCCTGATGGCCGCCTTCACCACGATCCTCTTTCTCGGCGGCTGGCTGCCCCCCTTCGATGTCGTACCCTTCACGTGGATACCGGGGCCGATCTGGTTCGTCCTCAAGGTTGTCTTCCTGCTCTTCGTCTTCATCTGGATACGGGCCACGTTTCCGCGCTACCGCTACGACCAGCTCATGCGACTGGGCTGGAAAGTATTCCTGCCGGCGTCACTGTTTTGGGTCGCTGCGACGGCGGCGGTCCTCGTGACCTTCGATTGGCTGCCATGAGCGCCGCGTCGACCGAACCTGGGAGCTGATCGAGATGACATTCCTGGAGCGCAGCGCGCGAACACTCCTGTTGGGCGAGCTCCTGGCAGGCATGTCGGTGACCTTGCGCTACCTGTTCAAGAAGCGCGTGACCATCAATTACCCTTACGAGAAGGGGCCGCTCAGCCCGCGCTTCCGCGGCGAGCACGCGCTGCGCCGTTATCCGAGCGGCGAGGAGCGCTGCATCGCCTGCAAGCTGTGCGAGGCCGTGTGCCCGGCGCAGGCGATTACCATCGAGGCCGAGCCGCGGGCGGACGGCAGTCGGCGCACGACTCGCTACGACATCGATATGGTGAAGTGCATCTATTGCGGCTACTGCGCAGAATCGTGCCCGGTGGACGCGATCGTCGAGGGGCCGAATTTCGAGTTCGCCACCGAAACGCGCGAGGAGCTCCTCTACAACAAGGAAAAACTACTCGCCAACGGCGACCGTTGGGAGCGCGAGATTGCCGCCAATATTGCGGCCGACGCGCCCTACCGCTAGTTAAGGCGAGCCGTTAGGGGGGCACAGGATGCGTCGATACGGCGGCACGCTCGGGAGGCACCCGTGATCGTTCAGGCGCTTGCGTTCTATCTGTTCGCGGCCATTGCCGTTGCGTCCGGCGTCATGGTGATCTCGGCGCGAAATCCGGTCCATTCGGTACTCTTTCTCATCCTCGCCTTCTTCAACGCGGCAGCGCTGTTCGTGCTGATGGGGGCCGAGTTCCTGGCGATGATTCTGGTCATCGTCTATGTCGGCGCCGTCGCCGTCCTGTTCCTCTTCGTCGTCATGATGCTCGACATCAATTTCGTCGAGCTCCGCCAGGGGTTCCTCCAGTACCTGCCGGTCGGTAGTACCATTGGCCTTATCCTCCTGATCGAGCTGATCCTCGTGGTCGGTGCCTGGGTGGCGCTACCGGAGGCGGGATCCGTGATCGCCGCGCCGGCACCGCCGGCGGCGGAAATTACGAACACCGATGCGCTCGGGCGGCTGATCTACACCGACTACGTGTACCTCTTCCAGGCCGCCGGCATGATTTTGCTCGTGGCCATGGTCAGCGCGATCGTGCTCACCCTGCGCGTGCGCCAGGACGTGCGCCGGCAGCGCATCTCGCACCAGGTCCACCGGCGTCGCGAGGACGCGGTGGAAGTGCGGGAAGTCGAGCCGCGGAGGGGAATCTGATGACGGTCGGCCTCGGCCATTATCTGACCGTAGCGGCGATGCTGTTCACGATCGGCATCTTCGGCATCTTCTTCAACCGCAAGAACGTCATCGTCATCCTCATGTCGATCGAGCTCATGCTGCTTGCGGTCAACATCAACCTGGTCGCCTTTTCGACCCACCTCGGCGATCTCGTGGGTCAGGTGTTCGCCATGTTCGTCCTCACCGTCGCGGCGGCCGAGGCGGCCATCGGGCTCGCCATCCTCATCGTCTACTTCCGCAACCGCGGCACCATCGCGGTTGAGGACATCAACCTGATGAAGGGCTAACGCGCGCCTCGATGCTGTATGTCCTGATCGTATTTCTGCCGCTGCTGGCCGCCATCGGTGCGGGCTTCTTCGGCCGCATGATGGGCGACCGGGGCGCCCAGCTCCTGACCTCGCTCGCGGTCAGCGGATCGGCGCTGCTGTCCTTTGTCGCCTTCTACGACGTCGCGATCCTCGGCAATACCGCCGAGGTGGTCCTGCTCGACTGGATGAGCTCGGGCGCGCTCGAGGTGAGCTGGGCCTTGCGTATCGACACCCTCACCGCGGTCATGCTGATCGTGGTCACGGTGATTGCGGCGTTGGTGCATTGGTACTCGATCGGCTACATGGCGGGCGATTCGAGTATCCCGCGCTTCTTCGCCTACCTCTCGCTGTTCACCTTCGCGATGCTGATGCTGGTGACGGCGGACAACTTCCTCCAGCTCTATTTCGGCTGGGAGGGCGTCGGCCTGTGCTCCTACCTGCTGATCGGATTCTGGTACGACCGGCCGAGCGCCAACGCCGCCGCTATCAAGGCCTTCGTCGTCAACCGCGTCGGCGACTTCGGCTTTGCCATCGGTATCATGGCGATCTTCCTGGTGTTCCGCTCGGTCAGCTTCGATACCGTGTTCGATGGCGCCGCCGACGTGGCCGGGCAGAGCTTTACCTTCCTCGGCGGCGAGTTTGACATCCTCACCGTCATCACGATCCTGCTCTTCCTCGGGGCCATGGGCAAATCGGCTCAGCTCGGCCTGCACACCTGGCTGCCCGATGCGATGGAGGGTCCGACGCCGGTTTCGGCGCTGATCCATGCGGCGACCATGGTGACCGCCGGCGTGTTCATGGTTGCCCGATGCTCGCCCTTGTTCGAGCACGCACCCTTCACGCTGGGCCTCGTAGTCGTGGTCGGCGCGACCACGGCGATCGTGACGGCGTCGATCGGGCTCGTGCAAACCGACATCAAGCGGGTGATCGCCTATTCCACCTGCAGCCAGCTCGGCTACATGTTTTTCGCCTGCGGGCTGTCGGCCTACTCGGCGGCGATCTTCCACCTTTTCACCCACGCCTTCTTCAAGGCGCTGTTGTTCCTGGCCGCGGGCTCGGTGATACACGGCCTCTCCGGCGAACAGGACATGCGGCGCATGGGCGGGCTCTACAAGCTGCTGCCGATCACCCACGCGGTGATGTGGATCGGATCGCTCTCGCTCGCCGGAATCCCGTTCTTCGCCGGCTTCTATTCCAAGGACGTCATTATCGAGACCGCGTACGCCGCCGCCTCCGGGGTCGGCAACTACGCCTTCTATCTCGGGGTCCTGGCCGCGGCGATGACCGCGTTCTACTCGTGGCGGGTGCTGTTCATGACCTTCTATGGGACGCCACGGGCCGACGCCGAGGTCATGGCCCACGCCCATGAGTCGCCGCGGGTGATCACGATCCCGCTGATCCTGCTGGCAGTCGGCGCGGTCTTCGCCGGCGTGATCGCCGCCGGCGCGATGGTCGGCTCCCATACCACCTTCTGGGGGGATTCGATCTTCGTCCTCGACGCCCACCGCGCGCTGGAGGACGCGCATCACTCGCCGTTCTGGGTCAAGGCGCTGCCCAGCATCGTCGCCGTCGCCGGCATCGCGCTCGCCTGGTACTTCTATATCGCCCGCCTGCAGGTGCCGGCACGCCTCGCGGAAACGCACGGCGAGCTCCACCGCTTCCTCCTCAACAAGTGGTACTTCGACGACATCTACGACTTCCTGTTCGTCGAGCCGGCCAAGTTCGTCGGCCGCACCCTGTGGCGCGGCGGCGACGGTCGGGTGATCGATGGCCTTGGGCCGGACGGTATCGCCGCCAACGTGCTCGCTCTGGCGCGCCGCGCGACCTGGCTCCAGACCGGGTACCTCTATCACTACGCGTTCGCGATGCTGGTGGGTGTCGCCGCCTTCGTGACCTTCTTCTTCTACACGTCGGGCGGCTGAGCGATGGGTGAGTGGCCGCTTCTGTCGCTGGTGACCTTCCTGCCCCTGGTGGGCGCGCTGATCATCCTGGTGATCCGCGGCGACAGGGAGATCGTCAACCGAAATACTCGCGCCGCCGCCTTGTGGACGTCGCTCTTCACCTTTGGGCTTTCGCTCGTCCTGTGGTTCCAGTTCGACACAAGCACGTCCGCCTTCCAGTTCGTCGAGCAGAAAACCTGGTTCTACGAGGGCGTCAGCTATCACCTCGGTGTGGACGGCATCTCGATGCTGTTCATCGTGCTCACCGCCTTTCTGACCCCGATCTGCATTCTCGCGAGCTGGGAGTCGATCCAGGAGCGCGTGCGCGAGTACATGATCGCGTTCCTGGTGATGGAAACGATGATGATCGGCGTCTTCTCGGCGCTCGACTTCGTTTTGTTCTATCTGTTCTTCGAGGGCGGCCTGATCCCTATGTTCCTCATCATCGGCGTGTGGGGCGGCGAGCGGCGCATCTACTCGACCTTCAAGTTCTTCCTCTACACGCTGCTCGGCTCGGTGCTGCTGCTGCTGGCGCTGATCTACATGTACTCCGAGGCCGGCACCACCGACATACCGGCCTTGATGCGCCACGGATTCGAACCTTCGGTGCAGCGCTGGCTATGGCTGGCGCTCTTCGCCTCGTTCGCGGTCAAGGTGCCGATGTGGCCCGTCCACACATGGCTTCCCGATGCCCACGTCGAGGCCCCGACGGCGGGCTCGGTCATCCTGGCGGGCGTGCTGTTGAAGATCGGGGCCTATGGGTTTATCCGCTTTTCGATCCCGATACTGCCCGATGCCACGGCCTTCTTCACGCCGCTGGTCTTTACGCTCAGCGTCGTCGCCGTGATCTATACCTCGCTCGTGTGCCTCATGCAGGAGGACATGAAGAAGTTGATCGCCTACTCCTCGGTCGCGCATATGGGCTTCGTCACCATCGGTATCTTCACCTTCACGGCCCAAGGAATCGAGGGCGGCCTGATACAGATGCTGAGCCACGGCCTTATCTCGGGCGCCCTGTTCCTGTGCGTCGGCGTCCTTTACGACCGCGTCCATTCGCGCGACATCGCGCGCTACGGCGGCGTCGTACACCGCATGCCGATGTACGCGTTCGCCCTCATGGTTTTCGCGCTCGCCAACGTCGGACTTCCCGGCACCAGCGGCTTCGTCGGCGAGTTCCTCGTGCTCGTCGGCATCTTCCAGGTCAACACCTGGGTCGCCGTCCTCGCCACGACCGGCATCATTCTCGGCGCCGCCTACACGCTATGGCTCTACCGGCGGGTCGTCTACGGTGTGCTCGAGAAGGCCGAGCTGACGACGCTTCGCGACCTCGGGCGCCGCGAGATATTGGTGCTCGCACCGCTCATCGCCACCGTGCTGTTCTTCGGCTTCTATCCACAGCCCTTGCTGGAGGTCATGCACGAGTCGGTCGCCAACCTCATCGCCCAGCACGAGCTCGCAAGAGCGGCCACCGAGGACGCGACCCTCGCCGTGCGCTAGCAGGGACCGACGAACACCGCCATGTCCGCGAACTCCTTCCCCGAACTCGGTCCCGCGGTGCCCGAGATTTTCGTCGCCGTCGTGGCGATGGCGCTCCTGATGTTCGGCGTCTTCCGCGGCAACAAGGCGACGCGGGCGGTATCCTGGCTCGCCGCTCTGGCGCTCGCGGTGGCGCTGGTGCTGGTTTTCCTGGCGCCGCCAGAGCAACAGATCACGTTCACCGGCATGTTCATCGCCGATCCGTTCGCGCGATTCATGAAGGTCCTCGTGTTGCTCGGCTCCATCCTCGCCATCGTCATGTCCCTCGGCTACATCCGGCGCGAGCGCATGGAGCGCTTCGAGTACCCCATCCTTATCCTGCTGGCGACGCTCGGCATGATGATGATGGTCTCGGCCAACGACCTCATCTCGCTCTACGTCGGCACCGAGCTCCAGAGCCTGTCGCTCTATGTGGTTGCCGCGTTCAAGCGCGATTCGCTGCGCTCGACGGAGGCCGGGCTCAAATATTTCGTCCTCGGGGCGCTGTCCTCGGGGATGTTGCTGTACGGTTGTTCGCTGATCTACGGCTTCACCGGAACCACCAACTTCCAGACGCTGGCGGAACTGTTCGCCGGCGGGGCACAGCTGTCGCTCGGCCTCATCATCGGCCTCGTGTTCCTCATCGCCGGCCTCGCCTTCAAGGTCTCCGCCGTGCCCTTCCACATGTGGACGCCCGACGTATACGAGGGCGCACCGACGCCCGGTACCGCCTTCTTCGCGGTCGCGCCCAAGATCGCGGCGATGGCCCTGCTGTTGCGCACGATCGTCGCGCCCTTCATCGAGCTGGTCGGCGAATGGCAGCAGATCATCATCTTCCTGTCGATTGCGTCGATGCTGCTCGGTGCCTTTGCCGCCATCGGCCAGTCCAATATCAAGCGGCTCATGGCATATAGCTCCATCGGCCATGTCGGCTTTGCGCTGATCGGGCTCGCCGCCGGGACCGAAGAGGGCGTTCGCGGCGTCCTCGTCTACATGGCGATCTACTTGGCCATGAACGTCGGTGCTTTTGGCGTCATTCTTTGCATGCGGCACAAAGATTCGATGGTCGAAGGCATCGACGATCTCGCGGGGCTGTCGCAATCGAACCCGATGATGGCGTTGGCCATGGCCATCTTCATGCTGTCGCTCGCCGGCATCCCGCCGTTGGCCGGGTTCTTCGGCAAGTTTTACGTGTTCATCGCGGCGATCAACGCCGAACTGTACGGCCTGGCCGTCATCGGCGTGCTCGCGAGCGTGGTCGGCGCGTTCTACTACCTGCGCATCGTCAAGGTGATGTACTTCGACCCGCCCGCCGAGCCCTTGGAGCGGCCGATCGGCGGCGAAATGACGATCGTGCTCGCGGCGACCGGTGTCTTCACCCTGTTCTTCTTCCTCTACCCGACCCCCTTGATCGCCAGCGCCGAGACGGCCGCGCGCTCCCTGTTGCCGTGACGCCCGCCTCCCACGCCGCGGGCGGCCGGCGACCCGACCTTCCGTCCTTCTACGAACTCGTCCAGCTCGATGATGTCGACAGCACGAACGCCGAGGCGGGGCGCCGGGCGCGCGTCGGTGCCCGCGAGGGGACGCTGGTCTGGGCAACGCGCCAAAATGCGGGCCGCGGTCGGCTCGGCAAGCGTTGGTCCTCGCCGCCTGACAATCTTTACATGTCGCTCCTGCTCCGCCCGAGCTGCGCCGCAGCCGAAGCGGCTCAGGTGTCCTTTGCCGCCGCACTCGGCGTCGGCGAAGCCTTGAGCGCCATGCCGCTCGACGCCGCCGTGCACTACAAATGGCCCAACGACGTCCTCCTCGGCGGGCGCAAGGTGGCCGGCATTCTGCTCGAATCGAGCACGGCGGACGGCGGGCGCCGCGTCGACGAACTCATCGTCGGGATCGGCGTCAACGTGGCGTCGCACCCAGCCGACTCGGCCTATCCGGCAACCTGCCTCGCCGAGCATGGCCATACGGGCGGTGTCCTCGGGGCGCTCGAGGCGATTGCGGCCGAGCTCCTCGAGTGGGTCGCACAGTGGAGGCAAGGCGGCGTTGCGGCACTCAGGGGTGCGTGGCTGGCGCGGGCGGCCGGGCTCGGCGCCCGACTCGAGGTTCGCCTCCCAACGGCAACTCTGGCCGGCACGTTTGCCGATCTCGACGGCGCCGGCGCCCTGATCCTGGACGCCGACGACGGCAGCCGCCGCTCCATCAGCACGGGCGAGGTCTACTTTCCCGACCTCGTACCCTAGCCCTGGACCACCGGTCCATGCTTCTCGCGATCGACGTCGGCAACACGAACGTTACGTTCGCGGTGTATGACGGTGCCAATTTGCACAATCAGTGGCGGGCCACGACGACGGCCGATCGCACCGCCGACGAGTACGCCGTCCTGCTGGCTCAGCTGATGTCCGCGGCCGACCTCGATACGGGCGACATCGACGCCGCGATCATCGCCTCGGTGGTGCCGCAGGCCCTGCCTCACCTGCGCGCTCTATGCCAGAACTTCTTCGGTTGCGAGCCCGGGGTCGTCGGGGAGAACCTCGATCTCGGCCTCGACGTGCGCATCGAGCGCCCGGCCGACGTCGGTGCCGACCGCTTGGTCAACGCGCTCGCCGCGCACCAGAGCTACGGCGGCGCGCTGATCATCGTCGACTTCGGCACGGCGACCACGTTCGACGTCGTCGATGCCGAGGGCGCCTACTGCGGTGGCATCATCGCCCCCGGGGTCAACCTCAGCCTCGAGGCGCTGCATGGCGCGGCGGCCCAGCTGCCGCGAATCGCCGTGACCCGACCCGAGCGCGTCATCGGCGGCGGCACCATCCCGGCTATGCAATCCGGCATCTACTGGGGCTATCTCGGTCTGGTCGAAGGACTCGTCGCGCGGATCAAGGCCGAGTATGGGGCGGCGATGACGGTGATCGCCACGGGGGGCCTGGCGTCCCAGTTCGCCGGTGGAACCGACGTCATCGAACACGTCGATCCCGACCTCACCATACGCGGCCTATGGGAGATCCACCGCCGCAACAGCGAGCCGGTGCCATGACCGAACACGGGGTCGAGTCACCGCAACTGTTGTTCGTGCCCCTCGGCGGTGCGGGCGAAATCGGCATGAACCTCAACCTCTATGGTTACGACGGCAAGTGGCTGATGGTCGACCTCGGCATCACCTTTGCCGACGAGCGTCATCCCGGCATCGACATCGTCGTGCCCGACCCCGCGTTCATCGTCGAGCGCCGCGACGACCTGCTCGGATTGGTGCTCACCCATGCCCACGAGGATCACCTCGGGGCCGTGCCCTACCTGTGGGAGCGCCTGCGCTGCCCGGTGTACGCGACCAAGTTCACCGCCGGCATGCTCAAGGGCAAGCTCACCGAGGCGGGGTTGCTCCATCAGGTGCCGCTCATCGAGGTGGCCGAGGGTGGGCGCCTGAGCCTCGGTCCCTTCGACGTGCGCTACTTGCCGATCACCCATTCCATCCCCGAGAGCAACGCGCTCGCCATCCGCACCCCGGCCGGGCTCGTGCTGCACACCGGCGACTTCAAGCTCGACCCGGAGCCCCTCGTCGGCGAACCGACGGAGCGCGATCACTTCGTGGCCCTAGGGGAGGAGGGTGTACTCGCCGTCATCGCCGACTCGACCAACGTGTTCGAACCGGAGCGTGCCGCCTCGGAGGGTTCCCTGCGGCGCAGCCTGACCGCGCTGGTGGAGGGTTGTGAGGGCCGTATCGCGATGACCACGTTCGCCTCTCACGTCGCGCGCATCGAGACCGCGGCCGCGGTGGCCGCGGCGAACGGGCGTCACATAGCGCTGGTCGGGCGTTCCCTGTGGCGGACGCTAGCTGTCGCACGCGCCGCCGGCTATCTCAATGGTGCGCATACGTTCCTCTCCGAGGCGGACGCGATGCACGTGCCGCGTGGGGAGCTGCTCCTGCTGTGCGCCGGATCGCAAGGTGAACCGCGCGGCGCGATGACCCGCATCGCCCGCGGCGAACATCCGCAGGTCAGCCTCGAGCCGGGCGACGTCGCGATCTTTTCCTCCAGGATCATCCCCGGCAACGAACGCGCGCTGGCGGAGGTTCACAACCGGCTCGTACGCGATGGCGTTCGGGTGATTACCGAAAAGGACCATTTCGTGCACGTCTCCGGCCATCCCGGTCGCGAGGACCTCGCCGAGATGTACCGCTGGTTGCGCCCGCGCATGGTCGTCCCCGTCCACGGCGAGGCGCGCCACTTGGCGGAGCACGCGGCGTTCGCCCGCTCTCTTCAAATCCCCGAGGCGGTCGAGGTCGACAACGGCGCGGTGCTGCGCCTCGCCCCCGGGCCCGCCAAGGTCATCGACCGGGCGCCCGCGGGCCGGCTCTTGTTGGACCACGGGAACTTGGTCGCCGAGGACAATGAGGCGGTGCGCCAGCGCCGCAGGCTCGGGCAGTCGGGCCTGCTGCTCGCCACGCTCGTCATCGGTGCCGAAGGTTGCCTCGCCGCCGAGCCCCAGCTCATGACCAAGGGCGTCGCGTTGAACGGTGGCGAGAGCGCCGAGCTCGGGATATCGCTGGGCGCGGCCCTGCGCCAGGCCATTGCGACGCTGTCGCCGGCGGCGCTCAAGAACGACGAGGCGATAAAAGGAGCGGCGGCCGCGGCACTGCGGGCGACTCTCAAGCAGGCAGGCGCCGGGCGCGCCGCCATCGAAACGCAGATCGTTCGCCTTGGCGAATTACCGCAAGTCCAGGCCCCGAGCAGCACGGAGATGCCATGATCGGTCGCCTCAATCATGTCGCCATTGCGGTCCCCGACCTTGCCACCGCGTCACGCCAATACCGCGACGTCCTGGGCGCCCAGGTGTCCGAGCCCGCGGATCTGCCGGAGCATGGCGTCACCGTCGTCTTTGTCGAACTCGGCAATACCAAGATCGAACTCCTCCACCCGTTGGGCGAGGAATCGCCCATAGCCGCGTACCTGGCGCGCTCGGCCGCCGGTGGTATTCATCACGTGTGCTACGAAGTCGCCGACATCGCGGCCGCGCGCGATAGCCTGGTCGCCGCCGGCGCCCGCATCCTCGGCGATGGCCAAGCGCGTCCCGGTGCCCACGGCAAGCCGGTCCTCTTCCTGCACCCCAAGGACTTCTCCGGCACGCTGATCGAGCTCGAGGAGGTCTGAGGTGACATGGGTGACGGGGCTCGCCACCTACCTCATCATCTGGTGGCTGGTTCTGTTCATGGTGTTGCCCTTCGGCGTGAGGCCGCCGGATAACCCCGAGCCAGGGATGGCGGCGAGCGCGCCCGAGAAGCCGCAGCTGTGGCTGAAGGCGGGCGTCACCACGCTGGTCGCGGGGCTGATCTGGGGGGTCGTGTTCGCCCTCATCGAGAGCGATCTCATCACGTTTGCCGAGGCGGGGCCCTGAGCATCGGACAAAAAAAGCAAGGCCCAGTATGGGTCTTGCCCTCGCGCTTCAAGTTACGCGGCCGCTATACGGCTCAGTCGCTTCTCCCGGGTACGATTCCTCCCTGAACCTGGGCTTCGCATCGTAGGGCCGCAGCCCTATGATATGCTCCAATAGTGTAGGGTATATGGTCCCCGGCGTCACCATGAATTTGGCGCGAAACAACACCTTAACAAGTAGCGTGGCCGCGCCGCGTGAACTTCGATCGGCGCACGCGATTCGTCGCATGTTGGCCTAAACGGGTGATGCGCATCATGCGCGCAACTGGCGCCTCGCGCGCTGCTGACTGGATGTCGACCATCGCCATCGCTTTCGTGGCGGCCCTCTGGGTCGAGCGAGGCGCCATGGCCCAGGACAAGTACGTGATCACCAAGTCCGACTGCCGGCAGCTGGTGCGCCACAAGCCCCGCCCCGACGTCACCTTCACGCCCGGCGTTGACGTTCGCGGCAAACCGGTGGCACCGGCAAATCTCGGCGGTAGTCGGATCGCGCTCCCCGACGAGATCGTCATCGACGTCACGGTGCAGGTTTACGAGGCGCTCGGCCGAACGCCGCCCAAGGGGCTCGGGGACAGCGCCGCGCGCCTCGGCACGATAGTGCTCCGGGACGGCGCGCTCACCTTCAACGGTGAGCCCCTCGGAACCGATGGCGAGGCGGCCATTGCGTCCGCGTGCCGGGAGATGGTGGAGCCGTAGGAGTAGGGCCATCGGGCGCGTTCGCGGCGCGCGCATTGCCTTGGAAGAGGCCTTTCCCTAAAGTCACGATGCTCTGACCCGGCGGCACCGGGCGGTTCCCGGCGAGGCGTTGACGGGACGCACCATGCGGTTGTCCAGTTTCTTCATGCCGACGCTCAAGGAGAATCCGAGCGAGGCCCAGATCGTCTCGCACCGGCTGATGCTGCGCGCCGGCATGGTGCGCCAGTCGAGTGCCGGCATCTATTCCTGGCTGCCGCTTGGTTTGCGCGTGCTGCGCCGCATCGAGCGGATCGTCCGCGAGGAGCAGGACGCGGCAGGCTGCCAGGAGTTGCTGATGCCGACGGTTCAGCCAGCCGGCCTGTGGCGCGAGAGCGGCCGCTACGAGGACTACGGCAAGGAGATGCTGCGCATCAGCGACCGGCACGCGCGCGAGATGCTGTATGGGCCGACGAACGAGGAGCTGATCACCGATATCGTGCGCCACACGATCAAGAGCTACCGCGACCTGCCCAAGCTGCTCTATCACATCCAGTGGAAGTTTCGCGACGAGGTGCGCCCACGCTTTGGCGTCATGCGCGGGCGCGAGTTTCTCATGAAGGACAGCTACTCCTTCGACCTCGACTACGAGGGGGCGCGGCGCTCCTACAACAAGATGTTCCTGTGCTACCTGCGCACGTTCGCGCGCATGGGCCTCAAGGCGATTCCAATGCGGGCCGAGACCGGGCCCATCGGAGGCGATCTCAGCCATGAGTTCGTGATTCTCGCCAATACCGGCGAGTCGGCCGTCTTTTGCCACCGCGACCTGGTCGAGCGTGACGTTCTGGCAAGCGACATCGACTATGAAGCCGACCTCGATCCCGCGGTCGAGGCTTGGACCAGCTTTTATGCCGCCACCGACGACAAGCACGATCCCGCCCGCTTCGAGCAGGAGGTTGCGGCAAACGATCAGATCGCGGCGCGAGGCATCGAGGTCGGCCACATCTTCTATTTTGGCAACAAGTACTCGGTCGCCATGAATGCCACGGTCGCCGGCCCTGAGGGGCAGGGGGTGAGCCTGGAAATGGGCTCCTACGGTATCGGCGTCTCGCGGCTTGTCGGCGCGATCATCGAGGCCAGCCACGACGACGCCGGCATCATCTGGCCCGAGGCCGTCGCCCCGTTCGATGCCGGCCTCCTCAACCTCAAGCCCGACGACGCCGCGTGCGAGCGCATCGCCGGCGACCTCTACGCCAAGTTCCGCAACGCGGGCCGCGACGTGCTGCTGGATGACACCGATGAACGCCCAGGCGCCAAGTTCGCGACGATGGACCTCATCGGGCTCCCGTGGCAGGTGGTGGTGGGGCCGCGCGGAGCGGCGGCCGGCCTCGTCGAGGTCAAGGAGCGCCGGAGCGGCAAGCGTGAGGAGCTCACGCCTGAGGCGGCACTGGCACGGCTCGCCGCTTGAACGGGGTGTTCTCGGCCGTCGAATGGATGATCGCCGCCCGCTATCTTCGGGCGCGCCGCACCGAGGGGCTGATCTCGGTGATCGCCGCCATCTCGCTGATCGGCATCGCGCTCGGCGTCGCCACGCTCATCATCGTCCTGTCCGTCATGAATGGGTTCCGCGCCGAACTCCTGGGCCGCATTCTCGGCCTTAACGGTCACATCATGGTGCACGGCTTGCCGGCGCCATTGACCGACTACGAGACGCTGGCCGAGCGCGTGCGCGGCGTCGCCGGCGTCGTGCGCGTCACCCCGATCATCGAGGGCCAGGTCATGGCGAGCTCGCCGGCGGCGGCGACAGGGGCCCTGGTGCGCGGCGTGGGCCCTGCAGACCTCAAGGCGAACGAGCTCATCCGCGGCAGCATCACGCAGGGCACCCTCGACGACTACAGTGGCGAGGACGCCGTTGTTGTAGGCGCCCGGCTCGCAGGCAAGCTCGGTCTTCGGGCCGGCGATCGGATTACGTTGATCTCGCCGCGCGGCAGGGCGACCGCCCTCGGAACCGTGCCCCGGCTGCGTGCCTACCGCGTGGCGGCGACGTTCGAGATCGGCATGTTCGAGTACGACTCGGCGTTCGTCTTCATGCCGCTCGCCGCGGCCCAGATCTATTTTCGCCTGCCCGGGGCGGTGAGCGCCCTCGAAGTCATGATCGACGATCCCGATCGCATCGATGCGTTGAGGCCGCCTATCTTTACCGCGCTCGATAGCGCCGTGCGGCTCGTCGACTGGCGTCAGGTCAACGCCCACTTCTTCAACGCGCTCCAGGTCGAGCGCAACGTCATGTTCCTGATTTTGACCCTAATCATCCTGGTCGCGGCCCTCAACGTGGTGTCCAGCCTCATCATGCTGGTCAAGGACAAGGGAAGGGACATCGCGATCCTGCGGACCATGGGCGCACCGCGCGGCATGGTGATGCGCATCTTCATGATCGCCGGCGCCAGCGTGGGCGTGTTCGGGACGGCGCTCGGGTTCGTGCTCGGCGTGAGCTTCGCCGCCAATATCGAGACGATCCGGCGCTGGTTCGAGGGCCTGACCGACACGGAGCTGTTCGCCGCCGAGATCTACTTTCTCTCGAAGCTGCCGGCCAAGATCGATGCCGGCGAGGTGGTCCTGGTCGTCGCCATGGCGCTCTTTCTGTCGTTCCTCGCGACCCTCTATCCGTCGTGGCGCGCCGCCCGCCTCGATCCGGTCGAGGCGCTGAGGTACGAATGACGCACCCGCCCCGCGACGCCCTTCTTGCGCTCGAGCGAATCGAGCGCACCTTCGCTCAGGGGGACATGCGGCTCGAGGTTCTGCGCGGCGCATCGCTCGAGGTCGCGGCCGGCGAGTGCGTCGCCCTGGTCGGCCCTTCCGGGACGGGAAAGTCGACGCTCCTGCATATCGCCGGCCTGCTCGAAGCCGCGGACGGCGGTGAGGTGCGCATCAACGGCGTGGCCTGCGATGCCATGTCCGACGCGGCCCGCACCCGCACCCGGCGCACCTCGCTCGGCTTCGTCTACCAATTCCACCATCTGCTGCCTGAGTTCTCGGCCCTCGAGAACGTGGTGCTGCCGCAGCGGATTGCCGGGGCGTCGCGGGCCGCGGCGCGGACACGCGCCGCCGATCTGCTGGAGCGGTTCGGCCTCGCCGAGCGGCTCGACCACCGCCCAGGCAGGCTCTCCGGCGGCGAGCAGCAGCGGGTCGCCATCGCACGGGCGATTGCCAATCGGCCGCTAGTGCTGCTGGCCGACGAACCGACCGGCAATCTCGACCAACGCACCGCGGAGCAGGTGTTCGACGAGTTGCTCGCCGTCGTCCGCAAAGGCGATCTTGGCGCGCTTGTCGCGACCCACAACGCACAGCTCGCGGCCCGCATGGACCGCACGCTATTGCTACAAGATGGAGTAGTGGGGCCGCCGTAGTCCACAACAAATGGACATGTTTCTGATCTGTTCACGATGACTCACTGGGGTCGCCGTGGAATGCTCGACCCTCTCGGTGAGCGCTGCCGAACCGGAACCCGACGACGAGATGGCCCACGCCGACTTCGTCCACCTGCGCGTCCATTCCGCCTATTCGCTGCTCGAAGGCGCAATATCGGTCAACGATCTGGTGCGCCTATGTTGCGATCAGGCGATGCCGGCCATCGCCGTCACCGACAGCGCCAACATGTTCGGCGCCCTCGAATTCTCGATGGCCTGCGCGGCGGCCGGGATACAACCGGTTATTGGCACCATCCTCAACGTCAGCCAAGCCGCTCCGCCCGCCGCCAACGGCCGCCGCGAGACACCGGACAGGCTCCTCCTGCTGGCCCAGGACGAGAGTGGCTACGCCAACCTCCTCAAGCTGTCGAGCCGGTCTTTCCTTCATAGCGACCGACTCGATCTGCCGCAGGTCGCTGCCGCCGACCTCGCGGGCCACGCCGACGGGCTGATCGCGCTGAGCGGCGGTCTCGAGGGGCCTGTCGCGAGAAGGCTCCGCGAAGGCCAGAAACAGGCCGCGGAAGGCGCGCTCCTCGAGCTAGCGCACATCTTTCCCGGGCGCCTCTACGTCGAGCTGCAGCGTCACGGGCTGCCCGACGAGCAGCGCATCGAACCCGACCTGCTCGACCTCGCCTACCGTCACGATCTCCCGCTGGTCGCGACCAACGACGTCTATTTTGCGAGCGAGGACATGTTCGCCGCGCATGACGTCTTGATCTGCGTCGCGGAGGGCGCCTACGCGAGCCAGAGCGATCGCCGCCGTCTGACGCCGGAGCACCGCTTCAAGAGCGCGGCCGAGATGCGCGCCCTCTTCGCCGATCTTCCCGAGGCTGTCGATAACACGCTTGTCGTGGCGCAGCGCTCGGCCTACCGGCCGCGGGCACGCGAGCCCATCCTACCGCGCTTCGAGACGCCGGTCGGGCGCGACGAGGCGGGCGAGCTGACGGCCGAGGCGCAAGCGGGTCTCGAGGAGCGCCTCGATAACCGGGTATTCACCGAGGACATGGATGGAGCGGCGCGCGATGCCGTGGCGGCGCCCTACCGCGAGCGCTTGGCCGATGAGTTGGAGGTCATCATCGGGATGAACTACCCCGGATACTTCCTTGTTGTCGCGGACTTTATTCGCTTCGCCAAACAGTCGGGAATACCGGTCGGGCCGGGCCGGGGATCGGGTGCCGCGTCGGTGGTCGCCTGGTCGCTCGCCATTACCGACCTCGATCCGCTGCGTTTCGGCCTGGTGTTCGAGCGCTTCCTCAATCCGCACCGCGTCTCGATGCCCGACTTCGATATCGATTTTTGCCAGGAAAAGCGCGATCAGGTGATTCGCTACGTCCAGGACAAGTACGGGCGCGACCGGGTCGCCCAAATCATCACATTCGGCACGCTTCAGGCGCGCGCCGCGCTCCGCGATGTCGGCCGCGTGCTCGAGATGCCGTACGGACAGGTCGACCGCCTGTGCAAGCTAGTGCCCTACAATCCTGCGAATCCGGTGACACTCGACCAAGTGATCGCGGCCGAGCCGCGGCTCGCGGAGCGGCGCGACGCGGACGGCGCGGTCGCCAGGCTGCTGGAGATCGCGGCGCGCCTGGAAGGCCTCTACCGCCACGCGTCCACCCATGCCGCAGGCCTGGTCATCGGCGACCGGCCGCTCGACGAGCTGATCCCGCTCTACCGCGATCCGCGCTCCGATATGCCGGTCACGCAGTTCTCGATGAAGTACGCCGAGCTGTCGGGGCTAATCAAATTCGACTTCCTCGGGCTCAAGACGCTGACGGTGCTCGACCGCGCGTGCCGGCTCGTCGCGCGGCGCGGGGTCGACCTCGACCTCGGTGCGATCGCACTTGACGATGCAAAGACTTACGACCTGCTGACGCGTGGCGACACCGTCGGCATCTTCCAATTCGAGAGCTCGGGCATGCGCGACCTGCTGCGCGAGGCGCGCCCCGACCACTTCGAGGACGTGATCGCCCTGGTCGCCCTGTTTCGCCCCGGACCCATGGAGAACATCCCCAAATACGTCGCCTGCAAGCATGGTCGCGAGGCGCCCGAGTTCCTGCACGAGCTCATCGAACCGGTCGTCGCCGATACCTATGGCGTCATCATCTATCAGGAACAGGTGATGCGGATAGCCCAGGTCTTCGCCGGCTTCAGCATGGGTGAGGCGGACCTACTGCGGCGCGCAATGGGCAAGAAGATCAAATCCGAGATGGAGGCTCAACGCGACAGCTTCGTGGCCGGGGCAACGGCCAAGGGCGTGCCCACTGAACGAGCAATCCACGTCTTCAATCTGGTCGACAAGTTCGCCGGCTACGGCTTCAACAAGGCGCATTCGGCGGGCTATGCGCTCCTCGCGTATCAGACCGCGTGGATGAAGGCGAACTACCCGGTCGAATTCCTGGCGGCGTCAATGACGCTCGATCTCGGGAACACGGATAAGATCGCGGCGTTCAAGCGTGAGCTCGAGAGGCAAGGGATCGAGCTCCGCCATCCCGACATCAACCGCTCCGGCGTCGAGTTCACCGTCGAAGCCGCCGAGGATGGCCGCCAGACCGTCCGCTATGCGCTCTCGGCTATCCGCAACGTGGGCCGCGCCGCCATGGAGGCACTGGTCTCCGAGCGTGACGAGCGCGGCCCCTTCACCGACCTCGCCGACTTTGCCGAGCGCCTCGATCACCGGACGATCAATCGGCGCCAGCTCGAGAACCTCGCCAGAGCCGGTGCGTTCGACAGTCTCAATGCCAATCGCGCCCAGGTCCTCGCGGCGGTCGAGACCCTCATTGGCCTCGCCAGCGCCGCGACCGAGGAGCGCGAGAGCCAGCAGGTCAGCCTCTTCGGCGGGGGCGATCGCGGCGCCGACAGCCTGCGACTCCCGGCGGCCGACCCCTGGCACGGGCTGGAGAAACTGCGCCACGAGCGGGACGCGCTGGGCTTCCACCTCTCGGCCCACCCGCTCGATGGCTATCGCCGCGTGCTCGCCCGTCTGAACGTGCGTTCGGCCGCCGACGCGTTGCAGGCGCTGAACGGGGACGTTCGCCGGCTCTGCCTCGCCGGCGCGGTCGAGAGCGTCTCGGAGCGTACCTCCCAGCGCGGGAACAGGTTCGCGAGGGTCAGCCTTTCCGATACCAGCGATACTTACGAAGTTATTGTTTTCGCCGAACAACTCGCCGCGGCCCGCGAATTGCTGGAGCCGGGCGCCCGCCTGCTCGTGGATGTCGACGCGAGCCTGGAGGGCGAGGTGCCTCGCTTCACCGCCCAGGCCATACGGGCGTTGGATGCGGTCGCAGGCAACCTCGACACCGGACTGGTGATCGCGCTCGACGATCGCGCGCCCGTTCCCGAGCTGGCCCGCGTCTTGAGCGCGGCGCCGAGTGGCCGCGGACCGATCCGTCTCGCGTTGAGGGTCGACGACGAGACCGAGGTGGCGCTAGCCCTACCCGAGCGCTTCGTCATATCGCCGGAGCTTCGGGCGCGCATCAGCGAGCTACCGGGTGTGTTGGAGGTCGAGGAAGTCTAGCTGGCCCGGCCCAAGACGCTTGCAATGCAGGCAGGGCGGGGCTATCAACGCGACAATTCGAACCAACTTCGCACGCGGGCGTGGGCCGCCGGGATGAGCCGGAGGTTCCGTTCCGGTGCCCGTTCAGGCTCGCGCGAGCCGTTCGGGCCGTAGCCCGCGGTGGCACAACCGGAAGAAACGATGGCTCTACCAACCTTTACGATGCGTCGGCTCCTCGAAGCCGGCGTGCATTTCGGCCACCAGACCCAGCGCTGGAATCCGAGAATGGCGCCCTACATCTTCGGCGCCCGCAACAAGATCCACATCATCGACCTGCAGCAAACCGTACCAATGCTGTACGAGGCGCTGAAAGCCGTGCGCGACGTCGTCGCGGCGGGCGGCCGGGTGCTGCTCGTTGGGACCAAGCGCCAAGCCTCGGAACAGATCATGGATTCCGCTAAGCGCTGCGGACAGTACTACGTCAATCACCGCTGGCTCGGGGGTACACTGACCAACTGGAACACGATCTCCATTTCGATCAAGCGGCTGCGCGAGCTCGACCAGCAGCTCGCGGAGGAGAACGTCGGCCTGACCAAGAAGGAGCTCCTGCGCCTCAATCGCGAGCGCGACAAGCTCGAACGCTCGCTGGGCGGCATCAAGGAAATGGGCGGGCTGCCGGACCTACTCTTCGTCATCGACACCAATCGCGAGGCCATCGCCGTCCAGGAAGCCAACAAGCTGGGTGTTCCGGTCGCCGCCGTCCTCGACAGCAACTCGGACCCCGCGGGGATTACCCACCCCATCCCGGGCAACGATGATGCCTTCCGCGCCATCCACCTCTATTGCGACCTGGTGGCGCGGGCCGTCCTCGACGGCCTCAAGGAGGAGCTCTCGGAGTCGGGTGCGGACATCGGCGAGGCCGAGGAGCTACCGGCGGAGGCGCTGCCGGACGAGGACGCTACCGCGGAAGCCGCGGCGGCGCCGGAGCCGACCGTTGCTGGCAACATCGAGCCGGCTGCCGCTGAGGCCGCAGCACTGCTGGAGCCGACCGTTGCCGACGCCGAGCCGGCGGCCGCGGAAGCCGCCGATGTCGAGACGAGCACCGAGGCAGGGGAATCCGGCTCCGACGCGGCGGCGGAGGCGCCGGTGCCGACCGATGAACCCAAGACGTCGCCCGCCGAAACCTAGTTCGATGCCGTCCGTGGACGCCGGTAGCGGAGAAAATCTAAGCGTTTTCCACAACTTGAAAATACTTTCTCCTAAATGAGCTGAATTATGGCCGAGATATCCGCGTCCCTCGTCAAGGAACTCCGCGGCCGCACCGGCGCGGGCATGATGGACTGCAAGAAGGCGCTAACCGAAACGGCGAGCGACCTCGACGCGGCGAATGATTGGCTCCGGGCCAAGGGCCTCGCGGCGGCGGCCAAGAAGGCCGGGCGCATCACCGCGCAGGGCCTTATCGCGGTCAGCACATCGGCGACCGCGGCGGCGATGGTGGAGGTCAACTCGGAAACCGATTTCGTCGCCCGCAACGAGCTGTTCCAATCCTTTGCTCGTACGGTAGCCGAGCTTGCGCTCGCCCGAGGGGGCGACCTGAACGATCTGCTCGGTTCCGACTACCCCGGCCAGTCGCACAGTGTCGCCGACCAGGTGGCCCAGGTCATTGCCATCGTCGGCGAAAATGTGAGCGTGCCGCGTGTCGCCACCGTGTCGGTCGAATCCGGGGTGGTCGCGAGCTACGTCCACGGGGCGCTCGCGCCCGGCTTGGGCCGTATCGGTACGCTGGTAGGTCTGCGCTCGAGCGGCAGTCCGGGCGAGCTCGCGGGGTTTGGCAAGCAGCTCGCCATGCACATCGCGGCGGCCGGCCCGCAGTCGGTCGGTATCGCCGAACTCAATCCGGTGCTGGTGGCGCGGGAACGCGACGTGCTGAAACAGCAGGCACTAGAATCGGGCAAGCCCGAGGCCATTGTCGACAAAATGGTCGAGGGGCGTTTGCGCAAGTACTACGAGGATGTCGTCCTCCTCGAGCAGACTTTCGTTATCGACGGGGAGAGCCGGGTTTCCGAGGCACTGGAAGCTGCCGCGGCCGCAGCCGGGGCGGCGATCGAAATTACCGGTTTCGAGCGCTTTGCGTTGGGCGAGGGCGTCGCATCGGGTGACGTTGAGGGCGCGGAGGCTGTGAGCGAGGCGAGCGCTTGAGGCGCGCGAAGCGCCGCATGCGGGGGGCCAGCGGGACCGGGGCTCGGAACAGACTATGATTGGCGCCGTCGCGACCTCGCGCCCCCTCAATCGCACTCCTGGTCGATAAATACAAAACGCCCGATGTCAGGCCCCGCGAATTACAGCCGTATTCTGCTGAAGGTTTCCGGCGAGGCGCTGATGGGCGACCTCGACTACGGCATCGACTGGGAGACGGTCGGCAAAATTGCGGCGCAGGTCCAAACCGTCCACAAGATGGGAGTCGAAGTCTGCCTGGTGATCGGCGGCGGCAACATCTTTCGCGGCATGTCGGGGGCCGGCATCGGTATGGAGCGGGCCGGCGCCGACTACATAGGCATGCTGGCGACGGTGATCAACGCGCTCGCGACCCAGCACACGCTCGAGGGACTGGGCGTGGCAACGCGCGTTCTCTCAGCCATTCCCATGGCCGCGGTGTGTGAACCATTCGTCCGCCGGCGCGCCATCCGACACCTCGAGAAGGGAAGGGTGGTGATCTTTGCTGGCGGTACCGGCAATCCGTTCTTCACGACCGACACCGCCGCGGCGCTGAGGGCTGCCGAAATGGGCTGCGACGCCTTGCTCAAGGGCACGCAGGTCGATGGCGTCTACTCCGCTGACCCAAGAAAATCGCCGGATGCGCAGCGCTATGATAGGCTCGGTTATCTCGAAGTCCTGTCCAAGGACCTCCAAGTCATGGACGCGGCCGCAATCACCCTGGCGAGGGAGAACAGGATTCCGATCATCGTGTTTTCCATTCACCAGCCTGACGCCCTGCCGGAGTTGATGGCGGGAAGGGGCGTATGTACCGTGATTGGCGCGGCGGATTGAGGCGATGGCGGATCCCGACCTATCGGATGTCCAGCGGCGCATGAACGGCGCGCTCGAGGTGCTGCGCCAGGAGTTGGCCGGCCTCAGGACCGGGCGCGCGTCGGTGAGTCTGCTCGAGCCGATCAGCGTGGAGGCCTATGACACGCAGATGCCGCTCAATCAAGTTGCCACCATCAACGCCCCCGAGCCGCGCCTTCTGACGGTCCAGGTGTGGGACCGCTCGATGACCAAGGCGGTCGAGAAGGCGATCCTGAAATCGGACCTTGGGCTCAACCCAACCACCGACGGATCGCTCATTCGCGTGCCGATCCCGGAACTCAACGAAGAGCGGCGGCGCGATCTCGCCAAGATCGCGAGTAAATATACCGAGCAGGCCCGCGTCGCCGTGCGCAACGTGCGCCGCGACGGCATGGACATGCTCAAGCGGCTCGAAAAGGAAGGCGAGATTTCGCAGGACGACCAGCACTTGTGGGGCGAGGAAGTCCAGGAGATGACGGACGAACTGATCAAGCAGATTGACGCGCTGCTCGGGGCCAAAGACAAGGAGATCATGCAAGTCTGACCCATGGAAGCCGCACCCCCCCACTTCCTAGGGCGGCCGCCGCCAACCCACGTGGCCATTATCATGGACGGCAACGGCCGGTGGGCCAAGTCGCGCGGCCTGCCGCGAATCGCCGGTCATCAGCGCGGCGCGGACGCGGTGCGGACCGTGGTCAGGGGTTGCCACGACCTCGGTGTCTCCTACCTGACGCTGTACGCGTTTTCGTCCGAGAACTGGAAGCGGCCGGCGGCGGAGGTCGACGATCTGATGGGGCTCCTGCGCCTTTACCTGCGACGCGAGCTCAGCGATTTGCATCGCCGCCATGTCCGCATTCGCTTCATCGGCGCCCGCGAGGGATTGGCCGCCGATATCGTCGATCTCATTAACGAGGCGGAGAGCAAGACGCGCGACAACGCCGACCTTACGCTGGTCATCGCCCTCAACTACGGCAGTCACGGAGAAATCGTCCGCGCCTGCCGCGCCCTGGCCAGCGAGGTCGCGGCCGGACACCTGGCCGTCGATGACATCACAGAGGAGCGCTTCGCGCGTAGCCTCGAAACCGCTGACCTACCCGATCCCGATCTCGTTATCCGCACCAGCGGCGAACAGCGGCTCAGCAACTTCCTGCTGTGGCAGTCGGCTTACTCCGAGCTCGTCTTCACCGACACCCTGTGGCCCGATTTCTCCAAGCAAACCCTTGAATACGCGATCAGCGAGTTCCACGGCCGGGAACGCCGCTACGGTGCCACGAATGGCTGAGGCGTCCGCGGATTCGCTGCGTTTGCGCACATTGTCCGCGACCGCGCTGCTGCCGGTGCCGCTCGCGGCGGCGTACGTCGGGGGATGGGTGTTCGCGGTCCTGATCCTTGTCGCCGCGCTGCTGGCGGGTCGCGAGTGGGATCGCCTGTGCCGCGGCAGCGGTGGGGGCGCGGTGGCCCTGTCACATGCCGCCATCGTTACCGGCGCGATCGTCTTGGCCGCACGCGGCGAGTATAGCCTCGCGCTCGGCTTGGCGGCGGCGGGTGCAGTTGCGGTCGGCGCGATCGCTGCGCTCGCCCATCGCATGCCCGGCTGGCCAGCGACCGGGGTCGCCTATATTGCCCTGCCGGCGATCGCATGCATCTATTTGCGCGGAGACCCCGAATACGGCCGGACGCTGGTGCTGTGGATGTTCCTGGCCGTTTGGGCCGCCGATGTGGGCGGCTTCGTGGCTGGGCGTACCTTCGGAGGACCACGCCTCGCGCCGCGCATTAGCCCGGGCAAGACCTGGGCCGGCCTCGGCGGCGGCCTAGTATCGGCGATGCTCGTGGGCGCGGCCGCGGCCCTCGTCGCCGACCCATCGTCCATCGCGCTTCTTGTGTTGGCGAGCGCTGTGGTCGCCCTCGTCGCGCAATGTGGTGACCTCGCCGAATCGTGGGTCAAGCGCCGCTTCGACGCCAAGAACAGCGGCAGCCTCATACCGGGCCACGGCGGTCTTCTCGACCGCCTCGACAGCATGATCTTCGCCGCGCCAGCCGTAGCCGGCGTCGTGCTCTTGGGGGCCGGGGACATGCTGGCATGGCGGTAGTTTCGAGCCGGCGCACGGCGCCGAGACGCCGGGTGACTATTCTCGGGTCGACCGGATCCGTAGGCTGCAACACGGTCGATCTGATCGAGCGCAACCCCGACGCCTACGTGGTCGAGGCACTGACCGCGCATCACAACGTCGCGCTCCTGGCGGAGCAGGCGCGACGGCTTAAACCGCGCCTAGCGGTGATCGCCGACGTGAGCTTGTTCGCGGGCCTCAAGGCGGCTCTGGCGGGCACCGGCGTGACGGCTGCGGCCGGACCCGAATCGGTGGTCGAGGCGGCGGCCGCTCCGGCCGAATGGGTGATGGCCTCGATCGTCGGCGCCGCCGGGCTCGAGGCGACACTCGCGGCGGTGCGACGCGGAGCCATCGTTGCCCTCGCTAACAAGGAGTCTCTCGTCTGCGCCGGCCGACTGATCATGGACGAGGTCGCGCGAAGCGACGCCACCATGGTCCCCGTCGATTCGGAGCACAACGCCGTCTTTCAGATATTCGAGGCTGATCGCGAGGAAGCGGTCGAAAGGATCATCCTTACGGCCTCGGGCGGACCGTTCCGCACCCTCGATCTCAGTGCCATGAGAGATGTTACGCCCGAGCAGGCCGTCGCCCATCCCAACTGGTCGATGGGCGCCAAGATCTCCGTCGATTCGGCGACGATGATGAACAAGGGGCTCGAGCTGATCGAGGCCTGTCATCTATTTCCTATCGCCGAGGACCGGGTCGAGGTACTGGTTCACCCGCAGTCGGTGGTTCACAGCATGGTCGCTTACGTCGACGGATCGGTCCTCGCGCAGCTCGGTGCCCCCGATATGCGAACTCCCATCGCGTATGCCCTCGGGTGGCCGCACCGGATCGCGGCACCAGCGGCGCGCCTCGACCTCGCTCGGATCGGTCAGCTCACGTTCGAGGCGCCCGATATCGAGCGCTTTCCGGCACTGCGCCTCGCGCGCGCGGCGCTGAAGAGCGGCGAAAGCGCGCCGGCCATCCTCAACGCCGCGAACGAAGTCGCCGTACGCGGATTCCTCGAGCGGCGGATCGGTTTTCTCGATATTGCCCGTATCGTCGAGGAAACACTCGAGCGGCTCCCGCCCGAGCCGCTCGGCACCATTGACGATGTGTATGCGGTCGACGAGCGTGCGCGGGCCGTGGCGGCACAGCTCGCCGAAGTGCCGCACGGCGCGGCGGCGAGGCGCTGATCATGGCCGTGCTCGAAACGCTGTGGACTTACGTCATCCCGTTCATCCTCATTTTGACCCCCGTCGTTTACGTCCACGAGCTCGGCCACTACCTGGTCGCGCGCTACAACGACGTAAGGGTCGAGGTGTTCTCTGTGGGTTTCGGCCCGGAGATTACCGGATGGACGGACCGTAGCGGCACGCGGTGGAAGATCAGCGCGATCCCGCTCGGCGGGTACGTGAAGTTCTTCGGCGACGTCAATGCGGCGAGCATGCCGGGCGAGGACGCTCCCGGAATGACCGAGGCGGAGCGCGCCGTGTGTTTCAACTACAAGCGGCTCGGGCAGCGCGCCGCCATCGTCAGCGCGGGGCCGATCAGCAATTTCATCTTCGCCGTCATCGTCTACGCGGTCTTGTTCGCGACATTCGGGCAGAACTATACGCCGCCCGTCGTCAGCGAGGTGCTGGCGGGAAGCGCGGCCGATGAGGCCGGGATACGCGCGGGCGACCGGATCGTCGAGATCGACGGCAAGGCGACCGACAGCTTCCGGCAGGTGCAGCAGATCATCCGCTTCAACCCCGGGATCCGCCTCGACATGATCGTCCGTCGCGACGACAGCGAGGTGGCGCTCACGGTGACTCCGAGAGTGACGGAATTTACGGACAATTTCGGGCGCAGCCATCGTATCGGCATGCTTGGCGTCTCTCACCACGGCGCCGGGGAGATCATTCGCCACGATCCGCTATCGGCGATGTGGCTGGCGGTGACGGAAACCGGGCGCATTACGGTGATGACGCTAGAATATGTCGGCCAGGTCGTGGTCGGCGCCCGCCCCGGCAACGAGATCGGCGGACCGATCGGCATCGCCAGACTCTCCGGCGAAGTCTTCAAGATCAGCTTTGCCGTGGTCCTCTCCTTTCTCGCCGTGCTCTCCATCAGCCTCGGATTGATCAACCTGTTTCCGATACCGGTTCTGGACGGCGGCCATCTCATGTTTTACGCGATCGAGGCGCTGCGCGGGAAACCCCTCGGCGCGCGCTCCCAGGAATACGGCTTTCGCATCGGCTTTGCGCTGGTGCTCTCGCTCCTGGTATATGCGACCTGGAATGACCTCAACGGCATTCCGCAAGTCGTCAACTTCCTGAGCGGCCTGTTTTCCTGAGCCCGACCACCCAGACGATGCGAAGAATGATCTCGGTGTTGGCGCTGATGCACCTCATCGGCGCCGCGGTCTTCGGCGTAGGGCCGAGCCGCGAAGCGGCGGCCCAGACGGGGACTAGGGCAGGATTGCCTGTCATTTCCGACATTCGCGTTGAAGGCAACCAACGTATCGAGGCTGAGACGGTGCGCTCATCGATGGTCGTCGGAATCGGCGATCGAATGGATCCGGCACGCATCGACCAATCGCTCAAGACCCTCTTCGAAACGGGCCTGTTTGCCGACGTCACCATCCGCCGCGCCGGCGATGCCCTGGTCGTGACGGTGGTCGAGAATCCGATCATCAACCAGCGGGTCTTCGAGGGCAACCGAAGACTGTCCGACGAGGTGCTGCAGGCGGAAGTGCAGCTGCGCCCCCGCGTCGTGTACACGCGGGCGCGGATCAGCAACGACGTGCAGCGGATCCTGCAGCTCTATCGCCGCGCCGGGCGATTCTCGGCGCGGGTCGAGCCCAAGGTTATCCAGCTGCCGCAGAATCGTGTCGACCTGGTGTTCGAGATCGACGAGGGCGCGCTCACGAAGATCCGTAGGATCTCCTTTGTCGGCAATCGCAAGTTCAGCGACGGTCAGCTGCGCGATCAGCTGACGACAAAGGAATCATGCTTCAGCTTGTTTGTCGTCTGCGTCCCCCGCTTCCTTTCGGCCACCGATCACTACGACCCCGACCGTTTGACCTTCGACCGCGAGCAACTTCGCAGGTTCTACCTGTCGAAGGGATTTGCGGATTTCCGTGTGATCTCGGCCGTCGCCGAGTTGTCCCACGACCGCAAGGACTTCTTCATCACCTTTTCGATCGACGAAGGAGAGACCTATCGGTTCGGCGCCCTCGACGTCGATTCATCCTTGCCCGACCTTCAACCCGAGCAGCTGAGCGGCCTGATCACGGCGGAGAGCGGTGGTACCTACAACGCCCAGCTCATAGAGGAGTCGATCCAGAGACTGACCTTCGAAACCGGTCGGCTGGGCTACGCTTTCGTCGAAATCAGCCCGCGCCCGAAGCGCGACCGTGAGGCGAGAACGATCGACGTGACGTTCGAAATACAGGAGAGCCCGCGCGTCTACGTCGAGAGGATCAATATCACCGGCAACGTCCGCACCCTCGACGAGGTCATCCGGCGCGAGTTCCGCCTCGCCGAGGGTGACGCGTTCAATACGGCCAAGCTGCGCCGTTCGCGGAGAGAGATCCGAGGACTCGGGTTCTTTGACAGAGTCGAGATCAGCGAGCGCCAGGGACGGGTGCCCGACCGTACCGTGATAACGGCGGACGTCGAGGAGCGCTCGACGGGCGAACTCAGTATCGGCGCCGGCGTTTCCACGAACGAGGGATTCATCGGCGACCTCAGCATCCGTGAGCGCAATCTTCTCGGCAAGGGACAAGACCTGCGCCTGGGCTTCAACATTAGCCAGCGGCGGCAGGAGATTGACCTCTCCTTCACCGAGCCCTACTTCCTCGATCGCCGGCTCGCGGCCGGCTTCGACGTCTTCAACCGCCGCCGCGATTTTCAGGACGAGAGCTCGTTCGACGAGAGCAATATCGGTTTCGCCTTGCGCGCGGGCTTTCCCATTACCGAGAATCTCCGCCAGACGCTCAACTACACGCTGCGACAGGACTCCATCGAGAACGTCGGCGCCGGCGCGTCCCGCTTCATCCGCGAGCAGGAGGGGGAGCGGATCAGCTCCTCGATCGGCTACCAGCTCGTCTATGACATACGCGACGACCGGCTCGAGCCGACCTCGGGCTACATCGTGCGACTCAGCCAAGACGTGGCCGGACTGGGCGGACAAGTGAGGTACATCAAGACGGCCATCGATTACAGCTACTATTATCCGCTCCCTGCGGGATGGATCGCTTCGGTTTCGCTTCGCGATGGCTATGTCTTTGGCATCGGCCAGGACGTGGGCATCGCCGACCGCTTCTTTCTCGGTGGATCCAGCTTTCGCGGCTTTCAGCCGGGCGGCGTCGGTCCCCGCGATCGCGCTACCGGCGATTCGCTCGGCGGCAAAGTCTTCTATGTGGGCACGGGGGAACTGACCTTTCCGCTGGGCTTGCCCAATGAGTATGGTATCCTCGGGCGAATGTTTGCTCTGGCTGGCAGCCTGGCTCAGGTCGACGAGGGGGGCAGCGGCCTTGCCGACATCGGGTCGGTCCGGGTTTCGTCCGGTTTCGGGTTGTCGTGGCGTTCCCCCCTTGGACCCGTGCGAGTCGATTACAGCATTCCCCTTGTTAAGGAAGACTTCGACGAAACCGAGGCGTTCCGGTTCAGCTTTGGCACGCGGTTCTAGATGAGAGTCTCGCATGTCCGAGCGGGGATAGTCCTGGCCACCGCGCTGCACGGGATGGCCCTTGCGGACTTGGCGACCGCCGCCGAGCCGTTCTCGCCGGCAGTCATCGCCGTCGTCGATGCGCAGAGGGTGACGCAGACGTCAAAGGCGATGCAGCGCATCAAGGGGCAAATCGAAGAGCACCGGAGTGTCTTCCAGGTCAAGATCAACAAGCTCGACGAAGCGCTCAGACGCGAAGAACAGGACCTAAACAGGCAGCAGACGATCCTCACCCCCGAGGTGTTTACCGAAAAGAGACGCGATTTTCAGCAGAGGGTCGCCAGCGCCCAGCGCGAGGTCCAGGAGCGCATCCGAGCTCTGGATCGCGTTCTCGTCGATGCCACTCGCCAACTCCAGCGCGCCATGTTGCCGATCTTCATCGAGCTCGCCAGCGAGCGCGGCTTCAATATCGTGCTCCCAAGTCGGCAAGTCGTCTTCGCCACGCCGGATCTCGATGTTACCGACGACGTGCTGCGTCGGCTCGACGAACGGCTTCCGAGCGTCGAGATCGCCCTTCCTTCGATCGACTAATGGCGGATCCGCGGTTCCATTCACGCCGGGGCCCGCTCACACTCTCCGAACTCGCGGCCGTGTCCGGAACCGCGCTCGCGCCCGGCGTCGAGGGAGGCCAGGAAGTCGAGGATGTCGCACCCCTCGACACCGCCGGTCCTCGCGACCTGAGCTTTCTCGATAATCCGCGGTACGTCGAGGCCTTCAGCCGTAGTGACGCAGGCGCCTGCATCGTCCGGCCCGCCTTGGCCGCGCGCGCTCCCGCCGCGATGGCGCTCCTCCTCGGCGACGAGCCGTACAAGTCCTATGCCCTGGCTGCCCGGGCGTTCTACCCGGAGCGTGCCGCCGATCCTGGTGTCGACCCCTCGGCACGAGTGGACGCTACCGCCCACCTCGGCGCCGACTGTGCCATCGGCCCCGGCGTCGTTATCGGCAAGGGGGCCATTATCGGCGCGCGGTGCAGCGTCGGCGCCAACACAGTGATCGGGCCCGCCGTCGAAGTCGGTGCGGACACCCGCATCGGGGCCGTGGTTTCGCTCAGCCATTGCCTGATCGGCCGCCGTGTCGCGATCTACCCGGGTGTGCGCATCGGCCAAGATGGTTTCGGATTCGCCCCTGGCCCCGCGGGCTACGTCAAGGTGCCGCAGCTCGGTCGAGTCATCATTCACGACGACGTGGAGATCGGCGCCAACACAACGATCGACCGCGGCGCGGGCCCCGATACCATCATCGGCGAAGGGTGCTGGATTGATAATCTCGTGCAGATCGGGCACAACGTACAGCTCGGCCGCGCCTGCATCATCGTAGCCCAAGCCGGCATCTCTGGCAGCGTGATGCTCGGCGACGGTGTGGTGGTGGGCGGCCAAGCAGGGATCGTAGGCCACCTGACGATCGGCCGCGGCGCGCAGATCGCCGGTAAGAGCGGCGTCACGAGCGACCTGCCGGACGGCGCACGCGTGGGCGGTTCTCCCGCGGTCCCGATCCGGGTGTGGCACCGCCAAACGGTGCTGCTCGCCGGGATGGCCAAGAAGAAGGGGTCTGCCGATGAATGAGGTCACATCGGGCGTCGAAATGGGAACCGCCGACGTCCTCGACATCATGCAGATGATCCCGCACCGCTATCCCATGTTGATGATCGACAAGGTCGTCGACATGGTCGCCAACTCGAGAGCGACCGGGATCAAGAACGTCACCATCGGCGAGCCCTTTTTCGTGGGTCACTTTCCGGTGCGCCCGGTCATGCCCGGGGTCATGATCGTTGAGTCGATGGCGCAGACCGCCGCCGTGCTGGTCGTTTACACTCTCGGGGCCGAGGCGCGGGGCAAGCTCGTCTACTTCATGACCATCGACAAGGCCCGTTTCCGCCGCCCCGTTACGCCTGGCGACACAATGCGGATTTTCGTCTCAAAGGAGCATAGCCGCGGTAACGTTTGGCGCTTCAACGCCGAGGTCAAGGTCGACCGCACCCGGGTAGCACACGCCAATTTTTCCGCCATCATTCTCGACGACTAGGAGCCTCGATGTCGTCCATCCATCCCACAGCGATCATTGAGCCCGGCGCCCAAATCGGCGACAACGTGAGCATCGGCGCCTACTGCTTCGTCGGTGCCGAGGTCGAACTCGGTGACGGCGTCGATTTGAAGTCCCACGCCGTGGTGGCGCGGCGGACACGGATCGGCCCCAACACCCACATCTTTCCCTTCGCCTCGGTCGGCCATCAGCCCCAGGACCTCAAGTTCGCCGGCGAGTCCTCGGAACTCGTGATCGGGGCCAATACCGTTATCCGCGAGCACGCCACCCTGAATCCCGGGACCGCGGGCGGCGGATTGATCACTCGGGTCGGCAACAATTGTCTCATCATGGTCGGCGCGCATGTGGCCCACGACTGCCAGATCGGGAACCACGTCATCCTCACCAACAACGCCACCCTCGGCGGTCACGTCAACGTGGCTGAGCACGCCATCATCGGCGGCATGTCGGCGGTCCATCAGTTCGTCCGGATTGGTGCCCACGCGATGGTCGGCGGCATGACGGGTGTCGAAAACGATGTGATCCCGTACGGCTCCGTCGTCGGCAATCGGGCCTACCTCAGCGGGCTCAATATCGTCGGTCTAAAGCGCCGCGGATTCTCGCGCGACGACATCCATCGGCTCCGCAATGCCTACCGCTTGTTGTTCGCGCAGGAGGGAACCCAGCAGGAGCGCATGGACGACGTCGCCGAGTTGTTCGCCGATAGCGCGGTGGTGATGGACATCATCGCTTTCATGCGCGCCGATTCCTCGCGCGCGATGTGCCAGCCGAAATTGGGCAGTGCAACCGCCTAAGCTCGCCATCTTGGCGGGCGCGGGGCGCCTGCCGGGACAGCTGGCCGCGGCGTGTCAGGCGAGCGGTAGAGAGTGTTACATCGTCGCCTTCAAAGGCGAAAGCTACGCTCCAGACCTGTCCCCCGACACCTGGGTCGACTTGGCGGCCGTCGGTTCGACGCTCGCGCTGTTGCACGAGGCCGGGTGCGGCGAGGTCGTCCTCGCGGGCTCGATCCGGCGACCTTCGCTAGCAGCGCTGCGACCTGATCGCCGCGGGGCCAAGTTGATGGTCAAGCTGTTGCGCGCCCGCGGCGGCGACGACGCGCTGCTCTCCGCGGTTGTCGCCGAGCTCGAAGGCGAGGGACTTCGAGTGGTCGGAGCCGACGATGTCTTGGCCGACTTGGTGGCGCCATACGGCCCACTCGGCCAGCATCGGCCCGATGGCGCCCACGAGCGCGACATCGCGTTCGGCATTCGCGTGGTTCGCGCGCTCGGCGCTCTCGACGTGGGCCAGGCGGCGGTCGTGCAGCAGCAGCGCGTACTCGGGGTCGAGGCCGCCGAGGGCACGGATGCTCTGCTGGCGCGCTGTGCCGCTCTGCGACTAGAGGGCGCCGGCGGTGTACTAGTCAAACTCAAGAAGCCGGGCCAGGACGCCCGCGTCGATCTGCCGGCAATCGGGCGTGCCACGATCGATGGGGCTGTTGCCGCCGGGCTCGCAGGCCTCGCCGTCGAGGCGGGAGGCGCTTTGGTGTTCCAGCGCGCGGACGTCGTCGCGGCCGCCGATCGTGCCGGCCTGTTCGTCGTTGGCGTCGAGGTCGAGGCGACCGTCGGCGAAGAGTCGTGACACCTTCGCCGGTCGGCGCGGCGATGCACATTATGGTCGTCGCGGGCGAGCCGTCGGGGGACGCGCTGGGCGCCCGGCTGATGGCGGCGCTGGCCGAGCAGCGGCGAGGTAGGGTGCGGTTCTCGGGCGTGGGCGGCGAAGCCATGGCGGCCCAGGGCTTGGCCAGCCTCTTCCCCATGGCCGAGCTGTCCGTCATGGGGATCGCCGAGGTCGTGCCGCGCTTGCCCAAGCTGCTCGGGCGCGTCGAGCAGACGGCGGCCGCTGCCCTCGGCGGGCGGCCCGACGCCCTGGTGACCATCGATTCGCCGGGCTTCAACTTCCGGCTCGGGAGGCGGGTGCGCCACCGTGCCTTCCCGCACATCCACTATGGGGCTCCCACGGTGTGGGCGTGGCGCCCGGGGCGCGCCCGCACCATCGCGCAATTCCTCGACCACCTCATGGTCCTGCTGCCCTTCGAGCCGCCCTACTTCGAAGCCGTGGGCCTACCGGTGAGCTTCGTCGGTCATCCTGTGATCGAGAGCGTGTCGCGCGAGGCGGACGGCGCGTCATTCCGCGAACGCCATGGACTTTCCGCCGCGGCACGGCTCCTGGCCCTCCTACCCGGCAGTCGGCGCGGCGAAATCGAACGGCTGCTGCCGGTGTTCGGCGAGGCCGTGCGGCAGCTCGCGCCCCGCGTCCCCGACCTCGCCGTCGTCGCGCCGACTCTGCCGCCCTTCGTCAATGCGATGGTCACCGCGACCTCCGCCTGGCCCGTCCCGGTGCGCGTGACCAGCGACGAGGACGAGAAGTGGGCCGCCTTTGCCGCCTCGGACGCGGCCCTCGCGGCCTCGGGCACCGTGACGTTGGAGCTGGCGCTGGCCCATGTGCCTATGGTTGTCGCCTACCGTATGAATTCACTCACGGCCGCGCTCGCGAGGCGTTTGGTGCGCCTAGACCAAGTCAGCCTCGTCAATCTATTGCTCGATCGGCCGGTCGTGCCCGAGCTGTTGCAACAGGAGTGCACCGCCGATCGACTTGCGGCGGAAGTCGAAAGAGTCATGATGGATCGCGAGGTGCGGCAGGCACAACTGGCCGCCGCGGCCTCGATCGCGGCTCAGCTTGGTGCCGGCGAGGCGCCGCCGAGTCGGCGGGCGGCCGAGGTCGTACTCGAGGTCGCCGCCCAGGGCCCGCGCGCCGAACATCGCCATCGAGTGCCGCGCGGAACAGGAGGCTTGTAATGAGCGATACCGAGACGAGCCAGCGGGACAACATCCGGCTCCTGCACACCATGATCCGCGTGCGCGATCTCGATCGATCGATCGATTTCTACACGCGCTGCCTGGGCATGAAGCTGTTGCGAAAGGCAGATTTTCCGAGCGGGCGCTTTACGCTCGCCTTTGTTGGCTATGGCGGCGAGGCAACCACCGCGGTGATCGAGCTCACCCACAATTGGGATCAGGAGGACGCCTACGATCTGGGTACGGGATTCGGCCACATCGCCATAGGCATGCGGGATATCGTCGCCGCCTGCGAGCGCCTCGCGGAGGCAGGGGTCCCGATTCCGCGGCCGCCCGGGCCGATGAAGCACGGCGGCAGCTCCATCGCCTTCGTCGAGGATCCCGACGGTTATCGAATCGAGTTGATCGAGCGGCGCTGAGGTTTTCGCCTAGCGCGCCAGGACCCACAACAACGCGGCACCGAGCCCGCCGGCGAGCAGCCAGGGGAAAGCAAGGGCGGCCCAGCGACCAAGCGGCATGGTATTGTCGTTGACGGCGCGCGCGAGCGGCTTCTTGCCCGCATTCGATTCGCGTGCCGGGGCCGGCCCAGCCGGCCCAACCCCCGCGGGGATTCCCTTCTTGGCGACCCTATCCACGTTGGTGCAACGGCAGGAAAGGCCGTTCCGTGGCGCCGGTGAAGAGCTGGCGCGGACGGCCAATCTTCTGAACCGGGTCTTCGACCATTTCGTTCCACTGCGCGACCCAGCCCACCGTGCGCGCGAGCGCGAACAGGACCGTGAACATGCTCACCGGGATTCCCATGGCACGAAGAATGATGCCTGAATAGAAATCCACGTTGGGGAACAGCTTCTTTTCGACGAAGTAGGGGTCCTCGAGAGCGATGCGCTCGAGCTCCATGGCGAGTTCGAGCAGCGGCTCCTTGTGAACCCCGAGCTCGTCGAGAACGTCGTGGCAGGTTTGACGCAGCACTGCGGCGCGCGGATCGTAGTTCTTATAGACGCGATGGCCGAATCCCATCAGCCGGAAGCCGTCGTTCTTGTTTTTGGCGCGCTTGAGGAACTCGGGGACGCGATCGATGCTGCCGATTTCCTGAAGCATGTTCAACACCGCCTCGTTGGCGCCGCCGTGGGCTGGCCCCCACAGGCAGGCGATACCGGCGGCTATGCAGGCGAAGGGGTTGGCCCCGGACGACCCGGCCAGGCGCACCGTCGAGGTCGAGGCGTTCTGCTCGTGGTCGGCATGGAGGATGAAGATGCGTGCCATCGCTTTGGCGAGGACAGGGTTGACTTGGTAGTCCTCGCACGGCGTGGCGAACATCATGTGCAGGAAGTTTTCGGAGTACCGAAGATCGTTGCGGGGATAGATGAACGGCTGGCCGATCGAGTATTTGTAGGCCATCGCCGCAATCGTCGGAACCTTGGCGATGAGCCGGATCGACGCGACATTGCGCTGGTGCGGATCGCTGATGTCGAGGCTGTCGTGATAGAACGCCGACAGCGCGCCGACCACGCCGACCATGATCGCCATTGGATGGGCATCGCGCCGGAAGCCGGCGAAGAAGCGGGTCAGCTGCTCGTGCACCATGGTGTGGCGCGTGATGCGCCCGCGGAATTCCTCTTTCTCCGTCACGCTCGGCAGTTCGCCGTAGAGAAGCAGGTAGCAGACCTCGGTGAAATCGCTGTGCTCCGCGAGCTCCTCGATACGATAGCCCCGGTACAGCAGGATGCCGTTTTCGCCATCGATGAAGGTTATTTTCGACTGGCAGCTTGCGGTCGCCATGAATCCGGGGTCGTAGGTGAAATAGCCGGTATCGGCGTAGAGCCGGCGGATGTCGACGACGCTCGGCCCCATCGATCCCTTCACGATAGGCAGCTCTAGGGTCTGCCCGGTTTTTGGGTCGGTAAGGCTGAGGGCCGCGCCCGGATCGATCTCTCGCGCTCGCTCCGCCATGGCCAGTATTCCCTGCTTGAATCGATCGCCCACCGCCACGTCCGGTCCATCGACCGGCGCGGCTTGTTGTAGATCCGGAGTATAGACGATATTTGTCGCGACGGCGCAATCTGGCGTCGGGCCGGCGAGTACGTGAGCTACGTGATGTCTGCCCGCGAAAGACGGAAAAGCGCCGTTTCGCGCCCCAAAACCGTCAACACGTCGAAAATTGGGGGCGACGCGGTTCGCCCGGTGAGGGCCGCTCGCAGGGGCTGGGCGATCTCGCCGAGCTTGAGGTGCTCGGTGCCGGCGAAGGCCCGCACTTCGGCCTCGAGCGAATCGATGTCCCAGGCCTCGAGGGCGGCCAGCCGATCCTTCAACCTGGCGAGCCGCCCGAGGGCTTCCGCGTCCAATAGACGGCGCGCCTTGTCGGTGAGATCGGGGAAACCATCAATCACATAAAATCTCATACTTTCCGCGAGATCAACGATATTACTCACCCTCTGCTTCACCTCTGGGACAGCGCCGAGCAGGCGCGCGCGGGCGGGCTCGGCAAGCGGGTGGCCGAGCGTGGCCTCCAGGTAGGGTACGGCCATCTCGACGATGCGCCGCTCGTCGGCGGCCCTAAGGTAGTGGGCATTGAGGCTGTCGAGCCTCGCCTTGTCGAAGCGGGCCGGCGATCTGCCGACCGCGCCCAGGTCGAACCAGGTAATCGCCTGCTCGGTCGCGATGATCTCGTCGTCCCCGTGGCTCCAACCGAGGCGCAGGAGGTAATTGTTGAGGGCTTCCGGCAGGTAGCCGTCGTCGCGGTAGGTTTCGACACCAAGCGCCCCATGGCGCTTGGACAGGCGCGCGCCATCGGCACCGTGGATGAGTGGGACGTGGGCGAAGGTCGGCACCTCCCAGCCGAGGGCGGCGAACAGGTTCGTTTGCCGGGCCGCGTTGTTGAGATGATCGGTGCCGCGAATGACGTGGCTTATCCCCATGTCGTGATCGTCCACCACGACCGACAGCATGTACGTCGGTGTGCGATCCGCGCGCAGCAGCACCATGTCGTCGAGCTCGGTATTGGCGATACGGACGTCGCCTTGGACCCGGTCGGCAATGACGGTGTCGCCCTCACGCGGTGCCTTGAAGCGAATGACGGGAGCAACCCCCGGCGGCGCGAGCGCTGCATCGCGGTCGCGCCAGCGGCCATCGTAGCGCACCGTCCGGCGCTGGCGCTGTGCCTCGGCGCGCATCTCGGCCAGCTCATCCGCGCTCGCATAGCAGTGATAGGCCTTGCCCGCCGCCAGCAGCTCCTCGGCCACCGCGACGTGCCGGTCCAAGCGTTGGGACTGGAAGACGGCATCGCCGTCCCAGTGCAACCCCAACCACTCGAGCCCGCCGATGATGGCGGCGACGGCAGCCTCGGTCGAGCGTGCCCGGTCGGTATCCTCGATCCGAAGCAGGAAGCGCCCGCCCTCATGGCGCGCGTAAAGCCAGTTGAACAGGGCGGTTCGCGCACCGCCGATATGCAGGAAACCGGTCGGGGAAGGCGCGAATCGGGTGACCACCGTCATGGTTTCGGGCGTTCGATGCGCACGCTAGTGGATTGATTCCAACGTTTGGAACCCTCTGTTTCGTGCGGCGATGATATGATCGGGGTCGGCTTTCCAGATGAAGGGTTTTGGGTTTGCGTCATTGTATTCGCGGACAAATCGGTTGATGGCGGCCTGAAGGTCGACGACGGATTGGAAGACGCCGTATTTGAGCCTGCGCCGCGTTAGTTTGGCGAAGAAGCCCTCGACGGCATTGAGCCACGAGCACGAGGTTGGCGTGAAGTGGAAGGTCCAGCGTGGATGGCGGGCGAGCCAGGCGCGGACCTTGTCCTTCTTGTGCGCGGCGTAGTTGTCGAGGATGACGTGGACGGCCTTGTCCGTCGGCACCTCGCGCTCGATGCGGTTGAGGAAGCGGATGAACTCCTGATGGCGGTGGCGCTGCATGTTCTGTGCGATGACCGTACCGTCCAGCACGTTGAGCGCGGCGAACAGCGTCGTCGTGCCATGCCGTTTGTAATCATAGGTCATCGTACCGGCGCGGCCCTTCTTCATCGGCAAGCCGGGTTGGGTGCGGTCGAGCGCCTGGATCTGTGATTTCTCATCAACCGACAGCACCACGGCATGGGCCGGCGGATCGACATACAAGCCGACGATATCTGTGAGCTTCTCGGCGAAGGCGGGATCATTGGAGAGCTTGAAGTGCCGCCAGCGGTGCGGGCTGAGGCCATGGGCCTTCCAGATCGCTTGGACCGTCGACGCCGCGACGCCAGCAACCTTCGCCATCGCGCGCAGCGTCCAGTGGGTCGCCTCGTGCGGCGGCGCTTGCTGGGTCAGGCGGACGATCTCGGCGACGCGCTCCGGCGGGATCGGCGCTTTGCCAGGCGGACGGGACCTATCGCGAAGCAAGCCGTTGACACCCTCGTGCATGAACCGCTCCTGCCAGCGCCAGACACAGGTCTTGGACTTGCCGGTCTCGGCCATGATCGACGAGTTCCCGAGCCCCTCGTCGCTCTTCAGGATGATCCGCGCCCGCCAGACATGTTTCTGCGAGCTCTTCGGGTCCGCGACGATAGCTTGCAATCGCTGACGGTCGCCAGACGTGACAGTAAAATGGATGCCGGTGCGCATAGCACAGACTCGCATGACACCGCACAATACGGAATCTCAAATCGGACTCTTTCGTTCCGATCAATCCACTAGAATTGCCAGGAACGAGCCCTGTTTATCACATTCGAACACCTGATTCAGTAGCTGGCCGGCGGCCGGCCGACGACTCTCCTGAGGGGGGATGAAGCGTGACGGGCAGACTTGCGGGCGCGCCCCTCGATCTCGGCGCTCCGGGCTTCGAGGCCCGCGCACCGGCGTGGCGCCGAGCGAGTGAGGCGCTCGCTCGTGCCCTCCTCGCCGAACGCGAACGCTGGGTGTTGTGGCTCCCGGTGGCCCTCGGCGCCGGGACGAGCTTCTATTTCGCGCTGCGCATCGAGCCCGCCGGCTGGATCGGCCCGACCGCGCTCGCGGCCGCCGCCGCGGCCGCACTCGTCGTGCGACGCCACGCGCCCTACCTGGTCGCCTCGATCGCCCTCGCCGCGGCCGCTCTCGGATTGACGCTCGCTCAGGCGTCGGCCGTGATCGCGCGCGCTCCGCCGCTGGACAAGAGGATCGGCCCGGCCAGTATCGAAGGCCGCGTGGTCGCAGCCAGCGCGCTGCCGTTCGGGATCCGCCTGTTGCTCGAGGATGTCGCCATTAGGGGCCGCGACGAGCGCGCTCTTCCCCGGCGCGTACGCATCACGGTGCGGGCGTCGGGAGCGACGGCAGCGCCCGGCGATCAGGTCCGCCGGGCGCCTTCGATTTCCAGCGCAAGGCCTTTTTCGACGGCCTCGGCGCGGTGGGGTATGCGGTCGGCCGAATCCAGCTTGTCGAGGCGCGAAGCCAGTCGACGATAGGCGATCGAGTGGCGCGGTTGCGCCAGGCTATCAGCGCTCGCGTGCGCGCCAGCCTGCCAGGCTCGGCCGGCGCGATCGCGGCAACGCTGATGACCGGTGACCGCGGCGCCATCGCCGCCCGCGACCTCGCGGCCATGCGTGATTCCGGACTCGCCCACCTGCTCGCGATCTCGGGCCTGCACATCGGCCTCATCGCCGCCATCCTGTTCTTCACCGTGCGCGGGCTCCTCGCGCTGGCGCCCCGTGTCGCCCTCAACTACCCGATCAAAAAATGGGCAGCCGCCGCCGCCATGCTCGGCGCCTTCGCCTACCTCCTGATAACCGGCCTGACGATACCGACCCAACGCGCGTTCCTGATGACGAGTATCGTGCTGCTGGCGGTGATCCTCGACCGCTCGGTGATCTCGATGGGGCTCGTCGCGTGGGCGGCGGCCGTGGCCCTGTTGCTCAGCCCTGAAAGCCTGCTCGGCCCCAGCTTCCAGATGTCGTTTGCCGCCGTGGTCGCGCTCATTGCGGCCTATGAGGTCTGCCGCGCGCCCATGATTGATTGGCTTGGCGGCGGCGGCATCGGGCGCCGGGTGCTGCTCTATTTCATGGGAATCGGACTGACCACATTAGTCGCCGGGCTGGCGACCACGCCCTTCGCCATATTCCACTTCAATCGCTTCGTGGCCTTTGGCCTCGCCGCCAACCTCGTCGCGGTCCCCGTTATGGCACTGTGGATCATGCCCTGGGCCATGCTCGCCTACGTCCTGATGCCCTTCGGCCTCGAGCGCCTAGCCCTCGTCCCCATGGGCACCGGCATCGATCTCGTCCTCGGCGTCGCCCACACCGTCGCCGCATGGCCGGGCGCGGTGTGGCTGCTACCGCCGATGCCGACCGTCGGCCTGGTGCTTGTCGCTTTGGGCGGACTCTGGCTGTGCCTATGGCGCCGCGCCTGGCGTCTCGCGGGGATCGCGGGCATTGCCATGGGCTTTGCCACCATCGCCTTGGAGCGGCCGCCGGACGTGTTGGTGGATGGCGCGGGTCGGCTGCTGGGCGTGCGCGCAGACGGCGGGTTGATGATCTCGTCGTCACGGGCGGCCCGCATCACCGCTTCGCAGTGGCTGCGCCACACCGGGTATGCCGCGGCCGCCGCTTGGCCAGCAAATGGACGCGCGATCGGCGGCCTGCGCTGCGATGCCGTGGGATGCATTTATCGCAGCGGTAGCCACGTGGTCGCCCTGGTCAAGGACCCGCGAGCGTTGGCGGAGGATTGCGGCGCCGCGACGGTCGTGGTGAGCATCGTACCGGTGCGCGGCCGCTGCCCGTCGGCGCAAACAGTGATCGATCGCTTCGACCTATGGCGTGAGGGCGCTCATGCCATTTGGCTGGGCGCGGACGGCGTGCGTACACGCTCGGTCGCGGCCCACCAAGGCAAGCGCCCGTGGGCTCCCCGCCGCCCGGCAAAGGGCGCGATGAACCTCGAACCTGGTGCCGCTCAGTACTTGCGAATCAGAGCTGTGAGGCGCCCTTGAACCTTGACCCGATCGGGTCCAAAGATGTGCGTCTCGAACTCGGGATTCGCGGCCTCGAGGGCGACCGAGTTGCCCTTCCGACGAAGCCGCTTCAGCGTGACTTCCTCATTGTCGATCAGGGCGACGACGATGGCCCCGTTTTCGGCGACATCGGAGCGCTCGATAATCGCGGTGTCACCGTCGTGGATTCCCGCGTCGATCATCGATTCACCAGCGACCTCGAGCGCGTAGTACTCGCCGCGACCGAGCATCCATGTCGGCACCGGCGCCGTCGTCGTATCACGAATCGCCTCTATGGGCGTACCCGCGGCGATACGCCCATAGAGCGGCAGCTCCACCGTCCCGCCGGTTGCGTCCACCGCCACGCCCGCGAGGGGCCCGCCGAAATCGCGGCGAATAACGTTGGAGCGCGGGCGCAAAGACTTGTCCGGCATCGGCGCAGCGCTCGACTCAGGCAAGCGGAGCACCTCGAGCGCACGGGCGCGATGCGGCAGGCGGTTGATGAATCCGCGCTCCTCGAGCGCCGTGATCAGCCGGTGGATGCCCGATTTCGACTTGAGCTTCAGCGCGTCCTTCATCTCGTCGAATGACGGCGACACGCCACTATCCATCAGTCGGTGATGCACAAACAGCAGGAGTTCGTGTTGTTTTTTCGTCAGCATCCTTGGAGATGCCCCGGATAGGAAGAAGTGTTAGGTTCACCACATGTTCTAGTTTGGTTCTCCCTTGGCGTCAAGCCTATTGTGGCCCCCGGCACTCAGACCAGCGTTCCTGGACCACCGAGAGGAATGATGTCGACGATCTCGCCTGCGTGCGCGGCCGGCGCGTGCGGTGCGCGTACGACCAGGCAGTCGGCCTGGGCGAGCAGCCGGAGCATGCTGCTGTCCTGGCGCGCGAAAGGCGTGGCGGTGAGGTTGCCGGTCTCGTCCTCGGACAGTTCGGCGCGCAGATAGTCTTCGCGGTGATCGTTCTCCGCGAGGTCACCGCCGAGTACGGCGCGCCGGCGCGCCGGGCCGGCCGCGTCGATTCCCAACATCGCCGCGAGCGCGGGAGCGAGGAAGACGAGGCCGCACACCAGCGACGACACCGGGTTGCCGGGAAATCCCAGCAGCGGCGTTCCGGCGATCTTGCCGTAGAGTAAAGGCTTTCCCGGCCGCATGGCGATCTGCCAGAAGTCGACCTCGAGCCCGTGGTCGGCGAGCGCGCTCTGGACGACATCGTGATCGCCGACCGACACCCCGCCCATGGTGACCAGCATATCGGCACCGCGCGCGCCGGCGGCCATCGCCGCAACCGACTCGCGGCGGTCGGCGGCGATGCCGAGATCGATGGGCTCGCCACCATAGCGCTCGATCATCGCCGCCAGGGCGAGTGCGTTGGAGCTCACGATTTGGTTGGGCCCTAGCGCATCACCGGGGCGCACGATCTCATCGCCGGTCGCGAGAAGCGCGATGCGCGGTCGGCGGCGCACTTCGAGCCAGGGCACGTTCATGGCCGCGGCGAGCCCGATGTCGCGCGGCGTCAGTACCCGCCGCGCGGCGATGCCGACATCGCCCACCTTGAAGTCGAGCCCAGCTTCGCGGACGTAGCGGCCCTTGCGCGCGCCGGTGCGGACCGTGATCGAGCCCGCGCTGACCGCCGTGTCCTCCTGGATGACGATGGCGTCGGCCCCAGCGGGGACCGGTGCGCCGGTAAAGATGCGAACCGTTTCGCCCTTGCCGACCCGGCCGTGGTAGGCGCCTCCCGCCGGCGCCTCGCCGACCTGGCGCAGAACCACCGGGACGCGGGCGATGTCGGCGGCACGCGCGGCGTAGCCGTCCATTGCCGACACCGCGGCCGGCGGTTGCGATACGCGGGCGACCACGTCTACCGCCAGGACCCGACCCACCGCGGCGCCGAGGCCGACCGTCTCGGCGGGCAGAAGGGTCTGGCCGGCAACGATCCGGGCGCGCGCCTCGGCGACGGAAATCATGCGCCGCTAGCTTGGCTCGCGCCTGTAGATGCCGGAACGACCGCCCGACTTGGCGGTGAGTTTCACCTCGGTGATCACCATCGCGCGATCGACGGCCTTGCACATGTCATAGACGGTGAGCGCCGCCACCGAGGCTGCGGTCAACGCTTCCATCTCTACTCCGGTGCGTCCGGAGACGCGACAGGTCGCGCTCACGTCGACCGCCCCGGTCGTCTCGTTGCAGGCGAGATCGACGGCCACGGACTCGAGCGGCAGCGGATGACACAGCGGAATGAGGTCCGGGGTTCGCTTCGCCGCCATGATGCCGGCGAGACGGGCGACCGCGAGTACGTCGCCCTTCATCATGCCGCCCTCCATCACGAGCCGCAGCGTGGCGGGCTGCATGCGAACGCTGGCGGTGGCCGTGGCCTCGCGCGCCGTCACTCTCTTGCCCGACACATCGACCATGCGGGCTCGGCCGGCCTCATCAAGGTGCGTCAGGGTCCGCGCGGCTTTGGACCGGCCGGTCATAGGGGAGCCGCACCGACCGGCGCTTGCGCCAACAGCACTGCCGTCGCTGCGGCCACGTCAGGCGCGCGCATCAGCGCATCGCCGACGAGAAAGCACGAGATGCCGGCAGCGCGCAGCCGGGCAATGTCGGCCGCATCCGTGATGCCGCTCTCGCTCACGGTAAGCACATCCGCCGGCACGCGCCCCGCCAGCCGCTCGGTCGTCGACAGGTCCACCTCGAGGGTCGCGAGATTGCGATTGTTGATCCCGATCAGACGACTCTCGAGGGCGGCGGCCCGTTCGAGCTCTTCTTCGTTGTGGACCTCGACCAACACGTCCATCCCGCGTTCGCGGGCCGCCGCCTCGATTTCGCCGGCCTGCCGGTCCGACAGCGCGGCCATGATGAGGAGGACGCTATCGGCTCCAAGCGCCCGCGCCTCGATCGCCTGATAGGGATCGACGAAGAAATCCTTGCGCAGGATGGGCAGATCGACGGCCTCGTGGGTGGCCCGCAAGTGGCTGTCCTCTCCCTGGAAGTGCGGACCTTGTGTCAGCACCGAGAGACAGGCCGCGCCGCCGTCGCGGTAGGCACGGGCCAACGCCGGCGGATCGAAGTCGGCCCTAATGAGCCCCCGGCTCGGCGAGGCGCGCTTGATCTCACCGATGAGCGCGGTTCGTCCCGAAGCCTGCACCTCGCGCAGACGAGCCTCGAAGCCGCGCGGCGGCGGCGCGACACGGGACGCCGCCATCACGTCCCGGGTCGAACGGATCGCCATGCGTCGGACGACCTCGACGCGCTTGTCGGCGCAGATGAGTTCGAGGAGGCCGCTCATTCTTCGGCGACTCCCCTTGTCGTGACGTCCACGAGGCGCTCCAGAGTGGCGCGCGCCGCACCCGAATCGATCGCCGCAGCCGCGAGCGCGACTCCGGCCTTCAGATCGTCCGCCCTGTCGGCGACGATCATCGCCGCCGCGCAGTTGAACAAGACGATGTCCCGGAAGGGGCCCTTATGCCCGTCGAGCAGGGCGCCGAGGGCGAGCGCATTCGTTTCCGCATCCGCGCCCCTGAAGTCGTCGAGCGTAGCGACGGGGAGCCCTGCCTCGGAGGGCGACACCTCGAAGGTCTCGACGGCACCGTCCTTGAGTTCGGCCACGACGGAGGGGCCGGTCGTCGTCAACTCATCGATGCCATCGTTGCCGTGGACGACCCAGACGCGCTCCGAGCCCAGATTGGCGAGGACCCGAGCCATCGGCTCGACCCATTCGCGGGCAAATACCCCCAGGAGCTGGCGCTTGGCGCCGGCCGGATTGGACAGCGGGCCGAGCAGGTTGAAGATCGTTCGCGTCCCCAGCTCCACGCGGGTGCCGGCGACGTGCCGCATCGCACCGTGGTGGCGTGGTGCCATGAGAAAGCAGATGCCAGCCTCGTTCAAGGACTGCTGCACGAGTGCCATGTCGGCTTCGATATTGACGCCCAGCGCCGCGAGGACGTCCGCCGCGCCCGAGCGCGACGACTGTGCCCGGTTGCCATGCTTGGCCACCGGCACGCCGCACGCCGCGGCCACCAGGCTCGTGGCCGTCGAGATATTGAGTGTCCCCTTGGCGTCGCCGCCGGTGCCACAGGTGTCAATGGTGCCGGAGGGCGCCTCGATGGTCACCGCCTTTTCGCGCATGGCCATGGCGCCGCCTGTTATCTCCTCGACGGTCTCGCCGCGCACGCGCAGTCCCACAAGGAATCCGCCCATCTGTGCCGGCGTGGCGTCGCCCGACATCATGATGTCGAACGCGGCGTGAGCCTGGTCGATCGACAAATGGGCGCCCGAGGCGACGCGCGCGATGATCTGCTTGAAAGCACTCATGTCCCTTGCCATCGCCATACCGATTGATCACCCAGACCTCGTCGATGTAATAGCGTAATCGCAATACCTTGCATTCCGTTGTTCATAATCTCGTTTACTTGATTGGCAAGGCTTTGAAGCTGCGTGAACAAAGCAGGGCAGCCGCCACGGCGTCAAGGGAAACGACAGCCGGCCCGCGCCTGTTGGCCGCCGCGCTGGCATTGAGCTATATGTTGGCGCCAGGCGCGCTCACCTCTGCTGGCATAAGGATCGGAAACTCTGGCAACCTCAAGCAGCGCGAAAAAGACGGGCGGCCCTCGCCGGCCCCGGGCTAGGCGCCGCAAGGCAGCCGGGGCTCGGGGAGGTGGGCGCTTCGGGCACAGCGGCTTCACCCTGGCGCTCGGCTTCGTGGCCGGAATCGCGATCGGCGGCGCCGGGGCTTACATCGCGTTCAATTCGCCAACATCGCGTGCGCCGGCCTCATCGACCACCGAGGTTGCCGCCGTGCCGCCACCCGCAGCAGCCGCGCGGTCCGCGCCACAACCCGAGCCCGAGGCGGCCGTCGCTAGCCCACCCGGGCCGCGACCCGTCCGCCGCACCCAGAGACCAGCACCGACGAACCCGTCCGTGGCCGCGCCTCGCGCGACCCATCGACGCGCCTGGCAGCGCTTTGCGGTGGCTGTCGATGTGGCACCGGGTGTGCCGATGATTGCCATCGTCATTGACGACGTCGGCGTCGATCGCACCCAGTCGGCGCGGGCGGCGGCGCTCGCGGGACCCTTGACGCTCTCGTTCCTCACCTACGCCGATGGCCTGGCCGGGCAGGTGCGCGGCGCGCGGGCGGCGGGCCACGAGATCATGCTGCATGTGCCGATGGAGCCGCTAGGTGCCAACGAAAACCCGGGTCCCAATGCGCTGCTGACCGGTCTGGATGCCGACGAAATGAAGCGGCGGCTGCTGTGGGGGCTCGATCGCTTCGAAGGCTACGTCGCTCTCAACAACCATATGGGAAGCCGCTTTACGAAGTCGGAAAGCGGCATGGCGGTGGTCATGGCCGAACTCGCAGCGCGCGGGCTCGCGTTCCTCGATTCACGGACCACCGGCGATACCGTGGGTGAGGGAATGGCGCGGCGCTATGGCGTACCGTTCGCGGGTCGCGACGTTTTTCTCGACAACGACACCGATGTGGTGAAGGTGCGGGCGCAGTTAGCCGTGGTCGAGGACACGGCGCGCCGCCAGGGTTACGCCGTGGCGATTGGCCATCCCCATCGGGGGACGATCGAGGCCCTGAAGGCATGGCTGCCGGAGGTGCGGGCGCGTGGTTTCGCGCTCGTGCCGATGAGCGCGATCTTCGCCTTTGGCCACACCGCCGACCAAGCTGGCTAGAAGAGGCTGTCGAGCGCCACGCGGTTGATGTCGACTCCGAGATCGGCTTCGAGGCTGGCCCGGTATTGGGCCAGGACATCCCTGGCCACGGCTTCGCTCAGCGCCGCAGCAAAGCGTTCTCTGTTTTCGTCCGACGGCGAAGCGGCCTGGATTTCGGTGAGGCGCGCTATCCCATAACCATCTCGCCCCGGTGTCGCGGCCATCGCGGCTTCGCCGACCCGTAGCGCAAAGAGCTCGGCCAGGAGCTCTCTCGATACCTGCCGCTCTCGGTCCGGCGCATTCCGGGTTTGGGGCTCGGTCGTCTGCACGCTCAGCCCGTGCGACTCGGCGACGGCCGCGAAATCTTCGCCAAGCTTGAGGCGCTCGAGGATCGCCTTGGCGACCTCGCGTGCGGCGTCGTCCTTGCGCGCGGCGGTCCAGTGAAGGTGAACCTCGTCACGGATGTCCGAGAGCGGGCGCAACGCCGGGGGCGTGACGGCTTCGACCTCAATCATGAAGTACGTACCATCGCTCGATTCGCGCAGCACGGGCTCTTCGCCGGGAGCCGTCTCGAACACCGCACGCACAAACTCAACGGAGACCGGCAGGTCAGGCATCGGTTTGCCGTCCGCTCCCTGGCCGCGCGCGTCCACCGCGGCGATGCGCTTGAGCTCGAGATCGAGACGCGCGGCCGCCTCACTGAGGCTGGCACCGCCCGCAAACTCGTCCTCGATACGGGTGGTGAGGTCGAACAGAGCCTCCTCGGCCCGCCCCAGGGCGATGTCGCGGGCGAGTTCGTCGCGCACCTCGTCGAGGCCGCGGGTGCCGCCCTGTGCGACGTCGGTAACGCGGAACACATGCCAACCGAAGGGGCTTTGCAGCGGCTGGCTGTGGCCGCCACGGGCGAGAGCGAACACGGCGTCCGCAGCGTCGATGGGCAGTCGAGCGTGGGTCACCTCGCCGAGCGAGACATTGTCCGCGTTCAGGCTGTCGGTCTGCGCAGCCGTATCGGCGAACGTGGCACCCTCGCCCAGGAGCGCGTGGGCCTCCTCGGCGCGCTCGCGGCTGTCATAAAGCAGCTGCTCGACCGTGCGGCGCTCGGCGACGACGAACTCGTCGAGCCGATCCTCGTACGCTTCCTCGATCTCCGTGTTGTCGACTCTGATCTCCGCCACGAGGTCATCAGGGCGCAGCGTGACATATGTGATCCTGCGGTATTCCGGGGCGGTAAATCGCTCGGCGTTCTCCTCGTGGAACGCCGCCAGGGCGGCTTCGTCGGGCGAATCGATCGTCGTGATCGATTCGCTCGCGACCACCAGCACCTTGGCCACGCGGCGCTCGGCGCGATAGGAGAACAACCGATCTACCAGGGCCGTGGGTGCCGCGCTACCGGCGGCCACGGCGTCGATCAGCTGCCCGCGTATGGCGTCGCGGCGCAGGCTATGAATGAACGCTTCCTCGCTAAATCCGTTTGTCGCCAGCGCCTGGCGAAAAATAGCGGGATCGAACACCCCGGTGACGTTGCGGAATACCGGGTCGCGCCTGATCTGCTCTGCGATGTCGCTGTCCGAGCGGGCGAGACCCATGTCGCGCGCGGCGATGTCGAGCAGCGTACGGGCGACGATGTCGGCCAGTGTCGCCTCGACCAGCCCGAGCTCGCGGCCGGTCTCGGCGTCGAGTTGTCTGCCGAGTCCCTGCGATGCACCCTGCAGCGTGCGCTGAAAGGCGTTGCTGAATTCAATGTCGGAAATCTCTACATCGCCAACGGTCGCGACCGTCGAGGTCACCCCGCCGCGAAAGACATCGCCGACACCCCAAACCGCGAAACTTGCGACGAGCAGGGCAAGCAGTCCCTTGAAGGCCCAGGACTGGGTCCCTTTACGCATCGATTGGAGCATGGCGGTACCGTCTCACCGAAATCGCCCGAGGCGCCAGCCGGCATGATAGGAGGGCGCCAGAAACGCCGCAACCTCCTCGGCGAGGGGTCGCACCGCCGCGCGAAGGCTGGCCAGCGTTCCTGCATTCTGCTAATCGAAGCGACGCCATCACCCGCCCGCGTCGGGCGTCAATCGGGCGTGCCGCACTCTCGATGTCAGCGAAACCAACCCCCTTCATCGCCGGCAACTGGAAGATGAACGGCGGCCCCGGTGAAGCACGCGCCCTGGCCGGCGCCATCGGCGCCCGCGCCAAGGCGGCCTTACCGCCCGGCGTCGAGGTCGCCGTCTTCCCGCCGGCCCTTTGGCTCGGTCTCGTCCGGGACGCCCTCGACGGGGCGCCGACGGCGTTGGGCGGGCAGGACTGCCACGCCGAGCCCAAAGGCGCCCACACAGGCGATATGAGCGCCGAGATGTTGGCAGCAGCCGGCTGCGCCTACATCATCGTCGGGCACTCCGAGCGCCGCGCCGACCATGGGGAAGGCGACACCGACGTGTGTGCGAAGGCGCGGGCGACGCATCGCGCGGGGCTCGCGACGATCATCTGTGTCGGCGAGAGCGCGGACGAGCGCGCTGCCGGCACCACCATTGAGGTGATCACGCGCCAGCTCGAAGGCTCGCTGCCCGAAGCGGGCGGGGCCGCGAACACCGTTATCGCCTACGAGCCGGTGTGGGCGATCGGCAGTGGCCTAACCCCGACGGCCGTGGAAATCGAGGCCGTACACGCGCACGTGCGCGAACGGATCGAGGCGCGCTGGGACGCCGAGGCCGGGCGCGTGCGCATCCTCTACGGCGGCTCGGTCAACGCGGGCAATGCGCGCGACATTCTCGCCATCGCCAACGTCGATGGCGCGCTCGTCGGTGGCGCGAGCCTGATCGCCGAGGATTTCTGGGCCATCGTCGAGGCCGCGGCCCCCGTCGCCAACGCGGGCTAGCCTCGTCGGCGACAGTTGGTGTAAAAGCCAGCCATGCAAACCATCGTGCTCGTCATTCACATCCTGATCGCGGTGTCGCTGATCGTCGTGATACTCCTCCAGCGCAGCGAAGGTGGCGCTCTCGGAATCGGCGGCGGCGGCGGGCTCATGACGGGACGGGCAGCGTCCAATCTATTGACGCGCACGACCGCCATCCTGGCGGCCGGCTTTTTCGCGACCAGCATCCTGCTCGCGATTGTCGCCAACCGAACGTCCGAGCCGACCTCCATCCTCGACGAGGCGCCGGCACCTGCGCCGACCACGCCGGCGGAGCCGACGACCCCGACCGCGCCCATCTCCAACTAGAGCGAGGCCGCGTGCGCAACGACTCGAGCCCACAGGTTTGTGCGGCCGCCGAAGCGGTGTAGGGTAGGGGCCCATGACGCGCTTCATCTTCGTAACCGGCGGCGTCGTGTCTTCCCTCGGAAAAGGTCTCGCTTCCGCCGCGCTCGGCGCCGTGCTGCAGGCGCGCGGCTTCAAGGTGCGGCTGCGCAAGCTCGATCCTTACCTCAACGTCGATCCAGGGACGATGAGCCCCTACCAGCACGGCGAGGTCTATGTCACCGACGACGGCTCGGAGACCGACCTCGACCTGGGCCACTACGAGCGCTTTACGGGCGTGCCGACGCGCCACAGCGACAACATCGCGACGGGGCGTATCTACCAGGCAATCATCGGCGGGGAGCGTCGCGGCGACTACCTCGGCAGTACCGTTCAGGTGATTCCCCACGTCACCGATGCGATCAAGGCATTCGTGCGCAACGGCACGGAGGACGCCGACTTTACCCTGATCGAGATCGGCGGGACGGTCGGCGACATCGAAAGCCTCCCGTTCCTCGAGGCGATTCGCCAGCTCGGCAACGAGCTCGGCCATGAGCGGGCCGCGTTCGTGCACCTCACGCTGGTGCCCTTTATCTCCTCGGCCGGGGAGCTCAAGACCAAGCCGACCCAGCACTCGGTCAAGGAGCTACGCAGCATCGGCATCCAGCCCGACGTGCTGCTATGCCGTTGCGACCGTGAGATCCCGGACGGCGTGCGCGGCAAGATCGCCCTGTTCTGCAACGTGCCCGAGGAGGCGGTGATCCCGGCCCTCGACGTCGCGTCCATCTACGAGGTGCCGCTCCGCTATCACGAGGCCGGCCTCGATTCCCAGGTGTTGCGCGTGTTCGGCGTCGACGATGCACCGGCCCCGGACCTCAGCCGCTGGACCGAAATCGTCGAGCGCATCGAGGCGCCGGAAGGTGACGTCAAGATTGCCGTCGTCGGCAAGTACACGGCGCTGCAGGATGCCTACAAGTCACTGATCGAGGCACTGGCCCATGGCGGCATCGCCAACCGCGTGCGCGTCGATCTCACCTGGTGCGACTCCGAGGTCTTCGAAAGCGGCGAGGTCGGACCGGACCTCGAGGGCGTCAACGGCATCCTCGTGCCGGGCGGCTTCGGCGAGCGCGGCGCCGAGGGTAAGATCGCCGCGGTCACGTACGCGCGCGAGCGCCAGGTTCCCTACTTCGGCATTTGCTTTGGGATGCAGCTCGCCGTCCTCGAGGCCGCGCGCAATCTCGCGCGCATCGACGGCGCCGGATCGACCGAGTTCGGCCCCTGCGCAGTGCCCGTGGTCGGATTGATGACTGAGTGGATGCGCGGCAACGAGCAGGTGCCGCGACCCGGAGACGGCGACCTCGGCGGGACCATGCGGCTCGGCGCCTACGACTGCGATCTTTTGCCGGGCAGCAAGGCGTGGAAGATCTACGACGAGGCCGGCAGCATCAGCGAGCGTCATCGCCACCGCTACGAGGTCAACATCAACATGAGGGAGCAGCTCGAGCAGGTCGGCCTGGTCTTCTCGGGCCTGTCGCCGGACGGCCTGTTGCCCGAGATCATGGAACTTTCCGACCACCCGTGGTTCGTCGGCGTGCAGTTCCATCCGGAGCTCAAGTCGCTCCCCTTTGCGCCACACCCGCTGTTCGAATCGTTCGTACGCGCGGCGGTCGAACAGTCGCGGCTGGTATGATCACGGTCGTGCCGCCATGACCGAGGTCCGCCACGTCCGCGTCGGCGATGTGACCCTCGGCAACGATCTGCCGCTCGCGCTCATCGCCGGGCCGTGCGCGATGGAGAGCCGGAGTCATGCGCTGGAAACCGCCGGCGCGCTCTACGCCATGGCGCAAAAGCTCGGAATAGGGCTCATCTACAAAACCTCCTTCGACAAGGCCAACCGCACCAGCGGCGCGAGCCCGCGCGGTGTCGGCATGGACAAGGCGCTGCCCGTCCTGCGGGAAATTCGCGAGACCCTCGGCTGCCCGGTGCTTACCGACGTCCACGCGGCCGATCAGTGCGCGATCATCGCCGAGGCCGTGGACGTGCTGCAGATACCGGCATTCCTGTGCCGCCAGACCGACCTCTTGGCGGCGGCAGCGGCCACGGGCCGCGTGATCCACGTGAAGAAGGGGCAGTTCCTGGCCCCGTGGGACATGACGCACGTCGTCGCCAAGCTCACCGATGCCGGCAACCTCAACGTCCTCGTGTGCGAACGCGGCGCGAGCTTCGGCTATAACACGCTGGTCTCCGACATGCGCTCACTGCCGATCATGGCCGCCATGGGCTTCCCGGTCGTGTTCGATGCGACCCATTCGGTCCAGCAACCGGGCGGGCAGGGCGCTTCGAGCGGCGGCGAGCGGGCCTTCGTTCCGGTCCTCGCCCGCGCGGCGGTGGCCGTGGGCGTCGCCGCCGTGTTCGTGGAGACACACCCGGATCCCGACAGCGCGCCATCGGATGGCCCCAACATGGTGCCGTTTGCTGACATGCCGGCGCTCGTGGCCCAGCTCCAGGCCTTCGACCGTGTCGCTAAGAAGCGCGACGCCGGAGAGGACCGATGACCGCGATCGTCGATATCCTGGGCCGCGAGATCCTCGACAGCTGCGGCAACCCGACCGTCGAGGTCGACGTCCGCCTGGAAGACGGCTCGCTCGGCCGCGCCGCCGTCCCATCGGGCGCCTCGACCGGTCGCCATGAGGCGGTCGAGCGCCGGGACGGCGGCAGCCGCTATGGCGGCAAGGGGGTCCTGCAGGCGGTCGAGGCCGTCAACGGCGAACTCTTCGATGCTCTGTCGGGCATGGATGCCGAGGAGCAGGCCAAGATCGACGAGATCATGATCGCGCTCGACGGCAGCGCGGACAAATCGCGCCTCGGCGCCAACGCGCTCCTCGGCGTCAGCCTGGCCACGGCCAGGGCCGCCGCCGCCGCCGCCGACGTCGCCCTCTATCGTTACATCGGCGGTGTCGCCGCGCGCGACCTGCCGGTCCCGCTCATGAACATCATCAATGGCGGGGCCCACGCCGATAACCCGATCGACATCCAGGAGTTCATGATCGTCCCCGTCGCGGCCGAAACGCTGGCCGAAGCGGTGCGCACCGGCGCCGAGGTTTTTCACGCTCTGCGCGGTCTCCTCAGCGAGGCGGGGCACAGCACGAATGTCGGCGACGAGGGCGGCTTCGCGCCGGCCCTCAAGGGCACCGACGAGGCCCTCGGTTACGTCATGAAAGCGATCGAGTCGGCGGGCTTCAAACCCGGCGACGAGGTCGCACTGGCGCTCGACGCTGCAGCAACCGAGTTCTACCGGGACGGCCGCTACGAGCTCACCGGCGAGGGCAGGACGCTCGATGCCGCGGCCATGGTCGAGGACTACCGGGCGTTGGTCGAGCGCTATCCGGTCGTTTCCATCGAGGATGGCCTGGCGGAGGACGACTGGGAGGGCTGGAGCGCGCTGACCTCAGCACTCGGCGATCGGGTCCAGCTCGTGGGCGATGACCTGTTCGTCACCAACCCGCAGCGTTTGGCCGACGGAATCGAACGCGGCACCGCCAACGCCATCCTCATCAAGCTCAACCAGATCGGCACCCTGACCGAAACCCTGGAAACGATCGAACTTGCGCAGCGCGCGGGTTACGGCACCGTCATCTCGCACCGCTCAGGCGAGACCGAGGACACCACCATCGCCGACCTCGCGGTCGCCGCCAACGCGGGTCAGATCAAGACCGGCTCGCTCGCGCGCTCCGACCGCCTCGCCAAGTACAACCAGCTCATGCGCATCGAGGAGGAGCTCGGCGGCGTTGCGCGCTACCCCGGCCGCCAGGTGTTCGCGCGGCCCTACGCGCGGGCATCCTGAAGTCTCGCCATCGACCGCGCGGTCAAATTCCTGTTGACGTTGCCGAATCGCATGTGATTCGATTCCGTCGTGGGGACGGTAGCACTTGAGACATAACGGCCGTTGGCGACACGCGGTGACGCCGGTGCTGTGCGTGGCGGCGGTCGTCTATTTCGGCTACCACGCGATTCAAGGTGACCGCGGGCTGTTGGCCTGGCTCCACCTGACCCAGCAGATCACCCGCGCCGAGGCTATCGTCAACACCGCCGCCGCCGAGCGCCATCGTCTCGAGCGCATGACGCGGCGACTACGGCCCGAAAGCCTCGATGCCGATCTCCTCGACGAGCGCGCCCGCCGCACCCTCGGGTTGGCCAAACCGGCCGAGGTGATCATTCCTTGCCTATCCGGTTTACACCCACACCCACTAGGGCTAGAATGGGCGCAACCCGGATATAGGGGAGCGCGCCATGGATGTTCTCGACCGCGCCGATCTCCCATTCCCGCATTCGCTACCCGAGTTCCAGCGACTTTTCCCCGATGATGCGGCCTGCGCCGCCTACCTGGAGAAAGCCCGCTGGGGAGACGGCTTTGCCTGCCCGCACTGCGGCACGGCGGGAGAGCCGTTCCACTTTGAAAACCGCCCTGGCGTCCTGCGCTGCCGCAAGTGCCGCCAGAACACCGGGCTGACGGTGGGAACAGTGATGGAGCGTAGCCACACTCCGCTGAACGTCTGGTTCTGGGCCGCTTATCTGGTCGCCAGTTAGACGCCCGGCATGTCCGCCGTGCAGTTTCAGCGGCAACTTGGTCTTTCGCGCTACGAGACGGCCTTTCAAATTCTCCACAAGCTCCGCTCGGGCATGGTGCGGCCCAACCAAGACAGGATCGGTGGACAGCCCAAGAACCATGTTGAGGTGGACGAAACCTGGGTTGGCGGGCGAACGCGTAGGGAAGGCCGTGGTGTTCACCACAAGGTTCCCGTCTCCTGTGCCATCGAGGTGCGTCATCGAAAGCCGGGCACCAAGCTCGACAACCGGAAAGACGGACGCTATGCCGGACGCGTTCGGCTCGCCGTCGTGCTCGACCGTAGCGCCGAGTCGCTCTGTGGGTTCGTCGAGAGCACCGTCGCGCCGGGATCGCTGATCGTTACTGACGATTGGAGCGGCTACGCTGGCCTCGGTAAGCGCGGCTATGAGCACTTCGCTGTTGCCGAGTGTGGTGATCCAGAGGTTGCCGAGCAATACCTGCCGATCATCCATCTGGTTTTCGCCAACCTGAAGACGTGGCTGATCGGTATCCACCACGGCGTTAGCCACCAGCACCTACAAGCCTACCTCAACGAGTTCACCTTCCGCTTCAACAGGCGGTTCTACCCGTTCAACGCCTTCCGCTCATTGCTCGGCATCGCGGGCGACACCTCTGCTCCAACTTATGCCGAGCTTTACTCGGGAGAGTGGCGGCACCCTACATGTAGCGGTCATGGGCGTTAACCGGATAGGCAAGGATCATTCTTTTGCCGTGAGCGCCGTGCGCGGCACCACCGGAAATTAACGCGATATCAATTAAACTGTTCTTTTGTGATAAGAATCAAGCTTCTAACGCAATAATCTGCAAAGCAATAGGGATCGCCTCAAGGGCTGCGTCGGCGTATCATCGGCGGCCGAAGAGGCGGTCGTACCGCCCGTCAAGGGAGCGGCGCCGGGGGAGAGGGGACCATGGCGACAGCGAAACGAAAGCGCAAGCTGAACGCAGGCGAGCCGGAGCCTGCGGTGGCGGCCGAGGACGGCGCCTGGCTTCTCGGGGCCTACCGGATGATGCTGCTGATCCGCCGCTTCGAGGAGAAGGCGGGGCAGCTCTACGGCACCGGCGCGATCGGCGGGTTTTGCCATCTCTACATCGGCCAGGAAGCGGTCGTGGTCGGCATGCAGGCATCGATCACCGACGGCGATACGGTGATCACCGGCTACCGCGATCACGGCCATATGCTCGCCTGCGGTATGGCGCCGCGCGGCGTCATGGCGGAGTTGACGGGGCGCGCCACCGGCTACTCCAGGGGCAAGGGCGGGTCGATGCACATGTTCTCGCGCGAGAGGAATTTCTACGGCGGGCACGGCATTGTCGGCTCGATGGTGCCGCTCGGTACCGGTATCGCGCTCGCCCACCGCTACCGCGGCGCGCGCCAGGTTTCGCTGACCTACTTTGGCGACGGCGCGACCAACCAGGGGCAGGTTTACGAGGCCTTCAACATGGCCGCCCTATGGAAGCTGCCGATCATCTACATCATCGAGAACAACAAGTACGCCATGGGCACCTCGCTCGAGCGCTCCGCGGCCCAAACCGACCTCTATCGGCGCGGCGAGAGCATGGGCATTGCCGGTAAGCGCATCGACGGCATGGACGTGCGCGCGGTCAAAGCGGCGGGCGAGCAAGCTCTGGCTCACTGCCGTTCAGGCAAGGGCCCGGCGCTCCTGGAGATGCAGACCTACCGCTACCGCGGCCACTCGATGTCCGATCCGGCGAAGTACCGTACCCGGGCCGAGGTCGACCAGATCCGCCACGAGAGGGATCCGATCGACCACGCCAAGGCACTGCTCCTCGATTCCGACCTCTCCAGCGAGGCCGACCTCAAGGCCATCGACAAAGAGATCAAGGACGTCATCGCCGAGGCCGCCGATTTCGCCCAAACGAGCCCCGAACCGGATCCTTCCGAGCTCTACACCGACATCTATGCCGCAGCTTGATCCCGCGCCCGCGTAGCATGGAGTGAGGCATGGCTATTTCAATCCTGATGCCCGCGCTGTCCCCGACCATGACGGAGGGGACCCTCGCGAGGTGGCTCAAGGGGGAGGGCGACCCGGTCGCCGCCGGCGATGTCATCGCCGAGATCGAAACCGACAAGGCGACGATGGAGATCGAGGCCGCCGACGAGGGGGTCTTGGGGCGTATCGTCGTTGCCGAGGGCACAGAGTCGGTGCCGGTCAACACCGTGATCGCGCTGCTGGTGGAGGAGGGCGAGGACGCCTCGTCCATCGAGGCACCGGCCACGCCGGCGGCCGCCGCGAGCGCGCCGCCGCCCGAGCCGCAAGCCGAGGCGCCACCAGCGGTTGCCGCTCCGCCGCCGCCCGCGCCCGCCGCCGTCACCGACAGCGCCATACCGGTGGGCACGGAGATGGCGACAATGACCGTACGCGAGGCGTTGCGCGACGCCATGGCCGAGGAAATGCGTCGCGATCCGGACGTGCTGCTGATCGGCGAGGAGGTTGCCGAATACCAGGGCGCCTACAAGGTGAGCCAAGGGTTACTCGAGGAGTTCGGCGATCGGCGGGTCGTTGACACGCCGATCAGCGAGCAGGGCTTTGCCGGCATCGGTGTCGGCGCCGCTTTTGTTGGCCTCAAGCCCGTGGTCGAGTTCATGACCTTCAATTTCGCCATGCAGGCGGTCGACCAGATCGTCAATTCGGCGGCCAAGACGCGCTACATGTCGGGCGGGCAGCTCGATTGCCCGATAGTGTTTCGTGGCCCCAACGGTGCGGCCTCGCGAGTCGGCGCCCAGCATTCCCAGGCCTACGGGAGCTGGTATGCCCAAGTTCCCGGACTCAAAGTCGTCGCACCCTATTCCGCGGCCGACGCTAAGGGGCTGCTGAAGTCCGCGATCCGAGATCCCAATCCGGTCATTTTCCTCGAAAACGAGATTCTCTACGGCCAATCCTTCGAGGTGCCGGTGCTCGACGACTACACGGTACCGCTCGGCAAGGCCCACGTCGTCCGGCCTGGTTCCGACGCGACCCTCGTTACCTTCTCGATCAGCGTCGGCGTAGCACTCGCGGCGGCGCAGCAGCTCGCGGGCGAGAACATCGACGTCGAGGTCATCGACCTTAGGACATTGCGCCCGCTCGACATCGAAACGGTACTCGTCTCGCTGCGGAAGACGAACCGCGTGGTGGTGCTCGAGGAGGGCTGGCCCATTTGCAGCATCAGCTCCGAGGTCTCGGCCCAGCTCATGGAGCAAGGCTTCGACGATCTCGATGCGCCGGTGCAGCGGATCACCAGCAAGGACGTGCCGATGCCCTATGCCGCCAACCTCGAGTTGCTGGCGTTGCCGAGCCTGGAAGACGTGATCGCGGCGGTGCGCGCGGTCTGTTATCGGAACTAGCCGTTTCCGGCGCCAAGGGGAGACGCCATGCCGATACCGATCACCATGCCGGCGCTGTCGCCGACCATGACCGAGGGCAATCTCGCCAAGTGGGTGAAGGCCGAGGGCGACACGGTCTCGGCAGGCGACGTGATCGCCGAAATCGAGACCGACAAGGCCACAATGGAGGTCGAGGCCGTGGACGAGGGCAAGCTCGCCAAGATCCTCGTCCCCGAGGGCAGTGAAAGCGTTGCCGTGAATACCGTCATTGGGCTGCTGCTCGAGGAAGACGAGGACGAATCGTCGCTCGGCGACTATCAGGCAGCGGCGCCCGCGGCGGCTGCGGCGGCGGCACCTGCCCCGCAACCGAGTGAGCCCGCACCGACCGCGCAAGCCGTGCCACCGTCGGCGGCGCCGGCGGTGCCGGCGGCCGCAGCGGCACCGCCACCACCGGCGCCGCAGCCGTCCGCGGCCGGCGAACGGATCAAGGCGAGCCCGTTAGCCCGGCGCATGGCGCAGCAGGCCGGCCTCGACATTGCCCCGCTGACGGGCACCGGCCCGCACGGCCGTATCGTCAAAGCCGACATCGACGCGGCGCTGGGCAAGGCCGCGCTCGCCCCTCCCGCCGCGCCGGCCCCGGCGCCCGCGGCTGCGGTTGCCGAGGCGGCGACCGAGGTTCCGCACAATGCGATGCGCAAGGTCATCGCACGCCGGCTCGTCGAAGCCAAGCAGACGATCCCGCACATCTATCTCACGATCGATTGCGAGATCGACGAGCTGCTCAAGCTGCGCAAGACCCTCAACGACCGGGCCGCCGACGGCGCCTACAAGCTCTCGGTCAACGATTTCATCGTCCGCGCGGCCGCGCTGGCGCTGCGCAAGGTGCCGCGGGTCAATGCCTCGTGGACCGACACCGCGATCCTCCTTCATGACAGCGCGGACGTCGCGATCGCCGTCGCCCTCGAGGACGGGCTCATCACCCCGATCATCCGCAATGCCGACGGCAAGGGCCTGGCCGCGATCTCGAACGAGACCAAGGAGCTGGCGGGCCGCGCGCGATCCGGCAAGCTCATGCCCGACGAATATCAGGGCGGCACGTTCTCGGTGTCCAATCTCGGCATGTTTGGGACGAAGTCCTTCAGCGCCGTGATCAACCCGCCGCACGCCGCGATCCTGGCGGTCGGCGTAGGCGCCCAACAGGCGGTGGTGAAGGACGGCGCGCTCGCCGTGGCGACGGTCATGAGCTGCACCATCAGCGCCGACCATCGGGTCATCGACGGCGCCGTGGCGGCCGAGTTCCTGGCCGTCTTCAAGAGCCTGATCGACGACCCCTTGAGCATGTTGCTGTAAGCCATGGCCGACAATAGCTTCGACGTGGCGATCGTCGGCGGCGGGCCGGGCGGGTATGTGACCGCCATCCGCGCGGCCCAACTCGGCATGAAGGCGGCACTCGTCGAGCGCGAGCACCTGGGCGGTATCTGCCTCAACTGGGGCTGCATCCCGACCAAGGCGCTGCTGCGCTCGTCCGAGATCTACCACCTCATGCAGCGCTCGACGAGTTCGGCTTCAGCGCCGACAACATCGCCTTCGACATCGGCAAGGTCGTGAAGCGCAGCCGCAGGGTCGCCGACCAGCTCTCCAAGGGCGTCGGCTTCCTGCTCAAGAAGAACAAGGTCACGGTCTTCGACGGCCATGCCCGCCTGGTCCGGCCCGGGCAACTTGCCGTGGCCAAGGACGGAGCGGCCGCCACCGAGATCGCGGCGCGCCATGTCATCCTCGCCACCGGCGCCCGCGCCCGCGAGCTGCCCGGGCTTGAAGCGGACGGCAAGCTCGTGTGGACCTACAAGGAAGCGATGGTGCCGGAGGCGATGCCGAAGTCGCTCCTGGTGATCGGATCGGGCGCCATCGGCATGGAGTTCGCGAGCTTCTTCGCCCAGCTCGGTGCCGACGTTACCGTGGTCGAGATACTCGAGCGCATCCTGCCTGTGGAGGACGAGGAGATTTCGGCCTTCGCCCGCAAAGCGTTCGAGAAGCAGAAGTTGACGATCCACACCGGCGCGACGGTCAAGGAGCTCAAGAGGGGCAAGAACAACGTTACCGCCGTGCTGTCGCTGGCGGACGGCAAGAGCGAGGAACTCAAGGTCGATCGCGTGGTGCTCGCGGTCGGGATCACCGGCAACGTCGAGAACATTGGCCTCGAAGAGAACGGCGTTCGGGTCGACAAGGGCCATGTCGTCGTCAACGAGTGGCTCGGGACGGGCGTCCCCGGGGTCTACGCCATCGGCGACCTCGTCGGGCCGCCGTGGCTCGCGCACAAAGCGAGCCACGAGGGCGTGATCTGCATCGAGCACATCGCCGGCATCAACGAGACCCATCCGCTCGACGTAGGCAACGTGCCCGGCTGTACCTACTGCTACCCGCAGATCGCGAGCGTCGGCCTCACCGAGGCGGCGGCCATCGAGGCAGGCCATGAGGTGCGGGTCGGCCGTTTCCCGTTCATGGGCAACGGCAAGGCGATCGCCCTCGGTGAGCCCGAAGGGCTCGTCAAGACCGTGTTCGACGCCAAGACCGGCGCGCTGCTCGGCGCCCACATGATCGGCGCCGAGGTCACCGAGCTCATCCAGGGCTTCGGCATCGCCAAGTCGCTCGAAACGACCGAACTCGACCTCATGCACGCGATCTTCCCGCATCCCACCCTGTCGGAAATGATGCACGAGTCGGTGCTTGACGCTTATGGCCGGGTCCTCCACATCTAACTCATGACGGACGCCGCCACGCTTCGCCCGCCGGCGGGCCTGCGCAAGCCCGACTGGATCCGCGTCCGGGCGCCGACCTCGGCCGGTTATCGCGCGACGCAAGCGCTGATGCGCGACCTCAGCCTCAACACCGTGTGCGAGGAGGCGGCCTGTCCCAACATCGGCGAATGCTGGTCCCAGGGCCACGCCACGGTGATGATCCTGGGCAGCGTGTGCACACGCGCCTGCGCCTTTTGCAACGTGGCCACCGGGCGGCCCGATCGGGTCGACCCACACGAGCCCGCGCACCTCGCCCTCGCCATCGCCTCGCTCGGGCTCTCCCACGTGGTCGTCACATCCGTCGATCGCGACGATTTGGACGACGGCGGCGCCGGCCAATTCGCGGCCTGTATTGCGCGCCTGCGCGAGACCTCGCCCGAGACCACGATCGAGGTCCTGACGCCGGACTTCCTGCGCAAGGACGGCGCGATCGAGACGGTCGTCGCGGCGCGGCCCGACGTCTACAACCACAATCTCGAGACCGTGCCCCGGCTTTATGCCGAGATTCGCCCCGGCGCCCGCTACTACCATTCGCTGCGGCTGCTCGACCGGGTCAAGCAGCTCGATCCCACGCAATTCACGAAATCTGGGCTCATGGTCGGGCTCGGCGAGGAGCGGCGCGAGGTGCTGCAGGTGATGGATGATCTGCGCTCGGCCGACGTCGATTTCCTCACCATAGGCCAGTACCTGCAGCCGACGCCAAAGCACGCGCCGGTCGACCGGTTCGTCACACCCGAGGAGTTCGACGGCTACGCCAAGGCGGCCCGCGCCAAGGGCTTCCTGCTCGTCTCGGCATCGCCGCTCACGCGCTCTTCGTATCACGCGGGCGATGACTTCGAGAGGCTGCGCGAGGCGCGCGTGGCGCACGTCGCGGCGAGCTAGCGCCACCCATGCCGACGCACGCCGAGCAGCGCAGGCTGCCGTATACGCCGGAGGAGCTGTTCGACCTCGTCGCCGACATCGAGCGCTACCCCGAGTTCCTGCCCTGGTGCGTGGGCGCCCGCATCAAGGAGCGAGACGGCGATGTCATCATCGCCGACCTGGTCATCGGCATCAGGATGCTGCGCGAGCGCTTCACCTCGAGGGTGACGCTCGATCGTGCGCGTCGCATCGACGTCGAATATGCCGACGGCCCGTTCCACCATCTCGACAATCACTGGGTGTTCCTGCCGGCCGAGGACGGCGGCTGCATCATCGACTTCTACGTCGATTTCGCTTTTCGCTCGCGCCTGTTTCAAGTGCTGATCACGACGCTCTTTCACGAGGCGATACGGCGCATGGTGAGGGCGTTCGAGTTGCGCGCCCGAGCCCTCTACGGCGAGCGCAATCCGCTCGCCGGCACGCCGCCCGGCGCGGCCGCGGACCGGGCCTAGGGCTATAAGTTACAGGAATAAATAAATGCGGTTGGGTTTGAAAAACGTCCGCTGCTTTCACAGCGTTAGACCTCGTTTACATCGCGCCTCTTACAACCTTAGTCGGCGAAAATAGCACGGGAAAGTCTTCATTTCTCGCGCTTCAAAGAATCGCTCTGGAATTAATTACGGGAGACTGGGGTCCCAACTTCAACAAAGAACCCTTCTTTCTCGGCGCGTACGATCAAATAGCACATTTTCGCGCGGGTCGTTTTGGCCGCGCTAGTTCATTTGAAATCGCGATTATCAACTTGACACGTCACGTCTCAATCCCCATATGCAGGGGACAGGAGGAAATAATGACGACTTTCTACGATTTTCAGCAGCAGTTTCCCGATGACGAGGCGTGCCTTCACCACATAATGGTGAAGCGTTACGGCGGCACCGAGATTGACTGCCCGAAGTGCGGGGCGCATGGGAAGTTCTACCGCCTGGCACGTGATCGCGCGTATCTCTGCCAGCACTGCAAACACCACATTTATCCGTGCGCAGGCACATTCATGCACCGCACGCATCTGCCGCTTCACAAGTGGTTCTACGCCATATTCCTGTTCACCACATCGCGCCACGGCGTCCCCGCGAAGGAACTGGAGCGCCAACTTGACGTGTCCTATCCCACGGCTTGGCGCATGGGTCATTTGATCCGCAAACACATGGCTAATACTGACGGAGAGTGGCCGCTGGACGGCGATATTGAAGCCGACGAGACCTATGTTGGTGGCCGTACGACCGGTGGCAAGCGCGGTCGCGGCGCTCCGAACAAGACCGTGGTGTTCGGGATGCTGGAGCGCGACGGCGACGTGATGGCGAACGTTGTCCCGAACGTTCGAAAGCGGACTTTGCAGGCGTTTATCTCCGAGAACGTCGAGCCGGGTAGCACCGTTCATACTGACGAACTCAAGTCTTACAGCGGATTGGCGACGATTGGGTATACGCACCAGACCGTCAACCACAGCGCGGGCCAGTACGCGCGCGGCTCTAGCCATGTGAACTCGATTGAGGGCTTTTGGGCGCGGTTGAAGCTGTCGATTCGCGGGACGCACGTTCATGTGTCCGGGAAGCACCTTCAGAAGTATGTGAAGGAGTTTGAGTATCGCTATAACCGCCGGAAGCGGCCTGGAACGATGTTTGGCGATCTGGTGGCCCGCTTCTAAGCATCCGGTCCAAGAGCGCATCGAAGCGTTGCCATGCGATCTCGGGCGGATAGGCATTGTCTTTATTCACCGCCCGCCTCCGATTGCATCTTTCCCCATAGGCGCCGAGCGCCGCGTATGTTCCGAACTCTCGCTTCAGCACCAAGGCGGACGAGAAATCTGTGCCAGCCCGCAGTGATCCCCTTCCCTGTCACAGGTGGATGGGGAATACGTAATCCGTCTAAAGCTCTCGCTAGTTTGCGAACGTTTTCCTCATCACGCCCTTCTATTTCTACCTGCCCAATTCGGCCGGGGTTCACATACCATTCAAGACTGACCCGCACGCTGGTGAATTCATCGGTCATACCTCCCAAGCGATTGGATGGGCGGAAAGGCTGGTGCAGATGCCAGCTCATATGAATGAACGCCACACTGAACATGGCAGTGAAGGCGGCATATTCCGGTGTGCTCAACTCCTTCAAGCCTCCGCCCCAAATCCATGAGACGACGCTCCATACGAGACCTCCGAAGAACAACAACCAGCCCAGAAGCCGCACCACGTACAGGGCCTTGCCCAGGAGAATCTTGCTCTGGTCCATGCCCGAAGCGTACTCGCCCGCCGTGACGTGTCAAGTTAATAATCGCGTTTTCTTTTCTGCTACCACAGGACCGCGACCTTCTATTGGAAATAGGGGTGACGGTTCGATATGCGAAGAAGGATCTCATCGTTGAAGAAGGCGATTCGAGGCAGGCGATATTCCTGATCAACGAGGGGCGAGTTCGGATCGAGCGCAATCAAATGGGCAACCAGATTCGCGTCGCGACGCTCGGCCCCAACGAAGTCTTCGGCGAAATGGCCTTCGTTCAGCGCAAGCTGGCGTCGGCCACGGTCATTGCCGACACCGCCGTCAAGGCCGTCGTGATCGAGGCGCCCGACGTGTACGCCGTGCTGTCCTCGGTCCCCGGCTTCGCGACGCGCTTTTACCTGTGCCTAGCCAGAACCCTCGCGGAGCGGTTGGACGAGACCACCGCCGCGCTGATCCATAGCGGGCGCTAGCGGCGCTCGCCGGTCCGGCTGCGGCTTCTCGAAGGCCCAACCAAGAAGCGATCAGGCCTCGGCGCCCAATACCCGGACCGGCGCCGGTGGTAGCAGCCGCACCGCGCCCGCGAGCATGGCGACCACGAAAACGAGGCTCTGCGGCAGGAGATAGGCCAGCGATGAAATCGCAGGTCCCGGGCAGAAGCCGACCATCCCCCAACCGACGCCGAACACGGCGGACCCGCCGATCAGCCGGAGATCGAGCGTGCGCGCACCCGCGAGGTCGAACCGCCCTTCCAGAACCGGAGGAGCGTTGCCGCGGCCCCGATGAGCGCGCCGCCGGCGAGCGCCGAATAGGGGGTGAATGATTCCATGTCCACGTGCTCCCTTCAGGTTGAGCCGCTCGGAGCCGCGCGAGTCAACGGCCGCCGAGGTCGGCGACGCCCTCGATCTCGAGCAGCCACTCGGGGCTCGCCAAACCGGCCACGACGACGCCGGTCGACGCCCAATCCGTGTTCTTGAGGTAGCGCTTGCGAACCTTACGGAAGCCTTCGAGGTGGCGGCCGTCGGTGAGGTAGATGTTGAGCTTCACCAAGTCGCGGAAGCTGCCGCCAGCCTCCTTCAGGATCGCGCCGATGTTCTCGAAGACCTGCTCGGCCTGGGCGGTGATATCTGCGAGGCCGACGGTCTTGTCCTTCTTGTTCTTGGCCACTTGACCGGAGATGAAGAGGAGCCCGCCGCTCGTCAGTACGCCGTGGGTGTAGTTGTTGGTGGGGTGAACGGATTTAGGCTTGATCAGACGTTTTGCCATATCGGGTTCTCCTGTCGCGGCCGGGCGAGCGTTACTTCTAACACAGCCGGGCGGGACCTGGCATGGCCGCGGTGACCGGCGCCACTACGGGCCACCGCCGGAAGCGATGGTGCTGTAGCGGTCGAGTGCCACGGTCTTGATGAGCGCGTAGACCTCGCGGCCGGGCGCCACGCCGAGTTCATCGGCCGAGCGCCGGGTGATGCGCGCCCACAGCATGCAGCCGATGTCGATCAGGACATCCCTTTGCGGGCCGGTATCGCCCGTTACCTCGCGAACGGTCCCATGAAAGACATTCAGGGTGCTGATTCGGGTTGGCGCCTCGATGGCGATCGCTACGTCGCGGGCGAAGACGCGAACGCGCTGGCGCGTCCCCACCGGCACATTCAGCCGGGAGACCAACAGCGTGCCCCCGGCGAACGCTAGTTTTGTGAGCTCGTAGGTCGAGTCGTGGCCCGTCACCGTAACCGGCACCACCGCTCCGGCGTCGACGCCACCGGTCAGCTGGCCGAGATCGGGGCGCGCCATCATTTCCTCGACCGGGCCGACGGCGACCGCGCGACCCTCGGCCACCAGCACGACCGTGTCCGCAAGGCGTATGATCTCGTCCGCGTTGTGGCTGACGTAAACGATCGGAATCCCGAGTTCGTCGCGTAGGCCCTCGATGAAGGGGAGTATTTCCGAACGCCGGGCCACGTCGATCCCGGCGAGCGGCTCGTCCATCAGCAGGAGACGAGGGCTCGTGAGCAGCGCACGGCCGATGGCCACGCGCTGCTTTTCACCGCCCGACAGATGATGGGGCCGGCGTTCGGTGAGGTGGCCGATGCCGAGGAGCTCGATGACCCGATCGCGATCGACACGTCGTTCGGCCGCGGGCAGCCGGCGCATGCCGTAGCTCAAATTGGCGCCGACGCTCAGGTGAGGGAAGAGACGGCTTTCCTGGAAGACGTAGCCGATGCGCCGCCGCTCGGGGCGCAGATCGACGCCGGCATCGGAGTCGAAGAGGATGCGACCGCCGACGGCGATCCGCCCTGCATTGGGTCGGGTCAGGCCCGCCATCATGTCGACGAGTGTGGTCTTGCCGGCGCCGGACGGGCCGAACAGGGCGGTCACGCCGCCGCGCTCGCTCGTGAAGGAGACTTCGAGGCTGAAGCCGGGGAACTCATGCCGGACGTCGACCTCGATGACCGTGCTGGGGATCACGTGGGGCCTCCGAGTCGCTTGGCCACGCGCCGGGCCAGATATTCGGATGCGATCAGCGCCGTCAGCGCCAGGGCCAGCGAGATGACGACCAGGCGAAGGGCGCCGGCCTCGCCGCCGACCGTCTGCGTGAGGGAGTACAGGGCCAGCGGCAAGGTTCGCGTTTCGCCGGGGACGTTGGAGACAAAGGTGATGGTGGCCCCGAATTCCCCGAGCGAGCGAGCGAAGGCGAGCACGGCGCCGGTGAGTAGGCCGGACGCGATCAGCGGCAGGGTGACGGTCGCAAACGCCTCGAGAGGTCCCGCTCCGAGCGTACGCGCCGCGACCTCCAGGCGGCGGTCGACGCCCTCGAGCGACAGCCGGATCGCCCGCACCATGAGCGGAAACGCCATGATCGCCGATGCGATCGCGGCCCCCTGCCACGTGAACACGAGGGTGATATCGAACACGTCGTGAAGCCATGCGCCGACAAAGCCGCGCCGGCCGAGCAGGAGGAGCAGGACGTAGCCGACGACGACCGGAGGCAGCACCAGCGGCAGGTGGACGAGCGCGTTGAGCAGGGTCTTGCCGGGAAAGTCGCGCCGCACCAGCAGCCAGGCGACGAGGAGCCCGAGCGGCAGGGTTACCAGGACGCACCAGAACGCAACCCTCAGCGACAGCAGGAGGGCCCCCAGTTCGGACGGGCTCAGCGCCATGTCAGGACCCGGACGGCGGGCTCGCGGCCAGCGTAAAGCCATGCCGACGAAACACCTCGGCGGCCTGCGCCGAGCGCAGGAATTGGGCAAAGCGGCCGGCGAGCGAGCCGCTAGGGCCGGTGACCAGCGCGAAGGGGTAAGAGATCGGCGTGTGCGAATCGGGCGGGAACTCGGCCACGATCCGCACGCGCGGCTCGATCAGGGCGTCGGTCGCGTAGACGATGCCTGCCGGCGCCTCCCCGCGCGCGATGAGGAGCAGTGCCGCGCGCACGTCCTGGGTGCCGACGACCCGAGGCGCGACGGCCTCCCACACGCCGAGGCTCTCGAGCGCCTCGCGGGCGTACCTGCCGGCCGGTACATGGCTCGGATCACCGATGACGAGGCGGCCACCGCCGAGGGCGGCGGCGAGCGGGAACCCGGCTTCGATGGTGAGCGCCAGGGGGCTGTCGCCGGGCGCGATCAGAACCAGCGTGTTGGAGAGCAGGTCGATCCTGCTCGCGGCCTCGATCCTGCCGCGATCGACCAGATAGTCCATCCAATCCCGGTTCGCCGACAGGTAGGCATCGGCGGGCGCACCCTGGGCGATCTGCTTGGCCAGGGTCGAGCTCGATGCGGCCGAAATTCGTATGGCGCCGTGCCCCCCTCGTCGGAAGAGGTCGCCGATCTCCTCGACCGCGGTGCCAGCGCTCGCCGCGACAAACACCATGGCGGCCCCCTCGGATCCCGCGAGCGACGGGCCGCCGAGCGCCAGCGCGAAGGTAAAGGCGCCAGCGCGCAGCGCGGCGGTCGCGCTGGCTCGCCTCGTCGCACCCATTAGCCGGCTCCCCGCCGCTTGCCCGTGTACCTCGGCATCTAAATAGCGCGCCGCATCCGATTGGACAGGCCGCCCGGGTCCTCCGGGAAACTGGCGGTCCTGCGCCCGTGATGCATAATGGCTGCCCGCCAAGGGCACTTGTTTCCCGCGCTGCCCGGGATACATGCCTCAGGGAAGGGAGGGGACCATGCGCTACGTGGTGCGCGACGAGAATGGGAACATCATCACCGTGTTCGCAGAGCCCCACGACGATGCCGATCCCATCGCATCCGACGATCCCGAGCTCCTCGCCTTCGTGACCGGCGGCGAATCGGAGTCGGCCATGCGCGCCTACCTCGCCGGCAGCGACGCCGACCTGCTGCGTATCGCCGAGGATCTCGTTTCCGTGCTTATCGACCAGAATCTGATCCTGCTCACCGATTTTCCAGCGGGCGCCCAGCGCAAGCTGCTCCGTCGCCAGGGCATTCGCCAGAAACTTCAGGCGTTCTAAGGGGCAATACGCACCCGCGCTACCGGGTCGCTCGCGCCGCTACCCGGGGTACAGCTCCTTCGGGTCAATCTCCACATCGGCGACGATCGCGAACTGGCCGTCGCGCACGGCGCGAAAGAAGCAGGATCGCCGCCCCGTGTGGCAGGCGACGCCGGTTTGGTCGACGAGCAGAAGCACCGTATCGCCATCGCAATCGATGCGGAACTCGACGAGCCTTTGATGCTGCCCCGAGGTTTCGCCTTTGCGCCACAAGGTGCCGCGCGAACGCGACCAATAGCATACGCGACCCGTGCGTAGCGTCTCGGTCACGGCCTCGCGATTCATCCACGCCGTCATCAGCACTTCGCCGCTGTCGTGCTGTTGGGCGATCGCGGTAACCAGCCCGCGCTCGTCAAAGACGACGGTATCGAGAACGTTAGCGACGACATCTTCGCCTGGCGCCGTGGATGCGGTCTTCCCTTTGCTCATGTGTCACCTTACCGACGAGCGGACTCGCGTGCCCGGCTCGCATCATAGCGCGCGCGCCGGGCGCCGCCAGCGCCCTAGTCGGTCGCGCGAAGGCGGGCGAAGCCCTGATCCAGGTCGACGATGAGGTCGTCCAGGTCCTCGAGCCCGGCGTGGATGCGCAGGCTCGGCCCGGGCGCGTCCCAGGCTGTCGCCGTCCGACTCGACGCCGGGTCGGTCGGCACCATGAGGCTCTCATAGCCACCCCACGAATATCCCAATCCGAACAGCTCGGACGCGTCGATCAAGGCCGTGCGCGCCGCCTGCGAGCAGGGTTCGAGAACGACGCCGAACAGCCCGGAGGCACCCGAGAAGTCCCGCTGCCACAGCGTGTGGCCCGGATCATCGTCGAGCGCCGGATACATCACCCGGGCGACCTCCGGCCGGTCGATGAGCCATCTCGCCAAGCCGAGCGCGTTGGCGTGATGGCGTTCGAGGCGGACCGAGAGAGTGCGCAGCCCGCGTTGGGCGAGATAGAGATCGTCAGGCCCCGCGCATAGGCCGAGCGTCTGCGTCGTCTCCTGCAGCGCCGGCCAGCACTCGGTGGTGGTGGTAACCGTCCCGAGCATCGCGTCCGAGTGGCCAACGATGTATTTGGTCGCCGCCTGGATCGACACGTCGACGCCCTTGGCGAAGGGCTCGAAATAGAGCGGCGAGGCCCAGGTGTTGTCCATCATCACGCACGCGCCGCGTTCGTGGACAGCCGCCGCGATGGCTGGGATGTCCTGCACCTCGAAGGTCAGCGAGCCCGGCGATTCGGTGAACACGACCGTGGTGTTGTCGCGCATGAGCGCGGCGATATCGCTCCCGACCAGGGGGTCGTAGTACGTGGTCTCGACGCCGAGGCGGGCGAGCATCGTGTCGCAGAATCGCCGGGTCGGGCCATAGACCGCGTCGGCGATGAGCACGTGGTCGCCCACTTTCACGAACGCGAGCAGGGCGGCGGTGATGGCGGCTAGGCCGGAAGGGTAGGTCGCGCAGGCGTGGCCGCCCTCGAGGGTCGCGACCGCCTCCTCCAGCGTCACCGAGGTCGGCGTGCCGCGGCGGCCATAGATGACGCCCTCGTCGGGGTTTTCGCGCGCCCGGTGTAGGGCTTCGACCGTGGGGAAGAGCACCGTCGAGGCATGGTAGACCGGCGGGTTGACGATGCCGTGCTGGTCGAAGGGGTGGCGGCCGGAAATGACGACGGTCGTGTCTCGTTTCATGACGCTACGCTCGACATGGGAGCAGGGGCGGACCGGATCATCGCATTCCCGGACCGCTCAAGCCAGGAGGCAGGACTAGGGATGTGGCGGATCGGGATCGGGGTCGACGTAGAGACCGTGCGCCGGTTGCGCGGAACGAAGCCCATGCGTTGGTAGAGGGACAGGGCGCGCGGGTGATCGAAGGTGTTGGTGTAGACGCGCAGCCGCGACGCCGTGACGCCCGAGCCGCAGGTGGTGACGACGGCCCGGCCAAGGTCGCCGCGGCGGCCTCGAACGCAGCTCTCAGCGCGGCCTCGTCTCGGAGAAGTCCAGTCTCGGCGTCGATCAGGCGATCGAAGGGCAAGTTGAGGCTGCCGGGGATATGGCCCGCGCTTATCCCGGGCCTAATTTCCGGTGCGGTGCCCGCGAAGCGCTCGGCCGAGCGCGCGTCGAGTACCTGCTCGTGCCGGCCGTCGAGATTCGCGCGGATGTCCTCGAGGCCGCGTACCAGCGCCGGATTAAGGCTCGCCTCGAACTCGCGCGGCTCGATAACCGGCGTGCTGCCTTTGATCGGCCTTCGCTCCGCCCGCCATTTGGGGAGCCCACCGTCGAGCACGGCGACGTTTCCATGGCCAAAGGCGCGAAACGTCCACCAGACCCGCGCCGCGCTATACAGGCCGCTGCCGTCATAGACCACGACCTGATCGTCGTTTCCGATGCCGAGAGCCGAGACCTCGCGCGCGAACTGCGCGGCGTCGGGGAGCATGTGCGGGAGCGGATTGGCCGTGTCCTTGATCTCGTCGATATCGAAGAAGCGGGCGCCCGGAATGTGGCCGGCGGCAAACTCCTCGCGCGCGTTGCGTCCCGAGGCCGGCAGATACCAGGAGCCGTCCAGGACGCGAATGTGGGGATGCGCGAACCGCGACCCTAGCCAGTCGGTTGAAACGACCGTGGTATTGTCATACGACATCAATAAGCTCCCTTATCTCATTGATGTGATGGTTAAACAAAAGAAACAGTGACTCTTCGATTGCGCCGCCCCTTGCTCTCGATTTTGCTCACGGCGACGGCGCCGATTTCCCCGGTTCGCGCCACATGAGTGCCGCCGCAAGCCTGGAGATCGAGGCCCTCGACGCGCACCAGCCGCACCTCGCCGGCGCCGGCCGGAGGCTTTACCGATAGGGTCTTAACCAGATCCGGCCGGCGCGCGAGATCCGCCTCGGCGATCAACTCGGCGCTGACCGCGGCGTCGTCGCCCACGAGCCTATTGAGTTCGGCCGTGATTGCCGCCTTGTCGAGCGCGGCGTCGGCCACGTCCAGGTCGAGGCGACCCTTGCCTTCACCGACCTGGCCGCCGGTGACGGGATAGGGGAGCACCGCCGACAGCAGGTGAAGGCAGGTGTGCATGCGCATCAGCCTGTGGCGGCGCGACCAGTCGATCTCGGCCGTGACCGTATCGCCGGGCGCAAGACCCCGCCACGCGGAGTCCGTGGCGGCGAGATGCACGATCGTGCCGGGCTCCTCGCCCTTGACCGCGCTCTCGATGGCGACGTCGCCGTCGGCGAAGGTGAGCCGCCCGCTGTCTCCAGGCTGCCCGCCGCCGGTGGGATAGAACACCGTGCGGTCGAGTTCGATACGACCGTCGGCGACCGAGATCAGGCGGGCCTCGCAACGCTTGGCATAGGCATCGGCCTGGAACACGGCTTCGGTGCGCGCCACGGCTCAGTCCTCCAGCCAGTCCGGCGTCGGCAGCCCCTTTTCGCGCAGGAACGCCGGGTTGAACAGCCTGCTTTGATAGCGGGTCCCGTAGTCGGCGAGGATCGTGACGATGGTGTGACCGGGCCCTAGCTCCCGGGCCATGCGTACGGCCCCGGCCACATTGATGCCCGTCGATCCGCCCAGGCACAGCCCCTCCTGGCGCAGTAGGTCGAAAATGTAGGGCAGCGCCTCCGTGTCCGGGATCTGGAAGGCCGTGTCGACGGGTGCTCCTTGGAGATTCTCGGTAACGCGGCCCTGGCCGATGCCTTCGGTGATGGAGCTGCCCTCCGCCTTGAGCTCGCCGTGCGTATAGTAGTTGTACAGGGCGGCCCCCATCGGGTCGGCGAGCGCGATCGTCACATCGGGCTTGCGTTCCTTGAGTGCCATTCCGACGCCGGCAAGGGTCCCGCCGGTGCCGACCGAGGACACGAAAGCATCGATCTTGCCGTCAGTCTGGCGCCAGATTTCGGGGCCGGTGCCCTCGTAGTGGGCGCGCCGGTTGGCGACGTTGTCGAACTGATTGGCCCAGATCGCCCCATTGGGCTCCGAGCGCGCGAACTCCTCGGCGAGGCGTCCCGAGATCTTCACGTAGTTGTTGTCGTCGGCATAGGGCACCGCCGGCACCGGCCGCAGATCGGCTCCGCACAGGCGAAGCATGTCCATCTTCTCCTGGCTCTGCGTGTCGGGAATGACGATCACGCTGCGGTAGCCGCGCGCATTGCCGACGAGTGCGAGGCCAATACCGGTGTTGCCGGCCGTGCCCTCGACGATGACGCCGCCGGGTCGCAGCAGACCGCGCTCCTCGGCGTCGCGGATGATGTAGAGGGCGGCCCGGTCCTTGACCGAGTTCCCGGGGTTGAGAAACTCGGCCTTGCCGAGAATCTCGCAGCCGGTGGCCTCGGAGACCCGATCCAGGCGAACGAGTGGCGTGTTGCCGATCAGGTCGATGAAGCCGTCTGCGAGTTGCACGGTGGGGAAGGAGCTGGGGAGGCGAGGGCGGTGCAATCTAGCGGTCCGCCGGGGCCCGTTCAAGGGCGAGCAAGCCCGGGAGCTAGCGCCAGCGCTGGTGAACGCTATCGTGATTGAGCGCGAGCCACTGCAGGCCAATGACGGCGGCCGCGGTGTTGATGCGACCGGACGCCACGGCTGCGAACGCCTCCTCGCTCGTCATGACCAGGGCGCGGATGTCCTCGTCCTCGTCGTCCTTGCCGTGGACGCCGCCCGCCGATTCGGCATCGACGCGGCCGAGGAACAGCGTGACGTATTCCGACGATCCGCCGGGGCTCGCAAAGAATCCGCCGATGGGTTCGAGCGCTTCGAGCGTGAGGCCAGTCTCCTCCTGGGTCTCCTGTCGCGCCACCTCCGCCGGCGCCTCGTCCGCTCCGACGATGCCCGCGACCAGCTCGATCGGCCGCAGCGGGCCGCCTCCCGCGTGGGAGGCGATGCGGACCTGTTCGATCAACACCACGCGGTCCCGCGCTGGATCGTAGAGCAGAATGGCCGCGGCGTGGCCGCGCTCGAACACCTCGCGCACCACCACGCGGCTCCAGCCGCCGTCGTAGAGCCGATGGCGAAATCGATATCGGTCGACGCGGAAGAAGCCCTTGAACGGCGTCTCGATTTCAAGAATTTCGAGGTCCGCGTCGGCACCGGTCATGGCTCTAACGCGGGACAACGGCGCGACGCAAGACGAGCGTCGATGTGGCGCCCGCCTCGCCTAGTAGTAGCGCCAGACGTTGTACTGGTTGTAGTACATGTCGCCGGTGTGGAGCACGGCGAAGCGGACCTCGTCCTGGGTACGCGGGGTTGTGGCATAGCGCGCCATGGCCGTGGGTCCGAGCGTGCCATGCTCTTCCTCGACGTCCGAGGCGTGTACGGAGAACGACATCAGGCCCTCGTCAGACAGGTCGTAGTGCTCGCGCAAGCCCTTTTCCAGCTTGCCGAACACCAGGGGGTTGATGCGCTCGGCCGCGAACGAGACCGACGATATCGACTCGACAAACGGGCGGTTGCGGATGACGACCTCGAACCAGTGCCGCAGCGCCCAGGACTCGATGCGGATCGGGTCCTGCGCCCGGCGCTCCTCATCCCAGCCGAGCTCGGTGAGTGAGGTTTCGATCAGCTTCATGTGACCCGCCGTCTGCGAGCTCTCGCCGTGCTCCTCCTCGAGCATGTTCTCGAGGATGCCCTCGCGCAGGTCGTCGTCGGGGCACTTCGCCCAGAGCACGCCAAACAGCTTGTTCGACGGGTCCGCCCACAGCGAGAACTGATGGAGCCAGCCGGCGATCTGGTCCTTGGTTGCTTCGCCCTTCTCGACCGCCGCCACGAAAGGATGCTCAAGCCGGTTGCGCACCGGATCGAACAGCCCGTGTTCGAGTTCCTTCAGGAGTTTGTCGTTGCTGGTCGGCTGTTGTGCGGCAGTCATGGGGTTCTCCGGTTCGCCGCGCCCGAACGGCGCGCCTAGTAGTGCTTCCAGACGTCGTACTGGCGGTAATACATCATCGCGGTGTGGTCGACGACGAAGCGGATTTGCTCCTGGTCGCGGGCCGTCGTCGCGTAGCGCTCGATCGCGATGGGGCCGAGCGTTGCATGCTCCTCCTCGATGTGGGAGGCGTGGACGGAGACCGACATCATCGCCTTCTCGCTGAGGTCGTAATGGGCGAGCAGGCCCTTTTCGATCTTGCCGAACACGAAGGTGTTCATGCGCTCAGCCGTGAACGAGGTCGCGCAGATCGCCTCGACGAACGGGCGCTGGCGCATGATGACCTCGAGCCAGTGCCGGAAGGCCCAGGATTCGTACTGGGTGATGTCGGTCGCGCGGCGCTCTTCGCTCCAGCCGAGCTCCCGGATCGTGGCGTCGATCAGCCGCATGTGGCCGGCCGTCTCGGAGCTCTTGCCATACTCCTCTTCGAGCATGTTCTCGAGCAACCCCTCGCGCAGGTCGTCATCCGGGCAGTTCGACCACATGTCGCCGATGAACTTGTTGCACGGGTCGGCCCACAGCGAGAACTGATTGAGCCACCCAGCGATCTGATCCTTCGTCGCCGTGCCGTTGAGGACCGCGAGTACGAAGGGGTGTTCGAGGCGGTTGCGCCCGGGGCTGTCGACGATCCCCAAAAGCTCCTCAACGAACGCCTCGGTGCTCAGGGGTTGTGTTTGGGTTTCCTGCCGCTCCGCCGCAACTGACATCGCATCATCCTCCTCTTGAAGGACCGCCATCCTACGCGCTCGCATCGCCGTAGCCAAGAGGATGGCGCGACGAATCGGCCAGTCAAGTGGCGGCTAATTGGTGCTGTGGCGGGCCACGTAGGTGCCGCCCACGGCGGCGCTGAAAAAGCGCTGGAGATCGGGATAGCGTATCGGCTCGCCGCTGTCGTCCGAGTCGAGGTTGCGCTCGGCCACGTAGGTCCAGTGCGCCGCGTCGTGGACCAGCACGTGGTCCCACGGTCGATCCTTCGGCGGCCGGCTGCGGGCCATGCGCTCGTACCACTCGTCGGAGCCGCTGAACACCGAGTCGACGTCGACGACGACGCCGCGATAGCCGAATAGGCGGTGGCAAACGACCTGGCCGACGCCGAACTTGGCCTCGCCGCCGAGCGCTCCGCCATCACCACCGCCCGGTGTTTCCGTGCCTCCCATCCTACGCTCCGGCGCCGTCGAGAAAGTCGATAACCGTGCGGTTGAACAGGTCGGGAACCTCCAGGTACGAGACGTGCCCGGCGTCGGGGATCGCGACAAGTTCGGCGCTCGCTATCTTCTCGCGGGCCCTGACGCCTATCGCCAGCGGGACCGCCGCGTCCTCCTCGCCCCAGATCAGGAGCAGCGGCTTGGAGGCGGCGAGATCGGCCAGGCGGTCGCCGATATTGTCCTCATCAATCCGCTCGGCGATGTAGTCGCCGAGGCTGTCGAACGCGGCGACCGCACCGGGCGAGTTGTTGATGCGGAACTCTTCGTCGATCAGCGCCTCGGTGATCAGCGCTTTCTTGGCGAAGACGAGCTGCAGCTTGCCCGCGATCCCCTCGCGGGTCGTGTTCTTCACGTTGTCGCGGACAATGGCGCTGGCCTCGGGGCCGATCGGGATGATGCCGACGCTGCCGACGAGCGCGACGGCACTCACGCGGTCGGGGTGGTCGCACGCGAACATGCCGCAAACGTGGCCGCCGAGCGAGGTGCCAACGACCGCCGCGCGGGCGAGGCCGGCCGCATCGGCGAAGTCCTTGACGAAACCCGCGAACGCGGGCACGCCGTACGCATAGTCCGTGTTCTTGTCGGCGAATCCGTGACCGGGGAGGTCGATCGCGTAGCAGTGATAGCCGGCCGCCGCGATCGCTTCCAGGTTGGCGATCCAGCGGTCGGCGCGCGCGCCCAGGCCGTGGACGAAGATGACTGCCCGGTCGCCGCTCCCGGCCTCGATGACGCGCGTCAGCGCTTCGCCGGCGGCAAAGGGATAGCTGATGATGGCCATGGTCTCTCCTCGTCTCGGTGGGCGATCACGTTGCGCGGACCCCGATACGGAGGCTAACCGCCGAGGTAGGACCGCTGGACCTCGTCATTGTCGAGGAAGGTCCCGGCCCGGGCCTTCGAAGGCGATCTCGCCGGTCGAGAACCTCGCCGTCGTACTACGAAAACTTACGCGGCCCAGGATCGCGCAGGATCTGCATGGTGCCGCAGTGCATGCCGCCGCCGAACCGGTTGTACTCGTCGTACTCGATCGGTATCACCTCGACGCCGGCGGCCCGCACGCGCTTGATCGTCTCCTTGGCCCCGGCGTGCATGATCACCAGGCCGGGCTCGATCGTGACCGCGTTGCACGCGCACGCCTCGACCTGTTCCTCCACCGGTGCCTCGATGATCTTGTAGCCGTTGCCCCACAGGAACCTGTTGGTATCGACGTCGAGCGCTGCCGGGTAGCAGATCACCTTGTCGACGTCGACCGGCGAGATGATCATGTCGGTGTGTGCGGAGATACCCGAGCCGTGGTCGAAATAGCCCATGCCCGGCGTGTAGATGCGCTGAATGTGGACGTCTTCGCCGCACGCCCTCTTGAGCACGGGAAGGAACTGCTCCATGCCGGCCTCGTTGGTCTCGACGCTGATGGCGTGGACGTAGACGTCGTCGGCCAGGAACAGGCCCTGTACCCACACGGCCTTGCCGACGACGGTGAGCAAAGGCGCGATGCCGAGGTTCCAGAAGGCCCAGCGCGCGAGGTGCTCGGTCCGGCCGAAGCCCGACAGGGGCGCGAGCGCGTAGCCCTTCTTGGGGATGATCGAGCCCCCCGGCAGGATGGTCAGCTCGCCCGCTGAGTGCTGATTGGTCATCGGACCGAAGGCCGCCATCGGCCTTTCCGGATACTCGATCCAATAGATCTTGACGCCGCACGAGGTCAGTGCCTCCGCGTACATCAGCTGCTGCTCGCGCAGCTTGCCGATATCCATCTTGCGCTCTTCGAGCATGCCGTCGCGGACGATGTAGTCGGGGTCTTCCTTCATGTACGGGTGTTCGGCGTAGTTGTCGTCGTCGGAGACACGCACGAGGCCGACCTCGCGCAGCTTGCCGATCCCGGCCGAGCCGCATTTGCGGCCGAAGACCTCGTCGTAATAATTGAGGTAGTCATAATCGTGCCAGTCGAAGGGGTTCTGCTCGAGGCTCTTGCCCTTGCCCTTGTAGAAGGGGACGTCGTTGAGGGTCCAGTTGCGCCGGCGCTGGCGCTCCTGGTGCGCGTCGTACTCGGTCAGCGCGAACTCCTGACTCCGGCGCCCTTCGGGCAGCTGGGTCCCCTCCTTGCCGCTGATCTGGGTCATCTCAAAGGCCTTTCCCTGCTCTTCGGTGGGCGTCTTATCAGCTGAACTTGCGCGGCCCGGGATCGCGCAATATCTGCATCGAGGCGCAATGTAGGCCGGCGCCGAACAGGTTGTACTCGTCGTAGTCGACAGCGATCACCTCGACGCCTGCCTGGCGCACCTTGTCGATCGTCTTGCGCGCGCCGGCGTGCATGATGACGCGCCCCGGCTCGAGCGGAATGAGGTTGCAGGCAAGGGCCCCCGACTGCTCCTCGGGCTCGGCCTCGATGACCTGGTAGCCGTTGTTCCACAGCCACCTGTTGGTATCGACGTCGATGCCGGGCGCGTGGACCAGCACCTTGTGCAGGTCGAGGGGGGCGATCACCATGTCGGTGTGGGCGCTGATCCCGGTGGCGCGGTCGAAATAGTCGTGACCCGGCGTGTAGATGCGCTGGATGTGCAGGTCCTCGCCGACGACGCGGCGCATCACCGGCTCGACCTGGCTCATGCCCTCTTCGTTGGTTTCCACCGCCATGGTCTGGCAGTAGACGTCGTCAGCGAGAAACACCCCGGTCACCCACATGCCCGTCCCGACGACCGTAATCAGCGGCGGGATGCCGAGGTTCCAGAACGCCCATCGCGCCAAATACTCGGTCCGTCCGAAGCCCGAAGTCGGCGCCAGCGCATAGCCTTTCTTGGCGATGATCGAGCCGCCCGGCAACACCGTAAGCTCGGCGGCTGACATCTGGTTGGTCATCGGCCCGAAGGCCGCCATTGGGCGCTCCGGGTACTTGATCCAGTAGACCTTGACCCCCTGTTCCTGGAGGACATCGGCATAGCGCGCTTGTTGGTCGCGCATTTTGGGGATGTCCATCTTCTTCTCGGCCAGGAAGCCGTCGCGGTCCATGTAGCCGGGGTCTTCCTTGACGTAGGGGTGCTCGGCGTAGTTGTCGTCCTCGCTGACCTCGAGGAGGCCGACCTCGCGCAGCTTGCCGATCCCGGCCGAGCCGCATTTGCGGCCGAAGACCTCGTCGTAATAGTTGAGGTAGTCGTAATCGTGCCAGTCGAAGGGGTTCTGCTCGAGGCTCTTGCCCTTGCCCTTGTAAAAGGGGACGTCGTTAAGGGTCCAGTTGCGCCGGCGTTGACGCTCCTGGTGCGCGTCGTACTCGGTGAGCGCGAACTCCTGGCTCCGGCGCCCTACCGGCAGCGGGGTCCCCTCTTTGCCGCTAATCTGTGTCATGTCTTTCCCTGTCAGGCGATAGATGGATCGCTGGAGTTGCGGCCGGCGACCGCGCTGCGCTGCCGCCCGCGCCGGTACCCGACCCCTGTCCTTAGGCTGCCAGAGCCGATCTACGAGAACTTGCGCGGCCCTGGATCCCTGAGGATCAGCATGGTCGCGCAAGTAATGGCCGCCCCGTATTTGTTGTACTCGTCGTAATCAATGGAGACCACCTCGACGCCGGCCTTGCGCACCGCCGCGATCGTCTTTTCGGCGCGCGCGTGCATCATCACATGGCCTGGTTCGAGGTTGACGATGGCCGCGGCCGAATGCTGGATCTGCTCGTTTAGGTCGGCCTCGATCACCGTATAGCCGTTCTTGCGCAGCCAGACGTGGGTGTTGATGTCGACGCCCGCTGTGTGCACGAGCACCTTGTCCACGTCGAGCCCGCTGATGACCATGCCGCCGTGGGTGTTGGCGCCGGTGTACTTGTCAAAGTACTTCCACCCGGGCGTCCTTATCGGCTGGATGTGGATGTCTTCGCCGCACACGTGCCTGAGCACCGGCGTGACCTGATTGAGGCCATCCCAATTCGTCTCGACTCCCATGCCCTGCATGTAGACGTCATCGGCGAGGAAGGTACCGGTGACCCATACGCCCTTGCCGGTGACGGTCAACAGGGGCGGGATGCCGAGGTTCCAGAACGCCCAGCGCGCCAAGTATTCCGCTCGCCCGAGCCCCGCGGTCGGCGCCAGGGCGTAGCCTTTTTTGGGGATGATCGAGCCGCCCGGCCAGATTGCGAGTTCGGCCGCCGAATGCATGTTCATCATCGGCCCGAAGGCCGCCATGGGCTTTTCCGGGTACTCGACCCAGTACACCTTGACGCCGGCCTTCTCGAACGCTTCGGCGAACGCCTCGGCCTCGTCGTTGAGCCTGCTGACATCCACCTTGTCGCTCAGGAGGAAGAAGCCGTCTCGGTTCATGTACTCCTTGTCTTCGTGAAAGTAGGGGTGATTGGAGTACTCGTCGTCGGGGGTCGGGCGGACGATGCCGACTTCGCGCAGCTTGCCGATCCCGGCCGACCCGCACTTGCGGCCGTAGATCTTGTCGTAGGCCTCCATGTAGTCGTAGTTGGCCCAATCGAAGGGATCGTGTTCCTGGCCCTTGCCCTTGTAGAAGGGCACATCCTTGAGCTTCCAGTCGTGCTGGCGCAGCTTTTCCTGATGGAGGTCGTATTCGGTGACCGCGAAGCTCTGGCTCCGCCTCTTTTCCGGCAGAGGCTCGTTCTCGTCGCCCTTGATCTCTGCCATCTTCATCCTCCCTAGGTACCACGATATTTGTTGGGCGAGATTATGGTACGCCCAGCCGCGGCGAGGCAACCGGAAACGGGCGGCGTCCGCGCACGCCGGGCGGCCGTGCCCCCGGCGCGCGGGGCACCATATTGAAATCGCTGGATTTCAGGTATGATGGGGATGTCGTGGGGTCCTCGGCGCAAAGGCTTGGTTCGCGTTCGGGGCGAAGCGGTTGAGGAGAAGCGGCAGTGAGCGAAACCCAGATTCACGACCTGACCGGCCCGCAAAAAGGCGGCGACCCTGATGCTCGCCCTGAGCGAGCAACAGTCGGCGGTGATGTTCGCCAAGATGGATGACGACGACATCCGCGAACTCTCCCAGGCGATGGCCAATCTCGGCGTGATGAACGCCTCTGCGGTCGAGCAGGTCTTCATCGAGTTCGCCAGCCAGATTGGCACGGGCGCGCTGCGCGGCAGCTTTGAGACGACCGAGCGGGCGCTGCTTGCCGGGGGACTCGATGCCGAGCGCGTCGAGTACCTCATGGAGGAGATGCGCGGCCCGGCCGGGCGAACGCTTTGGGACAAGCTCGGCAATGTGAACGAGGAGACGCTCGCTACCTATCTCAAGAACGAATACCCGCAGACGGTCGCGGTGGTACTGTCGAAATTGCTGCCGGACAACGCTGCGCGGGTGCTGGGTGCGCTGCCCGAGGACCTGGCGATGGAAGTCGTCACGCGCATGCTGGGCATGGAGCCGGTGCGTAAGGAGGTTCTGGAGAGCGTCGAGCAAACCTTGCGCAAGGAGTTCATGAGCAACCTGGCGCGTACCACTCAGCGTGACAGTCACGAGATGATGGCCGACATCTTCAACAACTTCGACCGTGCCACGGAGGGCCGTTTCATGGCGGCGCTCGATGAGCGCGATCGCGACGGCGCCGAGCGCATCAAGGCGATGATGTTCACCTTCGAGGATTTGGTGAAGCTCGACCCAAACGGCGTGCAGGCTCTCTTGCGCGGCGTCGAAAAGACCAAGCTCGCGTTGGCCATAAAGGGCGCGTCAGAGACGCTGAGGGACCTGTTCTTCAGCAACATGTCCGAGCGCGCCGGCAAGATCCTGCGCGAGGACATGGACTCGATGGGGCCGGTACGGGTGAGCGACGTGGACGAGGCGCAGACCGCGATGGTGGCGGTCGCCAAGGAACTTGCCGACCGCGGCGAGATCATTCTCGCCGACTCCAAGGGCGCCGACGAGCTCATCTACTGACGTTGCGACGCGAGCGTGGCGTAGGGGGGCTGGACGGGCTGTCCGCCCCACGCGTCTAGGATTGGCTCGGCGGGATCACTCTATCGTGGGCGCGGCGTCCACGAGCACCGCACCCTCGGTGTTCGCACCGGCGAGGTTGGTCCGGTACAAATCGGCATCCGTGAGATCGGCACCGCTCAGGTTGGTGGGCCACATCTGCCCGGTCTTTTTGCCGTCCGCATCTTTGAGTTCAACGGGTCCGAGATCGGCGTGGGCCAGCTTCGCGCCCTGTAAGTTGGCGTTGTTCAGGTTGACGCCCTTAAGGTCGGAATAGCTGAGATCGGCACCGGCCAGGTTTGAGTCATGAAGATCGCACAGGACGAACCAGCCCGACGACAGGTTGGTACCGGTCGGATCTCGGCACCGGATGGAACGGTGATCGAGGGGCCACGCGTCGTCTGGAACGGTCGTCGGCATGGGCCGCGGCAGCGCAGGCGATGGGCCAGGGCCTGGAGTCCTGAGCAGATCGCGCACCGTCTTCGGATCGACTATCCTGGGGACGGGCCCGAGGATCAAGCGATGCGGATCAGTCATGAGGCGATCTATCAGGCGCTCTACGTACAGGGCCGCGGCGCACTCCGTCGTGAGCTGACCGCCTGCCTTCGCACGGGAAGGGCACTGCGCGTGCCTCGGGCACGTAGCCGCCGGCGGGGAAAATCCTTCGTCACGCCTGAGATCATGATCAGTGAACGATCGGCGGAAGCAGCTGATCGGGCCGTACCCGGACACTGGGAAGGTGACCTGATCATCGGCTTGGGCAGATCGGCGATCGGCACTCTGGTGGAACGCACCACGCGGTTCACAATGCTGCTGCATCTTCCCCGAATGGAAGGCCACGGCACCGTCCCGCGCGTGAAGAACGGGCCTGCGCTTGCCGGTCATGGGGCTGAAGCGGTTCGCGATGCCATCGCCCGGACGATCACGACATTGCCAGCGCAGCCGCTCGCTGACCTGGGACCAGGGAGCAGAGATGGCCAAGCATGCGGATCTGCGGATCGCAACCGGCCTTCCCGTCTACTTCTGCGAACCGCACAGCCCTTGGCAACGCGGAACGAACCTTGCCTATCCGGTTAACGCCCATGACCGCTACATGTAGGGTGCCGCCACTCTCCCGAGTAAAGCTCGGCATAGGTTGGAGCAGAGGTGTCGCCCGCGATGCCGAGCAATGAGCGGAAGGCGTTGAACGGGTAGAACCGCCTGTTGAAGCGGAAGGTGAACTCGTTGAGGTAGGCTTGTAGGTGCTGGTGGCTAACGCCGTGATGGATACCGATCAGCCACGTCTTCAGGTTGGCGAAAACCAGATGGATGATCGGCAGGTATTGCTCGGCAACCTCTGGATCACCACACTCGGCAACAGCGAAGTGCTCATAGCCGCGCTTACCGAGGCCAGCATAGCCGCTCCAATCGTCAGTAACGATCAGCGATCGCGGCGCGACGGTGCTCTCGACGAACCCACAGAGCGACTCGGCGCTACGGTCGAGCACGACGGCGAGCCGAACGCGTCCGGCATAGCGTCCGTCTTTCCGGTTGTCGAGCTTGGTGCCCGGCTTTCGATGACGCACCTCGATGGCACAGGAGACGGGAACCTTGTGGTGAACACCACGGCCTTCCCCACGCGTTCGCCCGCCAACCCAGGTTTCGTCCACCTCAACATGGTTCTTGGGCTGTCCACCGATCCTGTCTTGGTTGGGCCGCACCATGCCCGAGCGGAGCTTGTGGAGAATTTGAAAGGCCGTCTCGTAGCGCGAAAGACCAAGTTGCCGCTGAAACTGCACGGCGGACATGCCGGGCGTCTGACTGGCGACCAGATAAGCGGCCCAGAACCAGACGTTCAGCGGAGTGTGGCTACGCTCCATCACTGTTCCCACCGTCAGCCCGGTGTTCTGGCGGCACTTGCGGCAGCGCAGGACGCCAGGGCGGTTTTCAAAGTGGAACGGCTCTCCCGCCGTGCCGCAGTGCGGGCAGGCAAAGCCGTCTCCCCAGCGGGCTTTCTCCAGGTAGGCGGCGCAGGCCGCATCATCGGGGAAAAGTCGCTGGAACTCGGGTAGCGAATGCGGGAATGGGAGATCGGCGCGGTCGAGAACATCCATGGCGCGTTCCCCTATATCCGGTTTGCGCCCATTCTAGCCCTAGTGGGTGTGGGTGTAACCCGGATAGGCAAGGCTTGAACCATCAACAACAAGCGGCTTAACATCAATCCAAGATGAGCCAGATCCTCCCTTATGAAACAGACTCAACAGTCCCAAATGTTTTGACGACGGACAGGCGCCCCTATGTCCTCGCCATCTTCTCGAGCTTGGTCGCGCGGATGACGTTTTGATCGAGGGCCGCGTCGGATTTCGCATCCATCCCGAAAGCGACGGCCATGAGCTGGCTGTAGAACACGACCGGAATGTTATGGTCGGTCCCGTACTCCTTGTTGACCGCGTCCTGATACATCTCGACGTTCTGCTGGCACAGCGGGCAGGGCGTCGCGATCACATCGGCCTCGGCCGCCTTCGCCGCATCGAGGATCTGCTTGATGAGGTGGAGCGTCTTGTCGGGATTGATCACCGAAATGGCGCCGCCGCAGCACGAGGTCTTGACGTCGAAGTCGACGGCCTCGGCGCCGACGGCCTTGGTGAAGTCGTCGAGGAAGTCGGGGTCGTCGTAGGTGTCGTAGTTGCCACCGGCGTCGGTGTTGGCGAACGGCCTGACCGTTTGGCAGCCGACGTAGCCAGCCACCTTGAGGCCGTCCAAGGGGTTGGTCACCCGCTCCTTGATGGTGTCGATGCCGACGTCGTTGACGATCACCTCGCAGGCGTGGCGCACGTTGAGGTCCTCGTCGTAGGCGAGATCGCCCTCGGCCAGCGCCTCGTTGACGTTGCGCCTGAGCCTTACGTCCTCCTTGATCTTCTCGTTGACCGAATGGGTGTTGATGTAGCAGGCGGCGCAGCCCGTCAGCACGTCCTTCGGGCCCTGCTTTTGGGCGAGCGCCAGGTTGCGCCCCGATAGCACGGTGTTGGGCAGATAGCCGCTCTCGACGTGGCCGACCGACGCGCCGCAGCAATTCCAGTCATCGAGCTCCTCGAGCTCGACGCCGATTTCGGGCGCGATCGCGCGCAGGGACTTGTCGAGGTGCGAGGCACTGCCCTGCGAGCTACAGCCGGGGTAGTAGGTGTATTTCTTGGGCTCGGTCATGATCCCGCGTCTCCGCTTTCACGCGCCTCGATCTCCTTGGCCTTGCGCATGATGGCTTTCAGGCCCTTGGTGTCCTTGATCTTCTTCGGCCTGCCAAAATGCATGCGCCCGGTACGGAGCATGTTGAGCGCGATTTTCATGTTCCGCAGACCCTTTCCGACGCCCTCCCTGAGGCCGCCCGAAAAATAGTATGCGGCGGTCACCAGCCGCTCGTCGGTGCGGCCGTAATTCAGCGTGCTCCACCAGAACGACTTGGCGAACCGTGCGTTCTCGGAGGCCGCCGCCTTCGCGTAGCCCTGCTCGACGGCCTTGGTCATCAGGTCTTGGAGGATGTTGGCGACCGGAATGCCGCGCGGACATCGCACAACGCAGCGGTAGCACAGCACGCAGTTGTGCATGGTGTTCGACGTCATCACCGCCTCTTTCATGCCGGCGCGGATCATCATGAACAGCTTGCGCGGCCCATGGTCCATTTGCGTGCCAATAGGACAGGACCCCGAGCACACGCCGCACTGCATGCACATGCTGAGCTTGTCGCCGCCGTCGACGTTGTCGTAGACCCACCTCGCGAAGCCGAGGTCGTAGGTACCCTCCGCGGCGGCGGCGGTTTCGGTCATCAGTGGACGCCCTTGAACGGGTTCGGATCGAGCTCTCCGATCCGCGCGACGAAGTCGTCGATCACCTGGGGCACGCGAGCCGAATCGGCGATGGAAATCTCCTCGGCCGCGACCCGCGCCGCGTCGAGCGCCATCATGTCGAGCGTGTCCTTCATCTTGGTCGCGCGCTCCTCGGCGATCCGGCTGCCCTTGATGAAGTGGCACTGATAATCGTCGGTCGATTTGCAGCCCATCATCATGACGCCGTCGAAGCCCTCCGACAGGGCCTCGGTGATCCAGGACACGCTGACCGAGCCCAGGCACCTGACCGGGACGATCCGGACGAACGGGCTAAAGGACGTGCGCGCGATGCCGGCCATGTCGAGCGCCGGGTAGGCGTCGTTCTCACATGCGAGGACCAGGACGCGAGGCTCGTTCGGTGCATCGACCGGCACGTGGACGGAGCGGATTATCTCCGTGACCATGTGCACGCTGTAATTGTCGAACTCGATGGTCGACACCGGGCAAGCCCCCATGCAGACGCCGCAGCGCCGGCACCGCGTCTCGGCCACCGCGGGGTAGCGGTCGGCGCCGACCTCGATGGCGCCAAACGGGCACTCCATCGAGCACCGGCCGCATTGCGTGCACTTGTCGAGGCCGAACTTCGGGATCGACAGGTCGCCCACCCGCGGATGGACCGCTGCCCCCTCCGGGGCGTTGCGGATCGCCTGAACGGCCTTGAGAACGGCCCCGGCCGCGTCCTCGGCGGCCTCGGCCATGGCCATGGGCGTGCGCACGGGGCCGCAGGTGTAGATGCCGGTGCGCCGGGTCTCGTAAGGGAAGCACACGAAATGGGAGTCCGCGAAGCCGTCGGCCAAAGCGGGCAGGTGCGGCCCCTGCCGGTACTGCAGGTTAAGGATCGCCCCCCCCGCGGGCAGTTCCTCGTCGGCGCGCGGCCAGGGGTCGGCGGGCTCTCCGGCATAGCCGGCCAACTCGAGCGGCGTCACCGGATTGATGTCGGAGCGCAGCAGGTCTTCGCCGCGATCCAGCTCCGGCGCCTCGGGGTCGGTCGTGTTCGGCACCATTCCGGTCGCCAGGACGACGAGGTCGAGGCCGGCCATGGGGATCTCCTGGCCGAGAAACTCGTCATCGACCAACACCGTCAAATCCGAGTCGACGGACTTGACCTTGCCCTTCATGAAAATGACGCCCGCCTCCTGGGCCTGGCGGTAGAACTCCTCGGCCGTCCCCGGCGTGCGCAGCTCCTCGTAGATGACGTAGACGTTGGCCGCGGGCTCGGCCTCGAGGATCTGCAGCGCCTGCTTGATAGAGGTACCGCAACAGATCGACGAGCAGTAGGGCAGATGGTTGGGGTCGCGCGAGCCTGCGCACTGGATGAAGGCGACGGTGCCAACCGGCCCCTCGTCCGACCGGCGCGCGATCCGGCCGTGGGCCAGCATCTCCTCGAGCTCGATGTTGGTGACCACGTCGGGCGAGGCGCCGTAGCCGAGGTGCCCGAGCTTGGCCGGATCGTACGGGCGCCACCCCGTGGCCACGACGATGGCGCCCACGCGGACGTGGTCGTCCCGACCCTGGTGCTTGAGGTCAACCTCGAACTTGCCCGGCATGCCATCGGTTTTGGCGACCACCGCCTCGGTCATCACCGTGACCAGGGGGTCGCCCAGGACCGCCGCGATCAGGTCGTCGATGTCGTTGGGCTGGGGGTCGCGGTAGGGGGGCCGGTGGGGCATGCGCCGGCTCCACTTGCGCGACCATCCGCCGAGCTCGGCCGCCCGCTCCACCAGCACGACCTCGTGACCGAGCTTCGCCGCCTCGCGCGCCGCCGTGAGGCCCGAGAGGCCGCCGCCCACGACCATCAGGCGCCGGCTGAAATCGCCCTCCGTCAACGGCTCCGGCGCCGTCGCGTTGGCCGCCTGGGCGATCGCCATGCGCAAGGAGTCGGCGGCCATCTCCTGCGTACGTGGGTCACCGGCCGGGTGGGTCCACACTACCTGCTCGCGAATGTTGGCGCGTACGACGTCGGTACCGTCGAAGGTGAAGCGGTCCGCCATCACGCGGTGCGAGCAGGCGACGATGATGGCTTGATCGATGGCGCCGGCGCCAATGTCTTCGCGGATGGCGCTGACGCCCTCGTCGCTGCACAGGCAGTCGTGCTGGCGGCACAGCGGCATCGCGAACTCGCCCGTGGCCACGTCCTCGAGCGCGTCGACCGAGACGGCCTCGCCGATGCCGCAGCCTTGGCACAGATAGACGCCGGGTTTCCTGGGCTCCACCTTGCCGTGCCCCGCTATCGGCTGGTGCCGCCGGCGACCGCCTGGACCGCGCGCAAGGCGGCTGCGGTCGCGGACTGGACCGAGGCGGCGACGTCGATGGGGCCACCCGCGACCCCGGCCGAGAACATGCCTTCCTCGCTCGCCATTCCCGGTACGATGAAGCCGTACTCGTCCGTCTCCAGCCTCATTTGCGGCGTGTGTTGGCCCGCTTCCGGCTCCATCCCGGTGGCCAGCACGACCAGATCGTAAGGCCTGGCGTAAACCTCGCGGGTGATGGTGTCCTCGCCGCAGACCACTGGCCTGCCGGTGTCGTCGGTGTCGATGTGGCCGGGCTTTGACTTGATGAAGCGGACCTGCGGATCGGAGCGGACGCGGTTGTAGAAGGCCTCGAGCTTTCCGTGGGCGCGGATGTCGATGTAGTAGATGTCGACCTCGGCGTCGGCGTAGCGGCCGCGCACATAGGCCGCGTGCTTGAGCGAGCCGAGACAACAGATGCCCGAGCAGTAGGGCAGGTAGTTGCGATCGCGCGAGCCGGCACACTGGATCAGCGCGACCCGCTTCGCCGGCTCGCCGTTCGAGGGCCTGACGATCGCGCCCGCCGTCGGTCCGCTCGGCGAGGCCAGCCGTTCCATCTCGACATTGGTGATAATGTCGGGGCTACGATCGTAGCCGTACGGTGTGATTTTCGCCGCATCGTACGGCCGCCACCCGGTCGCCCAGATGATCGCCCCGGCATTGATGTCGAATGTCGTCGGCTGTTCGTCGAGGTCGACGGCGCCGTATTTACAGGCCGCTTTGATGGTGTCGGCCTCGGGCGTACCGATGACGCGCGCGTCGATGACGTAGCGCATGGGGAACGCCATCTGGTGCGGCAGGTAGGCTGCCCTGACCTTGCTCATACCGTAGTTGAAAGGGTCCGGGACCTCGGTTTCAGCCGCCCTGGCGCAATCGCCGCAGGCGGTGCATTTGGCGTTTACGTAGCGCGGCGTGGTCTGCACCGTGACCGTGTAGTCGCCGCGCGCGCCGGCGACGCTCGCCACGCTCGCCATCGTCACGAGCCTGATGCGCGGGTTTCTCCTGATGCGCTGGAAGTTGATTTCGAGCCCGCAGGTCGGCGGGCAAAGCTTGGGAAAGTATCGGTTGAGCTGGGCGACCCGGCCGCCGATCGTAGGACCGCGCTCGAGAAGGACCACGTCGCAGCCGACCTCGGCCGCCTCCACGGCGGCGGTGATGCCGGAGATGCCGCCGCCGACGACGAGGATGGTCTGGCTCCTGGGTCCTTCGGCCATCGCCTCCCCATGCTCTTGTTATGGACTGTGCGGCCGGAGACTCCGTATGGCCCTCACCCCTCGCTACATACCAGCTTCGCGGACCCCTCGTAAGGATTGTTTTCGGCGGTTAAGTGTGCTTATCGCGCGCCTTCTTCCTGTAGGATCGCGACGCGCCGCACCGGTGATATCGTTGTTCGATAAAGGCTAGGACTTGGCCATCAGCGTGCATCGCTTCTTCGTACGCTCCCCCGACGGGCGCCTGATCGTCGGCTTCGACGACGTCGACGCGGCCAAGGCGGTGGCGCTGGAGTACGGCGAGGGCGCGCATCTCGTGGACACCAGGGCCCAGGCCTATCATCCAATCGCTCAGGAGGTCAGCGGCGGCGAGCTGGTCTACGTCGATATCGGCGGCTGGGGCGCCGGAAAGCTCTCCGACGAGCGCAATCTCATCGAGGCCATCAAGAAGGGCCACGCCGCCATCGTCCACGCCTTCCTCGCCAAGGGGGCAGATGCGAGCGCGCGCGACGATCACGGCGGCCCCGCTCTACTGTGGGCGGTGGCCCGGAGCAAGGCGGACATCATCGCACTCTTGATAGCCCACGGTGCCGACGTCGACGCCCGGGACGCTAAGGGGAAGAGCGCCCTCGACCTCGCCAGAGCGCGCGAGCAGCCGGCCCTCGTCGACCTCCTTCAGCAGGCGTCTGGCGCGCAATAAGGCCGTGGCTCGTCAGAGCTTGGTGTACTTGGCGGCACTACCGCGTGCCTTCTCGACCGGATATTTGGCCGCGTTGGTTTCGATCTTCTCGTCCGCGGCGGCGCCGAGGTCGATGCCGGCACGCTCACAGATCAGCAACAGGTAAAGCAGCACGTCGGCGCACTCTTCGGCGATGCGCGCGCGGAACTCGGGCTCGGACAGCGCAGCCTCGACCGCGGCGTCGTCCTTCCACTGCGTCAACTCCAACAGCTCGGCGGCCTCGAGATTCGCCGACAGGATGAGGTTCTTGAGGCCGTGGAAGCGGCGCCAGTCGCGCAAGTCGCGAAACGCAATTAGGCGGTCGGTGAGCTCGTCGAAATTCGCGCTCATGGGGCGATCATTTTCCTCAAGCGCCGGCGCGGCGCACCCTCGACACGGCGGCGGGCGCGCACTACCCTCGGCCCGCTTTCCATAGGACAAGATGGCCGCGGCGACATCAACGCATTTTGCCGCCCGGGAGCGCAGACGTGGCCAACGGCCGGATGGTCATCGCGCAGATTAGCGACACCCACATCCTTGCGCGCTCCTCCGGCGAGGCTGTTGGCGAACAACGCGCGTCCAACCTTGCGCGCTGCATCGCCGACATCAACGCGCAGCGGCCCGACGCCGTGGTCCACACCGGCGATATCGTCCAGCACGGCCTGCCCGAGGAGTACGCGCACGTGCGCGAGATCCTGGCGCCGCTGGAGGCGCCCTTGTACCTCATTCCCGGCAATCGCGACCGACGCGAGACCCTACGGGCGGCCTTCGGCGATCACGCCTACTTCCCCGACGACGGTGACTTCCTGCACTACACCGTCGAGGATTACCCGCTTCGCCTGGTCGCGCTCGACTCGATCGCTGCCGGTGAAAGGAAAGGGGTGTTCTGCGCCGAGCGCCAGGCCTGGCTCGACGACGTGCTCGGGCGCGCGCCGGACGCACCGACCCTGCTGCTCCTGCACCATCCGCCCTTCGATATCGGCACCTTCTACGTCGGTGGCTACCGCCGCGCGGACGACGCAGAGGATCTGGCGTCGATCGTGGCCCGCCACCCGCAGGTCGAGAGGCTGCTGTGCGGGCACGTCCACGTGCCCGTCCGCACCCGCTGGGCCGGTACCGTGGCCACGACGATGCCGAGCGTCGCGGTCGACGTGCGCAAGGCGGTCGACGCTTTCGATGCCGGGGACTCGCCGGCGTACCAGCTCCACGTGCTGTCGGAGGACACCGGCTTCGTCAGCCACACCCGGATCGCCAGCGCCTGACGCAGACGTCTTGCGCGGGCGTAGCCTGATTTGTTAAGCCGTTGAGTTCTCTACGCCGGATGGGTGGCCGAGCGGTCGAAGGCACCGGTCTTGAAAACCGGCAGGGGCGAGCGCTCCTCGTGGGTTCGAATCCCACCCCATCCGCCAGTTTGACCGGCACAGTGGGCGCCGGCCGCCGGCCGCCGGATTACCCCGGCTGCTTCTCGATCTTGCGAACCGAGGCCAGGTCGTCGACCCAGTGTTGCTCCGAGCGCGACCATATCTGGACCTTGGGCACAAGCTGATCGCGTTGTTGAATGGTGCCGACGCGCAGGCCGTGCACTTGCGCTGCATCGCCGTCCGGCGCGGCGTAGATCGGCGTGCCGCATTCCGGGCAAAACGCCTGCTGACGCTTCCTGCCGCTCTCGGCGGTCTTGACGTAGACCTTGGGCTCCCCCGACAGCAGCCGAAAGCTCCCCTCGGCGGTCGGGGCGACGGTGCGATAAGACGAGCCCGACAGCGTCTGGCAATCGGTGCAGTGGCAGATCATCACCTTTTCCGGATCGACCTCCGCCTCGTAGGTGATGGCGCCGCAGTGGCAACGTCCGTAGACTTTCATCGTGAGGCTCCTTTCGCCCGGCACATACGCTCTGGTCGGATCGTACCCAATCTGGGCCGGTTCGAACCGGGCCGCCATCGATCAAGACGGCCCCCGCGGGGCTGCTCGCTGAACGAGCCTACACCGACGGCGTCGTGCACCGGCGCCAGATTTGGGGCTCCGCCGTCCCCTCGGGGTGTACTTGGATCATCAGGTCGTTCAATTGCTGCATCGTGGTGACGGTCCCGGGGCCGGGCTCGCCTTTTGGCACCGTGTAGGAGAAGGTGTGGCGGGTGTAGTTGCCCTCGATCCTGTTGCCGCCGGGGGTCACGATTTGCGGCCCCGCAATCGACATGTTGCGGCCGTCGTCAAAGCACCAATGGCCGTCTATCTGATCGGCGTGCGCCGCGGATGCGACCATCAGGAGCGCGAAGACGCTGCCGAACAGGACGGCGCCGCGGCGGCCGTGCCGCGCCACCGGCCGGGCCAACGGTTCGAAACGACGAGCGATAGGCCGGTGCTCCAGGCAGGCCATTATCGGTCTCCCAATCTGCAACGACCGATTATGCGCGGGCTTCGGTCAGATGAGCAAGGTGGCGGCCCGCCGGGTGCGCTTGCGCCGTTCGCCGCCATGTGCCATCAGCCACCCGTGTGCCGCGGCTGTCGTCCGGGTTGCCCCGAGGCTCCATGCCGCGATCTGTTTTCGAGGGGGAGGGATAAATGGCGAGATCGCTGAGACGTGTGGTGACCGACCGTGACGAGGCGGGCAAGTCCTTTGTCGTTTCGGACGGGCCGGCGCCGACGGCGGCTCCCGGCGTCCGCCAAGTCGTGCTGTGGGCTGCGGATGCCATGCCGGCGCCCGCGCGCGGCGCGGCGGAAGTCGACGCGGCGACCTACCCGCTTCAGCCCGCACCCAACGCCACCAAGTTGTTGTTTTTCGAAGTGCAACCGGAGGACGAGTCGGTGTCCAGTGAGGACCAGGAGCGCATGGCGGCGGAGATGTTCGAGCGGATGGGCGCGGCCGATAGCCGCGGGGATACAACGCGCCACCCCTTCATGCACACCACGCAAACGCTCGACTACGTCGTCCTCCTGTCGGGCCAGGTGACCCTGCTACTCGACGAGGGCGAGGTCACGCTCAATCCCTTCGACAGCGTCGTCCAGCAAACGACCAACCACGCCTGGGTCAATCGCGGTGACGAGCCCGCCCTGTTGGTCGCCGTAATGATCGGCGCCTAGTCCCGCTGAGCGGCGGCCGCTAGTCGAACAGCCGGTCGAGGTAGGCGTTGATGATGTGGTGCACGCACGATTCGAGGCTCGCCATCGGCCCCGGCGTGTAGCCCTTGATCGACATCGCATGTTGCAGCGACTGCACCATCTGCTTGTCCTCGCTCAACACGTAGTCGAGGTACTCGTGGTACACGCGGGCGCGCTCGGCGAAGTCGTCTTCGGCGAAATACTCGGTGGGGAACAGGCTGTAGAGGATGCCGCGTGATTTGTCCGGCGCCAGCGGCCAGGTGATCAGCATGCGCACCTGGTCGCTGCGAGCGACGATGTAGGTATTGGGCTGCATGAAGCCCATGGTGGCGAAATTGTCGGGGCGGTCCTCGAGCCAGGGGAGCTTGCCGAACAGCGTCTTGCCGCCCGGTGTCAACGGTACCGAGAGGTAGTCGCTGCGCAGGGCCCCGCGCGCCATCAGCTTGACCTCGACGTCGTCGTAGGAGGTCTTGGCACCGAACGTCTGCGCGTGCAGCGTGCCGGCGTGGTACATGTCGAGGACGTTTTCGGCGAGCAGCTTCCAGTTGCAGTCGAAGTCGATGACGATGCGCCCCGACAGCCGGCAGCGTTCGGGATGGAGAAAGCCGAACTCGCGCATGAAGTCGGCGCCGAACTCCTCCAACGGGGCCGTGTCCGCATCGAAACAGACGAACACGAACCCGGCCCACTCGGCGACCCGCAGCGGCCGCAGCCGGCACGTGGCGGGATCGAACCCTTGGGTCGCGTTCATGAAGGCGGCGCCGATGAGCCTGCCGTCGAGGTCATAGCGCCAGCCGTGATAGGGGCAGCTGAACTCGCTCGCGTTGCCCGATCCCGTTGCCACCTCGACGCCGCGATGGGCGCACACGTTGGCGAAGGCGCCGAGCCCGCCGTCCTGATTGCGCGCGACCAGCACGGGCTCGTCGGCGATGCGCATCGCCATATAATCGCCCGGATTCTCGACCTCCTCGACGCGGCCGACGCACAGCCAGTCCTTGAAGAACAGCTTCTGTTTCTCGAGTGCGTAGACCTCGGGCGATGAGTAGATGAAGCCGGGTGCGTGGCGCGCTCGATTGAGCGGGCTCCTGATCTCGTCAAGCCCGCCGCCTGTCGTCGGCTCGCTCCTCATCGCGATTGTCATGACCTCGCTCCCGCGCTGTAATCGCCCGTGGCCGGCATGCTAGGTCATTCGCCGCGCCATTCCAACACGTCGGCGCGCCGCCGACGTGGCGGTGGACTCGGCGCCGCGCAACCCCCATCTATCCGCTGAACCAAGAGCGGTGCCCGCATGCGTGTTCTGGTCATCGAGGACGACGCCGAGGCGGCGGCCTACGTCGTCAAGGGGTTGACGGAGAGCGGCCATGTGGTCGATCGCGCGCACGACGGCGAGGATGGCCTTACGCTCGCGCGCCTGAGCGACTACGACGTGCTCGTGGTCGACCGCATGCTGCCTAAGCGCGACGGGCTCGCGCTGGTCGCCCAGCTTCGGGCCGAGGGGAATGTGACGCCCGTGCTTTTCCTCAGCGCTCTCGGCGCGGTCGACGATCGCGTGCGCGGACTCAGGGCGGGCGGCGACGATTATCTGGTCAAGCCCTTTGCCTTTGCCGAGCTCCTGGCCCGTATCGAGGCGGTGGCGCGGCGCCGCGATGCGGCGGCCGTGCAAACCCGCCTGAGGGTCGCCGACCTCGAACTCGACCTGCTCAGCCGTCGCGCCGAGCGGGCCGGCGTTAGCCTCGATCTCCAGCCGCGCGAATACACCCTGCTCGAGTGCCTCATGCGCAACGCCGGTCGGGTCTTCACCCGCACGATGCTGCTGGAGCGCGTGTGGGACTACCATTTCGACCCCAAGACCAACGTCGTCGACGTCCATATCAGCCGTCTGCGCGCCAAGATCGACAAGGGCTTCGACCGGCCGTTGCTCCATACGGTCCGGGGCGCCGGGTACTGTCTCCGTGAACCCGACTAGGCAGCTCCTGCGCACGACGACGTTCCGGCTGGCGCTGATCTACCTTGCGCTGTTCGGCGTTTCGGTTGCGGCCCTTCTCGGGTTTCTCTACTGGACCAGCGCCCGCATCTTCGTGCAACAGACCGACGAGACCATAGGCGCCGAGATTACCGGCCTAGCCGAGCAGTACGAGCGCCGCGGGCTCGGCGGCTTGCGCGCCATCGTTCAGGAGCGCGGCCGCGACCAGCGCCAGAGCTTGTACCTGCTGGTTGGCCCCGGCAGCGTACCGCTCGCCGGCAACCTCGATACCTGGCCGGCCGTCGCCACAGGCGCCGGAGGCTGGCTCGACTTCTTTTACCGACGGCCCATGGGGGCGCGCATCGAAACCCATCCTGCCCGGGGCCGCCACCTCCTGCTCGCCGGCGGGTTCGAGCTGCTGGTCGGGCGCGACGTCCACCAGCGTCGCGAGATCGAGAAGCTTGTAACTGATGCGCTGATCTGGGCCGTGGGGCTCACGCTGGTGCTCGGCCTCGCCGGCGGAGTGATCATGAGCCGGGGCGTGTCGCGCCGCCTTCAAGCGATCAACCGGACGAGCCGGGACATCATGGCAGGCGACCTCAGTCGGCGCGTCGCGGTGCGCGGCGCCGACGACGAGCTCGACCGGCTCGCCCAAAACCTCAACGCCATGCTCGATCAAATCGAGCGCCTCATGACCGGCATGCGCGAGGTCACCGACAACATCGCCCACGACCTGCGGACCCCGCTCAACCGGCTGCTCGGCCGGCTCGACGTCGCGTTGAGGGACAAATCGGCGGCGCCCCAATTCCGAAAAACGCTCGAGGATATGACCGCGGAGGTTCAACAAATCCTGGCCACCTTCGATGCCGTGCTCAGCATTGCCCGCGTCGAGTCGGGGGCGACGTACGAGATGGCGAGCGTCGATCTCAGTGCCCTCGGGCGCGACTCCGGCGAACTCTATGCACCAGCGGCCGAGGACAAGGGCCTGCGTTTCGACGTCGCCGTCGAGGAGGGCCTCGCCGTGCGCGGCGAGCGCCACCTGCTTCAGCACGCGGCCGCCAACCTCCTCGACAACGCCATCAAGTACACGCCGGCGGGGGGCGTTGTGACCCTGCGCGTGCGCCGAAGCGGCACCTTCAGCGAGCTCGAGGTCGCCGACAGTGGTCCTGGCATTCCGGCGGCCGATCGCGAGCGTGTGCTCGAGCGTTTCACACGCTTGGAGGCGAGCCGGAAAAGCCCCGGGGCGGGCCTCGGGCTCAGTCTCGTCAAGGCGGTGGCCGGCTTGCACGGCGCGGCGCTACGGCTCGAAGACAACGAACCGGGGCTGCGGGTGGTTCTGCGTTTCGGGTGACACTCGCGGCCTGCCCCGTGTGCCGAGCCACGAATGAAAAAATCGTAATCCTCCGGACAGCGCCCCGCCATCGCGGACGCTTACCTTTCTGTGCATGTGAGCGGCAGGAAGGGCGCGACGCGGAGTGCCGTCTCGCGACCCGCCGCCAGGAACGTGAACGGAGGCATTAGGATGACCAAGCGTCCATCTATCGCAAGGCGCGTACCCAGGGTGCTCGGGGCGGCGCTCGGCGTCGCCGTGCTCGCCGGCGCCGTGACGACGTTCGTCGTGATCCAGTCGCCGAGCGCGAGCGTGGTGGCGACCGAGCGCGGGGCACCGTTCGCCATGGTGAACCTCGTCGACGTCATCGGGCGTGTCGGCCCCGCGGTGGTCAGCGTTCAGGTCTCGCGCAAGCCGGCCGCGATGCCCGCGCGAGCGGCCCCAGAATTGCCCGAGGGAGCACGCGAGTTCTTCGAGCACTTCTTCGGCCGCGACATGCCGCGGAGCTTCGGCGAGACGCCTCGGCAACGGGACATGCCGCGGGCGATGAGCGGCGTCGGCTCTGGATTTCTTATCGACAACCAGGGCCACATCGCCACCAACGATCACGTGGTGCGCGATGCAACCCGGATCACCGTCGTACTCCAGAACGGCGAGCGCCACGACGCCAAACTTGTGGGCCAAGACGCGCGGACCGACCTCGCGCTGCTCAAGATTGACCCGCCTCGGGATACGCCTCATCTCGCCTTCGGCGATTCCGACGGGCTGAAGATCGGCGAATGGGTGATCGCCTTGGGCAACCCCTTCGGGCTCGGTCACAGCGCAACGGCTGGGATCGTGTCCGCGCGCAGCCGCAACCTCGGCGCCGGATCCTACGACGACTTCCTGCAGATCGACGCGCGCATCAACCCCGGCAGTTCCGGCGGCCCCGTGTTCAACGCAGCGGGTGAAGTCGTCGGCGTCAGCACGGCGATCATCGCGCCGAATGGGGTCAACGTCGGCATCGGTTTTGCCATCCCCTCGGCACAGGCCATGCCCATCCTCGAGCAGCTTAGGGACGATGGCAGCGTGACCCGCGGCTGGCTCGGCGTCCAGATCCAACCGGTCGATCGCGACATCGCCGACAGCCTGGGCATGGGCGAGGCGACCGGGGCCATCGTCGCCAAGGTGACGCCAGAAAGCCCGGCCGAACGTGCCGGCGTCGAGGCCGGCGACGTGATCCTGAAGGTCGGCAGCGAGCGCATCGCCCACATGCGCGGCCTGCCCTGGCTGATCGCGGGCCTGAAGCCGGGCGCGAAGGCCGAGCTGACGGTCTGGCGTCGGGATGCGGAAATGAAGCTAGCCGTCGAGATCGGTGACGTGCCGGACACCACCAAGATGGCGGCGCTGAGCGACGCCGATGTTCTCGGTATGCGGCTGGCCGCCAACGAGCCGCGGCCGTCGAGCACCGCAGAAGCGGCGACAGGCGTGCTCATCACGGAGGTTCGGCCCGAGAGCGCGGCCGCTAAGACCGGACTTGTCGCCGGGGACATAGTCAATGCCGTCGGCTACGAGCGTGTCAACCGGCCCGCCGACGTCGTCGATGCCATCGAGGCGGCGCACCAACTGAACCGCAAAGCCGTGCTGCTGCTCGTCATGCGCGACGGGCAGGAGCGGTTCGTGGCCTTGCCACTGAGCGACGCCTGAGCAAGGGAGCGAGGAGGAGCCGGCGTCCCCGCCGCGCGGCCGGGGCGCCGGCCTACTTGTGCCTATTAGAGATTTGCAACGCCGTCGCCGGGCAGCTCGAACAGTCCCTCGGGGAGCGTGGCGACGTAGGGTAGCACTTCGTTGCTGGCGACCACGTCGGCGTACTTGGCGTTCATGTCGAGCAGGTTGATCGCGTGCTCGACCACGGTCCGGTCGAAGCACGCGTCCTCCACGACGATACAGCGAAAGTTGTAGCTGAACGCATCGATCACCGCGGCGCGCACGCAGCCGCTCGTCGAGGTGCCGCAAACGAGCAGGCTGTCGACCTTGAGCTTGATCAGGTGATCGAGCAGCGCGGTGCCGTGGAAGGGGCTCGGCTTCTGCTTGCGGACGACGATGTCGCGCGGCGCCGGTGCGATCTCGGCAACGATCTCGTTGCCCTTGGCCTCGCGCTCGGGATCCTCGCTCATGCGCCCGTGCTTGTGGGCCCAGCCACCGAGATCGAAGCCGTCGCGGCGGAACTCGTTGGTCGAATAGATGACGGGAAGCCCCTTGCTACGGCACGCCGCGAGCAGCTTTTGGATGACCTCGATGGCAATCCAGCCCTCCTCGCCGCAGGCGTTCGGCCAGCGTTTGATAGCGTCGAAGATCGGCTCGGGCCGGTCGCCGGCGAAGTTGTAACTCACATCGATAATGAACAAAGCCGGACGCCCCAGGAAGCCAGCGCGCTGGCCGTAGCCGGCAGCCTCGAGCACGTGCCTATCGCGCTCGGACAGGAAGGGGTCCCAGATTCGCTCGCCCATGACCGGCCTCCGTTCGCGGGTAGCACAAGGATAGACCGGCCCCAGCCGGTGTCCAGCGCGCGGTGACGGCAAAGCGTTTACCGGGGGCGATGATGCGCGTACTGTTTGCGCAACCCAGGGGGACGACATGGCGCTGGATTCAGCCCAGATTCGCGAACAGCTTGGCCACCCGGTCATCGACGGCGACGGCCATCTCATCGAAGTCGGCCCCGTGCTCCTCGACTATCTGAAGCAGGTCGGCGGCAAAGACCTCGCCGAGCGCTACGCCGGTGTGATCAGCAAGAAGGGCGGCGCGTTCTATCGCTGGTACCGGCTGACGCCCGAGGAGCGCCGGCACTATCGTGTCGGCCGCCCGCCGTTCTGGGTGGTGCCGACGGCCAATACGCCCGACCGCGCCGCAGCCATGATGCCGGCCCTGCTAAGCGAGCGGCTCGACGAGTTCGGTATCGATTTCTCGCTCCTTTATCCGACCGAGGGGTTGATCGTTATCCGGCTCGAGGACGCGGAGCTGCGCGCCGCGGCGGCGCGCGCCATCAACATGATGAACGCAGAGCTGTTCGCGCCGCACGGCGCGCGTCTTGCGCCGGCTGCGATCATCCCCATGCACACGCCCGAGGAGGCGATCGCCGAGCTCGACTTCGCCATCGGCGAGCTCGGCCTCAAGGTCGCGATGGTCTCGGGCACGGTGCGGCGCGGTTATCCCGATTCGAACGATGCCCGCGCCTACTGGATCGATGCGCTGGCGCTCGACGGTGCCCACGACTACGACCCGGTGTGGCAGAAGTGCATCGATCTCGGCGTCGCGGCGACGACTCATGCCGTCAGCCTGGGATGGGTTACCCGCTCCTCGGTATCGAACTACATGTACAACCACCTCGGTCACTTCGCCGCGGCCGGCGAGACCTTCTGCAAGGCGCTGTTCCTGGGCGGGGTGACGCGGCGCTTTCCGGCGCTCAAGTTCGGCTTCCTCGAGTGCGGCGTGGGCTGGGCCGCGAGCCTGTACAACGACCTCATCGGCCACTGGGAGAAGCGCAATTTGGGCGCGCTCAAGGCGAATCTGGACCCCGCGCTCGTCGACCGCGCCGCCTTCGCCGACCTCATTGTGCGCTACGGCGATGAGCGCGTGCGCGCCAAGCTCGAATACTTGCGCGAGCGCGACGGCATCTTCCTCGACCAGGTGGCCGAGAACGAGGACGAGCTCGACGAGTGGGCGGCGTGCGCGATCGAGCGCGCGCAAGACATCCACGACCTCTTCGTGCCCAACTTCTACTTCGGCTGCGAGGCCGACGATCCGATGACGGCGGTCGCCTTCAACGCCCGGGTCAACCGCTTCGGTGCCCGGCTCAAGGCGATCATGAGCTCGGACATCGGCCACTGGGACGTGCCCGATGCGCGCGCCGTGCTCGTCGAGGCCTGGGAGCTCGTGGAGGACGGGGTGCTGAGCGAGGCCGACTTCCGCGACTTCACCTTCGCCAACCCGGCCGAGCTGCACAGCACGATGAACCCGGACTTCTTCGCCGGCACCGCGGTCGCCGACGCCGTCGCCAAGCTCCGGGCCGAGGCCCCCGGGGGCCTGCGCGCCGCCGGAGAGTGAGAAGCCGCCCGGCTCAGGCGCCGCGTATCGGGTCTACCGCCCGGGTCATCGGCGCCGCGATAAGCGCGGAGGCAAAGACGATGTAGCCGGCGCTCGCCGCCGCGATCGTCGCCATCGACACGTCGAGATCGATCAGCCAGCCGATAGCGCCGGGCGAGAGTGCGCTCGCGAAGACGGTCAGCGCCCAGGCCATCGAACGGATCGCGCCGAGGTGGACGACGCCGTATATCTCCGCCCACACCGCGCCGAGCACGGTCACGCTCAAGCCGCCGCCGATCCCGAAAAGAATGAGATAGAGAAGCACGGTCGCGGGGTGCGAGAGAGTCGCGATCAAGACCATGCCGAGCGCCATCGGTATCAGGAAGTACGGCAGCACTCGAAGGGCTCCGAAGCGGTCGACCAGGGGGCCAGCGGCGAGCAAGGTCGCCACCATGGCGGCCGCGAAGGCAACGAAACCGATCGCGACCAGCGTCAGGCTCCACCCCTTGGACTGGGCGAGATGAACCTGGTGAAAGAAGAACGCGGTCATGATGAAGGGCTGCGCCATCACCGCCGGCAGGAGGCGATAGAAGCGCCCGTCCCGTAACACCTCGGGCCGCGTCCATTCGTGATGCTCCGCGGTCCCGCGTGGCGTGTCGGCGGCGGCTCGTTGCTGGAAGCGGCGATGGCGCTCCCCGTGGCCCTTGAGCGTCCACAGCACGAGGGGCACGACAAGGACACCGAGTCCAATGCCGATCACCGCCCATGCGCCACGCCATCCCACGAGTGCGATCAACGATACCGTCGCGAGGGGGAAGACCGCGTTGCCCAACGAATGGCCGAGCGAGGCGATGCTGAGGGCCTTGCCGCGGCCGCTATCGAAGTAGCGTGCCATGCTCGTCACCGAGGCGTGGCTCATGATCCCCTGTCCGGTAAGGCGCAGGCCGTAGATGGCGACGAACAGGACGACCGTCGAGGTCATACCCGCCATGAGTAGACAGGCAAGGGCGAGCCCGGCACACGCGAGAGCGCTGTACAGGCGCAGGTCGACGACGTCGATAAGGCGCCCGAGCCACACCAGGCTTGCGGCGCTGGCCAGGGTCGCGGCCGAATAGACGCCGCCGAATTCGCCGTGCGAGAGCGAAAAGGTGGCGCGTATTTCGGCACCGAACAGCGCGACGAAGTAGGTTTGGCCAAAGCTCGCAAAGAAGGCGAGCGACAGGCCGAAGGCGAGAAACCGACGGTTCTCGATAACGAACGCAAAGTAGCTCAGCACCGAAATCTCCCGCCGGCGCGGCGCCGCGCTAGGATGTATAGCACGTGAAGTAGCGGCCCGATTGGTCGAGGAAAATGACGAAGATTCGCCAGTTCAACATCACCCACGTGCCAGAGGAGGACCGCCTGCTACGATCGTGTCCCGCGGAGTGGTGTAAGAGCGTTGCGCTCTACGCGGCTCCCGGCGGGTAGGGCCGGGACGTTCAGGCTGCCACGGTGGGCAGCGTGATGGGGACACCATCGCTCAGCGGAGCGATGGATTCCAGCGTCATGTATCTCCTTGAGACGGCCCACTCGTCGTTCTGCTCGAGAAGGATGGCGCCGACGAGCCGTGTGATGGCGGCTTCGTTGGGAAAGATACCGACGACGTTGGTGCGACGCTTGACCTCGGCATGGAGCCGTTCGATCGGGTTTGTGGAGTGCAATTTCTGGCGGTGCTCCCTGGGGAAGCTCATGTAGGCGAGGACGTCGTGCTCGGCTTCGTCCATGAGAACTGCCAGCTTGGGCACCTTGGGCCTGAGCTGGTCGGCGACCTGGCGCCACTGGACCTTCGCGCTGTCGGCGTCCTCCTGGGCGAAGGCGGAGACGACGCGCCGGCCCTGGCGGCCGGCATGGGCCAGCAGGTTGCGGGCGAAGTGCACGCGGCAGCGCTGCCATGTGGCGCCGAGGATCCGGGTCGCGGCGGCCTTCAGGCCCTTGTGGTCGTCGGAGATCACCAGCTTCACGCCGCGCAGCCCGCGCCGGGCCAGCGAGCGCAGGAACTCGGTCCAGAAGGTCTCGGCCTCCGACGCGCCGATCGCCACGCCCAGGACCTCGCGGCGGCCTTGGTCGTTGACGGCCACAGCCACGGTCACCGCGACCGAGACGATGCGTCCGGTCTGGCGCACCTTCACGTAGGTGGCGTCGAGCCACAGATAGGGCCAGTCGCCCTCCAGCGGTCGATCGAGGAAGCCGGTGACCTTATCGTCGATCTCGCCGCACAGCCTGGAGACCTGGCTCTTGGAGGCGCCCGACATCCCCATCGCCTGAACCAGATCGTCGACCGAGCGGGTCGACACCCCCTGGATGTAGGCCTCCTGGATCACCGCAGCCAGCGCCTTCTCGGCCATCCGCCGCGGCTCCAGGAAGCCCGGGAAGTAGCTTCCCTTCCTCAGCTTCGGGATCTTCAGCTCGACCGTGCCGGCCCGCGTCTCCCAGGACCGGTCGCGGTAGCCGTTGCGATGGGTGATACGATCCGCCGAGCGCTCGCCGTGCCCGGCGCCGGTCAGGCCCTCAACCTCCAGTGCCATCAGCCGCTCGGCCGTGAAGCCGATCATCTCGCAAAGCAGATCGGCATCGGAGCTCTTCTCCAAAAGCGCGCGCAGGGTCATCATGTCCTGGGTCATCGTGGTTCTCCTTCGGGTCAGGTTGGTTTGCACTAGCCCAACCCTAAACCGGAACCGCGATGGCCTCCGCTGTGGATAGCCGGCTTGCCTACGCCAGACTCTCGGCGGTCGCTACGGCAAGCCGCCTACCCACAGCTACCAGAGGCTCCAACAACTCCTACACCACGTCCTGGGACACGACCCCTGCTACTGCGCCTGAACACGACCGATCGAAGCGAGTTCCGGCTGTGGCTGACGCGCCGCATGGCCAAGGTGCTCGGTGCGCGGCTCGGTGCGCTTGTCGCCGCGCACCCACAGGTGGCCCGCCAGGCCCATGCCGCCGCGCGCCAGGCGGTGGCCTCGTTTCAGCGCGAGAGCGCGGTCGCGCGGACCGACTTCTCACGGCCCTACGAGGAAGCCAAGCATGCGCGACCGCTCGGCGAAGAGCCGATTCTGGTGACGAAGGTTGGTGTCGCGACCGCGGACGACGGCACGCACAGGGTGACGTTTGCGCCGGCCAAGGGTCAGGAGATCACCCTCAACCTGAATGCCCAAGGCTGTGTCTCGAAAGTGGTGGAAATTTGAGGATGGCGTAATCTCCGGGTGACAAGACAACCACCCAATCGGCGGCTAGCACCGCCAAGGAGATCACGCCATGAAGAACACTACCGAGACTTCCGCGCTTTCGCTACTGGCCAATGACGCCGGCTATGATCCGTTCGAGGACCGGCTGCGGGAGAACATCAGATCCACGATCGAGGCCGTTTTTGAGGAGGAACTTGCGCAGTTTCTCGGGCGCTGCCGATACGGTCGAGAGGACGCGCTTCGGCAAGGGTATCGGAACGGGCACCGGGAGCGGCAACTGACGGGGACATTCGGGACCGAGAGGGTGAGCGTGCCGCGTGCGCGGATCGTTGAGGAAGACGGTCGGGCGTCGGAATGGCGTTCGCGGGCGCTGCCGCGCTACCAGCGGCTGACCAGAAAGGCCGAGGCGCTGATCGCTTCGGTGTATCTGTCCGGAACCAACACGCGGCGGGTGAAACGCGCGCTGTTCGGGCTCTTCCGGGGTGCTGTGAGCAAGGACGTTGTGAGCCGGGCGTGGCGCAAGGTGAAGGTCGATTGGGACGCCTGGTGCAGCCGTGGCCTCGCGGATGAGGATATCGTTCGGCTGATCCTTGACGGCACTGTGATCAAGATCCGACTGGACCGCAAGGCCACCAACATCTCGGTTCTCGCGGCTATAGGGGTGCGCCGGGATGGCCAGAAGGTCTTGCTTTCGATCGGGAATATGGGCGGAGAAAGCCAGGCGGCGTGGCGCCAGTTCCTCGACGACCTTGATGCGCGTGGACTGAAACGGCCCGGGTTTGTCATCGTCGATGGCGCGCCGGGACTGGAGGCGGCTCTGTCGGCGCTTTGGGGCGATGACCTTCCCGTTCAACGCTGCACCGTGCACAAGCACCGCAACCTTCTGGGTCATGCTCCCAAACACATGCATGACGAGCTGAGCGAAGATTACCGCGATATGATCTATGCTGACACTGCCTCCGAGGTGGAAACCCGCCGCAAGGCGTTTGTCCGCAAGTGGCGGCTGAAATGCAGGGCCGTCGCGGACAGCCTCGCAGAAGCGGGCGACAAGCTCTTTACCTTCAACGCGCCTGTCCAAGAGCCAATGGAAATCAGCCCGAACGACCAACGCCATTGAGCGTCTCAACGAGGAGTTCAAGCGCCGGATCAAAACACAGACCGTGCTGCCGTGTCCCGAAACAGTGCCGATGCTCCTCTGGGCGCTCCTCGCTTCCGGCCAAATCCAGATGCGCAAAGTCGATGGATGGGAAACCCTCGATCAGCTAATCGCCGACGAAACCCTTGACCGCGCGGCCTGACCGCCGCAAAACTCAACCCGCTCGGAGAGGCGCCAAAACCAATTTCCACCACTTTCGAGACACAACCATGCCCAATACCTGCACTCGTTCTGCCACGTGCTTGCGAGTGCCGCGCGTCGCGCCGACTGGGACCTGAACCTCGAGTTGCGCCCGGCGATCTCACCCCAAGCGGCAGCGCCCGAACGGCTGATGTAGAGCGGTCACGCCGCGCGCCGGCGGTGCCTAGAAGATCCCATCATCGTTGGGCTCGCTCGGATTCAGCGTCGCCGCATCGACCTGGACGTTGAGCGCGCCGACGTCGTCTGGCGCCAGATCCGGCAGGCGCTGAGCGAGGTCGAGGAAGCGGGCGCTCTCGGCGGGCGTAATCAGGCTCTCGGTCAGGGCCTGGAACTTGCCGACATACGCGTCGCGGCCGAAAGGGCGGGCGCCGAGCGGGTGCGCGTCGGCGACCGCGAGCTCCTCGGCGACCGTGCGGCCGTCGCGCATGCGTATTTCCGCCCGGCCGCCAAAGGCGCGCCGGCTCGGGTCGGTCTCGTGGTAGCGCCGCGTCCACTCGGCATCCTCGAGCGTGCGCACTTTGTGCCATAGCCGCACCGTGTCGGGCCGCGCCGCGCGCTCGGGCGCGTACGAATCGACGTGATGCCAGGTGCCGTCCTGCAGGGCGACGGCGAAGATGTACATGAGGCTATGGTCGAGCGTCTCGCGGCTCGCCGCGGGGTCCATCTTCTGCGGGTCGTTGGCGCCGGTGCCGATGATCATGTGGGTGTGGTTACTCGTGTGGAGGCTGACGCCGTCGATCGCCTCGAGGTCGCCGACTTTGCCGCGCAACGCACGCGCGAGGTCGATGAAGGCCTGGGCCTGGACCTCGGCCGAGTACTCCTTGGTGTAGGTCTCGAGGATCGCGCGCCGCGGCTCGCCGGGCTCGGGAAGCGGCACCTGGTATAGCGCGTCCAGGCCATCGAGCAGCCAGGCGATGAGGCTGTCGTCGCCCTCGTAGATGGGTGCCGGCGAGGTTTCGCCGCGCATGGCGCGGTCCACCGCCTCGACGGCGAGCTTGCCGACGTGGGCGGGCGCCGACGCCTTCCAGCTCGAGATCTCGCCCTTGCGCGACTGGCGCGTCGCGTTGGCCACGTGCACCGCGTGTTGCACCGCCTGCTGGATAATCTCGGGCGCGAGGCCGAGGAGGGCGCCGATACCCGCCGTCGCCGAAGCGCCGAGGTGGGTCACATGATCGATCTTGTGGCTGTGCAGGTCGATCCCCTTGCATAGATCGACCTGGATCTCGTAGGCGGTGAGGATCCCGCGCAGGAGATCGGCACCGCTTCTGTTGCACTGCTGCGCCACGGCGATCAGCGGCGGGATGTTGTCGCCAGGATGGCCCATATCGATGGCCAGGAACGTATCGTGGAAATCGAGCTCGCGCACCGCCGTCCCGTTGGCCCAGGCCGCCCATTCGGCGCTGTAACGGCGCTCGTTGGCGACACCGAACAGGGTGGCGCCGCCGGCGCGCGCATGGGCGAGGGCCTGGGCTCGTGCATTGGCCGGCGGGCGGCGATTGAGGGCGGCGGTCGCGACCGAGGCGTTGTCGATGATGCGGTTCGCCACCATGGCCGCCGCGGCATCGTCGATGGGCGCCGAATCGGCCGCGACCTCGGCGATCTTCCACGCCAGCTGCTGCTCGCGGGGCAGCGCCGCGGCGGACGGGTAAACGCGTACTTCGTGGAGCTTCATGTCATCCCCCAGCTGCCGCCAGGCGCGCCGGCGAAGGCCTCTTCGATGGACTCCTGATCTGGCGCCGCGCCGCTTGGCGCTGTGTAGACAATACTACCGTATCGCAAGACATAAACATGATCCGCCACTTCCACGCCTTTCTTCAAGTTCTTCTCAACGATGAGTCCAGACAGGCTACTGTCACGGTTAAGCGAGCGGATGACGGCGAATAGCTCATCCACAATGCGGCCCGAGAGTCCACGAGAGGGCTCATCGAGAAGGAGAAAACGCGGCCGGCCCATGAGGGCACGGGTGATCGATAGCATGCGCTGATCGCCGCCGCTGAGGTGTCCCGCGAGCCGCTCGCGCTGGAGCCTTAGCATGGGCACGAGATCGTACTGGCGCTCCATGTCGCGCTCGATCTCCCGCTTGTCGCCGCGCAAATAGGCCCCGACGCGGAGGTTTTCCTCAACCGTGAATCGCGGCAGGACGGGTTCCTCGGCCGCCACTAAAAATATTCCGAGTTCGGGACGCGCGTGGACGGGCAGGCTCACAAGATCGATCCATTGGGTGCCGTCGTGAAACTCGATCGTGCCGTCACGGATGCTGGTGAGCCCGGCGATCGAGGCCAATATGGTCGTCTTACCCGCGAGCCTCGGCCCCAATAGCACGACGATCTCCGCATCCCGCACCTCGAATGAAACGCCGTGCACGACCGGCTCTCGGCCATGGTCAACATGCAGGTTGGAAACCCGCAGCACCGGTTTGCCGACCGCGCGATCCATCCGCTACATCCGCGCCCGCTTGGATCCTCCCCCGACACCGGAGGAGCGCCCCCCCTTGATGCCGCGCACCTTGTTGACTACGTTTTCGGCGATCCCCGCTGCGCGGGGAGGGCTCGTTGATGCGCGGCCACGCGCAGTCTACACCGGCGGATCGGCGTGGCAATCGGCGCAGCTATCGATGTCTGCGGGCGGAAGCGGGGAGGCGATGACGCACGGCGGCGAGGGGTCCATTCGGTGAGGCCGGTGCTTGGACAGATCGCCGGTGTTGCACTCCTGAGCGCGCTCCTCGCCGGTTGCGCGATCCTCACGCCGCTACCCCAAAGGGTCACGTTATCCGAGCGCTTGGCGGTTTTTCCAACGGTCGGCCTGCCACTGCGCCAGCCGGTCATCATTTACTGGGACGACCACCAAATCCCCTTCATCGAGGCCGCGCACGATGAGGACCTGGCCGTCGCCCTGGGGCTGGTGCACGCTCATCTGCGTCTCGGCCAAATGGAGGCCCTGAGGCGGGTGTCGCAGGGCCGTATGGCCGAGGTCGTTGGGCCGCTCGCGACCGATATCGATCATGCCTTGCGTATCGTGAATTTCGGCGCCGCGGTCCCGGACATGATCGAAGCCCTGCCCGCCGAGACGCGTCTATGGCTCGAGGCGTTCGTGCGCGGGGTCAACCACTATCAGGAGCGGATGGTACGGCGGCCGCACGAATTCGCGGTGCTCGCGATCAAACCGGAACCGTGGAGCGTGGCGGACCTACTGACGATAGGACGGCTCGCCTCGGCGGACGTGAACTGGCTCGTGTGGTTTCAGCTCCTGAAACCGCGCGAGCGCCGGGACTGGCCGCAGTTGTGGGCGCGACTGGTCGACGAGGGAACCGCGTCGGTGCCGAGCTATGTCGCTGCCGCGCCGTCCTCGCTGGCGCAGCTCAGCGAACTCCTCGCCGGGCTCAGCCGTTCGGGCAGCAATTCCCTCGCCGTCAACGGCGCCCGCAGCGCGAGCGGCGGCGCGCTGATGGCGAGCGATCCCCACCTCGGCATATCGCTCCCCAACCTGTGGCTCGTTGCCGGCTACAAATCGCCGTCCTACCACGCGGTCGGGCTCATGATCCCGGGCCTGCCGTTCGTAGCGGTCGGGCGCAATCCGTGGATTGCCTGGGGCGGTACGAATCTTCGCGCCGCCAGCAGCGATCTCTACGACGTGTCGTCCCTCCCGGCCGACGCCATTGAGGAGCGCCGCGAGCACATCGCCGTGCGCGGATGGTTCGACCGCGACATCACGGTGCGGGTGGCACCCCACGGGCCGATCGTGACCGATGCTCCGATGCTGGACTCGGGGCCGGGAACAGCGCTGGCGTTACGCTGGATCGGGCACCGGCCGAGCGACGAGATGACGGCGATGCTCAACGTCAACCGCGCCCGCGATTGGCCCCAGTTTCGCGCCTCGCTGGCCGGCTTCGCGATCTCGGGCCAGAACATGCTGTATGCGGACGCCAACGGTCACGTCGGCCAGACCATGGCGGCGCATCTGCCGCGCCGCGCGCTCGGCAGGCCCGCCGACATGGTGCTCGAGCCCGACGCCACGGCGCATTGGAACGAGGTCGTCACGGGCCGGGAGCTGCCGGCGCGCTTCGACCCGGCGGCGGGCTATCTCGCGTCGGCCAACAATCGCGGCGCCCACGCGGAAGTCCCGGTGGGCTACTTCTTTTCTCCCAACGACCGCATCGAGCGGCTCTCCGAGCTGCTCGAGTCGCGGCAGTCCATTGGCGTCGACGACCTGGCCCGCGTACAGCGCGATGTTTACATGGCTTCCGCCGTAGCCCTGCGCGACCGGTTCGTCGCACGCCTCGAGTCGCCCGGCCTTTCGGGCCGTCTCGATCCCGAACACAAACAGCTGGTAGCCCGCCTCGCGGCGTGGGATGGGCACTACTCGGAGGACTCGCAGGGCGCGCTCGCATTTGAGCTCTTGCTCCACCATTTCGTGGAGGCCTACTACGACGAAACCGCGCTCGACGCCTATTCGGCGGCTGGCCGGATGCTGAAGTTGATCAGGGACGACGTCGCCGGGGCGGACGAATCGGCGCTCGCTCCGGTGCTCGTCGCGGCGCTGGACAATGCCGCCGAAGCGGCCGAGGGATTTACGGGCTGGGGCGACATGCACCGACTCGGCCTGGCGCATCCTCTGAGTTTCCTCCCGCTCATCGGATCGCGCTATCGCTTCGCCGACCTTCCTGCGGCGGGTAGCCGTTCGACCGTGATGAAGACCGCGCACGCCCTCACCGGCGAGCGCCATTTCACGCGCTATGGCTCCAATGCCCGGCACATCTCGGACCTCTCCGACGACGACCGCAACTACTTCGTTCTGCTCGGAGGCCAGGACGGCTGGTTCGGCAGCACGACGTTCATGGACCAGGTGGCGCTGTGGCAGCGCGGTGACTATGTGGAAGTCCCGCTCCGGTTGGATACAGTGCGCGCGAAGTTCTCCTATCGAACCGAGCTGGCTCCGCAACCTGTAGGGTTTTCGACGCGGGGCGGGCCCGCGGTCGCGCCACCATTTGTCATGCTCGACGCCACGCCTCTCTTCAGGCTTTATGCGCGCCGGCGCCGGCGCGCGCTGGAGGCGCTCGACCCGGTGGCGGCGCAGGAGAGCGCGCTTCTCCGCCTCCTCGCACGGGCGAGCGACACTCGTTTCGGGCGGGACCACCATTTCGCGGCCATTTCCAGCGTGGCCGATTTCCAGGCCCGCGTGCCGCTGCGACGCTACGAGGACTTCTGGGAGGCGTACTGGCGGCGCCCGTTCCCTCGGCTCGTCGATGTTACCTGGCCCGGCCTCATCCCCCATTTCGCCGTGACCTCGGGCACGACCACGGGTGTCACCAAGTTCATCCCCTGCTCGCACGAGGTGTTGCGCGCCAACCGGCAAGCCGGCGCCGACGTGCTCGCCTATCACGTAGCGCATCGGCCTGCGAGCCAGGTGCTCGCCGGCAAGTCCTTCATGCTCGGCGGCAGCACCGACCTGACGCAGCGCGCACCTGGCGTGCTCAGTGGCGATCTCAGCGGCATCGCCGCCCGCACGACGCCCTGGTGGGCGCGCTCACGCACCTTTCCCCCGCCCCGGCTCGCGCTCATCGAGGACTGGGAGCGGAAGGTAGAGACTCTCGCGGCGCTGTCGCTGCGGCAGGATATCCGTTCGTTGAGCGGCACGCCGAGCTGGCTGCTCGTCTTTTTCGACAAGCTCGCCGCGCTCCGCCCGCAAGGGGGCCCGCGCATGATCGATTTCTACCCTCGGCTCGAGCTTCTAGTGCACGGTGGTGTCCCATTCGCGCCCTACCGGCGGCGGTTCGAAACTCTGCTCGAAGGAAGTCGGGCCGACCTGCGCGAAGTCTACGCGGCGAGCGAAGGCTTCATCGCCATCGCCGACCGCGGCGCCGACGATGGGCTCAGGCTCGCCCTGGACAACGGGCTGTTCTTCGAGTTCGTTCCCGTCGGCGAACTCGACAACCCCAATCCCGTGCGCCACTGGCTGGCCACGGTCGAGCCGGAGGTGAATTACGCGCTCGTGCTGAGCAGCTGCGCCGGGCTGTGGGCTTACGTCGTCGGTGACACGGTGCGCTTCGTCGCGCGCCATCCGCCCCGCATCGTCGTAACCGGCCGCACGTCCTACACGCTGTCCGCCTTTGGCGAGCACCTCATCGCCGAGGAGGTCGAGGCGGCGGTCGCCGACGCGGCGGCCGAGACCGGCACAACTGTCGCGGACTACGCCGTGGGTGCCACTTTTCCGCAACACGTGGGCGAGCTCGGCGGCCACCTCTATGTCGTCGAGTTCGCCGATGGCCTCCCGACCATGGGCCAGCTCGCCGCCTTCGCGCGGGCGCTCGATGTACGGTTGTGCGAGACCAACGAGGACTACGCGGCCCACCGCGCCGGTGGATTCGGGCTCAATGCGCCCCGCGTTCAAGCGCTCTCCCGCGGCGGCTTCGCCGCATGGATGAAAAGCCGAGGTCAGCTCGGCGGTCAACACAAGGTGCCGCGCCTCATCAGCGATGAGGCGCTGTTCCGTGCCTTGAGGGAGTTTGCCGGCAGCGGCTGAAGGGTGACCACGTTTTCCGTCGACAGCGATTGCGGCCTTCGCGCAAGATGCGCGCGCGTAGACGATCAAGAATATTACGGGAGGGCAACATGCGCATCAGCTTCACGGACGTCGATGGCGTCAACACTCGCTACTACCACGAGGGCGAGGGCTATCCGCTGGTGCTCGTGCATGGCGGCGGCGTCTCGGCGGACAACTGGGCTTCAAGCATCGATCGGCTGGCGAAGGATTTCGCCGTGTACGCGCCGGACATGTTGGGGAGCGGGTTCACCGATACGATCGACCTCAAGGGCGAGCCGCCGCAGCTTCACAACGTCGCGCACCTACGGAAGTTCCTCGACCAGCTGGGGATCGAGCGCTGCGCCATCGGCGGCAGCTCGTATGGCGCGCTGATCTCGGCGCTCACCTACTTCGATCGCCCGGAGCGCATTGAAAAGCTGATACTGATCGGTAGTGCGTCCGTGTTTCATCCGCCCGAGGAATTGACGAGTTCCCTCGATGGCACCCGCAAGAACGCCACCTCGGCGCTCGGCAATCCAACGTTCGAGACCTGTCACGCCCGGCTCGGGCGCATCTTTTACGACAAGTCAAAGATACCCGACGACGTTATTCTCACTCAGCTCACGATCTACGCCCAACCCGATCGCCTGCCCTATTTCCAGCAGTTCCTCGACGGCATGGTGGCGTCGGTCAATTCTCCGGCGCATCGGGTCTTCGAGCGACTCGAGGAGATCAAGGTGCCGACGCTGACCATCCAGGGACGCGACGACATTCGTGCCAAGCTGCCGGTCATCCAGGAGCAGCACAAGCGCCTGCCCAACTCGAATCTCGTCATCGTCGACGAGTGCGGGCACATGCCGCACCTTGAGCACAACGACAGGTTCTGCCAGCTGGTAACCGACTTCGTTCGCGGCTAGCCGCCGGCGGCGCGAATCGCCCGCCAGACCCGCTCCGGCGTTGCCGGCATGTCGACATGGGTGATGCCGAGCCCGGCGAGCGCGTCGACGACGGCGTTGACCACCGCGGGCGGCGCGCCGATGGCGCCGGCCTCGCCGGCACCCTTGACGCCGAGCGGGTTGGTGGGGCAGGGGACCTCGTTCCAATCGACGGCGATCGTGGGAATATCGCTCGCGCGCGGCAAGCCATAGTCCATAAAGCTGCCGGTGAGTAGCTGACCCGAACCTTCGTCGTAGACCGTATTCTCGATCAGCGCCTGGCCCACGCCCTGGACGACGCCGCCGTGTACCTGGCCGGCGAGCGTCAGCGGATTGACGACCCGGCCGAAGTCGTCGACCGCGGTAAAGTTGACGAGAGCGACCACGCCCGTGTCGGGATCGATCTCGACCTCGCAGACGTGGCAGCCGTTGGGAAAGGCGGAGGCTTCCGGCGTGAAGGTACCGCCGCCGATGAGGGCGCCGCCGTTGCCCTTGCGGGCCGCCGCGGCAACGCTGAGGAGGTCGGCCGAGCGGTCTGTGCCGGCCACGGTGAAGCGCCCATCGGCAAACTCGATGTCGCTCGCCGCCGCCTCGAGAAGTTCGGACGCGATCGGCTTGGCCTTGTCGATCAAGTCGTCGGCGGCGACCAATACGGCGCCGCCGCCGTCCATGATGGTGCGCGACCCGCCCGAGCCGTGGCCGCTCGGGGTATCGTCGGTGTCGCCCTCGCGAACGTTGATGGCGTCGAACGGGACGCCCAATCGATCGACGAGAATCTGGGCGAATGGCGTTTCGTGGCCCTGGCCGCTCGCTTGCGTGCCGACCATGGCGGTGAGGCTGTCGTCCTCTTCGAAGCGTAGGACGGCGTCCTCGCCGCCAATCAATGGACCGCCGGTGATGTCGATGTAGTAGGCCATGCCGATCCCGCGCAACAGGCCGCGGGAGCGCGCCGCTTCGCGGCGCTTCGCGAAATCCTTCCAGCCGGCGAGGGCCATCGCATCGTCCATGTTGCGGGCGAACTCGCCACTGTCGAAGGTCACCTTGAGGCAGGTCGTGTAGGGCATCGCGTCGGCGGGGATGTAGTTGCGCCGGCGAAGCTCCGCGCCGTCGATCGCCAGCTCGCGCGCGGCTACATCGATCAGGCGTTCGATCAGGTAGATCGCCTCGGGCCGCCCGGCCCCGCGGTAGGCGTCGACCGGCACCGTATTGGTGTAGACGCCCTTGTAGGCAACATAGGCGGTCGGGATCGCATAAACCCCGACCTGCATCCTTTTGTTGGGAACCGAGGGCGCGAAGTTGGAGAGATAGGCGCCCATGTTGGCGTAGGTCTGTGCGCGCACCGCGAGAAACTTGCCGTCCGCGTCGAGCGCGAGCTCGGCATGGGTGACGTGGTCGCGCCCCTGGGTGTCGCTGACGAACGCCTGGCTGCGGTCGCAGGTCCACTTGACCGGGCGGCCGACGCGGCGCGCGGCCCACAGGGTGAGCGCGTATTCGAGGTAAAGAAACAGCTTCATACCGAAACCGCCGCCCACGTCCGGGGTGACGACGCGCACGCGCTCGGGCGCGACGTCGAGAATGCTCCCGGCGACGACGTCGCGGACGTAATGGCCGCCCTGGGTGGTCGTGTACAGCGTGTAGGAATCACCCGCCGGATCATGGCTGCCGACGGCGCCGCGCGGCTCCATCGAATTGATGATCACGCGGTTGTTGACGAAGTCGAGCCGCGTGACGTGGGTAGCCGCCGCGAAGGCCGCCTCGGTGGCGGCCTCGTCGCCCGTGCTCCAGTCGTAGACGATGTTGTTCGGGGCGTCGTCCCAGACCAGCGGCACATCGGGGCCCGCGGCCCGCGCGGTGTCGGTTACGACCGGCAGCGGGTCGTAATCGACGGCGACGAGTTCGGCCGCATCGCGCGCGGCGTCCAATGTTTCCGCGACGACCAGCGCGACCGCATCACCCACGTGGCGCACGCGCTCGCGCTTCAGCAGGGGATTGGGTGGCACCGGGCTCTTGCTACCGTCGCGGTTCGTCACGGCAGCGATACAGGGGACGTCGCCTAGGCCGTCGGCCGCCACATCCTCTCCCGTCAGCACGCAAAGCACCTGGGCCGCGGCCTTGGCCTTCGACGTTTCGATGGAGCGGATGACCGCGTGCGCGTGCGGCGAGCGCAGGATGAAGGCATGCGCCTGACCCGGTAGGTTGATGTCGTCGGTATAACGACCCGTGCCGGTGAGGAAGCGCTGGTCCTCCTTGCGGGTCACCGGTTGACTCACTCCAAACTTCACCATCGGTCCCTCGTTCGTATCTTCGCCAGGGGCCGGACGGCCCGCACCCCGGGGAATATTCAAGCCGCCGCGGTGTTTACGCTTGCGGTGGTGCTGCGGAGGCTACCGTCCGTGGTGTCCGCTCGGCAAGTTGCTTTCAACTGACCAGCAGCCAGGGGTTCTGCCAGAAGGGTCTTCAGGGCGAGGTTCGAAGGGCCGCGGTTGCGGGGGCCCGGGTTTCGCGGTTGAATGGACCGCGCCCGCGTCCCGCAGATCCCGGAGCATATGTGGACGACAAAGGCAGCCTTATCATCGAACAGATACCGCGGTTGCGGCGGTATGCGAGGGCGTTGACCGGCAACCAAACGCTCGCCGACGACCTGGTGCAGGACTGTCTCGAGCGCGCCTGGAGCCGCTTCTATCTGTGGCGCCGGGGCAGCAACCTGAGGGCCTGGCTGTTTACGATCTTGCACAATCAATACGCCAACATGGTGCGCCGCGAACGCCGGCGGCCCACGCTCGTCCCACTCAGCGACAGGGGTAGCGAGCGTGCCGTCGATCCGGCCCAGGAAGCGTACGTCGAGATCGGCAGCGTCGCGGTGGCGTTGCGCCAGCTGCCGGAGGAGCAGCGCGCCGTCATCCTCCTCGTCGGGCTCGAGGGCATGACATACGCGGAGGCCGCCAAGGTCTTGGAGGTACCGATAGGCACGGTGATGTCGCGCCTTGCGCGCGGGCGGGCCCGCCTGCGGCTGCTCGTTTCAGGCGTCGACCCGGCGCGGCGGAAAGAGGGAACATGACCAAGCGCCCGATTCCAGTCACCGAGGACGAGCTCCACGCTTACGTGGATGACAGCCTCGATGCGGCGGCGCGCGCGGCGGTCGAGGCCCACCTCGAGGGGCATCCGGAGGATGCCGAGCGCGTGCGCGGGTACCGGGCGGACCGGGAGATCCTGCATGCACTCTATGATACCGTCCTCGATGAGCCCATTCCGCCGGCGATGCTGCGCCGACACCGACTCCACCAACGCCCGTGGATCGGCAGGGCAGCGGCCGCGTTGCTCGGTGTCGTCGTCGGTGGCGCGGGCGGCTGGTGGCTCAACGATAGCGCGGGCGGGCGCACCGCCCTGGGTGGTCTCTTCGCCGAGGACGCGCTGGTCGCCCACATCGTGTATGCGCCCGAGATTCGTCATGCCGTCGAGGTCGCGGCGAGCGACGAGGCGCATCTCGTCGGCTGGCTGTCGAAACGGGTCGGTACCCCGATAAAGGCGCCGCGGCTCGACGAGGCCGGATTCGAGCTCGTCGGCGGGCGCCTGGTCCCTGCGGCTCGGGCACCCGTCGCCCAATTCATGTATGAGAACACGAAGGGCGAGCGCCTCACTCTCTACCTTCGCCACTTTGACACGAGCGATCGCGAGACGGCGTTCCGATACGACCGCCGCGGCGACGTCGGCGCTCTCTACTGGATCCATAGCCCGCTCGGCTACGCCGTCGTCGGCGAGATGGACCGCGAAGCCCTGCTCAAGCTCGCCAAGCTCGTGTACATGCAGTTCAGTCCCTAAGCGGGGTGTTGGCCGGCCGCGGGCGCGGCCGTTGCGCTTCGCCGCTCGGCCCGCTATCACACGCGCATGACGTTCGTGGCGTCGAAGGTCCTTTGGTTCCTCGTCGAGCCGGGCAACGCTCTGTTCTTGCTCCTCGTCGTCGGTGTCGCGCTATCCTGGACCCGGTGGCGGCGTTGGGGGCGGCTGCTGACGCTCTGGGCCACCGTCGCCTTTTTGGCCATCATGGTTCTGCCCCTCGGCGCCCTCCTTGCCCTTCCCTTGGAGAGTCGGTTCTGGAGCGGGCAGGCGGAGCCCGACCGGGTCGACGGAATCGTCCTACTCGGAGGGGCTAGCAGCCTCAAGGCGACCGCGGCCTGGGGGCGGGTTTCGCTCAACGACAACGCCGAGCGAATCACCGAGTTCGTTGCGCTCGCCCGGCGCCATCCCGAGGCCCGGCTCATTTTCACCGGCGGTTCTGGTTCGCTGCAGCCGGGGGCGCTGCGCGAGGCCGATGTGGTCGAACAGGTGATGCACGACATCGGATTTGATGTCGGCCGCGTGACGTTCGAGCGTGCCGCCCGCAATACATATGAAAACGCGCGAAACAGCCTTCCCCTGGCTAACCCGGCTGCAGGCGAGGTGTGGCTTCTGGTGACGTCGGCTCAGCACATGCCGCGGGCGGGGGGCTGTTTCCGCCAAGTTGGCTGGGACGTCGTGCCCCACGCGACGGACTACCGCCTGGATCGACACAAGCCGTACGGCATCGGGCTCAAGTTCGCCGGCAAGCTCAACCGGTTCAACGCTGTCTTCCGCGAATGGCTCGGCCTCATCGCCTATCGCGTGCTGGGGCTCACCAACGCGCTCCTACCGGGGCCCGCCGCGTGACGTGGCGCGGGCTCTGGTCGCGAGATCGTCGCGGCTTCGCGATGGGGCACCTCGCCCTGTTCGTTGCCTTGGCCGCCACTTCGCCGGGGCCCGGGCACGCCGCCGAGCGCGATTTCGCGACCTGGCTCGACGGGGTCCGCGCCGAGGCCCTCGCCCGCGGCGTTCGCGCGGTCACGCTTGACGCGGCTCTGAGCGGCGTGGCGCCGATACCGCGCGTGATCGAGCTCGACCGCCGTCAGCCCGAGTTCACGCTGACCTTCGAGCAATACCTCGACCGCGTGATACCGGAGCGGCGGGTGAAGCGGGGGCGCGCGCTGTTGGCCGAGCATCGGGGCCTGCTCGAAGAAATCGCCGCAGCCTACCGGGTCCAGCCGCGCTTTATCGTTGCGTTGTGGGGCATCGAGTCCGACTTCGGTCGTATCACCGGTGGCTTCGACGTGGTGCCGGCCCTTGCAACGCTGGCGTTTGATGGGCGCCGCAGCGCCTACTTCCGCGCACAGTTAATGGATGCGCTCGTCATTCTCGATCAGGGTCACATTGCGCCGCGTGACATGAAGGGCTCGTGGGCCGGTGCGATGGGCCAGAGCCAGTTCATGCCTTCGAGCTTTCTGCGCTTCGCGATCGACCACGACGGTGACGAGCGCCGCGATATATGGACGACGCCCGCCGATGTGTTTGCGTCGACCGCCAACTATCTCGCCAAGTCGGGCTGGCGCGACGACATCACCTGGGGTCGTGAGGTGCGCCTACCCGTGGGCTTCGATCGAGGCCTGGTCGGCACCAAGGTCGTCAAGCGGCTGCCCGAGTGGCAGGGCCTGGGCGTGCGCCGCGCGGACGGCCGCGACCTTCCGAGCAGGCCCCTGGCAGCCTCACTAATCCAGGCGCAGGAGGGCCGGGGACCGGCGTTCCTGGTCTACGACAACCACCACGCCATCCTCAGATGGAATCGGTCAACCTATTTTGCGCTCGCGGTGGGACTTCTTGCCGATCGCATCGCCGACCGTTAGACTACTACATAGACGCTCATTGAGCTGCTGTCCCACTAGGTCATGGGGGAAAGCGGGGGGAGTGCGCCTCTTTACCGTTGTCGTTGCGGCCGCGCTGGTGGGTGCGTGCGCGCAGACTCGGCTCGCCGTCCACACGGCCAAACAGGTGGCGGAGTCGCTGGAGTCCTCGGCGCCGAGCGCGCCGCCGGCGGTCGCGACGGGCGTCGACAGCCCGACGTACAAGGTGGGCGACCCCTACCAGGTGGGCAGTGTCTGGTACACCCCGCGCGAAGATCCCGACTACGAGCAAACGGGTATCGCCTCCTGGTATGGCGTGCCGTTTCACGGCCGGACCACGGCGAACGGCGAAGTCTACGACATGAACGCCCTGACCTCGGCGCACAAAACCCTGCCCATGCCGACGACGGTGCGCGTGACGAACCTCCAGAACGGCCGCTCCTTGGTGCTTCGGGTCAACGCTCGTGGACCCTTCGTCAACGGCCGCATCATCGACGTCTCGCGCCGCGCGGCGCAGCTGCTCGGCTTTGTGCGCCAGGGCACGGCGCGGGTCCGGGTGAGTGCCATTCAATCAAAGTCGGAGCGCTATGTCGGGAGGCGGCCCGAGACTTCCGAGGAGGAGCGACGCGAGATCGCCGCGGTCCCGATCGTTCCGGTTCGCGGCCAGCGGCTCGCGCCGCCGGCCGGCGTCAGCGTCGCGCCGGCCACGCCTCAGCAGCGCCCTTCCATCGTTTCGCGCGAGGCGGTCAAGGAGACGCGCATGTATGTCCAGGCGGGCGCCTTCGTCCAGCACGCCAATGCGCAGGCCCTCGCCAGCCGGTTGGCGTCTCTGGGGTCCGCGCAGATCACCACGGCGACGGTCAAGGGGCAGCGCTTCTACAGGGTTCGAATCGGCCCCCTCGAGTCGGTAGAGGAGGCCGATGTGGCGCTCGCAAGGGTCATCGGCGGCGGCCATTCCGGGGCCCGCATTGTGGTAGACTGACGCCGCCGATCAAGCCCACCAGCCGAGGCTCTAGTAAACCTCCATGACTTGTACAACTCGTCAGCCGCGCGGCCTGCGCCTCCTTGCGGTCGTGTTGCTTTGCGTCGCCGGCGCGCTGCCCGCCCATGCCTTCGAGACGCCGGCGGCCCAGGTGTTCGCTGTAGATATCGACACCGGCACCGTCCTCGTCGAACGCGCCGCCGATGATCCGATGGCGCCCGCATCGATGAGCAAATTGATGACCGTGTACATGGTGTTCGAGCGCCTCGCCGAGGGTGGTCTCAACCTCACCGACACCATGCCCGTCAGCGAAAAAGCCTGGCGCATGGGCGGCTCCAAGATGTTCGTCCGCGTCAACACCCGGGTTTCGGTCGAGGATCTGCTGCGCGGCATCATCGTGCAGTCGGGCAACGATGCGTGCATCGTGATCGCCGAGGGGCTGGCTGGTACCGAGGAGGCGTTCTCGGCCGAGATGACTAGGCGCGGACGCGAGATCGGGCTCCTCAACACGACGTTCAGGAACGCGAGTGGCTGGCCTGACCCGGAGCATCTGACCACGGCGCGCGATCTCGCTACGCTCGCCATCCGCCTGATCGAGGACTTCCCCCAGTACTATGGCTTTTTTGCCGAGAAGTCCTTCACCTACAACGGCATCAAGCAGGGCAATCGCAATCCGCTGCTCTACAAGGAGGTTGGCTCCGACGGCCTCAAGACGGGGCACACGAAGGAGTCGGGCTACGGGTTGACCGCGTCGGCCGTGCGCAATGGCCGCCGCGTCGTCGTCGTGCTCAGCGGCCTCGAGAGCGTCAATCAGCGGTCGCGCGAGGCCGAGCGCCTGCTCGATTGGGGGTTCCGCGAGTTCGGCAACTACACCCTGTTCGAGGCGGCCAACACGGTCGACACGGCGGACGTTTGGCTCGGGACGGAAGCGCAGGTGCCGCTCGTCCTGAAGGACCCGCTCACCGTGACGTTGAGCCGCAAGGCGCGGCGCGCGATGACGGTCAAGGTCGCCTATGACGGTCCCGTGCCGGCGCCCATCGCCAAAGGGGATCGCATCGGCGAACTCATCGTCGACGCGCCCGGCGCCCCCGGGATCGGTGTGCCCTTGTTCGCCGGCGAGAGCGTCGCGCGCCTGGGCGTGCTCGGCCGCTTTCAGGCGGCAGTCGGCTATCTGCTGTGGGGGGCCGCCGGTCGCTGATCGGCGGAGATGCCTGACCGCCGCGCAACGCTTTGGATCCCGGCAAATTCATCACGGTCGAGGGCGGCGAGGGCGCCGGCAAGTCGACACAGGCGCGCCTGTTGGGCGAGGCTCTGCGGGAGAGGGGGGTTGATACCCTGGTCACCCGCGAGCCCGGTGGGGCGCGCGGCGCCGAGGCGATCCGCAGCCTCCTCCTCGATCCGGCCGGCACGTGGCAGCCCATGAGCGAAGCGCTGCTGCATTTCGCCGCGCGCCGCGAGCACCTGAGCGAGACCATCGAGCCGGCGCTGGCCACAGGGAGGTGGGTCGTGTGCGACCGCTTCACGGACTCCACGGCCGCCTATCAGGGGGCGGGGCGCGGACTCGGGCAGGCCGCCGTTGAGGGTCTGCATAGGACGGTGATCGGCGATTTCGCTCCTGACCTGACTTTGGTCCTCGATATCCCGGTCGATGACGGCGCGACCAGGCTCGACACCCGCCGCCGCCGGCGCGACCGTTACGAGCGCATGGATGCCAGCTTCCATCAACGCGTTCGCGATGCCTTCCTCGACATTGCCCAGCGCGATCCGACTCGCTGCGTCGTCATCGACGCGCGCGGTCCTATCGAGCGGGTCCAGGAGGCGGTGTGGCGCGCGGTGGCCGACCGCTTCGGGATCTCGCAGGGTCAAAGCTGATGGCCGAGCCCGTAGCCGAAGCCGCACCTTCCCCGCGCGACAATCCTGACCTTGTCGGCCACGAGGAGGCCGAGCGCGTGCTCGCTCGGGCCTTCGCCACCGGTCGCATGCCGCACGCGTGGATGATCAGCGGCCCCAAGGGAGTGGGCAAGGCGACGCTCGCTTACCGCTTCGCGCGCTTCGTGCTCGCGGCGGGGCGCACGGGCGCGCCGGGCGGGCCCGATCGCGCCGGCCTGCCTCCGAGCCTGGCCCTGTCAGCCGATGACGGCGTGTTCCGGCGCGTCGCCTCGGGCGGTCACGCCGACCTGCTGGTCGTGGAGAAGTCGTGGGACGAGCGCCGCAAGCGCATGCGCGACGAGATCGTCGTCGATGACGCGCGCCAGCTGCCGCAGTTCTTTTCTTTGACGGCGGCCGAGGGCGGCTGGCGTGTGGCTATCATCGACGCCGCTGATGAGATGAACCGCAACGCCGCCAACGCTCTGCTCAAGATCGTCGAGGAGCCGCCGGCCTTTGGCCTCGTTCTTCTGATCGCCCATGCGCCGGGCGGGCTGGCACCGACGATCCGCTCGCGTTGCCGCAAGCTCGCGTTGCGGCCGCTGGCCGACGATGCATTAACCGCGTTCCTCGGCGCGCGTGCCCCCGACCTCAGCGAGGTGGAGCGCGCCGCGCTCACCGGACTTGCCGAGGGCAGTCCGGGACGAGCGCTGCGGATCGCCGCGGCCGGAGGCATGGCGCTTTACGAGGAGGTCGTCGGTCTCCTTTCCTCTCTTCCGGGCCTCGACATCGGGCGCGCGCACCGCCTCGGCGACCGACTATCGAGGCGGGGCGGTGAGGACTCACTGGAGACCCTCGCCTGGTTCCTCGGCGGCTGGCTCGCCAAGATGATCCGGGGTGGGGCGGCGGGCGAGCCGTTCACGGAGATAGTCGGCGGCGAACGCGCCCTGGCAGAGCGCCTGCTGGCGCGCCGCGACCTTGATCGATGGGCCGAGGTGTGGGAAAAGGCGAGCGCGCTACTCGCCGCCGCCCACGGCGCCAACCTCGACAGAAAACAGGTTGTCCTCAACGTTTTCTCCGCCCTCGATCGGGCGGTGCAGGATGGCGATTCGCCGGTCCTGCCGTGGGTGACGGGCACGGCGCAGATATAGTGGAGCGGGGCGAGCGGAGAGGTTTCATGGCGGCGGCGAACGCCTTCTACATCACCACGCCCATCTATTACGTCAACGACGTGCCCCACATCGGGCACGCCTACACCACGCTCGCCTGCGACGTACTGGCGCGCTTCATGAGGCTCGACGGCCGCGACGTCATGTTCCTGACGGGCACCGACGAGCACGGTCAGAAGGTGGAGAAATCGGCCGCCGCGGCCGGCGAGGCGCCGCAGGCCTTCTGTGACCGGGTAAGCCAGAACTTCCGCGATCTTTCGCATCTCATGAACTATTCGGATGACGCCTTCATCCGTACCACCGAGGTCCGCCATGCCGGTGCCTCTCAGGCTATCTGGCGGGCGCTCGACGAGGCGGGCGAGATCTATCTCGGCACCTACGCCGGTTGGTACTCGGTACGCGACGAGGCGTTCTACGCCGAGGACGAGCTGATCGAAGGGGAAGGCGGCAAGGCCGCACCCTCGGGCGCCCCGATCGAGTGGGTGGAGGAGCCGAGCTACTTCTTTCGCTTAAGCGCCTGGCAGGATCGGCTCCTGGAGCTGTATGCCGCCCATCCGGATTTCGTCCTGCCCAAGGGGCGCCTCAACGAGGTCGTAAGTTTCGTCAAGGGCGGCTTGCGCGACCTGTCGATCTCGCGGACGAGCTTCAAATGGGGCGTGCCGGTACCGGGCGATCCCGACCACATCATGTATGTGTGGCTGGACGCGCTCACCAACTACATCACGGCGCTCGGCTACCCCGAGGTCTATTCGCCGCAGTTCACCGCCTACTGGCCGGCCACCATCCACATGGTCGGAAAGGACATCCTGCGGTTTCACGCAGTCTACTGGCCAGCCTTCCTGATGGCGGCGGGGGTCGCGCCTCCGGAGCGCGTGTTCGCCCACGGCTGGTGGACCGTCGAGGGCGAGAAGATGTCGAAATCGCTCGGCAACTTCATCGCGCCGAACGATCTGGTGGCGAAATACGGTCTCGATCCGGTGCGCTATTTCCTTATGCGCGAGCTGCCCTTCGGCAACGACGGCGACTTCTCGCACCGCGCCGTGGTCAACCGAATCAATAGCGATCTCGCCAACGATCTCGGCAACCTCGTCCAGCGCGTACTCAGCATGATCAACCGCAATTGCGGGGCCCGCGTTCCCGCGCCGGGCGAGTTGGGCGAGGCCGACTCCGAGTTGCTCGCCGCGGCGGCGGCGCTCCTCGGTGTCACGCGCGAGGCGATGGCGTGCCAGGAAATCCACGCCGCCCTCGTCGAGCTATGGAACGTCGTCGGCGCCGCCAACCGCTACGTCGACGCCCAGGCGCCGTGGCAGCTGCGGACCTCCGACCCCGCGCGCATGGCGACGGTGCTGTATGTGCTGGCCGAGGTGTTGCGCCGCCTCGGTATTCTCCTGCTCGCGTTCGTGCCCGATTCCGCAACGGCGATCCTCGATCAATTGGGGCTGCCCGAGGACGCTCGCGACTTCACACGGCTCAACGATGAGTCCGCTCTAGCGCCGGGGACGCCATTACCGCCACCGGTCGCCATATTCCCGCGCTACGTGGAGCCGGCGGCGGCGTCCGCCTGAGGCGTGCGCCCTACACGCGCGAGGTGAAAGCGATGCTGGTCGATAGCCATTGCCACCTCGATTTTCCCGACTTCGAGGGCGAGCACGATGGCCTGATCGCGCGTGCGCGCGCCGCCGGCGTCGCCGCGATGCTGACGATCGGCACGCGGCCGAGCCAGTTCGCGCAGGTGCGCGACCTGGCGGAGCGCTACGACGAGGTGTGGTGCTCGGTCGGCCTGCATCCGCACGACGCCGCGGCCGAACCCGACGTCGATGAGGAGGCGCTGATCGCGCTCGCGCAGCACCCCAAGGCGGTCGCCATCGGAGAAACGGGGCTCGATTACCACTATGAGCACAGCCCCAGGCCGCGCCAGCAGGAAAGCTTCCGCGCCCACGCCCGCGCTGCCCGTGCCTGCGACCTGCCGCTGGTCGTCCATGCGCGCGATGCCGACGACGATGTCGCCGATATCCTGGCCGAGGAGATGGCGGCAGGACCGTTTCGCGGCGTTATCCACTGCTTCACTGCGGGCCGGGCGCTCGCCGAGCGAGCCCTCGAGATGGGTCTCTACATCTCCTTCTCCGGGATCGTCACGTTCAAGAACGCGGGTGATATTCGCGCGATCGCGCGCGACGTACCGGCCGAGCGACTGCTCGTCGAAACCGATGCGCCCTATCTGGCTCCGGTGCCGCATCGCGGTAAGCGTAACGCGCCCGAGTTTCTGCCGCACACGGCGACCCATGTCGCGGAACTCAGGGCGGTGCCTCTCGAGGAGCTTGCGGCGCAGACGACACGCAACTTCCACGCGTTGTTTTCCAAGGCGCGCGCGCCCTGATGCGCTGCGTCATTCTCGGTTGCGGCACCTCGAGCGGCGTGCCACGTATCGGCAACGACTGGGGTGCCTGCGACCCGGCCGAGCCGCGCAACCGGCGCCTTCGCGCCTCGATCCTCATCGAAGACCTGGGGACGCGCCTCCTGGTCGATACCTCGCCCGATCTGCGGGCACAGTGCCTGGCTAACGATATCGATCGCATCGACGCCGTACTCTATTCGCACGACCATGCCGATCACTCGCATGGCATCGACGATCTGAGGCTGTTCGCCTATCGTGCTCGCTGCCCGGTCGCCGTCCATGCCGACTCCAACACACTGGGTGCCCTCAGGGCGCGCTTCGCGTACGCATTTGGCGAGGATCCGGCGTCCGACTACCCGCCGATTCTCGCGCCGAACCTCATCGATGGTCCCTTTGAGGTCGGCGGCGTTGCGGTGGAGCCATTCCGCCAGGGGCACGGCCCGGTGGACACGGTCGGGTTTCGCTTCGGTCCGATCGCCTATTCGACCGATCTCGTGAGCCTGCCGGAAGAGTCGTTCCGGGTGCTGGAGGGGGTAGGGGTGTGGATCGTGGACGCTCTGCGACCACAGCCGCATCCTACTCACGCCCACCTCGAGCTGACGCTAAGCTGGATTGCGCGCGTACGACCCGCGCGCGCAATCTTGACCCACATGACCACGGAACTCGACTACCGGGCTCTCTGCCGGCAATTGCCGCACGGCGTCGAGCCCGCCTATGACGGCCTGATCATCGAGGCTTAGGGGTCGTTAACAGCGCCGGTCTCTATGACTCAAAAAAGTCTAGGAACGCATTGGTATAAAGTAAGATAATAGTTTTTACCATAATATATATTATGCGATTTACGATATCTCTCTATCACCACCATTCCCCGGCTCAGGCGTGCTCCTCTCCGCGTGCGTCAGCTTTCGTTCATTCGGCGCCAAGCGCTGCGCGACGCACCCGAAAGCGCCTTGCTGCCCGCTACCCCTAACGAGATAATGGGCCCATGACGGAATCGCACCGGGCGATCGAGCGCCTGCTCGCCATCATGGCCAGGCTGCGCGATCCCGAATCCGGCTGCCCGTGGGATCGCGAGCAGGATTTCGCGACCATCGCTCCCTACACTATCGAGGAAGCCTATGAGGTCGCCGAAGCGATTCGCGGGGGCGATCCAAACGCGCTCAAGGAGGAGCTCGGCGATCTGCTGTTTCAGGTCGTGTTCCACGCGCAGCTGGCGCGCGAGGCCGGCTGGTTCGATTTCGCGGACGTGAGCGATGCCGTCTCCGACAAGATGACGCGCCGCCACCCCCACGTGTTCGGCGACGCCGTCATCGATACGGCGGCCGAGCAAACCCGGCACTGGGAGGACATCAAGGCGGGCGAACGCCGCGCCGGCCCAGGCCCCGTGAGCCGGCTCGAGGGCGTACCGCTTGCGCTCCCCGCCCTATCGCGCGCCGCCAAGCTACAGGGCCGTGCGGCGCGCGCCGGCTTTGATTGGTCTGACGCGGCAGAGATATTCGACAAGCTCGACAAGGAAATCGGCGAGCTCAAGGAGGCTCTCGCCGAGGGCGGCGCGGGCGAGCGTCATGCCGAAGAAGCCGGCGACGTCCTGTTTACCTTCGTCAATCTGGCGCGTCGCCTGGGGATCGATCCGGAGACCGCGCTGCGCGGGGCCAACGTTAAATTCGAGCGCCGCTTCCGCCATGTCGAGACGGCGCTGGCCTCCGAGGGGCAGGCGCCCGAGTCGGTGACGCTGGCCGCCATGGACGCGCTATGGGACCAGGCCAAGCGGCGCGAACGCGAATGAGCGCGGCCGTGAACACAGTGCTGATCACCGGCGCTACCTCGGGCTTTGGCGCGGCGACCGCCCGTCTCTTCGCCAAGGACGGCGCCCGGGTTGTTGCGGCCGGGCGGCGCGCCGAGCGCCTCGAGGCCTTGGCCCGCGAATGCGGCGACGGCCTCCACACCATCGCCCTGGACGTGCGCGACCAGGCCGCCGTCGAGCGCGCGATCGCCGGGCTGCCGCCAGCCTTCGCCGCTATCGATCTGCTCGTGAACAATGCCGGGCTGGCACTCGGCATGGGACCCGCGCAGGACGCCGAGATGGCGGACTGGGAGGCGATGATCGATACCAACATCAAGGGCCTTCTTCACGTGACACGAGCCGTGATCCCCGGCATGACCGAGCGTCGCCGCGGCCACATTATCAACCTCGGTTCCGTGGCCGGCAGCTATCCCTATCCCGGCGGCCACGTCTATGCCGGGACCAAGGCCTTCGTACACCAGTTCTCGCTCGCGCTACGGGCCGATCTTCTCGGCTACAACGTGCGGGTGACCTGCCTCGAGCCGGGCATGGCGGAAACCGAATTCTCCGAGGTGCGCTTCGACGGCGATCGCGGCAAGGCGCGGGCGCTCTACCAGGGCATGACGCCCCTCAATGGCGAGGATGTCGCCGAGATCATTCGCTTCGTCGCCACCCTGCCCGCGCACATCAACGTCAATACCATGGAGATCATGCCGGTCGCGCAAGCGTTCGCGCCTTTCGCCGTCCATCGCGAGACCTGAAACACCGGCCCGGCGCGCGCTCCGAGGCAAAAAAAGGGGCTTACATACTTAACTTGACAGGCGGCAATCCCGCGCTCGCGTCAGTCGGTACGAACGTAACACAACAGCCCAAGACCGGAAAAAGCACTCTTCGGCGACCGCATTGCAGCTAAGACGGGGGCCACGGCAGCCGGCGAACCTGCCCGTCAAGCTAAGTATGTAAGCCCCAAAAAAAGGGGGCCGCAGCGGTGCGGGCCCCTTAGCAACTCGTGGCCGGTGCGGCTACATGCCCATGCCACCCATGCCGCCCATGCCTCCAGGAGGCATCGCCGGCATCGGCTCCTTCTCGTCGGGCTTCTCGGCGACCATCGCCTCGGTCGTCAACAAGAGCCCGGCGATCGACGCCGAGTCGGTGAGCGCGATGCGCACGACCTTGGCCGGATCGATGATCCCGGCCTTCATGAGGTCCACATACGTGTCCGACTGGGCGTCAAAGCCCATGGTCGTACTCTTCTTCTCCAAGAGCTTGGCGGCCACGACGGCGCCGTCGTGGCCGGCGTTCTCGACGATCTGACGGAGCGGTGCCGCCAGCGCGCGGCGCAGGATGTTGATCCCCACCCTCTGGTCGTCGTTCGCGGGCTTGAGCTTGTCGAGGGATTTGGTGGCGTATAAAAGGGCGACGCCACCGCCGGGAATGATGCCCTCCTCGACCGCCGCGCGCGTCGAATGCAGCGCATCCTCGACGCGGTCCTTGCGCTCCTTGACCTCGGTCTCGGTCGCCCCGCCCACTTTGATGACGGCCACGCCACCGCTCAGCTTCGCTAAGCGTTCCTGCAGCTTTTCGCGGTCGTAGTCGGAGGTCGTCTCCTCGACCTGTTGACGAATCTGGCCGCAACGGGCGGCGATGTCGCGCTGTTTGCCGGAACCGCCGACGACCGTGGTGTCCTCCTTGTCGATGCTCACCCGCTTAGCAGAGCCGAGCATGTCGACGGTGACGCTCTCGAGCTTGATGCCGAGGTCCTCGGAGATGACCTGGCCGCCGGTCAGGATGGCGATGTCCTCGAGCATGGCTTTGCGCCGATCGCCGAAGCCTGGCGCTTTGACCGCCGCTACCTTGAGCCCGCCACGCAGCTTGTTCACCACCAATGTGGCCAAGGCCTCGCCCTCGACATCCTCGGCGATGATCAACAAAGGCCTCCCCGACTGGACGATCGACTCCAGGATAGGCAACATCGCCTGAATGCTGGTGAGCTTCTTTTCGTGCAGAAGAATGTATGGATTTTCAAGCTCGGTCAGCATCTTATCGGCGTTTGTGATGAAATAGGGCGAGAGATAGCCGCGATCGAACTGCATGCCCTCGACGACATCGAGCTCGGTCTCGATACCCTTGGCCTCTTCGACGGTGATGACGCCTTCCTTGCCAACCTTCTGCATGGCCCGCGCAATAATGTCGCCGACCATCTTCTCGCCGTTCGCCGATATCGTGCCGACCTGCGCGATCTCGTTCTCGACCGAAACGGGTCGCGCGCTCTTCTTGATGGTCGCGACCACGGATTTGACGGCCAAGTCGAGCCCGCGCTTCAGGTCCATCGGGTTCATCCCGGCGGCCACCGCCTTGCAGCCCTCGCGGGCGATGGTCTGCGCCAGCACGGTCGCCGTCGTCGTTCCGTCGCCGGCCTCGTCGGAGCACTTGCTCGCGACCTCGCGGATGAGCTGCGCGCCCATGTTCTCCACCCTGTCGGCGAGCTCGATCTCCTTGGCTACCGTGACGCCATCCTTGGTGATCCGTGGAGCGCCAAACGATTTCTCGAGGACAACGTTGCGCCCTTTGGGCCCAAGCGTGACCTTGACCGCGTCCGCAAGCACATCGACGCCGCGCAGCATGCGCGTGCGCGCGTCGGTGTCGAAAACGACTTCCTTGGCTGTCATCTTACCTTCCTATCCTTGCAGGACGCCCATGACGTCGGACTCCTTCATGATGACGTACTCGTCGCCCTCTATCTTTATCTCGGTGCCTGACCATTTACCGAAAAGGATGCGGTCGCCCTTCTTGACATCGAGTGGAACGATCTTTCCGTCGTCGCCGCGGGCCCCTTTGCCGGTCGCCACGACCTTGCCCTCCATGGGCTTTTCCTGTGCGGTATCGGGAATGATGATGCCGCCCGGGGTCTTACTCTCTTCTTCCACGCGCTTGACCAGGACGCGGTCGTGCAACGGCTTGATCTTCATCGAGAAATCTCCGAATCGGGCTATAAACTATGAAAGCGGGTGGCACTTGTTAGCACTCGCCCCCGATGAGTGCCAACAATACCGCCCCGGTTCCGTGAGTGTCAACGATGCTTCGCTGGCACGGCGCCCTGATGTCGAGGGCTTGCCGGTCACCCCGGGCTCGAGAACCGTGCGGCCGCGGACCTCGACCCGCCCAAGACGGGCCACGCGGCGTCGCTAGGTGGTGGGCTCGTTCGACGCTCGGCGTTCCGGCAGGGCCTCGAAGCGCCCGGCATCGCCTGGGTCGAGGCCTACGCGGAGGTGTGCGAAGCGCTCGTCATCGGTGCGCTCGAGCACGGCGCCGTGGCGGTAGAGCCAAGCGATCGCGGCACCGTTTTCGAGGGCAACCGACAGGTCGACGACGCGCTGGCTTCGGGCAAACCAGGCGTCGAGACATCGCAGCAGCAGTTCGCAGTGCTCGCCCGTGGCCGCCGACAGTGGCACCATGTTGCCTTCGCGGGCGGCGATATTGGCGGTGCGGCCGCGCGCACCGGCGTCGAGAAGATCGATCTTGTTGAGGACCTCGATAAGGCCGCCCTCGCCCGGGGCAGTGACGCCGAGTCGGTCCAGCACCTGCAGCACGTCAGCCTTCTGCGCCTCGTTCTCGGGATGCGCCGCGTCGCGCACGTGAATCACGACGTCGGCCGCCGAGACCTCCTCGAGGGTCGCCGAAAAGGCGGCGACGAGCTCGGTCGGCAGATCCGAGATTAATCCCACCGTATCGGAGAAGATGACGCGCCGCCCACTCGGCAGGTCGACGCCGCGCATCGTTGGGTCGAGAGTGGCGAACAGCATGTCGTCGGCGAACGAGGCGGCACCCGCCAGCCGGTTGAACAGCGTCGATTTTCCCGCGTTGGTGTAGCCGACGAGGGCGACGATGGGATACGGCACCTTGCGGCGCTCCGCGCGGTGAAGCTGTCGCGTGCGAACGATTCCCTTGAGGTCGGTCTTGATGCGCGTGATGCGCTCGCGGATGTGTCGGCGGTCGGCCTCGATCTGCGATTCGCCGGGGCCGCCGAGAAAGCCGTAACCGCCGCGCTGGCGCTCGAGGTGCGTCCATGACCTTACGAGTCGGCTGCGCTGATAATCGAGCGCCGCGAGCTCGACCTGTAGGCGTCCCTCTCTCGTACGCGCCCGCGCGCCGAAAATCTCGAGAATGAGCCCGGTTCGATCGATCACCTTGGTGTCCCAGGCGCGCTCGAGGTTGCGCTGCTGCACGGCCGTCAGCGCGCCGTCGATGACAATCACGTCGACCTCGCCCGCGAGGCGTTCGGCGATGTCCTCGATCTTGCCGGGGCCGAGCAGCGTGCCCGGCCGCGTCTTCTTGAGGGCAACGGGCTCCGCGGCGATGACATCGAGCCCGATAGCTCCGGCGAGGCCCACCGCTTCCGCCAGCCGCGCGTCCGGCGAGCGGCTGTTGGCATCGCCCTTGAGATAAGGATGCACAACCAGGGCGCGGCCGGCGCCCGGCGAGGACCCGTTGACCGGAAGGCTCAAATCACTCCGCGTCGACAGCGGCCTCCTCGTTGCCTTCGAAGAGCTGCACGGCGCTCGCCGGCATCACCGTGGAAATAGCGTGCTTGTAGACGAGCTGGGCGTGCCCATTGCGACGCAGTAGCACCGAGAAATTGTCGAACCAACTGATTACACCTTGGAGCTTCACGCCGTTCACCAGGAATACGGTGACCGGCAGCTTGTTTTTGCGGATGTGGTTGAGGAATACGTCCTGAAGGTTTTGGCCTTTCGCTGCGGACATGGGTTGTGCCCCCGTGTATCTCGATTGAGCGATTGCCGGTGGTCCACGGCGGCCCCGCCGACCTGATCGACGAGCCTACGAGCCCCCGCCGGCGAGACGGCGCCCTACCGGTGCTTGTCCACAAGTAAAATGGGGTAACGAGCGGCAACTTGCAATAGCGGCCGGCCATCGCTCCGGTGGGTCACCGCCGCTGCCGCCCCGCGCCCTGCGCGTGCGTATGGGACTCATAAAGGTCGTGCAGCCGGCAGGTGAGTGGCCCCGGCCGGCCATCGCCTATGACCGTCTCATCGATCCTCACGACCGGCAGAACGAGCGCGGTCGTGCTGGTGGCGAAGGCCTCTTGTGCCGCCTTTGCCTCGTCGACGGTGAAGGGCGCCTCGACGAGCGCAGCGTTGTCGCGCTGGGCGAGATCGAGAAGGACGCTGCGCGTAATGCCGCTAAGGATCGCCGGGCCGAGATCCCGTGTCTGCAGGGCTCCGTCGCCGTTGACGATCCAGGCATTGGTCGAGCTGCCTTCGGTAACGAAGCCGTGGGCGTCGACCTGCCATGCCTCATAGAAGCCGCCCTCGCGGGCCCGCTGCTTGGCGAGAACGTTCGCGAGCAGCGCGGTCGACTTGATGTCGCATCGGGCCCAGCGCTGGTCGGGCAGTGTGGAGATGGCGACCCCGTCGCTGAAAAGCGCCGGTGCGGGCACCTGGTTGCGGGCCGTAACCACGAGCGTGGCCTCGGCCGTGGCGGGAAAGGCGTGGTCGCGCGGCGCCGTACCCCGCGTCATCTGAAGGTAGACGATCCCCTCCCCCACCCGGTTGCGGCGCACGCACTCGTGGATCACGACGCTGAGCGCGCGACGCGACATGGGCCTGGGGATCGCGAGCTCGCCGAGCGAACGCTCGAGGCGGTCGAAATGGGGCCCCTCGTCGAGCAATCGACCGCCGGTTACGGCAATAACCTCGTAAACGCCGTCAGCGAACTGGTAGCCGCGGTCCTCGATGTGGATGGCGGCCTCGCTGTGGCGCACGTAGTGTCCATTGACGTAGGCGATGCGGGACATGCTTGGCGGGCCTTTGCTAGCGGCGCCAGAACGTGGCCCGGAACAGCACCAGCACCGTCAAAAGCTCGAGCCGTCCAACCAGCATCGCCAGGCAAATCACCCATTTCGCGCCGTCCGGAAACGCGGCCCAGTGGGCCGTCCCGCCGCTCCCCATGACCAGCGCGGGGCCCGTGTTGCTGAGCGCGGCCGCGGCCGCTGCGAGCGCGGTGCGCGCGTCAAGGCCGAACAGCGACAATGCCACGGCCACGGTGACGAAGCCAAACATGAACAACACGAAGAAGCTCCACGCCGCACGCATCACGGGCTCGGCCACGGTCTGCTTACCGTAGCGGAGGCGCACGATCCCGTGCGGATGGGCGAGCCGGGCGAGCTCTCTGCCGCCCTGCTTGAAATAGAGCCCCAAGCGCATGAGCTTGATGCCGCCGGCGGTCGAACCGGTAGCGCCTCCGACCAACGCCAAGGTCAGCAACAACACCGGTACGCTGACCGGCCAGGTCGCGGCATTGCCCGTGGTAAAGCCGGTCGTCGACAGCATGGAGACGGCGTTGAACAAGCCGGTCCTGAGCGCAAGCGTCGTATCGGCATCCGCCTGCCAAGCGTAGAGTGCCGCGACCGCCGCAGCGCCGAGCGCCGCGAGGACGAGAAAATACTGGCACTCTGGATCGCCGGCATAGGAGCCGAAGCGGCCGTGAAATGCGGCCCAATGGAGCGAGAAATTGAGCGCGGCGATGGTCATGAACACAATCAGAACGAGCTCGATCAGCGGGCTGTCGTAGACGCCGATCGATCCCTCGCGCGCCGTGAATCCAGCGCTCGAGAGGGCGCTGAGCGCGTTCACGAGCGCATCGAACGGCGGCATGCCAACGGACCACAGGACCGCGGTGCAGAGCGCCGTGAGGGTGGCGTAAATCCACCAGATCGCGCGGATGGCCTCGACGAGGCGGGGTTTGAGAGCGTCGCGCTCGCCGCGCGGAATGGCGCTTCGGAACAGGTGCATTCCGCCGATTCCGTGCAGCGACAGGAGCGACACCGCGAGGAGGATGGTGCCGAGCCCGCCGATCCACGCGAGGAGGGCGCGCCACAGCAGAACGCTTCGTGCCGCTTGGTCGACGTCGGCGAGCAGGGTGGCGCCGGTTGTCGTGAGTCCGGAGAGCGACTCGAAGTAGGCGCCGGTCAAGCTGTCGAAGGTGCCGGTGAGGAGGAACGGGATGGCGCCGAACAGAGGCAGCACCGTCCACGCCAGTACGGCGAGCAGAAAGCCCTCGGGCTTGCCGACCTCCGGGCGCGCGCCGCGGGTGGCGATGATCAGCGCCCCGCCGATGAAGGCCGTCAGGACGGCCGTCGCGACGAAGGCCGATGCCGCCGTCCCTTCGGCGAGCCCGTAGGCGAGCAACGCCGGTGCCAACATCGCACCGGCGAGCGCGGCCAGACCCCACCCGAGGACCGAAAGCACCGTCGCATACGACATCGAGGGGAGAGGCGCCGGTGGCTAGAAGTAGTCGGCACGCACGGAAAACAACTGTTCGACCTTTTTCACGACGCCGGCGACCGCGAACAGGATGACCCGATCGTGCGCGCGAATGATCGTGTCGCCGCGCGGGATGACGACCTCGTTGTCGCGCACGAGAGCGCCGATGATGATGCCCTGGGGCAGGCGTGTTTCGCGGATAGGTACCCCGACGAGCGGCGAGGTCTCGAGGGCCTCGGCTTCGATGATCTCCGCCATGCCGTCGCGAAGACTGTGAAGGCCGCGGATACGACCGCGGCGCACGTGCTGCAGGATGGTCGATACGGTGGATGCGCGTGGGCTCACGACCACATCGATGCCGAGCGAGCGGATCAGCGACCAGTATGCGAGCGTATTGACCAGCGTCACCGCGCGTTGGCAGCCGGCGCGTTTGGCCAGCAGCGAGGCGAGAATGTTGACCTGATCGTCGTTGGTCACGGCGACGATGGTCTCGGTCGCGCTGATGTTGGCTTCATCGAGGATTTCGCGATCGAGGGCGTCGCCGTTGATGACCACGGTGTGGCTCAACTCGTCGGCCGCGACCTCGGCGCGTGCCTTGTTGGCCTCGATGATCTTGACCCGCACGTTCGAGTGGTCCTGCTCGAGCTGCTTGGCGAGGAATAGACCGATATTGCCGCCGCCGACGATAACGACGCGGTGCGCCTCTTGTTCCTCGTGGCCGAACGCGGCCATCGCCCGGTTTACGTGCGCCGTATCGACGGCGAAATAGACTTCGTCACCAGCCTTCATCTCGTCGTCGGCCGTTGGCACGGTGATCCCGTCGCCGCGGATGATGCCGAGCACGCGGATGTTGAGGTCGGGGAAGAGCTCGGTGAGCTGGCGCAGCGGCGTGTCGACGATCGGACAGTCCTCACGGTCGAGCACCGCGATAACCCGCACGAGATCGTCGGCAAAGGGAATCATGTCCGTTGCGCCCGGCACCTGAAGGCGGCGCATGACCGCGCGCGCGACCTCGATCTCCGGCGAGATGATGACGTCGATGGGCATGTTGTCGCGGCTGAACAGGTTCTGCCACATCGGCTGGAGATAGCCCTGCTCGCGGACCCGCGCGATCTTCATGGGGACGTTGAACAACGAGTGCGCGACCTGGCACGCGACCATGTTGATCTCGTCGGCCTGGGTGACCGCGATGATCATGTCGGCCCCTTCCGCACCGGCCCGCTCCAGCATCTCCGGATGCGCCGCATGCCCGACCATGGCCTGGACGTCGAGCGTGTCGGTGAGGCGGTCGATGAGGTCCCGCTCGTGATCGATGACGGTGACGTCGTTGTGCTCGGCGGTGAGCTGGCGGGCGATACTGTGACCCACCTGGCCGGCGCCGCAGATGATGACCTTCATCGTCCCACTTTCACGGCGTCGCCCGCGGCGACTAGGATTCGACGGCGGGCGCGCGTTCCTCGCCCGTTACGCCGAGTGTCTTGAGCTTGCGGTGGAGCGCCGAGCGCTCCATGCCGACGAAGCTCGCGGTGCGCGAGATGTTGCCGCCAAAGCGGTTGATCTGGGCCAGTAGATACTCGCGCTCGAACAATTCCCGGGCCTCGCGCAGCGACAGGCCCATGACCTTCTCGCTTCCATTGGGGCGGACCATGGCTAGGCCCGCCGCGCCCAGCTCCGGCGGCAACATGTCGGCCGTGATCGGCGTGCCGGCATCCCCCGGTCCCATGATCAGTAAGCGCTCCACCATGTTACGGACCTCGCGCACGTTGCCGGGCCAGTCATAGGCTTGGAGGGTCGCCATCGCATCCTCGTCGATGGCGCAACTCGGCAGGCCCGACACATCGACCGCGCGCTGGATGAAGTAGGCTGCGAGCAGCGGAATGTCCTCGCGGCGTTCCTTCAGGGGAGGCACGCGAACGGGGACCACGTTGAGGCGGTGATACAGGTCCTCGCGGAAGCGCCCGGCCACGATTTCCGCCGCCAGGTCCCGGTTGGTGGCACTGACCACGCGAACGTCCACGTGCACTTTCGCGCTCCCGCCGACGCGCTCGAAGGTCTGCTCTTGGAGCACCCTCAGGATCTTGGCCTGAGTCTCGAGCGGCATGTCGGCGACCTCGTCGATAAACAAGGTGCCGCCGTGGGCCTGTTCGAAGGTTCCCTTGTGCGGCCCCGCGGCGCTACCGGGGATGCCGTTCTCGATCCCGAAGAGCTCGATCTCCATGCGCTCGGGCACGAGGCGCGCCGCATTGAGCACGACGAAGGGCTGCTCCGCCCTCCGTGAACGGGCGTGCAGCTGACGCGCGATCACTTCCTTGCCGGAACCGGGCGGGCCGGAAATGAGGACGCGGCTGCCCGTTGGGGCGACCTTGTCGATCACCTGATCCAACAGGTTCATGGCCTGCGAGCGGCCGATGAGCTCGGTGTCGTAGCCGGCGCGCGACCGCAGATCTTCGTTCTCGCGACGCAGCCTGGCCGCTTCGATGGCCCTCTCGATAATGACGAGCAGGCGATCGGCCTTGAACGGCTTCTCGATGAAATCGTAGGCGCCGCGCTTGATCGCGGTCACCGCGGTTTCGATATTCCCGTGGCCGCTGATCATGACGACCTGCGTCTCGGGATGGCCCCGCCTCACCTGCTCAAGGAGCTCCATACCGTCGAGTTCGCTGCCCTGCAGCCAGATGTCGAGAATCAGCAGCGATGGGACGCGCGCCTCGATGGCCAGCAGCGCGGCGGAGCTATCGGCCGCAACCCGCGTATCGTAGCCGTCATCGGCGAGAATCCCGGAGACCAGATCGCGGATATCCGCTTCGTCGTCGACGATGAGGATGTCATGAGCCATGAGACATACCCTCTTCGGCCGGCGACGTCTCGAAGGGCCCGGGGTCGCCACCGACCACGGCCTCGGTCGCAAACGCCAACTGCACGACGGCGCCGCCCCCGGGCCTGTCGCGCAGCTCGATCGCGCCGCCATGGTCATCGACGATCTTCTTCACGATCGCGAGACCGAGCCCGGTACCCCTGTCGCGGGTCGTCACATAGGGCTCGGTGAGCCGGTCGTGTTGGCCCCCGGGCAGACCGCATCCGTTGTCGGCGAACTCGACGACGATGCGGCCGTCGTTCGTCTTGACCTCGACATCGATACGCCCCCGCGATGCGGCGGAGTCGCCGTCGCGGCCGACGATCGCTTCAGCCGCGTTCTCGTAGAGGTTGATCAAAACCTGGCTCATCTGGCGAGCATCGCACCGGAACATGACCGGATCGGGCGGCGTCGAGAGATCATGCAACAGGTCGGGATGCGCGAGCCGCTGCATGAACTGCGCGCGCTCGAGCAGCTCGGCCAAGTTCTCGCGCTCGAACACCGGTGCGGGCATGCGCGCGAACGCCGAAAACTCGTCGACCATTCGGCCGATGTCCGCCGTCTGTCGAATAATCGTGTCGGTGCACTGGGTAAAGACCTCGGGCTCGGTGGTGATTTCCTTGAGGTACTTTCGTTTCAAGCGCTCGGCCGACAGTTGGATGGGCGTCAGGGGATTCTTGATTTCGTGGGCGATGCGCCGGGCGACATCGGCCCAGGCGGCGGTGCGCTGCGCCGTGACCAACGCCGTGATGTCGTCGAAGGTGAAGACGAAGTCGGTGATGGCGCCGCCGGCTCGCTCGGCCACAACGCGCACGAACAGCGTTCTCGCCCGGCCGCCGCGCGTCAGCTTGACCTCGCCTTCGGCAAGGCGGTCGGGCCGCTCCCGAGCCTCCTCGAGAAGGTGGGCGATCTCCGGAAATGCGTCCGCGAGGGGCTGTCCCGTCAGTGTCTCGGTGTCGGTTTCTAGCATCGTCGTCGCCGAGCGGTTGGGAAGATTGATGCGGCCGTCCGCATCGAGGCCGATAACACCGGCCGAAACGCCGGCCAGAACCGCCTCGGTGAACTGACGGCGCATGTCGAGTTGGCGATTGGCGGCGATGAGCTCGGAGCGCTGGCTGCTGAGCTGCCCCGTCATGCGATTGAAGGCCCGAGCGAGGTTGCCGAGTTCGTCGTCGCCGCTCGCTGCCTCGACCTGCACGTCGAGATTGCCGGCGCGCACCTGCTCGGCCGCGCTGATGAGATTGCCGATCGGTCGAACGACGCGGGTCGCAAAGGAGAGGCCGAGCCATACCGCGACCATCAACAGCAGCAGTGTGACGACGATGAAAAGGAGCGCAAAGGTGATCTGGATGCTGGAACGCTCGCCTTCGAGCTTCTCATAGGCAGCGACCGCGCGGCGGTTGCGCTCGACCTGCGAGATCACGCGCGGATCGACGAAGCGCCCGACATAGAGAAAGCTGTCGACAAAGCGGTTGAGGCGCACGATCGCGCGAACCCGGTCATCGGTATCGCTGGTGAAGAGGACGACCTCACCTGCCGCCGCCTCGTTGAGCGCCGCCTGCGGTACGGAGCCAAACTCGAGCGCGAAACTCAGGCGCGAGCGCGCGACGACCCGCCCCGAGCGTGCGAACACGATCGCCTCAGCGAGCGAACGCAAATCGGCTTGAGCTGACACGACGTTGTTGAAGCGCTGCGGATTGCGCAGCAGCACGTTGGCGTCCCGATTGAGGTCGTTCGCCATGGCCAGGATGTCGGCGCGGATGACTTTGCGGTGCTCATCGAGATACGCCTCGGCAACGGTTGCCGAAGCGGACAGCGCGTTGCGCACGCGATCACCGAACCAGGCCTGTAGACCGAGGCTGAAAAACAGCGCGGAGAAGACGGCGATAATGATCGCTGGTGCCACGGCGACGACGCTGAACATCGCGACCGTCCGGGTGTGGAGCCGCGATCCGGCCGATCCCCGACGCCGCTCGACCCACAGCTTGACCAGTCGTCGCGCCACGATCGCGCCGAGGGACGCCAGCAGCATGAGGTCGGCGAGAAGGAGGACGAGCACCGACCGCGGGTCGGGCCCGAAAGGCGAAGAGCGGGTAAGGGAGACGTAGGTGGCGATTCCCGACGCCACCGCGAGCAGCGCCAGCGAGAGGGCGAGCTTGCGCCCCAAGTCGATGCGCCGCGCCCACACCCTCAGGCGCAGCCAGGTGCGGCCGTTGGCGCGGGCCATGCCCGCGGTGGCTCCGCTCTGCTGACTCATCTCTCGCCCGAAGCGTTTTGTGTGCGCGCGCGAGAACTACCACGTGTGTTGCAATAATGCATCACCTAAGCGTGCGCTCCACGGCGACGCCGAGCTCGCGCATCTTCTTGCGCAGGGTGTTTCGGTTGAGGCCCAGTAGTTGTGCCGCCTTGATCTGATTGCCCTTGCTCGCGGCTAGGCTAAGCCTGATCAGCGGCCGCTCGATCTCGCGAAGGATGCGGCGGTGGAGCCCGCTCGGCGGCAACCCCTCGGCGTGCGCGGCGAAGTAGCGCGCTAGATGGCGCTCAACGGCCGCGGCCAAGTTTTCTTCGCCGCCCCCGCGATCGGGGTCGCCAGCCTCGGCCATCGCCGTGGCGACCTCGGAGGCGCCGATCGTCTCGCCGGGATAAAGCGCCGTAAGCCGCATGGCGAGGTTCTCGAGCTCGCGCACGTTGCCGGGCCAGTCTTGCGCCATCAATCGCTCGAGGGCACCGGCATCGAGGCTCTTGCGCGGCAGGCCCCGCGCCACCGCCCGCGACAGGAAATGGCGCATCAGGTCGGGAATGTCTTCCCGGTGTTGGCGCAGCGGCGGCAGCCGAATGGGCACAACGTTGAGGCGATAAAACAAATCCTCGCGAAAGAGGCCGCTGCGCACGAGCTGTTGAAGGTCGCGGTTGGTGGCTGCGATGATCCTGACGTCGGTGGCGATCGGGGCGTGCCCGCCCACGGTGGTGTATTCGCCCTGCTGCAGGACTCGCAGCAGGCGGGTTTGGGCATCGAGCGGCATGTCGCCGATTTCGTCGAGGAACAGGGTCCCGCCCTGGGCCTGGGCGAAACGGCCGATGCGGCGCCGGTTGGCGCCGGTGAATGCGCCTCTCTCATAGCCGAACAGCTCGCTCTCGATGAGGTCATGCGGAATGGCCGCCATATTGACGGCGACGAACGCGGGGCCTCGGCGCTTGCTGTAGTCATGCAGCGCGCGAGCGACCAGTTCCTTACCGGTTCCCGATTCGCCCGTGATCAGCACCGTGAGTTCGGTTCCGGTGAGGCGCGCCACGAGCCGGTACACCTCCTGCATGGCCGGCGAACGTCCGATCAGCGGAATCGCTTCTGTGCCTCCGGCCGGCTGGGCTGGGCTCGCCGCCGCCGGCCGGTCGCGCTCGTCGAGGGAGCGTTCGATCACCCGGGCGAGGTCGTCGAGATCGAAGGGCTTGGGGAGGTATTCGTAAGCACCGCGCTCGGTGGCGCGGATCGCCGTCAGCAACGTGGTCTGCGCGCTCATGATGACGATCGGAAGATCGGGGCGCACCCTCTTGATGCGCGGCAGCAGGTCGAGTCCGTTGCCATCGGGCATGACCACGTCGGTAAGGACGAGATCGCCCTCGCCGGCGTCGATCCATTGCCACAGCGTGGCCGCCTCTCCGGTCGAACGAACGGCATAGCCGATTCGGCGCAGCGCCTTTTCGAGCACGGTGCGAATGCTGCGATCGTCGTCCGCGATCAGGATGGTGGCCTGGTTCAACCCGTTCCTCTCACGCTTTCGCCGGCGCCGGGTCGCATACGGGCAGGCGGACGCGAAATTCGCACCCTTCGGGCGTGCTGTCGAACTCGATAACACCGCCATGGTCGTCGACGATCTTCGCCACCATGGCGAGCCCGAGTCCGGTGCCGCCGACCTTGTTCGTGACGAAGGGATCGAACAGGTGGGCCGCGATGTCGTCCGGAATACCACTGCCGTTGTCGCGCACGCCGACCTCGAGCGGCAGGCTCACGCGTCCCGCATGGCTTTGAGTCTCGAGCCGTACACCGGGGCGAAAGGCGGTCGAGAGCTCGATCTCTCCATCGTCGTGCGGCACCGCCTCGGCGGCGTTCTTGATCAGGTTGAGGAACACCTGGATCAATTCGTCGCCGTTAGCGAGGGCGGGCGGCAGCGAGGGATCGTAACTCTCGTGAAAGCGTACGCGGCTGGCGAAGCTCGTTTGCGCGAGCCGGCGCGTGCGCGCGAGGACCTCGTGAATGTTGACGGGGCCGCGTACCGTCGGCCTGTCGCCAAACATGTCGATCTGTTCGAGGAGCCGGCACACACGGTCGGACTCGTCACGAATGAGGCGCGCGAGCTCGCGATCGTCACCGCTGGCGTTTTGCTCCAGCAATTGGGCTGCGCCTCGGATCCCGGCGAGCGGATTCTTGACCTCGTGCGCGAGCACGGCCGCCATGCCGGTGACCGAGCGCGCCGCCCCGCGGTGGCTGAGCTGGCGATCGATGCGGGTGACGAGGGTGAGATCATCGAGCGAGACCACGACCCACCCGCGCGTCTCTGCGAGCGGCGCGACCTGGACGTTGACCAGGCGCTCGCCAAGGCGGCGGCCGCCGATTTCCACGCCGTGCTCGAGCACGTCGCTACCATGTTGGCGCGCTTGGGCGATGAGGGCGAACAGCGGGCTATCGAAGGCCACGAGCGCGCTCAGGGGGCGCCCGGCAAGATAGGGCGCGCCGACACCGAAGAACTGCTCGGCCGCGGGATTGGCGTAGACGAAGCGCGTCGCTTCATCGAGGACCAGGACGGGCGCGAGCAGGCCGTTGAGTACGGCGGCCGCATCCAGCCGCGCGGACGGCTCGGCCGCCAACTCGGTCGTCATGCCGCAGCGGCGTCGCAGGCGCCGGCGAAGAAGTCGCGCATGTGGGCCCGCACCTTGGCCGCGTCGGCGCATTGGTTGATGGCGTTGCGGAAGCGGTTGGCGAAGGGCAGACCGGCGGCGTACCAGGCGAGGTGTTTGCGGCCCACGCGCATGCCGACATCGTGCCCGTAGTGGCCGAGCAGGTCCTCGTAGTGGATGGCGCACAGCGTGGCGCGCTCGGCCACCGCCGGATCGGGCCGGCGCTCGCCGGTGCGCAGGAACCCGATCGCCTGGCTCAGGAACCAGGGGCGACCGTAGCACGCGCGCCCGATCATCACCCCGTCGGCTCCCGACAGACGCATCGCCTCAGCCACATCGTTCAGATCGGTGATGTCACCATTGACGATGACGGGAATGTTCACAGCCTCTTTCACGCGGCGTATGAACGCCCAGTCCGAGGTGCCCTTGTAAAACTGGCAGCGGGTGCGGCCGTGCACCGCGATCATCTGGATGCCGCACGCCTCCGCGATGTGCGCGAGCCGCGGGGCATTGCGATTGGCATCGTCCCAGCCCGTTCGCATCTTGAGTGTTACCGGCAGTTTCACCGCTTTGACGGTAGCCTCGATCAGCCGGGCGGCGAGAACCTCGTCGCGCATGAGCGCCGATCCGGCGTAGCCGTTGACTACCTTCTTGGCCGGGCAGCCGAAGTTGATGTCGATGAGGGCGGCGCCTCGGTCCTCGTTGAGCTTGGCGGCCTCGGCCAGCACCGCCGGGTCGCGGCCGGCGAGCTGGATCGCCATCGGGTATTCCTCGGGCACGTTCTCGGCCATTTTCAGCGATTGGCGCGTGGCGCGGATCATCGATTGGCTGGCGATCATTTCCGATACGACCAGGCCCGCGCCGATGCGCTTGACGAGGCGGCGAAACGGTAAGTCCGTCACCCCGGACATGGGCGCCAGGAAAACCGGATCCTCGATGTGGACCGCGCCGACTTGTATGGCCATCAAGGCCCCCGAGTGCTCAATTGTTGGGCAGCCGCAACGACTGCCCCAATTTTGGGCAATCTATCGCGGGCCTGCCTCCGGGGCAATGATTCCGCCGCGTGCGCGCTTGGCGGTCCCCCGCCCCTCTGGCAGAGGTTCGGGCCAGGGCTTGGCAATCGGGTCCCGTGGACCTAGGGTTGCCCCATGATGCCGTGCCGGGGCCGAGTCGGGTGAGTGTCGCCGCCCTCATCGTGGCCGCAGGGCGCGGCGAGCGTTTCGGCGGCCCGCTGCGCAAGTCCTACATGCCGCTCGGCGGAGCGCCCTTGCTGCGCCACAGCGTCGCCGCCTATTGCGCCCATCCCGAGGTCGGCGCGGTGCGCGTCGTCATCCATCGCGACGATGCCGCCCTCTATGAAGCAGCCGTGGGCGGCCTGGCGCTGCTGGCCCCGGTGCCGGGGGGCGCGACGCGCCAACAATCCGTGCGCGCCGGCCTCGAAAGCCTCGTCGAGGAGGCGCCCGACCGGGTTCTTATCCATGACGGTGCGCGACCCTTTCCCGGTTCAGCGATCGCGCACGTCCTGCGGGGGCTCGAAGAGGCGCCGGGCGCGGTCGCGGCGCTGCCGCTGCGCGATACGCTGAAGTCGGCCGAAGGAGGCCGCATCCTCGCGACCGTGGACCGCACCGGCCTATGGCGCGCCCAGACGCCGCAGGGGTTTCGTTTCGCCGATATCCTGGCCGCCCATCGCGCAGCGGGCGACCTCGAAGCCACCGACGATGCCGGTGTCGCCGAGCGAGCGGGTATCCCCGTCAGCCTGGTCCCGGGCTCGGAGCACAACATCAAGGTCACGACGCCCGAAGATCTCGCGCGCGCCGAGGGCATCCTAATGAGCCACCTCGGCGACGTTCGTTGCGCCATGGGCTTCGATGTACACCGCTTCGTACCGGGCGATGGCGTGCGCCTGTGTGGCGTCGCCATCCCCTATGATCGGGCGCTTGCCGGCCACTCGGATGCCGACGTCGCGCTCCACGCGCTGACGGACGCGCTGCTCGGCGCACTCGGCGAGGGCGATATCGGCCTCCATTTCCCGCCCGATGATGCCCAGTGGCGGGACGCCGATTCGGCGGTGTTTGTACGACGCGCCGCGGCCATGGTGGCCGAGCGCGGCGGGCAGATCGGCCACATCGATCTGACACTGATCTGCGAGGCGCCGCAGATCGCGCCCCACCGCTCGGCCATGGTCGCCTCCCTCGCCGCGTTGCTCGGCATCGCCGAGTCCCGGGTCAGCGTCAAGGCGACGACGACCGAGCGCCTCGGCTTCACCGGTCGTGGCGAGGGCATCGCCGCCCAGGCGACTGCGACCGTGCGCCTCCCCTTCTAGAGCGACGATCGTGGCGGAAGAACAGCCTTCGCCTCCGACGCCGCTGCGCCTGCGGCATCCGGCGGCGCTGATCGCCACCTGCGGCGGCATCGGCTTGCTGCCCTGGGCCCCCGGCACCTGGGGATCGCTGGCGGCGCTGCCCGTCGCGTGGCTGATCCACCAGAGCTTCGGTGCCGCCGCGCTCCTTGCCGCGACCCTGATCGCGTTCCTGGCCGGATGGTGGGCGGCCGGCGTCTACATAACGGCCGCCGATGACAAGGATCCGAGCGCGGTGGTCGTCGACGAGGTCGCCGGGTTGTGGCTCGTCCTCGCCACCGTGCCCCGCGAAGCGCTCGCCTATGCCGTGGCCTTCGCCCTGTTCCGCCTGTTCGATATCACCAAGCCGTGGCCCGTACGGTGGGCCGACCGCGAGCTGTCGAGCGGTCTAGGCGTCATGCTCGATGACGTGCTCGCCGCCGTCTACGCGGCCTTTGCGCTCTATCTGTTGTTATGGCTGATCGCCGCAACCGGTTTGGGAGGCGCGTGATGTTTTCGCCGGCGCTTCTTGAGCGCGCCCAACATGTGATCGCCGCCTGCCGGGCCAAAGGGCTTCACCTCGCCGCCACCGAGTCGTGCACGGGCGGGCTCATCCTCGGCTGCCTCACCGCCATCGCCGGCTCGTCGGACGTGGTCGAGCGCGGCTTCGTCGTCTATACCAACGAGGCCAAGACGGAGCTGTTGGGCGTGCCCGAGGGGCTGTTCGCCGAGGTCGGCGCCGTCAGCGAGGACGTGGCACGCGCGATGGCCGAAGGCGCGCTCGCCCACGCGCCGGCCGAGGTCGCCGTCTCCTGCACTGGCATCACCGGACCGGGCGGCGGCACGGCTGAGAAACCGGTGGGTTTGGTCCACCTGGCGGTCGCACAGCGTGGCGCCGCAACCCTGCACCGGCGCTGCACCTACGGCGACATCGGCCGCGATGCCGTGCGCCTCGCCGCGGTCGCCGACGCTCTTGACCTGGTGCTGGAGGGCCTGGAAGCCCACTAAGACTTTGTGAATTTCTGGGTTAGAGTCAATCGATGACAAATCGACGAATGCCTCGAAAATCAAGCAGCGGGGCATTGTCGGAGCAAGTGGGAGTGTTTGCGGGACTGGTATATTTTTCCCTTTTGTACCAACCTCTTGCACGCAAAATCCCGATGAAGCTTGTGATCGTGCGAATACAACAAGCGCACCCCTGATACTCTGGCTAAGGCGATAATATGAGTATCATTGGACACACAGATCCCCATCCTTTACACGTTCCTCACTTCCTGGTTGATCTGCTTACTTCTACGTGATTATCCCATTGACGTACGTCATTCGGGGCGATAGGAACTGTGTGACATTATCCTACCGTGGGTCACGCGGCTCTATCTATCGGGTGAATGAATGTTAAAGTGGTTCGCGCGCCTCATCCTGCCTAACGTTATGGGATTTTGGCGCGGTTTGGAGTTGGACGGCAGCGGCAATCCCCACAGCAGTCGCCGGGGTTGCTGGGATGATCGGGGTCTATGATAGCCTGTCGTTAATGTGGGCGGTTGCAGGGACAACCTTTACCGCTGCCTCCACCATTTTAATTGTAGTTGGATATAAGATTCATCGGTTTCAAGGGAATCCTGGACACAAACTGAAATTTGTTGGGCCGCATGTGTAAATGACAAATTCTCTGTCCGCCTAGGATTCGAAATTAGGAATGATGCTCTATTCTCGATTGAAATTAATTTGAGTGATCTTCGAACCTCATGCGCAAGTACGATTAATCCAAACAACAAGAAGAATTTCAGGAATTTCAAGATTCCACCTGGGGAAACGATCGTACATTATGAAGCGGCAATCGACATCACAAGGAATGCCGATGAGGTAATGCATGGTAGAATGGAGATGTCTATTAACTACGGACATTCTGGAAAGATTCGGTATGTAATAATTAAAGATATAGATTTTTTAATCCCGCGCGACCCGTCGCGACCGTTTCGTTCAATGGATCATGTGGAGGTGGATCATGTCTAGGGGCCACTACCTTTCCTTAGAAGATGCCCGTAGTGTTGGCCAAATCGACCGGTTCTGCAAAGAACACCAGACAGAAGGCGACAAGGTGCGCTTTGAAAGATTACTTCTGGCGGTGGCTAAAATGCCACCAGAAGCCGATCAAACATCCGATCAGGATGCCTCCGCATATTGTAGCGATACTCGAACTCCTTCACGTATTTCTGAAGGTGCTTCCGGAAAACGTGAACGTGCGTCCCACGGATCTACAACTTCAGCCGCGCCCAAAAGCCCTCGATCCCGTTGACATGACAATCGCCGTCAACATATTCGCCAGCACCGTGGTTCACAGTCTCATGCTCGAAACCGGCCTTGGAAAGCCCGCTGAAGGATTTAAGTTCATCGGTATGAACCGTGCTGCCCTGTTCGACGTTCCCTTTGATGATCGGCTGAAGCGTATTCTTCCGAACGTTCGGGACAACGCTTTCCTATCCGGTTGACACCCACACCCACTAGGGCTAGTGGATTGATTCCAACGTTTGGAACCCTCTGTTTCGTGCGGCGATGATATGATCGGGGTCGGCTTTCCAGATGAAGGGTTTTGGGTTTGCGTCATTGTATTCGCGGACAAATCGGTTGATGGCGTCCTGAAGGTCGACGACGGATTGGAAGACGCCGTATTTGAGCCTGCGCCGCGTTAGTTTGGCGAAGAAGCCCTCGACGGCATTGAGCCACGAGCACGAGGTTGGCGTGAAGTGGAAGGTCCAGCGTGGATGGCGGGCGAGCCAGGCGCGGACCTTGTCCTTCTTGTGCGCGGCGTAGTTGTCGAGGATGACGTGGACGGCCTTGTCCGTCGGCACCTCGCGCTCGATGCGGTTGAGGAAGCGGATGAACTCCTGATGGCGGTGGCGCTGCATGTTCTGTGCGATGACCGTACCGTCCAGCACGTTGAGCGCGGCGAACAGCGTCGTCGTGCCATGCCGTTTGTAATCATAGGTCATCGTACCGGCGCGGCCCTTCTTCATCGGCAAGCCGGGTTGGGTGCGGTCGAGCGCCTGGATCTGTGATTTCTCATCAACCGACAGCACCACGGCATGGGCCGGCGGATCGACATACAAGCCGACGATATCTGTGAGCTTCTCGGCGAAGGCGGGATCATTGGAGAGCTTGAAGTGCCGCCAGCGGTGCGGGCTGAGGCCATGGGCCTTCCAGATCGCTTGGACCGTCGACGCCGCGACGCCAGCAACCTTCGCCATCGCGCGCAGCGTCCAGTGGGTCGCCTCGTGCGGCGGCGCTTGCTGGGTCAGGCGGACGATCTCGGCGACGCGCTCCGGCGGGATCGGCGCTTTGCCAGGCGGACGGGACCTGTCGCGAAGCAAGCCGTTGACACCCTCGTGCATGAACCGCTCCTGCCAGCGCCAGGCTGTGTCTCGAAAGTGGTGGAAATTTGAGGATGGCGTAATCTCCGGGTGACAAGACAACCACCCAATCGGCGGCTAGCACCGCCAAGGAGATCACGCCATGAAGAACACTACCGAGACTTCCGCGCTTTCGCTACTGGCCAATGACGCCGGCTATGATCCGCTCGAGGACCGGCTGCGGGAGAACATCAGATCCACGATCGAGGCCGTTTTTGAGGAGGAACTTGCGCAGTTTCTCGGGCGCTGCCGATACGGTCGAGAGGACGCGCTTCGGCAAGGGTATCGGAACGGGCACCGGGAGCGGCAACTGACGGGGACATTCGGGACCGAGAGGGTGAGCGTGCCGCGTGCGCGGATCGTTGAGGAAGACGGTCGGGCGTCGGAATGGCGTTCGCGGGCGCTGCCGCGCTACCAGCGGCTGACCAGAAAGGCCGAGGCGCTGATCGCTTCGGTGTATCTGTCCGGAACCAACACGCGGCGGGTGAAACGCGCGCTGTTCGGGCTCTTCCGGGGTGCTGTGAGCAAGGACGTTGTGAGCCGGGCGTGGCGCAAGGTGAAGGTCGATTGGGACGCCTGGTGCAGCCGTGGCCTCGCGGATGAGGATATCGTTCGGCTGATCCTTGACGGCACTGTGATCAAGACCCGACTGGACCGCAAGGCCACCAACATCTCGGTTCTCGCGGCTATAGGGGTGCGCCGGGATGGCCAGAAGGTCTTGCTTTCGATCGGGAATATGGGCGGAGAAAGCCAGGCGGCGTGGCGCCAGTTCCTCGACGACCTTGATGCGCGTGGACTGAAACGGCCCGGGTTTGTCATCGTCGATGGCGCGCCGGGACTGGAGGCGGCTCTGTCGGCGCTTTGGGGCGATGACCTTCCCGTTCAACGCTGCACCGTGCACAAGCACCGCAACCTTCTGGGTCATGCTCCCAAACACATGCATGACGAGCTGAGCGAAGATTACCGCGATATGATCTATGCCGACACTGCCTCCGAGGTGGAAACCCGCCGCAAGGCGTTTGTCCGCAAGTGGCGGCTGAAATGCAGGGCCGTCGCGGACAGCCTCGCAGAAGCGGGCGACAAGCTCTTTACCTTCACGCGCCTGTCCAAGAGCCAATGGAAATCAGCCCGAACGACCAACGCCATTGAGCGTCTCAACGAGGAGTTCAAGCGCCGGATCAAAACACAGACCGTGCTGCCGTGTCCCGAAACAGTGCCGATGCTCCTCTGGGCACTCCTCGCTTCCGGCCAAATCCAGATGCGCAAAGTCGATGGATGGGAAACCCTCGATCAGCTAATCGCCGACGAAACCCTTGACCGCGCAGCCTGACCGCCGCAAAACTCAACCCGCTCGGAGAGGCGCCAAAACCAATTTCCACCACTTTCGAGACACAACCCAGCGCCAGACACAGGTCTTGGACTTGCCGGTCTCGGCCATGATCGACGAGTTCCCGAGCCCCTCGTCGCTCTTCAGGATGATCCGCGCCCGCCAGACATGTTTCTGCGAGCTCTTCGGGTCCGCGACGATAGCTTGCAATCGCTGACGGTCGCCAGACGTGACAGTAAAATGGATGCCGGTGCGCATAGCACAGACTCGCATGACACCGCACAATACGGAATCTCAAATCGGACTCTTTCGTTCCGATCAATCCACTAGAATGGGTGCAACCCGGATATAGGGGAGCGCGCCATGGATGTTCTCGACCGCGCCGATCTCCCATTCCCGCATTCGCTACCCGAGTTCCAGCGACTTTTCCCCGATGATGCGGCCTGCGCCGCCTACCTGGAGAAAGCCCGCTGGGGAGACGGCTTTGCCTGCCCGCACTGCGGCACGGCGGGAGAGCCGTTCCACTTTGAAAACCGCCCTGGCGTCCTGCGCTGCCGCAAGTGCCGCCAGAACACCGGGCTGACGGTGGGAACAGTGATGGAGCGTAGCCACACTCCGCTGAACGTCTGGTTCTGGGCCGCTTATCTGGTCGCCAGTCAGACGCCCGGCATGTCCGCCGTGCAGTTTCAGCGGCAACTTGGTCTTTCGCGCTACGAGACGGCCTTTCAAATTCTCCACAAGCTCCGCTCGGGCATGGTGCGGCCCAACCAAGACAGGATCGGTGGACAGCCCAAGAACCATGTTGAGGTGGACGAAACCTGGGTTGGCGGGCGAACGCGTGGGGAAGGCCGTGGTGTTCACCACAAGGTTCCCGTCTCCTGTGCCATCGAGGTGCGTCATCGAAAGCCGGGCACCAAGCTCGACAACCGGAAAGACGGACGCTATGTCGGACGCGTTCGGCTCGCCGTCGTGCTCGACCGTAGCGCCGAGTCGCTCTGTGGGTTCGTCGAGAGCACCGTCGCGCCGGGATCGCTGATCGTTACTGACGATTGGAGCGGCTACGCTGGCCTCGGTAAGCGCGGCTATGAGCACTTCGCTGTTGCCGAGTGTGGTGATCCAGAGGTTGCCGAGCAATACCTGCCGATCATCCATCTGGTTTTCGCCAACCTGAAGACGTGGCTGATCGGTATCCACCACGGCGTTAGCCACCAGCACCTACAAGCCTACCTCAACGAGTTCACCTTCCGCTTCAACAGGCGGTTCTACCCGTTCAACGCCTTCCGCTCATTGCTCGGCATCGCGGGCGACACCTCTGCTCCAACCTATGCCGAGCTTTACTCGGGAGAGTGGCGGCACCCTACATGTAGCGGTCATGGGCGTTAACCGGATAGGCAAGGGACAACGTTCGCCATTACGTCGCCGTCTCGTTCCAGCATCCCGAACACGACCGTCTTGTTCGGGGCACCGCGACCGCGCTTCCCGCCAGTCGTACGACCGCCGACATAGGTTTCGTCCGCTTCAACATTGCCGCTAAGGGGAGTTTCCCCATCAACGTCCGCCATGTACTTGCGAAGTTCATGACCCATGCGCCACGCGCATTTGTAAGTCACGCCGAGTTGGCGCTGAAGCTCTTTCGCCGCGACGCCATGGCGGGTCGTGGTGAACAGGTACATGGCATAGAACCACTTCTGAAGTGGCGTGCGGCTCTTTGCAAATGGGGTGCCAACCATCGGGTGAATGTGGTGGCCGCAGCGCGGGCACGAATAGGCGGGCTCTTTGCGAAGACGGTAGAACCTACCAACCTTCCCGCATTTCTCGCACTCGACCTCATCCCCAAACCGGATATTCCGAAGATGCTCCAAGCAAGCATCGTCGGTAGGGAACTGGCGGAAGAAGTCGGTAACGGTGAATGTCATGGCATTGCCTCCTGACACTCAATATATAGGAACTCAATCGACGGACTTCAATGGGATAATCACGTACTTCTATATTGTAATATCGATCCACTCCTTATGAGTTCCGAAAGCCAAGGTCTTAATTTCGTACTGAATAATTCCGTTGTGAGCCGTCCGCCTATAGAAATTCTTAATCTTTTGTCTTCAACAGATTGTTTTACAGGGTGCGCATCGGAGTGCAGTGGATTGGCGCTGAGAGCGGCTGCAACATTCGCGTCTATGATGATGGTGCACACTACCCTATATCCCAAATACTCTTTTTTCCTCAGATAGAAAGAAGGTCCGATAAGATCGAGGCGCATTGGTTATGTTGCCATTCTCGTCCAATCGTAATTCGTGGATTACCACTTCTGAATTGTCTCTCTCGAAATATAGTATTGAAATATCATCATGACTTATTCCAATATCACGATCTCGTACCTCCATTCTAATTCTATCGATAAGATGATCGCTATGAGTTTCGATAATGACCTTATTATCTGTATCGTGCGCAAAGCGAGTAAGGAAGGTGGCAAGCTCCGCTTGTGCGCTCGGATGCAGGTGAATTTCCGGTTGTTGCAGCAAATAAAAACGGTTGTTTATTCCCGCAATTAGATCGACGACGATAGGCAACACCTGGCTCACGCCATAACCAACATCTATCAAATTTGTATTTGGTCCAGCGATTTTTAGCAAGATTTGGAAAGAGTCACTGTCAGTATGCCCCAGCGTCTTTAAAGTCAATTTCTCAAATAAACCCGAGTCGCGACCAAACTTGTCTACGGTTTGTTTGGTTTCAGTCCACCGGTCCTTGTCGGCATATTTCATTTTTGCCAACAGCATTGGTACGTGCACTCCCTCGGCTTTTGGAGTATCGTCGATTGAGTCATATGCTCTCGCTGGTTTACTGCGGACGAGAGCGAGCGCATACGGCTCAAGCAATAGCGAGTTTGCGGCTTCCTGAAAGTATGACCCCAGCTTTCCAGCGGACTCCTTGGGAAGGTTCTTCAATTCACCGTCATCTTCGGAAAAAAAGCCGGACGTTGGAGATCAAGAACTTAAGAGAAAAGGGATTCTCCCAATAACCCACAAAAAGACGAGAGAACCTTATAAATATCTCTCCGGGTAGTTCCCATGTTTCCTGAGGGATTCGGAGAATAAGGCGTGCAATTTCCTTGTTTACGATCCTCGTTTTAAATCCGTAATCCTCGCTCTCGAAACTAAACGTCGCTAATGAAGGTTGGGAGCCGCGTTTAACAAATTGGGCGGTGAATAAGGCTGCGCGCGCCCTTGAAGGCCGATGCGGGTCAAAAAAGTGGTTGTGACACTAATTTCAAACGCGATTGTCAACTTAACACGTCACGGCGGGCGAGTACGCTTCGGGCATGGACCAGAGCAAGATTCTCCTGGGCAAGGCCCTGTACGTGGTGCGGCTTCTGGGCTGGTTGTTGTTCTTCGGAGGTCTCGTATGGAGCGTCGTCTCATGGATTTGGGGCGGAGGCTTGAAGGAGTTGAGCACACCGGAATATGCCGCCTTCACTGCCATGTTCAGTGTGGCGTTCATTCATATGAGCTGGCATCTGCACCAGCCTTTCCGCCCATCCAATCGCTTGGGAGGTATGACCGATGAATTCACCAGCGTGCGGGTCAGTCTTGAATGGTATGTGAACCCCGGCCGAATTGGGCAGGTAGAAATAGAAGGGCGTGATGAGGAAAACGCTCGCAAACTAGCGAGAGCTTTAGACGGATTACGTATTCCCCATCCACCTGTGACAGAAGGGGATCACTGCGGGCTGGCACAAATTTCTCGTCCGCCTTGGTGCTGAAGCGAGAGTTCGGAACATACGCGGCGCTCGGCGCCTATGGGGAAAGATGCAATCGGAGGCGGGCGGTGAATAAAGACAATGCCTATCCGCCCGAGATCGCATGGCAACGCTTCGATGCGCTCTTGGACCGGATGCTTAGAAGCGGGCCACCAGATCGCCAAACATCGTTCCAGGCCGCTTCCGGCGGTTATAGCGATACTCAAACTCCTTCACATACTTCTGAAGGTGCTTCCCGGACACATGAACGTGCGTCCCGCGAATCGACAGCTTCAACCGCGCCCAAAAGCCCTCAATCGAGTTCACATGGGTAGAGCTGCGCGCGTACTGGCCCGCGCTGTGGTTGACGGTCTGGTGCGTATACCCAATCGTCGCCAATCCGCTGTAAGACTTGAGTTCGTCAGTATGAACGGTGCTACCCGGCTCGACGTTCTCGGAGATAAACGCCTGCAAAGTCCGCTTTCGAACGTTCGGGACAACGTTCGCCATCACGTCGCCGTCGCGCTCCAGCATCCCGAACACCACGGTCTTGTTCAGAGCGCCGCGACCGCGCTTGCCACCGGTCGTACGGCCACCAACATAGGTCTCGTCGGCTTCAATATCGCCGTCCAGCGGCCACTCTCCGTCAGTATTAGCCATGTGCTTGCGGATCAAATGGCCCATGCGCCAAGCCGTGGGATAGGACACGTCAAGTTGGCGCTCCAGTTCCTTCGCGGGGACGCCGTGGCGCGATGTGGTGAACAGGAATATGGCGTAGAACCACTTGTGAAGCGGCAGATGCGTGCGGTGCATGAATGTGCCTGCGCACGGATAAATGTGGTGTTTGCAGTGCTGGCAGAGATACGCGCGATCACGTGCCAGGCGGTAGAACTTCCCATGCGCCCCGCACTTCGGGCAGTCAATCTCGGTGCCGCCGTAACGCTTCACCATTATGTGGTGAAGGCACGCCTCGTCATCGGGAAACTGCTGCTGAAAATCGTAGAAAGTCGTCATTATTTCCTCCTGTCCCCTGCATATGGGGATTGAGACGTGACGTGTCAAGTTGATAATCGTGAAAGAAAATGACCCTTCCATTCCGTGGCCTCGATCGTGATTCCTGGATCTGTCGAACGCGGGCGATGTGCTTGCCATTAAGCAGTAAATCACCGCTCGGTCTGTGATGGACGTACCGGGACCGGCGAGGCCGGAGTACGCCGATAGCGGACCGTTCGGCGGGTGACGAGATCGCGGCGCCGGCGTGGCCGCCGCCGCGTTGGTGCGAAGGTTTGCCACGAATCGACCCTCTTAACAAGTGAGATGTCCCCGACGCACCACGCGTAAATCATGCGAACGTGATGTCGCACGGTGTACGTTTTTGCTAGGTTGGTGATATGCGATACGCACAGTTGTTCGTCCTCGTATTGGTAGCCGCGGCGGATTTCGCCGAGGGGCTGGAAGCCTACGACGGCGGTGACTACCCGCGTGCCGTCGAGATCTGGCGGTCGCTCGCGACTGGCGGCGACGCCGAGGCGCAGGTCGCGCTCGCCGGGCTTTACGTCAAGGGAGTCGGCGTCACTACCGACGCAAGCAAAGCGGCAAGCTTGTATAGGGCGGCGGCAGAGCAGGGCAACGCCGATGCCCAACTTAACCTCGGCGACATGCTGGCCCGAGGTCATGGAGTCGGTGTCGATCTCGTTGGCGCCTACAGCTGGCTGACCCTAGGAGCGTGCGCCGCAGAAAGGTCCGCGCGGCAAAGTTGATAGCGGACGGGTTGTGGGTGGATTTGCGCAGGGGGAAGTATGATCCGATACGCCAGTTGCGTGTGGGAACTCCCGATGCCGACCACGTTTCGTGCCTACCAGCCGGACCAACCCTTGCTTTTGCCGCCGGACTTGCAGGAGTGGGTTTCCCCAGGGCACCTGGCTCATCACGTCAGCGATGTGGTCGATGCACTGGACTTGACGGCGTTCTATGCGCCCTACGAGGGGGACGGTCGACGCAACGCCCCCTACGAGCCGTCGATGATGGTCAAGGTGCTGATCTATGCCTACGCGACGGGCACATTCTCCTCGCGCGCGGTGGCGAGGAAGCTGGAGGAGGATGTAGCGTTTAGGATGCTCGCGGCGGGCAACTTCCCGCAACATCGCACGGTATGTGAGTTCCGACGCCGACATCTGGCGGAGTTCAGCGAGCTGTTTGTGGGGGTGGTGCAGGTGGCGCGCGAGATGGGACTGGCGCGGTTCGGCAAGCTCTCGGTCGACGGGACGAAGGTGCGAGCGAACGCGAGCAAGCGCAAGGCGATGAGCTATGAGCGGATGGGCAAAGAGGCGGCTCGCTTGCAGGCGGAGATCGAGGCGCTGCTGACGACGGCGGGGATGGTGGACGCCGAAGAAGACGAGCGTTGGGGCGAGGATTTCCGGGGCGACGAGTTGCCCGAGGAGTTGCAACGCAGGGAGAAGCGCCTGGCGGCGATCCAGGCAGCCAAAGCGCGTTTGGAGGCGGCGCAACGCGGGCGCGACGATGAGCGCGGGCGCGAGCCGGGGCAGGACCGCAATCCCCGGGGCGGGCGGCCTTACAAGCGGGCCTACGGCGAGCCCGAGCCGAAGGCGCAGAGCAATTTCACCGATCCCGAGAGCCAGATCATGAAGACCAGCAGCGAGGGGTTCCAGCAGTGCTACAACGCGCAGATGGCGGTCGATGGGGAGCACCAGATCATCGTCGCGACTCAGGTGGGGCCACAGGCCAGCGACCAGGGTCAGCTGGTGGGGATGCTCGACGAGATCAACGAGACGTTTGGGGTCGAGCCTGCGGTGGTACTGGCCGATGCGGGCTACTGCAACGAGCCGGATCTGTTGGAGCTGGAAGATCGCGGCATCGACGCGCACGTAGCGCTGGGGCGTGAAGGCAAGTCCCAGGTGGCGGTCGACCCGGCCCGGCTCCCTGCCACGCACCGCATGGGTGAGAAACTGGCGAGCCCCGCGGGCAAAGCCCGGTACGCGCAACGCAAGTGGCTCTCGGAGGCGCCGAACGGGTGGATCAAGGAGGTGCTCGGATTCCGACGATTCAGCCTGCGAGGCTTGGCGAAGGTGCGCGGCGAGTGGGACCTCGTGTGCTTGGCGTTGAACATCAAGCGGATGGGGACGGTGGCCACGTGCTGAGGCAGGTGCTGGCCTGCCAACGCACTTGATCCGGGGCGCGCAGTGCCCATCGACCGCGTATGAAACGCGAATCTCTTCCCTTCCGGCCTTCCGGTCTGGGATTTCCATCCCAGAGTCGGGCGGGCCAGATATCCACACTCGGGCCAAAATCCCACCTCTCCGGCGGCCGCGCGCCAATCGCCCAACATCAAAACTTCTACGGCGCACGCTCCTAGCCTCTCGCGGCGGCCGCCAGTGGGCCGAGGACCGCCGCCGCGATATCGCAGCCACCATGACGGAGGCACAGATCGCCGAGGCCGGCGGCCGCGCCGATACCTTCGTCGCCCGCAAAGGAACGCCTTAGGTCGAAGTCGATGGCCCTTGCCAGGGGCCGCGATTGGGTATCTGCTCGCAACAGGTGCCGGCGATTCGCCCCGCGGGGTCGACCCCGAAGATAAAGGGCGACGGCATCATGCATATGGCCGACAAGACTCGAGACGGGGGGCCGTCCAGCGCCGTGACTGGGGGCGCACAGGGCGCCCGCGCCCGCGTGACGACCTCGGTTACGATCGCCAAGGAGCTACTCGATCTCCTCTCGGACGTGGCCATCGTACGGGCCTTCGGGCGCCGGGGCAGCCCTCGGTGTCGGACGTGATCGCAGAGCGCATCACCCGACACCGCCCCTCCCTCGAGCGCGAAGCGGACAAGCTGAAGCGGATTGAGAGCAAGCGCGCGCCGCGATAGAGCCGATTACCGTGGGATGCCGCGGCTGGGAGACCCGGAGATTGACCGGATAAGGTGCGCGGGGTTAGCGTTGTCCGAACAGGACTCAACAAATTTGAAGGCGGCACCATGGGTAACAATGGCGGGCTGAACTGGCCGGCGAACGACTTCAGGCGCGTGCCCTATGGCGTCTTCACCGATGCCGACATCTACGCCCGCGAGCAGCAGCAGATCTTCCGCGGCCCGTTGTGGTGCTATCTCGCGTTGCAGTCCGAGATTCCGAAACCCGGCGACTTCAAGACGACCTTCGTCGGCGATACCCCCATCGTCGTCAACCGCGCCGAGGACGGGACCCTGCACGCCTACGTCAACCGCTGCGCCCATCGCGGCACCACTCTGGTGCGCGAGGCTTGCGGCAATGCGAGCTCTCATACCTGCATCTACCATCACTGGTGTTACGACCTCTCGGGCCAGCTCATCGGCGTCCCCTTCCTGCGCGGCCTCCACGGCAAGGGCGGCATGCCGGAGGACTTCAAGATGAGCGACCACCGTTTGCGGACGCTCAAGGTCGACACCTACGGCGAGGTCATCTTTGGCTCCTTCCAAGAGGCGCCTGAGCCCTTGCACGACTACCTCGATGATCCCATGCGGGGAACGCTCGATCGCCTGTTCGGCAGGCCGATCGAAATCCTGGGCTACATGCGCCAGCTTATTCCCGGCAACTGGAAGCTCTACTTCGAGAACCTCATGGACGCCTACCATGGCGGTCTACTGCACCAGTTCCAGACCACGTTCGCGATCGCGCGCAACACCCAGGTCGGGGGCTCGACCCTCGACAAATACGGCCGTCACCGGACCTGCTTCACCATCCACGGCAGCGACACCGAGGAAGAGGCGGCCGCCGGCTATGATGGCGACGTCGCCTACAACAGCGACCTACGCCTGCGCGACCCCTCGATCAACGAGTTCGTGGACGAGGACGGCTCGGGCGAAGGGCTAACCATGATGGCGATCTTCCCCTCGGTATTCTTCCAGCGCCTCAACAACACGCTCGCGACGCGCCAGATCAAGCCCAAGGCCGCCGGCGCCTTCGAGCTCTACTGGACCTACTTCGGTTACGCCGACGACGATCCGAAAATCCGCCTCATGCGCCTGCGCCAGGTCAACCTGATCGGGCCCGGCGGCCTCGTCTCCATGGAGGACGGCGAGGCCGGGCGGCTCGTTCAGCTGGGGATCGGACGCGAGCAGGACGCTCACTCGGTTATCGAGATGGGCGGCGTCGGGCCGATCGTCGATCAGGACTCGCTCAACACCGAGGTGCCGGTACGTGGCTTCTGGCGCTACTACTGCCATCTCATGGGCTTCGAGCCCACCGGCGGCGCGATCTGGCCGCCCGCGGAAGCCGTACACGCCGCGCCTTAGGAGTCGGCGCTCACGCCCGTTCTGTCCGCCCGGCCGGCATTGCGCTCCGGCAGGGCAATGAGAATGCGCGCGGCGAGGCCGCCGATGGCGCGTGCCGTCGCCGTCGCCACCAGGGAGGAACCCATGAGCGAGAGTTTGCGTCAGTCCGTCAACGTGCCCGGCTGCGAGGCACTGTTCGGCAACTATTCCTCGGCCGTCATCGTCAAGCCCGGCCGCCTGCTATTCGTTTCCGGCCAGGTGGCCGTGGACGAGAACGGCAAGACGGTCGGCGTCGGCGACGTGGCCCGCCAGTGCGAGTACGTTCTGCAAAAGATCGAAAAGATCGTCACCTACAACGGCGGCACGGTCGCGGACATCGTGCAGGATCGCGTATACGTGACCGACCGCGCGTTCCATCCCCTGGTGCTCCCGGTTCGCCTCAAGCACTTCCCGGAGAACGGCCCGGCCAGCGCTTTCGTCGAAGTCGCCTCGCTCAAGGACCCCGAATGGCTGATCGAAATCGAGGTCGTCGCGGTGCTGCCGTGAACACGCCAGCCCGATGAAGAGATTGATGAAACGCGCCTCTCTCGGGCTCCTCGCGCTCGCCTTCTACGCCGCCGCAGCTGCACCGGGCAATCTTCCGAATCCCAGCAACGAGTCCATTGTCGGCCATTTCGACATCGTCGCCTTCGGTAGCGGCGAACACGCCGCCCAGGGGTTTACGCGCGTGCGCAAGTGGGAGCAGCCTATCCGCATCGGCCTCCAGGGCGACTATCCCGACTATTTCGAACAATTCGTCAACGAACACATCGCCGATCTCGTCGCCGCCACGAGCCATCCGATCGAGCTCTATTACTCGTTCAATCTGCAGCGTGCCGGCAAGCTGGCGGTCGATTTCGATCGCCGCAAAGTCAACGTGATCCTCTACTACCTGCCGCGACCAGCATAGCCGCTCCAATCGTCAGTAACGATCAGCGATCGCGGCGCGACGGTGCTCTCGACGAACCCACAGAGCGACTCGGCGCTACGGTCGAGCACGACGGCGAGCCGAACGCGTCCGGCATAGCGTCCGTCTTTCCGGTTGTCGAGCTTGGTGCCCGGCTTTCGATGACGCACCTCGATGGCACAGGAGACGGGAACCTTGTGGTGAACACCACGGCCTTCCCCACGCGTTCGCCCGCCAACCCAGGTTTCGTCCACCTCAACATGGTTCTTGGGCTGTCCACCGATCCTGTCTTGGTTGGGCCGCACCATGCCCGAGCGGAGCTTGTGGAGAATTTGAAAGGCCGTCTCGTAGCGCGAAAGACCAAGTTGCCGCTGAAACTGCACGGCGGACATGCCGGGCGTCTGACTGGCGACCAGATAAGCGGCCCAGAACCAGACGTTCAGCGGAGTGTGGCTACGCTCCATCACTGTTCCCACCGTCAGCCCGGTGTTCTGGCGGCACTTGCGGCAGCGCAGGACGCCAGGGCGGTTTTCAAAGTGGAACGGCTCTCCCGCCGTGCCGCAGTGCGGGCAGGCAAAGCCGTCTCCCCAGCGGGCTTTCTCCAGGTAGGCGGCGCAGGCCGCATCATCGGGGAAAAGTCGCTGGAACTCGGGTAGCGAATGCGGGAATGGGAGATCGGCGCGGTCGAGAACATCCATGGCGCGCTCCCCTATATCCGGGTTGCGCCCATTCTAGCCCTAGTGGGTGTGGGTGTAAACCGGATAGGCAAGGTTACTTCGACAACGACACGGCGGCCGTCGAGAAACTCGTAACAAATTCATCGTGTTTCGCGAAATTCTTCAAGAAAAAGAACAATATCGTGGCCGGCATTGTTGTGTTCCCCGACCATCTTCGGAAAGTCCAGTCGCGCACCTGCGTCATCGAGGAGCTGACCCAATTGCTAGGCCTGCCCAACGACAGCGACCGGGTCGCACCGTCGATCTTCAACGACAAGAGCCTCTATATCGACTTGACCGATCACGATCGCCTGTTGCTTCGCGTCCTCTACGACGCGCGCATGAAAGCCGGCATGTCGCGGGCCGAGGCGTTGCTGCTCGCACGCCGGATCCTGGATGAGATCCGCCCCGGGCAGTAGGCGTCAGAGGGGACCCTCGGCGTAGAGCCGGATGAGACCGCTCTGGTCCACATCGCCGTGGCCGCCGGCGACGAGCAGCCGGAACAACTCGCCGGCCAGCGCGGTCATCGGCACGGCGGTGGCGGTGGCGCGCGCGACCCCGAGTGCCGTGTCCATGTCCTTGAGCATGAGGCGCACGCCGCCCCGCGGCGCGAGGTCGCCCGCGGCCATGCGCCGCGCGTGCACTTGCAGGATCGTGGAATCGGCGAAACCGCCGGCCAGGCAATCGGGCAGCAGCTCGGCCGCAATACCGGCGTCGGCGGCGAGCTTCAAGGTTTCGGCGACGACCGCGATGGTGCCGCCGACGATCATTTGATTGCATACCTTGGTCGTCTGTCCGGCGCCTATTGCGCCCATGTGGGTGAGGCGCTGTGCGAGGGGCTCGACCATGCTTCGGATCGTCGCGACGTCCTCGGGCGCGCCCCCCGCCATCACCACCAGCGTTCCCGACTCGGCTCCGGCGGGCCCACCCGATACCGGCGCATCGACCCACCGCATGCCGGTCTCGGCCGCCAGCCGCGCCGCCATGTCGCGGGTCGCCGCGGGATCGATGCTCGAGGTATCGACGAGGATCTTGCCGGGCGCCGCGCCCTCGTGCACGCCCTCGGGCCCGAACACCACCTCTTCAACGGCCGCCGTGTCGGTGAGGCTGAGAAGGGTCGCATCGCCGGCCTCGGCAACCGCGGCAGGGCTCGCGGCGGCGCGCGCGCCAGCGGCGCAGGGCCCGTCCATCTTGTCTCGCGAGCGGTTCCAGACGGTAAGTTCGCGGCCGCTCTCGAGAAGACGGCGGGCCATCGGCTTACCCATGGCGCCGAGTCCTATGAAGCCTAGGGCACCAGTGGTTGGCATCGTTTCCCCCTCCCCGCCCCCACGAGAGGCGCCCCCTTTACAGCAGCGACTGGCCGTCGTCCACGTTGATCACGGCGCCGGTGATGAAGTTGGACTCCGGCGATACCAGGAGCATCAAGGCCCCGTCGAGATCCTCGGGCCGGCCGAGCCGGCGCCGCAGCATCGTGTCGATCCTCGCCTTGCCGGCGTCGCTGGCAAAAAAGTCGCGGTTGATGTCGGTCTCGATGTAGCCGGGAGCGAGCGCGTTGACCTGAATATCGTAACGTGCCCATTCCAGCGCCATCGCCTTGGTCATCTGGATCAGGCCGCCCTTCGACATGCAGTACAGCGAAAGTCCGCCGATGACCTCGAAACCCAGGATGGAGGCGATGTTGACGATCTTGCCGCCGCGCCCCGCGGCGATCATCCGCGTGCCCACCTCATGAGCGACGAGCCAGGCCCCCTTGAGGTTCGTGTCCATGACAAAGTCGTAGTCGCTGCTGCCGAGGTCCTTGATGGCCTTTTGCCCGGAGGCGCCGGCGTTGTTGACGAGGAGCGTGATCGTGCCGAGTTCGGTGGCCGCGGCCTCCGCCGCGTCGCGCACGCTGCCCTCGTCGGTAACGTCGAGGGGCACAGCCATCGCGTGGCCGCCCGATGCTACGATTTCGGCGGCCAGCGCCTCGAGCTCGCTCACGCGGCGCGCGGCCAGGGCGACCCGAGCGCCGGCGCCCGCCAACACCACGGCGAAGCGGCGGCCCAGCCCGCTGGAGGCGCCTGTTACCAACGCCGTTTGACCTTCGAGGAGTTGTGCCGCGCCCATGCCGAAAACTCCGTGGCCCTGCCACAGCGGTGTGACAGCACTCTAGAGGCGTAGCCGCGACGGCGGCAAGGAAGACCCACCTCGCGGCAATCGTATTTTAACCAGCGCCTGCTACCTTCGGGCGCTTCGGCCGGCGGAGGGGCCTCTCATGAGCTATACGGCGCGGGTACTTGTGGTTGGGAACGACCCGTCGCTGGACCGCGTCGGCCCGCTACTGGGGAATCTCGGGTATTACCACGCTGCAGCGGCCTCGCTCGATGCCGCTCTGGAGGCGGCCAAGGCCGATCGTCCCGACGTCGTAATCGCGCGCACGAGTTCGGATCCCGCGGACAACGCGAGCGTCGAAAGCGCCATACGGGAAATGTCCGAAGTTCGCCGGATCCCGGTCGTCCGCGTGGGCGAGCACGACACGGTGTTTCCCGAAATGTCAGATTGGGCGGGTGTGGTGACCGAGTTCCTGCCGAGCGATTTTCACGACGTCGAGCTGTCCGCCCGCCTAACCTCGCTGGTGCGCCTCAACACCATGCAGACCGAGCTGCGGCAGCGCGCCGCCACGGTTGCCGACTTCGGAGTCGACTGGCCTATCGATATTGCTCCCCCCGGCGAGCTGGCGGCGGCCCGTATCCTCGTCGTCGCCGCGAGCGCCAGCGATCAAGACGCCATTGCCGGCGCGTTCAAGGAACCCGTCTCGGTGGTGTTGGCAGAAAACGCGTTCGATGCGATGGCGCGCCTGCTTGAGAAGGACATCGACGCCGCCATCATCTCCATGGCGTCGAACGGCTCTGGCGACAGCCTCACTCTGTGCACCGACATTCGCAGCAATCCCAGCCTCTTCAACCTTCCGGTGATCGTCATCACCGATGCCGCCGAGAGCAGCGCGCCCTCGCGCCCACTCGCCCGCGGCGCCAGCGACGTGGTCGTGCGACCCTTTCAATCGGCTGTTCTCAGCGCACGCGTCGGCGGGCTGATCAGGCAGAACCGCTACCGCTACGCCATGCACCAAACCTACCGCAAGAGCCACCTCGATCTGACCACCGACAGCCTTACCGGGCTGCACAGCTTCGGCTTCCTGCATGCCCATCTGGCTCGCCAGATGGATTACGCCCTGCGCTACGACAAGCACCTGGCGCTCGGGTTTCTCGATGTCCGACGGATGAGGGTGGTCAACGACGAGTTCGGCTTCGTCGTCGGCGATCGCCTGCTGCGCCAGCTCGGTCTCCTGGTCGCCAACCTGATACGCGGCGAAGATCTGGCGGCCCGGTTCGGGGGCGAGAAATTCTGTGTGGTGCAGCCCGAGACGACACCGGACGACGCGGAGTTCGCGCTGAATCGCATCGTCGGTGTCGTCAATAATACGGAATTCGCCATCCCGACCGTCGGCCAACCGATCGTCGTGCGCATGTCGGTGGGCGGCGCTTCCATCGCGCCCGGCGACACCCCCGCCGCGCTCATCGGCCGCGCCCGAAAGGCGTGCCTCTTCGCGGTCAGGTGAACGGCCAGCGTAAGGCCCGCACCGAGGGGCGGCACCGGCGCTTCACATCGAACCGCGCTCGCCCTATGTTGGGTACGCAGCACCCGACGACGGCCCGTGCACCATGAAAATCGACATCGTCTCCGATACGGTCTGCCCGTGGTGCTTCGTCGGCAAGCGCCGGTTGGAGCGGGCGCTTGCCCTGCGCCCGGGTCTGACACCCGATATCACCTGGTGGCCGTTCCAGCTCAACCCCGACATGCCGGCCGTAGGACGCGACCGCAAATCCTACCTCGAAGCCAAGTTCGGCGGCCCGGCGGGTGCCGAACGCATCTACGCGCACATCCGCGACGCGGGCCTCTCGGAGGGCATCGACTTCTCCTTCGATGCCATCGAGCGCACGCCGAACACGATCGATTCGCACCGGCTCATTCACTGGGCCGGCGCCGCCGGTCGCCAAGACGACGTGGTCGAGGGCCTGTTTCGGGCCTACTTCCTGGACGGCCGCGACATCGGCGACGCCACCGTGCTCGTCGAAGTGGCCCGCGACGCGGGACTGGACAAGGACGATGTGGCGCTCGGGCTCGCCGAGGAACGCGACCGCGATCTCATGGCGCAGTGGAACCGATCCGCGGTCGAGATGGGGATAAGCGGCGTGCCCTGCTTTATCGTCGACCGCAAGCGCGCGATTTCCGGCGCCCAGGACGCCAGTGTGTTTCTTCAGCTCTTCGATACTATCGCCGAGGAGGCTCCGGAGGCGAGAAGCGGCGACGCCGCCGCGCCCGCTTGAGTACGGACACCGGCGAGCTCCTCGAGCAAGCCTTGGACGCCGGCCAGCCGCTCGTCGACGCCGTCCCAATCGCGCATGCACACGAGGCGTTGATCGGGCCTCAACTTTGTGGTCTCGGGGTGAGCACCAATGTAGGCGACGAGCGCGGCCGGATCCGAGAACGAGTCCTCGCGAAACGCGAGCGTGGCGCCACGGGGTCCGGCATCGACCCGAGCGACCGCGGCCACCCGGCACGCCTGCTTGATGGCGACCACGGCGAGCAGATGCTCGACTTCGCTCGGCAGCGGCCCGAAGCGGTCGATGAGCTCGGCGCCGAACGCATCGATATCCGCGCGCGCCTCCAGGCGAGCGAGCCTGCGGTAGAGGCCCATGCGCACACTGAGATCGGCGACGTAGGTCTCGGGGATCAGCACCGCCGTGCCGAGGTTGATCTGCGGCGACCACGTCTCCTCGGCCTCCGCCTCGGCCTCGCCCGCGGCACTGCGGGCGGCCATCACCGCCTCCTCCAGCATCTGCTGGTAGAGCTCGAGGCCGACCTCGCGGATGTGGCCGGACTGCTCCTCGCCGAGAAGGTTGCCGGCACCGCGGATGTCGAGGTCGTGGCTCGCCAGGCTGAAGCCGGCGCCGAGCCCGTCCAAGGCCTGCATGACCTGAAGGCGCTTCTCGGCGCCGGCGGTCGGCATCTGCTGCGGGGGCAAGGTGAGATAGGCGTAGGCGCGCGTCTTCGAGCGGCCGATGCGGCCGCGAAGCTGATACAACTGGGCCAGGCCGAACATGTCGGCGCGGTGTACGATCATGGTGTTCGCCGTCGGAATATCGAGCCCCGATTCGACGATGGTGGTGCACAGTAGGACCTCGAAGCCTCCGTCGTAGAACGCGTTCATGACACGGTCGAGCTGGCGCGCGGCCAAGCGCCCGTGGGCCACGCCGACTTTGACCTCCGGCACCTCCTCCTTGAGGAAGCGCGCCGCGTCGGGCAGATCCGCGATGCGTGGGCAGATGTAAAAGATTTGCCCGCCGCGATAGTGCTCGCGCAGGATCGCCTCGCGCACGACGACGGGATCGAACGGCATAATGAAGGTGCGGATCGCCAGCCGGTCGGCCGGCGGGGTCGTGATCAGGCTGAGCTCGCGCACCCCGCTCAACGCCATCTGCAGCGTCCGCGGAATCGGCGTCGCCGTCAGCGTCAGTACGTGAACGTTGGCGCGAAGCGCCTTCAGGCGCTCCTTGTGCGCCACGCCGAAATGCTGCTCCTCGTCGACGACCAGTAGTCCGAGGTCGCGAAAAGCGACGTTCTTGCCGAGCAGCGCGTGGGTGCCGATGACGATGTCGATGTCGCCCGCGGCAAGGCCCTTCTTGACCTCGGCGGCCTCGCGCGCCGAGACGAGCCGGGAGAGTTGGGCGATGCACACCGGCAGCCCGGCGAAGCGCTCGCTGAACGTGTGGAAGTGCTGCCGGCACAACAGCGTCGTCGGCGCCACCACGGCCACCTGCTTGCCCGCGAGCGCGGCGATGAAGGCGCTGCGCAGCGCGACCTCGGTCTTGCCGAAGCCGACGTCGCCGCAGATCAGCCGGTCCATCGGATGGCCGGTGGCGAGATCGCCCAACACCTCGTCGACCGCGCGGCGCTGATCGTCGGTCTCGAAGTAGGGGAAGCGGGCGCAGAACTCGTCGTAGAGCCCGTCCGGCGGCGTCAAAGGATCGCCCGGCTGCATGTGACGCTGGGCGGCGATAGCGATGAGCTGTCCGGCTATGTCCTTGAGGCGCTTCTTCACCCGCGCCTTGCGCGTCTGCCAGGCCGTGCTGCCGAGCCGGTCGAGCGCCGCCCCGGCGTCCTCGGAACCGTAGCGCGACAGCACATCGATGTTTTCGACCGGAATGAACAGGCGGTCCCCGCCGTCGTAGACGAGGCACAGGCAGTCATGAGGCGCATCGCCAACATCGAGGGTCTTGAGGCCCGTGAACTGGCCAATGCCGTGCTCGACATGGATAACGAGGTCGCCTTCGGCGAGCTCCGACGCCGCGGCGATGAAGTTCTCGGCGCGGCGGCGCCGGGACGGCGGGCGCGCCAACCGCTCGCCCAGAATGTCGGGCTCGCTGATGACGACGAGGTCGTCGACCTCGAAGCCGCGTTCGAGGCCGAGGACGGCGAGCGCCGCCGTGCCGCGCGGCAATCTGCCGACGGCCGCCCACGACTCCACGTTCGCGAGCGTTTCGAGACCATGATCCTTGAGCAGCTTGGCGAGGCGATCGCGCGCGCCCTCGCTGTAGCTCGCGATCACGACCCGGCGGCCCGCGGCAGTCGTGGCGCGCACGTGATCGCGGACGCCTTCGAACACGCTCGCCCCAGGTTGCAGGCGCTCGCTCACGAAGCGCGCGCCGTCGCGGCCCCCGGCGTCGACCGCCAAATGACCGTCGGCGGGGGCGCGATAGGGGGACAGCGCGCCGATGGCCCGCGGCGCGACAAGGCGCTCCCACTCCGCAGGCGTCAGATAGAGCCGGTCCGACGGCAACGGCTTGTACACGGCGGCCCCCGCACCAACCACGTCGCGGCGCAAGCGGCGCGCTTCGTAGTAGTCGGCGATGGCTTCGAAGCGCGCCGCTTGCGCCTCATCGACCAAGTGGTCGAGCGTCAGGGTTGCCTCCGGCAGGTAGTCGAAGAGCGTTTCGCAGGTCTCGTGGAACAGCGGCAACCAATGCTCCATGCCGATATGGCGGCGCCCCGCCGATACCGCAGCGTACAGGGGATCGTCGTCGCCGGCGACGCCGAACAGCGCGCTGTAACCGGCTCGAAAGCGGGCGATTGCCTCATCCTCTAGCGCCACCTCGCCGACCGCCCCGAGCTCGACCCCGTCGATCTTGCGGATTGTCCTCTGAGTCAGGGGATCGAAGGAGCGAATACCCTCGATGACGTCGCCGAACAGATCGAGACGGACCGGCTCGCCTGCCCCGGGCGGAAAAACATCGACGATGCCTCCCCGAACCGCGACCTCGCCGGGCTCCATGACAGTTCCAGTTCGCCGATATCCGTTGCCGGCGAGAAAGCGGGTAAGGTCGTCGAGGGCGATCGTGTCGCCTACCGCCGTCCTGAACGACGCGCCCACCAACGCCGCCCGCGGGGGCACCCGCTGCAGGATCGCATTCACCGTGGTGACGACCACGACTACCGACGAGCCGGATTCGGCGAGCCGGCTCAAGCTGTTCATGCGCTGGCTCACGATCTCCGGGTTAGGCGAGACGCGGTCGTAGGGCAGACAGTCCCAGGCCGGGAAGCTCACGACCTCGAGGTCGGCGGCAAAAAAGGCGAGACCCTGGACGACGGCGGCCTGGCGCGCATCGTCCCTGGCGACGTGAATGAGGCCCGCCGGTGCCGACTGCGCCGCGGCGGCAATCACCAGCGCCTGCAAACCATCGGGCGCGCCGCCAATCTCCGTACGAGTTCCTGGCGCAAGAGTAATCGTGTTGTTAATCAATGTTTTAACCTGTGTACTTAAAGTTTTGTAGAAGCTGAAGAACGTCCGTGTCGAGCTCATCGGGAGCGGCGGCGCCTCTCATGATCCAACCCAGGATGTCGGGATCGGGCTCGCCGAGCAGCGCCTCATAGCGATCGAGCTGTTCCGGCGAGAGCTGGTCGATCATGCGGTCGGAGAAGGGGCCGAGCAGGAGATCGGCCTCGCGCATGCCTCGGTGCCAGCTGCGAAAGCGCAGCTTCTTGCGGCGGACCACGAGGTCACTGTCCCCACGCGTCGTCATCGGCTACATCGGCTGCCAACGCAGCTCGACCGCCGGGCGGCTGGCGAGCGGACATGGCGTAAGATAGAGTCGGCCTCCACCCGCGCGACTCGTCCAACCGCCGGTCATGCGTCCCGAAATCCTCTTCCCCCTCTTCGCGCCCGTGTCCAGCCTGCCGGGCATCGGTCCGCGGTCGGGCAAGCTTATCGAAAAGCTCGCCGGGCCGCACGTCGTTGACCTTCTCTGGCACCTACCAACGGGACTCATCGATCGCCGCTTCTCGCCCAAGATAGCGGCTGCGCCCGATGGCGCCATCGCCACCATCCAGGTCGAGGTCGACGCACACATGGCCCCGCGCGGGCGCCGCCAGCCCTACAAGGTGCGCTGCTTCGACGATACCGGCACGCTCTACCTCGTCTTTTTCCACGCGCGGCCGGACTACCTCCAAAAGCTCCTCCCGGCGGGCGAGACTCGGGTCATCAGCGGTCGCATCGAACACTACGGGCGGGAGGTGCAGATGACCCACCCTGACCATATTGGGGCGCCCGCCGACCTTGCCAAGCTGCAGGCGGTCGAGCCCGTCTACGGATTGACCGAGGGTCTGTCGCCGAAGGTGCTCGGCCGGGCAATGCGTGCCGCGCTCGAGCGGGCGCCCGCGCTGGGCGAGTGGATCGACGCGGACTTCCTGGGGCGCAAGCGCTGGGACGACTGGCGGTCGGCGCTACACACGGCCCATGCTCCGCAGTCGGAGGCCGACCTCGCGCCGCCGACGCGCGCGCGAGCCCGGCTCGCCTACGATGAGCTGCTGGCCAACCAGTTGGCGCTGGCGCTCGTTCGGCGCAGCTCGCGGCGGCGCCCGGGTCGGCGGACGCGCGGCGACGCGCGCCGTAGCGCCCTCGTGCGCGCCGCGCTCCCCTTTTCGCCGACGGCATCGCAAGAGGCGGCCCTCGCCGACATCGCCGCCGACATGGCCGCGCCGACGCCGATGCTGAGGCTCCTGCAGGGCGACGTCGGCAGCGGCAAGACGGTGGTCGCACTGCTGGCCATGCTGATCGCCGTCGAGAGCGGCGCCCAGGCGGCTCTAATGGCGCCGACCGATCTCCTGGCCCGGCAGCACTTTTCCGTACTCGAGCCGCTGGCGCGGGCGGCGCAAGCGAGGATCGCGCTGCTCACCGGCCGCGACAAGGGCAAGGAGCGCACGAAGCGGCTCGGGGAACTCAGCGCCGGTGAGATCGACATTCTCGTTGGCACCCACGCACTGTTCCAGAAGGACGTGGCGTTTCGCGACCTGGCCTTGGTGGTGATCGACGAACAGCACCGCTTCGGCGTGCGACAGCGGCTTGCGCTCGCCGACAAGAGCGCGTCGGCTAGCGGTCCCGATGCCGTCGATACGCTGCTCATGACCGCGACGCCGATCCCGCGCACGCTGGCGCTCACCGTGTACGGCGACACCGAGGTCTCGCAGCTAACCGAAAAGCCGGCGGGCCGCAAGCCGATCGATACCCGCGCCATGCCGATCGGTCGCCTCGGGTCGGTGGTTGCCGCCGTGGCCCGCGCCGTCGAGGGCGGCGGGCGCGTCTATTGGGTATGCCCGTTGGTCGCCGACTCCGAGGACCTCGATCTCGCCGCCGCGGAAGCGCGCCACGACAGCCTCGTCGAGCGCTTCGGCGGCCGGGTCGGCCTGGTGCACGGGCGCCTAAAGAAAGGCGCGCGCGATGCCACCATGCAGGCTTTCGTCGACGGGGCGATCGACATCCTCGTCGCGACCACGATGATCGAGGTTGGGGTTGACGTCCCCGAGGCCACGGTAATGGTCATCGAACACGCTGAGCGCTTCGGCCTGGCGCAGCTCCATCAGCTACGCGGGCGCGTCGGCCGCGGTGCCGGCCAGGCGACCTGTCTGCTCCTGTACGCGACCCCGCTCGGCGAGACCGCCTGCGCGCGCATCAACATCCTGCGCCAGTCCGACGACGGCTTCTTCATCGCCGAGGAGGATCTGCGGCTACGTGGCTCCGGCGAGGTCCTCGGCGTCCGCCAGAGCGGGGCACCGCTCTTCCGCATCGCCGACATCGCCTATCACGCGGACCTGCTCGCCGTGGCTCGGGATCAAGCGCGCCTCGTGCTCGAGCGCGACCCCGAGCTCAAGGGCGCTCACGGCCGAGCGCTGCGCCACCTACTGTACCTGTTCGAGCGTGACGCGGCGGTTCGCACCCTGCGCTCGGGTTAATCCTCGGCCCTAGGCTCTCAGACGGCCTTTTCGGCGGCGCGATCGGGCGGCGGCTCGGCCGCTTCAGCCAGCTTGATCTCCTCCGCGCGCGAGTCTGGAGGCGTCACCAGTCCGCCGGAGATCACCATCTTGATCCCCTCCTCCACCGTCATGTCGAGGTGGATCAAGTCATCGCGCGGGACGAGGAGGAGGAAGCCCGACGTCGGATTCGGGGTCGTCGGCAGGAAGATGTTGACGACCTCCTCTCGAATGAGACGCTGGGCCTCTCCTTGGGTCGTGCTGGTGACGAAGGCGAACGCCCACAATCCCTGCCGGGGATACTCGACCAGCACGACCTCGCGGAACGATTTCGACGACTGAGCGAGTACGGTCTCGAATATCTGCTTGAGCGCACCGTAGACACTGCGCACGATCGGCATGCGCGCGACCATGCGCTCGCCGATGCCGACGATGGTGCGGCCGAGGACGTTGGCGGCAATAGCGCCGATGAGGGTGAGTGCGACGATCGCGACGACGAGCCCGAGGCCGGGCACATCGACGGGTAGATAGGTATCCGGATTCAGCCACTCGGGGATCAGCGGCTTGACGCGGTCGTCTACGAACGAGACGAACAGCTGCGCTACATAGACCGTGATACCTATGGGCGCCGCGACGACGATGCCGGTAAGGAAGTAAGTCCTGAGCCGACGCCACAGGCTCGGCTTGACCGGCAACAACAGCTGCGGCCGGGGAGGCGCGCCGGGGGAACCGCGGTCGTCGCTTAGATCGTCATTCATCGCACCACCATGGCATCGGCACGCCGAGGCTGTCGGCCCGCGACCGCCTGCAAGTATCCGCGGGTCGCTCTCAATCGCCCATCTGCGCTCTAGTATACGACCCCCACGGGCCGTTTCGGAAATCGAGCTTGCGCGATGCCGCGATCGAGCACTTCGCGGCGGCTCGGAAAGCGGGTAGACTCGGCATCGTCCATCGTGCCGCAAGCACGCTGGTGCATCCGGCAAGATCTGACCGATGATCCCCATACCCCGAGTTCTGTCGCTGGCCACCGCGGTCCCACCGCACGTCCTTAGGCAAGAAGATGTGATGCCCGCGGCCTTGGAGCTCTTCGTGGGCTCGAGCGATCGCTTTTCACAGCTCCAGGCAGTCTATACCAACGCCAACATCGACACTCGTTACTCATGTGTCCCGCTGTCGTGGTACCGCGAGCCGCACGACTTCACCGAGCGCAACCGACTTTACGTCGAGAACGCCGTCGATCTTCTCGAGCGTGCCGCCGTTTTGTGCATCGAACGGGCGGGGTTGGGGATCGCGGATGTCGACGGGATTGTCGTCGCCTCGAGCACCGGGATTGCGACGCCAACGCTGGACGCACTGCTGATGGAGCGCCTGAAGATGCGCCGCGACCTGCGCCGGCTGCCGATCTTCGGCCTCGGATGTGCGGGCGGCGTTATCGGCATGGCCCGCGCCGCGGCGCAGGCGCGCGCCGAGCCCGATCTGCGTATCCTGTTCCTCGTGGTCGAGCTGTGCGGGTTGACGTTCCGCTTTCGCGACCGCAGCAAGAGCAACATCATCGCCACGGCCCTCTTCGGCGACGGTGCCGCGGGTGCCCTCATCAGCTGCTCGGGAAGCGGGCCCGCGATCGTCGGCTGGAGCGAACACACTTTCCCCGACTCGCTGGACGTTATGGGTTGGGACGTGCGCAACGACGGGCTCGCGATCGTCTTTTCGCGCCATATTCCGGCGCTGATCCGCGACGAGATGCGCAGCACCGCCAGCGAATGCCTCGCGCGCCAGGGGCTGAGCCTGAAGGACATAGACTGCTACGTCTGCCATCCCGGCGGGGCCAAGGTGCTCGATGCCCTCGAGGAGGTATTCGGGCTGCCACCGGGCGGGCTCGTGCACTCGCGCCGGGTGCTGCGCGCGTTCGGCAACATGTCGGCGGCAACGGTCCTCTTCGTGCTCGAGGAGGCGCTCGCCGCGGGCAGCGCCCGACGCTACCTGTTGTCGAGCCTGGGCCCGGGCTTTACCGCCGGCTTCCTCACCCTCGAGGCGGCGTGACCGCGGTCACGATCGTCGTCCTCCTCGTCGCCCTGCAACGACTCGCCGAGCTCGTCTACGCCCGGCGCAATACGACCCGGTTGCTCGCCGCGGGCGGCATCGAGCACGGCGCGCGCCACTACCGCCTGTTCGTCGTGCTGCACGGCGGCTGGCTCATCGCCGTTTTCGCCTTCGCGGACCCGGCGGCGCCCTTGAGCGCTCCTCTGCTCGTGCTGTTCGTCGCCCTGCAGGTCGCGCGTCTCTGGGTTATCGCGAGTCTCGGCCGCTACTGGACCACGCGCGTCATTACCGTCCCCGGCGCACCACTCATCCGCCACGGACCCTACCGCTTCATGCGCCACCCCAATTACGCGATCGTCGTCGCGGAGATTGCCGTGCTCCCCCTAGTATTCGGAGAGTGGGCGCTTGCGCTGGTGTTCTCGGCGCTCAACCTCGCGTTGCTACGCTACCGCATCCGCGTCGAGAACGTCGCGCTCGCCGAACGAGTCGCGACGGGGCCGGGCTGACCGCTTGGCAGCACAGCGCGCAATAAGTTAGATTACGGCCCAGCGAGACCAGGGGGCGAAGTGTGCGGGCAGGGGGATTGACCATACGTTTGGTCGCTGCGGTCGCGGGCATCGTGTTCGCCGCCTGCATCGCGGGGCCTGCTCGCGCCGACTTCGAGAGCGCCGTCGCCGCCTACGAGGCCGGGGATTACGCCGCCGCCATCGCCGAGTTCCGCCGCGAGTCGGAGCGCGGTCAGGCCGCCGCCGATTTCATGCTCGGTGTCATATACTTCTACGGCAGGGGCGTGGCGCGCGACGACGGTATCGCCGCCGTATGGTTCCACAAGGCCGCCGGCAAGGGTTACGCGGGCGCGCAGCTCGCCTACGGATCACTCCATGTTCGCGGGGTCGGTGTTCGCCGCGACCCCTTCGCGGCATACTTCTGGCTCACCCTGGCCGGCGACAGCGGGATTGCCGGCCTCCAGCAGCAGGCCATCGTGCTGCGCGATGACGCGGCACGCACGCTCACGCCATCGGAAATCGAGCGGGCCCAGCGCCAGGCCGGGCGCTGGAAGCCGACCAGAGCGGGGCTCGTGATCCAGAACTAGAGGCGCGCGCCTCCCTGTTACTCGAACAGCGATGGGTTGGCGCCGATGCCGCCCCGATTCCAGATCGCCACGAACCGGCTGCGAAAGGGCTGCACGAACTCTGGCCCCGTTTCGGACACGACTGGCGCCTCGCGGTGATAGACGATGACGCGCCCGTCGGGGTGGCGAGCTAGCCAGCTCGCCAAGTTCTCGCGCGCGAGGATCGCGATCGGCCGCTCGAGACGGCCGATAAAATGATACTGGCCATGGTATTTCCAGAGCTGGGCCAGGGGCCGGCCCGCGTCCTCGTGAGCCGCCAGGCGGACCGCCGCGGGTCTGAGGTCGAAGTGGACGGCCACCGCTCGCGCACCGAAAACGTGGACAACCGCCACGAGCAGCAGCATCAGCAGCGCCGGCTGGAGCGCACCGGGAGCGTCGGCGCGCGGCCTGAAGACGGCGGCGAGGGCGCCCGCGCCGACGAGGATCAAGCCGGGCCAGGGCGTAAGCACCGGGGCCCAAAGGGAGGTGCCAATTCGGACCTGTGCCTCGGTATCGGCGGCGACCCAAGCCGCGAGCGCCAACCACGCCAAACCAAGCGCCGCGAAGGCCGCGCCCGGCACCACATACTCGTCCCGCCGGCCGGCACCGGCGTACGCGGACAGCGCGCGCGCACCGATGAGTGCCAGCGCCGGTATGAGCGGTAACGCATAGTGCGGCTGCTTGCCGCTGATGAAGGACAGCAAGACGAAGGCCGCGGCCGCCCATGCGAGACAGAACCGGACGCCCTCGTCGCCCCAGCGTAGCGAGCGCAGCGCGCGCCACAGCCGCGGCCAGATCAGCCACGGCAGCAGCGACAACGGCACGAACAGGACATAGCTCCATAGCGGGCGTCCGTGCGCGAAGGAGTCGGCAATGCGGCCCGTGGTCTGGCCCCAGAGGATCGCCCGCCCGTAGTCGGGGCCGCCCGCCAACGCTGCCGGCACGGCCCAGCCGAAGGCGACCAGCGCACAAACCGCGAGCGCGGCAAAGGCGCCGAGGTACCATCGGAGCCATCCACGGTTGGGCGGCTCATCGCACCACCACGGAGCGAGCAGCGCCGCCGGCAGCGTGAAGACGAGGATGACGGGACCCTTGGTGAGCACGCCCACCCCCATGGCCAGCCCCGCGATCAGCCAGCCGGCCGGCACCGAGCGCCGCCGGGCCAGCGCTATCCCCGTCAGCGCCACGAGCGCGAACAGGGTGACCAGCGTGTCGAACATCGCCACGGTCATGGTCACCGCAAACAACAGGCTGCCGAGCACGACGATCGGCGCGAGGCGTGCCGCCTTGGCATCCGCCGGCCACAACAGCCGGGCAAGCACGTAGGTCGCGAACAGGCTCGCGAGTCCCGACAGCGGGGCGACCAGGCGCAGCCACAGCTCGCTCACGCCGAACACCCACCACCCTGCCGTGATCAGCCAGAACAGGACCGGCGGTTTGTGGCTGTAGGTCTCGCCGTTGAGGTGGGGAACCAGAGAGTCGCCGCCGAGCCACATCTCCCAGGCGACGGCGGCGTAGCGCGTTTCGTCGATCGGCAGGAGCGGCCGCATCGCCAGTGCGACGACGACGGTGCCCGCCCACAGGCCGGTCCACAGCGCCGCGGCCCAGAAAGCGCGTGCACCGCCCGGGTCCGGCAGGCCGCGGGAGGCGCCGGCGTCGGGGGCGGCCCTCATCCTCCGGCGACGCGTGCCCGTCGCTCGCGGAAAATGAGATGAATGTTGCGGCTGTAAACGAACAGGCCGCCAAACTGTCCAACGATGAACACCGGGTCCATGCGAAACAGGGCGTAGGCCAGCAGCGTCGCGCCGCCGGCCAGCCGCAGGTACCAAAAGACATGCGGAATCATGCTGCGCCCCTTGCGCTCACTCTGCACCCATTGGACGGCAAAGCTCGACGCGAACAACGCCTGTCCGAGAAAGCCGACCGCGATCCAGATCGGATTCGCGTCCATGGACTACTCCTCTTGCGGTGTATCTCGTGCCGTTTCCGGCGGGGTCTCGACGAACAGCTCCTGTGCATCGGCCTGGGCCAGCGTTCGCCGTTGAAGCCACTTCACGCCGAGCAAATCGATGACGCCCACGGACAGGCGATCGAAAACGCCGTAGTGCGTCCGGCCGGTACGCCGCGCGCGGTGGGTCACGTCGATCAACGTTACGCTGCCGCCGGCGCTGAGGAACAGGGCGGGCAGGAAGCGGTGCGCGTGGTCGAACGCCGGCAGCGCCAGGAACGCGTCCCTCGCAAACAGCTTGAGGCCGCACCCCGTATCGGGAGTCCGGTCGTCGAGCCATCGGCTGCGTACCCCATTAGCGATGCGCGAAGACACGCGCTTGGTCAGGCTGTCGCGGCGCTTGCGCCGTTGGCCGGCGACGAGCCGCGGCTCGCGATCCGGCGCCCCATCGTCCCACGCCGCGCGGAGGCGTGCGATATCGGCCGGGTCATTCTGTCCGTCGCCATCGAAGGTCGCGACGAGCGGCGCCCGCGCAGCGCGCACGCCGCTCCAAATAGCGGCGGTCTGGCCCCGCCTCGCGCCATGTCGTAGGCACCGCAGCTGGGCGTGTCGGCGTGCTGCCACGCCCAGGACCGTGGCCGTGTCATCGCTGCTGCAATCGTCCACGACGATGATCTCGTAGCTCGCTCCGCCTCCCAGGGCCGACGCAATCTCGTCGATGAGACCTAGGAGCGCGGCGGATTCGTTGTGGGCGGGCACGACCACGGACAGCTCCACCGGCGCCGCCGCGGCCGCGCGCTGCGGTGCCGGGGCGATCGTCACGGCTGGTCCCGGTTCCGCGTTCGCCAATCTGCTGAGTCGACCCGTCATCCCTGTCGCCGCTACTGGGAGGGTGCCGCGATATAGCACGCCGAGTCGTGGTGCGAACACCAGATATTGCTGAGGGGCTGAGGGTGTTCGCTGTCACGTTACGTCACGCAATTGATTGACATGGCAGGGCAAGGTGTTGTTAACCCTCATTCCTTGCCTATCCGGTTTACACCCACACCCACTAGGGCTAGAATGGGCGCAACCCGGATATAGGGGAGCGCGCCATGGATGTTCTCGACCGCGCCGATCTCCCATTCCCGCATTCGCTACCCGAGTTCCAGCGACTTTTCCCCGATGATGCGGCCTGCGCCGCCTACCTGGAGAAAGCCCGCTGGGGAGACGGCTTTGCCTGCCCGCACTGCCGCAAGTGCCGCCAGAACACCGGGCTGACGGTGGGAACAGTGATGGAGCGTAGCCACACTCCGCTGAACGTCTGGTTCTGGGCCGCTTATCTGGTCGCCAGTCAGACGCCCGGCATGTCCGCCGTGCAGTTTCAGCGGCAACTTGGTCTTTCGCGCTACGAGACGGCCTTTCAAATTCTCCACAAGCTCCGCTCGGGCATGGTGCGGCCCAACCAAGACAGGATCGGTGGACAGCCCAAGAACCATGTTGAGGTGGACGAAACCTGGGTTGGCGGGCGAACGCGTGGGGAAGGCCGTGGTGTTCACCACAAGGTTCCCGTCTCCTGTGCCATCGAGGTGCGTCATCGAAAGCCGGGCACCAAGCTCGACAACCGGAAAGACGGACGCTATGCCGGACGCGTTCGGCTCGCCGTCGTGCTCGACCGTAGCGCCGAGTCGCTCTGTGGGTTCGTCGAGAGCACCGTCGCGCCGCGATCGCTGATCGTTACTGACGATTGGAGCGGCTATGCTGGCCTCGGTAAGCGCGGCTATGAGCACTTCGCTGTTGCCGAGTGTGGTGATCCAGAGGTTGCCGAGCAATACCTGCCGATCATCCATCTGGTTTTCGCCAACCTGAAGACGTGGCTGATCGGTATCCACCACGGCGTTAGCCACCAGCACCTACAAGCCTACCTCAACGAGTTCACCTTCCGCTTCAACAGGCGGTTCTACCCGTTCAACGCCTTCCGCTCATTGCTCGGCATCGCGGGCGACACCTCTGCTCCAACCTATGCCGAGCTTTACTCGGGAGAGTGGTGGCACCCTACATGTAGCGGTCATGGGCGTTAACCGGATAGGCAAGCCTCATTCTCCATAACTTGCGTGACATGTTGACGGACACGAACACAGGTTTCGAGCGCGCGCACGCGGCGCCAAGCGGACTGATGCGCGCCGCCTGCGTGGCGGTGATCGCGACGGTGGGGGTCGCTGCCGCCGCGTCTGCCGAACCAGCCCTGCGCCTCGCCGCCATCGCGACCGAGGAAGCTGGGCGCGTCGCGGTGCCGCCTCTACAGCGGGCGCTCATCCGCCGCGTTCAAGAGACGCTCGCCGAGCTCGGCTACTACACCGGCCCTCTCGACGGCGTCGTGAACCGTCGCACAGGCGAGGCGATCCGGCTCTATCAGCGCCGCAGCAAACTCGAGGTTGACGGCCGCGCCACCAAGGAGCTGCTCAACCCGACTACGCCTTGAGCCGGATAGCCATCGCGTTCATCGCCGTCGAGGCGCTGCCGAGGGCGGTCGAGATCGCGAGCCAGATTACCGATTCGCGCCTCGGCGCCGATGCGTTCTGGAGTATCGCGGCCGCTCAGAGGCGGAGCGGCGATACGGCGGGCTTGGGGCGCACCGACGCCCTTGCCGCCAACGCCATGGCCGACATCAAGAGCCCGCTCGACCGCGCCTGGGTCTGGAGCAATCTCGCCTCGACCCATGCACGCGCCGGTGACCGGGCGGCCGCCGAGAGGGCGTTTACCCAAGCGCTCGCCGTGGCCCGGGACATTACCAGCCCGTGGGCACGCACGCAGGCCCTAGCCAAAGTCGCCGCGACCCTCATAGACTTGCAATAGTCGGCAGTCGCCGGAGGCCCGACGGAGGGACGCCATGGCGCCGTGGCGCATCAGCGCGATCGATCATGTCGTGTTGCGCGTTGCCGATAGCGAGCGTGCCGTACGCTTCTATTGCGATGTGCTGGGATGCGAGGAGGAGCGCCGGCTGGCCGAGGCCGGTCTGGTGCAGCTGCGCGCCGGCGCCTCGCTCATCGACATCGTCGGCATCGACTCGCCGATCGGGCGCAAGCTCGGCGCGGGGCCAGCGCGTGAAGGCCGCAACATGGATCATTTCGCCATCCAAATAGAGGGATTCGATGCCGCGGCCGTGGCGCGTTATCTCGAGAGTCATGGTGTGAAGGTCGGCGATGTCGCCGACCGCTATGGCGCCGGGGGCGTGGGGCCATCGATCTATCTCACCGACCCCGACGGCAACACCGTCGAGCTCAAGGGCTCGCCCTATCCCGGCACCCGCGTGGAGCGCCCCACCGGCTAGCGTGGCGGCGCTACCCCGAGGGGTCGTCGTGGGAGCGTATTTGCGTGCCCTCGCCCGCCGTGATGAAAATCATATCGCCCGGCTCGTGGATGATGATCCGGTGCCACACGCCCTTGGCGAGGACGCATGCCTTGCCCGCGGCCAGAGCCACGTGGCGCTCCCCGTTTCCCTCCTCGAAAACCACATCCGCCGACCCGGACTGCAGGTACAGGACCTCGTCGCCTTGTGGATGCATCTCCCAGTGCGTCGTGCCCTTGTCGGCGTGGAAAGCGGTCACCAGGCGCCCCTCGAGGTAGCGCTCGCCCGCCATCAGCTCGCTCCAGAACTCGGCTGTGCATTCGACGGGCGCGGCCGCGCCGCCATCCGCAAGGTGCACGTACGTGTCGACGAGATCGAATGCCCCCGGCCGCGGCGCCATTGATTTCATCCCTTCGCGAGCTGCCCGGAACCTCGGGCTAGTAGTACTGATACGTCATCCACTGGCGATAATAGAGATCGCAGGTGTGGGCGACGGAGAAGCGGACCGCGTTCTGGTCCTTCGCGGTAGTGGCATAGCGGGCGAAGGAATCGGGGCCCAGGCTGCCGTGCTCCTGCTCGACGTGCGACGCGTGCACGGCGATCGACTGCAGGCCCTGCTCGCTGATGCCATAGTTTTCGCGCAATCCCGTCTCGACGCGCGCGAAGCAGAAAGGATTGGTACGCTCGGCGGCAAACGAAACCGCTGCGATGCCCTCGGCGAACGGTCGCTGGCTCATGACGATTTCCAGCCAATGGGCGAACGCCCAGGTCTCCTGCTTGACCTCCTCGCGGGCGCGGCGGTCGGCGTCCCAGCCGAGCTCGTCGAGCGTTTGTTCGAAGAGCGTGACGTGGCCCCCTGCCCCCGACGCGCTGCCGTGCTCCTCTTCCATCAGGTTCTCGAGCAGGAGCTGACGCAGATCGTCGTCGGGCGCCCGCGCATAAAGCTGACCGATGATGATATTGGAGGGGTTGGCCCAGCACGTGATCTGGTACACCCAGCCGGCGATTTGCTCGCGGCTGAGTTCGCCGCTCTCGATGCCGAGCACGACGGGGTGCTCGCGACGGTTGCGCGCAGGCGATTGGACGATCGCGTCGAGCTCGGCGAGGAGAGCATCGTTGTCGACCGGTTCATCGCGCCACGTCACGCCGCTAATGCTGTCCATCTCAACCTCCTTAGCGATGGCCGCCCGGATCGCGATGCGCCACCATTGTCGCGGCGCCCGGAAACGGCGTCAATCGGTGCATCGTTTTTCGCTCACTCATGGATGTAGCTGAAGCGCTCCAGCAGCCCGTGCTCGCGTAGCCACGCGACCGCCTCGAACTGCGCCCCGCTCGGCACTGCGCCCGACAGGAGATGCAAGAGGGGGGCGCAGACGTGATCGACCGTCTGGCACAGCTGGCCCGAGAGGTACCCGGGCGGCGCATTGTCGAGGAAACGGGTAACCGCCAGCCCAGGGGTGAAGGCGTTGACCCGCACGCCGTGGGGCTCGAGCTTGACCGCCAACGCCGAGGAGAACCCCTCGATCGCATGTTTCGTGGTCGTGTAGTCGACACTGCGGACGTGGCGGAAGCCGAGCCGCGCCGTTCCCGACGAGAGGTTGACGATGTGGCCGCTGCGGCGCTCGATCATGCCCGGCAGCACCGCCTGGGTACAGAGGAACGTGCCTTTGACGTTGACGTCGAAGGTGCGTTGCCAGTCCGCGGCCGGAAGATCGACGACATCGGCGACGCTGCCCGGCGAAGCCGCGTTGTTGATGAGGATGTCGACCGGCCCAAAGCGCGCCAGCGCCGCGTCGGCGAGCGCGCCGACAGCCGCCGCGTCAGCGACGTCGGCCGCAACCGCGAAGGCCGAGCCTCCGGCCTCGACAATGCCACGGGCCGCCCCTTCGCACTCAGACAGCGTTCGGCTGGCGATCACGACGTGGGCACCCTCGCCGGCCACGGCCCGGCTCATGTGAGCGCCGTAGCCGCGCCCCCCGCCGGTGACGATCACGGTCTTGCCCGCGAGCTGATTGGCCATGCACCTGTCTCCGTGCCTAACGACCTAACCGCGGTCGGCTCAACCGCGCAAGCCCTGGGCAGTCCGCGCCGGGGCTGGCCGCGGCATGCCCGCGGATCTTGTTCGGGTATTTCTTTTCGCGTAGGCTGCCGCGCAAAACCAGGCGAGGGAGGGAACACGCTGCACAGCGACGAAGGCTATGTCACGTGCCGGGGCGTGGGCAAGATCTTCAGGTCGAGCCGGGGCGACGTCGAGGCGCTGAAGGGCATTGACCTCGAGGTCTGCTCGGGCGAATTCGTAAGTGTGGTCGGCCCCAGTGGCTGCGGCAAGAGCACGCTCCTGAAGTGCGTCTCGGGCCTCGAGCCTGTCACCGCCGGCGAGGTCGAGATCCACGGTGAGCGCGTCACGGGGCCGCCCGACAATCTTGGCGTTGTCTTCCAGCGCGACGTGCTGCTCGACTGGCGCACGGTCATAGACAACGTGCTCCTGCCGATCGAGTTCCGGCGCGGCAACAAGAAGGAGTTCAGCCCGCGCGCCAACGACCTCCTGGTGCTGTTGGGACTCGATGGGTTTCAACGCCGCTACCCCTGGGAGCTGTCCGGCGGCATGCGCCAGCGCGTCGCCATCTCGCGCGCGCTGCTCGTCGACCCCGAGCTCCTACTCATGGACGAGCCGTTCGGGGCGCTCGATATGCTCACGCGCGACGAGCTTAATATCGAGCTCCAGCGCATCTGGAACGAAACCCGCAAAACCGTGCTCTTCATCACCCACAGCGTCAGCGAGGCCGTGTTCCTGTCGGATCGCGTCGTCGTAATGAAGAAGGAGCCCGGCGAAATCGTCGAATCGCTCGACATCGACCTACCGCGCCCGCGCCGGCTGGCGATGCGCGAGACCAAGGAATTCACCGCCCATTCCTCGAAAATACGCGAGATCTTCGAGCGCATCGGCGTGTTGCGGGAGCACTGATCACCATGTGGTACCGACTGCCGCGGCCGCTACGCGTGTCCGTCGTCATCTTCGGCGCGTTGCTGCTGTGGGAATGCGTACGCTTTACCGACATTCCAGAGTTCCTGCTGCCGCCGCCCTCGCGAACCATCGACGTGATCATGGAGTCGCCCGGCTGGCTGGCCCGGCACAGCTGGCACACCATTCAAGAGACCCTGATCGGTTTCGTCCTCGCCGTCTTGGCCGGTGTCATCCTTTCCATTGCCATCGTATATTCGCGGTTCCTCGAGGAAACGCTGTACCCGTTGCTAGTCACTCTCAATGTGGTTCCGAAGGTCGCGGTAGCGCCGCTTTTCGTCGTCTGGATGGGCACGGGCATACAGCCCAAGGTTGCGATTTCCGCCACCATCGCGCTGTTCGTCATCGTCATCGACATGGTCCTGGGACTTCGTTCGGTCGATCCTGAGATGCTCGATCTCGCGAAGTCGCTCAAGGGCTCGAAGCTGCAGACCCTGATCAAGATTCGTTTTCCCAACGCGCTGCCGAACCTATTCGCCGGCATGAAGGTCGGCATCACGTTGGCGCTCATCGGCGCCATCGTCGGCGAGTTCGTGGCCTCCGACAAGGGGCTCGGCTACGTCATCCTGGTCGCCCAGGGCCAGTTCGACACGCCGCAAATGTTCACCGCGATCATTGCGCTCGCGGTGATGGGCACCCTGCTCTTCTTCTTTGTCGACCTGTGCGAGCGCTTTTTCGTGCCCTGGCACGTGTCACGACGCGGCGAAGACGGCGGCGCCCCCCTACAGGCCACGTACTAGAGCGCCGGGGGCGATGCGCCGGCAAGGGGCGCTGATGCCACTCGGGATCGACACCTTCAAGAACAAGGACTGGCGTACGGGCACCGAGGCCACGGCCAACACCCTGTTCAAGGCGCTCGGGCATCCATTGATCGCCGCCAAGGCGCAGCGCCTGTGCGACGAGCTCGCCGCCGCCGGCCCGGTCGCGATTTATGATCCCCTTGGTCATGCGGCCCATTTCGCCGCCTTTTACGATCTGTCCGCGTGCGACATCGCCGGCGCCTATGTTCAGCGAATCGAGGCGCTGGCCGATCCCGTTCTCGGGCTCAACCCCGCGCCCGTGACGGATCTCGCCCGCGCCAGCGTAGCCACGGTCCTGATCGCGGCATTCGATGGCGCGCGGCTGCACGATCAGATAGCGGCCCTGGTACCGGCCGGGGTAAAGGTGCGCTCGTTCGATGAACTGCGCCTGCCCGACGATATGTTGACCACGCGCTGGCCCTATCTCGCGCCACTCAACTTCGCGACCAACATCGCGTTCTTTCGCGAGGGCGCCGGCGATCATACCCGCATCTCCCTCGCCAACTACTGGTCGCAATACGGAGCCCAAAACCCAGAGCTCTGGTTGTGCCTGTTTGCAGGGGACGGCAGCGTGCTGGCGGAATGGCGCGAGCGGCTACCCGGCGCGGGCGGGACGCTGGCCATCGACAGCCGCGACGTAAGGGCGCGGTTTGGTCTCGGTGACTTCGCCGGTTCGCTGTTCATCCACGCACTTGGCGTCGCCGGGCATGACATTGTGAAGTACGCGCTCGACACCACCCGCGACGACGGCATGATCTCGTCGACGCACGATGCCAACGCCTGGCCGGCCGACCTCTACGCCGGGCTACCGGCGCCCGACGCCGGCGAGCGCGTCGTGCTGTGGGTACAGAACAGCCATCCGGCGCCGATTCGCACCGGTAGCATCGGCCTCAACCTCATGGGCGCGCAGGACGTGCGCTGGCTCGATGAGGAAATCCCGGCCTTTGGCAGCCACGCGCTCGACGTGGCGGCGCTCCTTCCCGAGGCCGCGTGGCCGCAGCAGATCGAAGTTCAGGCCGGACGGCACTTCGCTCGCCCGCGCTATGAGGTCATCGGGAGCGACGGGGCGCGCCGCATCGCGCACGCCAACGTCGAGCGCACCGACCTCTCGCCCAACCCTGAGATACCGGAATTGGCCGCGCTCATGGGCAAGGGCTATCTCATGCCGCTACCGGTGATGCCAGTCGCCGATTTCCGCTCGCTCGCTCTGCCGACGCCGATGGCCGACCGCCAGCGTGAATTGCCGCTCGCCATCGTCCTGGCTGATGCTTCCGGCGCCGAGGTCGATCGGCGCTATCTCGGGCGCATCCGCCGGCGCGATAGCGTGCCCGTGGACGTCGACGATTGGCTCGCCGAGGCCGGCCTGTCGCTGCCCAGCGGCTATGGCCACGTCGAGCTGTTGTACGACTTTCAGGGCGGCGGCGAGGCCGATGGCTGGCTGCACGCGATCGGCCGCTACCGGCGGCGCGGCACGCGCCATGCGGCCGAAACCAGCTTCGGCGCCCATATCTACAACACACCGATCGTCTACCGCGACGAGCCCCAGTCCTACGGCTCGGCGCCTCCGGGGCTCAGCACCAGACTGTTCGTCCGCCTCGGCTGGGGCGAGCTCGACACGCTGTGCCACCTCATCTATCCGGCGTCGACACCCTGGCATCCGCGCTCGACGACCGATCTCGTTCTGATCGACGGCGAAGGCCGAGACGTGGCGACGCGGTCCGTCCACATCCCCTGTGGCGGCTCCCTGCTCTGGCGCTATCGCGAACTCTTCGATGCCGAGGCACGCGGCCGGGCGGGCGAAGGTGCCTACGTTCTGGTCCGCGACACGACGTGTCGCCTGTTCGGCTTCCACGGGCTCCTCGGCGACGAGGGCGCCTTCAGCCTCGATCACGCCTTCGGCTTCTGATCCACCGCGGCGCTAGTCGTCTCCGGCGCTCTCGAGGGATCCGGGCGGGGCGAGTCCGCGGCCCCGTGTGATGGCGTCGGCGCCGAACCGATCGCGGATGGCGGTAACGGCGTCGTCGACGTCGTCGCGCTTGTGCTCCGTCGAGAACAAATCCAGCGTTGCCTCGGTGGCCGGTTTCGAAAATCCGGCGACGCCGACACCGATCAGGCGAAAGCGCGTTCCATCGACCTCGCGAACAAGAAGGTCGCGCGCGATCTCGTAGACCACGTCCGCGGACGCCGTCGGCTGGTCTAGTGAGCGGCTCCGCGTCAGCAGCTTGAAATCCGCGGTCTTGAGCTTGAGGGTGATGGTACGGCCGGCCAAACCTTCCTTCTTGAGGCCGCGCGCGACGCGCTCGCAAGCGTGCCACAGGAGGCGCTCGAGCTCGCCCCCGTCGGCGACATTTTGCTCGAGGGTTCTCTCGCTCGACAGGCTCTTGCGGGCCATGCGCGGCATCACGCGACGCCCATCCTCGCCGCGCGCGAGCCGGTAGAGCTGGCGGCCCATCTTGCCGTAGCGGCGCGCGAGCTCGACCTCGTCGCGGAGCTGCACGTCACTGATCGTTGAAATCCCATCGTGCGCCAGGCGCCGCTCGAACGCGGGCCCAATGCCCCAAATCAGCCGCACTGGCTTAGGGGCGAGAAAGGCCGTGGCCTCGACCCGCCCAATAACCGAAAACCCGCGCGGCTTGTCGAGCTCCGAGGCCACCTTGGCCAGGAACTTGTTGTGGCTAAGGCCGATCGAGACGGTGATGCGGATGTCCGCCTCGATGCGACGCGCGAGCGCGGCCAGGCATTGAGCCGCGCTCTGGCCATGCAAGCCTTGCGTACCCGAGAGGTCGAGAAAGGCCTCGTCGATCGACACCGGTTCGACGAGCGGTGTTAGCTCGTTCATGAGTGCGCGAATGCGCTTGGACTCAGCCACATACTTGGCCATATTCGGCGGCCTGACGAGCGCTTGCGGGCACAGCTTCAGCGCCTGGAACATTGGCATCGCCGAATGCACGCCGAAGGGGCGCGCCTCATAGGAGCACGTGGATACGACTCCGCGACGCCCGCCTCCAATGATGAGCGGCTGACCCGCCAGCGCCGGATCGTCGCGCTGCTCGACGGCGGCATAGAACGCGTCGCAGTCGAGGTGGGCGATGGCGAGATCGTGGAGTTCGGGATGGGCGACGATGCGCGCCGAGCGGCAGCCGGGACAGCGACCCTCGGGCTCGGGCGCCTGCCAGCGCCGTAGGCAGTCACGGCACAGATGTCCGCTCGCCATCGCTAACCTCAGAGCGCTCCCGCCGCCCGCCTTCCCGCTCGTCAGGCCAAGTGCTCGTAGGCGGGTAGCGTCAGAAACTCGACGAACTCCGACGCCGTGACCATGTCGATCAGGAGTTGGGCCGCCTCCTCGTAATGGCCGCAGACGAATCGCTCGGCGCCGATCGTCTCGCGAATGCTGGCGGTCTCCTCTTCGAGCATGCGACGGACCAGCGGCTCGTCGATGACCGGGCCGCCGTCGATTCGCGCGCCATGGCGCAGCCACTGCCACACCTGCGCCCGGCAGATCTCCGCGGTCGCCGCGTCCTCCATCAGGTTGTACAGCGGTACGCAACCCTGGCCGCGCAACCACGCTTCGATATAGAGGACGCCGACATTGAGATTGTGGCGCAGGCCGGTCTCGGTGATGGTGCCGATGGGCACGGTGATCAGGTCCATGGCCGCGACGTTCACGTCCTGGCGCTGGCGGGCGATCTGGTTGGCTTCCTTCATGGCGCCATCGAAGACCTCGCGGGCCACCGGCACCAGGCCGGGATGCGCTACCCAAGTGCCGTCGTGACCATCGCCGACTTCGCGCTCCTTGTCGGCGCGCACCTTGGCCAGCGCTTCGGCGTTGGCGGCCGGGTCGTCGCGAATCAGAATCTGCGCCGCCATGCCGCCGATGGCATGAGCGTTGCGGCGGTGGCAGGTCTTGATCGTGAGCTGCGTGTAGGCGCGAATGAACTGGCGCGTCATCGTCACCTGGTCCCGATCGGGCAGCAGAAAACGTGGATGGTCGCGGAACTTCTTGATGAAGCTGAAGATGTAGTCCCAACGGCCGCAATTGAGGCCGGCGGCATGTTGGCGCAGCTCGTAGAGAATCTCGTCCATTTCGAAGGCGGCAAGGACGGTCTCGATCAGCACCGTCGCCTTGATCGTGCCGCGCTCGAGGCCGAGCCCGCGCTGCGCCGACAGGAACACGTCGTTCCACAGACGCGCCTCGAGGTGGTTCTCGAGCTTGGGTAGGTAGAAGTAGGGCCCAGTCCCGTTGTCGATCTGCCGCTTGGCGTTATGAAACAGGAACAGGCCAGCGTCGAACAGGGCGCCCGACATCGGTTCACCGTCGACCGTGACATGGGCCTCGGGCAGGTGCCAGCCGCGCGGGCGAACGACCAGCGTTGCGATCTGTTCGTTCAGGCGATAGGCCTTGCCGGTGGCTTCGTCGGTGAACGCGATCGCGCGACGCACGGCATCACGAAGGTTGAGCTGTCCCCCTATGAGATTGTCCCATGTCGGCGAGGTCGCATCCTCGAAGTCGGCCATGAAGACGTTGGCGCCCGAATTGAACGCGTTGATGATCATCTTGCGCTCGACGGGCCCGGTTATCTCGACGCGGCGATCCACGAGGTCATCGGGCACCGGATCGATTGTCCAATCGGCCGCGCGAACGGCGGCCGTTTCGGGTAGGAAGTTGGGCATGAGCCCGTCGCTGATTTGCCGCTGGACCTGGGTGCGGCGGTCGAGGAGGTCGTGCCGTCGCGGCCCGAACTCGCGCTCCAGTTGGGCGACGAAGCCGAGCGCCTCGAGAGAAAGAATGTCCGCGTAGCCAGGCGCGAGCGCCCCCGTCACCGCGACGCCCTCGGGCACGGCGCTCGCCGGCATGGTGGCTGACCTCTCGCTCGCCATGGGTACGCCCCCTTCCGCCGCTCCAACGGCCAGTGCATGATGGTTCAATTCGGCCACGCCGACAACTTGCGGGCGCTCGCGTCTCGCCATGGCGGCCCGCTCCCGGCTCCACATTCGGTGCTTGGACGCCGGGGCTAAGTGCCTTTACTGTTGCGCCGCGAGGTCACGACGACTTTGGCGATCATTGGGGGATGAGAGCGACATGACGCTATCAACGAGGTTGGGTGCGGCAGCTGTAGTTTTGATCGCTCTTGTCGTAGGCGGCTGCACCTCGGAGTCGTTCAACTGGATGGGGGCACAGTATCGCTACGTTGGCGGCCCGGTCGTGTGCGCCGAAGACGGCTCGCCGGTAAGATGGCAGAAGGCGAACGAAAAGGGAGAGTTCGGTTCCCTCAGGGCCAAGGCTGAAAACTGCGGAAGGCGTTGAGCGCCCTTGGGCAGCGGTGCACCGTCTCTAGTTGAGGCCAATCGCCGTAGACGCACGACGCTCTCCGGTGTGGTTCGGACGCTGGGAGCGTTAAGGCGCGCCCACTGGCCGAAGCCCTACCTCCCATCATCATTCGCGGCGGCCGTGTCGTGCGCAGTGCTGTGACGGACGCGGCGCAACCGAGCACCCCGCGAGGCTCACCCGCCAGCACCCGACGGCGGCAAAGCCTGCCTCGGCGATCGGTCAGGCGAGGAGAGGCGCGATGAGTATCTACGGCATTCCGGACCAGGACGATCTCAAGCAGGTCTACGAGCATGTGATCGAGATTCAGACCATCCTCGACAACCATCGCATATCGCGCTTCATAGGCGACAATCTGATCACGCTGCACCGCAACTTGTCCTTTACCTACGACGACAAGTTCATGGCGGCATTCGCGAACAACCTCGGACCCAAGGCCGACGAGTACAAGATGTGGCGCTTACACACCTATTGCTGGGCCTGCAGGTCGGCACTCTCGGTACCCGGTGATTTCGTCGAATGCGGGGTATACCGTGGATTCTACTCCGCGGTGATGACCGAGTACCTTTCCTTCGAGACCCTCGACAAGCGACTCCTGCTCTACGACACCTTCGAGGGGCTCGTCGAAGAATACTCGACGGAAGATGAGAGAATCCAGACAAACCCTTATTTCGACATGAAGAATTGGCACGAGGACGTGGTCGAGAGGTTTCGCAAGTTTGGTAACGTGGAGGTTATCAAGGGTGTCGTTCCGGACGTCTTCAAGCACCGTGCGCCCGACCGCGTCGCTTTCCTCCACCTCGACATGAATGCGGCCGCCGCGGAAATCGCGGCGCTCGAGACGCTGTTCTACCGGGTGAGCGCGGGCGGCATGATCCTCATGGACGACTTCGGCCGCGCCGACCTGCCGAAACTCGTCGCCGCGCACTACCCCTGGATGAAGGCTCAGAACCATCAGATCCTCGAGCTACCCACGGGGCAGGGCTTGGTGATCAAGCGCGGCCCCGCCTGAAGGCGGTTGATTAGGCCCCAGCTGATGGTAGTTTTATGGGTACCCCGGGGGGCTTTCGTAACAGATCCATTTCCGGAGGGGCTGATTTCACGATCAAACTATTGTGGAGCGCGCCATGGACGTCGCAACAATATTGAGGTCGAAGGGTAGCGAGGTCACCACCGCACCACCCGAAACATCGGTTGCTGACATCGCGCAGATCCTAAAGGGCCAGGGCATCGGCGCCATCGTCATCAGTAGCGATGGTGCGCAGGTGCACGGCATCGTCTCGGAGCGCGACATCCTCCGCGCTCTAGCCGATCACGGGGCCGAAATCCTCGACAGAGAAGTGTCGGAGTTCATGACCGCCGGGGTCTTTACCTGCTCGCCAGAGGACCGGGTGAACGATCTCATGGCCATCATGACGGAGCGGCGAATCCGCCATCTGCCGGTGACCGTGGACGGTGAACTGACCGGAATCGTGACCATCGGCGACCTCGTCAAGCACCGCCTGGACGAGATCGAGCGCGAGGCGGACGCCCTGCGTAGCTACATTTCATCGACCTGACGACTCGCCGAAACTACCGCGGGCCCATACACCTAGCGTGGGCCGTCGGTGCGCGCGGGTCGGGACATCCCGCTGCCCCCGACCGCCTCGCTCACGGCAATTCGGTGCTAAGATGGACGATACCGGAGGCGATGATGGCAGCAGATCTTGACAGGGCCGCACCCGACCTCCCGCTCGCGGGGGTGCGCGTCGTCGACATATCGAGTTTTCTCGCGGCCCCGATGGCCTCGATGTTCCTCGCCGACTATGGCGCCGATGTGATCAAAGTGGAACGCCCCGGCAAGGGCGACGAGGTGCGGTACTGGGGTCACAACAAGGACGGCGTGGGCCTCTATTTCAAGGTCCTGAACCGCAGCAAGAAATCGGTCACGGCCGACCTGCATACGCCGCTCGGCGTCGAGATCGTGAAGCGTCTCGCGGCCAACGCCGACCTGATCGTCGAAAACTATCGCCCCGGCACGCTGGAGAAATGGGGGCTCGGCTACGACGTGCTCAGCGCCATCAATCCGGGTCTCGTGCTGCTGCGCGTCAGCGGTTTCGGCCAAACCGGCCCCAACCGGACCAAGCCCGGTTTCGGTACCCTGGCCGAGGGCTATGCCGGCTACGCCTACATCAACGGCTATCCCGACCGGCCGCCGTTGCTACCGGGTTTCGGACTCGCCGACTCGACGACGGGGCTGATGGGTGCCTATCTGGCAATGGTGGCGCTCTTCGACCGCGCCAGGCGCGGCGGCGCCGGCCAAGTGATCGATCTCGCGATCTACGAGCCGCTGTACACGCTGCTCGGCCCCCAGGTGGTCGATTACGACCAGCTCGGCCTCGTCCAGGAGCGCTTCGGCAGCCGGCTGCCCTTTACGGCGCCGCGCAACACCTACCGCACGCGCGACGACAAGTGGATCACGACCGCGAGCAGCGCCCAGTCAATCTTCGAGCGCATGTGCGCCGCGCTCGAGATTCCCGAGGCGGCGGCGGATGCGCGCTTCGCGGACGGCCGCGCCCGGATCGAGAACGCCGATGCCCTCGATGAGGTGCTTCAGAAGGCGTTCTTGCAGTTCGATCTTGACGACCTGATGGAGCGCTTTACGCGCTTCCAGGCAGCGGCCGCGCCGGTGAACAGCGTCGCCCAGACCTTCGAGGATGAGCACTTCCAGGCGCGCGAAAACATCGTCGCAGTGCCCGACGAGGAGCTCGGCGGCCCGCTCCGCATGCAGAACGTGGTCGGCAAGTTCTCGCGCACCCCGGGCCGGATTCGCCATAGCGGGCCACGCCTCGGAGAGCACAACCGGGAAGTCCTCATCGAGACGCTCGGATTCAGCGAGGCCGACCTGCGCGACGGCGGCCTTCCCCTACCCGAGGACGAGGCGCCGCGGCGCCGGGCGGCGGCGAAATAGCGCGAGACAGGGCGGGGGGCATGCAATGTTGAAGTTGCCGGACAAAGCGAGCGTGGTCGAGGTTGGCCCCCGCGACGGTCTGCAGAGCTTCCCCGACTGGGTCGATACCGACCGCAAGGTGGCGATGATCGATCGCTTGAGCGATGCCGGCTTTCCGGTCATCGAGGCGACCGGGTTCGTTCATCCCCGCGTGATCCCGCACCTGCGCGATGCGGAGGAGGTCATGGCGCGGATTAGGAGGCGCCCCGGGACCATCTATCGCGGTCTGGTTCCCAACGCCAAGGGTGCGGAACGGGCCGTTGCCGCCGGGGTCGACGAACTTCTCGGCCTGATCACGGTGAGCGAGACCTACTTGAAGAAGAACCAAAACATGACGCTCGATGAGGGCGTCGCGCAGGCCGTGCAGGCCTACGAGATCGCCGAAGCCGGCGGCTGCCGCTTCGTGATGGCGCTTGGCATGTCGTTGTGGTGCCCGTACGAGGGACCGATCGCCGAGTCTCGGGTGCTGAGCCTGCTCGAGCGTTTTCACGCCGCCGGCATGCGCCGCTTCTACCTCGCCGGCAGCACGGGGATGGAAGACCCGAACTGCGTCAACAGCTTGTTCCGGGCTGCCTGCTCGCGCTGGCCCGATGCCACTTTCGGCTTCCACGTGCACAATATCGCGGGCCTCGGCACGGCCAACGTCCTCGCCGCGCTCGATGGCGGCGCAGGTTCGGTGGAGGGCTCGATCTGCGGCATCGGCGGCGGTATCGCGATGCCGACCACAATGGGTTCCGTCGGCAACCTGCCGACCGAGGACATCATCTACCTGCTCAACGAGATGGCGATCGACACCGGCATCGACACGGTTGAGGCCGTGGCGGCGGCCCGTGACATCGCTGCTCTGCTCGGCATCGAGCCGCGCAGCTACATCGCCCATAGCGGGACGCGCGCCGACGTCATGGAGCGGGCTCTCGCGAGCCCGCGCGACCATCCGTCGTGAACACGGTACCGCGTTCCGCCCGCCCACCCACGATCTGACACCCGCCCGCCGAAATCTCCTTCCGGCGCGCCGGCCAACAATGCGCGCGGGACAACCCCAAGCTCACCCGCGCAACGGGGTCTCCGGCCGCCGATTGGAAAAGCATGAGCGACCGACCGAGCCCGCCCTCCCCCGCCGCCGAGGCGACCGGCTGGCTGTTCGTGACCGCCGTGATCGCTGCCGCCGTCGTTGCGACGATGCAGATCGGCAAGGTCCCACCGGCATTGCCTTTGATTCGCGAGGAGTTCGGGCTCGGCATGGTGGCCGGCGGTTGGGTCGCCTCGATGATCACGCTGACCGGTGCCCTGACGGGCATCGCCGCCGGTGTGGTCGGCGACCGGCTCGGCCATCGCCGCGTCGTCATCGCCGGCCTTGTATGCCTGGCAGTGGGGAGCTTCGCGGGTGGCGCGGCGCCATCGGGGGTGACGCTGCTGCTCACCCGCTTCTTCGAGGGCGTCGGCCACACGGCCATCGTGGTGGCCGGCACGCCGCTAGTCTTTCGCGCGACCCGAGCCGCCGATCGGCGGCTCGCCCTCGGCATCTGGAGCGCGTTCTTCCCGATGGGAATCGGCTCGATGATGGCGCTCTCGCCGATCTTCCTCGAATCGTTCGGTTGGCGCGCGATGTGGTTCGCCAACGGCGCTTTGCTGGTGGTGTTTCTGCTGCTCTTTGTCGGCGTCGCGCCGGCATCGTACACCGCCGCGAGTGCCGCCATGCCGGCGGCCCGTCAAACCTGGCGCGACGTGCGCGTCGCCATCACGCGGCCGGGTCCCTGGCTCCTTTCCGTCATGATCCTGCTGCTCAGCATCGCTACGTTCTCGGTGATGGCCTGGCTCCCGACCTATCTCGCGGAAGGTCTCGGCTATTCGCCCTCGGCGGCCGCTCTCATTACCGCGGCGATCGTGGCCACCCTCATTCCGGCCAACATCCTCGGCAGCTGGGTGCTGCACTGGAACATCCGGCGCTGGCACGTGCTCGCCGCCGGTGCCCTCGGCATCGCTCTCTTCCCGCTCGGAATCTTCGCCGCTGGGGTGCCCGATATATTGCGGTTCGCCTCGACGATCGCCTTCACGCTGATCGCCGGGCTCATCCCCGGGGCGGTGTTCTCAGGGGTGCTGCGCCACGCGCCGACAGCCGAGCAAACCGGGGCGGTGACCGGCGTCATCGTGCAAGGCTCCAATCTCGGCCTGCTGTTTGGCCCGCCCGTGCTCGCCGCCGTCGTGGTGCGCTTTGGTGGGTGGCAGGCCTCGCCGTGGCTCTTCCTGATCGTCGGCGGCCTCAGCCTGTGCACGGCTTACGCGATTGGCCGCATCGAGGCGCGGCCGTGACGGCCCGCGCGTCGAACGGCCTCACCGTGTGCGCACGATGACAACGGTCGTCCGGCCTACCGACGCACCGCTGCGCGGCATTCTCCTGATGTGCGCCGCGATGGCATTCCTCGCCCTCATGGCGACGGCCATCAAGCACTTGACGCAGACCTACCCGGCACCGGAGATCCTGTGGGCCCGCTTTTTCTTCCACTTCCTGTTCATCCTGGTGCTATTTCCGCGCCGCATCCCGACGCTTCTGGTCAGCCGGCGCAAGGGTCTGCAGATAGGGCGATCGATCGTCATGCTGCTCGGCTCGCTCATTGCCGTAAGCGCACTGCGCTACATCCAGGTCGCGGAGTTCGTGGCGCTCACCTTCATTGCGCCAGCGCTGGTCGCCGGTCTCTCCGTCGTCGTCCTGCGTGAGCACGTGGGGCCCCGGCGCTGGGCGTCGATCGGGGTCGGCTTTATCGGCGTCCTTATCATCGTGCGCCCCGGTGCCGGGGTCATGCACTGGGCCGCGGCGCTGCCGCTCGGCGTGGCGATGTGTCAGGCGAGCTATCAGATCATGACGCGCCTGCTGAGCCAGGAGGCGGACGTCATCAACTCGCTCGTCTATACGTCGCTGGTCGGCGCCGCCGTCACCACGCTTGCGCTGCCGTTCTTCTGGGTGCCGCCGCAGGGCGTCGATTGGCTCATCATGGCCTGCATCGGATTTCTCGGTGGCGCCGGGCATTTCGCCATGATCAAGGCCTACGAGCGGGCGGCCGCGTCGGTCATCGCGCCGCTGACCTATACGGAGCTGATCTGGGCGACGCTCGCCGGTTTCGCCGTGTTCGGCGACCTGCCCGACGTCTGGACGTTCGTGGGCGCCGCCATCATCGCCGCGAGCGGCATCTACATTCTCCACCGCGAACGCCTCAAACGGGGTCTCGCCTGATGGCTCCGCCCGGGCCTGCCGCGGAGGAGCCGCTCCGCGGCATCGTACTGATGTGCGCCGCCGTCGCCGTGCTCGCGGTCATGGCGGCCATCTTCAAGCACCTGGCGCCCGACTATCCGGCCGTCCAGATCGTATGGGCGCGCTACTTTTTTCACTTCGCCCTGGTCCTGGTACTGGTCCCGCGCCGCATCCCGCGGCTGCTGGTGAGCCAGCGCAAGGACCTGCAGGTGCTGCGCTCGGTGCTGATGCTGGGCGCCACGGCATGCAGCGTCGTCGGCGTGCGCTATCTGCCGCTCGCCGACTTCGCGGCCATCGGTTTCGTCGCGCCGCTGCTCGTGGCTCTCTTGTCGATCGTCGTTCTCGGCGAGACCGTGGGGGTACGGCGCTGGACCTCGCTGTTCATCGGCTTTGCCGGTGTTCTCATCGTCGTGCGCCCCGGCGCCGGGGTCATGAATTGGGCGGCAGCGCTCCCGATCGGCATGGCGCTGTGCTACGCCTCCTACCAGATCATCACGCGCGGCATCCGCGAACTCGCCGATCCCTTTACGTCCCTCATCTATACCGCCTTCGTCGGCGCCGTCGCGACGAGCGCGGTCCTGCCCTTTGTCTGGGTGCCCCCGGATCTCGAGGGCTGGGCGCTGATGATCTGCGTCGGTGTGTTCGGCGGCTTCGGCCACCTCGCGCTGATCAGGGCCTACAAGATCACCACAGCGTCGCTTCTGGCCCCGTTCGGCTATACCAACCTGCTCTGGGCCGCCGTTCTCGGCATCGTCATGTTCAATGACATCCCCGACTACTGGACCCTGTTCGGCGGCGCCGTCATTGCCGCCAGCGGATTGTACGTGGTGCAGCGAGAGCGCGTGGCGGCGGGGAGCCGCGCATGAGCGTCGCCGCGCCCATCGACAGGCCAGTCAGGGGCATCGTCCTGATGGCCACCGCGGTGCTTTCCCTCTCGGTGATGGGGATCCTGGTCAAGGTCTTGACGGTCGACTATCCCACGGCCCAGTTGATTTGGGCCCGGTTCTTCTTCAACTTCCTGCTGGTTCTCGTGCTGTTTCCGTGGCGCATCCCGACCCTTCTCGTCGCCCGGCGCAAGGATCTACAGATCGTACGGGCCGTGCTCGCGTTGATTGGCGGGGTGTTCGCCATCACGGCGCTTCACTACATGTCGCTCGCCGACTTAATCGCGATCCACTTCCTGGCACCATTGCTGGTCACGGGACTTTCCGTCGTGGCGCTCGGCGAGATCGTCGGTATCCGCCGCTGGGCGGCGGTGCTGATCGGCTTCGCAGGCGTGCTCGTGATCATCCGGCCGGGTCTCACCGTGTTCCACTGGTGGGTGCTGTTACCGGTCGGGATGGCGATGACCTCGGCCACCTTCCAGACAATCACCCGGTACATCAGCCCTTGCCATCCGGTTAACGCCCATGACCGCTACATGTAGGGTGCCGCCACTCTCCCGAGTAAAGCTCGGCATAGGTTGGAGCAGAGGTGTCGCCCGCGATGCCGAGCAATGAGCGGAAGGCGTTGAACGGGTAGAACCGCCTGTTGAAGCGGAAGGTGAACTCGTTGAGGTAGGCTTGTAGGTGCTGGTGGCTAACGCCGTGGTGGATACCGATCAGCCACGTCTTCAGGTTGGCGAAAACCAGATGGATGATCGGCAGGTATTGCTCGGCAACCTCTGGATCACCACACTCGGCAACAGCGAAGTGCTCATAGCCGCGCTTACCGAGGCCAGCATAGCCGCTCCAATCGTCAGTAACGATCAGCGATCGCGGCGCGACGGTGCTCTCGACGAACCCACAGAGCGACTCGGCGCTACGGTCGAGCACGACGGCGAGCCGAACGCGTCCGGCATAGCGTCCGTCTTTCCGGTTGTCGAGCTTGGTGCCCGGCTTTCGATGACGCACCTCGATGGCACAGGAGACGGGAACCTTGTGGTGAACACCACGGCCTTCCCCACGCGTTCGCCCGCCAACCCAGGTTTCGTCCACCTCAACATGGTTCTTGGGCTGCCACCGATCCTGTCTTGGTTGGGCCGCACCATGCCCGAGCGGAGCTTGTGGAGAATTTGAAAGGCCGTCTCCCCAGCGGGCTTTCTCCGGGTAGGCGGCGCAGGCCGCATCATCAGGGAAAAGTCGCTGGAACTCGGGTAGCTAATGCGGGAATGGGAGATCGGCGCGGTCGAGAACATCCATGGCGCGCTCCCCTATATCCGGTTTGCGCCCACTCTAGCCCTAGTGGGTGTGGGTGTAAACCGGATAGGAAAGCATCAGCCATACCGAGGACCCACTCAACACGATGTTTTATGTCGCCATCGTCGGCGCCGCCGTGACGAGCGCGGTGGTGCCGTTCTTCTGGGTTACGCCGAGCCCCGAGGCGTGGCTGATGCTGGTCGCGATCGGGCTGTTCGCCGGCCTCGGGCAGTTCGCCATGGTCCGGGCCTATGAGCGCTCACAGGCCGCGGTGGTCGCCCCGTTCGCCTACACCGAGATCGTGTAGGCGACGATACTCGGCCTCGCGGTGTTCGGCGATCTTCCCGACGTCTGGACCTTCGTCGGCGCCGCCATCATTGCTGCCAGCGGGCTCTACGTCCTCCACCGCGAGCGCGTAAAGCAGGTGGCGGCCTAGGCGCGCTAGCCGCCCGTCACCGGACTAAGATGCGCGCTTCACTTCCGGGCGCGCGGCCGCGGACGGTAAGCCAGGCACGACCCTGACCTTGCCCGCGCGCGCGAGCGTTTCGCGCATGGCAAACCCGGCGCCCGGGTAGGCCACCATCTCCTCGGGCGGCGTGTAGCGGGCGGGCTCCGGCCACACGCCGGGTCGGGGGCTCGAACCCTCATCGGCGATCGCCAAGGGGTCAGCGTCGTAGATGGCGGGCGCATCGAGTATCTCGACACAATCCCAGGTCACATCGAGCGGAATGTTGTTGGGATCGAAAAAGTAGATCGACCAGCCCATGCCATGGTCGACGGCGCCGGTGACGTCGAACCCCACCGCTTCGATCCGGTCCTTAAGCACGAACAGCTCCTCGCGGCTGCCCACGTTGAACGAGACGTGATCGAAGCCGAGTGGCTTGGTCGTCGGCTGGCCGTGGAACTTGTACTCCATCGGCTGCGCGCCGTCGTACTCGAAAAAGGCCACGTGATCCGAGCCGAACTTGAAGAAGTAGTGCCGAAACCCCTGCTCTCCGATGCCCGTCGTCAGCTCCATGCCCAACAAGTCGCGGTAGAAGCGGACTGTCTTCTCCATATCGTTGGTGATGAACGCGAGGTGATTGACGCCGGTCAAACCCATGATGCCCTCCGTCGGCCGGTGCACTGTCAAATCATGTATTCCTGGGCACACCGATTGCCAGGCATTTCTTTGTCCCGGGCCGCCCTATTGCGCGGCTACGGTCGCTTCCGCGATCCGAGCGACCCGCTTGCGCCGGGTCAGCATCCAAGTCCAGGCCAACAGGCAGATGACGGCGCCGCCGGCGACCGGCAGCTTAAGCCCCAACATCTCCGACAGGCCCCCCATCATGAGGGCGCCGAGCGCCGGGCCGCCGCGGCCGATGAGGCCGTAGATGCCCATCACCCGGCCACGGACTGAGCCCTCGACCGTGCTCATGATCAGGGTTTGCCCGCCGACGTAGATGGCCACCTTGGCCCACGCGGAGATTGCCAGGAAGAAGAGGGCGAGCCAGAACGAGTCGGTGGCGAGGAACCCGATCAGCGCTAGCGCCACGATCATAAGGTGGGCGACGGCGATGCCGGTGAGCCCCTCGACTCGGCCGCGGTAGGCGAGCCAGATGCCGCAGGCGAGCGCGCCCAACCCCATGCTCGAGGTGAGCCAGGCGAGGCCGACGGCGCCGCGGTCGAACACGCGGTCCGCGAATCCCGGCAGTAGCTCGCTGATCGGTCGCGCGAACAGCGCGGCGCTAAGGATGAGCACCAGCATGGGACCGGTAACGGGATGCAGGGCGGCGTAGCGCATGCCCTGGCCGATGTCTCGAAACAGGTTGCCGCTCGGCATCGTCGTGGCCGGCGCGGGTAGGCGCAGTCGGGCTAAGGCGATGAGAAAGACTAGGTAGCTGAAGGCGTTGAAGGCGAACGCCGGAGCGAGGCCGGAGGTCCCGATGAGCAGCCCCGCCGTGGCTGGGCCGACAAACATGGCGATGTTGAATACGCTGGCATTGATGGCCACGGCAGCGGTCAGACTCTCCCTGCCGACGAGGCTGGGGACGAGCGACATGCGCACTGGCTGCGCGAACGCTGAAGCAATGCCGAGAATCACCGTGAGCACGAGCAGCAGCCACACCGTCATGTAGCCGGCGAGCATCAGCACCGCCAGCACCACTGCCTGCGCCAACGAAACCATCTGCGTCCACGTTAAGAGCTTTACGCGGTCGATACGGTCGGCGACCGCCCCGGCGAGCGGAGAAATCACCAGCGTCGGCGCGAGATCGGCGAAGGCCATTAAGCCGAGCCACGTGCCCGAGTGGGTCAGGTCCCAGGTGAGCCAGCCGACGGCCACGCGCTGCACCCAGAATCCCACCAGCGACACCGCGTGCCCCTCGGTGAAGATGCGGTAGTTGCGATTGCTGAGCGCGGCGCCAATGCCGCCCATGAGGACGACACCGGTCGCAGAACGAATACTCTTCACCCCGACCCATGGTGTGGAGGATGGCGATCGGCGCCCGCCGACCCCGCTGCGACGACGGTAGGCGCCCGCTCGTTCTTGCCATTATTGTCGGGCCGCGGCAATCGCCGCGGTCACACATCCGTCGATCACCGCCTCAGGCGCCCGCTTGACCTTGCGGATCCGATTCGATGATGCGGGCGATCCCGCGCTGCCGCCTCAGCATCCACAGCCAGGCGCCAACGCAGATGGCCGCGCCACCGGCCACCGGTAGCCTCAGCCCGACAGCCTCTGACAAACCGCCCATGAGCAGCGCACCAGCCGCGGGGCCGCTGCGGCCGATGAGCCCGTAGAAGCTCATGACCCGCCCGCGCATCTGACCGTCGACGCTGGTCATGATCAAGGTCTGGCAACTGATGTTGATGGCGGAGAACGCCCACGCGGTCACAGCCAGGAAGGCGAGCGCGAACCAAAAGGAGTCGCTGGCGACGAAGGCGAAAAGCGACAGGGCCGCTACCAGTAGGTGAGCGGCGGCAATAGTGGTGAGGCCGGTCACGGTGCCGCGGCGCGCGAGCCAGGTGCCGGCCGCGAAGGCGCTCAGTCCCATGCTTGACGTGAGCCAGGCCAGGCCCGTGGCACCACGGTCGAAGACGCGATCGGCGAAGCCCGGCAGTAGCTCGCCGACCGGGCGCGCGAAGACGGCGGTCACCAGCATCAGGATCAGCAGCGGCCCGGCGGCGGGGTGGGAGACCGCGTAGCGGATGCCGTCGGCAATGTCGGTGGTCAGGCGCCGGCGGGCGCGTGGCGGTGAATCGTCGGCGGCGAGTCGAATCCGCGTCAGCATCAGCACGAAGATCAGAAAGCCCGCCGTGTTGCAGGCAAAGGCCCAGGCCAGGCCCGAGGTCGCGATGATGGCGCCGGCGACGGCCGGCCCCACGAACATGGCGACGTTCCAGATGCTCGAGTCGATGGCGATGGCCGAGGCAACGCTGTCGCGCCCGACGAGGCTGGGAACCAGGGCGAAGCGCGAGGGCTGCGCGTATGCGGAGGCGGTGCCACGAAGTATGGTCAGGGCCAGGAGGAGCCAGATGTTCAGGAGGCCGGCAAACATGGCCGCGGTCAGCATCGCCCCCTGGACCGCCGCCACGGACTGCGTCCAGCGCAGCAGCGTCAGGCGGTCGACGCGGTCGGCCACGGCGCCGGCGAGCGGTGCGGTGACGAGGACGGGAGCGAGGTCGGCAAAGGCCATGATGCCGAGCCAGGTCCCGGAATGGGTCAGCTCCCAGGTGAGCCAGCCAACGGCGACTCTCTGAACCCACAGCCCGGTCATGGCGCAGCCCTGGCCGAACGCGAAGATGCGGTAGTTGCGGTTGCGGAAGGCGCTGCCGATGCCGCCGACCATGGCCGTGGAGAGGGAGGAGGGAGGCGACTTCAACGCTGGACCGGGACGCGCTTTCCGAGCAGGTGGCGGGAGATCGAAATCCGAGGGCCGCGGCATCAGGCCGAGCACAATCTTTTCATGCCACCGTTGGGGGCTCGTCGCAAGGCGCTACATCGCAAAAGGGGCGCCGAGCCGTCCGACGCAATAGAATCATTTACCCGCACACAGGGGCGCGATGGAAGATCACTGATGTCCGACGGGCGACCAAGCGTGCGCGAGCGGTGGGTGCGGGCCATCGAGGCGGAAATCGCGCGGACGCTGCCGGCCGCGGATACCGAAGCGTTGATCGCCGCCTGCCAGAGGGGCGAGCCGGCGGCCCGCGAACGCTACCGGCGCATCGATCTCGATATCAGGACGCGGCAGGCGCGAATCCTCGGATGAGCGACCCCACCGCCGACATCATCGCCTGGTCCCACGGCGACGGTCGCCGCATCCGCGGCATGGGCCCCTTGCTACACGCCTACGCGGAGCGGCTCCGGCGCGGCGGTGTCCCGGTCGATCGCATGACCCTGTCGCTCCGCACCCTGCACCCGCAGGTCTCCGTTGCGGCGTACTTCTGGACCCCCGAGACGGGAATCACCGAGCGCACGGTCCCGCACGGCGCTGATCTCACGGGCGCCTATCTCAACAGCCCCATCCGGCTCGTGTTCGAAGGCGCGCGCGAGGTCCGCCGCGGGCTCCTGGGCGGCGACGAGGGCATGGATTTTCCGATCCTCTTCGAGCTGCGAGAGGAGGGCCCCGCCGACTACCTGGCCGTGCCCGCACCCTTCAGCGACGGCCTCGCCAACGCGATGACGTTCGCGACACGCCGCAAGGAGGGTTTCGCGGACGCCCAGGTCGTGATGATCCGCGACACCCTCGAGGTGCTGTGCCCGCTGATCGAGATACAGGCGGTGCGCCAGCTCGCGAGCATCGTGCTCGAGACCTATCTCGGCAAGGACACCGGCGCCAAGGTCCTGGAGGGCGAAATCCAGCGCGGCCACTTCGACACCATCGATGCGGTGCTGTGGTTTTGCGATCTGCGCGATTTCACTGACGTGTCGCAACGCCTGCCGACGGCGCAGGTGATCGAGCTACTGAACGCCTATTTCGGGATCATCGGCGCCGCCGTCGAGAGCCACGGCGGCGAAATACTCAAATTCATCGGCGACGCGGTGCTGACGATTTTTCCGCTCGATCATGGCGCCGGCACGGCGGCCGTTTGCGCCAACGCCCTCGCCGCCGCGCACGAGGCGATCGCGGCCCGGCCGCAACTCGATGAAGAGGGCGGCGAGGCCGACCATCCCGTCGCCTTCGGCATCGCCCTCCACGTGGGCCAGGCTGCCTATGGCAACGTCGGTGCGCCCGACCGGCTCGATTTCACCGCGATCGGTCCGGCCGTCAATCTGGTCAGCAGGATCGCGGGACTGTGTGGCGAGCTCGGCGCACCGCTGCTCGCGTCGGATGCTTTTGCCGGCGCGAGCGATGCGCCGCTCAGCTCGCTGGGGACGTTCGCTCTCAAGGGAATAGCCGAGCCGCAGCCCGTCTCCGGCTTGCCTCCGAGCTGAATCCTGCTACCGTCTTGGCCCGCGTCGCCGAAGAGACGGAGCACAGCGATGGCCCCCTTCGCCCACATCCTCGAGATCAAGCTCGATGCATCCTCGCGTGATGCGTTCGATTCGCTGCTGCGCGACAACGCCAAGGTCACGCGGGCCGAGGCGGGCTGCCTCTCCTACACCGTGCACGTCGCCGACGAGGACCCCCACCGCTACGTGCTCTACCAGATCTTCGCCGACGAAGCGGCCTTCGAGGTCCATCGGCAGTCGCCCCACCTCGAGCACTTCCGTGAACAAGCGGGCGGCATGTTCACGCTCGAGAAGGTGACCAACCTAGGAACGCGCCCGGACCCCGATTGACCCGCGGCACGGCGGGACGCGACTGAGGAGACGCTGGCATGGCGGCCCCCCGAACAAGGGCCCGACCTGCCTCACGCTGGCGCTGATCCGCGACGACGGGCCCTTGCTCGGCGCCTAACAAACGGGCGTCTCCACGTTCCCGATATTCACGGCCCTGGCGCGCTGCCGAGCCGATCCGTAGCGGATTCGTTGGGGTGCCCTCGAATTGCCCCGATGGCGCCCCGTTGCCGCCATTCTCGCCGACGACCCTAGCGCCGACTGACGCGCAACGGCTTCGGCCGGCACGGGGAGCGAGGCGAGGGAATGATGAAATCTGCAGGCGAAACACCGCCAAGGCGGCAATGGAAGACCTTGTCGTCGTGTCTGCGATCATGGCGCTTGCGCTGTTCGCCACAGCGGCCCCGGGCGAGCCTGCGCACACCGCGACGCAAGACCAATCGGCCTGGGTCATGGGCGACCCACTGGGCGCCGGCTCGGCTGCGAGCGCGTTCGCGATGCCGGCGGCCGCGCTGTTGGTAGCGACCGTAAATTTCCCATTTGTAACGACCCAAAATTTCTCACTTTGGGCTTGTCGCTGAAGGCGTCCCGGGCCGCTCTGTTGGCTTTGCCAACAGAGCGGGATCGGTGCGCGGATGTACAAATGGGAGACCAGGATGTTGTTGAAGCACTATCTGGACCGGGGTGTCTCGAAGGCGGAGCTGTCGAGGCGGTTCGGGGTGAACCGTCGGACGATCCACAATTGGGTCGATACCGGCCAACTGGACCGGGATCTGGCGGCCGGTGCGCGAGGGTATTCGCCCCGTCCGCCTGTGGCCCACAAGCTGGACCCCTACAAGGCGATCATCGACGCCCGTCTTGAGGCGTTCCCGAAGCTGTCGGCGAAGCGGCTTTTCGATGAGGTCCGCGCTGCGGACTACCCGGGCTGCTACTCTCGCGTGAACGACTACGTGCGGGCGACGCGACCGCGCGAACCGGTTGAATCGCTGGTCCGGTTCGAGACGCCGGCGGGGCGTCAGGGCCAGGTGGACTTCGGCTGCCCTGGGGCCGGCGCCATGCCCTGGTGATCGTCCTCGGCTACTCCCGGCTGCTGTGGCTGCACTTCTATACTCGGCAGACCATGCCGGTCGTGTCCCAGGACGTGGTGTAGGAGTTGTTGGAGCCTCTGTTAGCTGTGGGTAGGCGGCTTGCCGTAGCGACCGCCGAGAGTCTGGCGTAGGCAAGCCGGCTATCCACAGCGGAGGCCATCGCGGTTCCGGTTTAGGGTTGGGCTAGTGCAAACCAACCTGACCCGAAGGAGAACCACGATGACCCAGGACATGATGACCCTACGCGCGCTTTTGGAGAAGAGCTCCGATGCCGATCTGCTTTGCGAGATGATCGGCTTCACGGCCGAGCGGCTGATGGCACTGGAGGTTGAGGGCCTGACCGGCGCCGGGCACGGCGAGCGCTCGGCGGATCGTATCACCCATCGCAACGGCTACCGCGACCGGTCCTGGGAGACGCGGGCCGGCACGGTCGAGCTGAAGATCCCGAAGCTGAGGAAGGGAAGCTACTTCCCGGGCTTCCTGGAGCCGCGGCGGATGGCCGAGAAGGCGCTGGCTGCGGTGATCCAGGAGGCCTACATCCAGGGGGTGTCGACCCGCTCGGTCGACGATCTGGTTCAGGCGATGGGGATGTCGGGCGCCTCCAAGAGCCAGGTCTCCAGGCTGTGCGGCGAGATCGACGATAAGGTCACCGGCTTCCTCGATCGACCGCTGGAGGGCGACTGGCCCTATCTGTGGCTCGACGCCACCTACGTGAAGGTGCGCCAGACCGGACGCATCGTCTCGGTCGCGGTGACCGTGGCTGTGGCCGTCAACGACCAAGGCCGCCGCGAGGTCCTGGGCGTGGCGATCGGCGCGTCGGAGGCCGAGACCTTCTGGACCGAGTTCCTGCGCTCGCTGGCCCGGCGCGGGGAGTGTCAGAAGATTTGTGCTCGGGCCGTTTTGCCAGACATTGACGAACCTTTCGCCGAAGATGACGGCGAACTGTGTTTTGGCCTCGAACCATTCCCGCGGCGGACGTTTCCACGTCTCGGCCGCATGATCGAGAACGAGATATAACAACTTCGAGGCGGCCTCGTCACTGGGGAAGTGGCCGCGGGTGCGGACAGCGCGCCGGATCTTGGCGTTGAGCGACTCGATGGCGTTTGTGGTGTAGACAATCCTGCGTACCGCCTCGGGGAAGACAAAGAAGGGCGAGACGTGTTCCCAGTTGCGCCGCCAGCTCTGTGCGATGGCCGGATATTTCTCGCCCCAGGGGCCGGCCTCGAAGGCATCCAGCGCCGCCAGGCCGGCATCGGCGTCCTTGGCCCGGTATACGTCCCTGAGCGCCTTGGCCACATGTTTTCGATCCTTCCATGACGCAAAATTCATGGAATGGCGGATCAGGTGGACGATACAGGTCTGAACCACAGTCTCGGGGAAGGTGGCGTTGGGCTGTGTCTCGAAAGTGGTGGAAATTTGAGGATGGCGTAATCTCCGGGTGACAAGACAACCACCCAATCGGCGGCTAGCACCGCCAAGGAGATCACGCCATGAAGAACACTACCGAGACTTCCGCGCTTTCGCTACTGGCCAATGACGCCGGCTATGATCCGATCGAGGACCGGCTGCGGGAGAACATCAGATCCACGATCGAGGCCGTTTTTGAGGAGGAACTTGCGCAGTTTCTCGGGCGCTGCCGATACGGTCGAGAGGACGCGCTTCGGCAAGGGTATCGGAACGGGCACCGGGAGCGGCAACTGACGGGGACATTCGGGACCGAGAGGGTGAGCGTGCCGCGTGCGCGGATCGTTGAGGAAGACGGTCGGGCGTCGGAATGGCGTTCGCGGGCGCTGCCGCGCTACCAGCGGCTGACCAGAAAGGCCGAGGCGCTGATCGCTTCGGTGTATCTGTCCGGAACCAACACGCGGCGGGTGAAACGCGCGCTGTTCGGGCTCTTCCGGGGTGCTGTGAGCAAGGACGTTGTGAGCCGGGCGTGGCGCAAGGTGAAGGTCGATTGGGACGCCTGGTGCAGCCGTGGCCTCGCGGATGAGGATATCGTTCGGCTGATCCTTGACGGCACTGTGATCAAGACCCGACTGGACCGCAAGGCCACCAACATCTCGGTTCTCGCGGCTATAGGGGTGCGCCGGGATGGCCAGAAGGTCTTGCTTTCGATCGGGAATATGGGCGGAGAAAGCCAGGCGGCGTGGCGCCAGTTCCTCGACGACCTTGATGCGCGTGGACTGAAACGGCCCGGGTTTGTCATCGTCGATGGCGCGCCGGGACTGGAGGCGGCTCTGTCGGCGCTTTGGGGCGATGACCTTCCCGTTCAACGCTGCACCGTGCACAAGCACCGCAACCTTCTGGGTCATGCTCCCAAACACATGCATGACGAGCTGAGCGAAGATTACCGCGATATGATCTATGCCGACACTGCCTCCGAGGTGGAAACCCGCCGCAAGGCGTTTGTCCGCAAGTGGCGGCTGAAATGCAGGGCCGTCGCGGACAGCCTCGCAGAAGCGGGCGACAAGCTCTTTACCTTCACGCGCCTGTCCAAGAGCCAATGGAAATCAGCCCGAACGACCAACGCCATTGAGCGTCTCAACGAGGAGTTCAAGCGCCGGATCAAAACACAGACCGTGCTGCCGTGTCCCGAAACAGTGCCGATGCTCCTCTGGGCACTCCTCGCTTCCGGCCAAATCCAGATGCGCAAAGTCGATGGATGGGAAACCCTCGATCAGCTAATCGCCGACGAAACCCTTGACCGCGCAGCCTGACCGCCGCAAAACTCAACCCGCTCGGAGAGGCGCCAAAACCAATTTCCACCACTTTCGAGACACAACCTGGCGTTGATCGCCTCGGGGAAGCCCTTGAGACCATCGACGACGGCGAGCAGGATGTCCTGCACGCCCCGGTTCTTGAGCTCATTCATGACGCGCAGCCAGAACTTGGCGCCTTCGGTCTGCTCGATCCACAGACCGAGGATCTTCTTGGTGCCATCGGGAAGAATGGCGAGGGCGATATACACCGCCTTGTTGCGAACGAACCCCTCGTCGCGGATCTTGACCCGGATGGCGTCGAAGAAAACGATGGCGTAGCAGGCATCCAGCGGCCGGTTCTGCCATTCGCTCACCTCCTCGAGAACGGCATCGGTGACCGTTGAGATCAGGTCCGGTGAGACCTCTATACCGTACAGCTCCTGAAGGTGACCGCGGATCTCGCGGACCGTCATGCCGCGGGCATACATGGAGATGATCTTCTCGTCGAAGTCCGGGAACCGGCGCTGGTATTTAGCGATCAGCTGCGGATCGAAGGTGCCGGCCCGGTCACGTGGAATATCCAGCGTCACCTTCGACGTACCCGTGAGGACCGTCTTCTGCGATCGGCCGTTATGGCGATTGGTTTTTCCATCCGCCGTTTCCGCATCGAGATGCGCGTCGAGCTCCGCATTCAGGACACGTTCCGACAGCCCTTTCTTCAACTCGTCAAGCAGACCGTCCTGGGTGAATACCGTTTCCGGATCACGCCCCTCCAACAGCTGGTCCAATAGTTCCTTCTCGATTGCCATAGGATGCTCCTTTCTTTTTCATCACTATGGCCCAAAGCACAAAATTCCGGATACTCCCCCGGCGCGGGCTGCGCGGCGTGAAGCTGGTGATCTCCGACGACCACAAGGGCCTGAAGGCCGCCGCGACCCGGATCCTCGGCGCCACATGGCAGCGCTGCCGCGTGCACTTCGCCCGCAACCTGCTGGCCCATGCCGGCCGCCAGGGCCGGCGCGTCGTCTCCGCCTTCGTCGCCACCGCCTTCGCCCAGGAGGACGCCGACAGCGCGAAGGTCCAGTGGCGCCAGGTCGCCGACCAGCTCAGGCCCAAGGTGCCCAAGCTGGCAGTTCTCATGGACGAAGCCGAGCACGACGTCCTCGCCTACATGAGCTTCCCCAGGGAGCACCGCCAGAAATTGCACTCCACAAACCCGATCGAACGGCTCCATGCCGAGGTCAAGCGTCGCACCAACGTCGTCGGTATCTTTCCCAACGAAGCCGCCATCACACGGCTCGTCGGCGCCATCCTTCTCGAGCAGAACGACGAGCGGGCCGTCTCAAGGAGATACATGACGCTGGAATCCATCGCTCCGCTGAGCGATGGTGTCCCCATCACGCTGCCCACCGTGGCAGCCTGAACGTCCCGGCCCTACCCGCCGGGAGCCGCGTAGAGCGCAACGCTCTTACACCACTCCGCGGGACACGATCACCATGCCGGTCCTGATGGAAGGTCTGGAGAGCGCCTTCGACCGGTTCGGCGGGGTTCCGGAGGAGCTGCTGTTCGACCAGATGCGCGCCGTGGTGCTGTCCGACGACCGCGGGGCCGGCGGCGGCCTGGTGCTGAACGAGGAGTTTCTGCGGTTCGCCGCGCACTGGGGGGTTCATGCCGCGCTCGTGCCGACCCTATCGGGCCCAGACCAAGGGCAAAGTGGAGCGCCCGATCCGCTACATCCGCGAGAGCTTCTTCTACGGCCGCTCGTTTGCGAATGACAACGATCTCAACGAGCAGGCCGTGCGCTGGCTGGAGGGCACAGCCAACGTCCGCCGGCATGCCACGACCGGGGAGCGTCCTGTCGACCGCTTCGAGCGCGACGAGCGAGCGGTGCTTCTCCCCTTGGCGAACCATCCCTATCGACGTCTCGGCGTCCGGCATGCTCCGGAGCCCGCGCCGCGGCGACTGCCGGCAACCGTGAAGGTCGAGCGGCGACCGCTTAGTGTCTATGCGGAGGCGCTGCAATGAACGCTCCGGCGCCGGCCCGGCGCGACCGGCTGCGGGCAATGCTGGCGGACCTCAAGATGCCGGGCGCGCTGGAGGCCGTCGACGGCATCCTCTCGGACGCCGACGGCGGCACGATCTCGGCGGTCGAGGCCATCGAGCAGTTGCTGAACGCCCAGATCGTGCTGCGCAACAACCGCCGTCTCCAGACCGCCATGCGCTCTTCGCGGCTGCCGGCTGTGAAGACGCTCGATCAGTTCGACTTCGCCTTCCAGCCCAGCATCAAGCGCGAGCAGATCGAGAGCTTGCACGAGCTCGGCTTCCTGGACCGCGGCGAGAACGTGATCCTGCTCGGCCCACCAGGCGTCGGGAAAACGCACTTGGCGATCAGCCTCGCGATCGCGGCGGCCGAGGCCGGCCGGCGCGTCTACTACGGCACGCTCGCGGCGCTGATCGAGTCCCTCACCGAGGCCAAGGCCGCCGGCAATCTGACCCGGCGGCTGCGCGTGCTCACCCATCCGGCCCTGCTGGTGGTCGACGAGATCGGCTACCTGCCGGTCAACCAGGACGGCGCCGTGCTCTTCTTCCAGCTCATCAACGCCCGGCACGAGAGGGCGTCGACTGTGCTGACGTCGAACAAGGGTTTCGAGGACTGGGGTGGCGTGCTCGGCGACGAGGTCATGGCGGCGGCTCTCATCGACCGCCTTGTGCACCACTGCCACATCGTCAACATCCGGGGCAACAGCTACCGGATGAAGGAGCATCAGAACCTGCTGCAGTCCGGCTCGGATCGACGCAGGAAAAGAGCCGCCGCGTGATCGCCGGCTCAAACGGAGACAGGAGCGGTGACACCCGCCCGCTGTGGATAACCGGGTTGTCGCCGCCAGACTCTTGGCGGTCGCTGCGCCAACCCGGTTACCTACAGCTCGACCAAGTCCGACACCCCAAACACCGCGTCTGGGGGTACGACCGAACGCTCAAAGTGAGAAATATTTCGATCGACAAAAGTGGGAAATTTTCAGTCGCAATTGACACGCGCCGCATGTCGCCGCGCCGCCGCCCGTACTCCCGGGTAGTCGCCTTGGCTCGGCCCCCTCGTCGAGCCCGACGTCGGTTCCGAGGCGTGGCAACACGGCTCCGAGACCGCCGTCGCTCCGCCGCAGGCCTCGATCGATACGGAGCCGCGCTGCGGTCGCACGGCGAAGGGCTATCGGCTCCTCGGCGGCGTTCGCTAGATGAGGTAGGGACGCTCCGCCGGCGCGGCCGCTCCCGCCACGGCTGGATCGGGCTTGCGCGCGACGTAGAATTCGAGGCCCATACCATCGGGGTCGCGGATGAGGAAGCTGCGCTTGGTGGCGCTGTCGATCCTCTTCTCGAGCGCGACACCCGCACCCGCCAAGGCCGCCTCGGCGGTATCCAGCTCCGCCTCGTCGGCGACCTGATAGCCGTAGTGGTGAACCGACTGCGGCGAGCCCGGCGCCTGGCGGACTGAGGGCGATGTCGAAGGCATAGCCCGTGGCCGGGCCGGCCAGGCACACGAGCCCGCCGTCGTCGGAGGTGTGGATCAGTTTGAGACCGGCGACCTCGGCATAGAACGCGACCATGCGATCGAAATACCGCGTCATCAGCACCGCATGGGTCAGCCGCAGCGGGTGGATGAGCGCCTCCGCCACGCGCTTGATCTTAGGATTCGTGTGGTAGCGCGCGTCCGTCGCCGCGGGTTCCGCGTTGGGGTCCCAATTGCCGGTCATTTCGCGCCCCGGAATGTGGCCGTCGAAGCAGGTCCACCAGTCCTTGACCGAGTCGGCATAAAACTCGTGCAGGTAGCCGTCGGGGTCGAACACATAGACGCTGCGCGACACGGTGTGGTCGACGACGCGGTGGATGTTGAGGCCCGCCGCGACGGCGCGGTTGTAGGCATCGACGAGCGCCTTCTCGTTCTCCAGCTCCCAGCCGAAATGGTTGAGCCCGGCCTGGATACCGCGGCCCTTGGGGATCTGCAGGTGGCCGCCGCGGCCGATGACCGGCTTGGTGCCGTCCATCGTCTGGATGAGCGCCAGGTCGTGGTGCGTGTTGCCGTTGGTCAGCAGAGCCGCCTCCATCTCGGTCTCGCGGAAGCACCCCTCGAAGCCACAGATATCGCGGTAGAAGTGCAGCGACTTCTGGAAGTCGCCTACGAAAAGGTTGGCGTGCCCAAGCCGGCGCGGTGAGAACCTCACGGGCTGCACGTCGTGAGTCTGGATCGTCATCGATGGTCCCTCCGTGGGGTTGCGCGGCCCGGCCTCACAGGGCGTAGAGGCCGGCCGTGTTTTCACCAAGGATCTTGCGTTGTTCGTCCGCCGTCAAACCATCCAGCATCTCAGCGACGGCCGTGCGGGCCTCGAGACCGACGGAGCGGACGTGGGGAAAGTCCGATCCCCACAATATGCGATCGATACCAACGTCGTGGGCGACGCGGGCACCATAACCGTCGTCGATCCAGCCGTGCCAGACGCGCGTGCGCACATAGTCTCCGGCCCGCTCGAGGTCGAGTTTGGCTAGATTGAGGCGTTTGGCGAAGGCGATCTGAATCTGTTCGAGGCGCCACATGAAGAATGGCACCCAGGAGAACTCGAACTCACTGCACACGATCTTCAGGTCCGGGAACCGATCGAAGATGCGGCCGAAGACGAAATCGTTGGCCATCGTGAGCTGGATCTCGTAGCTCACGTCGAGGCTCGCGCCGGGCGCGTTGCCGATCGCGTCGTCGGTCTGTGACTGGAAGCCGCCCGGCGCCCATCCCGTCAGCGAGTGCAGCGTGACGGGGAGATCCATTTCGCAGACGCGGGCCCAAAAGGCATCGTAGGAGGGGTCGCGGTAAGGCGGACAGCCCTGTGGCTCGCGGCAGTTCACCATGACGCCCTTGAAGCCGCGCCGCGCACAGCGTTCGAGCTCGGTGGTTGCCCAGTCGACGTCGACGAGCGGCGCCACGCCGACACCGATCAGCCGCACCGGGTCGGCGGAGACGTAGTCGGCGAGCCAGTCGTTGTAGACTTCGGCCGCGGCCTTCAGGCACGCGACGTTGGTGTTGTGCATCACCAGCAGCATGTAGGTCGGGTATATCAGCTCGGCCGCGATGCCGGCCTCGGCCTGATAGCGCAGCCTTGGCTCGGGCTCGTAGCCGGCGCGGTGGAGGCCCGCGTCGCGGTGCTCGGCGTCGGCATCGGCGACCGCGGCGACGCGCCGCCCGGTATGGAAGAAGCGCCCCTTCTTGCCCTTATGCTCCGACAGTGGACGCGGTGTCGACTCGCCAAAGCGCTTGCCGAGCGCTCGCTGCCACAGATCAAGCGGCTCGAAAATGTGCGAATCCGCGGAGATCAACCTCGCGGCCTCACCCACCATGCCGATAGCTCATTCCTTGCCTATCCGGTTAACGCCCATGACCGCTACATGTAGGGTGCCGCCACTCTCCCGAGTAAAGCTCGGCATAGGTTGGAGCAGAGGTGTCGCCCGCGATGCCGAGCAATGAGCGGAAGGCGTTGAACGGGTAGAACCGCCTGTTGAAGCGGAAGGTGAACTCGTTGAGGTAGGCTTGTAGGTGCTGGTGGCTAACGCCGTGGTGGATACCGATCAGCCACGTCTTCAGGTTGGCGAAAACCAGATGGATGATCGGCAGGTATTGCTCGGCAACCTCTGGATCACCACACTCGGCAACAGCGAAGTGCTCATAGCCGCGCTTACCGAGGCCAGCATAGCCGCTCCAATCGTCAGTAACGATCAGCGATCGCGGCGCGACGGTGCTCTCGACGAACCCACAGAGCGACTCGGCGCTACGGTCGAGCACAACGGCGAGCCGAACGCGTCCGGCATAGCGTCCGTCTTTCCGGTTGTCGAGCTTGGTGCCCGGCTTTCGATGACGCACCTCGATGGCACAGGAGACGGGAACCTTGTGGTGAACACCACGGCCTTCCCCACGCGTTCGCCCGCCAACCCAGGTTTCGTCCACCTCAACATGGTTCTTGGGCTGTCCACCGATCCTGTCTTGGTTGGGCCGCACCATGCCCGAGCGGAGCTTGTGGAGAATTTGAAAGGCCGTCTCGTAGCGCGAAAGACCAAGTTGCCGCTGAAACTGCACGGCGGACATGCCGGGCGTCTGACTGGCGACCAGATAAGCGGCCCAGAACCAGACGTTCAGCGGAGTGTGGCTACGCTCCATCACTGTTCCCACCGTCAGCCCGGTGTTCTGGCGGCACTTGCGGCAGCGCAGGACGCCAGGGCGGTTTTCAAAGTGGAACGGCTCTCACCGCCGTGCCGCAGTGCGGGCAGGCAAAGCCGTCTCCCCAGCGGGCTTTCTCCAGGTAGGCGGCGCAGGCCGCATCATCGGGGAAAAGTCGCTGGAACTCGGGTAGCGAATGCGGGAATGGGAGATCGGCGCGGTCGAGAACATCCATGGCGCGCTCCCCTATATCCGGGTTGCGCCCATTCTAGCCCTAGTGGGTGTGGGTGTCAACCGGATAGGCATGGCTCATTCGTCGATCATACGCGAAAAAAAGGGGCTTACATACTTAACTTGACAGGCGGCAATCCCGCGCTCGCGTCAGTCGGTACGAACGTAACACAACAGCCCAAGACCGGAAAAACCACTCTTCGGCGACCGCATTGCAGCTAAGACGGGGGCCACGGCAGCCGGCGAACCTGCCCGTCAAGCTAAGTATGTAAGCCCAAAAAAAACCGCGGTCCCACCGGCAACCACCGGCAGGACCGCGCACAGCTTGGGTACGTTTGGGCCTACGGCCAGCGTTTGAGGACACCCTTCTCCGTGATTTGGACCAGGATCGGCTCGGGCCGGTAGATGTCGCCGATCTCGGGCCAACTGATCGTACCGCTGATCGTCTCCAGGTTCTTGACGGAGAGGAAGCCGTCGCGAACCGCCTCGCGAGTCAGCTCCGGCACGTCGTTGAGAATCTTGGCGAGGATCTGTACGGCATCGTAATAGGTCGTGACGAAGGGATCCGGTGCCTCATCCATGCGACCGGTATTCTTCCGCCACACGTCGACCCACTCCTGGACCATCGGCCGCATGTCATTGGCTGCGTAGGCCGCGTAGCCGAGCGACCCCAGGCCCTTGCCCTTCGAGAGGATCCAGAAGTCCGCGCCGCCAACGACGGTGCCGCCGACGACTTGAGCCATGACCCCGCGATCGCGCAGCTGTAGCACCAGGGTACCGCCTTCACCGGGTTGGTGCATCGGGTCGATGGCGTCGGGCTTGGCCGCCCGTATCAGCGCCACCTGAGAGGCGAAGTTGGTTTCCTTGCCACGAAACCCCGTGTCCGCGACGACCTCGATGCCAGCCTGCTCGGCCGCCGCCAAGTGCGCCTTCCGGTTGTTGGTCATCGCCTCGTCATCGAGGGTATGCGAGAAGGCGATCGTGTTGATGCCGAGTTTCTCCTTGGCCTTGGCGAAGAGGACCGGCATCACCTGATAGGCCATCGGGGCATAGCGGAATGTCCAGTCGCCGAAGTCCTTGTGCGGCCAGTGCCCGCCGGAGCTCGGGTTGAACACGGGGACGCCGCACCTGTTGGTGTCCTCGTAAATGGCGAGCGTGCTCTTGGTCGCGCCGACGCCGAAGATCACGGGCACGTCCTTATCCGCGCACAGCCGGCGAAACTCGGTGATCCATTGCGCGGTGTCGGGGAAGCGCGTGTCGACCTTGTAGAACTCCAGTGGCCGCCCCTTGATCCCGCCTTCGCGATTGACCTTTGCCACGCCCGGCATCAGACCCTCGTTCCATACGCGCTCACCGAACTCGATGTAGGGTCCAGAGAAGATGTAGGGAAACGGCAACCTCAATGGTTCTTTTGACTGCGCCTGCGCGGCACCGACGACGGCGACGAGCGACGCCGCCACAGCGGTTACAAAAACGGAAAGCTTTCGCATTACAAGACCTCCCTTGTTGAAAAGAAAGAACGCGGCCCCACCCAAGTCACTTCGGCAGGACCGCGCCCACGCATTCTTAGCCTACGGCCAGCGCTCGAGGATGAAGTTGTCCTTGATCTGGACGATAATAGGCTCGGGCCGGTAGATGTCGCCGACCTCGGGCCAGCTCACGGTGCCGCTGATCGTCTCCAGGTTCTTGATCTTGAGAAAACCGTCGCGCACCGCCTCGCGCGTTAGCTCCGGCGCGTCGTTGAGGATCTTCGCCAGAATCTGCACGGCATCGTAGTAGCTCGTGACGAAATTGTCGGGTGCGTCGTTGGGCCGCTTGGTATTTTCGCGCCACAGCTTGACCCACTCCTGCACCATCGGCCTCGGGTCATTGGCCGCGTACGCGCCATAGCCAATCGCACCCAACACCTTGCCCTTGGACAGCTTCCAGAAGTCCTCGCCGCCAATAATGGTGCCGCCGACAATCTGCGAATTGACGCCTCGGTCGCGCAACTGCAGAACCAGCGTCCCGGCATCGCCGGGCTGATGAATGGGATCGACCGCATCGGGTTGAAGCGCCCTGATTTGCGCGACCTGAGCCGCGAAGTTGGTCTCCTTGCTCCTGAACCCGGTTTCGACCACGATCTTGATACCGGCATCCTGGAGCGCCGCCTTGTGGATGTTGAAGTTGTTGACGTTGGCCTCGTCGTCGAAGGTGTGCGAGATGGCAATGGTCTTGATACCCAGCCTCTCCTTAACCTTGGCGAACAGGACCGGCATCACCTGATAGGCCATTGGCGCATAGCGGAACGTCCACTGGCCGAAGTCCTTATGCGGCCAATGGCCGCCGGAGCTCGGGTTGAACACGGGAACGCCGCACTTGTTGGTGTCCTCGTAGATCGCGAGGGTGCTTTTGGTGGCGCCGACGCCAAAGACGACGAACACGTCCTCGTCGGCGCACAGGCGGCGGAACTCGCTGATCCACTGCGGCGTGTCGGGAAAGCGCGTATCGACCTTGTAGAACTCGAGCTCCCGCCCCTTGACGCCGCCTTCGCGGTTGACCTTTGCGACGCCCGGCACGAGACCCTCGTTCCAAACCCGCTCCCCGAACTCAATGTAGGGCCCGCTGAAGGTGTACGGGAAGGGGAGCCGCAACACGTCCTTGGATTGCGCATGCACAACGCTAGTCACTGCAAGCGTAGCCGCAACTACAGCGACGAAAAGAGAGACTCTCTTCATATCGTCCTCCCTCTGAAAGTGCCTTTACTCCACCCCGCACCGTCCAAGTTGAACTTCGCCGATGCGGTATGAGCTGGAACCATTTTTTATGTCGCGGACATTAGCCCGGTCTCGTCCCAGATACTAGTCAAAGTCTGCGTGATCGGAAACAATCGGAACCGCATTGGCGGCGCGGCCATCAACGACGTAGGAACTCCGTGACCAGCGGGTTGAACCGATCCGGGTGCTCACCCATCGGCTGGTGGCCGCACTGGTCGAAGATGTGGAGCTCGGCGTTGGGCAGGCGCGGCATCGCCTGCTCGGTGAGCTCGCAGGAGGCACGGACATCTTCGCGTCCGGTGACGACGAGGGTCGGCACGGCAATGTCTTCCAGCCGTTGGTAGACGCGGTACTCCTCCGAGTCCGCGGTTTTCATCAGCCCCGCCATCATCTGCTGATAGAACGGAAAGCGGTCGGGCAGCGCATAGGAGGTAAGCTGGGCGAGGATCAGGGCTGAGTCCACTTTCTCACGGTCGTAGTAGGTGTTGGCCATGCGGTTGCGGCAAGTCTCGAACGTGGGGTCACCCATGGCCGCGGTACCGTTGGCGATGGCGCCAGCGAGCGCGCGCTTGAACTGCTCGGGCGGATGGAACGTCGAGCCGCTGCCAATCAGAATCAGCTTGTCGATACGCTCCGGCCGATCGAAATAGAGCAGCGCGGACAGGAGCGCCCCGTAGGAGCTGCCGCCGACGTGGAACCGTTCCCATCCGAGCGCATCAGCGAAGTGCCCGAGATGGGCGACCATGTGCTTCTGGGGCGCCTCGGTGAGGTCGATCGAGTCGGTGAAGCCATGGCCGATCAAATCGGGCGCGCACACGGAGAAGTTCTCACCGAGGGGATCGATGTTGTACTGCCACTGATCGGCAATGCCGCCCGCGCCGTGGATCAGCATGAGCGGCGCGCCCGAACCCTCGTGGTAATAGCGCGTGTTGACGCCCTCGACGTCTATGTAACTGATTTGCAGCTGTCCCTCCCCTCCCGTTGGTGGACCGCGCCCTACACGAGGTAGGGAGCGACCTCGGCGTCGGCGGTCGCGATGCCGGCGAGGTCGGGCGCCCGGGCGACGTAGAACTCGAGGCGCATGTCATCGGGGTCTTTGATGAAGAAGCTACGCTTGGTCTTGTTGTCGAGGCGTTTCTCGATCGCGATGCCGGCCCCTTCGAGCGCGGCCTCGGCCGCGTCGAGCTCGGCTTCACTGGCGATCTCGTAGCTGTAGTGGTGGACCGCGCCCTCGTCCCCGGCCGCAGGCCGGAACAGGGCTATATCGCAGGCGTAACCGGCGTTGGGGCCGGCGAGGCAAACGATGCCACCATCCGACGACTGGTAGACGACCTCGAGGCCGGCCACGTCGCGGTAAAAGCCGATCATCCGTTCGTGCGAGCGCGTCATGACGGTCGCATGGGTGATCCGGATGGGATGCACGAGCGCATCCTCGACGCGCCGTAGCTCGTAGCTCGCATGGTAGCGCGGCTCGGTCACCGGCGCTGCGGCATTGGGATCCCAGCCGCCGGTGATCGCCTCGCCCGACATCCCGTTGAACACGGTGCGCCAGTCGACGATGAAGTCGGCGTAGAACTCGTTGAGATTGCCGTCGGGGTCGAAGACATAAATGCTGTGCGAGAGCGTGTGGTCGACGACGCGATGGATGTCGAGACCCGATTCGACCGCCCGGTTATAGGCGTCGACCAGCTGTTTCTCGTTCTCCATCTCCCAGCCGAAATGGTTGAGCCCCGCGGCCAGACCGCGGCCTCGCGGGACCTGCACGTGACCGTCGCGGCCGATGATCGGCTTGTCACCGTGCTGCACTTGAATCAGGCCGAGATCGTGATGGGTGTTGCCGTTCGACAGGAACGAGGCGGGAATGTGCGGCTCCTCGAACACTTGCTCGACACCGCACACCTTCGTGTAGAAGTGGGTCGAGCGCTCGAGGTCGCCGACGAACAGGTTGAAGTGACCGAGCCGGCGCGGCGAAAACATCACCGCCGGCGCTTCACGAGTTTGAACGGACATGCGTTCCTCCAATCGTTTCAAGTTGGACGGGCGCGGAGGGCCGAGGCCGGTGCGGCGATCGGGCTCGGCCGCGCGCCTTACGCGACATCGTAGAGCGCGGCCGTGTTGGCGCCGACGATCTTAGCCTGATCGTCTGCCGACAGGCCATCGAGAAGCTTGGCGACCTCGCCATGCGCGTTCACGCCGACCGAGCGGACGTGGGGGAAATCCGACCCCCAAAGGACGCGGTCGGCGCCAAGTGCCTCGACTGCCTGTGCGCCATGGCCATCGTCGATCCAGCCATGCCAGGTGCGTTGGCGGACGTAGTCGCTGGCCTTGGGGAGTTCGAGCTTGGGCAGCGGCAGGCGCTTAGCGAACGAGGTCTGCAGCATGTCGATGCGCCACAGGAAGTAGTTCATCCACGACAGCTCGAACTCGCTGCAGATGATCTTCAGGCTCGGATGGCGGTCGAAGATCCCGCCGAAGATGAAGTCGGCCGCGAGCGTGCCCTGGATCTCGTGATAGATGTCGAGCGCCGTTCGCGGCGCCTCGCCGAACTCCTCCGGCGTGTGGGGATGGAGCGGGTCGGGCACCCATCCGGTGATCGAGTGTAGCGTTACCGGAACCCCCATCTCGGCGGCCCGCGCCCAGAACGGATCGTACATCTTGTCGCGATAGGGCGTGCTGCCTTGCGGCGCCCGGCAGTTCACGGTGACCCCGCGGAATCCCATCTTGATGCAGCGCTCCATCTCCTTGATGGCCCAGTCGACGTCGACGAGCGGAATAACGCCGATGCCGATGAGCCGCGCCGGATCGTGGGAGAAGAACTCGCGCAGCCAGTCGTTGTAGACCTCGGCGCACGCCTTGAGCGCCTCGAAGTGCTTGCTCTGCATAATCACGAGCAGATAGCTCGGATACAGAATCTCGGCCTTGACGTTGGCCTCCTTCTGAAACTTCACGCGGATGTCGGGCTCGTAGCCGGCCATGTACCAGCCGCTCTCACGGTGCTCGCTGTCGGTATCGCCGAAGATCAACACCTGGCGCCCGGTGTAATAGTAGTTCCCCTTCTTACCGAGATATTCGCTCATGTGATGCGGGATCTCGTCGCCGAACTTGTCGCCGAGCGCCTTCTCCCACATGTCCGGATATTCGAAAATGTGCGAATCGCCGGAGACCATCGTGCCGTATTGAGTCACGGCGGTTCCTCCTCGTTTCCCCGGGCGCGCCCGACAGCTGTCCGGTGCGCTAGTGGATGTTGTAAAGAGCCGCGGTGTTGGCGGCGATGATCTTGTTCTGGTCGCCTTTCGACAGGGCCCCGAGGAGCTTCGCGGCCTCGCTCTGCGTATTCACGCCCGGTGAACGAACGTGCGGGAAGTCGGACCCCCACAAGACGCGATCGGTTCCCAGCACCTTGACCGCCTCGGTGCCATGCCCGTCGTCGATCCAGCCATGCCAGGTGTTGCGGAAGATGTAGTCGCTCGGCTTCGCCAGATCGAGCTTGGGCAGCGCTACCCGCTTGGAGAGCGACCCGTGCATCATGTCGATGCGCCACAGGAAGTAGCTCATCCACGACATCTCGAACTCGCTGCAGATGATCTTCAGGCTTGGATGGCGGTCGAGTATGCAGCCGAAGATGAAGTCGGCGCCGAGCGTGCCCTGGATCTCGTTGAACTGCTCGATGACCCACCGCGGGGCCTCCGGGACCTCCTCCTCGGTTTGCGGGTGGAACGGCGAAGGCAACCAGCCCGTCACCGAATGTAATGTCAGAGGAAAACCCAGCTCGGCCACGCGAGCCCAAAACGGGTCATACATCTTGTGGTGATAGGGTGGGCGCTCGCGCAAGCCGCGGCAGTTCACCATGGCGGCGCGGAACCCGTTCTTGGCGCAGCGCTCGAGCTCCTTGACCGCCCACTCGGTGTCCATCAGCGGGATGAGCGCCACGCCGAGCAACCGGGCCGGATCGTGGGAGAAGAACTCGCGCAGCCAGTCGTTGTAGACCTCGGCGCACGCTTTTAGCGCCTCCATGTGTTGGCTCTGCATCACGGCGAGCCCGAACGTGGGGTACAGTACCTCCGCCTCGACGCCAGCCTCTTTCTGGAAACTGATCCGCACCTCGGGCTCGTGCCCCGCGGTCCCGAACCCCGAGTCGCGGTGCTCCGAGTCGGCCTCGCCGAGGGTCAGCACCTGGCGCCCGGAATAGTAGTAGTTTCCCTTTTTGCCCTTCCATTCGGACATGTGGTGCGGGATTTCGTCGCCGTATCGATCGCCCAGCGCCTTCTCCCACAAATCGGAATTCTCGATTACGTGCGAATCCGCCGAAATCACCCTCTCGTATTCCGCTGCCACGACCGTTACTCCCTGCGCGTTAGTTTTGGGCCCGCGTTGGGGTCGGAGGTTAGCACCGGCCCCCCGAAGTGTCCAGCGAGAGCGGCTTGCGCGGTGGCTGGCCGGCGAGGTGGGGATCACGCGCGCCGCCCCGCAACCATGCGTCCCAGGCGTTCGAGCGCCGTCGCGATCAATCCACGCGGCAGCACGACGACCGAGACCATGAAGACGACGCCGAGGGCCAGTATCCAGTAGTCACCCAGCAGCTCCGCGAAGTAGCTCTCCATCAGGCGCACGGCGAGCACCGCCAGAAACGCCGCGAGCACCATCTCCCTGCCGCCGAGCGCAACCCAGATCAGAGCCTCGGCGGAAAGGCCGAAGCCAATTAACGTGGGTGAGGCGAACTCGTCGACGGCGACGAACAGGGCCCCGGCCAGTCCGGCTATGGCGGCGCCGATGACGAACACGCACAGCCTGATCCACATCACCCGGAGCCCGAGAAAAGCGACCCGCTCGGGGTTCGCCTTCACGGCCGTGAGCACGACGCCGAACGGCGAGGCGACCAGGCGGTCGAGGAAGAGGTAGACGGCGGCGGTAATGCCCAGGACGACGTAGTAACGCGGTGCCGGCTCGATTAGCGGGGCCGGGGCGCCCCACAGGGCGAAATCGAGCGGCGGCACCCCCGAGAGCCCATTATCCGCGCCAAGGAAGTACCAGCTCTTGACCCCCTGCTCGAGGATGTAGGCGATGGCGAGGGTCACGATCGCGAGATACGCACCGCTCAACCCGCGGCCCCAGAAGAGGGCCATGCCGAGCAGCGCGCCGAATAGGGCCGCAACGGCGATCGCCGAAGCGAGGCCCACGTAGCTCGAGACGCTGATCCCGAGCAGGCCCATGGTCAGCGCCGCCATGACGTAGCCGCCGAGACCGAAAAAGATGGCCTGGCCGAAGCACAGGATGCCGCCGCGGCCCCACACGAGCGAAAGCGACATGGCGAACAGCCCCAAGATCACGTAACGGGCCGCCTGATCGGTCCAGTACTCGGCCGCGAATACCGGAACGACCGCGAGCACCACGAAGACGCTGAGGGCGAGGCCTCTAGGCGCCATCGCGATCCCCGAGAATACCCTGCGGCCGCATCCGGATGACGGCGATGGCGAGCGCGAACACGACGATCTGCGCCACCACGGGCGACAGCCACAGCGTGAGCAGATTGGTGCCGCCGCCGACCAGGGTGCCGCCGACGAGCACGCCGGCCAGGGGCCCCGCGCCGCCGACCATGATCGAGATGAATCCGGGAATGAGGTAGCCGAGCCCCATGTGCGGATCGACGCTGATCAGCGGCGCCACCAGCGCACCCGCGAGGCCGGCGAGGCCGGTACCGATGACGAAGCTCGCGCGATAGAGGCGGCGCGTATCGATGCCGAGACAAGCGGCGGTATCGGGACGGGCGATAACGGCGCGCGCCATCAACCCGAAGTCGGTGCGCAGGAACACCCAGAAGGTCGCCGCGACGATGACGACGGCGATGCCCATCAGGAGCAGGCGGTAGACCGGATAGGTGGCCTCGCCGAGAACGAGTGTCGCCTGCACCGGTGCGACGACGCTGTGCGATGCCGGCCCGAAGACCAGCACCACCGCCTGCTTGAGGGCGATCGACAGGCCCCAGGTGGCGAGGATCGTATCGAGAGGGCGGCGATAGACGTGGCGCACCAACAGCGCCTCGATGAGGTAGCCCGCGGCGCCGACGACGACGGGCGCGGCCGCGACCGCGAGCCAGAACGGGGCGCCCGCACCCGTGGCCGCAACCACCGTATAGGCGCCGAGCATGAACAGCTCGCCGTGCGCCATGTTGATCACTCGCATCATACCGAACACGACCACCAGGCCGAGCGCGACCAGGATGAGGATGAGCACGAACGACGCCATGTTGAGCGCGGTGATGAGGACATCGGCCATCGCTGGGCCTACAGGAGAAGGTGCCGGGCGAGCACCGATTCGTCGGCCGCGATGGTGCCGGACGGCACCACTTCGGCGATGATGCCGTTGTCCATGAACGCGACGCTCGCGGCCACCGTCATGACGAGATCGACGTTTTGCTCGACGACCAGCACGGTGAGGCCGGCATCGGCCGCGATCCTGGCCAGCGTGATGCCGATATCATGGACGACGGAGGGCTGGAGGCCCTCGGTCGGCTCGTCGAGCAGCAGCATCAGAGGCTCCGCGGCCAGGGCCCGACCGATCGCCAGCATCTGCTGCTCGCCGCCCGAGAGGGTTCCTGCCACCTGGCTCCGCCGCGCGGCGAGGACCGGAAACCAGTCGTAGACCGCCGCGGGTACGCTCCGCCGACGGGCGCGGGGGCGGCCGATCACGGCGAGCCGCAGATTATCCTCGACCGATAGTGCGGCGAAGATCTCCCTCCCCTGCGCGACCAGGGCGAGGCCGAGGCGGGCGATCTCGTACGGCGCGAGCGCGGTGATGTCGCGCTGGTTGAAGAGCACGCTGCCCCCCGTCACGGGCAGCAGCCCCATCAGCGCGCGCAGCAGCGTCGACTTGCCCATGCCGTTGCGGCCCATGAGGGCCATGACCGTGCCCGCCTCGACGTCGAGGTCGACGCCCTGCAGCACGACGCTCGCGCCGTAGCCCGCGCGCAAGCCTCGCACCCGCAGCATCAACCGTGGCGCCCGAAATAGAGCTCGCGGACGGCCGGGTCGGCGCGGATCTCCGCGTAACTTCCGGAGCGCAGGAGCCTCCCGCTCGCCATCACCGTGACGGGACACGCGAGCTGCCGGATGAATCCCATGTCGTGCTCGATGACGAGAATGCTGGCCCCAAAGTCGGCGACGAGGCGCAGTACCAGGTCGGCGGTGGCCGAAGTCTCGGGCATGGTCATGCCCGCGGTCGGCTCGTCGAGCAGCAGCAGGCGCGCGTCGCCGGCGAGCAGCATGCCGATTTCCAGCCATTGGCGTTCGCCGTGCGACAGTGCGCCGGCCGCGACCGCACCCCTGCCGGCAAGGCCGACGCTGGCCGCGACCTCGTCCGCCTCGTGGGTGCGCACACCGGCCCATAGCGGAAGCGCACGGCCGGCCCAGCGCGGCACCATGAGATTCTGCGCCACCGTCAGTTCGTCGAACACGGCGGGCACCTGGAACTTGCGCCCAATACCGCGGCGCGCAACGGCGTGGGGGGCGAGGTCGGTGATGTCCTCGCCGTCGAAGACCACGCTCCCGGCACTCGGCGCCAGGGCACCGGTGATCAGGTTGAAAAGAGTCGACTTGCCGCAGCCGTTGGGCCCGACGAGCGCGTGCAGAGCGCCGCGCTCGAGGCGCAGGCTGAAGCGATCGACCGCGGCGAGGCCACCGAAGTCCTTGCACAACGCATCGAGTTCGAGAAACGCCATCTGCCCCCAGCGCCGGCGAATCACCGCCCCGGGGATTCATCATTCCCGAAATCCGGCGTGCGGCAAAATGCTTTCGCCTTGACGCGTGCGCTCATCGGCGCTTCAACATAGCAACCCCGTTCAGGCCCTCTTACGGAAAGCGCACATGACCAAGTTGGATCGCCGCCAATTCATCGCAACCGCGGCCGCAGCCGGGACCGCGGCCGGCGCTTCGGTTCTCGGGTTTCCGGCCATCGCTCAGGGCGCGCCTGTGAGGGTGGGTGCGGCCTTGCCGTTTTCGGGGGGGCTCGAGCTATTCGGCGACCAGGCGCGAATCGGTATCGATCTCGCGGTGGCGGAAATCAATGCCAACAGGGGCATCATGGGCCGCCCGGTCGAGGTTCTCTACGAGGACATGAAGACCGACCCCAAGACGGCGGCCGAGAAGGCGCGCAAGCTCATCCAACGCGACGGCGTGATCGCGGTGGCCGGGCCGATCACCTCGTCGGGGCGCAATGCGATGGCGCCGCACATGGCCCGGCTCAAGACGCCCCTGCTCTACGCCACGAACTATGAGGGGGCCGACGATCAGGGCAGCGGCTGCGGGCGCTACCTGTTCTTCTTCAACACCGTGCCCAACCAGGATACGGCCCCGCTCATCCCTTATCTCGCCAAGGAGGGGATCGGCACCTCCTACTACATGTTCGGCGCCAACTACGTGTGGCCGCGCAACATGTTCAAGGCGGCCAAGCAGATCATCAAGACCACCGGCGGTGCGGCCCGGGCGGAGGAGTTCACCCCCTTCGGCGTCGCCGATTTCACGTCAGTCATTCGCAAGGTCGCGGACTCCGGCGCCGACATTCTGCTCTTCGCGCTACCCGGCGCCGATGGCATCACCTTCATCAAACAGGCCGAGGAGTTCGGCCTGATGAACAAGGTGACGGTGGCCTTCCTCGGTTTCAGCGAGACCTATCTCGGCGCCTTCGGAGCCGGCAAAGGCGAGAACATGTATGTTTGCGTGCCCTTCGTCGCCGCCAGCCCCGAACCCGAGGTCGCGGACTTCGTCGCTCGGGTACGGCACATGCGCGGGCCCGACACGGGCGTTTCGCACTATGTCATGACCCACTACAACGCGATCATGGCGCTCAAGGCGGGGCTCGAGAGGCAAGGGACGATCGGGCGCGAGGAGGCGGTCGACGGCATGGCGGGGCTTAACTTTCGGATTCCGACGGGGCGCGCGCGCCTTACCGCCGGCGACCACCACACGGCCATGAACATGTACATCGCCAAAACCGAGGGCGGCATGCTCAGGGTGATCGAGCCGCTCGGCACCATCGAGCCTGAATCGGGCTGCCGTATTTGACGATCGGCGCGCCGCTAGCGCGGCCACTCGCCATAAATCTGTAGCGCGAATCCAGTGGCAAGCACGAAGGCGCAGGCAATCGCCAGTCTCGAAGCGCCGAGGCGTTCGAACCACGATACCCGAGACGCGCCGCCGCCGACGTTGGCGGCGGGCACGGTCGCGGGCACCGTCGAGCCGCGGGCGACGTCCCAGGCGAAAGCGATCACGGCGAGAGTATCCAGGCCGAGGCCAACCACGCTGAACCAGGGCGGGCTCGGCAGCGTAAGTCCCATCATCACCGACTCGTTCATGGGATGTCCCCTCCACTCTCCGAGTCGGCTCGAGCGCGGCTCACGCCCCCGGGCCGCCAAGGGAAACCGCGACCTCTTCCCAGTACTTGCCGGCGGCCACGAGGCAGGTGAGGCCGTTGGCGGTGGTGACCAGGATCGACCAGGAGCCGCGCGGCGAGGCCAGCAGTTCGAGGACGCGGCCGTCGGCGGTGAGGCCCATCGAAACAGGGCCTTCACCGTGGGAGCGCGCGAGTTGCTCCACCAGCCCGCTTCGCTCTCCGCAGGCGGCCTGCGCGGCCGCGGGGCGCACTGCCGTCAGAACGGTAAATAAAGCGACAAAAGCGAGCAGGCTCGCGCCGATCGGTAGCACCTTGAGGAAATTGCGTTTGATCATCGTGGCTTGCCTATCCGGTTAACGCCCATGACCGCTACATGTAGGGTGCCACCACTCTCCCGAGTAAAGCTCGGCATAGGTTGGAGCAGAGGTGTCGCCCGCGATGCCGAGCAATGAGCGGAAGGCGTTGAACGGGTAGAACCGCCTGTTGAAGCGGAAGGTGAACTCGTTGAGGTAGGCTTGTAGGTGCTGGTGGCTAACGCCGTGGTGGATACCGATCAGCCACGTCTTCAGGTTGGCGAAAACCAGATGGATGATCGGCAGGTATTGCTCGGCAACCTCTGGATCACCACACTCGGCAACAGCGAAGTGCTCATAGCCGCGCTTACCGAGGCCAGCATAGCCGCTCCAATCGTCAGTAACGATCAGCGATCGCGGCGCGACGGTGCTCTCGACGAACCCACAGAGCGACTCGGCGCTACGGTCGAGCACGACGGCGAGCCGAACGCGTCCGGCATAGCGTCCGTCTTTCCGGTTGTCGAGCTTGGTGCCCGGCTTTCGATGACGCACCTCGATGGCACAGGAGACGGGAACCTTGTGGTGAACACCACGGCCTTCCCCACGCGTTCGCCCGCCAACCCAGGTTTCGTCCACCTCAACATGGTTCTTGGGCTGTCCACCGATCCTGTCTTGGTTGGGCCGCACCATGCCCGAGCGGAGCTTGTGGAGAATTTGAAAGGCCGTCTCCCCAGCGGGCTTTCTCCAGGTAGGCGGCGCAGGCCGCATCATCGGGGAAAAGTCGCTGGAACTCGGGTAGCGAATGCGGGAATGGGAGATCGGCGCGGTCGAGAACATCCATGGCGCGCTCCCCTATATCCGGTTTGCGCCCACTCTAGCCCTAGTGGGTGTGGGTGTAAACCGGATAGGCAAGCATCGTGGCCTCCAACTTGGCAACTACGACCTTCTCCCCGCGCCTTGTTATTTGGCGCGGCCTAGTGGATTGATCGGAACGAAAGAGTCCGATTTGAGATTCCGTATTGTGCGGTGTCATGCGAGTCTGTGCTATGCGCACCGGCATCCATTTTACTGTCACGTCTGGCGACCGTCAGCGATTGCAAGCTATCGTCGCGGACCCGAAGAGCTCGCAGAAACATGTCTGGCGGGCGCGGATCATCCTGAAGAGCGACGAGGGGCTCGGGAACTCGTCGATCATGGCCGAGACCGGCAAGTCCAAGACCTGTGTCTGGCGCTGGCAGGAGCGGTTCATGCACGAGGGTGTCAACGGCTTGCTTCGCGACAGGTCCCGTCCGCCTGGCAAAGCGCCGATCCCGCCGGAGCGCGTCGCCGAGATCGTCCGCCTGACCCAGCAAGCGCCGCCGCACGAGGCGACCCACTGGACGCTGCGCGCGATGGCGAAGGTTGCTGGCGTCGCGGCGTCGACGGTCCAAGCGATCTGGAAGGCCCATGGCCTCAGCCCGCACCGCTGGCGGCACTTCAAGCTCTCCAATGATCCCGCCTTCGCCGAGAAGCTCACAGATATCGTCGGCTTGTATGTCGATCCGCCGGCCCATGCCGTGGTGCTGTCGGTTGATGAGAAATCACAGATCCAGGCGCTCGACCGCACCCAACCCGGCTTGCCGATGAAGAAGGGCCGCGCCGGTACGATGACCTATGATTACAAACGGCATGGCACGACGACGCTGTTCGCCGCGCTCAACGTGCTGGACGGTACGGTCATCGCACAGAACATGCAGCGCCACCGCCATCAGGAGTTCATCCGCTTCCTCAACCGCATCGAGCGCGAGGTGCCGACGGACAAGGCCGTCCACGTCATCCTCGACAACTACGCCGCGCACAAGAAGGACAAGGTCCGCGCCTGGCTCGCCCGCCATCCACGCTGGACCTTCCACTTCACGCCAACCTCGTGCTCGTGGCTCAATGCCGTCGAGGGCTTCTTCGCCAAACTAACGCGGCGCAGGCTCAAATACGGCGTCTTCCAATCCGTCGTCGACCTTCAGGACGCCATCAACCGATTTGTCCGCGAATACAATGACGCAAACCCAAAACCCTTCATCTGGAAAGCCGACCCCGATCATATCATCGCCGCACGAAACAGAGGGTTCCAAACGTTGGAATCAATCCACTAGGACGGTCGACCAATCACCGACGATAACTAGTCGGTGATTGGTCCGTGACATTGGCCTTGGAGGCGGCGCAGGCGCTGGATCACGCGGGGAAGGAGGCTTGCCTATCCGGGTTACACCCACACCCACTAGGGCTAGAATGGGCGCAACCCGGATATAGGGGAGCGCGCCATGGATGTTCTCGACCGCGCCGATCTCCCATTCCCGCATTCGCTACCCGAGTTCCAGCGACTTTTCCCCGATGATGCGGCCTGCGCCGCCTACCTGGAGAAAGCCCGCTGGGGAGACGGCTTTGCCTGCCCGCACTGCGGCACGGCGGGAGAGCCGTTCCACTTTGAAAACCGCCCTGGCGTCCTGCGCTGCCGCAAGTGCCGCCAGAACACCGGGCTGACGGTGGGAACAGTGATGGAGCGTAGCCACACTCCGCTGAACGTCTGGTTCTGGGCCGCTTATCTGGTCGCCAGTCAGACGCCCGGCATGTCCGCCGTGCAGTTTCAGCGGCAACTTGGTCTTTCGCGCTACGAGACGGCCTTTCAAATTCTCCACAAGCTCCGCTCGGGCATGGTGCGGCCCAACCAAGACAGGATCGGTGGACAGCCCAAGAACCATGTTGAGGTGGACGAAACCTGGGTTGGCGGGCGAACGCGTGGGGAAGGCCGTGGTGTTCACCACAAGGTTCCCGTCTCCTGTGCCATCGAGGTGCGTCATCGAAAGCCGGGCACCAAGCTCGACAACCGGAAAGACGGACGCTATGCCGGACGCGTTCGGCTCGCCGTCGTGCTCGACCGTAGCGCCGAGTCGCTCTGTGGGTTCGTCGAGAGCACCGTCGCGCCGCGATCGCTGATCGTTACTGACGATTGGAGCGGCTATGCTGGCCTCGGTAACGCCTTCCGCTCATTGCTCGGCATCGCGCCGCGCGCTCGGCCGTGAGGTTGGCGCTCCATGCCAGCACCTTCATGTCGAAGGCACGGCCGATGGCGGCCACGCGCGCACCTAGGCGGCCGAGCCCGATCACGCCCAGTGTGCGCCCCGCGAGGTCGACGCCGATGGTCGACTGCCAGGCGCCCGAGCGCAGCGTGCGATCCTCGCTCGGAATGTGCCGTGCGAGCGCGAGGATCAGCCCCCACGTGAGTTCGGCGGTGGCCCGCCCCGACCCCTCGGTGCCACACACGGTGATGCCGAGCTCGGCGGCTGCCGCCACGTCGATTGCCGCGTTGCGCTGGCCCGTCGTAACGAGCAGCCTTAGCTTCGGCAACCGCTCGAGCAGCTCGCGGCCGAACCGCGTTCGCTCGCGCATGATCGAGATGATGTCGAAACCGTCTAGGCGGCGGGCCAGTGCGTCGACGGCGCTCACCGGGTCGCGGAACACGCTGACCTCGGCGTCAGGCGCCAACACGCTCCAGTCGGCCATTTCCAGGGCGACGCCCTGGTAGTCGTCGAGGACGGCGATCCGGACCGGACGCGGGATGGTGCCGCTGCGCGTCATCGCGATTCCTCCAAGGGTGTTGAATGCGGTGTCCTGGGGTCCAAGATACCATGGGAGGCGCCGGTCAACGGCGCGAGGAGATCCGCCATGCGCACCCCCAAACTTTCCCGCCGGCACCTCGTGGCCTCCGCGTTCTCGTTGGCGGCACTTGCCGCGGCGCGGCCCCTGCACGCCGCCGTGGGGACAACCCCGCGCCAGGGCGAAGGGCCGTTCTACCCGCGGCGGCTTCCGGCGGACGCCGACAACGATCTGGTCAACGTCGCCGGCCGGCCTGAGCGGGCAGCCGGCGATATCGCGCACGTCAGCGGCCGCGTCCTAGATACGAACGGCCGACCGCTCGACGGCGTACGCGTCGAGATCTGGCAGTGCGACGCCTTCGGTGCCTACCACCACCCGCGCGATTCGCGGGGGCCGGCGGACCCTAATTTTCAGGGCTACGGCCAGACGATGACGGGCGCCGACGGCACTTACCGCTTCCGCACCATCCGGCCCGTTCCTTACTCAGGGCGGGCCCCGCACATCCACTTCAAGCTATCGAGGAACGCTCGCCACGTTCTGACCACGCAGCTCTACGCCGCCGACGGCGCCGGCAACGACAGGGACCCGCTGCTGCGCAGAGTGCGTGATCCGCACGCCCGGGCACGGCTCGTCGCGCCGTTCCGCCCGGCGCCCGAAATCGAGTCGGGTGCCCTGGCCGCCACCTTCGACATCGTGCTCCGCGCCTGAAGCGCCGAGCGCCGGCGCCTTACGCGAGGGTCACGTCCGCCCTCTGAGCGGGCGGGTCCTCGAGGATCCGCTCGGTGAGCTTGCGCGCGGTTTCGTGCAGCAGCTCGAGGTCCTGCTCCGGCGTCGGCGCGGGCGGGACCCGCAGGACGGCGTCGTTACCGTAGGTCGGAATGACGCCGTTGCCGGCGCGCGACAGGCCCTTGGGCTCCTTGCCCTCGCGCACGGCCTCGATGCCCTCGCGCACCATTCGCCGGAATATGGCGACGCCACGGTCGGTCGCCGTGAGGTGCTCGGTGGCATGGCGCGCAATGGCGCGCTGTCCCACTTGGGCTTCGTAGTCTCCCGGCGTGCGCTGCATCTCGTCGTAGCTGCGCTCGCCATAGTTGGCGCGAAGCGCGATATTCGGCCTGGTGATGTAGGTGTTTTCCTGACCGGGACGGAGGCGGACGAAGGCGTACTCCATCGTGCTCGTATCGTCGACGGGAACCCGCCAGCGGGTAATGCGGGGCAGGTACGTATTCTCGGTCTCGCCGTCCTTGTACTTTGTCGGGAACGAAGGGGATTGCGCGATCTGCGCGATGTTGGGGCAGATGAATTCGAGCGTGCGTACCCAGATCTCCTCGTCCACGCGCCGGGTCTCCTGGCATAGGACGCCGTGCTCGGTTTCGACGAACTCGCACTCGCCGATCTTGGCCAGCGCCGTCACCGGCTTGCCGTCATCGCTGAAGAACTGATAGCCGCTGATGGTGGCGTGCAGAAACGCCTCATGGGCGATGTCGAGGACATTGTCCATGATCTGGACCCAGTTGCAGGGCTTGATGTTGGGTACCCCAATAAGCTCGCCGAAGCCGAGCTCGTAGCCCGGCAACTCAAATGAATCGAGAACCGGGAACGGCGGCGTCGTGTCGGGCGGGCCCATATAGGTGAAGATCATGTCGCCATAGACGTGGAGCGGATACGCGCCGTGGCACAGCCGATCCTTCAGGGTGCTGTCGGCGGGCTCGTTGGGCGTCTCGAGAATCCGGCCGTCGACATCGAAGAGCCACGAGTGGTAGCAGCAGCGAATGCCGTGCTCCTCGATCTTGCCGTATTCGAGCGAGGTGCCGCGGTGACTGCAATGGCGCTCGAGCAGGCCGAACTGGCCACTCTTGTCGCGAAACAGAACGAGGTCCTCGCCGAGCACGCGGACGGCGAGCGGCAGGTCCTTGAGGTCGGGGGCGTGCGCGATGGGGTGCCAGAAGCGCCGCAAGTACTCCCCGCCCGGCGTTCCCGGGCCGACGTGGGTCAGCTCCTCATCCTCGTTGGGGACCTGGTTTTGGTGGTAGGCGCCATAGGTCTGCCGAAGGAAGCGCTTCTGTTCCGCCATCGTCTGTTGCCCTTCCAGTCCGTCAAGTCCGGCCCCGAGCCGGACCAGAATACACCGTCACGATAGTATAAACCGGACCAACGTCAAATCCCTTCGCGGCCCGCTAATCGATGCGCGCCGCGGCCCGCATCCGTTATGATGGACGGCACACGCCGCCGCCACGGAGAACGGATCGATGACATCCCTTCACGCTTCTGCTGGGCCGGCGCCCGGCCAGGGTCTCGATGAAGTCCGCGCGCCCTTGGATCGGGCGCGACATGCGCCCGGCTACTATTACGGCTCGCCCGAAATCTTCAGGCTCGAGAAGGAGAGGGTCTTCCTCAAGGACTGGCTCTATGTCGCCCGCGAGGAAGAGGTCGAGAACCCGGGCGACTACCTCGCCTTTCGCATCATGGGCGAGCCCGTCCTCGTCGTTCGGGATCAGGAGGGCGCGCTCAATGCCTTCGCCAATGTCTGCCTCCACCGCGGTGTCGAGGTGGCCCACGGTCAGGGCACGGCGAAGCAGTTCAGCTGCCCCTACCACGGCTGGCGCTATGGCCTCGATGGCCGCCTCGCCGGCGCCTCGTTCATGGAGCACGCCGAGGGCTTCGATCCCGAGAACTGCCGTCTGGCCCCGCTCAGGATCGGTGTCTGGGCGCGCAACGTTTTCATCTCTTTCGATCCGGAGGTGCTGCCCCTGGCCGATTTCGTCGCGCCCTGGGAGCACGACTTCGGGTTCCTGCGGCAGGAAGACTGCCGGCTCGGCAACAAGGTCGTGGTCGAGCTCGACTGTAACTGGAAGTTCGCCAGCGAGAACCTGATGGACTTCTATCATGTCGGCGTTTTGCACGTGAATACCTTCGGCGCCAAGTTCGCGGTCACCGACGACGACGTGACGACGAAGGAAAAAGGCGGGCTCAGCATCTTCTACAAGGCCGCCGCTCCGGTGCCGGGCGGCCAATCCCTGTTCGGTAAGATGCCGTGGCTCTCCGATCAGCTCGACAGCTTCGCGTGCACCGGCTACCTAGCGCCCAACCTCCACATCTTCGGCCGCATCGATTGCGTCCGCCCGATCGTCATCTGGCCGCTATCGCCCGACAGCTGCCGCATGATGTGCTACCACCTGTTTCCGAAGGAGCTCCTCGCACGGGCGGACTTCGCCGAGAAGAGCAAGGTCTATCACGACTATCAGGTGGAGGTGCTCGAGGAGGACCGGTCGATGATCCAGTCGATGCAGCACGCCACGGGCGCATCGACCTTCCGTCCCGGCGCGCTATCGACGCTGGAGCGCCCCATCCACAACGCCGTCAATTATCACCTCGAGCGCCTCTTCGCCGAATCATAGAAAAGCGCCGGTACCCTGTGGGGCACCGGCGCCAATCGTCACAAAGCGTCACTCGGTCGATCGGGCCGCAGGTCGCGGCCCCTGTAGCGGCTTACGGCCAGGGAATGAGTATGCCGTTGTCGCTCACCTGTACCATCACCGGCTTATCTCGCGTGATATCGCCAGCGTTGTTCCAGCTTACGACCCCGCTGATCGTCTCCATGTTCCTGACCCCGAGGAACGCATTCTTGAGGTCCTCGCGTGACAGCGACTTCGCCTCGTTGAGCACCTTGGCGAGGACGAGAATGGCGTCATACGTCGCGGTAACGTAGGCGTCCGGTGCCTCGTTCGGCTTGTTCATCGCCGTCTGCCACTTCTTGATCCAGTTCTGCACCTGGGGCCGGGGGTCGGTGGCCGCGTACGTCGAATAGCCGACGGCACCCTTGCCGGTGCCCTCCGACAGCTTCCAGAAATCTTCGCCGACCACGGTCGAGCTGCCGTCGACGATCTGTGTTTTCATACCGCGGTCGCGCAGTTGCCTCACGATCTTGCCGCCATCGCCCGGCTGATGGCTGATGACGACGATATCGGGGTTGGCCTGCCGGATCGCCGCGACCTGGGAGGCGAAGTTGGTCTCGTTCATCCTCGACGACTGCTCGGTGAGGATCTCGAAGCCCTTTTCCTGCAGGATCCTTTTGGCGATCCTCATGTTGAAAAGCGAGAACTCGTCATCGATCGAGTACGAGATGGCCACCGTCTTGGCGCCGAAAACCTCCTTCACCTTCGAGTACATCGCCGGTAGCACCTTTTCCGGCATCGGCAGGTAGCGGAAGAAGATGTTGCCGAAATCGGGGAAGGTCCATGCCGCGCCCGAAGTCGGCGCGAACACCAACATTGGACAGGTCTTGTTGGCGTCGTAGATCGAGAACAGCATCTTCGATGAGCTGTTGAACAGCAGCAGCGGGTGGTCCTGGTTGCGACACAGGAGCCGATACTCAGAGATCCACTTCGCGGTGTCGGGTGAGTGAACGTCGACCTTGAAGAACTCGAGCTTCTTGCCCCTGACGCCGCCGGCCGTGTTCACGTCCGCGGTAGCGGTCACGACGCCGCCGTTGAACAACCGCTCCCCGAAGTCGACGAAGGGGCCGCTCAGGCTGCCCGCGTAGGGAATACGGATGGTATCTTCGGCCGCATTGGCCGACGGGCCGAACGGCAGCAGCGCCGCCATCGTGACCGCCAGCCCCGCAAACAACTTCCTCATGACCAAGCCTCCCTCTTTTCGGTCCTAGTCGAACGCCGGTGAGCGACATACTAACGACAAATGCCCGCCCCCGGGCAAGCCCCGAGCGCGGATCAGGCCGGCGACATCACGCAAACGGGCCGTCCCTCCACTATTGGAGCGACGCGACTCCGCCGCCCTCCGGGTCAGGATCGGAAGCGAGTCGCCAGCCGCCACGAGAGGGGCAACAGGGCTACCCCTAATGCCACCTTCAACGCGTCGCCAAGAAGAAATGGCGTGACGCCGAACTCGATGGCCTTGGCGAAGCCAATCATAATGGACAGCCAGGCCACGCCGAGCACGTAGATGACCACGTTTCCGGCCACCATCGCCGCCGCGGTCGACAGCGGCCGGCGGTCCCAGCCGCGCTCGGCCAGGTATCCGACCGTGACCGCCGCGGCGACAAATCCAACAAGATAGCCGCCGGTCGGGCCGGCCATGTAGGCGAGCCCGATGCCGCGCTCCGGCGTGCCCGCGAATACCGGCAGGCCGACCGCGCCCTCGGCGAGGTAAAGGAGCAGCGTGGCGGCGCCGAGGCGCCATCCGTAGGCCATCCCGAGCGCCAAGACGACCAAGGTCTGCATAGTCATCGGCACCGGCCGGAACGGCACCTGAACCTTCGCCGATACGGTCAGCAGCAGGGTGCCGAGCAAGGCCAGCACCACGAACCTCAGCGTTCGACCGCCCAAGCGCGAGGGCCACAACGCGGCGGCTAGCGTCGGCGCGTTCGCGCTATCGGAAACCGTCATGTCAAGATTTTCCCGAATGAATGTCGGCTGATGTGAGCGGGCGCGCATCTTGGCAGAAGCCCGCGCCCGAGTCCACGCGCCCCCAAACTAAGAAAGTGGGGCGAGTGACGGGTCTTGAACCCGCGACCTCCAGATCCACAATCTGGCGCTCTAACCAGCTGAGCTACACCCGCCATCTGGGGCGCCACCTCTAGCGCCTACGCGGCGGCGCCGTCAAGCCGGGAGCAGGTGGCGCCCTCGTTGCCTTTGCCGCGCCTCATTCATAGTGGCATAAGGGTGCGATGCAGACGAGCCGGCGGATGGCGCGCCTTGGTACCGAGAGCGCGTTCGAGATTCTAGCGCGTGCCGAGGCGCTCTCGGCGCAGGGCCGTGACATTATCAATCTCGGCATCGGCCAGCCCGACTTCCCGACGCCCGAGCACATCGTCGAGGCGGGCCGCAAGGCGCTCGCCGACGGCCACCACGGCTACACGCCCGCCGCCGGCATCCTGCCTCTGCGCGAGGGGGTCGCCGCCGACATCAGCGGGCGCCGGGGGGTTGCCGTCGACCCCGACAACATCGTCATCGTGCCCGGCGCCAAGGTGACCATGTTCTTCGCCATCATGATGTTCGGCGAACCGGGGGCGGAGATCATGTACCCCGATCCGGGCTTCCCGATCTACGAATCGGTCATCCGCTTTTCGGGCGCGACGCCGGTGCCGATCCAGCTCCACGAGAGCAACGATTTCTCCTTCAGCGCCGAGGAGGTGCTCGCTCAGATTACGCCGTCAACCCGGCTAATCATTGTCAACAGCCCCGCCAACCCAACGGGCGGCGCAGTGCCGCGCGATGAGATCGAGCGCCTCGTGGACGGTCTCGCCGGCTACCCTGGCGTCGCCATCCTCAGCGACGAGATCTACTCACGCATCCTCTATGACGACCGCGAGCACGTGAGCATGCTGGCCTTCGAATCGATCCGCGACCGCCTGATTATCCTTGACGGCTGGTCGAAGACCTACGCCATGACCGGGTGGCGTGTCGGCTACGGCGTCTGGCCCGACAGCATCGTCGAACTCGCCAAACGCTTCGCCATCAATGACCACAGTTGCGTCAACGCGGCTTCGCAATACGCGGCGATCGCCGCCCTCGACGGGCCGCAGGACTGCGTCGAGGACATGGTGCGAGCCTTCGACGAGCGCCGCGAAGTCATCGTGGCGGCGCTCAACGCCCTTCCCGGCGTGCGCTGCGTACGGCCCGTCGGCGCCTTCTACGCCTTCGCCAACATCACGGCCACGCGCTACACCTCGCGCGAGCTCGAGACGCGGCTGCTCGAGGAGGCTGGCGTCGCCACGGTCTCAGGCACCAGCTTCGGCAGCCGCGGCGAAGGCTATTTGCGCTTCTCCTACGCCAACAGCGTCCCGCGCATTCGCGAAGCCATGGACCGCATTCGCACCAGCCTCGGCAACTAACGTCGCAACTCGCGTGCGGTAGGGGTTTCAAACCCGCCTCTACCAGTCACACGCCTGCCCAAAACTTAGGCAAAGTGCCACAGCTTTGTGCAGGTGATGCGGCCCGCGCTGGCCCATTGCTCAACGGAAACGACTTCAAAACAGTGAGTTAGCCTACCCGCCGCGGTTGGCATGGCGCGTGCGTAGGGGAGGACAGCAAGCGCCGTCAACCCTCGCAACCCGCGGGACTGCCGCCATGAAGAAAATCGAGGCGATCGTGAAGCCGTTCAAGCTCGACGAGGTCAAGGATGCTCTGCACGAGATCGGCCTCCAGGGCATGACCGTAACCGAGGCCAAGGGCTTCGGGCGCCAGAAGGGTCACACCGAGCTCTACCGTGGCGCCGAGTACGTCGTTGATTTCTTGCCCAAGGTCAAGATCGAGATCGTGCTCGAGGACCGGTTGGTCGAGCGCGCCATCGAGGCGATTCAGCAGGCGGCGCACACCGGGCGCATCGGCGACGGCAAGATCTTCGTCACCGCGGTCGACGAGGTCGTACGAATCCGTACCGGTGAAAAGGGGGCCGAGGCCGTATGAACCTGGCCTGCCGGAAGTCCCCTGCGGGAACAGGCTAGAGTTTGGATTACCACCAGTTTTGGAAGAGGGAGCACATTCCATGTCACTCGGTTGCAAGACGCCCGAAGACGTCACCCGCGCGATCAAGGAGCACGACATCAAGATCGTCGACGTTCGCTTCACCGATCTGCCCGGCACCTGGCAGCACTTCTCGGTGCCCGTGAGCACCATCGACGCCGATACGTTCAGCGAGGGCATCGGTTTCGACGGCTCGTCGATCCGCGGCTTTCAGATGATCCACGAGAGCGACATGCTCGTGATTCCCGACCCGACGACCGCGCTCCTCGACCCCTTCACGGCGGTGCCGACCCTCGTCCTCATATGCAACATTCGCGATCCCATCACTGGCGAGTCCTACTCGCGCGACCCGCGCTACATCGCGCAGAAGGCCGAGACCTACTTACAGAGCACCGGCCTGGCGGATGTGAGCTATTGGGGGCCCGAGGCCGAGTTCTTCGTGTTCGACGACGTTCGCTACAGCCAGGGCACGAACTTCGCCTTCTACCAGGTCGATTCGTCGGAGGGGAGCTGGAACTCGGGCAAGGAGGAGGAGCCCAACCTCGCCCACAAGCCGCGCCCCAAGGAGGGCTATTTCCCGGTTCCCCCGACCGATAGCCAGCAGGACCTGCGCACCGAAATGGTGCTGCTGATGGAAGAGGCGGGTATCGAGGTCGAGGCCCACCACCACGAGGTCGCGACCGGCGGCCAGGCCGAGATCGACGTTCGCTTCGACAGGCTGACGCGCATGGCCGACAAGCTGATGATCTACAAGTACATCGTCAAGAACGTCGCCAACTCCTACGGCAAGACCGCGACCTTCATGCCAAAGCCGCTATTCGAGGACAATGGCAGCGGCATGCACACCCACCAGAGCCTGTGGAAGGGCGAAACCAACCTGTTCTACAGCGAGGCCCACTACGCCGGCCTGAGCGAGGCGGCGCGTCACTACATCGGCGGCCTGCTGCGCCACGCGCCGGCGCTGCTCGCCTTCTGTGCGCCGACGGTGAACTCCTACCGCCGCCTGGTGCCCGGGTTCGAGGCGCCGATCAACCTCGTCTACTCGCAGCGCAACCGCTCGGCCTGCTGCCGCATTCCGATGTACTCGCCGAGCCCGCGCGCTAAACGCATCGAGTTCCGCTCGCCCGACCCCTCGTGCAACGGCTATCTCGCCTTCGCCGCCATGCTGATGGCGGGACTGGACGGGATAGAGAACCGCATCGACCCGGGCGATCCTATCGACAAGGACCTTTACGACCTGCCGCCCGAGGAGGCGGCCCAAGTGAAGTCGACGCCGGCCTCGCTCGACGAGGCGCTGGATGCACTCGAGGCCGACCACGCCTTCCTGCTCAAGGGCGACGTGTTTACGCCCGACGTGATCGAGATGTGGCTCGACTACAAGCGCAAGAACGAGATCGATCCTCTAAGGCTGCGCCCACACCCCTACGAGTTCTTCCTCTACTACGACATGTAGGGGGTGGCAGGGCTCTCACGCGTCCACCGCGCGCGGCTGCCCTGCGGCGTCGAGGGCGACGAAGACGAAGGTGCCCTCGGTCACGGTGACCTCCTCGGGACCCGTGCGCCGGTGTGCGGTGGCGGTCATGTGCACGCTGATCGAGGTGCGGCCGACCTTGACCACCTCGGCGAAGATGCTGACGAGGTCGCCGACAAAGATCGGGCGGTGGAATGCCATCGCATCGATCGCCACCGTCGCCACGCGCCCGCCCGCCCGCTGTAGCGCCACGGCGCCGCCCGCGATGTCCATCTGCGACAGGATCCAGCCACCGAAGATGTCGCCGCTGGCATTGGCGTCGGCCGGCATCGGCACCGTGCGGATGGCGGGCTCGCCGCGCTTGATCGGGCTCTCAGGGCGCTTGGCCATATCATTGCACTATATCTTGTTGAGCGAGCTTCGCAGTATACCCTATAGTGAATCCTGGCACCTTTATTTCGCTACCTCCGATCCCATGTAGGCAATGATGGCGAAGCGGTCCGAGCAACTGGCGTTTGCGGCGGTCGACTATACGGCCGACGACATTGAGGTCCTCGAGGGCCTCGAGCCGGTGCGTCGCCGGCCCGGGATGTATATCGGCGCCACCGACGAGTACGGGCTCCACCAGCTCGCCGCCGAGGTCCTCGACAACGCAATGGACGAGGCCGTCAACGGCTTCGCCAGCCGCATCGAGGTCGAGCTCGCGGCCGACGGATGGCTCACGGTGCGCGACAACGGCCGCGGTATCCCCATCGATCCGCACCCAAAATACCGCGACAAGTCGGCGCTCGAGGTCATCCTGACGACGCTCCACTCGGGCGGCAAGTTCGGCGGCAAGGCCTACCACACCGCGGGTGGCCTGCACGGCGTCGGCCTCTCGGTGGTGAACGCGCTCTCGGACGCGCTGAGCGTCGAGGTCGCGCGCGACGGCAAGGTATGGCAGCAGAGCTACAGCCGCGGTACCGCCCAGGACGAGCTCGCCGCGCGGGCACAGCGCAACCGCCGCGGCACCACCATCGCCTTCCACCCCGATCCCGATATATTCGGCGCGGCGGCGCAGTTCCGACCGGCGCGGCTCTATCGCATGGCGCGTTCCAAGGCCTATCTCTTCAAGGGAGTCGAGATTCGCTGGCGTTGCGCACCCGAGTTGCTCCAGGGCGAGGACGAGGCGCCCGCGGAAGACACGCTGCATTTTCCGGGGGGGCTCGTCGACTTCCTGGCGGCGAGCTTGGCCGACCGCCCGACGCTCACGCGTGCGCCCTTTTCGGGTCGCGCCGACCTGCCGCGCGGGCGCGGCCACGTCGAATGGGCGGCCGCCTGGCCCGAAGACGGCGAGGGTACGCTTACCTCCTATTGCAACACGGTGCCGACGCCCGACGGCGGCGGCCATGAAACCGGCCTCAGGGCGGCGCTGACCAAGGGCCTCAAATCGTACGGCGACTTTGCCGGTAATCGGCGGGCTCAAATCGTTGGCGCCGAGGACCTGGTCGGCGGCGCCACGATCGTCCTTTCGTTGTTCCTGCGCGATCCGCAATTCCACGGCCAGACCAAGCAGCGGCTCGGTAACGCCGACGCCGCGCGCCTCGTCGAAGGTGCCCTTCGCGATCATTTCGAGCACTGGCTGAGCGGTGACCCGGAGAGCGCCAACACCCTGCTCGCGCACATGATCGAACGGGCCGAGGAAAGGGCGCGCCGGCGCGATCAAAAGGAGTTCGCGCGCAGAACGATTGCGCGCAGCCACCGCCTCCCCAGCAAGCTCACCGACTGCAGCGAGACGTCCGCCGAGGGCACTGAGCTGTTCATCGTCGAGGGCGACTCGGCGGGCGGGTCGGCCAAGCAGGCGCGCGATCGCCGCACCCAGGCGGTGTTGCCCCTGCGCGGAAAGATACTCAACGTCGCCAGCGCCGCCCAGGCCCGCTTCAGCGGCAACCAGGAGCTCAGAGACCTTGTGCAAGCGCTGGGCTGCGGTGTCGGCGAACGCTACCGCGAGCAGGACCTGCGCTATGGCCGGGTCATCATCATGACCGACGCCGACGTCGACGGCGCCCATATCGCTGCCCTGCTAATGACCTTCTTCTACCGCGAGATGCCGGAACTGATCCGCAATAATCACCTCCATCTCGCGCAACCGCCGCTGTATAGGCTGACGCAGGGGCCGAAATCCGCTTACGCGCGCGACGAGGCGCATAAAGGAGCGCTGCTGGGCTCGACGTTCGGTGGCTCGGGCAAGGTGGAGATCAGCCGCTTCAAGGGGCTCGGCGAAATGCCGGCGAGCCAGCTCCGCGAGACGACGATGAGCCCGGCGAGCCGCACCCTGCTGCGGGTCGTGGTGCCCGAAGGGGCGGCACAGCAGACGGCCGGACGCGTCGAAGCGCTGATGGGGCGCAAGGCCGAGCTGCGGCTCGCCTTCATCCAGGAAAACGCGAGCCGCTTCGTCGACCTCGACATATGAGGCGGCGCCCGGCCGATCACGGGATCATCAAGATCAACGTGACCGGGGCCGTGCGCGCCACTTTCACCGTTGTCCGCCTACCGCGGCAGGCCCATCATTGAGCCAACATGGCAACGATCGACGCTGTTGCGCGCGCCATCGGCGGGCGAGCCAAGATCGCCGCTCTCTGCCTGGCCGCCGGGCTCGGCGCCTGCGCGGAGACAGGTGCCGTCAGCTACGGCACAATCACGTCTCTCTACAGCACCGGCATGGTGGGCTACGCCACGCGAGACGGGAACTTCCGCGTCGCGGTTCTCGGCAACCCGTTTAACGTACCCCAGGCGCAAACGAACGCCGCCGTCAAATCGGCGCTCCGGCCCCCTTTCTTCGTAGGTTCGGTGAACGTGAGGGTGCTCGATCCGGCGGCCGCGACGGGCGATTCAAGGCTCGTCCTGACGTTCAACGCCAAGCCCGGAGTTGCCCCCAAGGCGTGCGAGCTCGATCGCGTTGATGCGGCGGCGGGACGCGCCGAGATCCGCATCGACGCCGCCTTCTGTGCCGGCACCCGCCTGGTCTCGCGCGCCTACCTACGCGCGTGGGCCCGCCCTCGGCGGCCCCGACGACCCACGTCTTGCGTCCCTGCTCGACGGGCTCATCGACGTGGTATTCCCCCATGTCAACTACAGGAGCCGCCGGGGCCAGCAGTAGCTGCAGGATCCGGCACGGAGAGCCGCCACTTCTATCCTGGCCTGGAAATACCCATATTCGGGTTATGGGCCAAGGGAACGCCGGCTCGATGCGGGCCGGAACGCGGATAATGAGATACGGAACGCTCCTCGCGCTGGCCGTCGCGCTGGCCGCTTGCAGTACCGGCATTCGGACCAGCTCGCTGCCCAAACAAAGCGCCCTCTACTCTCCTGAGGAAGTGACCTACGCCACCAGAGACGGGCATCTTGCGACCGTCATTCACGGCAACCCGTTCGACATTCCCAAGGCCGCCTCGGACGACGCGGTGATCGCCAGCTTGAGGCTGCCCGGCGGGTTTCCGGACACCGAGTTCATTCCCCGACCACCGCAAAGAAAGCCGACCGGGCACCGCCTTGTTCTGGTTTTCAACCCCGTGCCGCCGGGGGCCCCTACGGCGGCAATGCCTGCCGCGATCTCAGCAACGTACCGGTGGCCGCCGACAAGACACAGACCCGGCTCACCGCCGCTTTCTGCGTGAGCGACCGCATGGCATCGGAAATCCGCTCCTGGGGTCCGCCCATGGAACCCGGCGGCCCTGTGTTCCGCCAGTTCATGGACCAAACCCTGGCGTCGCTGTTGCCGCAACGGAATATCCACGATCAGCCGGAGTGCCCGCAGTTCCTGCCTAACTGCTGACGCCCTGCCCTGGGCACGATCGAGGGGCGCCGGCCACCGCGTCTTCGTTGACATGGGCCACCGCCTAAAGTATTCGGACACGAGGAGGGGTCGCCGCAGGCGCCCCGTGTCCCGCCGCTAGGTCGTGGTCCAACCGTTTTCATGAGTTTCCCCGCGCTCGGCTTAAGTCCGGCGGTCCTCAAAGGGGTCGCCGACGCAGGTTATGTCGAGCCGACGCCGATTCAGCTTCAGGCCATCCCCGTCGTCCTCGGCGGCGGCGATGTTCTCGGGTGCGCGCAAACCGGCACCGGGAAGACGGCCTCCTTCACGCTGCCGATGCTCGATCTCCTGGCCGCAGGGCGTGCCCGCGCGCGCATGCCACGGGCCCTGATCCTGGAGCCGACCCGCGAGCTCGCGGCCCAAGTCGCCGCGAGTTTCGACGTCTATGGCGGCCACCAGAGGCTGAGCATGGCGCTCCTGATCGGGGGAGAGTCGTTCTCGGATCAGGAGCGAAAACTCGATCGCGGGGTTGATATCGTCGTCGCAACACCGGGGCGCCTGCTCGATCAGTTCGAGCGCGGTGGGCTGCTCCTGTCGGGGATCAAGATCCTCGTCATCGACGAGGCCGACCGCATGCTCGACATGGGCTTCATTCCCGATGTCGAGCGCATTGTGTCGTTGATTCCGAAACGGCGCCAGACGCTCTTCTTCTCGGCGACGATCCTGCCCGAAGTCAGGCGCATAGCGGACGCGTTTCTCCACGACCCGGTCGAGATCACCGTGGCACCGCCAGCGACCCCCGTCGATGAGGTGACCCAGGGCTACGTCGTCGTCGATCCCGACGACAAGCGCGATGCTCTCGAACGCTTGCTGCGCGCTGAAGGTGTGACCAGCGCACTCATTTTTTGCAATCGAAAGAAGGATGTGGACGTCCTTTCTCGCTCACTGGTTAAGCGCGGGTTCAACGCTGCGGCGCTCCATGGCGATCTTGCCCAGGTAGTACGCACGGCGACCCTGCGGCGCTTCAAGGCCGGCGAAATAACGCTTCTGGTGGCGAGCGACGTCGCGGCACGCGGGCTCGACATCGAGGGCCTCCCCTACGTCTTCAATTACGATGTGCCCTCCCACGCGGAGGACTATATCCATCGCATCGGCCGCACTGCGCGCGCGGGGTTGCTGGGCACCGCGTACATGCTGGCAACCCCCGAAGATGGCGAGCGGATCGAGGCCATAACGGCGCTGATCGGCCGGGAAATACCGCGCATAGAGATTCCGGGGGTGGAGAGCCGCCCCTTCGGTGAGCCGACGCGCCGGCGCGGCCGATCGCGGCGCGCGGGCGCGAGCCGGCCTGCAAAGGAGACCAAGAAAGCGCCGGTGAAAAGCCGCGAGGCGGAGAAAAAGCCCCCTAGCAAGCCCAGTACGAAGGCAAAGGCGCCGCAGGCCAGCGCCGAGACGCGCGGCATGGGCGGCCACGTACCGGCATTCCTGCTCCGGCCCGTGCCCGCGCCGGCGCCGGCCACGGCGCGGGCGAAAAAGCGCAAGGGGTCCAGCGATGCAGACGATCTTCATCATGGTGAAGTGTGAACTGGGCGAGGCCTACGAGGTCGCCGATCAGGCGATCCAGTCGGTGGAGCAGGTGTCGGAGGTGCACTCGATTTCGGGTCAATACGATCTGATGATGAAGTGCTACCTCGCGCAGGACACCGACATCGGACATTTCGTGACGGAAAGGATCCAAAGGATCCCGGGAATCAAGGACACCTTCACGATCATCACGTTCAAGGCATTTGCCTGAACGCCGCGACCCGCAATAGTCTTGACGCCACGCGCCAAGTTTCGCGCGAGGTTGCGGACGTGCCGAGGACAGCGGCCGACATGCGAGCCCAGCCCGGCGACCTCCCGCTTGCCGGACAACACGCCATCGTCACGGGCGGCGGCCGCGGCATAGGAGCGGCCATCGCGGCCGAACTCGCTCGCCTCGGCGCGCACCTTAGCTTGATTGGGCGCGACCGCGGACGGATCGAGGCGCGAGGGGCAGCACTGGCTCGCGATTTCGGGGCCACCGTCACGCCCTTTTCCGCCGACGTCACCGACGAGGGAGCGCTGGGTGAGGCGTTCGCCGGGGCCGCACACGCCTCCGGCACCGCGGCGATCCTCGTCAACAACGCAGGCGGGGCGCTGTCCGAGCCGTTCCTGAAAACCACGCCAGAGCAGTGGCAACGGATGCTCGACGTCAATCTCACCGGGGCGTTCCTGTGCGCCCGTCTGGCGCTCCCGGGCATGATCGCCGCCGGATACGGCCGCATCGTCAATGTCGCCTCCACCGCCGGCTTGGTGCCCTACCGCTATGCCGCCGCCTATTGTGCCGCCAAGCACGGCCTCATAGGCCTCACCCGCGCGCTCGCCCTCGAGCTGGCGCGGACCGATATCACCGTCAATGCCGTGTGCCCCGGCTTCACGGATACCGATCTCGTCGCCGAGGCGGTACGTAACATCGAGACGAAGACGGACCGCACAGCCGATCAGGCGTTGGCCGCGCTGACCGCCACCAATCCGCAGGGCCGCCTGGTGCAGCCCGACGAGGTCGCCCGCGTGGTCGCGTGGCTGTGCCAACCGGGCACGCAGTCGGTAACGGGCCAGTCCATTCCGGTGGCCGGGGGCGAGGTTATGTCATGACCGAAGGCGCCCTATCGCCGCAAGGGCGTAGCGACCTCGAATCCGCCGTCCAGATCGACGACAAACTCGAGCTGCGCGCCTGGATCAGGCTCCTCACCTGCTCGACTCTGATCGAGCGCGAGGTGCGCGCACGCCTGCGCCGCGAATTCGACACGACACTGCCGCGCTTCGATGTGCTGGCCCAGCTCGACCGGGCGCCTCGGGGCCTCAGCATGGGCGAGCTGTCCGACCGTATGATGGTATCGAACGGCAACATAACCGGCCTCGTCGTCAGGCTGGCGCAGGAGGGGCTCGTCACTCGGGCGCCGGCGGCCGGCGACAGGCGCACGCGCCTGGTCCGCCTCACGGCCAAGGGCAAGCGCGCCTTCGATCGCATGACTCCGGCGAACGAGGCATGGATCGAGGCGATGATGGAGCAGGTTCCGCACGAGGACATGGCCCGGCTCCTCGCGCTTTTGGCCAAGCTCAAGCGCTCCATCGAGTCCGCCGTGGGTGAGCCTCAAGGGCCGCGTCCCGATGAAGGGCGCTGATCTTTCACCACAGCACTTTCGCTGGGAGGTGGCCGAGCGGATCGCCACCATTACCCTCGATCGGCCCAAGAAGAAGAATCCCCTGACGTTCGAATCCTACGCCGAGCTCCGGGACACCTTCCGAGCCCTGGGCGAGGCCGAGGACGTGCGGGCCGTGGTCGTCACCGGCAGCGGTGGCAACTTCTGCTCGGGCGGCGACGTCGACGACATCATCGGCCCCCTCCAGCGCATGGACATGCCCGGCCTGCTCGCGTTCACGCGAATGACGGGCGATCTCGTCAAGGCGATGCGTGGTTGCCCGCAACCGATCGTCGCCGCGGTCGACGGCGTGTGCGCCGGCGCCGGAGCCTGCATCGCCATGGCCGCCGACATGCGCCTCGGCACCGCGCGGAGCAAGGTCGCCTTCCTGTTCACGCGCGTCGGCCTGGCGGGTTGCGACATGGGCGCCTGTGCCATCCTGCCGCGCCTCATCGGGCAGGGACGGGCCTCGGAGCTGCTCTATACCGGGCGTAGCATGGACGGCGCCGAGGCCGCGCAATGGGGCTTCTACAACAACTTGTGCGAGCCCGGTCAATTGGCGACGCAAGCGCGCGCCCTCGCCGCCCGTATCACCGAGGGCCCCGGCTTCGCCCATGCCATGACCAAGAGCGCGCTCCATCAGGAGTGGGACATGGGCGTCGACGACGCGATCGAGGCCGAGGCCGAGGCGCAAGCGCAGGCGATCTGCATGCAGAGCAAGGATTTCGGCCGCGCCTACCGCGCCTTCGTCGCCCGCGAGAAGCCGGTGTTCGAGGGTGACTGATGGCCGATCGCACGTTTCTCGACTGGCCCTTTTTCGATGACGACCATCGCCGGATGGCGGCCGACCTAGCTGCGTGGACCGCGCGCGAGGTCGCACCGCTGGAGGGAGACGAGGGCGATCCACAGGCCCTGACCCGGCAGCTCGTCGCTAAGCTCGGCGCCGCCGGATGGCTTCGCCACGTGGTGCCGCGCGACTATGGCGGCGCGCGCGAGACGCTCGACGTACGCTCTCTCTGCCTGGCCCGCGAAACGCTCGCCCGCGCCTTCGGCTTGGCCGAATACGCGTTCGCCATGCAAGGCCTCGGCTCGGCCTCCATCGCGCTGTTCGGTGGCGACGACCTCAAGCGCGCGTACCTGCCACCGGTGTGCGCGGGCGAGCGCATCGCCGCTTTCGCCATGACGGAACCGGGATCCGGCTCCGACTTCGGCTCGATCCAGACCACGGCCGTCGCCGCGCGCGACCACTACCGCCTCGACGGCGTCAAGACCCTGATCTCGAACGCCGGCATCGCCGATCACTACATCCTGTTTGCACGCACCGGCGAAGCCGGCGCCAAGGGCTTGAGCGCGTTCGTCGTCGATGCCGATGCGCCGGGCCTCGAGGTGAGCGAAAGACAGCACCTGATGGCGCCTCACCCGATCGGGGCGCTGAGGCTCACGAACTGCCGCGTCCCCAAGGCCCATCGGCTGGGCGCGCCCGGTGACGGCTTTACCATCGCCATGGCGACGCTCGACATCTTCCGCCCGAGCGTGGGCGCGGCCGCGGTTGGCCTCGCCAGGCGCGCGCTCGACGAGGCGATCGGCTTCACCGCCGCGCGCGAGGCCTTCGGGCAAACGCTGGCGGACCTCCAGCTCGTACAGGCGAAGCTCGCCGACATGGCGACGGAGATCGATGCCAGCGCCCTCCTCGTCTACCGCGCGGCCTGGGCGGGCGATACCTCGGACGCACGCACGAGCCGCGAGGCGGCGATGGCCAAGATGTACGCCACCGAGGCCGCGCAGCGGGTTATCGACTCGGCGGTGCAGCTCCACGGCGGCCGCGGCGTGCTTCGGGGCGAGACTGTGGAGCGCCTCTACCGCGAAGTCCGCGCCCTCAGGATCTACGAGGGCGCGACGGACATTCAGAAGCTCATCATCGCCCGCCACACCCTCAAGGCCGCGGAGGCGGCCGCGCCCGCCAAGCGACGTGGCGCTGCGAGCCCGCGCTAAGGCATCGCGCCATGTTCGAGCCGTCGGCGCACCAGGACACCTTCGCGCGCGACCATCTGCCGCCCCGCGAGCTGTGGCCGGAGATGGACTGGGCGGCGACGCCCGAGCTCGCCGCCTATCCGGCGCGCATGAACTGTGCGGCCGCGCTCCTGGATGCGCAGGTGCAGGCGGGGCGCGGCACGCGCCCGTGTTGCCATTTTGCCGGTACGGTCTGGACCTACGGCGACATGCTGGCCACCGCGAACCGCTACGCTCACGTGCTCGTGGACGATCTCGGCGTGGTGCCCGGCAACCGGATACTCCTGCGCGCCCCGAACAACCCACAGGCGCTCGCCGTATGGTTCGCGATCCTCAAGGTGGGGGCCGTGGCAGTGGCGACGATGCCGCTACTTCGAGCCCGCGAGCTGGGCCACATCTGCAACAGAGCAAGGGTTGTATTTGCCATACATGACAGTCGGTTATCAGATGAACTTCACAAAGCGAAGGCGCTGACGCCGCAGCTCACCTCGATCCTCGACACGGCGGAGCTCGGCACGCTCTCGCGGTCCAAGCCCGAGACCTTCAATAATGTCGACGCGGCGGCGGACGATGTCGCCCTGATCGCCTTCACCTCGGGCACCACCGGCCCCGCCAAGGGCTGCATGCATTTCCACCGCGACGTGTTGGCGATCTGCGACACCTTTTCGCGCCGCGTGCTGCAGCCCAACGAGGACGACGTCTTTTGCGGCACGCCGCCGATCGCCTTCACGTTCGGGCTCGGGGTGCTCGTTGCCTTCCCCTTTCACGTCGGCGCATCGGTGGCGCTCATCGAGCAACCGAGCCCCGAAGCCTTGCTGCAAACCATCGCCGAAACCGGCGCCACGATCTGCGCCACCGCGCCGATCGCCTATCGGGCCATGGCGGACATGGCCGCGGGCTACGACCTATCGAGCCTGCGCGCCTGCATATCGGCCGGCGAGACGCTGCCGCTCGCGATCTACCAGGCGTGGGAGGCGGCAACCGGAATTCGGACGATTGATGGCCTGGGCGCGACCGAGATGCTGCATATCTTCATTTCCGCTGCGGGAGACGACATCCGCCCCGGCACCACCGGCCGCGCGGTGCCAGGCTTCCAGGCGCGCGTGGTCGACGAGGCGGGCCGAGACGTGCCCGCCGATACCGTCGGCCGGCTCGCCGTGCGCGGGCCGACCGGCTGCCGCTACCTCGACGACATCGAGCGCCAAAAGGCCTACGTCCAGGACGGCTGGAACCTCACGGGTGATTCCTATCGCCGCGACGCCGAGGGCTATTACTGGTTCCAGGCGCTCACCGACGACATGATCGTCGCCGCCGGCTACAATGTCTCCGGCCCCGAGGTCGAGGGCGTGCTGTTGGAGCACGCCGCGGTCGCGGAGTGCGCGGTGGTCGGCTGCCCCGACGCGGAGCGCGGCACCGTCGTCAAGGCCTTCATCAAGCTCCGCGAGGGCGTGGCGGAGAGCCCGGCGCTCGTCGAGGAGTTACAGGATTTCGTGACGGCCGGGATCGCACCCTACAAGTACCCGCGCGCCATCGAGTTCGTCGCCGCCCTGCCGCGCACCGAAACCGGCAAGCTACAGCGCTACAAGCTGCGCGAGCAGGAACGGTCCGGGGCCGGCTGAGCCCTCCGATCCCGCATGGCCGTCGAACCCGCCTTTGAGAATATCCTGGTCGAGATGCCGCGCCCGTTCGTGCGCCTGATAACGCTGAACCGCCCCCAGCAGCTCAACGCACTGAGCGCTAGCTTGCTCGGCGGGATCGTGGATGCGCTCGGCCTCGCCGCGAACGATGAGGCCGTTCGGGTCGTCGTGATCACCGGCGGCGAAAAGGTGTTCGCGGCCGGCGCCGACCTCAACGAAATGGCGGCGCGTGAGATGGCGACCTCGCTGTTCGACGAGCGCAGTCAGCACTGGCAGGCGATACGAGGCTTCTCCAAGCCCCTGATCGCGGCCGTCAACGGCTTCGCGCTCGGCGGCGGGTGCGAGCTCGCGATGATGGCCGACATCATCCTGGCCGGCGACAGCGCCCGCTTTGGCCAGCCCGAGGTCAATCTCGGCATCATGCCGGGCGCCGGCGGCACGCAGCGCCTCGCGCGCGCGGTCGGTAAATCATTGGCGATGAAGATGATCCTCGCCGGCGAGATGATCGACGCGAAGACCGCACTCGCGGCGGGATTGGTCGCCGAGGTGGTGCCGCACGAGGTGACGATCGAACGGGCCCTGGCGCTGGCCCGAACCATCGCCGCGAAGCCGCCGATCGCGGTGCGCCTGGCCAAGGAGGCGGTGCTCAAATCGTTCGACATGACGCTCGAGGCTGGGCTCGACTTCGAGCGCCGGGCCTTCGCGATCCTGCTCGCCACCGAGGACAAGCGCGAGGGCGTGGCGGCCTTCCTCGAGAAGCGCAAACCTGAGTTCAAGGGCCGCTAGGGGGGCACCTGATGAGCTTCGAGACGATCCTCTTCGACATCGACGCCGGGGTCGCGACCCTGACGCTCAACCGGCCCGACGTCCTCAACAGCTTCAACGCCCAGATGCACGAGGAGATCCGCGCGGCGCTCAAGCAGGTGGGCGAAAACGACGAGGTGCGGGCGATGCTGTTGACCGGCGCGGGGCGCGCCTTCTCCGCGGGCCAGGACCTCGGCGACCGCGCCGTCGGCGCGCCCGCCGACCTCGCCGAATCGCTGGAGAAGAACTACAACCGTCTGGTCCGGTCCTTGCGCGAGCTCGAGCTTCCCGTGGTCTGCGCGGTCAACGGCGTCGCCGCCGGCGCCGGCGCCAACATAGCGCTCGCCTGCGACATCGTGCTCGCCGCCCGGTCCGCCGATTTCATCCAGGCCTTCGTGCGCATCGGGCTGGTACCGGACGCGGGCGGCAGCTACATCCTGCCGCGCCTCGTCGGCCGGGCGCGCGCCACCGCCCTCGCCATGCTCGGCGAGAAGCTGCCGGCCGAGACCGCCGAAGGTTGGGGGCTGATCTGGAAATGCGTCGACGACGACGCGCTCGCGGGCGAGGCCAAGGCGCTGGCCGAAAGGCTCGCGAAGCAGCCCACCCGTGCGCTTGCGCTGATGAAGCGGGCGTTGAACGCCTCCTTCGAGAACTCGCTCTCGCAGCAGCTCGACCTCGAGCGCGATCTCCAGTCGATCGCGAGCAAGAGCGCGGACTTCAAGGAGGGCGTGGCCGCGTTTCTCGAGAAGCGTCCTGCGGTGTTCAGCGGCCGCTGAGGGAGATATCCTCGTCCGCACCTCGCGCCCTGGAAGGAGACCAAAGTTGAGCGAAGCCTTTATTTGCGATGCCGTGCGCACGCCGTTCGGCCGCTACGGCGGGGCGCTTTCGACCGTGCGCGCGGACGATCTCGCGGCGATCCCGATTCGCGCCCTGATGGAGCGCAACCCGGGCGTGGCCTGGGAGGAGCTCGACGACGTGATCTACGGCAACGCCAACCAGGCGGGCGAGGACAACCGCAACGTCGCCCGCATGGGCGCGCTGCTCGCTGGGCTGCCCGATTCGGTCCCTGGTGTGACCGTCAACCGGCTGTGCGGCTCCGGTCTCGAGGCCGTGGCCGGTGGCGCCCGCGCGATCAAGACCGGGGAGGCGCGGCTCGTGATAGCGGGCGGCGCCGAGAGCATGAGCCGGGCGCCCTTCGTCATGCCCAAGGCCGACGCCGCCTTCTCACGCCGCCACGAGATCTACGACACCACGCTCGGCTGGCGCTTCGTCAACCCCAGGATGAAGGCCATGTACGGCGTCGATTCGATGCCGGAAACGGCCGAGAACCTGGCTAAGGAGCAACAGATCTCACGCGCCGATCAGGACGCGTTCGCGCTACGTAGCCAGCAGCGCGCCGGCGCCGCCCTCGATTCGGGCGTTTTCGCCGAGGAGATCGTGCCGGTCACCATCCCACGGCGCAAGGGCGAGGATGTCGTCGTCGACACCGACGAGCATCCCCGACCCGACAGCACGCTGGAGGGGCTCGCGGAGCTGCCAGCCCTATTCCGCGAGGACGGTACGGTCACCGCGGGCAACGCCTCCGGCGTCAACGATGGCGCGGGCGCTCTGTTGCTGGCCTCGGAGGAGGCGGTTGCGGACTACGGGCTTACGCCGCGCGCCCGCGTCGTCGGTGGCGCCAGCGCAGGCGTGCCGCCGCGCGTCATGGGCATCGGACCCGCGCCAGCCTCCGAAAAAGTGTGGCGGCGCCTCGGGCTCGGCCGCGACGACATGGACGTGGTCGAGCTCAACGAGGCTTTCGCCGCCCAGGGACTCGCCGTGCTGCGCCAGCTCGGCATCGCGGACGATGCCGAACACGTCAACCCCAACGGCGGCGCCATCGCCCTCGGCCACCCGCTGGGCGCCAGCGGCGCGCGCCTGGCGATGACGGCACTGCACCAACTCGAGCACATCGATGGCCGCTACGCGCTGTGCACGATGTGCATCGGTGTCGGCCAGGGCATCGCCGTCGTCATCGAGCGGGTACACTAGAGGGGCGACGGTCCGGTCCTCCGCCGCTTTCACTTGCGCTTAGACTTGGCTTTGTCCCTGTTCGCGGTTCTCGCCACGTCCGCCGCCTTGGCCGCCCATTCGAGCACCGCATCGCGGTCCTCGAGCACCTCGCTCGGGACCTCGTAGTACGGCATCGCCATCGACTTTCCCCTACGGCCCTCGTAGAGGAACGGTCCCATACCCGCGGCTATGTAATCCTCGCGGTTGGCGTCGCCGGTCTTGAAATAGATCGCGTCATTGGCGATCAGGCCGAACATCACGCCATCGACGAAAATGCCGAAGCCGCCGAACATGGCGCGCACGTTGGCATCCATCGGGGCCAGCAAATCGACTACGAAATCCCGCATCTCGGATCGTGCCTTCACCTCGCCCTCCCGCGGCAGATTGAGGGGTGAGCAAAGCACGAATGAGGCCCCGCGTTCCAGCACGAGGTAGGGCGCAGGTGCTGGCGATACTCCGGCGGGCTGGGTTAACCTCGGGCTCCACTCGCGGAGCCCCGGCCATGATCATCGGCCAAATCACCGACCTGCACATTGCGCCGCCCGGCCACCGCGTCGATCGGCGCTATCGCACCGCATGGCACCTCGAGCGCGCCGTGACGCACATCCAGGCTCTGGCGCAGCCGCCGGACGTCCTCCTGCTCACCGGCGATCTCGTCGAGGAGGGAACGGCGGCCGAGTACGAACGCCTCGTCGACCTCCTCGCCCCGCTCGCCATGCCGCTCTACGCCATACCGGGCAACCACGACACGCGCGCGGGTTTGCGCGCCGCCTTTGCCGGCCTGCCGGGCGAGGACCGCGACTTCGTTCAATACACGGTCGATGACCACGCCGTGCGCCTGATCGCCCTCGACACCCTCATTCCCGGCGAGCCCGGAGGCGAGCTGTGCGCGGCCCGCCTCGACTGGCTCGAGGCACGCCTTGCCGAGGCGCTCGAGGCGCCGACGATGATTCTGATGCACCACCCGCCCTTTCTCACCGGCCTCGCGGCCATGGATCGCAACGGCAGCCATCTGGGGCTCAAAGGGGCCGAACGGCTCGGCGCAATCGTTGCCCGCCACCGCCAGATCGTGCGCATCGTCTCGGGCCATATCCACCGCCCGATCAGCGTGAGCTGGCACGGGACCACGGCGAGCGTCGCACCGAGCACGGCCCACCAGATCGCGCTCGACCTGGGCGACGGTGCGATCACCACGGTCATGGAGCCGCCGGCCCTGCAGCTCCATGTGTGGATGCCGGGCCACGGGCTGGTCACGCATACGAGCTATATCGGCGACTACCCGGCCCCGCCGCCCGAGTGAGCGGCGGCGGGCTCCGCGCGAGGGTACAACCGCTACCGTAGTCGCATGTATGAAAGGGTGCAGGGATGGTCGAGAATTGACCATCCTCGCGCTTCGTCCGCTGAGTGCCAAATCAGACCCTATCGTTGTCCAATCAGCGCCTAAACAAACGCTTAGGAGACCTAATAGCCTTCAGGAGCGTCAACGGTGTCAAAGTGTTCGTCGAAGGCCGAACCTTGCCTATCCGATTAACGCCCATGACCGCTACATGTAGGGTGCCGCCACTCTCCCGAGTAAAGCTCGGCATAGGTTGGAGCAGAGGTGTCGCCCGCGATGCCGAGCAATGAGCGGAAGGCGTTGAACGGGTAGAACCGCCTGTTGAAGCGGAAGGTGAACTCGTTGAGGTAGGCTTGTAGGTGCTGGTGGCTAACGCCGTGGTGGATACCGACCAGCCACGTCTTCAGGTTGGAGAAAACCAGATGGATGATCGGCAGGTATTGCTCGGCAACCTCTGGATCACCACACTCGGCAACAGCGAAGTGCTCATAGCCGCGCTTACCGAGGCCAGCATAGCCGCTCCAATCGTCAGTAACGATCAGCGATCGCGGCGCGACGGTGCTCTCGACGAACCCACAGAGCGACTCGGCGCTACGGTCGAGCACGACGTCGATGGCACAGGAGACGGGAACCTTGTGGTGAACACCACGGCCTTCCCCACGCGTTCGCCCGCCAACCCAGGTTTCGTCCACCTCAACATGGTTCTTGGGCTGTCCACCGATCCTGTCTTGGTTGGGCCGCACCATGCCCGAGCGGAGCTTGTGGAGAATTTGAAAGGCCGTCTCGTAGCGCGAAAGACCAAGTTGCCGCTGAAACTGCACGGCGGACATGCCGGGCGGGCTGTGTCTCGAAAGTGGTGGAAATTTGAGGATGGCGTAATCTCCGGGTGACAAGACAACCACCCAATCGGCGGCTAGCACCGCCAAGGAGATCACGCCATGAAGAACACTACCGAGACTTCCGCGCTTTCGCTACTGGCCAATGACGCCGGCTATGATCCGCTCGAGGACCGGCTGCGGGAGAACATCAGATCCACGATCGAGGCCGTTTTTGAGGAGGAACTTGCGCAGTTTCTCGGGCGCTGCCGATACGGTCGAGAGGACGCGCTTCGGCAAGGGTATCGGAACGGGCACCGGGAGCGGCAACTGACGGGGACATTCGGGACCGAGAGGGTGAGCGTGCCGCGTGCGCGGATCGTTGAGGAAGACGGTCGGGCGTCGGAATGGCGTTCGCGGGCGCTGCCGCGCTACCAGCGGCTGACCAGAAAGGCCGAGGCGCTGATCGCTTCGGTGTATCTGTCCGGAACCAACACGCGGCGGGTGAAACGCGCGCTGTTCGGGCTCTTCCGGGGTGCTGTGAGCAAGGACGTTGTGAGCCGGGCGTGGCGCAAGGTGAAGGTCGATTGGGACGCCTGGTGCAGCCGTGGCCTCGCGGATGAGGATATCGTTCGGCTGATCCTTGACGGCACTGTGATCAAGACCCGACTGGACCGCAAGGCCACCAACATCTCGGTTCTCGCGGCTATAGGGGTGCGCCGGGATGGCCAGAAGGTCTTGCTTTCGATCGGGAATATGGGCGGAGAAAGCCAGGCGGCGTGGCGCCAGTTCCTCGACGACCTTGATGCGCGTGGACTGAAACGGCCCGGGTTTGTCATCGTCGATGGCGCGCCGGGACTGGAGGCGGCTCTGTCGGCGCTTTGGGGCGATGACCTTCCCGTTCAACGCTGCACCGTGCACAAGCACCGCAACCTTCTGGGTCATGCTCCCAAACACATGCATGACGAGCTGAGCGAAGATTACCGCGATATGATCTATGCCGACACTGCCTCCGAGGTGGAAACCCGCCGCAAGGCGTTTGTCCGCAAGTGGCGGCTGAAATGCAGGGCCGTCGCGGACAGCCTCGCAGAAGCGGGCGACAAGCTCTTTACCTTCACGCGCCTGTCCAAGAGCCAATGGAAATCAGCCCGAACGACCAACGCCATTGAGCGTCTCAACGAGGAGTTCAAGCGCCGGATCAAAACACAGACCGTGCTGCCGTGTCCCGAAACAGTGCCGATGCTCCTCTGGGCACTCCTCGCTTCCGGCCAAATCCAGATGCGCAAAGTCGATGGATGGGAAACCCTCGATCAGCTAATCGCCGACGAAACCCTTGACCGCGCAGCCTGACCGCCGCAAAACTCAACCCGCTCGGAGAGGCGCCAAAACCAATTTCCACCACTTTCGAGACACAACCGCCGGGCGTCTGACTGGCGACCAGATAAGCGGCCCAGAACCAGACGTTCAGCGGAGTGTGGCTACGCTCCATCACTGTTCCCACCGTCAGCCCGGTGTTCTGGCGGCACTTGCGGCAGCGCAGGACGCCAGGGCGGTTTTCAAAGTGGAACGGCTCTCCCGCCGTGCCGCAGTGCGGGCAGGCAAAGCCGTCTCCCCAGCGGGCTTTCTCCAGGTAGGCGGCGCAGGCCGCATCATCGGGGAAAAGTCGCTGGAACTCGGGTAGCGAATGCGGGAATGGGAGATCGGCGCGGTCGAGAACATCCATGGCGCGCTCCCCTATATCCGGGTTGCGCCCATTCTAGCCCTAGTGGGTGTGGGTGTAAACCGGATAGGCAAGGTTCCAAACTCATCCAGTTTGTCTGACGATGCTCTCAGAGTCGGTTTCGAAAGTCATGGGGCTCGGGCCAATCTGCGGACGAGGAGCATGACGGAGGCGGCGTAGAGGAAGGCGCGGGCCGGAAAGGCAGCATGTTGCCGTTTGTTCCTTATTACGCAGAACCTATCCCTCATCCGAAGGAGATCAATAGGTTGGTACTATGCCCGGCACCCTAGACTGACGCCGGCAACCATCATGCGATTATGTGCGGCGCGGTGATGCTACATGCGCAACGCAAGCTGCGACTGAGGCTCCAGTTCCCGCTTGGTGAACGCGGTATATTCGTCGCTCAAACCGGTTTCATCCGAAACCTTCTCCAGCGAAATACGCTTTAACAGATCCGCCGTTATCGGACGCTTGTCCTCCGCGAAAATCATTGCATGAAGGAGCCGAGAGTACGGCATGGACTGAACAAGGCAGTGAACAAAATCCGCCTCCTTCTCTGACCAACATGGGAGGAAGTACACGGTGTCATCAAACACCACAGGCTTCTCACCGACCGGGCCGACCTTTACGAATCGTACGACCTTATAGAAACCAGAGACTGCTACTTTCCAAGGCGCAAACGTATAGGGTCCCACCCCGAAGATGGAGAAACGGGGCTTGCCCCGGTAGATAACACTCCCCCGACCGTCAAGCCTCGCCCCTTTTGCGCTAAGGTAGGCCCATGTTTGCGGCGCGTCCTCACGAATGTGTGAAGTGTCCTCGCCAATCTCGCGCTGCGGAACAACCATCAAGCGGTCGGAGCGCTTTCGCCCCTTGGCAACGTCTGAGCTTTTCAGCATTGGGTACAAGTAGCGGTCTTCAACCTCCACCGCCTCGCCAAGCCCGTTCGCAAGCCCGCCGTCCTCGACACGCGTCAGGTCCATGACCCTCGCACAGTCGTGCTTCACCCCTGAGCGCCACACATAGCTGCCATTGGACCCCAGGAGATGACGGTACTCCAAGAACGCATCAGCGTCCGCGACCAGCACGCCATCATGGTAGCCGACTGTCCCACTGGGCTCGGGCTCATCCAACCCGTCAAATACATCGCAATTTCGCGAAGGCGCGCCCAGCCCGACAGGTAGCACGAATAGGCAGGCATCCACGGCGGCCCCGAAGTGGTGCCTCACGTCCACCTTGAAGATCGCAGATCGCCCAACTGCCTCACCCGCCCTCCACATCTGCCGAAGGACCTTACGCGCTACCGCCGTCTTGACCAGCATTGCAATCCAGCCGGACCGCTCCTTGAGCCATCCAACCTGTTTCAGCAGCATCCACTCAGAGATATCAAAGTTCGCCTTGCCGGTGACCGCATCAAATCCTCTGTGACCTTGGAAGTTGCTCTTGTTGGGCAAGTTTGTGCTTCTGAGCAGGCCCATCTCCGCATTAGTGACCCAAGGTGGATTACCCAAGATGAGCCAACCACCTACTTCCCTATTCAAGACGTGTGGCCAGTCTTTCTGGAAGAAGTCTCCCTGTTCGATCTTCACCCGACTACCGCAAATCTCACGCGCCTCCGCAACGTAACTCTCGTTTATGTCGACCCCAAGGATGGCTCTGGCATCCGGATACGCCTCTGCAGCCGCCACAAGAAAGGCACCGCGCCCACAGGTGGGTTCTAGAATTGCCGATGGCTTAATGCCCATAACACGGAGCCGCGTGCAAACTTGCGCCGCCAGTTGCGGAGGTGTCTGAAAGTCCCCGTACTGCCAGATGTCCCGCTCTTTCCGCCCCGCCACGTCAGCGCACCCTGTCAATTCCGTCAATGCCCCCAGCTTGCACAATAACCCGCCCGTACTGAAGCCGCCACTGCAGGGCGTTGGAGATAGTCAGGTAGCCTTGGAGTGGTGGTTCCCGAAGGATGTTCACCGCAAGTTTCTGAGCTTCAATCTCGTCTACCGGAAGATTCTTGTCCTGGAGGAAGGCAACTATGTCGTCCTCGTTACCTTCGTTATCTACGATTTGGCGCAGTCCCCGCGTCATCTGGTAATCAGCCGTGCGCCTCTTCTCCACAAAGATCGTGTGCGCCATGTTGAGACGCCCGGTTCTCGCCTCATGATCGTCGGACTTCTCGTAGACGAAGATGATGAGGTGGTGACCCAGCCCGTAAATCTTTTGGCGTGCAGACTTGAATGGGCAAGAGGACTGAGGCTTGCCTAACCGGTTAACGCCCATGACCGCTACATGTAGGGTGCCGCCACTCTCCCGAGTAAAGCTCGGCATAGGTTGGAGCAGAGGTGTCGCCCGCGATGCCGAGCAATGAGCGGAAGGCGTTGAACGGGTAGAACCGCCTGTTGAAGCGGAAGGTGAACTCGTTGAGGTAGGCTTGTAGGTGCTGGTGGCTAACGCCGTGGTGGATACCGATCAGCCACGTCTTCAGGTTGGCGAAAACCAGATGGATGATCGGCAGGTATTGCTCGGCAACCTCTGGATCACCACACTCGGCAACAGCGAAGTGCTCATAGCCGCGCTTACCGAGGCCAGCATAGCCGCTCCAATCGTCAGTAACGATCAGCGATCGCGGCGCGACGGTGCTCTCGACGAACCCACAGAGCGACTCGGCGCTACGGTCGAGCACGACGGCGAGCCGAACGCGTCCGGCATAGCGTCCGTCTTTCCGGTTGTCGAGCGATCGTGTCCCGCGGAGTGGTGTAAGAGCGTTGCGCTCTACGCGGCTCCCGGCGGGTAGGGCCGGGACGTTCAGGCTGCCACGGTGGGCAGCGTGATGGGGACACCATCGCTCAGCGGAGCGATGGATTCCAGCGTCATGTATCTCCTTGAGACGGCCCACTCGTCGTTCTGCTCGAGAAGGATGGCGCCGACGAGCCGTGTGATGGCGGCTTCGTTGGGAAAGATACCGACGACGTTGGTGCGACGCTTGACCTCGGCATGGAGCCGTTCGATCGGGTTTGTGGAGTGCAATTTCTGGCGGTGCTCCCTGGGGAAGCTCATGTAGGCGAGGACGTCGTGCTCGGCTTCGTCCATGAGAACTGCCAGCTTGGGCACCTTGGGCCTGAGCTGGTCGGCGACCTGGCGCCACTGGACCTTCGCGCTGTCGGCGTCCTCCTGGGCGAAGGCGGAGACGACGCGCCGGCCCTGGCGGCCGGCATGGGCCAGCAGGTTGCGGGCGAAGTGCACGCGGCAGCGCTGCCATGTGGCGCCGAGGATCCGGGTCGCGGCGGCCTTCAGGCCCTTGTGGTCGTCGGAGATCACCAGCTTCACGCCGCGCAGCCCGCGCCGGGCCAGCGAGCGCAGGAACTCGGTCCAGAAGGTCTCGGCCTCCGACGCGCCGATCGCCACGCCCAGGACCTCGCGGCGGCCTTGGTCGTTGACGGCCACAGCCACGGTCACCGCGACCGAGACGATGCGTCCGGTCTGGCGCACCTTCACGTAGGTGGCGTCGAGCCACAGATAGGGTCAGTCGCCCTCCAGCGGTCGATCGAGGAAGCCGGTGACCTTATCGTCGATCTCGCCGCACAGCCTGGAGACCTGGCTCTTGGAGGCGCCCGACATCCCCATCGCCTGAACCAGATCGTCGACCGAGCGGGTCGACACCCCCTGGATGTAGGCCTCCTGGATCACCGCAGCCAGCGCCTTCTCGGCCATCCGCCGCGGCTCCAGGAAGCCCGGGAAGTAGCTTCCCTTCCTCAGCTTCGGGATCTTCAGCTCGACCGTGCCGGCCCGCGTCTCCCAGGACCGGTCGCGGTAGCCGTTGCGATGGGTGATACGATCCGCCGAGCGCTCGCCGTGCCCGGCGCCGGTCAGGCCCTCAACCTCCAGTGCCATCAGCCGCTCGGCCGTGAAGCCGATCATCTCGCAAAGCAGATCGGCATCGGAGCTCTTCTCCAAAAGCGCGCGCAGGGTCATCATGTCCTGGGTCATCGTGGTTCTCCTTCGGGTCAGGTTGGTTTGCACTAGCCCAACCCTAAACCGGAACCGCGATGGCCTCCGCTGTGGATAGCCGGCTTGCCTACGCCAGACTCTCGGCGGTCGCTACGGCAAGCCGCCTACCCACAGCTACCAGAGGCTCCAACAACTCCTACACCACGTCCTGGGACACGACCTGTCGAGCTTGGTGCCCGGCTTTCGATGACGCACCTCGATGGCACAGGAGACGGGAACCTTGTGGTGAACACCACGGCCTTCCCCACGCGTTCGCCCGCCAACCCAGGTTTCGTCCACCTCAACATGGTTCTTGGGCTGTCCACCGATCCTGTCTTGGTTGGGCCGCACCATGCCCGAGCGGAGCTTGTGGAGAATTTGAAAGGCCGTCTCCCCAGCGGGCTTTCTCCAGGTAGGCGGCGCAGGCCGCATCATCGGGGAAAAGTCGCTGGAACTCGGGTAGCGAATGCGGGAATGGGAGATCGGCGCGGTCGAGAACATCCATGGCGCGCTCCCCTATATCCGGTTTGCGCCCACTCTAGCCCTAGTGGGTATGGGTGTAAACCGGATAGGCAAGGACTGAGGTTGCTTGATGCTTGTGACCTTGATATCCAATTCGAGGTTCGGGATGTCAATACCGTTAGCCGAGTTGCCCTCGCTGAATGAATACTTTGATTGGAGCTGGGCAACGTGCCGTCCTTCATCTTGGCGATCTTGGCCTCGGGGTCGCTCTTCGAAACCCAATCCGTGTTGAAAAGCTTCTTGCCCTTGCGCTTCCGGTCCAGACGCGCCAGGTCCTCGGCCGTGGGTGTCTCGACCCCGCTTTCCCGGGCCAGGCGCTCCAGCATCTCCCGGTAGCCTTCGCCGTTGTCGCGCCGCACGATGTTCCGCAGCGCCGCGTTGGCCTCCATGGTCGAGGCATCGACGCCGATGCGCTCGCCCTTGATCAGCCCCGCCTCGGCGATCAGCACCAGAACCCAGTTGAAGACCGCCGCGTGTGCTTCCCATTGCTGGACACACCGGGAACCCGCCATGCCCGCTCAGATCAAGATCACCAAGCGAACCGTCGACAGGATCACCGCGACGGATCGACACCTCTGCTCCAACCTATGCCGAGCTTTACTCGGGAGAGTGGTGGCACCCTACATGTAGCGGTCATGGGCGTTAATCGGATAGGCAAACATGCATGTTCCCGGCGCGCGGCCCCTTAACCTGGATTAGGGGTAAACCCCGGTAACCAGCTAGTCGGATCGGTCACGCCGACCGTGGTGTCGGTGGCACGACCTTGGGGACAGGCTCTAGCAAGCCTCGCGTTCTCTTATGGCTGCTCCGGCGCGCTCGGCTCGGTCACGGAGACGGGCATTTCCAACAAGCCCGTGGCTTTGAGCTCCGCGAGTCCCGGCAGATCGGCCACGCTCTCGAGCCCGAAATGCTCGAGGAAGGCGTCCGTGGTGCCGTAGGTGACGGGCCGGCCGGGCGACCGCCGCCTGCCGCACATCTTGATCCAGCCCGCGTCGAAGAGAATATCGAGTGAGCCGCGGCTCAAGCTGACACCGCGGATCTCCTCGATTTCCGCGCGCGTCGCCGGTTGATGGTAAGCGATGATGGCCAGGGTCTCGACGGCCGCGCGCGATAGCCGCCGCGAGACCTTGGTCTCGTGCTTGAGCAGGAACACGAGATCGGGTGCGGTGCGTAGCGCCCAGCGTCCCGCCACACGTACGACATTGACCCCGCGCTCGGCGTACATCTCCGAGAGCCGTTCGAGCGCGCCGTCAACATCCGTGCCCTCGGGCAGGCGCGCCGCGATCGTCGCGGAATCTAGCGGCTCCGCAGCGGCGAACAACAGCGCCTCGACCATGCGCAGGTGGCGCGGATCGAAACTGGCCGCCGCGGGCGCGGGCGGTTCGGTCGCCGTCATGAGGTGCCCTCGTCGCGCTTGCGCACGTAGATAGGGCCAAATGGCTGCGCTTGACGGAGCTCGACCTCGCCCGTGCGCGCCAGTTCGAGGCTCGCCGCTAGAGTCACCGACACCGCCTGACGGCGTGCGAAACCCGCCGCGAGCTCGCTCGGCAGAAAGCGCTCGAGGACCTGCCAGTCGGGTAGCTGCCCCAGCATGTCGGACAGCCGCCGGTACGCGTCCTCGACGCGATAGGTAATGCGCGGAGTGATATGGAGGGGCGCCGCCGTCGCCCGTTGCTGCTGCTCGCCATAGGCCTTGAGAAGCTCGTAGAGCGAGACCTCGAACACCGGAGTCTTGATCAGCCGTACGCCCTCGGGGGCGCCGCGCGCGAAAACGTCGCGGCCCAGGCGGTCGCGCGCCATCAGCCGACCTGCCGCCTCACGCATGCCCTCCAGCCGGCGTAGCCGGGCCGCCAAGCGCGAAGCCATCTCGGGCCCGCTCAACGGCTCGCCCTCGTCCTCCGGAAGCAGCAGCCGCGACTTGAGGTAAGCGAGCCACGCCGCCATCACAAGGTAGTCGGCGGCGATCTCCAGGCTCAGATTCTTGGCCTCGGAGACGAAGGCGAGATACTGATCGGCGAGCGCAAGGATCGAGATGTGCGCCAGGTCCACCTTCTGGCTGCGGGCCAAGGCCAGTAACACGTCGAGCGGTCCCTCGTAGCCCTCGAGGTCGACCACCAGCGGTGCGGCGGCGGACTCGAACGGCTCATCGAATGGCGCTTGCTCGACGTCCACTCTTCAACCCTCAACCGTGCCCTGTGATCACCAGTATGAATCTTAGCAAGAACTCCACGGGCGGCCAAATCAACCAAGCAAAAAGATTGATGCGAACGCCGAGCTGACTGCCAATGAGCGGCAAAAAGAACAGCAGCCCGATCAGCAGGAATAGCCCGGTTCGCTCCAGGCGACTGAGCGGATAGGCAAGCGCGTCCGGGAGAATGCCGACGGCGACGCGGCCCCCGTCGAGCGGCGGAATCGGCAGCATGTTGAACACCGCAAGGACGAGGTTGATGAGAATCGCGTTTTGCAGATTGGCGACGACCCAGTCGCCCGCGATCCCCGGAAGCCAGGCGGCAACGTGCAGCAGGAACGCCGCCGCGACGGCGAGCCCGACGTTGGTCGCGGGTCCGGCGAGCGCGACCCAGACCATGTCACGGCGCGGATTGTTGAGGCGACCGAAATTCACCGGCACCGGTTTGGCGTAACCGAAGAGGAAGGGCGCCCTGAGGATCAGGAGAAGCGCCGGCAGGATGATAGTGCCGAAGCGGTCGACGTGGCGCAGCGGATTGAACGACACCCGGCCCTTGCGGTAGGCGGTGTCGTCGCCCAGCCGCCACGCCACGTACCCGTGCGCGGCTTCGTGGAAGGTGATCGCGAACAGCACCGGCAGAACCCATGCCGAGGCGCTGTAGAGGGCCGCGAAGATGCTCATGCCAGCGATCACGGCGACACCCGCTCGCCCGCGAGCAGCCCATCAAGGCGCGCCGCAGCACCGCCGTCGAGGGACGCGGGCGAAGGTAGCCGCGCCCGCGCGCTCGCCAAGCGCCCTTTCGCGCCCTCGCTCAATCGTCCCGCTCCGCCGGCGAGGGCCCACAGCTCCTTTGGCGCGCCGCCGCGGTGCAAAACCACGTCGCAGCCGGCCGCGACCGCTGTCTCCGCGCGCTCCTCGAGGGTTCCCGCGAGCGCGCCCATGGCGAGATCGTCGCTCAGCAGCAGCCCGGCGAACCCGAGCGCTGTCCGAACGATTTCGCCGATCACGATTGCGGACGTGGTGCACGGGTGGCGATCGTCGATCGCGCTGTACAGGACATGGGCCGTCATCGCGATCGGCATATCGGCGAGGGCGCGAAACGGCACGAAGTCGCTCGCCTCGAGCTGATCGCGCGGAGCCGCGACGACGGGCAGCCCCTGATGGCTATCGACCGGCGCACGGCCGTGTCCCGGAACGTGCTTAATGACCGGCAATACGCCGCCCGATAGCAGCCCATCGCAGACGGCGCGGCCGAGCGCGACGACACCGTCTGGCGTGTCGCCGAGCGCGCGATCGCCGATAACTGGATCGGCGCCGTTTACCGGGATGTCGAGCACCGGAGCGCAGTTCACATTGATGCCGAGGGCATTGAGATCGGCCGCGGTGAGCCGGGCATTGAGGCGCGCCGCTTCTATGGCGGCCGATCGGTCGCGGCGATAAAGCTCGGCAAAGCCCGCGGCCGCGGGCGAAGCGCGCCATTCGGGCGGGCGCAGGCGCGCCACGCGGCCGCCCTCCTGGTCGATCAGGATCAACGCATCGGCGCCGGCCACGGCGCGCAGCGCGGCGATCAACGCCCGCGTTTGTTCAACGGTCCGGCAGTTGCGCTCGAACAGGATAAAGCCAAGCGGCTCGATGTCGCTGAACAGCTCCTCTTCCGCGACGCTAAGCGCAGCACCTTTGCAACCGATGATAACCGCCCGCGGCGGTGCTCGCCTAGGGTCGGACAACCAAACAACCTTGCTTGCGCTCGCTCAACCGCGCGCACAGCGCGCGGGCCGCGTCGGCGTCAGCCAAGGGACCTACCTGAAGGCGGTGGAACACCCCTTTGCCCGTCCCGAGATCGACCTCGGTGACCGTGGGTTCGAGCTCTCCCAGCAGGTCCTTGTGCGCCGCCTTGAGGCGCTCCCAGCCTGCATCCGCCGCCGCGGGAGTGCGGTACGCAGCAATCTGCACCCGGTACGCGGGAGGCGCCGGAGTCGAGGTCGCCGGCGCTGCAGGGGCCGGGGGCGGCGCCGACGCGGTCTCGGTCGGCGCAACGATGGCCACGGCCGAAGCTTCGTCGGTGGTGGCGCTGTCGGCCGGGGCTTCATCCGCCGACACCACGGCATCATCGGTGCCGGCGTCCTCTATGACGCTCGCGGCCGCCGTATCCGTGGCTAGCGCGGCTGCGGGCGCGGCGGCGGGCGGGGCCGGCTGAGTTTGGGGCGCCGGATCCTCGGCGACGGGCTTCGCCAGCGGCTGCTCAGGTGGCGGTAGCAGCTTTTCGGCCGCGCTTTCGACCTCGTTGCTTTCGATGGCGTCGTAAACCAGCTTGTCCTGATGGGGAACATCGAGGCCTCCGGGCGCCTCGGGCGGCACCTTATTCGGCCCCGGTTCGGCCTTGATCAGGGGCGGTGTGAACTCCATGTCACGGCGGACGCCGTGATCGTAGACGTAATAGAGGGCGGCGGCGAAGGTGATGACCACGGCCACGGCAGCGGCCACACCCATCGCTCCGAGCCACGGCTTGCGGCCGGGCGTTGCTTGTCCCTGTTCGGGGCCTGCGTCAGCCACCTAGCGCATCTCCTCGGCGGGCGCGACCCCCATGACCTCGAGGCCCGAGGCGATGACGGTGGCCGCGCCTTGCGCGAGCGCAAGCCGCGCGGCCGTCAACCCGGCGTCCCCGGGAACGAGGAAGCGCAAGCTCTCGTCCTCGTTGCCCTTGGTCCACAGGCCGTGAAATTCGGCCGCCAGGTCGGCGAGGTAGAAGGCAACGCGGTGCGGCTCGTGGGCCACGGCGGCGGCCTCGACGACATGAGGCCAGCGGGCCAGGACCTTGATCAGATCGAGTTCCGCGGGCTGTGCGAGGTGCGTTAGATCGGCGCGCGCGAGGCCGGCGGGCGTCGTCTCGAGCCCGGGCATCTCCTCGTGCGCCTTGCGCATCAGCGAACGCACCCGGGCGTGCGCGTACTGGACATAGAAGACCGGATTGTCCTTGGACTGCTCGGTCACGCGCGCGAGGTCGAAGTCGAGCGGCGCATCGTTACGACGTGTGAGCATGATGAAGCGGACGACGTCCTTGCCGACGGCGTCCACGACCTCGCTCAGGGCGACAAAATCCCCCGCGCGCTTCGACATGCGCACCGGGACGCCTTCGTTCAAGACCTTGACGAGATTGCAGATTTTCACGTCAAGCGACGCCGCGCCACTGCTCAGCGCCGTCACCGCCGCCTTCATCCTTTTGACGTACCCCGCATGGTCGGCGCCCCAGACGTCGATCATGCTGGCGAAGCCGCGCCGCCATTTATCCCAGTGGTAGGCGATATCGGCCGCGAAATAGGTCCAGCTGCCGTCGGATTTCTTGAGCGGGCGGTCGACGTCGTCGCCGAACTGCGTGGCCCGGAACAGGAGCTGCGGCCGCGGCTCCCAATCCTCCACCACCTTGCCCTTGGGCGCTTCGAGCACGCCCGTGTAGATGAAGCCGTTCTTCTCCAGGAAGTCGAAGGCTTCCTGGACCTTGCCGCCCAGATGCAAGGCGCGCTCGGAGTGGAACGCGCGCTCATCAAAACGAATACCGAGCAGTGCGAGGTCATTCTTGATGAGGTCGAGCATGCGCTCGCGGCCGAAGTCAGCGCAGCCGTCACTCCACTCCCTTGCCGAACCCGAAAGCCATTTTCGGCCATCGCGCTGGGCGAGCGCCTCGCCAACCGGCATGAGGTACTCGCCGGGATAGAGCCCCTCCAGAAGTTCGCCAACCGCCTCCCCGAGCGCCTGCCGATAGCGATAATGGATCGAGCGGCCCAGCGCCTCAAGCTGCGCGCCGGCATCGTTGACGTAGTACTCGCGAGTGACCTTGAAGCCCGCCTTCCCGAGCAGGTTCGCGAGCGCATCGCCGAAGACTGCGCCTCGGCAGTGGCCGACGTGCAGCGGCCCGGTTGGGTTGGCCGATACGTACTCGACGTTGACAGCGGTGCCCGCGCCGAGATCGGAGTCCGCGTAGGCCGTGCCCGACTGAAGGACGTCCGCCAGTTGGCGGTGCCAAAACGCGTCGGTGAGCCGGAGGTTGATGAAGCCGGGTCCGGCGACGTCGGCCACGACGATATCGGAGTTGCCGAGTAGGCGCGCGGCCAGCGGTTGGGCGATGTCGCGCGGCGCGCACTTTGCCTGCTTGGCCAGGACCAGCGCCGCGTTGGTGGCGAGGTCGCCGTGCGCGGCATCGCGCGGCAGTTCGACGGCCACGGCACCGACATCGATCCCCGGCGGCAGATCGCCTGCCTTCGCCATTTCCTCGACTTCCAAGACAATAATCTCTTGGAAGCGATTGAAGACATTCATCTAAGGTCGCGACCCCGTATCGAACAACTGGCGGTGCTGATCGAGCGCGAAGCGGTCGGTCATGCCGGCGATGAAGTCGGCGACGAGGCGCGCCGTCTGCGGCGTCCCGGCGCCCGTCGCGCTGCGTCGCCACTCGGTCGGCAGGCACTCGGGTTCGGCCAGGAATAGGTTGAAGAGATTATCGACCACGCGCCGCGCCCTGCTGTGCGCCCGCGCCAGCTTGTAGTGGTTGTACATGTTGGCGTAAAGGAATGATTTGAGGTCGCGGTCGTTATCCGCCATGGCGCGCGAAAATCCCACCGCCGGGCGGCCCAATTCACGCACCGCCTGCGCCCCGACGGACGTGATTTCGCCGAGCCGACGCCCGCCTTCGCCGACGAGATCGTTGACCATGTGGTCGATGAGGCGGCGAATGACTTCGTGGATGAGGCGCGGCTGCTCCAGGCCGGGGTATTTGGCCGTCACCTCGGCGATGATCGGGCCGACGAGAGGCACTTCGGCGAGGTCGTCGAGCCCGAAGAGCCCTGCCCGCAGGCCGTCCTCGACATCGTGGCTGTTGTAGGCGATGTCGTCGGAGAGCGCGGCGACCTGCGCCTCGGCGCTTGGGTAGGTATGAAGCTCGAGGTCGTGCCCGGCCACGTATTCGGCAATGGCGGCGGGCAACGTGCCTCCGCTCAGGCAGGCGCCGGAGCCATCGACCAGCGGACCGTTGTGCTTGACCACCCCCTCGAGCGCTTCCCACGTGAGGTTGAGGCCGTCGAATTCGGCGTAGCGGCGCTCCAGCCTGGTCAGGATGCGTAGCGTCTGCGCGTTGTGGTCGAAGCCACCGAAAGGCGCCATCGCCGCGTCGAGTGCCTCCTCGCCGGCGTGTCCGAATGGCGTATGGCCGAGGTCGTGGGCCAACGCCAGCGCCTCGGCCAAGTCCTCGTCGAGCCCGAGGACACGGCAGATCGAGCGCGCGATCTGGCCGACCTCCAGGCTGTGCGTGAGCCGCGTGCGGTAGTGGTCGCCCTCGTGCGAGATGAAGACTTGGGTCTTTTGCTTGAGCCGGCGGAAGGCCGCGGAGTGAACGACGCGGTCGCGATCGCGCTGGAACACCGATCGGGTTGTGCTCTCGGGCTCGGCAAACAGCCGACCGCGACTGGCTTCGGGCCGGCAAGCGTACGGCGCATAGGCGAACGGCACGGCCATGATGGGAAACTAGCGCGCCGGTCCCCGGCGATCAACGCCGCCCGCGCGGCGGTCTGCCGGCCCGCGCGCCGGGCGCCCGCGTCCGAACGAATTGACAAGGTCGGCAAAAACACTACATACCGTGCGGGAACAACGGCACCGAGCCGCCAACCCCCGTGCCTCCGACACAAGCTCGAGCGAGCAGGGAATGAGCGAGTCGACCAGCGAAGTGAGGCCCGCCGCGCCATCGCCTCTGAGCTTGAGCGACAGCGCCGTCAAGCGCATCGGCCTCCTGCGAGAGCGCGAATGCAACCCCGGCCTGATGCTGCGCGTTACGGTGGGGGGCGGCGGCTGCTCCGGCTTTCAGTACAGCTTCAATTTCGACGAGACCCTGAACGACGACGACTCGGTAATCGAAAAGGACGGCGTTAGCGTCGTCGTCGACAGCATGTCGCTGGTTTATCTGTTCGGCTCCGAAATCGATTTCGTCGAGGATCTGATCGGATCGTCGTTCGCGATGCGCAACCCGAATGCCACCGCCTCCTGTAGCTGCGGGGCATCTTTCGCCGTCGGTTGACGGCACCGAGCGCCCCCAAGCCCCCCGGATTCTTTGACCGGGCACTGCAGCCTGGGGCCAATCGATGAAAATCGCGACCTTTAACGTCAACGGCATCCGCGCGCATCTGCCGCAGATCACGGGGTGGTTGAAGGAATCGGACATCGACGTGGCCGGGCTCCAGGAAATCAAGTGTGCCGCCGAAAACTTCCCGACCAGCGAGCTCGAGGACCTCGGCTACAACGTTGCGATCAACGGCCAGAAGGGCTTCAACGGGGTCGCCATCCTGTCCAAGCGCCCGATCGAGGATGTGCAAGCGGGACTGCCGGGTGACGAGAACGACACTCAGGCCCGCTATCTCGAGGTTACGGTCGACACCGTGCGCATTGCCACGATCTATCTACCCAACGGCAATCCCGTCGAGTCCGAGAAGTACGGCTACAAACTCGCGTGGATGGAGCGCCTGCGCGATCACGCAACGGCGCTGCTGGCGGACGAGGAGGCGGTGGTGCTCGGCGGCGACTACAACATCTGCGCCGCCGATGCCGACGTCTACGACCCCCTCGGATGGGCGGACGACGCCCTGTGCCGCCTCGACTCGCGGCGCCGCTTCCGCGAAATCGTCTACCTCGGCTACACCGATGCCTTTCGCGCCCTGCACGCGGACGCCAAGGCCTACTCGTTCTGGGACTACCAGGGCAACGCCTGGCCCAAGGGCAACGGGCTGCTCATCGATCACCTGTTGCTGTCGCCGAAGGCCGCCGACCGGCTGCGGGCCTGCGACATCGACCGCGCGCAGCGCGGGCACGAGAAACCCTCCGACCACGTGCCGGTGTGGTGTGAATTAGGCGAGTAGCGGCCGGAGGGCGGGGCTCAAACCCGCGCTACCTAACGCCGCCCGACGGCATCCTTGACGAAATAGCGCAAGGCGGGGCCGGTGCCGCGCCAGGTTTCGCCGCTCGTCGTATGCGCCCAGGCGCGCCGCATGTCGGCGAGAACCGGGTGATTCGCGAGCCCCGGGCCGAAATAGGTAATCACCGATTCACCGGGATCGAGCCGCCGCGGCCAACCTTTGGAATCGTGGAGCATCGGCTCGTGCATCGTGATACGCGGTGCGTCGAAGCGGCCGGCAAGGCCGACCTCGGCGCAGACCAGCGGGCGCCGGCCGTCGTTGACGATCTCGAGGCACAGGCTCGGGCCCGTGAGAGGACGCGCGGAGAGCGCGTTGACCTCGCGTGGATGGTCGCTCAGGACCACGGTCTCGCGGGCGATGGCGATGGCGAGCTTGGGCCGCACGCGTAGGCGCGCACCCATTCCCCACCCGGTCGGCACGCCGCGCGCGAAGCGTTCGAGAAGTGCCATGGTGCCGGCGCGGCCGAACCCGAGCCGCTAGATGTCGGCGTAGCAGTGAGTCTCCGCCGCGCCGCCTGGGTGGGTCACCGCGCCCTTTTCGGCATCGCCCACCGACTGGGCATAGCGCCACAGCGCCCCGGACTGGAAATCGGTGGAACGCGGCCGCCATTGGGCGCGCCGCTCGGCAAGCTCGCCATCGCTCAGCTCCACCTCGAGCGTACCCTTGTCCGCGTCCATGGCGATCACGTCGCCGTCGCGCAGCAGCGCGATAGGGCCGCCAACGGCGGCCTCGGGACCGATGTGGCCGACGCAGAAGCCACGCGTGCCGCCGGAAAACCGGCCATCGGTGATGAGTGCCACTTTATCGCCCATACCCTGGCCATAGATCGCCGCCGTCGTCGACAGCATTTCGCGCATGCCGGGTCCGCCGCGCGGTCCCTCGTAGCGGATGACGATAACCTCGCCGTCGCTGTACTCGCGGGCCTGAACGGCGGCAAACGCATCCTCCTCGCGATCGAACACCCGTGCCGGACCTCGAAAGGTGAGGCGCGACATGCCGGCGACCTTCGCGATTCCCCCTTGCGGCGCCAGATTGCCCTTGAGGCCGACGACCCCGCCCGTCGGTGACAGCGGATTCGAGGTCGGCCGGACCACGTCCTGCTCCTCGGGAAAGGTCACGTCCTTGAGGTTTTCGGCGATGGTCTTGCCGCTTACCGTCAGACAGTCGCCGTGCAGGTAGCCGCCGTCGAGCAGCGTCTTCATCAGCACCGGCACGCCGCCGACCTCGTAGAGGTCCTTGGCGACGTAACGCCCGCCCGGCTTGAGGTCGGCTATATAGGGCGTGCGCCGGAAGATCTCGCACACGTCGTTGAGGTCGAACTCGATGCCGGCCTCGTGGGCGATCGCCGGGAGGTGGAGACCACCGTTGGTCGAGCCGCCCGTCGCGGCGACGATCACGGCCGCGTTTTCAAGCGCCTCGCGGGTCACGATGTCGCGCGGCCGGATGTTGTTGGCGAGCAGCGCCATCACCGCCTCGCCCGAGCGCTCGGCATAGACATCACGCGACTCGTAGGGCGCGGGTGCGCCGGCCGAACCCGGCAGCGCCAGCCCCATCGCCTCCGACACGCAGGCCATGGTGTTGGCCGTGAACTGGCCGCCGCAGGAGCCGGCGCTGGGGCACGCTACGCGCTCGAGCTCATAGAGCTCTGCCTCGTCCATATTGCCGGCGCCGAGCTGGCCGACCGCCTCGAACAGATCGACAACGGTGACATCGCGGTTGCGGAAGCGACCCGGCAGAATCGATCCGCCATACATGAACACCGCCGGCACGTTGAGGCGCAGCATGGCCATCATCAGGCCGGGAAGCGACTTGTCGCAGCCGGCGAGGCCGACGACCGCGTCGTAACAATGGCCGCGCACGGTGAGCTCGGTGGAGTCGGCGATCACCTCGCGGCTCACGAGCGAGGACTTCATGCCGGCGTGGCCCATGGCGATACCATCGGTCACCGTGATGGTGGTGAACTCGCGCGGGGTGCCGCCGGCCGCCTTGACGCCCAGCTTCACGGCCTGTGCTTGGCGCGACAGCGAGATGTTGCAGGGCGCCGCCTCGTTCCATGTCGTCACCACGCCGACGAAGGGGCGCGCGATCTCTTCCGCGCCCAGGCCCATGGCGTAATAGTAGGAGCGGTGCGGCGCGCGTTCCGGCCCCACCGACACGTGCCGGCTCGGCAGCTTCGACTTATCGAACGTCTTCGCGTCCATGTTTCTTCTCCCTCGCCCTCTCTTAGCGTGACGGCGCGGCGGGGGCACCGCACATGCCAACAAAATAGCAGTTGGCTCAAGGATTTGAAGGTATTCCTCGCTGGCCGAGCGCCACGCGAGGGCACGCGCCTAAGCGGCCGCGACCAGCTCCACCTCCAGCAACAGCGCGGGCCGAGCCAGGCCGGCGACGACGAGCATTGTCGCCGGCGGCCGCGCCTCCGCCACGTACTTGGCGAGAACCTCGCGGTACGCCGGGAGGTTGTCGGCGCTGGTGATGAAATGGTTGATCTTGACGACGTCGGCCATCGTCATCCCGTTGTGCTCGAGAATCGTCGTGAGATTATTCCAGACGTTCTCCGCCTGGGTGCGGAAGTCGGCCGGGATTTCGTTGTCCAGCCCGACCCCCACCTGCCCGGCCGTGTACAGGATGCGGGCGTCCGGGGGCAGCGCGGCGCCGTGCGTGTAATTGCCGAGCGGCGGCGCCATGTCATCGGGGTTCGAAAATTCGTTCGTCACCGCTTTCTCCCTTGGAATCCGTAGCCCGCCGCCTCAGGAAGCGGCCGCGATCATCTCCACCTCGAGTAGGAATTCGGGGCGCGCAAGGCCGCCGACGAGGAGGAGCGTCGATGCCGGGTAGGGCTTGATGAGATGGCCCGAAAACACCTCGAGATAGGCCGGAATATCCTCCGGCCGCGTCAGAAAGTGCGTGACCTTCACGATATCGGCCGCGCCCATCCCGTTGTCCGCGAGGATGCTCATCAGGTTTCGCCAGGTGTTCTCCGCCTGACCCTTGAAGTCGTCCGGCAAGGAGCCGTCGGGCGCCACGCCGACTTGTCCGGCCGTGTGAACGATGCGCGAGCCGGGCGCGATTTCGGCGCCGTGCGAAAAAGTGGCGCCCGGCGCACGCATGTTGGGGGGATTGAAGATCCGGTTGGCCATGATTCAGCCGCCAGTCCTTGGCTCGCCTGGCTTGCGGGCAAGAAACGCGTGTCCGTACACCTCGAATTGCCGGGCCTTGGCCTCGCCGCCGGCTCCACCGAAAGTATCGACCGGGGGGCCCACGCGAACGTCGACGAAACCCATCTCCTCAAGCATTTTTTGCCAGCCCGCGCACGGCAGGCCGCCGGCGATTCAGGCGGTCCACAGGTCGATGTCGCGGAGCGCGGACTCCGGGATCGGTCGGTCGTTGGCGATATCGGCGAACTGGAGGCGGCCGCCGGGACGCAGCACCCGCGAGATCTCGGAGAAGGCGCGCCGCTTGTCGGCACACAGATTGATGACGCCGTTGCTGATCACGACGTCAGCGGATCCATCGGCCACGGGTAAATCCTCCGCCAATCCCTCCCTGAATTCGACCTGCTCGTACCCGAACTCGCTCGCCGTCGCCCGCGACTTGGCGAGCATCTCCTCGGTCATGTCGACGCCGACCACTCTACCTTGGGTGCCAACCTGAATCGCCGCGATGAAGGTGTCGAAGCCCGCGCCCGACCCAACGTCGACCACGCTTTCACCCCGATCCAGCGCGCCCAGCGAGAACGGATTGCCGACGCCAGCGAACGATTCCACCGCCGCATCGGGCAGGCGCGCCACCGCTTCGGCATCGTACCCGAGGCGGGCGGCCAGCGGTCGTCCGGTATGGAAATGGTAGGTCGCCTGCCGCTCGAGCGCGACTTCTCGATATTTGGCCTTGACCTGTTCGCGCAGGATCCGGGGATCGACCGTGATCTCGGCGTGATCATCAATTTCGGCCATGCGCCCGCTCCCCGCTTATCGAAGATCCATTGCTGCAGAGGTTATCAAACCCGCGCCCGGAGTGCCATCTGCGGTTGGGCGGTCCCGGGTCGCGCTCCTCAGCCTTCCGCGGCGATACGTCCGAGCGCCGCCGACAACCGCGCGCGCGTGCCCTCGACCTCGGCCCGGCGCTCACGCTGCTCGGCCACGACGTGCGCCGGCGCGCGCTCGATGAACGCGCTGTTCGCTAGCTTGGCATCGATCCGGTCAATTTCACCCGCGAGCCGGTCGAGCTCGCGCTTGAGCCGCTCGCGCTCGTGGCTCAGGTCGATGACTCCGGCGAGCGGCAGCACCACCGTCGCCTCGTCGAGGACTAACTGGGCCGAGCCCTTGGGCACGCCGCCCTCGAACACAATACTCTCGATCCGGGCGAGCCGAACGATCGCGTCCTCGTTGGCGGCGAGCCTGCGACGTGTTTCGGCGTTGGCGTCGCGCAGGCGCATGGCGATGCGGGCCGCGGCCGGCACGTTGACGGCGGCACGAACGGCGCGGATCTCGCTGATGAGCCCGATGACCCACTCCATTTCGGCGGCCGCATCAGCATCCCGCGGGGTTCCGGAATGGTCCGGCCAAGGGCCCTCGACGAGCATCGGCTCGCCCTGCCCGGCGAGCCTCAACCACAGCTCCTCGGTGACGAACGGGGTGATGGGGTGGAGCAGATGCAAGAGTTCGCCCAGGCACCAGGCGGCGGCGGCACGCGTCTCCTCCTTCGCAAACTCGTCCTCGCCGGCGAGCAGCGGCTTGATGAATTCGAGGTACCAGTCGCAGAAGGTGCCCCAGGTGAACTGGTATAGAGCGGCCGCCGCTTCGTTGAACTTGAAGGCATCGAGGGCGAGGGCGACCTCCTCGGCGACCCGTGCGACCTCGCCGACGATCCAGCGGTTCACCGTCTGGCGGCAGTGTTGCAGGTCGAAATCGCGCTTAGGCACGCACACGTTCATCTCGCAGAAGCGCGCGGCGTTCCACAGTTTGGTCGCGAAGTTGCGATAGCCGGCGACACGCTCCTCGGACAGCTTGATGTCGCGCCCCTGCGCCGCCATCGCCGCCAGAGTGAGGCGCAGCGCATCGGCGCCGAACTTGTCGATCAACACCAGGGGATCGATGATGTTGCCCTTGCTCTTCGACATCTTCTGGCCCTTCTCGTCGCGGACCAGGGCATGGATATAGACCGAGCGGAACGGTACCTCCCCCATGAAGTGGAGGCCCATCATCATCATGCGAGCGACCCAGAAGAAGATGATGTCGAAGCCGGTCGCGAGCACGTCGGTCGGGTAGAATCGCTCAACCTCAGGCGTGCGCTCAGGCCAGCCGAGCGTCGAAAACGGCCATAGCGCCGAGGAGAACCAGGTGTCGAGCACGTCTTCGTCGCGCTTGAGCGCGGTCTCCTTGCCGTAATGGAGCTTCGCCGCGGTCAGCGCCTCGTCCTCGGTCATCTCGACGAAGATGTGCCCGTCCGGCCCGTACCACGCCGGAATCTGGTGGCCCCACCAAAGCTGGCGTGACACGCACCATGGCTGGATGTTCCGCATCCACTCGAAGTAGGTGTGCTCCCACTGCCTCGGTACAAACCGCATCTCGCCACGCTCAACGGCCTCGATGGCCGGCTTGGCGAGCACGGCGGCGTCGACGTACCACTGTTCGGTGAGCCAGGGTTCGATGACCACGCCGGAGCGATCTCCGTAGGGCACGACGTGGCTGTGCGGCTCGATCCTGTCGATCAGGCCCTCGGTCTCGAGGTCGGCGAGCACGCGCTCGCGCGCCTCGAAGCGGTCGAGGCCTTGGTAGGCCTTGGGCGCCATGGCGTTGATATGCGCATCGGCGTCGAAGATGTTGACGAGGTCGAGGCTGTGGCGGCGACCGACCTCGAAGTCGTTGAAATCGTGCGCCGGGGTTATCTTGACCGCTCCGGAGCCCTGCTCGGGGTCGGCGTACGAGTCGGCAACGATCGGAAGTCGCCTGCCGACAAGTGGAAGGACGGCGAAGCTCCCGATGAGGGAGCGGTGGCGCTCGTCGTCGGGGTGGACCGCCACCGCGGTATCGCCGAGCATCGTTTCCGGCCGTGTCGTAGCGACAACGATGTAAGCGTTTTCAAGGTCTTCCAGGGGATACTTGATGTGCCATAGATGGCCGTCCTCCGGTCTTTGCTCGACCTCTAGGTCCGAGATCGCGGTATGTAGCTGGCAGTCCCAGTTGACCAGCCGATTGTCCTTGTAGACCAGCCCCTGCTTGTGCAGGTCGACGAAAACCTTGCGCACGGCGAGCGACAGGCCTTCGTCCATCGTGAAGCGGTCGCGCGACCAGTCGCACGAGGCGCCCAGGCGGCGCAGCTGATCGTAGATGGTGCCGCCCGAGTCTTCCCGCCACTGCCAGACCCTGCGAACGAAGGCCTCGCGCCCGAGGTCGTGCCGCGTGAGCCCCTCGGCGGCGAGCTGGCGCTCGACCACCATCTGGGTGGCGATGCCGGCATGGTCGGTGCCCGGCTGCCACAGCGCGTCGCGCCCGCGCATGCGCTCGTAGCGCACCAGGATGTCCTGCAACGTGTTGTTGAGGGCATGGCCTATGTGGAGGCTGCCGGTGACGTTGGGCGGCGGAATCATGATGGCGTAGGGCCGCGCGTTCGTGCGCTTGCCGCTTGCGAAGGCACCTGCGGCCTCCCAGCGCGCGTAGTGCTTCGCTTCGACCTCGTGTGGTCGATAAGTCTTGTCCAGCATCGCTGAACGCTCTCCGAAACGGTTGACGAACGGGGCCTAGGCCGACCTTAGGTGGGATCGTCGCGGCGCATCAATAGCTACTTGTCGGCACGCCCCGCAAGCTTGGAAATCTCGCGCTCGACGAGCCGCTGAACGAGCGGCGGGAGATTCTCGTCGAGCCACTCCTTCAGCATCGGCCTAAGCAGCTCCTTGATGAGCTCCTCGAGGGTGCGACCGGAGCCGCCCAACGCGACGCCTCGCGTTTGCGAGACGCCCGCGGCCAGATCCGTGAACGCGGTGGACGTGGCCGCCGCGGCGGCCTGAGATACCAACGCGGCCTCGAAATCGAGCTCGGCGCCTACCGGATCGACCGTTGTCTGCTGCGGCGCGGCCGCGCGCTCCTCGACCGCGGGAACCACGGCCGGCGCCATTACCAGCTCGGGGGCCGCGACCACCTCTGGCACCGGCGTCGGTGCGGGGGGCGCCTCGGCCACTGGTTCGGGTTCGGGGATGGCTGGCTCGGGCTCCGGGATAACAGGCTCGGCTTCCTCGACGCCGTCCTCGTGCTCCTCCGTACCCGATTCCTCGGGTTCGATCACGTCGGTGAGTTCGATGACGGTGTCGTCGAAGTCGCTGTCGTCCTCCGCCTCGGGCTCGTCGGGCTCAACGACCTGATCCTCGGACAGCACGTAGGCCCCGAGATCCTCGGCCTCTTTGTCGCCTGCGTCCTCCGGCTCGGCCTCGACCGTTCGCTCGGCTTCCGGCGGAGTACCGGCTTCTTCGCCGTCTGGATCTTGATCTTCGGTAATGATCCGGCGGATCGACGACAGAATCTCCTCCATCGTCGGTTCCTGCTGCGTCTTCGGGTCGCTCATGCCCAGCCTTGATCAGACGCTACGGCGCACCGACGCGCGCACTCTATATCACAAATCCGGTATCGCATACACTGTTTCACCACAACACTTAGCTATTCGCCTCCGATATTTCGTCCCCACCACGCGCCGCGAACCCGTTTGTAGTGGAGGGCCGGGTCGTAGCGCTCGACGTCGAGGCCGATTTGGTCGGCGGTCAACTGACCGATCGCGGCGCGCAGATCGAAGGCGGCGACATACTCGTCGCGCTCGTCAACGACGAGGCCCACCCGGGCATCAAGTAGCTCCTGCTGGGCATCGAGCACGTCGAGCGTGGTGCGCGAGCCGACCTCGGCCTCCTGGCGCACGCCTTCGAGCGCGATCTCGGCCGCTCGAACTTCCTCGAGCCTCGCCTCGTATCGCGCCCGCGCGGTGCTGAGCCGCTCCCACGCGGTGGTGACACCCTCGATGACATCGCGCCGCGCCTCTTCGACCTCGATACGGCGCTGCTGGTTGGTCTGGCGCCGCTCACGCGCCCGCGAGTACACGGCACCTGCCTGGTAGAGCGGAATGACGACGCGCGCGGTCACGGAAGCGCTCTCGGTTTCGGTGTTGGCGGCGATCGAGTTCTCGACGCGAGACAGGTCGCCGTCCACCGATACCGTTGGCAGCAAGCCGCCATCGGCGACGTCAATCGCGTTCCGGCTCGCCGCCTCGGCGAACCCCGCCGCCAGCAAGTCTGGATTGTTATCGACCGCGATGCGAATCGCCTCCTCCTCGCTGGCCGGTACGTCGAAGAGCTGGGGCGCGGGCTCAAGTGCCCCGGGCGGCGTGCCGATAACGGCTTTGTATGCCGCGCGGCTCGAGATCAGGTTGCCTTCGGACTGGATACGGTCCGAGGCCGCGCGCGCCAGGCGTGCCTCAGCCTGCGCCACGTCGGTGCGCGTGATTTCACCGACGCGGAACCGATCCTGGGTGGCCTCGAGCTGGCGGCGCAGGACCAGCTCATTGTTGCGGTCGAGCTGCAATACGGCTTGGTCGCGGAGCACGTTGATATAGACAGCGACCGCATCGCCAAGCACGGCTTGCTCAACGGACGCGAGCCGGGCACGCCCGGAAAGGACTAGGTTCTCGGCCTGCCGGGTCGCCGCCACCGTACGCCCACCTCGATAAACCGACTGCGAAACCGTCAGCGAGAGCGTGTTAGGTGTGAGGTTGGTGCGGCCGCCGGTGCTGGTGTCCTGGGTGCGGCGCGCTAGCGATCCGGCCGCCTGGGTGGTCGGGCGAAAGTCGGACAGCGCTTGCGGTACGCCTTCATCTGTAGCCCGCAAAGCGGCGCGTTCCGCCCGCAGGGTTGGGTTGTTGCTGTAGGCCGCGCGCAAGGCATCGAGCAGCGTCTCGGCGCCAGCCGGAAGGGCCACGATCAAGGCAACCGCGGCCGCACAACCGGCGAGACTTTGCCGGAAGGCGCGCGCCCATCCGCAACGGCCCGCCCTTGCCCGTTTCAAAACACAAACCCCCGTGCGACCTCGAACCCCGGCAGCGGCGGCACGGCGGCGTCGACAAGCGGCCGCGACGAAAGGCGCCCGCCCGACCGGGTCATCACGATGCCTTTGGCCGCCCGCCCGCCGCCAATGATGGCGACCAGCCGACCGTCCTCGGTGAGCTGCTCGCCGAGGACGTCCGGCACCTGCTCGAGCGAGCCGTTAAGGACTATGGCGTTGTAGGGGCCCTGTTGGGCATAGCCGTCGGCGAGCGCACCGGTCACGACCACCGCGTTGCCGATTTCGAGCTTGGCGATCAATGCGGCCGCGGTCGCCGCCAGCTCGGCGTCGCTCTCGAGCGCCACCACCGTACCGGCGAGTTGGGCCAACACCGCCGTCGAGTACCCGGTGGCGCATCCGACATCGAGAACGATATCGTCGGGGCCGACGTTGGCGGCCTGGAGCAGCCACGCGAACACGAGGGGTTCCATGAGGTAGCGCCCCGACCCGACGGCGAGGTCCTCATCGACATAGGCGACGCCGCTGAGCGCTTCGGGGACAAACAGCTCCCTCGGCACCTCCGCCATCGCGGCGATCACCCTAGGATCGCTGATCCGATTGGGCTCGAGCTGACTGTGAACCATGTGCCGGCGCGCGGCGGCGTAATCAGGCATGGTTGCCCGTGTTTCGTTCCTGGCCCGACGGTTTGATGGTGTTCGTGTCCCCAACGCGGTATATAGCCCGCGTTGTTCGCGAGCACAACCGGGCCACCGCCGGCGGGACTCGGGCTCGCCCGCACGACTATGGCGGAGCGCGGTTTCGGAATGGTTAGGGCCCGGTGGGAGAGTGGCTATCCAGCGGACTGCAAATCCGCGCACGCCGGTTCGAGTCCGGCCCGGGCCTCCAAGGCGGCGCTCACCGCGCCTGGATTTGCGTATGGCCAGCGCGACGGCCGATTGCTATAAGCCGCTGCCCGGCGGTGCCTCGTAAAGCATCGAAGGAAGCACTTCCTTCCCCGGTAGCTCAGTTGGTAGAGCGGGTGGCTGTTAACCACTAGGTCGCTGGTTCGAGTCCGGCCCGGGGAGCCAGACAATATGGCTAAGTACTTTAAAATAAAGAACTTTTTACGTACTTATCCATCGCAGTTCCCCCAGGCATTCCCCCTTTCCTACAAGGGCGCGGGAGTGTCTGGGGGGGCAACGCGGCGCTCATCCGTAAGCTCTTCCTCGATTGCGAGAATGGTGTTGAGCTTCTCCCGCAATTCGGACTGCTCCACTTGCAGCTTGATGGTTTTCTTCATCGTTGTACCTCCATTGGCAGTAGTTCACGGACCAGGTTCGACCATCCCATTTGCGCGGGGGTGGGCGCGGTTGCGTGCTCTGCCATATGGCAGGCGCGGCAAACACTCTCGCAATTCTCTAGCGACCACGGATCACCGCCGTCTCGGATCGGCGCTAGGTGATGGACAATCTCAGCCAAGGTCGTTCGGCCCTCCGCACAGCACTGGACGCACAAGCCGCCGTCTCGGGCGAGCGCTCGGGCGCGCACCGTCCCCCAGCGCTGCGTCGCGTAGATCGTCTGGTGTTCATGTTTTGTGCTCATATCGCCGCCCTCACGAAACCCGGTCCATCCTCGACCGGCGCGGATAGGAGCCGGTGGACGTGGGCGCCGGCGAGACAGGCAGCAACAGCCGCGTCGTCGCGGGACTTGTCGCGGCGTTTGACGATCTTCCGATTGCCTGCGGGGTCGCTTACGGTCACCGCCTCACTCATTGCCGAGCGGAGGAGGAGAGACGGCTGCGGCCTGACTTGCCCGGACAGAATTGCGCGCTGGAAGTGACGCACATCTTCGCTACCGTCCCGGAAGCCCATGCCCCGGACCTCGATAACAGACGCCGCGCCAATCATGGAAAGCGCATCCAGCAATTCTTTCTCCCGCCACCGGTCGCAAACGATGGAAGTAGGAACACCAAACCGGACAAAGGCGGTTTGAAGAAGTGCGTCGATAGCCGTGACGTGCTCGCCTAGCGTCAGCAAGTCGCCGCTATCCGCCATGTTCAGATAGAGACGGCCCACGCCGTCCCGCAAACCGCGCTCGGCCAGCGACGGTTGCGAAGGGACCGCGGCCATGATTTCGAGCCGTCCGCTACCGGCCCAGCAAGCCGCGACGGCGCTCATGCTCGCGCCCGAGCCTAGGTCGATCCCGAATACCAGCTCACCTTCTCTCGGCACGTCCGCCTCAGCCGCCTTCCACGCGTCCGGGCCAATCAGATATTCGCGCCGCACGTCCGGCATCCCGAGATTGAGCCTCAGCGATTTGAACATCGCCAGTGCCGAGGGGTCGCGCTTCGCTTCCTCCGCTTCCGACTTGATGGCATCTTCAAGATCAGGCATCCGCGCGAGCGACGGGTTGGCCTTGCGCCAAGTGGACTTGGCGAAGGGCTTATCTTCGCCGTCCGCCGCGTGACATTGCGCGTAATCCGCCCCGCCCGCGAGCATCCGGCTGAACCAATGATCTTCGCTCGCGGGCCGCGTCCCGAGGGCGACGAATTTGCAACTGGTTTGTTTACCCGCCGCCGTCCGTAGCGCGGCCACCATGCGCTCAGATTTGTTGGGATCCCACTGTGCCGGTTCATCGCACAAGATCAAGACCGGCGCGAGCCCATGCGCCCGGCGCGGATCGCTCCCCATGACGCGGACGCGAGCGCCGGTCAACTTGCATTCGATCCGGGCTTGCTGCGCGGTGTCCCAAACGCGCCAACGGTCCTTGTCTCGGAAAATCCTCGGCCCCATGAAAGCGGCGATATGCTCGAATGCGATCCGGGCTTGCTCGAAAGAACTGGCCACGATGATCGTCTCGCCGCGCGGGACTACTAGCGGACCCTCAACCGTCGCCGCCGCGATACCCGCCAGCAACGCCGTCTTGCCGTTACCTCGGGCAACCGATAGAGCGGCAGTCGTTACCGATGGTTTGAATGCTTCGTTGATGAAACGCTTCTGCCAGGGGCAGCGGTCTTAAAGTACTCACCCGAAAGTCCACCTTGTGAAAGGGGCTTATAACTATTCCTTGAACTGTGGCCACCCAGCACCATATCATGCAATTGTCCGCGCATAACGGACCCATCGAATTGCTTCTTCTGTCTCGGTTTAATCTTAAAGGGTCTGAGCATTCGAGAGAGTGCATTCGTGTCGAAGCCTTTGCCCTTATTCCACTTCGACCAAGGCCGCTCTTCCATCATGTTTAGGTAGTCACAAATGACTGATGATTTGATGAATTGTTCCCCCTCTGTGTTGGAGAAAATGGAGCACAGATCACCAATCAATCGTTCTGCGTTGGATCGCGTATCCTCGGAAGCGTCTGTGATGTGTTCGCAGGCCGCATAGGCTCGTTTTGGCCAATCGCCCCCGGCGACATCCGCAATTGCTACTAGAACCTCCCATGAGTCCCATTGCCGGTCGTTAATAGTCTCGGGTAGTTTTACCCGTTCGCGGGCATCAACGATTTCATCGGCTTTACTCTCTACCCATGTCCCGATTTTCGGCACAGGTTCATAACTGCTTGGCGGTCGTGATTGCGCCAGCGGGGGCGACGCTCGTTCTTGGGTTTCCGCTCCATCCTGATTTGGATAGATCGTTCAACAGTCGTGTCCGCGAGGCCCCCGATGCCGCACAAGACCTTTGGACACCACGTGCTAAACTGCACGGGGACTAGTTCAGTCACCTGCCCGTTTTGGACTTTTTCCACTCGGCCTATTGTTGCTGTTTCCCGTGTTTGCGACCCGTTCGGCAGTCCAGCCAAATAGGCGCCTTCCCCGTCATGCTTTGCGAGTTGTCTGTCTATTTCATCCAGTATCAAAGTCGGTGCATATTTCTCAATCAAGCGGAACACAAACGCCTCACTCGCCCCGACCAACGACTTCGGGCGCGGGACGAGCGCCACAACGAGGGTAACTAGCGTGGTTTTCCCAGCTTTACTACCTGGGGCGGTGATGTTCAAGAACGCGACGCACTCAAGTTTCGGGTGTTTGTGGAGCCACGCCATAGCACACCACAACGCCACCGCGTCGGCTTGCTCGGGTTTAATGTACAGATGCTGGTTGATAAGGTCTGCGAGGCTAGACAGTATCTCGTCGCCGGCAACCGTCCTCTTCCAAGGCTCGAATTCCGGAACGACACCGTTCTCCCGGTGGCCCGCTCGTCTGTCCCAGGTTTTTCGATCTCATTCGGACTAACGGCCCCATCTAGGATCGTCTGCCGTAGGTCCATTTTCTCTTCAGCGGTTTCGCATTCTTCGATCCAATCTGCGATGTCTGACTTATCTGTGCCGCGGCGAGAGTAGATCGTAATTGAGCAACGTTGTTTTGCGAGCTTATCCGAGACAAGTAGGGCCTGAACCAGATCGTCGACCGAGCGGGTCGACACCCCCTGGATGTAGGCCTCCTGGATCACCGCAGCCAGCGCCTTCTCGGCCATCCGCCGCGGCTCCAGGAAGCCCGGGAAGTAGCTTCCCTTCCTCAGCTTCGGGATCTTCAGCTCGACCGTGCCGGCCCGCGTCTCCCAGGACCGGTCGCGGTAGCCGTTGCGATGGGTGATACGATCCGCCGAGCGCTCGCCGTGCCCGGCGCCGGTCAGGCCCTCAACCTCCAGTGCCATCAGCCGCTCGGCCGTGAAGCCGATCATCTCGCAAAGCAGATCGGCATCGGAGCTCTTCTCCAAAAGCGCGCGCAGGGTCATCATGTCCTGGGTCATCGTGGTTCTCCTTCGGGTCAGGTTGGTTTGCACTAGCCCAACCCTAAACCGGAACCGCGATGGCCTCCGCTGTGGATAGCCGGCTTGCCTACGCCAGACTCTCGGCGGTCGCTACGGCAAGCCGCCTACCCACAGCTAACAGAGGCTCCAACAACTCCTACACCACGTCCTGGGACACGACCGGCATGGTCTGCCGAGTATAGAAGTGCAGCCACAGCAGCCGGGAGTAGCCGAGGACGATCACCAGGGCATGGCGCCGGCCCCAGGGCAGCGTGAACGTACCGAAGTCCACCTGGCCCTGACGCCCCGCCGGCGTCTCGAACCGGACCAGCGATTCAACCGGTTCGCGCGGTCGCGTCGCCCGCACGTAGTCGTTCACGCGAGAGTAGCAGCCCGGGTAGTCCGCAGCGCGGACCTCATCGAAAAGCCGCTTCGCCGACAGCTTCGGGAACGCCTCAAGACGGGCGTCGATGATCGCCTTGTAGGGGTCCAGCTTGTGGGCCACCGGCGGACGGGGCGAATACCCTCGCGCACCGGCCGCCAGATCCCGGTCCAGTTGGCCGGTATCGACCCAATTGTGGATCGTCCGACGGTTCACCCCGAACCGCCTCGACAGCTCCGCCTTCGAGACACCCCGGTCCAGATAGTGCTTCAACAACATCCTGGTCTCCCATTTGTACATCCGCGCACCGATCCCGCTCTGTTGGCAAAGCCAACAGAGCGGCCCGGGACGCCTTCAGCGACAAGCCCAAAGTGAGAAATTTTGGGTCGTTACAAATGGGAAATTTACGGTCGCTACCAACAGCGCAGGCCGCATCATCGGGGAAAAGTCGCTGGAACTCGGGTAGCGAATGCGGGAATGGGAGATCGGCGCGGTCGAGAACATCCATGGCGCGCTCCCCTATATCCGGGTTGCGCCCATTCTAGCCCTAGTGGGTGTGGGTGTAAACCGGATAGGTACGGGGAGTTTTATCGTGGATTGCTTAATCTTGTGTAAAAGAGCGCTTCATTATTTGACTCTACGCTCATATCATTTGTTCTCCATTCTCTTTTTATTTGGCGATTCTTCTCGACAAAATTGAGAAAAAAGCCCGACTCCCGGCTGGCGGCCGCTCGTTCGTGAGGCGCCGCAACTCAAGGGTTGTCGAGAACGAAGAAGACGGAGCGGCACGGACTCGTAAAGTCACGCCGGCGAATTCGGAACCCGGCGCCCTTGAGCTTACGCTCCAGCGCCCTCAGGCTCGTGCCGCGGTAGCCGACCTCCCACTTGTGGCACTGCGGATCGGCGACGGCGTCGAAGCGGAAGGAACGGAGGAACCTGAGCTTGCGGAAGGCCACGGATTGCGCCGCTTTGAACCGGTTGAGGTAGAGCCTGATGTCGAGTTGAAGGCCCTCGTACGGGACGGAGAGTACGACGTGGCGCGCACCCGAGTGACGGAACTTGGCGAGCACTCCGTCGACCTCGTGCCAATAAAGGTGCTCGAGAGTCTCGCAGCAGAGAATGCAATCGAACCCGGCGAGCCGCTCACCGGATACGGTCCGTAGATCGGCCTCGATGCGGCCCACCCGCCGGTCCTCGTCAGGCGCCGGAGTGAGGTCGAGTGTCGTCACGGCGAAGCCCGCGTTGCCGAGCATGGCGGTGACGAGCCCGAGGCCGGGCCCGACCTCCAGTACCCGCGTCACGTCGAGGTCACGTAACAGATGGACCTGAAACCACTGGTGATAGATCCGCTTGCCCGAGTAGTAGCGAAACCACTCCGCACGACGAGGGTCCTGGGGCATCACCCTATTGCGGCCGGGGCCGGGGCCGGGGCACGGGCCGCTCGGTCCCCGGGTGCGCGTCGGCGACGTCGATTCGGGCGTAGATGCTCCCGGGGTCGGTCGCAATCGGCCCGCCGAGAATCTCACGGATGAGCTTGCGCAGGATGGCATCGGCGAAATCGTCGTAGTCGGCGACCGCCATCACGAACGCCGACGGTCCGCCGACCACCTGGTCGGCGTAATAGGCGTCGAG